>NZ_CP169565.1:0-4453698 GCF_041953405.1 Providencia xihuensis | reverse complement strand
GTTGGGCTCCCCTAAACAAGGTCAATGGAACAAAGAAGTACGGATTTAAACACAGAATTTTCTAAGAGCCATTTTTAAAACGACTCAGAGTGGTTTTAGATTAACTTTAACTCACCGCATATTGCTGATCTGTGGATCAGAATAGACCTGCGATCATACCGCAAAATTCACCAGAGATCTTCATTCTTTTACACAGTTTTTATGCTTTTTATCCACAGGTAAATGTGATAAGGCATCGCCTATAAGGAAGAAGTTAGCTGGGCTACTTGAATTTTTGTTCGTTTTTCCACATGGCTGGGGATAACTCTAGACGATTTAGTGAAAATATTCCTTAAGATCAAAAAATATTTTTAGATCGCGGGAAGATCCTTGCGCTTTAGGGTGGAGTCCGTATAATCTTCCTCCCTGTGCACAGTGCTGATGTGGTTTTTACACGAAACTGAGGTATACTTGTTGGGTTCTGCGTTCTGTTCTCGCGTTAACGTTAGACTTGAATACAGACGAAAAGCAGGTTGTCAGTCAGTATGAAAATAGAATCATGAGTTGACTGTCACAGCATATGTCGGCAAACCGGTCAGCCAGGCTATAAATAAAAGTGGTTTGATTGCGTCATTTTATTGACGTGACCCCCTATGTTTTATTACAATCCTGCCTCTTTCTATATTGTTGCGATAGAGGCACAGGTGTAAATCAGTTTCCACTGGTTGCCAACGCGTTTACTGAATCAGTAATAAATTTTAAAGTTAGGTAGAAATCGTTATGAAACGCACTTTTCAACCGTCCGTACTGAAGCGCAACCGTTCACACGGTTTCCGTGCTCGTATGGCCACTAAAAATGGTCGTCAGGTCCTGGCTCGCCGTCGTGCTAAAGGCCGCGCTCGTCTGACCGTTTCATCTAAGTAATAAAGCTAGCCCTCTATTCCAGTGGTTACGCTCGCTTTTACCCGGGAGTTACGCTTGTTAACTCCCAGGCATTTCGATAATGTCTTTAAGCAGCCGCAGAGGGCGAGTTCCCCAGAGATAACAATCCTTGGTCGCCTAAACGAGCTGGGGCATCCCCGCATCGGTCTTACCATCGCCAAAAAAAATGTTAAACGAGCTCATGAGCGAAATCGTATTAAGCGATTAGCGCGTGAATACTTTCGTCTGCATCAACACGAGTTGCCTTCAATGGACTTTGTGGTATTGGTAAGGAAAGGGGTTGCCAATCTCGACAATCAACAGATCACGGAAGCATTGGATAAGTTATGGCGTCGTCACCGTCGCTTGGCTCAAAAATCCTGATCATGCTGATCAGAGGCTACCAACTGGCGATTAGCCCGTTGTTAGGGCCTCGTTGTCGCTTCAATCCTACTTGTTCAAATTACGGAATTGAGGCATTGCGCAGGTTTGGTATGCTAAAAGGGAGTTGGTTAACGGCGAAACGCGTATTAAAATGCCACCCTTTACACGCTGGTGGAGATGATCCTGTCCCACCCAGAAAAACTGATGATAATAGAGAATTATAACGATGGATTCGCAACGCAATCTTCTACTCATCGCTTTGTTGTTCGTGTCGTTCTTAGTTTGGCAGGCCTGGGAGAGCGATAAAGTTGCTCAGGACGTTAAAACTGTTCAAACTTCGCAACAAGCGGATATGCCAAGCAGTGATGCCCAAGCAGTAACTAGCAGTGGGCAAGGTAAGCTCATCACCGTTAAAACGGATGTACTGGATATTCGCATCAATACTCGTGGTGGTGATATCGATGAGGCTGACCTGTTAGCCTATCCTGCGACCCTTCATTCGGAAGACCCTTTCCGTTTACTGGAAACTAACCCAGGCTTTGTCTACCAGGCACAAAGTGGTTTGATTGGCCCTCATGGCCCAGACAACCCAGCAAATAATAACGGTGAACGTCCGCTATACTCTGCAGATTCTGCAACTTTCACATTAGCGAACGGCCAAGACGTATTACGTGTACCAATGTCATTTACGGATAACAACGGCGTTGTTTACCAAAAAACGTACATTGTAAAACGCGGTCAATATACGGTTGAAGTTGAATACAGCATCCAAAACCCTACAGCACAGCCGCTAACGTTGGCGTTTTTCGGTCAGTTAAAACAAACTATCGAATTACCAAAAGAACGTGATACAGGGAGCAGCAACTTTGCTCTGCACACATACCGCGGTGCGGCGTATTCTTCCGATGAAAACAACTATAAAAAATATAGCTTTGGAGACATCGAAGATAAAAACCTGAGCCTGACAACGAAAGGTGGCTGGGTTGCGATGTTGCAACAATACTTTGCGACAGCTTGGATCCCTGCAAGCGCAGAGAAAAGCACGTTCTACACCATCGACCTTGATAAAAAATCTGCCATCATTGGTTATAAGAGTGAACCAATGACGATTGCCGCAAATGGCGCAGGTACTTATTCATCAACGTTATGGGTTGGCCCAGAAATTCAGTCTGAGATGGCAGCAGTTGCACCACACTTAGACTTAACTGTTGATTACGGTTGGTTATGGTTTATCTCTCAGCCATTGTTTAAATTGCTGAAATTTATTCACGGTTTCGTGGGTAACTGGGGTATTGCCATCATCGTTATCACCTTTATCGTTCGTGGTATCATGTATCCGCTGACTAAAGCGCAGTACACCTCCATGGCGAAAATGCGTTTACTGCAACCAAAACTGGCGGCAATGCGTGAGCGTATTGGTGATGATAAACAGCGTATGAGCCAAGAAATGATGGCGATGTATAAAGCAGAAAAAGTAAACCCACTGGGTGGTTGTTTACCGCTGCTTATCCAAATGCCTATTTTCCTTGCACTTTACTACATGTTGATGGGTTCTGTTGAACTGCGTCATGCACCGTTCTTTGGTTGGATCCAAGACTTGTCTGCACAAGACCCGTACTACATCCTGCCAGTATTGATGGGTGTGACGATGTTTGTTATCCAGAAAATGTCACCAACAGCAGTCACTGACCCAATGCAGCAGAAGATTATGACGTACATGCCAGTCGTGTTCACTATCTTCTTCCTGTGGTTCCCATCAGGTCTGGTACTGTATTATATCGTGAGTAACTTAGTAACCATCATCCAGCAACAAGTGATTTACCGTGGCTTGGAAAAACGTGGTCTACACAGTCGCGATAAAAAAGAGAAAAAATAATCTCGGTTCTCAGTAAGATGAGAATGGCTTCACAAAGCGGGATTCTATAGTAGTATTAAGGCGACCAGATAAGGTCGCCTTATTCTTTTCAAAAAGTCAAAGACAGAGAAACATCATGCTGATTAACGATACTATCATCGCACAGGCAACACCTCCCGGTCGTGGTGGTGTCGGTATTTTACGTGTATCAGGCCCGAAGGCGGCACTGGTTGCTGAAACCGTATTGGGGAAACTTCCTAAGCCGCGTTATGCGGATTATCTCCCTTTTCGTGATGTGGAAGGCGCTGTTCTTGATCAAGGCATTGCGATTTATTTTCCTGGCCCCAACTCCTTTACAGGGGAAGATGTTCTTGAGCTACAAGGGCATGGTGGCCCGGTCATCCTTGACCTATTACTGAGAAGAATTCTAGCTATCGATGGTATTCGTATCGCAAATCCTGGAGAGTTTTCTGAGCGCGCATTTTTAAATGATAAGCTCGATTTAGCCCAAGCCGAAGCGATCGCCGACTTAATTGACGCCAGTTCTGAGCAAGCGGCACGTTCAGCAATGAATTCATTACAAGGCGCATTTTCTTCCCATATCCACCAATTGGTGGAAGCACTCACTCACTTACGCATCTATGTGGAAGCCGCGATTGATTTCCCTGATGAAGAAATTGATTTCCTTTCTGACGGTAAAATTGAAGCCAAACTCAATGAAGTTGTGGCAGATTTAGAACAAGTTCGCTCCCAAGCTCGCCAAGGTAGTTTATTGCGTGAAGGAATGAAGGTGGTGATTGCGGGGCGCCCAAATGCAGGGAAGTCCAGTTTGCTTAATGCATTAGCAGGGCGTGAAGCCGCAATTGTAACCGATATTGCGGGGACCACGCGTGATGTACTGCGTGAACATATTCATATCGACGGGATGCCACTGCATATTATTGATACCGCAGGCCTACGTGAAGCAAGCGATGAAGTTGAGCGTATTGGTATCGAGCGCGCATGGAAAGAGATTGAACAAGCTGACCATGTGTTGTTTATGGTGGATAGCACCACAACCAATGCCACGGAACCACAAGAAATTTGGCCTGAATTTATGGCGCGCTTACCTGATGAACTTCCGGTCACCGTCATTCGTAACAAAGCAGATATGACAGGCGAACCAGTTGAGTTTATTGATAATACTCGTTATCCGTTAATTCGTTTGTCTGCACGTGAAGAAAAAGGTATTGATTTGCTGCGCGATCATCTGAAAGAGGCCATTGGCTTTAACAGTAATACCGAAGGTGGGTTCCTTGCTCGTAGCCGCCATTTACAAGCACTGAATGCAGCGGCCGTTCACCTAGAACAGGGATATGACCAGTTAGTGAACGCTCGCTCCGGTGAGTTATTGGCAGAAGAATTACGTTTAGCTCAACAAGAGCTGAGTGAAATCACAGGTGAATTTACCTCTGACGACCTATTAGGGCGTATTTTCTCCAGTTTCTGTATTGGAAAATAGTAAAATCTGAGAGGGTATCAGCCGATTATTGAATTCGTGCTGATACCTGACCTAAAAACAGCGGAGCAACGCATTACATATAAGTTATCATTCACTTTTGAATATTAAATCACTACTAAAATTGTTATTTACCCTATTATTTTTATTTTAATTAAATAATAAAAAACAATATTAATTTTTATGTTATTTTTTACATGAATAAAAAAACTATCATTAACCCTGTAATTTAAATTTTAAATAAAGGGCTCAATGATGGAAATATATGATGTAAAAAGTGTTAATGAAAAAATTAATATTGATATTATTAAAAAAAATAGCAAAGAAAAGCTTCATACCTTTTTTTTCGAACGCACTAATTCGAATTTTTTAAAGTTGTATTTCTCACATATTAATTTACCTAAAAATAGTTATGTTGAATTTGAATATGGGGATAGCGTTATACAGCGAGAAAGTTTTTATCAGATGAATGAGGCGATAATGACGATCCCGAGTAGCGGCGTTAATATTCGTGTTAGATTACCATTACTCACTGATGTAGAAAATGTTTTTTCGTTTTTCCTAGATTCGATTGAGCACGATAATCACTCAAGGGTGATTATCGGCCAAGACGAACGAAAACCTTATATGTGTTATGAAGGAAGCACAATTGCGGAGTATGCGTTATCAAGTGCAGCTGCACGTATTGGTGGATGGGGGTCTTGTTCCTTAATTGGTAGTGAAAACCATGTTCTCACTAATAACCATGTTGTCGAAAGTGATCCTAATTTAATCAATGGCGAAATATGGTTTAATTGGTTTAATGAGACTTGTAGTTCGACATCCGCAGTGACTGAACCTGTTCGTTTAAAGCCGGGCAGGGTATTAAAGCGGGGGATCAGCGCTAGCGATAATGATTATGCATTATTTACCTTAGATGAATTTGACTATTTAAATTCTAATGTGAAAGCATTATTTGGTGGGCTAGCATTAAGCCAAAGTAATCCGGTTAAAGGCGAGAATATTTATATTCCACAATATGGTGATGGTGGTTTACGCCCAATGCATATTGGCGATATAAAAAATGGCAAATTTGCTGAGATATTAAACGTTGAAAATAATGGCAATAAAATAGTTCATAATGCTGATACCCAAGGGGGATCATCAGGTTCTCCAGTTATATCAAGAGCCAGTAATCAAATTATTGGATTACATTGGGGGGGCGGGACTGTCAATGTGGGTGTCGCAGTTCAAAATTTGAATGCTGAATTAGGCGGGTTGATTGGAAATAGCAATATATCCGTTATTGGGCTTGGTCATGTTGCATCAACCAACCTGGAACTAAATCCCATTAATGCGTTAGAAACATTAATACCGATATCACTGAATGAAGGGAGTAGTATTATTCCTTTTGATACGGTGAAAATTGAAGACTATGAAAATTATTCAATAATGTATGTTGATGCTATTGATTTAGTGACTCATGAGATATTCCCGTTGTCATTTAAAGCAAGTGTAGTGAAAGAGGGGCATCAAACACATCTCCATGATGATGAGATCACAGGAGATGTGTTCTTAAAGTTCTATCATTTTGACATTGAAGCAGAAAAATTAGTGAAATGTTGGATTGCATTCAAAATATCTAATGATAATCAAAATATTAAAAATCACGTTATCCGGTTGATTTATGATAGATATGACCCTTATGTGGCCCCATTTGATATCGAAAGTGCTGAAATGTTAGCATTGAACCTTAGCCAAGATAAAAAAAATGCGACAAGCTACACGGTAAATGGCAATGATTATTATGGGTTTGTTGCGTTGTATCGCGGGCAGGGGCCACTGTCTTTGGTCTGGATTGAAAAAGCATACTCACAGGTAAAGGGGCTGTTAAAGAATTCATTAGGTGATGAAGTCCTTGTTAATTTCAGAGCTTCTCGCCAAACAGAGTGCGCTACGAACTCAATGAATACGGCTGCTTCATGTGCTTCCCAGAATAAATTCTCTCGGCTAGTATTGGAATACTTTCCTAAAGATAACCCACACCTTATATTAGAAAATAGTGTTTATGAAGGGATCATTCCGTTGCAGGCAAAATCATGGCAAGGGGAACCCAGCAAAAACATTTTAATTAAGGTCTCTTTGCAGTCTGAATAACTGTCGTGATTTAATATTTCTCTGTATTTGAATGAATTAAGGTGTTTAGTAAATCAATATTGCCATCCAGTGTATTAGCTGAAATTTAGTGTATGCACTGTTTATTAAGGCCAAGTTCGAATGTGAGCGTTTTAATCTGCTATTAATCCCTTTTTTGTTTGTGGGTGGGGTGCTGCATTCACTTTCAGGCTCAACACGTTAATCCGTAATACGGCTACCATGGGTAAACACCGTGGCTTTACCTTGGCGGCAAAAACCCACTAAGGTTAAATTGGCTTTCTCTGCTACTTCGATGGCAAGTGCGGTCGCGGCGGAAACAGCAAACAGAATTTCCGCGCCGCAGCTTGCGGCTTTTTGCACCATTTCATAACTGGCTCGGCTGGAAACCAAAACGGCTCCTTGTTGCCAGTGATGACGGCTTTTCATTCCCAGTAGTTTATCAAGAGCAACATGGCGGCCGACATCTTCACAACCACCGACTAATTGACCTTCTGGGGATATCCATGCAGCGGCATGGGTACAGCCTGTTAGTGCGCCAATTTCCTGTACTTTTTTCAATTCATGCAATGCATTATCAAGGTGCGAGAGAGAGAAGGTTTGGCTGAAAGGTAGGGGAGAGATAGGCTTAAAAATTTCATCAAGCTGCTCTGTGCCACAAATACCACAGCCTGTGCGGCCTGCTAAATTACGACGACGTTCTTTGAGTTCCATAAAGCGGCGGCTAGATAATTCCACGTGAACTTCAATGCCCCGATTGCAGCCTTCAACGATATCAATTCCACGAATTTCATCACTGGACTGTATTATGCCTTCCGAAAGTGAGAACCCGACAGCGAAATCCTCAAGATCTTTTGGGGTTGCCATCATTACCACATGGGATATGCCATTGAACACTAATGCAACAGGATATTCTTCTGCAACGTAATCTTTCACTGGTGAGTTAAGGTTGCCTTTTTGTTGCACAATTGTGCTGTTTAAGCCAATCATTTGGGTGATTTGGGAGTCATTTGTAGTATTTGTTTCATACATTAGATGAATTCCTAGCATTAATGATACATAATATTAATTATGGGTAAAAAGAATTTACACCATTTGCCAGGCAATGAACCTGGGACGTAAGGAAGACGTTGAATAAAAACAGTTTACCTGATTATCGCAATTGACGTTAGGTAAACATGAGCAATGTAAATGAGGAGATCCCCATGCAAGTCAGCAGAAGGCAGTTCTTTAAGATCTGCGCTGGCGGTATGGCAGGTACGACGGCAGCGGCGTTAGGTTTTGCACCTGCAACCGCGTTAGCGTCAACGCGCCAGTATAAATTACTGCGTGCGAAGGAAACCAGAAATACCTGTACCTACTGTTCTGTCGGCTGTGGGCTGTTAATGTACAGCCTCGGTGATGGCGCGAAAAATGCAAAAGAGAGCATTTTCCATATTGAAGGGGACCCGGATCATCCGGTAAACCGTGGTGCACTTTGTCCTAAAGGTGCTGGACTTATCGATTTCATCCACAGTGAAAGCCGCTTAAAATACCCCGAAGTGCGTGAGCCTGGTACCAATGAGTGGAAACGTATCACGTGGAACGACGCTTTTGACCGTATCGCTAAGTTGATGAAAGAAGACCGCGATGCGAACTTTATCGAAAAAAATAAAGACGGTGTCACGGTTAACCGTTGGCTAACCACCGGTATGCTGTGTGCATCAGCTGGAAGCAATGAGACTGGTTTTGTAACACAAAAATTCACCCGCGCTCTCGGCATGCTTGCCGTAGACAACCAAGCGCGTGTCTGACACGGACCAACGGTAGCAAGTCTTGCTCCAACATTTGGTCGCGGTGCGATGACCAACCATTGGGTTGACATTAAAAATGCAAACCTAATCGTTGTTATGGGTGGTAATGCGGCAGAAGCGCATCCAGTTGGTTTCCGCTGGGCGATGGAAGCTAAAATCCATAATAAAGCCAAATTAATTGTTATTGACCCACGCTTTACCCGTACAGCGGCAGTGGCGGATTTCTACACGCCTATCCGTTCAGGTACAGATATTGCGTTTTTATCAGGTGTTATCAAATACTTACTGGATAATGAAAAAATTCAGCGTGAATACGTGGAAGCGTATACCAATGCGAGTTTAGTGATCCGTGAAGATTTTGGCTTCGATGATGGTCTATTTACTGGCTATGACGAAGAAAAACGCCAATACGATAAAACTACGTGGAACTATGAGATGGATGAAAACGGCCTTGCGCTGCGCGATCCGACTCTAAAACACCCACGTTGTGTACTGAATTTATTAAAAGAACACGTTAGCCGTTATACACCAGAAGTGGTGAATAACATCTGTGGTACGCCAATCAAAGACTTCCTGCAAGTCTGTGAATACCTTGCAGAAACCAGTGTTAAAGATAAAACAGCATCGTTCTTATATGCGTTAGGTTGGACTCAACATACGGTGGGTGCGCAAAACATCCGTACGATGGCGATGATCCAATTGCTCTTAGGTAATATGGGTATGTTAGGGGGTGGTGTAAACGCACTGCGTGGGCACTCCAATATCCAAGGTCTGACTGACTTAGGTTTGTTGTCACAAAGCTTACCAGGTTACTTGACATTACCATCAGAAAAACAAACCACATTAGAAAGTTATTTAGCGGCGAATACGCCGAAAGCCACGGTGGCCGGTCAGGTGAATTATTGGGGGAATTACCCGAAATTCTTCGTGAGCTTAATGAAAACCTTCTACGGTGATAAAGCGCAGAAAGAAAATGACTGGGGCTTTGACTACTTACCGAAGTGGGATCAAGGCTATGACGTGCTGCGTTATTTCGAGATGATGGATAAGGGCGAAGTCAATGGTTATATCTGCCAAGGCTTTAACCCATTAGCGTCATTCCCGAATAAAAACAAAGTGGTTAAGTCGTTATCAAAACTGAAATTCTTGATTACTATTGACCCACTGAATACGGAAACGTCGAATTTCTGGCAAAACCACGGCGAAATGAACGATGTAAATCCAGCGGAAATTCAAACGACGGTATTCCGCTTGCCATCTTGCTGTTTTGCTGAAGAAAATGGTTCGATTGTTAACTCAGCACGTTGGTTGCAGTGGCACTGGAAAGGTGCAGATGCCCCAGGCGAGGCCATCAGTGATGGTGAGATTCTGTCGGGTATTTTCCACCGTTTACGTCAACTGTACAAAACCGAAGGTGGGGCACTTCCTGAGCAAGTGCTTAGCATGACTTGGAACTACTTGGATACTGATAATCCAACGCCAGAAGAAGTCGCGCAAGAAAACAACGGTTATGCATTAGTTGACCTCAAAGACGCTGACGGTAACGTTCTGGTCAAAAAAGGCGATCTACTGAGCTCGTTTGCACAGTTACGTGATGATGGTTCAACTGCAAGTGGATGCTGGATTTTTGCTGGTAGCTGGACGCCGAAAGGTAACCAAATGGCGAATCGTGATAACTCTGACCCAACAGGTCTGGGGAACACGTTAGGCTGGGCATGGGCATGGCCTCTGAACCGCCGCGTCATTTATAACCGTGCATCGGCAGACCCAATGGGTAAACCGTGGGATCCGAAACGTCAAATTCTTGAGTGGGATGGCAGCAAATGGACAGGGATGGATATTCCTGACTATAGCAATGCACCTCCTGGAAGTGGTGTAGGGCCGTTTATCATGCAGCCTGAAGGTATGGGACGTTTGTTTGCACTGGATAAAATGGCCGAAGGCCCATTCCCAGAGCACTATGAACCTATCGAAACGCCGCTGGATACTAACCCACTGCATCCAAATGTGGTGTCTAACCCTGCGGCTCGCGTGTTTAAAGACGACTGGGCGCAAATGGGTAAAGCGACAGAATTCCCTTATGTGGGAACAACTTATCGCTTAACAGAGCACTTCCACTATTGGACAAAACACGCCCTGTTGAATGCCATCATTCAGCCACAGCAATTTATCGAAATCGGTGAGCGCTTGGCGAAAGAGAAGGGTATCGAGCAAGGTGATACGGTGAAAGTGAGTTCTAAACGTGGCTACATTAAAGCAAAAGCGGTGGTCACCAAACGTATTCATACGCTGAAAGTGGCTGGAAAAGATATCGATACTATTGGTATTCCAATCCACTGGGGCTTTGAAGGTTTGGCGGTGAAAGGCTTTATTGCCAACACGCTAACGCCATATGTGGGCGATGCGAATACACAAACGCCGGAATTTAAATCATTCCTTGTCAACGTGGAAAAGGTGTAAGGAGATAAATTATGTCAATGCAATCTCAGGACATTATTCGTCGCTCTGCCACCAATTCCCTGACTCCCGCGCCTCAGGTGCGGGACTATAAGGAAGAAGTTGCAAAGCTTATCGACGTAACGACCTGTATCGGCTGTAAAGCGTGTCAGGTCGCGTGTTCCGAATGGAACGATATCCGTGACAAAATCGGCACCAACGTTGGGGTATATGATAACCCAACCGATTTAACCGCCAAGTCATGGACGGTAATGCGCTTCTCTGAAGTAGAAGAGAACGATAAATTCGAATGGCTGATCCGTAAAGATGGCTGTATGCACTGTGCTGACCCAGGCTGTCTGAAGGCGTGTCCTTCAGAAGGTGCGATTGTTCAGTATAAAAACGGTATTGTTGATTTCCAATCAGAACACTGTATTGGTTGTGGTTACTGTATCGCGGGTTGCCCGTTCGACGTACCGCGTATCAACCCAGAAGATAACCGTGCATACAAATGTACGCTGTGTGTTGACCGTGTTGAAGTGGGTCAAGAACCAGCGTGTGTGAAAACATGCCCAACAGGTGCTATTCACTTTGGTAGCAAAGAAGACATGATTGGCATGGCGGGTGAGCGTGTTGAAGAGCTGAAAACCCGTGGTTATGCAAATGCAGGTTTATATGACCCTGAAGGTGTTGGCGGTACGCACGTGATGTACGTCCTGCACCACGCAGATAAACCTCAGTTGTACCACGGACTGCCAGAAAACCCGACAATTAGCCCAACAGTGACTTTCTGGAAAGGTATCTGGAAGCCGTTAGCTGCGGTTGGTTTTGCTGCAACATTTGCGGCGGCCATCTTCCACTATGTGGGTATTGGTCCGAACCGCGTCTCCAAAAAAGATGAAGAAGAGGCTCTAGAAGATTTGCATAATGCAATGTCATCTGATGACACTTCCAAGTCAAAAGAAGGGGAGGATCAGAAATGATGCCAGATGATAACGACAAAATTATCCGCCATAAGCCGATTGAAAGGATCAATCACTGGGCGGTTGTGATTTGCTTTTTGTTCACAGCAATCAGTGGCTTAGGGTTTTTCTTCCCCTCACTGAACTGGTTTATGAATATTTTAGGCACGCCACAGCTGTCGCGTATTTTGCATCCATTCGTGGGTACGGCGATGTTCTTGCTGTTCGTGTTCATGTTTTTCCGTTATTTCCACCATAACTTCATTAATAAAGAAGATATTAAGTGGGCAAAAAATATCGGCAAAGTACTGAAAAACGAAGAAGCAGGCGATGTAGGTCAGTATAACCTCGGTCAAAAAGGGGTGTATTGGGTGGTCACTATCTGCTTATTGGCGCTGGTGGTCACCGGTGTCATCATGTGGCGCCCTTATTTTGCCGAATACTTCCCAATCCCTGTTTATCGTGCAGCGATTCTGATCCACTCACTCTCTGCGATTGCGTTGATCATTATGATTGTGGTTCACGCTTACGCGGCGATTTGGGTGAAAGGTTCGGTTCGTGCGATGGTCGAAGGTTGGGTGACCCGTGGTTGGGCGAGAAAGCACCACCCACTGTGGTACCGCCAACTTCTTGAAAAAGAAAAGCAAGAAAAACAACAGCAAGAGAAAAACTAAGTTTTATCTTGTCACGTAATAATAAGGCCTGCTCTTGATGGTATTGAGGCAGGCTTTTTTATTGGAGAGAAGAGTTAATAATTAGAGGCTAAACGTGTCGCAATGCGTAACATTCTAAGTATGCGAATGTGATTATCTTTTTTGTTAACTTGATAAAGTATGAAAAATGGAAAATTAGGAATGATTAATTTTCTGTAACTTTCTTTGTTTTTAACTTTCACACCAGAGTAGGGGGTGCTTGTGGTAATTCTGTAAATTATTGAAATCGATTGTTAATTTTATCTGCGAGTAATATTCTTGCATGTTTAAAAAATAGTGATAAATGTGTTCCCTATCTGTTTGTGCCGCTTTTTCCCAAAGCAGTTTTATCATTTATCATCTCCACAGAGTTTTTTTCGTAATTGAGCCATTCGTTTTTGACTTTCACCATGTTCTATAAAAGCCGCTTTACCACTTTCATTATTATTTATCGCATTAATTTTGTTAGGTCTGTTTGGTGGCGCTTTGCAGCTTGCATCGCTAAGCGCTTTGTTTCTTCATCAATTCTAAAATGAATAGTATCCATAATAAGCCTAATGTGTTGTCATTTGTGTTATTTTATTATGATTACAGTAATCAAAAAATCACCTATCATTAATGGTCAGGCTATAGACAAAAGCCAGTGCTAGCAGTATCAACACAAAAGAAAAACCGAGGAATTGGTAATTGACGGATAACACCCCGCCCGTTAATCCCCCCAGAATAAAAGATAATACGGCGAGGAACAGCACCTTTTTGCTGCTATCACCTTGCACGTTTTTTAAAAAAGCATTGATGCAGGATGTTGTCATCCCAGTAACATACGTTGAATGAATACCAACAGTCCCCGCCTTATTAAAAAAGCCGTTTTGTAACCCCATGGATAAACTAATGATAAATATTACGATATTGGCAGAATAGACGGCATGGGCGAAGAAATAGAGCGCAAACACCCCAGTAAATAATAAAAATGATAAACCAATCAGAAAACGGTAATCACGTAGTGAGTTATTTTTTAACCGTTGCCATGAACCAAGGCAAGTCCCTAGAAAAAAGCCACAGATAGAAACTGCGGAAAGTAGGAGCATTGGCCAATCTAACTTGGCGAGGTACACCATGCTTAAAATACTGTTCCCCGTCAGATGCCCCGTGAACACTTCAAAAATCACGAAAGAGCAGGCATCAACAAACCCGCCAATAAAGGCCAGTAAGAGGAAAAAGGGCGTATGGGAGTTGGCTTCAAATTGGAATAATGACATTGGTTGTCCTGCCGCTCATCAAAATAGATAGTGATGGTGAGTATATGCATTATTTAGAAAATAATAAAAAAACCTGATACGGGAAGTATCAGGTTTGAGAGTTAACGACGTTTATCAGTGGATAATTACAGCGAATGTTCGCGGTTTAATGCTTCAATGGTTTTTTTCGCACCGTTATCACGCAGTGATAGGTAAAACGCAGTCACTTTTTCAGTAAATAACGGGTTGTTGACCAATTCTTGGGTAAACAAACTTTCCAGTGAGAGCAATGCCTTAACGTGGTTTTCATCATCCTGACTTTGCGCCACCAGTTCAGCCAGTTTAGCGGCCTGTGGGTCACTCACTTGAATATCTGCACCCTGATCGTCTTTCCCACTGACATAACGCATCCACCCTGCAACAGCTAACGCTAAATAATCAAATGATTGGCCATTTTTTAGGTGAATTTGAATCGAATCCAACAAACGTTGAGATAGTTTTAGGGTTCCATCCATCGCAATTTGCCATGTGCGGTGTTTGAGCCCCGTATTTTTAAAGCGTTCAATTAACGCGTTTGCATACTGAGGTAAATCGACATTTTTAATGGAAAGTGTCGATGCTTGCTCATTCACCATCAAGTGGTAAGCCGCTTTTTCATAAGCACTGTCTTGCATACATTCATTAATGTACTGATAGCCTGCTAAGTATCCCAAGTAAGCAAGGAATGAGTGGCTGCCGTTTAACATGCGCAGTTTCATTTCTTCAAATGGGATAACATCCGTGACTAACTGGGCACCTGCTTTTTCCCATTCAGGGCGGCCTGCAACAAAGTTATCTTCTATCACCCATTGCTTAAAAGGCTCACAGGCAATCGCAACTTTATCAACAACAGAACCAAGTTGGGATTGAATTTTCTCTGCGGTTTCTGTGGTCATTGCAGGTACAATTCTATCTACCATGGTTGACGGAAACGTGACATTTTCCTCAATCCATTTGGCTAACTCTGCATCGCGCTTTGCCGCCATCGCAAGGATAACATTTTTCGTAATATGCCCATTTTCTGGCATATTGTCGCAGGACATCACGGTAAAGGGTGCTAATCCTAATACTTTGCGGCGACGAAGCGCTTCAACAATCACGCCAGGCAATGATTTAGGTGCTTCAGGGGACACTAAATCATGGGCGATAGCGGGGTTATCAAAATCAATTGACCCAGTTGATGGAACGTAGCAGTACCCTTTTTCTGTGACCGTCATGGAGACGATAGCAATATTTGGGTCTAACATACGATTGATAACAGCATCAATACCGTGAATGGTTGGGTGTAGTGCCTCTTTAACCACGCCAACGGTACGGGTTTGCCAGTTATCACCTTGCATTTCAACAACGTTATACAAGCAGTCTTGAGCCAGTAAATCTTCGATTTGCTGCTCGCCACCCACTAAGTTAACTTCACAAAATCCCCAATCACTTTGGTGCTCCGTCGCTAAAATGTCTGCAAAGATGGCTTGATGGGCGCGGTGAAACGCGCCGAAACCCAAGTGAAGCATTTTAACGTTAACCTGATTTCTATCGTAGTTTGGCACTTTGATAGCCGCAGGGAGTTGGTTTAGGTTATTGATTGACAGTTGCATATTTGGCCTTACCTTTACTTTTTTGTTGCTCAACTTCTTCAACCGCATCCAGTGGGCTGGCTAAGTCACGGTCTTTGACTTCAGGCATGATGATGGCGGTAATTAATGAAATGGCAGAATAAACAATGATCATAATAGCGATAGGCCACCAGCTCCCTGTGATGCTACAGAAGATACCTGCAAGCACTGGGCCTAAGCCAGATGCAATTAACCCACCAATTTCTTTTGCAACAGCCATACCCGTAAAACGGTTACGTGAGTTGAACATTTCAGCCATCGTAATATTTTCAAGAGCAAATAACCCGAGAACTGAACAGTTATGGACAATAATAATACAGATGGTGATTAAGCTGACACTGTTGGCTCCGTTTACGATGACGGAAAGCATCGGGTAGGCGAGCAGCATCGCGGATAAGCTAAGGATAATATAAGGAATACGGCGACCAAATTTATCTGATAGTAGGCCAATCACAGGGATTGTAAGGAAACCTACAACGGAGCTGATCATGATCGCATCAGTTGGAATACTTTTATCGAATAATAGACTTTGAACTAAATAACCCGCTAGGAATGTCTGGATAAGCCCTGAGTTACCTGCTTGGCCAAAACGGATACCTGTTGCCAACCAAAACGCTTTCGTTTTGAACATCGCAAAGAAACTTTCTTTTGGTGGTGTTTGGACAGCCACCTGAGCTTCTTGCTCTTCCGCATTTTGAACTTTCTCAAACACTGGGCTTTCTTTGAGGTTCAGTCGTAGCCAGACAGCAAACAGCATCACAACAAAACTTGCTAAGAATGGTACACGCCAACCCCAAGCCAGTAAGTCTTCTTTGTCTAACCAGAAGAACATAAATGCCCAGATAGCCGTTGCGCTCAGTGTTCCGCAGTTTGTACCTAAACCAACCAGTGAAGCGACAATACCGCGGCGGCCTTTTGGCGCATATTCGGCGAGCATGGTTCCTGCGCCTGAAATTTCAGCACCAGCACCTAAGCCTTGAATAATTCGCAAGAGAACTAATAGCAGCGGTGCGAGGATACCAACCTGTGCATAAGTCGGTAATACCCCGATTAAAGTGGTACACACCCCCATCATAGTGATGGTAATGAATAACACTTTTTTACGACCGATTCTATCCCCCATCTGACCAAAGAAGACGGCACCAACAATACGGGCGACATATCCCGCACCATAGGTACCCATGGCGAGGATTAACGCCATTGATGCCGATTGCTCTGGGAAGAAAATTTCGTGGAAAACAAGTGCTGCACCTAGTGAGTAAAGCTGAAAATCCATAAATTCGAGGGCGGTTCCAAGCCAACCAGAAACAGCAGCTTTGGTGAGATCCCCAGAGCTACGTTCGACTTTCCCTGATTGGTCTATCGACTGAGTATTCATATTATTATCCTATTAATCACGTCGGGTAGTATTTAAAATAATTATTTTTTTGTAATAAAATTAAAAGGTTAAAAGAATTTTACAGCAGGTTTTTTGGTCTTTCTCAAAGGTTAGAATTGCCTCTTGCGCCTCAGTGAATGGGAACTGATGGGTTAAGATTTTGGTTGGGTCGATTTTGTTCGACTCAATCCAGCTAATCACCTCTGGGAATTTTTTCGCATTTAGGCGTGAAGAGAATAGGGCAATCTCTTTACTGGTAATGCTCTGTTGTGTCACGGAACTTGGCTCACTCGAGAATCCCATAATAGATACTCTTGCCGCAGGAGATGCAATTAAAATCGCTTCTTGCAAAATAGCGGGATGGCACGCTGCATCTAACACAACCGTAGGTCGTAGATTTAAGGCTTTGAGTTGTTCAGGAAGCGGTGTTTGTGAGTTATCAATCACGATATCCGCTCCACATGCTGTGGCTCTGGCTAATCGCTCAGCAACACGGTCAACCACAATTAAGGTTTTGACTTGGTAAACGCCTTTTAAGACTTGTGCACAGGTTAATCCAATCGTGCCTGCACCATAGACTAAGGCCACATCATCTTTGGTTGGCTGAACGTGCGAGGTAACGTTGGCTGCGATAGAGTAAGGCTCGACAGTCACTGCACACTCATCACTGATTGAATCAGGAATGGTATACGCATTGGCTGCAGGCACAGTGACATACTCAGTAAAGCCGCCATCAGTATGAACGCCCAAGACTTCTAAGGTTTCACAGACATTTGGTTTACCAATTGAGCAAGGGTAACAATGACCACAACTGAGTACAGGGTCGATAGAGACGCGTTCACCGATACGTTTGCTATCCACACCGCTACCCACTTTTTCAATGACGCCAAAAAACTCATGGCCGATGATACGAGGGTATTTTGCAAATGGGTTGTGACCACGATATATATGGCTATCAGAGCCACAAATACCCGCTAAGCGAACTTTGATTTGCACTTGATTTTCAGCAGGTTCAGGAATTGAACGCTCTTCTATCAATAATGTATTGGGTTCTTTTATCACTACAGCTTTCATATTTAACTCCGAATTATCTAAAAATCACCAATTCCATAAAGTACCGTCTTCAAGACGGGCAATAGGTAGGTAAGCTGGGTTGTACGGGTATTTCGCTGCCCGTTTTTCATCAAAATCGATACCTAAACCAGGCTTATCACTTGGGTGCATGTAGCCGTCTTTAAATGTCCAGTTAGGGCTAAAGACAGAGAGCATTTCTTCGGAGTACCCCATAAATTCTTGTACACCAAAGTTGGGTACCCATAGGTCAAAGTGCAGGGCAGCGGCGTGACAAATAGGGGACAGATCGGATGGGCCATGTGAGCCCGTTCTAACTTGATAAAGTGAGGCGAAATCTGCAATTCGACGCATACCTGTAATACCGCCCGCATGTGTAATAGTGGTACGGATATAGTCGATAAGCTGTTCTTCGATTAGTTGTTTGCAGTCCCAAATACTATTGAAAACTTCACCAACGGCGATTGGGGTGACGGTGTGCTGGCGGATCAGTCTAAAACAGGATTGATTTTCCGCTGGTGTTGGATCTTCCATCCAAAATAAACGTGCATCTTCAATGCTTTTACCAAAGCGAGCCGCTTCAATCGGTGTTAAGCGGTGATGCACATCGTGCAGGAGGTGTTCATTGAAACCGTATTTATCGCGAACAGCTTCAAACAGTTTTGGCATGAAATCGAGGTATTTTTCGGTTGACCAAAGTTGTTCTTCGGGGTGGTGTCCTTTGGTGGCAGGTTCGTAAGCAAGGTTTTGTCCTTTGCTTTGACCATAGGTCGTTGCCATACCAGGGATCCCACACTGCACGCGGATGGCTTTAAAGCCTTTTTCCTTATATTTTGCGTAGTTATCTAATGCTTCAGGAATATCTTTACCTGTTGTATGGCAGTACACCATCACGCCTTCACGGGATGCTCCACCTAATAATTGGTATACAGGCAAGTTAGCAATTTTGCCTTTAATATCCCATAAAGCCATGTCGATGGCTGAAATGGCAGACATGGTCACTGGGCCTCTACGCCAATAAGCCCCTTTGTAGAAAAACTGGTAAATATCTTCAATTTTGTGTGGGTCACGACCAATAAGCTGAGGGCATAGGTGGTCTTTTAAGTATGAAACAACGGCGAGTTCACGACCATTGAGTGTCGCGTCACCCACGCCATACACGCCTTCATCCGTGGTAATTTTTAATGTGACAAAGTTACGACCGGGGCTACATACAAACACTTCTGCGTTTACGATTTTCATTTTTGCCCATATCCATATTTATGTTAACCAACTGATCAACCAAAATGAGAGAAAACACCTAACTGGTTTATTTATTGGTTGACCAAATTTTCTTTTTTTCACTCTATCAACCAAAAAATTAAAAGACAACGACTAAAAAGCCGACAATAAGTGAAGGTGATCACAAATTGGTTAACTAATTTGGCCAAAATAATGGATAAATTGGTTGACCATTATCAAGAGTGACGATAATCTACAATGGAAGAACTAAATTTAATTCGACAACGCGTTGTACATATATATGAAAACTCAATACCGCTCGTACCAGTACCTAGGTCAGCAGTTAAAAGAGCTCATTGCATCTGGTGAATATCCGATAGGAAGTCGTTTAATGCCAGAACGTGAGATCGCTAAAAAATATGATGTCAGTCGCTCATTGGTACGTGAAGCGCTCATCATGCTGGAAATTGAAAAGTTGGTTTCTATCAAGAAGGGTTCAGGTGTTTATGTCATTAATCATCCAGACTTGCTTATTGATGAAATCAAGAGTTTGGATCATGGGCCTTTTGAAATTCTACAAGCTCGCCAAGTGATTGAAAGCGCAATTGCGGCATGCGCTGCCTTGTCAGCAACAAAAGCAGATATCCAAGAAATCCGTGCGTTACTCGAAGATGAACGGATTAAAGTTGCTAATAATGAAAGTGATGATGAAAATGATCATAAGTTTCATGTGCTTATTGCTCGCGCAAGTAAGAACGACATGATGGCGAAGATCATTGATGATATTTGGGCTGTACGGTTACAAAGTCCAATGTGGGACAAATTGCATGAGCATATCGATAACACGACTTACCGTAAGAAGTGGTTGATTGATCATGAAAATATTTTAAATGCACTACAAAAGCGTGACCCTGAATTGGCGAAAAAAGAGATGTGGCAACACTTAGAGAATGTCAAAAATACTCTAATGCAGCTTTCCGATTTTGACGACCCCAATTTTGATGGTTATTTATTTGAAACAATTCCTTATCAGACTATTTTTGAATAAGTGAAGGAGATGTACTCATGGAGCATACGTGGCGTTGGTATGGGCCTAATGACCCAGTTTCTTTAAGTGATGCAAGGCAAGCTGAGGCGACAGGGATCGTCTCTGCTCTCCATCATATTCCAAACGGTGTTGTTTGGAGTGTTGAGGAAATCGTAAAGCGTAAGGCTATCATTGAGGACGCTGGTTTAGTTTGGTCTGTTGTTGAAAGCATCCCTGTTCACGAAGATATTAAAACCCAACAGGGTGATTTCGAAAAATATATTCAGAATTATCAGCAAAGTATTCGCAATTTAGCCTCATGTGGCATTAAAACAATTTGCTACAACTTCATGCCAATTCTTGATTGGACGCGTACCGACCTTGGCTATACGTTGCCTGATGGTTCTAAAGCATTACGCTTTGATAATATCGCGTTTGCAGCATTTGAAATTCATATTTTAAAACGTGAAAATGCAGCAGCAAGTTATTCAGAACAAGAAGTTAAAGAGGCGGCTGAATATTATGCGGCAATGTCATCCGACGATATTGATAATTTAATTAAAACCATTATTGCAGGGCTACCTGGAGCAGAAGAGGGCTATACATTAGACCAATTCCGTGAGCGCTTAGCATTGTATAATGATATTGATAAAAACCAATTGCGTGAAAACTTACGTTATTTCTTGCAGAAAATCGTACCTGTCTGTGAAGAAGAAAATGTTGTATTAGCAATTCACCCTGATGACCCACCACGCCCTATTTTAGGTTTACCACGTATTGTTTCAACAATTGAAGATATGCAGTTTATTAAAGAAAGCTGCGATAGTATTCATAATGGTTTTACGATGTGTACGGGCTCGTATGGTGTACGCGCAGATAACGACCTTGTGAAAATGATTAATACATTTGGGGATCGTATTCATTTTACACATTTGCGTTCAACGGTGAGAGAAGAAAACCCAAATACTTTCCATGAAGGAAACCATATTGCGGGTGATGTCGACATGTTCGAAGTCGTTAAAGCGATTTTAGCGATTGAACAAAAACGCAATGAGGCGGGTTTACCACCTATTCCAATGCGTCCTGACCATGGTCACCAAATTTTGGATGACCTAAAGAAAGTTACAAACCCAGGTTACTCAGCGATTGGTCGTTTAAAAGGACTGGCGGAAGTACGGGGATTAGAGCTAGCACTTAAGCGGATGTATTATCCTGAGTTATTAAAAGCATAATTTATCTTCATAATGCTTGCTTTGATGATTTGGCATTATTGAACTATCGAATAGTTAGATATACTTAAATATACGCGATCAAGATAAACTGGTCGCGTATATAAATACGGTTTTAAATTAAAATTTAGCACCCCATCTATGATATCTTGGTAAAATATTGCCAAATTTAATGCTGTGTTTTTATTATGACTGAATTTTCCCTAATAGTAACCCCGTTAATTTTTCAAGTTATCTAATATTAATATATTGTTATTTAATATTTTATTTATACTCTCATTGTGGGCGGGATTTTATTAAATAACGCAATGCTATCGTCTGAAATAAGTAGTTTGTTTTTCTACTAACATGTTCTTTCCAAGCTTTTATCGAGTAAAATTAAACCTTGCGATATCCCTAAGGATGTGACGTTGATAGACTCATCCGATTGATTTGGTGAGCTATTTTTAGTCAGAGCAATAAATTGGTTTAATTATTTTGAGAAAAATATAACTGTCCTTAGTTGGTTGGTAGATTATAAGTTAGGTTATCAGACCATTGATGATGTATTACGATAAAAAATGCAATTAATATTATTATAAAAGCATTAGATTGCTAATGTTGGCCTAACTATATTTTTGATTTCACTATAATTAGATAAGAAATAAAATTGAGTGATTTGGACGTAAAATTAACAATATGTGAGTTGTTTCTCTTTATTTTCTTTCTCTGTAATAATTTATTATTACTGATTAAGCCGAAATTTTATTTAACTACATTTATTGAATGATTAATAATTTTGATATTATTAAAATTTTATGAACTTCACAGGTTAGAGTGCTTCGATAATTTATAGCATTGAAATAGGCATAATCCATACTTCAAAAACGGATTTTTATCGATTACTCAATATCATAATTGCCGATTCCTTAAGGTAAATTTGTCGGTGTTTTTTCTTTAGTTGTCCGCAAAACCCTTATCAGATCAAATACCCGTATTGATACAAAGGGGTTAAGGTAGCGACCCAACCAAATTTGTTTTATCCTGAGCAGTTAATAGCAGCAATTTTTGCTGATGGCATAAAATAGGAACGATCAATTAGTGTGTAGGGTTACTCTATATGCTCAAAAAATCGTTCAGAAAATAGAAAAGTGAGAATGCAATGGGTATTCGTATCGTTCCTAAAGAAGAGTTAGGACAAGAAAGATTAAAAGAAAAAGGCATTGGTTTTATTCCGCCAGTACTGTTCCCTAACTTAAAAAGCTTATACCAACGTCGAGCTGAGAGACTGAAAGAGCTAGGTATTGGGGAACATCCTTTTGCTGATTATCTTAGCTTTGCAGCTGAAGTGGCAACTGCACAACATAATGCACAGCATGATAATCCACTAGATATTGATATGACAGTAGTTTTAGAGCGTTCAATTCATACTAATAATCCGCCGTTGGATGCTAAAACGCTGCCTCGTACAACACATTGGCATAAATTATTAAAATCAATAATTGCAGAATTAATGCCAGTTGTTCCTGAATCTGTACGTCCAGCGCTCGAAAATTTAGATAAGGCATCTGAAAATGAATTAGAGGCCATGGCAACAGCGTTATTAAATGAAGAGTTTGAAAAGGTACCTGCAGATAAGTCTATGTTTATCTGGGCCGCGCTTTCTGTTTATTGGGCGCAAATGGCGGCGAATATTCCAGGTAAAGCGCGTGCAGAACACGGTGATCATCGTCATTTTTGCCCTGTGTGTAATAGCATGCCTGTTTCTAGCATCGTTCAAATTGGGACTTCTCAAGGTCTACGCTATTTACACTGTAACTTGTGTGAAACTGAATGGCACATGGTGAGAGTGAAGTGCAGCAATTGCGAGCAAACAGGTAAGTTAAACTATTGGTCTCTTGATGATGAAAATGCGGCGGTGAAGGCGGAAAGTTGCGGCGATTGCGGCAGTTATCTTAAAATTCTTTACCAAGAAAAAGAAGCCAAAGTGGAAGCCGTTGCGGATGATTTAGCCTCAATTATTCTTGATGCGCGTATGGAAGAAGAAGGCTTTGCTCGTAGCAGTATTAACCCATTCCTGTTTCCTGGCGAAAAGTAAGTTGTAAAAGAGAATAGTGACTATGGTGGAAGCAAACTTAGCGTTATATCGACAATTACCCTCAATTGACAAACTATTGCAGCTTGATGAAGTGCAAATATTGGTTGAACAGTCGGGGTTGCATTGGGTCACCACGTGTTTACGTGAAATGCAGGAACAAGCGCGAAAGTGTATCTCTCAGCAGGGACAGCTACCAGATTGGCATATTGACTGGCTAAAAGAACTCGCTAAACGCCACGATGAATTAGGCCAAAGTGCATTAAAAAATGTCTTTAATCTAACGGGAACGGTTTTGCATACCAATCTTGGGCGAGCAGTGATGTCCAAAACAGCGATTGACGCAGTTAGCAAAGCGATGAGTTCATCTGTCACATTAGAATATTCTCTTGATGGCGCAATGCGTGGTCATCGGGATCGCGCAATTGCAGATTTACTTTGCGAGCTCACAGGCGCAGAGGATGCTTGTATTGTAAATAATAATGCCGCAGCAGTTTTATTGTTGCTTGCAACGGTGGCAAATGGTCAGCAAGTGATTGTTTCTCGCGGTGAGTTGGTTGAAATTGGCGGTGCTTTTCGTGTGCCAGATGTAATGTCTCAAGCGGGTTGCCAACTGGTTGAAGTGGGTACCACTAATCGTACTCACTTACGTGATTACGAAAATGCGATTAATGAGCACACCGCACTATTAATGAAGGTGCATACCAGTAACTATAGCATTGAAGGCTTCACCGCTGAGGTTGAAGGTCATGAACTGGCTGAGTTAGGCAAAAAATACCAGCTTCCCACAGCAATTGATTTAGGCAGTGGTTCCATGATTGATATGACGGCATATGGTTTGCCTGAGGAGCCTATGCCTCATACTTATCTCACTCAAGGTGTTGATTTGGTTTCTATTTCAGGAGATAAACTGCTAGGAGGCCCACAAGCAGGTATCATTCTTGGAAAGAAAAAATGGATCGATGCTATACAAAAACATCCGTTAAAACGTGCATTACGAGTCGACAAAATGACGTTAGCGGCACTGGAAGCGACATTAAAGCTCTATCTTACCCCTGAAAAACTGACTAATGATTTACCGACATTACGTTGGTTAACGCGTGACCCTGAGACAATTCGTCGTAGTGCAGATAATGTGTTAGTGGCTTTACAGGCATTCTATGGTGACAAGTTTATCGTTGAAATTGAACCTTGCTTGTCACAAATTGGTAGTGGCTCATTACCTATTGATAGATTGCCAAGCTTTGCGATTACCTTTGCGCCTCTCAATGGTAAAGGCGGTACATTGGAGCAGTTAGCGTCTCATTGGCGTCAACTATCTGAACCTGTGATTGGACGAATGAAAGATGGGAAACTGTGGCTAGATTTGCGCTGCCTCGATGATGAACATACATTATTACAGGTTTTACTTTCATGATTTTCGCAACTGCAGGCCATGTTGACCATGGAAAAACATCATTAATTCAACTAATTACAGGCATAAATACTGCGCATCTTCCTGAAGAGAAAAAGCGTGGGATGACTATCGATTTGGGCTATGCCTATTGGCCTCAATGTGATGGTAGTGCTATTGGTTTTATTGATGTTCCAGGGCATGAAAAGTTCTTAGCTAATATGTTGGCGGGAATCGGCGGGATTAATCATGCACTTCTTGTCGTGGCGTGTGATGATGGCGTGATGGCGCAAACTCTTGAGCACTTGTCTATTTTAAGGCTTGCAGGTTGCCAAGATCTTACGGTTATTTTAACGAAAGCAGACCGCGCTGATGATTTACGTATCGAACAGGTGGCTGAACAGGTTAAAGCTGAATTATCTCAACAAGGTTGGCCTAATGCGACTTTGTTTATCACCTCGACCCTAGATGGGCGCGGTATTGATGCATTACGCGAATACTTGCAGCAGTTACATCAGCAAAGTGGAACACATGAAAATTTACAACGCCGTTTTCGCTTAGCGATAGACCGTGTTTTCCATGTTAAAGGCGCAGGGATTGTTGTTACAGGAACGGCCCTTGCAGGCCAAGTCCAAGTCGGCGGCTCATTGTGGGTGACAGGCGCAGATAAGCAAGTGCGCGTTAGGGGGATCCATCGGCAAAATCAACCTGCAGATTTTGCACAGGCGGGTGACCGTGTTGCATTAAATCTTTCAGGTGATATTGATAAAGAAGATATCACCCGAGGTGATTGGTTACTGGCCGAAAAACCTGCATTTATTGCTAATCGTGTGATTGTTGAACTGGAGTGTGACTCGCTAATTAAGCATTGGCAGCCTGTCCACTTATACCATGGTGCAAGTCATATCACTGGGCGAGTTTCTTTATTGGTTGAGCAAGGGGAAACACCTGTTCTTGCCGAGTTAATTTTAGATACCCCATTATGGTTAGCTGATAATGACCGATTGATTATTCGAGATATCAGTGCCCGCCAAACATTAGGGGGGGCTAGAGTGCTCAGATTAACCTCTCCTCGTCGAGGAAAGCGCCTTCCAGAATTTTTAGATTGGTTAGCTTTATTGTCGAAAGAAGATGATGAGCTAACGCATTTCAAGTTGCAACTTCCTCAAGGTGAATTAAACCTACAAGATTATGGTTGGGCTAGGCAGTTAACAGGTGATGCACTTGAAAACATATTAGTGCAAACGGATGCAGAACATGTTGGAAATAGCGTTCTCTCTGCGTTTAAAGCACAAACTGCGAAAGACCGATTAATTCAAACGCTTGAAAAATTTAATGAAGTACATAGCGACCAGATAGGCGTTGGAAAAGCGCGTTTAAAACGTATGGCACTGCCTTCAATGAGTGATGCGTTAGTTTTCAAATTAATTAATGACTTGATTGAAAATGGAACGATTAAGCAAACGCGCGGTTGGTTGCATATGCCGCAGCATGGACTTATTTTTGATGCCCAGCAGGAAGTGATTTGGCAACAAATTTTCCCTTTATTGACGCGCAATGAGGCATGGTGGGTACGTGATTTAGCAGTAGAAACTGGGCATGAAGAAGAGGCTATGCGCCGAGTACTCAAAAAAGCGGCTCAAATGGGGTTAATTACCGCTATCGTTCGTGATCGTTATTATAGCCATGAGCAAATTAATCATTTCGCATCACTAATCCACCGTCATTGTTTGGAAAATGACGTCATTTTTGCTGCTGATTTTCGTAATGAGTTAGGGATTGGTCGAAAACTTGCGATACAAATTCTTGAGTTTTTTGACAAAAGCGGTTTTACTCGTCGTAAAGGCGATGGTCACTATTTACGAGATAAAGGCATTTTCGTTGAATAAATTGAGTGTTTTGATCCGCTATAGTGGTGCCTCATAGCAAACCCCTCATATTAAACTTGTGGTAAAACTGATGAAGAAAAAGTTATTTGCAGGCTTTTATCTAGCATTGATCTTTATTGGCTCTCTTTTCTTGGTGTTTGAGAAAGGTAGCGTGATTTATCCTGCACTCATATCGCTCAGTGTATATGCTGTGTTATTTGGTATTTTAATGGTATTAACCGCACGCTGGTTATTTTCTGTCGTAATTACCAGTACCCTGTTTATTATCATAAAATTCCTAAATCAGTTAAAAGTCCATTATTACAAAGAACAGCTTTTCTTCACTGATATTAATATTATGACAGACACCTCTAATATGGGCACGTTAAGCCATTATTGGTTAGCAGGTGTTGCGCTAGTTGGGCTATTAATTCTACTGGTCGTTAATGGTGCCATTAGTTGGCGTTTAATTAAGTCGAGCAAATCACATGTTTCACGCATTTTAGGTGTGATACTGGTTGTTGTGGGTTATTTTGGCGCTAATTTTGCTAGCTCCCATTATTATGACCGATGGTCCCAGACGTTGCCAAAAGGCCGCGGGACTGTGACTAATATCATTATGTCCGCAAAAAATTCCAGTTACCAATCTCCTGAGTTTGTGGGTACCGCTGACTACTTTATCGAAAAAGCGGCGACAGTCTCATTAAACAATAGCACCTCGTCAGAAAAGCCAGACATTGTTTTATTACTGCAAGAATCAACGGTTGACCCGCACATTTATGATTTGCCAGAAGGCACGAAACTCCCTAATTTATTTATGTTCCAGCAGGATGCTGGGGTCACTGCTCATAGTCAAATGCGAGTCCAAACCTTTGGTGGTGGCACTTGGTTATCTGAGTTTTCAGCGTTAACTGGGTTAAATAGTGATGATTTCGGGGCACAAAAAAGTGGTGTGTTTTACTTTATTGTCGATAACTTGAAAAATAGCTTATTTAAAGAAATGAAAGCCAATGGTTATTATACTGTTGTGCTGACGCCATTTAATAAAGGGGCTTATCATTCGGGTCATGCATATGAAACATTAGGTGTGGATAGAATTATTCAGCCCCAGGAACTTGGCTACCCAGGGAAATTACAAGATAATCTATGGACTATTAGCACGGACGACATGCTGAAGTACGTCAAAGAAATCTTAGCAAAAGAAACGGATAAGCCAGTCTTTATTTTCTCTTTAACCATGTATGAACATGGGCCTTATAAAGAAACACATAGTGATGATTTCGGTATAAAAGATAAAATTAAGCATCAAGATGCAGCTGGTGAATTTAGCCACTATATGGAAAAAATTACCGCGTCCGATGGGGCGATGCGAGATTTCGCTGAGTTTATTGATAAGCGCGACCGCCCGTTAATGTTTTTATATTTTGGGGACCATCAACCAGGTATTAGCCTAAATCAGTACGATTCACCATTTTCATCCCCTGCGTATTTAACGCAATTTACATTGCGGGACAATTTAAAATCAGGTACTGCAATCAAAACAGGGGAATTAACCGATATTTCATTCTTGGGTGGAATTTTGCTGGAAAGAGCAAACTTAAAGATTTCTCCATTCTATGAAGCAAATATCAAAATGCGTCATTTATGTGATGGTAAGCTCAATGATTGTGAAGACCAAAAATTGTTAGATAGTTACCGTAATTACATTTATCGCACATTGGAAGCGGCAGATAAAAGCGGTACTCAATAAATTGTGATGATTGGCCGCAGGTTGGAGCAAACTTGCGGCTTTCTTTTATGTCGATTTTTGAAATCTTAATACTTCCTTAAAATTCACTGCTTTTTTACACATTATTATTCTAACCATAAAACCATTCACTGTTTTTTTTGTCTTAAATTAAGTTAATTTTTTCTGTGAAACTTGGTGCTCTATTGAGCTTTGTGAATGGTTTAATGCTAGAAGACGATAAATATGAAATACTTGGTCACGGGAAGTGCGGGTTTTATTGGTTTTAGATTGTGTCAGCGTTTATTAGAAAATGGGCATGAAGTCGTTGGAATTGATAACCTAAATGCCTATTACGATCAGGGCCTTAAACAATCTCGTTTACATTTATTAGAGCAACACCCCTTATTTCGCTTTATTCACCTTGATTTGACGGATCGTGAAACGGTCAGAGTACTATGTACCCAAGAGCAGTTTGACCGAGTGATCCACCTTGCCGCTCAAGCTGGTGTGCGTTACTCGTTAGAAAATCCATTTGCTTACGCGGACAGCAACTTAACTGGGCATTTATCGATTTTAGAAGGCTGCCGTCAAGCGAAAGTGAAGCATCTGGTGTATGCTTCTTCTAGTTCTGTGTACGGTGTGACGGATAATGCGCCATTTACCACGGACATGCCTACAGATCACCCCATTTCATTGTATGCCGCAACAAAGAAAGCCAATGAATTAATGTCCCATTCCTATTCACACCTATATCAGTTACCAACAACAGGTTTGCGCTTCTTTACGGTATATGGGCCATGGGGACGTCCTGATATGGCGTTATTTAAATTTACTAAAGCCATTTTAGCGGGCGAAGCTATTGATGTTTATAATAACGGCAATCTGAGCCGTGATTTCACTTTTGTTGATGATATTGTCGAAGGGGTGATACGAATTTCCGATATAATCCCTCAAGCAGACCCAAACAATCATTCGACATCACCAGCGCAAAGCAGCGCACCGTATCGCATCTATAATATTGGTAACGGCCAGCCCGTTAAGTTGATTGAGTTTATTTCTGCGTTAGAAAAAGCCCTTGGAAAAGAAGCAATTAAAAACTTTTTACCGATGCAAGCTGGGGATGTGTACACAACGTGGGCAGATACAGAAGACCTGTTTAATGTAACAGGTTATCGCCCACAGGTTTCTATTGAACAGGGTGTTCAGGCGTTTGTTGATTGGTATCGTTCTTATTACCATCAATAATATCAACAACCTGTAATATCCGTAGCAGGATTTGAGAGGCAAGTTTGAAAATAGCAATCGCAGGGACTGGCTACGTCGGTCTATCTAACGCCATGTTACTGTCACAACACCACGAAGTGGTTGCTGTGGACATCATTCCCGAAAAAGTGGCGATGTTAAACAACCACCAATCACCCATTGTCGACACGGAGATTGAGCAGTTTTTAACGGAAAAAACACTGAATTTCCGCGCCACGGAAGATAAAGTGGAAGCTTATACGGGTGCGCAGTACGTTATTGTTGCTACGCCAACAGACTATGACCCAAAAACTAACTATTTCAATACTAAATCGGTGGAATCGGTTATTCATGATGTAAATGAAATCAACCCAACCGCCACGATTATCGTGAAATCGACCATTCCTGTCGGTTTTACCGCACGTTTACGGGAAGAATTTGGTTATACCAACGTGATTTTCTCTCCAGAATTTCTACGTGAGGGCCGCGCATTATGGGATAACTTGCACCCGTCCCGTATTGTGGTCGGTGAGCGTTCTGAGCGCGCGCAAATTTTTGCCGATTTGTTGCTGGAAGGCGCCATCAAAAAAGATGTTCCGGTGTTATTTACTGATGGAACTGAAGCCGAAGCCATTAAGTTGTTCGCTAACACTTACTTAGCGATGCGAGTGGCGTATTTTAATGAGCTAGACACTTACGCAGAAAGCCGCGGTTTAAATGCACGCCAAATTATTGAAGGTGTTTCGTTAGACCCGCGTATTGGCAGTCATTATAATAACCCATCATTCGGTTACGGCGGTTATTGTTTACCGAAAGATACCAAGCAATTGCTGGCTAACTACGATGATGTGCCGAACAACCTGATTAACGCGATTGTCGAATCCAACCGCACGCGTAAAGACTTCATTTCGGACGCAATTATTGCCAAAGCACCACGTAAAGTCGGTGTCTATCGCTTAGTGATGAAAGCAGGGTCAGATAATTTCCGTGCTTCTGCGGTGCAGGGCATCATGAAGCGCATCAAAGCCAAAGGCATTGAAGTGGTGGTGTATGAGCCTGTGATGAAAGAAACCGAGTTTTTCCGTTCAAAAGTGGTCAATGACTTAGCTGAATTTAAAGCGCAGTGCGACATTATTTTAGCCAACCGTATGGTGCCTGAAATCGAAGATGTGGCAGACAAAGTCTATACCCGTGATTTATTTGGTAATGACTAAATATTAATAGTAAGAATGGGTTGGCAGTTTGCCAGCCTATTTTTCACCTTTTCCTTCCTAAAAACCGCTCATTTTGTGCGGTATTCCACAACTTCTTTATTTTTGAACCATTTTTGCAAGAATCGCTAAGAAATGTCTTTTTTCATTTGTTAGCATCCGCCGATTGATTAAAAAGCGGGCGCTCTGTCATGCAAAAAGTTATAAAAAAACAAAGAGGTGACTTCATAACTTACCAAAAAGCAGGTGAAATTGATTTTTGGCAAGTCATGACTGACTATATTGATGGACGAATTGTTGGTAAAGATTTAGGCAGTGGAAATGCAGAACGAAGTGTCGAACGTATTCAACTAAATGGCCAAAATTATATTATCAAATGTGAAAAAGAGCGGGATAAACGCATTGAAAAAAGAGTAATGCGTATGTTATCTGGCCCATTTTATTCACGTTTATTAATGCGTTTAGTCTCCGCACAAAATCAGGGCTGCACTGTTACAAATGACATCTATTTTGTGGCAGAAAAAATGCAATGCCGTGAATCAGTTGAAACGTGGATTATTGCTGAATATGTTGAAGGAACTGTCCTATCAGAATTGGATGATCTAACACCTTATTATGCTGAAATGAAATCGGTTATCGACCAACTTCATCGCTATGGTTTATCTTCTAATGATATTCATGCAGGAAACTTTGTTTTGACAGAGAATGGACTGAAAGTGATTGATTTGTCTGATTACGGAAATTTAACCATATGTAAAGCAAATGATTTAATCGCCTTAAAACGTTTTTATGGTATTGAGCCAGACAAAAAAAACGGGGCTTATCGGTTTATTCGTTTTAGGGATAACTTTCGCCATTGGTCTAGAAAGTTGCGAGGTAAGAAAACTCGGTTATAGACTAAATTGAGTTTTCTTATCGGTGAATTTATGGGTTTAATTGATAAAGTGCATCTAAAAACTCATGGATAAAGCTACCAGTACCGCGACAGCGCTGTGTCGCCGTTTCCCCTGCCTGTTTCATTAGTGCACAAGCGGTTGCAACATGTTGTAGCCTATCACCAGATAGCGCACAGCTAGCGGCAACGACAGCGGATAGTGCGCATCCCGTCCCAACTACGCGAGTCATTAAAATATCCCCGCCTGCGATAGCAATTGTGCGTTTGCCATCAGTGACATAATCAATTTCGCCACTGATGGCGACAATGGTGTTCGCTTGTTTGGCCAGTGATTTTGCTGCAGGAAGGGCATCATTTGTGGAGTTTAGGGAGTCTACCCCTCGACCACCGAGACTGTTACCTGCTAATGCCATAATTTCGGATGCATTGCCCCGAATTGCAGCAGGTTTAAGGCCAAGAAGCTCATGACAGAAGCGGGTACGAAAAGTGAGAGCACCAACAGCAACAGGGTCAAGAACCCAAGGTTTTTCCGCGGTATTTGCACTATGTACAGCGCGTTTCATTGCTTGTTGCCTATCCGTCGTGAGTGTTCCCACATTAATTAATAAACTGTTTGCTATGGCAGCAAATTGCTCAGCTTCTTCAGGTTCAATGACCATGGCAGGGGAACAATTTAGCGCTAACAGAACATTTGCGGTAAAGGTTTGAACGACATCATTGGTCATGCAGTGAACGAGAGGAGATTTGCTGTAAAGTTGCTGTAATATCGGTGATATTACAGCATCGTTGATATGCTCAAATTCGATCATGATCCCCTCATTTTGCGTGATAGAGTATAAAATAGTGGATTTATTCTACACTCTATCCCTCTTAATGAAAGAAGTCGTTAATCTGAAAGGTAATTTTCCATTACCATTCCCCCAGCACCTTGTGCGACAATTTCATAAGAGTCATTAGCTGCATAAATACGTGTTTTGATATGAGGGAAGGCGGCTAATTTTTCTTCAACGGACTTTTTCGTCATCTCAAAGAAATGATTTTTTGGTGTTAAGGTTCCACCACAAACAACGACATCTGCTTGAGTCGTTAAAATAGCATTCGCGATAGCGATTCCATAATAATAAGCCGCTTCTTCAAGAGCTTCGAGACAAATGGTGTCGTTTAATGTCAGCGCTTGGAAAATTGTGTGGTAGTTAATATCTGCTTCATTATTAACAAGATCATTAATGACCGAGCTTTTACCTAATCGGAGTTGTTGGATCACCCGAGATTTTATGGCGGACAACGAGCTGTATTGCTTTAAACAGCCAAACGAGCCACATTCACAGCGTTGCCCATTAATATCAATCGTTGTATGGCCAAATGCCTGCGCAGTGCTAATTGGTGCGGGTGCGTAATGATTATTGATGATCGTGCAACTGCGAATGTCCGTGTCGCAGGTGGTAAATAAAAATCGTTGGCTATCAGACGTATAATGTAAACGGTATTCGGCGAATGCGGCAAAACTGATCCCGCTTCCCAGTAGCACAAAGCACGGTACTTTTTGCGTGATGTAGTTATAGAGCCCTTTGATGCGCGAGTTATATTGATGATAGGGGAGTTTGTCACGCTCTAAAATATGGTCGATAGCAATGCCGATACCGAGCAGGTTTTCTACACTTAGTTGATGTCCTGCAAGGAGGGAGTCAACTTTACTAAGCAGATGATCGAGCATGTTCTCAGCCGTTTCAAGGTGCTCATATTTGACTTTCACCATCCCTAGAATTTCGAGTTTTAGGTTTTGTAAAACAATGGTGGAATAGATATCACTCATTTCAATACCAACAAGGTAACCATCCGCAGGGTTGATACTGTACAAAATGGGCTTACGTCCTCCTGTGGATTCACCCAGCTCAGAGGTTGAAATTAATTGGCATTTACTCAGCTCATCTAGCAATCTTGCACAGGTGGCTGGCTTCATACTCGCGAGTGTAGCGAGCATCTCGGCTCGAATTGGCCCGTGATTGAGAACTAATCGGTAAAGCACTTTCAGTTTTTGTGTTTTTGAATTTTTTGAGGTGCGAAATTCATTTAATAATGTATGTAACAAGCGCCCCACTCCTTTTCGTTCCAACCATTAGGCTTAAGATTAGCAAATCTATATATAAAGTTCTGCATTATGCCGCACATCATACCTAAAATCTTTTTCTTAAAATGAGATTAAGATCGCTGTTATGTTTCTAAATTACGCTATGATCGATTTCAACAATCAGTATTCGATTTTAATTTGGAGATAGCCATGCACCAGACGAAAGATATTTTAGAAAGCCTGAAATTTATTCAGTCACGTACGGAATTAAAGCCAACTGTTGGGATTATTTTAGGCTCTGGATTGGGCCCATTTGCAGATACGCTAGAGAATGCGGTTCATATTCCTTATAGCGAAGTGCCTCATTTTGCTAAGTCTGAGGCTGTTGGCCATGCGAATGAATTAGTGATTGGTACGATTGCTGGCAAAACGGTAGTTGCGATGAAAGGCCGTTTTCACTATTACGAAGGTTTTTCATTAGACCAAGTGACTTTCCCTGTGCGTTTGATGAAAGCACTCGGTGTTGAAAAATTAATTATCACTAACGCCTGTGGCGCGGTAAATACCGATTTTAACCCAGGTGACCTGATGATTATTACCGATCACATTAACCTGACAGCAAATAATCCATTAATGGGGCCGAATAACCCTGAGTTGGGTGTTCGTTTCTTGGATGTGAGCGAGGTATACAACAAAGAGTTACGCCAAACAATCAAAGATGTTGCTTCTGAGCAGGGTGTTTCTGTACGTGAAGGGGTTTACGCATGGTGGACAGGCCCGACTTACGAAACACCAGCGGAAATTCGCATGATCAGAACATTAGGGGCTGATGCAGTCGGTATGTCGACAGTACCAGAAGCATTAGTTGCACATCATTCACAAATTAAAACCGTAGGAATTTCCTGCTTAACTAATATGGCATGCGGAATTTTGGAACAACCATTAAGCCATGATGAAGTGATTGAAACCGCAGAAAAAGTGAAAGCGACATTCCTGAAACTCGTCACGGGTGTGATTGCGCGTTTCTAATTTAAAGACTCTTTTTCTCAAAATAAAATAAAGATGCTGTAATTATTAATAAGGTGAATATTGAAATGAAATTTAAAGGTCTGATTTTAGTTTCTTTAGGCGCTTGTAGTTATGGCATTCTTTCAACATTAGTTGTACTGGCTTATCGCGCAGGTTATTCCTTGAATGATGTAATCGGTAGCCAAACGGTACTTGGTGCAATTTTGTTATGGTTTTTTGTTGTTGTCGGCGCTTTAGTGAAAAAAGCTCGCTTAATGTGGCCAACTCGGCAACAAGGTCTTTTGATGTTGTTAACGGGGACGACGACGGGCCTAACGGGGTTATTATATTACGCATCGTTGCAGTATTTATCCCCAGCATTAGGTGTGGTGCTATTTCTGCAATTTACATGGATGGGAGTGGCGATTAATGCTGTCGTAAACCGTCAAATACCACCATTAATGACAATTGTTTCTGTAATAGTGATCTTAATTGGTACCATACTGGCGACAGGGTTATTAAATAGCCAAGATATCGTATTTCATTGGGCAGGCGTGCTACTAGGATTATGTGCAGCATTATCAAATGCGATACGGGTGTATGTGAGTGGCGCATTGGCTGTAAAAACGGATCCGATGATGCGCTCGGCAATTATGGTGACGGGAGGCGCAATCTTGACCTCTATTATCGTGCCACCAACATTCTTATTTAGTGTATCAACGTTTCAATCGCTATTTTTTACTTATGGATTACCTCTGGCTTTCTTTGGTTCTTTCTTCGGTATGTGGATGTTTGCTAAAGGCACACCTCTGATTGGTACAAGCTTAGCGACCATTGTGAGCTCAATGCAGCTGCCCGTTACTATTTTACTGTCAGTGACTGTTCTGCAATTACCCCTCGAATTCATTCAGTTTATAGGTGTTGCCGTCATTTTAATGGGGGTGGCTATCGCTGAGCTGAAAATAAAAATAAACACATGTAACTCCAAACGGAGCTTCGTATGAACATTAAATCCCGCTTGAAAATCATGCTTTTCCTGCAATATTTTGTTTGGGGAAGTTGGTTAGTTACGCTCGGCTCGTACATGATGAAAACTTTGAGTTTCTCAGGTGCTGAAGTTGGTTTAGTTTATAGCTCTAAAGGCATTGCGGCTATTTTAATGCCAGGGCTTATCGGCATTATTGCGGATAAATATATCCCAGCGAATCGCTTATATATGATCTGCCATTTGATAGGGGCAGCTGCACTATTTTATGCCGCTACAGTCACCAGCTCATCGGTGATGTTTTGGGTGATGTTGATAAATGCGATGGCATTTATGCCGACAATTGCCCTTTCAAATACCATTAGTTATTCATCACTAAGCCAATACCAATTGGATTCGGTCAGTAACTTCCCTCCAATTCGTGTATTTGGAACGGTTGGGTTTATTGTCGCCATGTGGAGTATTAGCTTATTAAAATTTGAACTCAGCAGTATGCAACTATATATAGCAGGGGGATGTTCGCTGCTATTAGCCGCGTATTCCCTAACATTACCTAAAATTGAAGTGAATAAAAAAGCCATTTCAAGTAGCTGGATGAGCAAGCTAGGCTTAGATGCGTTAGTGTTATTTAAGAAGCCAATAATGGCTGTATTTTTCTTATTCGCTATGTTGCTTGGTGCGGTTTTACAAATAACCAATACATTTGGTAACCCGTTCTTACATGATTTTGGTCTCAATCCGCTGTATCAAGATAGTTTAGTGGTGCAATATCCCTCCATATTATTATCTATCTCGCAAATGGCGGAAGTGTGTTTTATTTTAGCAATTCCATTCTTCTTAAAACGCTATGGCATTAAAACCGTTATGTTATTAAGTATGTTTGCATGGACATTGCGGTTTGGGTTCTTTGCCTTCGGAGATCCATCAGCGATTGGTTTGATGTTCTTAATCATGTCGATGATTGTGTATGGTTGTGCATTTGATTTCTTTAATATTTCAGGTTCAATATTTATTGAACGAGAAGTCGATACACGAATGCGTGCGAGTGCCCAAGGGTTATTTATGACCATGGTGAATGGTGTCGGTGCTTATTTTGGTGCAATTCTCAGCGGGTTGGTTGTCGATTACTATACTGTTGACGGTATTAAAGATTGGCAAATGATTTGGCTGGTCTTTTCGTCTTACACAATTGTTTTAGCGATTATTTTCCAATTTACCTTCCATTATAGTCATGATAAAGACGCGGCAATGAAGGAAGCCAAAGCCAGCTAAGATAATCTGTTAAACATAACGAACAAAACGTAAAAAGAGAAAGCCATTAATTTGGCTTTTTCTTTTTGGCGCAACTCAACGCTAAACATAGTTACGTTTACCTCGTAGAATATGTTCTGTCAGAGTTTCTTCTGCTTGGCTGAAAGCCTTTTGCTTGAGTTGTTCGACAAGTTGTTGATGTTGACGTGTAGACTCAAAGTAATATTCATTACGATAAATGGGGTCTGGCTGAAAATAAACACGCTGGCGAATATTATCCGCTAAATCTAAAAAGACAGTGTTATCGAGTAACTCTAAAAAGAATCGATGAAAGCGCTCATCTTCTTTAATCCAACCTTGGTAATTATTTTCGGCAAGTAGCGCTTTTTGCTGTTCAATTATCGCATCTAAGCAAGCGAAGTGTTCCTCAGTTAAATAATCACGGACGAGTTTAATTGCATGAGACTCAATGGCTAAACGTAAATCATAATTATCCCGCGTTTCTTTTAAGGACAGTTTTTGGATAAATACCCCTTTGCGTGGAATAATTTTAACCAAACCTTCATTTTGTAGCTGATATAGCGCTTCACGAATTGGAGTACGGCTCATACCAAGTTCTTCAACTAAGCTGTTTTCAGAGGTATAGCTTTCCTCGCCAAACTGCTTACTGAGAATTTTATGTTTAATAGCCGTATAGGCTTGTTGGCTGAGTGGTTTATCTTTCATCAGGATCTTGTATCAAAATTAGAAATTTCAGTGAGTATAGAAAGGAATAGATTGGTATACAAGTAAAGTACCAACTTTATATTGTTTAGATAATAAGCAAATGGCGGTTAATTATTGGTGATAATATGGATAATAAACCAGCATCCGTGCCAGTTTTGATTGCGTTAATATAATTCAGGACGGCGGTTTTCCATACAGGGCAATTTTTGACGAGTTTCAGCTGTGTGCTCGGGGGAAATTTCAGCGAAGAACACGGTTTCATCATAGCCTGCAGAAGCAATTGTTACGCCAAGAGCATCACAAATTAAGCTGCGCCCAATAAAAATATTACTGGTTTGGTCACACGCACAAACAGGTATGGTATTTTCTAGAGCACGGGCTTTTACTAGGGTTTGGTAGTGCTCTTCTTTGAGAGGACCACTGACCCAAGCTGTTGGGACTAGGAGTAAATCTGCCCCTGCTAATGCTAATTTACGGGCGACTTCTGGGAAACGCAGCTCATAGCATACTAAAATACCAATTTTCCCAAATTCGGTTTCGACAGGTTTCAATTCATTATGACTTTGAATGATATTGAGTGACTCTTGATAAGAGAATGCGTCATATAAATGCGTTTTTTGGTAATGATAAATGAGTTCCCCTTGGCGGTTTAACATAATGGTGGTGTTAAACGCGCGTTTAGGTTCATTCTCAGCCCGTTCATAAATACCACAAACCACATAAATTCCATACTCTTTTGCTGTTTTGGCTAGTTGAGAAACAAAAGGACCATCAACGTTCTCTGCGACATCCGCATAGCTGATACCACTATCCGCGGGAACAAATGCCATAAACATTTCAGGTAATAGAACTAAATCTGCTCCGCCTTGAGCCGCCTTTTGTATGGCATCACAGGCTTTTTTCAAGTTTTGTTCTTTATTAGGGCTACTGGCTAGTTGGGCAATTGCAACTTTCATGTTGGCTCCTTATTCGAAATATTTTGCAGCGCCTGAGATAGCGGCTAAGGTTTCACCTGCATCTATGCGTTTTTTGACATCAATTTCAGCATGTTGTGCATTAAGCGCGCGTTGGCGATATTCTTGCAATGTCACTTCATCAGCCACTAAAATGCCATCACCATCTGCAATAATTAAATTACCTGGGTGGATAGTGACGCCATCGACACTGATTGGCACATTGATTGCGCCTTCAATGCCTAGGATTCGAGTTGTTAGCGGACTGACTTTGTGAGCAAATACAGGGACACCAATCTCACGCAGCGCTTTGATATCAGTTACGCAACCATCGATAACAGCCCCAGCAATTTTTTTCGCTCGTGCCATATAGGACACCATCTCACCCCAACAGGCGCGGTCATAATCTCCTGACATATCAATGCAAACAACATCACCTTCTTGAACAATATCAAAGACTTTATGTACTGCTGAAGAGTCCATATGTGGAATTCGCACAGTTACTGCGTGGCCAATGAACTGGTTTTTTTCAATTTGTGGACGTAGTGTTTTGATGAAGCCAAAATCGGTCATATGGCCAATTGTTGATGGGCAAACATCGCGGCAGCTTTCGATCACTTCTTGGCTAAAACAGGTAACTCGAGGATTTAACGTAAACATAGGGCACCTTTATTCGTTATATTAGAGTGTATGAGTAAAACTAATCTTGGTTTACAGCCGCTGCTAGAGGTTTATCAGGTTGAATGAAGAACCAGCAAATAATGGCTAAACTAATAGGTATCACGTTGAAAAGTAAGGCAACCGTCCACCCAAAGTGTTGGGCAAGCCAGCCGCATAAAATTGGAGAAATAACACCACCCAAATTGCCCCACAGATTCATCCATCCACTTACTGATCCTGCATATTGACGGCCTTTATCAGCGGCAATTGCCCACGAAGTCACAACGGGCAGGCCTAAAGCACCGAGGGCAAGGGTTAGCCATGCGACACTTACAACAGCGCTCTCCGTTTGAGCAGCACCACAAATCCCAACAATAAACAGGATAAAACCAGTAATGGCGATGTAGCCCCTTGCCACTAATTGGGAGTAGCCTTTATTGAGTAGCCAGTCAGATACTGAACCCGCGGTAAGCACAGCAATACAAATGGCTAACCATGGGAAACTTGCCGCAACACCCATTTGAGTTAGTGAAAATCCGCGTGCTTCTTGGAGGTAAGTTGGTAACCAAATCATAAATAACGTAGTCATATAGGCGACAAAAAAGTATTGAAAGCCTACAGCCCAAAATGGACGTTCTTTCATAAACTTACGCCATGGAGCTTTGACATCTTCACCGCCATTCTCACTGATTGTTCGGCCACTTTGTATAAATGCGATTTCGCTTTGTGAAATCTTAGGGTGCTGTTCTGGTTTATTGCGAGCGCAGAAGTACCAGATCAAACCAATTAAAATACCAATGACTCCAAAGATATAGAAAACAGCGTGCCAACCGAAAGAAATCATAATGAAAACAGTAAGGGTAGGAGCGATGACTGGGCCAAAATAAGAGCCTGCCAATAAGAAGCTTGCCGCTCTGGCTTTTTCATTTTGACGAAACCACCAAGTATTAAAGACAGCATTTGAAGGGTATAGAGGCGCCTCGCCAACACCAAAGAAAAAACGAACGATACATAACCAGAGGTAAGTCGGTGCAACCACCGTTAGAATGGTAAACGCAGACCAAACATATAAGCTTATTGTCGCAATTAACCGGCTGCCAAAGCGTTCCGCTAATATTCCACTTGGAATTTGTGCTAATGCATAACCAAGAGAAAATAATGCGCCTAAAAAACCAAATTGGACTTTACTCATACCTAAATCGGTCATCATATGTTCCGCAACAATGGAAATGTTGGCGCGATCCATATAGGCAATTAAACCGATAATAAAAAATATTGCTGCTAAACCCCAGCGTAAACGCCCTGGTGTGTCTTTTGCTGTAGGTGCTATCACAGAGTCTTTGTATGACATAGTCTTACCTTTTTTATTGGTCTGTAGAGGTAATTAATTTTATTGTATTTATATTGAATTCAACTTGTATACAAGATGGATGTTAATAACCCGTTATTGGCCTGTCAAAGATCTGTTTTGTTATCTGTGATTGAAATCAAAACATTTGGTGAATTTATGAGCGAGCTCATGTTTTTTCGATAAAACAATTATCAAAGATTAATTTGTTATTAATCAATGCATTATGCTTATGAGGGAGCATGGGTAAATTAAGCGTTTGTTGCCGTGGGAAATAGTTAAATCTAGAAATGCCGACGTATTTCTAGATTTAACATAGACGTTATTTATCAATTTTCTTTTTTTTCGCCTCTTTTTGAGCGAGTTGTCTTATGCTTTTTTCTGGGGTAGGCAGATTTTCTGGCATGGTACCGCCAAGTTCTTTAATGGTTTCTCTCACTTTTTGGCCAACTTCAAAGTGAGTTTGATTCGCTTCTGTTTTACTTTGGATGTTATCTCGTTTGAGCTTTTCGTTTAGCACCAGAACCAATTTCGACCATATCGATGATCTCCTCGAAATGGTCTTCAATGGCATGTCTACTTTGCAAACATGCCTCTTTTGCTTTTTCTAAAACAGGTAAGAATGCCGATATTCCGAATATTCGAGGAGTTTAGACAACTCTCTCGCTGACCAGTATTCATTTCCCGAATTATCCGTTTTTCTAATATCTTCAAAAGGCTGTTGCGGCACCATTTGACTCTCCAATTTTTGAGTAAGTGATTTTTTGGGGAAGAAAGATAGTTTATCGTGGAGATTATTTGAGCGTCTAGGGATTTTCAAAAAATAGGATTTTTAAGGCAGTTTATGCGATTTTTATTCCAAAATTGCGGGGGGATCCACCTATTTCAGGTTATTTGGATATTTCAGTAAAATAAAAAAAGCCAATTTACACAGAGCATTAATTGGCTTAGTCATGCATGACAGACAGAGAGATTACTCAATATTCTGAATTTGTTCTCTCATTTGTTCGATTAATACTTTCAGTTCAACGGCGGAAGTGGTGACTTCGCTATTAATCGATTTTGATGCTAACGTATTAGACTCACGATTAAATTCTTGCATCATAAAGTCAAGGCGGCGCCCATTGGCTTCTTTTTTCTTCAAGATATTACGCGTTTCTTTAACGTGCGCTTCTAATCTATCCAATTCCTCAGCAACATCAACACGTTGGGCGAGCAATATGAGCTCCTGTTCTAAGCGGTTGTTATCCACTTGGATTTCCGCTTCTTCGAGCTTACTTTGAAGGCGATCGCGCTGCCATTGCAGAATTTCTGGCATATGTTGACGAACTTTTGCCACTTCAACTAAAACACCATCAAGGCGTTGTTCAATTAAGGCATGCAATGAAGCACCTTCCGCTTCTCGGCTTTGGATAAAAGCATCGATAGTTTCATCTAAACCAGCCATTAACTGTTCGCTGATGGCATCTAAATCTTGCTCGCCAGCCGACATCACACCTGGCCAACGTAAAATCTCTAGGGGGTTGATTTCACCTTCGTGGCTGTAATTTTTGACCCAATTTGCTGCGCTAATTAATTGGCGGGCTAATTGTTCATTGAGAATTAATTCGCCACGGTTTCCACCGTCTAATTCAAAACGCAGGTTACATTCCACTTTTCCGCGCGTTAAGCGTGAACGAAGGCGTTCACGAATAACGGGTTCAAGGCTTCTGAATTGCTCAGGTAAACGGATATACGTTTCTAAATAACGTTGGTTTACGGAACGCAGCTCCCAGGCCGCATTCCCCCATTCACCCTTGATATCACGGCGGGCAAAAGCGGTCATACTACGGATCATAATTCGTTCCTATTATCGATAAGATAATGGGATTATAACGCTATGAGAGATGACAGGATAGGCATTATCGTTTTAAGGACGTATAATGCGTCCCAATTTGAGTTGATAACGGAGATAACACCATGCGCCCAGCAGATAGACAAGCGGACGAAATGCGCCCGATTACCATCACGCGCAATTATACAAAACACGCAGAAGGCTCTGTTCTTATTGAGTTTGGCGACACGAAGGTGTTATGCAATGCAACGGTTGAAGAGGGTGTACCTCGCTTTTTAAAAGGTCAAGGTCAAGGTTGGGTAACCGCTGAGTACGGCATGTTACCTCGCGCAACAAATTCACGTAACCAACGTGAAGCGGCTCGTGGTAAACAAACTGGCCGTACAATGGAAATTCAACGTTTGATTGCCCGTTCATTACGTGCAGCTGTTGATCTGAAAAAATTGGGTGAATTCACCATCACTTTAGATTGTGATGTTATCCAGGCTGACGGCGGTACACGTACAGCGGCGATTTCAGGTGCTTGTGTGGCACTGGTGGATGCACTGAATAATATGGTTGCTCAGGGGAAAATTGCAAAAAGTCCTCTGAAGTCGATGGTTGCTGCAGTTTCGGTCGGGATTGTGAACCAAGAAGCACTTTGCGACCTTGAGTACGTTGAAGACTCTGCGGCAGAAACGGACATGAACGTCGTGATGATGGATGATGGCCGTATGATTGAAGTGCAAGGCACCGCAGAAGGCGAACCATTTAGCCATGAAGAATTATTGGCTCTATTAGCATTAGCCAAAACAGGGCTCGACACCATTTTTGAAGCTCAGCGAGAAGCGCTGAAATAAATTAATGTTTAAATAGGCGGCTGAAAAGTCGCCTTTTTTATGTCTGCTAAATGGCAGATAACGCAATTAGCAAAATAACAAATTTAATATACATAATCGTCATCAATGAGGAGAATGACCAATGAAAGCCTATCAGCGCGATTTTATTGAACTTGCCATGAAAAAACAGGTATTGAAATTTGGTGAGTTTACGCTGAAATCAGGTCGAAAAAGCCCTTATTTTTTTAATGCAGGGTTATTTAATACTGGGCGTGATCTGGCACTTGTCGGTCGTTTTTATGCACAAGCGCTACAAGAGAGTGCAATTGAGTGTGATGTGATTTTTGGGCCAGCCTATAAAGGTATTCCCATTGCAACTACAATGGCAGTTGCATTGGCTGAGCATCATGATATCGATATGCCATATTGCTTTAATCGTAAGGAAGCAAAAGATCACGGTGAAGGTGGTGTATTAGTTGGTAGCCCTCTGCAAGGACGTGTTGTTGTGGTTGATGATGTGATCACTGCAGGTACTGCAATTCGTGAATCAATGGAAATTATTAAGCAGCAAAAAGCGACTCTCAATGGTGTTTTGTTGTGTTTAGACCGTCAAGAAAAAGGAAAAGGGGAAATCTCAGCCGTACAAGAGGTTGAGCGTGACTATAACTGCAAGGTTTATTCAATCATTACGATGAGTGATTTGATTACGTATCTTTCTGAACAAGAAGGTATGGAAGCACACTTAGTGGCAATGAAAGCTTATAGAGAACAGTACGGTATTTAAAAAAATCCCCTCGCCCAAAAAACGGGCGGGGTGAGTAGTACTAATAACTGTTATTGTAACTGAGCTAAAATTAAAGGCCAGCGCGCTTCAAATTCGACAGTCGGTCGGTAACGAAATTCTGAACGTACGAAGCGTGATAACATACCTTCGCAATAAGCAAGTAATTGAGAAGCAAGTAGCGATTCATCATGGATAAAGCCATGACCATCACGTATTTTTTTCTCTTTTAACACTTGGCGCAATTGAGACTCTATTCGCTCAAACAATTGGTTAATTCGGTCTTGTAGCCTGTCTTGCTCAAACATGAGCGCATGGCCTGTCATTATACGTGTTAAGCCTGGGTTTTTCTCTGAAAACCCTAAAATTAACGCTAACATTAATTTAATTCTAATGATGGTATCTTTTTCATCATTTAAAATCAGATTGATACGCGAGACCAGTGAATCTTCAATAAACCCAATAAGACTATCAAACATTTTCATTTTACTGGGAAAATGACGATATAACGCTGCTTCTGAAACACCAACGGAGGCTGCAAGTTTTGCAGTCGTAATGCGTTGGCTACCATCACTACTTTCTAACATTAACGCAAGAGCCTGTAAGATCTCGTCACGTCTGTTACGTTTTTGTGTTGTCGCTTTTTCTGCCATGTCTAATAAGACCCCTGCTAAAACAGCAAAACAAACTATCCAAAATTTTGCTCTTAGTAAAGAGACTTACAGAGCAAAATAGGTTTAAAAATGTAGAGAGTATAAGTAAATTTTGAACAATTTCCTGTTTAGTAATATGCGACTGATTGTTTTGATTCATAAATATAGAACCTAAAGTAGGTTCTATATAGCATATTAAATATCAGAATATTTTATTTATTGGCGACCTGAGTGACCGAAACCACCTGCACCACGTTCTGTTGCATCAAAGTCGTCAACAATATTAAATTCAGCTTGAACCACAGGGACAAAAACCATTTGTGCCATGCGCTCGCCTGGCTCAACAGTAAAGGTTTTATCACCACGATTCCAAACAGAAACCATGAGTTGCCCTTGATAATCGGAGTCAATAAGTCCGACAAGATTCCCGAGTACAACACCGTGTTTATGGCCCAGCCCTGAACGGGGAAGAATAACTGCAGCGAGACTTTCATCAGCGATGTGAATCGCTAAACCTGTTGGAATTAATTCTGTTTGACCTGGCGCTAAATCAATAGGTGCATCAAGACAAGCGCGCAAGTCTAAACCTGCTGAACCTGTTGTTGCATAGGTTGGTAAAGGAAATTCATTACCGATACGGTTATCAAGGATTTTTAGGTCAATTTTTTTCATAACGTTGAAGTATCTCGTCAAGTAAATAGTGGCTTAATTCAATTTTACTGCTATGTGGCAACCGAGTCTCACCGTTGGCATCAAATAGATGTAATGCGTTGTTATCGCTATTAAAACCGTTGTCTGCAAGGGAAACATCATTGGCACAAATTAAATCTAATTGTTTTTGTTGTCGTTTTTGGCGAGCATATTCTTCCACATTTTGGGTTTCAGCTGCAAATCCCACAACATAAGGGCGATTTTTTGTAAGAGCCCCAACACTTGCGACAATGTCTGGGTTTTTCACCAGTGTAATCGTGAACTCATCGCCTTGTTTTTTTATTTTATTTTCAGCAACCGTTTTGGCTCGGTAATCTGCAACAGCAGCGCAACCAATAAAAATATCTTGCTCAGCGATAGATTGGTGCACTTTTTCATACATATCTAAGCCGCTAATCACGTTAATTCGATTAACGCTCATCGGTGTAGGGAGGTTAACTGGCCCTGAAATTAATGTCACATCAGCCCCTCGTTGGCTTGCTGCTTGTGCGATAGCAAACCCCATTTTTCCTGAGCTGTGATTGCTGATAAAACGTACTGGGTCTAGATCTTCACGAGTTGGGCCCGCAGTGATCATCAGTTTAATGCCTTGTAAATCTAGCTTAGGATTGAAATATTCACCAGCCAAACGAACAATTTCGAGCGGATCAATCATGCGGCCTGGGCCAATATCACCACAAGCTTGACTGCCCTCATCAGGCCCCCAAATCATACACTGGCGTTGTTTCAATCTGATTAAATTATCTTGTGTTGCACGGGCCCGATACATTTGTTGATTCATTGCGGGTACAACGGCAATCGGCGCAGCGCTAGCAAGGCATATTGTGGTAAGCAAATCATTTGCCATACCTGCATTAAGCCTAGCAATTAAATCAGCAGTTGCTGGGGCTAAAATAATCAAGTCAGCCCATTTTGCTAATTCAATATGACCCATTGCTGCTTCAGCCGCTGGATCTAATAAATCGTCTGCGACTGGATGGCCAGAGACTGCCTGTAAAGTCAGAGGGGTAATAAAGGCTTTCGCACCTTGAGTCATGACGACACGTACAACCGCGCCTTGGTCACGTAAGCGACGCGTTAGTTCTGGAATTTTATAGGCGGCGATGCCCCCACTGATACCAATAACTATCTGTTTACCCAATAGTGATAGTTGATTCATTATTTTTATCCACTTTGCTCAACATGAACGGCATATTACCACATTGCACGTTTAGGTGGCGCGCTCGATTTTGCATCAACTTATTATTTTTGCGAAGCGCTACGCAAAGCCTTATGAGCGCAATTGTGATTCACTGAAAACTCGATAAAAGTGGTGAGAGAGAATTCAAGGACGAATAATATCATGAATGAACACCAAAACTTACCGCCCAGAGAGAAGCTACTTGCTTATGGTGCAGCAGCGCTCTCGGATGCCGAATTATTAGCGATTTTTTTGCGAACGGGGAGTCAAGGAGAGCCAGTTTTGAAACTTGCTGAACGGCTAATTAAGGAGTTCGGTTCTTTGTATTTATTAATTCAAGCCGATTATACGAAGCTAATACAATGTAAAGGTATGGGAAGCTGTAAATTCACGCAGTTGCAAGCCATTAGCGAGTTGGCTCGTCGTTTTTTTTCGGAGCAATTTCTGCATGAGGATGTAATGAGTGGGCCTGACCTCCTAAAATCTAGATTGCTTGATTTGTTTGCGGGGCAAGAACGCGAAGTCTTTATTGTGTTATTTTTAAATACTCAAAATCAAATTATTTGTTATGAAGAAATGTTTAAGGGCACATTAAACCGCGTTGAAGTTCATCCAAGGGAAATTATTCGTTTTGCAATAAAAATGAATGCAAGTTCAATCATTTTAGCGCATAACCACCCATCAGGTAATCCTGAACCCAGCGCCGCAGATAGAGAAGTCACTGAACGGATCCAGAGCGCTTGTTCCATTATGGGAGTGAAATTACTCGACCATTTTGTTGTTGGGCACAAACGATGCGTCTCCTTTGCAGAGCGAGGGTGGCTGTAAAATCATTTTTTGCCTAAAAAATGACAACTTTTACGTTGTTGGGCTTGAGTGAAAACGATTGAAAGCGTATACTACGCCACCTTTAAGGATCTTGGGTTTGGCGAGAAGGGCCTATCTCAGTAAATTTTTTACTTAGGTATAAACGGTTTTTTCAGTCACTAAAAGTTTGCTGAGATGGGCTCCTAAGCCTGACGAGGCGGCCATACCCAGAACAAAAAAGCTCGAGCTGATTAGATTTTTGGAGAATAGACATGTCACGAGTCTGCCAAGTTACCGGCAAGCGTCCAATGAGCGGTAACAACCGTTCACACGCATTAAATGCGACCAAACGTCGTTTTTTGCCAAACCTGCACTCTCACCGTTTCTGGGTTGAGTCTGAGAAACGTTTCGTAACACTGCGTGTATCTGCTAAAGGTATGCGTGTTATCGATAAAAAGGGTATTGATGCTGTTCTTGCTGAACTGCGTACCCGTGGTGAGAAGTACTAAGGAGCTAAAAAATGGCTAAAGGTATTCGCGAGAAAATCAAGCTGGTTTCTTCTGAAGGTACAGGTCACTTCTATACCACTACGAAGAACAAGCGCACAATGCCAGAAAAACTGGAACTGAAAAAATTCGATCCAGTTGTTCGTAAGCATGTGATCTACAAAGAAGCAAAAATCAAATAATTTTGCTTTCTGCGTTAAAAACTCAGCCTAGGCTGAGTTTTTTTTTGCCTAAATTTTAATTGAATGGCGATATGCGCACAGGAGGCTATGACCATTATTCTGAAAGTAGTAACATAGCGAATATTGATTGAATTAATGATGATATTTATTGTCGAATATCTATCGTCTTTTACTTTTTATACATAGACCTGACTAAGAGTGCCTGGTGAAAAAACAGTTTAAAAAAATTCTTGTTATCAAGATGCGGTTTCATGGGGACATGTTGCTGACAACGCCAGTTATCAGTTCATTAAAACACCAATATCCTGATGCTGAAATTGATGTTTTGCTTTATCAGGATACGCTCCCTATCCTATCTGAAAACAGCGAAATTAATGCGCTATATGGGATGGCAAATAAAAAAAGTAGTGGGATAAGTAAAGCGTGCAATTTTATTAAATTGCTTTTAGTGCTGCGTAAAAATAAATACGATTTGGTTGTTAATTTAGCAGATCAGTGGATGGTAAGTTTACTGGTGCGTTCAATTCCTGCGGGAACAAAAATTTCGCACCAGTTTAGTCATCGTGATTCTAAATATTGGCGTAACAGCTTCACGCATTTAACTATCCCCGAAGGGGAGCATGTTGTTTTAAATAATTTATCCGTGCTTAAACCGTTAGAATTAAAAGAACTTAAAACAAATCTAACGATGTCTTACACAGCGGATGATTGGAAAAATATTGACCAAAGGCTATTAGACTTAGGCGTGCATAGCAGCTATGTGGTTATTCAGCCAACAGCGCGGCAAATTTTTAAGTGCTGGGATGATGAGAAATTCTCTGAAGTCATTGATGCATTGCAATCGCGTGGTTACCAAGTGGTATTAACTTCTGGGCCAAGCAAGGAAGATCTTGAATGTGTCAATAATATTGCGAATGGTTGCCGAACAAAGCCAGTGATTGAATTAGCGGGTAAAACGACGTTTCCTGAACTTGGCGCATTGATTGCCCATGCTGCATTATTTATTGGTGTAGATTCAGCACCGATGCATATAGCCGCAGCTGTAAATACACCAATTGTGTGTCTTTTTGGCGCAACTAATCACATATTTTGGCGCCCATGGACGGATAATGCAGTACAATTTTGGGCGGGTGATTACGAAGCAATGCCACCACGGGATGAATTGGATAGAAATAAAAAATATCTTTCGATTATTCCTGCCTCAGATGTGATTAAAGCAACGGAAAAATTGTTGCCAATGAATATCCGTTCCATGATGACAAGGTATTAATATGAAATTGGCATTTTGCTTGTATAAATACTTCCCTTTTGGTGGTTTACAGCGCGATTTTTTGCGCATTGCGACAGAATGCCAATCACGGGGTCATCATATTCGAGTGTATACCCAATCATGGGAAGGCGAAAAACCTGATGGGTTTGAGGTTGTCATTGTCCCCGTGTCTTCAAGCACCAATCATGGTCGAAATGCACAATATTGTGACTGGGTACTCGCAAATATTAAGCAGCACCCTGTTGACCGTATTGTTGGCTTTAATAAGATGCCTGGTTTGGATGTTTATTATGCTGCGGATGTGTGTTATGCACAGAAAGTTGCTGAAGAAAAAGGTTTTTTCTATAAACTGACACCACGTTATAAGCATTATGCGGCATTCGAAAAAGCCGTTTTTGATGTGGATAAACCCACACAACTATTAATGTTAACACCACATCAAATCAAACATTTCAAAAAGCACTACCAAACTGAAGATGTGCGTTTCCATATGTTGCCACCAGGTATTGCTTTGGATCGTAAATACGATAAGCAAATTACTGATGCAAAACGGATTTATCGCCAAAAGAACCAAATCCCAGAATCTGCGTTTTTGCTATTGCAAGTAGGCTCTGACTTTAAGCGTAAAGGTGTTGACCGTACGTTAAGGGCTCTTGCTGAACTACCAGAGAACATCAAGAAAAACACACTGCTGATGGTGGTAGGGCAAGATAAACCGTCAAAATACCAGCAGTTAGCACAATCATTAGGTATTAGCCAGCAGGTATCTTTCTTTAGTGGGCGTAATGATATTGCAGAATTAATGGCTGCGGCCGATATCTTAATGCACCCTGCGTACCAAGAGGCTGCGGGTATTGTCTTATTGGAAGCGATTACTGCGGGCTTACCTATTATTGTTACTGAAGTGTGTGGTTACGCCTCGTTTATTCAAAAAGCGCAATGTGGAGTCGTTATTAACGAACCTTTTGAGCAATCAGAACTCAATTATGCGTTACAAAATGGTTTAGAAGAGACAGAAAAGCGCATGACGTGGGTTAAAAATGCCCAAAAGTTTGCAGATACGGAAGACTTATATAGTCTACCGCAAAAGGCAGCTGATATTATTTTAGGATGCCAAAATGATTGAATTAAAATCACCTTTTGATGAGCTTTGGAAAAATAAAGATCCATTTATTGAAGCGGATAAACTGCAAGGTGAGGTTTTTCGTGCATTAGAGACCCGAAAAACGCTACGTTTTGAGGTTGAAAGTCGTAGTTATTTTATCAAAATTCATTATGGTACAACCTTAAAAGAAGTCCTGAAAAATCTGATTTCTTTTCGGTTGCCTGTTTTAGGTGCAGATAGAGAATGGAATGCGATTCATCGGCTTACACAAGTGGGTGTCGATACGATGAATGGACGTGCCTTTGGGCAAAAAGGGGTAAATCCGCTGCGCCGCCATTCATTTATTATTACAGAAGACTTAACGCCAACCATTAGCTTGGAAGATTATTGTGCAAATTGGTTAAATGAGCCCCCGTTATTTCGTACGAAACAAATGATTATTCGCCGAGTTGCTGACATGGTTCGTGGTATGCATAAAGCGGGTATTAATCATCGTGACTGTTATATTTGCCATTTTCTACTCCATTTACCTTTCACCGAAAATGAAGGTGATTTAAAAATATCCGTGATTGATTTGCACCGCGCACAACTGAGAAAATCAGTCCCAATGCGTTGGCGTGACAAAGATTTAATTGGCCTCTATTATTCTTCGCTAAATATTGGGCTTACCCAACGTGATATTTTTCGTTTTATGAAGATTTATTTTTCCTTACCATTAAAAGAAATTTTAAAAAAAGAGCAAGCACTTATTGGAAAAGTCAGTCGTAAAGCTGAAAAGATAAAAGAACGTACGATTAGAAAGTCATTGTAAATACAATCGAAATTAGAGAGATAGAATAATGTTCTTCAATAAGGAAAATGCAGTTACAAAACAGATTGATTTATCATCATCTGATACGGTTATTGGTGATGGTAGCTTGCATGTTTCGTATGGTATTGACCGTAATTTTTTATATGGTTGTGGGATTTCCATCGCATCATTATTAAAAGCAAATTCTGATATTTCATTCTCATTTCATGTTTTTACAGACTATTTTGATGATGAACAATCTCGATTGTTTAAGGCGCTTGCAGAACAATACAAAACTAGTATTAAAATATATCTTATTGATTGTGAACAACTAAGATCATTACCGAGTACTAAGAACTGGTCCTATGCTACCTATTTTAGGTTTATTATTGCGGATTATTTTTCGAATCAATTAGAACGAATGATCTACATGGATGCGGATATTATGTGCCAAGGCTCATTGAAACCGCTATTAGATATTCAGTTTGAACAAGATGAGATTGCAGCAGTAGTACCAGAAAGAGACAAGGTATGGTGGCAAAAGCGGGCCGATGCTTTAGGGATCCCAAGTATTGCTTCCGGCTATTTTAATGCAGGTTTTTTGGTTCTTAATTTAGTCAATTGGTCAAAATTTGATATATCGACTAAGGCAATGGAATTACTTTCTCAAGAGACCGTTAAAGCGAAACTATCTTATCTCGATCAGGATATTTTAAATATGCTCTTAACAGAGAAAGTTATTTATCTTGATGGGAAATATAACACCCAATACAGCATCAACTATGAGCTACAAAAAGGTAAAAAAGAAAATCCAATAACATCTGATACTGTTTTGATCCATTATATTGGACCGACTAAGCCTTGGCATGAATGGGCCAATTACCCCACTGCTCAGCCTTTTATAGATGCAAAAAATGCATCTCCATGGAAAGATATTCCCTTATTAAAAGCGAAGAGTAGTAATCATTTACGCTATTGTGCGAAGCATTTAAGCTATCAGAAAAGATATTTTGCATGTATCAAAAATTATCTCAAATATTTACTAAAAAAGGTAGTTTGATAATATTCATTAGCTATATGTAATTTCTATGTTAGGTGACAATATGAGTTTTAGTGAATTTAAATATAAAATAAAATCAATAATTCAGCAGACTAATATGCTAAAACTAGCTAGTTACGAGGAAGGAGAGAGTATTAATTCAGTATGTCTGATTTTGATTAATGTTGGAATTGGTGATGCAATAATGGCAACCTCATTTATTCATGAACTAAAAAAGTTAAATAAGAGCATAGATGTTATTATTGCTAAAAAAAACTTTGACATATTCACTAATAATAAAGATGTGAGAAATGTACTTTGCATTGATGAAAAAAAAACAAATCAGCAAAAATATGATTTAGTTGTGGATCCTTATAGTCACTGTGGATGGTTTTTTTCTTATAGATATTATAAACTATTAAGTGAAATGAAGTATAAGTATTTGAGTGGTTTTAATGTTAAAAAGCCAAGTAAATATAGTGATAATTTTCTTTCAGAAAATGGTATTCATATAACTGATTATTATAATCATGTTTTAAAAAAATTCTTTAATAGTAAAATTGAAGGGCAATATATTGTTAACATACCAGATGGTGAAATAAAAAAAGCCCATGAACTACTAGGTAATATTCCAACGTCAGATTTAAAAATTGCATTTTGCCCATTCGCATCAACCCTAGAAAGAAGTTTTAGTGATGAGCAAGTTAATGCAGTTTTAGGTAAGTTAAAAAAAGAAAAAAATATAAGTATTATTATACTCTGCGAAGAATACAGAGTGAAAAATATTAATATTGATGAAAATGTTTACTTTTTTAAAACAGAGAGCTTTATTTCATCTGCTGCAATATTAAGTCTTTGTGATTTTTGTATTTCTTCAGATACATCTTTTGTTCATTTAGCAAATAGCAGGGATATTCCTTTGCTAGCATTTTATAGTTCAGTATTTAATGATGGGTTCAACACGGATTTTTTATGTGCTCCAAACTATGCTAAGTCTAAACAAATAGTAGAGTCAACAGGAATTAGTAATCTTAATGTGAATGATATAGTTAATGCTATTTTACACGAATTAAAACTCTTAGATAAAGTTGGAGGAGACAATGAATAATCATATATTTATTGTATGCTCACCTTTGCAATTAAGTATAGTCTCAAAAATAAAAAAAGAATTTAGTGTTTTTGATAATGAATTTCATGTTTTGTATCTCAAAGCAAATTCTATAATTAATAATGGGATAAGGAAAAATATTCTTACTGAATATGATTCCTACTTAATTTCTGGGATGGATTATGGGATATTTAATTTCAAGCATATCATGAGATTTATTTCCAAAATAAAAAATGGAAACCTTTTTGTGTATCTTGCAAATGCAAATGATTTAACTGTTCATTATATATTGTCAAATATAAAAAGTGATTTTATTATTAGAACATTTGATGATGGAATATTAAATATCAATACAATTAAAAATATTGATTTGGAATTAAAGGAAAAAAGAAAAATAAAACATAAATTAACTAAACTATTTTATCAAAATAACTATAGTATAAAGAGAATAATTAATGAGAGTGATGTTCATTATACTATTTTAGATAATAACAGAAAATTAAATGTTAAATCTAAATTGGTGAAGATTAATTTATTTGATTTTGATTTTAAAAATAACGTTCAGAAAGAAAATATTAACATATTTATAGGGTCAAAATTTAAGGATATACTGAGAGATAAAAATGAAGAAAATTTTAATTTATTACTTAGTAAAATAAGAGAATTGTCAAGGCAGTACCCTAATATTATTTATCTTAGACATCCGAGAGAAAATTTAATTGACGCATTTTCTATGATAGAAAAAAGTGTGGATACGATATCTGAAGATTTTATTATAAAACTTATTAGTGATGGGCACTCAGTTAATTTAATTGGATTTGCTAGTACATGCCAGCTAAACTTAATGAAAATGAATAATGTAAAAATAACTTTGTTAAGGACTAATTTAATTAGGGAGGATATATTTGAATCATTTTTATTATTTGATTTGTCTAGGGAACTTATCATAATTGATCTTGATTGAAAATTGCCTATTAACATTAATAGGCAAAATAGGGAATTCTAAGCTATTTTTCACTCACATCAATGGGTAAGTCAGTATCCCCATTTCTTAGTCTCTCAAATTGTTGTTCAAAATTATATCCATCATTGTCTTTTTGTTCTGTAAATAGGCTGTAATTAGGCTGAATCTTACTATTTTTGATATTCAGCCAATTTGCTATACCTTGTATAAATAATTTTCCTGATTTTTTTGTTTTTATATATTCCTTTTTGGAGCTATCAGAGTTGAATACCATTAATGGAGTTCTTAGAACTTGAGTAGATGAATTACTTAAGTTTAATTTTATTTCATCATCAATCATGGTATGCGAAACACCATGGTCTGCAAAGTATAACATTGAAAAACTACGATTATTTTCTTTTTCTTGTATTTTTAATATATTATAAATTGATTCAAGGATATTGTCTGTTTTTTCGATACTTGAGACATAACATGAGATATTCGTATATTTTTTATCTTTAGTGACATATTTATTTTCATAATCTTCAATACGTGCACAAGCATCAGGGTGAGAACCATATAAATGGATGACAAATAACCGTTTTTGATTCTTATTTACTTTTTCTTCTAATTCATCTTTAAACATATTTACTAAGCTAAAGTCACTTGAATCGTTGGAGTTAAAGGCCCCCATCTTGTTGAACTTTTTAACATCACTCCTTTTGGCGATAAACGTTATTGGTGTATCAAATTCACCAAGAAAACCTTGATTTGAGATCCAGTAAACTTTATAGCCAGCTGATTTTGCTAAATCAACAAAATTTTGCCCATAGTTGGGTTCCCAGCTTTCTGTACTTGATTGTGTTAACATTACGCGTAACGAAGAAACGGTATTGGTTCCACCAGAAGTTAAACCTTCAACTATTGTACCATTAGTTTTATTGATAAATGGGGTGTTATCTATTGGGTACCCATAAGCGCTCATATAATCTCGGCGAACACTCTCGCCGATAACTAAAACATAGTCATCATATTGAGTCCTATCCTTTATTAATGTTGATTTTCCCCATTCACTATTTTTAGTGAACTCACTGAGGCTATCAACTTCTTTTTTCACATTTAGTGTTGATTGATACATATTATCAAAAAGTTTAAAAGGAGACTGGTTTATCAATGCAAGAATAGCTAAGCAAACAAGTAGTGTTTTATTTTTATAAAAGTATATTCCATTCTTAACGGTTATCTTTCGATAGAAAATAAACCCAGCTACAATCACTATTGAAAAAAGATAATTTTTTATCGGAATTTGAGTGAAAAATTCTTTGGACTCCATCGCATCTGTAGCAATAACAGATGAAATATATTGATAAGTAGGCTCACCGAAGTTTAAGCCAATAGGCGTGTATATAGCATTAACCAATACAATTGGAAATCCTATGTACCAGTAAGATTTATTTGAAGAGCTTAATATAATAATTAAAAAACAAACTAACGTTATTTCCCTTACTGTAGGGTGCGCATTCCCCGAGCCTAGTAACATAAGTTTAGCTATAGAGGCTAGGATAATTAAGGAAAATAAAACCAATAAGGTTTTTTTTAACTCTGGTTTTTGTATCATAGAGCAGCCATGTGATTAAAAATAAAACTGTTATACTCGTTAGTCATTGAGCTTATTGTATTTTTATAGAGTATGCTTTGTATAATGCTTTACTTCGTGATTATAAAGGAAAACTAAAGTATTTACACGAGTAAAAGGGGACTACTTAGAGTTATGGGTATTGTGTTTACTAATGAATAAAGGTGAGCAACAATTTGTTAACAACAGGGGGGGATGATAGTTATTATCATTTAGTGCATTGATTCTATGATGTTTTCCGTGAAAAGAATAAAGTGTAAAACTACGTGAATAACCTAAAATCAAACCAAGAATAGTTTATACTATTGATGATACTTATAGAAAGTGGCGTTAAAGTTAAAATGGTAAAAGGCTTGCAATGGGAACATATGATGTTAAGTAATGAGATGATAAAATCAAAAATAGAAATAAGCTCAGATACCAACATCAGTGATGGAGACTTTTTTCATATCGCTTATGGTGTAGATGAAAATTTTTTATACGGTGTAGGTACTTCAATATCCTCAATTCTTATCTATAACACTGAACGTCGTTTTCATTTCCATGTTTTTATTGATAAATTAAAAAATGAATTGCTTTTTCATCGCTTGATTGAAGGAACGCAACATAGGTTAACTATTTATTTGATTGATAACGAAAAATTTCAATCATTACCTTTGCCATCGAAAGGCTGGAGCTCTGCAATCTATTTTCGCCTGATCATTATCTCTTATTTAGCAGGAAAAAGTATCAATAAGTTATTGTACTTAGATGCAGATATTATCTGTAAAGGTAATCTATCTTATCTTGATTCATTAGAGTTTAACGAAAATATTTTTTTGTACGCGGTAAAAGATAAGTTTTGTAGCCAGAAAAAAACATTGCCAATGAATATGTCAATGTATTTTAACTCTGGCTTTTTATATATGTCAGTAAAAAAATTAGCTGAATATAATATTCCAAATAAAGTGATTGAGTTAGTTAGTGATAATGATTTTAGTCACCCAGACCAAGATGCCTTGAATATTTTATTAAATACGAAGCTAGTTAATATTAGTGAGAATTTTAATTATATGTTCTCTTTAGACTGGTATATAGGGAAAAAATCCAGCATCCCTAAAATAACTCAAGATGTTGTTTTTATTCACTTTGTTGGCTTGACTAAACCATTTCATGAGTGGGCAAGATTTTATGAGGAATATGCTTTTTTTGAAGAGGCAAGGCGCCAGTCTCCATGGAAAGACATCGGTTTAATAAAGCCAAAAGGGTATAAACAGTTATCAAGAAAGAAATCACATTTAAGAAAGAATGGAGATTATTTAGGTTTTCTGTCTACAACATTTAAGTATTTAGTTAAAAAGATATTTTGATTTTAAAACCCTGTTTATTTACGTTTATACAGGGCCTTTCTTTACTTGATTAGTATTTTTCGAATAAAAATAGCCGTTAAAATATTATATAAAATAAAGATATCGATAAAAATAAATTCAAATAGACAATAAACTAAAAAGTAGCCGATAGATGAAACAAATATCCCAACATTAAAAATATCTTTTTCAACTTGAATACTTTTAAATAAGTCTCTCATATTGATGGCAAATGTTACCAAAAACAGAACTAATCCAATTAGGCCTATATTATAGCTAATATTTAGAAAGAAGGGTTCATCATTGTTGTAAAATGATTCTTTTTTACTTCTAGAATACCCCATTCCACCACTGAATTTTGGGGCATTATTATCAAATAAAAACTGATTATAAGCGACTGAACCATAGCCCGTTCCCATCAATTGATATGAGAGATTTTGAGTAAAAATTGGATATCGAGTATCAATGATTTTACCTCGAGATGAAGTGATGTCTGACGCATATAGAGATTGGTTTATTTTATTTTTTACTTGCGGGATGTAATGATAAGAGGCGAAAACAACTACTATTGCTAAAACACCAAAACTCACAATATTAACAATGAGTTTTTTGTAGTTTGAGGATAAAATAAACAAAATAATAGCAGCTTCAATAATAACAGAGAGGAAACCTCCTCGGCTACCAGTATACAATATGAACAAGAAGGCCAATATAGAAAGAAGTAGCATAGAGGCTTTTAATATTCTTTGTTTGAATAGAAATAAGGCGCTGAAAGTAAAGGGAAATAAGAGTGTCATATAATGTGCGAAACCATATCTAAGTTGTAAGTAGAGAGGTAAAGCACTATTTTTAAACTGTTTTAGAATTGGAATAAAAAATATTATAAAGGCCAATGTGGCAATGAGTGCATAACAGATTGTTTTTTTTGATTTATCACCATCGCTTTTAAATACGAGAAGAAAGAAAGTAATAATAAAAACATATCGCCAATCATCAAAGAATGCTTTGATGGCCTCTTGAGTGAAGCCTGAATAAGTAAAAAATATAGCGCAAAATAGCCCCCAGCCACCAAATAAAAAAAGCATCTTTCTTGCCTTAATTAGAGCGAGAAGGTCAGTTTTGATATTAACTCTATTCTTTAAAAGTGTGAAAGTTGTATATAAAAAAAGCAAGACAACTGAGACATTTAATACCCCCTGCGTATCGTTGGTAAACATTCCCAGTGTGACTAAAAATAGTAATAAAAAAGGAAATTGGTGGAGGAGAAAGCTGTTTATTTTCACGAAATTGCCTTTATTGTCTTTGATTTAATCTCAAAAATTGATGCTTATCATGTAGGAAAGAGTATGGAATGTAAACATAGCACATTCATAACGAAGCAAAGAAATCCAATGGATAAAAGGATTCTATCTGGTAACCTATTTCGTTTAATGCGCCACATACTGTATTGTATATTTAATATCTGATTTATGTAGGGTTTAAAATGCCAGAACTACCAGAAGTCGAAACCAGCCGTCGTGGCATTGAACCACATTTAGTCGGTAATACAATCTCTTATGCAGTCGTAAGAAACAGCCGTTTGCGTTGGCCTGTCAGTGAACAAATAAAAAGTTTATCTGATGAAATTGTTTTAAGTGTACAACGCCGTGCGAAGTATTTGCTGATTGAATTGAAAAAGGGCTGGATTATCGTTCACTTAGGGATGTCAGGCAGTGTGCGTATTTTAACGCAAGAGTTACCTGAAGAAAAACATGACCATGTAGATTTAGTCATGCGTGACGGTAAAGTTTTACGCTATACCGACCCTCGGCGTTTTGGCGCTTGGTTGTGGTGTGACGACTTAGAAAATAGTTCGGTACTCGCGCACTTGGGCCCTGAGCCCCTATCTGATGCATTTAACCCGCAATATCTTTATGAACTCTCACAAAAAAAGAAAGTGGCGGTCAAGCCTTGGCTGATGGATAACAAAGTCGTGGTTGGCGTTGGCAATATTTATGCAAATGAAGCTTTATTTGCGACAAAAATCTCACCTGAAAAAATAACCAATACATTAACATTGGCTGAAATCACGGAGTTGGTTAAGCAAATCAAACTCGTGTTAACACGGTCGATTGAGCAAGGTGGTACAACGCTGAAGGATTTTTTGCAGTCAGATGGTAAACCGGGGTATTTTGCACAAGAGTTGTTTGTGTATGGTAAAAAGGGAGAGCCTTGTTCAATGTGCGGAACACCAATTGAAAGTATTAAACAAGGCCAGCGTAGTACTTTTTTCTGTCCGCAATGCCAAAAGTAATCTGTAATAGCTATTTTTTATTGAGCTTTCTTAGCATCGCATCTGCAACGACAGGGGGCAGAAAAGAGGAAATATCACCATCATGAAGGGCAACGTCTTTGATTAAAGAGGATGAAACGAAAGATAGGCTTTGTGATGGGAGTAAAAATACCGTTTCTAATTCAGGGACGAAGTGGCGGTTCATATTCGCTAATTGCCACTCATATTCAAAATCAGCCACGGAACGGACACCACGAATTAGAATATTCGCCCCTTTTTTTTGTGCAAAGCTCGCCATTAACTCAGAAAAACCCACGACTTCAACATTATCAAGATGAGACGTTACTTCCCTTGCAAGGGAAACTCGCTCATCAAGGGTGAACATGGGGTTCTTGCGTTGGCTATTGGCTATCGCGAGTAGCACATGGTCAAACATTGCCGCTGCACGGGTGACAATATCAACGTGCCCTGATGTGATCGGGTCAAAGGTACCTGGGTAGATGGCTTTATGTTCCATGGCGATAGTATCTCATTGTTTGTTATTGCTTATTCAAAATATTAGCGTAAATAAGCGATGTGAGCGTTTAACCTTATCGGCTATCTCGCATGGTTGCAACAAGAGTTAGCGAGGCTCTGTGAATTTTTAGGTGCATATTCTGCACACTTTTGCAGAAGGTTTATGGTAAGATAGCGCCAATTTTGGTAAGTGAATCAGATCGAATGTTATTGCTGCGGTTATATCAGGTACTTCTTTATCTTATCCAGCCATTTATATGGGTTCGCCTTTTACTGCGTAGCCGAAAAGCGCCTGCGTACCGTAAACGTTGGGGCGAGCGCTATGGTTTTTGTGCGGGTAAAGTTAAGCCTCAAGGCATTTTGCTGCATTCGGTGTCAGTTGGCGAAACGCTCGCTGCAGTCCCTTTAGTCAGGGCACTCCGTCATCATTATCCTTCTTTGCCCATCACTGTTACAACAATGACGCCAACAGGGTCGGAACGTGTACAGTCCGCATTTGGTGATGATGTTAGCCATGTTTACCTACCCTATGATTTACCTGGCTCGATGCGTCGTTTTCTTAAGCAGGTTGACCCTAAGCTTGTGATCATCATGGAAACTGAGCTTTGGCCAAACATGATAAATCAACTACATAAGCAAAAAATTCCTTTAGTTATCGCCAATGCGCGATTGTCAGAGCGTTCCGCAGCGGGTTATCAAAAATTAGGCAGCTTTGTGAAGCGTATGCTGCGTAATGTCACGATGATTGCAGCACAGCACCAAGAAGATGGTGAGCGCTTTGTTCAGTTAGGGTTAAGGCGTATGCAGTTAACCGTGACGGGAAGCTTAAAATTTGATATTTCTGTTACCCCTGAATTAGCCGTTCGAGCCATTACACTTCGCAGGCAATGGGCTGCTCATCGCCCTGTATGGATTGCGACCAGTACTCATGATGGTGAAGAAGCGATTGTCTTAGAGACACACCAAAAGTTATTAAAACGTTTTCCTAATTTATTGCTTATTTTAGTCCCTCGCCACCCTGAACGTTTTACGAAAGCTGAAGAGCTAACTCAAAAAGCGGGCTTAACGTTTATTCGTCGTAGTGCCAACACTATTCCTAGCGTAGATACTCAAGTGGTTATTGGCGATACCATGGGTGAATTGATGTTGCTGTATGGAATTGCAGATATTGCCTTTGTTGGTGGAAGCTTAGTTGAAACGGGAGGGCATAACCCTCTAGAAGCGGCAGCGCATGCATTACCCGTTTTAATGGGACCGCATACCTTTAATTTTAAAGATATTTGTGGAAAGTTAACGCAGGCAGATGGGCTGATTACTGTCACGGATAGTGAATCGATGGCTCAAGCTGTAACTAGCTTGCTTTCTGATGAAGACTACCGTTTATATTATGGCCGCCATGCTGCAGAAGTTTTACATGAAAACCAAGGCGCTCTGCAACGGCTATTAAAATTATTGCAGCCATATTTACCCCCAAAAGAACAATAATAATCAAGAGTGTCTTTTTTAGATAGGCTAACTTGAACATTTCAACAATGAACAGTGAATATTTTCTTCCACACCTTAGTATTATATTTAAACTATAGTAGACTGCACCGTTTGTTATAGGGGTATTCTATTTTGCTTTTTAAGTAATGAATAGAGTACTTGTTTTTTCCTTATATTTTAAGACAGTATGCCAGCAATCAATCAACCAAATTCAAATAAATATGTTTATTTATGGATCATAGGCTATGCCGTAGCATGGATCTTAGCGAGCTTTTATTTTGACCCAACAGTGCCTTATGACACGGTAGAAGCTGTGAATTGGGGAATGAATGGGGAATGGGGCTCCCCGAAAAATCCCTGGTTTGTTGGCGTATTGATGTGGCCAGCTATCTATTTGGGGATTTCGTATAGTTTTTATTGGTATTTGATCCATTTTATCGGTATTGCGTTTGGTCTGTTGGGTGTCTGGAAGCTGGCTTATCGTTTAACTGGGCGTCGTGATCTCGCTTGGTTTGCAATGTTGATGCTGAATTTATCAGGTGTCATTAATTTCGATATCATTCCTTATAATGATAACTATATTTTAGTCACTTTGTGGCCATGGGTGTTGTATTTCTTTTTGCGTGCGGTGGATGATAATCCAGCGTGGTGGTTGCCTTTTGCCTTGTTTGCTGGGCTGGCAACTATGGGTAAATACTCAACATTGGCTTTAGTCGGCTCGGTTTTTTTACTGACTATTTTTGTTAAGCAAGCGCGTCAAAGCTATCGTTATCCTGTCTTTTATTTGGCTATCGCACTGTGGTTTGCTTTAGTTCTACCTAATTTCTTTTGGTTGATGGCAACGGATTTCTCTGCTTTCAAATGGGTGGATTCGCAAATTGACCCTGGTTTTAATTTCCATACAACTCAAGCGGCACTTAGTGTTTTTTACCCGTTAGTGATTGCGGCCATTATTATTTATTGCAGTGGCGGGAAACTTGGGTGGCCTAAAGCATTGCCTAATCGTATGGCAAATTTCATTATTTTATTCCCTCTAGTTGTTATTTATGGCTGGTTCTCGTTCCATGATGGCGGGCGGATTACAGAATGGTTACAGCCTTTTATGGCGATTATTGCACCTTTGTTTGTTGGCTCAATAACTGTGATGCCAAGAAAACCGTTTAACAAATCACTCATTGGTTTTGCGATTTTTGGGGTTTTAGTGGTTGTCGGTTATATCACAGTGCAAGCGGCGAATATCCGCGGAGCAGGGCAAAAATTTATTGGTGTTAAAACCTTAATTGCTGATGGTGAACAGCGTTGGTATCAGCGCTATGGTACACCCGTGAAATACGTCGGTGGCGAAGATAACCAATATCAATGGTTTATTATTTATGGGAAAGACAGGCCGCATGTTATCCAACCTTGGTCGATGGAGAAACATATGCCGCCAAATGTATATAACCGTGATATCACTGAAGCAGAAATTCGCCAGCATGGTGCTTTGTTATTAGGTAAAAAATACGATGATTGTGCCCATGAGAATTTTGCCAAAGTACGTAAGTTCTGGCCGCAATTTACCATAGAAAAAGAAGATGTCATTTACCAGTCAGAGCCTGATGCCGCGCCTGAAACGATGTGCTTTGGGTTTATTGCACCGCAGAAATGATCTAAAGAAAAAATCGGCGATATGCCGATTTTTTATCTTATGAAATAAATTGAACCAGCTGTTGATAAACTGTATTTGGTGTAATATTAGCCATAACCTTGTTGGTTGATATCAATTCGTGCTGTTCTTGCCCATAACCCCCAATCAGCCCTGGATCGGTAGGGCCAAAGAGCGTGAAGTTAGGTTTATCCAGTGCAGCAGTTAGATGGCTTAGCCCTGTATCAACAGAGACAACAGCTTTGGCATTGGCAATTTGCTGCGCAACTTCAGCAAGTGTGAGCTTTGGTAATACTTCGACAAAATCAAAACCGTTTGCCAACCGCTGTGCGCGTTGCTGTTCATGTGGCGCTCCCCACGGTAGCTTTATTTTTATGCCACTCCCCGCCATTAATTCAATTAAATTCCGCCAACTTTCTTCAGGCCAGTGTTTATCATCACGGGTGGTTGAGTGTAGGAAAACCACGTAAGGGCATTCCTGACGAGTTGAAGATTGTCGGAAATGCTGCGCAATAGCGTAGTCACCTTGTTGCGTTGGGCAAGTATAATCAAGGCTTTTCGCAAATAATTGACGGATGCGTTCAACGGCGTGTTGTTGCTTGCTAATAGCATAACGGTGGTCGTAGAAAAAACTGGCAAGAGGTTCACGAATGCTATGGCGGTCATAGCCGTGTTTATCGCCATGTGCCAAGCGCGTAACAAGAAATGCGCTTTTTAGCAGGCCTTGAGCATCAATAATTGCATCATACTGTGTTGCTTGCAGTTGCTGGCGAAAAGCTGCACGTTCAGCCCTGATCGGCGCAGAAAACCAGTTTTTTCGCCAACGGCGGATAGCGACAGGGATCACTTGGTTGACCGCACTGTGCCATGTTGGAATTTGAGCGAAACCTTCCTCAACGACCCAATCAAATTGAATATTGGGAATAGCTTGCTGAGCATCGGTTAATGCAGGCAAAGAATGTAAAACATCGCCCATTGAGGATGTTTTGACTAATAATACTCGCATTATTCAATACCTATATTTAAACGGGCTAATGCGTCTAAAACCATTTCTGGCTGGATATCGATCAGGCTTTGGTGATAACCGCTTTCGCCATCCCCTTTACGAACTTTATGATACCCCTCGATTAAGCGGATCACTTCTGCTTTATCAGATAAAGGCGGTGTGAAATCTGGGCTGCTTGGGCCATAAAGTGCAACTAAAGGTTTATCTAATGCGGCAGCGACATGCATAAGGCCTGAATCGTTACTGACAACGGCATGGCAGGCATCAATTAAGTTAACGGCTTGTTCTAGCGAGGTTTTCCCTGCAAAATTATAGCAGTACGATTTGGCATCATCCGTTAGACTTTGGCGAATATCTTCCCCTGCGGGATGGTCTTTTTGGGAACCAAATAATAAGACTCGGTAGCCTTTTAAACTGATTAGCTCTTGAGCGAGCGTTGCATAATGATAGTGCGGCCAGCGTTTTGCGGGGCCGAACTCTGCACCTGGGCAAAAACCAATAATTGGGCGAGAATCATCAATGCCAAAGGTTTGCAGTGTTTCGTTGACTTCTTGTGGCACCGTGACAAGTTTAGGTTTTAATATTGGTGATGGGATATCAGCAGCAGATTGAATAGTTTGCTTATCATAAGCAAGCGCAACGTAGCGTTGTACCATGAGTGGAAACGCTTCTTTATTCAATGGGCGAATATCATTGAGTAACCCATAACGCATCTCCCCGCGCCAGCCCGTTCTTTTTGCAATGTGAGCAAAGAACGGAACAAGTGCAGATTTTAATGAGTTAGGCAAAACAATCGCTTGGTCGTACCCATTTTCCCGCAAACTGATGCCTAATCGACGACGTTCACCGATTTCAAGGGCACCATGGCCTAAAGGCATCGGGATGGCTTGATTGACTTCAGGCATTTTTGCTAATAAAGGACGGCACCATTGTGGTGCCATCACATCAATTTGTGCGTGAGGATGAAGCGCCTTTATCGTACGATATAGGCTTTGTGACATCATCATATCCCCTACCCACGAAGGGCCGATCACCAATATTTTCATAAATACTAATTACGCGTCTTTATTGAGTAACTGCATGTATTCAGTGACACCTTCTGCAACCGTTTTAAATGGCGCAGTGTAACCAGCGGCACGTAACTTGGTGAGGTCCGCTTGTGTGAAGCTTTGGTAGCGACCTTTTAATTTTTCTGGGAATTCAATATATTCGACAGCCACATTTTTGTCTTTGTGAAATTCAGTCACGGCATCGGCAACGGCTTGGAAAGACTCTGCGCGCCCTGTTCCACAGTTAAAAATACCTGAAACGTTATTTTCCCAGAACCATAAATTCACTGCGGCAACATCGCCAACATAGATAAAGTCACGGCGGAATGTTTCGCTACCCTCAAACAATTTCGGGTTTTGCCCTTCATTAATTTGTTTATTTAAATGATAAGCAACGCTCGCCATGCCACCTTTGTGTTCTTCATTTGGGCCATAAACGTTGAAATAACGGAAGCCGCAAATTTGTGACTCAGCTTCTGGCAGGATTTCACGAACATATTGGTCAAATTGGAATTTAGAGTAACCATAGACATTTAATGGCTTTTCGAACTCACGTTCTTCAATAAAGTTGTCGCTACGGCCGCCATAAGTGGCGGCAGAAGAGGCGTATAAGAAGGGAATTTCGCGTTCTAAGCAGTAATGTAATAACTCTTTAGAATACTGATAGTTATTATCCATCATATACTTGCCATCCCACTCCGTAGTGGATGAACATGCACCTTCATGGAATACGGCATCAACATCGCCAAAGTCATCACCTGAAAGGATGCTAACAAGAAAATCTTCTTTATCTGCGTAGTCCGCAATATCAAGGTCAACAAGGTTGGCAAATTTAGTGCCATCTTTCAGATTATCTACCACTAGGATATCTGTGCGGCCGATTGCATTTAGGGCTCTAACAATATTGCTGCCAATAAAACCAGCTCCACCAGTGACTATGATCATTGGGTATACCTCAAATGGGTTAAGAAAATGGAATAACAATTGATGACTATAATAACATCTCTTGGCGCAGACGGTAGCATTGATAGCAGAGAATTGAACTAGGGGCTGAATGGGAACAAGGTAAATATCGTGATCTTGGCTACAAACTTAACTTATTTATGCTGTGAATATCGCTACACACAGAGACTATTATTAAACTCTATAAATAGTCACTATACAGGAAGAAATCATGTCAGAAAGATTTTATCAGCAGATTCAAGACCAATTGGTACAAATTGAAGCGGATGGGTTATTTAAACACGAACGCATTATTACGACCTCACAAGATGCCGACATTGAAATTGTCGGAGGCCAACGAGTCATCAATTTCTGCGCTAATAATTATCTTGGGCTTGCGAACCACCCAGCGTTAATTGAAGCGGCTAAACAAGGCATGGATACTCATGGTTTTGGAATGGCTTCCGTCCGTTTTATTTGTGGAACGCAAGACAGCCATAAAGTTTTAGAGCGCAAACTGGCTGATTTCTTAGGCATGGAAGACGCTATTCTCTATTCATCCTGTTTTGATGCTAACGGCGGCCTATTCGAAACCTTATTGGGGCCAGAAGATGCCATTATTTCTGATGCATTAAACCATGCTTCAATTATTGATGGTGTGCGGTTAAGTAAAGCTAAACGCTACCGTTACAGCAATAACAATATGGTTGAGTTAAAAGAACGCCTAGAAGAAGCAAAAGCGGCGGGGGCTCGTCATATTTTAATTGCCACTGATGGCGTTTTTTCAATGGATGGTGTGATTGCTGATTTACAATCTATTTGTGACTTAGCGGATGAGTACCAAGCGTTAGTGATGGTTGATGACTCCCATGCCGTGGGTTTTGTCGGCGAAAATGGCCGCGGTAGCCATGAATACTGCAATGTAATGGGGCGTATCGATATTATTACGGGAACGTTAGGTAAAGCACTTGGCGGTGCTTCCGGTGGTTATACGGCAGCGAAAAAAGAGGTCGTTGAGTGGCTACGTCAGCGTTCTCGCCCTTATTTATTCTCGAATTCCCTTGCGCCTGCGATTGTTGCCGCGTCTATCAAAGTGATTGATATGATGGAAGAAGGCCAATCACTACGTGAAAAACTATGGCGTAACGCGGTGTTATTTAGGGAAAGAATGACGGCAGCGGGTTTCACGCTTGCCGGAGCCGACCACGCTATCATCCCTGTTATGTTAGGTGACGCCAAGCTCGCCCAAACTTTTGCGAAAGAGCTACTTGATGAAGGTATCTATGTCACTGGCTTTTTCTACCCAGTTGTGCCGCAAGGTCAGGCACGAATTCGTACACAGATGTCCGCAGCCCACAGTGAGGAGGATATTTTACACGCCGTTGAAGCATTCACCCGCATTGGTAGAAAACTAAAAATAATCAAATAAAAGGTCTTTTATGAAAGCACTGTCCAAACTAAAAGCTGAACCAGGTATATGGATGACGGACGTTCCGAAACCGGAACTCGGGCACAATGATGTGATGATCAAAATTCGCAAAACCGCTATCTGCGGTACAGATGTACATATCTATAACTGGGATGAATGGTCACAAAAAACCATTCCTGTCCCGATGGTGGTCGGTCATGAATATATAGGGGAGATTGTTGCGATTGGGCAGGAAGTCAAAGGTTTTAAAATTGGTGACCGAGTGTCAGGAGAAGGGCATATTACATGTGGTCACTGCCGTAACTGTCGTGGTGGCCGTACCCATCTTTGTCGTAATACAATTGGTGTAGGCGTGAATCGAGAAGGCTGTTTCGCCGAGTATTTGGTGATCCCAGCTTTCAACGCATTCAAAATACCCGACAATATTCCCGATGAAATAGCCGCTATTTTTGACCCATTTGGTAACGCTGTGCATACAGCGCTTTCGTTCGATTTAGTGGGTGAGGATGTGCTGGTTTCTGGAGCTGGGCCGATTGGCATCATGGCTGCCGCGGTCTGTCGCCATGTTGGCGCTCGTCATGTAGTTATTACGGATGTGAATGACTATCGCCTTGAATTAGCGAAAAAAATGGGTGTTTCCCGTGCAGTCAATGTGAGTCGTGAAAACCTAAAAGATGTGATGAACGAACTCGGCATGAAAGAAGGTTTTGATGTGGCATTAGAAGTTTCGGGGGCGCCTGCGGCTTTTCAAACCATGTTAGACACCATGAACCATGGTGGACGTATTGCGTTATTAGGGATACCTCCTGCCTCAATGGCAACAGATTGGGGCCAAGTTATATTCAAAGGACTGTTTATTAAAGGTATTTATGGCCGAGAGATGTTCGAAACTTGGTATAAAATGGCGACACTGATCCAATCAGGATTAGATTTATCACCCATCATCACTCATCAATTTTCCATTGATGATTTCCAAAAAGGCTTTGACGTTATGCGCTCAGGCCAAGCCGGAAAAGTGATTTTAAACTGGGATTAATTAGCGAGTTATTCCCTTCTGAGGTTATTACCTTCAGAAGGGAATGATGTATGTGGGAGCTAACCTCTAAGATTCGGTTTTAAAAAGCATGCGCTTTTTCGTTGGCGCTTCTTGTTTAAGCAATGGTTGCAATGTTTTGTCTTGATAAATATTTTCGACAATCGACATAATTAAATCGATACCTTGTAATTTCGTTTCAGGTATTGTGACCTCACAAATGCCTAACTCTTCGACAATAAGTCCATCTTCTGGTTTGCTTTCAATCGATTCCGTTGACTCTGGTGCTTTTGGCTGCTCACTGTCAGGCTGTTTCTCTTTAGGTTGCTCAGGTTTTTTCTGTGCTTCTTCAGAGAGCATTCTGAGTGATGTCGCAGGTTGCTTTGCAGGATCTTGAGGGTTAACCAATGCACTTACTGCAACCAGTTCGATATCAGCGGGCAGTTGTGGCAAATATTTTTGCAGTGCACGCACAGTAGAGGGATGCGGGTGACCTATCGCTACAGCGCTACCGTGTTTTCGCGCATAAGCAACGGCTTTATTTAGTTGGGTACGTGTTTCTTCTTCTGATTGGTGGTTATCAATAAAGATGTTACGGCGCAGTGTTGGGACGCCAAATTCTTTTGCGGCATTTCCTGCCTGCGTATTGCCGATAGTCACACTATCGAGAAAAAATAAATTTGATTGCGAGAGGCTCTGCATCACATTACGCATACCTGGCAGGTTGGATGTCATTTCGCTACCCATATGATTATTCATGCCTTTTGCATGGGGTACACGGGAAATAGCATTTTTAATAATACGGTCAATTTCCGCCGAACTCATTGAGGGGGCGAGAGTGTCTTTTTCTAAGGGCTGCTTACTCAATGGTTTCATGGGCATGTGGATCAGAATATCCCGCCCTTGCTGGTAGGCTTTTTCCGCCACTTCACGGCCATGGGGCGAACTGGGTAAAATCGCAATCGTGACCGCGGGGGAAAGTGCTAAAATTTGGTTATCTTCTTTAGCGCGATAGCCAAAATCATCAATGACTATCGCGAGTTTTGCGGCGCTCACCTGCAGGCTCATCAGTAACAGCGGTAAACTAATGAATAATCTAAAGGGTAAGCGCTTCAACATAATTTCATCCTAATCGTTTGATTTTAAGTTTTCTGGGTTATCTTCCTAACCATGGGCGAGGATTAACAGTTTTACCTTGCCTGCGAATTTCAAAGTACAAGGATGGTCGCTCTTGGCCACCACTGCTACCGACTAGAGCAATTGGCTGGCCAGCACGAACTTCTTGGCCCACATTGACTAAGGCACTCTGGTTATAACCATACAGGCTCATGTCACCTTTACCATGCTCAACGACCACAACAAGGCCATAACCTTGTAGCCAGTCTGCCAGTAAAACTCGGCCATCTGCAATGGCTTTGACTTGTGTGCCTTCATTGGCGGCAATAACCATGCCTTTCCAACGTAGTTCGCTAGAAATGACATCACCATAATTGTGAAGTAGGGAGCCACGAACTGGCCACATGGCTTGGCCTGCGGGACGCCCTAAACCACCTGTACGGGACATAAGTGATCGCTCACTTTCAGAAGGTTTATAAGTCGCCCCTTTCTGTTTTGCTTGGCGTTCTTTTTCTGCCACTTGGGCGCGAATACGTGCCGCTTCTTTGGCTTCGCGTTCGGCTCTGGCTTTGGCTTCGCGTTCTGCACGAGCAATTTTGTCACGCAACCTTGCTTCATTTTGTTTTAAAACCGCGAGATTTTTTTGGTCTTCTTTTAAGGTACTTTCAAGGGCTGTCAGGGTTTTTTGCCGAGAGGCTCGGGCGTTATCTAATTTACGCTTCTCTTGTTGTTGGCGGGTAAGTGTACTTTTTTGTTCCGCCTGTTTTTTTTGTTCTAATTGTTTTTGTTGTTGTAGCTCTTTAGTTGTTTCTTCAAGTGCAACAATGTTTTTTTCACGCGCTTGATTTAAATAACTATAGTACGCCAAGATACGCTCTTCCCGTTGGCCTTCTTCCCCTTTAAACATCAGGGTTAGGCCTTGGTGTTTACCTAAACGAAAAGCGGCATCGAGCTGATCTGCAAGCATTTTTTCTTGTTGTTGTTTCTTAGTTTGTAGCTGTTTGATATTGTTGTTTAAGGAAACAATTTCTTTATCTAGCTGTTTTAATTGGTTTTGTGTTTCATGTAAGCTACGCCCCGCAGCGGAAATGCTTTGTTCTTGCTGTTTGAGCTGTTCCAGTAAGTTAGAACGCTTAGCCTGCTGTTCTTTAACACTTTTTTCTTTTTCAGCAATACTTTTGAGTAAATCGTGTAATTGCCCTTTATTTTCAGTGATCTGGTTTGCGAAAGCGGTATGTGTAGGGGCAAGCGCAAAGAGCCCTAAACCAAGTAGGGCGGATGTAATAGCCTGACGAAGAAATGTTGTTTTCATTCGATATTGTGTATTGGCCATTGTGATAGATCACCTCAATTAAATGCAATAACTGATTATTTCATCTGCAAGTGATGGTTTCCAGCACTCTCTAATAAATAGTATTGAAAACACTTATAAATTCGGACTTTTGCCCTGAAACAAAGGCTAATTAAGTCAAATAATATAGTTTTATTATCACTGATTTATTTTGTATAGCTAGTTTTGAACGGTTTTTTATTATTGAACGCCTATTTAATCTACAGGTTAGTCCCGTTTAGGCATGTTTATGGTAAAATATTTGCGTACCGCTTCGAGAAAGAAATTCTATTTTTCAGTAAAATGGTATTAATTTTGCGTACATTACCGCAAAAAAAACACAGTAGTTTGCGTGAATTGGCTGTAATTAGCTCAACACACAGGTATACTCTGAACCCTTTGATATTCGATTTTAACTAACGGGAGTGATTGCCCCCCATGATCCAAGAAATCATGCAATTTGTAAGCCGGAACATGTTATTGAGTCTGGTTTGGATAGCGCTATTAGTTGCTGTGGTCGTCATGACCTTTAAAGGCCTCTTTTCTAAAACGAAAGTGATTGCTCGCTCACAAGCGATTACACTGATTAATAAAGAAGAAGCGGTTATTGTGGATTTGCGTTCTCGTGACGACTTCCGTAAAGGCCATATCATTGATTCTATTAATTTAACGCCGTCTGAAATTAAAGATAATAATTTAGGTGAGTTAGATAAACACAAACAGAAACCTGTGATTATCGTTTCTGCAAGTGGCATGGAATCAAACAAACCCGCAGAGCAACTCGTGCAACACGGTTTTGAAAAAGTCTTTGTCCTGAAAGAAGGGATTGCTGGTTGGGCAGGTGAAAACCTTCCACTGGCTCGTGGTAAGAAGTAGTTACCGTTACCTCAAGCTGCCTATATCAATAGGTAACTTGGGTAGCGCAATGCAGCGAACACCCCAGTAGCTCAGAATAACAGGGTTTCCCTTAAATTATTTGGGCTACAGGTAGGCAGCAAGTGAAGATATCCAAGGAGCATACATCAGTATGTGACTTGGGTAGCGCAATGCAGCGAACATCCCAGTAGCTCAGAATAACAGGGTTTCCCTTAAATTATTTGGGCTACAGGTAGGCAGCAAGTGAAGATATCCAAGGAGCGTACATCAGTATGTGACTTGGGTAGCGCAATGCAGCGAACATCCCAGTAGCTCAGAATAACAGGGTTTCCCCTAAATTATTTGGGCTACAGGTAGGCAGCAAGTGAAGATATCCAAGGAGCATACATCAGTATGTGACTTGGGTAGCGCAATGCAGCGAACACCCCAGTAGCTCAGAATAACAGGGTTTCCCTTAAATTATTTGGGCTACAGGTAGGCAGCAAGTGAAGATATCCAAGGAGCATACATCAGTATGTGACTTGGGTAGCGCAATGCAGCGAACACCCCTGTAGCTCAAAGAATAACAGGGAAAATTCATATGGAAGTTAAAAGGTACTAAACTTATGTCAGAACAAAACAACTCAGAAATGGTTTTTCAAATTCAACGTATCTACGCAAAAGACGTTTCATTTGAAGCACCTAACGCGCCGCACATCTTTCAACAAGAATGGCAGCCAGAAATTAAATTAGATTTAGATACTTCTTCAACTCAGCTGTCAGAAGGCGTTTATGAGGTTGTTTTACGTGTCACTACGACAGCAACTTTAGGTGAAGAAACCGCTTTCCTGTGTGAAGTCCAGCAAGCCGGTGTTTTCTCTATCGAAGGTATCGAAGGCACTCAAATGGCGCATTGCTTAGGTGCATACTGCCCGAACATTCTGTTCCCATATGCACGTGAAGCGATCACCAGCTTAGTGGGCCGTGGTACATTCCCACAATTGAACTTAGCGCCAGTTAACTTTGATGCACTGTTCATGAACTATTTACAGCAGCAACAAGGTGAACAAGCGCAGAACTCAGAAGTTCAACAGGACGCTTAATGAATACTGCTTCAATGACAGTGATCGGTGCCGGCTCTTACGGCACCGCTTTAGCCATTACACTTGCACGTAATGCACATCAGGTGGTGTTATGGGGCCATGACCCAAAACACATTCATCAATTAGAACAAGATCGCAGCAATCAGGCGTTTTTGCCTGGCGTTTCTTTCCCTGATAGTTTATCTCTCGAAACGGACTTAAAACGCGCCGTTGAGGCGAGTCCCAATATCTTGATAGTCGTACCGAGCCATGTTTTTGGTGATGTACTCAAACAAATCCAACCTTATTTACGACCTGACTCCCGCATTATTTGGGCAACGAAAGGCTTAGAAAGGGATACTGGCCGTTTGTTGCAAGAAGTGGCACGTGAGGTATTAGGCAATGAAATTCCTCTGGCGGTATTATCTGGCCCAACGTTTGCAAAAGAATTAGCCGCAGGTTTACCAACGGCAATTTCTGTAGCGGCGAGCGACAGCCAATTTGGTGATGATTTACAACAATTATTCCATTGTGGCAAAAGTTTCCGTGTTTATAAAAACCCGGATATGGTTGGGGTGCAACTGGGTGGCGCAGTAAAAAACGTCATCGCAATCGGTGCGGGGATTTCTGATGGCATGGGCTTTGGGGCAAACGCACGTACTGCATTGATTACCCGTGGTTTAGCTGAAATGAGCCGCTTAGGTGCCGCCCTTGGTGCTGACCCTGCAACCTTTATGGGGATGGCAGGCTTAGGCGACCTTGTGTTAACCTGTACCGATAACCAATCCCGCAACCGCCGTTTTGGCATGATGCTCGGCGATGGTATTACCGTTGAAGAAGCGGAAAAAGAGATTGGCCAAGTGGTTGAAGGATATAGAAATACCAAAGAAGTCCGTGCACTCGCTGAACGCGCGGGTGTCGAAATGCCAATTACAGAGCAAATTTATCAAATCCTTTACCGTCATAAAAATGTGTTAGAGGCGGCGCAAGCGCTATTAGGCCGAGCGACGAAAGATGAAATTGCAGATATGCCAAAACTGCAGGATTAATAAAAATTAGTCTGGTTAAGTTACATAATAGGGTAAATATAAAAATAGATAGGTGAGTGATTATGTCGCGTGAAGAATTGGATAGAATTTGGGGCTTCATTAAAGAAGAAGCGAAGTCGCTTGCTGACTGCGAACCACTCCTAGCCAGTTTTTTTAACGCGACATTATTAAAGCATGACAACTTGGGCAGTGCGCTCAGTTATATGCTAGCCAATAAACTGAGCTCGCCGATTATGCCAGCGCTTGAAGTGCGTGAAATTGTTGAAGAAGCTTATCGCAATGACGAAGGCATGATTTTCTCTGCAGCAATGGACTTAGCCGCGGTTCGCCTACGTGACCCCGCTGTTGATAAATATTCCACGCCGTTACTGTACTTGAAAGGTTTTCATGCGCTGCAAGCTTACCGAATTGGCAATTGGCTGTGGAAAGAAGGCCGCCAAGCACTCGCGGTTTACCTACAAAACCAAATATCAGTGTCTTTCGGTGTGGATATTCACCCTGCTGCTCGTATTGGTTGTGGCATCATGCTCGACCATGCAACGGGTATTGTGATTGGTGAAACCGCCATCGTGGAAAATGATGTGTCGATTTTACAGTCGGTTACCCTTGGCGGGACAGGCAAAACCTGTGGCGATCGCCATCCCAAAGTCAGGGAAGGGGTAATGATTGGGGCAGGGGCAAAAATTTTAGGCAACATCGAAATCGGCCGCGGCGCAAAAATTGGCGCGGGTTCGGTTGTTCTTCACCCTGTACCTCCTCATACCACAGTGGCGGGGGTTCCTGCACGCATTGTTGGCAAACCAACCAGCGATAAGCCATCCTTAGAAATGGATCAAAACTTTAATGGCAGTATTTGGGGTTTTGAATATGGGGACGGGATTTGAGTTGTGGGTAGGCGTAAAAGATAGTGAGTTGCTCACTATCGTTGCTATTCTTCAATAGTATGTTTTTTTAAACATATTTCCCATTTTAAACTGAGTAATCGATTTATTTAAATGTTCGGCATTAGCGGGTGAACGTAATAAATAAGTGGTTTCATCGATATTATCCAGTGGTGTATTAGTGGGTTGCTTAGATTGTTTAATGACTGTCTCTTTCATGGATATATCTCGCTTATGTTTAGAGCTATCCTCTAAATAATTCGAGCGGTATGTAGCTTGGGTATTGGCGTGAAGCCACACTCATACCGCTTGAGGTATATCGAGTAATTCTAGTCTTTTAGTAGAGCTCCTGGGTAACCCAACTGCCTCCATGCTTCAAACACCACCACGGCCACTGAATTGGATAAATTCATACTGCGGCTATCGGCCAACATTGGAATGCGAATTTTTTGCTCCATTGGCATATTGTCGAGCACATAAGGTGGCAACCCGCGCGTTTCAGGGCCAAACATTAAATAGTCATTTTCTTGATAGCTGACATTACTGTGGCTTGGCTTACCTTTGGTGGTTAAGGCAAACACGCGCGCCCCACTTTCAGATTGGTTATTATCCGGGTTTAGCCCTTCACTTTTCAAAAATGCATAATAATCATGGTGATGTTTGATATCGGCAAATTCACTGTAATCTAACCCAGCACGGCGCAGGCGTTTATCATCCCACGTAAACCCGAGCGGGTGGATAAGGTGCAAACTAAAGCCCGTATTGGCACAGAGGCGAATGATATTACCCGTGTTTGGTGGGATTTCAGGTTCGAATAAAACAATGTGTGGCATAGCGTTTAACTGATATTGTGATGATAAAAATGATGGGAAGAGTGTACGCGCAAATCGCATTATTTTCATGCGGAACTTTTAGTTGCGTGCTAAAAACAAAAAACGCGCCACAGAGGCGCGCTTTTAAAGTTGCTAATTGAGGTTAGCTTTTATAACCATTTGGGTTCATGGACTGCCAGCGCCAAACGTCATCAGCCATATCTTGGATGGAGTATTTTGCTGTCCAACCTAGATCACGTTGTGCTTTCGCTGGCGTTGACCAGTATTCTGCAATATCACCAGGACGACGTGCTGAAATAGTATAAGGGATGGGTTTACCAACTGCTTTTTCAAAGGCAGCAACGACTTCCAAGACACTTGTCCCAGTCCCTGTTCCTAAGTTATAGATATGCAGGCCAGCTTGCTGACTAACTTTATTTAAAGCAGCAATATGGCCATCTGCTAAATCCATCACATGGATATAATCACGCACACCCGTACCATCTTTAGTTGGGTAGTCTCCACCAAACACCGCGAGCTCTTTACGGCGACCTACCGCGACCTGCGCAATAAATGGTGTCAGATTATTTGGAATACCATTCGGGTCTTCCCCCATCAAACCTGAGTTATGAGCACCTACAGGGTTAAAATAGCGCAGTAATGAGATAGACCATTCGCTATCTGCAATATTTAAGTCAGTCAAAATGCGCTCAACCATATATTTACTGGTACCATACGGGCTATTGGTATTACCCACCGATGCTTCTTCTGTTAATGGGATATGTTCAGGTTCGCCATATACGGTTGCCGATGAACTAAAAATCAGGCTTTTTACACCCGCTTTTTTCATGCTTTCCACTAATACCAGTGTGCCATTGACGTTAACATCATAGTATTCAATCGGTTTTTCAACCGACTCACCTACGGCTTTGAGGCCTGCAAAGTGGATCACTGAATGAATTTGGTGATTGGCAAAAATAGTGTCTAAAATTTGGCTATCGCGCACATCCCCTTGGTAAAATATAGGTTTTGTGCCTGTAATCGCTTCAATACGGTTAAGCACTTCAAGGTTAGCGTTATGCAGGTTATCTAAAATAACCGGTTGCATTCCTTGCTGGATCATCTGCACACAGGTATGGCTACCAATGTAGCCAAGACCACCAGTGACTAAAACCTGTTTGCCATCCATCTCAAATTTCCTGAGCCTTAGTATTCGTAGTGGTAGTTATAATCGTCCGATCTGGCATCAATACCATTGAGGATTACACCGGTAATTTCGATATCATTTTGCTTAAAGCGTTTGAGTGATAAATCCACGTCTTTCACCGTATTAACGCCGTAGAATGCAATTAGTAGTGATGTACCGACATATTTACCAATAATCGCTGAGTCAGTAATTGCTAAGATTGGCGCGGTATCGATCACCACAATATCGTATTGGTTTTTCACTTTATCCAGTAACTGCTTAAAGCGCTCACCCATTAATAACTCAGAAGAGTGAGTAACATTTTTACCACGGCAAATCACATCGAGGTTTTCAATCACATTAGCGTGAATAGTTGGCGATTCTAAACTTTGTTGTGATAAATATTCGGATAGCCCAGCTTTGTTGCTTAAGCCAAAAGCTTTATGCAAACGGCCCTTACGTAAGTCCGTATCGATTAATAATACTTTTTTACCTGCGTTAGCCAGTACCACCGCCATATTGGAGGTGACAAAGCTTTTCCCTACCCCCGGTGACGCACTGGTGACCATCACCAAGTTATTACCTTGGTTCATTACCGAGAAATAAACACTGGTACGTAATGAACGGATAGCTTCAACGGCGGTATCCGCTGGGTTTTCTATCGCTAATGGGTTCTTATTGCCCGCCTCAATCAGTTTTTTCTCATAGGTAGAGAATGGGATGGTGGCGTAGACATTGACACCCAATGCATCGATATCTTCCGTGCTCTTAATCTTATTATTAAAGAACTCACGGGCAATTACATACGCGCAGCCGATAATAAAGCCAAGGATAGTGGCAAGTACCACAATCAGTGATTTTTTCGGTGCTACAGGCTTTGGTTGTGACTCAGCGGAGTCAATGATACGCACATCTGCCGTAATACCGGAGTTCAATACGCTAAGTTCCTGCTGCTTCGCCACTAACTGCGTATAGATAGCTTGCTCTGCTTCCACATCTCGGGTTAAACGGACGATTTCTTGTTGGGTATTGGGTAACTTTTGAATATTTTTACTGATTTTTTCTTTTTCACGTAACAGCTGTTGGCGTTTATCTAACAGCGACTGATAAGCGGGGTGGTTACGAGTATACAGTTGCTGGATTTCCACCTCTTTAAACGTGAGTTCGTTAAGTTTCTCTTCTACTTGCAATGCAGTATCTAAAGCGGCTTTGGCCTCTAAAGAGAGGTCAATTGATTCATTCTTTTTACGAAAGGCATTGAGCTGGTTTTCGTAGTTATCTAATTTCTTTTTAATCGTAGGTAAGTAGTCATCTAAGAATACGAGCGTATTGTTAGTTACTTCTTTTTTACGTTCGGTATTTTGGTCTACATAGTTTTGGATAACACTGTTGAGGATGTTAACATTCTCAACTTTATCCGCACCTTTAATGGCTAAGCTGATAATACCAGTACCTTTACCCACTTCAGCGATAGTCAAAGTATTACGTAAGTCTTCAATGGTGGAGTAACGGGCGTTTTTAACCAGTGAAAACTCTTCACCAGTTTCAGCCGCGAAACTGGAAATTAATAGGTTAATTTCACCTTGTTTCAGAACTTCACCCACCTTACCTTGTAACACTTGGCCGTCCACATTTAGGGAATAATTATTATCCCCTAAATAAGTCAGGGTAAATGGCTGGCCAATCAGGTTCTCAGGTAATTGGAACAGGTCAACCTGAACGGGTGCTACTTCACCAAGTAATTTACTGATAAAGCCTTCAGGGGCTGTTTGGGTGTCTAAATTGAGGTCTGCAACGGTTTTGCCCAATACCATGCGGGACTTAATCACCTCAATCTCGGAATCCACTTGGTTATTGCTGTTACCAAATGGCATCACATCACTCATTTGGTCAAGTAATGAGACTTGCCCTAATTTATCATATTGCAGTGTGGCATTGGCTTGGTAAATCGGTGTTGCGAGTAGGCTATAAGCCACTGCAATGGCTGCAAAGATAACGGTAAAAAACCCAATTTTTATCGAGTTGGATTTCAAAACTTTAAACAGGGCGAGCAGATCAATTTCATCTGAGGCTGGGGAGCTATTTTTTGTTGTGTTCATAATAGGTTAAATGTTAAGTCATCCAATAAATAAAATTAAATTTTGCCTTGCCAAGCAATCGCGGCTTTTTCCATCAACTGGTAAACGTGCTCAAACATTTCATCACTGCGTTTGTGCGGATCTGGGATTTCGGTTTTATTGATCCACTGCCCAAATAACATCACCTTACCGCGAGTTTCAGGAAACTGCTGGTGGATTTTAGCAATATGATCATTTTCCATCACTAGGATTAAGTCGGTTTTTTTACATAATTCGCTAGTTAACCGACGTGATTGATGGTTTTCAAGGGAAAGACTATGTTGCTCGGCAATCCGGATGGCACTGTCATAGGCTGGCATGTCATTTTTGGCGATAATACCCGCCGAATGAACAGTTTTTTCGGGAAAATAGTGTTGCAATAAACGCTCTCCCGTAGGAGAGCGACAGATATTTCCCATACAAACAACGAGAATATTATTAAACATATCGATTACCAGTCGTGAATACGCTTGGTACCTTCGGTCAATTGATTATATGAAGCGATAGTTGGTAACAGTTGGGTAATCAGGCGGTTCCAACGTACTACAGGCGCAGCGGTAACATACACTAAGTCATAAGGTTGCAGTTTAAATTCAGTACCCATCACAAGTGATGTTGCATCCGATAAATCTAACTGATAGACAGCGGCCATTTTTTTCGGTAATAGTGCTTCGAGTTCTTTGTCTTCCGCTGGCTGGTTTTTAATTGGGCGAATAACAAATACCCCTGTTGCATTAGCGGTCGTTTGGTTAAGACCACTGGCTTTACTTAGTGCCTCAGTGATGCTCATGCCTGCACGGTCGATAGTCAGTGTGGTTGGTTGACCGACTTCACCCATGACAAACACTTTTTGTGAGTCATTACGCGGCACATACAGCACATCACCTGGTAGCATCAGGTAGTTTTGAGTTAAATCCCCATACTGGACTAAATCCTGTAATGACACTTTAATTTCTTTGCCATTACGGGTTAGCACCACATTATCCCAATCGGCTTTTTCCGTTAAACCGCCCGCATTATTAAAGGCTTCTAAGATAGTTAAAGGCACGTTAGTGATAGGTAATGTACCCGGTTTGGCGACTTCGCCAGACACATACATCTTTTGCGAACGGAAGGCGGCAATACTGACATCCACTTGTGGGGATTCAATATAGGTGGCTAAGCGGTTGCTGATTAAGGTACGGATTTCCGTGACAGTTTTACCGATAACCTTAACTTTACCGATATACGGGTAGTAGATGGTTCCATCTGAATGCACCCAGTTACCGGAATCTTGCGCACTACGGTATGAACCCGCAGGGATAGTCAGTTCAGGATGGTCCCAAACCGTAATGGTTAATACATCACCCGCACCTACACGGTATTCATAGTGAGTCAGCTGTTTTTCTAACTGCGCATTCGGTTTAGCAATGGTGGGTGCAGTGTACATATCATCCAACAACTTTGGTGAAATTGGGTAGATATCAACCAATTTAGTAATGTCACGGTCACCCGTATCAACAACATTTTTGCCTGAAGTTGACATATAGGCACCAGGGGTGACTGTACAGCCTGTTAATGCAGCTAGCATAAGTACAGTAATAGAAAGGCGTTTCAGCTTCATAAATGAGCTATTCCTATAATAAATATGTAAAAATATTGGTTTAGATGTATTATTATTAAAAATTGATATTACTTCGATACAAATGTATTTAGTAGCATTTCTTTTAAGCTTTTTACTATCTTGAGGTATAATGCTTTAAAAAGCCATAAAGAGAATAAAATGAAAAATACCAAGTAGATCGAATAATGCTCAGCTTCAATGTGTCCCTATAAAATAACCATTGATGTTTAGCCGCATTCAATTTGTTTTGAGTCATCCCTGAATCAGTACGATAGTGAGCTAACACTTTTGGATAGCAGTAGGCTCTTTCTTCTAATGAAAGCAATTTTAACCATAAGCCAAAATCTTGCCGTTTACGGATCAAAGGCATATATTGCTTTCCGAAATGTGCAGTATCATAAATTACAGTTAAGCAGCCTATTACATTACCATATAGCGATCTATGATAAGTGGTGAATTTAGGTGCAGTAATAATTTTTCCTAGTCCAGCTTCACTCAAATGTTGGTAGTAACTAAAAGTAAATCGGTAATTGTTTTCCAACATAAAATTAATTTGCTCACTTAATTTTGTTTTTAGCCACAAATCATCACTATCTAAGAAAGCAATGAACCGGCCTTTGGCTTGCTCAATTCCAATATTACGGGATACACCAGCCCCTTGATTTTTCTTTGAGACAATTAGATTAATTCTAGGATCTTTTAGTTGATTTAAGATATTAATCGTATCATCTGTTGAAGAATCATCAATAATAATTAGTTCTAAGTTCTGATAATCTTGAGTGAGAACGGACTGGATAGCATTCAGAATATTATTTTGTGCATTATAGCAGGGCATAATGACAGAAACTAAAGGCTTATCGATTACCATACTCATTTTAATCGTTACCAAACAAATCTCGAGTATAGACTTTATCCGCCACATCTTCGATTTCAGGCACCATACGGTTAGCTAAGATGATATCGCATTGGTTTTTAAATTCAGCCAAGTCATTGACCACTTTTGAATGGAAAAACTCAATTTCTTTCATCACTGGTTCATACACCACCACTTCAATCCCTTTGGCTTTGATGCGCTTCATCACACCTTGCACCGCAGAGGCGCGGAAGTTGTCTGAGCCCGCCTTCATCACTAGACGATAGACACCGACTTTACGCGGCGCTTTCGCGATAATCGCATCGGAAATAAAGTCTTTACGGGTACGGTTTGATTCAACAATGGCGTTAATCAGGTTATTCGGCACGTCATCGTAGTTGGCTAATAACTGCTTGGTGTCTTTCGGTAAACAATAACCGCCGTAACCAAATGATGGGTTGTTATAATGGCTGCCAATACGTGGGTCTAATGAAACACCCTCGATGATTTGACGGGCATTTAAACCGCGGCTTTCTGCGTAAGTGTCTAGCTCATTAAAATACGCCACTCGCATCGCTAAGTAAGTGTTGGCAAACAGTTTTATCGCTTCGGCTTCAGTGCCATCGGTAAATAACACCGGGACGTCTTTTTTGATGGCGCCTTCTAACAGCAAATCCGCAAAAATTTTCGCACGCTCAGAACGCTCACCGACCACAATTCGGGACGGGTACAAGTTATCCCACAAAGCACGGCCTTCACGTAAAAACTCAGGGGAGAAAATAACGTTAGTGTAGCCAAACTCTTCCCGCAAACGCGCGGTAAACCCAACAGGAATGGTCGATTTTACGATAATCGTGGCGGTTGGGTTGATTTCATTTACATCATGAATAACAGATTCCACCGATTTAGTATTGAAATAGTTGGTTTTTGGGTCATAGTCAGTTGGTGTAGCCACAATGACGTACTGAGCGCCAGTATAGGCCTCTGTTTTATCTTCTGTGGCACGGAAATTGAGTGTTTTTTTCGTTAAAAATTGTTCAATTTCGGCATCAACAATCGGTGATTGATGATTATTTAACATCGCCACTTTTTCAGGGATGATGTCCACCGCAACCACTTCGTGGTGTTGTGACAGTAACATGGCGTTAGATAGGCCGACGTAGCCGGTGCCTGCGATTGCTATTTTTAACATTATAAATTCCTAGTTCTAAATAATCTAATAAGAAATAAATCGTTGAGATGTTGTCAAAAAATGATATAGCGATCTCAGAGATTTTTGATATTGGTTTGGTATTAAATCAATGTTTATACTTTTAAAGTAAACATTTGAAGTTGGAAAAAGGTTTGCTAGGGTAAATAGCGCAGTAGAATAGATTGAAAAAACAAATTTAGGTGCCCATTGGTTCTCAATTAAATATAGTTCAATTGGTTTGTCAATTACGGTTATAACTATATATGGGATTTGTTTTTTTAATTTATCTAAGAATTCTTTTGATTCAGCTCTGTGAGGTATATATACAAGATTTCCATATGAAATATCATAGGCTTTAATAATCGCATTACAATAACTCTCAAAATTTAATATTTTTATATCGACATATTTTCCACCTAAAAAAATAGATGAGCTATTTAATGGTGAGAAATTTTCATTGTCTAATATTGTTATTTTTTCTACATTGTTAAATGAGCTATCAGCAAATATAGAGTAAAATGTAAATGAATCAATTGGCACTTCTTTGTATTTGATATTTAAAATTTCAAATGCAAGTTTTTTCTTTGTTGAAAGGTTAGCACCACCATTTAACATTGGGATAGGAAGGCCATTTTTCAGTAGATCTAATATTAACAAACTAGAAAACCCATCATCAAAAAAAAAGATTTTTTTTGAATTCGTGAAGCGAATGGCTGAGTGATAGTATATTGATTTTATATCACCAATAAAAATTTTCTGACAAAAAAAAGTAATCAATGAAAATAAGTTAAACAATAAAAGACTATTAGGAGTATATATTACTTTTATTTTGCTTGATTTTTTGATTTTTTCTATTTGATATGAAAGTTGATAATTGTCTGATTTGTTTTTTTTAATAACCAAAATACCACTTTTAATGCTTTTTTCGATTAATAATTTGTTTAGTATGATTAATTGAAATGCGGAGTTAACAAAAAAAATATTCATAAGCAATGTTCTTTATAAATCTTTAAAAGTTTATCTTTGATAATGTTTTCCTTAAAGCTCAAAGAATGATTATATGCTAATTTTTTTAATTCCTCTATATAATTGGTTGGAAACCCAATAACCATATCAAGTATTTTATAAAGGTGGAGTTTGTTTTTAGCGAAATAAAATCCATCAAGACCAGGTTCATAAATTCCTGTACCTTCCATTCCAATAACAATATTATGTCGAGAAGCAGCTTCAATATATGCCATACCAAATGTTTCATTTACACTAGGAAGTACAAAAACATCCGATTTGTCTAGGACTTTTTTTATGCCTTCAGTATCTAAATAACCAGTAAATATAATTTCTGCATTTGATTTTTTTTTTAATTCTTTATTCAACGGCCCATCTCCACAAATGATAAGGTTAAAGGATTTTTTTAAATTATGATATTCAATGAGCCAATCGATGTTTTTTCTTGAAATAAGGTTAGATACAACAGAAATTGTTATTCTATTTGAATTGGATGGTACATAATGAGTATGATAAAAAGTATTATCAAGTAGGTTTCCAACCCTGTATATCGGTGCAGTTGGATTAAATAACTTAATTTTTTTTTCTAGGCTGTATGTAAGTGCTATAATTGCTTTTGCATTATCGAGAACTGTCTTCATGATTTTTTTATTTAAAAAATTTTTATTTGCATTTTTAAAATCGCCTTCCCGAACGGTAATAACATATGGGATGTTGTTTTTTTTAAATAAACTTAAGGCTATCAGACCATCTGGGAAAATAAAATGTGCATGTATTATTTTTATATCGGAGTCAATATTATATGATTTATTCTTTATAAAAATCCACTCTATATATGGAGTTGAATAAATACGGTAATAATTTAATTTATTTATGTGAATATCGTGGGAAATAAACGAATTATTTAATTTAGACGAGGCTTTTATTCGTTTAGCAAATCTTAGAGGTAAAAGTTTGGTTAAATTGAAAGGGAGATGCTCATCAGGGTAATAAAATATTACTTCATGTTCTGTTTTTTTAAATATATTTGCTTGTTTTAAAATTATTGGGTTTTCTTTATATCCAGGTAACGGAATGTTTTTCGCAATATATCCAATTTTCATTTTCTATCCCAAGGAAGTATTTTGTTTTTGTGTAATGTGAAATAGGTAAATATAGTTAGAACAGCTGTTGAGAAAAGTGTTCCATAAGCAGCGCCAACGAAACCAAAAAAATAAATCATAGTAAAGGGTATAGCAGAAGCAGATAATAGGGATAGTAATGAATTACTCATAATTTGCTTATTTAATTGATAGTAATATAGATAGTTACATAATGATAGATAAATTCCTTGTATGAAAAAAGAAACTAATAATGTAATGAAAATGTTATTTTCTATAGTAAATTTTGAACCTATAATAAAAACCCCAAAAAAATAAATTAGTAAGTAAATAAATATGAGGCCAAAAACAGCAATAGCTATTTGAAGTAAAAATATTTTTATTGTACTTTTATTGTTTTTTAATTGTTCAAAAAGAATAGGCTGGATAACTCGATTTACAACTAAAACAAGAATGCTAAGAGAAAAAGCTAGTTGAAAGTTGATATTATATATTCCTAGTGAATAGTTTCCAAGTAAAAATAAAATCATATATTTATCTATAGAATATCTGCTCCAGTTTATAATCTGGTGTATAAGTAATGGCGTCCCATTTTTTAATAATGAAAAGTTGAAAAACTTTAATTTTAACGCGCTAGACGATACATTTTTGATAAAAAAGCATGCTGCGAGTGCAAAAAAAGGAGATAATAAAAAGCCAATTAGTCTCCCATCAATTCCCAAGCTTAGATAAATGACTAGAATTACTGAAAAGGACATATTAGAGGCTGTTAATATAAGTTGAATTATGGCATAGTTAGCGATTTTTTTTTGTGTTTGGTTAATAGCTAAACAGTAGTTAACTAGAGATAATAATAATGCGGATAAGAGAATATATATATATACTATATTTAGTTTAAAGCTGTATATGGAAATGCATAAAATTATAAAAATCATTATTCCTAAATAAAAGGAGGTTGAAAATATTTGATTTTTTAGGTTGATAAAATCATCATAATTATTTTTATGATATCCCACCGTGAGTAGACTTGTGAAGCCAAAACTAAGAACTATAGATAATAGCTGCCATGTTAGTTGATACGTAGTGACTGTTCCATATTCACTGGGAGTTAAATATCTTGTAAGGATGGGAAGTAAAATGAATGGAATAGACTTATTTAATAGTTCAATTCCACCATAGGCAAGTATTTTTTTAAATATTTCATTCATTATTTTTAGTGAGCCTATTTAGCATAAAATAAAAAACAAGAACAGAAAGTAAATTTAAATCCCAAAAAAATGGTCCAAGAGCTTTACCTGAAAGGCGTGCGTAATGAAAGCTTAAGTATACTAATAAGGCTAAACTAGGAAGAGTTATCTCTTTTTTATTTAAAAAAATTGTATCTATTGTTACTAAAATAAAGCCTACAATACAAGAGTAGAGTATTACACCGAATAATCCAAAGTTTGCATAGGCATCAGCCCAAAATACAGTCGGGTTTTTATAAGTTAATCCTATACTTGAACGATATGAGTTCATTAACTCCCAGGTTTTTGTTTCCAAGTCAAAAAATGTAAAAGGTAGTATTGATTTAGGATTGGGCAATGTAGTTCCATATAAAAAGTCCGAATTCTTTATATATTCAATGACATAATAAGCTGGAGCTAATTGCCCTGTTGTTATTCTGCTTAGAACCGAACCCGAAATAGACAATAAATTAAAATTACCGTCAGTTGGCAATAAATAATATTGTATTATTGTGGCTACAGAGACAATTAACACTGTTCCGGAAAAAATCCATGAGAATGTTAGTTTCTTATTTTTCTTAAATAAATATAATATCCCCAAAGAGGCAATTAGAAAAACAACGCCGCCTTTAGATAAATTACTAGCAAGAGTAATACTTAGAATAATGAAAGAAATAAAAAATAATGTCTTATATTTTTTGTTGTAAATATAATTGCAAAATAAATACAGGGTCCAATAAAAACTAATTTCATTAGTAATGAACTTGATGTGTTGTTCTTTAAAAAAACCACTATCGTTCACTTCAGTCTGTCGGGCATAGAATGCTTCAACTATATTTCCCGACTTTAATAATAAATATATAGGTGAGTCAGTGGATATAATATAATAAATTGAAATTAAACAAATAATGCCGGTTATTAATAGTGTTGTGAAATTACCAGGTATGTTTTTCTTTTCTAAAACTAATGGCGCTGAAGTTTGTCCTCTTTTAAACAATATCAAAATGGTTATTATGATTACTATTGAAATAGAGCAGTACATCCATATTTTAAGAAGTATATCATAATTAATGTATATATCATTTAATCTTTTACTGTCAAGGCCAAGTAATAAAATTAGAGAGCCTAGCACACAATAAAAAAAGAAAAATAACAAAAAAATACATTCAGAAGAAACTATGCTAATTCTCTTTATTCTATAGAAAATAATAAAGGATAAAAGGCATGTAGATAATATTATTAATATTTCTTCAATTATCATAGAGCAATCTTTTTTTGTAGTTAAATTTATAGAGAAAATCCATCGTCAACAATGATATTCTGCCCTGTAACGTATCTCGACTGATCCGATAATAAAAATGTTATGGTACCAATGATTTCTTTCACATTGAGCATTCCTTCACCGTGGGTATTAGCTTTATAAGCCTTCAGGAATTCTTCTGGTTGAGAGTCAAATATACCACCAGGGCTAACGCAATTAATCCTGAATTTACTATCATTTATATAAGAAACAACATATTTATTTAAGTGGAGTATAGCCGATTTAATAGCTGCGTATTCAACTGGCATGGTCATGCTCGTTTTCTCATATATTTCAAACTTAGGTGCAATTACCCCATATATTGAAGATATGTTGACTAGAGAAAATGGCTTTTTATGTCTCAAAAAATAAGCTGCACATTGTTGCGTAAATAAAAATGAACTACCTAAATGTAATGATAAATTTTCGTTAAAGCTTTCTAAGGATACATCGAAAAAGTGGCTGCCATATTTATTATTTCTAGGGTAAGTTGTATTAACTGCACCGTCGATTTCAAGTGCACTATCTAACACTTTTTTTATTGATTCTTTATCTACAATGTTACATTGTAAAAGATGAATATTCGAATTTTTTGTATTAATATTTATCGATTTTAATCGATCATTCATCGTTTCTAGATTTATATCTGCTGCAATAACTTTTACTTTTTGATTTAATAATTCAGCTACTAATGTAGATCCCAATAAGCCACCGGCACCAATAACTAAAATATTTTTATCTGCTAATAAATTTCCCATTATTTGTACTCCATAATAATAGCTTCAGCTAGGCGAAAATCATAAATATCATCTATATCAACCGCACGATCTTTAGGTATTACTATGCAGGTTACTTGTCCTGAAAAAAGCCCATAATTATTTTGAACAAATTTAGGAGTTGTTGCGTAAACAACAGTTGTTATATCGAATACTGAAGGTGCATCTTGTCGGCGGGTCACTTCATCATTAGGTGGATTAACTATCTCCACAAATCCATTTGCTGTTTTTTTTACCATGTTAAAATAAGGACTACGGCTTGATGGGGTGACAGAAATGCAAATATCTGCTTGTTCGTTCTCTCTTTTAGCAATAGCATCTTCTACATCTTGAATACTACGTAACGGACTTGTTGCTGGCAGACTGACAAACCCATCAAATTGACCATAATATTTTTCTACCCAATCAATTGCATGGCGCCATGAGAGCCATTCAGGACTGGTATCGCTTGCTAACTCTTTGGGGCGAGGAATCACAATTGCTCCATTTAATTTAGCAATTTTAGCAATATCTTCATCATCAGTTGATACAAATATTTTATCAATAGAGGAGGTATTTTTTGCGATATCAATTGAATATTGTAATAATGGTTTACCAGCTAATAACTTAATATTTTTATGAGGTAACCCTTTGGAACCACCACGAGCAAAAATAAATGCAAAATTTTTCATTGGGAACGAACCTATATTTCATTATCACTTTGATATCATAGTGATTGGATAAGTTTTTTTAATATTTTCAATAAATTGAATGGTTCTAATTGATTCAGATAATGTTACTGACTGATTTTTTCTTCCATTTATTTTTTCAATAAAATCTAGCAGCATTTTTAAATACATATTATTTTTATCCCATTCGGGCTCACTGTATAAGGTAGTAATTTGATTTTTTGTTGTTAAAATAATTTCGTTTTTGATTAAATCCCACTCTAATGAACCAGTAGTTCCTACAAATCTACAGTGTCTATATGCTTTGCGCTGTAAAAAATCTAAGTGAATGTTAACGATGGTGTTATCGCTAGTTGTTGCAAGTATATTTACATTATCTTCTATGTCTAAATTTAATTGTTCAGAGCATTGTAATATAGCATATTGTAGGTGCAAAGTCCCTAACAGCCATTGTGTATAATCAATTTCGTGGCTAAGCTCTAATAATGCTCCGCCACCTAGTTTGGAATTTGCAGATACACAACTACGATAATCTTTATCTGGTCTCCAATCTGGTAAGTACTGCCCGATTTCAATATTTACATAAGATAATGAGCCGATTTGCTGCGCTTCTATTATTTCTTTTATCACTTGTGCTGATGTCAGGTAACGTAAGCAATATCCCACGGCTATAGGAGTACTATATTTATCAGCTATTTCTTGAAGTTTTTTTGCATCTTTTAAAGTAGATGTAACAGGTTTTTCAATTAATACTGGAATATTTTCCTTAATTAATGGAATTGCATGGAGTGAATGAAAAGTGGCGGGTGAAGCAATAATAACAAATTGAACATCTTCTAGAATTAGTTCATCAATAGACGTAACCAATTTATCACAGTCGCTTATATTTTCAGCTGGAATACGTCCACTAGCCGACATAGCGTATATCTTTGCGTCAGGAAATAAAAACTTTAGATTACGTCGATGTCTGCTTGCAATATTACCTAAACCAATTACAGCAATATTATTCATGATTGAACCTTAAGGTTTTGATATCAACTTGAGCCCTATTAAAGTCATCCATTCGGCCAATATCTAACCAATACTCATAAATCGGGAACATTAAAATATTATTTCGTTCATTCATATGCTGCTCGAGTAACGTTGGCATATCTATACGGTGATTTTTAGGAACCGAGTTTATTACTCTAGGAGAAACTACATAGATACCAGCGTTCACAAAAAAACGCTGTATAGGTTTTTCAACCATACTAGTAATTTTATTGCCTTCACCATTGATGACACCATATGGGATTTGGTAGTCATATTCTCGGACACACATAGTAGCATCTGCGTCATGTAAGACATGGAAATCAAGTAAACGCTTAAAATCTACATTAGTAAGGACATCACCATTCATCATGATGAGAGGGAGGTCTTTGGGTAAGTCTTTAGGAAGTAAACCAAGGGCTCCTCCTGTACCTAGAGGCACTTCTTCGTGGATATATGAGATTTTAACACCTAATTCATTACCATTGCCAAAGTGTTCTTGGATCTGTTCTGGCATATAATGAGTCGATATATAAAAATTAACGAATCCAGCAGAGATAAAGCTAAAAATAACTGTTTCAAGGATTGGTTTATCTCCAATCTTTAACATAGGTTTTGGGCAGCTATCGGTCAGTGGACGTAAACGAGTACCGAATCCACCAGCCATAATAAACACTGGATTTTGGTATGTTTTTTTATTAGGAGAGTTACTGAGAGTTTCTAAACCAACTATTCTATTTTCATCGTCAAGTATTGGTATTGATAAAATACTTTTTGATTCCATCAATTCAAGAAGTTTTTGACGTGAAGTTCCTACTTTAGCAGTAGTAGGTGATTGATTCATAATTAAGGATATAGAATCATTTAACTGTAGATTATTTAGTAATCCTCTGCGGATATCTCCATCAGTAACAATACCGACTAAGTGTTGTTCCTCATCAATTACAAGCGCAACGCGTAAAGCTTCATTATTTATAATTTCTAATGCTTCACGAATAGTGTTTTCTGTATTAATAAGCACATTTTTCCAACGATAACTCATAGAATCCCTTTAAACCTATTTATTTGTTTTGACGGTAATTGGGCTTGGGTAACAAATACTTGATAAAGAAATATCTTGTGTAATTATTGCACCAGCTCCAATGACTGAGCCTTGAGCTATGCTAATACCTTGAATGATAGTTGCATTAGCACCGATAAATACATCATCAAACGTTGTAACTTCGCCACAAATAGTGGAAGCAGGGGCAATATGGTTATTGCATCCAATTACACAATCATGTTCAACTATTGCCCCAGTATTAACAATGGTATTGTCTTTAATGATAGCGCCAGCTTGAATTACTGCTCTTGGTAAAATTTGTACGCTAGAGTGAAGTGTTGCATAATTGGAGACAATGGCACTATCAGCGATGACACTATCAAATTGATAGCCCAACGATGTAAAGTATGAGCTCACTTTGGTTCGTAAATTCGAGTTTGGAAGTATACCTATTCCATTAATTAATAAGATTTCATCTGGGTGAAACTTTTTAATTTCATGGTCATGTATTAAATGTGGGAGGTTTTTAAAAATAGCTCTCACCCGTATATCATCAGGGCAAACAACGGAAAGAATTTCCCTACCTTGATTGTGTAATATATCCGCTAATACACTTGCATGACCACCCCCGCCAATAATGACGACTGGCTTTCTATTACTCAAGAATTAAATCTCCAGGATAATACTCATTATGGGAGGTATTCCCTAGGATGTCCCAGTATCTATATGGTGATATTCCATTTCCAGGTCGTTTAATTGTTAGGTTTTCAGAACTAAATGTATCACCAGCTTTAATTCGTTTAGCAGCAACTAAACTTTTACGAGCAACTGATTTATTATTGATTTCAGATATGGTTGGTGTTTTTATTCTAGAGCCTAAAGCAAGCTCGACTTGTCGTATGGCCCTCACCATTTCGGTTAACTCTTGAGGTTCTAGAGATGCCTTATGATCAGGACCTTCCATATTTTTATCAAGAGTAAAATGTTTTTCAATTAATACAGCCCCGCGAGCAGTAGCGGCAATTGGAATTGTAATTCCTTCACTATGATCTGAATATCCCATCGGTAGAGAAAATGCAAGGCCCAAAGTATCCATCGCATATAGATTAATTTCTTCCATTGGAGCTGGATATTCAGTGGTACAATGCAATAACGTAACTTTAGTTTTTAATGCTTTTTGTCCTGCTTTGGACGCATATGCTTCTTGGAAGGCAGATATTGAAGGAATCACATTTTTATCTTTGGTATAACCAAAAGCAATTACACTTAATGCCATCTCAATTTCAGCTAATGTTGCCATTCCTGTGGATACTATTAGATCACAACCACTGCGTGCATGCTTGAGCACTAATGGCGCATTTGTTAATTCTCCTGAAGGAATTTTTAAGCGAGTTAAACCGAGGTCAGCCACTAAAAAATCAAGACTTTCATCATCAAATGCAGTGGATAAAAATTCAATACCTAATTTATTGCAATACTTAATAAGTTTGTGATGAGTGTCATAGGAAAGTTCCAACCGATTTAGCATTGCAAGTTGCGATTCTTGTTTTTGTGTATTTTTAACTTGATATGTAGCTTGTTCCGCATGTTCTGTAACCAAATTCTTAGCTTTAAATGTCTGGAATTTAACGATATCCGCACCAGCATTGAAAGCTGCATCAACAAGTTCAAATGCTAGTTTTTCACTACCATTATGATTAACACCCGCCTCAGCGATAATAATAGTCATATATTGTGCCCTATTGTTTCAGTTCAAATGGTAAGTCAAAAAATTTTTTACAAGGCTCAAAATGCAATGTTTTTATCATTTCAATTACTTGGCTGCTACTATCACCCTGACCATAAGGATTTATGACATTCTCATTATTAAGACCATAACGCATGTTAAGTGCTAATTGGATTGTATCGTATATCGATTTTGAGTTAGCAGAACAATTTAAAACACTTTCCGCAGCCAGCCGACCTTTTTGTCGAACACCTATGTTAACTGTTGGTACGTTAAATGACGGTACTTCAATGATACCACTTGAGGAGTTACCAATAACTGCAGCAGCATGTTTGACTGCACTGAGATAACGGAGCTGACCAAGGGATGGTATAGCGAGAGCTCGTTCAGGATTTCCAGTAGCGTATGCTTCTAGCATAGGGATAATTCGTCGGCCACCATCATCAGCATTTGGATAGGTTAAAATAACTTGATAGTCAGGATATTGATCTAGTGCACCCAAAATTGCTTGAAAGCTTTTTTCAGGGGACTCATCAGCTAATGTCACTGGATGGTATGTGACTAAAAAATAGGGTTTTTCTAATTTAAAATTTAAAGCTCTACTGAGATCTTGAAGCCTTAGAAACTGGCCTCTTTTAAGATGATCTAAACCAATAGCCCCTATATTTTTTACCCGCTCAGGGCTCTCTCCAAGTTGGATAACTCGTTGGCGGTATTCTTCTGTTGAGGTTCCATGTAAATAACTAAGCTTGGTGATTGCATGGCGAATTGCATCATCATAAGCACCTTCCGTGATTTCTCCTCCATGTAAGTGAATCACAGGAATTCGCAAAATCATTGCGGTTTGTGCGGCGGCTAATGCTTCAAACCGATCTCCAAGTATAATGAGAGCATCTGGTTTTATTCTAGAAAATGCATCACTAAAACCAAGTATACCAAGCCCCATACTTTTTGCAGTTCCAACGGGGGAGTTAGAAGATAGTAATATTTCTATTTTCTCAGTAATATTAAATCCATCTTGCTCTATTTGTTGGTATGTTTCTCCAAACTCAGGAGATAAATGCATTCCTGAAACGATAAGTTGTAGATTTAGTTCAGGATCTGCTTGTATATCCTTTAAGAGCCAAAATAAGAGCCCATATTCAGCACGAGTACCAGTAAATACAGCTATATTTTTCATTTAAAGTTCTTCTTAAACTAAAATAGGAGTACTAGGCAAGTTAATCAAGTGTGCTTCAATAAACTCTGACTGTTGAAGATCACCGCATAAAGCATCTTTAAACATTGGTAAACGGTGCATTAGTTTCCAAATAGGGCGAGTCATCACTCCTGCTGCATTGGTTTTTTCTAGTAGTTCATCGCGTAATTTGGCATCTGCACAAATTACCGCATTTAACCAATAGTTAGATTGAGCATAAGATGGCTCAACAACAAATTGATAATCACTACCTGCAAAGAAATTTTGATATTGATTCGCTAACTTGCGCTTTTGTTCTAAAAATAAAGATAAATGCTCCATTTGAGCACAACCTAAAGCTGCGTTTAAATTTGGTAGGCGATAATTAAAGCCTGGCTCATCGTGGAAAAATTCATATGGGTGAGGAATTTTGGCTGTCGTGGTGACGTGCTTTGTGTGTTTTCCCGCTTTTTCTGTGGAACAGAGAACCATTCCGCCGCCACCTGTGGTAATAATTTTATTACCATTAAAGCTCAGTGCGGCAAATTCACCAAGCGTGCCAGTATGTTTACCTTTGTAGAAAGAACCTAAGCTCTCTGCTGCATCTTCTACTAGAGCTAAGCCCCATTTTTTACACACGATAAGCAGTTCATCGAGTTCAGCTGGATGACCGAATGTATGCATTGGAACGACGGCTTTAATTGCTTGCTTTGTTTGTTTATGAAAGCAGCCGTCTTCAGTGAGTTCAGCATGTTCTTCGAGATATTGTTCTACCGCTTTAGGGCATAGGCTTAAACTGATAGGGGATACGTCGACAAAAATAGGTTGGGCACCCATATGATAGAGTGCATTACAAGTGGCAACAAAGGTTAATGCTTGAGTAATCACTAAATCGTTCGCACGAACACCAGCCATATAAAGTGCGGTATGTAATGCTGCGGTTCCATTAACGGTAGCAACAGCTCGAGCGCTACCAGTAAACGCTTCCATTTTTCGTTCAAATTCGTCAACGAATTTCCCAACACTGGAGACGAAAGTGCTATCGATCGTTTCCACAACATAATTTTTTTCATTGCCTGTGAATGTAGGGGCATGCAGGGGAATAAAATCATTAGTTTTGTATGTGTCTCGAATAAACTCTATCAGTGCTTGTGGTTTCATTATGTTGTGACCTTACATTTTACTATCGAGATATTTACCTGTTTCTTGATGACCAAAATCAGGGATCATTTTGAAAAATAGCTCAACGATTTGTTCTTTTTTCCATTCTTTTTTTGCTTTCATTTGTTCAATGTTTTTTTCAAAAAAGTTTAGGAGATCTGGTTGGTAGTTAGCTTCATTTTTAATGATGCCGAGGTTTTCAAAACGGATCATATCAAGTTCTTCTTTGTCAGTGAAAAACTCTTCGAAATCTTTTTCACCAGTCGTATCGCTTGATGTGAAGAGGCAAGGCCATTTACCTTGGGCTGGCAGTGTTTTAGCGAGTTCTCTAGCTTCGTCCTCATCTTTACATAAATGGGGTTCATAGCCACGTTGTTTTAGGTATTTAACTGCAATATCAGCAAAGGTAATAAGGTGAAGGGCTTCACTAAGTTTGGGGAAGAAAATGTCTCTATTTTCTCCAAAAATACAAGACATTAAACATAACTCACCTGACTCTTGAGGTGTAACGAAGTAGCGTTTAATATCATTAGGAGCAACGATAGGTTGTTGTTTTCGAATTCGTTGATCAAATCCGTGGAGAAGCGAGCCATCAGAAAAGGCGACATTGGCAAAACGTGCTGTTGAGATTTCGATTTTCTCGCTTCGACGCATTAAGAACATTTCCATAATACGTTTTGATGCACCCATCATATTGACTGGATTAGCGGCCTTATCGGTAGATACGCAAAAGTATTTTTTAACACCCGAATTAATTGATTGTTGGATTGTTTTATCGGTATTAAAAATATTGACGTCAATCATGCGCATTAGGGTAAATGGGTCTTTTTCACTGCGGACATGTTTTAGTGCAGATAAATTAAGCACATAGTCATACTGACCATCAGCCTTAATAAAAGCATCATATTCGATGGAACCAATATCTAAAGCAAAGGTTTGGAAATCGCCATTGATATAACCAAATGAGCTGCGAATATCTCTCACTAATTCAACCATGTTGTTTTCGCTAATATCAACAACATGAAGTTTTTTAGGGTTACGTTTAAATATCTCTTTCGTTACAGCTTGACCAATTGAACCAGCCCCACCTAGAACTAAAAAACGTGATTGACTAACTATTTTAATAAGTTCGTTTTCATGAGCCTTAATGTCTTGACTAAATAAAGCATTAGAACGACCGATAAGAGGGAGTATTTGATTCATAATTCAGAGACCAATTTAATTAAATTTGAACTATGGATTATTCAATCTATTATTAATATTTAATAACAACCCATAGCTACCGCACTGGGTTGTCGGGTCCCAGAGCACCATTGAATTTGTAAATGCATACTTATTAATTGAAAACGTTACATTTTTTGCTATCGCGTTCAATTGATAAGCATGGCTTATTGTTTTTTGCCGCCCAAAGGGTATGCCTCATGGCGAATCGGGTCAAGCAAAAGCGCTTAATAATACCACCAAACCTAGGTAGTGACTATCACTGCGATTGTGTTAGAGAATAGTCCTAATAGGAGTATCAAATGAATAAGTTATTTTAAATTATCAGGTTATAATTCTTATTATACGCTTGTTCCGTGATTAAATATTTTGCTTAAGTTAAGTCTTTTATATCATTGCATTTAATATGGATATAATTAGCTCAAAAATAAAACATACCTATTTTTACGCGAATTTGGCGTTACGATGGATTAATAATATGCGTGATTGATAATATTAATTTACCCAATTTTTACGTTTATTTTTCAGCCAGATATGTTTTACTGCAAAACAGAAACAAATTGGCAAAAAAACGGATTATAGTTTACCTATAATCCGTCAGACTGCAGCCAAACCGATTAGGCTTGGCTGCAGGTTGGATAGGTTTTGAAAAAACAAAGGAAAATCAAAGAATTGATTTTCGGCTGATAACACAAAGCAGGAAAACCACGCTTTTATCCTGCTTTGTCAGCAACCTAATGGATTATAGTTTACCCATAATCCATTTCAATAATAAGCATGGCTTGTGACTATAAGATGATTACCACTTAAATGGCACGTTTACCGTCACTGCGGCACCGACATCATTGCGTGTTTCATAATCGGTTTTTGAAACCCACACTTTTGCGTCAGTACTGACGTCATTGTCAAAGTTATGCCACCAACCCATATCAACACCTTTGATGGTTTCAGATTTAGGGAATAACTTGTTGCCGTCAAAGTTAGACTTATTCACTTTCGCATACATCAAACGTGTGCTAACACGGTTATCATCATCAAGGGTATATTCCACTTTGGTGGTTAACATACGTCCATCACCACCCATACCATGGCCTAATGATGCACCTTGTTGGTAATAACCATTTTTGTAAATAAAGTGGCGATACATAACGCCGTCTTTATCCCACTCAGTGTGAGTATTCGCGCCTTCAATATACCAATTTAATGGTTGACCCCATAGCGTGTGATAGCCCTCGATACCGCCCATAAAGGCATTTTTCGATGGAAAAAGGTTGGCTTCATCTTCACCGACCATTTGGCCATATAAGCTGACAGGTAGATCGATTAATGGGTAAAGTTTCAGTTTAAAGTCTAAACCTGCGAGTTGGTTACCTGGATCGTCATTTACATCACCAGTATTATCCCTTCCGCCCATGGCATTCCAGAAAGAATTCCAGTTATTAGGACGGCCATCGCCTCCCCACATCACCACGCGGGAACCGCCGAGTTCAAAGAAATCAGTTGGGTTCATGGTCATGCGTAAACCAATCAGTTTAGTGTTTGGCTGGGATGAGTATTGTTTGATTTGGCCAGCGGTGAGCTGATATTGCCACGAGCCAATCCAAGAAAGCCATGGGGTTTCAAATGGGCTTTGGTCGGCACGTTGCAGCAAAAAGCCAGTGACAGGGCGAGCAGCATCGGTGCGAATTAAGCTGCCGTCGTGGCCAGGGCCCCACCATTGTGGGATCTCACCAAAAGTGACCCATTGGTTCCAAATTTTTACACCACCATATGAGCCATTGAGGTTGTAGTCAGAACCATTTTCAACGCGCAGAGCGCGCTCACCATTAGCGGTGAGGTTTAAATCCACATCGTCTGTGCTGTAGTTACCTGAAACGGTGTAACGAATGTCACTTTTTTCACTTTGGGCAAAGCCTTGCGGCATAGAGTTATGGCTAGAGGCAAAGTGCGTTTCCAGTTGAACACTGTTCTTTTTACGGTCTAGGTTTTTCTTAATACGCTGAATAATCGCTTCTTGTTCGCTATTGGTAATATTTGCATTATTCAACGAGCGGGTAATTTCTTCTTGGGAGAGTGGCCAAGTGGATAAGCTAATTTGAATGACGTTACGCTCTGAAAGCCATGCTAAATCACTGCGTAAGTTATCATTGGGTAGGACTAATCCCCCCGCCACACTGTGTGCGCTCATTGCGCCTAATACCGCAAGCATTGCCAGCTTGGTAAGCTTGAATTTTTTCATTGATAAATCCGTTTGAAGTTGAGTTCGCCTAATATTGAACAGGTCAATAAAGATAAATAAATTTCTAAAAATTAAACCAATATAAAGTGTGGTGATATTTTGCTTTATTATAAGTATGCTAATTTTAACGGGTGAGCCACCCGTGTTATGTCGAGAAGCAATTATCACAATTAAATTAAGTAAAATAGAATATCAGATTAAACTATTCGGGATAGGAAAGAGTAACTTATTAAAATATATAGCAATGTGATATGCATTAGATTTGTGTGTCTATTATTTCAATTTTATTGAGATTTAATTTTGCTTTGTTATTTGAATTTAAAATAAACAGATTAATATTTTGCAGGATGGTTTAGGGTTTATTGCTATGGGAACTCAATATAAGAATATTCTATATTAGGTGCTTATAAATCCATTTGGGGAATAGAAATAAAAAAGCCCTCTATTTTAAATAGAAGGCTTTTGGGAGTAATGTTTGAAATGGCTTAACGGCCGTGCTCAGGTAGCCAGATTTGTAACCTTAGCCCGCCCAGAGGGCTGTCATCGGCTTTCACCCAGCCTTTATGCTGTGTAATCGCAGTTTCAACAATTGCTAAGCCTAACCCTGTACCGCCAGTTTCACGGTCTCGCGCTTCATCGGTACGGTAGAATGGGCGGAAGATATGCTCACGGTCTGCAGGGCTAACACCTGGGCCATCATCATCCACAGTAATCAAAATACCGTTGTTTTCTTCTTTAAAATCAACAGCAATATGGGTATGTGAATAACGCAGCGCATTACGGACAATATTTTCAAACGCACTGCCCACCGCTGAAGGATTGCAATACAACGGCCAAGGGCCTGGATTTGAGGTGATATCGAGCGTTTTGTTCATCTGTTCCGCTTCGAAGCTAGCATCATCTAAAATATCCCCCCAAAGTTCATCGGCTTTGATATTTTCGCGCAGAATTTCATTTTTATGTTGGCTACGTGAGAGCACCAACAAGTCATTGATCATGCTATCTAAACGATGCGTTTCGGTTTCGATGCGCTCCAGCTCTTTACTTTCACCATGGCGACGGCGTAATAGGGCGGTTGCCAGTTGTAAGCGAGTGAGTGGGGTGCGTAGTTCATGTGAAATATCAGAAATTAAGCGCTGTTGTGCACTCACCATGCCATCAAGTGCGCTGATCATCTGATTGAAACTGTTCCCTGCGGAGAGGAACTCTTGAGGCCCAGCTTCCAGTTCAGGGTGCGGCCGCAAATTCCCTTTGGCGACATCATCGGCTGCCATTTTGAGTTTTCGAGCGGGTCGAGCTAAGCTCCAAGATAGCCATAATAACAGTGGGGCACTGATTAACATGGTGGCAATTAAGAGCAAGAATGGCCTATCAAACAATAAGTTAATAAAGTCAGATTGCGGGCTGCTGGCTGGGCGCACTAAATAGAGTTGATAGTGGTCTTCGCCATCACGAATAGAGAACGGCCCGAGAATTTCAGCTCGACCATATTTTTTCTTTTTGGGGTGATCGGCGTTATCGGATTGACCAATAAAGTTACGGATCACCTGCATTTCACTTGGCATTGCACCAATAACACGGCCTTCACTGGTGACAATAATTAGCCGCTGACCCGGCGGCGCCCATTTTTTGATGGCGTTGGAAATCCGACGCCACCAAAGTAGGTCATTCATGGGAGCTTGTGCGAGTTCGGCTTCAATATGTTGCTCAAGCATCTCGCCTTGGCGTTGTTCACTTTCCATCAGGACGGTGATTTGCCGAGAGTCGAGCTTGGGCACCATCAGCACTAGCATTAGCACTAGTGCGAGGGTAAACCAGAAAATCGCAAAGATCCTTGCGGTTAAGCTGTTGATCATGTGGCAGAAACCATTAAGTAACCACGGCCACGTAAGGTTTTAAACCAAGGTTGGCCATCAGTGCGTTCTGGTAATTTACGGCGCAAATTCGAAATATGCATATCAATAGCGCGGTCAAACGGTGTTAGGCGTTTACCCAAAACTTCTTGGCTAAGGTGTTCTCGTGAAACTACTTGGCCTAAATGTTGTGCTAACAGATATAACAAGGTGAATTCGGTGCCCGTTAAGTCCAAAATTTCATTATCGAAACTGGCTTCTTGGCGACCTGGGTTGAGTTGCAGTTTATCAACTTGCAATACAGGGGTATTGCTGTTGCTATCCTGTGTTTGTTCACTCCAGTTTGAGCGGCGTAATAACGCACGAATACGTGCCACGAGCTCACGGTCATTAAACGGTTTTGGTAGATAGTCATCCGCACCTAATTCCAAGCCCAGTACTTTATCTAACTCACTACCACGAGCGGTTAACATAATGACAGGGGTCTGATGAATTTGGCGCAATTCTTTGAGTGTCTCAATACCATTTTTTTTCGGCATCATGACATCCAATAAAAGCAAATCAATGGATGAGTCAATCTGTTGCAATGCCTGTTCACCATCATAAGCGATGACGACATTGAAACCTTCCATTTCCAGCAGTTCTTTTAAGAGCGACGTGAGTTCACGGTCGTCATCAACTAATAGGATTTTATGCATTTTTTAAGTCCTCCAACTGCCAAAATACGATAACAATCTGTACGATTCCATGACTTTACGTTCTTTTACATGCTCTGACGCTAGTTTGCAGCCACAGGTGTATATTTATTCACATTGAATCACGAGCACAGTTCGGAGACAAGGTGTCAAATGCGAAGAACAACACATAGCAAAGTACATAATACAGTACATAAAACCGCAATGTTAGTTTTAGCTTCTGCATTTGTGTTCGGACCAACAATTGCTTTCGCAGAAGTTTCACAGAACGTTGCGAATGATGAAAGCTCAGTGCCATTAATGTTGCAGATGCAGCCTGAGGAAGTACCTTCGACAGCTCACCAAGTCGTTGTGCCATTTCAGTCACATGACATGTTTAGCAGTGAAGAACGCGCCAGCACATTTATGTTTAATGGTATCACATTAAATGAAAAGCAACGCCAGCAGCTACGTGATTTGATGGCAACGCAGCGCCATTATCGCACTGATAGCACGGCATTAGTGCAAGAGCGTGAAGCGTTACATAAATTAATTATAGCGGATAGCTTTGATGATAAAGCGGTTCGCCAGCAACTTGAAAAAAGAATGCAAAAAGAATTGGAACAACGCGTTGAAATGGCAAGAATTCATCATGAATTATACCAATTATTGACGCCAGAGCAGAAAAGTGAGCTTGAACAGATTCACCAACACAAAATGGCTGAATATCAAGCGATGCAGTTCCAATAAATCAGATTGAGAGTACCCGTAGTTGTAGTTGAGTAAGTAAGTTAATTTCAGATCCTTAATTTTGAAGTAAGTAGTGAAGTAGCAATAAATGAAGTTTTTCCTTGCCATAGACACCATCCCTGTCTTTTATAGCCCCTTTTAGGGGCTTTTTTTTTGTTTAAATAGGTTGAGTGTTAACTATAGTTGACAATTTGTCGAGGGCGATTAAGATACAGGTATCAAGACAAGGAGACAACAGTATTAACGACAGATCTATTCGACAACTGGATACGCGATCTCAAGGATTTAAGGGCGAAAACAAAGATTCAAGTGAGAATTCGGCGCCTAAAAAATGGAAATTTTGGCGATATTGAGCCAATTAGTGATGGCTTTTCAGAGCTGAGGATACATGAGGGGCAAGGGTATCGTGTTTATTTAAAACAGAAAAATAACGTTATGGTCATTTTGCTCTCAGGTAGGAGTAAAGGAACCCAGCAAAAAGATATCATCAAAGCCAAACAGGTTTTTAGTCAAATTGAAGGTGAATTATGGCCACAAAATTAAAAGAATATGATATTGCTGAGCATTTAAATAGCGAAGAAGAAATCCAATTGTATCTTAATGAGATCTTGGAGGAAGGTGACCCTGCTTTAGTATTATCGGCTCTCGGGGATATAGCAAAAGCTCGCAATATGAGTCAACTAGCTAAAGAGGTAGGGATGAGCCGTGAAGGTTTATATAAAGCATTATCAGGTCAAGGTAATCCTACATTCACCACAATCATAAAAATAGTTAACTCTCTTGGTTTGAAGCTACAATTTAAAAGTATTTAATACTCTGTTTTTATTAAAATAAAAACTTCTTATCTCATTATCTTGCTATTACCTCTCTACTAAAAAATAGGATAACGTTATGGTTCAGGTGTTAACAGCTCAGGATTATCGCAGTATGCCTTGGAAAAATGGGCAAGGCGTCACGTTGGAAGTGGCGAGAAGCCATGGTGAAGGGCTTGATGATTTTGACTGGCGGGTATCAATTGCGGATGTGAAAGCTGCGGGGCCTTTTTCTCATTTTTTAAATCGCCAACGTATTATTGGTGTGCTGGAAGGGAATGGGATGACTTTGCTTGTGGATGACCAGAGCCCAGTGACGTTACAGCAAAAAGAATTCTTTGCCTTCAAGGGGGAGAGCAATGTGCATGCTGAATTAGTTAAAGGCGCTATTCGTGATTTTAATCTCATTTATAATCCTGCAAAATATTCAGCACGCCTACAGTGGGTAAATTCAGCATCGGGTAGTTCTTGGATTAGCGATGCAGCCCAAATTCTCATTTTCAGTACTGCGCCAAGTATGAGCTTGGACGTAAACTCGCAACCGTTTGTGTTAAAACATTTTGAAACGTTGTTAGTGAGAAATAATATCCAGCCACTGCAATTTTCAACTCAGCAATCTGCAGGACAGGATTTCTGCATAATAGAGTTGTTTATTAAATAGTTAGGGACTTAATGCTATTTATTTGGATGTTTTTCCAATATTTTTAGCATTAATTATTTTTTAGGTTGGGATATTACTCTGTCGATTAAATTATTTTAGTAAAAATGTTATCAAATTCATAGAACCTGTAATTATGGCTTTATTCCTATTGTTATTTTCCGCAAAATTTATAGTCTTTAGCGTCACTAAAAAAATAAGAATGGTATTTCTTAAAGGAAAAATGATCTATGAAAATGAAAGCGCTTGTCGCCGTTGCTGTCTCTGCTGTGATTTTAACTGGCTGTAAAAATATGGACCAAGGGATGTTGACTAACTCTGGAATGCAATTATTCCAAGCAGCAACACTGAGTGATTCAGATGTTAAGCAATTAAGCGATCAATCTTGTAAAGAGATGGACGCACAGAACAAAATTGCTCCTTCATCAAGCAAATATTCCAAACGTTTAGACAAAATCGCTAAAGCTCTGGGTAACGAAGTTGATGGTACACCCGTTAACTATAAAGTTTACATGACTAACGATGTAAACGCATGGGCGATGGCGAATGGTTGTGTGCGTGTATACAGCGGCCTGATGGATATCATGAACGACAACGAAGTTGAAGGCGTTCTGGGCCATGAAATGGGTCACGTAGCATTAGGCCATACTCGTAAAGCAATGCAAGTTGCTTATGCAGCAGTTGCAGCGCGTACAGCGGCAGCATCAGCTGGCGGCGTAGTTGAACAACTGAGCGCATCACAAGTTGCTGCATTGGGTGAAAAACTGATCAACTCCCAGTTCTCTCAACACCAAGAAAGCGAAGCGGATAACTTCTCTTATGACTTACTGAAAAAACGTGGTGTAAAAACTGACGGTTTAGTGACTGGTTTTGAAAAATTGGCAAAAATGGGTAGCCAAGAGACCAGCATGTTTGACTCTCACCCACCTTCAAGTGAGCGCGCACAAAACATCCGTGACCGTATCGCTGCTGATAAAAAATAATTATTAATTATTTTTGATAATAAGGTGTAACAGTGTAAATAAGCATTGTTGCACCTATTATGTATTTCTTGCAGATATTCTTATTTCAGAATTAGAAATCAGAACTTCCCCCGTTGTACTTCCTTAAATCACTCACTATCTTATCTATTAAATAATATTCAGGTTTTTTCATGGTGTTGCAGTTTTATGTTTGATAAAACGCTAACAAGGAAAAAAGATGGAAAAAGTGCAGAAAATTTCCCTTCTTGCAAAAGGAATGGGAATGCTGTTATCGGGAACTTGCCGTTTATTAACAGGGGTTCGTACTCGTTGGGTTGGCTGCCAGCCTGCCATAACCCCGCGTATTTATTATGCAAATCATTCAAGCCACTTAGATGGGTTAGTCATTTGGTCTGGTTTACCGCCGCTGATGCGCCATTTTGTTCACCCTGTCGCCGCGAAAGATTATTGGGATAAAACGCCATTTCGCCGTTATTTAGTGAATAACGTTTTTCGCGCTGTCCTTGTCGATAGAAAAGGGGACAAACCTGCGCAAGGTAATATCTTGGAGCCTCTTGAGTCCGTTTTGGCAGCAAAGCATTCATTGATATTTTTCCCCGAGGGAACCCGTGGTAGTGGCGAAGTGCTAGGTCAATTTAAAAGTGGCCTGTACCATTTAGCGAAAAAATATCCCGATGTTGAAGTCGTCCCCATCTACCTTGAAAACCTTAACCGCGTATTACCAAAAGGGTCTAAATTAGTTGTGCCTGTTATTTGCTCTGCGGTAGTCGGTAAGCCTATCTCTCCTTTAACCGAAGCTGAAAATAAAACTGAATTTTTGCAACGCGCCAAAGAAGCGCTAGAGGAGTTGATGCCATGAGCGTTTGGGACAGCGAATTAGCCTTACTGTTATCGGGTGTGTTTGGAATATTAGTATTTGCGAGTGTCGTTGGTGGGATCTTGGCTTACCGTTATTCTGGTGATAAAAGCAATCCAACAATTGATAACCTGAATGCTCGTATCCGGGCATGGTGGGTGATGTGTATTATCTGCGTATTGGCGGTAGTGCTTGGCAACATTGCAGTCGTTATTTTATTTGCATTGATATCATTCTTTGCGTTGCGCGAGTTTATTACTTTAACGCCAACACGGCGAAGTGATCATGAAGCGTTATTTTGGTGTTTCTTTATTTTCATTCCATTGCAATACCTTCTGGTCGGTATTGAGTGGTATGGGATGTTTTCAATTTTTGTGCCTGTGTTTGTTTTCCTCTTTTTACCTACACGTATTGCACTCGCAGGGGATACCTTTCATTTTCTTGAGCGCACGGCAAAAATTCAATGGGGGATGTTGGTGACGGTTTTCTGTTTAAGCCACGTTCCCGCGTTGTTGATGCTCAATATTGAGGGTTATGAAGGGGAGGGTGTGAAATTATTGCTCTTCTTAATTATTGTGACGCAAATTTCCGATGTCTTGCAGTATGTATTCGGTAAACTGATGGGTAAACGTCCGATTGTACCTAAATTGAGCCCAAATAAGACGATAGAAGGCTTTGTTGGTGGGATCTTATCCTCTGTACTGATTGGAATTTGCTTATATTGGGTTACGCCATTCAGTTGGTGGGTTGCTGGTTTAATGTCATTGGCGATCACGATTATGGGGTTTGTGGGTGGTTTATGTATGTCAGCCATTAAGCGTGATAGTGGTATTAAAGATTTTGGGGCGATTATTGAAGGGCATGGGGGCATGCTGGATCGCATTGACTCATTGTGTTTTGCCGCGCCTATTTTTTTCCATTTAACGCGTTATTACTATACATAGGCCAATTTTATTTTCGTTTTTGTTCGTTAATTAAAAGAGCACCAAATGGTGCTTTTCTTTTGTTTTATAGGTACAGCATAGAAGGAATTTAAGTGTTATCATCAGTACTTAATTTTTATTTCAAACTAAGATTCAACTAGGGTAATTCGCTTGAGTTGGTACTCTAGGGCTTTTTTTGCATTGAAAGATTTACCTATTGGGGTGATCGGCTAGAATTATGTAAACTGGATCACAATAAAACATAAAAGCTTGATGGAAAGCAGATGCATAATTCACTCTTTGCCGTATTATGCTGTTAGGTGAATCAATTCAGCACTAGTAAGCCAGCGTAATTAGCGTTAAAAAGATTAGCAGCGTAACGGTTTTATCGATTTGCAATTTTATGTTCATTAATCAGAGGTCATCATGGTCAAGCAGATTAAAAGAATTGGGGTTTTAACGAGTGGTGGCGATGCACCAGGTATGAATGCCGCGATCCGTGGTGTGGTACGTGCTGCTTTAGGTGAAGGGCTAGAAGTGATGGGTATTTTTGATGGGTACCTTGGCCTGTATGAAAACCGCATGAAACAATTAGATAGATACAGCGTATCGGATATGATCAACCGCGGTGGCACCTTTTTAGGCTCAGCTCGTTTCCCACAGTTCCGTGATGAAAAAGTACGTGCAATAGCCTTTGAAAATCTGAAGAAAAATCATATTGATGCGCTAGTCGTTATTGGTGGTGACGGTTCCTATTTGGGTGCGAAAGCACTGACCGAAGCAGGCTTCCCGTGCATTGGTCTACCAGGTACAATCGATAATGACGTTGCAGGAACCGATTACACCATTGGTTATTTTACTGCGCTTGAAACCGTTGTTGAAGCAATTGACCGCTTGCGTGATACCTCTACATCTCATAAACGTATCTCTATTGTTGAAGTGATGGGACGTTACTGTGGTGATTTAACATTATCTGCGGCGATCGCGGGCGGGTGCGAATTCCTTGTATTGCCTGAGCAAGAAATGGCGTTCGATCGCGAAGAATTGTTATCTGAAATCAAACGCGGTATTGAAAAAGGCAAACGCCATGCAATCGTTGCTATCACTGAACACGTTTGTGACGTGGGTGAGTTAGCCAAATATATTGAGCAAGAAACACACCACGAAACTCGCGCAACGGTTCTCGGCCATATTCAACGTGGTGGCTCGCCAGTGGCTTATGACCGTATTTTAGCATCACGCATGGGCGCATACTCTATTCAATTATTACTTGAAGGCTACGGCGGCCGCTGCGTGGGTATCCAAAATGAGAAATTGGTTCACCATGATATCATTGATGCGGTAATGAATATGAAACGCGTCTTTAAGAAGGATTGGTTTGATACAGCTAAGAAGCTCTACTAAAATCTTCGTCATATTTCAAGCTGTAGGGGTGTTGGCTACGCTCACTAACCCTAGTCACATACTTATGTATGCTCCTAGGGATTAGCTTTGCTTGCCGCCTACCTACAACTTGAACTATTTAGAAGATGGATATTTATCATATTTCAAGCTGTAGGGGTGTTAGCTACGCTCACTAACCCTAGTCACATACTTATGTATGCTCCTAGGGATTAGCTTTGCTTGCCGCCTACCTACAACTTGAACTATTTAGAAGATGGATATTTATCATATTTCAAGCTGTAGGGGCGTTGGCTACGCTCACTAACTCTAGTGACATACTTATGTATGCTCCCCGAGCTATCCTCGTTTGCCGCCTAGTCACAACTCAAATTATTTAGAAGATGGATATTTGTCATATTTCAAGCAGTAGGGGTGTTAGCTACGCTCACTAACCCTAGTGACATACTTATGTATGCTCCCCGAACTACCCTCGTTTGCCGCCTAGTCACAATTCAAATTATTTAGAAGATGGATATTTGTCATATTTCAAGCAGTAAGGGGTGTTGGCTACGCTCACTAACCCTAGTCACATACTTATGTATGCTCCCCGAGCTATCCTCGTTTGCCGCCTACCTACAACTTAAACTATTTAGAAGATGGATATTTGTCATATTTCAAGCTATAGGGGTGTTGGCTACACTTACTAACCCTAGTGACATACTTTTGTATGCTCCGCGAACTATCCTCGTTTGCCGCCTAGTCACAACTTAAATCTCTCCCTTACCTGTTCATATATTCCCCGTAAGCATAAGTTTTTCTTTTTAATTATTTCCAGTTATTGATGCTATCTGTCAGCCTCGCCTTATCGACAATTTGATGAGGGCTCAAAATGGCACGTTCATGGCAGGTAACAAAATCACAATTAACGACCGCATTGTTATTAATATTGACGACGGGGGCTTGGGCGAAAAATATTCAACTGTTGAATGTGTCTTATGATCCTACGCGTGAGTTCTATCAGCAATATAATCAGGAGTTTAGTGATTATTGGCAAAAGAAAACGGGGGATACTGTTACCGTGCGTCAGTCTCATGGTGGATCTGGTAAACAAGCTATCTCAGTTATTAATGGGTTAGAGGCGGATGTTGTTACGTTAGCCTTAGCCTATGACGTGGATGCTATTGCGCAAAGTGGGCGAATAGATAAAAACTGGATAGAAAAACTCCCCGATAACTCAGCTCCTTATACCTCAACGATTGTCTTTTTAGTCCGTAAAGATAATCCAAAAAACATTCGCGATTGGGATGATTTAGTCCGCAAAGATGTCTCTGTGGTGACGCCAAATCCGAAAACTTCAGGCGGTGCACGATGGAATTATTTAGCGGCTTGGGGTTATGCACTAAATAAAAATCAACAAGATCCTGAAAAAGCGAAGCAATTTGTGAAGCAGCTTTATCAAAACGTAGAAGTATTAGATTCAGGGGCTCGAGGGGCGACAAATAGCTTTGTTGAACGCGGCATTGGTGATGTATTAATTGCCTGGGAAAATGAAGCGTTACTTGCTATCAATGAATTAGGTGAAAATGGCCAGTTTGAAGTGGTTACACCCAGTATTTCCATCTTAGCAGAGCCAACGGTCGCAGTTGTTGATAAAACAGTTGATAAGCGTGATCGCAGAGAGGTCGCAGAGGCCTATCTTACACATCTTTATTCACCAGAAGGGCAAGAAATTGCTGCTAAGAATTATTATCGACCACGAGATAGTGAAGTTGCAAAAAAATACCAGCAGCAGTTTCCAGAATTGAAGTTGCTAACGGTAGATAAGGATTTCGGTGGCTGGCAGGCAGCGCAAAAAACGCATTTTGCGAATGGGGGAGTATTTGATGAGATAATTCAGCGTTAATACTCGTCATATTTCAATTTGCAGGGAGATTTCTTCATATTTTGAGCCGCAGCGTTGTTGGCTGCGTGCGCTCACCCTAGTCGCATATTTATGTATGCTCCTGTATTTTCTTCATATTTTGAGCCGCAGCGTTGTTGGCTGCGTGCGCTCACCCTAGTCACATACTTATGTATGCTTCTAGGGATTCACTTACTTGCCGCCTAGCTGCAACTCAAACTATTTTGAAAATTGCTATTTTGATATTTTAAACCGTAGAGTCACATACTTATGTGTACTAACTAGTGCGGTTACCAAAGGTATTTTACGCCAATGTTTCCGAGATAAAGCGTCTGCTTATTATTATTACCAGATGTTGTACCATCATCTTTTGGATGTTTCCATGTTGAGGGTTCATAGGCGACACCACCCCATAATGTTAAGGATGGAGTGGCTTGATATTCGATATTTGTTCCTAGACGAAAACCGTTATTAATTTTTTGAACGAGATAAAAATGTTCATCATAGGTGTCTTCCTGTAAAGCATAACGAACATAAGGCGTAATACGCCAATCAGACTTTAAAGTGAAAGGTAAATAAGCGCGGACTTGTGATTGCATAAACCGAGTACTGAAGTGTTTATCCCATGCTTTGTCAAAGTATAAGGTCAGTTTTGCTTTTAAGGCCTCAGAGTGTTGGTAAGTGGCTCCAAATTCTGTTTCTGCTTCATGGCTATTAGAACTAAAATAATTACTGTAATAATAATAAGAAAGCCAGAAATTAAAAGACCATTTATCATTAAAATGATAGTTACCCGCTGGTGTTAGTGCGTATAAGCTATTGGAGGAGCGTACTTTGGTTCCTGGTGGGGAGTCATTAGATTCTTTTCGATATCGGGCGCCAATTTCAATGTCTGATTGTGGTGTTTTAACAAATTGTTTTGTAATGTCAAGTTGAGTGCGGCTACGAAGATAAGAATCACGGGAAGTACTGAAATTACGCCCATGGTTTCTCAGTGATTCGCGGTGTTCTATGTCAAATCGCCACTGAGATGCTGGGTTTGTCAGGGATAATTGGCCTACGGTACTGATTTTATCGTACACTTTATTTTTAAATGCATCGACTTGCCCTTGATATTCTTCTATTTCCATATAGACATTGGTTTTAATTCGCCAAAAATCATTATTTGTTTCTGAAAAGCAAATGGCTGGAAATATAATTATAATATTAAATACTAAACTAATTATATATTTCATTTTCATCCTTTAAAGTAAACTTTATTAATTGTTATTTACTAATTTGTTAAGCAGGATAAATTTGAATTAAACTTTCAGTAGTGTCTATTGTTATTATTTGATAGTGGATAAACTAAAGATGTGAATATTATATTTATCACTTTGAATTTAATTGGTTTTATTGTTTTTTATTTTTTGTGTGAGGTAATGAGTTTTCTCAAGCGTTTGATTTTAAAAATAATATTAATTTAAACTATTCGTAACTTTAATAATTAAAAATTTGCTACTCGTTAAATAAAAAAACCGCCAATAATGGCGGCTAATCATTAAAAAACAAAATAAATTTATTTTGTTTTTTTCGCTTCAGCGGCTGCTTTGACAATGACAGCAAATGCATCTGCTTTCAGGGATGCGCCACCCACTAATGCGCCATCGATATCTGGCTGAGTAAATAATTCAGCAGCATTGCTTGCATTGACTGAGCCGCCGTATTGGATGATGACTTGCTCAGCAATCGCCGCATCTTTTTTCGCAATATGGGTACGAATGAATTTATGAATAGCTTGTGCTTGTGCTGGCGTTGCGGATTTGCCTGTACCGATAGCCCAAATTGGTTCATATGCGATGACGGCACCTTGGAATGCTTGCGCACCTAGGGTGTTCAGCACTGCGTCAATTTGACGAGCACAAACTTCTTCAGTTTTACCTGCTTCGTTTTCCGCTTCGGTTTCACCAATACACAGAACAGGGATTAAGCCTTGCTCTTTCAGCACTGCGAATTTTTGAGCAACAAACTCATCACTCTCTTTGTGGTAAGTACGGCGCTCAGAGTGGCCAATAATAATGTATTTTGCACCTACATCTTTAAGCATTTCAGCCGATGTTTCACCCGTGAATGCGCCAGACAAGTTAACGTCAACGTTTTGTGTACCTAATGCAATGCGGCTGCCCGCTAGAGCATGTTTTGCTTGAGTCAGGTAGATTGCGGGTGGTGCGATAGCTACATCACAGCCATCGACGCTGCTCAGTTCGTTACGCAGACCTGCGATCAGGTCATTGACCATATGGGTGCTGCCGTTTAATTTCCAGTTACCCATTACCAATGGATGTCGCATGTTATTTCCTCCAACCAGAGAGTTTGAATGATTAATCAATAAGTTATTCATTGCGCATTAATGTTGCCAACGCAACGGGACAGTTTTGTCGCCATTCACCTTAAGTATTATAAGAACATTAGGGCATAATAGCTTTGCTTTTCATCATGCTTGTTCTTAGAGCGTGATCACAGTCTGTTTAGGGTGTTTGTTGCTCTAGCTTAATCGGTTCAACAGCAAAAGTAAGCACATTATTGTCACTTTTTACTAAAATATATCGCAGGTCGCCTAACCGAGCTTCTTCTGCACGGGTTGGGTTTTGATCTGCCATAAATTTATTTAAGGCAGTGGTTAGCTCTGGGGCTTTATCTAAAGAAACATCTGGGGCAAATTGATGGATGATTGCAAGCGTATAGCGTTCCATTAATTGACGGTTTTCTTGGGCTTCTTGTACGTTATCTGTTGGGAGTAAGGTAATTTGTAAGCTTTTAATTTTTTCACTACCGCGTTCTAACACCGCAGAAGAATAAATTTGTTGATTGATACGGGAAGCGGCACGAATATAAGGAGCTGCAATGTCTTGGCTCGCAATGACTTTATATTCATGAAGATATAAATCTTTATAGGCTTGATTAAACTGAGTGCGTAACTCAGGGATGGTGAGGTTAAAAGAAGCCGCATCAGGGGCTAAGTAAGCGACTTCAAAATCAGTATCAGGTAAGGTTGGCACTTTTTGGGCGAATGCCAATGGTGGCGCACTGAGTGTAAAAATGGTTATGATGGCGGATATCGAACGAATTAAGGTTTGAGTCATTTTTTTGCCACTCATTCTTTGGGTTTTCACATTGTATCAGGATTATAAGTAATGACATTACAACAATGGGCTTTTTCCTTCAAAGGTCGAATAGGGCGGCGACCATTTTGGGTCGGTATCGCTGCCAGCTTTATTTTGGTGGCTGTGATTGTCCTGTTACAGAATACGTTTTTATTACCTGAAATGGTTACTCTTTTTCTTTTTGTCCTCTTGCTTTATCCTTTAGCCGCGATTTTTTCAAAGCGCCTACACGACAGAGGAAAATCAGGTGGGTGGTTCGCATTAATTGTATTGGCTTTTGCGCTTTATTCAATGGATGTCAGCCAGTTCGAACCTATTTGGCAGTGGGGAATTGGGCGATTCTTACCCCTATTTATTGCGATGATTATGCTATTGGATTGTGGTGTGTTTGTCGGAATGGATAGTGCGAATAAATACGGTGAAAAAACTGAGACTGTGAATTATTTATAACGCATTGACTACCCTGAAATATTCAGGGTAGTGTTTATCTCTCTTTACCAGTATTGCTCGCTGGAAATATGACCAGGCTTACGGCGTAAATGCTTAATCATTCCATGGCTAATTTTTAGCGTATCTCGTGTGTCACGTACCATTTCAGGGTTACCACATAACATCACATGGCAAGTTTCAGGCGAAAGGGATAAACCAACCGCATTTTCGAGAGCATGACTTTCAATTAAGGCAGGGACTCGACCATGCAAAGATGTTTGGGTTTGCTCTCGACTGACAACAGTGACAATTTTTAATTTTCCTTGGTACTGTTGCTCAAGTTCCTGCATTAATGGCAGATAGCTCAAGTCTTTTTCATATCGAACAGCGTGCAATAAAACGATTTTTTCAAATCGTTCGAGATCTTTTCCTTCTTGTAAGATTGATAAGAATGGGCCAATAGCTGTCCCAGTTGAAAGCATCCATAAATTTTTACACGCTGGAATTTCATCTAAGACAAAAAAACCTGCCGCTTCATCTGTTATTTGTAATGTATCGTTAGGCTTTAGCTGTGCTAATTTGGGACTCAGTTTGCCCCCGGGAACAATCACAAAATAAAACTCAAGTCGGTTATCGCTGGGGGCATTCACATAAGAATAGGCACGTTGAATTCGTTCTCCCTCGATTTCAAGGCCAAGTTTAGCGTATTGTCCTGCAGTAAAAGGTTTAATGGGGGCGTCGATGACAAGGCTAAACAATGTATCAGTCCAAAACTTGGCTTCAATCACTTTCCCAGTTACCCAATTTGCCATAAATCCACCTCTTATTATTTCAAAATCAATCCCGCTAAGTGAGTGATGTTTTACCTTAAGTTAGTCGGGGTATTGCTCATTAGGATTTAATACTAAAACAGTTCACTATTTATGCTTATCGATAATGTGTTCCAGTGTTTTATTCTTAATAATAGTTATTTATTAATTTTAATGTACAGTTATGTTGACAGATGTGGCGAATATAGCTGCCGTTGGTGTATAAACTAAAATGTCGAGCTACTTAGAAAAAATCGTAAATTTTGTTATCTTAATCACATTAGAGCAAAACGTGCTATCTGTTGTTTATCTGGGATAGTTCTAATGCGTAAAAACAACATTTAAATATTCGTCATTAAATTCCAATATTCGGTTTGTATTATTAACTTTTAATAATACTGGGTTGCTGTGTGTCTGGAATTTTTGCTGTGTCCGAGAGAAAAATGAGAAAGCTGGAACATTTCAATCTGTTATTAATGCTTATTGCATTGGCGGCTGTTGGCCAAATGACGCAAACTATTTATGTCCCTGTGATTGCTGAAATTGCAGTGTACTTTAATGAACCTTCTGGTGCCGTTCAGAAGGTGATGGCGGCATATTTATTTTCATATGGTTTTTCGCAACTATTATATGGGCCATTATCCGACCAAATTGGTCGTCGTCCTGTTATTTTAGCGGGGCTGACTATTTTCTTATTTTCGACCATTGTGGCGATTTTTGCGCCGACTTTAAATACGCTCACTATCGCAAGCGGCATGCAAGGCCTTGGTACAGGGGTTGCGGGTGTTATGGCGAGAACCATGCCCCGAGATTTATATAAAGGCACGGCATTGCGCTATGCAAATAGTTTATTAAATATGGGTGTTTTGGTAAGTCCATTATTAGCGCCGATGTTTGGTGGAATATTGGCTCACTTTTTTGGTTGGCATGCCTGTTATATTTTCCTATTTATCCTAGGTGCGGGCGTATTATTTAGCATGTATCGGTGGCTACCTGAAACACGGCCTGTATCCCCAGAAAAACGTAAAATGGTGGCGTCATATTGTGAGTTACTCTCTAATGGGGCATTTTTGTCTTATTTATCGATGTTAATTGGTGCGCTGGCGGGGATTGCTGTTTTTGAAGCGAGTAGCGGTGTTTTAATGGGCGGTGTATTGGGCCTCAGTAGCATTACTGTCAGTATTTTATTTATATTACCTATCCCCGCTGCCTTTTTTGGTGCGTGGTATGCAGGGCGTGAAGGAAAAACGTTCTACAACTTGATGTGGCAATCGGTATTAATTTGTTTGCTTGCAGGTTTAATGATGTGGATGCCGAGTTGGTTTGGCATCATGAATACGTGGACGTTGTTAGTCCCTGCCGCCGTATTTTTCTTTGGAGCAGGTATGTTATTTCCGCTTGCGACCACAGGAGCGATGGAGCCATTCCCTTATTTGGCGGGCGCTGCGGGCGCACTTGTGGGAGGCTTACAAAATGTCGGTTCTGGGGTTGCAACATGGGTTTCTTCATTAATGCCACAGCATGGGCAATTTAGTCTTGGCTTGCTGATGTTCTTGATGTCGGTTCTTGTACTCTTGTGTTGGCTGCCGCTGGCTCGTCGTATGGGGCATTCGGAAAGAACAGTTTAATATTAAATAGTTAGGCGGGGGCACCCGCCTAATTATTTATTGAGTAGGTATCCCCATTAAATAGGGTTTCGGTGTGGTAATATCGGATAATGAAGTCGCCGTGTATGCCTCCTGTGTTGGAAGCGCCGATATAAGTTCCGCTTGGTTGGCGAGTGCATTAAACACAACTGGACGATGATAATCTAAAAATGTTTTATCCTCTGTTAGCAGTGAGTTTTTGTCTTGTACAAGCCAAATTTTCCTCGCGTTGATACTATCTTGTAAATGTGAGTCAATATGAATAACGATATCAGTGCACTCTAAGCCTGGTGTGCTGTCAATGGTTCCTCTTACTGTTAATGTCATCTTTTCATGTGAAAAGTGCCAATCCTCCAGTGGCGTCTTTTCTTGTTGTTCACCCTTTTTATCAACCATCTTTAGAGTTACCCAATAACGATACTCACCTTCAGGTAATGATAAGCTCGTTATGTCAATTTCCTGGTAAATATTCATATCAGCAATCAATAACTGTTCAGCGCGGACGGCGATACATACAACTTCCTGTGATGTTTCTATCTGTTTATTGAGGTGATTTATTGGCGTGAAAGATTGAGAAGTATACACGTTATCTTTCACGCCAAATGGGTCAGATAAAGAAAAATACTGTTGATGTAGTTTGCCACCTACAACCCAATTTGCCTTTAGTGCACTTAGTGGTGTAATTTTTTCTTTATTTACTTTACCCGTTGAAAAATCAATAGCATCTGCATCTGTACTTGCCCAAAAAAGTGTATTTCCTTGCCAGTAGTTATCCAAAATGAGTCTCTCTGGCAATTCATCAGTGTGGCTATTTGCAAATAAACGATTTGCCAATGAGGAAGGGTTGGTGTATCGGATGATTTCTCGCCCCAGCTCTTTTTGAGGGTTGAGCTGGTATATTGCGAATTTAACCAGCTCTCCTTTGTCTGCAATATTTAAGCTAATATCATTTTTATATATTTTGACTTGTAACTTTTCTGTTATTAGGCCTTTGGGTGTTGCATAAGTCACCACAATGGCATGGCTATGATAGGGGTAATAAGGGCGGCCTTTACCCGTTTCAAGGTTATGATAATCAGCGGATAGGTTACCGATTGTACGGTCTACCAGTAAAGTATTATAAGGATGAGGAATGTCGTCCTTGAAGGATAACTGACCGCGAAGCCAATACACTGGTACATCACGTCGATGGGGCCATTCATCGATATTTTTGTATGGATAATATTGGGTGAAATTTTCCTGCGTTAAGGTTTCCCACTGTTTTTCTGATTCGTTCCAACGTTGGTAAAAACCATCCCCTGCAAAGTTGTTATCCTCAATATCTTCCCCTTTAATGTGATTCGGTTGCCAGCGTGTTTTTTGGCTTAAAAATTGCGAAATACGTTGGTTAAAATAATCAGAGTGGGGCAAAAATGCATCATATTGTTCGCTAGTAAAATAGGAGAGGCTGGAGTACATCGCTGGGTAAAGGGGAGCGGTGGTTCCATGTTTATCTTGGTATTGATAAGTGGAATAGTGCTGGCGGTGTTGGTTATAGGCAGGCGTTGGGCCGTGGGCTGTTGGGTCATAAGGGTATGTCGTATTTTTAACATTGGTATGAGGTAAGCCTAACCCATGACCAAAGATTTCATGCCATAAGGTTGCTGGCTCATGTATGCCGCCGCCTGCATGTTGCCTCGCCAAGCCGAGAACATGGTAACGGAGTGATGCGGTAAAGGGGTGAATCGCCGAATAATGGTAAATTTCATCTGAATGATTTGAATTGTGAAATTGTGAACTATTTAAATATGCCCAGTTGATTTGTGAGTTGAGATGGTGAGGAACTTTTTTGGGATCATCATATTTAGGGTGAATTAAATTTTCTGCGTCATAAGCGAGTTCTTTATAAGGGTGCACGCCTGGGCTTCGAGTGGTTGCAGGGGGGCTATACAGAGTGAGTTGCTTAATTGGCAATATCGTCACTGCTTCTTGTCCCCAGCTCAGTGGAGAATAAGCATAAATACCGTGGCCGTGCTGGTATAGGGTATAGTTATCAACATAGGCGGTGATATGACTATCCAATGTGACGTTGGGTGAAATGAGGCCGTATTGGTTTGTTTCTGGGGTAATCAAGGCTTTTTGGTTGGCAACGATAACAATTTGAAAACCAGGTTGTACCCATTCACCTTTTATGGGTGCGGTAAAACTTTGGGCGTGCTGGTGGTAGGCTAAGGGATTCGTGGTATTAGGGAGGGGGGTTAATTGAGTTGGTAGGTTGTCAGGCCCCGTCAGAGCGACTCGTGCCAATATTTTTTTTTCTTTATTGCTGACAATAGCCACTAAATCAGGGGAATTAGCTGAATAGGGATGCGTGATATCCACTTTGAGCAGTGCCCAGCGGTTAGCGATTAGGCTAAAATAAGGGTCATTTGGTGACTGTAAGTGAGTTTGCGCCAGTTGAATAGCATGAACCTGCATACCCTCTGGTGTGGGGTGATATCGTCGTTTGGGAGCCTGGTAAATCGGGTCTGAAAGGGTAAAGGTTCGTTTTCCTGGTATAACGACTTGGGGAGCTTCATCCGTTTGTAAATGAATGGAAATCGGTGCAGATTGGCGACCATCGTGGCTGATTGTCGCTAAATCAAATTGATCTAGGTTTGATCTTAATGCAGTTTCATGGGGGATATAGATCCATTCTCCAGTTTGCGGATCGACGGTCACATCGCCAAATTTAGCCTGCTCAAGAATCTGATATCGCTGAATATTATCATGCTGAGCTAATTGCCCTGTTACGGTGCCAATAATCAGTTGATTGGGATGTTTATGGGGGTTTTCAGTCACTAAAATCGGTAGTATTTGTTCCCCTCGTTGTTGCTTTAGCTGAAATTGTGAAAAAACAATGTGCTTTCCCGTCATATTCAGCGTGTTATTTTGATATCTCACCGTGATAGGGTTTTGCTGTAATGCTGCTATCTCTTGATTTACATGAAATTCAATCGCTTGAGCGATAGAATTCCATGATGTGTGGCGTTCAAGGGCAATATCATGCAACGTAACAAGTGGTTTGCCATCAGTGTCGTGAATGGCAATCGAAAAATATTGTGTATTTTCCAATAGAGCATCGGTTAATTTGAGTGCATTGATTGAGGCTGGGGAAAGCGTAATGGTGTGTTGGTAACCATGGTGTTTCACTCGTGATGGCCGAATTTTATTTTGCTCTACAGGGGATAATTCAGCTATCAATTGCTGGACTGGTTGAGATGCTGCTTTTTGGCTATCTCTAATGATTAACAGACTCCCCCCAGTTAATTCCAGCCAGTGACGAATTAATTCAACTTGTTTATCGTTGGCGCTTTCAGAAAGCACCACGATATCATAATGGCGATGCCATTGGCCGCTGGGTAGTAGCAAATCGGCAATTTGTTCTTGAGCGCGGGGTTCGCCTTCACGCCATTCGTGGGGTGAATTAAAACTATCAACAAATAGGCCCTGTAGTGAATGAAAGGCAAAACCCGAAAATGTTTCCTCGGGTAGGGTGCTAAGCACAAAGTGATACTTAGTTTCTCCAATCATTCTAGGCTTATCAATTAGCCAGCTGAATAGGCTATGTGACGCTTTTGCTTCCTGAGAGGACACGGGATTTTTTTGTAATGCGCCCAACCATGGTGAATTTGCATCTAGTACTGCGACTCTGCCTCTATTTCGATATAACCCTAACTTTAATACTTTCTGTTGTTTTTGTTGGTCATCCATAACCTTGTACCTTTTATAAAATACGTCATTTTATGTACATGTGAAGCAACGATTTTAAACAAGAAAATAGTGTCTTTCTAATTTATTATTAGTCTGATTATTTCCATTCTATTTATTAGCGAATTGATTTTATAAAAATAAAAAAGGCGGCACCGAAGTACCACCTTTGTGACAACGAGATCAGTTTTAAGTTAATGCCTACGCTTTATCTTCCCACTCTTGTGCCCGTGCGACTGCTTTTTTCCAGCCTTCGTATTTGAAATTACGCTCGGTGGTTTCAATACCTGGTTTAAAGACGCGCTCAATAGTCGCTTTGCTTTGCAGCTCATCCAGGTTATTCCAAAAACCAACCGCTAGACCAGCAAGGTAAGCCGCACCCAGTGCAGTGCTTTCACGTACTTCAGGGCGTTCAACAGGCGTGCCTAGGATGTCAGATTGAAACTGCATTAAGAAGTTGTTTGCCACTGCACCGCCATCAACACGCAGTGCTTTTAGGCGTTCGCCAGAATCGGCTTGCATCGCATCAAGCACATCACGGGTTTGATAAGCGATAGATTCTAACGTTGCGCGAATGATGTGGTTACGGTTCGCACCGCGCGTTAATCCAAAAATCGCGCCACGTGCGTATGGGTCCCAGTATGGTGCCCCTAAACCAGTGAAAGCAGGCACCACATACACGCCATTACTGTCTTTCACTTTGGTAGCGAAATATTCAGAGTCTGTGGATTCATCAATCAGTTTTAGTTCATCACGCAGCCATTGAATGGATGCACCACCAACGAACACTGCGCCTTCGAGGGCGTAATTCACTTCCCCTTTTGGCCCGCAAGCAATGGTGGTTAATAGCCCATGGTTAGAACGAACCGCGGTTTCCCCTGTATTTAACAGCAAGAAACAACCTGTTCCATAGGTGTTTTTGGCCATGCCTGGTTTTACGCACAACTGACCATACAGTGCCGCTTGTTGGTCACCTGCCATGCCCGAAATGGGAATACGCGTACCACCTTTACCCCCAATGTTGGTTTGACCATATACTTCAGAAGAAGGGCGAACTTCAGGTAACATGGCACGTGGGATATTCAATGCTTTGAGAATTTTGTCATCCCACTCTAAATTGCGAATATTAAACAACATGGTACGAGATGCATTGGTGTAATCAGTCACATGTACGCGGCCTTGGGTCATTTTCCAGACCAGCCAGGTATCGACGGTACCAAATAGCAATTCCCCTTTTTCAGCACGTTCGCGAGCACCCTCGACGTTATCTAAAATCCACTTAACTTTTGTTCCTGAAAAATAAGGGTCAACCACAAGGCCTGTATTTTGGCGAATATACTCTTCTAAATCTTTTTCATTTTGCTTGAGATGAGTACAGAAATCAGCGGTACGGCGGCATTGCCACACAATCGCATTATAAATAGGTTTACCTGTCTCTTTTTCCCAGACAATGGTTGTTTCACGTTGGTTGGTGATACCAATCCCTGCGACTTCATCGGTACGAATATCTGCTTTAGCTAATACTTCGACCAATGTGGAACTTTGTGATGCCCAAATTTCCATTGGGTCGTGCTCTACCCAGCCAGGCTTAGGGTAAACCTGAGTGAATTCACGTTGTGAAATGCTCACAATATTCGCATCGTGGTCGAGTACGACAGCTCGAGAACTGGTAGTGCCTTGATCAAGTGCAACGATATATTTTTTTTCAATGGTGGTTTCAGTTGTCATAATTTAAGCCTGTTCCGAGGATTTTGGGTTTTTGACGGATAATTTTTCTGCTTTGGTCTCTTCTTCACATACCATGCAAGGCAAGTGGCGACCGATTAATTTGCGATAACCGAAGGCTCCTAGCAGACCACCGACAATAGGCGCTGTCAATGGGACAAGGAAATAGGGAATGTCTCGACCACCCGTGAAGGCAATATCACCCCATCCAGCGAGATAAGCGACAACTTTAGGGCCGAAATCACGTGCTGGGTTGAGGGCAAAGCCTGTCAGTGGACCAAATGAACCGCCGATAACCGCAATTAAGATACCAATTAATAGGGGGGCGAGAGGGCCGCGTGGCACACCGTTACCATCATCAGTTAAGCCTAAGATTAAGCAAACGAGGATGGCAGCGATGACGACTTCAATAAAGAATGCATGAAAGACGCTAATTTGCGGAGCGGGATATGTTGAGAACACCCCAGCGGTAAATAAGCTTTCTTGTGTGCCGCGGATAATATGGTGAACTTGTTCGTAATCGAAAAAAACAGGGGAATACATGGCGTAAACGAGTGCAGCGGCACAAAAGCCACCTAACATTTGCGCAATGATGTACGGCACAACTTTGCGCTTATCAAAGCATGCAAACAGCCAGAGAGCGAGGGTAACTGCAGGGTTAAGGTGGGCACCTGAAATACCTGCTGTGAGATAAACGGCTAAAGCGACGCCGAATCCCCAGATAACACTAATTTCCCAGAGGCCAAGTTGTGCCCCTGCGATTCTGACGGCGGCAACACAACCTAAACCAAAGAATACAAGTAGCGCAGTCCCTAAAAACTCCGAGATGCACTGACCAGTGAGTGATGTTGAGGTCATTTGGCTCATATGTTTCTATCCTACGAAAATGAAAATTATTGTAATGTTTTTTTAAGTTAAGATTTTCTAATGGAAAACCCTTATCTGTAAATTTATCGTTAAAGAACATAAACGAGAAATATCGAAATTGAAAATTGTGTGTTACATCACTAAAGCGAACAAAAACAAACAAAAATAGTGATGTAATCGACCTTTGCTATGTGATCAGACCAGTGTTTTTATCATCACAATGTACTGATTCAGATGGAAGGAGCTGGACACAGAGGATCATGCTACTTACAATCGTGTAAAAGCTGATAAGGGAGACCAGAAACATGTCATTTGAAGTATTTGAGAAGCTCGAATCCAAAGTTCAACAAGCGATTGATACAATTACCCTGTTACAAATGGAAATCGACGAATTAAAAGATAAAAACGGTGCATTAAGCCAAGAGTTAGAAACTGCAAAATCAGGGACCGATTCACTCGTGCGTGAAAATGAACAATTGAAGCAAGAACAGCAAGCTTGGCAGGAGCGTTTACGGACTTTGCTAGGTAAGATGGAAGAAGTGTAATTTCTCGTCATACTTCGCGTTGTAGGGGTGTTGGCTTCGTCTCTTCGCCCTAGTCACATACTTATGTATGCTCCTAGGGTCTTATCGACTTGCCGCCTACCTACAACACGAATTATTTAGAGAAATGTTTGTTATACCTCACGTTGTAGAGCGCTGGCTTCGTTTGGATACCCTAATTACATACTTATGTATGCTCATCGGGATATCCTTCACTTGCCGCCTACCTGTGACTCGAATTATTTTGGAGTATGTTTTCTGAGATATGTGAAAAGTGAGTGAAAAAACAGAAAGCGGAAGGCAGAACAAAAAAGAAAAAGGCAGATATTCGAATCTGCCTTTTTTTATTGAATTTGGTGAGGCTTATTCGTCGAATTCATTCTCTGTAGTTTCTTGGGCGAGCGGTTCTTCAGACAAAATCATGCCAGTATTATCCGCATACAGATAATCACCTGAGAAGAACGTAACACCACCAAAATTAACACGGATATCGCTTTCGCCGATACCTTCATCAGGGCAGCCCGCAGGCATCGCAGCGATAGCTTGGATCCCAAGGTCAAGTTCCATCAGGGCATCAACTTGGCGCACGGCACCGTAAACTACAATGCCTTCCCAGTGGTTATCGACAGCTAACCTTGCCACTTCGGCATCGATTAGTGCTTTACGGACAGAACCGCCACCATCAACGAGCAGAATACGGCCAGCGCCTTCTTCTTCCAGCAAATCATACAGGAGGCCGTTATCTTCAAAGCACTTCACTGTAATGATTTGACCGCCAAATGAAGTACGTCCACCAAAGTTGGAGAAAAGAGGTTCTACCACGTTAACGCTTTCTTGGTATATATCGCAGAGTTCGGAAGTATCATATTTCATAGGATTTAGGTCTTTTTTTGCTGCAAGAGGATGCCAGTATATCCCTTTTGATCTGTACTTGGCAAAATTCCCCGCCTAAAAATAGGCGGAAAAAGTCAAAAAATGGTCAAATAACGCAGGTTATTTACTCATTACCACGCCAACAGCGAATAACACGTTCGTCACAAGGGCGGCTTTAACCATGTTCTCAAGAAGTGGGCGCATCCCTTCGGGGGTGGGGTCGGTCAGGACACGGCGAAGGTGATTGAGCAATATTGGGACTGCGAATAAGAATAACCAACCACTCCAGCCTGATAAGTAAATCAACTTGAACAGCACTAAACATAAAATAGCCACAATAATAATAATGGCATGGTAAATACGTGCACCTTGTGGCCCTAAACGAACCGCTAAGGTATTTTTTCCTGCTTTGATGTCGTTCTCAATATCACGCATATTGTTGATATTTAATACGGCGACAGAAAGTAGGCCACATGCGGTAGCAGGTAAGACGGTGATGATGTTGAATGTATTCGCTTGCAAATAATAGGTGCCAATCACACTTAGCCAACCAAAGAAAATTAAGACGGAGATATCACCTAACCCCAGATAACCATAGGGTTTTTTGCCCACGGTATAGGTAATCGCGGCCACAATCGCCACGAGGCCTAGCGCAAGAAAGCCAAAGGCATCTTCAGGCTTTTCGCAGGCGACAATAATCAGTAATAACCCTGATAGGCAGGCTGCGGTAATATTGAGTTTCAGCGCTTTTTTCATATCCGCTTGGGTAATCACCCCTTTTTGCATTCCGCGCAGTGGCCCAATGCGTTCAGCGGTATCCGACCCTTTTACGGCATCGCCGTAATCATTCGCGAGGTTTGATAAAATCTGGAGTAAGCCTGCTGTAATTAGCGCAAGCAAGGCGACTGGCCATTTGAAATGACCTGTCAGGTAGGTGAGTGCAGAGCCAGTGACAATGGCGATAACCCCAAGAGGCAGGGTTTTAGGGCGAAGACTTTCAATCCAAGCTTGTTTACGACTTATTGTTGTGGATGTCGGCTGCATGCAGTTACCTATAATTCAAACTCTTTGAGATACGTTCTTAAAAATGTAATAACCCACCGCATGAAGAAATACCTGAGTATATTCAATGCAATGGGCTGAATATTTCATAGAAAAAGTGCAGCGATAAAAGCTGCACTTTAGTCGATGTATATTAAGGATACATGAAAACCTGATAATTAATAAGATTATAAAATAAATCTACTCAAGTCTTCGTCCGCAACCAGCTCATCTAAGTGCTGTTTCACGTATTGCGCATCAATTTGGATGGTTTGGCCATTACGGTCGCTTGCATCAAAAGAGATGTCTTCCATTAAACGCTCAAGCACTGTGTGCAGGCGGCGTGCACCGATGTTTTCGGTAGACTCATTGACCTGCCATGCAGACTCAGCAATCTTACGAATACCGTCAGCAGTGAACTCAATATTTACCCCTTCAGTGGCCATCAGTGCTTTATATTGTTCCGTTAAAGAGGCATTTGGCTCCGTTAATATCCGCACGAAATCTTCCGTGGTCAACGCTTGTAATTCAACGCGAATTGGCAAACGGCCTTGTAATTCAGGAATTAAATCCGATGGGCTAGAGACTTGGAAGGCACCAGAGGCAATAAACAGGATATGGTCGGTTTTTACCATACCGTGTTTAGTCGAAATGGTACAACCCTCGATGAGTGGCAGTAAGTCACGTTGTACCCCTTCACGAGAGACATCTGGACCTGAACTTTGCCCACCGCGTTTACAGATTTTGTCGAACTCATCGATAAACACAATACCGTTTTGCTCAACGGCTTCGATGGCTTGTTCTTTTAACTCTTCAGGGTTAACTAACTTAGCGGCTTCTTCTTCCACCAGCAACTTGAACGCTTCTTTGATTTTCATCTTACGCGGTTTTTGTTTTTGCCCTGCGAGATTTTGGAACATCGATTGCAGCTGGTTGGTCATCTCTTCCATACCTGGAGGTGCCATAATCTCAACACCCATCGGTGACGCAGCGACTTCAATCTCAATTTCTTTATCGTCTAACTGTCCTTCGCGTAATTTTTTACGGAAAGTTTGGCGTGCTGGCGAATGCTCATCTGCAGGCTCCGTTTGTCCCCAGTTATTTTTTGCTGGTGGGATCAACACATCCAGAATACGTTCTTCTGCCATTTCTTCCGCACGGTAGCGGTTTTTTTCAATAGATTGCAAACGCACCATTTTTACTGCGGAGTCAGTTAAATCACGAATGATTGAGTCGACTTCTTTACCCACATAACCTACTTCAGTAAATTTGGTGGCTTCAACTTTAATAAATGGCGCGTTGGCTAATTTAGCTAAGCGGCGGGCAATTTCAGTTTTACCTACCCCTGTTGGGCCAATCATCAAAATATTTTTAGGCGTGACTTCATGGCGTAACACTTCGTTTAACTGCATGCGGCGCCAGCGGTTACGCAGAGCAATGGCAACAGAACGTTTGGCTTTATTTTGGCCAATAATATGATTGTCGAGTTCGCTGACAATTTCGCGTGGAGTCATTTCGGACATGCTAACAATCCTTATGATTTTGAAGAAATTTCTTCAAAGTTGACATTATGGTTGGTGTAAATACAGATATCGCCTGCAATGGCGAGTGCTTTTTCAGCAATTTCTTTTGCGCTTAAATCTGTATTTTCTAACAGTGCGCGTGCAGCAGATTGTGCATATGGGCCACCAGAGCCAATAGCGATTAAATCATTTTCTGGCTGAACGACATCACCATTACCCGTGATGATGAGGGAGGTATGTTCATCTGCTACGGCAAGCAGTGCTTCTAGTTTGCGCAGCATACGGTCTGTACGCCAATCTTTAGCGAGTTCTACGGCCGCTTTGGTTAAATGGCCTTGGTGCAGTTCGAGTTTGCGTTCGAACAATTCAAAAAGCGTGAATGCGTCTGCGGTGCCACCGGCAAATCCGGCAATGACTTTGTCATTATAGAGACGGCGAACTTTGCGGACATTGCCTTTCATGACGGTATTACCCATCGTCGCCTGTCCATCACCACCAATTACGACCTGGCCATTACGGCGAACACTTACGATTGTTGTCATGAGTTAGCCCCTGGTTTTATTACAAAAAAATGCAGTTGAGTTTTATTTTCAAGAGATAAAACCCAAGTGATAGTTGTTGATTAGCTATCACTTGGATTAGGTTAAAGATAAAAACAACCGCTCATGAGTGCGTTAAAACAGTAGATGGGGTGGGGGATGGGGTTTTTCAACCCCCTGATGCACGAAGAATACAACCTGAAACGCCAACACCTGCTGCGCGGTCACGCATTTTCTCTGCAGTTGACTTGGAATAAGGGCCAAGAACAATTCGATGCCAGCCACCACCTGCAGTCACGCGGCTTTCAATCCCTGCAAAAGCTAAAGTGGCGCGAACAGACTCCGCTTGGTCAGCGGTACGGAATGAGCCACATTGTACCAACATGTTTTGCATGCTATTTGCGGGCTTTGGCTCCGCAGGTGTTGCAGGTTGTACAGGGGCAATTGGCGCAGTAGGGCGAGTTTCTGGTTTTGGCTCAGCATTCACCACGGGTTTACGTGGAACAGGCTCAATAGGTTGAGCGGGCTCATTGATAATCACTTGAGAACGAGGAACAGGTTTGCCGTTGGACGGCACTTCTTGCAAATTCGTGACGGGTTGGCGTCTATCTGAATCCATTTGCTCTAATAATTGGCGTTGTTCAGGGGTTAAGTCTGAAGGGCGCAGAATATTATTACCCGAGCTAGGTTGCTGGGTATTTGGCAAATCAACGCCACGGCGTTCTAATTCTTTAATATAGCGCCAGCGCTCTTCAGGTTTGGGGGGAAGCGTGCTGCCTGCAGGAGCTGAAGGTGTAACAACTTGCGGCTGCGGCGCATCCTTTTTGTTGTGGGTGATATAAAACAGGCCACCAACAAATAGCACAACAATTGCCACCGCAACAACCAGCGTGGTCATTGGTAGACCTTGTGCTTTTTTTGATTTCCCTTTGCCTTTTTTACGGGCGGATGACCGCCCACGAGCTACATAATCTTTTTGTGCCACGCTATTAATTCACTAGTTATCAATCGTTAGTCATCATCTGGATTAACATGTTACTTAACCTGAACAATTTTGACTAGCTTTTAGGCGCTTTTGTGCTTTCTCTGATGATTAAATCAGAATCTAGGAGACGTGAACCTGGTGTAACGTTGTTGCCATGGATTTGTTCAAGTAGCAATTGCATTGCATGATGACCAATTTCCGCGCGAGGTTGGTTAATTGTTGTTAACGCAGGTAAGGTATATTTTGCTTGTTCTAAATTATCAAATCCAACAAAAGATAAATCATCTGGCAGAGTTAACCCCATCTTTTTGGCTTGCCACATTGCGCCAATAGCCATGATATCACTGTGGCAAAAAATCGCAGTTGGTGGTTCAGGGAGAGATAACAGTGTTTTCACGGCTTCAGCGCCACCCTCATGTGTAAAGTCGCCACGAATAATATAGTCATCACGCAATTTTTCCCCTGTTCTCAACATCGCTTTTTTGTAGCCTTCTAAACGATATTGGCTAAGTGGCATATGCGATGGCCCTGCAATACACGCAATCAGCTTGTGGCCTTGTTTTTGAAGGTAATGGGTGGCATTAAATGCTGCTGTTAAGTTGTCAATGTGTACAGTCGGTAGTTTTAATTCAGGGGCGAATTCATTCGCCATCACAATAGGGGGTAAGTTTTTTTGTTCTTCAGTCGAAATATCGAACGGGATATTTGAGCCTAATAACACCATGCCATCGATTTGTTTGGTGATTATTAGATTAATAAAAGCATTTTCCTGTTTTTCTTGGTGTTTGCAGTCACCAATCAACACAAAGTAGCCTTCTTGTGCGGCAATTTCTTCAATGCCACAGACCACGTCACTAAAAAACGGGTCACGAATATTGGGAACTAACACCAAAATGGTTTTTGATTCATTGCGTTTATAGCTTCTTGCTAAGTTATGAGGATAGTAGCCAACATCCATAACCGCTTGTTCGACTTTTTGGCGGGTCTGTAAGGAGACCTTTTCAGGGTTCATTAATGTTCTGGAGACCGTCGCTGTCGAAACGCCCGCGGCACTAGCAACATCTTTCATTGTTGCTGTGTTATTGTGTTTTTTACTTTCCACAACGCCTTCCTTAGATTGATTTAATCGTTTGCTTTTTTTTGAATGGCGCAAGCACGTCATTATTTATGATTAGAAGTTATTCTAATTGGATTCTCAATAATATCTGTTACCTAGTTTGCATAAAAAGTGTGACATGCGTCATTTTTTAGAGCTGCTTCGCAAATTTCAAAAATAATTTAGGATGCAAAAAGATAGGTGAAACTCAATCTGTTCGAAATTCACACAAAAAATGATATTTATGCAAAAAAGTAGATAGCTCATAATATCAATAAACTGAACGCCAAGAGACGAAGAACGACTGATAGAATAATCAGGGTAAAATAAAATACCCCTTTAAATTTCGGTCATGCTTTAGCCGTCTGTTGGGTCGACATCTACATTCCATTTTACTTTGCGACTTTCTGGCTGCTTAAGAATTTCAGGGAGTAACTGCGCCATAAATTGTTGTAAATAAGGGCGAGAAGGGTGCTGTAACAGCAGTTGCCAGCGGAAACGACCGCCACGTTTTGCTTGAATCGACGGAGATGGCCCTAAAATCCATAGCTTAGCATCGCTTTGTGGGTGCTCTGTGATGTACTGACGGACATTTTGTAAGAACTGTCGTGAGTCCTGGTTATTATGATCTTCTGAGCGGATCAAAATATGGTTGGTATAAGGTGGGAGCATTGCTACACGGCGTTCTTCCATCGCTTCTTGAGTAAATGCGTTATAGCCGTTTTCCAATAAGGTTAATAGTAAAGGGTGTTCAGGGTGGTGAGTTTGTAAAAGTACTTCCCCTTGTTTACCCGCACGACCTGCACGACCTGAAACCTGCACATACAGTTGAGCAAAACGCTCTGCGGCGCGAAAATCACTGGAAAAGAGGGCACCATCGACATCCAGTAATGCGACTAGCGTAACATCAGGAAAATGATGGCCTTTGGCTAACATTTGCGTACCAATTAAAATGCGAGCTCCGCCCTCGTGGACTTGGTTCAAGTGTTGTTCAAGTTCCCCTTTACGGCTTGTTGTATCTCGGTCAATGCGTGTGACAGGGGTATTAGGGAATAGCTCCGATATCCCTTCTTCGAGTTGTTCCGTTCCCATGCCAACGGGAACCAAATGGGTTGAGCCGCATTGTGGGCATTGGCGAGGAACGGGGCGCTGGCTATCACAGTGGTGGCAGCGTAACTGGTGGAAGTTTTGGTGCAACGTATAGTAGTGGTCGCAGCGTTGGCACTCAGCAATCCAACCACATTCATGGCAAATCAGCGCAGGGGAGTAACCGCGGCGATTTAAAAACAAAATCACCTGATTATTTTGTGCTAGATGCTCTTTAATGTGTTGGATAAGCAAGTGTGAAAGACCAAACTTCAACGGTTGGCCTTTTAAATCAATTAAATGCTGTGTAGCAGGGCGTGCATTTCCTGCGCGGATAGTCAGATTTAGTTGGCGATATTTTTGTTGCTTCACATTGAGTAAGGTTTCGAGTGAAGGGGTTGCAGTGCCCATCACTATTGGGATGTTATTTTTTTTCGCTCTAAAAACGGCCAAATCCCGTGCGTGATAACGCCAGCCATCCTGTTGTTTGTATGAATTGTCGTGTTCTTCATCAATAATAATGATGCCGAGGTTGGCAAATGGCGTAAAAAGGGCAGAGCGCGTACCAATGATAATGGCGGTTTGGCCTAATTTAGCGCGTAACCAGACGGCTAAGCGTTCGCTATCATTAAGAGCGGAATGTAGCACATCCACAGGGGCTTTAAACCGTTCGCGAAAGCGGTTAATCGTTTGTGGCGTTAAACCAATTTCAGGCACCAGGACGAGCGCTTGTTTTCCTTGTGCCAGCACATTTTCTAGCACACTCAAATAGACTTCTGTTTTCCCTGAGCCCGTGATACCTGCTAGTAACCAAGGCGAAAACTCATCGTCTTGAGCACGTATCGCCCCGACTGCTGTAGCTTGTTCACTATTAAGACGTAACCGTTCACCGCACACTTCAAAAGTGGATTGCCATTTTTCGGCAGTCGGTTGCACAGGATGTAGTTCGACATACTCTTTCTTTTTAAGGGATTGTAGCGCGCTTTCACTGATTTCAAGCTCACTAACTTGATGGCGATAAACCGCGCGGCGTTTGAGGAGTGCTAGCGCTTGTTGCTGTTTGGGCGATCGCTTAAATTCATTGAGATCGGCAGCGCTCCCCGTTTTAGTGACTTGCCATTGCCAGATTGGCGTAAATTCAGCGGCTTTCCCTTGGCGCAGTAATATTGGTAAGGCATGAAAGAGAACCTCGCCTATCGGGTAATGGTAATATTGAGAAGACCACAGTAAGAGCTGCCACACATCATCAGGAAACAGTGTTTGTGTGTCGAGAACCAGTTCGATAGTTTTTAGCTGATCTTCTGTAAACTCGCTTTTATCGCTATGTTTGACCACAATACCAAGGGCTTGGCGTTTACCAAATGGTACCATCACACGGCTCCCCACAACAGGAAGAGGCATGTTATCTGGCAGTCGATAATCAAAAGTGCGGTTTAAAGGAACAGGTAAAGCCACCTGAACGACGATCATAACTGGGTTTCCGTCTATTTTTTATGCGATGATAACAATAATATTTCACTAGAGTATCACAAAATTTACTCGGTTTTCATTGCGTGATAAACAGAATTTCTGTATGATCCGCCGCCTTTGGTACTTAATTTTACCAATACGTAAATTCAATCAACACGACGTGTGGTGTCCGGCGTTAGGGCTGGAATGGCGACACGGCCTTAATAGAGGTTCTCCCATGAAAAAAGGTATTCACCCTAAATACGAAGAAGTTACTGCAACTTGTTCTTGCGGTAATGTAATGAAAATTAATTCAACTGCTGGTCACTCGCTGAACCTGGACGTTTGTGGTAACTGCCACCCGTTCTATACTGGTAAACAGCGTGATGTTGCAACTGGTGGTCGTGTTGATCGCTTCAACCAACGTTTCAGCATCCCAGGTTCTAAAAAATAATCGAACTTGTGAAATGCGAAAAAAAGGGAAACTCAGTTTCCCTTTTTTAATGCCTAAAATAGGCGTTTCTTGTTTTTAACCGAATAAATTAGAAACGGTTAAGCACGCCGAACATGCCATCATTACTACGGACTTATACTTTAGACTTGAGTGTATCGCCATCGTCGTTATAACTGACATCAGATTTACCCGCGTCTAAGAAGCGATAGCTTATTATCTATCGCTTACGGCACGGAGCCGGTGCGTATTGCGTATCTGCTGGGAACGGATTGGCTTCACAATCAGGTAATTCTTCACGGACTTCAAAAAGTGCAAAACCAATGACGCCAATATTTCGTTCATCGCCTTGGGCATTTTGATTCACATAGGACTCTTGCGGAGCGGCAAAACGGAATGCGGCGACTTGATCTTGGCTTTTACGGAAGCCTTCAATAGTCACTTCACTTCTAGGGCGAATTAAATATCCACTATTTTGATAAGAACCTGCGCGGCCATTTAATACATCAATGCCATCGACGCTTGTCACCACTTCATAAATCCGATTTCTATCGGTATTTTTGATGGTTAATTGGTAACGTTGGCCTTCTTGAGCAGGCAAAATATATTGCCCTTGGTTATTACGGTACATTGGCATTTTACGACCACGTTCATCTGTCACCTGAATTTCGACGGGAGATAACGCGATATAGCTCATGGTTTGAAGATGGTTAGGAACTCGTTCGCCACGGTAATAGATAGCAGCAGTATCAAAAGGCGTGTTGGTTAAGCGTGTGGCATTAACGGTGGTAACCGCAGAATTGACATCTTCCCCCCATTTTGTCCCGAGTTTTTTCGCTGAAGATTGGGGTGCTGCGACATCTTTATTGTCTTGGAATTCCGCATATGGGCGATTCCCACACCCTGCGGTGACCAGTAACATACCGCTTAGTAGCCCAATTAAAGCCAGATTGTATTTATTCATTGCACTATCCTTCGTGATTTTAACTATTAGCTATGGCTATGGATTAATACTCGAAAGTGTAGAGCGTGGGAGTGAATAAAGCCTGAGGGGGATTCTGAATTGAAAATAATTCAGAAGAATCTAGCCCATTTTTTATCTAGGAAACGGCACTACGCCACAGAGATTGTGGCGTAGTACGGGTATTTGGAATGCGTAAGTGCAATTCGTAAGAATTAATATTCCCACGTTTCTGGGTCAATACCCAATTCGCGCATAATTTCTTTTGCGGCTTCTGGGATCTCGTCATTGCGTTCTTTACGCAGATCTTCATCATTTGGCAGTGGTTGTCCAGTGAACGCATGTAAAAATGCTTCACACAGTAATTCACTGTTAGTGGCATGACGTAAGTTGTTAATCTGACGGCGAGTACGTTCGTCAGTTAAAATTTTGAGTACCTTTAACGGAATAGATACTGTAATTTTTTTTACTTGCTCACTCTTTTTGCCATGTTCAGCATACGGACTGACATATTCACCATTCCATTCAGCCATGAGATACCTTGGATATTTTCAGTAATAATAAAAAATAATATGCATATTCTTTTTAATAGAAACTTATTCTAAGCTCTAAATCGAGAATGCCTGCATATATGTTAGGCGCGACTTAATGTAGTTTAACACAAAATATTGCGTAAAATTAACGATCTAAGCCTACTTATGCGATTGACTATCAATTAACACATAATTATTAAGGCTGATTATTCCATTACTTGATATAAACGTAAAGAGGTTTAGACGTCTAGATATGTTGACGTCTAAACATCCAATGGGTATGATTTGGTCTATCACTGTTCAGGAGAAGCGTTTATGACTTACAAGCCGTCAACCATCGCAATTCATAATGGATTAAATGAAGACCAACAATTTGGTTGCGTAGTGCCTCCCATTTATTTATCCAGTACCTATAATTTTACTGACTTTAATGAGCCTCGGGCTCATGATTATTCACGTCGTGGCAACCCAGGACGTGATATTGTGCAAAAAACATTGGCACAGCTGGAAGGTGGTAGCGGAGCAGTGATGACAAATAGCGGTATGTCGGCGCTTCACCTAATATGTACTGTATTTTTGCGACCAGGAGATTTATTAGTCGCCCCACATGATTGTTACGGCGGCAGCTACCGTTTATTTAACAGTCTGCATGAACGCGGGGCATATCAAGTTCAGTTTGTCGACCAAAGTGATGAAACGGCATTAAAAGCGGCGTTGGCGAAAAAACCAAAATTAGTTCTTATCGAAACGCCAAGTAACCCGCTATTAAGAATTTTTGATATCCAGCAGATTACTCAGTTAGCCCATGAAGTTGGCGCATTGGTCGTGGTGGATAACACGTTTTTGAGCCCGATACTTCAGCAACCTATCTCGCTCGGTGCCGATTTTGTTGTGCATTCGTGTACAAAATATCTTAATGGTCACTCAGATATTGTGGCAGGGGTTGTGATTGCAAAAGAAGAGAAATGGGCAATAGAATTAGCGTGGTGGGCCAATAATATTGGCGTAACAGGCGGGGCGTTTGATAGCTATTTATTGTTAAGGGGCATTCGAACCTTGTCCCCGCGTATTTTACAGCAACAACAAAATGCACATGAAATCGTAAAATATCTTAAAGCTCAGCCTTTGGTCAAAAAATTGTATTATCCTGCACTGGAAGATCATCCAGGCCATGAAATTGCACTCAAACAACAAAAAGGGTTTGGGGCGATGTTAAGTTTTGAATTTGCAGGTGATGAGTCACAATTACGTCATTTCTTGAGTGCACTAAAGCTGTTTACATTAGCGGAATCATTAGGTGGGGTAGAAACATTGATTTCACATACAGCCACAATGACCCATGCAGGGATGTCAGCACAGGCGCGTTTTGAGGCAGGTATTACAGACAGTTTATTGCGTATTTCAGTCGGGATTGAAGATGTGCAGGATTTAATTGCAGATTTAGATCAAGCATTTAAGGTTGCGGCACAACGTTAGCGGAGTTTTTTGATGAGTGTACTAACAGCGGTTGAGGTGGCTCCTTGTCACCGTCAGTTACATAAGTTTGGGGGAAGTAGTTTAGCGGATGCAAAGTGTTATCAGCGGGTCGCAGCTATTATGGCAAACTATAGCCAACCCGATGATTTAATGGTGGTTTCTGCAGCTGGCAGTACAACTAATCAATTGATTAATTGGCTGAAATTGAGCCAAAGTGACCGTATTTCGGCTCATCAGGTACAGCAATCTTTACGTCGTTATCAGCTTGAGCTAATTGAAAATCTTTTGCCAGAAAAACAGGCAGAGACTTTAGGGCGGTTATTTATTCAAGACTTAGAGCGTTTAAGCGCTTTGCTTGATCATCCCGTTAATGATGCGGTTTATGCGGAAGTGGTTGGCCATGGTGAAATTTGGTCGGCACGCTTAATGGCGGAAGTACTCACACAAACTGGCATGCCAAGTGCTTGGTTAGATGCACGTCTATTTCTACGCGCTGAACGTGCTGCACAGCCACAAGTTGATGAAATAAAATCACGCTATTTATTACAGCAGCAGTTAACGCAATTACCTAATCGCCGTATTGTTGTGACTGGGTTTATCTCGCGTAATCAGCAGGGTGAAACAGTTCTATTGGGGCGCAATGGGAGTGATTATTCGGCGACCCAAGTGGGAGCATTGGCAGATGTGGCAAAAGTCACAATTTGGAGTGATGTTGCAGGGGTGTACAGTGCGGACCCTCGTAAAGTGAAAGATGCCTGTTTGCTGCCCTTATTGCGCCTTGATGAAGCAAGTGAATTAGCGCGTTTAGCGGCTCCTGTTTTACATACACGTACTTTACAGCCTGTTTCTGTAAGCAATATTGATTTGCAACTTAGGTGTAGTTACCAGCCAGAGCAGGGCTCTACAAAAATTGAACGCGTTTTAGCCTCTGGTGCAGGGGCAAAAATTGTCACAAGCCATGATGATGTCTGTTTGATTGAGCTGCGTATTGCAGCAGGTCGTGATTTCAAACAAATTTGCAAAGATGTGGACTTACTGCTCAAACGCGTTCAGTTACGTCCACTTGCGCGGGGAATTCACGATGACCGTGCGTTAATTCAATTGTGTTATACCTCTGAAATTGTCGAAAGTGCGCTAAATGTTCTCGAAGAAGCGGCTTTACCAGGGGCATTATCGTTACGGGAAGGTTTTTCTTTAGTCGCTTTAGTTGGCGCAGGTGTTTGCAAAAAACCACTACATAGCCATCGTTTCTATGAAGAGCTTAAAGGCCAGCCTGTCGAATTCATTTGGCATTCAGAAGATGCCATTAGTTTGGTTGCAGTGCTGCGAACTAATCAAACTGAGCACCTGATCCAAGGTATGCACCAAAGCTTGTTCCGCGCCGAAAAACGTATTGGCTTAGTGTTATTTGGTAAAGGGAATATTGGCGCACGTTGGTTAGAGCTTTTCGCGGCAGAACAACCGAATATCTCTGCTCGCAGTGATTTCGATTTTGTGTTGGCAGGTGTGGTGGATAGTCGTCGCAGCTTATTGAATTATCAAGGTATCGACCCAAGTCGTGCATTAGCCTTTTTTGACGATGAAGCCATTGAACATGCAGACGACAACTTATTTCTTTGGATGCGTTCCCATCCTTATGATGACTTAGTGGTTTTAGATGTTACAGCCAGTGAGGCATTAGCGGAAAGCTATATAGATTTTGCCAGTTATGGTTTCCATGTGATCAGTGCCAACAAAATCGCTGGGGCGGCACAAACAGAGCAATATCGCCAAATTCGTGACGCCTTTTCAAAAACAGGTCGCCACTGGTTGTATAACGCGACTGTAGGTGCAGGGTTACCCATCAACTACACAGTGCGTGACTTGAAAGAAAGTGGAGATGGAATACTGGCGATTAGCGGTATTTTCTCGGGGACGTTGTCTTGGTTATTTTTGCAATTTGATGGCTCAGTACCGTTTAGCGAACTTGTCGAGCAAGCGTGGCAGCAGGGTTTAACTGAACCTGACCCACGAATTGACCTTTCTGGGCAAGATGTGATGCGTAAATTGATTATTTTAGCACGTGAGGCGGGTTATGATATTGAACCCGATGAAGTACGTGTTGAATCATTAGTACCAAAACAAGCACAGACAGGTTCTTTGGATGAGTTTTTCGAAAACAGCGCGGTGATCAACGAGCAAATGCAACAGCGTTTAGAAGCGGCACAAGAACTAGGGTTAGTGCTGCGTTATGTGGCTCGGTTTGATGCAGTGAAAGGGAAAGCGAAAGTGGGTGTGGAAGCGGTAAAACCAGACCACCCATTGGCTTCATTATTGCCAGGCGATAATGTATTTGCTATCGAAAGTCGTTGGTATCGTGATAACCCATTAGTCATCCGCGGCCCTGGTGCTGGGCGCGATGTCACTGCTGGGGCAATTCAATCGGATTTAAACCGATTATCTCAATTGCTGTAGTTATTTTTTGTTTGTATTGGTGCTCTTATTTTTATAAAGAGCGCCAATGCATCCATGAAATTTTTTAATTCTCGCCATTTTTTCCCTTTTTTTATTCTGATGATTTAATTCTTCAACATTATTCATGTCTTAAAAGTGCTGAATCGACGATATATTGCGCTGAAACAATACTTAAATAAGAAAAATTAATAAAAATAAGGCTGTAATTAAATTTCAGAAAAATCCCCCAAAGCCATTTTTTTCTGATATGAATATACACTCAAGGGTAAATTTAGCGGGCTGCATCACAAAACGACAACTCTAACGCAGCCGACTGAAATTTTGTTACAGGAAACAGGTCGCAGTCTGTTAACCGTGCTTAGTGCGGGGATGCATTCTGCCAGAAGCACAAGGTCAGGAGTCTCATGAATCAGCAATATTCCGCAATGCGCAGTAATGTCAGTATGCTGGGTAAGCTACTCGGCGATACCATCAAGGAAGCACTAGGCGAGGACATACTTGATAAAGTTGAATCCATTCGTAAGCTTTCCAAATCCTCCCGTGCAGGTAATGAAGTTCAACGCCAAAAATTGTTGATGACATTACAAAACCTTTCGAATGATGAATTGCTTCCCGTTGCAAGGGCATTTAACCAATTTTTAAACCTGACTAACGTGGCTGAGCAGTACCACAGTATTTCTCCACACGGGGAAGCGGCAAGCAACCCAGTGGCACTGAAAAAATTATTCAGCCGCTTAAAAGACAAAAGTTTTACCGATAACGATATCCAAAAAGCGGTGGAGCAGTTATCCATTGAGCTGGTGTTAACCGCGCACCCAACTGAGATTGCGCGTCGTACTCTGATCCACAAATTGGTCGAGGTAAATAATTGCTTATCACAACTCGATCACGATGATATTGCCGACTATGAACGTAATAACATCATGCGCCGTCTGCGCCAATTAGTGGCTCAATCCTGGCATACGGACGAAATCCGTAAAATTCGCCCAACGCCAATTGATGAAGCAAAATGGGGATTTGCGGTTGTAGAAAATTCGTTGTGGGAAGGGGTTCCTGCGTTTTTACGCGAGTTTAACGAGCAACTGGAAGAGTCTATTGGGGCTGTTCTTCCTGTCGAAGCTAACCCAATCCGTTTTACATCATGGATGGGTGGCGACCGGGATGGTAACCCAAACGTAACAGCAGATGTCACTCGCCACGTCTTGCTATTAAGCCGTTGGAAAGCGGCAGATTTATTCCTCAAAGATATTCAGGTTCTAGTCTCTGAGTTATCCATGACGGAAGCCACACCTGAGCTGCGTGCGTTAGCAGGGGGAGACGATGTTGACGAACCTTATCGTCAGATCGCAAAAAACCTGCGCAGTCAATTATTCTCTACGTTAGAATATTTAGAACGTCGTGTGAAAGGCGAACAAGTTCTGCCACCTGCAGATCTGTTAACGGATAACGCCCAATTATGGGACCCGCTATACGCCTGTTATCAATCATTGATTGCCTGCAATATGAAAATTATTGCCAATGGTCAGTTGTTAGATACCTTACGCCGTATTCGCAGCTTTGGTTTACAACTGGTGCGTATCGATGTGCGCCAAGAAAGCACACGTCATACCGATGCGATTGCAGAACTTACTCAGTATTTGGGATTAGGCGATTATGCACAGTGGTCTGAGGAAGAAAAGCAGCAATTTTTATTAACAGAATTGCAGTCCCGCCGTCCATTGATCCCGCAAGATTGGCAACCAAGTGCTGAAACCCAAGAAGTGTTTGAAACGTGCCGCGTGATTGCGAAAGCGAAGAATGATTCCATCGCAGCCTACGTGATTTCAATGGCAAAAGTCCCTTCAGATGTTTTAGCAGTCAAATTATTGCTCAAAGAGGCGGGTGCTTCTATTCGACTGCCTGTTGCTCCGTTATTTGAAACCCTTGAGGACTTAAATAACGCACAAAGCGTCATGACAAAACTGTTAAGCATTGACTGGTATCGTGAGCTTATCGATGACCGCCAAATGGTGATGATTGGTTACTCAGACTCCGCGAAAGATGCGGGTGTGATGGCCGCATCATGGGCGCAATATCGTGCGCAAGATGCGTTAATTAAACTGTGTGAAAAAGAAGGTGTTACGCTGACGTTATTCCATGGCCGTGGTGGTACCATTGGTCGCGGCGGTGCACCAGCACATTCTGCATTACTGTCTCAACCACCAGGAAGTTTAAAGGGTGGCTTACGCGTGACTGAACAAGGGGAAATGATCCGCTTTAAATTCGGTCTACCACAAGTCACCATTAGCAGCCTTGCGTTGTATGCAAGTGCGATTTTAGAAGCGAATTTATTACCACCACCAGAGCCAAAAAATGAGTGGAAATCTGTCATGGATTCGCTGTCTGACGTTTCTTGTACTATGTACCGAGACTATGTGCGTGAGCAGCCAGACTTTGTCCCTTACTTCCGTGCTGCAACCCCCGAGCAAGAACTTGGTAAATTACCATTAGGCTCACGTCCAGCAAAACGTCGCCCGACGGGTGGTGTGGAAACCTTGCGTGCAATTCCATGGATTTTTGCCTGGACGCAAAACCGCTTAATGCTCCCTGCATGGTTAGGTGCTGGGGCGGCACTGAAACATGTAATTGAGCAAGAGGGCAAGCAATCTGTGCTCGATGAAATGTGGCAGCAATGGCCGTTCTTTAATACGCGAATTGCGATGTTAGAGATGGTGTATGCCAAAGCTGACCTGTGGCTGGCGGAATACTATGATCACCGTTTAGTGGAAGAGCGTTTGTGGCCATTGGGGCAAAAACTGCGTGACCAGTTATCGGATGATATTAAGAGTGTGCTGGCGGTATCGAAAGACGAAGCACTTATGGCGGATTTACCGTGGATTGCCGAGTCTATCGCCCTGCGTAACGTATATACCGATCCACTTAACGTGTTGCAGGCAGAATTACTGCACCGTTCTCGCCAACAAGAACACCCAGATCCACGTGTTGAACAAGCACTGATGGTGACTATTGCTGGTGTTGCGGCAGGGATGCGTAATACAGGTTAGTAGCGAGTTACCGATTTAGCTGAGAATTGAAAGGTTACCTATTAAGGTAACCTTTTTACTTTTTATTGATTTGCTTTCCATTGATCCCATTTTTCCCATTCATTTTTTGGTGTAATGAATTCATGGATTTTATCGTTGGATTTTAAACTAGCAATCTTCTTATTAGTTGCTTCTTCTTTAGCTAATTTAATTGGTTTGGGGTTGGTGGAATATACTGGGCTGCATTTAAATAGGAAGCCCTAATATCGCCATCAAGTGTGTAGCCACTGATTTTAGACGTCATGGCATCTTCAGTACCGTATTTTTTTGCGTGCTTGATTAAGCCTTCAGCAACGCCCTCTTTCCAAGGTGGCATATCGTAGTAAGGTACGGTACTTTTTAAGGATAAATACTCGCTGAGTGATTGAGCTTCGCTCATCATGTTCAATGAGTATAACTAAGTGGAATTAGAACGCTTTCATAAAGCAAGCAATGCCGTGATGTATTATCAAAAACGCATCACGACAATGAGGGATTAAGGCCTAACCCCTAAAGTATGGCAGATGGCATAGGTGAGCTCAGAACGGTTCAGTGTGTAAAAATGAAAATCTTTCACGCCTTCGCGGCTGAGGATCTTCACCATGTCCATCGCGATGGATGCCCCAACAAGGTTGCGGCTTTCTGGGTCATCATCTAACCCTTCATACATTCTGCTCATCCACGCAGGGATGCGCACGTTGGTCAGTTTGGCAAAACGCTCTAATTGGCGGAAATTGGACACAGGCAAAATTCCTGGCACTATTTCCACATCAATACCCGTTGCTACGCAGCGGTCACGAAAACGTAAATAGCTTTCGACATCAAAGAAAAATTGGGTGATAGCGCGATTAGCCCCTGCATCAATTTTCTTTTTCAGGTTAATTAAGTCAGCTTGTGCGCTTTTGGCTTCAGGGTGAACTTCAGGGTAAGCCGCGACTGAAATATCAAAATCGGCCTCGCCTTTTAATAACTCAACCAAATCTGTCGCATACATATCAGGTTTATGGCTGCTATCGGGAAAATCACCTCGTAAGGCAACAATATGGCGAATACCATTATTCCAATAGTCACGAGCAATAGATTTTAATTCATCTTTACTTGCGTCAATACAGGTTAAGTGTGGTGCAGCTACTAAGCCAGTTTTGTCTTTGATATCTTTAATGATGCTATGGGTTCTGTCCCGTTCGCCTGAGTTAGCGCCATAGGTAACAGAGACAAATTTAGGTTTCAGGTTTTTGAGCCGATCGATGGATTTCCAAAGCGTCTGCTCCATCTCTTCACTGCGAGGTGGGAAAAATTCGAATGAAACATTAATTTGGCCATCTAATTCAGCTAAATTTTGATTTAGCGCCTCGCGCTGATTCGCGTGAAAAAAACTCATACCCTGTAACCTCGCAATTAGCAGACTAACTATTATCTTTGTAAATTATTATATCCATGTATGCATCTATACGTTTAGACGTCTAAATAGAAATTACCAGATCGGTATCAATAGTCAATACTTAAATTAAATTATGTCGCTGATGTTTTTTCAGTCAGAACAGGAAAAAAATTCATGATAAAAAAACGCGACTCTTTTCAGCGTCGCGTTTATATGAGTGGCTAGTTAGATTTATTCGGTGAAACAGAAATGCTCAATCATTTGGCTAATTAATTGGCGAGTAGGTTCGATAAAGCGCATATCGATAAATTCATCGGGTTGATGAGCTTGTTCAATAGAACCTGGGCCGAGGACTAAAGTAGGGCAAAGTTCTTGAATAAATGGCGCTTCGGTACAGTAGTTCACGGTATCCGCTTTTTGACCCAGTAACTGCTCAATCACGGCGACCATTTTGTGGTCTGTCGGGCATTCATAACCTGGGATCGGTGGGTGCATTGACTCAATCGCCAAACGACCTGGCCATCTTGCCCGCACAGGTTCGAGTGCATCATTCAATAGCTCATCCAAATCTTGCAATGTCAGCCCTGGTAATGGGCGAATATCCATATGTAATTCACAGCAACCACAAATACGGTTCGCCGCATCACCGCCATGAATATGACCAAAGTTCATGGTGGGATAAGGGATCACGAAAGCTGGGTTATTAAAACGCTCTTTCAATGTGTTACGCAGCGTCATTAAATGAGAAATCGACTCATGCATCAGCTCAATGGCATTTACACCACGTTCAGGGTCACTTGAATGTCCCGATTGCCCCGTAATGCGGATAGCGTTAGATAAATGGCCTTTATGTGCACGTATCGGTTGTAATGAGGTTGGCTCACCGATAATGGCAAAATCAGGGCGCAGTGCTGTATTCGCTGCAAAGTAACGGGCTCCTGCCATCGAGGTTTCTTCATCGGCTGTCGCAAGGATATGCAGAGGGCGCTTGAGTTTGGCAAGATCCATATCGCGCAATGCATCGACAATAAAAGCAAAAAAGCCTTTCATGTCAGCAGTACCAAGACCGTAAAGCTTACCATCATGTTCAGTAAGCTCGAAAGGGTTTTTACTCCAACGTCCATCATCAAAAGGCACAGTATCGGTATGCCCACATAGCATCAGGCCGCCATTACCCTCTCCAATGGAAGCCAGCAGGTTATATTTATCACGTGTTTCCGGTACGGGCTGAATATTGACCGAAAACCCCAGCGTCTCTAACCATCCACCAAGGAGTTCCACAAGGGCTTTATTGCTTTGATCCAAATGAGAATCAGTTGCACTAATCGATGGAGTGGCAATTAATTGACGATAAATCTCAATAAATGCAGGTAATTTAATATTCACTGTTGACAGCCTTAATCCATAATAGTATCAATATTCATGCACTTTATTTGAATAAAAATACACATTAAACTGTTTGAGTCACGAGTACAAGGTAGAAAGCACATGTTGAACACACTCATTATCGGGGCTAGTGGCTATACTGGAGCAGAATTAGCCGCTTATTTGCAACGTCATCCTGAAATTAACCTTCAAGGGTTGATGGTATCGAAGCAAAGTGCCGATGCAAATAAATGTTTTTCTGATTTATATCCTCAGTATAAAGGCATTATTGACCTTCCTGTACAGCCATTAACTGATGTGGCTGAGGCGGCAAAAGGTATTGATGTTGTTTTCCTCGCCACGGCGCACGAAGTAAGCCACGATATCGCTCCGCAATTCCTTGAGGCAGGCTGTGTGGTATTCGATTTGTCGGGTGCTTACCGCGTTCAAGATCCTGCGTTCTACACGCAATACTATGGCTTTGAACATACAAATACCGAATGGTTAATGCAAGCAGTTTACGGTTTGGCAGAATGGCAAGCCGATAAAATTCGTCAAGCTCAATTAGTTGCAGTGCCAGGCTGTTACCCAACCGTTTCACAGCTCGCGTTAAAGCCGTTAATTGACGCAAAATTATTAGACAACAACATGTGGCCTGTTATCAATGCAACCAGTGGTGTGTCAGGGGCAGGGCGTAAGGCCTCAATGACAAATAGCTTCTGTGAAGTGAGTTTGCAGCCATACGGTATTTTCACCCATCGCCATCAACCTGAAATCTCCACACATTTAGGGCAAGAAGTGATTTTCACGCCGCATCTGGGCAACTTCTCAAGGGGGATCCTTGCCACTATTACATGCAAGGTGAAAGCAGGTGTTACGGCAGAGAAAATTGGCGAAACGTTTAAAGAAGCATATCAAAACAAACCATTGGTGCGTTTATATGATAAAGGCGTTCCTGCATTGAAATCGGTGGTCGGCACACCGTTTTGTGATATCGGTTATGTATTGAAAGGGGAACACCTGATTTTAGTCGGTACAGAAGATAACCTACTAAAAGGTGCCGCTGCACAGGCTGTACAGTGCATGAATATTCGTTTTGGTTTCAATGAAACTCAGTCATTACTTTAATAAGGACAACCCATGCAACCCTTAGTGATTAAATTGGGCGGTGTGTTACTCGATAGTACCGAAGCGTTAGAAAAACTTTTTACTGCCATTCAAACTTACCGCCAAACGCATAAGCGTGAGCTGGTAATTGTCCATGGTGGAGGCTGTCTAGTTGATGAATTAATGCAGAAACTGCAACTTCCTGTGGTGAAAAAGCAAGGACTGCGTGTCACACCCGCGGATCAAATTGACATTATTACGGGGGCTTTAGCGGGTACGGCAAATAAAACCTTACTGGCATGGAGCATCAAACACCAGTTGCCCGCGGTGGGGTTATCACTCGGTGACGGACAAAGTGCGGTTGTCACACAGTTAAATGACGAACTGGGTCATGTTGGGAATGCAAAACCAGGTGACGCCAAACTATTAAAATTGCTGCTTAGTGCGGGTTATTTGCCAATCATCAGTTCTATTGGGATCACTGCACAAGGTGAGCTGATGAATGTGAATGCAGACCAAGCCGCAACCGCTGTAGCCCAAGCACTCAATGCCGATCTGGTTTTATTGTCGGATGTCAGTGGCATTTTAGATGGTAAAGGCCAAAAAATTGATGAGATGACCACGCAAAAAGCGCAGAAACTCATCGACCAAGGAATTATTACAGATGGAATGATTGTTAAGGTGAATGCTGCATTAGACGCAGCTAACGCACTACAACGCTCCGTCGATATTGCAAGTTGGCGTCACGCAGAACAACTTCCTGAGCTGTTTAATGGTACAGCAATTGGAACTCGGATCTTGGCATCGTAATCGAGCCATACACATAAAAAATTAATTGAGCGGATAGGTACGTTATGAAAAAGGGCATTAAAAAGATTGTATTAGCATACTCTGGTGGTTTAGATACCTCGGCAATTATTCCATGGTTGAAAGAAAACTATGACGGTTGTGAAGTGGTTGCATTCGTTGCCGATGTGGGACAAGACAGGGAAGATCTCGTTGGTGTTGAGAAAAAAGCACTGCAATCAGGCGCATCAGAATGCTATGTCGTTGATTTACGTGAAGAGTTCATCAAAGAATATATCTATCCAGTATTAAAAACGGGTGCGTTATATGAAGGTAGCTATTTATTAGGCACATCAATGGCTCGCCCAATTATTGCGAAAGCACAAGTTGAAATCGCATTAAAAGTGGGTGCGGATGCCGTTGCTCACGGTGCAACGGGTAAAGGAAACGACCAAGTGCGTTTCGAAAGCACCTATACGGCGTTAGCACCGCAACTGCAAGTGGTTGCACCATGGCGTGAGTGGGATTTGCGTTCTCGTGAAGCGCTGCTCGATTACCTGAAAGAGCGTAACATCCCGACAACAGCGAGTCTTGAAAAAATCTATAGCCGTGATGAAAACGCATGGCATATTTCCACTGAAGGTGGCGTATTAGAAAGCACATGGAATGCAGCCAACCAAGATTGCTGGGTATGGACTGTTGATCCGCAAGATGCGCCAGATGAAGCGGAACTGGTGACTGTTGGTGTGAAACAAGGCGAAGTGGTTTCTGTTAACGGTAAGGCATTGTCTCCTCTAGGGTGTTTAGAAGCACTGAACACGCTGGGTGCGAAACACGGTGTTGGCCGTATCGACATCGTTGAAAACCGTTTAGTCGGTATGAAATCTCGTGGTTGCTATGAAACCCCAGGAGGCACCATTATGATGGCTGCGCTGCGTGGGATTGAGCAATTAGTATTAGACCGTGACAGCTACAAATGGCGTGAGCAGCTAGGTTTAGAAATGTCGTATGTGGTCTATGATGGCCGTTGGTTCGCGCCATTACGTCATTCATTACAAGCAGCGGCAGAGTCCTTAGCACAAGACGTCACGGGTGAAGTGGTACTGAAACTGTATAAAGGCCAAGTAACAGCGATTCAGAAAAAAGCGGATAAGAGTTTGTACTCTGAAGAATTTGCGACATTTGGTGAAGATGAAGTTTACGACCACAGCCACGCTGGTGGGTTTATCCGTCTTTATTCCCTGTCCTCACGTATTCGTGCGCTGAAAGAACAAAACAAAGCAAAATAAAGCTAATCGCAGTAACCCGGCAGTTACACAGCTGTCGGGTGTTAAAAACTTATTTTATCAATCAGGTAGGGATCCGTTATGGCACTTTGGGGTGGACGTTTTAGTCAGCAGGCAGATCAGCGGTTTAAACAATTTAATGATTCATTGCGTTTCGATTATCGCTTGGCGCAACAAGATATTATCGGTTCAGTCGCATGGTCAAAATCATTGGTCACCGTCGGGGTGTTGACAGAGAGCGAACAGCAATCTTTAGAACAAGCGTTAAATACATTATTAAAAGAAGTTCAAGATAACCCTGACATTATTTTGCAAAGCGATGCGGAAGATATTCACAGTTGGGTTGAAGGTAAGCTGATTGATAAAGTTGGTGATTTGGGTAAAAAGCTGCATACAGGACGTAGCCGTAATGACCAAGTGGCGACAGATTTAAAACTGTGGTGTAAAGACCAAGTCGCATTATTACTTGAAGCAGTCACTGAGCTACAGAAAGCGTTAGTGATCACTGCAGAAAATAATCAAGATGCCGTGATGCCAGGCTATACCCATTTACAACGAGCGCAACCAGTGACATTTGCTCATTGGTGTTTAGCCTATGGTGAAATGTTAGCGCGTGATGAAAGCCGCTTAAAAGATACCTTAAAACGTTTGGATGTTAGTCCATTAGGTTGCGGGGCATTAGCGGGCACAGCGTACGATATTGACCGTGAGCAGTTGGCTTCTTGGTTAGGTTTTTCATCGGCAACGCGTAACAGCCTTGATACCGTTTCTGATAGAGACCACGTTCTCGAACTGCTATCTGATGCCAGCATTGGTATGGTGCATTTATCTCGTTTCGCTGAGGATTTAATTTTCTTTAATAGTGGGGAGGCGGGTTTTGTTGAGTTATCTGACAAAGTAACGTCAGGTTCTTCATTAATGCCACAAAAGAAAAACCCTGATGCACTGGAATTGATCCGTGGAAAATGTGGTCGTGTCCAAGGCGCTCTTACTGGCATGATGATGACACTCAAAGGATTGCCCCTTGCATATAACAAAGATATGCAAGAAGACAAAGAAGGCCTGTTTGATGCATTAGATACTTGGTTAGATTGCATACACATGGCTGCGCTGGTTCTTGATGGTATTCAAATTCGTCGTCCGCGTTGTGAAGAGGCAGCAAAACAAGGTTATGCAAATGCAACGGAGCTGGCGGATTATCTAGTGGCGAAAGGTGTTCCATTCCGTGAAGCACACCATATTGTGGGTGAAGCGGTGGTGACTGCAATAGCACAAGGTAAAGCGTTAGAGGAAATGGCGTTAAGCGATCTGCAGAAATTCAGTGAAACAATTCAATTAGATGTATATGAGGTTCTCTCGCTGCAATCATGTTTAGATAAACGGCTTGCAAAAGGTGGGGTATCTCAGAAACAAGTGGCGAAAGCGATAGTGGAAGCGAAGAGTCGATTGGGGCTGTGATAGCGAGTTGAATATTAAAATGGGGGGTAGTATGACTACCCCTATTCCCATAACGTGTTTCTGATTAAATATATTTAATCGTCAGCATTCCCATCTGTTTATCCTCATTTACCCAATTATATGAATACTCACCCCTACCATCATTGATGACTTTCCACCCTTGGATATTTGTCACATCATTTAAGTCTATTTTATTAGTAACCATATCCGATTGGCTATTCAAACATTTCATTTTGATATTTTTTTCATTGATTTCATTGAAGCATGATGGAAATACAATGGCACCCGAAAATTGAATAATACCGGTGTGTTCATCATTGCTGGCATTCACATTCATTGATGTAAAAGCGGCTACAAGAAATAAGCTGGTTAATGAGCAAATACATGATTTTTTTAACATTAATAGTGAATTTTTCATAATAGTATTCCGTCATTGATTTTTAGTGAATCAACTTGCTGTATGTTTAAATTGAAGATGTCTTATATAGATTAAAAATAATAATTCGTGATTAATATTCCCTGATGTTTTGAGGGAAGGAATTATAATTAAAAAAATGCCAGAAATGTGTAAATCAAAAAAATGAAATGTTTAAAAATATAAAGATAACTAACGTGATTACATTAGTTTATTAAATTGCCCTTTTGGTTTTAAGTGGTGTAAAATTCTAATTAATTGCTATTTTTGCATAATTTTATGGTTTTATACTTTCTTGGTGTGCTTTTGGTTGGTTTGATCTTCTAGCGAACGGAGTAGGGTTATAAGCGTGTAATAACTTTTTGTGGGGATTTAACAGAAAGGAATCGTGATTTTACATTTATTTTTATATAAAATCTTACAAAGTTTAACGGTGGGTGAAAGAAAATATAACAAAATATTTCAACCATGAAAATAAATATAACTTTATCTAGGTAATTTATTAACGTTTAGAGGGATACTAAATAAAACAATAAGGTTTATGGTGACCCTCAATCTGAGAAAGGGCTCTTTATTAGAGCCCTTGAGGTTGTTGACAAAGCAGGATAAAAACGTGGTTTTTCCTGCTTTGTGTTATCAGCCGAAAATCAATAAATTGATTTTCCTAATTTATTTTCAAAACCTATTCAACCTGCAGTCAAACCTAATCGGTCTGTCAGCAGTCTGAAGGGCTCTTTATTAGAGCCCTTTCGAAACACTCTTTTTAGTTTATTGATATCTAATTTTAACGAGCCCTTCTTTATGATCATTTCGCAGCCATTCGAATTCATAACTTCCAAGGTGATTTGAAAGTATTGAGGCTTTAGTTGTATATGCCAGTTTATTAATATCGATATACTCAGTCTTCATATTAGCGTGTCCATCTAATAAATACTTCTAGTAAGCCAATGGTTGCTTTTTTTCGACAAAAATAATTTAATTGTTTTGTACGCTTTAAGAATAAAAGGTACGAGTTACATATTATAAAAACACGAATATTACATCTATTTGGGTCTTTATCTCGAAAACTGTATGGTTAATAAATTTAATTATTTTTGAGTTGTCATCAATATCACCAATCAAAAACATGGGATACAATTTTATTTCTAAATATTGCAAATTATTTCATTTTATTGCATGAAATTGTATGAAAAGTGAAGTATGGCGATATTTATTAATTTATTAATAGATAAAACAGAACAATATCGATATAGTGATTGGTATTATCTATCTTTGGTTTGACAAAGAATTCACGAAAGGAAAAGAAATATGAATATTCGAGATTTAGAGTACCTCGTTGCACTCGCCGAACATAAACACTTTAGACGCGCCGCGGATTCTTGTCATGTCAGCCAACCAACATTAAGCGGTCAAATTCGTAAATTAGAAGAAGAGCTCGGCGTCATGTTATTAGAAAGAACGAGCCGTAAAGTTCTTTTTACCCAGCAAGGTTTATTACTTGTTGAACAGGCTCGAACTATTTTGCGAGAAATAAAAGTGTTGCAAGAAATGGCTGCTCTGCAAGGGGAAAGCATGTCTGGCCCACTGCATATAGGCTTAATACCAACGGTCGCACCTTACTTATTACCTCATATCATCCCACAATTACACCAAGCTCATCCTAAGTTAGAAATTTACTTACATGAAGCACAAACTCAGCAACTATTAGCTCAATTAGATAGCGGCAAATTAGATTGTGCAATTTTGGCTGATGTGAAAGAAACAGCGCCATTTATTGTTGTGCCTTTATTTGAAGAACCAATGAAACTGGCTATTTATGAAAGCCATCCATGGCATGACCGCGACACCATTGAAATGGGGGAGCTGTCAGGTGAAAAATTATTAATGTTAGAAGATGGGCATTGCTTACGTGACCAAGCAATGGGTTTTTGTTTTCAAGCAGGTGCAAAAGAAGATACGCATTTTAGGGCAACCAGTTTAGAGACATTAAGAAATATGGTTGCAGCGGGAAGTGGCATTACACTTTTACCTGATTTGGCGGTGCCAAATGAAGCGTGTCGTGATGGCGTGTGTTACTTAAATTGTATTGAGCCTGAACCTAAGCGGACAATTGTTCTGGTATATCGCCCAGGTTCACCTTTACGTGGTCGCTATGAACAATTAGCTGAAACTATTTATAACTCAATGGATAATTATTATAAAAACAGAGTTTAGGAATAAAGCGCTAAAATAAACGTTTAGTAGATTGATATGATGGTTGCCAAAAAGAGGCAACCATCAAGACAGGCAATTAAAATAGTCGATTTAAACCATTTAATGCCGCAACGCGAAAAGCCTCTGCCATCGTTGGGTAATTGAACGTCGTGTTCACAAAATATTCGATAGTATTGCCTTCACCTTTTTGTTCCATAATCGCTTGGCCGATATGTATAATTTCAGCCGCTCTTTCGCCGAAACAGTGAATACCTAATATTTGCAATGTTTCACGATGAAATAAGATTTTCAAACTACCGACATTCATTCCCGCAATTTGCGCACGTGCTAAATGTTTGAATTGTGCACGGCCGACTTCATAAGGCACTTTCATTGCAGTAAGTTCTTGTTCGGTTTTACCCACAGAGCTTATTTCAGGAATGGTATAAATGCCCGTTGGAATATCTTCCACTAAATGCGCATCACCAAGACTACCACCGATTGCACGTGCTGCAATTCGACCTTGGTCATAAGCCGCAGAAGCGAGACTTGGATAACCAATCACATCACCGACAGCATAGATATGTTCATTCGTTGTGCGGTAAGCTTTATTCACTTTAACAAGACCACGGCCATCCGCGTCAATGCCAACATTTGCAAGGCCTAAGCCATCTGTATTACCCGTTCTTCCGTTGGCATATAATAGGCAGTCAGCTTTCACTTTCTTGCCAGATTTCAAGTGAACAATAACACCATCATCGACACCTTCGATTTTTTCATATTCTTCATTATGGCGAATGACAACGCCACTATTCCAAAAATGGTAAGACAATGCATCAGACATTTCTTGGTCGAGGAAGGCTAATAAATGATCTCGCGTATTGATTAAGTCTACTTTCACACCTAATCCGCGAAAGATTGAGGCGTATTCACAACCAATAACACCTGCACCATAAATAATAACATGGCGAGGTTCATGGGTAAGGTTGAGGATTGTATCGCTGTTATAAATTCGCGAATGGTTGAAATCGACATCCGAAGGGCAATAAGGGCGTGAACCCGTTGCTATTACTATCTTATCGGCACTTAAAACATCACAGCTTCCATCGGCGTAACGTACACTAACATGTTGATCATCAATAAACGTGGCTTCACCCGAAAACATCTGGCAACCGTTTCGCTCATAAAACCCTTGGCGCATGCGAGTTTGTTGGCTAATGACCGTTTCCGCATGTTGCAGAATTTCAGAGAAAGAGGAGCTTAAGCTACGGGAGTTATCGCTATAAAGGGGGTTTTGATTGAATTCGATAATACGACTAACAGCATGACGGAGGGCTTTAGAGGGAATTGTTCCCCAGTGGGTACAGCCTCCGCCGACATTATTATAACGTTCTATAACAGCAACGTTTTTTCCTTGTTTTACCAGCCCCATCGCGGCGCCTTCGCCACCAGGACCAGAACCAATAACTATTGCATCAAAATGGGTAAGTTGCATGAGGTAAGACCTGCTCTAAAACAAAATGACAACAAGATGTTATCATTAGTTGGTTATTTCGCCTAATTTCCCGTTCCCTTTGTCTTTCTAATTAAAACGTCGTGAATCTCTTTCACTGATTTACTTCAATCTGAAATTCGAGAAGAAAGCACATCTGGGAAAAGCAAAAAATAAAGTGCATTTTTGGTGAATCTATTTTTTAGGGTTCAGGTAGGGTAGAAGGAAGTGAGAACATTTCTCTATATAAGAAAGCGGTGTCGGTAATATGCGAAATTCTGAAAATTGCTAATTTGCAGTAAGAGTCGATTTTTCTCTAAACCAGATTAAGAAATTTCAGGTATGCTAGAAGGTGAACTCTTGCTTATTATTAACCTTCAATAATGCGTTCATTAATATTTAATGACATAGAAATTAGGATCACCGTGAGTAACACTATTGGCGTTAGAGCAAAACAAAAAGAAAAAACTCGGCGTTCACTCGTCGAAGCCGCATTTAGCCAATTAAGCGCTGAACGGAGTTTTACGAGCTTAAGTTTACGTGAAGTTGCTCGAGAAGCAGGCATTGCACCAACGTCATTTTATCGTCATTTCAAAGACGTTGATGAACTCGGCCTAACAATGGTCGATGAAAGTGGCTTGATGTTACGTCAACTGATGCGACAAGCGAGGCAGCGTATCGCAAAAGGTGGGAGTGTGATCCGCACATCAGTCTCAACTTTTATGGAGTTTATTGGTAATAACCCCAATGCCTTTAGGTTATTATTGCGTGAGCGTTCAGGCACATCAGCTGAGTTTCGTGCTGCCGTTGCAAGGGAAATTCAACATTTTATTGCGGAATTAGCTGATTACCTTGAACTTGAAAGTCGCATGCCTCGCCATTTTACTGAGATGCAGGCTGAAGCGATGGTAACGATAGTCTTTAGTGCAGGCGCAGAAGCGCTTGATATTGACGAAGAAAAACGCAGACATCTTGAAGAACGGCTGGTATTACAGTTAAGAATGATTGCTAAAGGCGCCTACTATTGGTACCGCCGTGAACAGGAAAAACAAAATCAAACTGACCCAGACCTTACTAAATAATAAGGAGAATCAATGACGGATCAAAAAAGTTATGAAAGAAGTACACTATTGCTCGCCTTTGTTATCGGACTTGCAACCCATGGAACCTTTTCAACGTTGTTCAACTCGCTAGTCGACTTTTCATTTTTTCCAATTTTGACCTTAGTATTGGCTGCGTATTGTTTACACCAACGCTACTTACACCAAGCGATGCCAATCGGACTCCCTAAATTTGTTGCAGGCAGCTTTTTCATTGGGATCTTTGGTTATGCCGCGATTTTACGCGTTCAGAACCCTGAAATTGGTTCTAACTTTATTCCAGCGACGTTTATCGTGATTCTAGCGTTATGGATGTATGCAAGCTGGAAAGCGCGTAAGAAAGAAAAAGCTGAGCTAGCACTTGAACAAGAAACTGAAAACGAAGTTTAAAAAACGTATTTAGACTAAAACGCCGCAGGATATTGCGGCGTTCTTATATGGATTATGAATATATTTAAAAATTAGCGACGCGTTAATAAAACACCACTTTCCATATGATGGGTATAAGGGAATTGGTCGAACAAGGCTAGCTTCTCAATTTTATGCGTTTTTGTCAGCTCAACTAAATTATCGCAAAGGGTTTCTGGGTTACAGGAAATATACAAAATATGGTCGTATCCCTGGACAAGTTCTACGGTTTTATCATCTAAACCACTACGTGGTGGGTCAACAAAAATCGTATTACATTGGTAATCCGTTAGTGTAATACCTTCCAAACGTCTAAATTCACGTGCCCCTTGCATTGCTTGGGTAAAATCTTCAGCAGACATTCGGATAATTTGCACATTATTAATGTTGTTTGCTTCTATATTATATTGCGCTGCAGCAACGGAAGGTTTAGCAATTTCAGTGGCTAAAACACGTTCAAAGTTTTGTGCTAATGCCAAGGAAAAGTTTCCATTTCCGCAATACAATTCTAATAAGTCACCCGTTGAATTTTGCGTCGCGGCAATTGCCCATTCCAGCATTTTAATATTGACCTGTGCATTCGGCTGCGTGAAGCTATTTTCAACTTGGCGATAAACCATATCCTTACCATTTACAAGTAGCACTTCATCTACATAATCATTATCAAGCATGATTTTAGTTTTTGAGGCGCGGCCGATTAACTGCAGGTCAAAGCCTTTTTCCACCAATGTGGCTTTTAAACTTTTCGCCTCAGCGGTCCATTCATCGCCTAATTTTTTATGGTAAAGCAGTGAAACGATCAGTTTGTTGCTCAGTGTCGACAAATAGTCGATTTGGAATAACTTATGGCGTAGTAATTCATTCTGTTTAATTAATGGTAGCAATTCAGCCATCATGTCATTAATTAATTGACTCGCCACTGGGAATTGGTCAACACGGATACGTTCTTTGGTCTCTTTATCAAACATGATATGAAACAAATCATCATTATCATGCCAAACTCTGAACTCTGCCCGCATCCGGTAATGCGAGGTTGGAGATGAAAAAATTTCAGGTTCAGGTGCGTTAAACGGGGCCATCATAGCCTTTAAACGGTCAGTTTTCTCTGCGAGTTGCAGTTCGTAGTCTTTGGTGTGCAACGTGTTTGGCATACTTGGCCCCATAAAACAGTAAAAAATTCATATCAGGGGCGAAATTGTAGGGAATGCGGCGAAGATGTCCAGTTTTCATTATCGATCCGTAGACACTCATAACTATTCAACTTACGATAACAGTGTGTGGTTGAGGGAATTTGGTTGAAATCCAAGACTGACGCGCAACGGTAATTAAGGTATCCCCGTTATTCTTCAAGCTACATGGGTGTTAGCATCGCTCAGCTACCCTAGTCACATACTTCAGTATGCTCCTAGGGATGTCTTCGCTTGCCGCCTACATGTAGCTTGAATTATTTAGGATATATACAAGCATTTTTCTGTTTCTTTTATTATAGAAATAACGCTTTGGAACTTATGAGTCCGATACCTGCCACACGTCTTATCGCTTTGTTGAATATCAGCGCGAACCTTTTATTCAACTTCGCGGAATTTTAATTTAATTGATTTTCCGAGTGTAATCATAATGAATAATAACAAGTTGCTGCCGTTATCGGCCGCTGCTGTGGCAGTGTTATGCGGTGTTTCTTCTCTGGCAAGTGCAAATAATAAAGCTGACGAAGTTGTCGTATCAGCCAATCGTTTCGAACAACCAATTTCTTCTATATTAGCGCCCGTGACAGTGGTCACTCGTGAAGATATTGATCATTGGCAGTCAAATACCGTGATTGATGTGTTAAGACGTTTACCAGGAGTGGATATTGTTCAATATGGAGGAAGAGGGCAGTTAAGTTCTTTATATGTCCGAGGGGCAAATGCTGGGCATGTTTTAGTTCTCGTTGATGGTATTCGTTTGAATCAAGCTGGTGTTGCTGGTTCTTCGGATATGAGTCAAATCCCGTTATCGATGGTTCAACGTATCGAGTATATTCGGGGTGCTCGTTCGGCGGTTTATGGATCCGATGCAATTGGCGGTGTAATTAACATTATTACTGGTAGATCAGAGGTAGGAACTACACTAGAAGCTACTATTGGAAGCTATGGATATCAAAATTATACAGGCTCGACTCAACACCAGATTGGTGAAAAAACAAAACTAACAGCATCAGGCTCATATAATTACACTTGGGGATTTGATGTTGAAGCCAGAGGCAATACGGGAGGTAATCCGCAGCCAGATCGTGATGGCTTTATGAATAAAACATTATGGTTGGGGCTTGAGCATCAATTTAATGATGAGTTTAGTGGCTTCGTAAGGGCTCATGGCTATGACAATAGAACAAAATATGATGCAAGTTGGGGAAGTGTTGATACCCGAGAACTATCAAGCCGTAGTTATGATACTGGCTTACAGTTGATAAAAGGAAATTATTCGACTCAGTTAATAACGAGTTATAGTCGTGTTAAAGACTATGATTTTGATCCTAAAAAGGGAAGATATGACTCATCATCAACAATTAAGGACTCTGAGCAATATAATGTTCAATGGGGAAATAACTTTAAATTAGAACATGGTGGTCTTAGTACGGGGATTGATTGGAATAAACAATCTATTCAACCAAATAGTAATTTTATTCCTAAAAAGCATTCTGTAGAGGACACTGGGTTATATATCACAGGGCAAAACCAATTTAATAATGTAACGATTGAAAGCGCAATTCGTAGTGACCATCACTCTGAATATGGATGGCATTCAACTTGGCAAGCAGGTGCTGGTTGGGAATTTATTGAAGGGTATAAATTAATAGGTTCTTATGCAACAGCTTATAAGGCACCAACACTTGACCAATTGTATGGCAAGTGGGGGCCTAATGAGAATTTAAAACCTGAAGAAAGTAAACAATGGGAAGGGGGAGTTGAAGGAGTTACTGGGCCTCTTTATTGGAGTTTCACAGCTTATCGAAATGATATTGATAATCTTATAACATCGAATTCAGGTACAAATTGGCAATATTATAATGTTGATAAAGCAGTAATTAAAGGCGTAGAGTGGACTGGTGAGCTTCAAATTGGCACTTTTCATCATAATGTAACATTGCAATACCTTGATCCTAGAAATGATAAAACTAACAAAATTTTATCTCGTAGAGCAAAACAGCAGGTCAAATACCAATTAGACTGGCCAATATATTCAGTAGATATGGGGCTAACTTACCAGTATATAGGCTCTCGTTATGATACTGCATTCTATGACAACGGTTCTTCACAGGAGCTAAAACTCGGCGGCGTTAGCCTTTGGGATCTCACAGCTGCATATCCAATCACTTCACATCTCACAATTCGTGGTAAAATAGCTAATATGTTCGATAAAGACTATGAGACCGCGTATGGTTATCGCACCGCTGGAAGAGAATATTTCCTTACCGGAAGCTACAACTTCTGATAACACCTTATCTGTTCGCCCGACCATTCTTGTGTTTGACTCAGGAGTGGGCGGGTTATCTGTCTATCGCGAAGTTAAAAAACTGATCCCGAATGCGCACTATATATATGCATTCGATAACGAAGCTTTTCCGTATGGTGAAAAAAGTGAAGAGTTTATTATTGATAGGGTCTATCAAATTGTTAATGCAATAGCAGCAAAGCATCCTTTAACAATTGCGATCATTGCATGTAATACTGCAAGTACCGTCAGTTTGCCTAATCTAAGAGCGCACTTTACTTTCCCTGTAGTCGGTGTGGTTCCTGCAATCAAGCCTGCTACTAAACTCACGCGTAATGGCGTGGTCGGTTTATTAGCCACGAAAGGCACTGTGAATCGCGAGTACACGAAAGAATTAATTGACCGTTTCGCTACGGACTGCAAAGTGGTTTCGCTGGGCTCTGCTGAATTAGTCCAATTGGCAGAAAGAAAGTTACATGGGGAAACTTTACCGTTAGATGAAGTGGCTCAAACGGTAAGGTCGTGGATCAGAATGCCTGAACCGCCAGACACGGTTATTTTAGGCTGTACCCATTTCCCTCTATTAATAGAAGAACTCGAAAAAGTCTTACCAGATGGAACAAGGTTTATAGATTCAGGTTCTGCTATCGCTAGAAGAGCCGTTTGGCTGATAAACAATCAGGCAGAAATTCATGATTCTAACGAAGAAGACTTCGCTTATTGCCTCTTAATGAATGATGCTGTGCAAGATTTAAGGCCTGTACTTGAAACTGAAGGGTTTATTTCGCTGGAAAAACTAGCGCTTTAACTTAAATTTGCTGAAAAGCTGAGCGAACGAAAAAAAAATGCAAAAAAGGGGTTGCCAGATTTTTCTGACTCCCTATAATGCGCATCCGTTGTCACGACAAACCGATTCGGCGAAAAGGGGAAACCCAGTGATAACAGAGGTGAAGAAAGAAAAAGTTGAAAATAAACACTTGACTTTCTAAAAGAAAAACGTAATATACGTCACCTCGCAGCAACGACCCAGAAGGTCAAATTTCACGATGAAATGCTGCAACGCTCTTTAACAATTTATCAGACAATCTGTGTGGGCACTCACAGGACACTATCAAAAAAATATTTGATTTTAAGTCTTGAAGAGTGACTAACACGTTAATTCATATATATGAACTAATAGGTAATATGTTTTCGTAAGAAGACATACGACAGTAAAGATTCTTTGAGCATCAAGCTTTTTAATTGAAGAGTTTGATCATGGCTCAGATTGAACGCTGGCGGCAGGCCTAACACATGCAAGTCGAGCGGTAACAGGGGAAGCTTGCTTCCCGCTGACGAGCGGCGGACGGGTGAGTAATGTATGGGGATCTGCCCGATAGAGGGGGATAACTACTGGAAACGGTAGCTAATACCGCATAATCTCTAAGGAGCAAAGCAGGGGAACTTCGGTCCTTGCGCTATCGGATGAACCCATATGGGATTAGCTAGTAGGTGAGGTAATGGCTCACCTAGGCGACGATCCCTAGCTGGTCTGAGAGGATGATCAGCCACACTGGGACTGAGACACGGCCCAGACTCCTACGGGAGGCAGCAGTGGGGAATATTGCACAATGGGCGCAAGCCTGATGCAGCCATGCCGCGTGTATGAAGAAGGCCCTAGGGTTGTAAAGTACTTTCAGTCGGGAGGAAGGCGTTGATGCTAATATCATCAACGATTGACGTTACCGACAGAAGAAGCACCGGCTAACTCCGTGCCAGCAGCCGCGGTAATACGGAGGGTGCAAGCGTTAATCGGAATTACTGGGCGTAAAGCGCACGCAGGCGGTTGATTAAGTTAGATGTGAAATCCCCGGGCTTAACCTGGGAATGGCATCTAAGACTGGTCAGCTAGAGTCTTGTAGAGGGGGGTAGAATTCCATGTGTAGCGGTGAAATGCGTAGAGATGTGGAGGAATACCGGTGGCGAAGGCGGCCCCCTGGACAAAGACTGACGCTCAGGTGCGAAAGCGTGGGGAGCAAACAGGATTAGATACCCTGGTAGTCCACGCTGTAAACGATGTCGATTTGAAGGTTGTTCCCTTGAGGAGTGGCTTTCGGAGCTAACGCGTTAAATCGACCGCCTGGGGAGTACGGCCGCAAGGTTAAAACTCAAATGAATTGACGGGGGCCCGCACAAGCGGTGGAGCATGTGGTTTAATTCGATGCAACGCGAAGAACCTTACCTACTCTTGACATCCAGAGAACTTAGCAGAGATGCTTTGGTGCCTTCGGGAACTCTGAGACAGGTGCTGCATGGCTGTCGTCAGCTCGTGTTGTGAAATGTTGGGTTAAGTCCCGCAACGAGCGCAACCCTTATCCTTTGTTGCCAGCGATTCGGTCGGGAACTCAAAGGAGACTGCCGGTGATAAACCGGAGGAAGGTGGGGATGACGTCAAGTCATCATGGCCCTTACGAGTAGGGCTACACACGTGCTACAATGGCGTATACAAAGAGAAGCGACCTCGCGAGAGCAAGCGGAACTCATAAAGTACGTCGTAGTCCGGATTGGAGTCTGCAACTCGACTCCATGAAGTCGGAATCGCTAGTAATCGTAGATCAGAATGCTACGGTGAATACGTTCCCGGGCCTTGTACACACCGCCCGTCACACCATGGGAGTGGGTTGCAAAAGAAGTAGGTAGCTTAACCTTCGGGAGGGCGCTTACCACTTTGTGATTCATGACTGGGGTGAAGTCGTAACAAGGTAACCGTAGGGGAACCTGCGGTTGGATCACCTCCTTACCATTGAAGTGTTTTTGTGAAGTGCTCACACAGATTGTCTGATGAAATTAAAGTGCGGTATCGATAGGCTTGTAGCTCAGGTGGTTAGAGCGCACCCCTGATAAGGGTGAGGTCGGTGGTTCAAGTCCACTCAGGCCTACCAAATTTTGTTTATTCGTTGTTGCGGTTCAGCTCGTTTACCTTTGTAAACTTCGCTAAACCACGCCTAGACTAAACAAAATTGGTAACGTTGAGTATACTAATAGCAAACGAAATAATGATTTTATTATTTATATTTGATACCGAAAATACCTTTATGGGGCTATAGCTCAGCTGGGAGAGCGCCTGCCTTGCACGCAGGAGGTCAGCGGTTCGATCCCGCTTAGCTCCACCATAAATTTTTCTGATTATTCAGAATAGATTAGTCAAATAGTCTATTGCGAATAATTATGCTCTTTAACAATCTGGAACAAGCTGAAAATTGAAAACAACACACATTGTTTATCGCTTAAACAATGTGAGAGTCTCTCAAAAATCTCAACTTGAAGTGTTTTTCAAACACACAAGCGAGTGGTATGAGCGAGCAGTGTGAAATTCAAGGCGGCTAGCGCACAGCAAGCGCAGCGTACAATAGTACGTGAGCATGGCGAGCACTACCCAACGAAGAAGTTCACCACGCACAGCCATGACGTTACGTGTCGTTTGATAAAAAGACACCTTCGGGTTGTGAGGTTAAGCGACTAAGCGTACACGGTGGATGCCTAGGCAATCAGAGGCGATGAAGGACGTGCTAATCTGCGAAAAGCGTCGGTAAGGTGATATGAACCGTTATAACCGACGATGTCCGAATGGGGAAACCCAGTGCAATTCGTTGCACTATCGTTTGATGAATACATAGTCAAACGAGGCGAACCGAGGGAACTGAAACATCTCAGTACCTCGAGGAAAAGAAATCAACCGAGATTCCCCTAGTAGCGGCGAGCGAACGGGGAGCAGCCCAGAGTCTTAATCAGCATTAGCATCAGGAGAACAGTCTGGAAAGGCTGGCAGTAAAGGGTGATAGCCCCGTATCCGAAGGTGTTAGTGTTGTGAACTCGACGAGTAGGGCGGGACACGTGTTATCCTGTCTGAATATGGGGGGACCATCCTCCAAGGCTAAATACTCCTGATTGACCGATAGTGAACCAGTACCGTGAGGGAAAGGCGAAAAGAACCCCGGCGAGGGGAGTGAAATAGAACCTGAAACCGTGTACGTACAAGCAGTGGGAGCACCCTTTAGGGTGTGACTGCGTACCTTTTGTATAATGGGTCAGCGACTTATATTCTGTAGCAAGGTTAACCGTATAGGGGAGCCGTAGGGAAACCGAGTCTTAACTGGGCGAATGAGTTGCAGGGTATAGACCCGAAACCCGGTGATCTAGCCATGGGCAGGTTGAAGGTTGGGTAACACTAACTGGAGGACCGAACCGACTAATGTTGAAAAATTAGCGGATGACTTGTGGCTGGGGGTGAAAGGCCAATCAAACCGGGAGATAGCTGGTTCTCCCCGAAAGCTATTTAGGTAGCGCCTCGTGAACTCATCTTCGGGGGTAGAGCACTGTTTCGACTAGGGGGTCATCCCGACTTACCAACTCGATGCAAACTACGAATACCGAAGAATGTTATCACGGGAGACACACGGCGGGTGCTAACGTTCGTCGTGAAGAGGGAAACAACCCAGACCGCCAGCTAAGGTCCCAAAGTCATAGTTAAGTGGGAAACGAAGTGGGAAGGCTCAGACAGCCAGGATGTTGGCTTAGAAGCAGCCATCATTTAAAGAAAGCGTAATAGCTCACTGGTCGAGTCGGCCTGCGCGGAAGATGTAACGGGGCTAAACTATGCACCGAAGCTGCGGCAGCGACATTTAGATGTTGTTGGGTAGGGGAGCGTTCTGTAAGCCTGTGAAGGTGTACTGTGAGGTATGCTGGAGGTATCAGAAGTGCGAATGCTGACATAAGTAACGATAATGCGGGTGAAAAACCCGCACGCCGGAAGACCAAGGGTTCCTGTCCAACGTTAATCGGGGCAGGGTGAGTCGACCCCTAAGGCGAGGCAGAAATGCGTAGTCGATGGGAAACGGGTTAATATTCCCGTACTGGTGATAATTGCGATGGGGGGACGGAGAAGGTTAGGCTGGCCGGGCGACGGTTGTCCCGGTTTAAGGATGTAGGCAGGTGAATTAGGCAAATCCGGTTCACTATATGCTGAGGTCTGATGACGAGTCACTACGGTGGCGAAGTAGCTCATACCCCGCTTCCAGGAAAAGCCTCTAAGCTCTAGATTATCATTAATCGTACCCCAAACCGACACAGGTGGTCAGGTAGAGAATACTCAGGCGCTTGAGAGAACTCGGGTGAAGGAACTAGGCAAAATGGTGCCGTAACTTCGGGAGAAGGCACGCTGGCATTAGGTGAAGTGGTTTACCCATGGAGCTGAAGCCAGTCGCAGATACCAGCTGGCTGCAACTGTTTATTAAAAACACAGCACTGTGCAAACACGAAAGTGGACGTATACGGTGTGACGCCTGCCCGGTGCTGGAAGGTTAATTGATGGGGTTATCCGTAAGGAGAAGCTCTTGATCGAAGCCCCAGTAAACGGCGGCCGTAACTATAACGGTCCTAAGGTAGCGAAATTCCTTGTCGGGTAAGTTCCGACCTGCACGAATGGCGTAATGATGGCCAGGCTGTCTCCACCCGAGACTCAGTGAAATTGAACTCGCTGTGAAGATGCAGTGTACCCGCGGCAAGACGGAAAGACCCCGTGAACCTTTACTATAGCTTGACACTGAACATTGAGCCTTGATGTGTAGGATAGGTGGGAGGCTTTGAAGCGTGGACGCCAGTCTGCGTGGAGCCAACCTTGAAATACCACCCTTTAATGTTTGATGTTCTAACGTTGCCCCGTTATCCGGGGTGCGGACAGTGTCTGGTGGGTAGTTTGACTGGGGCGGTCTCCTCCCAAAGAGTAACGGAGGAGCACGAAGGTTGGCTAAGCATGGTCGGACATCATGCGGTTAGTGCAAAGGCATAAGCCAGCTTGACTGCGAGAGTGACGGCTCGAGCAGGTACGAAAGTAGGTCTTAGTGATCCGGTGGTTCTGAATGGAAGGGCCATCGCTCAACGGATAAAAGGTACTCCGGGGATAACAGGCTGATACCGCCCAAGAGTTCATATCGACGGCGGTGTTTGGCACCTCGATGTCGGCTCATCACATCCTGGGGCTGAAGTAGGTCCCAAGGGTACGGCTGTTCGCCGTTTAAAGTGGTACGCGAGCTGGGTTTAGAACGTCGTGAGACAGTTCGGTCCCTATCTGCCGTGGGCGTTGGAAGATTGAAAGGGGCTGCTCCTAGTACGAGAGGACCGGAGTGGACGCACCACTGGTGTTCGGGTTGTCATGCCAATGGCATTGCCCGGTAGCTAAGTGCGGAAAAGATAACCGCTGAAAGCATCTAAGCGGGAAACTTGCCTTGAGATGAGTCTTCCCTGACCCTTTAAGGGTCCTAAAGGAACGTTTAAGACTAAGACGTTGATAGGTTGGGTGTGTAAGCGTAGCGATACGTTGAGCTAACCAATACTAATGAACCGTGAGGCTTAACCTGACAACACCGAAGGTGTTTTAGAGAGACGAGATAGTTTTCGAATGTGCGTGAGAAGCCGAAAGGTGAAGGACACAGCAGCTTGTTCAAGATTGATGTTCTGGTTTAGCGAAGAAATGCGCTGAACGTGAACGAAACCGAATTTGTCTGGCGGCAATAGCGCGGTGGTCCCACCTGACCCCATGCCGAACTCAGCAGTGAAACGCCGTAGCGCCGATGGTAGTGTGGGGTCTCCCCATGTGAGAGTAGGGAACTGCCAGACATTAAATTTAAAGGTTGTGTCAGTACTAACTGACCGCACCATATTGCTGATATGGCTCAGTTGGTAGAGCACACCCTTGGTAAGGGTGAGGTCCCCAGTTCGAATCTGGGTATCAGCACCATATAATCGGCATTTAAAAAGAATTTACCTAGCGGCAATAGCGCGGTGGTCCCACCTGACCCCATGCCGAACTCAGTAGTGAAACGCCGTAGCGCCGATGGTAGTGTGGGGTCTCCCCATGTGAGAGTAGGGAACTGCTAGGTTTTAAATATAAGAAGCCACCCAATGGGTGGCTTTTTGCTTTCTGACGCTTATGAAAAGTAAGTAAATCATTCCATAATGATCCCGAAATTATCTTATTTTATTATTCTTGCTACCCACGATTAAGTCTGGCTGATAGACTTACTTCATTATTGTTATATTTTTCCTGAAGGTAGTAATGAATCCAACTTCTGAACTCAAACCATTCAACAGCTTTGGTATTGATGCAAAAGCATTATCAGTTTTTATAGTAGAGAATAAACAATCACTCCATCAACAATGGCTGAAAGCGAAAAATGATAATTTACCAGTATTGCTGCTTGGTGGGGGGAGTAATATTTTATTTGTAGAGGACTTTGGCGGTGTCGTTATCATTAATCAGCTAAAAGGTATTGAAATTACAGAGTCTGATGATTATTGGTATGTGCATGTTCAGGCAGGTGAAAATTGGCATCTATTACTGGAAAAATTACTACAAAAAGGTATCTATGGTGCGGAGAATCTTGCTTTAATCCCTGGATGTGCGGGGTCCGCACCAATTCAAAACATCGGTGCTTATGGTGTTGAACTGAAAGATATTTGTGATTATGTGGATATTCTGTCACTTGAAACAAATCAAGAAACGCGTATTGCAGCGAGTGAGTGCCAATTTGGTTACCGTGATAGCATTTTTAAACATGAGTACCAACAGGGCTATGTGATTGTTAGCGTTGGGCTGAAATTCGCAAAAAAATGGCAGCCTAAACTTACCTATGGTGACTTAACACAGTTTAATCCCGAAACAGTAACACCTAAGCAAGTTTTTGATGCAGTGTGCCAGACTCGAAGAAGTAAATTGCCTGATCCTGCAGTTACTGGTAATGCTGGTAGCTTCTTTAAAAATCCTGTGATTTCAGCTGAAAAAGCAGCAAAAATTAAGCAAGAAAATCCAAATTGTCCTCAATATATCCAAGCCGATGGTAGCGTGAAATTAGCGGCTGGTTGGCTTATTGACCAGTGTGGTTTGAAAGGGCATGAAATAGGGGGAGCGGCAGTTCACACTCAGCAGGCGCTTGTTTTAATTAATAAACATGAAGCGACAGGGGGGGATGTTGTTAACCTAGCGAAATACGTTAGCCAAAGCGTTGCAAAGCGTTTTGATATTATTTTAGAACCTGAAGTTCGGTTTATTGGTCGTCAAGGTGAGGTTAACGCAATGGATTATATTCAATGAAAGAGACATCAATTCCTTTACAGCTGATAGATATTTTATCGGATGCTCAAATACACTCGGGCGAGCAACTCGGCGACAAACTTGGCATGAGCCGAGCTGCGATTAATAAACATATTAAAACATTACGCTCATGGGGTTTGAACATCGAAACGGTGACGAGTAAAGGGTATAAGCTGCCTTACCAAATAAATTTACTGAATAAAGACAGGATCAAACAATACGTTAATGGCGTCAATATCATTGTGGAACCTGTTATTGATTCTACGAATCAGTATATGCTTGAACGCATTCCAAGTTTAACATCGGGAGATACTTGCCTTGCGGAGTACCAGAGTGCAGGTCGAGGCCGAAGAGGTCGTCAATGGATTTCTCCCTTTGGCTGTAACTTGTATTTATCTATGTATTGGAAGTTAGATCAAGGCCCTGCGGCTGCGGTTGGTTTGAGCCTTGTTGTTGGAATAGTGATTGCGGAAACTTTAAACAAAATAAGTAAAGAAAAAGTAAAGGTAAAGTGGCCAAATGATCTGTATATGAATGATAAAAAGCTTGCAGGTATTTTAGTTGAATTAACGGGTAAAACAGGTGACGCTGCTCATATTATTATTGGTATTGGCATTAATATTGGAATGAATAAAACCAATATTGAAAATACAACTGCAATAACGCAAGAGTGGGCATCTTTGAGAGATGAAGTTGAAGATATAGAACGAAATGAATTATCGGCTAATATTATTCAAGCATTAAAAGATTCATTAATTTTATTTGAAAAAGAAGGATTAAAACCGTTTTTGGATAGATGGTTTAAACTTGATAATTTTTTAAATAGAAAAGTTAAGTTACTGATCGGTAATGATATTATTTCTGGCGTTGAGCGTGGAATTAATGAGCAAGGTGCATTGTTACTACAAAAAGATAATGGCGACATAATTCCTTATATTGGCGGCGAAATATCATTACGGCCAAACGAGTAATATATAATTGGCCGAAAAATTTCGGCCAATATAGATTTTATTTCCTTAGTCTGACATTTTGAATTGAATGGTTTTCACCTTTTGTCATTATTAAGCTTGCACGCTCTTTGGTAGGTAAAATATTCTCTTCGAGATTTAGCCCATTAATTTCATCCCAAATAGAACCTGCAATATTTACAGCTTCCTCTTCACTCAATTTAGAATAACTATGAAAGTATGAATCTGGGTCGGAGAATGCGCCTTGCCTAAACTTAAGAAAACGACCGATGTACCATTGTTTTAATAAAGCAGGAGCTGCATCAACATAAATTGAGAAATCAACAAAGTCAGAGACAAATACATGGTGTGGATCTTGTGGGTAGTCCATATCACTTTGTAACACATTGAGCCCTTCCAAAATTAAAATATCAGGCTGATCAATAACTTGTTCTTGGTCAGGCACAATGTCGTAGGTTAGATGGGAATAGACCGGGGCACGGACATTTCGCGCGCCTGATTTAATTTGAGAAACAAAGTTAACCAGTTTTCGCATGTCATAAGACTGTGGAAAACCTTTTTTCTTCATAATATTCCGATCTTTTAATACTTGGTTCGGATGAAGAAAGCCATCAGTCGTAATTAAATCAACTTTACGGTGCTCAGGCCAACGGGTTAATAGTGCTTGTAATAAACGTGCTGTTGTACTTTTACCTACAGCAACGCTACCAGCGATACCGATGATATAAGGCACTTTTGCTTCACTAGTTCCTAAAAACTGCTCTAGGACAGCCTGACGACGTAAGTTAGAACTAATATAAAAATTCAATAAGCGCGATAAAGGTAGATAAATTTCAATAACATCTTCCATTGAAAGCTCTTCGTTAATCCCTTTTAACTCGAGAAGCTCACTGGATGTTAATGTCAAAGGGACGGAATCACGGAGTGTTGCCCAATGTTCTCTATCAAATTCTAAATATGGCGTAGTAATAAAATTTTCGTTCTTTTTCATAAACCAACATCTGCCTATTTTATGCAGGTTGGACAGGTTGCCTAAACACCCGTATCCAAAAAATTTGCTAGCATCATAGCGAGTGATGGGGGGGAGGCGTAGGTTTTTTTATAATATTTGTGAATTTTTTTTGAATTACACAAAAAAAATAGGTGTGATCGCTTGGAAAATAACCGATTAATCAGAGCCCTAAAAATGTGATGGGGACTAAATAATAACATTTGAAATGTTTTGATTCGATTATCGGGCTTTACGGACTAAATAATAATGGATTATAGTTAACAGCTACTGTTGATGTTTTAATCTCAAAATAGTTAAAAAATCAACAAAATCACAAAAAGCGAACAAAATGTAAGCAAACGAACAAAAAATTAAATTTTTTTGTTGCAACATGCGCTCACTCTTCCTAGAATGCGCAGCACTTGATGCCGGCATAGCTCAGTTGGTAGAGCAACTGACTTGTAATCAGTAGGTCCCGAGTTCGACTCTTGGTGCCGGCACCATTAAAAATTTGGATAGGTGGGATACCCAAGCGGCCAAAGGGAGCAGACTGTAAATCTGCCGTCACAGACTTCGAAGGTTCGAATCCTTCTCCCACCACCATCTCCAAGAAGATTTCTTTATAGAAACTTCAAGGAACAGTTTAACAGCTGATAACTCAGGTAGCCGAGTTCATTGCGGGCATCGTATAATGGCTATTACCTCAGCCTTCCAAGCTGATGATGCGGGTTCGATTCCCGCTGCCCGCTCCAAGATGTGCTGATATGGCTCAGTTGGTAGAGCACACCCTTGGTAAGGGTGAGGTCGGCAGTTCGAATCTGCCTATCAGCACCACTTCCCTTATGTTCTCAATTATCTCCCTGATTTGTCTCCTGAAAAAAACAAGCGAAATAATTTCTTGCTTGGTTGATGTGGTTTAACCACCGATTCCGTGTCTTAGAGGGACAATCTAATGTCTAAAGAAAAATTTGAACGTTCAAAACCGCACGTTAACGTTGGTACTATCGGCCACGTTGACCACGGTAAAACTACTCTGACAGCAGCTATCACTACTGTTCTGGCAAAAACTTACGGCGGTTCTGCTCGTGCATTCGACCAAATCGATAACGCACCAGAAGAAAAAGCGCGTGGTATCACCATCTCTACTTCTCACGTAGAGTACGATACTCCAACTCGCCACTACGCACACGTAGACTGCCCAGGACACGCCGACTATGTTAAAAACATGATCACAGGTGCTGCACAGATGGACGGTGCAATCCTGGTTGTTGCTGCGACTGATGGCCCAATGCCACAAACTCGTGAGCACATCCTGTTAGGTCGTCAGGTTGGCGTTCCTTACATCATCGTGTTCCTGAACAAATGTGACATGGTTGATGACGAAGAACTGTTAGAATTAGTTGAAATGGAAGTTCGTGAACTTCTGTCTCAGTACGATTTCCCAGGCGACGACACTCCAGTTGTTCGCGGTTCAGCACTGAAAGCGCTGGAAGGCGAAGCTGAGTGGGAAGCGAAAATTGTTGAATTAGCAGGTTACCTGGATTCTTACATCCCAGAACCAGAGCGTGCAATTGACCGTCCATTCCTGCTGCCAATTGAAGACGTATTCTCAATCTCAGGTCGTGGTACAGTAGTAACAGGCCGTGTTGAGCGTGGTATCATCAAAGTTGGTGAAGAAGTTGAAATCGTTGGTATCAAAGAGACTGCGAAAACAACTTGTACTGGTGTTGAAATGTTCCGTAAACTTCTTGACGAAGGCCGTGCGGGTGAGAACGTTGGTGTTCTGCTGCGTGGTACTAAGCGTGAAGAAATCGAACGTGGTCAAGTACTTGCTAAACCAGGTTCAATCAAGCCACACACTAAATTTGAATCAGAAGTTTATATTCTGAGCAAAGATGAAGGTGGTCGTCACACTCCATTCTTCAAAGGTTACCGTCCACAGTTCTACTTCCGTACAACTGACGTAACAGGTACTATCGAACTGCCAGAAGGCGTAGAGATGGTAATGCCAGGTGATAACATCAACATGATCGTTACCCTGATCCACCCAATCGCGATGGACGACGGTTTACGTTTCGCAATCCGTGAAGGTGGCCGTACTGTAGGTGCGGGTGTTGTTGCAAAAATCATTGCATAATACATAGCATCACAAAATGTTAGAAAAGGGCACCTTAATTGGTGCCTTTTTTATATCTGCGCGTATCCCTTCTCCAATGTTTTAACTTCTCCATAGAAATTATTTCTCTTAGAAAAATTAGTTATTAGATATTAATTCGTTATGCTTATTGCAGAATTGCAACTTATGTGTCGGTAAATAAATATGAGTCGAAATGAGAACTATTTTTAAATTAAATATAGATGTAGAAGCCTGTGTAAATAATCTGTAATGGTAATTGAAATGCGAATCATTTTTATTTAAAATATACGTATATAATTTATACAGGCTAAAAAATATGTACGTTTGTCTTTGTGAAGCCATTACAGATAAGCAAATCAGAAATGCGGTAAGGAAATACCAAGTCAGCTCATTAAAAGGGTTGCGACAAGTATTGCCTGTCGGTCGTGAATGTGGAAAGTGTATTCGGCAAACAAGAGAGATTTTACAACAAGAGCTTATCCAGCTAGAAGAGATTTGTGCTATTGAAGTTGCATAATCGCTTACCCTTCAAATTATCTTCCAATTAGTTTTATTGCCTTTTACATAAATGCTTGTGTAAAAATTACTCTGCTAATCAATTTCAGTACTACACTTAAAAGACTGGAAGCGATGGAGGGTACAAATGAAAGGCGATAAAAAAATGATAGCCCACCTTAATAAATTGTTGGGCAATGAGCTAGTCGCAATTAACCAATATTTTTTACATGCACGTATGTTTAAAAATTGGGGGCTGACACGTCTCAATGAGATGGAATATCATGAATCAATCGATGAAATGAAACATGCCGATAAATACATAGAGCGTATTCTTTTCCTTGAAGGTATTCCTAATTTACAAGACTTAGGTAAGTTAAACATCGGTGAGGATGTGGAAGAAATGCTTAAGTCAGATTTACAGCTTGAACTTGATGGCGCAAAAAACTTAAAAGAGGCAATTAAGTACGCAGATTCTATCCATGATTATGTCAGCCGAGATCTGATGATTGAAATTTTAGCGGATGAAGAAAATCATATTGATTGGATAGAAACACAGTTAGATTTAATTGTTCGCTTAGGTATTCAAAATTATCTACAAGCTCAAGTGATCGAAGAGTAGTGACTTTAGATTTCAATCTTCTGTGAGATTTTTGATTTTGATAGGCGCCTAACTTCTGAATCCATCAGAGTTGGGCGTTTTTTTGTTATGACCATGAGAAAATTCGCACATATTTTCCCCGATTGCTTGCGTTTCGCAATAATTTACGTATAATGCGCGGGCTTACTGATGAGTAAGCCCTAATTTATTAGGACTGAAATATCAGTATTGAGCCAACGATTTGTTGCTCATTTAGACAATACTCCCGATATGGGGGTTACACTAAGACGATTACACTCCCCCATCAATCGAAATGGGTGCGAGGAGTAATCATTTACGTTTATAAAATAGTTGGAGCTCTGGTCTCATGCAGAACCAAAGAATCCGTATCCGCCTTAAAGCTTTTGATCATCGTTTAATCGATCAATCAACTGCGGAAATCGTAGAGACTGCTAAGCGCACTGGTGCGCAGGTACGTGGTCCTATCCCGCTGCCGACACGTAAAGAGCGTTTTACCGTTCTGATTTCTCCGCACGTTAATAAAGATGCGCGTGATCAGTACGAAATTCGCACTCACAAACGTCTGGTTGACATCGTTGAGCCAACCGAGAAGACCGTTGATGCTCTGATGCGTCTGGACCTGGCTGCCGGCGTTGACGTGCAGATCAGCCTGGGTTAATCAGGTCGTCGAACGATTGAGAGGTTGAAACAATGATTGGTTTAGTCGGTAAGAAAGTGGGAATGACACGTATCTTCACTGAAGATGGTGTTTCTATCCCTGTAACTGTTATCGAAATTGAAAATAACCGCGTTACTCAGGTTAAAACTGCAGAAACTGACGGTTACAATGCAATTCAGGTTACTACTGGTAGCAAAAAAGCTAACCGTGTAACTAAACCTGAAGCAGGTCATTTCGCTAAAGCTGGCGTTGAAGCTGGCCGTATTCTGCGCGAATTCCGTACTGAAGAAGGTGCTGAATTTACTGCAGGTCAAAGCATTAGCGTTGAAATTTTCGCTGACGTTAAAAAAGTCGACGTTACTGGTACATCTAAAGGTAAAGGTTTTGCTGGCACAGTTAAACGCTGGAATTTCCGTACTCAAGATGCTACTCACGGTAACTCCTTGTCACACCGTGTTCCGGGTTCTATCGGTCAGAACCAGACTCCGGGCAAAGTGTTCAAAGGCAAGAAAATGGCAGGCCAACTGGGTAATGAACGTGTAACTGTTCAAAGCTTAGATGTAGTACGTGTTGACGCTGAGCGCAACCTGCTGCTGGTCAAAGGTGCTGTTCCAGGAGCAACTGGTAGCAACCTGATCGTAAAACCGGCTGTCAAGGCTTAACGTCAAGGAGATAGGAATGGAATTGGTAATGAAAGACGCGCAAAGCGCGCTGACTGTTTCCGAAACTACCTTCGGGCGTGATTTCAATGAAGCGCTTGTTCACCAAGTAGTTGTTGCGTATGCAGCTGGTGCTCGTCAAGGTACTCGTGCTCAGAAAACTCGTGCTGAAGTTTCTGGTTCAGGTAAAAAACCATGGCGTCAAAAAGGCACAGGCCGTGCACGTTCTGGTTCAATCAAGAGCCCAATCTGGCGCTCTGGTGGTGTTAGCTTCGCAGCTAAACCACAGGACCACAGTCAAAAAGTTAATAAAAAGATGTACCGTGGTGCTTTAAAAAGCATCCTCTCTGAGTTGGTACGTCAAGATCGTCTGATCGTTGTCGAACAGTTCTCTGTTGAAGCACCTAAAACTAAGTTGCTGGCACAGAAATTGAAAGATATGGCTCTGCAAGATGTTCTGATCATCACTGCTGAATTAGATGAAAATCTGTTCTTAGCAGCACGTAACCTGTACAAGGTTGACGTTCGTGATGTAGCAGGTATCGACCCAGTTAGCCTGATTGCTTTCGACAAAGTGGTTATGACTGCTGATGCTGTGAAGCAAGTTGAGGAGATGCTGGCATGATCCGTGAAGAACGTCTGCTGAAAGTACTGCGCGCGCCGCATGTATCTGAAAAAGCTTCTACAGCGATGGAAAAAAGCAATACCATCGTTCTCAAAGTTGCAAAAGATGCAACTAAAGCAGAAATCAAAGCTGCTGTACAGAAACTGTTTGAAGTTGAAGTTGAAGGTGTTAACACTTTGCTGGTTAAAGGCAAAACTAAACGCCACGGTCAGCGTACTGGTCGTCGTAGCGACTGGAAAAAAGCTTACGTTACGCTGAAAGAAGGCCAGAATCTGGACTTCATTAGCGGCGCAGAGTAAGTCGGAGGAGTAAAGAACAATGGCAGTTGTTAAATGTAAACCTACGTCTCCGGGCCGTCGCCACGTAGTTAAAGTGGTTAACCCTGAGCTGCATAAGGGTAAACCTTATGCTCCGCTGTTAGAAAAAAACAGCAAATCCGGTGGTCGTAACAACAATGGCCGTATCACTACCCGTCACATCGGTGGTGGCCATAAGCAGCATTATCGTTTAGTTGACTTTAAACGCAACAAAGATGGTATCCCTGCTGTTGTTGAGCGTTTGGAATATGATCCAAATCGTTCTGCGAACATCGCACTGGTTCTATATAAAGACGGTGAACGTCGTTATATTCTTGCACCAAAAGGCCTGAAAGCTGGCGACCAGATTCAATCTGGTGTTGATTCAGCAATCAAAGCTGGTAATGCAATGCCAATGCGCAACATCCCTGTTGGTTCTACAGTTCACAACATTGAACTGAAACCAGGTAAAGGTGGTCAGTTAGCGCGTTCAGCAGGTACTTACGCTCAAATCGTTGCTCGTGATGGTGCTTATGTAACATTACGTCTGCGTTCTGGTGAAATGCGTAAAGTATTAGCAGATTGCCGTGCAACCTTAGGTGAAGTTGGTAACGCTGAACATATGTTACGTGTTCTCGGTAAAGCTGGTGCTAGCCGCTGGCGTGGTATTCGTCCTACCGTTCGCGGTACTGCGATGAACCCAGTAGACCATCCACATGGTGGTGGTGAAGGCCGTAACTTTGGTAAACACCCAGTAACACCATGGGGCGTTCAGACCAAAGGTAAGAAAACTCGTAGCAACAAGCGTACTGATCAATTCATCGTACGTCATCGTTCTAAAAAATAATTAGAGGATAAGCCATGCCACGTTCTCTCAAGAAAGGTCCTTTCATTGACCTGCACTTGCTGAAGAAGGTAGAGAAAGCGGTGGAAAGCGGAGACAAGAAGCCTCTCAAGACTTGGTCCCGTCGTTCAACGATCTTTCCTAATATGATCGGATTGACCATCGCTGTCCATAATGGTCGTCAGCATGTTCCAGTTTTCGTAACCGACGAAATGGTTGGTCACAAACTGGGTGAATTCGCACCGACTCGCACTTATCGCGGCCATGCGGCAGATAAGAAAGCTAAGAAACGTTAAGGATAGGAGGAAGAGATGGAAACTTTAGCTATACATCGCCACGCTCGTTCTTCTGCCCAGAAGGTTCGCTTAGTCGCCGACCTGATTCGCGGTAAGAAAGTGTCGCAAGCTCTGGAAATTCTGACCTACACCAACAAGAAAGCTGCTGGTTTAGTGAAGAAAGTACTTGAATCTGCAATTGCTAACGCAGAGCAAAACGATGGCGCTGACATTGATGACCTGAAAGTTGCGAAAATTTTCGTAGACGATGGTCCAACTATGAAACGCATCATGCCGCGTGCGAAAGGCCGTGCAGATCGTATTCTTAAGCGCACCAGCCACATTACTGTGGTTGTGTCCGATCGCTGAGACTCTGGAGACTAGCAATGGGTCAGAAAGTACATCCTAATGGTATTCGCCTGGGTATTGTCAAACCTTGGAACTCTACTTGGTATGCGAATACTAATGAATTCGCTGACAACCTAGACAGCGATTTTAAAGTACGTCAGTACTTGAATAAAGAACTGGCAAAAGCGTCAATCTCTCGCATCGTTATCGAACGTCCTGCGAAAAGCATCCGTGTGACTATTCACACTGCTCGCCCAGGTATCGTTATCGGTAAGAAAGGTGAAGACGTTGAAAAACTGCGTAAAACAGTAGCGGATATCGCTGGTGTTCCTGCGCAAATCAATATCGCCGAAGTTCGTAAACCAGAACTAGACGCAAAATTAGTTGCTGACAGCATCTCTTCACAGCTGGAACGTCGTGTTATGTTCCGTCGTGCTATGAAGCGTGCAGTACAGAACGCAATGCGTCTGGGCGCTAAAGGTATCAAAGTTGAAGTCAGTGGCCGTTTAGGCGGTGCTGAAATCGCTCGTACCGAGTGGTATCGTGAAGGCCGTGTGCCACTGCACACATTACGTGCTGATATCGATTACAACACTTCAGAAGCGCACACCACATATGGTGTTCTCGGCGTTAAGGTATGGATCTTCAAAGGTGAGATTCTGGGTGGTATGGCTGCTGTTGAACAAGCTGAGAAACCAGCTGCTCAACCTAAAAAGCAGCAGCGTAAAGGCCGCAAGTAAGGAGAGTCGCTGATGTTACAACCAAAGCGTACAAAATTCCGTAAGGTGCACAAGGGCCGCAACCGTGGTCTAGCGCAAGGTACGGATGTTAGCTTCGGCACTTTCGGTCTTAAAGCTGTTGGCCGTGGTCGTCTGACTGCACGTCAGATCGAAGCGGCACGTCGTGCTATGACCCGTGCTATTAAGCGTCAAGGTAAAATCTGGATCCGTGTGTTCCCAGACAAACCAATCACTGAGAAACCACTCGAAGTTCGTATGGGTAAAGGTAAAGGTAACGTAGAATATTGGGTTGCCTTAATCCAGCCTGGAAAAGTCCTGTACGAAATGGACGGTGTGCCTGAAGAGCTGGCTCGTGAGGCATTCTCTCTGGCAGCAGCGAAACTGCCTATCAAAACCACCTTTGTAACTAAGACGGTGATGTAATGAAAGCACAAGAGCTGCGCGTAAAAAGCGTTGAAGAGCTGAATGCTGAACTGCTGAATCTGCTGCGTGAACAATTTAATTTACGTATGCAAGCTGCAAGCGGTCAGCTGCAACAGTCTCATCTGTTGAAACAAGTGCGTCGCGATATCGCACGTGTGAAGACTTTACTGACTGAGAAGGCAGGTGCGTAATGAGCGATAAAATCCGTACTCTGCAAGGTCGTGTAGTTAGCGATAAAATGGAGAAATCTATTGTTGTTGCTATCGAGCGTATGGTGAAACACCCTCTGTATGGTAAATTCATCCGTCGTACGACTAAATTGCACGTACATGACGAGAACAATGAATGTGGAATTGGTGACGTGGTAGAAATCCGCGAAACTCGTCCACTGTCTAAGACTAAGTCTTGGGCCTTAGTTCGCGTTGTAGAAAAAGCTGTTCTGTAATAGAATAGATTTTTCGTGATGAATAAACGGCTCTTTTTGACTGAGCCGTTTATTTTTTTCTGTCCATCGCGTTGATGTGGTGTTATAATGCCGCGCCCTCGTAGTATGGGTATATTTGAACGGCCTCTTCATAATGAGGTGGCTCAGTAGTAGTTGACATTTAGCGGAGCACTAAAATGATCCAAGAACAGACTATGCTGAACGTGGCCGACAACTCCGGTGCACGTCGCGTAATGTGTATCAAGGTTCTAGGTGGCTCGCACCGTCGCTATGCACATGTAGGCGACATCATTAAAATTACTGTTAAAGAAGCAATTCCACGCGGTAAAGTTAAAAAGGGTGATGTCCTGAAAGCGGTAGTGGTGCGCACCAAGAAGGGTGTACGTCGCCCTGACGGTTCTGTCATTCGCTTCGATGGTAATGCTTGTGTGTTATTAAACAATAACAGCGAGCAAGTAATCGGTACGCGTATTTTTGGGCCGGTAACTCGTGAACTTCGTAATGAGAAGTTTATGAAAATTATCTCTCTGGCACCTGAAGTACTCTAAGGAGCGAACTATGGCAGCGAAAATCCGTCGTGATGACGAAGTTATCGTGCTAACTGGTAAAGACAAAGGTAAGCGCGGTAAAGTAAAACAGGTTCTTTCTTCTGGTAAAGTTATCGTTGAAGGTATCAATCTGGTTAAAAAACATCAGAAGCCAGTTCCGGCTCTGAATCAACCAGGTGGCATCGTTGAAAAAGAAACGGCTATTCAAGTTTCTAACGTTGCAATCTTTAACGCGGCAACTGGTAAGGCAGACCGTGTAGGCTTTAGATTCGAAGACGGCAAAAAAGTCCGTTTCTTCAAATCTAACAGTGAAACTATCAAGTAATTTTTGGAGTATACGATGGCGAAACTGCATGATTACTATAAAGACGAAGTTGTTAATAAACTCATGACTGAGTTTAGTTACTCTTCTGTCATGCAAGTCCCTCGGGTCGAGAAGATCACCCTGAATATGGGTGTTGGTGAAGCGATTGCTGATAAAAAACTGCTGGATAACGCAGCAGCTGATTTAACAGCTATCTCTGGTCAAAAACCATTGATCACCAAAGCACGCAAATCTGTTGCAGGCTTCAAAATCCGTCAGGGCTATCCAATCGGCTGTAAAGTAACCCTGCGTGGTGAACGCATGTGGGAGTTCCTTGAGCGTCTGATTTCTATTGCTGTACCACGTATTCGTGACTTCCGTGGCTTGTCCGCTAAGTCTTTCGATGGTCGCGGTAACTACAGCATGGGTGTTCGTGAACAAATCATCTTCCCTGAAATCGATTACGATAAAGTGGATCGTGTACGTGGTTTAGATATTACTATCACCACTACTGCGAAATCAGATGACGAAGGTCGCGCACTGTTAGCAGCGTTCAACTTCCCGTTCCGCAAGTAAGGCAGGGTACTCATGGCTAAGAAATCTATGAAAGCGCGTGATGTTAAACGTGCTAAATTAGCTGAGAAGTTCTTCGCAAAACGCGTTGAATTGAAAGCTATCATCTCTGATGTTAAAGCATCTGATGAAGATCGCTGGGACGCTGTTCTCAAGCTGCAAACACTGCCACGTGATTCAAGTCCTTCTCGTCAGCGTAACCGCTGCCGTCAAACAGGGCGTCCGCACGGTTTCCTGCGGAAGTTTGGTCTGAGCCGTATTAAAGTCCGTGAAGCCGCTATGCGCGGTGAAATCCCGGGCCTTAAAAAGGCAAGTTGGTAATTCCATTTGAATCACGGGAGTAAAGACAGATGAGCATGCAAGATCCCATCGCGGATATGCTGACCCGTATCCGTAACGGTCAGGCCGCGAACAAAGTTGCGGTCACCATGCCTTCCTCCAAGCTGAAAGTGGCGATTGCCAAAGTGCTGAAGGAAGAAGGTTATATTGAAGATTTTAAAATTGAAGGCGACATCAAGCCAGAATTGGAACTGACTTTACGTTATTTCCAAGGTAAGGCTGTTGTAGAAAGCATTCAGCGTGTAAGCCGCCCAAGTCTGCGCATCTATAAGAAAAAAGATGAGCTGCCACAAGTTATGGCTGGCCTAGGTATCGCTGTTGTTTCTACCTCTAAAGGTGTCATGACTGATCGTGCAGCTCGCCAAGCTGGTCTTGGTGGCGAGATTCTCTGCTACGTAGCTTAATTCGGGAGGAAAGAATGTCTCGTGTGGCAAAAGCACCCGTCGTCATTCCTGCCGGCGTAGAGGTAAAACTCAACGGTCAGGTTATTTCGATTAAGGGTAAAAACGGCGAGCTTACTCGTACTATCCATAATGCAGTTGAAGTTAAACATGAAGATGGCCATTTAACTTTCGGACCACGTGATGGTTTTGAAGATGCGTGGGCACAAGCGGGTACTACTCGTTCACTGTGCAATGCAATGGTTGTTGGTGTTACCGATGGCTTCACTAAAAAGCTTCAACTGGTTGGTGTTGGTTACCGTGCAGCAATCAAAGGCAATGCTGTTAGCTTGTCTTTAGGTTTCTCGCATCCGGTTGAACACGCACTGCCAGCAGGCATTACTGCTGAATGTCCAACACAAACTGAAATCGTACTGAAAGGTGCGGATAAGCAAGTGATTGGTCAAGTTGCAGCAGAACTGCGTGCTTACCGTCGTCCTGAGCCTTACAAAGGTAAAGGTGTTCGTTACGCCGATGAAATCGTGCGTACCAAAGAGGCTAAGAAGAAGTAAGGTAACACTATGGATAAGAAAGCAGCTCGTATCCGTCGTGCGACCCGCGCACGCCGTAAGATCCAAGAATTGGGTGCGACTCGCCTGGTGGTACATCGTACTCCACGCCATATTTATGCGCAGGTTATCGCACCAAACGGTTCTGAAACATTGGTTGCAGCTTCTACTACAGAAAAAGCTATCAATGAACAAGTTAAGTTTACTGGAAACAAAGACGCAGCAGCAGCAGTTGGTAAATTAGTTGCTGAACGCGCACTGGAAAAAGGCATCACTGTTGTTGCTTTTGACCGTTCTGGTTTCCAATATCATGGTAGAGTCCAGGCACTGGCAGATGCTGCCCGTGAAGCTGGCCTTCAGTTCTAAGGTAGAGGTGTAAGATGTCTCACATCGAAAAACAAGCTGGCGAACTGCAGGAAAAGCTGATCGCGGTAAACCGCGTAGCAAAAACCGTTAAAGGTGGCCGTATTTTCAGCTTTACCGCACTGACTGTAGTTGGTGATGGTAACGGTCGCGTTGGTTTTGGCTACGGCAAAGCGCGCGAAGTTCCGGCAGCAATCCAGAAAGCGATGGAAAAAGCCCGTCGCAGTATGAAAACCGTTGCTCTTAACAACGGCACATTATTCCACCCAGTGAAAGGTACACACACCGGTTCCCGCGTGTTTATGCAACCTGCTCACGAAGGTACTGGTATTATTGCCGGTGGTGCAATGCGTGCAGTGTTAGAAGTAGCTGGAGTTCGCAACGTACTGGCTAAAACCTACGGTTCCACAAACCCAATCAACGTGGTTCGTGCAACACTGGATGCTTTAGACAGCATGAAGTCTCCAGAAATGGTCGCAGCTAAGCGTGGAAAATCCGTCGAAGAAATTCTGGGGTAATCAGCCATGGCTAAGACTATTAAAATTACACAAGTTCGCAGTTCAATCGGTCGTCTGCCTAAGCATAAGGCAACACTGGTCGGTTTAGGTCTGCGTCGCATTGGTCATACAGTAGAACGTGAGGATACTCCTGCCGTTCGTGGTATGGTCAACTTGGTTTCCTACATGGTTAAAGTTGAGGAGTAAGAGATGCGTTTAAATACTCTGTCTCCGGCTGAAGGTGCCAAGCACGCGCCTAAACGCGTAGGTCGTGGTATCGGTTCTGGTCTGGGTAAAACTGGCGGACGTGGTCACAAAGGTCAGAAATCTCGTTCTGGCGGTGGCGTACGCCGTGGTTTCGAAGGTGGCCAGATGCCTTTATACCGTCGTTTGCCGAAATTCGGCTTTACTTCACGCAAAGCAATGATCACTGCAGAGATTCGTCTGTCTGATTTTGCAGCTGTTGAAGGCGATGTTATTGATCTGAACGCACTGAAAGCCGCGAACGTTGTTGGCATCCAGATTGAATTTGCGAAAGTTATTCTGTCTGGCGAAGTGAACCGTGCAGTTACTGTACGTGGCCTTCGTGTTACTAAAGGTGCTCGCGCTGCAATCGAAGCTGCCGGCGGTAAAATTGAGGAATAAGTGACAGATGGCTAAACAACCAGGATTAGATTTTCAAAGTGCCAAAGGTGGAGCTGGCGAACTTAAACGCAGACTTTTGTTTGTAATTGGTGCGCTAATTGTATTCCGAATTGGTTCTTTTATTCCAATCCCTGGTATTGATGCCACTGTGCTTGCCAAATTGCTCGAACAGCAACAAGGCACCATCATTGAAATGTTTAACATGTTCTCTGGTGGTGCTCTTAGCCGTGCTTCTATCTTTGCTTTGGGTATCATGCCGTATATTTCGGCATCGATCATTGTCCAATTATTATCAGTGGTTAATCCACGATTAGCAGAGATTAAGAAGGAAGGAGAAGCAGGTCGTCGGAAGATAAGCCAATATACTCGTTGGGGTACTCTGGTATTAGCAATATTCCAATCTATTGGTATTGCAATGGGTCTACCGAATATGCCAGGGATGCAAGGATTAGTGATTGATCCAGGCCTTCCGTTCTACTTTACGGCAGTTGTTAGCTTAGTCACAGGAACCATGTTCCTTATGTGGTTAGGCGAACAGATAACTGAAAGAGGTATCGGTAACGGTATTTCAATCATTATCTTCGCTGGTATCGTTGCGGGATTACCGCCGGCCATTGGCCATACCATCGAGCAAGCTCGGCAAGGCGATCTGCACTTCCTCCTGTTGCTGTTGGTTGCGGTGTTAGTATTCGCGGTAACTTTCTTTGTTGTGTTTATGGAACGTGGTCAACGTCGTATTGTCGTTAATTACGCTAAACGTCAGCAAGGACGCCGTGTTTATGCAGCACAAAGTACACATTTACCGTTAAAAGTGAATATGGCGGGTGTAATTCCTGCAATTTTTGCTTCCAGTATCATACTATTCCCGGGTACAATAGCATCTTGGTTTGGTGATGGAACTGGCTGGGACTGGCTGACTACAATTTCTATGTACTTACAGCCTGGTCAACCGTTATATGTGTTGCTTTATGCTTCTGCGATCATCTTCTTCTGTTTCTTCTATACGGCATTGGTTTTCAACCCGAGAGAAACAGCAGATAACCTGAAGAAGTCCGGTGCATTTGTACCAGGAATTCGTCCGGGAGAGCAAACGGCCAAGTACATTGATAAGGTAATGACTCGCCTGACATTAGTTGGTGCGTTATACATTACCTTTATCTGCCTAATCCCGGAGTTCATGCGTGACGCAATGAAAGTACCTTTCTACTTTGGTGGTACTTCCCTCTTAATTGTGGTTGTCGTTATCATGGACTTTATGGCTCAAGTGCAAACTCTGATGATGTCAAGTCAGTATGAGTCTGCATTGAAGAAAGCAAACCTTAAAGGTAAATAATCACTTAGTGTGGTTATGGTTTGCTAGAAGTTACGGAGAGTAAAAATGAAAGTTCGTGCTTCCGTCAAGAAATTATGCCGTAACTGTAAAGTTATCCGTCGCCATGGTAGCGTTCGTGTAATTTGCAGTGTTGAACCAAGACATAAACAACGTCAAGGTTAAGAAAAAGCATTTTTTTCTTGCAAAGTTGGGTTGAGCTGGCTAAATTAGCCAGCCAATCTTTTTTATCTAAGATACATTATTGTTTGAGTATCCTGAAAACGGGCTTTTCAGCACAGTAATGTATATTTTAACTTAGGAGTGCATAGTGGCCCGTATAGCAGGCATTAACATTCCTGATCATAAACATACCGTAATCGCTTTAACATCGATTTTCGGAATCGGCAAAACACGTTCACAGGCTATCTGTGAAGCAACTGGTATTGCTGAAAATGTTAAGATCAGTGAGCTGTCTGAAGAACAAATCGACAAGCTGCGTGACGAAGTTGCCAAGTATGTGGTAGAAGGTGACCTACGTCGTGAAATTACCCTGAGCATCAAGCGTCTGATGGACCTTGGATGTTACCGTGGTTTACGTCATCGTCGTGGTCTTCCTGTGCGCGGACAGCGTACTAAGACTAACGCTCGTACCCGCAAGGGTCCGCGTAAGCCGATCAAGAAATAAGTCGGGGTATTGAATAATGGCAAAGGCACCAGTTCGTGCACGTAAGCGTGTAAGAAAACAAGTCTCAGACGGTGTGGCTCATATCCATGCTTCTTTCAACAACACAATCGTTACAATTACTGACCGTCAGGGTAACGCATTAGGTTGGGCAACTGCCGGTGGTTCCGGTTTCCGTGGTTCTCGCAAATCCACTCCGTTCGCAGCTCAGGTTGCGGCAGAGCGTTGCGCAGAAGCTGTGAAAGAATACGGAATCAAAAACCTGGAAGTTATGGTTAAGGGACCGGGTCCGGGTCGCGAATCAACAATTCGTGCTCTGAACGCCGCTGGTTTCCGCATCACTAATATTACTGATGTGACTCCTATCCCTCATAACGGTTGTCGCCCACCGAAAAAACGTCGCGTTTAATACGTTTCGTTTTTTTTAGGACTGTTGGAGAAAGAAAATGGCTAGATATTTGGGTCCTAAGCTCAAGCTGAGCCGTCGCGAAGGAACAGACCTCTTTCTGAAGTCTGGTGTTCGCGCGATTGACACCAAGTGTAAATTAGAACAGGCACCAGGCCAGCACGGAGCGCGTAAACCGCGTCTGTCTGACTACGGTGTTCAGTTACGTGAAAAACAAAAAGTTCGTCGTATCTACGGTGTTCTGGAACGTCAATTCCGTAACTATTACAAAGAAGCAACACGTCTAAAAGGCAACACAGGTGAAAACCTGCTGACTCTGCTGGAAGGTCGTCTTGATAACGTCGTTTATCGTATGGGCTTTGGCGCAACTCGCGCAGAAGCACGTCAAATGGTTAGCCATAAAGCTATCATGGTAAATGGTCGTGTTGTTAATATCGCTTCTTATCAGGTTTCCCCGAATGACGTTATCAGCGTTCGTGAGAAAGCTAAAAAACAGTCTCGTATTAAGGCTGCTTTAGAGCTGGCTGAACAGCGTGAGAAGCCAACTTGGCTGGAAGTTGATGCTGCTAAAATGGAAGGTGTGTTCAAACGTATTCCTGAACGTACTGACTTGTCTGCGGACATTAACGAACACCTGATCGTCGAGCTTTACTCCAAGTAAAGCTTAGCACCAAAGAGAGGACACAATGCAGGGTTCTGTGACAGAGTTTCTAAAACCGCGCCTGGTAGATATCGAGCAAGTGAGTTCGACGCACGCTAAGGTGACCCTTGAGCCTTTAGAGCGTGGCTTTGGCCATACTCTAGGTAACGCACTGCGCCGTATTCTGCTTTCGTCTATGCCGGGTTGTGCGGTGACAGAGGTTGAGATTGATGGTGTACTGCATGAGTACAGCACCAAAGAAGGTGTACAGGAAGATATCCTGGAGATTCTCCTCAACCTGAAAGGGCTGGCGGTAAAAGTTCAGGGGAAAGATGAAGTTATTTTAACCTTGAATAAATCTGGCATTGGCCCTGTGACTGCAGCCGATATCATCCATGATGGTGATGTCGAAATCGTCAAGCCACAGCATATCATCTGCCACCTGACTGACGAAAACGCATCAATTAATATGCGTATTAAAGTTCAGCGTGGTCGTGGTTATGTGCCGGCTTCTGCCCGAGTTCATTCGGAAGAAGATGAGCGCCCAATTGGTCGTTTGTTAGTCGATGCTTGCTACAGCCCTGTAGAGCGTATTGCCTACAATGTTGAAGCAGCTCGTGTTGAGCAACGTACTGACTTGGATAAGTTAGTTATCGAAATGGAAACTAATGGTACAATCGATCCTGAAGAGGCGATTCGCCGTGCAGCGACCATTCTGGCTGAACAGCTTGAAGCTTTTGTTGATTTACGTGATGTACGTCAACCAGAAGTTAAAGAAGAAAAACCAGAATTCGATCCTATCTTATTGCGCCCAGTTGACGATCTGGAATTGACTGTCCGCTCTGCTAACTGCCTTAAAGCAGAAGCTATCCACTACATCGGTGATCTGGTACAGCGTACAGAAGTTGAGTTGCTTAAAACGCCTAACCTTGGTAAGAAATCTCTTACTGAAATTAAGGACGTCTTGGCATCTCGTGGTCTTTCTCTGGGCATGCGCTTAGAAAATTGGCCACCAGCAAGTATTGCTGATGATTAAGATCACAGGTTAAGGTTTTACTGAGAAGGATAAGGTCATGCGCCATCGTAAGAGTGGTCGTCAATTGAACCGCAACAGCAGCCACCGCCAAGCTATGTTCCGTAACATGGCTGGTTCTTTAGTTCGTCATGAGATCATCAAGACGACTCTGCCTAAAGCGAAAGAACTGCGTCGCGTCGTTGAGCCGCTGATTACTCTTGCCAAGACCGACAGCGTAGCTAATCGTCGTCTGGCATTCGCACGTACTCGTGATAACGAGATCGTTGCAAAATTATTTAATGAACTGGGACCTCGTTTCGCAGCTCGTGCTGGTGGTTACACTCGTATTCTTAAGTGTGGCTTCCGTACAGGCGACAACGCTCCGATGGCTTACATCGAGCTTGTTGACCGTGCTGTTGAGTCTCAAGAAGCAGCTGCAGAGTAATCTACAGTAGCTTTCAAGAAAACCGGGTATATTTGCCCGGTTTTTTTGTACCTGCTATTCTTACCCTTCGAATGATTTGTTCTTCCCTTGAATTTTCTACTATCAATCCTTATTTACAGGTAAAGCATTATGAGTATGTATAAGATAGGTGAAATTGCCAAGTTAGCCGATGTGACTCCCGATACAGTTCGCTTCTATGAGAAACAAGGGCTAATGGGGCACAAAGTACGTACCGAAGGTGGTTATCGTTTATTTACAGAACAAGACCTTCAGAGATTGCGTTTTATCCGTTATGCAAAGCAATTAGGTTTTACTTTAGAAGCAATATCAGAGCTGTTGTCTATTCGTGTTGATCCAGAACACCATACTTGCCAGGAGTCTAAACATATTGTCGATATCAGATTACTGGAAGTTGAAAAAAAGATTCAAGAGCTTATTATCATGCGTGATTCACTGAAGATGTTGAGTTCTGCATGCTGTGGTGAGGAACATGCGTCAACATACTGTTCTATTATGGAGATTCTAGAGCGGGGTGCATCTAAGGTTTATTAAGGTTATTAACTGAAACTAAAGAAGGTATATTATGAGTAAATATCAGCACAAACGTGGTGAGATAAAAGATAATGCAATTGAAGCATTACTTCATGACCCATTATTTCGTCAACGAGTAGAAAAAAATAAAAAAGGAAAAGGAAGTTATACAAGAAAAGGAAAAAATAATAAGGCAAATAACTGGGAGGCCAGTGGTAATAGGTTTATTTACTTATTACCACTGGCTTTTTAGTTATTTTTTATTCTGCTCTTTCAATAAATCACGAATTTCTGATAATAAAACTTCTTCAGTAGAGGGCGGCGTTGGTTCAGCTGGTGCAGCTTCTTTTTCACGACGAACTTTATTCATTACTTTAATTGCCATAAAGATCGCAAAAGCTACAATAACAAAGTCAAATACAGTTTGTATAAACATCCCATAATTAAGTACAACAGCTGGCAAATCACCTTGTGCTTCTTTTAGTACAACACTAAATGATTTAAAGTCTACCCCACCAATGAGTAGGCCTAATGGGGGCATGATGACATCAGCAACTAATGAAGAAACAATCTTACCAAATGCAGCACCAATAATAATACCGACAGCCATATCTACTACATTGCCTTTCATGGCAAATTCGCGAAAATCTTTTAAAAAACTCATCGACGACCCCTTAATAAATAACTCAATTGAAACAAAGTGTGTTAGGTTAACAAATTATAGTCGCTAGATTTATTAAGCTGCAAATATTTACGCTCTTTTTATTATTTTATAAAAAGAACGGGCTTGGCTGGAATAATTTCTCTACGTCAGGAACGTATTTTTTATCTGTAATAAACATAATGACATGGTCACCTTGTTCAATAATATGATAATCGCTAGCTATAATAACTTCCTCTTCTCGAACTATTGCGCCAATAATTGTTCCTGGAGGAAGTTTAATTTCAGATATTTTTTTACCGACCACTTTTGAGGTATTTTCATCACCGTGTGCAATAGCTTCAATGGCCTCTGCGACACCTCTTCTTAAAGAAGAAACACTAACAATATCGGCTTTTCTTACATGGCTTAATAAAGCAGAGATCGTGGCTTGCTGAGGAGAGACGGCAATATCAATCACTCCCCCCTGAACAAGCTCAACGTAGGCTGAACGCTGGATAAGCACCATTGCTTTTTTGGCCCCCATTTTTTTCGCTAACATTGCAGACATAATATTAGCTTCATCATCATTTGTGAGGGCGATAAACACATCCATTTGCTCAATATGTTCTTCAGTGAGTAGCTCTTGGTCAGATGCATCACCATAAAATACGATGGTATCATGTAGCAGTTGTGCTAATTCAGTCGCGCGTTGCTGGTTTCGCTCGATAAGCTTAACGCTATAATCTTTTTCTAAACGCCGAGCTAGACCTGCACCAACATTTCCTCCACCCACAATCATTAAGCGCTTATAGGGTTTTTCCAGCCTTTGTAGCTCACTCATTACTGCGCGAATATGTTGTGTTGAAGCGACAAAGAAGACTTCATCACCTGCTTCAATAACCGTTGAGCCTTGAGGACGAATAGGGCGATCTTGCCGAAATATCGCAACAACTCGCGTATCTATATGTGGCATATGTTCACGTAAGCTAGATAAAGCATTCCCTACTAGTGAACCACCATAGTAAGCTTTTACAGCAACAATACTGACTTTCCCTTCCGCAAAATTAACAACCTGAAGAGCACCAGGATATTGAATCAGTTTATAGATATAGTCGATAACCAATTGCTCAGGTGATATCAGGTAGTCAATTGGGATCTGCTCAGGAAGAAAAAGCTTATCTGCCTCACGGATATATTCGGTGGCTCTGATCCGTGCAATTTTATTCGGCGTATTAAATAGGCTATATGCAATTTGGCAAGCAATCATATTTGTTTCGTCAGAGTTAGTGACCGCGACTAACATATCAGCATCTTCAGCCCCTGCGTCACGAAGCACGCGTGGATGGGAGCCATGACCATTGACAACACGTAGATCGAATTGATCTTGCAGCTGGCGCAGACGATCGCCATCGGTATCAACGACTGTAATATCATTGTTCTCATCAACTAAATTTTCAGCAAGTGTGCCACCGACTTGCCCAGCGCCTAGAATAATGATTTTCATTGCATATTCCTATATTAGGTAACTCATGACTTATTATTGTGCTTGTTTTATTATACGTGCATAAAAGAAGCCATCACCACCTTCAGCACTTGGCAATATTTGCAGTCCTGCCTCTGTCCCATCATTTAGATGTGCATCGGAATGTTTAGTAAGGAACCGTTGTATTTGCTGACAGTTTTCTTCAGGCATGACAGAACAGGTCGCATACAATAAAGTACCACCTGCTTTTAGATAAGGCCAAACAGCCTCTAAGATTTTAGCCTGTAATTCTGCCAGTTCATTGATATCGGAGTCACGACGTAGCCATTTTATATCAGGGTGGCGACGGATAACTCCAGTCGCCGAACAAGGTGCATCAAGTAAAATCCGATCAAATTGCTGCCCATCAGCCCATTTTTCGGGCTGTGTACCGTCTCCTTGCACGACAGTAGCGTGTTGCTTAAGACGAATTAAATTATCTTTTACTCGTTTTAGACGGGTTTCATCAATATCAACTGCAAGTACATTAGCTTTTGGTGCGAGCTCTAAAATATGTGTTGTTTTGCCACCTGGTGCCGCACATAAATCTAAAATATTTTCACCATTTTGTGGTTCAAGTCGTTCTGCACAGCCTTGAGCAGAAACATCTTGTACTGTTGACCAACCCTCATCGAAGCCTGGTAATTTTGTGACTGCGGTAGGTTCCTCTAAGCGGATAGCACTGGGATGAGTTGAGTGCAAGTGTGCCGCTATTTCTGCTTGTTCTAACAGACCAAGATATTGCTCAGCAGTATGATGTTGGGAGTTGACTCTTAGCCACATAGGTGGGCGCTGATTATTTGCTTCAACAATAGTTTGCCAATCATTAGGATAAGCAACTTGTAAACGCTTGAGTAACCAACTCGGGTGAAGGTATTGGCTATTGTTATTCGCGATCCGTTCTTCTAATTGAACCTGTTGGCGTTGAAAAGAACGTAAGACACCATTGATTAAGCCTTTTAGTTGAGGGCGTTTGAGTGCGACGGCACCATTTACGGTTTCAGCTAATGCTGCATGTGCTGGTATACGTGTGTAGAGTAGCTGATAGATACCGACCATAATTAGATAGTGCAAGGTTCTCTGTTTACCCGTGAGCGGTTTTTCCATTAATTGGCTAATAAACCATTCAAGCTTAGGTAAATAACGTAGAACACCAAAGCAAATCTCTTGTAATAATGCTCTATCTTTATCGTTGATATTACGTTGCAAATCAGGCAAAACAGTACTTAATGATTGCCCATTATCGATAACTTGGTTAATTGCAGTCGCAGCGAGACTACGCAAATTGTATGTGTTTTTCATAAGTGAAGATGGGTCTTTTAGTTACTAAAATAAAACTGCCTGATATTTCAGGCAGTTTACAGATTCGTTAATCGAGAATTTGCTCTGGGGTAAACCATTCACGGCGGGAGTTTAGTATGTCCTGCGCACTCATGGCTTTTTTGCCAGGTGGTTGTAATTGGGTGATATTTAATACGCCATTCCCCGTAGCAATGCATATCCCATTTTTATCCGCACGAATGATTGTGCCAGGTTGCTTACCTTGTAAATCTTCAATCACTTCAGCTTGCCAAACCTTAATCAGTTGTTCCTGAACCATAAAATAGCTCATCGGCCATGGATTAAATGCACGGATACAACGTTCAATATGAGTCGCATCTTGTTGCCAATCAATACGAGCTTCTTCTTTAGAGAGTTTTTCTGCGTAATTGGCAAGAGCATCATTTTGCTTTTCTGGTGTACATTGGCCCGTAGATAACATATTAACCGTATGAATTAAAGCTTCCGGCCCAGTGATAGCGAGTTTTTCATACAGGGTTGCACTGGTGTCGTTCGGCGTGATGGGGCAGACAGCTTTATACAGCATGTCGCCCGTATCTAATCCCGCATCCATCTGCATAATTGTCACCCCTGTTTCAGCGTCCCCGGCCCAAATTGAGCGTTGAATCGGTGCCGCTCCACGCCAACGAGGCAATAAGGAACCATGTACATTCAAACAGCCTAAGCGAGGAATGTCTAAAACAGCTTGGGGTAAAATCAAACCATATGCGACAACTATCATGAGATCTGCATTTCTGTCTTTGAGCCACTGTTGATTTTCAGCGCCTCTTAGAGATATGGGTTGAAAAACAGGGATGTCATGTTCCTGCGCTAAAACTTTTACAGGGCTCGGCGTTAGTTTTTTACCTCTACCTGCAGGTTTATCATGGCGAGTAAGAACGCCAACGATTTGGTGCTGGGTTCCAAGAAGAGCAGCTAAATGTTTTGCTGCAAAATCAGGCGTTCCTGCAAAGATAATTTTTAATGGTTCTGACACGTTAATTTCCCTGTTTTTATTCACTAAACTAGCTATTTTTTGCCTCTTTCGCTCTAAGCCTATCGAGCTTTTCAACTTTCTGGCGAATACGTTGGCGTTTTAACGGCGATAAGTAATCAACAAACAGCTTACCAACAAGGTGATCCATTTCATGTTGGATACAAATAGCCAATAAACCATCAGCTTCGAGTTCAAAAAGCTCGCCATTATAATCTAATGCACGGATTTTGACTTGCTCTGCTCGAGGAACAAACCCTTGCTGCTCAGGAATAGAAAGACATCCTTCTTCGATACCCGTTTCACCTGATTTATCTAATAATTCAGGATTGATAATCACTAAACGTTGGTCACGTGTTTCAGACACATCAATAACAATGATCCGCTGGTGGATATCGACTTGCGTAGCAGCGAGCCCAATACCTTCTTCCTCGTACATGGTATCGAACATATCATCTACAATGCGTTGAATTTGCGCATCAACTTTTTCGACTGGCTTAGCAATTGTGCGTAAGCGCTCGTCTGGATAATGTAATACGTTTAAGACTGACATAAATTTTTCGAGCGGTTTCCAAAAAGTGAATGGGAATTAATGCTTATTCTAGACATTTCTCGGGCATATTGACAGTATTGGTTATGATTTGTTCACTGAGGAACATATCTACTAATCAGTCAGGATGACGAAATGAACCTCCAAGAAATATGGTTAAGAATGTCTCTGGTAAGTCGGTTATTACCCATTCATGCAGTAGGCATTATTAATGAGCTAAAACAACTTAGTAAAATCAGTAATAGGGCTTTGCAACACTGTGGTTTAAACGAAATACAAAGGCTACAATTCCTTAATGTGCCAAAGCACCGATTGGAAAAAGTACAACAATGGTTAATGCATAAAAGTAATCAAATGATTACTTTTATAGACCCTCTTTATCCTTTTTTATTAAAACAGATCCATCACCCGCCACTTTTGCTTTTTGTGGTAGGAAGAAAAGAAATACTTGCAACGCAACAAATCGCTTTAGTTGGAAGTCGGCAAGCGAGTGACTATGGTAGAAAGTGGTCGACGGAGTTTGTTAAGGATTTTGTTCAATATGGGATGGCGATTACCAGCGGACTTGCGTTAGGCATTGATGGGATAAGCCATAAGGCTGCACTTGATAACAATGGCGTGACTATTGCTGTTTTGGGTAGTGGCTTGGAAAATATTTATCCGAAACAACATGACGCGCTTGCTGAACAAATAAAAGAAAATGGGGCTCTCGTATCGGAATACTGGCCAGATACTCCACCATTACCCAAACAGTTTCCAAGACGAAATCGAATTATTAGCGGGTTAAGTAAAGTGGTAGTCGTCATAGAAGCTGGTATGAAAAGTGGCTCCTTAATTACAGCGCGTTATGCTATTGAGCAAAATCGTGACCTTTTTACGCTTCCTGCACCTCTTGGCAATCCTGCATTTGGTGGTAACCTCTGGTTATTGCAACAAGGCGCTTATTTATTAGTGGATGCTGAGGATATTTTACAGCATTTAAGGGATGGGCTAAATTGGGTCCAATCTGAGCTTCCCATCGATGCTTATAAGAACAATGACACGCTTCCCAAGCTTAGTTTGGTTGAAAATAAAATTTTTGATGTGGTGGGCTACCAAGTTACACCAGTGGATACTATTGCGACTCAAGTTCAGATGCCGATTACTCAAGTTGTTTCAATATTAACAGAAATGGAAATTAATGGTGTGATTCGCTCCTGCTCTGGTGGATATATCAGACTAAGTTAATTGATTGATTAAAAGTAAGAGAAAAAAATGTCGAAACAATTGCCTTTTGATACAGATAAAAACGAATATTGCCCAGAGTGTAATTCTTTGCTGGTGATCCGTAATAGTAGCCATGGGCCTTTTCTTGGATGCTCTAGTTATCCAGAATGTCACTATATGCGCCCATTGAGGCCAAGTATTGAAAGTCATGTTATCAAGGTGTTAGATGGGCAGCTTTGTCCTCAGTGTGGGCATGATCTGGTATTGAAACAAGGTCGGTTTGGTATGTTCATTGGTTGTAGTTATTACCCTGAATGTGAGCATATTGAGCTCATAGATAAACCAGATGAAACAAAAGTTCCTTGCCCACAATGCCAAAAAGGCAATTTACTCCAAAGAAAATCCCGTTTTGGGAAGACTTTTTATGCCTGTGATAACTACCCTAACTGTCAGTTTATTCTTAATAATAAGCCTACTGTTGGTAAATGTATGTTTTGTGAATATCCATTATTGATGGAAAAAAGGGGGGGACTGGGAGTAAGATTATTTTGTGCCAGCAAACGCTGCGGTAAGCAACAAGAAGAATAATGAGTTAAAACTATGTCAAATGAATCTACACCTGCAATTGAAAGTATTATTGTTTCGTTAAAACAAGAAAAAGTGATCGCCTATCCAACTGAAGCTGTTTTTGGTTTAGGTTGTGACCCTGATAGCGAGACGGCAGTTCATCAGCTTTTAGACCTTAAACAGCGTCCTTGGGAAAAAGGATTGATTCTCATAGCTGATACTTATGAGCAATTAAAAGATTACATCGATGATGCACAATTAACGGAAGATCAAAAACAAGCGATGTTCGCGACATGGCCAGGGCCTGTGACATGGGTTATTCCAGCTAAAGCGACAACACCTAAATGGTTAACAGGGCGGTTTGATACACTAGCCGTGAGAGTTACCGACCATGCACTTGTCAAAAAACTTTGTCGTCATTATGGTAAGCCATTGGTATCAACAAGTGCCAATTTAAGCGGGTTTGAGCCATGCAGAACCACTGAAGAGGTTATTGCACAGTTTAATGACAGGGTGCCTGTGCTTGATGGAAATGTTGGTGGCCGCCAGAACCCATCTGAAATCAGGGATGCCAAGACAGGCGAATTGTATCGTAAAGGATAATATTAATGGAAATGTTTGCAGTCTTTGGAAATCCGATTCAGCACAGTAAATCACCGTTTATACATAAGATGTTTGCAGAACAAACGGGGATTACTCTTGAGTATGAAAAAATTTTAGCACCGATAGAAAACTTTGAAGAAAGTTTGGGCGTTTTTTTTTCACAAGGTGGAAAAGGCGCAAACATCACCTTGCCATTTAAGGAGCGAGCTTTTTTAGTTGTTTCTGAGTTGACTGAGCGTGCTCAAATTTGTGGTGCGGTCAATACGGTGATGAAGCTTGATGATAACCGACTGCTTGGTGATAACACAGATGGGATGGGGTTACTGTTAGACTTACAACGTTTAGAATTTGTGCAGCCAAATAGTCGAGTACTCATCATTGGTGCTGGTGGAGCAACACGAGGTGCATTATTACCACTTTTAGAGTTTGGTTGTGATATCACACTGACAAATAGAACGTTTTCTAAAGTAGAAACGTTAGTTAATGAGTTCTCCTCATTAGGCAAGATTCGAGGAAAAGCGCTCGAACAGATCGGCTCAGCAGATTTTGATCTGGTTATAAATGCGACGTCATCAGGTGTTAGTGGAGAGATCCCTGCGATTAACCCAATTGTTTTTACAAAGAAAATTGCTTGTTATGACATGTTTTATCAAGCAACATTAACACCTTTCCTTGAGTTTGCGCGTCAACATCAGGTGACAAAAATTGCTGATGGACTTGGGATGTTAGTTGGGCAAGCCGCATTTTCGTTCAAATTATGGCATGGTGTTCAACCAGAAATTACACCTGTTTTGTCTGCTTTATATAAGGAATTAAAAGGTGAATCAATTGATCCAATTCCCCGATAGGGAAGAATGGGATGAATCATCTGGGGTGGTGCGTTTCCCTGTGTTAATTAGCGGTCTACTTGCGGAATGCACTATTTCGCAAGCTCTTTTATTTCAACGATATGGTGAAGAAGAAACGGCATTAGTACTTTTTCAACAAAATCGATGGGATGTAGAAGAAGAGTTCGAAGCCTTGATCGCACAAGGCTTCGATGATGAAAATGGAATTTACGTATTATCAGAAGATAAATAATTATTTTTCCATTCAACATAATTATTGGCGGAATAACGTAAATGCGCGAGTTCAGCATCAGTCAGTTTCCTGATGGCTTTTGCTGGGCTGCCCATATATAAATAGCCAGATTCCAAACGCTTACCTTGAGTAACTAGACTATTCGCACCAATCACGACATCATCTTCTATTATAGCCCCATCAATTACGATTGAACCCATTCCGACTAATACTCGATTACCAATAGTGCAACCATGAAGCATAACTTTGTGCCCAACAGTGACATCTTCACCAATGATTAGTGGGTTTCCCTCTGGATTGCTGGCGGATTTATGTGTCACATGTAATACGGAGCCATCTTGAATATTCGTACGAGCACCAATAGCAATGTAGTTAACATCTCCACGTAAAACGGAAAGAGGCCAAATACTAACATCTTTAGCTAATCGTACATCACCAATAACCACTGAAGATGGATCGATAAAAACTCGTGGTTCAAGTGAAGGATAGATGCCCAAGTAAGATCGTAAAGGTTTATTCATATCAATAGCCATAAAAATGAAAAAGAAAGAATGATAAGTAACTTGTTAACTTATTATGAGTTAATGTACTAAATAAGTACGTCAAAGTAAGAATTATAGGTGAAAAATTGCTCTTTTTATAACCATTGTGAGGCTAAAAAAGGCAAGGTGGTGATTTTATCCTCAAACAGTGTTTTTTTTTAAAAAAAAGGTTGTGTAATTCTGCCACCTCCCTATAATGCGCATCCGTTGTCACGGCAAACCGCTTCGGTGGTGAGGTTAGAAAATAAAAGCCTTAAGCCAAACTTGAGAAAGTAAGTGATAACACGGTGTGAAGAAAGAAAAAGTTGAAAATAAACACTTGACTTTCTAAAAGAAAAACGTAATATACGTCACCTCGCAGCAACGACCCAGAAGGTCAAATTTCAATATGAAATGCTGCAACGCTCTTTAACAATTTATCAGACAATCTGTGTGGGCACTCACAGGACACTATCAAAAAAATATTTGATTTTAAGTCTTGAAGAGTGACTAACACGTTAATTCATATATATGAACTAATAGGTAATCTGGTTTCTTCGGAAATCAGGCGACAGTAAACATTCTTTGAGCATCAAGCTTTTTAATTGAAGAGTTTGATCATGGCTCAGATTGAACGCTGGCGGCAGGCCTAACACATGCAAGTCGAGCGGTAACAGGGGAAGCTTGCTTCCCGCTGACGAGCGGCGGACGGGTGAGTAATGTATGGGGATCTGCCCGATAGAGGGGGATAACTACTGGAAACGGTAGCTAATACCGCATAATCTCTAAGGAGCAAAGCAGGGGAACTTCGGTCCTTGCGCTATCGGATGAACCCATATGGGATTAGCTAGTAGGTGAGGTAATGGCTCACCTAGGCGACGATCCCTAGCTGGTCTGAGAGGATGATCAGCCACACTGGGACTGAGACACGGCCCAGACTCCTACGGGAGGCAGCAGTGGGGAATATTGCACAATGGGCGCAAGCCTGATGCAGCCATGCCGCGTGTATGAAGAAGGCCCTAGGGTTGTAAAGTACTTTCAGTCGGGAGGAAGGCGTTGATGCTAATATCATCAACGATTGACGTTACCGACAGAAGAAGCACCGGCTAACTCCGTGCCAGCAGCCGCGGTAATACGGAGGGTGCAAGCGTTAATCGGAATTACTGGGCGTAAAGCGCACGCAGGCGGTTGATTAAGTTAGATGTGAAATCCCCGGGCTTAACCTGGGAATGGCATCTAAGACTGGTCAGCTAGAGTCTTGTAGAGGGGGGTAGAATTCCATGTGTAGCGGTGAAATGCGTAGAGATGTGGAGGAATACCGGTGGCGAAGGCGGCCCCCTGGACAAAGACTGACGCTCAGGTGCGAAAGCGTGGGGAGCAAACAGGATTAGATACCCTGGTAGTCCACGCTGTAAACGATGTCGATTTGAAGGTTGTTCCCTTGAGGAGTGGCTTTCGGAGCTAACGCGTTAAATCGACCGCCTGGGGAGTACGGCCGCAAGGTTAAAACTCAAATGAATTGACGGGGGCCCGCACAAGCGGTGGAGCATGTGGTTTAATTCGATGCAACGCGAAGAACCTTACCTACTCTTGACATCCAGAGAATTTAGCAGAGATGCTTTAGTGCCTTCGGGAACTCTGAGACAGGTGCTGCATGGCTGTCGTCAGCTCGTGTTGTGAAATGTTGGGTTAAGTCCCGCAACGAGCGCAACCCTTATCCTTTGTTGCCAGCGATTCGGTCGGGAACTCAAAGGAGACTGCCGGTGATAAACCGGAGGAAGGTGGGGATGACGTCAAGTCATCATGGCCCTTACGAGTAGGGCTACACACGTGCTACAATGGCGTATACAAAGAGAAGCGACCTCGCGAGAGCAAGCGGAACTCATAAAGTACGTCGTAGTCCGGATTGGAGTCTGCAACTCGACTCCATGAAGTCGGAATCGCTAGTAATCGTAGATCAGAATGCTACGGTGAATACGTTCCCGGGCCTTGTACACACCGCCCGTCACACCATGGGAGTGGGTTGCAAAAGAAGTAGGTAGCTTAACCTTCGGGAGGGCGCTTACCACTTTGTGATTCATGACTGGGGTGAAGTCGTAACAAGGTAACCGTAGGGGAACCTGCGGTTGGATCACCTCCTTACCATTGAAGTGTTTTTGTGAAGTGCTCACACAGATTGTCTGATAGAAAGTAGAGCAATAGGCTATACGTGGGAGACTTATTCGCAAGAATAGGGCTTACATGAAAAGCGCAAAAAGTTTTTGTGATTTTCGTGTCCCCTTCGTCTAGAGGCCTAGGACACCGCCCTTTCACGGCGGTAACAGGGGTTCGAATCCCCTAGGGGACGCCAATTGCGCCGATATCGAGTGAAAGACGATGTCCCCAATAATGATTAAGCCAATTATGCAAATAGTTGGTTTAACAATTATGCTCTTTAACAATCTGGAACAAGCTGAAAATTGAAAACAACGCACATTGTTTATCGCTTAAACAATGTGAGAGTCTCTCAAAAATCTCAACTTGAAGTGTTTTTCAAACACACAAGCGAGTGGCATGAGCGAGCAGTGTGAAATTCAAGGCGGCTAGCGCACAGCAAGCGCAGCGTACAATAGTACGTGAGCATTGCGAGCACTACCCAACGAAGAAGTTCACCACGCACAGCCATGACGTTACGTGTCGTCTGATAAAAAGACACCTTCGGGTTGTGAGGTTAAGCGACTAAGCGTACACGGTGGATGCCTAGGCAATCAGAGGCGATGAAGGACGTGCTAATCTGCGAAAAGCGTCGGTAAGGTGATATGAACCGTTATAACCGACGATATCCGAATGGGGAAACCCAGTGCAATTCGTTGCACTATCGTTTGATGAATACATAGTCAAACGAGGCGAACCGAGGGAACTGAAACATCTCAGTACCTCGAGGAAAAGAAATCAACCGAGATTCCCCTAGTAGCGGCGAGCGAACGGGGAGCAGCCCAGAGTCTTAATCAGCATTAGCATCAGGAGAACAGTCTGGAAAGGCTGGCAGTAAAGGGTGATAGCCCCGTATCCGAAGGTGTTAGTGTTGTGAACTCGACGAGTAGGGCGGGACACGTGTTATCCTGTCTGAATATGGGGGGACCATCCTCCAAGGCTAAATACTCCTGATTGACCGATAGTGAACCAGTACCGTGAGGGAAAGGCGAAAAGAACCCCGGCGAGGGGAGTGAAATAGAACCTGAAACCGTGTACGTACAAGCAGTGGGAGCACCCTTTAGGGTGTGACTGCGTACCTTTTGTATAATGGGTCAGCGACTTATATTCTGTAGCAAGGTTAACCGTATAGGGGAGCCGTAGGGAAACCGAGTCTTAACTGGGCGAATGAGTTGCAGGGTATAGACCCGAAACCCGGTGATCTAGCCATGGGCAGGTTGAAGGTTGGGTAACACTAACTGGAGGACCGAACCGACTAATGTTGAAAAATTAGCGGATGACTTGTGGCTGGGGGTGAAAGGCCAATCAAACCGGGAGATAGCTGGTTCTCCCCGAAAGCTATTTAGGTAGCGCCTCGTGAACTCATCTTCGGGGGTAGAGCACTGTTTCGACTAGGGGGTCATCCCGACTTACCAACTCGATGCAAACTACGAATACCGAAGAATGTTATCACGGGAGACACACGGCGGGTGCTAACGTTCGTCGTGAAGAGGGAAACAACCCAGACCGCCAGCTAAGGTCCCAAAGTCATAGTTAAGTGGGAAACGAAGTGGGAAGGCTCAGACAGCCAGGATGTTGGCTTAGAAGCAGCCATCATTTAAAGAAAGCGTAATAGCTCACTGGTCGAGTCGGCCTGCGCGGAAGATGTAACGGGGCTAAACTATGCACCGAAGCTGCGGCAGCGACATTTAGATGTTGTTGGGTAGGGGAGCGTTCTGTAAGCCTGTGAAGGTGTACTGTGAGGTATGCTGGAGGTATCAGAAGTGCGAATGCTGACATAAGTAACGATAATGCGGGTGAAAAACCCGCACGCCGGAAGACCAAGGGTTCCTGTCCAACGTTAATCGGGGCAGGGTGAGTCGACCCCTAAGGCGAGGCAGAAATGCGTAGTCGATGGGAAACGGGTTAATATTCCCGTACTGGTGATAATTGCGATGGGGGGACGGAGAAGGTTAGGCTGGCCGGGCGACGGTTGTCCCGGTTTAAGGATGTAGGCAGGTGAATTAGGCAAATCCGGTTCACTATATGCTGAGGTCTGATGACGAGTCACTACGGTGGCGAAGTAGCTCATACCCCGCTTCCAGGAAAAGCCTCTAAGCTCTAGATTATCATTAATCGTACCCCAAACCGACACAGGTGGTCAGGTAGAGAATACTCAGGCGCTTGAGAGAACTCGGGTGAAGGAACTAGGCAAAATGGTGCCGTAACTTCGGGAGAAGGCACGCTGGCATTAGGTGAAGTGGTTTACCCATGGAGCTGAAGCCAGTCGCAGATACCAGCTGGCTGCAACTGTTTATTAAAAACACAGCACTGTGCAAACACGAAAGTGGACGTATACGGTGTGACGCCTGCCCGGTGCTGGAAGGTTAATTGATGGGGTTATCCGTAAGGAGAAGCTCTTGATCGAAGCCCCAGTAAACGGCGGCCGTAACTATAACGGTCCTAAGGTAGCGAAATTCCTTGTCGGGTAAGTTCCGACCTGCACGAATGGCGTAATGATGGCCAGGCTGTCTCCACCCGAGACTCAGTGAAATTGAACTCGCTGTGAAGATGCAGTGTACCCGCGGCAAGACGGAAAGACCCCGTGAACCTTTACTATAGCTTGACACTGAACATTGAGCCTTGATGTGTAGGATAGGTGGGAGGCTTTGAAGCGTGGACGCCAGTCTGCGTGGAGCCAACCTTGAAATACCACCCTTTAATGTTTGATGTTCTAACGTTGCCCCGTTATCCGGGGTGCGGACAGTGTCTGGTGGGTAGTTTGACTGGGGCGGTCTCCTCCCAAAGAGTAACGGAGGAGCACGAAGGTTGGCTAAGCATGGTCGGACATCATGCGGTTAGTGCAAAGGCATAAGCCAGCTTGACTGCGAGAGTGACGGCTCGAGCAGGTACGAAAGTAGGTCTTAGTGATCCGGTGGTTCTGAATGGAAGGGCCATCGCTCAACGGATAAAAGGTACTCCGGGGATAACAGGCTGATACCGCCCAAGAGTTCATATCGACGGCGGTGTTTGGCACCTCGATGTCGGCTCATCACATCCTGGGGCTGAAGTAGGTCCCAAGGGTACGGCTGTTCGCCGTTTAAAGTGGTACGCGAGCTGGGTTTAGAACGTCGTGAGACAGTTCGGTCCCTATCTGCCGTGGGCGTTGGAAGATTGAAAGGGGCTGCTCCTAGTACGAGAGGACCGGAGTGGACGCACCACTGGTGTTCGGGTTGTCATGCCAATGGCATTGCCCGGTAGCTAAGTGCGGAAAAGATAACCGCTGAAAGCATCTAAGCGGGAAACTTGCCTTGAGATGAGTCTTCCCTGACCCTTTAAGGGTCCTAAAGGAACGTTTAAGACTAAGACGTTGATAGGTTGGGTGTGTAAGCGTAGCGATACGTTGAGCTAACCAATACTAATGAACCGTGAGGCTTAACCTGACAACACCGAAGGTGTTTTAGAGAGACGAGATAGTTTTCGAATGTGAGTGAGAAGCCGAAAGGTGACGGACACAGCAGCTTGTTCAAGATTGACGTTTGGGTTTAGCAAGATACCGAAAGTGTGTTGAGCTAAACGTGAACAAACCGAATTTGTCTGGCGGCAATAGCGCGGTGGTCCCACCTGACCCCATGCCGAACTCAGCAGTGAAACGCCGTAGCGCCGATGGTAGTGTGGGGTCTCCCCATGTGAGAGTAGGGAACTGCCAGACATTAATTAAAAGTTTATTGCTCAATAGCAGTAAGCTGCCGAAAGGCAAAAAGAATAAGTGGAGCGGTAGTTCAGTTGGTTAGAATACCTGCCTGTCACGCAGGGGGTCGCGGGTTCGAGTCCCGTCCGTTCCGCCACTTAATTTAGGGGCGTAGTTCAATTGGTAGAGCACCGGTCTCCAAAACCGGGTGTTGGGAGTTCGAGTCTCTCCGCCCCTGCCAGTTACCAATTAAGTAATAATAAAAGAAGTATCTATTGATAACCCGGTTATATTAATCGGGTTTTTCTTTATCTAAATTTTACGAACACCCTTTCATTATTGCTCCTTGTTTATTATTACCACTCTTGCTTTCTTCAAATTCTCACAGAAATGCCATTAATTATCACTTTTTAGTGATTGATATATAATCAAATTACTCTATCGTATTAGTATGACACTCGATTCTTACTTATCTCTCTGGTCAGTTATATTTGAATATCAAGGACAGGGCGATATCAGAATAAAGAAATCCGCGCTTCTGCATTTTGCTAAAAGGATTCAGAAAATTAAATTAAGGGTAAGGGTGCGATTGGAGTTAGTACGCCCTTATTTATCAATAAAAACCTATCTTAGGCTCTATTTTAATAGCTTTTGAGTTCACCTTAAGCAGATAGAATATGTTTTAGGGTATTTAATACCATCATTGAGAAACAGAATGAGCAAATAATTCATTTTGCTTAATTAGTTTCGTGCAACGGCGCATTTTTTATTGGTGTTTTAATTAATTGATTAATAAGAGCCTGTTGATCATTTTTTTGTAACCATACGGCATAGAGTGGCTTACTTATAGGGGATTCTGACAGCGTTTTTAGTGCAGGATATTGATGTATCCAATGTGCGGGTAAAAATGCCGCTGAAAGCGATACAGGAAGTAATTGACGGGTAATATGAGCGGATGTCGTGATCATCACTGGTGTATCATCTTGAGTTAGTGCAGATTCATTTTTTGGATGAAAATCAGCCCCCCACTCTAGTTTTATGTAATTGTAATTTGTCAAAGCAATATTTTTTTGTGAAGCCATTAGTTGCAGCTCGATAGTTCCAATAATCGTACTTTCGAACTCATCCATTTTTGGCGGCTCAGTGGCAATTAGCAAATCTAATTCTCTTGAGTGTAGCTGTTTTACGAGAGACTGTCGGGTCGACACTCGAGCTTCTAATCGTAATTCATCATGCTGAGTATAAAGCGCTTCCACCCAGTCAGTGAGGTAGCCTTCCCATAGAGAAGCGGTAGCACCGATTGAAAGCTCTGTATGCTGTGATGCGTGAGAAATTTCTTTTTTGGCTTGTAACCAGGTGTTCATCAACGATTCAGCATACGGTACTAATCGCTCACCAGCGGCGGTTAATCGAATATTATTTCTATGGCGAGTGAATAAACTGGTGCCAAGTTGAGTCTCTAACTGTCGGATACGAAAGCTGACAGCAGATTGCGTTAAGTAGAGTGATTCCGCTGCTCTACCAAAGTGCCTAGTCTTGCTTACCTCTAAAAAAGTTCTCAATAACTCGCTGTCCACATACATCTCCAATTATTTTTGTCGTGATGATTTAAATGTTTTGTTTTACAGATTGTCAATGCTGTCTAATACTCCGCGCCATATAGAGTTTGACTGCAATAAGTTAGGAGTGTGTCAGATGGCAGATAGCTTCATCACGACTAATCGTTTTTTTGATAATAAGCATTACCCACGTGGCTTTTCTCGTCATGGTGATTTCACCATTAAAGAAGCTCAGTTGCTTGAACGCCTAGGTCAAGCTTTTAACGAGCTTGACCTAGGTAAACGTGCTGCACAAACTGACGAGGAAAAACTCTTCGTTGCTGTTTGCCGCGGTGAGCGTGAGCCAGTTACTCCAGAAGAAAAAGTTTGGGTAAAATATTCTAGTCGTATTAATCGTCCAAAACGCTTCCACACGCTATCTGGCGGTAAACCACAGATAGATCCTTCGGAAGACTATACTGATACAGATGACTAATATCACCATCGTATAAGATAAGGGACTTCGGTCCCTTTATTTTGTACGGTGGAGCATATTTTATTTCTCCTCTCCTCAGCTTACTTGTTTTTGCAAATGAAGCAATAACTTATCCATTGCTCTGTAGCCAAGAGCTTCTAATAAATGCACTCGTTCAATATTTGAGCATTCCTTGAGATCTGCAATGGTTCGAGAAACCTTTAAAATCTTATGCCAAGCTCGGATAGAAAGCCCTAATTTGTTTAGTGCATGTTCTAAGAATAAAGCGTCTTTAGAATTGAGAGCGCAAAACTGTGTCACTTCTCTCGATGTTAGTAAAGAATTGATTTTCCCTGCCCGTGCTAACTGTTTATTTCTTGCGTCAATGACGCGCTGTTGTATTTGCTCGCTAGTTTCTCCTTGAGGGTTTGGGGTGCTGAGTGAACCTATAGGCAACAAAGGAATTTCAATGGAAAGGTCAAATCGGTCCAAGAATGGGCCTGATATGCGGGAAAGGTAACGTAGAATAGATATTGGTGAGGAACGGCTCATTGCACCTTGATAATGCCCTGTTGGACTTGGATTTAGTGCGGCAATAAGTTGAAAATTGGCAGGGTAACAGACTTTTGCTTTTGCCCTAGAGATACTAATTTCTTTTGACTCAAGAGGTTCTCTTAATGAATCTAAGACAGCACGGCTAAACTCGGGTAATTCATCTAAAAATAAAATACCGTGATGAGCGAGTGATATTTCCCCTGGTTTAGGAAGTGAGCCACCACCGATTAGCGCTGCCACTGATGCACTATGATGAGGAGCTCTAAATGGCCTCATTGGCCAATCTATAGCACTTTGAGTAGCTTGACTTAAACTATGTAGCGAAGCGACTTCTAGTGCTTCCTGAGGCGTAAGAGCGGGTAATAGTGTAATGAGCCTGCTAGCTAACATTGTTTTACCTGTTCCAGGAGGCCCTAAAAGGAGTAAATGGTGTCCTCCTGCAGCACAAATTTCAAGTGCTCGCTTACCCTGTTCTTGGCCAATAATATCGTTGATGTTATCTTCATTTTTAGCTGATGGGGGTGGTTGATTTATCTGGTAGTTAAACTCAAGCTCATTGTTTCCATTAAAATAATGGCAAAGTTCTAGCAGAGAACTTACAAACTGAACGCTTTTATTGGGTAATAAATTTAATTGATGCCGATTTTTAGTTGAAATGATTAATATGCGTTGTTGTTTTAATGCGGCTTGTGCCGCAGGAATAGCACTATTGACGTAACGAATATCACCAGAAAGTGCCAGTTCACCTAAAAATTCATGTTTTTTTAATGCATCATGTGGGATCTGGCCTGATGAGGCGAGTATCGCAATTGCAATAGCAAGGTCGTAGCGACCACTTTCTTTTGGTAAATCAGCGGGTGCTAAATTTACCGTTATTTTTTTTGCGGGATATTCAAACCCACTATTGAGTAGCGCACTCCTGACTCTATCCCTGGATTCTTTGACGGCTGTTTCGGGTAAACCGACTAATGTTAGCCCTGGAAGCCCATTACTAATATGAGCTTCAACAGTGACAAGTGGTGCTTCCATGCCTATCGAAGCTCTAGTGTAAACAATCGCTAGTGCCATAAAACCTCCGATATAAATAACAGAGTAATATTCTGTTAAAAACTAGCTGATATTTAATGGATAAAAATACTATTTGCGAAGCCACTCGATAATTTATTTGTTTAGTGACTTAGCTGTTTCATTTTTTTGGGGGGTGCTTTGAGGGGTTGGTATATCTCGGCTTGATGTTTTTTTTGTCATTGTGCATTTTGATAAAGCATTGGATACGCTAAAGAAAAAATAATCAATTGGGAGAAGTGAGATTGAACCATTTTTATTAAAAGGTCATGGGGGATACAGCTGATTATGCTATCTAATTCATGGGTAATTACTGCTTTCTTACTATTTTTATAGTGTATTGTTCTGTTTTTTACTTAACTGCATGAATTTATTTAAGATAAATATTTTGATAATAAATAACCTAAATAAAAGTTGTCAAAATGATTTTAAAATGATACCTCTTTAATAAGGACAACAAATAAAGTTAAAAAAGTAAAACTCATGAACGCATTTATCCAAGCAGTTAGCCTAATTATTATTAGCGTGGTGGTGATTATTATCCCACCGTGCGGGGCTGCACTTGGACGACGAAGGCTAAAATAACAGCCAGATCTTACGAGAACCCCGCACCGAAAGGCGCGGGGTTTTTTTTGACACAAATTTTGTTAATCCAAAAAAATATACAAAACATAATAAATACAAACAGATAAAAAGTAGGCAGACAGGAGAAAAGCATGAACGGAGCACAATGGTTGGTTCAGGCGTTGCGAACTCAGGGAGTTGATACGGTTTTTGGCTATCCTGGGGGAGCAATTATGCCAGTTTATGATGCATTGTATGATGGGGGTGTAGAACATTTACTGTGTAGACATGAACAAGGTGCGGTTATTGCAGCAATTGGATATGCACGCTCAACGGGTAAAACGGGAGTTTGTATCGCGACATCAGGCCCTGGTGCAACAAACGTTATAACAGGATTAGCAGATGCATTGTTAGATTCTGTTCCCGTTGTCGCCATTACTGGTCAAGTGGCTTCTGAATTTATTGGGACGGATGCTTTTCAGGAAATTGATGTTTTAGGTTTGTCTCTGGCTTGTACAAAACATAGCTTTTTAGTTGAATCGATAGAAGATTTGCCTCGCATTCTTGCTGAAGCTTTCGCAATCGCAAATAGTGGGCGTCCAGGACCTGTACTGATTGATATTCCGAAAGATATTCAGCTACAACACGCAGAGCTATCACCGTTCTTAATGCCAGTAGAGCAAGAAATGTCATTCCCTGAGATTGAGATACAGCAAGCGAGAGCATTGTTGGAACAATCAGAAAAACCCATGTTATACATCGGTGGTGGTGTAGGGATGTCGGGTGCGGTTTCGGAGTTAAGGGAATTTATCGCCTACACTGGCTTACCCTCTGTTTCAACATTAAAAGGGTTAGGCGCGCCAGATCCAGCAGATGAAAATTACTTGGGAATGTTAGGCATGCATGGCACGAAAGCCGCTAACATTTCTGTTCAACGCTGTGATTTGCTTATCGCCGTCGGAGCACGTTTTGATGATCGTGTCACTGGGAAATTAAATACCTTTGCACCAAATGCCAAAGTCATTCATATCGATATCGACCACGTTGAATTGGATAAATTGCGCCAAACCCATGTAGCCTTACACGGTGATGCAAAAGTGTTATTGCCAAAGTTAATGCTGAAAAAAGCCATTGCACCATGGCAAGCCGAGGTTCAGCAGCTGAAAACAGAATTTGGTTGGCGTTATGACCACCCAGGTGAACCTATTTATGCACCACTCTTATTGAAACAACTGTCCGATAAAATGAAACCGAACACGGTTGTTACAACGGATGTAGGGCAACATCAAATGTGGTCAGCGCAGCATATTACGGTGGATGCCCCTGAAAATTTCTTAACATCAAGCGGTTTGGGCACGATGGGTTTTGGTATTCCCGCTGCTATTGGCGCGCAAGTAGCGAGACCTGAAGATACCGTTGTTTGCGTATCTGGGGACGGCTCGTTCATGATGAATGTTCAAGAATTAGGCACCATCAAACGCAAACAATTGCCTGTCAAAATTCTGTTATTGGATAATCAACGCTTAGGCATGGTTCGCCAATGGCAAGAGTTGTTCTTTGAACAACGTTACAGCGAAACGATATTAACAGATAACCCCGATTTTGTTGCTTTAGCCAGTGCGTTTGGCATTAAAGGGCAGCGTATTACGGATAAGTCGCAAGTAAATGCAGCATTAGATGAATTATTGAATAGCGAAGGTGCCTATCTATTACAGGTATCAATTAATGAATTAGAAAACGTCTGGCCGCTGGTTCCACCAGGGGCGAGTAATGAAAAAATGATGGAGAAACCATTATGATGCAACATCAACTCTCGATATTGGCCCGTTTCCGTCCTGAGGTTTTAGAGCGTATATTAAGGGTCACTCGCCATCGTGGATTTAAGATAAATGCCATGAATATGGGACAATCATCAGATGGCGATAATGTTAATATTGAACTGACTGTAAGTAGTCAGAGGCCGTTAACCCAGCTTTGCGCTCAGTTAACGAAGCTTTCCGACATTACAGAAGTTGAAGTGCTACAACAAGAATCACGACTATTACGCACACAAAGTGCAATGTAAGGAAGATTAAAATGACTAAGAAAGCTGACTTTATTTGGTTTAACGGTGAAATGACGCCATGGGCTGATGCAAAGGTTCATGTTATGTCTCATGCTCTGCATTATGGTACATCAGTGTTTGAAGGCGTCCGTTGCTATGATTCTCACAAAGGGCCTGTCGTTTTCCGCCACCGTGAGCACATGCAACGTTTGCACGATTCTGCAAAAATTTACCGTATGCCTGTCAGCTATAGCGTAGAAGAGTTAATGGAAGCGTGTCGTGCGACTTTACGCAAAAATAACTTAGTCAGTGCGTATATCCGGCCATTAGTTTTTATTGGTGATGTTGGCATGGGGGTTAACCCACCAGATGGTTACAACACTGACGTCATCTTAGCTGCCTTCCCGTGGGGTGCTTATTTAGGTGAAGAAGCCCTAGATCAGGGAATTGATGCGATGGTTTCTTCATGGAATCGCGTTGCACCGAATACCATTCCTACTGGCGCAAAAGCAGGTGGTAACTATTTATCATCTTTATTAGTGGGTAGCGAAGCACGTCGTCATGGTTATCAAGAAGGTATCGCTTTAGACGTTCATGGGTATCTCTCTGAAGGTGCTGGGGAAAATATTTTTGAAGTGAAAGATGGAATTTTATATACGCCTCCGTTCACATCATCTGCATTACCAGGTATTACTCGTGATGCGATCTTAACCTTAGCAAAAGATATGGGTATTGAAGTCCGTGAGCAAACACTATCACGTGAATCTCTCTACCTTGCGGATGAAGTCTTTATGACGGGTACTGCAGCAGAAATTACCCCTGTACGCAGCGTTGATGGTATCCAAGTAGGTATTGGTCGTTGTGGCCCAGTGACTAAACAAATTCAACAAGCATTCTTCGGTTTATTTAATGGTACAACGGAAGACAAATGGGGCTGGTTAGATCCAGTAAACCCTCAATAACTAAATTGAAATAGATGTTACAGGCGGACGTTCCCCGCCTGTTTTTAAACACGGGAGTTAAAGATATGCCTAAGTACCGTTCAGCAACAACAACACATGGTCGTAATATGGCGGGGGCACGCGCATTGTGGCGAGCAACTGGAATGACCGATGCTGATTTTGGAAAACCCATTATTGCAGTTGTTAACTCATTCACTCAGTTTGTACCTGGTCACGTACATTTACGCGATCTTGGCAAACTGGTTGCAGAGCAAATTGAAAACGCAGGCGGCGTAGCGAAAGAGTTTAATACAATTGCGGTTGATGATGGGATTGCCATGGGGCATGGCGGAATGCTGTATTCCTTACCTTCCCGTGAATTAATTGCCGATTCTGTCGAGTATATGGTTAATGCGCACTGTGCGGACGCTATGGTGTGTATTTCTAACTGCGATAAAATTACCCCAGGTATGTTAATGGCGTCATTACGTCTTAATATCCCAGTTATTTTTGTTTCTGGCGGTCCGATGGAAGCAGGGAAAACCAAGCTTTCAGACCAAATTATTAAATTGGATTTAGTCGATGCGATGATCCAGGGGGCAAACCCGAATGTGAGTGATGCAGATAGCGAACAAATCGAACGTTCTGCTTGCCCAACCTGTGGTTCATGCTCTGGTATGTTTACGGCTAACTCCATGAACTGCTTAACTGAAGCATTAGGGTTATCTCAGCCAGGTAATGGCTCGTTATTAGCGACTCACGCTGACCGCGAGACCTTATTTATCAACGCAGGTAAACGTATTGTCGAGCTAACGAAACGCTATTACGAAAAAGATGATGAAAGTGCGTTACCTCGTAATATTGCCAATAAAGCGGCGTTTGAAAATGCCATGACCCTTGATATTGCGATGGGGGGCTCGACGAATACCGTTCTTCACTTGCTGGCAGCAGCACAAGAGGCTGATGTTGATTTTACGATGGAAGATATTGACCGTTTGTCTCGTCAAGTTCCGCATTTATGCAAAGTGGCACCAAGCACACAAAAATACCATATGGAAGATGTTCACCGTGCAGGTGGGGTTATTGGTATTTTAGGGGAGCTGAGCCGCGCAGGCTTACTGCAAGAAAATGTCACTAATATTTTAGGGCTGACTTTCCAAGAAACATTGGCGCAGTATGATGTCATGCTGACGAAAGACGAAAGTGTTAAGTCTATGTTTTCCGCAGGCCCTGCAGGTATTCGTACCACGAAAGCATTCTCACAAAATTGCCGTTGGCCTTCGCTGGATACTGACCGTGAAAATGGCTGTATCCGTAATATTCAGAATGCTTATAGTTTGGATGGTGGTCTTGCTGTCTTATCTGGAAATATTGCGGAAGATGGCTGTATCGTCAAAACAGCTGGGGTTGATGAGGGTAGCTTAACGTTCCGTGGCCCTGCAAAAGTATTTGAAAGCCAAGATGATGCAGTTGAATCCATCTTAGGCGGTAAAATCGTTGAAGGTGATGTGGTAGTGATCCGCTACGAAGGGCCAAAAGGTGGGCCAGGCATGCAGGAAATGTTGTACCCAACGTCCTACCTGAAATCAATGGGCTTGGGTAAAAGCTGCGCGCTTATCACTGATGGCCGTTTCTCGGGTGGTAGTTCAGGTTTGTCTATTGGCCATATTTCGCCAGAAGCAGCCAGTGGCGGCTTATTAGCTCTGGTTCAAGATGGCGATATTATTGATATCAATATTCCAAAAAGAACGATGGTGCTGGATGTCAGTGAAAGCGAACTTAACCAACGGCGTGAGGCGGAATTAGCCCGTGGTGATAAGGCCTTTACTCCACGCGATCGTCAGCGCGAAGTGTCTTTTGCACTGCGTGCCTACGCTTCCTTAGCAACTAGTGCAGACAAAGGCGCTGTGCGCGATAAGTCAAAATTAGGGGGCTGATGTGGCAGCGGCAAAACCATTACCCGCAGCACCTACAAGTGCTGATTATTTAAAGGCGGCGCTGAGTGCGCCAGTCTATGAAGCGGCTCAAGTTACGCCGCTTCAGCAAATGGATAAATTATCTGCACGTTTAGGCAATACAATTTTAGTTAAACGTGAAGACAGGCAGCCTGTACACAGTTTTAAGTTACGCGGGGCTTACGCCATGATCGCAACGTTAACGGAAGAGCAGAAAGCCAAAGGCGTTGTGACGGCATCAGCGGGGAATCATGCTCAAGGTGTCGCCCTGTCGGCAAGCCGTGTGGGTGTTAAAGCCAAAATTGTCATGCCAGTGGCAACCGCAGATATCAAAGTGGATGCAGTTCGTAGCTTTGGTGGTGAAGCCATTTTACACGGTGCAAACTTTGATGAAGCAAAAGCGAAAGCGATCACGATGGCGGCAGAAGAGGGATATACCTTTGTCCCGCCTTTTGATCACCCATCGGTAATTGCTGGGCAAGCCACTATTGCGCTGGAATTATTACAGCAAGACGTGCATCTCGACCGTATTTTTATCCCTGTTGGCGGGGGCGGTTTAATCGCGGGTGTGGCGGTTATCATCAAACAATTAATGCCTGAAATTAAAATCATTGGTGTCGAAGCGGAAGATGCAGCGTGTTTGAAAGCGGCGTTAGAAGCGGGTCACCCCGTTGATTTACCTCGTGTCGGGTTATTTGCGGAAGGTGTCGCAGTTAAACGTATTGGTGATGAAACGTTTAGATTGTGCCAACAATATGTCGATGATGTCATCACGGTGGATAGCGACTCTATCTGTGCAGCACTGAAAGATATTTTTGAAGATGTTCGCGCAATTGCAGAACCATCAGGCGCTTTAGCACTGGCAGGGCTGAAAAAATATGTCCAACAACATAACATCAAAGGTGAGCGTTTAGCGCATATTTTGTCTGGTGCGAACATGAATTTCCATGGGCTGCGTTATGTATCTGAGCGCTGTGAGATTGGAGAACAACGCGAAGCGCTGTTGGCGGTGACGATCCCTGAGGAAAAAGGCAGTTTCTTACGCTTTTGCCAGCTATTAGGCCACCGTGCAATCACGGAGTTTAATTACCGTTATACGGATGTAGACCCTGATCGTGCCTGTATTTTCGTTGGGGTGCGCTTAAGTGGTCGTGATGGTGAACGTGCAGAAATTATCCAAGAACTCAGAAGCAATGGCTATGATGTTGATGATTTATCTGATGATGAAATGGCGAAGCTTCATGTACGTTACATGATTGGCGGTCGACCATCTAAACCGTTAGATGAAAGACTGTATAGCTTTGAATTTCCAGAGTCTCCAGGAGCGTTACTGCGATTTTTAGAGACGCTTGGAACCCACTGGAATATTACGCTTTTTCATTACCGCAGCCATGGCACGGATTATGGACGAGTGCTGGCGGCATTTGAACTTGCGGGGCCAGAAGTGCGCTTTGATAGGCACCTTGATGCACTAGGATACGAGTACCACGACGAGACGGGCAATCCTTCTTTTCGTTTTTTCCTAGCGCCACAAGATAGTCAAAAAACCTTAGATTGAGTTGTCTGGGAGTAGCTCCCAAAATGCTTTAATTAGTGGCTCACTTAGGCGTTTGCTTAATAGGCAAACGCCGAGTTCGAAGGGTTCCACCATTGAAATATTGTCGAGCTGTGAGATACGGCTACGGACAGGCTCAGGACTATTATCCACGACGACACTTGGGATCAACGCGATACCACAACCAAGTGCAACCATAGATACAATCGCTTCATGGCCAGACACTGTGGCGTAAATCACAGGGTTATTGATGTGATGGCGGCGAAACCATAATTCGATACGTTTTCGTGATGGGCCATGTTCTGGCAGGATAAACGGTACCGTTGACCAATCAGGTTCTGCTTCAGTCACCATCGAACGTACAGCACAAGGCAGTGATGGTGCAATGAGCACCAATGGGATTTCACCAATTTTTGTGAAACGCACATTGTCGGGTAAACGCTCAGGTTTGCCTGCAATACCAAGGTCTGCCTCATGGGTTTCCACTTTTTCTACCGCATCCGCGGCATCGCCAGTGGTGAGCTTTATTTCGACTAATGGGTGCAAAGCACGGAATTTATCTAAAACTTGTGGTAAATGACTGTATGCGGCAGTGACTGAGCAAAAAAGATGCAACTCACCACTGAGAGATGGGCTTTGTTGGTTAAGGGCATGCTGCAGTTGCTGATATTGCAACAAAGTTTGCTGGGCAAATTGTTTTAGGTGCTCCCCTGCTTGTGTGAGTTTTACCGAACGATTATCACGGACAAATAATGGGTGACCCAATTGCTCTTCTAGGCGCTGGATTTGTCGAGACAGCGTTGAAGGGCTGACATGCATGGCTTTAGAGGTACGGCCAAAGTGGCAGCTCTGTGCTAAATGCAAAAAAAGTTTCAGATCACGAATATCCATTTTGCCCTCGGATAAAGTCATTAACTACGTTGCGAATATTGCAACATTGTATTGTTAATATATCAATTTAAGCAATGCGAAACATCGCATATAGTAAATCCATAAACGCTTAAAAATAAGCGACAGGCAAATTGATTGCCTGACATAACGAACACAACAGAACAATGGAGTATGACAATGGCGAATTATTTTAACACATTGAATTTGCGTGAGCAGTTAGCTCAGTTAGGCAAGTGCCGCTTTATGAAACGTGAAGAGTTTGCGGACGAAGCTGGCTACCTGAAAGGGAAAAAAATCGTCATCGTCGGTTGTGGTGCACAAGGTCTGAACCAAGGCCTGAACATGCGTGACTCTGGTTTAGATATCGCTTATGCATTACGCGCAGAAGCGATTAGTGAAAAACGTGCTTCATGGCGCAAAGCCACTGAAAATGGCTTTAAAGTGGGTACGTATGAAGAATTGATCCCAACGGCAGACTTAGTTGTTAACTTAACGCCAGACAAACAACACTCTACCGTTGTTCGTGCTGTTCAGCCTATGATGAAACAAGGTGCAGCACTGGGTTATTCACACGGTTTCAACATTGTTGAGGTTGGTGAAGAAATCCGTAAAGATATTACTGTTGTGATGGTTGCACCAAAATGCCCAGGTACGGAAGTTCGTGAAGAATACAAACGTGGTTTCGGGGTTCCAACTCTGATTGCTGTTCACCCAGAAAATGACCCGAAAGGCGAGGGGATGGCGATTGCTAAAGCATGGGCGGCTGCCACAGGTGGCCATCGTGCAGGTGTTCTGGAATCCTCATTTGTTGCGGAAGTTAAGTCTGACCTGATGGGTGAGCAAACTATTCTGTGTGGTATGTTGCAAGCAGGTGCATTACTGAGCTACGACAAAATGGTTGCAGACGGTGTTGAGCCAGGCTATGCCGGTAAATTGATTCAATTTGGTTGGGAGACTATCACAGAAGCGCTGAAACAAGGTGGTATCACGCTGATGATGGATCGTTTATCTAACCCTGCGAAAGTCCGCGCATATGCGTTGTCTGAGCAACTGAAAACCATCATGGCACCACTGTTCCAAAAACACATGGATGACATTATTTCAGGTGAGTTCTCATCAACAATGATGGCTGACTGGGCAAATGACGATAAAAACTTGCTGACATGGCGTGAAGAGACAGGCAAAACAGCATTCGAAAATTACCCTGAATATGCAGGCAAAATTGCAGAACAAGAATATTTTGACCATGGCGTTCTGTTAGTTGCGATGGTTAAAGCGGGTGTTGAGCTGGCGTTCGATACGATGTTAGAAGCGGGTATCTTAGAGGAATCAGCATACTACGAGTCTCTGCATGAACTGCCACTGATTGCGAACACCATTGCGCGTAAGCGTTTATATGAAATGAACGTGGTTATTTCAGACACGGCGGAATACGGTAACTACCTGTTCTCATTTGCAGCTGTGCCGATGCTGAAAGACTTCATGACCAAATTACAAGCGGGCGATTTAGCGAAGCCAGTTGCTGATAATGGCACAGACAACGCGCAGTTACGTGATATCAATGAAGCAATCCGTAATCATCCTATCGAGAAAATCGGTAAGACGCTACGTGGTTATATGACGGATATGAAGAAGATTTCAGTTGGAAGTTAATTTTTCGTCGCTCTTCGCGTGATAGGTGCGTTGGCAGTGCTCGGTTACCCAAGTCACATACTTGTGTATGCTCCTTGGGCTAACCTTATTTTTCGTCGCTCTTCGCGTGATAGGTGCGTTGGCTACACTCGGTTACCCAAGTCACATACTCATGTATGCTCCTTGGGATAACCTCCTTTGCCGCCTTCCTCTAACACGAATAGCTTAGAAAAAGAACAATGCAAAAAATTTTTTAATGAAAGCCGTATAACAAAGTGTTATGCGGTTTTTTGTTTTTTATTGTATTCAAGCTGAAAAAATAGGGCGGGTGCGTTGGCTATACTCGGTTACCCAAGTCACATACTCATGTATGCTCCTTGGGATAATCTTATTTGCTTCCTACCTAGAACGCGAAATGCTTTGGATAATCATCATATTGTCTATAGTAATAGCTTAGGAAAATATATTTTTAATATAGCGACATTATTCTGGTGAATAGTGTAGTTTCTTTAATTAGATCTTTGAGGAAATAACTTTAGCGTACGTGTTGGTTGGATTGAAGTTGGCGATAATGAGTGACTCTTGAGTCTCGCTGGCTTCAGCCATTAATATGCCATGGTTATCCCAAATAGCACTTCTTCCTGTGCCGAGGAATGAACCAGATACGCCGCAATAGTTTGCCATAATGACAGGAACCTGATGGTTTTTAGCGTAATTTTGTAATTTTTTCGTGTCAGCGTCATAGCCATTGGCTGTAATCAATACAGAGCTTAAGTAAAAAGAGGCGCCTTGATTGATGGTATCATCGGCGTGCTTTTCATGATTAGTATCTGCACATATTGCGAGTCCTAGCTGGTTTCCTTGACAATCAAAAGTGCATATAGCTGTACCTGGCGTGTAGTATTTGTCTTCCCCTGGGTGTAGATAAATTTTGCTGTAGTGGAAAGTAGCTTGATGAGGAGAAAGTACGAATAACCCTATTTGCGGCTGATCTTTTCCTATATTAATCGGTGCACCGGCAATAATCGTTATATTGTATTGATCAGCGAGTATACGTAGTGCTTCTAGCCTTGGGTCATTGTCAGTGAAGGCTAATTTTTGTGCGACATCATGTTCATAGCCTGTTAAAGATAATTCAGGAAAAATAATGACATTAACCTGATTTTTGATTGCTTGAGTGATGAGCCGTTGGTGGATTTGGATATTACTACTAACATCTCCATTGATGGGAGCAAATTGCGCAGCGGCAATGATGAAATCGTTTTGCACCAAATATTCCTTAACAGATGTAATGAGCAGCAAAGTAATTATATGTGTATAAAACTAAAAATACACAATCAGGAATATGCTGGCTATAGGGAGCACTAAAATTCTCATTATAGTAACTGCTCAAGACTTTATGGTGTTTCTGCTATAATGCGTTTTTCAGTCTTCTTTGTATGAAAGAGTTCCCATGCGATTAAACCCAGGCCAGCAACAGGCAGTTGAATTTGTCGATGGCCCTTGCCTTGTATTGGCAGGGGCTGGATCAGGTAAAACCCGTGTTATTACCAACAAAATTGCACACTTGATCCGCCAATGTGGTTATCAACCACGGCAAATTGCTGCTGTCACTTTTACCAATAAAGCCGCGCGGGAAATGAAAGAGCGTGTGGCACAAACATTAGGTAAAAAAGAAGCGCGTGGGCTCATCATTTCAACCTTCCATACATTAGGTTTGGAAATTATTAAGCGTGAATATAAAGCATTGGGTATTAAAGCCAATTTTTCGCTGTTTGATGACCAAGACCAAATGGCATTACTTAAAGAACTGACGTTTGATTTACTTGAAGAAGACAAAGATCTGCTACAGCAGTTGATCTCTTCGATCTCAAACTGGAAAAACGATCTGATCTCACCACAACAAGTTGTTGGGCAGGCACGAACGGAAAAAGAACAGCATTTTGCGGAGTGTTACCGTCGTTATGAATTACACCTAAAAAGCTGCAACGTATTGGATTTTGATGATTTAATCAGTAAGCCAACGCTTCTATTATATCAAAATGAAGAAGTACGAGAGCGCTGGCAGCAAAAAATTCGTTATTTGCTGGTGGATGAATACCAAGATACCAATACCAGTCAATACCAACTTGTTAAGTTGCTAGTGGGACAACGCGCTCGCTTTACGGTGGTTGGGGATGATGACCAATCTATTTATTCATGGCGTGGCGCAAGGCCGCAAAACTTGGTGCTACTTAGTCAAGATTTTCCTAAGTTGAACGTGATTAAGCTTGAGCAAAATTACCGCTCTTCAGGCCGAATATTAAAAGCGGCGAATATCCTAATTGCAAATAACCCTCATGTATTTGAAAAGAAACTCTTCTCAGAGCTAGGCTACGGTGCGCCGTTAAAAGTTTTAACGGCAAACAATGAAGATCATGAAGCAGAGCGGGTGATTGGTGAGCTCATTGCCCATCACTTTATCAACAAAACGGAATACAAAGATTATGCGATTTTATATCGAGGTAATCACCAGTCGCGCATTTTTGAAAAAATGTTGATGCAAAACCGTATTCCATATCGTATCTCTGGCGGTACTTCATTTTTCTCACGTCCTGAGATTAAAGACTTACTGGCTTATTTACGAGTGTTGACTAACCCTGAAGATGACAGTGCTTTTTTGCGTATTGTGAATACCCCACGTCGGGAAATTGGCCCAAAAACGATTCAAAAGCTAGGGGAATGGGCGAACCAACGGGGAAAAAGCTTATATCAAGCCAGTTTTGATTTAGGGCTAGAGCAAACCCTAAAAGGAAAAGGATTAGAGGCATTACAACGGTTTACCCAGTGGATGGACAGTATTGTTCGAACGTCAGAGCGGGAGCCGTTGATTGCGGTGCGTGATTTACTGCGTGAAATGGATTACGAAAGTTGGTTGTATGAAACATCAACCAGCACTAAAGCTGCTGAAATGCGTATGAAAAACGTCAACCAATTATTTACATGGATGAGTGAAATGGTTGAGGGGGATGAACTAAACGACCCGATGACGCTTGGCCAAGTAGTCACGCGTTTTACATTACGCGATATGATGGAACGTGGCGAAGATGACGAAGAATCAGATCAAGTTCAGTTAATGACATTACATGCATCAAAAGGCCTTGAATTTCCTTATGTTTTTTTAGTCGGTATGGAAGAAGGGTTACTGCCTCATCAAAGCAGTATTGACGAAAACAATATTGATGAAGAGCGTCGCTTAGCGTATGTGGGGATCACTCGAGCACAAAGAGAGTTGTTTTTCACTCATTGCCGTGAGCGCCGTCAATATGGCGAATTAATTCGACCTGAGCTTAGCCGTTTCCTACTTGAATTACCGCAAGATGACCTTGAATGGGAGCAACAGCGAAAAGTGGTAAGTGCCGAAGAGCGTATGCAAAAGGGGCAATCTGCACTAGCTGATATCAAGGCGCGTTTAGGACTAAATAAGAAAAGCGAGCCATAATCATTTATTGAGGTTCCACACTAGAGTGACTCTAGTGTGGAAATAATTAACAATTTGAACTGTTACGTTCTTCCAATTCTAGCATCCAATTTACATAACCTTGCCATTGCACTTCCTGTTGCAGGTTTTCTGCTCGCAGTGGATGTTCAGATAACCAGCGATATGGCAATACAATCGTGAGTCTATCTGCATTTGCATTTAATCTTAAAGCAGGCAATGTGTCATCACGTCGTCGGCTTGCAAAAATAATGGCTAATCGAAGTAAACGGCACAAACAGTAGGCTTGTTGCATCGGTAGTGCATTTTGTTGGCTAAGCGGCGCTAAATCGACGGGGCCTTGTTGATTTTTTAATAAAGCCGCCAATAGCCGTTTTTGTGCAGGGGTATAGCCAGGTAAATCCAAGTGAGTGATCAAATAGCTGGCATGTTCAGAGCCTTTGCGAAAATCAACACTTAGGCCAATTTCATGCAACGCACATGCGCTTGATAATAAATCACGACAGCGGGTATCGAGTTGCCAATCTTTCGCCACTTGCAGATAAAAATATTCGGCTAACTGACGAACGCGGCTAGCTTGTTCGATATCGACTTGGAAACGACGCTGGATATTGCGTACAGTGCGAGCGCGAATATCTTGCTCAATCGGCAGTTCTAACATGCCATAAACGAGCCCTTCCCGTAGAGCACCGCCTGCAAGTGTCATACTATCAATATCTAGCGCTTCAAAAATGGCAATTAAAATGGATAAGCCGCTTGGAAATACTAAAGCACGCTCGAAGGTTAAACCTTCAATTTCAAGCTCTTCAAGTTTTTGGCATTGAATGGCTTTGCGTTTTAGTTGCTGCAATTTAGGCAATGTAATAAGTTCATCCATGCCTTGTGCAATCATAATTTCTTGGATTGCTTGTACAGTACCTGATGCGCCAACGCAGATTTTCCAGCCGTGAGCTTTTAAGGTATCGGCAACGGGTTCGATAACCTTCCTTGCGGCTGCTTGTGCGGCTGAAAAATTGTCTTCTGTTAAGCTTCTATCACTGAAATAGCGCTCAAGCCATGTCACACAGCCCATCTCAAGGCTATAGAGCTGCTGTGCTTTTGCGCCAGTTCCTGTTACAAGTTCAGTGCTTCCCCCTCCAATATCCACCACCAAGCGTTGGTCGGGGCCGCCTGTCGTATGTGCAACACCTTGATAAATTAAGCGGGCTTCTTCTTCCCCTTGAATGACTTTAACGGGATTTCCTAGGATATTGCTGGCTTTTTCGATGAAAATATCGGCATTTTTCGCTAAGCGTAGTGTTGCAGTCGCGACCACACGAATTTGTGTTGTCGGAATATCTTGTAGATGTTCCGAAAAAAGTCGTAGACATTGCCAACCACGTTCCATCGCTTGTTCAGAAAGGTGATTGTTTTTATCTAACCCAGCAGCAAGACGGACTTTTCGTTTAACCCTAGAAATAACCTGTATGCTGCCAGCGGTTTCACGTACGACAAGCATGTGAAAACTGTTAGAACCTAAATCGATAGCAGCATAAAGAGAAGAAGATTTCAGCATAGCGTTTTTACTCAGCCTGGACGTTTATGGTTATTACGCGGACCATTGTGGCGGCGCGGTGCATTTGAATTGCGGCGCTGGCCTCCAGGGCGTGGGCGATGACGACGTTTAGGTGCGGGTAAGTCACTTAATAATGCATCGCTGTTATATTTACTCACTGGAATCGAATGTTGAATGTATTCTTCGATTGCAGGCAAGTTAAGAGCATATTCTTCACAAGCTAGGCTAATTGAATTACCACTTTCCCCTGCACGACCAGTGCGGCCTATACGGTGAACGTAATCTTCACAGTCGTCAGGTAAATCGTAGTTAAAGACGTGGGTCACTGATGGAATATGTAATCCACGTGCAGCGACGTCCGTTGCAACTAAAATATCCAGTTGGCCCTGTGTAAATTGTTCTAAAATACGTAAACGTTTTTTCTGTGCCACATCGCCAGTCAGTAAGCCAACACGGTGACCATCGGCCGCTAAATGTGCCCAAATGTCATCACAACGGTGCTTAGTATTGGCGAAAATGATGCAACGCTCAGGCCACTCTTCTTCGAGAAGAGTCTGAAGTAAACGCATTTTTTCTTCATTTGAAGGATAAAAAAGCTCTTCTTTAATGCGATGGCCCGTTTTTTGTAAAGGCTCAACTTCAACATATTCAGGGTTATTCATTTGCTCAAAGGCGAGTTCTCTCACGCGATAAGACAGTGTGGCAGAAAATAACAGATTTAGTCTGTCAGCGGCCTCTGGCATACGACGGAATAACCAACGAATATCTTTAATAAAACCAAGGTCGTACATGCGGTCAGCTTCATCAAGTACAACGACTTGAATGGCGGCTAAATCTACATGGCCTTGTTTCGCATAGTCAATAAGACGGCCAGTCGTTCCTATGAGGATATCGACACCGTTTTGTAACACTTTTAGCTGTTCATCGTAGCCATCGCCACCATAAGCGAGCCCCATTTTCAGACCCGTATATTCTGCCAACTCTTTGGCATCAGAGTAAATCTGAACAGCGAGTTCACGAGTCGGTGCCATCATGAGTGCACGTGGCTGATTCGCTTTTTTCCCTTCAATAGCAGGGTGAGTTAATAGATAATGAAACGTTGACGTTAAGAATGCTAACGTTTTACCTGTACCTGTTTGCGCTTGTCCCGCAACGTCTTTGCCTTCGACAGTGAAAGGCAATGTTGACGCCTGTATAGGCGTGCAATAATTGAAGCCTTTCTTGTTCAGAGCTTCAATGACTTTAGGGTGCAATGCGAAGTCGGAAAACTTCTTTTCTGTCAAGTGTGCTTTACTCATAGTATGTTAGAATATCAGTTAACGGTTGGTTTACGAAAGTGTATCTTTTGAAATAAAGCATACTGCTGCCAATAATGTTACACTAAGTCTGCAAAAAGATGATTCTTTGGAGTACAACATGAGCGACAAAATTATACATATAACTGATGCAAGCTTTGAAACTGCAGTTCTGAAATCAAATTCACCTGTTCTCGTCGATTTCTGGGCAGCATGGTGTGGTCCTTGTAAAATGATCGCGCCTATTCTTGATGAAGTTGCTGAAGAATATACAGGCAAATTGACCATCGCAAAACTGAATATTGATGATAATCCGGCTACTGCTCCAAAATACGGAATTCGTGGTATCCCGACATTATTATTATTCAAAAATGGTAGTGTAGCAGCGACAAAAGTTGGTGCATTATCTAAAACGCAACTGAAAGAATTTCTAGACGAAAATCTGTAAGTTATCGTTATATGTGATCTAAAACGTTTAGCGGCGTATCTATTTTATCAAGAGAGTCGCTAGACGTCCTCATCTAAGCATGATAAGTTATCACTATTCCTCGTGTAGCACCCGTATGAATTACTCTGTATTCCATTGCTCTTATCTTATATATCAAGCTAGTTAGTTCAGTATTTTAATGATTTTTGATTATCAAAACTAATGGCACAATGATTTTAAATATGAAAACTGAGAACATAGACATTGAGTTAAGCACCCGCTAGATTCAATATTGTTGTTTCACATGAATTTTTCATATACCTTAAAGATAGTGCATAAGCAGTAGTATGACATAAGACGTTGTTAAGTCTTCGGATGTAAAAACGTATCGGGAAAAATTTAGTGTGCAGGGAATGTGTTTTTAAATGCGAAGCTGAACCTAAATTTGCGATCTTGGGATAGATGTTGTCCTAAATGTACAAAAAACTATTGCTAATGTTGTGTGTGTTTCTAATAATATGCCAAACATCGTTCAGATGAGCTATGGTCATATGTTAAAACAGATTTAGCAGTGGCTAGCACAAATTTTTATGCATTGTTGTTGGCTTTATTGAGTTGGCTACCAACAGGGCAGTTAAGTTAAACTGGCACTTAATAAATAAGTTGCCGTCAATTAACGTTCATAGTTCGAGAATTACCCCGAGTTAAAGAACCCACCATTATGAATCTTACCGAATTAAAAAATACGCCAGTATCAGAATTGATTACGTTAGGCGAAAATATGGGGCTAGAGAACTTAGCCCGTATGAGAAAGCAGGATATTATTTTTTCCATTTTGAAGCAGCATGCGAAAAGTGGTGAAGATATTTTCGGCGATGGCGTACTGGAAATATTGCAGGATGGATTTGGTTTCCTCCGTTCCGCAGACAGTTCTTACCTCGCAGGTCCCGATGATATCTATGTTTCTCCTAGCCAAATCCGCCGTTTTAACCTACGTACAGGTGACACCATTTCAGGAAAAATTCGACCTCCTAAAGAAGGCGAACGTTATTTTGCTCTCCTGAAAGTCAATGAAGTTAACTTCGACAAACCTGAAAACGCACGTAGTAAAATCCTTTTCGAAAACTTAACACCATTACATGCAAATAGTCGTCTTCGCATGGAACGTGGTAACGGTTCAACAGAAGATTTAACGGCGCGAGTTTTAGACTTAGCTGCACCAATTGGCCGTGGTCAACGTGGGCTGATTGTTGCTCCGCCAAAAGCAGGTAAAACGATGTTGCTGCAAAATATTGCCGCTAACATTGCACACAATTATCCAGATTGCGTTCTGATGGTTCTGTTGATCGATGAGCGTCCTGAAGAAGTAACAGAAATGCAGCGCTTAGTTAAAGGTGAAGTTATCGCTTCTACTTTTGATGAGCCAGCTGCGCGTCACGTTCAAGTGGCTGAAATGGTTATCGAGAAAGCAAAACGTCTGGTTGAACATAAAAAAGACGTCATTATCTTACTCGACTCCATTACACGTCTTGCTCGTGCGTATAACACCGTGGTTCCTTCATCTGGTAAAGTTTTAACAGGTGGTGTGGACGCAAACGCCTTACATCGTCCTAAACGTTTCTTCGGTGCTGCCCGTAATGTCGAAGAAGGTGGAAGCCTGACAATCATTGCAACTGCACTGGTTGATACAGGTTCGAAAATGGATGAAGTTATTTACGAGGAGTTTAAAGGTACAGGTAATATGGAACTGCACCTTTCTCGTAAAATTGCGGAAAAACGTGTATTCCCAGCGATTGATTACAATCGTTCTGGTACGCGTAAAGAAGAATTACTTACTTCACAAGACGAACTGCAAAAAATGTGGATCCTACGTAAAATTATTCATCCAATGGGTGAGATTGATGCGATGGAATTCCTCATTAGTAAGCTCGCAATGGCAAAAACTAACGAAGAGTTCTTTGATTTTATGAAGAGAGCTTAGTTGTTTTAGTTTCTAGCTTCAACGAAAGGTGCCTACATGGCACCTTTTTTTGTGCGTATATCACATCATGATATATTTGAATTAAAATCTTTTTGAAAATCCATCACTCATATTAATTTGATAGATTAGTATCTAATTTTAAGATGAGAGTATTGATAATAAGTATTGTTGGAGTAATTCAATGCTGTTTATCGGGTTTACTATTTTGACTGAAATTAGTTTTTTGGTTTATTAAAAGATGTGGGGTGTCGTGAAGGCTACTAATTGATTAACACTATTTCAGTGTATTGCTTTTATGGCATGCATCTTGCAGCTATTAAGTATAAAATGTGTCAGATTCCATTATTGAATGAGCAACACGAATAAAGTGTGTTTTTTAATAATGTTACAGTTATCTCTTTATGAATATAGATTCGTCTTATAGTAGATTTTATTACTGAGATGATAATGCAGTAGCGATTGCATTTTTATCGGCATTCGCCAATAAAAGTTTAGTATTGATAGTTAAATAAAAATATTAAGAGAGTCAAACAGTGGACACCATACACTTTGTAACCAACCTCTTCTACGTCTTCTTGTTTTCGTTAGTTTTTATTTTCTTCGCCCGTATCGTTGCGATAAAAATCGGGTTAGTTGATAAGCCTAACTTCAGAAAGAAACACGTAGGGCTTATTCCTCTTGTTGGGGGAATATCCGTTTTCTTTGGGATCTGTTTTGCATTTTATATCACAGAGGAATATATCCCTCATAAGTGGTTATACATTGCGAGTGCTGGGTTATTGGTTTTTATCGGTGCATTAGATGACCGATTTGATATTAGCGTGAAGTTAAGAGCAGGGGTTCAGGCGATTGTCGCGGTCGTTATGATGACAGCTGCAGGGCTTAAACTGGAATCATTGGGTCATGCTTTTGGCCCGTGGGAATTAGTATTGGGTCCGTTTGGTTATATTGTCACTTTATTTGCAGTATGGGCGGCGATAAATGCCTTTAATATGGTGGATGGTATTGATGGGTTACTTGGTGGGCTTTCTTCTGTTTCCTTTGGAGCACTAGGTTTCTTACTGTATCAAAATGGTAACTATGCATTAGCATTTTGGTGTTTTGCTTTTATTGCAGCTATTCTTCCTTATATCCTTTTAAATTTAGGTGTATTAGGCCGTCGATTTAAAGTCTTTATGGGGGATGCGGGAAGTACTTTAATTGGGTTTACGATTATTTGGATTTTGGTGGCTTCAACACAGGAAGAGGTTCACCCAATCAACCCAGTTACGGCACTATGGATTATCGCAATCCCTCTGATGGATATGGTTGCAATTATGTATCGTCGAATCCGTAAGGGAATGAGTCCGTTTTCTCCAGACCGTCAGCACATTCATCATTTGATTATGCGCTCAGGTTTTACACCAAAAGGGGCTTTTGTTCTGATTACGTTGTCAGCCGCATTTTTAGCTTGCATTGGTATTATCGGTGAACGCTTAGCATTTGTACCAGAATGGGTAATGTTGGCATTATTTTTGCTTGTATTTATGATGTATGGTTATTGCATCAAACGAGCTTGGAAAGTCGCCCGTTTTATTAAACGAGTTCGACGCAAAGCGCGCAGGGGTGCAGTACGGTAACGAAAAAACGAAAATAGAGGTTCTGTGCAGTGAATAACTCAGAAACACAACCGAGTCAGCATCAAACACCAATAGAGCCAGAGTTGGATATCCGCGGTTTATGCCGCTCCTTGTGGCAAGGAAAAGTTTGGATCGTTGCATTTGCCGTGATTTTTGCGGCAATTGCATTGGGAGCATCCTATTTTATGCAGCCCAAATGGAGTGCGACAGCGATTACGGATTTACCAACTGTAAATAATTTGGGAAGTTATTACTCTCAGCAACAGTTTCTGCGCAACCTCGATTCCCGTATTAATAGTACTGGGCAAGAAGGGCAATTGCCGACAATTGCAAAAGAAGCTTATCAAGAGTTTACTAAGCAACTCGGCTCTTACGATACCCGCCGCCAATTTTGGTTGAGCACAGATTATTACAAGCAACGGTTAGAAAATGATCCAAAAGCGGATGCTGCATTATTGGATGAGCTCATCAATGATATTGAGTTTACACCCGCTGATGAAGTGAAAAATCTAACGGATAGTATTAAATTAGTGGCTGAAACATCAACAGACGCAAACCAGTTGTTACGCCAATACACGCAATTTGCGAATCAACGTGCAACCGCGAATCTGAATGATGAAATTAAAGGCACTTGGGCAACTAAAATGCAATCAATGAAAGCGTTGGTTAAACGTGAAGACATGGTGGCAACCGCCGCTTATGAAAGACGATTAAACGCGTTGGAACAAGCACTAAAAGTTGCTGAAAAACAAGGTATTGTGCGTAATCAAAGCGCAACACCAGTCGATGAAATCCCTGATTCTAAAATGTTTATGTTAGGTGCCCCATTATTACAGGCACAAATTGAAACATTAAAAGCAACGGGCCCAGATCATGACTCAGATTATGACCAAAATATCGCAATGTTATCAACATTAAGCGTTGGGCCTACTCTCCAAGATAATTTTCAAGCTTACCGTTATTTGCGTACGCCTGAAGATCCTGTCAAACGTGATAGCCCACGTCGAGCTTTTATGATGGTTCTATGGGGCGCTATAGGGTTATTAGTGGGTGCCGGAGTGGTACTTTCTCGCCGCCGTCCATCTTGATTTTGGGATAAGCCACTGACACATTTATCAGTGGCTTGATAAAGTCATTAAGCTTAAATAAGCAGCACACTGCAAAAGATAAATATAAGAGAGTCATCGTGAAAGTATTGACTGTATTCGGCACTCGACCAGAAGCCATCAAGATGGCGCCGTTAGTTCATGCACTGGCGAACGATGCTGATTTTGAAGCAAAAGTTTGTGTCACTGCACAACATCGTGAAATGCTTGATCAAGTACTGAAATTATTTGAGATCACACCCGATTACGATCTCAACATTATGAAACCAGGGCAAGACTTAACGGATATTACCTGTCGTATTCTTGAAGGGCTGAAAAGTGTTTTTGCCGATTTCCAGCCTGATGTTGTTCTTGTTCATGGCGACACTGCAACTACTATGGCAACGAGCCTCGCTGCCTTTTACCATCGTATTCCTGTTGGGCATGTTGAGGCAGGGTTACGTACGGGGAATCTTTATTCGCCATGGCCTGAAGAAGCTAACCGCAAAATTGCGGGGCACTTAGCGATGTATCACTTCGCCCCAACAGAAAACTCACGCCAAAATTTATTAAAAGAATCGATCCCTGATAGCCACATTTTTGTGACTGGCAATAGCGTGATTGATGCGCTGTTATGGGTGCGAGATAAAGTCATGAGCGACCAGCACATGATGGAAAAGTTGGGTGCAAACTACCCATTTATTGACCCTAATAAGAAAATGATTTTAGTGACAGGCCACCGCCGAGAAAGTTTTGGTGGCGGTTTTGAGCGTATTTGCCACGCATTGGCTGACATTGCTCAGGCTCACCCAGATGTACAAGTTGTTTATCCTGTGCATCTGAATCCAAATGTGAGTGAGCCTGTAAAACGTATTTTGCATAATATTGATAATATTATTTTAATTAGCCCTCAAGAATATCTTCCATTTGTCTACTTAATGAATCATGCCTACTTGATTTTGACTGATTCAGGGGGAATTCAAGAAGAAGCGCCTTCTCTCGGTAAACCCGTTTTAGTCATGAGAGATACCACTGAGCGACCTGAAGCCGTTGACGCAGGTACAGTTCGTCTTGTGGGAACAGATACACAAAAAATTGTTAACGAAGTTAATCGGTTACTGACAGATGATGCGGAATATCATGAAATGAGCCGCGCACATAACCCGTATGGGGATGGTCATGCTTGTCAGCGTATTCTTACAGCATTAAAAAGTAATCAGGTGAAATTATGAGTTTTGAAACTATTTCTGTTATTGGCCTTGGTTATATCGGTTTACCAACAGCAGCAGCCTTCGCATCACGTAAAAAACAGGTTGTCGGTGTGGATGTTAACCAACATGCGGTGGATACTATTAATCAAGGGAAAATCCACATCGTGGAACCTGAACTTGATATCGTGGTGAAGAAAGCCGTTGAAGAAGGCCATTTGAAAGCTTTTACAAAGCCACAGCCTGCCGATGCTTATTTGATTGCTGTTCCAACACCATTTAAAGGTGATCACGAACCCGATTTAGCTTATGTCCGTTCTGCGGCAGAGTCGATTGCGCCTGTGCTGAAAAAAGGTGATTTAGTGATCCTTGAGTCTACTTCTCCAGTAGGTACAACGGAGCAAATGGCACAGTGGATGGCGGAAGCTCGCCCAGATTTAACGTTTCCACATCAAGCGGGTGAAGAAGCGGATATTGATGTTGCTTACTGCCCAGAGCGTGTATTGCCAGGGCAAGTGATGGTCGAATTAATTAAAAATGACCGTGTTGTGGGCGGCATGACACCGAAGTCTTCACTGCGAGCGAGTGAGTTATACAACATTTTCCTTGAAGGGGAATGCGTGATCACCAATTCAAGAACCGCAGAAATGTGCAAATTAACGGAAAACAGCTTCCGTGATGTTAATATCGCATTTGCGAACGAATTGTCATTAATTTGTGCAGAGCAAGATATCAATGTGTGGGAGCTGATCAGCCTAGCAAACCGCCACCCGCGCGTGAATATTTTACAACCAGGCCCTGGTGTTGGTGGTCACTGTATTGCCGTTGACCCATGGTTCATTGTTGCTCAAAATCCGAAACAATCACGTTTAATCCACACCGCACGTTTAGTGAATGACGGCAAGCCAATTTGGGTCGTTGATCAAGTAAAAGCAGCTGTTGCGGATTGCTTAGTGGAAACAGGCAAGAAAGCCAGCGAAGTGACGATTGCGTGTTTTGGCCTTTCGTTTAAACCGAATATTGATGATTTACGTGAAAGCCCAGCAATGCATATCACTAAAATGGTGGCGAACTGGAACCCAGGTAAAACTTATGCGGTTGAGCCACATATCGAAGAATTACCAACATCGCTGAAAGGCATTTCTGAATTAGTTTCAATTGAAAAAGCGGTGAATGAAGCGGATGTGATCCTAATGTTAGTTGACCACAATGTTTTTAAAGGCATTCAAGGTTCAGCAATCCCACAAAAATGGGTTGTGGATACAAAAGGAGTCTGGCGTTGAAACGCATTCTAATCACTGGAGGTGCGGGGTTTATTGGCTCCGCAGTGGTGCGTCATATTATTGAGAATACGAACGACAGTGCGATTGTGATTGATTGCCTGACTTATGCAGGCAACCTTGAATCCCTCGCGCCTGTCGCGAGCAGTGAACGCTATGCGTTTGAGCAAGTGAATATCTGCGACCGACAAGCACTTGACCACGTTTTTGCTCAATATCAACCCGATGCTGTTATGCATCTGGCGGCGGAAAGCCACGTGGACCGTTCTATTGACGGTCCTGCCGCTTTTATTGAAACCAACATTGTGGGTACTTACACACTGTTAGAAGCCGCGCGTCATTATTGGTCTGCGTTAGATGAAGGGAAAAAAGCGGCATTCCGTTTCCACCACATCTCGACAGACGAAGTATACGGTGATTTGGATGGTCCTGAAGGTTTCTTCACAGAAACAACACCTTATGCGCCAAGCAGTCCATACTCTGCCTCTAAAGCATCTAGCGACCATTTGGTGCGTGCGTGGCAAAGAACTTATGGTTTGCCAACGATGATCACCAACTGCTCAAATAATTATGGGCCATATCATTTCCCTGAGAAATTGATCCCCTTAATTATTTTAAACGCCTTAGCGGGCAAACCACTGCCAGTGTATGGCAAAGGTGAGCAAATTCGTGATTGGTTGTTTGTGGAAGATCATGCACGCGCTTTACATTTGGTGGCAACAACGGCGCAGCCAGGCACAACGTACAATATCGGTGGGCATAACGAACGCCGTAATATTGAAGTTGTTGAAACCATTTGTGAGCTGCTGGAAGAGTTGCATCCGCAAAAACCACAAGGTGTAGCACATTACCGCGATTTAATTACTTATGTGAAAGACAGACCTGGTCACGACATGCGCTATGCTATTGATGCAGCAAAAATTGAGCGTGAATTGGGCTGGAAACCTGAAGAAACTTTCGAGTCTGGTATTCGCAAAACAGTGTTGTGGTATTTGAATAACGAAACTTGGTGGCGTCGTGTACAAGATGGCTCCTACGCAGGTGAACGCTTAGGCCTTGGCAATTAGGTGAAACCATGAAAGGTATTATTTTAGCGGGGGGATCGGGAACGCGTTTACACCCAATTACCCGTGGTATTTCTAAACAATTATTGCCTATCTATGATAAGCCAATGATTTATTACCCGCTTTCTGTCTTGATGTTAGCGGGTATTCGCGAAATTTTAATTATTTCGACTCCCGATGATTTACCGATGTTCAAGCGCCTATTGGGGGATGGACATGAGTTTGGTATTGAACTGAGTTATGCAGAGCAGCCATCACCAGATGGATTAGCACAAGCCTTTATTATTGGTGAAGAATTTATCAATGGTGATAGCTGTTGTTTAGTCTTAGGGGATAACATTTTCTTTGGTCATTCGTTTAGCCCGAAACTGAAATCAGTCGCAGAACGCTCACATGGGGCAACGGTATTCGGCTACCAAGTCATGGACCCAGAGCGCTTTGGTGTGGTGGAGTTTGATGATAATTTTAAAGCGTTATCTATCGAAGAAAAACCGACAAAACCGAAATCAAACTGGGCGGTAACAGGGTTATATTTCTACGACTCTCAAGTGGTTGAATTTGCTAAGCAAGTCAAGCCATCTGAACGCGGTGAATTAGAAATTACGTCTATCAATCAAATGTATTTAGAGCGCGGGCAGTTAAATGTTGAACTGCTTGGCCGTGGTTTTGCTTGGTTGGATACGGGCACCCACGACAGCTTGATTGAGGCAGGTACATTTGTACAAACCGTTGAAAAACGACAAGGTTTTAAAGTTGCCTGCTTAGAAGAAATCGCATGGCGTAATGGTTGGCTAACCGACGAACAAGTCGCAGCTTCCGCGCAGCAACTGAAGAAAACCGGTTATGGGCAATATTTAGAGGATTTACTCCGTGTCCGTCCGCGCCAGTATTGATGGTTTGCAGTGGGAGAGCGACTTCTTTCATCGCTCAACCGCAAAATTAAATTTCTCGGGGCAGAACCTCGAAACTGTCCTTGCTTATCAAATGGATGCGTACGATATCATCCAAGCCAAGGTTGCAGCATCTGAAACGTTATTGATTGATGACTTAACCAGTATGGGGTTTGCATTTGTCGAAGGTGAAATTGATTTTGCCCTCACTATTGGCACAGAAAATGCTTATCTAAAGGCGGGGTTAACGGTGGCAGATAGCATCGTTGCGGCGCAAGTGGATGACGTCCCTTTACTGCAACAAGCAGCTGCCTCTGTCTTTAGTAATAGCCGTTTTCGCGCGCCTTGGTATCGTGAAGGGGACAGCGGGCGGTTTTACGCGTTGTGGATAGAAAAAGCCGTGCTTGGTACGTTTGACCATACTTGCTTATTAGTCAAAGACGCCTCTGACCGCATTTTAGGTTTTGTGAGTTTGCGCCATATTGATGATGATACTGCACGCATCGGGCTTTTAGCGAAAGTGCCTGAAGCGCAAGGGCGAGGAATAGGTCGCAAGTTAATGTCTGCGGCATTCGACTGGTGTGTGCAACACCAAAAAAGACAGTTAAATGTTGCCACCCAAATCAGCAATGTTGCGGCATTAAATCTTTATTCACGTAGCGGTGCGGCGATTGCCAGTACCGCCTATTGGTTATACAGGGGACAACATGATTCCATTTAATAAACCACCCGTTGTAGGCACTGAATTAGAGTATATGAGACAAGCCATGGAAAGTGGCAAGCTGTGTGGTGATGGTGGTTTCACAAAACGTTGTGAAGAGTGGATGGAAAAACGTTTTAATTGCCCAAAAGTGCAGTTAACACCATCTTGCACCGCGTCATTAGAAATGGCGGCAATCCTGATTGATATTAAGCCTGGCGATGAAGTGATCATGCCGAGCTTTACCTTTGTATCAACCTCAAACGCATTTGTTCTGCGCGGCGCGAAAATTGTGTTCGTTGATATCCGTCCAGATACGATGAATATTGATGAAACGAAAATCGAAGCGGCGATTACTGAGCGTACGCGTGCGATTGTGCCTGTTCACTACGCAGGGGTTGCCTGTGAAATGGACACCATCATGGATATTGCCAAAAAACATGACCTATTCGTCATTGAAGATGCGGCACAAGGCGTGATGTCAACCTATAAAGGCAAGGCTTTAGGGACAATTGGCCACATTGGTTGTTACAGTTTTCATGAAACCAAAAACTACTCTTCCGGTGGGGAAGGTGGCGCGACGTTAATCAACGATAAAGACTTAATCAGCCGTGCTGAAGTGATCCGTGAAAAAGGGACAAACCGTAGCCAATTCTTCCGCGGACAAGTGGATAAATACACATGGCGTGATATCGGTTCAAGCTACCTGTTGTCTGATTTACAAGCGGCTTACCTGTGGGCTCAATTGGAAGAAGCAGACAAAATCAACGAACGCCGTTTATTGCTATGGAAACGTTACTACGAAGCGCTGCAACCGCTGGCGGATGCAGGCCGTTTAGTATTAGCGACTGTGCCTGAAGGTTTAGTGCACAACGCCCATATGTTCTACATCAAATTGAAGGATGTGGAAGAACGTACTGAATTCAATGAGTTTATGAAATCTCACGGCATTTTAACTGTGTTCCACTACGTTGCACTACACACAAGTCCTGCGGGGCTGGAGTTTGGTCGCTTCCATGGTGAAGACAAATACACTACGAAAGAAAGTGACCGACTGGTGCGTTTGCCGATGTTCTACAACATGACGGATGCAGAACAACAAACAGTTATCGAACAGATTAAGGCGTTCTTTGCCTAATGTCGTTAGCTAGAGCCTCTGTTTGGACTGCTGGGTCTACCCTGATTAAAATCGGGGCAGGCCTGCTTATCGTTAAATTACTGGCGATTGCATTTGGCCCGAGCGGTGTTGGGTTGGCGGGGAACTTCCGCCAATTGATCACCGTTCTGGGTGTATTGTCTGGTGCGGGGATTTTCAATGGTGTCACAAAGTATGTGGCAGAGCACCATCAAGACCCCGTCAAGCTTCGTGCTGTTTTAGGGACATCATCAACGCTAATCCTCGGCTTTTCAACGCTGTTAGCCATTGTTTTCTTATTATTCAGTGGTGCTATTAGTCAGGTATTATTTGATAGTCCTGATTACGCCTCTGTGATTTATGCTGTGGCTTTTATTCAGATGGGGATAGCCTACGCAAACTATTTTTTAGCCATCCTAAAAGGTTATCGAGACGCATCGGGTAACGCTCAAGCTATCATTTTAGGGAGCTTAGTGGGTGTTGTTGCCTATTATTTGTGCTATACCTTGGGAGGATATGAAGGTGCGCTTGCAGGCTTAGCCCTTGTACCAGCCTTAGTTGTCCTGCCCGCAGGCTTGATGATTATTCGCCGTAAACAATTTGCACTGTCAATGCTTAAACCCGCGTGGGACAAAGCCATTGCAACGCATTTAGGTAAATTCACTGTTATGGCGTTATTAACGTCAGTGACATTACCTGTTGCTTATATCATGATGCGAAATCTATTGGCGGAGCGTTATAGTTGGGATGATGTCGGGTTATGGGCGGGGGTTAGCACCATTTCAGATGCTTACTTGCAGTTTATTACCGCATCATTTTCAGTGTATTTGCTGCCAACACTTTCCCGTTTACAGCATAAAAGCGAAATTTCATCTGAAATTATCAAAGCATTAAAATTTGTCTTACCCGCTGTCGCGGTTGCCAGTTTTATGGTTTGGCTCCTGCGTGATTTTGCCATTTGGCTGCTATTTTCTGAGAAGTTTACAGGAATGAGAGACCTTTTTGCTTGGCAATTGGTGGGGGATGTCCTGAAAGTTGGCGCATATGTGTTTGGTTATTTGGTGATAGCCAAAGCCGCATTGCGTTTTTATGTTCTGACAGAAGTGAGTCAATTTGTGTTGCTGATGGGTTTTGCTCACTGGCTTATTCCTGAGCATGGCGCAGTTGGTGCGACACAGGCCTATATGGCTACTTATATCGTATACTTTATTTTATGTTGTTGCGTATTTTTGATTTACCGTAGGCGAGCATGACAACCTTAATACATGTACTGGGATCGAACCTCCCACACCATAATCAGACGGTTTTGACGTTTTTTAATAGCGTAATTAGCCAGGAAATGGCGCCGTCACAAAAATTGCATTTTATGGTCGTAAGCGATGATGCGCGGCTTGCTGACGCTTATCCGCAGCTCGAAATTGATATTTTTGAGAGTAAAAAAGCCATTGCAAATAGTGTGATCAAGCGGGCGAAAGCAGATCGCCGTACCCGTTTCTTCTTCCATGGGCAATTTAATGCACCGATTTGGCTGGCACTGTTATTTGGCCAAATCAAACCTCACCAATTTTGGTGGCATATCTGGGGTGCGGACCTGTACGAAGAATCCAATTCACTGAAATTTAAACTGTTTTATGTTTTACGCCGCTTAGCGCAAAAAAAAGTTGGGCATGTTTGTGCGACGCGTGGCGATTTATGTTATTTCCACCAGTCGAACCCGAAAGTGCCTGCTTCAGTGCTGTATTTTCCAACACGGATGGATCCTGCTTTAACGATAAGCGAACGTAAGCCACGTGAAGGCGAGCAATTGACTATCTTGCTCGGTAACTCAGGTGATCGCTCTAATCGCCATGTAGAGGCTCTGATTGCGATTAAACAGCAGTTTGGTGATAAGGCTCGCGTGATTATCCCAATGGGGTATCCTGCGAACAACCACGTTTATATTCAACACGTGGAAGACGCGGCAAATAGCCAATTTGCAGCGGGCCAGGTAGAAATCCTTAAAGAGCGTATGGAATTCAGTGATTATCTTAACGTGTTGAAGACCTGCGATCTCGGCTATTTCATTTTTAATCGCCAGCAAGGTGTTGGGACGGTTTGTTTATTAATTCAATTCGGCATCCCATTTGTGATCAGCCGCCAAAATACGTTTTGGCAGGATTTAACGGCACAAAACGTGCCTGTATTTTTTTATGGTGATGAATTGACGACCTCGCTGGTGGATGAAGCGCAACGTCAAATGGCTTTGTTGGATAAAGCTAATATCGAATTTTTTGCTCCAAACTTTACTGAGGGGTGGAAAACCATTCTCAGTATCGCGGAGGGGCGAGCATGACGCTAATGGAGTTAGGTGGCTTAGCGTTGGTCTACCTGATATCAATCATCTTTATTGGCACTTTGCTCTATAAAGAGTTTTTACGTGTTCGCTTTAACTTCAACATTTTCTTTTCAATGTTGTATTTATTGACATTTTATTTTGGTTTTCCGTTAACCTGCGCCTTAGTGTTCCAGTTTGATGTGGCGGTTGTGACAGCTGATTATCTCTTGTATGCGCAGCTTGCGGCGACCAGTTTTTATGCCATTTATTACGTGGCTTATAAAACGCGGCTATCGCGCAAAGTGGAGACTTCACGGCGTGCGCTGTTTAGTATGAACAAAGTCGAAACCAATCTCACTTGCATGTTATTAATCGCTATTGCGGTAGTGACGGTAGGTATTTTCTTCATGCAGAACGGTTTTTTACTATTCAAGCTGAAATCCTACAGCCAAATTTTCTCCAGCCAAGTTTCAGGGGTCGCATTGAAGCGGTTTTTCTACTTCTTTATTCCTGCCATGCTGATTGTGTATTTTCTGCGACCAACACAAAAACGCTGGATTTTCTTCCTTGTCAGCACCGTAGCTTTTGGTTTTTTAACCTATGTTATTGTGGGTGGGACAAGGGCGAATATCATCATCGCTTTCGCACTATTTTTATTTATCGGTATCGTCAGGGGGTGGATCACTCTGTGGATGCTGGGTGCGGCAGGTGTCGCCAGTATTGTTGGGATGTTCTGGCTGGCATTAAAACGCTATGGCTTGGATGTGAGCGGCTCCGAGGCGTATTACACTTTCTTATACCTGACTCGAGATACGTTCTCGCCATGGGAAAACCTCGCTTTATTACTCAGCCATTATGATGAGATGGATTTCCAAGGACTTGCACCGATTATTCGTGATTTTTATGTGTTTATCCCATCGTGGGTATGGCCAGAGCGACCAGATACCGTACTAAACTCAGCGAACTACTTCACTTGGGAAGTGCTGAATAACCATTCTGGATTAGCCATTTCACCGACTTTGATTGGTTCATTAGTGGTGATGGGTGGGGTGATTTTCATTCCGCTCGGTGCAATCGCGGTGGGGTTGATCATTAAGTGGTTTGACTGGATTTATGGCATGAGTTTGCAAGAGCCAAACCGCTATAAAGCCGCGATTATGCAGGCATTTTGCTTCGGTGCGATTTTTAACATTATCGTATTAGCGCGTGAAGGCGTCGATTCTTTTGTCTCACGGGTGGTTTTTTTCTGCTTAATTTTTGGGTTATGCCTGATTCTAGCAAAACTCCTGTATTGGTTATTTGAAAGTGCGGGGCTTATCCGCACAAAAACAGCTTCTTTTTTAAGAAGCCAACAACGTGAAAGTCGTTAAGGAAGCATCATGGAACCGTCATCAACTCAATCTTCATCTGTTCCTCAGTATTCGATTCGTGGACATAATATTTGGGGCTTCAAAGATATGGCCCACTTTTTGAATTATTTGTTTGCGAATGGTGAAACCAAAACGGGTACTTTGGTCGCGATTAATGCGGAAAAAGTGATGATTGCGGAGAAAGACACCGCGTTAAATACCTTATTAGGCCAAGCTGAATATCTGTACGCAGACGGGATCAGCATTGTGCGCGCCATTCGCCGTAAATACCCAGAAGCTCAGGTTTCCCGTGTTGCAGGTGCAGATTTGTGGGAAGGACTGATGGAAAGAGCTGGGCGCGAAGGTACGCCTGTATTCTTAGTCGGTGGTAAGCCAGAAATCCTCGAACAAACCGAAAGTAAACTGCGCGCTCAGTGGAATGTGAACATTGTTGGTTCGCAAAATGGCTATTTTACCGCCGAAGACCGTGGTGCTTTGTTTGAACGCATTCATGCGAGTGGCGCTAAAATTGTCACAGTCGCGATGGGGTCACCAAAGCAAGAACTCTTTATGCGTGATTGTCGCGTTATTCATCCAGACGCACTGTATATGGGTGTTGGCGGGACTTACGATGTTTTTACAGGTCACGTGAAGCGTGCTCCGAAAGTGTGGCAAAACTTAGGCTTAGAATGGCTATATCGCTTATTATCACAACCTTCACGTATTACTCGTCAGTTTAAATTACTGAAGTTTTTAGGCTACTATTATGGCGGTAAGCTGTAAGTTTATTTCCGAGTAATAATGTATTGATAAAGCGGGATTTTTCCCGCTTTATTTTTGTTTACTTATTAGATTTTTTATCTTTCCTTGCTGATTGTAAAATCACTCAGTGGCGTATTCGCTGGTCTCTTTCCTCAAATATTTCTATAATTCATCAAAAATAAATGTAGATCATGGTTTTTCTCTATAATTTGGGTCTATGACATGCTTTTCAGTCGACAAGTCGGCTGTTTTTAATAAATTACAGTAATTATGACTAATTTCGTTCCAATTCACGCTGTGGTTTAACGATAATAATTGATGACAGGGGTATTTATGGGGAATCCACAACAGGGACTTCAGCGCGGGTTAGAAGCTCGGCATATTGAGCTTATTGCGCTAGGTGGAACAATTGGCGTTGGGCTATTTATGGGCTCAGCCAGTACGCTAAAATGGGCAGGGCCTTCCGTACTGCTCGCATACATCATTGCGGGTATTTTTGTTTTCTTCATCATGCGTTCCATGGGTGAGATGCTGTTTCTGGAGCCTGTCACTGGGTCGTTTGCTTCTTTTGGTTATAAGTATCTGGGCCCATTTTGGGGGTGCCTCACCGCATGGGGTTACTGGTTTATGTGGGTGGCTGTTGGGATCTCAGAAATTACCGCCATCGGTGTTTACGCCGAATATTGGTTCCCAGATGTACCTCAGTGGATATTTGCCATTGTTGCCGTGGTTTTGGTCGCATTGGCCAACCTTGCTGCCGTTCGTTTGTATGGCGAGTTAGAGTTTTGGTTTGCGATGATCAAAGTCACCACCATCGTGGTGATGATCCTGATTGGTTTAGGGTTAATTTTTTTTGGCCTTGGGAATAACTTCGAGCCGATAGGGCTGGCTAACCTGACGGAACATGGTGGCTTCTTTGCTGGGGGCTGGAAAGGCTTTTTATTTGCCTTGTGTATCGTTGTGGCTTCCTATCAAGGCGTTGAATTAGTAGGGATCACCGCAGGCGAAGCGAAAAATCCGCAAGTCACGCTGAAAAAAGCGATCAATAACATTTTATGGCGTATTCTGATTTTTTATGTTGGCGCGATTTTTATTGTTGTTACCTTATTTCCGTGGACTGAAGTCGGGCAGCAAGGGAGTCCATTTGTCTTAACGTTTGCGAAAGTGGGGATTGTCTCTGCGGCAGCGGTGATCAACTTTGTAGTACTCACTGCGGCGCTGTCTGGGTGTAATAGTGGGATGTACAGTGGCGGTCGTATGTTGTACGCATTAGCGCAAAATAAGCAGCTTCCCAGCGGGCTACTGAAGCTCACAAAAAACGGTGTTCCTGCACGTTGTGTTGGTTTTACAATACTGTGTCTCGTTGCAGGCTCTAGCTTGAATTATATTATTCCAAATCCAGAAAAAGTGTTTGTGTACGTGTACAGCGCAAGCGTTTTGCCAGGGATGGTACCATGGTTGGTCTTGCTCACCAGCCAAATTCGTTTTCGCCAGCAAAATAAAGAACAATTAGTGGGACACCCGTTTAAATCAATTTTATTTCCATGGGTCAACTATGCGACGTTACTCTTTTTGGCCTGTGTATTAGTGGGCATGGCGATAAACCCAGATACACGGATGTCATTAATTGTCGGAGCACTCTTTTTAGGGGCAGTTTCCCTGCTTTATTTTTTAATTCAGGCGTTAAACGGCCGCAGTAGAAAAGCCTAGGCAAGATATTTTCTCGGCGCTTTTATGGGTGTCGAGCAAAAAAGAGGGCAAAAATGCTCTCTTTCTCGGCGAAATGGATAAAAGGCAAGCAATCGATATTTTTATTTCAAAAAGGACTAGACAGCGGGTAGATAAATCCGTACTATCCTCTCCCGCAACGGCGTTAAGCGCCCGTAGCTCAGCTGGATAGAGCGCTGCCCTCCGGAGGCAGAGGTCTCAGGTTCGAATCCTGTCGGGCGCACCAGTTTTAGCACGTCGCTACGGTTGGCAAAATGACGTTGTATGTAGTATGATAGCAACGCTTTGAAAAAAGTGAAGTTATGGTGGCTATAGCTCAGTTGGTAGAGCCCTGGATTGTGATTCCAGTTGTCGTGGGTTCGAGTCCCATTAGCCACCCCATTTTTTTTGTGACATTGCGAGGGTGGCGGAATTGGTAGACGCGCTAGCTTCAGGTGTTAGTGTCCTATGGACGTGGGGGTTCAAGTCCCCCCTTTCGCACCACGAAAAAAATTGATGTGAAGCAGTACATTTCGGCGAGTAGCGCAGCTTGGTAGCGCAACTGGTTTGGGACCAGTGGGTCGGAGGTTCGAATCCTCTCTCGCCGACCAATTTAAAGAACCCCGCTTAATAGCGGGGTTTTTGCATTTTTAACCCGATGTTGATTTTTTTATACTCACTGTTGGACGAGCTTGCTCGCTATCTTTTAAACCCCTTCTTTTCTGTTCCTTTTGAGTGCATGCACGTCATTAATTCGCTATATCACACCATAATCTTTAACGCATTGTTTTTTATGTAAAAAATAAGTGTCGTAATTTTTATACAAACCCATACTTCTGTGTCGCCAAAAAGAGACATTTTACCTATTGATTTATAAGGTTAAATTTATAAGTGAGTTAAGGTGTCTCTATATTGAGACAAAGAAATACGCTTTCATTCATGCTAAAGGTTAAAAAAAATGAGGTGAAGGGAGCGTGCAAATTTTCTGGGTTCAAAATACCCCGTAAAACTAAGATATACAGAAACGTTAGGAATAGCAGGGGAAAAAATAGGATGATGGAAAAAGTTGGCACGTATCCTGCATTATTAAATATGTAGATGCTCATCTCACTTCTTATGATAGCAATGCTTCATAAACCCAGAGATGACGCAAAGCCGATTATCGGTGCCTATTGTCCAACTTAGATGATCAAGAGCTCATCCTCTTACCATCAACGAACGGGCGAAACGTTGAGTGAGGCACCATCCGTCTGTAGACCTGATTGTATTTTACACCTGCCTAGTGCAGGTGTTTTTTTTGCATTTTTTATGGTAGGCCTCTTATTTATAGGAATAAGAGGCTGAAATCAAATAGGAAGACTAATTTTTACCTTTGCTAAACCATTTGCTGAGCCAGCGAGTAATGTAGGTATAACAAAGAATAATAAACGTAATGATGAAAATATCTTTACTGAGGTCTTCAGTATTAAAGCCGATGATCATGATAAAAACAAAAGGTGATAAAACTAACAGAAGTAGGTCAAAAAAGATTTGCAAACGGTTTGGTGTCGCGATAATCCAGCGCCAAATAGCTTTAACTACATTCATATATATTTCCTAAATTCATTCAAAGCAAAAATGCATATAGTGTTTTATACACTATGTGTTTGTTTTATGACATAGCTGAACTTGTTTTGTTTGCAATGAATTGATTATGTTTTTTAGCGATAGGCATTTCTTCATGCGGTATACCGACGATAATACTTTATTTGTCTTTTTTAGATATTAATGGAGTCACAAAGTGGGGCGAAATGACCCTTTTTGTCAATTTATCGGCAGTTAGAGGACGAAATAAAAACGCCACTTCAGAGTGTGGCGTTTTTATTTTGAGGAATAACTAAGTGCGTTCTTGTTTCAAGGAATGCATTAGGGCTTCTTGGCGGATCTTAGCGGCTTCGTTTGGTTTATGTAGCTTATCGTAGGTATCGGCGAGCCATGAAGCATCTTGAACATCAAAGCGTTGTGCTAAAGCTGCTTTGAAGTAGGATTCTGCTTTTTCCCATTGGGCATTATGTAACGATAAAACACCTAGTGTGCTGTTTAATAAAGGTGTGGCACCATTTTGTTTTTGCAAATGCAGTAACGTTTTCTCAATAGCTTCAGGGTGATCGCTGTTAACTTTTGGTATTAACAAGAGTAAGCGCTCATCATATTGTTGCTTTAAGCCATCAATAATCATTTTCTCTGCACTTTTGGTATCACCACACTCAATCAAGTGTTCAGCCAAGAAGGCTTGAAGTGCGGTTTCATGGCGGACACGGCGAGGTTGTGATTTCCACCAATCTTTAAGGCCATCACTTCCACCTTCAGCCATACATTGGTTCATTAACCCTTTGTAAGCTTTAAGTTTTAATGCATCAAGCTCGTCTTCATTATGAAACTGAACTTTTGCCATCACGGGAAGTAATTCGATTAATGCTTGGTAAGCGCCTGAACGTAAGTAAGCTTGTTCGGCAAGGCGTAGAACTTCGGGATGCCTTGGGGCTTTATCAATTAGTTTATCGATACCATTACGGGCAGCGTGGACTTCACCTTCAGCAAGCTGAATACGCACACGGCAAATATCGACAGGGAGTTGGTCACTACCAGCGGCTTCAGCCGCGCGGTCTAAATACTGGTGAGTGCGGAACTCATCACCACGTTGCTGCGCCGCTTCAGCGGCCATCAAATAGTTAATCACCGGCTGCTGAGAGAAATCAGCGTGCTTACTCATCAGCTTTTCAACTTGCTCAAAATCACCTTCAGCTAATTTCAGCAATGCTTTTTGAGTTTGAGTGTGGGCTTTATGGTATTTACGACCGCTTACCCATCCTTTCGTGCGTGAAGTGGTGCTCATAAAACGGCGATAACACCAACCAAGGAATAGCAGTACAAATTGCAGCAAGATGAAGCCTAAAACTAAACTCGTGACGCTGGTAGTGATGTCATAATTATCTGTACGAATAAAGACATACCCTTGGTGACCTGCCAAGAGAGGTCCTAAGATCACACCTGCAATCAGGACTAGAAAGAGGATTAATACTTTAATCATCATTACCCCCTATTGCCCGCAGGCTCTGCGGATTCAAAAGGGTGCTCTGTATCCGAAGTTTGTGCATCCGTAGCAGGCACTGCATCTTCCGCGGCTTTTGTCGTGTCTTTTACCGCTTCAGCTGCTGCATCAACTGCGCCATCAGTAGATGGGCTTGTTTCAGACTGTGAAAGCAAACTGCGAACGCGTGTTTGCATCAGTTTTTCCAGCTTTTCTTGGCTTTCGAGTGCCTCTGGCATGTCAACATCAATAGGTTGATTGATGAGCTCATCAATGGTGGATAAAAAAGCTTTCGTAGCTGGCGCCTCAGTATCAAAATAAGCCCTTACCCAGGTAGAGGCTTGTTCTAATGACTGTTTATATGTTTCTTCTTGGTAACGAGGAACAGCTTGAGCGGCAATTAAAAGCTGAGAACGAATATTTTCACGTAAATAAATATCTTGGTTTGGCGCTAATAATGGTGCTTCTGAACCATCACGTGCTCGGACCGTAATAAAGTCACTGGTGAAGCTTTTCCAACTACGTGACAAGTTTTGTTTCCAATCGGAAATATCATCACTCACGTCACTGTTATTGTCGTCTGTTGCATCACCGCTGTTTAAATCCGCGAGACGTAAGTTATCAACTTCATTACTGAGCTGGTTTAATTTTAAGATAATGCCGTCATAGTCAATTTGGTTAATTGCAGCCAGTTTTGCCATGTCATTATTGATGGATTTACGAATATCAAGCAGGCTTGGGTCGTTCATTTCCGCTAAGCTGGAGTCTGCACTTTTTAGTAAAACAGCCGCAGTAACAGGATCATGATCATTCCACAATTTACGACCAGCCATTTTTACCATGAAATCCGCTTGGGCGATTAACCAGCTTTTGACATCGGTACTTGAAAGCGCCGTAACATGGGCTTGCAGCTCCTGCATACGGCGATTTAGTCTGTCTTCGTATTCAAGTGCATGATTTTTGATATCTTTATTTGCGGCAATTAAAGCATCTACACGTTGCCTATCTGAGTTTTGCTGGTCAATTAAATCACTTAGCTGCTGTTTTAGTTCATTGTTTTCATTGACTAATTTTGCATTGCTTTGCTGAGTGAAATAATAGAGACCACCACCAATGGCGATGATAACCGCAATCGCAATAATCCCGCCTACGAGACCAGAACGTTTTTGTTCCGAAGAGGGCTTAGTTCCGCGATGAACTGTTGATTTTTCATCTGTTTTTGGCGTCACCGTCTCGGTTGTTTTATCGTGTTCCGTCATAAATTAGCATCCCATATCGGTTGAGATTAATGCTTTAATTAAAGCATTATTATCTGCGCTATTCGCTACACAGACCTTCTGCCATCCACTTTGGCGGGCGAGATCTGCAATCCGTTCACTGACAACAAGCAGGCGGCGGGAAAACCACCATACCCGATATTCATCGGTGATTAATTCTTCAAGTAAGGCTAACATTTGCCCGCTGGTGATCACGACATCAGTAATATCGGTTTGCACCCATTTCTGATTGAACTGTGTTTTGTCGTAATGCACTGGCAACCTTGTGTAACATTCGCAATAATCAACGTGGGCACCACGTGAGCGTAATGTGGATGCGAGAAGCTCTCGCCCACCATTTCCCCTCAATAAAAGGGCGCGTTTACCCTCTAAAAATTGGAGTTCAGGAAGCGTTAGAAGTACTTCGCTGGTTTCCCCATGTTCAGCCCAACGTGCTATTTGCCCAGTCGTGTGCTGAAAATACTGCCCAGTAGAACGACCTATTCCATAGTAAGATAACTTATCAGACCAGCTACGTCCTATTTGTTCAAGTGTTAAATTTGCGTACTCGACTGCATTTTTGGACAAAAGAAAGACCAGATCGTTCGTTTCTAAGGCATCTAGCTGGGTCGTTAAGGTATTGAGCTCAGCACCTGGCCCAATACAAATTAAAGGAGCAGCATAAGCTTGCCCACCCATAGAGGTAATTGCCGTTATCAGCTCTGAACCAGCGGGCTCAGGGCGTGTGACAAGGACTCTCATGCAGGTGGATTTCCTTTATAGACCTCAGCCAAAATTTCTCTCGCGCCTTGTGCTAACAGCTCTTCAGCCAGTGAAATACCTGCTTGGCTAGCCTCTTGTGGCGCGATAAGGCGTTCACCGCGAATAATTACGCTACCATCTGGCGCACCGACAAGGGCACGCAACCAAATTTTATCATCCTGCCAAATCGCATAGCTACCGATAGGCACTTGGCATCCGCCTTCTAATCGCATATTCATCGCACGTTCGGCAAGTACACAAATAGAAGTATCATCATCGTTGAGTACCGCAAGTAACTCACGGGTTACCACATCATCCAAGCGACATTCAATGCCAACAGCACCTTGCCCAACAGCGGGTAAACATTGTTCAGGTTCGAGCGCAGTACGAATACGCTCTTCAAGCCCTAAGCGTTTCAAACCAGCAACGGCGAGGATAATGGCATCGTATTCGCCGTTATCAAGTTTTGATAATCGTGTGCCCACATTACCGCGTAAATCACGAATGACTAAATCAGGGCGAAGCTCTCTGAGCTGGCATTGGCGGCGTAAGCTTGATGTGCCAACGATACTGCCTTTCGGCAAAGCGTCAATATTGTCATATTGGTTAGACACAAAAGCATCGCGAGGGTCTTCGCGTTCACAAATAGTGACTAAACCAAGCCCTTCAGGGAATTCAACGGGTACGTCTTTCATTGAATGAACGGCAATATCAGCACGTCCTTCTAATAGTGCAAGCTCTAGTTCTTTAACAAATAACCCTTTCCCACCGACTTTTGCCAGTGGGGTATCAAGAATGATGTCACCCTTTGTGACCATTGGGACAAGTTCAACCTGTAAGCCAGGGTGAAACTGCTCTAATTTGTCTTTGACAAAGTGCGCTTGCCATAAGGCGAGAGGGCTTTTACGCGTTGCAATACGCACGATATTTGTTGATGTCATTTTGCTGTTTTCTCTGGCGAAAATTGCCGTGTATTAACCATACAATTGGCATTAGTTTTAACATGTTAAGGATTTTTTTTCCAGTTGGGCACAAAATCGCCATTCAGATTATTTGTAACAGATTTATATTTGTAATCATGATGCAGGAAAGTGATTCAAAAGATGATGACTTGAGATAGCTATTCGATTATTTTTTTAGCTTATCGTGCTATTTATTGAGTTGGCAGGAGGGAAGGCAGTATAAATTTGTGTTGAAGCGTGCAAGCACAGGCTCTGTGCGTATTGTACTTAATATCGTTTTGAATTGTTGCTTTATTAAACAATTCACGTGAGTGATATTATTCCATTGAAAAACAAGGGATATTCTATCGAGTTAAAAAATAAAAAGTCTTTTTATACAATATGTTGAAAAGCATTTTGTATCAAAAATAAGCGTATAAAATTATGTGATCTACTTTACCCTTTTGCTCCAAGGTGTTAAATTGATCACGTTTCCGACAATTCATTTGAAAACTTTTTTAAATCTATCTCTATCTGTTGGGTGCTGGGAAATTTCCAGATTTGTATTACATTCATTACAGTCAGGCGTAACCTTTGTATCTCTATATTGAAACCTTAAAGCAAAGACTTGATGCGATAAACCAATTACGGTTAGAGCGCGCGACGGCGTCTATGAGCGAGACTTTTTCTCAGGTTTATAGTTTGCTGCCAGTCTTGTTTCATTATCATCATCCAATGATGCCTGGTTTTATCGAAGGTAGTGTGCCCCATGGTGTGTGTTTTTTCTCCCCAGATACAGAACAGATGAAATGGTTAGGGCAATTTGAACGCTTCTTACCTATTGATTCAAGTGCAAATGGTGAATTACCTATCACTGGAATTTATTCGATGGGCAGCACATCTTCTGTTGGGCAGAGCCACTGTTCTGATATTGATGTGTGGGTCTGTCATCCTTCATGGCTCGATCACGAAGAAAAACGTTTTTTGCAAAAAAAATGTACATTAATTGAGCAGTGGGCAGCTTCTTTAGGTATTGATGTCACTATCTTTTTAATCGATGAAAACCGTTTTCGTCATCATGCGAGTGGGCATATTGGTGGGGAAAACTGTGGCTCAACGCAGCATATCCTGTTATTAGATGAATTTTATCGCACAGCAGTGCGCATGGCAGGAAAACGTTTGCTATGGACGATGGTGCCTGTCGAAGAAGAGCAACATTACGATGAATACGTTATTGGGTTATATGCACAAGGTGTGTTGACGCCCAACGAGTGGTTAGATTTAGGGGGGTTAGGTGAGCTATCCGCTGCTGAATACTTTGGCGCTAGCTTGTGGCAGCTATATAAAAGTGTCGATTCCCCTTATAAGGCCGTCCTGAAAAGTATTTTGCTCGAGTCTTATTCTTGGGACTATCCGCATGGTAAATTGCTGGCAATGGAATTTAAACGCCATTTACATGCAGGTGAAATTGTTAGCTACGGTTTAGACTCATACTGTTTGATGTTAGACCGTGTTACGCGTTATCTCACTGAAATCAATGATTCTACCCGCCTTGATTTGATCCGCCGCTGTTTTTACCTCAAAGTCTGTGAAAAACTCTCTGAAGACGATGGCAACGCCTGCTCTGGTTGGCGCCGTGATGTGTTATCTCAACTCGTTGAGTCATGGGGATGGAGTGCGGAACGTTTAGCATTACTTGATTCGCGTAATCAATGGAAAATTGAACGGGTTCGTGAAGCGCACAATGAGTTACTCGATACGATGATGCAAAGCTATCGAAACCTTATTCGTTTTGCTCGTCGAAATAATTTAAGTGTTAGTGCGAGCCCACAGGATATTGGGGTATTAACACGTAAGTTATATGCGGCTTTTGAAGCCTTACCAGGTAAAGTAACATTGGTGAATCCACAAATTTCACCTGATTTAAGTGAATCTCACTTAACTTTTATTTACGTACCTGCAGGGCGCGCGAATCGCAGTGGTTGGTATTTGTATAACCAAGCTCCAAATATTGACGCGATTATTGGTCATCAGCCTCTTGAATATAACCGCTACTTGAATAAGTTGGTGGCGTGGGCGTATTTCAACGGGTTACTCACTGAAAACACGCAAGTGTATATGCACAATGGGAAATCCCAGTGTGATGAGCGAAAACTGCTTGAGTTAATGCATGACGTTTCCAGCCACTTCCCGATCCGTTTGCCTGCACCCACACCAAAAGCGTTGTATAGCCCATGTGAAATTCGCCACCTTGCCATTATCGTTAACTTAGAAAAAGATCCAACGCAGGTTTATTCTGAACAAGTGGTACACGTGGATTTCAGAAAGCTTGATATTTTCAGCTTTGGTGAGACACAACAATGCCTTATCGGCAGTATTGACTTGTTGTACCGCAATTCATGGAATGAGGTGAGAACTCTGCATTTCAGTGGTGAGCAGTGCATGTTAGAAGCGTTAAAAACCATCTTAGGTAAGATGCACCAAGATGCGGCACCGCCTGAAGCTGTTGAAGTTTTTTGTTATAGTGAGCACTTGCGTGGTCTGATTCGTACTCGTGTACAACAGTTAGTTTCTGAGTGTATTGAGTTGCGTTTATCCAGTAATCGCAATGATCCAGGGCGCTTCAAAGCGTTGCGTATTGCGGGTCAAACATGGGGGCTGTTTTTTGAGCGCCTAAACGTTTCTGTACAAAAACTTGAAAATGCGGTCGAATTCTATGGTGCAATTTCGCATAATAAATTGCATGGTTGGCCAGTAAAACTGCAAGCAAAAAGTGATAATCATTTACCTGCAGTCGTTGATGGCTATGCAAGTGAAGGTATTGTGCAGTTTTTCTTTGAAAACACACCAGACAATACGGGCTTTAATATTTATGTTTTAGATGAAGCAAACCGTGTTGAAATCTATTCCCATTGCGAGGGGTCAAAAGAAGACTTAGTGCGTGATGTGAGTAAGTTTTACTCCTCTTCCCATGACCGTTTCACCTATGGTGCAAATTTCATTAATTTTAACCTACCTCAATTTTACCAAATTATTAATCAAGAAGGTAAAAACCAAGTGGTTGCGTTCTCTGGCGCGACATGGCCGTTTGGTACAGAAGACGACAGTGATGAAACTGGGCATGATATGCGCTCAACGCTATTAGGGCAGCAACAAGCGCACTATTATTAAAGGTGGGTTGGTTCTCAATAACTAACAGGTTACCGTTTCTTAGAAAGAAAATGGCTCTTGGCTTTGAAACGCGATAGCCTCTGCTAATTTTGCTTTAAACTCATGACCAGAGCGGTCACAAACCCAATTTCCATCTTGGTAATCATAGTGATACCCACCTTGTTTGGTCGCTAACCACATCTGGTGAAAGGCTTCTTGCTTATTAATAATGATCTTGCTGCCATCTTCGAAGCTCAAGGTCATCACGCCGCCATTAATCTCACAATCAATATCGGCATCGCCGTCATAATTGTCTAAATGCTCTTCAATTGTGCTAAGCAGCGTTTCCGCTAGCTGGTGAAATTCACTATCATTCACGGTTAAGTTCCTGTTTGCTCACAATTATTTAATTGAAGTTATTATTGTTAATTGAAATTATAGGGGGGAACGAGCGGTGAGGGAAGCCCTTAAAATTTTCAGATTAAATTTAGCCTAAAGTATATAATGTCAACATGCTTGATAAACGGACGTGATTTGCGGGTTCACTCCTGCTATTGTGTAAAAATATCAGATGTCAAAAGTGAGTATTACAGGCGAAAAAGAATGAAAAAAAGTTTAATTGGGCTGAGCGCACTTGTTGTTTTATTTACCCTTTCTGGCTGTGGCTTAAAAGGCCCACTTTATTTCCCACCAGAAGAAAATGCTGCACCTACGCAAGCGTCTGATGTGCAACCTAGTGCCCCAAGCAGCTCGGCAAAAGAGCCTGCCCAAGCAACTAGTCACCAGTAAGTTATCGCTATGGAGCGTGAAATGCAATTCTCTAAAATGCATGGCTTAGGCAATGACTTTATGGTGGTTGATGGAGTAACCCAAAATGTGTACTTCTCCCCAGAAATGATTTGTCGCTTAGCCGACAGGCATACAGGGGTTGGCTTTGATCAGCTTTTGTTGGTCGAAGCGCCTTATGATCCTGATCTCGACTTCCATTATCGTATTTTTAATGCCGATGGTAGTGAAGTCTCACAATGCGGTAATGGGGCGCGTTGTTTTGCACGTTTTGTTCGTCTTAAGGGCTTAACTAATAAGCAAAAAATTAAAGTTAGCACCCAATCTGGACGTATGACATTAACCATTAATGAAAATGATGATGTTAGCGTTAATATGGGTGAGCCTGATTTCGAGCCGCAAAGAGTTCCATTTCGCGCTGTTAAAGAAGAAAAAACCTATATTATCCGCGCTCAAGAACGTACAGTATTATGCGGTGTAGTTTCAATGGGTAACCCACATTGCGTTATTCAAGTGGAAAGCATCCATACTGCAGAAGTCGAAATTTTAGGACCTGCACTTGAAAGTCATGAGCGTTTTCCTGAGCGTGCTAATATTGGTTTTATGGAAATAGTTAGCGCAGAGCATATCCGTTTGCGTGTTTATGAACGTGGTGCAGGGGAAACTCAAGCGTGTGGTAGTGGTGCGTGTGCCGCCGTTGCTGTTGGGATTTCTCAAGGTTTATTGGCTAAGCGAGTCAGAGTTGATTTACCAGGGGGTTCCCTTGCTATTTCTTGGGATGGACCTGGAACGCCTTTGTATATGACGGGCCCTGCGGCACATGTTTATGATGGAGTGATCCACGTCTAATCTTGAAAGGGCTAAGAGGATAGTATGGATAAAACTGAAAAAGCATCGGAACAAATTCATCAAATGGATGAACATGGTGTGATGCAGTATTTAAAGGACAATCCTTATTTTTTTCTGCGCCATCCAACGCTTGTTGAGCAAATAAATGTTCCTCACGTAGTGAACGGAGCGGTTTCCTTGCCTGAGTTAGTGATGAGCCGTCAACGGATCAAAATTAAACAGCTCGAGCAAGACATCCGTTTTATGGTTGAACAAGCACATGAAAATGTGGAGCTTTTTGATGAGTTATTACTGCTGGTGATTGAAATGTCATCATCAAAAAGTTTACAAGAAATGCTACAAGCGCTGAATCGTTGGGCAAAAAAACTCGGTTTATCAGGTGCTTCGGTTCGCTTATTTAGTGATAGCTGGCGCTTGTCAGCACCCCTCGATGCGCATCAATTAGTCATTTCCCGTCGCGTTTTTGAACCTGTGAGGATTCAACGGTTTGGCGAACGACGCAATTACCTTGGTCGCTTAAATGGCCCTGAAATTCAGTTGTTATTACCTGATGCGTTGAATGTCGGCTCTGTTGCAATTTCACTATTTGGCCAGCATGGTGAATCGGGAATGGTCATTTTTACTAGTCGTAATCGTGAACATTATCAGCATGGTATGGGCACCGTCATGTTAGAAAAAGTCGCGCAAATTCTTCCGAGGTTATTATGCCAATGGATAGAGCGCCTGTAGGGGTTCAGCCAGAAGGGCTGATGATCCAAATTGAAGCCTTTCTACGTTACCTGCGTGTTGAGCGTAGATTAAGTCCTGTAACGATAACAAACTATCGGCGTCAGCTTAGTGTCATTGTTGAAATGCTGGTTTCGTTGAAAATTGATGAGTGGCAGAAACTCGATACTACGTTAGTTCGCAACATTGCAGCAAAAAGTCGAAAAGCTGGCCTTCAAGCAGCGAGTATGGCGCTACGGCTTTCTGCCTTAAGAAGTTTTTGTGATTGGATGGTTCATCAAGGTGAACTGCCAGCAAACCCAGCAAAGGCGATTCAAGCGCCGAAGGCCAAAAAACGCCTACCGAAGAACATGGATGTGGATGAGGTTTCCCAGCTTCTCAATATGGACAGTGGTGATCCACTGGTTGTTCGAGACAGAACCATGCTCGAAGTGATGTATGGTGCAGGGCTGCGTTTGTCGGAACTGGTCGGGTTAAATCTCCGTCATCTTGATTTAACAACGGGTGAAGTCTGGGTGATGGGTAAAGGCAGTAAAGAACGCAAAATTCCACTGGGGAAAACTGCCGTAAGTTGGTTACAGCGCTGGTTAGAAATGCGCGAATTGTATGAACCAGAAGACGACGCCGTATTTATTTCTACTCAAAGTGGCAAGCGAATTTCTAATCGAAATGTTCAAAAGCGGTTTGAACAATGGGGTATCAAACAAGGGGTTAATAGCCATATTAACCCGCACAAATTACGCCACTCTTTTGCGACACATATCCTTGAATCAAGTGGTAATTTACGTGGAGTGCAGGAACTTTTAGGGCATGCGAACTTATCGACAACACAAATTTATACGCACCTAGACTTCCAGCACTTAGCAAACGTTTATGATGTGGCTCATCCGAGAGCAAAGAGGGAGAAACCTTAATGCATTTTTACCGTCCGCTATCGCCAATTAAAGCGATTACGTTTGATTTGGATGACACGCTTTACGATAACCACCCTGTTATTGATAAAACGGAAGAAGAAGTTTTACGTTTTGTGCGTGAATACGACCCACAATTCAATCATTTTAGTAACGATGATTTATATGCTTTTCGTCGTTTAGTGGAAGAACAAGAACCTGAAATTTTCCACGACATTTCACGTTGGCGCTGGCTTTCATCGAAAATGATGTTTTGCCATTATGGTTATTCGCGGGAAAACGCCGAAAAAGGTGCGGATGATATTATGGCGCATTTTACCTATTGGCGTAATCAAATAGATATCCCTGAATCAACACACAGAACATTAATTCAGCTCGCTGAGAAAGTCCCACTTGTTGCTATCACTAACGGCAATGCACAGCCTGAAGCGTGTGGTCTGGGTGAGTATTTTCAGTTTGTTTTAAAAGCTGGTCCCGATGGACGTTCCAAGCCTTTTTGTGATATGTACCGGTTAGCGGCACAGCGCTTAGATATCGAACCACAATTTATTTTACATGTGGGGGATAATTTACTCACTGATGTTGAGGGGGCGATTAATAGTGGTATGCAAGCTTGCTGGATAAACCCAAGTCAAAAAACACTGATGGAAGAAAAAGACGTGCGTTTATTACCACACGTTGAAATTTCCCAGTTGGAATCTCTCTTATCATTGGTATAATCATTTTTCATGTATAAAAACACAGTGGTGTTTGCCACTGTTTTGCTTTGATGGTAACTATGGACGTCTCTTATCTGCTTGAAGGTCTAAACGACAAACAGCGCGAAGCGGTTGCAGCCCCGCGTACCAATTTACTTGTTCTTGCGGGAGCAGGGAGTGGGAAAACGCGCGTATTGGTACACCGAATTGCATGGTTGATGTCCGTTGAAAATGCTTCACCTTTTTCAATTATGGCGGTGACATTTACCAACAAAGCCGCGGCTGAAATGCGTCATCGGATCAATCAATTGATTGGAAGTAGTGAAGGCGGCATGTGGATTGGTACATTCCACGGTTTAGCACACCGTTTGTTACGCCAACATTATATGGATGCGAATTTACCGCAAGATTTTCAAATTTTAGATAGCGATGACCAATACCGGTTAATTCGTCGCTTGCTTAAAGCGATGAACCTTGACGAAAAGCAATGGCCTCCTCGCCAAGGAATGTGGTACATCAATGGCAAAAAAGATGAAGGCCTTCGTCCGCAACATATTGAAAGTTATGGTAACCCTGTTGAGGCAACATGGTTAAAAGTCTACCAGGCTTATCAAGAAGCGTGTGACCGCGCAGGTCTGGTGGATTTTGCAGAGTTGCTGTTGCGCGCCCACGAGTTATGGCTGAATAAACCCCATGTGCTGCAACATTATCGTGAACGTTTCACCAATATTTTAGTGGACGAATTCCAAGATACAAATAGCATTCAATATGCATGGATCCGTGTGCTGGCGGGTGAAACGGGCAAAGTCATGATCGTTGGGGATGATGACCAATCAATTTATGGCTGGCGTGGTGCGCAAGTTGAAAATATTCAGCGTTTCCTCAATGATTTTCCAGGTGCAGAGACTATCCGTCTTGAACAAAACTACCGTTCAACTAACAATATTCTAAAAGCAGCAAATACGTTAATTGCCAATAATAGCGACCGTTTAGGGAAAAATTTATGGACTGAAGGCGGAGACGGCGAACCGATTTCTCTTTATTGTGCATTTAATGAATTAGATGAAGCTCGTTATGTCGTTGGGCGCATTAAACAATGGCAAGAAAATGGCGGTGCTTTACAAGATTGCGCCATGTTATACCGTAGTAATGCCCAATCTCGTGTACTTGAAGAAGCCTTAATTCAAAGTGCGATGCCGTATCGTATTTATGGTGGGCAGCGCTTTTTCGAGCGCCAAGAAATTAAAGATGCGCTGTCCTATTTAAGGTTGATTGCTAATCGTAATGATGATGCTTCGTTCGAGCGAGTCGTGAATACGCCTACGCGTGGGATTGGTGAACGTACATTAGATACAGTTCGCCAAACTGCACGTGACCAGCAATTAACATTATGGGAAAGTTGCGAGTACTTACTTCGTGAGCAAGTCCTTGGTGGTCGCGCAGCGGCTTCTATCGAACGCTTTTTAGAGCTTATTGATGCGCTAGCGAAAGAAACCCAAGATATGCCATTACATGTCCAAGCGGATAGAGTGATTAATGACTCAGGCCTACGTGCAATGTATGAACAAGAAAAAGGTGAAAAAGCACAGGCTCGAATTGAAAACTTGGAAGAGCTCGTCAATGCGACTCGTGATTTCAGTTATCAAGAAGAAGACCAAGATCTCATGCCATTACAGGCTTTTTTATCTCATGCTGCACTTGAGTCAGGTGAAGGGCAAGCAGATGTAAGCCAAGATGCCGTTCAATTAATGACTCTGCACTCTGCCAAAGGTTTGGAATTCCCCGTTGTCTTTATTGTGGGAATGGAAGAAGGGATGTTCCCAAGTCAAATGTCGATGGATGAAAGCGGTCGTTTAGAAGAAGAGCGCCGATTAGCTTACGTCGGTATCACCCGAGCCATGGAAAAGCTCACCATCACGTATGCAGAAAGCCGCCGTTTATATGGCAAAGAGGTCTATCATCGCCCATCGCGTTTTATTGGTGAGCTACCAACGGAATGTGTGGAAGAGGTTCGTCTTCGGGCTACAGTTTCACGTCCTGTGAGTCATCAACGCCTTGGTACACCTATCAGCCAAAATGATTCAGGTTATGCTTTAGGGCAGCGTGTGATGCATCCAAAATTTGGTGAAGGCACGATTATTAACCTTGAGGGAAGTGGTGAGCATTGTCGCTTACAAATTGCGTTTCAAGGTCAAGGGATTAAGTGGCTGGTGGCTTCTTATGCAAGGTTAGAGAACTTATAGGGCTATTTTATTGGTATCAATACTGTCATATATATTTGGTAGTATTGGTATTTTTTAATAAATACACATTATAAATGCGTTAATTGAGATAATAAAAAAGTTTTATAATATTTATATTAAACTTACATTTTTCTTTACTATATTAATACTATATTAGTATGTTATTTCTATATGAGATAATATTTTAATATCAAGTTTGGTTGTCAAATTTGATTGTCAAAATATTTATTAAGGTAATTAATATGGAAATTAATTTTAAGAATAATAATGCTAAGTATGAAAGAATCAGTGAATTGATGCAGTCAGTAGAAAATAGAATAAATAGAATGAATAATTTGGAGAAATCGATAGGTAATGATTTTAATCAAATTATCAGAAAAAATCAGTCTAGTACCTCTGAATTATCAAATAAAATTATAAATGACCTAATGAATAAATCTTTTGTAATAAATGGTAAGGTTATTTCACATAAAAAAACAGTTAAACAACTGGCGCAATTAGTTTCAAAAACAAAAGAAATGATCTCAGATGATCAAAATTCTTTTTCTAACCATTATTCAAATGATAACGACTTGGGCGATAATAATAGTGAATTCAATAAGTGGGTAAATAAAGGTGACCATCGTGTTGTTAATGATACTGTGACTAATAATCTACTAGAGTTTAAGGTATCACACAAATTTATAGTGCCATTAGGACAGCAGACGGTAAGAAAGATTGTTCAACTAAACAGTGAGTCAATACATATTAATAAGGCAGTAGCTGAAATCAAGCGGTTACAGCAAGAGCTAATTAGTGATTATCGACAAGAAAAAAGAGATGTGATTGCAAAGGTGATACCTACAGAGGGAATCAATAAAGCTGCTCAATTGGTCAGTGAGCAAATCACTAGCTTCAATCCAGCTCAAGAAGCTAGCTCCGTGGTAGACACATTAGTCGGTGCTCAACACAGGACACCAGTACCCGTTGCATCCCATCGCTGCATGGGAAGAACAGCCTCGTGTGGAGTAACACACTAACGGCCATTTTATAAATTTATTGAGATAATACATTAAAAACAAGGTCCTCACTCAGGTGAGTATCTTGATTCAATATTTTGATGATAGCAGTTAGTTAATATACTTACCTTCTGAAAAATAAAGATTTTTTTGGTAGAATACTTTGATGCAATAGTTTAATCCATAAGATTCAAGTTTTTAATTTTATTTTTTTCTCTTTTTGCCGTATAAAGTTTTACCGAATAACCTTCCTAACATTCATCATGTCAATTCATAAACTTATTGATTCACTTTCCTCACAAGGTTGGTATGTGTGGGATGATTTTCTGACCCTGTCAGATACCCAAAAAATAAAACAATGTATACCAAATACATTGCAAGATGCGCGTATTGGGCATCGAGATTCATTACAAAGCAACAAAGCGGTTCGCGGTGATCAAACCGTTTGGTTAGAACCAGAGATGGGAACCCCCATTGCTTTTTATATGGAAAAAATGGAGGAAATACGGCAAGCACTAAATTGCCAACTGTATTTAGGATTGCGGGACTTTGAAACTCATTTTTGCCGTTATCCCAATGGTGGTTTTTATAAAAAACACGTTGATAACCCTAAAGGTGCTGGTCGTCGTAAGGTAACAACAGTTTTATATATGAATGAGTTATGGAAATTAGGGGATGGTGGTGAATTAGTTGTTTTTGATAAAGAAGATAATCATTTGTTTAAGTTAGAGCCTTTAGCGGGAAGAATGATCTTTTTTATGTCAGAAGAATTCCCTCATGAAGTACTACCTACAGAACAAAAACGTGAAAGTATAGCCGGTTGGTTTTTAACTGAAAAAATTCTCTAGCATATACCCCTCTATGCCGCCTCTGAAAGGAGGCAGGCAGTTAACTGTTCATTCGATAATGAAATAGATGTTGAATTCCTGAATAATTTGGTTATTTTAATTTTGCCATTTACATACGGCTATAAATAACGACTAATTTATCATTAATTTAAATAGAAATTATAAGGATGGATTAAGTTATGAATTTATTTTTTAATAGAGATAAGTATCTAAATATTTTAAATGAAGAAAAAGAATATCGAAAAGAACTTGAAGACTTAATCGGTTTTAATAAAAAACAAATAAAAGATGAAATTAAATCAGATAATAAAGATGAAAATTTAATTAACTATCTTGAAGCAGAAAACAAAGATTATCAAGTGACACTCGATGCGGTGAATAAAAAAATAGAAGAAATTGAATCAGCTTTTGAATTAATTTATCACACATCTTATGACTTTAAAAATGAGTTAATGAATAATGGCTTTGTTCAGCAATCAAGCAGTGATGTAATGCTAAGAGAGCAAATAGCCAGTTTTCCATTACAAGACGGGGTCACATTGGGTGGAACAGAGAGTTCTATTGCAAGGCAATCTGTAGAGACATACTCGATGTTGTGTAGAGCATAGTTAAGTTTGTCCAATTAGCCACCCTATAAATCAAGGGTGACTAATTTTTATTTTATATCAATCGCTTAAATTCTTTACCTTCAAAGATAATGGTCGCATTTCCTCTCTCAATTTGGTAATGAGAAAGATGGCGCTGCTTATCCAATGCATTTAATTGTTGTGATTGATGCTCATTAAGCTTCCATTGTATCAACTGTTTAGCCAATTTTTTGTTCGCATGTTGGCTACGTTCAGATTGAACTTTTACGGTGATCCCCGTTGCAGCATGCCTTGCTCTAACAGCAGATGAGGTTTTATTCACATGCTGCCCTCCTGCGCCTTGAGCTTTAGTGAATTCAAATTCGATTTCATTGTCTTCAATCGGTTGAATTGGTGAAAAAGTGGTCACACTCATAAACCAATTTTTTCGTTTGTGGCGAGGGCGTAAAGGGCTCTGGCATTGCCATTGCACTGTTCCACACCAAGTTTGGAGTAACTGCTCTGCATGCTCTCCTTCAAGAGAAAGCAAAGCGGATTTTAACCCATGTCTGGAGGGGACTGACTCTAGAATATCAATGGTTACCCGAAGATTTGTTGCTTCTTGTAAAAAACAGGCTAGGGCTTTTTCAACCGCAATGCAGCATTCTTCAGGGCCTTGCGCAGAGGAAAATTGTAATAACATAATTAACATTCTCCACTGGTTTTATACGTGATAACGGGCTTTAGCCGAGCCACGACCTGAATAACACCCATATTCACCATACTTTCAATCACGGTATCAATAGACTTATAAGATTGTGGGGCTTCTTCGTAAATCAACTGTTTATTTGCACAAATAACACGACTACCTAATGCAGTTCGAGAGAGCTGAAGCGGTGTATAACGGTGTGATAATCGTCCTTTACATTCAGTTCGCATCCACTTGCGACCCGCGCCATGAGCAAGAGAATTAAGACAAGCTTCATTCGGCTGAGGGGCGACTAAATAACTGTAATCCCCTCGTGAGCCTGGGATTACAACAAAACCACGATCAGAAGGCGTTGCGCCTTTACGATGAAGCCAGCCATCAATCCCGTTGATATTATAGGGCTCAACTAAATTATGGTTGATATCTAAGCTCAGCTCCCCTGTTGCTTTAACTTGTTGCAACAGGCGTAAGCCAATTAAACGTCGGTTTACCTGTGCAAAATTGAGTGCACACTGATGCGCATGTAGGTATTCTTTTGCATCATCAGAGTCTTCATAAAGTCCGTTGTGGCTGTGACGTTCCACATGTTGACGTAAGATAGTTTGCCCTAAACCACGGGAGCCACTGTGAACGAGTAACAGTAACTGTTGTTTATTTAAACCGCTTTCGGCAAATAATTTAGGCTGTAATATTTCATCGATTGATTGAAATTCAGCAAAATGATTACCGCCACCAATAGAACTTAGTGATGCCATAAAATCATGTGATTGCATGTCATTAGGGACATGCTCATCAAGCCATGCTAACGGGGCGTGGTCTGGCATTTCAGAAAGCTGTTTTTCCAGTTTATCGAGGTTAACTTTAGATTTTTTGATATCTGTTTGAAACAAACTCATTCCGCAGCCAATGTCATTGCCGACAAGGGCAGGGTAGAATCGTTTGGCGGAAAAAAATGCTGCACCAACTGGGTATCCACGGCCAGGATGGAGATCTGGCATGCCAACAACGGATACCATATCAGGTAAGTTAGCAGTAATTTGTAATTGTTGGATTGCTTTACTTTCAATCCATGTTGCTTCTGTGGCGATATAACTCACGTGTTCGCTCACAGAATGAAAGGTATTGCCCATAAGTCATTAACTCATTTCTAATTAAAAAATAAGGTGAATTAGCAGGCAAAACTGAATAGAAAAAATCTAGTACTGAGTATGCCCGCAAAGAGTGTGATTAGTTGTTGTCATGATAAACCTCCTTGCAGTTTGTTATTGAATAGAAAACGCTGCGGATATTATCGAGATATATTTTTTTTTGCAAGCGTTATTTTTTTTAATGAAAAATTTAGCCTTTTTCCTAAAGTTAATAACTTAAATAACAAGTTAAAAATAGATTTTTATTTAAATCGATATTTAATTATTTTTTTAATATCTAAATCAAGTGTTTTGAATAAATGCTTTTCTGAGATTAAATGTGCTAAAAATATAAAATTTTGCTACTTTACTGTTGGGTGATTGAGCCTTTCTGGTTCAAGTAACTTATTTTGGATCAGAAATGAAAAAGCTCCGTTGTTATTATTCACCAACGAGGCCCAATCCAAACCTAGACAGTTAGAATTGTGCCTCTTAACAATTAAGAGGTCAAGGGAAATGAGCAAGTTCGCAGTGATTGCGTTTATATCGGCGTGTATTACCGTGTTAGGTATTTCGTTATTAATACGCGACAGAGTATGTTATGTCGTGATTAGTCATGGAAATACGGTTGTTCAGACAATATTTTCTTACGAAGAATAATGTTGTATTACGAAGGCGTTAATTCCCTCGTAATTTCTCTTTTTAATTGTGTTAGGTTTTGGAATTAAGCACTCAATTAAAAACACCCCAAGGTTTTATTTAATCCATGGGGTGTTTATTTTGTCATCGCTTTATTTTAAATAATTAAATAAAGACAACTACTAAGCAATATGAACCGTTTTTCCGCCGATAATCGTACGCAGTACTTTTACATTTTCAATATCATCCGCAGGGATTTCAAATACATTACGATCCAATACAATCATATCTGCGAATTTACCTGCTTCTAATGAACCAAGGACGTCTTCTCGGTGCTGTGCATAAGCCGAGTCAATCGTTGCGCTGCGAAGAACTTCAGTCACAGTCAGGTTACGGTCATTATCTAGTCGTGGTGCTTGTTGGCCATTAATATCACGGCCTCGGCGTGTTGCTGCCACTTTTAAGTCATACCACTCATCAAAGTCATCGATAGGCCAGTCGCTACCAAATGCGACAACTGCACCAGCATCAACAAATTTAGCGATTGGCTCTAATTGCTCAAAACGTTCTTCACCCAGCATATTCTTTTCAAATGCAGCCAACTCAGGTGTTGGTGCTGCCCACTGGAAAGACAAGCAAGCAATGGTTTTTAAGCGAGCAAAGCGTGCGTAATCATCCGCATGAACAAGTTCGTTGTGTGCTAGGCCTGGGCGAATATCTTTTTCAGGGTGAGCTGCACGCATTTTTTCGATGGCATCTAAAACAATCGAAACGGCACCTTCGCCAACGGTATGCAAGTGTGGGTCATAGCCTGCCGCTGCAATTTTTTCCATTAGCTCATCGAGGATTTCAGCGGTGAAATAGAGGTCGCCATAGTTGTCGGTTTCAACCCAATTTGGTGCATCATCGGTACCTTGGTTAATGCGATAAGGCTGTAATAATGACGCCGTCATGGTTGGAAATTGCATCACACCATCGACAAACATCTTAATATTATTTAAACCGATACCTGGTGTTGGAGTCCAATCAGCTTGGTGCCATTTTTTAGCGAAAGCAACCGCTTTATCAACTGCAGCAGCAACAGAGGCCACATTAGGCGTTTCATCTGGCGTGATTTCACGAGCCGCTTGGAAACGAATTGTGAGGTCACCGCGTTGTTGTAATTGTGCAAATGCCTCGAGTTGTTGCTCAGAAACTCGGGCGTCCATCACCATGGTAACACCTTGCTGATTAAGCACTTTTTGCACGAGCTCTGCAACTTCAATCGCTTGGTCATCACGAATAGAAGGGATACTATCAGCAGCACGCATCGCAGGGGCATCTTCTAAAATACCGTTAAGTTCACCATTTTCATATTTACCAATTTTACCATCTGGTGGCTCAGGGGTGTCTTTGGTAATACCGAAGAGCTCGAGAGCACGGCTATTGGCAAGCAATGTGTGGCAATCGTTCGAAAAGAGCACGACAGGGCGTTTGGTATTCAGTTTGTCCATGTCTTCGCGGTACATATCAATACCTGCGGGGATCATGCCTTGGCGTAACCAAGCAGTGACTTTTAACCAATCATTTTCACCCGTACGTGGGTCTTTATCTAAGTGATCTTGTACACGTTCGAGAATTTGATTAATGGTCAGTGATTCATAGTTTAAATGGCAGCCGAATAATTGAATTCCCCCCCAAAAAGGGTGCATATGGCCATCAATGATGCCAGGCATCATCATTTTGCCTTCTAAATCGATACTTTCCGTTTCTGGCCCAACGTATTGATGAAGCTCATCAGACGAGCCTGTGGCTAAGACATAACCATCACGAACAGCAATCGCATCAACGATGCGGTCTTGAGTATCTGCGGTATAGATATAACCGTTAAAATAAATAACGTCAGCAAATTGATTATTCATTGTAAACCGTCTGTATCAGTGGCGCTTGAGAAGAGCCAGAGCTAAAAAAACAACGGGGAAGGCTAATGCTTTCCCCGTAATCATTTATTAGGCTTTGAATGATTAGTTAATAATCATCTCAGTTTCATCGTCAGAAATTGCAGGTGGACGACGAGTAAAGCCATGGGTGAGCAATGCCAAATAAACGGCACCTGCTGCTAACCACCATAAACCGACCTTAAAGGCTTCGCTATCAAGGCTTGTCCATAACCATAAGGTGAGAACAACACCAATGGAAGGCATGATAAGGCAGGTAATCATTTTTGTATTATCTAATGACGCTTTGCGATCAATATAAAAATGCTTAATGACCGATAAGTTCACGAAGGTGAATGCAATAAGGGCACCAAAGCTGATCATCGAGGCGACCATGCTTAAAGACAATACTAGCGAAAGCAAGGACGCAACCGCAACAAAGATAATTGAATAAATTGGTGTATTAAGCCTTGGGTGCAAATAAGCAAACAGTGAACGAGGTAGTACACCCTCACGGCCCATTGCATAGAAAATCCGCACGATACTGGCTTGTGATGTCATCGCAGAAGCAAAAACACCAATCACATAAGCGGTAATAAAGCTGGATGCCATCATCGCACCGCCAACTTGTTTCATCACCGCAAGGCTAGCAATATCTGTATTCGGAATGAAATCTTGCCACATTGGGTACACTAAATGCGCACCATAGGAAATAACCACAAATAAGGTACCAGCGATAAATACAGTGTATAAAATCGCTTTTGGTAATGCGTTACGTGCATCTTTGGTTTCTTCCGCCATGGTTGAAATCGCATCAAAGCCTAAGAATGCTAGACATAAGACGGCGGCTCCCGCAAAGAGTCCTGGTACTTGATCTGCCATGACTGTAATGGGCGCTAATAAGGCATCAGTATCCAATACAAATGATGTTTTAAAGCTTAAGTATAAAAACACGCCAATAAACACAATTTGCATCAAAATGATTAGCATATTCATTGAGGAAACTAACTTAATTCCCAAAATATTCATAATGCTAACAATAGTGATGGTACTGCAAATAATCACATACATTGGAATATCAGGGAAAGCTTCATGAACGAAGATCCCAATGGCAATGTAGTTGATGATCGGTAGAAATAGATAGTCGAGCAATTGTGCCCAACCCACTAAAAAGCCGAGTGTGCCGCCAAAGGTTTTTTGCACATAAGAATAGGCCGACCCCGAAAGTGGGAGTGCGCTAGTCATGCGACAATAGCTCATAGCAGTGAAGAAGACGGCAGCTAATGTAATTAAATAAGCGACAGGGAGATGCCCTTCACTTAATACAGTGACTTGCCCATAGGTGGTGAAAATCCCGAGTGGCACCATATAGGCCAGCCCGAAAAAAACTAACGCAGGAGTGGTCAGTACGCGTTTCATTTGAACGGTATTCTGTTGCATTTTGAAGCCCTTCCCAAAAGCCCTTAACAACGTCAACTCTGTCTGAATGCACAGGCGGAGTGAACCTAAAATGCAGCCGTACTCGTCATACTTCGAATCACAACGTTGTTGGCTTCGCGCGTTCGCCCTAGTCACATACTTTTGTATGCTCCTAGCGACTCTCTTGCTTGCCGCCTAGTTGTGTTTCCGAATTATTTAGAGTCATACTCGTCATACTTGGAATCACAAGATTGTGGTTTTGCGCGTTCGCCCTAGTCACATACTTTTGTATGCTCCTAGCGACTCTCTTGCTTGCCGCCTAGTTGTGTTTCCGAATTATTTAGAGTCACACTCGTCATACTTCGAATCACAAGATTGTGGTTTTGCGCGTTCGCCCTAGTCACATACTTTTGTATGTTCCTAGCGACTCTCTTGCTTGCCGCCTAGTTGTGTTTCCGAATTATTTAGAGCCTTACCGCTACATGATTGTATTAAATTAAATTTTAGAGCCGGCTGTATTCAATTTCAGAAAACCTCGCACCAGGACATCTTAAATTGAATGTCATCGTGCGCACTTTAATGAAACGTCAGTGATGAATCGGACCATCACCATCCGCTGGGGTGAATACAAACGGCGTACAATATAATTACCAAGTTCCTATTAAGCAATCATTAATTGAAAAAAATAAACAACTACTTTTATTTCAATAAGTTGTTTATTAGATGAGATATTAATTGAAGTGAATTTAAGATAAGTTAAATAATAATCATTTTAAGAAGAAAATCAAGCTTAATTAGTCGGGTCTAACTATTTGATTTTTATGTCATATTGTTGGTAATGGAAGAGAGGTAAGGATATTTAATGATAATTAATCTATTTTATTTACGGTTATTTAAAATAAAAGACATAGGACATTGAAAATTAAATTCATGAAATCTCTTTCATTAATTAAATTAATTGTTTTGGTTCCATATAATGAAACACCAACACCGATTTAAATATAAAACGGACGCTGGTGTTTGAGTTTAGGGCTAATGAACAGCTAATTGAGATACAAAAATACAATAAGCGTTATTTTTTTCTCAGTTTTTGTTGAGTATATAATGCATCTAATGTAAATAAAATTAATGCAACCCAGATAAAACCAAAGGTGATTAGCAACTCAGATGTCATGACTTCGCCATACATAAACACTGCCAATAAGAACATAATACTTGGCCCCATGTATTGGAAGAAGCCTAATGTTGATAGTCTTAAATGATTAGCCGCTTCAGTAAATAACAGTAATGGCACCGTAGTAATAACCCCAGCAGCAATTAATAATGCATTGAGATGCCAATCATTCATTGCCATATTGCTAGTCGGACTGTCTGCAAAGAATAACAGGAAGATAATGCCGACAGGGAGTAACCAAAGTGTTTCAAAGGTCATTCCAATTTGTGCATCAACCCCTAATTTTTTACGTAATAACCCATAAGTTGCGAAGGTTACAGCAAGACTTAAGCCAATCACGGGAACAGAACCGAATTGCCACAATTGGATTAAAACGCCAGTTAAAGCGAGACCTACGGCTATCCATTGCATGCGGCGGAAACGTTCTTGTAGAAATAGCATCCCAAATAAGACGTTAACGAGCGGGTTAATAAAATAGCCAAGGCTGGCTTGTAGCATATGACCATTATTGACAGCCCAAATATAGATCAGCCAGTTACAGGCAATCGTGGTTGCGGTAACACCTAAAATTAATATTTTCTTTGGTTGCTTGATAACTTGGCGTAGATAACTCCAGTGCCGTGTTACAGTTAATAACAAAAGCATAAAGAAAAATGACCAAATAATACGATGAGTCAGGATTTCTTCTGCGGGCACTTCTTGGATGCTTTTAAAATAAATAGGGGCGACACCCCAAATAAAATAGGCGCCTAAGGCACATAATACGCCTTTGGTAGTATTTTGCTGGCTCATTGTTGGCTCTGAAATTGAATTAAAGACAAAAAAGAAACTTATACAGAGATAACGAGCCGTAGATTATGCAGATCATGCGGCTCGATTTTTGATGCATCTAATGTGACATTGCTCATGTTTTTTTACAAGCTATTAGTTTACTAGGTAACTAATTATTTACAAGATTGGTTTATCCTACGAGATAAGTTGCCGTTGCCGTTGCAATATGTTGATTATTTTCATTATGTAATTCACAACGCGTGACAGCAATCTTATTACCATCCCGCAATAAGCTTGCACTCGCTGTAAATACCTCTCCGCGACCTGGACGCAAATAATCGACACGTAAATCAATGGTGCCCATGCGAGACATTTTATCGACAATTTCAGAATGAGTGAGCGGATTAATGCGCTGTAAAATGCGGTTAATGCACACCATCCCGCCAGCAACATCCAAAATAGAAGCAATCACGCCACCATGTAGAATATTTTGCGTAAAATTGCCGATCAACTCTTGGCGATTCTCAATGGTGAGTTGAACAAAATCATCGTTAATGTGTGCCAGTTTAATACCGATTAGCTGATTAAAAGGCATTTTATAGATAAATGCGTGGCTCATTAGCTCACTGGCTTCTTCTAAAGAATAAGTACGGTCATTCATCGGTTTCATCCCTTAAATAATATGTAAATAGAACGTTAACATTATGTATTAACTATGTCTCTAACAAACATATGAATAATCTTTCAACAGCAAAGCAGTTTTGTGTGTAAAATAGGACAAACTTTATTTTTATGACACTGAAAATAGGAATGACTAATGCGCGCTTTACCGATGTTGATAAGTGCAGTGCTCTGTTTTTGGTCTGCTTCACTGTTTGCTACTGAAAATACGGATGTTCAAGCTGATCAGAATATAAAGGATAACACGCCAATTCGCGGTAGCATTATTTCTGGTTTATTGCAAAATTATGATAATCCATTTGTTTTGTATCCTTATGAATCTAATTACATTATTTATACCTATACCTCTTCGATGAATAAAAACGCAATCTCCAGTTATAACTGGGGTGATGATGCGTTAAAGGATGAAGTTAAATTTCAATTAAGCTTAGCATTTCCACTTTGGGCGGGTATTGCTGGGGATGACTCTATTTTAGCGGTTTCGTATACTCAGCGTTCTTGGTGGCAGCTGAGTAATAAACAAGAATCCTCCCCTTTTAGGGAAACTAATTACGAGCCCCAAGTATTTGTCGGTTGGTTAACTGATTATCAATTTGCAGGCTGGACCCTACGTGAATTTGAAACGGGTTTTAACCATGAATCCAATGGTCGCTCTGACCCTACATCCCGCAGTTGGAACCGTATTTATGCACGAGCCATGGCGCAAAATGGAAATTGGCAGGTTGATCTCAAACCGTGGTATCGCATTCATGAAAGTGAAGGCAGTGATGATAACTCAGACATCACAAAATACATGGGATATTACCGTGTAAAAGTCGGCTATGCGTTGGGGGACAGTGTCTTTACTACTACTGGTCGTTATAATTGGAATACAGGGTATGGTGGTGCAGAATTAGGTTGGAGTTATCCAATCAGTAAACATGTGCGATTTTATACCCAGTTATTTAGCGGTTATGGTGAGTCAATGATAGACTACAATTATCGCCAAACACGTTTTGGTATTGGTGTTATGCTAAACGATATGATGTAGTTTAGATTCCCCATCGCCCCATATTATCTGACAAGGCTAAATTGCCGTGTCATAAACCAACAATTTCGCTGCTCACATGGGCAGCGACTTGTTTTAGAAATAGAGGAAGTTTGTGTCCACTGCTTGTGTCATTAACCAACTTTCACTGGCTGAAAACGTGCTTAATAGCACGTTTGGTTATCAGTCATTTCGTCCAGGCCAAGATGCGGTCATCGGTGCTATTTTAGATAACCGTGATTGTTTAGTATTAATGCCAACGGGTGGTGGAAAGTCCTTGTGTTATCAAGTCCCTGCGCTTGTAAAGCAAGGCGTGACGTTGGTGGTTTCACCGCTTATTTCCTTGATGAAAGATCAGGTTGACCAACTACGTTTGCATGGTGTGAATGCGGCCTGTTTAAACTCATCTCAAACTCCGTTAGAACAGCGTCAAATCATGGAGTTATGCAGCAGTGGTGAGATCAAATTGTTGTATGTTGCCCCTGAGCGGCTATTAACTGATTATTTTCTCAATCAGCTTTCAAGCTGGGACATCACGTTATTAGCGGTGGATGAAGCTCACTGCATTTCTCAATGGGGACATGATTTTCGGCCTGAATATCGTGCATTAGGGCAGTTGCGCCAAGCGTTACCCAATGTGCCTGTTATGGCACTAACCGCAACGGCCGATGAAACCACACGAACCGATATTATCCGCTTATTGGAACTCCATGATCCACTCGTTCATATCAGTAGTTTTGATAGGCCGAATATCCGTTACACTTTGGTCGAAAAATATAAGCCTTTAGATCAGCTTTGGTTTTTCATTAAAGGCCAAAAAGGCAAAGCAGGTATTGTTTATTGTAATAGCCGTAGCAAAGTGGAAGAAACCGCGGAACGTTTGCAAAAACGTGGATTAAGTGTTGCAGCTTACCATGCAGGGTTAGATAGCCAACAGCGTGAGTGGGTACAGGATGCATTTTTAAAAGATAATTTACAGATTGTCGTTGCGACAGTTGCATTTGGTATGGGGATAAACAAATCAAATGTCCGTTTTGTGGCCCACTTTGATATCCCACGTAATATCGAGGCTTACTACCAAGAGACTGGGCGAGCAGGGCGCGATGGTGTTGAAGCTGAAGCTGTCTTATTTTATGACCCTGCGGATATGGCGTGGCTGCGTCGTTGTCTTGAAGAAAAACCCGCAGGCATGCAACAGGATATTGAACGGCACAAACTTAATGCCATTGCTGCCTTCGCTGAAGCGCAAACTTGTCGTCGCTTAGTTCTACTTAACTACTTTGGCGAAAACCGTCAGCAGCCTTGTGGTAACTGTGATATTTGTTTAGACCCACCAAAGCAATACGATGGGTTAATTGATGCTCAAAAAGCACTTTCTTGCATTTATCGTGTTGGTCAGCGCTTTGGTATCGGCTATATTGTTGAAGTATTGCGCGGGGCAAATAACCAACGCATTCGTGATTTAGGCCATGATAAATTACCTGTTTATGGTATCGGCAAAGAGCAAAGCAATGAACATTGGATAAGTGTGATCCGTCAATTGATCCACTTAGGGATGATCACTCAAAACATTACTCATTTTTCCGCGCTGCAGTTAACGGAAGCGGCAAGGCCCATTTTACGCGGGGAATCTGCGTTACAGCTTGCCGTACCACGGGTTTTAGTCACAAAAAGCCGTAATCAGCAAAACAAAGTTTACCATGGCAACTATGATAAGAAGCTGTTTGCCAAACTGCGAAAATTACGTAAGTCGATAGCAGATGAGGACAATATCCCGCCATTTGTAGTATTTAACGATGCTACATTAATCGAAATGGCAGAACATGTTCCGACAACTTCCGCAGAATTGTTGCTAATTAATGGTGTTGGTGAACGCAAACTGGAGCGTTTTGGCGAGTCGTTTATGACTCTCATCCGAGACCACCTTGAAGGTTATGAATGAATAAATAAGGAACTGTAGGATGACGCCTGAAAGCCTAAAAAAGCGCTGGTTAACGCGAGAAACTCAGTTTTCAGCTTTTGCGAATGGTCCGCTTTTAGACTTCTGGCAGCGTCGTGAAGAACTGCATTTTCAGGGCGTCGATGATATTCCTATCCACTATGTTCGTTTTATTCATCCGAAGCATCATAAAGCTATTGTCATTTCTCCTGGTCGTAGTGAAAGCTACATGAAATACCCTGAAGTGGCGTATGATTTTTATCACTTAGGTTATGATGTTTTTATTCTTGATCATCGTGGGCAGGGGCGCTCGGGGCGCATGTTAGCGGATCCCCAAAAAGGCCATGTCGAAAAATTTACTGATTATATCGATGATTTTGAAAAGTTTATTGAGTTAGAAGTCAGATATCGCCACTACCTGAAGTGTTATGCATTGGCGCACTCAATGGGGAGTGCCATTTTAGCGGGGTATTTGCTGCGGGACCATGTGACCTTTGATGCAGCCGCGTTATGTGCACCAATGATTGGTATCAATTTACCGATGCCACGTTGGATGGCCAGTTTTATCGTTGATAGAGCCGAATCACGTGAGAGTGTGCGTAATGATTACGCCGCTTCAACGGGCAAGTGGCAACCTTTACCGTATTTAATCAACGTATTAACCCATAGTTCAGAGCGTTATCGGCGCTATTTACGTTACTATGCGGACTACCCTGAATTGCGACTTGGTGGCCCAACATACCACTGGTTGCGTGAAAGTTTTGCGATTGGTGATGCGCTAATTGCAAAAGCGGGAGAAATTGATGTACCACTGATGGTGTTAGAAGCAAGTGAAGAAAAAGTGGTCAGCAATAAAGAGCTACAAGCTTTTTGTCAAAGTCGGCAAAAAGCGCAAATAGGACGAGAAGAAAAATTACCCCTCATTATCGAAGGGGCTCACCATGAAATCCTATTTGAAGTGGATGCATTAAGGGCCATGGCACTCAATGCTATCTGTGATTTTTTTGACCAGTATTAGTTAGGGTTCGAATATGAAATATCCGTTAGTGGCTTCCGATTTGGATGGGACACTGTTATCGCCCAACCATGATTTAACGTCTTATACTAAAGACACCTTAAAACAACTCATTACAACACAAGATGTCCGTTTTGTGTTTGCAACGGGTCGCCATCATGTGGATGTTGCACAAATCCGTGATGGGTTAGGCATTGATGCCTATATGATTACCTCGAATGGGGCAAGGATCCATAATACCAATGGGGATTTAATTTTTGAGCATAATGTGGATGCTGAAATTGCGCATGAACTTTGTTTGATGGAATTTGATAATCCAGAACTTATCACCAATTATTATCACGGTGATGACTGGTTTATTAACCGAGAAAGCCCTGAGCAAAAAGAATTTTTTAAAGAGTCAGTTTTTAATTACCAGTTATTTGATCGCCATGACTTTGCAACATCTGAAGTTTGCAAAGTCTATTTCACGAGTGAAGATCACGATTTGCTGGTGGATTTACAGCAGCGCATTCAAAACCGTTGGCAAGACCGCGTGAATGTCACGTTTTCTCTACGCAGTTGCTTGGAAGTCATGGCGGGAGCGGTTTCTAAGGGAGAGGCTCTCAAGCAGGTTGCGGCGCTGCATGGCTTAATGGCCAATGACAGTATTGCGTTTGGCGATGGCATGAATGACAAAGAGATGCTGACTGTCGCAGGAAAAGGCTGCATTATGCAAAATGCCCATCAATTACTTAAAGATGCCTTACCACAAATGGAGGTCATTGGTTCAAATGCGGATGACGCCGTTGCACGTTATTTAAGACATCAATACCTTAATCAGTAACAATCTATTTTTATGATATAAATAAGCCAGATAGACCCCATGTTTGTCTGGTTTTTTGTATTTCTGGATTAAAAATCAGAATAACCCGTGTGTTATGCAGCGAAACGTGCTTTTTGTGAAAATTAGGTCACTTTTCCTATTTTTTCCTACTTAAACTGAATTTACACTAGGGGAATGGGTGTTTGAGTCGATATTAATGGATAGCACTGTGTTCACAGTTAGCAGATTGCACTGTTGAGGGTTCCTTAGGATGAAAAAAGTTGCGTTAGCACTGTTGTTGGGTTCTGTTTGTTTTAGTTCTGTTTTAACGGCTAAGCCTGTTGTTGCTCCGACAGCGGCTTCATCAACACAGCAGCCTACCCTTGAGGAAATCACACAGTTAGCGCAAAAAGGTGACCCAAACGCTCAATTTCAACTGGGTGAACGTTATTTCAAAGGCCAAGGTGTCTCCCAAGACTCTAAAATTGCTGCTGAGTGGTTTATTAAGGCTGGAAACCAAGGTAACTCTGATGCTCAGTTTCGGCTAGGTACCATGTTTGTGAATGGTTTTGGCGTTCGCCGCGACTATGACAAAGCGATGCTGTGGTATGAACAAGCTGCAGATAACGGCGACACACGTGCAGAAACCAATATGGCAATGATGTATGCGCAAGGCCTTGGTGTGACGCAGAATTTAGAAAAAGCGGCATTTTGGTTTAGAAAGGCAGCACAAGGTGGAAATGTGATCGCACAATTCCATATTGGTCAAATGTATTCAATTGGTAGTGGTGTTGATTTAGATGATGAAAAAGCCGTGTTCTGGTTTCGCAAAGCGGCTAAACAGCAAGATGCTAAATCTCAAGACCGCCTTGGCGTGATGTATTCTGAAGGTCGAGGTGTGAAAAAAAACCTATCGCAAGCTTATGCTTGGCTGTCAACCGCGGTGTATAGCGGTAATGCGGAAAGCCATCGCCTACAAAATAAAATCGCCGCTCAATTAAGCTCAGCGGAACTGGAGCAAGCACAAAAACTGGCAGAAGGTTATATCAAGTCTTACGGGCATAAAGCGGGTTAATTCTTATTGATTAGCGGGAGAACAACTGGGCTCCCGCCATGATGATTATGGACACAATAAGGTAGCCCCAACTCAATCGGTAAAAGCGGTTATATCCCCACCCACGTCGGATCTCTAGTTGCAATGGCTTTGATGAAAGCTTGGCTGCAAGCATTCGAAATACCCCAATATAAACCAGGCAATAGATTTGCCAGAGATAGAGAGTGTTGAAAGCGAATGCCTTTCCAATAATTAATAAGATAATTAATGGGATCAAAAAGAAGAGAATCGACCCAACCCGTTCGAGTTGAGTGATCCGCAATATAATACCTTCGTCTTTATCATTTAAACCTTGCGCCATAATACGGTTTACAGCTCACCAGATTTACGTGAAGGATTACGCGCAGAAAGGTTGTTAGTTGCACTTTGCAGCGAGTTATCGCGTACATCCACCCTTGCTTGGAATGGTGGAAACGGCAAGGTAATGCCTTGTTCTGCGAAGGAGGCCAAGATATTTTGATGAATTTCATGGCGAGCGGGTAAACGGTGCCCCATTTCTGCTGCATACACCCGCAATTCAAATATTTGAATACCTTGTTGCAAATCAACCAAATAAACCTCAGGGGCTGGGTTGTCTAAGATCATTGTGGAGCGTTTTGCCGCACGCAAAATTGTATTGGTGACTAGTTCGCTATTTGCATCAGATGGCGCAGGGATAGTCATCACGATACGAGTGACGGTGTCGGAGAGCGACCAGTTGATAAACTGCTCAGTGATAAAGGCTTTATTTGGCACGATGATTTCTTTTCTATCCCAGTCCGTTAAGGTCGTCGCACGGGTGTTGATCTTGGTAATGCTGCCCGTTAAGTTGCGGATTGTAACGGTATCGCCAATACGGATAGGCTTTTCGAATAGGATCATCAAACCTGAAATAATATTGGCGAAGATCTCTTGTAAACCAAAACCAAGCCCAACCCCCATCGCAGCAACTAACCATTGCAGTTTTGACCATTCGATCCCTAACATTGAGAAACCAACAATCGTGCCAATGATCGTAATGGTGTATTTCGTCAGTGTGCTAATGGCGTAGCCAGTACCTGGTGTTAAGTCCAAATGCTGTAATACGGCTAATTCAAGCAATGCAGGCAGGTTTCTTACCAACTGTGCGGTGACAATAATCGTTAAAATCGCAATAAAAATGGATCCCATCGTAATCGGCTGCACGGTGTCCACACCGTTGACAGTGGAGGTCACATCCCAGAGGCGAATATTTTCAAGGAAAGAAAACGCCGTATGCAATTCAGACCACAGCCAAATTAAGGAAACCAAGGCTATCATGGTTAAAATTGAGCGCACTAGGCCAACAGATTGGGTACTAATAGTATCAAGGTCGATAACCTGTTCCTCGATATCAATATTCCCTTCGCTACTGCCGCTTGATTGCGCATTATCGTCTTCCCCTTTTGCTCGTTGTGCGAGGATTTCAGCACGGCGCTGTTTCGCACGTTCAAAGGCCAGTTTACGGCGCTGCATCGACATCCAACGGCGAATGGTGTGATAGACAATTAAAATCACAAACCAAATCGCTACAGAGGTTTCTAAGCGAGCAAGTAACGCTTGTGATGTGGAGAAATAGCCGAGGATAGAGAAAAATGCCGCCACAATTGGGGCAAGCAAGATCATCCACCATAGGCCTTTATTAACAACATTATCCCCTGAACTGTGCCTATCCAAATAGAGTGGGATCTGAGAACGGCGTAAGTTATTGGTGATTAAGCTTAAAGCGATACAGAGGAAAATAAAGCAGAAACGGCCGACACTGGCAGCGAACTCGCGGTCGCTATAGTGTTCGAAGGTAATAATTGACATAACCAATGGAACAATGACAAATATCGCCATACGGTAATAACGCATCGCCCGTTTTACCGCGTCTTTATCCCAGCCAAAATGCGCAATAAATAAACCTGTTGGACGAGAGAACGTTTCACTGATCATAAATAGCCATAATAGCGGTGTGGTCGCGCTGACACCATAACCAATGGCGGCTGCCATCGGATATTGCCATGCGCTCTGTAGCCCATAACCAATAGCAGACCACATCATGGGTAATGGCAGAGCCACGATAATTGACCAAAAGATAGTTCTGATAGTCAAATAAAAGCGGTCTTGCGTCACTTTACCGATACGTAAACTGGAGCGATCAAGAAAGGCTTGATAATGCTTGCGTGTACTTACGCTGAAGATAACCAAAATGATAGAACCCAAAAGATACAAAAAGGTATCTTGCGTGGTGAGCATCACATTTAGTGCACCAGCGACTTGGGAAAGCGTATCCAGAGATAGCAACTGTGTAATATCAGTAACTAATAAGACTGGATATTTAATATTAATAGGGGGGACATCAGCCACCCAGAATAGATAGCGGTTTGAGGCATCTTTGACTTCTTTAAGCGCATCAGTGAGCTGCCCTGTAGCCACATTGAGCTTAGTCAGTTCCAACATTTCGGCATCAAGGCCTGAAATCAATGAGGTAAGGAGCTCTCGGCGAGTTTTGATCAGCGATTGATATACTTGAACTTGCGCTGGGTTGAGGGCATGTTCAGTTTCTTGCTCGGTGGTATCAATTTTACCTAATCTATCAAGGGCATCTTCGTAATTTAAGCGCTGAACACGTAAATCTGCCATTTCGCGGTCTAGCTGTTGGCTTTTGGGAATATCTGGCAAGCGAGATAATTGCGTTCTTAGAGCTTCACCAAGGGTACTTGAACTGCTGATCCACTGAGCTTGCTCACGGATTGTTGTCAGCGCTTGGCGTGCATCGCGAATGCTGGTGGACATTTCGGTTTGACTGGTATTAATCGCACTCATACGTTGAGCTTGCTGAGTCAGCTCCTGAGACATCTTGCGGTTAATATCTAATTCTTCTTTTAAGAAGGGGGTCAGCTCTCCTTGAGCAGCCAACATTTCCGTGTGTTCTAGCGCCAAAATTGCTTTTTGCTGGCGCTGAGTATTCTGGAAGTCACGTAGGTTTTGTAGCTCAAGTTCCATGCGTTGATAGCGTTTTTTATACAGCTCCAACGTCAGGCGTGAAATTTCTTGGCGGTTATTGGCGGAAAGCTGCGCCATTTCCAGTTCGTTTACTGTAGATTTGCGAGCACTTACTTCGGCTTGAGCCAAGGTATATTGGGCATCAGCTAAAGGTGTTGATGCAGTACTTAACGACTGGAAGCGGGATGTTGCTTCCGTGAGTAAGCGCCTTGCTTCAGACAATTGTTGAGGCAAAATGCTCAATGATTCACTGATTTCACGGCCTTTATCTTGTTCCTGCTGTGTTAAACGGCTTTGATCTAGTAATTGGCTACTTAGTTGGATAATGCGTTGCTCAAGTTCACTTAAGCTAATTCCAACAGGGATAGGGGCAGGTTCATCGTTTTCATTAAGTAATTTTTGGCGTATTTCTTTGATAATTTTAGGGAAGTTATCAATGGCTTCTTGGTAAGACTTTACTTTGGCATCGGAATCGCGGGTTTCGCTCATCCAATTGAGCGCACCTTGCAATGCCTGCGCAATTTCCGCGTCTTTTGGGTTAGTACTCGATTCAAGTTGTTTGAGCTCCTGCTTAATCTGTGCTTCATCCTGCGATGCTATGGGCGCCGCAACAGAAGAAAAAGCGATTAACAAGCTAAGTACAAAACTGATAATCAAACGCACAGTGAGGAGCTCCTTCAAGGACATAACCGTAAATTAAACGCCGACAGATTCGTTATGAGTCTCAACCGAAACCGTCTCGGCGAGTAATTCACCCATGCGTGTTGCATAGCCAGGGATGAGTGATGAATTAAAGGTCACTTTGTTTGGTTCAAACAAGTTAATGACGGTAGAACCTAACTTAAACAGGCCCATTTCTTCCCCTTTTTTCAGGAAAACAGCACCTTCAGAATTTAATTCAGGGTAAACCCAACGTTTGATTACGCCTTCTCGGCAGGTATTTACACAACCACTCCAAACCGTTTCAATGCTACCCACAATAGTGGCACCGACTAAAATTTGCACCATCAGACCAACAGGGGTATCAAAGACACAAATTAAGCGCTCATTACGGGCAAACAGGTTTGGGACGTTTTGTGCCGTTAATGGATTTACAGAGAATAAATCACCTGGAACATAAATCATCTCTTTAAGTAAGCCATCGCAAGGCATGTGGACGCGATGATAGTCACTTGGCGAAAGATAAGTGGTAATGAATTCACCGCCACGAAAACGCTCTGCTAATTGGTGTTGACCTGCCAGTAAGGCTTCAACGGTATAGTTATGGCCTTTTGCTTGGAAAATTTGGTCATCATGAATAGAACCTAATTGGCTCACTGCGCCGTCAGCTGGCTGTGCTAGTTGGTTGTCTTTTTCAACAATTGGGCGAGCGTCTTCTTTGAGTAGACGAATAAAGAAGTCATTAAAGGTTGCGTATGCGGTGAGTTCGCTTTTTTGCGCTTCATTCATATTCACTTTATAGGCTTTAGCAAATAGTTTAATTGCCCATTGCGTCATAAACCCAGCATTGCGACTTGCAAACCAGCCTGCAAATTCAGTAAGGCATTGTTTTGGAAGCATATATTGCAAGCGAATTTTAATTTTGTCTAGCACGTTAACCTCTGATTTTTAAAGGTATGTTAGCGAAAAGGCCGCTATTGTACACAGTTTACTCGTTGTATTTCAAACTGTCGCGTTAGGGGCTATTACCCAGCGATAGCTTGAACTATTTAGCGCAAATTAGCGTCAATTAGAGCAAAGAATTGAGTAATAAAATTGTAAGTACTTACTAACTTTATTTCTCTTTTCCAGTGAAATTGCCGCGCGGCTTCACTTGTTCCATGCTTTCTAAGATGCGATGGTAATTTTCAAAGCGCGATTCTGCAATTTTGTTTGTTTCTACGGCTTCACGTAACAAACAACCTGGGTCATCTAAATGTTTACAGTCACGGAATTTACAACCGCCAAGGTAATCTTTAAATTCGACAAATCCTTTCGTCACTTGTTCCGTGGTTAAATGCCACAAACCAAATTCACGAACGCCAGGGGAGTCAATCACATCGCCACCGAGTGGGAAGTGGTATAAGCGGGCAGTCGTTGTGGTATGTTGCCCCAGACCTGAGTTATCTGAAACATCGTTAACTAAAATGGTTTCTTCGTTATGCGGGAGCAATGCATTGAGTAGGCTGGACTTACCGACACCTGATTGACCCACAAATACTGAAACTTTCCCTGCTAGCGCGTTAGTAAGTGCTTCCATTCCTTCATTAGTATGGCTGGAGACTTCTAACACTTGGTAGCCAATTTCGCTGTAAATTGTCATCAAGTCGCTCACCCACTCACGGTTTTCGTCATCAAGTAGGTCAACTTTGTTAAGGACGATAATCGGTTGAATGCCAATTGTTTCGCAGGCGACAAGATAGCGGTCGATAATATTGAGCGAAAGTTCTGGCAAAATTGCAGAAACAACGACAATTTGGTCGATGTTTGCAGCGATTGGTTTCAAACCATCGTAATAATCAGGGCGAGTAAGTACAGAGTGGCGCTCATGAACAGCTTCGACAATGCCATTAACCTTGATCTCAGTTTGTGTATTCAACGCAGGGCGCCACACCACGTTATCCCCTGTGACGAGGGATGAAATAGTTCTGCGCAAATTACAGCGTTGAATGGTGCCGTCGTTCGCTTCAATATCAGCATGTTGCCCAAAGCGGCTAATGACTAAGCCTTCTTGTGCTTCACCTAATTGGCTATCATCGATTTCAACTGTTTTTTGTTTTTTCAGTCTTTTTTGATGATTTTCTTGAACTCGGCGCTGTTGGCCTTTCGAAAGTTTCTGTTTAGCCACCTGTCCTCTCTTCACTATTGGCTGTCGTTGGAATATCACTCACGCATTAAGGCATGAAGAGTGCTATCATACCTTAACTTCACAGAATGCAGTTAGGGTATATCATGCAAAAGAATGAGAATAATTTAATTTGGATCGATTTAGAAATGACTGGCCTCGATCCCGTTCGTGATCGCATTATTGAAATTGCGACCATTGTAACAGATAGCCATCTTAATATTTTAGCAGAAGGCCCTGTGATTGCAGTTCATCAGACGGATGAGCAACTGGCTCTGATGGACGAATGGAATGTGAATACGCATACAGGAAGCGGTTTAGTTGAACGTGTACGTAAAAGCACAGTAAGCGAACGTGAAGCTGAGCTAGCCACGATTGAGTTTCTTGAGAAATGGGTGCCTAAAGGTGCATCGCCAATTTGTGGTAACAGCGTTGGGCAAGATAGACGCTTCTTATTTAGTTATATGCCTGAATTAGAAAGTTATTTTCATTATCGTTACTTAGATGTGAGCACATTGAAAGAACTTGCTCGTCGTTGGAAGCCTGAAATTTTAACGGGTTTTTCGAAGAAAAATACCCACCAAGCGCTTGATGATATTCGCGAATCAGTCGCTGAGCTGGCTTATTATCGAGAAACATTTATCAAAGAATAAATGTTGAATTAACGAAGGTGCCGCCCTTGAGGCGGCTTTTTTGTCTTTAAATATGATACTGCATTACACATTGCATTACATTTGTCATTACATCACCCTAACAGTAGATCCTGAAAGGAGATTATGATGAGTACTATACAAATTAGAGTTGATGAACAGCTAAAAAAAGATGCGTATCAAGCATTTAATAAATTAAACCTTTCCCCATCCGAAGCGCTAAGGCTATTTCTCCGTTATGTTGCAGAGAATGAAAAGCTTCCGTTTTCTGAGGTTTCTATTGTTGTGAGTGAGGCGGATGAAGATGAGGATATTTTAGCTGTTGTGCGTAATCGTTTAAAAAAACCAGCTAAACGAATAAGAGTGAATATTGATGATATTTGATATTGCATTTGATGGCGTGCTTTAAGGGAATGGAAAAAGCTTGATTACAGTATCTGAGAACAATTTAAAAAGAAGTTAAAAAAATTACAATTAAACCCTTACATAGAATCTTTGCGGTTACACGGAGAGTTATCGAATTGCTATAAAATCAAATTAAGGGCATCAGGGCTTCGCCTTGTGTACCAAGTTATCGATGATGAAATTGTTATTTTTGTTGTCGCAGTTGGTAAAAGTGAAAATGAAAAGGTTTATAAATCTGCGACCAATAGGCTGATATAAATATTATCGTTGAGTAAGTTACCAATGTTAATGTATTGAAATCAGGTTTTTACAACGTGTGTTGATAAAATCACCATTGTGACTATTTTGTCGACAAACGAACAAAAAAATAAAAATTTTGAGTGCAAAGGCTTGCTAGTCTCTGAATTTTTCGTATAATGCGCTCCCCGTACCGATGAAGTTTTTGTAATAATATCGGCGCGGAAAACATCCAGAAATGGTATGCGGGAATAGCTCAGTTGGTAGAGCACGACCTTGCCAAGGTCGGGGTCGCGAGTTCGAGTCTCGTTTCCCGCTCCAAGCTTTCTTGATGTTTTAGCTAAAGCACTATTTTCGTGATGCGGGAATAGCTCAGTTGGTAGAGCACGACCTTGCCAAGGTCGGGGTCGCGAGTTCGAGTCTCGTTTCCCGCTCCAAACTTTCTTAGTGTTTTAGTAAAATTGCAGTACCCACCAAATGCGGGAATAGCTCAGTTGGTAGAGCACGACCTTGCCAAGGTCGGGGTCGCGAGTTCGAGTCTCGTTTCCCGCTCCAATCTCTTGTTTATATCATCTAAATTTTTTCTTTGTAATTTTAATCCAAATGATATTTTAGTATTAAAGCATTAAGTGGAATTACTAATTTCATCTAACGGTTTTTTGTACGTAATTTTATTGTTGGTACCCTTGCTAAGCTAGGATCCACACGCCTTCGCCGATCTTTCTTGGATCTAATTTGGATTTTTGCTTGCATTCAACTACGGGTCACCATAGAATAGCCACCCCTCAGTAATAGGGCATTCTAAAGGTATTTATGTCCTTAAGGTAAAAGTTTAAATAATAAACAAAAAGGTGTTTTTTATTTAACTCAGGCAAATTTTCGTTTTAACCTAGTTTTTTGGCAACTTTTTTCGAGTAGTTAACGTAAAATCAGCATTTTTCTTCACAATTCAGCATCAAAAAGTTATCCACAGCTTGTTGAGTTGCGACCCATCTATATGCCAATTTGAAATAACTTATTGCACAGAGTTATCCACAGGCTAACTTCACTATTCTTTTCTTACTGTCAGGTAAAGATAATCAGAACTCTTATCTGTAACTCATTGATTTATAGTCGATGAATTTATTTTTTGAAAATGTGCTAAGCACAACTTGCAAATTCTTTACCTATTGTCTGCAAAGCGATTTTTTATTTTATTCACATCGATTTGACAATTATAGATTTCAGTTATATAGCAGGCCTTTTTTTAGGCGTCGCGAGGTAAACCTTTAGTAATCGCCCGTACAAGGCGTTTTTGTTGTGAAGTTTGAATTGTCACTTGGTTCTCAAGACGTCGGCTAAGCTGTTGTTGTATAGACCAATGAAAGTGCTCGTCTAACATTTCATTGATCCCCAACCTATTTTGTAATGCAAGCACAATACTATCTTGATAAGGCGCATTGCCCAGTGCGACACTGATGTTTCTTAACCATTTAATATAACCAATGCGACGAATGGCAGACCCTTCCGTTACCTTCAAAAACCTGTCTTCATCCCACGAAAATAATTCAAGAAGCTCTGGCGTATGCAGCGCTTGCCTTGGGCTAAAATCTTCTTCGTCAGTGAGTTGGGAGAAACGGTTCCATGGGCAAATTAATTGGCAGTCATCACAGCCATAAATTCGGTTACCCATTAATGGACGAAACTCTTCAGGTATCGCGCTATCAAGTTCAATTGTTAAATAGGAAATACAGCGTCTTGCATCAACAGTATAAGGCTCAACAATGGCGCCTGTTGGGCAGGTTGTCATACAGGCAACGCAGCGGCCGCAGTCATCTTCAATGGGTTTATCGACAGGAACAGGTAGGTTGATCAGCAGTTCTCCAAGGAAAAACCACGAGCCTGCTTCACGATTTAATACCAATGAGTGCTTTCCAGTCCACCCTAGGCCAGCTTTAACGGCAAGAGGCCGCTCTAAGATTGGCGCAGAGTCAACAAATGGACGAAAATTAAGATCCTCAACGGTTGTACCATCCGCAAGGAGCGCCCCATCAAATTCACGGCAGTAAGCTAAAATACGATCTGCAAGGGCTTTTAAGCGTTTTTTTAATAGCTTATGATAGTCGCGACCAAGGGCGTAGCGGCTAACATACCCGAGCTCAGGGTTATTCAGTGTGCTGGCAAACGCCGCTTTGGCGGGCAAATAGTTCATGCGAACACTGATGGCCCGTAAAGTGCCAGGATGGAGCTCATGGGGACGTGCCCGCATCATTCCGTGGCGGTTCATCCATTCCATTTCACCGTGGTATTGCTTGTCGAGCCATGCCTGCAGTTTGGGTTCTTCCGCGGACAGGTCAGTATCGCAGATCCCCACCTGTTGGAAGCCTGCTTCAATGCCCCATTGTTTGATAAGTTGAGCGAGAAGGTTGAGATCGAGAAATGCTGCCATCAGATCCTGTCACAGTAAAATAAAACGGCTGGCACTCTACCATGGAAGCGGTTTTTTCTCAAAATTGATGAAAAGAGTGCCTTTCGGTGTTCAGATCTATTATAAGATATTTCTGATCTGATAGTTTCAGCAATGTTAATTAAGAAAAATGACGGCGCTTAGGTTAATATAGTCAATGGTATTTGGAAGAACTGAAACAGGCTTCCTCTCGGATACTGATAACAGTCATTAGACAATAATTTGGCGACACAGCCCATCAATAATGCCACAAAAGAACACTATGAAAGAACGTAGAATACAACTTGCTGATGAAGCGCAAACTGTTGCGCTTGGTCGCGCAATTGCAGGTGCTTGCCATCAAGGTGTGGTAATTCACCTGTATGGTGATCTCGGTGCGGGAAAAACCACGTTTAGTCGTGGTTTCTTACAAGCTTTGGGTCATCAAGGCCATGTAAAAAGTCCAACTTACACACTGGTTGAACCTTATGAATTAGCGGATCGTTATGTTTTTCACTTTGATCTCTATCGTCTAGCAGATCCTGAAGAACTTGAATTTATGGGTATTCGTGACTATTTTTCTGAAAACTCGATCTGCTTGGTTGAATGGCCGCAACAAGGTAAAGGTTTTTTACCTGAAGCGGATCTTGAGCTCCATCTCACATATCAAGATGAGGGGCGTCAGGCTCACATCGTTGCTTTGTCTGCAAATGGGGAGTCGTTGTTAGAAGCATTACCCCAATTCTAAGGAACTTATTGCTCATGTTGAATGCATCAATGCACAGAATAACAAGAAAGGGTTTTTTGGCGGCTTTTGTCCTTTTTATGCTTTCATTCGCATGGCTTTTTGCTATGCAAGCACAAGCCGCAACACTGTCTAATATTCAAGTGAATAATAGCCCATCACAAGCTGAGGTCACACTAAGCTTTATTGACGGTAAGCCTGATTACTCTTATTTTCCCTTGCATTCACCTGAGCGACTGGTTGTTGATGTAAAGCAACGAGGTGAGATCCTTGGCTTGCCACTAAAAGTGCCTGCAGGGGATTTGGTAAAAGTGGTGCGTTCAAGCCAACCTTCTGATAACCAACATAAACGTCTGGTGATGGAGCTATCCCGCGTCGCAAAAACCAAAGCTGTTTTAAAGCAAGTGGGTGGCGAATATCAATTAGTTCTGACGATTTCAACAGGTAACTCAACCAGTTCAACGTCATTTAATCGCACCAATAATAATGTTGCTCCTGTGGTCAATAACACACAGGACAAACCGTTAAAAATGAATAATCCAGCGCCTGTTTCAACGCCTGCCCCTGTAAAATACAAAAATATGCCTAAAGGCAGCAAACAGGTGGTGATCGCTATTGATGCGGGGCATGGTGGTAAAGACCCAGGCGCGATTGGGAAAAATGGTTATAAAGAGAAAGATGTGACTCTGAGCGTTGCGAAAAAACTCTATCAGCGTCTTGAAGCTGACCCTATGTTCAAACCCGCTATGACGCGTGATGGCGACTACTTTATTTCTGTTAGTGGACGTTCCGATGTTGCTCGTAAAAAAGGCGCGAACATGTTGGTATCCATCCATGCGGACTCAGCACCTAACAGCAGCGCACGAGGTGCCTCTGTTTGGGTATTATCAAATCGTCGTGCAAATAGTGAGTTAGGTAGCTGGTTAGAACAACGTGAAAAACAATCTGAATTATTAGGCGGTGCAGGGGATGCGCTCAGTGGTGCAGATCCGTATTTAAGCCAAGCAGTATTGGATTTGCAGTTCGGCCACTCTCAGCGCGTGGGCTATGATGTCGCTGTTCAAGTTATTCAGCAATTGAGAAAAGTGGGTAATATCCATAAAAAAACGCCAGAGCATGCCAGCCTTGGGGTTCTGCGTTCTCCCGATATTCCGTCAATCTTGGTTGAAACAGGCTTCATCAGTAATGCAGCGGAAGAGCAACTGCTCAAATCCAATGAATTCCAAGATGCAGTGGCTGAGGCCATTCACTTAGGATTGCGCCAATATTTCCTTGCGAATCCGATTCAAGCTGCACCTAAATAAGGAATTGAGCGATGGCAATACATATTCTCTCTCCTCAATTAGCGAACCAAATTGCGGCGGGTGAGGTGGTCGAAAGGCCTGCATCTGTCGTAAAAGAGCTGGTTGAGAACAGTCTTGATGCCAAGGCAACACGCATTGATATTGATATTGAGCGTGGTGGAGAGAAACTGATCCGTATTCGTGATAATGGCTGTGGGATTAACAAAGATGAATTAATCCTCGCCCTTGCGCGCCATGCGACCAGTAAAATTGCGACGCTCGATGACCTTGAAGCCATTATGAGTATGGGCTTTCGCGGTGAAGCATTAGCGAGCATCAGCTCTGTTTCACGATTAACGTTGACGTCAAAACCCGCGGAACAAACCGAAGCGTGGCAGTCTTACGCTGAAGGGCGGGATATGGAAGTCACAGTAAAGCCTGCAGCGCATCCTAATGGTACGACGGTTGAAGTCCTCGATCTCTTTTATAATACCCCTGCAAGGCGCAAATTTATGCGCACTGAAAAAACCGAATTTGGCCATATTGATGAAGTGGTTCGCCGCATTGCATTATCGCGCCCTGATGTGTCTATTAATTTGACTCATAACGGAAAACTGGTGAAACAGTACCGTGCTGCCCATGATGAAGTGCAGCAAGAAAGGCGGCTTGGGACTATTTGCGGTACCGGCTTTATGCAAGGCGCATTAGCGTTATCTTGGGAGCACAGCGACCTGGCAATTAAAGGCTGGGTGGTTTCCCCATCGAATACTCCTGTGAGTGAAACTCAGTATTGCTATGTGAATGGACGGATGATGCGCGACCGGTTAATTAACCATGCTATCCGCCAAGCATTTGAAGGCTATTTAGAAGACAATCAACAGCCCGCTTATGTCTTGTATTTAACCATTGATCCGAAACAAGTGGATGTAAACGTCCATCCAGCGAAACATGAGGTACGTTTTCACCAAGCGCGGTTAGTACATGATTTTATTTATCAAGCCGTACGTACAGTACTCCTTGAAGCGGCATCAATAAGTGAATTACCAGGAATAGAGCCAGTACATGCTGAGCTCGAAAACCGGTCTTCAGCAGGAGGGAATTATTTTTCTTCCCCAACATCAACTTCGAAACCAAATTATACCGAATCATTGCCACAGGCTGAGAGAACCGCTCGTGAACCGCAGGTCGCTTATAAGCCTGCAACCACGGCGACATCGAGTTCTTCCCTGCCCAAATCCGCATCACAATTCGTCGGGAATGTAGAGCAGAAAAACTACGGCACTAACTACGATAAAAAAGCGGGAGACCTTTACCAAAGCTTGATGTCAATTCCAGTTCCTGAAACGGAGAAAAAACCGCTTTTTCCTGAGCGCCAACCTGTGGATACGTCTCAAGTTTCTTCACAACCTGTAGCAAAAAATGCGGATAACTACCTTTTTGGTAAAGTATTGACAATTTACTCAAAAAACTTTGCATTAATTGAGTCTTCGTTGGGACTAATCCTGTTATCCTTAACGGAAGCTAATTATTTATTGAAATTAGCGCAATTGTCGCCAGAGGGTGAAAACCTCAAGCCACAACCTCTTTTGATACCGCTAAAATTGTCACTTAAAAACGATGAAATAGAGGTTTTACAGCGGTACAAGGAACAATTGGCAATATTTGGTATCGAAGCCACGATATTTCATGGAAAAGTAACAATTCATACGGTATCGTTACCATTAAGAACACAAAATTTATCGCAACTTTTTTCAGATTTGATCGGTTTTTTATCGACAAAAGAAAGCATCACACAACAAGATATCGCACAATGGCTAGCCAAAGCGGTTTCACAGGTGAAAACAGAAGAAAGTTGGAGTTTAGCACAGGCTGTTCAGTTGCTGGCTGATGTTGAGCGGATTTGTCCGCAGTGGGTAAAAAATCCCCCACCAACATTATTACAATTAATTAATTTACAATCCGTGGTAGCTACACTAACAAATGAGTGATTTAGTAACTCAGAAAAAACCTGATGCAATATTCCTTATGGGGCCGACTGCTTCAGGTAAAACCGCTTTAGCGATAGAACTTCGCAAGCATTTGCCTGTGGAAATTATTAGTGTCGATTCGGCGTTAATTTACCGTGGAATGGATATTGGTACAGCAAAGCCAACAGCCGAGGAACTCAGCCAAGCCCCTCATCGTTTGATTGATATTCTCGATCCAGCTCTACCTTATTCTGCTGCTGATTTTCGTCGTGACGCATTAAAAGTAATGAGTGAGATTACTGCTCAGGGTAAAATACCGTTACTTGTTGGCGGTACTATGTTGTATTTCAAAGCATTGTTAGAAGGACTTTCACCATTACCTTCTGCTGATGCAAATGTGCGCACCCAAATAGAACAGATAGCGCAAGAACATGGATGGAGTGAAATCCATCGCCGTTTAGCGGAGGTCGACCCTGTTGCTGCGGCTAGGATCCATCCTAATGATCCACAAAGATTATCCCGTGCTTTAGAGGTATATCTCATTTCAGGACAAACTTTGACTGAAATGACACAAACAGCAGGGGAAGAATTGCCTTATAATGTGTTTCAGTTTGCTATTGCGCCACAAGATCGTAAAATTTTACATGAACGCATAGAACAACGCTTTCATCTGATGATAGACGCGGGTTTTGAAGAGGAAGTCCGTGCTCTTTACCACCGAGGTGATTTACATGTTGATCTTCCCGCCATTCGTTGTGTGGGCTATCGGCAAATGTGGTCATACTTGGACGGCGAAATTAGCCATGATGAAATGGTTTATCGGGGAATTTGTGCAACACGCCAATTGGCAAAACGCCAGATTACCTGGTTAAGAAGCTGGGATAATGTTCAGTGGTTAGATAGTGAGCAACCTCAGCAGGCGCTTGACACAGTTATGCAGGTAGTACGTGCATAGGACTGATGTTTGTGTACAATTAGAACGTTAAGCGCAATTTTTGAGTAGTTACTTTTGGAATCATAAAGATTCTCTTTTAAAAACAACAAAATAAGGAAAACATAGAATGGCTAAGGGGCAATCTTTGCAAGATCCGTTCCTGAACGCATTACGTCGTGAAAGGGTTCCGGTCTCTATTTATCTCGTTAATGGCATCAAATTGCAGGGGCAAATTGAATCTTTTGATCAATTTGTCATTTTATTGAAAAACACAGTTAGCCAGATGGTTTATAAGCACGCTATCTCTACTGTTGTCCCTGCACGTCCTGTTTCTCACCACAGTGGCACAACAGGTGGTAGCGCAGGTAATGGTAATTACCATTCGGGTGCACCTGCATCGCAGGATGGCGAAGTAACTGAGTAAGTTTGTACGCTAAAAGACAAGGAAAGCATGGGTAGGGAGACTGTACCTGTGTTTTCCTTTGCAATTATTGTTTAGCCTAAGAGGTTGCACCTTGTTTGATAGGTATGAAGGCGGTGAGCTTGCTGTGTTAGTCCATGTCTTTTTTTCCCAAGAAAAAGACGTTGATAATCTGGCAGAGTTTGAGTCACTCGTGACGTCTGCTGGGGTAAAGCCAGTACAAATAGTCACAGGCAGTCGTAAGGCACCTCACCCAAAGTTTTTTGTTGGGGAAGGAAAAGCTGAAGAGATAGCCCAAGCCGTTGAGGAAAGTGGCGCAGATGTGGTGTTGTTTAATCACACGCTAAGCCCTGCTCAAGAACGTAATCTCGAAAGGATTTGCCAATGTAAGGTGGTTGACCGTACAGGGGTAATTTTAGATATATTTGCTCAACGGGCGCGTACGCATGAAGGTAAACTTCAAGTTGAATTGGCACAGTTACGTCATTTATCCACTCGCTTAGTGAGAGGATGGACACACCTTGAGCGCCAAAAAGGCGGGATTGGTTTGCGTGGTCCTGGTGAAACTCAACTTGAAACAGACCGTCGGTTATTAAGGGATAAAATCAAACAGATTTTATCGCGGCTTAGCCGTGTAGAAAAACAGCGTGAACAAGGGCGTCAAGCGAGAAGTAAAGCGGATATTCCGACAATTTCTCTCGTGGGTTATACCAATGCGGGTAAATCGAGTTTATTTAACCGTATGACGTCTGCAGATGTTTATGCTGCAGATCAGCTATTTGCGACACTTGACCCAACGCTTCGCCGTATTAATGTCGAAGATGTCGGTGTTGTCGTTTTAGCAGATACCGTGGGTTTTATTCGCCACTTACCACATGATTTGGTTGCCGCATTTAAAGCAACCCTGCAAGAAACTCGTGAAGCAACGTTACTGCTGCACGTTATCGATGCAGCAGATGCTCGCTTGGATGAAAATATCCATGCGGTTGAAAGCGTGTTGGAAGAAATTGAAGCGGATGAAATACCAGCACTTTTAGTGATGAACAAAGTTGATATGCTGGAAGATTTTGTCCCGCGTATTGACAGAGATGAGGATAACAACCCTGTTCGTGTCTGGGTTTCGGCGCAAACAGGTGAAGGTATCCCATTGCTGTTACAAGCATTGACGGAACGCCTTTCTGGTGAAATCGCACATTATGAATTGCGTTTACCACCAAACGAAGGTCGTTTGCGTAGCCGTTTTTATCAACTCCAGTCAATCGAACGTGAATGGTTGGAAGAAGACGGTTCAATCGGCCTTGAGGTGCGTATGCCAATGGTGGATTGGCGACGTTTGTGTAAACAAGAGCAGCAATTATCTGACTACGTGGTTTAACAACGTAGCCAGGCAATGGAATTGATATTAAGAGACACACAAACTCAGCATACTTCCAGTGTGTTGAGCGGAGCTCTTAGCCCTGAAAATCAATCATAAAGAATGGAGCTAAAACATGGCGTGGAATCAGCCCGGTAATGACGGACAAGACCGCGATCCGTGGGGAAGCGGCAATAAAGGCGGCAACTCTGGCGGAAACAAAGGTGGTCGAAAACGTGGGGCTTATGATCTCGACGATCTCTTTCGTAAAATAGGCAGCAAGCTAGGTGGGAACAAAGGCGGCAACGGTGGTGATGGCGATAACAAACAGCCTTCACAAATCAGTGGTCGTTTAGGGATGTTAGCACTTGCTGCTATTGTAGTTGTCTGGGCAGGTTCAGGCTTCTACACCATCAAAGAAAGTGACCGTGGCGTAGTGTTACGTTTTGGTGAATACAGTGGTATTGTTGGGCCAGGTTTGAACTGGAAGCCAACATTCATTGATAGAGTCGTGCCTGTCAACGTAGAAACTGTACGTGAGCAAGCGACTAACGGCATGATGTTGACGTCAGATGAAAACGTGATCCGCGTTGAAATGAACGTTCAATACCGTGTGACTGACCCTGCGCAATATTTATTTAGCGTGACTAACCCAGACAACAGTCTGCGTCAGGCGTTAGACAGTGCTGTGCGTGGTGTTATTGGTCAATCTGCCATGGAGCAAGTATTGACTACGAATCGAGCCTTTATCCGTGATGTGACACAAAAAGAGCTTGAAGCGACAATTGCACCATACAAAATGGGTATCACACTGCTGGATGTCAACTTCCAAGCAGCGCGTCCACCTGAAGATGTTAAAGCAGCATTTGATGACGTAATCTCAGCAAGGGAAGAAGAACAAAAAACTATTCGTGAAGCGCACGCTTATCGAAATGAAGTTCTTCCACTGGCAAAAGGTAACGCACAACGCCTGATTGAAGAAGCCGAAGCGTATAAAGCGAGTGTGGTCTTCAAAGCAGAGGGTGAGGTCGCAAGCTTTGCGAAAATGCTACCTGAATACCGTGCAGCACCAGAAATCACTCGTGAGCGTCTTTACATCGATACGATGGAGCGTGTGTTAAGTAATACACGTAAAGTTATTGCGAATGATAAGAGCAACAGCATGTTAGTGCTGCCGCTTGACCAAATCATGCGTGGTACAAATTCAGATGCGGCTTCAACATCAAAAGTTAATCCGTCAGCAAGAATGGCGACGCCAAGCATTAATTCGTCATCATCTGCTGCAACGCCTGCACAGCCAAACAGCGCTGTTCGTGGTGATGCTGTTAGAGTAGGGAGACAATAATCATGCGTAAATCGCTAATTGTTATCGTTATTGCCATCTTGGCAGTTGCATACGCATCTATCTTTATTGTTCCTCAAACTGACCGCGGCATTGTATTGCGTTTTGGTAAGGTTCTGCGTGATTCTGAAAACAAACCGATCATTTATGAGCCAGGTTTGCATTTCAAAGTGCCATTTATTGAAACTGTGAAAATGTTAGATGCACGTATTCAGACATTGGAAATCCAAGCTGACCGTTATTTGACAAGCGAAAACAAAGATTTAATGGTGGACTCCTACCTGAAATGGCGTGTTACTGATTTCAGTCGCTACTATGTAGCAACTGGCGGTGGTAACCCATATCAAGCAGAAACCCTGTTAAAACGTAAATTTAGTGACCGTTTACGTTCTGAGTTTGGTCGTTTAAGCGTTAAAGATATCATTACTGATTCACGTGGTCGTTTAACCGTTGATGTACGTGATGCCTTGAACAAAGGTACTGCAATTGATGATGCGACAAAAGAAGCTGATGCAGCGATTGCGGATGCCGCAGCACGTGTTGAAAAAGAAACTAACTTGAAGCCACTGGTTGTGAATGCAAACAGTATGGCGGCGTTAGGTATCGAAGTTGTCGACGTGCGTATTAAACGTATCGAACTGCCAAACGAAGTTTCTGAAGCTATCTATGCACGTATGCGTGCAGAGCGTGAAGCGGTTGCACGTCAGCACCGTTCACAAGGTCAAGAAGAAGCGACTAAGATCCGTGCGGTTGCAGATAAAACTGTAACTGAAACACTGGCAGAAGCAGAGCGTACCGCGCTGACCTACCGAGGTGAAGGCGATGCAATGGCAACAAAACTGTTTGCTGATGCATTCAACCAAGATCCAGAGTTCTATGCGTTTATTCGTAGCTTGCGTGCTTACGAGCAAAGCTTCAAGAGTGGTGAAGACGTGATGGTATTAAGCCCAGACACAGACTTCTTCCGCTTCATGAAAGCACCAACTAAGCTTCGTGCAACAGATTAATAAATAATCAGACTAAGTTGCGTGCAACCTAGCAAAATAACTGTTAATCTATTAAAGAAAAGCCCGCTTCGGTGGGCTTTTTTTCGCCTGTCGTTTTAAGTATAGGATTTTTCAGGGAAAATTTAAGCTGCTCAACTGGTTACATTCATTTTGGGTTTACGGCAGAAATAAAAATACCATTTAACTTGCTTTCCAGAAAAAAATTTTAGTAATGCCAAAATATCACTGGAACAGTTCATTTTTGATGGTAGAATTCATTTTTAAGCAACCGAGTGTATTTCGAAATGGGTAAGAACGTTGTCGTACTGGGCACCCAATGGGGTGACGAAGGGAAGGGCAAGATCGTCGACTTGCTGACAGAGCGCGCTAAATATGTAGTTCGCTATCAGGGCGGCCATAATGCTGGCCATACGCTTGTTGTAAACGGTGAAAAAACCGTTCTCCACTTAATTCCATCCGGTATTCTTCGTGAAAATGTCATCAGTATTATCGCTAATGGCGTTGTTCTTGCGCCTGACGCATTAATGAAAGAGATGAAAGAATTGGAAGACCGCGGTGTTCCAGTTCGCGAACGCTTACGTCTTTCAGAAGCATGCCCACTGATCCTGCCTTATCATGTTGCATTAGATAACGCCCGTGAAAAAGCACGTGGTTCCAAAGCGATTGGAACAACGGGTCGTGGTATTGGTCCTGCTTACGAAGATAAAGTTGCTCGTCGCGGCTTACGTGTTGGTGACTTATTCGATAAAGCAACTTTCGCAGAAAAATTAAAAGAAATCGTCGAATACCATAACTTCCAACTCGTTAATTACTATAAAGAACCTGCTGTTGATTACCAAAAAACACTGGATGATATCATGGCAGTGGCCGATATCCTGACAGGCATGGTAATCGATGTGTCTGATCTGCTGTACAAAGCAAGCCAGAACAACGAATTTGTGATGTTTGAAGGTGCACAAGGCACATTATTGGACATTGACCACGGTACTTATCCGTATGTAACCTCTTCAAATACCACCGCGGGTGGTGTTGCAACAGGTTCTGGTTTAGGCCCTCGTTATGTTAATTACGTACTGGGTATTATCAAAGCTTACTCAACACGTGTTGGTGCGGGTCCATTCCCAACCGAATTGTTTGACGAAGTGGGCGAATTCCTGCGTGAAAAAGGCCAAGAATTTGGTGCAACGACGGGTCGTAAACGTCGTACTGGTTGGTTAGATATCGTTGCAATCAACCGCGCGGTACAAATCAACTCACTGTCAGGTTTCTGCATGACTAAACTGGACGTTTTAGACGGTTTAGAAGAAGTGAAAATCTGTGTGGGCTACCGTCGTCCAGATGGCAAAGTGCTTGAAACAACGCCTTTAGCTGCGGATGAGTGGGATGGTTTAGAGCCAGTTTACGAATCCATGCCAGGTTGGAAAGAAACCACTTTTGGTGTGAAGCAAAGAGAATTACTGCCGCAAGCAGCGCTGAACTACATCAAACGTGTTGAAGAATTAACGGGTATTCCTGTTGATATTATTTCAACTGGTCCAGATCGTTCTGAAACGATGATCCTGCGTGACCCGTTTGACGTTGAGTAATAACATTGACTGCGCCTAATACAGGCGCAGTTTTTTTACTGCTTTACCTCCCTCCGCGATGCAACTTCTTTGATAAAACAGTCAAAATTCCCCATAATGATTGAACTAAGTTACTTTTGTGTGCAGATTCTGTGCAATTAGATGCATATTTGCGATACGTAATACGCTAAACTGTATTTATGAACACATAATTTATTTGCATGCTATATTTTGTGCATAACCAAGTGGGATTTAGGTTCAAATTAGGTTATTTGCAATTAAAATACGTGAGAAAATTTTCGACCAACTCATTTTGGTCGTATAAGTAAAAGCCAAAATTTTGAGGTGATTGTGCAACTGACGAGTTTTACCGACTATGGATTACGAGCGCTTATTTATCTGGCTTCTCTGGGTGAAGGGAAGATGACCAGTATTACAGAGGTGACGGACGTTTATGGCGTTTCACGTAATCATATGGTTAAAATTATCAATCAGCTCAGTCATTTAGGTTATATAAAAGCCACTCGTGGCAAAAATGGCGGGATTACACTAGGGCAACCAGCAGAATCAATTCGTATAGGGGATGTTGTTAGAGCATTAGAACCCCTAACCCTTGTTAATTGTAGTGGTGAGTTTTGCCACATAACACCTGCGTGTCGTTTAAAAGGTGTGCTACACCAAGCAATACAGCAGTTTTTACAAGAACTTGATCAATATACGCTGGCGGACATGGTGAAAGATAACACCCCGCTCTATCAATTACTGCTTGATTAATATTCGCAGTAGTTATGAATTCTGATGACAACGGAGGTAACGATGTCACAAGATCCTTTTCAGGAAAGAGAAGCAGAAAAATACGAATCCCCAATTCCAAGCCGAGAATTCATCCTCGACTTAATCTCGAAACGTACTGCCCCAGCTAATCGCGAAGAAATCGCCCAGTTACTCAATCTTTCTACGGAAGATGAATTAGAAGCTTTACGCCGCCGTTTAAGAGCAATGGAACGTGATGGTCAACTCGTGTTCACACGCCGTCAATGTTATGCATTGCCAGAGCGTTTAGATTTATTAAAAGGAAAGGTTATTGGCCATCGCGATGGCTACGGCTTTCTGCGTGTTGAGGGTAAAAAAGAAGATTATTATTTATCTCAAGATGAGATGAAACGTGCGCTGCACGGCGACGTGATTTTAGCACAGCCATATGGGCAAGACCGTAAAGGTCGTACTGAAGTGCGCGTGGTTCGCGTATTAGAGCCAAGAAACAACCAAATTGTAGGCCGCTATTTTATTGAGTCGGGCATGGGGTTTGTGGTGCCAGATGATAGTCGTCTCAGTTTTGATATCTTGATCCCGAAAGACCGTATTTGCGGTGCTCGCATGGGTAACGTGGTGGTTGTTGAGTTAGTGACTCGCCCACAACGCCGTTCTCAAGCAGTCGGGAATATTATCGAAGTGCTTGGGGAAACCATGGGAACGGGTATGGCGGTTGAAATCGCGCTGCGTACTCACGAAATTCCCCATTCATGGCCGCCACAAGTTGAAAAACAAGTCGCTGATTTAAGTGAACATGTGCCTGAGTCTGCGAAAAAAGGGCGTATGGATTTGCGTGATTTACCATTGGTCACTATCGATGGTGAAGATGCTCGCGATTTTGATGATGCTGTTCATTGTGCGCCGAAAAAAGGCGGTGGCTGGCGTTTATGGGTCGCAATTGCGGATGTTAGCTATTATGTACGCCCGCAAACATCGTTAGATACTGAGGCGCGTAGCCGTGGTAACTCAGTATATTTCCCATCTCAAGTTGTGCCGATGTTGCCTGAAGTTCTTTCTAATGGCCTTTGCTCATTGAACCCAGGGGTCGATCGCCTGTGTATGGTGTGCGAAATGACGGTATCGGCCTCAGGGAAGCTGTCTTCCTATAAATTCTATGAAGCAGTGATGAATTCCCATGCAAGGTTGACCTATACAAAAGTATGGAAAATCTTGGAAGGTGATGAAGAACTGCGTGAACATTACAAAGCATTGGTTCCACATATTGAACATTTACATCAGTTATACAAGGCATTAGATGCGGCACGAATTGAGCGTGGGGCGATATCCTTTGAATCGGAAGAGGCGAAATTTATTTTTAATGCAGAGCGCCGTATTGAAAGTATTGAACCTGTCGAGCGAAATGATGCACACAAATTAATTGAAGAATGCATGATTTTAGCTAACATTGCGGCGGCTAGATTTGTGGAGAAAAACGAAGAGCCTGCGTTATACCGTGTGCATGATCGTCCAAAAGAAGAGAGCGTAATGAATTTACGTTCAGTATTTAGCGAGTTAGGGCTCACATTGCCTGGTGGTATGAAGCCAGAGCCAAAAGATTATGCACAAGTGATGAATGAAGTGGCTGAGCGCCCTGATCACGAATTGCTGCAAACCATGATCTTGCGTTCGATGAAACAAGCGATTTATGACCCTGAAAACCGTGGTCACTTTGGTCTAGGGCTGAAATCGTATGCGCACTTTACCTCGCCAATTCGTCGTTATCCTGACTTAACGTTGCACCGTGGTATCAAATATTTGTTGGCAAAAGAATATGGCCATTCAGATAAGCGCTGGACAGAAACAGGCGGCTGGCACTCTGATATGGACAGCATGTTGCAACTGGGTGAACACTGTTCGATGACAGAGCGTCGTGCCGATGAAGCAACGCGCGATGTGGCTGATTGGTTGAAGTGTGACTTTATGCAAGACCAAGTGGGTCAAATTTTCACGGGGTTAATTACCAGTGTGACAGGCTTTGGCTTCTTTGTTCGCCTCAATGACTTGTTTATTGACGGTTTAGTACATATTTCTACCCTTGATAACGATTACTACCGTTATGATGCTGTCGGCCAGCGCTTAATTGGTGAATCATCAGGCACGACCTATCGACTTGGTGATGAAGTGGAAATTCGTGTGGAAGCGGTGCATATGGATGAACGCACCATTGATTTCGCGTTAATTTCAACAACTCGTAAAGCGAAAGCCCCTGGCAAAACTGCACGGGATAAAATGAAGCAAGAAGTAAAAAATGCTACGCGGCCAGCTCGCCGTAAAGCGCAAGGGAGCAAAGATAAAAACTTCGAGCCTGATTCTGCATTTCGCCGTTCTGAGAAAAAAGGGAAAAAAAGCGAAGCACAAGCTGATGCAAAAGGGAAAGGAAAGGGAAAAAAACCTTCCGATAAAACTAAGAAAATTACAGCAAAACTAAAAGCAAAACGCGTTGCGAAGAAATCCTCAAAACAAGAGGGCTAATATTTTTGCTAGCGTAGCGCTTTGTTAATTAACGAAAGTGGCGTGTTTGCGCCACTTTCCTCATTTAGATTAAAACATAAGACTGTTATGAGCGAAATTATTTACGGTATTCACGCAGTGAAAGCCTTGCTTGAGCGTTCTCCGCAACGCATTAAAGAAGTGTATATCCTAAAAGGGCGTGAAGATCGCCGATTGATGCCTATCGTGCATGAAATTGAAGCACTAGGCGTTGTTGTCCAAGTCGCGAATCGCCAGTGGATGGATAGCCAAACTGAAGGTGCTGTTCACCAAGGGATCATTGCGAAAGTATTACCAGGTAAGCAATACCAAGAAGGTGATTTGCCCGATTTATTAGAAAGCACACCGTCACCATTTTTACTGGTACTTGATGGTGTGACGGATCCCCACAATTTAGGGGCTTGTTTGCGTAGCGCAGATGCAGCAGGTGTGCATGCAGTGATTGTTCCGAAAGACAAATCGGCGCAATTGAATGCAACTGCAAAAAAAGTAGCTTGCGGTGCAGCAGAAAATGTTCCCCTTATTCGTGTGACGAACCTAGCAAGGACATTGCGCTTATTGCAAGAATACAACGTATGGATTGTGGGGACGGCGGGTGAAGCAGACCATAATTTATACCAAAGCAAACTGACAGGCTCTATCGCATTAGTGATGGGCGCAGAAGGTGAAGGCATGCGCCGTTTAACCCGCGAGCATTGTGATGAATTAATCAGCATCCCGATGGCAGGTTCCGTCTCCTCTCTGAATGTGTCAGTGGCGACAGGGGTTTGCTTGTTTGAAGCCGTACGCCAGCGCTTACCTGTTTCAGGTGAAAAATAATATTTGTGTAAAACTGCATCCATCTCTTGAGTTTTATCTCAGGGGTGGGTATAGTTACGCGTCAATTTTTTAGCCGCACTCAACAAGTTCCTTGCCTCCGCGGGCCGCGGTTAACCCAGACAGGAGGCTAATAATCCGTAAGGAGCAACTACTAATGCGTCATTACGAAATCGTTTTTATGGTCCATCCTGACCAAAGCGAACAGGTTCCGGGCATGATCGAGCGTTACAGTGCAGTAATCACTAACGCACAAGGTCAGATTCACCGTCTGGAAGACTGGGGCCGCCGTCAACTGGCTTACCCAATCAACAAACTGCACAAAGCTCACTATGTTCTGCTGAACGTAGAAGCACCGCAGGAAGCGATTGATGAGCTGGAAACTAACTTCCGCTTCAACGATGCCGTTATCCGCAGCATGGTTATGCGCTTAAAACACGCAGTAACAGAAGCTTCTCCAATGGTTAAAGCTAAAGACGAACGTCGTGGCCGTGACCTTTCTGATGAATATCAGGATGAAGAAGTAGAAGAAACTGGGGATTCTGAAGAGTAATTGCGCAGGTGTCCACTAATCGTTTGGTGCTAACAGGCACAGTCTGTAAAGCATTGATTCGAAAAGTGAGTCCGTCGGGCATTCCACATTGTCAGTTTGTTTTAGAACATCGTTCACAACAACTGGAAGCGGGATTGTCAAGGCAAGCATGGTGCAGAATGCCCATTATTGTTAGCGGACAAACCTTACAAGCTCATACTCACAGTTTAACGGTCGGCAGTTGGATTACAGTTAGCGGTTTCATTAGTACCCATCAAGGGCGTAATGGAATTAGCAAAATAGTCCTCCATGCCGAGCAGATTGATTTGATAGATTCTGGAGACTAGCCATATGGCACGTTATTTCCGTCGTCGCAAGTTCTGCCGTTTCACAGCGGAAGGCGTTCAAGAGATCGACTATAAAGATATCGCAACGCTGAAAAACTATATCACTGAAAGTGGTAAAATTGTACCAAGCCGTATCACCGGTACTCGTGCAAAATATCAGCGTCAGCTCGCTCGTGCTATCAAGCGCGCTCGCTACCTGTCTCTGTTACCATATACTGATCGTCATCAGTAATTGGTACAGTCCATTAACGACTTAAGAGGATAAGGTAATGCAAGTTATTCTGCTTGATAAAGTAGCTAACCTAGGTAGCCTGGGTGATCAGGTTAACGTTAAATCGGGCTATGCTCGTAACTTCTTAGTTCCACAGGGTAAAGCTGTTCCTGCAACTAAGAAAAACATCGAATTCTTCGAAGCTCGCCGCGCTGAACTGGAAGCTAAATTAGCTGACGTTCTGGCAGCAGCACAGGCTCGTGCAGCAGCTGTTACTGCACTGGGTTCTGTTACTTTAGCTTCTAAAGCTGGTGACGAAGGTAAACTGTTCGGTTCAATCGGTACTCGTGACATCGCTGATGCAGTAACTGCAGCTGGCGTTAAAATCGCGAAAAGCGAAGTTCGCCTGCCAAACGGCGTTCTGCGTACTACTGGTGACCACGAAGTTCACTTCCAGTTACACAGTGATGTTTTCGCAGAGCTGAACGTTATCATCGTTGCTGAGTAATCAATAATGATGGTAGGTATTGTCGACTTATCGGCAATACCAATAAAAAACACCGGCTAAGTCCGGTGTTTTTTGTTTTCTAGTATTCCATTTTAGCGATGATTAGCGCCTAAGGTGTACGATAGTAACTGCCGTCGCTTAACCGTGCAAAACTATATGTTTTTCCATCAGAAGCCGTAGTTTCCAGCAACTGAACTTCCCCTTTCTCATTTGCTTTTAAGCGAATTTTTTGCCCCTGACGTAAATTACTTAGCGGTTTTTCAACCCCTTCAACGCGAGCCATGATAAAGGCATCGTTAGCCTGCAAATTATTATCACGGAATAATTGCGCCAGTGTTTTCCCTTTTTGAACGCGGTAATTTTGCCACTTATTTGCCGATGGGCTTGTGACCTGAGGCTCTTGTGTCTTTGGTGTTGTTGGTGGTGGCTCTGTTGGCACAGGTTCTATGGGCTCAGGCACAATTTCAGGTTCTGTTGGTATTTCCTCTATATTACCTTCAGGTTCTTGACCAGATGGCGTCTGAATAGGATCAGGAATGATCTCAGGTGTTGTTGGTGGGGGAATGACAATAGGCTGATTTTGCGGCGTATTATTCAAAGGTTTATCGCCAGTTGGCCAAAACAGGGCAACCACAACAATCAGTGCTAATACGGCGATACCATAGCGATGAAATTTAGACAGTTTAACCATCACTCCTCCTTGATGAGGCAATGCATTAACTTGGGCGTATTTATACGCATACTAACACTGTTTTTGGGTAATTTAAGTGCTTGATATGATTTTTCGGAGAACACTGAGCAAATTTATACGCTATCGGGGTAATTTATTATTTAGATTGACGGTTTGGGTTTACCCATAGCAGGGGGGCTGTTATTCTTGGTTTTTATCAAAAACCATATGGGTATTTTAATGGCAAACCAAAATTTTGATTCAGTAGAAGCTCAAGCGAGTTACGGTATTGGTCTACAAGTTGGCCAACAATTATTAGAGTCAGGGCTAGAAGGCTTAGTACCAAACGCAATTTTAGCGGGTCTGGTTGATGCTTTAGAAGGCAACATGCCATCAGTGCCTGTTGAAACCCTGCACAAAGCATTACGTGAAGTTCATGAGCGTGCAGATGAAGTCCGTGTTGCTCGCCAAGCTGCAATGGCAGAAGAAGGCCAAAAATTCCTCGATGAAAACCAAAAACGTGAAGGCGTTTCAACGACTGAATCTGGTTTGCAATTTTCTGTGATCAACCAAGGCGAAGGTGCGATCCCATCTCGCTCTGATCGTGTCCGTGTTCATTACACTGGCCGTTTAATTGATGGTTCTGTGTTTGATAGCTCTGTTCAACGTGGCCAGCCAGCTGAATTTCCAGTTAGCGGCGTGATCCCTGGTTGGATTGAAGCATTAACGCTGATGCCTGTTGGTTCGAAATGGGAGCTGTATATCCCTCATGAATTAGCTTATGGTGAGCGCGGTGCAGGTGCATCAATTCCACCATTTAGCACACTCGTTTTTGAAGTTGAGCTGTTAGAAATCTTATAAGAATAGCGGTTTTAATCACTATTTGAATTGATGCCTTGGTGTTTTTATTCACTAAGGCATTTTTTATGGCGTAAATTTTACACACTTGCTACTCTTGCTGTAAAGGTCAACGGGAGAGAGGTGAATAACATGCTACAACAAATTTGCGAACTTGCTCAAGAAGCGGGTTATGCCATTATGGAAACCTACAATGCGCAAGAACCGTTGCGGGTTGATCATAAAAGTGACAACTCCCCTGTCACGGAAGCGGATATTGCCGCACACCATATTATTGCTGCTGGCCTCACCCGCATTGCCCCTGATATTCCACAACTTTCTGAAGAAGATCCTCCGGAGTGGTCAGTAAGACAGCACTGGCAACGCTATTGGTTGATTGACCCTCTTGATGGCACCAAAGAATTTATTAACCGCAATGGGGATTTTACCGTTAACATTGCGTTAATTGAAAATGGGGTACCCGTTATGGGGGTCGTGTATGCTCCTGCAAAAGGGTTGCTTTATTATGCAGAGGGAAACCAAGCGTGGAAAGAAGAAGGCGGTCATAAGCAGCAAATCCATGTGTATGATGGAAAACCTCCTGTCATTGTGATAAGCCGTTCTCATCAAGACAGCGAGTTAATGGATTACTTGGCGCAAATGGGGGAGCATACGACCGTAGAAATTGGTTCATCACTGAAATTCTGCTTTGTCGCGGACGGAAAAGCGCAGCTTTACCCACGTTTTGGAGCGACGAATATTTGGGATACTGCAGCGGGTCATGCGATTGCGATTGGGGCAGGTGCGAAAGTAGTTGATTGGAATGGAAAAACTTTAGACTATACACCGAGAGAGTCATTTTTGAACCCTGGCTTTCGAGTGATTTTATTCTAATAATCAGATAAGGTTGGGAAGTCATGGAAGTCATTTCCCAACCTTATCTGTAGCTAATTATCTAATTGCAGCACTTTAGCGGTTGCAGTACGAATATCTAAACACGCTTTTGCGTCCTGTTTTAAATCAATACCATAAGTTGGAATAATGTCTTTTAACTTAGTTTCCCAGCCATCCGCTTTAAGTTGATTGGCAAAACAATCTTTTAGGACATTTAGCGCAATAAAGGCGGCGGTTGATGCCCCTGGCGAGGCTCCCATCAATACAGTAAATGACTTATCTGCACTGGTAATCAGCTCGGTACCAAATTCTAAAATACCTTTTTTATCATGATCAGGTTTGATAATTTGCACACGCTGGCCTGCAACGACTTCTTTCCAATCCTCATGTTGTGCATCTGGGTAAAATTTTTGCAGTGTGGCAAATTGGTGTGCAGAGGTTTGCAGCACTTGCCCGACAAGGTACTCAGCTAACGACCAATTATCTTTTGCGATAGCCAGCATCGGCTCAATATTATTGAGGCGAATGGATTCAAACAGGTCTAAATAAGAGCCGTGTTTTAAAAATTTACTGGAAAAGCCTGCATATGGGCCAAACAGTAAGGAGCGTTTGCCGCCAATAATACGAGTATCTAAATGTGGAACTGACATCGGTGGAGAACCTTTGTCTGCTTTGCCATACACTTTTGCATGGTGCCTTGCAGCCACTTTTTCATCATCGCAACGTAGCCAAATTCCACTGACAGGGAAGCCGCCATAGCCTTTTCCTTCAGGAATACCTGATTTTTGCAGTAATTCAATAGCACGTCCTCCTGCACCGACAAACACAAATTTTGCGGATGTGACGTGTTTTTCATGGGTCAATAAATTTTTGACTTCCACATTCCAGCGACCATCAGAGGTTTGAGTGACATCAACGACTTCATGTTTATAGTGAAGAGTAAAACCAGACTGTTCGCTGAGTTGTGCCATTAATAAATGCGTCAATGCACCATAATCGACGTCTGCCCCTGTAACTACACGGGTGACAGCAATATTTTTGTCATCGTCACGACCTTCCATCAACAACGGTGCCCAATCATTAATTTGTTTTGGGTCATCACTGTATTCCATGTTGTGGTAGCAGTGGTGAGCTGACATTTGCTTAAAGCGTTGTTGTAAAAATTTGACATTGTCGGCGCCCCAAACAAAGCTCATATGGGGGCAAGGGTGAATAAAATCGCGTGGATTTTTAATTTTTCCTTTCGTGACAAGGTATGACCATAACTGGCGAGATAAATCGAATTCTGTATTAACTTCAAGGGCTTTGCTGATATCGACCGTGCCATCAGGATTCGGCGGGGTGTAGTTCATTTCACAGTTTGCAGCGTGGCCTGTTCCTGCGTTATTCCACGGATGTGAACTTTCTTGTGCACAATCATTTAAGCGTTCAAAAACCGTAACCGTCAGTGATGGGTCGAGTTCTTTTAATAAAGTACCGAGTGTCGCACTCATAATCCCTGCACCGATCAGCGCAATATCAACGTTTTCTGCTATAGGTTTAGTCATAAAAAAGCCTCTATTTTTTGGTCGGTGTGAAGCACAGATCAGTGCCTTCTTGATAGACAACATAAGCACGTCGCCATGGGTCGTCACCGATCAATCGCCACTTATGGCCTGTTCCAGTATTATCCTGTGCGAGTAAAATATCACCTGGATTAATGATAAATTTTGAACCATCTTTGGTTTCAAATTCTAAGGTGCCAGTGAGGGTGATCACATAACGAGGGACAGGATCTTTATGCCAATCCCAAGATCCACCTGAGACAGTTTCACGGAAAGTCAGTTCGCTGACTGAAATGGCTGGGGTTTGACTATCTCCACGGGCAACACTATCCAGTTCCAGTGTGCCTTCTTCAAACAGGGAATTTCCATCTTCACCTGTCCACATACGAACACAACGTATCATCTTATTTAGCTCCTTAATGAAAATGGTATGACTTGAAATTAATTTAGATTCATTAGTGATAAAATTAGGGTTCGTAAAATGACAATATTAAAACGGCGAAAATATATAATGTTTTTAATTTAAGGTTTTTTAAGTGGCAGGTCAAAGTTAAAGTGTCTTTATTTATAGTAAAGATGGCATGTTTGTATTTAATTGAATTATAAGGTTTATTTTTCTCTTGTTTTGATTGTCGTTTATTGATTGGCGTGAGCCAAATACCTCTTTTAATGAAGGAAATAAATAATTAGGTTGTTAAAATAGAGAATATAAAATAAAACTCACCGTAATGTAGTTCAATTACAGTGAGTCGATAAAATAATTAGCTTTTAAGAATTGAATTTAAGGCGAGGTGCTGTATTAACATAATTGTCTTACCATCGACGATTTCTCCTGTTTTGATAGCTTCGAGTGCTTTAGGGAATGGCCACTCTAATACTTCAATATCTTCGCCTTCTTCTACCAGCCCTCCGCCTGCATTGCTACGGTTATTATCGTTATACTCGGCGATATAAAAATGCAGTTTTTCTGTGACAGAGCCTGGACTCATAAAGGCTTCAAAGACTTTTTCCAGTTTATCAACTTTAAAGCCCGTTTCTTCTTCTGCTTCGGCAATAATACGTGCATCTGGAGAGGCATTTTCAAGTAAGCCTGCGGCAGCTTCGATTAAAAATTTCGGGTAGCCACTGACATACATCGGCATACGGAATTGGCGGATGAGAATAATGCTGTTTTTAATTTTGTTGTATAACAAAATAACGGCGCCGTTTCCTCTGTCATACACTTCGCGTTCTTGTTGTTGCCAACTTCCATCGCGTCTTTGTAATTCATAGGTGTATTTTTTTAAAATATACCAATTATCTGAAAGGAGTCTTTCTTGAATATTACGCAGTTTCGGTTGTTTAACAGTCATTGTATAGCCTTAGCGACAATTGTATTTAAGGCTAATTTAGCACTGTTAAAAATAGCAAGAAATAAGATTTTGAGGAAAGCCAGCTTTTTGCTAAGGGCTGAAAGCTGGCGATATAACTGGTGAGCTCAATTATTTGATTAACTGGATTTGTTTGACTTCAACTTCCCTTGAGTTCCAATCCTTATCGATTTTACCGCGAATTTCGATTTTATCTTTTGGCGTGACATTAATGCCATTCCAGCGTTTTTCGCTGATCTCAAGGTTAATGGTGCCTGTACCGTCAGTGAATTCATAATGTTTATGATCAAGCTGTTTAACAATATTACCGCGTAGGATAACCCAGCTATCATCTGACATATCAAGTGCTTTTGCGACAGTCATTTCCCCGCTATTTGGGCCAATAAAGCCACCTGCTTGGGTATTCTGTGTGGCTGTATTGGCAACAGCACCTGGGCCATTAAAACCGCCATTAGCAGCAAAAACAGGTGCAGAAGCAAGAGCGGCAACTAAAGCAATTAAAGGTAATTTTTTCATCGTCGTTATCTCCAAATAAAGCATTAACTGGTTCGTATGGAGGGTATTAAAGCAGGTAAATCTTAACAGGATCTTAAGAAATTCTCATAATATATTATATTTTTAATTTGCTTAATAATAGCTAGTCATCTTATTGCGTATGGGATAAATATAATAATATTCCGATATGGGGGAATTATGCGTATTTTATTAATTGAAGATGACAGACTCATTGGTGACGGGCTAAAAGTCGGTTTAACGCAGCTTGGGTTCACGGTTGACTGGTTTATGGACGGTAAACAGGGGCAACTTGCGTTATTTGATGCGCCTTATGATGCAGTCGTTCTGGATTTATCCCTGCCAAATATTGATGGTATGGATATTTTAAAGTACTGGCGTACAGAAGGGCGGGATGAACCCGTGTTAATTCTGACCGCGCGAGATGCCCTTGACCAACGAATTCAAGGCTTGCAACAAGGTGCAGATGATTACCTATGCAAACCTTTCGCATTGATGGAGGTGATGGCGCGTTTGCAAGCATTGATCCGCCGTAGAAGTGGACAACTCACTCCCAAACTTAGCCATGGTGTGGTTGAAATGGACCCTGTTGCGATGACAGTGACGGTGAATGGCGAATCCGTTCAACTCAAAGGCAAGGAACTGGCGTTATTGTCCCTCTTTTTACACAATCCAAACAAAGTGTTGTCCCGCGCGTTGATTGAAGAAAAGCTTTATAACTGGGATGAGGAAGTATCGAGTAATTCCGTCGAGGTACATATTCATCATTTAAGGCGCAAATTGGGGAATAAGTTTATTCGAACAATTCACGGTGTCGGTTATCGATTAGGTGATAATGAACAATGAAAACGTTTAGTTTGCGGCTAAAACTCACCTTAACATTATTATTTCTTGCGTTGCTGACGTGGGGAGTTGCCAGCTCGTTAGCATGGTACCAAACCTATAAAACAATCAATGAGTTATTTGATACACAGCAGATGGCTTTTGCCAAGCGGTTATCGGTGTTGCCTTCAGATCTTGAGTTAACGAAACCCTCACTAACCAAAACAAAAAAAAAATTACGGAAGAACCGCGGGTCTCAAGACGATGATGCGCTGGCGTTTGCTGTGTTTACTCCTGAAGGGGAACAGGTGCTCAATGATGGCGATAATGGTCGTGATATTAGTTTTGAGTTCACACGAGAAGGTTTTTCAGATGGCATGATGAAGGGGAGTGATGACCCTTGGCGATTTGTCTGGTTAAAATCTCAGGATGGACAATATGTGATTGCAGTAGGGCAAGAGTGGGAATATCGCCAAGAGATGGCGACAGATATTATGGTTGCCCAATTTATGCCATGGTTAGTGGCATTACCTGCGATGTTATTGATATTTTTATGGTTATTAACTCGTGCTTTGCGCCCGCTTAAAGATGTTGCCAACCAGTTGTATCGTCGAAAGCCCAATGAGCTAACACCAATACAAGTGACACGGATCCCCAGTGAGGCGAGGCCTATTATCGACTCAGTGAATGGGTTGTTTGGTCGCATTAACCAAATGTTTATGCGCGAACGGCAATTTACGTCTGATGCAGCCCATGAGTTACGTAGCCCTCTTGCTGCGTTAAAAGTACAGGCAGAAGTTGTTCAAATTGCAGGAGATAACCGTGAAATACGTCGTCATGCTGTTGAAAATTTAACGGAAGGTATTGATAGAGCCACTCGGCTTGTCGACCAATTGCTGACCTTATCACGATTAGAATCTTCTGCGCAGCTAGAAGATTCCAATGAACTTACGTGGGAGGCATTAATTAACGCGGCAGTGAAAGAGATTGAGCCAGATGCGATGCGCCACGAAACTCAAATTATTCAAACAGTTGTTTCAACGCCAAAGCCTTTTCAAGGGCAAGCACTGCTCCTGAGCGTGTTATTACGCAATTTACTTCATAATGCCATTCGTTATGGTAAAGAAAAAGGCGAAGTTAAACTTTCATTATATGCGGATCGCCTTGAAATCCAAGATGATGGCGAGGGTGTAACCCCAGATGTGTTACAGCGTTTAGGGGAGCGTTTTTATCGCCCGCCAGGGCAAGAAAAAACAGGAAGCGGGCTGGGATTGTCTATTGTTAAGCGCATTGCTGAGCTGCATAATCTGCACGTTATTTTCACCCATAGTGAACTGGGTGGTTTCTGTGTCAAAATTCGTTGGGCACACTAAAATACCCTTAGTTAGAGTGATTGATTATTAGCAAAATGAAAATAATTATGCATATTTACTATAAGGGCATTTTAGAATAACTCACTATTTTTGAAAAATACCATGATAAGTTAATCCCTTCATTTATCTGGGCTAAGTGAAGGGATTAATTGCGCGACTATTTTAAAGCGGAAATGAGTAAGCCAATGACTTTCTCAATTTCTTGCGAATTTAACTCACCATCTTTGAAAAATAGCACTTTTCCTTGGTTATCCAATAGGATAATCGCAGAACTTTCAGGTTTTAATCCCCATGCTGTTTTGACTACACCATCGCTATCGACAATAAATTGAGAATAGGGAAACTCTTTTTTGCTGTCTTCGACACTGTTTTTAACGAAAACGCCCGTTCCAAAAATTGCATCATCCGTATTAATAATCGTCGTGGTTTGATAGGTATCGTGCGGAAATCTAGCATTTTTAATGGCTTCGATGAGAGGTGCGTTGAGTTCTTTTGCGGATGAACGCCCAGCAATATGCTGAATAGTGCGCACTTTACCCACTAATTGCTGGCTTTTCCATGGCTGGTAATCGAGTTTGTTTTCTTTATTAAGAATTAGTTCGCCTTTATCTGTGACTGAAACTGCAGGAACAGATTGATTTATTTGAATATTAGCAGCTGCCGCTAGCGTGGATAAGCTGAGTAAGCAAATGGAAATGAAGACGTTTTTAAACATAAAAGCCCCTTGAATTGTAATGTGGTTTGAGCCCGAAGATTATTTTTCTTCGTGTATTTATAGCATAGCTCATCGGATGAGTTTCAATGTGAAATTTAACAATTTTTTAAAATTCAGAATAAACACACCGTTTAAAGGGGATTTAACAGTTATTTGACAGTGTCATGTTATGTCAGCAAATTGAATAAAACTGCAATTTTAGAACCAAAGTCGAAATTTCTGGTCTATGATTATTGTACGGTATGCATTATGAGATGCCGTACGTAAGAACAAAGGGGAGGAAAAGTTCTAATGAAAATTTTTAACCGTTATAACCCATCTAAAATTGCTCTTTATGTTAAAACACTTTTCAGTGGTCGGCTCTATATAAAGGATTTTGGGGCATTCGAGTTTAATTATGGGAAGATTTTACCGCCAAAAGTCAGTGATAAACGCCATTACAGTGTGATGAGTGAGGTTAACAAACACGTTTTATTACTACAGGCTGAATTAGGATAGGTTAATCAATATTGTTTATTGATTAACAAAGCGCCACAGAAGGTGGCGCATTGAAAGAAACGGCTTCGCGAGTAAGCACTAGTGGTTAGTATTTTTTGTTTGCTGTTTTGCGTCAGCCGTTTCAATGGCACTTTTTCCTGGCTGTACAACGACGGGGGAAGGGGTAGAAGTAATCCGTGTGACAAGCAACTGGTCAATTTTGTAGTTGTCGATATCCACCACTTCAAACTTATAGCCTGCGTATTTCACGTAATCCGTACGTTTTGGCATTCTTCTCAAACGGTACATCATAAAACCAGCGATAGTTTCATAATTACTAAAGTCTGGAAAATCATCAATATCTAAAATACGTTGTACATCTTCGATAGGGGTTCCCCCATCGACTAGCCACGAGTTTTCATCACGAACGACGATTTGTTCTTCCTGTCCTGATCCGACTAAATCCCCCATTAGGGTAATCATAACGTCATTGATGGTAATGACCCCCATCACTAAGGCATATTCGTTGAGAATAACAGCAAAATCGACACCGTTATTTTTAAAGGCTTCTAGTGTATCTGATAGCGAAAGTGTATCTGGCACCATCAGAGTGCTACGGATATGTACGCCATCATTTAAGTTTAAACTTTGCCCATTCAGTACACGATTAAGTAACTCTTTGGAATCGACATAACCAATAACATGGTCAATATCCCCTTCACAAACGAGGAACTTTGAATGTGGCTGAGTGGAAATTTTATGTTTAATACTGTCTTCAGTTTCGTTTTTATCGAAGTAAATAATGCTTTCACGCGGTGTCATTGCCGATGGTACGGTGCGCGATTCTAATTCGAACACATTTTCAATTAATTCATGCTCTTGTTTACGCAAAACACCTGCAACGGCACCCGCTTCTACCACCGCAAAAATATCATCAGAAGTAATATCTTCATTACGTGCGATAGGTAGTTTGAATAGTTTAAAAAATAGGTTAGCTAGGCCATTAAAGAACCAAACAAGGGGGCTTAATACCACTAAACAAAAGCGCATTGGATTAACAATGCGGATTGCGATGGCTTCTGGTTTCACCATACCAACGCGTTTTGGGGTTAAATCAGCCACTAAGATAAATAGGCTGGTCACGATAGTAAATGAGAGGACAAAGGCAATTTTTTGTGCCCACTCAGGGGATAAAAACTGAATGAAAACATCATATAAAGCAGGGGAAAATGCAGACTCGCCAACAATACCAGCAAGGATGGCAACCGCATTTAAGCCAATTTGCACCACGGTAAAAAACATACCAGGCATTTCTTGTAATTTCAGAACACGAGCCGCATTAATGTTACCTTCATCGGCCATTAACTTGAGTTTTATACGGCGGGAAGCAGCCAGTGAAATTTCTGACAAAGAGAAAAATGCGCTAATAGCACATAATAAAAGGACGATCAGTAAACTGTTGAGCATAAGTTATCCAGCCTTTCAAAGGGTGAATTTATAAAATTCAGAAATCTTTAAAGGCATAGTCTCGAATATTAAAATATATTGAGTAAGCAAATATACGGTGCGCGACATGCGCAAATTGTTGATATGTGTCGTTAGTATAGATGGCTGGCGAGATATTCGTCAATATTCTTCATTCTTCGCGCTGTAGGGGGAGTTGGCTTCTCTCAGCTACTCGGGTCAATATTCTTCATTCTTCGCGCTGTAGGGGGGGTTGGCTTCTCTCAGCTACTAGGGTCAATATTCTTCATTCTTCGAACTGTAGGGGTGTTGGCTTCTCTCGGCTACTCGGGTCACATACTTGTGTATGCTCCCCGAGATATCTTCGTTTGCCGCCTACCTACAGCACGAATAATTTTGAATATATTTATTGTTGTGGCATTAATTAAAGAATAAATAAAAGATAAATCAGTTATGTGCTAAATAGTTAAAGACGGTGGCATGCAAACACCGATACCGCCTAAGCCACAATAACCATTTGGATTTTTATACAGATACTGCTGGTGGTAATCCTCAGCGAAATAAAAGGTTTCCAATGGCGTGATTTCTGTAGTGATTGGGCGAATATCGTTTTGTGCCTTCATGGCTTCTTGGTAGGCCTGCAACGTTTTCATCGCTTGCTGGTCTTGTTCTTCTGTTAATGTATAAATGCCTGAACGGTACTGGCTACCGATATCGCCCCCTTGGCGCATGCCTTGGGCGGGGTCGTGGTTTTCCCAAAATAGCGTTAATAGTTGAGCGTAACTGATAACTTGTGGATCAAAGACAACGCGTACAGCTTCTGCGTGGCCTGTTCGGCCTGAACAAACTTCTTCATAGGTTGGATTGGGAGTCACACCACCGCAATAGCCCGCAGAGGTAGTATAAACCCCTGACTGTTGCCAAAATAATCGCTCAACACCCCAAAAACAACCCATTGCAAAATAAGCTATTTCCATATTCTTAGGAATAATCTCAATCGAATGATGGCTAACAGCGTGATATGGTGAATAAGAAAGTGCGCTGGTTCTGCCATGCAGAGGCTGTGAAATATTTGCAGAGTGAAATTTATTAAAAGGCATAATGATTCCTATTGGTCTTGACCACACAAATAAGCTAAAAATTAGGATAAAAACTTGTGTCTCGCGCTAATTTTACTCAAAATAAATTGATATGAAGCCTTTAGTCAATCTTTTTACCACCTTAGGAGCAGGCGTGTCGAAATACCCTCTAATCTGTTTTCTCTGCTTAACTGCGGCTGTGCCAGTGGTATATGCAGCTAATCTTCGCCTTAATATAGAAGGACTTGAAGGACAACTTAATCAAAACGTTCGAGTACAGCTTTCTAATATATCCCAAGACGAAGTGGTGCCCAATGGCCGTTTTCGAGCGCGTGTCGAGAAAGCAATTCAGGAAGGTTTAAAGCCGCTGGGTTATTACGAACCGACTGTTGAATTTAGTTATGAAGAAAAAACACCGCCCGCACGCTCGATATTAACCGCAAAGGTGAATCCGGGTGAGCCTATCTTACTGAAAGGCGTGAAGGTCGAACTTCAAGGTGGGGCAAAAACAGATCCAGATTTTAAAGAGATGGTGTGGAAATTCACACCAAGGCTCGATATCGTGCAAAACGATGGTCACTATGAAGATTTTAAAGGCCGCTTTAGTAGTTTAGCGATTCGTAAAGGCTATTTCGACGCAGTGATGGAAAAGAGCCAGCTAGGGATTTCCCTCGATCACCATGCCGCATATTGGGATTTTGATTTTAATAGTGGCGAACGTTATCGGTTTGGCTCTATTTCTTATCAAGGTTCGCAAATTCGCTCAGATTACCTCAATAACCTCGCACCCTTTAAAGAAGGGGAATATTACACGTCAGAGCAACTTGCTGAGTTTAACCGTCGCTTAGCGGAAACAGGTTGGTTTTCTTCGGCGATTGTGACGCCAAATATTGCTAAAGCACGCGATGATGGTTCAGATGTATTGCCAATGGAAGGGGTTATGGTGCCTCGAGCGAGGAACTTTATCGAGCTTGGTGGCGGCTATGCAACGGACGTTGGGCCTCGCGTGAAAGCGACATGGAATAAACCGTGGGTTAATTCACGAGGCCAAAGTTTAACGTCAAGTATCAGCTTGTCCCAGCCTGAGCAATTGATTGATGCTAGCTATAAAATTCCCTTAAAAGCCAATCCACTTGAGCAATATTATGCAGTGCAAGGTGGCTTTAAACGTACGGATTTGAATGATACCCAAGCGAATACGACGACACTGAATGTATCTCGTAACTGGGAGTATTCATCGGGTTGGCAGTATGGCGTGAATATGCGCTGGATGCTGAGTAACTTTACTCAAGCTAACGTCACTAATACCACCATGCTGTTATATCCAGGCGCTTATGTTAGTCGCATTCGTCAGCGGGGTGGTGTTATGCCGACGTGGGGCGATAGCCAGCGTTATTCCATTGATTACTCAAATAAAATTTGGGGTTCTGATATCGACTTTGCAGTTTTACAAGCCAAAAATGTGTGGATCAGAACGCCGTGGGAGGGCCACCGTTTCGTTGTGCGTGGTAATGTAGGTTGGATTGAAACCAATGACTTTGACAAAGTGCCACCTGACTTACGTTTCTTCGCAGGGGGGGATGGTAGTGTTCGTGGTTATGGTTACCAAAAAATCTCACCAGAGGATAGTCGCGGTAAGCTCACAGGGGCATCAAAGCTAGTCGTTGGGTCAATTGAATACCAATATAATTTTACGGGAAACTGGTGGGGGGCGACCTTCGTGGATAGCGGCGAAGCCGTCAATGACATTAAAACCAGTGACTTCAAAACGGGGGCTGGTGTTGGTGTGCGTTGGGTTTCTCCTGTTGGGCCGATTAAATTTGACCTCGCAACACCGATTGGCGACTCCAATAATGACAAAATACAGTTTTACATCGGCTTGGGGACAGAATTATGAGGTGGTTGAAGTGGTTAAAATGGGTCAGTCTTGCCATTTTATTCATTCTGGTTCTGGTGATTGGTGCGCTTAGCTGGGTAATTGGCACAAAATCAGGTTTTCACTTTGCCTTAAATTCGGTAACACGCTTTGTCCCTGAATTAACTATTGATGGCATTGATGGTGATATTCGTGACCTCACCTTAACGGGTGTGAAATACCAAATGCCGGGTATAGATGTGAATGCAGGGAAACTGCATTTGGCCGTGAAACTAGGGTGTTTGACTAGTCGTGAACTGTGTATTAACACATTAGGTACGGAAAATGTCACGGTTAACGTTGATACCTCACAGCTTCCGCCATCGGAAGAGACTCCGCCTTCTGAGCCATTGACAGAGCTAAAAGCGCCTTTAACTATCCGTTTAAGTCAGCTGTCATTTGTGGAAACGCATGTCATTGTGGATGGCATGGCTATCGATTTAGCAAAATTTACCACTGGGGCAACATGGGAAGGGAAGGCGATTACCCTCGCTCCAACGGATATTATTAATCTGGCAATTAATATTCCTGAAAGCTCGGATGTGAAGCCTGAAGAAGAAAAACAGCCAGACTTGACACCAATCAATGAGCAAAAATCCCTTGCGGATGAGCTTAATGCGTTATTTTCGAAGCCATTACTAGCCGAATTACCAAAAGTTATTCTCCCTGTTGATTTAAATGTGGAAGGGATTAATGCCTCGAATTTCCAATTAACGGGCAGTACTGACGTTAAAATCAACCAATTGCACCTCAGTTTATCCAATCAAGGGCAGCAAGTATTGGTTAAACAGCTCAAAGTGGATGCGCCGCAAGGCAATGTGTCGTTATCGGGTACTGCAACGCTGCAAGATAAATGGCCAGTTTCATTGTCGGTTATTGGGGAAAGTCGTTTAGATGATTTGGATGGGCAGAAAGTCGATTTATCCCTTAAAGGTGGGTTGATTGATGAATTGAAATTGGCACTTAATTTACAAGGGCCAATTAATGCTACGCTTGATGCAGAAACTGACTTATCCCAAGCAGATTTGCCAATTTTACTCACCCTTGAAAGCGATAAACTTGCGTGGCCGTTAGTTGGGGATGCGCAATATCAATTAGATGGCACGCGCCTGCGTTTAAACGGTCGTCCATCAGCTTATGATTTGTCGTTGCGTTCTGCAATCACGGGGCAAGATTTACCCCCATCGACCTTGATGCTAGATGCAAAAGGTAACGAAGCGCAAATCAATTTAACGCGTTTACGCCTTGCCGCGTTGCAAGGAAATGCGGATATCACGGGTGTTGCTGATTGGAGCAAAGCCATTAGCTGGAATGCAATACTGACTTTGTCTGGGATCAATACAGCAAAACAGTATCCAGAATGGCCTGCAAAAGTGGACGGTAAGATTGCTACCCGTGGTAGTTTATACGGCGGTAGTTGGCAGTTAGATATCCCTGAAATTATGCTCGATGGTAATGTTAAAAATAATTTACTCAAAGCCCGTGGGCAGGCGAAAGGTAATGCCGCAGGCCAATGGGATATCCCTCATTTTAATTTAGCTTTAGGCAAGAATAATGTAGACGTTAAGGGCTCTCTTGCCGAGAAATGGAACCTTGATGCCAAAATTAGTGCGCCCGCACTAAACGGGTTATTGCCAGGGCTTGGTGGCGTGATTGCAGGGGATGTGAAATTACGCGGTAATTTACAAACGCCGGAAGCGTTGGTTGACCTGACTGCACGAGGCGTGAAATGGCAAAATGATCTCGCTATCGAAAATGTTGCTATCAAAGGTAATGTTGCGACTGGTGAGCAAATCAAAGGGGATTTATCTGTTGTTTTACGTCAGTTAAGACAAGGGGATTTAGTCGTTAGCAACTTGACGTTAGATGCCAAAGGTAGCGAAAAACAGCATACCCTGAAATTAAATATGAAAGGTGAACCTGTTTCTGGCCAGTTAGCATTAGCGGGTGGGTTTGATCGCCAAACTGAGGTGTGGAAAGGCACGTTATCAAATACGTTATTTGATACGGTGGTTGGCGAATGGCGCTTAAACCAAGCTATGTCACTCAATTATGCAAACCAAACGCAAGAAGTGACGATTGGCAGCCATTGCTGGGTAAATCCAAACGCGCGTTTGTGTGTGCCAAAACCTATTAAAGCAGGAAAAAGCGGCAGTGCGGACATTGTGTTAGAGCGTTTCGACTTAGCAATGATAAAACCGTTTATGCCAAAAGATACCCGTGTTAGCGGTGTGTTCAGTGGTAAAGCGAACGCGAGCTGGAAAGCGGATGGTAGCATGCCGCAAGTGCAGGTCGATCTACGTGGCAATGATGTGAAAGCGACCCAGTTTGTTGAAGGAACGCGTTTACCCATAGCATTCGATACGTTAACTCTCAGCGCCGCCTTGAAAAATGGTAAAGCAGACCTTAATTGGTTATTTGGCCTCGCCAATAACGGGCAGATGCGCGGAAACTTGCAAGTTTCAGATATTGAAAAACGCCGTTTGTTATCGGGAAATGTTGAAATAAACTCGATTACCTTGGATTTAATCAAACCGTTACTTGGTCAAAAAGAAGTGGCGAATGGCCGTTTAAATGCAAACCTTCGTTTAGGTGGTTCAGCGAATAACCCGCTGTTAAATGGGAACTTATCACTTTCTAGCTTAGAAATTAAATCTGCTATGATCCCGTTTGATATTAAAAGCGGTCATTTAGGCATTAATTTCAATGGCACGAGTTCGGTAATGAATGGGCAGATCAATACCCCTGAAGGGTATCTGAACATTGATGGTGATGCGGATTGGCGAAATATCAATGCGTGGCGTGCGAAAGTCATGGCGCGCGGGAACAACCTGCGTGTGTCCATGCCACCGATGATTAAAATTGATGTGCAACCTGATATTGTGTTTAATGCTTCGCCATCGCTCTTAACGTTAAGTGGTTCTGTGACTATTCCATGGGCAAGAATTACGGTTCAAGAGCTGCCTGAGTCAGCAGTTAGTGCGTCTTCTGATGTGGTGATGTTGGATAACAACTTGCAGCCGATAGAAGAAAAAGCGCCTTCTATTCCGATTCAAACCAATTTAGATATTAAAATTGGTAATGATGTACAGCTAGATGCATTTGGTCTAAAAGCGCGGTTAACGGGCTTACTGAAGGTATTGCAGAATAAGCAAGGGCTCAGCTTGAATGGGCAGATTGACATTCCTGCGGGGCGTTTCCGTGCTTATGGTCAGGACTTAATTGTCCGTAAAGGGCAAATTCAGTTCTCAGGACCTGCGGATCAACCGTTCTTAAATTTAGAGGCGATTCGTAATCCAGAGAACACGGCAGATGATGTTATTGCAGGTGTTAAGGTCACAGGGCTTGCAGACAAACCGAAAGTCGAGATATTCTCTGAGCCAGCCAAGACACAACAAGAAGCGCTTTCCTATCTGTTAAGAGGGGAAGGCTTAGAAAGTGGTGACGCAAATGGCTCCCAAATGACATCGATGATTATCGGCTTAGGTGTGGCTCAAAGTGGGCAACTGGTAGGTAAGATAGGTGAAACATTCGGGGTTTCTGATCTGGCACTCGATACTCAAGGTGTGGGCGATGGTTCCCAAGTTGTGGTGAGCGGTAAGATAACCAATGATTTACAAGTGAAGTATGGAGTTGGTATCTTTGACTCATTGGCAACCTTGACCTTACGCTATCGGTTAATGCCAAAATTGTATTTAGAAGCTGTGTCTGGTGTGAACCAGGCCTTGGATCTCCTTTACCAATTTGAGTTTTAGATTATGCGTGTAATTGTTTATGGCAGCTTAAGACAAAAGCAAGGAAATCATCACTGGATGACTTATGCTCAATTGTTAGGCGAGCACAAGCTAGAAGGCTATGAACTGTATGATCTTGGATTTTATCCCGCTGTGGTGAAAGGCGATGGAGCCATTGAGTGCGAAGTGTACCGCATCAACCCATCGATTTTGACCGAGCTAGATGAGCTAAAGAAAAACTCCCAGGATTATGTAAGAGAGTTGATCCCAACGCCATATGGCAACGCTTGGATTTATCTGTATAAGCATTCGGTTGATGGCCTGCGCCAAATTAAAAGCGGCGACTGGCTCAAACGTGATGAAGAAAAATAACCACACACTATTTTGTTGAGTGGACAATGTGCAGTACGCCGGCAATATTGCCGGCGTTTTTACATTTAAAGGCATAAAAAAAGCTCTGGGGTTAACCAGAGCCTTCAATAATATTTCCTGAAGGGGAAAATTATTTTTTCGCAGCGCGCTCGAAAGAGGCGATAATTTCCGCTTTAGCAGCTTCTGCGTTATCCCAACCATCAACTTTAACCCACTTACCTTTTTCTAAATCTTTGTAATGTTCAAAGAAGTGAGTGATTTGTGCTTTCAGTAACTCAGGGATATCGTTCACATCTTTAATGTGGTCGTATTCTTTGCTCAGTTTAGTGTGTGGAACAGCCACTAATTTCGCATCTTCACCTGATTCATCGGTCATTTTCAGGACGCCAACTGGGCGACAACGAATAACAGAACCAGGTTGTAATGGGTATGGTGTTGGGACTAACACGTCAACTGGGTCGCCATCTAAAGACAGTGTGTTGTTGATGTAACCATAGTTGCATGGATAGAACATTGCTGTTGACATGAAACGGTCTACAAACAGCGCGCCAGATTCTTTATCAACTTCGTATTTGATAGGATCTGCGTTAGCTGGAATTTCGATGATAACGTAGATATCTTCTGGCAGATCTTTACCTGCCGGTACATTGTTCAGGCCCATTTAAATGTATCCTTTGTGTGAATAATGAATTTACCCGTTTACTATTAACGTACTGATTAAATAGTGTTAGTTATCGACTTTCAAGCCGCTCACATTTTCGGGTAGATAGCGTGGGGGACATTATAGCCGCAAAAAGGGGAAAAACTCACTAGTTGGCGAAAAAAAGGGACAAAAAAGGCGGGAAATCCCGCCTGAGCATTAGTGAATTAGATTATTCAGCGTCTGGGAATTCACGCATGAATGATTCAGCTTTTTCCACCATAGATTCGGTTCCGACGAAGAACGGAGCACGTTGGTGTAATTCACTTGGAATAATATCTAAAATACGGTTCGCACCATCGCTTGCTTTACCGCCAGCTTGTTCAGCTAAGAATGCAATTGGATTGCACTCATACAGTAGGCGCAGTTTTCCATTTGGGTGACTTGCTGTGCTTGGGTAGATATAGATACCCCCTTTGAGCAAATTACGGTGGAAGTCTGCCACTAAAGAGCCAATATAGCGCGTGGTATAAGGGCGGTTAGTTGCTTTATCTTCTTCTTGGCAGTATTTAATGTACTTTTTAACACCCATAGGGAACTTGATATAGTTACCTTCGTTAATGGAGTACATTTTGCCTTCCGATGGGAACATGACTTTCTCATGAGATAAGCAGAATACGCCTAATGATGGGTCGTAAGTAAACGCATGCACACCAACCCCTGTGGTATAAACCAACATAGTTGATGAACCGTAAACAACGTAACCCGCAGCAACTTGGCGGTTACCTGGTTGCAGGAAGTCTGCTTCAGTCACAGGTTGGCCAATTGGTGTAATACGGTGGTAAATTGAGAAAATTGTCCCGACGGAAACGTTTACATCGATATTCGAAGAACCATCTAGTGGGTCCATTAATACGACATATTTTGCGTTTTCTGCACGGTCTCCTTCGAAAATGACAATTTCGTCTTCTTCTTCAGAGGCGATACCAGCGACTTCTCCGCGTGCTTTTAGGGCCGCTTTCAGTTTTTCGTTTGCATACAGGTCAAGCTTCATCTGGACTTCACCTTGAATATTCGAAACACCATTAGTGCCAAGAATATCGACGAGTCCAGCTTTGTTAATATCACGGTGGATAATTTTAGCGCCCAGTTTAATTGCTGACAGTAGTGACGTCAGCTCACCTGTTGCATGAGGAAAATCTTGTTGCTTTTCGACGATGAATTCGCCTAATGTTTTCATGACGAAGGTCCTGAATAAAATTGACAAAGGTTTTGCGGGACGATTATACCCCGCGCGGGGGAGAGTTTAACTAAATAAAAAAAAGATTAATAGGTTAATGCATTTATAAACCTGCTATTGATGGGTAGAATAGTGACAAACCTCATGCTAATTGGATGAAAAAGAATGCACATACATATTTTAGGTATATGCGGTACCTTTATGGGAAGTTTAGCAATATTGGCGCGATCTTTAGGCCATAAAGTGACGGGATCAGATGCAAATGTTTATCCACCAATGAGCACATTGCTTGAAAATCAAGGCATTGAGCTTATTCAAGGTTATGACCCTGCTCAGCTCGAACCGATCCCAGATATGGTGGTGATTGGCAATGCCATGACGCGTGGTAACCCGTGTGTTGAAGCTGTATTAGAACGAGGTTTACCTTATACTTCAGGCCCTCAATGGTTACATGACCACGTATTACCTGAGCGTTGGGTACTTGCTGTGGCGGGAACACATGGTAAAACCACGACAGCAGGAATGTTAGCGTGGATCTTAGAAGACTGCGGTTATAAGCCAGGCTTCTTAATTGGTGGTGTGCCAGGCAATTTTGATGTGTCCGCTAAACTTGGCGAAAGCCCATTTTTTGTGATTGAAGCCGATGAGTATGATTGTGCATTCTTCGATAAACGCTCAAAATTTGTGCATTACAGTCCAAAAACCTTGGTTTTGAATAACCTTGAGTTCGACCATGCGGATATTTTCGAAAATCTCGAAGCAATTCAAAAACAATTTCATCACCTTGTTCGTATCGTCCCTGCCAGTGGAAAAATCTTTACCCCAGACAATGACAATCATTTAAAACAAGTGATTGGCATGGGGTGTTGGAGTGAGCAAGAGCTGGTGGGCGGTGAACATGGCGAATGGCAAGGGGTGAAGCTAAACCACGATGGTAGCCACTTTGAAGTGTATTTTCAGCAAGAAAAAGTGGGCGAAGTCTCTTGGTCACAAGTGGGTAACCACAATATCCAAAATGGTTTGATGGCGATTGCAGCTGCTCACCATGTTGGTGTACCTGCTAAAGAGGCTTGTATTGCATTGGGTAAATTTATCAATGCACGTCGTCGCCTTGAATTGCGTGGTGTGGAAAATGGTGTCAGCGTTTATGATGATTTTGCGCATCACCCAACCGCAATTTTGGCAACACTCGAAGCGTTGCGTAGCAAAGTGGGTGGGACTTCACGAATTATTGCTGTGTTAGAGCCCCGTTCAAATACCATGAAAATGGGGGTGAATAAAAATGACATTGCGCCTGCTTTAGGCCGTGCAGATGAAGTCTTTTTATTCCAACCAACCAATATTCCGTGGATGGTCACTGACATCGCTGAAAAGTGCGTTCAGCCCGCTCGCTGGAGCGCGGATATTGACACACTGACGAACATGGTGATTGAAGCTGCACAGCCTGGTGACCATATACTTGTCATGAGCAATGGTGGCTTTGAGGGCATCCATGGGAAATTGCTAGCGGGTTTGAAAGCGAAAGCGGAAACTGAAGTAGATGAGTAATTAAGCCTACTGATAATAGTCTAGATAGACCCCAGTGTTCATTAAGATTGCTGGGGTTTTTTAATGTCTGATGTATCGAATGGGCATTGGTCTATCACCCAGCTTAATGTTACTGGGTTATTCATTTCTTTTTTTAGGCTGCCCATATAGCAATCGAGTGAATCGGTAAAAAGATGGAATAAGCACCCGACAGCTACAGCTTTAAGCTTCCAGGATGGCATAAACAGTAAAATGACATAGGCAATCGCGGCCCAAAGGGAATGAAGGGGATGGAAGCCAATGCCACAGCGATCAGGGTCAAAAATAGGGTCTGCTAATAAGTGGTCTAAATCGATAGCCATTGTTGCAATCATAATCAATGCGGCTAACTTCCAATTTTTTCGCCAAAATAGATAGGCGAACAAAATTGGCATCAAAAAATGAAAGCCGTAATGCACAATATTGCGAAAAATTTCGAATAGCACGGTAAAGCCCCTAATCTTTGGCTTAAATAAAAAAGGGAAAGTCGATACTTTCCCCCTTAGTTTGGCATCAAACGATTGATGTCAATTAGAGCTCTTGCTCGAACAACGCTAAAATCGCTTCGTATAGCTCTTTCGTCGTGAAGTTATTCGCTGGTGTAGAGAAAATCGTATCATCCCCTGCAATACTCCCTAAAATACCTTCGGCTTTACCTAATGAGTCTAGTAAGCGAGCAATTAATTGAGCTGCGCCTGGGCTAGTTCTAATTACCACAACTGATGGGTTGTAATCGATATCCAAAACGAGGTTTTTCAATGGACTGGTGGCGGTTGGCACACCAGGCTCACTTGGCAAGCAATACACCATTTCCATTTTCGCATTACGAGTGCGAACAGCGCCAAACTTGGTGAGCATTCTGGAAATTTTAGATTGATTAATGTTTTCGTAGCCTTCTTCCTGCAAAGCCGTGACAATTTCAGCCTGAGAGCTAAATTTTTCTTCTTTGAGTAGGGCTTTAAAAGCCTTAACTAAGTCTTCTTGTTTAGACGGAGTACGCATAATTAACCCATTCATCGGCATTAAACTAAGTTGTATTATCCGTAAAAGTGCATTTTTATGCAACAAAATTGCGTTATGATGATTTAATAATCAATGATAATGGAATCTTTTAGGTTTTATGTTGTTTTATTTGCAGCGCTAAAAGTCAATTTATCTTAAATTGTTAGTGTGGAAAATTAGCATAATATATCAATGAATTTAGCTTATTAAAGTTGTAAGTTTATTGTTAATAAAAGGGTTTGTGCTTGAATAATGAACAGTAAAAACAACTTATTGTGCGAAAAGCAATAGAGAGAAAAACTATTTGTTAAAAAAGTGCCCGTTATCTCATTAACAGATAAGGAATTTGTTTAGAATAGGGGGAATTAGTCAACAAATTCTCTAGCGTTAAACTCTCTCTCTATCTGTTAAGAAATTGTTTTTTATACGTAATGCGTTTAGTGCATAACCAAATAAAGTCATATTTTTTTAAAGTACAAATTAAGGAGTTTCAGAATGAAAGTTGCAGTCCTAGGTGCAGCAGGTGGTATCGGTCAGGCTCTCGCCCTTCTTCTCAAAAATCAGCTTCCAGCTGGTTCAGAACTCTCCCTCTACGACATCGCACCCGTTACTCCAGGTGTTGCTGCTGACTTAAGCCACATCCCAACAGACGTTAAAGTGGCTGGTTTTGCTGGTGAAGATGCGAAACCTGCACTGAAAGGTGCGGATATTGTTCTTATCTCTGCGGGTGTTGCACGTAAACCTGGCATGGACCGTTCAGACCTGTTTAACATTAACGCAGGCATCGTTCGTAACCTTGTTCAACAAATCGCAGAAACTTGCCCGAAAGCATTAATTGGTATTATCACTAACCCAGTGAACACAACTGTTGCAATCGCTGCCGAAGTTCTGAAAAAAGCAGGTGTATACGACAAAAACCGTTTATTCGGTGTGACAACATTAGATATCATCCGTTCTAATACTTTTGTTGCGGAATTAAAAGGCAAAAACGTCAACGATATCGAAGTTCCAGTTATCGGTGGTCACTCCGGCGTGACGATCCTGCCTCTGTTATCACAAATTGAAGGTGTAAGCTTCTCTGATGACGAAATCGCAGCATTAACTAAACGTATCCAAAATGCAGGTACTGAAGTAGTTGAAGCAAAAGCCGGTGGCGGATCAGCGACACTGTCTATGGGACAAGCAGCAGCACGTTTAGGTTTATCTTTAATTCGTGGTCTGCAAGGTGAAAGCAACGTGGTTGAGTGTGTTTACACTGAAGGTGAAGGCCAACATGCACGTTTCTTCGCACAACCTGTTGTTTTAGGTAAAAACGGTATCGAAAAACACCTGCCAATTGGCAAATTAAGCGCATTTGAAGAAAAAGCGCTGAAAGACATGTTAGATGTCCTGAAAGCGGATATCGAATTAGGTGAAAAATTCATTAATGGCTAATGCTAATTAATTTTTCCTAATCGAAAAGGTTGAGTTTCTTTTTATAGAACTCAACCTTTTTAATTTCTATGAGACGACTACGAGGCATGCTGTCGCATCCAATGATCCCAGTGTGGATCTGACGGTATTTTTTCCACTAAAAAATCAATAAATGTTCTGATTTTCGGTGAGTGTGTATGAGCTGGGTGATATAACGCATACAGTGCAAATGGTGTCGATTTGGGGTCATAATCCAGCAAGACAGGGATCAGCTCGCCATTTTCAATATAATTGCCTAACATATATGTGGGTAAGCAAACAATGCCCTGGTGGCAACGTGCAGCTTCTAATAAACCTAAGCTACTATTCACCTCAATCATATTATTAATTTCCAAAGGATAAGCGCTACCATCTTTATCCGTCATTCGCCATGTGTCAGGAATATTCGGGTTAATTAAGCAATTATGTAATGCAATATCGGCGGGGGACTGAGGAATACCATAACGCTCAAAATACGTCCGACTACCACAATATACCCAGTTAATGTTGCAAATTTTTCGCAGCGCAAAATTCTCAGGCGGGTGACTAGTAATACGTAATGCAATATCAAAATCCACTTCATTTAAATTAATTAGCTCATCATTAAGGTCAACGGATAAACTGACTTTGGGATTCGTTTCGCGGTATTCACTGTAGATTTGCATTAAATGGCAGACACCAAATGCAATGGAACAGGTGATCTTTAATTGCCCTTGAGCATGTTGGTAGAAACTTGCGGTATTGATCAGAGAGTCATCAAGATCAGCCAATAAGTTTTGCGATCTCTGCAATAAATAGCGCCCGGCATCGGTCAAAATAAAATTTCGGGTTGTTCGTTTTAGCAAGACTACACCCAATTGATCTTCTAGCTGCTGTAGCCCTCGGCTGACGGATGACGGCGTTACATTCAGCTTCTTCGCCGCTAGGCTAAAGCTATTACATTCGACGATTTTGATAAATAACTCTAAATGTCGAAAAATCGCGTAGCTGTCAATTTTTGCTTTGAACGCAAAAGTGTTTTTATTTATTAGCATTGTCCCGCCCTATCAAACCCATTTATTCCAGCATACTATAATTGTGAATTTATCGCAGTTTGCTCGAGCCACACCAGTATTAAAAAACGGCGATAATGAAAAATTAACGCCTACAAATAATGTTGTTCCTAACTTTTTTAATAATTAAATCTATAACGTTGAGGAATAGACTATGTCTAATAGTATTCAGGCAAGTGCAGGTAATCCTATTGATACCAAAAAGATCCCTTTTACAAAATATGATGTAGGTTGGGTGATTTTATGTATCGGGATGGCGATTGGCTCAGGAATTGTATTTATGCCTGTGCAAATTGGTATTAAAGGCATCTGGGTGTTTATTGCCGCAACCATGCTTTCTTATCCAGCCATTTATTGGTTACAAAACTTATATCTTAGAACGCTATCTGAATCTGAAGAATGCAATGATTATGCGAGTGTTATTACGCAATACTTGGGTAAAAATTGGGGGATAGCATTAGGGATAGCTTACTTTTTAATGCTATTGCACGGTATGTTTTCTTATTCATTAGCCGTGACCTTCGACAGCGCCTCGTATATTAAAACCTTTGGATTAACCGAAGGGTTATTATCTGACTCTATCTGGTATGGGTTGATTATTATTTCCGTATTGGTCGCGATAGCGGCGCAAGGAGAGAGGCTACTGTTTAAAGTGTCAGGCCCAATGGTTATTGTGAAATTTGGGATTATTGTGCTGCTTGGTGTTGTCATGGTGCCATATTGGAACTTTGCGAATATCACTGCCTTTCCTGATTTTCTCCCATTTATGCGAGATGTTTTCTTAACATTACCATTTACGTTGTTTTCTATTTTATTTGTGCAAATTTTGAGCCCAATGAATATTGCTTATCGTAAGTTAGAAAGCGATAAACGCATTGCGACTTACCGTGCAATACGGGCTAACCGCGTTGCCTATATTATTTTAGCCGTCGCCGTATTATTCTTTGCATTTTCGTTTACCTTTTCAATTAGCCATGAACAAGCGGTATCCGCTTTCGAGCAAAATATTTCTGCATTAGCGATTGCTGCGCAGGTGATACCAGGTGCTGTGGTGAAAGTGATGACGGCATTATTGAATATTTTTGCAATCTTAACGGCATTCTTAGGGATTTACTTGGGCTTCCAAGAAGCGATAAAAGGCATTGTGGTGAATATTCTCACTCGATTCATGCCTGAAGAGCGCATTAACCAAACGGTACTGCACTATGGCGTATGCTTAGGCGTGATTATCGCACTGTGGTTCTGGGTTTCAACACGATTCTCAATCCTGTTTTTTATGCAGTTAGGTGGTCCATTGTTTGGTATCGTTTCTTGTTTGATCCCATGTTATCTGGTTTACAAAGTCCCAGCACTGCACAAATTTAAAGGCCCAACAGTGTGGTTTATCATTTTCTTTGGTGTGCTGTTGTGTCTGTCACCATTCTTTAAGTTTTTCGAATAAATAATGATGTTGATGAGAGGATCTCATGAAGAAAAAAGCAGTTTCTGAGTTTCATGTTGATACACAAGTGACCCAGCTTGGAAGAGACCCTGCGAAGCAATCAGGGTTCGTGAATGCCCCAGTTTATCGTGGTTCGACGGTGGTGTTCCCAACGGTTGATGCCTTAATCAACGATAGAGCCGAATTTAACTACGGTACAGCGGGCACGCCAACCATTAAGCAACTTGAACAGGCGTGGTCTGTTCTCGCAGGGGCAGAGGGGACGGTGTTGTCACCGTCAGGATTAGGAGCAATAGTCCTAGCCTTGTTAACGACACTGAAATCGGGTGATCACCTACTGATGCCAGACAGTGTTTATCGGCCAACCCGTAAGTTTTGCCACGGGTTATTGGATAAAATGGGGATTGAGACCACTTATTACGATCCGATGATCGGTACAGAGATTGAAACACTTGTGCAGCCAAATACCAGCACCATTTTTTTAGAGTCTCCAGGTTCTCAAAGTTTTGAAATTCAAGATGTTCCTGCGATTGTTGATGTTGCGAAACGGCATAATATTGCCACCATCATCGATAACACATGGGCAACACCGTTGTTTTTTAAAGCGCATGAACTGGGCTGTGATATTTCACTCGAAGCAGGAACAAAATATTTAGGTGGCCACTCTGATTTGCTGATGGGGATTGTGTCTGCAAATCAAGCATGGTGGCCAAAACTACGTGAAACTTATGACTACATGGCGATGTTGCCTGGAGCGGAAGACTGTTTTCTGGCTTTACGTGGTATGAGAACGTTGCCTATTCGCTTAAAAGAAGCCCAAGAAAGAGCGCTAAATATTGCTCACTGGTTACAGCAACGCCCTGAAGTTATTAGAATTTTACACCCCGCATTTCCTGATTGTCCTGGGCATGAAATATGGAAAAGGGACTTTACAGGGTCATCAGGGTTATTTTCCATCGTGTTAGACCCGAAATACACCCAGACTGATATTGCGAACATGTTAGATGGGCTATCCATTTTTGGTATGGGCTACTCATGGGGTGGCTTTGAAAGCTTAATTATTCCATTTAATTGCGCTGAATACCGTACAGTCACACATTGGGAGCCAGGTGGCCCAACACTGCGACTTCAGATTGGTTTAGAAAATCTGGATGATTTAAAGCAGGATCTGTCTGACGGTTTTGCGCGTATGAAATAATATTTTCTTTATTGAGTAATGATAAAAAGATAAAGCCGTGGATCAATAAAGTTATTATTCACGGCTTTATAACTATTTTCATTCGATTTTAATCTTCCATTGGTGTTTTTTCTCTCACTTTCCTTTCTAATAAATTACCTGTTATCGGGTCGTAATATCGGCTTGGCCAGATTTCAGATGGGTGAATTCCTAAAAAATTGGCAATAATCCATTCTCCTTTAGGCCATGGACGTGAAAGGGCATTCGCGAGAGTTGAAGAGCTCAGCCCTGCTTCACGTGAAATAGCAGCAAGTGTTGTTCCACGCTTACGTAATGCTGCGATGATGTCTGCTGGGTGCCAGTCTGACTTCCGTAAAATCATTTTTTAGTCCTTTTTTCATTCAGAATCATGTAGAGTTAATGGTACGAGTAACGGGATATTGTGATACATTCAATACAATCTCCCTGTTATTGGAAATAAAATAACAGAAATTTTCCAAAATAATTTCTGGTTTTTTCTAAAAATTCTATTTTATGAAACTATCGTGGTTTTTGTGAAATTAAATGGAAAGTTAGAATTAATAACTGTGAATTAAGATAAAACTTTGAAAATAAAACTAACTCTTTCGAGTTAGTATTGGGAATGGCGTATTTACTGTTACCCGTTACTTGTATTGGTAATATATCTAAATTACTCAACAAAATTACTTAAATTATTAGCGAGTAAATTATTTAATTGTCTGTTATTAAAAGAAATTAAAATGCAAATAACATATATGATTTGTATATTATTATTTCCTGTTATTAATAAAATGAATGATTTAACTGTTTTTAAGAAAGTATAGATAGTTTTCAGCAACTGAAAGTGCGTTGTCATCAGGACTAGGAGGGTCAGTATGTACAAGGAATGGCTAACAGCAAAAGAGTTAGTTGGGTTGCAAGGGCTTCCAATGACGACTCAGGGTATTAATGCCATGGCTAGGCGTGAAAATTGGACTTGCCGCAAAAGGAAAGGTATCCAAGGAAAAGCGTTGGAATACCACATTAGTTCGATATCGATAGATATTTTTGACGGTCAATTTGTTAGCGAAGCTTTGCCAAGCTATCAGGTAAAACGAAATGACAATTCGTTTATTTGGCAAGAAGCTTATAACCAACTCTCTAATGATGAGCGTGAGGTGATCTTGGCATTCATTATACGGGAAGGGGCTTTAGCACTAATTGATTTAATTAATAAAAAGTCGTTTACAAATACTTAAGTTGTGAATAATTAATTATATAAAAATAATATTATATTCAGTCTAAATCTTTTTTAACAGATGACGATTCGGTAAAGCTGCAATAGCAGGTTTCATAATATAAGCGTGAAAGTGAAGATATGAAAAAATTGTGGTTCACTGCGAAAGAGCTCGCAGGGCTAGAAGGACTGCCAACCTCGCCACAGGGTGTTAACCTGATGGCAAGAAGAGAGGGCTGGAAACATCGGCGAAAGCGAGGTGTCCAAGGTAAAGCTGTTGAATATTATATTGAAAGCCTACCAGGAGAGATCCAAGGCCAATTAAGCTTATGCGAGCCGTCAGTGCCTTATCAAAGCCAAAGAACAGATGCATTACAGATCTGGTCAGAAGCTTATTATCAACTGACAGAGACTGAACGTAATAAAATCGTAAAATACATTTTGCGTTATGGTCTATCTTCACTACTTGCACAGATAGCTGAAGACGAAAAAGGGGAAAAATAATTTTCCCCTTTTCTTAAATAGCCTATAGCGAGTTTTAGGAATGACGTTGGATGGCGATGTGAGCAAGTCCAATTAAAGCTTCTTTATAAATAGAATCATCAATGACATTTAGCGCATTAATCGCTTTTTGTACTTCTTCTTGTGCACGAATATAAGTGTACTCAAGTGAGCCACAGCGCTTCATCGTTGCTAAAACGGTCTCTAACAAATGGCGGCCGTTACCTTGTTCTATCGCTTGGCGAATCAATGCTGATTCTTCTTCATTCCCATTTTGCATGGCGTGAAGAAGAGGAAGCGTGGGCTTACCTTCATCAAGGTCATCACCTGTATTTTTGCCTAACTGGGCGTTATTAGCATCGTAATCCAGTAAATCATCGATCAGCTGGAAGGCTGTGCCGATATAACGACCATAATCTTGTAATGCCTTTTCTTGCTCAGGTGTTGCATTCGCTAAAATAGCAGATGCATGAGCCGCTGCTTCAAACAAACGTGCTGTTTTGCTGTAGATCACCTGCATATAGTTTTCTTCAGTAATATTAGGATCATTGCAGTTCATGAGTTGTAAAACTTCACCTTCTGCAATCACGTTAGTGGCTTCGGACATGAGTTTAAGGACTCGCATCGAATCAAGATCCGTCATCATTTGGAAGGATCGAGTATAAATAAAGTCACCCACCAATACACTTGCAGCGTTACCAAACACGGCATTTGCGGTTTGTTTTCCACGACGCATGTCCGATTCATCAACAACATCATCATGCAATAATGTTGCGGTATGGATGAACTCGATCAATGCCGCGACTTGGGTATGTTTATGCCCCGCGTAGCCTAAGGATCTTCCTGCCAGTATCGCGATCATTGGGCGGATCCTTTTGCCTCCACCACTGACAATGTAATAACCAAGCTGGTTAATTAGTGCAACATCTGAATTCAATTGACTGAGGATGGCTTTGTTTACTGCTGACATATCCTCAGTTGTTAGTTCAATAATAGATTCTAAATTCATCGTAATTTATTCATATTATTAGTTTTTGGTTCATTCCCTGAATAACAAAATGGGAGACCGAATAGAACACTTATACCATTAGCATAACATTATTAATAATAAGATTATCAGGTGTGATGCAAAAAATGTTTAAATAAGTAACAATTTGAGTAATTAGTACCAAATCAGTACTAAAAAGAGGTTGTTGAGAAAAAAGTCGTATTTTTTGTCATCTAACCGCATTATTGGCTTGTGTTCTGATGCTTTTTTGCGTAGAATTCGCGCCCTATTGTGAATATTTTATAGCGTGCTCTGGAATTGAAATATTTAGCGAGTACGCGGAAAGCGGAGTTAATATGTACGCGGTTTTCCAAAGTGGTGGTAAACAACACCGAGTTAGCGAAGGTCAAACTGTCCGCCTAGAAAAGCTGGACATCGCAACAGGTGAAACTGTTGAATTTGATCAAGTTTTAATGGTTGCTAATGGCGATGAGATCCAAATCGGCGCTCCTGTCGTTGAAGGCGTTAAAGTGAAAGCGGAAGTGGTTGCACACGGTCGTGGCGAGAAAGTAAAAATCGTCAAATTCCGTCGTCGTAAACATAGCCGTAAACAACAGGGTCATCGTCAGTGGTTCACTGATGTTAAGATCACTGTCATCGCTTAAGATTTAGGAGAGCAGATTAATGGCACACAAAAAGGCTGGTGGTTCGACTCGTAACGGTCGTGACTCAGAAGCAAAACGTTTAGGTGTTAAGCGTTTTGGTGGTGAAGCTGTATTAGCAGGTAGCATCATCGTTCGTCAACGTGGTACTAAGTTCCACGCAGGTAACAACGTAGGTTGTGGCCGTGACCACACTCTGTTCGCATTAGCGGATGGTAAAGTGAAATTTGAAGTTAAAGGTCCTAACAATCGTAAATTTATCAGCATCGAAGCTGAATAAGTTTTCTGATCTTTAATTCAGACTTAAAGCCCTGCAAAACTTTTTGCGGGGCTTTTTATATTCAGATATTTGATCTTTAATGAACTACACACATATTAAAGATACACCATCTCTGAGTAGAACAGCCATCCAGCGTTATGCGGCTCAGAAGCGGAGAGAGAAATATGAAATTTGTAGATGAAGCCAAAATATTGGTCGTGGCAGGAGATGGTGGCAATGGTTGTGTCAGCTTCCGCCGTGAAAAATATATCCCGAAAGGGGGGCCAGACGGTGGTGACGGTGGCGATGGTGGGGATGTTTACTTACAAGCAGACGAAAACCTCAACACGTTAATCGATTACCGTTTTGAAAAATCATTCCGTGCAGAACGTGGTCAAAATGGCCAAAGCCGTGAATGTACAGGTAAACGTGGTCAAGATATCACAGTGAAGGTGCCCGTAGGTACGCGTGTACGCGATCTTGGCACTAATGAAGTACTTTGTGATATGACGCGCCATGAACAGCGCCACATGGTCGCTAAGGGCGGTTTCCATGGCCTTGGGAATACTCGCTTTAAATCATCAGTAAACCGTGCTCCACGCCAACGTACTATGGGTACGAAAGGTGAGACTCGCGAAATACTGTTAGAATTGATGCTGTTAGCAGATGTTGGGATGTTGGGAATGCCTAATGCAGGGAAGTCCACATTCATTCGTTCTGTCTCCGCGGCAAAACCAAAAGTGGCAGATTATCCATTTACCACATTAGTACCAAGCCTAGGCGTGGTGCGTATGGACAACGAACAAAGCTTCGTTGTGGCGGATATTCCTGGGTTGATCGAAGGCGCTGCGGAAGGTGCAGGGCTTGGGATCCAATTCCTAAAACATTTAGAACGTTGCCGCGTCTTGCTGCACCTGATCGATATTTGCCCGATCGATGAGTCAGATCCTGTTGAAAATGCGCAGATCATCATCAGCGAATTAGAAAAATACAGTGAAAAATTGGCAGCGAAACCACGTTGGTTAGTCTTCAATAAGATTGATATCTTAGGCGAAGAAGAATCTGCAATACGTGCAGCCGAAATTGCCAAAGCAATGGGCTGGGAAGATAAATTCTACATGATTTCAGCGGTTAACCATGAAGGTGTGAAAGCACTGTGCTGGGATATCATGGAATTTATGAATACTCAACCTCGTGATATGGCAACGACTGAAGATGTCCAACAGCCAGAGAAAGTCGAGTTTATGTGGGATGATTACCACAAAGAGCAACTTTCAGGTGCTGAAGACGTTGACGATGACTGGGATGATGATTGGGATGAAGATGACGATGAAGGTGTCGAAATCATTTACCAAAAATAATTTATCTTAGAAATACAAAAAGGCGCAAAAGCGCCTTTTTTAATGAATGAAACTTAGCAATTAGTTGTTTTTATACAGGTCTTTATATAACCGGCTCTCGAAACGAACTAATGGTACTCGGCGGCTACGTTGCTGGCTTTGTGGAACCGCATAAGCAGAGATAAACTGCACAAATGCAACGCGTTGCCCGCTCGCGGTGGTAATAAAGCCTGCGAGGTTATACACTCCTTGTAATGCACCTGTTTTCGCTGAAACTTTTCCATTTACGCCTGCTTCATCGAAGCCTCCACGGTAGCGTAATGTGCCATCATGTCCAGCGAGAGGGAGCATGGAAATGAAATCAAGTTGTTGATCATTTTTGGCTATAAACTGAAGGATCTCCATCATCGTTGCTGGCGTGATCAAGTTATGGCGCGAAAGCCCAGATCCATCCACCATCACTGTATTACCAAGGTCGATCCCTGCCTTTTGTTTTAACACTTGTCTAACAGCATCGGATCCTGATCGCCATGTACCTGGAATGCCATAATATTCGCGACCAATCGTCCGAAAAACAGTATCGGCGATCATATTGTCAGATTTTTTAAGCATCACCTTGAGTAAATCATGAAGAGGCTTAGATTCCGTTTTAACCAACACTTGTGACTGTGTGGTTGGCTGCGTGCGTTTTTTCACATTACCAGTCAGTTCAATACCCGCAGTTTTTAATTCATTTTTAACAATTGCCCCTGAATAGCTCGCCCCATTTTGTACGGCAAAAGCAAGGGGAAGTGGTTCACTACGTTGAGTCAGGCAGCCTGTTAGTGTGTAGCGGTTTAACTCCCCAGGTACGACGTCCAACTCACAGTAGCGCGCCTCAGGTGAGCCTTTAGCGAGCGTTTTGACCTCACTAAACATATTCACAGGGTAAAAATTGGCAGTTTTGATAAACGCCATATCGCCAGCACGCTCAGCAGGGTAAAGGGAAACAGAAAAACAGTTTCGGTCAATAATTGCGGCTGCTGGAGGAGCGCTAAAACACTGAGTCATATCATTCCACACCCAGCCAGGTGCTTTATCGTGGCTAGCGAATGCAGAAATATCGACAATTAAGTCCCCGTCAACTTTATGGATCCCAATTTGTTTCAATGCATTCGCCATATTGCGAATTTGTTGGCGGGTCAGTGTTGGGTCGCCACTAAAGCGAATGACTAAATCCCCCGACAATGTATTATTATTCAATTTGGCGCTGGTTTCGAAATTGGTGACAAAACGGTAATCAGGCCCTAATTGCAATAAGGCGGCGAGTGCAGTAACCACTTTTTGTGTACTTGCAGGGAGCGCCATTTGTTGTGCGTTATAATCAATTAATGGGGTGTTACTTCCCACTTTCTGCGCAACCAGAGCGAGGTTAGTGCCGTCTGGCAGGTGTTGCTTGTACTCATCAATGGGGATAGCAAGAACTTGACTACTGGCTAAGGTAATCCCGAAAGTGAGTATCCATTTTCTGGTTAAGTTAAGTAATGACATAGATTTCACGCATTAAAGTGGACATACTGCACATACTAAAGTGTAATGCCTTATAAAGTAAACGATGACCCGTTATTAAGTCTCAGTTAAAATAACGTACATTATGATAAGATAAATGAGTACATGAGTCTGATTGAGTTATTTACTTGGAGCCCCCCTGGTATTCAGAGGTGCTCGGTGTACTGTTGTTACAAAATCAGGAAGATACTTGTTTTTAGATAGGATTGAAACCGAGGTATTTATTAATGAAACAGATCCCGATGACGGTATTTGGTGCGGACAAACTAAGAGAGGAACTTGAGTTCCTGAAATCGGTCCGCCGTCCAGAAATCATTGCGTCAATCGCTGAAGCGCGTGAACATGGTGATTTAAAAGAAAATGCGGAATATCATGCAGCTCGTGAGCAGCAAGGCTTTTGTGAAGGCCGTATTCAAGAAATCGAAGGGAAACTTTCACACGCACAAGTCATTGATGTGACCAAAATGGTCAACAATGGCCGTGTAATTTTCGGTGCAACAGTAACGGTATTGAATGTTGATACTGATGAAGAGCTGACGTATCGTATTGTGGGTGATGACGAAGCGGATATCAAAGTGAATTTAATTTCTGTTAACTCACCAATAGCGCGTGGTTTGGTTGGGAAAGAGGTCGATGACGTGGTCTCAATCAAAACCCCAGGCGGAGATGTTGAGTTCGAAATTCTTAAAGTTGAGTATATCTGATTCCTATTTCCCTGAATTAGCTATATTATTTCCCTGATTTAACGAAAAAGGCCGCAGGCGGCCTTTTTCTTCATATAAAACGTGCTTTCAATGGCATTTTTATATAAATGATGGGTTATTATTTAGGTAAAATGATTTTGCGATCTGCCGACGGGCGATAGATAACAAGAATTTTACCGATAATTTGTACATTTACTGCACCAGTTTCGCGAACAATCGCATCAGCGATCAAATTTTTAGTATCACGATCTTCGCCTGCGATTTTGACTTTGATAAGCTCATGATGTGCTAGTGAGATTTCAATCTCAGCCAAGACACCTTCGGTTAATCCGTTGTTGCCAATCATAACAACAGGGTTTAAGTGGTGAGCGAGACTTTTAAGGTGCTGAATTTGTTTTTTATTAAGATTCATCGATTTTTTGCTTGGTTAGTATTGAAAATGGCTTATTCTACCGCCATCTGATATCTATCACCATCAATTATATCTGTTCGATGGTAAAGAAGCAGCAATATCGTTGTAGATCTTTTAGTATAGTTGGAAAGCACAATGGCCAATAAAAAACGTTCGGCAAGCTCAAGTCGCTGGTTGCAAGAGCATTTTAGTGATAAATATGTTCAGCAAGCACAAAAGAAAGGGTTACGCTCACGTGCATGGTTTAAACTGGAGGAAATCCAGCAAGGTGATAAAATTTTTAAACCAGGTATGACCGTTGTTGATTTAGGTGCCGCCCCAGGGGGTTGGTCACAATACGTTGTTAGTCAAATAGGTCATAATGGTCGAGTGATTGCATGTGACTTATTACCGATGGACCCAATCGTTGGCGTGGATTTCCTTCAAGGGGATTTTCGTGACGAAGCAGTGCTCGCCGCTTTGCTCGAACGAGTTGGCGACAAAAAAGTACAGGTGGTCATGTCTGACATGGCGCCAAATATGAGTGGGACACCGGCTGTTGATATTCCTCGCTCTATGTATCTGGTTGAATTAGCATTGGATATGTGCCGTGCAGTATTGGCACCTGGAGGAAGTTTCATTGTCAAAGTGTTTCAGGGAGAAGGCTTTGATGACTACCTTAGGGATATCCGTTCCCTGTTTACGAAAGTAAAAGTTCGTAAACCTGAATCTTCGCGGGCTCGATCGCGTGAAGTATACATTGTAGCGACAGGACTAAAACTATAGTACCCTGAGCGTTATTTGTTAACACAGTTGTAATATGAGGTTAATCCCTTGAGTGACATGGCGAAAAACCTGATTCTCTGGTTAGTCATCGCAGTTGTTCTGATGTCCTTGTTCCAGAGTTTTGGCCCAAGCGATTCGAATAGTCGCAGAGTTGATTATTCTACGTTTATCAATGAGTTAGCCCAGGATCAGGTACGTGAAGTTCGTATCACAGGTCGTGAATTGAACGTCAGAAAGGCTGATAATAGCCGCTATACAACTTATCTTCCTATGCAGGACGAGAAGCTGTTAGACACCATGCTGAATAAGCATGTGACTGTCGTTGGTGAACCACCAGAAGAACCTAGCTTACTGACATCTATTTTCATTTCCTGGTTCCCAATGCTTCTGTTGATTGGTGTCTGGATTTTCTTTATGCGCCAAATGCAAGGTGGCGGCGGCAAAGGGGCAATGTCATTCGGCAAAAGTAAAGCCCGCATGCTGACAGAAGATCAGATCAAAACAACATTTGCAGACGTTGCTGGGTGTGACGAAGCCAAAGAAGAAGTGGGTGAGATAGTCGAGTTCCTGCGTGAACCCGCTCGCTTCCAAAAACTGGGTGGTAAAATTCCTAAAGGCGTCCTGATGGTAGGCCCTCCAGGTACAGGTAAAACCTTACTTGCGAAAGCTATCGCAGGCGAAGCAAAAGTGCCATTCTTCACTATTTCGGGGTCCGATTTCGTCGAAATGTTCGTGGGTGTGGGTGCTTCTCGTGTTCGTGATATGTTCGAACAAGCGAAAAAAGCAGCGCCTTGTATCATCTTTATTGATGAAATCGATGCCGTGGGTCGTCAACGTGGTGCTGGTTTAGGTGGTGGTCACGATGAGCGTGAACAAACCCTGAACCAGATGCTGGTTGAGATGGACGGCTTCGAAGGCAACGAAGGGATTATTGTTATCGCGGCAACTAACCGTGCAGACGTTCTTGACCCAGCGTTATTACGTCCAGGTCGTTTTGACCGTCAAGTTGTGGTTGGTTTACCAGACGTACGTGGCCGTGAACAAATTCTGAAAGTGCATATGCGTCGTGTGCCTATCGACCCAAGCGTAGACACATTCATTCTTGCGCGTGCAACACCAGGTTTCTCTGGTGCTGAATTAGCAAACTTGGTTAACGAAGCAGCTCTGTTTGCGGCTCGTGCAAATATGCGTGTCGTTTCCATGGTTGAATTTGAAAAAGCGCGTGACAAAATTTGGATGGGTGCAGAGCGTCGTTCTCTGATGATGACCGAAGAGCAAAAAGAATCAACGGCTTACCACGAAGGTGGCCATATGATTATCGGTCATTTGATGCCAGAACATGACCCTGTTCATAAAGTAACTATCGTTCCTCGTGGTCAAGCGTTAGGTGTGGCATTCTTCTTACCAGAAGGTGATGAAGTGAGCCGTAGCCGCTTGAAACTCGAAGGTATGATTGCAACAGCTTATGCAGGTCGTATTGCTGAAGAACTGATTTACGGTCGTGAAAAAGTCACCACAGGTGCTTCTTCCGATATTCAGTTTGCCACCAATACAGCACGTAACATGGTCACGCAGTGGGGCTTCTCAGACCGTTTAGGCCCAATGCAATACTCGAAAGAAGAAGGTCCTGCATTCTTAGGTCGTTCTTCTGGTAATGGTTCAGGAATTTCTGATGAAACAGCGCGTATTGTCGATGAAGAAATCAAGAAAATCCTAGATCACTGTTACCAATTGGCATACAAAACATTGGAAGACAATATTGATATTCTGCATGCAACGAAAGATGCATTACTGAAATATGAAACTATCGATATGCCAATGATTGATGATTTAATGAATCGTCGTCCAGTACGTGAACCTGCGGGTTGGGATGAGGACAAAAAAGTCAGCAATGTGACAGGAACATTTGGTAAAGGTCCATCAAATGTTGAGAAAACAGCTGAAAAACCTCAATCTGAAGAACCACAGAACAGTGCTGAAGAGCCAAGTAATAATTCTGGTGAATCAAACCCATCAGATAATAACGATAACAAGCCACAATAAGCTGTCGTTAAAATAAATCATAAAGCCCCAGTTCGCTGGGGTTTTTTTCGTTAAGGAAAAATAAATATGCATATCAAAGCCAGAGGCCGCCTCCTTGACTTATCTACTGTGCAAGTGATGGGGATTTTGAATGTTACTCCTGATTCATTTTCAGATGGTGGCACCCATAATCTTTATCATGATGCGCTAGATCATGTTGCTAAAATGGTACAAGAAGGTGCAACGATTATCGATATCGGTGGCGAATCAACACGCCCTGGTGCCGCTGAGGTATCAGTGAATGAAGAATTAGACCGTGTTGTTCCTGTTGTGGAAGCCATTGCTAAGCAGTTTGATGTATGGATTTCTGTTGATACTTCGAAAGCGCAAGTCATGGCTGAAGCAGCAAAAGCAGGTATGCATATCATTAATGATATTCGTTCACTTCATGAACCAGACGCATTACGCGTGGCGGCGCAAACGGGGTTGCCCGTGTGCATTATGCATATGCAAGGTCAGCCAAGAACGATGCAAGAAGCACCTAATTATGAAAATGTGGTACACGAAGTACAAACCTATCTTGAAGGCGAAATTGCCCGTTGTATGGCCGCGGGAATTGAGCGGCAGCAAATAATCCTTGATCCAGGCTTTGGATTTGGGAAGAACTTGTCGCATAATTACCAATTATTGGCAAACTTAGAACAATTTCATAATTTCGGACTACCGCTATTGGCAGGGATGTCACGTAAATCTATGATTGGACAATTATTGAATGTTCCACCGCAAGAACGCCTCGCGGGCAGCCTCTCTTGTGCAGTGATTGCAGCAATGCAAGGGGCACATATCATTCGTGTTCATGATGTGAAAGAAACCGTACAAGCGATGCAAGTGGTACAGATGACTCTGTCAGAAAAGGAAAGATAAGCGTATGAGCTCTCGTAAATATTTTGGTACTGATGGTATTCGTGGCAAAGTGGGTGACAGCCCAATTACCCCTGATTTTGTTTTAAAATTAGGTTGGGCTGCAGGAAAAGTGCTAGCTCGTCACGGTTCACGTAAGATTATCATCGGTAAAGATACGCGTATTTCTGGCTATATGTTGGAGTCTTCCTTAGAAGCAGGTTTAGCTGCCGCGGGTTTATCGGCCTCTTTTACGGGTCCAATGCCAACCCCTGCTGTTGCTTATTTGACTCGTACTTTCCGCGCTGAAGCGGGGATTGTTATTTCGGCTTCTCATAATCCTTATTATGATAATGGCATTAAATTTTTCTCTATTGATGGGACAAAACTTCCTGATGAAGTAGAGGAAGCTATTGAAGCCGAAATGGAAAAACCGATTACTTGTGTTGAATCTGCCGAATTAGGCCGTGCAAACCGTATCGTGGATGCGGCGGGGCGTTACATCGAATTCTGTAAAGGGACGTTCCCGAACGAACAAAGTCTCTCTAGTTTAAAAATTGTCATCGACTGCGCAAATGGGGCGACTTACCATATTGCACCAAACGTATTTCGCGAATTAGGTGCTGAAGTTATCACGATTGGTTGCGATCCAAACGGTATCAATATCAACGAAGAATGTGGTGCAACAGATGTTCGCCAGTTGCAACAAAAAGTGTTAGAAGAAAAAGCCCATGTTGGCTTAGCGTTTGATGGTGATGGTGACCGTATTATTATGGTTGACCACCTCGGCGAAAAAGTTGATGGCGACCAGATCCTCTTTATTGTTGCTCGTGAAGCACTACGCCAAGGTCAATTAAAAGGCGGTGTTGTTGGTACATTGATGAGTAATATGGGGTTAGAAATCGCCCTGAAACAGCTTGGCATTCCATTTGAACGTGCAAAAGTGGGTGACCGCTATGTACTCGAAAAACTACAGGAAAAAGGCTGGCGCATGGGGGCTGAAAACTCAGGCCACGTGATTTTGCTGGATAAAACGACTACAGGTGACGGGATCGTTGCGGGTTTACAGGTGCTGAGCGCCATGGTTCGCAATCATATGAGCCTTCACGACTTGTGCAGCGGTATGAAATTATTGCCACAGGTGTTAGTCAACGTACGCTTTAAAGGTAAGCACGATCCTTTGCAAAGTGATGCCGTGGTTGCTGCTAATGAAGAAGTTGAAAAACAATTGGCAGGCAAAGGCCGTGTATTGCTGAGAAAATCAGGAACTGAACCGTTAATTCGCGTCATGGTTGAAGGTGAAAATGAAGCTGATGTCACTGCGATGGCAAATCGTATTGCTGATGCGGTAAAAGCGGCAGGTTAATTGCGGTTAAGTTAGGTTGAGTAATATTTCACTGATTTGTTGTTTTTTTCTGCAAATAAGCAAATGAGCTCAAAATAGACTTGCTTGTCGGCTCAGCTTTGGTTAGTATTCGCACCTGCTCAATCCTGTAAGGGCTTTCCTTTATCGCAGTGAATGAGTAGGTGTGCAGTAATAGAGGTCATAGCAAAGGCTATGCACCGCAACTGAATAGGTAACTCAAATGTACGTAGCTCTTTTAATTATCCTCTTGATAGCAGCTATCAGCCTGATTAGTCTGATTATGTTACAGCAAGGTAAAGGTGCTGACATGGGTGCATCATTCGGTGCGGGCGCTTCTGCAACACTGTTTGGTTCATCGGGTTCAGGTAACTTCATGACCCGTATGACTGGAATCTTGGCTGCTGTGTTTTTCATCGTCAGTTTAATACTTGGCAACATGACTGCGAATAAGTATGGAACTGGTAGTGGTAGTAAGTGGGAAAACATTAGTGAACCTACAAAAGTCGAGCAACCAACAGACGTTCCGGCAGCACCAGCTACACCAACGAGCGACATTCCTCGTTAAGTGTTAAAGATTCCGAATGAAGGCAATTATGCCATCATTAAGCAGTAAACTCAGAAATGAGTAAGAAGTTAAAAATTTGAGGTTATTGATGTCCCATTGGTAACCTCGCCTCAGTGCCGAGGTGGTGAAATTGGTATACACGCTACCTTGAGGTGGTAGTGCCTACAAAACGGGCGTACGGGTTCAAGTCCCGTCCTCGGCACCATTATTTTAGATAGCTTGTGATTTACAGGTTATCTGTGTAGAATATGTCACGTTTTCGAACGCGGGATGGAGCAGCTTGGTAGCTCGTCGGGCTCATAACCCGAAGGTCGTTGGTTCAAATCCAGCTCCCGCAACCATTTCTTATTTAACATACCTTGTTAGTATCATAGTCAATAACAGTTATCCGATGTAGTCATCATGCAGTAATAAGGTTTATTATCAAACCTAGCGCTCAAATTTCTCATCGATTTCTCTAGACTTTAAAGGTATAATAAGAACATGGTGAACCCGTGCACTACAGGGTCCAGTTACAAAAGCCCCGAATTTCGGGGTTTTTTGTTATTTGACAATCGAATTAACTGGGCTATATGCCCTTTTTTTATGTCTGGGGGTGGGCTTGTCCACATTAGAACAGAAATTAACAGAGATGATTTCAGCACCGGTGGAGGCACTAGGCTTTGAATTTGTTGGCTTAGAGTTTGTCCGTGGTCGCACATCGACACTGCGTGTCTTCATCGATAGTGAAGAAGGCATCACTGTTGATGATTGTGCTGATGTCAGCCATCAGGTGAGTGCGGTATTGGACGTCGAAGACCCAATTTCCGTGATTTATAACCTGGAAATATCGTCACCAGGGCTTGAACGCCCATTATTCACCGTTGCTCACTATGAGCGTTTTATCGGTGAAGAGGTTGCTCTGGCTTTACGTATAGCGATGCAGAACCGCCGTAGATGGCAAGGTATTATCAAATCCGTAGACGGTGAAATGATTACGGTTACTGTAGATGGTAAGGATGAGGTGTTCGCCCTCGGCAACATCCAGAAAGCTAACTTGGTACCCCACTTTTAATAAAGTTCAATGAGGCAACTAGGATGAATAAAGAAATTCTGGCTGTTGTAGAAGCGGTTTCTAACGAAAAATCCCTCCCTCGTGAAAAAATCTTCGAGGCTCTGGAAACTGCATTAGCGACGGCGACCAAAAAGAAATACGAGCAAGAAATCGATGTCCGTGTTGAAATTGACCGTAAATCAGGTGATTTCGACACTTTCCGTCGTTGGTTAATTGTTGATGAAGTGACAATGCCAACGCGTGAAATCACGTTAGAGGCAGCACAATTTGAAGATCCAGAACTGCAATTAGGCGGTTATGTTGAAGATCAAATTGAATCTGTTGTGTTCGACCGTATTACGACGCAAACAGCAAAACAAGTTATCGTACAGAAAGTACGTGAAGCAGAACGTGCGATGGTTGTTGACCAATTCCGTGAGCATCAAGGTGAAATCATCACCGCTCAAGTGAAGAAAGTTAACCGTGAAAACATCACATTAGACTTAGGTAACAATGCTGAAGCGGTTATTTTGCGTGAAGATATGTTGCCACGTGAAAACTTCCGTCCAGGTGACCGCATCCGCGGAGTCCTGTATGATGTACGTCCTGAAGCTCGTGGCGCACAACTTTTCGTTACGCGTTCTCGCCCTGAAATGCTGGTTGAATTATTCCGTATTGAAGTGCCAGAAATTGGCGAAGAAATTATTGAAATTAAAGCTGCCGCGCGTGATCCAGGTTCTCGTGCCAAAATCGCAGTAAAAACCAACGATAAGCGTATTGACCCAGTGGGTGCTTGTGTTGGTATGCGTGGTGCGCGAGTTCAAGCCGTTTCAAGTGAATTAGGCGGCGAGAGAATTGATATTGTGTTATGGGATGATAACCCAGCTCAATTCGTTATTAATGCAATGGCTCCGGCTGATGTTGCATCTATCGTAGTCGATGAAGACAAATGTACGATGGATGTTGCCGTAGAAAGCAGCAACTTAGCCCAAGCAATTGGACGTAACGGACAAAACGTGCGTTTAGCGGCTCAGTTACTGAAGAAACACCGTGGTGATGACAAATGGGAACTCAACGTCATGACCGCAGAAGAGCTGCAAGCAAAACATCAGGCAGAAGCACACGCTTCTATTGACACATTCACCAAGCATCTTGATATTGATGAAGAGTTCGCCACTGCACTTGTTGAAGAAGGCTTCTCGACGTTAGAAGAACTGGCTTACGTGCCTATTAATGAACTTCTGGAAATTGACGGTCTTGATGAAGATACCGTTGAAGTTCTACGTGAAAGAGCGAAAGCGGCCCTCACCACCATTGAATTGGCTCAAAAAGAGAGTCTTGGTGATAATCAGCCAGCAGAAGAATTGTTGAATCTTGAAGGTATGGATCGTACTCTGGCCTATAATTTGGCAACTCGTGGTATCTGTACACTGGAAGATCTTGCTGAGCAGGGCATCGACGACCTGATTGATATTGAAGGTCTGGATAATGAGAAAGCAGGTACGCTCATTATGGCCGCACGTAATATTTGCTGGTTCGGTAACGATGCGTAAACACTGTAGCAGGAAGGAACGGCATGACAGAAACTGTAAAATCATTGGCAACGGAAATTCAAACTACTGCTGATCGCCTGGTACAGCAATTTGCTGAAGCAGGGATCACAAAAAGTGAGAATGACTCTGTTAGTCAGTCTGAAAAAGAAGCTTTACTGAACCACTTAAACCGTGAACAAGGCGGAGCAGCGGGTCAGCCAAGCAAATTGACACTACAGCGTAAAACTCGTAGTACGCTGAGCGTCCCCGTCACCGGTGGCAAAAGCAAATCGGTAAATGTTGAAGTCCGCAAAAAACGCACTTATGTGAACCGTGATGCTGAAGAAGCTAAAGCGGAAGAACAGGCGCAGCGTGAAGCGGAAGAGCAGGCACAGCGCGAAGCTGAAGAACTGGCACAACGTGAAGCACAAGCTAAACGTTTAGCAGAAGAGACTGCAAAACGCGAAGCGGATGAATTGGCAAAACGTGACGCCCAAGAGAAAGCAAAACGTGAAGCAGCAGATAAAGCGACGCGCGAAGTAGCGGAAAGAGAAAAAGTGAAACCAAGCGAAAATCAACAAAAAGCAGGCAAAGCGCCAGAAAGCAATGCCGACAAACAACGCCGTGAAGCCGAAGCTGCGGAATTAAAACGCAAAGCGGAAGAAGAAACTCAGCGTAAAGTTGAAGCAGAAGCGCGCCGCGTTGCTGAAGAAGCTCGTAAAATGGCTGAAGAAAACGGCGAAAAATGGACGGCTGAAACGAAAACTGAAGAAGACAGTGATTATCACACAACCACCTCTACGCACGCTCGTGCTGCAGAAGATGAAAGTGATGAGAAAGAAGAAGGCCGTCGTTCACGTAATCGTACAGCGAAAGCACCTCGTCAGAAAAAAGGTAACAAACTTTCTGAGAAAGCTGATCGCGAAGAAGAGCGTGCAGCAGGTCGTTCTGGTCGTACGAAAGGTAAACAGCGTAAAGGGAGTTCTTTACAGCAAAGCTTTACTAAACCAGCCGCTGCCGTAAACCGCGATGTCATTATCGGTGAAACCATTACTGTTGGCGAATTGGCTAACAAAATGGCGGTTAAAGGTTCTCAAGTCATCAAAACGATGATGAAGATGGGTGCAATGGCAACCATCAACCAAGTTATTGACCAAGAAACTGCACAATTAGTGGCAGAAGAAATGGGTCATAAAGTTATTCTGCGTCGTGAGAACGAGTTAGAAGAATCGGTAATGAATGACCGTGACACTGGTTCTGCGGCACAAGAACCACGTGCACCCGTTGTGACCATCATGGGTCACGTTGACCACGGTAAAACCTCTTTACTTGACTACATTCGTTCAACGAAAGTGGCATCAGGTGAAGCGGGTGGTATTACTCAGCACATTGGTGCTTACCACGTTCAAACTGACAAAGGTATGATTACCTTCCTAGACACCCCAGGTCACGCCGCGTTTACATCTATGCGTGCTCGTGGTGCTCAGGCAACAGATATCGTTGTTCTGGTTGTTGCAGCGGACGATGGCGTAATGCCACAAACTATCGAAGCTATCCAACACGCGAAAGCAGCGGGTGTGCCGATCGTTGTTGCTGTGAACAAAATTGATAAGCCAGAAGCTGATATTGACCGCGTAAGAAATGAACTGTCTCAGTACGGTGTTATTTCTGAAGAGTGGGGCGGCGACACTCAATTTATCGGTGTCTCTGCGAAAGTGGGTACTGGTATTGACGATTTACTTGATGCGCTGTTACTGCAAGCAGAAGTTTTAGAGCTGAAAGCGGTTTATACAGGCATGGCAAGCGGTGTGGTTGTTGAGTCATACTTAGACAAAGGTCGTGGCCCAGTGGCAACAATCCTTGTTCAAGAAGGGACTCTGAATAAAGGTGACATCGTACTTTGTGGATTTGAATATGGCCGTATTCGTGCAATGCGCAACGAACTCGGTAAAGATGTTCAATCTGCAGGTCCATCAATGCCTGTTGAGATTTTAGGTCTGTCTAGCGTTCCTTCTGCTGGTGACGAAGCGACTGTTGTTCGTGACGAGAAAAAAGCGCGTGAAGTTGCTCTGTATCGTCAAGGTAAATTCCGTGATGTTAAATTAGCACGTCAGCAGAAATCTAAACTGGAAAACATGTTTGCTAACATGGAAGATGGTAAAGTTTCTGAACTGAACATCGTACTGAAAACGGATGTTCAAGGTACGTGTGAAGCGATCACTGACTCTCTGATGAAACTGTCAACAGATGAAGTTAAAGTGAAAATCATCGGTTCTGGCGTTGGTGGTATCACCGAAACAGATGCAACACTGGCTGCGGCATCTAATGCAATTATCCTTGGCTTTAACGTTCGTGCAGATGCATCGGCTCGTCGCGTCATCGAAAGTGAAAGCGTTGATTTACGTTACTACTCCGTCATCTATAGTCTGATTGATGAAATCAAACAAGCGATGAGCGGTATGCTGGCGCCTGAATACAAACAGCAAATCATTGGACTTGCAGAAGTTCGTGATGTGTTTAAATCACCGAAGTTTGGTGCAGTTGCTGGTTGTATGGTTACAGAAGGTACCATTAAACGTAACAACCCAATCCGTGTCCTGCGTGATAACGTGGTTATCTACGAAGGTGAGTTAGAATCTCTGCGTCGCTTTAAAGATGATGTCAGTGAGGTTCGTAACGGTATGGAATGTGGTATCGGCGTTAAGAACTACAACGACGTCCGCGTCGGCGATATGATCGAAGTCTTCGAAGTCATTGAAGTTAAACGTTCTATCGACGGTTAATTTTGTGAGAGCCCACGAAGTATCGTGACTACAAAATAGTGTTAATAAGGGGGCGATTGCCCCCTTTATTGTCAGGAGACATAACGATGGCAAAAGAATTCAGTCGTTCTCAGCGCGTTGCGCAAGAGATGCAAAAAGAAATTGCGATCATTTTACAACGTGAGATTAAAGACCCACGTATTGGCATGGCGACCGTTTCAGGTGTCGAATTATCTCGCGACCTTGCATACGGTAAAGTCTTTGTCACTTTCTTCAATATCGCTAATGATAAAAGTGAAGAGGAAATGGTGGCAGATGGTATTAAAGCATTAAATGAAGCCGCTGGTTTTATTCGTTCGTTAATTGGGAAAGCAATGCGCTTACGTATTATTCCTGAATTAACGTTTGAATATGACAACTCCCTTGTTGATGGCATGCGGATGTCTAATTTAGTGTCAAACGTGATCCGTGATGATGAAAAACGTCGTGCGGATGTTAGTGATAAAGAGGAAAAATAATGGGGCGTCGTCGTAGCGGCCGTAATATTGACGGCGTAGTGCTGCTGGATAAACCCACGGATATTTCTTCAAATGATGCGCTGCAAAAAGTGCGGCGCTTTTTTAATGCTAACAAGGCTGGACACACGGGGGCACTAGACCCACTTGCGACAGGTATGCTGCCTGTTTGCCTTGGTGAAGCAACGAAATTTTCCCAATTTTTACTCGATTCAGATAAGCGTTATCGCGTGATTGCTCGTCTTGGGCAACGTACTGACACGTCGGATTCACACGGCGAAATTATCAGTGAGCGTAACGTAGAGTTTACACAGCAGCAACTGGATGATGCCTTAGAATTTTTCCGTGGTGATACATTGCAAGTTCCTTCAATGTATTCGGCGTTGAAACACCAAGGTCGTCCATTATATGAATATGCACGTAAAGGCATTACTGTCGAACGTGAAGCGCGTCCAATTACCGTCTATGAATTACTGTTTATTCGTTTAGAAAATAATGAGTTAGAACTTGAAGTTCATTGTTCGAAAGGCACGTATATTCGCACTATCATTGATGATTTAGGTGAGATGTTAGGTTGTGGTGCGCATGTCACTTATTTGCGTCGATTACAAGTGGCGAACTACCCTTACGAACGCATGGTGACATTAGAACAATTGGCGGCATTGAGAGCGAAAGTGGATGCAGAAGAAGGGTCATTTGAATCCTTGCTGGATGCCTTATTGCTACCGATGGATACCGCAGTTGTTCATTTTCCCGCGGTGAATATTACAGAGGAAACAGCGGCTTATTTCAAGCAGGGGCAACCTGTGCGAGCTGCAGTTCAAGGCCTTGAAGCTGGTTGCATGATTCGTGTCACCTGTGGTGAAGAGCAACGGTTTATTGGTATTGCGCTTATCAGCGAAGATGGCCGCCTTGCACCGAAGCGTTTGGTCGTGGAAAATGAACAATCCGCATAGTGGCTCTTATTGCTTTGCGGCGTTAAGCAGCGTAGAATAGCGGCGCTTAATCTTGAGATGCTAAATTAGAGATTGGCTCTCATCACTTACATTAATCATTTTGGAGTTTATTATGTCTCTAAGTAATGAAGCGAAAGCTAAAATCGTTGCTGAGTTCGGCCGCGGTGAAAATGACACTGGTTCAAGCGAAGTTCAAATCGCTCTGCTGACTGCACAAATCAACCACCTGCAAAGCCACTTTGCAGAGCACAAAAAAGATCACCACAGCCGTCGTGGTCTGCTGCGTATGGTTGCTCAGCGTCGTCGCTTACAAGCTTACTTGAAAGGTAAAGATATCGCACGCTACACAGCTCTGATCGAGCGTCTGGGTCTGCGTCGTTAATCTTGTCAGTTTCAGAGGAAAGGGGCCAAATGGCCCCTTTTCTTCTAAAAGTTATTTTGAAAGTTGAAGTAATACTCGAATTGTACTTAACTTAAATGTTAAGCTATAAGTCGTAATTAACTGTTTTAGTATGCCTCTTCGCTACATCCGATTCGCGCGGCTAATGAGAACGTTGATGACTGGAATATCAATCTTCTCATTAGTCGCGAGGCTGTAGGAAGAATAAGCCAATGCTACCCGAGATGCTCAGGTAGCCTTACAAAAAGGGTATTATTGTGTTAAATCCTATTGTTCGTAAATTCCAGTACGGTCAACATACCGTCTCGATTGAAACAGGCATGATTGCTCGTCAAGCATCAGCCGCAGTTATGGTTAACATGGATGACACCGCAGTATTTGTGACTGCCGTGGCACAGAAAAAAGTTAAAGAAGGCCAAGATTTCTTCCCTTTAACGGTTAACTATCAAGAGCGTACTTACGCTGCCGGCCGTATCCCAGGGAGTTTCTTCCGCCGTGAAGGTCGTCCTGGTGAAGGTGAAACGTTAATCGCTCGTTTGATTGACCGTCCACTGCGTCCTCTGTTTCCAGAAGGTTTCTTGAACGAAATCCAAATTATTGCAACCGTTGTGTCTGTTAATCCACAAGTTAACCCAGATATCGTTGCGATGATCGGTGCATCTGCAGTATTAGCACTGTCAGGTGTTCCATTCAATGGCCCAATCGGTGCTGCGCGTGTTGGTTTTATCGATGACCAATATGTTCTGAACCCAACGGCTGATGAACTGAAAAAAAGCCGCTTAGATTTAGTCGTTGCAGGTACTGACAACGCAGTATTGATGGTTGAATCTGAAGCTGAGCTGTTAAGTGAAGAGCAAATGTTAGGTGCAGTGGTATTTGGCCATGACCAACAGCAAGTTGTTATTCAGAACATCAATGAATTAGTTAAAGAAGCGGGCAAAGAGAAATGGGATTGGCAGCCAGAGCCAGTTAACCAAGCCCTGCATGATCGCGTGGCTGCATTAGCAGAAAGCCGCATGGGTGATGCTTATCGTATCACTGAGAAACAAGAACGTTACGCACAAGTTGATTTAATCAAAGAAGAAGTCACTGCAGTATTAGTTGCGGAAGACGAAAACGTTGATGTATCTGAAGTGTCAGATATTTTAGCTAACTTAGAAAAGCAAGTTGTTCGTACTCGTGTTATCCGTGGTGAGCCGCGTATCGATGGTCGCGAGAAAGACATGGTTCGTGCACTGGACGTTCGTACGGGTGTTTTACCACGTACTCACGGTTCCGCACTGTTTACGCGTGGTGAAACTCAGGCGCTGGTAACGGCAACTCTGGGTACTGAACGTGATGCGCAAGTTATCGACCAATTAATGGGCGAATACACTGATCGCTTCTTGTTCCACTACAACTTCCCTCCATACTCTGTTGGTGAAACAGGCATGGTAGGTTCACCTAAACGTCGTGAAATCGGTCATGGTCGTTTAGCGAAGCGTGGTGTGTTAGCGGTGATGCCAGATCACGCTGATTTCCCATACACAGTCCGTGTTGTTTCTGAAATTACTGAATCCAATGGTTCATCATCAATGGCGTCTGTTTGTGGTGCATCATTAGCACTGATGGATGCAGGTGTACCAATCAAAGCCGCTGTTGCTGGTATTGCAATGGGCCTGGTGAAAGAAGGTGACGATTTCGTTGTTCTGTCTGACATCTTAGGTGACGAAGACCACCTAGGTGATATGGACTTTAAAGTTGCAGGTAGCCGTGAAGGTATCAGTGCACTGCAAATGGACATCAAAATCGAAGGTATCACACGTGAAATCATGCAAGTTGCTCTGAACCAAGCAAAAGGTGCGCGTCTGCACATTCTTGGTACAATGGAACAAGCGATTAATGGTCCACGTGAAGAAATCTCTGAATTTGCACCACGCATTTATACAATCAAAATTAATGCAGACAAAATCAAAGATGTCATCGGTAAAGGTGGTTCAGTGATCCGTGCATTAACGGAAGAAACTGGCACAACGATTGAAATCGAAGATGATGGTACTGTGAAGATTGCAGCAACTGATGGCCTGAAAGCGAAAGAAGCAATTCGTCGTATTGAAGACATCACCGCTGAAGTTGAAGTCGGTCGCATTTACCCAGGTAAAGTGACGCGTATCGTTGATTTCGGTGCATTTGTTGCAATCGGTGGCGGTAAAGAAGGTTTGGTACATATTTCTCAAATCGCGGATAAACGCGTAGAGAAAGTGACTGATTACCTGCAAATGGGTCAAGAAGTTCCTGTTAAGGTATTAGAAATCGACCGTCAAGGCCGTATTCGCCTGAGCATGAAAGAAGCCGTTGCACCAACTGAAGAGTCAGGTGCACAGCCACAGGACTCAGCAGAGTAAGCTGACCTAAAAAACAGCACCCTACATTGTAGGGTGCTATCGGCCAATTGGCTGAAACCATAATTTGTAAAGCGTGGTAATGTAAGGACGGAGTATGCTGAACAGTATCTGTCTTCGGGTGAGAGATTATCGCACGCTCCCGCGTGTGCTCTTGGCGCTTATCTTTTTTGTTATTATTGGATGTAGTAGCAAAGATTGGCGAAAGAACGAGGTATTTGCCGTTCCTCTTCAACCTTCATTACAGCAAGAAGTGATATTGGCTCGTATGGAACAAATCCTTGCGAGCCGATCTTTAACCGATGATGAGTACGCACAGCTTTTATATGAGCGCGGTGTGTTGTATGATAGTCTCGGTTTAAGGGCGCTGGCACGTAACGATTTTTCGACTGCGTTAGCCATACGTCCTGATATTCCTGAAGTTTTTAATTTTTTAGGGATATATTTTACGCAGGCAGGCAATTATGATGCTGCCTATGAAGCGTTTGATTCTGTTTTAGAGCTTGATCCAACTTACAATTTCGCGCGGATGAATCGTGGCATCGCATTATATTACGGTGAACGGTACAAACTAGCGCAGGATGATCTGCTGGCGTATTATCAGATAGATCCAAATGATCCTTTTCGTACTCTGTGGCTTTATCTCGTCGAGAAAGACATAGACCCGCGTATGGCGCAAGATAATCTTGCTGCCCGCTACAACCAAGCGGAGAAAGGGCAATGGGGCTGGAATATCGTAGAATTCTATCTTGGCAATATCAATGAAAATACATTGATGGCGCGTTTGAAGGAAACATCTACGGATAACACTTCGCTCGCTGAGCATCTCAGTGAAACTAACTTCTATTTAGGTAAACATTACCTAAGTCTGGGGGATAAGGATAGCGCACTTGCGTTATTCAAACTGACGGTAGCTAACAACGCTCACAGCTTTGTTGAACACCGCTATGCATTGTTGGAATTGGCGCTGTTAGGCCAAGAACAAGACGACCTTTTAGAATCGGGCCAGCAATAGCTGACGAACATTTCATTGAAAAATTTTTAAGTCATCATCCCTCGGGGTGAAGGCCTATTTGTTCGTTTAATAAACACAATTTGAGCCAGTTCACATTTTAAATGAAAATGACCGAAATAATTTTCCGATGGTTATGTAAACTGGCTGCCACTATGTATGAGGCACCTTTACATGACTACTGAGACCGATATTTCTTTTGCTGAGTTAGGTTTATCAGCATCTATTTTGACAGCACTGAACGACCTGGGATACGAAAAACCCTCTCCAATCCAGCAACAATGTATTCCATTGTTAATGGATGGCAACGATGTATTAGGTATGGCACAAACAGGTAGTGGTAAAACCGCTGCATTTAGCTTGCCATTACTGCAAAACATTGACCCAGACTTGAAAGCTCCGCAAATTTTAGTGCTTGCACCAACTCGTGAGTTGGCTGTACAAGTTGCTGAAGCAATGAGCGATTTCTCTAAACATATGAACCGCGTGAACGTTGTTGCCCTGTATGGTGGTCAACGTTATGACGTGCAATTACGTGCATTGCGCCAAGGGCCACAAATTGTTGTGGGTACACCAGGTCGTCTGCTTGATCACCTGAAACGTGGCACGTTAGATTTATCTAAATTAAAAGGCTTAGTCTTAGACGAAGCTGATGAAATGCTGCGTATGGGCTTCATTGAAGATGTTGAAAACATCATGAGCCAAATTCCAGCAGAACACCAAACTGCGCTGTTCTCTGCAACAATGCCTGAGCCAATTCGTCGTATTACACGTCGTTTTATGAAAGACCCGAAAGAAATTCGTATTCAGGCTAGCATTACAACTCGTCCAGATATTGCTCAAAGCTATTGGACTGTGTACGGTATGCGTAAAAATGAAGCGTTAGTACGTTTCTTAGAAGCAGAAGACTTTGACGCAGCGATTATTTTCGTGCGTACCAAAAATGCAACATTAGAAGTCGCTGAAGCGTTAGAACGCAATGGCTACAACAGTGCGGCACTAAACGGTGACATGAACCAAGCACTGCGTGAACAAACTTTAGAACGCTTAAAAGATGGCCGTTTGGATATCTTGATCGCGACTGACGTTGCAGCGCGTGGTCTGGACGTTGAGCGTATTAGCTTAGTGGTTAACTACGACATCCCAATGGATGCAGAGTCTTACGTTCACCGCATCGGTCGTACTGGCCGTGCAGGTCGTGCAGGTCGTGCATTACTGTTCGTTGAGAACCGTGAGCGCCGTCTGCTGCGTAACGTTGAACGTACCATGAAGCTGACTATCCCTGAAGTTGAGCTACCAGATGCCGATCTGCTGAGCCAACGTCGTCAGGCGAAATTTGCTGAGAAAATTCAACAGCAATTAGAAAGCAGTGATTTAGACCAATATCGTTCACTGTTAGCGAAAATGTCTCCATCAGAAGATGTGGATATGGAAACGTTAGCTGCGGCGTTATTGAAGATGGCTCAAGGTGAACGTGCTCTGATCCTGCCACCAGATGCACCGCGTCGTCCACGTCGTGAATTCAATGACCGTGATGACCGCCGTGGTGGTGACCGTCGTGACCGTAATAGCAATGGCAACGGTTTTGACCGTGCAGAGCGTGGCGAACGTGGTGGCCGTCGTGAGCGTCGTGATGTTGGTGACATGGAAATGTACCGTATCGAAGTTGGTCGTGATGATGGTGTGGAAGTTCGTCACATTGTTGGTGCGATTGCTAACGAAGCGGATATCAGCAGCCGTTATATCGGTAATATCAAATTGTACGGAACTCACTCGACAATTGAATTACCAAAAGGTATGCCAACAGATGTGCTAACTCACTTAAGCCGTGCGCGTATTTTGAATAAACCAACGCAAATGCAACTGATCGGTGATGCACAGCCATTCGAACGCCGCGGTGGCGGTGAGCGTCGTGGTGGCCCACGCCGTGAAGGTGGTAGCGAAGGTGGTTTCGGTGCAGGTCGTCGAAATGACCGTGGCGGTGAGCGCCGTGGTGGTGGTGAACGTCGTGGTGGTGGTAACCGTGACCGTGGTAATTCCGCTCCACGCCAAGATGGCCCGAATGCGGCACCTCGTCGTCGTAGCAGCAGTCATAACGCGTAATTGCTAGGTTTTAGGGAAGTTATTCCCTAATAAAATGAAAACCCGCACTTCTTGGAAATGCGGGTTTTTTGTTAGCCATTTTTACCTAAGTATGTAGTAGCGATAAAGCGTTTTTTCTAAATCTTGTGCTGTGCTGATAAAAAGTAGGATAACAACGTGATTTGTTTGCATATCAAATTCATATAAACAACGATACTGGCTAGTTATATCGATTCGCTCCCGAATTAGTAGACCATTATCGGCTAACATTTGATTTGGGCGATAACACTTAGGATCTTCTGATATTGCTCTAACGGATGATAAAAGTAGCTCATCAACAAACGCGGCTGCTTGAACACTGCTCATAAAATTGATTTTAAACGATTCTACATCCTGTAGTGACCATAATGCAGTTTCTGCGAGGGTGACCGTATAGGGGTGTTCCATCACAATTTCCTTTCATTATTTTCTTGCTGCACGTAATTTTTCTAGCGCTTCTTCTGGTGATAAGGTTCTTTTATTTTTAACATCATCTTTTGCTGCCATCACCAATTTTAGCAGCGCATTTGCTTGGCGCTCTCTTTCCCTTTCTTTTAGCTCTATTTCACGTTCTTCACTTGTTTGGATAAACAGCTCAGATTGCCCATTTTTTGTTACAAAAACGCCGCCCTTAAAGAGCTCAGGGTTACCAAGGCCTTCACGTGCTGCTTTTTGCGACATTGTATTAGACATATTTTGTTCCTATAAATAGTGAACACACAACCCAGAATAACGTATTGTGTATTTTTTGAACTTATATTTCTGATTATAGAAAAAATCAGTTAGATGTACAAATTTATTATTAATTTATACACCAAGTTTGTTCGTAGGAAGTTGAAGCGTCACTCAAACCAACCCCAGCGCCTCTTTTAGCGGCTTTAGGTAGCGGCGGCTGACAGGAATATGTTCACCAGAGCTGAGCACCAACTCGGCTTGCCCGCTATCACCAAACAAAATTTCATTCAGTTGGGTCATATTCACCAAATATTGTCGGTGGCAGCGCACCAGCGGGGTACGCATCTCTAATGTGCGTAGTGTCAGCTCAGTAAAACCTTCTTGTCCTTGTGTGCTCATCACATAAACACCGCTCATACGCGATGTGACATACAAAACTTCATCAAGCTTCATTAAGTAAATACGGCTATGGCCTGTACACGGGATAAATTTCAGCGGTTCATTGTTGCCCAGAAGTTCAAGGTTCTGCTTTTGCTTACCTTGGCGTAAGCGATTTAAGGTTTTTTCGAGTCGTTCAGGTTCAAGGGGTTTTAACAGGTAATCAAACGCATGTTCTTCGAATGCTTGGATGGCAAATTCATTGAAGGCGGTCAGAAATACAATATAAGGGCGGTCTTCGGGATCCAACATGCGCACCATTTCTAAGCCTGTTAGTCGCGGCATTTGGATATCAAGAAAGACCACATCAGGCTTTTTTTTATGAATGATGCCTATTGCCTCGATGGCGTTCGCGCATTCACCAATAATGTCAATATCATCGTGTTCTTCGAGTAAGCAACGGACGTTTTCCCGCGCAAGGGGTTCATCATCAACAATTAATACATTCATAGGGTTACATTATCATTATTAGGGTGCCGCCAAGTACGGCAGACGGATTTTCATTCGGGTAAATTTTTCTGGTTCATGTTCTACGTTAATGCCATATTGTTCGCCATATTTTAAGCGCAGGCGTCTATCGACCAAGCCCATCCCAAGGCCATCACTTTGTTTTGCTGGTTTATATAACCCCGCATTGTCCTCTATTTCGATATATACATGTTCACTGCCGATATAGCTGCGTATTGTAATATATCCTGTCTCTAATAACTGTGAGGTGCCGTGTTTAATTGCATTCTCAACAAGGGGTTGCAAGGTAAATGCGGGCAGTTCGACGTGTTTAGCTTCTTCTTGAATTTCAATATGGATTTGCAAGCTATCTTGAAAACGCGCTTTTTCTATCTGTAAATAGGCATTGATATGTTCGATTTCCTCACCCAAGGTAGCGCTTTGTTCTGGACGTTTGAGGTTATTACGGAAAAAGGTCGAAATATATTGAACCAACTGCCCCGCTTGTTGGCTGTCTTTGCGGATCACGGCCTGCAACGTATTGAGTACATTAAACAAAAAGTGAGGATTCACTTGGGCATGGAGTAGTTTCACTTCCGATTGCAGTAGTGACTGTTTATTGCGTTCGTATTGACCCGCTAAGATTTGTGCAGAAAACAAGCTGGCAATACCTTCGCCTAATGTACGGTTAATTGAGCTAAATAAGCTATTTTTGGCCTCATAAAGCTTTATGGTGCCAATGACTCGGTCATTTTCACCCCGTAAGGGGATGACGAGAGCAGAGCCGAGTTTACACGTTGGGCACAGAGAACACTTATAGGGTGTTTCATTGCCATCAGCATAAACAACTTCGTTATTATCAATGGCTTGTCTGGATTGATTGGATGAGATTGGTGTGCCAGGTCGGTGATGGTCTGCACCGATACCAATAAAGGCGAGTATTTTTTCTCGATCCGTAATTGCAACCGCGCCAATTTCGAGTTCTTGATAAATAATTTTGGCGACCTTCATACTGTTATCTGCATTGAAGCCTTTGCGTAAAATACCCTCAGTGGTTAAGGCGATTTTAAGGGCTTGTGCAGAAAAGGCAGTGGTGTATTTTTCCACAATCGCACGTCTGTCGAGCAGAATACGAATAAACATGGCAGCGCCAATGGTATTCGCGACCAGCATTGGTGCGACAATACTTCTCACCAGTTCAACCGCTTCATCGAAGGGGCGAGCCAATAACAGGATAATGAGCATCTGAAGGACTTCAGCAACAAACGTGGCACAACTGGCGGTAACAGGGTTAAAAATTTTATTAATTTCACCGCGTTTCATATAGTAACGATGCACCAACCCACCAATTAGCCCTTCCACAATCGTCGAAACCATACAGGCAAATGCACTCATTCCCCCTAATGAATAACGGTGGATCCCACCTGTAAAACCGACAGCAAATCCAACAGCAGGGCCACCAAGTAAGCCGCCTAATACCGCACCAATAGCACGAGTGTTAGCGATGGAGTCATTGATATGCAGGCCGAAATACGTCCCGATAATACAAAACACAGAGAAAATCAGGTAACACATCACCTTATGAGGTAAGCGGATAGTGACCTTTAATAATGGAATGACGAGCGGAGTGCGGCTAAGGGCCCAAGCAATAACCAGATAGACGCACATTTGTTGGAGTAATAGTAAAATTAAATCAAATTCGTACATGCTTGTCATATGCTCGTCATATTTCACATTGTGGGGGTGTTGACTGCGTTCGGCTACTTGGGTCACATACTGATGTATGCTCCCCAAGATATCCTCTCTAGTCGCCTACCCACAATGCGAACTATTTAGAGCATGGCTCGTCATATTTCACATTGTGGGGGTGTTGACTGCGTTCGGCTACTTGGGTCACATACTGATGTATGCTCCCCAAGATATCCTCTCTAGTCGCCTACCCACAATGCGAACTATTTAGAGCATGGCTCGTCGTGTTTCACATTGCGGGGGTGTTGGCCGCACTCGGCTACTTGGGTCACATACTGATGTATGCTCCCCAAGATATCCTCTCTGGTCGCCTACCCACAATGCGAACTATTTAGAGCATGGCTCGTCGTGTTTCACATTGCGGGGGTGTTGGCCACACTCGGCTACTTGGGTCACATGCTGGTATATGTTCCCAAGATATCCTCTCTGGTCGCCTACCCACAATGCGAACTATTTAGAGCATGGCTCGTCGTGTTTCACATTGCGGGGGTGTTGACCGCACTCGGCTACTTGGGTCACATGCTGGTGTATGTTCCCAAGATATCCTCTCTGGTCGCCTACCCACAATGCGAACTATTTAGAGCATGGCTCGTCATATTTCACATTGTGGGGGTGTTGACCGCACTCGGCTACTTGGGTCACATGCTGGTGTATGTTCCCAAGATATCCTCTCTGGTCGCCTACCCACAATGCGAACTATTTAGAGCATGGCTCGTCGTGTTTCACATTGCGGGGGTGTTGACCGCACTCGGCTACTTGGGTCACATACTGATGTATGCTCCCCAAGATATCCTCTCTGGTCGCCTACCCACAATGCGAACTATTTAGAGCATGGCTCGTTAAATTTTGCATTGTGGTAAGTGGAGAATTCGGCGATTTCACGACAGACTTTTTAGCGCTGTGTATGAGCGGAATTATTCACTTGGGCTATCTATTTTTAATATTTATTTTCTTCGTAATTATACCGTAAGTCATTGGTTAAGTAATCGACATTTGAATTAGGGTGTTTCATCACTATTTGACATAAGAAAAAAATCGATTCAATATTAGACAAAGACCTGCCTTTTCGTGATCTTGCGCACGAATATATTAACGCTATACCTAATTTTCTTGTCATACTCTAGGGATAATAGTTTCCCCCGTTATTATTTAAGGTTCGCATAAATAATGAAAAAAAGAACAATAGTACTGATTTTGCTGATGCTTATCTTAATTGCAGCAGCGGCGTTGTTTCATTCCCATAATCAATATTTATTGTTACAGGGAGAAGTGGATGCGCCTGAAGTGATTGTGACTTCAAAAGCCAAAGGACGTGTGATGGAACGGCATGTAGAGCGTGGCGATGATGTTAAACAGGGACAATTATTGTTAACCCTTGAAAGCCCTGAACTGCAAGCACAGTATGAAGCTGCAAAAGCAGCAAGAGACCAAGCCAAAGCACAACTTGACCAATCTCTAAATGGGACACGAGCGGAAACTATTCGCGACTTACAAGCATCGTTAGCGCAAGCCAATTCGCAATACCAAAATGCATCCCGAGAATATGCGCGTTTAAGTAATTTAAAAAGCAAAGGCTATGTTTCAGCAAATGAGCTGGATAATGCACGTAAAGCCAAAGAGGTTGCTTTCTCACAAGTCCAAGGGGCAAAAGCCCGTTTAGATGAAGGGCAACATGGGGACCGTATTGAGCAGCGTCACCAATATGAGGCGGCTTTACAGCAAGCAGAGCAAAAACTGGCTGAGATCCAAGTACAAATTGATGATTTACAGGTCAAAGCCCCTGTCGATGGTGAAGTTGGCCCCATTCCTGCCGAAATTGGTGAGTTATTCAATGCGGGGAGCCCGCTGGTATCACTGATCCGCCTACCGCAAGCATATTTTATTTATAATCTGCGCGAAGATATTTTAGTGGGTGTGAAAAAAGGCGATAAAGTTCAGCTCGATATCCCCGCTTTAGGTAATAAAATGGTTGAGGCAGAAATTCGTTATATTGCACCAAAAGGGGACTATGCGACGAAACGAGCGACGCGTGCAACAGGGGATTTTGACTTAAAAACCTTTGAAATTCGTTTATATCCTGTTGAGCCAATCGATGGGTTAAGACCTGGTATGAGTGTGTTATGGCACTGGGATAAGTAAAGGTGTTGCCATGAAATTAAAGTTCGCTTGGCACGGCTTTGAACATGCTTTTAGCCGCGAAACACAAATGGCTATCCGTAGCCCTGTTTTTCATTGGTTGAGCTGGTTGTTCCCGCTGATGTTGTTTACGTTAGTTAGCGCTAACTTTTCTGAGGGAACTTTGATGGATCTGCCTGTTTCGGTGGTGGATGATAACCATAGCCCAGTGTCTCGGCAAATTATTCGCGATCTGAATGCGGGACCTCATGCAGATGTAAAAACGGTGGACGATAACCTCAGTACCTCCATTAAAAGGCTGGGGAGCTCAAAAGACTACGCATTATTGTATATTCCCCATAATTTCGAAGAGGATGTTCTTCGCGGGCGTCAGCCTGAATTACGGATGTATTACAATGCATTATTTTACGCGTCAGGGAGTTACGCTATTCAGGACTTTAGTGGGCTGGTGGCAGAACTCAATGCGAAATACCGTCAAGAAATGGCAAAGTCGATGGGGAAAGCCTTGCCGCCGTTAGCGCAAGTGACACTTTCCTATGACAGCTTGTTCAATCCAAGTGGCAGTTATATTTATTATCAACAGTTTGCCGCGACAATCCATATGCTCCAACTGTTTGTAGTAACGGCGACAATTTACACGATGTCGCGCGGTACGACTTTGCAGAGTGTCAAGCCTTTTGCCACTGCTTTGTTAGGTAAAATGGCACCTTATACGTTATTTTTCAGTACATTATTATCCATTGAACTGGCAGCATTAGTCACAATTTTTGACGCCAAAGTGATAGGGAACCCGCTGTATATGATTGTGGTTGGTTTCTTCTATGTGATAGCGGCGCAAAGTATCGGGTTGTTGCTCTTTAGCTTTACCTCGAGCGCCATCATGGCTTACAGCTTAATCGGGATGCTAGTGAGTATCGCATTAGCTTTCTCTGGGATGGCTGTGCCTGAATTAGCGATGATTTTGCCTGCGCAGATTATTTCGAATATCGAGCCGTTAACTCATACGCTTAATGCAATGTTTGATATTTTCTTACGAGAAATTTCGTTTGGTCGGATAGTCGAAGTCTGTTTGTTTTTACTGATTTACCCTGTTGTTACCGCTTTTTTAGTGCGTAAGCGTTTGGTGAAACGATTGGAAACCCAAGGAGGCGCTGCATAATGACTGTGTATTTTGCGACCTTCCGGAAAGTGTTACTTGGGATGCTAGAAAAACCTATGTGGCTGCTCCTTTTGGTGTCACTGTGTGTGATGAGTTTGGTGTATGCGAGACCCGTATTATGGGACTTACCTGTTGCGGTGATTGATATGGATCACAGCACGGCGAGCCGCGAATTGATCCGTGATTTAGATGCGACCCCTAAAGTGCAGTTGCACGGTTATGATAATCTTGCGCAAGCTCGCCAAGATATGATTGCTCGAAAATTATTTGCGATAATTATCATTCCAACAGATTTTCAACAACATTTATTAAGTGGTAAAAATATTACCGTGCCTGTGTATGGGGATGCAACAAACCGCTTGGCGAGTGGGCAAATTCAGCAGGAGCTTTCTAAGGCGTACCAAACATTGCTTAATGCCTATAACACGCAATTATTAACCAAAGCGGGTTATAGCCAAGAACAAGCCAAGGTCATTATTACCCCTGTGCGTAGTGAAACAGAGCCCTTGTATAACCCAGGTGTTAGCTTTGCGGCGATTGTTTTCCCAGGCTTGTTGGTTATGCTGTTACAACACTCCTTGTTGATTGCTTGCGTGCGAGTCAGTATTGCTGTTCGTTCTACACCTAAAGGAAAACCGCCGTTAGCTGTTTATTTAGGGGCATTATCGGCGTTGATCCCGATTTGGCTGTTTTTATCAACGGTATTTTTTGCCCTTTGGCCATGGGTATTGGGGTTCCGACAAGAAGCGCCACTGTATGTGATTTGGTTGTTTACTTTCCCATTCTTGTTAGCTGTACTTGGCCTTGGCAAGTTGGTCACGGAATGCTTACGCAGTGTGGAAATGATTTACTTAACATTGGCGTTTATCACTACACCCGTGTTTTATATGTCAGGTACGATTTGGCCGTTACAAGCCATGCCCGATTGGGTGCGAATGATAGCCTCTGCACTGCCGTCTACATGGGCAACAAATGCCATGGCTGGCCTTAACCAAATGGGCTTACCGTTTAGTGATGTACTTATGGATATTGTGATGATGCTGACGCTAGGCGTGATTTATACCGTCATCGGGGTCTTTATTGGTATGCTGCGTGATGGGGAGTTACGTCATTTAACTCACTCGTTTAACCGCTGGCGCAGGCATCGGCATTAATATTTAATAGTGTTTATGGTTTATTGGAAAAGGTAACTTAGAGAGAGAGTGTGACTAATTTATCGGCAAATGCTATACTAAGCCATAATGTAGCCACAATGTAGCTACATTTAGCATGTGTGAGGTATGATATGTCAACACTATTGAAAACAACTGATGTTCGTAGTCGAATTGATGAACAATTAAAAGCGGAAGCCGCAAGTGTATTACAAGACTGTGGTTTGACTATTAGCGCAGCTATCCGCTTGTTTTTAGAGCAAGTGGTTCAAGAGCAAAGAGTTCCTTTTGAAATCAAGCGTAAACAACCTTCGCTAAAAACGACACTAGCGTTGAAAGAAGCTAAAGTTATTGAGCAGCATTACGATTCAATTAACGAAATGATGGCGGAGTTAAGCAAAGTTGACTCAAAAGCCAAATAATAAGCGAGCTAAGCAACCAAGGCAGGTTGCTTATACACCGACGTTTAAAAAGTCATGGGAACGATATAATCGAGCAGGTCGTAGGGACATGAATGCGGCTATTCTTGTTATGGAACTTCTGTTTTCTCAAAAAATGATACCAAAAGAATATTTTGATCATGAATTAGAAGGTCATGAATGGCAAGGGGCTAGGGAGCTTCATATTGGTGGTGATTTCTTACTGGTTTATCGCTTGTCAGATAAGGGTAATTTAATCACTTTCGTTGATATTGGTTCGCACAGTGAACTATTTGGTTAAGGTAATGAGCCATAGTTCGAGCTCATTACCTATTGTATATCAAGGCACCATCAACAAGCCCGCAATTTGTCGCCAGTAGCCGTTACAGCTCTGGTTTTCAATACGCAATGGCACCATGCCATCTTCATTGGCTTTAAACTGAGTAAGTATATCTAAGGACTCAACGCTTTCAGGGGAAATGCGCACAATATCCACCAAACCTTTCATCGATGCCAACTCATTCCCGAGGTTATAGCAGTCACCACTGAGTGTTTGGATACCATTTAAGGTAAACACTTGTTGTTGCTCTTGGGAAAGCACCTTGCGCCCTTGAGGGTAATTAATACAGCAGGTTTCACAATCATCTTTTTGTTTGTTTTCTGAACGTGCGGTAAAGCAGCGTGCAGAATAGGCAAGGGGAAGATGACCGTAACTCATGACCTCCACCTCGAATTTATGACGAATACCGATTTCTTCACATTGATTGAGTAAGTTAATCAGCCAATCACGGGAGAGCTCAACAGGCATGCACCAACGGGTCATTCCTTGGCGCAGTAGAATATTCAGCGCTTGGGCGTTGTAGCAGTTGAGGCCATGCCCAGCCACAAATGGCAGTTTTCTATCCACTAACATGTTAATCACGCCAAAGTCGTGCGCTTCAAGTAAAAACTCGCCGTTATCGACTAATTTTGTTATTTCTTTTAGTTCTGAAGGTGCTTGCAGTAGAGCAAGGGAGCTCAATACAATCTGCTTGCCACTTTTAGCTAATTGCTGGGCAAGATCTATCCAATCATTGGGTTTCATTTCACGGCGCTTGCTACACACCATTTCACCGAGATAGATAATATCAGCTTCACTTTGCATAGCGAGTTGATAAAAGTCGTTTAATGTCTGTTTTGACCAGTAATAAAGCACTGATCCTAAAGAGTACTGCATGATAGTTTTACCTTTTAATTATTGCCATTTGCGATGATAAGCACCCAATGTGGTTTGACTTCCTTCAGAAAGCTTTCCTAGCGCTTTCATCCATTTAGGATCGGTGACAAAGTTATCGGGGTTGGCTTTATAACGGTCAATGGCTTGGCGCCAAATACGTGCCACTTCAGAAACATAAGCGGGGCTACGTTGGCGACCTTCAATTTTCACGGAGGCAATATTCGCCGCCATTAGCTCAGGTAATAATTCAATCGTATTCAAGCTGGTGGGCTCTTCGAGAACATGGTATTTCTGCTCATCCACCAAATAGCGCCCTTTACACAAAGTGGGGTAACCTGCGTTTTCATCGGCTTTATAGCGGTCGATAAGTACATTATTTAGGCGTGATTCCATGCCATCAGCCGTTTGTTGCCAACGCACAAAGCGGGCAGGGGAACAGGCTCCAACGGTATTTGGGGATTCTCCCGTTAGATAAGAGGATAAATAACAGCGCCCTTCAGCCATAATACACAGGCTGCCAAATGCAAACACTTCGAGGGGAACAGGGCTATTTTTTGCCAGCTGTTTAACTTGATGAATCGAGAGTACGCGAGGCAGTACCACACGGTGAACATCAAAGTTGCGTTGGTAAAAGCGGATCGCTTCGGTGTTGGTTGCAGAGGCTTGAACAGAAACATGTCTTTCAATGTGCGGATATTTAGTGGCGGCGTACTCTAGCATCGCGATATCGGCGATAATCAGGGCATCAGCACCAAGGTCAGCGGCAAGATCTACCGAATCTTGCCACCTTTGGTAGCCATCTGGGTGAGCAAATGTATTGATGGCGATATGTAGTTTGCGATTGCGGCTGTGAATATAACGTTCTGCTTCATGCAGTTTTTTTTGCGTAAAATTTAAACCTGCAAAATGGCGTGCGTTAGTATCATTTTTTAGCCCGATATACACCGCATCAGCCCCATTATCCACGGCGGCTTTTAAAGCAGGTAAGTTTCCTGCTGGGCAGAGTAATTCCATTGACCTATCCCTGTATAAATTTTGATAGCCGCTATTTTAGTCAAGGGAACTGTTATAGATTTTGATTTAGAGCAGAGAAATTGTTAATGGATGTTTGTATTCGTTAAGCAAATAGCAAAACAGGTAGATAAAAAATAAATATTGGCGAGATGGGCAAAAATTGATATAGGATCAGACTCATGACCCTATTTTTTGGCAAGATACTTATCATAACCCAAATAACGCATCAATAATATCAATGAATGTGATTATTGATTGTTAGAATTTTTTTAAATTGTGTGTATAGACAACATGTTACCCTAATTACTTCGAGCTGCTACTCTGATTAGGTAGTTACACGAAAACGGGCAGACAATGAATACGGGAGTCAGTATTGTGTTAGGTAAAATTCGTTCTCAACTCATCACAAAAGGCCCTTCACTTTTGAAATTGCCTTTAAAAGTGACCCCATTTGCTGTGCAGCGTCAGGTACTTGAACAACTGTTAAGTTGGCAGTTTCGTGAGTCAGTAAAAGAAGGGGAGCTTGATTTTCTAGAAGATAAATGGCTCAAAGTCGAGATCTACGATTTAGCGTTGGTGTGGTTTATCAGCTTGCAAGACGGCCAGCTTGTGGTTAAGAAACATGCAGAAGAAGATGTCAGCGTCAGCGGTAATGCCAATGATTTAGTACTGATCGCGGCTCGCAAAGAAGACCCAGATACATTGTTTTTTCAACGCCGTTTGGTAATTGAAGGGGATACCGAGTTAGGGTTATACGTGAAAAACTTGATGGATGCTTTTGAGCTCGAAAATATGCCAGCGCCATTGCGGTTTGCATTATTGCAACTCGCTGGAGTGATAAAAACGGTACAAGACAACGAGGACGCAGAGCATAAAACGCCTGTGTTGACCTCATGCTAATTCGGGTTGAAATTCCTGTTGATGCCATGGGCATTGATAGATTGCTGCGTGAAAGCTTCCCAACTGAAGCGGAAGCTAACCTTGTTCAGCATTTACGTGAAGATGGTTTGCTGACATTGGGGGTTGTTGCCACGAATGATAATGGCGAAGTGATAGGTTATGTTGGTTTCACGCCTGTTGACCTAAATGGTGAAGATGTACAGTGGGTAGGGTTGGCACCTTTAGCTGTTAATAAAGCTCATCAAGGGCAAGGCATTGCAGAGAAACTGGTTTATGAGGGGTTAGATAGCCTGAATGAATTTGGTTATGCTGCAGTCGTTGTGCTTGGCGATGAACGTTACTATTCACGCTTTGGGTTTGTCCCTGCTTCTAAACATCATATTCGTTGCCAATGGCCAGAGCTACAAGCTCACTTTTTAATTTGTGGGTTAGAAAATGGTGGGATAGGCGAGCAGCAAGGTGATGTGGTCTATTCTTCACATTTTGATAATTTGACCTGAGTTAAATAAGCGGTCAAATCGCTGGGCTGGTCGATGACCAGCCTTTCTTTTGTCTTTTTACTCAGTTGCTTCACCTTATATTCCATTTGGGATGCGGCTGAACGCGAACCGATCAGACATGAAAATGCTAATGTTAATGGCATTTTCCCTCTCAATGCTTTTGCCCCCGTTCCTGCTTTGTGTTGCTCAAACCGGCGCTGCACATCCGTCGTGATCCCACAATAAAGTGCGTTATTTTTCTCTCGCACTAGGTAGATATACCAGCTATTTTGCTTTAGCTCGCTTTTTTCTGAGGTGATATTTGTCATTTTGTGCTGATTTTTTAGTTAAAAACAATGGGTTAAAGACGAATATATTCGTTAAGGGAGTTATTTATAACACATTAATATATAAATAAAAAAGGCAATAAAGTTGTCACAAAGCTGTAACCTCAACATAGGTTATCATTCAGTTTATTTGAACAACTATAGCAAAATATGCTAATTTTCATTCCAATTTAAAGCGCATAATATGATCCATATCACAGGGGGACAGTAAAAACCCCGATTAAAAATCAAGTTTACAAAAAGGAACATACGATGAAAAAATCAACATTATTTGCTGCTGCTTTAGCTTTGGGTGCTGCATCATTTGGTTCAATGGCGGCTGATGAAGTTCAACATTCTAGTCAACCAGCTGCGGGTTATGTCTCAGTTACTGGTGCAGTTAGCGTAAATGACCTGACAGCACAATTAGCCAAAAAAGCTGATGAAGCTGGTGCAACTTCTTTCCGTGTGATTTCTGCTGGCGGTGAGAATTCTATGAATGGTACTGCGGCTATTTATAAATAATTTTATTCGTCATAATTCACGTTACAGCGTTGTTGGCTACGTTTACTCGCACTAGTCACATACTTATGTATGCTCCTAGCGTCTCGTTCACTTGCCGCCTAGCTGTACCACGAATTATTTAGAATAAATACTCGAATTTAGTTGGCGTATAGACCTAAAAATATTTAGGTTAATATTTCAGCTAGTTAGAGTATAGTAATAGCGAATTTTATGCCTACGTTCAGAACAGTTTAAGCAAGCTTAAGGGGAATCCCCCAAAAGCTTGTTCTGAACGGGTTTATATGGAAACCGCTATGACGCCTGAACAAACTTTAAAACACATCCAACGCTATATTGCCCGCCAACACGTTTTCTCTCTTTTTACTCATCATAACAATGATATTTGGCCTGCCAGTTGTTACTATGCATTTGATGCGAAAACGATGTGTCTGATTTTAATGACAGACCCGAATTCAAGGCATGGGCAATTGATGGTGGCTAACCCGCAAGTTGCTGGCACAATATCAGCGCAGACCAAAGCTGTTAATGCAATACAAGGTATTCAATTTACAGGTGAAATTAAAATATTAGAAGGTGAGGAAGAACGGCTTGCCCGCGGTTTTTACTGTCGTCGTTTCCCTGTGGCATTAGTAGCGAAACTGCCTGTTTGGCAGCTTCACTTGCAGAATATTAAAATGGTCGATAATAAATTAGGTTTTGGCACCAAGCTATATTGGGAACAGCAAATTTAACGTAGTTTGTGGATCACCTGATTTGAACTGCCGCGCCAAATTAAGCGCGGGTCATGTAAATCCTGCTCAAATTTACCGTCAATCACGGTATTAACTAAACTCACCACTTTTTGTTGTTCAAGCGTCAAATCACTCAATATGTATCCTGTCCATAACCAAATGTCTTTATCTGGGCAAACCGCTTTCACTCGCTTCACTAACTTGAGCACCGCTGGCAAATTAGCTGGGTGCAGAGGGTCTCCGCCAGAAAGGGAGAGCCCTTGTCGGCGGATGCGGGTATCTTGCAAATCTTGAATAATTTGGTCTTCCATTTCTTGAGTGAATGGCACACCTGAATCCACTCGCCACGTACTTTGATTGTAGCAACCGCGGCACTGGTGGACGCACCCCGCGACAAACAGTGTGCAGCGGGTACCAGGGCCATTAACCACATCAACAGGGTAATATTGGTGATAATTCATACCATTAACCTATTTGACCATTGCCTAAATGCTTGATACGGCGCTTTACTTCTTCTTGTTTACCTGCATTAAACGGGCGTGCATCTGGGCTACCTAAATAACCACATACACGGCGGATCACTGAAACGCGGTTGGTGTCATGGTTACCGCAAGCTGGGCAGGTAAACCCTTTGCTGGTACAAGAAAACTCGCCAGAAAAGCCACATTCATAACATTCATCTATCGGTGTGTTGGTGCCATAATAAGGAACGTGTTGATAGCTATAATCCCACACGTCTTCTAGCGCTCTGACATTATGTTGCAAGTTCGGGTATTCGCCGTAACAGATAAAACCGCCATTCGCGATTGCAGGGTACGGCGCTTCAAAGTCAATTTTGTCGTACGGATTGACTTGTTTTTCAACATCTAAATGGAAGCTATTGGTGTAGTAGCCTTTATCTGTGACGCCATTAATGACGCCGAATTCCGCGGTATCGATGCGGCAAAAACGGTCACACAAGTTTTCGCTCGGCGTGCTATATAAGCTGAAGCCGTAGCCTGTTTGTGCTTTCCACTCATCGGTTGCTTGGCGTAAGCGAGCGACAATAGCGACTGCTTTTTCACGTAACTTTTCGTTGTCATACACGTGGGTTTCTGAACCGAATAGTGCATTGATCGTTTCATGTAACCCAATGTAGCCTAAGGAAATTGATGCTCGACCATTTTTGAAAATCTCAGCAACATTGTCGTCTGCTTTTAATCTTACACCACACGCACCTTCCATATATAGGATAGGAGCTACGCGGGCTTTTACGGTTTCTAAGCGGGCAATGCGTGTCATTAAGGCTTTTTTCGCGATAGCGAGGCGCTCATCTAAGAGTGCCCAGAATGCATCTTCACTACCTTGTGCTTCAATAGCGATACGCGGTAAGTTCAGGCTAATGACACCTAAATTGTTGCGGCCATCATGAATTTGTTCGCCATTTTCTTCATAAATCCCTAAAAAGCTACGGCAACCCATTGGCGTTTTAAATGAGCCAGTGACATCAACAACACGATCATAATTGAGAATATCGGGGTACATGCGCTTGCTGGCGCACTCTAATGCTAATTGCTTAATATCGTAATTTGGATCGCTAAGTTTGTGGTTTAGGCCATCTTTGATAGCGAAAACCAGTTTAGGGAATACGGCGGTTTTGCGGTTTTTACCTAGGCCCGCAATACGGTTTTTTAGAATAGATTGCTGAATTAAACGCGCTTCTTTTGACGTACCCAACCCAAAGCCAAATGTAACGAATGGCGTTTGGCCATTAGCAGTATGTAGCGTATTTACTTCATACTCTAAAGACTGGAATGCATCGTAGCATTCTTTATCGGTACGGCTTTGCGCGTAACCTTCTGCATCTGCAATTCCCCACTCTTGTGCGACTTCTAAGTGTTTTTGGTAACTGATTGCCACATAAGGGGCTAAAATTTCATCAATTCGATTGATGGTTGTACCGCCATAAATATGGCTAGCAACTTGAGCAATAATTTGTGCTGTTACCGCTGTTGCAGTTGAAATAGATTTAGGAGGCTCAATTTCTGCATTTCCCATCTTAAATCCATCAGTTAACATACCTTTTAGGTCAATAAGCATACAGTTAAACATGGGGAAAAATGGCGCATAATCGAGGTCATGGTAGTGAATTTCGCCTCTTTCATGAGCTAGAACGACATCGCGAGGTAAAATATGTTGTTTGGCGTAATGCTTTGCCACAATCCCTGCGAGTAAGTCTCGTTGAGTTGGGATCACTTTACTGTCTTTATTGGCATTTTCGTTGAGTAAGGAAACATTACTTTGTTCAATCAATCCGCGAATATCATGGGTTAGTTGACTGCGTTTTTCACGCTCACTGTCCCTATCATGGCGATATTCGATGTAGGCACGGGCTAAATCTTTGTATGGCCCTGCCATCAGTTGGTTTTCGACAGCGTCTTGGATCTCCCCAATATCCACTTGGCTACGGTTGCAAAGTTGCTCAGTGACGATAGAGGCAACTTGAAGACAATAATCGTCATCCTTAACATCCACCGCAGCGGCAGCGCGCTTTACGGCTTCTTGAATCCTCGGAAGGTCAAAATTGACCTGACAACCATCTCTTTTAATGACAACCGTTCCCACTGTCTCTCTCCTTTTTAAGTTATCCACAGTGATAACGGCGTTATCCGTTATCTTCCTACTGAGCGTTTTTCTGTGGATAAAATGTGAATAAATACTACATATTGTGTCTATGTTGGTAATTAAAGCACAATATATAGGTTATTGCTTTTTTTTAGCTGACATTAGTTTGATCCAAAACAAAGAAAATAATTAAGTGCCTGAATATCCAAAGCGGGGCGCTGAAAATAAATAATTTTATGGGTAATAAAAAAGTTTCACTTAAGTTTCGACGCGGTTAATGGATGTGACGCAGTATTTGAGAAAGGCAATAAGCAGGAATAAGGGGATTGGGGAGAACAACACCCCACAGATATCATGGGGTGTCTATATTGAATTAAGCGTTATTTGCGAACGGCAATGGCTTCAATTTCAATTTTCACGTCTTTTGGCAGACGAGCAACTTCAACACAAGAACGTGCTGGGAATGGTGCGTTGTGTTGTTTGAAGAATTCTTCATAGGTTGCATTGACTGTTGCAAAGTCATTTAAGTCTTTAACGAATACAGTGGTTTTAACGATATCTGCTGCGGTTAAGCCTGCTTTTTCTAAGATTGCTTTGACGTTAGCCAGTGATTGGCGAGTCTGTGCAGCGATATCTTCAGGCACTTCCCCTGTTTTTGGATCAACAGGGATTTGGCCTGAAGTGATAACCATGCTACCCAAATCAACGCCTTGAACGTATGGGCCAATGGCTGCGGGTGCGTTTTCTGTATTGATTTCGTATGACATAATTACTCCGTTTCATCACGTAAGAGAAGCGACTCACCTAATATAACCTAGACTGAGCCACATTTTTATGGCTATTAGGCGCTATTAAAACACGGATTGCGCCCAGACAACACCGAAGTCTACGCTGAAATAACCTATTGATTATTGATCACGGCGTCTCTATCGAACTCTTTTTCACAGAAACGGCAAGTCAGAGCGACTTCTTTGCCCACTTTTTTCACGCGGAAACTGCTTGAAACGGGTTCATTGTGGCTAATGCAGTTGCTATTTGGGCATACCAGTACGTTATCAATATGCTCTGGCAACGTTAATTCTAATTTTTCAACAACTTGGTAATCTTCAATACGGTTTACGGTCGCTTCAGGCGCGTACATCGCCAGTTGGTTGGCTTGTTCAGGGGTTAAAAAGGTATTCTCAATTTTGATAATGTCTTTTTTACCCAGATTACTAGAGGGTAAATTTAGCCCAATAGTTATGCGCTCATCTGTTTTGGTCAATTTAAATAATTTCAGTAGCTTAAAACCAATTTGAGCAGGAATATGGTCGATAACCGTACCGTGGCTAATGGCTTCAACTTGTAGTTTATGGTCGTGTGTCATGGTGTTGTCCTCCTCAGATAGCCAATTCTTTATTTAAAACCAGTGATAGCAACGCTTGGCGTGCATAGATGCCGTTACCTGCTTGCTGGAAGTAATACGCATAAGGGGTGCTATCAACATCGACTGTGATTTCATCGATACGTGGTAGTGGGTGCAAGACTTTTAGATTCGATTTTGCCGAGTGCAGGTCTTCAGCACGCAAGATAAATTGCGCTTTTACATTGGCATATTCAGATGGGTCGAGGCGCTCTTTTTGGACGCGAGTCATATACAGAATATCTAACTCTGGCATGACTTCATCAATGTTATTGTGCAGGCTGTAAGTCGCCCCTTTTTCTTCCAAAATATGCAAGATATGGTTTGGCATGGATAGTGCTTCTGGTGCGATAAAGTAGAAGTGATTGCCTTCAAACTTAGATAAAGCCTGCGTCAGTGAGTGTACTGTTCTGCCATATTTTAGGTCACCGACCATTGCCACTTGTAAGTTTTCTAAGCGGCCTTGTGTTTCTTGGATAGTAAATAAATCCAGTAGCGTTTGTGTGGGGTGCTGGTTAGAACCATCGCCCGCATTGATAACAGGGATTTTGCCAGCAAACTGGCTAGCTAAACGTGCCGCACCTTCTTGAGGATGACGCATCACGATTGCATCAACATATTGGCTGATAACCGAAATCGTATCCGCTAACGTTTCGCCTTTTTTCCCCAACGATGTATTTGTGCTATCAGAGAACCCTACGACTGAAGCACCTAAGCGGTGGATCGCCGTTTCAAATGATAAACGGGTCCTCGTTGATGCTTCAAAGAAACAACTCGCAACGACTTTATGTTTTAGAAATTCAGGTTGTGGCTGTTTTTTTAATGACGCAGCCACGTTGAGCACAAGCTCAAGGTCTGAGCGGTCTAAATCGTTAATCGAAATAATATCGCGAAGATATAAAGGATTCGGCATGGTTGTTCTCCTTTGTCAGCAAGACATGTTAGGTCTATAGGCCAAAAAAAAGCCCCTCAATGAGGGGCTTTTTTATGAATACGGAGGGGAAAAACAGGCTGTCCAGACCGCTCGAAGGCAGTGCGTTGGAGGTGTTCTGTGTAAAAAATACAACAGCAGCGTTCATGGTTTCTCCCGACAAATTGTGGCGCATTATACGCATGTCTCTCGCTGACGCAAGCGTTTGCATAAAGAAAAATAAATTTTTTTTATTTTTTGTTTTTAGATTGAAAATTAAGCAAGCAGATAAAAAATTAAAAATCAGCAAGATGGAAAAATTTCCGCCGTCGTTATAGTCGGGGAATTATTTATGGGTAATCTATCGCCAAATTTCCTGCGAGGTTAAACGAGTGTTCGCCATAATCTCCAACAGTATTTGGAGCGATTCTCACGAGTGCTGCATCGAGATAATAAATTTTTTGGTTTTGAGTCATCGTAATAGCAACGCTTTTATTTGGTAGGATTGCCTCTCCCTGCCAACTCAGTTTGACGGCGTGCGCTTTACTTGAAGTCTGGAATAGCTGACTAGAATGGACACTTGCAGGGGCTGTAAATGATAACTGCGCACTCACTGTTGTTCTGCAGTCAATCGAAAGCGGAATTTTGTGTGTTCCAGTTTCTTGCCCCATTTTTTTAGAGGAAATAGGCCCATGAGTAAAATTTGAAAAAGAAGAGTTATCGGTAATTTGACACAATAATGGGGCATTTGAAAATGTTCCATTAATACGGATAGGCATATTTTGTGTTGCAGATAAAGAGTAAGGTGTAATACCGAATAATAATATAGATGGAATAAATATTTTTAATTTAATGGCATGCATTATAAATATCTCAAATAAAATAAGCGTTATTACTCATTTATTAGTATCAAACATTTTGAACTGAGTGATAATGTTACTCAGTTCAAAATGTAGAGATGATATATTACTGGTAAGTAATAGCTAAATTACCGATGATATCAAAAGTATGGTTACCAAAATCATTTGGACTGTTGGCGGATAAGCGTTTCATACTTGTCTGGAAAGTAATATGGTTAGTACCTTGACTAATTTTAATATCATTAGACTGACCAGGTTTTACTTCAGTGCTGTTGTATTTTAATTTAACACCAAAAGCATCACTCGATGTTTTAAATACATCAGGTGCATTTGGTGCATTATTGGCACTGAACGTTAACTTTGCGTTGGCAGGAAATTCGCAGGTAAAGTTTAAATATCCTGAACTTCTGTAGGATGTTTCATCACCCACTTTTTCTAGCGTGTTAATCGCGCCGAAAGCCGTGGTACTTTCAAGCTTAGCATCAGTACAAGGTTGGGTAACATTAGAGAATGTGCCTTTAATATTAATTGGCATATTTTGAACAGCGGATAGAGCAGGTAAAGAGACACAGACAAGCAATGCTAAACCACTTTTTTTTAGCAAGTTCATGAAAAAATTCCTTTTAATTAATATTAAGATTAAATATTTTAGTCAATATATTATTTTTATTGAAGAGAGATAGTGAAAATAAAGATATAATTTTTGGTTTAATGAGCAATACAAGGTTAAATTCTTTTTTTAAACTGTAGTAGATTAGTTGGTTTAAATTTCTAGCATAAGTACTTAATGATATTTTTTTAATTTAATAATTTAATTTTAAATTGCACGTTTAATTACGTAAGTATTATTTTATCTTTTATGGTTAATTTTCATGGGTTATTTAAAATAAGTTAAATGTGTTAAGTTATTTAAACTGAAAACGATATTAAAATAGAATGCAAAAACCTTATAGTTTTTTTAGAGGGGATTTTTGACCCAATGCGGTTGTTGTTATCCCCTCAACCCAATAGCTGGCGTTGAGGGGGGAGTTTAGAAAATATTATTAGGTAACTCAGGTGCTAATGTTGCTACCATCACGGCCTTAATCGTGTGTAAACGGTTTTCTGCTTGGTCGAAAACAATGCTATAAGGGGATTCAAACACGTCCTCGGTGACTTCTAAACCGCCGTACATATTGAATTCTTTCGCCAATTGCGCGCCGAGTTTGGTGTCTTCATTGTGAAATGCAGGTAAGCAATGTAGGAATTTGACATTCGGGTTACCTGTTAACTTAATTACATCCATATTGACCTGATACGGTTTTAACAGGTTAATTCTTTGCGCCCAAACTTCCTTGGCTTCACCCATCGACACCCACACATCCGTGTAAATAAAGTCTGCACCTTTAACCCCTTCGGCAACATCTTCCGTGAGCGTGATTTTTGCCCCTGTGGTTTTGGCAACGTCTAGGCAAGTATCAATCAACGCTTGCTCAGGCCAGCAGCTTTTAGGCGCCACTAAACGTAAATCTAACCCCGTCAGTGCGGCAGCTTCTAACATAGAGTTACCCATGTTATTGCGTGCATCGCCTAAGTATGCAAATTTGATTTCAGAAAATGGGGTGTTTGGTCGGTGTTCTTGTACGGTAAGTAGGTCGGCTAATAACTGTGTGGGATGGAATTCGTTAGTTAGTCCATTCCATACAGGCACTCCCGAGTGTGAGGCTAGTACGTCAACGGTGCTTTGTGCGAAGCCCCGATATTGGATACCGTCATACATCCTACCGAGGACTCTTGCAGTATCTTTCATGGTTTCTTTGTGGCCAATTTGGCTGCCTGAAGGCCCTAAATAGGTGACTCTAGCCCCTTGATCAAAGGCACCGACTTCGAAAGCACAACGGGTACGAGTGGAGTCTTTTTCAAAGATCAGAGCAAAATTTTTCCCCGCAAGCAGAGGTTGCTCTGTACCTGCTTTTTTTTCTGATTTTAACCATGCTGAAAGCTTTAACAGTGAATGAATTTCGTTAGAGGTGAAATCTAATAATCTTAGAAAATGCTTACTATAGAGGGGATTCATAAAATGCAGCCTTTTTTGATTGAATTAATATTCAATTTATATTCATAAAAATTCAAAATCAACCCCCAATGAAAAAGAATTATTCTGAAAAGTATGGTTTCACTGTTAACCCTATGGGAGAATGGCGCAGAGAATAGCGATAATGGAATAAGGGGTGTGGATATGGTTGATAAAGCGGAACTCGACGCGCAGTACGAAGAAACTCGTCTAATTATCGAAGAATTACTGGAAGATGGCAGCGATCCTGACGCATTGTATGCCATTGAGCATCACTTTTCAGCGGATAACTTTGCGTTATTAGAAAAAGCTGCGGTTGAAGCGTTCAAACTGGGCTATGAAGTGACAGACGCAGAAGAGCTCGAAATCGAAACGGGTGAAACATTAATGTGCTGTGATGTAATCAGTGAAAGTGCATTAAATGCAGAATTAATTGATGCACAAGTTGAGCAATTAATGAAACTGGCTGAAAAAATGGGCGTCAACTACGATGGTTGGGGCACTTATTTTGAAGATCCAGATGCCGAATATGATGATGAAGACGGTGACGATATCGAACCAGAAGACCGCATTCATTAATTATTAGTCACATCGTTCAAATACTTAAAAGGATAGCTAAAAACTATCCTTTTTTGTTTATGACAGAACTATAACGCCTTCAACATGCGAATTTCACAGTCGCTATGGCCTGTGCTTCCGAGAGCTTCATCAATAAATTCAAAGCCTAACTTTTCATACAGCTTAATGGCTGCTTGTAGTTCTTTTGTGGTTTCCAAATAGCAGCGAGTATAGCCTTGTGATTTGGCAAACTCTAATGACATCAACACAATTTGCTTCGCTAAGCCTTTGCCACGTAGAACCGAAGACAAATACATTTTTTGTAGTTCAGCTGTTTTATCATCACCGCCTGCCAGTTGTGACACGCCGCCACCCCCGACAATCTCCCCATCCATTTCCACCACCCAATAAGCGCTACGTGGTTGGCTATAAACTTCAAATAAGGTGTCTAAAATAGGATCAGCCACTGCGAAGCCTTTGTCCGCGGTTAAACCATGTTCTGCAGAAACCTCACGGATTACTGCGGCAATCCCTGCATTGTCTTGTTGCTCGATAAGACGAACTTTGTAGTTTTGTGTTGTCATGTGAAACTCTTGATTATTATTGTGTACAACTCAGTGTAGAGAGAACCTGAAGGGCACTTCAATCTGAGAACTGCGAACGCAGTCTTTTAATGATACGCGAATTAGTCAGCAAGAAAAAGCCCTTATCCGCGAACGAATAAGGGCTTTCAAACTGATTGATTAATCAATGATTATAAAGAGGCGATCGTCACTTTCTGCGCTTCAATTTTCGCTTTCGCTTCAATATTGGCAGCGAGGCGCTCACGTTCTTTTTCGACAACCGCAGCAGGTGCGCGGCTGACAAAACCGTCATTGGCCAGCTTGCTTTCGATAGTGTCGATTTCTTTCGTGACTTTTTCCAGCTCTTTATCTAAGCGTGCTAATTCTGCGTCTTTATCGACTAAGCCCGCCATTGGGATCAACAGCTCTGCACCGTTAACCAGTTTGGTCACAGACACAGGAGCCTCTTCACCGTCCGCTAAAACACGGATTGTTGCAAGGCGAGCCATCGATTTGATAAAGTTTTGGTTCTCTTCAACGCGACGTTGTGCATCTGCTGAAGCGCCGCGCAGCATGACATCCAGTGGTTTACCTGGGGAGATATTCATTTCAGCACGAATATTACGTACTGCAATAATCGCTTCTTTGATCCACTCAAGGTCGTTGAGCGCTAGCTCATCCACTTTCGCCGCATCAAATTCAGGGAACGCTTGTAACATAATGGTATCGGCTTCGATGCCTTTAACCACTTTCACCCGCTGCCAGATAGTTTCAGTGATAAACGGAATGATAGGGTGTGCAAGGCGCAGTAAGCCTTCAAGCACTTCAATCAGCGTGAAACGTGCTGCACGAACTTGGGCTTCGTTACCTTTATGAACCGCAGGTTTAGACAGCTCTAAGTACCAGTCACAGAATTCGTTCCATGTGAAATCGTACAGGATATTCGCTGCGATATCATAACGATAGGTATCCAACGCTTCACGGTAAGCTTTAACCGTTTGGTTAAACTCTGCCATGATCCAGCGATCGGCTAATGAGAAGCTCATTTCGCCCCCGTTTTGGCCGCAATCTTGATTTTCTGTGTTCATCAGCACGAAACGGCTTGCGTTCCAAAGCTTATTACAGAAGTTACGGTAGCCAGATAACCGCTTCATATCCCAGTTGATGTCACGACCCGTTGAAGCCAGTGCAGCTAAGGTGAAACGCAGGGCGTCAGTACCATGAGCTTCGATACCTTCTGGGTATTCTTTGCGAGTACGTTTAGCAATTTTTTCAGCCAGTTGTGGCTGCATCATGTTGCCCGTACGTTTTTCTAGCAGGTCTTCCAGTGAAATCCCGTCAATCATATCCAATGGGTCAATCACGTTCCCTTTGGATTTCGACATTTTTTGGCCTTCTTCATCACGAATAAGACCTGTCATGTAGACGGTTTTAAATGGTACTTGTGGCTCGCCGTTTTCATCTTTGATGAAATGCATGGTCATCATGATCATACGGGCAATCCAGAAGAAAATGATATCGAAGCCGCTGACTAATACATCTGTTGGGTGGAATGTTTTCAGGGCATCGGTATTTTCTGGCCAGCCGAGTGTCGAGAACGTCCATAGGCCTGATGAGAACCAGGTGTCCAGCACGTCTTCGTCTTGGCGCAGTGCAACATCTGCCGATAAATTATTTTCACGGCGAACTTCGTCTTCATCGCGACCGACGTAAACATTGCCTTTTTCATCATACCATGCAGGAATGCGGTGACCCCACCATAATTGGCGAGAAATACACCAGTCTTGAATATCGCGCATCCAAGAGAAATACATGTTTTCGTATTGGCGTGGGACGAATTGAATTCGGCCATCTTCAACGGCTTTGATAGCGTCTTTCGCTAAAGGTGCAGTACGCACGTACCATTGGTCAGTTAGCATTGGTTCGATAACAACACCACCGCGGTCGCCATAAGGTACGGTTAAATCGTGTGGTTTAACTTCAACTAATAAGCCGAGTGAATCGAATTCAGCAACGATGGCTTTACGTGCAGCAAAACGCTCCATTCCACGGTAGTTTTCAGGAATTTCACAGCTGTACGCGGTAGATGGGTGCCCGTTAGTATCAAAAACTTCCGCTTCGTGACGAACGTTACCGTCTAAGTCCATCATGTTAATCATGGTTAACTGATGGCGTTTACCCACTTCATAGTCATTAAAGTCATGAGCTGGGGTGATTTTCACGCAGCCTGTGCCTTTTTCCATATCTGCGTGTTCGTCACCCACAATTGGAATACGGCGATTAATAATTGGTAGAATGATTTCTTTACCAATTAAATCTTTATAACGTGGATCTTCGGGGTTAACTGCAACACCCGTATCCCCTAACATGGTTTCAGGGCGAGTGGTTGCAACCACTAAATAATCTTTACCTTCAGCCGTTTTTGCGCCATCAGCCAGAGGGTAGCGCAGGTGCCACATGGAACCTTTGATTTCACGGTTTTCGACTTCAAGGTCAGAAATCGCGGTATGCAGTTTGGGATCCCAGTTAACCAGGCGTTTGCCACGGTAAATCAGATTTTCTTTGTACATGCGTACGAAAGCTTCTTTAACCGCTTTGGACAAACCTTCGTCCATGGTGAAGCGCTCGCGATCCCAATCAACAGAGTCACCTAAACGGCGCATTTGTTGGGAAATTGTGCCGCCTGATTCTGCTTTCCACTGCCAAATTTTGTCGATGAACGGCTCACGACCGTAATCGTAGCGAGTTTTACCTTCTTCTGCCGCGATTTTACGCTCAACCACCATCTGGGTTGCGATACCCGCATGGTCAGTACCCGTTTGCCATAAGGTATTTTTACCTTGCATACGCTGGTAACGGATCATGGTATCCATGATAGTTTGTTGGAAAGCGTGCCCCATGTGCAGGCTACCCGTGACGTTCGGTGGTGGAATGACGACACAGAAACTGTCCTGGGTGGTATCCCCATTAGGTTTAAAATAACCGCTTTTCTCCCAATGAGCATACAAGTTTTGCTCAATCTCTGCGGGGTTATAGGTTTTATCGAGCGAAGGCTCATTCATTGGGCTATCTGGTTTCTTTTCCATCGTCTTTATATTCAGTAAGTTGGCGGCGTCGCCATAGTCAAATTGAAGCCGACGCTACGGTATGTTTTATACCGTTCACGCGCCAACTGTTTTAAAGTTTCATCAATAGGTACGAAGTCTATCACTTCATGGAAAGCTGTTGCAAAATCTGCGAACTTCGACTGCAAATTAATCAAAATATCCCGCGGCGTATTACCCCGCTTTGCAGGCCAACAAATTTCAATAGGCGCACCATAACGTGGGCCTTCTCCAGCCAAATTATGCGGCACAAACTGATGAGGGTCACGTTGCCACAAAGCTTCATCAATCTTTTCGGCTTGCTGCTGTGTTTCACAAGCAATCAAAACCCGCTTCCCATGACGCCACATTTGTGCGGCAAGCTCACACGCTAACCATTCGTGGGCTTCGTATTCAGCTTGTGGGGAGGGCTGGTTAAGTTGATAGAATGTACCTTTTTTCATAATACCCGTTATACCCGTCATACTTAAATTTGTAGGGGTGTTGGCTTCGCGCTTTCACCTTAGTCACATACTTTTGTATGCTCCTAAGGCCTCAAGCCCTTGCCGCCTACCTACAAATTCAATTATTTAGGGTATAGCTAAAAATGCCATACTTAAATTTGTAGGGGTGTTGGCTTCGCGCTTTCACCTTAGTCACAGTCTTTTGTCTGCATCTAAGGCCTCAGGCCCTTGCCGCCTACCTACAAACTGAATTATTTAAGGTATAGCTTAAATGGCTATCCTTCAATTTGTAGGGGTGTTGGCTACGCGCTTTCACCTTAGTCACAGTCTTTTGTCTGCACCTAAGGCCTCAGGCCCTTGCCGCCTACCTACAAATTCAATTATTTAGGGTATAGCTAAAAATGCCATACTTAAATTTGTAGGGGTGTTGGCTTCGCGCTTTCACCTTAGTCACAGTCTTTTGTCTGCATCTAAGGCCTCAGGCCCTTGCCGCCTACCTACAAACTGAATTATTTAGGGTATAGCTTAAATGGCTATCCTTCAATTTGTAGGGGTGTTGGCGACACTTTTTAAGTCGCCTAGCGCAAGATGATATCTATGCTGAATTATATCCTTTTTTGTGGCTGCCTCAAAATGGCTTTATGCGTGTAGTGAAAACCAAAAAAACAATATCCCGAATCGCTATTGCTCATCGGGATATTTTTATGGACGAAGTACAGCGATTTCACCTAAACGGGATTATTCGTCACCATTTAAGCCAGCACGGTTCAATAAGAACTGCGCTAACATGGAAACAGGGCGACCTGTTGCCCCTTTCGCTGCGCCTGAACGCCATGCTGTTCCTGCGATATCGAGGTGCGCCCAGTTATATTTGGTCGCAAAACGAGATAGGAAGCAGCCCGCAGTGATTGCACCCGCTGGACGCCCACCCGTATTCGCTAAATCCGCAAAGTTCGGCGTGATTTGGTCAAAATACTCATCCGCTAACGGTAAGCGCCATGCTCTGTCACCTGCTTGCTCAGAGGCATTTAACAGCTCATGCGCCAGAGGATTATGATTCGACATCAAACCGGTGTAGTGGCTACCTAAAGCAATCACACACGCACCTGTTAGGGTTGCGATATCGATAACCAATTCTGGGTCAAAACGCTCAACGTAGGTCAGCGCATCACATAACACTAAACGACCTTCCGCATCGGTATTTAACACCTCAACCGTTTGGCCTGACATGGTTGTGAGAATATCACCAGGGCGATAAGCACGGCCACCTGGCATGTTTTCACAGCCAGCCAGTACCCCAATCACGTTGATAGGCAACTGTAACTCAGTGATGAAGCGCATCACACCGTAAACAGACGCGGCACCACACATATCGTATTTCATTTCATCCATGCCATCGGCAGGTTTGATTGAAATACCGCCTGAGTCAAAGGTTAAGCCTTTGCCTAACAGAACGATTGGTTTGCTCTCTGGGTCTGGATTGCCTTTATACTCCATGATGGACATCAGGGATTCATTCTGTGAACCTTGACCCACTGCGAGATAGGCATTCATACCCAATTCTTTCATTTGTTCTTCACCGATCACGCGAGTGGTCAGTTTGCTGTCTGAAAGGTCTGCTAATTGGCGTGCTTGAGACGCTAAATAACCCGCATTACAGATGTTTGGCGGCATATTGCTCAAGTCTTTAGCGGCTTTAACACCCGAGGCGATAGCCAGACCGTGAGAAATTGCACGCTCACCGCTGGTCAGTTCACGGCGAGTTGGTACATTAAACACCAATTTACGCAGTGGACGGCGATGTTCTGTTTTATTACTTTTCAGTTGATCAAACACATACAGCGATTCTTTTGCAGTTTCGACGGCTTGACGGACTTTCCAGTAGTTATTACGGCCTTTTACATGTAATTCAGTTAGGAAGCACACAGCTTCCATTGAGCCTGTTTCATTCAGAGTACTAATTGTTTTCTGAATAATTTGTTTAAATTGGCGCTCGTCTAACTCGCGTTCTTTACCGCAACCGATAAGTAGAATGCGTTCAGACAGAACGTTAGGCACATGATGGAGTAGCAGGGATTGACCTACTTTACCTTCAAGTTCGCCACGGCGCAGCAGGGCGCTGATATATCCGTCACTGATTTTGTCCAACTGTTCAGCAATTGGGGACAGACGGCGTGGTTCAAAGACACCGACAACGATACATGCGCTGCGTTGTTTCTCCGGGCTACCACTTTTTACACTAAACTCCATGCGTTCTCCTGAATCTTAAAGACAAAGGCCGATGCTCCCGCTAAAATTAGCGTTTCGCATGATCTACCTCATAGAGAATAAACTCTTTATGTTAAACTAACCATCTATACGCGAAATAACTCACGTTGTATGCTGTTTATCGCGAAACAACGTGAAGTATGGCAAGTATATCTGGTTTCACGAATATTAAGCATGTTCTGATATTTCAATCAGTATAGAGAATGCTTTTATATCATTCTAGCCATACAATAAACCAGAGTATATGTTAGTAAATGGCAGACATTTAACGAACTTAGCCATTTTCTTCCCAAAAGACAAGTTTTCACAGGCGTAATAAGCGTGATCATTATTAGATATTTGGTACGGGAAACCCTGAAAAGTCAGTTAGCCATACTTTTTGTATTGATGCTAATCTTTTTTAGCCAGAAGTCGATAGACATTCTGGGCGCAGCTGTTCAGGGCAATATTCCCTCAAACTTAGTACTTCCTTTGTTGGGGTTAGGTGTGCCTGAAATGGCGCAGCTTATCTTGCCTTTAAGCCTATTTCTTGGGCTATTGATGACATACAGTAAACTTTACACTGAAAGCGAAATTACGGTGATGCATGCCTGTGGCTTGGGCAAAAGTGTGTTAGTTAAAGCCGCGTTAGTTCTTGCCGCGATCACCGCCATGGTCGCGATTGCCAATATTACATGGATGTTGCCATGGTCATCGCAATATCAAGAACAAGTGCTTGCGGATGCAAAAGCAAATCCAGGGCTTGCGGCAATGGTGGAAGGGCAATTTAAAACCACAAAAGATGGCAACTATGTGCTGTATATTGGTGATGTTAAAGGAAGCAACTTTAAAAATGTTTTCCTCGCCCAGTTACGTGCGGCGAACGAACAGCGCCCTTCAGTTGTCGTGGCAGATAGCGGCTATATGAAAGAAGATCCAGACGGTCGCCAAGTGGTTGTTCTTAATGAAGGAACTCGCTACGAAGGAACGGCATTGCTGCGAGATTTTCGTATTACAGATTTTGTGAATTATCAAGCAATTGTGGATCATCAATCAGGTGAAACACGTAATGACCGTGTTGAGCAAAAAAATATGCTGCAACTGTGGGAGGAAAATACCCCAGAAGTCAATGCAGAGTTTCACTGGCGCTTGACGATTGTTTTCTCTGTGGTGGTCATGGCCTTGATGGTGGTGCCATTAAGTGAAGTGAACCCGCGTCAAGGGCGCGTGCTCAGTATGTTGCCTGCAATGTTGCTGTATTTAATTTTCTTCTTGCTGCAAAGTACCTTACGTAATAGTGCAGATAAGGGTGATATTGACCCGCGTTATACTATGTGGGCGGTGAATTTAGGCTACTTGGTCTTGGCGGTGATCCTCAATGCGTGGAACACAGTCCCAATGCGCCGTATGCGTCTTAAATTGAGTAAAGGGGCAGCTTGATGTTTGGAGTTTTAGATAGATATATCGGGCGAACCATCCTAAATTCCATTTTGGTGACGCTATTTTTATTGGTTTCGCTGTCTGGGATCATTAAATTTGTCGAGCAGCTTCGCAAAGTCGGTGATGGTGATTACACTGCATTGAGTGCAGGGGTGTTCACCCTCTTGACCGTACCAAAAGACATCGACATTTTCTTTCCGATGGCTGCGTTACTAGGTGCTTTAATGGGGCTTGGCGCATTGGCCTCGCGTAGTGAATTAGTCGTTATGCAAGCCTCGGGTTTTACACGCTTGCAAATCGCCTTGTCTGTCATGAAAACGGCTATTCCTCTGGTGATTGTCGCGATGTTTATTGGCGAGTGGGTTGCGCCCGCGGGTGAGCAATGGGCGCGAAATTACCGTGCAGAAAAAATTGTCGGTAACTCGTTAGTCGTGACAGATGAAGGAATGTGGGCGAAAGATGGTCGTGACTTCATCCATATTCAGCGCATTAACAATTCAACATCGATCCAAGACATCTCTGTTTATCGCTTTGATGAACAACAAAAATTAAAATCGGTGATGTTTGCTTCAAGTGGTGAGTATGATACCGCTAATCAGCAGTGGGTGTTATCTCAAGTGGATGAGTCAATTTTAAGCAGTGAGAAAAAAATCACAGGTTCACAACGACTTAGTGTTGATTGGAAAACGAATCTGACCCCTGAAAAACTGGGAATTGTCTCTCTGAATGCGGATTCGTTATCAATCCGCGGACTGTATCAATACGTCTCATACCTTAAAGAGAGCGGCCAAGTGGCGGCGGTATATGAGCTGAGTTTGTGGAAAAAAATCTTAGCTCCATTGTCTGCGGCGGTCATGATGTTAATGGCGGTTTCCTTTATTTTTGGGCCATTACGTACCGTACCCATGGGTGTGCGAGTCGTATCGGGGATTGTCGGCGGTTTCTTATTTTACGTGCTAAACCAAGGGTTTGGTAACTGGAGCCTTGTCTATTCGGTTCCACCCATTATTGCTGCTATCTTGCCAAGTTTACTGTTCTTAATTGTCAGTATTGTCTTATTAGTCAAACGAAAATAATCGTTTTGTTATTGATAAAAGGCTGTGGGTCTTCGGATTTCACAGCCTTTTTCTTTTATTGCCATTTACTCAGAAAATAATTACCCAAGTTGCTGATGAGTTCGAGTAATTTAGTTTGTGGCCGAAACAAGATGTATTGCTGCTTATTTCCTTCCGTTGCCCTGATATATTCCCCTTTAACGCCAATAACGTTCGAACCGCTTCTATTGGCTAATTGCTGCGCATAAGAGAAAATACCACCATTGGCTGTGTAGGATTGCTGAATAGAGTAGGCATTTTCCCACTCTTTTTTTGCAAATTCTTTCTGTACTTGTTGGCGTGTATCACTGACCAATTGCTTATATTCTTTTGTGTCTTCCAGCTTAATTTTACATGTTTTTAATTGATGACAATTTAATTGGTTAAGGTCTATTTCGATACTAGTGGGTTTCTTAGGGGCAGGAAAAGCATTTTGGTGATTGCAGATCTTTCTGAGCTGCTGCACTAATTCAGAGACGTTTCCTTGCTTAGTGGCGCTGGGGCGGAGTACATGAGGTAATAAAATAGAAGCGATTTTCATCTTGATTCCTGTCTTTGTCTTCGAAGAGGTTTCAAGAATATCGCTTAGATTGGATTACGTATTATACAAATCGCTAGAAGGAAAACAGCCTGAATGGATCAGGCTGTTGAGGTTGTTGACAAAGCAAGATAAAAGCGTGGTTTTTCCTGCTTTGTGTTATCAGCCGAAAATCAATAAATTGATTTTCCTAATTTATTTTCAAAACCTATCCAACCTGCAGTCAAACCTCATCGGTTTGTCAGCAGTCTGAACAGCCTGAATGGATCAGGCTGTTGTTGCAATTAACGTGAGAACTCGGGTAAATCCGCGTCTTAGGGTAGGGGTATAGCTCGCCATTGCCTGTAAAGCGTCGACGGTACCCTTTCAATGTTTTCCATACGCATGGTTAGATGAGAGGGATGCGACCAGGTCATTGACGCCAATAGTTAACTTACTAAATTTGCTGCTATCCTTGCGCGTCATCACCACAAAGACCCCAATATTTTGTTGTGGAATCATCGCCATATAGGTATTAAACCCACCACCACCACCTGTTTTTTGGTAAATGCCAGGAATGCCATTTTTCGGTTTCATATACACCCAACCAAGGCCTAACCCATCAGCATGACCCGCAACATCCATTCCTTTAATTTCTAACAGCTTTTCACGAGGGAAATAAATACCCTGTTCTCGCGCAGCTGTAGCTTTACGCAGGTTAGTATCAGTGGATAAAAACTGTTGCATCCACTTTTGCATATCCGCAGGGGTTGAGTACACACCGCCACTGCCAGCCGCCGCAAGGGTGTTATGACAAGGACTTGGTTTAGTCCCTTCCATTAAACGGGCGCATTGCGCATTACTTGGGGTATAGGTGGTTTCTGTCATTTTTGCAGGTGAGGTGACATAGTGGCTAAATAATTGCGGGTATGGCTGTCCAGTGGCTTTTATCATCGCGTCAGCTAATAAGTCGTAAGCAAGGTTGGAATAGGAGGCTTCTGTTCCTGGTGTTGCATCTAACTTGCCTGTTTTTAGCCATGTCCAGCGGTTATCTTGTGTCGGCCAAATAAACACAGGGCGACCCCATTTTCCACCAGGTTGTTCACGCGGCAAACCACTGGTGTGGCTAGCAAGATGATATAAGCGAATTGGCTGCCCACTGGCGTTATCAGGCACGGTAACACCTTGATAAGCATACTGTTGTAGTGGATCTGTAATTAGCAGTTTTTTGTCTTGCTCAAGCTTAATTAATATTTCGCTTGTCATTAATTTGGTAATTGATGCTATGCGAATTAATGAATTTGGGCCGGGTTTTTTTCCATTACCCGGTGCAGTTTCCCCATAATAACGAGATAACGTTTGGTTATTATCGATAACAATAATCGCCATACCTCGCGCATCACTTTCATTAAAAATACGATTAGCATATAAATCGACAATCTTAGCGACGCGCTCGTAAGTCCTTCTATCTCCCTCAAAAACCTGCCAATCTGAGGATTCAACATCATTACCTTGTAAAAACTTAGGTGTTTTCTCTGTCTTGGTTGAACATGCCATTAAAGCAAGGGACAACGCAGATACAGACAGAATTTTTAGAAATGATTTCTTCATGTTTGGAGCCAGCCGATATGATTGTTTGTAAGTGGCTTTTCAGCCAATCTTATTTTTTCTTAGCGAAAATCTTCATCACCACACCAATTAAGATGCCAATAAAGATACCTGTTGCTATCCACCCAACAAAACCCATGATAAAGCCTTTCAACATTGCACTAGATTGCGGTTAAACTAACAAAAATAATAGGCTATCGCTAGCCACCCAAGCATGGATACGATAAAAATAATTAGCAAAAAACTAACATACTCATAAATGAATATATAAACAAAAGAAGCTTTCCTACTCGCACACGATATTATTGTTCAATATGCTTTATTTTTAATCGAACAATCGCTCCTTGCACGAATAAGTGTTGCCAGTAGACACAAGGCAAGTATAATGGCAGCGTTTTCCAAGAAACACATCACTTCAGTGCCGGAGTGGCGGAATTGGTAGACGCAGTTGATTCAAAATCAACCGCCTTCGGGTGTGCCGGTTCGAGTCCGGCCTTCGGCACCATAAGAACATCAAGAGACGTCAACTGACGTCTTTTTTTGTATCTAAAATCCAGTATTTGCAAGGCTTCCCCCGCGTTTTCAGTCAATGTATGTCAACTTAACTCAACCCACATCAACCTCCGAGTGAGTATATAACTGAGTATATCTTCGCTTCGATAATGTTTGTATACTCATTATATCTCGAATTACCAATGCTAAAGCAATGCAGGCGCAGCCTTTGGCGTAGATACTTAGTTGTTTATGTAACTCGAAATCATCGACTGTAATCTGAGATATCTCGTTTATATGCTCACTCTGTGGTGAAGAGGATAAAGAATATGGCATTAACCGATACAAAAGTTCGTGCAGCTAAACCTGAAGATAAAGCTTATACACTGACAGACAGTGATGGCTTGTTTCTTTATATTCACCCCAATGGTTCTAAATATTGGCGTTTCCGTTTTCGCTTTGGCGGTAAACAACACTTGATGGCTTTTGGTGTATACCCTGAAATTTCTTTAGCGGATGCAAGAGAAAGAAGGGATGCTGCCAGAAAGCAAGTCGCTTTAGGTATCGATCCTCGCGAGCTCAAGAAAGAATTAAAGGAAGAACAGCAAAAGGAATTTAACACCTTTGAGAAGGTAGCTCGTGATTGGCATGCGACCAATAAAAAATGGATAGAGAGCCATAGTCACCGAGTACTCAAAAGTCTTGAAGACAATATCTTTGCTGCTATTGGTAAATGTAATATTGCCGAGCTGAAAACCCGTGATCTACTCGAACCTATCAAGGCCGTAGAGATGTCTGGACGTCTTGAGGTGGCGGCACGTTTACAGCAACGAGTGACTGCTATTATGCGCTATGCAGTACAAAGCGGTTTAATCGACTATAATCCAGCGCAGGATATGGCTGGCGCAGTCGCCACAGGCAAACGAGTCCACAGAGCAGCCTTAGAACTTAAACGCCTACCTGAGTTCTTACAACGTATTGATGATTATAAAGGAAGACCTTTAACTAAACTTGCAGTCAAACTCACCTTATTAGTCTTTATTCGTTCCAGTGAACTGCGTTTCGCCCGTTGGGATGAAATCGATTTTGAAAATGCCATGTGGACGATCCCCGCTGAACGTGAAGCGATAGAAGGGGTTAAATACTCCCATCGCGGATCAAAAATGCGCACAACCCATTTAGTTCCTTTAAGTAGACAAGCCATTGAGATCTTAAAACATATCTATCAATTCAGCGGTAACCACGAACTGATCTTTATCGGTGATCATAACCCTAGAAAACCCATGAGTGAAAACACGGTAAACAATGCATTACGTGTGATGGGCTATGATACGAAGACGGAAGTCTGTGGACATGGTTTTAGAACTATGGCATGTAGTTCGCTGATCGAGTCAGGGCTGTGGTCGAAGGATGCAGTAGAAAGGCAAATGAGCCACCAAGAACGTAATTCAGTAAGAGCTGCTTATATTCATAAGGCTGAACATATTGAGGAAAGACGACTGATGGTGCAATGGTGGGCTGATTATCTGGATGCGAATAGGGAAAGGGAAATTTCGCCGTTTAGTTTTGCTAAATTAGGCAATGAGATAGTGTGAGGCTTGCAGATACAGTTTTACATACCTTGCTAAATGCTCATCAAAGGCTGGTCAGTAAAGTAAGAATAAATCAGGTTATTGAATTGTTGGAATAGAAATGAAGGCTTACGGGACATAGCATCCGCCACGCGATGAGCACAATTTTGCATGAGAAGGGATATAACTCTGCATGGATTGAAAGCCAGCTCGCACATATAGATAAGAATACGATCCGTGGTAGGTATAATCATGTTCAGTATATGGATGGGCACAAAGAAATGATGCAGCGGTATGCGGATTACATGGATGAGTTGGAGGGGAGCTTGGATAATGTGGTTAGAGTGAATTTTAAGTAACTAAAATAGCCATCTGTACGCATTTACGTACAGATGGCTTTGTAAGATGGGTTATATTCGCGATTTCATGCAATTTATATCGAAAATTAGTGAAGCGGACTCCCTAAGCAGATGGTAATCCAAGTTTGTCAAAGAATGCTCGGTTACGCTCTCCTGCAGCTTTCACCAATTGATCAAAACTAATCACTTCGATATAAGCGTGGGAAGGTTCGTTATAACCGAAATAGCCCATCCCATCAGATGTGATCCGTAAATTGCCCCGACGACAGCGTCGGTGCATAGATTCAGTGAGGTCACAGAGAACGTAACAATAGCCAGGTATGTCATTATTACCTGGAATTGGGCGGCCATTCTTTGTAGTTACTTTCCCTTCACGTATCCGCTCTAAATAACTTAGCGCTTGATCAATAGGATCTTTATCTTCACCTTCTCGCATATCATTTCGCATTGGTCGTTTGATTTCGACAACGGTAATGGCTGCAAGTGGGAAGCTGCTTTGGTCATTAACAAGAAGTGGGTTGTCGAATACTCTCATGCTAAGTAAATCAGGTTCTTTTGTAGAATTATTACCAGTGATAGGCATTGAGTTGAGCGTTTTATCAGAAGCTAAATAGTTATGAAATGCCAAACGTTCGTCAATTAACCAAAGGTTGCAGGAATCAAGGAAAACCTCGCCGGAATCTTTGCGCATAGGCATGATAAGTTCATGGATCATATCTTCACGGGCGTATTTTCCATCTTCTAGCCGCTCAATAGATTTTTGTAGAAGGTCAATAATCACCTTGCGGTGAGAAACATAATTGGCAAGATCTGACTTTTTAAGGTCCCCGGCTTTGCGTAGGTACTCGCTTAGTCGTTCCTTATATTCTTCTACATGTTCTTTATTCTGGGGCTGCATGATATCGTGGCCTTCGCTCACCAGTTGACGCTCTACCTCGTACCATTGAGCATGTAAATGCAACTCTAGTTCTTTATCTGACTTCTCAGGGTCAACGATCAGTAAATCTTCTGGAACATAATTTGCAATAGGGCGATAGCGAGGTGCATGGTTGTCGATGAAATCATCCACTCTAACTTTTCCTGCTGACACATTTTTAGTTAGAACGTCTTGCAGGTACTCCTTGGTTCGAGCCAATATTGCTTCTCGAATATCTTTGAAAGTTACTTCGTTGAGCATGTCTTCAACATCTTCGGTAATATCAAACGAAGTTCGTTCACTGCGCACATGTTGATTTAGATATTCGGAAGATACATAGCAGGTATAGGTGAATTCACCGCAAGGGTCAGATATTTTTGCGTAGAGACCAGGAAGCTTGCCTTGTATAGATTCTTCCTTAACAAGTCGATTAGCGGCACAGAGTGCTAGCTGATGTTTTTTATTAACGGAGGCACGGAATTTGATATGAGTTAAGTCAAACTGATGGTCCCGAATTGTAATAGTTTCGATAAATGCGCTGGCATGCATATGTTCTTCGAGTAAATTATCAAGGTCAATAATCTCGCCCAAATCCTCTAAAAGAATCTTAGGAGCGCTTCCTTGCCGCACAAAGTACCAGAGTACATGTTCCAATAATTGGTTAGCTATAGACAGGCCTCTTGAAGGAACATGCTTGCGAAGGTTTTCATCAAAATTAATCAGTTTAATAATCGTACCTGGTTGTTGAGATGTGGCCTCAACAAGTTTTTCACCATGAATTCCTGATTTATCATTGAAGCGAAATATGCGTTTTTTAAGTTTACTGTTAATATCGAAAAAGTGGCTTTCTATTTCAACTAAATCAAATGCCTTTAACCACATCAGACGACCAACACCTCGGCATCCCTTGTCAATTTTATGGTCGGAATCTAGAGTTTTAAATGACTTAACGTTGATTTCATTAAAACCACAGCCATTATCAATTATGGTGAATCCGATAATTGGCGGCTGAGACTTTATATCTAAATCCAAGCTAACTTGCGTGGCTCGATTAATGCGGAGAGTGATCTTTCCATCAGGAAGATTATTCATCTCTTCAATTGAATGGATGGAGTTTACCACAGCCTCGAATACAGGCATTAAACCGTGATTTTTGGGCAGCGAAGTGTTTCGTAAACGGCCTTTTAAATTTGTTTGTAAACTCACAGCTCAGCTACTCCCTTTAATCGTTATTACAGAGAAATCATCTTTAGCAAAAATTTGATCTCATTTGCTTCCATGACTGCTTTCACTGATACTTAATGTTTCACAGTTAGGTGAAATTTCCAAGCAATAAGTAGTATATCGATAGCTAATTCTAGTTTGGATTTTTTGCAATAATCTTCCCTGTCGTATTATCTAGACGATATTGTGAAATCGAGCCATCCGCTATGTGTTGGATCACGGCAAGTGCTGTAGCCAAAGGAACATTAAACCATTCTCTTGGTGTGTAAATTTGTCCGGTATGGCTTTTTAGGGTGACATTAAGTCTGCGAGCAGCAAGAAATCCATGTACTAGATTTTCGAGTTTATGCGCGTTGAGATTGAAACACTGGCTAGTGGATACAATTCTGACGGGTGCCTCCAGAAAAGTGCGATCTTTTTCTGCATTTTTAATTCGTTGCTCAACTGTTGTTTCAGTAAAGCCTATTTTATAAAGATTCTGTTTATAAGGTGCAAGTACAGGATTTGTACTCATGGTTGCAAGCACATAAACTAAACCGGAGGGAGTGGGATCATTTGAAGGTTGTAATTTTTGACCATTCAGCAGCACTTTGCGCCCTTCATTATCTCTCACTAACCCATGAGTTAAAGACTGATAAAGCATATGCATTTCGGTGCCATTTTCAAATATGAGATGCAAGCGTGAATTGTAAGTACTGTACTGGTCAAGGCGCTCACCAGCGGTATAGACGTATCCAAGTAAGCCATTAAGAATGAAAAAATCACCTTCAGCTATTTTCAGTTTGTGTGTAAAGCGTTCTAAAGAAAAATTATTTTTTTTCAGACCATCATGTAATGCGTAGAATAAAGGCTCAAATTTTGGAAAATTAGCACATGGCTGTCGTTGAGCTATTTCGTCTGGCTGCTCTTTCTTCTCAACTGAAACATACTTCATACTAAAAATATCGGGTTCAGCGAAGTCGAGCAAACCGCTATCATCGTCAGCAAAGATATCGTCTAAAGAAGTAACCAGTTCAGATTTATTTATTTCAGCAATGGTACTGGGCTCTGCTGAGAAATCACTATCAGAAGATTGAAAGTTATGTGGCTGTAATAAGCCATATTGATCAAGTTTCTGTAGCTGGGTACTCTGGTCTGGATTATTTTTAAAAATACACAGTCGTCGCGCTAATCGTTTTTCTTCAAGTGATGAGTCATCTGTTTCACTGGGTAATCTATTATTTTTTTCATAAAAAGAAACAATTTCGATAAATTGATTTCCAACTAAATCAATGGGTAATACTTTTTGCTTTAAGGGCTGTACGTCAAGCAGCCCAAAACCATCATCTTCGCCAAAGATATCATCGAGTGTTAATTTATCTGCTAAATGTTTTGTCGATAATCTGATCATTTAACTAGCCTGTGTGGATATTGATTGCTGCTTCATTTTACGCAGGTATGCCAGTGTTTCCGCGTAGCGGACTTCAATGGGATCGCTGGAGTTTAATGATGGTTCTCGCTGAAACTCTTGTCTGAATTGTTTGATTTTAGGCCAAAGAATAATTGCTTCTTCCTCTGATATTTGTGATTTATTGGCACTCACCGCTTCTTGAATAGTTTTCAGCATAGGCGCCGTGACTGATTTAGATAATATTTCATAAGCACCGTGGAAGGGATTAACGGCATCAATCAGGTCAATATCCAAATTATCAATACACAGAAATTTTTCCCCCATTTTGATAAACTGCTTACTTGCAATATTAGTTGATGACTCATCACTATCATTGCCCATTTCTATATAAGCATTATCGGGCAACATTTTCCCTTCAATCAAACCGCCCTGTTGGGTAATTAACATGCTTTGTAAGATCCCTTGTCTAACCTGCTCTTGCTCTTCTTCGGTTAAATTAGGATAAAGAGTTTGGATCACTGAAGGTAAAGCAACTTGTGTGATGGTTTCTGCTGGTACGATTTCACTAATGGCTTCTTTTACTAGTTGCTCATTTGCCATCAGTGTTGCCATAATCTCGTTTTTATCACCGTTCAAAATATCCAGCACATTTTGAGATACAGGCGTACTAGCACTGTCATCAACTAACAGGGTATTCGGCGGAAGCGGGTGACCATCCCATTGTGAACGGGGTTTAAATTGAATACTAGGCGCTAATATTTGCTCCATCAATAATGAGGTTGTGATAGCTTTAAGCATATTATTAACGGAGGTTCTGACATCATCATCTTGCGCATCAGGTTGAGCGATAAGATTAGTAAACTGAGCGTGTTTTTTACCTACGCTATCGCGTGTTGCTCGACCAATAATCTGTACGATCTCAGTCAGCGAACTACGATAACCAATGGTTAATACATGTTCACAAAACGGCCAGTCAAAACCTTCTTTTGCCATTCCTAGCGCTATAATAATGTCCATATCATCTGCGGTTTTGATATCACGTAGATAAGCTTGAACTTTAGGACGCTCAGCAGGATTATCATCGACTAAATTTGCCACTTTTAATTGGCGACCATCTTTGCCATCAATATGATATATCCCTGTTATTGGATCACGTTTTACCACTGTACCGAGAACATCTAATATCGCGTCGACCTCACCATGTTTGTCTTTCGTCGATTCACCAGAGTTAACATTAGGAATATGAATAATGGTTTTTTTACTGGAGTCAAGAACCGAGGAAAGTGCATCTATATAGCGGCCTTGGTAAAAATGATAGCCGATCCCAAGGGATTTTAGATATTGGTATCCATTGAGCTGTTCATAATAGGTATAAGTAACTTTGGTGAACAGAGCTTCATCTTCTGGCAATAAAATAGGAACCGTATCACCACGAAAATAAGAGCCTGTCATCGCAATGATATGCGCGGTTGAGTGTTTCATTAGGTCGTCAATAAGACCACCTAAACGGCTATCCTCATCAGCGGAAACGTGGTGAAATTCATCAATAGCAACCACACAATGATTAAAATCTGTGATGGCTAATTTTTCGAAGGCAAAACGTAATGTTGCATGGGTGCAGACCATAATAGCGTCATCGCCAGACATAAAACGTTTAAAAGCATTCACTTTGCCATCTTCACCACCATCGATACATAAATTATTTTCAGGCTTAACTATCCAGTCAGCAAAGAAGCCATATTGAGTCAGTTTGGTATCTTGGAAAGAGCCACCAATTGATTTTTCAGGCACTGCCACAATCACTTTATTCAGATGTTGGTTTTCTAATTTATCTAAGCCTAAGAACATTAATGCGCGTGATTTACCACTGGCTGGTGGTGCTTTGATTAATAAATACTGGTTATTGCGCTCATTAAAGGCGCGCGCCTGCATTTCACGCATACCCATGGTATTGAGGCTAGCACTTTTCCCTGTTTGCCCATATTCAACATGCAGTATGTTAGTCATCATAGTTCCTTAAAATTTATTAGGGTTAGAGTCTTATAGCTATTTCTTGCAGATTGACTTAGTTCTTTATTTATCGTTTTTAGTCAATGTTTCATAGCGCGCTAATAAACAACTTAAACGTTCAGTGGCATCTTTAAATGGGCGCTCACGATAGAGTTTATCAACCGCTCTATCGAGAGTCTGATGAGCGGCTAATAGTTTCTCAGGCATTTTATTAGGGTCATAAAGTTCAGCCAAAGTATGACCAGGAAACTCTTCACGAGTCAGTATCACATCTTCAGCAAGTTGTTCAATTTTTTTACGTTGGTTGTCGGTTACATCAGGCCAAGGGAAGGTGTTATAAACCACAGATGAAGAATAGCGATAATCACTTTTTAAGCGTCCAGCAACTAGTCTCATCCAATCATTATGTATTAACGAGGTTAGAATACCGAATTCATATAGGGTACCGTTGGGAATAAACATATTTGCATCTGAGCAGATAGTCGTATAATCAAAAAAACCTATTGGAATATATGTTCTGCGTTCAGATGATACTCTGGGAATAAGGATATAATTACCCGATATTGGCTGACTAACCTGTATAAATAAATGAGGTTGTTCTGCCATTTTAAGAGCTGATGGGTGACCCGCTTTTAGTCTTAATTTTTTTATAGCTTGGAGTCTTTTTTCCACTAAAGGCATAGCAGCTAAGTCTTCTGGTTTTGCATCAACGAGCCACAAACACCACCGTTCTTTACCATTTAAAAATTCAGTAGCACCTAATACCTTTTTGAGCCAATATTTGGCCTTAGGTTCTTTTTCTATTAACAGGTCACGCTCGCTTCGATTTAGTAACAGATGGCCTCCATCTGTTGGTTTATTACCAAAAAGTAAAGGTGGAATATTATTTACTATCGGCTTATTCCTAGGAATAACGACAGTATTATTACCCTCTAGTAAATATGGATTAATATTATCAACTAGTTCACTATGCCACTCGCTATTATAATAATGGAAAAGTTTACGAATTTTATTATTTGATGACATTCCAATTATGACAACATGAACCGCTGCTTTGTCACGCGCGTTATTTGACCATGTAAAAGTTGGGTAAGCGAAATGTATATTTAAACCCATTTTAAATATAGATGGCCAAAGCGTTGCAACCTGTTCTCCCTGACACAGGGAATTAGTTGCAACAAAGGCTAATTCAGCACATGAATTTTGAATATACTGAGCACCTTTCCAAAACCAACAAGCCACATAATCAAGATAACCTAATGCTCTAAATCCATTAAAAACAGATTGCATATCTAATTTTTGTTCATCAGAACGGCCTAGTGTTCCTAAGAAAGGTGGATTACCAATAATATAAATCTCGTCTCCTCGTTCTTTTGGACATATCTGTTCCCAATCTAGGCGTAAACTATTTTCACTATAAATGTTACCACTTTCACGTAACGGTAATGCGGCTGGGGCAGAACCAAAGGCAGCTGCCCATTGGGTATTGAGCTGGTGCTCAGCAAGCCAAAGAGATAAGCGGGCAATCTCACAGGCAAAGTCATCAATTTCGATACCGTAGAATTGAGATAGATGCAACCCGCTTAAATAAAAACTTTCAGGCTCTAGTTGGTTTAATGCCTCTATAACTTGCATTTCTAGTTTGCGTAACTCTTTGTAAGAAACAATTAAGAAATTACCTGAGCCGCAAGCTGGATCAAAGATCTTAATTTTACCAATACGTACTAATAGGGCTTTTAAGCCTTTAATACTGCGACTCTGCTTAGTTAATTCAGTCTCAAGCGGTTCAAGAAATAACGGTTTAATCACCTTCATAATATTGCTATATGAGGTGTAGTGTTGGCCTAAACGACTACGTTGCTCCACATCAATAACGGCTTGAAACATGCTGCCAAAGATATCTGGGTTAATTTCACTCCAATCCATGGCGCCACATTCCAATAATGTTTTACGCCCTTTTTTTCCAAGCTCGGGAATAGGTTCATCAGAAGAGAATAAACCCCCATTAACATAAGGGAAGGCAGCAATATGGGCAGGTAAATATTGGCGATTAGGGCTGTTAGGCGCGCTGTTGAGTACAGTGAAAAGTTGATAGAGAAATGTATCGAGATCGTTACCATCTTCTTCTGTATAGCTTTTGATTGCAGAAGTAAATTGGCCTGACGCAAAAATACCCGTATCTTCAGCGAAAAGACAGAAAAGTAATCGAGTCAAAAATACGTTTAGAGCATGAATATCTTCGGGTTTACTGAGATCGTTGCTTATACGAATAAGATCAAAGAGCTTCCCCATTTTTTCAGCAGCTTTAACATCTGCTGGGTTTTCACTATTAATTATTGCTTTTTCTAAACCCACCAGCGGTAAAAAGAAACCATAGTTGCTGTACAACTCATCCAGTTCAATATCTAGTCTTTCTTTGCTTAAGGTATCCCAAGCTAAAAATCGAACAAAATCGGTGACGATAATAAAACGGATCTTATTTTTTGTCATTGCAGGGTTGGCAATATGCTCGTTAAGTAAATCATCAAGATCATCATTAACGGTAGCACCTTGAAAATAAAGCTTATTTTTTAATCCTATATGTCCAGCTTCTTTAGCGATATTACGACTACTGCCTTGTCGTACTTGTGTAATAGTCGCTTTAGGAAAGTTAAAAGCGGCCATAAAGCCATAGATAAACTCATCAGGATCCAGTTCTTTCGTTAAGTATTCGAGTTGTTCAAAAATCTTTGCCTGATTGATGGCCATTATAAATCTCTTTATGAGTATAATTAATGAGTTACCTAAATGAATTAAAGGTATTGATATATTGAAACTTTACTATGATGAAAAAAGTTAATCAAATGCATAATTAGTGGGCTAGATAGTATTGATAGAGTCCCAATGTTTTGCATGCATGAATAGTGGTATTGAGTATTATCACTAATTAAACAACACATAATCATCCATTATCCTCGTTAGCCCCCAGCTCTCTGTTTATCTGACAATTATCCATTCCACCAGCTATTCTTTAGTTTTCATCTTCAAGGTATTTAGCCAATCGCCTAACGAAAAACTCGGCATCAAATCATACCAGCACAGCCACATTAGTTTGGGACGTAGTTCAGGTTTATTGAATTGGTTAAGCAGGGTAATCAGTCTTTTGGCAAACGAACATTACCTGAGCAGCATGCATTCACCAAGTAGGATACCCTCCAGCATCGGATTGTAGTTTAACAGGCAGTTATCGATGATTAAGCTGACATGCATATCAGTTTGGACAAATAGCGGCTCAGGAAGCGTTTTACCGTGTATTAGCCGGTACAGGCACACGGGCACAACAGCGGGCATGCTGTCTGTATCAGGAAAGCGTATATTCGCTACCATCCAGCCCACTCTGGTAGTGATGTAGCTATGATTCATGAGAGTCATAATACTTTTTTACTGTTGAATTTTTAGGGGGATTTAAAGATTGATATTATTGGCATGGAAGGAGTGTAGTGAGGTGATGACTAAGCTCTGGACTCAGTAATTCGAGCCTTTAGCCAATCTTCGACTTCACTTTTCAGCCAACGTGAGCTACGTCCTAATTTGATAGGCTTAGGAAATTCACCGTCTTGTATTAGCTTATAAAACCACTTATCCGTTAAGCCCGTTAGTTTAGTGATGAATTTCATATCAATGAATTGGTCGTATAGCAGAGGAGTGTCAGTTGTTTGAATCGTCATTGTTTATGTCTCCGATAATTGAAAAGGAGAAGGATTCGAATAGCAAAAATGGGTGTGGTGGGAATCCTTCAAACAATAACTAACTGGCATTATTTTTGACTCAGCATAAAAGATTAGGCCGAGCTTAATTACTTTTGTTCATATATAAAAATTATCCCATGAGTTATTATTACTAGTTTATAACTCTAGTTATTATCATGTTATAAATATAAGTCGTCGAGGTAGAGAGTTAGTGTGGTGGAGATTGTAAGGGTTAATGCAAAGATAGTTTTAGATGATTAAGGAGTGTTTACTGAAATCTTGTATTACTTGATCAGAACAAAGAACCAGTTAAACCATTAATCGAGTATGCTTTGAAGTAGAAACCTGATGGCATGACTCATTCACTAGTAATTACATCAAGGCAATTCAACTTACATGTCTGAGAATGCGAGTGGATTTGATTTGCCGCAATCATTGTTTGAGAGTTACAGTAGTCGATTATATACAAGAGCTATTGGAGATGATGGTTTAGATTCATCGATCTTGTATTGGTCGCCTTGCAGTAAACAAGCCGTGAGATTATGAATCAATGCGTTAAGCAAGATTACTGATTAGTTAGCTGAAAAATATGGTTCAATTTCAATGAACCTACTCGTTGAGGTTGACTGTTTGACACAGTGCCTTAACTACGTAGCTTGGTTTCGTAAGAATCAGCATAACTTCCTAGGTTACATCAAAGATAATCACATTAATTCAACCGTCCGATTGAAATAGGATAAATATTAGGATTGTTTCGCTGCTAATATACAATTACGAGAAGACAGCGAGGCTCTTATTGAATAGATAAGTATTGGAGGCTTAACCGGCAGTGAATGTTTATCGTCAGCTTGTAGTTTAAATCAAGTTAAAGATAGTGTTTACTGTGTCAATCATCTTTAAGAAGGTGATAGCATGCTAAAGTATTTAACAAGTTTAGCAAGCTGGACTGCTAAAAATGTGACTTAGCCACAACGCAGCCCCTTTGAAATAAGTTATGCATCCGAGCAAATTATCTTTGTGATCTTTTAAAAGGAATAAATATTCAATGAAAGTGTTTTATCAGAAAGGCTCCAATTGGCGCGCAACTCCGGCGAGGCTACCATCTGAAGATACCATGCTTTCACTATCATTCAACAATTGGGATGACTATGGGGTAAGTACTACTCTCAATGCAGCCTTATATGTTGATGGTGAAGTTTTTATTGAATTTGGCCTTAAGTTGTTAATCGAAAATGACAATTATTCACCAAAGAAACTAAACGAATTATGTAATAATGGGTGGGATGGATTTTTCCCGATACCAGAAACTAATTATGTATCGGTCCCAAGCGATATTGATTTTTATAATTTTTTGATTGCAAAGATTGGAATAGATGAGGCTAAAAATGTTCTTAGCCTAATAAGAGATGCTGGTTATTTAAAGAATGTTATTAAAGATGAAAATGCTATCAAATTGATTGAACATGATGATTTTTCTACATCACCTCTTAGAGAGGCGGGGGCAAGGAAAGCTTATGAAGACGGCTGGAAGCTGTTTAATGAAAAGGTATCAAGCATTAAAGACTTCACACTTAACACTATAAGAAGAGATGGTTTGATTGAACCAATTCGTTTCAAGTTCAATTCGGATTTACTTCCTTATGATATTAATGTTCTTATTGGTGAAAATGGTATAGGGAAATCTTATACATTAAAGTCTTTAGTTGAATACTGGTTAGGTGTTGAACGAGGAAGCAAACTTTCCCTGGATGAAAGCCAGCATAAACCATTTGATCACTATCCAAATATTTCTAAGTTAATCCTTATATCGTATAGCCCATTTGAAGAATTCACAATTGATTTATCCAAGACAAATTTGAATGACAAAGATGCTTATAGGTATTTTGGTTTTCGTAGGATCATTAAGGACCTAGATGGAAATCAGAGGGTAGGTATTAGTAGAAATCTACCAGCGAGCGATTCTGTATCGTCAATATTGAAGTCACTACATGATGATTTGAAGTTTGGTTCACTTCCTAATTGGACATATAAATTCGAAACCATATTGTCTGTCTTGATGTCGGCTATTGATTTTGATTTTATTGCATTTGAAATAATTAAAGATTTTGATCTGCTTAATCAGATTCCAGATTTCTCTAATTTTTTAGTTGGTGAAGGCAAGAAATACCTTAAAATTGATAATCATGTTATTCAAAAAATAGATGAATGGAATATTGATTTAAAAAGTTGCATTAAGTTTGAATCTGGCACTATCTTTATTAAAGAAAATAAGGCAATTGAAATCAGCTCTGGTCAAAGGCTGTTCTGCTATATTGTGGTAAATGTGGTTGGACAAATAAGGAAAGATAGTTTAGTTGTTATTGATGAACCGGAACTTTTTTTACATCCAGCACTTGAAATAGAGTTTATTGAGTTGCTTAAAAAGGTTTTGAAAGCTTTTACATCTAAAGCGATTTTGGCTACTCATTCTTTAGCTATCACTAGGGAGGTTCCGGCTAAATGCGTGCACGTTTACCGAAAGCAGAATGATCAAGTCGAAGTCGAATATCCACCATTTGAAACATTTGGTGGTGATATGCAGAGAATCTCATCATATGTTTTTGGTGATAATTCCATTACTAAACCGTTCGATAAATGGATAGAAGAGCAGCTAGCAATATATGAAGATCCTCAGGATATTATTAACAAACTTGGGGATGAGCTAAATGAAGAAATGTTGATAAAATTGCTTAATTCAAGGAAGTCTCATGGTATCTAAAATACAGCTTCCCGAAGAGGATTCTCTCGAAATTTTGAGAAAGGTGATAAACGAAAGGCAAAAATATAAAGGATTTTACGCTCGGATTACGAATGACCTTATAAACCAAGCAAAATTGTTCATAGAGCATCATGGAAGCCCGTTAGGGATTACTCCTCTTAACTTGAATGACTATACAGATTCCGAAGAAGAAGCTAGTGAGCGAAAGAAATCTTTGGTTGGCCTATACACACCTAAATCTGAAAAGTTACCGTTCAAGCAACTGGAGGCTATGCGGAAGCATAATGGACTAGTTGTTTGTCCTAGCTGTGGGGAGGCTGGAAGGCCGAGAACGCTTGATCACTATCTTCCTAAAGATATATTTCCTGAACTATCAGTTTTGTTACTGAATTTGACACCAATGTGTGATTGGTGCCAAGGCGAGAAACTTACAGACTATGTCACTGAGGATGGACAAAAGAGATACATTCATCCATATTTTGATGACGTAAACAAACCTTTGTTTTCGATAATATTTACACCTCCATTTTCGACTCCGGCAATAGATATAGCTGTTAAGGATGAATTACCAGAAGAGCTAAAGATATTGGTAAAGTCTCATTTGGAAGGAATTGATTTTCTTACTCGTTTCAAAGAGTACTTTAAGACAAGGTATATAAGTGTTCTGCGGAGAGCTAATAACTGTCGGCAACCTGATACAAAAAACTTGCGAGATGTTTTAGCTTTGTGTATGGATATGGAACAAGAAAAATCTATTAATTCATGGGATGCTGTACTATACAGATCTATTCTTGAAAATAATGAATTAATGGAATACCTAGAGAATGGTCAATTGCCTGATAATTTATAGAGTATTCTACAGTAGAGTATAACAAACTCATTGAATCTGGCTCTGTATTTTATGTAGGCGTTAACCCATAGAAATTTTAATCCTAAACTGACGAGTTAGAGTAAAGTGTCTATTACATTCATACCCCAAAATGAACTAGAATAAGTACCAACTTTTTTGAGCCTAATGTTTAGTAGAGTGTATTTTTTACATATAAAAAAGCAGAAAAAGACAATCAATTAATATTAAATGGTTTTTCTGCTTTTTTATTTTATACACTTTCAACTAGATAGATCTTCAGCGGTAATAAATTATGATGTCAGTTTTCAATCACCCATTTTTATTTCGTTTTCTTCCAATTTGTTTTGCAGTAGGAATATCGCTGAGCTGATAAATACGGCGTTCTGTACGCTGACTGTCTTTGCCTAAATAACTTAATATATATTTCATATCACTACGACCATCCTCGTCGGAATATTCAATAACACGCTCACCAGGAACTGGATAATATGGTTTGGGTTCACAGTGGTGTGCATAACCTTCACTTTCAGTAACTTCTTCCCATATATCGCGAATATCTTTCCAAAAACTCCATACCTTCTGATGACGCTGGCCATTAATGTAAAATGCTGCGTGAATATGATAGCGATGTTGTTCTCCGTATTCTAATACCCAGGCAAAACCCACAATGCCAGAAATACCGTTTACCTGTTCAATCAGCCATGTCATATCAGCTGTAATTTGATAAGTATCGGCATATTTAAATGATTTACTGTCTTTGCGATAAGCAAAATCGATACGAAACATTAGGAGTTTTGAATAATGCTCAAATAGGTCATCTTGATGATTAAATAAATCATGTTGTAATAAATAGTCCGGTTTGTGATTGAAATTAATTGTGATTTTCATAATGGTTGCCCTCAGTGATTAATGTTTCTCATGGGATAACGGCATTATTTAAATTTTGAATGAAATAGGCCATGATGGTTCTATGAGGGAACTTATCATCAATCATGAGAACACTAAGGAATTTTATTCAATCAGTGAAAATTAAAAAATCAGTAGGTAATGATTCAAATATTTCTTCGAGTTTAGTTTAATAGCATTGAGATGAGAGAGTGGATGCTGCACTCATCTTTTATTAATCTGATAATTATTATTCATAGTAATGGTAGTGAATAAGCAACTAGATTGAATTCACCATTATTTGGGGTAGATAGATTAGTCAATTACCTTCTTTATTAAATAATACTAATTAACCTTAATGAAATATTTTAATTAAAAAATGGATAGGAAAAGCATTGATTGACTTACCTAGGATTTGAGTGCTTTGAATGTTCAGACTTTGACTAAGCGCTCCTTGATGACAAGTAGGTACTACATTAGAATTGTTTTCTCCCATAAAAAGCATTTTTTGTGATGGAATACCTGGGCTTTAGCTTGTTTTCATTAAAATTAGTCATGAATAAATCATGGAAATTTGATGTGAAAAACAAGTGTAAATCATGAAATTTTAATGGTAATATCTTGTCATTATCACGGCGTGATTTGGTGGGTGTAATGAATTCAAATGAAAGTAGTAAACAATTGAAATACGATTGCAATAGACTATTGCAAGGAAGCGAAAGAGAGTTAATTTATTATCTTAATTATTTGCAGGAAGATATAAAAAGTTGTAAGTATATATCAGGTGTTAACTATAAAAATTTAAAAGATATAAAGATTAAGATTCAGAATGCATTAGATAAGCTTTTTATACATAAAATAAATGTGGAAAATTTAATGAATGACATGCAGGATGATTTTCTGAATTTAGCATTTGAAGAACAGTATTTTTCGTGGATAAAGAACAGTGATCGTGCCTGTTATTGGTTGTTGCTTAATATTTTAATAATTTACTCAAAAGAAAATGAAAGAGAAATAAATAAACTAAAAAATGAAGATTATATAAATCTAAATTCTGGAACGATGTATTATTCAATAATTTCATGGTTTGATAAAATGGTAAGTTCTTATGATGATTATGATGATAGTAAAAATAACATCAAATCACTAATGGATGATTGGTATCATATCACGGATCATTCGGCCTTTATATGGGTTTCTAAAATTAACAGCCCAGTTGAAATAGACTATTGTTTTAATTACATACAAGAATTAGGTATAAATACGATTGATGTTTTTATATTGCCTGAGCATATTGATGCTTTTATTCTTTTAGGTAAGAAAGAGCTCATTGGAAAAAAAGATATTATAATCGCTTTTTTTGACTATTTATTTTTATCATCAAGAAACGGTATTCTTGCGGCTGAAAATTTAAAAATGAAAATGGCTAATGCGCTTTCCTCTTGGAGAAATAGAAGGAATAAAGAAGGTTATGTTGATGTGCATTTTGATATCAAAAAGGAAAATATTCCAAAGTTAGAAGCACTTAAAAAACGCCTTAATTTGATGTCAAAAAAGGAAGTCGTCAATGCCTTGATAGAGCGTGAGTATGATAAAAAAGGATAGCCTTTCTATTTATATTCAATGGCTAATTTAAAATTTTTTCAGATATATATCATTTTAGTGATATCTCATCCTTGATATCTCAATAAACCACCAGCCATCCATTATGATGGCTGATTTGTTTTGAGGCTAATATGAAAAAATTATCAGGCTATGCCCTTATTCGTCGCCATCTGCGGCGCTACCCGCGTTCACTGCGTCAATCCTTATTAAAAGAGCTCAATCAGCTTGTTACCTATCAGCCTGTGATTGGCATCATGGGAAAAACTGGCGTGGGAAAATCCAGTCTGTGTAATGCCTTATTTCGCAGTCAAGTTTGTGCTGTCAATGCTGTTGAAGCTTGTACTCGGCAGCCCCAACAGGTCAAATTACGTTTTGGACGGCACACACTAACGCTAGTCGATTTACCGGGTGTAGGAGAAAGCCAACAGCGTGATGAGGAGTATCGTGAGCTCTATCGTGAGTGGATACCTAAACTCGATATGGTGCTTTGGGTTCTGAAAGCCGATGATCGCGCATTTTCTATTGAAGAACAGTTTTATCAAACAGTATTCACGGAGTATAACGGAGAGCTACCGGCTATTACTTGGATTTTGAATCAAGTCGATAAGATAGAGCCTGTAGAGCAGTGGCACTGGGAATCCGCACAGCCTTCAAAACAGCAGCAAGTTCATATCACATTGAAACGGCATGCTATCGCCAAACAAATGCATATATCTGCAGATACCATCATTCCAATATCTGTTAAAGGCAGATATCACCTTCCCCAATTAGTGGAGGCGATTATTACTCGTCTCCCAAAGCAGGCGCGTAGTCCCTTAATCCCACATCTACAAAACACCTATCAGACCACAACGGTTATCAATCATGCGAGTAGCTCTTTCGGTGATACGGTCGTAGATATCATTGAGCGAGTGATTGATTTCGCTCCACTTCCTCAAGTCGCTCGGCACGCTCTCAAATCAACAACTCATCATATTGCTCGAGCAGCGCGCTCTGTCTGGTCATTTTTCTTTAGTTAATTCAATGAAATGATTGTCATATTGAGCCATCAGTAAACGATTTTACGTTGTCATGATCGAATTTGTCGATCGAACCGATCGGTTTTTTTCATTATCCATACGGAAATGATGGCTATACAATCTTTCAGAGGTATCAATGACTTAAATTTATTTATAAAAATCAATGCGATAAAACGCAGGGTTTGTCACGTTATTAAGAATGGAAAACCATCAGCCTCTTATTTAGAGCTTATTCTTTGTTCGCATTAACGAGTTCTTACGACCCCATATCTGAATAGGAAAAATAACTAATTGGAAAATATTATGAAAACAAAACTTATTATTTCTGCACTTTTTATTTCGGCTTTAACACCGACATTCACTCACGCTTTTGGTAACTCACACACTTGGACGAGTAACAAAACACAAGGCGTGACCGAGTTTGTCATTTTGGGTCAGGGCAAATCTCAGCTTTATCTGTCTTGTGAAGACAAAGGGGATAAACCCATTCAAATTATGTTTACGGATATCAATGGTCATCAAACCCGCATGGATACGGGCCAATATTTGGAAATGAAATTTGACGGAAAGGAGGTATATCAAATCAGTGACAGCGCAAGCAGAGCCGGCTCAAGTCACGTCGAAGTCGCTTGGGATAATTTACGTCATGAAAAACAGGTCACCGTCTCCGCTGACGGCGGCCAGCCCGTGACCTTTACCTTAAAGGGGGCCGCAAGCGTTATCCCTGAAATCGGGGATAACGGCTGCTGGACTCAATTTATCCTCTAAGTACCCTTTGGGCTCAACGATAAGATACCTAACTCACTAAAGCCACGGGATAGTAAAAACCGTGACAGCATTGATCGAGTGGGGGATGTCTCCTTATTCGAGCTCAAGTCCGACATATCCGTGATTTTTACGCTCATTCCATCATAAGGATACTCATTATGAAAAAACTCATTTTTGCACTTTCGCTGGGGCTGATGACGTGTTTCGCCTATGCAGAAAAGGCGCCTATTCGACTCAGTGAAGGGCCCAGCAATGCCGGGCGTTCATACAGTAAAATCTATATCACCTCAAACGTTGATAGCGTGGTCATCAAAAAAATTTTAGTTAATCGCGGAAACTGTAAGGATGCGGAATACCGTCCTTGGAAGCCCATTAGGCTGAATTTTGGTAATACCTACACACGTCTATTTACGGGTAAAAGCCCAGGAGTACCGTGCAATGTCATCGAGGTCGCCGTGGATACCAACCAAGGCGTTTGGACATTTGATTTCAATCCCTAATGTGATCATGTCAATTCTTACCACTAAAGGCCTGCTGCTTATCAGCAGGCCTTTTTGTTTACTGTCGTCATGACACTTCTTAGGTATCGGTAGTCAAACAGGTGGTTTGTAGTCCTGTTCACTCATCATTTTTATTACCCGTTATTGATTTATTAACAGGAGAAATCATATGTCTTCCTCTTATTCTGCTTCTGCGCTAGAACCAAACTCATTTATTCTCGCTAATGTCGTGCCGCTTTCAGCTAGACCAAATTTCTGGCAAAGCCACTTTGGTACAGTGAAAGGCTTCGCCACGTTTGAAGTAGTGATATTCACTATCATGGGCCAGTTTTGTGATGAATATACGGGCGGCTATTGGGAGTACTGCACTTTACCCAACGGTGGCGCATTTATTTATCCTGATTTGGGCTCTGAAAAACTCACACTGTTCAATATGCACAATGGCAATGAAGAGATTCTAAGCCCTGAAGCGGCTGGCGTTGCCATCTGTTTGATGCTGTACAGCCAGTGGTCATTTAGAACCGAAAGTGAAGTACTGGTCGAGCGTTTCTATCAGCTTCGTGATTACGCTATTCAACACCCTGAAAGTTCAGCTATTTTCCATCTTATCGATTAACTCCCTCTTAATTCACTCTTTCAGTTTTACCTATCTTATTTATTTTAAAGGAAATTTATTATGACTCGTTTAGCTTCTCGCTTTGGTGCGGCGAATAGCATTCGTCGTGATCGCCCGTTAACAATTGAAGAATTGTTTCGTACTGTCCCAAGTGTTTTCTCTGAAGAGAAACACGAATCTAGAAGTCAGCGTTACACTTACATACCAACCATTACCTTACTCGATAGTTTACAAAAAGAAGGCTTCTATCCGTTCTTTGCCTGCCAGACTCGTGTGCGTGATGCGAGTCGTCGAGAGCATACCAAGCACATGTTACGGCTAAGAAGACATGATCAAATTACAGGAGTGCAAGTGCCTGAAATTATCTTACTTAACAGCCATGATGGCTCAAGCAGTTATCAGATGTTACCGGGGCTATTTAGAGCTGTATGTCAAAATGGTTTGGTTTGCGGAGATACGTTTGGTGAAGTACGTGTGCCACACAAGGGCGATGTGGTAGGTAAGGTAATTGAAGGGGCTTATGAGGTGCTAGAAACGTTTGATTCTGTTGCTGAAAAGCGTGAACAGATGCAGTCACTATTGTTACCGCCACCAGCACAGCAAGCTTTGGCACAAGCGGCGTTGACGTATCGCTTTGGTGAAGAGCATCAACCGATTACCGAGGAACAGGTTTTACAACCTCGCCGCTGGGAAGATAAGAAAGATGATCTTTGGACGGTATATCAACGCTTGCAGGAGAATTTAATCAAAGGGGGATTATCAGGTAGGAACGCTAAAGGTAAACGTGCTCGCACTCGTTCTGTGAATGGGATTGATGGGGATATCAAGTTGAATAAGGCGCTGTGGGTGATGACGGAAAAGATGCATGAATTTTTACGGTAGCATTTTTTTCATTTAAATAATCATGTTAAAAAATGCTGGGTATCTTTTATAATATCCAGCAAATAAGTAATTTTTTTGTTTAAGTGATCGGACTGAGAGAATTATTAATGAGTACGGTATTGAGATTATTAATAATTGATTTTTTTAATTTATCAAAAGCATCTGCTTTATATATTGCTTTTGAATTAAAAGTGTTGTTTTCAAGATCGATATCTGAGTTTCTTACATGTAAATTAAAAAGTTCTCTTAATATTCTTAGGCTTTCTGCTACTGATTTTAATTCATTTTTTATATCAATATCATCTATCTGAAATCTACTTTTTGTTATTGGTTTTTCTTGTAAAATTCCAGTGTTCATTAAGGTAATTAAATCAGTTAAGGCTGCCTTAAAAGCAGTGAAATCTCCTTCGGCAGCCCATGCGTCTTTAAGGGCAGGACGGTCAAAATAATTTTTATATATTTTGAGAACATCTAAATCAGATTGCTTTAGTGAAAGTTCAACGTCTCGTCTTGGGATAACATCTTTTTTTATAAGGGAAATTATTTTGTGCAGTTTATCTATTGATAGTGATGAGATATCACTTATTAGAGTTGTATCATCTAGAATATCATTTTTAGCATTAAAATTAATTCCTAAAGGTAAATTTAAAGTTGAGTTAAGCCTTGTTTTTTCACCAATAATAACTATTTTTAGTGTAGAGTACTCTTTAGATAAATTATGTTCATTAAACAAATTAATTGTTTTTTGTAGTTTGTCTTTTCTTCTATTTGATGTTATCTGCACTGCTATTTTTTGTTGTCTATCACCTAAGTCAATAGCTGCTCTGTTTAGCTCGGCATGATTTAGATTAACTAAATTCCATCCATATATGATATTTAATAAATCAGCATAAAAATCTTCAGCAACAATATTTAGATCAAAAAAATGTATTTTACCTCCTAATTTTGCTGATGTTGAAAGATGAGTTATCCAGTATATGATTTCTTTTATTGCTAGTTCTTTATTTAACATAACGCTTCAACTTATCTTAATTATCAGGGGTTAATGATCTTGGGTTTGTTATTTTATAATTATCTTTTCTCACGGAGTAAAAAATTTATTTCATTTAATATGTGAATTTGCCTTGCTTCAAATTCAGTAGGTGTATCAGCTTGCTCTAGAGTTTTAAAAGCTATTAGCATGGACATTCCACTTATTACTATGCTAACTATATCAAACTTTTCATTTATGAAATACCAAATTGCAGAAATAAGAAGCAAAAGCAAGCAAAATCCAAAAACTCTAAATGTTCCTTTTTGTCTTTGAGATTTTTCTTGCCTCAGGAGATTTTGTCGATGAGATTTTTCATCAAGTAGTTCTTGAATATCACAATCAATTAAAGGTTTGTAATTTTTTTGCTGGGAATTATCATTGATAAAGACATTACCGTTGATATGATTTGAATTAAAATCTCTCATTTCTACCTCGAGTATGTTGTTAATCTAAAAGCGACGTTTATGAATATGTATAACTTATGCTAAATTATGCTACTACGTTATAAAAAACAAGTGGTTCCTAATGGTTATGTGTTGTGAACTAAAAATTTTGTTCATGCTTGGCGAGCAGAAGTGTTAAGTATACATTTAAGTATACAAAAAATTATCTTTAAATTTATATCAAATAAAAACAATATATTGTATATGAAAAGCGAGTCCGGCCTTCGCACCATAAGAACATCAAGAGACGTCAATGGACGTCTTTTTTTGTATCTAAAATCCAGTGTTTGCAAGGCTTTCCCCGTGTTTTCAGTCAATGCATGTCAATCTAACTCAACCCACATCAACCTCCGAGTGAGTATTGTAGTGGCATAGTTAATTTGGTCACCAACTCAGAGGTGATATCATCACTTCATAAACAGATAGGTGGCAATGATGGCGAAACGTATAAGATGACTTTTCAGTACTGAATTTAAACTTGAAGCGGCTTAACTGGTGCTTGACCAAAGCTACTCCGTCGTCGAGGCCGCCAACGCCATGGGCGTCGGTAAATCAACTGTAGTGGCATAGTTAATTTGGTCACCAATTCAGAGGTGATATCATCACTTCATAAACAGATAGGTGGCAATGATGGCGAAACGTATAAGACGTCTTTTTAGTGTTGAATTCAAACTTGAAGCGGCTCAACTGGTTCTTGACTAAAACTATTCCGTGGTTGACGCTGCCAACGCCATGGGCGTAGGGAAATCAACCATGGACAAATGGGTTCGGCAACTCAAATTAGAGCACAAAGGAATTTCACCGAAAGCGTCACCCATGACGCCTGAGCAAGTTGAAATTCGTGAATTGAAAAAGAAAATTGCGCGACTTGAAGAGCATAATGAGATCTTAAAAAAAGCTACTGCGCTGGTGATGTCGGACTCTCTGAACAATTCTCGCTGATTATCTTATTTTTGATGCATAAAAAGAATAAGAGGGTTATAGATAAAAGGTAAATAGTAAAAATGATACTCAATAAGGTTTGATGTTGAAATATAGGTACTGTATTCATTGCTTTCGGATACAGCCTGAAAAAACTCATGAGCCATTTTAAGGTAATAGAATAAAATAGCTAAAGATATTGATATATGAGTCGGCATTTGATGTTTTTCAGCTGTTTTCCTTTAAATTAATCCTATGGATTCCAAGAGTATCAGTTACGCAAAAACTCTAATTTTTTTATCAGATAAACGCTAATAAATAAAATAATTACGGAAGAGATAAGGAAAAACCAATTAAAAAAGCTACCACCTTCTAATTCAGTTATGAGTAAGATTCCCCATGCGGATATAATATAAAGTGACACTATTAATAATCTTCTAGTATAGATGATTTTTCGGTTTCTTTTTTCCAGAGGTCTGTAGTAACTCTTTATGTTAAAGTACACTATTACACTGATAATAAATGATAAATAATAAAGTAAATGAGCGGTCATTCTAGGATATCTCCATCTCCACTAACGTTAATTATTTTACTGCTATCAGCGGGGTTAGGGTATTCGTAATAAACGGAACCACCAGTTTGACTCTCTATACCAATAATTAAATGGCAATCATCGGTGATGATGTGTTTCACATTAGTGACTTTTTCTGGCTCTCTTACAAACATCATTACCTCGCCAGATTTTTTATCTAAAAAGAAGGCATTTTTGATGTCATCTTTTAGTTTATAAATAGCAACAGCATCAAGGCCTAATTCAAATGTTAAAAGATAATCTCTCATTTGTTTGTAGGCACGTTCTGTATCTTGTCGAGCATGTTTATTTAAATATAATGGTGTTTCAATCTCGCCGAATGCGTTTAGCTTTGGTAAAAGCTTTAATTTGCCATGAAGTGATAAGCCAAAATCAGCAATGTCATAAGCCAATACTCCCATCGATTTATCAAAACCTAACCCTGTCGCTGCTGCTATATAACCTTCACGCAAAGGGCCTTTAGCATCAGTATTACCTTCATAAATCCCCATAGCGCCTTCATAAATATTATTTGAACCATGAGCTATTAATACAGCACCAATAATGCAACCACCTCCAGTTGCGCATAATGCTCCACCAGCCCAAACTTGAGCTGCGCCGCCTAAGATAGAAAGCCCATTAAGGATCCAAAATTTAGATTGCTCAAATAAATTTGACTCTTCTTGTTTGAGTTCGGCAGCTCCTTGCTCATAGCTTTTTTGGCCTGATTCAACCTCATGTACAATCTGGTCAGCTACAGATTTTATATCGCTTTTAAATGATTCTTTTGTTTCAGGGAAATAGAGGTGTTTCTCACATAACTCATCAACACAATCAATTAGTTGTTGCGCATCAATTCTAATTTTGTTGCTGTCATTGGCAATAATAGGAGGTGCGTAATGATTACTTGGCTGGCTAATTAGTTGCTGAGTAGGAGTCTCGGGAGCTACAGGGCTATATGCGCGAGACATCGGTTCATCTTCTTTACTGTAGCAATCAGTGATGGAGTTTATCAGTCTTGCTTTGCATGGGCAGGAGCTAAAGCTATCCAGTGTTCCTGCCATCATTCTACCATTACCCCATACATTGCTAGCGCCACCTAGTATGTTGTATGTTCCTGAATGCTTGCCACAGGTAACCAGATCGCCCTGACGTGCAGCAGATCTTCCATGGAATATAAAAGTATTATCTCTAGTTAAAATCTGACCGCCACAGGTGGTTTTATCGCCAACTCGTAAAAAATAGCCTGTTGCCATGAACATCCTTTTATTTAGCTTAAGTTTGATTGCATTGTTAGTTAGCAATAAAGGATTGATAAGTTATTTTTAATAATTTTTGCTAATTACAATAAATAAGAGCGGCTGGCGATTGTTTTATATAATATTAATATCTAAAACAAATAGGGAATTATGGTAACGACTTATTTAAGGCAGTAATGGAAATAAGTAAATCAGTTTTCAAACATCAAACTACTAAGTATAAATTTAAGTATCAAAAATAATTTTGAATTTATAATCAATAAAAGCAATGCATTACTTATAGAAGATAAGTCCGTCTTTTCCATAAAAATAAAGGGACGTCAATGGATATAATTTTATGCTTTAATTTATTTTTTTATCATTATTTTAAGTTGGTAGGTATCAGATTGACTAAACCGACATCAGATATATCAGGTTCTATTGCTTTATATTCCGTAAAAGAAACTAATGAGAACATATAACTCAATAATAAAAATGAAGAATGGAATTTGTAAAAAATAATAAATTGATTACAGCTTTGGCGTTTTTATGAATTTTGAAAACCTAAATTTATAAATATATCGCAGGAATGAAGATGACTAAAACTTATTAATATTGATAAAAACAGCGTATATTAGTTAAAATACGCTGCTCAAATATCAAGTTGGTGAATGGTTGGGTTTTAAGTTTCTTATTAACTAATTAAATGCAATGATGACTACGGCATTGCCAGTGTAATATCCAGGGGTTACCGTTCCTGATGAATGTAATTCAGACGTGAATGTAAATGGATTCGATGCATTATTTCCAGAAATATTCATATTGGCACCATTCCAACCACTTTGATTATTAATTAATGGATCTGAATAAAAGTTAGGCGTCGAATTTAAATATACATAACGCTCACCCGTCGTTGAACGAGCAAATAAGTTGATATTTGTAGCCTGTGTACAGGTGATATTGCCAGAAACTGAGTTTCTCTTACCATTTAAGCTTGTGTTACTAATTGCCCCGTGATCAACAAAGGAAGGTAAAGAAATACTGCATGTTTGATTTGTCGGTGGAATTTTACCACAGACGCTACCAGGCCATTGGATTGCATTCCTAACACCCGCAGTTGGTCTATGGTTAACATAGAATAATCCTATACAAGTTGCATTTGGGCTATCAATAACAAATGATGCACGATAAGGGATCCCTTTTGCAGATCGAAAAGCCTCAGCGACTTCTTGCGCTGTTCGATATTGGTTAATTCGAATGCAGTTACCATAATCTAAGCAAGAACCACTCAACGATGGTGCGCCAGATGCATACAGAACATCTGGGCCTATCCAGCATTCTGTTGACCCATAGCAAGGGTTAGTTATACCACTTGCTTCAGACCAAGAAAGAATATCCATCTCAACACGAGGCCAAGCTCCAGAGGTCATACTTACAGGCATTACATACGCGATCGCATTGGCTGGGCGAGATGGGAATAGAGATGCTAACGCGATGATTAATAATAAAATACTCAAACGGCTTGTATTTAACATTCCGTATATTTTTGTTTTTTTCGCATACATAATGATTTACTCATAATCTAATTTGAATGTGGCACTCGCAGCCCATGAACCGAGCACAATTGATTTATTTTGCAATGCAACTGGCTCAGCCCTTACATACGCTTGAAATCGTAGGTCATTATTATTTCCGGTATACAACCCTTGGGTATAACTGCCACTATTAATTTTGATTGCCGCACCGGAAACACTTTCAATACCAACTGCCACACCTGTTGCTTGGCTTCCTGCATCTAACGCCAATAAACCAGGTAAAGCTGAACTTTCTGCGCCCATAAATGTGACTTTTACTTCATGGCCTAATGCTAAATCACAATTAATTAATCGAATGGTAAAAGGTTGGCTATTTGTTTGAGTATTCAGATACAGGTATTTATCCACTATCGTACCGAAATCTAATTCAATAGATTCGTCGCCTGGATAAACATCACAAGCATCCTCAATCAACGTACCATCAAATTCCACATTTGCAGAAAATGCGGTGGTGGCACCCAAAAACCATAAGCCAAAGGCAAAGCTCATATTACGTTTAATATTCATAGTGATGACAGCTGCCTCCTATTCAAAAATAATGGTTAACGTGCCTGATGCGGTAAAATTATCCCCTACGAGTTCGCTTCCTGATCGCATGACAGGTACGGCTGAAAGGGATGGCAGTGAAGCCGCATTAATCAAAAAGGCTTCATTCAATGGTTGAGGTTGGCCATTTTTCTGAATTTGAATTCCTAATTTGCCATTATTCAACGGTGTCACCGTTCTTAATGTCGCATTATCAAATCCACTTCCTGCCGGTGTTCCTCCGAATATCAAGCTGATATCCCACGGTTGTGTCATATCGCCAACACAATTTAATTGAAAAGGAATAGGTTGCTTGAAGGCGGTACCATTGATTTTTCGTACGCCCACTTTACCGAATGAAACTTTTATCGGGTCGTCATGGCTTAATTGGCAAACAGGAGGAATAATTAACGTGCCATCAAATGCCCAATTTGCTTGCGCTGAAGATATGGACATCACCATTATAAACCCTGCCATCCAATGCTTAATTTGCTTGTTATTCCACATAATCATTCTCACTGATACTCTATTTTCAGTGTTGCCAGCGCGGTAAAAAATCCGCCATCGGTATTCGTAAAATCGGCGTTACTGTTTTTTACCGGCGCAACCTCCAAGGTTGGCAGCGCTGTATATAACACATTGAAAGGCTGGTTAATAACTTGCTTAGCATTGTTCACATAAAAGGAAAGCCCTAGTTTTGGGTTACTCGTTTTCAATGCGCCATTGCTATTAAATGATGTATCATCACCGATAAGCGTGAGCTTTATAGCGTTTTTCGCTAGGTTTGTGCAGCTGAGTCTCATCGGTACAATACGCTTGTATTGGATTCCATCGATACGTGGGAGCAATATATCGCCAAAATGTATAGCTTCTTGTTGGTTGTTATTCAAAATGCACTCGGGCGGTGTCACCAATAATCGACCTTTTAGCTGGATACTAAGTGTTGATGCTTGGCTTTGGCCAAACAGGCTAAGCATCATGCAGACCGAGAGAAGATAACGGAATAATTTCATTGATATCATCCTATTGGTAATCCAATACCATCGTAAGATTGCCCGTAAAATCACCACCCGATGTTAAGTTTACCCCTGTAGGTTTAACGGGGACGGCATATAAAGAAGGTGAACTCCCATAATTAAAATTGAGTGTCGCGCCATTACTGAGTCGGGTTCCATCACGGTAAATGGCAATACCTAAATCTGGGAGATTGGTGGTCACCGATGAGGCACCATTAATTTGCCTATCAGTCCATTTCAGCGTCATCTTTAATGTATTTTTATATAAGCCATTACATACCAAATTGTAATTAATAGGTGAGCGCCCATAAGTGCCGTCAATCTTTGCCTGATGTATATCGCCAAAATCTACAGAAGTCGTTGTTGCACCGCCAAGGGTGCATTCTGGCTCACCGTATACTGTCACACGAATTTGAATATTAGTGCTTAAGTTTGCAGCGATAACTTTGTAAGAAAAGCTGAGTGAAATCAGAGCACCAAAGAGTATTACCCCTGAGAGGGCAAGCGCTTTAAAGCATATCGTAAGAAAATAAGCTTCTCTCATCTTCATGCCCCTATTCATAACTTACCTGGAATCTAATTAACGCCTGATAAGCCCCTGCATTTAGTTGGGCGGAGGTACGCACTGGCGTCACATAGTAAGTTAATTGGTTTTGCCCAGGTGAAACCAACTGTGGTGTACTGTACTCACCTAAGTTAATTGGTGAACGCGAGGCATCACTTAATTGCAGGCCAATTCCTTGAACACCAATAACCTCTGCCAAGCGCGGGTCTTGAATATCGATAGGCGCTAAAAAGCGAATTTTCATCGCTGGCATCTGCTGGCTCCACAACAAATTCCCCTGTGCAGTGCGGCTGCGGCTTTCACCACTTAGACAATCTTCTAAACGCAGTTCAATCGCAACAGGGTTACCTGTTTGCCCGACATGTTGAAGCTGTCCTGTTCCCACAGTACCTAAATTAATAGTTTGATACGCTGATGACATTGCTAAGCGACAAGCACTTTCCGTCAGGGCTCCATGGACATATAGCGTGCCATGTGAACCATCGACATCCCAGTTATCAACTTTATTTAGGGCGGTTCCCATCGCCATACTACTGAATAAATTCAGCGCTAAACTTCCTAAGCCCACATAACGGAGCATCCTGCTTGTGTTTGCCATGATATTCTCCTGCTATCTCATCGCGCATTTCAAATCAGTCTATTTTTTTTCAGGTACCACATGGCAGCTATTTCCCTGACATGTAAACGACAACGTTGGACGACCACCATAATCATTGATATAGGTCAGCACAGGTTTATTACCTAATGCATCTGCACTGACGTTCAGTGCTTTGCTACTTTTGGGAGCAACCATCACTGGCTCAAATCCTGCGACCGTTTGTCCATTTTTGCTTGGAACTGCATCGACAAAAGAAACGTAATATGCGGTTGGATTATTAATCGTATATTGGTTACCTTGGCGCGTAAGAGTCACTTTTTCCTGCCATGGGTTATCCATTTGTTCACGTGTTGGAATAATTGATTTTGGTCGGTAAAACAATTTAATACGTGTCTGTAATGCCAATTGCAGCGTATTGGGTTTATCACTTTTCGGTGGGATTTCCCGCAAATTAAAGTAATACACAGATTCTCTGTCTTGTGGCAGTGAAGCAGCACTTGGCAGTGCTTGGATTTTGATTTGGCTTTTTGCGCCAGGTTCAACACGCTGCACTGGTGGCAATACCGTAAATGGGTCGCTTATTTTTTCACCTTTCTCGTTTTCCACCCAACCTTGAGCGAGATAAGGTAATTGTTTGTTTTCATTGCTGATATTTAAACTGATCGATTTCTCATCTCCCGTGATAATCGCTCGAGTTCTGTCTAATGCAACCGCCGCTTGAGCAGAAGATAGCGTTGCTGAAGTTAATACAACGCCAACCAACGCTAATGCTGTTCCATGGGCATTTTTTCTATTCATCATTTTATTTTTCATCATGTTATTCATCATATTGTTATCTTCTATGGTTAAGGAGCATTCATCGCTCTTTGCGTACCACCATTTTTATTATTTTTGTAACCAGCGACCTGATGACTTTGGCGCAGTTCTTTCAACAACAGGCACAACAAGTTCTGCTGCTTTCGGCATTGCTTCTAATGCACGGCTGGCTGATGGTGTCTTTATGGTCGCTGGCGATGCGGCTTTTGCTCCCGGTTTATGGCACGGTAATAACCAGCTTGCCTGTAAATATTCATCTTCTGGCAAGGTATCAGGGAGTGTGATTTCACACTGCACTTGGTCATCCCAACGGACTTGCAAGGTATCTTTTGCTTTTAAACCAGTGAGATAGGTATTTCCATCATCACCCACCATACCGACTTGTTGGCCACGGCCATTTAATACGATTGCTCCGAAAGGCGGTGTGCTATTGTCCGACAGCCTTAACAACGCCATTGCACTGCTTCCAGCGACAACATCAAATTGACGGTAACCAATCGCCCCTTCGGTTAAAGTACCTTGCTTTATTGATTGGGAGACTTGTGCTTCATCTGGTAATGCATTCAAATCAACACTAACTTGATTACGGTAGTAACTATTCACATCACTAATAACGGCTTGTCCAAAGCGGTTAGTACGTACAATAGAGCCATAACCACGTAACGGGATATTAGGTACACCATCGGTATCAACAAATATGCGAGTACCGCCAATTTGGCTGCTACGATGTAGTACGGCGCCTTTTTCCGTTGCTGTGAAGCCACCTTGTAAAGAGAATCCCGCTGACCGATAACGGTCTTGCTGGTAAGTTGCATTCGCATTGAGCTGTGCTAAATCTCCTTGATGGGTGTAATAGCCACTCACGAGTGCACCTGAACGCGCCCACCCCGTACTTAGTTGATAATTATTTCTTTCATCGATAGTGCTGTAGTAATTCACACGCTGTGAGTTATCATTTTTATCCCAGCTACTGTTGTAACTAACAGAGCTTTTTTCTCCCCAAGGCACAGTTAGCGACGCGTATACACCATCATCATTACTTTCACGGTAACGATTTCGATATGCCGTCAAATTGAGACTGAGATTTTTCCATTTACCAATATCAAAATAGCGCGCTAGCGAAATACTATAGCGGTCGTTATCGGGTTGATCCCAATAGGTTTGATGGTAATAGTTGATAAATGCACTTAGCCCTAACTCTGAAAATTGTTGGTTATAAGAGATGGTATACATTTCTTTGCTGTTGTATTGGCGAGCACCTGTTTCCTGCGCATCCAAATACTCAGACATACTCATAAAACCTTGTTCAGAGAATCGATATCCTGCAAATGTCACTTGGCTGTTATAAGTGTCAAAACGCTTTGAGTAACTTAAACGGTATGAACTTCCGCGATGCGTTTTATTGCCAATATCACTTAAGTTGGTTAAATGCGCTCGAGCATGGGTTATATCAAATGATAATGCACCAAATACCATTAAGTCACGACCAATCCCTATAGCTGCGGATGCATAGTTTTTCGCACCAATTCCACCACCATACAGTGACCAGCCGTTGTTAACCCCCCAAGAGAATTCGCCACTTGCAAAAGTATCGCCGCTCACATGATGGCGCCAGTTTGTTGGGCGCCCAGTGGCTAATTTGTAACGCAGTTGTCCCGGGCGCGTTAAATAGGGAACACTTGCAGTATTTACAGTGAAATTCTGTGTTGAACCGTCTTGTTCTTTAACTTCAACATCGATTTGCCCAGCTAATGCATCATTCAAGTCTTGGATGCGAAATGGGCCCGCAGCGACTTGAGTTTGATAAATAATTCGTCCTTGCTGGCTCACAATAACTGTCGCATTACTTTTTGCGACCCCAGTAATTTCTGGTGCGTATCCACGCAGATTAGGCGGTAGCATATTGGTATCAGTAACCAAGCTAAGCCCTGTAAATCTGAAACTATCAAAAATATCAGAGGTTAAATAATCTTCGCCTAAGGTGAGTTTTGCGCCTAATGATTTGATGGCTCGGTAGACATAATAACGAGTCCAATCTAGTGATGTGGTCGTGCTTTGTCCTTGCTGCTTATCAATACGCATTTGCCAGTCAGCGCGAGCACGCCAAGCACCCAAGTTAACACCAGCAACACCATTACCGCTGGTACTGTAGTTGGTTTGTTGCCCTGAACGAGTTTGTTGGCCGACTTGGGCATTGAGGTTGTAATCAAATAGTGCACCGGGTAACCCTTCTTCCCAGCGAGCAGGGGGATCCCAATTCTCAGCGGTATATTCGAGGTAGGCTTGCGGCAAACTAATGTACATAGCGGATGTCGCAAGATCAGCTTTAACCTCAGTTCCTGGTAAACTTTCAAGTGATAAACACTGCCCATCGTGCCACCACTTTAATGTCGACATCAACTCAGGCTTGATACCGAATTTTTCAACTAAAGTGGGGCTCAGACAAGGTAGGCTTTCATCCGATTTATCTTCAGGTGCATAATAAAAGACAGTTTCTTCAGGCATACTTTGCTTATTTAAGAAAACTGTAAAACTGTATTCGCCAGGCATGAGGTAGCCAGGGCGTGAAAATTGGCTTAAATCAATGTTGCTACGATCATTGACGTCTAGCATTTCCATATTAAATTTAATATCGGATGCGTGACCACCAAAGCTAATTGCCAATGCGACTAAAAGCCCTAATCTGCAAGGCCGAGTTATCCGTAACACAGGCGTGTGAATGAAATTCAGGGTCATCATCTCGACCTTCTTTTGCGTTCTTTTATCCGTAATGTCATTTCGCTCGTGAAGCTCACCTGTTAAAGGCGATCTTCATTGATGAGAGGAACCGACTATTCATAATCCAGTTTGAAACGTAATTGACTGTAGTATTGACCTGATGCTAATGGGCGATTATTCGCCACCAATCGCAGCCGATAGGTGAGATCTTTTGTTCCTGCCGTCAGTGAATTCACGGACATTCCTTGGCCTGGTATGGCAATTTCACCATCCCCCTCACGTTGAATTTGTAATCCAACACCTTGAGCTTGTCCGTTAACACCAAATAACCCTCTATCATGGGAGCCATCAAATGTTATACGAAAGTATTGCCAATTCGGCTTATCAGGATTTTGGCGTTCAAGAACACAATTCACTAATCGGATAACAAAAGGGCGAGCAGGTCCTTGCCCATCACGGCGAATTTGAGTCAGTGCAATACTTCCCATATCAATAGTTTGATCACGGCTGCCGACATCAATAGCACATGCTGTTTCAATAATGCTTCCATTCATATTCACTGAGCCTTGAGCCTTTGCAGTTGATACCGCGGTTAACAGGCTTAAACTTAAGATCAATGAAAACATTCCAAAGGTTATCGAATTATTCATTGCTTCCTCTCTTACACTCAATTCAGTCGAAATGAGCCAACAAATGAATTTTGTTGGCTCAGGATGAATTACTCGTAAGACAGAGTGAAATCCGCTACTGAGCTAAAGTCACCAGCAGTGATCGTACTGATATCGCCACCATTACCTTTTAAGTAAGCTGCGAAATTCAAGGTGTTATTACCATTTTGAATTTGTTGGAATGGTGCCGCTGTTCCTAAAGTCACCACATCACCGCTACCATTAGTGATCTGAACACCAGCGCCAGCACCAGTACCAACAATACCCAGTGTTTTATTGGTATTGTCGAAAGATGCAGCAGCACCACTAAAGGTTAATTGAACACCTTTAGTCAGTTTAGTGATATCACAGTTCTCTAAAGCGATTTCAAATGGACGTGGCGTTGATTTACCACCATCAACTAATGCCATATTAGAAATTTGGCCTAATTCAACAGTTTGGTCGATTGAGTTAGGAGAGATTGAGCATGGAGCATCGATAATAGCGCCTTTAAACGTTACTTTACCGTGGCCTTGATCTGCTGCATTTGCTGCAGAAGCTAATCCCAGAGCCATAAAAGTTGCCATTGCAATAGATTTCATTTTCATGAATATAAAGTCCTATGTTTTTGTTAAATAAAGAATGAGTGTCAGTTTTCATTGCTCATTGCAGACACTCTATTTGCAATGAACTGGAAAAAGCAAAGCCCGAGGACTTGATTCAAAAAAATCAAATCCTAATAAATAAAATTGAGTTATTAATTAAAAATTAAAAATTAAAATCAAAAAATATATTTAGTCGTCTGTTAAAAAAACTTGAATTGGCACCTTAAATAACTCTGAAAACTGAGCTAGAAAATCAATGTTTATATGGTTTGCGCCTGATTCATAACGAGAAATTTGTTGCTGGCTTACGCCAATATATTGCCCTAACTCCTCAGCGGTTAATTTCATTTCCTTTCTATATTTTTTTATTTTCTTTCCGACAATAATATTAAATTTTTGTGTTTTTGTGATTATTAACATAATGTCAAACCTATTTCAGACATTGACTAGATAGGGAAAACAACCCTTCAGATTTAAAATAACACTCCATATTATGGATATAATTTATTGAGCTATTTTGAAATCCAACGCCATCTAATAAATAATTAATATCGACATCAAGCGAGCTAGCAATTTGCTGAATTTGTTCTAAATGCAGCCGAATAACTCCACGCTCAATACGTGACACATGTTGTTGTGAGCATAAAAGTAAATCAGCTAGATCAGAACCACTTAAGCCTTTTGCTCTACGGGCTCTAAGTATATTGCTCCCAACAATTTCCTTAGGAGATAAGTTAGATGGCATAAAATTCTCTCCGTGAAATAAATAAGTTATCTATTAACGGTTGTTTAACTATTGTCAAAATGCACCAAATTGACAACAGTAATGCTTTGTTAGAGTAATATTTTCAATATTGATTATTATTTTGTATTTAATTTTTTATTTAATGAATTATTGGTTAAATAATTCAAAAAAGTTATTTCAAAATATTACAGCGTGTAAGCTTGGAGTGTTACGAAGAGTTTAAATAGATGAAAAAATTAATGAATTCAATGATTTTTCATAATGAGGTGTACTTGATTTTAGTAATATATACATAGCGTTATTTACACGCTACGTATTTGACGAGTATTTTCATTTAACTTAAGATGCACCTAATTCGTTACGTTTGTCAATTTGGTGCATTTTGACAACTCTTCTAGTGGTTTTCTCTTACCATACCCCCCGAAATCTTGCTGGGTTACTTGCTGTATATCGCACTGTATGTTGTATATTCGTGTGTCCCAAATAATCCTGAATTAAACGTGTATCGGCGCCTTTATCCGCTAATGCATAACCGCATGCATGCCGTAACATATGAGGATGAATACCTAAAGTCAGCTTAGCTAGCTCACCGAGTCGTGAAAATAGTTGATAAAAGCGCTGGCGAGTCATGGCAGTCCCTCTTTCAGATAAAAATAACCACTGATTTTCTTCTCCTTTCCATGTACGCCTTACATTTAACCAAGCTTTAATAAGCGGGATTTCTTCATCAATCAGTGGGTGATTAACAGAAAAACCGTTCTTTAAGCGATGTACATATAGCTCTTTACTTTCTAAGTTAAGATCAGATAACTTTAGCGATAGAGCTTCACTTGCTCTTAATCCATGTATAAAGCACATATAAATTAAGCAAGAATTACGTTCGGGATGACGAGATAAACGACAAGCAGCTAAAAGACGAGATATTTCTTGGTGAGTTAAATATTTACGAGTGGACATGAACATTTCCCATTTTAATCAGAAAAAGCCAATCATATCTAACTTATTCCATCTAACACATTACTTTTTAGATAAATATAATTATTTTATTCTATAGGTGAAATAAAAGTTCATTTTCTATCCGCTGAAATAGTAATAAAAGTTTAATTAACTAAATTTAATATTTGTAAAATCATTTTTCACATATTTTTTGAATGAACGTTTATTTGGATTACCGTATTCATCTGGCTTTGAAGCTAGCTTTAATTACCTAAAACTAATATACCTAAATCAATAAGACCATAGGCTAGATTTTCAGTAGGTTCATTAAAGCCTAGCAGCTCGGCTGCTGCTTTGTCGCCTTCACATAAAGGGGTTTTGAACACTGCTATTTTCTTGGTCGATTCTCATTTTTTCTTCATTACTCCTATTAGCTCAGTCGGTTACTAGAGGCACAATCATTTTAAAATACGGCTTCTATGTAACTTATTGAAATAAAATTATTTAATGTTGATTTCTGAATCAAGGTCACCCTCCTTACTTTTGTCATACATTATTGATCGCGCACAATACCCATCTATATGCCCGCTATAAAATAACGATTGAAATCAGAGAAGTGAAAAATACCAAAAATAAATTTCAAAAAAAATTATTTATAACGTTAAGAAGCAATGTTAAGTGAGGCAGATATGGATAAAGCATTATCTGATGGATTACTCCAATCGGAGATCAGCCGTCGAAAACTAGTGCAAACCAGTACGGTGGGCGGGCTCGCGCTTGCTAGCGGTGCATTAAGTTTACCTTTTAGCAATGTTGCCAATGCCAATGAAGCGACGCCAACCCCTGAAGAAAAAATTGTCTGGAGTGCGTGTACCGTTAACTGCGGAAGCCGTTGCCCGCTGCGTATGCATGTGGTGGAGGGGGAAATTAAATACGTTGAAACCGATAACACGGGTGATGACGTGTATGGCGATAAACACCAAGTGAAAGCCTGCCTGCGTGGTCGCTCTATGCGCCGCCGCGTGTATAACCCTGATCGTTTAAAATACCCAATGTTGCGTGTGGGCGCGAGAGGGGAGGGAAAATTCAAGCAAATCACTTGGGAAGAAGCTTACGACCTAATTAGTGGTAACCTCAAGCGCATTATTAAAGATTACGGTAATGAAGCGGTCTATTTAAACTACGGTACAGGTACTTTAGGGGGGACAGTTGCGCGTTCATGGCCGCCAGCGAACTCGCCAATTGCGCGTTTAATGAACTGCACGGGTGGTTATTTAAACCATTATGGAACATACAGCACAGCACAAATTAGTTGTGCAATGCCATATACTTATGGCAGTGGTGCGGGTAATAGCGTGTCCGATATCGAAAATTCAAAATTGGTGGTGTTGTTCGGAAATAACCCTGCGGAAACACGGATGAGCGGTGGGGGGATCACTTATCAATTAGAGCAAGCCCGTGAACGTTCTAACGCACGAATGATTGTTATCGACCCTCGTTATACTGACACTGCCGCAGGGCGTGAAGATGAGTGGATCCCTATTCGTCCAGGTACTGATGCCGCATTAGTGGCAGGGCTTGCCTATGTGTTGATCACTGAAGATTTGGTTGATCAGCCATTTTTAGACAAATATTGTGTTGGATATGATGAAAAAACACTCCCCGCGAATGCGCCTAAAAATAGCCATTATAAAGCGTATATTTTAGGGCAAGGGGATGACGGCATTGAAAAAACACCTCAGTGGGCAGCAAAAATTACGGGTATTCCAGCCGATAAAATCATCAAATTAGCACGAGAAATCGGTAGTGCGAAACCTGCTTATATTAGCCAAGGCTGGGGGCCACAACGCCATTCTAACGGGGAACAAACCGCACGCGCGATTGCTATGTTGCCGATTTTAACGGGGAACGTGGGGATCAGCGGAGGTAATACAGGGGCGCGTGAAGGAAATTACGATATCCCCTTTGAGCGAATGCCAACCCTTGAGAACCCAGTTAAAACCAGTATTTCGGTGTTCTTATGGACGGATGCTATTGAACGTGGCCCTGAAATGACCGCAACTCACGATGGTGTGCGTGGTAAAGATAAGCTGGACGTACCGATTAAATTTATTTGGAACTACGCTAGTAACAGCTTGATTAATCAGCATTCTGATATTAATAAGACTCACGACATTCTTCAGGATGATAAAAAATGTGAAATGATTGTGGTCATTGATAACCACATGACCGCATCGGCAAAATACGCGGATATCCTTCTGCCCGATTGCACGGCTTCTGAGCAAATGGATTTCTGTCTCGATGGTGCTGCAAGTAATATGGGCTATGTGATTTTTGCCAGCCAAGCCATTGAGCCACGTTTTGAAAGTAAAACTGTGTATGAGATGTGTACGCAAATCGCACGCCGTATGGGGGTTGAAGAAAAGTTCACTGAAGGGCGCACTCAAGAAGAATGGCTGCGCCATTTATATGAAATTTCAAGGGAAAAACTGCCTGAGTTACCAGATTTTGAGACCTTCCAGCAGCAAGGGATCTACAAAAAAATGAACCCGCAGGGGCACGTGGTGGCACATAAAGCGTTCCGCGAAGACCCGATTGCGAACCCATTAAATACCCCATCAGGCAAAATTGAGATCTACTCCGACCGTCTAGCCGATATCGCTAAAACATGGACTCTTGAAGAAGGGGATCTTATTTCGGCTATCCCGATGTATTCCCCTGGCTTTGAAAGCCATGAGGATAAACTGACTAAGCAATACCCACTGCAGCTGAGTGGCTTCCATTATAAATCCCGTGTTCACTCTACATATGGCAACGTAGATGTGATTAAAGCCGCTTGCCTACAGGAAATGTGGATCAACCCAATTGATGCTGCGCGCCGTAATATTAAAAATGGCGATATGGTACGTATATTCAATGACCGTGGTGAAGTGCATATCAATGCGAAAGTGACGCCACGAATTATTCCAGGTGTTGTGGCAATGGGGGAAGGGGCATGGTATGCGCCAGATGAAAACAAGATAGACCACGGGGGAAGCCTTAATGTCCTGACCACGCAGCGCCCGTCGCCGCTGGCAAAAGGCAACCCGCAGCACAGCAATCTTGTTGAAGTGGCTCGGGTATAGGGAGGAGATAAATTATGACAACACAATATGGTTTTTATATTGATTCAGCCCGTTGTACGGGGTGTAAAACGTGCGAATTAGCGTGCAAAGACTACAAAAATTTATCTCCCGAAGTGAATTTTCGGCGTATTTATGAATATACAGGCGGTGACTGGCAAGAAGATAACGGCGTCTGGCACCAAAATGTTTTCAGTTATTACCTGTCAATTTCGTGTAATCACTGTGAAGACCCTGCGTGCGTCAAAGTGTGCCCAAGCGGGGCGATGCACAAGCGTGAAGACGGCTTTGTGGTGGTGGATGAAAGTGTCTGTATCGGTTGCCGTTACTGCCATATGGCTTGTCCATATGGTGCACCACAGTTTAATGCTGAAAAAGGGCATATGACAAAATGTGATGGCTGTTATGAACGTGTGGCCGAAGGGAAAAAACCGATTTGTGCTGAATCTTGCCCGTTGCGTGCATTGGATTTTGGCCCAATCGAGGAGCTGCGCAAAACGTATGGCACCTTGGCGGAGATCGCGCCATTGCCTGAAGCGCATTACACCAAGCCAAATATTGTTATTAAGCCGAATGCGAATAGCCGCCCTGTGAACGACACCACGGGTCACTTAGCTAACCCAAGGGAGGTATAAGATGGGCAACGGATTACATGAATGGCCGCTGATCCTGTTTACAGTATTAGGACAAAGTATTGCGGGGGCAGTGATTGTGACTGGCCTTGCGTGGTTATCGACAAATGATAAACAGCAAAAACAGCGTATTGTGAATGCAATGCTGGCTTTGTGGGTGCTGATGGGGTTAGGTTTCTTGGCGTCCATGATGCATATGGGGTCGCCGTTACGTGCATTTAACTCAATGAACCGTGTTTTTTCATCATCACTGAGTAATGAAGTGCTGTTTGGCTCCCTCTTTTTTGCACTGGGGGGCTTATGGTGGCTGCTGGCTGTGCTGAAGAAAATGCCTGAAGGGCTCGGTAAAATTTGGTTGCTTCTCACCATGGCGATGGGACTGTTATTCGTCTGGGCGATGACTCGTGTCTATATGATAAGCACAGTACCGACATGGAACACGCCACATACCACGATTGGCTTCTTTATGACTGCCTTTGTCGTTGGGCCGATTTTAGGTACGTTGTTATTACGTATTGCTAAATTTCCGTGCCACAGTGGGCGGCTCGCACTGATCAGCATTGTGGCGTATGTGATTACGATTGCCTCTGTGCTGGTGCAAAGTGGTGAAATCGCACTGATAGCATCATCGGTACAACGTGCGAGTGCTTTAGTTCCTGATTTTGGTTCGCTGCAAATGGTGCGTTTAGTGGCAACAAGCCTTGGTTTGATGTTATGGATTTTACCGCTAATGAAGCAAAACCAGCCATCCGTTATCAGTTTGTTCATCGGCACATTGTTGGTGTTGTTCGGCGAATTAATTGGACGCGGTCTGTTCTATGGTCTACATATGACAGTAGGAATGGCAGTCGCCTAATCGGTAAAACATCTCAACGTAGGGAGCCAGTTTCCCTACGTTGAAAACGCAGAGACACTCAATATGCATGATGCGCAATTTCTTGAACACGTTGCTGTAACGGGGCGGGTTTTGGGTTCTTTATTTTATTTTGCTCCAGACAGTGAAAATAACGCGGAGCTCATCGCGATTTTGCGAGAGCCAACATGGCATGAAGAGTGGCCATTTTCGTTGGCATCACTCAATGAAATTAACGCATTATTTGCAGATTCAACAAAACAAAATGAGCCACTTGATGAAGCGTGGCAGCGGTTATTTATCGGCCCCTATGCCTTACCTGCACCACCTTGGGGTTCAGTGTGGTTAGATAAAGAAAATATTATTTTTGGGGATTCTACCGTTGAGCTGCGCCAATGGATGCGTTCAAAAGGGATTGAGCCCGCCACAACGCAAAAAGAACCAGAAGACCATATCGGTTTGATTTTGATGTTAGCCGCCTGGCTGGCGGAACAAGATAGGCGAAATGACCTTGAGGAATTGCTAGCGTGGCACTTGCTACCTTGGTCAGCACATTTTCTTGATGTTTTCGCCACGAAAGCCAATAGCAATTTTTACCGTGGTCTCGCCATGCTAACGCAAGAAACGCTAGCGGGAATTCAAAAGCAATTATCTTTACCCGTTATGCAAAAAACGGTGTATTACAAAGGGAATGCACCTGAGTAATGCTTGAAAAGAAAGCCAAATTTTTGGCTTTCTCTCTTTTGGACCGTTAAACCAACCGCCAAACCAATTCTTGCCTGTTATCTATCGTCCAATGTGATTTTTTTCCTGAAAAACTCACTCCGCCAACCCATCGTGTTTCTTCAATGTAATTGAGTGCATAGGCGTGACCATTAAGTACGTTTTCGCCTATATCACTAAGGAATAAAGGTTGTTTTTCAAAAGGTCGTTGTTGGTCGTTTGATGTTAATAGTGGTGTGGTACCGATTAAACAAGGTTTGAGTAGGCAATAAAACATCAAATCCCCTAAAAATGGCAAAGGTTCCAGGTGCTCAATAAGGGTTTTAAACGTATCCTCAAGGGTCGCACCAGGGTTATCACGGAGATAATGCAGTGCTAGGGATTCTGTGAGGGACAGCCCTGTTTGGTTATTGGGATACTCTTGCAACATCCTGAATAATGCAGGCGCAAGCAGTGGTAGAGTGGGGTAATGCTGCCGCGCGGCTTTGGCAAAATTTGTTGGGTTCTCATCGGTAAATGCTGCCCAGACGTGCTTGGCAATCTCAATTTCTGTCCGTCCGATAGTTCTTCGTTGTGCCCATAGCCAAGGTAAAATCTCAGGCGAAAGCTGGCCGAAGCCGACAAAGCGTTTTATGCCAGGAATGCTAGCTATATCAATCAGTTCAAGTGAAGGATAAGTCGGGTTGAGGTTTGCCAGAACACGAATTAAAAACAGTTGATCATATGGGTCTGCTTCACACCAGAAAATGACTTTTTCGCTCTCCGCTAGCTGAGATAGAGCATGGTATTCTTGATCAAATTGCTGGGTAATTTTCTTAAGTGGGATAGAAAAATATTGGCTAAGTGTATGAGTTCGCAACGAACGATACTGATCAAAAGGCAGAGAAGGGACGGGACCAAGGCAAAAGGGGTCAGTAAATGGGACAAAAGCTCCAGTAAAACCCGCCACCCGCAGTTTATGTTCAATATCATGACCGCAGCGCCAATGCGTTGTTTGGCTTTCATTATCGGCGCTAAAGTTTGGGTTATTTGCGGCAAATAAAACCGTATCGACATGGGCTTTTAGCTTTGGCCAGCTTGAAAAGCCAAGTTCATTGGCAACCAACCATTGTGCAGATGCTAAAGTGATATCAGCGTGAGGATGGGTTTGCTCAAGCAATAAACGTTGCTCTGAAGCTTGCCCCGCTTTCATTTGTTGCAGTAGCTTTTTGGCTTTTTTACGAAAAAAATTTAGGTTGATTAACCCGTTATTAACAGGAAATTTTGGCATACGAGCTCCTTGATTACCGATATCCGCATTCAGGTAGGGCCGTAAGATAAATGAATAAGTGAATTAGCCTGAGCAGGGCTCTTTCCGCGGATGGATGCATGGCAGATGCACAGCTCGAAATATAGTAAAAATAGCGGGGAGAGGCAAATAAAATAGCACCGTAGCCTAAGCCAACGGTGCTATGCAACGATTATTCAATCAATCATTGTTGCGCTTCGCTTTGTGGGACATACGGTGTGTAAACACCTGTTAGGCTCTTCAAGAAAGCAACAATATCGTCGACATCTTTTTGTGGTAGCTCTTTACCGACTTGATAACGCAGCATCAGTTTCACTGCCTCATCTAAGGTTGCTACGTCACCACGGTGGAAATACGGCGCGGTTAACTCAACATTACGCAGTGTTGGGACTTTTTGACGCAGCTTATCACGTTCTTCAGAGGTGACATTCATACGGCCAATATCTTGTGCAGTGACTTCACCGAATTCATAGTCTTTCTTCAAGCCTAACGGTTCGAAAGAACGACCACCGAGGATCACGCCGCCGTGGCAAGTCGCACATTTATTCTCTTTAAATAATTGGTAACCATGCAACTGTTGCGCCGTCAGTGCAGTGCTATCGCCACGTAACCAATTATCAAACGGTGAATCAGGGGTGATTAAGGTTTTTTCGAATTCCGCGATGGCATCAGTGATGTTGTCTCCTGTGAATCCTTCAGGGTAAACCGCATTGAAATCCTGTTTTAATACTGGGTCTTTATCCAGTTTTACAATGATTTCATCCCATGATTTGGACGCCATCTCAATTGGGTTTAATGGCGGACCACCTGCTTGTGCTTGTAAGTCAGGGGCACGACCATCCCAGAATTGCTCAACGTTAAACACGGAGTTAAATACGGTTGGTGCGTTGATTGGACCTACCGCCCCGCCAACACCGATAGAAGTTTTACGACCATCAACTCCACCTGCGTTTAGCGCATGGCAGTGAGCACAAGAAATGGTACTGTCTCCCGATAAGCGAGCGTCATGGTAAAGGCGAAAGCCTAGTGCGACTTTTTTATCATCCACTTCCATCGATTTTGGAATAGGTTGGATTGGTTCATTGCGGTGCTCCGCAGCAGTGTCTTCAGTGGCATAATGCTCAGCACGTTGCTTCGCAATCCAATTGAGTAACTTGGTGCGTTCTTCATCACTCACGCTACTTGCCCAGTGCAGTGCGACATAGCGTGTTGGTGGCATGGTGTGATTCTGCATCACCCACTCAATTTTATTCAATTCACTCTGAGGAACGGGTTCTCCCGCAATTAACGCAGCGCGAGCGGCTTCAAGGTTAAAGGATTTATAACCCAGCTGGATATCGTATTCCATCAGTTGTTTAGCGATTGGAAATGAGGCATAAGCAGGTAAGTCAGTTGACGGCGTGTGACAGTAATCGCATCCTTTTTCGGCAAAGAATTGGAGGACTTGATTATTTTCTGCAATTTTAGATGTCTGAATGTCATTATTTTGTCTTCGTTGATCATCGTGGTACCACACATATCCCGATAACCCAAAATAACCGAGTAAAAGCAAAAATATGACAGCGACCGTAATGCGAGTAAGTTTTTTCATTACACTATCCTTGGAAGATTGCGGTCAAATATAATTAAATATTTTTAGTTAATATAATTCTATAGCTGGACTATGATGGATAAATAAAGCGCAATGGTTCTTGATTTTTATCAATGATAGCCATTGGTTTAATCGATTGCTGAAATAAGATTTACCTATCAATAAGAATAAAATATATTTTTATCGTCTTTTGTTTGTTGTAGTTTGCTGATTTTATTGAATTATATTTATTTTCGTGATTTTATTTTTATTTGAAATTATCATTTATTGCTGACTGGTCATTAATGATGACTTTGCTGTTAATTCAAATAAATTAAGTAAATTTAACCAATCTCAATATAATTTAAGTCAGGTTTTATGTTTATTGCAAATTAAATGCATATTTAAAATGAATCAAATAAAGAAATAAATAAAGCGTAAATTAAAAATAATGATGTAAAAATAGTGAATTATTTTTATCTTATTACCGAAAAATCGTTAAAAATGATTCAGTCAGTAAATTCTCTTCTAAAATTCATTTCCTTCGAAAATCCTTGAGATTGCAGATGTGTGTCGATAATGGCTATTTACCCCCCTAACTTCATCGTCATTAGTGTCGAACTTTTAATGTTTTTTATTTAATTAATTGATAAATAACAAAAATAATCATGGCATGAAATATGCTAATACCATCCTATCAATATTAATAATTCGACCAATTTGATTGGAGGGTAAGGCGAATGAATCGCTTTGTGATTGCCGACCCGCAACTCTGTATCGGATGTAATACCTGTATGGCTGCATGCTCAGAAACACATAAAGCACAGGGATTACAATCACATCCGAGACTGAGTGTGGTGAAAGTAGGAGAGCTAACCGCCCCGATGCTGTGCCGTCAGTGTGACGATGCACCGTGTGCGCGGGTGTGCCCAGTGAATGCGATTACACATGAAAATGACATGATCGTATTGAATGAAAGCCTGTGCATCGGGTGTAAGCTCTGTGGTTTAGTGTGTCCGTTTGGGGCGATTACGCCATCAGGCAGTAAACCTGTCGATATGCCTGATTTCTTTGAGCAATATGTGCCAAAAGAAATGCTGCTCGATGTGCCAGACAGTTTGCCGACCATGAACCCATTCTTAGCGTGGAATGCGGGTATTCGCAATATCGCCGTGAAATGCGATTTATGTGACTTTAGCGAAGATGGCCCTGCATGTGTGAAGGTTTGCCCAACCGATGCCCTCCATCTGGTTGAGGAAAACCAATTGGAACACGAAAGTGCGAAACGCCGCAATGCGTCTGTCGATGCGATGCCGCCTGAGTTCGACATTTTTGTCTCACGGCAGGAGAACCTTTAACATGACAGCGCTTCAATTACTTTTGTGGTCAATTGCCTTATATACCGTCGGTGGGTTTGCTTCACTGCTGTTTAAGCGCCAAGAAAAAATCGCTATTTATGTGGCGGGGATTTCGGCAATCATTGGTGGATTATTGGGACTATGCAGCGCCATCCCTGTCTTAATGAACGGTGAGGTTCTGACGTATATGGCGCAAGGGCCATTCCCGTTTGCCCATTTTGTGGTGCGGATGGATAGCTTAGCCGCCTTTATGGTGATGGTGATTTCGTTGCTGGTTACCGTTAGTGCCCTGTATTCATTGAACTATGTTCAAGAATATTGCGGACGTGGGGCGTGGAGCATGGGCTTCTTCCTCAATCTGTTTATCGCCTCGATGGTGGCCTTGGTGGTGATGGATAATGCGTTTTATTTCATTATCTTATTTGAGATGATGTCACTCGCATCTTGGTTTCTCGTCATTGCTGACCAAGACGATAAATCGATTCGTGCTGGCCTGCTGTATTTCTTTATCGCCCACGCAGGGTCGATTCTGATCATGATAGCGTTCTTCTTAATGTGGCGACAAAGTGGCAGCTTAGATTTCGATTCCTTCCGCCAACTCACCCTTTCGCCAACCATGGCATCCGTCGTGTTTTTATTGGGATTTTTTGGCTTTGGCGCCAAGGCAGGGATGCTCCCATTACACAGTTGGTTACCGCAAGCTCACCCCGCAGCACCGTCACACGCCTCCGCTTTGATGTCAGGGGTGATGGTGAAAATCGGTATCTTTGGGATCATCAAAGTGGGTATCGACCTATTAGGTGCAACCCAAGGCTGGTGGGGTATTGTGGTGTTGGCCTTCGGTGCTGTGTCTTCTGTCCTTGGAGTCATGTACGCACTGGCAGAGCACGATATTAAGCGCTTACTCGCTTGGCATACCGTTGAAAATATCGGGATCATCTTGATGGGGGTTGGTGTTGGCATGGTCGGTATGGCAAATAATATGCCAGTACTGGCGACCATTGGCCTGCTCGGTGCGGTTTACCACTTGCTCAACCATGCGGTATTTAAAGGATTGTTATTTCTTGGGGCTGGGGCGGTGATTTACCGCATTCATACCCGTGATATGGAGAAAATGGGCGGGTTAGCGAAACTCATGCCACTAACGGCAACGGCCTTTTTAATCGGCTGTATGGCGATTTCAGCGTTGCCACCCTTAAACGGTTTTGTCAGTGAGTGGTACACCTATCAATCCCTTTTCTCAATGAGCCATGAAGGCACATTCATCATGCGTATCAGTGGCCCTATCGCCATTGTAATGTTAGCCATCACAGGGGCGTTGGCGGCGATGTGTTTTGTGAAAGTGTACGGTGTCAGTTTTTGTGGAGGCGCGCGCAGCGAACAAGCTACTAAAGCACGGGAAGTGCCTTGGACAATGACCGCGGCGATGCTGATTTTAGCGGTTATCTGCGTGATCTTAGGCGTGGGTGCCAGCGTGATTGCTCCAGTATTGGCAAATGTGGCGATGTCATTAACTAGCGCAACGGATATTACCGTCGCCCAAGGAGCGATGTTAATGCCTGATAGCGCGGCACAAGCGATGATCTCCCCAGCGATGACCTTCGTTTTGTTGCTCGCCTTACCGCTTATTCCGTTCATTATTTACTTGGTATTCAAAGGCAAGCAAATGGGCTTTCGCCGCAAAGGCGATGCGTGGGCATGTGGTTATGCATGGGAAAAAGACATGTCTGTATCTGCGGGGGGCTTCACTCAACCGCTGCGTTCTATGTTTGCGCCACTATATCGCATGCGTGAACAACTCGACCCATCGGCACGGTTAGCACAAACCTTAGAAGTGACGAAAGCAGGGGCGGGGCAAGTCGAGCCTTTCTGGGATGAAAAAATTATTTACCCATTCGTCCGTTGTATCAATCGAATTGCGAAGCGCATGCAGTGCTTACAAGGTGGGGACTTCAGACTGTATTGCCTGTATGTCGTTGCTGCGTTGGTGGTGCTGCTCGTCGTGATCGCGGCGTAAGGGGAGAAATCATGACAATTCAAGAAACACCGACATTGATGATGGGCTTCTTTGCCGTAATTCAAGCTGTTATTTTGCTGCTGCTAACCCCGCTATTTACGGGTATTTCACGGCAAATTCGCGCCAAAATGCACTCGCGCCAAGGCCCTGGTATTTGGCAGGATTACCGCGATATTACCAAACTGCTAAAACGCCAATCTGTTGCGCCACGTGACTCAGGGGCTATATTTCGCGTCATGCCGTATGTGCTGCTTGGCAGTATGCTGCTGTTAGCGATGGCTTTGCCCGTTTTCACCTTGAACTCGTTGTTTAGTGGTGCGAGCGACTTAATTATCGTGCTGTATATTTTTGCCCTTTTCCGCTTTTTCTTTTCACTCTCAGGTTTGGATACTGGCAGTCCATTTGCAGGAATTGGCGCAAGCCGTGAGCTTACCCTTGGGGTGTTAGTCGAACCAATTCTATTCCTTGGCCTCTTGGTGGTGGCGCTGATTGCCGGCTCAACCAATATCGGCACCATTAGTTCAGTGATGAGCGAAGGCTGGATTTCGCCCACCGCCACTTTTTTAGCACTGTTAGCGTGTGGTTTTGCCACCTTTATTGAAATGGGGAAAATCCCGTTTGACGTGGCAGAAGCAGAGCAAGAGCTACAAGAAGGGCCATTAACGGAGTATTCAGGTTCAGGTTTAGCGTTAGTGAAATGGGGCATTGGCCTCAAACAAGTGATTGTGGCGGTGCTGTTTTTATCCATCTTCTTCCCATTTGGTAATGCCAGTGTGTTGACAGTGGGAAGCTTGTTGATTGCGTTAGTGCTGTTGCTGGTGAAATTACTGGTGATTTTTGTGCTGGCGTCGCTGGTGGAAAACAGTTTGGCGCGTGGGCGTTTCTTACTGACACACCATGTGACTTGGCTAGGATTCGGTGTTGCGGCACTCGGATTCGTTTTTTACCTCACTGGCCTATAAGGAGCGACACAGCATGTTAGAAAATATTGCACTCGCCACGCTACTTATTCCATTTATTGGCGCGTTACTGGTGAGTAGCTTACCCACCCGCATGGCACCGTGGCTGAGCACCATTGTTGCATTGATTGCTTCAATCGGCACAGGGATACTCGGCTGGTTGTATTTATCGGGTGGCAAAACCGCTACCTCACTGACGCTCATTCAAGCAGGGGAGGTCGAACTATTTGGCTTCACAATTGACGGTGTCAGTACCCTGATTGCGTTTGCCGTGGTGTTCTTGGGTTTTTTAATCTGTTTATATTCAACGGGTTATTTAACTGAGGGGAACCGTGAACACGCCCATGGGCCAACCCGCCGTTATTATGCGTTCTTGCTGGTATTTATAGGGGCAATGGCTGGCGTGGTGTTATCGTCCACTATTTTAGGTCAGTTGGTCTTCTTCGAAATTACAGGGGGATGTTCTTGGGCATTGATTGGTTATTACCAAACCGAAAAATCCCAACGCAGTGCGATGAAAGCGCTGCTTATCACCCACATTGGTTCGTTAGGGCTGTACTTGGCTGCTGCCACCTTATTTATCAACACAGGGACATTCGCGTTGAGTGCCATTGGCCAGCTCAATGAGTCTGCAAGTTTGATTGTGTTTGGCGGAATTTTGTTTGCGGCATGGGGGAAATCAGCCCAATTGCCTCTGCAAGCTTGGCTACCCGATGCGATGGAAGCACCCACCCCTGTGAGTGCTTACTTACACGCCGCATCAATGGTGAAAGTAGGGGTCTATATCTTCGCCCGTAGCTTGATGTCTTCGGATCATGTGCCTGAAATCATTGGTTGGGTAGGCGTGGTGATGGCAGTCATCACTCTGGTGTATGGTTTTATGATGTACCTGCCACAAAAAGACATGAAACGTCTGCTTGCATGGTCAACCATTACTCAACTGGCTTATATCTTCCTTGCCTTATCGTTATCTGTTTTTGGCTCTAAGGAGGCCTTCCAAGGGGGGATCGCCTATATCTTCAACCACGCATTTGCCAAAAGCTTGTTCTTCTTGGTTGCAGGCGCGCTGAGTTATAGCTGTGGAACAAGGATGTTGCCACGTTTACGTGGCTTAGCAAAACGTTACCCACTGTTGGGCGTGGGGTTCTGCGTTGCCGCACTGGCAATTGCAGGGGTACCACCACTTAACGGCTTCTTCAGTAAATTCCCTATCTTCGCAGCAGGCTTCGCCCTTTCTGAACACTTCTGGATACTCACACCAATCATGGTGCTGGTGTTGATTGAATCGGTCGCGAGCTTTGCGTGGCTGTTGTACTGGTTCGGTAAAGTGGTGCCTGGTGAGCCAAGTGAGGAAGTGGCGAATGGTAGCGCGGTTCCATGGGCAATGCAGTGGGTGATTGGTTTGCTGATCGTGATGTCCTTCTGTTCGAGTGTCATCGCCGTCATCTGGCTCAATTAAGGGAGAGAAAGTATGACTGGTTCCATGATTGTGAATAATTTAGCGGGATTGATGATGATCACCTCGCTGTTGGTTATCGGGGCGAAGCGCCCGGTGACCTCGTGCTGGTTCTATGCCTTGCAATCGCTGGTGTTAGTGGCGATTTTTGGCACCTTGTCCCAGACCCTCAATGCGCCTGAATTAGCCATGTGGGCAGGTTCGGCTTTTATCACCAAGGTCATTTTAGTTCCTGTGATTTTAGGTTATGCATTTCGCAAGCTGTCTGACCCGTCAGCCAACGGTGGGGTGATCAGCCCTGCGTGGTTAATGCTAGCGGCAGCAGTGATTGTGGTGTTGTGCTGGTTTGTAGTCGAGCCTATCAAATTGCCGATTGCCACAGAGCTTAAACCTGCGTTGGCAGTCTCCCTCGGTCACTTTATGTTAGGCCTACTGTGCATCGTGACGCAGCGCAATATCCTTAAACAGGCGTTTGGTTACTGCTTGATGGAAAACGGCTCTCACCTAACCTTGGCCTTACTTGCTTATAAAGCGCCTGAGCTAGTGGAAATCGGTATTGCTACTGATGCGATTTTCGCTGTGATTATCATGGCGGTACTGGCGCGTAAAATCTATCGCACGCTCAACACACTGAACGTGGATCAACTGACCGCGCTGAAGGGGTGATGAGATGAGTCAAAGTATGTTGTTAACATTATTAATGGCAACGCCGCTGGTTATTTCACTGCTGGCCTTTGCGTGCCGATTGCTGGGCAACGGTGCAAAGCCAGTTGTCACACTGGTGCATATCGTCGGCATTGTGGCGCTGTTGGTTTTGTCATTGTGGATGGTCAATACCATCAATGAGGTTGGTGATTTACTGATGGCAGGGAATTGGATCCATTTGGATAGCCTTGCAGGGTTATTTCTCGCCATCTTAGGTATTGTCGGATTCTTAACGGGTTTGTATTCCATCGGCTATATGAATCATGAAGTGGCAGATGGTGAAATTAGTGTAGGAACATTATGTAATTACTATGGTTTCTTCCACTTGTTCTTATTTACCATGCTGTTGGTGATCACCAGTAATAACTTGATTTTAATGTGGGCAGCGGTGGAGGCAACCACACTTAGTTCGGCATTCTTAGTGGGTATTTACGGGCAGCGTTCTTCACTGGAAGCGGCGTGGAAATACATCATTATTTGTAGCGTAGGCGTTGCATTTGGTCTGTTCGGGACAATTTTAGTGTATGCGAATGCGGTCAATGTGATGCCAAACCCTGAACTGGCCATTTTCTGGACCGAAGTGCTGAAATACACTGAATTACTCGACCCAACCTTAATGCACTTAGCCTTTGTTTTTGTGCTAATTGGCTTTGGTACCAAAACGGGTCTATTCCCAATGCATGCTTGGTTACCCGATGCGCACAGTGAAGCACCAAGCCCAACGTCTGCATTACTTTCTGCGGTACTGCTTAACTGCGCGCTGCTGATCATCATTCGCTATTACATCATTGTAACCTCGGCGATCGGCGGTGAATTCACTCAAACGCTACTGCTAGTGTTTGGTTTGCTCTCTGTGGCGGTTGCGGCATTTTTTATCTTAGTGCAAAAAGATATGAAACGCCTGCTGGCCTATTCCAGCGTGGAAAACATGGGGTTGATTGCGGTGGCGTTAGGTATTGGTGGCCCACTTGGCGTGTTAGCAGCGCTGTTGCATACCTTGAACCATAGTTTGGGTAAAACCTTGCTGTTCTGTGGTTCTGGGAATGTTCTATTGAAATACGGTACGCGAGATATCACCGTGGTGAAAGGTCTACTGCGTACCATGCCATTTACGGCAGTGGTATTTGCGGGAGGCGCATTAGCCCTTGGCGGGATGCCGCCATTCAATATTTTCCTCAGTGAATTTATGATTGTGGTTGCGGGGATCGCAGCTGACCATTTTTGGTTAACACTGTTGGTTTTAGTATTGATCACTATCGTGTTAGGTGGGTTAGTACGCATGATTTCGAAAACCTTATTTGGCGCGCAACCTGATTGCGTGTCCCGTGGTGAGCTGGGTATTTTAACTACCTTACCAATGGCTATTCTCATCGTATTGATGTTAGTGATGGGAACGCATATTCCGCAGCCTGTAAGCCGCTTACTTGAAAATGCAGCCACCATTGTCTTAACCGATAGCACAGCACCAACAGAATCTACTCAATTACATTATCAATGGCCGTGGGGTGTTAGCGCCTCTACCGCATCAGTGCAGGAGAAATAACGTGAGCTATCAGAACTATACAGATACCCTTCAAGGCGTTCGTAAAGGCGTTGGCTATCTGGCACAAGTCCGCGAGAAATTTCCCCATGCGGTACTGGATGAAGAGTGGCAAACCGCTAATCAGCTCACCATTACCGTAAAAACGGATATGCTACCTGACGTGGTAGAGTTTCTTTACTACGGCTGTGGCGGTTGGCTGCCTGTTTTATGGGGCAATGATGAACGCCCACTTAACGGCCAATTCGCGGTGTATTACGCACTCTCGATGGAAGAAGGGGAAAAATGTTGGGTGACAGTGAAAGCCTTTGTTAGCCCAATCACCCAAGAGTTCCCGTCTGTAACGCCGCGTGTCCCTGCTGCAGTGTGGGGAGAACGTGAAATCCGTGATATGTACGGCCTGCGCCCTGTTGGCTTGCCTGATGAGCGCCGCTTAGTGCTGCCCGATGATTGGCCTGAAGATTTATACCCGCTGCGCAAAGACACGATGGACTATCGCCAGCGCCCTGCGCCAACCACAGACACTGAAACCTACGAGTTTATTAACGACAGCAAAACCCAAAGCCGTGTTGTGCCAATCGGCCCATTGCATATTACTTCTGATGAACCTGGTCACTTTCGTTTATTCGTCGATGGTGAGCGTATTGTCGATGCGGATTACCGTATGTTCTATGTGCACCGTGGGATGGAGAAACTTGCGGAAACTCGCATGGGCTATAACGAAGTGACGTTTTTATCTGACCGTGTCTGCGGGATCTGCGGCTTTACTCACAGTGTGGCGTATACCTCATCCGTAGAAAATGCCCTTGGTATCTACGTGCCGCAACGTGCGCACACCATTCGCAGTGTCCTTTTAGAAGTTGAGCGTCTTCACAGCCACTTGTTGAATATTGGCCTAGCGAGCCACTTTACAGGGTTCGACACTGGGTTTATGCAGTTTTTCCGTGTGCGTGAAAAATCCATGACCATGGCGGAGTTGCTGACAGGGGCGCGTAAAACTTACGGAACTAACCTGATTGGTGGTGTTCGCCGTGATTTTCTCAAAGAACAGCGCGTAAAAACTATTCAATTGGTACAAGAAATGCGCCGCGACGTTACTCAATTAGTGGATATGCTACTGAGCACGCCAAATATGGAGCAGCGTACCGTGGGTGTTGGTCGCTTAGAGCCACAAGTTGCCCGTGACTACAGCCCTGTCGGGCCCATGATCCGCGCGAGTGGTTTTAAACGTGATGTGCGCTTTGATCACCCATTTGCCGATTATGGCAACTTACCAAAAACCTTATTCAGTCTTGATGGCTGCGATGTGTATTCAAGGGTGATGGTGCGTATTAAAGAAACACTGGATTCCTTGTCGATGATTGAATACGCGCTGGATAATATGCCAGAAGGGCCAATCCTCACAGAAGGCTTTACCTATCAACCACATAAATTTGCGTTGGGCTATACCGAAGCGCCGCGTGGGGAAGATGTTCACTGGAGCATGTTAGGGGATAACCAAAAACTGTATCGCTGGCGTTGCCGTGCGGCGACCTATGCCAACTGGCCAGTGCTGCGCTATATGCTGCAGGGCAATACCGTTTCTGATGCGCCGCTGATCATCGGTAGTCTTGACCCTTGTTACTCTTGTACCGACCGTGTGACGCTGGTGGACGTGAAAAAACGTAAAGCGAAAACAGTGGCATACAAAGAACTTGAGCAGCACAGCATCGACCGTAAAACGTCGATAATGAAATAGGCGGAGGGCATATTATGTTTAAACTGTTTAAAACCCTTCAAAATGCAGGAACGGCAACGGTGAAATACCCGTTCAAGCCCCTCGAAGTGGCACACGGATTTCGCGGTAAACCCGAGTATGACCCACAGCAGTGTATTGCCTGTGGGGCTTGTATTTCGGCTTGTCCCGCCAATGCATTAACCATGGAAACTGATTTAGCAAGTGGTGAGCGTCGTTGGCAGTTATTCCTCGGGCGCTGCATCTACTGTGCCCGTTGTGAAGAGGTATGCCCGACTCGCGCTATCCATTTAACGGAAGAATTTGAAACAGCAGTCATGAACAAGGCTGATTTGTACATGAAAGGCACTTTCCGCTTACAACATTGCCGCGAATGTGGCGAAGCATTCGCCCCTAAAAAATCGGTGGATTACGCGATGGCGTTAATGGTGGCATCAGGTATCGAAGAAAGCGGTATTGAAGCGCTACGCCCGATGTATGAAACCTGTCCATCCTGTAAACAAAAAAACAATTTGCTGAACAATGGCCGCCAAAATTTCCGCTTGCACATTGAGGGAGATAAATAATGAGTCTGCCAGATATTCCTATTAATCACCATGTTAGCCAGCCTATCCAATTGGATGAGCAAGTGGCTAAACTGAAAAGTACGCTGCTCAAAGACATCAAGCGCTCCGCCTATGTGTATCGTGTTGACTGTGGTGGCTGTAATGGCTGCGAAATCGAAATTTTCTCTGCCATTACCCCAGTTTTTGATGCAGAACGCTTTGGGATAAAAGTGGTTGCCTCCCCGCGCCATGCGGATATTTTGCTATTTACTGGCGCAGTGACTCGCGCCATGCGCATGCCAGCACTGCGGGCTTATGAATCCGCCCCCGACCCAAAAATTTGTATCTCGTATGGGGCGTGCGGTTGCGGCGGCGGTATTTTTCATGATCTGTATTGCGTGTGGGGCGGTAGCGAGCACATCGTGCCAATCGATGTGTGGATCCCAGGTTGCCCGCCAACACCTGCGGCGACCATTTATGGCTTTGCCGTGGCACTGGGTTTACTGAAACAAAAATTATCAGCGCAAGACCACCATGAAGCTGATGGTGAACGAGTAGAACTTTTATTGCCATCAATTCCATTAGCCACTCGGGTGATGATCGAACGTGAAGCACGCCGCCAAGCGGGTTATTACCAAGGCCGTGAAATTAGTGATCGATTTTTATCCTTATTGGATGGCGCAAGCCCTGCCCAAGTGCAAAGTACGCTACAAGCGTGGCTTAACGAAGAACAAGACCCCCGTCTGCGTGACATTGTTAACCGTTTAGTCACTGTGTTGAAGCAAGGAGGCATTCATGAGTAGTCCAGCTTCGGCTAGCCCTTCGCCAACGGAAGGCGAAGTCTTTTTTTGGTCTTTGCGCCAAAAGTTTGTCGACAGTGACGATGACATTCCAGAAGATGCCCAGCAAGTGATGTATTACTCGTTGGCGATTGGTCATCACGTTGGGATGATTGATTGCCTAAAAACGGAGTTAGTTTGTCCGCTAGCGGGTTATCAATCATGGGTTCAAGCCTTACCAGAGGGTGAGGCTCGTCGTAAGTTACAAGGCTTAATCACTTTTGGTGAAATTAATATCGACTCGACCCATACCAATATGTTAGCGCTGGCATTAGATGGTTTTGCCAAAGACCCGCAGTCCCCTTACCAAGCGTGGAGCGAAACGCTGATTCAGCTGCTAGGTGAAATTGAGCGGGAACCCGCCATTTATTTGATTGTGAAGCGGCAGGGCGTGGGGCATACAACCCGACAAAGTTCGATGTTATTCGACGATGAACCTTCTGCAAAGAATTCATTACGTTCGCAAAATCAATCGTCTTCGCAAAATCAATCACCAGTGCAAAACTTAATGTTAGCGGTGGGGAATAGCATGATGGGGGACGACGGTGCAGGACCGATGCTATTTGATTTAATGCAAGCCAACCCCATTGAGGGCTGGCAGGCAATTAACGGCGGGAGCAGCCCTGAAAGCGTGTCTCACCAAGTACGTGCATTAAAACCCCAGCGCTTGTTGATTGTGGATGCCGCCGATATTGGTTTAGCACCAGGGGAAATACGAATTATTGATCCCGATGATATCGCTGAAATGTTTATTATGAGTACCCATAATTTGCCGCTCAATTTTTTAATCGACCAATTAAAAGAGGATATTGAGGAGATTATTTTCTTAGGTATTCAACCCGATCTAGTGGGTTTTTATATGCCAATGAACGAGAAAGTGATTTCAGCTGTGCAGCAAGTGTATGCCGCGCTGCCGCAGTGGCAAGGGTTAGGTGGGTTTACCCTATTTGAAGGGGAATAAACAGCCCCTAAGGGGGGGAGGGTCGCAGTGCGGTGAGGCGCTGCGATTTGTCCTCGGCTTAAGCATTACCTCGTAAAAAGTAGCCTACATCTTCCTCGACTTCTTCCATCGCCATGAGTGCGGCTAGCGTATCGTTGGCTTCTTGCTCATCAATGATGCTCATCGCAAAGCCCACGTGAACAAGCACCCACTTGCCAACCATTGCAGCAGTTTCCCCTTCACACACCAGCGCAATATTCACATCGCGTTTGACGCCGCAGACTTCAACTTGGGCGGTATCCATTGGGGACTCGCCTACGCTGACCACTTTCCCTGGGATGCCTAAACACATAACAAACTCCTACATAGAATATTATTCAACTTCAATCTGTTTGACCTGCATGCTACTGCTGCTGTCTACGTGCAAGTTTCGGCTACCACAGTGTGGGCAACCCGCTTCAAATTGGGTAATTTGCACGGTACGTTGGCAATCGCGGCATTGTGCCTGTGCGGGCACGGTAGACACATGGAGCATAGCCCCTTGCGCAAGGGTATTGCGGCAAATAATGTCGAAACAAAAATGCACCGCAGATTCTTCAACACAAGAGACCGCACTTAATTCGAGCCAAACCCCTGTGACGCGCTGTGCATGGTTTTGCTTAGCGTGCTGCTCAATGATTTCAAAGGCATTTTGGCATAATGCGACCTCATGCATGGCACGCTCCTTACAATAAGATTTCAGGGGGAATTTCAAAGGCAGCACGGCGTCGACGTTCTTTAACGATTTCATCCATGCGGTTTCTATCGACAATCATTAACGCTTCGGTTGGACACACTTCTACGCAGGCAGGCCCGCCCTCGCGGGTATGGCACAAATCACATTTATGGGCTTCAGCGCGGTATTGTGGAATGGTATTGAGGGCGGTCACTTGCTGGTCGACTTGGCGGCTAATGACTTCCATGGTGCCGTAAGGGCAGGCGATGACACAGGTTTTACAGCCAATACATTTTGATTGGTTCACATAGACAAAATCATCTTTACGGCTAATCGCGCCATTTGGACACACATTGGCACAGGGGGCATCCTCACATTGGCGGCATACCACCGCCGTACTGACGGTATAACCTTTTAATACATGAATACGCGGGAAAAATTCATCTTTGACGACCGTGGCGATCCCCGTTTCTTGTTCTTGGTGGGACACCACACACGCGACTTCACAGGTATGGCAGCCAATGCATTTTTTTGGATCTGCAATGATGAAACGGTTCATCCTACTCTCCTGAATGATAGATGAGACAATACATTCAACGTTCCGATGTAATTGTTTTCAATTTAGATACTCAGTTATAAGCATGGATCGTGCCAAATTGATGGAATAATTAAATTCAGTTAAATCAGTGGATTAATAAATAACGAGGTGTTTTATCTGTGGAGAAAAATATATTCGACACGTCATTCGACAATAATGACGACGTTTAATTTTAATCGCTATATAAAAAAATATATTACATTTTAATTTGCAGAAAAAAATAGGGGATTGGATCAAAGTTAAATCAGTCAATGATATTATTTTTCTTTAGAGTCATTACAATAATCTTATTTGGTGTCGTATTGATGTTCAATTATATCAATGGCCATTAGTTTGAGTGTTTATAACATCTCAAGGAAATGATTAAAAAGAATGGGGTATTTGTGGGGATCTCTGAAAGCAATGAACGTATACGCCATGAACGCGACCAATATCGAATACTGGTAGATATTACTAATTCCGTTTTATCACACTTAGAAATGGATGGATTAGTTGCCGAAGTGTCTCGGGAAATTTACCGTTTTTTCGGTATTAGCCAAATTAGTATCGCCCTGTGTGATAATTATAGCTCAGCGGTATACCTTTGTTATTCAAGCTATTATTGCCGCGGAAAACCCGTTGAAAAGACCCAATATCATTTAAACGAATTACATCCTGATTTAACCCAAGTACTTGAAAATAACCAATCTATGCGGTTGACTCTTGACCAATCTACCCAAGACCCGCTGTATCAGCACCTGTGTGCTCAAGGGATGACGGAAACATTATTATTGCCGTTAGCATTTAACCATAAACCCCTTGGTGTTTTGGTATTATCCCATGAAGATACCCGCATTTTCACCGACGATAACTGCAATTTACTCAAGCAGATTGCGGCGCGTTTTGCGATTGCAGTGGATAATGCAGCGGCATATGGTGAAATTACACGTTTAAAAGATAGCCTAAAAAATGAAAATCTCTGGCTGAATGAGCAAATTCACGGCAATGAAAGCTTTAGTGAAATTATTTTCCAAAGTGCAGCCATGCGTAATGTGCTCGAACAAGTGGATTTAGTGGCACGCAGCGACAGTACCGTATTGATTTTAGGGGAAACAGGGACAGGCAAAGAGCTAATTGCTCGCGCTATTCACAGGCTAAGTGACCGGCATCGCCGTGCAATTATTAAAATGAATTGTGCCGCTATCCCTTCAGGCTTGTTGGAAAGTGACTTATTTGGTCATGACAAAGGTGCGTTTACTGGGGCAACGACAACGCACATTGGCCGCTTTGAAATGGCGGATAAAAGCACGCTTTTTTTAGATGAAATCGGCGATATGCCATTGGAATTGCAACCAAAATTACTTCGCGTGCTGCAAGAACGTGAAATAGAACGTATTGGTGGTAACAAAGTCATTCCTGTGGATGTGCGCTTAATTGCGGCAACTAACCGTGATTTAAAGGGCATGACGGATGAGCGTGAGTTCCGCGAAGATCTGTATTATCGGCTGAATGTGTTTCCGATTATGATTCCTCCGCTACGTGAAAGGCCTGAAGATATTCCACTACTTGCCACCCATTTTACGCAAAAAATTGCGCAGCGTATGAACCGTAAAATTGAGTGTATCCCCCGTGATGCACTAGCGCAGCTATCGTTGTATCCATGGCCTGGTAATGTCCGTGAGTTGGAAAATGTCATTGAGCGGGCAGTGATTTTAACCCGCGGAAATACCTTGAATTTACAACTGCATGAACTCAGTATCCCAAAGCCTTCACGCCTTAAAAATGCTTTTGAAAAACCAAGCGCTATAGAAAAACGCATGCAAACAGCTGCCCCCGAAAGTGATGATGAAGAAAGGGATCGAATTATTGCGGCGTTACGGGCAACAAACGGTGTGGTCGCTGGGGCGAGGGGGGCGGCAACTCGCTTAGGGTTAAAACGCACCACATTATTATCACGTATGCAGCGGTTAGGGATCTCGGTTCAAGATTTATTCTAATTCTTTATTTTTTTGATTATATTTATCAGGCTGGTTATTGTTATTTTTGTATAATTGGTAGTCATATGAAAATAAATAATAATTTCCTTAATGAAATTAATTATTATTTATATTTGAAAGTCACTACTGTGATTAAATTTATTCAAATATAATTTAATTTTTTTGAAATCAGACTGAATAACAAATTACCAATATTTTATTAATATATTCATTATTAATTAATTAAATAAAAAAGCCAATGGTTTGATTGAAACCATTGGCTTAATTGATTGTTTAACGCAAATTAAAGGCCTTCTGCGGCCTCGCGTAAACGACGTTTAATTCCAGTGTATTCCTGAACAACGAAGTACTCGGCTTTTTGTTGATCCGCAATCGGTTCAACTCGCACTGCACAGTACTTATATTCAGGGGTCTTGGTGATTGGACTGAGGTTTTCTGCCACGAGCTCATTACAGGCACCAATCCACCACTGATAAGTCATATATACCGCGCCTTTATTGGGTCGGTCACTGATATTGGCTCTAGTAATGACTTTGCCTTGGCGTGATGCCACCCAAACCAGTTCCTGATCTTTTATCCCTAACGCTTTTGCATCTGCGGTATTGATTTGCACAAAACCAGGTTCATCCGCTAATGCTGCCAACGCTTTACAGTTCCCCGTCATTGAGCGACAGGAGTAGTGACCCACCTCACGCACTGTAGCTAACACCATTGGGTATTCCGTGCTGACTTGATCAATCGGTGGACGCCAGTCGCAGGTAAAGAATTGGCCTTTGCCATTTGGCGTGTCGAATTGACCACCTTCGTACAAATACTCCGTGCCAGGGCTTTCTAATGTCTTACACGGCCATTGAATATAGGCTAAGTCCGCCATTTTTTCATAGGTCGCGCCATAGTAAATCGGGCACAATTCACGTAACTCATCCCAAATTTCTTTGGTGTTGTTGTAGTGCATTGGGTAGCCCATGGCCGTTGACATTAGGCTGATGATTTCCCAGTCTGTTTTCACGTCGCCGACAGGCTCAACTGCTTTATAGAAGCGTTGGAAACCACGGTCAGCGGCGGTATATACCCCTTCATGTTCCCCCCAAGAGGTGGCAGGGAAAATCACATCGGCAATCGACGCAGTTTTGGTCATGAAGATGTCTTGGACAATCAACAGCTCGAGCTTATCGAAGGTACGGCGGATAGTGGCAAGGTCTGGCTCTGTTTGTAGTGGGTCTTCCCCCATCACATAGTGGGCTTTTAATACGCCCTCATCAATAAAGTGTGGCACTTCACTAAGTGGAATACCGTTTTCTGCAGGCATGCTTTCAATCCCCCAGAATTTGGCAAATTTTTCCAGTGCAGCGGTATCCGACACATATTGATAGCCTGGCAGAGTATTTGGTAGTGCCCCCATATCGCAGGCACCTTGCACGTTATTTTGACCACGAACAGGGCCAACACCAACATGTGGTTTACCTAAATTCCCTGTTAATAGCGCAAGGCTAGTAAGGGATTGAACGGTTTCAACACCTTGATAGAATTGGGTGACACCCATGCCCCACAAAATTGTCGCGCTTTCTGCTTTGGCGTACATGCGAGCCGTTTTGCGAATGTCTTCTGCTTTGATACCCGTCGTTTCTTCCACTGATTCAGGAGTATAAGGTGCGACTAAGGTACGATATTCATCGAATTTTTCAGTATGTGCATCAATAAACGCTTTGTCATACAGATTTTCTTCGATGATCACGTGGGCAAACGCATTCAGTAACGCAATGTTTGACCCGTTTTTCAAAGGTAAGTGAATATCTGCAATGCGCGCAGTTTCAATATAACGCGGATCGCAAACAATAATTTGAGCCCCTTTTTCTTTCGCTTTTAAAATTCGGCGAGCGACAATAGGGTGTGAGTCCGCGGCATTGTAACCGAAGACAAAAATACATTTGGTATCCTCAATTTCAACAATTGAGTTGCTCATTGCGCCATTACCGACCGAACGCTGCAGACCTGCAACCGAAGGGCCGTGTCAGACACGTGCGCAGCAGTCGATATTATTGCTACCGACTGCCGCTCGAACAAATTTCTGCATCACAAAGTTGGCTTCATTCCCTGGACCGCGGGATGAACCTGTCGTCATGATGGCTTTAGGGCCGTATTTTTCTTTGATTGCCAGTAATCGAGAACTGGCAAATTCAATGGCTTCTTCCCATGAAACCACTTCAAGTTTGCCACCACGCTCACGACGGATCATCGGATTTTTTAAGCGAGGCGTTAAGATTTTCGTATCGTGAATGAAGTCCCAGCCATAATAACCTTTTAGGCAGAGCTCCCCTTCATTGGTGTGACCATTTGCGCCCTCTGCGCCGATGATCTTCCCGTTTTCCACCTTCAGGTATATTTTACAGCCTGAGGCGCAATACGGGCAGACGGTGATGACTTTTTCCATCAACATTGCTCCTGTGTTTTTATGTAGCGGTCATTGCCGCCTTAACACTTAAGCTAATGCAGGGTTTATGCCAATTTTTAAGGTAAATTTATTGTTATCTAACTGATTGAATTTATTGTTTTTGATTTGTCTAGCATCATCTTGTAGCGTTTGGCGAACTCTGTGATCGTCAAAAGTGTCGACGGCTATTGACGAGCTAAATGGTTGATAAGCTGCTCTACCGCAGGGGAAGATAATGATTGGATGGCATAACATACGCCAATACGCCGAGAAAGTGCATGAGTTGGCAAAGGGTGAAAAACAATATTGGCATGTTCACTGGCAAGGGATTGCGGCACGATTGCTACGCCTAAGTTGAGCGCGACTAGACCAAGCGCGAGGGAAAAGGTGCTGGCATGAGCAGAAGGGGAGTTTGCCGTCGCGCCGTAAATCGGTAAAAAACGCTGATGCCAAGTGAGCTCAGGGCACATCACCCAACACAATCCGTGTAAATCAGCGAGTTGAATGACGTCTTTACTTGCAAGAGAGTGCTCTGGTGACATTGCTAAAACAAAGGGCTCACTAATGAGTGGAATAAACAGCTCATCTTCACAGCGCATTTCTTCGCAAGCAAGACGGATATCCCCTTTGCAACCCGACTCTAGGACAATTAATAAATGAAAATCAGGGTCTTGAACTTGTTTTAGGAACGCGCAAATGTGCTGATTAGCGATATCCTCTTCAATGCCAATTTGCAGAGGCTGGCGGTTTTTTTCACGTTTAAAGCTGCTTGCCAGCGTGTCTAGTTCAGCCACCATGCGTTGTGCGTGAGGGTATAAAATTCGTGCATCTTCAGTGACATCAACGCCTCTTGGTAAGCGCTTAAACAGCTGAGTGCCTAGGTTATCTTCCAGCGTTTTGATCGTTGCTGAGAGCGCAGGCTGTGTGAGAAATAACCGTCGTGCAGCCGTGGTGATATTGCGTTCTTCGAAAACGGCGATAAAGGCGTGAAGTTGGCGATAATCCATAGATTTTTTTGATGTCTGTGAGAAGAATAAACCATTTTAATGTAACTTACGGATGAAATATAGTCTGCTCATGGTTTTAGACATCAATTAAATTTATATGGACGCAATATGCAAAATGTAAAATCATTAGTGGTGATTACTGGCGCGAGCTCAGGTATTGGTCTTGCGACGGCAAAAATGTTATCCAATGAAGGTCATGCACTTTTATTACTGGCACGCCGTATTGAGCCAATGTTGGCATTAAATTTACCTAATACGTTATGTAAATCTATAGATGTTACGGATAGAACCGCATTTGTGAATGCCGTTAAAGAAGCAGAGGCGCAGTTTGGCCCAGTTGATGGCTTAGTCAATAACGCAGGTGTTATGCTTTTAGGTGACATGACTAATCAAGATCCAAATCAATGGGATATCATGGTGGAGGTGAATATTAAAGGCGTGTTGAATGGCATTCATGCAGTTGCGGATGGCATGGTTGCGCGTAAAAGTGGCACGATTATTAATATCAGTTCAGTTGCAGGGCGAAAAACCTTTCCAAACCATGTGGCGTATGTGGGCACTAAATTTGCTGTTCACGGTATTTCTGAAAATTTACGCGAAGAGCTTGCCCCGCATAATGTTCGTGTGATCACCATTGCACCGGGAGCGGTTGAAACAGAATTACTTAGCCATACCACAGATGAAGGGATTAAATCAGGTTACCAAGAGTGGAAAAAAGAGATGGGGGGACTTGTGTTGTCAGCAGAGGATGTTGCCAATACCATTCGTTTTGCTTATCAACAGCCACAATCGGTGTGTATCCGTGAGATCGTTTTAGCGGCAACTCGCCAGCAGGCGTAGTCTGTTCATTGTTTCATCACTTTGTCATAAAACTACCATCATGTTGTCATGCATCTGACTTAAGTTCGCAGTAACTCAGCTCGGATGGAGATAACATGATGTTTAGTGTCGATGCCTTACTCCACGATATATACCCACATCAAGCCCCACCTGGATGGAAACGCAGTGTATTAAAACGCCTCCTTTTCGAAAAAGAATTTAGTCAATTTGCCCAAGACTACCCTTATTTGAAAGGGTTGGATCTTATTGAACAAGTCATTGAGCATTTCAATATTCGCTGTGAATTAACGGATGGTGATTTGGAAAATATCCCCGCAGAAGGCCCTGTTGTTTTAGTGGCAAACCATCCAATAGGCTCGTTAGATGGACTAGCATTATTACGAACCGTGGCAACCGTACGCCCTGATGTGAAAATTGTTGCAAACCAGTTTCTTAACTATATTGAACCACTAAAAAGCTTGTTTATTACCGTTGATAATATCAACAACCGAACCAATCGCCAGCAAGTGGAAGCAATGCAACAGCACTTGGATAACCGCGGGGCGCTAATTGTATTTCCAGCGGGGGAGGTTTCACGGCTCAGTAGTAAAGGCATTCGCGATAATCACTGGCGCACGGGTTTTTTACGCTTAGCCGCGAAAGCGCGCGCTGCGATTGTGCCAATGCATATTCAGGGGCGAAATAGCCATTTGTTTTATTTTGCATCATTGGTTTACAAGCCTTTGTCCACGTTGATGTTAGTCAGAGAAATGTTTCAGCAACGGGGTAAAAAACTCAAAATTCGTGTTGGGGGGCGTATTCCTTTTAGTCATTGGTATGATGGCCACACGAAAGCCCACGAATTGGCTGAACGCTTTCGCCGCCATGTCTATTTATTAGGAAAAGAAAAAGAAGGGCTGTTTAGCAGTGAAGCGGCAATTGCATTACCTGAAGACCGACTTGAGCTGAAAAAAGCATTGGCGGCTTGTGAGCGTTTGGGGACATCGCCAGATGGCAAAGCGATTTACCTTTATCAACGGCATCAAGAAGTTCGCTCGCCCATATTGCGTGAATTAGGGCGACTTCGTGAGATTTCTTTTCGTGCGGTAGGGGAAGGTTCAGGCAAGCGCCGTGATTTAGATAGCTATGATGACGATTATTATCACTTGGTGTTGTGGGATGACGATGAGCTCGATATCGTTGGCGCTTATCGTTTTATCCCCACTGAAAAGCAAATTGAAACCAAAGGGTTAGCGGGGATCTACAGCTCTAGCTTATTCCACTATGACGAAGGCATGCTTCCCATTCTTGCTCAAGGTATTGAATTAGGCCGTAGTTTTATTCAGCCGAAATATTGGGGAAAACGTGGGTTGGATTATTTGTGGTTAGGCATTGGGGCCTATTTAGCCAAATACCCCCAATACCGTTATCTATTTGGCCCTGTCTCCATTTCGGGGGCGATGCCTATCGCCGCGCGTGATTTATTGATCACTTTTTACCGCTTATATTTTTCTGCTGAACAGTCAATGGCACAATCCCACAAGCCCTATCCAGCCTCTTTACCGCAGGTGTTAGCGCAATTCACTGGTGATAATTACCAAGAAGACTTGGTAAAACTCAAAAGCTTATTAAATAACATCGGTTGTTCTATCCCGACACTTTATAAGCAGTACACTGAGCTATGTGAGCCTGGTGGCGTGCAATTTATGGATTTTGGTACAGACCCATCATTCAATGATTGTATCGATGGTTTGGTGTTGGTGGATTTAACCAAGCTAAAGCCAATACGTTATCAGCGATATGTTGGGGTGCACTTATAAATTTTGATTTCGGTACTGTTATTTTTTTGTAAATTGTAGTTTTTATTAGTGATTATCATTTAATAGAATGGTAATCACTAATAATATTCATTTTCGTGTAACAGCTTAATTTGTTTTCATTATGAAACAAATGCATCACTATTCCATTTTACTTATCTAAAATATACTCATTTAATAAGTTAATTTTTTTATTTTTACATTACCCATAAAATGGGTTATGAGTTTGGTATTCCTTTGATATTTAATTTTCCATTGGAAAATATTGTCATTTTATCCTTGTTAATATGATTTAAATGCTATTTGGTTTTATTTTAATGTTATTTATTTTTCATGTTTCTATATAAAAATAAATGTAACTATATGTAATATTATATTTCATAATCAATTTAAAATATCAATTTATATGTTAAATTTTGTAATTAAAAAATTAAAAATATAACATTAAATATATTATCAAAAAATAAAGCAACCGTTTATTATCAGTTAGTTAATTGAGTTTTATTTATTTAGATGATCGGTATTTCCGATCAAATAATCTATTGCGATAGGTGGTAACTATCAATATTATATTATCGATCGGCACAAACGTTTTTACTCTAATATCATGTGCCAATATATTATGCGAAATCCTACTTATGTTGAATATTTGAATTTTATAATTAAATAGGGGGTAGGAATGAATGAACACTCTAGTTTTATAAGACCAAATATTTTTAATAAAAAAATTGGATGTTTTATTAGAAATAAAAGAAAACGCATGGACATAACCGGGAAGGATTTAGGTGTTATGTTGAATGTGAGTCAGCAGCAAGTATCCCGGTATGAGAATGGAATAACAAACATTACCGTTACAATGTTAAATGACATATTGAAAATACTAGATGTATCTTGGGAAGAATTTTTATCATTTAATGAGTTAAATGATAATTCTTAATGTTTAAGTTTTTATTTCGTAGTTTGATTATTAATTAAAAAATTAATATGCATACAAATATGGAGAGTTATTTAATGAAAAAATTATTATTACCATTAATGGTAAGTGGCGCGCTATTCAGTGGATATACCTTTGCTAATACCGGTGAAGTTCAGTTCATTGGCGCAGTGACATCAGAAACCTGTGATATCGATACAGAAGTGGGTGGGCTAGTTAAATCAACTATCGATCTAGGCCAAATGACCACTGCAGATAAAAATGGTGATTATGTTGAGTTTGATTTAGTCCCACGTACTGATGAATGCTTGAAAAAAACTAGCGGCCAAGTGGGTTGGCAGAGCGCAGGGTTTACTAACTCAGGCCTTGCAAACATGAAAGGGACGGCTAATGGCGTGTCAATCCAACTGACAGCAACCAACTCGACAACGCCTAACCAAGATGTCACGTATAACAGCCAAACCGTTGATTTTGGCAATGGTACTGATGCTATTGGAAACATGAAGTTCAAAGCAAGAATGTTAGCGACGACAGGTCAAACTGTGACTGAAGGTACAGTGATTTCAAGCGCAACATATGCCGTAGCATATAAGTAATTAATATTAATAAATAAAAAGGGTCTTTGACCCTTATTTTAACTTACAAATAGCTATGGATAATATCAATGCGTTTAAAACCGATTAATGCTTTTATGTTATCCCTGTTAGTAAGTCCATTTTACGCAGATGCAAATTTAAATATGGACTTCTTACATGGAGGAGTTCAACCGCAAGCTGCAAGCGTTTTTGATGAAAGTGTTAAATACCCTGCAGGTCATTATATTGTTGAAGTCATTTTTAATCGTCGTTCTATTAATCGAAAAGAACTCATTATTTTACCAGAGGATAAAGAGGTTTTATGCTTAAACTCAGACTGGATATCAGAGTTATCATTACCGATTAACCTGACTTTGCTTGCAAATAATTTTGACGCGGCGAGAAACTGCTACAAGATTAGCCAGTACCCAGGCGCCGAAGTTTTGTTTGATAACGCAAAGCAGACTTTGTCTTTTAGTGTACCTCAAATTGCTTTGGATGAGACTAAAAATCAGCAAGAATGGGATTATGGCATTCCAGGCATTAAGGTGAATTATTCAGGATATATATCAAAAACGTCTTCTGAAAAAACTCAAGTTTATGGTGATTTTGATTTATATTCTAACATTGGCCGATGGGTGGCCTATGTCCGTAGTAGTTACCTTAATGATTCAGGAACTGAAACGTCTGAAGCCACTATATCTACTGCAATTAAGCCAATACAAGGCAGTTTTATTGTCGGTAAGACGTTAACATCTTTATCTATTTTACCTAATTTTGTTTTTTATGGTTTGTCTTTACGCTCTGAAAGAGATATGCGTCCTTGGGAAATGCGAGGCTATGCTCCTATTATTTCTGGCGTTGTTAATTCGAATGCGAAAATTACCATATCGCAAAATGGGTATATTTTAAGCTCACAAGTGGTTCCTGCGGGTGCCTATCAGTTAAAAGATATATCACCAGTGAGTAATGGTGATATTACGGTGACAGTTGAAGAAAATAACGGAACAAAAACAGTTCGTTATTACCCTGTTGCAACGCTTCCATCTTTACTGCGTGCCAATGAAATTAATTATAACGTCGCAGTAGGAGAAAGAGAGGTTACGGGAAAGCGAGAAAACCGTTTGTTTTTTCTTGGTGCATTCGATTATGGACTCACTCACTTTACCTTTCATACCGCAGGTATTTTGCATAATGATTATAAAAGTGCAGGATTAGGTGCGAGTAAAGACTTAGGGCAATTTGGTGCGATCTCATTTAATTTAAATACAGCCGTGAGTACGTTTCAAAAGCAAACTCCAACTATGTCAGAATCTCGGCAATCTGGGATTAGTTATATGCTTAAATACGCTAACTCATTGTCTAATAATACGAATTTACAGTTATTAGCTTACCGTTATACAGGTAAGGACTATGTTGATTTTAATGAGTTTAATTCAAATGCGTTATATCATCGAAGTAATCGCAAAGAACGTTATGAAACTATCTTATCGCAGAATTTTGATAATAGTTTTGTCAGTGTTTCAGGTTGGGTTCAAACATATCGTAGCCAAATACATAATGAAGTCGGTGCGAATATTACCTACAACACAACTTTGAAAGGTGTGGATTTATCTGTATCGGCAGATTACCAAAAGTTAAATGATTATGACCGTGATAACTATGTTTTATCTGTTGGTGTGAATATTCCATTTAGTTTATTTGATAAGAATCATTATTGGACAAACTCGGTGAATTATGACCGTAGAAATAAATCGAGTTTTAACTCAGGTGTTGCAGGTAATATTAATGAAAAAATCAACTATAGCGTAAATACAAATAAAGACCGCGAAAGTTGGTCTAATTCTGCTTATTTCGGGGTTAATCAAGATATTGTTAATACGGGGTTCGCAATTTCGAAAAATGAGAATAAAACAACAGGCTCAATAAATGCATCAGGAAGCTTACTTGCAACCCAGCAAACGGGATTATTGTTGAGTAATGTTCGGCGCGATACGGTCGCCATTGCGAATATTAGCAATATTAAAAATATTACCTTTAATGACTCCCCCCCTACGGATAGAAATGGTAATACGGTCATTGGGGTATCACCTTACGTTGAAAATAATTTAAAAATCAATACAGAAGAAGTTCCTAATGACATAGAGTTGCTGGATTCAGTACAGGGGTTTGTGCCAACTGATAAGGCGATTATTTATCGTGAGTTTAAATTCTCAACGATTTATAGATATATATTAAGGCTGAAAAAATCAGACGGTCAATTTGTTTCAGCGGGTAGTTCGGCAAGAACAGAAAGTAATGAATATGTCGGGTTTGTTTCTAATGGTGGAGTGTTACTTTTAAACTTACTTAACAAACCGAAAAAGATTTTTATTTCTTCCTCAGATAATGAGGTATGTACATTAAATTTGGAAAATATAGAATCAAATGAAAATAAAATTATGGAAGTCGAATGTAATTAATAAAATAGCATCGCATTTTATTATATTGATATCGTTGTTTACCTGCGCAAATGCTTATTCTGCATTTACTTTGAATGGGACTCGGTTTATCTATGATGAGGGGCGTAAAAATATTGCTATTGAAGTAAAAAATAATAGCGATAAAACCTATGGCGGTCAGGTTTGGGTTGATAATTTAAGTGGCAATGATGTTTTTTTTATACCTGCACCTAATTTGTTTAAAATTGCGGGTGAAGAAAAACAGTTAATCCGCTTACTTTATGTGAATGATATTTTACCTAAAGATAAAGAGTCTTTGTTTTGGTTAAATGTTCAGGAAATCCCCCCTATTGCTTCTGCTGATGAAGGTAACGTCCTCGCTGTTGCTTTGAATACGCAAGTGAAACTGATTTATCGCCCCAAAGTACTCGCTGAGGCCCGTGAAGATGCAGAGAAAAACCTCACGTATTCAGGATCTGTGTTGAAAAACCCAACACCCTATTATTTTGCATTGACTCAGGTGTTTGTGAATGGTCGTCCATTGGCTTTATCAAAAGAAATTGAGCAATCAATGAGTTTATTTCCCCCTTTCAGTGAAGTGAATTTACAGCAATCGTTATCTGGGAAAGTCACGGTTGAGGCCATTGATGATTACGGTGCTAGGCGTGTTATTGAGCTTCGTTAAGGACATTAGCATGAATAAAAAGTCTTATTATTTCATCGCATTAATGATTTTGCTTTTTTCACTCGATGCCTCTGCGGCAAGGTGTCGAAGCTTATCGTTGAAATATAACTTTCCAGCGCAAATTGATGTTACGAACAAAAAAGTCGGTGACCAACTCTATTCTTTTGGGAACCCTGGGGCGCCAATTACGTTTGCAGGGCAATGTCTACGAGCATCAAGTGGAGCAGGCAATACAACAGGCAACTTTATTTATATCGTTGATAAATTTGGAGCCTCTCCTAATGACTGTTCTTATGGAACTGTAGATAAAAACTCGGCGGATGGTTATTTAAGATTTCGTTCAACTGGAAGTTGTGGAAATACGGTTTGGTTATTACTGGCGGATTATAAAACAAGTGGAACAGGCTATACCAACTTAGCTGGGCCAGGTGGCAGTACAGACTCTGGTGTTGTCTATTTACAAAAGAAGCCACCCCCAGGAAAAACAACCGTTAACCCGACATATATGTTAACCCGAAATTTTTATTCACGAATTGGTGAAAACAGCCGGACATTACAAAAAGAAACCGTGGCTTTTAGTGCACCAACATCGATGACACTGATAAACAATGCCTCCTGTGCAGTTTCTGTCAACGATGTGGCTTTTGGAGTGCAAACAGCGAGTTCAGTAAGAGCGAATTCGATTGCCGCTAAAACAATCAATATTGCATTTACCTGTAATGCAGTACTTCCTGCATATACTTTAAGTTTTTCAGGTAGAGACGGCGTAAACAACGCAACGACAGGCATTATTAATGTAAAAGGGAATAGTTCGGTTGGTTATCAATTTACGTGGGGAAATAACACTGTGAAGCCAGTTAATAGTGCGGTGGTGATCAATGGCACGGCAATTACCCCTAATTCAAAACCCACAACCAATAACTTTACGATCCCAGTGACGGTAAAGCCTGTTGCTTTATCAACACAGCCTATTCCTGGGTTAGCGAACACCGCATTAACGATTAATGTGAAATTAAATTAAAAGGAGTGAATCATGATAAAGAAAACGTTATTTATTTCTCTTGGCTTTCTATTTTCTGTTTCTGCTAACGCGACCAGTTTTGCCTCTAATGTGACTGGCGGTACCGTAACATCAAATTTAAGTATGACCGTAAAAGCATCTTGTAGTGCTAGTGTTGCTGATGTGGCTTTTGGTGACCAAGCGGCGGGGGATATCAAGAAGGGAACTGTGGCAGATAAAGTAATGACATTAACAGTGACCTGCGATACAACGCTCGCAAATTATACGTTAGCGTTTACGGCCGCTGATGGCGTGAAAGATGTGGCTAATGGAATAATGAATACAAAAGGAAATTCAACGGTTGGATATCAATTAAAATGGGGAAGTTCTACGGTTAAGCCAGTCGATACCGCATTAGCGATTAATGGCACTGTGATTACGCCAACCACTAAGCCCACTGCGGCAAGTTTCAGTGTGCCAATTAAAGTAAAGCCTATCGCATTGGGCGATGTTGTTTCTCCAGGGGCGGCAAATACGGCTTTGAATATTAAGCTGACATTTAATTAGTTAAGGGCAACTATGTTCAGGTCTATTTTGCTTGCTGGTTTCTTCATACTTAGTGCGCTACCAAGTTATGGTGAAGTGCCAAAGCAAACATCGATTGTTGGTGAAGCAATTCAATCGCAGTTTAGTATGAATGTGAGAATAGCGACTTGTTTACCTGCAACTGTAGATGATGTGAGTTTTGGATCTCTCGATGCTGCAACGATTTTATCGGGTGAAATTGAAGGGCATTCGATACTTTCATTAGATTGCTCAGGAACGATTAAGCCGCAGCGAATATCAATACGGTTTGAGCCAGCAAACCCCCATTTAACAATGGCTTCCTCGGGATATATTGGCTCAAAAAATACGACATTGGGTTACCTTGTTTCATGGGAAGATGACCAAGTCGGTACTGTTGGCTCGGGGGTTCCTATGGGGCAAGAGCTCTTTTTTAAAAAAATAGGCGCGTCTTTGATGAAGATAAAAATCAAAGTAAAGCCTGTTGTACTACCGCTTGGAGGGCAGTCTATCAATTTAGGCAGTGGGAATACACATATTACAATTAAGATTAAATATATTTAATGTGGATAATAATATGAATAAAAAGATATCAGCTTCTTTAATTGCCACTATTCTGATTGGCTATTCACATTACGTTTTTTCTGATGAAGTGTTACCCGATACAATATTAAAGATTTCGCTCGATATCGTGAATATTACCTGCGACATTAATGATGGAAAGGGGTTTAACAAAATCGTTGATTTTAAAGTCATTAATGAAGGTGATTTATTGGCAGGAAAGCAACCTGCGGTAAAGACGCAGTTTATTGTTGATTGCCAGAAAAGTGGCTTTAAGCCCAGTCATATCGATATTAAGTTTCGCCCAGGTAGCCAAGGTGCCCTTAATAATGGGACGGGTGGTGAACTAAAAACAAACTTATCGGGTGTTGGTATTTATTTATCTTGGTTAGATGCCACCCCCATTGATTTATCAGGGACGAATACGCGATTTAGTGCGAATAACAATAATCAGTTTGATATTAGCTTTTATGCAAAACCTTATGCTCAGGCTCAGAGTATTGAAAAAGGAGTGATGAAGAGTAGTGTAATCATCGATATGCTTTATAAGTAAGATTAAGTTGAATGAAGTTTAACTAAAATATTTCATTCAACTTAATCATTAGAGTAGGAAAATTAAGGAACTGGTACCGCCTCACCCTTATAATTATCTAAAATAAATTTCTTCGTTTCATCGCTTTTCAGTGCAGCCATCAGTTTCGTAATTCGCGGGTCATTTTGGTTATCCTCACGCGTCACTACCACATTGGCAAATTTACTGTTAGCTGCAGGTTCGCTATAAATGACGTCTTTCGTTAAATCTAAACCGGCATTAATCGCAAAATGGCTATCAATAGAGGCAACATCGGCCTCGCCATTTTTATAAATTTGCGGCATTAATGGTGCATCATAAGTAAATAAAAACTGTAAGTTACGTGGGTTTTCAACAATATCGTCAATGGTTGCATCATCAGGGTCAATATCACTGCGTAATTTAATTAAACCTTCGTCTTGGTACAATTTTAGAATATGACCGTGTTGGGAAATATTGTTGCTGCTCAGTACTTTTGCTCCATTGGGTAAGTCTTGCAGGCTCTTGTGTTTTTGCGAAAAAAAGCGGTATGGGTGCATATGCACTGCGCCAACAGACACGAGTTTCCAATCTGGGTGGTCTGCCAATGTTTTATTTAAATATGGAACATGCTGGAAAAAGTTCGCATCTAATTCTTTGTCAGCTAATGCTTGGTTCGGAATAATGTAATCATTAAATACACGGATATCTAAATTAATTCCGTCTTTTTCGAGCTGTGGTTTAACGAACTCTAATATTTCCGCATGGGGGGTTGAAGATGCTCCAATTGTTAATTTATTGCTTTTTTCTTGTTGGTCTGGCTGGCAAGCAGTTAGTGCTAAACTGGTAATTAATAATGCCCCAAAACGTGTTAATAATGATAATTTCATACTGTTATTCCTAATTAGCTGAGTGTAGATAAAATTAATAATTCGTTGACCTAGGTTGATGTTATTAACGTTTATCAATCCACCGAACTAGGGTGTCTCCTATCACTTGAATACATAAAACAATGGCTAAAATCACTAATGTAGCGACCCAAACGACATCCATATGGCTGCGTTGGAATCCTTCTAAATAGGCCAAATTTCCTAACCCGCCCGCACCAATTGCACCAGCAACCGCGGTGCCTCCCACTAATGAAATCAGCGTAACCGTTAAGCCTGAAATCAAAGCAGGGGAAGACTCGGGTATCAATACATTAAAAATCAAGGTGTGCAGTTTTGCTCCCATAGACTGGCTAGCTTCAATAACCCCTTTATCGACCTCGCGTAAGGCAATTTCCACTAACCTTGCATAGAAAGCACTCGCTGAAATCACTAAGGCAGGAAGTGCCGCGTTAACCCCTAAAATAGTGCCAACGATCCATTTGGTTACAGGGAATAATAAAATGATTAAAATAATAAACGGCACAGCACGGAAGATATTCACAATAAAAGAAAGCACACGGTAAACCGCAATATTTTCTTTTTTACCCTCTTGTGCGGTTAAAAATAAAAAAGTACCAATTAAAATTCCCAACATGCCCGATAACGCACCAGAGACCAATGTCATATATAACGTATTGAGGGTTTCAATGCCCAAAACATGCAATTTTAAATAGGGTAAATAGCCACTAACCCAATGCTGTATATCATCCATGACTAAATCACCTCAACAACGATATTTCTTTTATTTTTAAGATACTCAATGGCATCCGTTAATTTTTCAGTTTCAGGTAGAAATTGAAGATATAAAAAGCCAGTATCTTGGTTAAACGCCCCTTTAATCAATTTAATCGGCTCATTAAATTGAGAAATTAAGTCATACAGCAAATAATGGCTCTGTTTTTCTTCATCTAAAACGACACGAATAATCGGGCCATCAGCCAATATTGCCTTTAAGTCTTCTGGGGTATCTGTCGCAACTTCACTTTGTGATAAAAACTGCCGTGTAATTGTATGTTGCGGGTCATGAAAGACTTGGCTAACGAGCCCTTCCTCAACAATACGGCCTTTATCAATGACAGCCACTTTATTGCAGATACTCTTGACGACCTGCATTTCGTGGGTAATTAGCACGATGGTGATATTCAGCTCGCGGTTAATACGTGCCAATAATTGCAAAATAGTTTGTGTGGTTTTTGGGTCTAGCGCAGACGTTGCTTCATCACACAATAAAACATCAGGGTTGTTGGCAAGGGCGCGTGCGATACCAACCCGTTGTTTTTGCCCACCACTGAGCATGGATGGGTATTCATCAGCCTTATCGGTTAGCTCAACTAATGCCATTAATTCATCAACACGGGCTTTACGTTTCTTTTTATCGAACCCTGAAATTTGCAATGGAAATTCAATGTTCTCTCGCACTGTCCGTGACCACAGTAAATTAAAGTGCTGAAAAATCATGCCTATGGATTGGCGTATTTTTAAAACTGCTTTCTCATCGCTGTGGGTAATATTATGTTGCCCAACAATTATTTCACCGCTAGTAGTCTCTTCTAACCGATTTAGCAAACGAATGAGGCTACTTTTGCCTGCACCGCTATAACCGATGATGCCAAAAATATCCCCAGCCGCAATATTGAGGTTGATGTTATCAACCGCTACGGTCTGTTTTTTATTACGGCTGTAGATCTTGCTGACATTCTTGAGTGTTATCACGCTGATCCCCTTGGATGAATTGGTTATATCATAGATCCAAAAATGGATATCTAGACGTCTATACCGCTAAAATAATCAGGAATGTGATGAATGTCAAATAAAAGATAGGGATGAGTTAGATGAAAATAGTCTAATCAATAGAAACGTTAATAATCATTGGATTATTATTTTTTTGTTCGTTATTCAGAATAAGGATTATGGGATTAGGTTGAAATAGAAGAAATTGAGGGAGTGATACTCCCCCAACCATTAAAAATTATTTCGAAAATCGATGGCCAATCAAATAGATAATCGAGGATGAAACTAACCCAGCAACGACAACGGAGAGTTCTGGAGCATAAGCATTCACGATTAACGCAATGCCAGAGGCGAGTATCCAAGAAACGAACGCTAAGGGCTGCCAATTTTTTGCTTCGTTATTTTTACGTTTGAGTACTAACTGATCCATGATGATAATGGCAGCGATTGGCGGCACAATTAAACCCAGTAAATTCAACCATGTTTGGAATGCATTCCAAATGCCTGTTACAGCAACGATGATCCCAATAACCCCCAGAATAATGGTTAAGGTTCTCATTTTACCTTTAGTAATATGAGACCAACCTACCGCACCATTGTACAAACAGTGAGTACAGCCAACGCCCAAGTTAACAAACACAAAAATAATCGCGAGTACGGAAAGCAGTGGGCTTGAATTTGCTAAAATAGTGATGAAATCACCTCCCGTGACTTCTGGGTGCATGACCACTCCAGTTGCCACAATAATTGCACCAATCACTTCCGCAAAAAATTTGGAAATCGGGAAGGCAGTAAAGGCAGCGAGAAAACCTTGTTTGCCATTTTTTGCCCAGCGAGTAAAGTCAGCCGTCATGGTGCCTGAATCTGTAAACGTGGAGAAAATCATGGTAACTGCAACACCAAAAGATAATGCTCCAGCACCTGCTAACGGTTGGTAATTGAGAATATCTGAAGAGCCACTTTTCATCGCAATGTAAACGGAGATTAACCCTAAAATCAAATACATTGGTGCTGCGATATACCCCAAAATGGCGAGGGCTTTAATGCCGATGAAGGTTGCGCCAACATATAGCACTCCACCTAAAATCGTCATCAGTAATAAGTCCTGCCCAAATGAGCGAAACATTGTATCACCCGTAAGGCCGACCATTAATGCAAACCAGCCGATAACAACAGTGGCAAGCAAACCTGAAACAGCGATATATCCACGCTGTCCAAAGGTTCTTTTTGCGGAGATTGCGAAGTTTTCCCCGGTTTTCCCAGCTAAATAACTTAAAGATCCAATGACTAAACACAGTAATAAGTTACCCACTAAAATAGCGGTAACGCCCATTTTAAACCCTAACATGGCAGTGACGACGCCACCAATAACAGCACTGGTTAATACTAAAGGGAAGCTATACCAAACAGCGGAAACCGAGGCAAAACTTTTTCGGTGTTCGAGGGGAACGGGAACATGTTCATATTCGGAATCTAATAAAATATTATCTTTTTCTTTATTTGACATATTAGGTGAACCTCATTTTAATTAAAATTAATTGGAGTACCTATAAAAATTAATAATAAAATTTCTATAATTTAAATTTTATGGATATGAATTAATTCGCTAAAAAAAGAAAATAAACCCCATGGTGAATAAATTGCTTTATTAACCTGTAATTAATTGATTTTTTGGTTCGTTTTATGGTGTGGTAAGCATAGCAATAGTTAGTACAGAATAGAATCCATTTAAAAAGTATTCATCAATAGGGTGGATGATTGTTGATTTGTTTTCAATAAAGGTGTTTTAATGTGATTGCACGCATCGTTAATGAGTGAATTAATGTTGTTTTTAGATGATATTTAAAAATTAAAAATATATTTTTATATTTCTATTAAAAAATAAATTTAAATTTGTGATTTCAATCAAATTGAATGTTTTATATTTGTTAAAATATTATTTATATAAATATAATAGATTTATTAGGTTGTCATTTTCCATTCACAAAACCTTCATCAATCTGACGTATTACCCCCGTAGCATCATCGGCAACGATTAAGTCCCAAAGAGGATACCAAGATGATGCAACAGGCTCTCTCTTCATCGAGTGAGTGCTCGACTATTTTGCCTTTCAGGCAAACGGCGAGCGACTTACCCATGATCACAATACAAAATCTATCACAGGCTTTTTCACAACAATATGTGCTTAATGGCATCGACTTAACGGTGGAAAAAGGCACGGTTTTAGCACTACTGGGGCCATCTGGCTGCGGCAAAAGTACCCTGCTCAAACTGTTAGCAGGCTTATTGCAGCCCACTGATGGCACTATCCAATTTTCGGGCAATATCGTCGCAAGTGCTCACCACCTCGTCCCCCCAGAGAAACGCAACCTCGGCATGGTATTCCAAGATTATGCTTTATGGCCGCATATGACCGTTGCGCAGAATGTTGCATTTCCTTTGAGAATGCGGGGAGTGGGTCGCCAGCAGATTGAAGCTCGCGTAGTTCAGGCCCTTGAGCGTGTTGGATTAATGGATTTTGCCAAGCGAAAACCCGCGGATTTGTCTGGCGGGCAGCAGCAGCGCGTCGCATTGGCTCGAGCCATTATTGCTGAACCTGAAATTTTGTTATTCGATGAACCTCTTTCCAACCTCGATATCGCCCTGCGCCAATCTCTTTGTGAAGAAATGGCGCAATTGCTGAGGACACTGGAAATTACTGCGGTGTATGTCACTCACGATCCCGCGGAAGCCAATACGTTAGCACACCAAATCGCCCATATGCGAAATGGCAAAATTGACCGTTTGACGACCTTATGAAGAGAGAAATTCCATGCAAAAGTTAACCGCAAAACACGTTTTTTCACTAAAGGGTATTACCATGAGCCTTAGCCTTTCCTGTGCACTGTTTTCTGTTTCAACGCAAGCCATTACTGTGTATACCGCGGGGCCTGGCGCGATGGCAAAACAACTGGCCGCAGGGTTTGAAAAACAAACAGGCACGAAGGTGGATGTATTTCAGGCCACAACGGGCAAAGTGATGGCTAGGCTTGAGGCCGAACAAGCAAACCCGCGTGCGGATGTGCTGATTTCCGCTTCATGGGATACCGCCGTTGATTTACAACAAAAAAACTGGTTGTTGGCCTATGAAAGTCCAAATGCACAGCAAGTGCCTGCGCGATTTAAAACCCCTTATTATGTCGCCCAAGGGATTTCAGCTCTTGGTATTGTGTGGAACAGTAAAAGCGGCACGCCAAAACCAACGGATTGGCAAGATTTAGCACAGCCTGTATTTAAGGATAAAGTGACGATGCCAGACCCAGCATTATCCGGGGCATCACTGGATTTAGTCTTGGGTTTACAAAATGCAAAAAAAGAGGCTGCATGGTCACTTTTTGCTGATTTAAAAGCCAATGGTATGGTGATTTCGGGGCCAAACGCACAAGCGCTCACCCCAGTACTACAAGGGGCGAAAGCCGCTGTATTTGGTGCGGTGGATTACGTGGCTTATGGCAGCATTGCCAATGGTGAATCCATTGAAGTTATTTTCCCCAGTAGCGGTACCGCGATAGCCCCGCGACCAATGATGATTTTAAAAAGTAGTAAACAGCCTGATGAAGCGAAAGCGTTTATTGACTACGTGCTGTCAGCTGAGGGCCAAGAGATCGTCGCCAATGCATGGTTGATGCCTGCTCGAGCGGATATTGCAGGGAAACGTCCTGATTTCTCGACACTGACATTATTGCCAGAAGCCACAACAGATAGCGCAGAGCGTAGCGATGTTCTCTCTCGTTTAAGCGCCTTGTTCCGTTAGTTTTCTCGGCAATAATTAGCAAACCGCTGGGTAGGCCTCTTACCCAGCAGGAGTGTTGTTTCTAATGATAAAAATTCGTTTCCTCCCTTTAATCATCATTATTGCACTCGCCATTTTAGTGGTGATCCCTCTGTGCTTTATTGTGCTACAGGCGCTGTTTCCACAACTCGGGCAAGGGCTATTTTCCCAACCGTTCGCGCCGATTATTCATTTAATTAATGAGCCTGAGTTACCCGAACTACTACAAAACACATTATTGCTCGGCGTCGGCGTTGCACTCATTAGTGCGGTAATTGCGATCCCTTTAGGGGCGTTGCGAGGCTTATTTAATTTGCCGTTTGCCAAGACTTGGGATTTACTTTTTCTGATCCCATTTTTGATCCCACCCTATATTGCAGGGTTATCATGGATGCTGACATTGCAGCCGAATGGGTATTCTCAACAGCTGTTTGGTGTTAGCCCAGGAAGCGCGATATTTTCCTTAGGTGGTATGATGGGAATTATGGCGCTGAATTTATTTCCTGTGCTGTACTTTGCCGTTTCACGCAGTATGGCGGCAAATGGTAACCGTCTTGCTGATGTGGCTCGAGTTCATGGCGCACCGCCTTGGCAGGCCTTTTTCAGGATTACCTTTCCGTTATCCTTACCGTCAATAGCGGCTGGGTTATTGTTGGTGTTTACCTTAGCGATTGAAGAATATGGTATCCCTGCTGCAATAGGCGCACCGAATGGTATTCGTGTATTAACAACGGATATTGAACAGCGTTTAGCGGATTGGCCGATTGATTTACCTGGTGCGGCGTCGTTATCGTTGATTTTGGCGAGTGTGGCTATTTTTGCTTATACGCTACAACGTTCTATTGTTTCGGGGAAAAATGTGGCGACGACGACAGGGAAAGCCGCGGCGTTGGTGACACGCTCTCTTGGGGTATGGCGTTGGCCTGTTGTCGGGGTATTTGCAGTGGTGAGCTTTTTAGCCGTCGGGATGCCGCTACTGGCAATGTTTGGTACCGCATTTTCATCGACGGTCTCAGGCGGTTTAGCATGGGATAATTTAACCTTAAGGCATTTCTCTGGTTTGGTTGACTCCCAAGCGGAAGCGCTAGATGCGTTATTAACCAGTGTGTCATTAGCCAGCGCAACGGCGATATTAACGGGGGTTTTAGGGTTTTTATCTGCGTGGCTGGTTGTTTCTCAACGTATCCGTGGGGCTGTTATCATTGATGCCTTGTCTTTATTACCCATTTCCATTCCAGGGATAGTGATTGCCGTAGGGATGATTTTGGCGTGGAATCAGCCTTTCTGGCCTGTCACGCCATACCATACTTGGGGCATTTTATTGCTTGCTTACAGTTGTTTGTTGTTGCCATATCCCGTGCGGTATTGCAGCGCAGCGCTAACACAAATTGGTGGTAGTTTAGCGGATGCGGCGAGGGTACACGGCGCATCTGCAATAACGACATTGCGTTTGGTGCTGTTCCCATTAGTGTTGCCAAGCTTATTGGCCGCGATGATGTTGGTATTTGCCGTGGCATCGAGGGAACTCGTTTCCTCACTTTTACTCGCTCCCGCAGGAATGCAGACGGTATCTATCTTTGTGTGGCGGCAGTTTGAGCAAGGCTCCATCGGCAGCGGCATGGCGATGGCCTGCATCGCAGTGTTGATCAGTTTAAGTTTGATGCTGTGCGCACAATGGGTACAGGGGCGGTATAGCAAAGAATAATGTGGAAGAACTAAAGGTGGCAATATGCCACCTTTAGTTTGTTGACAAAGCAGGATAAAGCGTGGTTTTTCCTGCTTTGTGTTATCAGCCGAAAATCAATAAATTGATTTTCCTAATTTATTTTCAAAACCTATCCAGTCTGTAGTCAAACCTGATCGGTTTGTCAGCATTCTGAAAGTGGCAATATGCCACCTTGATGATATTGGTTAGTTAATATCACTCGCATCGTGGCGTTCGCGCACTTGCTGTGCGGGGTCGCCTTGTAAGCGATTGACGCGGCGGCCGCGTTGTACTGCAGGGCGTGCATAAACTTCATCTGCCCAGCGAATGACATTTTTGTACTCATGCACTGATAAAAACTCGGCGGCGTCATATAGCCAGCCTTTGACTAAGGCGCCATACCACGGCCAGATGGCGATATCAGCGATAGTGTAGTTATCACCTGCCACGTATTTATTGCCTGCTAGGCGTTTGTCTAACACGTCAAGCTGGCGCTTGGTTTCCATGGCAAATCGATTGATTGGGTATTCGTATTTTTCAGGGGCATAGGCGTAAAAATGACCGAAACCGCCTCCCGCAAAGGGGGCTGAGCCCATCTGCCAAAATAACCACGATAATGTTTCGGCGCGCTCAGGCTGTGTGGTAGGTAAAAAGGCAGAAAATTTTTCCGCCAAATAGGTAAGAATTGAACCTGACTCGAACACGCGGATAGGTTCTTTACCACTTCTGTCGACTAATGCAGGGATTTTTGAATTCGGGTTGATATCCACAAAGCCAGAACCAAATTGGTCACCTTCACCAATATTAATCAACCAAGCATCATATTCGGCTTCTTGAATACCCAGCGCTAACAGCTCCTCAAGCATAATTGTCACTTTTTGCCCGTTAGGTGTGCCCAGTGAATAGAGCTGTAGTGGGTGCTTACCAATTGGAAGTTCTTTTTCATGTGTGGCACCAGAAACAGGGCGGTTAATATTGGCAAATTTGCCGCCATTGCCTTGCTGCCATTGCCATACTTTTGGTGGAATATACGGTGTGTCTGCCATTGATTATCTCCTTAATTATTTCGAAGAATTTGATTCAATAATCCCATTGCTAATGGTTCCACTGTAGCAAGCCATTGCCAATTCGCCAGCTTTTTTATCGATTTTTAGGTGTGATCAGGTTGTGAACTGTGCAGCGTGCATGAACTCCATCTTTAAACAGAATGGTTTTTTTGCATAAAATCTGATTGGTGAAATTACGCTGGTGTTGTTAATGCGCACAACGAGTCAGTAAAAAAATCGCCCTTAAGCTGAGATAGCTTAAGTGTTAAGTTGATAACTAAAGGTAAATATTTATCTCGGCAATCAAAAAAACACCTTTAATTGACACTTAAGCGAAAAATATTTAACAAACGAATTGTGCAAATAACTAATCCAATTAAAAAAAGGATGTGAACAATATGTGAACATTGGCACTAATTTCGCAGGGGGCATTTTATACATTGAATACCAATAAGAGATATCCGTTGGTTGGAGTGCGCCCATGTTTGCATCAAATTCAAATATCTATCAAAGCCTATTAAATAGGGCAAACACGCAGCCTGATGCTGTCGCTATTGTTTTTGAAGAGCAGCATTGGCGTTATCGCCAGTTATTGGTGAAGGTCAACCAAACGATGTTTTGGCTAACATCGACCCTACAATTGCGAAAAGGCGACCGTATTATTTTGGGGTGGGGAAACACCATAGAGTTTTGCCAGCTATTTTATGCGGCGGTGGGGCTGGGTATTCAGGTTATTCCATTAAGCACCAAAATGAAGGAGTTTGAGGGCAAAGAGCATCTTTCACGTATTAATGCAGATGCCATTTTTTGGGATGATACCTACCAGCCGTGGTTGGGGGACTTTAATGTGAAAGGTATCAGCCTTTCTCAATGGAAAGCATTAACACTGACGGATGAAATGACGTTTGTGAATCATGTTAATGAAGAAGACCCCGCCGTCATTATTTTTACATCAGGGACAACAGGGGCACCAAAAGGTGCAGTCATTACGCATAAAAATATTTTGTCAGCGGTTTATGCTTATCAACAAACATTAAAATTAACTGAAAATGATAAAACGATATTAGCCGTACCGATTTACCATATTACTGGGCTATCGGCTATTTTGGCATTATTTATTCATATTGGTGGAACTATTTTTCTACATCAAAAATTTAATGCTAAAGAAATGATTTCAACAATTGCGAAAGAAAAAATTACTTTTTTACATGGCTCACCGACAGTTTTCATTTTATTAGTTCAAAAGATAAAAGAAAATAAAAGCATTAATTTAGAAAGATTTAATTCTTTGAAAATGATTGCCTGCGGTGCAGGGCATTTAAATGAAGGAACGATTAAAGAGCTATCTTATATTTTTGCAAAAACATCAATTCATTCTATATATGGTTTAACGGAAACATCGTCCCCTGCAACGGTATATTTAGATGATATTCGAAACAGCCCGAAAAAAGCCAGTTCAGGCACACCAGTTCCAGGGCTGAAAGTTTCGATTAGAAGTGAAAAGGGTGAAGAAAAACAGGTAAATGAAACTGGGAATATTTGGGTTAAAGGGGATGTTGTCATCCAGCGTTATTGGCCTGATAGCCCTGCAAATACCACGTCGTTTCAGGATGGGTGGTTCTTTACTGGGGATATTGGTTATCTGGATGAAGACGGCTTTCTTTATATTCAAGATAGAATTAAAGATATGATTAATCGAGGTGGGGAAAAAATTTATTCTATCGAAGTTGAAGATTTAATTTCCAATTACCCTGGTGTCAATGAAGTCGCCGTTATTCCAGTAGAAAGCCCAATTTATGGTGAAGAACCAATAGCGTTTATTATTCCAGAAAGCCAAGTATGTTTAACCAGTAAAGAAATTATGGAATGGCTAAAAGAACGGATACCTAATTATAAAGTCCCTGTAAAAATTATGTTTACCCGTAATTTTCCAAGAACATGGAATGGGAAAATAAGTAAGAAAGATTTAAAACATCGATATTATTCTTTAAATAGCTAACAGCTAATTCTTTTTTAATTTATCAAATAAAGGGCTATGAAATATTAGCCTTTAGGTAGGTTTTATCATGAATAATAAGTTTATCTCTAAACAAGAAGCCGCTGAATTAATTAATGATGGCGATACAATTTGTACTGTGGGAATGACATTAACCAGCGCAGCTGAGTCTATTTTGTCTGCCATTGAACAGCGTTTTTTATCAGAAGGTTCGCCAAAACAATTAACGTTAGTGCATGCGGCAGGGCAATGTAACCGTATTCGCGGCAATCAACATTTTGCACATCAAGGCATGGTGAAACGTATTATTGGCTCTCACTGGGGATTAGCGCCGCGTTGGATGCAGATGATCAACGACAATGAAGTTGAGGCCTACTGCTTACCTCAAGGGCAAATGGTGCATTTGTATGGCGCGATGGCAGCGGGTCTTCCTGGTCGTTTATCCAAAGTCGGTTTAGGGACATTTATTGACCCTGATTTAGAAGGCGGCCGAATGAATGCTAAAACGCTAGCACTGCCACCGCTGGTCGAAAAAGTGAGTTTTAAAGGGGAAGATTGGTTGTGGTACCCCGAAATTCCGCTGGATGTTGTGGTGATCCGCGGTACGCATGCAGACAGCAAAGGCAACCTGACCACTGATGAAGAAGCCATGTCGTTGGAAGTGTTGCATGCGGTTTTAGCGGCAAAACGCTTCGGTGGGAAAGTCATTGCTCAGGTGAAGTATTGCGTGGAAGAAGGCACTTTGCACCCGAAACGCGTTACTGTTCCTGCCAGTTTTATTGACCACATTGTGATTTGTGATAACCCAGAAGAAGACCACCGCCAGTCTTCAAGTTGGTTCTTTGACCCAACACTGTGCGGTGATATCCGCACGCCTGTACAGCAAACCACACCATTGCCGCTCGATATTCGCAAGTTGATCGGGCGTATCGCCTGTCGTTACCTCACTGAAAACTGTGTGATTAACTTAGGGACAGGGATCCCGAATGATGTGATCGGTTCAATCATTCAAGAGGAAGAGGCCACGAAATATGTGGATATCACAGTGGAATCTGGCATTTGGGGCGGAGTTCAAGCGGGGGGGATTGATTTTGGTATTGGCCGCAACCTGTCTGCGATGATCAGCCACCAAGATCAGATGCTTTACTACAACGGGGCGGGGGTAGATATCACCTATATGGGCGCAGGGGAAATGGATGCCAGCGGCCATGTGAATGCCACTTTACTTGGCAATATTTGCCCAGGAGCAGGTGGGTTTATTGATATCACACAAAATGCTCGCCATGTGGTTTTTTGCTCAACATTTACTGCGAAAGGGTTAGATATCCATTGTGAAAACGGGCAGTTAAAGATTACCCGTGAAGGGGATATTCGTAAGTTGGTGAATAACGTTAGGCAGATTTCTTGGAACGCAGATGTGGCACGCCAGATTAACCAAACCATGCATTTTGTCACGGAGCGTGCGGTATTTACCTTGGGTGGAAAAGTGCCTGTATTGGTTGAAATCGCACCAGGGATTGACATTGAGCGTGACATTCTTGCCCATATGGATTTCGTGCCAGAAATCTCCCCTGATTTGAAAGTGATGTCCTCTTCATTATTTGAAGAAGCGCCTTTTGGTTTGGTTTCGTATTTATAGTTTCAATATTAAAGAGGAATTTATTTATGTTAGTCAAAGACAAAGTTGCCATCGTCACGGGCTCAGCAAGAGGTATTGGTTTTGCTATTGCACAGGTACTGGCAGAAGAAGGTGCAAAAGTGGTGATTTCCGATCTCGCGATGTCCTCTGGTGAAGAAAGCGCAAAACAGCTACAGGATCAAGGCTTTGAAGCCGTGTTTATCCCGTGTGATATTTCCAAACGCGAGCAAGTAAATGCACTCTTTTCACAAGCTAAAGAACACTTTGGCGCCATTGACGTGATTGTCAATAACGCAGGGATCAACCGTGATGGCATGCTGCATAAGTTAAGTGACGACGATTGGGATAAGGTTATCGACATTAACTTGAAAGGCACGTTTAACTGTATGCAAGAAGCAGCAAAATTGATGCGCGAGCAAGGAAGTGGTCGCATTGTGAATATCTCTTCCGCAAGCTGGTTAGGAAATGTGGGGCAAGCTAACTATGCAGCCTCAAAAGCAGGGGTTATCGGCTTAACGAAAACCGCTTGTCGCGAATTGGCGCGTAAAGGCGTCACCGTCAATGCTATCTGCCCTGGGTTTATTGATACTGACATGACCCGGGGTGTGCCTGAAAAAGTGTGGGACATCATGATCAGCAAAATCCCTGCGGGCTTTGCGGGTGACCCACGAGACGTTGGGCAATGTGTGGCGTTCTTAGCGTCAGACAAAGCGCGCTATATCAATGGCGAAGTGATTAACGTTGGCGGCGGTATGGTGCTGTAGGAGAACAGAATGAAAAACGCAAATGATATTGTGATTGTCAGTGGTGTGAGAACGGCGATTGGTACTATGGGTGGCAGTTTTGCGAACACGCACCAACACGATTTAGGGGCTGAAGTGATCCGTGAAGCCGTAAAACGTGCAGGGATCGCACCAGAAGATGTGGATGAAGTGATTGTCGGAAACGTGGGGCAAATCGCAGAAAGCGGTTTTATTGCGCGGATCTGTCAACTACGTGCTGGCTTACCAAAAGAAACTACCGCTTATTCTGTTAACCGCCAATGTGGCTCGGGGCTACAGGCACTGGCAGATGGCATGATGTTGTTGCAAACAGGGCAGTCGAATGTGGTTGTGGCATGCGGAACGGAAAACATGACCATGCTGCCGTACTACTTGCGTAAAGCGCGTTATGGCTACCGCATGGGCAATGATGTTTTAGAAGATGGATTGACGTCGATTTTAACTTGGCCTGAAGGCCCATACCATAACGGGATGACGGCGGAAAATGTCGCAGAGCAATTTAATATTTCCCGTGAGGAAATGGACGATTTTGCCTGGGATAGTCAGCAAAAAGCGCTGAAAGCCATCGAAGCAGGTTACTTTAAAGATCAAATCCTGCCGATGGAAATTCAAGAAGGGCGTAAAGGGACACGTATTTTCGATACGGATGAACACCCACGAGATACGCCAAGGGAAAAACTGGCAAAATTACGCCCTGCATTTAAAGCGGATGGTGTGATTACTGCAGCCAACTCTTCAGGGATTAATGATGGTGCAGCGGCATTAGTGATGATGCGCCGCGAAGAAGCGGAAAAACGTGGTTTGAAGCCACGGATGAAAGTGGTGGATTGGGCGGTTGCAGGATGTGAAGCCGCCATTATGGGGTTCGGTCCCGCACCTGCGACACGCCGCTTGATGGAAAAAATAAAGATGGATGTCAAAGACATTGATCTCATTGAGTTAAATGAAGCTTTTGCCGCTCAGGCGATAGCAGTTATGAATGATTTGTCATTAGATAGTTCACGAGTCAATGTGAATGGCGGCGCGATTGCACTGGGTCACCCCGTTGGGGCGAGTGGGGCGATTTTACCCGTTAAGTTAATGTATGAAATGGAACGCCGTGAGGTTACTACAGGGTTAGTGACGATGTGTATCGGTGGTGGTCAAGGGATATCAATGTTGTTCGAAAGAGAATAAGAAATACCGCAAGTAAAAAGCCCGACGTGGGGCGTCGGGCTGTTGCTGAGGTAATAACAACAGGTAGGGGAATGTAAGAAAGCACCAAGCCTGTTTCACTGCAACATGAGGATCTTATCTATGTTTTCTACAAATGCAAAGTTAGATTATGCGGCACAGGGTAAAAAGACCAACGCAAAGATATATCGCAACCTGATGCCGTTATTGATTTTGGCTTATATTATTAGCTTTATTGACCGCACGAATATCGGGATGGCAAAACATGCGATGTCGATAGACCTCGGATTATCTGCCACGGCATTCGGGATCGGCGCGGGGTTATTTTTCCTGACCTATTCAATTCTTGAGATCCCAAGTAACCTGATCATGGAAAAAGTGGGTGCGCGCTTTTGGATCACGCGGATCATGATCACGTGGGGGTTATTGTCTGCCGCAATGGCATTCGTTACAGGGCCTACGTCTTTTTATATTCTGCGCCTATTATTAGGGGCAGCAGAAGCGGGGTTATACCCTGGTGTGATCCTGTATATGACCTACTGGTTTAGCCAAGAAGAACGGGCTAAAGCAACAGGGTTATTCTTATTAGGGGTGTGTCTTGCCAATATCATTGGTGCACCATTGAGTGGTTTATTGTTAAGCATGGATGGGCTATTAGGTTTCCATGGTTGGCAATGGATGTTTGTGATTGAAGGTTTACCTGCGGTTATTTTGGCTTTTGTCGTGTGGTTTGTTTTACCGAATAAACCAGAAGACGCAAAATGGTTAGATGAAGACGATCGGAATTATATTAAATATAAACACGAGCAAGACCAAAACAGCATTAGCGTCAGTAATAACAAATTCTCACTTAAGGCGGCATTTAAAAATAAAGCGTTTATGATGATTGTCGCGATTTATTTTACGCACCAATTCTCTGTATACGGCTTAAGTTATTTTTTACCAACGATTATTGGTGAATACGGTAAATTAACGCCAATTCAAATAGGCTTATTAACGGCAATTCCTTGGATTTCAGCGGCTATTGGCGGCATTTTTGTGGCAAGAAAAGCGAATACTCCGCGTCGTTCGTCCCGCATTTTAATTTCGGGTTATGCGGTGATGGCTGTTGGATTGGTGATTGGGGCACTTGGCGGGCCAGTGGTTGGGCTAATCGGCTTTTGCTTAACTGCCTTTATGTTCTTTGTTGTGCAATCTATTATTTTCTCACTTCCACCAACGTATATGAGTGGTAGTATGCTGGCAGGGAGTTTGGCCTTACTGAACTGTTTAGGGTTATTTGGCGGTTTCTTAGGACCATTTATTTTAGGTTTCTTTGAAGATTACACAGGCACTGCCACCTCTGGATTATGGTTTGGTGTTGGCTTGTTGGTTATCGGAACACTTATCGCTTCGCGAGTGAACACCAACGGTATGAGCAACAGCGAGAAAGTAAAAACGCCAACATCGGTACAAGCAAAATAACGCAACATCGCCATTTACAATAGGAAAGCCTACATGAAAATTGTTATCGCACTTGATTCCTTTAAAGGAAGTTGCTCAGCACAGCAGGCATGCCAAGCAGTTGCTGAGGGTTTCAAGCGTGTATCCTCCGATTTGGATATGACGTTATTGCCAATATCTGATGGCGGAGAAGGCCTGTTGGAGTCACTAGAGCATAGTCCAGTTTTATCTGGTGTAACGCCTTACATATTGACGTGTACAGGGCCTTATGGCAGCCAAGTTGATGCACGGCTGTTGGTGCTGGACGGAAAAACCGCTTTTATTGAAATGGCACAATGCAGTGGCCTAGAGCTTGTCAAACCTGAATTTCGCCATGCAGAAAAAGCCTCAACATACGGTTTGGGGGAAATGGTGAAATATGCCCTCGACTTGGGGTGCAACCGCATTATTCTTGGTATAGGTGGAAGTGCAACAAACGATGGCGGGGCGGGCTTTGCGCAAGCACTTGGCGCACAATTTTACGATAAAAACCATCAACTGATTAGCTCGCCAATAAATGGTGAGAACCTTATTAATATCGCAAAAATTGACTTGGATAAGTTTGATCCTCGTGCTGCGGCCGTTGAATTTAACGTATCTTGTGATGTGGAAAACCCGCTGCTCGGCAAAAATGGAGCAACGTATATTTATGGCCCACAAAAAGGGGCTGATAAAACTGTACTAGACCAGCTGGAAGCAGGTATGACGCATTATGCACAATTAATGTCGAGCACCTTAGGGAAAGATGTCTCATCAGAAGCGGGAAGTGGCGCGGCTGGTGGACTCGGTGCAGGATTGCGTTGGTTTGTCGATGCTAAGCTCGAAAAAGGGATTGACCTTGTTCTCGGGTTATTGGGTGCAGAGGCTTATATTCAACAAGCAGACTTAGTGATTGTTGGAGAGGGGCGGATGGACAGCCAAAGTGCCAACGGTAAAGCACCCGTCGGTGTCGCCCGTATGGCAAGCCGCTTTGGTGTGCCGACAATCGCCTTATGCGGTGGATACAGTGAGGATAGCCGAATTTTGTATCAACACGGGATTACGGCGATGTGGTCACTTTGCCCTGGACCTGTTTCTTTAGAGCAAGCGATGGTTAATGGAGAGCGTTACCTAGTGGATACCGCTGAAAACTTACTAAGAACAGTATTAGCAAGCCAAAAAATTTAATAAAACAATAAGATGAGGCGGTAATATGCTACTGACTGAAAAATTAGCTAATGATATTGTCACGCGTGCGATGGGGATCATCCACCACAACGTCAATGTGATTAACAGTCAGGGGATGATTATCGCTTCAGGTGAAAAAAAACGTATTGGTGAAACACATGAAGCCGCAGTGGAGGTGATCCGCTGCGGCAAACGGATCACGATTTACAATGAAAATGAAGCCCGTGCTTATTCTAATGTAGCCCCAGGAATCAATCATCCGATTATTGTGGCTGACAAAGTGGAGTTGGTGATTGGCGTGAGTGGCGATCCCGTGGTTATTCAGCGTTATGCGGAATTAGCGATTCTTACCGCGGAGTTACTTATTCAGCAAGAAATTGAGCGTCGTAGCATCAATTGGCAGCACCGCTTACGGGATATGTTATTTGTTCAGTTTATTGAAAGTGCCACACCTATTCAGGGGCGTAGTGCATTATTAAAGCTGCATAACTCAGGTTTTTCGTTTTCGCTACCCACGATCCCAGTGATTATTAATATTGAAGCCATTCAATATCGTCCTGAAATTTTAGATACCATCATTACAGAATTATCGGCGATGGAAAAAAGTGATGTATTGCTACTCAATAGCCGTGAAGTATTGATGCTATTTCCCTCAAAACACTATCAAAATGAATCATTTATTCCTAACCTACATTTTATCTTGGATGGTCAACTGAGTCAGTACTATATTGGTGTTGGTGTGCAAGCTGATAGCGAAGAACATGTGCGTGATGCGGTGCATTTTGCTCGCTCAGTGATTGATGTGGGACGTCAGACAGTCCCTGAAAAACAGGTTTTCTTATTTAAAGAAATGGCCTCATTTTGTTTATTTAATGAGTTAGAAAACAGTTATTTATTTAATTTCTTTTTGGATATTTGCAACAAAATTTTATTGCATGATTCAGGGGAAAGTTTGTTGGAAACGTTAGAGTTATTTTTATCGCAAAATGGTGAAATTGGTAATACCGCTTTGCAGCTTGGTATTCACCGCAACACGTTAAGTTATCGGCTACAACAAATTAAAAAGCAAACGGGGCTAGACCCAACAAAATTCACTGATTTGATTCAATTATCGGTGGCGATGCATGGCTACCGTCGGCGTTACCCAAAACAGCAGCCATGGTTAGATGCATTAACCTAATTATTACTTTTGCTGTAAAACCCAAATAGCGGCTTCAATACGCGATTTTAAATTGAGTTTTTTCAGTAAATGCTTCACATGTACTTTAACGGTACTCTCCGTAATATTTAATTTATTGGCAATCTGCTTATTGGATAGCCCCCGTGAGATTAAATCTAAAATATGCGTTTCTCTTGGGGTGAGTACCGATAAATTATGTTCAGTAGATGTGCGATTATCTCTTAATGATTCGGCTAAAACAGAGGCTAATGTTGGACTGACAACCATTTTACCGCTGGCGGCTTCTTTCAATGCAACAATGAGTTTTTCGGGTTCCATATCTTTTAATAAATAGCCATCAGCACCGTGTTTTAGCGCATTAATTAAATCTTCACCATAGTTAGAAACGGTGAATAAAATAATGCGGCCAGAAAGTTCGTGGTTGCGTAAATTGCAGAGGACTTCAAACCCGTTCATTCCTGGCATATTTAAGTCTAATAGGATTAAATCCGGATCATATTCTTCGGCGATTTTAATGCCTGTTTCTCCGTCATCAGCTTCCCCAATGACTCGCAATGTCGGCTCTAAGCTGATTAGTTGCTTAACCCCATTACGCAGCATCGGATGATCATCAATGAGTAAAATTGTGGATTGGCCAGTGGTGATATTTTTGTTTTCCATCAACAAGTAACTCCAATTTAATTAAGCCACAGCGAGTGGGAATGTGACACTGACTGTTGTTCCCCCCTGAACACGAGGTGCAATTTGGTATTCTCCGTTTAAGCTCAGAGCCCTTTCCCTCATGATAATCAGTCCATAATGGTTATTTTTCGTGGGCTGGGGTTGAATACCGTCACCATTATCTTCAATGGTGACGGTGATAACGTCTGCATTTTCGAATAACGAAACTTGCGACCAATTTGCATTGGCGTGCTTGAGAATATTGCTCAAGGCTTCTCGGATTATCTGTATGATATGAATAGCTTGGTGTGGCGAAATGCTTTTTGCTGGCAGTTGGTAATTCAAATTTATTTCAAAGCCAACACGTTGGCTAAATTCATTGATAGTACTTTCTAAAGAGGGCAATAAACCTGGTTCAGTGAGCTTTAACCTAAAAGTGGTTAATAATTCACGTAATTGGCTATAAGCAGAGTTAATTTCATTGCGCATTTCATTGAGTAAATCTTGTTGTTTATTGGGCAAAGATTCTGGCTGCATTTGCAGATAGCTAATTTGCATTTTTAAACATGATAACGATTGGGCAATAGAGTCATGGAGTTCTCTGGCGATTGCCGAGCGTTCATCCATAATTAGCAATTGTTGTTGCTGCTCTAATTGGTGCGCCATTGCTAACATACCAGTGATTTGTTTGACCAACATTAGCACTAAATTATTTTGCTCATCGGATAAAGGCCTATCTATTGAGATCTCAGCTAGGATAACCCCATAGCGGTGTAAATTATCGGAGATATCCCACGATAACATTGTTGGATGTTCCACGGTTTCAGGGGCTGGAAATTCACCACAGTGGATGTCATGAAAATAGGTATCGTTATTTTCTTCATATAGCCGCAAGCTAATATTTTTAAGGGGGATTAGGTTTTGTAGTTCTATCAGTACTTTTTCTAGGCGTACCGCCAGTGGGTCGATGGAATGCAAGGTACGATTTGATTGATACAGGTACAGCAATACTTTGTTTTTATTCTGTAAGTCTGCCGTTTTTTCTTCGACACGAGACTCTAATTGACGGTAACTTTGCGCTAATTCATCAGACATTTGGTTTAATGTTTGTCCAAGAGCGCTAAGCTCATCATGTTTTTTATACGTTGGATAACGTTGGCTAAAATCCCGATGACTAATCGCGTTCACCATATTTAACAGTTTTAGCCAAGGGTAATAAATTTTCTTCCTAAAATGGCAAATGGTGAAGAGTAATAATAGAGAAACGAGGCCGATAAACACCATTTGTGTCATGGCGACATAGGTCATTTTACGTTCTGTTTTTTCATCGATACTTTTTACTAACTCATCGATTTTATTAACAAAAGTGATAACCTCAAAACGTGCATCATTGGGGGAATTGGCTTTTGCTAGCGCAGGTCTTAAGTCGTTTAGCCAATATTGGTGAAGCTCGCTAAATAGATTAGTTAAATCCTCTATTTCGACCACTTGGGTTAATTCAGGGCTTAATAAATCATGTTCAAGTTCATTCAGATAAATATCCGAATAGGTATTGAGTGGTGTTAATGAAAGCAAGTGATAACTTTGCATTCTTAGCGACCCCGATTTATTTATTGCGTGAGCGTTCCCTTGCACGCTAATAATCATTTGGTTGGAAATTGTCATGCCAATAATACCGAGTACAGCAATCAATAACATTAAGCCAATAACTTGGTTAATGATTGAAAATCGGCGGTTCGCAGTTGGCATACATAATCCTTAATTCCATGACATCATTATTCAATATTTTTTATAACGCTATTATTGTTCCTCTATTAGACAAAATTGAATATGCCACTTCGGTATTACTCCCTAATATCTCGCCGAGTCTTTTTGCTAAAATTTGCATCAATGAATGTTTTTAATGTATTAAATTATTCGTTTATATTTAATTGGTTAACTAAAAATACCCCTAATACTCCTCTGGTGGACGGTCTGAATTTCGTGCCAAATTTGATTTAAATCTACCTTGATTTAGATCAGCTTCATGCTGGCTTATTCGCCACACACTGCGCTCAGAAAATCGTATTTATCGGGGTGAATTATGTCTCAACGAGAGAGGATTAATAATACGGCTGTGCAGCCAAAAGGTGTTATTCAGGATTGGCGTCCTGAAGAAAACCAATTTTGGCAGCAAACAGGTCAGCGAATTGCCAAACGTAATTTGTGGATTTCAATTCCGTGTTTATTGCTTGCATTCTGTGTATGGATGCTATTTAGTGCGGTTGCTGTTAATTTAAATAAAGTGGGTTTTAATTTTACCACTGACCAATTATTTTTATTAACCGCACTGCCTTCCGTTTCTGGCGCCTTATTACGCGTGCCCTATTCTTTTGTTATTCCTATCTTTGGTGGTCGTCGTTGGACGGCAATTAGCACTGTATTTCTGATTATTCCGTGTATTTGGTTGGGGTATGCGATTCAAGACCCAACAACGCCATACCAAGTATTTGTGATTATTTCCCTGCTTTGTGGTTTTGCTGGGGCAAACTTTGCATCAAGCATGGCGAATATCAGTTTCTTTTTTCCGAAAGCTCGCCAAGGTGGTGCGCTGGGCTTAAATGGTGGTCTAGGAAATCTAGGCGTTAGCGTGATGCAGTTAGTCGCCCCGTTTATTGTCGGTGTGGGGGTGTTTGCTTTTGCGGGTGGAACAGGAGCGGTTCAGCCTGACGGTTCTGTACTTTGGCTGGAAAATGCTGCGTGGGTTTGGGTGCCATTCTTGCTGTTCTTTACGGTGATGGCATGGTTTGGCATGAACGATTTGGCAGCAAATAAAGCCTCCTTAAAACAGCAACTTCCTGTTTTAAAACGTGGACATCTGTGGATTTTAAGCCTGTTGTACCTCTCAACATTTGGTTCATTTATCGGTTTTTCCGCGGGCTTTGCCATGCTGTCGAAAACCCAGTTTCCCGATATCGTCATCTTGAAATTTGCCTTTTTTGGCCCATTCCTTGGTGCATTAGCCCGCCCACTTGGCGGCATGCTGTCTGACCGTTTTGGCGGCGTCAAAGTGACTTTCCTGAACTTTATCGCCATGGCTATTTTTTCAGGGCTACTGTTCTTTACCTTGCCAGAAAATGGCCAAGGCGGCTCCTTCGGTGCGTTTTATGGTGTGTTTATGGTGCTGTTTTTAACGGCAGGTTTAGGCAGTGGTTCCACATTCCAAATGATTGCCGTGGTTTTTCGCAAATTAACCATGGACAAGGCTTTATTAAGAGGTGCTTCAGAGCAAGAAGCACAAAAAGAAGCAGTAACAGAAAGTGCGGCAGCGCTTGGGTTTATCTCTGCCATTGGTGCAATTGGTGGCTTTTTTATTCCAAAAGCCTTTGGGACGTCGTTAACCCTGACAGGCTCACCCGCTGATGCCATGAAAGTGTTCTTTGTGTTCTATCTCTCTTGTGTGTTTATCACGTGGTTAGTTTACGGACGTACCCACAAATAATAACAAGTTAAAAAAATCCTTTTTAAGCAATGTACGGCGGCGGTCGCCGTCTCTTTGGAGGCAATCCGAATGAGCAAATTTTTAGATAGATTTCGTTATTTTAAGCAGCTGGGTGATACCTTCGCAGGCGACCATGGGCAAGAGCTCAATGTTAACCGTGATTGGGAGGATAGTTACCGTAGTCGCTGGCAGCACGATAAAGTCGTACGTTCGACCCACGGTGTTAACTGCACTGGTTCATGTAGCTGGAAAATTTACGTCAAAAATGGCCTTGTGACGTGGGAAACACAACAAACTGACTACCCACGCACCCGCCCAGATTTACCTGATCACGAGCCTCGTGGTTGTCCGCGTGGTGCCAGCTATTCATGGTATTTATACAGTGCAAACCGCGTGAAATACCCGATGATGCGTAAGCGTTTACTGAAATTATGGCGCGATGCAAAAGCAGAGCACCAAGACCCCGTCGCAGCATGGTTATCCATCATTAGCTACCCAGAAAAAGCGCAGAGTTACAAACAAGCTCGTGGTCGCGGTGGTTTTGTTCGCTCCAGCTGGCAGGAAGTGAACGAGTTAATTGCAGCTGCTAACGTGGCGACGATTAAGGAATTTGGTCCTGACCGCATTGTCGGTTTTTCGCCAATCCCTGCGATGTCGATGGTGTCTTATGCGTCAGGTGCCCGTTATTTATCTCTCATTGGTGGGGCTTGCCTGAGCTTCTACGATTGGTACTGCGACTTACCGCCTGCATCCCCAATGACGTGGGGGGAGCAAACGGATGTACCAGAATCCGCAGACTGGTATAACTCATCTTACATTATTGCTTGGGGCTCGAACGTCCCGCAAACTCGTACGCCTGATGCTCACTTCTTTGCAGAAGTCCGCTACAAAGGGACGAAAACTGTTGCTGTCACGCCAGATTACGCCGAAATCACCAAATTCTGCGACCATTGGCTGAACCCAAAACAAGGGACTGACAGTGCCATGGCGATGGCAATGGGGCATGTCATCCTCAATGAGTTCCACGTCAAACGTGAAGCGGAATATTTCCGTGAATATGTTCGCACTTACACCGATATGCCGATGTTGGTGATGCTCGATAAACATGAAAACGGTGCGTATGTTGCTGGGCGTATGCTGCGTGCTTCGGATCTCGTTGATTCTTTAGGCGAAGAGAAAAATGCCGAATGGAAAACCATCGCGATTGATGAAGAAACAGGGGCACTGTGCGCCCCTCAAGGCTCGATGGGGTTCCGTTGGGATGACAGCCAAAAATGGAACTTAGAACCGCGCGCAGGGCAAGATGCACACCAGATCAAAATGCAACTCAGCCTTGCAGATACGCACGATGAATTTGTTGAGGTTGGCTTCCCATACTTTGGTGGTTTAGAAAGCGAACATTTCCAACGTGTTGAATTGAAAGATGTTTTGTTGCACAAATTACCCGCGAAACGTATTCAGCTTGCGGATGGCAGTGAGTCACTGGTTACTAGTGTGTATGATTTGATGCTTGCTAACTACGGCATTGACCGTGGTTTCGGTGATGAAAACTGTGCCGTTGATTACGATGATATGAAAGCCTATTCCCCTGCATGGGCTGAAAAAGTCACTGGGGTGAGCCGCCAAAATATCATTCGCATCGCCCGTGAATTTGCGGACACCGCAGAGAAAACCCACGGCCGTGCGATGGTAATTGTTGGGGCTGGTATCAACCACTGGTACCACATGGATATGACTTACCGCGCAATTATCAACATGCTGATTTTCTGTGGCTGCGTGGGGCAAAGCGGCGGTGGTTGGTCACATTACGTCGGCCAGGAAAAATTGCGCCCACAAACAGGCTGGACGCCACTGGCTTTTGGTCTTGATTGGCAGCGTCCACCACGCCATATGAACAGCACATCATTCTTCTATAACCATTCAAGCCAATGGCGTTATGAAACGGTAGGGACGGAAGAGTTACTCTCACCTTTAGCGGATAAAAAAGCATTTAGCGGCAGTTTAGTGGACATGAATGTGCGTGCTGAAAGAATGGGCTGGTTGCCATCTGCACCACAATTAAGCGTTAACCCAATCAAAATTGCTAAACAGGCACAAGACGTGGGGCTTTCCCCAGTAGATTACACCGTTAAGCAATTGAAGGACGGCAATATTCGTTTTGCAGCAGAACAGCCAGATGACCCACAAAATTTCCCACGTAATCTGTTTATTTGGCGCTCAAACTTATTGGGTTCCGCAGGGAAGGGCCATGAATATTTATTGAAATATTTGCTGGGTACTGAAAATGGTATTCAAGGCAAAGATTTAGGTCAACAAGGTGGCGTCAAACCTGAGGAAGTAGAATGGCAAGATACAGCAGCACAAGGGAAAGTGGACTTAGTGGTGACTCTCGATTTCAGAATGTCGAGCACCTGCCTGTTCTCAGACGTTATTTTACCGACCGCCACTTGGTATGAAAAAGACGATATGAATACCTCGGATATGCATCCGTTTATTCACCCATTATCCGCCGCGGTTGACCCTGCTTGGGAATCGAAAAGCGATTGGGAAATCTACAAAGGCATTGCCAAAGCTTTCTCAGATGTCAGTGTCGGCCATCTAGGCAAAGAAACGGATGTCGTCACACTGCCGATCCAGCACGACAGTAAAGCTGAAATGGCGCAACCTTTTGATGTGAGAGATTGGAAAAAAGGCCAGTGCGAGCTGATCCCTGGAAAAACGGCGCCGCACATTATTTGTGTTGAACGTGACTACCCCAATACTTACGCACGTTTTACCTCCCTTGGTCCATTAATGGACAAATTAGGGAACGGTGGGAAAGGCATCAGTTGGAATACGCAAGATGAAGTTGATTTCCTGAAAAAGCTGAACAAAACCCAGCCAGAAGGAGCTAATGCAGGCCGCCCTAAAATTGACACTGCCATTGATGCTGCCGAGGTGATTTTAACTTTAGCCCCCGAAACCAATGGACAAGTGGCAGTGAAAGCATGGGATGCGTTAAGCAAGGTGACAGGGCGCGACCATACGCATTTAGCACGCTACAAAGAAGATGAGAAAATTCGCTTCCGCGATATTGTGGCACAGCCACGTAAGATCATTTCCAGCCCAACGTGGTCAGGCTTAGAAGATGAACATGTCTCTTACAACGCTTGTTATACCAACGTTCACGAGATGATCCCATGGCGTACACTTAGTGGTCGTCAGCAGTTATATCAAGATCATGAATGGATGCGTGCCTTTGGTGAAAGTCTCGTGGTATATCGCCCGCCAATTGATACGCGTGCGGCTCAGCCATTAATGGGTAAAAAATCCAACGGTTACCCTGAAAAAGCGTTGAATTTCCTAACGCCACACCAAAAATGGGGTATTCACTCCACTTATAGCGACAACTTATTGATGTTGACGCTCGGTCGTGGTGGCCCTGTGGTTTGGCTAAGTGAGGACGATGCTCGCGAGTTAGGCATTGAAGATAATGATTGGGTTGAAGCGTTTAACAGCAATGGGGCGCTGACAGCAAAAGCGATCGTCAGCCAACGGATCCCTGATGGCATGATCATGATGTACCACGCGCAAGAACGGTTGATCAATTTGCCGGGGTCAGAAATTACGGCGCAGCGCGGGGGTATTCATAACTCAGTAACGCGTGTTTGCCCGAAACCTACCCATATGATTGGCGGTTACGCCCATCTAGCTTATAGCTTCAATTATTACGGAACCGTGGGTTCTAACCGTGATGAATTTGTGGTTGTTCGCAAAATGAAACAGGTCGACTGGCTGGATGGGGAAAACGATGCCTATCAGCAGACCCTGAGCGAAAAGGAGAAAGCATAATGAAAATTCGTTCTCAAGTCGGCATGGTGCTAAACCTCGATAAATGTATTGGTTGCCATACATGCTCAGTGACCTGTAAAAATGTCTGGACCAGTCGCGAAGGTGTTGAATACGCATGGTTTAATAATGTCGAGACCAAACCAGGTATCGGCTATCCCCATCACTGGGAAGATCAGGAAAAATGGAAAGGCGGTTGGATCCGTACCATCAAAGGCAAGCTGGTTCCTCGTATGGGGAACAAAGTGGGCGTGCTGTCTAAAATCTTTGCTAATCCTGATGTACCTGCTTTGGATGATTATTATGAGCCATTTAATTATGACTACGGCCATTTAAAAAATGCCAAAGAAGGCAAACATGTGCCAACTGCGCGTCCACGGTCATTGATCACAGGCGAACGGATGAGCAACGTGAAAATGGGGCCTAACTGGGAAGATGACCTCGGTGGCGAATTTGCGAAACGCGCCGCAGACAAAAACTTTGAGCACATCCAAAAAGAGATGTATGGGCAATTTGAAAATACTTTCATGATGTATTTGCCACGTCTGTGTGAACATTGTTTGAACCCTGCTTGTGTTGCAACGTGCCCAAGCGGTGCGATTTACAAGCGCTCTGAAGACGGTATCGTCTTGATTGACCAAGACAAATGCCGTGGCTGGCGTATGTGCCTGACAGGCTGCCCGTACAAAAAAATCTACTTTAACTGGAAAAGCGGCAAGTCAGAAAAATGTATTTTCTGTTACCCTCGCATTGAATCTGGCATGCCAACGGTTTGCTCGGAAACCTGTGTTGGGCGTATCCGTTATTTAGGTGTGTTGCTGTATGACGCCGATAAAATTGAATCGGCGGCGAGTGTAGAAAAAGAAACGGATCTGTATCAAAGTCAGCTCGATGTCTTCCTTGATCCACACGATCCTAAAGTGATTGAAGAAGCGCAAAAACAGGGGATCCCATTAAGTGTGATCGACGCTGCTCAGAAATCGCCAGTGTATAAAATGGCGATGGAGTGGAAACTAGCGCTGCCGCTGCATCCTGAATATCGCACATTACCGATGGTGTGGTATGTGCCACCTCTGTCACCCATTCAATCTGTCGCTGATTCGGGTTTATTGGCTAACAATGGCGTATTGCCTGATGTGGAAAGCCTGCGCATTCCAGTGCAGTACCTCGCCAATTTATTGACGGCTGGGGACACAGAGCCTGTGCTGTTAGCACTAAAACGTATGTTAGCGATGCGCCATTATAAACGTGCTGAAACCGTAGAAAACCAGTGTGATACCAGTGCGTTGGAGCAAGTGGGATTAACGGAAGAGCAAGCCCAAGAAATGTACCGTTACTTGGCAATTGCTAACTATGAAGACCGTTTTGTGATCCCATCCAGTCATCGTGAATTAGCACGTGAAGTGTTCCCTGAAGCCAAAGCTTGTGGCTTTAGTTTTGGTGATGGTTGCCATGGTAGTGATAGCAAAACCAATCTGTTTAATAGTAGACGTATTGATGCCATTGATGTGACGCCAAAAACAGCGCAGGAGAACACACTATGATGACGTTAAGAGTGATTTCTCGGCTGTTAGAATACCCGTCAGAGGCGCTTTGGCAGCACCGCGATGAGTTAATCGAAGCATTAGAGCAAGCAGATGAATTACCTGTTACTCGTGCTATTCAGTTGATGATGTTTGTGCGCGAATATCTCAATGACGACTTGTTAGATATGCAGGCGCAATATTGTGAGCTGTTTGATAGAGGGCGCGCAACATCGTTACTGTTATTCGAGCATGTTCATGGGGAATCCCGCGACCGCGGTCAAGCAATGGTCGATTTAATGGGGCAGTACCAGCAGCATGGCTTGCAAATTGATTGCAAAGAGCTACCCGACTATTTGCCTATTTACTTGGAGTATCTCACTGTTTTACCACCGCAAGAAACTGTGGGGGGCTTGCACGATATCGCACCAATCTTAGCGTTACTAGGGGAGCGATTAAAACAGCGTGAAAGCCGCTTTGCGAGCTTGTTTGAGATATTACTTGAGTTATCCAATAGCGAAATTGCCACTGAGCAACTTAGCGAAAAAGTGGCATCAGAAGCGCGGGATGACACGCCTCAAGCCCTTGATGCGGTGTGGGAAGAGGAACAAGTGAAGTTTTTTGCGGATGAGAAAACCTGCGGTGGGGAAGTCACCGCCCATCAACACCGTTTTGCCAATGCCGTCACGCCGCAATACTTGGACCTTGGTACGAGCAGCCATGTAGGAGTGCAAAAATGAATTTTCTCAATCAATTCTTCTTCGACATCTATCCGTATATTGCAGGCACCGTGTTTATTGTCGGTAGCTGGCTGCGTTATGACTACGGTCAATACACATGGCGTGCGGGTTCGAGTCAAATGTTAGATAAAAAGAATATGCGTCTGGCATCCAATTTATTCCATTTGGGGATTATTGGGATTTTTGTCGGCCATTTTCTGGGGATGTTAACACCACATTGGATGTATGAATCTTTCCTACCAATGCATATCAAGCAGTTGATGGCGATGATCGGGGGCGGCTCTGCGGGGGTGATGATGTTAATTGGTGGAGCGATGTTACTGAAACGCCGACTGACTAACCCACGTATTCGCGCCACATCTTCCTTTGGTGACATCATGATTATGGTATTGCTGGTGGTGCAAGTGTGTTTAGGGCTACTCACTATTCCATTCTCTGCGCAGCACATGGATGGCAGTGAAATGTTGAAGTTAGTGGGATGGGCGCAATCAGTTGTGACATTCCATTGGGGCGCGTCGAATTACCTTGAAGGTGTTGGCATCGTGTTCAAGTTACATATCGTGTTGGGGATGACAATATTCTTACTCTTCCCATTTTGCCGTTTAGTGCACATCTGGAGTGCACCTATCGAATACCTAAGTCGTCGGTATCAGTTGGTGAGAAATCGCCACTAAGTTCGGGTTTCACAGGGAAGTGAGCCAGTACATTGCTCTTGTGTAATTGATTCTTGTGTAAACAACAAATATGGCTATTTTGGCACCCCACCTAACATGTTAGATGGGGTTTTTTTGTGTTTATTTGCTGACAGCGGGTTCGATATAGCCCAGGCGGCGAGAAATCAGCAAACAAACATGGGCAAGTTCATCGTTGACCCTATCTATTTTGGGTAACATACGGTGTGTTGGGCCTGCAACACTGATAGCCCCAACAATGTTGCCAGTGTAGTTAAATATTGGCCTTGCAACACACGTTAGCCCTTCTTCATTTTCTTCATCATCTAAAGAAAAGCCTTTCAAACGAATATCTGCCAACAATTCATACAGTTTCATTCTATCGACAACGGTTTTTTCCGTGAATTTCACCAGAGGTTTATCCAGAACCTCATCAATTTCTTCCAACGGTTGGAACGCTAAAAGCGCTTTCCCAATCCCTGTGCAATAGGCGGGTAGCCTTGCCCCTAATTTTGCAGTTGTTTGAATTGAGAGGGTACCTTCACTTTTATACAGGTACACCACATGCCCGCTGTTATAGACCCCCAAAAAACAGGTTTCGAATGTTGAGCTCGATAGTGTTTTTAAATAAGGGATTGAAACTTCAACTAAATTGACATTCATTAAACCTTTAATGCCAAGTTCAAGGCTTTTTAAATCAAGGTTATAACGCTCTGTAAGGTGATCGATACTGACATATTGGCGTTCTTTTAACGTCTCTAATATCCGAAACGCAGTGGTTTTGGCGATCCCTGTGTTTTTAACTAATTCTGCCAATGAAATTCCATCGGAATGATTACTTATCTCTTCAAGGATGGTCAGTACTCTATCAATGTTTGATGAGTTTGCTTGGCTGTCTTTCGTCATTGTTGGCTCCTTACATGCGCTGGGGGTCATTGTACGCACAATTTCATGTGAATTAAACGTCGTTCCATTTTCTCCTTGTTGTGACTCTTTTTGTGTGTAAAGGCGGGAGATCTGTAATTAATTGATAAGCCTTGTCTTTACGTTACTGATTGTGATCACGATCGTCATTCTTATAAAAACGGAACGACATTCCTATATTTTGATGTATCTTATAAAAAAAGGAACAACGTTCCGTTATTTTAAAGGGATAAATATGTTGATAGTGACCATTGATACAGGGACAACAAATACCCGCGTGAGAGCATGGCGAAACAATATGGTTGTGGGAGAGCTGAGCGCGGAAGTTGGGATTCGGGATTGTGCGAAAAATGGAAATAATGTGCGTTTAATTCAATCAATAAAAACGCTTTTGGCACAACTTTTAGCAAAGTTTAGTGATGAAGAAAGGGAAAATTATCGCTTAGTGGCATCGGGTATGATTACTTCAGAAATTGGGTTATGTCATTTGCCTCATGAAGTGACTCCAGTTTCGATGAGACAGCTCGCACAAAAGGCCAGTGCACGCGTGATAAATGAAATTAGCGAAAAGCCAATTATTTTTATACCAGGAATTAAAAATAAAACCACGGAATTAACGTTTGACTCTATTGAAAGCATGGATGTGATGCGCGGTGAAGAGGTTGAGATCTTCGGTATCTTATCACAGCAGCCAGATTTAGGCGCTTCGCTGGTTATCTTACCAGGTTCGCATTCAAAGTTTGTTCGCATTGATGACAATAAAAATGTGATTGCACTGGCAACCACGATGGCAGGGGAAATCTTCGATACGCTGACGCACCAAACGATACTCGCAAGCTCATTAGAGCATCAATTTGTTCAGCAACTTGATCGCGAATATTTACTTAAGGGTGCCGAGTTAAGTCAGCAAGTAGGGATTGCCAGAAGCTGTTTCTCAGTCAGATTATTAGATCTTTTTACGGAAGCTACTCTTGACCAAAAATCGAGTTTTTTATTAGGCGCGATTTTAGCATCAGATTTACTTGCGATAAAAAACAGCCAGGCCTTATGTGTGACTAACGATATAAAAATTGTGATTAGTGGAAAACCTATCTTAGCAAATGCGCTTCAATTATTAATTAAAAATGATAGTTATTTCACGGGTGAAATCAGCGTATTAAAAGATAAAAAGGAACAGCCGTATTCTGGGTTAGGTGCAATTTCAATATTAAACCTTACAGAATATAAATAAGCATTCTTAATAATTTGTTATTAGGTGATTATATGAATCTTGAAAATGAAATTCCTTTAATTGCAATATTGCGTGGAATTAAACCTGAAGAGGTTTTAGAACATATTTCAATACTGGCGGAAGAAGGTTTTCAATATATAGAAATTCCATTGAATTCCCCTGAATGGGAAAAGAGTATTCCATTGGCTATTCAGCACTATGGCAATAAATTAAAAATAGGGGCAGGAACTGTCCTCAATCAACAGAATGTTGAAAAATTAGCAGCAATGAACGCAAAGATTATTGTCACACCGAATATTAATGTTTCGGTGATCAAATCATCTTTAGCAAACAAGATGGAAATATACCCAGGCTGTGCAACAGCCACTGAGGCATTTACAGCGATTGATGCAGGTGCTTGTAACTTAAAAATATTTCCAACTGCGCCGCTAGGAGTTAACTACGTTAAGTCACTGATGTCAGTGATCCCTAAAGATATAGCTATTTATGCCGTTGGTGGCGTAACGCCACAAAATTTACATGAGTACCTAAGCATTGGCTGTTATGGCGCAGGGCTTGGGAACGACCTTTACCGTGCAGGCCAATCACCAGAGAAAACCAGAGAAAACGCGAAAGCATTTATATCTGCATATATCGCATTTAAAAATTAAAATTATTAATTTAAAAGAGATATTAAAATGAAATTCGATTATGTTTTTAAAAGTGCCACTGTTATTGATGGCAGTGGTAAAAATGAATTTATCAGCGATGTGGCAATTAAAAATGGCCGTATTATTAAAATTGCTGAAAATATTAACGAAGAGTCTGAAAAAATAATTGATTGTTCAGGGTTAATTTTATCGCCTGGGTTTATTGATGTTCATACGCATGATGATTTAATTGTCATAGATAAACCAGAATATATTGAAAAAACATCACAGGGTGTTACCACCATTATTGTTGGTAACTGTGGGATCAGTGCTGCATGCGCCACATTAAAAGATGAAGTTCCTGACCCAATTAATTTGCTGGGGGAATTAAATGAATTTAATTTCGCAGATTTGGCTAGCTATAAGCAGAAAATTAATGAAATTACGCCGACCGTTAATGTAGCGACATTGATTGGCCATACCACATTAAGAAATAACTGTGTTTCGGATTTATTAAAACCTGCAACCCAGAGCAATATTGCACAGATGAAGCGGGTTTTAGAATCTGCATTAAATGAAGGTGCTTTAGGGCTAAGCACAGGGCTGTCTTACGGTAATGCCATTAACTCATCCACGGAAGAAATCTGTGAGCTGGCCGAATTATTAGCAGAGCATCAGGGCATTTACACCACGCATATGCGTACTGAATATGATGGAATCATCGATGCAATGCATGAAGCTTTTCATATTGGCCGCCATGCAAAAGTACCTGTGCAAATTTCTCACCATAAGTGTGCTGGGGCAAAAAACTGGGGACGTACTAAAGAGACGCTTGCGTTAATCGAAAAATATCAAGCAATGCAAGATATTAACTGTGATTGCTACCCCTATAGAGCGGGCTCTTCAAACTTAGATATCACGCAAGTCACTGAGGATTATGACATCCTAGTGACTTGGTCAACGCCATTCCCTGATGTTGCAGGTAAGACACTAAAAGATATCGCCATAATGTGGAATATCGATATTTACCAAGTGGCGGAAAAAATTGTCCCTGCGGGCGCTATTTATTTTCAAATGCATGAAGACGATGTTCGCCGTGTATTGCAGCACCCAAGCAGCATGGTTGGTTCAGATGGCTTACCCCGCGACCCTAATCCGCACCCACGTTTATGGGGCACCTTTCCACGCGTAATTAGTCACTACAGCCGTGATGAGAAACTGTTCCCAATGACCACCGCAATTTACAAGATGACGGGCATGTCGGCTCAGCGTTTTTCTTTGAAGGATAGAGGGCTTATCAAAGAAAACTTTTTTGCAGATATCGTCTTATTTGACCCAATAAAAATTAATGAAACCTCGACGTTCCAAGATCCAAAGCAGAAAGCAGATGGCATTGAATATGTTTTTGTTAATGGTGTTCTGACCTATACCGCAAAAGAAATGACTGGGGATAGAGCAGGTAAATTCTTAGAAAGAAATAAATAAAAGAGAGAAATAATAATGATTAAACGATTTGGCGTTGAAGGTTCAAAAGGGACTGGTGGGCAATCATTACCTTTTTCGAAAGCTGTGCTAGCGGACGGCTGGTTATATGTGTCAGGCCAAACACCGATGGTTGATGGTGAAGTGATTGATGGCGGCATTATTGCACAATCAAAACTGGCTATCGAAAACTGTTTAAACATCATGAAGGACGCGGGATTTGAGCGCCAAGATATTGTGCATATGAAAGTGGTTTTGAGTGATGCTCGATACTTTCAGTCCTTTAATAAAGTGTTTCAGCAATTCTTTGCTGAGCATCCACCAGCAAGAGTCTGTTTTGTTGCGGATCTTGTGGTTGATTGCATGGTTGAAGTGGACATCACCTGCTTTAACAGCAAGTTCAAATCTTAATCGCTGAGACGATGAGGGGCTATTATGGAACATAATAATTTCTTAATGTGGTTTTTGCTGTATGCGTTCGTCATGATGTTCATTGGCTGGTATGTAACAAGGCATCAAAAGACAGGTGAAGATTTCATTCTTGGCGGCAGAAAATTACCGATGTTACTCACCTTAGGGTCTACTGTCGGAACGATGGTGGGAACAGGGTCAAGTATTGGTGCGGTGAGTTTCGGTTATTCGAATGGTTGGGCTGGTATGTTATATGGCATCGGCGGCGCAACGGGGATCTTACTCACCGCTTGGTTATTTGCGCCAGTAAGAAACTATCGCTTTATGACAATGAGTGAGGAAATTTGTTACTACACAGGTGGCAGCCGCTTAGTCAAAAACCTGGTTGCGATATTAATTTTCTTAGCATCAATTGGTTGGTTAGGTGCGCACATCCTTGGGGGCGGCTTATACTTGGCATGGGCTGCAGACATTGATATCACAGTAGCGAAGATCATCATTGCTGTCGGGTTTGTATTCTATGTGGGTATCGGTGGTTATAAAGCTGTTTCATGGATCGATACATTACAATCCATCGTCTTATTCCTCGGGTTTATTATTCTTGCCGTCGCCTCAGTGAGCTACGTCGGCGGATGGGATGTCGTTGTACAAAATACGGATCCGAAGGCGTTCACGTTATTTGGGATTGGTAAACTTGGTATGCTACCTGCTATTTCACTTGCAATTGTGATTGGTATTGGTGTTCTAGCGACACCTTCCTATCGTCAGCGTATTTATTCAGCAGCGTCAACAAAAGCCATTCGCCAATCATTCATTATTACTGGCGTCTTATATATGGGGTTCTCGTTCTTACCTGCAATTATCGGCATGGCAACCCATGTAATGGAGCCTAATTTAGAAAACAGCAGTTTTGCTTTCTTATATGCAACCAATGCATTACCGCATGTACTGGCAATGGTGGTATTGATCGCAGGTATGTCAGCTAACATGTCATCAGGTAGCTCTGACGCCATCGCAGGGGTTTCGATAATCCTACGTGATATCTATACGATGGTAACAGGGAAAATGCCACCACCAGAGAAAGCCATTAACTTATCTCGGATCTTCTTACTTGGCGTTATCTTGCTTGCACTGGTATTCGCATTGACCTCAAATGACATCATTGGTTATATCACTAAAATGATTTCAATGATTATGTCAGGGCTTTGTGTCACCGTGTTATTAGGTAAATTTTGGCATCGCTTTAACTGGCAAGGTTGTATAGCCGCGCTGGTGGCGGGAAGCTCAACATCGTTAACGATTATTTTAACGCCAGAGTGGTCTGCAAAATTAGGTAACCCCGTGATCCCTGCATTATTGATCAGCTTGGTTTGTGCTGTGGTTGTCACTTTAGTGACACCAAAAAATAAACTCAGCCGTGAGGAAGTTTTAGAAAACATTACCCACGAAAGAGAAAATACGGCGAAAAGTAAATAAATGTTCAAATTGAGAGATGCAAATGACGAAATATAATTTTCTCGAAGAGATAAAGCATAAGTCGGCGAGGTTGCCTAACTCAGAGAGTGTGCAGATAAACATTCTTCACGAGGACGTGTGTTTACCTGCGGTGGTCGTGAAACAGCGTGAATTAGAAAATAATATTGCATGGATGCAACATTATGCGAACACCGTAAATGTGTCGTTATCACCTCATGGTAAAACGACGATGACTCCCGCAATTTTCAAACGCCAAATCGCACAAGGTGCGTGGGGGTTGAGTGTTGGAACTGTTTATCAGGCAAAGGTGGCAATTGAATCGGGTATTAAGCACATTGTGATTGCTAATCAGGTTGTTGGTAAAACGAATATTCGGTTACTTGGCGAACTGGTTAAACTCAATCAAGCCAACTTGTATTGTTGTGTTGATAGTATTCAAAATGCGAAACAACTTGCCGAGGTTTTTTCACGCGAAAACCAAACATTGAATGTTTTGATTGAACTGGGTGTTAATGGAGGGCGTTGTGGTTGTCGTACAGAGGATGAAGCACTGTTGTTAGCCGAAGAATTAAAAGCATTACCCTCTCTAGTCATTGCTGGAATTGAATTTTATGAGGGTGTTATTCATAGCGATGATGCAGAAAAAGACATTAATGAGGTGCAGCAATTCTTACAGCGAGTCTTAGCGACGAGCCAAAAACTCGATAGATTGGGGGTGTTTGATAGATATCAGGGAGAGGTATTACTCACAGGAGCAGGTTCAGTTTGGTATGACCTTGTGAGTAAGAAGGTGGCAGAGTTTACCTTTTCAAAGGCTTTTCGCTTTGTCATTCGCCCTGGTTGTTATATTACACATGACCATGGTATTTATGATGAGGCTCAACAAGCCCTAAAAGCGCGGGATAGTATCGCTTGTCAGTTAGAAGGGGACTTGATGCCCGCAATGGAAATTGTGGCATTAGTACAGTCGGTTCCTGAAAAAGGGCGGGCAATTGTTAATTTTGGTAAAAGAGATGTCGCATTTGATGCTGGGTTACCTCAACCTTTAGCACAATATCGAGATGGTCAGCGGCTTTCCTTCCAACGAGGAAGTGCAAAAACGTTTGGCTTAATGGACCAACATGCCATTTTATCTTTTGATGAAAGTTGTTATTTTCAAGTAGGGGACATCCTCGTTTTTGGTACATCGCACCCGTGCATTACGTTTGATAAGTGGAAAGTTATTTATCTGACGGATGATGAATATAACGTGCTAGAAGATATGCCAACATTTTTCTAAACCGCATTCTTGTTTGTTAATTAAAACCAGCTTCTTTGTTAAGTAGCTGGTTTTTTATTTATTTATTTTTGTAATGCCAACTGGCTGCTGTGTTATTGGATATTAGCGTACAACGTTTGAATTGCCAGCTTTAGAGTCTTACCTCATAAAGTGATTTTACGATATCAGAGGTATTTCAGTTTTTACTGACAAGACAGTGGCAGGAATTGATGTTTTATCACTATAAATTAAACGATAGGTGTCAGGTATATTCGATTTTTCTAGTGCAGATAAAGGATTCCCTTGACATAAATCAAAGGGTATTTAAGGAGATCTTAAAAAGATGATGTTAAGTTAATATTAGATAAAATGAGGATAATAATAGATGGTAGCATCTTCATTATTACGTAATCATCGCTAGTGTAAGGTATAAATTAATAATTATGAATAATATTTAAATGATGAAACTATTCAGTACTATTTAATCATTATAATTCCTAGCATTTTGGGGGGCATCGAGAGTAGATGAGTTTATTGGCTTATGTAAGGTGTCTTAATACCTTCATTCATTAATGTTGTTGACTTTGATTTTGTCTTTTATAAATGGATTTTATGGTTGTTTTATTCCATAATTAATATTGAAAGTTACAAAAAAACACACTTTGAATATTTTTGTAATGCTTTTCTTAGTGTTTTAATACGACTTGATATTTTTTTACTATTTTTTATTTAAGGATTTTCTGTTGTGTTGTTTTATTTTTACTATATATATGTGAGTGTGATTAATCATTAGTAATTGTTAATCACACATATTTCTACTCGTTTTTTGTTATATGGCTATTTTAGGGTAACTATTTGTAATTTAATGTTTTATTTTTTATTTTCATTTAAACTAACACATTAAATGTGTAACAGAAGGTAATATTGGAAACATTATGAAATTATTTAATATTTAAAATTAAGATGTTTCTTATTAAAATAAAAACATGGTTAAATGTTTTTTTTGTTATTTATTTCTGATTTTTAGTTATATTTTATTTTTAGTCATTTTTTTTCACTAATAAGCACCCGTTTTATGAGTATAAAAAACTTTATTATTGAAGAATGGAGTTATTTTGTGGTTTTTTATTAAAAAAAGTCTATTTAAATTGAAGTGTGGTTACTTAATTATCCTATATTAGAGTATTTAATGGCTGTAATTTTTGAATTATTTTATATATTTCACAAACTTACCTCTCTGGGTTGTTTATTAACTCTATAATTTGACATAATTAAAATGAGATATAATAATGGCTTCGCATTGATACATTGTTTAATTATCTGGTTTATTAGCGGAGCCTAATAAATTAGGGATAGTTAGCATGTCAATTTTTAATGTTTACTAACCAAACATATTTTAAGAAAAAATTAAAATAATCAGATTAATAATAACTCGTTATTTTAATTTGTGTCGTCTTTTTTATCTAATGGAAATGTATAAAATGAAATTAAATAAACTTGCTTTAGTATTAGGTTTAGGTCTGGCTGTTGTTGCTGGTTCTGCTTCTGCAAACCAAGGTTCTGGTACTGTAACTTTTAAAGGTTCAATCATTGATGCTCCTTGCTCAATCCCACCAGGTTCTGAAGCATTTGAAGTTAAGATGGGTGCTATCGCAACTTCAGCATTAAACGGCGGCGGTAAAAGTGTTGCTCGTCCTTTCAATATTGAGTTAGAACAGTGTGATATCACTACTCTGAAAACTGTACAAACTACATTCACAGGTACGCCAAGTACTTCTGTTAATGGTGGTTTAGCTATCGCTGGTACAGCTAAAAATGCGGGTATCGTTATCACTGACGTTAATGGCGACAAAATTGATTTAGGCGCTAAATCTCCATCTCAAACTCTGTTTACTGGTGCTAACACACTGCGCTTCACTGCATTCTTACAAGGTGATGCAGACGCGACAAACAAACCTGCTGTTCCGGGTGAATTTGATGCAATCGCAACATTTGCTCTGAGCTACCAGTAATTGGTACCGCCCGTACAAGGATGTATGGGCACTAATTTTAATGAATTGAAATTGCTCATTAAGTTGAAATGGAGTCGTTATGAATCACTTTGGCACAATTGTCATGGTGCTTTCAGGAATAATGTTTGCCCCAATAGTTAGTGCACAAAATCAAATTTCTCGGGCACAAGGTCCATTCGAAGGAACCGTCACAATGGGTGGTTCAATTATCGAAACCCCCTGTGCAATTGATGCAGATAGCCGAGATCAATCAGTAAGCATAACTACTGTGCCTGTTAGTCAAATAATTCATGACAGAGAAAGTCCAGTTCGTAATTTCTCGATACGTCTTATTAATTGTGTTCTAACACCGGTAACGCCTGGAACTCCTAATTGGCAAACTTTCAATATTACATTTGATGGTCCGACAGATGGTCGCAATTTTGATGTTTTCGGTCACGCAAATGGATTGTCAGTAAAAATTTCTGATGCTGATGGAAATGTTGCAATCCCTGGTAAGGCGATGCCTGATTTGCCTATCAAAGCAGGTGAAACAACACTTCACTATAACGTGCGTGTTGTGCCTAATAATAAACGTTTAAAGCCAGGAAACTATCAGACCACTATCCGTTTTAAGATGGATTATTACTGAGTTATTACTAAGGGACTATTATGGCTCTGTTATTAAAAAGTAAAAATAAAGTATCTAATAACTCAGTAAGTTATTTTTTAACACCTGTAGCGGCTATGGTGTTCATTGCAATTGCTCATATAAATTTAGCTAATGCGAATAATGATAGTATTGAGTTTAATACCGATGTTTTAGATCTTCAGGATAAAAGCAATATTTCTTTAAATGAGTTCTCTCGTGCTGGCTATGTGATGCCAGGGAAATATCCATTTAAGGTTAATTTAAATAACCGAGACCTCGCTGATAGCTTTGATATTGAATATATCGCTGATCCCAATGATCCTAGTATCACTACGCCATGCTTGACGGCAAATATTGTCGATAGCATTGCTTTACGAGACGAATGGAAAAAAAAGGTTCAGTTTGATAGCAAAGGGCAATGTTTAATTCCTGAAAGTATTCCAGGAATGACAATAGCTGGCTCGTTGGCTAAAGAAACTGTCACGTTGACTGTACCACAGGCTTATATTGAGTTTACTTCTGATAATTGGGATCCGCCATCCCGCTGGGACGAAGGTGTACCTGCCTTACTTTTTGACTATAACTTGAATGCTAACATCACAAGACCTGCAGATTCAGCCAATACCCAATCATTAACAGGGAATGGAACAACTGGCTTTAACTTAGGTGCATGGCGCTTTAGAGCAGATTGGCAAGCAAGTTATAATCGCACTAATGGGCAATCCACAGACCGTCGTTGGGATTGGAGCCAATATTACGCTTACCGAGCTGTAAAAGAGCTAAATGCAAAGCTGACAATGGGTGAACAGTTTTTGCGTTCAGGGCTGTTTGATTCATTCCGTTATATGGGGGCAAGTTTGATCTCTGATGAGAGAATGCTGCCGCCAAACTTACGTGGTTACGCACCTGAAGTTACAGGTGTTGCAAGAACAAATGCAAAAGTCATTGTAACTCAGCAAGGGCGAGTGATTTACGAAACCCAAGTCGCACCAGGGCCTTTTCGTATCCAAGATTTAAGTGATGCTGTTAATGGTAAGTTAGATGTACGGGTTGAAGAACAAGACGGCTCAGTACAAGAATTCCAGATGAATACTGCATCAATACCGTATTTGACTCGACCTGGTTCAGTGCTTTTCAAAGTTGCGGGTGGTCGCCCAAATAATATGGATCATAAAACCGAAGGGCAAGGGTTCGTCATGGGCGAATTCAGTTGGGGTATCTCTAACGGTTGGTCATTATTCGGTGGTGGGCTTGCAGCAGGTGACTATAACGCATTATCACTCGGTGTTGGTCGAGATTTGCTAGCCTTCGGTGCTATCTCATTCGATGTGACTGAATCACGCGCAAAACTAAAAACGGATAACAAAATTTATACAGGTGCATCGTATCGTTTAAGTTATTCAAAACGTTTCGAAGATTATGATAGCCAAGTGACGTTCGCAGGTTACCGATTCTCTGAGCGTGACTTTATGAGTATGAATCAATACTTAGATCGTCGCTACAGAGGCGTGGAGTTTGATAACAGTAAAGAGTTATACACCATTACGTTTAATAAATACTTTACAACTGCAGATCTGACGGCATATCTGAACTATAACCATGAAACGTATTGGAATAAACCAGCAGCAAAACGTTACAACCTTTCCGTTGCTAAATATTTTGATCTTGGTCGTTTTAAAAATATTAACTTAAGTCTCACGGCATTTCGTAACAAATTTGATAATAAAAACAATGATGATGGGTTATACATGAACCTGTCTGTGCCTTGGGCGGATAGAGCGTCCATAAGCTACAACAACATGATCACAAAAGACGGTAACTCACACACTGTCAGCTATTTTGACGCCATTGATGATAAGACAAATTATCGTGTTGGAACTGGGTTGAGTAGTCGAGGTCGTGGAACTATCGATGGCTTCTACACGCGTTATGCTGATTTGGCAACGATGACAGCGAGTACGAGCTATATCAATGGTGATACATCTTCAGCCGCATTCTCATTACAGGGTGGTGCAACTGTAACAGGCCACGGTGCTGCATTACACCGTATCAATACACCAGGCGGAAGCCGAGTCATGGTCAGTACAGAAGGTGTGGGGAACGTGCCTATTCAAGGTTTTGGGCCAAATACAGAAACTAATATGTTCGGTAAAGCTGTCGTTGCAGATATCAGTGACTATTACCGTACCAGTACGCGAATTGATGTGACTAACTTGCCTGACAATGTGGAAGCAGTTCGAACATCTCAGCCAATTACACTGACAGAAGGTGCCGTCGCTTACCGTGAGTTTGAAGTGTTATCAGGGATAAAAACGATGGTTAGGCTTGCGCTTGCAGATGGTAGCTATCCACCATTTGGTGCAACAGTACGAAATGAGAAAAACAGAGAGTTAGGTATCGTTACGGATAATGGTTCTGTGTATATCTCAGGTGTGAATCCAAATGAAGTGTTGGATGTTTATTGGGATGGTAGCGTGCAATGCAAGATTCAGATTCCTGAAAATATTAGCACGGCAGAGTTTAATTCCCTGTTATTACCCTGTACTAACAGCCCGAATGCCAAGCCTGGTTATATACCAGCAAAAGCGGTACCCGTGGGGAAACCAGCGCCAGCTTATAAGCCAGCGCCAATTCAGCAGGGAGTCGCACCGAGTCAGCGTTGGTTATTGAAGCCACCGGATCTCGCTCAAATTATCGATTATACCGAGTAAACCGGGTTATTAGAGTTTAAAAAGAGTTGGTACTTATGAATATTAAAAAAATTGCGTTTTTTACGACAACAATTACGTTATCGACTGTGCTGTGTGGCCAAGCGTTAGCTGCCATTGCACTGGATAGAACCCGTGTCATTTATAATGGCGCTGATAAGACTATCAGCTTAAATATTAAAAACGAAAACACTGAATTACCTTATCTTGCGCAAGGTTGGATTGAAGATGAGAATGGTAACAAAATTGAAAGTCCATTAACGGTTTTACCGCCAGTTCAACGCGTAGAAGCAGGTGAAAGTAGCCAAGTTAAGATTCAATCGCTCCCTGATGTATCCGCATTGCCACAAGATAGAGAAAGTGTTTACTACTTTAACTTACGTGAAATTCCACCACGTAGTAAAGAAGCTAACGTATTGCAAATTGCACTGCAGACACGCATTAAGTTGTTTTATCGACCAAAAGCGCTATATGCCACACGTACTGACCTCGAAAACCCATGGCAGGAAAAAATTACGTTAACGCGCAAAGGTGATGCTTATGAAGTCAGTAATCCAACGGCTTATTTTGTCACCATTGTGGATGCCAGTTCAAAAGTGGGTGGTGATACGGTTAAACAATTTGAACCAGTGATGATTTCGCCAAAAAGTAATGGAATGCTAAAAGGCAGTGCAAGTTCAATGGGTGCAAAACCAGTTCTAACGTATATCAATGACTATGGCGGAAGGCCAAAATTAACGTTCGGCTGTGCAGGCACAACATGTAAAGTTGAATCTTCGACGGACAGATAACGGAGAATAATGTATGAAAAGGACTCTCCTGTTTAGCGCTATTATATTCAGCGTCGCGCCTGTGTTTACCAGCAGCGCAGATAGTTGGGATATAGAGGGTTTACATGGAACATTGACAGTAAATGGCATGATGACAGAAGCAGCTTGTACTATGGATGTGACTAATTCAATGCGCCAAGAAGTGTCTCTAGGGGAGATCCCTTCATCTTCACTCCGTAAACCAGGTGATAGAGCTGAGCCTGTCTCATTCGAATTAGAATTTAGGCATTGCATTCGCACGGCAAGCCGAATGAGAGACATTCGAACCGATACGCCAATTTGGGATGCGATGCAACCTGTGATAACCGTCTCTTTTGTTGCGGTATCAGATAAATATTTCCCTGAAATGTTGAGTGTTAAAGGTGTCTCTGGTTTGGCATTAGAAGTCACTGATGCGCAAAGAGGTGATATTCGGCTTGGAAGCCAAGGGCGTCCTCAGTTTCTTGATGCACCACAGGGTACTCTTCAATATTTTGTCACGCCAGTGAGGACCCCAGAAAAACTAACGGAAGGAAGTTTCAGCGCTGTAATGGACTTTAAGGTGGATTATGAGTGATTTAAATAAGCAGAGGTACCTGCTGGCATTCTGCCTTGCTGGAATATTTTCAACGTCAGCTTCATATGCAGGGCTACCAGACTCACGTATTAGCCCTTCAGCGGGAACAAGGGCAACGATAACTCCTGGTATGGTGACCGTTCCGATTAAAGGCGTTGTTTTAGCACCACCACCTTGCGTCATTAATAACGGTAATATTGTCAAGGTGGACTTTCAAGAAATCATGAGCACGCGGATTGATGGCTCTGCTTACGCTAAGCCAGTTAATTACAATATAAAGTGCGATAAAAGACCCACTGAACAAATGAAAATGACCCTGGTTGGGATCCCAATATCTTTTGATTCAGGGGCAGTTGAAACGGATATTCCTGGCTTAGGTATTGCGTTTCGTTATAACGGAAACAAACTTCGCTTAAATCAAGAAATTAAGTTTGTTTATCCCAATGCACCTCAATTTGAAGCGATACCTGTTCGCGATTTATCGAAAACACTGACACAAGGTGGTGCTTTTCGTGCAGGTGTCACTATCAAACTTGATTATCAATAAGGGGAAGAACAATGCAAAAATTTATAAAAAAACTTCCTCTGGTAATGAGTTTGTTAGTTATACCTACGGGTATAGCTATTGCTGATGACGTGGAATTTACAGGCACTTTATTAATACCACCTCCGTGTACTGTATTTGAAGATAAAGTGGAAGTTATTGATTATAAAGATATTGGCTTACATAAAATTGATGGTACTAACTTCACAAAACCGATTAATTATGCGTTGAAATGTGATGCGAATTTAAAAGGTTGGGATTTAATACTCACTATTAAGGGGACGGCAACTGATTTTGACAAAGCCGCTCTGCAAACCAATATTCAAGACCTTGGAATGCGCATTACACAAAATGGCCTTGGTTTTGAAATTAATAAGCCAATGAAAATTGTTTATGGGCAAGCGCCTGTTCTCGCGGTGGTGCCTGTGAAGAAACCAGGCATTACGTTGCCAGAAGGAAGCTTTACCGCAACAGGGACATTGCTCGCGGAGTACCAATAATGAACAAATTAATTCAATGTGCAGTTGCTGGTGCTTTATTCATAAATGTGAATGCGGCTTTTGCTGTACCAGATAACTTAAAAATTATCGGTAACTTAGTGGAAGAACCCTGCACAATTTTACCTGGTGATGAAAATATCCCGATGGATTTTTTTGATACGCCAGAAAAGAACTTTTATGCCTATGGCGAAACGGTACCGAGGGAGTTTGCGATTAAATTAGCAGACTGTGATACCACAATTGGTAAATCTGTTGAGGTGACTTTCTCAGGAACACCAAACCTCGCATTACCTGGTTTTTTAGCGCTTTCAACAAGCAGTGTGGCATCAGGTTTTGCTGTGGGACTGCAAAACAGTGATAAAACAGCGCTCGATATCGAAAAAAAAGGCGCGAAGATTACATTACAAAATGGGGCTAACCAACTGCGCTTTTATGCCTATTTAAAAGGTGAGCCTGAAGCGATTAAGAACAAGACAATTAAAGTGGGGCCATACAGTGCCGTGGCCACATTTAAATTAGATTATGAATAATAAGGCTGTGAACTAATATGAAAGTTTTCTTATCTCTATTAATTGGTGCAGTCATGTTTTCATCTTCTGCATCGGCATCCATATTCTCTTATATCACAGAGTCAAAGCCAGGAGCCAATCCAGCTAGAGGGGATGCAGACTATAAATATGTTATAGCCCGTTGGGATCCTGAATCACCCAGTGTGATGAACCCTTGCTATGGTTGGTCTCAATGTTACCTCACCATTAGCCATAAACATACAGCGAATGGAACGCCTGGTGCGGCAACAGTAAAGATTGCTGAAATTTCTAAGTACCGGACGATGAGAGAGGTTCAGAACATCCCTGGAGTGATGACTAAAGCACTGGCTCCTGCAACACAATGGGCTGTACACACAGGTGTCAGGTTACAGAATAACCAAGAATGTGTGGGATTATTTTATCAAGAGACGACAGGCGTGACAAATAATGGAGGGTTAATCCCTGGTTCATTATGTGGTATTGCACCTCCACCAATTGGCGCCTGTAAGATCAATAACAGTATCCCAGATATTAACTTTGGTGCAATTAGTGAAGCTGATCTCGCAGGGCAAGCAAAAGAAGTCCCCATCACTGTAACATGTAATCTAGCGATGGATGTGCTGGTTGTCGCAACAGGGGTTAACGTTACAAATGGTCGGGTTAACTTAAAGCCAGATGGTAGTTTATATGCCAACTTATTTTTAGGGGCGAATAACACGCCAGGAGAGGCGGGTTATAAATTTTATGTGCCTGCTGGGGGAACAAATACCGTCAACCTGAAAGCCGTATTAGGGACGAATGGTCGTGTTCAACCTGGCACATTTGAAGGCGCGGCAGCCCTTATTCTAACTGTACCTTAATAAATGGTGAAAATATGTATTCAGAAAACGGTAGTGAAAAAATCCATTATATGGTCGGTCAAAGGATCTTAGAGAAACGCAGAGAGCTCGGTTATACGGGTTTTCAACTGGCTCAACTGTTAGGTGTAAGCCAGCAACAAATCTCTCGTTATGAAAGAGGGAAGATCAAAATTGACCTGTTTCATTTATTTAAACTTTCATTTTTGATGGAAACACCAATTGATTGGTTTCTGGAAGATATCAGCTCCCAACTCATTGAAAATGGGCGGCTAGATGACATTCATTGATGAGCGTTTAAATTGGTATTAATGATAAATAGGCTGGGATTATAATTTCTGTCGTTCGTTATAATTGAGCTGCCAGAATGCAAATGTAGTTGAAGACTCAGCCTATTTGTTTTTGCCCTGTATTTAGGGCGTTGATTATCCATCATTTCAATGAGTTCCTTTCTAATATTTCTTTCCTACGCTTTATTTTGATTGATATCCATTTATAGAATTGGTGATTTTGTGCGTTCTAACATCTTTTTAGCAAATGCAAATGCAAACTAATATCATTAGCGCTTAATAACGTGTAAGATACCCCCCTCTTCGAGACGTTGACATTTTATCGTCAGTACTTTTATAGATGGATGGAGGAAATGAGATGTTTGCAAAATCATTAGTTTCAGGTCTTGCCTTATTATCCGCTTTAGTTTTGGCGGGTTGCGATAACGCAAAAGAAACGCCAGAAACAACCCAAGCGGCAGAGAAACAAACCATTACAATTGAACATGTACAAGGCAAAACTGAAATTCCTCGCCATCCACAAAAAGTGATTGTCATGAACATGGAAACGCTGGACATCATGGATGCATTAGGTGCACCCGTCGCAGGGGTTCCACAAACCAACGTACGTTTTCCTGAATTCTTAACGAAATACAGTGGCTCTGAGTATGTGAATGGCGGAACGCTGTTTGAACCTGCTTATGAAACATTAAGTAACGCAAAACCTGACCTGATTTTAGGTGGTAGTCGTGCTCGTGATGCATATGATAAATTGAGCGGCGTTGCTCCAACGATTTCTTTAGATATCGACAACAAAAACTTTATCGGTAGCTTAACTGAGCGTACTAATGAGCTTGGCGCCCTGTTTGGTAAAGAAGAAGAAGCAAAAAAACTGATTGCCGATTTCAATACCAAAATTGACGGTATTAAAACTAAAGCCCCAACTGCGGGTAAAGCGATGGTGATTTTAGTCAGTGGCGGTAAAATTTCTGCTTATGGCCCAGGTTCACGTTTTGGCTTTATTTTTGATGTGTTAGGTTTCGAGCCTGCATATGTCTTTGAAGAAAACACGGGTCGTCACGGCAACATCGTCAATGCTGAATTACTGGTAAAATTAAACCCAGATTGGCTGTTTGTGATTGACCGTGATAGCGCGATTGGTAAAGCAGACGCACAACCTGCAGCGGAAGTACTTGATAACGCATTAGTGAGAAAAACAGCTGCATGGGAAAAAGGCCAGATTACTTACCTTGACCCAACAGCGGTATACATCTCAGGTGGTATCCAGACCTATTCCAAATTAATGGATGATATCAATAACGCATTAGAGAAGAGCCAAGCAAAATAACCAATGAAAACGCTTTATCTTTTTTGTGGAATTATCACGTTATTGGTTTTAGCGGTATTAAGCTTGTTTGTTGGAGCGGGTGACGTGTCACCCGTTTCGCTTTTCACCGACCCAGAGATGCAAGACATCTTTTTTATTAGCCGAATTCCTCGAACCGTCTCCCTAATTCTAGCCGGCAGTGCCATGAGTGTTGCAGGGCTTATCATGCAATTACTCACACAAAACCGCTTCGTTGAGCCCTCGCTTGCGGGTACAACACAGTCTGCCAGTTTAGGCTTACTGGTCGTGATGATTCTATTCCCAGCGGCAAGTATTATGACCAAAATGGTCGTTGCAAGTGGCTTTGCCCTGATTGGCACGATGCTGTTTATGCTGTTATTACGCCGTGTCATTTTAAAATCAGCGTTGATAGTACCATTAGTGGGTATCATGTTAGGTGCGGTGATTAGCGCGTTAACTATCTTTACAGCCTATTATTTTGACTTACTTCAGTCCCTTGGGGCATGGATGAGCGGCGACTTTTCTAGCATCATTCAGGGTCGCTATGAATTGCTTTGGCTGGTGGGCATTCTCACGTTAATCGCCTGCTGGATTGCAGATAGTTTTACTGTTGCTGGTATGGGCCGTGAATTTTCCATTAATGTGGGGCTCAATTATCGTAAAGTCATGACCATCGGCTTATCCATTATCGCGCTGATTAGCGGTGTCGTGGTCGTTGTGGTTGGTGCGTTACCTTTCCTAGGCTTAATTATTCCAAATCTTGTGAGCTTAGTGATGGGGGATAACATTCGCAAAACCATTCCGTGGATATGTATTGCGGGTGGTGGTTTAGTTTTACTGTGCGACATTATTGGGCGTTTGATCCGCTATCCATTTGAAATCCCTGCGAGTGTGATTCTAGGTGTGGTTGGCGCTGTTATTTTCTTATATTTATTGTTGAAGCAACAACGTTATGCAAAAAGTTAACTCCGCAATTGCGTTAGCAAAACCTAAAAAAGGGTTAACGCCACTGCAAAGAATATGGATATTGTTGGCTTTATCGCTGCTATCCATTGTGCTTTATATGACAATCAACTTAGGCAATAACCTTGCGTATATTCTACCGCATCGTGGTTATATCGTGTTGACCATGATTGTTGTGGCGTTTGCAGCGGGGGTATCGACAGTATTGTTCCAAACCATTGCAAATAATAAAATATTGACGCCATCAATCATGGGACTTGAGGCTTTGTTTGTCTTGTTGCAAACCGTCTTTATTTTTTATACTGACAGCTTCCCTGCTTCATGGTTACTAAATATCGGTAAGTTCCTGTTGGAATCGACTTTGCTTGTGCTGTTTTCGGTTCTGCTTTATCGCTGGTTATTTGTCTCTGTGAAAATGAATATCAACCTGGTATTGATGGTAGGTATCATTTTAGGCACGTTATTTCGCAGTGTGGCCACATTACTTCAGCGTCTAATGGATCCAAATGAGTTTTCCATTTTACAAAGCCGCATGTTTGCAACGTTCACTCGAGGTACGCCAGAGCTTATTTTCTTTACCTTGCTTATTACTGTTGTCGTTGGCGTTCTCTTGTGGCGGATGCGTTATTGCTTTGATGTCTTGGCATTAGGGCAGGCCAATGCCGTTAATTTAGGGATTAATTATCGCCAACAAGTCACGGTTATTTTACTGCTGATTTCCATCTTAGTCGCTATCTCAACCGCCTTGGTTGGGCCTTTAACCTTCTTAGGACTGATGGTGGCAAACTTGGCTTACTTTATCAGTGGGAGTAGCCAGCACCGCTATTTATTACCCGTGTCTTTCTTGTTAGGTGTGATAGCGCTGATTGGCGGACAGCTCGTTCTTGAATATGGTTTAAATATGGCGGGAACCTTGTCCGTTGTTATTGAGTTTGTTGGCGGAATATTCTTTATTTATATGGTGTTAAGAAGGTTTTAGTATGATTGAGATTAGTCAGATATCGAAAAGTTATCAGGATACTAAGGTCTTAGATAACGTCACAACAACCATTAAAAATAGCGGTATCACTTCGATTATTGGGCCCAATGGGGCAGGTAAATCCACCTTACTGTCGATTATAGGCCGTTTGTTAACACCCGATGAAGGCGGTCATGTTAAGGTCAATGAATTAGATGTTTCGACAACACCAAGCGATAAGTTAGCCAAATGTTTATCTGTCTTGCGCCAAGAAAACCAGTTTGCGAGCCGTTTAACAGTAGAAGAGCTTGTGGGGTTCGGGCGCTATCCCTACACTAAAGGGCGTTTAAACCTTGAAGATAAACAGAAAATTGATGAATCACTGTCATTTCTGAATTTATCTGATTTACGCCACCGCTATTTAGATGAGCTTTCTGGTGGACAACGCCAGCGTGCTTATGTGGCAATGGTTCTGTGTCAAGATACCGAATACGTTCTACTGGATGAGCCCTTAAATAACCTCGACATGAAACACGCAGTGATCATGATGAAGTTATTGCGCCGCGCCGCAGATGAGCTGGGTAAAACGATTATTTTAGTGATCCACGATATCAACTTCGCATCCGTGTATTCAGACTACATTGTTGCATTAAGAAATGGCCGTTTGTCTTATCATGGCAAGCCTGAAGACATCATGAAATCAGAAATTATTGAGGATATCTTTGACACGCCGGTTGATATTAAGCAGGTGGATGACCAGTATATTGCTTTGTACTATTAACTCTTTTAAATTTTCGTCATCCTTTAGGTTGTAGCCGTGGCGGCTACAACCTAAATTAGTCAAAATAATAGGATAGGAAAATAAAACGCCTACGGTGAAATCTCAATATCTTCATCGGTTGTCAGTAAGTCTAGTGACTGCAACACTTCTAAACGTTTTATCCCATCGGCATTGACTACTAAGCGCGCCAGTTCATTGTAGGTTTTTTTATTAATAGTGACGCGGCGGCAAAGGTAAATGTGATACACCTTTTCACCAATAATTGCAGGTTCATCATCATTGACAGTTAATTCTTCATAACTGATATCAATATATTTCAGGAAATCCGAAATATTAAAACGCGTAATATCAGCGATTGATGACTGGTTTTTTTCAAACACTGAATGGCGGTTATGCAGTAGCACATCTTTGCGATAATACAGGATATCTTCCATTCGCTGGACATTAACTAAATTGACCCAATGGGATTTTTGCCTCATCTCACGGATATCTGGGGAGAGTGAGTTTTCACTAATAAAGCGAAAAGACTCTTTACAAATACCCACAGGTGCTTTTACACCCTCACGATAAATACGTAATTGGCGGTCAGGGATCCATTTTTGGAATAGGCGATACAACTGCTCTCGACCTACTTCTTTCAGCCTATCTTTGAAGATATAACCGATGACCATCGCCAAAAATAAATTTGCACTTAAGGCTCCATATTTTCCCTGCCAGAAAAAGGCGATAACAGTAGCGAAAAGCATTGAAATTGCAGCAGCAATACCATAAATAGAGTGTAATAGCAGGGGAAGTCCCCGTTTATGACGAATTTCTAAATAGAGATATCGATTGATATATTTTTTCAATAAATTACGACGATAAGTCACCAACTCAGCATCGGTTTCATCACTAGGGAAACAATCAGGGTATTGTTTTTTCAGGTAACGCATTTCTTGATACCAAAAATGACGTATTTCTTCCCGTAATGGCATGTGTTTATCGGCTAACAAATCACGTAAATAATTTATGGTGTAGTAAGTCATAAACTCGTCACAGTATGAAAACGCGTTGGAATGAATATGTTTTTCAATCAGGGTGGCCTGAGTGGCGAGCTCACGATAAACAGATAGGCATTTTGCAATATTTGCCATTAATTCCGTTAAATATTCCGCAGTCTTCCGTTGTGGGTTTTGGCTCACCATTTTGATATTAATTCGTACGGTTCGCTTAAAGGTTAAGGTATAGCGCTTAAGCCTATTTTCATACTCATCTAGCGAGGGGGGATTGAGTGGATCACACTGCTCCAACCAACGTTTTAAATCGTCTAACTCCCCGTTTTCTTCCGGTAAAGCAGACAGTTTTACCGTAGGAGGGCTGAGCCGAATGTAATTTTTAAGGCTGCGCTGTAGGCTAGAGGCTGTGTATAAGTCAGGATTGATTTGCAGCGAAGAAGGCAAAAAGAAAAAGGTCTCTACTTGGTAGCGGATCTCTTTAGACTTACGTGGAATTGACACTTTTTGTTTAATCTCAAACTGTTTTTTTCCATGGATCTTGAGAGATTCTTTAATCATATTGCGCCTTTATTGGGAACTTTTATCTTTTTTGCTTCTTTATCAATCAATGAAGCATAACATGGTTTTATAAAAACCATAAAATAGCGGAAATCACGGTGACAGTCTGTGAAAGACAATGAAAAAGTATTGCGAGGGAAGGGGGAAGAGAGAAAATATAACGAGGCATATTGCTATGCCCCATTATCGATTCGCTATTCGTTAGAATAACTTATTTTTTCGCAGCAGGACGAACCGCTGTTACTTCAATTTCCACTCTCCAAGCTGGGTTAGCCAGTTTAGCGACTTGGAAAGTTGAACGAGCTGGTAGGTTAGTCACTTTCTCAGACTCATAGAACTTGTTGTAACCAGCCATAAAGCCAGCAAAGTCCATAGTCCCTTGAGTTTCTTCACCACCAACTAAGAATACTTGCATTTTAACAACGTCGTTCATAGTCAAACCCATACCTTCAAGGTTAGCTTGGATTTGTTTTAACACGTTGATAGTTTGTGCTTCGGTATTACCGTAAGACTCTAAAACGCCTTCTTTGGCATCTGCAGAGATTTTAGAAGGAACTTTTCCGCTTAGGAAAATAAGGTTGCCCGCGCTGATTTCTACTGATTCAGAGATAGGGAATCCTTTCACAGGAACGCGTTTAACATCTTCAGCTGCATTTGCACTCGCTACACCTAAAATCAAAGGCAGAGAAAGCAATAAAGTTTTATAGCGCATGTAAACTCCTTAACATTATCAAAGTAAACGGGAACTATCAGTTTCACTTAAGGCCAGTTTTTAGTTTAGCCTAATTCCATTGACTGATAGATCCCAGTAAAAAAAAACGCGACTTTTTCGCTTATTAGTTAAAACGAGAAAGTTTGTACGGCGTTGGATCGATAAATGGTGTTTCACCCATTAACAATTCAGCCGTTAAGCGACCAGATGCAGGACTTTCAGTCATACCCCAACCTGTTGCGGTATTGATGACTAAACCTGGATACTGTTCGACTGTTGAAATAATTGGAATTTCATCATCTGTTGGTGCAACGGTACCACCCCAACGTTCAACTACTTTAGACTCTTTAAATACTGGGAATTCTTTTCTCAGTCTTTCCAGAACGCCATCTAAGTGTTCATTGTTTGGTGTATTGGTTGCAGTACGGAATTCTTCAAATGGTGTTTTCTCATCTAAATTCCAAGATGTCGACATCATGAAGGAGTTAAATAAGTCTTTACCAATAGAGAATTCTAATGGTAATTCTCCGCCGCCTAATACGTGTAGGAATCTTGGGCCTAACAGGAAGCTGTCTTTAACGATAGAGCTGGTAAAGATACGTGGTGCAACCGCGTAGGTACCATCTGCTTGTTCACGGAAGTGAATACCGTTAGGTAAGTGGACGTTGCCTTTCGGTGCACCAGGAACGCCTGAAATACGTTGTTGTGACAGATAAACGTTCAGTGTTGGAACATCAACACCTAAGTTACCCATAAACAGGCGAGACCAAATACCACCAGTCAGAACGACGCGAGAGGTTTTGATAGCGCCTTTTTCAGTCACAACATCAGAAATTTTACCGCCCGCTGTTTCAATGCCGCGTACTGCACAATTGGTATAGATACGGATACCGATTGATTTTGCGTAGTTTGCCATTGCTGGGGTGACGGTTTCTGGGTCAAGGCTACCTGAATCTTCTTCAAATCCACCGATTTTCCATGGAGTTTGAGCATCAACCAGGCGATTTGCCAGTTCAGTACCTTCGATCATACGGGTACGTAATGGGGTATCGAAACCTGGGTTTTCAGAAGCAGCTTTGATCCAAGCTCTTGAAACTTCTAAATCTTCTTCGCTTGAAGGAACTTCAACACGGCCTTGAACACGGTAGCTAGTATCAGCACCGATTTTTTCGTTCATACCGAGCCATTGGATTTTTCCGTAGTGGTGTAAAGGGAAAATCGCTGGTGAGGTTTTATAGCTGATGATTTGGCTATATGCACGGCCTGATTGCTCACCGCCGACAACGCCTTTTTCACAAATAACAACATTCAAACCTTTTTCAGCAAGGTTAATGGCTGTCATGATCCCTTGAAGGCCAGCACCGATGATGACTGCATCTGCAGACTCAGGTAATTTGCCTTCAGTGCCAGCAACAGCTGGTACGCGCGATGGTGTAGATTCGAAACGGCCTTCACGACGGATCATCGGAACAACTGTTGCACCCCCTGCCAGAACACCAGCAGCACCAACCCCTAATAATAGCTTTCTTCTCGAGATTTTCATCTATAACCTCAATAACAATCTTGTTTTTTATATAGTAAATAATTTCAAATTGAGATAATGATCTTATCATATATTTTGAAATTGTTAAGTGGGGGTAGCATTTGTTAATAAAAGTCGATTAAATGAATATGAACGTAAATTGGTGTGCTCAGTGCTGTAAAGGGTTTGTCGGAGATCATTCAAATTTATGTATTAGCTAATTAATGATTTTGAAATATTAATGTAATTAAAAGTGTACGGGTGTAAAGTTAATTATTGTACTTAAGTTGTGCTTTTTGGTATTAATGCAGTGAAAAATTAAAATAATGAATGACAGAACAAAATGCTAAATATAGGTTAAGTCATGTAGCTAATCATATAATATAAAAATAATTTTTTAATTAAATGCTTGCGCTAATTTCATTCAACTTTTGATTAATTAAACGACAGATTTCATCTTCTGAATGGTAATACTCTGATTTGGTGTATTAACTTTGCTTTTTGATTTGCTTATGAATCTATCATTATGAAAAATAATAGTTTTTAAATTTATTTTTAATTGATGAATGACCTAGTGTTGATGAGGGTAATAACTTGGGGGATTTAAAATGATTTATTTCACGATGAAAAATAAATATAACCAACGCGTTGTTTATTTGAGCGAATACTCAGATATATCAGAATGTGAAATAGGTGAGATAAATATAGTGGGATTAAAGATCGAATTGTTTAATTAAATATTATTAATAAATCTATTAATTAATAATATATTTATAAAATTTCTTGTGATAAAAATACAAAAATATTAAGCACCTATCAGTTAGATGGAAAAATAACCATCTAATAATGGGGTGTATATCATTCAGTTATTTTACTTTATTGGTCGATATACACCACATAGAGGTTAATTATTAGTAATATATTCATTTCCTGTGGGGATCTGAGCGAAAAAATCAGCATAATCCTCGGCACGAACCTGTTGAAGGATGATCTCTAGCTTAGTTAAGGGGGCTTCTGACCAGTCACAACGTATATCAATATCGGCATATTGGCGGTTACTCCATATTTTTAGCGCGGCTGAACGTATGCCACGATAATCCCCACCTGATTTTGCGCCTGCTTGCATAGCGAGTAATAGCCTATCGGCGAGTTCAAGACCCCTATTTTTCTGGTAGCACTGGTGCATGGCATCAATGACTTGTTCACCCACTAACATATTTCCCGCTATCGCAACATTTTTTTCTGACAAGCTCCCGCACCAAGGCAAACAAGCTTGCCCAGTCCAATCTGCACTATTGCCAGCATTGTCGATAATAACCCACTGCCGTCGTTCAGGAGTTTCATCTTCCGTTAACAATCTGTTGAGGCATGAACTTGCAAATAGACCATGCTGTAAGTGCTCAATGCCCCTTAAACCTGCAATGGGATTTGTCATGGCTTGTGTGGCGATTGCACCAGCATAACTTGCACCATGCAGGACTAACGCCCCTACAGCAGGGCCGCCAGTTGCCGTTGCTGCACCAATTTTCCCTGTTTGTGGACAACGCGCCACAATTGAAAATGTCATTTTACACCTCATAAATTAGACATCGATCAAATTTATCATTATAAATTGTTGCGTGAAATATAATTTATCATCATAAATAAAGAAAAAGATAAAATAATTAACAAAATTGACACAAATCACATTTCAAATACCACATAGCACGGTTAACACTGGGGGGTTGTATGAGAATACGTTTAGGTAGGTGGATTGCAGCTGTTTTGCTGCTCTCTTTGTTTTCATTACCGACTCAGGCGTCAAAATATAATGATGTGCTGCTGTTAGGGCAGGTTGCAGAACCGCAATCTCTAGACCCTCAAGTGGCAACGGCAGCGAATGACTCACGGATTTTAGTCAATATCTATGAAGGGCTGGTACGCAATACGGATGGCACGTTGACGCTTGAACCTGCTCTCGCAAAGTCATGGAACGTCAGTGATGATGGGCTAACTTATACTTTCCAGTTACGCGACAATATTTGGTTTCATGATGGTAGCCCATTTAATGCGCAAGCCGTGAAGTTTACATTTGAACGTATGTTGGATAATCAGCACCCTTACTATTTTACTGGGCCATTTCCGCTGTCGTTTTTCTTTTCTGCTATCGACAAGATTGATACCCCCGATGATTTAACTGTGGTTTTTACGTTAAAAGAACCTTTTGCACCTTTTTTGTCGAATTTAGCGACACCCGCAGGCCTGATTGTGTCACCTGCTGCGGTTAAGCAATACGGTAAAGATTTTAGTCGCCACCCAAGTGGTACAGGGCCTTTTAAATTCGATGAGTGGACTGCCAACCAACGAGTGGTTGTGTCAGCTAATGACAACTATTGGGAGGGTAAACCAGCCCTAAAACACGTGGTTTTTCGTCCAATTACTGATGCCAATACGCGCGTAGCAGAGATGTTGTCTGGGGGCATTGATGCAATGGTTGAAGTCCCTGCTGATAATGTTCCCCTTTTTGCAAGGGATAGTCGCTTTCGGGTATACGAAGCTACAGGCCCTCATGTGTGGTACAGCATGTTAAATGCTTCATTACCACCGTTTGATGATGTGCGTGTTCGCCAAGCGGTGAACTATGCAGTGAATAAGCAAAATATTGTTAAATATATTCTTCAAGACTCTGCAGATGTCGCGGAAGGTCCGATCCCTTCCGCGTTCGATTGGGCATTTGATAAAGAAACCTCAGCATATCCTTATGATCCGAAAAAAGCCCGCGAGCTTATTAAAGAGGCTGGAGCCGAAGGGCAGAAAATTGTGTTTTACGTGACCGAAGGGGGCTCAGGCATGTTAGACCCTATTCCGATGGCAACAGCAATCCAAGCGGATTTAAAAGCGGTTGGGTTATCGGTGGAAATTCAAACTTTTGAATGGAATACCTATCTGTCGAAGGTCAATGCGGGGCTAAAAGAGGCGCACATGGCGGAGATGGCATGGATGACCAATGATCCTGATACATTGCCCTTCTTGACCTTACATTCCGCCTCTTGGCCTGATAAAGGCGGGTTCAATTCAGGTTATTACAGTAATAAACAACTTGATGCATTGCTGGATAAGGCGCGGGTCACCAATAGCCTTAAAGAGCGTGCTGCACTGTATCGGCAAGTGCAAAAAATAGTCCATCAAGATGCGCCTTGGTTATTTGTCGCTAACTGGAAGCAAAATGCCGTGGCAAGTGAGCATGTTCAGCACTTCAAATTACAACCGAACTTTAATTTATTACTTAAAGATGTTCGTAAAGACTAATTTTATGGGGAAAAAATGATGTGGTTATACTGTTTAAAGCGCATTTTAGCGACCATTCCCATATTGATTGGTTTGACGCTGATTGTCTTTTTGATCATGGCGATGATCCCTGGTGACCCTGCTCAAGCGCTCCTTGGGCCTTGGGCGACACCTGAGAATGTTTCGCGTGTAAAAGCGGAGCTTGGTTTAGATAAACCGTTATACCAACAGTATTTTATTTGGATGCAGAATTTAATATCGGGGGACTTTGGCCGCTCGTTTGTACTGAACCGCCCCGTCGTTGATGAAGTATTAGAACGTTTTTCGGCGACCTTAGTCCTGGGGGGGAGTGCTTTATTATTGAGCTCCGTGTTGGGCTTATTGGCAGGGATAATTTCTGCTATTCGCCAGTTTAGTTGGAGTGATAGATTCATTACTTTAGCGGTTTTATTAGGGATTTCAATGCCATCCTTCTGGATTGGGTTATTGATGATTATGGTTTTTTCCGTTCAACTGCAATGGTTCCCTGCATCAGGGATGTATGATATTTGGCAAGGTGGCGGCTTAGGGGATTTATTGCATCACCTTGTATTACCTGTCATTACGCTATCACTTGTTGCTACTGGCGTCATTGCCCGATTAACACGAACGGCCATGCTAGAAGTTTTACGCCTCGATTTCATTCGAACCGCGAGAGCCAAAGGGCTCAGTGAGCGTAAAGTCATTTTCCGTCATGCCTTTCGTATGGCACTGGTTTCCGTTATCCCCGTCATTGGGATTCAAGCGGGTTTTGTGTTTGGTGGCGCGGTGTATATCGAAACTGTTTTTCAGTGGCCAGGGCTAGGTGCAATGTTGGTCAAAGCCGTGGCAACCCGAGACTTATTCTTAGTTCAAGGGGGCGTCTTGATTGCAGCGGCGTCTTACGTGTTTATCAATTTGTTTGCTGATGTCCTGCAAGCCATGTTAGATCCGAGGTTGAAATCATGAGCCAAACGACAACACCGATTATTCAACATCGCCATCGACAATCTATTGGCTCGCTATTGCTAGCGAACCGTCTTGCGACGATTGGGTTGGTAATTTTAATGGTCATCATACTACTGGCATTATTGGCGCCTTGGCTACCATTGGATAACCCAGATGAAACCAATCTAGTGAACCGCTTATTACCTGTTTTTTCATCGGGGCATGTTTTAGGTACCGACCATTTGGGACGTGATATTTTATCGCGTTTATTATGGGGGACAAGAGTATCACTGATGGTGGGGATCTCTGCCACGCTTATTGCTGCCGTTTTTGGAACGTTAATAGGCTTAATTGCAGGCTATGTTGGTCACCGTACAGACACTATATTGATGCGTTGTATCGATATGCTTATGGCATTTCCTTATATTTTATTGGCACTGGCCATTGTCGCGGTATTAGGGCCAGGCTTATTAAATGCGTTATATGCGATTGCTTTAGTCAATATTCCCTTTTTTGCACGAAATATCCGTGGGTTAACGGTCGGGCTGCGTGATAGAGATTTCATTCAGGCAGCAAGATTGTCAGGTAAGAATCATTTACAGGTGTTATTAACTGAGGTTTTACCTAATGTACTGCCAATTATCGTGGTCACTATGTCGACGACTATTGGTTGGATGATTTTAGAAACCGCAGGGCTTTCGTTTTTAGGTTTAGGCACACAACCGCCGAATGCTGATCTCGGTTCGATGTTAGGGCAAGGGCGCGCACAAATGTTTGTGGCGCCTCATGTCGCTTTAGTGCCAGGTATTATGATTTTCCTAATTGTTATCAGTTTTAACTTATTGGGTGATGGCGTGCGTGATATTCTCGATCCACGTTTAAAATCAGGGGCTTTACACCGATCACAGCCAATGACCCAAACAGATCGCGTGAATATCCCAGCTAAAACGGCAGGCACTCAGGCCGTGCTGGAAGTGAAAAACCTTGCGGTGGCATTTCGCCAAGGCCACCAGCTACGTCCAACCGTCAAAGGGATTAGCTTTACCGTTGGTGCTGGTGAGTGCCTTGGTCTCATAGGGGAAAGTGGCTCGGGTAAGAGCGTGACCGCGCTGTCCATTATGGGGTTGTTGGCTTCGCCGCCCGCGGTGATTACAGCGGGTGGGGTGTATGTGGAACATGAAGAGATGTTGTCCTTGCCGCTTTCTATTATGCAACGGCGGCGTGGCGCACGGGTGTCGTATATTTTCCAAGACCCACTGACGACACTGCATCCGCAGTTTACGATTGGCGTACAGCTTCAGGAGGCTATCACCGCTCACCAAGCGTTATCCAACCAAGTGGCGAAAGTGAAAGCCATCGAACTTCTTGATAGCGTGGGGATCCCTGATGCGGCTGACAGATTCAGTGCTTATCCTCATGAGTTATCAGGCGGGCAACGCCAGCGGGTGGGGATTGCCATGGCGCTGGCAAACGACCCCGTGCTTATCATAGCGGATGAACCGACAACGGCGCTGGATGTGACTGTTCAAGCAAGAATTTTAGAATTACTGAATAAACTGCGCCGCGAACGGGGTGTAGCACTGTTGTTTATTACCCATGATTTCGCCGTGATTAACCAAATTTGCGACCGGGTTGCTGTGATGCAACAAGGGGAAATAGTGGAAACGGGCGTGACTCAAACGGTATTGCAGCACCCGCAACACCCTTACACGCAACGGCTAATTGCTAGTGTTCCAAAACTGGGGGAAGGCCGTCAATTTTTAACGCAAGTGGCCGCGCTTTATCGCAATGAAACCGATGACAAAAGTCTAAACGCAGCGCAGGAGGCACCATGAATACTGTGATTGAAGTGAATCAGCTAGTGAAAACATTTGGGCAGCCTCGTAGCCTATTTCATCCCAAAGGGCGGGAAGTCCATGCTCTGAAAAATATTTCACTGTCATTGTATGAAGGGGAAACATTGGCGGTTGTTGGCGAAAGTGGTTCAGGGAAAAGTACGCTCGCCCGCATTTTAGTGGGGCTGGAAAATGCCACCTCAGGGGACATTCAGGTTTTGGGTCAAAGCAAGGCACAGTGGCAAAAGCAAGGTGCTAAGGCCTTTGGACAAGCGATTCAGTACGTTTTTCAAGACCCTGTTGCATCGTTAAATCCACGAAAAACCATTGGGGAAACTTTATCGGTTCCATTGAAATATTTAAAGCACATGGCTCCCTCACAGCGTACTAATCGATTGGTAGAATTACTTGAAGCCGTCAATATGCCAATGGATTCATTAGCTTGCTACCCTCATGAGTTTTCAGGTGGGCAGGCTCAGCGCTTGGCGATAGCAAGGGCACTTGCTGCTGATGCGCGGGTATTGGTGCTTGATGAGCCCGTAAGTGCTTTGGATGTATCCGTGCAAGCCCAAGTTTTACTGCTTCTGGAAGAGTTAAAAGCGCAATTTTCACTCTCCTATTTATTTATTAGCCATGATTTAGCCGTCGTGGAATCAATCGCTGACAGAGTTGCCGTGCTGTATTTAGGGGATTTGCTTGAGTGCAGTGAAACCCGTCAGCTATTTGCGGCTCCTGAACATGCGTATACTCAAAACCTATTATCGAGTGCGCCACGTATTCGGACCTATTAAAACTTGTTGAGAGCAACTATGAGTATCGATAAGCCATCGGCAATTGAGCCGGTTCGCATTAAACGGACAGATGAAATTGTGAATGCCATTAAAGAAACCATTATGGCGGACAATCTCAGCCCCGGTGATCGGTTACCCCAAGAAAAAGACCTGATTGAGCGTTATAGCGCGAGTAAAAGCACGGTCAGGGAGGCGTTAAAATCCCTCGAAGTTCAAGGGCTGATAAAGACCAAAACGGGCCCAGGAGGCGGTGCATTTATTGATTCAATGACGGAATCACGGGCCATGAGCTTGTTATCTAACTATTTATTTACGCGGGATATTTCCATCAAGGATATCTATACATTGCGAAAATTGTTGGAGCCTGTTGTGGCAGTGAGTGCGATGGAAAAAATCGATAATGCAGGCATTCAAAAACTGTACGAAATCATCGCTATTTACGACCATGAACCTGCTGACGAAGAAGAGCGTTGGCAGCAGCGGATGGCGGAGCTCGATTTCCACACGGTTGTCGCGAGCTATTCGGATAATGTGCTTTTAGTATTTATTTGTCATTTTCTTCAGCGGTTACTGAAAGATTTAGCCGTCTGTAAAGATATTTATTTGAAACCTGAACCCGTTGATAGACGCCAAGGTATTGAATACCAATACCAATTGATAGAAGCCTTACGCCGCAAAGATGCACAAAAAGTACAAGCGGTCATGGAAGCGCACATGGATTATGCAGAACACGCCATGTTGGCTCTACAAGCCACCTTACAAGAACGTTTTTTAAGTGAAGATAGGTAATCATCATGATCGACACAGCATATCTAGCAAATGTATTACGCACATTGTTACAAACGCCGAGTCCTGTTGGGATGACTGATAAAGCGGTTGCGCAGACTCACCAATGGCTGACTGAATTGGGCTTCAAGCCACAGTATACGCGCCGTGGGGTACTGCACATTACATTAGGGTGGGATGAACCCAAACGTGCACTGGCCGCTCACTTAGATACCTTGGGAGCCATGGTCACCCAGTTAAAGTCTAACGGCCGCTTAGCGTTACGTAACACGGGGACATGGGCTGCGCGTTTTGCAGAAGGTGCAAGGGTGACAGTATTTAGTGATAACCACCAGTACCGCGGCACAATTTTGCCTTTAAAAGCATCAGGGCATCGCTTCAATACAGAGGTTGACACTCAAGTGGCGGATTGGGATAACCTCGAAATCCGCTTAGATGCTCCTTGTTATAACCTTGCTGATCTGCAATCTCACGGTTTGAACGTGGGAGACATTGTTGCGGTAGATGCTCAACCTGAATTCATTGATAACGGTTTTATTGTTTCTCGTCATTTGGATGACAAAGCAGGCTGTGCCGTCATGTTAGCTGCTCTGAAATCGCTGGTGGATGATGGCGTTGTGCCTGCGGTTTCTTGCCAAATGATGTTCACGATTTCTGAGGAAGTTGGTATTGGTGGAACCCATGGTTTTGGCTCACAAGTGCAAGAGTTATTGGCGATAGACAACTCAGTATCAGGGCCAGACCAAGCAACGCGGGATGATTCACTGACGCTAGCGTTTCGCGATAGAACAGGGCCATTTGATTTGGCAATCACCCGCCATTTATTGCAACTGTGCCAGCAATACGATATTCCCCATGTTCGCGATACGTTCAAACATTACCGCTCAGACAGTGCCGCGGCGATTGATGCAGGGTGGGATATTCGTGCGGCATTGGCGTGTTTTGCACTCGACAGTTCCCATGGTTGGGAAAGAACACACATGGATTCATTGGTGGCATTAGCCACGCTAGTCAGGCGTTATATTGAAAGTGATTTAGTTCCACTGCCTGGGCAGTAATCGATGAGAAACCCCCTCCACAGTATTGAAGGGGGTAGGATGATTAACTCAGTTTGGCTTGTGCTAAATATTTTTGCATTTCGTCACTCGGTACCATGCCGCCACCTGTTGCCCAAACAAGGTGAGTGGCATTCGCCATTTGCTGTGCACTAAGGCCTTTAGACTGCCAGTAATTAGTATTCTGTGTGACATGTATGCAACCTGTCATACCCGCAAGAGCAGAGGGTTCTAGTTTGATGCCTTCTGTTTTGTTGAGTAACCCTAACAAGTTATACATGTCTTGGTCATCAAGGGTGTAATACCCGTCGATTAACCGCTCCATCGCACGGCCTACAAAGCCAGAGGCACGCCCTACAGCAAGGCCATCTGCGGCAGTGATATTATCAATACCAATTTCTTGTACAGAAATACCATCGTGTAATCCAGTGTGGACGCCCAAAAGCATGCACGGTGAATGCGTTGGTTCCGCGAACAGACAGTGTGCGTCGTCACCAAATGCCAGTTTCAACCCAAAGGCAACCCCGCCAGGGCCACCGCCGACACCGCAAGGCAGGTAGACAAATAGTGGGTGGTCTTTATCAACAATAACACCTTGTTCCGCAAATTGTTTTTTCAGACGCAGCCCCGCGACGGCATAACCTAAAAATAGGGTTGTGGAGTTTTCGTCATCAATAAAGAAACAATTTGGGTCTTGTTCTGCTTCTTTACGACCTTGTTCAACGGCAATGCTGTAATCTTGTTCATATTCAACGACATTAACGCCATGTGAGCGTAGTTTGTCTTTCTTCCACTGGCGCGCATCCGCAGACATATGCACGCTGACGCTAAAGCCTAATTTGGCACTCATGATGCCGATAGACATCCCTAAGTTACCTGTTGAGCCAACCGCGATACTATATTGGCTAAAGAATTGGCGGAATTTATCAGAAAATAGAACTTCATAATTATCATCAATGGATAACAACCCTGCCCCAAGTGCTAGTTTTTCGGCGTGAGTGAGTACTTCATAAATCCCCCCGCGCGCTTTGATAGAGCCAGAAATAGGCAAGTGGCTATCTTTCTTTAATAAAATTTTCCCGGTGATTGGCGTTTGGTAACGCGCTTCGAGCGCGGTTTGCATATTGGCGATTGCAACTACATCAGATTCGATAATCCCTTGAGTAGCTTGTGTTTCTGGGAACGCTTTCATCAAATACGGTGCAAAACGGTTTAAACGCGCTTCGGCATCTTGAACATCACTAATGGTCAGCCCCACATAAGGTAAACCCGCTTCTGTGGTGGTGGCGTTAGGGTTGAACCATGCCACGTGTTTTAAATTGATTAAGTCCTGAACTAAAGGGTAGTCAGCAATTAACTTATTCACGTTTATCTGAGTCATAATTACTCTCTTTTAAATCACAAATGAAAGTGCAAAGGTGCCTGCCAGCGCAACAAGGGATGCGATAAGGGTGGCGACACTATAAAAACGGAATGTTTCAGCCAAGGTGGCATTACAATATTGTTTAACCAGCCAGAACAGGGAGTCTGTGACGATAGTACAACCAATCGCACCAGAACCAATGGCTAATGTCATAATTTCTGGGCTGATGTGTGGGTACATTGGCATTAACGGTGCCACAATGGCGGTGGCGCCCATCATGGCAACAGTGGCGGAGCCGACAGCAGCGTGCAGAATAATCGCCACTAACCATGCCAGCAAAATTGGGTGCATGTCGATACCAGAAAGCACTAACGCAAGAGAATCACTCAGTCCGCTACCTTTTAAAATGCCGTTAAATGCACCACCTGCACCAATAATCAGTAAGATATTGGCGATCGAACTAAAGCTTTCTTCGGTTTTACTGAGCAATACGCTCATGCCCATATTACGGCGAATACCTAGCATGTAATACGCGACAAACGCGGCAATAAACATGGCGGTAATGGGGTTACCGATAAACTGTAGTAAGGTATATAACTGATTGTCTTTACTCATGTTTAAATCAGCGGCTGTTTTGATTAACATGAGAATAATTGGCAGTAAAACGGTAAATAATGTGGCACTTAAAGAGGGTAAGTCTTTTTCGTCACGCACCTCGAGGTCAGAAAATGCCTCTGGTACGGTTTTAAACGGTAAACGCTCACCTAGGAATTTCAGAAATAGTGGCCCACCCACTAATGAAGCCACTAGCCCCACAGCCAACCCTGCAACAATTACCGTACCAATATCTGCACCTAATTCATTGGTGACAAATAGCGCGGCAGGGTGTGGTGGCACGATGCAATGCACTGCCATCAGTGCAGTACAAAGTGGAATAGCGAGTTTTAATAACGAGGTATTGGTTCTTTTGGCAATGGAAAACGCCAGTGGGATCAATAACACCACACCGACTTCAACAAACAGGGTGATACCGCAGATTAAACCAATTAACACCATGGTGACATCGGGGGTTAACCAGCGGCTTTTTTGTAAGGTGACGCCGATGCGTTCCGCAGCCCCCGAGATTTCCATCATTTTTCCGAGGATAGTCCCCAGCCCGATAATGGCGGCGAGGAAACCAAGTGTACCACCAATCCCATTTTCAATGGCATTTACCATTTCTAACGGGTTCATTTTCATGGAGATACCGACAAAGAAGCTGGCGAGTAAAAGGGCTAAAAAAGGGTGAAACTTAAATTTAATAATTGAAACGATGATCAGCAAGATACTAATAACCAGCGTGCCGAGCATCCACATTGTAGAGTCCATATCCTACCCCTAATCATTTTGTTGTTGTGCCTATATTGGATAATAAATATGCAGGAGTGACAAACGATGAAACTTAAGTCTTAGGTGAATTAAATTAACTCAATGGCGTGATATTGGTCATAAAAAAGGGTGATTTACCGATTTGCATCATAATAATTCATGTTAAACGCGCTATTCTGGAAAAATGCAGAACTGACCGAGGAGGTTCGATGTCACCTAATCTTAATCCCTTTGAGCAATCGGGTTTTATTCAATGGCATAAGCGGCTGTCAAGCCATCAGCTTTCCCGTTTACACACTTTTGAAGCGGCGGCTCGTCATTGTTCTTTTGCTCTTGCATCACAAGAATTGGCGCTAACGCCTAGTGCAGTGAGCCACCGAATTAATACCCTTGAAGAGGAATTAGGCTTTAAGTTATTTGAGCGTTTTCATCGGCGTATTGAGCTAACCGCGGACGGCGAGCGGATTTATTGGGCACTGCGCAAAAACTTGGATGATATCAACCAAGAAATTCTGGATATTAAAAACCAAGAGATTTCAGGGGAATTGACCGTGTATTCACGGCCTTCTATTGCCCAGTGTTGGCTTATCCCTAAAATTGCTGACTTTACCAACCAATACCCGTCAATTCAGCTCAATTTATTAACGGGGAATGATGACGTTAATTTTCGTGGTTATGGTATTGATGTGGCGATTTATTACGATGATATTACGCGGCCTAACTTGTATTGCGAAGATTTAATGCCTGAATCCATTGTGCCTGTATGCAGCCCACAATATGCCAAGCAGCATGATTTGATGGACAATATTTATCAACTCAAAAACTGTACTTTGTTGCATGACAGGCAGGCTTGGAGCAGTAACTCCGATTATGATGAATGGAAAGCGTGGAGCGAACACTACCAGTTATCGTTATTTCCTCACCGTCGGAACCTATGTTTTGACCGCTCAGACTTGGCGATTGTAGCAGCCATGAACCATGCGGGCGTGGCAATGGGACGCAAGCAGTTGGTTGAAAAACGCATTAAGCGCCAAGAGCTAGTGATGCCTTTTGGTGATATTGCACTCAAGTGTCAACAACGCCACTATTTTGCGATGTTAAATGAAAAACGTAACCCCAAAGCAGATATTTTTATTCAGTGGCTAAAACAGCAAGTTAGATGAATATGGCAAGAAAATTGCTGTTAATTCGAGTAAGATAAGGCATTAGCCTTTCTTTTCATCACATGGAAAAAACGCGCGCGATGGCACCGAAAATTCAAAAAGTAGCAACAATTAAAGATGTGGCTGCCAAAGCACAGGCAGGGAAAACCAGTATCTCACGTTATTTAAACGGTGAATTACATTTGCTGTCGGATAACATGCGCCAACGTATTGAAGCAGCAATCCAAGAATTGAATTATCGCCCAAACCAAATGGCGCGTAGCTTAAAGCATGGTCGTACAGGGTTGATAGGGTTGATTATTGCCGATATCGGAAATCCATTCTCGGTGGAGGTGCTCAAAGGGGTCGAGTCAGAGTCCATCAAGCAAGGGTTTATGACGGTGGTGTGCAATGCAAACAATAGCATTGAGCTGGAATGCCAATTTATTCAGTTATTAAAAGGCTACCGTGTTGATGGGTTAATTATTAATTCAGCGGGGGTGAACGCACAATTTATTGATGTGCTAAAACAAACCACATTGCCTTTTGTTTTACTCGATAGAAAAATCGAGGATTTCCCATGTGATATGGTCGGCTTAGATAACCCTGCATCTGCTGAGATGGCATTTAACCACTTGATAGAACAAGGTTTCGAGGCAATTTGCTTTGTGACCGAACCCATTGAATATAACAGCGCGCGTAAAGAGCGCCTGCAAACTTTCCAACGCTTGCTAAACCAGCAAGGGCAAGTAAAAGGCGAGTTTCACCAAATCACCTTACCAGACCCAGCGCAATTAGATTCCATCGTTGCCAACTTTTGCGCTTCGCACCGTGGTATGCGTAAAGCGATTGTGGCGGCAAATGGTGTGTTAACCTTGCAGCTTGCCTATGTGATGAACCAACAAGGGTTACGTTGGGGGGCAGATATTGGCTTTCTCAGTTTTGATAACCTCGAATGGGCGGCCTTTGCTGGGCAAGGGATCACCTCTGTTTCACAGCCTACAGCCGAAATGGGCCACAAAGCGGTTGAGTGTTTATTAGAAAAGCTGGAAAATCCCGAAAAAGCCCCAACACAATATCTGTTCCATGGTGAGTTAGTGGTGAGGAATTCAACCACATTGTAAGGCAGGATAACACAAAGAGGGGAGCGCCTCTTTGTGTTATCGATAGAAACTAGCGTGCTTGTATCGCGCTTATATTGGCGCAATTTTCGCTAAGGTCACCGTTTAGTGCGGCAATGAGGTTATCGACTGCACATTCGACCATCGCATAGCGCGTTTCATGGGTGGCAGAACCGATGTGGGGCAGGGCAACCACATTCGGTAATGTGAGCAGTTTAGAATCTGTTGGTAGTGGCTCTACCTCAAACACATCCAAGCCCGCACCGCGTATCGTGCCATTTTCTAAGGCTGCAATCAGCGCCGCTTCATCAATAATCTTCCCGCGAGAACCATTGATCAAAAATGCGCTAGGTTTCATTTTCGCCAGCTCGGTTTTACCGATCAGTTTTTCCGTGGATGGCAATAATGGGACTACCACGCAAACAAAGTCAGACTCTTTCAGTAGCGTATCTAAATCACAGCGTCGGGCATTCAGTTTTGTCTCAGCCTCTGCATGTGCATGGTTGCTGTAATAGAGAACAGGCATGCCAAAGCCTGCATTTGCGCGCTTTGCCACGGCATAACCAATACGACCCATACCTAAAATACCGATGGTTTTGCCATTCACGTTACTGCCGTAATCACTTTCGCCAATGCTTTTTGTCCATTGACCATTTTTCACCATTTCCGCCATTTCAATAATGCGGCGGGCACTGCAAAGTACTAAGGTGAAAATAGTGTCTGCGGTGGTTTCAGTGAGCACATTGGGGGTGTGCATTAAGGGGATTTTACGAGCATTCATAGCGTCAATGTCAAACTGGTCAACGCCAACTGAAATGGTTGATGCTGCTTTTAAGTGTGGCGCAAGGGCTAGCTCTTTTGCCGTAATCGGGTAGCTTGCGCCAATAATACCCTCTGCGGTACTTAATGCTTGCTGGAAACTCGCTCTGTTTTCTTCTGTCACTTCATCAAAAACAGTAACATTAAATTGCTGCTGTAAGCGTGCAAGTTGCGTATTGGGGATCGTTTTATACAAAATAACATTCTTTTTCATGGTTGCCCCTTATTAAGCGTGTTTGGCGATAGCGGAACTGTTGTTCGGTTCTTGGTTGGGTTTCACAATTAGCGTAAAGAACACTGAGGCTAACAATGCTAGACCCATAAACATATAGGAAGCACTTGGGCTTCCTGTGGCACCATTGAGGTAACCGACAAACCATGAGCCAAAGAATGACCCCAAGGCCCCCATGCTGTTGATCAGCGCCATTGCGCCTCCAGCCACGTTTTTCGGTAACATTTCAGGGATAATCGCAAAAAATGGGCCATAAGGTGCGTACATGGCGGCACCCGCAATCACCAGTAATGTATAAGATAACCAGAAATTTGAATTGCCTAGCATGTAAGAACCAAGAAAGCACACTGCGCCGATTAAGAGCATTGGCCAGACAAATAATTTACGGTTATGCATACGGTCTGAAGCCCATGATACCAAAATCATCGCCAACGTGGCGGCAAGATATGGCACCGCAGAGAGCCAGCCTGTTTCTACCATGCCTAAGTTTGATGCACCGCGAATAATCGAAGGTAGCCATAACACAAAGCCATAAACCCCGATACTCCAGCAGAAATATTGTGCGCACAGCAGCACAACATTGCGTGATTTGAACGCCTCGCGGTAATTGCGTACAGGTTTAATATTTTTTTGTTCATCACTGAGGATTTTGTCTAAATCGTCTTTTTCTTGTTGGCTTAACCAATTAACTTGGCTTGGTTTATCACGTGCAGTTCGCCACCAGAAAAATGCCCATAAAACCGCGGGAACACCTTCAATGATGAACATTTCACGCCAACCAAAAGCTTGGATTAAGTAACCCGATAACACTGACATCCATAACACTGTTACGGGATTACCTAAAATTAAAAAGGTATTCGCTCGTGAGCGTTCGGATTGAGTGAACCAGTTACTGATGTAGATAAGCATGGCTGGCATGACCGCGGCTTCGACCACACCTAAGCTGAAACGGATAATCACCAACATAGGGATATTGCTGACCATCCCTGTCAAGCTGGCAAACATACCCCACAGGAAAATACAGGCAAAAATCAGTTTTCTGACGCTGCGTTTCTCCGCGTAGATAGCCCCAGGGATTTGGAAGAAAAAGTACCCCAAGAAAAATAGGGAACCAAGCAGGGAGGACATCCCTTTGGTAATCCCTAGGTCGGCGTTGATCCCTGCGGCAGCGGCAAAGCTATAGTTTGCGCGGTCGAGGTAGGCAAGGCTGTAGGTGATAAACACGATTGGCATAATGCGCCACCAACGTGACATCGCAGGAGCTCTGGTTGTCATAATCTATTCCTTCTTAGCACGCAGCATCTGCGGTGGTTGAGGGGGAAAATGCCATTATTTCTTGCTGTAACTGCGCTTTCGTCGGTAAGCCTTCACTATCACCAATCACTTGGATAGCCCTTGCACCGATAAAGTTTCCTCTTTCGACGGCTTGAGGTAAAGATAACCCTTCGAGAAGCGCGCTAATAACCCCAACGGCAAAGCCATCGCCAGCGCCAACGGTATCCACCACATTTTTGACTAAGTAAGCAGGGACGATACCTTGCTGGTTATTTGATGTTTTATAATAAGCGCCTTGCTCACCTGTTTTGATGACAACGGCTTCTACCCCTTGCGAGAGGTAAAAATCGGCAATGGCTTCGGGTTGGTCAAAACCTGTGAGGATTTTCCCCTCTTTTAAACCTGGCAAGACCCAATTGGCGTGAAAGGCTAACTGGTTTAATTGCGCCACCATTTCATTTTCACTGCGCCATAACGATGGGCGCAAGTTAGGGTCAAAAGATAATGTTTTTCCTACATTTCGCATCCATTTCGCAGCATAGAGTGATAATTGGTAACTGGTGGCAGAAAGCGCTGCGGCGACGCCGCTTAAATGTAAGTGGCGTGCAGAGGAAAAATAATCTTCATTGAAATCAGTGAGGTCTAAATGACTTGCTGCTGAACCTTTACGGAAATACTCCACTTTGGGATCGGTTCCATTTTCAGCTTTAGATTTAAGCTGAAAGCCCGTTGGGTAATTTTCATCGAATTTAACACATTGATGATCAACATGTTCTTTATCTAGTGTACTTTGGATAAAGCGCCCAAAAGAATCATTGCCTAGGCGACTCACCCAGCCGCTTTTTAAGCCGATACGAGAAAGACCTATCGCCACATTCAGTTCTGCTCCCGCAGCACGGCGAACAAAGCTTTCAACTTCATGGAGCTCACCAGTATTTATCGCCACAAACATCATCATGGCTTCGCCAAGGGTTACAACATCTAATTGATTTTTCATGAATTAAATCTCGTTTAACAGAGAAACATAGTGTTCAGTTTCCGCGCGTAGGTCATCACCCTCAAGAGGGAATTCAATCCCGCGGGGAACGTTGTTAGGTAGTAATTTTAAGACGGCTTTCCATGATCCGTTGCTATCATCAAGGGCAACAGCAACGCGTTTATTATCTGCACGTAACTGGCTGGCTTTTACGTGGATGTAGGCGACCAAAGGGGCAAAGTGTTGTGCGGCAACGACAGGGTTTTCACCGAGCCAGTGCCAATTGGCCATATCGAATGCCATTTTGATTGGCATATTTTGTGCCACGACATCCTTAAAAAAGCGTCGGAGTGGGGCAATATGACCACCGACCTCTGTTTGGTCATTTTCGATAACTAGCTGGGTGGAATAATGTTTGAGTAGGTTGATAACGTCCGTTAAATCGTACTGTTCTGGCAGGTCACCTAACGAGAGTTTAAGGAAACAGGCATTCAACTTTTTTGCATCGTCGAAATAACGCTGTAGTTTTGTGATTTCAATCGGTAAATGGTGCTGAAATAAGGTATCTGGCACAGAATAGACCGCGCTGAGTTGCCTTGTTTGCAGCCCATTAGCGATATCATCAAGGTTATCGTTGGGGAGCAATAACTCTTGACGGATCTCGACACCATCAGCGTTTGCCCCTTGAATAACATCAAATAAAGCCTGTTGACCCCCCAGCTGTTTTACGGTTTGTGCGCCGTAGGCGGCGGTAACGACAATAATTTCTTTGCTCATGACTTTCCTCTGTCTTCTTGGAGGGGACAAACCCCATTGCCATTGCGAATAACTTATTATGGAATCGGTTCCATTTTGGTTTCTAGCGAGGAAAATGGAAAATAAGAGCTATATCACTAATCCAGGCTTGGTAAACGCTGAATTACCGATCTCCATCACAACTCTTAATGTAATGAATGCAAGTGAAAAAAATGCCGAATAGGAAGGCAGCTATAACTCAGTAATTATTTGTTTAATAAAGAAATTAAAAGCTGAGTAAAGGTCGTGATAACACAAACAAGGTATTTTTCTCTCCATTTTAGATATTTTTTATTGGTACTTGTATCCCAATTTCTTAACCTAACGCTTTCAATGAAATATTATTTCAATATATTGACTGAGTGATGAAATTTTGGTGCATGCTGTTATGACAAAAAGCTATGGAAAAAGTTATGCGAAAGCCATGCAAAAAAATTTTATCGGTTTGCTCCATCAGTATAGAAAAAATAAACGATAAAAATGAAGGATCTGGAGATGAAATTAATCAATACCACCGCATTCTACAGCACGCTGTTACTGACCACAGTTTCATGGGCGCAGGCGAACACCACCGAAAATGCAGGAGTGTATACCAAAGCATGTACGCCTGAACTCATACAAGCAGCAAAATCCAACGCCGATCTTTGTTATGGCGTGAATACCAAAACAGATATTCAAATTACCAAGAAAAATGCGGACAAATACAAGATAAAGGTTGTCATCATCGGGGAAAGTACCAATAAAAACTATATGCACACCTATGGCTATCCATTGGAAAACACGCCGTTTCTGTCTTCAGTAAATGGTCGTTTTTTTAACCACTTTATCAGCGCTGCGTCGAATACTGTACCAACGCTGACTCGTGCATTAGCCAAAAATGATCTCAGCACTATCACTGAGCACCACGAAAAGCCATATTACAACAATAATTCCATTGTTGACCTTGCCAACCAAGCGGGCTATGAAACCTACTATATTGGTAATAACGGTAGTTTTGGGGACGATGAAATCGGTTTTACGAACTACTTTTTAAAAGCCAATTATTTTTTACCCGTAAGGGACAGTAAAGCTGGGTTTGAAAACTTGTTTGTACAAGAGAAATTTACGGTTGACGATAGTGTGAATAAACTCACTAACGACTTCAAAATGCTGCCCGCCTTTAAAGCTGCATTAAATAACCCGTCAGACAAAGAAAAAGTGATTTTTGTGCATATGTGGGGGCCACATCATGATGGCTGGCCAAAAGGCGCATGTGGGCTTATCAAAGAGAACTACAACATCAATCCTGAGCAGTTTGATACAGGGTGGGGCAGTCTGGTGAATTGTTATGTCTCAGGGATAAAACTCAGTGATGATTTTATTGGTGACGTGTATAACATTTTGCAAGAAAACAATAAAAATGGTGAAAACCCATTCTCCATCCTGTATTTTGCTGACCATGGGCAAGGTTTAGTGAAAGCGAATAAGCAGCACGTTGCGGCTTTGGAGGCAGAATATAAAGGCTTCATTAAAGAGGGCAACTTGTATCTACGCCACGGACAATTGGTGAAAGGGGCGTATCAAATTCCGCTAGTGGTGATGAATTCGGACGATACACAACGTGAATTCCGTGATGAAACGTTAAGTGAGTGGAATTTGTTTGATTACTTTGCGTCTTGGTTAGGGGTTGAAACGAACCTGACATCGCCAGCAAAAAGTATTGTCGCGGACACTATCACACCAGAAAAAGATATCGATGTGTTTGTTTTCCCACGAGATGAGTTTGTGAAATATGACAGCTTACCGCAGGATACCGTGCTTTCCCCTGCAACGGTTAACACAAAAGTTGTTGCGGATTAATTGAACAAAAATAAAGGCAGGGCTTAATATCAGCGCTGCCTTTATGATTTTCGTGTATTTAATGACGACTTAATGCATCCGCGACCGCTTTAAAACGCGTGAATTTATCACGTAATTGCTGGTGACCTAGCGCATTAGGTTGGTAAGTGGTGATTTTGGGCGTACTCGCGGCAATCGCCGCATCAAAACCTGAATAATACCCGCTCCCTACCGCAGCACACAATGCCGCAGCTTGGCAGCCAGATTGTTGCACGTTCACAACATCTAGCGGCAAATTACTGGCATCACAGAACATCTGCATCCACAGTGGTGATTGTGTTGGCCCACCCGTGAAACGGATGGATTCAGTGGCATTATCAAGGCCAACAATGCGGTCTTGGTGCAGTAAATGCGAGAACACGATGCCTTGGTAAATAGCGTAAACAATGTCCGCGTCGGTGTGGTGTGAGCTCAAGCCTAATAAGCCGCCATGTAGGTTACTGTGGTAGTTCGAACCGTACAGCCAGGGAAAGAACAAAATATCGTTTTTCCGTGTTGCCCCTTCGGCAACGCAATGGTTTAGCACGTCATAATCTTGCAACCGTTGGTTGAAGAAATGGCGAGTAAACCATGCCAAATTACTGGCTGACGTTGGGCTGCCCTCATGGACAAAATAGGTGCCTGGAATACAGTATTTGCTCCAAACATACGGGTAGTCTGAGGGAACAATTTCGTCGAAAACACGAGTGGAAATTGTCCATGTTCCTGCAACTGCGCTGAGTTTGTCTTTTTGACTGACACCCGATGCTAATGCTGCGCCAACGACATCAAAGAAGCCGCCAAATACAGGCGTTCCTTCCATAAGGCCTGATTCTTCAGCCGCTTGGCGAGTAACTGTCCCCGCAAGCTCTGCGGAATTGATAACAGGGGCGAGCTTATCATTCACCTCATCAATGCCGAAAAGTTGGCAAAGTTTAGGGTCATAACCCGATTGGATTTGGTTAAACAGCTGGCTACCTGAAATATTGGTTTCTTCACACGCGATTTGTTCAGTTAGGCGGTACCGAATATAGTCGTGTACCATCAAAATATGGCCCGTATCGCGGTAGTTATCGGGCTCGTTTTCTTTTAACCAACGCAGTAATGCGACAGGGTGTGAAGCCCACAGCTGCTGCAAACTCAGCGGATAAGCGTTGTCTGCGGTGCCATTTTGATGCCATTTATCGACAATGGCTTGGGCGCGTGAGTCCGAGGACACAATCCCTTTGCGAACAGGTTTACCCTGTTTATCTAATAAGTACAGGCCTTTACCGTGTGAGGAAAAACTGACGCCAGATATTTGGGATGCATTTAATCGGCTGTTTTTGATGGCATCGCGGATAACATGGCAAGAAGCTTGCCATAGTTCGTTCATATTCCGTTCGCTGAAGCCCGCCTCAGGGCTTTCGGTGGGAAACGGGTGTTCAGCAACAGTAATTTCTTGGCCTTCAGGCGTGTAGATCCCCGCTTTAATGACTGTCCCACCGAGGTCAACACCCATAAAAAATGTGCTCATTTTGGGCTCCTTTACGCGTTGTTCCAACCCGCTTGCTGCATTTTATCTTCCATCCACTGACGCGCTTTAATAATTTCGACTAGTGGCTCATCGGCTTTTTCCGTCCACATTTCAATTAAGAAAGTACCACGGTAATTTAGACGTTTTAACAGCTTGAATAAACTCACAAAGTCGACGCAACCTTCACCAAATGGCACATCGCGAAATTGCCCTTTACAGGTGTCAGTGACAGCATAAGTATCTTTTAAATGAATAGCCGCGACATGTTCAATACCTTTTGTGAATTCTTGCTCTACATCATTACCCCAAGCTGTCAGGTTGCCGACATCTGGGTAAACGCTGAACCATGGTGAGCGAATTTTGTCGGATAATGCTTGCCATTTGCTAATGGAATTCATAAATGGTGTATCCATGATCTCCACCGCACACATTACTTGGGAAGCGGCTGCGATTTCACTGACCCATTGCATCCCTTTTTCAAAATTTGCAATGGTTTGGGCATCTTGCTCTTCATAGTAGACATCGTAGCCAGCCAACTGGATAGTGCGGATACCTAAGTCTTGAGCCAGTTTGATGGCTTTTTCCATTAAGGTATATGCCGTCACGCGCGTGGCTTCATCATGGCTACCAAATGGGAAGCGACGATGACCAGATAAACACATACTTGGGATGCGAACGCCAGTGTCTTGCATGGCTTTGACGAGTGCTAAGCGCTCTGCTTGGCTCCAGTCTAATCGGGCAAGGCGCTCGTCAGTTTCATCCACCGACATTTCAACAAAATCAAATCCCGCGGCTTTGGCTATGGCTAACTTTTCTAACCAGCTGCTGTTTTTCGGTAAGGCTTTTTCATAAATTCCAATCGGATGCTTGCGCATAATAATCTCCCTGAAAAATTTAACTTTGTGACGATGCTTTATTGAGTTTTTGGTTACGGGTCATCGCACGTTTGGCGCTCCATTTTTCTTTAAAGAATTTGAACGCTAACGCCAAGATTAAGGTGATACCCCAAACCGCAAGGTTAAAGTGCAAGCTGATACCGAGCAGGCTTAAACCTGTAGCAATCACCTGCAAAACCAAGAGTGCACAGAACACACGGCTCACCTTACCAACTCCCCCGAATGGGTTGGTTCCGCCTAATACGATAGCAAGGATGGTCAGTAATAAATAAGAGTCACCGTATCCCATACGCGCCGAGTTAAAGCGCGCCATCATAATCAGCCCTGCCAGCACACACAGCAGGCTCGAAATGGTGTAAATCGCTATCATCACACGGTCAGTTCGAATGCCACTGAACCACGTTGCGTTAATATTGCTGCCGCTCATGTAGATGTTTTTACCCAAGCGGGTACAGCCTAAGAACAGCGCCAATAAAACAGCGGTGACAATAAAGATAATCATGGCAATCGGTACACCAAAGACGGTATCAGAACCGATAGCGCGTACAATCGGTGGCATCCCACTGAGCGCCGCACCTTTGGTCAGGTATACGCCAATACCGCTGATGATGGTCATTGTCCCTAAAGTCACGAGGATAGGGTGGGCACCGATATGGGAAATCATTAACCCCGTTAAGCTACCGATAATCACGGCGATCACTGTGGCGCCCACTAAAGCTATCACGAGCCACATAATCTGCGTGCCCGTACCTGCATCGACGGGGAGATAGTTGATAAATACCCACGCCATAAACAACCCAGTTAAGTTGGCAGTACTGATGATCGCAAGGTTCAAGCCGCCGCTTAACATAGGCACGAACATGGCAAATGTCAGTAACCCCAACTCAGGGAGCTGGAAGGTAATACTCAAAAATGTATTTTGAGTGAAAAAGTGCCCTGGCATCGCGATACTGAAGGCCGCGATAGCCAGTACAAAGATTGAAAGCAGTCCGATAACAGAGCCATCAATTTTAAAAAAAGCTTGTTTTTTCATGGTGATATTCCTGTTAAACAAAACCTACGTCCGTCTCTTTGCGTTTCTTATAGTGGGTAATACAAATCGCAATGAGAATAACCATACCGATGACGATATTGACGAAGTAGTTTGAGACACCAATCAGGTTAAGGCCGTTTTTCAAGATACCGATGAGGAATACCCCCATCAGCGTACCAATAACGCTTCCGCGCCCACCAGATAAACTTGCTCCCCCTAACACGGCTGCCGCGAGTACATCTAACTCACCTCCCACGAGAGCACTTGGCACGACTTCGCTCATACGGTAGGTCTGTAACATGCCGCCAATGGCCGCCATTGCACCAAGATAACCGTATGCAAACAGGTAAATTACCCATACCCGAATCCCGATGCGAGATGCTGATTCTTGACTACCCCCCACTGCATACAGTTGGCGACCAATGTGGGTTTTGTTCATTAAAATCCAGGTTAAACAGGCGATCCCCAACATAACAACGAGTGGCAAGCCAATTTGGTAATATTCCCCGTCTACCTCGAAAGGTAAGATGGTCACAGGATCAACCCACCAATCAGGCAGGTCATAAATGCTGTGCCCGTTAGTTAGCCACATCAACATACCAAATAGCAGTGATTGCATACTGATGGTGATAATGATCGACACCACATTCAGCGAGTAAATTAAAATCGCGTTGATTAAGCCAAAAGTGATCCCGATGATAATCGCCAGCGTGATGCTTAATGCTGGGCTGGCAATAAAGCCTTGAAGTAGCCATGTCGCTATGACGTACTGCACCACAGAAGCCACGGCAGCGAAGGAAATATCAATCCCGCCGGTGACTAAGACAACAAATAACCCTAATGCAAAGATGCCTGTAACCGCATAGCTTTCACTGAGGTCGAGTAAGTTTTGGATCGTCAGAAATTGCGGGCTCATGGTGGTAAAGAAAATCACCATAATTAGGATGACCCACGTTAACCAACCTTCGACAGATTGGGGACGAAGTTTTTGCCAATTAGCCATTGATGATTTCCTCCAATTGCTGCTCATTGATGGAATCCGTCACAATCTCTTTAACGATAGAACCTTGTTTCATATGTATAATTCGGTCACAGTTGTAATAAGCTTCGGAGGCTTCATCGGTAATTAATAAAATGGAAATTCCCACACCTGATAAGCGGTGGATTAGCTTGTAAATACTGTCTTTTGCACCAATATCGACCCCAACGGTTGGTGAATCTAAAATTAACACTTTAGGGCGTGTTAAAATCCATTTCGCCAGTACCACTTTTTGTTGGTTACCGCCCGATAACGTCGAAAGGGCGTTATTGGGGTCAGTGACTTTGATGTCTAAGTCGGCGATCCACTCTTGCACAATTTCTTGGCACTGTTTTTCATCGATTAAATGCAGTGGGGTTTTAAGGCGATCCAGAATCGAAATCACCATATTGTCCGCGATGGATTGTTGCAAAATCGCACCTAATGTCAGGCGGTCTTCAGAGACATAACCAATGCCATGTTTAATCGCATCGGTATTGTTTTTTAACTTAACTGGCTTGCCTTCAATTTTCATTTCACCGCTATCGGGATGGGTGATCCCAAACAGCGATAAGGCGAGCTCAGTACGGCCAGAACCTAACAAACCACATAAACCCAGTACTTCACCGCGTTTTAAGTTCAGTGAAACATCGCTATATTGCCCCGCACGGCTTAAGTTTTTCAGCTCTAACACGGAACGGCGGTCTTCGGCATTATTTGGTGGCTTACGCTCATGGACGATGTCTAAGCCCGTCATGAGTTCAGTGATTTTACGGGTAGTGAGGCCTTCTGCTGGCCATGTGCCAATTTTTTGCCCATCACGGATAACCGTAATACGGTCTGAAATTTCTTTCACTTCTTCCAAACGGTGGCTAACAAATACGACCGTAATACCTTTATTTTTTAAATAGTTAACTGTAGATAAAAGCTGGTTTACTTCGGTACGGGTTAAGGAAGCTGTTGGCTCATCCATAATCACCAGACGTGCGTCTGCGACTAATGCACGGCAAATTGCGACTTGCTGGCGCTGGGCGATGGGTAAAAACTGCACGGGCGTGTCTGGATTAATGGTAAAAGCGAGTTCGTTTAAGATCTCTAATGCTTTTTCGCGCAGTTGTTTTTGACGAAACCAACCAAAATAGCCTTTGAGATTCAGTTCAAATGCAATATTTTCCGCAACGGTTAAGTTCGGAAATAACGATAAATCTTGGTAGATAACTTGCACGCCCAATTCACGGGCTTTGTCTGGGGTAAGACGGTTGTAGCTTTTGCCGTCTATCTCAATTTTGCTACCGTCATCAGGGGCATAGACACCACTAATGGTTTTGATCAGTGTGCTCTTCCCACACCCATTCGTGCCCGCTAAGCAGTGCACTTCACCTTTGTTGAGCGTCAAATCGATATTGCGTAGCGCGCGGTGGCCGCCAAAGCTTTTTGAAAGGTCGCGCAAGGTAATGAGTGGATCGGATTTGTCAGCTTTTGAGGTGGTTGTCATAAGTACAATTCCTACTGCAAATAAATTGGTGTTGGCTTGTTCTTCATCATTCAAGCTGCCACGCTATTGGTGGCAACTCGAACGATTTGAAAACAGAAAATTTAAAATCTGGGTAAATCTTATTTTTTTGTTTTATATGACATTTTATAGAGGGTAATTACAGGCCGACTTCAACCAGTTTTTTGGTATTCTCAATATTCAGGTTAACTGGGTTATCGCTTAAAATTGTGTTGCCACTGACTTTAATTTCACCCATATCCCCGATTGAAACGCCATCTTTGATCGCTTCGCCATTCATCATTGCGGTCGCAACTTGAACGAAAACTTGCCCTGCCACTTTTGGATTGGAAATATAACCGCCATCAATTGCGCCTTTTTCCAGTAATTTGATGCCTTGGCCTGGGGTGAAAGTACCGAATACGCATGTTTCAGCATTTTTACGGCGTTTATCGATAGCACGACCCGCACCGATAGGGCCTTGTGAACCGAATGACATGATGCCTTTTAGGTCTTTATGTTTGGATAACAGGTCATTAGCGGTACGCATTGAGTCATCAACGGATTCAGCTACGCCGAAACGGTCATCGACCATTTGCATTTTCGGGTAGTTGGCTTTTTGGTAAGCGATGGCCGCATCTGCCCACTCATTTACCAGAGGAACGGTTAAGCTACCGACAAACATGGCGTATTTACCTTCTTCACCCATACAGGCAGCCATATCTCTCATATGGTTAGCGCCCATACTTTGGGTGTCGAGTAATTCGAAGTCCCAGTCTGCGTTCGTTTGGTTTGGTGATTCGTGGGTGATAACTTTGATACCCGCTTCTTGTGCACGTTTCAGTACAGGCTCAAGCACTTTTGCATCATTTGGCACGACACCGATAACATCCACTTTTTTTGCGATTAAATCTTCGATTGCACGAACTTGTTCTGCAGGATCAGCGGTTGTTGGACCAACTTGGAATGCATTCACACCGAGTTTTTTACCTTCTTCTGTGATCCCTTGTTCCATCACGTTAAACCAAGGAATACCACCGACTTTCACCACAACGCCCATGGTAAAGGGTTTTTGTGCTTTTTGAGATTCAGCCATCGCAACATTTGAAAACAGTGCAACGCTCATTAAACAAGGTAAAACTAGCTTCTTCATGTTCATAGTTGTATTCCTTAGTGTAGATGGATACTAAAATCGGCTATCTCATCAACGTAGGGTCAATGTTATTATCGAATTTAGGTATGCCTATAATTAAGTGCTTAGGAATTATGGGTACATAATATCCCTGCACTTTTTAATACAGAAAATAAATTAACAATTATTATTTTACTTACATCACGGTTACGGACTTTTTATATTTTAATAAATTACTTATCGCACTCGATAATATTCAAATTCGGAAATTGTGTTTGAAAATTAGTATCATTAAGCTTATTGGTAATTAGCACATTAATATCATCAAATGTACAAACTTGGCTAAACGCATATTTTCCAAGCTTACTGTTATCGGCGAGCAAAACAGTATTCTCAGAAACCTGCAGCATAATATTTTTCAGTTTTGAGTTTATTTCGCTACCATCACGAATACCATTTTCAATATTAAAACCTTGGCACGATAAAAATAAGGTTTTAATTTGGAAGCTACGGATAATGCTTTCTGCAATCGGGCCATGAAAATCATCATGGCGTTCTGAATATTCACCGCCAATCCCAATAACACGTACTCGATCGCGGCACGCTAAGGCTTGGATAATTTTGACAGAATTCGTGACCACAGTGATATCAATGTCAGGGATCTGTCTTGCTAGAAACCAGCAAGTACTGCTGTTATCTAACATAATACAATCACCAGGCTGGATAAATTTCAGTGCAGCTTTGGAAATCTTCATTTTCGCATCGGGGTGCTCTTCAGTTCTTTTGCGAAAAGACTCTGCACCATCAACCATTTGACTGAGTTTGACTGAAGATGGCATCACATTGACCATCGGTATTTCTTCTTGGTCAATGGCGACAGCACCACCGAAGCTACGAATGATACGATTCTCGCGCTCCAGTACCGTTAAATCACGGCGAATAGTTTCTTGGGAAACCAGACATAACTGAGCTAATTCACGCACTAACGCCGAACCATTTTGAGCAACATGGGAACAAATTAATTTATGGCGTTCGGCTTGTAACATTTTTAGCTCCTATTCTTTCCACGATATTTATTCTGCCTGCGTTACTTTTTTTTTGTCGTGACTAGATTCAAGTAATCCCTTTTTGAAAAAAACAAAGCATTTTAAAGTGATCTTTATTTCAGTATTTGAAACACAGGGAGTTTCGTTACATTCAATTTGTGATTTGAATCTCATTATTTGCGTTATCTTTCGGTGTAATCCATGAGAAACAAAAAAAAATGGGCTAACTCAGTCACTTTTCCACATATGAAATTTGACTAAATGCGACCAATTACGACCGAGTATGACCGAGTAAGCCTGATTTGTTGCGAGTTTGTAAATGTGGCTGCTTTTTAAATCAGCAGAATCTGTTTACCTTAATAGGTAGAGACAGGTTATCAACACACAAAACACACCCAGAGAATAAATTTTTGTTGTTGATATTTAAGCAAATTTTATAGCTAGGGGATCATTATGTTAGAGAAACTCAAACAACAAGTCTTTGAAGCGAACCTTGCTTTACCAAAGCACAACTTAGTGACGTTCACATGGGGGAACGTGAGTGGCGTTGATCGTGACGCAGGGTTAATGGTGATTAAGCCATCTGGCGTGGATTATGAAACCATGCAGGCTGAAGACATGGTCGTCGTTTCATTAGAAACGGGGAAAGTGCTCGAAGGGAAATACCGCCCTTCTTCTGACACAGACACACATTTGGCGCTTTATAAGGCATTCCCAGAAATTGGTGGCATTGTGCATACTCACTCGCGCCACGCAACTATTTGGGCACAAGCAGGGCAACCATTAAGCGCGTTAGGCACCACACACGCTGACTATTTTTATGGTGAAATTCCGTGCACGCGTTTAATGACTGAAAGCGAAATTGCCGGTGATTATGAAAGGGAAACGGGCAACGTCATCATTGAAACCTTTAGAGAAAAAGGCATTACAGCAAAAGATGTTCCTGCGGTACTAGTCAATAGCCACGGCCCGTTTGCATGGGGAACGAACCCTGATAACGCCGTGCATAATGCGGTCGTTCTGGAGGAAATTGCCTATATGAATTTATTTACTCGTCAATTACAGCCTGCGGTAGGGGCAATGCAGCAAGAATTGTTAGATAAGCATTATTTACGTAAGCACGGCAAAAATGCGTATTATGGTCAAAAGTAAATTTTCAATAATTCATATTTAATAGAATAGTTAATGATGATCTTGAGTATTTAATCATTATCGTTATTTTTTAAATAAAATAGCCACAAAGAACGATTCAGTGTGGCTATTTTGTCATTTTGTGAAAATGAAATTCCCTAGCGTTTAATCAGCTAAATTAATCAACTCTAATTTTTTAAAATAAAAATTAATCTAAATAAATAGATTTTAATTTTTTGATATCGTTATCGGTAAATTTAAGCTCATTTTTAATATAAGCTTCAACTGAGCCTGAGATTTCTTCCATTGCATTAAAGACTTCAATAATAAACGCCTCTTTGGTATCAATTAATGAAAGTAAATAATCCAAAACATTTTGGTCTTGTGTGATCTTTCGATAACCTGCCATTTTAATTTCATTGCGCGCAAGCCGATTAAAATGGGTCACCATGTAGTCTTGCACAATGGTTTCTTTGGGCACGCCTAACATTGAAAGGATCAACAACGCGCCATAACCTGTTCGGTCTTTGCCGCCTCTACAGTGTTGAATACTCGGGCTATTATGCTCATCAAGCAACACCTTAACCATTTGGTGGAAAGCAACTTTGGATTTCTCGCTGACAACAAATTGGCGATATTGCTCCAATATTTGCAACCCATCCCCGTTAACCATTTCTTTGGGAATATGGTGGATAACGCTCTCAATCAACGCTTTGTCTTCATTATCTGGCGAGGCCGCAAACTGCGCGGCAAGTTCTGCGGTTTGTGCTGTTGCATCTAAATGATAAGTTTTATCTTCACCAATATGGCAGTTGGGAAATTTATTGATTTCATTCTGGGTTCGATAATCAATAATACTTTTAATGCCGAGGTGAGAAATATAGTTTTTTGCCTGCTCACTTAAATTAAACAGGTGATTAGAGCGGTATAACATCCCCCATTTGACCTGCTTCCCTTCCGTTGTGGTATATCCCCCAAAGTCACGAAAGTTATTTAACCCTTCAATGGGTAAGGTTCGTTCAGCAAACAGTTGGCACCCACTTTCGGTTTGCAAGATAAAATAAATACGTTGTTTGGCATTAAAAGGGTCGTGCACAGTCAGTGCACTTTCCAGTTTATCGGTAATAAAATTTTCGGGGCGAATTTGTGTATTCGCCTCATCAGTCCAATATAAAGCCGCTGGTGAGCTGGGTATTTCACTGAATTTAATTTCCAGCGTGGACGCGTTAATTCGATTTACTGCGATTTCCATATATTTTCCTTAATCATCCTAAAATTCCAAACATAGAACACACCACGCCGAGAACCATAATGGCCACAATCAATGCAACTGTGTGTTTCCCCTGTAACCGACGGACTAGGAAGAAAATACCGAGTGCAAACAGTAGGGTAAGTAAGTTAGGGATAACTTTGTCAAACATCTCTTGCACTTTGATGGATTGCTCACCCACGGCAATAGTTAGCGGGGTGGAGAGTTTGACGGTAGTCGCTATCAAGGAGCCTAGGACCATCACCCCGACGACGTTCGCTATATTGGTAATACGTTGAATAATATTTGATTTTTTCGATTGCTCGATTAAATCAACCCCTTTGTTATACCCGTAATGAATAAAGAAATATTTGGTACCGATGTTGACGATGTTAAACAGTAGGAACATCAGTATCGGGCCGATAATATTACCTTGAAGTGCAAAGGCCGCACCGATACTTCCGCAGATTGGCAACCACGTAAATTTTAATAAACTGTCTCCAAGCCCTGCAAAAGGCCCCATAAGACCAGCCTTCACGGAAACAACGGCCTCTTTTTCTTCTTCAGTGGTTTTTTCTTCTAATGCCGCGGTCACACCGAGGATCAGTGCCCCCGCGTTTATTTGAGTATTAAAGAATTCAAAGTGGCGTTGCATCGCTTTAATACGTGTTTCTTGGTCGGCTTTTTCATACAGCTTATCGAGTACTGGCACCATGCAATGGGCAAAACCAATGGTTTGCAGCTTTTCATAGTTATAGGAAAATGACATGGTCTGAATTCGCCAAAACATCCCATTTAACTCTTTTTTCGTGAGTTTTTTCTGTTCAGAAGCCGTATCTGAAACAGTATCGGTAGTGATATCGGTCATAGGTCGTACTCCTCTTCTTCATTTTTCTGGGAGGTTTGAGTTGTTTTTTCTTCTGGTGCTTGGCGCATGCCATTAGCGAACGCCATGTCATACAGGACGGCGAAAGCCAGGGCGATAAAAGTAATTGGAATGATTGGCAGTTTTAAATAGGTGGTGAGCATGAATCCGAGTAGGAAAAAGAACCACATTCTGCCTTTGAGTAACATCAATAACAGGATACAAATACCGACGGCTGGGATCAGTTTAGAAGCCACGCCCATACCCGTTAGGATACTTTCTGGAACGGCATTTAAGATACTGTTGACTAAGTCACTACCGAAGTAGACGGCGATAAAACATGGAACTGCCCGAATGAAAAACCACAATGGTGTTGAAAAATAATGGACTTTCGTTAAACCGCTATAGTTACCATCGAGTATCGATTTACTGGCCCAGACGTTTAAGAAACTGGCAAACGAGCGCCAAATGATCAGTAATTGCTGACATAAAATGGAGACAGGAACGGCGAGGGCAATACCTGCTGCAATCCCACCATTTGAAGCGATACCCAGCGCAACACCAATAATTGAACCAGCAATAATATCAGGTGCAGAATATGCGCCCACATTACCAATACCCATCCACATTAACTCTAATGTGGCACTGATCGCTAACCCTTGAACCATATCGCCCATAATAATACCAGCGACAGTACCCGTTAATAGTGGGCGTCGGAGCATTTGTGGACCAACATCATCCAGCGAACAAATCCCCGCCCAAATTGCGATTAAAATGGCCTCAACCAACATAATAGGCTCCTTGCTTATTATTCAAAATAAGCATAATTAAATGAATTAATTGAGTAATGTTTTCAATTCAACAATCGGGTCTTTTGGCACCATCTGAATTTCAACGGCCACGTTATTGTTGATTAATGACTTAAAGGCTTGTTCTTCTTCAGGTGTCACTGCAACGGCGCGGGATAAATTGCGGCGTCCTTCTTGCATTCGCATTCCGCCCACATTGAGTTTTTCAAGTTTTAAGCCATTCTCAACCAGCTTGTTCACATCGACGCTGTTGGTGAAAAGCAGCATGGTGCGGCGTTTGATTTCAGCTTTTTTTAATACCTCGATAAATTTGTCAACGCCAAAAACGACCACTTTCAAATCAGGTGGTGCAGCCATGGTGAGAACAGATTGCTGTACGCTATCATTGGCAACTTTGTCATTCACGATAATGACTTGTTCAATATCGAAGTTTTTTACCCACGTGGTAATCACTTGTCCGTGGATCAGTCGGTCATCTATACGAGCAACATTAATTGGCATGGTTTACTCCTAAAGTTCGGTTTCATCTTGAATTACAGGTTTAAGTTGTTCACCTACATTAATGCAGCTGTCTGGGAACACTTCATTGATAACTTGATGAATTTCATGTAAAGGCAAATCGCGATTACTTAAAATCTCAAGGAAAGTAGGGACGTTGATCCCGCAATACAGCGCAACATCATTTTGTGTTAACACCAGTTCGCTGGCTAAGTTGCACGGTGAACCACCGAGCAGGTCAACTAAAATGAGCACACCATTGCCTTGGTTGATTCGCTGATAGGTATCGAATAATTGCTTTTTGACCTCATTAATATTGCTTTCTCTTTGGATGGATATCACGCTGATATCTTCCTGAGTGCCAATTAACATTTCTGCACACTCCAGTAGCCCTTGTGCAAAAGGGCCATGGCTTGCCAGTATGATGGGTAGTTGAGAGCTCATTTTTTCCCCTTTATATCTTGCTTTTTATTTTAGTAATAAAGTTACTTTTATATATTTATTTCTAAGTAACAATATCACAAAAAAGAGGAATGAAAAGGATTAGCCAGCAAGAAAGGGTCAGTTTTGTGAGCGAGATCGAAGTGGCGATATCGTGCCACCTCGAGAAGATGAAGAAGAGAAATAAAAATTAATTGTTGCTATTTAAGCGTGAGAAACGCTCTGCACGGGTGCTAATTTGCTTTTGGATACACTCATCATACTGATTAATAAACAAGTTAGTAATCAACATATTAATGACAGTTAGCTGTGAAATTTTTGAGCGAATAGGGATAATCCGCGAGATATTTTCGGTTGATGTGGTATGTAAAATGGTTTCTGCCAAGGAAGAGACTGAGCTTTGCCCCATCTTAGTTATGGCGATAGTTGGCACCTGTAATTCACGGGCTAATGTGAGTAACTTAATGCACTCGTGGTTTTCACCTGAATGGGAAATCACAATCACCAAGTCATTTTTATCTAATGTATTCACGATGCTAAATTGAATACTGTAGTCGAGGTGGCAATTCACGTCTTTTTTAATTTTAATGAGTTGATATTCAAACTCTTTTGCAACTAATCCACTGCTGCCTGCGCCGTAAATAACTATTTTTTTACTTTTGCTAATCAGCGCATTAGCCTGTGCAAATGCATTAAGATTCACTAAAGCACAGGTTTCTTCTATCGATGACTTTTCGATTTGGCTGACTTTAAAATTCACCGTTTCCATCGAATCATTAATATCAATATCTTCTTGTAGCAGCGTGCCGTATGATTTGTTGTTTATCGATGAAATTAAATCAATTTTTAGCTCGCTAAAGCCTTGGTAACCAAGCTTATGGCACAGGCGCAAAATAGTGGTAGTGCTGACTTTGTTTTCTTGTGCCAAAGATTGAATGCTAATACTTTGCATGTTTTTTTTATTAGCAATAATGTATTCAGCGACCTGCTTTTCCTTGGTTGATAGGCTGTCTCTGGCTTCCCTAAGTTTTAGATCTATCATCGTTCACCTTGCTAATAAATTGAAAATCGTTATCTCAGCGTGATCCTACCATATCTTAAAAATAGCGAAATGATGACTTTTCTTTATTGTGCGCAAGTGAATAACAATGGGTGATTATTTACATTTAGGAGAAAAATAATGAAAGGGTCCCTATTGCTTCACAACAGCAAAACAATAGGGATGGACTTGATATTAAAGTGTGACACCCATTTTGAAAATGGCTAATTCACGAAAATCGTTGATTTCATTTTTGGTTTGTTCGCCATTGACGATTTTTACCACAAGCTGAATAAAATCAGCCAGTAATTGATCCATGGATTTACCGTTTAACAGTGCGCCTGCGTTAAAGTCAATCCAGTGGGGTTTTTTCGCCGCTAACTCATTGTTTGTCGCAATCTTTAACGTTGGTACGAAACCGCCATACGGCGTTCCACGACCAGTGGTGAATAACACCATATGGCAGCCTGCAGCACCCAATGCACTGGTTGCAATGGCATCGTTACCTGGTGCGCTCAATAAGTTGAAGCCAGGTGTTGTCAGGCGTTCACCATATTTTAAGACGTCCATTACTTGGCTGGTTCCCGCTTTTTGCGTGCAACCAAGGGATTTTTCTTCAAGGGTTGAAATACCACCTGCTTTATTACCTGGTGATGGGTTTTCGTAAATAGGTTGGTCATGGGCGATAAAATACTGTTTGAAATCGTTGATCATTTCGACCGTTTTTTCGAAGGTTTTCTCGTCATGGCAGTGGTTCATTAAAATTTGTTCTGCGCCAAACATTTCAGGTACTTCCGTCAATACAGTCGTCCCATTATGGCTCACTAAAAAGTCAGAAAAACAGCCTAATAGTGGGTTTGCAGTGATCCCCGATAGCCCATCGGAGCCGCCACATTCGAGGCCAAATTTCACTTCACTGAGTTTGCCTGCAACACGTTTATCTTGCCTAACAATTTGATATAACTCATTAAGATGCTCAACGCCTGCTTCAATTTCATCTTCTAATTGTTGGCACACCATAAACTTAACGCGGCCTGCATCAAATTCACCGAGGGTCTCTTTAAAGGCTGCAACTTGGTTATTTTCGCAACCAAGTCCAATCACTAATACGCCCCCTGCGTTAGGGTGCTTGACCATATCTTGCAAAATTGTACGAGTGGTTAAGTGGTCATCCCCCAATTGGGAGCAGCCTAAGGTATGGTTGTATAAATACACTCCATCAATATCATCAGGGTTGCCATTTTGTTTTTGGAATCGCTCGATCATTTTGCGGGCGAGGGCATTGACACAACCCACCGTTGGGATCACCCAAATCTCATTGCGAATCGCTACTTCGCCATTGGCTCGGCGATAGAGTCGGACATCAGGATCAGCCACGGTTGCAGAAATTGCATTATGCTCAGGGTGATATTCATAATCATTTAATGCGCTAAGATTGGTCGCGGTATTATGGGTGTGCACATGCTCCCCAGTGCTAATGTCTATGGTGGCGTGGCCTATTGGCGCCCCATATTTCATGACATTTTTGCCTGTTTTAATGGCGGTTAAGGCAATTTTATGGCCGCGGCTCACATCTTCTTTCAATGTAATCGATTGATCTTCAATCGTGAATGTATCCCCAGCGAACCTATCGATTAGTGTGACGGCGACATTGTCATTAGTGTGTATTTTAATTATTTCTTTTTGCATGTTTTGCTCCCTGAGCGGTACATCGGACTGAAAAGATCAGTAGGGTAACTATCTTCAATTTTGCTGCCTAATTTTCATGCATTATACGATCTGGTTTATAACTTTAAAAGGTGTTATACCAATTTTGTGGTGAAATTATTTCTTGGCCATATTCTTGCTTCCCCATCATTGAGTTATTTCGTTATACTAAAGCCATAAAAGCATTGCCGAGTTAGGCCATACTGCAAAAGGAGAAAATCATGAGCTCAGCTGAGAGCGAACCGCGCCTGTACCAGCAAGTGGCTGCACTGGTTAAAGAACGTATTGAAAATGATGAGTACCCTGTTGGCACTAAACTACCCGCAGAAAGGCTATTGGCAGACGAAATGAATGTCAGTCGCACAGTGATCCGCGAAGCTATTATCATGTTAGAGGTGGAAGGATATGTGGATGTTAGGAAAGGCTCTGGTATACATGTTATCAGCAATCGGTCTAATAACTCTGTCAATACTGAGGGCGGCTTGGAGTTTAGCCGCTGTGGGCCGTTTGAATTATTGCAAGCAAGGCAGTTGATCGAAAGCCATATTGCGGAGTTTGCAGCGACTCAAGCCACCAAAGAAGATATTTTAAAACTGCTTGAAATTCAAAAGAATGCGCGTAAAGAGGATCGTTTTCGTGACTCAGCGTGGGATCTGGCATTTCATATGCAAATTGCGGCTTCGACCCATAACAGCGCGATGGTGGTGATTGTCGAACAAATGTGGAGCCAGCGGTTACTTAACCCGTATTGGTTAAAACTACATGAGCACATCGATAACCGCTCTATTGAAAGTTGGTGTGATGAGCACGACCAAATCTTACAAGCGTTAGCCCGTCGAGATCCAAAAGGCGCAAGGCAAGCCATGTGGCAGCATTTGGAAAATACCAAAAAGATGCTATTCAACGCCACTAGTGATGACTTTGAATTTACCATGGATCGCTATTTCTTTGCGGATAGCCCACCCGTTGACCAAAGCGACTAGCTAGTCTTCATCATCCTCTGAAATTTGCTTTAATGCGGGAAGGTTGACTAAGACAATTTTCCCGTATTTTGCATCAATCCAGCCTAATTTTTCCCATGCTACCAAGCGCTTATTGATAGTTTGGCGAGTGGTATTAATAATGGTCGCAAGGTCATCTTGAGTAAGGTATAGACTCAACTGAGTGCCTTTTTCATGGGGTTCTCCATATCCTTCCGCTAAACTCAGGAGGCGCTTTGCAAGCCTCGCCGAAACAGAAAGTAGGGCGCTGTCATTGATAATGGTGAACGCATTGCGGATTACTTTACAGAGCAGAATATTCAAAAACTGATAGAAAACAGGGTGTTTTTCCAAGATCAGAGAAAGATCTTTTGGGGAAATGGTCAGCAAGATTGTTGGGCTAATGGCTTTTGCATCGTGGGTACGCGCCGATTTATCTAACATCGCAATTTCACCAAACCAGTTGCCTGGGGACAGGTAGCGAAACACACATTCACGTCCATCGGTGGAGATCGAACTGACTTTTACTGAACCTTGGATGACCGCATACAACCCACGAGCGGGGTCGCCTTGGTAATGAACCATCTCACTATCATTATAAAAACGCAGTGTAGCGCACTCCATTAGCGCACTAATCAAATAGTTTGGTAAGTTACTGAACCAGCTATTGGTTTGTAAAACGTCTAGCACATCATCATGCGTCATAACTAACTGACTGTTTTGTACAACAATGTTCATTTGAATGCTCCCTGCATGAATCGCGAACTTTATCATGGCATTGGGTGGGGTTATGTTCAATCATGAACAACAGCAACAGGTAATTCAATGGGTTTGATCTAAAAATAGAAAATCCCGAGCCACCAAAGATGACTCGGGGGAGCTCACATCAATCGAAATTAATCTTCAAATTTCTTTTCGATGCCGAGTTTTTTTAATGTGAGGATTAATAGGCCCCCGATAAAGGCGACTAAGGCAATGAAATATAAGCCAGCTCGTGCGGATTCAAAGGTGGTTTCTGCCCAGACCCTTAAGTTTGGTGCCACAAAACCGCCTAAGTTACCTACCGAGTTAATTAAAGCGATACCCGATGCCGCTGCCGTTCCGCCTAAATAAGCCGATGGGAAGCTCCAGTACAACGGTTGCATCGCTAAGTGACCCGCAGCAGCCACACACAATGCAATGATGGCAATCACTGGGATGCTATCGAACAAGCCAGATACAGCAATCCCCGCAGCGCCTAACATAAAGGTAATTGCAGCCACTTTACGGCGTTCTTTTAAACGCTCAGAAATACGGGGTACATAATACACTGCGATAGCGGCACATAATGGTGGAATTGCTGTCACAAAGCCGACCAACACACCCACTTTGCTACCTAGCAAGGTTGCGATTTGTGTTGGTAAGAAGAAGTAAATGCCGTATCCACAGACCTGAACAGTGAACCAAATCAAGCACAGGTACAGAACGCGCATGTCTAGCAGGGCACTCAGCGCACCTTTCGGGCTGTGGCCTTTTTTCGCGTCTTCTTCTAATGCAAGTTTTGAAGCAAGGGCATTTTTTTCATCATCTGTCAGCCATTTTGCTTTTTCTGGGCGGTCATCAAGGTAGAAGAATACCCAGATCCCGACAAGAGAAGCTAATAAACCTTCCACAACAAACATCAATTGCCAGCCGTATAATCCGAAAGCAAAGGATGAGCCCTCCAAAGCAAGCAATGAGCCTGATAATGGGCCACCAATAATAAATGCTAATGGCGCACCAAACAGGAAGTAGCCAGTGACTCGAGCACGGATATTTTGTGGGAACCAGAAGGTTAAATATAAAATAACCCCAGGGAAGAAGCCTGCTTCACTCACACCGAGTAAAAAACGCAAAACAATAAACGTGGTTTCATCATGGGCAAACATCATTGCCGCAGAGATTAACCCCCACGTGACCATGATGCGTGATAACCAAACTCGCGCCCCAATGCGGTATAACAAGATATTACTCGGTACCTCAAACAATGCGTAACCGATAAAGAAAATCCCTGCGCCGAATGCATAAGCGGCGTCGCTTAACCCTGTTGTTAGCTGAAACTCTTGTTTAGCAAAGCCAATATTTGAGCGATCTAGGTAAGCTAATATGAACATTAATACCACCATTGGTATTATTTTTCGTATCGCTTTGCTGGTCGCTGATGATAAGTGGTCAATATTGGTGGACATGGTTCACCCCAGTATTTTTTATAAGGTAATAATGATGTTATCTATTCATTTTTATTACGTGTTTAGCCCACCACTGAGAAATCAGCAGAGTAGAGTATAGAGCTATTAAATAGGTAATTTAAATGAATAATTCTTGTTATATATTTCCCTTTCCTTTGCTGTGAATAATTAAAATATCAGGAAAGGGATTTTTATTATTTCACGTTAAATTTTGCTAATGCTTCTGGTTTTAACGTTGTTCCTGCGCCTGGTGCGGTTGGGGTGCTGTACACACCATCAACCACTTCCACGGGATCAACAAAGCAGTCCAGTGTCCATGGAATAAATTCCAATAATGAACAGGCAGGGTGCGCCATCACGAGATGCAACTGTGCTTGCATCATATCGCCATGGTGCGGAGTGACTGGCAGGTTAAATGCCATACCTAAGTCGGCAATTTCCCATACTGCGGTTAAACCACCACAACGAGTTGCATCGGGTTGTAAGTAGTCAACAGCGCCAGCGAGTACAAATTCTTTAAATGAATCATTGTGATACAGTAATTCACCTAAAGCGATTGGCGTATCCATATAAGCGGCTAATTGCTTATGGCTCGCCACATCATCGTGCCACAGTGGTTCTTCAAACCATTTGATATTGAAATCATTTAAACGGTGGCCATATTGTTTGGCGATGCTGATATCCCATTTACCATTTGCATCAACCATTAAGTCAATATCGTCGCCGATTGCGTTGCGAACAGCTTCGATACGTTGTAAATCTTCGCGCGGATCAGGTTTACCAATCTTCATTTTTATCGCTTTAAAGCCTTCTTCGAAGATCATTTTTTTACAGTCATCGACAAGGTCGTCTTGGCTGCGAACTAACCAGCCGCAGTCGGTATTGTATGCATTGACTTTATTATGTTTAGAACCACCAAATAATTGCCACAGAGGTTGCTGCGCGGCTTTGGCTTTTAAATCCCACAGTGCGATATCAATGGCGGAGATAGCCATTTGCATTAAACCACCACGTCCCACCCAAATATTGGTTGAGCTACGAGTAAGTTTACGGTGCAAATAACGCACTTCGTTCGGGTCTTCACCCAGTAACATTGGGCCAAAAACATCTTCAATAATGGTGGTAATTAAACGGTCTGTTGTAATATCTGCATGTGTGCCAGTGTGGCCATAGCCCACTAAACCGCACTCTGTTTTAATCATCACACCAGGCATCCCCCAGTGGGTAATGCTGTGGGTTGAATCGCCAATCAGGTCATTAGTGACCGGAACGTGCATGATAAAGGTGCTAATTTCTTTTATTTTCATTGCTATTCCCAAGTGTTGAAAAGTACTTGAAAGTCAATCTAGCAGTGAGAATTGGAATTAACTGTCAAATGATTTACAGATTGTGCCAATGCCGCGTTTTTAAATGATAAATATGAGCTAGATCTCTTTATTTTGTATGATAACTCATAAAAAAACTTAAAATTGGTATAACAACTTTATTTGGAACACTGAATTTTGAAAAGGAAAGTTTGAAAAGTGAATAACAATGTCACTAATTTATTGTTTTTAATTAAAAATAAAAATTTTTATCAAAGTATAGGGTTACTTATTGAGTAGGTTTAGAATAATTACGGTAAAATTCAGCGGATGATGGATAACAAATGTGTAAACGATTTTTTTTGCTGTTTTGCGTGTTATTTGTAAATTCAATTTCTCAATCGTTAGCGGTTGAGATAAGCAATACCGACGATTGGAAGCTTGCAGATATTCCGCCTAAATTAGTACAAACGAAAGAAAATGAAATTATTTTTTCGCTCATAGCAGGTGAAATGAGAGCAGTCGCTGAGTTAAATGCAGACCATGGTTTTTACGCTTATTCCCCTGCAGGGGACTATTGTGCGCTGCAATTCGGCAATGATTATGCCTTTGTTAAAACTAGCTCTTTTGCGAATAAAAAGCCGCGTTATGCACCAGATGCAGACCGACTCAATGATTTGCAAAACCCGATTTATGATTATTTGGTTACGCATCAAAAAACCCCAGTTTACCGAACAACCGACAGCAATAGCCCACAAATAGCTTCTTTGTGGGATAATTTGCGTTACCCTATTTTGGCTCGCATGATTAAAACCGATAAAGCGGGTGAGAAGACGGCATGGTTAACTATTCGCCTTGGAGATCGTTTAGGGTATGTGCGTTTACAGGATGTCGCATTGGATAAAGGTATTCCTATCTTAACGTATCACCATATTTTGCAAGATAGCGAAAATAAACACTTTCGCCACACCTCGACGACGACATCGGCTAAGGCATTCAGTGAGCAAATGAATTACCTGAAAAATGCGGGTTACCAAACGTTGTCCCTAGAAGATGTGGAAGATTATTTAAATCAAACGGCCAATCTGCCAGGCAAAGCCGTGGTACTCACCTTTGATGATGGTTTGAAATCGGTTTACCGCTATGCGCTGCCTATTTTAAGGCATAACCAGCAGCAAGCGACGTTATTTGTGATTTCTTCACGGATTAAAACACAGCCGCAAAAGTGGTCGGCTGACTCATTACAATTTATGAGTAAACAAGAAATTAAAGATAGCCAAGATGTATTTAACATTCAGTCCCACACACATTTTTTGCACCGTTTGGATAATCACAACTCTCCCATTTTATTTAGCCGAAAAGAACATACGATTATGTTGGATTTTAAACGATCGATGAAGATTTTGAGCCACTTCGAGCCAGATCAACGTTATTTAGCTTACCCGTTTGGTGGCTATAACGCATCGGCGATGGAAGCGGCGAAAGAGGCTGGGCTACATCTCGCGGTGACGACGATACAAGGAAAAGTGAAGCTGGGGGATAACCCATTTGCCTTAAAACGCTTATATGCGTTTCGTACCGATCCACTGGATAAATTTGCCCAAATGGTAGGTAACAGCGAACAAAACGTTGTGAACCAAAATATTATTGTTGATAAGTAGCTAGCCCTTCGTAACGCACTGAGTTTTATGCTCTGAAAACTCAGTGCTCATCGAGCTGTTTGCCTGACCCCATCTCTTTTAAGAAACGCTGCTGATACACAAACAATTCTTTGGCACTAATACAGTGGTAATCCATTGAAAACTGCTTTGCGGTTTGCTCAATAATTTTTGCCAAAGCAGGGTAATGGCGATGATTCCAGTTGGGAAATAAGTGGTGAGTCAGATGAAGGTTTAGCCCGCCTAGCCAATAGGTTAGCCAGCGTGGTGTGGTTTGCCAGTCATAAGTGGTTGAAAATGTGTGGGTATAAAAACCATGAGGCATGTTTCCTTCTTTAGGTGGGGTATAGAAGGTGGCTTTTGCCCAATGGGTGCCTAGTATTAGTACAACAAATATTAATGATGCAAACATTTGGCTGAGTACGTAGGTCAAGAGCAGCGTGCCAAGGCTGATATCGTGCAAAACGATTGCGGGGATCACAATGGCCATCACCAAATGCAGTAATTTTGCCATGATAAACGCCAATATACCTTGCTGCCCTTGATGACGCATATGGGGCGCTACGCGGGTAAAGTGAAACCTGTCCATCCAATCAAAAAACCAAATGAGTGCAGGGAATGTCATTGCTGCAATCAATGGCCAATACAGGTGTTGGGCTCGCATAAAAGGATACCAACGTTGGTAAGGGGTTTGGCGTAAAACAAAATTCTCTTCAATATCCAAATCGTAATGGCGAATATTGGTATGAGCATGGTGAAAAATAATATGCCGCACGCGCCAACACTCAGGGTCTAAGCCAAGGGGAATGGTGATCCAAAAGTTGAGCCAATAATTGGCTTTGGCGTGTTTAAAAATCGCATTGTGTGAGGCGTCGTGTACTAAATTAATGGCCAATAATAAAGCGAAGCAGACAAAACAGGGGTAAAAAACAAAAAAGGCCCAAGGTGTATCGAGTAACAGTGCCGCGAAATAACTGCCTAAACAGCACAATAGCAACACGGCGCTTTTGGCATAAAAACGTCCGTCAGCAAATCGATGATCGGCATTATCATGCAAATATTGTTTAGCCGCTTTATTCAAGGCTTTTTGGAAGTCTTGATCATGGCGGTGCTGGTAACTGAGTGGCCTAAGTGGTTTAAGCGACATTCGCCACCACTATCGGTTTTCGGCCAAACCCAACTAACATCAATAAGCTGTGCAACCACAACGCACTGGTAAAAATGACCCAGAAGGCTGTCGTCCATTTCCAAATAAATACCACACAAATCAGTAGTAAGCAGGCGATAAAAAACCAGCTCATTAACCCTGATTTTCGCCCATCAGAAATCCCTGATAATGCCACGGTTCCTAGTGCCAAAAGCACAAATAAAACGACTTGTTGCAGCGTAGTGCCTTGGTAGCCATAACCGTAAAGGTAGACATAGCCGATAACTAGGGAGAATAAGAGTAATGTTCCCATTACTAAGGCAACTTGGTTTACGCGAAATAGCGGCGTTGGTTTTTGTGCGGGTTTACTGGCACGTTTAATCATCCGCCAGAAAGGTAAGTTACTGTCAATAAAAGGGTTTTCAGAGGCTGGAGTACCTTTAATACCAAAATGATGTTCAGTTTCAGGGAGTTTGGCAAACGTACCGAACAGCTTATCCCAAAAAATAAAGCTTCCTGCAAAGTTGCGATTGGAATAATGCCCTTCTTTGACGTGATGAACGCGGTGGTGCTGCGGCGTCACCATAAATTTCTCTAACCAACCCAAGCGCGGGATCAGGGCGCTGTGGTTAAAGAACTGAATGGTATAGTGCAAAATCGACACAGTAAGGAAAACCTCAAGCGGAATGCCCATTAACGCTAATAACATAAAGAAGGGGATTGATGTGAGTGATGAATACCACGAATTTCTCACCCCTAACGACAAGTTATAATGCTCCCCTTGATGATGCACAACGTGTACTGCCCAGAGTATTCTATAAGTATGGTGCAATCGGTGGAGCCAATAGAAGCCGAAGTCCCACGCTAAGATTGTAAAAACCCAAACTAAAATTGTTGGCCAGTTTTCAACAAGGTTGAAAGAGTAGTGAGTGACCACAAACCCATAGCAAAAAATTTCTAACCCTCTAAATAACCACAACATAATATGGCCAGAGTTCAGGTTGAACACCAATTCTTGCCAGCTTACCGTACCCTTTTGTGTTTTGGCGATCACTAAGCCTTCTGCGACGACGATCGCTAACATAAAAATAATGGGAAAGGTTAATTCATTCATGAGCGTTTTCTCTCTAAGCGGTATTTTGCAGCGTGGACAACCCACAGCGCGCAACAAGCCGTTACTGCTCCAGTGACAACATCAATAAACAAGTGGCGTTTTAACACCAATACGGACACGCAGATAGCGGCGGCCCATAAACAATAAGTTAATGTGCGAAATTTATATTTTACTGACCATAATGCATTCAGTACCACAAGAGTCAATGAGACATGTAGAGAAGGTAATAAATTTTGTGGGCTATCGATATCGATCAATGCCGATAATGCATGACCAGAAAATGTTGTTAAATCATATTCATGGTACAGCATCGTGGTGGGATACAGTAAATAAACTGCGCCAGAAACCAACGCACACAATTGCATGGCGAACATTAATAAACGGGCGCGCTCAATGGGGCTGCAAAAATAGCCTAGTGGAATAAATAAAAAGAACGACAGATAAAACCAAACTGCATGTGGGGAGAATGGCACGATGTTATCAACGGCACTTGGGCTTAAGATATTGGCATTCTCAACAATTTGCCCTGTGTAGTTGTACACAATGCCAACGGTTCCCCAGCCAATCAAACAATAGGTTAAGCGCTGGAATAAGACGTTGCTTGTCATTGCGGTTCCTTGCGGGTAATGCGGCGTTTTTTGATGGAAAGTGATTGTTCAATAGGTTTAGCTAATAATTCCCAATGTAACTGCTGAATATCCACGCGTTGACTGGCTAAGTAATTTTCCAGTTGTTGATGGCAATGAGCAAGTTCTTCTTCACTACACTCGGCTTGCAAGCATAAATGGTAACCTTGTTGGGTAAGCCGAAAATCCGCAGTGAGGGGTAAATTATTCACGATGACTCTCGCACAAGGATCGGCAAAAATTGTGGTCATATTACCTTGTTGATCAGGCAGTTGCAGTAAGTCATCACAACGTCCTTCAATACGTTCAATGGCAAGTTCTGGAGAGCCACAAGGGCACGGCGCTTGTTTGACCACTAATACATCATCAAGCTGATAACGTACAATCGGCTGTGTTTGGCGGGTAAAATCGGTGATTATCGGCGAAAACCGTGTTTCATCTAGCCAATTAGGTTCAATATGCAGGAAAGACTCATTTAAGTGCAGCGTGCCATGTGAGCAGGTACAACCCAGAAAGCCTTCTGTGGCTTGGTATACCTCGCCCACTTGTGGAAAACAGCGCTTAAGCTTCTCTTTGTCTTGTTGTTCAAGAACTTCTGCCACTGAAATCACTTTGTGGGTGGTTAGCTGGATTTGCTGGTGGATAATGGCATCAGCAATGGCACACAACACTTGTGCAGGTGCGACAATAATTGAGGGTTGATAGGCTTCAAGGGCGGATAGTTGCTGCTGAAAATCAGCAAAAAGGTCGTAAAACCGTAAGGATATCCAGCGGTTATTCACGCTTTCATACAAATTATTGTTGGCACGTAAAAAGAGGGCAACTCGCTCACCGTGGAATAGTCCCTTGGGCAACATTTTAGCTAACATGCTGCCAGACCAGATACTTTGTTCCTGTGGGCTCACCACGAATATGCCGCGCCGCCCTGATGTACCAGAAGATAACCCAACGCTATAACGGCCAACTTTCGGGGCAAAATCACGCGATTGCTCACTTTTTTGTGCACATTCGAGAAGCATTTGGCTTAAGAGGCCAGCGGTATTCATTTGGTCAAAATTTTCCATCATGATGGATTTGTTCATAATAGGAAATTCATGTAGAGGGCGGTCGATATAGGCACGAAAATAAGGGCTCTTTGCCAGTATTTTGTGTTTAAATTGAGCCAAACGCTTTTGCTGGTAAGCCTCTAAATCTGTGCGGTTTTTGAATGACAAACGGCGTGCTCGCCAATAGTGCCAGAGCATCGACAATATCACTGTAAATCACCTTCATGGCAGAGCTGAATAACAATATTTTGCTTATCAATTTCATGCAATTTATTCAGTGTTTCATAATACGCTTGTTTGTCATCCATGATGATATTAGCGATAGCCATCGGGCCCCGTAGTTCACGGTAATTGGTGGGCGACCATGCCGCATCCCCTGCAAGCAGCACCCATCCTGCCTCTGTTAATACGCATAAGCCAATATGGCCTGCTGCGTGCCCTGGGAGTGGCACAATTAATAAGGTTTTTGACTTATTCACAGCAAAGCCTTCACCGAGTATTTGTAATTCACAGGGGAGGGCAACACGTTCAAAGCCTTCATAAAATACGGTTCGCTGTTCAAAGTCATCAGGTAATAAGCCGCGAACAAACGCACTTTTCAGGGCGGCAAAGCCCGTTAATGGACGTGTTTTTGCCCAACCATCACCAGAACAAATAATTGGCATCTCGGGAAAATCGCGCAGCCCTGCGATATGGTCACCGTGGAAATGGGATAAAATCACACCATTAATGTCCTTCGGTTTAAGTCCGTCGCTTGCCAGTTGATTGACTAACGCATCTTTGCTTTCGAAATAAACAGGAGTTACCGTACGATAGAACCGCATGATGCCTTTGCGTGTATGATCATAAAAATGGGTGGCATATCCCGTATCAAATAACCAACGCTGATTTTCGTCTTCAATCAACCATGCACGGGCAGGGAATTTGCAAGACTTAAAACTGGCACCTTTTAGGGCCACACAGCCTGGATGTGTGCAGTACCCAACTTCATATTGGTGAATGGTTAACATCAATTCTCCTGCTGTTTTAGCCAGTTAGCGGTTAAATGAATTCCTTGCTCCATGGAATATAACGGGTAATAACCTAGTTCTTGTTGGGCTTTTTGGTTATCAAGCGTCATGGTGAAATAAGCTGCACCGAGGCTATAACGGGTGAGAAGCGGCTCTTTTCCAGTGAGATGGCTGATGCCCTCAAGTAACACAGCAATGCTATATAACAGGGGATAAGGTGCGGAACGAATTTCACACTCGAGTTGAAGCTCATGGAAAAGTTGCTGCAATGTGTGTTTTAGTGCTTGCGGCTGTTGGTTGGTAATATTATAGGTTGCGCCGCTTTGTAACGCGTCTTTATGCGTGGCCAGTTGCATGCTGTGAACCACATTCCCCACATAGGTTAAGTCAAAATGGTTATTTCCCCCGTTAGGAAGTACTAACTTACCCTGACGAGATTTGATTTGTGCCAATAGCCTCGGCAGTAGCACGCGGTCATGAGGGCCAAACAACCCACGAGGCCGCAATAGGGTATAGCGGGTATTGGGATACTGCTTAACACATTGCTGAATAGCTGTTTCCGCTAAATATTTTGTTCTCGCATATTGATTGGCGAAATGAGTATTCTGGGTGGTTTCTGTAATATCACGTTGATGGGTGAAATTGAAATAAATGGCGGGGGTCGAAATATGAATAAAACGTGCTATTCCTAGCTCACCAGCTGCGGTGGCTAATGTGTGAGTCGCATGAAAATTAACACTTTCAAAATGTTGGCGCTTGCCCCATGGTGAAGAGAGTGCCGCACAGTGCCAAATGGCATCACAGCCAGTCATCATCTCTTTTGCTTCTTGCAAAGAGAGCTTTGCCAGTTCACAAGGGGTAAATTCAGCACCCATTGTGATTAACTGTTTTCCTGCTTGTGGATTTCGCCCGCAAGCGACAACGTCAAAACCTCGCCCCAGTAAGTACTCACTAGCATTTCGGCCAAGCCCACTTGTGGCACCTGTGACTAAGATTTTCATGGCACTAATACCATGGCACACAGAGCTAAACCTGCGGCAGTACCAATTAACATCACATGTTGTTTTTCATAAAAACGGTCGGTGATAATCGCTTCGTGCAGTGCCGATGGAATCGATGCTGCAACTTGGTTACCTCGATGGCGATAGATATCAATGAGCTGATCGGATGTCACGCCAACACGTTGACGCATGTGTTCTAACGATAAATGGCTCGCTTGGTGGGGCACGACAGTATCAATTTGCTCGAGTTGTAAGTTTGACTCGGTGAAGACCCGCTGCATAAATTCTTCAATTAAGGCAGATGCCATGCGGAAAAGTTTTTTACCTTGCATATGAAACAGGAAATCATCCTCAGTCATTCCTGAACGTGGGTTTTTCCGTGTTCCACCTGCGCGAATTTCACAAAAATCAATCCCGTCAGTGTGTGTAGTGTGAGTGTAAGAAAGAATGCCACTGGTGCCATCCCCTTTTTCAACAATCACACACGCTGCACCATCACCAAAAATGAGCGATGATTCCTTATCTTGCCAGTCGATGCCCCGTGAGGCTATGTCAGCAGAGACAATGGCTATTCGTTGGTATTGGCTTGTTGCTAACATGCCCGCAGCCACTTGTAGCGCAGTAATAAAGCTAATGCAACTGGAGTTGATATCAAAGCAGGCAATACCATCATTTAAATTTGATTGTTCAAGGATGTGGGCAGCAGAGCAAGGTAATGCCTGAACAGGGATCGCTGAGGCGTTAATCAGCATATCAATACTTTGTGGTGATAACTGATTATGCTGTAATGCATTTGCAATGGCCTGTGCAGCCAACTGTGCTTGTGAATCAGTATTATTTGCATGATAGCGATATTCGATACCTGAATGTTTCTCCACAAACCCTTTTGTTTTATTGAATTTTTCATCGAGCATAGAGGAGTAAATTTTGTTTTCAGGCAAAGCAACGCCAGACGCGATGATTTTAAGTGGAGCAATTGACCTATTAGCGGACATATATAAAGTGCCTATCTAACCAAGATAACAACAATAAATATCAGAGTTCATTTATTTAATATATAGGAATTACGGAGTTCTTCTTATTGCCTATCGCTCACGGGGTTTCATGCATTTCATCAATCAAAGTGCGGAAAGTGCGTTGCCATGCTTTGGGTAATGAAGCCTGCCAAACGACATCGATTTGCCAATTTGCTGCCTCACAGTGGTGAAGAGGAATAAAGAGGATATCTTCTTGTGCAATATATTTTGCACTGTAAGGAATAAGGCTAACGCCCACTTTGGCGGCAACCAATGCAATAAGCGTTTGTATATCGCTGGCCTCTTGTAAGGGAGAGATATGTAACTCTTCCGATTGCAGGTAACGCTGAATCTGTTGGTAAAGGCCAAGGCCACGCTCTGCACGTAACATAAGCAATGGATATTGTGTTAAATAATCCCGTATCGAATTATGTTGTGCGTATTCGCGTGATATAGCGAGGGCTAAAACTTCCGTTTTTAAGGGTTGGCTAATAATATTTGTTATTGAACCATGGGAGACACGGCGAGTAAATGCAATATCTAATTGATGAGTAAGAAGATTCTCTCTCATTATATGTGATGGCATATCGTCCAACACAATGGCAACGCTAGGTAGTTTCTCCCGTAAGTGAGCAACAAATAAAGAGGCCTCTTGAAAAGATGAGATCCCAAAACCGACATTCAAAACTTTAGGGGGCTCTTCCTTGATCGTCAATGCTTGATTCAATAATTCTTGTACGTGGTTCAGGACTAATTTTGCATGGGGTAGCAATGTAAGGCCATGCTCTGTCAGCATTGCGCCGTGGCGGCCTCGTTCAAATAGCCGTAAATTGAGTTGCTCTTCTAATAACTTAATTTGCTTTGTTAATGCAGGCTGGCTTATGCATAAGCGTGTTGAGGCTTCTTTGAAATTTTTTGTATCCGCAAGAGTAATAAAGGCGCGAAGAAGTCGGGTATCCATATTTACCTCTTACAGAAAATGATAAACGCTATAGTATCTATATAATGAATAAACCACTATAGCATTCGCTATTTTACAGGGACTGATTTATTTTTTGATAAAAGGTGTTGCTTGAGATGCGAAACGAACCTGATGAATATCTGTTTCGTAACCCATTGTAGTATTAAGAATTGTGTAGAGTTCGGGACGTCGTCCCATTAACCAACGTCTCCCATTGGAGTTGGGGAGTAAGTTAAGGTCTAAATCAGCGATGACCATGTCATTTTCAGTGGCAGTCGTTTCTTGAATAATGCGGCCATAAGGGTCGATTATCATCGCATTTCCTGTTCGAACTTCGTCGTCGTCACGGCCAACGCCATTACTAAACAGGTAAAAAACACCGTTATCATGGGCGCGTGAAGGTAGCCAGCGTAATAACCAGTTTCGACCATTTTCCCCTTGAAATGCATCGATCAGTGCTTGTCGGTCTTGTTCTCTGTTTTCCCATAAATGCAGTGGTATGCGCTTCATACCATACGGGCTACTGGAGTTTGTTCCACCCGTTTGATGAGGTGCAAGGATAATATCAGCGCCAAGTAATGCAGTAGCTCTCGGGTTTTCAATCAGATTATTATCCCAACAAATCAATATGCCGACTTTGACACCCCAGGGGGTGTCAAACACTGTGTAGTTATCACCGCTTTGAATAACTGGATGCTCAAAGGCATGCAGTTTTCGGTGCGCATATAACTGCCCGTCAGGCATGCAAGCGACCCAGGTATTATAACATTTACCATTGAGGCCTTTTTCAATGAATCCAACGCCAATAAGCATATCTAATTCGATGGCACGTTGGCGAATAGGGGCTAATGAAGGGCTGTCATGCAAGATTTCACTGAGTGCATAAACGTCTTCATCAGACAGTTTTGGGACATGCCAATACCCAGTAATACACATTTCAGGGAATATGAGCATTCTGACCTTTTTTTGTGCAGCTTGCGTAATGAAGTTGTGGATACAGGCTAAGTTGTAGTCTTTATTGCCTGCTTGGTGTTGGAATTGCACCGTTGCAGCGCGAAGTAATGGTTGTCTATTCATCAATATCTCCTTTATTAGCAAAATAAAAACACGTTATTTTGAAAAAAAATAATGAGTTATTTTTCATTTTAATAACCATTGGTTATCGAAATGGAAAAACTAGTCGAATATCGATGATTTAAATTGAGTGAAAAAGTTGAAATGCATTATATTCTTCGAAAAAAAACCTCTTATTAGGTGAAATATTCTTATATAATCTGCAGGGATAAAAAATAACTTATTGATTAGCATTTAGTTATTTAACTAAAAAGCCGTAAAAGGGCTTAATTAGCACTAAAAAAGTACTCTATTCTTGTGATTAAGCGCTTAATTTCCGTCTAGACTGAGCTGGTGAATATTGTTGTTACTAGATCATCGAAGTTTTTTTACCTAAAACAGGGTGATTAACTAAGTATAAATACCTGTTTTACACTTTTTCCGTGAGCTAATTACTCAATTATTATGTTTTATTTTTGTTACTAGAAAAAAAACGTCTAATTTCATTAATAATATTTATCACTTGGTTACAATTTGTAGCAAATGTAACTATATGTTAAATAAAAGGTATTTTAGTCGCTTGGTGTGACCACTTTACTTAAAATGGCATTATTTAATGATATCGTTAACATTCCTGCTTAAGGGCGCGATAATTTGCTAGATTTACGTATTTAAAATGAGTTACCTTCTCTTAAATCAATTTTCTTATATCTCGCACTCGTTTAATGAGTTAATGAGATTTCCTGTATATTTAATTTTCAAAAACCATAAAAATTAAAATACCATTGATAGTGGTATTTTTGATATAAACTAAAATAATGTAAATTAAAAATTAATTTACATATTTTTTATGTAAAAAAGCTTATTAATCAAGATGTCTATTTTGAATAGTAAATATTTAATCACTAAGTTAAATAATCTAAAATAAACCTATATTTATCTAAGTTACCATTGTTAATGGTAATCTATATTTACTTAAAATAAATCAAAAGGTTAGTTGTTGTTTTTCTAATTATTCTATATTAAAAAATTTAACTTTATTGAGTTGTTTTTCATTGGTCACTATTTAAATTTGAAATACTCTAATATTGATAGGTTTCTCTGGCTTTAATCTATTTTATTGATCGTTATAAACAGTTTTACTTTTATATCTTCAAATTTATAATTAACTCAAATTTCGTGTTTTAATTGATTTGCAATATTTTAATTTGCATTTCAAAAGATAAATTTTTATGTTCTAAAGGTTTTTGATCTGTAATATAGTTTAGCCGTTTAATATTTTAAGTTTGTTGGGCTATAGTTGATGATAAATGTAAATCGTATTGTAGGTAGAGAAATAAGAAAAAGAAGAAAGCATTTAGGTCTTTCTGGCATTGAGCTTGCAAATCTTGTTGGTGTAAGTCAGCAGCAGATCTCACGCTATGAAAGAGGGGAGTGCAACATTAATATCGAAAATTTGCATGTATTAGCTAGTGCTCTAGAAACAGAGATGATTTGTTTTTTTATTGACGATGTGTTCTTAAATAAAGAAAGTAATTAACTAAGAAAGTTAAGGATATTCTCATATCCAATATAAAAATAATATAAAAATAAATTCAATTAAATAAAACTAATTTATTCCTTAATTAGAGGGATAAATGTTATTTTTACTATATCCTCAGCAAAAAAATATCAACTTAATAATTGTTTTAATTATTAAGTGATTGGTACATCTGTCGTCTTTTTATAGGAAAATATAAATGAAATTAACTAAAATTGCATTAGCTACAATTATCGCTTCTTCGTTTGGTATTGCTAATGCAGCACCTGTAGACCAAGGAAGTGGTATCATCAACTTCACTGGTAAAGTTATCAATGCACCTTGTTCAATCCCAGGTGATGGTACAATTAACGTTGACCTTGGCCAAGTTGCTAATAAAGTATTAGAAACTGGTAATAAATTTAGCCAAAGCGTTCAATATAATATTCAATTAGAAAACTGTGATTTAGGTGAAGTTAAAGATGCTTCAGACACAGTTATTTTCCCTGCAGTTAGCAAAGTTAAAGTGACTTTCACTGGTACGCCAGATACAACGGCAAAAGAACTGTTAGCAAATACAGGTACTTCTAAAGGTGTTGGTGTTCGTCTGATTAATGCTGATGGCGCAACAATGAAAGTGGGTGACACAAGTGTTGAATTGCCATTAGCTGACGGCCCTAACAAATTAGCATTTAGTGCACGTGTTGAAGCAAATGGTAACAAAGTAGAAACTGGTAGCATCATTTCTCAAGCGACTTACGCTTTAAATTACCTCTAATCTATACCTTAAATAACAGGCATATTTTTGCCTGTTATTTTCCCTTTTTATTTTGATTTTTTATCTTTTTGACAGGGAACATCATGTCTTTATTGCCTCAGTTTAAAATGAATAAAATATTATTTTCTATTGTATTGGCATTTTCTTTTTCAGGAGTGTCCAATGCAGTCGAATTTAATATGAATATTATTGATGCAAAGGACAGAGACAATATTGATTTAAGTCAGTTTTCAAATCCTGATTTTATCCCTGCTGGTGAATATCTTACGGATATTACACTGAATGGTAGGAAATTAGCGGGTCAACATCTAATTAAATTTATTGAAGAGAGTAAAGATAATTCAACACTCTGTGTTACACCAGAGATGGTCACTCTTTTTGCATTAAAAAAGAAAGTTCAGGAAGAACTTCTGCAAAATAATAATAACCAGTGTGTTGAACTATCTAAAAAGCTAGATATTCACTATCGATTTGATAAAGAGAACCAGAATATCTTATTTTCTATTCCTCAAGCTTGGTTAGAATATGATGATCCGTACTGGGTTCCGCCGTCCCAATGGGAAAATGGAATCGCAGGCGCATTTCTCGACTACAACCTGTTTTTAAATTACACCTCCCCTAAAAATACCAGTGAAACATTTAGCGGTAGCAGTAATGGTACGGCTGGCGTGAACTTAGGTGCTTGGCGTTTCCGTGCAGACTATCAGTATCAATATAATCGTTCTCAAGGAAAAACGAATGAACGATTTGATTGGACTCAGCTTTATGCATTTCGTGCATTACCTGAAATGGGCGCAAAAGTTTTACTTGGGGAGTCTTATTTAAAAACAGATTTGTTTGATAGTTTCCGTTTTATTGGGGCATCTCTCTTTAGTGATAATCGTATGCTCCCTCCTTCATTGCGTGGTTATGCACCACAGGTGACGGGTATTGCTAAAACCAATGCCATGGTGATTATTTCACAAAATGGGCGTGTTATTAAACAAGCTAAAGTGGCACCTGGTCCCTTTAATATTCAAGATATTACAGAAGCAGTACAAGGTACGTTAGATGTGACCATTGAGGAAGAGGATGGCTCAAAAACGACTTATCAAGTGACGGCGGCATCATTGCCATTTTTAACGCGCCAAGGGCAGCTTCTTTATAAATTGACGATGGGGCAGTCGGATCCGTTTGGGCGTTCTCAGAAAGTCGAGCCACGGTTTATTGCGGGTGAATTATCTTATGGGTTATTTGGCAATACCTCCATTTTTGGCGGGTTAATTGCCACTGTCGATAATAATAATTATCAAGCCGTCAACCTGGGTATTGGGCAAAACATGAATGTGTTTGGGGCAATATCGCTGGATATTACGCGTACCCATGCAAATTTAGATCATTTTGGTTCTTATTCAGGAAACAGTTATCGTCTGAATTATTCGAAACGTTTCGAATCCACCAACTCACAAGTCACTTTTGCGGGCTACAAATTCTCTGAAAAAGAATTCCTAACCATGCCGCAATATATTGATGCTGCTAATGGTGTTCTTGATTTTAGGCGTGATAAAAACGTGTATACCGCTTCTTTTAACCAATACATTAGCCCATTGGATTTAACGGTTTACTTTAATGCCTCACACCATCAGTTTTGGAGCAGTGAGTCGACAACAAACTTTGGAATGAGCCTGAGTAAACTGTTTAGTGTTGGGCAGCTTAAAAATATTTCAGGAACATTGTCTCTCAATAAAATTAAATACGAAGAAACCGATGACAATCAAATTTATCTGTCATTTTCAATTCCGTTAGAAAATGGTGGATCAGTGAGCTATGACGCCCAATACGCAGATAATGATCATAACTTTGGGCAATCTGTCGCCTATTACAGCCCAAATGAGCAAAATAATTACTGGAGTATGCGAGTAGGTGGCGATCAGCATGAACTCGGGCGTGCAGAACCGAATATTAGTGGTAGCTATCAACGCTCTTCCCCATATGGCGTATTAAATGTTAACGCAACGGAAAATGTGAATTCTTATCGCGCCTTTGGTGGGAGCTGGTATGGCTCTATGACAGCCACTAAATATGGTGCTGCGATGCACCGTAATGGCACAAACAATGAACCGCGCGTCATGATTGATAGCGATAACGTTGCGGGTATTTCTATTGATAATGGCGAGTCCGTCACCAACCGCTTCGGTATCGGTGTTGCAACAAGTTTGAACAGTTTTTCAAACTCGGATGTGTACATTGATATGAATACGCTGCCCGATGATGTTGATGTGAATGACAACATTATTGGGAAAACATTAACTGAAGGCTCAATTGGTTATCAAAAAATAAAAGCGAACCAAGGGAAACGTATTTTAGCTGTGATCCGTTTGAGTAACGGTAATTATCCACCTCTGGGGACGAGTGTCATCGAAGTGAATACCTCTAGGGAAGTTGGCATTATTGCAGACAGTGGTGTCGCTTATTTGACTGGGATAGACCCAGATGAAAGTTACATTGTTAAGTGGGCAAGTGGTACAAATCAATGTCGCTTGAACTTACCGAATATGACTGAAAAGAATCAAGGTAAAGTCTTGATCCCTTGCCAATAAGGAATGATGTATGAGTAAAAAGTATGCAGTTGTTTTTGGGTTTTCATTAATCTTTGCTGGCATGCAAGTCGCCTCTGCGGCAATTAATATTGATCGCACCCGTATTATTTTTCCAGGCAAAGATAAATCGATTAGCTTAGTGATTAATAACCAAAGTAAAACAATGCCGTATTTGGCGCAATCATGGATGGAAGATGCGAAGGGGAACAAAGTTTCAGAGCCTTTTACTGTTTTGCCACCTATGCAACGTGTTGAGCCGAATGCAAAAAACCAAATTAAAATTATTAAGACTGAAGGGATTGATACATTGCCTCAGGATAGGGAATCGCTGTTTTACCTGAATGTGCGTGAAATCCCTCCTGTTTCAGATAAAGAAAATGTGGTGCAAATTGCGATTCAGAGCCGTTTAAAAATGTTTTATCGGCCACCTCAAATTGAAAATAACAGCGATAAAGTGTGGGCGAAAGAACTGAAGTTTACGCATTCTGGTAGTCAGTTGCTCATTGAAAATCCAACGAAATACTACGTCACGTTGGGTTATTTAAGCCACAACAATAAGAATAACTTTCCAGGTTTTGAGAGTGTCATGGTAGCGCCATTATCAAAAGAAAGTGTTTCTGTACCAAGTGCAAGTTTTAGCCAACTTTACGCGGGATATATGGATGACTACGGCGGAATGAAAATGTTGACGTATCAGTGTGCGGCATCGATATGCCAGCTGTCAAAAGAAAGCCAATAGGATTTTAGAGATGAGAAATTATTGCTTTTCAATAGGTTTTTTCATGCTATCCCTGTTTGGGAGTCATGCATACGCAGACAGCAGCATGATGCGAGGCGACCTCAATTTTACCGGTAATGTCGTGGCTTTGCCTTGTAAAATCACGCTTTCCTCGATGGATCAAAATATTGAATTAGGCCCAATTTCTCTTAATTATTTCAATGAGATCGGGGATAGAAGCCCTAAACATGAGATCAAATTGAAATTTGATGACTGCATTTTCCCAAAGCGGGATCGTGATGACCGGGATCCTGTCGTTAGGATCATGTTCATTTCAGAACCCACAGCGAGTACTGACCGTAATTTATTTGGTGGTAAAACAATTTTAAATGGTTATGGCATTCGTTTGCTGGATAAGCAGGGCAATACAATCCCAAATGGTGAATATCGAAATTACCCAGTTTATTTCGATGATAATCAACAGATTGTGATTTATTCCATGTTGGAAAGCTATCTTTCAAGAAGTGAATTAACAGTGGGTAATATTAAAACGCAAATTACCTTAAATATTACCTATATATAAAGGTGTATAAATTATGATACACAAGTTTATTAAGCAGTATGGGTTCTACTTTTTATTCTTATTTGTTTTTATCAGCCCAAAGACATTTGCATTGGATTGTGTTGAAAAAGGGACGGGGGTTGTGATTAAACCACCTGTTCCTGTAGGGCAACTTGCTATACCAGCGGATACCCCTGAGGGAACGATTATTTGGCAATCAGACCCACTGACCGTTACGGTATATTGCGATAACGTATTGGGAAACATGGTTGACGTTGTTCATATGTATTTTAACCCGACATCACAAAAGTTAGGGACAGGTTTGTTACTTGGAGCGAACTATCAAGGTGAACAACTTGAACACGACCAGCAAAAAGTCAGTTTAGGCACACCACCGATTAGCGGTAAGCAAAATGTCACCGTGACGGTGACGTTTACTTTATACATCAAAGTGACAGGAGTGGTTCCACCATCAGGCAACTATTTGGGGGATAACCAATTTACCGTTTTCCAATTCGATGGAAGTGGGGGGATTAATACCACTCCAGGGGCTAAAAACTTACGCTATTCTATTTCAGGGCTTCAAGGGATCCGCTTTTTAAAATGTGGCGCTGATATCAAGGTTTTTCCTGAATCTCAGCAAATTGACTTTGGCCAATTGATGATCACAGAGCTTAATCAAGGTAAAGAGTTTAAAAAGGATTTTCAGGTTCAAGCGGTAAAAAGAGGGTGCTTGGATAATTTCTCCATGAATATCAATTTTGAAACCACGGATCCACTTAATGGTGAGTATGCAATTGATTTGAAAAATGGTATGAACCTTGTGATCAAGGACGATAAAAACAGCGACATTAAGTTTAATTACTTCCAGTTTTTCGGTAGTTTACCGCAAGGAAGTACATCAGTAACACGTGATTACAGTGCGACGGTAAAGAAAACGGGCACAGTAAAAACAGGTGGCTTTCAAGCATCTACGATAGTTCGTATTAATTATTATTGATAGAACTAGGGAATAAAAAAGAGCAGGCAATATGCCAGCTCTTTTATTTTACATTGCTTATTGGCGACACTAACTAACTTCAGCTAGCGTATTCCATTGGTACAGTGCAATGGCGCTATTTTATGCATTTTTGGCAATTTGTATTCTGAACTTGCTCAAAGAAGTTATTTCCCTTGTCATCAACAAGGATAAAAGCAGGTAAACCTTCAACTTCCATTTTCCAAATCGCTTCCATACCTAATTCTGGATACTCTAAGCAATTCAAACTCTTAACATATTCTTGCGCTAAGATTGCCGCCGAACCCCCGATGCTACCTAAATAGAAACCACCGTGTTTTTTACACGCGTCAGTAACGGCTTGAGTACGGTTCCCTTTTGCGAGCATTAACATACTACCACCATGGGATTGGAACAGATCAACGTAAGGGTCCATACGGTTACCCGTTGTTGGGCCTAATGAGCCAGATACCATGTCTTCAGGTTTCTTGGCAGGTCCTGCGTAATACACCATATGGTCTTTGAAGTATTGCGGTAACTCTTCGCCGTTATCTAAACGTTCTTTGAGCTTGGTGTGCGCAATATCACGCGCGATGATCAGTGGGCCACTGAGAGAAACACGGGTCGATACAGGGTGTTTACTCAATTCCGCCAAAATATCTTTCATTGGACGGTTAAGGTCGATATGAACCACTTTTCCTTCAGTTTGGGTACGCATTGATTCAGGGATATATTGCGCTGGATTATGTTCCATTTTTTCCAGCCATAGGCCGTCTTTGGTTATTTTTGCCTTGATATTACGGTCTGCTGAGCAAGAAATGGCTAAACCGATCGGGCAAGATGCACCATGGCGAGGTAAACGTACAACGCGGACATCGTGAGCAAAGTATTTACCGCCAAACTGTGCACCAAAACCAAGATGACGAGAGGCTTCTAATAACTCATTTTCTAGCTCAATATCACGGAATGCACGGCCATATTCATTACCTGTTGTCGGCAAATTATCATAGTATTTTGCAGAGGCCAGTTTTGCTGTTTTTAGCGTTGTTTCCGCTGAAGTTCCACCAATAACAAAAGCAATATGATAAGGCGGGCAAGCCGTTGTTCCCAGATTGCGCATTTTTTCAATTAAGAAATTTTTTAGCTTAGCTGGGGTTAAGGTTGCTTTTGTTTCTTGATAAAGCGCGGATTTATTAGCAGAACCGCCACCTTTATTGACGAACAGGAAGTGGTATTCATCACCTGTGGTCGCAAAGATATCAAACTGTGCGGGCAGATTAGTGCCAGTATTCACTTCGTTAAACATATCTAGCGGGGCATTTTGAGAAAAACGTAGGTTTTCGTGTTGGAAGACGTTATAAATTCCACGAGAGAGAAACTCTTCGTCATCGCAATCCGTCCAAACTTGCTGGCCTTTTTTCCCAACCACCGCAACGGTTCCTGTATCTTGGCAGTTTGGTAAAATACCTTTTGCGGAAATTTCAGCGTTACGTAGCAACTGCAGTGCAACATATTTGTCATTTTCGCTAGCTTCTGGATCATGCAAGATAGCCGCAACTTGCTTCTGGTGTGCGGCTCTTAGGAAGAATTGCGATTCATAAATTGCCCGTTCAGCAAGCAGTGTTAATGCTTCGGGGTCAACTTTTAAAATGGGTTTCCCTGCGAATTGCTCGACGGAAACATATTTATCAGAAACATGGGTATATTCAGTTTTATCCTCAGATAGCGGATAAGGTTCTTGATAAAAAAACTCTTTATTAGCCATTTTGCTCACTCACATATTAATTTCAGTGGAATATCCAAAAAATAATCACCCGTAGGCTTGTGCTTATTCTTTAATAAATTCAGTACAAAGGAACAAAGTAAAATTTATAAGTGTAATTATGAAACAAAAATCACAAAAGAAATCACGAAAAGAAACAATTTAGGCTGAAATTATACCAATTTGGCCATTATATTCAAAGGGATGCGGTTGATAATATGATGTTGGTTAAAGTTATCGAGATAAAAACCACTTCACGATAAAAATTAGATATAAATCACATAAAATTATATTTAATGATGTTTTTCTCTTTATCATTGTAATTATGAATTATTAGTTTTTAAGTATTTCATTAGGATAAATTACATTTCAAGTTGTTTTAGTAAGTTTAAACGATTCAGTTTTTGATAATTCTATTTTAATCAGTGGGATATTTTATGAGTTTGTAGCAAGTTATATTCCTCATATCTTAATTTAAGAAATAATTAAATTTTAAATGAATTTAATTATTCATCTATTAGCGACTAACTTTGTGAATTGTAAGGTATTTAGCTTAAGGGTGGAACTTAGATGTATAAGGGAAACCTATAGATAACGGCATAGTAACAATATATATCGCTATGTTGCTTATTTTTATCAAAAAACAGTTTTATTTATTGTGAATTCATAATGAAAGGCAAACGAAGTGTCGAAAATGGCTTTCAATTTATAAAAACTGTGTTTATCATGCAGGGCTCAATGAATTTGAAAAATGGCGCTACTGGTTTTGGGCTTTGCTGGGGAAAATTATTTACTCAAAATAATTCCAGTGATATGTAGGCCGCAAATGATGGCATCTCGATGAGCATACATAAGTATGTGGTTCGAATGGCAGCGTGAAGCGAGCACCCGTATCACTTGAGGTATGAAGAGAGTAAACCTCCGACAAGCTTATACAGTCTTTAACGGTGGCGGTTCTATCTGCATTATTCCTAGGGATAGAGTGTATTATAAATGACTGAGACAACCTCTCTGACACCACTCGTCGAATTAAAATCTTTAAATAAAGGTTTTGATGGCAAACAAATTATTTCTGAACTTGACTTAACCATTCAGAACGGTGAGTTTTTGACCATTCTGGGGCCTTCTGGTTGCGGTAAAACGACGGTTTTACGTCTTATTGCTGGGCTGGAAGATGTCGATGATGGTCAAATTATTCTTGATGGTCAAGATATTACGGATATTCCAGCGGAACAACGTTTCGTGAATACCGTGTTCCAAAGCTATGCTCTTTTTCCTCATATGACGGTTTATGACAACGTCGCTTTTGGCTTACGTATGCAAAAAACGCCTGCAGCCGATATTCAAAAGCGCGTTGATCAGGCACTGCGTATGGTGCAATTGGAAGATTTTGCGCAGCGAAGGCCGAATCAACTCTCTGGCGGGCAGCAGCAGCGTGTGGCAATCGCCCGTGCCGTGGTGAATCGCCCAAAAGTCTTATTACTGGATGAATCATTGTCTGCGCTGGATTACAAACTGCGTAAGCAAATGCAGAATGAGCTAAAAGCCCTTCAGCGGAAACTGGGAATTACCTTTATTTTTGTTACCCACGACCAAGAAGAAGCCTTAGCAATGTCTGACAGGATCATCGTCATGCGTGAAGGGAAAATTGAGCAAGATGGTACACCTCGTGAAATTTATGAGGAGCCTAAAAACCTATTTGTTGCTCAGTTTATCGGTGAAATTAATATTTTTGATGCGAAAGTGTTGTATCGCATTGATGAAAAACGTATTCGTGCCAATGTTGAAGGCCATGAGTGCGATATTTTCACTGAGCTCTCAGTCAAAGAAGGGCAGCATCTTAATGTACTTTTGCGCCCTGAAGACTTACGTGTTGAAGAAGTGAATGATGCAGAAAATCATCCAGGGCTGATTGGTTACGTGCGTGAACGTAATTATAAAGGCATGACTTTGGACTCTGTGGTTGAGATGGAAGACGGCAAAATTGTCATGGTGAGCGAATTCTTTAATGAAGACGACCCCGATGTTGACCACTCCTTGAATCAAAAAGTTGCTGTAACTTGGGTGGAAAGCTGGGAGGTCGTGCTGGATGATCATTCGTAAACACAAGATCCTGCAAAATGTGATCATCACTGGGATTGTCGCTTGGCTGGTCTTGTTCGTTTTCTTGCCAAATGTCATGATCATCGGAGCCAGTTTTCTAACACGCAGTGATACCAATCTAGTGGATCTGATCTTCACATGGGATAACTACATCCGTTTATCCGATCCCATGTACGCAGAAGTGATGCTGCATTCACTGAATATGGCCTTGATCGCGACATTCTTTTGCCTTGTGATCGGCTATCCATTTGCATTTATTTTGGCGAAATTACCCAAACGCATCCAGCCACTTATGTTGTTTTTGTTGATTGTTCCGTTTTGGACGAATTCGCTGATCCGTATTTATGGTTTGAAAGTTTTTTTGAGCACCAAAGGCTATCTGAATGATTTTTTGCTGTGGATTGGGATTATTGATAAACCGATTCGTTTAATGTACACCCCAGAAGCGGTTGTGCTTGGGCTGATTTATATCTTATTACCTTTTATGGTGATGCCGCTGTATTCGAGTATTGAGAAATTGGATAAGTCATATTTAGAAGCAGCTAGGGACCTCGGCGCTAATAAATTTCAGACCTTTGTGAAAATCATCATTCCATTAACGATGCCAGGTATTATTGCAGGGTGTTTATTGGTTTTATTGCCTGCGATGGGGCTGTTTTATGTCGCCGATTTAATGGGCGGCGCGAAAAACCTCCTAATTGGTAACGTGATAAAAAGCCAGTTCCTCAATATTCGTGATTGGCCATTTGGTGCCGCAACCAGTATCTTCCTGACGGTGATGATGGGGCTGTTGCTGTATGTGTATTACCGAGCGGCTAAGCTTTTGAATAAAAAGGCGTATGAAGAATGATCGGGCGTACTTTGCGGGGTGGCTTTATGGCCATCGTCTATGCGTATCTTTATATTCCAATCATTATTTTGATTGTTAACTCCTTCAATGAATCGCGTTTTGGTATTCAGTGGCAGGGTTTCTCAACAAAATGGTATGAACTTTTAAGTAATAACGACAGCTTATTAGAAGCGGCGGGTCACTCATTAACCATGGCGGTGTTATCCGCCACATTTGCCACCGTGATTGGCACATTAACGGCGGTTGCGCTATTTCGTTACCGTTTTCGCGGCAAACCCTTTGTGGGGGGAATGTTGTTTGTAGTGATGATGTCCCCCGATATCGTGATGGCAATATCGTTATTAGTGCTGTTTATGATTTTGGGCGTTTCATTGGGTTTTTGGTCGTTGCTGTTTTCGCACATTACCTTCTGTCTGCCTTTTGTGGTGGTAACGGTATATGCGAGGTTAAAAGACTTCGATGTAAAAATGCTGGAAGCCGCACGGGATCTCGGAGCGGGTGAATTTACTATTTTACGTAAAATTATTCTGCCATTGGCGCTCCCTGCGATAGTCGCGGGTTGGCTGCTTAGCTTCACATTATCGATGGATGATGTAGTTGTGTCGTCGTTTGTGACGGGGCCAAGTTATGAAATTTTACCGTTAAAAATCTACTCAATGGTCAAAGTGGGCGTCTCCCCCGAAGTGAATGCGCTGGCAACGGTGCTACTGATTATGTCGCTGGTACTTGTTTGCTTAAGCCAATGGGTAATGCGGGATAAATACGGTAAAAAAACGCAGTAACAAATGACAGGATGGCACGGCACTCTTGTTTTGCCGTGCTTTTTAAATGCCATAAGGCGAGAGGGTGGGCTCCAATTGAGCCTATAAGATATCACCCCTAAATCATTCAAGTTACAGCTTGATGCAGGCAGGGATAAAAACACGTTGTTGAGGGAAACTCAGTCATGAAAAAATGGTCCTATCTACTGGCAGCAGGCTTAATGGCTGCAAGTATTGGCACGGCGACTGCCGCTGACGATAACAAAGACGTACTGTATTTCTATAACTGGACAGAATATGTTCCCCCTGGTTTATTAGAGCAATTTACCAAAGAAACGGGCATCAAGGTGATTTACTCCACCTATGAATCCAACGAAAGCATGTACACTAAATTGAAGACCTATAAAGATGGGGCTTATGATTTAGTTGTACCATCCACTTACTTTATTGCGAAAATGAGTAAAGAGGGGATGCTGCAAAAGATTGATCAAAGTAAATTAACCAACTTTAAAAACCTCGATCCAAATTTAATCCACAAAGAATTTGACCCAAATAATGACTATTCTGTGCCTTATATTTGGGGCGCAACAGGTATTGGCATTAATGGTGAAGCCGTTGACCCAAGCTCTGTCACATCATGGGCAGATTTTTGGAAGCCTGAATATAAAAATAGCCTATTGATGATGGATGATGCACGGGAAGTATTCCAAGTCGCATTAAACAAACTGGGTTATTCAGGCAATACCACTGACCCGAAAGAAATTGAAGAAGCCTATCAAGAGCTGCAAAAATTGCGCCCGAATATCTTAGCCTTTAACTCGGATAACCCTGCCACACCGTTTATTGAAGGGGAAGTAGATGTAGGGATGTTATGGAATGGTTCCGCATTTGTCGCAAGGCAAGCAGGCTTACCGATTGAGGTGGTGTGGCCAAAAGAAGGCGGTATCTTCTGGATGGATAGTTTAGCTATTCCTGCCAATGCGAAAAATGTTGAAGGGGCTCATAAACTGATTAACTTCTTATTACGTCCTGAAATTGCGGCACAAGTTGCTGAATCAATTGGCTATCCAACCCCTAATTTAGCCGCTAAAAAGATGTTACCTGCAGAAATTGCTAACGACCCATCTCTTTACCCAAGTGAAGAGGTATTGAAAAAAGGCGAGTGGCAAAGCGATGTTGGGAATACCAATATTCTGTACGAAGAGTATTTCCAAAAGCTAAAAGCTGGCCGTTAATGGTTTAATAAATAAAAGGCGCAATTTTATGCGCCTTTTTTGTTTCAATAAGTTGTGTACGCGATAACTTATTTACTCACAGCGTTATGGGCAACAAACTGAGCAAAGGTATCCGCCCACGGTTGTAAGAAATCTTTGCTTTTCGGTGAAATATTGCCTTGCTCATCTACCATACCGTCATACCATTTCAGGTAACATTCAGGTTGGTTCATGGTTGGCATATTCAAAAAGGCAAGGCTGTTGCGCAGGTGTTGTTGGGCAATTGCCGTGCTGATATTACCGATGGAAACACCTAAAACCCCCGCAGGAATTGCATTCCACGAGTTATCTCCCCAAGGGCGAGAGCCTTGGTCAATGGCATTTTTTAATACACCAGGAATAGAGCGGTTATATTCAGGGGTGGCAAAAATAATGCCGTCACAGGCTTTAATTTGAGATTTAAAATTGGCGACAACAGGAGGCACATTTTGGTCAGCATCTTGATTGTAGAGAGGAAGGTCGCCAATGTTGATAAATTTGAATGAGAAATTTGCAGGGAATAACTTAATGATGGCTTTAGCGACGGTTAAATTATAAGAATCCGCACGTAAGCTACCCACAATAACACCAATATTATATTGTTTTGACATGGTAAAACCTCTTCTATCGACGGTTAGTGACGAATGTGACAAATAATTTGTACTTTGTCAGAATTTTATTTTACATCCATTATTAAACATCATAACCCGAATTGGCGCAAAACTAAGTTAAATTTGAAACTAGCCAAAGCAGGGGTGCAAAATAATTTTAAATTATCAATTAATTACGGGGTTATAGCCTATCTAAAATGGATATTGTGAGTCCCATTCCACTATTTTGATTTAACCTTGAACAAAACAGGGTTACTTGATTTGGGTCAAAATGAAACATACCGACTGGTCGGTATCATCCATTACATGAACAAAACAGCGCAGCACAGAAAAAAAGATCCCGTCAAACTTCAAGTGGAGTTATTAAAAGCGGCTCGCATAATTGCGGGTAGGGACGGCATTTCTGCATTATCCCTTAATGCGGTTGCACGGGAAGCGGGTGTCAGCAAAGGGGGGCTGATGCATCATTTCCCAAGTAAGCAAGATCTTATCCATGCGCTATTTTTGCAATTACTGAGCATTATGGATGAGCGTATTAGTTTCATTATGGAAAATGACATCAATACTTATGGGCGTTTTTCCCGTGCATATTTGCACTATATTGGCGAGCTTAAAGAATCAGATGAAAGTTTTCAGCTCGCGTTATTGTCGTTGGCCATGCCAAATGAGCCTGTATTGCGCAAATGTTGGCGTAATTGGGTGCTGGGTCATTTAGCAAAAGGTGACTCGTTCGATAACAGCTATTTAGGGGCGCTAGTGCGTTATGGCGCAGACGGCTTGTGGTTGTCATCATTAACAGAGGGTGAAACGTTATCAAAACAAGAGCGTGATGCCATTGTGAGTCGTTTAACGGCGATATCGTTTGAAAAGCTACCTTAATATGGATAAGTAAACACCGAAAATACCGTCATTAATATAATAAAAACATGGGGCGCCAATGAAATATAAAATCAATGCCTTCATTATATATGATGCAGTCGATGGCACTTTGTCTTTGAAAGAAGACGAGGTGGATACGCAATTGTCTATTACCGCCAATGCACTGCTTTATTATTTTATCCAAAATAGGGGTGTGGTATCCCGTGATGATGTATTAAAAGCAGTGTGGGATGATAATGGATTAGTTTCATCCAACAGTAATTTAAACCAATATTTGAGTTTATTAAGAAAAGCATTTCGCCAGTATGGTATTGAAAATATCATTATCACGGTGGCCAGAGGGAGATTGGAATTTAATTCAGAAGTGACGCTAGAACGTTTGAATGATGCTAAAATGCACCCTGCTGAATTTATTAAAAACTTGAGTGAGATAGATGCCGCTGAAGTTGTATTATCACCCATTATTGCCCCCTCTTTAATTGAACCAGAAACAATCTCAATATCCCCCGTTAAAAGCCCTGAGCCATTAACAAAGGCAAAAAAAGAAATGTGTTGGTATTTCGCCAGTGGTGCATTTTTGCTGTGCTCTATCTTGTTATTAATTATGGCTTATTTATCAAATCAACCATCTCAACCGATTAATATGACGGTGCTGGAGCATGCTAACTGCGATGTGCTTTCAAATGAAAAAATGATTAATGGCACCGTCGCACAAAATTATGTGCAAAATTTTGACAAGGTGAGAAATAACTTAAATCTTGCCTGTGTAGAAAAAGAGCGATTTGTTTTCTTTTATGGGGATAAATTACAAACTAATGGATTAGGCCGTGTGTTTTTAGCCCACTGTGCCGTAAATGAAGACAATCCTTTTAGCTATTGCGATAACTATTTCTATTATTCTTGGAAGCCATCATGAAAATATCTGGGAAAGTATTATGTTTACTGAGTGCTTTGCTGTTTATTATGGTGGTGATTTACACACAATCGGTTTTATTTTCCAATAAACAAGATGGATTAATGGTGTGTTCTACCAAAGGCATCATGCGCTTTGAAAATATGAAAGATGAAAACGTTAATGGCAATATTCATTTCAATTTTGGTGCGAATGGAAAAGGGTCTATTGTTGTTGAAGGCTATACAGACTCTAAAGCAGGGTGGCTGTATTTACAGCGCTATGTGAAATTTAATTATACGACCAAACGGGTTTCCCCAACGGAACGCCATTATAATATTAGCCAATGGGAATCGAGCGCCTCTTCCATTGATGAATCCCCCGATGTGATTTTTGACTACTTTATGCGAGAAATGTCAGATAGCCATGATGGCTTATTTCTTAATGCCCAAAAGTTGAATGATAAAGCGTTGTTATTAAGTTCAATTAACTCTCCTCTTTATATCTGCACATTAAAACCTGGCAGTAAATTTGACTAACAAAATACAGACCTAGGGCATTCAAGTTGGCCTATCATTTTGTGTGTTTTCCCGTTCTAACCGTCTTTAACTGTCTTTGAAATGGCTTACATCTTCAGTGTTATTCATAGGCTTCTTAGTGTGAACTGCTTGCCTCAAATAAGCACACTTTCCTGAGTACCTTAATATAAAAGAGCTTCTTTATTTGCGAGTAAAGCTTATAAGCCAGTGAGCCACCCCACAGTTATCATTGTGTAAATTACCCCTTGGTATCAGCTTAATAATATCCTGTTAACAATCCTACCTGATTAATCCGTAATCTATTTTTCGTGTTTTTTATTCACCAGACAGATGCGTGAATTTTTCGTTTTTTCAGCATTGATGTGTGAATTTAGGGACTAATAAATCTAATTTTTAGTTAAATATTCTAAGTATCTTCATGTTGTGGATTTATATTTTGTTTTTATTTTTCACCTCTATAGTGAATTTGAAGCCAAAGGCTGCGTTCAATTAATCACCGCGCAGACACTGTTGGCGTAAATGATTACCTCGGTTCTTCAAGAAACATGTATTCGGACACATCAACTTAAAGAGCGCGGTAAAGAAAAATGAAGAAGGCTTCTCGGAGGAAACAACAATGGGTGATGCATTAGGTCTTATCGAAACTAAAGGTTTGGTGGCTTGCATCGAAGCGGCGGATGCAATGTGTAAAGCCGCAAACGTTGAGCTAATCGGTTATGAAAATGTGGGTTCAGGTCTCGTCACCGCAATGGTTAAAGGCGACGTTGGTGCAGTCAAGGCGGCGGTTGACTCAGGTGTTGAATCTGCTCAGCGTGTTGGTGAAGTCGTGACATCACTGGTCATTGCGCGTCCACATAACGATATCAACAAAATTGTGATTAAACATAAGGCATAACTTTTTCCGGAGGAAAAAACATGGGTGACGCATTAGGTCTTATCGAAACTCAAGGGTTAGTGGCATGTATTGAAGCGGCTGACTCGATGTGTAAAGCCGCAAATGTTGTGCTGATTGGTTATGAAAATGTTGGGTCAGGTTTAGTGACGGCAATGGTGAAGGGGGATGTCGGTGCGGTAAAAGCAGCGGTTGATTCAGGTGTTGAATCGGCTTCTCGCGTTGGCACTGTTGTGACATCTCTGGTTATTGCTCGTCCTCACAGCGATATTCAGAAAATCGTCGCCCAGTATAAAGTCTCGGAATAAAAAGGAAATTACTTATGAAAGAAGCACTTGGACTAATTGAAACTAAAGGTTTAGTGGCCTGTATTGAAGCCGCTGATGCCATGTGTAAAGCAGCCAACGTCGAACTGATTGGTTATGAAAATGTCGGTTCAGGGTTAGTAACTGCCATGGTGAAAGGCGACGTCGGTGCAGTTAACGCAGCGGTGGAATCTGGTGTTGAAGCCGCAAAACGTGTTGGCACCGTAGTGACATCACGCGTTATCGCAAGACCACATAACGATATCGGCAAAATTGCGCAGCAACATAAAGCCTAAGCTGTTGGCTGATAAGTAAATAAAACAACAAGTTAATTAGTTAATTTTGGCTCCGATACGGGGGAAGACATGGTTGCATTAGATAAAGATCTGCAATCCAGACAACTGGCAAGAGAGCTAGTTAGAAACGCGAAACAAGCGCAGAAAGTATTCGCGACTTTTTCGCAGGAAAAAATCGACAGTATCGTTAAACACATCGCGATTGAATCAGCTCTTCACGCTGAAGAGCTGGCGAAAATGGCCAATGAAGAGACAGGTTTTGGTAAGTGGCAAGACAAAGTCTTGAAAAATACCTTTGCTTCAATGCGTGTCTATGAACACATTAAAGATCTCAAAACCGTTGGCATCATTAATGATGACAAAATCAACAAAGTCATGGATGTAGGCGTTCCGTTAGGGGTGATCACGGCATTGGTGCCATCGACAAACCCAACATCGACCATCATCTACAAAACGTTGATTGCCTTAAAAGCAGGTAACGCCATTGTCTTCTCCCCGCATCCTAATGCCAAAGCCTGTAGTTTCCGTACGTTAGACATTGTTAAAAAAGCGGCATTAGAGGCTGGCGCACCCGCAGGGATCGTTGATGGTGTCACAATGTTGACCCTTGAAGCGACCAAAGAGCTGATGCACAGCAAAGATGTTTCCTTAATTTTAGCGACTGGCGGGGAGGGCATGGTGCGTGCAGCGTATGCATCGGGTACGCCAACAATCAGTGGCGGTCCGGGTAATGGCCCTGCCTTTATTGAGCGCAGCGCCAATATCAAACAAGCCGTGAATGACATTATCACCAGTAAAACGTTTGATAACGGGGTGATTTGTGCGTCAGAGCAATCAATTATCGTCGAACGTTGTATTTATAACGAAGTGCACCGCGAGCTGTTAGCGCAAGGCGCTTACTTTATGAATGAAGACGAAGCGAAGCGTATGGCGTCAATGTTATTGCGGGCAAATGGCACCATCAACCCTGAAGTGGTTGGGAAAGATGCCATTACCTTGAGCCAGCGTGCAGGGTTTAGCGTACCTGCCAATACGCGTGTGCTTATTGCCTTACAAGACACCGTTTCACCGAAAAACCCCTATTCGCGTGAAAAACTTTGCCCAATCTTAGGAATGTATATCGAAGAAGATTGGCAATCTGCTTGCCATCGTGTGGTGGATTTGCTGACTAATGAAGGCTTAGGCCACACATTGGTGATCCACACTCAAAACGAAGATGTCATTCGTCAATTCTCCCTTGAGAAACCTGTTAACCGTATTTTGATTAATACACCTGCGGCACTGGGGGGCATTGGAGCAACAACCAATATTACGCCAGCATTAACCTTAGGTTGCGGTGCAATCGGTGGCGGTTCGAGCTCAGATAACGTCGGGCCAATGAACTTACTGAACATTCGTAAAGTGGGTTATGGCGTGCGTTCTATTGATGATTTAAGGCAGCCAGCACAGCCGTGCCCAGTTGCTCAGCCTGCGGCTTCAACCACAGTGAATCAATCGCAAATCAGTATTTTAGATGATGACCGTTTTCGTCAGCCAGTGACGGCTTCTGCGCCTATTTCTCATGTAGCAGACAACCGTTTTAGCACGGCGGAAATTACGCAAGCTGTTGTTTCGCAAGGTGATATCACCGAAGAAAATGTTGAGCAAATCATTAAGGCCGTTCTCGGTCGCCTAAATAAGTAATTCATTGAAATAAGGCGGTATAAACCATGATTTTGGCAAAAGTAATCGGACATGTTGTCGCAACGCAGAAATGCCAAGAACTTAGCGGAAGCAACTTATTGATGGTCGCTGCGCTGGGGGATGATCTTGAACCGTTGAAAGACCGAACGTATGTGGCGGTAGACAGCGTCGGTGCAGGTATCAACGACATTGTGTTAGCTGAAGAGTACTTCGCGTTGAACAAAGACAAATACAAAGCCATGTCAGTGGTTGCCATTGTTGAAAAGGTTTATACCAAGGAGTAAACAACAGCATGAACCAGTTTCTCATTAAACCGCGAGTTCAATTTGGTGCTAATGCACTGGATTTTATCTCACAAATGCAAGCTCAGCAGGTTTTTATCGTGACCGATAAAGCCATGGTGAAATTTGGCTTAGCAGAGGAAGTCACTCGTCGGTTAACACACTCAGGCATTGCGTTTTCAATGTATGACGATGTCCTGCCAGACCCTGATATTTCAGCCATCGTAAAAGGCATGAAAGTCATGGACGTGCAATATCCCGATGTGGTGATTGCACTGGGTGGCGGCTCAGTGATTGATGCGGCGAAAGCGATTATTTACTCCTTATGGCACACGAAAAGCGACGCCAATCGGGCAAAACCGCAGTTTATTGCAATCCCAACAACCAGCGGCACAGGCTCTGAAGTTACCTCATTTTCAGTGATTAAGTCCCACTCTGAAAAACTGGTGCTAGTGGATGAGTTTATGTTGCCCGATGTGGCGATCCTCGACCCTGTTCTCGTGAAATCCGTGCCTGCGTCGATTACCGCAGATACAGGGATGGATGTGCTTTGCCATGCATTAGAAGCGTATGTTTCCCGCACTGCATCTGATTTTTCTGATGCGCTAGCGGAAAAAGCGGTGCAGCTGGTTTTCGGTCACTTAATTGACTGCTACCGCGAAGGTGGCAACTTGCTTGCTCGCGAAAAAATGCATAACGCCTCTTGCATCGCAGGAATGGCATTTACCAATGCTTCCCTTGGGATCACGCACAGTTTAGCCCACGCATTAGGCGGTGTATTCCACATTCCACACGGCCGAGCCAATGCGCTATTGATGGCACATGTGGTGGCATTTAATGCCGAGTTAGAAGGGCGTTGTGATAGCGAAGCCGCAAAACGTTACGCTCATCTCGCGAAAAACTTGAATTTACCCTCTTCAACAATACGTGAAGGCGTTGAAAGCTTAATTATGGCAATCAACGTATTGAAAGATGAAATGAATATGCCAAAAGGCATTCAAGCCACAGGCATTAATGAAACCGATTTTAACGCCCGTTTAGGGGAAATGGTGGGGCAAGCACTGCGTGATAGTTGCACTCCGACCAATCCACGGGATGTGAACCAAGTGCAACTTGAAACGCTATATCGGCAATCTTTTTAACAGCCGCAAGCTGTTAGGTGATGAACAACAAACTAGAACGAACATCAGGATAGGCTAACATGACTAAATATGCTCTGACCCCACGCGTAAAAATGCTGGCTGAACGCTTAAGTGCCCGCAATAGCTCAATTATTACTGAACGTGCCAACATTTTAGAAGCACTGGAAAACCAACTTTCGGGTGCACCGCAGGCAATAAAACCTGCTCAACGTTTTTATGAATTTATCCGTCATTTCCCTGCGTTTATTGCGCAAGATGAATTGATTATTGGTAGTCAATCGTCCACACCGCGTGGCGCGATTTTCTTCACTGAAAACGAAATTCACAGCAACAGTATTTACACCTTCTTAGCAGGGGATAGCACCGTTGATGCCCCTGACTATTTAGCGGTACTGAACATCGGTTTTTTAGAAATTAAATCCCAATTGGAAAACCGAGTCAGAAACATCGGTAGTGCAGTCAGTCGTAATAGTATTGATGAGGCAAATAATTGCCGCGCTGCAATTTATGCATGTGATGCAGCAATTCATTTTGCACAATCCCTCGCGTCAAAAGCGGAAAGCATGGCAGCGGTGGAATCAAACCAATATCGCCGTTTAGAACTGCAAGAAAGCGCGGCGATTTTACGTAATGTTCCTGCCAAACCTGCACAAACCTTTAAAGAAGCTTGCCAAGCATTCTATTTATTGCAGCTTATTTTACATCTGGAAAATGGCAGTTACGCGGTTAACCCAATGGGCTTCGACAAAGCGGTTTATCCGTTCTACCAACGGGACATCGAGCAAGGCCGTTTAACACCAGCCCAAGCGTATGAAGTGGTTGAAAGTTTATGGCTGAAATTGGCTGAGCTTTCTGAAGTGCGTTCGACAAAAGTGGTGGATGGCTACCCAATGTTTGATGCATTAAAAGGTGGCGTATATTTAACCGACCCTCACGTATGCATTAATGAATTATCCGCCATGATGTTATCGGCTCATGAAAATATCATGGCCGTCAATAATGGGTTAAAAGTCCGCTTATATTGCGGCCAAGCAAGCACGCAACCGCAATATTCTGCGCCGAATGCCAGCTATGTTGCACCGTCTGCACAAGCTGAGACAGAATTTAAAGTAATGGAAGGGCTGACCCCGCGTTTACAACGCCTGCGTAACCGCTATTTAGAAGCGCGCCCAAGTGTTTCTATCTACCGTGCTTTAGCCTTTACTGACGTTGTCAAAAATAACCCAGGTTTACCGCCGATTTTACTGCGTGCAAAAGCATTCCGTCGCGCATGTGAAACCGCACCAATCTTAATCCAACCAGAAGAATTAATTGTTGGGCATCCGTGTGGTAAGCCACGTGCTGGTGCATTCTCCCCAGATATCGCATGGCGCTGGGTGGTTGAAGAGCTCGACACCATGAGCACACGCCCACAAGACCCATTTGTTATCTCTGAAGAAGACAAAAAAGTCATTCGTGAAGACATTGCACCGTTCTGGGAAGGCCGTTCATTAGATGAAATCTGTGAAGCACAATACCGTGAAGCGGGTGTGTGGGAGTTTAGTGGCGAAACGTTTGTCAGTGATTTGTCTTACCACCAAATCAACGGTGGGGGTGATACATGCCCAGGCTACGATGTCTTGTTATTCACCAAAGGCATGAATGGGATCAAAGCGGATGCACAGGCGAAACTGGCTGAGCTTAGCATGGAAAACCCAGAGGATATCGACCGTATCTATTTCTACAAAGCCTCTATTGAAACTTGTGAAGGTGTTGTGTCTTACGCGCACCGTATTGCAGAACATGCTCGTGAGTTAGCCGCAAAAGAAACAGACTCAAAACGCCGTGAAGAGTTATTGACTATCGCACAAGTAAATGAAAACGTGCCAGCAAATCCGCCTGTGACCTTGCAAGAAGCCCTACAAAGCATTTGGACAGTAGAATCCCTGTTTGAAATCGAAGAAAACCAAACGGGTTTGTCTTTAGGGCGCCTCGATCAATATTGCCTGCCAATGTATGAAAACGACATCAAAACAGGCCGTTTAACACAAGACCAAGCGCTGGAAATGATGCAGGCGTTTATCATCAAATGTGCTGAATTAATGTGGATGTCCAGTGAGTTAGGCGCGAAATATTTTGCGGGTTACCAGCCGTTTATCAACTTAACAGTAGGCGGGCAAAAACGCTCGGGGGGCGATGCGTGTAATGACCTAACTTATTTAATTATGGATGCGGTGCGTTTCGTTAAGGTGTACCAGCCATCACTGGCTTGCCGTATCCATAACCAATCACCACAAAAGTACATGGAAAAAATTGTCGATGTCGTTAAAGCTGGTATGGGCTTCCCTGCCTGCCACTTCGATGACTCCCACATCAAAATGATGTTACGTAAAGGTTTTGACTTTGAAGATGCGCGTGATTATTGCTTGATGGGTTGCGTTGAACCTCAAAAATCAGGCCGAATTTATCAATGGACCTCAACAGGTTACACCCAATGGCCAATCGCGATTGAGTTTGTCTTAAATCGTGGGCGCATGGTGCTGTTTGATAGTTACCAAGGCTTAGATACAGGTGAACTGCGTGACTTGAGAACTTTTGAAGATTTTGACCGCGCAGTGAAACAACAAATCGCTCATATCGTCCGATTATCCGCGGTCGGTACGGTGATCAGCCAACGAGTACACCGTGATGTTGCACCAAAACCATTAATGTCTTTGCTGGTGGAAGGCTGTATGGAAAAAGGGAAAGACGTTGCCGCAGGTGGTGCGATGATTAACCACGGTCCAGGTTTGATTTTCTCTGGTCTTGCAACCTACGTCGATTCAATGGCAGCCATTCGTAAGCTGGTTTATGAAGACAAACGTTATACCCTTGAACAAGTACGTGATGGCCTATTAGCTAACTTTGAAGGCTATGACGAACTGCGCCGCGACTGCTTGAACGCGCCAAAATTTGGTAACGATGACAACTATGTTGACCAGTATGCGCTGGATATTACGGAGTGGACAGAGCGCGAGTGCCGCAAATACGACATGTTGTATTCCACACTTAGCCACGGAACCTTATCGATTTCGAATAATACTCCAATCGGGGAATTAACCGCAGCGAGTGCGAATGGACGTTTAGCTTGGATGCCATTATCAGATGGTATCAGTCCAACGCAAGGTGCGGATAAACAAGGCCCAACCGCCATCATTAAATCCATCAGCAAGATGAATGTGGAAACAATGAACATTGGCATGGTGCATAACTTTAAGTTCTTAAAAGGCTTGTTGGATACGCCTGAAGGCCGCCACGGCTTAATTACCTTGCTAAGAACGGCTTCTATTTTAGGAAATGGCCAAATGCAATTTAGTTATGTCGATAATGAAATGCTGAAAAAAGCGCAGCAAGAACCTGAAAAATATCGTGATTTAATCGTTAGGGTCGCAGGTTACAGTGCTTACTTCGTCGAACTCTGCAAAGAAGTTCAAGATGAAATTATTAGCCGTACTGTGATTGAGAAGTTCTAAATCGATATCGGCAGGTATGGCAACATACCTGCCACTTCATAATAAAAACGATAAATTTTTCAATGTGTTGAGGTGTGATGATGAGCGCTGCAGATATTAAAGGTCGGATATTTAATATCCAAAAATATTCCATTTATGACGGTGATGGTATACGCACGCTGATCTTTCTTAAAGGGTGCAATATTCGTTGTCCCTGGTGTGCTAACCCTGAGGGATTAAGCAGCCAGTTTCAAGTGATGTTTTCCCATGATAAATGCGTCAATTGCGGTAAGTGTGTCGATGTTTGCCCAACAGGTATTCATTACAAAACAACCAATGAGCAAGGTGAACAAATTCACCGTGTTAATCGCAGCATTGATTGTATTGGTTGTCGTAAGTGTGAAGAGGTGTGCATTGGCGGTGCGCTGGACATTATGGGCAAAGATGTCACGGTTGCCGAAATGATGGAAATCATCATGCAAGACTATGATTTTTATATTTCTTCTGGTGGTGGTGTCACGATCGGTGGTGGGGAAATGAGTCTACAAACCGATTTCGCCGTTGAACTGCTGCGTGAATGCAAAAAAATGATGATCAATACCGCGGTAGAGACCCAAGGGACAACATCATTAGCTAACTATGAAAAGCTCGCTCAAGTCGTCGATTTATTTTTGTATGACATCAAACACATCGATAGCGCACAGCATAAAAGTATCTTTGGTATTGGTAACGAAAATGTACGCCAAAACCTTGAAAGACTTATTGAATTAGGTGCAAACGTGGTGGTGCGGATGCCGTTGGTGCGTGGGTATAACGATTCGTATGACGCAATCACGGGGGCCATTGAATACGCGATGGCGCTATCCAAACGCGGCAATGTAAAACGTATCGATATTCTACCTTACCACCAGTTGGGACGCGGTAAATACGACAAACTGGACATGATTTACCCAGTAAAACAAGACCCAACCTATAGCGCAGAAGAACTCGATCAATTGGAAGCGTTCTTTAAACAGTTTGATTTTGATATTCGACTGGTTCGTCACTAAGTAGGAGAGACAGATGAAAAGTTTAGGTGTTATTGAAACGCGGGGACTGACATCCGCGATACAGGCAGCTGATGCGGCGTGTAAGGCCGCCAGTGTAGAAATTGTCGGCTATCGTAAAATTGGCTCTGGCTTAGTATCCGTTTGTTTTCAGGGGGAAATCAGCGCAGTGCGCACCGCCGTTGATCACGGTATTGAGGTGATCAGCGATAATCAATTATGCGTAGGCTCACTCGTGATTGCACGCCCTGAAGAAAGTGTAATTACAAAATTATTAACAGTAAAAAGTAAAAAGGGCGAGTTAGAAAAAAGTGTCGAACAAGCTGAAAAGCCGCAAGAAAAGCTTGTGGTTGAGGAAAAATCTGCACCAGAGGTGACGGAAAATAGTATTAAAGAGCCTAAAAATGACCTGCGCAAAGGTAAAAAATCATGATGAATGAGCAATTGATGGGCAAAATTTTGTCTCGTCTTTCAGCATACAACCCAGCGAATGGAATGCAATCTGCTATAGCAATCCCAGTGGGGGTATCTAATCGCCATGTACACCTTTCGCAGCAGGATGTCGAAGCCTTATTTGGTCAAGGTTATCAACTCACGCCGTTTAAAGATCTCAAGCAGCCAGGGCAATTTGCGGCGAAGGAATGTGTAATGGTTGTTGGGCCAAAAGGCTCAATCAGCAAAGTCAGAGTGTTAGGCCCTGTGCGCCCAAAAAGCCAGTTAGAGGTTTCGAAGGCCGATTGTTTTGCTTTAGGGATTAAAGCCCCCGTGAGGGAATCAGGGGATTTAGCCGATTCAGGTAGTGCATTGTTAATCGGCCCAGCTGGTTATGCAAACCTTGAATCTCAAGTGATTTGTGCACAACGACATATTCATATGAATACGATAGATGCCAGAGCATTAAACGTGGTGAATGGACAAAAGGTCAATATTCGTACGGAAGGTGAGCGTCGTTTAGTATTTGATGAAGTTGTTGTGCGTGTAGATGAGCGCTTTTCTCTTGAGTTTCATATTGATACTGACGAAGCCAATGCAGCGGGTCTGCGCAATAATGACAGCGTATTTATTGTTGGTTAAGGGACGGTGGCAAGGTGAATGAAAAACAGATTGAACGGATAGTTGAACAGGTATTAAGGCAACTAAACCCGCATGTTCTTGTGGTGTTATCCCCTGTAGAAGGCTACCAAAAGGCGATTTACCAACGGTTAACGCAATTTTTATCGGTTTCTTTTTCGCTCTATGCCACCCAATTAATGCCTGCAACACCTTATTTTGCACAGTGGGCAACATTGGGAACAATATTAGATAAAAATACGTTGCATCTAAATGCATTAAGAAACTACCACTGTGTATTTTTACCTTTTATTGATGCCAAGGTGGTTGGTGAAGTCGCAAACGGCTTATTTACCAGCGAAGAAAGCCAACTGATTTTGCATGCGCTTGCACAAAATATTCCTGTGCTGGCATTAAAACATCATTGCTGCCCAGAGAGTGAACTCAACCAAATTTTAGGCTTAGATAAAAATAAAAAATACAATAATATTATTAAAGAAAATATGTCGAAACTTATTTCATTAGGTGTGGAGTTTAATACACTAAATGAAATTGAAGGTAAATTATTGATAAATGATTTTAACCAAGAGTTGAAACCTAAAAATAACTATCAAAAAAATCGCTATATTACTTTAAAGGAAGTAATGAAAGACCCTGGAGGGTATATTGCGAGTAATAATAAATTAACTGATTCAGCTGTCGATTATTTAAAGTCTTTAAAGTCTTTAAAGAAATAAAACATCAAAATTAATTAAATCTAATTTTTCTATTTATTGTAGGAGTATTATCTATGTCCCCTAAAGCAAAATCATGGCTTTGGATGCTGGCGGTTATTATTTCAGAAACCTCAGCAACCTCTACATTGAAAATGTTTGATAATAGCGAAGGGACTACAAAGTCCTTATTATTAGCACTGATTGTTATACTGTATGTTGTTTGTTATTACTCACTTTCTCGAGCTGTTAAATATATCCCTGTAGGTTTAGCGTATGCAACATGGTCAGGCACTGGGATTCTTATGGTATCTACACTTGGCATGCTGTTCTATGGGCAACATCCTGATACTGCAGCAATGATCGGTATGGCGGTGATTGCAAGTGGAATTGTGATCATGAATCTGTTCTCCAAAATGGGGGCAGATGAAGAAGACACAGAAGAGCCAAATAAAGAAACGAAAGAGTCATTATTATCCACCAATAATAAAGCCGTTCATTAATTAAAATTTAAGGGGAAAATTATGTTTACTGGATTTTTATGGCTAGCACTTTCGATTGGTTCTGAAATAACTGGAACCTCAATGATTAAAAAAACCAATAGTTTTAGCAAATTAGGGCCTTCTATTTTAGTGATCATTGCCTATTGTTTATGTTATTTCGCACTGACTCGTGCAATGGGGTATATCCCTGTAGGTGTAGCTTATTCATTATGGTGTGGATTTGGTATTGTTGGTGTGACATTAGTTTCTATGATTTTATATAAACAAAAACCAGACTTTCCTGCGGTATTTGCCATGGGGTTAATTATCTCTGGTGGGATAATTATGAATACATTCTCAACAATGTAAGTCTTGTTTTATTTTTGCTCTTTATCTCGTTCATTGTTTGCCCTCAATTGTTTTTTGTTGAGGGTTATTTTTTTGCAAATCACCTGAGGTCACTGATTTTTTCTCAATATAAAATGATTGTTTGACGATAATGCCTTTGGCTTGTCCTATGCTAATTTAGTGACCAACAGTGATTTAGTTTAGGAATGGAAGTATGCAAATTATTGAGTGGGATGATTTTACCCGTGTTGAAATGCGTGTTGGCACCATTATTAGTGCAGAGCTAAATAGTAAAGCAAAGAAACCCGCATACGTGATGGAAGTTGATCTTGGTGAGCTGGGTATCAAACGCTCTAGCGCACAAATTACCGTGAATTACACCCCTGAAAGCCTAATCGGCAAGCGCATTCTCTGCGTCTGTAACTTTGAAGTAAAACGTATAGCAGGGATTAAATCTGAAGTGTTAATAACAGGGGCTCCTGATGAAAAGGGCGCTATTGTGTTAGCCGAGTTTAATTTACCACTCCCAAACGGCGCTTTACTCGCTTAATGCTCAATGCTCGTCATACTTCGTTTTATCGCGTTGTTGGCTTCACTCACTCGCCCTAGTCACATACTTTTGTATGCTCCTAGGATCTTTTGCTTGCTGCCTAGCGATAAAACGAATTATATAGAGCATTCAATTTGATATAACTTTTCGTTATATTTATTTGAATTCTCAAGTGATGACATATTGGCATCACTGCCATTTATAGGTAAAAAGGTTATACTGCTATTATCTGTATCAGTAGGAGTGTTTCCTTTGCGATTACCTGAACTGCATTTTCGACAATATTCTGACGAGGTCATTTCTCATCAACACGATGGGCAGTGGCAAGTCGTATTGTCGTTGTCAGGGCAAATGGAAATCAATATGCATCGGCAGCATTTTCAATTAGATGCAGGGAAGGGTATCGTGATCCCGCCAAGTGTGAGCCATGCGTTTAGCGGTCAAGAAGGTAATAAAAACTATGTTTTGGAAATGCCTGCAACGGCGCAGTGGGCATTGGACGAGAAAATGACCCAATTTGCTCTGACACCTTCAGCAATTGGTTTGCTTCATTGGTTACAAAGCTTTCCCCAAGCACCTGAAAATAATTTTGCGGTGGCACGTTTACTGTTGGCGCAATTAAAACCCGAAAGTCAGTGGATTGATACCGTTTCTCAGTGGATTGAGACTCGGCTACATTTGCCCATTAGTTGTGAAGATATGGCATTCGCTTTTTGTATGTCAGTCAGTACGTTACAAAGAAAAGTAAAAGCGGAAACACACTTAACGGTGATGCAATTTATTCAACAAAAGCGGATGGAAGCTGCGGGGAGTTTATTGCTCACAAATAGCAGTATAGAAACCATAGGCCTTTGTGTGGGTTATGATTCACACTCTGCATTTAGCCATGCGTTTAAGAAATACTATGGCAAAACCCCTCTTGAATATCGAACTCAAGCGATAATACCCCGTTAGAGATACCTCTCAGTTTTTGCCAATATGTGTTGAAATTGACTGTGAATATTCACCCTGTAAAAAATCGGTATTGACCCCCGCTTGCCTTAATTTTAATTCAAGCAGCGCGAGTTGTTTGCTCACATTGACATAATTAGGGTCATCAACCGACAGTCCTTGAAGTAGATGGCTCAGTGTTAGCGCGTCTTTTCTTTGCTGTAATTCAGCAGGTAAATATCCCGAATTCTTTAATAAGCGATATCCAGCCCTGAGCTCAGGCGGAACCAGGCTGTCATCTTCAAGCTGCAAAGCTTTACCTTCCCCAGCTAAATTTGAAAGTTCACCTCTACTTAGCGCTTCTTGAATATGGCGTTCAGCCCAAAGGTCGATAACTGACATGATAGAGGCTCCATGAGTTGTTTTTTACTATTATAACCTTCTATATCAATATAAATAAATTGGCAGATTATTCTTTATTAAGCTTGTTATTCCGAATTATAAGCAAGGTTTTATCGATTGTTGATAAATAAGGGTTTTACGATTTATATAAAATAAAACTGCTAAAAAATGATATTTAATTAGTGATAAATGACGAAAAAAAGCCATAGATAATATGAAAATTGTTATGTTGACCACACTTATCGAAATTAATTTACCAAAATTATTTTGGTTGTAATTATCCTCTTTGGCTAAATTAATAATATTAATAGCTAATAAAAATGAGTTAGTCCTAATCATGTTGAATTTTATGTCTGATTTGTATGAATTTTGTTGATTTAGAATTATCTATTTGTAAATAGCAAAAAGCAAAAACATTGTGTAATGTCCGTTTTTCTTGTTTATAAGGAGAAAATATGGAACAAAAAAAGCAAGAGGGAAGCCGTTTTTTACGAACGGTTGAGTGGCTAGGCAATGCTCTACCACATCCTGTTATTTTATTTATTATTTTAATTGCGATTTTATTAGTTTCCTCAGCAATTGGTCAGTACTTCGGTGTAAGTGTGCCGGACCCTCGTCCAGAAGGTGCAAAAGGGCGCGCAGAAGATGGTATTATTCATATTGTGAGTTTATTGGATGCCGAAGGGATCCGAAAAATTATTGCGAATGTCGTCACCAATTTTACAGGCTTTGCACCGTTAGGAACGGTACTAGTTGCATTATTAGGGGTAGGGATTGCTGAACGAGCAGGTTTACTTTCCGCTGCCATGCGTTTGGTTGTCACCAAAGCCCCACGAAAATTAACCACAATGGCGATCGTGTTTGCTGGGATCATGTCAAATACCGCGGCAGAGTTAGGTTATGTGGTACTTATTCCGCTCGCAGCTATCATTTTTCATTCATTAGGTCGCCACCCTTTAGCAGGCCTTGCGGCCGCATTTGCTGGGGTTTCCGGTGGTTATTCAGCAAACTTATTATTAGGTACGGTTGACCCATTATTGTCGGGTATCACTCAACAAGCAGCACAAATCATTGACCCAACCTATATCGTGGGCGCAGAAGCAAACTGGTACTTTATGTTTGCGAGTACGTTTTTAATTACTATTTTAGGTTATTTAATTACTGAAAAAATTGTTGAGCCACAATTAGGCCCATACACGGGTGGTGCTGTTGATGAGGATGAAAATAGCCTCTATGCCTCGGCAAATGTTACTCCGTTAGAGAAAAAAGCCTTATTTTGGGCATCTGTGACTTTTTGGGGATTGGCTGCAATTTTAGCGTTAATGGTAGTACCAGAAAATGGAATATTACGTAACCAAGACACTGGCTTAGTCAGTAACTCACCGTTCTTAAAAGGTATTGTGGTCTTTATTTTTGTTTTCTTTGCTGTTCCCGGTATTGTGTATGGCTATATAGCAAAAACTATGCGTTCGGATAAAGATATTGTTGATGCAATGGCGGGCGCGATGAGTACGCTAGGTTTATACCTCGTCATTATTTTCTTTGCTGCACAATTTGTTGCCTTCTTTGGCTGGACCAATATTGGGCAAGTTATCGCAGTTAAAGGTGCCAATTTCTTAAATAGTATTGACCTTCATGGTGGTGTACTGTTTATTGGCTTTATTCTTATCTGTGCATTTATTAATTTAATGATCGGCTCAGCATCAGCTCAATGGGCAGTAACCGCACCTATTTTTGTTCCTATGCTAATGTTAGCGGGTTATGCACCAGAAACCATTCAAGCTGCATATCGTATAGGCGATTCGGTCACGAATATTATCACGCCGATGATGAGCTACTTTGGTCTGATTATGGCGATTGTGGTGAAATATAAGAAAGATGCGGGGATTGGTACATTGGTTTCAATGATGTTGCCATATTCGATTATCTTCCTGATAGGCTGGTCATTGTTCTTTATTGTCTGGGTATTTGTATTAGGTATCCCAGTCGGACCTGGTTCACCAATTTATTTTACGCCAGGAAGTTAATGACTATTTAACTTTTATGGCATAAAAAGACCCCCAATAATTGGTTATCCAACTATTGGGGGCACTTTTATAACCACTTTTTTATTCGATAAATTATCAGGTAATATTTTACCTATACCATGCGGATCCCTTCGAACGGATTCCACCCATCAAGTCCCTTGGTTTCTTTTATATAATAAGCATAATTAGCAATCATCGCCCAGAGAGCTGAAATCCCGACGGAAAGGCCGGTATAAGCTCCATTAGGAATCGTACCACCAATCATAAAATCAATGACATTGAGCACCAGACCTAAACCAATAGAAATCCCCAGTAGGACTAAACCTTTTTTCCATAATCCTAAAATCAAAAAATAAATAATACCGAAGAAAAAGGCGAAGAAATTCATGCTAATGAGCAGGCGTCCACCGAAAGACTCCGCTTTCAATGCGGCTTTAAACTCTGGCGTATCGGGTGCTCCATGAGTGTCAAAAAAGTTAAAGCGCTTCTGCCATTTCTCAGAATATTGTTTTTGCTCCATTTTATCCCTCTGTGATTAACTAATAAAAATTATGTAAATGATAACGAAATATATAGAGTATGGAGGTATGAATAATCTGAATAATCACAATAGTTAAGATGTTTAGTTCAGAGCCCAATAAAACCTTAAGAAAGTTTATAGTCTTAAGGTATCTTATTTTATAAGCATAGGTTTCACCAAAACTTGGCGATATAAAATTTCATTAAAACGTAAATGTTAACATTTAGTTAATAAACAAAATTTAGCATTGATGATTTATCAGATAAAAAAACTGTATTTTTAGGATATGTGAGATAAGTAACCATATTTGATGATGGCGTTTACCCGAAAAATGACGAGTTCGCTAGATAATGTTTCATAAACCTTACTTATATTAAGTGTGGATCATATATTAATAGTCAAAAATCAGAGATTTTAATAAATAAAATTAATGTTTAGTTTTATTTATTACTCGTATGTGAGTTTGTTATTTTTATTTTATTTTATTTAATTAGTATTGCTCGCAGTTAGTTATTCTTATGTTATTCAGTATCTACTTTGTATTTTTCAGAAAGGAAATAAAAATGGCAGCTAGATATCCTATTGCCAAAATAGTAGGGAGCAGAATAAAGAAGCTTAGAAGGGAGTATGGACTAACGGGAACTGAAGTGGCAATGGCTTTGAATGTTAGTCAACAACAGTTTTCTCGTTATGAACGAGGTATTAATAGAATAGATATCGATTCATTAGTTATGATTGCAGAATTCCTTAAAGTCAGTGTACATTATTTCCTTGAAGATATAGATTTAGAGCAATCAAAAAATTGGATCTCTGAATATAATTCATTATTAAGTCATAGTTTTTATTCAAAAAATAAAAAAAATGAAGATTAGTATTTGTTTTAAGGATCTCCTTATATTTACGGTTCATGTTAGTGGTTATATTACTTCACATGTTATCGGACATCTCAAGTCATTAAAATAATGATACGAATAAAGTTAACTGAATTCTAGTTATATCAATAATTCTATTGGTATGGCTGTGTACCAACTAAGGTATTGCCTTAGTATATATTAATAATATCATGAAATAAGGGTTTAAAATGAAAAAGACGCTATTAGCATCTTCAATTATCGCATTAACATTCACTGCTGCATCAACTTCATTCGCTGCGGATGTAGGAAGTGGTACTATTGAATTTAATGGTACAGTGAATACTGGTGCTTGTACTATTGCTCCTTCTTCTGTTAACAAAGAAGTTCAATTAGGTTCTGTTCCAGCGGCATCATTACAAACAGCTGGTTCACAAGGTCCAAATGTTGATTTTACATTAGAATTAACGGATTGTATTTTGGACCCTACTGCAAGTGGTACTGATTATTCTAAAGTAACAGTTAAATTCACTGGCCAAATGGATGCAGCAGGCACTTTATGGGCAAGTACTGGTACTGCTACCAATGTTGGTGTGTTATTCCAAAATGCAAGTGGAGCAAATTTAAAAACAAATGATACTGTTGAGCAAAGCTTAAATGCAGGGACAAATATTATTAATTTATCTGCTCGTATGCAGGCATTAGGTGCAGCTACTGCCGGTTCTGTTAAATCTACAGTCGCTTACGTTTTAGATTACCAATAAGTATTAATATAAAAATATTAAAAAAATAATAAATCTTATATTTGCTGATTATGCTGTGTATAGCAATTGCTTCACAGCATTTTCAGTTATATGAGTTAATTCAATAAATCCATTATAGAATATTGCGGCTAATGAAAAAGAACAATTTTAATAAAAACATAGTGACTAGTTTAGTATCTAGTTTATTGTTTTACACTTACTATGTTAATGCGGATTCTGTTCAATTTAATGAAGACGCATTATCTATTTTGGGTAATACTAATATAGATCTAAGTGCATTTGAGAAAAATAAAATTAGTGAAGGTTCTTATTTTTCTAATGTATCGGTAAATGGTCGAAGAATTAATTATTTTGATCAAATAAATTTTTTAAAAAAAGATGAAAATATACAACCTTGTATTTCTAGAAACTTAGTAGAAGTTATTGGGTTAAAAGAAGAGTTTATTAAAGAAGTGCCTACATGGGAAAATGGTCAGTGTTATGACCTTGCATCTCAGGATAAAAACATTCAGGCTAGATTCGATGATGAAAAGCAAGAGTTAATGCTTTCAATGCCTCAAGCTTATTTTCAGTACTCTGATGAAAATTGGGTTCCGCCTATGCAGCGGGAAGTTGGGGTTAATGCACTCGTTTTGGATTACAACCTTGTTGAAAACTATATTAAATATAAGAATACTCGAGACATTAATAATTTTAGCTCATTCGGTTCTGTTGGTGCGAATGTAGGGCGTTGGCGTGTCCGCAGTAATTATCAATACCAAAAAGACTTTAATGATAATAAAAATGATAATTTTAAATGGGTACAAACTTATTTATTTACAGATTTACCTAGTTTATCCGCAAAATTTTTTGCGGGTAAATATTATACAGTAAGTAATGTATTTGATTCTGTACGTTTTAACGGTGTTAGTGTCTTTACTGATGAGAACATGTTACCGACTTCTCTAAGAGGGTATGCACCGAGTGTTACTGGAACCGCGACAAGTAATGCGACGGTTACTATCTCGCAAAATGGACGTATCTTGAATCAAATGAAAGTGGCACCAGGGCCTTTTTCAATTGATAACTTAAGTTCCTCTTTATCGGGGGCTCTTGATGTTAAAATTACAGAGGAAGACGGCTCTATACGTGAGTACCAAGTTTCTTCGACTAATATTCCATTTTTAACACGCCCAGGCATGGTGCAATATAAACTAAATGCAGGTCGGTTAGACCCAATGGGATATAAAAACATTAATGATGATTTTATATCAACTGAAGCTTCTTGGGGGATCCTCAATAATTTGTCTATTTTTGGTGGTGTTTTCGCAACCACTAATGATGAATACCATGCCTATAATGCAGGTGTTGGGGTAAATATGGAACGCTTTGGTGCAGTATCTTTTGATATTACACAGTCGAGAAATCAATTACAGGATGTTGCTTTACATACTGGTGAAAGTTACCGTATTAATTATGCAAAACGTTTTTCAAATTCGAGTCGACTGGATTTAACAGGGTACCAATTTTCTAACGAAGGCTTTATGTCAGTGAATGACTATATTAGCTTAAAAGAAACTCCGTTAACGCCACATTATCGGCAGAAAAATGTATTTACGACTTCTTTTACACAACAACTCCCTGATTTACAGGCAGATATAAGTTTAAGTTACTCACGGGAAAGTTATTGGAAAGAATCAAAAAATAACAATACTCTTAATTTATCGTTTAATAAAACCATAAACACAAGTTTTATAAATAATGCGATTTTATCATTATCAATTGGTGAAAGTAGCTACGTAAAAGGTACACGCTCTAAGCAAGCATACCTTTCGTTAAGCGTCCCATTGGGTGGCGAAAGAAATTCACGGATTCAATACTTTAGTTCTTATAATGATATTGATAAGAAATATAATAGTAATATTAATTACAACTCTAAAATTAATGATAATAACGTTAGTTTAGGTTTATCAAGTAAAGACTTTTTTGAAAATGCGGCAATGAATGCATCCGTTTATCGTGATACGCAATATGGTACTGCACAACTAACGGGTTCCTATGGCGAAGACTACCATACATTAAGTGGGTCACTAGATGGTTCTTTGACCATTACCAGCCAAGGCCCAGTCTTACACCGACGAGTTTATGATAACCAAGCTCGTATGGTTATTGATACAGATAAAGCGAAAGGGGTATCAATTAATAAAAATGAATCAGTCACGAATGGGTTTGGTTTAGCCGCAATTAGTAATGTTCCAACCTATTATAGGTCTACCCAGTATGTTGATCTTAATAATGTACCAGACAATGTCAGCATTGATGACAGCGTGATTGAATCAAATTTAACTGATGGTGCAGTTGGTTATTCAAAGCTTAATACATTAGTGGGTGAAAAAGCGTTAGTCACAATTAAATTCCCTGACGGCAATACGCCTCCATTTGGTGCTTTAGTTTATGGCTCTGATAATAAAAATGTATTGGGAATGATTGCAGAGGAAGGGCAAGTTTATTTAACAGGCTTCCAGCCAGATCAACAATTAATAGTTAAATGGAGTGGTGACCAGTCATGTCGAATTATGCTAGGTAAACAAAGTCATTTAACCAGTAAAAACATAACCTGTAATAAAGAATAGAAAATTATGAAAAAACTTAAATTAATAATGAGTGCTTTAATTTTAATTAGCACATACACACATGCATCAATTTCTGTTGACCGTACTCGCGTTATTTATGATGAAGCAAGTAAAGGTGTTAGCGTTGTGATTGAAAATATTGATAAAAAAGATCCTTATTTAGTCCAATCATGGATCGAAAATGAAAATGGCGAAAAAATTTCAGAACCACTGATTGCTTTGCCTTTATTACAACGTGTTGAAGCAAATCAAAAGAAGCAGGTTAGAATTAGTTTATCAAAAAATGATGTGAAAATACCGAGCAACCAAGAGTCATTATTTTACTTTAATGTCTTGGGTATTCCGCCGAAAACTAAGTTAGAAAATGCAGTTGAAATTGTCATTCAATCACGTTTTAAATTATTTTATCGTCCGAGTGAATTGAAAAAATACCCTAATAATGATTGGCAAAAAGAGTTGAAAGTGGAGAAAGTGGGAAAATCATTAAAATTAACTAACCCGACTCCCTATCACATTGTTGTGATTAATGTTAATGATAATGAATCTAAAGTTCCTGATTTTAAAGAAATTGTCGTGAAGCCAAATAGCAATGCAACATATTTACTATCAGATAAACAAGTGAAATCACCAAAAATGGTTGTGACTTATATTGATGATTATGGAACACCAAACTTATTGAAATATACATGTAATACCACTTGTTCTGTATCAAATGAAAAGGATAAGAGGTAATTTATGTTAATTTTGAAAAAAATAAATACATTCACTATATTATTTTTATTTTTGCTAAGTTTTCAGTCAGTAGCTGCGGTTAACAATTGTGTACCGAGTTCAGGAGCTACGTCTATAGAACAAGAATTAATCTTTGATATTACAAATAGTAGTGCCTCAATTCCAAATGGTACCTTATTGACATCAGCAATGAGCTCATATGTATCAGTGAAATGTGAGTTTACTGGCTCATCAAGTACAGCTAATGCAGTTTACTTTAAAAATACAATGCCGAATGCAATTAAAACATTGTTGATTAATAGTGGTGTCAGTGTGACACAACAAAATGTAATTTCATCTCCTAATCCAGTAACGATAACCAACCCAACTGTTCCAAATATTTATTTAGGGTATTGGAGTCAACCAGAGACAGGAATTACACGTAATATTGCTTTCATGTATAACTTCTATGTTTACAAGGGGGCTAATGCTCTTAAACCTTTTGATACTGGGTTATTTTTATTAGGAACTCATGTGGATTATTTAGGTAAGGATTTAGGCGGACCAACTTATGTGCGAATTAAAGGGGATTTAACCTTACTCTGCCCTGCGCCCGCGGTGAACATCACAGCTTCTAATGGGGGGAGTGTAAACTTTGACACGATTTCACCTAAACAAATGAATGCGGGAGAGGTAGTTAGCCGAACTTTTAATTTAGGTATGTCAGTGCCACAAGACTGCGAAACAGGGCTGAATATATCAGTTCGTTTTGAACCAAATAATAATACGGTGCTAGGCGGAAAATATCTTGATATGGGTAATGGATTACAAACGCTATTAACCCGTAATTCAACTGATATTAACTATAATGAAAGTTACAGTATTGGTGAAATCATGCCACAATCACCGATTAGTGTCCCTTTTACTGCGACATTAAGCAAGATTGCAGGCAGCACCATCGCTTCAGGTCCGTTTTCTAAAACAGTTCGAGTTGTTGTTTCATATTAAGAGTGTTAATTGACATTTTTTCTATGGTGTTATATTGAATATACATATTCTGATGCTGAGTATTATTAAATGAAAAAACTCAAATTAGTATTAGTTGATGATCATCCCATTGTGCTTTCAGGTTTGAAAGATACACTTTCTCAATCAATGAATTTAGAAATTTTAGGTGCCTACACTCAGGATGCTGAACTATTTTCTTTTTTGAAAAAAAATGAGGTTGATGTGATCGTAACTGATTATATGATGCCTAATAATACCCAGTCTAGCGATGGCCAGAATTATATTCAATTTTTACGTCGTCAATACCCAAATATTGCCGTGATTGTATTAACGATGGTTTCTAACCCCATGATTATACAAGTGTTATATGATTCAGGGGTGAGCGCGGTGGTGTCAAAAGAGGCGCCATTAAGCGACCTGATGAAGGCTATCACATTAGCGGGGCAAGGCCGCCAATATCGAGTTCCTGTTGCAGATATGACAACGACATTAAAAAGCCGTAATGCGGTAACATTAAATGATAGGGTAAAGACATTATCACCTCGTGAACTTGAGGTATTGCGCCTTTTTGTTCAAGGAAAGCCTATTGTTGATATTGCAAAGCAATTAAACCGCAGTGATAAAACTATCAGCTTACAGAAAAATGCCGCAATGCGTAAATTGGGTGTTGATAATAATCAAGCGTTAATCAGTTATTGCCTTACACATCATTTATTTGACTGATTTTTTTTATCCAATTAGCTAATTGATTGCAGATATTCTGGTTAACCTGAATATCAATGTGTGTTGATGCCTGTGAGTCTAATGTTGCCTCAAACTCACGAAGCTCATTAGCTAATTCACGTTGTTCCACACTAATTAATGCGCCACGGATACGATGGGATAACTGTTTTATTTCATCAATATTGTTATCTTCAACAGCTTGGCAAAATTGAGTAATATCGGTAATAAAATGATGAATAATTTTTTCTCTATCTTCTCCATTTAGCGGGTTAATCATTTCTAGGGGAGCCATTTCTAAAGTTGATGAGGAGTAAATCGGGAATAAACGGTTGAATAATTGAATTAAGGTTTCTAGCTCTATAGGTTTTACAAGCCATGAATCCATTCCAGATTCTAGGCATCGCTCTTCTTCTTCTTTTAATCCGTTTGCAGTAACACCAATAATCGGACATGTTTCGCCTTCACTGCGCAGCTGCTGTGCAAGTTCATAACCATTACGATAAGGCATATTAACGTCTGTAAGGATGATATCGACAATTTCGTTATCCCAAATCACCAACGCTTCTTCACCATCATTGGCAATAAATACCTTACAACCGAGTAATTCAAGCTGCTCTTGTAGAACAACTTGGTTAATGGGGTTATCTTCAGCAATTAAAACGCGAAGCGGGTATTTATGCATGTGAGTTTGTATACGAGATGTTGGACAAATAAGGGATCTCTGTTCTTTATTATTTTGTAGTAAGAATAGCTGCTGATTTAATTCAGATAGTCGGAAATTCATCTCAGGACTTACCCATTGTTGTCCATCCCAATGAGTTGGCAGAGGAAACGATGGAATTAAGATGCCGACAGCAATAACGGATGAGGTATCTATGGGGAGGCTATTTTCTGTGAAATAAACATTAGCCCCCCAACGTTTTAGCCATTGCGTTATATTTTCAGTCAATAATGGGTTTGGGGTTTGTAACCAAATATTGGTATTTTTTAGTGGTAGCCAATGTGGTTGCTGTATATCGAGTGCTAAAGGTAGTGTCACGAGAAACGAGCTACCAACCCCAACTTCACTCTGTAGGCTTATCTGCCCATCCATCAATTTAATGAGCTCAGAGCAAATAAATAGGCCTAAACCAGTACCGCCATAGGCATGAATTTCTGAATGAGCTTGATAAAATGGCTCAAATAATTTTATTTGTTGTTCAGGGCTAATTCCAACACCAGTATCACTGACACGTATTAATATATTATTATTACTTCTTTTGAGTTCAATAGTAACCGTGCCCCTGTGGGTAAATTTAATTGCATTACTGAGTAAATTACCTAAAATTTGTTGCAGTCGAGCAGAGTCACCAATTCTATTTGCTTGTACGCTTGGGTCAATAACAGCAAATAGGAGTAACCCTTTTTGCTGAGCAATACCTTGATATAGTTGAACGGTTTGTTGTACTAATTCTAATAAATCAAATGGATGATTATGGATTTGAATTTGGTTAGCTTCTATTTTGCTAATATCTAAAATATCGCCAATTAATTGCATAAGTAGTTGGGACGTTGTTGATATTCTCTCAATAAAATGAGCTTGTTGAGGTGAAAGAGAGGTGTTTGCGAGTAATTCTAACGTACCGATTAGGCCATAAAGTGGAGTTCTTATTTCATGGCTCATTGTTGCTAAAAATGTCGATTTAGCTCGGTTGGCTTCTTCTGCAAGCCGCTTCGCATCATCAAGTTGTTTTTCAGTTTCTGCTTGGATGGTGATATCAGTAAATGCGCATAAAATAACAGGGCGCTGTTGGTAATAAGTTGCTGTACTCACAACATAGAGGACATGCTCCCCTGATTTTAAAGTCGTTTTAACGTGTTCTGTGTCAGAAAGAACCTTGACGAGTAATTCATTATATTCATTTGAGTCGTGGGGAGTAGATATATTGGTTATTTTTAGCCAGTAACGAGCTAACTCATTCGCGAAGCGTAACTGCTGGGTTTCTTTATCTATTACACATAGGCCGATAGGGGTTGTTGCGATAAGCGTTTGGTTGAATGCTTCATTTTCTAAGATGGCTTGCTGGGAGTCTATTGCGGGTTGTAATATTTTTCGCTGGTACCAGCGGTGATATCCCCATCCACAAAATAAACTAAAGAAAAGAGCGATAACTAAACTGATAGGAAACCACAGGTTGTCTTCAAAAAAAGCAGCATAACTAATTCTATAATATCCAGTCCATTCATCAGTTTTAGATGAAAGCTTAAGAACCAGGCCATCTTTGGTATAAAAAATACCTTCTAATGCTTCTTCCTCAGGCGCTTGGGTTGTTCCAAGTAACTGACCATATTTCGTATGAATTAGCCAAAATTGATGTGTGAGTGTGGGGTTTAACATTCGTTCCAGCACACTTAACCTAGCTTGGCTTAACATACTGACCGCATAAATATTTTTAGGGGAAATGTGAGCATTCTGCCATAAATGCTCATCAAAACCTGCGGGAATAATCCCGATAAGAATATTATCAAAAGGCACTGGACGTAACCAAATAATTTGTTTTAAATCAGTCGGTTGTGATTCTGAAAACTGAGCGTGGATAGCAGGTAAATTTTTCCTGACGTTATCAATAACGGAATAATATAAGTTTGGAGATATCGATTCATTTCCTAATACAGTGCCAACAGAAGGCACACTGATACTAATTTGGTCGTGCTCATTGACAAAAAATACAGCGGCGGCAGGGAAATAGGACCCACCCCAAAACGTGGAATAATAATCAGCTAAGTAAGCGCCTAAAGAAAATAATATACTGGGTACTCGGGAGCATTCTAAACTTTTATCACAAGCCAGCGTGAATGGCATTGCGACTAAAGATTCTTTACCCTCAAGTAAATGTAATGGTAGCTTGATTGGTAGTGATTGCTCTTGTATTGCATAGGTTCGGCTTTCAACTAGCTCTGATAGATCTTGGTTTTGCTTATTTAACGATCTTAAAAATTTCTCTTGCTCATTGATATAGCCTATTAGTGACCTAAAATCGACTTCTAACCGCCTAGTTTCTTGTTGGACAATTCGTTCTGCGCTCCAAAATAATGTTGCTATTAGAATAAACAACAAAGGGAAAGCGACAGTGAGTATGCTGTTTGTGCGTCCTGATGTGCGAGTTATCCTTGAAAATGCAGTCGGAGAAGGGGTAGGCATAGTGCTGCTCTCATCGATTATAGGCAAACTCCATAATTTTCATAATAATATAAAATAAACAAATTAAACAATATTTCTTTATGCCAAAGGTTAGACAATTGCTGAATTGTAATAGTCTTTCAAATCATCTAATTCCCAACCAAAACCATTTAAATTAGTGATATGGTGTGAAAGTTTAGGATGATGGCTAACGATATAGAATAGCCTATGGTAAAAATCTGGAAAGTTAATACCGAGTATAAGAATAAATTTAAATAATACATCTACGGTTAATGCATTCTCACCTCGTTCATAACGGGATAATTGCTGTTGGCTAATACCTAGCTCTTTCGCAATGCTCTCACCGCTAATTCCTAACTCTTGTCGGTATTCTTGTAAGCATTTACCAACTAGCTGGCTGATATAATAAGTTGTATCTTTTTTCTTTTTCATGTGGAAACTTGACCCTAGTATCATTGATTCATAAAACTATTTTTATCTTGAAGAGTAAATTATGACAAAAATAAGATTTTAGAATATAAGGTATTCCTTAATTAAAAATAATGTTAAGTCATTTATTTCAGGTTCATATGTAGAGACTTATTTTAAGCATTATATTTATTTTCTTTTTATTTCAGAGAACTATTTTTGTTACTCAACAGTATGTTAAGTATTGATTGTGAATTGCTTGGTAAGGTTTAGTTGACTTATTGCATTAAGGCTTGGCTACATTCTCATTACAAATTATTATTATTTATTGTTTAATATTGTATTTGATTATTTTTTTAGCTCAATAGATGGGAATAAAAAATGATATTATAGTTTTTTAGTGGTTTATTTGAATAACTATTAATATAAAAACTTATTTTTAGGTTTTTAAATGAGACAACAAGCCAGTAAATACACGTAATAAGAGTGAGTGGGCGCCATTTAATGGATGAAATGAGAAAAGGGTGAGAATAATAATCTAGTTATAAACCTTAGCGTTTGGCTTTTTCTAGTTCTCTCCTAATTATTTAGTATAAGTTAAGCCAATTAACTTTGGTTTATGGTTATTTTTATATCTATATTCTGTATATAGGCTTATTACTCATAGCTTGCAAACAGAGAGTATAGAGAAATAGGTGTTTAGATGAGAGTAAAGGCCATTCCGTGTCTTTAGCCTAGTTAGCTAAGTATGAGTGTTTGAAAATACAAAAGCAAAAACCCGCCTTTTGGGCGGGTTCTTTAAATAGTGGTGCCCGGACTCGGAATCGAACCAAGGACACGGGGATTTTCAATCCCCTGCTCTACCGACTGAGCTATCCGGGCAACGGGGCGCATTAAACCGTATTCAGCTGTTTGCGTCAATGAGTTTTTAATAAAAAAACGTTTTTTTTTACTGAGTGTTTTCTTTTTCAGCAAAAGGTGATTGTTTAACGTGCTAATGTGGCTTTTTTAGCTTAGCGCCCCTTTTTTACGGCATAATGCGATCGTCAAAATATCTTCAGAAAGGTGCTGCGCTGTTTCAACATCTTGAATGTCACGTTGGACTAATAAACGGTTTAAGCACCCTTCGAGAACCAGTTCCATTTGGTTTGCAACAAGCTCAGAGTCTTCGATATCAAGTTCATCCAATAAATTTTTGGTAAAATTAAAGGAATTGTCTTTTTGTAGGCGACTGAGCTGGTGAATCGGGTGCTCTGAATCGGGGTAATAATTACAAGCAGAGATAAATAAACAGCCTGGAAAACGCCCCTCACTCACTTTCTCGGACAATTGTTGGTAACGGGCCATTAATTTCTGCTGTGGGCTTAGCGTTTCCTCTAGGAGCGTTTGGCGCTGCCATACTTCAATTTGTTGTCCATGAAAGCGCAAGCAATCATAAATAAGGGCTTCATCATCAGGCCAAAATTGGCGAATAGTCGAAAAATCAGATTCAATTTCACTGAGTAAATTTTCTGTTGATGCGGATAACCCCTGAATTTCTAACTGGTTTAATGCATGGCTTAAAATTGTTTCGCGCTGGATAGGCATTATGAACTCCATCGGCATCGTGTCTGTTTTTTTCATCATAGCAATGATCAATATTGAATTATAGCGCTTTGCTCAATAGCAATGGAGCTGGCGGAGCTACATAAATGAATAAACGGGGCATTTTTTGTAGAAAGGCGGGAGGAACAGGAGGGGGAAATATCCCCCCTGAATCTAAATTGACAGTGAATATCAAATTTAGACTGGAACGTTAATTAATCAAATTCGCCTCTAGCGCAACATCGATATAATAAAACTGAAAAATTTTCTTCATAAAATCATCGACATCATGCTTTCTTAACTCAAGGGCTTGTAAGATATCTAACAGACCTTGTATGGTGATGGCATTTTTACCCCTTTCGTAACGAGAAATTTGTTGCTGGCTAATGCTTAATCGTGATGCTAATTGCGCACCTGTTAAACCAACCGCTTTTCTTCGGTGTTTTAGATAGGTTCCAATATAAATGGAAATATCGGTATTATCATTTCGTTGAGTACTTAACATTCCTCCCCCAAATAAATTAATGCTGATGAGATAAATTATTTTAAGTAATGGACTTATTCTATAATTTAGCGCTCGTTTAACGGGTTTAAAAGAGAACCTGAATGGTTTTCTAATACCTATTAGACAAGGATGAGTTTAGCATTACCAATATTTATGGCGGATGGATTTTTGGGTATTAATAGATAGCGCCTATTTATAATACACAATAAAAGAGTATGCATTGTTGATTTTAAAGGATTATATATAAGTTTTATCACGTTAATATCTGTTTTTTTTGAAATTATACATTTAAAAATATCGTTGTTTTAGCTATATTGTTTTTGTTGTTTTCTGACGAACTTAGCGGAATTACACTGAGATATTAATCAATATATTCATTGCTTGTTACACTTATATTGAGGTTATTAATATAAATGTTTCATTGGAAAAATTTGGTTTATTTTATTCGATTTTTATATCTTATTTTGGTGTATTGAATATATATAAGATAGCTATGGTTTATATATTTACCTCTTTTATTAAATTTATAATATGAGACAGAAAATAATGTTGATGAATGATCTTTACAGATTTTATATTTATCATTGCCACTTTAGTGACAATGATAAATATATTTTCGAACAGAAAAAACCCGTGAATGATGTCACGGGTTTTTTAGGCTGTTCAATTGATGAATAGGGCTAGAGCATCATTCCACCGAACAGGAAGCCGAAAGTGACGGCTAATGCGACAGCAATGGTACCAGGGATAAAGAATGGGTGGTTGAAGACGAAGCGACCAATGCGCGTTGTCCCTGTATCATCCATTTGTACCGCAGCAACCAGTGTCGGGTAAGTCGGCAGAATAAACAGACCAGAAACCGCAGAGAATGACGCAATTGCAGTCAGTGGGCTAACACCTAAAGCCAGTGCCATTGGCATCAATGCTTTTGCTGTTGCTGCTTGTGAATACAGAAGCGCAGAACAGAAGAAGAAGATAACCGCTAGCATCCAAGAATGTTCGTGGATTAAGTCACCCGCAGTTGCTTTGATCCACTCAAGGTTGTGTTGTACGAAAGTATCACCTAACCAAGCCACACCTAAGATACAGATACATGCACTCATACCTGCTTTAAAGGTACTGGAGTTCAAGATAGCATCGGTATTTACGCGACAAAGGATAGTAATCAACGTTGCTACAGTCAGCATGATGATCAAAATCGCATTGGTGGTGTTCATCAATGGTGTTTCGACAATCCCTAAGCTTGGGCTATTGATGATGGCATAACAGACAACACCGATAACACCTAATAAGAACAGCATAACGGAAGATTTAGCACCAGGTTTGATTTCTTTGACTTGGCTACCACGCAGTTCAATTAAGCCTTCTGCTAAACGTTTTTGATAGATTGGGTCATCAGAAAGTTTAGAGTTAAACGTCCAAGAGATAATAAATGACATCAACATAATCGCGAGGAAGGTTGATGGCAGTAAAATTCCCAGCAGGGTGATGTAGCTGACTGTATTACCAGCACCCATCATCGCAGGGTTTTCCATAACCGATGCCATATAGACAACCGCAGCAGAAATTGGTGATGCAGTAATACCAATCTGAGCAGCAACGACCGCTGTTGATAATGGACGGCAAGGTTTAACGCCTTGTTCTTTTGCGACTTCTGCAATTACAGGTAGTGTGGCTAAAGAGATATTACCTGTACCTGCAAAGAGCGTCAGAAAGTAAGTGACAACTGGGGCAAGAATAGTGATGTATTTAGGATTGCGGCGCAGTAATTTTTCTGTTTGAGCAACTAAATAATCTAAACCGCCTGCAATTTGCATCGCAGAGATAGCGGCGATAACAGCCATGATGATGGAGATAACGTCAAATGGAATGGTACCTGGTTTCACGCCAATTGCAGCGAGTACCAGTACACCAAGGCCACCGGCAAAGCCGATACCTATCCCACCAAGACGGGCCCCCAAAAAAATGGCCAGCAGAACAATGACAAATTCTACGGCTAACATAGTGTTTACTCCTCGACAAAATGAAAATTAAAATTATGAAACTGTTATGTTAATTTTTTGTGTGTGCATGAATCAAAAAAGGCACGCTTTCCGATGAGAGGCGTGCCTTTATTTTTTTAAGTATTATTTATGATAAACATAAACTTTTAGTCATCAAAACGTTTTGCTTTGTAAGCTGGGTGTTTTAAGTTCTCAACAGAGAAAATATCATCCAGCTCTGCTTCAGTTAGTAAACCGCGTTCCAGCACAACTTCACGGACGCTCTTACCTGTTTCTGCACAGATTTTACCTACGATATCACCGTTATGGTGGCCAATGAATGGGTTCAAGTAGGTCACGATACCGATTGACTTAAAGACAAACGCTTCGCAGATTTCTTTGTTCACAGTAATACCGCTAATGCATTTCTCTTGCAGATTGCGACATGCATTGCTCATCAGAGAAATAGACTCGAACATTGCTTGACCGATAGCTGGTTCCATTACGTTTAACTGTAATTGGCCTGCTTCAGCTGCCATTGTTACGCAGATATCGTTACCAATAACTTTGAAACACGCTTGGTTAACCACTTCTGGAATCACTGGGTTAACTTTTGCTGGCATGATAGAAGAACCTGCTTGTAACTCAGGTAAGTTGATTTCTTTAAGACCTGCACGAGGGCCGGAAGATAGCAGGCGTAAGTCGTTACAGATTTTAGACAGTTTCATTGCCAGACGTTTTAAGCCTGCGTGAACAGTGATGTAAGCACCACAGTCAGAAGTTGCTTCGATTAAGTCTTCAGCAGGAACGCATGGTAAACCAGTCACTTCAGCTAATTTTTTCACTGCCAGTTCTGAATAACCAGGTGCGGTATTCAGGCCTGTACCGATAGCCGTTGCACCTAAGTTAACTTCGAGCAGTAATTCGATGCTACGTTTCAGATTTTTCTCTTCTTCTTTCAGAAGGGTAGCGAAAGCATGGAATTCTTGGCCGACGGTCATTGGAACGGCATCCTGTAACTGGGTACGACCCATTTTCAGAATGTCTTTGTATTCTTCAGCTTTAGCTTCAAAGCCTTTTTTCAGGTATTCAACAGATTCAATTAACTTCAGTACAGAGTTATACACTGCGATACGGAACCCAGTAGGGTAAGCATCGTTAGTGGATTGGCTTTTGTTCAGGTGGTCATTAGGGTTTAGGAATTCATATTCCCCTTTTTTATGCCCCATCAGTTCAAGACCGATATTTGCAAGAACCTCGTTGGTATTCATATTCAGTGATGTGCCCGCACCACCTTGGAATACGTCAACAGGGAACTGGTCCATGCATTTGCCTTCATTTAAAACAACATCACATGCTTTGATGATGGTTTCCGCGATATTACGTGGAATTGTGTGTTGTTCTTTGTTGGCTAAAGCCGCCGCTTTTTTAACCATAACCATGCCGCGAATAAATTCTGGGACATCGTTAATAGTGCGGTCGCTGATATAAAAGTTTTCAATCGCACGCAGAGTATGAACACCATAATAGGCATCGGCTGGAACTTCTTTTTTACCTAACAGGTCTTCTTCGATACGAGTATTGTTTGACATGAGAACCTTCTTAATTAGATTACAGTTACTGTCCGTTTATGCGCTTTTTAAAAATCCATATATCGTAAAAACAAAACTTAACAGGTGATTAATATCGCAAAATAAAACTTTACAAGCGATTAACACCTTCTACTACGTTATCAGCATTATGATCTACTGATTTATGGGTAGATAATATGCCTTTAATGAAACAATGCCTTGAACCTAGATCACTATATAGTTTGATTTATGCAACAGATTTTACGTTGTGTGATATTCATCACAGATAAGTCTGGTTAATCAAAAAACTCTATGAGTTGAAAAACGTTATCTTTGCCCCAATTATTATGGCTATACTAAAGAAAAAAGCGAACATTGATAGTTGTCTCTTAGATGCAGTTCACAAAGGTTTTCCGAGGGGCGTAAAATAGTTGATAGCTTATTGAAATAAAGGAGAACTTGTGCGCTGGTTACCACTAATTCTGATATGTATTCTCATTTACATTGAATCGGTTATTTTCGTGAGAGTCGCTTCCGAAGTGGGAGTTCTAATGACACTAATTTTAGTGGTCTTAACTTCCTGTTTGGGGGTCTCCTTGGTGAAAAACCAAGGCATGAAAAATGTCCTGCAAATCCAACAAAAATTAGCGTCTGGTGAAAGCCCAGCGGCAGAGATGATTAAAAGCGTTGCGCTCGTTTTAGCGGGCTTTTTACTCATCGTGCCAGGGTTTTTCACTGACTTTATTGGTTTATTGTTATTACTTCCACCAGTACAAAAACTTATCGTAATGCGATTAATCCCGCATATTCGTTTCTATCAACCTGGCGCGGGTTTTAATCAGTCAAGAAATGGCGGATATCAAAACGGTAATACGTTTGATGGCGAATTCCAACGTAAACAAGACGACCCGTCTTTTACCATTGATAACACTGATAAATCAGACTCATCAGATAAAGACGACCGTCCGAAACCGTAAATCCTTCGTATTTGTGGGGAGATAAAAATGAAAAATTTTTTATCTCCCCCCTTGAAGTCCCTCTGTCTAGCCCCAATCTGCTCAAACATGGTACTAGTTTATTTAAGACATGCTGGTATCGTCCTTTTACCTAGTGTGGACTTTATTTATAGGAGAACTATTAATGAAAATTCGTCCATTGCATGACCGTGTTATCGTTAAACGTAAAGAAGTAGAATCTAAATCTGCGGGTGGCATTGTTCTGACCGGTACTGCGGCAGGCAAATCAACGCGTGGTGAAGTTCTGGCAGTAGGCCAAGGCCGCATCCTCGAAAATGGCGAAATTAAAGCGCTGGATGTGAAAGTTGGCGATATCGTTATTTTTAACGACGGTTATGGCGTGAAAGCTGAAAAAATCGACAATGAAGAAGTCCTGATCATGTCTGAAAGTGACATCCTGGCAATTGTTGAAGCGTAATTTTCACTTAAAACTTCTCAACGAACGAAAAGAATTTGAAGGAAAGAGATAATGGCAGCTAAAGACGTTAAATTTGGTAGTGATGCACGTACGAAAATGCTTCGTGGTGTGAATGTTCTGGCAGACGCAGTTAAAGTAACCTTAGGTCCTAAAGGCCGTAATGTTGTTTTAGACAAATCATTTGGCTCACCTGTTATCACTAAAGACGGTGTTTCTGTTGCACGTGAAATCGAATTAGAAGATAGATTCGAAAACATGGGTGCTCAGATGGTCAAAGAAGTTGCCTCTAAAGCAAATGATGCTGCGGGTGACGGTACAACAACAGCAACAGTGTTAGCACAAGCTATCATCACTGAAGGTTTAAAAGCGGTTGCTGCGGGTATGAACCCAATGGACCTGAAACGTGGTATTGATAAAGCAGTTGTTGCTGCGGTTGAAGAGCTGAAAGCACTGTCTGTTCCATGTTCAGATACCAAAGCGATTGCACAGGTGGGTACTATTTCTGCAAACTCTGACGAAACCGTTGGTCGTTTAATCGCAGAAGCAATGGATAAAGTCGGCAAAGAAGGCGTTATCACCGTTGAAGAAGGTACAGGTCTGGAAGATGAGCTGGATGTGGTTGAAGGTATGCAGTTTGACCGCGGTTACCTGTCTCCTTACTTCATCAACAAACCAGAAACTGGTGCAGTTGAGTTAGAAAACCCATTCATCCTGTTAGTTGACAAAAAAGTCTCTAACATCCGTGAATTACTGCCAGTATTAGAAGGCGTTGCGAAAGCAAGCAAGCCACTGCTGATCATCGCTGAAGATGTTGAAGGTGAAGCGCTGGCTACCTTAGTGGTTAACACCATGCGTGGTATCGTTAAAGTGGCAGCGGTTAAAGCTCCAGGCTTCGGCGACCGTCGTAAAGCAATGCTGCAAGATATCGCAACTCTGACTAACGGTACTGTTATCTCTGAAGAGATCGGTATGGAGTTAGAAAAAGCAACATTAGAAGACTTAGGTCAAGCTAAACGTATCGTGATCAACAAAGACACCACCACTATCATTGATGGTATCGGTGAAGAAGACGCGATCGCAGGCCGTGTTGCTCAAATCCGTCAACAAATCGAAGAATCTTCTTCAGATTACGACCGTGAAAAACTGCAAGAGCGCGTTGCTAAATTAGCTGGCGGTGTTGCGGTAATTAAAGTTGGTGCAGCAACTGAAGTTGAAATGAAAGAAAAACGTGCTCGCGTTGATGATGCTCTGCATGCAACTCGTGCTGCTGTTGAAGAAGGCGTTGTTGCTGGTGGTGGTACTGCACTAGTTCGCGTTGCAGCTAAACTTGATGCACTGAGAGGCGACAACGAAGAACAAAACGTTGGTATTCGTGTTGCTCTGCGTGCGATGGAAGCGCCAATGCGTCAAATCGTCACCAACGCAGGTGAAGAAGCGTCTGTGGTTGTTAACAACGTGAAAGCAGCGAAAGGTAACGAGGGTTACAACGCAGCAACTGACACTTATGGCGATATGATCGACATGGGTATCTTGGATCCAACTAAAGTCACGCGTTCTGCTCTGCAATTTGCAGCCTCTATCGCTGGCCTGATGATCACCACTGAAGCGATGATCACTGACCTGCCAAAATCAGATGCACCTGACTTAGGTGGCGCTGGTATGGGCGGCATGGGTGGAATGGGCGGCATGATGTAAGCCATTTGGCAAACATCATGCACTAGTCACGAATATTTGTGACTTAGCCTGAATAAGACCAGCACGGTGGAGTTATCTCGCCGTGCTGGTTTTTTTTGGTTTTTAATTATATCGAACGATTAATTATAGATAATAATTAATATCCCCAATCAATGTACAATTGATGCGAAACACGATTTATTTTTGCGTCGACATTGCTTAGCGGGTTATATTTAACGTAAGGTAAGTGGTTTGAATTAGCAAAGAATAGGGCAGTTTCTTGATTAATTTGTGGTAGACTCTATTCGGCTGGTGATGTGTGGCAATTGTGACGCAGTATGCGGAGCACTTCCTAGCGATTTATGATATACCGTATTAGGGCTAATAATTTTTCAAACCAGCTGCAAAAACACAATGAAAAATGAGGGAAAACATGCGAATTAAAGTCTTGCTTGGTGCTGCTGCATTACTGCTATTAGCGGGTTGTTCAACGTCAACTAACTTGACTGCGGCAGGCTCACAAGTTCGTTTTGTTGAGAATCAACCTGGAAGTGATTGCCAACTTCTCGGTCAGGTTGCAGGGACACAAAGCAACTGGTTGAGTGGTGTAAATAATGAATCCAGCTCAATGCGTAGCGCAGCGAATGATTTGCGCAATAAAGCGGCTGAAATGGGCGGAAATGTGATCTTCGGTGCAACTAGCCCAAGTGAAACCGTGTTATCTAGCTTTATCCCACTAGATAGCAAAATGGTTGGTCAAGTGTACAAGTGCCCCTAAAATGAATTAGCGACGCCCAAATACCGATTATTTGGGCGTTTTGCTGATTAGCTCTGCCTTAAATTGAGATCGAGCAGTGTTTTGCTTGGTTCTCCTCCAATTTCCCGTGCAAGTTTAGGCACGAGATACCCAGATACTTTGCTCAATAATTGTTGTATCAATTGCCGAGCTTCAATATCGCTGACGAGAAAGTGGGCCGCACCTTGCACTTTATCCAATACGTGTAGGTAGTAAGGTAAGATCCCAACATCAAATAAGGCATTACTCAAATTCATCAGTGCCGTTACGTTATCATTGACTTGTCGCAGTAAAACACTTTGATTTAATAATGTTACACCTGCTTTTTTGAGCTTTTGCATTGAGTTCGCTAATGCTTTGTCTATCTCATTAGCGTGGTTGATATGCGTCACCATAACCACTTGTAAGCGCGAGCGTGCTAGTCTTTCGCACAAGGTATCTGTGATACGCTCAGGGATCACAACAGGCAAACGTGTATGAATTCTCAAACGGGTGATATGGGGAATTTCCTCCAATTGGCTTATCAACCAATCGAGTTCATGGTCTTTTGCCATTAATGGATCACCTCCAGAGAAGATGATTTCATTGAGTTCGGTGTGGTTTTTTATATAATCCACAGCCATCAACCAGTTATTTTTATTTCCTTTGTTATCTTCATAAGGAAAATGCCGGCGAAAACAGTAGCGACAGTTCACTGCACAGCCACCTTTAACGAGCAGTAATGCGCGGTTGTGGTATTTATGCAGTAAACTTGGGATCTCATTATCCTGCTCTTCCAGCGGGTCGGTAGAAAAACCAGGATGGACATCAAACTCGGCTTTTGCGGTTAATACCTGCAATAACAGCGGGTCTAGTGGATCGCCTTTTTTCATTCGTGAGATAAATGGCATTGGGACACGCAACGGAAATAATTGACGTGCCTCACGGCCTTCTTGCGAAGCAAGATGATTTTCCAAGTTCAGTATTTGCAGCAATTCATCAGGATTAGTGATTGCTTCAGCAAGTTGTTGTATCCAGACTTCTCTGGATGAGGTATTTTGAGTTACAATATCGACCATTTTTTGGCTATGCCATTTTTAGTTTATAAATTAGAGGATCACCATGGCTACTTATAGTACCAATGAATTCCGCTCAGGTCTTAAAATCATGTTAGATGGCGAGCCTTGTGTCGTTTTAGAAAGCGAATTCGTAAAACCAGGTAAAGGTCAAGCGTTCGCACGTGTGCGTATCCGTAAACTGATTTCTAACAAACTGTTGGAAAAAACCTTTAAATCTACTGATTCTGTTGAAGGTGCAGATGTCATGGATATGAACTTAACTTACCTGTACAACGACGGTGAGTTCTGGCATTTCATGAACAACGAAACTTTCGAGCAGTTAGCCGCGGATGAAAAAACCGTTGGCGACAACGCAAAATGGTTAGTTGACCAAGCAGAATGTATTTTAACACTGTGGGACGGTCGTCCTATCGCGGTAACGCCACCTAACTTTGTTGAGTTAGAAATTACCGATACTGACCCAGGCCTGAAAGGTGATACCGCAGGTACAGGTGGAAAACCTGCAACACTGAGCACTGGCGCAGTTGTTAAGGTTCCTCTGTTTGTTCAGATCGGTGAAGTTATCCGTGTTGATACTCGCTCAGGCGAATACGTTTCACGCGTAAAATAACGGCGTATCCTATACGGAATCGTTAAAAATAAAAAGCCGTGGTCGAGTGCCACGGCTTTTTTTGCATCTTTTTCTGGCCTAACAGCACTTAAATCCACCTTTTCCGCCATAACGTGCATCTTGGCGCTCTTTAAAAAACTCCTCGTAAGTCATCGGAGTTTGATCGGGGTGAGTCCGCTGCATATGGGCGACGTAGTTGTCGTAGTCGGGAACGCCGACCATCATTTTTGCCGCTTGGCCGAGGTATTTTGCGGCTTTCCCTAAATCTCCAAACATTTTTTTCTCCTTCATACTTCGCGCTACAGCGTTGTTGACTGCTCTCGGCTACCCAAGCCACATACTAGGGCATGCTCCTAGTTTCTCCTTCATACTTCACGCTGTTGCAGCGTTGGCTTCATTCGCTAACCCTAGTCACATACTAGGGTATGCTCCTAGTTTCTCCTTCATATTTCACGCTGTTGCAGCGTTGGCTTCATTCGCTAACCCTAGTCACATACTGGTGTATGCTCCTAGGGATTATCTTCTTTGCCGCCTTGCTCCAACGTGAATTATTTTGGAGAAAGAGCATGTACTCAAAACATGAAAAGCTTTTCCGCGAAAATCAATAGTGGCGCGTATTTGCCACGATTTCCTCGTAGTTGGCTGGCATTGGCTCGTATGGCACTTCATTCGCAGTCGGTTCGCTTGATTTTAACGCTTTAAGCGCGGTGCGGATCGAGAACAGAGCCAGTAATACCACGACAATCATAAAGAAAATCGTTAAGCCTGCATCTAAACGGTTATTGAAAATCAACTGTGTAAGCTGAGATTCGGTATATTGCACTGGAATATTGCCACTATCAATCATCGCTTGGAATTTATTCGCTACAGCTAAGAAACCAACGCGGGCATCTTCACTGAAGGTCTTTTCCCAGCCTGCCGTCATAGTACAAATCAGCAACCAAGCCGTTGGGACAAGGGCAACCCATGCATATTTTTGGCGCTTCATTTTGAACAGTACCACGGCACACAGCATTAACGCCATACCTGCCAGCATCTGGTTTGCGATACCAAAAAGCGGCCATAAGGTATTAATACCACCAAGTGGGTCGACAACACCTTGGTGAAGGAAATATCCCCATGCGAGCACACACAATGCTGTTGCAATCAAGTTGGCAGGTAATGAATCAGTACGTTTCAAGGATGGAGACACCACTCCCAGTAAATCTTGTAGCATAAAACGTGCCGCTCGAGTTCCTGCATCCACCGCGGTTAAAATAAATAATGCTTCAAATAAGATGGCAAAGTGGTACCAGAACGCCACATTCATCAGACCACCAAGCGCCCCATGCAGAATATAGGCCATCCCAACAGCAAGCGTTGGCGCACCACCAGCACGGGAGATAATACTGGTTTCACCGACTTCATTGGCAATGGTGTTGAGCTGCTCTGGGGTGATTTGGAAGCCCCAACTGCTCACCACTTGTGCGGCAGAAGCGACCACATCTTCGGTGCCTGCTGGTGCCAACATTGCCATTGGACTGTTCATGGCGAAATACACACCAGGGTCAATCACACACGCTGCGACTAACGCCATGATGGCAACAAATGACTCCATTAACATACCGCCGTAGCCGATAAAACAAGCTTGGTTCTCATTCGCTAACATCTTCGGCGTAGTACCCGATGAAATCAGTGCATGGAAGCCGGAAACAGCACCACAGGCAATAGTAATAAATAAGAATGGGAACAAATCTCCTGCCCATACAGGGCCTGTACCATCAATATATTTCGTGAGTGATGGCATTTGCAGGTTTGGGTTTAAAATTAAAATACCAATAGCGAGACCAATAATCGTCCCGATTTTTAGGAAGGTTGAAAGGTAATCACGCGGTGCAAGCAGCAACCAAACGGGCAAAACAGCGGCAACAAAGCCGTATCCAACTAACATCCACGTTAATTGTACGCCAGTATAGTCAAAGTACGGTGCCCATGTTTCACTTTCGGCAACCCATCCACCTGAAATAATAGCAAAAACAAGGAACACCAGCCCAATAATAGACACTTCACCAATGCGCCCTGGGCGAATATAACGGGTATAGATCCCCATAAAAATCGCCAGTGGAATAGTGAATGCGACGGTGTAGGTTCCCCATGGACTGTGAGTTAAGGCTTTTACTACGATCATCGCAAGTACTGCTAAAATGATCACCATGATCATAAAGCAGGCTATCAAAGCGAGAACACCTGCGGTATTGCCCATTTCTTCTTTGACTAACTCGCCGAGCGAACGTCCATCTCGGCGTGTCGAAACAAACAACACCATAAAGTCTTGTACGGCGCCTGCGAGTACGACCCCAGCAAGCAACCACAGCATACCAGGGAGGTAACCCATTTGCGCGGCAAGCACTGGACCGACTAAGGGGCCAGCGCCTGCAATCGCAGCAAAATGGTGACCAAATAACACTTTTTTATCTGTTGGAACGTAATCTAATCCATCATTATGACGAATTGCTGGTGTCATACGTGTTTCGTCAACTTGCAGGACTTTTTTCGCGATAAACAACCCATAATAACGGTACGCAATGAGATAAATACATACTGCTGCGACCACAATCCACAGCGCATTTATTTGTTCACCACGATATAAGGCGATGTAACCGAGTGAAAAAGCACCGAGCAGAGCGAGCACAATCCAAATAAATTGTTTACCCATAGTCATCCCCATCTGTTCAATGAATGATATCTGTTATTTATTTAAGTAAAACTGAGGAAGATATAGCGATAGTTAAGTTAAAGAAAAAGTAGCTAAAACGAGACACCTAATTGAAATTTTAGATAAATTCGATAATTGCAGTGAATATCACTAATCCAAGATCATTTATTGGATTTTATCTGGTTTTGAACTAGCGAATAGCTAATGGTGTTGGTATTTATCTTATTTTTATTAATAATGCAATATTTTCATCTAAACAAAGAGGTAGGAGAATAAAATGGAAACGAATGAGAGTGTTGATTACCGAAAGTTAAAAACCTTCGGTAATCAAATGAGTTATCTTAGGTGTGTCTTAAGCGTTGGATAATTTTTTTGCCAAAAAGCGTCGTAATAAGACCGAACATGATCAAAATTAAACCAGCGACTTGTATGCCATTAATATGCTCACCAAGGAATAATGCACTGCTGCTTAAACCGAACACTGGCACTAATAATGAAAACGGTGCAACACGCCATGCTTCATAGCGCCCGAGCAGTACACCCCATAGGCCGTAACCGACAAAAGTGGATAAATAAGCTAAATACAAAATCACTCCGAGCACAGGCCAATCAAAGCCTGTTAATCCGTCCACAATGGCATCTTCGCCCTCAAGTATCCACGAACTAATTAGGAAAGGAATAATGGGGATCAGCGCACTCCAACTGACGAGAGACAACGCACTGCATTTTTCTGCACCTTGATTTTGCATAATAATTCGGTTGGTAATATTACCACAAGCCCATGATAAACCAGCAATTAATGTGAATGCCAAACCGAGCATTGGAATATCATCTAACCCGCCTGCTGTCGCACCATTGGCTAACACCGTTAATCCTGCGATAGCGATAAACATGCCAATAAAATGGGTTGGTTGTAGCGTTTCCTTTAAAATCATGGCACCAAGTAATAAGGTAAAAAAGGCTTGAGATTGCAAAATAACGGAGGTGATCCCCGCAGGCATACCAACGCGGATAGCACAGAATAAAAAGGCAAATTGACCAAAGCTGATGGTTAACCCATACAATAATAACAATTTAAACGGAATTTTAGGCCGCTTGAAAATAAAAATGGCAGGAAAGGCAACAAAAACAAAGCGCAATGCCCCAAGGAGTAATGGCGGAAGCGCGGTCACACCGAGCTTGATAATGACAAAATTAACACCCCAAATAATGACCACACAGAGGGCAAGTAATATATCTTTGAAATTCATGCTAATTTCTCGATGGATAGGCTCGATAAGATTTTCTACTTTACCCTTGCTAAGGAGGGAGTGCGATATCAATGATGCTTATTAGCAAAAAACAGAATAAACAGGTTAAAAAAGGTCGCTAATTTATATTTATTTGTTATTTTTCGTTGCTTGAGTCTGTGCTGGTGAATGTTTATAATGAGGTACACATCACACGTATTCAGGACGACCTGGATCTCGTCATTCAATTATGGGGACGACCCCGAGTTATATACGGGAGCAACGACCATGGCATGGATCGTCCTTTTATTTGCAGGTTTACTCGAAGTGGTTTGGGCTGTAGGGTTAAAGTACGCCCATGGCTTTACACGCTTAACACCTAGTATTATTACAATTGTCGCGATTATCGCCAGTATGGGCTTATTAGCCTATGCTATGCGTGACTTACCTGTCGGAACGGCTTATGCAATTTGGACGGGGATTGGTGCTGTGGGTACGGCTATTGTTGGGATTATTTTCCTTGGTGAATCTGCGAATATGTTTCGTTTATTAAGCCTTGCGTTGATTATTACAGGGCTAATTGGCTTAAAAATATCGAGTTAGTTTTCAAATCAAGTATTATTTAATTAAAAATGAATAATAAGCGGGTGACAGAAAAAGTTACCCGCTTTATTTTTTGATATTTTTTGGGCATAAAGAAAACGGCTCTTTTGTTATTTTTCGTTATAACGAGATGGCCAAATTTCTGCAGGTTCCATACCTAAAAACTCTGCAATGATTCTTTCTCCCTTTGGCCAACGCCTTGATAGTGCATTGTTAAGTGTTGATGAATTTAGCCCTGCGGAACGCGATAATTCAGCAAGGGAAGAGTCTTTTTTCTTTATTGCCGCAATGATGTCAGCTGGGTGCCAATCTTTTTTCATAATATCTCCAGTGTTATTAGTTGAATAATGCTTGGTAGTTTTAAGAATAATATTACTGTATTTTTTATTTTCTTTTTTTAATACTATTATTAAATTATACTTTGAATGTTTTTTATTCTGTGATAGTGATATATATCCTTGGTTATTATTTTTTTATTAACATTTAATTATATTAAAAGGAATTATTATGGATGTTAAGAGTGAACTCTTGGAAAAAACATGTTCAGGTTTAAAAAATACTTTTTCTAATTATTTTGATTGGAATGATATTGACTTGTCTTTTTCAAAAGTAGATATTTTAAATAGGCAGGTTTATACTACATCGAGTAATTATGATTGGGTTCTGATGTATTGGGATGCGGATTTGGATAAAGTGATTGGTGAGCGGCTATCGACAGGGATACAGTATTGGAGTAACTACTCAAAAGAATATATGAACACCTTATTAAGAACAGATAAGTGTAAACTAAAAGTGGATTTTTGTGCTAAATATGGAAGTGTATATGAAATTACGTCAATTAATTCTAAACGAAAGTTATCGATAAAAGATATAATGGCAATATATAAATGCCGACCTATTATTTCTGATTATACTCACGGAGTATGGAAACAAAATGATGAAAATTATTTACCATTAAGAAGTCGTTTAGATATACCAATAGAAGGTAAGAACAGTATTAATGACTTAGAAAGTGAAATTTTAGATATTCACCAGTATATGCGTTTTGGAAATATTCGCTTTACTCGAAAAGAAATTACTACAATAAGAATGCTTCTATCTCATTGTAAAGTAAAGGAAATTAGCTATGCACAGGGATGTTCAGAGGTGTGTGAACACAAACGAATTCAAAGGATTAAAGAGAAACTTTCTTGCCCTCATGCTTCTTCAAGTGGCTTATTTAGTGCATTAAAAGAAAATGGAATTACACTCGCCTGCTTAGAAACTTTAGTCAATTATCCTTAATTTTCAATGTATAAGATAGCTGATGTATGAAATTCTAGGGATGATAAGGATAAAAAGATGAAATGGAAATTCAGGTTTGGTGCCGTCGCAGGTAATGCACTCGAATACTATGATATTGCTGTTTTTGCTGCAATATCAACTTATTTGAGCGCTGAGCTAACAAAGTTAGGTTATGAGCAAGCGACAGAAATGGTTTGGGGGATATTTGCACTGCGTTTTTTAATACGGCCTTTAGGCGGATATATTATAGGGCGCTATGCAGATACGGTTGGGAAAAAACCTGCCTTAATATTAACAAGCTTAATTACAGGTATTGCAACATTAATGATGGCTATATTACCTATTGAACTATTAGGTAACTATACACCAGTTGCTATATTAATATTACAACTCGCTTTGTCATTTAGTTTTGCAGGGGAGTATCCGTCTTTAATTACCTACTTATTTAAAGATGCACATATTAGAGAGCAAGCAAGAGTTTCGTCTATTATTGTCGGTAGTTCTTTGCTTGGTGTTATTGCTTCTTTAGGCATTGTTTTGGTGTTAAAAAATACGCTGAATGAAGATATGATGCAATCAATAGGTTGGCGAATTCCCTTATTCATAGGGGTTGCAAATATCTTAATGAGTTTTTGGTTTAGGTTTAATCTTCCAAATTATCAAGTGATTTCTAAAGATAAACAATCAATTAATTGGAAGAATGTGTTTTGGGTGTTTTTATTCACAATTCCTGGAACTGTTACATTTTATTCTCAAAACCTATCAACATCATTGATAATAGAGCAATTAAAGATTGAAGAAATAAAAAACTATTACGCAATTTTATCGTCAAGTTTACTTTTACTCCTCATGTTAATATGTGGTTGGCTAACGGATAAATACAGCTCAGCTAAGCAGGTCTTTAATATTGGCGTCATATTAATGGTTTTCTGTTCTGCACCGCTTTATCTCATATTGCAAACGAATAACTTATTACTCGTACTAATAGCTCAACTACTAATGTCTGTTTATTCAGCAATGATATTGTGTAATTTATCAGCAGTTCTCATCAGTAAGTCAAATGGGCAGGCGGCAATTTTAGGCATTGGTTATAATGGCGCTTCAGCTTCTCTTGGAGGGATCACGCCTTTAATTGTCAGTTACCTTAGCCAATATCACTTAGCTTACGTTGGGGCATTTATCGCTGTTTGTGGGTTATCGTATTTTATTTCCTATTTACTACCAAAGCACGCTCATACTTAGCTTTTTCTCCATTCATCCCCTCGTTCAATGAGCTGAATGAGGGGATGCGCACTATTTTTTAGAGTAACAAAACCGCTACAAGACCCATGCAGTCCGGGCACCGACAGTGGTACTTTTATGCAATCGAGTATGGCTAAGGCAAAATGCATCAATGCCTGCGCTATGTTGTGAATACCACGCACCACCGCGCATTAAGGTGCGTTCACCATAGTTACGCAGATAGATTTGATCATCTGATTGTTTAATTTTGTAAGGGGCGAGACCCAATATCTTCAATAAAGTCGGAATTTGTTCACCCTCGGTCGTTCCAACCAATCGAAACGGGCTATCTAACAGGCCCAGTGGGTAGCCTGAATCCATTGGCTCACCATTAAAATGATGGATCTGTGTCGAGATTATCGGGGTGCCAGCATTGCCATCAAGTTTGGCTATTGGTGAATCATATTTTGCACTTGATGGGCTATTAGGGGGGATTAACTCACCACTACTCATATCAATAGCTCGCCAATCTAACAATGCGTCATCAAGATGAATAGCGGCATCATTATTTTTTATGATTTGAATTTCTCCCGCGACTAGGCGTGCACCTGTTTGCCACTCCCAAAGGTTACCGACCAAATCGCTTATCCCTGAAAGTTGGTGATTATGGTACCAGCTTTCCCATTGTGCATTAGTTGGGGTTGTCGGGGTGCCTTGCAAACCGCCAGTCGCTAGCCCGTCAATTCGTGGAATAAATTCATCATGGTTAAAATAATTACGGCCGTAATCCGTATTACCATGAATAAGGTTATTGTGTTGATTAGTTAAGGCTGAGATGGCACTCCACTCTGCGTTAGTACTGATATGGCAGCCTTTACCTGATTGTTGCGCTAATGATTGAAATTGCGCTAAATCTAAATTGCATGCGGGTGATTGGTTGGGTTGGCTAACTAATTCATCATCTCGCAAACTTGCGCTGTAACAGGCGTAGAAAAAGGCATCAATAGGGCGCTCGTGAATGATAAAAGCTGGATGGATACCAGTGCCTAAAGAGGGGGAAATGTCTTGTAAATCAAACTGGGGTACGATGAAGACATAGTTCGGCTGGCCTTTAGGGCTGTAAATAATGGTTCGTTGCCCATGGCTTTGTTTTTCAACTTGGGTTCGTAGTGGATCAGGGGAATAAATTGTGGTCATCATAAGCCTCTGTTTTAAAGGGAAACCCAGTAGCCTTCTTGCCACTTGATGGGTAAGAACTGTTCAGTAAAATCTTTGAAAACCGTATTAACATCCAGATCAGGGAATATGCTAGGGTGTAACCAAGTCGCAAATTTTAGAGCGGCAATAAAGCCAAATGGGCTGTCGTAAAAAGTGTGCCAAATAGCATGAACATGCTGCTGTTTGACTGCATGCAATGTTTTAAAGGCATTACGCTGCATTAAAATTTTAAGTCTTTGTTTTGCTAGCGGTAAATCTGCACCAGGGCCTAATCCTACCCAATTGCCTTTCGGGTTATAGCCACTCCAATCGGTGCCGGTGACAATCACCATTTGAGCTTGGGTGTGAATAATCGTCTCTTGGTTTAGAACACCATATGTTCCATGAATGTATTGGTTAGCAATATTCTCTCCACCCGCAAACGAGAGAAACTGACCAAAATTTCCGTTTCCGTAGGCTAAGCAACACTCTTCAGTAAAACCTGCTGCACGCTCAAGGAGTACTTTTGGCCTTATAGGATTTGCATTAGCGAGGCGAGTATTTACATTATCTAGTTGTGTTTTAATAAATCGATTGATGCGATGAGCCCTTTCTTGTAAACCAAAGACTTTCCCCATAATCGCAATGCTTTTCGGCGTATTGGTGAGTGGGTCAACACTCATATCAAGGGCAATAACAGGGACATTAGCGCGCAGTAAAAGCATAAGAAGCCCATTGGCTTGTAGACCCGAAAATGTGCCCGTTGTCGTGAAAATAATGTCAGGTTTGAGCTCCAAAATCGTTTCCAAATTAGCTTGCGCCCCGCCGATCGCGGGGAGGTGGGGTAATTGTTCAATCTTAGGAAACGCCGTACAGTATTGTTGGTAACTACGCAAATCAGCAGTACGAAAGTTACTGGGAACAGCGACAAGTTTCTCCACAAAATTGGGTATTCCCAATGTGGCAAAGAGAAAAATCAGTGATGGGTCAGCCAAATAAATTTTCTGTGCATTTTCTGGGTAAGCAATAGTGCGTCCAAGGATGTCTGTCACCTTGGGCATTGCGGCTGCGACAACTGGGCAAGGCATTGCACTTAACGTCGCCATTGCTAACCCTGCCTTAATCAAATTCCTTTTAGAACTTTCCATAAGTTGCTTACCTATTGAATTAAAAGTAGTAATTAAGTGTGGCAAGTAACGTTCTATTCGTGCCAATACTGCAATAGGTGGAACTGGTACAGCTGGCAACGTAGGATTTATTGGTGACATTACTGACAGTTAACCCCAATTCCATACCCGTGAGTTCAGGGGCTAATGCATCCATTTGGTACCTTGCGCTAATATCGCCAAGCCAGACTGCTGGTACTTTAAATGTGTTGGTGTTGTCACCCCATGTTTCGCCGAGATAACGCACGCCAACGCCGACTAAAGCGCCTTCGAGGTAAGGGGAGTGAAAACGGTAGTCAACCCATGCGGAGCCGCTGTGTTTAGGGACTTGAACAGGGTGCTTATTTAAGACTGAAAGGTCTTGGCTTTCGGTGATTTTATTATCAGTAAAGGCATAGCTCACCATGACATTCACTGACGGTGTTAATGCTATACGGCTTTCAAAATCAACCCCACGAGAGCGAATTTTCCCTGTTTGATTATAGTAATCTGGATTTAGCGGGTTATGGGTGGTGACATTTTTTTGTTCTAACTCATACGCTGCAACGCTTGCCATGAGGTTATCCGATTGGTATTTAAGCCCCACTTCGGCTTGTTTTGATTCGGTTGGGATAAAGGATTTTCCATCCGCATCTGTCCCTAAAACGGGGTCAAAGCTATCGGAAAAACTGATCCATGGCGAAAAGCCATTTTCAAAAGCATAGGTTAGCCCAACGCGTTGGCTCCAAGCGGAAGTGTCATTTTTTTGCGTTGTGTGAGAGAGGTTATTATCAGTATCTAAATAAGACCAATCATAGCGTCCACTGAGGATCAAATCCCATTGTTGCCAACTAAGTTGGTCTTGTAGATAAACCCCATAACGATCAAAACGTTGGGTTGTTGATGTGCGGGAAACGGGGTAAGGTTTAAATTCAGGATGATGAGGTTTCACCCATGGATCGAAACTGACGGTTTGTGAGCCCCACCAGTCTTTATCCAGCTTTCCAGTTTGAAAATCAAACCCAGTGAGTAACTCGTGGCGAATATCGCCAGTTTTAACTTTATAAACCAGTTGGTTATCAGCAACAAAGGTTTTGGATTTGCTTGGTGAATCTTGGTAAACCGCGGTGAGTAACCGATCCCCCGCTAAGAAGCCGCGCGTGAAGTCTCGTTTAATGTGGGTATCTACATCAGAGTAGCGCATATTTTGTTTCAGTGTGACGGACGAGCTGACTTGGTAGTCAACTAATGAGGTCACTGACCACTGTGTACGTGTGGATTTTTCATGTTTGGGGTCACTGTAGTTTTGAGTGAAATCCAGCTTTCCATTTGGGTTCGGTAGCAAGCCAATTGCTTGAGCAGGCAAGGTATTATAGTGGCCAATGTGTGGATCATGTTGATATTGGCTTAAGACTGTCCAATTGAGTTTTTCATTGGGTTGCCATGTGATAGAAGGGGCCAGTAAGTAGCGAGATTGCTTCGAGGAATTCAATTGTGAATCCGTTGATAGCGCTAATCCATTCATTCTATATAGCAATGTTTCATCGTCATTCATGGCTCCAGTGGTATCAAATTTGACGGCATTGTTATCAAAATTGCCTTTTTGGAACTGAATTTGATGTGATTCATTGGCACTTGGGCGGCGTGATTGCATATTGATAACCCCCCCAGCTCCTCCTTGACCATACAGTGCAGATGACGGCCCATGAACGGCTTCGATACTATTGAGTGTCCATGAATCAACTTGCGGCCCCCAGATCCCACTGTTGCCGATAACCCGTAATCCATCCAAGTAATAATCTGCATCGAAACCACGAATTTTTGAAAAATCGATACCGCCACCAAAGGCGCCAAATTTTTCGCTGGTTACGCCTGCGCTGTAGCGTAAGGCTTGGCTGATTGATTCAGAAGGCAAAGTATCCATTTGCTCGCGTTTAATCACCGAAACAAATTGCGGCGTTTCCAATAAGGTGGCTGAGCTTTTTGTGGCAGTAGATTGAGTTTTACTGGCATAGCCAATAGGTTCTTGGCCTTGGTTTTCTGCGGCAGTGACGACCAAGACGTCTGTTTTGGGCTTTGCATTTGCGGTATTTGAGCAAATCAGGGCGCAGACCAATAAACTTAGGGTGGAAAGCGTGTAGGTTCGATGAGTAAATTTATGCATGCAATTTTAGCCAATAAAGTAAAAGAGAAATTTTATGGCGTTAGCATAGATCGTCGACCGACCATCAGTCAATCTAATTAATAATCATTTGCATTTAATATTGAAGAAAGGGATTCGTAGGGTGAGTGAGAAATTATTTATCGTATTGATATTAAAAATAAATATGACAGCGTTCGAAATATTTTTTTGTGTGAGATTAAAACAACGCGAGCTCGTCTGGGCGATTCACTCGCTGTATTTTTTATTTAATCAGTTGGCTAAATCGCTTATACAAAATTTCGCCTAAATTTTGTTGAGTATATTCATGGCTATTGGCGAGGTTGTCCACGGCGGCATGCATAGAGTGGTAAATCATGGTGGCAAGAAGGTCTGGAGGAAGGGCTGACCATTCTTGGTTTTTTTCGCCAAGGGTTAAAATTGCTTTGATTTGCAGGACTGCGCGCGTTTCATGGTCATTACTGCGACCGTGATATTCATCATGAAACAGCATGTCATGAACCTGTTGTTTTTCAACGTAATATTTGACACTGTTTTCGCACCAAGACTGGAGTTTATGCGCCGCACTTTTTTGCAGGGCGAGCGCGTCATCAATATTTCCTAAATACCAATCCATATAGCGAGTGCGTAAGGCTTCCATGATGTCATTTTTTGACTGGAAGTAGTGGTAAAACGTCCCTTTCGCCACATCCGCAGAGCGCACAATTTCACTGACAGTTGTGTTGACAAACCCTTTAGACAGAAAGAGCTCTTCCGCTGCATTCATCAGGTCATCAAGCCGTTCTTCTGCAGGTTTTGTTCTTGGCTTCTTAGGTGGTTGTGTCATTGGGTTTGTCTCTTAATGTCTTGTTCTAAAAAACAGTAGGAATAATGCATCATAGCATTGAAAGGCGATGTGTTAAAAGTTAGTCCATTGAAAGTATGGCCTTCTTGGTTCTATAGGTTACTTTTTGCTGAAAAAGTAAATAAGCGATGATCAAAAATAAATACATTAACGCCCCAATTAACCACACCCAGCCATCCCAAAACGATAATGTTTGGCCATAAATAAAGCTAAACAACAGTGGGCCAACGACGCCTGTGGCATTGGTTAAACTGACAAGAATACCTTGCAGTTTACCTTGGTTTTCTTGGCTCACTTGCGTAGACATTAGCCCTTGAAGTGCAGGAAGGGCGATGCTGCCCCCGGCTAGCAGAATTAGCGTTGGGTAAATCATCCAGCCTTGTGTGAGCAGTGATAAAATCAAAAATGCGCAGCCATCTACCATGAAGCCCAGTAAAATCGTTGTTTTTTCGCTAAATTTCTTCGCTACTGCCCCCGCGACGAAAGCTTGAAATAACGCATGCATCACACCAAGCCCCGCTAAAGATAATCCGACTTCCATACTGCCCCATTGAAAGCGGCTTTCGGTAAATAATACCCAAGTAGTGGCAGGGATCTGCCCAATGAGCTGTGCCATAAAAAAGACGAAAAGCAGCAGGATGATTGGTTTTATTATTTGCATAAAGGGAATTGGCGACGGTTGATCTTCATGCTGATCATCCTGTACGGCGGTCTTACGTTGATCTTTAAAAATAACCCAAATCACCACAAAAGAGCATGCATTTAAGACCGCCGCAATCACAAAAGGCAAGTGAGGAGATAACTGCCCAGCAAAACCGCCAATTGCAGGGCCAGCGATTAAACCCACGCCAAACGCAGCCCCTAAACGACCAAACCACTTGGTACGTTGTTGTGGCAGTGTATGGTCGGCAATAACAGAAGCGGCGACCGCACCTGTTGCACCGGTGATCCCTGAAATTAGGCGGCCTAAATACAGCATCCACAGTGAACTAGATAAAGCCAACAAAGTGTAGTCCAGCGCTGCCCCTGCAAGGGAGACCAACAAGATGGGTCTGCGGCCGAATTTATCAGACCATTTGCCAAGTATTGGAGCAAAAAAGACCTGCATGATGGCATATAAAGCCAACAAGATGCCGTAATGATTTGCCAAGTGTTCTATGGAGACATATTCACGGAGTAAGGCTGGTAAAACTGGCATGATCAACCCGATCCCCATCGCATCAAGGGCGGTGATCGTTAATGCGGTAATCGCAAATTTATTCATGGTTTTTTCTCTATCAGTGATAGATTTGGAATATATCCCTATCAGTGATAGAGTGTCAATCAGAAAATAAGGGGACAACTATGGCGCGATTAAATAAAGAGACGATTATTACAGCCGCTTTAGACTTACTAAATGAAGTGGGGATGGAAGGGGTAACAACGCGAAAGCTAGCTCAAAAACTAGGCGTAGAGCAGCCAACGTTGTACTGGCATGTGAAAAATAAGCGGGCTTTGTTGGATGAATTATCCGTTGAAATGCTAAAGCGCCATCATGACCACCCATTGCCAAAAGACAGTGAGACATGGCAGGAATTTTTGCGAAATAATGCGTTAAGCTTCCGTCGAGCGCTATTGAGCTACCGAGATGGGGCAAAAGTACATCTAGGGACTCGGCCTAGTGCGGAGCAATATTTCACAGTAGAAACCCAGCTGCAATTTATGGTGGATAACGGTTTTTCATTAAAAACGGGTTTGTATGCGATTAGTGCAGTGGGGCATTTTACATTGGGAAGCGTACTTGAGCAGCAAGAACATCGTGCTGCACAGGGAGAGAGAGAACAGAACGATGAGAATGTAATGCCCCCATTATTAAAATCGGCGCTTCAAATCATGGATAATGATGATGGAACTGAGGCTTTTTTGTTTGGTTTAGATGCATTAATTCAAGGGATTAAACCTTAATCTTTAAGGTATGGCAAATAAGCGCAAAGCCATACCTTAAACAATGGAAAACTATTTAGAGCATTGCTTATCTATTTGGCGTTTTCTATCGACTACTTTTTGTGCCGTTTGCATCGCCAATTGTTGGTCTGCTTGCATTCTTTTTGCGAATGCTTCAGGGTCATTACCCACTAACTCATAGAACAATTTATACTCAAGTGGTGCAACACACTTACATTTTTTCTCAACAGCCGCTTGTTGCTTTGCCTGTTTTTTATCTACTGAAGATTGTGCTTCCCCTGCCATGGGCAAATAACTGTAGGTGTTTGTGCTGACACATTCATTATAGAAATCTTTTTCGGTTGGCATTTCATTAGCACTTTCATTTCCCGTGGAAAACGAATTGGCATGGGCGGGTAATATTATGACTCCAGAAAGAAACAGCGAAATAAATAATCCTTTAAATTTCATTTTATTTTCTCTTACCATGAGTGATATAAAAATAGAGACGGTTAGTCTCTAACTTGTTTAAGTAAATATGATTAGTTTAACTTATTGATTTAAATTGGATAAATTAAGTTTTTATTATCCTTTACTTATCATAACAAGCCGATTTTTTATAACAACTGAGGTTAGTCTGAATATTCTGGATTTAAAATAAACGCCATTTTAGAACCGATAATCTCTATTTATGCGTAGTTTAAGTATTATTTTCTATTTTAATTTGCGATTAAAATTTAATTTTCTAGCAATAAAAAAATACCCCATACGCTTTCACATATGGGGTATTGATACGTATTTAAATTATTGCGTGATTACAGGGTGAATACACCAATCAGAGCAATAACACTAATGATTGCAGAACCGCCGTAAAAAACCCATTTTGTCGCAGGGACATGGATTTTAAAATCATGCAGTGTATGGTGAATACGGTGCATACCACACCAAACTGGCAGGATAATCATCAGTAATAAGAAAACACGGCCGATAAAGCTTTGGCTAAATGCCATAATGCGCTCATAGCTCAGCATCTCTGGTGCAACACCCAGTGGAATTAAAATTCCTAATAGAATGATGATTGCAGGGCCAATCACGGCGCTCCACATACCACCTGCACCAAATAATCCCCAGAAAATCGGCTCATCGGAACGTTTAGGCGTTAGATTCATCAGATTCTCCTTAGATTAAAATAACAATGCGATAGCTAAGATTGCTGCGGTAACAACAATCGTGAGAGCCCAGAAGCCTTTAACGATAGGCTCATCAGACATTTTCTTATCTTTCACAATAATACTGACGGCCTTTGGTGCAAGGTTGAACCACGTTGTGGTGTGCAGCAATGTAGCAGCCAGTGTAATAATGTTAATGATAAGAATGATTGGGTTACTTAAGAACCCAACAAAGCCAGCCCATGATTCAGGACCGCTTTTTAGCGCAAATACCCCATACAGGACTAAAATACTGAACCAGACCTGAAGGACTGAGGTGCTTTCACGCATGATGTAAAAGCGGTAGAAACCCAGCTTTTGCCACCAGTCGCCCTTCATTTCTCTGACATAGGGTTTACGTTTCGTAGTCATGACTTCAATTCTCCTTATCGTGGCTTCAGCATGGCGATAACAAAGTCTTGCGCGCTGGCAACTTTTCCTTGCTGAATAGCGCCAGCAGGGTCGACATGCTTAGGACAGACTTCAGAACAGTAGCCTACAAACGTACAGCTCCAGACACCATTGTCACCATTTAATAAGGTCATGCGCTCTTTCGCACCATGGTCTCGGTTATCTAAATTGTAGCGCTCTGCCAATGTGATTGCTGCTGGGCCGATGAACTCTGGGTTCAGTCCAAACTGTGGGCAAGCTGCATAGCACAGACCACAGTTGATACAGCCTGAGAACTGATGGTATTTGGCCATCTGTGCAGGCGTTTGTTTGTTTGGACCCTCAGAAGGTTTACGATCATTACCGATGATGTACGGTTTGATGGCTTCTAAACGCTCAATAAAGTGAGTCATATCAACAACAAGGTCACGTTCGATTGGGAAGTTACCTAATGGCTCAACTTTCATACCTTGCGGGTATTCACGCAGGAATGTTTTACACGCCAGTTTAGGCACTTTATCGACCATCATACCGCAAGAACCACAAATCGCCATACGACAAGACCAACGGTAAGACAGGTCTGGAGCGAGGTTATCTTTGATATAGCCTAATGCATCTAACAAAGAAGTTTGCTCGTCGTAAGGGACATCATACGTCACCAAATGGGGCTCACTATCCGTTTCCGGATTGTAACGCATGATCTCCATTTTTAGGTGTTTCATATCATCCATTAGCTTGCTCCTTCTTTGCCTTATCTTGAGCTTCAGCTTCGGCACCGTAAACACGTTTAGCTGGCTGAGATTTCGTGATTTTCACATCACTGTATTCTAAACGAGGGGAGCCCTCTGGGTTATAGAATGCCAAAGTATGTTTAAGGAAATTCACATCATCACGCTCAGTGCAGCCTTCGTCCAGACGTTGGTGAGCACCACGTGATTCTTTTCGGTTAATTGCAGAGTGAGCCATACATTCCGCCACATCAAGGCCAAAGCCTAATTCAATGGTATACAGTAGGTCAGTGTTAAAGACGCTGCTATGGTCAGTAATTTCGACGTGTTTAAAGCGTTCTTTCAGTTCGGCAATCTTATCAACGGTTTTTTGCATTAACTCAGGTGTACGGTAGATACCGCAACCTTCTTCCATTGAAATACCCATTTCATCGCGAATTTTCGACCAGCTCTCTTTCCCTTTCTGGTTCATGAGTTTTTGCAGGTCATTTTCGATATCGCGGGTACGTGCTTCAATGGCGCTGGCATTTGCAGGGGTTGCTTCGGCGGCATGGCGTGCAGCTTCTTCACCCGCTAAACGACCAAATACCACCAGTTCTGCCAGTGAGTTAGAACCTAAACGGTTTGCACCGTGCAAGCCAACAGAAGAACACTCACCCACTGCAAATAGGCCTTTAATGCGTGTTTCAGTGCGTTGATCTGTTTCGATACCACCCATGGTGTAGTGAGCGGTTGGACGGACAGGAATTGGGTCTGTTACTGGGTCAACGCCCACGTAAGCTTTCGCTAATTCACAAATGAACGGTAAACGCTCATGGAGTTTTTCTGCCCCTAGATGGCGAAGATCCAGATACACAACATCACCACGGTGTGTGCTAATGGTGCGTCCTGCTCGCCATTCGTGCCAGAAAGCTTGAGAAACTTTGTCACGAGGACCGAGTTCCATATACTTGTTTTCTGGTTTACCAAGTGGTGTCTCAGGGCCCATTCCGTAGTCTTGCAGGTAACGGTAGCCATCTTTGTTAACCAGAATACCACCTTCACCACGACAACCTTCGGTCATTAAGATACCTGAACCTGGTAATCCAGTTGGGTGATATTGAACAAATTCCATATCGCGCAGTGGTACGCCATGGCGGAATGCCATACCCATACCATCACCAGTTACAATACCACCATTGGTGTTATAACGATAAACACGGCCTGCACCACCCGTCGCCATCACGATCGCATTTGCACGAATTTGAACTTTCGTACCTTCCATCATGTTAAGTGCAACGAGTCCACGAGCTTGACCTTCATCAACAATGATATCGAGAACAAAATGCTCATCAAAACGTTGAATTTGAGGGTATTTTAATGATGTCTGGAAGAGTGTATGGAGCATGTGGAAGCCGGTTTTATCGGCAGCGAACCATGTGCGCTCAATTTTCATCCCACCGAAGCGGCGAACGTTAACTGAACCATCTGGTTTACGGCTCCACGGGCAACCCCATAATTCGAGTTGGGTCATCTCTGTTGGGCAATGTTCGACGAAATAATCGACGACATCTTGCTCACACAGCCAATCCCCACCTGCGACAGTATCATTAAAATGATAGTCATAGGAGTCATGAGCCTGAGTAACTGCGGCTGATCCTCCCTCTGCTGCCACGGTGTGGCTACGCATTGGGTATACTTTTGAGACCAGAGCAATCTTGATATTGGGATTTGCTTCAGCGGCAGCAATCGCTGCACGTAAGCCTGCGCCCCCGGCCCCGATAATCGCTAAATCGGCATTGAAGGTTTGCACTGCGCTTCTCCATTGTTCAAGTGTAAATTGATAAATTCTTTTAAATACTTTTGATAATTAGCTAGGTCATTTTCAATTCAACCTAATGTCAAATTGTCAAATCTCTCTTTTTTAATAGTAAATAATATAATAGCTAATAATGACTTATCGTGCTGTGAATTATAACGAATAGTCCAAGAGATAAATTTGATATAGAGGGGGGTTTTGGGTGAATTTACCCACGAAATGTGAGGTGGGTCATCTTTTTATAAAATGTTTTTACAATGAGAGTATTTTTAGCGTGTTAAGAATGAATAAAAAGAAATTTCAAATGATTATCATTATTTTTACATAAAAAGGCAGGATTAAAAACCAAGTAAACTAGTCGGATTTTATTCAAAGTAAGAGGATAATACTGTTATTTGCTGTGAAGATTTTAATTCATCTCGAATATTAAATTGGGACTTGCTTCACTCTTTATTTAAATACACTTTTTTATTTTTTAATTTCTCTATTTTAACGTATTGAGAAAGCGAATTGTTTCATTTTTTTGTTAACAGCTTTGTCACATAATATAAGGAATAATCATGTTTTCCCTCGCATAAACCCAGACGTTTAACATGACCTTACGACGTTATTTTTAGGTAAAAGCCCCGTTATCTGTAAAGGTTTGCTTAATCGAGTAAAGCCGAGGATAATCATGCCATCTTTACTCACCCTTAGTATGAAGAAGCCTGATTATTTCTTGATGGTGTTTTGCACTAGATAAATGTGCTTTTAAGCATACGAATGCATTGTGCGTCGTCCGAGAGGTGAGTACACTGCACGACTAAGTTTATTTTGGAGTCATCTTAATGAGTGATATAGCGAATTGGCAGCCAACCGCCCCCATCGCTAACCTGTTACAGCGTGCAAAAATTATTGCTGAAATCAGACGTTTTTTTACTGATCGCTGTGTACTAGAGGTCGAAACCCCCGCAATGAGTCAGGCTACTGTGACTGACTTTCACCTAGTGCCATTTGAAACACGTTTTGTGGGCCCAGGCGCTGCGCAAGGCATCAATCTTTACTTGATGACCAGTCCTGAATACCATATGAAACGCTTACTTGCTGCTGGCAGTGGGCCGATATATCAGCTTGGCAAAAGCTTTCGTAATGAAGAAGCGGGTAGGCACCACAATCCAGAATTTACGATGCTGGAGTGGTATCGCCCACACTTTGATATGTATCGCTTAATTAATGAGGTGGATGACTTATTGCAACAAGTGCTGGAATGTGAAAGTGCAGAGCTTCTTTCCTACCAACAGGCTTTTTTACGCCATTTAGATATCGACCCGTTATCCGCAGAAAAAAGTGAACTGCGCGAAGTGGCGGCACGCCTTGATTTAAGCAATATAGCTGCTCATGAAGAAGATAAAGATACGCTTTTACAGCTGCTGTTTACGATGGGAGTTGAGCCACATATTGGTAAAGAAAAGCCCGCTGTTGTGTATCACTTCCCTGCCACTCAAGCTTCTTTAGCGGTGATTAGCACTGAAGACCATCGCGTCGCAGAACGTTTTGAAGTGTATTATAAAGGTATGGAGTTGGCTAATGGCTTCCATGAATTGACGGATGCGAGCGAACAGCGCCAACGTTTTGAACAAGATAACCGTAAGCGTGCAGCGATGGGGCTATCTGTTCAACCGATTGATGAACATTTATTAGCGGCATTAGAACATGGATTGCCTGATTGCTCGGGTGTTGCTGTCGGGGTTGATCGCTTGATTATGATTGCGTTAAATGCTGAAAGGATCAGTGATGTGATTGCTTTTCCTGTCACGATTGCATAACGCTTATCAAGCTTATAGCTCGTTATATAATGCAGCCAAATGGCTGCATTATTGTTTTTGGCACGGAAGCGATTATTTCTGCTTCTGTTGCTCTAAGAACTTAACCCCTAGATCAGGGAAGTCGGTAAAGGCACCATCAACATCGGCCTGGTTGTATATGATGTCATAAAGCTGTTGCCCATCTTTGGCATATTTAGGTAGTTTATCGACACGAATAGTGAATGGGTGAACCGCCATGTTGTTTTTGTGGGCTTCTTTTACCATACCATTCACTTTGATATTATTTGGAGTGGAATCTTCATTAATTAACATATGATAATCAGGGCCAATACCATCTGCATAAGTTGCAATTTCTTTCATCGCACCTGGTTTCATCATCCAATCGTAATTATAGTTTACCCATGTTCCATCTGGTTTCTTCTCTTGTGTTTCTTCCCAATCGGTATAGGCAATCAATTGAACTAATTTAAGGTTCATCCCCATTTCAGGCATTAATGTGTTTTTGATGCGTTTTAGATCATTGGGATCAAAAGATTGCAGATAAACATTCGAGTCTTTATCTGTGTAACCATACGCTTTTAACACCTCTAGGGTTTTCTTGGTAATATCTTTGCCTTCTTGCTGGTGGAACCAAGGCGCTTTAATTTCTGGATAAATACCAATATTTTTGCCCGTTGATTTGTTCAAGCCTTGAACAAACTCAATTTCTTCTTGGAAGGTGTGAACACGGAAATCAGATTTACCCATAGGGAAACGGTTCGGATAGCTTTGGACTTTCTTACCATCAACAATATCGAACCCTTCTGTGAACTTCAGGGATTTAATTTCTGGCAGCGTAAAGTCAATCGCATAATAACGGCCATCTTTTCGTGCGCGATCGGGGAATCGCTCAGCCACATCTGTTACGCGGTCAAGATAATGGTCATGTAGCACAACCAGCTCATTATCTTTCGTCATCACTAAATCTTGTTCTAGAAAATCTGCACCTTGTGCATAAGCCATCGCTTTAGCGGGTAAGGTGTGTTCAGGTAAGTAACCACTTGCACCACGATGGGCAATGACCACCTTGTTTGTCGCTTGCGCGGCTGCGGACACTGACATCACTAAAACCATACTTGCCACCAACGTTTTTAATGGAAAGCTCATGATTATATCTCCTTGGCACTTTTTGGATAAAAAAAAGGCTATATCATTATGATATAGCCCTCAGGTTTAGCGTTTATTCATAAACGAAATGTTTATTGAGAGTTCGCTAATTCGCGTTTGTGTTTGCTTTCGCTAATCATAACGATAAACAGCAGAACAACAGCAAGGGCTGAACCACCAATCATCACAGCGAAACCACCGTCCCAACCGAAGTAGTCAACGGTATAACCAACGATAGCACTTGCAGCTACTGAACCACCGAGGTAGCCGAATAGACCCGTAAAGCCAGCCGCAGTACCTGCTGCTTTTTTCGGTGCAAGTTCAAGGGCGTGCAAGCCAATTAGCATGACAGGGCCATAGATTAAGAAACCGATGATTAACATACAGGCCATATCGATATTTGGGTTACCTGCTGGGTTCATCCAGAACACGATAGTCGCGATGGTGACAAGAACCATGAAGAATACACCTGTTGCGCCACGGTTACCGCGGAACACTTTATCCGACATCCAACCACATAATAGTGTGCCTGGGATACCAGCGTATTCATATAAGAAGTAAGCCCATGAAGATTTATCCATTGCGAAGTGTTTAACTTCACGCAGATAAGTTGGTGACCAGTCAAGAACACCATAACGTAATAAGTATACGAATACGTTAGCAATCGCAATCATCCATAACAGTTTGTTCGGGAAAACATACTTCATGAAGATTTCTTTTGCAGTCAACTCTTGTTCATCAGATGCTTTATAGTCTGTTGGATAGTCGTTTTTGTACTCTTCGATTGGAGGAAGACCACAAGATTGCGGGGTATCGCGCATTAACGCAAATGCAATGATTGCAACGAGGATAGCAGCCAATGCAGGCATATACAGTGCGGCTTTCCAGTCGTTAAACCATGCCATACCTAACATAAATAGTAATGGCGGGATACCACCACCGACGTTGTGTGCACAGTTCCAAACCGAAACGATACCACCACGTTCTTTTTGTGACCACCAGTGAACCATGGTACGTCCACAAGGAGGCCAACCCATACCTTGGAACCAACCACAAAGGAACAGTAATACGAACATTACCATTATGCTCGATGTCGCCCATGGCACGAAGCCCATGATCAACATCACTGCGGAGGCTAGTATCAAACCAGCAGGTAGGAAGTAACGAGGGTTCGCGCGGTCAGAGAATGACCCCATGATAAATTTAGAAAAACCGTAAGCAATTGAAATTCCTGATAAGGCGAAACCTAAGTCACCTTTAGAAAACCCTTGCTCAACAAGGTATGGCATTGCTAAGGCAAAGTTCTTTCGGACGAGATAATACGCTGCGTAACCAAAGAAAATACCCATGAAGATCTGCCAACGAAGCTTACGATAGACGGGGTCTACCTTATCAGCTGGCAGCCTCTCTATATGAGGTGCTGGTTTAAAAATGCTTAACATATACGCCTCCGATGGCATGCTAATATTTATTTACACTTGATCGCTCTCGGTGCTGAGAAAGATTGAGTGTTTATTATTGGTGAAGTAACAAAAACGAAAACAATCGAGTAATTTAAGAGCTTTTATTTTCTTAATTGCTCTAAATTGTAGTCATTAAAAAACAATTTATCTGTAATCCAACGCACAATTATTGATTTTGTTTATGAAGTTGCATAGTAAATGACATTTGTGAATGGAATGGAACTAGAAATGTTAATTATTTTGTGATTCTCATCACGATTCTGTTCTTTTTAACCCTAAAAATGTACAGATCGCTTTCGTTTTTGTTCCTTATCAAACATTGAGCACGTTTCTGGTCTATATTTAATAATAGATTATAAAAATAGAATCTATACTTATCGATTATAGAAATTATTTATTAATGTGAGGAATGTGACATGAATGGCTCATCTGTGACTGAAACGGATGTCATCATTATCGGTGGTGGCGCAACAGGTGCAGGAGTCGCTCGTGACTGCGCTCGCCGAGGTTTAAGAACCGTTTTACTCGAAAGGCATGACATTGCGACTGGTGCAACAGGGCGTAACCATGGATTACTTCATAGTGGTGCACGTTATGCAGTGACCGACGGTGAATCTGCCAGAGAATGTATTGAAGAGAACAAAATCTTAAAGCGAATTGCTCATCATTGTATTGAGCGAACGGATGGTTTATTTATTACATTGCCTGAAGATAGCCTCGATTATCAGCAGAAATTTATCACGGCTTGCCAAAGTGCAGGTATTGACGCTAATGCCATTGACCCTGCAGAAGCTATCCGTCTTGAGCCATCAGTTAACCCCGCATTAATTGGTGCGGTTCGCGTGCCCGATGGCACCGTAGACCCATTCCGCTTAACGGCTGCAAATATGTTAGATGCCAGAGAACATGGTGCAAAAGTACTGACTTACCATGAGGTTATTGGCCTTATTCGCGATGGTGATACTGTTCGCGGTGTGACAGTTTACGACCATCAGGCAAAAAAACAGTATGACATTTACGCAGAAATTGTTGTTAACGCAGGCGGGATCTGGGGACAAAAAATTGCCGAATACGGTGAGCTAAAAATTAAAATGTTCCCTGCAAAAGGGGCATTGCTCATTTTAGGTCATCGGCTAAATAACATGGTGATCAACCGCTGCCGTAAGCCTGCGGATGCGGACATTTTAGTGCCTGGCGATACAATTTCGCTGATTGGAACGACTTCCACACACATTGAATATGACCAAATCGACAATATGTATGTCACCCCAGAAGAGGTTGATATTCTTATTCGTGAAGGTTCGATGTTATCACCCGCATTGGCGACAACGCGCATTTTACGCGCCTATGCAGGCGTTCGTCCCTTAGTAGCTAGCGATGATGACCCTTCAGGGCGAAATGTGAGCCGTGGAATAGTGCTTTTAGACCATGCGAAACGAGATGGGATGGAAGGCTTTATCACCATTACAGGCGGTAAATTAATGACTTATCGACTGATGGCAGAATGGGCAACGGATAAAGTCTGTGAAAAACTCGGTCATTCAGCAAAATGTACAACGGCTGAAGCTGCACTGCCAGGTTCTCAACACAGCGCGGAAGAAGCCTTGCGCAACGTGGTTTCTATACCTGCACCAATTCGTGGTTCTGCAGTTTACCGCCACGGTGACCGTGCTTCCGCTATTTTAAGTACCGATCGTTTAGATAAAAGTTTAGTGTGCGAATGTGAAGCTGTAACGGCAGGAGAAGTACGTTATGCCGTCAATTCACTCACTGTAAACAATTTATTGGATTTACGTCGCCGTACCCGCGTTGGGATGGGAACTTGCCAAGGAGAGCTGTGTGCTTGTCGAGCGGCAGGTTTACTCAATCGGTTTAATGTCACGACACCGCATGAAACTGAGCAGCAACTTGGTCATTTTCTCAATGAGCGTTGGAAGGGCGTTCGCCCCATCGCTTGGGGGGATGCATTGCGCGAAAGCGAGTTTACCAGTTGGGTTTATCATGGGTTATGTGGGATGAATGAAGCCACATTAGGCAAAGCATCTCAGAAGGAGGCGGATAATGAAATATGATGTGGTTGTGATGGGAGGTGGCCTCGCGGGGCTGCTTTGCGGTATTCGCCTAACCCAGTCTGGTCTATCTTGTGCGATGGTGAGTGCTGGGCAAAATGCGCTGCATTTTTCATCGGGTTCATTGGATTTATTAACGCATTTACCTGATGGCCAAATTGCAGAAAAACCACTGACAATGCTTAGTGAGTTAAAATCGCAAGCACCTTTTCACCCCTATAGTTTGATGGGGGAAAATCAAGTGACTGAGCTGGCTAGAATGGCAGAATCCATCTTGCAGCAAACGGGTATTCGCTTAAAAGGTTCTTGCGAAGAAAATCATTATCGCATCACGCCGTTAGGCCATAAACGCATGACGTGGCTGAGCCCTGAGTCAGTCCCTACCATTGGCTTACATCAAAAAATGGATGTCAGCAAAATTGCCGTTGTCGGTATTGAAGGGTTCTTGGATTTTCAGCCACAAATGGTAGCCGATGAGTTACAACGAGAAGGAATACAGGCAAGTGCTCATTATGTGCATTTGCCTCTACTTGACCGACTGCGCGAAAACCCAAGTGAGTTTAGAGCGATTAATGTCGCTCGTTGGCTCGACAGACCCGAAAACATGGACCAAATCGTTGGGGAGATTTCGCCATTAATTGCTGATGCCGAAGCTGTTTTTATGCCTGCTTGTATAGGGCTGGACAGCGAACAGCCAATGTTGGAATTACAGAAACGATTAGGTAAGCAACTGTATTTATTACCCACTTTACCACCTTCATTATTAGGTATTCGCCTGCATGAGATGCTATTACGTCAATTTCGTCGCCAAGGTGGGATTGTCATGCCAGGGGACAAAGTGACATCGGTAAATCATTCAGAAGGCCGTATTGAATCTGTGCAGACTCGTAATCACGGGGATATTTCGCTCAAGGCTAAACATTTTGTGTTGGCAACGGGGAGCTTCTTTAATAATGGTTTAGTCGCTGAGTTTGACCGTGTGTATGAACCGCTGATGAATTTAGATTTGTGTGAAATTTCAGAACGTGCGAAATGGACCAATCAAGAGTTTTTTGCTTCCCAACCTTATATGGCCTTTGGTGTGAAAACAGATGAAAATCTGCGGGCTCAAAAAGCGGGAAAAGCGATTGAAAACCTGTATGTTGCAGGAGCGGTACTTGGTGGCTTTGACCCATTAACCCAAGGCTGCGGTGCGGGGGTTTCAATGATTAGCGCATTATTTGCCGCGAATGAAATCATTAATGAAGTGAGTAAAAACAAAGCGATGCAGGTGGAGGTGGCACAATGAGTATTCAAGATGCAAGCTTTGAAAGCTGTATTAAATGCACGGTGTGCACGACATATTGCCCCGTCGCGAAAGTGAATCCATTGTATCCGGGCCCAAAACAAGCGGGGCCAGACGGTGAGCGTTTACGCTTAAAAGACCCGATGCTCTATGATGAAGCTCTTAAATATTGTACTAACTGTAAACGTTGTGAAGTTGCTTGCCCATCGGATGTAAAAATTGGCGATATTATTGCCCGTGCAAGAAATACCTATAGCCAGCAAAAACCGAAAATCCGCGATGCAATCCTCAGCCATACGGATTTAATGGGCTCACTTTCTACGCCATTTGCTCCCGTGGTAAATACTATTACAGGGTTAAAACCTGTTCGCCAAATTTTGGATAAGGCGTTAAAAATAGACCATCGCCGTGAATTGCCTAAATATTCATTTGGGACATTCCGTCGTTGGTATTCTAAGCAAGCGGCAGAACAAGCTAAATTTGAAGAGCAGGTTGCGTTTTTCCATGGTTGCTATGTCAATTATAATCACCCGCAGTTAGGGAAAGACTTAATTAAAGTCTTTAATGGGATGAATATTGGTGTGCAACTGCTTAAACGTGAAAAATGCTGTGGTGTTGCATTGATTGCTAACGGTTTTATGAAACAAGCGAAACGCCAAGCTAACGTTAACTTAGAATCACTCCAAGAAACGATCTTAGAAAAACATATACCTGTGGTCGCAACATCGTCGACGTGTACATTTACAATCCGTGATGAATATACCCATGTATTGGATGTAGATACCTCAGAAATGCGTGACAATATCGAGCTGGCAACGCGTTATATTTACCGTCTTTTAGAGCAGGGGCGAGAGCTTAAGTTGAAACACACACCATTAAAAGTCGCCTACCATACTCCATGCCACATGGAAAAAATGGGTTGGACATCTTATACGCTAGAGTTAATAAAACGCGTGCCTGGTGTTGAGTTAATAGTACTTGATTCCCAGTGCTGTGGTATTGCAGGGACTTACGGGTTTAAGAAAGAGAATTATGAAGTTTCACAAGGCATTGGTGCAGGGCTATTCCGCCAGATAGAGGAAAGTGGGGCTGATATGGTCATCACAGACTGTGAAACCTGTAAATGGCAAATTGAGATGTCCACAAGTAAGAAATGTGAGCACCCAATTTCACTCTTAGCAAAAGCATTATAGTTAACTGAATTGTAGGGTTGTTATTCTTTGTTTTAGCTGAGTTTAACCCAGTTGGAGATAGCATTTCGCTATCTCCTTTTTTATGCTTAATGTTGACGAATTAATTGTTTTTTTTCTGAATTTGCAAAGAAGTATTTCAAGATGAAATTCAGTAAAACGCCATAAGCAGGTAAGAAAAAGAGCATACAAATAAGTAACTTAAAGACGTAATCGACTAACGCGATTTCCACCCAGTTTGCCGCCATAAATGGGTCACTACTGCGGAAAAAGGCGATAAAGAAGAAAGCGATGGTATCAATTAAATTACCAAAAAACATGGCGCAAGCAGGTGCAACATACCAGCGTGCATTTTGACGTAATTTATTGAAAACGCTGACATCTAATATTTGCCCAAGTACATATGCCATAAAACTTGCGGCAGCAATACGCGCAACGAATATATTAAACTCAGAGAGCGCAGTAAAACCTTGCCATTCACCTTGAAAAAATAGCGCAGAAATAACATAGGAAATCAGCAGTGCAGGCAACATGACTGCCGTAATAATTCGCCGAGCAAGCGGTGCGCCATAGATACGGACGGTTAAGTCAGTGGCCAAAAAGATAAAGGGAAAGGTAAACGCGCCCCATGTTGTATGGAAGCCGAAAATATTAATCGGCAACTGCACAAGGTAGTTACTGGATGTAATAATTAAAATATGAAATAAAGATAGCCAAATTAACGCAGTGGCTTTTTGCTGCGGAGTAAAATCAAACATATTGTACCTTTTTAGTCGCAATGGGGTGAGGGAACCCATGATATTCATCCCTAAATCGGGAGTAGCGCATCATACGCCTGTTGCGCAACAAAAGCAAAACTGTTCATTCATCAACGCGCATTTTATTATATAATCAATCCATTGATTCTTTTAAGAAGTCGTTTATATGTCTGATTTATTTAATAATGCAACCAAAACCCTTGATACACTAGGCTTACGCTGCCCAGAGCCCGTGATGTTAGTGCGTAAAACGGTTCGGAATATGGCCGAAGGCGAGACATTACTGGTTATTGCCGATGACCCTGCAACGACCCGTGATATTCCCGGTTTTTGCCGTTTTATGGAGCATGACTTGCTGGCGGTTGAAGCTGAAAGCGCCCCTTACCGTTATTTGTTACGTAAAAAAGCCAGCGGATTATAGGTTATAGTGCTGGTTGAGCGCTTGAGCCAACAAGGGAACAACCCGTTGAAATTCATCGCGTAAGTCCTTGTGTTTCATCGCAAGCTCCATGACGGCAACTTTGCGATGATTGACGAGTTCATCATCAATAACCGTGATATCAACAATGGGAAATGTTTTGCTATATAAATCTGATGCGACATCTGGCCAACGAAAGTAATGTGTCCAAGGTTGAGCATATGGATAAGGGCTCACTTTTCCGTGGTAAAATAATACAGGTACAACTAACGGTAAGTCTTTATTGCCTTGTTGTAGATGTTGATTCATGGCTAAAAAGCGTAATGCATCAACCGCCATCCCATTAGCTTATCTGGCGATGATTGGTGCTCAACTAACATATAAATATACCCATCACCTTGCTGTGTTTCGACGGTATACAAGACATCTGAGAAACGCGAATACAGCTGTTTATCAATAAAAAATGTGTTGGTTATCGCTAATGTGTCGAAATGGCATAATTGCTTAATATGGGTGGGAAGGTGGATATCAAAAAAGTCACGCGCATTATCTACTTTAGACATAAACCCTTTAAAGGCGGCGTCATGGGGCGTTGAATCACGCTGTTTTACCATATTGATTTCCCACTTAACAGATAGCTTGCTTACGTGGGTAATTTTACGCAACTTTCGGATTCACGGATAAAAAATTTGTCCTAAAATTACGGATGAGATGGTAATTAACTAATTGTAATAATTGATTATATTAAGTTGTGATTCGAAAAAAAAGCGCCACATTGGGCGCTTTGCTTAGTTGATGAAACACTACTTTTTCACTTGAGGTAATTTTACTCGAAGTAACCGTACAGCATTCGCGGTTACAAGTGCGGTTGCACCTGAGTCCGCAAGCACTGCTACCCAAAGTCCAGTGATCCCGAGTAAACTTGTGACTAAAAATACGCCTTTTAGCCCAAGCGCTATCGTGATGTTTTCACGGATAATTTTCCGCGTTGCACGGGATAGCGCAATAATTTCTGGTAAGCCCGTTAAACGGTTATGAGTTAAAGCGGCATCCGCGGTTTCTAACGCAACGTCAGTACCACTACCCATTGCCACACCAATGCTCGACGCTTTCATTGCAGGGGCATCGTTAATGCCATCACCGACCATCATGGTGCTATGGTTACGGTTCAGCTCCATAACTGCGGTGACTTTATCTTCTGGTAGTAAACCCGCACGGAACTCCATACCTAATTGGCCTGCAATTGCTCCCGCAGCACGCGGGTTATCCCCCGTTAACATGACGGCATTGACATTGAGCGCTTTGAGCATGCTCATCGCATCAGTGGCATCTGTGCGTAATGTGTCTTGTAGCGCAGTTAAACCAATAACTCGGTTATCTTCCAATGTGACAACGACCGTTTTACCTTCAGCTTCCAATGCTTCAACTTTGCTTTGCCATTCATTTTCTAATGGCGTCTCTAAGCGATTCGGTGCACTGACTAGTATGTGCTTATTATTCAGGAACCCTTCGACACCTTTTCCTGCAAGCGCTTTACGGTCTTGTGCTTCAGTTACAGCTAAAGAGAGCTCTTCTGCTTTATTTACCACTGCTTTTGCCAATGGGTGGTGTGAGCCAACTTCAACAGATGCTGTGATTTGGACTAATTCACTTTCGGTCATTCCATCAACAGGAACCAAGTTAGTGACGTGGGGTTTACCTTCCGTCAGCGTACCTGTTTTATCTAATGCGATAGTGGTGATGGTACCGAGTTGCTCAAGTGCTGCGCCACCCTTAATCAATGCACCGCGACGTGTTGCTGTTGCAAGGGCTGAGGTTATTGCCGCAGGCGTTGATATCACAAGCGCACATGGACAACCAATTAAGAGTAATGTTAAACCGCGGTAGATCCATGTTTCCCAAGGTGCAGAAAAGAAAATTGGTGGGATAATAATCACTAACGCTGAAATTAACATGATAATCGGCGTATAAATACGGCTGAAGCGGTCGATAAAGCGCTCAATAGGTGCACGGCGTTCTTCTGCTTCTTCAATCAGCTGCAAAATACGGTCAATCGCGTTCTGGCCTTGCTCTGAAACCACTTTCATTTGCACTGCACGGTCAACGGATAAGCAACCTGCTGCGACTTTTTCACCTGCGTTGCGTTCAACAGGAACGGATTCCCCTGTTAGTGCACTTTCATCAAAGCTCGCAAAACCTGAAACTAACACGGCATCCGTTGGTAAACGCCCGCCTGGTGCGACTTCAATAATGTCCCCAGGGCGCAGTTGTGCAACAGGAACTGTGGTTTTTTGCCCATCTTTAATGAGAATTGCATCTTCTGGAACCAGAGCCATTAATGCGCTGACCCCGCGACGAGCTCGACCTGCCGAATAGGACTCGAGCATTTCTCCTAGCATAAACAGTAAGATAACCATAGCGGCTTCTTCTGTAGCTTGAATAAAAATTGCCCCTACAGCGGCAACGGTCATCAATGTTTCGATAGCAAAAGGGGTGCCCGTTCGAATTAAACGTAATGACTTACTCGCGATAGGGTATAACCCATATAACGTGGTTAAAATAAAGGCGATGTTCCCGATTTTCGGGCTAAATGCTTCAATTCCCCAGCTGATTGCCATCAATATTGCTAAGATAATGACTGGCTTAGCTTCGCTCAGTAAGCTTTGTGGTGGTGCAATAGCCGCCGCGTTATTACTACCGACTTCGAGTAATTCATAGCCAGCAGCTTCTACGGTAGAACGAACCGCTGCACTGATGTTAGTATTTGCATCAACCACTAATTTTTCAGTAGCAAACAAGACCTTGGCTTGTTTGACGTCGCCGATTTGGCCAACAGCATTTTCAATTTTATTGGCGCAGCTTGGGCAATCCATCCCACGGATAATCCAGCTAAAACGCTGCCCAGCGGCTTGCAAAGGTTCAACTTCATCAGTGGTGTTTGCTGTTACTCCACAACTACCACTATGTTGGTGCTCGTGAGCCCCATGGGAATGCTCTCCATGGTTGTGATCTGAGTGACATCCACCACTGTGTCGGTGGGATTCCTCATCGTCATCAGGGTGTTTTTTGACGTCGCTATGCTCATGAACATGTGAGTCATTACTCGCCAGTGTACTTTTTTGTGGCACAGTGGATGAACATGCACTTGTGCTTGAACAGCAAGAGCTTGTATGTGTATGATTTTCTTTATGAGAGTGTGAGTGCATAAGCGCCCCCTTATCCAACTATAATGAGTTCCATCACTGATTGTTGATAAGTCTACACTCTGGAGTCTACTCCAGAGTCAAACGAAAAGAGGGAAGCCAACTGATAAAATTCTCAAATAGCATTTTTTATCAATTGGCACTTATTGCAGGAGGCGTTATAAATAAATTGCGCGGACAATAAAGAATTGTCCAAGGAAATATAATGCAGCAACAACCGCTTTTGAGGCTTTGAATGGTAAGCGAAAATGGGCAATTAACCACACGCAGTTAGATAAGAAAAGCAGCGATGCCCCCACCATTATGGAGAAGTTATATTCACGCCCAAGGCCAAAATATTGATCGCCAGCGACCCAAGCCATAATCATACACATGATTAAAGATGCAAAAACAATGGCTTGTAGGTTTTCCAACTTGCCCCAAATAAGAACAAGTGTGATAGCAGCAATAATGAGAGGCGCGGCTAACCAAGGCAAAAATAAACCAAAGTTTAATTGCATACCAAAGCTAATCGTGTAAATCAGGTAGCTAAGGAACATGAGGGTGACAGAAGTTAGTAAGTGTTCACTTGAAAACATTCGTGAGAGATCTGCAATCAGTGAAACCAACAACCCACCAAGAATAAGGTAATTTTGTAGATTTAAATCATCGGAACTCCAGCCCCAAAAAAGTAACAATAACAGCGTGATAGGGCGGAATAACCAACGTTGCCATCCTGGACCGCGATAGGCCGCATCGACATATAACCAGCCAGAAAAAAGCACTGCAAGAAATGGCCAACTAATCATACACATATCCTTATAAGTTCAATAAATGAAACGACAAAGGGTCGCTCACTGAGATAACGTGTTCTGTTTCTACAAATAAGATAAACTATAGTTAGGAACTTTTTAAGCGAAATGCACAAATTATGAATAAACCAATATTATTGATTATCGTTATTGCAATCATTGCCGTGCTTGCGACTAAACGTTTTTTTGACCAACGCAAGCAAAATGAAATCAACGATAATTCTTTACCTGTTAGTTACTTAGTAAAAGTAGATAACAAAAAAGATTATCCTTATCCCAATATGCGTTCCCGAGAACGTGATGTGGTTTCCCCTGAAACTTTTCGCTACGAGATTTATTTTAAAACGTTATCCAGTGGCGAAGTGATTAAATCCATTGTAACAGAAGAACAATATCGCGGTGTTGAGTTAGGTCGAGAAGGTAAACTCACTCTACAAGGAACGCGTTTTATCCGTTTTGAGCCAAATTAACTTATTGCCCTGATTGTTTTTTTTTCGCTTCGTCTAAGGCAGCCTTGGTTTTTTTCTGCATCGCTAACATTTCGAATACCCCAAAGAAAAAGATGCGAGTTTGCACTAAACCTGAAATTTTTTCGCCTTTAGGTAATGTGGCTTTTAGGAAAATGGTTTGCAATGCATGCATGAAAATCATAAAGACCATTGCGATATCCATAAAATATTTCAATGGCTTAGGGAATGGGTGGATCAAGTTGAATACCATAAAACCCCAAACGCAAATCATAAGCAGGCGACCAACGTTAATTAACATACTTTTTTCCTAAAGTGAGGTTCGAATAAATAAGCGATAGGCAACTTGGCCCGCAATTTTTTCACGATGAAGCTGCCAGTTTGCTGGAAGGTCAGTAAGTGGTGACTCCGCTTCTGACTCTACGTATATCCAGCTTTCGTCTGCTAACCATTGGTTTTTTTCGAGTAATTGAATTGTTTCAGTGAGCAAGCCTTTACGAAATGGTGGGTCAATAAATACCACGTCAAAAGGGCTTCCCTGTTGGCTTAATACGGTCAGGCTACTGTTATTAATAACGGTTGCATCCTCTGCCTGTAAACGCGCTTTATTTTCAGTGAGCAATTGTGAGTTTTGTTTATCCAGCTCAATAAATGTGACGTTTTGCGCAAAACGTGAAAGCGCCTCAAAACCGAGTGAGCCACTTCCTGCAAAGCAATCAAGGCAGCGCGCATCACGAATAACTGGCATTAACCAATTAAATAATGTTTCTTTGATGCGGTCTGTAGTTGGACGTAAGCCCTCACTATCACGGACTGGTAACTTTCTACCACGCCACTTCCCACCAATAATACGAATTTGCCCTAAAGGGGCTGATTGTGGTTTTCTTGCCATAATATGTATTGCTACTTAGCTAATTGTGTACTTAAAAATGATTGTTACCATTGTATACCTGTCAGGCGATAAGTTGCAGTGTTGTTATCCCCAATTGGCTGAATTTCGATTATAGCGTGTCGTTTTCACAGTTTTAACATAAAAATTCCGATTAAATTGTCAGGATTTTTCTTTCAGATATGTGTTGCGAGGCGATGAAATGATAGACTGCATGTAATTTGATTGCGATTTGATTATCGAGCGCCATATTTTTACCGCGAGGAGTGTAGTGGCAGATGGCTAAAGACAAGAAAAAAGGCTTTTTTTCATGGCTAGGTTTTGGTCGTAAAGATGAAGAAGAGACTCAAAAACAACAAGCTCAGCAGGAAGAAGCTGCAAATGAGGTTGAAAATCAACACCCTGTAGAAGATGCCGCTGCCTCAGAAGCAGAACGTCAATACCAAGCGGAGCAAGCTGCGATTAAAGCAGCAGAGGATGAAGCTGAGCGCCAGTATGAAGCGCAACAAGCCGCAATAGAAGCCGCAACAGAACAAGCAGAACTTGAACGTAAGGCTCAGCTAGAGGCGATCCAAGCTGCGCAAGAGCAAGCAGAACGTGAGCGTTTTGCAGCAGAAGAAGCGCGTTTAGCTGAAGAAAAGGCAGAGCGTGATCGCCAAGAAGAAGCGGCTCAACGCCTTGCTGAAGAAGAGTTAGAGCGTCAGCGTGAAGCTGAATTGGCTGCGGTCAAGGCTGCAGAAGACGCAGCAGAGCAGCAACGTCAAGCCGATTTGGCCGCGATTAAAGCAGCAGAGGACAAAGCTGAACGTGAACTGCAAGAAGCTGCGCGTTTAGCGGAAGAACAAGCAGAGCAAGAACGCCAAGCTGCGGAAGCTGCGCGTTTAGCTGAAGAACAAGCAGAGCAAGAACGCCAAGCTGCGGAAGCCGCGCGTTTAGCCGAAGAGCAAGCGGAACAAGAACGCCAAGCCGCGGAAGCTGCGCGTTTAGCGGAAGAACAAGCAGAGCAAGAACGCCAAGCCGCGGAAGCTGCGCGTTTAGCGGAAGAACAAGCAGAGCAAGAGCGCCAAGCTGCGGAAGCTGCGCGTTTAGCCGAAGAGCAAGCGGAACAAGAACGCCAGGCTGCGGAAGCCGCGCGTTTAGCCGAAGAACAAGCGGAACAAGAACGTCAAGCCGCTGAAGCTGCGCGTTTAGCCGAAGAGCAAGCGGAGCAAGAACGCCAAGCTGCGGAAGCTGCGCGTTTAGCCGAAGAGCAAGCGGAACAAGAGCGCCAAGCCGCGGAAGCTGCGCGTTTAGCTGAAGAAGAAGCAGAAGCTGAACGTCTTCGTTTGGAAGAGGAAAAAAATAGTTTATCAAAAGAGCAAGAAAAACCGAAAAAAGAGGGTTTCTTTGCTAGGCTGAAGAAAGGGTTATTAAAAACTCGTCAAAATCTGGGGTCAGGTTTTCTTAGCTTATTTACGGGTAAGAAAATTGACGATGATTTATTTGACGAATTAGAAGAACAGTTGCTAATTGCGGATGTTGGCGTTGAGACAACACGTAAAATTATCGACAACCTCACGGCTCATGCAAGCCGTAAAGATCTCAAAGATGCCGAAGCGCTGTATGGTAAATTGCGTGAGGAAATGTCTGATATTTTAGCGAAAGTCGATAAACCGCTCGTGATCGAAGATAAAAAACCCTATGTTATTCTTATGGTTGGGGTTAATGGTGTCGGTAAAACCACTACGATTGGTAAATTGGCTCGCCAATATCAATCTGAAGGCAAAAGCGTGATGTTGGCTGCGGGGGATACATTCCGTGCTGCTGCGGTAGAGCAATTACAAGTTTGGGGTGAACGCAATAAAATCGCTGTTGTTGCGCAACACACAGGTGCAGATCCAGCGTCTGTTATTTTTGATGCTATTCAGTCAGCCCAAGCCAAAGGTGTAGATGTGTTGATTGCGGATACCGCGGGCCGCTTACAAAATAAATCACATCTGATGGAAGAATTAAAGAAAATCGTCCGAGTAATGAAAAAACTGGATGAAAGCGCACCGCATGAAATTATGTTAACGCTGGATGCGAGCACAGGACAAAATGCGGTGAGTCAGGCGAAACTTTTTGACGAAGCGGTAGGTCTGACAGGTATAACATTGACTAAGCTCGATGGTACAGCAAAAGGTGGCGTAATTTTCTCGATTGCCGATCAATTTGGTATTCCAATTCGTTATATTGGTATCGGTGAAGGGATTGAAGATTTACGTCCATTTAAAGCCGATGACTTTATCGAGGCCCTATTTGCCCGAGAGGAATAATTTTCGATGATTCGCTTTGAACACGTTAGTAAAGCTTATCGCGGTGGCCGCCAAGCTCTCCAAGGGGTTGATTTTCATCTACAACCCGGGGAGATGGCATTTCTAACAGGCCACTCAGGCGCAGGTAAAAGTACGTTACTCAAACTCATTTGCGGCATAGAGCGCCCAAGTGCGGGTCATATTCTGTTTAATGGTCATGATATTAGTCGATTGAAAAATCGGGAGATCCCTTTTCTGCGTCGGCAGATTGGAATGATTTTTCAAGATCATCACCTGCTATTTGACCGTACAGTGTATGACAACGTTGCGATGCCACTAATTATCTCTGGTGCAAGCACGGAAGATATTCGTCGACGTGTTTCTGCGGCATTGGATAAAGTGGGCTTATTAGACAAAGCAAAAAACTTTCCAATTCAATTATCTGGTGGTGAGCAACAGCGTGTGGGCATTGCTCGCGCAGTGGTTAATAAGCCGACAATGCTCTTGGCAGATGAGCCAACGGGTAACCTTGATGGTGAATTATCGGAAGGGATTATGCGGTTGTTTGAAGAGTTTAACCGTGTGGGAGTGACGGTTTTGATGGCAACCCATGATGTTGCGTTGATTGAGCGCCGTAACTACCGTGTTCTGACATTAAGTGAAGGTCGGATGCTTGGAGGTCAACATGGCTAAAAATGCTCGAAGAGCCAAGCCTGAACGTGCAATGCAATCAAAAAGCAAGGCACTCAAAGGGGGATGGCGCGAACAATGGCGTTATTCTTGGTTGAATGCACTGGCAGATATGCTCAGACAGCCTTTGGCAACCTTTTTGACCATCATGGTGATTGCGATTTCATTAACTTTGCCAAGTTTATGTTATGTGGTTTGGAAAAACGTATCTCAAGCTGCGGCACAGTGGTATCCGACGCCACAACTTACGGTTTATCTGGATAAATCCCTTGATGAACAAGGTGGGCAAAATGTCGTGACGCAGCTGCAATCACTTGAAGGCGTTGATCATGTGAATTATTTATCACGGGATCAAGCCATGAGCGAGTTTCGCAGTTGGTCAGGCTTTAGTACCGCATTAGATATGCTAGAAGAAAACCCATTACCAGCTGTGGCTATCATCACACCCAAAATTGATTTTGAAGGGTCGGATGTTTTAACGACATTAAGGGATAGAGTCGGCCAAGTTGATGGTATTGAAGAAGTACGTATGGACGATAGCTGGTTTGCGCGGCTTGCTGCCTTGACGAGCCTGGTGGGCAAAATAGCTTCAGTCATTGGTCTTCTCATGATTGTGTCTTTGTTCTTAGTGATAGGTAATAGTGTTCGTCTCAATATCTTCGCAAGGCGAGACACCATTAATGTAATGAAATTAATTGGTGCGACAGATGGTTTTATTATGCGGCCATTCTTAAACGGCGGCATTGTGCTCGGTGGTGTGGGGGCGATTATTTCGCTGATCATGACCTTCTTATTGGTTTGGCAACTAGGTAGTGGTGTGGCACAAGTCGCGAGTGTGTTTGGCACACAATTTCATATTGAGGGGTTACTTTGGGAAGAATCCCTATTAATCCTTTTATTGTCAGCGATGGTGGGGTGGATTGCGGCATGGTTAGCCACATTACAACATTTACGTCATTTTACACCTGAGTAACCGTTTGTTTTCTTGTCATTTTCAGTAAGGGCTATTGGTGGTTATATTACCCTAGCCCTTGATTATATTAGATATTGACTTTAAGAATGAACTTAGTCTGAATTGTTTTGTCCTATATTGACCCACCGTTAACAATTCTTGTATATAATTTATTTAATGCGGTGAAACTGGTAGACTATCTACTTGTTTACAGCATATCGTTTTTTCATTGTTAACCTATATGATGGTTATCAACATCGAATAAATTTCATTCCTAATATTTATAGAGGATCTGAATGACCAAAGACATGCAATCATTAACGCTTGTTCCGCAAGGAAGTATTGAAGCCTATGTTCGAGCTGCTAATGCTTACCCAATGCTGACCGCTGAGGAAGAAAAGGAACTTGCTGAACGGCTGCATTATAACGGCGATCTGGATGCTGCAAAGCAACTGATCTTATCGCATTTGCGCTTTGTTATTCACGTTGCTCGTAGTTATGCAGGTTATGGTTTACCGCAAGCGGACTTAATTCAGGAGGGTAATATCGGCCTGATGAAAGCCGTGCGCCGTTTTAACCCTGAAGTGGGAGTGCGCCTCGTTTCCTTTGCCGTGCATTGGATCAAAGCGGAAATTCATGAATATGTTTTGCGTAATTGGCGAATTGTTAAAGTTGCCACTACAAAATCGCAGCGTAAATTATTTTTTAACTTAAGAAAAAATAAGAAGCGTCTTGGTTGGTTTAATCAAGACGAAGTCGATATGGTCGCCCAAGAGCTTGGTGTGAGTACCAAAGATGTCCGCGAAATGGAATCACGCATGGCGGCGCAAGACATGGCATTTGATATGTCAGATGACGACGACAGTGCCGATTTCGGAGGCCCTGTTGCGCCTGTATTATTTTTACAGGATAAATCATCTGACTTTGCTGGCTCAATTGAAGATGATAACTGGGAAAGCCATGCAACTGATCGTTTAGCGGATGCGCTAGACTCATTAGATGAGCGCAGCCAAGATATCATTCGTGCTCGTTGGTTAGATGACGACAACAAAACCACATTACAGGAATTAGCCGATAAATACGGTGTTTCTGCGGAACGTGTTCGTCAGTTGGAAAAAAACGCAATGAAAAAATTGCGTCTAGCGATGGAAGAAAACGACGACGAAATGTAGTTCATTTCACCTAAAGTTATCTGCATTTATTGCCTCTAAGAGGGAATAAATGCAGATGCTCATATCAATAAGTTATACAGCTAACTGCAGCAGACTTCATATTTATTCATCACTATACAACTCTAATGGCAGGCCATCAGGGTCAGCAAAAAACGTAAATCGTTTTTGTGTATAGGGATCGGTCCTCACCGCTTCACATGTAATGCCTTGTTTTGTTAAATAGGCAATCCACTCATCTAACTTATCAACGCTAAAAGCCAAATGGCGAAGCCCTGCGGCTTCAGGGTAACTAGGCCTTGCTGGTGGGTTTGAAAAGCCAAATAATTCAATTTGATAGAGCTCACCAAATGCTAAATCGGCCTTCCATGAGTCATTGTGAGGGCGATAATGTTCACTAAGTAAATTCAGCCCTAAAATGCGGCAGTAAAAATCTTTACTGACTTCATAGTGGGAAGCGATAATCGCAATATGGTGAATTTTATTTAATTTCATTTAAATGGCCTACGATGAGTTTCCATACACCAGTCTGTGAAGTGGCGTGAAATCCACAAGTGGTTAAAAATGCATGCATGACTTGAACTTGTTTTTCATCTAACTGATTAAACTTAAATTGCCATACCATGACTTCTGGGTGTGCTCGGTGTATTTCTTGTAATAAATAAAGGCCAACACCGCGCCTACGAGTGACTTCTCGCACGCAAAAATCATCAATAATGCCTTGTCTTTGGTCGATGGTGACTTTTGCTGCGGCAAGTAATCTATCATTAAAGCGGGCTGCATAAATTAAGTGCATTTCACCGAGCGGTTGTACACGTTTATCAATCTTCTGGTCTGGCCAGATTTTATCCAAGTCTTGGTACTGCTGCTCAGTAGGATTGACCAAAGGGATAATAGTGAGTCTCATGATGTTTTATCTGTTTCCCTGCAAGGGTTGCAGCTACTCGTCCTGCCAGAGTGATCTGTAACCGATTTTTTGATTTTAGAGAGAAAAATTTTGTCAGACTGCATTTTCCGAGTTTCACTCGGATTAATTTAAATTTAACTAGAATATAACACTAGTATTTACAAAAAACCTACTTAAACACATCAGTTTTTTATTCTGCATCTAATGTAATAACCTACCATATCCATTTGCTATTTAGCATAATTATCTTGTTTAATACTATGAAATATATAGCCTTATTCGCTGTATTTTGAAATATCAGGCATTGTACCTGTCAACCATAATAAACGATTATAAATCAAACACAAACACTCAGAACCATGAAGACGGGGACGATAAAATGAAGAATATAAATAAAGCAGTATTAGCGGGCTGCATCGCTATGGCGTTCAGCTCAGCAGGATGGGCGAAGGAAATTAAAATAGCAGTTGTGGGCGCGATGTCTGGCCCTGTCGCACAATATGGTGATATGGAGTTTACAGGTGCTCGCCAAGCGATTGCAGATATTAATGCAAAGGGTGGGATCAATGGCAACACATTAGTTGCCGTTGAATACGATGATGCATGTGATCCGAAACAAGCGGTTGCGGTTGCAAACAAAGTTATCAATGACGGAATTCGCCATGTTATTGGTCATTTGTGCTCCTCTTCCACACAACCTGCATCGGATATCTATGAAGATGAAGGCATTATCATGATCACGCCTGCGGCAACCAATGCGGATTTAACGACACGTGGTTACCAAATGGTGCTGCGTACAACGGGTTTGGACTCTGACCAAGGCCCTACGGCAGCGAAATATATTCTTGAAGAAATTAAGCCGTCACGTATCGCTGTTGTTCATGATAAACAACAATATGGTGAAGGTTTAGCGCGTTCTGTTCGTGAAAGCCTCAATAAAGCAGGGACGAAAGAAGTGATGTTTGAAGGTGTCACGGCTGGAGACAAAGATTTTTCTGCCTTAGTCGCGAAGCTGAAAAAAGAGAACGTGGACTTTGTTTACTTTGGTGGTTACTACCCAGAAATGGGGCAAATTTTACGCCAAGCAAAACAGGCAGGCCTGAATATTCGCTTTATGGGGCCTGAAGGTGTGGGTAACTCTTCGCTGTCTAACATTGCAGGTGATGCATCTGAAGGGATGTTAGTGACATTGCCAAAACGTTATGACCAAGTCGCAACTAACCAACCAATTGTTGATGCCATCAAAGCGAAAAAAGAAGACCCAACGGGGCCATTTGTGTGGACAACTTATGCGGCAATCCAAGGTTTAACCACTGCAATGGAACGTACAGGGAGCATTGAACCTGAAGACTTAGTCAAAGATCTGAAAGCAAATCCAGTAGATACCGTGATGGGTACACTGAGCTGGCAACCAAATGGTGACCTGAAAGGGTTCGAATTTGGTGTGTTTGAATGGCACAAAGATGGGACTTCCACTCCTATAAAATAGTACCCAGTAGTGTTCCAACGTAGTGAACAATAACCGGAAGTGAGTTGACTCGCTTCCGGCTTCTGTTCTCTATTCAGGACAAGCAGTTCGAAAGGAAAGTCTTATGTCAGATCAAATTCTTTATTTTATTCAGCAATTTCTTAATGGATTAACCCTTGGCAGCACCTATGCGTTGATCGCTATTGGTTATACGATGGTGTATGGCATCATTGGGATGATTAACTTCGCCCACGGTGAAGTGTATATGATTGGGAGCTACGTCTCTTTTATCGTGATTGCAGGCTTGATGATGCTAGGGATTGATGTTGGTTGGATCCTCGTAGCAGCCGCCTTTATTGCGGCGATCATCGTTTCCAGTGCGTATGGTTGGAGCATCGAGCGAGTTGCTTATCGGCCAGTGCGCCATTCTAAACGTCTGATCGCATTAATCTCAGCGATCGGAATGTCAATCTTCTTGCAAAACTATGTCAGCTTGTCTCAAGGCTCCCGCGATCTTGCATTACCTAGCTTAATTACAGGCCAGTGGGTATTAGGGGAAAGCGATGGTTTTGAAGCAACCGTGACAAAAATGCAGCTCACTATTTGGGTGGTTACGCTCCTTGCCATGTTGGCATTAACCCTTTTTATTCGCTATTCGAAAATGGGGCGTGCTTGCCGTGCTTGTGCTGAAGATCTCAAAATGGCCAGTTTATTGGGGATCAATACTGACCGTGTTATCTCACTAACCTTTGTGATCGGTGCTGCAATGGCTGCTGTAGCAGGGGTTTTATTGGGGCAATTTTATGGTGTGATCAATCCTTACATTGGCTTTATGGCAGGAATGAAAGCTTTTACTGCTGCAGTATTAGGTGGGATCGGCAGTATTCCAGGTGCTATGTTAGGTGGCTTGATCCTCGGAGTTGCAGAGGCGATGACTTCTGCTTATTTAAGTACTGAATACAAGGATGTTGTGTCATTTGGTTTATTAATTGGTGTTCTGTTAATCATGCCGACCGGCATTCTGGGACGTCCGGAGGTCGAAAAGGTATGAGAAAAGAAAATTGGATTAATGCCATTGTGGCATCGGCAACCTTCTTTGTTTTAGCCTTATTTATGATGGGCTTACAGCTTGCGCTGGATGGTACGAAATTGGTGGTAACCGTGGGGGATTCTGTTCGTTGGAACTGGATCATCGCTGGGATTGCGATCATTTTTGTTTATCAATTGGTTCGCCCAACCTTAAGCAAGGTTTGGCAAGGTGTACCTAAAAAAGCGTGGTCGATCCCTGATTTTGACGGCTCGACGACTAAGCAAAAAATTCTTGCTGTTGTTATCATTATCGCAGCTATCATTTGGCCATTTATTGTTTCACGTGGAAGCGTTGATATCGCCACCTTAACCCTTATTTATGTGATGTTAGGGTTGGGGTTAAACGTGGTTGTGGGCTTATCGGGCTTATTGGTTTTAGGTTATGCTGGCTTTTATGCGATTGGCGCTTATACCTTTGGTTTGTTAAACCATTATTATGGCTTTGGTTTCTGGGAAAGCTTACCAATAGCAGGGCTAACAGCCGCATTGGCTGGTTTTTTACTGGGCTTTCCAGTTCTAAGGTTAAGGGGAGATTACCTCGCCATCGTAACGTTGGGTTTTGGGGAAATTGTCCGTATTTTATTACTGAATAATACGGAGATTACGGGAGGTCCGAATGGGATCAGCCAATTGCCAAAACCGACGTTTTTTGGCCTCGAATTTAGCCGAACAGCAAAAGATGGCTGGGATACTTTCCATAACTTTTTTGGGTTAGATTACAATCCAGGCGATCGGATCATTTTCCTTTATTTTGTCGCTTTATTGCTGGTGGTTTTAACCCTATTTGTGATCAATCGATTACTGCGGATGCCATTAGGCCGCGCTTGGGAAGCTCTGCGTGAAGATGAAATTGCATGTCGTTCACTTGGCTTAAGCCCGACGCGTATCAAACTCACTGCATTCACTATCAGTGCCGCATTTGCGGGGTTTGCGGGAACGTTATTTGCCGCAAGGCAAGGGTTTATTAGCCCTGAATCATTTACATTTGTTGAGTCCGCGTTTGTTTTAGCCATCGTGGTACTGGGGGGAATGGGCTCACAAACCTCTGTTATTTTAGCGGCGATTATCTTAGTTGTATCAAGGGAAATGATGCGTGACCTCAACCAATACAGCATGTTACTGCTGGGTGCATTGATGGTGTTAATGATGATTTGGCGACCGCAAGGCTTATTGCCGATGAAACGCCGTCAAGTTCAGGTGAAAAAAATACCTGAAGGGGAGGGGGTATGAGCCAATTAACCACGCCTTTATTACAAGTCAGCGGGTTAACCATGCGCTTCGGTGGTCTACTTGCTGTGAATAATGTTGAGCTTACCCTTAATCAAGGGGAAATTGTTTCTCTAATTGGGCCAAATGGTGCAGGGAAAACAACCATTTTCAATTGTTTAACGGGGTTTTATAAGCCAACTAGTGGAACGATTTTGTATCGAGAAAAGCATCTCGAAGGTCTAACAGGGCAAGCTATTGCGCGTCTTGGTGTGATCCGCACATTCCAACATGTGCGGTTATTTAAGGAAATGACTGTCATCGAAAACCTGTTGGTCGCGCAGCATCAGCATTTAAAAAGTGGTATTTTTTCAGGGCTTTTGAAAACGCCAGCGTTTCGCCGCGCAGAGTCTGAGGCTTTAGACAATGCAGTTAAGTGGTTAGAACGTGTGGATTTACTACCATTTGCCAATCGACAAGCGGGTAACTTGGCGTATGGGCAGCAACGTCGGTTAGAAATTGCGCGCTGTATGGTGACACGCCCTGAAATTTTAATGTTAGATGAACCCGCAGCAGGGCTTAACCCAAAAGAAACCAATGATTTAGATGATTTAATTGCCGAATTACGGACTCATCATAATGTTTCAATTTTATTAATTGAACATGATATGAAGCTGGTCATGGGAATTTCAGATCGCATTTACGTCGTCAATCAGGGCACACCATTGGCGAATGGCACACCGAGTGAAATACGCCAGCATCCTGATGTTATTAAAGCCTATTTGGGGGAAGCTTACTGATGTTAGAATTTAAAAAAGTTTCTGCTCATTATGGAAAAATTCAAGCATTACATGAGATTAGCTTAAATATCCAAAAGGGTGAGATTGTCACCCTGATTGGGGCAAATGGGGCGGGTAAAACCACGCTTTTAAGCACGCTTTGCGGTGATCCAAGGGCCTCTGAAGGGCAAGTATTGTATCGTGATGTGGATATTACTCAGTTACCGACCTCAAAAATAATGCGTGAAGATATTGCACTTGTGCCAGAAGGGCGACGAGTTTTTTCCCGTATGACAGTGGAAGAAAACCTTGCGATGGGCGGCTTTTTTGCCACGCGCCAACAATATCTAGAACGCATTGAGCGAGTGTATAAGCTGTTTCCTAGGTTATATGAGCGTCGTACTCAGCGTTCAGGGACGATGTCTGGTGGGGAGCAGCAGATGTTGGCAATCGGACGAGCATTGATGAGCCAACCTGAATTATTGCTACTGGATGAGCCTTCATTGGGACTAGCGCCAATCATCATTATGCAGATATTTGACACTATCCAGCAGCTGCGGGAAGAGGGAATGACAATTTTCCTCGTGGAGCAAAATGCGAATCAAGCCCTAAAACTCGCTGATCGTGGGTATGTATTGGAAAATGGGCACATAGTGCTAGAAGATAGCGGGAAAGCTTTATTGGCTAATGAGGCAGTGCGCAGCGCTTATCTCGGTGGCTAAAATTTTCGTCATCCTTCGCGCTGTGGCGGTGTTGGCTTCGTTCACTAACCCTAGTCACATACTTGTGTATGTTCCTAGGGCTTAGCTTCACTTGCCGCCTAGCCACAACGCGAATGATTTAGAAAATTAAATTTTCGTCTCCCTTCGTGCTGTGGCAGTGTTGGCTTCATTCGCTAACCCTAGTCACATACTTGTGTGTGTTCATAGGGCTTAGCTTCACTTGCCGCCTAGCCACAACGCGAATGATTTAGAAAATGGCAGTAAGTTAGAAAATTAAGTCATCATTCACTTTTTTTGATTACACGGGTTGCTTGTTGATGCAGGTAGCCCGTTTTTGTTTTTTATGTACTGCATTTTGGGCGGCGGTGTAAATTTGGTCTCTATACATTGTTACAAGGTTCTGTGAAGCGACTCGCAAATCCATTATTTGCTTGTTTCTATACATAAAATTAAATGTATATACAACTTTTCCTATAGAAACAGAGAGCTACTTATTGTTGTATAACTCCCCTTTCCTTCAGACCTCCACTCTTCGTATAAAATTTCAAAATTAAATGTATATACTTTGTGAAGTAAATGTATATATATTTAAACGCAAGAGAAATAGCTTCAGTGAATAAATAGCTTTGAGCAAGTTGGTGAATCATTAATCAATTGATTTTCAATTGATTAATTGACTTAAAATAAAAGTGTACAGTCACTAACAAAGTACCTCACAGATTATTATCACCAAAAGTTGTTAATTTAGCGTTAATTAAAAAATGGATGATAGGGGATACAACCATGTTAAACCGTACTGACTCAACACGTGTGATCCGCGCACCCCGTGGCAGCGAAAAAACCTGCAAAAGTTGGTTGACTGAAGCCGTTTACCGCATGCTTCAAAACAACCTCGACCCTGAAGTGGCTGAACACCCGCAAAGTCTTGTGGTGTATGGCGGCATTGGTCGTGCAGCCCGTGATTGGGAGTGTTACGACAAAATTTTAGAGGTGCTAAAAACACTGGATGACGACCAAACGCTGTTAGTCCAGTCAGGTAAACCTGTTGGTGTATTCCCAACCCACGCTGATGCGCCTCGCGTTCTGATTGCTAACTCCAATATCGTGCCACACTGGGCAAATTGGGATCACTTCAATGAGTTAGACCGCAAAGGCTTGATGATGTACGGCCAAATGACGGCAGGATCGTGGATTTACATAGGTTCCCAAGGGATCGTCCAAGGTACTTATGAAACCTTTGTTTCACTAGCAAAACAACATTTTAACGGTAAGACAGCAGGGCGTTGGATCCTAACTGGTGGATTAGGTGGGATGGGCGGTGCACAGCCATTAGCGGCCACGATGGCTGGGTTTAGCATGATAGCTGTCGAGTGTGATGAAAGCCGTATCGATTTCCGTTTAAGAACACGCTATGTCGATAAAAAAGCGACTTCCCTTGATGAAGCGCTGCAATACATTGAAGAAGCCAAAGTTTCTGGCAAGCCTGTTTCTGTTGGCCTATTAGGCAATGCTGCGGATGTGTATAGCGAATTAGTGAAACGCAATATTACACCTGACTCAGTCACCGACCAAACCAGTGCTCACGACCCTGTACACGGCTATTTACCGCAAGGTTGGACATTAAGCCAATGGCGTGAAAAACAAGAGACTGCACCAGCCGAAGTGACCAGCGCTGCGAAAAAAAGCATGGCCGTGCAAGTGGATGCGATGTTAACCATGCAAAAACGTGGATCAGCAGCGTTTGATTACGGTAATAACATTCGCCAAATGGCTAAAGATGAAGGAGTGGCAAATGCCTTTGATTTCCCAGGCTTTGTTCCTGCTTATATCCGCCCTCTATTTTGTGAAGGCATCGGCCCATTCCGTTGGGTAGCCTTATCTGGCGATCCTGAAGATATCTACAAAACAGACCAAAAGGTCAAAGAATTACTGCCTGATGATAAGCACTTGCATAACTGGCTCGACATGGCGCGTGAGCGAATTGCATTCCAAGGCCTACCTGCGCGTATTTGTTGGGTTGGCTTAAAAGACCGTGAAAGATTAGGGCGTGCTTTCAATGAGATGGTGAAAAGTGGCGAATTAAAAGGCCCTATCGTGATTGGCCGTGATCACTTAGATTCAGGCTCGGTTGCTAGCCCTCATCGCGAAACGGAATCGATGAAAGACGGCTCTGATGCAGTTTCCGACTGGCCATTACTGAATGCGCTACTAAATACCGCGGGTGGAGCGACATGGGTGAGCTTGCACCACGGTGGCGGCGTTGGCATGGGCTTCTCTCAACACTCGGGTGTTGTGATTGTCTGTGATGGCACTGATGCTGCGGATAAACGCTTAGCGCGCGTTCTGCACAATGACCCTGCGACAGGCGTGATGCGCCATGCGGATGCAGGGTATGACATCGCCATTAATTGTGCGAAAGAGCAAGGTTTGAATTTGCCAATGGTGAAGTGATGTCGTTTGCCGGCTTAGGTCGGCAACTTTCTGGAAAATAAGGAATTCAGTATGAATGCTGCGTCAACTCAGAAAAGACAAGGGCCACTGGCTGGGATCAAAGTGATTGATTTAAGCCGTGTTTTAGCAGGGCCTTATTGCACGGGAATGATGGCTGATCTCGGTGCAGAAGTGATCAAAATTGAAGTGCCAGATCATGGGGATGACAGCCGCCACTTAGGGCCTTTTATTGAAGGTGAAAGTGTTTATTACGGCTTGATCAATAGAGGGAAGCGCAGCATCGAGCTGGATCTCAAAGCAGAGGAAGATCGCGCCATTTTATTTCAGCTGGTTAAAGAAAGTGATGTAGTGGTCGAAAACTTTCGCCCAGGTGTGACCAAACGCCTTGGTATTGATTTTGACAGTTTAAAGCAGCACAACCCAGCACTGATTTACGCAAGCATTTCCGGTTTTGGGCAAAATAGCCCATTAGCGAGCTACCCTGCTTACGACATTGTGGCACAAGCTATGTCAGGGCTGATGAGCGTGACGGGTTTCCCTGAAACGGGGCCAACGCGCAGTGGTGAATCTATTGGTGATGTGTGTGCGGGGATGTTTGCCTCTTGGGCGATTAGCAGTGCGTTATTTGCCAGAGAGCGCCATAACGAAGCGGCGCAATATATCGATGTTGCGATGGTGGATGTTTTGCTCAGCATGCAACTAACGGGACTTTCTAACCTATTTGCACATGATAAAGCACCGAGTTTAGTGGGTAATCGTCACCCTGTATCCACACCATTTGATACTTACCATGCCAAAGATGGTTTAGTGGTGATTGCCATTGCGAGTGAAAAACTGTTCCAACGTTTTTGTGAATGTATGGGAAAAATGCATTTATGCCAAGACTCACGCTTTCAAGATGACCCAAGCCGTACACGCCATCATGGGGAGTTAAGGGGGGAAATTGAGGGGTGGACTGCGCAAAAAACGGTAGATGAAGTGTGTGATTTACTGCTAAATGCAGGGGTTCCCGCCTCGCCTATTCATAATCTACAGCAAGCGACACAAAGCGAGCATGCTCAAGTTCGGCAGGTTCTCACACACCTGAATGATGGTGGGACTCCATTGATCTCTCAGCCAGTGTTCTTTAATGGCAAAAAACCCCATTCAACACGAAGAGCCCCTGTTTTGGGCGAAGCAAATGCACTGTATAAATCGGCAAGAACAATAAGCAAAAATAGGGAGGCCGTACAATGAGTTTTGAAATTAATGAAACAGAACAAGCTATTGTGGATGCAATTGAAAAAGTGTGTCGCGATATTTTGCAACCCAATGCACAGCGTTACGATGAAACGGAAACATTTTGTGCAGAAAGCTTAACCGCATTAGGCGAAATGGGCGCTTGGGGAATTAACCTACCTGAACAATATGGCGGTTTCGGCCTTGGTAGTATTGCGATGAGTATGATTGTTGAAGCGGTCGCGGCAGCTTGTGCCTCTACATCATCCTCTTTAACCGCTCATTTTTTAGCCACTGACTCTATTTTGATCGGTGGAACCGAAGAACAAAAAGCCTATTGGTTACCGAAAGCCGCTTCAGGTGAGTTACTGGGCGCTTTTGGTTTAACTGAACCCGCTGCGGGTTCGAACCCTGCAGATATGCGTACTATTGCAACGCGTGAAAATGGTGGCTGGCGTATTCGCGGGAATAAGCACTATATTACTAACGCCAAAGAAGCGGATTTTATTGTGTTATATGCCAAAACAGATGTTGAGGCAGGGGCTCGCGGCATTAGTGCATTTATGATCCCAAAAGGCACTGAAGGGGTGGCATTTTCTCAGCCAGAAAAAACCATGGGGTTACGCGGCAGTACAATTTACGAGCTAGCACTGAATTGCTGGCTACCTGAATCTGCCTTACTCGGTGAAGAAAATAAAGGCTTCCATACTGCAATGGAAGTCTTAGACAAAGGCCGTGTTGAAGTCGCTGCAACATCACTGGGTATTGCTCGTGCGGCGATGGAAAGCACGTTGGGCTGGGTGAAAGAGCGTCAAATTGGCAAAAAGCCATTAGCGGCATACCAAGGCACACAATGGCGTCTAGCAGATATGCATACACAGCTTGAAGCTGCTCGTATGTTGACTTGGCGTGCTGCAGAGCTGCGTGATTCAGGTGAGCGTTTTAGTTTGCAATCGGCGACAGCAAAACTGTTTGCGGCGGAGTGTGCGGGGTTTGTCACTGATGCTGCGCTGCAACTTCATGGGGGATATGGGTATATTCGTGATTTACCCCTTGAGCGGTATGTTCGTGATGCACGTATTTTGCGTATCTTTGAAGGCACATCCGAAGTTCAAAAAATTATTATTTCGCGTGCTGTATTGGATGCAGTGTAATTTATTGAAATCATTATTTTTACCAGAAGCGGGTAGACGGGACAGGCGGCTACTCGCGAGTCAAGCAACATAGGAAGCACTACCTGACAACAGGATCATGGAATTAAAAACACAACAACAATCAGGTTTAAGAATGTATTTCAATTATTGATTATGGGTGGATAACAGATAAAACATCACCCAATGTAATGTGTAATCACTGTACTCACCATCACAGTTTTTACGAATTCATTACAGTTAATTGGTTCATTCTTTAAGCCAGCCTGCTTAAAGAGGATTTACCATGACAGTTTCAAACGACATCGCAACAGGGCAAAAAGGTCGGCAGGACAATGTCCCGCTTATTGAAGCGCGTTCCATCGATTACATTCCTGAATCTGAACGCCATGGCACCTTATCTAGCCAGTTTACACTTTGGTTTGGTGCTAACTTACAAATTACCGCTATCGTTACAGGGGCGCTCGCTGTTGTGCTTGGGGGCGATGTATTTTGGTCATTAATTGGATTATTTATTGGTCAATTATTAGGTGGAGCTGTGATGGCATTGCATGCGGTGCAAGGGCCTAAACTGGGACTACCTCAAATGATTTCAAGCCGTGTACAATTTGGTGTTTATGGTGCGGTTATTCCTATCTTATTGGTTTGTATGATGTATGTTGGGTTCTCTGCCAGTGGAACGGTATTAGCAGGCCAAGCGGTTGGGCAATTACTCCATGTGACTGATTGGGTTGGGATCTTAATTTTTGGTGCGGTGATTATCGGGATCACTATCTGTGGTTATCGGATCATTCATATTTTAGGTAAGGTCGCGAGTGTTGTTGGCGTTATTGCATTCTTTTATCTATTCTTCCGCTTGTTTTACATGAATGATGTCTCCGTATTAATGGAAAATCGCCATTTTGATTGGACACATTTCTTATTAGCCATGTCACTCTCAGCATCTTGGCAAATTGCTTTTGGCCCTTATGTTGCTGACTACTCGCGTTATTTACCAACTAAAACACCAACCGTTAAAGCCTTTATGGCGGTAGGCTCAGGGACTGTTATCGGAACGCAAGCATCAATGATTTTAGGGGTATTTGCTGCAGCCTTAGCGGGGAATAAGTTTGCGGGTAATGAGGTTTCCTACATTGTGGGTCTAGGAAGTACAGGGTTAATTGCAGCACTTTTGTATATCACTATTTTCTTTGGGAAAGTGACCATCACGGCATTAAATGCTTATGGCAGTTTTATGTCAATGGCAGCGATTGTTTGCGGCTTTAGAGGGAAAAACACCATTACGAAAGGGCAAAGATTGTTTTTTATCGTTTTAATGGTGAGTTTTTCAACCTTATTAGGGTTAGCTGGCCAGCACTCGTTCTTAAAATTATTCTCTGCTTTCTTACTGTTTTTACTGGCATTCTTCACTCCATGGAGTGCGATCAATTTGGTTGACTACTACTGGGTGACAAAGGGCCGCTACGATGTGCCTGAACTCGCAAACCCGAACGGTCGTTATGGTCGCTGGAACAAAGTGGGGATTTTCACTTACATCATTGGCGTACTGATTCAAATGCCATTTATCTCAACGGGTTTCTACACTGGCCCACTAGTCGAACAACTTGGTGGCGTCGATGTTTCATGGATAGTGGGCTTAGTTGCGACCAGCATTATTTATTATATCGCGATTAAAAAATGGCCAATGTCAGTGGCAGATAGGCTGATATTACCAACCACGAAATAACCAAATGAACCATTTGATTTAATTAATAAAAGAATACATTGAGCGAGCCAATAGCAGTGAAGCTTTCACTGCTAAGGCTTCCCTCAACCTAAAAACGATTCAAACCACCTTAATAAAAGCCAATCGTTAATAGAATTGGGATAGGAGTTGCTATGAAAATTTTAGTCGCAGTGAAGCGAGTGATTGACCATAACGTTAAAGTACGCGTAAAAGCCGATGGCTCGGGGGTTGAGCTAGCTAACGTCAAAATGGCGATGAATCCTTTTGATGAAATTGCGGTTGAGGAAGCGGTGCGCTTAAAAGAAGCGGGTAAAGCGGCTGAAGTTATTGCTGTTTCTATTGGGGATATCAGTTATCAAGAAACCTTACGCAGTGCGATGGCGATAGGGGCAGACCGCGCCATTTTAATTCAACGCCCAACGGAGTTAGTTTTAGAATCACTTGATATCGCCCGTTTATTACAGCAAGTGGTGGCAAATGAACAACCTGATTTAATTTTATTAGGCAAACAAGCGATTGATGATGACTGCAACCAAACAGGGCAAATGTTATCCGCATTATTAGATTATGGTCAGGCGACATTTGCATCACAAATTGTTGTTGAGGGTAACTCACTGCAAGTGACCCGTGAGATTGATGGCGGTTTGGAAACACTGGCAATGGAACTCCCTGCGGTTGTGACAACCGATTTACGTCTCAACGAACCCCGTTATGCAACTTTGCCGAACATCATGAAAGCAAAGAAAAAGCCGTTAGATATCATCGATATTTCGAATATGAACTTCTCTCCTTTGGGGCAAACCAAAACTATCAAGGTGTCTGAGCCGAAAAAACGGGCAGGGCAATGTACTTTACTCAATGATGCAGCGGCATTAGTGAGCGCCTTACAAGCAAAAGAAGTGATTTAACCAAGGGGAATGACAATGAGCCAATCATCAGTTTTAGTTATTGTTGAGCATGATAACCAGACAATAAAATCATCAACTTTTCATAGTATTACGGCTGCACTGGATATTCTATCTGTGGGTGGACAATTGCATTTACTTGTTGTGGGCGACAACACTGAAAACGTGGTGGAACAAGCAGCGGGCTTAAAGGGGGTGAATAAAGTATTAACGATTCAATCAGATGCTTTGAAAGACCAACTGGCGGAACCCATGACCAGTGCGATTGTTTCTGTTGCACAAAATTATAGCCATTTACTGTTTCCTGCGACAACCTTTGGTAAAAATATCGCCCCACGTGTTGCCGCAAAATTAGGTATCGCACAAATTTCTGACATCACACAAGTTATTGATGACCAAAATTTTATTCGACCTATTTATGCAGGGAATGCGTTGGCAACAGTACAGAATAATGGGCAGCAGGTGGTGATCACTGTACGCAGTTCGGCATTTAGCGGCGTATGTGAAGCACAACATAGCGCAGAAATTGAACACATCACCCCAAATAAACTTATTCAACGAGCTCAATTGAAAAGCCAGTCACTCACACAAGTTAGTCGCGCAGAATTGAGCTCAGCGAAAGTCGTGATTTCGGGAGGGAGGGGGTTAAGTTCGGGTGAAAACTTTGCGTTATTAGAAACCATCGCAGATAAATTGGGTGCTGCTGTCGGCGCATCCCGTGCAGCGGTAGATGCGGGGTATGTACCTAATGATTATCAGGTGGGGCAGACAGGAAAAATTGTCGCGCCAGAGTTATACATTGCCGTTGGGATTTCTGGTGCAATTCAACATATTGCAGGGATGAAAGAGAGCAAAGTGATCGTTGCCATAAATAGCGATCCAGAAGCGCCAATCTTCCAAGTAGCAGATTACGGTATTGTTGGTGATCTGTTTGAAATCTTACCTGAACTTGATAAAGCGCTTGCGTAAGAGGTGCATATGGCTATCGACAATAGAGAAAATGTAAGCGAGGCTCCTGAGCGGGAATCGATGGAATTTGATGTCCTGATTGTCGGTGGGGGGCCTGCGGGATTATCAGCGGCGATCCGTTTAAAGCAGGTTGCTGCTGAGCAAGGCACTGAACTGTCAGTATGTTTGATTGATAAAGGTGCAGAAATAGGTGCCCATATTCTGTCAGGTGCAGTGATAGATCCTCGTGCATTAAATGAATTATTACCTGATTGGCAAGATAAAATTTCGACGCCGCTAACCTCCGTCAGTCAGGACAGCTTTTTATGGCTAAAAGAAAATAGCTCAAGCCAATTACCGTTACCACTATTGCCTAATTGTTTGAAAAATAAAGGAAACTTAATTGGTAGTCTAGGGCAAGTGAGTGCGGCTTTAGCTGTTGAAGCCGAGGCTTTGGGTGTTGACGTTTTTTCTGGTTTTGCTGCAACACAGGTACTTTTTGATGATGCAGGTCAAGTCATTGGTGTGACAACGGGTGATATGGGGTTAGATAAATCGGGTAACCCAACGGCGATGTACCAACCTGGAATGAACTTGCTGGCTAAAATGACATTTTTTGCCGAAGGGTGTCGTGGTCAATTAGGTAAGCAGTTGATAAATCATTTTAATTTGGATTCAAATAGCAGCAAACAAAGCTATGGTTTAGGGATTAAAGAAATCTGGCAGATCCCGAAAGATCAGCATCAAGCAGGGTTAGTTATTCACTCTGTTGGTTGGCCGTTAGATAACCACACTTACGGCGGTGGGTTTGCTTACCACTACGGTGAGAATTTAGTTGCGATAGGGTTAGTTGTTGGTCTGAATTATGAAAACCCGTATTTATCTCCATATGAAGAGTTTCAACGCTTAAAAACACACCCCGCCTTTAGCACTTTTTTATCTGGTGGGGAAAGGCTCAGTTACGGTGCGCGAACGATGGTTGCTGGGGGATTATCCGCACTCCCTGAATTGAGTTTTCCTGGGGGCGCATTAATCGGTGATGATGCTGGATTTCTCAATGGGGCCAGAATTAAAGGAACACATTGTGCAGTAAAAAGTGGATCATTGGCTGCAGACGCTTTTTTAGCGTGCTTTAAAAATCAGTCGATTGATTTTACTCAATTTACTCTTGAATATCGCCAAAGATTTGAGCAGAGCTGGTTATATCAAGAGCTTTACCAGACTCGTAACTTCAAACCTTATATGAAAAATGGATTAGTGATGGGCTCAATGTTATTTGGTGTAGAGCAATTATTGTTAAAAGGCCGTAGCCCATGGACATTAAAGATTAAACAGGCGGATCACGAAAGATTGAAAGAAGCTAAAAACTTCAAGCCAATCACTTACCCTAAGCCTGATGGAAAACTGACCTTTGACCGACCCTCTTCTGTATTTTTATCGAATACTAACCATGAAGAAGATCAGCCTTGCCATCTTAAACTGGTAGATACAAATGTACCGATTCGAGTCAATTTAGAGAAATATGCCGCGCCAGAAACGCGTTATTGTCCTGCTGGGGTCTATGAAATTATTGGCGAGCAACACCAAGAGAAGTTACAGATTAATGCGCAAAATTGCCTGCATTGTAAGGCTTGCGATATTAAAGACCCGCAGCAAAATATTACTTGGACTGCACCGCAAGGTGGGGAAGGGCCAATATATCAGGGGATGTGAAAACAAATTTGTTGTGATGCAGATGTGCTTGATGTCTTTTTTATATTTATCAGTCGCTTTGGGGCAATTTTGCCCCATTTTTTTATCTTTGCATTAATTCTCAATACGCGAATGCAATTTTAATTTGTAACGAGAACCTGCTGTGACCATATTGACGTAGCTAATCAGTGTATTTCCAGTCCAAGTTCGACGCCTAAGTTGCAGGCAAGGTGAATTTTCTTTAATCGATAATGATTGAGCGATGGATTTTGTGGCTAATGCCGCTTCTATGGTGTGTTCCATTTCACTTACAGGAAAATGGCGTTGTAAATAGCCACTTGGTGTTTCTGTATCCCCATATTTTTGCTTAACAAATTCAGGAACGATTGCGTGGTTAACGTAGCGTTCTTCCAACATGAGAGGGATATCATTTTCAAAATGTAGTACTTTACAATAACCGACCTCACTTCCTTCACTAATTCCGAGTTGTAGCGCAATTTCTGCAGATGCAGGGATGACTTTTAATTGCAGTTGATGCCCACTATACTTCTTGCCGCTTAGGGATATTTCATCAAAGATATCAAATGCTTTTGTCACTGGAAGCTCATGCTTTTGTGTCGCAACAAAAGTACCTTTACCTGCAATTCGGTTTAAAATCCCTTTTTGGCTTAATTCAGAAATGGCTTTGTTTACTGTCATACGGCTGACATTAAACTGCGCACATAGCTCAAGCTCTGTGGGAATCTGTGTTTCGGGTTTAAAAATACCCAAATCAATGCTGCGTAAAATGTAAGACTGAATTTGCTTATAAGCAGGTTGTGATGTCATCGCTTTTATTCAAAATTGTCGTTAGAGGAAGGCCGAGTAAATCGATTTTATTGCCATATTATATGTATAGACTTTTTTGTGATTGCAAGTTTATCAGTAATTATTGGCTTTACTAGTAGATAGCGCGTATTTCGAAATATAAAACCTCGAAAAATAGGTGCTTAAGGGCACTCGTCATTATCTGAATTATTTTATTATAAGATAAGTTTCACTAGGGCAATATGCCTTTATTTATTATCATAATGTTAAATTTACTTAGCGAAATAGGCATTATTCATGCGAGTTCAATATTTCCATGTCAATCTTACTCAGTGTGATTATCAAAATGTCAGTCCAATTGGTATGGCAAGGCTGATAGCGTCAGGGAAAGTTTTTTTCTTTAATCAAGATGACTTTAAAAATAGTAAGATTTTTTTGGAACGCCTACAAGAAGGCGATTCTTTGGTTATTTGTGCAGAAGAACTGAACGATGGCAGCTATTGGTTAGAATGGGTCTATCATGAAAAACATGGTCGATTAGAGCCCGATAGAAATGTGAGTTTTACGCGCTCTCTGGGCAAACAATATATCATTTCGCTGGTATTAATGGCCTTGATCCCTGTGGTGTATTATTGCTTTATGGCTGCGGAAGATAGCTTTTTAATGATAGCGCTGGTGGCAATTTTGGGTTGTGCCGCTTTTTGTGGCATCGTTTTATTTGGCCTAGCCCTTGCACAAACGAAGCGCATTATTAGTCCTAAACGAAAACAAATTTTAAAAGTATTAGACCTTATTATCGAGGGGCGATTCAAAATTAACGAACAAAGCCCATTGATTGAAATTGACGGTATTAAAAACCCTAAATCTAAGGCCAGTAATTTACGTAAGGCTAAAGATATTAGCATTGATAAAACCTCATTATCGGTTACTCGCGGTAAGGTGAATATTACAGATAATCGAAGTTTGACCATTAAGGCAGGGGATACAGAGCAAGCGCTAAACCTTATCAGCTTACAAATTAATAAAAGCCATATGGAGGTTTTAGTTTCAGCCAATGAGCCTTTGTTTAATAACCACAACTTATTTATTGCGCAAGGTGATGAGCTCGAAGTTTTCCATAAAAATATCCAAGATCACTCAAATGAACAGGCAATATTTGGTATCTATAACCATCAAGATGGACTTGCCTATAGCTTAATTGGCAGAGGGGCACCTCAAGAACGTGGTTTTTATTTCGGCTTATGGGGATTTACCTGCTTTCTTTTAATTTTCTTTGTTCTTATTGCTGTCGGGCTAACAACTTCTGAAACAATAGAGAAAGGCAATTATTGGGACTATTGGGATTGGGTTAATATCTTAGATACAGGAGGAATGTATATTAGCGTTACGACAACCATTTTATTGGGGATAAGCTTTTCAATTGGTTTGGGTGTTGCAATATATTACCAATTCTCTCGACGAGGTAAGGCCTATTATCAATCACAATATATTTTGAAACATTTACGTCGCCAACATGGTCAAACAGATTATGTGACGGAGGTGCGTTCATGAACCCCTTTCTCAGTAAGCGTTTTATCTTATTAACTGCAGTTTTTGCATTAAGTTTGTTATCGACCGTTTTAATTTTTGTGCGAGACGGTAGTATTGCTTGGCAAATAGAACATCATCAAGAAAACCGTTCTGCAATTACCAATTATGATTGGGCGACGACTTTCCCCGCTGAAAATGGCACATTAATTGTGACGCAAAAAAGCCAGAGTTCAAATTATTACTACTCATCATATAATCCATACGCATATGAAAGAGAATATGACTACCAAGTATTGTTTGCAGATAATCAAGGTGTCCGTTTTATCACTCGTGGTGACAAGAGTTTCTATAATGCGGTCTGTGATAAAAAACAGTGTTTACTATTTCTCAGAGATGGCTACCAAACTATCGATTTAACAACACTATCAGCCAGTAACATTATGCCATGGGAAGATAAATCTGGCGTTCAATTTGCAGGGTTGATAACAGGTAAAATTTATCAATCTAAAAATTATCCTGCTTATGTTGTGGCAAATAATGAAAAAATTTTTGTTAGCCAAGATAAAGGTATGACATGGGAACATTTTATGGATGTTCGTGAATTAGCTAAATCATTGTATCCTGAAGAAATTGATAGTCGATCTGAATTTAATTTCGCTACTTATAGAGACAAAATCGTCATGTGGTATAGCTATGGGCATCAAATGGGATCACTGGAAGTGGTGATGGATATTCCAAGCAAGCAGGTGATTAGCAGTAAATGGCTACCAGTACGCATTAATCAAGTGGCGCAAAATTTGAATGGTGATATTTTTGTTATTGCTCAAGAACCGTCTCGCCGATTGTTTTCGTTAATGCAATTTCACCCCAATGGAAACTTCGAATTAATCGCAGAGAGTGGCTATAACAATTTACATAGTTTAAATGTTGGTAACCAAGGATTAATTGTTTCGATTTCAGGTAATGGCTCGCAACAATATTTGATGATGGATATTACTACAAAGAAAACTCGCTATCGTCCAGATCTCTCACTATACAAAAAAATATTTAATGGGGAAAATCAGTCTTTTATTGAAGTAGAAAGTACTTACTCGAATGAGGGAACTCTCACTAGAGGTGCTCAGGTTTCTTACCAATCTGCTTTTTAATATAGCTAATCTATGAGGTGTGTTATCACACCTCTATTTAATAGTATAGTTATACAATATTTTAGTATTTCCATAATGAGTTAAGTCTGTTAAATAATATTTAACGAATTAAGGCGTCTAGTTTATTTTTTATTTAAAATTAATGATTGATTTTAATTATCTTACTTTTCAAGTTGATGGGGATTTGAATTGGAAGTAATTTATTAATTTGAATTTATATTATTTTTATTTAATTCTTTAATATTGTTTCCTCTTTAAATCATATGACAATTAATGGCTATTTAAAGTAAACAATCCGTCCAACAAGAAAAGGCAGATTTTAAATGAAAAAAAACATAACCTATTTTAATAATTCTAAATATGATAGTGATACTTATGGTGATCTTAAAGGTACGGTCTATTATGTGCAAAATAGTATTATACCTGCAAAAAATCATGTGAGTAATGATATTCAACCAACGTTAATATCAAATAGAAAAACAATGTTTATGTTTAAGCCTCATGACGATTTATTAAGCGAATCTCCTATTCGAATTGCTATTTATAATGAAAATTATGATATTTTATTTAATCAGGAAATGTTATCTCCTGAGCACCTAACCAAGACCTGTTCGAACGTATATGCTGAAATAGAGGCTGATTTTTCACAGCCATCCTATTTTGATTTTACCTTAGATAATAGTGAACAATTACAAAACGCTAAAGATCCATTGTATTTTAATAAGTTTATTGACGAATATAACACAATAAATGTAGTAACTTATGATGGCGGATACTCTCCATCCTTTGAGTTATTTTATAATTTGGATTATGCGGGTAAAAAAGTGTTATTCCAATGTACATCAACATGGGGGATTTCAATTCTCTTTAATTCTACAAAGAAAAATCTTGAACAAGGGGATTCCTTATTACTTGTTAATGAAAGAGGGACATGGTACGAGTCAACTGACAGCAATAGTGATGGAAAGTTTTTATCAGAAATTCAATATATAGGAAATACTTGGTCTGTCGTTGTTCCTCAAGATGTTATTCAACCAGGAATAAAGCTTAAATTTATCCGAGATAATAAATTTGGTTTTATTGATAAGCCTATAGTAAGAGCACCTAATCAGTTGTTCTTAAATACGATTGCAATTGGTATGTTAACTCCCCATAGAGAGAAATTTGAATTTCAAGAAAACCCTGAATATCATCGTCAATATTTTCAACAAATTCCAGTATCTCGTTTAATCGTCAATACATATGATCCTATCGATTTAGATGAGGTGATGCTGTCTGATGGACGCTTACTTACTGGCCATGCACCAGGGAATGGTGGCTGGCACGATGGAATTATGAGGGAACAAATTGCCAAGTCACTGATTGCTTCAGGAATTAACTATGCAAATTATGGTATCAATGTAACAGGTAGAGAGCTTGGTCCAAGGGGAAATACATCACAATTTACAGTACATACAAGTATAGGGATGTATGAGAATGGCATACAAGTTCATGGAGGATCGGGTGGAAGTGGCATGGTGACGCTAGATGACACGATAGGAAATGAATTTAGTCATGAAGTTGGGCATAACTTTGGTTTAGGGCATTACCCTGGGGATTTTGATGGCTCAGTTGCTCAGATCCCAACTCATCGAAACTCTACATGGGGATGGGACTGCGATAATAATTTTTTTCTGCCTAATTTTAAACAAGATATCACCAACAAACCTACATATCTAGAAGATGAAGGAATTGGGCCGTGTGCACCCCCTTTTGAAGACCACTCTCTTGGTAGAGATGCTATGGCGGGAGGCAGTCCAATGTATGAGAAGCACAATGTTTTTACTTTACATACACCATATTCATTATTTTATATTCAAAATGATTTGGAGAGCAAAGCGATATTTGATCCAAATTCTAAAACAGGATTTAGCATTTGGAATAATCAAGAAAATAAAATGGTAGAGTATGAGAATAAGATAAACAAATATGATTTTAAGTGGGTCACTATTAAAAATTCTGTAGATATTACAGCTGATTATATAAATGATTACTTTGAAGAAAATAAATATATTTATATTGATATTTATGACGGGAATTGGGCTGGAAATGTTTATTTTCCAGATGCGAATGATGACAATAATGGCAATGTTATAAAAATCAACTCGAGCTCTAGTTATGGTGTTTATTTACATATGAATGGAACTATTTTATCAGCTGAAAAAAATATTGAATTATACTATGTCTCAAATGGCGTTATTTGGGTTATTGAAGACGAACCTTATGTTGACTTGGTTCCTTTAGAACAAGGTAGGAAAGTAATTACTATTATTGGGTTTTACGATCCACGTAATGAATTACCAAGTTATATATACCCTCCGTTAAATTCAGCATATGGAATGATATATGAATCAGATAAGGTTATGGATAATAGTAATTGTTACCTTGAGGTTGAATATACTGATGGTTTATTGAGTTTCCATAAGCTGAAGAATATTAGAGTTAGAGATGATGAAATGAATCAGTTTCACATTAATGTGAGTCGAGATTTATCTCCAAAATTAGCTCGTATTATTGTTCGGGGGGTTGTTGTCGCGGAGAAGTCAATAAATCTTGGGAGTGATAATTTAGCATACACAATTAATGAGCATTAATTATTTTAAAGCTAATGCCATTATTTAGATTAGAATTAAAATTGATGGAATCTTTAAAAGGATAGAATATATTCTATCCTTTTTATCATATTATACGATCTGTTTGGCTGGTAATAAGATAACAGCAATCGCAGCAATAATGGCGACAATAGCAAATGCAATGAAATTCCAACTTGTGGCAATTCCAAGGCTCGCAATATATGCACCAAACATTGGCCCTGTCATAGCACCAATTCGTGAGAAGCTAAGTGCCCAACCCGTTGCAGATGCGCGCGCATTGGATGGGTAATAATTGGCAATATAGCCTGTTAAGATCAATGCAGCTGAAATACTGCCGACCCCAGCAAAGGCGACGAGCATATAGTTCATATAAATATTTTGCTTGAATATCAAGCTTCCCACACCAATAGCACCAAGCAAAAAGAAGAAGGCCACAGAATTTCGAACACCATATCTGTCTGCAATTTTTCCTAAGAATAACCCCCCCAGCGCAGAGGCTAAGCTAAATACAATTAAAAATGTTAAGCTGGAACCTAAGTTATATCCTTCTTTACGCATAATAGAAGGTAGCCAAGTATTTAATCCATAGACTAATAACATACCGCAGAATAAGGCTATCCAAAAACAAGCTGTAGCTCGTAAGTAGCGCCAAGCAAAAACAACGGAAACAATTTCTTTAATACTTTGGGGGTTATCTTGCACATGCTCAGATGTCGATTGGTAATTAATATCAAGTTTTTTAGCTAATGCCTTGGCTTCACTGTGTAAGCCTTTATGGGTTAAATATTCGAGTGATTCAGGAAGAATGCGTGCCATTGGCCAAATAAGTAATAATGGTAATGCACCAAAAGCAATCACGCTTCGCCAGCCGAATTGTTCAAGCAACCATATCGCGACTAGAGCTGCGCTTAAAATCCCCAATGAATAACCAGAATACATAATGCCATAATTAAATGAGCGTTTTTCACTGGGGGAATATTCAATGGTTAAAGCGGCGGCAACAGGAATTACACCCCCTAAACCAATTCCACCAATAAAACGCATGATCCCAAAAACCCATGGTGTGGGTGCCAATGCAGCGCCTAACATGGTGACTGAAAATAACGTTACGCAGGCTAATAACATGCGCCGCCGACCATATAATTCGCTTAGTGTGCCAATAATAAAGGCACCAAAAAACATACCTATTAATGCATAACTACTTAGAGCTCCTAGCTCAAGAGGCGATAAACTCCATTGCTTGTATTCGGCAAGGGTAGGTAGTACCGCCCCCATTACGCCGACATCGTATCCTTCAAACAAAATACTCATCCAGCAAATCAGCAAAACCTTTGATGTTGTTTTTGTGGAAGTAAATGATTTCACAGCGATTGTTTGCATCGTCATAATTAACTCTCTTATTATGAGGGTTTAATAATTTTTAGTAGCAGGCTTATTTTTATGGTCACAACGTGCCCTCCCTACACTTACTGTTTCTGAGAGAAAGCACAATCATTAATGTTAATAAAAAGTTAAAATAATGCAGGATGTGGATATTTTGTGCAGAAAATTTCATGGCATACAGAGGGTTATTCTCATTAAAAATAAGTTTTGTTGAGTGTTTTATTTAACCCGCACTAAGAAACTATGGGTTACATTTGTTTATAACTCCTCTTCAAATGGTATTTTAGGTGCGCTAGTTTCTGCTGTTATGAATCAGCTAGCAGATACGATGACAGATAAAAGCTATGCAATAGCGGGTATAACAAGTACTCGGTTATTATCTGCAGGTAGCCCTAATGGGATTTTATACGGTCCAAAGTCAACAAAGTATGGCAAAGATGCTCAGTAACGATTAGTTAAGTAATGGATAAAGCCTTATTGTAAGATTCTATCCATTTAATTTTAATTAAGATATTTTTATATTAAGCTAAATTATTCTTTATAATTATTCAACTAACATACTTATTATCAGTTCCTTGTGAAATAAGTTAATTAATTAAATTATTTTTAACACCTAAATTGCATAAAATAAACATTGTGACTGAGCTCAAAGGGTTTATGCTATTTAGCCTAAATAATGTGATATAAGTATAATAATATGACAATAGGGGTTAATTTAAGAATGTAACTGTTATATATATAATGCAGATGGTTGTACTAATTCCTTGTTGATAGGAGTCATAGTATGTTCTTGTTAAACGAGTCACTAATATCAAGGTATTTCTTCTATATGAAGAAATGGTTCAATATTGATATTTCCTTAGCCTTCTTTTTTCCAAATAATTAACCTTTCAATTTTTCCTCAGTTAAAAGTTTCGTTAGCTTATTTTTTATAAGTTCGAATTCTTATATTTATTATTTAATGAAAAATTAAAGGTATTATCATGGCTAAAAGAATCGTAGAACCATTTCGTATTAAAATGGTAGAAAATATCCGTATCCCATCAAGAGAAGAGCGTGAAGCTGCATTAAAAGAAGCGGGATACAACCCATTTTTATTACCAAGCAGTGCTGTGTATATCGATCTCTTAACTGACTCTGGTACCAATGCCATGAGTGATCACCAGTGGGCAGCGATGATTACGGGTGATGAAGCATATGCAGGGTCTCGTAACTATTATGATTTAAAAGATAAAGTTAAAGAGATGTTTGATTACGATTATGTCATTCCCGCTCACCAAGGCCGTGGTGCTGAAAATATGTTGTTCCCTGTATTGCTGAAAGTCAAACAGGAACAAGGCGGAGCGAAAAAGCCCGTATTTATTTCTAACTTCCACTTTGATACGACAGCAGCCCACGTTGAGTTAAACCATTGTAAAGCAATCAATATCGTTACAGAAAAAGCCTATGACTCAGATACCTATGATGATTGGAAAGGTAACTTTGATATTCAAAAATTGAAAGATAATATTGCGCAGTATGGTGCAGAAAACGTTGTTGCGATTGTTTCTACTATCACCTGTAATAGTGCAGGTGGTCAGCCAGTATCTATGGCTAACTTGAAAGAAGTGTATGAAATCGCAAAACAACATAATATTTTTGTTGTTATGGACTCCGCACGTTTCTGTGAAAATGCGTATTTTATTAAAGAGCGTGATCCGAAATATAAAAATGCAACGATTAAAGAAATCATCCTTGATATGTACAAATATGCTGATGCATTAACGATGTCAGCGAAAAAAGATCCGTTATTAAATATTGGTGGATTAGTTTGTATTAAAAATGATGAAAATATCTTTACACTAGCAAGACAGCGCTGTGTTCCGATGGAAGGTTTTGTAACTTACGGCGGTTTAGCTGGCCGTGATATGGCAGCGATGGTGCAAGGACTTGAAGAGGGTGCTGGCGAAGAATACCTGCATTACCGTATTGGCCAAGTAAAATATTTAGGTGACCGTTTACGTGAAGGGGGAATTTCAATTCAATACCCTACAGGTGGACATGCAGTATTTGTTGACTGTAAAAAACTGGTCCCACATATTCCAGGTGATCAGTTCCCAGCACAAGCGGTTATTAATGCGTTATATTTAGAGTCAGGTGTTCGTGCTGTTGAGATTGGTTCGTTTTTATTAGGACGTGACCCCGAAACTGGGAAACAAAAACATGCAGACATGGAATTCATGCGGTTAACTATCGCAAGACGTGTTTATACTAATGACCACATGGATTACATTGCAGATGCTCTGATTGGCTTAAAAGATAAATTTGCCACCTTAAAAGGGTTGGATTTTGAATATGAGCCACCAGTATTAAGACACTTCACAGCAAGATTAAAACCTATTAAATAAAAATAGGTATATCTTATGGTTCCCGTGCAATGCGGGAACCTCATCCTTATTCTTAAGGTAAACACCATGAATAATTCGGCAGCCAAGAAAGAACCCTCCATAATGGTAGGGGGTTTTGTGCTAGGCGGTGCCATGATAGGGGCGGGAATGTTTAGCTTGCCAACTATTATGGCTGGAGCTTGGTTTATTAACTCTGTAGTTATCTTGTTAGTTGTTTGCTTTTTTATGTTTCATTCAGGGATTTATATTTTAGAATGTATTTCTAAATATGGCGCAGGGACGAATTACTTTTTTATATCAAAAGAACTTTTACCAAGATGGGCCTGTTATATTGCTAACATGGCATTAATATTTGTGCTGTATATATTAATTTATGCCTATATATCTGCAGCGGGATCTGTTATTAAAGAAGCTGCGGCTATTTATGGTTATGATATTAATTTAAGAGTTATTTTTATTGCCTTCACATTAATACTAGGTGCGAGTATTTGGTGGAGTGGTGTTGGTGCGAGTCGTTTAACATCATTATTTTTATTTATAAAAATTATTTTGTTTATCCTCGCATTCTCTGGATTATTTTTGATTGTCAAAACGGACTTATTATTAACATCACCTGTTGAAGGTGGGCAAACCGCATTATTACCTTTTGTATTTATTATTATTCCCTATGCCATTACCTCGTTTGGCTACCATGGTAATGTATGTAGCTTGTACAAGTTATATCATGAAAATGAAAGAAAAGTGGTTAAGAGTTGTGTGATTGGTTGTGTACTTGCACTCGTCCTTTATTTCCTTTGGATTATGGGAACAATGGGCAATTTACCAAGAGCTGAGTTCTTAACAATAATCAATAAAGGCGGTAACTTAGACGCATTTATTGAATCACTCTATGCCGTACTTAACAGCAAACACATTGCGACATTTTTACTCTGGTTTTCTATTAGTGCTGTATTCTGCTCATTCTTAGGTGTTGCTATTGGGTTATTTGATTACATACTCGCCTCTTTGAACTTTAAAGATAATCCTTCAGGGCGAATGAAATCAGCATTACTTTGCTTTTTACCCCCTTTAATTCTTTGCATGTTATTCCCAAATGGATTTTTAATCGCAATAGCATATGCTGGTATGGCAGCATGTATTTGGGCGATAATCTGCCCTGCTATTATGGCATTGAAAGTCAGAGAACGTTTCCCGGATTCAAAATTTAAAGTATGGGGCGGTAAAGGGTTAATCTATGCCGTTATTGCTTTTGGTATTTTGGGTATTATCTGCCAATTACTCGCTCAGTTTAATTTTTTACCGATATACCGTTAATTTTTCAATCTTGTTTTAAGCTAACTGTAAAGGTACAGCGGGGTTTGCTGTACCTTTTTTCTGTTAAATTACCCGGTTAATACTGAAAAACCACTGTCTTTTTAAAGTACATTTTAATGTTTTGTCCTTGGTAAATAATGGGTTTAAATGCCATTTTTTTAATTGCCTTCACGGCTTCTTCTTTAAAACCTAAATCAGGGATTTTACTATTTAATATTTCAACGGACTCAACTTGGCCATCTAACCCTACTAATAATCGAATTTGCACTTTAACCACTTTTGTATAACCCAAGGAGCGAGCTTCTTTGGGATATTTAGGGTTTGCATCCTGTAAAATTGTGTAGGAGATCCCGCTCGAACCCAGTGCGGTATAGCTGCCATCCCCATTTGCTGCAAATTGACTATTACCGGATAAGGCATTTATCCCTTGGCCACTTGGGCTGTTTTCTGACGCCAATGGGGTTGCGGTGGAACCATTTTTTTCGGGAGCATTGGATGTCATCGCCTGCGCTTTGTCTTGTGAGCTTGATGGTGTTATTTGATGCGGATCTTTTGTAATCAGTTGGTTCTCCGTCTTTTTAGGTGGATTATCAGCAACTAATTGATGTGGTGTGTTCTGCTCTGACTTGTGTGCGGGTTGAACGGGTTTAGGTTTTTTCATCACTTTTGTTTTTTGAGTAAGTAATGGGGACTCAACGGTATCATCAATGGGTATATTCGCAGAAATAGGGTCGCGTTTTGGCGGGTTTTGAGCTTTATTTGCCGGCTTTTGTTGAGAAATAGGCTCTGATTTTGAGATTTGCTCTGAGGCTATTGTTTGTCTCAGAGGCTCTCCTTGGTGACTTGCTAGACTTGAGCTCCCTTGAGAGCTCATTGGTCCACCAAGGGATAACGTTATTGTTTCTACACCTTCCACTATGGGGAGCGCCCTACCAGTTTGTAGGGCGATAAACACAATAGCTGTGATATGAATGACGAGTGACACCGTTAAGGCGAGTTTATAACGAAAAGAGGGATGTATAGTCACCGAAACGTTTCCTGTTTAAATCAATAGGTCGCTTTTATACCCGCAAAGAATGAACGCTCATTTCCCGGAATTAATGAACCATAGCCTGAGGTGACGTAATCGTAGTAAGTTTTGTTCATCAAGTTAGTAACACCACCATATAATTCAATATGTTCAATAGGTGCATAACGAACACTGAGGTCGATAAGCTCACGAGATTTCACTACGCCATCTTCTTCTTTATTGGCATCAGAGAGAAAATTATTGTACGAACCGTAATAGGTGTATTGAATATCCCCTGATAAATCCTCGGTAAAGTCGTATTTAATTTTTAGTTTAACGGAATGCTCTGGCACTTTGGTTAAACCACTTTTGGTGTAGTCGATGGTGTTTTTACCATTTTCCTCCAAAAATTGGCGTCCATGATTATTGTAATCTGAGCGTCCTCTGAGCCATGAATAAGACTCTTGGAAGGTGAAATCGCCGAGAGTTTGTTGGAAGTCGACATCGGCTCCCCAGCGGCGAGTTTTTAGTAAGTTCATCGTTTTCGCGTCATTAACACTGGTAAGATAAATACGATTTAGTTGATTATTGGTATTTGATGTCCAGAGCGTTACATTGACTGTGCTGAACGCCAATTTATCTCTAAGGCCAAGCTCAAATAAGTCATATTTTTCATCTTCGGCCTTAGTCGGGGTATAGATTTTTTCACCATTAACAACGGATTGATCGCTGATTTGCAGGCCGTCAGGAAGGGTGTAACCTCGTTCGTATCGCCCATACACTCGGCCAGTATCACGATAAAGATAAGCAAGGGAGAGCTCCGCCGCGGTATTCCAACGGTCTGAGGTACCCGAGCCATTTACCGTACCACTTTTATCAAATGACCATTCAGACAATTCACGTCTTAAACCTTGCGTAAATACAAACTGCTCTGATTTCAAACTGTTAAGTGCATAAATGGCTTTTGTTGTTTTATCGTAATCGAAATTATGAGGAACTCCATAATAGCGGCCTTTCTTATCTTTTTTATAGCTACCAATATAATGAATTGAGGCTTTTTGTTGCGAATAATCAACACCAAGAAGTAAATTGCTATTATCAAGATAACCAATATCTAATTTTATTTTTGTGCCGTGGCTTTTTTGATCAACTTTTTGTTCCCAATTGGCATTATTGGTATAAAAACCATCGGTATAGAAAACATCAGTGGCAAAATTTAGCTTATCGGTAAATGCATTTTGATAGCTAAGGTTATAGCTATCGACCTCGCGGTCGCCAATTAAATAACCACTAATGGTTTTTTTAATCAACTGACCATTTTCATCAATACCTACAGTGACGGTTTTATCTGGTGGAACGTAGTCTTTACCGTATTTTTTGATATTACGTGAAGTCAGCGTTTTAACGTACTGTGAGCTTTCCGTGAGATGGCTTCCACGTAACATAAGACTTTGATCTGGCGTGAGATCCCATCTCCCACCTAACGAGTAATATTCTGAGTTACGGTAAGTATCTTTATAGTAGAGGTCACGGTTGAGTTTACTGGCTGTCCCCAACAAGGAGAATTTATCATTAACCCGAGCACCTAAGTTGGCATTTAAGCGGTATCCTTCTGAGTTCCATTCAGATAAAACGCTGGTTTTAGGATCGGCCATACTTCTTAAGTTAGAGGTAATGTTAATAACGCCACCCGCAGTGCCTGAACCATAAATAACGCTTCCACCTCCCGGAATAATTTCAATCCGCTCAAGCTGTTCAACAGGGATGATATCGTAGTTAGTAGTATAAGGATGATTCGCAAGGGTCGTAATCGGGGCGCCATCAAGTAACACTTGCAGATTACGCTGTGAGGTTTCTGCGCCTTGTCCACGCAGGTCAATATTTCCTTGCCCAGAGGTATCTACGCTAATACCAGGAACGGATTTAAGCACATCAGAGATGGTGCGGTTCCCTTTTCCCTGAATATCTTCTTTTGTAATAACAATAATTTGCTTGGTATCTCGCAAACGTTCAATTTCAACATAATCTGGCCGAGCGTAGCTATCTTGTAGCTCAATCGTATCATCATCACCTTGGGGTTGTGACGATTTGGGTTCTGTGTTGGCTGCATAAGTTGTAAAAGAAAGAATAGATAAAATAGTAAAACAAATAATATTTGGCTTAAGTTTAACCCTATTGTTTCCAACGGGGGAGATAGTTTTCATTGGAGTAGGCTTGCCTTTTGTAATGATAATGCAAATGATAATCAATATTATTATATTAAAAGTAATTTCAAGATCAATATATTTAAGTCAATTTATGAGATAGATAATTATTTGATTTAAGTGAGAATAAATTGTGAATTGATATCGACATGATTAATGATGAAATCGATTATGTAGCGGGAATTGAGTATAAGAACAGTATTGGGCAAAGATAAAAGCTGGTGCATAAGCTTAGGGTTAAGAAACTGTATTTAGCGATCTTTATCAAACTTATAAAATTAATTTATAGCGTATACAAAATTAATTCTCTTAAAACCAAATAATAACCCTGTTGAATTATAAGTGTTTTTACTTATTTTGCTGATTTTTGTCTATTAAATAACCCATTTAAGAGGCTAATTTTTTTCTCTTTATCGCCGATAAAGTTAAATATCGTCATTTTATCCCACCAAAAGAGAAATTGTATGCAGAAACTTCGAAACTACTCAATTCGTGCTGTTATGCTCATTTTATTAGGGCTTCTATGCTTGATCTTGGGGGGAACCAGTCTCTATAGCGGTTGGTCTTTGTCTCGGATTGCTGATGGTAATGATATCGATAGGCAATTGGTGAAACAGATGACAGTACTCAGTCAAGGAAATGACCAATATTTTCGTTTTGTCACACGGTTAACGCGTGTGATGGAAAGTAAAAATGAGGGAAAAACTATCGATTATGCACCTGTTAAAGATGCGATGGAGAATATGGCAAGCTATCTTGAGCAGATGAAAGCGATTTCGCCAGGGCCGATGGAAACTGAGATTTCTGAGCAAGTGATTAATAGCTGGCAGGCACTACTTGATGAGGGTGTTAAGCCACAGTTAGTTCTAGGCATGGGAGATAATTCACAGGAATATTTAACCCACGCGCATAATGTGACCCCAGCATTGAGCAGAACATTTGGCGCATCAATCCAAAAGTTTAATCAATCAGCAGAAGAGATGATCAGTGCAACACGTGACCAAGTTGATAATCAAATGGATATTACGCGTGTCGTAATGATTGTTGCGACGGTACTCGGGGTATTAACTCTAATTTTCACCGATCGCTACCTTGCAGCTATGATGCAAAAGCCATTGGATTTGCTAAGACAATATTTTTCGCAAATAGCGAAAGGGGATTTAAGTCATTCAATTAAGCCTTTCGGAAACAATTGTGTTGGTAAACTATTTCCGTTGCTTGAAGAGATGCAAACAAGCTTGCGCGGATCAGTTAGTATTATACGGCAGGGCAGTGAAAATATTTATCTCGGGGCGAGTGAAATTTCCAATGGTAACAGTGATCTTTCATCGAGAACGGAAGAACAAGCGGCAGCGTTAGAAGAAACGGCGGCGAGTATGGAACAAATTACTGCGGCTGTGCAGCTGAATATGGAAAACACTCTTCAAGCGAACCAATTAGCAAGTGAAGCGTTTGTCGTAGCAAACAAAGGAAATACGATCGTTGATTCAGTTGTTGTGACAATGAATGAGATATCCCAAAGCTCACAAAAAATCGCAGATATCATCAATATGATTAACGATATTAGTTTTCAAACCAATATATTAGCGCTAAATGCCTCCATTGAAGCGGCAAGGGCGGGTGTACACGGCCGTGGTTTTATGGTCGTCGCGGCTGAAGTCCGTAAGCTAGCGAGTCACAGCGCGGATGCGGCAATGGAAATCGAACGTTTGATTGCGGATTCAGGGGCCTGTGTTGAAAAAGGGACAGGACTAGTTAATGAAATGGGTAAAACCATGGAAAACATTCTGCAAGGTATCAATGAAGTGACTGCGATTATGAAGCAGATAACGGTGGCTTCTGAAGAGCAAAGTAAAGGTATTGCTCAAGTTGGTGTGGCGATTACACAGATGGACAGCGTTACACAGCAAAATGCTTCTTTAGTTGAGCAAGTGGCAACGGCGGCCAGTTCATTAGCTGAGCAAACTCAGGAGTTACAGCAGGGGGTTAGAAAGTTTCAACTAACGAGTGTGTAACCCGTTAGTTGATTAAGCTGAAACCGGGGGATAGGATAACTAACTGTATTTGTTAGATTATCTTATTCCTTTGCGTAGGTATTCTGGTCAATTTGACTCAGGAACACTTCAAGGTCAGTTTCTAATTGTAAACCACTAAGGGGGCTATAAGAATATAAGCCATCACTGATTTGTTAATCAGACTTAGCGCATCACCTTGTGCTTATTTTTTGGAATCGCTTGTCATGGGGCGATATTGTTGATTACCGCGGTAAGTGCCAAGAGATTGTGAGCAGAATTTTTGGGGGGAGGGGGAACAAAAAAGCATTCCCTGAAAAACAGGAAATGCCTTTAAAAACACTGCATTAACCGACTAGGATTAGTTCATGCCGTATTTTTTCAGTTTCTTACGCAGAGTTCCGCGGTTGATCCCCATCATCAGGGCTGCACGGGTCTGGTTTCCACGGGTATATTGCATAACCATGTCCAACAAAGGCTGTTCTACCTCAGCCAATACCAGCTCATATAAATCGTTAACATCTTGATTATTTAATTGAGCAAAATAGTTCTTCAGTGCTTGCTTAACTGAGTCACGTAACGGTTTTTGAGTTACTTGATCTTGTGAATTTACAGTAGCAACGGTTAGTACGTCAGAATTTACGCGTTGTTCGAACATAGTTCTGTCAGCTCTTATCTTTATTTACGCAAAAATTTTCAAAAAATGCTTCCAACACCTCCAGCTGTTCGCTGGCATCCTCAATGGCGTTGAATGAGCGCCGAAACTGGTCATCAGGTGCATGTTCTTTTAAGTACCAAGAAACATGTTTGCGCGCGATACGGGCTCCTTTGCCTTGACCATAAAAGTCGTGCAATTCCTGTACGTGCGCGAGCATAATGCGTTGTACCTCTGCCATAGGCATTGGTGGCAAGAGCTCACCTGTGTCCAGATAATGCTGGATTTCCCGAAAGATCCAGGGTCTTCCCTGAGCGGCTCTGCCTACCATCAAGGCATCCGCCCCTGTGTAGTCTAGAACTGCTCTGGCTTTATGCGGGTCAGTAATGTCGCCATTGGCAATAACCGGAATGGTAACAGTCTGCTTAACTGCCCGAATGTTGTCATATTCAGCCTCCCCATTAAACAGACAGGCTCTAGTTCTGCCGTGAATAGTGAGTGCTTGAATGCCGCAATCTTCGGCCAATTTGGCAATCTCTATGCAGTTTCGCTCTTCAGGTGACCAGCCTGTGCGGATCTTAAGCGTAACGGGAACATCCACTGCTTTAACAACGCCTTCGAGAATCGATTTAACGATGTCTGGATAACGTAACAGTGCTGAACCTGCAAACTTACGATTCACTTTTTTAGCTGGACAGCCCATGTTGATATCGATGATTTGAGCGCCACTCTCAACATTAATTTGAGCCGCGGCAGCCATTTCATCGGGATCATTGCCAGCTATTTGAACAGAACGAACCCCAAGTTCATCACGATGAACCATTCTGAGTCTAGATTTGTCTGTCTTCCAAACTTGAGGGTTAGAAGAAAGCATCTCCGATACTGTCATCCCTGCACCCATGTCATAACAGAGCGACCTAAACGGTTTATCTGTAATGCCTGCCATGGGGGCAGCAATAAGACAGTTTCTCAACTGATATTGTCCGATTCGCATATCTAAATGGGGGCCATACTGTGACTGCAAGGGCGCGTATATTACGCATTTTTTACGAGATATGAAAGGACAAACTTTGAGCAAACGGTTATTTATCACTAATTTTTTTATCTTGCATTTTTGCAATTTTAAAATTAGTTATATTTAACAAATAGTTAAGATAACTACGTAACCATTTATTAAAATAACTGTTATGCTGTTCAAATCTCGTGCAGAACAGATTATCGCCAGCAACTGAGCAATATTTGAGCTATAAGATAATCTATTCTGCGCTTATTTTCAAAGAAATTATTCTCTGATTTTTATAATTTTTCTATTAAAAATGCTTGACACCTGTGATGCGGCACCATTCTTCTTTCTCGGCAATAGGGTCGATTTCAAAGGTTGCGCGGTAAGCATCTGCGACACTTTCTGCCTGTGTTGCGAGAACACCCGAAAGTCCTAGTAACCCACCTGCACGCGGTAGCACGCTTATCATTGGTGCTAATTCACGTAATGGGCCAGCAAGGATGTTAGCGACGACGACATCAGCTTGGAGCTCTTGGGGTTGGTCTTTCGGTAAGTAGAGAGATAAACGCTCTGAAACGCCATTACGTTCAGCGTTATCACGGCTTGCCGTAATCGCTTGAGGATCAATATCGATCCCGATGGCATGAGCGGCACCGAGCTTGAGTGCAGCGATCGCTAAAATCCCAGATCCGCAACCAAAGTCAATCACCGTTTTACCTTCTAAATCAAGGCCATCAAGCCACTGTAAACACAGGGATGTGGTTGGGTGAGTTCCTGTTCCAAATGCTAAGCCAGGATCAAGCATCACGTTTACCGCAGTTGGATCAGGGACATCTCGCCAGCTCGGGCAGATCCACAAGCGCTCACCAAAGCGCATTGGGTGAAAGTTATCCATCCACTCTCTTTCCCAGTCTTTGTCTTCTAACTGTTCGATTTTGTGGGCAAAACCAGTGCCCAGTAGAGGGCTATTTTCTAATTGAGCAACAACGAATTTCATCTCCGTTTCTGCATCAAATAAGCCAATTACATCAGTATCACCCCACAGACGGGTTTCCCCAGGTAGCGGTTCGAAAACAGGGGTATCGTGGCTGTCTTGAAATGTTACAGAGACTGCGCCTGTTTCAATAAGTTCATCACCCAGTGCTTCCGCATGTTGGGCTGTGGAGTTAATTTTGATTTGGATCCAAGGCATAGTATTCCTTAAATGCTCACTATGTTTTGGGCTATCGCGTAATTGGTGCAGATAGCCCACACGATTTAGAGCATGAATGTCATATGACGAGACAATGTCAAAAACAGGTCTCTAAATTAATTTGTCGTCAATTGTACTGGATTTTTGCCAAAAAGATTACCGACAAGAAACGCAATTAGGCTAAAAATCAGTGATGGTACGATGGCGTGGAAATCCATGATTTCGATTTTGAAGCTTGCTAAGATTGCATAGCTTACTCCTCCGACAACCATGCCACTAACCGCGCCCGTTCCGTTGGCTTTCTCCCAATACAGTCCAAGTACCAGTGGCCATAAGAAAACGGCTTCTAACCCACCGAAGGCTAACAGGTTTAGCCAAATGATCATTTGTGGTGGGTTCCACGCAGCAATGAGGAGTAATGCGCCCAAGATCAGAGTAGAAAAGCTGGAGATCCGTGCGAGCTTCTTCTCATTTCTTATTTGTTCTGGTGCTGCGTTCAGGTAAATATCTTTGACGATAGTTGCTGAAGATTGCAGTAATTGGGCATTAATGGTGGACATAATTGCCGCCATAGGCGCTGCTAAGAAAATCCCTGCGGCAAAAGGCGGTAGTACTTGTACCATCAAGGTTGGAATGACTTGGTCAGGGATAGTGAGGTCAGGTATGATTGCTCTACCTAATGCGCCCGCAAAGTGCATTCCAAACATCAATACCGCCATCACGATAGTGCCCAAAATAATACCACGGTGAACGGCTTTACTGTCTTTGTATGAAATACAGCGTACCGCAGTGTGTGGTAAGCCGATAACACCAAAGCAAACCAAAATCCAGAATGATGCTAAGAACGGCCCACTTAGAATATCATCGCCCCCTGCTGGGGAGACTAATTTCGGATCAATAGACTGTATTTTTTCAATTGCAGCAGGGAGGCCCCCTGCATGATAAATGATGGCAACAAGTAAAATCACCGTGCCAAGCAGCATGACGAGCCCTTGTAAGGCATCGTTTAATACACTCGCCCGAAACCCGCCAATCGCGGTATATAGCGCGATGGAGACACCGAAGATAATTAACCCATATGTGTAGGGAATACCTGCGGCGGTTTCGAGTAGTCTTGCCCCGCCAATAAACTGTACAGTCATTGCCCCAAAGAAGGCAATCAACAGGCTAACACTGGCGAACCAGACTAAAAATCGACTTTGGTAGCGAGCGTACAGCATATCGTTTAGAGTCACTGCATTATAGCGACGCGCCAAGATAGCGAATTTTTTCCCTAATACTCCGAGAGATAACCAAATAGCAGGGAGTTGGATCATAGCAAGGAGCACCCAGCCCAGACCATATTTATACGCTGCACCAGGCCCACCAATAAATGAGCTTGCGCTAATATAGGTTGCTGTAATGGTCATGGCTAGGACAAAGCCGCCCATGGAACGGTTACCTAAAAAGTACTCATTGAGGAATTCCCCTTTCGTCCGTTTTCTATAGGCGTAGACGGATAACAGGAAAACTAGTGCTAGATAACCAATTAAAGGTAGAAGAACTTCAATCTGCATCCTTCTCCTCCAGAGGAATATCTTTAAAAATGATTTTGACCATCATAATGCAGAGCAAAATAAAAATGACGGGGACAATAATGCATGACCACTCAAACCATAACGGTAGACCAGTGATACCACGCGTATTGTCGGGTAGATAGGCACTAATTATCCAGCCTATCATGTATGCGATGGTCAAATAGAGAGACCAACGCGCTTCCTTATTGGATTGAAGAAAACGTTTATCCATCCGTTATTCCTCCTCACTCACAGAAAAATAATCAGGGATTGTACGATAATCCGCAGGTAGAGTGTAAGAAAAGGCAGAATAAAAGTGCGAGAAAAGGTATTTAATGCAAAAAAATGCCGCGAAGCAGGGCTTTGCGGCATTAATTGACGATGAGTCAAACAGACAATTTCAAAATTACTCAGAAATGCCCAGTTTTTTCTCTAAATAGTGGATGTTAGTTCCACCTTTTTGGAAGTTTTCATCGTTCATGATCATTTGGTGCAGTTCGATGTTGGTTTTGATGCCATCAACGATTAACTCATTCAATGCATTTTTCATACGAGAAATAGCAATTTCACGGGTTTCACCATAGGTGATCAGTTTACCAATCATTGAGTCATAGTACGGAGGCACTGTATAGCCTGCGTAGATATGAGATTCCCAGCGTACACCGAAGCCACCTGGAGAGTGGAAGCGTGTGATTTTACCTGGGCTAGGAATAAAGGTTTTCGGATCTTCTGCGTTGATACGACACTCAACCGCATGACCGTGAACCACAATATCTTCCTGTTTCACTGATAATGGTAAACCCGAAGCAATACGTAATTGCTCTTTGATTAAGTCAACGCCCGTGATCATTTCAGTCACTGGGTGCTCAACCTGAATACGGGTATTCATTTCGATAAAGTAGAATTCACCGTTTTCGAACAGGAATTCAAAGGTACCTGCACCACGGTAACCGATTTCAATACAGGCATTTGCACAGCGTTCACCGATGCTACGGCGAATTTCAGGGGTGATCCCTGGTGCAGGTGCTTCTTCAACCACTTTTTGGTGGCGACGTTGCATTGAACAGTCACGTTCTGCTAAATAAACCGCATTGCCTTGGCCATCAGCCATAACTTGAATTTCAATATGACGTGGGTTTTCAAGGTATTTCTCCATGTAAACCATATCATTATTGAAAGCGGCTTTCGCTTCAGCACGCGTCAGATTGATGGAAGATTCCAAATCTTTTTCGTTGCGAACCACACGCATACCACGACCACCACCACCACCAGATGCTTTGATGATCACAGGGAAACCGATGCGTTTTGCGATGGTTTTATTTTTTTCGGTGTCATTACCTAGTGGGCCATCAGAACCTGGCACGCACGGAACTCCTGCTTTTTTCATCGCGTTAATCGCAGAAACCTTGTCACCCATTAGGCGGATGGTTTCAGCTTTGGGACCGATAAAAATAAAGCCCGAGTTTTCAACTTGTTCTGCGAAATCAGCGTTTTCAGCCAAGAAACCATATCCTGGGTGAATCGCTTGTGCGCCTGAAATTTCTGCTGCGGAGATAATCGCAGGGATATTTAAGTAGCTTTTTGCAGAGGCTGCTGGGCCAATACAGATAGTTTCATCAGCCAGCAACACGTGTTTTAGATCGCTATCAGCCGTGGAGTGAACCGCTACAGCTTTGATGCCTAATTCTTTACAGGCACGCAAAATACGTAGTGCGATTTCCCCGCGGTTTGCGATGACAATTTTTTCCAGCATGGAGACGCCTCGTTATTCGATGACAACTAATGGCTCGTCAAATTCTACTGCATCACCGTTTTGCAACAGAATGGCTTTAACAACGCCTGCTTTGTCTGCTTCGATTTGGTTCATCATTTTCATCGCTTCAACGATGCAAAGTGGGTCACCAACACTCACAGTTTGGCCAATTTCAACGAATGCTTTCGCTTCTGGGCTTGGCGCACGGTAGAACGTTCCTACCATTGGTGAGCGAACTTGATGCCCTGCAACGGTTGCAGGAGCAGCTGGTGTTGCCATTGCTTCAGATGGTGCAACAGCATTTGCCAGCGCAGGTTGTTGTGCAACAGGTGCTGAGTAAAATTGTTGAGGTGCAGCCATAACTTGAGAAGCAGGAGCGACACGGCTGATACGTACTGACTCTTCACCTTCAGAAATTTCCAGTTCAGAAATGCCAGACTCTTCGACCAGCTCGATCAACTTTTTAATTTTACGAATATCCATGGATATGATTCCGTACTCTTATATTTGGATTGAATTAATTAGGCGCACGCGGTTAACCGCTGCCTGTAAAGCAAAACGGTAGCCATCAGCACCTAGACCACAAATTACACCGACAGCTTGGTCGGAGAAATAAGAATGTTGGCGAAATGGTTCTCTCGCATGCACATTAGACAGGTGGATCTCGATAAACGGGAGACACACCGCCAATAACGCATCACGTAGAGCTACGCTAGTATGTGTGAATGCAGCCGGATTGATGAGAATAAAATCAACATCATGGCGTGCTGCATGAATTCTATCGATCAGTTCATGCTCTGCATTTGATTGAAAATGACTCAATTTTACACCTAACTGGCCTGCTTCAACGTCCAATTTTGCGACGATATCAGCAAGAGTCTGGTTGCCATATTTATCTGGCTCCCGTGTACCTAGCAGGTTTAGGTTTGGCCCGTTCAAGAGTAAAATGTGAATATCTTCTGCCATTATGCTGCTAACTCCGACGATATATCAATAGTCCGACAACATAACGCGATGTTGAGCGTTTGTCATCTTTTATCATAAAAATAAATGGAATTTCTACCGACAAAGGACGCTATTATAATTATTTCGTGGCATATAGCAGCAAAATACTGGTCTTATCAGAGAAATTACCCGAATTTATTTTGTGAAATGTGCGGTAATCCGTATTTTTGCCAGAGAGCCGCACGTATTCGGTTATTTTTCGCAAAGATTGACTAGAGTACGTCCAGTCACTTCATTTTTTAAGAGTTTTTTTGCATATTCTGCAGCTTCTTCCAATTTGATTTCAGAGCATACTTGCTCATAGAAAGCAGCTGGCAGCAATCGTGCAAGGCGTTCCCAGACTTTCGCGCGTTTTGCCGCAGGAAAATAGACTGAATCGACTCCTTGTAGGCGCACATTACGTAAAATGAAAGGCATCACACTGGTCGGTAAGTTAAAACCACCAGCCAAGCCACAAGCTGCAATGGCACCATTATAATGGGTTTGTGCCAGCAAGTTAGCCAGCAATTCACCACCAACGGTATCGATAGCCCCTGCCCAAAGCTGTTTATCGAGTGGTTTTGCGGGATGTGTAAAATCACTGCGCGGTAAAACGCGTTTTGCGCCTAGCGTCTGCAAATAAGCGTTATTTTCTTCACGTCCAGAAATGGCGACCACGTCATAGCCTAATAAAGATAACAGTTGAACCGCGGTGCTGCCGACACCACCACTTGCCCCACTGACAACGATTTCGCCTTTATCTGGCGTAATGCCTGCATCTTCTAGAGCCTGGACACACAGCATAGCGGTAAAACCCGCAGTGCCAATAATCATCGCCTGTTTTAAAGAGAGTTGCTCAGGAAGGGGGGTTAAATAATTTGCAGGAACACGGGCTTGTGAGGCTAAGCCCCCCCAATGGGTTTCACCGACCCCCCAACCTGTCAATAAAACATGCTGCCCAACTTGAAAACGAGGGTCTTCACTGTGGTGAATGACGCCAGAAAAATCGATACCAGGCACCATCGGGTATTGTCTTACTACACCCGCTTTCCCATTAATGGCGAGCGCATCTTTATAATTTAGTGTGGACCAGTGAATATCGACTATAATGTCCCCGGCAGGTAGCATTTCTGTTGTCAGAGATTGGATATTAGCGGTGATTTTTTCATCGGATTTGTTTAGGACGAGAGCTTTCATCGTTCACTCCTAGTGAAATGATTAAATATGTCATTTAAAATGCCGAAAATTTAAAGGTATTTCATTGACGTAATAACGGTTCTTAAGCTATTAGTAATGTAATTATTTTGTAAAAATTTATTTTTTTCTGGCATAAATAGGCTTTTATCATGCAAAATAACGCATCACGACGAATTCATTTTGCGTACTAATACAAATTTGCCTCATTTTTGGTAGATAATAGAGCGAACACTCGTGAAATTCATCTGATTTGTAGTGAAAATAACCAGTGCGTAGCAATAATAAAAAGATATAAATATTATTTGAACTTGTAGTCACAATTACTTGTCACACTGGGAATACAAATAATGGAGTATATAACAGCCAAAGAGTAGGGGTTATTTTTACGTAATTCTATCTGGTGATGGGAAAAGTGAAATTAATATCTATTTTTGAGGTTTTTATCTGCTTCGTTTCGATAAGAAGCATGTACAGTACGGTACGTGAAAAATAGATGAATTGACCATATTTATAGAAGCAGCTCATTAACGTCTTGAGGCCGCTTCAAGTGGTTGGTAGAGTAGACGGGTTTATATTCGTCCCCAGCTTGCAGGATAACTCTTTCGTTATGTTTAAAAAATTTCGTGGCATGTTTTCTAATGACTTGTCTATTGACTTGGGTACGGCCAATACCCTCATTTATGTCAAAGGACAGGGCGTAAAATTAAATGAACCCTCTGTAGTCGCTATCCGTCAAGACCGTGCAGGTTCGCCGAAAAGTGTGGCCGCAGTCGGTGGTGAAGCCAAACAGATGCTGGGACGTACACCAGGTAATATTTCTGCAATCAGACCAATGAAAGACGGCGTTATTGCTGACTTTTTCTTGACTGAAAAAATGTTACAACACTTCATTAAACAAGTTCATAGCAACAGCTTTTTGCGTCCAAGCCCTCGCGTGTTGGTCTGTGTACCTGTCGGTGCAACTCAAGTTGAACGTAAAGCCATTCGCGAATCCGCCTTAAGTGCTGGTGCGCGTGAAGTCTTCTTAATTGAAGAGCCTATGGCTGCGGCTATCGGTGCGGGTCTTCCTGTATCTGAAGCAACAGGTTCAATGGTGGTTGATATCGGTGGTGGTACTACGGAAGTCGCTGTTATCTCATTAAATGGTGTGGTGTATTCATCCTCTGTTCGTATCGGTGGTGACCGTTTTGATGAATCCATTATTAACTATGTTCGTCGTAATTATGGTTCACTGATTGGTGAAGCAACGGCTGAGCGTATTAAACACGGTATTGGCTCTGCATTCCCAACTGATGAAGTGTTTGAAATTGAAGTCCGTGGTCGTAACCTTGCTGAAGGGGTTCCACGTGGTTTCAAAATGAATTCCAATGAAATCTTAGAAGCATTACAAGAGCCGTTAACGGGGATTGTTAGCGCGGTTATGCTTGCACTGGAACAGTGTCCACCTGAATTAGCGTCTGATATTTCAGAGCGCGGAATGGTCTTAACGGGCGGTGGTGCACTTCTTCGTAATTTAGATCGCTTATTAATGGAAGAGACTGGTATTCCAGTTATCGTTGCAGAAGATCCTCTAACCTGTGTCGCCCGTGGTGGCGGTAAAGCGTTAGAAATGATTGATATGCACGGTGGTGACCTGTTTAGCGAAGACTAAATGGCCAACTATAAGCAGTTAGGTTGGTGCCTAGCTGCTTTGACTATTTTTGATCCTCTGACATTAGCGAAACTTAGCCACACATGAAGCCCATTTTTAGGCGAGGTCCATCCCTACAGTTACGCATTTTTTTTGCGGTAATTATTGCACTTGTGCTGGTGGTGATTGACCATCGATTCGAGCCCTTCAATAAAGTCCGTAACTACTTAGACACGGCGGTCAGCCCATTCTATTTTTTGGCTAATGGCCCACGTCAGTTCCTAGACAATATCTCAGAAAGTTTCTCTTCACGGGAACAGCTGCAATTTGAAAACAAAGCATTGCGCCAAGAGCTGCTACTGAAAAAAGCCGATAACCTATTACTGGAACAACTTAAGCAGGAAAATGCGCGCTTAAGGGAGCTTCTCGGTTCGCCATTACGCCAAGATGAACACATGATGGTGACGCAAGTTATTTCAGGTGCGAACACGCCTTATCGTGATCAAGTGGTGATTGATAAAGGCAGTAATGAAGGCGTTTATGAAGGTCAGCCCGTTATTAGTGATAAAGGCGTTGTCGGCCAAGTGGTGGGAGTGAGTAACTTTAATAGCCGCGTATTATTAATCTGCGATACCACACATGCTCTTCCAGTACAGGTTCTGCGCAATGATGTGCGTGTCATTGCCGCGGGTTCAGGGTGTGCGGATGATTTACAGCTTGAGCCATTACCTGAAAACACCGATATCCGTGTTGGGGATGTGCTCGTTACCTCTGGCCTAGGTGGGCGTTTCCCTGAAGGTTACCCCGTTGGGGTAGTCTCTGCGGTGAAACATGATACACAACGTGCATATACTATCATTAGCGCCAGACCAAGCGCTGAGCTACAACGTTTACGTTATCTTCTGCTTTTATGGGGTAATGATAGTGACCCGAAAACGCCGTTACAGCCATCAGAAGTGTACCGTGCAGCAAATGAACGCTTAATGAAAGTGCTCCCGCAAGTTTTACCGAATCCAAGTGAAATTCAAGGGCCACCATTGCCACCATCAATGGCACCGCAACCATAGGTAAAGGAAATATTATTATGGTTATGGGTAGGAGGAATGAATTAAATGGATGAATACCGTGGTAATGGACGTGCTATTATCTGGCTGTCCTTTATTATTGCTCTGATTTTGCAAGTCATGCCGTGGCCAGAACAGCTTAATTTTTATCGGCCATCATGGTTGCTGTTGATTTTAGCGTATTGGGTGATGGCGTTGCCACACCGCGTGAGCGTTGGCACCAGCTTTATTTTAGGTATTATTGTTGACTCCATTCAAGGCTCTGCTCTGGGCGTTCACGCGCTTTCCTTCAGTATTATTTGTTATCTCGTCGCCTATAAACATCAATTATTACGCAATATGGCGCTATGGCAGCAAGCGCTCGTCATTATGTTGTTGACCATTATCCAAGATCTGGCGGTATTTTGGGCTGAGTTTTTATCATCTCAGGTATTATTCCATCCGCAAGTATTCTGGAATAGTCTCGTCAATGGTATCCTGTGGCCATGGCTGTTTTTGCTTTTACGAAAAATTCGTCGACAGTTTTCAGTGTGTTAAGGGCTTTAACTGTCGTATCTGACGGAAAATATTTTTTATGAATTTAATCTATTTGGCATCAGGTTCACCCCGCCGACGCGAATTGGTGCAATATCTTGACTATTCTTTTGAAATTTTACGTCCAGAGGTAGAGGAACAGTGGCAACCGGGTGAGACGCCAGAAGGTTATGTACAGCGACTAGCGTGTGATAAATCCTTAGCAGGTGTTGCCATTGCACCAGAAGATAAGCCTGTCTTAGGGGCGGATACGATTGTGGTTCTGGATGGGAAAATCCTTGAAAAACCAAGGGATGACCAGCACGCTCAAGAGATGCTCAGCGCGTTATCGGGTAAAACTCACCAAGTGATGACAGCGATAGCAATTTCCGATCGCCAACAGACATTACACGAGTTGATTGTGACAGATGTGACATTCAGCGGGTTATCTTTACTTGAAATACAGGATTATATACAGTCAGGTGAGCCTATGGATAAAGCGGGGGCCTATGCAATCCAAGGCCTTGGTGGTCGTTTTATTCGTAAAATTAATGGCAGTTACCACGGTGTAGTGGGTTTACCTTTGGTCGAAACAAATGAATTAATTCAACGATTTTTAGCGTTAGGTGATGGTAAGGGGAAGTCATGACAGCGGAACTACTAGTGAACATTACACCATCTGAAACGCGCGTAGCTTATATTGATGGTGGGATTTTACAAGAAATACATGTTGAGCGAGAAGCAAAAAGAGGACTTGTAGGGAATATTTACAAAGGCCGCGTGAGCCGCGTTTTACCCGGAATGCAGGCGGCCTTTGTTGATATTGGTCTGGAGAAAGCCGCCTTTTTGCATGCATCCGATATCATGCCGCACACCGAATGCATTGCGGGTGATGAGCAAAAAAACTTTCACGTCAGGGATATTGCCGAACTGGTTAAACAGGGCCAAGACCTGATTGTACAAGTGGTAAAAGACCCGTTAGGAACCAAAGGGGCGAGGCTGACGACAGACATTACTCTGCCTTCACGCTATTTAGTTTTCATGCCAGGAGCTTCTCATGTGGGGGTTTCTCAACGCATTGAAAGTGAAGAAGAAAGAGAACGCTTAAAGCAATGTGTTGCCCAATATTGTGATGAAAATGGTGGCTTTATTATTCGTACTGCAGCGGAAGGTGTGGGGGAAGATGAAGTCAAACAAGATGCCGCTTTCTTAAAACGTCTTTGGGCAAAAGTTATTGAGCGGAAAAAACGCAATGTTACCCGAACAAAGATTTACGGTGAATTAGCGCTCGCTTTTCGTATTATCCGTGATTTTGCAGGCGCTCATCTCGATAGAATTCGCGTTGACTCCCGTTTGACCTATACTCAATTACAAGAATTTATCGAAGAGTATGTGCCAGAAATGACGGCAAAGCTGGAGTTATACCAAGGTAACCAGCCGATTTTCGATTTATTTGATGTTGAAAATGAAATTCAACGGGCGATGGACAGAAAAGTTGAGTTGAAATCAGGTGGTTACCTGATCATCGATCAAACTGAAGCCATGACCACCATCGACATCAATACGGGGGCATTTGTTGGCCATCGTAATCTAGAAGAAACCATTTTCAATACCAATATTGAAGCGACTCAAGCGATTGCACGTCAGTTACGCTTACGCAATTTAGGCGGGATTATCATCATCGACTTTATTGATATGACTGATGCTGAGCACCGCCGTCGTGTATTAGCATCGCTGGAACAAGCGTTAAGCAAAGATAAAGTTAAAACGACGATCAACGGTTTCTCGCAACTTGGCTTAGTGGAAATGACCCGTAAGCGGACAAGAGAAAGCCTTGAACACGTATTGTGTGATGATTGCCCAACTTGCCAAGGCCGTGGTACGGTGAAATCAGTGGAAACGGTATGTTATGAAATTTTACGTGAAATTGTGAGAGTTCACCGCACGATCGATGCTGATCGCTTCTTAGTCTATGCATCACAAGCTGTGGTGGATGTGCTCAAAGGGGATGAATCACACGCACTAGCTGAAGTAGAAATCTTCGTTGGGAAGCAAGTGAAAGTTCAGACTGAGCCGTTATACAGCCAAGAACGCTTTGATGTTGTGATGATGTAGCCTGTTTGCTTAAAGGAGAAATAAGTGAAACGACTGCCACGTGTAGTACTGGTGACCACTGCGGTTATTTTATTGCTGTGCGCGCTGGTGCTGACAGGGCTGCGTTTCCTTTTACCGAATATTGATAGTTATCGCCCCGATCTTATTGCTTATATCGAAAAAAAGGCCGATGTTTCGGTAAAAATAGGTAAGATTGAAGGGGCATGGCGTTATTTTGGCCCTATTCTTACGTTATCTGATACCACGTTGCAAAATGAAACAACGGATGTAAGTGCCAAGCAAATCCACCTCGAACTGGATATTTGGAACTCGCTTTTTTCCCTGCGCTGGCGCTTTCGCGACCTGACATTCTACCAACTCAATGTCGATTACAAAATTCCCTTTTCTTTTGAAGGCTCCCCCGAAGGTGAGTCATTAGATGGCGTTGAAGAGCTATTTTTACGTCAATTTGACCATTTTACCCTAAAAGACAGTCAATTGACCTTCTTAACGCCTTCAGAGCAAAAGACCACGTTAATTCTGCCAGAACTTTCTTGGCTGAATGAAAATGAACGTCACCGCGCTCAAGGCTTTGTCAGCCTTGAAACCATTAATAAACAGCATGGGTATCTGCAAGTTAAACTGGATGTATCAGATAAAAATGGTGCATTGAGTGATGGCATTTTTTATCTTCAAGCCGACAATATTGATATGCAGCCTTGGTTAAGTCGCTGGTTACGAGATAACACATCATTACGTGATGCGAACTTTAGCCTATCTTCTTGGATCAGTTTAAAAGATAACCGTATTGAAAGTGGCTTGATTCAACTGCGTCAAGGGGAAGCTAACTGGGGGACGGGAGAGTTAGCTCAGAATTTGCAAGTGAATGATTTACTGCTACGAATGAAAAGGCAGGGAGATGGTTGGTTATTTAATATTCCTGAGCTTGATACATTAAAAACCAATGAATTCATTTGGCCGCAAGGTAGTGTGTCGGTGCTGTATTTACCTGCATCGAAAAAATATCAAGATAACGACCATTGGCGTGTTCGAGCAAAGAATATTGAGCTTGAGCGTCTAAGTGAAGTCCTACCAACGTTTTCATTTCTCACACCAGACATGGTGCAAGATTGGCAACACCGACAACCAACAGGGATCGTGAGCGAATTTGCGCTGGATGCGACGCAAAATAGGCCTGAATCTTTGCAAGTTAGCTTAGATTGGCAGGATGTTAGCTGGAAAAAATGGAAGGCGCTTCCTTCTGTGGATCATTTCTCTGGTGTATTGATAGGGGGAATGCAAAGTGGTGGGCTCTCTTTCAACCTGCAAGACAGCGAAGTCGATTACCGTGATGAATTTAAAGCGCCTTTTACGATTTCCACTGCAAAAGGGCAGCTGTATTGGGTAGATAACGACAGTGAATTTAAGCTTTGGAGCCCTGCCTTAGATGTACAAGCCACATCGCTGTGGGCAAACGGCGAATTTCGTTATGCCAAAGCCAAAAAAGGCAATTATGCCGATTTAGCCATTCTATCGGGCATTCGACTGGATGATGCAGGAGATGCATGGCGCTATTTCCCTCAAAAATTAATGGGGCAAGATGTTGCTGACTACCTGACAAAAGCAATTATTGCAGGTAAGGTCGACAACGCCACATTGGTGTATAAAGGCGACCCTGCCAATTTCCCATATGACCATAATGACGGTCAATTCCAAGTGTATGTGCCGCTGAGAGATGCCACTTTCGAGTATGACAGCGAATGGCCAGCGTTACTCAACTTGGACATGGATTTAGATTTTCGCCGTGCAGGTCTGTATATGCATGCGCCAACGGTCAAACTGGCAGATGCAACCGCAACCAACCTTGATGCGATTATCCGTGATTACACCGACGAAATGTTGTATATCGATGCGGATATTAGTGGCACAGGAAAGCAAATTCAGCAATATTTTGTGCACACACCGATGAAACATTCCATAGGTGATACCTTGGAAGAGTTACAAATTGGTGGCATCGTGAATGGACAGCTCAGTTTGTCTATCCCATTAACTGGGGGGAAAGATGTTGTCGCAAAAGGGAAGGTTAACCTTAATAAAAATGATTTATTCATTCAGCCGATTGATAGCACTATTTCGTCACTAACAGGCAGTTTTAGCTTTAATAATGGCGACTTGATTGGTGATAAGCTACAGGGACAGTGGTTTGGGCAACCTATTTCTGTTGATTTTACAACGTTGATGGGCTCGAAAGATTATCAGGTTGATGTGAACATCGCGGGGAATTGGGCGCTGAATAAATTGGCGATGCTCCCTGAAGAAATTAAACAGAAAGTGTCTGGTACCAGTGATTGGAAAGGTCATGTCACGATAAATTTACCTGACTCAGCAAAAGAAAAAGTGAATTTGCAAATTGATGTCACTGCTGGCTTGAAGCAGCTACAAAGCCAATTACCTGCGCTAAATAGCCAGTTACTGGCAGAATTAGGGCAAATTAATGTTCAAGCAAAAGGCGATACTGAGCAATTGACCATTGGTGGTGATATCGGCAAACGTCTTGGCTTTAATACAGTGTGGAACTTGAATGATAAGCCGTTAAGGCTAGTCAAAGCTCACATTGCCCCATGGCAAAACCAAGCACCTGAATTACCGAAAAATACGGCGATTGTTGTCTCTCTTCCCCCTGTTAAGGCCATGGACTGGGACAAACTCGCTGGGCTGTTAGTTTCATCAAACAGCCGTCAAGGTGGCGTTAATATTCGCCTTCCTGAAGTACTGGAGGTCAAACTGGCTTCTATTTACCTTGGTGGACAGTATTGGAAAGATTTAAACTTTTCGTATGATTTACAACGGGATGACCAAGTTGTTAGCGTAGATAGTGAAAATCTAAAAGGTTCGCTGCAAATTTATGCCAAACAGCCTTGGAAAGTCGAGATTGATTACCTGTATTACAACCCAAGTTCAATCGCGGAAAGTACAACGGGTTCCGAGCGCTTTGATTTTAGCCACTGGCCCCAACTGAATGTGGCTTGTAAAGAGTGCTGGCTAGCGGGGCAAAAACTGGGTGAGTTTAGCGCGAATATCATTCCGCAAGGCAATGCGTTGCAACTCACTGGTGGTGTGCTAAACAATAGTGCAATGCAGCTAAAATTGGATGCTATTTGGCACAGCGGTGATGGCAATAAAACCGAAGTGGCGGGCTCCTTAACGGGAGAAGCTTTCGATGAAACGGCGGCTTATTTCGGTATGTTAGTGCCAATTATTGAGTCCCCTTATACGATTGAATTTAATTTAGACTGGGGTAATTTGCCGTGGTCACCAGACATTGCCTCATTAAACGGTAAGCTCTCGGCAAAACTGGGTAAAGGGGCGATAGCGAAGATGGGCGGTGGGCGTGCAGGGCAGATCCTGCGCTTAGTCAGCTTCGACGCCTTATTACGGAAGTTACAGTTCGATTTTCGCGATACGTTTAACAACGATTTCGATTTTGACTCGATTAAAGGGGATGCAACCCTTCACAATGGCGTAATGACATCAAAAAACACAGTTGTGGATGGCTTGGTCGCGGATATTGCTTTAAATGGTGAGGTTGACCTTGTTAAACGTCAAATTAACTTAGAAGCGGTCATTACTCCTGAAATTTCTGCTACAGTAGGGGTAGCAACCGCATTTGTGGTCAACCCATTTGCAGGCGCTGCGGTATTCGCGGCGACGAAAGTGCTCGGTCCATTATGGAGCAAAGTTTCTGTTATCCGTTATCGTGTAACAGGTAGCTTGGACGAGCCAAAAATTGATGAAGTATTACGTCAACTAAAGGAGACTCAAGAGTAATGAAAAATGGTAACGTTGCACTTTTGCAGTTATGTAGCGGAAATAATACTAAGCACAATTTGGCGCAAATCGAGCAGCAAATCAAACAGTTGCCAGAGACTGTTCAGTTAGTTTTGACACCTGAAAATGCATTGCTCTTTGCGGACGCCGCGACTTACCGTAAACAAGCTGAGGTCCAAGGAAAAGGCCCGCTGCAAGACGCTATCAGCAGCATGGCGAAACGGTATAATGTGTGGATCCTCGTTGGGTCTATGCCGATGGTCAGCCGTGAAGATCTCGAACGTATTACAAGCAGCAGCTTATTATTTGATTCCGAAGGCAATATCAAAGCTCGCTACGATAAAATTCATATGTTTGATGTGAATATTGAAGATGAGCAAGGGAACTATAATGAGTCTGTGATTTATCAACGCGGAGAACATATTACGGTGGTGGATACCCCTGTGGGTCGGTTAGGGATGACGATTTGTTATGACTTACGTTTCCCAGGCTTGTTCCAAGCGCTGCGCGAACAAGGTGCGGAGATTATTTCTGTTCCAGCCGCATTTACCCGTTATACCGGTCAAGCACACTGGGAGCCATTATTGCGCGCTCGTGCGATTGAAAACCAATGTTATATTTTGGCACCTGCTCAAGTGGGTGTGCATGGAACCCGCCGCACGTGGGGTCATAGCCTTGCCGTTGATGGTTGGGGTAAAGTGATGAAAAAGAACGTGGATGCAGTGGCATCGACGGTATTGAATATTAAAACAGACAGTTTGAGTGTCATGCGTGAGCAAATTCGAGTCGTTAAACATAACCGCTTCAGACCGCAACTGACCTCTCTGATTAAAAAAGACGCAACCAAAGAGTAACGAATATGAGTTTAGCTTCTGTCAGCGAACATTTGCTGGCCGCCAACCGCCTTGGGCAAGAAAATCTGTATGACATTTTAGGGGTATTATCTGAGCGCCATCTGGATTATGCGGATCTGTTTTTTCAATCAAGTTTCCATGAGTCTTGGGTACTTGAAGATAGGATCATTAAAGATGGCTCTTACAATATTGACCAAGGTGTTGGTGTAAGAGCGGTAAGCGGGGAAAAAACAGGGTTTGCTTATGCAGACCAAATTTCACTGCAAGCGCTGATGCAAAGCGCTACCGCAGCACGAAGCATTGTGAACGAACAAGGCTCTGGTAAATCACGCGTTTTAAGCAATGTTGAATACAAAAAACTGTACTCCGTAGTTGATCCATTACAGAGCCTGTCGCGTGAACAAAAAATTGATTTATTGCACCGTGTTGACCAAGTCGCCCGTGCTGAAGACCCGCGTGTTATCGAAGTGAATGCGAGTTTAACAGGTGTTTACGAGCAAGTACTGGTTGCCGCAACTGATGGTACATTGGCGGCAGATATTCGCCCATTAGTGCGCCTTTCGGTCAGTGTATTAGTCGAACATGACGGCAAGCGTGAACGTGGTGCCAGTGGCGGTGGTGGCCGTTATGGTTATGAATATTTCTTAGAATTACATCAAGGCCAAATTGTGGCAGAGCAATATGCCCGTGAAGCGGTACGTATGGCGTTGGTGAATTTATCTGCCGTTGCAGCACCTGCTGGAATGATGCCTGTGGTACTGGGAGCGGGTTGGCCAGGTGTACTGTTACACGAAGCGGTTGGCCATGGCCTTGAAGGTGACTTTAACCGTCGTGGGACATCCGTATTTTCCGGGCAAATGGGGGAGCAAGTGGCTTCGCCACTGTGTACTGTGGTGGATGATGGCACGATTGCGGGTCGTCGTGGTTCTCTTGCTATCGATGATGAAGGGGTACCAGGGCAATATAACGTCCTAATAGAAAATGGTATTTTACGTAACTATATTCAAGATAAACTGAATGCACGCCTGATGGGCGTTTCCCCAACAGGTAATGCACGTCGTGAATCTTATGCGCATCTGCCAATGCCGCGCATGACGAACACTTACATGCTGGCAGGTTCTTCAACGCCAGAAGAAATCATTGCTAGCGTCGACAAAGGCATTTACGCACCGAATTTTGGCGGCGGTCAGGTTGACATCACCTCGGGTAAATTTGTGTTTTCAACCTCTGAAGCCTACTTAATTGAAAATGGGAAAATCACATCGCCAGTGAAAGGGGCTACACTGATTGGCTCTGGTGTTGAGGCGATGCAGCAAATTTCCATGGTAGGTAATGACCTCGCACTAGACAAAGGTGTCGGCGTTTGTGGTAAAGAAGGCCAAAGTGTGCCAGTGGGCGTCGGTCAGCCAACCCTGAAATTAGACAAAATGACGGTGGGTGGTACTGCATAATTTCGCGATATCCCACGTTATAGCGGGTTAAACGGCAGCCTTTGCGCCAGTATGGGTTGCCGTTATTGTCATTATGAAGGTAATAAATGAATAAAAGAGTTATATCACTGGTGTTGATGGCCGTTTTGATTGTACTGAGCCTATACTTTCGTGGCGGTGATGTTCAAGATAAACCACAAGCAGACAAACCAGCGATTCCAGAACAAACAATCGCCCGAGAAAATGCCCTTCCTAAAACTATTGACCAACTGACTGATCAACAGAATGTCGTTAGTTATATGCAGAAATATCAAAAACTTCCTGCATTTTATTTAACGAAAAAAGAGGCGAGACAAGCGGGTTGGGATGCCAAAAAAGGCAATCTTTGCGATGTCTTACCTGGGCGGGCAATTGGGGGGGATCGTTTTTCGAATCGCGAAAAATCATTGCCTATCGCAGATAATCGCCAATGGTTTGAAGCGGATATCAACTACCGTTGTGGGCACCGCGGGGCCGATCGTTTGCTATACTCTTCAGATGGGATGATTTTTGTTACCCACGACCATTATAAGAGCTTTAAACAAGTTAATTAAAGGAAGCATCGCGATGAGCAAACAGGTGAGCTTTGATTTTCGCCAGATAAACACACTGAATGATTTTTATCAGCAATTTGCTCAGCAATTTTCGCTTCCAGATTGGTTTGGTCATAACCTCGATGCTTTGTGGGACATGGTTTCTGCAGGCATTGAGCTTCCCGTGACAATTATTTTTAGCCACATGAGTGCAGAACAACGCATCGAATTTTCCGATATTATTGATGTGATGAATGATGCACAAGACATGTGGGAAGACGAATTTGTTTTTGCTTTAGATATAACAAAAAGTGCTAACTGATTTTCCAATCACTCATGGTAAAGTCTAAGCAAGATGACTGAGTTGATAGGAATTCTAAGATGAGCAACTTCACTTCGATGTTACGGCCATTAATAAATCAAAAATTCGTTATTATCCATGGCTATACAGCATCCCCCGAAAAAAATTGGTTCCCATGGTTAAAAAGCCAGCTTGAAGCGCTTGGTGCGCAAGTTGATGTGCCAGACATGCCAGATTCTTTATCCCCTGATCCAGTAAAATGGCAGCAGCGCTTGCAACAGCTTCCTTTTGACATTGATAAAGAGTCTGTGTTGATTGGCCATAGCCTTGGTTGTGTTACCGCATTGCGTTTTTTACAAAATAAGAATCAAGCGGTTAAGGGGTATGTCTTAGTGTCTGGTTTTGATGAAGAGCAACAGACGCTACCTGAGCTGCGTAGTCACACTTTGAGCCCACTCGGCTATGCAACATTAACTGATCTGGCTGATAAGCGAATTTCAATCATATCGACCAATGATGAAATTGTCTCACCATCCTCATCAAAAGTGCTGGCGGAGGCATTAAAAACACAGGTTATCTTAGAAGAGAATGCAGGGCATTTTCTGGATAGAGAAGGCTACACGACGTTTCCCACCTTGCTTGAGGCAATTAAACAGCAGTTTGGTTAAGGATGTGAGGGACTGCATCTTCCAGTAAGGCTATCAGTTCAGGAGCCATATACTGATAATCATCAGGAATATCCAGAACATGGAGGGGCTTGTGTTCAAGTAGGCGCGAAAAATCAGCTTTAAGGCGGTTTTTGTGTTTTTGTTCCATCACAAAAATGACATCAGCCCAACGGATTAAATCGGCATTAACGGGGCGTTTGGCGTGGCGGCTGGTTCCCGCTGAACGGGTGACCCAGCTTGCATGATTGCGCCAGATCTGTTCAGCGGTTGGGCTACGCCATTGATTTTTACTGCAAATGAATAAAATATTCATTAATCTTCTTGTATCTCATCAAGGCTATTACGCACAAGCTTGGCGCTGCTTACTTGCGGATAGGCCATGCCAAGTTGGGCTGCGCGGATCATTTTTTCACTGCGCCCATACATCTGTTTCCAGTTTTTTTCTGGCGCATAACAGTCGACGAGGCGAGCGTTCAGTTGATCACGTGATTTATTGGTACGAGCTTGGGCTCTGCGCCATGCTCTATTTCGAGTATTATCCATATCTTCCTCATTATTTATCGGGGTTCAGCAGCCGCGATAATACGGGTCAGAGTATGACTAACAGGCGAATAGTACGCCGCTTTACGCGGGCTATCAATGGAAGGGATGCTTTTTAGGATTTTCCCCTAGGGGCTGTTTATCTTTGATGGTCAATTTTTATTCGAATTAAAGCCATTTTAGGCAAGGCGAGAGATTCGCCGCCTAGTGAACTAGGCAAGAGCCTCTCAACACAGCATCAAATGAGTGAAACGCGCTTTAATCGAACCCGCAGGGCAGCGTTTAAGCACAATAGCTAACGTAGATAATAGTCAGTCATCTTGATTGACACATTTATCATTGTTTTAATTGTTTTTTGACCTTTTTAGCGGTAAAAATCAGCAGCAAAGATAAACAGCCCCTAGCCCAAAATAGGCGTAGGGGAAAACGATTAGGCGATTTCAGATTGGTCTTTCAAATATTGGAATATTTGACGATACGCTTTTGGCGGTTTGTTGCCTTCACGTTCTTTTTTCGCATTACGCACAAGGGCGCGCAGTTGTTGCCTGTCCGTTGTTGGGAACAGCGTCACCACTTCTTCAATCACATCATCACCCCCTTCCAGCAAACGGGTGCGTAAATCTTCCAATTTATGCAGAATAACGACTTGCTGGTTATGGCGGTTTTTCAGTTTATCAAGGGCTTCGGTAATCGGTTCCACTTCACGTGAACGTAATAACTTACCGATAAGCTGTAATTGTCGACGCCGACCTTCACGTTTAATTTTTTGAGCGAGCTCAATGGCCTCAAGTAGTTGAGTGTCCAATGGAATACGTTCAAGCTCGCTTTTACTTAAATCAACGAGTTCAGCCCCCAGTTTTTTGAGGATCTCAGCATCGCGTTTAATTTCGCTTTTGCTGACCCAAATGATCTCCTCGTCTTCTTCGTCTTGCGGCGCTGGGATGTCATCCAGCCAGTCATCAGGCTGTTTGGCCATATCGATTTTCCTTTTTCCAAACACAGTCGTGAAATTACACGTAATTAATATGATTTACTGCGTTGTGAGTGTTAACATTTGACTATTATCTATTGTAACTGGGAAAACCCCTTTATGACTACCTAGCATTTGCATGTTAGGGCAGAAAAACATTTTCCCCACATTATTGGATTGAATGCATGAGTGTAACCGAACAAGTCACAGAACAACGTAAAAAACTCGAAGATGCAGTTGCGCACGCATTAGAATTTGCAAAGTCACGTTGTGATGCCGCGGAAGTGGCAGTGAATAAAAGCACAGGGATAAGCGTTAGTACCCGTCAAGGCGAAGTTGAAAATGTTGAATTTAACAGTGATGGTGCCCTTGGGATCACCGTTTATCACCAACAGCGTAAAGGTAGCGCATCTTCAACAGATTTAAGCCCTGAAGCCATCGAGCGTACCGTTCAAGCCGCTATCGATATTGCGAATTATACCTCTGAAGACCCTTGTGCGGGCCCAGCAGAAAAATCATTGCTGGCGTTTGAAGCACCTGATCTTAAATTATTCCAAGCGACAGCGCTCTCTCCTGAAGAAGCCATCCGCTTAGCGTCTATCGCTGAAATGTCAGCGCTCAATGCGGACTCGCGCATTGTGAATACCGAGGGCGGTAGCTTTAACGGCCACTACGGTGTGCGCGTGTTTGGGAACTCCCACGGCATGCTGCAAAGCTATTGTTCAAGTCGTTATTCTATGTCGAGCTGCGTTATTGCAGAGCATAATGGTGATATGGAGCGTGACTACGCTTACACCATTGGTCGCAGTGTGGATGCATTGAAATCCCCTGAGTGGGTGGGGCAAGAATGCGCTCGCCGCACGTTAGCGCGTCTATCCCCAAGAAAACTGCCAACGATGAAAGCCCCTGTCATTTTTGCGTCAGAAGTGGCGACAGGGTTGTTTGGTCACCTTGTTGGGGCGATCAGCGGCAGCAGCATTTACCGTAAATCGTCCTTTTTATTAGACAGCCTTGGCAAACAAATTTTACCAAGCTGGTTAACCATTAATGAGCAGCCACATTTAATTGGCGGTTTAGCCTCCTCACCTTTCGATAGCGAAGGTGTACGCACAACTGAGCGTAATATCGTGGAAGATGGCGTTCTACAAACGTGGCTAATGACCAGTTATTCAGCTCGAAAGCTGGGCTTACAGAGTACAGGCCATGCGGGGGGAATTCATAACTGGCGTATCGCTGGGCAAGGGCTTTCTTTTGATGCATTGCTCAAACAAATGGGAACAGGTTTAGTCGTTACTGAGTTAATGGGGCAAGGTGTGAGCGGCATTACAGGGGATTACTCTCGTGGTGCATCAGGCTTTTGGGTTGAAAACGGCGAAATCCAATACCCAGTGAGTGAAATTACTATTGCAGGTAATTTAAAAGATATGTGGGCCAATATGGTCACTATTGCTGATGATATCGAAACTCGCAGTAATATTCAGTGCGGCTCTGTGTTGATCCCAGAAATGAGTATTGCAGGGGAGTAAGGCTTTCCTCATCTAACGAACAACTTTAAGCGCCTAATACTTTTTATTAGGCGCTTTTACTTGGTGATAATATTATCTAATTTATTGATTTATAAACTGTCATGTTATTGTCGTCCCTCTGTCGCTAAGGCGTCGTGGTCAAAATTCTATTGAGTTGACAGTATAGCCATACACGAAGATTGCTAGGTCTAAGGTAGGTTATGATGGAAAACAAAGTCAAGCAGCTCAGATTGGCAAGAGCTTGGTCGCAAGAGCAACTTGCTCAATTGTCATCCCTAAGTACAAGAACGATCCAACGCATTGAAAATAATGAAGTGCCAAGTTTAGAAACTCTAAGTGCACTTGCATCCGTTTTTAATGTGAGTGTATCAGAGCTAACCTCTGAGCCTTTACTCGAAAGTTATGCGTTGGACAGCCGTATAGAAGAGGCGAAAAAGCGGGTTAATGATGAAATAAAACTACTGAAGAACATCATCATTGCGATTATTGTGTGTGCCGTATTGTATACCGTTAACTCTTTTTATACTCCGCAGCGTGATTGGCCAATTTGGGTGATGTCTATTTGGGGTGGGTTATTAGCGATAAAGGTGATTAGGCTCTTTTTATTGGATAAATTTTTTCGCCAGTGGCAACACAAAAGGCTACTGCGTATAACGAAAAAACCGTAGCATCATCTATCAAGATAACTAGGCACAAAAAAGGCACTCAATGAGTGCCTGAATATGCCAGAAGACTTGCCTGAGTTTTTCAAGAAAACTTTTTTCGCTAAGCCATCCTTAATTCAGCAAGTCGAAATTAACGGTGAAATTCACCAGCCGCTTCTGGCTGATACACGATTTCAAGAACACGAACGCGTGTTTGCACACCGTTTGGCAGCTCCCAGCTAATTTCGTCGCCAACGTGCATACCTAATAGTGCAGCACCGATAGGCGCCATAACAGATAACTGTTCTGCACTGTCTTTTAGCGAGGCAGGGTAAACTAATGTACGTGTGCGCTCTTCATTACTAATGAGGTCTAAAAAGCGAACCGTACTGTTCATTGTGACCACGTCAGCAGGAATTTCTTGTGGGCTAAGAATATCCGCACGGTCAAGTTCATCATTGAGCGCTTCAGCAACAGGGGTGCCTGCGTAAGCTGGCTGTTCCATTAGTGCATCTAAGCGTTCAGCATCTAAATCATTGATAATAATTGTTGGCTTTGTCATACCACACTCCAATAGAGACGTACAAAGCAAACACCCCCCACCCAGAAGGTAGGGGGTGTTGCTATTAATAAATTTGTTTAAAATATTAGGCGCTATGCGCTTTAAAGGGAAGAGATCAGGATCACGATCTCCAAGCCTGCCTTTGTAAAAATACGCATATTGATATTTTTATTGTTAGGTAGAAATAGGCTTACTCTTCATCAAACCCACTCTCGAATAGGTTAACAATTGCGGATAATGCCTGATTTTCATCTGCACCACTCACTTCAATATCAATTTTACTGCCTTGTTCCGAGTCTAACATCAACATTGCGATAACGCTATCCGCCTCTGCCTCAATTTGGCTATTATTCCGCAAAATAACCTTAGAGTTAAATTGTTGAACTAAATCATAAAGTAACATAGCTGGTCTTGCATGCATTCCAAGGCGGTTTTTTAGCGTTATGGTGGCTTTTACAGTCATTTCAGCTACTTGCGTTTTTCGAGAGTCCTGTGGCGCGATTGCACGTTTTTACCACGGGAGCGGAAATAGTCAGCAAGCTGTTCTGCAACATAGACAGAACGGTGTTTCCCCCCCGTACAGCCAATCGCAACGGTTAAGTAGCTACGGTTGTTCGTTTCTAGCATCGGTAGCCATAACTCTAAATAGCTACGGGTTTGGTAGATAAAGTTGTGAACTTCAGTGTGCCTATCCAAGAATGCAGCAACAGGGCGATCAAGGCCTGTCATTGGGCGCAGTTTCGGGTCCCAGTGTGGGTTTGGTAAAAAGCGCACATCAAAAACATAGTCCGCATCAATAGGGATACCATGTTTGAAGCCGAAAGATTCAAACACCATTGTCAGCTCACGCTCACGTTTGCCCATTAAACGCGTTCTTAGCATTTCTGCAAGTTCATGCACAGACATCTCAGAGGTATCGATAACTAAATCTGCCCGTGAACGAAGAGGCTCTAGGAGCTCATTTTCTTCGTCAATTGCGCTTTCAAGAGACAGGTTTTTACTTGAAAGTGGGTGCAACCTGCGAGTATCGCTGTAGCGGCGGATCAGGGTGTTGCGATCGGCATCCAGAAACAATAGTTGTGGAGAGAAGCTAGCGGGTAATTTATCAATCGCTTCTTCAAACACTTCTGGATTGTCGGGCATATTACGCACGTCGATACTCACTGCTGCTGAGATGTTACGATCAGCCAGTGAATTGGCTAACTCTGGCAGTAATACGACTGGCAGGTTATCCACGCAATAGAAACCCATATCTTCCAGCGCACGTAAGGCAACGGATTTCCCCGAACCGGAACGGCCGCTGACAATCATCAGCACCATGAGCTTACTCCCTTTCGTTTCCTAATGATGTATTTCTTAATAAACTGTGTTTTGCATGTTTTTAATGATAAAAACCATAGCAATATCATTAATCTATAGCAAGACACATAAATTATCACTTACTCAGTAATAATACTATATAGTTCATCATCACTTTGTGCGCTACGCAGACGCTTACAGAATGTTTTATCGGCCAGCTTTTTGGCGATAAGTGAGAGCGTGTGTAAGTGCGTTTTGCATTGATCAGATGGCACAAGTAGTGCAAAAAGCAGGTCAACAGGCTGATTATCAATCGCATCAAAGGCAATAGGTTCTTCTAAATGCAAAAATACACCAACAGCATGGGAACTTTCGCTTTCATCTAACTTGCCATGAGGGATTGCAATCCCGCCACCAATACCCGTGGTACCGACTTTTTCTCTGGTTAATAACGCTTCAAATACCGTATTTTCAGGTAATTCCAATTCAACGGCAGCCAGCTCACTAATAATTTCTAGGGCTCTTTTTTTACTGGTGCACACAATATTATTACGTGTACAGGCTGATGATAAAACATCGTTTAACTGGATTTCTATATCACTATTCATTTTATTGTTCACTTAGGACTACAAAACCAGATGATGTATGCCACCATCTGGTTTGAAACATTCGTTGGCTAACGAATCAGCCACCTCAATGTATTAATGTTGTCTCAGTTTTTCTTTATGTTTGGTTAATTGGCGCGACAGTTTGTCTACCAGTAAATCGATAGCGGCATACATGTCATTTTCTTCCGCTGATGCATGGAGCTCCGCTCCATTGACTTGCACGGTTGCTTCAGCAATTTGCTGAACTTTTTCAACTTTCAGGACGACTTGGATACTGTTAATACGGTCAAACAGTTGCTCTAATTTACTGAGTTTTTTCTCAACAGTTTCACGCAGTGCTGGAGTAACTTCAATATTGTGTCCAGTAATCTGAAATTCCATACAACCTTCCTTATTTTATCAATTAAACCAGTTGTTTACGCTGGTTTGAGGGCGGAATAGATAACGATTCACGATACTTAGCAACAGTACGACGAGCCACTTGAATACCTTGCTCTGCCAGCATACTCGTCAATTTACTGTCACTCAATGGTTTTGCGGGGTTTTCCGCAGCAACCAGTTTTTTCACCAAGGCTCGAATCGCGGTAGAGGAGGCTTCGCCACCTGTATCCGTGCTTACATGGCTGGAGAAAAAATACTTCAACTCAAAAATGCCTCGTGGGCTGTGGAGAAACTTTTGAGTTGTCACTCGCGAGATGGTGGATTCATGCATGTCCACTTGATAGGCAATATCCGCCAGTATCATGGGTTTCATGTGTTCCTCTCCCAGCTCAAAGAATTCTTGTTGCTGTTCGACAATACAGGTCGCCACTTTTAACAAGGTTTCATGGCGGCTTTCTAAGCTTTTAATCAACCATTTTGCATCTTGCAGGTGGCTGCGAATATATTGTGTATCATCATCGCTAGCTGAACTATTTGCCATCGAAGCATAATGATTGTTAATACTGAGTTTAGGAATGCTATCTGTATTTAACTCAACTTGCCAGTGCCCAGCTATCTTTTTCACTAAAACATCAGGAATAACATATTCCGATTCACCTGTATTGATAGACTGCCCTGGCTTTGGATTTAATGCGAGAATTAAGTCGATAGCCGTTTTTAAAGCATCTTCCTTTAAACGCGTTAATTTACCAAGCTGCCTAAAATCACGGTTAGCCAGTAAATCAATATGGTTGGTAATGATTAACTTTGCTTCTTGTAGACCTTCCGTTTCTTTTGGGTAGAGCGAAAGCTGAATTAATAAACACTCTTTTAAATCTTGTGCCGCGACACCAAGTGGGTCAAAGTGCTGGATGCGTTTAAGTACCGCAATCACTTCTTCTAAACTAATTTCTGGATTATCAATCCCTTCATGTATATCAGAGATTGTTGTTGTGAGATAGCCAGAGTCATCTATGGAGTCAATAATTGCGGTGGCAATAGCACGGTCAGTATCCGTAAACGGCGTGAGATCCGATTGCCATATCAGGTAATCTTGCAGTGTCTGAGTGGTTTCACCTTGGTAAACAGGGAGTTCATCGAAGCTGTAATCGTTGCTGGTACCTGAAGGTGTTCCTGCTGTGTAGATTTCGTCCCAATCCGCATCAAGAGGAAGTTCTTCAGGCATGTCATTGTTTTCTAAGGCGTCTTTGGTATCGAGCTCACTGCTGTCTGTGGTGGCAAGGGAATCAATCGAGTCAGTTTCAGAACCTAACTCTTCTTGCTCAAGAAGCGGGTTAGTTTCCAACGCAAGTTGGATTTCTTGTTGAAGCTCAAGTGTAGAAAGTTGCAGCAGACGGATTGCCTGTTGTAATTGAGGGGTCATCGCAAGTTGTTGACTGACTCTGAGCTGCAAACTTTGCTTCATGAAACTGTTTTCTTCTCCCTAACAATAGAATACGACATACGGTTTATAACCGGAAACCTTCACCTAAGTATACACGTTTCACTTGTTCATTTTCCAATATCATGGTTGGTGTACCATGGGCAATCAGGTGACCTTGGCTGACAATATAGGCTCTTTCACACACATCTAACGTTTCACGGACGTTATGGTCGGTAATCAAAACACCGAGGCCATAGTCACGTAAATGTTGGATAATTTTTTTAATATCCAAGACAGAAATTGGGTCGACACCCGCAAAGGGTTCATCCAATAAGATGAATTTTGGATTAGCGGCGAGGGCCCTTGCAATCTCAACTCGGCGGCGTTCCCCACCAGAAAGGGATTGCCCCATGCTGTCGCGAAGATGTGTGATGCTAAATTCTTCCATTAACTCTTCAGCACGTTCTTTACGTTGGGAAGAGGTTAAATCTTCGCGGATTTCCAATACCGCCATCAGGTTATCATAAACGCTAAGGCGACGGAAAATAGAGGCTTCTTGAGGAAGATAGCCAATACCGCGGCGCGCACGTTCATGCAGTGGCAGTAAGCTGATATCTTCACCATCAATTAAAATTTTGCCCGCATCCCGCTGAACAATGCCCACAACCATATAAAAGGTGGTGGTTTTACCGGCACCATTTGGCCCTAACAGGCCAACAATTTCGCCTGATTTAACTTCAAGGCTGACATCTTCAACAACCTTGCGTTTTTTATAGGATTTAGCCAGATTCTCTGCGGTTAGTGTCGCCATAACGATTATTTACTCTTACCCGTAGTTGCTGATGAATTGTTTGCTGCTGGGCCTTTTTCTTGCAATTGCGCTGGCAAAATCACAGTAGTCACGCGCTTGCCTTTATCACTAAAGGCTTCCATTTGCTGTGTTGGCACAACATAGGTGATTTTGTCGCCTTTAATATTGCTGTCTAGCTGCTCTAAATACGCACCGCCCGTTAACGTGACGAGCTGTTTATCAACTTCATAACGCGCTTTGTTTGCATGGCCTTTAATTGGCTTGCCGTCATCTTGTAGCTGATAAAAGGTCACAGGGTTACCAAATGCTTCGATGACGATTTTATCGGAGTCGCTGCTTGGACGTGTTACAACCACTTTGTTGGCTCGAATATCAATTGAACCTTGTTTAATGATGACGTCATCGGTAAATGTGGTGACGTTCTTTTCTAGATCAAGGGATTGCTTAACCGAGTTAATTGTCATCGGTTGCTGGGTGTCACTTTTTAATGCCATCGCTGGGAGGCTAAGAGCCAAAATTGCACTGGCAACCGCTCCTTGAATAAAACGCTTCTTAGTTACTTGATTCATTTTGATGCTCTTCTGGTTGTAACACATAATGAGTTTTCACATCTTCGATTAATTCTGCGGTTCTAGTACGAAGATTTCCCTTCATTTTTAGACCAGTAGAATTAAGACCATGTCCAATAATGGTCACTTTATCGTCAGATGAAACGTCTTGTGTTGTCAAATTGACAACTGCACTTTCAGTTGTAATTCGTTGAATTTGCGACTCTTTCGTTAAGCTATCGACTTGAACATCACTGTACAGATAAAGCACTCGATCGTTTGTTAACCTTGCTTTAAAGGCAGTGACTGTCCATGTTGGCACGCCCGCTTCATTATAAGTGGTTAAAACGGGTTTCGAAAACCACGTGATTTTTCCTTCGGTATAATTATCAATTTTATCCGAAACGAGTTTATACGCTAGATTTCCTGTTGGGTTATAGACGTAAGTTACTGAATCATCAGTTTGATAATTAGGTTGCCCATCATTGATTACTTTTTCCTGTGAGTCTGATGTGTCATTACCCGCTAAATTCCAGCCGATAAGCCCCAGCACAACTAAGGATAAAATAATGATTAACCACTTCTTCGCATTGCTCATGAATTCAATCTATTCGTTATATCGATAAGCCTTTTGCTTCTTCCAATTTACCTTGGGAAAGAAGGATCAGGTCACAAAGTTCACGTACTGCACCCTTTCCACCAGCGATGCGTGTTATGTAGTTCGCTTTTGGTAATAGCAGTGGATGTGCATCCGCAACAGCAACAGATAGCCCAACTCGAGCCATTACTGGCCAATCGATAAGGTCGTCGCCAATATAAGCTACTTCGTCTTCTGCTAGCTGTAGTGTATCCAACAGTTCGCGATACGCCAAAAGCTTATCGCTTTGGCCTTGGTAAAGATGTGTAATGCCTAAAGTTTTTGCTCTATCTTCAAGGAGTTTCGCTTTTCTGCCTGTAATAATGGCGACGTCAATATTGGACGTTAATAGACAACGAATGCCATAGCCATCACGTACATTAAAAGCTTTGAGCTCTTCACCACTATTGCCCATATATACCAAGCCATCGGACATCACACCGTCAACATCACAAATTAGCAGCTTAATTTTAGCGGCTTTTTCGATAACGGATGTTGCCACAGGGCCGTAGCAAGTATCCACGTTTTGAGAACTCATGGTATTTCCTTATATTATACAACACCTGCTTGGAGCAGATCGTGCATGTGTAAAACACCGACTAATTTGTTGTCTTGTGCGACTAATAATGAGGTCACGTGTTTTGATTGCATTAAATTAAGCGCTTCAACCGCGAGCATATTGGGCGAAACCCGAATGCCACCTGGCGTCATGAGATCTGCAATTTTCGCGTTATTTAGGTCAATTCCCATATCAAAGATACGGCGCAAGTCACCATCTGTAAAAATGCCCTCAATATTCATATCGTCATCACAGATAACCGTCATACCCAGTTTTTTACGGGTTATCTCGACTAAAGCTTCCCGCAAAGACGCGCTTTTAGGGATATGGGGGATATCTTCACCCGTATTCATTAAATCACGAACTAAGAGTAAAAGTTTGCGCCCGAGTGCGCCGCCTGGGTGAGAAAGTGCGAAATCATCCGCTGTAAACCCACGGGCAGTCAATAATGCGATAGCTAAGGCATCACCCATGACTAAGGTTGCGGTTGTACTGGTCGTTGGCGCGAGCCCTAATGGGCAGGCTTCCTGTGGTACTTTAATGCACAGGTGCACATCTGCATATTTCCCCATATTACTATCAGGGTTGTTAGTCATACAGATTAAGGGAACCTTAATACGTTTTAAAACAGGTAGTAACGCTAAAATTTCCCCTGATTCCCCTGAATTTGAAATGGCTAATACCACATCTTTACTAGTGATCATGCCAAGATCGCCATGGCTAGCCTCACCAGGATGAACAAAAAACGAAGGTGTCCCAGTACTAGCTAATGTTGCGGCAATCTTCCTGCCAATGTGCCCCGACTTTCCCATACCCATAACGACAACTTTGCCTTTACAGCCGAAAATCAGTTGGCAAGCACAGTCAAAATCATGATTAATATATTGTTCGAGGTTTTTTAAGCCGTCGTGTTCGATATGGAGAACTTCTTTACCTACTTTCTGAAAATCGAAGTTTGACATTTCTAGTTCCATGCGTAGCTTTTAAGTTAATCGGATTAGCGAAATCAAATTGTATAACGAATACTTAGTATCAGTAAGTATTTTGTCTGTTAAGCTATTCTTAATGATAGTTTTGCACCTAATCGCTATTTTGTTTATGTTTAAGGTAGATGAAATACGCTGTCATTAGCACCCTAAACCAAAAATGTATTCGCTAATTCACGTATTCTCATGCTAGTAAATTGCAACACTCTAAGAGCTATCTGCTTTTATTAATGAAAGAGTTACCTAACTATAGGTAAATTCCATAGGGAGTTAGCCGCTTTTTAGAGATAAAAAACAGCTACAATATTAACAATTACCTTTTTGACGCTATGATACTATAAATTCCACTTTGTTGTGATATTTGACGATTTTCAGTTTATCTTTCGGTAATATCTGAACGGATAAATGCATACTCAGGCATGATGTATAACGAGTTATTTAATAATGCAATCACAGACAGACAACTTAATTGAAGTACGGAACATGTCCTTTACTCGAGGCAATCGGAAAATATTTGAAAATATTAACCTGACTGTCCCTCGTGGTAAAATTACGGCAATAATGGGGCCATCTGGGATTGGTAAAACCACATTGCTGCGCTTGATTGGTGGGCAATTACGGCCAAGTGAGGGGGAAATTTGGTTTGATGGTGACAATATTCCGTCGCTATCACGTTCCAAGTTATATCAATCACGTAAAAAAATGAGCATGCTATTCCAATCAGGAGCGCTGTTCACCGATATGGATGTGTTCAATAACGTGGCATTTCCGCTGCGAGAACACACAAACTTGCCAGAGTCTTTAATTCACACGACAGTGATGATGAAATTAGAGGCGGTTGGGTTACGCGGCGCCGCAAAATTGATGCCATCAGAGCTTTCGGGTGGGATGGCTCGCCGTGCTGCACTCGCACGTGCCATTGCCCTTGACCCTGATTTGATCATGTTTGATGAACCCTTTGTGGGGCAAGACCCAATTACTATGGGGGTCTTAGTTAAATTAATTGATGAACTGAATCAAGCGCTTGGCGTAACGTGTGTGGTCGTTTCTCACGATGTGCCAGAGGTATTGAGCATTGCAGATAATGCGTATATTGTTGCCCAGCAGCATGTTATTGCTCAGGGAACGGGTGAAGAGCTGCGTGATAATCAAGACCCTAGAGTGCGCCAATTTCTTGATGGTATCGCTGATGGTCCCGTGCCGTTCCGTTTTCCTGCCAATGATTATCTGGCCGATTTATTAGGGTAAAATAAGATGATAATAAAGGCGATAGCAGCCTTCGGACGTCGGTGGATTGATATTTTTTCTGCCTTTGGTCGAGCTGGATATATGCTGTTTCGTGCCTTATTGGGGAAACCTGAATTTGGCAAGCAGTGGCCACTTCTGATGAAGCAACTGTATGCTGTGGGCGTACAGTCTTTATTGATTGTGGCCGTATCGGGCTTATTTATTGGCATGGTACTGGGGCTACAAGGTTATCTTGTCCTCACCACATTCAGTGCAGAAGCTAGCCTTGGCATGATGGTGGCGCTTTCTTTATTAAGAGAGCTTGGCCCTGTTGTGACGGCCTTGTTATTTGCAGGGCGTGCAGGTTCGGCGTTGACCGCCGAAATTGGCTTAATGAAAGCTACGGAACAGATTTCGAGCTTAGAAATGATGGCAGTTGACCCATTAAGACGGGTTATTGCGCCACGCTTTTGGGCGGGTTTTATTAGTATGCCTTTGTTATCACTGATTTTTGTGGCTGTCGGGATTTTAGGTGGCGCATTAGTCGGTGTGGATTGGAAGGGGATTGATGAAGGCTTTTTCTGGGCATCAATGCAATCTTCTATCGACTGGCGATTAGATCTGGTTAACTGTGTTATCAAAAGTTTAGTGTTTGCTTTTACGGTGACGTGGATCGCACTGTTTAATGGCTATGATGCAATTCCAACCTCGGAAGGGATCAGCCAAGCAACAACGAGAACCGTTGTTCACGCGTCATTGTCTGTTTTAGGACTGGATTTCGTACTTACCGCACTGATGTTTGGGAACTAAGTCATGCAAAGTAAAAAAAGTGAAATATGGGTTGGCTGTTTTATGTTGTTGGCGATTGCCGCAATTATCTTTTTGTGTTTAAAAGTCGCCGATTTGAAATCAATTGGTAGCCAATCTACCTATCAAATTTCAGCGTCTTTTGAAAATATTGGTGGCTTGAAAGAAGGTTCTCCGATCAAAGTCGGTGGTGTGGTTGTCGGCCGTGTTGCCAGTATCACTCTCGATAAAAAGAACTATGTACCTGAAGTGAAAATCGACTTATTAAGTGAATATGACAATATTCCAGATTCAAGTTCTTTATCCATTCGTACATCAGGTTTACTGGGTGAACAGTATATTGCCATGAATATTGGCCCTGATGATGAGGAGTTAGGGATTGCGATTTTGAAAGATGGCGGACGCCTTGAGGATACTAAACCCGCTATGGTGTTAGAAGATTTAATCGGGCAGTTCTTGTATAAGAGTGGCGATAGCCAAGGTGCAGAGCCTGCATCTAAGTAATGTGAAGCTCCCTCAAAATAGTTAAAGGAATGAATTATGTTTAAACGTTTAATGATGGTTGCCATGTTGGCTATTGCGCCATTTGCGATGGCAGTAGACCAAACTAATCCGTATAAATTAATGGATGAGGCGGCAGCAAAAACTTTTACTCGGTTGAAATCTGAACAGCCGAAAATCAAACAAGATCCTGAATATCTAAGAACGATTGTCCGTGAAGAATTACTGCCTTATGTGCAAATTAAATATGCAGGTGCACTCGTTTTAGGTACTTACTATAAAGGCGCAACACCCGCACAACGTGATGCCTACTTTGCGGCATTTGAAGATTACCTTGAGCAGGTTTATGGCCAAGCATTGGCGATGTACCATGGTCAAACTTACCAAATTGCACCAGAACAACCTATTGGTGATAAAAACATTGTTGCCATTCGCGTAACGATAACTGATACCAATGGCCGTCCACCAGTACGCTTAGACTTCCAATGGCGTAAAAACAGTAAAACAGGTTACTGGCAGGCATATGACATGATTGCTGAAGGCGTAAGCATGATCACCACCAAGCAAAATGAGTGGGGGGATATTTTACGTAAGCAAGGTATTGATGGCTTAACAAAACAGTTAGAAATCAGTGCAAAAGCCCCAATTACGTTAGAAGAGAAAAACTAATATGAGCCAGGTATTGGCATGGGAGAAAACGCAATCAACGTTGTATCTGACGGGGTCATTAGACCGTGACTCATTGATGTCGTTTTGGGACAAAAAGTCCCCACTGCTGGAACATATTGAGAAAATAGATGTTTCTGGCTTAACCCATGTAGATTCAACGGGGCTGGCTATGTTAGTTCGCTTAAAAGGTGAGTTTCAAGCCAAAAAACAGCCTCTGAATATTATTGGGGCCAGTGATAACTTGAATACACTTATTGAGTTATATGGGGTGAAAAGCATCATTCTAGATTAAGGCGATGAGTCTTAAATTTAGTCAAGTTATGTAAAAATAAGCGCCTCTACGTGCATTTGTGCGTAAGAGGCGTTTTCTTTGGTTTAAGTGTTAGGCGTAATCCTTTAGGATAGGCGTTATGCTCTTTTAATTCGAGTTGTGACTAATTGGGCACATTCAACTAGAATTAGCCAGAGTAAAATTAAAAACCACAAATAATCATAATAGAGTCACTATGGAAACCAACGAAATAAAACAAGTATTGATGGAAAAGTTGTCTCTGGATGAGGCTATTGTTACGGGTGATGGTAGCCACTTTCAGGTTATCGCTGTCGGTGACATGTTTGACGGTATGAGCCGTGTTAAGCAACAGCAAGCAATTTATGCGCCATTGATGGAATATATTGCGGATAACCGCATCCATGCTCTATCAATTAAAGCGTACACCCCTGCGCAATGGGAGCGCGATCGTAAACTTAGTGGCCTTTGATTTCAAAGCCTAAGCGAACAGCCTGTACAATTCGACATACGAGAATACTTGAATGGATAAGTTTTTAGTTAAAGGACCAACCCGTTTATCGGGTGAGGTTACTATTTCTGGCGCGAAAAACGCTGCGCTGCCAATCCTGTTCGCTGCTCTATTGGCTGAAGAGCCAGTAGAAATACAGAATGTTCCTCATTTGAGGGATATCGACACCACCATCAAATTATTGAACCAGCTTGGTACGAAAGTGAAACGCAATGGTTCTGTATTTGTTGATGCGAGCACAGTAAGCACTTACTGCGCGCCTTATGACCTCGTGAAAACTATGCGTGCTTCTATCTGGGCGCTGGCACCTTTAGTGGCACGTTTTGGTCATGGTGAAGTTTCTCTGCCAGGTGGTTGTGCTATTGGTGCTCGTCCTGTTGATCTACATATTTCTGGTTTAGAACAGTTAGGTGCAAATATTGTTTTGGAAGATGGTTATGTGAAAGCTACCGTCGATGGTCGCCTGAAAGGGGCATGCATCGTGATGGATAAAGTCAGTGTTGGAGCAACTGTTTCAATTATGACCGCAGCCACATTAGCTGAAGGCACTACCGTCATTGAAAATGCTGCGCGTGAGCCTGAAATTGAAGATACTGCCAACTTCTTAAACACTCTTGGTGCAAAAATTACAGGTGCAGGAACTGACCGTATTGTGATTGAAGGGGTGGAACGTTTAGGCGGTGGGACATACCAAGTTCTGCCAGACCGTATTGAAACAGGCACATTCTTAATCGCAGCTGCTGTTTCTCGTGGTAAAGTCATTTGCCGCAATGCACGTCCAGACACCCTAGATGCGGTATTAGCAAAACTGCGTGAAGCGGGTGCAACGATTGAAATAGGTGATGACTGGATTAGCCTAGATATGGAAGGTAAGCGCCCTAAAGCGGTCACTATTCGTACTGCACCACACCCAGGGTTCCCAACGGACATGCAAGCACAATTTAGCTTACTTAACCTAGTGGCTGAAGGTGCAGGGCTTATCACTGAAACGATTTTCGAAAACCGATTTATGCACATCCCTGAGCTTATCCGTATGGGGGCTCATGCAGAAATTGAAAGTAATACAGTGCTATGTCATGGAGTTGAGAAATTAACTAGTGCACAAGTGATGGCAACAGATTTACGCGCATCTGCAAGTCTAGTGATTGCTGGCTGTATTGCGGAAGGCACTACAACGGTTGACCGTATTTACCACATTGACCGCGGTTATGAACATATTGAAGATAAACTGCGTGGCTTAGGGGCAGATATTCAGCGTGTTCATTCAGACGACTAGTTTTCTCGTTTATTGAATTGAAACAAAAATGCCGTTCAAACTGAATTGAACGGCATTTTTATATTAAAATTCATTTGGTAGCATCATCCTGCTTGCCCTTCAGGATTTTCTTCTATAATCACATCGATCGTTTTCATTTCACCATCGCGTAATATTTGCACCGACACTTTACTGCCAGGGCGAATTTCTGCAACTAAGTCCATCGTTTCAGCGGCAGAAACTGCAGGTTTTCCATCAACAGATAAAATAATATCCCCTTGCATAATACCCGACTTAGCGGCTGGGCCATTTGGGGCAACTTGGAAAATACGCAGTCCTTGTATCTGATTGATATTATTGTTGTTTGACCTTATTTGCGGTAGTTCACGTGCAGTAATACCAATATAACCACGGATCACGCGGCCATCACGGATCAGCTTATCCATAATTTTTGTTGCAAGCGCGGTTGGGATAGCAAAACTGAGGCCTTCAGAGGTAATGCCTTGCCCCGCGGTAAAGGACAGAGTGTTAATTCCCACTAACTCACCTTCGGTATTAATCAGTGCTCCACCTGAGTTACCTGAGTTAATCGAAGCATCTGTTTGTAAGAAATTTTGCCGACGAGTGGAGCTTAAGCCAACACGACCTGTCGCACTGATAATACCTTGAGTCACAGTTTGACCAATATTGTACGGATTGCCAATGGCTAAGACGACATCCCCCACATGGGTGACACGTTGAGTATTAATTGGGATCACTGGGAGGTTATCGGCATCAATTTTTAATACCGCAAGATCGGTGAGCGTATCAGAGCCTACCAGTAACGCATCAAAAATTGCGCCATCTTGCAGTGCGACTAAAATTTGGTCTGGGTTATCAACAACATGCTTGTTAGTAATGATATAGCCATTCGGGCTCATAATGACACCAGAGCCTAACGATTTAAGTTCACGACCAGACTGGGAGAAGCTACCTTTGGAGCTACTGTAGACATAAACCACGGCAGGGGCTGCACGGCGTACAGCTTTGTTATAACTAACAGGCTCACTATCCGTTTTGCCATACAGTAAATCAGCTAAACCTTGCGGACGCAATGAAGGTACCGCAATGATGATAATCAATGCAGCTAATAGGCCTAGCATGACAGAAATAGTAAGCTTCTTTACCATAAAATATTGGAGATTCAGTTATTTCTTAAACATGTACTGAGCATAACATAAAAAAACAGGCACAGTAGAGTGATACTGAGCCTGTTTTATTGACTTTAAGACCGATTTTTATCAATTAATTACGCATTAATAAATATAAGGTTTCGCCGTCACGTAATACTTTCATTGCCAACACGGGTGGTTTGCCATCGATAATTTTACGGAATTGATCAATAGTTTCAACTCGTTGGTCATTGACGCCAAAGATTAAGTCCCCTTTGACTAAACCAATTGCGGCAGCTGGAGACTTAGGCGCGACGCTATCGACTTGAACACCACGTGTATTGCTAATGGTTGCATTAGAAATAGTTGCACCTAATAATGACTCAGTTAATTTTTCAGCTCTTGTTGCTGAACCTTCATCATTTTCAAGGACGACTTTCACGTCCATCGGTTTACCCGAGCGGATCAGGCCGATAGTAATTTCTTTACCGATTTGGCTAGTGCCGATTTTGGCTCTTAATTCTGCGAAGCTATTGATGCGTTTGCCATCAACAGAGACTAATACGTCCCCAGACTTAATACCCGCTTTTGCAGCAGAGGATTTCGGTAGAACTTCACTGACGAATGCACCACGTTGAGCATCAATATTAAAGGCTTTTGCGATATCAGAATTCATCTCAGTCCCTTTAATACCGAGGATACCGCGCTTAACTTCACCATGTTTAATCAGCTGCTCACTGAGATTTTTTGCCATATTACTTGGAATAGCAAAACCAATGCCGATGTTACCACCACCTGGCGCTAAAATAGCGGTATTGATACCAATCAGCTCACCATTTAAGTTGACTAAAGCACCACCAGAGTTACCCCGGTTGATAGAGGCATCGGTTTGAATAAAGTTCTCTAAGCCTTCAAGATTTAAGCCACTACGGCCTAATGCTGAGATAATACCTGACGTTGCCGTTTGCCCCAACCCGAATGGGTTACCAACCGCGACAGCAAAATCACCAACTCGTAACTTATCAGAGTCTGCGATATTAACTGCAGTTAAGTTTTTGATATCTTTATCGTTAGAGATTTTAAGCAATGCAATATCTGTTTGTGGATCTTTACCAATCAGCTTTACAGCGATTTCACGGCCGTCATTGAGTTGAATTTGAATTTTATCTGCACCATCAATGACATGGTTGTTAGTTAAAATATAGCCTTGTTGCGCATCAATAATCACGCCCGAACCGAGGCCTTCAAAAGGACGCACGCTTTGTTGTTGTGAAGGTGCATTTGGGCCAAAGAAGAATTTCAGCTCTTCTGGAATTTGTTGATTTTGTACACGTGTTCCTGACACATGAATATTCACCACCGCAGGCAGAACTTTTTCAAGCATAGGTGCAAGGCTTGGCATGTTTTGGCTTTGCGCTGTTGCTGGTAATGTTGCAGGTAGCGCCGCGCTACTTATCGTTGGGATAGTGGCCAGTGATAAGCCTAAACTCATTGCTACAGCGGTAAGAAAAAAGTTTTTTCTTTTCATAATTCAGCTAATTCTCTCAAGAATAAAGGTTCAATTCACTGTGGAGCCTTTTATTAGGCAAGCACAATGCGTTTCTATTTGGTTGGTATAAGATTCAATTTTACTGATGACTATGACCACAGATTATGCGCAAAAGTTCCACTTACGGATAGCAATTAACCACTCTTTTACATCTATTTACATGTAATTTAAGTAAGACTTTAACTTCTATACGGTAGTTAAATAAATTGTCTAATTAAATTTAGATGGAAATATTGTTCAAGATTATTAAATGATTATTTCACAGCAGATGATGCGAGTTGAATGGGGGGTTTTAGTTAATACAACAAGAAATCACCAGCAAGTGAGACTTACTGGTGATATACAATTAGAAACTATTTTTCTTTCTCTTCGATAGGTCGAAATAAGCCTGATGCGCTATCCGAATAATCTCTTGGTGGCATTTTTACTGGCGCTTGATCGTTATCGGCTTCAGATTCCGTTAAACGATAGTTAAACGGGTTATCTTGTGCTGGCATATCTGGCATTAATTCAGATGAACTTTGTGCCATATGTTGGTAAAGCTGACGGTAATCACGCGCCATTTTATCCAATAATTCTGCGCTACGAGCAAAGTGGCTGACTAATTCTTTACGGTACTCTTCCAGTTCAGTACTTTTTTTGTCTAGCTCAGCTTGCGCTGTTTTTTGTTGGCGAAGTTTTGGATTACCATAGCGGACAACTAATGCACCGATGATAAAACCAACAATCAATCCGATTAATGCATACTCCCAGGTCATGCTGACTCCTTCATTACTTCAATGTTCGCAGAAATTAAGCGTCGTTACCGTTACTATACCTTAAATAATTCAAGTTGCATGTAGACGTCAAGTAAAGCATCTCAACATATTGTAATTTGGCCGTTAAGTGATGATAAAACCCACAGCGCTTGAATCGAGTAATTGTAAAACAATTAACCGCTTTTTTAAGAGTAGAATCTTAAGGTGAATTTCCTTACTCTATGGTGATTCGTTAACCGAAAGTTAAATGGTAACTGAATCTGGTTATAATAAAGGCAGTGTATATCAAATAACGGTAAAAAAACCGAAAATTTTTTAAGGATTATTCAGTTAATGTCACCGATGACCCCTACAATGCGTTATCAACAAGCGCTAGCGGATGGCAATTATCAGCCAGATGACGTGCAAAAGCTTGCCGTAGAACGTTTAGATAAAATTTATCAGCAACTGACTCAAGCTGTTTTAGCTGTGCCAGATAGAAAGAATAACGGTTTTTTTAGCCGATTATTAGGGAAAAACGCGGCCAATAAATCAATAGAGCCTGTTCAAGGCTTATATATGTGGGGCGGGGTAGGTCGCGGTAAAACATGGCTTATGGACATGTTTTATGAAAGCTTACCTGGTGATCGTAAACTTCGGTTGCATTTCCATCGTTTTATGAAGAAAGTGCAGGAAGATTTGATGGCTTTACAAGGGCAGGAGAACCCGCTAGATATCATTGCGGATGAATTTAAAAAGCAAACTGATGTGCTGTGTTTTGATGAGTTTTTTGTCTCTGATATTACTGACGCGATGATACTGGGAACACTGCTAGAAGGTTTGTTTGCCCGCGGGATCACGCTGGTTGCCACGTCAAATATCATTCCTGACAATTTATATCGCAATGGCTTACAGAGGGCACGGTTTTTACCTGCTATCGAACAAATCAAAAAATATTGTGATGTAATGAATGTTGATGCAGGGATTGACTACCGCTTACGGACTTTGACGCAAGCTCACCTCTTTTTATCTCCGATAAATGCACAAAATCGCCAGCACTTGGATGAGATTTTTGTCAAATTGTCGGGTAAGGAAGGTAAGTTAAACCCAGTTTTAGAGGTCAATCACCGGAAAATGCAAGTGCTTCGCTCAGCGGAAGGCGTTTTAGCCGTAGAGTTTAAAGTGCTATGTGAAGAGCCGCGTAGTCAAAATGACTATATTTACTTATCAAACTGTTACCACACGGTTTTATTGTACGATGTCCCTTCGATGGGGTCGAGAGATGAAAATCCTGCACGGCGTTTTCTTGCGCTGGTGGATGAGTTTTATGAGCGTAAAGTGAAATTGGTGATTAATGCAGAAGTCCCGATGGAATCATTATATCAAGGGCAACTTTTGGCCTTTGAATACCAACGCTGTTTATCTCGCTTACAAGAAATGCAAAGCGAAGAATACTTAAAAATTCCACATTTGGCTTAAGTTTTTTGCTTGCATGCGAGTTTCAGCGCAAAAACACGCTAAAACGTTTAAATTAAGTACAAATAGCGTTTGATATTCACACAAACGTAAAAAAAATGCATTTGGGGTCGATTTTTGTTTCTGACTTCTCTATAATCTTGCGACCCCACGTTACAGCGCTATTTTTTATTTCCCAAAAAATAACGCATAATGCCAGTTAGGCTGCTCGAAGGGGTAGGTTTACTGGACAAAGAGTCGTGTGAACCTCAGAAAGCTTATGAACATGAGTGTTCACCAACGTGTAACTTCAATATTGGGTAAGTTTTAATGAAAACTTTTACAGCTAAACCAGAGACCGTAAAACGCGACTGGTACGTTGTTGATGCAGATGGCAAAACTTTAGGCCGTCTTGCAACAGAAATTGCTAGCCGTCTGCGCGGTAAGCATAAAGCGGAATACACTCCGCACGTGGATACTGGTGATTACATCATCGTTCTGAATGCAGAAAAAATTGCTGTTACCGGCAAAAAACGCGAAGACAAAATCTACTATCGCCACACTGGCCATGTAGGTGGAATCAAGCAAGCAACTTTCGAAGAAATGATTGCTCGCAGTCCTGAGCGTGTGCTTGAAATCGCGGTTAAAGGCATGTTGCCAAAAGGACCTCTGGGTCGTGCAATGTACCGTAAACTGAAAGTTTACGCAGGTAATGAGCACAACCACGCGGCTCAACAACCGCAAGTTCTTGACATTTAATCGGGATTATAGCAATGGCTGAAAATCAATACTACGGCACTGGTCGCCGCAAAAGCTCATCTGCTCGTGTCTTTATTAAGCCGGGTAGCGGTAACATCACAATCAATCAGCGTACGCTGGAACAGTACTTTGGTCGCGAAACTGCGCGCATGGTCGTTCGTCAGCCGTTAGAATTGGTTGAAATGTTGGAAAAACTGGATCTGTACATCACTGTTAAAGGTGGTGGTATTTCAGGTCAAGCAGGCGCAATCCGTCACGGTATTACTCGTGCACTGATGGCTTATGATGAGACTCTTCGTTCTGATCTGCGTAAAGCTGGTTTCGTTACCCGTGATGCGCGTTCTGTTGAACGTAAGAAAGTGGGTCTGCGTAAAGCTCGTCGTCGTCCACAGTTCTCCAAACGTTAATTTATTGCCCTGTGGGCATAAAATTGATGAAAAAACCCGTCTTTATGGCGGGTTTTTTATTGCCTAAAAATTAATAAACTGACGTTTAAAGATAATTTAAAAAAGAATTAAATATAATTAGCAGAAAAAGACAACGAATTAGTCTAAAATTTAAAATAATCACTCTTTGGTAATAAAAATTGTTTTTTTTATCATATTATTTAGATAACCATGGAGTTAACTTTAAGATTTATTGTTTTTTAATTTTGGTTAGTTTTGTTTTTTATTTTGATTTTTGTGTAATTGTTGTTCTTCAATGAAATAAACCTATGATTTTTCCTATCACTCCCCCCTAAGCTGTACAAAATCTGTTAGAATATGCCCCTGTTTTTTTATTTCATCATTTCTCGCCTTTCTGTGCGGGAGGGTTGTGTTGACTTTCAGTATGGATAAATGAAAGTAGGACACAGGGGATTTTAAAATGGGTAACGGGTAATTAAAAATTAATTACATTTCGTCCATTTTTGTAATTTGGAGGTTTTAATGGCTGTCGCTCCTAACAAACGTTCGGTAATGACATTGTTCTCAGGCCCAACTGACATTTTTAGCCATCAGGTACGTATCGTCCTGGCAGAAAAAGGGGTTAGCGTCGAAATTGAACATGTTGAACCTGGTCATCCGCCTCAAGATCTCATTGATCTCAACCCGTACCAAAGCGTTCCGACACTCGTTGATCGTGAGCTGACTTTATATGATCCGCTGATTATCATGGAATATCTTGATGAGCGTTTTCCTCATCCTCCATTAATGCCTGTTTACCCTGTCGCGCGTGGAACTAGCCGTCAATTAATGCATCGCATTGAAAAAGACTGGTATTCTCTGATGCACAAAGTAGAAAAAGGCAGTGCTCAGGAAGCGGATAGCGCCCGTCGTCAACTAACGGAAGAGTTAATTGCCGTTTCGCCTGTTTTTGCTGAAATGCCATTCTTTATGAGTGATGAATTTAGCTTGGTTGATTGCTACTTAGCGCCGCTGTTATGGCGTTTACCTGTACTGGGTATTGAATTGAAACCTGCTAATAGCAAACATTTACAGATGTACATGCAACGTGTATTTGAGCGTGATGCATTCTTAGCATCTTTGACGGAATTAGAACGCGAAATGCGTCTGTCAGCAAGAGGCTAAAAGTATGATGGAAATGACAGCAATGTCACCACGTCGCCCTTATCTGTTACGTGCCCACTATGAGTGGCTACTCGATAACGATATGACCCCGCATTTGGTGGTTGATGTCACTGTTCCTACTGTTAACGTTCCAATGGAATTTGCTCGGGATGGGCAAATTGTATTGAATGTTGCACCACGTGCTGTGGGTAACTTTGAAATTACCAATGACGAAGTGCGTTTTAATGCACGTTTTGGTGGAGTTCCTCGTCAAGTGTATGTCCCAATGGCCGCAATTATGGCTGTGTATGCGCGTGAGAATGGTGCAGGGATGATGTTTGAACCTGAAGCAGCCTATGATGCACAAATATCTTCTGATTTTGAAGACGTAGATGATTCGCCAGAAGAAGGGATTTCATTAGTTCAAGATAGCTCATTAGTTGAGCATAGCGCTGAAGAACCTTCGGATGATGAGCCACCAAGACCACCAAAAGGCAGACCTGCGTTAAGAGTGGTTAAGTAGCAAATTCACTTCATGTTGATAGAAAAACAGAGGGATTTTCCTCTGTTTTTTTATGTTCTTCTATACCCCTAAAAAAAGTAAAATACCCTCGGCGGCACTGCGTCCATCGGCAATTGCATTGACAACCAGGTCTGAACCTCGAACGGCATCCCCCCCAGCAAATATTTTTTCATGGGAAGTTTTGAAAGGAAACGGGCTATTGCGATTTACACAAATATGCCCCTGCGAGTCAAATTGTACAAGGCTATCTTCAACCCAAGGTTGTTTGTGCGGGCGAAAACCGAAAGCAACAATGACGGCATCCGCTTCAATTGTAAAATCTGAATTTTTGATAGGCTCTACGGCGTTTCGTCCCTCTTTGAGTTCACCATTTTGGGTGCGGACGACAGAAATTCCGCGGACTTTTTGAGCCTCATTCAAAAGAATCTCAGTGGCTTGTAAATGAAAATAAAATTCAGCCCCTTCTTCAATTGCATAATTTATCTCTTTTAGTGAAGCAGGCATACTTTGTTTGTCACGCCGATATATACAGGCCACCTGCGAAGCACCTTGGCGAATCGCTGTTCGCACACAGTCAATTGCAGTATCACCTCCGCCGAGCACAACCACATTTTTTCCCTGTAAATCGATATAAGGTTCAAGAGGTAAAGGTGGGAGTTGCATCAAATGACGTGTGTTAGCAATTAAATAAGGTAGGGCATCATAACAGCCCTGAGCGTCATTCCTGAGCAGTTCACCTTTAATTGCACTGTATGTACCTGTTCCGAGGAAAATCGCGTCATAATCCGTCTCAAGCGTATTGAGATGTATATCCTTGCCGATATCGATGTTAAGTTGAAATTGAATTCCCATTTTAGTGAAAATGTCGCGTCGTTGTATCATGACCTGTTTTTCTAATTTAAATGCGGGTATCCCAAAGGTTAATAAACCACCAATTTCGGGGTGTCTATCAAATACAGTCACTTGTACACCATTACGCGCTAAAACATCTGCACACGCAAGGCCAGCAGGGCCTGCACCAACAATAGCAACACGGAAATTCACTGGCGTGACATGGGAAAGATCAGGCCGCCAACCTAGAGAGAATGCTGTGTCATTGATATAACGTTCTATGTGTCCAATGGTGACAGCACCAAAGGTATCGTTCAATACACAGGCCATTTCACACAGTTTATCCTGTGGACAAATGCGGCCACAGATTTCAGGTAAGCTATTGGTATGATGAGATAATTCAGCGGCTTCAATAATACGACCCTCCTCTGCTAATTTTAGCCATTTAGGGATGGCATTATGCAAAGGACATTTCCATTCACAGAACGGACTACCGCAGGAGAGACAACGACTTGCCTGTTGCTGCGTATTGTTGACATCATCAGGCTCATAAATTTCGACGAAATCTATTTTTCGAATATTGACTGCTTTTTTTTGCGGTTCATTTCGCGGGAGACCGATAATTTTGGCGTTCATGGTAGTCCTTACTGAACTTAGTCTGATTTTACATCATACAGTGCGCTTTGAAACCTAAAGCTTAGCACGACAAAAGTCAGTATAAGTCGCACGATTGATCTGTTTTTCAAACGATTATGATGAAAAGTAACCCGAGATACATTTTTACTCGAGCTAAAACAAAGAAAATACCTGATTGTTATTTATCATTAATGATAAAAAATGGCTATTGAATGAGCAGGATCGACATTTTGTATTAATAAACATCCGAATCTGCCCTGTTTGATATATGATTCAAAGAGAATTTTACTAAGGGGTGGTTATGAAAGTACTTCGCGGCCTTGCGCAATACTATGTCGATTTGATGATGAAACTTGGATTGGTGCGATTTTCACTATTACTCGCATCCGCACTTGTTGTACTCGCCATGATAATGCAAATGGCGGTCGCTATCTTCTTGCGCGGGCATGTAGATAGTTTAGATATGGTCGGGTCTATTTTCTTTGGGCTTATTATCACTCCACTTGCGGTTTACTTCCTGTCTGTTGTGGTGGAACAACTGGAAGAGTCACGCCAACGATTATCGCGTATGGTGGATAAGCTTGAGGTAATGCGCAAGCGTGACGCTGACTTAAACACGCAATTACAAGGAAATATAGAGCAGCTCAACCTCGAAATACTTGAGCGTGAAAAAGCGGAACGTGCACATTTAGAATTACTTGAACAACTTAAGCAAGAAATGAAATACCGTGAGCAAACTCAAATTGAACTTGAGCAGCAATCGGTATTGTTACGCTCATTCCTTGATGCCTCCCCTGACTTAGTTTATTACCGTAATGAAAATAACGAATTTTCGGGTTGTAATAGGGCAATGGAACTTCTGACTGGGAAAAGTGAAAAACACTTAGTTGGGCTAACCCCTCTAGATATTTATGATGTGGAAATCGCTTCTAAAGTGATGGAAACCGATGAAAAAGTTTTTCGCCATAATGTTTCTCTAACCTATGAGCAATGGTTGGTTTACCCAGACGGTAGAAAAGCCTGTTTTGAGCTACGAAAAGTGCCATTTTATGACCGAGTTGGCAAACGTCATGGCCTCATGGGTTTTGGTCGCGATATAACAGAGCGTAAACGTTACCAAGAGGCATTAGAGAGCGCGAGTAGGGAGAAGACCACATTTATCTCAACAATCAGCCACGAGCTTCGTACTCCCCTTAACGGCATTGTTGGCTTGAGCCGAATATTGTTAGACACTGAGTTAACTTCGGAACAATCTAGCTATTTAAAAACGATTCATGTCAGTGCAGTGACATTAGGAAATATTTTCAACGATGTCATTGAGATGGATAAGATCGAGCGCCGTAAAGTTCAGTTGGATAACCAGCCAATCACATTATCTGAGTTTGTGAATGATCTCGAAAATTTAAGTGGCTTATTAGTTCAGCCAAAAGGGCTTAAATTTGTCATGGATGTCGCCCCAGCATTGCCGAAAAAAGTACTAACTGACGGGACGCGCTTGCGCCAAATATTATGGAACTTAATTGGTAATGCAGTCAAATTTACACAACAAGGGGAAGTCAAACTCAGCATCTGGCAAGAGTCTGAAAATAAGTTGTTTTTTAGGGTACAAGACAGCGGAATTGGTATCCCCAAAGATGAGCTAGATAAAATTTTTGCAATGTACTACCAAGTAACAGATTCTGCGGGTGGTAAGCCTGCAACGGGAACGGGGATTGGACTTTCTGTATCTCGCCGGCTAGCACAAAATATGGGGGGAGACATCCAAGTTGAAAGTCAAATAGGCGAAGGTTCTACATTTACGTTATCTATTTCTGCGCCTGTTGTTGACGATGAAGTTGTGGAATTTGAAGAAAATGATGATGATTACCCATTACCTGCTTTGCATATTTTATTAGTGGAAGATATTGAGCTAAACGTTGTTGTGGCGTGCTCTGTATTAGAAAATTTAGGGAATACAGTTGATGTCGCAATGACAGGCAAAGATGCGTTATCCATGTTCGCACCTGGTGAGTACGATTTAGTCTTATTAGATATTCAGCTACCAGATATGACAGGGTTGGATATTTCAAGGCAACTGAAACAGCAATATGACAAGGAGGATTTACCTCCACTCATCGCACTGACCGCAAATGTGCTTAAAGATAAAAAAGAGTACTTTGATGCAGGTATGGATGGCGTTTTAAGCAAACCATTATCTGTTCCAGCGCTGACTCAAGTTATTGAGCAGTTTTGGGGCGAGCAAGCCGCTCACTCTGAAGACGAGGTTCAAAGCGATATCCCTAAATCAACGGTTGATGAATCAAGGTTAGATTGTGAAATGTTGGAGCAATATATTGAATTGGTTGGCCCTAAATTAATTTATGATGGGCTAGACGTATTTGAAAAAATGCTTCCAGGCTACTTAGCAATTCTCGATTCTAATATGGTTGCAAAAGATCAAAAGGGTATCGTGGAAGAGGCTCATAAGATTAAAGGTGCAGCGGGTTCTGTGGGCTTAAGGAATTTACAGAAAATAGCTCAGCAAATCCAATCTCCTGATTTACCAGCTTGGTGGGATAATGTACAAGAATGGGTTGATGAATTAAAACAGGATTGGAAAGACGATATAGAAACTTTAAGAAACTGGGTTGATGTGCGCACAAAAAAATAACCCCAACCGAAGTTGGGGTGCGCGAATACTGCGCCAACACCAGGGAAATCGTTGATTTGCATGTGGTTTTCATTCTAGGCAAATCATTAAATTAGGTTAATCGCGGTAAGCAATAACATCAAGATACCAAAATTTAGCGAATCTGTTACAAGATTCATTAAAATCTGTGATGAAGATTGATGTTTGCCTGCCTTATCGCTTGAGAGATAATTTACTACAAATGGAGCAAGATATGAAATCAATTGCGGTTATTTTAAGTGGCTGTGGTGTATTTGATGGAAGTGAGGTTCATGAGTCAGTATTAACAATGTTAGCATTGAGTCAAAATAATGCTGAAGTTCATTTTTTTGCACCTGATGAATTACAACCGACTGTTATAAATCATATAAATGGAAAAGAAAAAACAGAAAAACGTAATCAACTAGAGGAATCGGCCCGTATTACACGTGGTAAAATATCCCCTTTGTCCTCTGCGGATGCCTCTAAGCTGGATGCGCTCATTATTCCTGGTGGGTTTGGTGCGGCAAAAAATTTATGTGATTTTGCCGTTAAAGGAAGTGACTGTGAGATTAATAAAGAACTATTAAGTTTAGTTCGCCAAATGCACCAACAAAAAAAGCCTCTAGGGCTGATGTGTATTGCACCTGTTATGCTTCCGAAAATGTTAAATACATCAGTGAAATTAACTATTGGTGATGACAGCAAAACGATTGCTCAAATAGAAAATATGGGAGGAGAACACATCAAATGTTCAGTAGATGACATTGTTGTTGATGAAGTTAACCGAGTTATAACAACCCCTGCTTATATGCTGGCACAATCAATTTCTGAAGCAAATACAGGGATTAATAAACTCGTTAAGAAAGTATTGGAAATGGCGTGATTATTTGAATGCTAACTATTGTTTCTCGATTATGGCGCGGGTTAAAGAAGATCACAATTTCATTACTTCTGGTGTGGTTTTGTACTGTCATTGTCTTTAAATATGTGCCCGTGCCATTCTCAGCGGTTATGTTTGAACGCCAAATTAGTGCATGGCTAAACTTAAATTTTTCTTATGTATCCAGCTCTACTTGGGTCAGTGAAAAACAGATCTCTCCGTATATTTATTTAGCGGTTATCGCATCTGAAGATCAAAATTTTCCACATCATTGGGGTTTTGATCTTGATGCAATAGAACGTGCTTATAAACATAATGTGAACAATAAACAATCAATTAGAGGTGCCTCAACAATATCCCAGCAGACCGTTAAAAACTTATGGTTATGGGATGGTAGAAGCTGGGTTAGAAAAGGCCTAGAAACAGTGATGACACCAATAATGGAGCTTATGTGGTCTAAGCAGAGAATACTGACCATTTATCTTAATATTGCTGAGTTTGGTGATGGGGTTTTTGGTGTTGAAGAAGCCTCAAATAAATTCTTTAATAAGCCTGCTAGTCAGCTTTCTATGAGTGAGGCTGCACTTTTAGCAGCAGTTCTTCCTAATCCACACCGATATAGTGCGAAATCACCATCTTCTTATGTGTTGAGACGGCAGGCGTGGATATTGAACCAAATGCACCTTTTGGGCGGTAAGAATTTTCTGAAAGTAAATGATATTTTGTCTGAATAAGAAAAAAGCCATAGTTTTTCACTAATGGCTCTTATTCTTATTCGGATATATTATTGTTTATGATTAATTGAGATAAGTGAAAGCCGTCGTCACTCGACGAACACCATCAGTTTCACTGGCGATTTTAGCTGCAGCATCACCCTCTTGCCTTGTTAATACGCCAAGTAAAAAAACCTCACCATTCTCAGTAATCACTTTTACACTACCCGATTTAACGCTGTCACTCGCTAAGATTTTTGATTTAACTTTAGTGGTTAACCAAGTATCTTTGGAAGCAGTACCTAAATCGACAGGTTCACCGTTACGCACTTCATTATAAACGGATACGGTGCCATCAACATTCGAGGCGATTTGTTTGGCGCGTTCAGCCCATGACATGTCAGGACTTTGCCCAGTTAATAGCACATTACCTTTATATGCAGTGGCAATAATTCGTGCCTTACCCGTAATTTCTTTATCTTTATTGAGCTGCCCGCTCACTCGAGCTTCTAATGTGCCATCATCAACTTGCTGGCCAACGGTCCGTGGGTCAGAAGCACTTTTCGTGGCAACAGCGGCAGAGCCAACAACTGCAGCACCAATACAGCCTTGTAAAAGAATCGTACTGATTACTATGGCAAAAATGGGTATTAATCGCATTTTGTCTCCTTAATCATCCTGATGAGGGAAAAGGGTATTATCTATAAGATCACATAGACAATTTACAGTAAGAAGATGAACTTCTTGAATTCGAACACTGCGCTGAGAAGGAATACGAATTTCAACATCTTGTGGGCCAAGCAGGCCAGCAAGCTCTCCTCCATCGTAGCCAGTAAGAGCGACAATGGTCATATCCCGTGTAACAGCGGCTTCAACAGCTTTAATAATATCGCTACTATTACCATGGGTGGAAATTGCCATTAAAACATCACCATGCTGGCCTAATGCTCTCACTTGTTTCGCATAAATTTCAGTAGGTTGCTTGCTACCTGAAATTGCGGTAAGTACCGCATTATCGGTATTCAGTGCAAGAGCAGGAAGACTAGGGCGCTCAGTTTCAAATCGGTGGATCATACTCGCAGCAAAACGTTGTGCAGTAGCAGCAGATGCGCCATTGCCACAACATAAAATTTTGTTGCCATTAAGCAAAGACTGAACCATCATCATAGCGGCTCTAGAAATCGCATCGGGCAGCGCCTCAGCGGCTGCAATTTGAGTTTGAATACTTTCGGTAAAACAAACTTTTATTCTATCTAGCACTGGTTTTTTCCTGTAAAAATTTACCCGTCATTCTTCGCGCTGTCGCTGTGTTGACCGAAATCGCTAATGATAAAGAATATAATAGCTTATTGACGAATATTAGCCTTCATCATTAAAGGCATTTTGTATCCATTCGAATTGATTACCTGTAATAGCACAAATATCAAATCGACAGGCACTGGTTTCGAAACTCTCTTGTCGCTGTGCAAGCCAAATTTTGGCTGCGGCTAATAACTTTCTACGTTTATGCCAGTTTACTGATAAAAGCGCATCACCGTAATCACAATTTTTGCGAAATCGAACCTCAATAAATATCCAACCTGTTTTATCACGCATGATGAGGTCAATTTCCCCTCCTCGATTTCTCGCATTGCGTTCAATAAAGGTTAGTCCCTGTTTTTTCAAAAATGCGAGAGCTTGATTTTCGTAATATCGGCCTGTTAACCATCTTAAGGGTTTTTGAATTGCTTTCATGACGTCCTTGTCTGAAAAAAGCCATCATCCTGATGGCTGAGGTTGTTGACAAAGCAGGATAAAAGCGTGGTTTTTCCTACTTTGTGTTATCAGCCGAAAACCAATAAATTGATTTTTCTAATTTATTTTCAAAACCTATCCAACCTGCAGTCAAAGCTAATCGGTTTGTCAGCAGTTTGAGCCATCATCCTGATGGCTCATCTTTTTTTATTGCGCAGGGACAACTTGCCCTTGTTTAAACTGTAACCATGGCAGTTCTCGGAATACCACACAGTTAGCTTGTGTACTTAATGTTCCTGATGCACCATTGATTCTCACTTGCCCTGCTTGTTGCAGTTTGTCATAGCTATTCGCTAATGACCATGCATCAATACCCATTGCATACAGGCGGAATAACGAATAGTCATTATTCAGTTTTTGTTGCGCCTGTTTGCGTAGGTTATTATTTGCTCCCGCAAGCAGTGGGATTTCGCTAAATTTTACGCCATCCATTTCAAAACGGTAGTCTGCACCTGAACCTGCTTGGTTGCTACGAGAACTAGTATAAAGTGCAGGGCGAGAGCGAGAACTGATCGCCATTTCAATCATCGGTTTAATCAGTGTGAGTTCATCACGAGTTGCAACGATATAAACAGAGTCAATTGCATCACTTGTTTCGCCTAGCGGGTTACCTGTGTTAACCAGCGTTCCCGTCATTCGAATTCCTGCACCACGGTTAATGGATTCTTTTAAAGAAGGCACTGAACCGAAGGTTTGCATTAATACCGTACCGCCACCTTTTGATTGCCACCCTTGAGCGAAGGCTTTGGCGATTCTATCTCCAAATGCATTAGCAGGTACTAAAACCAATGGCATTTGCTTGCCTTGTGCTCGCATATACGCAGCAGCATTTTGCGCTTCATCCTCAGGAGAAAGCGAAAAATAGCAAAGATTTGGACGTGGCTGTAATTGGTTAGCATCCAACTCATTCAAGGCTAATACGCTAACAGGTGCACCCATTTGTGCGATAGTTTGAACATCATTTTTCAATAGCGGGCCAACAACGAGGTTGAAACCTTCGTTTTTCGCTTGTTCCAGTAATTGGGGCATTTGCTTGCCTGTGGTATCAAACACTTTGATTGTTTGTGTATTCACAGGTGTAGCATCAATTTGTAGGCTAGAGGAGACGATGTCTGTATCTGTGGGGACGTCGCCTGCGGTATTCGCAACTTCTGCATAAATTTGGTCTAGCACATCGTTGCCGCTACTCGGCTGCGGGGCTGTTCTTGCTGGCGTTGCTGAACCTTGAGGAATGCCTTTTTGTGCATCCATAAACCCTTGCATGATGGCCTGACCAAATACTTTGCCTTGGCCGCTCATTGGGAGAAATAATGCAATTTTGGGGCTATTACCGACGCGCGGTAACATTGCTTGAATTAGCTGAGTTGGGGCTAGCGCAGCACCAGGGTTGTTGGAGTAGCGCATTTTCCAGTCGTTAAAACCCGCACGGAGGGCATCAGGGTCATCTTGGTTATTTTGATAAATATCGAGCAGATCAACCCAGCCTTGGAGAATATTTTCCTCTGCGCCAATTCCGTGAATCTGATCTGGTGTCAACTGTGTTAACATCTTCCATAATCCATCGATGTTAACTTGGCGCTCGGCAGCTGTCTTTAATAATGGTTCTTGGCTAATGTAGGCACGAAGTGCTTCCAGAGAGGGTTTGCCTTGAGCCGCATCAATGATAGCTTGGTAGCCGCTGGCATCGGACGTGCTTTGCTCAGGTGTTTTTTGGGTGGAAGGAAAATAATCTGAGACAATTTGGCACCCAGAGAGTGCAAATGTGGACAGCATTGCTGTGCAGATTAACCCTTTTTTCAAATGCAAAAAAATTGAAGGACGCATACTGTATCCAATGGTGTATTTTTCAATTGCTTAATTTTAAACCGGCTATTCGGATGAAACAATGAACCAACCTAATCAAGCTGTGGTTATGGCATCCACGCTGTATATCGTCCCAACACCGATTGGGAATATGGGCGACATCACGCAACGCGCGCTGGATGTTCTTAAACATGTTGACCTTATTGCGGCAGAGGACACTCGGCATTCAGGCATTTTATTACAAAATTTTGCGATAAATGCACGACTGTTTGCTCTGCATGATCATAATGAACAGCAAAAGGCAGATCAATTAATTAGCAAACTTCATCAAGGTGATAGTATCGCATTAGTCTCAGATGCAGGTACACCTTTAATTAATGATCCAGGTTATCATTTGGTCAATCGCTGTCGTGAAGCGGGTATTCGAGTGGTACCTTTACCTGGTGCTTGTGCGGCGATTACTGCTCTATCAGCTGCGGGCTTACCATCAGACCGTTTTTGTTATGAGGGTTTTTTACCTGCGAAAACAAAAGGCCGGAAGGACGTTTTACAATCACTCGAACAAGAAACACGAACGCTAATTTTTTATGAATCAACCCATCGCTTACTAGACAGTTTAGCAGATATGGTGGAAGTCTGGGGACCAGATCGCCATGTTGTGTTAGCCCGTGAACTGACAAAAACGTGGGAGTCTATTGAGGGGCGTCCTGTGGGGGAGTTGTTAGCTTGGGTGCAAGAAGATGAAAACCGCCATCGAGGTGAGATGGTGTTGGTTGTAGAGGGTTATAAGAAACCTGAAGATGACTCAGCAATTTCACCTGATGTTATCCGCACTCTCAATTTATTGCAAAAAGAGCTCCCCCCGAAAAAAGCAGCAGCGATTACTGCCGAAATTTACGGTTTAAAGAAAAATATGCTGTATAAATTGATGTTAGATAATCAAGGTGATGAATAACTTTTAAGCAAATAGCGCTATCAAGGGCTTAAGTCGTCAATTGCCTGTTCGAAAGTCTGTACAAGCCGTAGCAAAGTGCCTATAATTCGCCGCGGAGTTGGCCAGACAACCGCTGCTTTATCGTAGTCCCTTCGGGAGACGGGTAGAGGGGAGGAAAGTCCGGGCTCCATAGGGCAGGGTGCCAGATAACGTCTGGGAGGCGCAAGCCTACGACTAGTGCAACAGAGAGCAAACCGCCGATGGCCTGTTTACAGGATCAGGTAAGGGTGAAAGGGTGCGGTAAGAGCGCACCGCGCGACTGGCAACAGTTCGTGGCACGGTAAACTCCACCCGGAGCAAGACCAAATAGGGGTTCATATGGTGCGGCCCGCATTGAACTCGGGTAGGTTGCTGGAGCCAGTGCGCAAGTGCTGGCCTAGATGAATGGTTGTCCACGACAGAACCCGGCTTATCGGCCAACTCCCATTTTTTCGTCATACTTCAAGCTGTGCCTGTGTTGGCGTCATTCGTCAACCCTAGTCACATACTGGTGTATGCTCCTAGGGATTTCCTCATTTTGCCGCCTTGGCACAACTCGAATTATTTAGAAAAAATCTGATTTTGTTATTTTTGCGTCATATTTCGCGTTGTACCTTTGTTGGCTGCATTCAGCCACACGGGTCACATACTTTTGTATGCTCCCCGCGTTGTCTTCATTTTGCCGCCTCGGTACAACACGAACTATTTAGAAAAAATCATAATCTTTTGATTTAATATAAAAACACTTTTCTTCTTTCTTTTCTGGTTTGTCTTCACCATTTGCTACATCAAATCATCAACGTCACAACCCTCTGATGTAAATCAATACGCTTTGTGAATATGTAAATACAATAGTGGTATTTATAATGCATGTTAAAGAGATATGTGGACATGATAGAAAAACCACGTGTAAGGTACCAACGTCGCCCTGGTACGGTGGGCGGTAAGCTTCCTTGGAATGACTGGCGAAATGCCTCAACATGGCGAAAAGTCGTCCAAATTATACTGCTGGCGATAAATCTTTATATCGGTATTACTTTCTATTACTGGGTACGTTACTTCGAAACTGGAGGGGAAACGTTGTACCTTCCACGTCCTGGAGGTATTGAAGGCTGGCTACCCATTGCGGGGTTAATGAACTTAAAATACACATTAGAAACAGGGAGCTTCCCACCTATTCATGTGGCGTCGATGTTTCTGTTAGTGGCTTTTATTCTTATCAGTTTATTGCTGAAAAAGTCCTTTTGTTCATGGATGTGCCCAATAGGCACAGTATCGGAATATACAGGGAAATTAGGGAAAAAACTGTTTCGCTATCAAATCAATCTCCCTAAATGGCTAGATATTCCCCTGCGAGGCCTAAAGTATGTGCTGTTAAGCTTCTTTCTTTATATTGCATTTTCTATGTCAGCGCAGATGATTCAATACTTTATGATGTCGCCTTATGGGATCATTATTGATGTGAAAATGTTGGATTTCTTTCGCCATATTAGCGATTTTGCATTGATTAGTGTGGTAGTTTTGGTGGTGCTGAGTGTGTTTATTCGCAATGCTTGGTGCCGTTATCTCTGCCCTTATGGCGCGCTGTTGGGGCTATTCTCACTACTTTCTCCCGTTAAAATTCGCCGAAATGTGGAAAGTTGTATTGATTGTGGAAAATGTGCAAAAAATTGCCCATCACGTATTCCAGTGGATAAACTCATTCAGGTAAGAACGGCGGAGTGCACGGGGTGTATGACTTGTGTGGAATCCTGCCCAGTTGCGTCAACGCTGGATTTTTCACTGCAAATACCCACGCAAAAACGTCAATTTCCATTATCAGGGATTGTTATGATGGCTTTGACCTTGGCAATTTTATTTATCATGATTGGTATTGCTGCTTTCTTCGAGGTATGGGATAGCCCTGTGCCAGATAATTATTGGTTTCATATTATACCGAATGCGCGAAGCATAGGTCATTGATAGAGAATGAAAAAAAGCCCCACACAGACAAGATGAGTGGGGCATTTGTTGTTTTGGTCACTTTGTCACAATGACTCAGTTTGTAACGTTCGCTTATATTTATTTTCTGACTTCTTTTTACTGCTTTTAACGCATCAATTAACCGCTTGCTTAACCATCTGCAATAACTGACGCACATCTTCTGGGCGTGTATTGCCCGTATCTTTATCAATAATTGAACTATAAATATGAGGAATGATTTTCTTCACGCCTGCATCGAGGGCGATTTGCAAAATTTCGGCAAAATTGTCTAGGTCAATGCCGCCCGTCGGCTCTAAAGAAAAATCAAATTTGGCACAGGCTTGAGCGATAGCTTTATATTCTTCAATATAGGTTAACCCTTTCATATTAAAGAATTTAACAGAGTCAGCTCCCATGTCTTTTAGCATCATAATTGCGGTTTCGATAGGGACGATACCGTCAGGGGCTTGGGAGCTTAATGGGCCCGTGGAAATTTTCACCATGCCAATAGTGCCCGTTGGGGAAATCAGCGCATTCACAAATGTCTCATTTTGGCCTAATAACGCACGGCTGATTGGCGCTCCTGTAAACACTTGGTTGACGTGCTGTGGCTGAATTTCTTTTGAAATCAAGGAGACCATTGTGGATTGATTCGGGTCACCTGCACCGAGACCCACAGATAATGCATTGTCCGTTTCTTTGGCATAAATGCGCATATCAGCGATAGCACTGTCTAAATCAGGGTAGTTTTTAGATAATACACCGACGACAACAAAGGTTTCTGCGGCGGCATAGATATCTTTGGCATTTTGGTGGCTGCCAGCCAATACATTTAAACAAACGCGGTCACGGTAAAAATTCGGTGACAGTTTCATCTTAAATTCCTTCTACTAACAAGCGAATATTCTTTGAAATAACATCAAGTTGATCAGTACTGACGCTGCGGATATCCGCCTCGACTTTCCCTTCGTTGGCTTTATATTCACGGAAGTAAATCGCGGTATCGCCTTGTTTTAAGTCAGCCATAATTTGGTAGGTTGTTTTACCAATCACTTTTTCATCGAAGCTGATTTCGGTACGGGCGATGTCGCGCCCTGCGGCGTCCCAGACGACTTGGGCTGAAATGCCCTTTATGGCATTTAGATCACTGATAAACTTCGCCATTCGCGTGACCATTTCTGCGCCAGTTTCTTTTTGTGCAGTTAAGTACTGTTCGATGGCAAGGGTTAAGCCCAAAATGCCTTCCTTACCCACTTTCATGGCACGGCCAATACCTTGGTTTTGGCGTTTTACCCACTCAATATACTGTTTTTTACCAACGACTAAGCCACTGGTCGGCCCTTCAATGGCCTTTGCACCACTGTAAATCACAATATCGCCACCCGCTTGGTAATAAGCGGTTAACTCTTCTTCTGCGGCAGCATCAACAATCAATGGCAGCTGGTGGTCATGTGCCACTTTAGCCGCTTGCTCGACGGTTAACATACTTTTTTGCACGGTATGATGGGATTTGATATACAAAATTGCTGCCGTATTTGGGGTGATTTTTGCGGCTAATTGGGCTGCACTGCATTCGTTTGCAAAGCCCGCTTCAATGACTTTTCCGCCGCCTAAAGACACCATTGTGTCAACTGGCGCACCAAAGTTGACGTTATGGCCTTTCGGTAAAATAATTTCACGCGGAACAACTTTTTCCGATGAATGCAGGTTCAATAATAAGTCATCATCGTCTTGCACAATTACACCCGCAACGGCTTGGGCAATACCTGCTGAGGCGCAAGAGACCACAACAGCAGCTTCGACATTCAATAAATTGGCGATGTATTCACCTGTTTTATTGACTAAATCTTTAATTTCAAAGTAATTATTAAGTCCGTAAGCGACACGTTCAACAACTTCAGGCGTTGGTGTCGATACGCCTAGAATGGTCATGCGGCCAGACGCGTTGATAACGTGTTTTAACTGATATTTCTCATAAATCGATTGCATATTCGGATTCGCCTTGTGCATGAATAATATGTTTACCACCAACGATAGCGGCAATAGGAACAAAGCGGTGCGTACCTACGCGATGTTCGCCTTCTGCGTCAGTGAGTTCAGTTTGTTCTTCTTTCAGATCAAACAACGTAATGTCTGCATCGAAACCAGGTCTCAAATACCCTTTCGCAGGCAGCGATAAGAAATTAGCGGCTTTTTCTGTAACACAACGTAAAATTTGCTCTGCGCTAAAGCCCATGCACAGGAATTTAGTCATCACAAATGCAAGGCTGTAAACAGGGCCATTTACACGGTTGCGATGATAAATATCGGAGCTGATAATGTCAGGGTATGTACCAATACGCATGGCTTGTTCAGCGACTTTAAAGCTAAAACTTTCACCGCCATGGCCGACATCTAAAATCACACCACGTGCCAGAGCTCGAGCAATTGAGGGTTTAAGATAGCCATCGTCACCTAAAATTTTATTGGGTTTACCATTAAAGCAGTGTGTGATGATATCGCCACGCGTGAGCAAATCAGCGACTTCATCAATATCTGGTGGGTTATTACCGATATGCACCATCAATGGGAGATGGTGTTTTTTCTGCATCTCTTTGGCTTGAATCAGTGGTGCGATGCCATTTTCACCCACAACGCTTTTACTCATACGGGCTTTCATTCCCACGACAAAGCCTTGGTGGCGTTCGATAGCCTCTTGAAAACACACTTCGTTGATATTGTTCATATCGGACAATTCATTTTGTGCAATGATGCCAATTCGTGAAATATTCAACAAAGAAAAGACGTTGGTTTTGGACTTTTTGGTTAATTGATAAAATTTATCAATATCGTCAGCGCCCACACTCCCCGCATCAACCAGTGAGGTAACGCCGCCCGCAGCGCCTGCTAAATCGGGATCATCAAAGTAGATTGGTGATTCGGCAAAACAGTGTGCATGAGAATCAATCCATCCCGCGCTGACATACGTTTTCCCTTTCAAGTCAATCACTTTGTCAGCTTGTTGGTTGCAGGCTAACTCTGGGCCTGCTGCCTCGATTTTTCCGTCTTTAATCAGTATATCGATAATGGTGCCGTCGATACGTTTACCGTGTTTGATGATGAGTGTGTACATGTAGTTACCTTCTTCATACTCGTCATACTTCAAACCGCAGCGTTGTTGGCTGCTCTTCCGCTACCCTAGTCACATACTTTTGTATGCTCCTAGGGATATCGTCGTTTGCCACCTAGCTGCAATTTGAATTATTTAGAGTATGCTTAAATGTTTATTCTAAATGATACGAATCGCAGTTTTTCAAGGCCCTAACCACATGCAGATATATGCGCCTAGGGTTATCGTCATTTGCTGCCTAGCTGCAATTTGAATTATTTAGATCATGCTTAAAAGTGTGTTCTAAATGATGCAAACCGCAGTGTTTTTGCTGCCTAGTGACCCAGGGCATATGCCCCGGGATAATGCGTATTAAGCAACGATAGGGAAGAAATAACCGAATAACATCGCACCTAAAATTGCCCCGCCAGCAACGGGTTTTTGCCATACATAGAAAATTAGAGCGCCAATCAGTGAACCGATCCCGATTGGAATGGATGCCGCCATTGCCGCTAAGATAATCAGTGGGCCTAAGAATCGGCCTGAAGTATTACCTGCACCCATCATGACGTCAGCGCCAAAGGTTGAGTTGGCTTGAGCAATAGTGAATTTACGTGCAAAAACAATCAGTAAACCGATTAATACGCCAAGGAATAAGCCTGTCAGTAACGAAATCCAAAAGTTAGTGACTAAAATATCCCAGCCAGCCGCGAGGAACAGAGCGGGGACACCAAGGCCAATCCCTGTTTGCAATGCGCCACCGATATCCAAAATCCCTACCAGTGAACCTTCGATAATTCGAGCGAATAAGAAACTCGCACCGAATGCCGCTACTGCACCGTAAACCCCAGTGTCGAGCCCTGCGCGTAACATGGCGACAAAAGCCACTTCGTTAAATGCGCCGAACCCGTAAACCACGTACATATGGGTACCTGCGAAGATCCCTGCTGATAGCAGCCCAACAAAGATGGGGAATGACCACTCGGCGTACCAAAAATCGTCTTTATTAATTTCAGTTGTCATGATTATTTCCCGCTCAGCAGTCCGTGGACGTATTCAAGCCACAGTGGTTTGTCTAGGTTGAAAGAGGTGATCATTTTCAGGTCAAACTCACGGAAGAAGCCACTCAGAACGAACAATAGAACGACTGTTATCATCATTGTGCGTGTGATGCGGTTCCAGCCGTTATCATCAACGCCTTTACCTATCAAGATACCTAATACTAAACCAGGGATAGCATTACCCATGATTAGCTGAGCACAACCACCGAACAGCGTTGCCCAGAAACCAGAACGGCGGCCTGCATCCATCGCTGCTAACCAGAAAATCACTGGCATCACCGTATTCACCAGCAGGTTTGCTGCAGGAACGAGAACGTTAATTGCCGTGGTTTGCAGTGCTGCAGGAACAGCGGATGCGGTGGTATTTAAGAAGGCCACCACAAATGCCCCGATGATGGCACAGGCAATGGCCATTTTTTTCGGGTTATGTAGGGTTTCTGCTACATTACGGTTTTTAGTTAAAAGTGCCGCAGCCCCCCAGTTTGGGATGATACGGTGGTCAACGTCTTGCGTGAATGCACCCGCAGCAACGGACGATGCCCATGCGTTAAAGAAGAACCCTAAGCCGAAAGAGAAGTGAGATGCAGGGTCGCCTTCACATGCGTTAAGTTCGCCCAATGTACGAAATGCCCCCATCCCTTGCACGGTCGGTGCGTGGAACATACGTGCCGCGCCTGCGCCTAAACCGAAGCCGCAGAGCCCACCGATAATGAGGGACATGCCCAATATTTCTAAAAAAGATGCAGTTTCACTCATGGAATTAACTCCAGACCTGATTGCTATTATTGTTCTGTAAATGGTATTTCGTTGACAGAAAGTAAGGTGACATCCAGCGAAACGTCGAGTACAACACGGAAATGTTCACGTTTGCGTGGCAAAAAGATGAAAAGAAATTTTTCTGTCCGCGAGTGCGAGTGAGCACTAACAACCTCAACATCCTTTGGTTCTATCCGCAGGATGATGTCTGTGCTGTTTTTCAGTACGGTTTTTTGAATCGAATTTAAGGCGTCCGCAATGGCTTTTTGCTTGGTGTCGCCTTGCCCTGTCACCCGTACTGTCGTTTCGATCGATTTTTTCATTAAGCGTTGCCGTATTTTTTATTAAATGCTTTAACTAAGCGCTCGCCTAACTCTTCCTTGTCCATAAAACCGAAACCTAATACATTGCAACCCTCTGCAATGGCGGTTTCTCCCTCTTCAATAGAGCGCATCCCATAACGAGCTTTATAGCCATATTTGGTTTGAGCGGTGATAGCGCCTGCGCCGCCACTGCCACAAAATGAAATCCCAAGGTCGGCTTGCTCTGCGTTCATGACATCACCGAGTTTCATATCTGCTGCCACACCTGGGACAACAATCGCTTTTCCGCCAGCTGCTTCAACGCCTGCGGCAACTTTTTGCCCTTTACCTAAACGGTCTCCGATCACAATAACGATCTGTTTCATATAAATATTCTCCAATCCTACAACTTAAAAATTAATCATTTGAACGAACGACTTCAAAATGAACAGAAAGCAAATATGTCTCTTCTGGTGCTAAGCCAGGGAGCGTATCGACAACTCGCTGAGCTAATGAAATCGAATGTTGAGATATCTCATCGAATAGACTGATATCAACCTCAGGTAATGCTTCGCCAGTTTTCGCTCTCGCTACCATGGCACGTAGATGAGACTCCAACATTTGTTGTTGTACATCGGTGGTGTAGCAGTCCTCTTGCTTGAGCCAGTCAGTAATCACTGCCAGCAGTTTTTGTGTGACCTCATCAATATCAAGATCGTGCTCTAACATTTGAAAAACGACAACTGATTCACTCATAACTATTTAAAATCCAAAGTAATATTGCTAGTTAGACTACTCTGTTCCTTCATGTCTTATACATTAGACGCTTATTGGCACTTTTTGCAGGCAGTGAATTTCCACTTAGAAGTGGAAATAATTTGGAAATCAAACTAAGTAAAATTAGTTCATTATTTAGACTATTTGGAAGTTAAATGGAAAAATTGACATGTATCAATCATCAGTAAGCGACTAGACTGATGAGGGGATATAATTAATTTTAATAAAATCAAATGGATATATTTTTTGTGGTATAACTGGAAATGGAGCATACAATTGGAAGGATAAGTGGAAATAGAAAATTAGAGTCGGTTACTTTTGGTGGTTATTGTTTCCACTTAGCCGTTTAGGGGGTAAAACCTGCAAGTATGACGAGAAAAAGATTTCGTAGAGTTGTGGTTAGGATCACGTAAAAGACGGCAACTCCCACTTTTCCACCTGGAAGTGGAAGTTGCACGAGGGCTACAGCACCCTTGCCAAGCTGTCCTTGGCGATCACTTGGAATTCATTGAAGTTTTTTACACTAATAAGGCGGCGCGTGGTTTTTTCTTTCACAAAGGTGACGAATAAATCGTAAATCGCCATCGCTTCTTCATAATCTGCCTTACTGATAGCGAGTAGGAAAATAACATAGGCATTTTCTTTGGTTTCTTGATTCCATTCAATGCCTTTGGGTGCGACAACCGTTGCAACAACGGTCTTGTTTGCCAATAAACCTAATGAATGGGGCAGGGCGATACCTTCACCTAAAAGGGTGGAAACGATGGACTCACGCTCTTGCAAAGATGGGTAAAATTCAGGTGTGACGTAACCTTCTTGCTGTAGTTTATGGCAAACCGTTTGAAATAACGCTTCTTGGCTGATTTTTTCGTTAATCACCATAAAAAATCGTTCGTCAAAAAAACGCTCGATAATGTAAGGACGCGTTTGATCCACCATCGCGAGTCGCCCAACTTGCTCTAATTGGTAAGGCGTTGGAAAGGGCGCGATTTTGATAACAGGTTTATTTTTTTCAGAAATTCTCACTGTCGTGATCACAAAATCTTCACTCACTTCACTCAGCGATTCATATTCTTGCAAGGTTAGCCCGCGGCTAAATTTCAATTGTGGAAATTCGCGCATAATTTTTGACTCAACCACACGGAACGTTGAGTTCCCTGCATCCGTAACAACGAGCACCTCGGTTTGGCGTATCGAGCCAGCACCATAGTTACGCTCAAGGCTCACACCAATATGAACTGCAAGGTAGCCTAGTTCGTCTTCACTGATGGGGTGAGGAAGTAATTGCTTACTCGCACTGGTTAACGCACTGAGCGTGACATCATAGGCGAACGGATAATACTGTTTAATATCAGATAAAAGCGGATTTGGTGTGGAAATATGGTACTGCAGGCGCGTGATCAGCGCGGCAAGATGCGTGTTGAGATCTTTTTTAAGCTTTTCATCGTTTCGTAAATCATAGTTATATAACTCGTTAATATAATTCAAGATATATTCTGAAAGCTCATTGTGGCTGCCACTTTTTTGTGTGGATGAGTCTTGGTGGCTAATGCGCTGGGCAATAATTTGGTCATGTAAATAGCTGAGTTCCGCATTAGAGAGGTCATTCCCCAGAAAGTAAATTAGCCCTTTTGATATTTCATCACTGGCTTTGCGGATCACTTCTTCCGCTTCATCATTTTTGAAGGGGGTGGTGAGTTCATGGCCCCGAGTGATGCGTAAAATGGTCACGGCGCAGTTAAAAACGAGGTAGAGATGCCCCTCATTGCTAATACGAATATCAAAGCGATTCATACTGTTATGAAGCACTTTATCAATATAGGTTAAATCCAAATTATCCAAGCTATCTGGGCGGAATGTGGTTAAATCAGGCGTGATTTGCTCCGAATAACGGCGCCATAAGGTTTCTGTCATACAAGCACGAATCGCCCATTCGCTGCCATTGAGGCGAATACCTTGATGTGGAATACTTTCCAGCGCAATTTGGTATTTTTGTAGCTGCTCCCTGACTGCACCCATATCTTGTTGCAGCGTACCGCGACTGACGAACCACTCTTCCGCAATGTCATCAAGCTTGACGGGAAGGGACAACATTAATAATTTCAATAATAACGCATCAATACGTTCTTTGCTGGTGCGAGGGATAACGCTGTCTTCTTCGCTACGTTGTGTAAAGGTGGCAAATAGGGTTTCATCTTCAACTTTTAAACGGTAACCACGCCCCCGTTCATACACGATATGTGCGTGATATTCTTCAATCAATTCATTGATTTCATTGATATCAGAACGGATTGTCCGCGTTGAAACGGAAAAACGCTTGGCAAGTTCATCTTGAGGAACAACCTCATTGAGAATTTGGGCAAAAATTTGATTGTGCCGTTGTTGAGTGAATAGCGCCACGAAAACACCTTTAAAATCAAAACGAAAAAAGCCATTGAGTAAAAAATAGTTAAATTTCTCACTCGCTAATGGCTGGACTCTATCACAGGCTTGTCAATATATAGGATATGTAAATGATTAAATTTGCGAAACGGTTCGCAAATTTTCCCTCATACTTGACTAAATATGAGGGATTCTGGATTAATGGTGACAGGGAGTTGCCAGTAAACTTAGTTTTGTTCACCTAGGTCAATCAATAAACCGCGAAAATCTTTATCAGCAGTAATTTCAAACTCGTCTTCATTTTGTAAAAAGACCCCATCATTACAATTCATGGTTAAAGTCTCACCGTGTTTATTGCGCAAAGTGGCGCCACCATGTATTGATTGCAAAAAGGCATTTTGGCCTTTTATGGATATCATGGATGATGACTTTGGCGCTAAGTGAATTTGGTTTATCCAAATTTGTTGACGTAACTGAATACTGTTTTTTTCGCCATCTGGCGATGCCACAAGGCAATTTTCATTTTCAGAAATCGTCACTTTCTGCAACGGTAATGACTCTTGCTGTGGACATGCATTTAACCAAAGTTGTAGGCGTGTTAATGGCGTCTGTGGGCAGATATTCTGCTCGCTGTAACTCAGGTCTGGGCGGGGTGAAAATCGTACGCAATCACCTTCGTTTGCATCAATGGTATTCCCCAAGCTATCACGGTATTGCGCATGCCCTTTTAGCACGATGTTTAATATATCGACATGGGGATACATTCTTGGCTGTAATGAGTTTTGCGGCGCTATAACCTCTTGGTTCAGTACTCTTAATGTTTTGAATCCCATAAAGTCTGGGTCAAAATAGTGGCCGAAAGAAAAAGCATAGCGAGCTTGTAGCCAACCATAGTCTGCTTTTCCGCAATGGTTAACGGGTCTTAATGTCATCATAATGGTTAACCCTCATCCAAATAATAAGTTAATAATCTATTGTTATAATAAATAGCTGGACGTTGAATTGTTAGCCAGTTAATCTGTTTCCCTTGTTCAAATTTCCTGAAAGAGATACATCATGAGTAAAGAGAGAGCATTAACGCTTGAATCATTAAGGGTGATGGATGCAATCGACCGACGTGGCAGTTTTGCAGCGGCAGCAGAGGAGTTAGGTCGAGTGCCATCCGCGCTAAGCTATACCATGCAAAAGTTAGAAGAAGAGCTCGATGTAATTTTGTTTGACCGTTCAGGACATAGAACTAAATTTACCAATGTCGGCAGAATGCTGCTGGATAGAGGCCGTATTTTACTCGAAGCGGCGGATAAGCTGACATCAGATGCTGAAGCACTTGCTAAAGGTTGGGAGACCCATTTAACAATTGTTTGTGAGGCATTGGTGCCAGCCCAGTCGTTGTTCCCATTAGTGGAGCGTTTGGCTGAAAAGTCAGAAACGCAATTATCATTGATTACGGAAGTGCTGGCAGGCGCATGGGAGCGTCTTGAAAGTGGTAAGGCAGATATTGTGATTGCGCCCGATATGCACTTTCGTTCATCGTCAGAAATTAACTCGAAGCCGTTATATACCATTAACCATATTTACGTAGCGAGTCCAGATCATCCCATCCATCAAGAGCCAGAGCCACTTTCTGATGTAACGAGAGTGAAATACCGTGGGATTGCCGTTGCTGATACAGCTCGTGAACGTCCTGTGATCACCGTACAATTGTTGGATAAACAGCAGCGTTTGACGGTTTCTAGTATCGAAGATAAGCGTAATGCATTATTAGCTGGACTTGGTGTAGCGACAATGCCGTATCCGTTGGTGGAGCAAGATATTCGCGAAGGGCGCTTGAAAGTTGTCGGGGCCGAGTTTAGCCATGAGACGACAATTATTATGGCGTGGCGGAGGGATAGTATGGGGGAGGCGAAGTCGTGGTGTTTGCGTGAGATCCCTAAATTATTTAGGGTGTAAACTCGTCATATTTTGAGTCGTAGGGGTGTTGGCTTCATTGAGTCACCCGAGTCACATATGTATGCTCACGGGATGACTCAATTTGCCGCCTACCTACAACTCCAAACTATTTAGAGTTTACGAGCCGCGTGATATTAGTGGTGATTCAACAAGAATAAATAAAGCTGCTCAGATTAATTTTCATTTACTGATAACGATGATTTAGTTTCTATTAACTTCAAAACAATTATTTTGAATAAAAAAACACCTCCCGAGGGAGGTGTAAGTTGGACAAACAAATGAAGACAAATCAGAAATCAATAAGGGTGATATGAAACGCGTATTACCATTTTTTGCCGAGTAAATGATCGATACTAAATTTACCTGGGCCTGTAACCGCTAACAGTAAGAAACCGCCCGCGATAGTAAAGTTCTTCATAAACATCAAGCTGTTTGGTGCCACACTAAAGTCGATGTGGAACAGCAATGCGGTTAATACAGTGAAACCTGCAGTGAACAAAGCAACGGTACGAGTTAAGAAGCCAAACAGAACCGCTAATCCGCCGCCTAATTCTAATAAAATTGTTAAAGGTAATAAGAAGCTAGGAACACCCATGGCTTGCATATATTGTTGTGTGCCTGCATAAGCATCACCCAATTTTCCATATCCAGCGACAATAAACAGGATTGGCATCATGATACGGGCCAATAATATCGCACCACTTTCTAAATTTTTCATCGAGATTCTCCAGACTAATAAGTCATTAAATATGAGTTAATTGCGATATATGTCGCTTTATAAAGTTATTTTTAGCACAAATTGGCTAGAAATCATTTGATGGGCTTATGGTAGCTATTTGCTCATTCAATAAAAAGCTAAGGTTATTAACAAAGATAGACAAAAAAATTGAATGAACTTATTGGAGAAATAAAAACTAGAAAGATATGTTATTTATCCTATTGAATAATAATGAATTATTCTCAGAAGGAGGGGCGGTTATTTTTTGCTGGTTTGAATTGCGCTTTGAATTGAACGAACTAGGCCCCAAATAGTGATGGCTTTTCGACCTAATAATAGAATTTTTTGTGGTTTGCGAAGGGAGTAGACGGAGAGCAAGCCTGTGGCGGCAATGACTAAAGGGCGAAAGGTCATGATCGTTTGCCAAGCACGGTCATAAGGTGCGGTAGTGTGTAGCCAGTCAGAGGACGTTTCAGCCAACTCTTGGCGTTGGCGCTCAATTCTTCTAATTAAGCGCTGCTTTTTGGCTACCAGTAATTGCTGCTTATTTTTGTTCATCATCCTTTCTCGCTAACGCGTTGGCATCTTGAGCGAGTTGCTCCCGTGTTGCACCTAGTAAGGTTGATTGTTTTGCCTTTTTTAACGCCCAAATGGCAAAAATAATGGCAAGCAGGATTAATGCACCTGTTGTCATCGCCAGTGCTTGGTAACGGTAAATTGGGTCAACAGACCAAAAAATTAAGCCGAGTAAGCACATCAAACCAAATGCGGTGAAGAGTAGCGTTAAACCAACCAATAAAAGAAGTTGGATAAGGTTGAGCTTTTCTTCTTCTAGCTCAACGGCGATTAACTCTAGACGCGTTTGCACCATACCCACTGAAATATTGGCAATGCGCCGTAAAGTTTCAAGGACCCCTTTACCGGGGCCCTGGCGTTGCTGGTTTGGTTCCATAAGCAATTAACGTTTAGCGAGTAACACGCCAAGAACAACACCCACTGCTGCGCCAATACCGACGCCTGTCCATGGGTTTTCTTTTACGTAGTTATCTGCGCGCCCCGCAATTTCTTTGGTTTGCTCGGTGATCCTTTCGGTGGTTTGACCGAGTTTTGCGCGAGATGAGCACAGTGCTTCTTGTGCTTTTGATTTTAAGCTTTCGATCTCTTCTTTCGATTTTTCGCCGGTATCACTAAGCATCGCTTCCAGAGAATCGGCTAAAGCACGGAGCTCCGCACGTAGTTCGTCTGATGAATGATTCGATGACATATACAACCTCCTATCAATAGAAAAAGCGCATTCGTAGTATTAACAATAGCGATTTTTACACTAAGTGCAATCAAATATTCGGAATTGTTATGTGTAATAAACAAAAAATGACAAATAGAGTATTCTAAAAAATAGCGGTTTAATCAGTAGATTAATGAAGTTTTTTGCAGAGAATAAACAGAAAAGTAAAAATGAGTAAAAGTGAAAATGCGGGGAAGCAAAACGCCCCCGCAAATTGAATTAGTTTGCTTTTTTGCCTGACAGTTTTTTCTTTACAACGACAGCAATACTGCCGACTAAACCGATAACTAACAGACAAACAGGGATTAACATCAATACATTCATAATACGATGTTCATATTGCTGGAAAATCGGGCTTTTACCAAAACCATAACCTATAGCGGTTAAAATAAGCACCCACAATAAGCCACTCAACCAGTTAAACACTTGGAAGCGAGCATTTTTCAAGCCTGCTAAACCTGCAATGGTCGGCAGTAATGTTCTTACGAAGGCGAGAAAACGACCTATTAACAGAGCAGCAAGACCATGGCGGTGGAATAAGCCATGAGCCCGTTGGTGATAATGTTCAGGGAGATGTGCGAGCCAGCCTTTGACTATCTTTGTATTTCCTAACCAGCGACCTTGTATATAACCTACCCAGCAACCTAAGCTTGCGCCTGCTGTTAAAATCACGATGGTTAGAGGGTAGCTCAAGGTGCCTTTCGCAATCAGAACACCCACTAAAATCAATAAGCTATCACCAGGCAAAAAGGCTGCGGGTAAAACCCCATTTTCAAGAAACAGGATAGCAAACAGCATAAGGTAGATAGCCCACATCAATGATGGGTTAGAGAGCGTGACATAATCTTGGTGCCAAAGGGCAAAAAAAAGTTCTTTAACTAATTCCATTAATGTTTCCTAAACGGCAATAACAGCAACAAACTTGTTGTTGGGCAGGGAGAAATGGATTAAGTGAATACCTGAGTGAAAGCGTTGTTTCCTCAGGCTGTTAGTGTAAAGCACGCCCACTTTAACAAAACAGAAAATAACTAAACAGCAAATTTTAAGCATATTTTTAGAATTCATTTAAGTTGAGCCGTATTTTTACAATTAATCATACCAATTGTAACAAGGGAAACTGGCTAAAAACGCACGTTAGTAGAGGTTTCTCGCTATGAAATGCAAAAATTTGAAGTTAATTTATTTTTTAACACAAAAAAACATCGTTAAATCTAAGATAGCTAATTATTGCATTTTAAGATTATTTACCGTATATTTCGCGCATAGCAAAGGGGAGTAACTTCTTCTTGTCGGTTTATCGTCATTACGGTGTACACATTACACCCGGTAGCCGAGCACCACAGTGCCTGTCCTTGGGTTAATTGTGTTGTAAGTGAGACCTTGCCAGAAGGCGAGGTTTGCTCATAATTTACAACCAATAGATAACTCCTTGAGGTTAAAGAATTTTAAGCGGCTGATGTCTTCTGGATATCAGCCGTTTTTTGTTTTTTAAGGGATAGGAAAATGCACTCAGTCGGTAACCCTGTTTTATGGGGTAGTTTTGCAGTTATTATTTTACTTATGTTACTTATCGATTTGTTTTGGCAGGGTAAACACAAAGGCCAAGCCATGTCGATGAAGCAAGCTGCAGCTTGGAGTATTGTGTGGGTCACGCTTTCGCTAATTTTTGCGGCAGGTTTTTGGTGGTATCTCAATGATAATGTGAGCCGTGAATTTGCTGATAGCCAAACGATGGCATTTTTAACGGGTTACTTGTTAGAAAAAGCCTTGGCAGTGGATAACGTTTTTGTTTGGTTGATGTTATTTAGCTATTTCGCCATTCCAGCCAGTTTACAGCGCCGAGTCTTAGTTTATGGTGTTTTGGGCGCTATCGTATTAAGAACTATCATGATTTTTGCTGGTAGCTGGTTGGTTACACAGTTTAGTTGGATTTTATATATCTTCGGCCTATTTTTACTGTTTACGGGGCTTAAAATGGCTTTTGCCAAAGAAGATGACTCGCCAATTAATGATAAACCGTTAGTGAAGTGGGTGCGTTCACATCTTCGGATGACGGATGAGCTGCATGGTGAAAAATTCTTTATTAAACGTAATGGTGTGTTGTTTGCAACGCCACTGATTTTAGTGTTGATCTTAGTTGAAATCAGCGACGTCATATTTGCAGTGGATAGTATTCCTGCTATTTTCGCAGTGACCACTGACCCGTTTATTGTTTTAACGTCTAACTTGTTTGCTATTTTAGGGTTACGTGCGATGTATTTCTTGCTGTCAGGGGTCGCAGAGAAGTTCTCAATGTTAAAATATGGCTTAGCGGTAATTTTAAGCTTTATTGGTATAAAAATGCTGCTTATTGACATCTACCATATTCCAACGCCGATTTCGTTGGGAACGATTGCCGCAATATTGGTGGTAACATTAATCATTAATACAATTGTTAACAAACGTAACGAAGCAAAAAGCAAATAATTCCCTTCAAAATTTAAATCCCTTACCGATGAGGTAGGGGATTTTTGTTTTAACCCTCTGAAAAGATTCAACCATTCTTCTTTATGCCATTCTACTATAAGAAACAAAACTCTATTGCGATCACAGTTATGTAAAATATTTGTTAAGTAAAATCAATCATTGTGTATATTTTGAATAATAGCCTTTTCACAAGGTATTTATTCCTTATACTGGCTCTGCAAACACATTTAATTCCTAATAAAGATAAATAATATAGGTCTACTATGGATACAAATAAAACAGGGTTATGGCGAGTGATCACTCACGGTAGCTTGGTCAAGCAAATATTGGTTGGCTTAGTTGCAGGTATTTTATTGGCATGGTTATGGCCATCGGCAGCAAAAAACGTAGGGCTGTTAGGTCATTTATTCGTGAGCGCGTTAAAAGCAGTTGCACCAGTCTTGGTGTGGGTATTGGTAATGTCTTCCATTGCTAACCATCGTCAAGGGCAAAAAACCAGTATTAAACCGATTTTGGTTCTGTATATTTTAGGGACATTCTTCGCTGCATTAGTGGCGGTAATTGCCTCATTTATATTCCCATCAACACTTGCCTTGGCGGGCAGTGAAACAGAAATGAATCCACCAGGAAACATTGCTGAAGTTTTAAGTGGCCTATTAAACAATGTATTTACTAACCCTGTTGATGCGCTGATTAATGGTAACTATATCGGTATCTTAGCGTGGGCTATCGGTTTAGGTATTGCATTTCGACATGCGACGGATACGACAAAAACACTGTTACTTGATTTCTCTAATGGTGTGACTCAATTAGTTCGAGTCATTATTAGATTGGCACCATTAGGTATTTTTGGTTTAGTGTCATCAACAATTGCGACAACGGGTTTTGAAGCGTTAAAAGGCTATTTCCATGTATTAGCTGTTTTATTAGGCTGTATGATTATTGTCGCTTTAGTTGTCAACCCGTTGATTGTATATTGGAAATTAAAGCGTAATCCCTATCCATTAGTGTTCGCGTGTTTACGTGAAAGTGGTGTTACCGCATTCTTTACTCGTAGCTCAGCAGCGAATATTCCTGTGAACATGGCAATGTGCCGTCGCATGAATCTCCATGAAGACACTTATTCTGTTTCTATTCCATTAGGCGCAGCCATTAATATGGCAGGGGCTGCGGTAACGATTACTGTTCTGACGTTAGCTGCGGTTTACACCAAAGGTATTCCAGTGGATATCCCGACTGCATTATTGTTAAGTGTCGTGGCTGCAGTGTGTGCTTGTGGTGCATCAGGTGTCGCGGGTGGTTCATTATTATTGATCCCATTAGCGTGTAATATGTTTGGTATTCCAAATGATGTTGCGATGCAAGTCGTTGCTGTTGGTGTGATGATTGGTGTACTGCAAGATTCAGCGGAAACTGCAGTGAACTCTTCCACTGATGTTTTATTTACGGCAGCAGTTTGTTTGGCAGAAGATGAAAAACTCGCAAATTCAGAGGCTCAGTTCTCCCATAACGACTAATAGTTTTATGTGATAAACGAGAAGGCAGAATAGATATTCTGCCTTTTTTGTTTTTGAATTAAAATTCATTACGTAAGCGGCGATAGCCTTCAACTAACTGAACATTGGTTGCCGCGACTTCCTCCGAAAATTGCAATGAAGCGCGATCAACTTGTTTGAAACCCGATAAATCACTGTGCCCGTTAACATGTACACAAGAGGGAATATAGCGAGCAGGGGGAAGTGTTAGGCCATCAACCACCGCGTTGTAGCGGATTACACAGTTTTCGCCAATCACACAATTAAATAAAACGCTATTGAAGCCGATAAAAACTCGCGGTGCAATCTCGCAAGGCCCATGGACAATGGCACGATGAGCGATAGACGTGTGTGACCCGATATGTACGCCAGCACCACTCTTGGAGTGGATCACTACGCCATCTTGAATATTTGAGTGAGAGCCTATCACTATGGGTGACATATCTCCGTCTTCATTCAGTTCATCTGCGCGGATCACCGCATAAGGCCCCACATACACGTAATCTTCAATAATGACTTTGCCACAAATAATCGCTGTTGGGTCAATGTAAGCCTTTTCAGAAACAACAGGCACATGGCCTGATGGGTTTTTACGCAGCATGGTCACCTCGTTTCCAGCTTGTGCGTGCAGCTGCATTGTGTGCATGCAAACTTTCTTGGTGGTCTATTTCAACGGTAACTTCGTCAAATTGGCATTGGTGACTAAACGCACTGATTAACCTTCTTGCCGCATCTTCACAGAACATTAAGTTTTGCCCATTAGTGATGGCAAATGCTTGCTCATCACTGCGTTTCACCACGGTTTGAACAGGTGTGAGAAGGATGTTTTCGATGCGGTTTATCAATTCAATAACGGGCAGTTCTTTCCCCTCGACATTTAAGGTTACAGTAACCCACGCCCAGCTTCTTTGGCTATGAGGTGTTGCAGGCAAGCCTTGCTTAACCAGCCAATCAAGGACTTGAGCTTGCGGTAATAGGGGCGCTTGGTTATCAAAATCCAGTGCAAATTGCTGTTGCATCACTTGGGCACAAAGCGCGGTTGAACTGGGGCAGGTAGAAGAATAAGGCACGCCAACCTTTAACATAATAGGGAATGAATTTTTAAAATTAACATCTATTTCAATAGGATAAGACTTCCAACCAAACTGATTAGAGACTAAAGAGCGGCGAGATAGCAATATATCACCATAAATACGAAGATAAGCTTTAGAGGATGTTTGAATATGAGAAGACAACGCCTGTTCTAACGTTTGCCTTAGCAAATCACAAGTTAATTCACTTTGGGTAAGTGCATCTAGGGATTGGTAAAGACGAGACATATGAATGCCTTTTTGTCCTTGGAAATTAATCCCAATATCGACATTTGCATTAACAGGGCGACCTGCTAACTCGATGGGTAAGGCAATCCCTGTCATACCCACCCAATCAAGCCCTATTTGGCTGTGAGTATCACTTTGTAGTTGTGCATCTGCGAGTGGGGTGGTGAGTGTTTCGGTAGTCAATGACATAGAGCCTCAGTAATTTAGAATGCAAAAGATATGTTATAACATAACAATTAGTGGCGTTAAAGTGAGGTAAACATATAAATAGCACTGGGTCTTTGAGATAGGTATTAAATTTTCCCTCTTGCTCAATACATTCAACCAAGAGGGAAAAGGGGGAGGGAGAGTTAAAGCTGATAAGCGATTTTCATGCCTTGTTCGATAGCCCTACGCGCATCCAGCTCTGCGGCCACATCTGCTCCACCAATGACATGGGCATCAATTCCATGTTCAGCGAGCTGAATTTTTAATGGGCGATAAGGCTCTTGCCCTGCACATAACACCACGTTATCGACAGGCAAACACTGCGTTTTATCTTGATAACGAATATGCAACCCCTCATCGTCAACACGCATGTATTCCACGCCATTGAGCATTTTTACACCGCGCTTCATCAGTGACAATCGGTGAACCCAACCCGTTGTTTTTCCTAGTCCTGCCCCTACCTTGCTATTTTTTCGTTGCAATAAATAGAGCTGGCGAGGCGACCCTACGGTATTTTTATTCTTCGGGTAAATTCCCCCTGTTGAATGAATAGTTGGGTCAATGTTCCACTCTTGATTAAACAGTGAAGTGTCTAGGCTGCTACTTTTACCTTCTTGCGTTAAGAGTTCTGCTACGTCAAAACCAATTCCCCCAGCACCAATAATGGCCACATTTTTACCAACCGTTTTCTGGTGGGTGATAACGTCAATATAGGAAACCACTTTGTGATGCTCAACGCCTTCTAGCTGAATTTTACGTGGAGTGACGCCAGTGGCAATAATGACTTCGTCAAACCCTGAGAGGCTTTGTGCATCAGCGTATTGCTCAAGGCGAACATCTACATTTAGCAGCTGTAATTGGCGGCAAAAATAGCGGATGGTTTCATGGAACTCTTCTTTGCCAGGAATTTGTTTGGCTAAATTAAATTGCCCGCCAATCTGGTTCGATTTTTCAAATAAAGTCACTTTATGACCGCGTTTGGCCGCATAAATGGCACATGAAAGCCCTGCAGGGCCTGCACCAACAATTGCAACAGACTTACTTTTAGCCGCTTTTTCATTGGGATAATCCATTTCCCTGACAGCTTGGGGGTTAACTAGGCAACTGGCAAGCTTTCCACTAAAAATCAAATCAAGGCAAGCTTGATTGCAGCCGATGCAGGTATTGATTTCGTCAGCACGGTTTTCGGCGGCTTTACGGACAAAAGCTTCATCTGCAAGGAATGGACGAGCCATTGACACCATATTTGCTTGCCCATTAGCTAGAATTTGTTCGGCAACAAATGGGTCATTGATACGGTTTGTGGTAATCAATGGAATATTCACTTTGCCCATTAATTTTTGGGTGACCCAACTGAATGCGTGGCGAGGGACTTGTGTTGCGATGGTTGGGACGCGGGCTTCATGCCAACCAATACCCGTATTGATCATACATGCACCTGCTTTTTCAATTTCGTTAGCAAGGTATTCTATTTCTTCCCACGTTGAACCGTCCTCCACTAAATCTAACATCGAAAGTCGATATATAATAATAAAGTTAGCCCCAACAGCTTCACGAATGCGCCGTACAATTTCAATAGGAAAACGAATGCGATTTACGTAGCTGCCACCCCATTCATCAGTTCTATGATTTGTGCGTTTTGCAATGAATTGATTAATTAAATACCCTTCAGAGCCCATCACTTCGACACCATCATAGCCTGCTTGTTGGGCTAATTTTGCGGTATTCACGAAATCATCAATGGTATTTTGAACCTCATCCTCTGAAAGCGCTCTAGGTGCAAATGGAATAATTTCGGCTTGAATAGCACTTGGAGCCACTAATAATGGGTGTAATCCATATCGACCTGCATGTAATATTTGTAGGGCGATTTTGCCATCCGCTTGGTGTACTGCATCGGTAATTGTGCGATGAAATGGCAGCTGAGCTGAGTTATTCAATACAGCACCATGGGCGGTTAGCGCACCTGCAGGGTTAGGTGCGATGCCTCCTGTAATAATCAGACTGACACCATTTTCTGCACGTAAACGATAAAAATGGGCAAGGCGCTCGCTACCCTCAGGATGTTCTTCGAGCCCAGTATGCATAGAGCCCATTAATATCCGATTTTTAAGAACCGTATGCCCCAAATCAAGGGGGGTAAAAAGGTGTGGAAAATTGCTCATATGATGCTCCCATTCGGGATTTATTTAACAGGTCAGATGAGTTAACTGTAGCGTAATGATCTCGTAAATTGGTAAAGATGTTAAAATTTTGTGATTTTTATCATATGTTTTAGGTTAAATTGCTAAGTCAACACAGTTAAGTGACGTCCTTTTATTTTTATGTCATATAAAAAGATTAAAAAAGTAGAAACACATCGCAAAAAAGCCACATAGGGAAACCATGATGAAAGAGATTTGCCAAGCTATTACTTTAGAAGGTGAATGTGTTCGCCTTGAGCCTTTATCTCATCAATATGATGCAGAACTTGCGGCGATTATCCGTCGTGATGGGCTGCATAATTTATGGTATGCCTTAGTTCCCGATCCTGATAATTTCCCTCAAGATGTTGAAAGCCGTCTTGTACGTTTTGCACAAAAAGAGTGTTTGCCATTTGTGGTTATCGACAAACGCACGGGGAAACCTGTTGGCATCACGTCGTATAATAAAGTGGATAATGCCGTGCAACGGGTTGAACTGGGAGCAACGTGGTACGGTGTTGAGGTTCAGCGCACTGCAATTAATACAGAGGCTAAATACTTATTGTTAAAGCATGCCTTTGAAGAGTTAGGGTGCGTTGCGGTGGAGTTTCGCACTCATTTTTTAAATCATCAGAGCCGTAAAGCCATTGAGCGTCTAGGCGCAAAACTGGATGGTATTTTGCGTAGTCATATGAGAACCAAAACGGGTGAACTGCGTGATAGCTGTGTTTACAGCATTATTGCATCTGAATGGCCTGCCATTAAACACCATTTAGAATGGCAGATGGTAAAACCGCGCTAAGTCGCTTGTGAGTAAAAAGCCCACTTCATTCGTACATGTCGAAGTGGGCTTTACCGTTTAACTATAAGTATTCATGCATCGGTTTAGTCATATAGACATTATTTGGCATTTTTTCCGTGGTGGTATAGCCCGCGGGACTATTAATCAGCGCTGGGATACGGTTAACCAAATTCGCACAGGTTAGCTCAACCGTTGCTGGGTTATTCACCTCGATGGCAGTATCTGGTTCACCGATTAATTGCCAGCTATTTTTGTCACACTCATCAGCAGTTAAAATTTTACCAATACATTCAGTTTCGAGGGTCACACCTTCGGCCGTTTGTGTGATGACAACTGCGGATAATCCAAGGACATCACCTTTTTTCACCGTCATTTTCAGTGTGTCAGAATAAATATCGGCTTGTGCGATTTGTGGAACGCAGCGCTGTGTTTGGCTGATGATGGTTAAACCAAGGCGACTGCATAGCCAGCCATTTTGTGTCCACATGTAAGGTGGTGCATATTCTCCACTCTCAATTTTTTGGGAAATGACGTCATAAGGCAAGTCATTGTAATTACCAATTTGTTGGTTAAATTCATCGACGGTGAGCCCTGCACCGTGGCCGACTGCTAATGCTATCCCGTAATCTTCTACGTTATAACAGCTAGAACCTTTTATTTTCACCAGTTTGTGCATTGATCCTGCCAGTGTATCAATCAACACACCCCAATACATATCTGGATAGCCGCTTCCCGCTAAAGTACAATTATTTGCTTTAGCTAATGCATCAAGTTTTTGAGTGATCTCTGGGGATGAATTCCAAGGATAAAGCGCTTCTTCACCCGTAGAGATTGCGTTAACGCCGTGACGAGCGAACAATGAGAATGCGTCTTCTAAGTCAGCCATGGTACTGAGGGTTGCAATAATTCCGACATCAGGTTTTAAGGTTTCAAGGGTCTCATCTGCTTCATGGAGAGGCTGAACTTTTACACCTGTCGGCTTAGTACCTGCAATTTCGCCGATATCTTTGCCAATGACCGCATCGTTGATATCAAAAGCCGCGACAACTTCAGCGCCATGCTCTTGCAAGTAACGGATTAAAAATTTGCCCATTTTTCCGCAACCATATTGAACTGCACGTACTTTTTTCATCATTTTTGTCCTATATGCGAATTATCTATGAATCATATTGAGAGATCTAAGGTATAAAATTATTGTTCTATATCAATTAATTGAATAAAGGATGTTTAATAAAATTGATTGCCTTTATGTGGCCATTTATAGAGTGAATTTGATATAAAACAGTGCTAAATATAAATAAAATATATAAAAGCCAGTTTAATAAAAATTGGCAGTGGCGCAAAAAAAAGGAATATCATGGTTCGATTGATATGTTTGGGGAATGCTATTACGTTGAAATATAAGTGTGATAACGGTTTTGCACACAATTTCGCCATACGGTTTTGAAATACTAGACCTACGATAAAACTGCACGTATAATCCATCCCACTTTGGCCCCTTAGCTCAGTTGGTTAGAGCAGTCGACTCATAATCGATTGGTCACTGGTTCAAGTCCAGTAGGGGCCACCAAATTTTAGCTGTTAAATCAGCGTGTTAAGCCACTTTTAACGAAGTGGCTTTTTTGTTTTTAATAGTCAGTGGCAGCAAAATGGCAGCGGCATTTTTTTTGGCAGCGGTTGTTTTTTTCGTGACATGTCACAGCGTGATTTATTTTTTCTAAGTATGTCACGCTAATTCCCCCAAATAATTTTCCAGTTCATTTCAGTTTTTCATTTCTTCTAAAGCCGCATGTTTACTGGCTTTTTGAAATTATGCGGCTAATATCGCGATCCAATAAAACTCACGTAAAATAGAAAATATTTATATATTTCATTGTGTTGTGTTTTTTGCGCGATCCATCACGTGATCTAAAAACTGAAATCTATTGAAATTCTTTTCACACATTTCAGTTTGAGATTTTTGGCAACTCTCTAGTATTGGCGCGGCTTGGCGATATGTTTTGTAGAATTTTAAAACTGAAATAATTTTTAGATCCAAATTGTGCAGGCGGGTGCGGTGTAGTGCGTTTTACGTGGTGAAATCTTTTATTTCGTGAGCACTGTGACTCGCCAGCGCAATACAGTAAGTGCGATCCATTTTATTTATTGCATGGTGTGGCTGGGTAATTGGTGCGCTCTGAGTTGCTCTCAGGCTGCTATATTGGATGCATAAAAAAGCCCACACTCGGTGGGCAAATGGTGGACGATAACTTTACTTACCAATGACGGGAGAATACTTTTTATTCAATGTGTCTGACTTGGAGCCTGTGCCTTTGATAGCTGCTGCATTTATTGGCGCACCTGTATTGCTGTGAGTATGTGCGGCTGTGAGTTCTGCTAATTCCTTGACCACATCTAATGTGTCTATCATCAATTGTGCGACGTTGATTTGCTGGCTACCTATCCAAACAACAGGGGCAATAATCTGTTGCTGTGCGCCTGCAATGCTTTGCTTTATTTGTCCAACTTTCTCTATCAGCTTTTGTCCCACGGTGATACTTGAGTTTTGCCCAACATCAAGGGTCATGTCTTTTTCAATACTGGCGACATAATTTGATGATGTGGCGATTGAGTAGTCACCCTCTGATAATTGCTGTATAGCGCCCGCTAGTAATTTTCGTGTACCTAGAACGGTTAATGTGTCGCTGGCCTGTACTGTAGTTTCCCTCGCGACCAGTTCGCGCTGTTCTTTGTCCGCTTTGATAATACGTAACATTGACGCTTCATTAATGCTTTGGTCTGTTTCACGGTTCCAACTACCATCTTGGGTTACACGCTGAAAAACTTCTTTGCGCTGTTGCTGCAATTGCTCCCCTGGTTGTATGTCCGGTAGGGTATTATTTTGACTGAGCGTTTGCCGGATAAAGGGTTTATCTGGCCTGCCGCCTTCAAAAGCAATTTCGACTAATGTTCCCTCGGGTGGAAATTGAAACATACCGCTTTCACCGCCTGCCATTGGTAGTGGTAAAGGTACGGCTTTGTAAGTTGGTGCGGCTGATTCGTTACCGTCACTATCTAGCAATTGTACGTCAACGGCATATTTCGGTCTGAATGGGTCAGAAATATCACCGGCACTAACTGACTCGCTAGGTGATTCAATTCGCGCGAATTTTGGTAAATGTAAACCTGCGGATAATTCGGGGTAAGCCTTATCAATTTGTTTTTGAATTGGGCTCTTATTTTCGGCTTTCCCTGTCAGTGGATTTGCGGCTGTCCAATAGAGCGTAATATCGTCATTTTCAAGCTGAATTTTATTAACCCGCTGATTATTTACCACGGTTCCAGCACGTAAAGCGGGGATTAATGGATAAGTGGCACTGTTACCTGCAGATTGATTTTTTGAAAACTCTTCAGGTATCTCGTAGTTATCGGCTTTAAACATCGAATCAGCCCAACTGCCGACAAAAACTTTACCATCTGGCATTTGATACCACACATAATCAGTGATGCTAAAAACAGCCCCTAAATTGGTTAATAGCTGATATCCAGTGCCGTTGTGGGTGAAATGAGGAATAGGTGTATTGATATATTTCGCATCGGGCAAAATAAAGGTTAGTCCGCTATTTTCCTGTAAGTAGTCGGTGATGGTTTTTAATGTAGGGTGCTGAAATGAACATGGCCACATTTTATCAAACAAGCCAACGAGCTCACGAACAAACAATTTTTGAAAGCCATTATCTGCAGGTTGTGAGCGTTCAACGTACCCAGTGAAATACCGATACAATGAATCCGTGTAACCTGTATCAAATCGCACTAATTTACCTGTGTAGTCGTTTTCTGTTTCAACAGTTAAAAAGCCTCGACCACACGCTGATAGTTCAAGCATGATTTTAGCATCCACAATATGGACTTCATCATTAGATAAATAACAGCGGCTAATGGGTTTCATTATTATTTATTCCCTAAATCATCAATCGGTTTCAAAACCGTACTTTCAAACCAACTTAATTCGTCTTTTTCTTCTTGTGACTCTGCCGTCGGTGCTTTCGGGTTGCCCGTCTGCTTTTTCGCTTTGACTTGGGCTGCGGCTCTGGCGTCTTTTTTCTCAGAAACAGATAAATGCTCTCTTAATGTGAATGTGACTTGCCACGCCATCTGCCCGTCAATTTCACTGGCATCAAGATTGTTGGTAAAAGTACCAATGCGAAAATTAATCGCTTTAGCTGTGTGATTAGCTACCCGATAACGTTTTAGCTTTCCGTTCTCGGTGGCTCTCGCTAATGTAAATAAGCGCGTGAGGATTTTTTCATCAATAAAATTAATCACGCCCGTTATACGCAACTCTTGGGGCTTAATGCCTTGCTCTGCGACGGATGTGCTTGACGTTTGACCGGACTGGTCTTTATCTTGAAATTGAATTGATGAATTAACTTTGATGTTTTTCAGCGGAATAGCTTCACCGTCAAGAGCTAGTGTTATCGTCGGGTTCTGTGCTGTTGATTGATTTTGTTGGATCATGAAGCATTCCCTTTAGTGGTGCCAGTTCGCTTCCTGCGAACAGTGTTGCCAATGTAAAAATAGCATCTGGCTCAGGGATATCTTTTTGTAGCCGTTCCGCTAAATAATCGCCTGTGCCTTTGCCCGTGAAACTCCAAATAACTACCGATTTTCCAAGTAAATCCGTGAGTTTATTGCCAATCTCTTTAAGTGCGTTCTTTCTGGCTGATTTAAAGCCAGACATAGCGGATTTCATTGCATCGATACCGCTTGCACTGCCTGCGCTATTTTTGGCCTGTTCTATCAATTGGGCATTAATTGTTGCCCGACTTGTTGATGTTGATAGTGACTGCGGTTTGGGTAAGCCGCCAAACTGTTTGCCCGGCAATTGCATTTTGGTGACTTGCAGATTAGCCGCTGTTTTTGCCATGCGTTCCACCTGTGAGAAAACATGCAATGGAAATACAGACGAAAACACTTGCAACAATGACATAAATTCGACCTGTGATTTAGCGCAGACCATCATGACAACAATGTCAGTTTCACCCACACCCGCCAATTTCTTTGCAATATGGTTAATGGCGTTGGTTGGGCTTAAATAGCAGCCTGTATCGGTTTTTTGCCCAAGCCCGTAGACAAACGGATGTGCTGATACCATCGAACATGTTAACCCCGACATAGTCGGGGACATTTTCATCAATGATTTACGCCACGTTGGGTGGATTATGGTTTCACTGGCCATTCGATATCCGGTGCGTTTGAGGTGTCAATATCAGATACTCTGACGCTGTAAACTTCCCACTGTCTAAGTAGCTCAATTTCTTCATCAGTTGCCATTCCTAAGCGCACTTTGCGCTCAAGCATTAAGATATTTTGCTCTGCCTCTTCTAAACGCTGAGTTTTTTCCTGCTCTGCTTGTTCGACTAGCATCGCTTTTTGCGCATCAGTATCTGTTACCCATTTTTTACCGTTCCACACATCGAACTCAGTTTTTGGTACTAACAATGTTAAATTGCTTGGTAGCTCACCAATAAAATCAACGTTCATCGGTTGACGGGTTTCTGTGCTGTACGCTGTTTTACCTCGGTTATCTGTGACGATTTCCCATTTAGAGCCATCTTCACTACGCACCACCGCAAAGCCCGCTTTTGTCGGTAATTCAGGTGCGTCGATATAAGCTCCAGCGGATACACTCACATCAAAATAAATATTCTCCATGCTCGCGTTCAAATATTCGCGCGTTTGTGGGTCTGCAATATAGACTTTAATCCAACCTGCTTTTGTTGCTAAACCATTGTCGCCAATTTTGGCTTGTTCAATCTCTAAATTATAGTTTTTCATTATGCTGCTCTCACAATATATAAAAATGCAATGTTGCGCGGACGAAATTCATTTGCAGTCGGAACCACTCTTGATGAATCAAAAGTAATTTCATAAAGCGGTGTTTGCCCTGTTCCGGGGGCGCCTTTATTAGAGCAACTTCCTGCAAATGCGCCCGTCGGAATTGATGAATCTGCGGAAGCCCAAGACCGAATATTTTCACCTGTGATTTTGCGCATGGCATCACTTTGGTTTGATAATACGGTGCGGCTATTGTCCACCCCTCGACTGGCATCAAGGCCACGAATAAATTCTGCACGTAAATCAGGAAGTACGCCCGATGGATAAGCCGACGCCAATAACGGATACGTTGCTTTATTGAATGATTGACCATTGCAAACTAAAAAACCAGATGGAGCTGTTGCATGAGGCCATGGTATAGGCGCACCGACAGGGTAATCACTAAGTTCAGTAGCCGTTATTGTCTTTATATATCCGTTTCTATCAATAATTGTGTTTGATGTTGAAAGCGTATCAATCCACGGAGTTTCTATATCTTTTCCTGCAACATCTGAAAACCGATAAGATAGCGTGAGAGGGTTTCGATTAATAAATAACTGCGCACGTTTATTCGATTGATAGCTAACTTGAACGCCTCCCCCCGCACCCGGAAAACCGTCACTTTTTGCAGTTAGGGTTGACCCATATTGAATAAACATAGTTTCGTTTAATTCACCAATACCCGCTAGCTCATAACTTGCCACACCGAAACCAAAATCACCAATATGCGCCAGCGTGCCTGATTTTTCTGGTAGAATATGGTCATACCAGCGGTTAGCAATGCTCTTGCCTCTTATTTTCGCAATCTCACCAGTACCATCTAACTGTATGCCTGCTGCCCCCTCTAAATTAGACGTTACTTTTCCTGAGTTTGATTGAATATTTCCAGCAGATGTAATATGCCCATTAATAACACCGCCTTTTTTATCAAACTTTCCATTCAGCCCGTTGGTTAATGCTGCATTTGTTGCATAGTCACCCGCTGGTTGTTTTTTGCCTAATTCAGTGGTTAACAATTGCTGATTAACAACCAATTCAGTGCTATTACCTGTTTGACTTGTAATATTGGCTTTATCAATTTTTTTACTTAAATCTAATTTTAAACGAGTTTCTAAAGCGCTGATTTCTTGGCTACTTAAAGCCCCCATTGAGCGCAAATCTTTTACGTTCCCTGATGCATCAATGCTGGCAATGGCAAATGTTTGGTGAGTAAATCCAGCCGCATCAACATAATTATTTAATGTTGCTGCTGATGTGATTTTAACAACGGTATTCCATTGGCTAACAATGTTGCCCTGATAAGAAAAATCAGCGTAAATCTTAGTATTGCGCAGGCCATTTAAAATCTGATTTTGTGCCAGTTCACCGCGCAAACCGCCCACATAGCCCAAGCCTTTTTTAACCATGTATTGTTCACCACTGCGGGTGACTTCAAAACCATCATTAAAGAATGCAGCTGCGCCATAACTATCAACATTAATTAGGCGCTGTATTTCATCAATACCCGACAAACGCGCCGTGAAATCAATTTGCCACGTTTCCGCACTGGTTTTGATTTGAGTTTCTTCGGCTGCGCCTTGAAACTCCAATATAAATGAGCGGGTTAACACGTTCCCTTGCTGCCCATTTTGGGTTTTAAGTTTCTTTTGGATAGGGGCGTGGGTAATCATTGCAACCGTGCCGGATGCTTTATTTAATAAGCCTATCCAGTTGAAATCAAAGTTACCGACTTCTGCACCCAATGTGACGCTATAGGCCACTGCATTTTCGCTGGCTAAACCTGCTTTATTGACCGCTTGACGGTGAACAATTTGATTTGCAGGGGGTAATTTTTCATTGCGGTCAATCGGTTGTGTCGGGTCTAAATTCGGCACATTGGCAAACACGAATTCATCCAACAATACGGCCTTACCGCTTGCTGCTTCTTGGGCTTTCCAATTTTCGAAAGCAACTGTAATAACTGATGCCATGAATGTAGTCCTTTACATTAATGATGCGCCAAAGGTTTCACTTGACGCGGTAATTTGTCCAATTCGAATAAATAACGGCTGATTTGGGAGCGTGGCGTAATAGCAAATATAATCGGCTTCAACAAAGCCCACTCGCATTCCTAACTCATGCACCGCCATGACTTCAAAGCGATAGCGCCTGCACGTTCGCCCGTACTGTCTAATGATTTGTAATAACAAATCCGGGTTATTTGCGATTTGACCATCACTGACCCGTAAAATAATGACATCCCAGTCAATATCCGGTTGTCGCTCATTGATTTCGATATAGCCGACGCCAAGGCGTTTAAATATCTCAATAAACCCCGCGACGCTGCCCGAGTCCTTGGCATTAATAAACGCATACTTCACGCGCTTACGGTATAAATCCAACGGTTCATTATTAAAGCGGTGGATATCTCGCTGATAGGCCAACAAGTTTAATAATGGCTCGGTGCATGTATCGGGGTCTAATTGCGCCAAAGGCCACGTTAACCAGCTATAAACCATTTCCCAAAATCGCTTTGCGGCTCGTAATAATGTGGCGAGCTCACCAAGGTTCATCCATGACGGCAGTTGCAGTCGTTTTAATCGTTCTTTAAACTCGGGCATTTTGCACCTCTATCGTGAGCGATTTTAGGCGAGGAACGCTTAAATCACTGACAATGTCGGGAATGCTAAACACAATAGAATCCAAGACGGAAAATTGTTTATGTAACTCACGGCCTAAATTTGAGAATGAAAAACGCGAATATGGCCATGTTTTTTTAACGTCATAATTGGTGTTCTCACGAAAGGCACAACGCACCAAATCACCCGCATCTTGTTTAAGTTTTTGCAGTTCCTCAGCCGTGAAGTTTTCCACGCTTTGCACAAATAACGTGATTTTTAATGCGTGCTGTGTTTCCGGCATAGGAAAGCACTGCATATCATCACCGTGCCCGTGGTGGCCTTGTGCATTAATATAATCATTCACTTTGTCGATAAATGGCTGACTGGTGACGCCACTGTCTAATAACAAATAGGCATTAGCCGTTCCCGCGCCGCGCGGTGCATCATGTAAAAAGAAAATACGGTCAATACTCAAGCCGACAACATTCGCTATCATGCCGCGATACACTGCATCAGTGTGATATTGACCGACTAAGTTGTATTGATTGCGGCAGCGGTCACGCAAATCATTGTCACTTTCTGCATTTGCACCCGGAACTAATAACCAATTTTCTTCACTTTGAACACGCTCAATCCCTGCAATCGCCACGGGTAAAATACGAAAATAACCAGGAGCAAGATTGTAAGCCCCTCCGGCATTTTCAGCGATAACCGGCACTAATGCGCTATCGGTATTTATCGCTTGGGTTTCAACGGTTTTCATACTGTAAATAATTCCGTTGATACGCTCTGTTTGCACTATGGTTCCGGCAGGAATGGTGACCGTTCCCGCACCTGCGGCACGATAAAAACGGATGACGCCTTTTGCTTCGGTGGCAGGCTTGCGCGTTAAATTGACGCCCCATGCAAACATATCTAGCCATTGCCCTGATGCAGTGGCTAAATACATATTTTTCAAGGTGACATTAATTAATGCTTCCGTAAGCCAGCGAACAGGCTTTGTTACGATGGTATTAATCAAGCGCCAAAACGGTGACATGTCCGAGGTGTTAGTAACAAAGCCCTCATCGTGGACAATTTCCGCAAATTTATCGCTAATTTCTTCCTCTGAGACTGGCATCCCGCTATCACGTAAAACCTGTTCATAATCAATTTCAGGGATGTTTTTACTGTTCATAATTTACCCCTAAATTGATACGGCCAAAATCATACGTATCCGCGGTTACCCAAAGTCGCTTGGTATTTTCTTCATCAATCACAACGGTACCCGGAACTAACCGTTCATCACTTTCAACCAAGATTTCCATTTGCGTGCGAATGTCCGCGCGTAATGTTGGGCTACGCTCTGCCACTAATTGGGTGGCGAGTCCGCTTTCAATAATACGGTGTGCCACATCTTGGGTGATTGATTGACGGTTATTGCATAACTCCGGTTCATTGCCGGAGTTTAATGTCAAATCTCGGTTTGTAATTAATAAATCAATGTAGAGTAAGTTATCCATTATCAAGCGCAGTCCATTCCGCTAAATCCGTTGGTGACATTCCGTTTGTCACATTGATATTTACTGTATCGTATCGCTTGCTGTTATCAATCGATTGGGTTCGGTTATTGCTGATTTGCCGACTAATACCGCCTTTCTCTACACCGCTAAGTTGCCCACCGACTAATAAACCTGCCGCGCCTGCTGGGGCGGGTGAGCCGTCAACGGTTCCTGTGGTTTTGGTTTCAATATTGACGCCCGGCAAGTAATTTAGTGTTTCTACAATGGTGTTATATACACTACGAAAAGAATCCGTAATTGATTGCCAAACCTTTGAAAAAATAGCTTTAATACTATTTCCCATTGCTTCAAATGTTTTATCAATAGGTGAATCACTAAAGAAATTGCAAACCGTATTCCACCCATCCGTAATGGCCTGCCACGTTTGAATAAATGCAGTCTTCAAAGTGTCAACCACAATCATGATCGCCTTGAATGCCCATGTATCAGCAAAATAGGCTGTAAATTCTTGCCACTTTTGTGACATCCATTCCCACGCCTGCATAGCAACAAGCCCGACGGCACGCACTGCAATCGCAACCACTTTAAATGCTGTTGTGTTCATTACTGCAGCTTTAACATCATCCCAATGTTTAATGAGTTTATAAATGCCATAAGCTAAAAGCGCGATAGCGCCAATAACTAATAAGACAGGCCAACTCATAAATGAAAAGCTAACACCTGCCGCCATTGCCGCAATACGCACCGCTAACAATGTGCCACGAATAAATTTAAGTGCGGTATTCCATGCCAATATTGCTGTGCGATATAGCCAAATAGCAGCGGTGCCAATTTTCAGCACACCACTAAATACCCCCATGATGATACTTAACCCTGCCATGATAAATTTGGAAATACCCATCACGATATTGGCGGCAGCACCTGCGGCAGCAAAACCGAGCGTCCCCATTGTTATATAGCCTACCCATCGTGCAATGTTAGGGAATAATGTAAACCACCGTACAAGGGTTTGACCGCCCTCCGCGAGTTTATCGATTAATGGGGTAATGACAGGTAATAACGTCATACCAATGGCGATACGGATAGATTGCCAAATAGACATAAGCCGTTCCCACGGATTGGCTAATTTTGCGGCTTGCTCCGTGGTGCGCTTCATTCCATCACTGGCACCCAAGAAACCAATATTTTTACGCAAAATATCAACATTGCCATAAAGCTGTTTGACCACGACGGCAGAATCACCAAAGGCCGCTTCAATTTCTTTTTGGGCTTTTAAATTGCCCTCAATACTTGCGCCATATTTAGCCTGTAATTTATCCAACATTTCAGGCATGGATAACATCTGACCTGACGCATTGACGAATGACAGGCCGAGTTTTTTACCGCTATCGGTAGCTGTTTTGAGGAATGCTTCATACGCTCCCGACGACTCACCGCCTAGCGTTCTTTGCAGTTCACCCAATACCGCAAGCTGCTCATCAATCCCGACGCCAAATTGCGTACCTGCATTTTTTGCGCCCTCCATCAAACCTGTTATTTCAGCCATCGATACGCCAAATGCTTTTGACATATACACGGCCTTACCTGCCAAATCTTCGGCAAATTTAACATGCCCAACGGCATTGGCTTGGTTTTCAAACTGATTGAACATTTGCCCCATATATTCGGTGGCTTCGGTTGATGTAGTTTTTAATGCCGCTGCGGTTGTGTTTGTGATACGGGTTAATTGCGGCAAATCTTGCTGTGTGACATTGTTAATGGCTTTGCTGATTGCCGTAGTGGAATTGACAAAATCAATGGATGATTTTCCGTATTGGGATGCGAATTTCAGGGCGTCTTTAGACACTTTAGACATGATGCCATCATCAATACCCTGTAATGATGCACTCATCATGGCGTCATTCATTTCAATGGCAGGGTCAAGAATGCTTTTAATAGACCAGAACGCCCCGGCAAGACCTGCACCGCCTACAGCAATTTTACCAAAGGCGACTTGGCTATCTCTAGCAAAATTAGAGACAGCCGATTGCACTTGTCGAATAGGCTTTGTGATATTGTCGATAAGGCTGAGAGTAAAATCTAACTCGCTCATGAGTCACCTTTAAACGCTAATACAATTCCGTTTGCGACTGCAATTTGCGTGTTTTCCCAGTGACGGTTATCTAACCAGATTGCAGTAGCGATATTTTCTTCCGTGTCCGGCTCATGAGGTAAATAGTGTTTTCTGAGCGCAATGAATTGCTCTAACTCATTGCGCTCAATTGCACGAACACGGTTTTTTAGTTTTTTACGCTAATTTCCAGTTTTGGCGCGTATTCTTTGTTTACTGCTTCGGCAAGTTGTGCGGCAGCCCCGGGAAAGCTGAGTAATTCGTCTAAATGTTCTTTGCTTTCAGCGGTGACAATACGTTTTAAATAAGTGGTGAGCGGAGCAACTTTATTGTCCATCGACATATCGTTAATCATGCCGTTATAAGCCGTGATATTTGGCTCAAAGCTAACGTCTTTTTCATTGATAGTTAACGTAATAATTTTTTTAGTCATGAGATAGTTCCTTTCTCTTTCTGATTTCGTCCGTTAATTGGTTGTGCCGTGCGGCACATTGACCGTATAAAATAGCCATTTTTTCTAATGGCTCTGAGATATCACGGCCTGTTGTTCCCGTGAGTCTCGGAATGTCCGTCGAGCATTTTTTTAACAGGTTTTCCTGATAGTTCACGCTCGATATTGTCGGCGGTTTGGTTGTACATGCTGACAAACTCATCACTAACACAAACGTTAGTAAACACAGGCTTAATAATTTCAGTGCGTATTTCTCTGGGGGCAGCATTGGCAATCCCCTCCAATTTTTCCTCAAGCGCTTGGCCTGATTGGCTTGATATTTCTTCAAGATTAATACGGGTTTTATCTGCCACTTTTTGAGCTGTTAGCTCTAAGCTGTCGTGATAAAGCCCGTTGACTCGCCAACCTGCGCCAAATGCACAAAGTAATAACGCAAGTATTAACGCAAGTTGCTTTGTCATTACTTAACCCCGTTATGCTCTAATGAGTAGTGATTACCGTCATTAAATCGACCGCCCCACGTTCCTCCGATAGATTCCCAATATTCGCCAAGCGGTTGATGGTCAGTGGATTTTGTCAGCCACACACCATTTTTAAACAGATTAAAATCGACGGCTAAACGTTGCGTATGCAAACTGTTTTTAATGCCTTTGCCTGATTTTGCGTTAGCTGCGGCCTGTTCTGGCGTGCGGTAAGCTTCACCAAAGGTGAGGCGGTAGCCGTGCTCGTCAGCCCAAAAAATTAATTTAGCAATCATCACGGTAAACAATGCTTGTTTTTCACTGAGTGTCATTTTTTTAACTTTCCTTGTAATAATGCGCTTCCACGCTTTTTCAGCCACATTTCAACCAATTGATATCCTGCTATCCCGAATGCCGTGCCAATTCCTGTGAGTGCTAAGGGTGAAATATCAGGAAACCATATCAATAAAGCCCCTGCTAAAACTGATATTGCCGCGCCTAAAATTACACGCCCAAAAAACAACCGAACTGTAATTTGCTCATCACTAGTTAGAATTTTTCCTATAGCAATCAAGACCCCCATAAAAAATAGGGCTATAAACGTTTTTTCGTGTTCTTCCATGAACAAAATTACCTTATCCGATAAGGGTTTGAGTTAATTCCGACTCTAAATACGGAATACCTTTAATCCGCACAAAATCAGGACTGGTGACCAGATATTTAATTTTGTGAGTAGTGAGTGCGCCACCTTTTGGGTCGGTATCTAAAATATCAGTCAAAATCAATTTATTACCGAATGATTCGACTTTCATTTCTTCATTGCCCGCCTTGGCATACCATAAGAAATCCATTGGCTTAATCCCACGCCATGAACCTGCCGCCCGCGCTTTTGCGACGATAATCTCAAAATATTTTGTACTAATTTCGATTTCACCCTCTGCGCTCACATCACCCGCGACAAAGCCGTCGGGCATACCTTTGGTTTGCGCGGCTGCGGTATTATCAGTAATGGATAGGCTCACTTTTTCGACGTGAATTAAGTCACCATCAATATTAAAGTCAAAGGATTGACCAGATAAACGTTGGCTCATTATGCGCTCTCCAAGCTAGCATCCAGTAAGATACTGACCGTAATTCCTTTCGGACATTCATACGTTCTTACTGTGATATAAATTTCAACGGTATTTTTGGTTTTCCACACAATCACGACGTCATTGTCTTGCGGTGGCTTGCACTCACCGGGGAACGTAACACCGTTAATTTCTGCACTGCGTGACATTTCACGCATGGTGCGAGCAAAATAGGATTTGTGGGTTTCGATGCTGTTTGGTGTACTGTTTAAGCTACGGTCTGCAATTTTTGCAATAGCTTGTAAACGAACGCGACGTGCGACCTTATCAACAATACGCAAATTTTCAATCGCTTGAAAATCACCGCCCTCAACATCTAAAGTGCGACCATCCGACCAATACATGCCGTCATAGTCGGGGTACCACATTGGCACGCTATAACGGAGTTTTTCCAACGCTTGCAAGGTAGCTAAATCAATTTCTACCCCGCTATCGTCTTTAGGTTTATCAACGCTACCTAAATCAAGCAAAGCGCCTGTTTTCACTCGAGCCGGGCTATCAGCAATGGTAACCGCACGGTTACATAAACGACCCGCCAATACGCCCGCTTCATTTCCCCAAAATGTGGGCACTAATTGAATAGATTCAACCGCTTCGCCTTTTTGAAGTTCACCAAGGCGCGTTAATGCTAGTTGCCACGTTTCTTTTGCTTGTAACCCTGCAACAGAAAGAATTGCCCATGTCCAGCGCCCAAACTTCGCCATTAGATTTGCGCGGAGTGTTTGCGCGGCCTTAATGGTGGCTTTGGTGGTATCACCGATATAGACATAGCCCTCAACACTGGCAACAGATTGCGCTTTCATTACCGCATCAACAAAATCGGTTTCGGCTGCGCTCTCCGGTAAGAAGTGAACATAACCAAACCAGTTCTGCCCAGCATTCGCCATTGCTGCCTTGATATTCGACTTTAAAGGGCTATTTTCTACCCCCAATAATGTATCTAAATCAGTTTGAGTATTAATAGGTAAGGTTTCACCAATATGGCTTTTCCCTTTTCCCACAAACAGCAAAACACGCTCAATTTCTTTGGTTTCGCCTTGTAACTGATTGACTTGATTAACCTGAATGTTAGGCCACATAGTTAAGTCCTTTTATTTAATATCCTGCGCTTTAACATCAGCGCCAAATCCAATCCCTTGTAACTGCCTTGCGAGTGCCTTTTTAAAATCGCTATCGCTCATGCCGAGGAAAACACGTGCGGGAACGTCAATTGTCCAACTGGCTTTCGCTGTTTTTCCACTTAACTTTTTGATAAGTAAACCCGCTTGATTAAAAGACATGGTTTCTGTTATCTGTTTTACCGTTGGCTTTTTAAGCCGTTTCCCTGTTTTAACTTGGTACCCTAAGTCGCGCAGTTTCTTTGCCTGTTTTCGGGTCGCTAATCGGTTCGGGTCACTATTTTGCTGGCTTTGCACTTGCTTTCTGCTGATAGTGACATTCATCCCATGTTGCTGGGCATATCCGACAACGCCTGCGGGCACATTTTTAGCCCCATTACGGTACTTGCCGCCTTGTAAATAAATGCGTACTGCTTCAACTTGTGGCATTTCTTTGATGTGCAGTAACTTAGGCATGTTACGCAGCATCTTTTTACGCCAAGGGCTTTTTCTGGCCTGCCAGTTTTTTCCGTCTGGCGATTGTTGATTCTTAACATTTCGTTTAGCGGCTGCAATTACGCCATGTTTCGCCATACGCCATAAAAACCGTTGTCGTTTTTTAGGGGGCAACTCCAAGCCTTTTAAGGCTTTTTGCATATCCGCAAACTGGCTTTTATTAAGTTGACCATTAATTATCATTTTTCACGTCGCTATAAATTTCAGCGTGTTCGGCATAACTAAACTCGGTATCTGCCAGCGACCAACGTTTACCATCAAATGGAACGATACCATTTGGATCTTCTTTCATGACAACGGGCTCAAATAATGAAATAGAGACAACAATAACGGCGGTTTCATCGTCAACATCAACCGTCATTGACGGGAGCTCTTGCTCAATATTGCTATTACCTAGCTCGTTATCTTGTTCACTTGCCCATGCATCAATAAGCAGGGGAATATAATCAGGGTGAATTTCACGATAAGGAAATCGCCCCCAAGAAATCAGCGCATCACATTGGCGTATCATCATTTGATACTGGTCTAAACCTAAATCTTTATGCGCACGGATAAATTGAATTTCGTCCGTTTCGCTAGTGAATTCGACCTGACAAACTCGCTCAGGTAAATTCGCTTTTAAAAACTGGGTTAGACTTTGTAATTTGCTCATATCATTGCCACCGTGACACGCTTTAAGCCTTTCATGTTTCGAATAACAAACGCAGCTTCTGCAAGTAAACTGTTTTTAGTTTCTGGGTTTTCTTGCTTTGGATTCGGAGCGCGACTTGATACAGAATTAAACTCGCCAATTAAGTCAGCCTTTGCCCTTGCATAGAGTGCTTTTTTATATTGTGCACATAATGCATTTTGCCCTTTGGTCTTAGCTCCCGGTACATCATTTGCGGTGCTATAGCCTTTCGAAATATATCGACTTTTTAACGATTCAAGCGATAAATTAATTTCAGCAATACTGGCTAAGAGCGCATCGGTTAATAACTCACTATCTAAATCAATCGGTATTTTCCGCTGTTTTTGAAAATCAGCTAAATTAATATCAGGCCAAAAAGCATCATTCGTTATTTTAACGGACTGATAATTTAATTCATTGCCGTTTAACATAGATATTCACCTAATCAGAATTATTTCGTTGGAAAATATATCTAACAAAACAAATAATAATGAATAAACCTATAACTGTTCCCCAATTAACAGGAACCGTTAAACTTAATTCAGCAGATATAACAAACCAATTCCAAGCGCTAAGTAATATCCATGAAAAACCCAAAGGAATACAGATGCATAAACCAAAAATGAGCACAATTAATAAACTAGCTAACATCCGTTCTAGCATTTAATTCTATCCTTATAATAAAAATCGGGCTGACTGGCTTCCAAGACTGAAAGCAATAAATTGCATCATCTCCACCACGCCCGATTGGCTTGCGGTAGTCGTTTTTATTCAGCTGTTAACGCTCGAATGCGCATTGCGATCCGTTTTAAATGCGTATCAACACCCACTTTCGGATTAAGCTCTCGTGCTTTTTCCATGTATGATGCGGCTTGCTCCAATGTATCAACACAATCAATGGCACTGGCTTTCGCATCTTCATTGATATTGCTTCTTAGTAAATTCAATGCAGCAAATTTGTAGTATTTCGCCCTGATTTTTTCGTGAACTCGCCATTTTTCAGTGACATTTTTAAAGGTTCTTGAAAAATAAGGCTCAACACTGTTTCCCGCTTCATTTTCCAATATTGCCCACGCTAAGATAGTGTCAGCAACAAAGGCCGGAAAATTACTGCGGAAATTGTCTGGGGTGAGCTGTCCTTGCTCAATGGCAATATCTGCCCAATCCAATCCCTTGTCGAAATCCCCAATATCAAATAGCCAAATGGTGCAGTAAGCAAAAATCGGGTTTCGGTAGACTTCCCCCTCGGACAAGTAACGTTCAGCGGTGGGAAGATAAGCGGGGAGTAACTCCCGCTTTTTCATTTCCACGCGGTCAGCCGTTGTCGGTTGCTCACGCAATCTTTTGACATCCCGCTCAATCGCCCTCGCTTGTAAGTGCATACTGGCACCATCAGCGATAGTGACGGCCTCTTGCCTTTCCAGCTTTTGCTTGACTTCAACGTCTAAGCGGTGGCGTTGTGCGGGTGATAACATTACTCTTGTTCCTGATTATCTGGATTGTTCGGTAATTCAGAAACGGTGCCGATAGTAACTGCATCTTCATCATAAGCGGCATATAACTCTGGGTATTCCAACGCATATCCCTCATTACGCAGATATTTGTTTTCATACTGCTTACGGTCTTCTACAAACTCTGCTTTACGCTGACGCGTGTTGCGCTGGGTGTAGATATGCAGGTTTGACAACATTGTCACAACCATGCGCTTACCGGGCATAAATGGCGGCACTAACGCTTTACGACCCGCGATAGTATCTGCCAGCATTTGTGCAGCGATTTTTTCCGTTGGTTTATCAGCCGCTTGATATAATCGATATTGCTCTGCTGCCACTAAATCAGCACCAACAAGCACCACCAAGCGCGGGTCATTACGGAATTGCTGTGGAATGCAGGTATTAATCAGGTCGGATGCCATCGCATCTAATGAGCGATAATCGCCTTTGTCATCCAATGTGACCGGAGTAGTAATAATTTGCTTACCATTCTCCCAGTTTTTAGCAATTTGATGCCAACCGATATTGACATCTTCACCGTTCGGGTATTTTTCAGGATCGGTTTTAGCCGCAACTTTCACACCATTAAAACCAATACGGAGCATATCTAGCGCAAAAGATTCATTAGTAAATGTTTGCATGCGTTGTGCAAATTCGTCTTCCGAGCCAGCATTAGCCCAAACAGACAATAAACTCCATGGCAACGCAGCACCTGAGTCGGTTTCAACCAATTTATATTCGTTACCACTAACCGCAGTTTTTCGAATAAAACGACCAGTATCACTTCGACCTGTAAAAATGCCCGGATTACCAACAGCGACGACTTGGCCTTGTAACTGGTCAACATCAGCGCAAGTAATCATATTAAGAAACTCAATGCGGTCTAATAATGCAGAACGCAAAGCGGTTTCTTTTGGGTCAGACAAATTAAAATAACGAGAAGTCTTATCAATCCCATAAGATTTTCTAAGGCCTTCTTCATAACTATCAAGACACTTAACTGCCTTTTGATTTAACATGGAAATCCCTCTCCTAAACTAATGACGATTAAAGATATTCGAAGCCTTTTTTGCGTTCTTTATCTTCGCCTTTAGGGTTATTTTTTGGCAACTTAGTGACTTTTTCGTCTAACTTTCCAAAGTTTTTAACGATTTGTGGTAGGTTCTCACGTAAACGTGCGAATTCTTCTGTGTCTACCACTTCTTTTACTGTGTCGACGTCGTCTTGAACGTCTTCCACTTCCTGCTGAGTAGATGCAAGCTGTTCTTTTAACAGTTTAATTTCTTCTTCGGCAGCGGCTAATGCTTCCGCTAGTTTCTGTAACTTATCACCGTCAACCGTTTCCTCTGGCGGTGTCGCTTCTGGCTCAGCAATATTAAACAACTTACGCCAGCTTGTTTTCTTAGACTTTGTTGACATGTCCTTGTCCTTTCGTTTTTTTCGGCTGAAATGTAGCCTTGTGGTTCCAACACTGGCAGGCTCATTAGTAACAGCCAGCCCTTCAAGATACGATTTACCTGTCCCTCTAAAATTACCGTCAGGCGTTAATTCTATGGAGGTAAACAGGTATTTATCCTCGGCATTTGCGATTAATAAGCTGACAAATGGCCTGATAATGGCGAGAAGCTGTAATTCACCATGCTCATTTTCTTCAAGCATGACCTCAAGCACTTCGCCCATTGGTTCTGCGTCGTGATTATGTTCCGGCCAAATTAGTGCCGCATATAATTTATAATCGTAGAGCTCTGCTGCATCTAACAGGTCTTGCCTTTCAATGACTCTGCCGTCTACGGTGTCACCCTCTGTCGCGATACATAACCATGTTGTTCTTAATTGCGACATTTACATGTTGCTCCCGTCCTTGGGTTTGTTGCTTCCATTTCGTTAGGTGCTCAGTATTGCCCACATTTTTTTCACTGGCGACAAGTTCGATTCGGTTATAAATGCTTTGCCGAAAGCCGCTTAATGCCAGCGTTTAAAGGTCGGGGCACAATGCATCTACTATGGCTAAATACACGGATGCAAAAATACAGGTCGCAAAATCGTTATATTTGCGACGCTATACTCCAGCGGAAATCGCGGAGGAATTGAGCCTGCCTAATCGTCGGATTGTTTACTATTGGGCAGAAAAATGGAATTGGGCAGATATGCTCAGTCATGAGAGTGTGATTGAAGCAATTAACCGTCGCATTGTTTTATTGAGCGAGCGAACTAAAAAAACGGAGCTTGAATTAGATGAGTTAGACCGCTTGATTGCTAGCCACGTTAAATTAATGGCGCAAGCGAATAAACACGCTGAAAAAATGGCAGCGTTAAAATCGCAATCAGCGGATATGCAAGGCGGTGCTGATTATGCAATGAATGAAGATGGCGAACCGAAGAAAAAGAAACGCTATCGTAAAAATGACATTTCTAGCCTGACGCCAGAAGATTTCCAACGCTTTGCTGATGAAATGCTGTTTGGTTATCAAAAGCATTTGCGCATTAATATCACGCAGGCAGTGCGCAATATATTAAAAAGCCGTCAAATCGGGGCAACGTGGTACTTCTCCTTTGAAGCCTTTGAGAATGCCTGCTTGACGGGTGACCCGCAGATATTTTTATCTGCGTCAAAACCCCAAGCGGAAGTATTCCGGTCATATATTGTGAATATTGCGGAGCAATTCTTTGGTGTATCGCTAACGGGTAATCCCATCCGTTTAAGCAATGGCGCAGAGCTGCGCTTCTTATCCACCAATAAAAACACGGCTCAATCTTATAGTGGTCATTTATATTGTGACGAATATTTTTGGGTTCCTGATTTTAAACGCTTAAATGATGTTGCATCAGCAATGGCAACACATGACCGCTGGCGTATCACCTATTTTTCCACGCCTAGCTCTAAAACACATCCAGCTTATCCATTTTGGATGGGGGATGAATGGCGCGGTAATGACCCTAAACGTAAGAACGTCGAGTTTCCAAGTGAGAAAGAAATGCGTGACGGGGGGCGTGAGTGCCCCGATGGGCAATGGCGCTATATCATTACCCTTGAAGATGCGATAAAAGGCGGCTTTAACTTAGCGTCTATCGATAAATTACGACAACGATATAACCCTGACACATTCAACATGTTGTATATGTGCGTATTTATTGATAGTGGTAAGTCTGTCTTTAAATATGACACCTTAATGAAATGCGGTGTTGATGTGAATTTATGGGAAGACCATAAACCCGACGACCCGCGCCCATTTGGCAATCGCGAAGTGTGGGGCGGGTATGACCCTGCACGCTCTGGCGACACGTCAACATTTGTTATCGTTGCACCCCCCATGATGGCACCCGAAGTATTTCGGGTATTGGCAACATTTTATTGGCAAGGGTTTAGCTGGCGACATCAAGCAAAATTGATTGAAGACTTAACCAAGAAATATCGTTTCACACACATTGGCATTGATACCACAGGGATAGGTCAATCCGTATATGAAATGGTGCAAGATTTTGCGCCACGTATCACACAGCCCATTCTTTATAGTCTGCAAATGAAAACGCAACTTGTGATGAAAATGATAGATATTGTCGACGAAGAACGCATTGAATGGGATATGGATCAGAAAGAAATCCCCGCGTCATTTTTATGCATCCGTCACACAACTACAGGTAAAGGTGGCGCAATGACATTCGTCGCAGATAGAACACAAGAAACAGGCCACGCGGATGTTTTCTGGGCAACGTCTCACGCAGTAATTAAAGAGCCGCTTAACACGGATAAAAAGCGCAAATCTAAATATATATTACCAAAGGCTGCATAATGAAAAAGAAACGGAATTCACGCAAACAAATGGTGCAATCCACTAAAGCCCCCTCGAAAGGGTTTAGTATCACACTGGGCAAGCCAACGCCTATTTTAACGACGCATACTGATTATAAAAATATCTGGTATGACAATGATTTTGACCATTGGACACCACCAATAGACCGTGAAGCACTGGCGCAGTTAGTGAATTTAAATGGCCAACATGGGGGCGTTCTTTATGCTCGTCATAATATGGTGACGAGTGATTATATCGGCGGTGGTCTAACTCATGAGCAATTAAAAGCGGCTGTCTTTAATTATTTTCTGTTCGGTGATGTCGCTATTTTAAAAGTACGTAACGGTTGGGGTGAAATTATCGGATTGGAAGTTTTACCCTCACTTTATTTACGTAGGCGTAAAGATGGTGATTTTGTCATTTTACAAGAGGGTGAGCCGTTGGTTTATACGCCTGACGAAATTATTTACATCAAAATGTATGACCCACAACAGCAAGTCTACGGTTTACCGGACTATATTGGCGGCATCCACGCAGCCCTACTGAACAGTGAGGCCACCATATTCCGTCGTCGTTATTACCACAACGGGGCACATACTGGCGGGATGATTTACTGTAATGACCCGAATATGACCGATGAAGTGGAAGAACAAATTATCCAAAAACTTAGCCAAAGCAAAGGGATTGGTAATTTTGAAACTATGTTTGTGAGTGTGCCGAATGGTGACCCTGACGGCATCAAATTTATTCCCGTTGGGGATATCTCTGCAAACGATGAGTTTAGCAATGTGAAAAGTATTAGTGCGCAAGACATTCTAAATGCTCACCGTTTCCCTGCTGGCCTTGCTGGAATCATTCCCGGCTTAGGCTCTGGCGGCTTAGGTGACCCATTGAAAGCAAGGGAAGCGTACCGACAAGATGAAGTTATCCCCGTACAAAATTTATTTATGAATGCGGTCAATAGTGAAATCGGTAAAAATGAGCCTTTGAAATTAAATTTCCGTCAAAATATCATTAAGGAAAATGAATAATGTCTAAAAATAGGGTAAAATTAAGACGTTATCAACAATCGGAGGTCTGGAACGTGCGAGTATTAAAAATATTCTGCCCCATTTGCGGCCAACGCGCGACAATTCGCAAATCGAATCGTAAACATCGTGAAATTTCAGACCTTTATTGCGCCTGTAATGATGTTGAATGCGGTCACACCTATGTTTTAAATCTAACGTTTAGTCACACAATCAGCCCTAGCGCCCACTCAGATGATTTGATTCAATCCATGATTGAAAAATTTAACCCTGAACAGCGCCAACTGGCGCTAGGGTTATTAACCTCAAAGGGTGCATGATTGCTGATTTACATCAGGGCTGCTATTTAGCAGCCTAATTTTTTGGTTGCTCTTTTTTGCTATTTCTTCCCTTGCACCGTCTGCAAGTTCAGTAATCAGTGTGAGTACAACTTGACGCTCATAATGGTTGCAACCCTCTAAACTCCCCAGCTTTGCAATAACACTAATGCGCTCAAACGCTACCGATTCCTGTAATAAATCGCTCATATTCAAATTCCCATTTGTATACTGGATATTTGTACAGTATACATAAATAAAGTCATTGGGAAACCCTGTAAATCAGAAATAATTAAAATTTCTTTTGAATTACAGGGTTATGTGATTCATTTATAAACTATCCGCTTTGTGACATGTCACGGCAATATTATCCAGCTTCAAATCATGCCAGCCGTTTGTATTCCAACAATCAGACGCACCTGATAAGCAACACTGACTAACAGGCAATTGCTCACCGCATTTTTTACAGGTTGATTTTGATAACTCGTGAATTTTGTCACTTAGTCGTGCAGTATCTTGGCGAATTAATAGTTGAATGTACTCATTCATTTCGTAAGGCTCCCGCCCTGGTCGACGAATAGCACAATTATTTTTCAACATTTCCAATTCTTGACTATCGACAATCAGCTCAAATTTCGTTTCGCCACTGTCTTTTTGTCGTTTACGCTGTTCCGCTTTGCGCTCTGCTGCTGTTTTTGCCATTAGTTCTACTCCCTTAGTTATCGTTAAAACAACAAAAAATCATTTCTTGAGCTATTTCATTAGTGAATATCAATTCCCAATCGTTTAACTTTTTAGTATTAATTTTAAACAGACTACCTAATTCATATTCTGAGTTTTGAACCAAATCATAATGATAATCACGGCCTAATAATGAATCACACAATATTGAATTACCGCGATTAGAAGAAACATCACATTTTGACCTATAGGAGTAGAGAGTAACTCGCCATTTATCATGCGCTGAAAATGCCCCAGCTAGCGATACAACATCGCGTAAATTCTCAATCCATGACCACTCTGATATATAAACATCACCAGATACCCCGCCTAAAGGTATATCGTTAAAATACTCATGATTTAACACATAAATATGTGCACCATTACTTAAATTAAAAATATAATTTCTGGCGGCTTTAAATTCTTTTATTCCTGCATGTTTTAATAAATATTCTACTGGAATATTACCCATAAATATTTTATCTCTGCCTGTTAAGCAGGCATCCTGTAAAGCTTCAAATAAAAAGTAATAATCTGCTCCAACCTGACGAGCTTTTTTTAATGACCTATTTTTCAAAAATCTATTTTGATACCAACGCTTTTGCCACGGCAAAAAATTCAATTGTTCTTTTTGTAAACTGAATAGCAATTCATTTGTAATATCAATTTTATAGTTAAATATTTTTAGCATCATATTAATTTCCTATGAGTGATTGAATTCTAGACATGGCTTGTTCACACCGAGCCAGTGATTTTTTGACTTTATCTGACTTAAATACGATTTTTTGAATATGGCCATTCGCGTGAAACTTCACGCTTTGACCGTTTTCTGTATAAATTGCCCCTCTTGCTATTGAATGGATCATGAAAGGGTCTTTTTCGGGGTCTAAAGTGATGCCAATTTCTTTGGCTTTTCTGACAATATCGGGAATAACCGTTTCTTTGCCTTTAATCGTCCTCCGTGCCTGCGTACAGTTATTGACAGAACTCCAAGGGGCGCTATTCGCGCCATCAAAACCAGCCTGCGCTGTCGCTTCGGCTAACTTCGGCACAATCTGCCAGTTCTTAATGCGTGTGATAATTGGGGAGTCGTTACCCACTAAAGTACAGTAAACCCCTTTGATACAATCAACAGGCTCACCGTAGGCGTTGGTCTTTTCTTCGCGCTCATACCAAAGACGGGCGATAAGGTCGGCACGACGTACAAATGCACCACCTTGCAATTTGGTGTATTCGCTCCAATTGCTTGTGTCTGCGGCCTTATGGACTTCGGCAAATTCAACATCTAAACCTGTTGATGCTTCGGTATCATCACCCATGCGGCGCAATTCACGCCATACCGACACAGGCGCACCGCCTATTTGTTGAAACTGGCGAATTTTCCAATGTGAAGCCCAAGCGGAAACCGCCCGTGCCATGTCCTTGCACTTCTGGCCTGATTCCTTATCGACTTCATCGTCCATCGCGTAACCATCGATATTTTTTGAAATGTATTTAGCGATATAGCCAGTTGCACTGCCTTTTCTTTCGTCTATAGGCTCAACGTGAAAACGGGCTCTTAATGCTTTAGGTGTAGTAAGTTCGTCTTTATCTTCTAAACGTGCATAGTGACTAAAAATAGAACGCAATTGTTTTTTATGTTCAGGCATAACAAACAGCAACATATGCCAGTGCGGTGTACCATCATGGTGTGGCTCAGTAACACGAAAACCAAAAACACGGATACCCGCACGGCTATAAGCCGCACGTATTTTCGCCCACGTTTTACATAGATATTTTTGGGTTGCTCTTGGATCACATCCGTTCCAATTATCAACAAAACCACCTGCTTGATAGGCTGAATGGTATTTTGATGGAGCTGTCATTGTGTAAAATTCACCATCACAGCCCATTTCATTTGCGAGGTCTTCAAACCCGCGCATGCGTGCCATTAACTCACAACGACGAACAGCAGGGTTTGCCACGCTACCTAAAACCATTTTTGTAAGTTCAGTTCGGTTGCCGTCTTCGTCTTCTAATTCAAAGTCTTTAAGAAATTGCCAGTTTGAACGCTTTTGCTCTACCCAGCGATGCAAGGTTGTTTTTGAAACATAAGGGGATGCGGATTTTTGAACTTGACCAATCGCGATAGCAAGGTGCTCACGTTTAAGATCACATAAACGCTTTAAGCGACGATACCACCAAGCAGCATCAAACATACGAAGTAATGCCGCGCAAAGTTTATCCTCACTCGGTTTAATTCTGCCTTTAATGAATTGCTGCCAATATGGCGGCTGGGTGCCCGACTGCAATGTTAATTTAGCAAGGAAAGCGTAAGTTTTATCAAGCCGCTGACGGGCTTCACATTCATCTTTTGGGTCTCTGTTGGCGTATTGCTTTGTTGCAGCTTCATAGTTATCACTCATAAAACTGGCAATTTCATTTGCCAAGGTTTTGATAACCGTTCTATCTAACTGCGCTATATTTTCAAGCTGTTCAATAAAAGGAAATGGCCTATCACCTGAAATATGATGTTTAAACTCATACTGCTTCATGACACGTTCGAATCGTGGCAATACATTTTTAGCGGTTTTGCGTAAAAATTCATTGGCACGACGACGACCTTTTTGATTAAAAAGGCGTGCGTATTTGGTAGCAAAGTAAATGGCGAGGAAATCGGGGACATGCGAAATAATCTCATGACGCCACTCGGCATCATCTTTATTAGCATCCCACATAATGCGTTCAGCCAGAGTCGCTGATTTCGGCAACTCTGGCTTATTTTCTTCTTGTTGGCGACGTATTGAAATATATACGTCGCTATTATGTTCTTGAATGTTCAAAGTATAACTACGCCTCGTTTGAAATCAGTCATACTCAACACATCAAACGACAACATTACAAATTTTGGTGAATCTGGAATTTCTTCATAAATAGCATTAACAATCGTTACATCAGTAATACAAACAACTAGTTCTCTGCTCGTATAAACTAATTCACGAGCCAAACTATCCCCTTTTGCGGAATCAATATGTAACCAAATGAATTCCCTTAAACGTATTAATTCACCGCATCTGAAATCACGCCCATCATCTTTACGAAACTCTGCTTTTTTATTTCCAGTTAAAATAGCTAAAAAATATTCCTGTTGTATTTTTAAAACATGAGTGATATTCATTGCGCCACCGCCTGATTTTCGATGTGATTAATTTCGCTTTCTAGTAACTGGCTGATTGCTGCATAATCTGGTTTTTCTTGCAGCACATACATTTGAAGCTTACGCAGGCGAGAAGCGTAACGGTCATTGCAAACTTTGCGTTCATCGTTACGATTCCAAATGATGCAACCATCAATTAAAATTGCATCATTTGAAGTGGCATCTAATACGGGTGTGAATGTTGGTTCTGGTATATTCATTTATTTAATTCCTAAATTTAGAGTGTAAAAATCCCTGACGCGCTAACGTCATTTATTTAATCGGGTATTATTTAATTAAGTGGCAAGGTTAAATTTTTAGGCAACAAGGCGCTTGAGCCTTTAATATAATTAATAGCTTTAACAATATTAAATATTTCTTTTGAAGTGAAATCTTCAAATTGACAACCATGTCTAGACTTATCAATTCCAGCCATGAAAAATATAATAGCTAAAAGCTTTTTATTATTTGCATGGTCTTCATTAAAACGGTCACGCATTTCTTTTATAAATGATTTTAATTCTTTATTCTCTAATCCCGACGTTTTAGATTTAACTTCACATACTTTATTGATACCGTGTACACGCTGGCCTATAGACATTGGCATGTAACGTTGCTCAAGTATTGCAGGGTTCTGTTGCATAGTAATTACCTATATTCTAGAAATTAAATAAACAGTTGCAAACAAAATAACGGGAACAATATATTTTAATGAACCATCTTTTTTGTTTACGCTGATTACTTCTAAACGTTTAAATGAGTCACCAGTGACTTTATATTTGTACTGCTGTTTATGTGCTTGAGTCATTTCTTATTCCTCAGAATGGAATTTCATCATTACCTAGTCCGTAATCAAACTCGTTACGAACATCATTAAGTACTTCATAAACTGCACCAATATCTAGTGAACATATATTCATTGAATAAAAAATTTGATTTAAAAGTTCTTTTTTCAATGTTGCTTTTTCTGATACTCTTTTAAAAACATCACCCTTAAGCTTTTCTTGTGATGGTGTTATTACAATGTTTTTTCCTGTCATTTCAGCTAACTTTTCTAAATCACTTTTTTTATTGCACATAATTACCTCACACCATTGCTTGACTGAATCCCACAACGGTATCAATCGCTGATACAAACGCAGGGGATGAATGTAAACGGGCTGAAATTGTCACACCAACTAATGCTAAACAACGGATCGCATTATTTACGCTCTGTTTAATTTCAGCGGAACGGGCATTATTAATATGACCACCTAAAACCGCTTGGCTTGCTAACTTTCCGACCTCTGCCGTTGCATTTAGAATATGCGCAGGGAAATTTCCTTCACTTGCATTATTCAAAGGTACAGACGGCTGGCATTGAAGCTGCTCTAATAAACCATCTAACAACGTGGCATCTTCTGTCGCATCCGTAATTTTAACTAAATCACTTGATGTTAATTGGTGCGGCTGTTCTGGGTTTAACTTGTTACGCAACATTTGCGCATTCATGCCGATTGCTTCCGCTATCTGAACAAGGTCACCTTTGTGAGCAATCGCAAAAGCACGACATGCATTATCAAAATGTGATTGTTTGGAAGCCTGATAATCAAACATGGTATTTGTTCTCCTAAAGCGAATAATTAATTACGCATTAAGCGAAATATCACAGTCTGATAATGCTTCAACGGTTAGCTTTGCCATATTTATAAAAACACGGCCATTTTTCATGTTTTTATGTTTTTTTCGTACAGGTAAGCGACCATCTTTAATCATGTCAGTAACTGTACTTTTAGCCATTCCAAACCTTTCACAGTAGGCTTCTATAGTGAGGTAAGGCTCAGTAATGGTGATTGTAATATTAGGGCGCATAGTGCAAAATCTCCTATTTAGGTTTTATCCGTTTTTATTCGAGTTTATTCGTATAAAACTACAACATGAGGCAAGTCTATTTCGTGTTTAACTACAAGTCAAGTTAATTGTAGTTTTTTACGAATGTGGACGGTATGACTATGGGAAAATTTCATTTAGAAATGTTTGGTGAGAGCGCGCCAGTTCTCGACCGTATTATTGAAGCTTATGGGTTTGGCTCTAAACTAATGCTGGCTCAGCATTTTGAAATGGCTTCTAGCAGTCTTGCGGGAAGATATAAAAGAGATAATTTTCCTGCGGACTTAGTAGTAAGGTGTGTTGCTGAAACTGGAGTAAGTCTTGAATGGCTTGCTACAGGGCAAGGTAAAAAATTTGATGATGAAGAATTAGATATACTTCGCTTAAAAAAATACAAAATTATTGACGGTGAGGAATTTGATGCTGGTATAGCTATGTTTGATAAAGTTTTATTCAAACAAGGCGCTCCTTTTCCTAGCGAGCCAATTATGGTTCAAGATGGACAAAGTTATTTTATTGTTGACCGTAAGTTTGGCGAGGTATACGACGGTAAATGGCTAGTTCGTATAGATGACAAAATAAGCATTAGAGAATTAACTAGAATGCCAATGCAGCGAGTTCGCGTGTCAGGCGTTGGAATGGCTTTTGATTGTGAATTAAAAGATATTTCTATTATTGGTCGTGTAGTTACTATTATTGATAATCAGTAAGGATTTTTTGTATGAAAGTCGTTTTATTATCAAGTTTAATTTTATTTTCTTCATCAGTTTTTTCTATGAGCAAAGAATGTAATATAGCCACAGATATATTTACAGATGCAGGGCTAATAATGGCTGATGGTATGCAAATGTCTGTTAATGATGGTGAAACTTTAAATAACACCACTGTAACTTATGATGAGTTTTCAATTTGGTACAAAAAAATCTATCCTAAGAAAATATCTAAAGTGGCTAAGAAATACAGTGAATACAAGAATGTTTCTAGTGATAACCCAATATATTTAGGAATGACATCAATACTTGAAGCCAATAATTTTGTAAAAGCACTGGATAATTTTATGCAGTCAAAAAACGAAGATAATAGAAAGTTAATCATGGAATCAAAGGATCGCCTTGAGAAGTCTTACTATAAATTAGTCGAGGATTGCGGCAAAAGATATGACCGTTAAGAAACAACCCGATGGTCGTTGGTTAGTTCAATGCTTTCCCAATGGGCGAGATGGAAAAAGAGTTCGAAAACTTTTCACAACTAAAGGTGAAGCTATTGCATTTGAGCGTCATATTCTTGATGAATCACAAGATAAGCCTTGGCTTGGTGAAAAACAAGATAAACGCAAGCTTACCGAATTAGTTGAAACTTGGTTTCGTGCTCATGGTGTGACGCTAGGTGATGGTGAAAAGCGTAAATCTTTAATGATGTTTGCCTGTGAAGCTATGGGAGACCCTCTCGCCACTGAATTTAATGCCAAGATTTTTTCCCTATATCGTGAAAAGCGTTTGAGTGGTGAAATTACACGAACAGATAGATTAAAAACTGTTACTCCACGCACGGTTAATTTAGAACTTGCTTACTTTAGGGCAATGTTCAATGAATTAATTCGACTGGATGAATGGGCAAAAGAACACCCGTTGGCAAAAGTTCGTTCATATAAAACTGATGAACAAGAAATGGCTTTTCTAAATGATGATGAAATTAGGTTATTACTTTCAGAATGTGAAAAAAGCACATCGAAGGATTTAATTCACGTCGTTAAAATTTGTCTTGCAACAGGTGCTAGATGGTCAGAAGCTGAAAATCTGACAGCAGCACAGATTCGTAATAATACAATTACATATACGAAGACAAAAGGTAAGCGCAATCGTTCTATTCCAATTAGTGATGAGTTAGCAAACGAATTACCCAAAGGGAAGGGTAATGCTCGGTTATTCAAGTCCTGTTATTCTGCATTCCGTTCGGCTCTTGGTCGAACAGAAATTGAACTCCCTGAACGGCAATCATCTCATGTTTTACGTCACACTTTCGCTTCTCACTTTATGATGTCCGGTGGAAATATATTAGTTTTACAAAGAATACTAGGACACACCGATATAAAAATGACAATGCGGTATTCGCACTTTTCACCTAATCACCTTTCAGAAGCTATAGAGTTTAACCCGCTGCAAAAAATAAAATAATGGCAGCAAAATGGCAGCGCAGAAAACCAATCATCGTATTTATTCGGTTTTATTCGTTAATTAACTATTTGAAAATAAAGTAAATCATTGTTTTTGATAAGTGATTTAAAGGACTCATAATCGATTGGTCACTGGTTCAAGTCCAGTAGGGGCCACCAAATTTTAGCTGTTAAATCAGCGCATTAAGCCACTTTTAGCGAAGTGGCTTTTTTGTATCTGATGGATTGGCATACAAACAAAAAGAGCAGCCTTTAGCTGCTCTGGTTGGGTCTAAATCAATTAAAACAACTTTTTCTGTGGTGGGCCTGAGAAATTCATTTTGCCGATTTTATCCATGAGAACCTCGACCACGACAGGTTTTTTTAAATCAATAGCTTGCTGGAGGGTGGGTTTAAAATCAGTGGCTTTGTCGATGGTAAATGCAGTAATACCCATAGATTGAGCTAATTGATTGAATGAAGGCGTCAGTAATTCATTGTAATATTGCCTACCTGAGAAATATTTTTCCTGAATGCCTCGCATCACGCCATATCCATTATCATTCATAATAATCAATACGATAGGAAGTTGTTCTTGTGCCATGGTGGCCAGTTCGCCAATCCCTAACATCAAACCGCCATCACCGACAAGGCCAATAACCGAGGTGTCTGGGTTGGCTTTTGCGCTGCCAATCGACATTGCGAGACCCAAGCCAATTGCGCCAGCAAGGGAGTGAATATTGTGCATTGGCTCAGTGGCTTTTAATAACCGACTGCCCCATAAGCTCCCTGAGACCGTAATATCGCGCACAAAAATACCGTCTTTTGGTAGAACTTGTTCGACAGCATCACTGAGGCCACTATAAGCACCGCATTGTTCACGTAGTTGTTGCTCAGCTTGCTGAACGGCGTCTTGTACCTGTTTTTTCCAAGAATCAGATACAGGGCGCTTGGCGAGCTCCATTTTGTCTGCCAGTGCTTCCAGTAAGGCTTTAGCATCGCCAGTAATATTGATATCAGCAATATAATTTCGATTGGCAGCTTGAGGGTCAATATCAAGTTGGATCAGCGGGCGCGGTAAGGGCAATGACCATGTTTTGGTTTCATTGCTGCGCAAACGGGAACCAACTACTAAGGACAAATCACAGCTGCGCATTAAGGCATCGATGGAATCTGCATTATGAAAGGCGCGTAAGCTAAAAGGGTGGTCATCGGGCAGAATCCCGCGTCCGTGGGTACTACTAATCACGGCAATCCCTTGATTTGCTAAACGTTTTACGGCATCAGTGGCTTGTAATGCCCCTGCGCCAATCCACAATAATGGCTGTTTGGCTTGTTGAAGTTTCTCCCAAATAGTGTCGACGTGAGATTCGTTGCATGCAGGCAATACCGAGGGAACAACGGGGGGGCTTAATACGGAAATAGGCACTTGAGCACTTTGAATATCGATTGGGATTTCAATAGATACGGGGCCGCAAGGCATAGTTTGAGCGACTTGGATAGCTTTGTGTAAGACGGAGATCGCTTGCTCTGCACTGTGTACGCGAAAAGCTTGCTTGGAACTTGCTCGCAGGAAGCTGAGTTGATCTGGGGTTTCATGGATAAACCCTGCATCCATATCTAAATAGGCTTTTTCCACCTGACCCGTAATATGGATCATCGGTGAACACGCATTCATCGCTTCAATCATTGAACCAACGGCATTCCCTGCGCCCGCTCCTGTACTGGTTAATGCCACACCTAACCCGCGAAAACGGCTATGGGCATCAGCCATTGTCACCGCGCCCGCTTCGCCACGGCTTGGGGTAAAGTCGATGATCCCGCGGCGGCCAATTGCATCAGCAATGGGTAAATTATGAATCGAAATGACACCGTAAACCGTGGTGACTTGGTATTGCTCTAATGTTCTGGCGACGGCTTCGCCAACCGTAATCATGTCAGACATTATATTCTCCTAAATGCTTGAATAATCCTTTAACGGATTGGTTATTCACACCAACGGTTTGGTTGTGGGTTAAGTGCCAGAAACAGACTTTTTTGTTGCATATAGGCCTTGAGGCTTTCGATACCTTTTTCGCGACCAAGACCACTTTCCTTGAAGCCACCAAATGGGGTTGAAATAGAAAAAACTTTGTAGGTGTTGATCCAAACGGTGCCTGTTTCAAGAGCATCAGCAAGTTTAAAGGCGCGGGTATAATCACGCGTCCAAATCCCTGCCGCGAGGCCATACACGGAGTCATTGGCTTCTTGAATGAGTTCATCTTCGTTATCAAAGGGGATAACAACCAAAACAGGGCCAAAGATTTCTTCTTGGCAAACACGTGTTTGGTTATTTAAGCCTTCAATAATGGTGGGGCAATAATAGTTCCCCGATTGCAGGGCTGGGTCTGAAGGGATTTTCCCGCCAAGACGAATTTCTCCACCTTCTTGAATGGCCAGATCAACGTACGCCTGAACGCTATCGCGGTGAGCAGGGGAAATTAATGGGCCAATGTGTACGCGTTCTTGGCGAGGGTCACCGATAATTAGGTTTTGGGTTAATACGGTGAGTTTTTCCATAAATTTATCGTAGATATCACGGGCGACAAATAAACGTGAACCTGCAATGCACGCTTGCCCCATCGAACTAAAAATGCCGTAGCAAACACCGTGAGCAGCAAGGTCAAGGTCGGCATCGGATAACACGATCGTCGGGGATTTTCCGCCTAATTCTAACGAGGTGGTGATCAGTTTATCTGCCGCAATATGCGCCAGTTGTCGCCCTGTATTGGTGCCCCCTGTGAAGGATATTTTTCGTACTAAAGGGTGGCGTACGAGGGCATCCCCGATAATTGAGCCTTTTCCAGGCAGTACGCTTAACAAGCCGCTAGGTAAGCCCGCTTGCTCAAAGATTTCAGCGAGTTTTAACGAAATTAGTGGCGTTGCCTCCGCAGGTTTCAAAATAACGGCGTTTCCTGCGGCAATTGCAGGGGCAATTTTTTGCATATCACTGGCAATCGGTGAGTTCCACGGCGTGATCGCTGCAATAACGCCAATAGGTTGGTAAGTACTTATTGTCATGATATCCGTCTGGCGGCGAGGGGGAAGCTCTCCACCCAACACTTCACAAACCGCAGCAAAATAACGTGCGGTAGCCGCTGCACTTATCACAAGTCCACGGGCTTCAGCCCAGGGTTTCCCGTTATCTAATGTTTGTAAGTGGGTTAATTCTTCGCGCTGTTCGTCAATTAAGGTGCTGACTTTATATAAAATAGCCGCACGCTGGTGGGCGGGCATATTTCGCCATGAAGGCTCTCGCCATGCGGCTTCTGCGGCTACAACCGCATCCTCGACATCTTCAAGGCTAGCGCTATTTAGGGTTGCGACAATATGGTTGTCGCCAGGAAAACGCGATTGCATCTCTTTGCCACGGCCCAATTGCCATTTTCCGCCGACAAAAATATCCATTTTATTCATGATGTACTCCGTCAAATGGCATCCTGTTCAGCAACATGGCGGCAAATCGCCACCGCACTCAGTGCTGACAACATGGATGTTTTAGGGTTAGAGGGAAGTGGGTTGCCATTGAGTTCGATGCAAAATTGCCCAAAATCACCTTGTACTTCAATGCGATGGGTATTTTTTCTCGTGTTTGGGTCAACAATTAACTGTACTTGTGTGTCATCCATACCGATTCCGTAAAGGGCAACGGTTGCAGCAACATTGGCATTCGCTGGGAAGTTAAGTGCGGCCTCCCGAGCACTACCCGTAAAAAATACAGTCGCTTCAGTTACTTGGGATAAGTCGATAAATTGTTCGGCGGGGCCATTACGCCAACTCGCTGGGCTTTTGCGTGATTGATAAGTTACCTGCGTAATATTGGCCTCTTTCGCTGCACGCAGCCCATCAAGCCCTGCAATTGCTCCGGTTAGTGGAATTAATTGCCCATGATGTTGTTTGGCTAACGCGGTTAAATGTTGTGCCGTTGTGGTGTCAGCGAGTGCACCCGTTGAAATAATTGCTAGTCGCCAGCCCTTTTGTAAAACGAGGGGGGCGTACTGTTTAACAGCTTGATGGCTGGCACATTCCAACACAAGAGAGGGTTTTTCATTAACTTGGTTGATATCCTCAATCGGGGTGACTTCCCCATGAAAGCGCTTAAGAATAGCTTCGTGGTGATGCGCGCGTGCCACAATCCAGCGCAGCGTTATTCCACGAGGTAAGCGAGTAATCACCTCTTCTGCCATCGCGCCATAGCCAATTAGCATTAACGTTTTCATATTTCAATCCTTTAAATTTGATGGGCAAAGCCACCAGAGACATCCAAAGCGGCACCTGAGGTAAACGACGCCATCGGGGATGCTAAGAAAACCAGTGCACGAGCAGGTTCTTCAGGTTTACCCAAGCGCTGCATGGGAATGCCGCGGTTTTTGGCGATGTTGCCTATCCATTGTTCCCATGTGAGGTCAGTATCGCTGCGATTTTCGAAACGGCGTCGCCATTGGTCTGATTCCACCATGCCAAGTAAGATGGAATTGACACGAATACCTTTAGGTAACAATGTCTTAGATAAATTCAGTGTCATGTTTAATAATGCGGCTCTTGCAGCGGAGGTTGCGACCATGTGTGGCTCAGGTTGCAATGCTAGCAATGAATTCACGCAGGTAATTGATGCGATATTGGACTGTTCTAAGAGTGGTAAGAATGCATTCACTGGGTTTATCACCCCAAATAATTTCAGTTGGGCTTCATGTAGCCAAGCTTCTTCAGGGGTATCTGAAAAGCTGGCGACATAACCTTGACCTGCGTTGTTAATCAGTAAATCAACGTGCCCATATTGCTGGCGAACTTGTTCAGCAAAGGCCTCTGTTTGGGTTTTATCTAATACATCGCAGATTACAGCGGTAAAATTTCCTTGTGGGTATAAGGCCATTAATTTTGTTGTTGCAGCCTGTAATTTATCTTTATTTCGACCACAAAAGGCCACTTTGCACCCTTCGTCGAGTAATAATTTGACGGTCGCAAAGCCAATGCCAGAGCTTCCGCCAGTCACGACAGCCACTCGGTTATCTAATTGTAAATTCATGCGTTTTTCCTTTGCAAAGCGGCCGATAGAAAGTGAGTTAGGTGCTGGTTAAATTCAGCGGGTTGGTCAAGGTAGCTCGCATGACCCGCTTGTGGAACATAAAACAGCGGACACTGCTTCTGCTGCGCTAATCGGCTGACTTGCGAAGGCGGAGTGATGGTGTCCTCTTCTCCAACTAGCATTTCGAGCGCACCAGTATAGGCCTTTAAATACAGGCTGATATCGTCATGAGCCAGCATCCAAGCGGCGGATAAAAAACCTGGTGGGTTGAGTTTTCTCATATTTTGCTGCACCCACTCGATTTTTTCTTGTGAAGCAGTGGGTGAAAGTAAGGCTGCCGCGCGGTTTTGTGCATAAGCCTCGATGCCTGAGCTAAACACAATATCGTGCCTTTGGTCATACACGCGGTTGCGTTCTTCAAGGCTTTTTGTTCCATAACCTTGTGCGGGGTTAGCGAGAAATAAGCCATTGACGCGCTGAGGATGCAAAGAGGCAAAAGCACAGGCCATTAAAGCCCCCAGCGAGTGGCCAACGAGGGTCACTTGCTGTAAACCCAGTCCATCAAGAAAGGCTTCTAACGCATCGGCGTAATCCAGCGCTACAGGTGTTTTTGTCGCCAATTCAAGGCTATTCATATAGCCAGGTGCATCCCAACAATAGAGATGATAGTGATGAGTCAGTGATGACGCCGTCAGTTGAGAAATCCATGAGGCCGATCCTGAACTGATACCATGGAGGAGGATCACTGGCTCACCTTGGCCTGCCTCCCGCCAATTAAGGCGATATTGACCAAAGTTGGCAATCTGTAACTCGGGTAAATTTTCAATTGGCAGATTCATCACTGATTACTCCTGTTATCCGCGTTTCACTTTTGATAGTGGGTGGTCTTCTGGGTATGTTGGGATAGCGGGTTTTTGTGTCCCAATCATCACACACATTAAGGCCTCCTCTTCCCCGTGATTGAATAAGCCGCGGTAAATTCCCGCAGGGACAGAAATCAAATCACGTTCTTTTAATACCGTTTCATATTCTTCATCACCGTCTTTGATAAACAGCGTGATGGTGCCTTTTAGCATGAAAAAAACTTCTTCAACGTCAGGGTGCAAGTGCAGCGGCCCTTCACACTTAGCGGGTAAGACCATGGTGGAAAAGGTGAAGTTTTCTGCAGGAACAGTATTTACATCGCTTGCGACTCCTGTTGCGCCAGTGCCGATATAACGCATTTGTGCGCGGCGATATTTCGGGTCGTAATCGGCTTGGAATTTCAATGCGTTCCAATCGTATTTGCGCCCTTCAAGGCGGGCTACTCGGGATTCAATCCACTGTGCCATTGGGATCCCTTGTGGTTTGATTTGAGGTTGTGACATGGCGTTATCTCCTAAAAAGGCAGTGTTTAGTATTTTTTCAGTAAGGGGAGCAATAACAAGCTACCCACTAAACCAATAATGACGATAAATAACAGCCCACTATCCATAGTGTGGGTAACGGTAATCAACACACCCATTAATAGCGGTGCGGCAGCGCCAGCAAGGTTTCCAAGGCCATTGAATATCCCACCAGCAAGGGCACTGACTTGTTTTTGTGTTGCTTTAGCGAGTAATGCGAAAATGTTAGGAGCACCAGCTCCCCACATAAACATGCTGAATGCCATCATTAAAATGATGCTGTAGGTCTCAGTGAGGAACAGCACGCCCGCCAAACCAAGCACGGCACCCAACAACGAGATAAAACACACTAAGGCTCTGCGGTCGTAGCGGTCAGAAAGCCACGCGCCAATTGCTTCACCAAACAGCATGGCAATGAATGGGAGGGAAGAGAGGATCCCTGCGTGTTCCAAGTGAATGGATTTCCCTTTAATTAAGTAGCTTGGTAACCAGCCATTCATGCCCCAGAGATAGACTAAAAACGCAATGTTGAATATGCAGATAATCCAAAAATGGCTATTTTGAAATAGGCGTTTTTTATGAGCTTTCATTTCTGCAATTTGTTCTTCAGGTCGTTTTTCCCCTGATGCTGTTTTTAACTGAGCACTCCGATTGACCAAATTTGGGTGGCGAATTCCGAAGACCACCAACCACCACACGGGCACGGTAAAGGCTGCCATGACGAAGAAGGTGCTTTGCCAGCCAAAATTATTTAATAGATACAACGAAATAGGGAAACCTAGTGCTGCACCTAGCGGAGTGCCCAGCAACCAGAGCATCGTGGCTCGAGCCTGCATTTTGGGCGGGAAGGTGCGGCGGATAATGGCATAGGCGATGGCTAACAATGGCCCTTCGGCTATGCCGAGTAATACGCGTAGGAAAACCATGGTGCCATAATGGTGGGTAAATCCCATAAAGATCATTAAGAAGCACCAACTGCTGATCATAAATAACAACATTTTTGTGGGGTGAAAGCGGTCACCAATCCCACTCAGTAACATGGATGAAACGCCATACGCGAATAAGAAAGCGCTCATCAATAAGCCTAAACGAGTGGGATCAAAATCGATCCCCAGCGCTTGTTGGAACTTTTCGTCTGAAAACAGTGCAGCGATGCTAATTTTGTCGAAAAATGCCAGTAAAACGCAGGAAAATAGGCCGATTGGGATCAGCCAGTTCACTTTTTCTGGTGTATCCTGCGTACTTTGTGCATTTTCATTGGCGGGTATCGTGATACTTTGATTTGCCATGTTTTTTCCTCGCTGGCACTATTTAAGTGACATTAGTGAAAATGTGGGGTCGGCAAGCTCTGAGGGAACCAATTTACGCTGGCTTTGCAACCAACGTTTACCCAGTTTGATCGCGCGAGCATCATTAAACGCCACCATTTGAACCAATTCGTTAGCTTCATTTAATGCAAAGTGAACCTCTGAATTTTCGCTGTGGCGTTGGATGTGTTGCAGAGTCTGTGTGCTCGGGACTCCTAAAATTTGTATGTTGTCTTGGTATTGATCAGACCAAAGCCAAGCGGGTTCATTAAACCCTACGGATTGCGGGTTAAGCATCGCTTTTGCTGTGGTGATGGCTTGGTTTTGCGCATAAGCCCAAGATTGCAAACATAAAGAAAGTGTTGGGTGGCATGCAACGTCCCCCGCGGCGTAGATGTCAGGGTGCGAGGTTTGCCCTTGAGCGTCGATCACGATGCCATGTGTGACCGTTAACCCCGCATCTTTTGCGAGCTCAAGGTTGAGCTCAACACCAATCCCCATAACGGCAAGGTCAAAGGACTGAATTGGGTATTTTTGACAACCGATTTGTAAAGCGTCGTTGTCATCAACCAATTGAATATCGCCACAATCTGTAATGACCTGTACGCCAGCCTCATGATGGCGCTGCGCTAATGCGTCGGAGACACTTTGCGGAACACTGCGCTCACACAGACGGTTTTGGCGTTCAAAAATCGTCACATCAAGACCCATTTCCCGTGCAGAAGCTGCGACCTCTAAGCCAATCCATCCACCGCCAATGATGGCAATTTTTTTTGCGGATAAGAGGCTGGAGCGTAGTGCTTGGGCATCATCCCATGAGCGTAGGGCAAATACGTTAGGGTGTTGTTGCCATGCTTTTGATAGATAACGAGGACGGCCACCTGTTGCAATAAGCAGTTTATTAAAGCTAACTAACCGCCCATCATTGAGATAAACACACTTAGCTTGCGCATCAATTCGCTCGGCTCGAATGGGTCGAAACCACTGCAGGTTCAATGCTCGGGTATCATCTTCACTAAATAAACGCGATAAAACAGCGTCTTCTTGCGTGAGAACTGCTTTTGACAGTGGAGGGCGTTCGTAAAAATCGTGGTTTTCATCACTGATCACCGAAATAGTGCCTTGATAGCCTTGTTCTCTGAGCGTTTTTGCAGCCCAGCCACCAGCTTGGCCACCGCCAATAATGACAATACCGCCTTGAATTAGAGTGCTCATCTTATGACTCCTTGGCGGGTTTAACTTGGCGGCGTGTTTCATAATCTAAGCCACCTTCAACCGCCCATTCGGTAAATGAAACCAGTGAGTGTTCCAGTTCCCTTGGCTGCCATTTTTCCGTGAGGTAGTCGTCGTTGGTGTAGTATTCGAATGCGCCGCCCGTTGGGCTATTGACGTACCAAAAATAAGCGGACGAAATCGGGTGGCGACCTGGACCAATAAAGGTACTCCAATGATGGCGGTTCATAGCTAAGCCCCCACCAATCACCTCGTGAATATCCCGAACAGTAAAGGCAACGTGGTTCAAGCCACTGCCGCGATGCGGTAACTTGAGTAAGAACAAATTATGGTGGCAGCCATTAATTTGAGCGCGTAGGAAAACGGCGCGATCGATGTAGCGATCCGAAACTTGGAAACCCAGCTTTTGGCAATAAAATGCTTCTGTTTCAAGGAGGTTATCAACAAAGAAAACAACATGACCCACGTTAATAGGTGTAGCTTTTTCATAAATTGGGCTAGGTTCATCAATGCGGCGAATGTCTCCCCATTGATTGATACCTGTGACGTCGAGTTGGACGTCTTTTTGTTGTGAAAGGCAAAAAGCGACAGTCATGCCATTAGGATCGCGGCATTGTGCGCCAGAAGATGTTCGCTCAAATCCATCACATTCCTGAATATTATCAATAATTTGATTTAGGTTAGTGAGGTTCTCAACGCCCCATGTAATGCGCCTTAAGGTTGATCCCGTTTCAAAAGGTGCAGGAAGGGAAGCATCATCAAGGGGGAATAATGCCAGCTCGGCGCCTGATAGAGTGGTAAACACGTTTGGATTATTGTTAGAAACGTGTAAGCCAAAGTCATGTAAAAATTTTTGGCAGGCTTTAAGGTCTTCAACGCCAAATTCTAATTTTTCTATTCCAATCACTGACATAGCTTAATCCTCTGTAGGTTGGTGTTATTGCCTGATACGTTTTTTGGGCAAAGGAAAGCCGAGGCTTATGGCAATAAACCGAAAAATGGGTAAGTTTTTCGCTAACGCTAAATCACTTTGGCTGGGATGATGCCGCCAATAAATTCAGTTAGCTTTTGTGCTGCACTGCGCACTTCATTTTGCAAATATTGGCGCTCCTGCACAGGGATGCTGTCCATGGGAACCATGATACTGATTGCCGCTTCGACCCCGTTGTCTTGGTTGTAAACAGGATAAACAATGGAGGAGATGCCACGGCGATAAAATGATTCACCGATAACATAACCCCGCAGTTTGTCAGCTTGGATCATGTTCCAGAATTCGTGTTTGCTGCCCGCGTTATCAGGTAGCTCTTCATCAGGGTAAAGAGCATCAAATTCTGTAGAAGAAAGCCCGCTTAATAGCATTCGCCCTAAAGATGTTCGATGAGCTAATAAGCGTGTGCCGACGCTGACATGGTTAATTTTTGATTCCGCACCGCTGACGCGAGCGATGTAAATAATGTCTCGGCCATCGCGAATTACAAGATGGCTATTGCACTGGCTTCGGTCTCGCAAATGTTCAATAATCGGTTGGCCTAATTGGGTTAAATCAAGAGAGGCGATATAACCGAGACCAAGGCTAAGTACTTTGCGACCAAGTGAAAATGCCCCTGTTCTCGGGTGTTGGACAAGGAAATCCAAATGTACCAAGGTTTGTATCGCGCGATAAGCCGTGGCTTTAGGCATATCGACTAAGCGTAGGATTTCGGCAAACGTGAGCTCGCGGTGCTGCTGTGCGAGCAAGAGAAGAAGTTGCAATCCTTTTTCCAGACCAGGTATCAAGTACTTACATGTTGAATTCAATGCCTTAACCTCGCCGCCCACGCGGTCATCAATTAGTTAAATACAAAGCCGCCGTTGACGGGGATGAGCTGCCCCGTCACAAAATTAGCCATATCAGAAAGCAAGTACAATGCAGTACCAGTGACATCTTCAGGTAATTGCTCCCCTTGTAAGGCGCGACCATTTTCATAAAGCTGGTGGCGTTCTTCAGGGACATATTCAGTGGCTTCAACTTTTGTCAGCCCTGGCGCGATCGCATTAACGCAAATGCGGTGTTGGCCTAACTCACGGGCCATTGAGCGAGTCATACTGATAATTGCCCCTTTACTGGCGACATAGGCCATTAGCCTTGGCGCCCCCCAAAGGGCAGTATCAGACGCAATATTGACGATTTTTCCATGTTGGCTTTGCTTTAATAGCGGTAACGCCGCTTTTGTTACCAGCCATGTTCCTTTGACATTTACAGTCATGACGCGATCCCAAAGCTCAAGATCGTATTCATCTAAGGCTTTACCCCCCACGCCAGTCGCAAGAGCCGCATTGTTGATCAACCCATCAATGGCACCTTGTTGGGAGATGTGTTCAAAGGCTCGGCGAATAGAGGCGGGATCAGCAAGATCGATACAGTAACTTTGTGCATCAAACCCTTGGCGGCGCAATGTTTCGGTACTTTCTTGCAAACGTTCTTCAAGAATGTCGCACAGAATGACCTTAGCGCCTTGTTCTGCGACGGCTTGGGCAAAGCTAAAACCCAGCCCCCTTGCCGCGCCAGTGACCACAATACGTTTTCCCGCCAATAGGTTATGCATTTTCAGTTTCCTTACTGTAAATCAGTTCAAACTGTTTTTTGGCTTCACGCTGCATGATGCGACGAAGACGGGATAAACCGACATCGTGTTGATAGAGAAACTCATGGTTACGTGCATTTGGTGCGAGGTTTTCTAAAATAATGCGGTCTTGCTCTAACACATCCCAATGCAGCCCCTCTAAGCGGTTACGGTACATAAAGCGCCAGAGATCGCGTTGCCAGTCTTTGACTTTACGAATTCGCCAGAAGAATACGCGGCAGTGATCTTTATCTTCTGGAACGACCATGCCGATGATCCAAAAGTGCCCACCTGGTCCAAAACGTTTTTGATATGGGATGGATAAACGAAGCCAGTTTGCACCTGTGCTGGCAAACTCCACCCAGTCGAAGTTGACACCAATTTGATCATTCTTACGAAAAATAAAACCCGTTTGAGTGGCTTCAAGGATCATCTCAGACTGTTTATCCCCTTCAGCCATGGAGTGTGACGAAGAGTGTAAATAGGTGCCATGCATCGGATCCATCACGTTTTCAAGGGCATACTGATAGTTGCATTTCCAAGATGCAGTGCAGAGGAAGTGGCTGTGGTTTTCGTTATCGGCTAATTCTTCAGGGAATTCAAGCGCTGGCGGCGTTTCCCCTTCAATCACAGCAAAATAGAGGAAAATCGCACCGTGAACTTCCTGAACTGGGTAGGTTTTTAAGCATTTTTGGCCTTCAAGAGGGCATTGGCTAACCGCTGGAACGTCCTTGACAATACCATCTCCGCCTACTTCAACGCCGTGGTACCAACAAGCAATGCGCTCACCAAGGTTCCAGCCCATGGATAAACGTGCACCGCGGTGAGGGCATCTATCTTCTAAGGCATGAATTTGGCCTTTATCATCGCGCCATAAGACAATTTGCTCTTCAAGGCGAGTGATGCCGATGGGATTACTGCTGACTTCCCAGCTTGATAATACGGGGTACCACTGTCCTCGTAGCCCCACATCTAAATACGCTTGATAGTTTTGAGGTTGTGTATTCGTTGTCATAATTTGCTTCCGATTATCAAAGGTTATTTTTATTTTTGTATAAATTACAAAGTATTAATATCCATTAACGAGCAAAAATTCGCGGAAACTGCTGGATGTCCATGCGTGACCTTGCCGGTCAAATAATTGTTGTTGGTTTAAAGCTTCAACGAGGGCTTCGAGAGTTTCCGTTCCTGATGCAAATAAATTTTCTAATGCGGCGATCAACGCTGTTTCGTATTCATCTGGAAGTCGCGATCGTGTTTGCCAGACAATATTTGGCGCACTTCCAGGTGCTTGAATACTCCCTTTTCCACCTTCTCGTGCAGGAATAATTTGGTTATTTGCGGGGAGGTAAGGATTAATATTTTGAATCGGTTCCATGTTTACTCCTCAATTAAGCTAATTTCGATTTGGTTTTCATGAATGCGAGTTTGATAGGTTTTTAAATCTCGACCACCAGGTTCTCGCAGACATTTTCCTGTTTTGATATCAAAGATGGCTTCATGTAGGGGACACTCAACTTTTCCATCTTCAACAAACCCTTGGCTGAGTAGGGCATAAGCGTGAGGACATACATCTTCTAAAGCGTAATATTGGTTTTCAACCAAAAAAATACCGATTTCGTTGTTATTAACTTTGGCTGAAAAGGGAAATTCTTCTTGAACTTGTGAAACATCGCACACAGCAATCCAGCTCATTTTTTTCTCCTCTTAATACGCAGTAACATTTTGTTTCATATACGAAACGTTGTTTATTATTTAAAACCAGATTAAATGTAGGGGTGATTAATAGTCAATCGAATGTTGATCATATGTAAAATATTCGTTTCGAAATGTGGAGTGTGTCGAGCTTATTGCGTTGTTTAGTTTCATATAAGAAACAGAAGGGGATTTATCAGCGATTGTGTGAGTTAATATCAGAGCCAATCATAGCCACAAGGTAGCCTGTGGCTATTTTGGTTACATTATTTTAATTCAAACCGTTGTAAGTCTTTACTTACGGTGACTGGGCCAGAGTATTGCTTTCTAACCTCCTTGATCCAAACTTCATCAGTAATCGATGGGTCATCTGCGGGAACAAGGTGGGTGAGCACCAAATGTTTTACATTGGCTTCCTTCGCGATTCTACCGACCTCTTCTGCGGTGGTGTGATGGGAAATAATCGCTTTTGCAAGGGTCGAGCCATTGCCAATTCGGTTTGCTAAGTTTTCAACGCCAGAAACCAGCACGACTTCACTGACTAAAAGGTCGGCATCTTTGGCAAATTCAGTAATTTGTTTATTATCAATCATATCACCCGTGATAACGACGGTTTTCCCCTCTGATTGGATTTTATAGGCCAGGGCTTCATCGGAATTAAAAGGGGGATGGGGCACAAACAACGCACTGATTTTTACACCGTCTTTATCAACAACAACACCTTCAGAAATATCTTTGGCGGTGACCATATTACGTAAATCAGGTTTGCCTTCATCTTTAATACGTAAATCAATATCGCGCTTAAAGGTGTCCCAAACACCTTTGGTCATGCTCTCTGTACCCACTGGACCATAAACCGTAACAGGGTGGTTTAGCCCACTGTTCCATGCATTTAATAATAACGCAGGGTAATCGGCAACGTGGTCACTGTGCAGGTGAGTAATAAAAATTGAGTCGATATTTTTTAGCGGGGCTTTGGATTGAACTAAGCGCAAAGTTGCGCCGTATCCTGCATCAAAAAGATAGGTTTTATCCCCTTTAATAAATGCTGTCGATTGCGGTAAGCGAGCTTCACTTAATATGGATGGCCCACCTTTTGTTCCAAGGGTAATAATTTCATCGGCATTAGCTAAAGAACTTGAACCGAATAATGCCGCCGCGAGAGATAGAGAGATAAACAGTGGTTTGATTTTCAAAATAGTACCTCTTTTTATTATTAATGAATTTACACTGGCATTGAATAATTGTAATTAAAATCTATATGTTGCTAAATTGTTAACATATGAATGAGCTTACTTTTGTTTGGGTGATGTGACTATCGTTCTTTAGGATTAATTATAAGGTTTTTTATTTAACCTATTAATAACAGTGAGTTAAATGACATTGGAATTCTACGGTTATATAAACTGACTTTATTATTTAATTAAGAAAGAGAGTTTATTTAATAATGCAATTTAAATTAGATTTAAAAACTAATAGGAATGAGTTTATTAAGTTTTATTAATTAGAGTTATTGGAAATATAATGAATCAACGAATTTAGCGATGTAATTCCCCATATTTTCTTATGTGTATCCCACCTTTTTTTGATCTCACGTGAAGTTTTTTGAGGCTGTTAGCGGGAAAATAGCTTCTATTGAAATAAGAGGGTGTGCAAGTGAGCAACGGAATACAGCTTCGGGTTAAAGGTAAAGTGCAAGGGGTGGGTTTTCGTCCCTATGTTTGGCAGTTGGCACATCAGCAGCAGCTGTATGGGGATGTCTGTAATGATGGTGAAGGGGTATTAATCCGCCTACTCGCAAATGCAGATATCACTAAATTTAGCCAATTATTACAACAACACTGCCCTCCTTTAGCGCATATAGAGAGTATTCAATCACAGTCTTTTCAGTGGGATGTTTTTCCCGATGAATTTACCATTCGCCGTAGTGGCGAAGGGAAGATGGATACGCAAGTGATCCCCGATGCGGCAACTTGTGATGCTTGTCAGCAAGAGATTTTTGACCCTACTAATCGCCGTTTTCATTATCCATTTGCCAATTGTACTCATTGCGGGCCGCGCTTTACGATTATTCGCCATATGCCTTATGATCGCCCAAATACTGCGATGGCTGATTTCCCGTTATGTCCTGAGTGTTTGGTGGAATATCAATCCCCCGCGGATAGGCGTTTTCATGCGCAGCCCAATGCGTGTGCTGTATGTGGACCTGAAATTAAGCTCAGCGATGCTTTCGGGCTGACGGTGGCGGAGAAGGAAGGGGCGCTAATATCGGCATCGCAATATTTACTCATGGGTAAAATTATTGCCATTAAGGGGTTAGGCGGTTTTCATCTTGCTTGCGACGCAACGGATGACCATGCAGTGCAAGCGCTACGCATGCGTAAACATCGCCCAACAAAACCATTTGCGGTGATGATCCCGTCTTTAGATTGGTTAAAAAACCAAGGGGTGAGAGTGAGTGATGGGCTAGCCTCATTGCTAAAAAGCCCCGCAGCGCCGATCGTTTTAATCAAGCAGTGGAAAAACAGCGGTCTAAGCCAGTTTGTCGCCCCCCATTTGACTGAGTTAGGGGTGATGCTGCCTTCAAATCCCTTACAGCATTTATTAATGGCGGAAGTAAAAAAACCGTTAATCATGACGTCAGGGAATGCATCTGGGAAGCCCCCTGTTCTTACAGAGCAAAATGCGTTTAAGGATTTAGCTAATATTGCCGATTTTTACCTGACGCATAACCGCGATATTGTGCAACGTGCTGATGATTCTTTAGTTCGTTATCACCAAGGCGAGGCTGAAATGTTACGCCGTGCTCGTGGGTATGTACCTGATTCTGTAGATTTACCTGAAGGGTTTGAAAACTCCCCCTCTATATTAGGGTTAGGGGCTGACCTGAAAAATACGTTTTGTTTACTGCGCGATAAAAGCGCGGTATTAAGCCAGCACCTTGGGGATTTGGACGACTTAGATATTTTTGAGCAATACCAAAGTGCGATTGATTTGTTTGAGTCAATTTACCGTTTTACACCAACTGCATTGGTTGGGGATATGCACCCAAACTATGTCAGCCATCGCTTTGCTAATCAACTATCTGCACAGTTAGATATTCCCTTTGTGCAAGTTCAGCACCATCACGCCCATATTGCGGCCGTTATGGTGGAACACGGTTTGCCAAGAAATACAGATAAGGTGATTGGTTTAGCACTTGATGGGTTAGGTTTTGGTGATGACCAACGTCTCTGGGGTGGGGAATGTTTACTCGTAGATTATACATCCAGCCAATATTTAGGTGGGTTGCCCGCGGTCGCTTTACCTGGAGGCGAAATGGCGGCAAGGCAACCTTGGCGTAATTTATTGGCTCATTGGTTACAGTTTGTTCCCAACTGGCAACAGCAATCAGATGCAATTCAACTTCTTGAGTTCCCTTGGCAAGGACTGGAAAAGGCTATCGAACGCGGGCTCAACTGCCCAACAGCGTCTTCCGCGGGGCGGTTATTTGATGCTGTTGCTGCTGCCCTGGGTATTTGTACGGTACAAACGAGTTGGGAAGGTGAGGCCGCGTGTCAGCTTGAAGCGCTGGCGATGAACTCTGAGGTTATGACACACCCAGTGACGATGCCATTAATTAATCAACGCCTTGACTTAGCAACGTTTTGGCGTGAATGGTGTGCTTATCAAGCGCCTAAAGCGCAACGCGCCCATGCGTTTCATGTCGCATTAGCAAATGGGTTTGCGCAGCTTGCGAAAACATCTGCCCAGCAATATGGCATTAAGACAATCGTGCTATCGGGGGGCGTGATGCACAATAAATTATTACGAAATTTATTAATGAATAATTTAAATGAATTTGAGGTATTAACGGCAAGGCAGTTCCCGATGGGGGATGGTGGATTGGCATTAGGGCAAGTGGCGATAGCCTCAGCAAAATTAAAGCGTTAGCCAATGAGGAATATTACAAGGCCTTTAGAGTGTATATTAGGCTGATTTTTGTATATTTTAATTTTTAATTAAAATATTCTTTTTTTGATATTGATTCTTATTTAGATAATTAATAATTATATTAATGGATTGGTTATTAATAATACTCTAATTTCGTTTAATTAAATGATAAACAAATAATGAATTCCTATATATCAATGATAATTAATGAAATTTATATTTAAATTAATGTGATATATAGCGCATTATTGAATAATAAACGATGGAGTTTTATTTCAGGTATCACTTTTACCTCCCAGTAACTGAATCGATTTTTCTAACAAATATATAAAAAAGATGAAATTTCTTATTTCCTCTTGATGAAGATCAAGTGATTAAAAATCGGTAGGAATAGGATCCTATTTTATATATATGCACCAGGTTACTTAAATAAGAATTTATTTCATTAAGCTCAGTTTTGTTGTCAATTTGAATTGCAATGATACAAGCGTAAGGCGTAAGCGTATTTAGCACGTCGGGTTTTGTGGCATCTCTAACGCAAGGATAATCAACGAAATTTGTTTAATGAATAGGTTCTAAGCCACCCATAATAATAGGAAAAAAGAATGATAGGAGATAACTCTATTAATTCTCCTCACGGTATTAACCGCCGTGATTTTATGAAGTTATGTACAGCGTTGGCAGCAACGATGGGGCTAAGCGGGAAAGCAGCGGCCCAAATTGCTGAATCTATTAGCGACCCAGCTCGTCCGCCTGTCATCTGGATTGGCGCACAAGAGTGTACGGGTTGTACCGAGTCCCTGCTGTGTTCTACCCATCCAACCCTCGAAAACTTAATTCTGGATACAATTTCACTGGAATACCATGAGGTGTTATCTGCCGCTTTTGGTGAACAAGTTGAACAGAATAAGCATAATGCGATAGAAAAATACAAAGGAAAATATGTTCTTGTCGTTGATGGTTCTATCCCGCTGAAAGACAACGGTATTTACTGCATGGTTGCAGGGAAACCGATTGTTGAGCATATCCGTGAAGTGGCTGAACATGCCGCCGCCGTGATTGCAATCGGTTCTTGTGCCTCTTGGGGCGGTGTTGCAGCGGCGGGTGATAACCCAACGGGCGCTGTTGGGCTAAACCAAGTTATCAAAGATAAGCCGGTGATTAATATCCCAGGTTGCCCGCCAAATCCACATAACTTCCTTGCGACCGTTGCCCACTTAATTACGTTTAATCGCCCGCCAGCACTGGACAGCAAAAACCGTCCAATGTTTGCTTATGGCCGATTAATTCACGAGCACTGCGAGCGCCGCCCTCATTTTGACGCAGGCCGTTTTGCCAAAGAGTTTGGCGATGATGGTCACCGTGAAGGTTGGTGTTTATATCACTTAGGCTGTAAGGGCCCTGAAACTTACGGCAACTGTTCAACATTGCAGTTCTGCGATGTTGGCGGTGTATGGCCTGTGGCGATTGGCCACCCTTGTTATGGCTGTAACGAAGAAAACGTCGGCTTCCACAAAGCGATTCACCAACTTGCGAGTGTGGAAAATCCAACGCCACGGGCGGATAAACCTGATTTAAATAACCGTGAAGGCGGGCAAATATCATCAACCGCCGTTGGCTTAATTGGTGGTGTTGTGGGGTTAGTCGCTGGGGTGAGTGTGATGGCGGTACGTGAATTAGGTCGCCAAAAACGCCAGCAAGACCATGACTCACGGGGAGAATAACCGTGAATAGACGAAATTTTCTTAAACTCTCCGCAGGGGGAGCGCTCCTTGCGGGCAGCTCACCAAGCTTGGCGGGAGCGGAAAACCGACCGCCAATTCCAAACTCCCTTGGCATGCTGTACGACTCAACTTTGTGTGTTGGGTGCCAGGCCTGCGTGACAAAATGCCAAGATATCAACCACCCAGAGCGTAATCCTGTCGGGGAGCAAACATGGTCGAACAACGACAAGCTTACCCCATACACCAACAACATTATTCAGGTCTGGAGTAGCGGCACGGGGGTGAATAAAGATCAGGAAAAAGACGGCTACGCCTACATTAAAAAGCAGTGTATGCATTGTGTTGACCCAAATTGCGTCTCTGTTTGCCCTGTTCAAGCACTGAAAAAAGACCCGAAAACGGGCATCGTTCATTACGATGCAAGTGTGTGTACGGGTTGCCGTTACTGCATGGTGGCGTGTCCGTTCAACATTCCAAAATATGCTTACGATGATAAGTTTGGTGCTATCCATAAGTGCGAGCTATGTAATCAAAAAGGTGTTGAGCGTTTAGATAAAGGCGGTTTACCTGGCTGTGTGGAAGTGTGCCCAACTGGGGCGGTGATTTTCGGTACGCGGGAAGAGTTGCTCGCCGAAGCAAAAAAACGCTTAACACTCAAAGTGGGGGATGAATATGGCTTCCCACGTCAAACCCTGCATAGTAATGATCCAAATGTCATCAAAGTGCCGAAGTATGAAAACCATGTGTATGGCGAGCTTGAAGGCGGCGGAACGCAGGTCATTGTGCTCTCTGGCGTGCCATATCAACATCTTGGCTTGCCTGAATTAGAGCAGCTTTCGACAGGTGCGCGCTCTGAATATGTTCAACACACGCTATACAAAGGCATGGTGTTGCCGTTAGCGGCGCTAGCAGGGCTGAGCTTCTTGGTGTATCGCAATACCAAGAATGACAAACACGAAGGAGATGACTCAAATGACGACGCATCATAAAGAAAAGCCGCTAGGCGGGCGTTTAGTCAGTTGGCCAATTATGGTCTTTGGGCCATTGGTGTTGCTTTGCGTCATTCTGATTATCAAACGTTTAGTTTTCGGCTTAGGTTCGGTTTCTGATCTTAACGGCGGTTACCCGTGGGGGATTTGGATCGCCTTTGACTTGCTGATAGGGACAGGTTTTGCCTGTGGTGGCTGGGCACTGGCGTGGGCGGTGTATGTGTTTAACCGCGGAGAATATCACCCACTGGTTCGCCCTGCATTACTGGCCAGTTTATTTGGTTACTCCCTAGGTGGTTTATCCATCACTATCGACGTGGGGCGTTACTGGAATTTGCCGTATTTTTATATTCCAGGCTTCTTCAATACCAATTCGGTGCTGTTCGAAACCGCCGTGTGTATGACGATTTACATTGGTGTGATGGCGTTAGAATTTGCCCCAGCCTTGTGTGAACGTTTTGGCTGGAAAGTCTCATTAAAACGCTTGAATAAAGCGATGTTTTTTATCATCGCATTAGGGGCATTGTTACCAATGATGCACCAATCCTCAATGGGATCATTAATGATTTCAGCGGGATACAAGGTACATCCAATTTGGCAAAGTTATGAAATGTTGCCGCTGCTCTCGCTGTTGACCGCGTTTATTATGGGTTTCTCGATTGTCATTTTCGAAGGCTCATTGTTGCAAGCTGCCTTAAAAGGGCAGGGGGCAGATGAACGGCCACTGTTTGTGCGGCTAACGCAAATTCTGCAAGTGCTTTTAGTGTTGTTCTTAGTGTGTCGATTTGGCGAGTTGATTTATCGCGAAAAACTGCACCACATCTTTAATGGCGACTTCTACGCCATGATGTTCTGGATAGAAACCGTGTTAATGGTGATCCCATTAATTATTTTCCGCATGCCATCGCTACGAAATGATTCGCGTTGGTTATATATAAGCGGATTAAGCATGTTAATCGGGGCGGCAATGTGGCGAATGAGCTATTCCCTTGTCGCGTTTAATCCTGGGGGCGGTTACGACTACTTCCCAACATCAGAAGAACTTTTAATTTCAATGGGTTTTGTGGCAATTGAGGTCTGCGCGTATATCTTGCTGATCCGCCTACTACCCGTTATTCCAGCATTGAAAAAAACAACGATGAGCCATTCAGAGGCCCGAGGTAAAGCATGAGCCAACGTATAACAATAGATCCAGTCACTCGTATCGAAGGTCACTTACGCATTGATTGTGAAATTGAAGATGGAAAGGTCACCAAGGCTTGGGCTTCAGGCACCATGTGGCGCGGTATGGAAGAAATTGTCAAAGGGAAAGACCCTCGTGATGCATGGATGATTATGCAGCGTATTTGTGGGGTTTGTACCACTGTTCACGGAATTGTATCTGTACGTACCATTGAAAGCGCTTTGAATATTGATGTGCCCGTTAATGCGCAATACATCCGTAATATGATTTTAGCGGCGCATACCATTCAAGATCATATTGTCCATTTTTATCAATTATCGGCGCTAGATTGGGTAGATATCACCTCCGCGTTAAATGCAGACCCAAATAAAGCAGCAGAAATCCTCAAAGGGGTTTCCACATGGCCACTCAATAGCGCAGAAGAATTTACTCGCGTACAAGACAAAATCAAAAAACTGGTGGCGAGCGGGCAATTAGGAATTTTTGCGAATGGTTACTGGGGGCACCCAGCGATGAAATTGTCGCCTGAAGTGAACTTGATTGCGGTTGCGCACTATTTGCAAGCCCTTGAATGCCAACGGGATGCAAACCGCATTGTGGCATTGCTTGGGGGTAAAACACCACACATCCAAAACCTCGCCGTGGGCGGTGTCGCGAACCCGATTAACCTTGATGGCGTGGGTGTTCTTAACCTTGAGCGTTTAATGTATGTGAAATCCTTTATCGACCGTTTAGGGGATTTTATCGAGCAAGTATACAAAATCGATGCAGCAGTGATTGCAGCGGGTTACCCAGAATGGTTAGAAGTCGGCCAAGGGGCGAAGCATTACATGTGTATGCCTGAAATGCCGATGGACGGCAAAAATGGCAGTTTCTTATTGCCAGGTGGCTACCTCGAAAACAGTGATTTCAGTACTTATCGCCCAATTACCAGCCACATGGACGAGTATTTGATCAACGGTATCAAAGAAAGTAGCAAGCATGCGTGGTACAAAGAAAACGAGCCACAAGCACCGTGGGAAGGCACTACAAACCCTGACTACACAGGTTGGGACGATGACGGTAAATATTCATGGGTGAAAGCGCCGACCTTCTATGACAAAACCGTCGAAGTGGGGCCATTAGCGGACTTACTGTGCAAGCTGGCGGCAAAACACGAGCCAACGGAAAAACATTTTAACGATGTGGTGAACCTGTATCAAACACTGACGGGTAACAGCATTGGTATCGATCAGCTGCACTCCACCCTAGGCCGTATTATTGGTCGTAGCGTGCGTTGCTGTGTGCTGAATGAAACACTGTCAATTCAGTGGCAAGCACTAGTGGATAACATTGGCAAAGGCGACTTTACTACCTTTGTAAAACCAAATTTCCCAGAAAACGCAACGATTAAAGGGGTTGGATTTGGGGAAGTACCTCGCGGACTGCTTTCACACTGGGTAGTTATCAAAGACGGTAAAATTGAAAACTATCAGGCTGTTGTGCCATCTACATGGAACTCTGGCCCACGTAATTTCAATGACGAACCAGGTCCTTATGAGCAAGCGTTGGTAGGAACGCCTGTTGCTGACCCAACTAAACCACTTGAGGTAGTGAGAACCATCCACTCATTTGACCCATGTATGTCTTGTGCGGTGCACATTGTGGATCCTGAGGGTGGGGAAGTCACTAAGGTTAAGGTGCTGTAATGCGAATTTTAGTCTTAGGCGTTGGCAATATTTTGCTGAGCGACGAAGGGATTGGCGTGCGCATTGTTGAAGCATTGGAAGAACGTTATCACTTGCCTGAATGTGTGGAAGTGCTTGATGGCGGTACTGCGGGAATGGAATTGATCGGCCCAATGGCCTCCCGTGACCACTTAATCATTGCGGATGTGGTGTTATCGAGCCAGCAACCTGGCTCGTTATTAGTGTTACGTGATGGCGAGGTGCCTGCGTTGTTTACCCGTAAAATCTCCCCTCACCAGCTAGGATTATCTGATGTGTTATCTGCTCTGCATTTAACGGATGAATTTCCACAACGTTTGACCTTAGTGGGCGTCGTACCTGAGTCCTTAGAGCCACACATCGGTTTAACCGCAACAGGGCAAGCTGCGTTAGAGCCTGCATTGCAAAAAGTGGTAGACGTGCTGCGAAGTGAAGGTTTGGAAATTACGGCAAAAGAAGAGAGTTTACATGCCTGATGACATTAACGGTTATCAAAGTAACCCACGGCCTCTCGTTGAGGCCGCATTTCAACGGGTGGCGGAGCAATCGATGCACGATTTGTCTTTTCTCCACCCCTCGATGCCCGTCTACGCCAGTGAGTTCGCTTTGTTTGAAAATCAATGGGTTGGTGCGGTTATCACCCCGTGGATGCTCAGCGCCCTCATTTTACCTGGGCCTGACCAGTATTGGGAGCAGCGTACTGTCGGCGACAAAATTGGCTTGATTTTACCGTATGGGGAAATGACCTATACCGTTGGGGAACTTGACGGACTAACACAATATTTAGCCTGTTCGTTAATGTCGCCATTAGATAAAAGTTTGAGTCCTGAGCAAGGTATTCACCTTGCGGATGATTGCCGCCGTATTTTGCTGTCGCTGCCAGTAAGTGACCCAAATGTACCTCAATCGCCAGCACGCCGCGCGTTATTTGCACGCCACTTGAAGGAAGCATAATGCATGAAGTTTCATTGTGCCAAAGCACACTCGAAATAATTGAACAGCAAGTCAAGCAAAACGCCGTGAAAAAAGTCACGGCAGTTTGGTTAGAAATAGGTGCGCTTTCCTGTGTTGAAGAAAGCGCATTTCGCTTTTGTTTTGATATCGCTTGTCGCGGTACTGTCGCGCAAGGTTGCCAATTGCATATGGTGCATCGTCCCGCACAAGCTTGGTGCTGGGATTGCAGTGAAATGGTGGAAATTGATAGCCACCAATCCGTTTGCCCACAATGCCAAAGTTTGAATTTAAAAGTGGAAAGTGGCGATAGCTTGCGCATCAAAGAATTAGAGGTCGAATAGTTTTCAAAGTGACTTTGAGGTGCATCAACCTTGCGATTTTGATTATGTATTAATCTAATTTAACTATTTAGCGGTTGGGAGTGAAACTTATGTGTAGTACATGTGGATGCGCATCGGGAGAGCGCAGAATCGAGGGTGATGAGCACAGTCATCATCACCATGACCATCATCACGACCATGACCACCATCACGGCCATGATCATCATCACGATCATGAAAATGCGCATGACCATCATCATGGGCACGCTCACCAGCACGATCACCACCACGATCATGACCATCATGACCATGAAAACCAAGGCCAAACCGTCATTATTCATCACCATTATTACCACCAAGGCGATGTGCATAACCATTATCACCAATATGATCCTGCGCTTGTTGAGGGTAAAACCAAAAAACAGAAACACAAGCATAAGCATAAGCACGTTTACGCCATGGCGGAAAATAGCTTTAAACCTGCGGGCGAACACCATGATTTGGATTACGGGCAGGGTGAAGCTGGCACACACGCACCGGGGATCAGCCAAAAGCGTATGCTGCAAATTGAGATGGACGTTTTAGATAAAAACAATCACTTAGCAGAACATAACCGTGAAGCGTTTGCAGAAAAGAATATTTTAGCGTTAAACCTGGTTTCCAGCCCAGGCTCTGGGAAAACCACGCTATTAACGGAAACCTTGCTACGTCTGCGCGATAAAATTAACTGTGCGGTGGTGGAAGGCGACCAGCAAACCACCAACGATGCCCAGCGTATTCGCGAAACGGGGGTGCCTGCTATCCAAGTGAACACAGGTAAAGGTTGCCACTTGGATGCACAGATGATACACGATGCGGTCTCACGCTTAGGTTTGGATGATAATAGCTTGTTATTCATCGAAAATGTGGGGAACTTAGTGTGCCCTGCAAGCTTTGATTTAGGCGAGCGCCATAAAGTGGCTGTTTTGTCCGTGACCGAAGGGGAAGACAAACCCTTAAAATACCCGCATATGTTTGCCGCGGCAGACATTATGTTGCTCAATAAAATCGACTTACTGCCGTACCTGCATTTTGACGTGGACGCCTGCATTGCTAATGCCAAACAAGTCAATCCAAACATCCAAGTGATTAAAGTCTCAGCGACACAAGGAGACGGTATGGATGCATGGCTCGCATGGCTGGAGACTCAGCTATGTGCTTAGGCATTCCAGGAAAAATCGTGGCGGTGGGTGAAGATATTCACCAACTGGCACAAGTGGATGTCTGTGGCGTGAAGCGAGACGTTAACATTGGCCTGATTTGTGAAGGGGAAACCAGTGAGTTATTAGGCCAATGGGTGCTGGTTCACGTGGGCTTCGCCATGAGTATCATCAACGAAGAAGAAGCGCAGTCGACATTAGATGCCTTAGCGGCGATGAGCCAGCTTGACCATGAGGTTGGCGATTTTAGTGGTTTAAATGCAGGGGCTACAGATGCAGTACGTCGATGAATTTCGTGACCCTGCTTTAGCAAAAGTATTATTGGCGAATATCCGCCAACGTGTGAATGACATTCCACGGGCTAAGCAGCGCCCATTGCAGTTAATGGAAGTGTGCGGCGGGCACACTCATGCGATTTTTAAATTTGGTATCGACCAACTTTTACCGCCAGAAATCGAATTTGTTCATGGCCCAGGTTGCCCCGTTTGTGTCTTACCAATGGGGCGAATCGACGGTTGTATCGAAATTGCTGAGCAGCCAAATGTGATTTTTTGTACCTATGGGGATGCGATGCGTGTCCCTGGTAAAAATGGCTCTTTACTTGATGCAAAACGCCGTGGGGCAGATGTGCGGATTGTCTACTCTCCTTTGGATGCCCTCGGGATAGCAGAGCAACATCCTGATAAACAAATCGTTTTCTTTGGTTTGGGGTTTGAAACTACGATGCCAAGCACGGCGATTACCTTGCAACAAGCTAAACGCCGTCAACTGAACAATTTCACGGTGTTTTGCCAGCACATCACCATCATCCCCACCTTAAAAAGCCTATTAGAACAGCCAGATGTTCGCATCGACGGCTTTTTAGCTCCGGGGCATGTCAGTATGGTGATTGGGGCACACCCTTACCAGTTTATTACTGACGACTTCCATAAACCGCTGGTGGTAACGGGGTTCGAACCGTTGGATATTTTGCAGTCTATATCTATGCTAGTGAATCAGATAGCGGATGGACGTTGTGAGGTGGAAAACCAATATAAGCGTATTGTCGCTGACCAAGGCAACACGTTAGCACTCAAGGCATTAGATGAAGTGTTTGAGTTAAAAGAAACCAGCGAATGGCGCGGTTTAGGGGAGATTGCAGGCTCAGGTGTGCAGCTTAGCGCCGCTTATCAATCCTTTGACGCCGAGCGCCGTTTTCACGTACAACCACACCAAGTGGCGGATGACCCGCAAGCACGGTGTGGCGATGTGTTGACGGGGCGCTGTAAACCCAATGAATGCCCACTATTTGGCACTCGCTGTACACCACAAACCGCTTTTGGTGCCTTAATGGTGTCTTCGGAAGGGGCTTGTGCGGCTTATTATCAATATCGTCGGGAGGCATAGATGAGCAATGATGCGAACAATGTGGTATTGATGGCCCACGGCAGTGGTGGGCAGGCCATGCAACAGTTAATTGAACAACTATTTTTAAAAGCATTCGCTAACCAAGCGTTGAATGAGCGCGAAGACCAAGCGCGACTTTCGCTGGCGGAACTTACCACACTAGGGGATCGTCTTGCGTTCAGCACCGACAGTTATGTGATTGACCCGATTTTTTTCCCCGGTGGAAATATCGGTAAATTAGCGGTTTGCGGTACGGTGAATGACGTTGCCGTTAGTGGTGCAGTCCCTAAATATCTATCTTGCGGGTTTATTTTAGAGGAAGGCTTTCCATTAGCCGAGCTCGCCACCATCGTCGAATCAATGGCAGCAACGGCTGCAGCGGCTGGGGTGCAGATTGTCACGGGGGACACCAAAGTGGTGCAGCGTGGTGCTGCGGACAAAGTGTTTATCAACACAGCAGGTATCGGGGTTATCCCAAGCGAAATTCAGTGGGGAGCTCAGCAAATTCAAGCAGGTGACAAAGTGATCGTCAGTGGTACGTTAGGTGATCACGGTGCGACCATTTTAAACCTGCGCGAGCAGCTTGGTTTAGAGGCACAACTCAGTAGCGATTGCGCGGTATTGACGCCATTAATTGAGCCACTGCGTAATATTGAGGGCGTACGTGCATTACGGGATGCCACTCGGGGCGGTGTGACGGCGATTTTGCATGAGTTTGCGCAGGCAAGCGGCTGCGGAATGGCGATTAACGAGGCTGACTTACCCGTTGCCTCAGCGGTTAGGGGCGTATGTGAATTGCTCGGCCTTGAACCACTGAATTTTGCCAATGAAGGTAAACTAGTGATTGTGGTAAAACCTGAAGCGGAAAGCGCAGTGTTAGCCGCATTGCACAGCCATCCTCTAGGCCAAAATGCCGCAACCATTGGCTGTGTGACAGAGCAAAAACAAGTCAAATTAGTTGGGATCTTCGGGACATCAAGGCTATTAGATTTACCTCACAGCGAGCCTTTACCACGCATTTGCTAATCATTTGCTTTAATATCAGGAATGCTAAGCCGCATTCCTGATATAAAAAGTTAATTCAAACTTGCAATGAGTTTGTTTCTAATCGATGACGTACTTTGCGGGGTATTAAAAAGGCAGAGCTCTAGCCATGCTTCGATTTCTTGGTAAGTGGCATTTGTCAGGCAGTTTTGCCATTTTTGCCTTAAATCAACGGGTAATTTGAGAAACTGCTGGCGGTCTAAGCGGTGGCTTAACTGGGTTGAACCCGCAAGAAACAGTGTGACTTGATGAAAACGTTTTTCAGGGGCAAGCACATCAGGGGGAACACTTCTATCAGGGTTACGGTTAACACGTTGAGCTAACGCCATAATGTGTGGGTCTAGCTCAGGCTCGGTAAAATCACATAAATGCAGCTCCCCTTTAATCAGCATGGCGGCAATAATGTATTCAAGGCAAAAACGTGCTTCGATACCATTTTCTGGCACCCTGATATTGGCTGCAATATCTCCCCCCAATGGGAAAGCGATATCGATACGTTGAAGGTTATCGAGAAGAGCGGTTAATGGCTTTCCGCTACTTAACCAGCGTTCACGTAACACCTGAGTCACTGCGACAGCTGAGTGCGTACCTGCACACGTTGGATAAGGCTTAAATTCAAGCCCCGGTGACTCAATACGCCAAGGGTTTCCCCAATCTTTGATAAGCAGTTCAGGCATGGCTTGTCGCTGGCTCATTGCTTCTAAAAAAGCATCAATCACACCATGTGGGCGGGAAGAAAAACCGCTCGACGCTAATTGAAATGAGATGACCGCGGATTGTGCAGCCAGCCCCGCATGAAGTGGCTTTACCGCAGAACCAAATTGGGCACGCAATGCGGTTGATTGTGTCGCGGCAAGGCCGAGTGCGCAGGTAGTGGTTTCTAAATCGGCGGCAAATAAATAACATAGCGCCGCGGTGGCGGCGATGGCACCTAAACTTCCTGTTGAGTGAAAACCAAGTTGGTAATGCTGATTCGTGATGGCTAGCCCTAATCGACCCGCAACTTCGACACCAACACAGTAAGCATTTAAGAACCGTATGTTATCAAGCTCATTTTGCTGCGGTGTTAAAGCGAATAGTGCGGGTAAAATAACCGTTGATGGGTGGCCGCGAAAATTAGCGTGAAAATCGTCAAAGTCGAGAGCATGCCCTGCATACCCGAGTAATAGCGCGACACTGCGGGGATCGCGCTCAGGCCAAAGAGCGCTCAGTTGTTGCCACCCCGCATCATTAATATGGCCTTCCGTCACGGAGAGTGTGACGGCGAGGTAATCCTTAATGCCGTTTTTTGCGGCGAGCTGGGCTGAAGGAGGCGGAGAGGCCCCAAGGATTTTCTCCGCCAAACTCGTGGTTAGTTCGCTAATCATTGCGCCTTACCATGATATTCATTGAGTACTGTTTCCGCTAATTGAGCGAGGTAACGTGCGGTTGGGTATAAGGCTTTATCATCGACACGGAATTTTGGATGATGTAAAGCATAGGGGCCACCTGAGCCAATCATCATAAATGCGCCTGGTATTTTTTGTTGGTAGAAAGCAAAGTCTTCACCAATCGGGCTTGCTTCGACTCTGATAGCCTCAAAACCAGATTTTTCAGCTTGGATCAGGGCTAAATCGACCCATTCCCCAGTGTTAACCACCGAAGGTGGGCCAGGATGCCATATTAATTCGATTTGTGCATTAAATGTGGCGGCGATCCCAGCGATAATTTGGCGTAATCGCTGTTCAATTTGCTCTCGGGTGGCTTGTTTGAAGGTACGCACCGTGCCTTCTAAATAAGCGGTATCAGGGATCACATTCCATGTACTGCCACTGTGAACTTGTGTAATCGACACCACGGCGTTTTGATCAGAAGAAACATTTCTACTGATAATGGATTGCGTCGCATTGATAATCTGAGCAATGATAATTAGTGGGTCATTGCCTTCATGTGGCTTCGCAGCATGAGCCCCTTTCGCGGCAATTTTAATTTCGAAGCGATCAACCCCAGCGGTAAGCGCGCCTTCTTTACTGCCTATTACACCGACTGGCAAAGTAGGGTCATTATGAATACCAAATATCGCCAGAGCACCATCTAATGCCCCTGTAGCAAGTAGATCTGGTGCACCTTGGCCAGTTTCTTCTGCGGCTTGGAAGAGAACTCGCACGGTACCTTTTAAATTGGCGCTATTTTGTTGCAGCAAAATCGCGGCACCCAGTGCGGCGGAAGCATGAAAATCATGACCACAAGCGTGCATTACCCCTTTGTTTTCAGAGACAAAATCAACACCAGACTCCTCTTCAATAGGTAGCGCATCAATATCGGAACGTAACACGATTAAGGGGCCGTCTTGTTGGCCTTTAATCTCTGCGACTAACCCAGTTGCTAACGGAAGGGGTAAAATAGTAATCCCAGCTTCCGTTAACGCATCGCGAATACGCTGCGTTGTTTGGTGTTCTTGATTCGATAATTCAGGAAAACGGTGCATTTCGTGGCGAAATGCTTGAATTTTATCTGCAAGTGCTTGCTCATGGCTGCTAATGTTCATTAAGTTTCTCCCCATTAAGGCGCAGGTGCCTACGGATTTTTTTGGTTATATATTGAATTCGTCGATTGGCTCGATATTAGTCAATTGACGTAAAAAACGGCGTGTTTGTGGGTTTTCAGAGAAGCGAATAACTTGCTCTGCGGGGCCTTGTTCAACAATCTGTCCATCCGCCATAAAAATCACGCGGTCAGCCACTTCTTTGGCAAATTCCATTTCATGGGTCACTATCACCATGGTGGTTTTTTGCTGAGCAAGGGATTTAATCACCTGAAGCACCTCAAATACTCTTTCTGGGTCGAGAGCCGAGGTTGGCTCATCAAATAAAATGGCTAAAGGGTTGACGGCAAGGGCACGGGCGATACTCACTCGCTGTTGTTGCCCGCCCGATAACGTGACTGGGTATTTGTGGCTATGTTCAGCTAGGCCGACAGTATCCAACAGCGCTAAACCGATTTTATCGGCTTCGCTTTTCGCCATTTTTTTAACGGTGATTAATCCTTCCGTCACATTTTCAAGTGCTGTTTTATTTTTAAACAGGTTGTAATTTTGAAACACCATGGCGGTTTGACGGCGTAATGCATAGGCATCATTTACGCTATGTTTATGCGTATCTAAGGTGACATCGCCGATTTGTATAATGCCAGATTCAGGGTGTTCTAACAGGTTTAGGCAGCGTAATAAGGTGGACTTCCCAGAGCCAGAAGGGCCGATAATGGCGACCACTTCCCCTTCTTGGATATCGAGGGAAATATTATTTAAAACCGTATTGGTGCCAAAGCTTTTATTCAGTTGCGATACACGGATCATCATCATTCCTTACCGTTGTAATGATTGGCTTAAGCGTTTTTCTAGCACCGTTTGTAAACGGCTATAGATAAGCACGGTGAGCCAGTAAATGAGCCCAACAACAATGAATGTTTCGAAGTAACGTAATGATTCAGCGGCGATCATTTTGCCTTCTGCGAACAGTTCTGTGACACCAAGTGCAAAGGCCACAGAGGTATCTTTAATCAATGAAATAAAGGTATTACCCGTTGCAGGCAGTGTGTTCAGCATTGCTTGAGGCAAAATAATGCGACGGTAAATTTGGCGCTTTTGCATACCAATCGATAAGCCTGCTTCCATCTGCCCAAAGTCGACGGAGGTCAATCCAGCACGATAAATTTCGGCCATATAGGCAGAGTTTTTCAGGCTAAAGCCAATAATTGCCGCTGTAAACGCATCCATCCCATTAAAAATGGGAAAGGCTTGAGGTAAGCCGAAATAAATAATAAACAGCTGTACCAGCGTTGGAATTCCACGAAATAGGGAGACGTATAAATCGACGATTTTAACAACCGCCTTGATACCCGTAATCCGCAGTAGTGCAAGCGTCAACCCTAATGTCATCGCACAAACCATTGAAACAATAGCAAGAAATAGCGTGACAGGTAGGTAGCTTAAAATTTGCGGAAAGATCCGCACAATATAGTCGAAATCTAAATTCATCATTCATGCCTTACAATATTGGCCGGCCTGAGTTCCCAAAGGCCGGTCAGCGCCTAGACTAATTAGTTGGCTGCTTTAGCGGTGATATCTTCACCAAAGTATTTTTCTGACAGTGCTTTTAAACGGCCATCTTGGCGTAATACCTCTAGCTCTTTATCAAATGCCGCCTTCAGTTCTTTCCCTTTTTCATCTTTTTGGAAAGGGAAACCGACGGCTTCAATCACTAAAGGCTCCCCGACCAGTTTTAATGGCAGGTTGTTCTCTTTGATTTCGGCTAATAAGATAGGGCGCGAGTTGACGTAAGCTTGAACGCGGTTGTTAATCGCATCATTCATAGCTGCGTCACGACTTTCATAGGTGCGGATCGTGACACCATTGTCACCAAAGGCTTTTTTCAAGTTTACAAGGTGGTTAGAACCTAAAACCCCAGCGATCGTTTTCCCCTTTAAATCATCGACAGTGTTAATGTCTTCATTTGATTTATTGGTCACGAGCTGGCTGCCGTAATAACTATAAGGTGCGGTGAAGTCGTATTTTTCTTGGCGAGCAGGTGTAATTGACACTACATTCGCGACAGTATCGAGCTTTTTCGCCTCAAGTTGACCCATTAAGCCGCTAAAGTCAGAGGTGACCCAAACAATGTTATAATTGAGATCTTTCGCAATGGTTTCTGCCAGTTCAACGTCAAAACCCGTGAGCTTACCATCCTTTTTATAGGCACTGGGGAAGCTGAGCCCCGTGGCACCAATACGTAGTTCTTGGCTAGATTGTGTTTCAGACGTTTTTTCTGTTTTGTTATCACAAGCGGTCAGCAAAGTCGTTGCCGCGACGAGACCTGCGATCAGCGTAATATATTTTTTCATCGTGTTTTCTCCGGTTGATTAGAAATTGCTAACCATTGTGTATAACGTTGTTGATCAATGATTTTTCGCATAAAAATAGTGATGTGGCCTTTGCCTAAGTCCCTTTTTTCAACAGTCTGAAAGCCTAAAGATTGGTAGTAATCCACTAACCACGGGTGGCTTTGTGCCGTACCCAGTGAATAAGCTGGCGCACGCAGTTGTTGTGATAAAATGTTATCTTCAAACCAAGCCAATATTTTTTTACCCAGTTGTTGGCCTCGATGTGTTGGTGCGGTTGCAAACCAGCCAATATGAGGTAAACCAAATGGGCCGGGTTGCTTGCTCCATGGGTAACGCAAGGTGACGGAGGCAATTAAAATACCGTCTTCAAACATCCCATAAACGGCGTGGTTATTGAGGTGTTGAGTCATCGCGGCTAAATCAGCGGTCGCCGCATCAAAACGAATACCCAAATGCTTAATTTCTGCGTAAGCATGATGAAGTAATTGGTAAAACGCAGTTGCATCGGTAGCCAGTAATTGACGGTATTGGTACATAACGACCTCGTTCTTAATCCGCTAATAAACCGAGTGTTTTCGCGTGGGCAATCACTTGGTCAACCTTTTGAGGTGCTGAACCCAAATAGTTAATCGGGTCTAACCATGCATCGAGTTCTTGCTCAGAAATGAATCCAGCTAGCTGCTCATTGGCCTGTAATACGTCTTTAAATGTACGTTGCTCTTCATAGGCTTGCATCGCGCACTCATACACAATGTGGTGTGCGGTTTGTTTACCAATTTTGGTGCCTAATTCGAACATCACTTTTTCCGACAGTAATAAGCCACCTTGTAGGTCAAGGTTACGGCGCATTTGCTTTTCGTTGACGGTGACACCTTCAATAACCGCAAGGGCATTTTTCAACTGAGCGGAGAGGTAGATACAAATTTCAGGTAAGGCTATCCACTCAGCGCGCCAGCTCATGGCATCTCTTTCATGTTCAACATGCATGGATTCATAAATAAGTGACACACTCTTGAGTAGCGGGTGTGTCAAACTCGCCAAGCCTTCCAATGCTGCTGGATTACGCTTATGAGGCATGGTAGTAGAACCAATTTTCCCCGCAGAGAATGGCTCTTCAATTTCATTAATTTCAGTACGCATTAGGTTGTATAGTTCGTTCCCGATTTTCCCTAAAGTGCCGCTGATTAAGGCACAAACAGAGGCAAACTCACTGAACCTGTCGCGCGCAGATTGCCACCCGATAGTCGGGGTGCTTAGCCCTAAAATATCCAATGTGCGTTTTTCGACAGCGGGGCCTGTTTCGCCAAATGCGGCATAAGTACAAATAGCGCCGCTAATATTTCCGGTTAATACGCGTGATTTAATTTCATTTAGGCGTTGGTGATGGCGTAAAAATTCATCTAACCAAACGGCAACTTTAAAACCAAAAGTTGTTGGAAGTGCTTGCATACCATGGGTTCTGCCAACCATCGGCGTGTTTTGGTAGCGTTTGGCGCTATTGGCTAGAGCGGTAACGAGTGCTTTTGCATCACGTTCGATGATATTAAATGCGCTCTTTAGCTGTAGCATGGTGGCGGTATCCACAATATCTTGCGTGGTTGCACCATAATGAATGTACTCACCCGCCTCACCACATTGTTTTTGCAGCGCGATCAATGTTGGCATTAAGGAATGCTTCATTTGCGCGCCTTGGCTCGCAATTTCTTCAATATTTAGTTTATCTGCATCTGCGTGTTGTTCGATATATTGCGCCGCCTCTGTAGGGATCAAACCGAGTTCGCCTTCGGCTTTCGCCAGTGCCACTTCAACCGCTACTTGGCTTTTTAATCGGTTATGTTCCGACCAAACATGACGCATTTCTTCAGTGCCAAAGTTATTACCAATTAATATAAAGTCGATAAGATGTGAGGCCATTTTGTTCTGCCTTATAACTAAATTTATTTAACAAGATGATTTTTTCATAAAATATCACCGTGGTTATAAAACGATAAGAATTAAAAAATATAAGTTATATTGAAAGTGTGAATGTTAATTGAGGTAATATAATTCATTGAGGGTTGTTGAATCTTTATAAAATATAAAAATGTTTACTTATCAATTTGTTGCTTTGGGTTTATTGTTGATTGATAATTTCTTCTGGTTATGGGGGAATAGACGTTTAAAATAGAAAATACAAATTTAATCAATGATGAAAATGATATATAACTATTTTTAGTTAACTATAATTAATGGATATAAGTTGAGTTTACATGATTTTATTGTATTAAATGAGTTTTTGATTGTAATTAATTAGGTCGGTTTTTTAATTGCCTTATAATTAAAATAAATAACTCAGTTTTTTTTATTCTTTCTCTCTTTAAATTCCTATTCATAGAGTAGAGCTAACGCAATTTATGCGGCGACCATTTGAAAAGGAATAAAGGATGAGTAAACGACATACCTATTTTGAAAAAAACAATGCCAATATTTTAACAACGGCCACCGTTGCACTGAGTCTATTGGCAGCACCTTTAAGTTTTGCCGCAGCAGAAACCCCCGTCAGTGGTGGAACGCTAACCGTGGGCTTAGGCAGTGATACTCCAATTATTGATCCATCATTGACAGCGTATTCAGTTGCCGCTGTGGTGTCACGAAATGTGCTAGATTCATTAGTGGGCCAAGCAGAGGACAACCGCTTTACACCGTGGCTAGCGGACAGCTGGGAAATCAACGATAACAATAAAGAATATGTATTCCATTTACGCAAAGATGTCACGTTTAGTGATGGCACGCCGTTTAATGCAGAGGCGGTTAAGTACAATTTTGAGCGTATTTTAGACCCTAAAACAATTTCCCATTATTCAAAATCATTATTAGGTCCCATTACTTCCATTACTACCCCCGATGAGTATACGGTGGTGATTCGCTATGACGAACCATTTGCACCGTTACTACAAGGCTTAAGCTTACCGTACCTTGGCATTCAATCGCCGACATATTTGAAGAATACCCCAAATACCAGTTTCACTTTGGTGGGCTCGGGGCCATTCCTTTTAGATTCATTTGTGAAGGGGAGCGGCAGCAAGTTAACCAAGCGTGCTGACTATAATTGGGGGCCCGGTTATGCGACCCATCAAGGCCCCGCGTATTTAGATCACATTGAATTTAAATATTTGCCAGAAGCCTCGGTTCGTTTGGGTGCGCTAAACAGCGGTCAAATTCAAGCCATTGATGCGGTTCCTCCGGTGAATTTTAAGCAAGTTAAAAATAACCCCAAACTGAATGTGATCACTTATGAAAATCCTGGTGTTAACCGCGTATTGTATTTGAATACAGGTAAGGGCGTATTTTCAGATGTGAAATTACGTAAGGCATTCCAAAGTGCTATTGACCCTTCTGTCGCGGTGAATGCGGCCTTTTTTGGTTCATTGCGTGCCGCCGATAATGTGTTAGGGCCAGCAACGCTGTATTACGACCCATCTGTACGTAACTTATGGGGTTATGACCCAGAAAAAGCAGGGCGCTTATTAGATGAAGCGGGTTGGAGCCAGCGAGATAAAGAGGGCTATCGCACGAAAGATGGCCAACAGCTTCTTGTGCGCTTTACCTATGTACCCACTAACGTAGAAGCCGCAGACGTCACCTTATTCCAAGCGGTGCAGCAGCAGGCCAAAAAAGCGGGTTTTAACCTGCAATTTGACCCTGTTGATGCGGGGGTATTCAATGAGCGCACGGCGACGAGTAATTATGATATTGCATCAAACTTCTTTGTTCGCCCTGAACCCGATATTTTGCGTACCGCATTCCACTCTGCGTTTACGCCACCACAAGGTAACAACCACGCTCGTGTGAATACATTGGATAAGCAATTATCTGAGGCGGTAGGAACGAATGATGCAGAGCGGGAGCGTCTATATCATGAAATCCAACGTGAAATTATTGACCAAGCTTATGTTGTACCACTTTATATCCCAGCTTATCAGCTTGGTGTCTCTAAACAAGTTCAGGGTATTAACTGGGCGACTAATGCGAAGCCGAATTTCTATGATGCATGGATTAAACCATAAGTTCCGGTTAGTTAGCTATCGCTTATTGATGATTATTGCCGTGCTTTGGGGCGCGGCAACACTCTCTTTTGCGGTGGTTAAATTTATACCGGGTGACCCAGTTAGTGTCATAACGGGTAGCGAAGGGGTAGTTGATGAAACCGTCAGAGCGGAGATTATTCATCAATTTGGTTTAGACAAGCCCTTGTGGCAGCAATACATAAGTTATTCAGGGCATGCATTGATAGGGGATTTAGGTCAGAGTTATTTATACCGTCAACCTGTTATTTCAGTGATTGGTAATGGGTTAAAAGAGACCTTGCCTTTAGCATTGGGCGGATTAGGTTTTGCGTTATTGGTTTCGATTATTAATGCCGTTTTAACCGCAGGACGTCGGCATCAAGCGAAAGACCTGATTGTTGGTTTAGAACTCATTTTACTGAGTACCCCAGTGTATTGGATTGGTATTTTACTGCTCAGTATTTTTAGTTTTTCATTGCAGTGGTTTCCTGTCACCGGCAATCAAGGGGTGATATCACTGGTATTGCCAGTGATTACGTTGAGTCTACCGTTAATTGCTGTGTTAAGTCAGGTACTGCGTGATGGTATGGAAGAAGCATTAGCTCAGCCTTTTGCCACGACGGTTAGGATGCGGGGAGTCAGTGAACTTATGCTACGGGCTCGTCATGTCTTGCGCCATGCGGCATTGGCTATATCAACCTTAACCGGCACATTGCTAGCGTCGGTACTGGGAGGTTCTGTATTAACGGAGACGGTTTTTGGGCGAGCGGGCATTGGTCAAATTATGTTAGGCGCCATCGAAAACCGGGATATGCCGTTGGTACTTGGGCTCGTTATGTTTTCTGCTTTTTTATTTGTTGTGATTAATTTATTGATTGATGGCCTTTATTTGTTAATCGACCCTCGCTTACGTAAACAGGAGGCTATCTGATGAGTAGTGATGTATATGGAATCAATGTGGCGCGGCCGCGGGTGCTCTCCCAATTTGTCATGAAATATCGTGGCCTATTGTTACCAAGTATGGTGTTGACGATATTGTTGCTCGCGATGTTTTTCCCAGCTTGGTTTACTCATTATGCACCGGATGAGGTTGATTTAACGGCTATTTTGCAACCTCCGAGTACTGAACACTGGTTTGGCACAGACCAATTAGGCCGAGATGTTTATACACGGGTGGTTTATGGTACTTCGCTATCACTCAGTATTGGTTTAGGTGCCACATTAATTGCATGTTTAGGCGGCATCTTACTAGGCAATGCGGCTGTATTGACCCCGAGGTTTATCCGTACACCACTGGTGCGTTTACTCGATATCATGTTGGCTTTTCCAGATTTATTGCTGGCGTTATTAGTGATAGCGGTATTAGGGCGTGGGCCCGAAAATACATTGCTGGCGGTTGGGATTGCGGCAATTGCAGGCTATGCGCGCCTAGTCCGTTCGCAAGTCTTACTGGTGAAATCCTCTGGTTATGTTGAGCATGCTGTTGCACTCGGAATGCCAGCAAACCGTATTATTTTTCGACATATTATTCCCAATACACTGCGCCCGTTACTCATATTAGCCACCATTGGTGTTGGTCATGCGGTGTTAGCCGCTTCGGCATTGAGTTTCTTAGGGTTGGGAGTTACCCCGCCAACCGCAGAATGGGGGGCTTTACTTGCGGATGGCCGAAACTATTTAGACAGTGCGCCATGGATAAGTTTAATGCCAGCAACGGTGATTGCATTATCAGTGATCACCATTACATTGATGGGAAGACGCATACAGCGATTGATTGCGCGAGGTGAATTTTAATGAATCCTAACATCACGGAACAAGGCCGAGCGGTTTTGCAGGTTGAAGACTTGCATGTGCGTTTTTTATCGCAAAATGAAAATTTTCACGCAGTTTCTGGGGTCTCTTTTACATTACATGCGGGGGAAATTATTGCATTAGTTGGGGAATCGGGCTCAGGAAAATCCGTAACAGCTCGCACGTTAGTCGGCCTTACGGGGGATAACGCAGAGGTCTCTGCTAAACGCTTAGCACTGCTTCACACTGACCCTCAAGGGGCAAGCCACGAAATTGATTTACGCCATCAAAGCCAATCTAATTGGCGAAAGATACGCGGACGAGAAATTGGTTTTGTGTTACAAGATGCTCTGACGTCTTTAGATCCCTTACGCAAAATAGGTCAAGAAATTGCAGAGCCACTACTGGCTCATCGATTAGCGTCACGTAGCGAAATCCCCCAAAAAGTTAACGCCTTACTCGAGATGGTTGGAATACCTGACCCCCTTAATCGGTCACAAATGTACCCCCATGAATTATCGGGTGGGTTGCGTCAAAGGGCGCTAATCGCATCTGCATTGGCGGGACAACCGCGGGTATTAATTGCGGATGAACCGACGACTGCGTTGGATGCCACTATTCAAAAGCAAATATTGGAAGAGTTTAAATCATTAGCGCAGTTAGGGATTGGCATTTTATTAATCACTCACGATTTATCGGTCGTCGCCGATATCGCCGACCGAGTGATAGTGATGCAGCATGGGCGGCCGCGAGAAAGTGGGGATGTTCACCAGGTGCTTAAATCTCCCCAGGACCCTTACACAATAAAATTATTGTCATCTGTGCCTACCCGGCATTCACGAGGAACTTGGCTGACAGGGCGTGATCCTCTAGCAAATTGGTCAGAACCCGCGACCTCATCATCAGTGGGGGCAGAACCTGATACGGTGTTATCCGTTGAGCAGGTCTCTCGTGCTTTTCGATTACCAAATGGGCAAAAATTACAGGCGGTTGATAATATTTCCTTGACCCTTAAAAGGGGGGAAACACTCGGTATTGTTGGCGAATCAGGTTCAGGCAAAACGACATTAGGCAAACTGATTTTAGCATTGCAAACACCGAATAATGGCCGTATTGAGTTACTTAACCAGCCGTGGAGTACGCTAAAAGAGCGTCAGCGTAGAGCGCTTCGTCCGCGAATTCAAACGATTGTGCAAGACCCATTAAGTTCTTTTGATCCGCAACATACGGTGGAGCAAGTGCTGTTGCAGCCGCTTGAACTGCATTCGACACTCACCGCTGTGCAGAAACAACAGCGAATAAATGAACTGTTATCTTTAGTTTCGCTCGATAGTCAGCTATTGAAACGTAGGCCCGCCTCATTGTCTGGCGGGCAACGGCAACGTATCTCAATTGCCCAAGCATTGGCCTGTGAACCCGATATCCTCGTTTGTGATGAGCCTGTCTCGGCCCTTGATGTGACGACGCAAGCTCAAGTGTTGGACTTGTTGTCTTCGTTACAGCAAAAGCTGGGGTTGGCGATGGTGTTTATCTCCCATGACTTGGGGGTGGTACAGCATATTAGCCACCGGATTGTGATACTGAAGTCAGGAAAAATTGTGGAAATGGGCAGCGTTGATGCGATTTTTACGCAACCAAAGCACCCTTATACTCAATTGCTGTTATCGTCAGTATATTGACTTGTTTTGCTCAAAAGGAAGGTGTCAGCGTGCGTGGTTATTTATGTGTTTTTTCGTGCACTCAGTTTAACAGTTGTATGCCTAGTCTATATTGCTAACTCGAATTAGTTTATACTTAAATTTATTTATAAATGATTATAGCGAACTTATGGCAAAAACTGTTGAGCAAATTGCGAACGATTTAAACCTATCAGTGACGACGGTTCGGTTAGTTTTAAGTCAAAAAGCGGAGCAATACCGTATTAGCAAAGCGACCCAAGAACGGATTCAGTCTTATGTTGAAACCCATGGACTGGTGGTTAATTACGCGGCTCGCAGTTTGAAACTAAACAAAACTGACACGCTTGCTCTTGTTGTTCCTCGGTTATCGAATTTATTTTTCTCAACTTTAGCTGAAAAACTTGAAACCTGTTGTCAAAAAGCAGGATATCAGCTGATTATTGCTTGTTCTTATAGTGACCCTAAACACGAAAAAGAAGTCGTTCGGAGCTTGTTAGAACGCAATGTTGATGGGTTATTTATTGTCCCTTCTTCTTTAGAAACTCAGCTACATCATCGAAAATTAGCCCGTAAGCGGCCTATTATATTTTTAGACCGAGACTTCGGCGAAATGGACGTTCCTTTGGTGCTAAGTGACAACTATAGCGGTAGTAAAACATTAGTTCAGTCCATTAAAAAGGCCGTCAACGTTGAGCCTTTATTTTTTATTGCGGGTGATACCCAACAACCGTCAATTCAGAGCCGTTTACAAGGTTATTTAAATGAAATGCCAGAGCGGCAGAGCTGGGTTTTAACTGCGCGCCATAATCGTAAAGAAGATGGGCAACATTTAATGCATGAATTCTTAAAGAAAAATAAGCAACCACCCTCCGCTTTCATTACTTCGTCATTGCCTATCTTAGAAGGGACATTGAGCGCACTCCGTCAGGTTTATGGGTTTATTCCTCAGGAAATTCCGATAGGTACTTTTGATGAAAGCGACATGCTCGGTTTTTTACCAAATGCGGTTTGGTCCATGGGGCAGAATGAAGATGCATGGGCACAACATGCCTTTCATCTAATGCAAAATAAGCTTCAAGGTGATAAGAGCAATGTGAAAATAACAGTGCCAATGACGTTAATTTATCGGCCTTTATCGGTCGCTAGGAATATCTAAGGGAGACTGAGCCCCGAGAATAAGGGCTCATTGATTCACTAGATTAAGGCACGTGCTGCGTGGATATATTCTTGTAAACGGGAATTCAAGCTATCGAGTGCTTGTTTTTGTTGTACATTCAGTGGGATAAACGGTTCTCTTACAGGGCCTAAATAGTCGAGCTCTAGTCCTGCCAAGTATTTTGTTGATTGAAAAATACCGTTATTGACCATGGTTTCAACGACATCGTTGATTTGATGCTGCAGTTTTTGTGCAGTGAAAAAATCCCCTTTAGCAAAACAGTGGCGAACCGCGAGAAAAAGTTCAGGCTGAATATTCACGGTTGTCCCCACTGTTGCCGTGGTCCCTGCCGCCAAACTGGAAAGAAAAATTTCATCAAAACCATTAAAGAAAACTTTTTCAGGGTGCTTATCCACCATACGTTCTAAGGCGTAAAGGTTGTGAGAGGTATGCTTCACCCCCAATGTTTGTTCATTGCTAAATAACGTCTTTGCCATTTCAAGGTCTAGCTCGACCCCTGTAAACTGAGGAATGTTATACAAAATAACTGGCAGCGATGTTTCATCTAAAATACGTTGGTAATACCGAATGATCGCTTCATTACTGTATTTATAATAGTAAGGAGGGACTAAAGAAACGGCACTCGCCCCCACACTTTGCGCGTGTTTTGCTAATTCGACGGCATCTTGAGTTCTCGGGGCTCCAATGTGGCTAATGACAGGCACTTTTCCCTTACTACTAGTGATAATGGTTTCAAGGACTTGTTTTCGTTCATCTAAATGTAACAGTGGACCTTCACCAGATGACCCGCAGCAATAAAACCCTTCAACACCACGGGCGATTTGGTGCTCCACAAGCATGGCTAATGCTGTCGTATTTATATCTTCGTTGTCATGCATTGGGGTCACAATGGCAGACATAATCCCGCGAAATTTAGCCCATTTGTCTTGCTGTTGATTTACCATGCTGTCCAGCCTCCATCAATAACAAGGTTTGCGCCAGTCATATAGCAAGATGCGTTAGAAAGCATAAAGACAATAGCACCATTAAATTCATCGGGATTAGCCATGCGACCAATTGGAATGCGGTCAGTGTAATTTTTTTGGAATCGTGGATCTTGATCCTGCCGAGCAACGCCAGAAAGCGTTAATGTATTCACTCGAATACCTTCTTTCCCCCAATAAGTTGCACAATAACGGGTAAAATTATAGATACCTGATTTTGCGGCTGCATAGGCAACAGGCTTAATAAAAGGAATACCCGTATCCTCCTTTTTATAGCTATAGATATCTTGAACAGGTGACACAACACCATAAATCGAACCAATATTGACGATGGACCCAGTTTTTTGTGCCTTTCTCATGCGTTTTCCGACTTGCTGGGTCATCAAAAAGGTTCCGACGAGATTTACATCAACTACTTCACGGAAAACCTCTTCTGGAAAATCTTCAAATGGGCCTGATACTTCAGGTGGCGCGCTTGGTTGGGTATCGATACCTGCATTATTCACTAAACCATCAGGTGTTCCCCATGAAGATTCAATGCGATCTAATACGCCATTAATACTTGATTTATCTGTAATATTAACTTCATAGCATGCGATGCGAGGAGAGTCTTTCAATGAGCCTAATACCTGAGTCAGACGCACTTGTGTAACGTGGGTTGCTAATACAGCAACCTTGGCTCCACGCTCATGCAGGGCTTTGACGTACTGTACGCCAAGTTGCCCTAATCCACCGGTGACAATAATTATTTTATCTTGTAGTGAGAAAAGAGGGTCAGTCATAACATGTTCCTTATTTTTTTATTTATTGATGGATAAAATATCGACGGGCATCCCCAGCAATCAACACATGAATATTTTGCGTCATCGCTTGTGCTGCAAAGGCTTGGACTACGCTACCTAAAACGTCCTCATCAACATAGGCAATCGACAGGTGGTTACTTTGATGCCCCGCCATTAATGAATCACGGGAAACACCATCAAGTACAGCATTTAATAATGGCCATTCATAGTTTGTTGCTAAGCGGCGGCGTTCAAATTCGGCATCTGGAAGTTCAACGGCGGTACCAGTCCCAATATGCATAACCACTTGGAGCCCTTCATAGTGGGCACGAGCCCAGATAAAGCGGCCTTTTTTCCCTTGCCCTGCGATTGTGGAACCGCCAAAAGGGAAGAACATTGGCGGCTGACGATAACCTGTTGCCCCAGCAATACCGCCTTTTAGGTGTGCAAATGGAACTGCGCCTGAAATTTCAAAATCCCAATAGAAAGTGCCTTCATACTCGCTTCCCCAACGAATGTCATGTAATGTTGTTTCACTAGCAATATTTAATGATTGCAATAGCTTAGCCATAATGACTTGCGGAATAGCGCTACCCATATCCACTTCATTAATACAGGTGATAGGCAAGTTTGGAGCAATGATTTCACCGTTTTCATCGGGAATAGGGAAGCGTGCAGAGTTACCGATAGCGCCTTCTGCAAAGTCAGAAGCAGCACAACTATCTTTCAAGCCTTGTTGGTATTGCACCCCAACAGCGCTTAAACCAAATCTTTTTGTGAACCGAGCCATCGCAATCATCATGGCACACTGTTCTAATACTTGATCACGGGTTAATTCGTTGCTGTGGTTTGTGCCAAATTTAAATGTCATTCCTTGGGATTGATACCATGCCAAACATGCTTCTCGTAGGGATTGTGGTACTTTTTGCATTTCTACTAGCAAGGCGGATTGAGATAAGGATTCAATCGGCATTCCAATATCAATCATTGATTTTTGTGGGAAAACACCATTAATCATCCCCATGCAAAAACTATCAAATAAACCAATAATAGCTTTATCACGCAACATGGCTTGGCCCATTTCACGGCCGATTTTGCCCTCAGGGGTTCCCATAACGGCATCAGTTGCTTTTAGCGGGTATAAATAATCCAATTTATGATTGAGAAAACCATCATCAAGCCACGTCTGTAATCCTTTCATAAAGAATTCATCAGTGAATGTTTCAGACCACAACCGTGAATAATGGCAGCCTAAACTTGTTAAACAACCCGCCATACACAGCATACCAACTAGCCCTGGCCATGTGCCATCAAAGTTGGCTAACAATAAAATTGGGCCGCGATGATGGACTAATGAAGGGGCAATATGGTGTGAATATTGCCATGCCGTTAATAACACAATAACGGGGGCATCAGGTGCTATTTGCGCAAAAATATCACTTCCTTCTCGCTGGTTACTGATGAACCCATGTCCTCTTTCTTTATCCACGGGGTGCGCCCGTTTGACTTGGTAGCCAAGGGTGTTTAGCGCATCGGCTAAGCGCTGTTCATACAGAGACTGCGTGGGCCAACAGGTCACATTCGCAGGTTCGCGTAAGTCAGCATTTGTCACCAATAATACTTCATTGGGTTGAGTTGTTATTAATTTTGGACGGTTAGGGGGAGTAAAAGTCAACATAGGAAGCTCTCCTGATGATAAATGCTGAGTGTGTCAAGTGTGCTAATTCGAGTTAGCAAAATATTATTATTGGTTGTGTAACACAATTTGTTTAAACTAAATATGTGATGAACATCATGGTTGGTTTTTTAACTAATTGTAATTAAAGTGTTTATTTTTATATCTATTATTTTTCGAAGAGCTTGGTTTTATTTTGACATCTTTAGAATGTTAATGATTTGTTTAATTTTCTTCTATTGTGTTCGTTTGAGTTGTTGGACTGAGTTTGCTCACCTTCAATTTTTTGTATGAAATCAGTGAAAATATAATGCTATATTAATGAATAAAATATTTTTGATTTATAAATCAAAGCAGTATAAGAGATTAAAAGATCGTCATCACAAAATTATAAATAATAACTTTGAGCAATCATATCCTTTGCTATTATCAGCTAACTCGAGTTAGCAAACAACAAAATATTTACATAATATAACGAATGCAAGCACACCGATAATCACCGTGTAGAGGATTTGAAAATGACACTACTAACACCCACGACAAGTACAGCTCAGGTACATGAAGAAAGTGAACAAGAAAAAAAGCAGCAACGTAAGCTTGTTACCGTTCTTGGCTCAGGACTAGCAGGAACAACCATTGAGTTTTATGACTTTTTTATTTATGGCACAGCAGCGGCATTAGTTTTTCCAACACTATTTTTCCCAAATTTATCGCCGTTAATGGCATTGATCGTTTCGTTTTTAACGTTGTCTATCACGTTTGTGAGTCGTCCTATTGGTGCCATCGTTTTTGGTCACTATGGAGACAAAATAGGCCGTAAAAAATCGTTGGTGATTTCGTTGATGATTATGGGAATATCCACTTTTTGCATTGGATTAATCCCTTCTTATGAATCGATAGGAAATGCGGCTCCGTTACTCTTAATCTTTCTACGTCTTTGCCAAGGTTTTGCCATCGGAGGTGAGTGGGGAGGTGCGACAACACTAATTACGGAATATGCGCCACGTCATCGTCGAGGTTTTTTTGGTACCTTTGTTCAATTAGGGAATGTATTAGGGTTGTTTATTGCAACGGGAGTTTTTGCTTTAGTTGTCATGTTGCCAGAGGATGATTTAATGTCCTGGGGTTGGAGAATGCCTTTCTTAGTGAGTATTTTGTTATTATTTATTGGGTTATATATCCGAGCAAATATTGAAGAAACCCCAGTGTTTAAAGAAAACCAACGCCAACAAGAAACAACCCAAACAAAAGAACAAAAATACCCAGTATTAACAGTATTAAAGCATTACCGTAAATCTGTATTTCTAGCCATGGGCATGCGCATGGGGGAAATTGTGTTAGGGTGGCTAACTGTGGCATTTTTCATGTCGTATGTGACTCGTGAGTTAGATTTCACTCGTGAAACAGCATTAAACGGTTTATTGCTAGCGAGTTTTTGTGGCATTTTTACCTTCCCATTCTTTGGTTGGTTATCGGATAAAATCGGGCGTCGGCCTGTTTATTTAGCGGGTGCCACAATTACTTTTATCTTTGCTTTTCCTTTATTTTGGATGATTGATAGCGGCTCCGTTAAAATGTTTATGTTCGCCACCTCATTCTGTTATTCGGTCGGATTAGGAATGATGTTTAGTGTACAACCCGCATTTTTCTCTGAGTTGTTTGATACAAAAGTCAGGTATACCGGTGTGTCTTTAGGTTTCCAACTCGCAAATGTTGTGGGTGGACTTACTCCAATGATTGCAACGCTTTTACTGGTATGGTCGGGGGGGAATTCATGGCCTATCTCTGCATTTTTAGCGTGCATGGCTTTAGTGACAATAGCTTGCGTCTGTGCTACGAAAGAAACCTATAGTGATGATTTAACAGAAAAAGTTAAAAATTAATATCAGCAATAAGTTGATTTCCCATAAAATAAACGTGCAGTGGTCAATAAAATTTGGCCACTGTTTTCGAGTTTTTCCAAAATAGTCGTTCAGATTTATTGGGCGTGAATCCATTACTCTATTGATGAGGCCTGACTCGGTTGTAATATGCGATCATATATCCGGTTATTAGCTTCTGAGCTTCATTGACATCCTCCCCAGCCTGAACGACAGGGCTTTACGGTGTGTTTGGTAAACCTCTCACCGGTACCCATTCTGTTTTACTGAATCAGGTATAGCATGAAGTGAATATGGATAAAAACCACAGAAAATCAGGCTAGATAAGCCTATTCTCTGTGGCGAAAGCGATTAACGCCTTAACATGCCTTTATCGATAATAAACTCGATAATGGTTTCTAAGCCGACTTGTTTCTTTAAATTCGTGAAAACATACGGTTTCACTGGGCGCATTCTGGCGGTATCGGCTTCCATCACTTCCAATGACGCGCCAACATAGGGAGCGAGGTCAATCTTATTGATCACTAATAAGTCGGAATGGGTGATCCCTGGGCCGCCTTTACGTGGGATTTTTTCGCCTTCTGCGACGTCGATAACATAAATGGTTAAGTCCGCCAGCTCTGGGCTGAATGTGGCGCTCAGATTATCGCCGCCACTTTCCACAAATACAATATCCAGATTTTTGTGGCGCATTGCCAGCTCTTCAACGGCCGCAAGGTTCATGGAGGCATCTTCACGGATCGCGGTGTGCGGGCAGCCGCCTGTTTCCACACCAATAATGCGGTCGGCGTCTAATGCTTCGGCACGGGTAAGGATCTTGGCATCTTCTTGGGTATAGATATCATTAGTCACGACGGCAATTTGGTAAGTATCGCGCATCGCTTTACATAAAACTTCTAATAGGGCGGTTTTCCCTGAACCAACAGGGCCACCGACACCAATTCGCAGGGGTTGGTTATATTCTTGCATTGTGTGTTTTCTCATGAACGAAAAAGTCGAGTGTATTGGGTTTCATGCCGACTGCTGGCAATGATTTGTGCAGGGGTAAAACTGCCGATATCATCAACCGTCCATGTGGCAGATTGCGCCACAATTTCAGGGATACGTTCGGCAAGGGTAAACAAAATATGTTGCCCCGCGCTTTGACCCAGTGGAATTAATTTCACGCCAGACATCACGGTGTTTTCCAGCCAGCCCCACGTGTAGGCGGTGCACAGCTTTTCAACGTCAATGTTCCAATGCGTGGCGGCAAGGGCAAAGGCCATTAATTGTGTTTTTTTCACGCACGCTAATGCCGTGGCATCAAGCTCAATCGCCAGTTGGGGGAGCAAGCGGGCAAAGGCAATGCCTCGCTGGCGCTCTTCTTGGCGAAGCTCTTTGGTTTCACGGCTGGCAATAATAAAGTCACACCAATAAGTCACTTGCTGCCAATCAGAGCGTGAAAGATTGGCGTGAATTTGCCGCAGAACAGGGAGTTCCAATGTCGCGATTGCGTGAGTCATTTGTGCTGTTAGCCAACTGGCGAGGGTGTCTGGCGTTGTCACCCAGCCTTTTTCAATCGCCCATTCTAGCCCTTGGGAATAGGTAAATGACCCCACAGGTAAGGACGGGCTGACTAATTGGTATAAACGCAAATCCGCTAGCATCGATACACTCCCTGAATCTGATTAGTGGTGGTGATGGTGATCATCGTGGTCATGATGATGGTGATGATGACCACCCGATGAACCGCCATAAGCCCCTGGTTCTGGTTGGTATTTTTCCAGACCCACACTGACCGTTGCACCTAATCCACGCGCCATATCGTCTAAAACATGGTCGTGAAAATAACGGCACCAGCCTGCTTCAATTTGCAGAGGAACATGGCGGTTACCTAAGTGGTAACAAACCCGTGCCAGTAACAGAGGGTCATCGCTGTAAACGGTAGAAACTTGCTCTTTTGCCGCGATAATGGCGACCTGTTCACCGTCTTCTGTCGCTAAAATATCCCCTTCTTTTAAAATGGTGCCACGGGGTAAAAATAACCCCGCATCTTGCCCATCACTTAAGGTGACTTTTAAGCGGCTTTTGGTGCGTTCATCCATGGTTAAGCATAGGGACAATTCAGTGTTTGTCTGTTGTTCTGGTGGAACGACTTTAATAAATTTTTTCATTTTCTGGCTCTTAATCAGGGGTCAGAATAAAAAGTAACGTTGTGCCATTGGCAACTCAGTGGCTGGCTCACACACCAGCGGTACGCCATCGGCTTTAACAATATAGGTTTGAGGGTCTAGCTCAATATGCGGCACATAGCTGTTGTGCACCATGGAGGCCTTGCTGATATTGCGGCAACCCTCAACACGGCCGATTAAGCTTTGTAAGCCAAGCTTTTCGGGGACGCCCGCCTCAATCCCCGCTTTTGACATAAAAATCATCGAGGTTTGGTACTTCGCTTTACCGAGAGCGCCATACATTGGGCGGTAATGCACAGGTTGCGGCGTTGGAATGGCGGCGTTGATATCCCCCATTGGCGCATACGCCACAAGGCCACCTTTCATGATAAGCGCAGGTTTGACGCCAAAAAATGCGGGGTCCCATAGGATGATATCGGCTAATTTGCCTTTCTCTATCGACCCGACTTCATGAGCAATACCATGGGCTAACGCAGGGTTGATCGTGTATTTCGCCACGTAGCGCTTAATACGGTTGTTATCGCTGTCTGGGGTATCGCCTTCCATCGTGCCGCGTTGCAATTTCATTTTGTGGGCACATTGCCACGTGCGCATAATCACTTCACCTACGCGCCCCATGGCTTGGGAGTCCGAGGACATCACGGAAATCGCGCCCATATCATGCAAAATATCTTCTGCGGCAATGGTTTCACGGCGAATACGTGACTCAGCAAAGGCCACATCTTCAGGAATTGACGGGTCAAGGTGATGGCACACCATCAACATATCCAGATGTTCGTCCACTGTATTGATGGTGTACGGCATGGTTGGGTTGGTCGAGGCGGGCAAAATATTTGGCTCCCCAACGGATTTGATCACGTCAGGGGCATGACCGCCCCCTGCGCCTTCTGTATGGAACACGTGGATCACGCGCCCACCGATGGCTTTTACTGTTTCTTCGTAGAAGCCGCCTTCGTTTAAGGTGTCGGAGTGAATTGCCACTTGCACGTCCATTTCATCGGCGACATTCAAGCAGTTGTGGATTGCCATCGGGGTTGCGCCCCAGTCTTCGTGAATTTTCAGGCCAATTGCGCCTGCGGTCACTTGCTCACGAATGGCTTCGGGTTGACTTACGCAGCCTTTACCAAATAGCCCCACGTTAATTGGCAGCTCATCTACGGCCTCTAACATGCGGTACATATTCCAAATGCCCGGTGTGACCGTTGTGGCGTTAGTGCCTGCGACAGGGCCTGTTCCACCACCAATAAAGGTGGTGACACCAGAAACTAAGCCTTCTTCGGCTTGCTGCGGGCAAATAAAATGAATGTGGGTATCGACGCCGCCTGCGGTGACAATTTTGCCTTCACCCGCGACCACTTCTGTACCAGGACCAACCACGATATCCACATTCGGCTGTACATCAGGGTTACCCGCTTTACCAATACCTGCAATACGGCCATTTTTGATGCCGATATCGGCTTTAACGATGCCCCAATGGTCTAAAATAATGGCGTTGGTGATCAGCACATCGACACATTTATCGCTAGTGACTTGGCTTTGCCCCATACCATCACGAATGACTTTACCGCCACCAAATTTGACTTCTTCCCCATAGGTGGTGAAGTCTTTTTCTATTTCTAAAAACAGTTCTGTATCTGCTAAGCGTACACGGTCGCCTTGGGTTGGCCCAAACATATCCGCATACGCTTGCCGTGAGATGGTTTTCATGGTTATTTCTCACTCTCTAATTTACCCATGACTTTGCCATGGAAGCCGTAAATTTCTCGTTTACCGCTAAATGCCACCAATTCCACCGTGCGGCTTTGGCCAGGTTCAAAACGCACCGCCATACCCGCAGGGATGTTTAAACGAAAACCGAGCGTGCCGTCTCGTTCAAATTTCAAAAAATCATTCACTTCATAAAAGTGGTAATGAGAGCCGACTTGAATCGGTCTATCACCATGATTTGCCACTTGAATGGTTTTGGTTTCACGACCCGCATTCAGTTCGATGTCGCCTAAAGCCTGATTCACTTTAATTTCACCGGGGATCATATTGCCACCTATACAATTGGGTCGTGAATGGACACAAGTTTTGTGCCGTCAGGGAATGTGCATTCCACTTGAATGTCTTTGATCATTTCAGGCACGCCTTCCATGACTTGCTCCGCACTGAGCACCGTTCTGCCTTCGCTCATTAGTTGGGCGACCGTTTTTCCGTCACGTGCGCCTTCCATAATGGCGCAGCTTATTAGGGCAACGGCTTCTGGGTAATTCAGTTTTAACCCACGGGCTAAGCGCCTTTCAGCGACAAGGCCTGCGGTAAAAAGCAATAACTTATCTTTTTCTCTTGGGGTGAGTTCCATTTTTGCTCCTAAAACGAAAAATTTATGTTGCCCAAATACGGGGAGGTTCAGGGCAATAACCTAGCCAATACTGCCGCGTGGTTTGCCAAATATGGGCAAAACAGGCCATCATCGGCTCAGTTTGCGTGCCTAATAATCGTAAAACTAAAATGCCATCCACATCCGTTAGCCCATACTCAATGGGGCTATCCGTTGGGGATAAAAAATCACCTAAATGTTGTTGGATTTTTTCTTTTAATTCATCACTGGCAGGGTAAATGTACATCGACCCCATCATGGGAAACTCACGCATGACAGCAGACTGTTTTTGTGTGCCATCGATAAACAGGGATTCAGTCAGCGTGAGGGTGTCATCAATGTAAAAATTAAAGCGCCCACGCACATCGCCATTTTCAAACCATTCCCCCAAAACAGGGCGGCCTAAACATTGGATTTCCCAGCCGATAAATTTTGATGATGCAGCGACGTGTATATGGGTTTCGAGCCTAACCTGTGCATCAGGGAAAAAAATATTTTCCTGCGGTAGCCACTCTAAAAAGCCCTCAGCGGCAACCGTTAAATTCTGTACTTGTCGGGCAATACCGCCTGCGCTGCGATAAAATTTGGTCGCACCTGGGGTGGTCAGCAGTGAATGGGCATACGGCTGCACGTCAATATTAATCAGGAGTTTATCTCCACCCACCACACCACCAGGGGGATGAAGTAAATAGGTGTGGGCAACCCTTGGTTCGGGGTAAAATGGCCTTTGCACCATTAAAGGGCCGATATGTTGTTTATCGGTCAGGCGTGTTGTACCCCGTTTGAGTTCATAGCGTAAAAAAATCTCAGCTAACCAACCTGATCCTGAAAACTCAGACATACTTTCTCCTGCAAATCAGGTAATGAACAATACGCGAACATGTTTAGTTATACCCCTCACCGAATGGTTTGGGCTTTAGGGGCTGTTTATCTTTGATGGTCAATTTTTATTCGAATTAAAGCCATTTTAGGCAAGAGTCTCTCAACGTCGCATCAAATGAGTGAAACGTGCTTTAATCGAACCCGTAGGGCAGTATTTATGCACAATACTTAACTCAAATAATAAGTCAGCTTGATTGACACACTTTTATCTATTTTTTGAATTGTTTTTTTTGACCTTTTTTAGCTGTAAAAATCAGCAGCAAAGATAAACAGCCCCTAAGTGGTATAAGCCAATGCAAGTAGGGTAGGATGTGAATGAACACGAAAAATAATTATCTATAATGATGCGTTATAGGCTCGTATTCATCTGACGCGCGATTTTACACCTTCTATCGAAAATTGCCTTTCAATTAAATAGCAATTTATTTAGAAAAATGCACAATGCATAAAATAACAGTAAAAAATGAGCGGATCTCTATATTGCGATTTTTACTTAACAGGACTATATTCTGAGCCGCATTCTAGCAAGGTAGCGGAAGCCATTAACTAGCGTAATTATTTGCTATTTATCTGAATGGCTGTATTTCTGTCTGCCCATCAAGCTGCTTTTTCTAGCAGATGATTTCTGACTTTGACCAAAGTTTATTGAGATTATGGAATATAAATATTTTCTTTCATCAAGCCAAATGGTGTTAAAAGCGTTTTATATTGAAAGCGCGATGATAGCCATGCTGCAAGGAGCGAAAGGGAATGTGGTGATTAATGGTCAATCTATTGATGTTCAGTCTAATTTGACGCTCATTATTCCAAAATACAGCCAAGTCTCCTGCAATATGGAGTGCGCATCTAATCAATCGATTGAGCTGCACACACTGTCGATTGCGGACTCAGAGTTAGAATCGGTCTTTTTATTATTAAAGACCTTAATGAAGTCAGGCGCGCCGCTAACGAGCCACGTTCCCACGTTTCAGGTATTAACCCCTGAAACGGTCAGTGATAATTTCAGTTTGCTCAAGCAATGTTTACCATTAAAACAACAAAGCCAATCTCAAGAAGCGTTGTTAATGAAGCAAAGCCTGTACTTTATTTTACTGGCGATATACCAAGCGGGCGTCGATATTCTCAACATTTTCCGCTTTAATTATGATGAGCCGAAAAACCAAGCCATTACCCATTTAATTACCCAAGAACCGCAGAAAAAATGGCACTTAGAGGATGTTGCTAAGGTCTTATTTACCACACCATCGACGTTGCGTAGGCACCTTAATCGAGAAGGGGTATCATTCCGCCAATTATTATTGGATGTGCGAATGGGAATGGCATTAAATTATTTAACCTTCTCAAATTATTCGGTATTTCAAATTAGCCATCGATGTGGGTTTGGTAGCAATGCCTATTTTTGTGATGTATTTAAGAAAAAATACGCCATGACGCCATCGCAATTTCGGTTGCAATCAAGGCAGTCTAATGACCGGTCTTTTATAACTGATTTATCGTTAAACTCCACGCCTATTGAATTTGATAAAGACGTGGAAGCGTAAATTTTACTTTTTGATTTATTAAGGTAAATCAAAAAGGGGCTGAGTTTTTACGAATTATTCATTAAATTCGAAGTTCTATTGATATAGAACGTAGAAAGCGTGGTTTAAAATTTAATATAACTAAACATTGTTACTCTACGCACAGTGAATATCTCACCAATAGCGGCAATTAATGGTTACCAATATCATTAACTGCCTGATGATGTTTCATTTTTATTTAGTGATAAAAATAAAACCAAACTATCGAGGGATGTATGATTAAAAATATCGTTGCGGCTATGTGTTTAATGGGGCTGACGCTGCCATCACAGGCCGCAGAACCAGCTCATTCACAAACATTACGTTTAGCGATTGGCGCAGAACCGACTGAAGGTTTTGACCCAATGCTCGGGTGGAGCCACGGCAGCTACCTTCTGTTACACAGCCCATTACTCAAACAAAAAGCCGACCTTTCATGGCACAGCTATATGCTGGAAAACTACCAACACAATGCCGATGGGAAAGAGTGGACATTAACGCTAAAAAAAGGATTGAAATTTTCAGATGGTTCGCCATTAACTGCAAAAGATGTAGTATTTACCTACAATAATGCCGCTGCGAGCGGCGGCAAAGTGGATATGGGTAACTTTGCAAAAGCTGAGGAAATTGACCCATTAACCGTCAAAATCACCTTATCTTCTCCACAAAGTACTTTTATCAATGTATTAGGCTCCCTTGGGATTGTTTGTGCTGATAAATACGATGCAAAAACCTATGCGCATAACCCAATTGGCGCAGGACCATACCGTTTAGTGGCGTTCCAGCCAGGGCAGCAATTAATTGTTGAGCAAAACCCGTACTACGCTGGGCCAAAAAATGATTTCAATAAAATGGTTTTCGTCTTCCTTGATGAAGATGCGGCCTTTGCTGCGGCACAAAGTAACCAGCTGGAAATTGTCCGTATTCCCGCAGCGGTGGCTGCCAATGCTAATAACGTCAAAAACATGAAGTTAGTGGAGCGCTATAGTGTGGAAAACCGTGGTATTTCCTTCCCAATTCCACCAGCAGGTGGAAAAGATGCACAGGGTAACCCTGTGGGGAATGATATTACCTCTGATGTTGCGGTGCGTAAGGCGATTAACTACGCTTTTGACCGTAAATTATTAGCCGCATCTGTCCTCGAAGGTTTTGCTGTTCCCGCTTATACAGGTGTGGCAGGACTACCGTGGAATAGCCCTGATTCCGCCTTTAAAGATGGCGACACCGAAAAAGCCAAATCTATTTTAGAAGAGGCGGGCTGGAAGCTGAATAAAGATGGCCTGCGTGAAAAAGACGGCAAAGTGGCAAAACTGACACTCTGGTATGCCAGCGGTGATACCACACGCCGTGATTTAGCCCAGGCTATCCGCTCAAGCTTAAAACCTATCGGCATCGAAATGGATTTAAAATCGGGAAGTTGGGAAACCGTTGAGCGCAATATGCACGCCAACCCAACCTTGTTCGGTTGGGGCAGCTTAGACCCAATGGAAATTGTCCATAACTACAGTAGTAAAGCCGCAGGCGTTGGTTTCTATAATCCAGGTTATTATAAAAATGCAGCGGTTGATGAGTTAATTGAAGAAGCACTGCGCCAACCAGACCAAAATGCGGCTATCCCGTTATGGCAAAAAGTGGATTGGAATGGCACAACGGGCGTGGGCATTAAAGGGGATGCCGCATGGGCTTGGTTGATGAACTTACAACATATTTATTTGCTGAATAATTGTGTGGATTTAGGCACCAGTGCGCCTGAAATTCACGGCTCTTGGTCAGTGTTAAATAACGTTGATGAATGGGCATGGACTTGCCAGTAATGCGAACGACTCTTGGGCTTTTATTGCGTTTTATCTGTTTGTTGACTGTGACAGCGGCAGGGATCTTTATCCTGTTAAGCTATTCGCCTATCGACCCAATAAAAGCCTATATCGGTAATGATTTATTGCATGTCCCCCCCGAGCAATACGCCTTAATTGCGGCTCGCTGGGGGCTTGACCAGCCGCTATGGGTGCAATTTTGGCGCTGGTTTTCACAAATGTTACAAGGGGATATGGGCTATTCCATGTTGTACAACACCCCCGTTGTGCAAGTGATAGCGGATCGCCTTGTTCCCTCGTTAGCACTGCTTATCTGTGCTTGGCTTTTTTCGGGTATTGTTGGATTTGTGTTGGGCTTAGTCGCAGGGCGTTATCTCAACAGCTGGCCAGATAAGCTGATTTCAACCCTTAGTTACCTATTAGCATCTATCCCTGTATTTTGGGTCGGATTATTACTGCTTTCGCTGTTTGCGGTGTCATTGCAGTGGGCGCCGATTTGCTGTGCATGGCCGATTGGTTTAGATGAAGAAACGGCGACATTTTCCCAAAAACTTCATCACCTTGTTTTACCTGTGATTGCGTTAGGGATGTTGGGCGTAGGGAATATTGCCTTACACACCCGAGCAAAAGTAATGGAAGTAATGAACAGCGAGTTTATTCATTACGCCCAAGCGCAAGGGGATAAAGGTTGGTCAATGATAGGTTTTCATGTACTTAAACATGCTATCACCCCAGCCATTTGTTTGCAGTTCGCGTCTGTGGGCGAATTGCTCAGTGGGGCGCTTCTTGCTGAGAAAGTGTTTGCGTACCCAGGGCTGGGGCAAGCGACCATCGATGCGGGTTTACGAGGCGATATCCCCTTATTGATGGGGATTGTGATGTTGTGTGCCACTCTGATTTTTTTCAGTAATACGGTTGCCGATGTCTTATTGAAAAAAGTGAATAAGGGAGTGATGAGAGACGCATGACCTACAACCCAAATCGAGCGCTATTTAAATTAATTATCTCACTAACGTTATTGGTTATTTTAGCGAGCTATGCCGTGTGGTTGTCATCTGCCGACATTGAAATGAACCTATTGGATAGGCGGCTTGCCCCTTCTTGGGCTCATTTATTTGGTACGGATAATTTAGGCCGAGACCTCTTCGAAAGAACATTCCAAGGCGTCGCGACTAGCTTACAAATTGGTTTGATTGCGGCTGTATCCAGTGGGTTTATCGCTTTAGTGATGGCCGGGTTGTCTTCCGTGAGCAAAGTGATGGATTACGCGGTACGCGGCGTCATTGATGCACTATTAGCATTGCCACATCTTTTGTTACTCGTACTAATTTGCTTTACTTTGGGCGGCGGAAAAATGGGGGTAATCTGGGCGGTCGCGCTCACTCACTGGCCTAAGCTTACCCTGATTTTGCGTTCCGAGTTACTGCGAGTGAAGCAGGCGGATTACATCATGCTATCCCAGCGTATTGGCAATAGTGCCGTTTACCGTTGGCGTTACCATTATTTACCCATGATTTTACCGCAGTGGATGGTCGGTACGTTGTTGATGTTCCCACACGCGGTACTTCACAGTGCGGCACTGAGTTTCCTTGGCTTTGGGCTATCGCCACATGAACCTTCATTGGGTATTTTATTGTCAGATGCACTACGTTATCTCAGTACAGGGGCGTGGTGGCTGGTGGTGTTTCCCGGTGTCGCTTTGATGGGGTTAGTGTTGTTATTTGACCAATTTGCAAAAGCCGCGGCGCAGCTATGGCTAAAGGGGGCAACATGTTGAGCTTAGATAAGCTGACTATTGATGTCGCAAAATTTCGTTGGTTAGGGCGTAAACAATGGTCACCATTACTGCAAGACATTTCACTCGATATTCAGCCAGGGGAAATGGTCGCTTTGATTGGTGGAAGCGGAGAAGGAAAAAGCCTTTTATTACAAAGTGTTCTAGGCTTATTGCCAGATAATATGCGCAGCCAAGGAAATATCAGTCTGAATGGCAATGCATTGACGGAAGAAAACAAGGCACAGCATCGCGGCAACTCGTTATGTTATATACCTCAAGGGGTTAGTGCTCTAAATCCCTTGATCCAAATTGGTCCTCAGCTTGAAAGGGCTGCAGTACTCAGCGGCCAACACATTAAAATGCACGATGTGGCGCGCCATCTTCAGCAATATAACTTGCAAGAAAATTTGGTGAATAGCTACCCAAGCCAGTTATCTGGAGGAATGGCAAAGCGAGTACTGGCAAGCAGTGCAACATTGTCCCGTGCACAATATATCCTCGCGGATGAGATTTCGTCTTGGTTGGATGATGAACATGCGCTGCAACTGCTTGAAAATATGAAATCCTTGTGCCGTGATGGGCGAGGTATTTTATGGGTTACTCATGATTTATCCATGGCGGTGCGTTTTGCTGACCGTGTTGCATTACTGCGTAATGGGGCGCTAGAGGATGTGTTAAGTAGCCAAACCTTAAAACAAGGCGGTGGTGGAAAATGGCTGCAATCCTTGTGGAATGCACTACCAGAACATCAATTTATGGCAATGAAATGAAGGATATCGAACCTATTTTAGCAGTTAAAAACCTGAATATTGATCAAGGTGGGAAAGCCCTTTGGCGGGACTTTAGTTTTTCCCTTGCGCCGAATGAACGCCTCGGTATCTCTGCACCCAGCGGTTTTGGTAAAACAACGCTTGGTCGCGTTTTAGCACAGTGGCAAGCACCTTCTAATGGTTCGATTCTATTCACGGGAAAGCCACTTTCTAAGCAAGGTTATTGCCCCATTCAACTTGTTCCCCAGCACCCTGAAAAAAGTTTTAATCCCTACCGGACGGTAGGGGCGAGTTTACGAGATGCTTGGCAACCTGACTCAGACTGGCTTGAACGCTTTTCTATCAAACCACAATGGTTGGAGAGACGGCCTACTGAGTTATCTGGAGGGGAGCTGGCGCGGATTGCATTGTTACGGGCTCTTGACCCACGAACACAAATTTTAATTGCGGATGAAATTACTGCGCAGTTAGATGCGCACTTACAAAAAGAGATTTGGCAGTTTCTAATTCAGCTTTCAGAAGCACGCCCCTTAGGAATGATTATTTTTAGTCATAACAAAGCGTTACTTGAAAAAGTTTGTACATCTGTCTTAACCCTTGAAGGGGGAAATGCCGCCACGTGATAGACGGCGGCTTGAATATATGTAAACTACGCGCTTTCGGGTAAGTCTGACTTGCGGATGATGCTATCAACGATACCAAACAAGTAATCTACATTGGGTCGACAACCAATGCCGTGTGATACACCTTCAGTATAATTTGATGCAGCAATAACGGTACGCATTTGCCACGGAGATAATATTGCCCCTTGTTTTTTCGCGTAATCTTGAATTAACGCTAATGCACCTGAGCATAATGGTGTAGCGCTGGATGTACCCGAATAATTATTTGAATAATTGCGGTTGTTCCCTGGTAATTTTTGTAATGAGCCATAACCTGTTGTGGTGACACTCCAGTCTCCCCAAGAATTCACAAAGGCAACTTCTGGGTTATAGTTCGAGAAATAAGCTCGTGTTCCGTTTTGGTGGTTACAAGCACCCACTAAAATACTGCCACTATCACCGAAATCCTGCATCACGCCAGGTTCACTTAAATCCAATCCGCCATTGCCCGCCGCAAGGATAACAGTTGCACCTTTATCTACGATAATTTTCATACGTTCCCACCAGCTACGTATTGCAGTGGCAGGGAGCAGTTTTCCTCCAACACTAAACTGTATATCTAGGCTGACAATATCACCAGGCTGCACATGATTGACGATTAAATCTAGGTCACCTGTGTCATAGAAGTAAAATTGGCAGTGATGGGCAATACCTGTAACACCAAATTTATTGAGCGTTGCTACGATACAGCCTGTTGATGCAGTGCCATGATTACAGTCTTCACTTTCTGGGCGGCTATTCACCACAACGATATCTGAGTCGATTAAATCCTCATGGTTTCGGTAGACACCAAAGTCTAAGTGACGTACGACTGCGGATGAACCATTAATATTTTTTGCCCATGCATCGCGGATGTTCATCCCTTTGGGCGCATCAAGGTAAGTTTGTCTTGGCGTAAAATCAGGGGTAATAAAATCGTCACTTTCGCTTTTAATATCGTCAAGTTGCTCAGGGTTTACGGGCAGTTCTGGGGCCAGATACCCTGTGGTATCTGGAGTGACGGAACAATACTCGACATAATCTAAACTCTCTATTTGTTCCGCTAGCTCAACTAAGATTTCAAATTTACCGTCTCCATGGAACGTAAAATAATCATATTCATTTAATGTGTCATAAATTAATGACCTTTTTAATTCTAAAGTCGGGAGCTTTGAGTAAAAAGTTAAATCTTGTTTTATTTTATCATAATTTTTCTTTTTTGCTTTTATATCTAAATAATAATTAGAAATACCAGCTATTTTTTGATTGATTGTTTTTTCTTTAGTGGTGGTTTTAATTTTGTTTTTTCTTTCACCTTCGCTGATATGAAAATAAATTTCCTTTGATTGGATGTTTGCTGTTTTTTCAGCCTCCAGGCTAATCTCTACACGATAGTGACCTGATTTATCGATAGAAAATAAATGACTTTCACCTGTGGTTTCGGTTTTTTCTATAATTTCATCATTTAAAAGCAAATGAATTGATAATAATTTATTTGCTTTATTATTGAATTCAACAAAAATCCCATTGGTATAAATATCAATGAATTTGAAAATTTTAATATTCATAGTTTCTCTTTTAATTAAATTAGTATATGGAATGAATTATTTTGAAAATAAAAATGCATTTAAATACGAGTGATTATTTAAAATAAAAAAGGTATTTATGACAACGTTAATAATTAGCTTGAATTTAATATAAATTAATATTTATGTTTTTAATAAGGCTGAATTTATTTTCAGTTTTGACAAATGTTATAGGGAAACGGTTTTCTTCCACTTATTTTTTATCTTCAAATAAAAATGATAAACATTGTTAATACTAAGGTGAATATATGTCTTATCAATTAAATTACCTCACTGCATTGTGCGATGTAGTCCCACAACGGGAAATCGCTATTTCATTTACCTGACATTATCCACCGCTGTGATGTCCAGCACAGGGCCGATGACCTTATTATCCCCAAAAGGGTTGATTTATGATGAAGGTCTATTGGGGGCAATGAAAATTATTCGTAATGCATTAAAAAAAGAAAATCGCCCGCAATTTTTACGTATGTTCCGCCATTTTCGACAAAACCGTGGAAAGCTAAATTACATTGCCGTGGTCAGTGTGAAATGAAATAAGGAATGCGCACTCATATGCGCAAGGATGCGCTGAAAACGTTACCTAACACAAATAACCTTTTAATTCATTACTGTAATAATAATAATTCTTATATTGAACGTGATTATCAGTTACTATTGCGAATAGTTTTTCCGCAATATAGTTAGCGGTGATTTAATCATGTGTCGTTATTGGTTCTGGCGCTGATAACGATGGTATCAATAATTATATTTAAAGGTTTTAACTCAATGAAAATAAAACATCTTTTTATTCTCTCCCCTTGCTTGCTACCTTTTATATCCCCCTCGGTATTGGCCGCTGATAACAAAGAAGAGAAAATTACAGTCTCTGCAACCCGTGGCTACAAATCAGTTTCAGAAATGGCACAAACCACTTGGGTCATTGATAACGCCGAAATTGAGCAGCAAGCAGAGGGTGGGAAAGAGTTAAAGGATATTTTATCGCAGTTAATTCCAGGAATGAGCGTGAGCGGCCAAGGCCGTACAAACTACGGGATGAATATGCGTGGTCGCTCAATGATAGTGATGGTGGACGGGGTACGCCTTAACTCCTCACGTAGTGACAGTCGCCAGTTAGATTCGATTGATCCTTTTAATATCAATCATATTGAAGTCATTTCTGGTGCGACTGCGATGTACGGTGGCGGCAGTAGCGGTGGTTTAATTAATATCGTGACAAAAAAAGGCCAAGAAGAAAAACAAGTTTCCCTGCAATTAGGTGGGAAAACAGGTTTTAATAACGGGAAAGATCATGATGAAAATGTCGCGGCAGCAGTGAGCGGTGGTAATGAAAATGCGTATGGTCGTATTTCTGTCGCCTATCAACGCTATGGTGGCTGGTATGATGGTAAAGGCGACGCGATTAATATTGATAATACCCAAACAGGGTTACAGTTTTCCGATCGTCTCGATGTGATGGCATCAGGCTCCGTAAAAATAAATGAAACACAACAGATTCAAGCGACCTATCAGCACTATAAAAGCGAGTCTGATGGTAAGCATGGCCTATATTTAGGCAAAGATTTTTCTGCAGTGAAGGGGGATGGTAAAGCCTATAACAGTGGTAAATTAAGTTCAGACCGCTTACCAGGCACTGAGCGTAACTTGCTTAATTTACAGTATTCAAATGCAGATATGTTTGGGCAAGATTTTGTTGCTCAGGTCTACTACCGTGATGAATCACAAAAATTTTACCCGTTCCCAACGTTAACAGGAAAAGAGGTTTCGAGTATCAGTTCCTCTGATCAACAAACCAATTTCTATGGCACTAAGCTGACATTTAATAGTCAACCCCTTGATGAATTGACGCTAACTTATGGTGTCGATGCGGAGCACGAGCAATTTCGTGCAAACCAAATGTTTTTTGATTTGGAGCGTGCAAAAGAATCAGGGGGAATGGATCTCACCAAAGCGTTCCAAATTGGCCGCTACCCAAGCTATACCACCACAAACATGGCGACATTTTTACAAAGCAGCTATGACATCACGCCGATGTTTACCTTAAGCGGTGGCGTGCGTTACCAATATACTGAAAACAAAGTGGATGATTTTGTTGGTTATGCACAGCAAGAAGCTATTGCGAATGGCAATGGTAAATCCGCAGATGCCGTACCTGGTGGGAAAACCGATTATAACAACTTATTGTTTAATGCAGGTGTGTTAGTTAATCTGACCGAAGAGCAACAAACCTGGTTTAATTTCTCCCAAGGCTTTGAAATCCCTGATATTGCGAAATATTACGGAACCGGTGATTATGCGAAGACCCCAGATGCCAATGGACACTATCACCTAAATAAAAGCGTTAACATCAATGATACCAAAGTTAAAGGGGTTAAAGTGAATTCCTTTGAGTTAGGTTGGCGTTACACCGGTGAAAACCTGCGCACGCAAGTTGCAACCTATTATTCTTTATCTGATAGAAGTTACGGCATTAATAAAGATGACATGACCATCTATATGAAAACCGATAAACGCCGTATCTATGGGGTAGAAGGTGCCGTTGATTACTTCTTTGACGACTCAGACTGGAGTATTGGTAGTAACTTCAACCTGCAAAAATCAGAAACCAAAGTGAACGGTAGCTGGGAAAAATGGAGTGTTGACTTCGCAAGCCCGTCTAAAGTTAACGCTTACGTGGGTTGGGAACCGAATGATTGGTCATTGCGCTTACAAAGCCAGCAAACATTTAACTTAACGGATGCCGCAGGTAAAAAACTGGATGGCTATAATACCGTTGATTTATTAGGTAGTTATATGCTTCCAGTGGGGAAAGTGAGCTTTGCGGTTGAAAACTTACTGGATAAAAACTACTCCACGATTTGGGGGCAGCGTGCACAAGGGCTGTATAGTCCGAAATACGGTGCCGCTAACCTTTATGACTATAAAGGTCGTGGCAGAACCTTTGCACTTAACTACAGTGTGACGTTCTAATTTGACATTTTAGTCAATGATAAAGCCACTTCACAGTGGCTTTATTCATACCAACCTCTTTAAATTTAAGGTAAAAGATTTCCTATGAAATTATTTCTCACAGGATTATTGTGCTTGCTAAGCTTCTGGGCACAGGCTAAAACGCCAACGGTGATCACAGACTTACAAGGTCGTGAAATTACGGTTAATCTTCCCGTCGAAAAATTATTTTTGGTGGATAGCCGTGATATTTTGTCGGTAGATATCGCTGCGGGTAAGGCCGGAATCTCGCGTATTGTTGGTTGGAGTGATTCTCTGACTCAGTACGCCCCAGACTTAAAAGACGCGTATTTTAGTGTGCTGCCTGAACTAGAAAAAATTCCAACCTTAAAAAAGACGCGTGAAGCAGGGCTTCAAGTTGAAAAGCTGATCGAGCTTATGCCAGATGTCATTATTATGCATAAGGCCAATTATGGTGCGATGCGTGATAGCCAAATTTTACCGCAACTTGAAGCGGCGGGGATCAAGGTTGTTTTTATCGATTTTCGCATGGATATTGAGAAAAACACCCCGAAAAGCATTCTATTATTGGGTGAATTGTTAGGGACGAAAGAAAGAGCCTCACAGTTTGCTCAACTCTATCAAGCTAAATTAGCGGCCATTGAAACTCAATTATCACCGCCTTTTCCTTCTATTTTAATTGAAGCCAATGCAGGGTTATTTGGGGACAGTTGCTGCCAATTGTATGGTCGTTCAGGTTACGGGGAACTGGCATCTTTAGCGGGGGGGAATAACCTTGTTGCAGATAATTTCCCTGCGAAAGGGGCAGAAAGCTCAATTGAGAATATTATTACTTTAAACCCTGAATTTTATTTGCTCACAGGTGCTGATTGGCACAACTTCAATCGCCGTTCGCTTGCAGTCAGCCTAGGATATAATGCAAATAAAGCTAACGCTCAGAAACAGCTCTCGGCATTGATGGATAGGCAAGGGATTTCGTCTTTAACCGCAGTAAAGGAAAAGCGTGTTATGGCGATTTACCATAATTTTTACAACAACCCGATGAATATATTTGCCATCGAAGCGATGGCGAAATTTATGCACCCAGAGCTATTTAGCACATTAAACCCAGAACAAAACTTAATTGACTTTCAACAGCAGTTTACAGAAATCCGAGAAACTGGGGTTTTTTGGATCAGTTTGTAGAAAACGGTTAGTCGCTAACTTTTTGTTGGTGTAAAAAGCTAACAAAAAGTTAGGTTGCTGATGTATCGCTGTAGCCGCCTTAATTCAACTGTGAATCCGTTCAAATCCCTTGTCATATCAGCTCTCCTCGATCCTTTTATAAAGTGCTATTATTGTTGTGTTAGCCATTTCAGCAAAAAAATAGTTAGCTAGAATCAAGATATAGATCACAAATTACTCAAATCTCGATTGAGTCTCCATAATGATCTAACTAATATTTAGTTAGGCTTAAAATAAGTTTGGTAGAAAATGAAAATAATCCAAGACAACTTTGAAATGTTATTGGCTGTGATGAAAGGTATTGCAGGCCAATTTGGTGAGAATTGTGAGGTGGTATTGCATGACCATAGTAAAGGTCTTGAAAGCAGTATCGTTGCGATTATCAATGGGCATGTCACTAAGCGAAAAGTGGGCGACCCAAGTAGTAATTTAGGGCTTGAAGTGTTACGTGGAACAGATGTGGATGGTGATAAGTACAATTATTTCACCCAAACAAAAGACGGGAAAATGTTACGTTCAACATCCATCTATTTACGTGACGAAAATGGCAAAGTGTCTGGGGCTCTTTGTATTAACCAAGATATATCAGAGTTTATTGCTGCGGAAAAAGCCATTCAGGGGATCACCCAGAGAAACAGTGTTGAGCAAGATCCAATCAAAGAAGTGTTTGTGACAGACGTAAATGAAATTTTGGATCATCTAATTCAGGAATGCATGCAAGTTATAAAAGTACCTGTTATCAACATGACGAAAAAAGAAAAAATGGATGCCATTAAATTCTTTGATGATAGAGGTGCTTTTTTAATTAAAAAAGCAGGCGAGAAAATTTGTGAGTTTTTAAATATTTCCAAATATACCCTTTATACCTATTTGGGCGAATTAAAAGGGGAAGACAATAATGAAGAATAAGAGAGGTTTTTATGCCAATTACGCCTTATGTTGCGTTGGATTTACAGCAACTTGAAAAAAATGTCAGGGGCATGACAGGCAAGTTAACACAGCAGGGAATCGAACATTGGCCACATATCAAAACACACAAATCAGTAGAGTTGGCTAAGTTTGAAATACAATGTGGCGCTAAAGGGATAACTTGTGCCACATTGCATGAAGCAACCATCATGGCAAAAGGTGGGATAGAAAATATTCTTTTAGCTTACCCCATGGTTGGAGAAGAAAAATGCCAACAGTTTGTTGAGTTAGCAAAGTACGTTAATTTAAGGACTATTGTTGATAGTGTAAAAGGTGCGAAGCAATTATCATCCGCGGCGACTCAAGGAAATGAAATTGTCGAAGTTTATATTGCGGTAGATTATGGTGCACATCGTGAAGGTATCCAACTTGAAGATTTAGAGCCATTTGCATTAGAAATACAAAAATTATCCAATTTAAAAATAATAGGTGTGTTTACTTATGCGGGTACTATTTACCAATATCGCACAGAACCTGAAATTCGCAAAGCCGCAAAAGCGGAGGCTGAGCTTCTGTTATTATGTCAAAAAAGGCTAGAAGCGATTGGTATTGATATTCAACGTACATCTGGTGGTTCAACGCTCTCATCTTTTTATGCGGATGAATTAAAAGGGATTACAGAATCGAGAGCGGGTAATTTTATTTTCGGTGATATGAATGCGATTTATGGGGGGATTTATACACCGAAAGATTGTGCATTAACCATCCGAACAACAATAGTTAGTATTCCTGTTCCTGGTTATGCAACAGTTGATGCAGGAACGAAAACATTAACTTCAGATCAATCTGCAGAAGCTGGGTTTGGTTACATTGTAGAAGACCCAAATATTAAATTAGTTAAACTCAATGAAGAGCATGGTTATCTTCGTTATGATCCAGATACAGTAAAATTAAATATCGGAGATATATTAAATATTATTCCAAACCATAGCTGTGTTATTCCAAACTTAACAAATAAAATATACGCATTAAATAATAATGAAATAGACCATATTATTACACCAGACGCACGATATTAATTATCGGAGAATAAAATGTATAAATTAAATAGTCAGCAACAAAATGAGTTGCTTGAGCTTCTTTGCGCCTTAATTAAGCATAAGTCTGAAAATCCACCAGGAGAAGAACAGCAGGTTGCTGAATTTATATATCATTATTTTAAGCAAGAAAATATTGATGTTGAGATGCAAGAAGTTGCTCCTGGTAGGCCAAATGTTATTGCCCATTTGAAGGGAACAGGAAAAGGGAAACATCTTTTATTTAACGGACATATTGATGTGGTTCCTTGTGGCTGTGGTTGGAGTACTGAACCTTTTGAACCCGTAATTAAAGATGGCAAAGTATTCGGTCGTGGTGCCGCTGATATGAAATCAGGGGTTGCCGCTATGATGTATGCTGCGACTTTATTAAAGCGCAACCAAGATGTATTTTCAGGGGATTTAACGTTAGTTTTTAATGTTGACGAAGAAAGAATTAATCTGGGTATGTTGCACTATATTAAAGATGGAGTTAGTGCTGATTACGCCATCATTGGCGAGCCAACCTCACTTGATGTTTGTATTGCGCATAAAGGAGTCAGTCGTTATAACCTGAGCACAAAAGGAACTGCGGGGCATGCAGCAAAAACACGGTATCCAGATAGTGCAATTTCTAAAATGGCAAAGATACTACCAGCATTAGAACAACATCGTGCTTCTGTTGAAGAAATAGAGCATCAATTGTTAGGTAAGGCTTCCATGATTATTACCACGATCAATGGGGGAACAGCACCAAATATTGTACCTCAACATTGTGATATTGAAATTGATAGGCGTTTAGTTCCAGGAGAAGATAAACATAAGGTTGAGCAAAAAATTCACCAAGCAATTGCGGAATATAACCAAGGTGAAGAAGTTGAATATCATTTAGATAATTACTTGTTTATTCCTGCATCAGATATTCCTGTTGACCATGAACTCACTCAGGTAGCCTTAGAAACAGTCAGTCGTTTTGCAGAAAAAACAGTACAGCCACAGATATTTGAAGCAACATGTGAAGCACCTTTTTTCTCTGTGACGAGCAAAATTCCAACACTAATTATGGGGCCTGGGGGCTTAGCTCAAGCACATGTTAAGGATGAGTTTGTTGAAATAAGCGAATTGTACCTTGCAGCAGAAATTTATTATGACATGGCAAATATATTGCTAAATAAATAGGAATAATTAATGAATATTGAAAAGAAACTAGAAGAAAAAGGAATTACATTAGCCACACCAGGGGCTCCTAAGTTTTCATATGTCTCAATTAAGCAATATGGCGATTTACTTTATACATCAGGGCATGACTGTCAAAAAGACGGTGTATTAATTCATACAGGAACATTAGGAAAAGAATTAACTGTCGAACAAGGTCAGGAAGCAGCTAAACAGTGCATTATTAACATATTTTCATCATTAAAAGCCTATTTAGGTGATTTAGATAAAATTGACGAGTGTATAAAATTATTAGGTTTTGTACAGAGTACCAATGATTTTAAAAACCAACCTCAAGTCATGAATGGGGCTTCAGATTTTTTAATTGAAATACTTGGAGATAATGGAAAACATGCGCGTTCAGCAATAGGTACAAATACATTACCTTTTGATACGCCAGTGGAAATAGAACTGATATTAAAATTAAAGTCGTAAATAATAGATAAAAAATAAAGATTATTAATAAAATAAATCTGCGGAGTAAATATTATTCCGCAGGGTCCTGTTACGTCTTAAAGGTACTTAATTATGTCACTACATGCGAGTAAAAGACTAAAGCGCTGGCAATTTATTGCGCTCACATTCTTGCTGATAGCAGGTATCATTAACTTTTTAGATAGAGCATCTCTTTCTATTGCAAACTCTACAATAAGTAAAGAATTAGGATTTAGTGCAACACAAATGGGGCTGCTATTGTCAGTCTTCTCGTTTGGTTATGCATTATGCCAGTTGCCAATAGGCATGGTCATGGAACGTTTTGGTGTTAAAAAAATCTATGGTTTTGGCTTATTTTTATGGTCGTTAGCTCAGACTGTTACAGGCTTATTATCATCATTTACTCACTTAATCATTGCGCGTGTTTTCTTAGGTATTGGTGAAGCACCTCATCTACCAACAGGCGTTAAAGTTGTTAATGACTGGTATAATATTCGTGAGCGTGGTTTACCAATGGGGATTGTTAATATGTCCTCTACACTCGCACAAGCATTAGCTCCACCATTATTAATTGCGTTAATGCTAGCGTTTGGGTGGCGTACCATGTTTATTATTATTGGTATCAGCGGTATCATTCTTTCAATCCTATGGTTCATTTTCTATCGTAACCGTGAGCAATTAGATTTAACTGAAGAAGAATTAAGTTATTTAAATGATGGTGCTCCGCCTTCATCATCCAATAAAGTTTCTTTTAAAGAATGGGCATCTTTATTTAAACAACGCTCATTATGGGGAATGATTATCGGTTTTAATGGTGTGGGTTACATGGTTTGGTTATATTTAACTTGGTTGCCTGCATATTTAGAGAGTTCACGTGGTTTAAGCCTAGAAAAAACAGGTTGGGTTGCTGCTATACCGTTTTTATTTGGTGCATTAGGTATGTTAGTGAATGGTGTTGTTGCAGACTATGTTGTTAAACGTGGCGCAGATAAAATGAAAAGCCGTAAATGGATGATTTGTTTAGGGCTATTATCTGCAGCAATATTTACATTACCCGCAGCATATACAGACAGCACTTTCTCAGCAGTTGCATGCATTAGTATGGCGCTATTTTCTATTCACTTTGCTGGGACATCTGCGTGGGGACTCATTTTAGTTTCGGTTCCTTCACGTCTAATTACTTCTGTTAGTGGGATTCAGAATTTCGGTGGCTTTATTGGTGGTTCATTTGCACCGATTGTCACAGGTATTATTGTTGACCAAACACACTCATTTACGCTGGCATTAGTTGTATGTGCAACAGTGGCATTTTTAGCATCGTTGGTTTATTTCTTCTTTGTGAATGAACCTATTAAAGATCCAGCTGAGATGCAGTTACAGAATGCTTAAGTTTTAAGGGGTAGTTATAAATTGAAAAACCACCAATATCGGTGGTTTTTTTACGATTCAATTCGAATGTTGGATACCAAATAATCAATAAAAGTCCGTGTCTTAGCGGGTAAAACAGAAGTGCTCGGGTAAAGTAGTTGAATGTTTTGCTTGGGTAAATGGTATTCAGGAAGAACGTGGACTAAACGTTTAGCGTTTAAATCCTCATTCACCAGCCAAGCAGGGCAAATAGCGATGCCTAAAGAGGCTAATACCATTTGGTGGATAACTGCAGCAGAGTTGGACTCATATTGACTTGTTATTGAGGGAATACTGAAGTTTTCTCCACAGTTATTTTGCATAACATATTGGGTATCTTGCCAATTTAACAGCGAATGATTCACCCAAGGTACGAGTGCAAGGTCAGAAACCTGATTAATTTGGTATTTTTGAACAAATTCAGGGCTAGCAACCAAATAAATATTGTAGTCACCTAATTTTTTCATTTTGAGTGATGAGCTTTTTAAATTACCAAGTCGAATAGAGACATCAAGTTTTTCTGTAATTAAATCATCTAGAGATGAATTGACGGAATATTGTAATTTTAACCTAGGATAAAGGCGGCAAAATTCAGGAAGCAAGGGAAGAATAAAGCGTTGACCAAATTCACTTGTTGATGAAAAGCGTAATAAGCCTGAAATATTAGTACCTAAATTCTGGCTCTTTTCAAAGGCCTCATTAATTTGACTTTGAATATGTTTAAAGTCTTCGTAAAAATGTTTCCCAACCTCGGTTAGGGCTATATTGCGGGTATTTCGCGTTAGTAAACTCACATTTAACTCAGTTTCTAATTGCTTTATGTCAACACTGACCATTGAGCGACTTAGCCCTAAAATATCCGCAGCCTTGGTGAAAGAACCTGAATCTACGACCTGAAGAAAACTGATAATTTTTTTTAAATTCCTTTGCATAATGGTATTTATTGTTCTGTTTTATTAAACAATGATTTTACTTCTCTTGTATCGACAAAGAAAGGAGTAATCCTTACTCTTTGCCGCTATAGGGGGGGGTATGTCTTATCGTTATAAAATTGCGACCGTGTTTTTACTCGGTTTCTTTATTGATTGTATTAATATTTTTATGTCAGCAATTGCATTGCCTGATATCGCATCATCATTTTCGGCTAGCCAATCACAGGTGGCATGGGTTGCGAATGCGTATATTTTAGGACTAGTGCTAGTGATGCCGATCAGCTTGTGGCTAGCGGGGCGGTTTGGTAATCAAAAACTACTGTGTTATTCAATGTTACTTTTCACACTTGCAGTGTGGCTAAGTGGTTCAAGCCAGTCTATTTATAGTTTGATTTTTTGGCGTTTTGTCCAAGGAATGGCTGGTGGGTTATTAATTCCTGTAGGGCAAGCGCTCGTTTTTGCGTTATTTCCCAATAACGATCGCCAACGTATATCGACATTAATTATGACAGTGGCACTTATTGCTCCTGCTTTTTCGCCAGCGATTGGTGGCGTAATTATTGATTCGTTATCTTGGCATTGGATTTTTTATTCTAATATCCCATTTTCTTTATTAACGGCAGTGCTTGCTTGGGGTTGGATAAAAAATGATGGGCAAGCATCACGAGAAAAACCAGATATTTTCGGCCTGATAATGGTCAGTATCAGTTTACTTTGTTTGTTATTGTCTTTTTCGCTGTATAACGATTATCACAGTGTTGCATTGGCTCTTACCAGTTTTTTTACCTCAGTTGTGGTATTTATTTTTTACCTTAGCTATGCCAAAAAATGCCGCGAACCTATTTTAAATTTTCAGTTATTAAAAAATAGTAACTTGCGTAATGCCTTTATTGTTTATTACGCAGTGCCTGGTATTTTTACTGGGGTAAATTTGCTCAATATTTTTAACTTACAAATTAATTTGGGCTTTAATGCAGGGCAAACAGGATTATTTATGATTTTGTATGCGGCAGGAGCTGTTGTTTCGATGGTTTCTGGCGGGCGCCTTTATTTTCGTATAGGGAAAAAATGTTTATTTGTTCTCGGTATTGTATTGCATAGCTTGGGAATATTTTTGCTTTATTGGGTATCCAGTTCAGCACAATTAAGTTTGTTGGTGATGGCGTATTTATTGATGGGTATGGGGGGCGGATTAAGTGCAAATATAGCCCAAATCAGTTCACTGATGGATTTCAAAGATAAAGATTTATTGCAAGGAAGTGTGCTGTGGAATATTAATCGCCAAGTCGCTTTCAGCGTAGGTGCTGTCGTTTTAATTTCAATATTTAGTCTAATGCCATCTTCGGATCAGCTATCTAACTACCAATATACTTTTTTAATTGCTTCTATTCTTGGGCTATTTTCATTAATTTCAGTCAGTAAGGAAAAATAAATGCGTGATTCAATGCAAAAGGCACTGCAAAGCGTTGTCGATATACATGTGTTAATTGAAGATGTTTTCACGGGGCGCAATAGTGATAAAAGTATTGCTCCATTATTAGCTAGTTTTACTGAAAACTTTAAAATGGTCACCATCGGTGGGTACCGAATTGGCTTAACTGAGGTGGCAGGGCTATTTAGCGAAAATGTCGGTACAAAACCCTCATTTCTGACAGTACCATTTGAGGTTATTCCGTTATTTGAAGCTGGCGAAAGGTGTTGGATTCAATATCAGGAACGACAAGAAAATGAAGGGCTCACAACATTAAGGACATCGACAGTCTGTATTCGAGTTGTCGATAACCAATGTTATTGGGAATATCTGCATGAAACCCCTGTTTTAAATAGCTAGTTTTTCCCTTTATTAATAAACAACGGCTGATTAGGCCGTTTTTTATGTTTAGTAGAAAATAATTTACTCGTGATTTTATAGGTAATGATATCCATTCTCATTTCAATTGACCGTCGGTCGGTCATATTCTATGATGTAGTCATAACGAAGATGAGGTAGATGAAATGAGACGATTATTTTTGATCGTTGCCGTGTGTTTAGGCACATTTATGGCAACATTGGATATCAGCATCGTGAATGTGGCACTCCCTGCAATTGGTGAAGATCTTGGGGCGAGTCTGTCGATGTTACAGTGGATTATTGATGCATATGCGCTATGTCTATCTGCATTGATCCTTTCTGTTGGCCCTATCAGTGACCGCTATGGACGCAAAAAAGTGTGGTTAATAGGAATTGTGATCTTTACTTTAGGCTCTGCAATTTGTGCATTTTCAGTATCTTCTCAGATGCTAATTATTGGCCGAGTTATCCAAGGGATAGCAGCTGCAGCATTGATCCCTGGTGCGCTTTCAATTATCACTCAAGCCTTTAGCAACGATATTGAACGGATTAAAATTATTGGAATTTGGTCAGCAGTTAGCGCGCTTTCATTAATTATTGGCCCAATATTAGGGGGGTTTTTGGTTGATACCTTTAATTGGATGACGATTTTTTTAATCAACATTCCAATTGGTTTACTGACCCTATTGTTAGGGTGGATTGGGATCAATGAAAGTGCCGATCCCGAGAAAGCCGCTTTTGATCCTTTAGGGCAACTATTGAGTATTGTGGCGTTAGGTAGTGTTACTTTTGCTTTAATTGAAGCGGGGGATAAAGGCTGGGGAAATTATTTCACGCAAAGTGGATTAGCTATTTTTACAGTAGCGGCTTTAGCCTTTATTTGGGTAGAGAAACGGGTGGAGAAACCATTACTCCCTTTTTTCCTTTTTAAAACAAACCCTTTTTTCTTTCAATATAATATGGCCTCTTTTGCTCTGGGTTTTGCCACCTACAGCAATGTGTTTTTTATCGCGCTATTCTTACAAAAAGGCCAGGGATGGGGTGCTTTTGAAGCGGGACTCCGTATGGCGCCAGAATTTATTGCGATGGCGATATTTTCATTTTCATTTGGTAAATTATCCCGTTTTTTAAGTGTACGTAATTTAATGGTTGTTGGATTTATTTTAATCGCGAGTGCATCATTGTTATTTACGCAGGTAAATTCTGAAACGGATTATCTGCCCATTGCATTGATATTATTCGTTTTAGGTGCAGGAATGGGGATGTCGACGCCTGCAATTGGTGCTTTAGTGATGGCGAGTGTTGAAAAAGCGTATTCAGGCATTGCATCAGCGATAATGAATGCATTAAGACAGACAGGGATGACATTAGGGATAGCGCTATTAGGCACATTAATGACTCACCGTGCGGTGAGCCAATTACTCCATGATGATAGGTTAAATAGCGCGATGTCTTCTCAAGAAATCGAACGTTTGATTCATAGTTCTTCTGGTTCGATGCCATCGTTGCTGGTTGAACAACTGACGCGTTCTGCTTTTGTTTCAGGATTCAATGTGGCAATGTTTGGTGGTGCAATCGTGATTATGGCAACGTTATGCTTAATGATGAAAAATAAAGTGATGAAATAAAATTGCACTGAAAAAAAACACCTGCCTTGGCAGGTGTTTCAGACTGCTGACAAACCGATTAGGTTTGACTGCAGGTTGGATAGGTTTTGAAAATAAACTAGGAAAATCAATTTATTGATTTTCGCCTGATAACACAAAGCAGGAAAAACCACGCTTTTATCCTGCTTTGTCAACAACCAAAAACACCTGCCTTGGCAGGTGTTTTTGTCTATTCGAATAACGTGTTCTTATTCATCAAGGAAGCTGCGCAGAACTTCTGAACGGCTTGGGTGACGCAGTTTACGCAGTGCTTTCGCTTCAATCTGACGAATACGTTCACGGGTAACATCAAACTGTTTACCTACTTCTTCAAGAGTATGGTCAGTATTCATGTCGATACCAAAACGCATGCGCAGAACTTTCGCTTCACGTGCTGTTAAGCCAGCTAACACTTCGTGAGTTGCAGAGCGTAAGCTTTCTGATGTTGCTGAGTCTAAAGGCAGCTCTAAAGTCGTATCTTCAATGAAATCGCCTAAATGTGAATCTTCATCATCACCGATAGGGGTTTCCATTGAGATTGGCTCTTTTGCAATCTTCAGAACTTTACGTATTTTATCTTCTGGCATTAGCATGCGTTCAGCCAGTTCTTCTGGCGATGGCTCACGGCCCATTTCTTGCAGCATTTGACGAGAGATACGGTTCAGTTTATTGATGGTTTCAATCATGTGAACCGGAATACGAATTGTACGTGCTTGGTCAGCGATTGAACGCGTGATAGCCTGACGGATCCACCAAGTTGCATAAGTTGAGAACTTATAACCACGGCGGTATTCAAACTTATCAACGGCTTTCATCAGACCGATATTACCTTCTTGGATCAGGTCAAGGAATTGCAAGCCACGGTTGGTGTATTTCTTCGCGATAGAAATAACCAGACGCAAGTTCGCTTCAACCATTTCTTTTTTCGCACGGCGAGCTTTCGCTTCACCGATAGACATACGACGGTTGATATCTTTAACTTGTTCGATTGTCAGGCCAGTTTCTTCTTCAATTTGACGTAATCTTTGTAGGCAACGCAGAATTTCTTCTTCAACTTCAAGCAGTTTTTCAGACCACGGCTTGTTCATCGCTTTTGCTGCTGTTAACCAAGTCTCGCTGGTTTCATTACCGCTGAATAAGGTGATGAAGTTTTTCTTCGGCATTTTGCACTGTTCAACACACAGTTTCATGATAGTACGTTCTTGTAAACGAACGCGATCCATCATTTCACGCATGTTATTGACCAGATAGTCAAATTGCTTCGGTACTAAACGGAACTCTTTGAACACTTCGGAAAGTTGCTCAATCGCAGCGGCGGTTTTTGCATCGCTGCGTCCATATTGTTTGATATGTTGACGTGTGCTTTCATACTGTTCACGAAGATCAGAGAATTTCTGGCGCGCTAATTCAGGATCGATGCTGTTATCGTCATCGCTATCACTGTCATCGCCGTCTTCATCTTCTTCATCTTCATCGTCGTCTTTATCCAACTCTTCTTGTGGTAATTCAGAGCCGACGTGGGTGGCAGTAGGGGCAAGATCTTCTTCCGCATTAGGGTCAACAAAGCCAGTAATCAAGTCAGATAGACGGCTTTCACCTGCTTCAACACGGTCGTATTGCTCGAGAAGATAAGTGATAGCCTCAGGGTATTCAGCAACAGAGCACTGAACCTGATTAATCCCATCTTCGATACGTTTTGCGATGTCGATTTCACCTTCACGGGTGAGAAGTTCGACAGTCCCCATTTCACGCATATACATGCGAACAGGGTCAGTAGTACGGCCAATTTCACTCTCAACACTGGATAAAACTTGTGCAGCGGCCTCTGCTGCATCTTCATCCGTATCGGAAGTATTCTCAGCCAAAATCAAATCATCGGCATCAGGTGCTTCTTCCATGACCTGGATGCCCATGTCATTAATCATCTGAATGATATCTTCAATCTGATCTGAATCGACGATATCTTCCGGCAGATGGTCGTTGACCTCAGCATAGGTTAAGTAACCTTGCTCTTTACCCTTGGTGACGAGTAGCTTAAGCTGCGACTGCGGGTTTTGCTCCATAAGACGGTATCCACACTTCTGAGTATTTAGATTGGTGTCGGTCGGCGAAACATTCGGCCAACAAGAACATACAAAGGGAAATATTTATTATTTGCTACGCCCTTTATTTTCGCAGCATTTTACAGGCATCTGCCTTGTGTTTAGCGGCACTTAAGCCGTTTTATATACTAATTCTATTTTGGGTTTATATTATGTTTTTACTCGCGACAGCGTAATTAAATGCACCTCTTCGCGCTCTTGCGGGGTCAGACTTTGTGTGCGAGCTTTCGCCATTAAATAGTCGAAACGTTCGCTGAGTGCGCTATTAAATAGATGATTTAATGCATCTATAAAGGTATTTTCCGCTATCTCCTCTATTTCTATATCGTTCCATGTTGCTAGTTTTTCAAGCTGTTTCGAAAAATTATTATCTCGATAACGCTCTAGCAACTGCCCAGTCGTCATTCCGGGGGTGGAACGGCATACATCGACCAATTCCTGAAATAGAGAAAGCCCCGGCATTTGGATATGGGCAATTCCCTCTAATGAGGGAACAAGCTCCGAAAAGTTCGGATTTTGCACTAACAGTGCGATAAGAATTCGCATTGTTGTCGGTTTTAATTTTGGCGCCTGATAATTAACTTGCTCGGTGTTCTCTCTATCAATAATAGCAAGAACCTGAGAAATATCTGGTATACCAATAAAATTTCCTAGCTCTTGCGCCATATAAAGGCGCAAAGTCTCACCCGGTATCTGTTTAATCAAAGGGATAGCAAGCTTACTAAATTTTGCTTTCCCTTCTTGGGTGGTTAAATCAACTTGTGGTACGAGTGAATCAAATAAAAAGCCTGATAACGTTTGTGCTGTTTGCATGCGCTGCTCAAAGGCTTCTTTACCTTCTTTGCGTACCAATGAATCAGGGTCTTCACCATCAGGTAAAAACATAAAGCGTAGTTGGCGGCCATCCGTCAGATAAGGCAGGGCGGTTTCTAATGCGCGCCATGCCGCTTCGCGGCCAGCTCGGTCACCATCATAACAACAGATAACAGTATCTGTTGAACGATAAAGTAACTGAATGTGTTCTGAGGTGGTTGAGGTTCCCAGTGATGCTACCGCATAGCGGATGTCATACTGAGCCAATGCCACTACATCCATATAACCTTCGACAACTAATAACTTCGCTAATTCACTGCTATTTTGTGTTGCTTCATAAAGGCCGAACAACTGACGACCTTTATGGAAAATATCTGTTTCTGGCGAGTTCAAATATTTGGGTAATGCATCCCCTAATACTCGCCCACCAAAGGCGATAACTCGACCTCGTCTATCCCGAATGGGAAACATCACGCGCTCTCTAAAGCGGTCATAGACACGGCCATTATCATTGGTCACTAACATGCCTGCATCATCAAGCTGTTTGCGACTGTCGGGGTTTACTGCGAATTTCTTGAGCAAATTATCCCAGCCTGGGGGGGCGAAACCAATGGAAAAATGCTCAATAATTTCTGCGCTCAAACCACGTTGGCTTAAATAATCTTTGGCTTTATTTGCCGAGGGATGATTTAAGGCAGCGCAGTAAAATTGGTTAATTTTTTCCATCAACTGATACAAATTTTGCCGTTGATGTAATTCTATTTGGCTTGTACCTGTTCCTTTTTCATACGGAACGTCAAGGCCATGTAATGCAGAAAGTTCTTCAATTGCTTCGACAAAATCGAGTTTGTCGTAATTCATCAAAAAATCGATAGCGTTACCGTGAGCACCACAACCAAAACAATAATAAAACTGCCTTTCACCGTTAACGGTAAAAGAAGGCGTTTTTTCATTATGAAACGGACAGCAAGCGTGATGGTTTTTACCCTGTTTTTTTAACGGGACTTTTGCATCGACTAAATCAATGATGTCAGTTCTTGCTAACAAGTCATTGATAAATGAACGCGGAATTCGTCCAGCCATAAGCCTCTTTTTCGCCTGTTGATGAACGATAATAAGCCGCGCTTCCTTTAGGAAAGCACGGCCTTTAACTGCTTAGCTATGACTACTACAAGAAAAAAATAACGATAAGAGTGACTTAATTCTTGTATTAGCTATCGTCTGTCATGAATGCGGTTAACACCGCAATCAATTAGTACAGACGAGTACGGCGTGCGTTTTCGCGAGCCAGTTTCTTAGCGTGACGCTTAACAGCTGATGCTTTAGCGCGTTTACGTTCAGTCGTTGGTTTTTCATAGAATTCACGACGACGAACTTCAGCTAAAACACCTGCTTTTTCACAGGAACGTTTGAAACGACGCAGTGCAACGTCGAATGGCTCGTTTTCACGTACTTTAATTACCGGCATGTGCCTCTCACCTCGATAGAAATCGGTTTGTTGCTGGTATGGATTCACCAGCCTTCATTTAAAATGGTGCGGAATTTTACTTCAATGAGTACGGGTTTGTAAAGTGCCGTATAAAATTGAATCACACAAGATCACCTGATTTGTAGCTCGTTCGATGAAAAAGCAAACAAAACCAGACAATAATGAGAATTAGCCACACGAAATTTTTATTACAGGGGGTTGATTATAGACTATACAACAAGGAAAGTCAGCCTTTTGGCAACATAAATTACGCGATATACTCGCAATTCTTCAAATTGCAGGGGTGTTGACTGCGCTCAGCTACCCGAGTCACGTACTTTTGTACGCTCATCGGGATATCTTCCCTTGTCGCCTACCTGCAACTCGAATTATTTGGAGTATAGGTTGAAAATAGTGATAGACTTGTGACTATGAAATAAACAAGGGTAGTGGAATGCGTGTTTTAGGTATCGAAACTTCTTGCGATGAAACGGGTATCGCAATTTATGACGACGAACTTGGCTTACTTGCCAACCAATTATATAGCCAAATTAAAGTCCATGCAGATTATGGCGGAGTGGTGCCTGAACTGGCATCTCGTGATCATATTCGTAAAACGGTGCCATTGATTCAAGCGGCGCTGAAAGAAGCTAATTTAACTCGTGAAGACATCGATGCAGTTGCTTACACCGCAGGCCCTGGTCTGGTGGGGGCTTTGATGGTTGGAGCAACCGTTGGGCGCTCTCTGGCATTTGCTTGGAATGTACCCGCTATTGCTGTTCATCATATGGAAGGGCACTTATTGGCACCGATGTTGGAAGAAAAGAGCCCCGAATTTCCATTTGTCGCATTACTGGTTTCTGGTGGTCATACACAATTAATTAGTGTGACAGGCATTGGCGAATACGAACTATTAGGCGAATCCATTGATGATGCGGCAGGGGAAGCCTTCGATAAAACGGCAAAACTGTTAGGGTTAGACTACCCTGGTGGCCCTGTTTTATCCCGTATGGCGCAGCAAGGCACTGCAGGGCGCTTTGTTTTTCCAAGGCCTATGACGGACAGACCTGGTTTAGACTTCAGCTTTTCAGGCCTAAAAACCTTCGCAGCGAATACCATTCGTGAAAATGCAGATGACGACCAAACTCGCGCGGATATCGCGCGTGCGTTTGAAGATGCCGTGGTTGACACGCTTGCCATCAAATGTAAGCGTGCGCTTGAGCAAACGGGCTTTAAGCGTCTCGTTATGGCTGGTGGGGTTAGTGCTAACCGTGCTCTTCGTGCCAAAATGGAAGAAGTGCTGAAGCAACGTAGTGGGGAAGTATTTTACGCGCGCCCTGAATTTTGTACCGATAATGGCGCGATGATTGCGCTTGCTGGGCTTATTCGTCTTAAGGGTGGTACAACGACAGGTTTAGGCGTGACAGTGCGCCCACGTTGGCCGCTGGCTGAATTACCGCCGTTAGAAAAATAGAGTACAGCATATCAAAATGAAGGGCTGTGATGAAACAGCCCTTTTTATAGAGTCAAAAATTAATGTAGAACAATCACTGCCTCTTCAAGGCGTATCGAACGGTCTTTTACCATATTAGATGTCTCTGTGCTTTGTTCAACCAGTAGTGTGCTTTGCTGTGTAATCGTTTCTAATTCGCTCACCGCTTGGGTGATATCAGAAATACCCGCCGCTTGTTCAGATGTTGCTTGGCTAATATGCGTGATTAGCTGGGTCACATTTTGCACTTGGTCTACAATATTTCTCATTGTGTTCCCTGCAGTGTGCACCTGATTTTTTCCAGAATTCACTTTTTTCTCGCAGTCATTAATTAATTCACGGATATCATTGACGGCGCTAGCACTGCGGCTGGCTAAACTGCGAACTTCATTAGCTACCACCGCAAACCCTTTGCCTTGCTCTCCTGCACGTGCGGCTTCTACGGCAGCATTTAATGCTAATATGTTGGTTTGAAAGGCGATGTCTTTAATAACATCAGTGATGGAATTAATTTTACTGGTGCTATGAACAATCTCATCCATGGTGCCAACGACGGCCTCCATCATCGCGCCTCCACTCACTGCCGTTTCACTGGTTGCATTTGACAGCTGGTCAACCTGAATGGTGTTGTCTGCATTCATTTTCACAGAAACAGCCATTTGGTTCATTGTTGCGACGGTTTGTTGCATATAACCCACCGTGCGCAGTGTGTGTGTATCTAGCTCATTGCAGTCAGCAACTAAGGATTGGCTACCTTTGCGGACGTTATCTACCTGTTCTGACACATCTTTTATTAACCAACGACAGACCAAGCCAAGTTGTCCAACAGAGCGTAATAGCTGGCCAATTTCATCTGTGCGTTGCATATGATTGACGCTGTGACGGTTACCGCGAGCGATACCGAGTGCTTGAGTCATAATGTTTTCAAGGGGAGTGGCAAGAATTCGTTCAAGGATAATATTTCCAATTAATAGGGTGGCAAAGGTACACAAGCTTGCAATGAGTAATGGGAGGTTTTGCAATCCAGCTAAGCTCGCTATCGCCATCCAAAACGCAAATAATATGCTTATGGTGAGTCGAATTCGCCACCGCGTTGAGAGGGTAGATAGGTGAAAAGGCCATTTTTTGGAAAGCACAATGCCCTTAAAGATTTTTTTTGGGCTTCTATTTTCATTCATTGCTGCATAAAGGGGTTCCACAGCAGCGATTTCTTGGCGAGTAGCACGAGTTCGAATCGACATATAACCCGTAATAACGCCTTTGCGCTCCATGGGAATGATATTGGCTCTAACCCAATAATGGTCACCGTTTTTTCGTCTGTTTTTGACAATCCCCGTCCACGGTTCACCTTGTTTGAGTGTTGCCCACATATCCGCAAAAGCCTGTTTAGGCATATCAGGATGTCGGATAATATTATGGGGTTGTGTTAATAATTCATCTAATTCATAACCACTAACTTGAACAAAGAAATCATTAGCGTGAACAATGTTTCCTTGCAGGTCGCTAGTTGTCATTAGAGTAATATCTTCATCTAAGATATGTTCATTTTGAGTGATATAAGGAGTTCTGCTCATGATAAATACCATTATTATTGTTTAGTTTTCCTTTTATATAGTCGACAGCTTTTAAATATTCATTAGTAATAAATTTGCAATAAATTAACTTTTTTTTAAAAGTGTGCGCTGGTTAAAGTGAAAATGTAACAACAGCACAAATTGCTACTAGTACAGTTTTAGGAAGGGATTTTACGCTGCTGTTATTTTTGTGGTGCTTTTTAGGAAACTTTGAGCAAGTATTAGGTATAAAAAAAGAGCTGATTTCAGCTCTTTTAAAGGAAGTAGGAATGAATATTTAGTCGTCGAGTTCTTGCTCTTTGGTTTCTTGAGCAATCTCTTTGTTCGTTTTTTGCTTTTTGTTTTTCAATTTCTGCCAAATACGACTTTCTTGCCCGCGCCATAAACGTTGAATATTACCGTGGTGACGAACTAATACTAAGCACGATAACATGGCGACAGGAAAGGTAAATTCAGGCTTAAACCACCAAACGTAAAAGGGGGCTAAGAGAGCACTAACAATTGCCCCAAGAGATGAATAACCACTGAGTAGGACAGTGAGTAACCATGTTCCTGCAACTAATCCTGAAAGATCCCAGCCAATAGCCGCGATAGAACCGAATGCAGTTGCTACCCCTTTTCCCCCTTTGAAATGAAAGAAAACAGGATAAATATGCCCAAGGCAGGCTGCAATTGCGACAAAGCCAAGATAGAATGGTTGTACATTGAGGTAATAAGCCAGCCAAACGGGGATCATCCCTTTTAAAACGTCGCAAAGTAGTACTGCGGCGGCGGCTGCTTTACCTCCAACGCGTAAGACGTTAGTTGCACCAGGGTTACCAGAGCCGTGTTGACGGGGATCGGGTAGTCTCGCTATACGGCAGATCAGTATTGCACTGGAAACTGATCCACAAAGATAAGCGAAGATTATCATGCCAAGCGCGGTTGCACTCATAGCTAACTCCAAAACGATTGAGGCCATATATTCACTTCAGTCTTGGATAATACGCATATTTTTGCTGAAGTGGTATTAATTCAGTACATAAACGAGAAAATGACGTGATGGATATCGTATTTATTGAACAATTATCAGTCATCACCACGATTGGTGTATATGACTGGGAACAAACTATTGAGCAGAAATTAGTGCTCGATATCGAAATGGGATGGGATAACAAGCGCGCGTCTTTGAGCGATAATGTTGAACATTGCTTAGATTATGCACAGGTTAGCCAAACCCTCATCAACCATTTAGAAACAAATAAATTTGGTTTAGTTGAACGCGTTGCTGAAGAAGTCGCCCAACTTTTAATGACAAAATTCAATAGTCCATGGGTACGCATTAAAGTCGCTAAACCAGGCGCAGTTGCACGCGCTCACCAAGTCGGTGTTGTAATCGAAAGAGGCACTAAAACTGCTTAAAAGATGGCTGGCGGTGTTTTATCGCCAGCATCATCCATATCTATAGGTTCATATCAATAATTTGTTGCTGTTGTTGCCAGCAAGCAATGCGCTCAATACGCTGACGTGTCAATTCTTGGCGAATTTCAGACCCTTTAAACCCTTGATCAACAATGGGTTTTACCGCGACAGACTGCGCGATAGCAAATGCTTGGCGCAGAAACTCGCCTTGCGGATAGGCGTGTTGTTCAAGACCAAGTCGACCTCTGGCATCGGCTTCGCTGATTAAACTGAGCTGTATAATGCGTTCTGGTTTTCGCCAGCTATCTAAACCATCAAAAACAGCGACTAAATCACTAGCCGATAACCGATTGATTACGTGAATTTTATCATGATATCGTGCCGCTAAACAGGCTAAATCTCGCGCATCTATTGGGACTCGAAGGCGAGTACAAAGCTGCTCAATAAGTGGGATACCTGCCTCCCCATGATTAGGATGGCTGGGCCACACATCAGGTGGAGTAAGGGCTTTGCCCAGATCATGGCATAATGCTGCAAAACGAATATTCACATCATTAGACAGCGTAGCAATCACTTTCATCACCATTAAAGTGTGAACCCCTGTATCGATTTCAGGGTGCCACTTTTCAGGGGCTGGAATGCCAAATAAATTATCAATTTCGGGGAACAGCACTACGAGTGCACCACATTGGCGTAAAACCTCGAAATAAACTTGCGGTGCGGTTGATTTAAGAGCCTTTTCGGTTTCAACCCAAACGCGCTCTGCTGTTAGGTGTGATAACTCTCCCGTCATCGCCATTGACTGCATTAACGCCAGTGTCTCAGGGGCGATAGTGAAGCCTTGTTCATAAAAACGTGCGGCAAAGCGTGCGACTCGTAAAACACGTAATGGGTCTTCTGCAAACGCGTCTGAAACGTGGCGTAGAACCCGTTTTTCGAGGTCATTTACGCCATTGAACGGGTCGATAATCTCCCCTGAATCACTTTGTGCGATGGCATTAATGGTGAGATCACGACGTAATAAGTCATCTTCGATAGTGACATCAGGGGCGCTATAGCAGTTAAACCCGGTATAGCCCACGCCGATTTTGCGTTCTGTGCGGGCTAATGCGTATTCTTCATGCGTTTCTGGGTGCAAAAAGACAGGGAAGTCTTTTCCAACTTGTTGAAAACCTTCTGTAAGCATCGCCTCAGGCGTTGTGCCAACGACCACAAAATCCCTATCAGAAATAGGCCGCCCTAGGAGTTGGTCACGGACGGCACCACCGACCAGATACACTTTCATCGAATAACCTTATTATGCCCAGCCATCATTACGTTTTTTACGGCGTGGAATGAGGTGTGGTAAAATTAAACCTAAAATTAAGCCAGCACCCGCTACACCACCACCATACATAAACCATTGTAAAATCAATTCACGGCGGCGATCGTCAAGGTTCACCTCGGCAATCTCGAGTTTTTTACCTGATTTGATTAATTCATTCTTTAATTTTTCATTTTCTGCTTTCAGTTGGCGAACAATATTGTCGTTGTCTGCCACTTTTTGCTGCATATCGGCAGTGCGTGTGTTCCACGTACCATCAATATTATCGAGCTGCTGGCGGAGCTTTTGATTTTCGGCTTCCAGCTCTGGAATACGGGTTTTCATGCTTTGTTTATTGCTAAGCTGGTCAACAGGTAGCCAAACTGTCCTGCCTTTATCATCACGTACCTGAGCAAATTTATTGTCAGTGGAAATCAGTTCAACTTCGTCCCCTGCATTGAGCGTTCCTACGATACGATATTTTGTGCCAGGGCCGCTATGAACATATGTTGATAAGTCATCTGAAACATAACGCTTTTCTGCTGCTTGTGTGTTTAAGGAAAGGCCTAGCCCCATGATTGAAATTAATAATAATGGAATTTTTCGCATGGTATTTACAGTCTTTTGGTGGTGAATGAATGTGGTATTCATTGAATACTAATAAGTAAAGTGGCAGGGTGCAAACCCTAAACACCGATGTCTTGGTTCTCTAAAGGATAATGAGAACTATCCTAACTGCCTAAATTACCCTTATTTTTACCCTTTTTTCAAGATAACTCTCTAAAAGAAATCTGACAGAGAGAATTTTTGATTTCAATACAGATTCTTTTCTCAGCATCGCTTGATTGGGGTAATATGAGCACAGTGAAATTATCAAATAAGGATATGTATGAGCCACGTCGAGGTTGAACTCAAATTAGCCGCCAAAAGTGAGGCCATAGAGGCTGTTCGTCAGAGTATATCGACATTGCCCCATCAATATAGTGAGCCAACAAAGCTAACGAATATTTATTTTGACACGCCGCATAGGCAATTGAGGCAATGGGATATGGGGCTGCGTATTCGTGGCTGTGATGGTCACTATGAAATGACGATGAAAACGGCGGGGCAGGCAATTAGTGGTTTACATCAGCGGCCTGAATACAATGTTAACATTGATTCTCCCGAACTGAACCTTGCCGCTTTTCCTGAAGACATTTGGCCAGAAGGCACTGATATTACGGCATTGCAATCTGAATTGAGTGTATTGTTTAGCACCAATTTTACCCGCGAAAAATGGTTAGTGACTTTCGAAGACAGCGAAATTGAAGTGGTGCTTGACCAAGGTGAAATTTCCGCAGGTGCAAAAGATTTACCTATTCAAGAGTTTGAATTAGAACTGAAAAAAGGCTTTATTGCGGATGTTCTTAATTTAGCGAAAAAGTTTGCTGATATTGATGGACTGTACCTGTCTTCTCTAAGTAAAGCTGCTCGGGGTTATTCCTTACTTTCACCAACTAAAGCACCATTAACCCGCCCTGATTCGCTATTTGATTACGAAGAGCAACCGATTGAAAAATCGCTGACGCATATGCAGTTGCTGTGCCAACAACATGAAACCTATTGGTTAGCAGGGGCAAATGATGCGCGCCAAGGTTTTGTCGAGTTCCTGCGTTTTGTTCAAGCCTTTTTGGTGCACTATCAAAACTCTGCCCCACATTTTATCCATGATACGCCGTTAGACCAATTACAGTTAGATATTGCTAATGAAAACATGAGTGCGGATGATTTTTGCTATAGCAGTCAGTGGTTAAAATGTAAGCTGGCCTTTATTCAATGGTTAAGTGCGTTAACCTACCAAGAAGATCACTAGGATTTGAACAATATGCATCCACTGCCTGATTTACTGCAAGCCCAAAAAGAACGTGTTTTAAATCAGTTAGCTAGCCAAGCGCCTGGTTTATTGCCTTTGAGTGAAGATGAAGCACAAATACTCTCTTTTAGTGATTTTGCACTTAAACAGGTTCTTGCCCATTCACGGTTTTTATTGGATATCCGCACGAATCCACCAAAGGCCGATGAGTGGCAATATTATGCAACTTGGCTTGCGGACAGTGTTTCATCTGTTTCAAGCGAAGATCATTTAATGCAGGTGCTGCGCACGTTTCGTCACCAAATGTTAGTGCGCTGTACGTGGATGCAAGTATTGGCAGTGTGTTCGCAACAAGACACCATTTACCAACTGAGTGTGTTAGCAGAAACCTTGATTGTTGCTGCAAGGGACTGGCTGTATCAGGAATATAGTCAGCAGTGGGGAACCCCTTGTAATCACGAAGGAAAACCACAGCCGCTATTGGTGCTAGGGATGGGAAAACTGGGAGGAAGAGAGCTGAATTTTTCTTCCGATATTGACCTGATTTTTGCTTACCCTGAAAACGGTGTCACACAAGGCGGCCGTAAAGAATTGGATAACGCTCAATTCTTTACTCGTTTAGGGCAAAAACTGATTCGCATGCTCGATCAAGTCACTGTCCATGGCTTTGTTTATCGGGTGGACATGCGTTTACGGCCTTTTGGCGACAGTGGTCCGCTAGTATTTAGTTTTTCCGCGTTGGAAGATTATTACCAAGAGCAAGGGCGCGATTGGGAACGTTATGCGATGGTTAAAGCGAGGATTATGGGGCCCGATAGCCTGCATTACGCTGAAGACCTACGCAAATTACTGCGCCCGTTTGTCTATCGCCGCTATATTGATTTTAGTGTGATTCAGTCTCTGCGCAATATGAAAAATATGATTGAGCGAGAGGTTCGCCGCCGTGGTTTGGTGAATAACATCAAACTGGGGGCTGGAGGGATCCGTGAGATAGAATTTATATCCCAAGTTTTTCAGCTGATCCGTGGTGGACGAGAACCCGTTTTACAATCACAATCGCTGTTTAGCACGTTTCAGGGGATCCGCGAACTCGCTTTATTACCCGATAATCAGCTCGATATCCTACAAGATAGCTACATTTTCCTGCGTAGAATAGAAAATTTACTGCAGAGTATCGACGATCAACAAACTCAGACTCTACCTGATGATGCGCTCAACCAAACGCGTTTAGCGTGGGGGATGAATTTTGCCTGCTGGGCGGACTTTTACGCGTCTTTAAGCCAAAAAATGGCAGCTGTCCACCAAATATTTGCTGAGCAAATTGGGCAAGATGATGATGACGAAGATGCAGATAACTTTGATGAAATTTACATCACGTTATGGCAAAGCGACCTGTCCAAAGAAGAACTTGCTGCCTATTTACCCTCTCAGGATGAAGACATTGCACAGCGGATTATTCATGGTATTTTAATGTTCCGCCATGACCTGAACAAGCGAACCATCGGGCCAAGAGGGCGCGATGTGCTTGATGAACTCATGCCGAAATTATTGGCGAAAATTGGTGAGCGAGATGATGCAGGGCAAGTTATTGAGCGTATTACACCGCTATTGCTAAGCATCGTGAGTAGAACGACTTACCTTGAGTTGATGCTTGAATTTGATGAGGTACTGACCCACGTTATCCGTTTGTGTGCTGCCTCTCCAATGATTGCCGAGCAGCTATCTCGTCACCCATTACTTCTTGATGAACTTCTTGACCCGAAATCCCTTTATCAACCCCTTCCATTAACGGCTTACCGCGACGAATTACGCCAATATTTGATGCGTGTACCTGAAGAAGATGAAGAGCAACAATTGGAAGCGTTGCGTCAATTTAAACAGGCGCAGCTTTTACGTATTGCGGCAGAAGATATTTCAGGTGTACTGCCTGTCATGAAAGTGAGCGATCACCTAACCTACCTTGCAGAAGCCATTATTGATGCCGTTGTTCATCAGGCCTGGCAAAAAATGGTGAAACGCTACGGTGAACCTGCCCATTTAGCGCAGGATGATAGCAAGCAATATGGGTTTGCTGTATTAGGCTACGGCAAGTTAGGTGGCTGGGAGCTAGGCTATAGCTCTGATTTAGATTTGGTTTTTCTGTTTGATTGCCCATTAAATGTGGTCACTAATGGTGAACGCGCTATTGATGCAAGGCAGTTTTATTTGCGTGTTGCGCAGCGAATTATTCACTTATTCAGTACGCGCACGGCATCAGGGATTTTGTATGAAGTGGATGCTCGCTTAAGGCCATCGGGGGAGTCAGGGATGTTGGTCAGTACCATTCAATCTTTTGATGATTACCAAAAAAATGATGCATGGACGTGGGAACACCAAGCACTTATTCGTGCTCGGATGGTGTTTGGCGACGCTGAATTACAACAGCAATTTACCCGAATTCGCCATGAAACCTTGTGCTTGCCGAGAGATGCACACACACTGCAACAGCAAGTGCGGGATATGCGAGTGAAAATGCACCAACATTTAGGTAGCCACCAAGCTAATGAGTTTGATTTAAAGGCTGACCCTGGTGGGATCACGGATATTGAGTTTATTGCGCAATATTTAGTATTACGTTTTGCTTCGCAAAACAAGGCGTTAACACGCTGGTCAGACAACGTGCGGATTTTTGAACTGATGGCACAGTACGATTTTATGTCGGAAGAAGAAGCCAACGCATTAACCCAAGCATACGTCGCCATGCGCAATGAACTTCATCACTTAGCTTTGCAATCATTACCAAGTCGCGTGGATATGCGCCAATTTGCACCGCAACGTGAGCAAGTGTTAGCTAGCTGGAAAAAATGGCTTGGTGAATGAGTTAAAACGTATTTTATTTAGCTAATTAGTGCAATATGCTAATATTTCGCTAATTATGATCAAATTTCCTTTTTAAAACTGGAGTGCAGGATGAAAGTAACTCTTCCGGATTACAAAAAAGCCGGTGTGCTGGTGGTTGGCGACGTGATGTTAGACCGTTATTGGCATGGTCCCGCAAACCGTATTTCTCCTGAAGCCCCTGTACCAGTGGTTAAAGTAACGATGGTTGAAGAGCGTCCAGGCGGAGCAGCTAACGTTGCGATGAATATTGCATCGCTAGGTGCAAATTCCCGCCTTGTCGGCTTAACAGGGATTGATGATGCGGCGAAAGCATTGACAGAAAACTTAAATGCTGTACAAGTCCGCTGCGATTTTGTTGCTATTCCAACGCATCCAACGATTACAAAATTACGCGTTTTGTCTCGTAACCAGCAACTGATCCGTCTTGATTTTGAAGAAGGTTTCGACAATGTCGATGTGGCACCCGTTTTAGAGCGTATCGAGCAAGCGTTGCCGCACATCGGTGCATTAGTGCTATCTGACTATGCGAAAGGGGCATTAACTCACGTTGAAAAAATGATCGCGCTAGCGAATAAAGCGGGGGTACCTGTATTGATTGACCCGAAAGGGAACAATTTTGAACGCTACCGTGGTGCAACATTATTGACGCCAAACATGTCTGAATTTGAGGCCATCGTTGGGCCTTGCAAGACAAATCAAGATGTTGAAGAAAAAGGGATGGCGTTACTTAATACCTTGGAATTAAAAGCATTATTGATTACGCGCTCAGAGCAAGGCATGAGCCTTATTCGCCGTGATGAAGCGCCATTACATTTACCGACACAGGCACAAGAAGTGTTTGATGTGACAGGTGCAGGTGATACGGTGATTGGTGTATTAGCGGCATCAATTGCTTCTGGTCGTCCGCTACATGAAGCGTGCGCATTAGCGAATGCCGCCGCTGGCGTTGTTGTCGGCAAATTAGGAACATCCACTGTTTCTCCAATCGAATTGGAAAACGCGATCCGTGGCCGTGCGGATACGGGGTTTGGTGTCATGACTGAAAGCGAACTCAAACAAGCGGTTGCCAATGCAAGGCAACGTGGGGAGCGTGTAGTGATGACGAACGGATGTTTTGATATTCTGCACGCAGGCCATGTTTCCTATTTAGCCAATGCACGTAAATTGGGTGATAGACTGATTGTTGCGGTAAATAGCGATGCATCAACTCGTCGACTTAAAGGTGAAACACGCCCTGTAAACCCATTAGAGCAGCGCATGACGGTTTTAGGTGCACTAGGTGCGGTGGATTGGGTTGTCGCTTTCGAAGAGGACACACCGCAACGTTTAATTGCTGAAGTTCTCCCTGACATTCTGGTTAAAGGTGGTGATTATCGCCCAGAAGACATTGCAGGCAGTGCTGAGGTTTGGGCTGCGGGTGGTGAAGTTAAAGTGCTTAATTTCGAAGATGGCATTTCAACGACGAACATTATTAAAAATATTATGAAAACCAGCTAATCACTGATTAGTTCGTTAATTATTGATAACCCAGCTTTGGTGATATTGCTAAAGCTGGGTTTTTTATTATTCAACGTTTAAAAAACAATGACGTCACATGTTGACGTCATTGTTTTTTTATTTTAATTTGATATTAGTTAAGGGCGTCATGGAATAGACGATGATCAAAATCAGGGAATTGAGTGCTAAGCACCGGAAAACCATGGTTGATATACTGACTATCCCACCTAAATCAGCCATTAGATGGGATGAGGTGATCAGTTTAATCAATCATCTAGGCGGTAAAATTAAAAATGGCAATGGATCACGGCGCAAGTTTATTTTATTTGGTTCACTGTTTCTGACACATCAACCTCATCCGGGCAATACGATGGATAAGGGCGCTGTTAATGGGTTACGTGAATGGTTAGAAAATATAATAGGGGTAGAATATGATTAAAAGCAGTAATGTCATGACAATTAATGGGCATCCTGCTTCTGTCACCTATGAAGCGGACATTAAAGCCTTTCGCGGCCAGTTTTTGGATGTGGGCGGTTATTGCGATTTTGTTTCCGATAGTATTGAAGGGCTGAAAAAAGAAGGGCAAATCTCATTAAGTGATTATATTGAAAGCTGTCGTGAGGAAGGAATACCGCCATTTAAAGATGAAGGCACGGTGAAGTCATTTACGTTACGTTACCCTAGCCGTTTGGAAGCTTATTTAAATGCTGCGACAGCCGCGCATAATATCTCTAAAAACCAGTATATCGTACAGTTATTAGAACGCGAGTTAGTGTCTAATAAATAAAAATGTGACGCCAATTAGGGCGTCACTGTTCGGTTTACTCAGCTGTTTTTTCTTCAGTACTTAGGCTGGCTTCAAGGGCGCTAATGCGTTGTTCCATTTTGGCTAATTTTTCGCGAGTGCGTAACAACACTTGAGTTTGAATATCAAACTCTTCGCGACTGACTAAGTCTAATTTGCCAAGTTGTGACTGTAACAGTGAGCGCAGTTTTTTATCAAAATCTTCACCTAAATCACGTACGCCTTGGGGTAAAGCACCTTGAATTTGGCGAGCAACTTGTTCAAGTTTTTTCGGATCGAGCATTCGCGGGTCCTTAAATTTTTTGAGAAATGAGTTGGGGGTAGTGTAATACCTCTTGTCGCGGTAATAAACTCTTTTCCTGTTTCCTTATGATACTTGGAGCACAAGGAGGCAAGGGGGATGAGACTGAAGGAGAAATGACCACCTTGAAGGCGGAATTACCCAAGATGGTCAGTTTAACGTTATTTCAATTCAGGTAAAAAACGGATGTCCATATAGTATTTATTGGCATTACTTCTATCGAGATAGATAGTCACATTTTCCCTATCAATATAAGGGGATGGGTCAAAATAAATATTCTCACTTTTATAACGCTTAATTGTATTTGTATTTTTATCATGGACATCTGCAATAATTTGATAAGGAGAACGTCTATTCACTTGGATCATAGTATTTTCTTCAACACCTGTGATTTTTACTTGAATTGGCGTACCTTCGCGCAATAAACGGGTACTTTTTTTCTTATTGATGATACCGAACATAACAGGAATGCCACCAATTAACGTAAATACACCGCCAAAAATACCTAAAATGATACTCAGTCCATATACACCAAAGAGTGAATCAATGATGGCATCTTGCGGATTTGTTGGATTATAAAGTACATCAATGGATTGACCGATGCTGTTTCGATAACCGCTACTCCCCATTGATGAACGAAACTCAATTTGTTGATTTTCTAGGGTCGTAAACTCGATAATGGGGAAATAGGTTTTTGATTTATCTTCCGAAACACTAATGTCGAGATCGGTGACTATTCCTGTTGTTTTAATACCATTTTTTGCCATATCCATACCAGAATAAAGCGCAAAAGCAGTTCCGACCAAAAATAAGAGACCGATGACTAAAAAGATGGGAAAGATAAAACGGTACTTTTTCACCCTAGTATTCCTTTAATGATATTTTTATTGCTGGTTATTATTATACAAGTCAATAAATTATTTTAGTTAAGTGTGATGTTTAGACTGATATTTAGGACAATTTACGTCTTATTGCGATTTTTTATGCCTTGGTGGTAACAGGTGATGCCTGTATTTTAATTACCCCTGATAACTATAGGTTTTTATTCATATTTTTTGGCCAAAAGTGTGAGAGGCTCGCCAGTTTTGAAAGACACCGTTGCGTAGTTGAATTATTGGCGTTATATTAATTGCGTTTATCTCAGGGCGGGGTGAAAGTCCCCACCGGCGGTAACATGCAACGCGCATGAAGCCCGCGAGCGCTTTATCATTTTAGTGATAAAGGTCAGCAGATCCAGTGTGAATCTGGAGCCGACGGTTATAGTCCGGATGGGAGAGAATTAACTGTATCTGCATATTTGTGCCGTAATGCACAATCATGTTCTGCATACCTGAATGGGTAGATTGCCACTTATGGGCGATTTATTTATTCATCATTTCTCGTAATCCTAAGACTGCCTTGATTCTGGTAACTAGTTAATAACTATTTAAGAGGTTTTTACCATGGATCATACGCTACTTTCCGAATTCGGTAATCCAATCGAACGTGTTGAAAAAGCTATCGAAGCTTTACGCCAAGGCCAAGGTGTTCTTGTTCTGGACGATGAAGATCGTGAGAACGAAGGCGATTTAGTTTTTGCAGCAGAAACCATGACTGCAGAGCAAATGGCATTCACCATTCGCTACAGCAGCGGTATTGTGTGCCTGTGTATCACTGAAGAGTGTCGCAAAAAACTGGAACTGCCAATGATGGTAGAAAATAACACCAGCCAAAATCAAACGGGCTTTACTGTGACGATTGAAGCGGCAAACGGTGTTACTACTGGCGTTTCAGCTGCAGACCGTATTACTACCATTCGTGCAGCGATTGCGGATAACGCAGTGCCAGCAGACCTGAACCACCCAGGCCACGTTTTCCCATTACGGGGTCGTGAAGGTGGTGTATTAGCACGCCGTGGCCATACAGAAGCGTCTATCGATTTAGCCTCATTAGCAGGGTTCAAGCCAGCGGGTGTGCTATGTGAATTGACCAACGATGATGGCTCAATGGCGCGTACGCCAGAAGTGGCGGCTTTTGGTAAGCAACATGGCTTGACGGTAGTGACTATCGAGGATTTAGTACAATATCGTTTGCAGCATGAAAAGAAAGCGAGCTGATCCTCGTCATATTTCGAGCTGTGGCGTTGTTGGCTTCTCTTAGTCATCTTAGTCACATACTAATGTATGCTCCTAAGAATGACTTCGTTTGCCGCCTAGCCACAACTCGAACTATTTAGAGGAATGTCTTCGTCGTATTTTGAGGAAGAGTTCGTTTTTTAAACTTAAATATAAATGGGCTAATTTTAGCTAATTTATTGATAGTACGTTCAGCATATAGAATCTTATGAAGGCCACTGAGTTGCACACCTCGTGGCCTTTTCAATTTTTTTGATGATCATACTCATAATTAGGCCACTGTGTTTTTTGCACAAAAGCGTATGCTGTAAGCAGAAATTAATTGAGTTGGAGTTGAAATCATCATGTCGGTAAATACTTCAGTCGTGAATAGCAAGATCCCCGCGATTTTTATAGGCCACGGTAGCCCAATGAATGCGATAGAGGATAATCCTTATACCAAAGCATGGGAGCAGCTCGGCAAAACCTTACCTCGTCCAAACGCGATATTGGTGATTTCAGCGCACTGGTATACGCGCGGCACGGCAGTGACCTCGATGTTAAAGCCTAAAACTATCCATGATTTTGGCGGGTTTCCAGAGGCGTTATACCAAATTGAATACCCAGCGCCAGGTTCACCAGAACTTGCCCAGCAAGTTGCAGATTTACTCGCACCAGAACCTATTTTCCTCGATAAGGAAGAGTGGGGGCTTGACCACGGGACATGGGAAATTTTAGTACGCATGTACCCAGAGGCAGATATTCCCGTGATCCAGCTAAGCATTGATGGCACAAAACCTGCAACTTGGCACCATGAATTAGGCAAGAAGTTAGCGATACTCAGAGAGCAAGGTGTATTGATTATGGGCAGTGGCAATGTGGTGCACAATCTTCGTGCTATGAACTGGCAAAATGACCAAGCAGAGCCTTATCCATGGGCTTTGTCTTTTGAACAGTTTGTCTACGATAACTTGCAAAGTAAAGCGATCCCGCATCCACTAACTAAAGGGTTAGAAAGGGAAGATGGCAAATTATCAAACCCATCGGCGGAACACTACTTGCCTATTTTACCAATTTTAGGCACTTGGGATGGTGAAGAAGAGGTAAGCACTCCGATTGAAGGAATTGTATCGGCATCGTTGAGTATGTTGTCGGTCATCGTCGGCTCTTCCTCGTCATATTTCGAGTGATCACTACGTTGGCTTCACGCAGCTACCCTAGTCACATACTTATGTATGCTCCTAGGGATAGCTTTGTTTTGCCGCCTTGCGCTAACTCGAACTATTTAGAGGAATGCCTTCGTTGTGTTTATAGGAATATTGTCGTCATATTTCGAGTGATCACTACGTTGGCTTCACGCAGCTACCCTAGTTACATACTTATGTATGCTCCTAGGGATAGCTTTGTTTTGCCGCCTTGCGCTAACTCGAACTATTTAGAGGAATGCCTTCGTTGTGTTTATAGGAATATTGTCGTCATATTTCGAGCCAACCGTACGGATATTTTAGGTTGTCATATTTTTTAAGACATAAAAAAGCCCAAACAAAATCAATTGCTTGGGCTTTTGTGATCTAGCTATTGATCAGTCTATGATCGTATGTGGATAAAAGCGGGACAGATCTTGGGTGATCAGCTCTTTATCTTCACGAATACAAATTCCAGCAGGTTGATCATTTACCAACCAACTCCCGACTAAGGTATAGCTACCTTCAAATTTCGGTAGTGGGTGGAATTGTTGAATAATCATCCCTTCTTCACCATATGGGCCATCCGCAGCGGCAATTTCTTTGCCATTTTCAATAATACGGATATTAGCACCTTCACGGGAAAATAGTGGTTTAATCACGTACTTATCGAGCTCTGGCTGCGTTTTACCATCCGCAAAATAGGCTGGGAGTAGGTTAGGATGATCTGGGAACATTTCCCATAACATCGGCAGCAATGCTTTGTTTGAAATAATGCTCTTCCATGCAGGCTCTAACCAGCGAACACCAGCATCTTGCAGTTTGGTAGAAAAAATTTCACGCAGCATAAATTCCCATGGATACAGCTTAAACAGATTACTGATAACCTGATCTTGCGTATCAGTGAATTCGCCTCTTTCACCTAAACCGATTTCATCGATATATAAGAACTCGGTAGCAACACCCGCTTCGTTGGCACAGTCTTGTAAATATTGTACTGTGCCACGGTCTTCTTCTGTATCACGACAGCAAGACATATGCAGCAAACGGAAACCATGTTGATCTTTAAGCTGAGTAAAACGCTCGATCAACTGTTCTTGAATGCTGTTAAATTGATCCGCATTTTCAGGCAGCTTACCAGCTTCAATTTGATCTTCTAACCAGATCCATTGGAAGAATGCAGATTCATATAAAGACGTTGGCGTGTCTGCGTTATTTTCCAGTAACTTAGGAGGATTAACTCCGTCGTAGGCAAGATCAAGCCTTGAATACAGTGAAGGCTGCTCACTTTTCCAAGAACTACGAACAAATTCCCAGCAGTGCTTAGGAATTTGAAAACGTGCTAGTAATTCATCACTTTCAATAACACGCTCAACCACTTTTAGGCACATTTGATGCAGTTCAGCGGTTGCATCTTCAATCTCTTCGATCTGTGCCATAGTGAATTGATAATATGCATCTTCAGACCAGTACGGCTCGCCGTACATGGTGTGAAATTCAAAACCAAACTCGGAGGCTTTTTCGCGCCAATTTGGGCGCTCAACAATGGGAACTCGTTTCATTACTGATCAACCACCCATTGAGCGGGAAGAAGAAGTTGATTTTGCAGATGAAGACGAACGTTGTGCCATCGCTTGTTTATTAACAGTGTCACCAAAACCACCACGAGTGACGGTTGATGTGGTCGGTGGCTTTGGTGCCATTGCGGTTTTTGGTACGCTCATTGAACGACCACCTGCAACCGCAGGGCCATAGCTTTTACCTGATGCATCGACAAATTTGCCGTTTGCAGGACTTGCTGGGTTTTTCGAGCTAAACAACGGCTGAGATGCTGCGCTACCGCCCATCATACGACCCATCATATAACCCATCATTAATGGCATCCACATGCTGCCGCCGCTGCTTTGTGCTTGTGCAGTTTGCTCGCCATTGGTTGAACTTGTACCTGCAAGACCTGCTTGGGCAGGGGCTTGAGTACACATAGACTCACCAAATTCAGCAATACAGTCAGCTTGTGTTGCATATTTAGGTGCAGTTTTTGCCGCTTCTTGTAATGCATTGTTATAAGCCAATGTGCACTGTTCTGCTTGAGATGGGTTCGCTTGGCTACAATCTTGTGCATTGGTATACAGAGATACCGTTTCATCGCTTTCTTCACAGGCAGAAAGCATAAATACGGCACTGACAGCAACAGCAACAGGCGCTAAACGGTATGAACGCCAAGACTTGCGGAAGGCGTTTTGATTAATATCTTTAGTACGCTTCATGGTCATGGTAATTACCCTGAATAAAATTTAAGTAAGATGTTTTATAAGTTACCTCTAGGATAGGGGATAAACGCTGAAAATTAAAGCAGAAATATAGAGGAAATAGATTGAAATTATCATTTTTGTAACTTTCTTCTCTTTTTTGAGGAAAGGTTGATTAAAACTGAAAAAGAAATGGAGTATTTCCATTGAATATCAATGAATTAATTTAAGCTTGTTTTTTGAGCTATTTAATAATAACTAAAGTGAGAATTAACTGAATTTTATAAGTGAGGGAAGGGAAAACTGTTTTAACTGATTCAATTGAAGTAAAACGAGTGATTTAGAGGGTTTTCTTTATGCTTTGATAAAAAATAACCCGCCAAAACAGCGGGTCATTCTATTTATCTAAAACTAAACGATCAAATTATTTAATTTTAGGGGCATTGGTATTACGGATAATGCTGCTTGGCTCAGTGGAAATTTCTTTACCTAAGTTAGCATTTAAGCGTGCAATGTCATCTTCGTTTAATGTGCCGCGAGCAAATTCAATATTCAGTTGGTTAATCATATAGTCATAACGTGCGTTAGACAGATTTTGCTTCGCTTGGTACAGCGCAGTTGTTGATGTTAATACGTCAACAATTGTACGTGTACCCACTTGGTAACCTGCTTCCATCGCATCTAATGAGCTTTGTGCAGACACAACCACTTGTTTGTATGCATTGATGCTACTGATAGATGAAGAGACGTTATTAAATGATGAACGAACTAACTGAACCACGTTACGGTAAACACTTTCCAGTTGCTCACTCGCACCTTGGAAACCGTATTGTGCTTGTTCAACTTGTGAACTCGTTGCACCACCCGTGTATAAAGGAATGCTTAAGTTTAAGCCAATGCTGTTTTGCCCATTATAACTGTTGCTTGCACCTTTACCTGTTAAGCTATTGTTGTAACCACTACCATGGTTATAGGTATTGGTTACTGCGGTTGATGCATCAAGACTCACCGTTGGCATATGGCCTGTTTCTGCTAAACGGATATTTTCACGAGAAACGTCTTGAGCCAAACGTGCACTTAATAAGCTAAGGTTGCGCTCTTCTGCTTCTTTTAAGATAGCGTTGATGTCGCCCAACTCAGTGGTTTTAAAGCGCTCAATATTTAAAGATGCCAGTTGGTTATAGTATACACCGCTGACTTGACGCAGTTTTTCAATCGCATTTTCTAAGTCGTTACGACCTGCAACTTCTTGTGCGATAACGCTATCGTAGTTTGCACGGGCGTTTTGCACGTCAGTAATCGCCACAAGGCCAACGTTAAAACGTTGAGTAACTTGGTCTAATTGGCGGTAAACCGCTTCTTTATTGGCTTCAATATAAGATAGCGCGTCAATTGCTTTTAAAACGTTAAAGTAAGCAGTTGCGGTATCTAAAATTAATTGTTGCTGGCTAGTCTGGTAAGTGACATCAGAAATCCCAGCCGTTTTTTCTTGAATCGTCAGTTGACGCCATTTCGACATGTCAAAAACAGTTTGCGTTAATTTCAGTGATGCATTTAAACCAGTACTTTCGGTGTTATTCGCATCGCGGTAACCACTACCGTAACTTGCCCCTGCGCCTAAACCTAATTGAGGTAATAATGGGCTGCGAGCTTCATTAATTTTTTCAAAAGCTTGATTACGTTCAGCTAATGATTTTCTTAACTCAGGGTTACTTTCTTTCGATTTTTGGTAAACCTGCAGTAAATCGTCTGCGTAGCTATTGGTACTGAGACCCACAAAACTCATCGCAATTAAAAGGGGAAGCAGTTTCTTCATTTTGATTCCTTGATTAAACAGCAAATTAAGTTGAGCCTGTTGCCTAAAACGTACCATGCCTAATTGAGGCCTTTGATATAAAAATATGCGTTTTAGAGACAATCATAAAAAAACAGACCCTATGTTGCTCTTAGATTTGAATAATGGCGCTTATTGTAGCAGAGGTTCGTTTGAATTCACGGTAGCCTTTTGTGCCATTTTGTCTCAATTTTATTAAACATTACCTCATCTGAGGTTAAAAAACCTTAAAAACAGTTTTAATCCACAATTATTTCCTTAAGATGGAAATCAGTGTGTTTGGAGAATGCAATGACAAATAAAATAGAACAGCCAATTAAATATGGCAAAAATGATGTTGAAATTATATCCAAGCGTAAATTATTTAACGGTTTTTTTCAAATGATGGAATACCGATTTCGCCACAAATTGTTTGCTGGTGGATGGAGTAACGAAATTTGCCGTGAAGTTTTTGAACGTGGTCACGCGGGTGTTGTTTTACCCTATGATCCGCAAACCGATAATGTTGTGCTAATTGAACAAATTCGCTTTCCAGCAATAGAAACCAGCGAAACGCCGTGGTTGCTCGAAGCCGTAGCAGGGATGATTGAAGAAAATGAATCCCCAGAAGAGGTCATTCGCCGTGAAGCAATAGAAGAAGCGGGCCTTGAGATCCGCCATGCGGAAAAAGCGCTCAGCTACCTTTCAAGCCCTGGCGGGACAACAGAGCGCATGCACGTATTTGTTGGCGAAGTCGATAGCACTCAAGCTGAAGGTATCCACGGTTTAGCCTCAGAAAACGAAGATATCAAAGTTCACGTTATTAGCAGAGAAAAGGCATACCAGTGGGTAGAAAATGGCACAATTGATAATGCAGCAACAGTCATTGCCATTCAGTGGCTACAGCTCAACTATCAAAAACTTAATGAAAAATGGATGAAACTATCTTAAAGAACAATTAATCTAGTGAAGTGTGTGCTGATTAGCAGATATTTAACTAATTACTCGTCATACTTCAATTACTCGTCATACTTCAAGCTGCAAGTGTGTTGGCTACACTGCGCAACCCAAGTCACATACTTATGTATGCTCCTTGGGCTTGCTTAGCTTGCCGCCTTCTTGCAACTCGAATTATTTAGAGTAATTCAGTGCATTGATAGGGCGCGTAGTTGTTCAATACGTGTAATAAGTTAGGTTTTACAGCAAGTTGCAAGTGTGTTGGCTGCACTGCGCAACCCAAGTCACATACTTATGTATGCTCCTTGGGCTTGCTTAGCTTGCCGCCTTCTTGCAACTCGAATTATTTAGAGTAATTCAGTGCATTGCTAGGGCGCGTAGTTGTTCAATACGTGTAATAAGTTAGGTTTTACAGCAAGCTGCAAGTGTGTTGGCTACACTGCGCAACCCAAGTCACATACTTATGTATGCTCCTTGGGCTTGCTTAGCTTGCCGCCTTCTTGCAACTCGAATTATTTAGCGTAATTCAGCGTGTTGTTTTAGGGTGTTATGAAAAGAATTCATAAGTTAGATAGGTGAACTGCAAGTGTGTTGAGTTTTTGTATAGTTGTAATGAATAGAATAGATTAGGCATAAACAATATTTATGGAAAAGGAAGACTTTTGGATAGCCAGCTTGAAGTGACTGCAAAGCACTCTAATGTAGTGAGAATTTTACAGGTTACTGATACGCATCTGTTTGCTGATACAGAAAATACCCTTTTAGGTGTAAATACGTATCGAAGCTATCAGGCGGTACTTGATGCTATCGCAGCACAAAATCTCCCAATTGACTTGATCGTTGCGACAGGGGATTTGGTTCAAGACCAATCACCAAAAGCTTATCAACACTTTGCAAAAGGCATCGAACGTATTCCTGCACCTTGTGTTTGGCTCCCTGGAAATCACGATTATCCTCCTGCAATGGTCGAAAGCCTGCGAGTGGCTGGGATTTCGAGTGCGAAGCAAATCTTGATTGGTGACGAGTGGCAAATTCTTATGCTGGACAGCCAATTGCAAGACGTCCCTCACGGAGAGCTTTCTGAGCAGCAGTTGGAATGGATGAAAGTGAGTTTAGATGCGGAACCACAACGCACTACATTAGTGATGCTGCATCATCACCCTCTGCCATCGGGCTGTACATGGCTTGATCAGCACAGTTTAAGAAACTCACATATCTTAGCGGATTATTTAAAAAATTATCCGAACGTGAAAGCGATGCTTTGCGGGCACATTCATCAGGAAATGGATGAAAATTGGCATGGAATTCGTTTATTAGCGACCCCATCGACTTGCGTGCAATTTAAGCCGCACTGTACGAACTTTGCATTAGATACTGTTGCGCCTGGTTGGCGATACCTTGAATTAAGCGTGAACGAAAAAGGGCAAAGGCATATTACGACAACGGTGCATCGCTTAGAGACACGTGAGTTTAGCCCTGATCTAGACTCAGACGGTTATTAATTCACTATGGCCACGTTACTTTACATTCATGGCTTTAATAGCTCGCCTTTATCGGCAAAAGCGACTCACTTAAAACAATGGATTGAGGTCAATTATCCACACATTGATATGATTGTGCCTCAATTACCCAATTTCCCTGCGCAAGCCGAAGCGATGTTGGATGAGATTATTCAACAGCATCGTCATGAGCGCATTGGTTTAGTTGGCTCATCGCTTGGCGGTTATTTTTCGATTTGGTTTTCAGAGCGTTATCACCTTCCCGCAGTGGTAGTCAACCCTGCTGTACGCCCGTTTGACTTGCTGAAAGACTATTTGGGTGTCAATATTAATCCCTATACTCATGAACAATATGTTCTGGAACCAAAACATATTGGCGAGCTAAAATCACTGCATATTGAACAGCTTTCTGCATCTCATCGAATTTGGCTGTTACAACAAATGGGTGACGAAGTACTTGATTATCACGAAGCTGTTACCTATCTTTCAAAGTGTAAACAGACTGTGGAACCTGACGGTAATCATGCCTTTACTGGTTTTGACGCTTACTTTTCTCAAATTGTCCATTTTCTTCAATTAGTAGAGAAATAGTGCTAAAACGCATGAACACTGTTATTATCACCAGTAACTCACTGATTGAATAGTTCAATTAACCACCAATTACCGCAGAATGACAACATGACTCAATCTAGTTATAACGCAGAGGCTATTGAAGTCCTCAGTGGTTTGGAGCCTGTTCGCCGTCGTCCGGGGATGTATACCGATACCTCGCGGCCGAACCATTTGGCTCAAGAAGTAATTGATAATAGTGTCGACGAAGCGCTTGCTGGGCACGCGGGGCACATTGAAGTTATTTTATACGCAGATCAATCCCTTGAAGTGATTGATGACGGGCGCGGAATGCCAGTCGACATTCACCCAGAAATGAAAGTCTCCGCAGTTGAATTGATTTTAGGTCAGTTGCACGCAGGAGGAAAATTCTCTAATAAAAACTACCAATTTTCAGGTGGTTTGCATGGTGTGGGTATTTCCGTCGTCAATGCGTTATCAAAACGTATTGAAGTGACTGTGCGCCGTGATAGCCAAGTTTACCAAATCGCCTTTGAAAATGGTGATAAAGTCGAAGATTTGCATGTAATTGGTACTTGTGGGAAGCGTAATACAGGTACCAGCGTGCATTTTTGGCCTGATGGAAGCTATTTTGATAGCCCGAAATTTTCAGTTTCTCGTCTAACTCATAACTTAAAAGCCAAAGCGGTTTTATGCCCTGGCGTGAAAATCACGTTTAAGGATCAGCTCAATAATACAGAGCAAAGCTGGTGCTACAGTGATGGGTTAACGGATTATTTGATGGAATCCGTTGATGGCTTAGAAACCTTGCCAGAAAAACCCTTTACTGGCGAGTTTTCCAGTGAAACGGAAGCGGCGCAATGGGCACTATTATGGCTACCAGAAGGTGGTGAGCTACTCACTGAAAGCTACGTGAACTTGATTCCAACAGCACAAGGCGGTACTCACGTAAATGGGTTGCGCCAAGGCTTGCTTGATGCGATGCGTGAATTCTGTGAATTCCGTAATATCCTGCCTCGTGGTATAAAATTATCTGCGGATGATATCTGGGAGCGCTGTACTTATGTGCTTTCAGTTAAGATGCAAGACCCACAATTTGCGGGGCAAACCAAAGAGCGTTTGTCTTCACGCCAATGTGCTGCTTTTGTTTCTGGGGTGGTCAAAGACGCCTTTAGTCTGTGGTTAAACCAAAATGTGCAAATTGCCGAGCAACTTGCAGAAATGGCGATTTCAAGCGCTCAACGTCGGATGCGTGCTGCGAAAAAAGTGGTGCGTAAAAAGCTGACAAGCGGCCCTGCATTACCAGGTAAGCTGGCGGATTGTAGCTCGCAAGATTTAAGTATGACAGAGTTGTTCCTTGTTGAGGGGGATTCGGCAGGGGGCTCAGCGAAGCAAGCCCGTGATCGTGAATATCAAGCGATTATGCCACTTCGCGGTAAGATACTGAATACATGGGAAGTCTCTTCTGATGAAGTACTAGCTTCACAGGAAGTTCATGATATTTCGGTGGCGATTGGTATCGACCCTGACAGTGAAGATTTAAGCCAGCTACGCTATGGCAAAGTGTGTATCCTTGCGGATGCGGACTCGGATGGTTTGCATATCGCCACATTATTGTGTGCGTTATTTGTACGCCATTTCCCAACGTTAGTGAAAGCGGGGCATGTGTATATGGCAATGCCGCCGTTGTATCGTATCGATTTAGGCAAAGAAACCTTTTACGCATTAGACGAAAGCGAAAAAAATGCGGTTCTCGACAGGTTAAGCCGTAAACGTGGGAAACCAAACGTTCAGCGCTTTAAAGGGCTGGGGGAAATGAACCCACTGCAATTGCGTGAAACCACGTTGGATCCCAATACTCGTCGCCTTGTTCAGTTGATCATCGATGATGAAAACTACCAAGAAACCCTTGCAGTGATGGACATGCTTTTGGCGAAGAAACGTTCAGAAGATCGCCGTAATTGGCTGCAAGAAAAAGGCGATATGGCTGAAATTGATGTCTAACATCCTGCGATAAAAAGAGTAAGGAACGAATTGAATGAGTGAAATTACTCATGATGGTGTGGAGCGTTTACCGCTTCATGCTTTTACTGAAAGTGCCTACCTAAACTATTCGATGTACGTCATTATGGATAGGGCGTTGCCATTTATTGGTGATGGGTTAAAACCTGTTCAGCGTCGTATTGTGTATGCGATGTCGGAACTTGGCCTCAGTAATAGTGCAAAATACAAAAAATCGGCGAGAACCGTCGGTGATGTGTTAGGTAAATATCACCCACATGGTGATAGTGCGTGTTATGAAGCAATGGTGTTGATGGCGCAGCCGTTTTCTTATCGCTATCCATTAGTGGATGGGCAAGGAAACTGGGGGGCTCCAGATGATCCAAAATCATTCGCCGCGATGCGTTATACGGAATCACGTTTATCTAAATACGCAGAAGTATTACTTAGCGAGTTAGGTCAAGGTACTGTTGACTGGGTACCCAACTTTGACGGCACGATGAACGAGCCGAAAATGTTGCCTGCACGTTTACCCAATATTTTGTTAAATGGGACAACGGGTATTGCGGTCGGGATGGCAACGGATATTCCACCACACAATGCCCGTGAAGTGGCGGAAGCTTTGGTCGCCTTACTGGAAAAACCGACCCTGAATCTTGATGAGATCATGGGGTATATACCAGGCCCAGATTTCCCAACAGAAGCCGAAATTATCTCTTCCCGTGAAGATATTCGTAAAATCTATCAAAACGGCCGTGGCTCAGTACGTATGCGTGCAGTGTGGGAAAAAGAAGATGGCAATGCGGTCATTACAGCATTACCTCATCAGGTTTCGGGAGCCAAAGTTCTTGAGCAAATCGCTAGCCAAATGCGTGCGAAGAAATTGCCGATGGTGGAAGATTTACGTGATGAATCTGATCATGAAAATCCAACTCGTTTAGTGATTGTTCCACGCAGTAATCGGGTTGACCTTGAACAAGTGATGACCCACTTATTTGCGACAACGGATTTAGAAAGAAGCTACCGCGTTAACCTCAACATGATTGGTTTAGATAACCGCCCTGCGGTGAAAGGCTTGGTTGAGATACTAACGGAGTGGATTACTTATCGTCGTCAAACTGTACGTAACCGCTTGAACCATCGTTTAGACAAAGTCTTAAGACGCCTACATATTTTAGACGGTTTATTAATTGCTTATCTAAACATTGATGAAGTTATTGAAATCATTCGTACTGAAGATGAGCCCAAACCTGTGTTGATGTCTCGCTTTAATATTTCGGACACACAAGCAGAGGCTATCTTAGAGCTAAAATTACGTCATTTAGCCAAACTGGAAGAGATGAAAATCCGTGGTGAACAAGACGAATTAGCGAAAGAGCGTGATGAGTTACAAGCGATTTTAGGTTCAGAGCGTCGTTTGAATACGTTAATTAGAAAAGAAATTCAGGCTGATGCGAAAGCTTATGGTGATGACCGTCGCTCTCCACTCCAAGAGCGTGAAGAAGCGAAAGCGATGAGCGAACATGAAATCCTGCCATCAGAGCCGATTACAGTTGTGCTGTCTGATATGGGTTGGGTGCGCAGTGCGAAAGGCCATGATATTGAGCCAACCAACCTGAACTATAAAGCGGGTGATGGTTTTAAAGGTGCTGCCCGCGGTAAATCAAACCAAGCTGCAGTATTCCTTGATACCACTGGGCGTAGCTATTCGGTTGATCCTCTGGAATTGCCATCTGCGCGTAGCCAAGGTGAGCCTCTTACGGGTAAATTAACGTTGCCACCAGGCGCAACGATTGAGCACGTCTTAATGGCGCCAGAAGAGCAAAAATACTTGATGGCATCAGATGCGGGTTATGGATTTATTTGCACATTTAATGATTTAGTGACAAAAAATAAATCCGGTAAGGCACTGATTTCATTACCTGAAAATGCCAAAGTATTGGCACCGATTGAGCTAAATAACGAGCAAGAAGACTTGTTATTGGCAATCACGAAAGCAGGGCGTATGTTAATATTCCCTGTGGCAGATTTGCCTCAGCTTTCAAAAGGTAAAGGGAATAAAATTATCAATATTGCGGGCGCACAAGCGGCAAGTGGTGAAGATGTATTAACATGGTTGATGCTTTTACCTGTTGGTGCTTCAATGACGCTGCATTTTGGTAAACGAAAACTGAAATTTAAAGCCGAAGATCTACAGAAATACCGTTCGGAGCGTGGCCGTAAAGGAACATCCTTGCCTCGTGGAATGCACAATATCGAGCGTATCGATATCGAACCTGTAGATAAGGTATAACAATAAGTTTGATGGGTGCCCTATCAAGGCATTGTATTTGGCACCGAAGGTTAAAATTCATCGCGGGGCGCTGAGGCTCCGCTAATTTGGGGTTAGTATGTTAGCGCTTATTAGAGCGATTATTGTTATTATCTACACCATCCTCGTTTGTGTGGGCGGTGGCATTTATTGCTTATTCAGCCCACGTAACCCAAAACACGTGATGACATTCGGTCATATGTTTGGGCGCTTATCCGTTGTTTTTGGTATAAAAGTTATCAACCGCGTGCCTAAAAAGGCGAAAGGCTATGGTCCAAGTATTTATATTGGTAACCACCAAAACAACTACGATATGGTCACGATGTCGAATGGTGTGTTGCCTAGAACAGTCACAGTTGGTAAAAAGAGCTTGGTGTTCATCCCTTTCTTTGGTTTTTTATATTGGATCACGGGGAATATTTTGATTGATCGTGCGAATCGTTCGAAAGCGCATAACACAATCTCTCAAGTGGCAAACCAAATCAAAAAACGTAAGATTTCAGTGTGGATGTTCCCCGAAGGAACACGCAGCCGTGGCCGCGGTTTACTCCCATTCAAAACGGGGGCTTTCCATGCCGCTATAGCAGCGGGAGTGCCGATTGTTCCCGTGTGTGTATCTAGTACACAGGGCAAAATTAAGCTAAATCGCTGGAACAATGGCAATGTTATTATTGAGATGCTAGAGCCTATCGATACCTCAGCCTATAGCCGTGATCAAGTTAGGGAGTTATCGGAGTATTGTCATTCATTGATGGAAGCTAAAATCAAAGAGCTTGATTTAGAAGTGGAAGAAATGAATAAGCAAGCTAAAAAACCGTAATAAATTAATTGGATGCTATAAAAAGGGCGATGGAAATCATTGCCCTTAGTTTTATCTGTGTATACCAACTAACATCAAGCCAATAACCATTTCTTTGCCATATATTCATCCCTAATTAATAAACCACACAATTTATAATTCTATTAATTAAATTTTTATATATTAGAAAGATATTTTTAGAATTTAATCTTTTTTCGCGATATCATGGCTCACAAAATTAGCGAAGTAACAAATTGTTGTCTCTAAGTCGTATTATTACTAGCGCCAATCTAAAATTAGCCAATTCATAGGCTGAAAATCTCGAATATTAAAAAATAAAATGCGCTGGAATGTTTGTTTAGCGGAGAATTTATGTCATTCAATCGATGCCAAACCCTAGTAGCGGTAGGGGTGGCTCTGTGTGTGTTTTATGCGCCAATTAATGCGAGTGCCGAAGGTGAAACGGCATTGCCTGTTCCTCCACTGTTAGAATCTCGGTCTGGACAGCCGCTTTTTTTAACACTACAAAAAGTCCATTGGTCTTTTGATGGAAAATATTCTGCGGATGTATGGGGGATAAATGGTTCTTCCCCAGGCCCGACGGTGAAAGTCAAAAATGGCGATGATATCAAGTTAATATACAGCAATCGTTTACCCGAAGCGGTTTCAATGACCGTCAGTGGGCTGCAGATACCTGGCACACAAATTGGTGGTGCAGCAAGGTTAATCTCCCCTAATGCGGATTGGTCTCCAGTGATCCCAATTCGCCAAAATGCGGCGACGCTTTGGTACCATGCAAATACGCAAGGAAAAATGGGGCAGCAAATCCATAATGGGTTGTTGGGTATGTGGATTATCGAAGATGATGTTACAAAAAACCTTCGTTTACCTAACCATTATGGCGTAGATGATTTTCCAGTGATCATTCAAGACAAACGGTTGGATAACTTTGGTGTTCCTGAATATAAAGCCAATGAAAATGGTTTCCTCGGGGATACATTATTAGTCAATGGTGTACAAAACCCCTATATTGAAGTGTCTCGCGGCTGGGTACGCTTAAGGTTATTAAATGCATCAAATTCACGTAATTATGTAATGAAAATCAGTGATGGTCGCCCATTTGCGATGATTGCCTCGGATCAAGGGTTATTAACGGTTCCAGTGAATGTTCAAGAGTTACCTCTTGCACCAGGTGAAAGGCGTGAAGTATTAATTGATATGGCTAAAACGCAGGAACTGAGTATTACTGCTGGCGAATCTGCTACGTTTATGGATAGATTAAAAGGATTGTTTGAGCCTTCGAATAGCTTAATTTCGACGAATGTGTTGACCATTAAAGCGACAGGTTTGATGTCATTGGTAACCGATGGTTTGCCAACGCAATTGACGGAAGATAAGACGCAAGTTACCTCCAGTATTACACAAAGAGACATTCACCTTAATGATGGTTTTGGTATTAATAATGCAGCCATTGATACCCGTCGTGTGGATATTACCAGCCGCCAAGGAAATTGGGAGCGTTGGATTGTCACCACAAATGAACCTCAAGCATTTCATATTGAGGGTGTACGCTTTAAAATTATTAATCGGAATGGGCAACCTACGCCACCTGAAGATTACGGTTGGAAAGATACCGTTTGGGTGAATGGCCGTACTGAATTATTAGTACAAATGATGCAACCATCCTACAACCATTTTCCATTTTTATTTTATAGCCAAAACTTGGAAAAAGCGGATCTAGGCTCAGTTGGTCAGATGGTAGTTGCACCACAAGAAGCGATGCAATACTAATTATTAATAGGCAAAACAAAAAGCAGGTACTGTATTCAGAACCTGCTTTTTTATGTATTAAGCTAACTAGCTCAGTGCAACACGAATTCCGAAGGCAATTAAAATCACGCCAAGTACTCTATCGACATATTTTTGCACTTTCGCCAACCCTTTTCTGACAGGAGCACTTTGGATAAGAAACACCAGAATGGGCCAGTAAATAACGGCTAATCCCCAGATAATAAAAGCAAACCACAGTTTTTCACCAAACGTTGAATTGATATCCAACACTTGGGTAAATACGGCAAGAAAGAATAGCGTCGCTTTTGGGTTCAATACATTACATAGAAACCCCTGCATAAATGCTTTTTTAAATGAAACAATTTCGTGTTTAGTGGTACTCAAATCGGCCAAATTGCTAGACTGAGGCAATAAGCTTTTAACGCCTATCCATACCAAATAAGCAGCACCTGCATATTTTAAAATATTAAATAGCCATGGTGTGGTGGTAATTAATACCGCAAGTCCAGCAACGCAATAAGACATATGTAAAGCAATGGCTGCAATCACACCAAAGGCGGTCATGAGTGCTGCAGAGCGTTGGTAACGGGCGGCATTTTTGACAATAAGAAAGAAGTCGGGCCCTGGTGAGAGCATCCCTAATGCGGCGATTGTCGCCACCATAATGCTGGTTTCGTACATGATACATATCTCTTTGTTTAGCCCTGTTTTGGTCTTTTTTGGCGCTTAACAATTATCTACTGAATGTCTGGCTCTTCAGAGAGGAAAACAGGCTCTTTTTTGATTTTTAATGTTATTTTTAGTCTTAATTTTAGCAATTCGAGTATAAGTGATTCAAAGCTGTTTAAGGAAGTTTAAATTTAGTCGACGAAGCAAATCTCTTTACGTATAGTGTGCTCAATTTTTATATTTTGCTTCTAAGGTGAGTAAATGAATATTAGCTTAATCGCAGCAATGGCGATCGATCAGGTTATCGGCATGGAAAAAGCGATGCCTTGGAATTTGCCTGGGGATCTCGCGTGGTTCAAACGAAATACGTTAAATAAACCTGTGATTATGGGGCGTGTGACCTATGAATCTATTGGGCGTCCTTTACCGCAGCGAGTCAACATTGTACTGAGCAGCCATCCAGCAGGTGCGGACAATACGGTTATTTGGGTTACTTCTATTGAAGAGGCACTTGCCGCCGCGCAAGCGATAGAGGGTGTTGAAGAAGTAATGGTGATTGGTGGTGGTAAGGTTTACCAACAATTTCTACCATTAGCCAATAAGCTTTATTTGACGCATGTTGATGCTGAAGTGATTGGCGATACACATTTCCCTGCATATGAACCCGATGAGTGGGATTCTATCTTTACGGAATATCACGAAGCGGATGAAAATAATACTCACGGGTATTGCTTCGAAATTCTGACGAAAAGAGATTAATTTTCAATCGATTACAAATACAAAAATGGCGCTTAATGGCGCCATTTTGCATTTTATTCAATTAAGATTCTTTGCGACTCTTTTGGTAAGACTTTTGGTGATGGTATTGCTTAGTTTCCCAGTGGAGCAGCGTTAAATCCCCCCCCCAGCAACAACCTGTATCCATTGCATATACGTTATCTGGTGTGCATTTCCCTTCCAATGACGCCCAATGACCAAAAAATACCGAATAGTCTTCAGGAAGTTGGCTAGGCAAATCGAACCAAGGTTTTAAAGGCGCAGGGGCTTTTTTCGGATTTTCTTTGCAGATCATATCTAACTGGCCGTTAGGGAAACAGTAGCGTAAGCGCGTCAGTGCATTAGTGCTAAAGCGTAATCGCGCGAGCCCCATCAAGCTATCAGACCAATTATTTGGCATGTCACCATACATTGAGTCAATGAATAAAGGGTAAGCATCACTAGAGAGAACAGCTTCCACTTCCCTTGCACACATTTTGGCTGTTTCAATGTCCCATTGTGGTGTTATCCCTGCATGGGTCATCACCATTTTCCGCTCTTCATCGATTTGCAGCAATGGTTGGCGGCGTAACCAGTTGATTAGTTCATCCAAATCAGGTGCATGCAATAATTCATCAAGATGATCTTTAGGCTTATTGCGGCTAATTTTGCAATAGATCCCAAGTAAATGGAGATCGTGATTGCCTAAGACTAAACGAGCAGAATCACCTAGACTTTTGACATAACGTAAAACTTGCAGCGACTCTGCACCTCGAGCGACTAAGTCACCTGTTAACCATAGTGTGTCTCGTTGCGGGTCAAAATTGACACTGTCCATCAATTCACGTAATTCACGATAGCAGCCGTGAATATCACCTACTATATATGTCGACATAATTAATTAATCAGTGTTGGAATTGCCAGACGAAAAGCAGGGATATCCACATGAAAATTATCCCCTTGCGTGCTAATCATCACGTAATAGCCCTCCATCGTACCCATTGGCGTTTCAAGAACCGCACCACTGGTATAACGATACTCAGTTCCAGGCTGAATAATTGGCTGTTCACCAACAACCCCTTCACCTTGAACTTCTGTTTTATGGCCATCGCTGTTAGTAATGAGCCAATAGCGGCTCATTAATTGGATAGGATCACGCCCTAAATTGCGAATGCAAATCGTATAAGCAAACACATATCTGGCAATATCGGGCTGAGATTGGCTCTCTATATAGACACTCTGAACTTGGATGCTTACATTCGGTTCATTAAGCATAGTGCCTCCTTCAACATTCTATTCTGATCGGTTAGAAAGATAGTTTGCCATTTTGCAGTACTGTTCAACAGAAATATTTTCGGCACGGGTGCTTAAGTCGATGCCTAATTCAGTTAATTCTTCAGCGCTAAATAAATCACCAAGGCTGTTACGGATGGTTTTTCGGCGTTGATTAAAGGCCTGCGTGGTGATCCGGCTTAAGAACTTAATATCTTTAACAGGATATGGATTCTCACGGTGTGGGATCAAGCGGACAATGGCTGAATCTACTTTTGGAGCGGGAGTAAACGCTGTTGGTGGCACTTCAAGTACAGGTACGACGTGACAATAATATTGAGCCATTACACTCAAGCGACCAAAGGCTTTACTGCCAGGGCCTGCTACCAGACGGTTTACCACTTCTTTTTGCAGCATGAAATTCATGTCAGCTATGGAGTTGGTGAATGTGAATAGGTGAAACATTAATGGTGTTGAAATATTGTAAGGTAGGTTACCAAACACACGCAGTGGCTGACCTGCTTGTTTCGCCAATTCACCAAAATCAACGGTCATGGCATCTTGCTGAATGATCGTTAATTTATCTTTGAGTTGCGGATGGACGTGTAAACGCGCCGCGAGGTCACGGTCAAGTTCGACTACCGTCATTTTTTCAATACGGCTACCGACTGGCTCAGTGAGTGCGCCTAAACCGGGGCCGATTTCAACGATGGATTGACCTGGCAGAGGGTTCATCGCATCAACGATGCTGTCGATAATAAACTGGTCAGTTAAAAAGTTCTGCCCGAAACGTTTGCGGGCAAAGTGCCCCTGATGGACTCGATTATTCATGTATTCTTAGATGTCATTTGGATAGCTAATGTCAATGCGGTGATAAAACTTCCCGCATCTGCATGACCCGTACCTGCGAGCTCAAGGGCTGTGCCATGGTCGACGGAGGTGCGGATAAATGGTAGGCCGAGGGTAATATTTACCGCTCTACCAAAACCTTGGTATTTTAGCACAGGAAGACCTTGATCGTGATACATTGCTAAAACTGCATCAGCGTGGTCTAAATATTTGGCTTGGAAAAGTGTATCCGCTGGCAGTGGCCCAACTAAATGGATGCCTTGTGCTTGTAAACTTTCCAATGCAGGTTCAATGGTATCAATCTCTTCTGTACCCATGTGACCGCCTTCTCCTGCATGAGGATTCAGCCCACAGACATAGATAACCGGTTTTTCAATGCCAAACTTAGTTTGCAAGTCATGATGTAAAATGGTGATGACTTCATGGAGGCTTTGTTGTGTAATCGCGGCTGAAACGTCTTTTAGCGGGAGATGTGTGGTTGCAAGGGCAACGCGTAATTCTTCTGTTGCCAGCATCATAACTACACGATCACAGCCACTACGATCGGCAAAAAACTCGGTGTGCCCACTAAAAGAAACACCAGCATCGTTAATAATGCCTTTATGCACAGGCCCCGTCACAATGGCGGAAAATTCACCTGTTAAGCAACCATCACAGGCTCTAGCAAGTGTTTCAACCACATAGTTGCCATTGTTGACATTAAGCTCTCCTGCTTTCACCGAGGCATTTAATGGCACAGAAACGATGGATAGATGGCCTGCAGTGTGTGCTTTAGGTACGTCATTTGGCTCGTATTTACCCAACGTGAGCGGCAAACTTAATGTTTTAGCGCGCTCAAGTAATAAGTTGGGATCTGCGCAAGCAACAAGCTCAACAGGCCATGCCTGTTGAGCGAGCTGGATAAGCAAGTCTGGGCCAATCCCTGCAGGTTCACCAGGGGTAATCACAATCGGCTTAGTTAGATTTTTCATCTTGAGCTTGGTTATCGCGGCCATCAACAATTTTCACATAAGCGGAAGCACGTTGTTCTTGCATCCAGCTTTGCGCTTCTTCGTTAAATTTACGGTTGAACAGTAAACGGTAAGCTTGGTCTTTTTGCGCAGCGTCTGTTTTATCTACACTGCGTGTGTCTTCTAACTGAATTAAGTGCCAGCCAAAACTTGACGGAACAGGTTGGCTTAATTCGCCTTTATTCAGTTTCATCAATGCATCGCGGAATGCTGGGTCGTAAATATCAGGCATATTCCAGCCAAGTTCACCCCCTTTTAATGCACTGCCTGGGTCTTCTGAGTTTTCTTTCGCTGCATCTTCAAATGACACGGCACCAGAACGGATGTCTTGGGCAATTTTATTCAGTTTTTGTCTTGCTTGTGCATCATCCATAATTGGAGATGATTTAATCAAGATATGGCGTGCTTTTACCTCAGTGACAGAGATAGGTTGGCTACCACCACTGACATCATTCACGCGTAAAATGTGGTAACCGACACCTGAACGGATTGGTCCTGCGATATCCCCTTTTTTCGCATTCTTTAGCTGTTCAGCAAATACGACAGGAAGCTCTTGCAGACGCGACCAACCCATATTTCCGCCTTTGAGTGCTTGAGGGTCGGCAGAGTAAGCAATGGCTAATTTACCGAAGTCACCGCCTTTTTTCAGGTCAGCTAAAATTTTGTCCACTAACGCTTCCGCGGTTTTTAACTGTTCTGGTGTTGGATTCTCTGGTAGTGGAATTAAAATGTGGCTCAGATTTACGCCCATTTCATAGTTAGCTTGTGAACTCATCTGCTCAGCAAGGGAGTCAACTTCTTGTGGCAAAATGGTTACGCGACGGCGAACTTCGTTATTACGAACTTCTGCAATCAGCATTTCTTTGCGAATTTCACTGCGGTACTGGTTCATGTTGATGCCATCAGCGGTTAAACGCTGTTGCATTTGTTCCAGTGTTAATCCATTTTGACGGGCAATATCGGCGATGGTTGCGGTAACTGCTTCATCAGGGATATTGATCTGCATTTGGCTCGCCATTTGCAGCATGATGTTATCCATCACCAAACGATCAAGGATTTGATGGCGCAGAGTTTGATCATCAGGGATCTGCTGACGTGCGTTTTGTGCATTCAGCTTAACGGTGTTGATCATATTCTGGATGTCACTTTCTAGCACAACTCCGTTATTGACAACCGCAGCCACTTTATCCATTTGCTGTGGCGCAGCCAACGTAGCAGAGCTTGCGAACATCAGTCCCAGAATAAGCGTTCTCCAATTCTTCATAATGGTCCTATAATATTGACTTTGATTCCGCAAAATGCGGGCTAATACGTTGTTTTACTCGTCATACTTCGAGTTGCAGTGTTGTTGACTGCACTCACTCGCGCAAGTCACATACTAATGTATGCTCCTAGCGACTCATTCACTTGTCGCCTAACTGCACCTCGAATTATTTAGATTAAATACATCTCAAATTATTCAGAGTAAATACAGTCATACTTCGAGTTGCAGTGTTGTTGACTGCACTCACTCGCGCAAGTCACATACTAATGTATGCTCCTAGCGACTCATTCACTTGTCGCCTAACTGCACCTCGAATTATTCAGAGTAAGTCACATGTTATTCAGAATAAACGATGTTATTTGTCATCAGAAAGCACGTTGGTAAGGCATGATGCCCGCCTCTAACATTTTCTGACTACCTAAACTATGATTGTTATTTAGGCCTCTAAGTTCCACATTGACTGACCATTTATTGTCATATTCGCTGCTGAACTTCTCTTTTTGCCAACCGACAATCTTGCGTTCATAACCAAGGTTGACTGCCCAACAGCAAGTATTGTATTGCAATCCAACCAATTGGCTTGCAGATTGCTGTTGTTTTGTATCGTAATAATAGGAACCGACAAAGCCCCATTGTTCACTTAACGGCCAACTTACAACTGTACCGACTTGAGAGATACCGCGTTGATATTCTGGTAATTCCTGATTTTTACCGATTTTATCTAAATCACGGAAAGTGGCTTGAATATAATCACGGTCAACAAAACGGTAGTTCAATTGAACTAAACGGTCGGCATCTAAACGGTATTCTGCAACGGCATTACCCATTGTGACGTTACCAAGGCGGCGGTCGTATTGTAACCCACCACGAATGCCCCAGTTTTCATCAATGCGCCACATAGAATCTGTCGCCCACAGTAAAGAACCCGTGTTGCTCTTATCATCAATAGGGCGGTTTGAGTTCCCTGCACGTGGGCGTTCAAAGTAATAGATTTGCCCAACAGAGAAATTAAAACGTTCTGCGAGTGCATCATCATAGACACGCGTGGTTAAACCCGTAGTAAATTGATTTGCAGAAGCGATACGGTCAAGGCCACTGTAAATACGTTCACGGAATAAACCACTGTAATCCGATTGCAATAAAGATGAGTCAAAGTTATTGATATTGTCCTGATCTTTATACGGAATATACAGATATTGAACACGAGGCTCTAATGTTTGTACATAATCGCTGCCTTGGAAAAGGTCGCGCTCGAAAACGACTTTCGCATCACTCTTAAACATTGGGAGCACGCGGCTAACGTTTTTCTCTAAGCTAGTATCCGTATTTGATGTTGGAATATCTTGGTCATAATGGGTGGCATACAGTTTGATGCTGTTATTCATGTTTGCCCAGCCATTAGATAATGGCAGGTTCACTTCTGGCTCAATGTGTAAACGCGTTGCATCAGGGTTATTTTTGCCCACGCTGGTAAAGCGAGCGGCTTGTGCATAGGTGTGCACATCAAAAGCACCTAAATTATTTTTATAATAATTGAAGTCAACTTGAGGCTCTGCTTTATAAGCGCGTTTGTTCGGGTTATCTGCAAAGATTTGGAATTGTTTGTGAGTTACCTTTGCATTCCAGTTGGTATCTGAATAGCCTGCGCTGAATTTTTGCGTAGCGTAACCATCAGTTGTACTACCATATTGAGAGCTGAAATCGGTAAAGTATTGTGGATCGCTGACTTTGGTGTAATCAGATGCAAAATTCCAGTGCCCCGCGTAGGTGCCTGAATGACGCCAATAGAATAACCAGCGGTCATCGCTATCACGAGCAGCACGCTTTTCACGGTCTTTATCTTTGATATAAGCACGGTCGCGATTGATATAATCAAAGGCAACAGTCCCTGTACCTGGTGTAATGAGATAACGGAATTCGTTGTTTAACTTCACACCTCTATGAGTCATAAACTGAGGCGTGATGGTCGCATCGTAGTTAGGGGCAATATTCCAATAATACGGTAAAGAAAATTCTAAGCCATCATTATTCGAGTAGCTGCCTGTTGGGATCAAGAAACCAGAGCGGCGTTTATTACCAATCGGTAATTGCATGTATGGGCTGTAGAAAATCGGTACATCGCCGACTTTAAAGCGCGCATGCCAAATCTCAGCCACTTCCTCTTCGCGGTCGATAATGACTTCAGAGCCCGCAACGCTCCAGCTATTATTGCCAGGTAAACACGTGGTGAATGTCCCGTTTTCCATGATGGAATAACGGTTTTCGCCACGCATTTTCATTTTCGTCGCATCACCACGGCCTTGGCGACCGACCATCATGTAGTTACCGTCGTTTACGTCGGTATTTTTATTATCTAAATTTGACCAAGCAGAAGGGCCTTTTAAGATAATTTGAGGGTCATCATAGTGAACGTTGCCCGTGGCAGTAACTTCACGAACGGGTGGTTGCCCCGCAGTTTCAGTCTGCGTTAATTTAACTTTATCAGCCGTCAGTGTTTGGTTCCCTTGTTGGATATCGACATTGCCGTCATATTCAACAAAATTAGGGTATTCACCACGAACATCTTCAGCCGTAATATTAATAGGCAGGTTGTTAGGGTCGCCTTTTACAATCGGTTTTGTATAAACAGGGACACCCAGCATACACTGCTGCGCAAGGTCAGCATGCGCTTGCTGACTGTAAATAGCCGCCCATACAAGGGTGGCAACTAGTGTTGGATAGCTTTTTTTCATCATCAAATATGCGGTTCCGTCATCATTGGCACAGCCAGCAAACGCTCAAAGACTAACTTAGCCAACCACTTTGCGCCAGTATAATGTAAGAAACTTTACGCGCGGGTAGTTATGCATAGAGCAGAATGAATAGTATGATAATGCAAAATTGCATTTTGAGCATTGAAGAATTGAGGGATATATGCACTATTGGGGTAAAATTATTGGCGTAATACTCGCAATCGTCTCTGGATTAGGCTTTTGGGGGGCGTTAGCGGGGTTAATTATTGGCCACGGCTTTGATAAAGCATCAATACAACGTAAATTTGCCGGGTCGATGAATAAACGTGATCGCCAAATTATTTTCTTTGCGAGCACCTTCCAGATTTTAGGGCATTTAACCAAGTCCAAAGGCCGTGTAACCGAGACGGACATTCAGCTCGCATCAAATTTGATGGATAGAATGCAGCTGCACGGAGAAACTAGAAAAGCCGCTCAACAAGCCTTTCGTGAAGGGAAGTCGCCTAACTTTCCATTACGTGATGTTTTAAAACAATTACGCATGGCGTGCTATGGTCGTTTCGACCTCATTCAGATGTTTCTGGAAATTCAATTACAGGCTGCTTTTGCCGATGGTTCCCTCCATCCAAACGAAAGGAAAGTGCTGTTTATCATCGCAGAAGAGCTGGGTATATCAAAAGTTCAGTTCGAGCAATTCTTAGATATGATTCAAAGTGGTCGTCAATTTGGCCAAGGATACTCCCAGCAGCAATCAGGGGGGTATTATCAGCAATCTAATGGCCCAACCTTAGAAGATGCTTGTAAAGTCCTTGGTGTATCTCCTAACGACGAACCGACAAAAATTAAACGTGCTTACCGTAAGTTAATGAGTGAACACCATCCAGATAAACTGGTGGCGAAAGGTTTACCACCAGAAATGATGGAGATTGCGAAGCAGAAAGCGCAATCAATCCAAGCGGCTTATGACTTAGTCAAGAAGGAGCTCGGCTTCAAATAAATTTCCCCGTCATATTTCGCACTACCACTTTGTTGTCTTCATTCACGAACCCTAGTCACGTAGTTATCTACGCTCCTAGGGATTCGCTCAATCGACGCCGTGTGGTAGCACGAACTATTTAGGGGAAATCAGGGGAATAATTGAAAACAAAAAATTCACTCATCCAAATAAAATGAGAATTTGCTCTAGCAGGCAATGTGCATTTTTCTGCATGTAGCGCTCGTTGTATCACGAACCCTAGTCACATACTTTTGTATGCTCCTAGGGATTTGCTCTCTTGCCACCTAGCTGCAACACGAACTATTTAGGGTATGGTAGGGGGCGGGAAAATTAATCAAACGATCAAATAAATCTAGCGTTAAAAATCCGGTGGGCAGGTAAAATGCATTGGCGTGCCATATTCAGGATGGGTGATATATAACTCCTGAGCATGTAACTGTAAGCGTGGAGCTAAGGCTTTTGCTTCATCGTGAGCATAGAAACGGTCGCCTAATATTGGGTGGCCTAAAGCTAACATATGGACTCTCAGTTGGTGAGAACGTCCCGTAATGGGTGAAAGCTTCACGCGAGTAGCTTGTTCTTCGCGCGCCAATACTTGGTACTCCGTTTGTGCCGACTTACCTGTTTCAAAGCACACTTTTTGCTTAGGGCGGTTTGGCCAATCACAAATTAGCGGTAAATCAATCAAGCCTTCTTCTTTTTCTAAATGTCCCCAGACACGAGCAATATAGAATTTCTTGGGCTCACGTTCCCTAAATTGGCGCTTTAGCTCACGCTCAGCCTTTTTGTGTAATGCCACAACCATGACGCCACTGGTCGCCATATCTAAGCGATGTACGGATTCAGCGGCAGGAAAATCACGTTGAATACGGCTCATAATGCTATCGTGGTGCTCAGGTGCTTTTCCAGGTACAGAAAGTAGTTCGCTTGGCTTATTCACCGCAATAATATGGTCATCTTGGTATAGGACATGCAGCCAAGGTTCAAGTGGTGGATTGTAAGGTATCATTCAATTACCCGTTATACTTCAAGTTGTAGGGGTGTTGGTGTCGCTCAGCTACTCGGGGCATATGCTCCCCGAGATATCTTTGCTTGCCGCCTACCTACAACTCGAATTATTTAGGGTAATCCTATTGTTATTACGTAAAAACACGACGTAATGATTTAGCTGACTCGAGTTGTAGATTTTAAATTCACAATCGAACCATAACGTGTTCTATGGTTCGATTGTTATAGCTTACTGATGCGTCACGACAACTAAGCGGATGGCATCAAGGCGCCATGTGGCTTGGTCGATATTGGTCATCAGTTGCTGGCGTTCTTCTTCAATAATATCCAGCTCTTCATCACGGATATTTGGGTTGACCGCTTTTAGCGCTTCTAAACGAGAAAGTTCTAAGGTTAACGCTTTATCAGCGGCATCTTTTGCGCTCTCAATCAGTAATTTCGCTTCTTTTTCCACCATCGGTTCAGACAAACGCAGGACTGAGTGCACTTCGTTTTGCACTGCATTCACCAGTTTGCTCGCCATATGACGGTTAATGGCATTTAATTGGCGGTTAAAACTTTCAAATTCCACTTGAGAAGATAAGTTATTGCCTTTTAAATCAATTAACAAACGTACTGGTGTGGCGGGTAAGAAACGACTGATTTGTAGGTTTTTTGGCGCTTGTGCTTCGACCACGTAAATTAATTCAGTCAATAACGTACCGACAGGTAATGCTTTATTTTTCAGTAAAGAAACTGCGCAGCTGCCAGTATCACTCGATAACACTAAATCTAATCCATTACGGATGATTGGGTGTTCCCAGCTGATAAATTGTGTATCTTCACGGGAAAGGGCTTGTTCCCTATCAAATGTGATGGTGCAACCATCTTGTGGAAGACCTGGGAAATCAGGGACTAGCATATGGTCGGATGGTGTTAAGATGATTAAGTTATCGCTCTTATCTTCCTGATTAATACCAACAATATCAAACAAGTTTAGTGCGAAGTTAACCAGCTCAGTGTCGTTATCACCTTCACCAATCTCTTCTGCTAGCTGGTTGCCTGCGTCTCCGCCGTTTGAATGCATCTCCAGCAAGCGGTCACGGCCTTGTTCTAATTGCAGTTTTAAGCTGTCGTGTTCATCGCGGCATGTTTTGATGAACTCATCAAACCCTTCGGTGACAGTTGGTTCAGCCATAAATTGCAGCAGTGGTTGGTAGTATTTATCGTAAATGGCGCGACCTGTCGGGCAGGTGTGCTCAAAAGCATCTAAGCCTTCGTGGTACCAGCGGATTAGCACTGCTTGTGCGGTATTTTCTAAGAAAGGCACATGAATGCTGATGTCTCGACTTTGACCAATACGGTCTAAACGACCAATACGCTGCTCTAGCAAATCAGGGTTAAATGGTAGATCGAACATCACTAATTGGTTAGCAAACTGGAAGTTACGGCCTTCTGAACCAATTTCAGAGCACAGTAATACCTGCGCCCCTTCTTCTTGGGAAGCAAAGTAGGCTGCAGCACGGTCGCGCTCCAACAGTGATAGCCCTTCATGGAAGACGGCGGCACGAATTGCTTCACGTTCACGTAATACTTGTTCTAATTGCAGTGCAGTTGCCGCTTTTGCGCAGATAACCAGGACTTTCTCATTGCGATTCGCGGTTAAAAAGCCCATCAACCATTCAACGCGTGGATCGAAGTTCCACCATGTCGCATTTTCCCCTTCAAACTCTTGGTAAATTTGCTCAGGGTATAGCATCTCTTTCGCGCGGGTTTCCGTGTCTTTTTTGGTGCCCATAATACCTGCGACTTTAATTGCAGTCTGGTATTGGGTCGGTAGTGGCATTTTTAACGAATGTAGCTCACGACGAGGGAAGCCTTTAACACCATTACGGGTATTTCTGAATAACAGACGGCTCGTGCCATGCCTGTCCATTAACATGTTAATCAGTTCTTGGCGTGCTGCAGTGCCATCTTCCGTTTCAAGATTAGCGGCTTTCAGTAATGGCTCAATATCTTGCTCTTTGATCAAATCATTGAGTAAGTTTTGTTGATCATTAGTCAGTTTATCGCCAGATAACAATAATGAAACGGCATCAGCAACAGGGCGGTAGTTCTCCTGCTCTGCAACAAATTCCGCATATTCATGGAAACGACTTGGGTCGAGAAGGCGCAAACGAGCAAAGTGACTTTCTTGGCCAAGTTGTTCAGGTGTTGCGGTTAACAGAAGGACTGATGAAATATTTTCTGCTAATGTTTCAATGACTTGGTATTCACGACTTGGCGCTGCTTCACTCCATTGTAAATGGTGGGCTTCATCGACAACCATCATATCCCAGCCCGCTTCAACTAGTTGGTCGAAACGCTGCTTATTGCGACGGACAAAATCCAGTGAACACAGGACTAATTGCTCGGTTTCAAATGGGTTATCGCTATCGTGTTGTGCTTCGCTATAACGGCTATCATCAAACAGCGAGAAACGCAGGTTAAAACGGCGGAGCATTTCCACTAGCCATTGGTGCTGTAAGCTATCTGGAACAATGATAAGGACGCGCTCAGCACGGCCTGCAATGAGTTGCTGGTGGATGATCATCCCAGCTTCAATAGTTTTTCCTAAACCGACTTCATCTGCGAGTAAAACACGTGGGTGATGGCGTTTGCCAACTTCGTTGGCAATGTGTAATTGGTGTGGAATTAAACTGGCGCGTATGCCACGTAGGCCTGTGGCTTGATGTTTAACCTGTTCGCTTTGAAATTTACGCGCGCGAAAGCGCAGTGCAAAGCGATCCATTCGGTCAATCTGTCCTGCAAATAAACGGTCTTGTGGTTTATTAAAGGTCAATTTACTATCGAGAAACACTTCTCTGAGGCTTACATCAGTTTCTTGCGTGTCTAAACGCGTACCAATGTAAGTTAATAATCCTTTATCTTCTTCAATGCTTTCAACTTGAAGTTGCCAGCCATCGTGGCTGGTGATGGTATCACCTTCATTAAACATCACCCGGGTAATGGGCGCATCACTGCGTGAGTATAGGCGGTTTTCACCACTTGCAGGGAAAAGTAACGTTACCATGCGGGTATCAATAGCCACAACGGCGCCTAATCCAAGTTCGCTTTCTGTATCGCTGATCCAGCGTTGACCAAGAGTAAATGGCATAGATTTAACTTAATTCCATAAATTTGTGAGTTATTCTTAGATTTTTTAAGACAATTTTTATCAGAGTCTTCGCCCAGTGTTGGTGCAACTCATTATCTGTTGCACAAGGAAGAATTCGATTTTTGTAAAAACAGTCATTACCTGATGATTAATTATACACATTAATAAATTCAAATTGCAGTGGCTCCCATCATTGCTTGTTCTTCTTAGCGAAAATCGCGTTAAAGATAAGGTAAGAAATGCTGATTGAATTATAACGAGTATTGCTGATTATCGCGCATTATTTGTGCAGTCTAGCTGTGCGGATATCAAAGGGGCGTTATATTAATTCAACCGAGGCTTATCGTCACCTGTTAAAAAAGCATCAGTGGAATAATAAATTTTAAAACAACAGGGTGATTTGGCCTGTTAATAGGGTATCAAAGTCATCCTGTAGAAAAGGTAAAATTGCATCGGCTATTGGCTTGATTTGCTTGGAAATATAGTGTTCATAATCTGGCCTTGCTGTCACGATTTCGAGGGGTTCAGGCCCAGCCTGTGTGATGATATAGCTTATCCAGCCCCCATTTTGGTACTGTAATGGGCGTTGCAATTTTACATTATAGTCATCTGCGGCACGTGCAGCGCGGACATGAGGTGGAACATTACGTTGATAATCAGTGAGTTTTCGACGCAAGCGCTTACGATAGATTAAGCGGTCGTCAAATTTACCCTCACGAATATTTTGGATATATTCACGAATATATTCACGATACGCTTGCCGATGAAAAATTCGGGTGTAGAGCTCTTTTTGAAAAATTTGTGCTAGCGGAGTCCAATCTGAACGGATCGTTTCTAGCCCTTTGAATATCATTTTATCTTGGCTTAAACCCGCATAACGTTTTTTACTGCCCATTTCCGCACCACGCACGGTTGGCATGAGAAAACGGCGGTAATGCGTTTCGTACTCAAGTTCAAGAACGCCTTCGAGCTGCCATTCATCTTTTAAGTGTTGTTTCCACCAAGTGTTAACGTAATCACGCAGTGCATAGCCAATTTTTTGCGCTTGTTCCTCGCTGTGTTGATCGCGTAGCCAGACGAATGTGGAGTCCGTGTCCCCATAAATGACTTGGTAACCTTGGGATTCAATCAATCGCTTAGTTGTACGCATGATTTCATGGCCGCGCATCGTAATCGAAGCGGTTAATCGCGGGTCAAAAAAACGACAACCTTCTGCGCCAAGCACTCCTGCAAAGGCATTCATAATGATTTTTAGGGCTTGAGAAAGTGGTGCGTTATGTTCTTTCTTGGCTTTATCGCGCTCTTGCCAAATATGGCTAACAATATCAGGTAAACAATGGGTTGTACGCGAAAACCATGCTTGGCGAAAACCTTGAACAGAATGTTGTGGGTCAGGGTGAGCAAGCCCTTCAATCATGCCCGCAGGGTCAATTAAAAAGGTGCGAATAATTGAGGGGTATAGGCTTTTGTAGTCTAGCACTAACACGGAGTCATACAACCCTGGTTGTGAGTCCATTACAAATCCCCCTGGATTTAACTGCATTTTGTGCTCAGTCAAATTTGGCGCAACGAAGCCAAGGCGATGTAAGCGTGGAATATAAAGATGGGAGAATGCAGCAACAGAACCCCCCATTTTATCTGGCACTAAACCTGTAACGGATGAACGCTCTTGTAAGAAAGCCATTAGGTCTGTTTTTTCGAAAATGCGGTGGACTAGAATACAGTCTTGAATGTTGTAGTGCGCTAAAGAGGGTTTATCGTGAGCAAAGCGACGGTTGATTTCGTCCATCCGATCGTAGGGGGTATCAATCGCTTTACCTTCCCCTAAAAGTTCTTGTGCGACGAATTCCAAACTAAATGAAGCAAAATGCCATGTCGCATTTTTAAGTGCATCGATGCCGTCGATAATTAGCCGCCCTTGAGCTGAGGCGAAGAAAACACCTTGTTTGAAGCCATGTTCCCGCCACTCAAGTTTTGTTCCTTGCCGGCCAAATAACAACGGAATGCCGTAGCGTTCTGCGTGTTTTTGCAAAACCTGTAAGTCGAACTGGATTAAATTCCAACCGATTATGGCATCAGGGTCATATTGTTGTAGCCACTCATTGAGTTTATCAAGCAATTGAGGTCGGCTATTTACATACACAAGGCGGTGATCTGAATTTAATGCGGGGCCTTGCTCAGGGCCTAGCATAAACACCACATTATCATCACAGCCAGATAGCCCGATGGAATACAGCTCGCCATGTTGACTGGTTTCGATATCAAGAGAAACAGCTTTAATGTTCGGGCGATAACCTTCACAAGGTTTGAGCTGGTATTCACCACGGGAATTACGGGAAAACCACACAGGCGCTGTAATGAAACGCTCCATTAAATAGCGTTCACAAGGGCGAATATCCGTTTCAAATAGCTCAACACCTAATTCTTTACAGCTTTTTTCGATATTTTGTAATTGGCGATATTGATGACAATAGATGGCGTAGACTTTTTCCCTTTTAAAGTCAGAGAGTTCGAGTAATCGGTAGCTGACATTTAGTTGCTCATCTAAAAGATGCTGAACAATCGGCAGTTTTGAGGCGGATAAAAAGCCAATTGCTTTTTGATTAGGAATGGTCACTTTTTGTGGGTGTGTGTCTGTAAGAAGCCAATACGTGACCTCGACGCCGTGGCGGGTGTCTTTCCAGTGCCGGCTCAAGATAAAGCCTTGTTGTGCAGGGGTCATTGGTTGGGGCATTGGGCAACTCGGTTTGCTAGTATCCCCAATAATATACGACAATGGTGTGAATTTATACAGTATTAATTGGTATTGGTGACACGAAGAAGCGCAGAGGCTGCGCTTTGCCCTTGCAATAAAACCTGTGTATCGCCGTCATAGGCAATTTCACCCGCAGCTACCACTAAGGTTCTTGGTGCGATTTGCAGGGCATCGTCCACATTATGAGATACCATTAATAGTGTGATGGATTTTTCCATACAGACTGTTTTTAACAACGTAAGCATTTCATGGCGAAGCGCAGGGTCGAGGGCTGAAAAAGGTTCATCAAGTAATAAGATCGGTTGATTGCGAACCAAGCAGCGAGCCAGTGCAGCACGTTGGCGCTGTCCTCCTGAAAGCTGTGCGGGCAAGCGGTCTAAGTACTCAGTTAGGCTGACATGGGCTGCAATTTGCTCGACGACCTGCATTTGCTTTGTGCTTAAACACAGGCTTGGCTGCAAACCGAGGCCGATATTTTGCCGTATCGTTAAGTGTGCGAATAAATTGTTTTCTTGAAATAGCATGGAAACAGGGCGTTGTGCTGGCGGGGTAAAGGTATGATCTTGCCCATTAAGTTCTATCGTGCCTGTTTTGGGAAACTGAAAACCGCTGATTAAGCTTAGTAACGTACTTTTTCCCGCCCCACTTGGCCCCATAATCGCGACACATTCCCCTGATGTTACTGAAAAATCAAATGACATCGTTAAGTTATCATATTGGTAGTCTAAATTTGTCAGTTTAATCATGGTGTTTTCCTGAAATACGTTCGAGCAGGCTAAATAAACAAAAACACAGTAATAACAGTAGCATCGCTGTTACTGCACCATCGTTGGTGCGATACGCCCCAATTTGTTGGTACAAATAATAGGGAAGTGTGCGGAAATTTTCATTGCCAAACAGGGCGACGATGCCAAAATCCCCCACCGAAATCACACAGGCGAATGCGAGTGCTTGGGCAATAGGTTTGCGTAACGCTTTGAGTTCGATAATTTTAAAACGGTTAAACCCTGTTATTGCCAAGGATTGGCATAAAGGATTATATCGCTCCGCGGTGTCTCTCATTGGGTTTTCTAGGACTTTTAAGGCATACGGGATAGCCAACAAGGCATTGGTCATGATCACTAAGGGATAGGGTGACTCGGGTAGTCCAATGGTTTCATTGAAAAAGATAAAAAATCCCGTTGCAAGTACAATCCCAGGCATGGCTAAAATAATTAAACCACTTAATTCAATCGCTTGTCCAAGTCGCATTGCGTGGCGTAAACGCAGCTCACGGCTACTCCAAAGCAACATCAAAGTGAGAATCACACAGACTACACCTGCGCATAGTGCAATAAAAAGGGATGTTCCTGTGGCTTGCCATAATGCAGGTTGCTGTAAAACAGAGAATAACTGCCCGTTTAAACCATCAAAAAACACTGCAAGCAGCGGGGGAAGTAGCAATAGCATCGCCGTCACAATTAATAAACAGTCACGAATACGGCGAAAAAGGGTATCTGCGGGGTCTACCCACCGCGTTTGTTGGCTAAAACCAACAGAAAATAAGTTATTGATTTTTTGGCAGATAAACATCAATCCAATACAGAAAAACAATTGGATGAGCGCCAAAATTGTGGCTCTACCAAGGTCAAAATCATAATTAAGCGCTTGATAGATTGCGAGCTCAATCGTTGTTGCCGCAGGGCCACCACCTAAAGCGAGTACGGTGGCAAAACTGGCAAAGCACAACATAAAGATCAGTGCGGCAGTTGGTAGAATTTGCCTACGTAAATAAGGCCATTCTAAGATCTTAAACTGCTGCCACTCATTAAAACCTAATTGTGCGGTCAATTGCCGTTGTTCAATGGCGATGTTTTCTAAAGATTGCAGCAACATCCTTGTGGCGAGCGGCATATTAAAGAAAATATGCGCAAGTAAAATCCCCTTTAAGCCGTACGGGGAAAAGTGATATTCCACGCCTAGCCAGTGGCAAACTTTTGCCAGCCAACCTGTTTGTCCATATACCGATAAAATACCAAAAACAGCGACTAAAACGGGGAGGACAAGTGTCATCGCACAGAGGCGTATAAATAATGACCGCCCCCAAAAACGGCGGCGGTAAAGCGCTCTCGCAAGGAAAATGGCGGGAAGCACAGAAAAAACAGCTGATAAAAATGCCTGCCAAAAGGTAAAGCCAATGACATGCCATAGATAACTATCGCTGATGATGTCATCAATGGCTATTTCAGGCGCAAAAAACCAGAGCGCCCCAAAGCTGAGGAGCGCTATCGCAATTAATAAACCAGAAGCGAGAACTCCTGGCAATAAAGACAGATTAATTAACGACTGACGGCGGTTTGCCATAAACGTGTCCAATTTTGACGTTCTTTAGCCACTTCTTGTGAACTAAATTGTAAGGCTTTTTCTGGTAGAGGAAGTTGGTTGTAAACGTCTGGGAGAGGGATATCAATGACAGGGTACATCCAGTTAGTGGTCGGTAAGGTATTTTGGAAATCAGGTGTTAAAACAAATTGCAAGAATTGCTTAGCAAGTTCAGGCTGTGGGCTGTTTTTTAACCTTGCAGCAACTTCCACTTGCATGTAATGACCTTCATTAAATAATGCCGCGGCATAATTATCTTTTTTATCATTTAGCATCTGGTAGCCTGGCGATGAGGTATAACTCAGAACAAAATCCCCTTCACCTTTTAAGAATAAACCGTATGCTTCGCTCCAACCTTTGGTGACTGTTAGGGTTTTTCCTGCCATTTTTTTCCATGCATCAGCGGATTTATCACCATACAGTTTTTCAATCCATAACATCAGCCCAAGTCCTGGTGTACTGGTGCGTGGGTCTTGGTAGATGATTTTCCAGTTATTTTTGCTGTTTAATAGCGCATCCATGCTTGCGGGAGGTTGCTGGATTTTATTTTTGTCATAAATGAATGCAAAATATCCATAGTCATAAGGAATGAAAACAGAGCTATCCCATGCAATGGGTAATTTTAGTGCGGTTGTGTCAATTTCAGCAGGGGCAAAAAGGCCTGTTTTCTCAGCTGAATCTAATAGGTTGTTATCTAGGCCTAAAATAACATCAGCTTTACTTTTCTTGCCTTCCATTCTCAAACGGTTTAACAGGGCAACACCATCACCTAACGCAACAACTTTTAATTCACAGTCACACTGAGCTTCAAAATTCTTTTTAATTTGCGGGCCTGGTCCCCACTCTGCAGCAAAGGAGTCATAGGTATAGACAGTTAGGGTTGGTTTCTCTGCCCATGCGAATTGACTCAAACTGAGTGCACTGAGGGTAAAAATCGATGCTATAATTTTGTTTTTAAACATGCTTTTTCCTGCGCTAAAAAGAGAGTGACACAGGATTTGAGAGTGAACCGATGCAGGTTTGCAGGCGGTGGCTCAAATCCCTACGCCGGTATTAACCGGATCAGGTTCTACGGGTTATTTCTCAGCCAAAATAATTTTGGCACCCCGTTGAGGCACTCACTATTGTAGAGACTTCGGACATATCTGCAAACTGTATTGATATAGGTTTACCAGTTAGGGTATGTGTGAAACAATTAGGTATCTTTCAAATTTGGTTATTGGGGTAGTCGAGTGATTGATGATGATGGCTACCGCCCGAATGTAGGAATTGTAATTTGTAATCGGCAAGGGCAGGTTCTATGGGCTCGCCGCTATGGTCAGCACTCATGGCAGTTTCCTCAAGGGGGCATCAACCCAGGGGAATCACCTGAGCAAGCGATGTATCGTGAGTTATACGAAGAAGTTGGGCTACAGCGTAAGGATGTCAGGTTACTGGCATCTACCCGTAATTGGTTACGTTACAAATTACCCAAGCGTTTGGTGCGTTGGGATACAAAACCAGTTTGTATTGGGCAGAAACAGCGTTGGTTTTTACTCCAACTGCAATGTAATGATGCCGATATAAACGTGCAGCGCAGTAAATCGCCAGAATTTGATGGCTGGCGATGGGTCAGTTATTGGTATCCTGTCAGGCAGGTGGTTTCTTTTAAACGGGAAGTCTATCGCCGTGTAATGAAAGAATTCGCTCCAGTTGTTATGCCTTTACAGGAACAAAAATTACCACAACGACCCGCTTTTAATAACCGTAGGCGCGGAGCAAAGTAAGCCTATGTTGATGCGTTTACGTGAAATTGTCGAAAAAGTTGCGATGGCGACAAGTTTGACTGATGCGCTAGAAGTGTTGGTGGATGAAACCTGCAAAGCAATGCGAACCGATGTGTGTTCGATTTACTTGGCTGATCACCCTCGCCAATGCTATTACTTAATGGCAACCCGCGGGTTAAAAAAACCTAGCGGGATTGCTATTCGCCTTGGCTTTGATGAAGGTGTTGTTGGCGCTGTTGGGCGTCAATCTGAAATGCTAAACCTCGCTGATGCTCGTGAACACCCTCAATATAAATACCTTCCTCAATTAAAAGAAGAGCAGCTTAAAGCCTTTCTGGGTGTCCCTATTGTTTATCGACGTCAATTATTAGGCGTGCTTGTCGTTCAGCAAAGAGAAAAACGACTGTTTAATGAGACAGAAGAGTCTTTCATGGTGACGTTGTCGATGCAGCTTGCCGTGATTTTATCACAAGCACAAGCCAAAGGGATTTTTGGGCAGTATCGACAAAATAGAATTAAAGCTATTCCTGTTTCTCAGGGAATATCAATGGCCTATGGTTGGCAAGACAATTCACAGCCCTCTTTTGATAGCATCAGCCAAACCAGCGCCATTGATATCGATAGTGAAAAGCAACGTTTAATTGCCGCCTTAGAAAGTGCAACGGCAGAATGCCGGAGGATCAGCAAACGCTTTATGGCGAGTTCTGCAAAAGAAAGCGCAGCAATTTTTGACCTTTATAATCATTTGCTTAGTGATCCTCAGCTTAAAAAACATCTATTTACAGCCATTGATGGCGGAGCCGCTGCTGAATGGGCGGTGAAAACGGTTATTGAAAACTATGTTGAGCAATTCTCTCGTTTACGAGATCTCTATTTAAGAGAAAGGGGCGCAGATCTCAAGGCGTTAGGTCAGCGTTTATTATTTCATCTTGATGATTCGTTAACGGCGAATGAACAGTGGCCCGATCGCTTTATTTTAGTGGCTGATGAACTCAGTGCCAGTGTGCTTGCTGAGTTGCCGATGGAGCAGCTCGCGGGTGTTATTGTCCGTGATGGCGCAACGCACTCGCATTCAGCAATTTTAATCCGAGCAATGGGTATTCCCGCCATAATGGGAGCGGATATTGAACCGTCTCTACTACATAATCGCCATTTGATTTTAGATGGTTACCGTGGTGAGGTTTTCATTGAGCCCGAAAACCTAATTATTCAGGAATATCAGCAGATTATTGAAGAAGAGAATGTGATTAGTCGTTTGGCTGAGGGAACTTTAGAGCAAGATGCAACCTTAATAGGTGGTGAACAAATACAGATCCACCTAAACGCAGGGTTAAGTCCGCGCTATGAGCAGCAAATTAATACAGGGGTTGATGGTGTTGGGCTATACCGTACAGAATTACCGTTTATGCTGCACAATGGTTTTCCTTCAGAAGATGAACAAAAACAGCTATATAAAGAAGTTTTACAGTTATTTCCAACAAAGCCTGTCGTGCTACGTACCCTTGATATTGGGGCAGATAAGCAGCTTCCTTATATGCCTATTAGTGAAGAAAATCCAAGTCTAGGTTGGCGAGGGATCCGCATAATGCTTGATCAGCCTGAGATTTTTTTAATTCAATTAAGGGCGATGCTACGGGCTAATGCATTATCTGGAAATTTACGCATTCTGTTGCCTATGGTGACCAGTATTAATGAAATAGATGAAGCTATTTCATTAATAAAAAGAGCGAAAGGAGAGGTCAGCCAATTGCTTGGACAGCCAGTAAAAATGCCACAAATTGGTGTAATGCTTGAAGTACCTTCGTTGTTATTTTTGTTGCCAGAGATAAAAAAACGCGTAGATTTTATTTCTATTGGTACCAATGACTTTACACAATATTTACTTGCTGTTGACCGCAATAATACACATGTTGCTGCGCTATATGATAATCTTCATCCTGCTGTTATTCGCTTTCTGGCGAAGGTCAGTGAAGAGTGTCAGCGTTTGGCGCTTCCTGTCAGTGTGTGTGGTGAGATGGCAGGCCAGCCACTCAGTGCTATGATATTAATTGCCCTTGGTTACCGCTCTTTAAGTATGAGTGGGCGAAGTGTTCCGAGGATGAAGTACCTTATTCGTCAACTTGATCCTGAGCTAATGACTGATTTGGTAGATAAATTATTAATGGCAGAAACATGTGAAAATGTTCGAAAAGAAGCGAGCCACTTTATGGAAATTCATCGCTTAGGTGGGTTTGTTCGTGGTGGAATTTAGCTTCCTTATTTTTGCGTGTTTGCGGTTAAATTATTATATTCGAGTATAAGTTACCATACCTTTTGTTGTATGCTTTTGCGCGCATTCAAATGCGTTGACGTGTATTGGATATTTTATAGCCAGCCAACTATTGGCTTAATCATTAAAAGTGGGGAACGATGAGTAACAGCTACTTAGCATTTCCGGAAATTGATCCTGTTATGTTCTCAATTGGGCCAGTATCGTTGCACTGGTATGGTTTTATGTACCTTGTTGGTTTTGTTTTCGCATTATGGTTAGCAGGGCGCCGTGCTGCAAAACCAAATAGCGGCTGGACTAAAAACGAAGTTGAAAACCTACTATATATTGGTTTTGTGGGCGTATTTGTTGGTGGTCGTCTTGGCTACGTATTTTTCTATAACCTCCCTGTTTTCCTTGATGATCCGCTTTATCTCTTTAAGGTTTGGGATGGCGGGATGTCCTTTCATGGCGGCTTAATTGGGGTGATTTGTGCCATGATGTGGTTTGCACATCGTACTCGTCGCCGTTTTCTTCAAGTTTCTGACTTTGTTGCTCCGTTAATCCCGTTTGGTTTAGGAATGGGGCGTATCGGTAATTTTATTAATGGTGAATTATGGGGACGTGTAACCCTTGATACGCCTTGGGCTTTCCTATTCCCGCATTCACGCAGCGAAGATATTCAATTGGCTGCGCAGGACCCTTCTTTATTACCGATTTTAGAGCAATATGGTGTATTACCAAGGCACCCTTCACAGCTGTATGAAATGTTCTTAGAGGGTATTGTCTTATTCCTTATCCTGAATTTATTTGTTCGTAAACCAAGGCCAATGGGGAGCGTTTCAGGGTTATTTTTAATTGGTTATGGTGCGTTTAGGATTATTGTTGAATTCTTCAGGCAACCAGATGCCCAGCTTGGGTTATTTGGCGGTATTAGTATGGGGCAAATTTTATCTATCCCAATGATAATTATTGGAATTTTAATGATTGTATGGGCATATAAATATGGTCAAAATGTCCCTGCGCATAAACCAGAAAAAGAGCCTAAAGGTAGTTAAATCACCTTGTTGTTGAGGCTAGCTTAGTATTTTAAATACAATAATTTAATTGAAAATAAGGTATTTAGTTCTAAGCTTGCCAGTTAAGTTATTTCGAATAAGAGAGCCACTATGAAGCCGTATTTAGAGTTATGCCAACGTATTATTGATGAAGGGCAATGGGTTGAAAACAAACGCACGGGCGTTCGTTGTTTAACTGTAATTAATGCCGATCTTGAATATGATGTTGGTAATAATCAGTTCCCTTTGATTACGACTCGTAAAAGCTTTTATAAAGCGGCGATTGCTGAGCTACTGGGTTATTTGCGTGGTTATGATAACGCAGCACAATTTCGTGAAATTGGTTGCAACACATGGAATGCAAATGCGAATGAAAACCAAGCTTGGCTGAATAATCCTCATCGAAAGGGGGAGGATGATATGGGCCGTGTTTATGGTGTTCAAGGTCGCTCATGGCAACGCCCAGATGGCACCCATCTTGATCAACTTCAAAAAGTGGTTAATAACTTAAAAAATGGCATTGATGACCGTGCGGAAATTATCACTTTCTATAACCCAGGTGAATTTGAAATGGGGTGCCTACGTCCTTGTATGCACACTCATACATTTTCGCTGTTAGGCGATACGCTGCATCTAACATCATATCAGCGTAGCTGTGATGTCCCGCTCGGCTTGAATTTCAATCAAGTACAATGCTTTGTTTTACTTGCATTAATGGCACGGATTACGGGTCATAAAGCAGGTAAGGCCTATCATAAAATTGTAAATGCACATATTTATGAAAATCAGTTACCGTTGATGAGAGATATGCAATTAAAGCGTGAACCATTTCCTTCTCCTTCATTAACAATTAACCCAAAAATTAAAACGTTAGAAGATATTGAAACATGGGTAACAACAGATGACTTCACACTTGATGGGTATCAGTGTCATGAAGCTATCAAGTATCCATTTACTGTTTAATTATTCTCTTTCATAACTATGGTGGCTTGAGATGATGAGCCACCACCTGCCCTATTCTTGAATACATATTTCTCCTCCTTAAGCTGCTTACACTTTACTGGTGTGTTTTATTTTGTTTTTCCTTGAGTAAAAAAACTCCACTTTTTTGGATGCTATCTATGATTTTGCGAAGCGTTTCGCAAATTGATTTAAACTCAAGTCAAGAGCATTCATTTTTTTGGGAAGAACTATGTAAACAGAAAAACATTTACTCGTTATGTTCGCTTTTTTTAGCGAGATTCCTTCTCTATATGCATGGAGGGGGTTTATGAAAATCAAACTGGATCAAACTCAGCTAGGTTTTACATTAATAGAGATATTAGTTGTGCTATTTATTTGTTCTTTGACTGCTTTTTCGGGGCTGCATTCTTGGCAACAACACATTGAGCAACAACGGCTCATTGATACTGCGAGGCAACTGACTGAGTTTATTTATCAGCATGTAAAAGAAGGAATTTACATGAATCGACAGCAAACTCTTTTTGTAAGATCAGGAAAAGCTGACTGGTGTATGTCCATCAAAGATTCAAACACACACCAAGAGGTAGGGAATATTACATCTGATAAATTTCAGGGAATTGAACTGGCTAGCTCAACTCGTACTTCAGTCGAGTTATATGGGAAGCAAGGCACCAGCCGCGCATTTAGTTTTCAGTTAAAGAATAAAGATAAGGTTATTTCTATTTATATGTCTGCTTTAGGGAGAGTTAGAGCCTGTTCACACTTTGGTATGGCAGGGATACCTAAATGTTGACGCTGGTAAATTGCTTAAATAAGACAAGGCAAAAAGGATTCACATTAATTGAAATGTTGGTTGCAATGGTAATAAGTAGCCTTATTTGTCTCGCTGTTATGAATAGTATCCCTTCAATCTTTAAGCAAACTTACCGCGCTTATTTTCAATATCAAATAAATAGGGACGTCAGGCAGGTTTTACTGAATATGGAAAAGGACTTTAGGCGCATTGGTTATTGCCGCAATTCTAGTTGTCTGGGAGAACCAATAATGATTAGCGCTAAATCGTTAAGTGAGGGAAAAAATACGTGTATCATTTTTGCCTATGACCAAGACTTATCAGGTGAATGGGCGGCTGTTAAGTCAAAAAAAAGAGAGACAGACTATTTTGGCTATCGGCTAAATAATGGAAAGCTAGAGTCAAACCGAAATGTTAGGGATTGTAGCGGAACAAGTTGGCAGTCATTATTAGATGCAAAATTGGTTACAGTAAAAAAATTAGCTTTTAATTGGATTGAAGGTACTCAACTACTTGAAGTTATTATGAGTGTTGAAACAAGGTTATTAGCTGGACAGCTTTTTGATTACAGAATCTCAGTAAAGCTTAGGAATTTATAATGGCAAAAATGGACAGCCAAAGAGGTAATATTGCTTTAGTGATGACAGTTATTTTAATGACTATGAGTTTGTTATTAATGAGTTCTCTTCATTTTTTTCAAAGTCGAGCTTTAGATGAGTGGCACAAAGAAACTAAATATTATCATACGTTTAACCGAGCGGAATCCGCGTTAGCGTGGGGTTTAACGCTACCTTGGGAAATAAATACAAAGAAAAAATGGGTTTGTCAGCAAAACGTAACACAAAATTGGAAAAGCTGCTTAAAGCCTTATGGTCGCTCAACTTCTATTTTATCAGGTCAAAGTTCTTATAAAGATGGTTTAGATATTAAAGTGTACCAATGGGTTGAATGGGATCCTCTGAAGCAGAGAGTTACTCCCCGTAAGAATGGCTGGTTAGATTACTGTCCTGTTCAACAAAAAGGATTTTGTTTGTGAAAATACAACAACAAGGGTTTGCATTAATAGAATCAATGATAGCTATGGTGGTTTTTGCTATCCTGCTTATCGCTTTGCTAAACTATACACAATATATCGTATTGAATTTTAATCAATTATATAAGAGTTCAATGGCTGTCAGGGAATTGCATAGTGCATTAGAAAAACAACGAATACTGGTCGATGAAATTTCGAAGACGGAAAGGTCTTTCATTGATACAGATTTACGATACTCTGTTGGAAAGATTGAGCAAAGTTACCGCTACCCAGCGGAGTTTTGCACTGAGTTGATGGTTTCATTACTTATTCCTAGGCAGCGGCTTTCGCTTAGCCGTTGGTATTGCTCAATAGGAGAGCGTCATGTTTCAAGTCTATCATTCTAACCAATTAGATTTGTTAAAAGAGCTCATTGCTCATTTAATGAAAAATGAGCCTTTATCTCACCCCTTTGAACAAGAAATCATCTTAGTGCAAAGCCCTGGAATGTCTCAGTGGTTACAGATTGAACTCGCAAAGCAATTCGGGATTGCCGCAAATATTAACTACCCGTTACCAGCGACGTTTATATGGGACATGTTCAGGCGTGTGTTGCCTGAGATACCGAAAGAAAGTGCGTATACCAAACAAGCAATGACATGGAAATTGATGACAATTTTACCCAAGGTTATTGATGATGAAGAATTTGAACCATTAAGACATTATCTACAACATGATACCGATAAACGAAAACTTCATCAGCTTGCGGGAAGGGTTGCAGACCTATTTGACCAATATCTAGTCTATCGGCCACAATGGATTGAAAAATGGCAACAAAATGAGCTAATAGAAGGGCTTAGTACTAATCAGCTATGGCAGAAAAGGTTGTGGCTATGTCTTGTTGAATACTCAAATGAATTAAATCAATCACCTTGGCATCGAGCTAACTTATACGAAAATTTTATTGATAAGCTGAGAAGTACACCTTCTTTAGGGAAAATGCTTCCTAAGCGTATTTTTATTTGCGGAATTTCATCACTCCCACCTGTTTATCTTCAAGCGTTGAATGCCATTGCGGAGCATACCGACATCCATTTAATGTTTACAAACCCTTGCCGTTATTATTGGGGGGATATTCAGAGCGCTTCTTTTTTAGCAAAATTACAACAAAGAAAATTACGTCATTATCTTGATAAACATGAGATATCGCGTTTTAAAATTGAAGAGCATGTACCTCATCTATTTAATGATGAGGGGGAGCAGGATATTGCGAATCCGCTACTGGCCTCGTGGGGGAAGCTTGGTCGAGATAATTTATATTTTATTTCTCAAATTGATACAGCAAATGAAATTTCTGCTTATGTTGATACAAATAGAGCGAGCCTGCTAGAAAATATTCAGCAAGATATTTTAGATCTTGAGGATCACGCACAACTTGGTACGACAATAGAAAACTATAAAACAAGTCAAGGAAAAGGGCTAATACATAAAGGGGATAATTCTATTTCGTTCCATTTGTGTCATAGCGCCCAACGTGAAGTTGAGGTGTTGCAAGATCATCTGCTGTCTATTTTTGAAGAAGACCCATCATTAACGCCAAGAGATGTCATTGTTATGGTGGCAGATATAGACAGTTACGCACCGTATATTCAAGCTGTTTTTGGTAATACAACATCTTCACACTATATCCCTTTTTCTATTTCTGACAGGAAAGCATTACAAGCTCACCCAATTTTGCAGGCGTTTATCACATTGTTAGATTTGCCACAAAGTCGGTTTTCTACGGAACAAGTACTTAGTTTACTTGAGGTTAAGGCTTTTTCTCAGCGTTTTGGGATTGATGAAAGTGAATTAAGTTTGCTACGACGTTGGGTGAACGAGTCAGGGATCCGCTGGGGGCTTGACGACGATAATGTACGTTCATTTGCTTTACCCGTTATAGGGCAAAATACGTGGCAATTTGGTTTAAGTCGAATGCTATTGGGGTATGCCATGGATAGTCGAAATGGCCCATGGAATGGTATTTTGCCTTACGATGAGTGTAGTGGGTTAGCTGCTCAACTAGCAGGGAAATTGGCTTTATTAATTAATACATTAAGAGAATGGCGTGCCATATTAGCGTTAGAAAAAACGCTTAATGAATGGAAAGATCTTTGTCAGCAACTTATTGATAGTTGTTTTATAGTTGATAGTGAAACTGAGCTCGTCTTAGCCCTTTTAACCAGCCAATGGCATCAAATTATTGAAAATGCGATGGTGTCAGGTTATGAAGAATCAATTTCACTTCGTTTGATTAGGGACGAGCTTTCAGTACGCTTTGATGATGAAAAAATTAGTCAGCGCTTCTTAGCAGGAGCCGTTAACTTTTGTACATTGATGCCAATGCGTTCTGTTCCATTTAAAGTCGTGTGTTTGCTGGGGATGAACGATGGAGCCTATCCACGAAGTATTCCACCATTGGGTTTTGATTTAATGGCAGAGAAGCCTGCAAGAGGGGATAGAAAGCGTCGGGATGATGACCGTTACCTCTTTTTAGAAGCGCTAAATTCAGCAAGTAACCAGCTGTATATTAGCTATATCGGGCTTTCAATTCGAGATAATCAACCATGCAATCCATCTGTCTTAGTGACGGAGCTACTCGATTATATTTGTCAAAGTTTCTGCTTAGAAGGTGATGAGCTACTCAATATCGATGATAGTTCTAAGCGTCTAAGATCCCATCTGGTTATTCAACACAATCGGGTTCCTTTTGCGAAAGAAAACTATCTTCCTCAAGACCCTTATCAAAGTTTTGCTAAAGAGTGGTTACCTGCAGCGAAGATGACAGAGAGTGTAGACACCTCTTTTTGCTCAGTTCTTCAAGATCCAGAAGAAAAAATTACGCATATTTCTTTAGAGCAGCTTTTACGTTTTTATCGTCATCCTATTCGTGCATTTTTCCAGCAACGTCTGAAAGTCCATTTCTCAATTGAAGATACCGAGCTCCCAGAGGAAGAACCTTTTATCCTTGGGCGGCTACAACGCTATAAAATTAACGACCAAATTTTAGATTTGCTCGTCAAAGAGGAAAGCCCTGATCCTTTTTATCATGCACTTAAAGCATCAGGGCAGTTGCCAGCGAAACAATTTGGTCAGCTTGTTTGGGAACAACAACTTAACGAGATTATTCCATTAGCTGAAAAAATAAAAGATTATAAAGTTCAACCGTTTGATTATCCGATAGATTGTGAAATTGAAGGGATCAAATTGACAGGGCAACTTCAGAATGTGCACGAAGCAGGTATATTACGTTATCGTCCAGCTTATCTAACTGCGAATGATGGAATGCAGTTATGGATTGAGCATCTTCTTTTTAATGCTCAAGTTGGCGAGGGAGAGAGCATTGCATTGGGGCGCGATAACAGTATTTGGCAGTTTTCATCCATCGAAAAAGACGATGCGTTAGGTTACTTAAAAAGCTTAGTAAAAGGTTATTGTGAAGGGTTAAACTCCCCATTAATTCTTTTAAACCAAAGTGGTTGGAGTTGGTTAAATGCATGTTTTGATAAAAAAACGAAGCAATATGATTTCGTTTCAGAGGATAACCAACAAAAAGCACTATCAGCCTTAATTCAAAGTCTCCAAGGGAGTTCGATGAAAAAAGGCGAGATAGAAGATGATTACGTGTTGAGGGCTTGTAGAAACTTGAATAGTACAATGATTCAATCGCTGTTACAGAATACTCAGCGTTTTTTACAGCCAATGACTAAATATTTAAAATAACGGGAGTGCATTATAGGATGCAATATTTATCCAAAAAAATCGCCCAACTATTCTTATTATTCATAGTATTAGGGTGTGGTAGTGCTATTGCCGCTCAACCATTATGGCAATTGTTACCTGAGACGATTAATAAGAGTGAGAGCGACCCTCGCGAGTATAAGGCAATAAAACTGAATAACGATATGACGGTTTTATTGGTGTCTGATGCTAAAGCAACAAAATCATTAGCGGCTGTTTCTATACCTGTAGGAAGTATTGAAAATCCAGATAGCCAGCTAGGGTTAGCTCACTATTTAGAACATATGGTATTGATGGGCTCTAAAAAATACCCAGAACCAAGTAGCTTTTCTGAATTCTTACAAAAACACGGCGGTAGCCATAATGCCAGTACTGCACCACACCGAACAGCATACTATTTTGAAGTGGAGAACGGCGCATTAAAAGAAGCGACTGATAGATTAGCTGATGCATTAGCAGAGCCGTTATTAGATCCTACTAATGCAGATAGAGAGCGTAATGCAGTTAATGCAGAATTAACGATGGCGCGTTCTCGCGATGGAATGCGTATATGGCAAGTACGTTCTGAAACACTAAACCCACAACATCCTAACTCTCGTTTTTCTGGCGGAAATTTAGATACATTAAAAGATAAGCCTAACAGTAAATTACAGGATGAACTTGTTGGTTTTTATAAACATTATTATTCAGCGAATTTGATGAATGGTGTTCTTTATGGTGATCAATCAATTGAATCTCTTGCCAATATAGCGCAAGAAACGTTTGGTCGTATTCCTAATTTTAATGCCAGTGTTCCTGCCATTAATACTCAAGCGGTTACGGATAAAGAAAAAGGCATTATTATTCATTACGTGCCAGCGCAGCCACAAAAGGCGATTCAAATTGAATTTAGTATTAAAAACAATATGGCGGATTTTCGCAGTAAAAGTGATAGCTATATTAGTTACCTACTTGGGAATCGTAGCCCTGGAACATTAGCTGATTGGTTAATTTCGCAGGGTTTAGCTGAAGGAATAAGCGCATCAGCATCACCAAACGCGGATAGAAATTATGGTTCTTTCTCGATTTATGTCACTTTAACGGATAAGGGGTTACAGGAACGAGACCAGATTATTGCCGCTATTTTCTCCTATATAGAGCTAATCAAAAATGATGGTATAAGCAAAAGCTATTTTGATGAAATTGCAAAAGTGCTTAACTTATCTTTTCGCTATGGTTCGGTTGTTAGGGATATGAACTACATCGAGTGGTTGTCTGACCAAATGATCGATGTTCCTGTTAATCATGTGCTTGATTCTGATTATATTGCAGATAAATATGATCCCGCAGCCATTAAGCAACGTCTATCTGAGTTGACCGCAAAAAATGCAAGAATCTGGTTTATTAGCCCTGATGAACCAAGCAATAAAAAAGCGTATTTTGTTGAAGCGCCCTATCAAGTGGATCAGGTCACGCAAAAACAGTTTGAAAATTGGGATAGTTTAGAGTCTAAAATGCACTTTAAACTGCCAGCATTAAACCCTTACATTGCGGATAAACTACCCTTAATTAAACCTGAAAAAGCTTATAAACACCCTGAGTTTATTTATCAAAATGGAAATACTCGTGTGTTATATATGCCAAGCCAATATTTTGCTGATGAACCTAAAGCAAGTATCACATTGTCTTTACGTACAAAGCTAGGTAATCAGAGTGCGAAAGATCAAGTAACAGGGGCATTACTGCAATATATTTCGTCATTAAAAATGGATGAGCTGCAATATCAAGCATCCGTTGCGGGTATGTCTGTTTCTGTTTCACAAGATATTGGTTTACAGCTCAATGCGAGTGGTTATACGCAACATTTACCAGAACTCTTTTTATCAATGACTAAGCTGTATTTAAGCTTTGAGCCAACAGAGCAAGAGTTAGCACAGGCAAAATCTTGGTATAAGGAACAAATAGCCGTTGCAAATAATGCTAAAGCTTATGAATTGGCAATGCAGCCTCTTCAGCGCATTAATAGCGTACCTTACTTTGAACAAGAGCAACGTCTTGCTGAGTTGGGCAAAATATCGTTAGGTGATTTGACTCATTATCGTCAACTATTGGTGAAAAGCGCAGCATTACAAGCACTCGTTTTCGGTAACATGAGTGAGTCGCAAAGTATCAAAACAATTCAGGATGCTCAAAAGTTATTACACAGTGAGGGTACTGAATGGTGGCGTGGTGATGTGGTTGTTATTGATAAAAACTATTTAGCTGACTTCCATAAACAAGGGAATAGTACCGATAACGCACTTGCTGAAATCTTTGTCCCAGATGGCTATAGTCGCATAGATGGCGCAGTGCTGTCAGGTATTTTAGCGAAGGTTATTCAGCCTTGGTTTTATGATCAATTAAGGACTAATGAACAGCTAGGTTATGCGGTATTTGCATTTAAATCTGGCTTAGGTGACCAGTGGGGAATGGGCTTTTTATTACAAAGTAATGCCAAGACACCCGATTACCTTAACATGCGCTATCAAGCGTTTTATGCTCAGGCATTAGATAAACTTAAAAAGCTGCCAGTTGAGGAGTTTAGTCAGTATAAACAATCAATTATTACTGAAATGAACCAGCCACCACAGACATTTTATGAAGAGCTTGGGCGTTATTCATCAGACTTCTCACGTAATATTTTTAGTTTTGACACCCGTGAGAAAGTTTTGTTGGCTTTAGGGGTTGCAACGAAAGAGCAAGTCATTGAATTTTACGAAAATGCAGTCATTAGGCGAAAAGGGCTAGCATTAACATCTCAAGTCATTGGTCAAGGCGTGGATGCGAAGTCTGGTTTTGCTCAACTGAAAGATTGGGTGTTTTACCCAACAGCTTCAGAGTTACAAAAGATTTTGCCAATAAAGGAAGAAGCTGAGTGAATAAAGTGCAGGTAGAGTCCCAACTATTAAATGTATTTTCTTTACCATTAAGTGGACAAAGATTAATAGAAGCTTCTGCGGGAACAGGGAAGACATATACTATTGGTATACTCTATCTGCGGCTTTTATTAGGTCTAGGGGGGGGAAATGCGTTCCCTAGACCGCTTAGCGTTGAAGAAATATTAGTGGTGACATTCACTGAGGCTGCAACAAATGAATTACGTGGACGAATACGTCAGCGAATTCATGAAATGCGTTTGGTTTGCTTAAGGAATGGCGTTGGGTTTGAATCTCAACCTGAATATTTGGAGTTGCTTGGTGAGCTTTCAGGTGAAGAACAATTAAAATTTGCACAAGAGTGGTTATTGGCGGCTGAACGGCAAATGGATGAGGCTGCTATTTATACTATCCATGGGTTTTGCCAAAGGATGCTAGTGCATAATGCATTTGAATCTGGTGTACTCTTTGAGCAAACAATGATCCAAGATGAATTTCCAATTCAAAAGCAAGCCTGTGCAGACTTTTGGCGACGCCACTTTTATCCGCTTGATTACTCAATGGCTAAAGTCGTGCAGTCCGAATGGAATGGCCCTGAGTCTCTTTTAGCTGAAATAAGGCCTTTCTTACAAGGGGATATGCCGCTTATTATTAATCAGCCTAGGGTTCAAGAGTCTTTGGAGGAACGGCATCAGCGCATAATTTCCCTTATTGAATCGGTGAAACTATCTTGGCGAGAAAATGCAGGGGATTTTGAAAAACTCATTACAGGCTCTGACGTTGATAAACGAAGCTACAGTTCTCGTTTTTTACCAGGTTGGTTAACCAAAATAGGCCTGTGGGCGGAAGAAATCACCCAAGATTATGATCTTCCAAAAGATCTTGTTCGTTTTTCTCAAACGGTATTACATGAAAAATCAAAAAGTGGGCAGGGCCCTGAGCATGCGGTTTTTCAGCAAATTGAGGTGTTACTCACTCAATCACTCACGTTGAAAGATATTGTGATCCCATTAGCGATTTCAGAAGTTAGGCAAACTATTGCTGATGAAAAACATCGTCGCGGGGAAATGGGGTTCGATGATCTTTTAACGCGTTTAGACCGTGCGCTGAGTCATGATGGTGGTAAGTTCTTAGCACAGACGATTAGCCAGCGTTTTCCTGTTGCAATGATTGATGAGTTTCAAGATACAGATGCACAGCAATACCGTATTTTTCAGCGAATTTATCAAGGTGTTGATAATACAGCTCTTTTATTTATTGGTGATCCGAAACAAGCCATCTATGCCTTTCGTGGCGCAGATATTTTTACCTATATTGAAGCGAAAAAAGAAGTTAGCGCTCACTACACATTAGAAACCAACTATCGCTCATCACAAAGTATGGTTGAAGCCATAAATCGTGTGTTTAGCCATTGCCAATCGCCTTTTATTTTTGAACAAATTCCATTTCAGCCCGTTAACTTTGCACAACAAAATGTAGGGAAAAAACTGGTCAACAGAGGTAATGAGGTAAAAGCTCTCACTTTTTGGCAGTTAGATGCAGAAGCTGTCTCTGTTTCTGAATATGAATATGGAATGGCGAAACAATGTGCAGCGCAAATTGCACAATACCTGCAAGGTGGGCTCGAAGGTAAAACATACTTCGTGAATAATGAGCAACAGGTTTCAGTTTCCGCTTCAGATATTACCGTATTGGTACGCAGCCGCCGTGAAGCAGTATTAATTAGAGATGCCTTAAATCAGCTAAATATTCCTTCAGTTTTTCAATCAAATAGGGAAAGTGTATTTTCAACACCTGAAGCGAGGGATTTATTGTGGCTGCTACAGGCAGTGTTGACTCCTGAAAAAGAGCGCGTGCTACGAAGTGCATTAGCGACAGGGATTTTAGGGCTAACCGCCAAAGAGATTGATGAACTCAACCATGATGAAAAAGCATGGGAAAATCTCGTTGATGAATTCTCTCGCTATTCTACCGTCTGGCAAAAACGAGGTGTATTGCCAATGTTGAGAATGATAATGTCACAGCGCCATATTGCTGAAACATTATTATCTGCAATTGATGGTGAAAGGCGTTTGATGGATGTTATGCATATCGGTGAGCTATTGCAGGAAATGTCAGTTCAACTTGAAGGTGAGCACACACTAACGCGCTGGTTAGCACAACAAATTGCTCATCCCGACCACCAATCGGACGCGCAGCAGATGCGCTTGGAAAGCGATAAGCACCTTGTTCAAATTAGTACAATCCACAAGTCAAAAGGCCTTGAATATAAAATTGTGTGGTTACCTTTCGCTAGCAATTTCTTACCGCAATCTAAAGGCTTATATCATGATAGGAATGATTATGGTACGAGGTTAGATTTAGAAGATAGTGAAGAAACCGTTATTTTAGCAGATGAAGAACGTTTAGCTGAAGATCTCCGTTTGTTGTATGTAGCACTAACTCGTGCAATTTACCATTGTAGTGTCGGTATTGCTCCGTTAATAAAGGGAAATAGAAAGAAAAGTGGTGAAACGGATTTACATTTATCAGCCCTTGGCTACGTTATCCAAAAAGGAGAGCCAGGTGATCATCTGCTGCTAAATAGTATGTTAAATGAGATTGGCAATGAGATTATTGACGTTATTCCTATTGGTCAGTTTGAATCCGAAAGACTTGTGTTAGACAAAGAAACTCATGGCGATTTAATGGCGAGGGAACTAACTCGTTACTTTGATGATCACTGGCGGGTAACCAGCTATTCAGGGCTTAGTTATGGGGCTAGCCATTCAGAAGATGGGCAAACAGTCTCTCCGTTACAGTTTGCAAACTCATTGGCACCTAAAATGGATGTCGAAGTGAGTATTGATCTCGAACAACAAGACGATGAAATCGATAATATCTTAACTCCTCATCAGTTTCCTAAAGGAGCATCACCAGGAACTTTCCTGCATACCTTGATGGAGGAAATTGGCTTTAGCGAGCCAGTTTCACTCGAGTGGTTAACTGAAAAGCTTGAAGGTTCGGGGTTTGATGTTAAATGGGCGCCCATGTTGCAAGAATGGCTAAAAGCAATCGTAGATGCTCCCCTTTCTGACGACGGGCTTTGTTTATCCGTATTGCCGCTACAAGATCAGCTTGATGAAATGCAGTTTTATTTGCCCATTGACGCCATCATTAATGCGAAAAGCTTAGATAACGTAACGCATCGCTATGATCCGTTATCTAAGCAATGTCCGCCATTGAATTTTGAAAAAGTGCAGGGGATTTTAAAAGGCTTTATCGATTTAACTTTTTATTGGAATGGAAAATTCTATTTACTTGATTATAAATCGAATTACCTTGGTGAAGATGCTTCATTCTACACGCAAGAAGCGATGGCTGAAGCAATGATTGACCACCGCTATGATTTACAATATCAATTGTATTCCTTGGCGCTACATCGCTATTTAAAACAGCGCTTACCTGACTACGATTATGAAACGCATTTTGGTGGTGTGTATTATCTCTTTTTAAGAGGAATTGATAGCGTTAATTCACAGAATGGTATTTTCTTTTATCGCCCAGTAAAAGCGTTTATTCAAGCTATCGATCAACTGTTTAGCGATACACCTGTTAAGGAGGCATGCTAATGAAATCTCTTTTTAATCGAGGGATTGAAGAGCGAATTTTTATGCCTTTAGATGTGCAATTTGCTTACAGTATTGCTGATGAAAACAATCCCATTTTATTGGTTGTTGCTGCGCTTTTGAGTGCGGAAACCATGACAGGACATGTGTGTTTAGCATTATCTGACGTGACATTGGATAACCTATTTTCAGGGCGTCATCAAGAGCTTGCAAATGATTTTTGGCAAAGAATGGGGCAGCCTGACAAAAAAACACTTTATCAAGCTGTGCAAAATGCACATGCGGTCTCTTTAACATCAGAAAATAGCCTCTCCCCGTTATTGCTTTCGGGGGATTATTTATATTTTCAACGTATGTGGCAGTATGAGCAGTGTGTTGCTCATTTTTTCTCTAACAGGTCAGTGAAAAATAGTCAGAATCAACAAATTCAATCCGTGTTAGATACTCTCTTTCCTATTTCAGAAAGTATTGATTGGCAAAAAATTGCAGCAGCAGTTGCTGTAACCAGTCAGGTTTCCATTATTTCAGGGGGGCCAGGTACGGGAAAAACCACGACAGTTGCCTGTATACTGGCTGCTTTAATTAAGCTGGAAATGCAAAAAGAGAATCAGTTAAAGATTGAGCTGGCGGCTCCAACAGGGAAAGCCGCAGCAAGGTTAACGGAATCCCTTGGTAATGCGATGAAAGGCATGCCACTGACCGAAAAAGAGCGTGAGATTTTGCCAAGTCAAGCAAAGACGTTGCATCGATTATTAGGGGCTCAACCAGAAAGTCAACAATTTCGCTTTAATCGCAATAATTTATTGTCATTGGATGTCTTAATTATCGATGAAGCGTCGATGGTTGATTTACCGATGATGGCAAAATTGATTGAGGCGCTACCCGAACAGGCAAAATTGATATTTCTAGGGGATAAAGACCAGCTTGCATCAGTAGAAGCAGGGGCGGTACTCGGAGATATTTGCCAGTTTGCAGATATTGGCTATAGTCCTGAAAGAGCGAAGCAATTGGCAGAAATTACAGGTTATTCATTAGGTGAATACTCGTCGGTTGAAGGCCCTGTTATTCGTGATAGTTTGTGCTTATTACGCAAAAGTTATCGTTTTTCAGCGCAATCAGGTATTGGGCAACTTGCTTTTGCTGTTAACGACGGCAATTCCACTCGGGCTCAAAAGCTGTTAAACCAAGGGTTAGTGGATGTGCATAATTATGTACAAGAAACCGCAGATGATTATGTGAAAATTTTATTTGATGCTTCAGCTTGCTATGAAGATTACTTACTTGCGGTGAAAGCAAATAAAACGCCTGAAGAAATTTTATCTAAGTTTAATCAATATCGGTTGTTAACCGCGCTAAGAGAAGGGCCTTTTGGTGTCGTTGGGCTAAACGATAAACTAGAAAAGCTACTTCATCGTCAAGGGCTAATCAATCGGCCTTATAATCATTTGAATAAACATTATGCAGGTCGGCCTATAATGATCAGCCGTAATGATAGCCCATTAGGGCTTTTTAATGGCGATATTGGCATTATTTTACCTGATGAAGAAGGCGCACTTAGAGCTTATTTTCAGTTTCCTGATGGGAGTATTCGCGGAGTTCAGCCAAATCGACTTCCTTCACATGAAACCGCTTATGTGATGACGGTTCATAAATCACAAGGTTCGGAATTTACTCATACCGCATTCGTTTTACCCCAATTATATTCACCCGTTATTACTCGGGAATTGGTATACACCGCAATCACCCGAGCAAAAAAAGAACTTTCCCTTTATAGCAACCCGAAGATATTACGTCGGGCAATCGAAACACCAACAAAACGCCGTAGTGGGCTAACGAGACAGTTAGTGTAACCATGACAAGTGATAGTATAGGTAATAAAACTACTTAACTTGTTAATAATAATGATTTAAAGGTAATGATATGGATAACCAGCAAGAGATGACCGCAGTAACCATTACGTTAAATGCGAGATTAGAACCTGTTAGGCGTGCAGATTTAGAAGATGCATTTGATGAAGTCATGAAAAGTCTGGGTAAAGATATTCATGTCACAGGTGGCGGCACACTATTAGGTGATAATGGCGAAGCACAGGAATGTGATATTGAATTGGCCATCGCTGACGCAAGTGATGAAAATATTAGCATGATAATCCAGCTATTTACCTCAATGCTAGCGCCAAAAGGGTCTCGTTTATTTATTCATGGTGAAGATGTTCGTATCGACTTTGGTGAGCACGAAGGTTTAGCCGTTTATTTTAATGGTACAGAGCTTGCTGATGAAGTTTATGAAAATGGGGACATTAACGACGTTTTTGATGTATTAGATGAAGCTGTTGAAGACATCGGCAGTATTCACGGTGTGTGGGATGGCCCAACAGAAACCGCATTCTACTTCTATGGTAGCTCTTTTGCTGAAATGGAAGCGGCAATAAAGCCACATTTAGAGGCCAATCCACTTTGTGAAAAAGCAAGAATTGTACAGATTGCTTAATTAAGTCGATATTAACGAGTTAATTATATGCCCCCAAATTAGACATCCATGCATAATTTGGGGTATTAACTGCACTAACCAACACTTATTTTATTGCAAATAGGGAAGGTTACTTATCAGATTGGCTCTTTAGCTCCAAGATCAAAATTTTAGAACGGCGCTGGTAATTATATAAAGCTTGCTTTTTCAGTGGCAGCATCTCAATTTCAGCAGGGGTAAAACCACGCTCTTGAAACCAATGGATACTACGAGTCGTTAATACAAATAGTTTATCTAAGCCTAATTGTTTCGCCTGTACTGCAACGCGGTGAAGTAGCTCCTCTCCTCGAGCAGAACTACGGTAATCAGGGTGAACAGCAACGCAAGCCATTTCCCCTAGTTTTTCCTCTGGGTATGGGTAAAGAGCAGCGCAAGCTATCACTAAATTGTCTCGTTCAATAATCGTGAATTTATCGATTTCCATTTCAAGTTGTTCCCGTGAGCGACGAACAAGTATTCCTTGCTGCTCTAAAGGGCGAATTAGTTCTAAAATACCCCCAATATCATTGATATTTGCACGGCGAATTTGTTCAGCACTTTCCATTACGATTTGAGTACCAATACCGTCACGAGAGAATAATTCTTGAATAAGCGAGCCATTTTCTTGATAGCTTAATAGGTGGCTACGACGTACCCCACGGCGGCAAGCTTTTGCTGCGCCACGCAAGAAACGTACAGTTCCAGAGTAGTAATCCCCTTCAGATTCAAGTTCTTGAATTCTATTTTCTGCTTCATTTGGGAATAATTCAGATAAGATATTACCCTCTTTATCTGCGACACCTTGAGAAGAACAGAACCCGATCAGTTTTTCGGCCTTCATTTTTACAGCGAGTTGAGTCGCAATTTCTTCTGAGGTCAGATTAAAACTTTCCCCAGTAACGGAAACCGCAACAGGGCCAATTAAAACAATAGAACCATTATCTAATTGATTATTAATGGCTTCTTCATTGATGCGGCGAATTCTCCCACTGTGGCAGTAATCAACACCATCATCGATACCAAGTGGCTGTGCAATGACAAAATTACCACTGACCACATTAATATGGGCACCTTGTAATGGTGTATTACTTAGACTCATTGATAAGCGAGCGGTAATATCAAGCTGTAATGCACCAGATGCTTGCTTAACATATTCAAGTGTATTCGAATCAGTCACACGGGTATGTTTGTGGTAAACCGCATCATATTTGTGTTCTGCTAGAATATCCTCAATCTGAGGACGAGCACCATAGACCACAATAATTCGGATCCCTAAACTATGTAATAATCCTATGTCATTGACAATACTTGGGAAATTTTCATGCGCAATCGCTTCACCACCAAGCATAATGATAAAATTTTTGCCGCGGTGGGCGTTTATATAAGGTACCGAATGGCGAAACTCATCAACCAACTCGGTGCTGCGCTCTTTCATAACAACCCTCTTTAATGAATTTTTATTCGTTAATAATGTATTTTTATTCTTTTTGGCGAAAAATATCAAGTAAAAGATGGTATAAAAAATAACAAATATATTTTTAAGAGTTACATATCTTTAAATATAAATGTGTATTATTAATGACAGAGAGCACATGATTAGTTAGAGTGCTTATTTCTGGCCGATTAATTGGCATATAGTCTAATATCAATTTATTTTTCAGTTCTAGGTTCGGAATTATTGATGAGTCAGCAAGATCACAGCCCATCTAAGCGTCGTTTTATTCAAGGCGCCGCCGCAGTTATGTTACTGAGCGTTAGCCCATTCGGTTTTTCTGCTAATAGCAGCGTGATTGCTGTGCGTATTTGGCCTGCATCGAGTTACACTCGTGTAACGCTTGAATCAAGCGTTCCGCTAAAGTACCGCCAGTTTGTGCTGAATAACCCAGAGCGGATTGTTGTTGACCTTGAGGGCGTACAGTTAAATAACGTACTTAAGCAGATGGGAACTCAAATTCAAACACGTGACCCTTACCTCAAATTAGTCAGAGTGGGGCAATTTGATCCTAAAACCGTACGCCTTGTTTTTGAAGTGAAAAATAAAGTGACCCCACAATTCTTTACCATGTCGCCTGTGGGGGAGTTTAAACACCGCTTAGTCCTTGATTTCTATCCAGGCAAAGGTGTGGATACTAGCGATGATCCATTATTAGCATTACTCGAGGACTACAATAAAGGTGACCTCGAAGAAAGTATGCCTGCGCAAGCTAAAAAACCAGGTAAAGCAGGGACGGATCGCCCAATTATTATTATGATTGACCCTGGGCACGGTGGGGAAGACCCTGGTGCGATAGGGAAATATAAAACACGTGAAAAAGATGTTGTCTTGCAGATTGCACGGCGCTTAAAATCGTTGATTGATAAAGATCCTAAAATGCGTGCTTACATGACACGTAATGAGGATGTGTTTATTCCTCTTAAAGTGCGTGTTGCAAAAGCACGTAAGATGCAGGCTGATTTATTTGTTTCAATTCACGCAGATGCATTTACTAATCGTTCAGCACATGGCTCATCGGTTTTTGCATTATCGACTAAAGGAGCTACCAGTAATACGGCTCGCTACCTTGCTCAAACTCAGAATGAGGCCGATTTAATTGGTGGTGTAAGTAAGAGTGGTGATGTGTATCTTGACCACACAATGTTGGATTTAGTCCAGACAGCAACGATTAATGATAGTTTGAAATTTGGTGATGAAGTACTCAAACGTATGGGGAAAGTCAACCGATTACACAAAAATAAGGTTGATCAAGCTGGATTTGCGGTACTCAAAGCACCTGAAATTCCATCAATATTAGTTGAAACCGCGTTTATCAGTAACTTGGAAGAAGAGCGTAAGCTGAAAACGGCCAAGTTCCAACAACAAATGGCAGAGTCTATCTTTGAAGGGGTAAAAGCTTACTTCCGCAATGGTGGTGAGTTAGCGATCCGCAACTAACCATAACGAACGGTAAATAAACAGGTGATAAGCAAAAGCTAGTCGCCTTTTTTATTTGTAAAAATAAAGGTGGTGATTAATATTTTTGAGAGTGTGGTGCTAGGGGAAGAAATGGTTGCGGGGGCTGGATTTGAACCAACGACCTTCGGGTTATGAGCCCGACGAGCTACCAAGCTGCTCCACCCCGCGACTGAAGAAGTAAAAAAATTGGTTGCGGGAGCTGGATTTGAACCAACGACCTTCGGGTTATGAGCCCGACGAGCTACCAAGCTGCTCCATCCCGCGACTGAATTCTTTACAACGTTTTGATTTTTTTTACTACTTTACTGATTAAATCAGTATTGGTTGCGGGGGCTGGATTTGAACCAACGACCTTCGGGTTATGAGCCCGACGAGCTACCATGCTGCTCCACCCCGCGTCCGATAGCGGGCACTATACTCGGGATGAGATCTGATGCAAGTTTTTTCGTGTTTTTTTTTCATTTTTAGCATTCTACAGAACAAAATACGCACGTTATGTTTATTTTTTGAACTTTGCGGGGGTGGCAAAGAAAAATAATTTAACTAAATATGTTTACTCGTTTCATTCCCATTTTGGGTTTGCTATTGTGCGTTGCATATTGGATTGTGGGTTGTATTTGGATGGTGGAGCATGAACTTAGAATTAATGAAGGTAATTAATATGCTATCGGTGAAAAAATGGTCAATAGTAAATAAGTGGATAGTCACAGGTGTCTTTTTTTCATTGTTGGCAGGATGCCAAACTCACCCAACGGATAAAGGCCAACAATACAAAGATGGTCGTCTTGTTGAAGACTTACAGAAAGTTAATCAGGTAAATGTTCAAGGCAAACCAATAAATGCACCTGACTTTAATCAGCAGATCGTTGAAATTAAAAATGCATCTCCGCGTTTATTCCAAAATAACCGTGACACTTATCATGCGATTGAAAATTGGTTAATGGCAGGTGGAAACCCCGCACAGCTCGCCAGCTTCAATTTATCGGCCTTCCAAATGGAAGGGGCTGATAATTACGGGAACGTTCAATTTACGGGGTATTACACACCTGTTATTGAAGCAAGACGTTCACCACAAGGGGAATTTCGCCATCCATTATATGGAATGCCCCCAAAAGGGAAATCGCGGTTACCTAGCCGAGCAGCTATCTATAATGGCGCGTTGAGTAATAACCTCATTTTGGCTTACAGTAATTCCGCTGTAGATAATTTTATGATGGAAGTTCAAGGGAGTGGCTATGTCGATTTTGGTGATGGTAGCCCGCTGAATTTCTTTGGGTATGCAGGGAAAAATGGCCACGCGTATAAAAGTATCGGTAAAGTTCTTGTTGACCGTGGCGAAGTGCCATTAAGCCAAATGTCTTTACAAGCTATCCACGATTGGACAAATAGCCATAGTGAGCAAGAAGTTCGTCAATTATTGGAGGAAAATGCATCGTTTGTTTTCTTCAAACCGCAATCTTTTGTACCAGTAAGAGGCGCTAGCGCAGTTCCGTTGATAGCAAAAGCGTCAGTTGCGTCAGATAAAACCTTGATCCCAGCAGGAACGGCATTGCTGGCGGAAATTCCTGTTTTAGATGGTAATGGTAAATTTACGGGGCAATACGAAATGCGTATGATGGTTGCCTTGGATGTAGGGGGAGCGATTAAAGGCCACCACTTCGATATTTACCATGGAACAGGTCATGACGCAGGCAAAATGGCTGGTTTTTATAACCATTATGGACGCGTCTGGGTGCTGAAAAAGAGTCAGCCCCTTTTTGGTGCAATGTAATTACCGTTTTAACTAAGGTTGTTTGTTATTATGCAAACTAAGCTTTCAGATGCTTGGATGCAGCGTTTTGCTGGGATCGGGCGTTTATATGGGCAGAAAGCCCTTCATCTTTTTGCGCGCTCTCATGTCTGTGTTGTCGGTGTGGGTGGTGTTGGTGTATGGGCAGCTGAGGCATTAGCTCGTTCTGGAATTGGTGCAATCACCTTAATTGATATGGATGATATTTGCGTCACGAATACTAACCGTCAATTACATGCTATTAAATCAACCGTTGGCTTACCGAAGGTTGAGGTGATGAAAGCGCGGATTTTGGAGATTAACCCAGAGTGTGTGGTGAATGTCATTGATGATTTCATCACAGTCGATAATGTCGCTCAGTACTTCAGTACGGGGTTTGATTACGTTATTGATGCAATTGATAGTGTTCGGCCTAAAGCTGCACTACTGGCTTATTGTAGGCGATTTAAAATCCCTGTAGTCACAACTGGTGGGGCTGGTGGCCAAATAGATCCCACACAAATACAAGTGGTGGATCTGGCGAAAACCATTCAAGACCCATTAGCGGCAAAGCTTCGTGAGCGGTTAAAGTCGGACTTTAATGTGGTTAAAAATGGTAAAGGCAAGCTAGGAATTGATTGCGTGTTTTCCACGGAACAGCTTGTTTATCCACAAAGTGATGGCACTGTCTGCGCAGCAAAAAGTACTGCAGAAGGCTCAAAAAGAATGGATTGTGCATCAGGTTTCGGGGCCGTCACCATGGTCACAGCAAGTTTTGGCTTTATTGCTGTGGCGCATGCGTTGAAAAAAATGATGGCAAAAGCCCAAAGAAATGTAGAAAAAAACATTAAATAGTGAAGAGGCTATTGCGATACATAGCCTCTTTCGTTGATTAGGCTGGCGTCATTTCATTGGAAATATTTCGAATTGCCGTAATTAATGATTGAATACCATTTTGGCGAGATTCGCTGAGCTGACTGGGTAAGCCTGTTTGTTCCAACAATTCATTGAAGTCGAATTCCATAATTTCTTTCGCTGTTTTTTGCTCAATAGCCGCTAATAAAATCGCAAAAAGCCCTTTTACAACACGACCTTCACTGTCACCATAGAAATGGAAAGTTTCATCATCATTGAGTATTGCACCAATCCACACTCGGTTTTCACAGCCTTTCACTTCTTGAGTTTGTTGCTTCTCATCATCAGTTAGTGTCGGTAATTGTCTCGCTAATTGGATAAGCAAACGGTACTTATCTTCCCAGGCTTTATGTGCGGAAAACTGTTCAACTATTTCCTGAATTTTAATCTCTGTACCAAAAGGGTGCGGAGCAAGCTCATATTTAGTCGAAGTCATTAGGCTTCCTTTTTATCTTTAGTATTGATTTAGTCATTGAGTATTGAAAGTGAGCGAGTGACTGCATTAATAAGTTTATCAATATCTTGTAGGTTATTATATGGCATCACAGAGATGCGTATGCAGCCACTAATATTCAAGGCATCCATTAAAGGTTGAGCACAATGTTGCCCATAGCGTAATGCAATATGCTGTTCAGTCAAGAGCACACCTAAATCGCTATGGTGAATACTTTCAAAATTGAATGAAAGTAATGGTGAATTAGGCACACTATAACCAATAAAACCAGGAATGCGTGAGAGTTTTTTATTGGCTTGTTCGATAAGTGAGCAAGTATAAGCTTCTGCTTGTACTAAATCGATAGATTGAATCCACTCAAGAACGGCTGAAAAAGCAATAACCCCAGCAATATTAGGTGTGCCTGCTTCAAAACATTGAGGAATGGGGGCTGGCGTGAAACCTTCAAAAGTCACCTCAGTCAACATTTTTCCCCCGCCGTGCCAAGGCACCATGGCTTCTAATAATGCTGTTTTTCCATAACAAACACCGAGGCCTGTAGGGCCATACAGTTTATGGGCGGAAAAAACATAAAAGTCGATATCTTCAGCACTAACATCAATAGGGCAGTGTACAGCGCCTTGGGCGCCATCAACGATAACCAGGGCACCTATTTGGTGGGCGAGATGAGTGATTGCCGATAAGTCAGGCTGAAAGCCAGTGACGTTCGACATCTGTGTAATAGCAATGGCTTTGGTTTTGTTATTTAGCAGTGATTTTAGCGTTGCTAAACTGAGTGAGGCACCTTGTTCGATGGGCCATTTTATAATTTTAGCGCCAGTTTGCTTAGCAACTATCATCCAAGGTAATAAATTTGAATGATGTTCTATTTCGCTGACAATGATTTCATCACCTGCTTGTAAGATTGGCCGAAAATAACTCTGAGCAATCAAATTAATCGACTCGGTGGCACCTCGTGTCCAAATTATATTATTTTCACTGGCGGCATTAATAAATTTTGCCGTTCGAATACGGCCTAATTCATAGTCGCGAGTTAATTTTAATGACTCTGGTGATTGACCGCGGTAAACCGAGCTACCAGATAAGCGGTAGTAATTATTTGAAGCCTCAATCATTGCAATCGGTTTCAATGCAGTTGCTGCACTATCAAAAAATAATGTTGAGGAATTTATTGCAGGAAATAATTGGCGAAATGCGGTAGCGCTAAAATGATCCATGGGTTCTTTCTTTTTAGTCAATAATTATCTGTGTTATCTGATAGTTGTGGGTATTGTCTACAGAGATGTACATTTATCCGTACATTATTGATTATTTTTTGATTAATTTAAACTTGTCATTTTCAATCAAAACATTGAAATATTTTGTTACGTTTGGTATTACTTATTAGCAATATCAAAAGTAAATTTTCTTGGGTGATTCAGTGTATTGCACCGCAAAGTAATCCTTTTTGTTTGAGAGTTCTTTTTTAGAAAGCATAAACTGAATTATTTTCAGGAATTATCTTAAATATCTAACTTAAAGTTTTTTCGGTACACTAGTAATTATCTGTAGCTATTTGTATTTACTAAGTTAAATTTTTCATTTGTCCTAAGTAAATACCAGTAAAAAAATCAAAAAAAAGCACCGCGTTTTGGCGGTGCACTATAAAAAATCACTATGGACAGACAGGGTAAATGTACAGGAAGTGAAAAAAACAGTAGCAAAAGCTACAAAGTCTGGTTCAACCAGACAACTTGCAAACACAACATCACAACCACAAAGCCAAAAGTTTCAAAGTAACTAAACTCTGTAACTTTTCGTTCCGGCTTAGGAAGTGCGCATACTATAGGTATTTACTGGCAGATCCTCAAGGGACAAATTATAATGCTTCGGATGAAAAAAACTAATGCATAACGAGATGCCGAGTAGAAGTGATTATGTCTAAAAGATTACCGCCACTGAATGCGCTGAGAGTGTTTGACGCCGCAGCCCGTCATTTAAGTTTTACTAAGGCAGCAGAAGAATTATTTGTCACCCAAGCAGCCGTGAGTCACCAAATGAAAAGTTTGGAAGACTTTCTTGGGTTAAAGCTATTTCGTCGGCGTAATCGCTCGCTACTTCTTACGGAAGAAGGGCAAAGTTATTACCTTGATATTAAAGAAATATTTTCTTCTTTAAATGAAGCAACACGTAAGTTGCAAGCGAGAAGCGCCAAAGGTGCATTAACGGTGAGTTTATCACCCAGTTTTGCTATCCAATGGTTGGTACCTAGGCTTTCAGGGTTTAACCAAGCTTACCCAGGTATTGATGTCCGCATTCAAGCCGTTGATAGAGAAGAAGATAAACTCGCAGATGATGTGGATGTGGCGATTTTTTATGGTCGAGGAAATTGGTCTGGTTTAAGAACTGATAGGCTTTACGCTGAATATTTAATGCCAGTTTGTGCACCGTCATTAATGACAGGGGAAAACCAACTAAAAAATCCAGAAGATTTAGCAAAACATACACTGCTTCATGATTCTTCTCGAAGAGACTGGCAAGCGTATGTTAAACAGCTAGAGCTACAGAATATAGTGAATGTACAACAAGGGCCGATTTTCAGCCATAGCGCGATGGTGATTCAAGCGGCAGTACATGGACAAGGTGTTGCATTAACCAATAATGTAATGGCAAAGAATGAAATTGACGCAGGGCGTTTGGTTTGTCCCTTTAGCGAGGTGTTAGTTAGTAAAAATGCGTTTTATTTAGTTTGCCAAGAAAGCCAAGCAGATTTAGGCAAAATAGCTGCATTTCGTCAGTGGATCCTTGCGCAAGCAGCGAGTGAACAAGAAAAATTGGGTTTTATTACGGGTGACCAAGATGTGGCGCTTATTCAGTAATCAAGTATTTAAACAAAAGGTGTTACTGTGAATAGTCGTTTGATGTTAATTTTCGCTGGAATTAGTGGCTTTTTTACTGTTGCTTTTGGGGCTATTGGTTCTCATGCGTTATCGTCAATTATGAGTGTCCATCAAATGGACTGGATTGAAACTGGATTGCGTTATCAGATGTTGCACACTATTGCATTAATGGTATTAGGCGCAATTTTATTACGTAAAGTGATCCTATGGTTTTATTGGTCAGGTGTTTTTTTCTCTGTTGGGATACTTCTTTTTAGCGGTAGCCTTTATTGTATGGCCCTATTGCAGGTAAAATACTTTTCTTATTTTACGCCAATAGGGGGAGTTTGTTTCCTGATTGGTTGGTTGTTAGTAGTTATTGGCGCTATGCGTCTAAGGAAATCGGCGTCACGTAATGAGTAATAAAATTGCACTTTATTGTCGACCAGGCTTTGAAAAAGAGTGCGCAGCAGAGATTACGGATAAAGCAGGGCAAAAAGAAATTTATGGTTTTGCCCGTGTAAAAGAAAATAGTGGTTATGTCATTTTTGAGTGCTACCAAGCTGAAGATGCAGACACTCTCGCCCGTACATTGCCTTTTCGTGAGCTAATTTTTGCTCGCCAAATGATTGTGGTTGGTGATTTATTAAAAGACTTGCCACCTGAAGATCGTATCACCCCAATAGTCAATGCGCTAAGCCAACAAGTGGTGAGAGCAGGTGATATTCGGGTGGAGGTCGCAGATACCAACGAATCCAAAGAACTGATGAAGTTTTGCCGTAAATTTACGGTGCCTTTACGTAATGCGTTGCGTAAAGAAAAAATCTTACTTCCACTTGAGAATTTCAAAAGACCCGTGATCCACGTGTTTTTTATTGCACCAGGTTGCTGTTATACGGGATATTCATATACCAATAATAGCTCAAATTTTTATATGGGTATTCCGCGTTTAAAATTTCCATCAGATGCGCCCAGCCGTTCTACCTTGAAGTTAGAAGAAGCATTTCACGTCTTTATTCCTTATGAAGAGTGGGATGAGCGTCTTGCCAGTGGAATGAAAGCGGTCGATTTAGGCGCTTGCCCTGGGGGCTGGACTTATCAACTAGTGAAACGTAGCATGATGGTTCATGCGGTTGATAATGGCCCGATGGCAGAAAGTTTGATGGATACAGGGCAAGTTACTCATCACCGTGTAGATGGTTTTAAGTTTCAACCTTCATCACAAAACATCACATGGTTAGTGTGTGATATGGTTGAAAAGCCAGCAAAAGTGGCTGCATTGATGACGGATTGGTTAGCTCAAGGTTGGTGCCGCGAGGCCATATTTAACCTAAAACTGCCAATGAAAAAGCGCTATGAAGAAGTCTCACACATATTAGAAAAGATGCAGGTGCAGCTGAAAGAACGGGGTGTAAACGTGCTAATCCAAGCTAAGCAGCTTTATCATGATCGTGAAGAAGTGACTGTGCATGTGATGCGTGTTTGGTCAGCAAACCCAATGGCGCGTGAATATTATTAATTTATAAAACTAATAAGAAAGGCCACTAATTAACTCAGAGGCCTTTTTATTTTGATCAGTTGCTTATATAACGTAGCTGGTTTAAATTTCCTTGCAGTGCAATATCCGTTCTTAATGTGGCAATATCGCGGCAAATTAATGCGATTTCTTGTTGGTTAACTAGTTTTTTTTGCCATTTTTCTTCCAGTTTATCTAAATTCGCAAATAAGTTTTCGATAGAGTGATATTGCTGCAATAGTATTGCCGCACTTTTCGGACCAATACCTGCGACACCTGGAACCTTACTGCTACTGATCCCCGCAAGTCCCCAATAATCAGGAAGTTGTTCAGGAGAAACGCCAAATTCCTTTTCGATAAAAGGAATATCTAGCCAGCGTTTTTGGAAATAATCGCGAATGCGTAGATTAGGCGAAAGCAGTTGACAGTAGCCTTTATCGGTGGAAACGATGGTAACAGTGTGCCCAGCTCCCGCGATACGCGTTGCTAACGTGGCCGCTAAATCATCAGCCTCATCCCCTACAGATTGCCAACAGTGAATGCCTTTTTCTGTAAATAAAGCCATTAGATCAGGGAGCTCAGCGTGTAAATCTTCAGGCATCGGCGACCGACCTGCTTTGTAATCAGGGAGTTTTTCATGACGCCAGCTTTGATGGCGACCTTCTTCATCAAACACCGCGACAATGTGTGTGGCATCTGTATGAGTGAGCAACTGTGATATCGCAGATAGACAGGTTTCTCCACACGGGCTTCCTTGCACCGCATGGATACGGCGTATTAAATTTAATGCATCAATAATTAATAAATGGATCATAAATACGCCATTACAGATTTATTTCACGATTTCATAGCAAGGCTCATATGCAGTGCCACCTGGCAATTTCATTCGATGTTGTTCAACAAAGCCTTGGAGTAACACATCCATACGCCTCATGAGATCGCTATCACCGTGAATTTTGAATGGGCCATGTTTTTCAATGGCTTTCATACCAAATTCCTTCACATTACCTGCAACGATACCAGAGAACGCACGGCGTAAATCTGAAGCCAATTTTTCAGGTGCTTGCCCTGGATGAAGGTTCAGTGAGGCCATGTTTTCATGTGTTGGTTCAAACGGATGCTGCAAGTCGTGCGCAATTTTAATTGACCAGTTGAAGCTGTATGCATCGCCTGTGCTACGGCGATTCTCTTTCACTTGTGGCATGCTTCTTTTCATCACACGCGCCACTTCTTGAGCATCATCGATAATGATTTGATAGTGTTTGCTCGCTTCATCCCCTAAAGTATGTCGGATAAAATCATCGAGGACTTCAAAGTATTCAGCGCTTTCTTTCGGACCCGTTAAAATAAGCGGGAGAACTTGCTCTTTATTGGCTGGATCCATCAAGATGCCCAGCAAATACAGCAGCTCTTCAGCGGTACCAACGCCACCTGGAAAAATAATAATACCGTGACCTAAACGGACGAACGCTTCTAACCGTTTTTCAATGTCAGGCATAATAATTAACTCGTTAACTAATGGGTTAGGTGGCTCTGCTGCGATGATTGAAGGTTCGGTTAAGCCAATGAAACGGCTATCTTTATACTGTTGTTGGGCATGACCAACAGCTGCACCTTTCATTGGGGCTTCCATCGCACCAGGCCCACAGCCCGTACAGATATTCAGTTCACGTAAACCCAGTTCGTTACCAACTTTACGGCCATATTGATATTCAATTTCATTTATTGAGTGGCCGCCCCAGCAAACTATCATGCTTGGGTCATCATCAATATGTAATGCACGAGCATTGCGTAGGATAGAGAAAATCATATTGGTGATGTGCGTGCCATTTTCCGTATCAAAATGGAGTTGCTCTTTAGCTTGGTTTATTTGCGCGTGAACGAATAAAATATCGCGTAAAACTGCAAATAAGTTAGCTTGCAAAGTACGAATAATTTTCCCGTCAACAAATGCTTTTTCTGGTGGCTCGATAAGCTCAAGTTTTACACCGCGTTCACGACGTAATACGTTGATATCAAAGTCTTTGCTTTTTTCTAGTAGCTCTTTACTGCTATCAGTAAGGCTTCCAGAATGTAAAACCGCGAGTGAGCAGTTTCTAAATAACTGGTATAAATCGCTACTTGCAGTGCGTTTAAGCATGTCAACTTCAAGCTGCGAAAGTAGATCCATAGATCCTAATGGACTGATATGCGTAATCAAGTAGTACTCCTTTACCCCATGGGTTCTTGATAGGTGAATTGTACCGCAAATACACTAGTGCATTTACTTTTCAACTGTTTTTCAAGCATTTTTTAACTACATGTGTACTTATTGGCGAGCCAAACGACCAAGTTCAGGTTCAAAAATTTCATTACTACGCCATGGGTTAATGTCCAGCCCCCCGCGGCGGGTATAACGCGCGTAAACACTCAATTTTTCGGGTCTACACAGTTGCATAATGTCGTTAAAAATTCGTTCAACACACTGCTCATGAAACTCATTATGATGGCGAAACGAAACCAAATAGCGTAAGAGCGCTTCATGATTGATTTTAGGACCATGGTAGTGGATTTGTACAGAGCCCCAGTCAGGTTGATTTGTAATCAAACAATTCGATTTTAGCAAATGACTGACTAATGTTTCTTCAACAATCGGTTCTTGAGTACAACCAGCTAGATAGTCACGATTAAACTCGTACTGTTCGATAGTAATGTCTTGCTCATCAATACACAGCCCTTTAAAGGGTAAGATTGGCTGATGAGAAAAAGCCTCTAGCTTATGAAGTGTAACGTCAACTTTGCCATTAGCACAGTGGCTTAAGTCATTTTGCAAAACGCTTCGCACATTTTCCCAAGTTTCAAAGCGAGTTTGATTAAAGCTGTTGAGATAGAGCTTAAAACTTTTAGACTCAATCAGGTTGTCACTTGTTGCATCCACACTGATTGAACCAATAGCCACCTGGGGAACGCCACTTTGATTTAGCCAAGAAAGTTCATATAAGGTCCAAATATCAGCACCATGAAATGGCAGTGAATTTGCATAAATATCCAGTGGATCACGGTTTAAGCTCCTAGGGACGGGCTGCAGTAGCGAGGCATCGTATTGGTCGTGATACGCCGTTTTTTTCCCGAGGGTTAAATTGTCAAGAGCGGGATTGTTCTGGTAGTGTGACATAGTGATCCTTATACTTCATAAACAAAATGAGGCTAAAAGGCGCAATGAGTACATTTTATTCGCCTGCAAACATCTGTCATAATACCATTTATCCATCATATTGACGTCTTTCAATTTAGGCTAGCCGTAAAAATTACGTAATTATGAATACAATACTCTCTCAAGCGTTACAGCGTTTTACTCAAAACTATATTTCAGCGTGGGAACAACAAACGGGGTTACCACCTGCATCTGTTGATTTATATGGTATTCCTTCTCCTTGTGTCGTGAGAACAGGCGAGAACTGGGTCTATTGGGAACCGCAAGCATTTCCCATTAAGGATGCACATTTAAATAAAGTCGCTACGGCATTGGATATCAGTTTACAGGACGATATTCATCACTTTTATACCACTCAGCTGGCTGGGGATATGAAAGCCACATTTCGTGATATTACCTTAAGTTTGGTACAAGTATGGAATGAAGAGGATTTTATTCGCTTACAAGAAAATTTAATTGGGCATTTAGTTACTCAAAAGCGTTTAAAGTTATCGCCAACTCTGTTTATTGCCACAATAGACTCTGAAATTGAAATGATCTCGTTGTGTAATTTGACAGGGGAGGTGATCTTAGAAAAATTTGGTAGCCAAGAGCGGCGCGTACTTTCACCAAATTTAGCGAGTTTTATTGGAGAGTTACTCCCTGTTGTTGAGCTTCAGGAGTAAGTATTTTAGGATAAATGTTGTAAGTCAGGACTTACAATTGGGTTAAGTAATTTCTCAAAGTTATTTAATTTTATTTAAATGATAATTAATTAACTTTTAATATCATGACGTTACTACCAATAATGGAAACGCCGCTTTTTTAAATTAATTTTTGTTTGCTCAGCTAGGTTGTTTCATTAATAGATTTAATACATTCTTATGCCGCTGGACAGGGTAAGTTCGTTTAGCTTTTTATACATCGTAATGTATAAAAAATGAAAAAACCAAAGCGATGGACTGCTTAATAGGCAGGAACAACCTATTAAATTGTTTTATTCAACAGGATGTTGAACGACAGGATGTCGTTTTGCAGGATGCATTAAAATCTAAAATGTGATGTTAAGCCAGTCGGCCTGATTTAGGCCGGCTGGCTTTTTTTGTTATTCTAGCTTGTAATCAACGGATTGTTACTTCGTTGAGTTCGCACTGAGTGATGCAATAATTTCTTGGCTCATCGCATCACGAAGTGCTTCACGTCGACGAAATTCAGCACGACGCTGGCTTTTCACGGATTCTATATCACGAACTGGCTCTTGTAATGGAAGCTGGTACCAACCATCAGATGATAATGTTGCACTACATTCTTGCCAAAAAGTATCATAGCTCGATTTTAAATGTTGGCTCTTAATATGGCTATTGTTTGAAATTCCTTGGATTGATGTCACTTTGAAATAGGTCGCGACAGCATAAACAGCAGACATTAATAGGTTTTTGGGCCTCATACCATGCATTTGTTTGGTGATTAGGCGAACCTGCTCAACACTTTGGTCGGTTGATGGGCCTTGCAGTGAGCAAACATAGAGTTGCCCTTCAGGCCCAAAAGAAAAACTCATTAAATAGATATCATCACCCGTTTCATTACGCAGGTGTAAGGTAAGATCGCCTTCTCTTGGATATTGAGAATAAATCAAGGTGAGCTGTGCAAAATCACCAGATTTCAGCTCAATATTTGCAACAGTTAACCCTTCACGTTTTGCCGAAAACATTTTTTCGACGGCTTTAGGGGTAAAGGTTTTTTCAATTAAATCCAGTGTATAGCTTGCTGTCAGCAATTTTTGCTTTCCACTCCAAGCTTTATGCAGATATTTATTAATTGGGCGCTCAATAAAATGGGGAACTCCGTTAATTGCAGAAGCGAGCTGAGCACTTTGATATGTCTGACACATGCCTTGGTACTGTTGATATTGCACTGAAGGGAGTTTCGCTATGCGAATTTTTCTTTTGAGCTCAACATATTTACCACTGAAGGCCTTCCATGCCTTATTTTCCTTGCGCCACTGCTTTAGTAATCCCATAGATAGACCATTTTATTGTTAATTATTTTGCTAAAATTCAATTAAAAAAAAACATTTCATTATATCCGTATACACCCTAACAAAACATCAACGAAACTTATTGAATTGAATTTATTATGAATAAATAAATGCAATAGAAGTAAACCCGCTTGTATATAAGACAGAACAACCCCATTTATCCGACAGAATCATTGGTAAAATTACAGTATATTTCGCAGCATAAAGGTTAAAAGGGTTAAATATGAACAAAGAACAACGCATTGTTGAAAAGCTTCGCCATCTCGAAGAGGAAATGAAATTAAAATTATTGTGGCGTGAGCATCCACCTGAACAGGATGCGTTTAAAAGTGTCGAGCCATTTTGTATTGATACGATGGAAGCACTGGAATGGCTACAATGGATCTTAATTCCACGTTTACAAGCGATTATTGACCAAGGTGGCATGTTACCTGCAAATTTTGCTATCGCGCCGTATTTTGAAGAAGCCTATAAGCACGATGAAGAAGAGCAATATGTGGCTCTTATCCAGCACTTGCGTGAGCTAGACAGCATCTTTTCAACTAATTCAAACGGGTGATTGATGTTAGAAATCATTTATCAAGATGAATATATGATTGCGGTGAATAAACCCGCAGGTATGTTAGTTCACCGCAGTTGGTTAGATAGCAAAGAAACTGTTTTTGTGATGCAAACATTGCGTGACCAAATTGGCCAATATGTTTATCCCATTCATCGTCTCGATAGACCGACATCAGGTATTTTATTATTTGCGTTATCGAGTGACATTGCGAGGTTGCTAGCTACTCAGTTTGAAAAACATCAGTTAGAGAAAACGTATCATGCCATTGTGCGTGGCTATCTGACAGATGAGCAAACTATTGATTACCCTTTACTGGAAGAGTTAGACAAAATTGCAGACAAACATGCCACTCGGGAGCCTGTGTTACAAGAGTGCATTACCCATTGCCGTCCAATTGCGACGGTGGAATGCCCTGTGGCCATCGGTCGCTATGAAACGGCACGGTTTAGTTTAGTCGAATTAACACCACAAACAGGTCGAAAACATCAGCTCAGGCGGCATATGTCTCACTTACGTCACCCAATTATTGGGGATAGTAAACATGGTGACTTACGCCAAAATCGAGGGGTAACAGAACATTTTTCTGTGTCGCGTCTAATGTTGCACGCAAGTCAATTAAATTTAAGTCACCCTATAACAGAAGAAAATATATCTCTGGTTGCACCTTGGGATGCACAATGGATATCACTGATTGAGCAGTTTGGATGGTCAGCACAAGTCGCTAATTTAAGTATGAAAGTTATTAATCCATCAGTTTAAATAAATTTAGAGGGAGGCGTTATGTCAAAAATAGGTATCTTTGTTGGTACTGTCTATGGCAACTCTTTAGCTGTGGCTGAAATAGCACAAGAAATCTTAGAGGAACGAGGGCATGAAGTGGTTGTCTTTGACGAACCCACGCTGAATGATTGGCAATTATACAATTCAGGAAATGAAATTGCGTTAATCGTGACTTCCTCTACAGGACAAGGTGATTTACCTGACTCTATTGCACCACTTTTTAATGAAATCAATGATGTTGTTGGTTACCAACCTGATTTACGTTATGGGTTAATTGCCTTAGGTGATAGCAGTTATGAAAGTTTTTGTGGCGCTGGGTTACGTTTTGATGAAGTGCTGACCGAACAATCAGCTACGCGTATTGGTGATATTCTTTTTATTGACGCTATTGAAGTGGATGTTCCTGAAGAGTTTGCAAAACCGTGGGTTGAAGCGTGGAGTGAATTACTTTAAGTACCTGCACCGTGGAGTAACCCTTTTCGATACGAATTCAGGTGATTTCACGGCGCAGTAAATTATTTTGCAGGTCAGTTACTTACGAGTCAGTTTTTCTAAGTCAGCTTCAATTTCTGCAATTTTGTTTGAAACTACATGTTCTAAATGACGTAAGTCATCAAGGATTTTGTGTTTTAAATCAATATCAGTTTTATCTGTTTGGCAAATTTGATCAAGTTCTTCAATGGCATAGCGAAGGTTGGTGTTAATTTCGTGGATCTCTTTGAAATTATTACCACCATCCGCGATAGTTTTACGTTGGCGTGGGTATTTGAATTTTACACTTTTAGCAAAAAATTCCCCTTTGTCTTTACGGAAGTAAATTTTCAAAATATCGTTATTTGCTTCTTGGCGCAGGGTATAGCGGTCGATATCCTGAGGGTTACTAATGCCTAAACTTTTCAAATTATCGTACATGTTAGCTCGCTTAACTGTAGAGTCAGAGTCGGTGAACAGAATAATCGTGTGAACAGGCCGCAACAATACCAGTCTATTTCTCTTGTACTGTGCTATTGACCTAAAGACGTAAATAACATTAAGCCATTACGTAAATAGCATCATGATAATGAAAAATAAAATAATACAGTTTTATTGATGGTAAACGGCAAAAGTCACGAACATATTATGCGCGATTTCTCGAAATTGACCAACTTCTCTTTGCAATAAAACGGTGAAAAGAAAAAGGAGATGTGGGGGAGATAAGGGAACTTGGCCACCCGAGTTGCATACAGCGTATGCATTTCGGGATAGCTTCGTTTTACCAGATTACTGCTAAGTGATTCAAAAACAGCAGTAAAAGGTTCAGGAGGAGAAACTGTTAGAAAACTAGTTATTCATCAATAGTTCTTAATAATTCATTGATGCCAACTTTTCCGCGCGTTTTTTCATCCACTTTCTTGACGATGACTGCACAATATAAGCTGTAGTTACCCTCTTTCGACGGTAAATTGCCCGATACAACGACAGACCCCGCAGGAACGCGGCCATAAAAAATTTCGCCCGTTTCACGGTCATAAATTTTAGTGCTTTGCCCCAAATAGACGCCCATGGAAATCACCGAGCCTTCCTCGACAATGACACCTTCAACAACTTCAGAGCGTGCGCCAATAAAGCAGTTGTCTTCGATAATGGTTGGGTTCGCTTGTAATGGTTCTAACACGCCACCAATACCAACACCGCCAGATAAATGCACGTTTTTACCAATTTGCGCACAAGAGCCCACTGTTGCCCAAGTATCGACCATTGTTCCTTCATCGACATAGGCACCAATATTGACATAAGATGGCATGAGTACACTATTCTTGGCGATATAGGCACCTTTACGAACCGCGGCAGGTGGTACAACGCGAAAACCTTCTTTTTCGAAGCGTGTTTGGTCGTAATCGGCAAATTTCATTGGTACTTTGTCGAAGTAGCGACTTTCAGCACCGTCAATCACTTGATTGTCTTGGATACGAAATGACAGTAAGACGGCCTTTTTTAACCATTGGTGAGTGACCCAGACACCTGCGATTTTTTCGGCAACACGCAGTTTACCGCTATCTAATAACGCGATAGTGTCCAAAACGGCTTGTTTAACGGGGGCTGAAACCGTATTTGGCGTGATGTTAGCACGGTCTTCAAATGCGTTTTCAATGATCGCTTGTAAATGCTGCATTGATTCTATTTCCCTCTTGAATAACATAAAAGTGAGCGTTCACCATAAAAATGTGATGAACGTTATATTTTATCCTTCGATTGTAGGGCTTCTGTCAACCTTTCTGATAACACTTGTTGCATTTTTTTATCGAGTGCTTTGTGTTCTTTATCTGCTAACACAAAGAAATCCTCTACTTTTTCGCCAATTGTGGTGATCCTCGCGCCGTATAAAGAAATTTCTAGCTGTGCAAAAATATGGCCAATTCTTGCCAGCAAACCGGGCTGGTCTAACGCGAATAATTCCATGTAGGTACGGCGTTCATTGGTGGAGTGCAAGAAGTTGACCTTGGTAGGAACCGTAAAATGGCGCAATTTAGAGGGCAATGTACGTTGTTTCGGCAGGGAAATTTCAGGTTGCTGTACCGCCAGTAACAACATTTTGCGTATGTGGTCATAACGGTCTTTGGCGAGCGGCGAGCCATTTGGCTCAAGGACTACAAAGGTATCCATCGCCATATTGTCTTTATTGGTGAATATTTGAGCGCTGTGAATGCTTAAATTGCGACGGTCTAGTTCACTGGCTACGGCGGCAAACAGATGCGATTTATCGTGACACCAAATAAAAATTTCTGTTCCACCATGTTTCGGTTGAGTGCTGATTAGCACTAAAGGCTGAGTTAAATCATGATGTAACAGGTTTTTGGCATGCCAAGCGAGTTGCGACGGGGTGTGGCGTAAAAAATAGTCGGCATGGCAGCGTGACCACAGTTTTTGCAGTTTCTCTTCATCAATTGCAAGAGGGCGAAGCAGAGATAACGCTTGATTGCGGTGATGGCGAATGCGCTCCCGTAAATCTGGCGTACTTTGCATGCCTTGGTTGAGCTGATGTTCCGTTGATAGGAAGAGTTCGCGAATTAAGCTCTGCTTCCAGCTGTTCCATAAAGTGCTATTGGTGGCGCAAATATCTGCAACCGTTAGACACATCAAATAGTTAAGTCGAGAAACCGATTTCACCTCACCTGCAAATTGCTTGATAACATCAGGGTCTTGAATATCTCGGCGTTGAGCAGTAACCGACATCAATAAGTGGTTTTTAACAAGCCATGCAGCAAGCTCAGCTTCTTTTGCTGATAAATCATGCAGTAGCGCAAAGTCATACACAAAATCAGCGCCTAAATCGGAGTGATCCCCTGAACGGCCTTTGGCGATATCATGGAAGATAGCCGCAAGGCGTAAAATCTCAGGTTGCAGCAGTTTAGGGTAAACGCTGACACACAAAGGGTGCTCGCGACGGTTTTCTTCAAGTGTAAAACTGTCGATTTTTTGTAAAACACGGATGGTGTGCTCGTCAACGGTATAGGCGTGAAACAAGTCAAACTGCATTTGCCCAACAATGTTGCTCCAAAGCGGCGTATAGGCGCTAAGTACGCTGTGCAGGTGCATGGGAACAAATGCGCCTTTAATTGCTCGTGGGTGGCGCAGAATTTTTAGGAACAACTTGCGTGCCTCAGGGATTTCACACAGTGGCACGCTCAAGTTTCGTCGAGCAAAGCGCAGTAGGCGCAATGTTGTGGAATAGATACCCGTGATGTTTGGATAGCGAGCCATTTGGTAGAACATTTTTAAAATAGCGGCAGGCTGGTTGATAAATAGGTTTTCATCGATAACATCAATTAATGTGCCGCGTAATTGAAATTGTGAATCAATCGGTCGCGGTTTTTCATTTGGTTTAAGGGTTAAAATCGCTTCATCAAATAGCTGTAATAGCATTTGATTTAGCTCCCTCACGCGGCGAGTCACACGATAAAAATCTTTCATCATGCGTTCTACAGGCTGATTTTTCTCACCGACATAACCTAGTAAACGTGCAACGCTAAATTGGCGATCGAACAGTAAACGGTTATCGTGGCGCTTCACCACTAAGTGGAGCGCGAAACGAATTTTCCATAAAAAAGTGAGGCATTCTTTGAGCTCTTGGCGTTCTTCTTCAGTCAAAAAACCAAAACCAACCATCTCATCTACTGTGGTCGCACCAAAATGGCGCCTTCCAACCCAAAGTAAGGTATGAATATCCCGTAGGCCGCCAGGGCTGCTTTTGATGTCGGGTTCTAAATTGTAACTGGTACTATGGTAACGCTGGTGGCGTTCTTGTTGCTCAGCAATTTTTGCCGCAAAAAAGGTGGCTGATGGCCAAAAATCATCACTGAAAATGGTTTTTTGTAGCGATAAGAAAAGGGTGATATCACCGCAAATAAGCCGTGATTCGATTAAATTGGTTGCTGTTGTTAAATCGGCATTGCCTGCTTCGATACATTCAGCAAGAGAACGGACGCTATGCCCAATATCAAAGCGTAAGTCCCACAGTAACGTGATAAATTGGCCAATTTTTGTAGCGATATCCTCGGGAAGTGGTTGTTTACTGAGAATTAAAATATCAATATCAGAAAGTGGATGGAGCTCATGTCGCCCATAGCCCCCGACAGCCACAAGGGACATATTTGCTTGTTTGTCGAATTCGAAAGCCTGCCAAAGCCTTGTCAACAAAGCATCAAGGTAATCACTGCGAACGTGAATTAAATCAACCACATTTTTACCTTGATTAAAGCTGTCTTCAAGCCAACGATCAAAATCATCAACATGTTGCCTTAAGGTAATGAGGTCAAGGTCGTGGGCAGTGAAGTGGTTTGGTGCAAGATATGTTACAGAGGATGCCGTCATCTTTATCTTTCCGTATTGATAGCCATAAAGAAACTACGACCAGCTTACGGTTTTTTGTGAAAGATGAACAGAGGAAGAACCCTCTTAATCGAGGGTTCTTGGGGAAATTTATTCGTTAACTAAAACCGCAGAAATAAACGGTTCTTCTTCTTTACGCAGTGTGAGGATCTCACAGCCATTGTCGGTGACAACTAAGGTGTGCTCATATTGTGCAGACCAGCCGCGATCTTTGGTTTTTACCGTCCAGCCATCTTTCATCGTGCGAATACGGTGGTCGCCTGTATTAACCATCGGTTCGATGGTGAATGCCATGCCTTTTTGCAGAATGACGCCACTGTCATCTGCATCATAATGCAGCACTTGTGGCTCTTCATGGAAACCTTCGCCAATACCGTGACCGCAATATTCACGAACAACGGAGAAACTTTGTTTTTCAACGAATTCTTGAATCGCTTTACCGATGGTACGTAGGCGAATGCCAGGTTTAACCATACGAATGGCTAAATATAGGCTTTCTTGGGTGACTTGGCACAGGCGTTCGCCTTGAATAGTTGGTTTTCCAACAATAAACATCATTGAAGTATCGCCGTGGAAGCCTTCTTTAATCACGGTGACATCGATATTCACGATGTCACCGTCTTTTAGGATTTTTTCATCGCTTGGAATACCGTGGCAGATAACATCATTAACGGAAATACAAACGGATTTTGGAAAACCATGGTAGTTCAGGCATGCTGGAATTGCTTGTTGTGTATCAACAATGTGTTGATGGCAAAGTCTATCCAGCTCACCTGTGCTAACACCTGGTACCACATGCGGTGCGATCATTTCTAATACTTCGGCAGCTAAGCGGCCAGCAACACGCATTTTCTGAATATCTTCTTCAGTTTTGATAATAATAGCCATGAGTTCAGTCCATTCATGCCAGCAATGATTGATGACATGTTAAAAAATGAGAGGTTGAAAATGGGTTTTTGAGACCATTTTTTAGCATTAATAACACTTATGGTAACAGCCACCGCATTTTCTGCCAACTAGCTATCGAAAGGTTCGAGAGTTGAAGTTGCTATTAGAATAAGGTAACAGAAGCGAGCGGCTTGTTCATTTTGAGCTTTTAACCGCACAAATTGCAAAAAACACCAGTAAGTGAATGAGTATCCATTATAAAAATAGGGCTTTTTCATCACATCAAAAAAGGTCTATAATTAACCCAATACGGATCACGTATTAGATAGGCGAAATGCGAACCATAAAATCCATTTTTCACGCATTTTTATGTGTGAAAAAATCAACAAAAGTTGGCTTCTAAGTTGGTTTTATGGTATAAAGCGCGCCGGCAATCCATATTATTTCTTCTCATCTTCATTGAAATGTCAACTTATGGCAGCAAAATGAGGTTTCCTGAAAAGGAAATTGGATTTGCGAAACTTAAACTCAATTGTGTATAACACACACGAATCGACACGTGCGCCGGGGTGCTCTTATGCGTTTAGACGCAGCTTTGGAGTCGGTAGTATGGGATTCGTGGAGGCATAACCCCAATTACTTAAATACAGAGGTATTAAATGGCAACTGTTTCCATGCGCGATATGTTACAAGCGGGCGTTCACTTTGGTCACCAGACTCGTTACTGGAACCCAAAAATGAAACCTTTCATTTTCGGCGCGCGTAATAAAGTTCATATCATCAACCTGGAAAAAACTGTTCCAATGTTCAACGAAGCTCTGGCTGAGTTGACTAAAATTGCTTCTCGTAAAGGCAAAATTCTGTTTGTTGGTACTAAGCGTGCTGCAAGCGAAGCCGTTCAAGAAGCTGCTAACAGCTGTGACCAATATTTCGTTAACCACCGTTGGTTAGGCGGAATGTTGACTAACTGGAAAACTGTTCGTCAGTCAATCAAACGTCTGAAAGATTTAGAAGTTCAATCACAAGACGGTACTTTCGACAAACTGACCAAGAAAGAAGCGCTGATGCGTACTCGTGAACTTGGCAAGTTAGAAAACAGTTTAGGCGGTATCAAAGATATGGGCGGTTTACCTGACGCTCTGTTCGTTATCGATGCAGACCACGAACACATTGCTATCAAAGAAGCAAACAACCTGGGTATCCCAGTATTTGCTATCGTTGATACTAACTCTGATCCAGATGGTATTGATTTCATTATCCCTGGTAACGACGATGCAATCCGTGCAATCAAACTGTATCTGGGCGCTGTAGCAAGCACCGTTCGTGAAGGTCGTTCGCAAGATCTGGCTGTTCAAGCAGAAGAAAGCTTAGTAGAAGCTGAATAATAAGGTTTTAACCTTATTAACAGGTATTGCTATACAGGTACTGCTATATGTTAGAAGGGGCCTGATTTAGGCCCCTTTTATATATGAATCAGAACTATCCACGTGGGGAAGACTCTCACGGGGAATATCGAGGAATAAATCACATGTCTGGAATTACCGCTGCATTGGTAAAAGAACTGCGCGAACGTACTGGCGCAGGTATGATGGAATGTAAAAAAGCACTTGTTGAAGCTAATGGCGACATCGAATTAGCGATTGATAACATGCGTAAATCAGGTCAAGCAAAAGCGGCTAAAAAAGCAGGCCGTGTTGCAGCTGAAGGTGTTATCCTGACTGAAGTTTTCAACGATGGTAAAACAGGTGCTCTGGTTGAGCTGAACTGTGAAACTGACTTCGTTGCTAAAGACGCAGGTTTCTTAGCATTCGGTAAAGAAGTTTTAGCTTCTGTTGTTGCTGATAAAAATGCTGACATCGACGCGCTGAAAGCAAAATTCGAAGAAGCTCGTACAACATTAGTTGCGAAAATTGGTGAAAACATCAATATTCGTCGCGTTGCTATTCTGGAAGGCGCACAAGTAGGTAGCTACCTGCACGGTGCTCGTATTGGTGTTTTAGTCGCTGGCGAAGGCGCAGACGAAGAATTACTGAAACACATCGCTATGCACATCGCTGCAAGCAAACCTGAATATGTGACTCCAGACAACGTTCCAGCTGATGTTGTTGCTCATGAGCACCAAATTCAGTTAGACATCGCAATGCAATCAGGTAAACCACGCGAGATCGCTGAAAAAATGGTTATCGGTCGCATGAACAAATTCACTGGCGAAATCTCTTTGACTGGCCAACCTTTCGTCATGGATCCAAGCAAATCTGTTGGTGACTTACTGAAAGAGAAAGGTGCTACTGTTTCTGGTTTCCTTCGTTTCGAAGTTGGTGAAGGTATCGAGAAAGTTGAAACTGACTTTGCAGCAGAAGTTGCTGCGATGAGCAAGTAATCAACTAAGGGCCGCCAATTGGCGGCTCTGTTTTATTCACGTTTCTTTCAAGTAAACAAACATGAGTTAGCGGGTATGAGAGACCATCAACGTTATCTTTTGGCTTGAAATATTACGTGGGTAATTAAGGTTTAAAAATCTATTCAAATTTAGGTATGTAGAACCTGTGTGTTCTGCGTATGTTACCCCAATAAATAATCTGTTAGGACAGAACACCATGGCTACCAATGCAAAACCCGTTTATCAGCGTATTCTGCTTAAATTAAGTGGCGAAGCCTTACAAGGCGCAGAAGGTTTTGGTATCGATGCTAGCGTTTTAGATCGTATGGCTCAGGAAATCAAAGAACTCATAGAACTGGGTATACAGGTCGGTGTGGTTATTGGCGGTGGTAACCTGTTTCGTGGTGCTGGTTTGGCACAAGCTGGTATGAACCGTGTTGTCGGTGACCACATGGGTATGTTAGCCACGGTGATGAACGGACTCGCTATGCGCGATGCTTTGCACCGTGCTTATGTGAATGCAAGACTGATGTCTGCTATTCCATTAAACGGCGTCTGTGATAATTACAGCTGGGCGGAAGCCATCAGCTTGCTACGTCACGGCCGTGTTGTTATTTTTTCTGCGGGAACAGGTAATCCATTCTTTACAACAGACTCTGCAGCGTGTTTACGCGGTATTGAAATTGAAGCGGATGTTGTGTTAAAAGCCACAAAAGTTGATGGCGTCTATTCAGCTGATCCAGCAAAAGACCCTGATGCTGTATTATATGAAAACCTGAATTATCAAGAGGTTTTGGAACGTGAATTAAAAGTGATGGACTTAGCTGCCTTCACATTAGCTCGCGATCATAACTTACCAATTCGTGTTTTCAATATGAATAAACCAGGTGCATTACGCCGTGTTGTCATGGGCGAAAACGAAGGTACTCTGATTTCTCACAACTAATACTCAGAGACACAGCCTGAGTTTAAATGTATTATCTAAGATAAATTCAGACAATTTAAGCGAGGTCGCATTGCGGCCTTTAATAATCAGTTCTTAAGGGTTGAAAACGTGATTAACGAAATCCAAAAAGATGCTCAAGACCGTATGGAAAAGAGCCTTGAAGCATTCAAAAACCAAATCAGCAAAGTTCGTACAGGCCGTGCATCTCCAAGTTTATTAGATGGTATCACTGTTGAATATTATGGCTCAGCGACACCATTGCGCCAATTAGCTAACGTGACGGTTGAAGATTCACGTACATTAGCTATTTCTGTTTTTGACCGTAGCATGTCACCTGCGATTGAAAAAGCGATTATGGCGTCTGATTTAGGCTTGAACCCATCTTCTGCTGGCACTGTTATCCGTGTTCCGCTTCCTCCGTTAACGGAAGAACGTCGTAAAGACTTAATTAAAGTGGTTCGTGGTGAAGCGGAGCAAGGTCGTATCGCTGTTCGTAACGTGCGTCGTGACGCTAATGACAAAGTAAAAGCGCTGCTAAAAGATAAAGAAATTAGTGAAGATGATGAGCGTCGTTCACAAGATGACATTCAAAAGCTGACTGATAGCTACATCAAGAAAGTTGATGAATCATTAGCGCAAAAAGAAGCAGAATTGATGGAGTTTTAATCCATTATGATGATAAAGCCACCAATGCAAACTGTAAAAGTGTGCGTTAGCGTGGCTTTATTATTTTTCGTACCCATTAAAAAATCCTTTCTTATCACTAAGCTGATATAATCTCAGTATTGAATTAATACAGAGTATCCGATCACTATGAAACGTCTGACAGTCCTGGGTTCAACAGGTTCAATTGGTACTAATACACTTTCTGTTGTTCGTCAAAATCCTGAAAAATTCCAAGTTCTTGCCCTTGTTGCAGGTAAAAATGTTGCCGAAATGGCAAAGCAGTGTCTTGAGTTTAATCCGAAATATGCCGCCATGGCGGATGAGTTATCGGCGAAGGCATTACGGACAATTTTATCTGAGAATAATAACAAAACAGAAGTGTTGTCGGGCAAACAAGCAGCAATTGACCTTGCAGGCCTTGATGAGGCAGACCAAGTAATGTCAGCAATCACGGGTGTTGCTGGGCTATTACCCACCTTGGCGGCGATCCGCAAAGGTAAAAGAATATTATTAGCGAATAAAGAGTCTTTAATTACCAGTGGCCGCTTATTCTTTAATGAGATTCGACAACATAATGCCTCAGTCTTTCCAATTGATAGTGAGCATAATGCTATCTTCCAAAGTTTACCTGAAATTATTCAGCTCAACTTAGGTTTTGCTGATTTAACGGCTTCAGGTATTTCCAGTATTGTTTTAACAGGCTCAGGTGGCCCATTTAGAGATACACCACTATCGCACTTTGATAACGTGACGCCAGATGAAGCGTGTAATCACCCGAATTGGTCGATGGGACGTAAAATTTCAGTTGATTCAGCGACTATGATGAATAAAGGGCTAGAATATATTGAAGCCTGTTATTTCTTCAATGCAAATGCTGATCAGATGGAAGTGATTATTCACCCGCAATCGGTGATCCACTCAATGGTGAGATATCGTGATGGCAGTGTCATCGCACAGCTTGGTACCCCTGATATGCGCACCCCAATTTCGTATAGCATGGCTTACCCACAGCGTATTATGTCAGGCGCAAAACCGCTTGATTTCTCTAGCCTTTCATCGTTAACATTTGTGCAACCTGATTATCAGCGCTACCCTTGTTTGAAACTTGCTATTGATGCGTGTCATCAAGGGCAAGCAGCGACAACAGCACTGAATGGGGCAAATGAAATGACGGTAGCGGCGTTCCTTGAAGGGAAAATTCGTTTTACAGATATCGCGAAAATTAATCACAAAATCCTAGAAAACCAAGTTTTTTCTGAACCTGTTTCTATTGAAGAGGTCTTAGAAATCGATGAATGTGCACGTCGTGATGCGATAAAAATAATCGCTCAGACAGTTTAAGCTTGGTATGTGATTTATTTAGTTGCTGATAACCATAATTTATCTTTAATATGTGATGCGTTTAAAAAAAGAAAGATAACCTAGTATTTAGCAGAGAATTAAGGATGTGTCTTATCAGCAAACTTAATAATAGTGGTTATTATTGAGTGGTATTCTCAAAGCGGTACTTACAAGGATTAACATTTAATGAACTCTAGTGGTGAAAATCTCTCTGAATCGATGATGCCTAAGCATGTCGCTATCATTATGGATGGTAATGGGCGATGGGCAAAACAGAGAGGAAAACTCAGAATAACAGGCCATAAGGCAGGTGTTGAATCTGTACGTAATTCTGTGCGTTTTGCGGTAAAAAATAAAATCAGCTCGCTCACGCTTTATGCATTTAGCAGTGAAAATTGGCGAAGGCCTGAAAAAGAAGTCAGTTCGTTGATGGAATTATTCGTTTTTGCACTCGATAATGAAGTCAAAAACCTACACAAGAACAATGTTAAATTAAAAGTGATAGGGGATATTGACCGTTTTAGCGAGCGTCTTAGAAAACGCATTGATAAAGCAGAAGCACTGACGCAAAACAATACAGGCTTAATATTAAATATTGCAGCGAACTATGGTGGGCGCTGGGATATCGCCAATAGTGTGAAGCAAATCTTTGCAAAAGTGCAAAGTGGTGAGCTGTCTATTGATGATATCAGTGAAGACTCTATTAATAACTCAATCTGTATGCATGACCAAGAGAATGTCGACTTAGTCATCAGAACAGGGGGAGAACATCGAATTAGCAACTTCCTATTATGGCAAGTCGCTTATGCGGAATTTTATTTCACCAACGTTTTGTGGCCAGATTTTGATGAAATGGTGTTTCAGGATGCGGTTGATGCATTTAGTAAGCGCGAGCGTCGTTATGGTGGGGCTGAATCAGATGACGAACTCGTCAAAGAATAGGGGATAGATGTGCTGAAATATCGTTTGCTTACTGCGATAGTATTGATACCAATTGTTATTGCGGCGTTGTTTTTTCTTTCTCCAGCGAATTTTGGTTTAGTTGTGATTGCTGTTTCTGCACTAGGTGCTTGGGAATGGGCACAATTTGCAGGATGGCACTCACAGGTTAAACGAATTAGCTTAGCAGTTGTTTTTGCTGCAATATTACTTGCAATACAATTTTCAATCCCTGACATCACGGTATTATCCAATGCGCCAATGATCCTTTATGGACTATGGGCAGGGCTGGTCTGGTGGGTTGTTGCTATTATCCTTGTTGTCACTTATCCAGCATCAGCGTCATGGGGTAAATCTGTTATTATTCGCTTATTATTTGGGGTATTAACCATAATCCCTTTCTACTGCGGAATGATGGCACTACGTACCGTGGGCTACCAGAATGACACCGCTATTGGTGCATGGTGGCTACTGTATGTCATGTTATTGGTATGGGGGGCAGACTCTGGTGCTTATGCCTTTGGTCGTACGATTGGCCGTAATAAAATGGCCCCAAAAGTCTCGCCAGGCAAAACGTGGGAAGGCCTCGTTGGTGGTTTAATCACAGCTGGGATTATTTCTTGGGTATTTAGTGCATATGCGCCAATCCCTGCTATGCCAGATTATTTGCTAGTGACTTCAATTATTGTTGTTGTAGTATCTGTATTTGGCGATTTAACGGAAAGTATGTTTAAGCGCCAATCTGGTATTAAAGATAGTAGTCATTTAATCCCTGGTCACGGTGGTATCCTTGACCGTATTGATAGCTTAACTGCAGCAATTCCAGTGTTTGCTGGGCTGAATTTGTTAATTTTTAACGGCTTTGGGCTGTAGGAAGATAAATGGGATTTATTTGGAGCTTAGCGGCATTTATTATTGCAATTGGTGTGCTGATAACCGTACACGAATTTGGCCATTATTGGGTTGCACGTCGCTGTGGCGTTTATGTTGAGCGTTTCTCCATTGGCTTTGGTAAAACGTTGTGGCGTAAAGTAGATAAACACGGTACTGAGTTTGTCCTTGCGTTAATCCCGCTGGGCGGTTATGTCAAAATGTTGGATGAACGTGTTGGTGACGTTTCTCCTGAACGCCGACATGAAGCATTTAACAATAAAACGGTAGGGCAACGTGCGGCAATTATTAGTGCTGGCCCAATTGCGAACTTTTTGTTAGCTATTGTTGTCTACTGGATAGTCTTTATGATTGGTGTTCCTTCTGTTAAGCCAGTTATTGAGGATATAAAACCTGGTTCGATTGCAGCAGTTGCGAATTTTGAACCCAAAATGGAACTAAAATCCATTGATGGTATCGAAACACCTGATTGGAATTCGGCGCGCTTAGCATTAGTTGGCAAAATAGGTGATCGCGAGTTAACTGCGCAAGTGTTGCCACAAGGGTATAGTGAACCCATAACCAAAACAGTTGATTTAACTGACTGGAAATTTGATCCTGAAAAGCAAGATCCGATTTTGTCACTGGGTATTATGCCAGTTTCAGTCAGAATTGACCCTGTGATTCAAAAAGTAACAGCGGGTCAAGCTGGTGAACGCGCGGGCTTAATTCCAGGCGATAGAATTGTGAGTGTTAACGGTGAGGAACTTGGGTATTGGAATCCTGTGACTCGAATTATTCGTATGAATCCGGGAACACCGTTAAAATTAGAAATTGAACGTTCTTCACAACGTATTTCACTCACCTTAACGCCAGACAGCCAAGATGGGCAGCGTGGTGAGAAAATTGGATTTGCGGGGGTGGAACTTTCAGTGTTACCGTTGGCAGATGAATATAAAATGGTTCAGCAATACGGGCCATTTTCTGCGTTTTACCAAGCAAGTGATAAAACGTGGCAGTTGATGAAGCTAACGGTCAACATGATGGGTAAATTAGTTGTTGGGGATGTCAAACTCAATAACTTAAGCGGTCCGATATCTATCGCGAAAGGAGCGGGGGTATCAGCCGAATCAGGCTTGGTATATTATTTGATGTTTATTGCGCTTATTAGCGTGAATTTAGGTATCATCAATCTGTTTCCATTGCCTGTTTTAGATGGGGGGCATTTGCTCTTCTTATTAATTGAAAAAATTAAGGGAAGTCCAGTGTCTGAGCGAGTACAAGACTTTAGTTTTCGGATAGGTGCAATGGCATTGATTCTGTTAATGGGACTTGCACTTTTTAATGATTTCTCTCGCTTCTAATTTTGTAAGCTGGGGACCAGTAAGGAATACGCATAACAACGATGGCGATGAAAAAGTTGCTCATAGCGTCGCTGCTTCTAGGCAGCGCCACTGCATACGGTTCAGACGGATTCGTAGTTAAAGACATTCGTTTCGAAGGTCTACAACGCGTCGCCGTTGGTGCAGCATTATTGAACATGCCAGTTAGGGTTGGTGATTCGATTGATAACGACGATATCAGTCGTTCGATTCGTTCACTATTTTCAACGGGTAACTTCGAAGATGTTAGGGTCCTGCGTGATGGAAACACGCTGATCGTTCAAGTTAAAGAGCGGCCAACCATCGCAAGCATCACGTTTACAGGTAATAAATCTGTTAAAGACGATATGCTCAAGCAGAACTTGGAGGCTTCAAATATTCGCGTAGGTGAGGCACTTGACCGCACGACAATCGCGAATATTGAAAAAGGCTTAGAAGACTTTTACTACAGTGTGGGTAAATACAACGCGACAGTGAAAGCCGTTGTGACGCCATTACCGCGTAATCGTGTGGATTTAAAATTTGTATTCTCCGAAGGTGTTTCTGCGCAAATTCAGCAGATTAACATTGTGGGGAACAAAAACTACACGACTGCTGAATTGGTTAACAAGCTGCAATTACGTGATGATGTCCCATGGTGGAACCTTGCGGCTGACCAAAAATATCAGAAGCAAAAACTGGCAGGTGATTTAGAAACGCTGCGCAGTTTCTATCTTGATCGCGGTTATGCACGCTTTAATATTGACTCAACACAAGTCAGTCTGACCCCAGACAAAAAAGGTATTTACATCACGATTAACATTACTGAAGGCGACCAGTACAAAATTTCTGGCGTTGAAATTAATGGTAATACGGCTGAACATTTAAATGAAATCAAAGAGCTGATCACAATTACACCAGGTGAGTTATACAATGGTGCGCAAGTGACGCGGATGGAAAACCAGATCAAAGAATTGTTTGGTCGTTATGGTTATGCCTATCCACGAGTGATGACTCAGCCTGAAATTAACGACACCGATAAAACAGTTAAATTACATCTGAATATTGATGCAGGTAACCGTTTCTACGTTCGTGAAATTCGTTTCCAAGGTAATGACACCAGTAAAGATACTGTCCTACGTCGCGAAATGCGTCAAATGGAAGGAGCATGGCTGGGGAATGACCTTGTCGAGCTTGGTAAAGAACGTCTGAATCGTACAGGGTATTTCGAAACTGTTGATGTTGAAACTCAGCGTGTGCCAGGCAGCCCTGATCAAGTTGATGTTATCTATAAAGTTAAAGAACGTAATACAGGCTCGATGAACTTCGGTATCGGTTTTGGTACAGAAAGTGGCGTGAGCTTCCAAGTCGGTGTTACACAGGATAACTGGTTAGGTACAGGTAACGCGGTTGGTATCAACGCAAGTAAAAATGACTATTCAACTAACGTTGAGTTCTCCTTTACTGACCCTTACTTCACTGTTAATGGTGTGAGCTTGGGTGGTCGTATTTTCTATAACGACTTTAGTGCGAAAGATGCTGACCTGTCTGGCTATAACAACAAAACGTATGGCTTAGATAGTTTCTTAAGCTTCCCATTCAATGAAAATAACTCTTTCCGTGTGGGAGCGGGTTATGTTCATAACAAACTATCTGATATGCGTGCGCAAGCTGCGATGTGGGATTACCTTGATTCTATGGGTAAAAATCCACCAATCACAGAAAATGGCCGTAATAAAGAAAGTTTTGATGCGGATGACTTTACGCTTAACTTAGGCTGGACATACAACTCGTTAAACCGTGGTTTCTTCCCAACTTCAGGTAATAAAACGAATGTCTCTGGTAAAGTGACTATTCCTGGCTCCGATAACGAATACTATAAATTACGTTTTGATACTGCGCAGTACTACCCATTAGATGAAGATGAAACATGGGTTGTACTGGGTCGTGCTCAAGCAGGTTATGGTGATGGTATCGGCAGCAAGCAAATGCCATTCTATGAAAACTTCTATGCGGGTGGTTCGAGTACCATTCGTGGTTTCCGCTCGAACAATATCGGTCCAAAAGCGGTTTATTTGAAGAAGGTTAATGGTATTGATGGCCCTGAGCCAGGTAGCCCATCGAGTGATGCAGTAGGTGGTAACGCCATGTATGCAGCATCATTTGAGTTAATTACCCCTACACCGTTCCTCGATGAGAAATATTCGAACTCGGTTCGTACCTCTCTTTTCGTTGATGCAGGTACTGTATGGGACACTAACTGGAATAGTATTCCATCCGATTGGCGTGCGGGTATGCCTGACTACGGTAAGGCATCCAATGTCCGTGCTTCAGCGGGTGTGGCTTTACAATGGATGTCCCCACTTGGACCACTGGTCTTCTCTTATGCGCAGCCGATTAAGGACTACGAAGGGGATAAATCAGAACAGTTCCAATTTAATATTGGTAGAACGTGGTAATCTAGTCTAGTTTCTATCTATGAAGGCTCCCATAATTTTATGGGGGCAACCAAAATTTCCAACCATACATATGGGCTAAGGAGTTTAGTGTGAAAAAATTGTTGTGTGCAGCGGGTGTGAGTATTGCTTTAGCAATGTCTGCGGGGGCTTATGCTGAAAAAATCGCTATCGTAAACGTTGGTGAAATTTTCCAAAATATGCCTGCGCGTGAAGCCGTTGCTAAACAGCTTGAAAGCGAATTCAAAAGCCGTGCAACTGAATTGCAGAATTTGGAAAAAGACCTGCAATCGCGCGTAGAAAAACTGCGTCGCGATGGTGCTACCATGAAGCAAAGCGAGCGCGAAAAGCTTGAATCCGAACTCATGACTAAACGTGACACTTTTGCTGAAAAAGCGCAGAAATTTGAAGAAGACAACCGTCGTCGTCAAGGTGAAGAGCGTAATAAGATTTTAACTCGTATTCAGGACTCTATTAAGTCTGTTGCCGCTAAAGAAGGCTACGATGTCGTTATCGATGCAAACGCAGTTGCGTATGCAAAAGATAGCATCGACATCACGAGTCAGGTTCAAAAACAGGTTAAATAATAGATGTCTTCAATTCGATTGGCTGACCTTGCTCAGCAGTTGAATGCACAATTACATGGTGATGGCGATACCGTCATCACCAGTATTGCGCCTATGCATTCAGCGAATAATCAACAGATAACTTTTTTATCTGATAGCCGTTACAGCGATAAATTGGCCGATTGCCAAGCTGCCGCGGTGGTCCTCACAGCAAAAGATCTCGAATCCTGCAAAGTAGCAGCACTGGTTGTTGATAACCCGTACTTAGCCTATGCACGGATGGCTCAAATCATGGATACCACGCCAAGCCCGGCAGAAGATATTCATGCATCCGCAGTGATTGCAAGTGATGCAACACTCGGTAAAAATATTGCAATTGGCGCAAATGCCGTTATCGAAAGTGGTGTTGTACTGGGTGATAACGTGGTGATTGGCGCAGGTTGCTTTGTGGGTAAAAACACGCGTATTGGGGCAGGCACCCGTTTATGGGCAAATGTCAGCGTTTACCACAATATTGAAATTGGCGAACACTGCTTAGTGCAATCTGGTACTGTGATCGGGTCAGATGGCTTTGGCTATGCAAATGATCGCGGTAATTGGATCAAAATCCCGCAATTAGGCACAGTGATCATCGGCGATCGCGTTGAGATCGGCGCAAGTACAACAATTGACCGGGGCGCACTCGACAATACAGTGATAGGTAATGGGGTTATTATCGATAACCAGTGCCAAATTGCACATAATGTCATTATTGGTGATAATACCGCAGTTGCTGGTGGTGTAATTATGGCTGGCAGCTTAAAAATCGGTCGTTACTGTATGATTGGTGGCGCGAGTGTGATCAATGGCCATATGGAAATTTGCGATAAGGTCACAGTAACGGGAATGGGAATGGTCATGCGTCCTATCACTGAACCAGGTGTTTACTCTTCAGGCATCCCTTTACAACCTAATAAAGTTTGGCGTAAAACAGCTGCTTTAGTCTTAAGTATCAATGAGATGAATAAGCGCCTGAAAAATGTTGAACGTGAATTAGATAGCCAAAATCAAAAAAATCAGTAATCATTTTGTAATTCAGGCTAAAATAGTTATCTGAGTTACGTTTTCCGGCCTGCCAGTTAACCTAATTTAAGGTTAAAGCAGGCCGATTCGTTAATAATAATCGTATTAATAGACAGGAAGAGTATTTCGATGAGTGATAATCATACTCTGAATATTGAAGAAATTTTAGAGCTCCTTCCACACCGTTACCCATTCCTTTTGGTTGACCGTGTATTGGATTTTGAAGAAGGCAAATCTTTGCGTGCAGTTAAAAATGTTTCCTTCAACGAGCCATTTTTCCAAGGGCATTTTCCTGGTAAACCAATTTTCCCAGGTGTTTTAATTTTAGAAGCGATGGCGCAAGCAACGGGTATTCTTGCATTTAAAAGCGTTGGAAAATTAGAGCCAGGTGAACTGTATTATTTTGCAGCGATAGACAATGCACGTTTTAAACGTCCTGTTCTACCTGGGGACCAAATGGTCTTAGAAGTTGAATTTATTAAAGAACGTCGCGGAGTCGCACGTTTTAAAGGCGTTGCAAAAGTTGATGGAGAAGTGGCCTGCGAAGCAGAAATGATGTGCGCCCGTCGCCGTGAGGTCTGATATGATTGACAATACTGCCTATATCCATCCTTCCTCCATTGTTGAAGAGGGTGCGATTATTGGAGCCAATGTGCGTATTGGCCCTTTTTGTTATATTGGCGCGAATGTTGAAATTGGCGAAGGCACTGAGCTGAAATCTCACGTTGTTGTTAATGGCCATACTAAAATTGGCCGCGATAATGTCATTTTCCAGTTTGCTTCAATTGGTGAAATTAACCAAGACTTGAAGTACCAAGGCGAACCAACTCGTGTTGAAATTGGTGATAGAAACCGCATTAGAGAAAGCGTAACGATCCACCGTGGTACCGTCCAAGATACTGGCCTAACAAAAGTGGGTGACGATAACCTATTGATGGTTAACGTGCATATAGCTCACGATTGTATCATTGGTAATCGCTGCATTATTGCAAATAACGGAACCCTTGGTGGCCATGTCACGTTAGGCGATTACGCGATTATTGGTGGCATGACTGCGGTTCATCAATTTTGTAAAATTGGTGCTCATGTTATGGTTGGTGGTTGCTCTGGTGTGGCGCAAGATGTACCTCCTTATGTTATCGCACAAGGTAACCATGCAACACCATTTGGCTTAAACCTTGAAGGTTTAAAACGTCGTGGTTTTGAAAAAGAATCACTTCATGCTATTCGTAATGCATACAAGACGTTGTATCGTTCAGGTAAATCATTAGAAGAAGCACGTGAAGAAATCGCAGAAGCGGCAAAAGTAAACGAACATGTTAAAGTGTTTAGTGATTTCTTAGAAGATTCTGCACAATCTAAGCGTGGTATTATCCGTTAATCACAAGGTAATGTGCTTAACGTGACTAGGCCTTTATTAAGGAGCGAATTTCGGTGATTGATAACCGTCCACTTACTATTGGCCTTGTTGCCGGAGAGACATCTGGTGATATTCTCGGTGCGGGGCTTATTCGTGCACTTAAAGAACAAGTGCCTAATGCGCGCTTTGTTGGTGTGGCAGGTCCGTTGATGCAAGCTGAAGGCTGTGAAGCTTGGTACGAAATGGAAGAATTAGCCGTGATGGGGATTGTTGAAGTTCTCGGCCGGTTACCTCGCTTATTATCCATTCGTAAAGACTTGACCCAGCGTTTTACGCAGTTACAACCCGACATTTTTGTTGGAATTGATGCCCCTGATTTTAACATCACTCTAGAGGGGCGCTTAAAAGCGAAAGGCATTAAAACCATTCATTACGTTAGCCCTTCCGTTTGGGCATGGCGCCAAAAGCGCGTATTTAAAATTGGTCGCTCCACTCATTTAGTCTTAGCATTTTTACCCTTCGAAAAAGCGTTTTACGATCGTTTCGATGTACCTTGTCGCTTTATTGGCCACACGATGGCGGATGCGATCCCGTTGAACCCAGATAAACTTGCTGCGCGAGAACGCCTCGGCATTCCCGAAAATGCAAAATGCCTCGCATTATTGCCTGGAAGTCGCCATTCAGAAGTCGAAATGTTGAGTGCCGATTTTTTACAAACGGCGCAAATACTCCAACAACGCTTCCCTGATTTGCACATTGTGGTACCGTTAGTTAATGCAAAACGCCGTCAGCAATTTGATACCATAAAAGCCACTGCTGCGCCTGAATTATCTGTGCATATTTTAGATGGGCAAGCCCGTGATGCGATGATAGCGGCGGATGCTACGCTGTTAGCATCGGGAACCGCAGCCCTAGAGTGCATGCTAACTAAATGTCCTATGGTGGTTGGTTACCGAATGAAACTATTCACTTTTTGGCTTGCTAAGCGCTTAGTCAAAACCCCGTATGTTTCCTTGCCAAATCTGCTTGCTGAAAAAGAAATTGTCAAAGAACTGCTGCAAGAAGAGTGTCAGCCAGAAAAACTGGCGCAGGAACTGCTTCCATTACTGGAAGGGGGGGAGCGAGTTGATGAATTAAAAGAAACTTTTTTACATCTGCATCAACTCATTCGTTGTGATGCAGATAAACAAGCTGCACAAGCAGTACTCGATTTGGTTAGAAATTAATGGAATTTATATATCCTAAAGCCAACTTAATTGCTGGCGTTGATGAAGTCGGACGCGGGCCATTAGTGGGAGCAGTAGTCACCGCTGCGGTGATCCTTGACCCGAATAACCCGATTGCAGGGCTCGCCGACTCTAAAAAAATCAGCGAAAAGAAACGTGAGAAACTGTTCGACGAAATTAAAGAAAAAGCGTTGTGCTGGTGTATTGGTCGTGCAGAACCTGAAGAAATTGATAAAATAAATATATTACATGCGACGATGTTAGCCATGCAGCGTGCCGTTGCAGGGTTATCTATCGTTCCTGAATTTGTTTTAATTGATGGCAATCGCTGCCCTGAACTGCCAATGCCTTCACAGGCGGTGGTCAAAGGCGATAGCCTTGTGCAAGAAATAAGCGCAGCATCCATTTTAGCGAAAGTGGTACGGGATAGGGAGATGGTTGAGCTGGACAAAGCATTTCCAGAATATGGCTTTGCAAAGCATAAAGGCTACCCAACCGCATATCACTTAGAAAAATTGGCGCAGTATGGTGCAACCGAATTCCATCGTAAAAGCTTTGCTCCTGTGAGACGAGCTTTAGACAGTCAAAAATAGGTATTTAATCGATGGCATCACCTCGTTTTATTCATTTGCGTGTGCACAGTGACTACTCAATGATTGATGGGCTCGCTAAAACAGGCCCATTAGTCAAAAAAGTCGCGGCGATGGGCATGCCTGCCTTTGCAATTACTGATTTTACTAACCTTTGTGGGTTAGTCAGATTCTACGGTGCTGCTCATGGTGCAGGGATCAAGCCGATCATCGGCGCTGATTTTTATGTTGAAAGTGAGTTATTAGGCGATGAAATCTCTCACCTAACCGTTCTCGCTCGCAATAATGAAGGGTATCAAAACCTGACTCTGCTGATTTCAGAAGCTTACCAAAAAGGTTATGGTGCAATTGGGCCAACGATTAAGCGTGAGTGGCTAGCAAAGCACAAAAATGGGCTTATTTTGCTCTCTGGTGGGCGTAAAGGGGATGTCGGGCAATTTCTCTTGCGCGGCAACCAAGCTCTTGTAGACGAATGTCTTGAATTTTATGAAACGCATTTTCCAGGTTGTTATTACCTTGAGTTAGTGAGAACAGGCCGCCCCGATGAAGAAAGCTATCTTCATGCTGCCGTCGAATTGGCGACAAAAAAAGGTTTACCCGTCGTTGCGACTAATGACGTCTGCTTTATTGAAAGCAGCGATTTTGATGCCCACGAAATTCGTGTCGCCATCCATGATGGATTCACGCTTGCCGACCCAAAAAGACCAAAAAACTATAGCCCTCAGCAATACTTACGTACAGAAGAAGAAATGTGCGAGCTTTTTGCCGACATTCCTGAAGCATTAGAGAACAGTGTAGAGATTGCTAAGCGTTGTAACGTGACTATTCGTCTTGGTGAATACTTCTTACCGCAATTCCCGACAGGGGATATGAAAACCGAAGATTTCTTGGTTATGCGGTCAAAAGAAGGGCTTGAAGAACGCCTTGAATTTTTATTCCCTGACGAAAAAGTGCGTGCAGAGAAACGTCCTGAATATGATGAGCGTCTGGACATTGAACTTAATGTTATTAACCAAATGGGCTTCCCTGGTTACTTCTTGATCGTGATGGAATTTATCCAATGGTCAAAAGATAACGGTGTTCCTGTTGGGCCTGGAAGGGGGTCTGGTGCGGGGTCATTAGTGGCTTATGCCCTTAAAATAACGGATCTTGATCCATTAGAATTTGACTTACTGTTTGAGCGTTTCTTGAATCCTGAGCGGGTTTCAATGCCTGACTTTGACGTCGACTTCTGTATGGAAAAACGTGACCAAGTTATTGATCACGTGGCGCAAATGTATGGTCGTGATGCGGTATCACAAATTATTACCTTCGGTACGATGGCGGCAAAAGCGGTTATTCGTGACGTAGGGCGTGTCCTTGGGCATCCTTATGGCTTTGTGGATAGAATTTCTAAATTAGTTCCTCCTGATCCAGGAATGACATTAGAAAAAGCTTTTGAAGCTGAGCCTCAGCTTCCTGAAATTTACGAAGCAGATGAAGAAGTTAAAGCGTTGATTGATATGGCGCGAAAACTTGAAGGGGTGACTCGAAACGCAGGTAAACACGCTGGTGGTGTGGTTATCGCACCAACAAAAATTACTGATTTTGCCCCACTGTATTGTGATGCAGAAGGGAATAACCCCGTTACACAATTCGACAAAAACGACGTTGAATATGCTGGGTTAGTGAAATTCGACTTCCTTGGTTTACGGACGTTAACGATCATTAACTGGGCGTTAGAGATGATTAACGCTCGTCGAGCTAAGAAAAACTTAGAACCAATTGATATTGCAGCGATTCCATTACACGACCAAAAAAGTTTTGATATGCTGCAACGTTCTGAAACCACGGCGGTGTTCCAGTTAGAATCCCGTGGAATGAAGGACTTAATTAAGCGGTTACGTCCTGACTGCTTTGAGGACATGATCGCTCTGGTCGCGTTATTTCGCCCTGGTCCTTTGCAATCAGGCATGGTAGATAACTTTATCGACCGTAAACATGGCCGTGAAGAGATTTCATACCCTGATGTACAGTGGCAACATGAATCGTTAAAACCTGTTCTTGAGCCAACTTATGGTATTATTTTATACCAAGAGCAAGTTATGCAGATTGCGCAGGTTCTGGCGGGTTATACTCTTGGTGGCGCGGATATGCTGCGCCGAGCCATGGGTAAAAAGAAACCAGAAGAGATGGCGAAGCAGCGCTCTGTTTTTGAAGAAGGCTCAATCAAAAACGGTGTTGATGGCGAACTGTCGATGAAAATCTTTGACTTGGTAGAGAAATTTGCTGGTTATGGGTTTAACAAATCGCATTCCGCAGCATATGCATTGGTTTCTTACCAAACACTGTGGTTAAAAGCACACTATCCTGCTGAATTTATGGCCGCGGTAATGACCGCAGATATGGATAATACAGAAAAAGTCGTTGGTTTAGTTGATGAATGCTGGCGAATGGGCTTGAAGGTATTACCGCCAGATATCAATAGTGGCCTTTATCACTTCCATGTGAATGATGAAGGTGAGATAGTTTACGGAATTGGTGCCATCAAAGGGGTAGGGGAAGGCCCAATTGAAGCCATCGTCGAAGCTCGCCAACAAGGTGGGATTTTCAAAGAAATTTTTGACCTTTGCGCCCGTGTTGATATTAAAAAAATTAACCGCCGCGTGATGGAAAAGTTGATCATGGCAGGGGCGTTTGATCGATTAGGCCCTCACCGTGCGGCTTTGATGTCTTCCCTTGAGGACGCACTTAAAGCTGCTGATCAACATGCGAAAGCTGAAGCGATTGGCCAAGCAGATATGTTTGGGGTATTAGCTGAAGCGCCAGAGCAAGTGGAAAGCTCGTACGCAAGCGTGCCAAAATGGCCAGAACAAGTGGTGTTGGATGGGGAAAGGGAAACCCTAGGCTTATATTTAACAGGCCACCCAATAACGCGATACTTGAGTGAAATAGAACGCTATACTAATGGCCTTAGATTAAAAGATGTGAACCCAACCCCTCGTGGTCAAGTGACAACTGTGGTAGGTTTAGTACTTTCAGCTAAAGTGATTACGACCAAGCGTGGGAATAGAATAGGTATCTGCACGCTTGATGATCGTTCTGGTCGTCTGGATATTATGCTATTTTCAGATGCACTTGATAAATACCAACATATGTTGGAAAAAGACAATATCCTGATAGCCACTGGTCAGGTCAGCTTTGATGATTTCAATGGTGGTAATAAAATGACAGTGCGTGAGTTAATGGACATTAGTGAGGCAAGGGAGAAATATGCACGCGGACTTGCGATTTCACTGTCAGATAAACAAATTAACGATCAATTACTGAACCGGTTGCGCAGTGCGCTTGAACCTCACCGTTCGGGCACTATCCCGGTTCATCTGTATTACCAGAAGGACGATGCCAGAGCCAAGCTTAAATTTGGCGTTGTTTGGCGTGTGACACCCGTGGATCCCCTTCTGAACGATCTTCGAACTCTGCTGGGTAGTGAGCAGGTAGAATTAGAATTTGACTAAAATAGGAATATTATGAGTCTGGATTTTCTTGATTTTGAACAGCCAATTGCGGAATTAGAGGCAAAAATTGATTCTCTAAAAGCCGTAAGCCGTCAAGATAACAACTTAGAGGTCAACCTTGATGAAGAGGTTGCTCGTTTACGTGAAAAAAGTGTTGAACTGACACGTAAAATTTTCTCTGATCTGGGGGCTTGGCAAATTGCTAAACTCGCTCGTCATCCTCGTCGTCCTTATACACTGGACTACATTTCTCGCATTTTCACGGACTTCCAAGAATTAGCGGGTGACCGTGCTTATGCTGACGACAAAGCCATTGTCGGTGGTTTGGCGCGTTTAGAGGGTCGTCCAGTGATGATTATCGGGCACCAAAAAGGGCGTGAAACGAAAGAAAAAATCCGTCGTAATTTTGGTATGCCAGCCCCTGAAGGTTACCGTAAGGCGCTGCGCCTGATGGAACTGGCTGAGCGTTTTAATCTGCCGATTATCACTTTCATTGATACTCCAGGGGCCTATCCAGGTGTTGGTGCAGAAGAACGTGGTCAATCCGAAGCGATAGCACGTAACCTGCGTGAAATGTCACGTTTATCTGTACCAGTAATTTGTACTGTCATTGGCGAAGGCGGCTCTGGTGGTGCGTTAGCCATTGGTGTGGGTGATAAAGTGAACATGCTGCAATACAGCACTTATTCCGTTATTTCACCTGAAGGTTGTGCATCCATTCTGTGGAAAAGTGCAGACAAAGCCCCATTAGCGGCTGAAGCGATGGGGATTACAGCACCGCGCCTGAAAGAACTAAAACTGATTGATAACGTTATTTCTGAGCCTTTAGGTGGTGCACATCGTAACTACGATGAAATAGCCGCACATCTAAAAGCACGTATCACTGAAGACCTTAACGAACTGGAAATTTTAGATGCGGATGCATTAAAAGACCGTCGTTATCAGCGCTTGATGGAATACGGTTATTGCTAATTTCTAGCAAACCCTATATTAGATAAAACGGGAGTTCGCTTTTGCTAACTCCCGTTTTTTATTGAACATTATCAATATTCACTACAAATAATAAAAAATAGGTATGGCAGTGCGACAATATAATTATTTAATTTATGCTTTTTCTTGCGTATTGATTTGGAGCTTTATCCCAATAGTTTCACGCTTTGGGCAAAATGGGATGGATAGTTTCCAATTTCTATTTTGGTCAAACCTTATTTCGGTCATTGCCGTTATCTCGGTGGCACTGGCATCAGGCTATACACCTGCCAAATTGTTGATTTTACCTAGAGATATTTTAGGCAAAGTCTTTGTTCTTGGATTTCTTGATTGTCTTTTCTATTTGTTATTGTACTACGGTTATTCCATAGAAAATGGTATCGCTGTTTTGGTGATCCAATATAGCTGGCCACTAATAATTATTCTTTTATCGGTAATATTATTAAAAGACAGATTGTCGGGGCGGCAAATTGTGGGGGTTGTGGTTGGTTTTATTGCCGTTATTATCACGTTTACTAAAGGGCAAATTACCCAATTGCATGTGGATAACCCAATAGCATTATTGTTAGTGTTTAGTGGTGCATTTTGCTTTGCTTTAATGTCAGTATTTTCACGCCAATATTCTATTGATCCGTATATTAGCACAGTCTGGTTATTTATCTTCTCGACATTGACTTCGTTGGTTCTCCTATTGTCATTTAGTGAAATGCAGTTGCCATCGCAAAGTACATTTTGGCCGACGCTGATTAATGGGGTACTTATTAATGGTGTGTCTTATATCTTGTGGTTTAAAGCAATGAATACGGGGAACTCAACAAAAATTGCCTCAGTGGTATTTTTATCACCTGTATTATCTGTGTTGTGGTTAGTTTTACTTTTAAGTGACCCATTTGAAATCGCATATATTATTGGGGTTATGTTAGTGATTATTTCAGGCGTTTTATGTGTTGGTGCAAAACGCCGCAATCAGCAATAGCTAAAAAGGGCGAATGAATGGAACAGATATCATCCAAGGTCATTGAGCGGGTACGTGAAAAAATTGGTGATTATAAAAAAATACTGGTTGGGTTTAGTGGTGGAATTGACTCAACAGTATTGTTACATGCCCTTTGCCAGCTCAAGAAAAATAATGACTCATCACTAATTATTCGTGCTATCCATGTCCACCATGGCCTAAATACTAAGGCAAATGCGTGGGCGCAGCATTGTGCACAGCTATGCCAACAATGGGAGATTCCTTTTGTCTGCCGCCCTGTTTTCATTGATCCTAGTGAAAAAGGTATCGAGGCCGCTGCGCGGGATGCTCGTTATCAGGCTTACCGTGAAGAACTTGATGTTGATGAAGTGTTGGTGACAGCTCAGCATCTGGATGACCAAGCAGAAACATTTTTATTAGCTTTAAAACGTGGAAGTGGCCCTGCGGGGTTATCATCAATGCCTGAATCTCTGCCCTTTGTTACGCAACAAGGGCAAACACAATTGTTGCGCCCATTATTAACCGTCGGTCGTATCGATTTAGAAGCTTACATGCAAGAGCAGCAATTACCTTGGGTGGAGGATGATAGCAACCAAGATGATCGTTATGACCGCAATTTTCTTCGGTTGCATATTTTACCCCGTTTAACTGCCCGTTGGCCGCATATGTCCAATGCCATTGCTCGAAGTGCATTGCTATGTGCGGAGCAAGAATCCTTGCTGGATGAGTTATTGCAAGAAACGCTTGAAGGTATGATTGATTACCGAGGTGGTTTATTTATTGATGAATTACAGCACTGTTCTTCGGCGAAACGTAACGCATTGATCCGCCGCTGGATTGGGCTGCATCAACTCCCGATGCCACCATTTAACCAGTTAGAGCGTATTTGGCAAGAAGTGGCGCTAGCCAGACAAGATGCTGAACCTGTTTGCCGTCTAGGGCAGGTTGAAGTCCGCCGTTACCAAGGTGTATTGTGGGTAGTTCCACGTGTTGAAAACTTGGTGGGACAGCAATATGCGTGGTCATATCCCGCTTCGTTTGAATTACCTGGATCACTTGGGCGACTACAGGTTATGGAAGGGCAAGGGCAAATCCGTCCTCCAGAGCCAGATGAAAAAGTGACTGTGCGTTTTGGTTTGCAAGGCACTCTTAATATTGTGGGGCGGCACCGTTCAAGAAGCAGTAAAAAAATATGGCAGGAACTGGGCATTGCGCCATGGATGCGGGAGCGTATTCCACTGATTTATTACAATGATCAACTGATTACGGCAGTGGGTTGTTTTATCACACCTGAAGGGTTAATGAATGATGAATTATTGGGGATTGCAATAGATTGGCAGCAGAAATCGAGATTCCAGTTAGCCTTATAATAAGAAACCCCTTATGACTGTGACCATCATAAGGGGCAAGAAGAACTCAAATTGTGAGTATTAGTGAGAGTGGTCGACAACAATTGTGCCGATTTCAGGATGACTGAAGGAATTAATGCAATCCAGTCGTAGCTCCTTGGTTCCTTCATGTGTTTCAACAATCAGGTACTCGACTTTTTTTCGTAGGAGCAAATCACTAGCTTGCCCTTCAATATTCTCGCCGTCATTAAGTTTTATTTGCAACTTCAACTGACGTTGGCATGCAATTTCTAGATATTCGTAATCATCACAATTGATAGGTTGATATTCAGTATCTGTAGACATATTCCCTCACCACTGTGTTAGTGGCGGTTATTGCCGCCTTGAACATATTGTATCAAGCAAAAAAAATGCTTAGTACGATAATAGCATAGTAATTTTAATAACTATAATCGCTACTGGATGAAAAAGATAATTCTTATTCATCAAATTAATGCGTGGTATTTTTTATCAGTTATGTCTGAATTATGTTACTGTTTCCACTCTTTTATGGCTTGAGATGCTATGATGTTTAATATTGGTAAACGAGTTAAAAACGAATGATTTCAAGGGAATTATCATGAAAAAAACACTATTATTAGTCTTAATGGCGGTTGGTACAGTGGCATTAGCAGGCTGCCAAAGTAGTGCGCAAAATACCAATACAACGCCAGTTGATCAGGTCTATACTGGGGTATTACCTTGTGCAGATTGCTCAGGCATTGAAGCAACATTGTTAGTTAACCAAGATGGCAGTTATGTAGAACAATTGATTTACTTGGGAACAAAAGACGGCAATAGCGGCTTCCATGAAGCAGGCAAATGGAACCTTGAAGGTAATAAGCTCCGTACTACTAATCCGAAAGGTGAGAATACCTTTTTTGCTAAAGCCGACAATGGTGAGTCCGTCACTTTGCTGGATTTAGAAGGAAACCCAATTGAAACGGAACTGAACTATACGCTAAACCGTGTTCAGCCAAGTAAAAAAATAGGGAAATATCGCTATATGGCGGATGCCGCAGTATTTACAGAATGTGATACAGGGCGTCAATACTCAGCATCTGGTATTGAATTAGAAAAAGCCTATAGGGAAACGGGGGTTGACGGTGGAACCCCTGTATATGTTGAGGCTGAAGGTTATTATACCGTTCGTCCATCAATGGAGGATGGCCAATTTGACTCTGCATTCGTCCAAACAGGGCAAATTAAATTCGATAAAACGGCGTCTTGCAAATAATTTAGATTGCATTTTCTTCCTAAAAAGCTCAGTAGAAATATTGGGCTTTTTTATTTAACGTCTTAAAATTCCAATAAAAAATCACCGCATCTATTTTTTACTCCTTCACATACTCCTTTTTTGATATCAGTATAACTTTTTTATTGTCGCAAAATATTTGCGTATTTTGTGAAGGTTGTCATGGCGATTGGTCAATCAGGAGCAATTAGTGATAACAATGAAATATCGTAAACTAAGGGAATTCCGTATACTCCATTCAACTAGAAATAATTTTAATTTTTAGTTTGTTGATTTAAGAAAAGCCGCAAGTCTGTAAAAAAAATTTATAAATCTAAGCGGTAACTAAAAAATAGAACGAATCAAAGGATAAGGAATGAAGAAGAAAAATATCTATTTATTTTGTTCTGCTGGCATGTCGACTTCATTGTTAGTCAACAAAATGAGGCAACAGGCAGAAAAATACGATGTACCCGTCAACATAGAGGCTTTTCCTGAAAGCTTAGCAAGTGAAAAAGGTGTTGATGCAGATTTGGTTTTACTCGGTCCACAAATTGCTTGGATGTTAACGGATATTCAAAAAATACTGCCAAATAAACCTGTCGAAGTGATTGATTCATTGTTATACGGCAAAGTGGATGGACTTGGGGTATTAAAAGCAGCCGTTGCAAGCATAAAAAAACAAACAGCAAATTAACATTAGAGAGCTACCTCTACTCAATAATAACTCCATCAACCTTAGCGCTATTCATTGCAGATTAGCCTATTCAGAATGGAGCACACTCAAAAAATCGAGGGTATTTTTATGAGTCTTGTTATCACTTCGCTTGAAAAGGTACTTCTGCCCTTCGCAGTTAGATTGGGGAAGCAACCTCACGTTAATGCAATAAAGAATGGTTTTATTCGTATTATGCCACTGACATTAGTCGGGGCAATGTTTGTATTAATTAATAATGTGTTTTTAAGCTTTGATGCAGGGTCGTTCTTCTACTCATTGGGCGTGAGATTAGAACCATCGACAATTGAAACTTTAAATGGATTTAAAGTGATTGGGGGGAATGTGTATAACGGGACACTAGGTATCATGTCCCTCATGGCGCCCTTTTTTATCTCGATGGCATTAGCTGAAGAGCGAAAAGTTGACCCATTAGCCGCAGGACTACTGGCTGTTGCTGCTTTTATGACGGTGACACCTTACGAAGTGAATGGTGCTTATGCCGTTGGCGCGAATTGGTTAGGTGGTGCAAATATCATTTCGGGTATTATATTAGGGTTAGTGGTTGCCGAAATGTTTGCATTTATTGTACGCCGTAACTGGGTGATTAAATTACCTGATAGCGTGCCTCCATCTGTTTCTCGTTCATTCTCTGCACTTATTCCTGGTTTTATTATCTTATCAATAATGGGGATTGTGTCATGGGCGCTTTCTAGCGGTATTAGTACAAATTTCCACCAAATCATTATGGATACGGTGTCGACTCCTCTTGCATCAATGGGGAATGTCGTTGGTTGGGCCTATGTGGTATTTACGTCATTGCTGTGGTTCTTTGGTATTCACGGTTCACTCGCCTTGACAGCCTTAGATAGTGGGATTATGACGCCATGGGCACTGGAAAACGTCTCATTATATGCGGAGTATGGTTCGGTCGATGCGGCAATTGCTGCGGGTAAATCTTTCCATATGTGGGCAAAACCAATGCTTGATTCCTACGTCTTCTTAGGTGGAACAGGGGCAACATTAGGGCTGATCATTGCCATCTTTATTGCTTCACGTCGTGCAGATCACCGGCAAGTTGCAAAATTAGCGTTACCAGCGGGTATTTTCCAAATAAATGAGCCGATTATTTTTGGATTACCTATCATCATGAACCCAGTTATGTTTATTCCATTTATTCTGATTCAGCCTTTATTGGCGGGAATAATGGTAGCAGCGTATTCTTTAGGGATTATCCCACCAGTGACCAATATTGCACCGTGGACAATGCCAACAGGTTTAGCAGCCTTCTTTAACACCAATGGAAGTATTGCCGCTTTACTACTTGCTTTATTTAACCTTGGTGTTGCTGTTCTGGTTTATCTACCATTTGTGGTGATTTCGAATAAAGCCCAAAACACGATAGATGAAGAAGAAAGCGAAGAAGATATTGCTAATGCACTGAAGTTTTAAAAAACGGAGGAGCTTGCTCCTCCCATTTAAGTAGAGATAAAAAAATGTTTGAACTCGATGATATTCAAGAAGATGCAGCTAACGAATTAGAAGAAGTTGTCATGGGCTTAATTATTAATGCAGGGCAAGCAAGAAGTTTAGCCTATACGGCATTAAGAAAGGCCAAAGAGGGGGACTTCACAACGGCAAAAAGTTTAATGGAGCAATCTCACTCTTCTTTGAATGACGCACATAAAGTACAAACTCAGCTCATTGAAAGCGATATGGGGGAGGGCAGAATCAAAGTCAGTTTAGTCCTCGTCCATGCTCAAGATCATTTAATGAATGCTATGTTAGCTCGCGAACTGATTACAGAATTAATTGAGCTACATGAAAAATTAAACCGTTAAAAGGGGATAATGATGCAGACACTGATGAATAGAACCGACACTAATGCTGAAATTAAATTAGTTCAAGAAAGTGAACTGTTTAACAATAAAACCTTTCATGTCTTTATTTATAATAAAGTTGAGAGTGCAAGTGGACTGCATCAACACGACTATTATGAATATACGATTGTATTAACGGGTCGTTGTTACCAATTTATTAATGGAAAGAAGATATTATTAGAGCGCGGGGATTTTGTTTTTTTACCTATTGGTTCATATCACGAAAGTGCTTATGACTTTGGTCCAACTAGAATATTAAATGTTGGAATTAGCAAATCATTTTTTGATAAACATTATTTGCCATTATTGCCAAGCTGTTTTGTTGCATCACAAAGCTACCCACTAAAAAATGAATTTATGGCTTATATTGAGTCCGTCATCGCCTCTTTAAATTTCAGAGATAGCGAATTTAATGAGTTTATTGAATTAGTCACGTTTAATGTCGTCAATCGATTACGTCATTTTCGTGAAAAAAACCTGCAAGACGATGCTCCTCAATGGCTTAAAAACACACTTGAAGACATGCATGATATTGCGATGTTCAGTGAAAGTGCGCTACAAAATATGATCACTATGACGGGGAAATCACAAGAGTATCTAACGCGGGCGACAAAACGTTTTTATGGTAAAACACCAATGCAAATTATTAACGATATCAGAATTAATTTTGCTAAAAAACAATTAGAAATTACCAACTATTCGATTACCGATATTGCATTTGAGTCTGGTTACAGTAGCCCAAGTTTATTTGTGAAAAAATTTAAAGAATCAACCTCACTGACGCCGAGTGATTATCGTAAAAATTTATACAGTGTTGAGCAGAAAATGGTGGGTTAATTAGCATTAATTAAACTAAGCTTCAAAACGTTCTTAATTAAAAAATTCAAGCATAACCATCTTTTCTAATAAAGATGGTGTGTCTTTCTATGTCTATTGTATAAGGTTCTATGAGGTTAATATGACTCAGAAGTTAAAAGTTGTCACGATTGGTGGCGGTAGTAGCTATACACCTGAATTACTCGAAGGTTTTATTAAACGTTACCATGAACTTCCGATCACTGAGTTATGGTTGGTGGATGTTGAGGAAGGCAAAGAAAAATTAGAGATTATTTTTGATTTATGCGAACGCATGGTTAAACATGCAAACATTCCATTAAAAATAGTGAAGACATTGGATCGTAAAGAAGCACTTAAAGATGCTGATTTTGTGACTACGCAATTAAGGGTCGGCCAATTAAAAGCTCGTGAATTAGATGAGTCTATTCCATTAAAACATGGTTATTTAGGCCAAGAAACCAATGGTGCTGGTGGATTATTTAAAGGGCTGCGTACAATTCCAGTTATTTTTGACATTATTAAAGATGTGGAAGAAATCTGCCCTAATGCATGGGTGATTAACTTTACTAACCCAGCAGGGATGGTGACAGAAGCGGTTTACCGGCACACTAACTTTAAGCGTTTTATTGGTGTGTGTAATATACCGATTGGCATGAAAATGTTTATTACAGATGTTCTTAATCTGTCAGATAACGATGAGTTATCCATCGACTTATTCGGTTTAAACCATATGGTTTTTATCAAAGATGTGATTGTTAATGGAGTTTCTCGTTTTGATGAGCTATTAGATGGTATTGCGTCAGGTACGTTAAGTGCCAACTCAGTAAAAAACATCACTGACCTTGCGTTTGACGAAGGGCTAATTCGCAGCTTAAATCTGATCCCTTGTTCTTATTTACTGTATTACTTTAAACCAAAAGAAATGTTAGCTATCGAGCTTGGTGAATATTATAAAGGTGGGGCTCGAGCTCAAATCGTGCAAAAAGTAGAGCATCGGCTATTTGAACTTTATAAGGATCCATCACTTGATGTGAAACCTAAAGAGCTTGAGTTACGTGGCGGAGCTTATTATTCGGATGCAGCTTGTGAAGTCATTAACGCGATCTATAACGATAAAAATACGGAGCATTACGTTAATATCCCACATCAGGGGCAAATTGATAATATTCCTGAAGATTGGACGGTGGAAATGACTTGCCTACTTGGGCGTGATGGTGCGAAACCGCACCCACGAGTAACGCATTTTGATGATAAAGTACTTGGCTTAATTTATACCTTAAAAAACTTTGAAGTTGCTACTAGCCAAGCCGCAGTCAATGGTCAGTTTAATGATGTATTACTGGCGATGAATTTGAACCCGTTAATTCACTCCGATAATGATGCGCGTTTAATTTCGAAAGAACTACTTATCGCCCATAAAAAATACCTGCCGAACTTTGCGAAAGCAATACAACAAATTGAGCAGGAAGGTTAATGAGTTAAATAGCTTATAGAATTAAGGGAGAACAAATGGCTTCATTACTTATTGTGAATGCTGATGATTTTGGATTATGTGAAGCCGTTAATTACGGGATTATTGAATCTCATCGTAATGGGGTTGTTAATTCCACGAGTGCAATGATGAATATGCCTGCCATATCCCATGCGGCTAAATTAAGTCATGAAAATCCGAATTTAGCGGTGGGAATGCATTTTGTTTTAACGGCAGGTAAGCCTTTTTCATCAATGCCGACTCTCAGCCGTGATGGAATGTTGGGTAAATGGCTGTGGGATATCGATATTAATGATTTGCCTTTGTCTGAGATTGAACAAGAACTGAATCTGCAATATCACAAATTTATTGAAATTTTTGGCCAAAAGCCCAGCCATATTGATAGCCATCATCACGTGCATATGATTGAAGGAATTTTCCCAATAGTCGTGGGTTTTGCACAAGAACAGGGAGTTGCATTGCGTGTAGACCGCCAATTAGAAAAAAATTGGCCGCCATTGTCATATCAAGTGGCAAGCACTGACTGTTTCAGTAGTGAGTTTTATGGTGATGAAATTTCAGAAGCATTGTTTTTGAAGATTATTGATGAAGCCAAAGCACAGGGCCATCATTCTATTGAGGTCATGAGTCATCCCGCTTTTATTGATAATGCGTTATTAAAAAGCAACTACGCTTATCCACGTTTAAATGAGCTAGAAGTATTAACATCGGAAAATTTAAAATCACAAATAATAGCACGTGGTTTTAAAGTTGGTTCCTACCGAGATATTTAAAGAAAAAGGCCCAAATTCAATATGACTGGAATTTGGGCTCTATTTTTTGGCTTTTAACCTAACTTATTTGCCGAGCTTACCTTTAAGGAAACTAACGACATTTTCTAAGCCAACCAATTCTTTATCATCACTGCGGCGTGATTTATATTCAATCTGGTTGTTATCTAAGTTACGGTCACCAATCACGATAGTGTATGGAACGCCAATCAGCTCCATATCCGCAAACATCACACCTGGGCGTTCTTTACGGTCATCAAAAATCACATCAATGCCGTTTGCTTTTAAGTCTGCATACAGTTTTTCAGCGACTTCTTTAACGCGGTAAGATTTGTGCATGTTCATTGGCAAAATTGCAACTTGGAAAGGTGCAATTGCATCTGGCCAAATAATCCCACGTTCATCATGGCTTTGCTCAATAGCTGCGGCGACGATACGTGTTACACCAATACCATAACAACCCATGGTGACGATTTGGTTGTGGCCTTCTTCGTTCTGTACAGATGCTTTCATCGCTTCTGAGTATTTGGTACCTAATTGGAAAATATGACCAACTTCGATACCACGTTTAATTTGTAGTACACCTTTACCGTCTGGGCTTGGATCGCCTTCGACGACATTGCGTAAATCATAAGCTTCAGGCAATGCTAAATCACGTTCCCAGTTGATGCCAAAGTAGTGTTTACCATCAACATTTGCACCTGCACCAAAGTCACTCATTACTGCAACACTGCGATCGATAACAATCGGTAGTGGCATATTGATCGGGCCTAGTGATCCTGGGCCTGCATTCACTGCATTTCTGATCTCAGCTTCTGTTGCAAACTCAAGTGGGCTAGCGACTAAAGGATGTTTTTCAGCTTTAACTTCATTCAGTTCATGATCACCGCGGATTAATAGTGCCACTAACGTATGACCTGAATCTTTTTCGGCATGAACAATGAGAGTCTTAACTGTTTTCTCAACAGGTAAGTTAAATTGCTCAACCAACTCAGCAATTGTTTTTGCATTTGGTGTATCGACTAAACGAAGCTCTTCGGTTGGTGCCCCGCGTGGCGAGGTTGGTGCTAATGCTTCGGCAAATTCGATATTTGCGGCATAGTCAGACTCAGTGGAGAAAATAACGTCATCTTCACCGTTTTTCGCTAACACTTGGAATTCGTGAGATGCACTACCGCCGATTGAGCCAGTGTCCGCTTGAACCGCTCGGAAATCAAAGCCAATACGCGTGAAAATTTTGCTATATGCTTCGTACATTGCATCATAGGTTTCTTGCAATGATTCTTGGCTAATGTGGAAAGAGTATGCATCTTTCATAATAAATTCGCGTGAACGCATGACGCCAAAACGCGGGCGAACTTCATCACGGAATTTGGTTTGAATTTGGAATAAATTCAATGGCAGTTGTTTATAAGATGTGATTTCGTTACGCACTAAATCAGTGATCACTTCTTCATGGGTTGGACCAAGGACAAATGGGCGCTCACCACGGTCAACAAAACGCAGCAACTCAGGGCCATACTGTTCCCAACGTCCACTTTCTTGCCATAAATCTGCGGGCTGAACGACGGGTAAAGATACCTCGATAGCGCCTGCATTTTCCATTTCTTCACGGACGATGTTTTCGACTTTACGCAGAACACGCACGCCTGTGGGTAACCAGTCATACAGACCAGAAGCAAGTTTACGGATCATTCCTGCACGCAGCATCAGCTGGTGGCTGATAACTTCTGCATCCGCAGGGGTCTCTTTTAGAGTTGAGAGCAGATATTTGCTAGTACGCATTGTATAGGTTCCATTAGAACAACAAATTATGGCAAGCCGCTTGCTTACCAAAGTATATAGAGAGCTAGTCTACCAGTGACTGAGACTCGCCAAAAGGGGTTAACACGTTTTTTCATAGGGTTCGATAGCGAATACTTCAGTCACACCATTAAATACTCGCCAACGAATATTAAAATCTAATAAATGAACCGCATAGTCACGAATTTCAGTAGATTGTTTTTTATACGCAGGGCGAGGGTCTTGCATCAAAATTTGTTCAATAAATTGTTTTAGCGCAGGGTATTGGTGTTGATAAGACACTAATTGATTTTCAACGGCTGGCGTGAATATAACCTGCATATTATCTGAAGGTGCAGCCTGTGCATATCCCGCGGTAGCCTCTGGTATTGCCTCAGCAAAAGGTAAATAAGGCTTTATATCAATCACAGGAGTACCATCAACCAAATCCAGGCTACCAAGCTCGAGTATAGCTTGGTTGTTTTTTATAGAAACCCCTTTTAATTCAACAAGGGACATACCAATTGGATTTGGTCTAAATGTTGAACGAGTTGCAAACACACCCATTTTATCATTACCACCGAGACGAGGTGGACGAACTAATGGTTTCCAGCCGCCTTTCATTGTTTGATGAAAAACAAAAATTACCCAGATATGACTAAACTGCATTAAGCCACGAACGGTATTCGCATCATTGAAAGGGGGATGGAGGTGTAGACGTCCTACACCACCTGGAACAAGCCCAGGTTGGCGCGGGATGGCAAACTTTTCTTTATATGGTGATTCGATATGACCAATAGTATCAAATTGAAAAGATTGCATATGACGGTTATTCAACAATTTTTAATGCGCTACCTTCACAAATCGTTGCTTGATAACAACCAGGAGCGGTCATTGTCTGGCATTGGTGCAAAAGGACGGCATCAGCAGCGATAAAAGCAGCTTGTGATAACATACTGTTTTTCGCTGTATTTAGATTTGCAGGGGGGCTTTGAACGCTTTCTCTGCAAGACTCGCCAGAAACAATACCTAAATCTTTGAAAGGCATCCCTAGGAGTTCTTCAGGGCTATTCATTAATTTAACATTTGCTGTTTCTGGTTCTTCAGTCACACTCGGCACAGGCTTAGACAATTTCATACTCGTGAAACCTTTGTTTGCCCCTGGACTCGTGTATTGGTTAATCCCACACCCAGCTAACGTAAACGCTACTAAGGTGAGCAATAACAGTCTCATAAGTTATTACCTTTCTTATATGATTCAATAAAATATCGTTATTTTTATAGTCTATAAATTGCAAAAAATACCAGATGGCACGGAGCCATCTGGTATTTTAATCGTTTTTTTAATAATAAAAAAGATTACCAGCCTTTAACTGCACCACCATCAAAGACTTCGTTAGCTTTGTTAGCAACTTCATCTGATTGATAAGCTTGGATAAATTTCTTTACATTTTCGTTATCTTTATTGTCTTCACGGGCAACAATAATATTCACATACGGAGAATCTTTATCTTCAACAAATAAACCATCTTTTGCTGGCGTCAGTTTAGGTGTAGCGCTGCTTGCCCAAGTGGTGTTGATGATAGCTAAAGCAATTTTTTGGTCGTCAAGTGCGCGTGGTAACTGTGGCGCTTCTAGTTCAACAAATTTCAGATTTTTTGGATTCTCAACAACATCCAGAACAGTAGGCATTAAGCCTGTGCCATCTTTTAGTTTAATTAAACCTTGTTGTTGCAGTAGCAGTAAAGAACGACCTAAGTTTGTTGGGTCATTCGGTAATGCGATTTGTGAGCCATCAGCTAATTCATCAACAGATTTGATTTTTTTAGAATAAGCAGCAATTGGGTAAATAAAAGTATTGCCAACTGGCACTAACTTATAATTACGATCTTTAATTTGTTGATCAAGGTATGGCTTGTGTTGAAAGGCGTTTAAATCGATATCGCCTTTGCTTAATGCTTCGTTTGGCAATACGAAATCATTAAATGAAACTAGCTCAACATCTAAACCGTATTTTTCTTTAGCAACTTTCTGTGCGACTTCAGCAACTTCTAACTCTTTGCCCATGATCACACCAACTTTAATGCTGTTAGCATCTTTTTCTTTTTCGCCACAACCCGCTAAAACGAGTGTGCCTAATAGCGCGCCGACAACTGCGATAGATTTTAACTTAATAGACATTGGTAGTACCCCTTTCATACTGACTTTATAAGCACCCTAATGGCGCCGCTATTTTACTGACTATCGATGTGAAACTTTTTTCATTAAGTACTCGCCACCAAACTGGATTGCGTTTACTAAAATGACAAGAAGAACAATCACGGTATTCATCACAACAGGGTTATAGGTTTGATAACCATACTGCAGCGCGATTTGACCCAAACCACCCGCTCCCACTGCGCCGCCCATTGCTGAATAACCGACTAACATAATTAAGGTAATGGTTGCAGCATTGATCAGGCTTGGCATTGCTTCAGGGATCAATATTTTACGAATGATCTGAAGAGGCGTTGCCCCCATGGCACGTGCTGATTCAATCAAACCACTTGGAATTTCTAATAGCGCATTCTCTACCATACGTGCAATAAATGGCGCAGCACCAATGGTTAAAGGGACGATCGCGGCTTTTAAACCAATGGTTGTACCCACTAAAAATGACGTTAATGGAATAATCCAAACGAGTAAAATAATAAATGGTACTGAACGGAAAATATTAATTATAACGGCAAGTGCACGATATAAACCGACATTTTCCATCACTTGGTCTTTACGCGTAATATAAAGTAAAACACCTAATGGTAAGCCTAAAACAAAGCCTAAAAAGCCAGAAACAAAGGTCATTGTGATAGTGTCGATGGTGCCGTTAATCAGCAAATAAATCATTCTCTCAGACATAACCCAAAACCTCTACTTTCACGTGGTGCTCTTTCAAAAATTCAATTGTGGACTCAACACCACCATTAATGCCATGCAGCTCAGCTAGCATCACACCAAATTTTACGCCGCCTGCGTAATCAATCTGAGAGCTTAAAATATTAATATCAATATCAAACTTACGTACTGCCATCGAAATTAGCGGCGCATCAACGGATTGACCTGTAAATTCTAATTTCACTAATGGCGATAAATCTTTACCTGCCTCTGTACTCATACGCTCTTTATAGTCATCTGGAATATCAATAATTAATGTTGACTGAATAAAAGCCTGTGCAACAGGTGTTTTCGGGTGAGAGAACACTTCGCTCACTTTATCTTGTTCAATTAATTGACCACCACTAATCACTGCGACTTGGTCACAAATACGTTTTACGACATCCATTTCGTGAGTGATTAATAAGATGGTTAACCCTAAACGACGGTTAATGTCTTTTAATAGTTCTAAAATGGAACGCGTTGTTGCAGGGTCTAATGCGCTAGTCGCTTCGTCACACAATAAAACTTTGGGTGAATTAGCTAAAGCACGCGCGATTGCAACACGTTGTTTTTGCCCACCCGATAAATTAGCAGGGTAAGCATCTTTCTTTTCACTTAAACCGACTAACTCTAATAGCTCATCAACACGTTCTTTAATTTTTTCTTTGGGCGTATTGTCGAGTTCCAGTGGCAGTGCCACGTTATCAAAAACAGTGCGCGAAGATAATAAGTTAAAATGTTGGAAAATCATGCCAATACCGCGGCGTGCTCTCGTCAACGCTTTTTCTGTCATTAATGTTAAATCTTGCCCATCAACAACAACTTGGCCTGACGTTGGGCGCTCTAGCATGTTTACGCAACGAATTAACGTACTTTTACCTGCGCCTGAAGCACCAATAACGCCATATATCTGACCAGCAGGTACATGCAAGCTAATATCAGTCAGCGCTTGAATGCTACGGCTTCCTTGCTGGAAAACTTTATTTATATTTGAGAGCTTTATCATTTATGTTTTCTAACTTTTATCTGAATTGTTCTTTAGATAGTGTATCTAATATGGTTGGATGTTAAGGCGTCTAGACGTCTAAGTCAACAAAGATTGTGCGATTTATTCTATTCTCATTTCATTTCTTTTCGTGAGATACTAAAAAGATATTTGGTTTGAGGAGTAAACAGGTGAGTAACGGGATACCAGCAGTCTTTTTAGACAGAGACGGAACAATTAATATCGATCATGGCTATGTACATAAAATAGATGACTTCGAATTTATTGAAGGCGCTATTGAAGCCATGTTGGAATTAAAAAAAATGGGTTATGCATTAGTGGTTGTCACAAATCAATCGGGTATTGGTCGTGGCATTTATACCGAAGACCAGTTTATGCAATTAACCGAATGGATGGACTGGTCACTTGCAGATCGTGGTGTTGACCTAGACGGCATTTATTTCTGCCCACATCACGCTGAGTCAGATGTTGAAGAGTATCAGCAAGACTGCAATTGCCGTAAACCAAAACCTGGCATGCTATTAGATGCTCAGTCTTTCTTAAATATAGATATGGCAGCTTCTATAATGGTCGGTGATAAACTCGCAGATATTTTAGCAGGTAAAGCAGCAAACGTTGGGGCGACAGTGTTAGTTAAAAGTGGCGAACCTGTGACAGAAGAAGCAATGAATAGTGCCGATTTCGTGATTAATAGCATTGCAGACCTGCCAGCAACGCTAAAAAGAATCAAAAATAGTCATTTTGGGTGATAAGCGAGCAGTCAGAAAAAAGTTTTAAAAAAACACTTGCCAGATTTTTCTGACTCCCTATAATGCGCATCCACTGACCGGGAACAAGACAACGCAAAGCGCGGTGAACACTGAAACGGCAGCGAGAGATTCTGAAAAGAAAAAGCAAAAAATTGCTTGACTCTCACGGAGGAAAACGTATTATACGCCTCCTCGCAGCAACGACCCAGAAGGTCAATTTCACGACGAAATGCTGCAACGCTCTTTAACAATTTATCAGACAATCTGTGTGGGCACTCACAGGACACTATCAAAAAAATATTTGATTTTAAGTCTTGAAGAGTGACTAACACGTTAATTCATATATATGAACTAATAGGTAATATGTTTTCGTAAGAAGACATACGACAGTAAACATTCTTTGAGCATCAAGCTTTTTAATTGAAGAGTTTGATCATGGCTCAGATTGAACGCTGGCGGCAGGCCTAACACATGCAAGTCGAGCGGTAACAGGGGAAGCTTGCTTCCCGCTGACGAGCGGCGGACGGGTGAGTAATGTATGGGGATCTGCCCGATAGAGGGGGATAACTACTGGAAACGGTAGCTAATACCGCATAATCTCTAAGGAGCAAAGCAGGGGAACTTCGGTCCTTGCGCTATCGGATGAACCCATATGGGATTAGCTAGTAGGTGAGGTAATGGCTCACCTAGGCGACGATCCCTAGCTGGTCTGAGAGGATGATCAGCCACACTGGGACTGAGACACGGCCCAGACTCCTACGGGAGGCAGCAGTGGGGAATATTGCACAATGGGCGCAAGCCTGATGCAGCCATGCCGCGTGTATGAAGAAGGCCCTAGGGTTGTAAAGTACTTTCAGTCGGGAGGAAGGCGTTGATGCTAATATCATCAACGATTGACGTTACCGACAGAAGAAGCACCGGCTAACTCCGTGCCAGCAGCCGCGGTAATACGGAGGGTGCAAGCGTTAATCGGAATTACTGGGCGTAAAGCGCACGCAGGCGGTTGATTAAGTTAGATGTGAAATCCCCGGGCTTAACCTGGGAATGGCATCTAAGACTGGTCAGCTAGAGTCTTGTAGAGGGGGGTAGAATTCCATGTGTAGCGGTGAAATGCGTAGAGATGTGGAGGAATACCGGTGGCGAAGGCGGCCCCCTGGACAAAGACTGACGCTCAGGTGCGAAAGCGTGGGGAGCAAACAGGATTAGATACCCTGGTAGTCCACGCTGTAAACGATGTCGATTTGAAGGTTGTTCCCTTGAGGAGTGGCTTTCGGAGCTAACGCGTTAAATCGACCGCCTGGGGAGTACGGCCGCAAGGTTAAAACTCAAATGAATTGACGGGGGCCCGCACAAGCGGTGGAGCATGTGGTTTAATTCGATGCAACGCGAAGAACCTTACCTACTCTTGACATCCAGAGAACTTAGCAGAGATGCTTTGGTGCCTTCGGGAACTCTGAGACAGGTGCTGCATGGCTGTCGTCAGCTCGTGTTGTGAAATGTTGGGTTAAGTCCCGCAACGAGCGCAACCCTTATCCTTTGTTGCCAGCGATTCGGTCGGGAACTCAAAGGAGACTGCCGGTGATAAACCGGAGGAAGGTGGGGATGACGTCAAGTCATCATGGCCCTTACGAGTAGGGCTACACACGTGCTACAATGGCGTATACAAAGAGAAGCGACCTCGCGAGAGCAAGCGGAACTCATAAAGTACGTCGTAGTCCGGATTGGAGTCTGCAACTCGACTCCATGAAGTCGGAATCGCTAGTAATCGTAGATCAGAATGCTACGGTGAATACGTTCCCGGGCCTTGTACACACCGCCCGTCACACCATGGGAGTGGGTTGCAAAAGAAGTAGGTAGCTTAACCTTCGGGAGGGCGCTTACCACTTTGTGATTCATGACTGGGGTGAAGTCGTAACAAGGTAACCGTAGGGGAACCTGCGGTTGGATCACCTCCTTACCATTGAAGTGTTTTTGTGAAGTGCTCACACAGATTGTCTGATGAAATTAAAGTGCGGTATCGATAGGCTTGTAGCTCAGGTGGTTAGAGCGCACCCCTGATAAGGGTGAGGTCGGTGGTTCAAGTCCACTCAGGCCTACCACTTTTCTCTTATGCTGCGTTATGGTTCAGCTTGTTTACCCAAAAGTAAACGTCGCTAATCCACGCCTTGCCTAAGAAAAAAGACCTCCGAGTAAGAAAGAATCTTATCAGGAGATTAATCGATACTAAAAAAACCTTTATGGGGCTATAGCTCAGCTGGGAGAGCGCCTGCCTTGCACGCAGGAGGTCAGCGGTTCGATCCCGCTTAGCTCCACCATAAATTTTTCTGATTATTCAGAATAGATTAGTCAAATAGTCTATTGCGAATAATTATGCTCTTTAACAATCTGGAACAAGCTGAAAATTGAAAACAACGCACATTGTTTATCGCTTAAACAATGTGAGAGTCTCTCAAAATTTCAGACCTGAAATTTTCGGTCACTAACTCGAGCGGCATGCGCGAGCAGTGTGAAATTCAAGGCGGACAGCGCACAGCCAGCGCAGCGTACATAGGTACGTGAGCATGGCGAGCACTGCCCAACGAAGAAGTTCACCACGCACAGCCATGACAGTAAAGTGAACGTTGAAACAATTTCGGGTTGTGAGGTTAAGCGACTAAGCGTACACGGTGGATGCCTAGGCAATCAGAGGCGATGAAGGACGTGCTAATCTGCGAAAAGCGTCGGTAAGGTGATATGAACCGTTATAACCGACGATATCCGAATGGGGAAACCCAGTGCAATTCGTTGCACTATCGTTTGATGAATACATAGTCAAACGAGGCGAACCGAGGGAACTGAAACATCTCAGTACCTCGAGGAAAAGAAATCAACCGAGATTCCCCTAGTAGCGGCGAGCGAACGGGGAGCAGCCCAGAGTCTTAATCAGCATTAGCATCAGGAGAACAGTCTGGAAAGGCTGGCAGTAAAGGGTGATAGCCCCGTATCCGAAGGTGTTAGTGTTGTGAACTCGACGAGTAGGGCGGGACACGTGTTATCCTGTCTGAATATGGGGGGACCATCCTCCAAGGCTAAATACTCCTGATTGACCGATAGTGAACCAGTACCGTGAGGGAAAGGCGAAAAGAACCCCGGCGAGGGGAGTGAAATAGAACCTGAAACCGTGTACGTACAAGCAGTGGGAGCACCCTTTAGGGTGTGACTGCGTACCTTTTGTATAATGGGTCAGCGACTTATATTCTGTAGCAAGGTTAACCGTATAGGGGAGCCGTAGGGAAACCGAGTCTTAACTGGGCGAATGAGTTGCAGGGTATAGACCCGAAACCCGGTGATCTAGCCATGGGCAGGTTGAAGGTTGGGTAACACTAACTGGAGGACCGAACCGACTAATGTTGAAAAATTAGCGGATGACTTGTGGCTGGGGGTGAAAGGCCAATCAAACCGGGAGATAGCTGGTTCTCCCCGAAAGCTATTTAGGTAGCGCCTCGTGAACTCATCTTCGGGGGTAGAGCACTGTTTCGACTAGGGGGTCATCCCGACTTACCAACTCGATGCAAACTACGAATACCGAAGAATGTTATCACGGGAGACACACGGCGGGTGCTAACGTTCGTCGTGAAGAGGGAAACAACCCAGACCGCCAGCTAAGGTCCCAAAGTCATAGTTAAGTGGGAAACGAAGTGGGAAGGCTCAGACAGCCAGGATGTTGGCTTAGAAGCAGCCATCATTTAAAGAAAGCGTAATAGCTCACTGGTCGAGTCGGCCTGCGCGGAAGATGTAACGGGGCTAAACTATGCACCGAAGCTGCGGCAGCGACATTTAGATGTTGTTGGGTAGGGGAGCGTTCTGTAAGCCTGTGAAGGTGTACTGTGAGGTATGCTGGAGGTATCAGAAGTGCGAATGCTGACATAAGTAACGATAATGCGGGTGAAAAACCCGCACGCCGGAAGACCAAGGGTTCCTGTCCAACGTTAATCGGGGCAGGGTGAGTCGACCCCTAAGGCGAGGCAGAAATGCGTAGTCGATGGGAAACGGGTTAATATTCCCGTACTGGTGATAATTGCGATGGGGGGACGGAGAAGGTTAGGCTGGCCGGGCGACGGTTGTCCCGGTTTAAGGATGTAGGCAGGTGAATTAGGCAAATCCGGTTCACTATATGCTGAGGTCTGATGACGAGTCACTACGGTGGCGAAGTAGCTCATACCCCGCTTCCAGGAAAAGCCTCTAAGCTCTAGATTATCATTAATCGTACCCCAAACCGACACAGGTGGTCAGGTAGAGAATACTCAGGCGCTTGAGAGAACTCGGGTGAAGGAACTAGGCAAAATGGTGCCGTAACTTCGGGAGAAGGCACGCTGGCATTAGGTGAAGTGGTTTACCCATGGAGCTGAAGCCAGTCGCAGATACCAGCTGGCTGCAACTGTTTATTAAAAACACAGCACTGTGCAAACACGAAAGTGGACGTATACGGTGTGACGCCTGCCCGGTGCTGGAAGGTTAATTGATGGGGTTATCCGTAAGGAGAAGCTCTTGATCGAAGCCCCAGTAAACGGCGGCCGTAACTATAACGGTCCTAAGGTAGCGAAATTCCTTGTCGGGTAAGTTCCGACCTGCACGAATGGCGTAATGATGGCCAGGCTGTCTCCACCCGAGACTCAGTGAAATTGAACTCGCTGTGAAGATGCAGTGTACCCGCGGCAAGACGGAAAGACCCCGTGAACCTTTACTATAGCTTGACACTGAACATTGAGCCTTGATGTGTAGGATAGGTGGGAGGCTTTGAAGCGTGGACGCCAGTCTGCGTGGAGCCAACCTTGAAATACCACCCTTTAATGTTTGATGTTCTAACGTTGCCCCGTTATCCGGGGTGCGGACAGTGTCTGGTGGGTAGTTTGACTGGGGCGGTCTCCTCCCAAAGAGTAACGGAGGAGCACGAAGGTTGGCTAAGCATGGTCGGACATCATGCGGTTAGTGCAAAGGCATAAGCCAGCTTGACTGCGAGAGTGACGGCTCGAGCAGGTACGAAAGTAGGTCTTAGTGATCCGGTGGTTCTGAATGGAAGGGCCATCGCTCAACGGATAAAAGGTACTCCGGGGATAACAGGCTGATACCGCCCAAGAGTTCATATCGACGGCGGTGTTTGGCACCTCGATGTCGGCTCATCACATCCTGGGGCTGAAGTAGGTCCCAAGGGTACGGCTGTTCGCCGTTTAAAGTGGTACGCGAGCTGGGTTTAGAACGTCGTGAGACAGTTCGGTCCCTATCTGCCGTGGGCGTTGGAAGATTGAAAGGGGCTGCTCCTAGTACGAGAGGACCGGAGTGGACGCACCACTGGTGTTCGGGTTGTCATGCCAATGGCATTGCCCGGTAGCTAAGTGCGGAAAAGATAACCGCTGAAAGCATCTAAGCGGGAAACTTGCCTTGAGATGAGTCTTCCCTGACCCTTTAAGGGTCCTAAAGGAACGTTTAAGACTAAGACGTTGATAGGTTGGGTGTGTAAGCGTAGCGATACGTTGAGCTAACCAATACTAATGAACCGTGAGGCTTAACCTGACAACACCGAAGGTGTTTTAGAGAGACGAGATAGTTTTCGAATATGCGTGAGAAGCCGAAAGGTGACGGACACAGCAGCTTGTTCAAGATTGATGTTCTGGTTTAGCGAAGAAAAGCGCTGAACGGGAACGAACCGAATTTGTCTGGCGGCAATAGCGCGGTGGTCCCACCTGACCCCATGCCGAACTCAGCAGTGAAACGCCGTAGCGCCGATGGTAGTGTGGGGTCTCCCCATGTGAGAGTAGGGAACTGCCAGACATTAATTAAAAGTTTATTGCTCAATAGCAGTAAGCTGCCGAAAGGCAAAAAGAATAAGTGGAGCGGTAGTTCAGTTGGTTAGAATACCTGCCTGTCACGCAGGGGGTCGCGGGTTCGAGTCCCGTCCGTTCCGCCACTTATCGAAACCCCGTGATGAAAATCACGGGGTTTTTGTTTTATATGTTTATTTAAAAATCCTATCTTAAATAGCTTTATATTAGTAATTCCATAATCTTTATCGAACTGTTTCACGATTAAATAAACTGGTCATAAAAATATTCGCTATTAATTTAAAGTAGTGAAAATAGTTCGTGCATTTAATTATGTTAGCGATTTATACCGATCTTTCTAGACCGCCGCAGTTATCGCTATAGTGAATGTAACGACAAGGTATAAAGTAGTGAGTAACAACTCACATCGTTATGGAAACAGTGGGATGACACCAGAGGACAAGGTGTTATAACTAAGCTATTAATTCAGTGAGTGTAATTTCAGATATAAAATACGCGAGTAGCAGCTTGGGACTTTATTTTTTTGGATGACAGTGGGAACGGCTTACTGAATACCGTTTGTTAAGTTTATCATTTAAATGAATACAGTTGAGGAGTACAAAGTAGTGAGCAACGCATAGAATTATGGAAGTATACCCACATCGCATAAGACTGCGAATAATCACTCACCACTTGGTGTATTAGAACAATATAGCGAAACGTAAAAGTTATATACGTCTCTAGTGATGAAGTTTATACGATATCAATGCCAAAAATGCGTTTTAGAGCTTTTTTGCCACTTGTCGTAAACGTAACCTCACGGTAGCCTGCTGTTTTTACTATCCATTCGTTTTGCTCAAAAGCGTGTAATAATGCAGCACCTGCGCTTCCACCTAAGTGCATACGTCTTTCACTCCAATCTAGGCAAGCACACGCCATTTTGCGTTTAGTGTGCATTGGAATATTGATATTGAGGTTGTGAAATTGCTCAATACCAATCATTGATAATTTATTTTCTTTAGATGTAAACCAGCCATTTTTATCCATAAAATCATAAATCTGAACTGCTATTTCCCCCGCTAAGTGGTCATAGCAAGTACGCGCTTTTCTTAAATGAATAGGGGTCGAGATTGGAGCCTGATATTCTAGCTTCATCGAAACCCCCATTAATATTTCCAGCAATTCAGCAATGTCCGATCCTGCAAGCCGGTAATAACGGTGTCTGCCTTGAGACAAACAACTAATTAAGTGGTTATTCAAAAGTTTCGTTAGGTGAGCACTGGTTGTTGAAGGTGCAATGTTTGCTGCAGCGCTTAACTCTGTCGCTGTCCAAGCTCTACCATCCATTAAAGCGCAGAGAATGCTGACCCTTGACGAGTCAGCAATAGCGGAGGCAACTTTTGAAATGGATTTTTCTAAATGCTCATTTTCATCAATGGGTTGGTTAATTTTGTTTTTTATCATTAGGGATATCCCATTTTTTAGTTACTTCTGAGGCTAATTCATTGTTGTCAGTTATAAGTATTAGCCTGTTATGATGATCACTATATTGAATTAGGATATTAATTTGGTGGTTTGCTAGGCACTGTGCTATGTCACCAAGCTCCCCTGGCCGTTCTTGCTTTAGCTTACGAATTACAGGCTGTGAAATGCTTTCTACTTGTATGCCAGCTTTAGCTAGTGCCTTTTTAGCTTCTTCAGGCTGTGTGATTAAAAAATGCGCATGGCTTTTTCCTTCGACAGAAAATACCCCGCCACCTTCTAAACCAACACCATGTTGGCCTAAAGTTGTCGCGAGTAATGCTAATGTACCCACTTGGTTTTCAATAATGACATGAATATCATACATTGTAGTTATCCTCTTTATCGAAGGAATAATCCCTTATGGTCTGTGAAACTCGAATGCGATAATGAGAAAAAACGGATTTTTTCCCTTCATTTTGCGCACTTTGGTGCATAAAATGACGTTTCCATTCCATCACAGCGGCTTCATTTTCCCACCAAGACAGCGATAAAATTTTTCCTTCAGTGGTGATACTTTGAAAACGCTCAACCGAAATAAAACCTTCAATGTTTACTAGTTCAGATTTTAATTCAGCAGCAAGTTCAAAATAACGCGTTTTTTGCTCAGGGATTGGAATAGCTTCAAAGATCACCGCAATCATAGAATTCTCCTTAATGTAGAAAGCGTAAATATAAACTTTTCATTAATTAATACTTCGATGATGGACGAAGTATTAATAGCAATAGAGGGGATGATATTGAGAATAAGGATTACTTAAGAGATTGGTATAAAGTATAACCAGCGACGGATCCTGCTACATCATAGGCAAAGTCGTGCCAGCTCCAACCCGTTCCTTCGGGGCGGCTATCATAGAGTTCTTTCGCAGCACCAAGTGAAATAGAAAATAACAGACCAAATTGAGCGGCATGACGATGTGACATATTTTGTCTGTCTGCATAAGCATTACCTGCCGCAGCCATCGCCGCGGAGAATGCAAAATGCTGCGCTTTGTCTTTACCTTTCCAGTTATCATTAGACCAATGGAAACCACTGCATGCTGTTGTTGATAACATTAGCGAGCAAATGATTAATGTTCTTATGATACTAGGGATCATTACCAGTCACCTAAATTGAAAAGCGCCACTTTAAAGTGACGCTTTGTTGAAAATTTATAAAATACGACTGATGAGCCGATCTACACGTATGCGTCGTAGCCTACGAATTAGCTTCTTCACTTTAACAGGGTAGGTTTGAATGCTATCTAATTCCCTGTAGTGATTAACGACTTTTGTATGAGTGCGGATACATTCTAATTCATGATGGCGTTGATCTTGAAGTTGTTGCTTAGGATCGTGAATTAAGACTGCATTTTCCAGATCTAAGCCCCATGCTCGCGGATTTAAGTTATTACCCGTAATCAATTGCCATTGATTATCGACCCACATACCTTTTAAATGATAAGTATTGTCACCGTCTTTCCAAAGCCTTACTGTCAGCTGTTTGCTATCAATAAAGCGCTGTAAGCGACTAACAAAGCGGCGTAAGTTGATTTCATATAGATAAGGAAGTGCCCCAATAATTTTGAAAGGCTCTTCAGGTGGAATATAGAAATCGTTAGCCGTTTTATCGCCAATAATAATTTCTACATGTTTACCATCACGTAGTAATCGGCTGATGATCCGTACTAATACAGCAGGAAGGTTAAAATACGGCGTACAAATAGTTAGCTTATCGCTGGTTGAGCCCATTAGGTGGGTGATCACTCGGTTGAGATCGTTTTTCTTACCTAAGCCAACAAAAGGTGTTACGGATAATTCATCATTTGATGCATTACCGACAAATTGGTAAGAAGACCCGCGCAGCCCTAAGCGGAATTGTTTTATTAGGTGCTTAAATTCAGCGGTTTTAGGGCGCGTTTCTGTATTTAGACGATGAATGGCATCAGCGGGTAATAAAGAGTCATCAATAAATTTTCGCATTGATGCGGTTAGCTGACTGTTTTTAATAAGGTGATATCGGTCATAACGATATTTTTCATGTCGTTGTAAATACACATCATTGATACTTGCACCGCTATACAATAGGGTATCATCAAAAAGAAAGCCTTTTAGATGTAAGACACCTAAAGCTTCCCGAGTATTGACTGGAATACCATAGATAGGGATGTCGACATTTGGATAATGTTGTGAGACATCGTAATACCAATCTGCATTGGTGGAATTTGCGGTTGCACCAATGCGCCCTCGTTGAGCCCGATGCCAATCGACGAGAATCTTGATATCTAATGATGTATTAGCTTGTTTTGCCGCATACAGCGCATGAAGAATGTCTTTACCTGCGTCATCTTTCTCTAAATACAAAGCCGTAATGTAGATAGTATTTTCAGCGAGAGAAATTTGTTTAAGCAGTTCATCACGAAAATCTTCTGTCTTATATAGCGTTTTGACATCATCAACATCTTGAGAGAGTTTAGGTAAACTTACCAAATATTGTTGATGCTTTGCTTGTTTTAATTTTGACAACATCACAGTGTGAATTTTCTCTTATTAGTCCAATAGCAAATCGCTTTGCGCACATTTTTAAGCGAATGATCTAGGGATGATAGCATATTTAGTCAAACCATTTAGAATAAATTGCATATCTGTTTAATTTCCATACAGGTTATGCGACACATCCCTGCGTTGTTAAAGATGAAGAGTGAGGTTTACAACACCATCTTCAAATAGTACTTCAACCTCAAACCCCAATTTTTTGGCCAAGCTGATCATATTACGATTCTCAGGCATGGTGATTGCGGTTAATTTTTTGATGCCATGACCGCGGGTATAGTTAAGCAGTTTTTGCATCAACTGATAGCCCAGTGTTTGCCCTTTCATATCGGAGCGTACTAATACTGCGAATTCAGCCTCTTGATTATCAGGATCTGCCATTGCACGAACAACACCAATAATTTCAGGGGTGGAACTTTGGCTTTTTACTGCGACAAAGGCCATTTCACGGTCGTAGTCTATTTGGGTCATATTGGCGAGATCGTCATGGGTAAACTCGCTGATTTCACTAAAATACCGATAATAGAGATCTTCTTTTGTGACCTGCTCGATAAAAGACTTCAATAGTGGTTCATCTTCGGGAAGTATTGGGCGTAATAAGCAGCTTAAATCATCTTTTAAATGAATGGTTTCTTCTAATTCACTTGGGTAAGGGCGAATAGCAAGCCTAGAGGTTGTTGCGCTATCACTTGGGCTGAGTGTCATGGAGACATCCAGCAGGGTAAATTCATCGCCAGAGGCGAGTAATGGGTGAATGTCTAAACGTGTAATATTAGGGCAATCGATGATTAAATTTGAGACTCTGACTAATAAGCTTGAGAGCCCTGGGATATTTAACGGTTCTAATGCACTGCGCGATTTAATTTTATAACCTTTGATTGCGTTAATAACAAGATAACGCGCGAGTGCCATATTTAGTGGGGGTAACGCGACAGCAGCTTGGCTTTCTTGTTGCCACTCAATTCCCCCTTCGCCTAGCATTATCAATGGCCCAAATACGGGGTCTAATTCTACAGCAATACGTAATTCTTGGGCGCCAGCACGGTTTGCCATGCTTTGTACTAATAAACCTTCGATGCGAGCGTTTGGAAAATTGGTGGAGACACGTTCAATAATCGCTTTTGCGGCATCTTCAACCTCTTTCGAGTTTCTCAGATATAGCATAACACCTTGAACTTCTGATTTATGCACAATATCGGGAGAACGCAGTTTTAAAGCAACGGGGTAACCAATTTTCTCAGCAATTTCAATCGCTTCATCACTTGAGTGGGCAATCCAAGTGGGTAAGCTATGTAGCCCATAAGCTTTTAAAATAGGTTGAACTTCATGCGTATCTAAATGTAAGTTGTTATTTTTTAATGCTTGTTGAATATATTCATGCGCTTGCTGTGTATTGGCAGTGATGCCCACAGGCAGTGCTGGTGTTTCTTTTAATTGTTTTTGGTTGCGTCGGTATTCCACCATATGCATGTAAGCAGTTATGGCACCTTCAGGAGTGCGGTAAGTTGGGATCCCTGCTTCACTAAACAAACGCCGGGATTCTTGGGATGAATATTCACCACACCAATTGGTTAATATCGTCAGCCATTTTCCTCGAGGGTGTTGCTTGATGGTTTTAATGATTTTTTCTGCCATGGACTTGCTTTCAGTGATCGCGCTGGGGGTATGGATCAATAAAAGAGCATCATGATCATGGCTATCGAGCATTTTGTTTAATACGTTAATGTAGCGATCTACTGTGGAATCATCACCCAAGTCAATCGGATTTTGTGTAGAGAGGTCAAGTGGAAGCAGGGCACTGAGTTCATTTTCGGTTTCAATACTGAGTTTGGCCAGCTTACCATTACGCTGTAAAAGTTCATCCAGTGCCATGGCTGCAGGCGCGGCACCATTGCTCATGATTGATAAACGTTCACCCCGTAGTGGGGTCATATAGCTTAGTGTTTCAACTGCAGAAAACATTTCATGAGTATCTTGCACCCGTAATAGCCCCGCGCGTTGGATAGCGGCATCATAGGCGGCATCCAAGCTGGGTTTTTCCCCTAAAAGCTCTTGGGCTTTGCGTGTTCGACCACTTTTTATGACGAGAATAGGCTTGTTACGTGATGCACTGCGTGATGACGATAAAAAGCGTCGTGCATCACTGATGTTTTCAAGGTAAAGCAAAATTGCACTGGTTTTGCTATCGCGGGCTAAGTAATCCAGTAAGTCATCAATATCAATATCGATACTATCACCCAGAGCGATAAAATAGGAAAAACCGATATCACGATGCCTTGCCCAATCAAGCACAGTATTAGAAACTGCCGCAGATTGGGAAATAAAAGCTAGTTTGCCTTTGAGTATTGGAATAGGAGAAAAACTGGCATTTAAACCTTGCCATGGCGCTAAAAAGCCTAAGCTATTAGGGCCTAAAAGCCGAATTTGGTATTGCTGAGCCACCTTTTTTAATTCATTAAATTGAATGGAAGGGGATGATAAGATAATGACAACTTTGCAGCCAGCTTCACCAAGTTGCTGTAAACAAGTAATATTTCTCGAATGATGTGTACAAATTACCGCAAGGTCAGGTTTGAGTGGAAGCTTGTCAATAGAGGGATAGGCCAGTACCCCCAAGACGGAGCTACGATTTGGATTAACTGGGAGAATCGGCCCTTTAAAGCCGCTGGTGAGAAGGTTTTTCATCATCACCGAACCTGCACGGCTCGGGTTTTCAGAGGCGCCAATGACCACAATTGATTTTGGCCTGAATAAAGATTCTAACTGACTCACTAAACCCATAAAGATAACCCTTCGCTTGGTGAACGGTATAATCGTTCAAGAGATAAAAAGAGGCTGAGTAATACTTATGAATACTATGCCCTATCTTTTATATTGCGCTAGTTTATCTGGTGAATTTAATTAATTTATACAAGCACCTTCACGTTTTATGATGACGTTTATCCGAAAGTTGCTATTTCTTGGAACTGCTTACGAAAAAAATCGTGAAAACAGTCCCTAAAAATAGTTAGGGAACCGCTGCGTTTAACACCATTTGTGCCACAGGGTGATGGGGTTTCCCTTCAAGGTATTTTTGGCGAAACAGGCTAAAATGACTAAATAACTGCTGTGAGGCTTGGATATCACCAGCAAGCTCTAATATGGTTGCGGCAACTTCTGCAGTGCAATGCTGTTCTTCACGGGATGGTGTGCGTAGCAGGTAGTCTGTCCGAGCTTTTGTATTGATGGATAGCATTGGAATGTTATTGAGGTACGGGCTCTTGCGGAACATTTTGCGCGCTTCAGGCCAGGTTCCATCTAATAGAATAAATAAAGCTGGCTTATCAGAGATGTTCGGTTCATTCACGACAACACGGTTTTCTTGTGCATAGCTTTCAGGGAATATGAGATAAGGCTGGCGGGTATCATCCTGTAAGGCTGCTAAAAGTAGTGCATCTGGAGCTGTTCTTGACCACTGAAAAGCAAGGGTGTCAGGCAGAACATCCGCGATCAGTTTTCCCGTGTTGCTAGGTTTAAATACTTCACCATCAAACATGATTAAGCAAAATTGGCTTTTCGCTTGAGCGGACGCTGTTTTTTGACACAGGCATTGCGGAATGGGTAGCAAGCAATATTGGCAGCGTTTTACGCGACAGCCCCTTGCTTTAAAAGGTTTTGTCGATAAGGCGAGGCGTTGCTGGCGGAGGTGATAAACGGCATTAGGTGTCATGTTCGATTACTGTTTTACAGGCTATAAAATAAGCCGCATATTGTACGCAAAACGATTTCTATGCGATAGAGGTATATTCAATAACTTTTCGGTGAGATAATAGCGCGAATCGGTAGCGTAGCCTTGCAACATCATGTAATCTTCGCGCCATAGCTTAGTAGGGGATAGTGATGAACGACTCGAATGATTTTAGTGGTAAAAACGGCAAAGTAAAAGTGATGTATGTCCGCAGCGAAGAGCAGGACAACAAAGGTAACGATAAACGCCGTGGCGGTCGTGACGGTGGTCGCGATGATAGACGTGGTGGTAGCGATAAACGCGGTGGTGATCGACGTGATGGTGGCCGTCAAGAAAGAGGGGGGCGTTCAAATCGCCCTGAAGGTGGCCGCCAAGAACGCCGTTCAGATAACCGCGAGAGTACACCGCGTGAGCGTTCTCCGTGGCGCACTGTTTCTAAACCAGATAGCGAAGAATTTGAAAATGACCATGGTGGGATTGTTGGCAAAAGCCAAATCGACCCTGAGCAACTGCGCAAGCAACGCCAAGAAGAGACCCGAATTTACGGCGAAAATGCGTGCCAAGCGATGTTTAAAAATCGACCAGATGCCATTGTTCGCGCATGGTTCTTGCAATCTGTCACCCCACGTTTTCGTGATGCCCTGAAATGGATGGCAGCAAACCGTAAAGCTTACCATGTTGTTGATGATGAAGAGTTATCGAAAGCCTCTGGAACAGAACACCATGGCGGCGTGTGCTTTATTATCAAAAAACGAGGCGGCATGAGCGCAGATGCATATTTAGCACAAGCCGCAGAAAAAGATTGTGTATTAGCGCTGGAAGATGTTGGTAACCCACATAATTTAGGCGGGATCATGCGTAGTTGCGCCCACTTTGGTGTGCAAGGTGTGATTTTACAAGATGCGGGCATGTTGGAATCTGGTGCGGCAATTCGTACCGCAGAGGGTGGTGCTGAGCACATTAAAGCTATTGATGCTGACGGTCTAACGTCCACATTAGAGAAATTCCGCAAAGCGGGTTACACCATCGTGACCACGTCAAGCCATAAAGGCAGCCAAGATTTAGCAAAAGCAAAATTGCCAGCCAAAATGGTGCTTGTTTTAGGCCAAGAAAGTGATGGTTTGAGCGATAGTACGTGGGATCAAGGGGATATGAGCCTGTTTATCGGCGGAACGGGCAAAGTTGAAAGCCTGAATGTCTCTGTTGCTACAGGGGTGATGTTGGCACAATGGTGGCAGCAAAACCAAGTTAAATAATTGTCTTATCGATATGATTCCTAAGGCCATACGTTTTCACGTATGGCTTTTTTCTATCTACTATTTGGTTAGTGAGTAAATAAATCTGCAAACTCAGCAAGTTTCGGCACGAGAAATTCATTTTCTGGATAATTACATGAATAAGCTTCTAATAAGTGATTAGTGAACTGAATGAGATCTAAACGCGTTAATGGTGTGGATTTAGTTACTATCATATATGCCGCAGATATTTCGTTTAAACTGATGCAGTATTCGTAATAACCTTCTGTAAGAGCCTGCTTAATTTCATCGGGGACTGTATTAAAATTCAAGTCATCAGCCTCTAACTTTAACTGCATATAGGCTTGAACATCGTCCAAAATATCGAATGGATAAACCTCTTGGTATTGGTTGACATAGCAAATAAGTTTTCTGCGGAATTGCTCCGCCTGAATATCACTTATTGTATTAATCAATGCTAATACCTGACTGTTTTCAATCCATGATTTCATGAGCGTTTACCTAAGCAGATTAATGGTTGAACTAGTGTATTTGATGGGAAAAAATGAAGCAAAATTAACCCTACACGGAAATGTAGGGTTAATTTGAAGTTAGTGAGCGCCACCACCGTCTTTCGACCCAGCGCCAAATGGTGGTTTAGCGAACCAGACGATCACCATCAACAAAATAAAGATCCCTGCGGATAACCAGAAAATTTCATTAGCTGATAAGATTAAGCCTTGATCTGTAATGGTTTTGGCTAAGTAAGCTGCACTTTGCTGCTCATTCATGCCAATCTGAGCCAATTCACTGTACATATGCTGCGCATTTGGATTGTATGGATTGACAAATTCTGCAAGATTTTCATGGTGCATGGATTCTCTTTGTGTCCACATTGTCGTGGTAATCGAGGTACCAATTGCCCCCGCTAGCGTTCGGGTAAAGTTAGATAAGCTAGATGCCGATGCCATTTTTTCAGGGGGTAACCCCGATAAGGTAATGGTGGTTAATGGCATAAAGAAGCAGGCAATCGCGAGGCCTTGAACAAATTGCGGCCAGGCAGCTGCTGCAAAGCCCATACCTGGTTCAAAGGTATAAGCACGCCAGTAGTAACAGACAGCATAGATAATAAAGCTGAATGTCACTAAATAACGCATATCAATGCGGTTACCAAATTTACCGATAATTGGCGTGATCAGTAGCGGCAATAACCCAACGGGTGCAGAGGCTAAGCCCGCCCATGTTGCAGTATAACCATAGACCTCTTGCAACAACTGCGGGAGCAAGACGATGGTACCAAAGTACAGCATATAGGCGAGGCTGAGTGATAAGCAGCCGATGGTAAAATTACGTTCCTTAAATAGAGAGAGGTCAATGACAGGGTGGTCGTCAGTTAACTCCCAGACAATTAAGAAGGCTATCGCCACAACGGCGATCACCGTCAAGACAATGATTTCGGTTGAGTTAAACCAATCCAGCTCTTTCCCTTGGTCGAGCATGATTTGCAGTGCACCAATCCCGACAACCAGTAAGACTAAACCAATAGTATCAATGCGTTGGATGGAAACTTTTGTTTCACGGCCTTTTAAAGTGCGCATGATGGCAAAGATAATCGCCACACTGAATGGGACGTTGATAAAGAATATCCATCCCCAATGGTAGTTGTCACTAATATAGCCCCCAAGAATGGGCCCGCAAATTGGAGCCACAACAATGGTCATTGACCAAAGTGCCAGTGCCATGCTGCGCTTGGCAGGGGGGTAGTTGTTCAGAAGTAGGCTTTGGGATAGAGGGATCAGTGGCCCTGCGACTAAACCTTGAAGTACACGGAATAAAATTAGCATTTCTAAGCTGCCAGAAATGCCGCATAACCAAGATGTTAAGGCAAAGAGACCCGTTGACCATAGAAATAGTCGAACTTCACCAATACGCCGTGCTAGCCAGCCAGTAACGGGAATAGAGATTGCATTTGCTACACCAAACGAGGTAATCACCCACGTTCCTTGGGAGTTAGATGCTCCTAAATTACCCGCAATCGTTGGGATAGCAACGTTAGCAATGGTTGAGTCAAGTACTTGCATAAAGGTCGCCAAGGAAAGGGCGATAGTCATCCAAGCCAGTTTTGAACCAGTGAGCGGTGCTGTCATGTCAGTTGCGCCCCCAATTATTTGTTCCCAGCGTTATTATTAATTATCTCAGTAACTATTTTGTCCGCAGGAGACATATCCACCGCTAATGCAGATGTATGGTAAGCTGGCGCATCGCGCATGCCTTTTGACAGTACTTTGCCATCTTTATTGAGAGTATCAATCGTCACTTCAGTGGATAAACCGATACGCAATGGGCGTTCTTCAAGTTGCGCAGGGTCTAACGCGATACGCACGGGCAGGCGCTGTACTACTTTTATCCAGTTTCCACTGGCGTTTTGTGCAGGTAATAATGAAAATGCACTTCCCGTTCCCATGTCTAAACCGACCACTGTACCGTTAAAGACCACGTCCTTGCCGTAGAAGTCGGCTGTTACTTTCGCTGGTTGGCCGATACGCATATCTGCAAGTTGCGTTTCTTTAAAGTTTGCATCAATCCACATGCCACTCGATGGAACGATAGCCATTAATGGTGTTGATGGGGTGATTTGTGAGCCAATTTGCACACTACGGCGAGAGACATAACCGTCTACTGGGCTAACAATTTTGGTGCGTTGTAAGGCTAGCCATGCATTACGAACTTGAGTCGCAGCCTGTTCTACTGCGGGTTGTTTTTCAATGGGCGAGTTAAGCACGATCGCTTGGTTAGCATTATATTGTTCAACTGCCATGTCCAATGCGGCTTTTGCGCTGACGACTGATTCACGGGCGTGTTGTAGCTCTTCTTTACCAATTAAATTACTACTACCTAGCACTTCACGGCGTTTTAGGTCGTTTTGTAAACGCCCTAATTCAGAACGTTTAACATCAATATTAGCTTGCAGCTGGCGGCTATTAATAATGTGCTGGCGGGTTTGGCGTACACTATTTGCCAGTTCGGTTTTGGCTTTATCCAGTGCAAGTTCAGCATCTCGAGGGTCAAGTTCAACTAGCACAGTACCGCTTTGTACGAAGTCAGTATTATCAACGTTAACGGTCATGACGCTCCCTGATACTTGGGATTGAATTTGCACTTGGTTACCAGCAACGTAAGCGTTATCCGTTGACTCATAATGGCGAAGGACTAAATACCAGTAAACGCCCCAACCCACGCCAATAGCGATAAAAATAAACGTTAAAAACATTAAGGCATTTTTGCGCTGTCTTTTTTTATTTCGTTGGGGAGCTTGCGTTTGTTGCATTTCCTCAGGGGAACTCATACTGGTATTACTCCATTTTTGATGGATAAGGATCACGGTTGTTTCCAGTAGCTAGTAATAACCACTGGAAACTGAGACTACAAATGATTTTGTTGCTTGATGGGAATATCGTAAAGCACAAGGTTGAAAGGATAATGAAATATTGTAGGCTGAAAAGTTTTTTTTTGCTTTTAAGCCTTCGAATGCCTCAAATACATTAACCTTACAAAAATAATGGTTAATCTTTTATAGTATCCAGTTTTGTCAGTAATTTACGCATTAGTTTATCAAGCTGTTGTTTTTCATCAGCTTCTAAAACTGACCAGATATCGATTAACGCTCGATGTTGTGGCGGTAACAAACCACTTAAAAACTCTGAGCCTTTTTCGGTGAGGTGCAAATGTAGACAACGTCTATCATTGTGACTTTCTTTACGTTCAATCCAACCATTCTTTTCGAGTTCATCAGCGATGCGTGTCGCATTGGTGCGAGATGAACCAAGCGCTGCACTGAGCTCAGAAGGTTGGATACTGCGTGAATCTTTTGTATCTAAGATCATTAAGGCCATGAAAAGTGTTTCATTAATTCCTTGAGCTCGTAGCATATTATTACGAGATTCAAGTAATTTTCCATGAACATGCATACATAAGCGTGTTAAGAGTATCTCTTGATACGGGATCGGTTTTTCGTGTGTATCTTGTTGCGCGACACGAGCATTTAAAAGCTCTTCTGTCGGTGTAAATGAACTTTCCATTATTTGGATACCTTATTAGTTTCAGTTGGTAAGATTACAACTGTCATCAACCATCTAAATGGTATATTAAAAGATAGAATTAGCAATTATACTTAATTAATATCGATGATTTTATTTTGATAATGATACATGATTCATAAATATTATGAATGTAATTTATGGGTTTCAGTATAGCGCAAAGTGCATTTCTAGCCTATTTAAGTTTATTTGGCTATAATTTAACCAAAATAAATGCAATTTATACGTCAAACAAAACCATATAAAACAATATATAATCACATCGTATTAACTCAATACCATTTTTTTTATTACCCAATAATTACAAGTTAGATAGATATTGTGATCATCTAAGTGTAAGTACCTATTTTTTAATTTTGTATAATTATTATTACCAGTAATTACTTATTGAATTAACAATAATTATACCTTACTGAAGAGCTATAGTATTTGTTTAACAGTGTCATTTGTTAACTTTTGCCATGGTAATAATAACAACATATAACTATTATCTTGAATTATTGATGGTAATTTATTGATTATGCATAAATATGAGTAAGAAAAGTGATGATTCCACTCTGAATATATTATGTATTTTTAAGTATTAACGTGCGGCTGATAACATTTAAAACAAAATGTTAACAGCCGCAGAAAAGAAAACGCATTATTCATCTGAAGCAGCGATAGTTGGATCAAATCGGATACCAATGACCCAAATAATTAAGCTTAAGGCCGTTAAACTAACGCCTGCAATTGCGACTCCTTCCCAGCCTGCGCGCTCATAGGCATAACCTGATAATAACGAGCCGAGTGCGCCACCAATAAAATAACTGGTCATATACCCTGCAGTGAGGCGGTTACGCGCTTCAGGCATAATTCGATATAAGGTGCTTTGGCTGGTAACGTGGACAGCTTGAACGGCAAGGTCAAGAACTAAAATGCCAATAATAAAGGCGATCAAGGAGTGTTTTGCTAAGCCAATGGGTAACCAGGAGAGCAGTAATAAAACGAGTCCAATTGTGGTGATTATCTTGCCTTTACCTTTATCCACAAGGTGCCCTGCTTGAGATGCCATCAATGCGCCCGCTGCACCAACAAGGCCAAACAAACCGATAGTTCCTTCAGAGTAGTTAAATGGGGGGCTCGCTAATAAAAATGCCATTGCTGTCCACAGTAAACCAAAATTGGCAAAAGAAAGTGCACCCAGTGAGGCTCGGACAGCTAAAACAGGTGTACTAAAAAATAAGCGACCAATAGAGCAAAGTAATTGAAAGTAGTTAAGATTGGCTTTTTGATGATAGCGAGGTAATTTAATCGCTAATACAATTAATAAGATAATTAATAAAACAAATGCGACCCAATAAATCGCTCGCCAGCCTCCGACCATTGCCACTGCGCCAGATACCGTTCTCGCCAGTAAAATCCCCAGCAGTAAGCCACTCATAATAATTCCAACGGCTTTCCCCCGTTTATTGGGGTGTGCAATGGAGGCTGCCATTGGAATAAGTACTTGAGCAACAACAGAAAATAGTCCTGTGAGTGCCGTTCCTAATAGGATTTGCCAAATATTGGTTGAAAGAGCAGTAATGAGTAAGCCTGAAGCGGAAAGAAACGTCATAAATAATATTAGACGTTTTCGTTCAAATAAGTCCCCTAGAGGAACTAAAAACAGTAAACCGACTGCGTAGCCAAGCTGTGCGGCTGTGACAATAAACCCTGCCATATTAGTTGTCAGGTTAAATTGAGCAGCAATGGTATCTAACAGTGGTTGGGCATAATAGTTGCTGGCAACGACAAGGCCTGTCGCAATGGCCATCAAAATTGTGAGGCCCGTTGTTAGCTCAGCAGTTTGGGTCTGTTTCATGTGGGTTACCTAATATTAGCTAGGCGACTACTATAAACAAAATTCATTACCTTGGTTTATTTCTTTTTGCCATTGATACAAAAAACCACCCAGATTAGCGGGTGGCTTTAGGCATTTTATTATGTGATTTATGCTTACTTAGCGGCTTCCTTCGCTGTTTTCACCCAGCCATCAAATGTCGATTGGTGAGCTTTTATCCAAGCATTTGTGTGACGTTGAATATCCGCTTGTGAGGCTTCCCCGTTATGCATTCTTAAATTCTGCGCATTGATATCCGCAATAGGCAGCTTCATCACTTCAAATAATTTTGCTGCTGAAGGGTTATCCGCAGCCCATTTTTTGTTAGCCACGATATGCATGGTATTCGGTGGGAAACCATAGTTTTTTCCATTAGGTAACGTCGTGTCTGTTTTTTCACCGTTTGGCATTGAAGAGAAAGGCACTTCTAGCCAGACCACATCACGACCAGGCTTGAGCACATCACTGATCCAGTAAGGTGTCCATGTATAGTATAAAATAGGCTTACCTTCTTTATATCGGGTAATGGTATCTGCCATCATTGCCGCGTAGTTACCTTGGTTGTGATCAACTGTTTTTTCGAGATCATAGGCTTTTAAATGATTATTAATGGCGGCTTCACAACCCCAGCCTGGGTTACAGCCTGTTAAATCGGCTTTACCATTGCCATTTGAATCAAAGAGTTTGGCAATTTTAGGATCTTTGAGTTGTTCCACATTGGTAATATTGTATTTTTCAGCCGTTTTTTTGTCGATGAGGTAGCCTTGAGCCGCATTGACGACATAATTCCCTTGACGATAGAACACGTTATCACCGCCAGCAGCATCATACTGGGCATTATGCAAAGGAACCCAGCTGGTGGCTAAGTAAGTTGCATCACCATTCGCAATGGATGCATAAGCTACGTTATAGTCGACCTCTTTGATAGGCTGAACATCATAGCCGAGTTCCTCAAGGGCTTTTGCAACGATCAGTGTTTGGAATGTTTCTTCACTGATTGTACTTTGTACAGGATTAATTTTTATTCCTTTACCAGGTAGGTCGTTAGCGGTTGCCAATGGAACGGTAAATATGGCTGTCAGTGCAGATGCAAGAATGATTTTACGTTTCATTATATTGTTCCCTCTGTTTTATTTCGCAGCGAGCTTGGCTGTAATGGGAAGAGCCAAGTTAAGTGCCAAGTGAATGGCACTCAGGTGAATGGAGGATGTTTTAATTAATTGTTTTTTTGCAAAATGGGCGTACGACCAGTCCTATAGGGCCTTTCTGATACCAACGAGTCGGTGTTTTACCACGAGTATCTTGCCCTAAAGATTGGGTAAGGCGGTCTAAAATGATGGCGAGGATCACAATACCGACACCCCCGACGGATGCGAGGCCCATATCAAGGCGGCCTATCCCCCTTAAGACCATTTGGCCTAAGCCCCCGACTGCAATCATTGATGCGATAACCACCATTGACAGTGCTAACATTAAGGTTTGGTTAACCCCAGCCATAATGGTTGGCATAGCGAGTGGTAATTGCACTTTAAACAACATTTGACGAGGGCTTGCGCCGAATGATTCCGCGGCTTCAATTAAATCGGCAGGGACTTGCTTGATCCCTAAAATGGTCAAACGAATGATCGGCGGTAATGCAAATATAATGGTGACGACGACGCCTGGCACATTACCGATACCAAATAACATGACGATCGGCACTAAATAGACGAATGCAGGGGTGGTTTGCATTGCATCAAGTAATGGGCGAATGATTCTGGAGGCTCTATCACTGCGCGCTAGCCAAATCCCCAACGGTAGCCCTATCACAATACAAAACATCAATGAGGTGAGTACCAGCGATAACGTCACCATCGCTTCCGACCATGCACCAATTGCTCCAATGGCTATCATCGAAACAAAGGTGGCAACTCCCATTGCTCGTCCTGCAAATTGCCAAGCAAGTAATGCAAAAATGATAATGGCTACGGGAGACGGTAGCGAGGTGAGAAATTGTTCAAACCCACTAAGAATAAAATCGATGGGCGCTCGTATTCCTTGAAATACAGGGCGGAAGTTGAGAACAACCCAATCGATGGCATGGGCAACCCATGAATCAAGGGGGATAAGCGTATGCTGGAAAGGATCCATAATATTAAACTGATCGGGTACGATGCTATCTGTTGGAGCTGCATTAAGCCAATCACTGGATCCTGAATCTGTTGTGGGTGAGCCACCCCATGGATCATCTGAAGCACTTTGGTCTGGCGTGGAGCTTGTTACCCATGGATCGTCTGATGAGGTTGTTTCAGGCGTTTGTTCTGGCGTTTGCTCAACTTGAGTATCGGCCCATGGATCCTGTTGGTCGATGGTATTTTCTTGATTTTGCTTACTCATTTGGCGTCTCCTTATCCAGTGCTTGTAGTAGCATGCCTTTCGAAATCACCCCTAAATAACGATTTTTTTCGTTGACGACAGGGACCGCACAAGGTGCTTGTGCAATCGTCGAGATGACTTCATTTAAGGAGGTATCACCTTGAATCGGCTCGATATCTGGCAAAATGGCAGCTTCAATTCCGGCTTTGTCATGCAGCGCTTTTTCTAAGGATTCAATGGATACAACACCAGCAAAAGTATGGCCGCGTGAGAGCAAATAGCCATGGTAGCGGTCTTCATCATTAAGCACTTTTAAGGCTGAACGAGGCCCAAAGCCAGGCGCGATATGCAACAATGCATTAGGGCGTCTTCGCGCTATATCTTTGGCACTGAATACTTGGCTAATATCAACTCCACGGAAGAAAGTTCTGACGTAGTCATTGGCAGGGTTATTCAGTATTTCATCGGGTGTTCCGACTTGAACGACCACGCCACCTTGCATAATGGCAATGCGGTCACCAATTCGCATAGCTTCATCGAGGTCATGGGAGATAAAAACGATAGTGCGTTGTTTATCACCTTGTAAAGAAAGCAATTCATCTTGCATTTCTGTTCGAATGAGTGGGTCAAGAGCAGAAAAGGCTTCATCCATTAAAAGAATATCAGGGTCATTAGCGAGTGCTCGCGCTAAGCCAATGCGTTGGCGCATTCCGCCAGAAAGCTCATCAGGGAATGAGTTAGCCCATTTATCGAGGTTAACTTGATTCAGTGCATCCATTGCTTTTTTATAGCGTTCTTCTTTCGAAATGCCAGAAAGTTCCATGCCAAAAGCTGTATTATCAATCACATTCATGTGTGGCATTAACGCAAAGGATTGGAATACCATACTGATTTTAGTTCGACGTACTTCACGCAGCGCTTTGTCGGAAATATTAGAGATATCTTGCCCATCAATCAGCACCTGGCCGCTGGTAGGTTCAATCAGGCGATTGAGGAGGCGCACCAAAGTGGACTTCCCTGAACCCGAAAGCCCCATGACTACGAAGATTTCGCCTTCTTCAATCGCCAGATTCACATCTTGAACACCGACCGTGAGGCCCGTTTTTTCAAAGATAGCATCTTTGTCCATTCCTGATTCTAAAAGCTTAAATGCGGAGTCAGGATTTTCCCCAAATATTTTATATAAATTTTTAACTTCTAATTTTATTGCCATATATTATTTACCCAATTTTCAATCAACAAAAGAGTTGGAGCCCAAATGAATAATGTTGATTCAATGATGATAGTCGAGCCTATTGAGACCTAAACGTAGGCTATCGCTTGAAAATTATTAGGGCAGAAATTCCTATTTTAATTTAATGGGTTTATTCATTATGGTTTAAATTCAAATGCTCCTGATTAGATTATTAGTAAAAATTGCAAGCAATAAACCCTAGCATAATAAAAACTCCTGACAACCCTTGGTTAAGCAGAATTAATCAAAAAAATGAGTGTCAAAAATGCTGAATATCATTCAAATAATCAAAAGAAAGTAGCGAGTATGAGCAATAATATGAAAATTAATAGAGATAGTTAACTTGCTGGTGAGACTGTATTTATTTTGACAGAATTAAAAATAATCAAATGAGATTTAGTGAATTAATGATGATAATTTTTAGACAACAATAATGTAATAATTAGCGAATGAAAATAAATAAGATAAAACACCATAATCATTAATTTTATTAACTTATTTTCGGGTTTTAAAATAGAGAAATGAAAAAAATGCCTGATTAATTCATTAAAAATGAGCAATCAAACAGATATCCCTATAAAAAACGAACTGATTTGAGTATTTTTTAGTCTAAAAAATACCCTAAAAAATAAAGTTATTATTATTCATCAGGGTATGTTTGGTGTTGATGCTTTAAGTTAAATGTAAAATAAATTAATCAATTGATTAAAAGTTCCAGTCATCATCCTCTGTGCTGACAGCTTTGCCAATAATATAAGAAGAACCTGAACCTGAGAAGAAATCATGATTTTCATTCGCGTCAGGGGATAATGCAGATAATATTGCCGCACTCACATCTGTGACTGTATCAGGGAATAAGGCTTCATAACCTAAATTCATTAAAGCCTTGTTGGCATTATAGTGTAAGAACTTTTTAACATCTTCTGTCCAGCCTACGGGGTCATATAACTCTTGGGTATATTTTACTTCATTTTCATATAAATCGAATAATAATGAGAAAGTAAAATTCTTTATTTCTGATTGTGTTTTTTCATCATAATTCAATAATGATTTTTGGAATTTATAGCCAATATAATAACCATGAATCGCCTCATCTCGAATGATTAATCGAATTAAGTCAGCAGTATTTGTGAGTTTGCCACGGCTTGACCAATACATAGGTAAATAAAACCCAGAATAGAATAAGAAAGATTCCAAAAAGACACTCGCCACTTTTTTCTTTAATGGATGTGAATCACAATAATAAGAAAGAATGATTTTAGCTTTATTCTGTAATGCATTATTCTCCTCACTCCAACGAAAAGCTTCATCGACATCGCTGGTGGAACATAAGGTGGAGAAAATAGAACTGTAAGAGCGCGCATGTACCGCTTCCATAAAGCTAATATTGGATAAAACGGCTTCTTCGTGGGGCGTTTGTGAGTCAGGCATCAAACAAGGCGCACCAACCGTATTTTGAATGGTGTCAAGCAGTGTTAGACCGGTAAAGACACGTATAGTCAGCTTTTTTTCTGCTTCAGTGAGGGTATTCCACGATGGGATATCGTTGGATAGCGGGACTTTTTCGGGTAACCAGAAGTTAGAGGTGAGGCGGTTCCAAACCTCAAGGTCTTTATCATCTTGAATGCGGTTCCAGTTGATTGCCTTCACAGGGGCTGCGGATGTATTGGTGGTCATATTCTGATTCCTATTACAGAGTGCAAGATACGCAGCCGTCAACTTCAGTACCTTCCAAAGCGGTTTGACGTAATCGTATGTAATACAAAGTTTTTATGCCTTTTTTCCATGCGTAGATTTGTGCTCGGTTAATATCTCGCGTTGTGGCATCATCTTTGAAAAAGAGCGTTAACGATAAGCCCTGGTCAACGTGTTGGGTGGCCATCGCATAGGTATCAATAATTTTTTCAGGGCCGATTTGATAGGCATCTTGGTAATACTCGAGATTCTCGTTATCCATAAATGGGGCCGGATAATAGACTCGACCAATCTTCCCTTCCTTACGGATCTCTATACGAGAAACAATTGGATGAATGCTAGATGTGGAATTATTGATATAGGAAATAGACCCTGTGGGGGGGATGGCTTGCAAGTTTTGGTTGTAAATACCATAGGTGATCACTGATTGTCTTAAGGCTTGCCAGTCTTCTCGTGTGGGAATTTCGATACCCGAACGTCGGAATAATTCCTGCACGGTTTGTGTCTTTGGTAACCAAATATCGTTGATATATTTATCAAAATAGTCACCTGAGCCATAAGTGGAGTGCTCAAAGCCAACAAAGGCGGTTTTGCGCTCAATCGCTAATTGGTTTGATGTTTTTAGGGCGTAATAAGTCACTGTATAAAAATAGATATTGGTAAAATCAAGTGCTTCTTCACTACCATAATGAATATGTTCACGGGCTAAATAGCCATGTAAGTTCATTTGCCCAAGGCCAATAGCGTGGGATTGACGGTTTCCTTGTGCAATAGACGGTACAGAACGAATATCGCTCATATCGGACACGGCACTAAGTGCTCTGACAGCAGCTTCGATGGATCGTGCAAAGTTCGGTGAATCCATGGTTTTGGCAATATTCATAGACCCTAAATTGCAGCTGATATCTTTACCAATTTCTTGGTAACTTAAATCCTCTTCATACAGGCTAGGGCGATTAACTTGCAGAATTTCTGAGCACAAGTTGCTCATATTAATTCGCCCTGCAATAGGATTGGCTCTATTGGCGGTATCTTCAAATAAAATATACGGGTAGCCCGATTCAAATTGAATTTCAGCTAACGTTTGGAAAAATTCCCGGGCATTAATTTTGTATTTTTTTATAGCTTTGTTATCCACCATTTCAGCGTATTTTTCAGAGACGCTGATTTCAGACATGGGAACGCCATAAATACGTTGTACATCGTAAGGTGAGAATAAGTACATATCTTCGTTATTTTTGGCTAACTGAAAAGTAATGTCTGGGATCACCACGCCAAGGGATAAAGTTTTTATGCGTATTTTTTCATCTGCATTTTCCCGTTTTGTGTCGAGAAAACGCATAATGTCAGGGTGATGCGCATGTAAATACACGGCTCCTGCACCTTGACGAGCGCCCAATTGATTCGCGTAGGAAAAGGCGTCTTCCAACATTTTCATCACAGGAACCACACCAGAAGATTGGTTTTCAATCAATTTTATTGGGGCGCCTTGTTCGCGTAAGTTGGTCATCATAAAGGCAACTCCGCCACCCCGTTTGGATAGTTGGAGTGCGGAATTGACAGAACGCCCGATAGACTCCATATTGTCTTCTATACGCAATAGAAAACAGGATATTAATTCGCCTCGCTGTTTTTTCCCGCAATTGAGAAATGTTGGCGTAGCGGGTTGGAAACGGCCCGTAATAATTTCATCGACATACAATTTAGCCAGTGATTCTGAGCCTTGTGCTAAAGTTAATGCCACCATGCAAACACGGTCTTCATAGCGTTCTAAATAGCGCTTTCCATCAAAAGTTTTCAGCGTATAGCTGGTGTAGTATTTGAATGCGCCAAGAAAGGTTTGGAAACGAAATTTATGCGCATAGGCTTGCTGAAACAGTGACTTAATAAAGTCAAAACGGTATTGCTGCAATATATCGTTTTCGTAGTAATTTTCTTGAACAAGAAAATCTAGTTTTTCTTTTAAATCATGGAAAAATACAGTGTTTTGATTAACATGCTGGCGGAAATAATGGTGTGCAGCTTCTTTATCTTTATCAAACTGAATATGACCTTCGCTGTTATATAAATTCAGCATGGCATTCAGGGCATGGTAATCAACTTCAGTATTATTTTGTATTGTATCCATTATGAAAAGCTCTCGTTGTGGGCATGTTGCCAGAACGTTTGTAGGCCATCTTTAACCGACTGAACATCTTTTGCAGTACCTAAGAGTTCAAAGCGATAGAGGTAAGGCACACGGCATTTTTGTGCGACGATATCCCCCGCAATTGCGTAAGCATCGCCAAAGTTAGTATTCCCTGCAGCAATCACACCACGAAGGAATAAACGGTTTTCCTCGATATTTAAAAACTGAATCACTTCTTTTGGCACCGCGCCTTTTGTGCCACCGCCACCGTAGGTTGGAAGCAGTAGAACATAAGGTTTTGTGGCAATAGGGCTCATTTCTTGTGGCCCGATTGGGAGGCGCGTTGCAGGCAAGCCCAATTTTTCAACAAACCGATGGCAATTGCCTGAGCGGCTTGAAAAATAGATGAGTGATTCCGTTTTCATGGGATTTCCTATGCGGCAAGAAGGCTTATCATATCGGGACGAAAACCAGCCCAATGTTTGTCACCCGCAACAACAACTGGTACCTGTTGGTAACCTAACTTTCTAACTAATTCAAGCGCTTGGGTATCTTTTGTTAAGTCAATTATCTGATAAGCGATTTGCTTGCGGTCTAAGGCTTGATAGGTGGCATTACATTGAACGCAGTTGGGCTTACTATAAATGGTAATCTTATTCATCATATTCACCTTTTAAATTTCTAAGAGCATCTTGGCATGTGATACCCAAAGACTATATATAGATTGAAAATTTATCAACCACACAATATATAGTGAATAGTGAATATTGAATGATAATTATTCTAATTATCTGCTAGGTTGTTATTTATATTGAAAATAAAAAAAATGGGGTATTTGATGATTCCGTTTGCCACACTAAGAAAAAATAGCATTGCAATGTAGAAATAATTTACTCTATAACTGTATATACAATCAGGTAAATGAATCCTTTTAAGGAGATACTATGTACCATCAATATTTAGCGACACCAGATAAATTTCCTAAGCCGTGGGTCCATATTACGGCGGATGACGAAGGGATCACGAGCCTCTATTTTGTTGATGAAAAAACAGAAAAAGAGAGTAAAAACGAGCACTCCAAACTGTGTGCTAAAGAATTAAAAGAATATTTTAACCACAAAAGAAAAACGTTTACGGTGGCGTTAAACCCCCATGGCACAGAGTTCCAAAAGAAAGTATGGAAGCATCTATGTGGGATCCCTTATGGGGAGCGTTGGAGTTATAAGGATTTAGCGTTGAAGTTAGGCTCTGCCAATTATTGCCGTGCGGTGGGAATGGCAAATTCACGTAATCCCATTTCATTAATCGTGCCCTGTCACCGTGTGTTAGGCCATGATGGTAAGTTAGTGGGATACACGGGGGGATTAGATATTAAAGATTGGCTGCTATTACATGAGAAGTAAAATCTAAATAATTCGCTATAGGTGATACTATTAGTTGGATTAATTGCTATTGATAAGAATAATTGGCGAAAGTAGAGCGGAAATAACCAATAAATAATATATTTTTATCATTTTAGTTGGTTTTCGTGATCTAGGTTGTAGACAAGTAACTCAGAGATCTGATGTACTGAGCTTGATACAGATGGTGTGTCTATTTTATTTTAAAGGTAATAATTTGATGTCTAAAGTTAAAGGTAACGTTAAGTGGTTCAACGAATCTAAAGGTTTTGGTTTTATCACTCCAGAAGATGGCAGCAAAGATGTTTTTGTTCACTTTTCTGCGATTGCTAGCGACGGTTTCAAAACCCTAGCGGAAGGCCAGAAAGTTGAATTTGAAATCACTGAAGGTGCTAAAGGCCCATCTGCTGTTAACGTTGTCTCTCTGTAATTTAAACAATTAACAATCAGAAACGAACAGCTGTAAACTCGCTCTAGTTAACTGGAGCGAGTTTTTTTATGGAAAAAACTGAGGAATGATTGGCAATAAAAAACCTGACTCGGTTTCCCAAATCAGGTCTCTAGGTGACTAAATGAATAAATTGAGTACTTATTTCACTTCTTCGCCTTTAGCTTGCAAGTCAGCATGGTAAGATGAGCGTACAAAAGGCCCACAAGCTGCATGGGTAAAGCCCATTGCCATCGCTTCTTCTTTCATCTCATCGAACTCAGCAGGGCTTACGTAGCGTTTTACAGGTAAATGGTGACGGCTCGGCTGCAAGTATTGCCCAAGGGTCAGCATGGTTACGCCATGGCGACGTAAATCCCGCATAACCTCAATGATTTCAGCATTAGTCTCACCAAGGCCAACCATCAAACCTGATTTGGTTGGGATATCAGGATGAGCTTCTTTGAATTTTTCGAGTAATTTCAGTGACCATTCATAATTTGCACCAGGGCGAACTTGGCGATAAACACGTGGCACGTTTTCAAGGTTGTGGTTAAACACATCAGGTGGTGTTGCCGTTAAGATTTCTAATGCGCGATCCATACGGCCACGGAAATCGGGGACTAGGGTTTCGATTTTAATCGATGGGCTTTTCTCGCGAATAGCACTGATACAATCCGCAAAATGTTGTGCGCCACCATCACGCAGATCGTCGCGGTCAACAGAGGTGATCACCACATAACGTAATGCCATGTCTTTGATCGTTTGCGCTAATTTTTCAGGCTCATTTGCATCGGGTGCGTTAGGACGGCCGTGGGCAACATCACAGAATGGACAGCGTCTGGTACAAATAGCCCCTAAGATCATAAAGGTAGCTGTACCATGATTAAAGCATTCAGATAGATTTGGGCAGGAGGCTTCTTCACATACGGAGTGAAGGCCATTTTTGCGCATCGCTGCTTTGATACCTTGTATACGTGTTGAGTCAGCGGGAAGCCGAATTTTCATCCAGTCAGGTTTGCGTAGAATTTCTTCGCGTTCAGTCACCACATTTTTGACAGGGATCAGCGCCATTTTGTCGGCGTCACGATATTTAATTCCGCGTTCTATCTGAATTGGTTTACTCATAATATGACGGTTCCAGTTATCTTTTATGCTGATGGATAAGTTCTAATTCTAAACAAAATACAGGGAGCGCCGTAACTCACCCATTAAAAAATTTTTTAAAAATGTTAAAAAATTATAGCATTATTATTGAACAATATGAAATCCCAGTGTGTCACAGAATTGGCTAATTAGCACAGGCTGAACATCAGATAATGACACTTTGGGGGCGAGGTCACAGACTTGAGTCATTTTCAACTCACTGTAACCACACGGGTTTATACGGTTAAACGGCTCAAGATCCATATCAATATTTAATGCTAACCCGTGGAATGAGCAACCTTGGCGAATGCGTAACCCAAGAGAGCAAATTTTTTCCCCATTAACATAAACACCAGGGGCATCAGGGCGAGGGTAAGCTTCAATATTAAAATGGGCTAGAGTGTTTACCACCGTGTTTTCCAGCGCAGTGACTAGTTCACGTACGCCAATTTTATTGCGCTTTAAATCAAGCATAACATACATGACTTGCTGACCAGGGCCATGATAGGTGACTTGGCCGCCTCTATCGCTTTGAATGACAGGGATATCTCCAGGAGCTAAAACATGTTCAGCTTTCCCTGCTTGCCCCTGAGTGAAAACACGCGGGTGCTCAACAAGCCAAATTTCATCAAGGGTTTTTGCGGTGCGACACTCAGTAAATTGGTGCATGGCATCAGAAACCGTTTGATAAGGTGCATGGCCAAGTTGGCGAATGATGATGCTTCTGTCTGACAAAATTTTGTGTCCAACGGTTCAAATGAAGGCAGTATAACTCCGCAAAAAGCATATCTCCAGTTTGCTTTGTTATTAATTTGTTATTTATCTAACCCATAAAACAAAAAAGCCGAACAGCAGTGATGCTATTCGGCTTGTCAGTTAAGCGTTCATTAAAGAACAACTTTCACTAATTCTAATGCACCTAATTCACTATACAAGGTTTCAACTTGTTCAATATGGGTGGCATTAATGGTAATCGACACTGAGTGATAATTACCTTTGCTGCTTGGTTTGACATCAGGGGCATAATCACCTGGTGCGTGGCGTTGAACCACTTCAATCACTTGATCAACCAGTTCAGGCTGTGCCAAGCCCATTACTTTGTAAGTTAATGGACATGGGAACTCAAGCAGTTCACCTAATTTCGTTTTCATGGGCACTCCTAATTTTTTTTAAATTGTGTCGCTGGTTGAAAAAGATTGGCTGGTATCAAACCAGCCAATGAGTTGTCTTCATCCAACAAACATATTGATACTTACTATATGGGGATGACTTATTTTCGTTTCAAGGGCTAGCCGAACCAGCGATGGAATAACAGTTTAATATAGTCGATTAGGCGACTGAAAAAACCACCTTCTTCAACATCTTTCAGCACCGCTAATGGGTGCTGCTCGATAGTTTTGCCATCTAGTTGGAAGCTAATTGTCCCCACCTGCTGGCCCTTTGTTAATGGGGCCTGCAGCTCTGTAGTGGATAGTTCATAGCTGGCTTTCAAGTCTTTTAAACGACCACGCGGTATAGTCAGGTAGAGATCTTCGACAACACCGAGTTTGACCTCGTTTTCATCACCAAACCAGACGGGTGCACTGGCAAAATCGACCCCTGCTTGCAGTGGTTTTACTGTTTCATAGAAACGGAAGCCATAAGTTAATAATTTTTTACTTTCTGCATCACGACCTTTGCTACTTTTGCCGCCCATAACGACAGAAATTAAACGCATGTCACCTTCAGTTGCAGAGGCAACTAGGTTGTACCCTGCGGCATTAGTGTGACCCGTTTTGATCCCATCAACTGCGAGGCTCTTATCCCATAACAGGCCATTACGGTTTGTTTGGCGGATATTGTTAAAGGTAAACTCTTTTTCTTTGTAGATAGCATATTCTTCAGGGACATCACGTACGAGTGCTTGGCCAATCAGTGCCATGTCTCGTGCTGAACTATACTGCCCATCGGCATCCAAACCATGAACCGTTTGGAAATGGGTATTTTTCAAGCCCAGTTTATTCACATAGCCATTCATTAGCTGAACGAAATTGGTTTGATCACCCGCGATATGATCCGCCATCGCGACACAGGCATCGTTACCTGATTGCAGGTTAATACCGCGCGTTAACTGAGAAACACTGACGCGATCGCCTGGTTTTAAAAACATCAATGAGGAGCCTTTAAATACAGGATTTCCTGTTGCCCATGCATCTTCACCTACCGTGACCATGTCATTCGCACCAATTTTACCTGATTTAATCGCTTGACCAATCACGTAGCTCGTCATCATTTTGGTTAAACTAGCAGGATCACGGCGCTGATCTGCATTACTTTCAGCGAGGACTTTTCCTGAATTATAATCAATCAGAATATAAGCTTCTGCATCAATTGGCGGTGCCGCAGGAATTGAGGTATTTGGAAAAGTTTCATTAGCAGTTGCAATATTGGCAGTCAAAAGCAGCAGTGCAGAACCCAGCACAGTGTGACGCACAATGCGTGATGGAGCGACATTATTCATGGTTGTACCATTACATCCGAAATTCGGTTAACACAAGGAGGCGCAGTGTAGCAAAAGAGTGAGTGAACAAAAAAGCCCCTTTTACATTGCGCCAATCATTTTATTGCATTTTATCTTTTTCATATGTGAAGTGGTGTTATCTCTTTCCTCTTCACATATTTGAAGCCTTAAGGTGCGATAACCATCGAAGCTTGGTTGCGTTCGGACTGCAAACGCCCTTGAACCTCGACAGCTTGTTGTCTTGTACTAAATGGCCCTAATTGTACGCGGTAAATTCCATTGTAAGGTTGGAGACGACCAGGCACATTAAACTGGTTTTTTAACTCATTTAGCATCGATTGTGCATTGGTTTGGCTACTAATTGCCCCTGCTTGAACTAAAAAGCCGCGTTCAGGTACCGCTTCTTCACTCGCAGCTTGAGGCGCAGGTGTAGGCGTTGGTGTTTGCAAGCTCATGTCAGGCATGGTGGGCTGCATTGGTTCTTTAGGTTGTTGAACTGGCAGTGCATTTTCTGGCGTTGGTAAATTTTCCATTACAGGTGTGCCCATTGGGCCTGAACCTAATTGTGGACGTCCTGGCAGGGCATAGCTTTGTTTGACAAAGTTGGAGCCAACGGTACCTGCACCAGATAAACTGCCATCTTGTGCAACTGAAATTGCATCAATTTTGATTTTTGTTGTCGGCATTAAATTTAAGCGATCTGCCGTTGCGCGGGAAACTGCAATACTTTTACCTGGGATGTAAGGGCCACGGTCATTAACACGAACGACCATCATACGGCCATTCATCATATTGGTAATGCGAACATAGCTTGGGATTGGTAGCGTAGGATGTGCAGCCGTTAATTCAACGGGGTTTACGCGCTCACCAATTGCGGTCATATTGCCAGTCGATTCAGCACCGTAAATTGATGCATAACCGACTTGTGAAAACTGAGCTGGATCGCGAACAATTTGATATTGTTGCCCATTACGGGAATAGTCGTTATTTGCCGTCGGATGATATGGCTCATAATGAGGCTCTGCACCTAATACATCTTGTGTTGGCACATTTGTCGGCACTTGTGGTGCCTGCTTAACGTCTTCTGTCACACAGCCACTGAGTAGCGCGGCAGTGATGCCAAGCATTATCCATTGTAAACGCATACTAAGCCTCATTTTATAAACTTTTGGATAGAAATTTTCGGTGTGTATGTATCGACATGATAATACCGAACCCAGCCATTAATACAATTAAGGCAGACCCCCCATAACTCACCAAGGGGAGGGGGACGCCAACAACGGGTAATATACCACTTACCATGCCGATATTAACAAATACATAAACAAAAAGGATTAAGATCAAACCGCCAACCATCACTCGGCCAAACGTATTCTGTGCACTCGCGGCGATATACAGCCCACGAATGATTAGCAGTATATAGAGACCTAAAAGAATAAGAACACCAACCAAACCCAGTTCTTCTGCCAGTACAGCAAAAATAAAGTCGGTATGCCTTTCTGGTAAGAACTCCAGTTGAGATTGCGTACCATGTAACCAACCTTTGCCCATGAGCCCACCAGAGCCAATGGCGATTTTAGATTGAATGATATGGTAGCCAGCACCTAACGGGTCTGTTTCAGGATCGAGTAGCATCATCACGCGAGCTCTTTGATAATCATGCATCAAGAAGAACCATAACAGCGGGATAAAGGCGGCAAGTGCGATGGCTGCAACGGCGATAAGCCGCCAGCTCATCCCCGCAAGAAAGAGAACAAACAGCCCTGAAGCCGCGACTAAAATAGAGGTTCCAAGGTCAGGCTGTGCGGCAACGAGTAGTGTTGGAACAAAAATCAGTATTAAGGCAATCAGTGTATTTTTAAATGAAGGCGGGCACGAATCGCGGTTCATAAAGCGCGCTACCATCAGAGGAACGGCTATTTTAGCGATTTCAGATGGCTGAAAACGTACAAAGCCTAAATCTAACCAACGTTGAGCCCCTTTACTTATTTGCCCGAACACATCTACAAAAATCAGTAAAATCACGCAAAAAATAAATAAGTGCGGCGCCCAACTTTCATACATCCGAGGAGGAATTTGTGCCATCACAATCATGACAATAAAACCTGTGGCAATTTGCCCAAGTTTTCTTTCCATCATTTCAGGGTCTTGCCCACTAGCGCTCCACATGATAAACGCGCTGTAAGCAAGTAATGCAATAATGATCAATAACATAGGTACATCTATGTGCAGACGCGTTGATAATGAATTTTTTCTCTTATCGTCAGTCATAATCTTTATTGCTCATAAAAAAGGTTCTTAAAACACGCATTAGCGATCTTCCCCCACACCTGCTGCTGATGAGACAACTTCAGTTCGGTTATCGCCAAGCAGGACATGGTCAAATATTTGGCGAACAATATCACCAACTGCTGGACCTGCACCGCCGTTTTCTAAAATAATCGCGACAGCAATTGTTGGCTTATCATAAGGTGCATAAGCAATCATTAATTTGTGGTCACGTAAATGTTCTGCCAGCTTACTTGCATTATAGGTTTCATAGCTGAAAACCTGTGCTGTTCCTGATTTGGCGGCCACTTTATAGGGGGTGCCAATAAAGCTGCGACGACCCGTACCGTTCGGCGCATTTGCGACACCATACATACCGTGTTTAGCCAGTTCCCAATATCCCGAATGAATGTCACCAATTTGCTTGGTTTCCTTATCTTCATAAGGCACCATTGCGTTACCCAGTTTCGTGCCATACAGCAGGTGAGGGGTTTTGACTTGGCCATCATTGATTAACGTCATCAATGCTTTAGACATTTGGATTGGTGTTGCTGTCCAGTAGCCTTGTCCTATTCCAACAGGAATTGTATCCCCTTGATACCAGGGTTTTTTATAACGCTTTTGTTTCCATTCTCGGGTTGGCATGATACCTGAACGTTCTTCCGCAAGGTCAATGCCTGTGTATTCTCCGAAACCAAAACGCGTCATCCACGCAGAAAGACGGTCTATCCCCATATCATAAGCGACTTGATAGAAGAAAGTATCCGCTGATTCAACAATCGATTTAACAACATTTAATTTACCGTGCCCCCAACGTTTCCAGTCACGGTAACGTTTTTCTGAGCCAGGAAGTTGCCACCAGCCAGGGTCAAAAATGGTGGTATTCGGTGTGATCACTTTTTCGCTTAGGGCAGCAACCGAAATAAATGGTTTTACCGTTGATGCAGGAGGATAGAGCCCCTGAGTGGTGCGGTTAATAAGCGGTCTATCTGGGTTATTTAGCAACGCCTGATAATCTTTGTTCGAGATACCATTAACAAACAAGTTTGAGTCATAACTCGGGTTTGATACCAAAGCCAGTATTTCGCCATTGCGAGGGTCGGTTACGACGACAGCGGCGCGGCTGGTGGTTAACAGTTTTTCGATATAAGTTTGTAGTTCTAGGTCGATAGTGAGATAGATATCACGCCCTGCTTGAGGCGGTTGCTCATGTAACTGGCGGATCACGCGACCGCGGCTATTGACCTCGACTTCTTCATAGCCTGTTTTACCGTGCAAGATATCTTCGTAAAAGCGTTCAATGCCTAATTTTCCAATATCGTGGCTCGCAGCATAGTTTGGCAATACGCCTTCTTTATCCAAGCGTTCTACGTCTTTATCGTTAATTTTTGCGACGTAGCCAATCACGTGAGTTAATGCGGATCCATAAGGGTAAGAACGGCGCTGGTAGCTTTTGACCTCTAAACCAGGAAAGCGGTATTGATTAACTGCAAAGCGCGCTACTTGTACTTCATTAAGTTGAGTTTTCAGTGCAATAGAGGTAAAACGGCGTGAACGTTTACGCTCTTTTTCAAAGTTAGTGATATCTTCATCGGTTAAATCGACAACATTGCGTAATTTTTCAAGTGTTTCTTTTAAATCATCGACTTTTTCAGGAATGATTTCTAGTTGATAGAATGTGCTGTTAAGCGCAAGTTGTGTTCCTCGTCGGTCATAAATAATTCCGCGGCTTGGCGCAATAGGGACTAATTTGATTCGGTTATCATTTGAACGAGTTTGATAATCTTCATGACGAACAATTTGCAGATGATACAAATTAGTGACAAGAATGGCAGTCAAAATAACAATCACGCCGAAGGCAATAAGCGCTCGGCGAATAAATAAGACAGATTCAGCGGTATGGTCGCGAAAAGGGGTGCGTTGTGTTTTCATCCCATTGCCATTTTGAACATATTAAAACCTGACTATTCCCTGTGGTAAGGGTGATTAGTCGTAATACTCCATGCCCGATAAAGACTTTCGGCAACAAGGACTCGAACTAAAGGGTGTGGTAGCGTAAGTGGTGACAATGACCAACTTTGCTCCGCTGCTTCTTTGCAAGCAGGGGCAAGGCCTTCGGGACCACCAATCAACAAGCTGACATTTCGACCATCTTGTTTCCATTTATCAAGTTGGACAGCGAGTTTGGGGGTATCCCAGCGGTCACCTGGAATATCCAGTGTGACAATGCGATTACCTTTCCCTACTGCGGCAAGCATTAACTCGCCTTCTTTTTCCAAAATACGCTTGATATCGGCATTTTTTCCACGTTTTCCTGCCGGAATTTCCGTTAGTTCAAACGGCATATCTTTAGGAAATCGGTGGAGATAATCCATAAAGCCGGTCTGAACCCAGTCCGGCATTTTTGTTCCAACGGCAATGAGCTGTAATTTCAACCTCAGCTCCAGAGTTTTTCTAATTCATACATACGGCGACTTTCATCTTGCATGATGTGAACGATGGCATCGCCAAGATCAACAACAATCCAATCAGAAATTCCTTGCCCTTCAACACCTAACGGCATTAACCCGTTTTTACGGCAAGCGTCAATCAACCTGTCAGCAACGGACATCAAATGGCGGCTTGAGGTTCCTGTACAGATGATCATCTGATCGGTAATACTTGATTTCCCTTGAACATCGATAGTGATGATATCTTCGGCTTTCGCATCATCGAGACTTTCGATAATAAATTTTTGGAGTTCAGTTCCTTGCAAAAGGTTCACCTTTTATTCAAACAAACAGAATATGATGTTAAATACTGTTTGTAGTTTATAGACAAATAGTTTGCTGCCAATAAACGAATTAGACTCATTTTCAGCAGAGTCATTTTACCCTAGATTTTAAGAAAAATCGGCTAAATTCTTTTTTATTCATTTTGAAGTGAAATTTATAGGGATATCTGCTCATTTGGGCAAGAAGTTTGTGTTAACTTTACAAAATAACAAAAGAAATTTTTACCCTAACAAATATTTTAGAATGGGATGAACAGAGTGCAAATAATTAAGCCTCAAGTGTTTATGTTTGAAGGGATTAATCACCTCCCGATAGAAATACAGGATGACATCGCTCCTATTGTGGAATCCATAACCAATCTATCGAGTATTTCTTGTACAGCGGGGGCGTTGGGAGTGGTCTGTTCATTATCGAATCTATCCGAATTAATCGGGTTATTTCCTGCGAATATACCTATTTTAACGGGAGATAAATTGCAAGATATACCCCACTGGGATGCTTTTTTAACGCAATTATATACCTTGCAACGGCTTGAATATTTGCAACAGCGGTTAACTCATCATGAAATAATTCAATTTCATAGTCGTCATAAATATTTGATTATGGCGTACTCCCCTGTGGGGTATCAATTAACAGGCCGTCTAGTGGCGACTATTCGCAAAGGTAGTAATTTGACGTTATTTTTTAATCAATATAAAGCGAGCTTGATGGAAATATTTGCAACCGTAGCGCCTAAAAATATTCAAGTAAATGCACTTAGCCATATGCAAGGCTATTTTAAACATAAAGCAACTCAAGACGAGAAAAAACGATTGTTGTGGTTAATTAATGATTATCGAGAAGGTTATTTGCCCATTAATCGGCCATTAATGATGATGCAGCAATTACTACGGCAATATCCCGATGATTACCTCAAGGGGCAATATTTCTTTGTGCCTTACCCTAACTGTAATGTATTAAGAGAAAGGCCTTATCGTTGGTAAAGACCTTGCTGGTGAATATACTGTAAAACAGCTTCAGGAATTAAATCACGGCAGCTATCACCTGCAATTAATTTTTGGCGTATCTCTGTAGCGGAAATATTAATAAGCGGTGTATCCCCTAAAAAAATATAACCGTGGGGTGTACTGCGCAATTTTTCGGGCTGGGCTGTTTTATGTTGTGAAAGCCATGCTTGCATTTTCGGGTCAGTAAATTGTGTTGCATACCCTGGACGTGAGCAAACCAGTAAATGGCAGTTATCTAATATTTTATCCCACCCGTGCCAGGTATTAATGGAAAGTAATGAGTCTTGCCCAATAATAAACGCTAAAGGTTGCGTCGAGCCCTTTTCTTGGCGTAATTCTGTCAATGTTTCAATGGTATAAGATGGCGAATTTTTTTCGAGTTCCCGTGTATCAATTGTAAATAACGGATTACCTTGAATGGCTAATTTTACCATTTCTAATCGTTGGGATGGGCTTGCTTCAGGCTGCGGGCGATGAGGCGGAACGTGGTTTGGTAGCAAAAGAACCTTTTGTAACCCAACTTGCTTTGCGAGTGCTTGAACAGGGCGCAAATGACCATAATGGATGGGGTCGAATGTTCCGCCAAATAAGGCTTGCAGACCCGTATTTTTTTTTGGAAAAGCAAACTGATTAACCATGAATAAAATTCTCTGCAAATGATTTGCCACACAGCAACATAGACAGGGATTGAAGATCGGGCCATGCAGAATGGCTAAAGTCTTGTTTAATGTGAACCTCTGCTTGAGTTAATAACATGAGTGCAGATTGTAATTGATGTAAACTTAAACGCTGCAAAGCTTCAGTCATCACGCCACGGCGGTTCTGCCAGACCTTGTGTTGGTCAAATAAGGTTTTTAAAGGTGTAGTCGCTGATTGGCGTTTTAAGGTGATCAACAGCATTAATTCTCGTTGGATTGAGCGCAATAAAATAACAGGTTCAACATCTTCATGTTGAAGTTGCTCAAGAATATGCCATGAGCGGCGAGATTTCCCCGCTAATAGGGCATCAACCCAATGAAAAGGGGTGAAATGTGCGGAATCATTCACCGCGCTTTCAACTCGTGGGTAGGTCAATTTGCCATCGGGGTAGAGTAATGAAAGTCGCTCAAGAGCTTGAGCTAACCCCAATAGATTCCCTTCATAACAATAGCAAAGCAATTGGTTTGCTTCAGCTTCGAGGGATAACCGCATATTGTATGCGCGCTTAGACACCCATTGAGGCAAGCGTTGGTATTCAGGCGTTAAACAGCTGACATAAATCGCATCTTGGCTAATAGCTTTAAACCAAGCACTGTTTTCTTGGGCTTTGGTTAACTTGTGCCCACGCAGCACCAACAGTAAATCGGCGTGCAATAATTGAGAAAGCTGGTTTAATTTTTCCGCCATTGCCGCATTTGGGCCATTTTCGGGGAGCAGTAAAGTGAGTGTTTGACGGCTGGCGAATAAGCTCAGTGCTTGGCACAAGCTAAAAATTTCATCCCAATCCGTGTTTTGCTCAAGGGCAAAAGTAAAATGCTCTTCGAACCCTTGCTCAATAGCGGCTTTACGAATCGCATCCTGACTTTCTTGAAGAAGAAGGGGCTCATTGCCCCAAATTAAATAGCGGCCTCTTAGAGACTCTTGTAACGAAGAGGCCAACTGTTCAGGGTAAATACGCGTCATTATGGTTGCGTGTTAGCTTCAGCGGCTTGAGCTTTCGCTTTTTCAAGTTCAGCTGAGTGAACCAACAGTAACTTGCGGACGATATTGCGTGCCGCCTGCTCTTGCATTTCTTGCTTAACAATCTCTTTTTCCGCATCTTTTGCAAGTGCTTCTAATGGGTTGTCAAAGAAAGTACGTTCTACACGGCTTTGCAGCGGGTATATTGCACCATCTGGCATTAAAACCTGCGCATTCATCGTGAACGTTAATTGTTTCTCAGCAGCTTTACCATCTTGATAAATCGATACAGTTTCAGTGTTTTCACTGGAACTTGTGATTTTCAAAATAGGGACGCTCGCGTTGCCTGTTTCGAGGATCGTCACGTTATTGAGTCGCAATTGTTCCCGAAGGGCACGTGTCAGGTAGCCGTATGGATCGTTTGAACTCAGCTGCAATGTTTTCAATTCTTCAGGAATTTGCGTTGTTCCTTGTAAACGAAAACCGCAACCTGCGGTAACGAGTACCGCAAGACTCAAAAATAAAGTTATTAGATAACGCACCTGGCCTCCTTATCAGCCAACAGCCTAATATCAACCTACAACAAGGTTAAGCAATTTGCCTGGAACATAGATTACTTTGCGAATACTCACCTCTTCAAGGTATTTTGACACGCTAGGCTCTTGTTGCGCCATTTCTAAGACAAATTCTTGTGTCGCATCGGCTGGAACGGTAATACGACCACGCACCTTGCCATTGACTTGAACGACAACCAACTTAGTGTCATCAATCATGGCTTTTTCATCAGCAACAGGCCACTGTGCGAAATCGATGTCTGTTTGATGCCCCAAAGCTTTCCACATTTCAAAGCAAGCATGTGGGATAATAGGTGACAGCATCAGTGTAATGGCTTCGAGAGACTCTTGGACTAATGCACGGTCTTGCTCGGTTTCTTGTGGAGCACGGACTAATTTATTCAAGAACTCCATGATCGCGGCAATTGCCGTGTTAAATGCATAACGGCGACTAAAATCATCAGAGACTTTAGCGATTGTTTTGTGCAGATCACGGCGTAAGTCTTTTTGCTCTGTCGTTAATGCACTGATATCTAAAGGAGATGTTGCGCCTTTTTGAGAATGTTCATGCACTAAACGCCAAACACGGCGAACGAAGCGGTTGGCGCCTTCAACGCTAGACTCTTGCCATTCAAGGGTTAGCTCAGGCGGTGCTGCAAACATCATGAATAAACGAACCGTATCTGCGCCGTATTTTTCGACCATTAATTGTGGGTCAATACCGTTATTTTTAGACTTAGACATTTTGCTCATACCAGTATAAACCAGTTCATGGCCTTCATTGTCTACAGCTTTAGTAATACGGTTTTTGTCATCACGTTCAACAATGGCATCAGCAGGGGAAACCCAAACACGTTGCCCATCGCTTCCCGTGTAATAGAATGCATCAGCAAGTACCATGCCTTGGCACAGTAAGCGTTTTGCGGGTTCATCGGAGTTGACCAGCCCTGCATCACGCATCAATTTGTGGAAGAAACGGAAATACATTAAGTGCATGATAGCGTGTTCAATACCGCCAATATATTGGTCTACAGGTAACCAGTAGTTAGCTGCGGCTGGGTCTAACATACCGTCATCATATTGAGGGCAAGTATAACGTGCGTAGTACCAAGAAGATTCCATAAAGGTATCGAAGGTATCTGTTTCACGTAGTGCAGGTTGACCATTAATGGTCATTTTCGCCCACTCAGGATCTGCTTTAATCGGGCTGGTAATGCCGTTCATCACAACATCTTCAGGCAAAATCACAGGCAGTTGATCTTCTGGAACAGGAACGACAGTGCCGTCTTCCAATGTTGCCATTGGGATTGGCGCGCCCCAGTAACGTTGACGTGAAACACCCCAGTCACGTAAGCGATAGTTGACTTTACGTTGGCCTGCACCCAGTGCAACAAGTTTGTCTGAAATCGCATTGAAACCAGCTTGATGGTCTAACCCGCTGAATTCACCTGAATTAATCAGTGCGTTTTTCTCCGTCATGGCTTCTTGGGATAAATCAGGCTCGTTGCCTTCTGCATCAGCAATGACGGCTTTAATTGGCAGATTGTATTTGTGAGCAAACTCCCAGTCACGTTGGTCGTGAGCAGGGACGGCCATAACCGCGCCAGTACCGTATTCCATTAATACAAAGTTTGCGACCCAAATTGGCAGTTTTTCTTGAGTCAATGGATGTACAACGAATAAGCCTGTTGCCATCCCTTTTTTATCCATCGTTGCCATATCCGCTTCTGCGGTTTTGGTGTTACGGCATTCATCAATAAATTGCGCTAATTCAGGATTATTCGTAGCGGCTTCTTTTGCTAAAGGGTGACCTGCGGCAACGGCAACATAAGTTGCACCCATAAAGGTATCAGGGCGAGTGGTATAAACCGTTAAGGTTTCATCGCGGTCAGCAACATTAAAGGTGATCTCAGTCCCCTCGGAGCGGCCGATCCAGTTGCGTTGCATCGTTTTAACTTGCTCAGGCCAATCGTCCAATTTGTCCAGATCGTTGAGCAACTCTTCTGCGTAGTCAGTAATCTTGATGAACCATTGTGGGATTTCTTTGCGCTCAACTGGGGTATCACAACGCCAGCAGCACCCATCAATGACTTGTTCATTAGCCAGAACGGTTAAGTCATGTGGACACCAGTTGACCGCTGAGGTTTTTTTATACACTAAACCCTTTTCATACAGCTTAGTGAAGAACCATTGTTCCCAACGGTAATATTCAGGGGTACAAGTCGTGACTTCGCGATCCCAATCGTAACCGAAGCCGAGCATTTTAAGCTGGCTTTTCATGTAATCAATATTGGCATAAGTCCATGGCGCAGGAGCAGTGTTATTTTTAACCGCAGCACCTTCAGCAGGTAGACCAAACGCATCCCAACCAATTGGTTGGAGAACGTTTTTCCCCAACAAACGTTGGTAACGAGAGATAACGTCACCCATGGTGTAGTTACGTACATGGCCCATGTGTAGTCGACCAGAAGGGTAAGGTAGCATGGACAGGCAGTAGTATTTTTCTTTGCTGTTGTCTTCAGTCACTTTGAAAGTTGCTTTTTCATCCCAGTGACGCTGTACTTTAGGCTCTATATCTTCTGGACGATATTGTTCTTGCATGGCACCGATAATCCTATGGTGAATAAATGCTACATTTGTAGCGTGAATGTCTTTCTTAATTAAGATCCGCATAGCATAGCGGATCCTCACCGAAAACAACAATAGTTGATTAGCTGAACCTACGGGGGAAGCTGGATATTGCTTTTCGGGGAACGGAGTCAGAATATTTTACTCTGATAACCAAACAACTTAACTAAAAAGTCAGGCAAATGGTAGTGGTTTCTTGAACTATTTCAAATTCAGCGAGTTGTTGTGGATTTTTATTCGCGGATAATCGCAATTTGGTGTGTGAATCGGTGTGAAATTGCAATCTGAAGAGGAGGGAGCCAAGTGGCTCCCTGTAAAAAATTAATGCAAAATTTTCGCTAAGAAATCTTTGGCGCGGTCGGATTGCGGGTTAGCAAAGAACTCTTCTTTTTTACTATCCTCAACAATCTTCCCTTCATCCATAAAAATCACGCGATTAGCCACTTTTTTGGCGAAGCCCATTTCGTGCGTGACCACCATCATGGTCATGCCTTCATTGGCGAGTTCCACCATGACATCTAGCACTTCGTTGATCATTTCTGGGTCAAGTGCTGATGTGGGTTCATCGAACAGCATTGCGATTGGATCCATACAAAGTGCGCGAGCGATAGCAACGCGCTGTTGTTGGCCACCAGATAATTGCGCTGGGAACTTATTTGCATGACTTGCTAAGCCAACTCGTTCTAAGAGCTTAAGTCCTTTTGCTTCTGCTTCCTTTTTATCGCGATTTAACACTTTAACTTGCGCCAGTGTTAAGTTTTCAATAATGGATAAATGTGGAAATAATTCAAAGTGTTGGAATACCATCCCCACTTTAGAACGTAGTTTTGCAAGGTCTGTTTTTTTGCTATTGACTTGAATATCATTCACAAAAATCTCACCCTGCTGAATAGGTTCTAAGCCATTCACTGTTTTTATTAATGTGGATTTACCCGAACCAGATGGCCCACATACGACGACAACTTCACCTTTTTTAACTTCAGTTGTGCAGTCTGTGAGCACCTGAAATTGGCCATACCATTTGGATACATTTTTCAGGGTAATCATGAAACAGTCCTTTTCTTAAGATAATTCACTAACATTGAAGCGCCAAAACTGATAATAAAGTACACCAGACCTGCAAACAGTACCATCTCTACCTGTGTGCCATCTCGCTCACCAATATTTGTGGCGGTACGGAAGAAGTCGGTTAAGCTCAGGACATACACAAGGGATGAGTCCTGAAATAACACAATACCTTGTGTTAATAACAGTGGTACCATCGCTTTAAACGCTTGCGGTAACACGACGAGTCTCATGGTTTGCATTTGTGTCATGCCTAGCGCTAACGCAGCAGAGGCTTGTCCACGGGAAATGCTTTGAATACCCGCACGAATGATTTCGGAGTAATAAGCCGCTTCAAAAAGAGAGAAGGCTATCATTGCTGAAATCAAACGAATATCATTTTTTGGTGATAAGCCTAGAACATTTTGTAATAAGCTTGGAACGATTAAATAGAACCATAACAAGACCATAACGAGTGGAATGGAACGGAACGTATTCACGTAAAGCGCAGCAAACCAGCTAATTGGCTTGAAAGTTGATAAACGCATGACCGCCAAGACGGTTCCCCATAAAATCCCTACTACAATAGCGGTTAATGTGATTTTAGCCGTTACAATAAAGCCATCAATTAAGAAGGGCATGCTTGGGGCAATTGAGCTCCAATCAAAATCATAAATCATTTTATCGCCCTCCTAATGTGCCAGGTAAGCGAACTTTACGCTCTAATAGCGCCATCAAAATCATAATGATGACGTTAATACCTACATAAGCTAATGTAATTGCAGTGAATGATTCCCATGCGTGAGCTGAGTAATCGAGCAGCTTACCTGCTTGTGCCGCCATATCGACTAAGCCGATGGTGGAGGCAATGGCAGAGTTTTTCACCAAGTTCAACATTTCTGAGGTCATTGGAGGCAAGATCACGCGATACGCATTTGGCAATAATACGTAACGATAGGTTTGTGGCAAGGTTAAGCCCATCGCTAACGCTGCGCTTTTTTGCCCTCTAGGCAGTGATTGTATTGCGGCGCGTACCTGTTCGGTCATACGTGCTGCGGTAAATAACCCCAGACATAACATTGAAGAAATAAAAAATTGATAGTTAGGATCTAACTCCATTTTAAACCAATCGCCAATTGAGCGGGGAAGCAGCTCAGGGATCACTAAATACCACGTGAAGAATTGCACGATGAGTGGCACGTTACGGAATAATTCCACATAAGCGGTACCTAAAAAGGCTAAAAAGCGGTTAGGGACTGTACGTAAAATACCGAAAAATGAACCGACTAAGAATGCGATAATCCATGCGCAAATAGAAAGTGTGACAGTGACTTCTAGGCCAGATATTAACCACCCTAAATAAGTGGTATTCCCAAACGGGGCTTCCTGAAGGAATATTCCCCAATTCCAATTAATTGACATAATTTTGACTTCCTGTGGGCAATTAGATTGTCCCGAATACTGTGAAGAGTGAGCAAGGCGGGGAACGACCGCCTTGCAACCCTTACTTCCAGTAACACCCTGTTTGTCTTTTTTATTAGTTTAGTGCTTTGTCATTTGGCGCTTTAAACAGTGCTTTCATTTCATCGGACAACGTAAACTTCAGATTCAGATTTTTTGGTGGGATAGGTTGGTTAAACCAACGATCAAAGGATTTTTCAGCTTTGCCTGAGGTTTGTGCGGTTGCGATAGTTTCGTCAACCAGTGCTTTGAATTGCGGGTCGTCTTTACGCAACATACAGCCATAGGCTTCTTCAGTTTGTGGCTTACCAACGATTTCCCAAATTTCAGGTTTTTTCGCTTTAGCACGTTCACCCGCTAGCAGTGCGTCATCCATCATAAAGGCAACGGCACGGCCAGATTCTAAAGTACGGAATGAATCACCATGGTCTTTGGCGCTGATAATGCGCATTTTCATGTTTTTTTCGTCATTTAATTGATTTAACAGGATTTCAGACGTTGTACCAGAGGTTACAACAACGTTTTTCCCTGCTAAGTCCGCAAAATCTTTGACGCCAGAATCGTTCTTAGTCAGTAAGCGTGTACCAACCACGAAAATTGTGTTGGAGAACGCCGCTTGTTTTTGTCTTTCTATATTATTGGTGGTTGAGCCACACTCGAAGTCAAAGGTGCCATTTTGTAACAATGGGATACGGTTTTGCGACGTAATTGGGATTAATTTCACTTGCAGATCTGGCATATTTAATTTTTTCTTCACGGCATCAACGATTTCGTTTGAGTAATCCTGTGAATAACCAACGACTTTCTGGTTATTGTCATAGTAGGAAAACGGTACAGAAGATTCACGGTGACCAACAACAATGACACCGTTATCTTTGATTTTTTTCAGAGTCCCGTTTAGCTCGTCTGCTTGAACTGCGCAGGTCGCACCTAAAATCATCATTGATAATACAAGCTTACTTATACGCATAATTACAGCTCCTTTAGAACATCGGTGTAAACCCGTCATATTTCAAAGGTGACCTGTCATGGAACGAGGTTACACTTGAATGACGTTAGTTTTGTTGTGTTATGTTTGCTGATGTGTCGAGGATTTCGATAACGCCACGATCATCGGCTGTATGTTTTATTATTGTTAAAAAGTAATTAAATTTGTTAACTAATGAAAATGGATTGTTTCAATTTCGGGAGCTATCTCGCATATTATTTGGTGCATTCTTGAATCAGCGCACTAATATGGTGAATAACGACTAAAAATTGTTTAAAACTGATAATCGCGCACTGTTAGGGTGCAAACTATCGCCACTTTCATTCCTGTATAAGATGTAGCAATTTCTGTGCCGAGTTTTAGAGATAGGTAAGTTTTTGTTTATCGAAAAGGGAAATGTATTTGTAAAGTTAGATGATGCTACTTGTACGGAATGTTTTGCTGTGTAAGATGTAACCTCCATTTAACTTATAGATGGCATAACGGTTTTAGTCAAAGTTAGATTTCTACCGTTATTATTGCTAAAGTTGTTTAATTGGTGTTATTTCAGGAAGATATACCGAGAAACGCATGAACAGGCATTTAAAATTAGGTAAAGGATTAGTGATATTCGCCTGTCTGATGGTATTGATTTGTATGAATCAGCGCGCCGTCGGAGAGCGTCTATTTGCCAATTTTTTTGTGCCGAACGTTTTAGTTCACGCACAAAGTCATGCTGGATCTAACCTTACCTATACCGATAAATCTCAATTAGAACAAAGTGATAGCAGTACGCATCTTTCTAGTTGTGAGCTTAGTGCTAAATCATTAATCACTTTGCTACCTGCTGTTATCGAGCCTTTCTTCTTTATGTTTCTTGCTTTAGCTGCATTAATGGTATTTTGCACTAATCTATTTATATCTAGAGCAAACAATGAAGAAAAGCATGCCCCTCCAAGAGTCAGACGACACTTACAGTTTTGTAATCTTCGGAATTAGCGCACAACGAATTTCAATTCGTTGGTGTAATTTATTCTGGAGGAAACAATGCGTTTTTTAATTAATTCATTTTTGATTTTATTTGCTCTATTTTCGAGCAGTTTACAGGCTGCTGATACGGGGTGGCTGCAACCTGCAAAAACTGGGTGGATGAGTGATAACACCCCAATGCATGCACAAGTGCGTTTGCTGAGTTCGACTCAACAGGACGATGGCAAAATTGATATTTTGCTGGATGTGAAACTCGATGATGGTTGGAAGACCTATTGGCGCTCACCGGGAGAAGGGGGCGTCGCACCTGAAATCGTTTGGTCAACACCCGTCGATACAATAGATTGGCAATGGCCCGCACCTGGGCGTTTTGATGTGGCTGGGGTGTCAACTCAAGGCTATATGGGCGATATTATTTTCCCCATTACAGTCTCTAGCAAAGACAAACTCGATAAATTAACAGGTGTTTTAACGTTATCGACCTGTAGCAATGTCTGTATTTTAACTGATTATCCTTTTGAGCTTGATTTAACGGAGCCAGCCCCCGCTGATTTTACGTGGGCTTTTAACCAAGCCAAAGGGGCGGTGCCACCAACGAGTGGTTTGGTTGAGCAAGCAAAAGCGGGTTTTGCCAATGAAAAATTGGTTATTGAGCTGCAAAAAAATTCAGGTAGTGCATGGATTAAACCAAATATTTTCACTGATGTAGTCGATGGCGCTGTTTTAGGGGTGCCAGTGATTAAAACATCAGGGAATAGCCTTACCGCAATCATTGATGTAAGTGATGATTGGGGGGAGGAATCACCAAACTTAACAGGAAAAACCGTATCATTTGTGGTCACTGATGGTGACATTTCCCAGCAAATTAGCAGTGAAGTGACGCCATTTACTGGCACAATTAGCCCAAATGGAGCGGGAAGCGCAATTTCGTTGTGGCAAGTGGTCTTGTTCGCTGTCGTTGGCGGACTAATTCTTAATTTGATGCCATGCGTTCTTCCTGTGCTTGCAATGAAACTCGGCTCCGTATTGATGGTGCCACAGGGTGAACAAAAAACCATTCGTCGTCAATTTTTACTCTCTTCCTCTGGGATCTTAGTTTCTTTCTGGTTACTCGCTCTGTTGATGACGCTGTTACGTGTTGGCCAGCAAGCAGTTGGTTGGGGAATTCAATTCCAAAACCCGTGGTTTATTGGTTTTATGGTTCTAGTTACCGCATTGTTTACAGCAAATTTATTCGGTTTATTCGAAATTAACCTTGGCAGTAAAGCGAATACACGCCTCGCGACAGCGGGGGGACAGGGGAATAGTGGGCATTTCTGGCAAGGCGTATTTGCAACGTTATTAGCCACTCCGTGTTCTGCACCATTTTTGGGCACCGCTGTAGCCTTTGCGCTCGCCGCGCCAATGAGTGAGTTATGGTTAATTTTCACTGCATTAGGTATTGGAATGAGTTTACCTTGGTTACTGATTGCCGCTTTCCCTGCTATTGCAAAATTACTTCCGAAACCTGGCACATGGATGCTGAAATTACGCGCGGTGCTTGGCTTGATGATGTTAGTGTCTAGCCTTTGGTTAATTAGCTTATTAATTCCTCATTTTGGTGCAACCTACTCCACCGCGATTGCCATGATATTCTTAGTCTTGCTGGTGGTCTTTATTGCTATCAAAAAAGGGATAAAAGCGGCTATTTTCCCCTTAGTATTATTTACATTGTTTGCGGGCACTTTTGTTTGGATGACCCAAGGACAGCAGGCAGGAAGTCGCTCATTAGTCAAAGATACAGTGAATTGGCAACCTTTAACTGAGCAGGCAATTACCGATGCCCTAGCACAAAACAAGCGCGTTTTTATTGATGTAACGGCAGAGTGGTGTGTTACCTGCAAGGCAAATAAATACAATGTACTATTAAGAGATGATATTCAGCAGCTATTAGGTGAGCCAGATGTTGTCGCATTACGTGGAGATTGGACCAAACCGTCTCCTGAAATTACTGCGTTCTTGCAAAAACGTGGGCAAGTCGCAGTTCCTTTTAATCAGATTTATGGCCCTAACTTGGCCGGCGGCGAGGTGCTGTCAACAATACTTGACCGTGAATCGTTAATCTCAGTTATGAATCAGGCCAAAGGAGCCACAAAATGAAAAAAACAATTTTAGCTGTTCTATTTTCATCTCTCATGATGGGGGCAACAGCTCAAGCCGCCCCATTAACGGCAGACCAAGAAGCGCAAGTGCGTAAATTGGTACGTGATACGTTAGTTGAAAACCCAGAAATTTTGGAAGAAGCTATTGTTGCGCTGCAAGCGAAGCAAGGTGAAAAACAACAAGCGCAGATGAAAGAAACGCTAAAAGCCGAGCACAATGCCTTATTTAACGACCCAACAAGCCCGCGCATAGGTAAAAAAGATGCCAAGTTGGTGTTAGTTAACTTTACCGATTTTAACTGCCCATATTGCAAACGTTTTGACCCACAACTGATGGATATCGTGAAAAAATACCCAGATGACGTTGCAGTGGTGATCAAGTATTTACCATTTAAAGGCCAAACATCGTTAGATTCAGCACAATTAACCATGACACTCTGGCAAGAAGACCCGAAAGCATTTGAAGCATTGCATCATAAATTTATGCAAAAGCAAGGCATGCTGTCAGATGCAAATATCAAAGATGCGCTCAAAGCAACGGGTAACGACAAGCTTAAAGCGAGTGAGAAAAGCCGTGAAGGCATTCGTACAAATATGATGTTAGCAGAAAAACTTGGGGTAAACGGAACGCCTGCAACGCTGGTGGGTGATGAGATGATCCCAGGGGCTATCGATGCACAGCAGTTTGAAGCGGTGGTGAAGGAGCAGCTAGCTAAGCTCAAATAATATCCTCGTTATCCTCGTCATACTTCGCGCTGTGGCGTTGTTGGTTATCCTCGTCATACTTCGTGTTATGGCGTTGTTGGCTGCTCTCGACTACGTGGGTCACATACTTATGTATGCTCCCCACGATAGTCTCGTTTGCCGCCTAGCCTCAACACCAATTATTTAGAGGATAAATTATCTCGTCATACTTCGTGTTATGGCGTTGTTGGCTGCTCTCGACTACGTGGGTCACATACTTGTGTATGCTCCCCACGATAGTCTCGTTTGCCGCCTAGCCATAACGCGAATTATTTAGAGTATAAAAACCAAGCATTTTAAATAGCAAGGCATTCATTTCAATTGAATGTTTTGGTTTCTTACATTCTAGATTTGTACTATTTGATAACAAATAGGTTAATAACCTTATGAATAAACTGAAAAAGTGGTCTAAAGAAATTATTGTTTTGGCGATTATTTTATTTATTGCTTTTACCGTCATGGACTTGTGGCGCAAACCACAAGCGCTTGCACCTGTGCTATTGGAGCAACACACTTTGGTTAATGGTGAGACCGTTTCATTGGCTGAACTAAGCAAGGAAAAACCCATATTGGTTTATTTCTGGGCAACATGGTGTGGGGTATGCAATTTAACATCGCCAACGGTATCCGATTTAAGTCAATCAGGTATGCCAATTATCTCGGTTGCAATACGTTCGGGTGAAACACCGCGTTTAATAAAAGGAATGGAAAGCAAGGACTTAACGTTTCCTGTGATCAACGACATTAGCGGGCAGCTTTCCAATGCAGTGGGGGTTAGTGCAACACCAACATTTATGGTGATTGATAACGGTGAATTAGTCAGTTTTACTTCGGGCTGGACCAGTTCTTACGGCTTAAAAATGCGCATGTGGTTGGCCTCATTTTAGTATCTTCATTGTCCCCTTTGGGTTAAAAAAGGGGACTTTTCCGTCTATAAGTTTAATTTATCGTTGTGGTAAACTCATCTGACATGTAAATAATAAAATGGGTGGATGGGATGGTTGTGTTCAAAAAAGTGGTTGGGTTATTGCTAGGTGCGGTATTAATTGCGGGATGTTCCCCCGATGCCGAAGAGAAAAAGCCCGTTGAACAAACATCAGGAACGACTGCAAATTCAGAATTAAAACAGCGTTATGATGAAATCAAAGCCAATTCAACGGAAGAGAAAATTAATGCGTTTAATGCCAAAGGAGACGATGACCCGACGTTATTACGAGAGGTTTTCTTGACCGAAATGGCAAAAGCATTACCGATGTTGATTGACGACGTCACATTATTGACGGAAGTTACGGCAAACCAAAATGGTATGCTGTTTTATCAGTACACAATCAAGGGGATCCCTGATAATGTTCTGGAAGGAAAGAACTGGCAGCAAAATATGCGTGAAATCTTAGATAAAAACTATTGTGGTAAAGACGTTGGCATGAAAATGCTGCATGAAATGTTCCCTGAAGGGATCACACACAATTACCATAAATCAGATAAATTGGTTTTCACCTACATTGTGACGCCAGCTATTTGCCACTAATCTCTTTTATAGTGCCTGATAAGCATTTTTATCAGGCATATCAATAGCTAAAACTCTAAATTGCGAATAAAACGGTAATCGGCTGATTGGGGCTTTAAACGGTATAAATTAGCGGGTCGGCCGCGCTCATGGCGCTTTTTCCCTGTATCAATCAATAAATCTGCTTGTTCTAGGCGACGTCTAAAAGACTTATTTTGCAATGGCTTACCAATCAAGACTTCATGCACATGTTGCAATTCTGCTAAGGTGAATTCATCGGGAAGGGCAAATCCTGGCACAATGGAATACAGTGATTTTTGTGTTAAGCGTGCTCTGGCTTGTTGGTAAAGTTCTAGATGATCAAAAGCGAGAGAAAGATGCTCAATCTCATCAATCGCCACCCATTTGACGGAGTCCACCGTTTCAATATGCGCGTTGCAGGCTTGATAAGCGATCAGCGCGGTATAGCACACTGTTACAGACCAACCACGCGGATCGCGTTGGTGGTTGCCGACTGTACAAAGTTGCTCAATATAAGGGGGGATCACGCCTGTTTTTTCGTTTAGTTTGCGCAAAACCGTCTCTTCTAACGTTTGATCACTTTGCTCATCAATAAATCCCCCGGGTAAGCCCCATTTCCCTTTTTCGGGGAAACTTGCTCGTTCAACCAGTAATACCTTCAACGTGTTTTCATGGTAAGTAAACAAAACGGCATCGACAGTGAGTAAAGGTGATAAGTAATCTTTTCTGTCATAGCTAGCGAGAAACTCTTTTTCATTCATATTGTTACCACTCAACGTTAAAGATGAAGTATAGGGCTAAATCATACACGCAAAAACAATTATTGTCATTAAGACATTTAATACTTGACTTGTTTGTGTCTATAGGACAATAATTAATTAAGGTCATAAAGACATTAATGAGGGTTCCACTATGATTAACTTTAAATATTTCAAAGCAGACTCATCCACTTTTGTTATTCAATCAGTGAATGGAAAGGTACGTAAGCAAGGCAAAGGGATCAGTTTTTGGTATAACGCAGACAAAACATCGATAGCCGCTTTGCCTCTCAATGCTCAAGAGGCGCCGTTTATTTTTAATCTGCAAACGGCTGATTTTCAAAGCTTACGAGTACAGGGGCAAATTTCATTTCAAGTCAAAGAGCCTGAAAAAACGGCCGATGTATTAAATTTTAACTTAACTAAAGATGGGAAAGGCTATTCATCTGAAGATCCGTTAAAGATGAGCGACAGGGTAGTACGAGCAGCACAAACAGTGATCCAAGCAAAAATCCAAAGTACATCATTACGTGATGCACTATTAATTAGCCGTTCATTAGTCACGTTGGTTTCCCAGCAGTTAACTGAGCAGTCGGTTATCAATTCATTAGGAATAGACATTCTTGAGGTCTCTATTGCAGCGATTACACCATCGCCAGAAACCTTGAAAGCACTTGAAGCGCAGGCGAGGGAGTCTATTTTAAAAGAGGCGGATGATGCTATTTACGCAAGGCGCAAATTCTCCGTTGAACAAGAACGCACTATCAAGGAAGCTGAATTAGAAACCGATCTTTCTGTTCAAGCAAAGGAGCAGCAAATCGAAGAAGCTCGGTTAGACAATGAACGTAAATTATTACGTGAGCGGGCTGAAATTGAACAAGAGGAACTGACCGCACAAGTGAATGCTGAAGAGAAACGCCAAGAATTGGTGGCACTTAGTGTCGGGAACCAGCGTATTCAATCCGATGCGGATGCTTATTCCATTGAATCAAAAATGAAAGCTTATAGCCAATTACCCGTGGAGAACTTAAAAGCGTTAGCCCTTGCCAAAATGGGCCCTGAACAGTTGATGGCGATGGCGTTTGAATCACTGGCTCAAAATGCAGGGAAAATAGGTGAGCTCAATATCTCCCCTGATTTATTCGGTCAATTAATGAAAAAGGGGGCTAAATAATGAAAGTAATTGATGATGCACGTTTTGTTTTGGTTATGCGTAAGACACGCTTACAAGAACTCATTGAACGTTTTAATACATGGCCGCAAGCGAAATTCTATTTAGAACATAACCATGTTGAAGTTGATGATTATCTGCTTGAACATGATTTATACCAGCGACAATTAGTTCAAGCAGAATCAGTACTGAAATCACTAGGTCGATTTCAATTACTAGAAAGAAAATTATTGCCCAGTTATCAATTTTCCAAACAGGATATTGTGGTGGTGATTGGGCAAGATGGCTTGGTCGCGAATACGTTAAAATACTTGCAGGGGCAGCCTGTGATTGCTATCAATCCAGATCCAAAACGCTGGGATGGTAAGTTATTACCTTTTGAAATAGACCAATTAAAGGAGGTCGTGACTCAAACATTAAAAGGGAAAATGGCGCAAAAGTCGGTCACTTTTGCTGAGGCGATAACGAATGATGGGCAGTCTTTATTGGCGGTAAATGACTTATTTATTGGCCCGAAAAGCCATACATCAGCGCGGTATCTCCTTAACTGGCAAGGTGAACAAGAGTTTCAGTCGTCCTCAGGGATCATTATTTCGACAGGACTAGGGTCTACAGGGTGGTTTCAATCTATTTTAGCGGGGGCTCAGGCTATAACAGGCACGAAAAACCATCCACTTGCGAGTGGATTTGCATGGGGAGATAATAAGTTACAGTTTAGCGTGAGAGAGCCATTTCTCAGTAAAACAACGGGTATAAAGTGGGTGTTTGGAACGATAGAACCTAATAGCCCGTTAGCATTGGAGTCTTTAATGCCTGATAACGGCGTGATTTTTTCAGATGGGATTGAAGAGGATTTTTTGCAATTTAACGCAGGATGTATTGTAACAGTGGGAATTGCTGATATACAGGGGCAACTCATTGCTTAGTTTAATATCACTAGCCTCAATAGACGTTTATTGACTATTGAGGCCAGTTAATAACTCAGTGCTTACGGCGTCGGTTCATTGCAAAACCAAGCACACCAAAGACCACGACAGTTCCCCACATTGGGTAGTTGCTCCAGCGTGCATAAGGGGTTAACCCTGTGGTTGGTGTCACTTCTGTAGCAAGCGTGGCAGTTTTGAATTGTGGAAGCATATCTTGAATAGAACCATCCGCACTGATCACTGCTGTGATACCGTTATTGGTTGAGCGTAATAGTGGGCGACCTAGCTCCAAGGAACGCATCCGCGCCATTTGGAAGTGCTGCCAAGGGCCTATGGATTTTCCAAACCATGCATCATTTGAAACGGTAAGTAAGTAGTCGCTATCTGGTTTAAAGTTATCCCTGACCTGCGTACCTAAAATAATCTCATAACAAATAGCTGCGGTCAGATGAATATTGCCAACCGCTAATTGCGCTTGTTCGTAATCACCACGGCTAAAACCCGACATTGGCAAATTAAAGAAAGGGGCGATAGGGCGCAGCAAATCTTCTAAAGGTACATATTCACCAAATGGTACTAAATGGTGTTTGTTATATCGGTTTTTAGACGGGTATAAATACGGTTTTTTATCCCCTAATACAATGATTGTATTATAGAAAGTATATTCACCATCTATTGGCCTTGCATCCACAATCCCTGTAATTAACTGAGTATTTGACTCCGCTAATAATTGGTCGAGAGATTTAAGCCAGGTCTGGTTATCGAGCTCAACGGAAGGCACTGCTGATTCAGGCCAAATAATCAAAGAGGCTTTACCGATATACGGTCGAGAGAGCTCCATGTAGGTGTCTTTGGTTTTTTGTAAAAAGCTGGCTTCCCACTTCATTGATTGAGGAATATTGCCTTGAACCAGTGCCACTTCCATTTTTTTGCCATCAAGGGGGGTGAACCACTGCACATTTTTGGCAATTAATGGGGCAAAAATCAAAACAACTGCAACTGTGAGCGCAACAAAGCTGCGGCGCAAGATAGCGAGTACTAACAGGCCACTGATGCTAAATAATAGCAATGTAACCATTTCCACCCCAAATACAGGGGCGAGTGCTTTCATCGGCCCATCAATTTGGCTATAACCAAATTGCAGCCATGGGAAGCCTGTTAACACCCAACCACGCAGAAATTCGGTGACTTGCCAGAGGGCGGGAGCGGCAAAAACCAAACGCCAAATATTGGCTTTAGGCGCAAATTTAGCCAATAACCCACCAAATAGCCCTGTATACAGCGAAAGGTAAGCGGCTAATAAAATCACAATAAAGACGTTGACTGGGCCTGGCATTCCGCCGAAATCAGCAATACTGACGTAAACCCAATTGACGCCACTGCCAAATAGGCCAAAGCCCCATGCAAAACCTATCGCAAAAGATTGTTTTGTATTACGTTCTAGGGTGAGTAGCTGGAGAAATAAAATTGAGAGTAGCGCAGCAGGCCAGATGTCAAAAGGCGAAAAAGCCAGTGTTCCACTGGCTCCGAATAATAAAGCCAGCAGTAACCGCAACCACTGGCTTTGATACATAGATGTTGAGTTCATTAAGTCTGTTCTTCTTCCAAAGTAGGAACTGGCGCATCGTCTGGAATTTTCACGTGAAGCAGAAGAATTCGACGACTGTCTGCCATAGCAACTTTAAACTGATAATTATCTATTGTGATGGTTTCACCGCGGGAAGGCAAATGACCAAAGGCCTGCATGACTAACCCACCAACGGTATCTACTTCATCATCACTAAAATGGGTATTGAACGCCTCATTGAAATCTTCAATCTGCGTTAGTGCGCGGACAGAATAGGAATGACGACTCAATTGGCGAATATCGACATCATCTTGATCGTCGTATTCGTCTTCAATTTCACCCACAATCAACTCTAAAATATCTTCAATGGTCACAAGACCAGAAACACCACCAAATTCATCGATAACGATAGCCATATGGTAGCGTTGGGAACGGAACTCTTTGAGTAATCGGTCTACTCGTTTACTTTCAGGGACAACAACCGCTTGGCGTAAGACTTTATCGATACTAAAAGGCTCGGCATCTGTACGCATAAATGGCAGTAAATCTTTTGCCATCAACAGCCCTTCAATGTGGTCTTTGTCTTCGCTGATAACAGGGAAGCGTGAGTGAGCAGAGTCAATAATGACATCCAAGCACTCATCAAGCGTTTGGTTACGTTTTAAGGTAACAATTTGGGAACGCGGGATCATAATGTCGCGCACGCGCTGATCCGCGATATCCATAACCCCTTCAAGCATTTCACGGGTATCAGGATCGATTAAATCGTTTTGTTCAGAGTCGCGAATTAATTCGACTAAATCATCACGATTTTTAGGTTCACCATGGAAAAGGTGATTTAAAAGTGCAAAGAACCCTTTCTTAGGACCAGGGTTATCGCTACTCGAAGAGTTATCGTCGCTCATGGCGGTTAATTTTTTTTTCCTCAAAAAATACTCGTCATACTTCGAACTGCAGCGTTGTTGGCTGCACTTGGCTACCCGAATCACATACTTGTGTATGCTCATCGGGATAGCCTCGCTGACCGCCTAGCTGCAATCCGAATTATTTAGAGTATTGAATAGTCGTTACTCGTCATATATCGAACCGCAGCGTTGTTGGCTGCACTTGGCTACCCGAATCACATACTTGTGTATGCTCATCGGGATAGCCTCGCTGGCCGCCTAGCTGCAATCCGAATTATTTAGAGTATTGAATAGTCGTTACTCGTCATATATCGAACTGCAGCGTTGTTGGCTGCACTTGGCTACCTGAATCACATACTTGTGTATGCTCATACAAAAAAGTTAGCAGGTAAAGTACTTAGAGCGTTAGTTAGTTAATAAAAACAGCTTACTTCATTCTTTTTTAGCATAAAACCGGTGGTTTATCTGCAAAATTACCATCAGTTTTTTGTAAAATAATGCATTCTTCGTAAAAGATGCCTAAAAAATTATAGTTAGGTCACTCTTTTTCTGCAAGATAGGGGTCTTCATAACCCAATTCAGCCAAAATTTCGGTTTCTAAACCTTCCATTTCTTCAGCTTCATCATCTTCAATATGGTCATAACCTAACAGATGCAAGCAGCCGTGAACCACCATATGCGCCCAATGTTCTTCGGCACTTTTTTGTTGTTCAATAGCTTCTTGTTCAACTACTTGGCGACAAATAATTAAATCGCCGAGCAGAGGAAGCTCAATTTCAGGTGGTGCTTCAAAAGGAAAAGATAACACATTAGTGGGTTTATCTTTTCCTCGATAAGTGAGGTTGAGATGATGACTTTCCGCTTCATCGACAACACGGATAGTGACTTCGCTTTGAGCTTGGAATTTTGGTAACACAGCGGCTAACCAGCGCTCGAATAGTGCTTCAGAAGGTAAACCTTCAGGGTTTTCACACGCAATTTGTAAATCGAGAATGATGTCACTCATTTATTGGTTTTCCTGCTTTTCCAGCTCTTTTTGCTGTTCTTTTTCTTCACGTAACTGTTGACGGCGCTTGTTATCTTGTTCTTCCCACGCTTCGTAGGCCATAACAACTTTGGCAACGACAGGGTGGCGAACTACGTCTTCACTGTGGAAGAAATTAAAGCTTAAATCATCCACGCCAGAGAGCACTTCAATGGCATGGCGTAGACCTGATTTACTGCCGCGCGGTAAGTCGACTTGGGTGATATCACCAGTCACAACCGCTTTGGAGTTAAACCCAATCCGCGTCAAAAACATTTTCATCTGCTCGATGGTGGTGTTTTGACTTTCATCTAAAATAATAAATGCATCATTTAAAGTACGACCACGCATGTATGCCAGCGGGGCAACTTCAATCACGTTGCGCTCAATCAGTTTTTCAACCTTTTCAAAGCCTAACATCTCAAATAGCGCATCATAAAGCGGACGTAAATATGGGTCGACTTTCTGGCTTAAATCCCCAGGTAAGAAGCCCAGTTTTTCACCAGCTTCAACGGCAGGGCGCGTAAGCAAAATGCGGCGAACTTCTTGGCGTTCTAAGGCATCGACCGCAGCAGCTACCGCTAAATAGGTTTTCCCCGTTCCTGCAGGGCCAATACCGAAGGTAATATCATGGTCCAAAATATTGGCAATATATTGCGCTTGGTTTGGTGTGCGAGGCTTTATCACGCCACGTTTGGTTTTGATATTCACCGCTTTGCCGTAGTCTGGAACGCTTTCGGCGGATTGCTCTAAAATGCGGCTATCCAAAATGGCCAAGTGAATATTTTCAGGGTCGATATCAGGAATAACACCGCGCACAGGCGCGGTATCGACATACAGTTGACGCAAAATTTTGCTCGCCGCTTGTACATTAAGTGGCTTACCCGATAACTTAAAGCGGTTATCACGGCGGTTAATTTCGATAGCAAGGCGGCGTTCTAGCTGCTTGATATTATCGTCAAATGGCCCGCAGAGGCTCATTAAACGTTGATTATCTGCGGGTTCTAGAAAGATTTCTTGTGTTGCGATTTGCAAATTTTTTGTCTCGGTCACTGAATATCCTATGGTTGTGGCTTAGGGCTGGAAACTGCCAACACCTAGCTCATCTTCTTTACGGGTGCGTGCAATAACAGATTCTGGTGATTCGTGAACGCGAAGGCCCATTTGATCTTCTGTACGAATAACTTTACCGCGTAATGAGTTGGTATAGACGTCTACAATCTCAACATCCACAAACTTACCGATCATATCTGGCGTGCCTTCAAAGTTCACAACACGGTTATTTTCAGTACGACCAGAAAGCTCCATAACATTTTTACGGGATGTTCCTTCAACTAAGATACGTTGAACGGTACCCACCATTTGGCGGCTGAAGCTCAATGCTTGCTGATTAATGCGCTGCTGTAATAAGTATAGACGTTGTTTTTTCTCTTCTTCAGTGACATCGTCAGGGAGATCTGCTGCTGGCGTACCAGGACGCGCGGAATAGACAAAGCTGTAGCTCATGTCAAAATTCACGTCAGCAATCAGTTTCATCGTTCTTTCGAAGTCATCAGTCGTTTCACCTGGGAAACCAACAATAAAGTCAGAGCTGATAAGAATACCAGGACGCGCTTCGCGCAGTTTGCGAATAATGGCTTTGTATTCCAGTGCAGTATGAGCACGTTTCATCATGGTGAGAACGCGGTCAGAACCACTTTGCACAGGTAGGTGTAAGAAACTGACTAATTCAGGCGTATCACGGTAAACTTCGATGATATCGTCAGTAAATTCAATTGGGTGGCTAGTGGTAAAGCGAACACGGTCGATACCGTCAATAGCCGCGACTAAGCGCAGTAATTCTGCGAATGAGCAAATTTCGCCATCAAAGGTTTCACCGCGGTAAGCGTTAACGTTCTGACCTAATAAGTTGACTTCACGTACGCCTTGCGCAGCTAATTGTGCGATTTCGAATAAAATATCGTCACAAGGGCGGCTAACTTCTTCACCACGGGTATAAGGTACTACGCAGAAAGTACAGTATTTATTACAGCCTTCCATAATAGAAACGAATGCCGTTGGGCCTTCAGCGCGTGGCTCAGGCAAACGGTCAAACTTCTCAATTTCAGGGAAGCTGATGTCAATAACTGGGCTGCGTGTCCCTTGCACTTGGTTTATCATCTCTGGAAGACGGTGCAATGTTTGTGGGCCAAAGACAATATCAACACTCGGCGCACGTTGGCGGATAAAATCCCCTTCTTGGGATGCAACACAGCCACCGACACCAATAATGATGTCAGGGTTTTTATCTTTAAAAAACTTCCAACGACCAAGCTGATGGAAGACTTTTTCTTGGGCTTTTTCCCGAATTGAGCAGGTATTGAGCAGGAGTAAATCTGCTTCTTCAGCAACTTCAGTTAGTTGATAACCGTGGGTACTTTCTAATAAAGAGACCATTTTGGATGAGTCATACTCATTCATTTGGCAGCCCCACGTTTTAATGTATAACTTTTTATTCGTCGACATGTCGTATATCCGGTGTTTTCGAAGCGGCTAGTGTAATGGACCCCGAAACGCGTTGTAAATCCAAAGTCCTACCCTCTTTTGGGAACTCGTTTGCATTTTGATTAAGAACATCATTGTATGATGGGATAAATGCAAAGATAGCAAGAAATAATATCACTTCACGAAATTTAAGGGCAGGCAATTTGCCTATTGTTTTAAAAATTAGGACGTATTGTATTCATTTGGGGCTTCAGTGACTAGAGTTCAAGTGGAGATATTGTCTGCGAGGGTAATAAATTTTCGGTACAATACGGCAATCAATTCATAAATAGTGGCCAATGTAATGAATAAACAAATCGAATCTTATGATGTTGTCGTGGTAGGTGCGGGAATGACAGGCGCAGCGGCGGCATTGGGCTTTGCCCAAGAAGGGATGAAGGTGGCTTTGCTTGAGAAGGCACAACCTGCACCATTTGAGCCACACAGTACCCCAGATGTTCGCATTTCGGCAATTAGCCGCGCTTCAGTCGAATTATTAAAGCAACTCGGTGCATGGCAGCATGTAGAAGTCATGCGCAGTGTGCCTTATCGCCAATTAGAAACATGGGAAGAACCCGATAGCAATGTGGTGTTTGATGCCCAAAGCCTTGGTTTGCCAGAGCTAGGTTTTATGGTTGAAAACCGAGTCTTGCAGCTTGCTTTATGGCAAGAGTGCCAACAATACAGTAATTTAGAACTTGTTTGCCCCGCAAAGCTGGTGAATTTATACCAACCCAAAAACCAAAAAGCGTGGCGATTAGAACTCGATGATAACCGTCTGTTAGAAGCAAAATTAGTTGTGGGCGCAGATGGCGCAAATTCCCAAGTGCGTAAAATGGCAGGGATTGGCAGCCGCGGTTGGCAATATCGCCAAGCTTGTATGTTGATTACCATTCAAACAGAACAACCTCAACAAGACAAAACGTGGCAGCAATTTTTCCCATCAGGCCCGAGGGCATTTTTACCGTTATACAATAATTGGGCCTCATTGGTCTGGTATGACAGCCCAGCAAAGATTAGACGTTTGCAAAGTATGTCCATGGAACAACTCACTGGTGCGATTTCGGAAGCGTTCCCTGAGCGTTTGGGCAAGGTGACCGCAATTGCATCAGGGGCATTCCCCTTAACACGTCACCATGCTAACCGTTATGTTATTGATGGTTTAGCATTGATTGGCGATGCAGCGCACACAATCAACCCTTTAGCTGGGCAAGGGGTTAATTTAGGCTATCGTGATGTAGAGAGTTTGCTGAATGTGGTGAGTTACGCACGTGAATATTTGCAACCTTGGTATTCTGTTGATGTCTTAAAGCGCTATCAGCGTCGCCGTTTGCCTGATAATTTGGTCATGCAAGCAGGAATGGATGTGTTCTATATGGCGTTTAGCGAGAATCTTCCAGGTTTAAAAATGTTGAGAAACCTAGGGTTGATGGCGGCTCAAAGAGCTGGGGAAGCGAAAAAACTTGCCCTGAAATATGCATTAGGGCTGTAAATGATAAGTGCTTTCATGTTCAGTGAAATATTTCACTCTAAACACCCTAATACTTTAGGGTGAGATAATGTTTGAATGATAAACAAGGTTATTTTGTTTTTTGGATATCAAAAAAGGCTTTTGATTTTAATAAGTATTCTTCCCCTTTGGAAATAACAAAAGTCTCTTGAGATGTAATTACGGTGCTCTTATAACCCGCAGAGGAGTTTATTTTGATGGTTTGATTTTTTTTATTTACATCGGAAATGTATATTTCAGGAGACCAATGACCGTCTTTTAAGTATATGGCAATATTATCAGATAAGGCTAAGGCTTCATTGAGCATGTTTTGAGTGATAATTTCTGTATTCTCAAATGATACTTCGTGATATTCAATATTAGTTTCGAGATCGATTATTTTTTTGCGAAGTGAATTAATATTATTCCAAGTCTCAGGGCTGTAGTTTTTCTCGAGCCCATAAGATTCTTGTGGTCTATAGGTCGCATCACCACTTGGTATATCATTATGATATTTTTTATTCATTAATGAATTTGCTTCTGCTAATAAACGAGGTTTGTCCTCATCATCATTGTTTTTCAGTTTTTTTGCGAGAACAGATAGTGTGGGTAAATGGATTGCATGGCCATATTCAGGCAGTTGAGTATTATGATAGAAGTTCCATGCTTCAAAGATAAGTTTATCATCACTGACTTTTAATAAATAACCTGTTCCTGATGTGGTGACGCCGTTTTCACCTTTAGTAAGGCTTGGGATCTCAATGAGTGTTCCAAAAGGTCGCTGAATGAACTCAATTGTCCCAAAGCCATTGTGAATGTGTCCGCTCAGTAAAATAATTTGGGGATAATCTAAAAAAATCTGTTTTAATTCTTCATCTTGGTTTCCAAAACCACCAAATAAGCCTGCTCGCCAATGTGTTGAGTTAAAGGCTTGATGAGTGAGTACAAAGATAGGTTTATCCGCTACTGCGCCCTCAGGTAATTTTTCTTTTAACCATGCGAGCGAATTAGCGTTCAGCTCCATTTCATCCTTTAGGCCAACATCAGTGTTTAAGCATAAAAAGTGATAGCCTCCGATCCATGCATCTATGCACATCGTACCTTCGTAGCGTGATACGCGGCAATTATCAAGATAGTCGTGATATATCTCAATAAGGTCTGGATCCAATGAACCGTCAGAAGCTGCTCCAGTTCTAACATCATGATTTCCAAGCATGAGTAATAGATTTTGATGGTATTTCGTTGGGAAATTATTCTGGAAGGTTTGCAATGCCTCTTTTCTATTGGCGTGATAGTCACCAATATCTCCCGCCATGAGCAGAGCAGTCGCCCCACAGTTTGCAATATTAATAATTGATTGTGCTAAGACTGTTTTATCTTCGGCCGAGTTTTGATGGATGTCACTAATAATACCTATAATCACAGAATATATCCTTTATATAATTTATACGTATTACTAATTAACTGTTTATTTAAAATAACTCAATTTCACCTTTTATTAGTTTTAAATAATATAAATTTAAATTGTGATTTATCAGGCTTGAATCTTGTGTATCGTTTTAAAAAAGTTGTAGAAGTGAGAGATAAAAAACCTCTCATGATTGAGAGGTTTTTTTGGATAGCTATCAAGTTTTATCAGAATAAATGCTCGATCCTATTTAGGATTTCCAAGATCAACCGCGATTTTTTCTTTGGTATTAATGCTGTCATCTTCAGTAATCACTGAATCTAACGTTTCATTTTTTGCTGAGAATGCATGAGCCAGTTTCTCGGTATCTAGCTCTTTTTCCCAACGTGCAACCACGATACATGCGCATGCATTACCGACTAAGTTGGTTAATGCTCGGCACTCTGACATAAAGCGGTCAATACCAAGAATTAAGGCCATACCAGCAACTGGAATACTTGGTACAACCATCAGTGTTGCGGCTAAGGTAATGAACCCTGCACCTGTTACCCCCGCTGCACCTTTTGAGCTGATCATGGCAACGAGCAACAAGGAGATTTGTTCCCAAATCGTGAGCTCGATATTGGTAGCTTGTGCGATAAACAAAGCCGCCATGGTCATATAGATGTTGGTACCGTCAAGATTAAATGAGTAACCTGTTGGGATCACTAAACCCACAACGGATTTTTCACACCCTGCATGCTCCATTTTTCTCATTAAGCTTGGCAGTGCTGCTTCAGAAGAAGAGGTACCTAAAACTAACCAAAGTTCGTCTTTGATGTATTTAATCAACTCAATGATTGAGAAACCGTTATATTTTGCAACAGCCCCTAATACCAGTAATACAAAGAGTAAAGAGGTGATGTAGAACGTCATTATCAGCATCATTAAGTTGCCAATAGATGAGATCCCATATTTCCCAATGGTAAATGCCATTGCACCGAATGCCCCGATTGGTGCGAGTTTCATTAGCATCGCAACCATTTTGAACACAGGTTCAGAGAAGTTTTGCAGTAACTTAACAATTGGCTCCCCGTGCTTGCCTGTTGCTGCTAATGCTAATCCGAAAATAACGGCAATAAACAGAACCTGAAGAATGTTACCGTTTACCAGCGGACTAATCACGGTATCAGGAATGATGTTCATCAAGAAGCCAACAATTGATGACTCGTGTGCTTTGGCAACGTAACCTGCTACTTTTGTGCTATCGAGGGTTGCTGGGTCAATATTTAAGCCATCACCTGGGCGAATGACGTTCGCAACGATGAGACCAATAATGAGTGCGACAGTAGAGAAGGTAATGAAGTAGAGCATTGATTTACCCGCAACGCTACCCACAGCCTTCATGTTTGACATGCCTGAGATACCTGTTACCACTGTTAAGAAGATAACTGGCGCGATGATCATTTTAACGATTTTGATGAATGCATCACCAAGCGGTTTTAGTGACTCTCCAATGTCTGGGAAAAAGTGGCCTAGCGCAATACCTAAGGCGATGGCTACGATGACCTGAACATATAAGATTTTATATATTGGTTGCTTTATCATGTTTCGCATAAATTTTCTCTGTAAAAATGTTGCGTTTTGGCAATTTATAATTATTAGGTTTAAAACTTTTATTTGAGTTTTTGAGAACTAATTAATGGAACGGAAGATGGGAGTGAGTTTTCCAGTGACTTATTTGTCACCAATCATACCTAACTACAATTCGAGCGCAGGTTACCACTTTCAACAGTTAAATAGAAATGATTAAAGTCACAGATTTAATAGAAAAGTTATGCAAAAGTAAATTTTTTGGGCGAAATGTTGCTTGGTTAACATTTAAAGCGATTAAGTTACTGGTTAATTAGTATCCACGAGATTTAATAAAATAAAAAACATGAAAAAAGAGTACGATTCTACTGAAAAAGTGCATAAACATGCAAATTTTGATGCAATAAATTGGTTTTCAGTAAGAAAAATGGATTTATTATCTAATCTTCTAAACTTGATTTAATTTATTAATAAAAATGATAATGAAAATAAGCGAATTGAAAAGAGACTGTATTAGAAAGATAAGGAAGAAAAAAAGGAATGGCTGGGGTACCAGGATTCGAACCTGGGGATGCCAGGATCAAAACCTGGTGCCTTACCGCTTGGCGATACCCCAACAACAAAAGAAATGGTAGCTACGACGGGATTCGAACCTGTGACCCCAACATTATGAGTGTTGTGCTCTAACCAACTGAGCTACATAGCCATTTTTATTTCTTTAAGATGATTTTTTGCAACAAGAGGGGATAGTAGATGGCTGGGGTACCAGGATTCGAACCTGGGAATGCCAGGATCAAAACCTGGTGCCTTACCGCTTGGCGATACCCCATCCGGGAAATTCTACTATTGAATGTTTTAAGATGGCTGGGGTACCAGGATTCGAACCTGGGAATGCCAGGATCAAAACCTGGTGCCTTACCGCTTGGCGATACCCCAATCTTAAATTCAATACTACCGAGAAGGAAAATGGTGCGGGAGACAAGACTTGAACTTGCACACCTTGCGGCGCCAGAACCTAAATCTGGTGCGTCTACCAATTTCGCCACTCCCGCAAATAAATGGTGGCTATGACGGGATTCGAACCTGTGACCCCAACATTATGAGTGTTGTGCTCTAACCAGCTGAGCTACATAGCCATCTTTTTTTGCTTAACCTTCATCGGCGTTGCGGGGCGCATTATGCTAATTACAGACCCTACAGTCAACAGCTTTTTGCACTATTTTTCAGAAAATGCGTCTGTTTGTTTGTTGAATAATCATTTTGTCGATAAAGCCAGCAAAAAACAACCCTTAATTTGAAAAAAATCCGTTTTTGACTACTCGTCTGTTCAAAAAATAGTAGGGAGAAATAAAGGTATTTTTCGACGTTTGATTGTCAATGAAACCGAGATTATTTGATAAAATACAAATAGATTTTAAATTGAACAATAGCAGGGTGAAGGGATAGGTATTTTTTGATAGTGGGTCTCTCAAAGCAAAGAAGCAGGTTAAAACCTGCTTCTATTCGTTCATTGAGTAGAGTGAAATTAGTTATCAAACAGCTTTTGCAGTAATTCACCATTAAGCATTGCGCGTTTGGTTAAGGCAAATGCACCAATTGCTGAATTATGAACTAATTGGGAGGTGACAATCGGTAAGTTCTCACGAAAGCCTTTGAGTGCTTGAGTATCAATACAGCTTTGAATCGCAGGCAGTAAAATTTGCTCGGCCTCAGTAATATCCCCTGCAATCACCACTTTTTCTGGGTTGAACAAGTTAATGGTAATCGCAACGGCTTTACCAATTTGCCGGCCAACGTGCTGAATAACTTCGGTGGCCAGTGGGTCGTTTTTATTTGCGGCTTGGCAAATAGAGGAAATCGTGCAAGTTTCTGCAGTAAGGGTGCTGGAGTAGCCTTGCTCTAAACGTTGTTTAACGCGCGCTTCAATCGCTTGGTTGGAGGCAATGGTTTCTAAGCAGCCAAAATTACCACAGTGGCACAACTCACCAAGAGGGTCGACTTGAATGTGGCCAATTTCCCCTAAATTACCGCGATGGTTGAGCAATATTTCTTTATTGATCACAATACCAGCCCCAGCACCTCTGTGAATACGCACTAGTAAAGAGTCTTCGCAATCCCGAGTAGCGCCAAAAAAGCTCTCAGCAAGTGCAAGGCTGCGAATATCGTGGCCAACATAACAGGTGATATTAAAATGGGCTTGTAGGTTATCAATTAGGTGCCAGTTATCCACTTTGATGTGGGGCATATAGAAAATAATGCCACGATTTGGATTGACTAAACCAGGTAGGATAATTGAAATGGCAATCAACTCTTTGATACGACGATGATTTTGTTCGATAAAATCTTCGAGGGAGGCAATCAATTTTTGCTCGACCGCTTCTTGGGTAGGCTCAGAGATAGGGTAGTGCCCATCCACAATCATTTTTCCGCCTAAGTCGTACAATGCAATAGTGGCATCATAGCGGCCTAAACGGACACCAATGGTGTGGAAGTTTTTGTGTTCAGAAACAATAGAGATAGCACGACGGCCCCCTGTGGAGGCCTGCTGGTCAACTTCTTTAATTAAACCGCGTTCGAGTAGCTGGCGAGTGATCTTAGTGACACTGGCTGGGGCAAGCTGGCTTTGTTCCGCTATCTGAATTCTTGATATCGGACCCTGTTGGTCTATCAAGCTATAGACGACAGCACTATTGAGTTGTTTGACGAGGTCAATATTACCAATTTGCTTTAGCGAGTGGCTTTGATTCATTAGCTAGTTACTCATTTTGTAGACTTCCTTTCCGTTTACGTAAGTCGCGAGAATAGTGAAGTCGTGGTTAAATGCGGTCAAATTCGCAATTTTACCCGGAGCAATTGACCCTAAAGTTTCATCAACTCCGATGGCTCTTGCTGGATAGAGCGTTGCCATTCTAAGTGTTTCATCCAATGCGATACCGACATGTTCTACGCTGTTTCTGACTGCTTCAATCATCGTCAGTGACGAACCGCTGAGTGTGCCATTTTCATCAACACATAATCCATCACGATAGTATATGGTTTTACCTGCGAAGATAAAATGATCCATTTCACCAGTTTGAGGATCAATTCCTGCTGGTGCTGTTGCATCTGTCACTAAAATTAATTTATCACCTTTCAGATGCTTACTGTTCCGAATGTTAGCCCATTGAACATGTAAGCCGTCGGCAATAATGCCTGCATACACTTCTGGCGTATCATAAATGGCGCCAACTAAACCTGGGCCACGGCCTGAAATGTATGGCATCGCATTGAAAAGGTGAGTTGAGAAACGGATACCAGCTTTAAAGCCAAGTTTCGCTTCTTCGTATGTGGCATTTGAATGCCCCGCAGAAATCACAATGCCAGCCTCTTTTAATTGGCGAATATAATCGAGATCGACCATTTCAGGCGCTAAGGTGACTTTTGTGATGGCATCGGCGTGGGAGGCCAAATAATCAATCATTTGAGCTGAAGGCTGGCGAATAAATTCAGGGTTATGGGTCCCTTTTTTGATCACATTAATATAAGGACCTTCTAAATGTAGGCCAAGGGCTTGGTTTTTGTGATCTTTTAAATATTCAGTCATGACGTTAATGCCATGTTTCATTAGATCATCAGAGCAAGTGATCAGCGTTGGTAGGTAGCTAGTACAACCTGTGCGTTCATTGGCTTTTTGCATGATATCTAAATTTTTCAATGTGACATTTTCTTTGTTGTCATTGAATTGAACGCCACCGCAGCCGTTAACTTGCAGATCAATAAAACCAGCAGAGAGAATTGCGCCTTGCAAATCGTGTTGTGGGATATTTGCAGGTATTTCAGAGACAGGGCAAACCTCTTTGATGATTTCACCATCAACGATGACAGCATGGTTATCCAGTCTTTCATGACCTGTATAAATAATGCAATGAGTTAGTGCATACATGGTTTTAAACTCCTGACCTCTGGAAAAATGGGTCACCGACTAGCCGTCGCCAGTCGGGTGATTGATAAATATAATCTTAGTTAAACGTCTCAATAATTTCAGATTCTAGCTGTTTGAAGTATTTGAGTGTTTTGACTTTTAACTCGAGTGTTGCAGGCTCATCACAGACAATCAGCGCTTTTGGATGCATTTGTACACAGCTCACTGTCCACATATGGTTGATGGAACCTTCCACGGCAGCGTGAACTGCATTTGCTTTATTCGCACCTGTTGCCAAGACCATTAGCTCTTCTGCATCCATTAATGTGGCAACACCCACCGTTAACGCAAATTTTGGCACTTGGTTGATATCGTTATCAAAGAAGCGTGAGTTTGCTTGGCGTGTTTCTGGGGTTAACGTTTTGATTCGGGTACGAGAATTTAGTGATGAACCTGGTTCATTGAATGCAATATGGCCATCATTTCCTACGCCACCCATGAACAAATTGATTTTGCCATAAGATTTAATTTTATCTTCATAACGTTGACATTCCTCATCAACATTTGGGGCATTCCCATTGAGCAGATTGATGTTTTCAGCTTGGATATCAATATGGTTGAAGAAATTATCATGCATAAACGTATGGTAGCTTTGTGGATGATTAGCAGGAATGCCAATATATTCATCCATATTAAATGTCACCACATGTTTAAAGCTCACTTTACCTGCTTGATACAAAGCAATCAGCGCTTTATAGGTTGCGAGTGGTGTGCCACCTGTTGGTAAGCCGAGAACGAAAGGGCGTTCAGCGGTTGGGTTGAATGCGTTGATTTTATCAGCGATATACTGTGCAGACCAAGTGCCGACATCATGCGCATTGTTTAATGGGATTAGCCTCATGTTTCAATTACCTCTAATAAGTCTGTGAAATCTTTCATATATATGTGTATCCCTGATGTTATGCATTAGATATAGGAATACTCGTTATACTACAAATTTATTACGCGTTGGTGTTGGTATACAGTGCCGTTTTAACGGCTGCACCTGCATTTTAAACGCGCTGAGAATATACAGGTTAATGACGTAAATAAGTTATTTTTAATCATAAAATAAGTTTTCAATAATAGCTACTAATTTAGTCAGAACATGAACGATTTCGTTGACATTTATCACAAATCGCACCTATTTATTTTGCATCGCGAAACAATTAATCTAAAGTATGAAACTGATATAATTAATCATCAAATATTATCGGTTGCTGATCATTGATCGATTGAACAATAAGATCCTGTTAATGGGGCAAAATAAGGTTATAAGGGGGAGTTTGTGAATATTCTTAGCTACTTACAGCGGATTGGTAGGGCACTGATGGTGCCAGTTGCTGTACTACCAGCCGCAGCAATCCTAATGGGGATTGGCTATTGGATTGACCCAGATGGTTGGGGCGCTAATAGTGCAATCGCGGCGTTACTGATTAAATCTGGTGCGGCAATTATTGATAATATGTCCGTGCTATTTGCAATTGGTGTTGCATATGGGATGTCGAAAGATAAGGATGGTGCTGCGGCACTGACTGGTTTTGTCGGCTTCTTAGTGGTGACAACACTGTGTTCTCCTGCATCTTATTCTATGATTATGAATGTTCCTCTGGAAACTGTCCCAGCGGCATTCGGTAAAATTAATAACCAGTTCGTGGGTATTTTAGTTGGGGTACTGTCAGCTGAATTATACAATCGCTACAGTGGTGTTGAGTTACCAAAAGCGTTGTCATTCTTTAGTGGTCGTCGCCTCGTGCCGATTTTAACCTCATTCCTAATGATCATCTTAGCCTTCGTTCTGATGTACGTCTGGCCAGTGGTGTATAACGGTTTAGTGTCTTTCGGGGAAAGCATTAAAGATTTAGGTTCTGTCGGTGCGGGTATTTACGCATTCTTTAACCGTCTGTTAATTCCTGTTGGCTTACACCATGCACTGAACTCGGTGTTCTGGTTTGATGTTGCGGGTATTAACGATATTCCAAACTTCCTCGGTGGGGCTAAATCTATCGAAGCAGGTCTGGCAACGGTAGGTATCACAGGTCGTTACCAAGCTGGTTTCTTCCCAATTATGATGTTTGGTCTACCAGGTGCAGCACTCGCTATTTACCACTGCGCACGCCCTGAAAATAAAGCCAAAGTAGCTGGTATCATGATTGCGGGTGCATTTGCGGCATTCTTCACGGGTATCACTGAGCCGCTTGAATTCTCATTTATGTTCGTGGCACCAATCCTGTACGTTATTCACGCACTGTTGACTGGTATTTCTGTGTATATCGCAGCAACAATGGAGTGGATTTCGGGCTTCGGCTTCAGTGCAGGTTTAGTGGATATGCTGTTGCAATCGCGTAACCCATTAGCAGTTCAATGGTACATGTTGATTGTTCAAGGCTTAGTCTTCTTCTGTATTTACTACGTGATTTTCCGCTTCATGATCCGCAAATTTAACCTGTTAACTCCAGGCCGTGAAGAAAGCGCGGGTGATGAAACTATTGATGGCTACGATGAAAGCCTCAGCCCTGCCAATACCACGGATAGCGATATCCAAAAAGAAGCACGTCAGTACGTCTCTGCGGTAGGCGGTAGCGATAATATCGTGAATATCGATGCGTGTATCACACGTTTACGTTTAACGGTAAAAGACACTGCAATTGTTAACGATGCGATGACAAAACGTCTTGGTGCTTCAGGTGTTATTCGCTTGAACAAACAAAACGTACAAGTGATTGTAGGAACGCGCGCTGAGTTGGTTGCTAAAGCAATGACGGAAGTGATTGCGAAAGGGCCGATTGCCGGTACTGCGCCTGTTGCAGCCGCGGAAGAGAAAAAAGCAGCAGAGCCAGCGAAAGCGAAAGGCAATGCGATTTTATCCCTCGTTGCGCCAGTCAGTGGGCAAGTATATTCCCTCGATGATGTACCAGATGAAGCGTTCTCTAGCCGCATTGTGGGCGATGGTATTGCCATCAAACCAACCAGCAGTGAAGTTTTAGCCCCTGCATCAGGTACAGTGGTCAAGATTTTTGAAACTAACCATGCATTCTGCCTTGAAACTGAAAATGGCGTAGAGCTCATCGTTCATATGGGTATCGATACCGTTGCGCTGAAAGGTGAAGGTTGTGCGCGTTTAGTGGAAGAAGGTGCCGAAGTCACTGCGGGTACACCAATCCTGAAATTAGATTTACCGTTCCTTGAAGCGAATGCTAAATCAATGATTAGCCCTGTTATCATCAGCAATATCGATGATTTTGCTGGCGTCGAGATTTTAGTTGAAGGCGACGTGAAAGCAGGCGAAACGGTTATTTATAATGTTCTGAAATAATGTATTAAGTCTGATTTAAGTTTGTGATGATGCCAGCCGATAAAAAGGCTGGCATTTTTTATGGACGTTATCGGATAAAAACTTGTGGGATACGGTCAGATTTAATGAAATAACCAATCCACAGCGCGGCACTGAATGTGCTCATGAGTATTTGCTGGTAATCTGTATTGGTTAATTTAGCACCATAAATTATGGCGATAAAAACGGTAAAATACAGCGTTACGATGAGCGCAAAAATGTAGTAGGAAATCATAACCCATTTAGTCGCTTTTTTCTTATTAAAGAAAAACCAACAAGCGACGAGTGTGATAATTATATAGACAAGTTGTAGCACAATGGCGCCAAGGTAAAATGCAGGAACACCCTTCGTATTTTCAGCATAATAGGTGACAACTTGGACTAATTGGTATGCCCCAAAGATAGACAAAAATGCGGTAATAATTAGCCCTAAAGCTGGCAGATAAAGTACGCCATTAATTTTATGGACTTCCAATTGTTCGCATTCATGACACCAACCAGACTCTTTATTCGCTTCGCGCTCATTGCAGTTAATACATTTCATTGACTTACCCAGCTGTGAATTTTTAGATTTAACTATTATCGGGATATTTTTTGAATAAATGAATTCTTAGAGGCACATTTATTTCACTTAGTTGGTTTAGTCATGTAGGAAATAAGTTATCAATGTTAACAATGTTGGCGAAATCTCAAAGCAGGTTGTCGAATCTGCACAAGCAAGGCGGCTTACTCATCGATAAGATATTTTCTCAATGACTGATGAGGAATTTTCTGTGGAACTGCTTCTTTGCTTATTTGGGTTTATTTCAGGGATCACAACTGCATTATTTGGTTTTGGTGGTGGGTTTATCACGGTTCCACTGTTGTATGCATTAATTACCTTAGTCTGGGGGCCGCAAAGCGATGCAAGCGCAGTGGCAATGCAAGTTGCGGTGGCAACCTCCACTTGTGTGATGATTTTTTCATCAACGCTATCGAGCCGTGCCCATTATTTAAAAGGCAACCTAAGCTGGCCAATTATCAAGCCGTTTATTATTCCGATTTCAATTGGCGGAATAGTTGGGGCAATTGTGGCGTTATCGGTAGATAGTGCGTTGATCCGCTGGATATTTATTGGTTATTTGATAATCACGATTTTGGATTGTTTTATTCGCCCTGGTTTTATGCAAACAGGATCGGAAGGTATCAAAGCTTCTCGAGGGGGCATTTTTGCTGATACCCCGATTGGTGTGGTGATTGGTGCTGTGGCGGCATTTTTAGGGGTGGGCGGTAGTGTGATGACCGTTCCATTAATGCGACGCCGCGGTGCGAGTATGATCCAAGCGGCGGCTTTTGCTAACCCATTGACGCTACCGATGGCAATCACAGGGACATTAACTTACTTTTATTTTGCAATTGATAAGCACGTTGACCTCGGCGCAGATTTTCTTGGCATGATTTACCTCAAAGGCGCGTTGATTTTGATTGTTGCTTCTTGGTTGGGGATCCGTTTTGCTTCATTATTAATGCCTTACCTCAGCGATAAGCGCCATGCACAAAGCTACCCATTGTTGCTGTTAGTGGTATTAACCGTGATGTTATTGACCTAAAAAAGGCGAGCAAGCAGAGCTCAATGTGCCTATTTTTTGTTGTGTTTGCCTCTTTGCTATAGCTTTTATCGGTTAAGCTCAATCAAACGGTTGTTTCCTGACGGATTATGGTAGAATATATCTGGTTACTAACCGCTTTTAGCGCGCTTTTGGCATTGAGGAATGATGACAATGAATGAGGCAGATGCTCGCCCAACAAATTTTATCCGTCAGATCATAGATGAAGATCTGGCGAGCGGAAAACACACGTCGGTCCATACGCGTTTTCCACCAGAACCGAATGGCTATTTACACATCGGCCACGCGAAATCAATCTGCTTGAACTTTGGCATTGCAAAGGACTATCAGGGACAGTGCAACTTACGTTTTGACGACACCAACCCTGTTAAAGAAGACGTCGAATACGTTAACTCAATCCAAGAAGACGTCAAATGGTTAGGTTTCGAGTGGACGGGCAATGTTCGTTACTCTTCTGACTATTTTGATACTTTATATCAATACGCCATTGAGCTGATTAAAAAAGGCTTAGCTTACGTTGATGAGCTAAGTGCGGACGAAATTCGTGAATACCGTGGCACATTAAAGGAGCCTGGTAAAAATAGCCCATACCGTGAACGCTTAATCGAAGACAACCTCGCATTATTTGAAAAAATGCGTGCTGGCGGCTTTGAAGAAGGTAAAGCGTGTTTACGTGCGAAAATCGATATGGCATCGCCATTTATGGTCATGCGTGATCCCGTTTTATATCGTATTAAGTTTGCAGAACACCACCAGTCTGGCAATAAGTGGTGCATTTACCCAATGTATGACTTCACGCATTGTATTTCTGATGCGCTAGAAGGGATCACACACTCTTTATGTACATTAGAATTCCAAGACAACCGTCGTTTATATGACTGGGTACTGGATAACATCACGATTGATTGCCATCCACGTCAGTACGAGTTTTCTCGTCTGAATTTGGAATATACGGTGATGTCTAAGCGTAAGCTGAACCAATTAGTGACAGAAAAGCACGTGAACGGCTGGGACGATCCACGCATGTTAACCATTTCAGGTTTACGTCGTCGTGGCTATACCGCTGCGTCAATCCGTGAGTTTTGCCAACGCATTGGTGTGACTAAACAAGATAATAACGTCGAAATGGCGTCACTAGAGTCATGTATTCGTGATGATCTGAACGTGTCGGCTCCACGTGCCATGGCGGTGATTGACCCTGTGCGTGTGGTGATTGAAAACATGCCAGCAGGCGAAGAAATTTTAACGGCGCCAAATCATCCAAATGACCCTGAAATGGGTACGCGTAAAGTGCCTTTTAGCAATGAAATTTATATTGACCGTGCGGATTTCCGTGAAGAAGCCAATCGTCAATTTAAACGTTTAGTGTTAGGCAAAGAAGTGCGCTTACGTAATGCATATATCATCAAAGCAGAACGTGTGGAAAAAGATGCTGATGGCAACATCACAACCATTTTCTGTACGTATGATGCAGGCACATTAAATAAAGACCCAGCCGATGGACGTAAAGTGAAAGGTGTTATTCACTGGGTAAGCGTACAACATGCATTGCCAGCGGAAATTCGTCTGTATGACCGTCTGTTTACTGTGCCAAACCCTGGTGCGGAAGAGGATTTCTTATCGGTTATCAACCCAGAGTCGCTGGTTATTCGCCAAGGCTTTGTTGAACCAAGCTTAAAAGATGCTGCCCCTGAAAAGGCGTACCAATTTGAGCGTGAAGGGTATTTCTGTGCGGATAATAAGTTAAGCAGCGCAGATCATTTAGTGTTTAACCGGACTGTTGGGTTGCGTGATACTTGGGCGAAAATCGAAAATTCTTAATTTGATGTCCCCGTCATACTTTGCACCACAGGGGTGTTGGCTTCATTAAGTTACTCGAGTCACATACATATGTATGCTCACGGGATAACTTAATTTGCCGCCTACCTGTGGTACAAATTATTTAGGGGCCAGACCGAGTATTAGAACAAAAAAAACGCTGGCAAATAAATGCCAGCGTTTTTTATAGTAATCTACAAAGCCTGCAGAATCTATTCGGGCTTGCTATCTACTTTTTCTTTTAATAAATCATGTAAATATTGATTGGCGGGGAATACGTTACCTTGGGCGTCTTTAACTTGGTATGCTTCGCCTGTGATGGACGATTTTGAGGCCACATTGTCAATAAACTGTTCAGTGGTGTTTAGGCGTTTTTCTGTTTTGCGTAATTTTAAACGTAAATGGGATTCTGCATCGGCCGCGTTATGTTCTGTGCCGTTACGAGTAAATGTCAGGTTTTGTTGCTTACCAAGTTCCGTGAGTAAAGATTCAGTACGCGTTTTTTCTTCTGGGCTTAACGCGAGGGCTTGAGTAGTCACAAAAATCCCTAAAAAAAGGACTAAGGCAGATGAAAAGCGGTTTGATAATTGGGTCGTTAATGTTTGCACGAATTTCTCTCCATAGAAAATAATGGGGAAATTATAGCCAGCCAAGGGGTTTAAACTAGCGGAAAGATTCCGAGAATTGGGTGTAAAATGACTTATGGCATAAACCGATAGCCAATGCCTGTTTCCGTTAATAAATGAATAGGGCGAGTCGGGTCATTTTCCAGTTTTTGCCGTAAATGCCCCATATAAATCCGCAAATAATGGTTATGCTCAATATAACTAGGCCCCCACACTTGCAATAACAAATGTCGTTGAGTCAAGACTTTACCGCTATTGGCAACTAACTCGCTAAGTAAACGAAACTCGATAGGCGTTAGGTGTAATTCTTCGTTTTGCTTAGTGACAATGCGATTAATAAAATCGACAGTGACATCCCCAAATTGAAATTGTGAGCTTTCTTGACCCACTTTACCAAAGCGGCGTAATGCTACACGGACTCGAGCTAGTAACTCACTGATACCAAAAGGTTTTGTTAAATAATCATCCGCACCTGCATCAAGAGCCGCAACTTTTTGTGATTCTTCTTCACGGGCAGACAAAACAATAATGGGAATGCTGCTCCATTTTCGTAAATCACGAATTAAATCAAGGCCATCACCGTCAGGCAGCCCGAGGTCTAAAATCAGTAAATCCGGTTGCCTTGTACCTGCTTCAATCAAACCCCGTTGGCAATTCTCAGCTTCGAAAACTTTCCAGCCTTCACCCTCCAATGCAAGTCGGACAAAGCGGCGAATTTCTTTTTCATCTTCAATAATCAGAATTTGATGGCTGCTCACAATAAGTTAATGTCTCCTAAACTTCAGCTTCAATATCAGGGAGTTGCTTTAAAGGTAAAACAAAGTGGAAGCTGGCTCCACCTTTATTATTGTTTTGTGCCCAAATTTCTCCTTCGTGTAATTGAATAATAGCACGACAGATAGCAAGCCCAAGGCCAACGCCAGGAATTGCGGATTCTTTTTGAGCACGGGAGAATTTATCAAAAATTGTTTTTTCTTGCCCATCGGGAATTGCGTTACTGGCATCCCAGACTTCAATATGAATTTTCTGCCTTTCGACTCGGCCATTGATACCAATTGGTGTATCTTCATGGCTATATTTGACGGCATTTTCCAATAAATTAATTAATACCCGTTCAATTAACATAGCATCGCAATATAACAGTAAATCAGCAGGAATATTAATTTCCAATGGGTGGCTGTGTAGCGTGTAATCTAATGTTCTAACGGCGCTACTGGTTATTTCTTGTAAAGATTCCCATTCAAGGTTGGGTTGAATACTGCCTGATTGCAAACGTGCCATGTCGAGTAAATTATTCACTAAACGCGAGGTGCTAAGCACTTGTTGACGCATTTGGTTTACTTGCGCGGTATGGGGCGAATTTTCCGCGGATAAATCTAACATCAATATTTCTGTTTGCCCAAATAGCACGGTTAGCGGTGTTTTTAAATCGTGGGAAAGCGCTGCCAGCAACGAATTACGCAATTGTTCACGTTCAATATCTAATTTAGCGGACTCTGCTTGTTTTGTCAGCTGTAAGCGCGAAAGGGCGCTGGCGATCAGCCCAGTAAAAGTTTGCAGCATGCGTTGTTGTTCTGGGATCATCAACTGGCGTAAATTACGGGGTTCGATAGCTAATACTGCGAGGGTTTGGTCTGCTGTCGTGATCGGTTGTAATTGATAAGGCACACTCGGCAGAGTATCTGTCCCTGCCCCTGCGGGTTGGCGCTTATCAAAACTCCATTTTGCGATGGCTTTGTCAATCTGCATGGGGGTATGTCCATCACATAACAGTGGTAATAAATCACCATTTTCATCAGGTACTAATAGGCAGCTTTTGGCTTGAAACGCGTTATTAAGGAAGTGATAGCCTGTTTTACCAATATCTTCTGTATTGAGTGCTTGCCCTAGTTCTTTTGTCATTTCATATAAATGACGAGTTCGCTGTTCTCGATAGCGGGCAATTCTCGCTTGATAGCGCATACCAGCAGTTAGGTTTCCCACCACAACCCCAACAATTAGCATCACCGTAAAGGTTACTAAGTACTGCATGTCCATGATGGCGAGTGAAAAGTGTGGTTGAACAAAAAACAGGTCGAAACTAATAACATTCACGAGTGCGGCAAAAATAGAAGGACGGCGTCCGTAAAACAGAGCTATCAACACAACACCTAAGAGGTACAGCGTCACAAGGTTTGCTTTGTCTAACGCGAGTAAAAATGTTCTCGAAAATAAAGTGATAGCAGCGCACATCACAATAGCCATCATGTAGCCATTTAAATCAGAGCGCCATTTTTCAGAAAACGGCTTTCTTTCAGGTTCTTTATCCCAATCACTTTTTTCTTCAAGGGCGACAATCACTAAATCGAGATCGGGCCCTAATTTCCCTAAGCGGTCGGCAAAGCCAGGGCGGAAATTGAGTTTGGGCCATTTACGGTGTTTATCGCGGCGCCCAATCAATATCTTGCCTAAATTATGTTCCCGTGCATAACGGAGTATGGCTTTTTCTTCTGAAGAGTCGGATAGGGTAGCAGTTTCTGCCCCTAAATCTTGGGCAAGGCGCAGCGCTTTGAGTACGGCGCGGCGTTGAGATTCAGGGAGCTGGTGGAGGGTGGGAGTCTCGACATAAACCGCATGCCACACGCTGCCAAACTTTGCAGCAAGTCGCGCCGCGGCACGTACCAGTTTTTCGTTACCCATATTGTGGCCAATGCATAATAAAAGCCCGTCACGGGTGTGCCAGACGGGGGCTTCCCCTTTGCCATCACGAAACTCTCTCATTTGGTCGTCGACACGATCGGCGGTGCGGCGTAAAGCCAGCTCACGTAGCGCGATTAAATTTCCTTTACGGAAAAAATGCTCAATAGCGCGTTCGGCTTGCCCTGGAATATACACTTTGCCTTCTTTCAGGCGTTGGCGTAGATCGTCAGGGGGCAAGTCGACTAACACCACTTCATTAGCGGCATCAAAAATATGGTCAGGAACCGTTTCGCGAACACGAATACCCGTAATGCTCCCCACAATATCATTCAAACTTTCAATGTGTTGAACGTTAATGGTGGTAAGCACATCGATGCCTGCATCTAATAACTCTTCAACATCTTGCCAGCGTTTTGGGTGGCGGCTGCCTGTTGGGTTACTAAATGCCAACTCATCCATGAGTATAATGGCAGGGTGTCTTGCAATTGCTGCATCAATATCAAACGCATTTAAGCGACGACCGCGGTGCTGCAATTTTCTGTGTGGTAACACAGAAAGCCCATCCAATAAGGCTGCAGTTTCTTCCCGTTCATGGGTTTCTACTACGCCGATAAGGACGTCTAACCCTTGTGAACGCAAGCGTTGAGCCTCTTGTAGCATGGCGTAGGTTTTTCCGACGCCAGCACAGGCGCCGAAAAAAATTTTTAATTTACCTCGGCCATCTTCATTGGCTTTGACCAATAAGTCATCAGGGTTTGGGCGAGCAGGTTCCTGATTTTTCATAACTCACCTTATTAACGTTGGCTATTTATTTGCTGCATGTATTCATCTAGTGCCAAATTCAGTTGTAGCACATTCACAACGGGTTCACCTAAAAAGGGCAGCAAGGCCGTTTCTGTTTGTGCCGTAATTAATGATTTTACGGCCTCTAATGAAACCTGTCTGCTTTTCGCAATGCGTGGGGCTTGATAAATGGCCGCGTCAACCGAAATATTAGGGTCAAGACCACTAGCAGAGGCAGTCAATAAGTCTACAGGGATCGCATTTCCAGCTTCAGGATTCTGTGCACGCAGCAGTTTACTACGTTCAGCCATCGTTTGTTGTAACAAGGGATTACTTACCGCAAAGTTACTTCCCCCAGATGCTAACGTGTTGTATGGACTTTCCGCGGTGGCGGAGGGGCGACCATGAAAATACCCCTCACTTTGTATATTTTGCCCAATCAGTTTGGAACCGACAACATGCTCATCTTGTGTGATTAAAGAGCCTTTTGCTTGCCATGGGAAAAAGACATTGGCAAGGCCTGTGACCAATAGAGGGTAGGCTATTCCAGTTAATAGGGTTAGCACCAATAACATGATAATGGACGAACGGATCATGCTCATAATCAAATCCTTAAATACCAAATAGGCTAATAAACATATCGATCAATTTGATCCCCACAAAAGGCACCAACAAGCCACCTAAACCATATAAGCCTAAGTTTCGTTGCAAAAGTGATTGGGAGCTCATTGGGCGATAATTCACGCCTTTAAGTGCCAATGGGATCAAAAAGACAATAATCAGTGCGTTGAAGATTACCGCAGAAAGCAAGGCAGAAGCAGGTGAGTGCAAGTGCATAATATTTAACGCGTTAAGTTGTGGCCATGTCACGGCAAAGGCGGCAGGGATGATGGCAAAGTATTTGGCAATATCATTTGCAATACTGAAGGTGGTCAATGAACCACGAGTCATTAGCATTTGTTTACCAATGTGCACGACTTCAATAAGTTTGGTTGGGTTTGAGTCTAAATCTACCATGTTCCCAGCTTCTTTCGCGGCTTGGGTGCCCGAGTTCATGGCAACAGCAACGTCAGCTTGGGCGAGTGCAGGCGCATCGTTTGTCCCGTCACCGGTCATGGCGACCAATCGGCCTTCTGATTGGTATTGACGGATCAAGGCAAGCTTAGCTTCGGGGGTTGCCTCGGCAAGGAAATCATCGACACCCGCTTCCGCCGCGATGGCAGCGGCAGTTAAGTGGTTATCCCCCGTGATCATCACTGTTTTGATCCCCATGCTGCGCATTTGGGCAAATCGTTCTTTCATCCCACCTTTGACGATATCTTTGAGCGCGACGACGCCTAAAACAGTTTGGTCGTCAACGACAACTAATGGTGTTCCTCCTAAATGGGCGACTTTCTCCACCAATTTATCGGCTTCTTCGGGAAATTTTTGATGATTAGCTTCAACGTAGCGACGAATGGCATCGGCAGAACCTTTGCGGATCATGCGTTCACCCACGTTAACACCACTCATACGGGTCATTGCAGAGAATGGTACGAAAGTAGCATTCATTCCGTGAATATCTCTTTCACGTAAATTGAATTTTTGTTTCGCAAGCACGACGATACTGCGTCCTTCAGGGGTTTCATCAGCAAGTGAAGAAAGCTGTGCTGCATCTGCTAGTTGCTCTTCCGTAACGCCAGTTAAAGGCAGAAACTCAGAGGCTTGGCGGTTTCCTAAAGTGATGGTGCCTGTCTTATCAAGCAATAAAACATCCACATCCCCCGCGGCTTCAACAGCTCGCCCGCTGGTGGCGATAACATTCGCACCTAACATGCGGCTCATACCTGCTACACCAATAGAGGAAAGCAGGCCACCAATGGTCGTTGGGATCAAACAGATTAATAATGCAATCAGTACTAATATGGAAACCGCGCTGCCAGCCCCTGCATACTCAGCGGCAAAAACCGTAAATGGATACAAAGTTGCACACACTAATACAAAGATAATGGTGAGTGCAGTTAACAAAATAGTTAAGGCGATTTCATTCGGTGTTTTACGGCGCTGTGCGCCTTCGACCATGGAGATCATGCGGTCTAGGAATGTCTCCCCAGGGTTAACGGTACATTCAACAATCAGCCAGTCGGACAGCACACGTGTTCCGCCTGTCACAGAGGAAAAATCGCCACCTGATTCGCGGATCACTGGAGCAGATTCCCCTGTGATCGCACTTTCATCCACAGATGCTCCGCCCTCAAGAACTTCCCCATCACAAGGAATGGTTTCCCCTGCACGGATCAGCACGATATCACCTTTGCGCAGTTGATCGGAGCTGACAATTTCTTGTGTTGCATCCAATGAGGCCGCGGTAAGGCGAGTGGCATTGCTTTGCTGTTTTACGCCTTTTAAACTTTGGGCTTGGGCCTTACTGCGTCCTTCGGCTAAGGCTTCAGCAAAATTGGCGAACAGTACGGTAAACCACAACCATAAGGTGACCATACCGCTAAACCATGCACTTCCTTCAGACAAACCTGCTGCCATCATTGCCCATAATAAGGTGGTGATCAGGCTACCGATATATACCACAAACATCACGGGGTTACGCCATTGGGCTTGTGGTGTGCATTTTTTTACGGCATCAATAATAGACTGTTGGATTAATTTTTTATCAAATAAAGGTGTTTTTTGCTTTTTCATTTTTTTCCCCTGATTATCCCGCAAAACCAATTTGTAGCTGCTCAGCAATTGGACCTAGTGCCAATGCAGGGACAAAAGTCAGTGCGCCAATAAGGAGGACAGTAAAGATTAATAAGCCAATAAAGAGTGGGCCTACGGTCGGCAATGTAGCCTGGCTTTGTGCTTGGGATTTTTTAAGTGCCATTGAGCCCGCAATCGCAAGTACGGGCAAGATGACGCCAAAGCGGCCGATAAACATGGCGATAGCAAGTAGCACATTGTAGAACGGGGTGTTGGCACTGAGTCCTGCGAATGCGCTACCATTGTTATTGGCAGCCGATGAAAAGGCATATAACACTTCGCTAAAGCCATGGGCGCCTGGGTTTAAAATGCCTGAACGTCCTGCGTCGGTCATTAAGGCGATGGTTGTACCAAGTAGCACTAAGGTTGGTGTCACTAAAATTGCCAGTGCAACCATCTTCATTTCACGGACTTCAATTTTTTTCCCTAAGTACTCGGGAGTACGGCCAATCATTAGTCCAGCAAGGAAGACAGCGAGAAGAACAAACAGCAACATGCCATACAGACCAGAGCCGACACCGCCAAAAACGACTTCACCAATCTGCATTAACCACATTGGTACCATGCCGCCCATCGCTGTAAAGGAATCATGCATCGCATTGACAGCACCACAGGAGGCAGCGGTTGTGACAACGGCATATAAAGCCGAGGAAAGAATACCAAAGCGGCTTTCTTTGCCTTCCATGTTAGCGTTACTATTGGCGTGTAACTCACTTAGAAATGGATTGCCAACATACTCCGCTTTAATGACCACAATGGCTGCGATAACAAAAATGATCCCCATAACCCATAACAAGGTATGTCCTTGTTTGTTATCACCCACCGAACGACCGAAGGCAAAACACAACGCGGTAGGGATTAAGAATATTGCCAGCATCTGAACAAAATTACTTAATGCAGTCGGGTTTTCAAACGGATGAGAGGAGTTTGAACCAAAGAAGCCACCGCCATTGGTTCCCAGTAATTTAATCGCTTCTTGGGATGCGACAGGGCCCATTGGTAACAGTTGGGTTGTGTTATCTAAATTGTCAACTAAGAGGTAGTCAGAAAAGTTTTGGATCACCCCTTGGCTGACAAAAAATAAAGCAACAACAATGGCGAGAGGGAATAATAAATAGAAGGTGATACGGTAGATATCGACCCATGCATTCCCCAATGTTTTACTGCCATGGCGTGAAAAAGCACGGATCAAGGCAAAAACCACAGCTATACCCGTAGAGGCTGAGAGGAAGTTTTGTACGGTTAAGCCTGCCATTTGGCTTAAATAGCTCAACGTATTTTCACCGCTGTAAGATTGCCAGTTGGTGTTTGCTACGAAGCTTATCGCAGTATTGAAGGCTAAATCCCAACTCATACCAGCAAAGTGCTGTGGATTGAGCGGCAAGCTGCCCTGAAACATTAAAATGGCGAATAGCAAAACAAAACCGAGCACATTGAATAAAACAATGGCTAAGGCATATTGTTGCCAATTCATTTCGGCAGCTGATTTTCCAGGTTGTTTAATCCCCGCTAAACGCCAAAGCAATGATTCACTAGCCATTAAAGGACGAGGAATATCACTGTCAATAAGACGTGCAATTCCATTACCTAACGGTTTAGCTAAGATAAATAAGACCAGCAGGAAGCTGCCAATCAGTAAAAATGCTGTGGTGGCCATATCAGAAATCCTCCGCGTTAAGCAGGGCATAAATCAGATAAACCAGCAGTAGAACAACGAGAACTGCCCCAAAAATGGAAAGTAATGACACAGTGTTTTCTCCTTATTATTTCCATGAAATAAGGGTAGAGAGTTCGTTGTAAAGAAGCTGATAAAAAGATAGGACTAGGTGTAAAAAAAGTATAAAAATACACATTTTTTAATCAACTAAGCGAGGAATAGACACTCTTAAGTGAAATAACTAATAACACTTAAATTTTAACCTGTTATTTAATTGTTGCCACAATGTTTGTTTTTAACGATTTTGGGTTAAATTTTGTAGTAAAAATACAGAATAATGGGGAATTATTAGTAATATTTTAATTTTAGTGGTCAGATGAGTAGTTTTATTACACAGTTTGCGCTATTCTATATTCAGTTAATTAATTCTCGTATTATCTGTTCGGTTTTAGTCGCTCTGTGAAATAGCTGTATTTGGGGAGTTTTTAGAGCAAAGCTGGGATCGACAAATAAAGTGGCAACTGAAGGAGGATATCGATGTCCACATACCGCGAATATTCCCGTAATCAGGTACTTGCACGCCGCACTGCTGCTGTAACGGCAGGTATTATTGCGTTTCCTGTTATGGTTTTTCACCCGAAAAGAGCTAAATATTACAGTTACTTAAATAAAGTTTGGTCGAAAACAAGCGATAAGCCTGTATGGTTAGAGCGTTCGGAGACCACACTTGAAAGCCATCGTTAACCTTGCGTCTTAAGTAATTGATAAGAGCCCCTGCAATGACTCGTTGTGGGGGTTTTGTTTTTTATACCCCTACTTTTCTTTTCGAATGATGCACTTCAAATAACACAGAAAAAAAGTATGTTTCCGCTTATGATTATTGATTATCAGTAAATTATATTCAAAATGGCGTTATAGATTCGCTGTGCAGTAAAAAGGACAACATCATGCATAACTTAAGATTAGAAGAAGTCATTAACGATGAGCTCAAAGTGAGTGAGTTTCAAGATTTTGCACCAAATGGGCTGCAAGTTGAAGGACGCCCTCATGTGCATAAAATCATCACAGGAGTGACTGCCTGCCAAGCTTTACTCGATGTCGCCGTTGAGAAAAAAGCGGATGCGGTGATTGTTCACCATGGCTATTTTTGGAAAAATGAGCCTGCCATTATTAAAGGTATGAAAAAGAATAGATTAAAAACATTATTAGCTAATGATATTAATCTTTATGGTTATCACCTTCCTTTAGATGCGCACCATCAATTAGGGAATAATACACAGCTTGCTTATATCATGGGCGTCCAAGTGAATGGCCAAATTGACCCATTAATGCCATTTGGCTTTTTTGACCAGCCAATTACCCCAGCAGAATTGACCAATCGCCTAGAAACGCGCCTAGGTCGTAAAGTCCTTCACTGTGGCGACAACGCGAAAGAGGAAATTCGTCAAATCGCATGGTGCACAGGGGGCGGGCAAGGTTTTATTCTGCAAGCCGCAGAGTTTGGTGTTGATGCCTTCGTCACAGGGGAAGTCTCAGAACAAACGATTCATATTGCAAGGGAAATGGGGATCCATTTTTACAGCGCAGGGCACCATGCCACAGAGCGTTACGGGATTAAGGCGTTAACCAAGTGGCTAGTTGATGAGCAGGGGTTGGACGCCGAGTTTGTCGATATCGATAACCCAGCCTAAATTCTCGTCATATTTCGAGCTGTGGCGGTGTTGGCTTCACTCGGCTACTTGGGTCACATACTTATGTATGCTCCCCAAGCTATCCTCATTTGCCGCCTAGCCGCAACTCGAACTATTTAGAGAATTAAATTTCCGTTGCCTTTTACATCAAAGCGTTGTTGGCTGCATTCGTGAACCCTAGTCACATACTAGTGTATGCTCCTAGGGCTTCACTCTTTTGCCGCCTAGCTGTGATGTAAAATGCTTAGAAAATTATGTGTAATTAGCAAATATAAATCAAAAAGTTAGTTCGTGTGAATTCGATAGCGTAATGATGCAAGAACGAGAACTACACTTGAAATAGTGAGCACTAAACCTAAGTGTTGGCTCCAACCTGCAACCACCAGCCCGATAGCGAGTCCAATATAATAAAGTAATCCTAAAATTGCGCCTGCAGTGCCTTTTCGGTCGCTATAACGGTTTAAGGCGTGAGCAAGAATGTTCGGGATTGCAATACCATAGCCAATCACGACGCCAATAACAGGTAAAACAAACCAAACAGAGTCCATAAGAGCAAAAACTGCACAGCTGCTGACCAACGAAATGACACTTGATAGTTTAACAAGTTGCTCAGATGTGTGTTTTTTAGCCAATAAATGACGGTTAATCATCGATCCTAAACCCACACCAAGCGCCAATAAAATTCCCGTGAGGCCAAACTGTTGTTGAGTGAGCATTAATTGTTCAAAACTGAAAGGAGCCAGCTGATAATAGCTGAATAAATTAATGTTGAAAAATGCTATCAAGATCACATTTCTCATAATCTCTTTATCCGTGAGCATCCGTAAAAATGTCTCAATAAATGGGACTTTGATCACATTTTCTGGGCGTGTTTCAGGTAATCGATATATTGACCACAGTAAAAGTACGACAGCTAAAATAGCTAAACCAATAAAAACACCACGATAACCTCCCAAACTGACGAGGCCCGCACCCGATAACATACCTAATGCAGGGCTAATGGCTAATGCGACGCCCATAACTGAAAAAACTCTAGCTAATTCATGACCTTGATAACTATCACGCATTGCAGTTTGTGTACCAATTGAACCCACAGCGGCACCAAAGGCGGCTAACATCCGTAGTAGTAGCAATAAGTAAAATTGACTAATGAGTAAGGCACCAATTGAGGCAATCCCATAAACCAGTAAACCCGCTAAAATCGTTGGACGGCGGCCAACTGTGTCACAGGTTCTACCCCAAAATACAACGCCCAATGCAAAAGCAAAGAAATAGAGAGAAAGCGTTTGTGAAGCTTGTTCTGCATTGACAGAAAAAGCGCTCGCAATGTCCGTCAGTGCAGGGCTGTAGATGGTTTCTACAATTTGTGGGAACATCATTAAGGCCACAGCCAGCCATAATGAAAGAGAGTGTTTCATATTCATTTTCCTACCCTGTGTAATAAAAAATAACGGTCTAAACCTTTAATGGTGGGCAGTTTAGTGGTAATTTTGATGTCTTATTACAATAATAAAGACTATAAATATCAAAAAAAGGACATTTATGGCATGGTTAAATCAAACGGATGAGTTTCAAACACATTGGTATCCAGCCCCTGTTTTAGGAATTGCTGCGCAGATGGGGCAGCACGATTCTGGCACGCATACCCATGAAATGGGGCAGCTTTTGTTTACTCAGCAAGGGTGCATTCGTATATCTCTCGAAAAGCGCCTCTCTTTGCTTCCTCCTGGTAGGGTTGCGTGGATCCCACCATATGTTCGCCATCGTGCACAAATGCGTGCATCAGTGGGGTACCGGTCAATTTATCTCAGTGAAGAATATGCCCAAAAAGTCGGAAACGAAGTGGTCATTTTGAGTATTTCGCCGCTGTTAAGGGAGTTATTAGAGCGTATTGCTATCTCTCCTTTTGACAGTGATTGGCAAACGGGAAGGTTAGCCAATTTATTACCTGTTTTTATTGATGAGCTACAAGCTGCGACAACTGAACCCACTTTGCTTTCTTTACCGCAAGATAGGCGCTTGAAACACCTGGATATCGAGCAATTACCCCCGAATTTGAGCCAACTTGCTCAAATTGTTGGTGCGAGTGAAAAGACAATAACGCGTGTTTTTTTGAAAGAAACAGGCATGACATATCAGTCATGGCGCCAACAATGGCGGTTTATTAAAGCGATTGAATTATTAGCACAAGAAAAGCCATATCACTTTATTACTCAAGAACTTGGACTTACCAGTGACAGCGCGTTTATTAGTTTTTTTCGTAAAATGAGCGGAATGACACCAAGAGAGTATCAACAGTAGGAAATGTTGTGGTTATATAAACAAAAAAAGACCTTGAAAAATCAAGGTCTTGCTTTACGTAGGGATTGGAATTTATCGAAATATTATTTTTTTGCTAATTCAGAGTTGAATTCACGTTTGTCATAACCGGTATACAGCTGGCGAGGACGTGCAATCTTCAGGCCGTCATCATGCATTTCGTTCCAGTGTGCAATCCAACCAATAGTACGCGCAATGGCGAAGATCACAGTGAACATGGAAGATGGAATACCCATTGCTTTCAAGATGATACCTGAGTAGAAGTCAACGTTCGGGTACAGTTTCTTCTCAATGAAGTACGGGTCGTTCAGTGCAATACGCTCCAGTTCCATTGCGACTTCCAGTAAGCTGTCGTTCAAGCCCAGTTCATTTAGAACTTCGTGGCAAGTTTCACGCATTACAGTGGCACGTGGGTCGTGGTTTTTGTAGACGCGGTGACCAAAGCCCATCAGTCGGAAAGAGTCATTTTTGTCTTTCGCACGTTCGATAAACGCAGGAATGTGCTCAACAGTCTGAATTTCTTCCAGCATGCGTAAGCAAGCTTCGTTAGCACCACCGTGTGCAGGCCCCCATAGAGACGCGATACCCGCTGCGATACAAGCAAATGGGTTTGCACCCGATGAACCCGCAGTACGTACGGTTGACGTTGATGCATTTTGTTCGTGGTCAGCGTGCAGAATTAAAATGCGATCCATTGCACGTTCAAGAACTGGATTTACCGTATATTCTTCACATGGTGTGGAGAACATCATGTGCAAGAAATTACCCGCGTATGACAGATCATTACGTGGATAAACAAAAGGTTGGCCAATTGAATATTTATAACACATTGCTGCAACAGTTGGCATTTTGGACAGCAAACGATAAGCCGTAATTTCACGGTGACGAGGGTTATTAACATCTAACGCATCGTGATAGAACGCCGCCAGAGCACCTGTTACACCACATAATACAGCCATTGGATGTGAGTCACGGCGGAAACCATTAAGCATGCGTGTAATTTGCTCATGGATCATGGTATGGCGAGTCACCGTATTTTTAAATACGTCGTATTGTTCTTGAGTCGGTGCTTCACCGTACAGCAGGATATAACAGACTTCGAGATAAGAGGCTTCAGTTGCGAGTTGGTCGATAGGGAAACCACGGTGCAGTAGAATACCTTTATCACCATCAATATAGGTGATTTTTGATTCACAGGATGCAGTAGAAGTAAAACCAGGGTCGTAGGTAAAGAACCCTTTTGAACCTAAAGTTCGGACATCGATAACGTCTTGACCAATCGTAGGGCTTAAAATATCGAGTTCAATGTCACCCGCACTACCAGTCATTAGCTTAGCTTTGTTATCAGCCATTTACGGTCTCCTTAGCGCTTGATAATCGACACCCAACAACCCAGAAACCCAGCGTTATACTGTGTCTTCGTGCATTGTTCTACCGGTATGCTTTGGAAATCAGCTCGCTATCACATAAAACCTGAAATCTGACGACCGACGACAATGTAATTAGGTTGTTTATGAGTGTGTAGATGTTATGTTCTTTTTGTTGTTTTCCCTACAATATCATTATTTGTGGTAAGAGGAACAACTTTCATAACTTTTGTTATTAATACCCATCATAGTTCAAATTGTGGAGTATCTAACATTGCAACATTTACGTTTTTATTTTTACGGTGAAGTGTCAAGCACACCGTTAAGATAATTCTGCCAGACCTATATGTAAGATAAATGTTGAATCATTGTCAAATAACATAAGCACATTTATACAAAATGTTTAAATCGTGATCCTTCTCACTGTTCGGGCTAAATGTCTCCAAACATTTTGTGTGGGAATTGTAATGGCATTGTGAAGACTTTATACTAGCGGCAGGTCTCCGGATTACCCTGTAGTAGGAGTTCCCAGCGTGATCAGCATGCAACTTTATTTAAACATGATGGATTAGAGTTTGTGTTAAGTTGCATTTTGTACCCCTGTCGCTGTCTGATTTCCACCCCAGGTCCGGAGGATGGAAAATAATAAAGAGCTGTGTGGGCAAAATTGTGAAAAAACAAAGACCTGTCAACCTTGATTTGCAGACGATTCACTTCCCGATCACTGCAATATCTTCGATCTTGCACCGTGTCTCTGGCGTCATTACTCTCATCGCAGTTGGTATTCTGCTTTGGTTGTTAGGGACATCTCTCTCCTCTCCAGAAGGTTTTCAATACGCGTCTGAAATAATGACTGGCTTTTTTGCTAAGTTCATTCTTTGGGGCATCCTGACTGCATTGGCTTACCATATCTGTGGTGGTATCCGTCATATGTTAATGGATTTCGGCTGTGTTGATGAAACCCTTGCTGCTGGTAACTCATCTGCAAAAATTACATTTGTTATTACCGTAATTCTGGCAATTCTGGCGGGGATCTTAGTATGGTAAGTAATGCATCAGCTTTAGGCCGTACTGGTATCCAGGACTGGCTGTTAATCCGTGGCTCTGCGATTATCATTGCACTCTACGTACTCTACATTGTTGGTTTTGTTGCGATTAATGACATTACCTATGAAGTCTGGCGCGGTTTCTTTGCCTCCTCTGTGACGAAAGTATTCACTATCCTCACTTTGTTCTCGATTCTTGTGCATGCATGGATTGGCATGTGGCAAGTGCTGACTGACTATGTTAAGCCGCTGGCAATTCGCTTAGTGCTGCAACTGGCTATCATTGTAGGTCTGTTGGCTTATTTAATTTACGGAACAATTGTTGTGTGGGGTGCATAAAATGAATCTGCCAATCAGAGAGTTTGACGCTATCGTTATCGGTGCTGGCGGTGCAGGTATGCGCGCAGCACTTCAAATTTCACAGATGGGCCTATCTTGTGCACTTCTGTCAAAAGTCTTTCCAACCCGTTCTCACACTGTATCCGCGCAAGGCGGTATCACGGTTGCATTAGGTAACACGCACCCTGATAACTGGGAATGGCACATGTACGATACCGTAAAAGGTTCTGACTACATCGGTGACCAAGACGCTATCGAATATATGTGTAAGACAGGCCCAGAAGCTATCCTCGAATTAGAACATATGGGGTTACCTTTCTCGCGCCTTGATGATGGAAGCATTTATCAACGTCCATTTGGTGGCCAATCTAAAAACTTTGGTGGCGAGCAAGCCGCGCGTACTGCAGCCGCAGCTGACCGTACAGGGCACGCACTATTACATACGCTGTATCAGCAGAACTTAAAAAACCACACCACCATTTTTTCTGAGTGGTATGCCCTTGATTTAGTTAAAAACCAAGATGGCGATATTGTAGGTTGTACTGCAATTTGTATGGAAACAGGCGAACTCGTTTACTTCAAAGCGAAAGCCACCATTCTGGCAACAGGTGGTGCAGGTCGTATTTACCAATCAACCACCAATGCCCATATCAATACAGGTGATGGTGTGGGGATGGCAGCGCGTGCTGGTGTGCCACTACAAGATATGGAAATGTGGCAATTCCACCCAACGGGTATTGCAGGGGCTGGGGTTCTGGTCACTGAAGGTTGCCGTGGTGAAGGTGGTTACTTGCTGAATAAAGACGGTGAGCGCTTCATGGAGCGTTACGCACCAAACGCGAAAGACCTCGCAGGTCGTGATGTTGTTGCACGTTCAATCATGATTGAAATTCGTGAAGGCCGTGGTTGTGATGGTCCTTGGGGGCCACATGCTAAGCTGAAATTGGACCACTTAGGGAAAGAGGTTCTGGAATCACGTTTACCGGGTATCCTTGAGTTATCACGTACCTTTGCGCACGTTGACCCAATAAAAGAGCCAATCCCAGTTATTCCAACATGCCACTACATGATGGGCGGTATTCCAACGAAAGTTACTGGCCAAGCGATTCGCTATAATGAAAAAGGCGAAGATGAAGTTATTCCAGGTCTGTTTGCTGTTGGTGAAATTGCTTGTGTATCAGTACACGGCGCTAACCGCTTAGGCGGTAACTCACTGCTTGACTTAGTGGTATTCGGTCGCTCTGCGGGTCTGCACCTGAAAGAATCCATCATGGAACAAGGTTCAATGCGTGATGCTTCTGAGTCTGACATCGATGCAGCAATGACTCGCTTTAATCGTTGGGAAGGTGCACGCACAGGCGAAGATCCAACCGAAATCCGTAAAGCACTGCAAACCTGTATGCAGCATAACTTCTCAGTATTCCGTGAAGGTGATGCAATGGCGAAAGGTTTAGAAGAACTAAAAGTGATTCGCGAACGCCTGCAAAATGCACGCCTTGATGATACGTCAACGGAGTTTAATACGCAGCGTATCGAATGTTTAGAATTGGATAACCTGATGGAAACCGCTTATGCAACTGCACAAGCAGCAAACTTCCGTACAGAAAGTCGTGGGGCGCATAGCCGCTTTGACTATCCAGAGCGTGATGATGCGAATTGGTTATGTCACTCATTGTATTTACCGCAATCTGAAACGATGACGCGTCGTGAAGTCAACATGCAACCAAAATTGCGTGAAGCCTTCCCACCGAAAATTCGTACCTACTAATGCGTGGTGTTAATCCAGTTGCGGAGAAATAAACTATGAAATTACAATTTTCGATTTATCGCTACAATCCTGATGTGGACAACGCACCACGTATGCAAGATTACACGCTAGAAGTGCCAGAAGGGCGTGACATGATGTTGCTGGATGCGTTAATCCAAATCAAAGAGCAAGACCCAACATTATCCTTCCGCCGTTCTTGCCGTGAAGGGGTATGTGGTTCTGATGGTCTGAACATGAACGGTAAAAACGGCTTGGCTTGTATCACGCCATTGTCTGCTTTAATTCGTGGTGGGAAGAAAATTGTCATTCGTCCGTTGCCAGGTCTGCCTGTTGTGCGTGACCTGATCATCGACATGACTCAGTTCTACACTCAATACGAAAAAATCCGTCCATATCTGATTAACGATAACAAAAATCCGCCAGCGCGTGAGAATTTACAAACTCCTGCACAACGTGAAAAACTCGATGGTTTATACGAGTGCATCTTGTGTGCATGTTGTTCGACTTCTTGCCCATCTTTCTGGTGGAATCCGGACAAATTTATTGGTCCAGCAGGCCTGTTAGCGGCGTATCGTTTCTTGATTGATAGCCGTGATACTGAAACCGATTCTCGATTAGATGATCTGAACGACGCTTTCAGTGTTTTCCGCTGTCATAGCATCATGAATTGTGTCAATGTATGCCCTAAAGGACTAAATCCAACAAAAGCTATTGGTCATATTAAATCTATGTTGCTAAAGCATAGCGCTTAATAGCTAAATTTAACCCGCAGTGCCTTGGTACTGCGGGCTAAAGTGAAAATAGCACGAAATAAAAACATAAGTTAAAAATAAAGCGTAAAGTAAATTCAAGATTTTGATTTAAATAGCGCTTAAGGTCACAAAAGCGCGAAAACCAAATATCCTTAAAGGTCATCAGAAAGTAACATTGTCATCAATAAAACGTAGCATTAAATAAAAACGTTGTAACAACAAAAGCGCAAAAAAGTGAACGTAACAAAAGCAACAGTAAAAAGTAAAAAAAATAGCCAACTGCAAAAGATGAAGAAGACGAAAGCGTAATCTTAGGGGCCTTTAAAAACCGTAGCCAGTTTTTAAAGGTTCCTTAAAAGGGAAACCCTTACTGATAAAGGGCCTCCCAAAGAGAGAACATGCATAAAGCACGTCCAAGAGAACCTTTATCGAGGTCGCTTAAATGCGACGATTAGTTAACCACGGCGAAAACTAAAGCTTATAAAGCTTAAGGGATCACAATGCAGAACGGCGTAATGAAGGACTGGCTGGATTCAAGCTTTCTGGCAGGCGCGAACCAGACATATATAGAACAGCTCTATGAAGATTATCTGACTGACCCTAACTCTGTCGATGCCGAGTGGAAAGCCATTTTTGAGCAACTACCTGGTGCAGCCCTCGGCACTAGCGGTGAGCAATTCCACTCCCAAGCGCGCGATTACTTCCGTCGCTTAGCAAAAGACTCTACACGTTATCACACCTCTGTTAGCGATCCAGCTATCGACGCAAAACAAGTTAAAGTTTTGCAGTTAATTAATGCATTCCGCTTTCGCGGACACCAAAATGCTAACCTTGACCCGTTAGGGCTTTGGAAACGTGAATCTGTTCCGGATTTGGACCCAGCGTTCCATAACTTAACGAAAGAAGATTTCAACGAAACCTTCAACGTCGGTTCTTTTGCTATCGGCAAAGAAACCATGAAACTCAGCGAGCTATATGACAACCTGAAACGCATTTACTGCGGTTCAATCGGTGCGGAATATATGCACATCACGAATACAGAAGAAAAACGTTGGATTCAACAACGCCTTGAGTCTGTTGATGTGTCTAAAATTTTCTCTGCGGATGAGAAAAAACGTTTCCTGTCTGAGTTAACTGCGGCTGAAGGTCTTGAGCGTTACATCGGGGCTAAATTCCCAGGTGCAAAACGTTTCTCATTGGAAGGTGGTGATTCACTGATCCCAATGCTGAAAGACTTAATCCACCATGCTGGCAAACAAGATACTCGCGAAGTTGTTCTTGGTATGGCGCACCGTGGTCGTTTAAACGTACTGGTTAATATCTTAGGTAAAAAACCAGGCGAATTATTTGATGAATTCGCAGGTAAACATAAAGATCATTCAAGTGCGGGCGACGTTAAATATCACCAAGGCTTCTCTTCTGACTTCGAAACCGCAGGTTCACGTGTTCACTTAGCGCTGGCATTTAACCCATCGCACCTTGAAATCGTTAGCCCAGTGGTCATCGGTTCTGTACGCGCTCGTCGTGACCGTTTAGATGAAGGTCGCAGCAACATGGTTCTGCCAATCACCATTCACGGTGACTCCGCAGTGACTGGCCAAGGTGTTGTGCAAGAAACCCTGAACATGTCTCAAGCACGTGGTTATGAAGTGGGCGGTACCATGCGTATCGTCATTAACAACCAAATTGGTTTCACCACTTCTAACCCTAAAGATACTCGTTCAACTGAATACTGTACTGACATTGTGAAGATGGTTCAGGCGCCAATTTTCCACGTGAATGCAGATGACCCAGAGGCGGTTTCATTTGTCACACGTTTAGCGCTGGATTTCCGTAATACCTTTAAACGCGATGTGATGATCGATTTAGTCTGTTATCGCCGTCATGGTCATAACGAAGCCGATGAGCCAAGTGCAACTCAGCCTGTGATGTACCAAAAAATCAAACAGCACCCAACGCCACGTAAAATCTACGCAGACCGCTTAATTGCAGAAAACGTATTGAGTGCAAATGATGTGACGGAAATGGTTAACCTGTACCGCGATGCGTTAGATGCGGGTAACTGCGTGGTTGAAGAGTACCGTGAAATGGGGCTGAACTCATACACATGGGCACCATATCTGAACCACGAATGGGATGCATCCTACAAATCAACAGTTGATATCAAACGTTTAACGGATCTGGCTGTTAAAGTCAGCACTATCCCTGAAGGCGTTGTCGCGCAATCTCGTGTTGAGAAAATCTATGCGGATCGCGCAGAAATGGCGAAAGGCGAGAAATTACTCGACTGGGGTGCTGCCGAGACTTTAGCGTATGCAACGTTAGTTGATGAAGGCATTCCAGTGCGTTTATCGGGTGAAGATGCCGGCCGCGGAACCTTCTTCCATCGTCATGCGGTTATTCACAACCAAACTAACGGTTCTGTCTACGTTCCACTGCAAAACATTCATAACGGCCAAGGCGTATTTAACGTTTGGGATTCTGTTCTGACTGAAAATGCGGTATTGGCATTCGAATACGGCTATGCAACCACTGAACCTCGTGCTTTAACCATTTGGGAAGCACAATTTGGTGACTTCGCGAACTGTGCGCAAGTGGTTATCGACCAATTTATTAGCTCTGGTGAGCAAAAATGGGGTCGTATGTGTGGTCTGGTGATGTTACTGCCTCATGGTTATGAAGGTCAGGGCCCAGAGCACTCATCTGCACGTTTAGAACGTTACCTACAACTGTGTGCTGACCAAAACATGCAAGTGTGTGTGCCGTCAACACCTGCTCAGGTTTATCACATGTTACGCCGCCAAGCCTTACGTGGCATGCGTCGTCCTCTGATTGTGATGTCACCAAAATCCCTGCTGCGTCATCCATTAGCGGTGTCTAGCATGGAAGAACTGGCAAATGGTACATTTGAACCTGTTATCGGTGAAATCGATGAAATCAATCCGAAAAATGTGAAACGCGTCGTTATGTGTTCAGGGAAAGTCTATTACGATCTGTTAGAACAACGTCGTAAAAATGAACAAACTGACGTGGCTATCGTTCGTATTGAGCAGCTGTATCCGTTCCCACACGATGATATCCAAAAAGCGTTGTCGCAATTTAGCCATGTGAAAGACTTTGTATGGTGCCAAGAAGAGCCATTAAACCAAGGTGCTTGGTATTGCAGTCAACATAATTTCCGTGAAGCTATCCCTGCAGGGGCAACTTTACGTTATGCAGGTCGAGCTGCTTCTTCATCTCCAGCAGTTGGCTATACGTCCGTACACCAAGAGCAACAAAAAGCTCTGGTAAATGACGCTTTGAACATTGAATAATTAAAGGATAGAAAATGAGTAGCGTAGAAATTCTTGTTCCCGATCTTCCTGAGTCCGTTGCCGATGCTACGGTTGCCACATGGCATAAAAAACCAGGTGACAGTGTTCAGCGTGATGAAGTCCTGGTTGAGATCGAAACAGATAAAGTGGTACTGGAAGTGCCTGCGAGCGAAGCTGGCGTATTAGAAGCTATTGTAGAAGACGAAGGCGCAACGGTATTATCTAAACAACTGTTAGGTCGTATTCGTTTGGGTGACAGCACTGGCATCCCAGCAGAAGTGAAAGAATCACAAGAAGCAACACCAGCACAACGTCAAACTGCAAGTCTGGAAACCGAAAGCAACGATGCGCTGAGCCCAGCAATTCGTCGCCTGATTGCAGAGCATGACCTGAACCCTGCGGATATTAAAGGTACTGGTGTTGGCGGTCGTTTAACGCGCGAAGATGTTGAAAAACACTTAGCAGCAAACAAATCTGCAGCGCCAGCAGCATCTGCACCAGCTGCACCACAGGCTCCTTTGGCACACCGTAGCGAAAAACGTGTTCCAATGACACGTTTACGTAAACGTATCGCTGAACGTCTGTTAGAAGCGAAAAACACCACAGCAATGTTGACCACGTTTAACGAAATCAACATGCAACCAATCAAAGACTTACGTAAACAGTATGGCGAAGCGTTCGAAAAACGTCACGGTGTACGTTTAGGCTTTATGTCTTTCTATGTAAAAGCTGCGGTTGAAGCACTGAAACGCTATCCAGAAGTGAACGCTTCTATCGATGGCAGCGATGTGGTTTACCATAACTATTTTGATATCAGCATCGCAGTATCAACGCCTCGTGGCCTGGTCACCCCAGTGCTGCGCGATGTTGATGCAATGAGCATGGCGGATATCGAGAAGAAAATTAAAGAACTGGCTGTTAAAGGTCGTGACGGTAAATTAACTGTTGAAGACTTAAGCGGCGGTAACTTCACTATTACTAATGGTGGCGTATTTGGTTCTCTGATGTCTACACCTATCATTAACCCACCACAGAGCGCAATTTTAGGCATGCATGCCATTAAAGACCGCCCTATGGCTGTAAATGGTAAGGTAGAGATTCTTCCTATGATGTACTTAGCGCTGTCTTATGACCACCGCTTAATCGATGGTAGCGAGTCAGTCGGCTTCTTAGTCGCTATCAAAGATATGCTGGAAGATCCAACTCGTTTACTGCTGGACGTATAGCAACATAACAGGGTAGGGAACAACCTGCCCGGTCTGAAGTAACCGATGCAGCCCGTTCGCGGGTTGCTAAATCAGTAACAATTGCAGGAGGCGAATAAACGCCTCTTCAGACTCAATTATGGATAGAACATCATGAATTTACACGAGTACCAGGCAAAACAGTTGTTTGCACGTTATGGGATGCCTGCACCAACAGGTTATGCCTGTTCATCAGTCGCTGAAACCGTCGATGCTGCGAAAAAAATTGGCAACGGCCCATGGGTAATTAAATGCCAAGTTCACGCAGGTGGACGCGGTAAAGCTGGCGGCGTTAAAGTTACTAGCGATATCAACGAAGTTAAAGCTTTCGCAGAAAACTGGTTAGGTAAAAATTTAGTTACCTATCAAACAGATGCAAACGGCCAGCCAGTTAACCAAATTTTGGTCGAAACGGCGACTGACATTGCGAAAGAATTATATTTAGGTGCGGTTGTTGACCGTAGCACTCGTCGCGTTGTTTTCATGGCATCGACTGAAGGTGGTGTGGAAATTGAGAAAGTTGCTGAAGAAACACCAGAATTGATCCACAAAGCCATTATCGACCCACTGACAGGCCCAATGCCTTTCCAAGGCCGTGAATTAGCGTTCAAATTAGGCTTAACGGGCAAACAAGTTAGCCAATTCGCGAAAATTTTCATGGGTCTGGCGACACTGTTCCTTGAGCGTGATTTAGCATTAGCCGAAATCAACCCTCTGGTTATCAGCACAGCAGGTGATTTAGTGTGTTTAGATGGTAAATTAGGCATCGACAGTAACGCATTATACCGTCAACCTGAAATCCGTGAACTGCGTGACGAATCTCAAGAAGATGCGCGTGAAGCACAAGCGGCTCAGTGGGAACTGAACTACGTTGCACTAGATGGCAATATCGGTTGTATGGTTAACGGTGCAGGCCTCGCAATGGGTACCATGGACATCGTTAAACTGCACGGCGGTGCACCTGCTAACTTCTTAGACGTTGGCGGCGGCGCAACAAAAGAGCGTGTTACTGAAGCATTTAAAATCATCCTTTCTGATGAAAACGTGAAAGCGGTTTTCGTTAACATCTTTGGTGGTATCGTTCGTTGCGACCTGATTGCAGACGGCATCATTGGTGCAGTTGAAGAAGTTGGTGTAAATGTACCAGTAGTTGTGCGTTTAGAAGGTAACAATGCTGAGTTAGGTGCTAAGAAACTGGCAGACAGCGGCTTGAACATTATCGCTGCAAACAGCCTGACTGACGCAGCTAAAAAAGCAGTAGCAGCAGCGGAGGCTAAATAATGTCTATTTTAATCGATAAAAACACCAAAGTAATTTGCCAAGGTTTCACCGGTGGTCAAGGTACATTCCACTCAGAACAAGCAATTGCTTATGGAACACAAATGGTTGGTGGTGTGACTCCAGGTAAAGGTGGCACAACTCACCTTGGCCTGCCAGTATTTAACACTGTGCGTGAAGCCGTTGAAGCAACGGGTGCAACCGCTTCTGTTATCTACGTTCCAGCGCCATTTTGTAAAGATTCTATCTTAGAAGCTATCGATGCAGGCATTAAACTGATCATCACTATCACTGAAGGTATCCCAACGCTGGATATGCTGACGGTGAAAGTGAAATTAGACGAAGCTGGCGTTCGCATGATTGGTCCAAACTGTCCAGGTGTTATCACTCCAGGTCAATGTAAGATTGGTATCCAACCTGGCCACATTCACTTACCAGGTAAAGTCGGTATCGTTTCACGTTCAGGTACACTGACTTATGAAGCGGTTAAACAAACGACAGATGCAGGCTTAGGTCAATCTACTTGTGTTGGTATCGGTGGTGACCCAATCCCAGGTTCTAACTTCATTGATATCTTGAAATTATTCCAAGCTGACCCACAAACTGAAGCGATTGTCATGATCGGTGAAATCGGTGGTAACGCAGAAGAAGAAGCGGCAGCTTATATTAAAGAGCACGTGACTAAACCTGTTGTTGGTTACATCGCAGGTGTGACTGCGCCGAAAGGCAAACGTATGGGGCACGCTGGTGCAATTATCGCTGGCGGTAAAGGTACCGCAGATGAAAAATTTGCTGCATTAGAAGCGGCGGGCGTGAAAACCGTTCGTAGCCTTGCAGACATCGGTGATGCCGTTAAATCATTACTGAATAAGTAAATGACCCGCTAGGAAACTAGCAACTGTAAGAGACAAAAGCCCGTGCTTGTTTGAGTACGGGTTTTTTTTGCTTGTCGTAAGGCTAGATACAAAGACTTAACAGAATTTCTGTACCACTTATAAGGTTTTCTAAAAAAGAGTGTCTATACTTAAAAAATGCGTTCATAGACTCTGTCATGGGGGATTGGGGTTAACTGTTGTGTGCATTGATGGATTGTGAGGCTATCGTTCGCACTTTATGCAAAAAATAGCGAAATTGCGGCACATCAATTTTATAACTTTTAGGAGGAATGAATTATCTGAATATAGGAATTTAGTTGAGTTAGATTCGTATATTAATAAAATTCATAATAACTTTAAAATAAGATACTATTACAAATTAAATATTCTTTTTTAGAGACCTTAATACAAAGATTATATTTTTTTGTTAATCTTTGGGAAAATTAAGTACATTTATATCAATACCAATAACAGTGCATTAACAAGTAAATAACTATTAATTGACTGAGACTCAGAACAATTAACAAGGTGAAAAAAATTGACGTAAATCAATTCATTGGAACTAGCTTTATTCTGTTAAATTGCTTAAATTGGTGCTCGATCAAATACTCGGTTTTCTATTAAAGAGTATAATTATTGATGTAAATTCAGAATTCAAATCTGAGTCACGTAAAAGAAGTTTATTGTGTGTGAAGATAGGCGTACTATTATTATAGTAACGTTCGTTCTTTTAATTTTGTTAATTATTTGTTGTTTTGAGGCATTTTTTGCTGGTAGTTAAGAGGCTTTCTAAAAACATAATTTGGAAGCTGGGTTGCCGCAAGTCGGTGTCTTCCTGCTAGGAGCAAGGAGTCAAGATGTTTGATATTGTCGAACTGTCACGATTACAGTTTGCCTTAACTGCGATGTATCACTTCCTGTTCGTACCATTAACGCTCGGTATGGCGTTTTTGCTTGCGATCATGGAAACGGTATATGTGCTGTCTGGCAAGCAAATTTATAAAGATATGACTAAGTTCTGGGGTAAGTTATTTGGTATTAACTTTGCTCTGGGTGTTGCAACGGGTCTGACCATGGAGTTCCAATTTGGTACTAACTGGTCTTACTACGCGCACTATGTTGGAGATATCTTCGGTGCACCTCTTGCAATCGAAGGTCTGATGGCGTTCTTCCTAGAATCAACGTTTGTCGGTTTATTCTTCTTTGGTTGGGATCGTTTAAGCAAAAAACAACATCTAGCTGTAACATGGTTAGTTGCTTTAGGTTCTAACTTCTCTGCTTTGTGGATCTTGGTTGCGAATGGTTGGATGCAAAACCCAATCGCTGCTGATTTCAACTTCGAAACAATGCGTATGGAAATGGTTAGCTTCTCTGAGCTAGTCTTAAACCCAGTTGCGCAGGTTAAGTTTGTCCACACAGTTGCTGCGGGTTATTGTACCGGTGCAATGTTTATCCTTGGTATTAGCTCTTACTACCTGCTTAAAGGTCGTGATGTTGCTTTTGCTAAACGTTCTTTTGCAATTGCTGCAAGTTTTGGTATTGCTGCCGTTCTGTCTGTTATCGTTCTTGGTGATGAATCAGGTTACGAAATGGGTGACGTTCAAAAAACCAAATTAGCTGCTGTTGAAGCCGAGTGGGAAACCCATGCTCCACCAGCTGCGTTTAACTTAATCGCTTGGCCAGATACTGAGAAGCAAGAAAACAAATTTGCTATCTCGATTCCTTGGGCGATGGGTATCATTGCAACTCGTTCTATTGATACGCCTGTATTAGGTCTGAAAGACCTGATGAAACAGCATGAAGTTCGTATCCGTAACGGTATGGTTGCATATGGTCAGTTACAAGAGCTTTTAGCGGGTAACAAAGATCCTGATTTGCGTGCAGCATTCGAAGCAAGCAAAAAAGATCTGGGTTACGGTCTTCTGTTAAAACAATATGCACCAAATGTTGTTGATGCAACAGAAGCGCAGATTCAAAAAGCGGTTAAAGACAGTATTCCGAACGTCGGTCCTCTGTTCTGGGCATTCCGTATCATGGTTGGTGTCGGCTTCCTGTTACTGTTAATCATTAGCTGGGCATTCCTGTCAGTCGTTCGTAACCGTATTGGTCAAAGCAAACTGCTGTTACGTATCGCCTTGATTGGTATCCCATTACCATGGATTGCAATTGAAGCGGGTTGGTTCGTTGCAGAATATGGTCGTCAGCCATGGGCAATTGGTGAAGTGTTACCTGTTTCGGTCGCACACTCTAATTTGACAACTCATGACCTGATCTTCTCTATGGTACTGATCTGTGGTCTGTACACACTGTTCTTAATTGCTGAAATGTTCTTAATGTTCAAATTCGCTCGTAAAGGGCCTAGCAGCCTAAAAACCGGTCGTTATCACTTTGAACAGAAAAACACTTCTGCACACGACGTTCAGTAAATAGGAGCCACTTATGTTTGATTATGAAGTTCTTCGGTTTGTGTGGTGGATCCTTATCGGTGTATTACTGATTGGATTTGCTGTCACGGATGGCTTTGACATGGGCGTTGGCTTCTTATTACCTATCTTAGGTAAAACAGATACTGAACGCCGTATCATGATTAATGCCGTTGCGCCGCACTGGGATGGTAACCAAGTTTGGTTAATCACAGCTGGTGGTGCGATGTTTGCTGCATGGCCACAAGTCTATGCTGCATCATTCTCTGGTTTCTATATCGCCATGATTTTGGTCTTAGCGGCATTGTTCTTCCGTCCGGTTGGTTTCGACTACCGTTCAAAACTGGAGAACCCAAAATGGCGTAACATGTGGGACTGGGGTCTGTTTATTGGTGGTTTCGTTCCACCATTAGTTATCGGTGTTGCGTTTGGTAACCTGTTACTGGGTGTTCCACTGCAAATCGATAACCAACAGTACCTGACTTATACTGGTAACCTGTTTGGTCTGCTGAACCCATATGGTCTGTTAGCCGGTGTGGTTGGTTTAATGATGATTGTTACCCAAGGTGCAACTTATCTGCAAATGCGTACGACTGGCGAGCTGTATCTCCGTGTGCGTAAAACAACGTATATTTGTGCACTAGTTACACTGTTAGCGTTTGCAGGTGCGGGTGTTTGGCTGGTAATGGGAATCGATGGCTATGTTATCACTTCAGCGATTGATCACCATGCAGTGTCAAACCCACTGAATAAAACAGTAGAGATTGTTTCAGGTGCTTGGTTGACTAACTTCAACACCTACCCAATCCTGTGGGCTCTGCCTGCACTGGGTCTAGCACTGCCATTATTAACCATGCTGTTTAGTAAAGCAGACAAAAATGGTTGGGCGTTTGTCAGCTCTTCATTAACAATCGCGTGTATCATTTTAACTTGTGGTGTAGCAATGTTCCCATTCATCATGCCTTCAAGCATCATGCCAAATGCAAGCTTGACCATGTGGGATGCGACTTCTAGCTTGTTTACTCTGCAAGTGATGACTGTGGTTGCTATTATCTTTGTTCCAATCGTACTGGCATACACCGCATGGTGTTACTACAAAATGTTTGGTCGTCTGGACAAAAACTTCATCGAAGGCAACAAGCACTCACTGTATTAAGGAGCATAACTATGTGGTATTTCGCCTGGATCCTCGGCACGCTGTTAGCTTGTAGTTTTGCAGTGATTGCAGCATTAGCGTTAGAGCACTCTGAAGACTCTAAAGCCGCTAAAGATGGTGAGTAAGTAAATGCTGGTGGATAAAACCTATCAGCTATTGGATAAGGGGCCGATAAGGGCCCTTATCCTTATTTTAGCTTTAGTGACAGCTGGTGCGGTAATGTGGGATCCAACTATGTTCGCAGCCAAAACCAGTTCTTTCCAAATATGGCAAGGCTTGTTATTAATTTGGGCAACCTGTACAGCGATGATTTTTGGGGTGGGTTTTAAACCTCAAAAAGTTATCTTTCGTGCCGTTTTTCACCCATTGCCAGCTGCCATCATTCTTATCTGGGGACTTTTTCAAGTCTTTAGATAATTCTAATTGCTAATTGTGGGTCAATGGACCCATAATTATTTTTGATATCTTTACTTTCAAAGTGATTCCAAACTAACACTGTCTTGCGTATAGTGGCACCGTTAATGAATTTAACCTAAGACGGAGTGGTTGATATGTTATTTCGCTGGCCTGTTCGCGTGTATTATGAAGATACAGATGCGGGCGGTGTGGTTTATCACGCGCGCTATTTAGCTTTTTTTGAGCGGGCTAGAACAGAAATGTTGCGAAATAAAGGGATCAATCAGCAAAGTATGCTTGCTGAGAACCTTGGCTTTGTTGTGCGTAGCATGACAATTGATTTTGTGAAGGGTGCTCGGTTGGATGATATGTTGGAAGTTGAGACGCAAATCGTTGAAATGAAACGCGCCTCATTAACCTTTCATCAAAGGTTAGTTGATTCGCAAGGTAACCTGCTTTGTGGGGCTAATGCCCTAATTGCTTGTGTGGACACATCAAAAATGAAGCCTACAGCGCTTCCTAAGTCTATTGTCGCGGAGTTTAAACAGTGACTGACATGAATATCCTGGATTTATTCCTAAAAGCGAGCCTTTTGGTTCAGCTTATTATGTTCGTTTTGATCGGTTTTTCTATTGCATCATGGGCGATCATCATTCAAAGAACCAAAATTTTAAATGCCGCTAGCCGTGAAGCAGAGGCATTCGAGGATAAGTTCTGGTCAGGAATCGAGCTATCGCGCTTATATAAAGAAAGCCAAGCGCGTCGTGATGAACTCAGTGGCGCAGAACAAATTTTCCACTCAGGTTTTAAAGAGTTTGTTCGTTTACATCAAGCGAATATTCATGCACCTGATGCCGTGGTTACAGGGGCTTCCCGTGCAATGCGTATTTCAATGAATCGTGAATTAGAATCCGTAGAGGCACATATCCCATTCTTAGGTACCGTCGGGTCAATTAGCCCGTATATTGGTTTATTTGGTACGGTTTGGGGGATCATGCACGCATTTATTGCATTAGGTGCGGTTAAACAAGCGACATTGCAAATGGTTGCACCTGGTATTGCAGAAGCACTGATCGCGACAGCAATTGGTCTGTTTGCCGCAATTCCAGCGGTTATGGCGTATAACCGTTTAAACCAGCGTGTCAACAAGTTAGAACAAAGCTACGATAACTTTATGGAAGAATTTTTAGCCATTTTGCATCGTCAAGCCTTCTCTGCTGATAAGAAATAATACGGGGAGATAAGCGAATGGCGCGCACAAGTCGCAGACGTGAGCTGAAATCCGAAATTAACATTGTTCCATTGCTGGATGTATTATTGGTACTTTTGCTGATCTTTATGGCAACTGCACCCATTATTTCTCAAAGCGTGGAAGTTGAATTGCCGGATGCAACTGATACACAAACCGTATCATCAAGTGATAACCCACCGATTATTTTAGAAGTATCGGGAGTGGGGCAATACAATATGCGCCTTGATGGCGAGGTGTTAGAATTGCTTCCACCAGAACAGATTGCAGCTGAAGCTAAAGCTCAATTAGCGAAAAATCCCAAAGCGATTTTCTTAATTGGGGGGGCAAAAGAAGTGCCTTATGAAGAAGTGATTAAAGCATTGAACATTTTGCACAGCGCAGGGATTAAATCTGTCGGCTTGATGACTCAGCCTATCTAGGCTGGGTTGTTGTGGTTTGAATAAGTCACACATCTTTTTTTGGATACCAGAGTGGGAAAGACAAAAGAGAAAAAAGATAACTTAAACCGGTCACTTGTGATGTCAGTGGTTCTGCACGTCCTGTTGATTGGTTTGATCGTTATAGGCTCTTTAGTTTCCGTCGTCAAACTTGGTGGTGGCGGAGAAGAAGGGACTGTCATCGATGCGGTGATGGTCGACCCTGGCGTGGTTGTTGAGCAGTATGAAGAAATGCAAAAACAACAAAACATGGCCAGACAAGCGGCTAAAGAGCGCAAAGAACAAGAGCAGAAACAAGACGCTGAGCTAAGAGAACAGCAAGAGAAGGAACAAAAACGCCTTCAAAAACTGGAAGAAGAGCGGATTAAAACTGAACGTGATACAGCTGAGCAACAAAAACAAGCTGAGGAACAACAGAAAAAAGCGTTAGATGCCGCGAAGAAAGCGAAGGAAGAGCAGAAAATTGCGGAAGAAGCGGCTGCAAAAGCAAAAGCAGAGAAAGAAAAGTTAATTAAAGAGCAAGCGGCAGAAAAAGCCAAAGCCGAAGCTCAAGCGCAAAAAGAAGCCGAAGCCGCTAAAGCTAAAGCCGAAAAAGAAGCCAAAGAAAAAGCTGAAAAAGAAGCCAAAGAAAAAGCCGAAAAAGAGGCCAAAGTAAAAGCCGATAAAGAAGCTAAAGCCAAGGCAGATAAAGAAGCGAAAGAAAAAGCAGACAAAGAAGCCAAAGCAAAAGCCGCGAAAGCCAAAGCGGAAGCTGCCAAAAATGCCGCTTCAGTTGATGATTTACTCGGTGATTTAACCGCATCAGGTCCAAGCAAAAAAGGTGGCCAAGCTGCTGCAGGAAGTGGTGGTGGTAAAAAATCTGGGGCCTCTAATGCAGATGTAGACAGTTATGCAGGGAAAGTCAAAGCGGCGATTCAAAGCAAGTTCTATGATTCGGATACGTTTCGTGGGCGGACCTGTGAGCTACAATTGAAACTTGCTCCAGATGGATTATTGGTGAGTATTACGCCAAAGAATAGCCCGACCAATGATGCAGCGTTATGTGATGCGGCAATTAGAGCAGCGAAACTTGCGACAATGCCAAAACCACCTAGCCGTGAGGTCTATGATACATTTAATAAAGCAGGTAGCACTGTTGTGTTTAAACCTTGATTTTCAATAACTCAGAGCTATCTGTATTGAAAATTTTATGGCAATAGCATAAATAGTTTGCGTGGTATCTAGTTTTGTTATTATACCTTTGTTAAAATTCAGCGAATTATTGCGGTGGTAAATAATACGCAATAAGGGAGATAAGAATGAAGCAGGCTTTTAAAGTAGTTTTAGGGTTCCTAATGCTATGGGCGACAGTGGCTCAGGCTGAAATACGTATTGAGATCACTGAAGGTGTAAACTCAGCTCAACCAATTGGTGTGGTACCTTTTAAATGGTCTGGTGCGGGTGCGCCACCACAAGAAGTTGGCCAAATCGTAGGTGCTGATTTACGTAATAGCGGGAAATTTAACCCGATTGAGCCAAGTCGTATGCCTCAACAACCTGGCACTGCATCGGAAGTCATTCCTGATGCATGGACTGCATTAGGCATTAATGCAGTGGTTGTGGGTCAAGTACAGCCAGCAGCAGATGGTAGTTTTGTGGTTAGCTATCAGTTAGTGGATGTTGCCGCTAACCCAGGTGCTGTATTATCTCAAAATCAATTTAAAGTCACTAAAGAGTGGTTACGCTATGCGGCGCACACTGCAAGTGATGAAGTCTTTGAAAAACTGACAGGCATTCGTGGTGCATTCCGTACACGCATTGCATATGTTGTTGTGAACAAAGGCGGTCAGTATCCATATGAATTACGAGTTTCTGATTATGACGGTTTTAACCAATTCACGGTTCACCGTTCACCAGAACCTTTAATGTCGCCAGCTTGGTCACCAGATGGTGAGAAACTGGCGTATGTAACTTTTGAAAGCGGTAGTTCAGCACTTGTCATTCAAACCTTGTCTTCAGGGGCGGTTCGTCAGGTTGCATCTTTCCCACGTCATAATGGGGCACCTGCATTCTCTCCTGATGGGACAAAATTGGCATTTGCACTGTCTAAAACAGGCAGCCTGAATTTATATGTTATGGATTTAGCAAGTGGGCAAATTCGTCAGGTAACCGATGGTCGCAGTAATAATACTGAGCCAAGTTGGATGCCAGATAGCCAAACTTTGGTCTATACTTCAGATCAGGCTGGACGTCCGCAGATTTATAAAATGAATATTAATGGTGGCAGCCCGACACGTGTATCTTGGGAAGGAACACAAAATCAGGACGCTGACGTTAGCCCGGATGGTACTTTCTTAGTGATGGTCAGCTCCGGCGGCGGTCAGCAACATGTCGCCAAACAAGATCTGGCAACGAATAACGTTGAATTTTTAACGAAAACGTTCCTAGATGAAACGCCGAGTATCGCACCTAACGGCACTATGGTAATTTATAGCTCCTCTCAAGGCTTGGGGACTATATTGCAGCTAGTTTCGACCGACGGGCGTTTCAAAGCGCGTCTTCCGGCGACCGATGGACAGGTTAAATTCCCTGCCTGGTCTCCGTATCTGTGATGCATAATAATAATGTGTGGCAAAAAATATTAAGGATCAAAACGATGCAACTGAATAAAGTGCTTAAAGGGCTGATGATCGCGTTACCAATCATGGCAGTCGCAGCTTGTAGCTCTAACAAAAACAATGACCAAGATGGCGTAGATACTTCTACTAACCAAACTAACACTGGTCTGTCTGCGGAAGAGCTGGCACGTCAGCAAATGGAACAGCTGCAACAAAACAACACTGTTTACTTTGGCTTTGACAAATACAACGTATCTCCAGAATACGCTGATATGTTAGATGCACACGCAGCATTCCTGCGTAGCAACCCATCTGTACGTGTTGTTGTTGAAGGTCATGCGGATGAGCGTGGTACTCCAGAATACAACATCGCACTGGGCGAGCGTCGTGCTAATGCAGTTAAAATGTACCTGCAAAGCAAAGGTGTTTCTGGTGATCAAGTTTCACTGGTTTCTTACGGTAAAGAAAAACCAGCTGTGTTAGGTCATACTGAAGCAGACTACGCGAAAAACCGTCGTGCAGTCATTGCATACTAATAGATAAGCGAAATTATCTATTATGAACAGTAACTTCAGACATTTACTAGTCGGTCTGTCGTTATTGGTTGGCGTAGCGGCCCCTTGGGCCGCTATTGCCCAAGCGCCAATCAACAATGTCGGATCTGGTTCTCCAGGTGACCGTCTATCCCAACTTGAGACTGCAGTTTCTTCTCAAGGTCAAATTCTGTATCAAATTCAACAACAACTCGCTGATAACCAACGTGATATCGATATGTTACGTGGTCAGATTCAAGAAAGTGAATACAAATTGAATCAAGTCATCGAGCGCCAAAAAGATTTGTACATGCAATTAGACAATGCGGGTGGCGGCAATTCAGCTAACTCAGGTGATGCGCCTGATACAAGTTCAGCAAATACATCATCTTCCTCAAATACACCAGCGGCAGCTGCTAACACAGGTGGAAATGAGAAAGATGATTACAATGCTGCGGTTAAGCTCGCAATGGAAAGCAAGTCAAAAGCTCAAATTGATGATGCTATCGGTGCATTACAAGGCTTTGTTAAAGCCTATCCTAAGTCAGGATATCAATCTAACGCCAACTATTGGTTGGGGCAGTTAAACTACAATAAAGGTAGCAAGGACGACGCTGCATTCTACTTTGCCACGGTAGTGAAGCAATATCCAAAATCCCAAAAAAGCAGTGAAGCTCTATATAAAGTTGGGCTGATCATGCAAGACAAGGGACAAAAAGATAAAGCGAAAGCTGTTTACCAGCAGGTGTTGAAACAATATCCAAACAGTGCGGGCTCTAAATTAGCTGAAAAAAAGCTAAGCGCACTTTAATTCCTAGCCCCGAAGCGATATTGCCGAATATTTCGGGGTTATCAGTATGATAAATGTGCATTCAATCTTTTTATGCAAAAAAATCATTGCACCCTCGTCAGAAATCAGTAATATAAGCCGCCGTTGATACGAGAATACGGTTAACCGAAAATCTCGCAAAACAGTAAGAAATTTAGTTTTAGGTGAACCGTTAGCTCAGTCGGTAGATTGATTGAGTTTTACAAGATGGTCGCAGGTTCAACCCGTAGGGTAAGAAACGGTGACTAGTTAGAAAAGATTTACAAGATGGGTCGTTAGCTCAGTCGGTAGAGCAGTTGACTTTTAATCAATTGGTCGCAGGTTCGAATCCTGCACGACCCACCATCTAAAGCAGTAAGCAGTTTAAAACTTAAAGCTGTTCAGATGGGTAGTTAGGTCAGTCAGTAGATTGATTTGGTTTTACAAGATGGGTCGTTAGCTCAGTCGGTAGAGCAGTTGACTTTTAATCAATTGGTCGCAGGTTCGAATCCTGCACGACCCACCATCTAAAGCAGTAAACAGTTTAAAACTTAAAGCTGTTCAGATGGGTAGTTAGGTCAGTCAGTAGGTTGATTTGGTTTTACAAGATGGGTCGTTAGCTCAGTCGGTAGAGCAGTTGACTTTTAATCAATTGGTCGCAGGTTCGAATCCTGCACGACCCACCATCTAAAGCAGTAAACAGTTTAAAACTTAAAGCTGTTCAGATGGGTAGTTAGGTCAGTCAGTAGATTGATTGAGTTTTACAAGATGGTCGCAGGTTCAACCCGTAGGGTAAGAAACGGTGACTAGTTAGAAAAGATTTACAAGATGGGTCGTTAGCTCAGTCGGTAGAGCAGTTGACTTTTAATCAATTGGTCGCAGGTTCGAATCCTGCACGACCCACCATCTCAAGCCACACATCACAGTATCCATCACACATTCAAGTCAATATTCAATTGGTTTCCCAACCTCGACAAGCTGGTTGCAGGTTCAGGCCGAAGGCTAAATCCGAAGGATTTAAATCCTGCACGACCCACCATCTCAAGTCACACATCACAGTATCCATCACACATTCAAGTCAATATTCAATCGGTTTCCATACCTCGACAAGCTGGTTGCAGGTTCAGGCCGAAGGCTAAATCCGAAGGATTTAAATCCTGCACGACCCACCATCTCAAGCCACACATCACAGTATCTATCACACATTCAAGTCAATATTCAATCGGTTTCCATACCTCGACAAGCTGGTTGCAGGTTCAGGCCGAAGGCTAAATCCGAAGGATTTAAATCCTGCACGACCCACCATCTCAAGTCACACATCACAGTATCCATCACACATTCAAGTCAATATTCAATCGGTTTCCATACCTCGACAAGCTGGTTGTAGGTTCAGGCCGAAGGCTAAATCCGAAGGATTTAAATCCTGCACGACCCACCATCTCAAGTCACACATCACAGTATCCATCACACATTCAAGTCAATATTCAATCGGTTTCCATACCTCGACAAGCTGGTTGCAGGTTCAGGCCGAAGGCTAAATCCGAAGGATTTAAATCCTGCACGACCCACCATCTCAAGCCACACATCACAGTATCTATCACACATTCAAGTCAATATTCAATCGGTTTCCATACTTCGACAAGCTGGTTGCAGGTTCAGAAAATACTGACCTAATCAAAAACACCGCATTCCCTTGCAGTGCCTTATTTAAAAATGACTACTTTTCTGGTAACAATCCGTTGTCCAATAAAAAACCAATCACTAACTCTTGCATTTTTTCAGCCATATCACGCATATCGTCATAACTCTGTAATTTCGCGAGACTTACACTAACTTCAGCAAAACAGCGCATTAAACACTGTAATGATAACGCCGCTTTCTCTGCTGTACCGCAATTAAAAATGATTTCTAGCGCTTGAATATATTTTAATGGCATCCATTCATGGTACTTACGGCCCTTATACCAAACATGCTCACCTTGGATAGAAACCAGATGCTCAATCAGCGTCAGAAAATACTGCTTCATATCTGCGCTTCGTGACCACGCCACCCATAACTCATCACGTGTTAATGCAATCGCCACTTGGTGGGCTTCATGCCAAAAATCGGTAACAATCTCAGCAAATTCACAGGCGCTCAAGGGGATGGGTATTAAAGAGGTTGGATTGGCATTTTCAGGTAGACTATTAGTGATCCCCGTTTTATCTAATAAAACAGCAAAGCCCCGTGAAAATGTGGCATCTAACCCCTCACGCTTCATTTTCTCTAGGCGTTCAGGCTCTGCGAAAGTAAAATCCACTTTTCGGCCTTCTTCATAGATGACTAAGCAGGTTGGCCAATCAGGGGCATCATCTTCCAAGTTAAGTAAATGAAGTGCAGCGAGTGGTTTGCCAAAGTTATCAATCCAATGCTTTTGTTGAAAGAGTTCTGTCACGCCATGGCCGATTAATTCGATATCAATATCGGAATAACTGTCGATATCTTGCTCCCGACCTCGCGAACCTGTTAATACCACGGCTTCAATTCTCGGGTCGAGTAGTGAAATAGAAATTATTTTATTTATTAACGATGCAGGTGATTCCATAACTGGCCTATTCAATATAACAGGATGCGCTAAGATACCGATAAAGGGACAGAAAAGCGAAGGATCAAATGTAAAAAGCATGAAAAGTGCACCTAAATGACAAAATTTCTTTACAAGTGAGTGAAAAGCGTCGGAACTTAGTGATGTTAGCAACTAATAGTACATTATGTTAAAAATCGGTAACCAAGGAAAAATAGAACAGTGATGGAAAATTTAATGTAATTTCCATTTTTATGAATGTATCTTGAGTTATTATGCTTATATTTTGAAATTATTATTTTTTCTTTTTTATATTAAAATAAAATTTGTATTTTATTTCTTATGAAATTATTATTCATTTTTTTAAAGGAAATTAAAATGGAAGTGAATAAATTGGAAGGGAAAAAATATTTTTTAGATTTAAAGAAGAATTACCAGTACATAAATGAAAAAATTAGAAGGCTTTATTTAGGGGTGGATTCATTAACTGAAGAAATATTAATAATTGAATCTAAGCATCAGAATATATTTGATGAAAATAGTTATCAAAACAAAATACAACTAACCTATGTGGAATATATTCAGTCTAAAAACTATATAAATAGAATTAAAGATTATATTCATATCGTTAAGGGGGCGCTAGATAAATACCAGAAACTACAAGATGAACTGAGGTTTTACATTGAAAACCCATCAGAGATAAAAAATATTACACCCAATATCGTAGAGGATTATACTGATGTAGCAAATAGTATACGTAATTATCCATTCATTGGTTCTCAATTTAATAGGCTGTTATTCAAATTTGATTATAATATTAGCCAGTTAGTTATAGATGCTAAAGAATATACACTAACTTTTCACTCTTCTGTCGCTGATTTAAGGTATGCAGCACATGATGTATCTTATGCAATAGATTATTTACAACATGATGATGCATTAGACGTGGGTGATGATATTAATAATCCTGAAAATGATAACGTTGACACTGTTACAGATAATAAACAAAAAGCTGATATATTGAGTGATAAGTTAATGCAAAATGATATGAATAAAAAAGAAGGAGTCAGTAATCAAGATAATATAAAACTGGAACGGCGTAGTGATGATAGTCATTTAGCAGAGAGTATGGTAGGTTTTTTACGTGGGCAGCCCTTGTCCTTTCAGGCAGTAAGCTATTTTGATGTTATAACATCAATTTTACCGCCGATGCCAATATATTAATATTCTATCTGCCTATACTAGAAGTAGGCAGATAGCCATTGTTTATTCGATGCACCTACAACGTTAACTTGTTCTATTTTGTATGTACAGATGCTCCGTTCATTAAACAGCTAGCTATCAATCAAAGAGTGGTCATCTTTCGTTTTTATGTATAAAAATCCGTTAAGAAAAATGGATAACGGTGAAAAATGATGCTCAATAAGTAAAATGAGTGGAGACATCTTGAACGAAGTGGAGTATCTTGTTTAGTATATAAAACAAAATTGCTTTATTTTTCGGTTTTAAACTTAATTAAAGTCATAAAATCGATTTATGCTAAACAGGGGCAAGAAATGAGCGTGTTTATCGATTTTGAACAGTCAGTTTACCCATTCCCACCGAAACCTGCGATATTAAGCTCGGATGAAAAAGCGTTTTATCGTGAGCAGATCAAATCATTGCTGATTGAAAAAAATGCCGTTATCGTTGCACACTACTATACCGATCCTGAAATTCAAGCACTAGCAGAAGAGACTGGTGGGTGCGTCGCAGACTCGTTAGAAATGGCACGTTTCGGCGCTAAACATTCTGCATCAACATTGCTGGTTGCTGGCGTAAAATTTATGGGTGAAACCGCCAAAATACTCAGCCCAGAAAAAAACGTTTTGATGCCAACATTGGACGCTCAATGCTCCCTTGATATTGGTTGTCCAGAAGACGAATTTATTCGCTTTTGTGATGCTCATCCAGATAGAACAGTGGTGGTGTACGCCAATACGTCAGCTGCGGTAAAAGCCCGTGCAGATTGGGTTGTGACCTCCAGTATTGCCGTTGAGTTAATAGAACACCTTGATAGCTTAGGTGAAAAAATTATTTGGGCACCCGATCGCCATCTTGGGCGTTATGTACAGCAGCAAACTGGCGCAGATATTCTGTGCTGGGAAGGCGCATGTATTGTACATGATGAATTTAAAACACAGTCCTTGGAAAAAATGAAGGCGCTTTATCCTGAAGCTGCCGTGTTGGTTCATCCTGAATCACCTCAAGCCATTGTTGATCTTGCCGATGCAGTAGGCTCCACAAGTCAATTAATTAAAGCAGCACAAGATTTACCTAATCCATCCATGATTGTGGCAACGGATAAAGGGATTTTTTATAAAATGCAGCAGGCTTGCCCTGAAAAAGCCCTATATATTGCGCCAACCGCAGGAGAGGGGGCAACATGTCGAACATGTGCTCATTGTCCTTGGATGGCGATGAATGGCTTAAAAGCGATTGCAGAGGCATTAGAAGGGAATTCACAGAGTCATCAAATACATGTTAGTGATGATTTACGTAAAAAAGCGTTATTACCGCTGAATAAAATGTTAAATTTTGCACAGAGTCTAAAATAACCCGCATAATTTAAATGCAATACTGAGCAATATAATATTGACTAACCTTTAAAAGGATTTCGGGATGGATTTTTTTAGTACAGCCAATACGTTAGTACAAATTCCTCTATGGGGTTCCGTGTATGATTTATCGTATATTGAGGCCGTCGGGACAATAGCAGGCTTGCTTTGTATCTTACTGGCAAGTTTAGAGAAAACGATTAATTATCTGTTTGGTTTAATTAACGTTTCTCTATTTGCTGTCATTTTCTTTCAGATTCAATTGTATGCGAATTTACTTTTACAGATATTTTTCTTTGTCGCTAATATTTATGGTTGGTATGCATGGAGCCGTGTGAATAGCTCTCAACAAGCAGAATTAAAGATCCGCTGGTTAAGCCTACCAAAAGCCTCTGTCACCCTAGTGCTTTCGGTATTAGCAATTCTCTATCTGACTTTTAATATTGATGTGGTATTTGGTGTGCTTGCGACTTGGGCGGTTGAGATCTTGAATATGCTTGGTGCCAATTTGGCGATGCCAACCATAGAGCCTGATGCATTTCCGTTCTGGGATTCGACAATGACCATTCTTTCTGTGGTGGCGATGATCTTAATGACGCGTAAGTACGTTGAAAACTGGTTATTATGGGTGATCATTAATGTGATAAGCATTGTGATTTTCTTTATCCAAGGGGTATACGCGATGTCGTTGGAATACCTTATTTTGCTGGGTATAGCCTTAAATGGCTCCCGACTTTGGATAAAATCAGCAAAAGATAATGGTTCATCGCCTTTATCTCGTCCATAACCTGAAAAAAAACAGAAAACGGCTAAAGTAATATCCTCGTTATTTAGCCGTTTTACTTATTTTTAACGCTGTAAAATGCGAATTGATCCTACTTATTGTGCTAAATATTCATATTTCTCCTCATTTTATAATCAGCCGTAGATAAATCCCTTGTTTCTGTATGCGCTAAGCTGTTTACAGATGTTCGCTGAACGGTTAGATTAAAAATTCGATGCCGATTATCTTTTAAGTTATCAATTCATCTTTTAAGTGCAGTGAGCGAGCTCATAGGTCTATTTTGTGCTCTAGCTTGGGATAAATTAGGTATGCAAATCAACAACAGTAAAAAATAATAAACATTGGATATACAGGTATGAACTATCAGAACGATGACGTCAGAATTAAACAAATAAAAGAATTATTACCCCCTATTGCTCTGCTTGAAAAATTTCCAGCAACCGATAAAGCTGCGTTTACCGTTCATGAAGCACGCCTTGCTATTCATAATATCCTAGAAGGGGATGATGACCGCTTAGTTGTTATTATTGGCCCTTGCTCAATTCATGACACAAAAGCTGCACTAGAATATGCTGAGCGCTTAAAAAAACTACGTGATGAGTTAAAAGACTCCTTAGAAATCGTTATGCGTGTTTATTTTGAAAAACCGCGTACCACAGTTGGTTGGAAAGGGCTAATTAATGATCCACATATGGATCGTAGTTTTGATATTAATGAAGGCTTGCGCATCGCACGTGAGTTATTATTAACAATTAATAGTCAAGGCTTGCCGACGGCAGGAGAATTTTTAGATATGATAACTCCGCAGTACGTGGCAGATTTGATGAGTTGGGGGGCAATCGGAGCAAGAACAACAGAATCACAGGTTCATCGTGAGCTTGCTTCTGGATTATCCTGTCCTGTGGGCTTCAAAAATGGAACTGACGGCACGATTAAAATTGCGATTGACGCCATCAACTCAGCACGTTCAGCACATAGTTTTTTGTCCGTCACTAAATGGGGACATTCGGCTATTGTTAATACCAGCGGGAATCCAGATTGCCATATCATTTTACGTGGTGGAAAAGAACCAAACTATAGTGCGGAGCATGTCAAAGCGGTTAAAGAAAGTTTAGTTAAGGCTGAACTTGCTCCAAACATTATGATTGACTTTAGTCACGCCAATAGCTGCAAGAAATTTGAAAAGCAGATGGAAGTTGCTCTTGATGTTTGTGAACAGATTCGTGGCGGCACGTACACAATCAGCGGTGTCATGATTGAAAGTAATTTAGTTGAAGGTAATCAAGATTTAGAATCTGGCGAGCCTTTAGTTTACGGACAAAGTGTGACAGATGCGTGTATTGGTTGGGATGATACAGAAAAAGTATTACGCCAGTTATCAGAAGCTGTGATAGCGCGTCGAAATAAATAAGTTATTCAATAAGATTAAATAAAAAACCTATTCATATTATTGGAATAGGTTTTTTATTATTTATTCATAAAACCTCTTAGTTTACTTAATTATCATTATCATCATTTTTTTGTTTTTATATTATACTAAAACTAAATTTGTCATTCTTAGTTTTATGGCGTATTTTTAATTTTCCGCTAGATGGCTTTTAAAATGTAAATTTAAAAGGAATTTAAAATGAGATATAATGAATATAGTAATGCTAATTATAAAATAAATACAATGAGAATAGCGAACGATTTGCATGCAGAAGTGGTTGGGCTAATTGATGAGTATAATAAATATAAAAAAGAAATAACTTTAAATAGTAGTAAGCTTCGAGATTTGGTGATTGAAAAACCTGATGTTTATGATGATATTAAGCATGAAAATATTATCCTTATGTTAATGTATCAATATGAATTGAATTCTTTTATACCAACGTTGCAAGAACAAATTGAAGAGTTAGATATGTTATTAGTTAAAATTGAAGCATATCAGAAATCACCTAACGATATTAAAGTATTTGAAAAATTTATCTCAGATAAAAAAGATATATTAAAAAACACGCTAAAATTAGCACCGCAAATTAGTCTGGATGATATTGCTAATCTTAATGGAGGAAAAAATGAGTTTCAGTCAATATTTCAAGATTTCAATGAGAGTAGCTATGAATTAAATAATAAAATAAATCAAACGAAAAACTCCATTGATAGCTTATATTATAAAAATTGCTTTTATGAAAACAATAAAAGCTATGATGGTTATAATTATATTCGAGAGTTTAAAGGAAATGAGGAGTATATAAAATATCTTGAGGGTGAAGTTGTTAATCTTAATAATAATTTGGAAAATAAAGAACTAGATGAAGATAAAATTAGTGAGATAAAGGCTGAGATTGAAGACTATAAAGAATACAGTAAGATATTATTAGAAAAAAATAGCGAACTTAAAGTTTATTTTGAACAAGCAGGCATTAGCTTACAAGATAAAAATGTAAATATTTTAAATGTATTTGAACTTACAACAAATGATGTTACAGAACAATTAACGCTGTCTCTTGCAGGGTTTAAGGTTCTAGATGCTCATGCTATTAATGATGCTGCAATAAAAGTAGAGCCCATTAAACCATTTATACCAATGGTGCCACAAGTAAATTAAGTGAATCATGGTCAGCTTGTTAGCTGACCATGGTTTTTTGTTTTTTATTGATTTTTTGGGATCTTTTCGAGAAATGCTTTTAAATTAGCTTGTTCTTCAGGTGTTGCATTTGCCGGTGTCGCGGTTAATTGCAATGGCTCCTCTGAGGTTTGAACATCAAAGAACACTTTCCCTTTCTCACCTTTTACATAAGTAACGTTTTTTAGTGGAATGCGATAACAATGCGCAAAAATATTTGGGCGAATATAAAACTGCGCGTCTTTAACAGCTAAATAGAGGTTATCACTTGCTTTTTTACCAAAGTAACCAAGAAAAATGGTCAGAACAAATAAAAACATCCCCAAACTTTGGCTCAATAAAATAAAGGCAATGCTGATGATCCCAAGGGAAATCACAACAATGCGGTTATTACGTTTATTAAATTCAACCTTCTCAGTAAAGCCGACATTAAGGCTGGTATCAAATGGCTCTAATTGACGATAACGCCAGCGTGTGGCAGAAAAAATCATTCCCATGGCAAAAACAATGGTGATTGGCATTAAGGCTACACTACTAATGATAGCGAGAACGATTGATAATTTGGGCTTATAGGCCATCACCATCATGCTAACAATTTGGATTGGAAAGCTGACGCAAGCAATGATCATTAAGGTTTTCATCAGTTCATGATTGGCGGCACCATTTGAACCATCAATAACCAGTTCACCTGCATTGATCATATACAGAAGTGAACCTAAAATACTGGCGCTGAGCACCAGGCCAACCCAAACATAGATATTAAATTTATTCATTTCGTTGTTTTATCAACCTTTCAAAAAATTTTCCCTATGATAGTCGGTTATTTGAATTTCTGACACCTTGAGTTGGTAATTTTTGTAGGAAGGAGAACAAAGGATAATAAAAAAGGGCTAAGCTTGCGCTTAACCCTTTCTCGGTAATATAAAGTGAATACTTACTTCGCTTTACCTTGGTTCGCTACCGCAGCTTGTTTTGCTGCGATTTCGTCTTGGTTACCTAAGTAGTAACGTTTGATTGGTTTCATGTTTTCATCGAACTCATAAACCATAGGTACCGCAGTTGGGATGTTAAGGTTCAGAATTTCATCTTCACCCATGTTATCCAAGTATTTCACCAGTGCACGCAGTGAGTTACCGTGTGCAGCAATAATGACTTTCTCACCGCTTGCAACGCGTGGCTTAATTACTTCTTCCCAATAAGGAACAACACGGTCGATAGTGGTTGCTAAGCTTTCAGTCACAGGTAATTCGCTTTCTGATAGTTTTGCATAACGTGGGTCGTGACCTGGGTAACGCTCATCATCTTTAGTCAGATCTGGTGGAGTGATGGCGAAGCCACGGCGCCACAGTTTAACTTGCTCGTCACCGTATTTTGCCGCTGTTTCTGATTTGTCTAAACCTTGCAGGGCACCGTAGTGGCGCTCATTCAGTTTCCAGCTTTTTTCAACTGGCAGCCATTGTTGCTCAACTTGATCAAGAATGTTCCACAGAGTATGGATAGCGCGTTTCAGCACAGAAGTGTAAGCAAAATCAAAGACAAAGCCTTCATCTTTCAATAATTGGCCCGCAACTTTTGCTTCTTCGCGGCCTTTATCAGATAACTCAACATCCGTCCAACCTGTGAAGCGGTTTTCTTTGTTCCACTCACTTTCACCGTGTCTTACTAAAACCAGTTTAGTTACAGCCATAGCTAAAACTCCTATCAGTACATTCTAATTAGAAATGAATTGTTGCTGACCTACATTATAGGGATAGTCAACTTGAACGCCAGTAGCAACTTGTTTTTTATCCCTATCAATGTGAAAAACAAATACGACACCAATAGTGATATTTGTTTTCTTGGTTAATTAATTTGTCGATACAGTAAATTTAACTCTAATTGAATCGATACAGCAAGCGATAAAATCACTGTTTACATATTCTTATGATGGATATCAAGCAAAGCATCTTGCGACTTTATGAAAAGCTATCAGCAACTTGGTTTATTTGCCAAATTACTGACACTTTTTAGCTGCGGATAACCTCTTCAATATCGTAGCGATATTTCCCACTCTCAGGAACGAAGGTTAACCGATGAGTTATACAGTCTGGCGCATCTTCCTGATGGTGGGTAACAAATAGCAATTGGGTATTACCTTGCTTGAGCATCACATCAATAAAGCGCAAAACGAGTAATCTATTCAGTCCATCAAGCCCTTGCAATGGTTCATCTAGAATGAGCATCGCTGGATGTTTGACAAGTGCTCGCGCGATTAAAACTAACCGTTGTTGGCCCCATGAAAGGCTATGGAAAGGTTGTTGCGCGGTTTGAGACGGAAACCCTAACAACGCTAACCATTCATACGCTAATTGTATCTGGCGATCCGATGGTGTTTGGTATAAACCGATGGAATCATGGAAACCAGAAATAATCACATTGAGCACACTAGTCGCGACGCGATACTCTTGGTGAATACTGTTACTCACATAACCGATGTGGCGCTTAATGTCCCAAATGGTTTCTCCGCTGCCGCGGCGGCGGCCAAATAAAGTTAAATCATTGCTATAGCCTTGTGGATGATCACCTGTGATTAAGCTTAATAAGGTGGATTTCCCCGCGCCATTTTCTCCAATAATTTGCCAGTGTTCACCAGGGTTAACATGCCAAGTTAATCCATGCAAAATGGGCTTGTCGTTATAACTGATGACACCATTATTTAAAATGATACGAGGGGTTGTATCATCTAGCTTTTCGTCGTTTGTTGGGTCTTCTGTATCTGGAATGGACAGCTGCTTAATTTTTTCACTGTGCTGTAACTGGCTGATTAGGGTGTTAGCAAGTACTGACTCTCTATCACCATACATCGTTAATTTACAACCCGCTACTACGCCCATATTTTCAATATAATCTGGAAGTTCATCAAAGCGGTTTAATACTAAAACTAACGTTAGGCCTTTTTCAGACAAACTGTAGAGTAGTTCGCTCAAGTTGCTACGCGAATAGACGTCTAAGCCATCAAAGGGCTCATCTAAAATCAGTAGGTCAGGATTACCCATTAATGTCTGGCATAACAGAACTTTACGTGTTTCCCCTGTAGAAAGATATTTAAAACGACGAGAAAGTAAGTCACGGATGCCGAATCGTGCGGCGAGTTCTAAGCAATATTCATTGTCTTTATGGTTAAATTGAATAATTTCAGCAGCGGTATAACCAGTATCTTCCTCATCATCACTGAGCAGGTCGGTATTATTACGTTGCCACTCTTCACTAATGATTTTTTGTAGCTGTTCAAACGAAAGGCGAACAGGGGCGTTAAAGGTATTTTTGACAACACCAGAAAGTGGTTTGAGCTCGTTGGAAAGAACACGAGCCAGTGATGATTTACCACTGCCGTTAGAACCAATAAATGCCCAGCTTTCACCTTTGTTAATATTGAGTTGTGGAATATCAAGCGTTTGTGTTTCACTGAGCTTAAAGCTGCTATGTTGTATTGTTATTGCGCTCATCAAGCTTCCTTATCATGAATATTTACCTTGTTATCTAACAGGAATAATCAGGATTGAGGATAAAGTCAACAATTGAGCGAGGAGGGCGAGAGAAAAAGGTGAATGCTTACTTACTTTTTCAAGCAAGTAAGCCGATTTATTTAGCAAAGGGTAGCGACAATCACTTGGTCTGCATTGAAAAGTGCAGTGATCGTATCGTTAACTTGCAAAGATAGAGCATCAACATCACTATTTGGCAGGGTTGAACAGAGTGTTTCACCGCCTGTTAGTGTGACGATCACTTCGCTATTATCTTTACCACGTTCTAGTGCAGTGATTTTGCCTTCAAGACGGTTATCGAACTCGGTTTGGTTTGGTTGTTTGCTGAGCTTAACCCAAGGCGCTTTAATTAATGCGAGCACTTCTTTGCCTTCGACTAACCCTAAACGGTTAGCACTTTGCTCAGTCAGTGCGGCATTGATCACTGTACTGTTATCCGCTAAACGGATTTGAACGTGTTGTTGGACATGTGTATGGTCGCGAGCAATCAATGTACCGAAAAACTGGTTACGTGCACTCGTTTGCAGTGAAAAGCGCGAAATTGCCGCAAGTAGGCTATCAAGGGGTAAATTATCTTCCTTGAGAACATCAAAGGCTTTCTGTTGAATTTGTGCTAATAAATCATATAGCTGGAGCAGTCTTTCGCCGTAATGTGTTAATGTGGTGCCACCACCGCCTTTTCCGCCAGTTGCGCGATCAACCAGAATATCATCGGTGAGTTGGTTCATCTCATTGATGGCATCCCAAGCACTTTTATAACTAATACCTGCAAGTTTAGCGCCTTGGCTGATAGAACCGGTCGCTTTAATTTGTTTGAGTAGTGCGATACGGCGTGGATCAGCAAATAAGCTGCCCTGCAACTTAAGTGTGAGTAAGATTTCTGCCTGCATATTTTTCTCCCTTCCAGCTAGGTTGGTGGTGACAGAGTTAAAAAGCACGTTTAGTATGTCGTTAGTATAATATTTTGTCTAAAATAGTCTGCATTATAACGTGATTATGCGTTATTATTTTGATTTGATTTATAATCATTGTATTTATAATAGATGTATTGAGAGTCGAATTTTCCCTCGTCAGCGTATCTTGTAGGCTGGTGGGTACAGTATCACTGAAGAGGCTTTTTTATGTTAGAACTCATTAAAAGTTTAGGTTTTGCTCTGATGATGGTTCCAGTTGTGATGTTTTTAATCATGGGCTTGATTTATGGCTTAGGCGCATTCTTTAACTTACTGTCTAAAGCTCATGTTCCGCATCATAACACTGAGAATAAGTAACCCTTAGCGATTACCGCTCGTACTGATCATAGACCCCCTGATTGCGAATGCAATCAGGGGGTTTTTCATGTTGAAGAGAAATCTCTTAATGATAGGTATTTATTATCGTAGTAATTTGAAAATAACTGTCGACGGCGGTGAAGGTTAAATTGTTCTTGTTCTTCTTCTGTTCTCATCAAAAAATTATTGTGAAACTTTTGTAGTGTAGCGACAGGGTCGTTTTGATTATTATCTACAAATTGTTTAATAGCTTCGATAACAAAAAGCCCACAACCGTTTGGGACATGCTTTTGAAGATTTCCTTCAATAAATACGACGTCAGGATTGTTTACTCCCATTAATTCAGCAGAATTGATGAGTTGATTACGAACATCCAAGCTGAGGGGATGGAAGGAGTTAAAGACCAAAGCTTTCATTTCGTCGGTTGATGAATCTTTATAAATCATCAACAAAATCCAATGCTCATGTGTGTTTACGGGGATTAATTCATATTGATTAAATGTCTCATTTATTATTTTTTCTGCGATGATGTCGTTCAATTGATTTGTATTGCTTTGTTGTGGATTGGGAGCATAAAGGCCTAGAGCATGGTTGATAGTGATGTCTTCTGATAAGACATTAATTCCCTTAATTGCGGAGTCGATTTCATCCGATTGTGTCATCCGGTTATGACTCCATGGGTTTAATTCCTCTAACGGTTTAGAGAAGGTTTCTTCAGGTAAACACGCTTTAAGCAAATTCACAGTGTCTCGCTTAGATGCCTGATTTTCTATTGTTGAACCAATGATATACAGTAACTTAGATGGTTTAATGAAAGCGTCTTTATGATGTGTTGATTGATATAAGACTTTACTCGTTTCTTGTATTTCTTTATCGATACCTTGCTTTCCAGATCGTTTCCCGCTAAATAAATCAAACAGGATATTCTCTGCTTTTCTTCCCTCTATATCTTGTCGAAGAGCGATATTGTGTAGTAAATCAATGCTATTCAAGTTTCCATCACTCGCAGAACTAGCCAAAAACTCTAAGGTTTCAGGGACAATTTCTTTTGCAAATAGCCCATGGAATTGCTCAATAGTTAATCCACCCATATAGTGAGTTTGAGATGGAGAAAGGGTTGTCGGTTGAATGGCCATGGTCTCTCCGTTGTTTTTATCTACTTGCAAATATTTGACGAAAAATTCACATGTGTACGATTTGTGCCGATAAAGTTACAAGGGAAATAAGTTGTAAACTATACAAAAACGATTTTTTCAAAAACTAAAAATGGTGGGGACTGATTTATTATTTATGGATAACATGCAGTAAAGTTGCATCATTTCTTGAGCCAGCACACTTTTATACGTAGTTTAACTTTAAGTTATCGCTGTGTCCTGATATATATAGCGTGTTAACTAATACTATGGTGGATTAAAATGAAAAAAGGTTTGGTATCTCTTCTTGCTAGTGCAACATTAACGTTAACAATGGCAAGCAACAGCTTTGCCGCTGATAAAATTACCGTTTTCGCTGCTGCTTCTTTAACTAACGCGCTGAATGAAATTTCAGAACAATACAAAAAAGAATCCAATGTAGAAGTGGTGGCATCTTATGCATCGTCTTCCACATTAGCCCGTCAAATTGAACAAGGCGCACCTGCTAATCTGTTTATTTCTGCTGACCAACAGTGGATGGATTACGCTATCGATAAAAAATTAATGGTCGAAAATACACGCTACACCTTATTAGGTAATGAGCTAGTATTAATCGCACCAAAAGATTCAAAAATAGATAAAGTCGAAATTAACAAACAAACAGATTGGAAAAAACTGTTAGATGGTGGCCGATTAGCAGTTGGTGACCCTGACCACGTGCCAGTCGGTATCTATGCGAAAGAAGCATTAGGTAACTTAGGGGCATGGGAAACCGTTGATCCATTATTAGCACGTACCAATAACGTGCGTAGTGGTATGGCACTGGTTGAACGCCAAGAAGCACCTTTAGGTATTGTGTACGGCTCTGATGCGGTTGCAAGCCAAAAAGTAAAAGTGGTGGGTATTTTCCCTGCAGATTCACATAAACCTGTTGAATACCCAATGGCTATCGTTAAAGATCAAGACAATAAAGCGACTCGTGACTACTACGAATACCTGAAAACCCCAGCGGCTTCTGAAGTGTTCAAACGTTACGGTTTTGATCCACGTACTAAATAAAAACTAAGAGAGTGTTTCGTTGCAGATGTTAAGTCCTTATGAATGGGAAGCAATTTACCTGAGCCTCAAAGTATCCAGTGTCGCTGTGATCCTCAGCTTACCCCTCGGTATTTTAACGGCTTGGGTATTGGTTCGCTGTAATTTCCCGGGTAAAACACTGCTCGATAGTATTATCCATCTACCACTGGTGCTGCCACCCGTGGTAGTGGGCTATTTATTATTGATCAGCATGGGAAAACGCGGTTTTATTGGTGAATGGCTGTATAACTGGTTTGGTTTTAGCTTCACGTTTAGTTGGCGAGGTGCAGCACTTGCATCTGCGGTGGTGGCTTTCCCCTTAATGGTGCGGGCTATTCGCTTGGCTCTCGAAGCGGTAGACCGTAAACTCGAACAGGCCGCGAGAACACTAGGGGCAACGCCTTTACGTGTCTTTTTTACGATCACGATCCCTCTTTCTTTACCGGGTATTATCGTGGGTACTGTGCTGGCTTTCGCTCGTTCTCTGGGTGAATTTGGTGCCACTATTACTTTCGTGTCTAATATACCAGGTGAAACCCAAACGATTCCCCTTGCTATGTATACCCTGATTGAAACACCTGGTGCGGAAGTTGATGCTGCCCGTTTGTGTATTATTGCCATCGTTTTAGCTTTGATTTCATTATTAATTTCAGAATGGCTAACCCGTTGGGGTAAAAAACGTTTGGGGGTAGCGTAAGATGTTAGAACTCGATTTTTTCCAAAAGTTAGGGGATTTGCAATTAGAAGTGAATACCCAGCTACCCACTGAAAGTATTACTGCCGTTTTTGGATTATCGGGGGCAGGCAAGACCTCTTTAATTAACGTGATTGGTGGGCTAACGAAGCCCAACAAAGGGCGCATAGTGTTAAATGGCCGTACCTTAGTGGATATCGAAAAGAAAATTTGTTTGCCGCCTGAACAACGCCATATTGGCTATGTGTTCCAAGATGCTCGGTTATTTCCGCATTATCGTGTCAAAAATAATTTGCGTTATGGCATGGCCTCAACAATGAAATCACGTTTTGATGACATTGTTGAGTTATTGGGTATTGAACAACTCCTTAATCGCTATCCGATAACCTTGTCGGGTGGGGAAAAACAGCGTGTTGCTATTGGTCGTGCATTGTTAACGGCCCCTGAAATTTTATTGATGGACGAGCCGCTGGCTTCTTTAGACTTACCGCGTAAACGTGAGTTATTGCCTTATTTAGAAAAACTGTCTCAGGACGTTAAAATTCCCATTCTGTATGTAAGCCATAGTTTAGATGAAATCCTGCGCTTGGCGGATAAAGTGATTGTGATGGCAGACGGGAAAGTTAAAGCGTTTGGGCCACTTGAAGAAGTATGGGCGAGCAGTGCGTTGCGTCCTTGGCTACAAAAAGAAACATTAAGTAGTGTCATCAGTGCGACAGTGCATAGCCAGCATCCAGATTACGATATGACAGCAGTGGTTGTCGGTGGTCAAAAGTTATGGATCCCGCGGGTTGATAGCCATCAAGGTGCAGAATTACGTATTCGTGTCGATGCTTCTGATGTTTCATTGGTGCTAGAAAAACCGTCAATTAGCAGTATTCGTAATATTCTTTCTGCAGAAGTGGTTGAATGGATTGAAGATGGCGAGCAAATTGATGTGAAACTGGATTTAGGCGATGAGCACTATTTGTGGGCTCGTATTACGCGCTGGGCTCGTGATGAGCTGTCAATTCGTAAAGGCCGCAAGGTGTACGCGCAAGTTAAGGCTGTGTCGTTGTCACGTCATTTATAATCTTAAATCATGTGGTTAACAGAAAGCCACATACAACAGTATGTGGCCAAAATGGTGGTATTTATTCGTTATCTGTGCTGACTGAAAGTGATACATTCATAATCAAAAGGAGGGCTTAAATCCAATCGCATTCGCAGACTCTTCATGATCAAACGGCATGGCTGGGTTTTTCTTTGTCATTATATTGTTAATCAAACTGTTAGGGAAAACCTCTATGGCTGTATTGAAGGTTGCCACATTACTGTTGTATATACGAATTGCAGCCCCTACGTTGTCTTCTTGTTCTGAGATTTCATTCGCCAAATCACGATAAAGTTGAATTGACTTTAAATCAGGGTAATTTTCTACGGCGACATTAAAATGACTTACCGCATTTTTAAAATCGTGCTGAAAATCCTTTAATGTGTCAGGTGTTACATCATTAGCTGAACGGTTTAATTTCGCGGCTGCGGTACGCATTTGAGTTAAACTATTGAGCAATGATGATTCATATTCTTTATGGTCTTTTACCAAACCTTCAATTTTAGGAATAATTTGTGTTTTTTGACGCTCTTGAGTGATCACATCAGCCCAAGATTGGCGAAGCCGATTGTGTTTTTGAATAATACTGTTGTGGATGAGGATCGTTGCGAGTATAGCAATAGCGATGATGACTATAAAAATTAAAAATCCACTCATGGATGATTTCCTTATTTTAAAAATTATTATTAGTATATTTTATGATATTTTGGTGTAGCGTCATTAGTTTCTCTAGTTTCGGTAACTTATTTTTTTCACTAATTTCATCAGAAAATTCAGAAATACTTTCCAGATTATAATGATATTTTCCACTAATAACATCGTCATCAGAGAAACTAATACACATTACACCCTGTTGGTTTATTTCAATATTGAGCTTTTTAAATGTATTTCGTGCATTCAGTAATAATTCAACGATAGTTGGTTTTAACCATTTAGATAATTCTAACTCATTCATCGCACCAAGTTTGAAATATTTAGAGAATTCGATTGATGAAGCTTTATATTTTGTTGCATGGGGTACGATACCGCTTGAGATAACTGCTATATTTTTAAAATATGAGTAGTCGGTCATGATCCCATAACGGTAATAATGGTCATAACGGGTTTTCTTCGTTGTTGTCGTGTTACCTTTGCTGTCGGTTGTCGTTTCTTCGGTCTCAACTTCATCAACAAATTCAAATTTATAAAAACTGAATGCTGGTACTGTGTCTGAAAGTGTGGGGTATTCATACATTATTTGCCGTGAATAGTTGCCTCGGTTAAATTCGACAAAATTTTCAAGGTTATTATGCGCTATACCTGAATTAAGTGGCTGAGGATGAATCCCATAATCTAATAACGCAATACCAGTGTAGATTTTGTGACTGATTTTCTTCATTCTGGATCTTCTAAATAGGCATACAGACAAGGACATCAGAGTTATGGCAGCACTGGCAACTAGGATATAGGAATGGTATTCCCCCCACGTTTTATCATAGTCGGAATAATAGGTGATATATAGCACCCAGAGAAAAACACTAAAGCTCAAAGAAGCAAGGGTATACAAAATACCATTTTTATACTTGAGTGGTTGGCCAAATTTCTGTACTAACTTTAGTGCCTTATTGAAATCATCGTGATTTATTGCATTGTTGGCGATGTATTCAATTTCTTTAATGATTTTTCTGACAGAAGAATTATGTTTTAGCATTTTTAAATTATTATATTTATGAGTCCTAAAATCATTATCTAAAAAAAAGAGGCATTAATATACAAATATAAAAAGATTGAAAATAATGGAGATTGAGGAATATAAGTAAAAACAATAAAGATATGGGTTAAAATACTTCTCTTTTCCCAGAGGCGATAAAGATGCAGAATAAAATAGTATTATTTATTATTTTTAAGCTTTTGTTGTTTTCTTCTTGATGATTAATTTTCAGAAATGACCTAAAAAATAAAAAGAGAGCATTGCTCTCTCTTTTTATACAAAAACGTTTAAATATTATAAAACGTATTTGCGGATCACTTCAGCGATACCAGGTTCGGTATTTTCGCGAGTGACCAGTTTGGCTTGCTGCTTGATTTCATCGACAGCGTTGCCCATTGCGACGCCAAGGCCTGCGGTGGTAAGCATGCTTAAGTCATTGAAATTATCACCAAAAGCGACAACATTTTCCATTGTCATACCTTGGGATTCAACCCACTCTTTTAAACGTTGGCCTTTACTATTTCCTTTACGACCCACATCCACCTGATCCATCCAAGACCATTCACAATCTAAGCCAAAATCATTTTCGATTTCGTTGACGACTTGGTGTAACTGCTCTTTATTTTGTGAGCTAACCGCAAATTTCCAAATAGAATCATAGTTATGCATCACATCCGCATAGTCTTCAACAAACTCAATGGTTGGACGTTGTGCGGCGGGTAATGAATCAGCCCAATTTAATGTGCGCGTAATACCTTCAGTTTTTGCGTTATATAACATCGCGTTATCCACATACATTAAATGTTGGATATCGGTTCCGCGTAACTTATCAATCATTTGAGTGACTGAATCGAGGGTCATTGGATTTGATTTGAGAACTTTTTTCCCGAGATAGTCATAAAGGTAAGTACCGTTACAGCAAATAGCAGGAGTATCCAGATCAAGCGCTTGGTAAAAAGGGTGAATGGCGACATGGTGACGGCCTGTCACGATGATCACTTTGACGCCTTGGCGGCGGGCTTCTTGTAGGACAGCTAACGATTCAGGCAGGATCTTCTTTTGATGATCAAGCAGTGTTCCATCGAGATCGAGCGCAATAACGCGGTATGACATAAACGGCTCCACGTGATTTTAGAAGTGACCTATAGGCGAGCTATAGGAATGAGGTCATTTTATCATCATAGCTGATAATAGTAACGAACTGAACCGTTTTAGTTTAACGATGTTGGTTTAAGGTAATAGCGGCATTGGCGTTAATTACTCACAGTAATTTAAAAAATATAAGGTATAGTGACCTAATACATTTAGGTTATCGATGCGGCTTAGCATTTTTGTCATGAATTAAGGAGTTCAGATGGAACAGGTTGTTTATATTGCAAGTCCCGAAAGTCAGCAAATTCATGTGTGGTCAATGAATGAAGTGGGGGAGTTGACGCTTCTGCAAACTGTGAAAACACCAGGACAGGTGCAACCAATGGTGCTAAGCCATGATAAAAAGCACCTGTATATTGGTGTGCGCCCAAATTTTCGCGTCGTAACCTATGAGATTGAAACGAAAGGCACGTTACGCTTAAAAGCAGAAACATCAGTACCAGGTACACCTGTACACTTATCCCTTGATAATACAGGTAAATACTTGTTTGTGCCTTCCTATCATCAACACAATTTATCTGTGTTATCGATGAATCAAGATGGTGTACCGAGTCAAGTGATCCAAGTGATTGAAGGCTTGCGTAACCCTCATTCATCTCATGTCGATGCAGATAATCAGCAACTTTGGGTGCCTTGTTTAGGGGAAGATCATATCCGCTTGTTTGATCTGAATGAGAAAGGGTATTTAACGGAAGCAACAGCTGACCAAATAACAACCGCGCCAAATTCAGGCCCTCGCCATTTGGCATTCCATCCAACGGAGAAAGTCATTTACTGTGTAAATGAACTGGATTCAACCATTGGTGTTTACCGTAAGTTCACCCGTTATCGTACAATGCAAACATTGGCAAACTATCCTGCAGGCAATGAAAGCCAACGTTGGGCTGCCGATATTCATGTGACGCCAAATGGTCGCCATTTATATGTCAGTGAGCGTTCAGAAAGCTACATTAGCCACTATATTATTTCTGATGATGGCTGCGAACTCACGTTAGAGGCGCGTTACCCAACCGAGGTACACCCAAGGGGCTTTAATATCGATGCAACTGGGCGTTTTTTAATCTCCAGCGGGCAAAAATCCGACCATATTTCAGTGTCAGAGATTGACGGGATTACTGGAAAGTTAACAGAGGTGGGGCGTTATTCTGTAGGTAAAGGCCCTATGTGGGTACTGTCTTTCATCCTTTAATCTCCGTCATACTTCGAGTTATAGCTGTGTTGGCTTCACGCGGGTACCCTAGTCACATACTTATGTATACTCCTAGGGATACCCTTGTTTGCCGCCTTGCTATAACTCAAATTATTTAGGAGATTATCTGTTTAAAAATCTGTTTAAAAATCTGTTTAAAAATCTGTTTAAAAACAAAGTATTAAGTTTATTTTATTGATTGCCCTAAGACTTTGGCCATGGTATCGGTGACCTTAGTGAGTTGCTTAGGGGTGATGATATACGGTGGCATAATATAAATTAATTTGCCAAATGGGCGTACCCATACGCCATTTTCCACAAACACTTTTTGTAAAGCGGCGGTATTTACAGGCTGCTTCATTTCAATCACGCCAATAGCGCCAAGTACACGCACATCTGCAACAGCAGAGTGTGAGGCTAAGGGCAGCAGTTCGGTTTTGAGTTGTTGTTCAATATTGGCAATCGTTTGTTGCCAAGGGCTATTAAGCAACAGAGTTAGACTTGCATCGGCGACGGCACAGGCTAGGGGGTTACCCATAAAGGTCGGGCCATGCATAAAACAACCCGCTTCACCGTTGCTAATCGTTTCTGCGACGTGGCGTGTTGTGAGCGTCGCTGAAAGCGTCATATAACCGCCTGTTAATGCTTTACCTAAGCACATAATATCTGGTGATATATTGGCGTGATGACAGGCAAACAGTTTTCCTGTACGCCCAAAACCTGTAGCGATTTCATCTGCAATGAGCAAGATCCCATATTCATTACATAACTGGCGCACACCTTTCAAATACTCAGGGTGATAGATACGCATTCCACCCGCGCCTTGTACGATCGGCTCTAAGATGATCGCTGCAATTTCACGATGATTTTTAGTTAATTCACTAATTAAAGGCTCAAGATCACTTGGCTCCCATTCATCATAAAAACCACATTGTGGGGCATCCACAAAGATATGCGGTGGCAAATAGCCTTTATACAGACCATGCATGGAGTTATCTGGGTCACAGACCGCCATCGCACCAAAGGTATCCCCATGATATCCATGGCGTAATGTTAAAATTCGTTGACGTTTTTCACCTCTAGCTTGCCAATATTGCAGCGCCATTTTCAGCGCGACTTCGACGGCAACAGATCCTGAATCGGCCAAAAAAATACACTCCAAAGGCTCAGGAGTCATGGCGACTAACTGCCTGCATAAATTCACTGCGGGTGGGTGGGTTATTCCGCCGAACATCACATGAGACATCTGATTTAATTGGCTTATGACTGCTTGGTTGAGTTCAGGATGGTTATAGCCATGAATCGCTGACCACCACGAGGCCATACCGTCAATCAATTTTTTTCCATCTGCCATTTCGAGCTCAACCCCGTGTGCTGCAACGATTGGATAGGCTGGGATAGGGTGACTCATTGAGGTATAAGGGTGCCAAATGTGTTGGCTATCAAAAGCAATATCGTGACTATTCATCATTACCCATTGTAAACTTTTTTAGATCATTTTAGTTGACATGATAACCACAATATTTAAACTGGCAACAATTTTTTCAACTGGAGTGTCTCCATGAATACATTAAAACAGTGGACAATAAAACAAGCTAATGAACTGTTTTCAATGCCTTTTTTTGAGTTGTTATTTCAGGCGCAACAAACACATCGCCAACATTTTGACCCACAGCAAGTACAAGTCAGTACCTTGTTGTCTATTAAAACAGGCGCATGTCCCGAAGATTGCAAATATTGTGCGCAGAGCGCTCGCTATAAAACAGGTTTAGAAACAGAACGTTTGATGGAAGTTCAGCAAGTGCTTGAATCAGCAAAAAAAGCTAAGCAGGCCGGGTCTACGCGTTTTTGTATGGGGGCCGCGTGGCGCAATCCAAAAGAGCGTGATATGCCTTATCTTGAAATGATGGTGAAAGAGGTGAAATCCCTAGGGATGGAAACCTGCATGACTTTAGGGATGATTGATAACTCCCAAGCCCAGCGCCTCGCTGAGGCGGGTTTAGACTATTACAATCATAACCTTGATACATCCCCTGAATATTACGGCAATATTATCACGACGAGAACATACCAAGACCGTTTGGATACTTTGGGCAATGTTCGAAATGCAGGGATAAAAGTGTGCTCAGGCGGTATTTTAGGCTTAGGTGAAAAAGTTAGCGACCGTGCCGCTTTGCTGGTGCAATTAGCCAATTTACCAAAACCACCAGAAAGCGTACCAATTAATATGCTAATGAAAGTGGAAGGCACGCCAATGGCAGACAATGAAGATGTCGATGCCTTTGATTTTATTCGTACTATTGCAGTGGCTCGTATCATGATGCCGACGTCATATGTACGTTTATCGGCAGGTCGCGAGTATATGAATGAGCAAACTCAAGCGCTCTGTTTTATGGCTGGGGCAAACTCAGTTTTCTATGGCTGTAAGTTACTCACCACACCTAATCCAGATGAAAACAAAGATTTAGCACTGTTTAGGAAACTGGATATTAACCCAGAGCGTATTGATACGGATGAAGGGGATAACCAGCAAGCTGCGAAATTGGCAGAAACATTGTTAACCGCTGATAACGCAAAGTTTTATAATGCAGCAGTATGATGAGCTGGCAAACTTTCCTACAAGACCAGATCGAACAGCGCAAACGTGCCTCGATCTGGCGTCAACGTCAATGTATTGAAAGATCTGATGGTAGAGAGCTATACCAAAATGGCGAAAAATACCTAAATTTTTCGTCTAATGACTATTTAGGGTTATCTCACCATCCTGAGATTATTGCTGCATGGCAACGTGGTGCAGATATCTATGGAATTGGGAGTGGCGGTTCAGGGCATATTACTGGGTATACCCAAGCGCATGTTGCACTTGAAAGTGAACTGGCACAGTGGTTGGGTTACTCAAAAGCACTGTTGTTTATTTCCGGTTTTGCAGCAAACCATGCGGTGATTACGGCGTTAATGACAGCAAATGACCGCATATTAGCCGATAAACTCAGCCATGCATCTATTATAGAAGCCTCAATACATTCAGGGGCTCAATTAAGACGCTTTTACCATAACAATACATCCTCTCTTGAAAATTTAATTAATAAGCCAGCTTCAGGGAAAACCCTTGTGATTAGCGAGGGGGTTTTTAGTATGGATGGGGATAGCGCCCCACTGAATACCTTGCAGGATATTGCAAAAAAACACAGTGCGTGGCTAATGGTTGATGATGCTCATGGTATTGGTGTTTGCGGCTTTCAAGGGAGAGGGAGTTGTTCGGCTTATGGCATTAAACCTGAAATTTTGGTGGTGACATTTGGTAAAGCGTTTGGTTTAAGCGGAGCTGCCGTGCTTTGTGATGACCAAACCGCGGATTTCTTGGTTCAATCAGCACGCCATTTAATTTACAGCACGTCTATGCCACCCGCGCAGGCGGTTGCATTATTAGAAGCGGTTAAACAGATTAAGTTGGCAGATAAACTGCGTGAAACTCTTCAGCAGAATATTGAATACTTAAGGAAAAATGCCAACTTTAAACAAATGAAATTTGCTGACTCAACCACAGCCATCCAACCTTTAATCATTGGTGATAATGAGACATGCCAACGTGCTGCAGCATTTTTACGCCAAAAAGGGATTTGGGTTCAAGGGATCCGCCCACCAACAGTTCCGCCAGGCAGTGCAAGGTTGAGGATCACGTTGAGTGCAGTACATCAACAAAACGATCTTGATAAATTATTGGAGGCTTTAGATGACTTCGATCATTTGTCATGACAAACAAAAAATTGCGGCGGCATTTGGCCGAGCAGCGACAAGATACGATGCTATCGCTAACTATCAGCAGACAGCAGGAGAGCAACTGCTCAATAAATTGAAATCGACCCTCGTTGCAGCGCAGGTTAACATGCCTTTACGGGTATTAGATGCGGGTTGTGGTACGGGTTTTTTTAGTCAAAAGCTGAAACATCAAGGCCATACAGTCACTGCACTGGACTTATCTTCTGGCATGTTAGATGTCGCCAAAAGTAAGAATGCAGCAGATGAATATTTGTGTGCTGATATAGAGTCGATCCCGACTCATTCAGCGCAGTTTGATGTGATTTTTTCCAATTTATCCATTCAATGGTGTGAAAACTTACATGGTGCATTGAGTGAGCTATACAGAGTGACAAAGCGTGGTGGTGTGATTGTTTTTACGACGCTCGCAGAGCATTCGCTTAATGAATTATCCAAAGCTTGGCAGCTGCTTGATGAATATTCTCATGTGAACACCTTTTTGAGCCCACAAGCTATCACCTCGAGCTGCCAAACATGGCGCCATGAGCTGTCTTTTCAAAAAGATACGCTGTATTTCCCTGATTTAATTAGTCTATTGAATTCACTTAAAGGGATTGGAGCGACCTATTTGACCGAGGGACGCCAAACAGGGCTAATGACTCGTAAGCGCCTTCAGCAGTTAGCTTTAGCTTATCCGATGGCTTATCAAGGGCTACCGTTAACTTATCAAACCGTATTTGGAGTCATCTATCGTGACTAAAACTTATTTTGTAACAGGAACGGACACTGAAGTTGGAAAAACCGTGGCAAGTTGCGCTTTATTGCAAGCCGCTAATGCTCAAAAGTTTAACACTGTCGGTTATAAACCTGTTGCCTCAGGGAGTGAACAAACACCAGAAGGGCTGCGCAATAACGATGCTTTATTATTACAAGCGAATAGCCGAGTGAAATTGCCGTATTCATCAGTCAACCCCATTGTTTTTGAAGCCCCTACTTCACCGCATATCATCAGTGAAAAAGTGGGAGAGCCTATTGATTTTTCGGTTATTAATCAAGGGTTGTTAGAGGTTCAGAAAAAAGGGGATTGGGTGTTGGTTGAAGGGGCTGGCGGGTGGTATACCCCATTATCCACTGAAAAAACCTACGCAGATTGGGTTATTGAACAGCAACTTCCTGTTATTTTAGTGGTGGGCGTGAAATTGGGTTGCATTAATCACGCATTATTAACGTTAGAGGCGATTAATACCGCTGGTTTATCTGTGGTCGGCTGGATTGCCAATGAAATTGAACCCGCAGGTATTTATCAAGCTGAATATCTTGCAACACTCAAACGCATGATTAACTCACCTTGTTTAGGGATCTTACCTTATCAGCCCCAACTTAATGAATCCACGTTAGGTCAATATTTGGATCTTACGTTATTGTGAAATAAATAAAGGGCTTAACATTATTGTTTTAGGCCCATTTCCCCTCTAATAAATGATCAATTGTTAAATGCTTTGTTGATCTTGTTTAACGTTCTTAACCTATTTTTTGTCAAGTTTTACCGTAGAAATAGTCTGATGATCGAACTAAAACAGATAAAATCTCTTTTTTTAAACGGATACTACGTAAAAATTTTTTCATATAACTGCCATCGTTTTGTCATTTATTCAATGTTTAACAAATTTTACTCATGACGAGAAAGCATGAGCCCTAAGGGCTTCAAGAGTTATCCACCATTTCTGTGGATAACCTTGTGTATTAACATTATAAAACAACTTCTATGCTAGGCGGCAAGCGGCTTTGCCTTTATTTGATGTGATTCTGGACTTTGAGATAATTTTATTTAAATACAATAGGTTAAATAAAATCAAGACTTCAATCTATATTTGCGATAGGGCGATAAAAACCAATAGCATAAAATATAACGTTTTCCAAAGGTCAAGCATTATTTTGGGGATAACATTTTTATAAACTCATTGGAACGTCGGATAGAGAAAATATTAAATTCAGGACTTGAAGCTGTTTTTTTATCCAGTATTATAGAAAAAGAGACACGTTATGAGGCGGTAATATGAGTAAGGATTTTAAGCTGTATTCTGATTTTCAGCCAGCGGGGGACCAACCTGAAGCAATTCGTCAATTACGCGAAGGGCTGCAAGATGGCTTAGCGCATCAAACGTTATTGGGAGTAACAGGGTCAGGGAAAACCTTTACGATAGCTAATGTTATCGCAAAAGAAAATCGCCCAACCATGTTGATGGCTCATAACAAGACCCTTGCGGCACAACTTTACAGCGAAATGAAAGCTTTCTTCCCAGATAACGCAGTAGAGTACTTTGTTTCTTACTATGATTATTACCAGCCTGAAGCCTATGTGCCTAGCTCTGATACATTTATTGAAAAAGATGCCTCTGTAAACGAACACATTGAGCAAATGCGCTTATCTGCGACTAAGGCCTTACTTGAACGTCGTGATGTCATTGTGGTGGCTTCTGTGTCAGCTATATATGGGTTAGGCGACCCTGATAGCTACTTAAAAATGATGCTGCACCTCACCGATGGCATGATCATTGACCAACGCTCTATTTTAAGGCGTTTAGCTGACCTGCAATACAGTCGCAACGACCAAGCTTTTACCCGTGGTACTTTTCGCGTTCGCGGGGAAGTGATTGATATTTTTCCTGCAGAATCTGACGAATACGCGTTACGTGTCGAGCTGTTTGATGATGAAGTTGAACGTCTATCTCTCTTTGATCCACTGACGGGGCAAATTCAACACCGTGTGCCTCGCTTTACGGTTTACCCAAAAACACATTACGTCACACCAAGAGAACGTATTTTGGAAGCGATGGAGCATATCAAAGAAGAGCTGGTGGATAGGCGAAAAGTGTTGTTAGAAAACCACAAACTGGTGGAAGAACAGCGTATTACTCAGCGTACTCAGTTTGATTTAGAAATGATGAATGAACTGGGTTACTGCTCAGGGATTGAAAACTATTCACGCTATTTATCGGGTCGTGCTCCAGGTGAACCACCTCCGACATTGTTTGATTATTTACCTGCGGATGGCCTACTGGTGGTGGATGAATCTCACGTGACCATTCCTCAAATTGGGGCGATGTACAAAGGTGACCGTTCCCGTAAAGAGACCTTAGTTGAATATGGTTTCCGTTTGCCTTCGGCATTGGATAACCGACCAATGCGTTTTGAAGAGTTTGAAGCTTTAGCACCGCAATCTATCTACGTATCTGCAACTCCTGGCAAATATGAGCTAGAAAAATCAGGCAATGAAGTTATTGAGCAAGTGGTTAGGCCGACAGGCTTACTGGATCCGATTATTGAAGTGCGCCCTGTGAGCACGCAAGTAGATGATTTGTTATCTGAAATCCGTATTCGTGTGCAGAAAAATGAGCGTGTATTAGTCACCACGTTGACCAAACGAATGGCGGAAGATTTAACAGAATATCTGGAAGAACATGGGGAGCGTGTTCGTTACCTTCACTCAGACATTGATACGGTTGAACGGGTAGAAATTATTCGTGACTTACGATTGGGTGAGTTTGATGTGCTTGTTGGTATCAACTTATTAAGGGAAGGCCTCGACATGCCAGAGGTGTCTTTAGTGGCTATTTTAGATGCAGACAAAGAAGGTTTTCTGCGTTCAGAACGTTCTTTGATCCAGACAATAGGCCGTGCAGCACGTAACTTAAACGGTAAAGCGATCCTTTACGGCGACCGAATCACCAATTCGATGGAAAAAGCGATAGCAGAAACCGAACGCCGCCGTGCAAAACAAATGGCATTCAATGAAGAACATGGCATCGTACCGCAAGGGTTAAACAAGAAAATTGGCGATATCCTGCAGATAGGTCATAAAGTTGGCGGGAAAGGCAAAGGGCGCTCAAAAGATAATGCCAAGAGTGAGACATCAATTGATATACAAGGTATGTCGACGAAAGAGTTGGAACGACGTATTTCGCAACTTGAGGCACAAATGTATAAGCACGCACAGGACTTGGAGTTTGAAGCGGCAGCGCGAGTGCGTGATGAGTTGCAAGAGATACGGTCTCAGTTTATCGCCAATTCCTAATCTTCTTTATCTTCTTCATACTTCGCGTTGTGGGGGTGTTGGCTGCGCTCAATCACTCAGGTCACATACTTATGTATGCTCCCCGAGATGCTCTCACTTGCCGCCTACCCACAACGCAAATTATTTTGAAGATAAATTGTCATTTTATTTCATTATGTAGGGGAGTAGGGGCAATCACTCGGGTCACATACTTATGTATGCTCCTTGGGATACTTTCATTTGCCACCTAGCCACAACGCGAATTTTCTACATACTTCACGTTGTGGGGGTGTTGGCTGCGCTCAATCACTCGGGTCACATACTTATGTATGCTCCTTGGGATACTTTCATTTGCCACCTAGCCACAACGCGAATTATTTTGAAGATAAATTTTCATTATGTTGGGGAGTAGGGGCAATCACTCGGGTCACATACTTATGTATGCTCCCCGAGATGCTTTCACTTGCAAAAATTGGCTTGAGTAGCATTCCACCTCTGGGAGCCAAAGGTGGGATAAATTAGGAAATTACAATAGCGGGACGGTTTCTTCGATGGCTTGTAGGAGCAGCTTTCTATCGTGGCGATAAGGGATATCATCCGCTTCGAGGACGCGCTGGATAATCTTACGGTCACTGCTAATATCACTGGTTTGTGTGCGTGGCCCAAGGATCAACGCATCAATCTTTTTGCAGCCAATATAGTTTTCCATCATCTGCAATTTCTCAGGTAAAGTCAGATTAGCGGCTGAAGAGCCCACTTCCTTACCTAAATTACCAATATAAATCATTGGGGATTTGCATTCACGCAAGGCAGTGGCAATCTCGTCCAGTAGTAATAATGGCATTAAACTGGTGAAGAAACTACCAGGACCAATGATAATCAAATCCGCTTGGTGAATAGCTTCTAACGCTTCACGTGTGGCCTTAACGCGAGGGTATAGGCGTAACTCTTTCGGAATTTCGCGCAGGGCATCCACATTGACCTCGCCATAGACCTCATTACCCATCTCATCAATCGCCATCAAATCAACAGGGGATTCTGACATTGGAATGAGTTGCGCATCCACTTTGAGCATATTGCGAATTAAATTAATGGCCTCGAGTGGCCTAACACTCAGGTGATCTAATGATTTTAGCATTAGGTTACCTAAGTTGTGGCCAGAGAGTTCTCCATTACCGCCGAAACGGTATTCAAACATTGCTGAAGCAATTGATGGTTCAGTGATTAACTGATTCAAACAGTTCCGCATATCGCCCCAAGCAATCCCGCCTTCGGAACGACGAATTCGACCTGTAGACCCGCCATTATCTGTGGTGGTCACAATTCCAGTTAGGCGAGGACCTAAAGAGGAAAGGGAAGACATTACGCGACCTAGCCCATGCCCGCCGCCAAGGGCAACAACATGTTTCAGGCTCGCCAGACTACTATTTGGCATAGTGTTCCTATATCAATCAGTCAATATTCGGCAAATAAACAGTCACTACTTAGTGCTTTTTATCTGTGGTTTGCAGTGTTTACAGAGCCGAACGTATCAAAAATGAAATCTAAAATAAATTGGGCGTTAATCTACCATAAAACATCATTGTTCGCTGAGTTACTGTGATAAAAAACAATAAAAGGCAATATTCCAGATTTACCTTAACCTCTTAGCAAAAAACACCTGAATGTTTCCATTTTGAATATTTACCTATATAGTGTAAATAATTCTCATTTTCATTGTTTGTGTTATGGCTCAATATGTCTGATTCTGAGTTGCAACGCTTGTTTGCACGCCATTCTTCCTCATTATGTCGCTACCTCAACATGTACCTTAAAGACCATAGTTTGAGTATGGATATTGTGCAGGAAAGTTTTGTACGGATGGCTGAACTGATGAAGCACTCAACGATTCAAGATTTTGACGCTTATCTTTATCGGATTGCGAAAAACCTGATGATTGATCACTTTAGGGAACAAAAAGCACGCCCTTCAATGGTTATCAGTGATGAGCAATGGCAAGAAATACCTGCACAAGTAAAAAGCCTTGAAGCAACAGCAATAAGAGAGCAGCAACTTAGCCAGATACAAGCCATTATTCAAACATTGCCCAAGAGAACACAGGCTATTTTTCGTTTGCACCGAGAAGAGGGATTGACTCAAACCGAAGTGGCTCAATTGTTGAATATTTCGCTCAGTACTGTTGAAAAGCATTTAGCCAATGCATTGGCTGTTCTGATTCATCAATGGAAGGATTAATCATGAAATCAACAACATCTCCATCTGAAATCGAAAACACAGCGGCGATGTGGGTCGTCAAGACCACTCAAAGAGAGCTGAATGCACAAGAAAATAGCGAGTTTCAGCATTGGGTGAATGCATCGAAAGAGCATGCCAATGCTTATTATCGTGCAAGGCAAATTTGGGCGTTAACTTCCTATAATCAACAGCCTAGAAAAACAGAGAAACCAATTAAAGCCACAAAAAGTTTTGTGAAAATTTCCGTTGCAGCCAGTATTTTAGTGTGTGGTTTGGTGACTTTGATTTGGTGGGGTGAAAATCAAGAACAGATTGATTACCAAGCCAGAATTGGTGAAGTTCAACATATCATATTGCCCGATGGCAGCCAAGTCGACCTCGATAGTGGTGCACAATTACAGCTAGCTTTTGACGGGCAATATCGACAAGTCAATTTGCTCCAAGGACGCGCCTATTTCTCTGTTGCACCTATCACTGGTAGTGAACTGCGTCCTTTCCAAGTTAAGGCGAGAAATGGTGTAACTCAAGCGCTGGGAACAGAGTTTGCCATTGATAATGAAGGGGATAATGTTGGTGTAAGTGTCTATCAGCACAGCGTTAAAATATCGCTATTATCAGGACAAGAATTGACGGTAAAAGCAGGCAGCTTTACGCAATACCAGCAGCAAATTTTACCCACAATACCACTTGCCAAACAGGCGTCAGAAGGGTGGCGTGAAGGCCAGATTATTTTTCAACAGCAAACGCTTTCTGAGATTACCGCTGAAATTAATCGTTACCATAAAAAGCGAATTATTATTTTAGCTAGCGACAGTAAGGAGAAACTAAGCGGCGTATTGCAAATTAACACACTAGAAAGTGGACTTAAGTACCTTGTGTCATCAAAAGGACTCACGATTTATGAAGTACCATTTTTCACATTAATCTACTGATAGATAAAGAAATTATTATTTTTCACAAGTATTTAAATTATTTTTACGGGTTTCTTTCATTTCTACGTCTTAATCTAAGTGATTATGATTTTTATTACCATTATCATTTTAGGGATGGGAAATGACTCAAAAAAAGCACCAATATAAAACAGCCACACTCTGTGTTTACCTTGTATTAGGAGCACTACCTGCATATTCATTATTTAACATTGCTCATGCCAGTCAATCAATAACTGCAACCCAACAGAAAATTTCATTTTCGATTGGAGCAGGATCGCTTGAGAACGTATTGTTGCAATTTGCCCAACAGGCAAAAGTTGAAATCATTATTAATAGCCAAGAAATGAACGGCTTAAAAAGCCAAGGCATCAAAGGGCAGTTAACCTTGCAAGAAGGATTGCAGCAACTTGTTGGCGAAAATCCAGTTCAGGTCCAAATACACAATAATCGTATTTCTATTCATCGGGTAATTAATTCCTCCACAAGTGAAAACGTCATTAAGTTAGATAATATTACGGTGACAGCAAGCCAAATACAGCAAGGAGATTGGGTCTACAGTAGTCCCTCATCGGTGAGTGTGATTAGTAAAAAACAAATTGAAGACAGGCCACCGAAGCATATTGCTGACGTACTAGAGCTTACCACCGGCGTGTATTCCAGTGTCAGCCAGCAAGACCCGTCGCTATCAGTGAATATTCGTGGGATCCAAGATTATGGGCGTGTGAACATGAATATTGATGGAATGCGGCAAAACTTCCAAAAAAGCGGCCATGGGCAGCGTAACGGCTCAATGTATATTGATTCTGAGTTGCTATCTGGCGTTGAAATTCAAAAAGGAAACAATAGTGGTATGGGGAGTGGGGGAACGCTTGGCGGAGTTGCCACATTTAATACGGTAAATGCATCTGATTTTTTATCGAAAGATAAGACATTTGGTGGAAAATTACATGCCAGTACAGGGACGAATAATACTCATTTTATCGGTAGTAGCGCATTTGCCTTGGGAAATGAAAAGGGGGATTTACTGTTTGCTGCCAGTGAACGCCGCTTAGGTGACTATAAACCAGGGACGCACGGGAGTATTGGCGACATTCGCATCAACAATGATGCAGGGCATTATGACGAATTAGTGCGTGGTTTAAAACATACCCGAATTAACGATAGCAATTACCAGATGACCTCATATTTGGCGAAAGCAGGTTGGAATCTCAGTGAGTCACAACGCTTACAATTCAATTATTTAGAAACCAAAGTGGCGACACCTAATGCAGGTACATTAACTAATTTGGCGCAAACGTGGCCATATAAACTTGGATGGAAAAGCAGTGGGTTTAGTGATGTGACAACCCAGAACTATTCCCTTGATTATACGCAGTTTAGTGGCAGTCCATGGAGTACAGAATTTAAAGGGAAAGTGTATTTTGTTGATACGAAAGATGACACTGAAACTTATTCAACGAGCCAAATTTTTAATAATGGCTATCAGATGGATACTCGGGTTAAAACATTCGGGGTGCAACTCGAAAATCATTCAGAGATTGAATTTAATCATAATAATTTATTAAAAGCGCATTATGGTTTTGAAACTTTCCAAGATAAAGCTAGCAGCACCTCAACACGAGAAGCCGCATCAGGCGTAACACCAGATGGAAAACGTACATTGAGCTCATTGTTTACTAATTTAACTTACGAATATGACGATTGGTTAACATTGGAAGGGGGAATGCGTTACGACTACTATACCCTCAAAGGGCAAACCAGCATGCGTTATGCCATCTTCCCTTATACAAAGGAAAATCCATGCACAGGTAGACGGTTACGTGATTGCCCAAGCACGCTGTATACAGAACATTGGAATGTTGATAAATCGGAAGGTGCGTTTTCACCTAATGCTCGTCTGGCTATTCGCCCAGATGTCGAGTGGATGGAGTTCTTTACCAGTTATGGTCGTTCTTGGCGTCCACCTGCGATTACCGAAACACTCACCACAGGCAGCGCTCACAGTTCTTCAACACAGTTTCCTAACCCGTTTTTAAAAGCAGAACGCTCAAATGCGTGGGAAATCGGGGTGAATCTGAATTACCCCCAACTGATGCTTGAAGAGGATCGATTATTGGCTAAAGTGGCTTATTTTGACACGCGGGTTGATAACTATATCAACCTTGCGATTAACCGAACTAAGCCGGGATTGGTTAACCCAAGTATGGGGAATGCTGCGTACAGCAATAACTTAAATACGACACGTTTTAGAGGGTTTGAATACCAACTCAACTATGATGCAGGGTTTGTTTATGCAGATTTAACCTTCACTCATATGATTGGTAAAAACACATTCTGTGCTAACCGTGCGTGGTTAGGTGGCGTCTTGAAATTCCCAGAAGGTATTGGCCCTGGTAATTGGTATGCAGAGCCCGATGAGCAAGCAGACAATTATGTTAACTGCGATAGCGGCTCCATCTTTGGTAGTGCAGCAAATCTGCCAGGTGATAGAGGTTCATTCACACTCGGTGGACGTGCTTTTGATAGAAAACTGGATGGCGGAATGGTTATCCGTTTCACACCAGGTTTCCAAGACTATTCTGCACAAACCAATTACCCTTATTTAGCGGACTGGCCGAAATATACCCTCGTCGATTTATACGCAAGTTATTCAATTACGGATAATTTAATTATTCGCGGTAACGTGGAGAACTTAACCAATCGGGCCTATGTGGTGAGCTACGGGGAGAGCTTAGCGAATACATTAGGTCGTGGAAGGACGATATCTGGCGGGGTTGAGTTCCGTTTCTAAATACGTTCAATTACTTGGGGCATATGTTTTCATTTTTGATTGGGATAATGCTTAGCAAAGTATTGAGTGAAAAATACGAAGCGATTGGTAACGATATTTATAACGGAAACAATGAGATGGGGAGCTTGCTCCCCATTTTAGATCTACATCAAGAAATGTTTAATTAAATAATAAGAGATGTTAATCATTTAAAGTGAAATTGTATCTTTGGCTAGGCTCTTTTTAAGAAAATTGTCTATGATAATAAGAACTTCGGAGATTATCGCTAATGTTCTGTAAGTCGTTGTATATTATATTATATATCGAATTCAGGTTCGCTTTTTCATATTCTATACGCTAGAATCCTTACAGAAATTAAGTGAACAGAGTGGTTTGTTTTCGTTATTAAATTAGCGGCTTTGTTCCAAATAAAACTCCTAGCCTTTGCGTCTAAGTTTGTTTTCACAAATATGATGCTCTGGCCGTGGCCATAGAGTCACCAGGGTGCAAGATAGAAATGTCTGCATCTCCCGTATTTGGAAAGGTGTGATTATGCAGCAACTCGTCGATCAATTTGACCGAAAATTTTACTATCTTCGGCTTTCTATAACAGATGTTTGCAACTTTCGTTGCACATACTGCCTGCCTAATGGTTATCAACCAAGTGGCCGCCATGAATTCCTCACTCTGGATGAAATTCGCCGTGTTAGCAGCGCATTCGCTGAATTAGGCACAGAAAAAGTGCGTATCACAGGCGGTGAACCTACCATGCGCAAAGATTTCAGTGAAATTATTGCCACCATTCATGAAAATGCAGCGATTAAAAAAATCGCAGTTACCACCAATGGTTATCGCATGGCGAGAGACGTTCAATCGTGGAAAGATGCAGGCCTGAATGCAATTAATGTCAGTGTGGATAGCTTAGACCCACGCCAGTTTGCAGCAATCACTGGGCAAGACAAATTCTTCCAAGTGATGAAAGGGATTGATGCTGCCTTTGAGGCTGGCTTTGAAAAAGTGAAAGTCAACGCTGTGTTGATGAAAAATATCAACGACATTGGTCTGAAGTCATTCTTAAATTGGATTAAGCACCGCCCAATTCAACTGCGTTTTATTGAGTTAATGGAAACAGGGGATGGCAGTGATATTTTCCAACGTTTTCATGTTTCTGGCGAAACGATTCGCGACCGTTTAATTGAAGAAGGTTGGTATCGCCTTCCTCGTTCTCGCAATGACGGCCCTGCTCAGGTCTTTAGTCACCCAGATTACCAGGGTGAAATAGGCCTTATCATGCCGTATGAAAAAGACTTTTGTCAAAGCTGCAATCGCCTTCGTGTATCTTCTTTAGGTAATCTCCATTTGTGCCTGTTTGGTGAAAATGGCATTCCTCTACGTGATTTGTTAGGGGATGATAACCAAAATGAAGCGCTAAAAGCGCGGATACAGCGTGGTTTGCATCACAAACGCGAAACGCATTTTCTACATATGGGTGATAGCGGTATTACCCCTAATTTGTCCGTTATTGGCGGTTAATTCTTTTAAGATTTTCAGGAGAAACTATGTCCCAACTGACTCACCTCAATGCGTCGGGCGAGGCGCATATGGTTGATGTTTCAGCTAAAGCTGAAACTGTCCGTGAAGCTCGTGCAGAAGCTTATGTCACCATGAACCCCGAAACCTTAGCCATGATTGTTGATGGCAGTCACCATAAAGGGGATGTGTTTGCAACGGCACGTATTGCGGGCATCCAAGCCGCTAAAAATACATGGCAGTTAATTCCATTATGTCACCCTCTGTTGTTAACTAAAGTGGAGGTTGTTCTTGAAGCAGAACAAGCACATAGCCGTGTTCGCATCGAAACATGCTGCCGTCTAACGGGTAAAACTGGTGTGGAGATGGAAGCACTGACTGCAGCCTCGGTGGCGGCATTGACCATTTACGATATGTGCAAAGCGGTACAAAAAGACATGGTCATCGGCCCTGTTCGTTTGTTAGAAAAAACAGGCGGTAAATCTGGACATTTTAAGGTGGAATGATGATTACAGTATTATTTTTTGCACAAGTTCGCGAATTAGTGGGAACAGATAGACTTGAAATAACGGAAAAATATCAAACAGTTGAGTCTCTACGTCTTGCTTTGTCGCAAAAAGGTGATCGCTGGGCTTTGGCGTTAGAAAGCGGAAAATTACTGGCAGCAGTTAATCAATCATTTGTTTCCCTCGAACATTCACTGGTGGAAGGGGATGAAGTCGCCTTTTTCCCACCAGTAACAGGGGGATAATGATGGAAAATACCCATATTGCCGTCCAAACACACAACTTCAGTGTTGGTGAACAATATCAATGGCTTGCAGAGTGTGATAGCGATGGAGCCGTCGTGACTTTTACAGGTAAAGTTCGGAATCATAACCTTGGTGATACTGTTGCGGCCTTAACGCTTGAGCATTATCCAGGTATGACAGAAAAAGCCTTAGCAAACATTGTAGTAGAAGCAAGAGAACGTTGGCCTTTGCAGCGTGTGAGTGTGATTCATCGCATTGGTACTTTGCAGCTAGGTGAGGAAATTGTGTTTGTTGGGGTGACAAGTGCGCATCGCAACGCAGCATTTCAAGCCGCTGAGTTTATTATGGATTACTTAAAAACCAAAGCACCATTTTGGAAAAAAGAGACGTTGCCAGATAACGAACGCTGGGTTGAAGCGAAAGAAAGTGACGAAACGTCCGCAAGCCGCTGGTAATCGCACTTTTTCCTCCGAAAAATACGAATTTGCTGAATGGTAATGTCATAATAATGTGTTAGACTTTGGTTAATTTTCTCCGATTGCAGTATTTTTACTGTGTCGATTTTTATTTTAGCAAAAGGGTAACCATCATGGGTCAGTTTGATCAACGTAATGATTCTCTTGTCCAGAGGGCCGAAACTGGCGTTCAGGCATTTATGTCGCAAGTCTATGGTTGGATGACCGTCGGTTTGCTGTTGACAGCATTTGTAGCTTGGTATTCAGTCAGCAGTGGCTTGTATTACACCATTGCGACTAACAAAATTTTATTCTTCGGAATGATCATTGCTGAACTGGGTTTAGTGATGGGTATTTCCTTCTTACTGCAAAGAATTAGCGGAATGATGGCGACGGGCATGTTTATGCTCTATTCATTGTTAACGGGCTTAACTATTTCTGTCATTCTTGCCGCGTATACTGGTGAATCTGTCGCAGGTACCTTTGTTATCACTGCGGTCATGTTTGGTGCATTAAGCTTCTATGGCTACACCACTAAGCGTAGCTTAACAGGAATGGGTAACTTCCTGTTTATGGCGCTGATTGGTATCGTTGTGGCTTCCTTAGTTAACATCTGGCTACAAAGCTCAATGATGTACTGGGTGATCACTTACGGTGGTGTGTTACTGTTTGCTGCGTTAACGGCTTATGACACTCAAAAGCTGAAAGAAATGGGTGCTCAAATTAATGAAGATGACAGAGAAACAATGCGTAAATACTCCATTATGGGGGCGCTGTCTCTGTACTTAGACTTCATCAACTTGTTCCTAATGTTACTGCGTATCTTCGGTGACCGTCGCTAACAGCGAGTGAAACATTCATCACTAGAATGTTTTAGTGAATAAAATTCAAAACCCTTGTTACTTCGGTAGCAAGGGTTTTTTCATAGTAATCGTACTAAAAAATATAATTTTCTTATTATTTGAATGCCAAGCCTGAGTTTAATTAGGCAGCCAAATCGACAGATATTCATCATGGCATTAGGCAATTTTCTTTCTAAAGAGATAATACGCCGCAGAACTGGTGATAATAGCAATAATCAGCAATGGCCATAAACTTTGGAAAACCACTGAAAAATCTGCGTCTTTAAGGTAGATTTGTTTAGTGATTTCAGTGAAATGACGAATTGGGTTAACCCAAGTGATATCTTGTAGCCAAACGGGCATGTTCTCGACTGGGGATATATAACCAGAAAGCAGTACGGCAGGCATCATAAAGACAAACACCCCAATGAAGGCTTGTTGCTGCGTTGAGCACAGCGCTGAAATTAACAAGCCAAAACCCACTAGCGATAGACCATAAAATATCATAGTGGCGTAGAACAGCAGCAGTGAACCTGCAAATGGAATCTGATAACAAAAAATCCCGATAACTAACACAAGGCTTGCTTGGGCTGTCGCCACAATTAATGCAGGCACAGCCTTACCAATAAAAATCTGCCATGTTGTTAATGGGGAAACCAGGAGTTGATCTAGCGTCCCTTGCTCCCGTTCTCGCGCAATGGAAAGGGAGGTCACAATCAGCACGCCAATCGTGGTAATCAGCGCCACCAAAGAGGGCACAATAAACCACTTATAATCTAAGTTTGGGTTGTACCAATTACGAATAACCAACTCACTATTATTGGGTTTGATTTGGTTTTGTGTTAACTCTTGTTGATATTGCATCACAATCTGTTCGACATAATTTGCCGCAATTTGAGAACTGTTTGAGTTGCGACCATCAAGTAACAGCAGCATATTAGCAGGAGTATGTGAGGCGATATCTGCGCTAAAGTTTTGGCTAAAACGCACGGCTAACAGTGCTTTACGGTTATCGAGTGTGTCGCGAACTTCATGTTCACTTTTGACGAGCAACACGTGGGAAAATGCACTGGCTTTGGCTAACCGCTGGGTAAGTTCAACAGAATGTTTGCCGCCATCTTGGTCAAAAATTGCAATGGTGGTATTTGTGACTTCTAGTGTTGCCGCAAGTGGGAACAAAATCATTTGGAAAATCACAGGTAAAATCAAAATAATTCGAGTTTGTGGCTCTTGTAATAATGATTGTAACTCTTTCATAACTAAGGTGTATAAGCGATAAAGCATAGTGCACCTCAATCCAGTCGACGGCGAGTTTTCAGCGCCGTTAGGCCAATAAATAAGATTGCTGATGCAACCAATAATAAGAAATCGATCAGTAACACCCAGTAAATATCCCCTGCAAGGAACAACGTTTGCAAGCTGCTGACAAAGTAACGTGCGGGGATAAAATAAGTTACCCACTGAATGATGGCTGGCATGCTATCAATCTCAAAAATAAATCCAGACAGCATAATTGCAGGTAAAAATGCGGCATTTAATGCTACCATTGCTGCATTAAATTGGTTGCGGGTAATGGTGGATATTAATAGCCCCATGCCAAGGGCCGTAGCAAGATATAGGCTCGTGATAACAAACAGCACCAATAATGACCCGCGGTATGGTACGCCCAGAACAAAGGTTGTAACGAGCATGCAAAGTACCATTACAAAAGAGCCAAGAACTTGGTAAGGTAATAATTTTGAGAGTAATAATTCAGTGCGAGTGATTTGGGTTGAAAGTAAGGCTTCCATTGTGCCGCGTTCCCACTCCCTGGCAATAACCAGTGATGTTAAAATTGCGCCAACCACAGTGATAATAATGCTAATTGCTCCTGGAATAATAAAATGTTGGCTTATTGCTGCCTCATTAAACCAGTAACGCATATTGAGCTCGATTAATGGCGAAACTGTGTTTGCCCGGTTTTCACTTTGTTGCTGCTGCCATATTTGCCAGACACCTTTGGTGTAGGCTTGAACAAAGTTTGCGGTGTTTGGTTCGCTCCCATCGGTAATAATTTGTATCGCTGCATGTCCTTCAGGTTGCAGCAATTGTGCTGAAAAATTCACTGGGATCACGATAATTCCACGAATTTCACCTGCTTGCATTTTGTCGATTAACGCTTTTCGGTTATCACTGATAGTGGCGTCAACAAAAGGAGAGCCCGTAAAGGTATCAACGAGCTCTCGTGCAGGCTGGCTTTGTTGCTCCATTAAAATGCCAAGACGCAATTTACTTGAGTCTAAGTTAATGCCGTAACCAAAAATAAATAGCAGCATCAATGGGATAAGTACTGCAATTAGGGCACTACTGGGGTCGCGTACTATTTGCTTGGTTTCTTTCCAGCACAAGGCTTTTAGCCGACGCCATGAAAAAGAAGAGGCGGCATGATTCATTTAGCCTCCTGTTGTTTGTCGTAATTCATTATAAGTTCGATAAATGCATCTTCCATGGAGGGGTCTGGGTTATCACGAGTAGCAACTTGTTGTTTTAGCTCGTCAGGTGTGCCAGCTGCGATAATTTTACCATGGTAAACAAGCCCTATTCGGTCGCAATATTCTGCTTCATCCATAAAATGTGTGGTGACCATCACGGTCACGCCTTTATCCACCATCCCATTGATATGTAGCCAAAATTCACGACGAGTTAATGGGTCGACGCCTGAAGTGGGTTCATCCAAAAATAAAATATCGGGCTCATGCATGAGTGAGCAGGCAAGGGCAAGGCGCTGTTTATAACCCAAAGGAAGGGAGTCTGTAATTTGATTGATAATTGGCTTGAAGCTAAAGGCATCCACCATTTCTTGGATCTTAGCCGACTGTTTTTTATGATGTAATCCATAAACTCCCGAAAAAAACTTTAGGTTTTGCCCCACTTTTAGATTCCCATAGAGGGAAAATTTCTGCGCCATATAACCAAGGTGCTGCCTGGCTTTATTTGAGCTGGTTTTTAAATCCATACCCAGCACTAAAGCATGTCCCTCAGTGGGCTTCATCAGGGCGCACATCATTTTAAAGGTTGTCGATTTTCCTGCGCCATTGGGGCCTAACAGCCCAAAAATTTCACCGCGTTTGACTTGAAAATTGACGTGATCTGTCGCTGCAAAATCCCCAAATTTTTTGGTGAGATTACGCGCTTCAATCACCGTTTCCTGAGGGTTTGGTGGAATTTGTGGCACAATGGCGGCTAACTCTGAACGGTGAGAAGGGCCGCCGCCAAGAAGGTCAATGAACGCATCTTCAAATCGAGGTTGTGCGGCAATTAGCTTGTTTTCTTGCATATTGAGCGCACTTAACAGACTTTCTTGAGATGCGCCAGGCTTTAGAATCAAGCGAACATAGCGGCCTTGGATAACGCCATCTGTCGTTTCAGGAAGCACTAATGCATTTTGTAATACAGTGCGCTTTTGTGCAGCTGGAACCTCAAGTAAATAGGAGCGCCCCGCCATTTTTTGTGTTAATAATTCAGGTTTGCCAGAATAGAGTAATTGCCCTTTATTAAGAAGCAGTACCTCTTTACATTGTTGGGCTTCATCAAGATATGAAGTGCTCCATAATATTAACATTCCATCATCGGCAAGGGTGTGAACCATCTGCCAAAGTTCACGCCTTGCAATAGGGTCAACGCCAACGCCTGGCTCATCCAATAATAACACTTTGGGCTTACCAAGCAGTGTACAGGCTAAACCTAGCTTTTGTTTCATTCCACCTGAAAGTTTGCCTGCAAGGCGTTGCGTAAAAGGAGCAAGGTTAGTGAATGACAGCAACTGTTGATAGGTTTTTTCGCGCTCTTCGCCAATAACACTGCGCAAATCTGCGTATAAGTCCAAATTCTCTTGAACCGTTAAATCCTCATACAAACCAAACTTTTGAGGCATATAGCCGAGGTTTGCACGCACTGCAATACTGTCTTGAATAGGGTCTAACCCCATCACACGAATATGCCCAGCATCAGGTTTGAGTAGCCCTGCGAGCATACGCATTAATGTCGTTTTTCCTGCGCCATCAGGGCCAACTAACCCTGTGACAGACCCACCGTTGATATCCATTGTGAGACTTTCAACTGCAGGAGAATCTAAGCCGTTAAAGCTTTTTTCGACGCCTTTAAGACTGATGCTGTAATCATCACTCATGACTATTTTTTACTTCTTGTTATTTGCAAAGTAAATGGTGACAGGCATGCCTTGGCGTAAAGCATCATCTGCATCATCAACAATAATACGTAAACGATAAACCAAATCGGTTCTTAAATCAGGTGTTTGTACACTTTTAGGCGTAAATTCAGCCGTTGGAGAAACAAAGCCAATTGTGCCATGGTATGGTTGATTAGGGCGGCTATCTGTATAGAGGGTAACTTGCGATCCAGGAACAGCGTTGCCAAGGTGTGGTTCACTGATATAAGCGCGTACCCAAACTGGGTGAGTGAGGGTAACACTAAAAATACTGTTTCCTGCACCAACATTAGTGCCTGGTTCAATGGCGCGGGTTAAAATAGTGCCATTGGATGGGGCAATTAGCACGGTGTCTTGTAAATCTAGCTCAGCCTGAGCAACAGCAGCTTCTGCTTGTAACCATTCCCCTCTAGCCGCCGCAATTTCTTCTTGGCGGAAGCCACTTTGGTATTGATTCAATTTGTCTTGGGCGGCTTGAAGAGCTGCAAAAGCTTGATTGCGGTTATTTTTTGCATTATCGAGATCATTGGCAGAAATGACACGAGAAGCTGCTAGGCCTTGTTGGCGTTTATAAAAGTTATCTGCATATTGCCAAGCCGCTTGCCGTTGGGCAACTTCAGCTTCAACTTGGGCAATTTCTTGGGTGCGGTAGCCACTTTCTTTTAGCATTAATTGGGCTTTGGCGCTTTCTCGCACACCTTTAGCTTTATTTAAAGCATTAATGTAAGGCGCATCATCTAATTGACCAAGTTTATCACCGATCGCAATGCGCGCGCCCTCATCAACAGTTAAGGACACGAGCTTGCCAGGTACTCTGAAACTTAAGTTAACCGTTCGTACATCAACATTGCCATATAACGTTAATGTTTTATCTTGTTGAGATTGATAGTAATAATAACCAGAAACTGCAGCACCGATTAATATAACAATAATAAAAACAAAAATAGAACGGCTTTTATTGTTCATCGTTCACCCTAGTTAATCGACAAGAAATGATTCCACTTTAATCAATTAATCATATCACTTTTCAATTTGTTTGCGATGACGTAATCCCGCTAATAATATATTTGTGTGTTCAATAAGAACTTGATTAATAATTTTAAATTCATTTTCATTGATATGTTTCCACCCCGTTTGGCGTAATAAGGTTTCACGAGCGATACGAAATGACAACGTTTCACCTAAAATGGCATGGGTATGAATAAGTGTTGTGAGGTGATTGGGGTCAGCCCCGATATAAACAGCAATTAAGCGGTTTAAACGAGAATGGATAGGGCCTAAAGCTTGCTCATGAATAATGGTATAAGCTTCGGTGGGGTTAAGTTGTTCTCGCGCTAAAATACGAGAAAAACTTAAGTTTTTCTTTTCAAGCTGAAAGTAATTATACGTTACCACTGTTTTTTGTAACAAATCGAGTGCTTCTTGGGGCATTTTTTCATTAGCGGATTGATTTAAAAAGCGATCAATGGCAAGAAATACATCATGGAAACTGTCTTTAATATTTTTTGCAATCATCTTCGCGACAGCTAAATAAAGCCCTTCTTTAGAGCCAAAATAGTAGGAAATTGCGGCGATATTTTGCCCTGATGCTTGCGCAATCTTGCGGGTGGTTGCCCCATCAAGCCCTTGTTCTCCATAAACATCCGCAGCTGTAAGTAGTAGTTGTAACTTTGCGTTTTCTCCCCGCAAGGTTGGTGACGAAATTATATTCATAAACATTCCTTTAAATCAGAATTAAATCATACTTTATAAGCTCTAAGTGGCTCTTTATGTTTAAAAGGGGTCATAAACGACAACTCATAGTGTTGTATAAGTATATATACTATATAGAGGGAATTTTATATTAATTTATTACCCAAACTAAATTAATATATTTATCACCATCAAATAATGTTAGAATTTTGCAATGTCGCACGGCAGTTTGCGCTTTTTTCTTCTGACTCACTTCCCCCAGAACTGCCACAATCAATTTGAAGCGGTGAAGCTCGGAGTAATTTAATTTGACAACTTTTTCAGACCTCGCGTTAAACGAGGAAATTTTGCTTGCCATTAATGAGTTAGGCTATGAAAGTCCAACGCCTATTCAACAACAAGCTATCCCCGCAGTGCTTGCAGGAAACGACCTTCTTGCGAGTGCACAAACTGGAACAGGTAAAACAGCAGGCTTTACACTGCCTATTTTACAAAAGCTGGTTTCTAACCCTCGCGGTAATAATCGTCGACCAATCCGTGCACTCATTTTGACGCCAACGAGGGAGCTTGCGGCTCAAGTTGCTGAAAATGTAAAAGAATATAGCCGTCACTTGCGTATTCGTTCATTTGTTGTTTTTGGTGGTGTGAGTATCAATCCGCAGATGATGAAATTGCGTGGTGGGGTAGATATTTTAATTGCTACGCCAGGCCGTTTATTGGATTTAGAGCACCAAAATGCGGTTGATCTTTCTCAGGTCGAAATGTTTGTATTGGATGAAGCTGACCGCATGTTGGATATGGGCTTTATTCACGATATTCGCCGTGTTATCAATAAATTACCGAAAAAACGCCAAAATTTATTGTTTTCAGCAACCTTTTCGGATGACATTAAACAGCTAGCAAACAAGTTACTGAATAATCCCGTAACTATTGAAGTTGCCCCTCGAAATTCAGCATCTGAGCAAATAACGCAATACGTTCATTTAGTGGATAAAAAGCGTAAAGCTGAGTTACTGTCATTTATGATTGGTCGTGATGACTGGCAGCAAGTTCTTGTTTTTACAAGAACAAAACACGGAGCAAACCGTTTAGCTGAACATTTGAATAAAGATGGTATTAAAGCGGCGGCTATCCATGGTAATAAGAGCCAAGGTGCACGAACACGCGCTTTAGCGGACTTTAAATCAGGGGATATCCGTGTTTTAGTGGCAACTGATATTGCTGCTCGCGGCCTCGATATTGAGCAGCTGCCTTATGTGGTGAACTTTGAATTACCAAATGTTGCCGAAGACTATGTGCACCGTATCGGCCGTACTGGCCGCGCAGATGCAACTGGTATGGCGGTATCATTAGTGTGTATTGATGAGGCTAAACTGCTTAAAGATATTGAAAAACTGCTGAAAAAATCGATCCCATTGATGGCGATTGACGGTTATGAACCCGATCCATCTATTAAAGCAGAGCCGATTCAAAAAACACCACAGCGCAATGAACGCCGCTCTGGTGATAGAAACCATGGCAACAATACTAAGTCTCCACGTCGTAGTCATTCACCAGCTGCGAAAGCCGGTGGTAACAGAGGTTCAGCATCTACATCACCGTGGAAAAGTGCCCAGAAAAAAGTGAGTCAAGGGCGTAAGGATAGCTAGTTACATCAAAAAATGATGTGGCTATTAGTAACATAATGAGTGCACTAAATTTTAAGGGAGTAAGGCTTGGCTTTATTCCCTTAAAATTCACCTTTTATTCTATTGTTTAAACCAATCATTTGATTGATGCCAATCTTCCCAGCTTAATATTAATTTCAGCACGATACTATCTCAGTGATCATCAAATTGAGATGTACAGCATAAGATAACAATATTTTCACAAAATCCCTTTCAAATTTTAATAAAACAAATTAATTTCATCAGTGAATTATCAAAACGGGCATAAACGGGTTTATGCGGGTAAATACGGGCTTTTGTATTTTTCTTTGTATTTGCCCGTATTTGACCGATATGCAAACTATTAAGCGATACAGCATCGCTAAGTTAGGGGGAATTTGTGTTTTCTGAGAGAAAAATCACAGAAAATGGCTTTTTCCCCTGATCCTAACGTTATGAGAAAAACGGCTCAGTAATCATGAATTGATACGGCTATACTCATCACCATATTGAAAGGGGACAAATATGCTACAACTCGAAAGACATAATGCTATTGTTGCCCTCATTCAAGAACATGGTGCAATGCGTGTTAATGATTTGGCCGAGCGTCTACAGGTATCTCGGGAGACGGTGCGGCGAGATTTAACAGACCTTGAACATCAAGGAATGGTGAATCGAAGCCATGGTGGGGCGTTGTTATCAAATAAGCTAAAAACGTCGTTGATACCCTATTATGCACCTCAAGAAATGCCACCTTCAGTAAAACAAGGCGCATTTCGAGTTCGAACGGCGTTAAATATAGAAAATAAAACACGCATGGCGAAAGTTGCGTTGGATTTTATTCAACCACAGCAAATTATTTTATTAGATGGTAGCAGCAGCAGTTGGTTCTTAGCTAGGCAACTTCCTGAGTTTGAATTAACAGTTGTAACACCTTCTGTTGCGATTATTCAAACGCTGATGCCGCGGACATCGACGCGTGTCGTCGGGTTAGGTGGGGAATTTTCTGTTGCAGAAGAAGCTTTTTTTGGTGAAACGACAATCAAACAAATTAATGAACAGAATGTCGATACACTATTTTTTTCCTGTCAAGGAATTGATAGAGACAGAGGCATTTATGCGGATAGTGAAGCTCATGCAGCACTCCTTAGGCAAATGTTTTTAATATCGCGTCGAATTATTTTATTAGTTGACCAAAGTAAGTTTGGAAAGATAGGAACAGCTCGAGTTTGTGGATTTGGTGATATTGATCTATTAATTACTGAAAAATTTGATGACCCATTATTCCAAAAAGAAATGACGTGGCATAACGTTAAAGTTATTACGATTAATTAAACTTATAATTAAATAATAAAACTCTGAATTTATATATGTCAGAGGCAGCATTGTATTAAATAAAATATTTATTAGGATGAAAAGATGAAATACTTAATTTCACCGTCTTTAATGTGTATCGATATGATGAAAGTATCTGAGCAATTATCATTTTTAAATGATAATGCGGATATGCTGCATGTGGATATAATGGATGGGCATTATGTCAAGAACTTGGCATTGTCAGTTGATTTTATTCGACAAATCAAACCTTATACACAGCTACCCATTGATGTTCACCTCATGGTAGAACACCCAATGGATTTTATTGATGATTTAATTTCTGTTGGAACTGACAGTATTTCTTTGCATGCGGAAATTATAAGTTCATATGCATTTAGAGTGATTAGTCATATTCGTAATAAGGGCAAAAAAGTTGGGATTGTTTTAAATCCTGCGACAAGTATTGAGGTGTTAAATCCTTATATTCATTTAATTGATAAAGTAACTGTGATGACGGTTGATCCAGGTTATGCAGGGCAAGCGTTTATTCCCGAAATGGTAGAAAAAATCTATGCTTTGAATCAGAAAAAAGTAGAAGGGAATTATTCATTCTTAATTGAGGTTGATGGTTCTTGTAATAAAAATACGTATAAAGCCTTATTAAAAGCAGGTGGGCAGGTTTTAATTATGGGAAGTAGTGGGTTATTTAAAAAAGGTATTCCGCTATCTGAAACGTGGCAAACGATGCAAGAAGATATTCTCACCTCACTGAATTATGCTTAGTTTTAAGGATTAATTATGGCAGGAAAAGTATGTGTATTTGGCTCGTTTAACTTTGATATGGTTGCCAGAGTATCTCGTTTCCCATTTCCAGGTGAATCACTTGTCGCAAACAGCAGTATGACAAGTGCAGGTGGAAAAGGAGCAAACCAAGCAACGGCGGCTTTAAAATCAGGTGCAAATGTCCATTATATCGGAAAAATAGGTGAGGACGCTTTTGGGCAATATGCACGTAGGCATCTAAAGTCAGTTGGTTTTAATGCCGTTACCTTATTGGTAACGAATGAAATTTCAACTGGAAATTCACTCGTTTATGTCGCTGAACGTGATGGTGATGCTGAAAATATGATAGCCGTTGACCCCGGCGCAAATATGACAGTGACAGACGATGAAATCACCCAATGTGAGCCAACAATTTCTTGTGCTGATGTTGTATTAGTGCAATTAGAAAATAATTTACAAGCTATTGAGCGCGTGATTGCTATTGGCAAGGCGAATAATGCTTTTGTCATTTTAAACCCAGCGCCTTGGCAGCCAGTGACGAGTGAGATGTTACAACAGGTTGATTTAATTACACCTAATTCAACAGAGGCATGGCTAATTACAGGGTGCAAAGTGGAAGACTATGAAAGTGCGAGCCAAGCTGCTGACTTAATCCACGCTAAAGGATGTAAAAACGTCATTATCACAATGGGTTCGCTTGGCGCATTGTTATCTGATGATGAAGGGAAAATGATTATTCCGTGTTTCCCTTCACAACCTATTGATACGACTGGTGCTGGAGATGCATTTAATGGCGCGTTAGCGGCAAGATTAGCAATGGGAGATTCAATCCGTTTTGCGACCCGTTTTGCATCTGCCTATGCGGCTGTGAGTGTTGAAAAGCTAGGGGCTGGCACGTTACCTGATTTATCTGAAGTAGAAGAAAGGTTACTCGCTCAGTCTATTTAATCAATTAAATTTAATAATAAAGGCATTAGGAAAATTTAGTTACATAGTTATCAAAATAATAGAAAGCACCATCCCTACATATAAGGTAAATATAATGAAAGCTATTAATAAATTATTGCTTTGTACTATTGTTGTCTCTGCATTTTCAACAGGTTTAGCTAATGCTGAAGATAAAATAAAAATTGGTTTTGCGAATAGAACATTAAATGGCGCATTTTTTAATGGGCTTGATCAATACATGCAAAAGCATGCTAAAGAAAAAGGTTATGAAATAATCACGACAGATGCACGCGGGGATTTAAATAAGCAAATCTCAGATGTAGAGGATATGTTATCTCAAGGAATTAATTATTTAGTTTTAAATCCACAAGATCCAGAAGCAGGTATTCGCATTACGAATATGGCAAAAAATAAAGGTATTCCAACCATTATTTTAGACAGTGATATTCCACTAAGTGCTCCTGTCATAACACGTGTTCAGGCTGATAACGGAAAAAATAATGTCTTAATGGGAGAGTATGCAGTTGATTTATTTGGTAAAAATCCAATGAACTGTGTCTTTATCAGTGGGAATCAAGGTAATTTAGTCGGTGAAGCTCGTCGAGCAAACTTTGTTCGTGGTGTGATGGAAGCGCAACTTAGAAAATATAACCAAACAAATCTAACAGTGTTAAGCCAAGGTTGGGGAAATTGGGACCAGCAAGGTGGTCTTAAAGCGATGGAAGATTTGCTCGTTGCACAGGGAGATAAAATTAACTGCGTTTATACCGAATCTGATGAAATGGTCTTAGGTGCAGTTTTATCTTTGAAAGCCGCAAACAAATTAGATAACGTGAAAATTTTCTCGAATGATGGATATAAAAAAGCACTTGAAGCGATTTCACGTGGTGAATTGCAAGCAACATCTTCAAATAACCCAGATACACTAACATCTGCTGTTATCGATGTTATTGCTAAGCATAAAGCAGGCCAAACAGAATTCCCTGATTATTCTTACATCACGCCAGTTGTCATTAATAAAGATAATGTTAAGAAATATTATGATGAAAAAGCACTGTATTAATTAAGTGCGTGAGGTGCGGTAATAGAATACCGCACCTCTAAAAATCTATCATAGTTAATAAAGCAAAAGGTATTTATGATGGAAGAATATGCAATTGTGACAAAGGGTGTGAAAAAAAGTTTTGGTGGGGTTCATGCCTTAAAAGATATTAACCTTAAAGTTAAGCGGGGTGATATACATGCAATTGTAGGTGAGAATGGAGCCGGAAAATCAACATTAATGAAAATTCTATCTGGCATATATACAAAAGATAGTGGGCAAGTTTTTATTAATGGTGAAGAAGTGAACTTCACGACACCAAAGCAAAGCAGACAACATAAAATTGGTATTATTTACCAAGAACTTGCTATTTCACCTGAGCTAACTGTCGCCGAAAATATTTTTCTGGGGGACCTTGGTTTTGGGAAAGCGACTATAAACCGAAAATTATTAAATAAACGTGCTAGTCATGTTTTAAAAAATTTAGGTTTTGATATTGATCCCACCGTTAAGGCTAAAACACTGAGTGTTGCATATCAACAAATGGTTGAAATAGCGAAGTCATTGGCTCGAGATGTTAATATTTTAATCTTAGATGAGCCTTCAGCTGTATTATCTGAGCGTGAAATTAATATTTTATTTAGCCAATTGAAATTTTTAAAGGCACAAGGTGTCACTATTTTATATATTTCCCATCGGTTAGAAGAAATATTTAGAATTGGGGATGCAATTACGGTTATTAAAGATGGGGAAACGACGAAAGAACTGGATCCTAAAACGTGTACAGAGGACGATATTATTACAGGTATGGTGGGGCGAAGTTTTGAAAATCTATACCCAGTTAAAAATACGCCAAGTAATGAGATTGCTTTGCAGGTTGAAAATTTATCCACTAAAAGCTTACTTAATAATATTAATCTTTATGTTAAAAAAGGTGAAATTGTAGGCCTAGCTGGGCTCGTCGGCTCAGGACGCACGGAAATTGCAAGATGCTTATTTGGCATCGATAAAATAATGTCGGGTAGAATTATTAAAGATAATAAAGAAATTATTATTCACCACCCAAGTGATGCAATGAGCAAAGGTATTGGATTAGTTCCAGAAGATAGAAAAATTCAAGGCGCAATTTTATCTAGACCTATTCGTGAAAACATTAGTTTGACAAAGTTACGCTCTATTTGCCAATTAAAAGGTGTTATTCGGGTTAGTAAAGAACGGGCATTAGCGAGCATCTTTAAAGATAAGTTAAAAATTAAATTTAACAATATGGATGACCCAATTTCGAGTTTAAGTGGTGGGAACCAACAAAAAGTCGTTATTGCCAAATGGCTAAATACAAACTGTGATGTATTAATCTTAGATGAACCCACTCGAGGTGTTGATGTTGGCGCTAAAGTTGAAATTTATCACTTAATTAATGAATTAGCGCAAAAAGATTTTTCAGTAATTGTTATTTCATCGGAAATGATTGAAGTCATTTCGCTTTCTCATCGTGTTTACGTTATGAGTGAAGGGCGAATTACCGCTGAGTTACAAGAAAATGAACTATCAGAAGAAAATATCATGCGTCACGCTATTGTCAAACATGAAAAAACAGCTGCAATGGCAAATTAACTCATTTTTAAATGTAGCGCTGTAATCTAAGTTACAGATAAAAATAAAAAGGATACACCATGGAAACACTAGAAAACTCAAATTTGAGTGTGGAAAATAAATCGAACAATCAACCATCTTTATTAAGAAAAATAGCAAAGTTGATCGGCGAGAATTCAACACTACTTGTTTTTATTATCATGCTTGTTGTTGCGGGTTTTTTATCAGATCGGTTTTATAGTGCCGATAATATTACTAACGTATTAAGGCAAAGCGTTCCTCTCGGGCTAGCTACACTAGGTATGCTATTTGTTATTTTAACAGGGGGAATTGATCTATCCGTTGGTGCAATTATGGCCTTAGTTTCTGTGGTTGTTGCATTAATGATCCCTGATATTGGTCTATGGCCCGCATTAGCCGTTGGTATTATTATGGCAACCATTATTGGTGCTTTTGCAGGTATTTTAGTGACCTGGTTTAATATCGCACCATTTATTGCCACATTAGCAATGATGACAATTGCTCGGGGCTTAGGGTTGATAATATCAAAAGGACAGCCTGTATTTATTGATGACCCTGCATTAATCGAATTTGGTACTGGTTATTTATTTGGGATTCCTTTACCTGTTTACGTATTTGGTATCTTTATTTTACTAGCTCAATTTTTATATAAGCATACGGTATTTGGTCGTTTAGTGGTTTCAATTGGTTCAAATGAAACGGCAACACGCTTTGCAGGTATTCGAGTTAATTATTACAAGTTAGCTGTTTATGCACTAAGTGGGTTAGCCTGTGGGATTGCAGGAATTTTAGCCACAACAAGAACAGGTGTTGGTTCTCCAGTATTAGCGGTTGGTTTTGAATTAGATGTTATTGCAGCGGTAGTTGTGGGTGGTGCAAGTTTAGCGGGTGGTCGAGGCACTGTTATTAACACGATTATTGGCGTTTTAATTTTAAGTATTATTTCTAATTTGATGAACCTGATGAATATCTCTGGTTATAACCAACAAGTGGTTAAGGGCATCATTATTATTATTGCTGTGATGCTGGAAAGTATTAAATCAAAAGTAAAATTGTAAGAACAATAGGTAGTGAGCTAATAAATAGAGCTTATTTCCTGTAAAAAAATAAGCAAATAATTATCCATTATGGAGAGTGCGATTATGAGTAGTGATATTTTTTCTTTAAAGGGGAAAGTTGCCATTGTCACTGGTGGTAAGCAAGGTATTGGAAAAGTTGTTGCACAATATTTAGCGAATGCAGGTGCAGATATTGCTATTTTTGATCTTGCTGATGCCAGTGATATCGCTGAGCAATTAGAAAAAAATTATCATATCAAAGCAAAAGCCTATCGCTGCAATGTGGTAGACCCTGAAAATGTGAAGGCGTGCATTGAGTCCGTTGGAATTGATTTTGGTACCTTAGATTTATTATTTAATAATGCAGGGATTTGCTTGCATAAACCGGCAGTTGATTGCGCCCCTGACGAGTGGCGTAAAATTGTTGATGTGAATTTAAATGGTGTTTTCTTTGTTGCTCAAGCATTTGCTCGTTATCTGATTAAAAATGATAAACCAGGTAGTATTGTGAACACAGCATCGATGTCTGGGACTATCGTGAATATTCCACAAGAGCAAGCGTCCTATAATGCATCAAAAGCGGCTGTCGTGCATTTAACCAAATCTTTAGCAGTTGAATGGAGCCAGCTTGGTATTCGCGTTAATTCAATTAGCCCTGGCTATATTCGAACTGAAATGACGGCGACGGTAAGACAAGATTGGCAGGATGAATGGGTTAAAATGATCCCATTTAAACGAATGGGGACACCTGAAGAGCTTGCTGGTGCTGTCATTTATTTATTATCTGACGCTGCAAGTTATACCTCTGGTGCTGATTTAATAATCGATGGTTGTTTTACTATCGTTTAATTGTTCATATTTTGAATGAAAAACACCTCAGTAAGTTATACTTATTGAGGTGTTTTTTTGTCATTGCAAAGCATGCTCATTTTTATACTTATTTAGCCAAGAAAATGTATTATAGTCAGCTCAAATTCGTGCCTTTATTTTCCATGTGAACATATTGAGCTATCCCATGGCCAATATGGCCTGTAAAAATTGATTTTTACCTTTGTTGTTTTTGTGAGCCATTTATGCGTGTTTTATTAGCTCCTATGGAAGGAGTTTTAGACCCCCTTGTTCGCTCTTTATTAACTGCGGTCAATGATTATGACCTTTGCATCAGTGAATTTGTGCGAGTTGTTGATACATTATTACCAGCAAAAACATTTTATCGTTTATGCCCTGAACTCAAATATCAAAGTCGAACATTATCGGGAACCCTTGTGCGCGTTCAAATACTTGGCCAGCACCCACAATGGTTAGCTGAAAATGCTTATCGAGCCATTGAATTAGGGTCATGGGGGGTTGATTTAAATTGTGGTTGTCCTTCAAAAACAGTTAATGGTCACGGTGGTGGTGCAACGTTATTAAAGCAGCCAGATTTAATTTACCAGGCAGCAAAAGCGATGCGTGAAGCTGTACCAAAAGAACTCCCAGTGTCAGTTAAAGTGCGTTTAGGTTGGGATAGTATTTCATTCGCTCATGAAATTGCGGATGCTGTTCAACAAGCTGGGGCAACAGAACTAACGATTCATGGACGTACAAAAGAAGATGGTTATAAAGCCGAGCGTATTAACTGGCAAGCTATTGGTGAAATTCGCCATCGATTATCAATTCCAGTAATAGCGAATGGTGAAATCTGGGATTATGACAGTGCTCAGCGTTGTCTTGAAGTAACAGGCTGCGATGCTGTTATGATTGGCCGAGGTGCACTTAATACCCCAAACCTTAGCCGTGTCATTAAATATAATGAAATTAAGATGCCTTGGGAGCAGGTTGAATCTCTACTACTGAAATACACGGAACTCGAAAAGTTAGGTGATACAGGTCATTACCATGCTGCTCGGATTAAACAATGGTTGGGTTACTTACGCAAAGAATACCAAGAAGCCGATGAATTATTTTCACAGGTTAGGGCGTTGAAAAATGCAGAACAAATTGCAGCGGTAATTATGCGAGTTGTTAACCATTAATTGTAAACAATCCTGTTTAGTTACTATTTTTATTTGCGAATTTCGCTTATAAGGTCTTTACTTAAACTATATGGTAGGTATATCTAATGCCTATGATTGCATGCTTTTTTAGCTACTGTTAAATAAAACCTAGTCTTGGGAGGCTTTAAATGGGCGTGATTGCGTGGATTATTTTTGGTTTGATAGCTGGTGTTTTAGCTAAGTGGTTGATGCCTGGCACTTATCATATGGGGTTCATTATGACGACGGTGCTAGGGATTGTTGGGGCAGTCGTTGGTGGTTATATCAGCACGTTTTTTGGCAAAGGTAAGGTTGATGGTTTTAACTTTGGTAGCTTTGTCGTTGCGGTGATTGGTGCCATTGTTGTGCTATTTTTAGCAGGGATATTTGCAAAATAGTCCTTATAGACCAAAAAACTTTCTTAAATAAGCCACTTAAGTATGAGTGGCTTATTTATTATATAAGCTAAAAAATCAAGGTTCTATTGGTAAGCCATTATCTTGGCCCCATTCTGCCCATGAGCCGTCATATAGACGTATATTATCGTTACCTAATAGTGTTAACGCCATAAGAACGACCGCGGCTGTCATTCCTGATCCACAAGTAGTTATTGATGGAGCTTGAATGTCTACGCCTTGCTCTGTAAAGATAGCTTTTAGGTCTTCAGGGGATTTAAATTCGCCATTCGCAACTAACAAGTCCCATGGAACATTTTTACTTCCTGGAATGTGCCCCATGCGTAAACCTGGGCGAGGTTCTGGTGCCTGTGCTAAGAAGCGGGGGGCTGCTCGAGCATCAATAATTTGTATTTGACCTTCGTTAACAACATCAAGAACTTGCTGTTGGTTTAACGCGTTTGTATCTTTACGGGATGCTTTAAATTGCTTGCGTGTAGGAGGTGTCACTTCACCCGATTGTGTTGCAAAGCCTTCAGCTTTCCAAGCTTCGATGCCTCCAGCAAGGATTTTTACGTTTTTGCATCCCATTGTTGTAAATGTCCACCAAGCGCGTGGTGATGAAAATAAATTATTCTGTGAATAAATAATAACTTGAGTGTCATTATCAATTCCCATTGAACCAACTGCTTGGCTAAAGACTTCTGAACTTGGCAGCATATGCGGTAGGTCGCAAGTTTTATCGGCGATTTCATCTTGGTGGAAAAATTGCGCGTTTGGAATATGCTCTTCTAAATAGTGCTGTCGGCAATCATAAGGGGCAGTTGGTGGTGGAGATGAAGCATCAAGTACAATGATATTGCCATCAGATAGGTGTGTATTAAGCCATTGAGGGGTTACAAAATAATCGTTGTACATAAGTTATCTCCGTCCTGGGTTGATAAACCACTTTATACTATTGAACTTGGTTTGGTGCAGGCAGTAATGATGGTGATTGTGGTTGCCCCTGTTCTATCGGGGTTGTGGAGCGAGTGTAGATATTCATCCCTGCAAGGACGATGCCGCCTACGGAACCAAAAGCGCATAATGCGCAAAGTGCGATAACAACCTTTTTCATTTTTTATAGCCTGCGTAGAAATAAGAACCCAAAGTATAACTGGATGAGTGTTGCAAACAAGTTAAAAGCGATTTTTTCTGCCTCTGAGTTGGTGTTTTGCAAAAGGCTTCCCAATTTTTATGTATAATGGGTTTTAATACAGTAGTTTTGCGAAGCGGTTGGCAAAAGTTATTTTTCGTGTTTCCCTGCCGTTGTGGTTTTCGTTACCTTACATCTCACATTTGGTCATCAACGTAATTTATGTCCCTATCAAACAAAATTAAAGAGCAAATAACCCAGTGGTATAAAGGGTTGTCATCACAAATTGATGGGTTTGTTTCCCGAGCGCCGCAGCGCCAAATGATAGCGGAAGTCGCTAAAAACTTAGCGGATGACGGTGGACGTCATTTAGTTATCGAAGCGCCCACTGGGGTAGGAAAAACGCTTTCTTATTTAATTCCAGGTATTGCAGTGGGTAGGGAAGAAGGGAAAACGCTCGTTGTTAGTACAGCGAATGTGGCATTGCAGGATCAAATTTTTAGTAAAGATTTGCCGTTACTGAGCAAAATTATCCCAGATTTAAAATTTACGGGTGCATTTGGGCGTGCACGTTATGTTTGCCCTAGAAATTTAGAGGCTATTTGTGCCGCAGAAGGCGAACAAATTGATTTAATGTTACTGGTGGAAGATAAAACGGAGATAGCCAATAGCGAAGAACGGGCAATTTGTCAGCAATTACGTAATGACTTCAATTCCTTTATATGGGACGGTTTACGGGATCACCACAAACGGGCTTTTCCAGACAGCTTGTGGCGTAAAGTTAGCACGGACAAAATGAATTGCTTAGGTCGTAATTGCCAGTTCTATCAACGATGCCCATTTTTTATTGCAAGGCGTGAAATTGAAGATGCTGATGTCGTCGTGGCTAATCATGCTCTAGTGATGGCTGCGATGGAAAGCGAATCGGTGTTACCTGATCCTAAAAAATTACTATTAGTTTTGGATGAGGGGCACCATGTACCCGATGTAGCACGGGATGCTTTAGAGGTTGAAGGTGAAATCACATTAGTGCAATTGAATGCGCAAGTGGATAATTTTATGAGTCATGTGGGGCAATATTTAGCGCAGTTTCGGCCAGTGAAGCCCCCTAAATTGGCCAACCCAGACAAGTTACAACAGCATGCTGAAAAGCTGCGCGAGGCATTTCGTGATTTTTCTTTATTAGCAAATGCAGTATTGCCTGAAACTTCAAAAGAAAGTGAGTATCTTTTCCCGCTAGGTGTATTGCCTGAGGCGATGCAACAGTGTTGCCAAGACCTTTTTAAGCAAACAGATGCATTAAAAGGTTTAGCGGAATCAATATTGAATGATTTGACGGAGCAAACTGCAAAACAAGACATCGTACGTTTACACCGTTCTATATTAACAACGAGTAGAGCGATGGGCTATTTTGAGAATATGGCAAAACTTTGGCGATTAGCCGCGCTTGAGCAAAGTTCAGGCGCGCCAGTTTCGAAATGGTTAAGTCGCCGCTATGAAAAGAATCAGTCGCGTATTTTTATGCATTGCGCGGGCATTCGAGTGAGTGAACAACTACAACATCTATTATGGCGTAATGTGCCTCATATTGTCATTACATCAGCAACACTTCGCTCCTTAAATAGTTATTCAAGGTTTATGGAATTAACGGGGTTATCGGAAAAAAATGATGACCATTTTGTGACGTTGTCTTCGCCTTTTAATCATGTTGAGCAAGGGAAAATTATTATTCCTCAAATGGAATATGAGCCCACAATAACCACTGAATCGCAACATCTTTCTGAAATGGCAGCATTTTTTCGTGAGCAATTCACCCAAGGTAAGCACCGTGGTGTTTTGGTGTTATTTAGTAGCCAAAGGGCAATGGAAGGGTTTCTTGAACATGTAAAAGACTTGCGCTTGCAATTGTTAGTTCAAGGAGATCAGCCACGTTATCGTTTGGTTGAAACTCACTGTGAAAGAATTAACAAGGGGCAAGCAAGTGCGTTGGTTGGTTTACAGTCCTTCGCAGAAGGGCTTGATTTAAAAGGTGAGTATTTAACACAGGTGCATATTCATAAAATTGCATTTCCGCCTGTGACCAATCCAGTTATCGTGACTGAAGGGGATTGGTTAAAATCGTTAAAACGCTATCCGTTTGAGGTGCAAAGCTTGCCAAGTGCTTCATTTAATTTAATTCAGCAAGCAGGGCGTTTAATCCGTAGTCATGAATGTTACGGTGAAATTATTATCTATGATAAACGCTTACTGACAAAAAATTATGGTAAACGTTTATTAAATGCTTTACCTGTTTTCCCAATAGAACAACCTGAAATGCCTAAGGTAATAAATAAAAAGTAGAAAGCATTAAATATGTATTAGGTTATAAACAGTAAAAGGCCACAATTAAGTGGCCTTCAGGTCAATTATAATTGACTCTATGGTATGACATTACTCAATATTTGCTTCTAAAAACCAAAGGAATTTATCCATATCACGAGATGCAGCGGTAAACATATCTGCAGTATCTTCATCCTCGACTTCATCAATAGCTTTACGAATATCATTTGCGACAACAGCATAACGGTCTGCGAGCGCTTTTAAATGGTCTTGTACGCTGTGGATATTAATTGGGTAAGCTTCTAATGAAGTAAAGCGGTTAACTTCTTGTGTTGTCCCAATCGCGACCCCTCCTAATTGGACAGCACGCTCTGCAAACTCGTCTAAATGTTCAACTAAAGTGGTTCTAAAACCATCTAACATTTCATGGACAGCAATGAAATTGCGACCACGCATATTCCAGTGAGCTTGTTTTGTCATTAAAGAGAGATCCGTAAAGTGAACAACCATAACATTTAAAATGCCAATGGTTTCTAATTTTACGCTATCTTCCAAGTCGTTACGTGTATATAAAAGTTCAGTTGAAGATGTTTTAAATAATTTAGCTGTGCTCATGGTTCATCCTCTTTTTAAATATTGAAACTGGTTGATAACCTCATCTGTTAATAAATATAAAGTAATCGGTTTAATTTGTCATAGTGTAATAAACGATTAATTTAATAGGCCGATTCGATATGGTTTATTCTACTTGATTTTATTGTGGCTGCTAGGGATTTATTATTTTTTGCAATAAGTGCGATAGGTCAAGGTTATATTAATTTAAAACAATTTTAATAAATAAATATGACAAGAAAATGAAATGTTAATGGCAAGATAACAGGTTAATAAACCGAATGAATAAGTTTATTAACCTAATTAATGCTTCAAAAAACAAGATATTATTTGTTTTTTATGAGACTTCTTCAATTTTTGATTTCGGTGAGGCTGTGGATGTTGACCCGATAGAGGCACAAACAATACACAGCAGAGCCAGCCATTGGGTTAATGTCAGGTGCTCTTGCAAGAAAACAATACCGAGGAATGCGCCCATGCATGGCTCTAGGCTCATTAATGTGCCAAACGTTTTTGCTGGTAGGCGTGTTAAGGCAATCATTTCAAGGGTATAAGGAAATGCTGTCGATAAGATGGCAACGGCTAAAGCGAGGGGTAAAATTGCTGGGTCAAACATCACCTCAAAGCCTGTCTGCATAAGTCCGATAGGGAAGAAAATCAGAGCAGATATAAAGGAACCAACTGCCACGGTTGCTGCGCCGTAACCAGCACCTGCACGTTGGCCAAATATAATGTAAATTCCCCAACATACGCCAGCCCCTAGCGCATAAATAGCGCCGAGTGGGTCGATGGAATTAATGTTATCACCGATAGGTAGCAAAAAGAGTAACCCAGCAATAACCAGCCCAATCCACAAAAAATCGATAGGTCTGCGAGAAGAAAACATCGCAACCGCTAATGGGCCTGTAAATTCCAGTGCGACAGCAATCCCAAGAGGGATGCGCTCAAGTGATAGATAAAATAGGTAATTCATTGTTCCGAGAGATAGCCCGTACGTTAACAATGGAACCAATGAGCTTCTTCTAAACTTCAAGCGCCAAGGTTTAAAAATAACAAACAAGATGATGGTGGCCAGCAATAAGCGTAAGCCTGTTACACCTGGAGCGCCGATAAGAGGAAATAGTGTTTTAGCTAAAGAAGCACCACTTTGAATTGAGGTCATTGCTAGCAATAATAACCCTATTGGTAATAGTGGAAATGCGCTCTTTTTGGTATCGGCAGACATAAATAATAAAACCTCAGAAAAACGTCACTAAGTCAGTAAACACGCGATAACAGTGATTCGTGTTAAATAAAAATTAAAATATTACAATGAAAAATAATTTCACAGGATTATCGCATAAAATAAGACTGCTTTATATTTGTTTATTACCTTATAGCACTCGCTGATGGGGGATAAAATGTGATATAGGGAAATCGATATTGGTTTAGTGAAATAGCAATGGTATAAAAAGAGATTAATAGGGTTTTATTATGGCAAATAATCTGGGTTGAGCTTCTTTAACGCTCCCGTATAATCCTTTTTTTACCAAAAAGTCATAATAAAATGAAAAACGAGGACGTAATGGGAACAATTAAAAGTATTGCAGTATATTGTGGTTCTAGCATGGGTAAACATGAAATCTACCAGCAAAAAGCCATTGAGTTTGCTAAAGAGATGGTCAAGCGTGATATTGCATTAGTATATGGTGGTGCCAGTGTCGGTATCATGGGGACAATCGCAGATACTGTTTTATCGTTAGGTGGAAAGGCAATAGGTGTTATACCGTCATTGCTCGAAGAGCGTGAAATTTCACATAAGAACCTGACTGAACTGTATAAAGTTGAAACAATGCATCAGCGAAAAAATAAAATGATTGAGCTGGCGGATGCTTTTGTTGCTTTACCAGGCGGATATGGCACGTTAGAAGAATATGCGGAAGTGTTTACATGGAGTCAAATTGGCCTGCATACCAAGCCTTGTGCGTTGTTTAATATCAATAATTATTGGCAGCCATTAATTGATATGACAAATAAAATGGCGGATGAAGGTTTTTTACACGAAAAGTATCGTCATATGGCGATTGTCAACGATTCACCAGCAGCGTTAATTGATAGTTTTGAATCTTATATTGCACCACCAGTAAAAACATACGATTAAACTGCGTAAAAATAATGGGAAAATGATGATAAGAGAAGCTACACGTGATGATTTAAATGCTGTTTTATCCCTCTATCAAACCTTGTTTACGGAAATGGCCTTACTTGACTCTGAGCGTATGAAGCCTGCAGAACAATCACAAGAATTTATTGAAAATGCTATTGTTGATGATAAGTTTCATCTATTAGTCGCGGAATTTGAAGGCGAAGTTAAAGGGTTTTGTATTGCCGAGCACCAATCTGCGGCTCCTTATAATTGTATGGTTCCACGGGATTTTGCTTACGTTTTTGATTTGATTGTTTCCCCAGATTCTCGTGGTGAGAAAACAGGGCATCAATTACTTGATGGTATGAAAAATTGGGCGAAAAACAAGCAGTTTAGCCACTTGGAGCTATCGGTGTTAGCACAAAACCATAATGCGATTCGTTTTTATGAGCGTGAAGGTCTATCTGAAATTACTCGCACCATGGGCATTAAGTTATAATTTACCTCATATCGGCCGAATACGGCCGATATATCCTATTTTACATATAAATTAGCAATCTATTACTAAGATAATTATATTTCTAATATATTGTTTTATATTAACTTTATTTTTTTTGATATTTTTAAAAAGCCTAATTTAGATTACTTTTATTTTTACATTAAAACTGAAGTGATTAGGAATTATATGGAATATCCTTTTAAAATAAAGCGAGTCTCACCCGCATTAGGCGCTCTCATCAGTGGTATCGATTTATCTCAACATATTGATGATAAACAGTTTACAGCGCTGAACTATGCGTTGCAGGCATATCATGTCCTTTTTTTTAGAAACCAACCTATACAACCTGAACAGCAAAAACAATTAGCTGAGCGGTTTGGTTTATTACACACACATCCCATTTACCCTCATACGCCTGAATGCAAAGAAATAATGGTACTTGATACGGATGAACAGAACCCACCCGATAACGACAATTGGCACACTGATGTTACATTTATTGAAACACCGCCAATGGGGGCGGTATTAGCGGCAAAACATATTCCAGAATTAGGTGGTGACACATTATGGGCCAGTGGTGTGGTGGCTTATAGTGCATTATCTGCTCGGTGGAAACATATGCTAGCGGGTCTTCAGGCAGTACATGATTTTACAAAGTCATTCCCAGAGTATCGTTTTAGCCATTCAGAAGAAATTCATTCGAGATGGTTGAAAGCCAAAGAAAATAGCCCACCCGTATCACACCCTGTCGTTAGAACTCACCCAATTTCAGGGCGAAAAGCGTTGTTTGTTAATGAAGGCTTTACTACCCGTATCATTGGGTTAACGCCAAAAGAGAGCGAAATAACATTAGGTTTTTTGTTCCAACATATTAATAAACCAGAGTTTCAGGTGCGTTGGCAATGGCAAAAAGATGATATGGTGATTTGGGATAATCAAATCACTCAGCATTATGCGACAGCAGATTATTTGCCCGAAAGGCGTATTATGCACAGGGCAACAATCATTGGCGGCGTACCTTATTAGAATGATTGCAGAATGACAATTATCAAAAACAGAACAAGATCTAAGCGCTCGATTATGGCATAATGCGCCGCTATTTATATCCGTCGTATTACATATCATAGAAATCGCTGTTTTCTTTACTGTTTAAAGCAGTGTTGTTGGCTTTTTCTATGATGCGCATTCTTTAAGACAGGTAACTCTACACCGTTTAATTTAAGGCATAGCAGTGTTAACAACCAACAATATCACTATGCAGTTTGGCAGCAAGCCACTGTTTGAAAACATTTCAGTTAAATTTGGTACAGGCAACCGTTACGGTTTGATCGGCGCAAATGGTGCGGGTAAATCGACGTTTATGAAGATCTTAGGTGGCGATTTAACCCCAACAGCGGGTAACGTCAGTACAACAGATCCGAATGAACGTATTGGTAAGCTTCGCCAAGACCAGTTTGCATTCGAAGAATATACGGTTCTGGATACGGTCATTATGGGCCATACTGAACTGTGGAATGTGAAACAAGAGCGTGATCGTATTTACGCACTACCTGAAATGAGCGAAGAAGATGGCTACCGTGTTGCTGACTTGGAAGTCGCATATGGTGAAATGGATGGCTACAGTGCGGAAGCTCGTGCGGGTGAATTATTATTAGGTGTAGGCATTCCTGTTGAGCAACATTATGGCCCAATGAGTGAAGTTGCACCAGGCTGGAAACTACGTGTATTGCTGGCACAAGCCTTGTTTTCTAACCCAGATATTTTGTTACTCGATGAGCCTACGAACAACTTGGATATTGATACTATCCGTTGGTTAGAACAAATCCTGAATGATCGTAACTGTACTATGATCATTATTTCCCATGATAGGCACTTCCTCAACACAGTTTGTACGCACATGGCAGATTTAGACTATGGTGAGTTGCGTTTATTCACGGGTAACTATGATGAATATATGATTGCAGCGACACAAGCGCGTGAGCGCTTACTGTCTGATAATGCGAAGAAAAAAGCGCAAATTGCTGAACTGCAATCTTTCGTTAGCCGCTTTAGCGCTAACGCATCTAAATCAAAGCAAGCGACATCACGTGCACGTCAAATTGATAAAATTCAATTGGATGAGGTTAAAGCGTCTAGTCGTCAAAACCCATTTATTCGTTTTGAACAAGAGAAAAAACTGTTCCGTAATGCCCTTGAATTAGAGGCAGTAGCGAATGGTTACGATCAAGGCCCACTCTTCAAAAACGTTAATTTACTGCTTGAAGTGGGTGAGAAAATGGCGGTTATCGGAGCCAATGGTATTGGTAAAACCACTTTCTTAAAAACCTTAATGGGTGAGCACCCAGCAACAAGTGGGATGGTTAAATGGTCAGAAAATAGTCGTATTGGTTATTATGCACAAGACCACGCAGAAGATTTCGAAACTGATCTAAATGTTTTTGACTGGATGAGCCAGTGGAAAAACGAAGGTGATGATGAGCAAGCGGTGCGTAGTATCTTAGGCCGTTTATTATTTTCACAAGATGATATTAAGAAAAAAGTGAAAGTGTTATCGGGTGGTGAGCAAGGCCGTATGCTATTTGGTAAGTTAATGATGCAACAACCAAACATTTTGATTATGGATGAACCAACCAACCATTTAGATATGGAATCTATCGAGTCATTGAACTTAGCACTGGAGATGTACCAAGGAACGTTGGTGTTTGTTTCCCATGACCGCGAGTTTGTCAGCTCATTAGCAAGTCGTATTTTAGAAATCAAAGAAGATAAAGTGATTGATTTCAAAGGTACTTATGATGAGTACCTGACAAGCCAGGGCGTTGTTCTTTAAATAAGCTTTTCTCTAACATAAAGCCCCAGTAACGTGTATGTTACTGGGGCTTTTGTATTTAAAACAGAATTAGCTTTAACTTAGTTCTTTTTCACAAACTCAGATTTCAGCTTCATTTGGCCAAAACCATCAATTTTACAATCGATATTGTGGTCACCTTCGACTAAGCGAATGCCCTTCACACGGGTACCGATTTTGAGCATGTTAGAACTGCCTTTAACTTTCAGGTCTTTGATTACGGTGACTGTGTCGCCATCCGCTAACAGATTGCCGTTGGCATCTTTAACAATCAGTTCATCAATCTCTGCCACGGGTTCTGCGTCATTCCATTCGTGCGCACATTCAGGGCAAACATACATATCATTATCAGTATAGGTGTATTCAGACTGACATTTCGGGCAAGGAGGGAATTGCATATTCATACTCTCAGTAGCATTATAAAATAATAAAACGTGGTGATATTTATACGTACAGGTACCACAAAAGAGGGATAGTATAAGCTCAAAGGGCCATTAATTTGTTTTTTCGGAATAATCTTAATTTTGTGCTTGGAAAGAGATTAATTAGGCGAAAATATTTTCGCCTAATTAAATAACTAGCTAGTTTGAGTTGCAGACTTCACAGTGCGGGTCTTTGCTCAGTTTAAATTGGCGAAAATCCATCGCCATCGCATCAAACAATAAGACTTTGCCTGAATTCACTTTGCCATAGTTAGCGAGGAGTTTAATGGTTTCCATTGCCTCTAATGTGCCTATAGTCCCAACTAGCGGAGACATCACCCCTGCCTCGACACAGGTTAAGCTATTTTCCCCAAACAAACGGCTTAAACAGCGGTAACAGGGGGTATTATCTTCATAAGTAAAAACAGACAGTTGGCCTTCCATACGAATGGCTGCGCCAGAGACTAACGGTGTTTTCTGCGCTAAACATAAACGGTTAAGTTGTTCACGAATAGCGACGTTATCGGTGCAATCTAAAATCACATCATGGCGAGTGATTAATTCACTAAGCTGCGCATCTTCAAGTTTGGCATTAACCGTATCAATATGGATATGTGGATTAATTGCACAAAGTTGCCACTTTGCAGAATCGACTTTGGGTTCGCCAATTGTGGTATCACGGTGCAAAATTTGTCGCTGTAAGTTAGAAAGCGATACGGTATCAAAATCAACTAATGTTAAATAACCAACACCCGCCGCAGCAAGGTATTGCGTTGCCGCGCAACCTAGCCCACCTAAGCCAATGACCAGTACTTTGCCCGCTTTGAGCTTTTCTTGCCCGTCAAAATCAAAACCGCGAAGAATTATCTGACGGTTATAACGCAGCATTTCGTTATCGCTAAGTTCTTGCACGGTAATTATTCGCTTTTCAATAAGTAGTTAAACATTTCAACATCAACGGTTTCACCTGCTTCTACTCGACCACGTTCTCTTTCTAGCACGATAAAGCAGTTGGCTAAGCTAAAGGAACTAAATACGTGTGAGCCTTGATGGCCTGTTGTGGCAACTTGAAGTTGCCCTTGCTCATTGGTACTTAAAATACCGCGTTGGAAATCCAGACGACCAGGCGTTTTTTTCAAAGGTGTGGTGACGGGTACTTTGAAACGTAGTGGGGCTTGCCATTGGCTATTTCCTGCTAAGCGTGCAATCAATGGCTGAACAAGTTGATAGAACGTGAGTGCAGCAGAAACGGGGTTTCCTGGTAAGCCACAGAACCAAGAATGACTCAGTTTACCAAAGGCAAAAGGTTTTCCTGGTTTGATGGCTAATTTCCAAAAACCAATCGTGCCCAATTCATCAAGGATTTGTTTAGTATAATCGGCTTCACCAACAGAAACGCCGCCACTGCTGATCACTAAATCCGCTTGTTGATCTGCTTCAATAAAGGTTTGTTTTAGTTTTTCAGGGGAGTCAGGGATCACGCCTAAATCTAAGACTTCACAATTGAGCTTTTCTAACATCAAGCGAACAGTAAAGCGGTTGGTATCATAGATTTGCCCATCATTAAGTGGTTGACCCACGGCTTGTAGCTCATCCCCCGTTGAGAACACAGCCACTTTTAAGCGACGATAAACTGTCACATCCGCAATACCAAGTGAGGCAATCAACGGTAATTGGGCGGTTGTAAGTAGGGTTCCTGCAGGGAACACTGAACTGCCTTGGGCTATATCTTCGCCGGCTTTACGGACGTTACTGCCTTTTTTAATTGGTTGAGTAAATAGGATGCCACCATCTGTTTGTTCAGTTGATTCTTGCATAACAACCGTATCTACACCTTGTGGAATAGGCGCACCAGTCATAATACGCACGCAACAGCCAGCTTTTAGTTCGCCTTCCATCGGGTTGCCTGCAAATGATTTACCCGCAACAGGCATTGGCGTTTTTCCATCCCAATCTGCAAAACGCAAACCATATCCATCCATTGCTGAATTATCAAAGGGAGGGACATTGATAGGGGAAATAAGATCAGTGGCAATAATCCGTTGCGCTGATGAAGTCAGTGGAATGATTTCTGTACCTGCCACAGTTTGGGTTTCAGAAAGTAATTTTTCCAATGCAAGATCTAAAGAAATCAAATCGTTAGTATGACACTGATCCATAAATAATGGCCCTCATTATTGTGAAATGCCTTGAGGCTTAAAATGTGTTCGTAATGCACATTATGGCAGAAATCATGAGTTGGGTGAATGAATAGAAATTGATTACAGATAGCTTTTGAGCAGATATTACGGTTATAAAGAACAAATAAATGCACTAAATGATAAAACGGTTTTTGTTGTATTAATGTTAAATAGTAAAAAAGTAAACTATTCTAGGTGCAATGTTTCTAGAACGTAACGAGTGAGAATTGTGTCAATAAAGCCGATTGTAACCTCACCAAGCCGCAGTGCTGCTGCTTTTCATATTGCTTTTACAGGTTTTCTGTCGTTAATTGTGGTAATGGGAATAGGGCGATTTACGTTAACGCCTCAAGTCCCCCTAATGATTGAGGAACACCAATTAACGTTATCGAGTGCCAGTATTGTGGCTGCATGTAACTACCTTGGTTACTTGCTAGGCTCTTTTGACGCGATGCGAGCACGTTCATATGTAGAAAGGCGTATGTGGTTGGGCGTGTGGGGGGCGGTAGTGATCACGTTACTGAGTGCATTGCTTAATGGTCCGATATTACACAGTATTGCCCGTTTTGTGATTGGCTGGGCAAGTGGCATTGCGTTAGTGTTGGTCGCAGCTTGGGCCAATGAAACCTTGGCGAGACTTAACCGACCAGCTCTTAGTGTGGCGGTATTTGCGGGAACGGGAACGGGAATTTTCGTTAGCGGTATGTTAGCGGTAGCGATCCAACGATGGCATTTAACGGCGAGTGAAGCGTGGGTAATTTATGGTGTATTGGCGCTGATTTTGAGCTTGTACATCAGCCGTTATTTACCTCGCTCGGGGCAATGGCAACGGCCTGCGGGGGAAATTAAAAAATTAACCCTAACCCCTGAAATCAAACGCTTGGTTTGGTGTTATGGGCTCGCTGGGTTTGGTTATATTTTGCCAGCTACTTTTTTATCACAAATGGCCGCACAACGTTTTCCTGATAGCTTATTTGCTCAGTTTGTTTGGCCTGTTTTTGGGGCATCTGCGGTAGTCGGTATATTATTTGCGATGTTGCTGCGAAATTTATCAACAACCCGTAATCGGTTAGCGATTAGCTTATGGCTACAAGGGATGGGGATATTGCTTGCAGAAGTGATCCCGAGTATTTCAGGGCTGGTTATCTCTGCAATATTGGTCGGAACAGGGTTTATGTGTACAGTGCAATTAGCATTACAACTTGGCCGCGAGTTGGCGCCTGATCACAATCGTTTTATGGCGGGGCTGCTGACTACCTTTTACGCTATTGGTCAGTTAGTTGGGCCAACACTGTCATTTATTTCCACCGCTTTAACAGGAAAATTAGAGCCTGCGCTGTATGTCGCATTTATCGCATTGGTAGTGGGGGGATTATTGGTTTACTGTCGCGGAAGTAAACCGATTTATTAATAAATATTTAGCTAATCATATTTTATAAATGATAGTGATTTGCCGTAATGGGTTTACCATAGTGAATAATGTTGTTGATGCGAATGCAAATATTTCACACATGTTGTAACGGTTGTACTGGATTATCTGCACCTGCTGTTTTAGAGTACGGCGCACACCTGCATTTTTATAAAAATAGTCACACCATTTGTGGAGGATCACATGTCATCTCTCAGTAAAGAGGCCGAATTAGTTCACGCTGCGTTGGAAGCCAGAGGGTTAGAGACCCCTTTGCGTATTCAGCCAAAATCAGGCGATGAGCGTAAGCAACTGATTGAAGGGCACATGACAGAGATCATGAAGCTGCTCAACCTTGATCTAACTGACGATAGCCTCGCTGACACGCCTCGTCGTATTGCAAAAATGTATGTTGATGAGATCTTTTCAGGATTGGATTACGCCAATTTTCCTAAAATCACATTAATTGAAAATAAAATGAAAGTGGATGAAATGGTGACGGTTCGTGATATCACGCTAACCAGTACCTGTGAACATCACTTTGTGACTATTGACGGTAAAGCGATAGTGGCTTATATCCCAAAAGATAAAGTGATTGGGTTATCGAAAATCAACCGCATAGTGCAGTTTTTCTCCCAACGTCCGCAAGTTCAAGAGCGTTTGACACAGCAAATTTTAGTGGCATTGCAAACATTACTTGGAACCACGAATGTGGCGGTTTCCATTGATGCGGTACATTACTGCGTAAAAGCGCGTGGCATCCGTGATGCAACCAGTGCTACCACCACAACATCGTTAGGTGGGTTGTTTAAGTCGAGCCAAAATACACGGCAAGAGTTTTTACGTGCGGTTCGCCATCTATAATCTATGGCAATCATTACATCATCAAGCCGTATCAAGCAGCTTGATACCGTTCGTGGCATGGCAATTCTTGGTATTTTTTTATTAAATATCTTTGGTTTTGCTTTGCCATTAGCGGCCTATCTAAACCCTTATTACACTGCCAGCACACCACCTTCTGAAGCCTTTGTTTGGATTGTATTTAATCTGTTTTTTCAAGGGAAAGTCCTCGCTATTTTTTCGATTTTATTCGGTGCCACATTAGCGCTATTGCAGCCTCGAACTTTAAGGTGGAACCATCAACGTTTGTCTATTTTAGCCTTATTTGGGGTGATTCACGGCATTGGTCTTTGGGATGGTGACATTCTACTGGCTTATGCATTAACGGGGCTGGTGGCTACGTATTTATTGAATCAATACGATGATAGGGCGTTATTGAAAATAGCGGCATCCATTTATTTCATTGGTTTACTTATTCTGCTTATTTTAGGTTGGGGAGTTGACCCTCAAGGTTTTTGGCAGACCTCAGATGAACAAATATATTTCGAATACAGTGCAAAAACAGTGGGTGGTATTGAGGGCATTATTTATCGCATGAAAGAAATCCAAGCGATGCTTCAAATGCTATTTATTCAGTATGGTTGGCAGCTTATTGCATTGATGATTATTGGAGCATTATTAATCCGAAATGGTTGGCTACGAGGGCAATTTAGTGCCATGCATTATCGCCGTATGGCGCTGTTTTTTATTGTCCCTTCGCTGCTTATTCAAGTGGTTGCGTTATATGGGCAGAGCCAGTTTGGATGGAGTTATTTTTCTACCTCAATTATTGGCTACATCATTAATGAGCTAGTCATTCCTTTTCAGGCGCTGGGTTATATTGCCTTGGTATATGGTTTTTGGGGGCAGATTCAGCATGCTGTGGTTATTTCATGGTTACAAAATATTGGTCGAATGGCGTTGAGTAACTACATTTTACAAACGCTGATTTGCACCACTATTTTTTACCATCTGGGGTATTTTGCGCAATTTACCCGTTTTGAGTTATTGGCTTTTATCCCGCCTGTTTGGTTGGCAAATATTTTGTTTTCGTATTATTGGTTACGATTTTTCAATCAAGGCCCGCTTGAATGGGTATGGCGGAAGTTAACTGAGAAATTAAACCAAGTGAATGGATAAGTTAATTTAATTTGCTGACTTCATCAGGTGATACGGCTGGGTAGCCTTTGATGCCATCTGGCATTTTTATCGGAGCAGGAATGGATTCTTGCTCACCTAAAAACTTCGGTTCACGTTTTAAAATATACACATCAGCGAGAGCGCCTAAACGAGCGAACACTTCACGGACACGAACTTTGAACATCCCAGCAGGTGCTGGAACCGCATAGCACTGTGCATCAATCCCTTTATGTTTAGCGATAAAAACGGCACGCTCACAGTGGAAGCGTTGCGTGATGATCGTGAAGTTATCGGTATCAAACACTTTTTTGGTACGGACAACCGAGTCTAAAGTACGGAACCCCGCAAAATCCATCACAATCTTAGAGGCTGGAACACCCGCTTTAATTAAATCCTTACGCATATTGATGGGTTCATTGTAATTATGAGCGCCATTATCACCACTGAGTAGCAAATATTTTACTTTTCCACTGTGATAGGCTTGTGCCGCGCCATTGATTCGGTTGGTGTAATAGAGGTTAGTGGCGCCAGAGGTGTAGTATTTGGATGTGCCAAGTACCATGCCAACATCACGGGCAGGTAATTGCGCTACATCTTCATAGATATAGGGTGCAGTATCCCAGCTAATCCAGCGATCAAGTAGAATAATGGTCGTAACTGCTATCCCTGCAAGAATAAGAAGACCAATAAGCAGACGTTTCCTCATGTCCTAGCCTTGAAAATAAAAATCATAATAAGAAGGTGTTAGCCTCAGTAGACTCGCTTCTAGGCTACTTGACTTAAATTAGTGACGCAAGTCGCCCAACGTAAAGTCATGTCAATGTTGAGGACAGATTCAAAGTTGACCGCTATTAAACCTAAAAATCGATTTAAAATTAATCAGATATTGGATGAAAAATGGGTGAGTGAAGATTATTCAAACAGTGAGTTGCTTCACAGAGCGAAATTTTTTACCACAGATTGTCTGTTTGTTTTGAAATTTTAATTCTATATTTAATCTAGATGATGAAATTTCATTTCTTTTGGGGTGGAAATCATCAGTCCATAAAACAAATATGAAAATCTGATACGTGAGGGAAATATGAAACTGACCACATTACTTGCCGCTGGTGCGATGTTAGTGACAGCCAGTGTTGCGGCGAAAGAGTACCAAATCAACCATACTGATCAATTAAAATCACTAAATGATGCACAAAACGAAGCCGTATGGCAGCAAGCTGAAGTGTTAACCGACTTTATTTATCCATGGGAAAAAGAAACACCACCAAAAACCGACTTCCGTGCGCTTTGGAGTGATGATGCCCTTTATTTTCGCTTTATCGCGGATGATAAAGACATTCAGCTAGGTGATAACGCCAATAAAGACCAAGCGGTGCTAGATTCTGACCGTGTTGAACTGTTTTTTGCTACCAGCCCTGAGCTTAAACCTTATTATACTGCGGAAATGGACCCAAAAGGCCGCACGTTCGATGCAAAAGCCAACTACTATCGTGAGGTTGACCCAAGTTGGAACTGGGAAACATTGCAAACAGTGGGGGAAATGACACCGAATGGTTATGTATTAACAGGGAAAATCGATTTGGATGAATTCACGCGTCTAAACCTGTGGCAAGACAAAGACAAGCAAACGTTAATGTGTGCTATTTTGCGTGGTGAATTCAGCGCGGGTGAAGAAAAACAAGTTCGCAAATGGATTAGCTGGATTAAACCAGATTCCGTGAAACCAGATTTCCATATCCCATCAGCCTTTGGTACCTGCAAATTTGTGAAGTAACCTGATAGCCGGTCTTTCATGGCCGGCAAACACATCATTTTTCCTTGAATGAACTGTGAGAGCGATCATATTCGCTGACGAAAATATTCATTTGTTGTGATTTTATTTGAAATTAAAGTTCATATATAGTAATTTTTTATGAAATATAATTTCAATGTGAGGGCGTTTTAATGTCTCTAGCGGAAAATACACTGAGCGACTGCCTAAAAAATGAATTCAACCATGAGACATTACAGTTTTCACGGTTGGAAACGTTAGCGATGGCTACTGCGATTAACCAAGCGGATGCGACAGTTGCTGGGGCTATCCAACAAGTTCTACCGAATATTGCGCAAGCGGTTGATGCTATCGCACAGTGCATGAAACAAGGTGGACGGCTATTTTATATTGGCGCAGGTACCTCTGGTCGTCTGGCGGTATTAGACAGTGCGGAGTGCCCCCCAACCTTTGGTACCTCCCCTGAATTAGTCCAATCCATTATTGCAGGTGGCCATAATGCCATGCTAAAAGCAGTTGAAAATATTGAAGATTCAACGGATGCGGCTATTGATGAGTTAAAAAAACGCCACCTCACTGCAAAGGATGTGGTTGTCGGTATCGCGGCGAGCGGGCGAACTCCTTTTACCCTTGCAGGTATTGAGTATGCCAATGAAGTTGGGGCGCTAACTGTCGCGATCACTACGCGGGGTCATGGGTTAATTAGTGATGTGGCGAAATTAGCTATCGCTCCTGACGTTGGGCCTGAAGTGTTATCGGGCTCAACACGAATGAAAAGTGGCACTGCACAAAAAATGATTTTAGGCATGTTAAGCACATGCGTGATGGGGCGTTTAGGACGCATTCACACCAATTTAATGGTTGATGTTGTCGCAAGTAATTATAAGTTATTGCGCCGTGCAGAACGCATTGTCAGTGAAGTTTGCGGTATTGATACCGAAGCCGCAGCACAGTTATTAGAGCAAGTGGACTACCATCCGCGACGCGCAATTTTGATGTTTGAATTACAAATTAATGCACAGCAAGCAACGGAACTCGTTCAACAACATCCAAATACTACATTGGATAGCTTGTTAGAAACTCGCCGTTAATAAATGGGAAAATGCGGGTAAGTTATGGAAATAGCTTTGCCAACATTAGGGGAACGATATGGCTAATAAAATAGAACATCTGGAAGTACTCGCCAGAGAAATAGAAAAATATGCGGGCGGCTTTGAGAACGTGGCAACATTGACTCACTGTATGACTCGCATCCGTTTAGTCTTAAAAGATAATGAAAAATTTGATGCCGAAGCTTTAAAGCAAATTGAAGGGGTAAAAGGCGTTATTTTTAACGGTGAACAACAGCAAGTGATCGTTGGTATGGGAACTGCGGCAAAAGTGTTTTCTGTGATGAATAAACGTATGCAAGGCAGCGGCGCAGCAAGCATAGAAAATACAGAACCTGAAAAGAAAAAAGGTTTCTCAATTCGCCGTACCCTCAATACATTAGCCGCGATTTTCGTACCAACCATTCCTGCACTAATTGGTTGTGGTCTGATTATGGGGCTGATTAATATCGTCCGTTTAGTCGCACCTGAAGTGGTCGATCAGTTCCCTGAGCTGTTCAAGTTATTGAAGTTAATTGGTAGTGCGGTGTTTGCTTACCTATCGATTATGATTGGGGTTAATACCGCAAAAGAGTTAGGGGCATCAACATCGATTGGTGCTGTGATGGCAGGCTTGTTGTCAATGCCAGGGTTAGCGGATATCACTTTATTTGGCTCAAAATTAGTGCCAAATAGCGGCGGTATTTTTGCGGTCTTGATGGTGGTGGTGTTCTCTTCCAAATTTGAAGTGTGGTTTAGAAGCATTATCAAAGAGAGTTTAGATCTGATAGTGACGCCATTTGTGACCATTTTAGTCTCAGCGATGGTGGCAATTGCGGTATTCCAACCTGCGGGTCATTATTTAAACCAAATTTTGGCGCAAGGGGTCTCCGTTGCGTTATTAAATAGTGGTGGCGGTGCGGTCGCAACGGGGGGGATCTTAGGCGGCAGCTTCCTGTTCTTATTGTTAACAGGTTTACACCAAGGCTTAATCCCAATCCACGCAGAAATCTTACAAACTTTTGGTTTAAATTACTTATTCCCTATCTTAGCCATGGGCGGTATGGGGCAAGTGGGTTCTTGTTTCTGGGTATTCTTAAAAACCAAAAACCAACGCCTGAAAAAAACCTTAGTCGGTGCGTTACCTGTGGGGATCTTTGGTGTGGGTGAGCCGCTGTTATTCGGTGTGTCATTGCCACTAGGCAAACCTTTCATTGCGGGTTGTATTGGTGGTGCAGCGGGCGGGGCGTTAATGGCGTTTTTCCATGTGGGTATTATCATTCCATTTGGTACCGCAGGGTTATCGTTAATCCCATTAGTGGGTGATGGCCAAATCCTTGATTTCCTCATTGCTGTTGCAGGTGCATGGATTGTCGGATTCATTGCCAGTATGATAATAGGCTTCACCGATCCTGAAAAATAATTAAATAAGGAATAGCCATGTCGACACTGACGGTAAAACTGGAAAGCTTGCAGACGAGAGGTAAGGGCACTGAACAGCGGATCGCGAAATTTTTACTTGATAATCGCGAAAGCTTAATTGCCATGAATGCTGCTGAGTTAGCTCAAGCGGCAGGGGTTAGTAGCGCGTCTGTTATTCGCTTTTCACGCCAAATGGGTTACCGTGGCTATCCTGAATTTAAGGTGGATTATCTCTCCGATGAGAAGCAACACAAAGCGGAAAGCCTGTATGGTAATTTGAGCCGCAGTGATGATACGTCTCAAATTATTGCAAAAACGGGGCAAATGTTTATTTCAGCGATTGAAAAATCCCTTGAGCTATTAGAACCGTCAACGGTTGATGAGGTCGCTAAGCGTATGGTTAATGCCAAACGTATTGTGTTGTTTGGGATTGGCTCCTCAGCGATTGTGGCGAGTGATATTTTCCATAAACTGATCAGGGTAAACAAGCACACATTATTTAGCTATGACTTGCATGTTCAACTGAGCTATTCTGCAAATTTGAGTGCCGATGATTTTGCAATTGCAGTGACTGCGCGTGGAAATACACAAGAAATCAATAATATGCTGCGTTCCGCTAAAGAGGCTGGCTGTTCTACTGTCGCTTTATGTCGTTTTGGGCAAGATGAAGCGACAAAGCTGGCCGATTTCACTTTACCGTACTTTTATGATGAACAGCACACACAGCTTGGGGTTATTACCCCACAAGTTTTGCAGATGGTGACGTTCGATACGCTGTTTTTTAAATACCTTACTCTCGCAGACAGTGATGCTGATACAGCACTGCAAAAAGGGCGGCGAGCCCTGATACAAGGCAAGAATTAATGATTTTAACGGAGTTAGCCATCGGTGCAGTGATCGGATTGATTATTAGCACTACAGGAGTTGGCGGTGGGGTGATTGTTTTGCCAATACTCACCTACTTTTTCGGCTTAAATGCATTAGCTGCGGTGGCAACAGCGAACTTTTTATCGATGTTGATGAAAATATCCTCCTCATATATGCACTTTCGCCTCGGGAATATCCCATTCAAAGGGGCAATGATTGTTTTAGCAATTATGTTGCCAAGTACGTTTTTAGCCAGTTTGTTGGTGACATGGCTGGGTAGTCTTGAGGGATATGAAAAACAAGTTGAGTGGGGGATTAATCTTCTCGTTGCAGCTGCAATTATTTTTTCCCTTTATTTATTTGTACAGAGAATGTTTTTCGCCGCGCCAGTAAAGATAACTGTAGTGCAGGCCTCCCAATTGAAGTCCATGGCACTTCCTGCAGTATTAGCGGGGATTGTTCTCGGGGCGACAGGGGTTGGCGGTGGCGTGGTCGTCTTGCCCATGTTGTTACGTTACATGCAATTGAATATTAAGCAGGCGATAGGCACCTCGATTTTTGTCACAACGGTATTGTCGGGGTCATCGGCACTGGCTTATGCGCAGGAAGGGTATACTGACTTAAAACTGGCGCTTATTTTATGTGTGGGCGCATTGATTGTCATGCCAGTGGCGAAATATTTGCTGGTTCACCTGTCAGAGCGCACATTTCAATACATTACCCTGTTACTGATCACCTGCAGTGCAGTCATGATGACACTGAATTTATTCTCTTTTTAAACAGATAGCCCTATTATTGATATTGTGAATAATAGGGCAAGTGAGCTAATCTAAATCCCATTTCTTTAAATGATTCAGTTCTTTTTCCATTTCTTGGTAAATAAAAACGCGCTCATCATTTAGGTCTTCATCTTGCGAGGACGAATAGTGCTGCAACGCGAAAATAAGTAATCCTGCTGCAATCACTGAAATCAATAGACTGGAAAGGTGTTTCGACAACGGTGTAGATTGCGGTGCGAGAACAAAGGCTCCACTAATGACTGCCCCTAAAATAGCCCCGCCGATATGGGCTGCGTTATCAATGCCAGACTGCAAACCATTCACTAAAGTTAAAGCAATCATCCCAATGATATTATACAGCGGGCGTTTTAATTGGTTTTTTTCTTCGATGGACAAGTTGGGGTTATTCAGGGCTTTTAAAAGATAAATAACCGAAGCGGCAGCAAGCCCCATAATGGCACCTGACGCACCAATACTCACAGTGATATAAACCGTATTATCAGGTAAATATAAGCTGTTCCATGAATTCATTGATGCACGGCTGGTGGCTTCACGAATACTCTCGCTATATTGCCAATAAGCACTAAAAAAGGCTGCACCAATACCTGAAAATAGGTAGATAGCGAGGTATCTGAATTTGCCGTATGTCCGCTCACATTCAATCCCTATTACAAACAGAGCCAAGGTATTTAAGGCGAGGTGAAAGCCCCCTGAATGCAACACCATACTCATCGGGTAGCGCCACCAATCCCCCGTTAAGGAGAGTTGGTAAACATTTGCACCAAATATTAATAAGTTATTTTCTTGGGAATCAAGGGGCGCTGCATAGGTAAGCTGATAAAAATAAACGGTGATATTTATGGCGACTATCAACAAGGTGAGTGCCATGGCCCAAATGGAAAACTTCGGTTTATGGGGAGTGTGTGTCTCTAAAGGGTCAGCCATTTCAATATCCTATCTTCGCTTTGTATTGATATATTAAATAAGCTAAGCCATTAGCGCAATTTACCATTATCTGAACTCGGGTATTTTCTCTTTTTTCAGACAAATAAGAAAATAAAAAAAGGCACATAAAATATGCGCCTTTCAATTTAATAAACAACAAATTAGAACGAGGTACGTTTATAAGTACGGTATTCTGGTTTCCAGAAATTACGTTCAATGGCTTCATCTAAAGCGCTGTCAGAGGTGACGGTTGCTACACCTTGAATCTGCGCTTCTTTGGCAACTTGTTTGGCAATAACGCGCGAAACATCTTGGATATCCGATAGCAATGGTAATAAAGCACCTTCGCCATTTTTTGCCAGTGGTGAACAGCTTGCTAATGCGCGGCTCGCTGCCATCAACATACCATCAGTCACTCGTTTTGCGCCTGACGCGATAACCCCTAGGCCTATTCCTGGGAAAATATAGGAGTTATTGCACTGGGCAATTGGGAAAACTTGGTCTTTGTAAGACACTGGGCTAAACGGGCTGCCTGTTGCAACTAATGCTTTTCCGTCTGTCCAATTGATGATGTCTTCTGGGCGAGCTTCAACGCGTGAGGTTGGGTTAGACAATGGCATCACAATTGGGCGTTCACAGTGTTTATGCATCTCTTTGATGATTTCTTCAGTGAACAAGCCAGCTTGGCCAGAAACGCCAATCAAAATAGTTGGTTTGGCATTGCGAACCACATCCAGCAGCGAAATTGAATCACTGTCCACATCCCAACTGGCTAAATTAGCGCTATCTTGCGTTAATTTAGCTTGGAAATCGAGCAGGTTAGGGAGTTTATCCGTCAATAAACCAAAGCGGTCAACCATGTAAATGCGTGAGCGAGCTTCTTCGTCGCTTAACCCTTCGGATTTCATTTGGGCAATAATTTGCTCGGCGATACCACAACCAGCTGAGCCTGCACCCAAGAACGTCACACGTTGGTCACTTAATTTACTGCCTGCGGCATTGCTGGCGGCGATGAGGCTACCTAATGCTACGGACGCAGTCCCTTGAATATCATCGTTAAAGCAGCAAAGCTCATCACGGTAACGGGTTAATAACGGCATCGCATTTTTCTGTGCGAAGTCTTCAAATTGCAATAAAACATTTGGCCAACGGCGCTTAACTGCTTGCACAAACTCATCGAGGAATTCGTTATATTCGTCACCGGTAATACGTGGATGACGCCATCCCATATACAGCGGGTCATTCAAGCGTTGTGGGTTATTCGTTCCTACATCAATAACAATTGGTAAGGTATAAGCAGGGCTGATACCGCCACATGCGGTATACAGTGACAGCTTACCAATTGGAATGCCCATGCCGCCGATACCTTGGTCACCAAGGCCTAAAATACGCTCACCATCTGTGACAACGATGACTTTTACATTTTGTTTTGTGGCATTTTGCAGCATGTCGTCAATATGTGCGCGGTTTGGATAAGAAATAAATAACCCACGGGCACGACGATAGATATCAGAGAAATGTTCGCACGCTTCACCCACAGTTGGAGTGTAGATGATTGGCATCACTTCCGTTAAGTGGGCATCAATCAAGCGATAAAATAAGGTTTCGTTGGTATCTTGAATGTTTCTTAAGTAGATGTGTTTATCAATATCTGTTTTAAAATCAATTAATTGACGATAAGCACGCTCAACTTGCTCTTCGATAGTTTCAACTTGTTCAGGCAGTAAGCCATGCAGGTTGAAGTTCGCGCGCTCTTCTTCAGTGAACGCACTGCCTTTATTCAATAAAGGGAATTCAAGTAAAATTGGGCCAGCATAGGGGATATAGAGAGGGCGTTTTGTTTCGTATTCATGTTCCATGAAATATCACTCTTCGGACGATTAATCAACAAAGTCAGGGTAGATCCTAAGCTAAACAGGAAATATGTACAGTAAATAATGATGCAAAATCGTTAAAAATTTTATAGACATAATAAAGAATTTAGTTAAGGAATGAAACTAAAGCGTACTTTTAGGTTGTGATTACGACGGGTAGATCACGGTTAGCAACATAATGGTTTTAATCCATTTTTTAAATTTAAAGGTGTAAATACAGTTTTCTTTATTATTTCTTGAATTTGTTAATTGATGTTTATCTTTTGTCTAATAAATGATCTTTTAACTAAATAGCGGTAAAACTATATTTAAAAATATCATATATTGCTGCATGTTTTTTATTGATTTATTTTTATGTTAATTTTTATCAACATAAAAGGTGGTAAATATGAGGTTTTTATTTTTTACTTTAATTTTATTACTAACAGCATGTAATGGCGGTCAAACGCTAAAGGTAAATAATGAGGATGAAAAGAATATAACATATGGGGAATCTGAATATAAAAAGGTAAAATTACTCGCCGGGTTGAATTTTAGTTATATGTATATCGCAATGAGAATGCCTGAAAATATAACTAAATATAAGCATAACAAGTTAGCTCATGTTAGGGTTATAGCGGATTTTATAAAGCTAGATAAAAAGTGTTTTGATGAAGGAATTGATTATAAAAAAGCAATTGTTTTATATCATGAATCATTAGATAAAAGGAATGTGTCTCGTACTATTTGGTTTTTTGAACATATTTTAAATGTAATAGATGAAAACGAAAGAGATATAGTATGGAAAGCCTATCTTTATACAATAAATAAAGGTGGTAGAAAGGATGAATTAGCATTAATTATGAAAATATGGTACGCGATGTTAATAGAAGCGGCTAAGCCACCATCTGAAAAACAACAAAGAAGTATTGAATGGCTTTCTATTGCAAGACAAATTTCGACAATAAATAAGATGGAGAAACACATTAATAGTATGTGGACTAATAATCTTAAAACTAAATCTATAGGATTTAGAAATGAATAGAGCAAAAAATAATTATAACATTATTATTTTATTTATTACTTTACTGCTTTTTTCATTTCAAACTTTAGGTTTGGAACCAAAAAATAAAAAACAAAGTATATTTATAGAAATTATCCATGAATATATGTATGTCACTATGGATGAATATAAAAGACCTTTATCAAAGGAAAATATGAAGAAGTTCCACTATGAATCAGCATTGGCACATATAGAGTTTTTAAAAAATTGGTTTGATGTAAATAAGGATAAAAAAACTAGAAAAGGGGATATTAATTTCCATGAAGCTGTCATGATAAATAAAAAAGGGTTTAAGGCATCAGATTTACCTTATGATGCATGGTTCTTTGCTGATATTTACGATGTTCTTGATGATGCTGAACGAGATAAATTTTGGCAAGACATTCTTAATGCTATTTCCCACCCAGAAACAAATGCTGAGGTAAACGTATTTATTAAGCTTTGGTCAAAAATGAGGTTCGAGACAGATAGCCAATCTGTTGATAAAAAGAAGCCAAGCCAGCGGTGGTTAAATAGAATGAAAAAGATCCCCTTAGTTATTGAAATGGTAAAAACCATGGAAGCTGTTGAAGATTTATTCATTTATTCTCATCCGGAGCTTATTCAATAATTTTTAAAGTAATATTAAGGTTTAAATAGAATATGCGATTGAATATTTATTTAATATTTCCATTAATACTATTCTCGTGTGTAATTAATGCAAACAACAGACCTGGGTTTGTATGTGGGAAGTTTAATAATACAATAGTTGAGGTGCCGAGTGACTATGTGTATACCTTTGCAGAATATGAAGGCTATAGCTATTTTGACCCAAGATTTATTGAAAATAAAAAAGGGTGTGAAGCTAATTTTAGAATTCTGCCAATGAGGATGTCTTGGTCTGATTTGAAACCATCTAATGAGGTTAGTAATGATGTTAAAATTATAGAGGTTTATGTTGAACCATTAAAGGGAGACCCTGAAAAATATTTGAGTTATAGAAAACACGTGTATTTAGATATGGGCTACCTCAAAAGAAAGGGGGAGTTATATTATGATGAAGAGTTGGATCTTTATTTTACTGAAGTGACTGTAAAAATACGAAGAAGTATTGGTCATAAAGAAGATATGTATTTTAATAAAAAAGGATATTATTGGAAGGAAATTAATAATGAAGTGATTTTTTTAATTGAGTGTGAATGGTTAGCAATTGATGAGAAGTATCATAAGTGTTTTCAATATTTTTTGATTCCAGAAATAGGAACTAAGGTTAAATTTTATTTTGATGCTAAAGAATTATCTAATAGCAATATAATGAGGGAAAAAATACGATTTTTTTTACTCGATCATGTTAAAAATTAGGAGATGATATGAGAAATCAAGAAATTAGAGAGGGTGATTTAGAGTTAACTCGTAGTGATGTTTCTAATGCAATTAAAATTTTATTAGTAACCAAAGAACCAAAGTTGATGTATGAATATTTGGAAAGTAAAGGAGACCGATATGCTAAATTAGCTAATAGTGTGGTTAAAGGTGATTCTCTTTCAGGTGCTTTTGCGCTTAATTATTTAGATGAAGCTATTTTAGAGTATATTGGAGTGCAAGATGAGTTTATAATTGAGCGTATTCGCTATGATATGGCAATAGCCTATGCTCAAACCCTAAAAAATAGATTTGAAGATGGAAAGGATGTAATCTATGGTGATATAAATCACATAGAGGCTAAATTATTTCATAGTAGTGTATTTTCTTATTATAATCTTCCTTCTGATGCATGGACTTTAGAACCTGTATTTTTTGTGTTACCTAGAGAACAAAGAGAGAGTTATTGGCAGAGAGCTTTAAATTCTGTAGGTGATATAGAAAGTGAAACATTATTAAGTATAAATACTAAAGATATAATGTTTAGAGCATTATATGAAGGTCCAGCGCATATGCAGCCTAAAATACATAGTTGGATTAAACGGGTTATGGATATTGATAATGTAGTAGATGGTGTGGTGGTTACAACCAAGAAATCTTATCAAAATATTATATCTCATATAGAAGAAGATAATATGGATAGAATAAATACAATTATTTATAACACAGGAAACCCTTTAATTGATAAAGGAACAGAGCGTTTTTCATTTTGGGATTATCCTTCACAACATTTAGAACCATTTCAAGTACAAACAGATTGGCGTGGCCAAACGGAATTTACACATAAAAATCTATTGTCTGAATATTATTTAGAAAGACCTGACTATATATTACCAGAAACAGGCTTATTTGATTCACCATCAGTTAATTATCAGCCAAATGTTGCTCATTATGATCATATGATTGATGATTTAAGGGGAAATATGCCATCAATAAACAACAAATCAACATCTCCAATTAAGTATTCACATAATATGGTAGATAAATCGATATCGGAAAGCACTTATCCGAAAGCCGAACCGAATAGACAATTAGCACCACGTACAATAAACCTACTTGATGGATTAAAGTTTAAGGATAATGTAACACCAACAAATCATTATCTAGAACGTCCAAGTGTTATTCCTCCGGGAACTCCAGGATTTAAAGACTTCCCTACAGATACAATAAAAAATAATCATCATTTTGAAAATATGGTTGGTCAGCTAAGCGATAATATGTCATCAATGGATTCATTCGATGGTTTTTCTAATAACCATTTTTCAGACAGAACAGCATCAAATATACCATCTCGGTTTTCTGGCTATTCATCAAATTCATTTTTTAGTTAGTTACTAAATTAAAGTTTTATCAATTTATTAAAAATATATGAAACATAAAAAATGGTTATTGCCAATAACTAGTCTATTGACAATAACCATACATAGAGCATGAGAGAGAATTAATCCAAATAAGCTAATTCAATATTTTGGCAACCCAGTGCTTGTAATGTATTTTCGGTAACACACCAATGTTTGATAATCGCATCTTGCTTTTCAACAAATTTAGCTTGGTCGATGGCGTGAATATCTTTACCTGAGAGGTTAATCATAATTAACGCCGCTTGCAGTGGTGGCAAACTTGGGTTGAATGCGGCATTTTCTGCGTAGCGGCCTGTAAATAATGAACCATCTTTTAACTGTAACGCAATACCTGAATGGGATTGGCTATAAGGCGCATGAGATTGGTTTGCTGCCTCGATTGCAGCAGTTAATAACCTGTCACGGCTTTGGTTTTTATAACCATGGTCGACAGGGTCTAGCAGTAAAGTGGTAATATTGAGGTCAGAAGGCCCAAAAGAGTCGGGTAAATAGTGGTGCAGTACCGCAGGTGTGCGGCCAGGTAAATTCACCATAATTTTACCACCTTCGCGTAATTCATTCATAAACTGGCGGCAGTGGCCACATGGGGTGTAATTCACAGTGATCGACGTAATTTGCTTTTCGCCTTTCATCCATGAATGGGTGATCGCACATTGCTCCGCGTGGATCACTTGCCCCATCGAAACATGGCTAAATTCCATATTGGCGCCGAAATATAAATTACCGCTAGCGCCGCAAGCGATTGCACCAACATGGAAATGGGAGATTGGCGTAACGGCATAGGCCGCTGCAAAAGGGAGTAGTGAGAATGCTAATTCTGAGTCGCTAACACCGCTTTGCGCTTTAATGTGCTGCACTTGCTCAGCCGTTAGCATTCCAGGAAAATCGGATTTATCAATGATAGGTCTAAGTACAGACTGTAGCTTCTCTGGAAGCTCGGCCCAAGCGGCCTTAAATCTTGAATGCATGAGTTACCCTCCCTATTTAATTGTTTTCATTCTATTCAATAAAGTACATATTGATATGTGATTTAAATCACTAATTTAAATGAAACATATGAAACAAATTCTTTAATTGAGAGATATATCTCATGTTTTTAGTGTTCAATGATAAGTAAGAGAACATCGTTTTCTCTTACTCATCATACTTAACGGAGTGTTTAACTAATAAGATTAGCTAAAAAGATGCAAAATGACAGGAAATATAAATGGCGCACTTAACGAGGTGATCACCCCACAGGTCATCAATGCGAGCGAACTATAAGCCCCCTCAATGTAATTAACCTCAGCGCAACGTGCGGTGCCTAATGCGTGGGAAGCCGTTCCCATCGCAAGCCCACGAGACGCATGGGTGCGTACACGTAAAGCATCAAATAAACTGTGGCCAAACATGGCGCCTAAAATCCCCACAAACAACACACAAGCGGCACTAATTGCAGGGATCCCACCAATTGAATCGGCAACCGCCATCGCAATTGGCGTCGTAACAGATTTCGGTAATATTGAGGCGGCGATATCCGGCGTTGCCCCGAGCCAAAATGCAATTGCTGCGCCACTGAACATCGCGACGATGCTACCCGCAAAGCAGATACTAAACAAAGATTTCCATTGGGCACGAATTTGGTGCATTTGCTCATACAGGGGGAAAGCCAATGCCACAACGGCGGGTTGCAGTAAATCATTCAGGATTTTACTGCCCGCAAAATAATGCTCATAGGATGTATTGGTGATAACCAGTATGGCAATAAGCACCGCAATGGTTATTAATAATGGGTTTAATATCGGTAATTTAAATTTCACTGATAATTTGCGGGCAAGGTAAAACACCACAATTGTCAGCGGTAACGACCACCAAATGTGCGTTAACATTATTCATTCCCCTTAGTTTTATCATTATTAATCACCGAAGAAATTGGCTCTTCAGGAGGAAGGGGAACTTCATCAGGTTTAGCACCCACGACAGGGCGTTCTTTGTGGATATAGTTGGAACTGATAGCGACGACTATCATTACAATTAAGGTACTGACCACACAAGAAACCACAATCGGGAGCAGCTGTTGACTCAGTAAGTCATAGTAATTCATGATCCCCACACCGATAGGCACAAATAGAATGGTCATATTTTTCAATAAAATACTGCATCCAGGTTGTGCCCAATGTGCAGGGATAACTTGCAGCGCCAGCAGTGCAAATAAAATGAGCATACCGACAATACTGCCAGGGATAGCAAAAGGAAGTAGGGTAGAGATAAGGTTTCCGATAATCAGGCAGAGGTAAAGTATTGCGAAAGCGCGCAAATACTGCCATCCCGTTATCAGTACCTGTTTAAATGACATGAGATCCGTCCTGTAGCTTGATATCTATTCATCATACAATTAACTAGAGAGTTGTGCTATAGATCACAAGAAAATATCTTAACATTCTGCGATGGGAAACTGAAACACACAGACTGCTAATGTACTCACGAAGACAAGGTTTAAGCTAATATCTTTGAGGTATACTTTATTAAATATTTATTACGTATATCACAGTTATTATTTTTTATTTTAAAAGTAGTTGAACTATAGCGTTTAGCCGATAAATTAAATAATTAAAGAGTATTTAAAATGATTGAATAATTGAATAATAAATAAGGAAATAAATGGATTATATAGATCTCAGAAGTGATACATTAACTAAAATTTCACCCAATGATTTAATTAATATGGATTTTAGTAAGATAGGAGACGATTGCTACAATGAGGATGAATATGTTAAAGGGTTAGAATGTTTTGCCGCAACGTTATTTGGAAAAGAATCAGCATTATTTATGCCATCTGGAACAATGAGCAATCAAATAGGTCTTAGGGTACTAGCAAATCCTGGCGATGAGGTAATTACTGAAACAGGTTATCATATTTGTTATTTTGAATCTTCTCCAACATCTGCACTTAGCGGGATTGTTATTAATAATATTAAAACAAGTAGTGGGATATTAACGGTTAAAGATGTCATTGAAGCCATAAATAATAAATCAAGGTGGTCAAATTTATATGCAATTCCTAAGGTCATCTCGATAGAAAGTAGTATTGGAACCTATGGAGGATGTATATTTCCTATTGAAGAAATTAAGGCATTAAGAAAATTATGTGATGATAGAAGCATTTCATTATTCAATGGGGATTTTTAGAAAATAGAAAAATGAAAAATAAAATATTAGCGTCAAGGTTTTTGTCTGGTGTTTCATTTTATAGCTTTTTACCCTTCTACTCTCTTTACTTATTAAACTATAAAGAACTTACAAAAGAAGATATTGCAATTATATTATTTGTGTTCTTATTTGTAAGTAGAGGTTTTTCTTTACTTTCACACTATATTATTTTTTTGTTAGGCTATAAGATTACATTCATTATGAGTTATCTGCTAACATCATTAGCGATAGCTATGACCTACCTTTTAAGTGATGTTAGCTCATTTATTATTTTTTCTGCAATTATAGGTGCTGGGTTCTCAATTGCGAATATATGTACTAGTCTTTTTTTGGCTGAAAACTCTTTGCATTCAAATAGAATGAGAAATTTTTCTATTTTAAATGTCATCGTTAATATATCTTCAGCATTAGGTGGCGTTTTAGGCGAGTTTTTTTACAATAAGTCATATCCTGGTGTTATTTTATTTCCTGCTTTGATTATGCTTTTTTCAGCTATATATTCAATGGGAATAAAAGACAGTGCAATCTCTAATGAGAATAATAATAATACAATAAGAGTATCTGCAAGCTTTAGTGAGTGGTGTGTTTTTGTTTTGTATAGCGCTGTTTCTTTTTTCATGATAGGTGTGATACTAAGGAATCTTGCATATCACTATGAATTATACTCAAAGATGGAAATAAAATATATTTCAGTTTCATTACTTTTCGCTTTAAATGCAGGGATTATTATTACTCTACAAATGAAAGTGACAAACTTTTTAGCGAATAAAAATCTACTTCTTCAAAATATTATCTATAAAATAAGTTTATTATTAACAGTAAGTATTTTGTTTTTTTTGGATTTTAATTCGGCAACCAGTTTGTATTTATTAATTGGTCTATTTTCTTTGTGTGAGTTAGTTTGGAGTCCGTATAATAATAGCCTTTCTATTATCAAATGTCCGTTTGAGAATAAAAAAATGTCATTATCCTTATGTGTTTTTTTCTGGGGTGTTGCAGAATCATGTGGCGCGTATTTTGGCCTTATAGCAGGACTATATCAATTAAATTATGTATTGCCTTTTTTTATTATAATATTACTTATTTTTTTATTTGGGGTTGAGCATTTTTTAACTAAAAGGAATAAATATGAAAACGATAGTTTTTGTTGAATGTAATATATCAGGCACAGGAGTCAGTGCGTTAAAAATTGCCAAGCGTTTAGGTTATCATACAGTATTGTTTACTAAGGAATGTGCATTTTATCGAAAGATACCCGATAACCCAACATTGTATGTTGATGATATTATTGAGTTAAACACAGACTGCATGGTGTCTGTTTTACATAAAGCAATGCAATATAACACAGTTGGAGTTGTGGCATTTGATGACTATCGTTTAGTGACGGCGGCGGCAGTATCTCATGCCTTAGGCTTGCCATCCCCAAGTATTAAAGCTTTAGTTTCATGCCGATATAAAAATATATCGCGGGAAATACTTTCTAATAAAGAAGAAAACATTAAATTTAAAGTCTGCCAGATTGGAGAAAATATAGATTTTTCAGAGTTTACGTTTCCTTTAGTTGTCAAACCTTGTGATGATAGCGGTAGTAGTCAAGTCACGATTTGTTCTAATATTGAAGAGGCTAATATTGCTGTTACAGAGCTAATTAATTTTCGAATTAATAATCGAGGTTATAAATTATCATCGTATTATTTAATTGAAGAGTTTATTCAAGGTAGTGAATACAGCGCTGAAGTATATTGGAATATTGAATTAAATCAATGGGAAGTATTAGGTATAACCGAAAAAATAACTACGCAAGGGAAATACGCTGTAGAAATAGGGCATAATTTTCCTTGTAAATTGGAATTAAAAAATAAAATAGAGGAGACAATTATTGGCTGGTTAAACCGGCTTGGATTGTCACATACAGTTGCTCATGTTGAGTTTAAACTCGATAATAATAAAATCAGGTTAATTGAAGTAAATCCAAGAGTCGCGGGAGGGATGATTGATAATCTTTGTGAAAACGTAACAGGTTTTAGTTTAGTTGAATGTTACTTATCGTTGCATGTGAAGGGGATGTCATATATACCGCAATCTGTTGTTGAAAATCGATTTGCATCAATTCGTTTTATAACACCTACAAAATTAGGAACGATTAAAACGATTTCTACAGCACTTGTGTTATCACCATCATTACTATACAAATTTGTTTCGACCCCTATTGATGCTAAAGCTCTTAAAGATAGTTATAGCCGTCTTGGTTACATTGTAGTTTATGGAACTTGCGCTGAAGAGGTTATTACTTCGGTGGAGAGCAAATTACAGCAAATAAAAATTGAGTATATTGAGTAATATTTGGGGGTAGAAAACAACCCTAATGACTTAGTGTATAAGTATTAGGGTTGTTATAGCGTTTAATTAATAGATACTAATACAGATGTTACTTAACTTGCATACCTGGCTGTGCGCCGCTATCAGGGCTGAGCAGATAAATGTCTTTTCCACCAGGGCCTGCTGCCATGACCATACCTTCGGAAATACCAAAGCGCATTTTACGTGGAGCAAGGTTTGCGACCATCACCGTTAAACGGCCTTCTAATGCTTTCGGGTCTGGGTATGCAGAGCGAATGCCAGAGAACACTTGGCGCGTTTCACCACCAATATCTAACTGTAATTTCAGTAATTTGTCTGAACCCTCAACAAAGTCAGCCTGTTTGATTAGTGCAATTCGCAGGTCGATTTTTGCAAAATCATCAAAGGTGATCGTATCTTGAATTGGGTCATCCGCCAGTGGGCCAGTGACTTGCTGGATTGGCTTGATGCTCTCTTTTGATGCTTCAACCATTGCATCCACTTTTGTCATTTCAATACGGTTAAATAGCGCTTTGAAAGGTGCAACACTGTGACCAAGTAATGGAGTGTTAATCGCATCCCAAGATAACTCAGTATTTAAGAACGCTTCTGCACGTTTGGTCAGACCTGGTAAAACGGGTTTCAGGTAAGTCATCAATATACGGAACAGGTTAATCCCCATTGAGCAGATATCTTGCAGCTCTTGGTCTTTGCCTTCTTGTTTAGCAACTACCCAAGGGGCTTTTTCATCAACATAGCGGTTAGCAATATCCGCTAGTGCCATGATTTCGCGGATCGCTTTGTTGTATTCGCGATTGCTATAATCTTCACCAATGACTTTTGCCGCATCAACAAACTGTTGATATAACTCAGGCTCTGCTAAGTTTGCAGATAACTTGCCATCGAAGCGTTTAGCAATAAAGCCTGCGTTACGCGAAGCTAAGTTAACCACTTTGTTTACAATATCGCTATTGACGCGCTGAACGAAATCTTCAAGGTTTAAATCAATATCATCGATACGAGAAGACAGTTTTGCCGCGTAGTAATAACGTAAGCAGTCCGCGTCTAAATGGTCTAAATATGAACGCGCAGTGATAAAAGTACCACGCGATTTAGACATTTTCGCGCCATTAACCGTGACATAACCATGGACAAATAGGTTAGTTGGTTTACGGAATTGGCTGCCTTCTAACATCGCAGGCCAGAACAGGCTGTGAAAATAGACGATATCTTTACCGATAAAGTGGTAAAGATCTGTTTTCGAGTCTTTATTCCAGAATTCATCGAAACTCAGGTCACCGCGTTTGTCGCACAGGTTTTTAAATGAACCCATGTAACCAATTGGTGCATCTAACCAGACATAGAAATATTTACCTGGCGCATCTGGGATTTCAAAGCCGAAATACGGTGCATCGCGGGTAATATCCCACTGTTGCAGACCTGATTCGAACCATTCTTGCATTTTGTTCGCGACTTGTTCTTGCAGCGCACCCGAGCGAGTCCATGCTTGCAGCATGTCGCTAAATGCAGGTAAATCAAAGAAAAAGTGTTCTGAATCACGCATTACAGGTGTTGCACCAGAGATAACAGAACGCGGGTTGATTAATTCTGTTGGGCTGTAGGTTGCGCTACACACTTCACAGTTATCACCGTATTGGTCTTCTGCTTTACATTTCGGGCAAGTACCTTTAACGAAGCGGTCTGGTAAGAACATGCCTTTTTCTGGGTCGAAAAGCTGAGAAATAGTGCGGTTTTTAATAAAACCGTTATTTTTCAGTTTCCCATAAATCAGTTCTGATAATGCTTTATTTTCTTCACTGTGTGTCGAGTGATAGTTATCATAGCTAATGGAAAAACCTGCAAAATCGTTCTGATGTTCTTGGCTCACTTCAGCAATCATGGCTTCAGGCGTGACACCTAGCTGTTGTGCTTTAAGCATGATTGGGGTTCCGTGCGCATCGTCAGCACAGATAAAATGAACCTCTTTGCCGCGCATTCGCTGATAACGGACCCAAATATCAGCCTGAATGTGCTCCAGGATATGACCAAGATGGATTGAACCGTTAGCATAGGGTAACGCACAGGTTACCAGTAATTTATTCGCGACTTGAGACATAGTAACTTTCTTACTTCCATTATTTGAAAAGGGTCTTTGATGTTAACCGATCAAAACCATCGCTGCTAGGGATATAAAAGATTAATTGGAAATTTGTTGGAAAAAGAAATTTTCGCCTCTTCTTGGCTTTTCCTGCGCTTGGCAATCACTATTTTTTATGTTCTCTGTTATGATTAACCTCAGTCAAAGTATATCCGTCTAATCTCAGGTAGCTTATCGAGTTATATAGGATATCTATAAGTTCAAAAATATAAATAAAGGAGCCGGGATGAACGATAAATCCCCCGAGCAGAACAAACCAGAACTGCTGACTGAACAAGTCTCCAAAGTTTTGGCTTCATTTACACACCCAACGCTGCAACGTAATCTGATTTCCATCAAAGCGTTACATCATTGTGCAATGTTGGACAATGTGCTGCACGTCGAATTAGTCATGCCATTTGTTTGGAAAGGGCCTTTCCAAACGCTGATTAGCGAAAAAACGGCAGAACTGAAGCAGTTAACTGGCGCTCATGCGGTTGAGTGGAAACTGCGTCACGATGTGACGACGCTAAAACGCGCTAACGATTTGCCTGGTATCAAGGGTGTGCGCAATATTCTGGCGGTGAGCTCAGGTAAAGGCGGTGTGGGTAAATCCAGTACTTCTGTCAACCTCGCGCTAGCACTGGCGCAAGAAGGGGCAAAAGTTGGTATCCTTGATGCGGACATTTATGGTCCGTCAATTCCAAATATGCTAGGCACAACACTAGAGCGCCCAACGTCTCCTGATGGCCAGCACATGGCGCCGATTATGGCGTATGGCTTAGCGACTAACTCCATCGGTTATTTAGTCACTGACGATAACGCAATGGTATGGCGTGGCCCAATGGCAAGTAAGGCGTTAATGCAAATGCTGCAAGACACCTTATGGCCTGATTTAGACTATTTAGTGATCGATATGCCACCAGGAACAGGGGATATCCAATTAACTCTGTCACAAAACATCCCTGTAACAGGCGCGGTTGTGGTGACAACGCCACAAGATATCGCACTGGTTGATGCCATGAAAGGTATCGTGATGTTTAAGAAAGTGAATGTGCCAGTGTTAGGCGTAGTAGAAAATATGAGCGCACATATTTGCAGTAACTGTGGCCATGTTGAGCCAATTTTTGGTACTGGTGGTGCAGAAAAACTGGCTGAAAAATACAACACGAAACTGTTAGGCCAAGTTCCGCTGCATATTTCTTTGCGTGAAGATCTCGATCGTGGTCAACCAACTGTTATGCGTGATCCTGAAGGTGAGTTTGCGGATATCTACCGTGAAATTGCATCGGGCATTTCAGCATTAATGTATTGGGAAGGGGATAAAATCCCAACGGAAATTTCATTCCGCGCGGTGTAGTTCACCATAATCTATTAGGGGCTATTTAGTGTTTAACATTAAATAGCCTTTTTTTATTTGTATTGCTTTCCTATCCAACCCACTTTCCCTTTTTCTGATTTATCTGTGGATTGTTTCTATATTGGGAAAGGATAGCGTAGAATAAAGTGATATTGTTGATGAATTCTTTTCCTATGGGCAAGGCCTAAAAGGTGATTATGAAATTTTTAATTTTTATTGTCGTCGTGGTGCTGATCGTTATTTATTTTTATAACCGTATCGTGGCATTACGCGAAGCCGTAGTTTCCAGCGAAACTGAAATTTCAGTTCAATTAGACAGACGCGGAAAAGTGTTTGATAGCTTACTTGCGACGGTGAAAAAATACTTAAGCCATGAAACGGAAGTGTTCAGTAAAATTACAGAGCTACGCACTCAGGCACAAAATTCAACGGGCGATAAAGCACGCGAAGCGGAAGATGCGCTATCCAAAATGGTGAGTAGTGGGGCGATTAATGTCGCAGTTGAAGCCTACCCAGAGCTGAAATCTGATGCAATCATGGCTAACTTGCAAGAGGAAATCGTTTCTTCAGAAAATAAGCTGTCTTTTGCAAAACGCGGTTATAACCGTTCATTAGAAACCTATAATGCGTATATTGCATCCATGCCAGCTGCGCTTATTGTTGGTATTATTCCGAGCTTAAAAATATCAAAAGAATACTGGCGTCTTGACGAAGAGACGATTAAGTCTGAAGAATCACGTCGCATTAATTTTGACTAATTATCGGTTTATCGTCATTTGGACAAATTATCGGGACAGCTTAGGACGTTCCGATAATTATCTGTGATAGAAAGCAGGGTATTTTATGGATTTTCGTAACGTCATACGTAAAAATAATATTCGGACTCGTTTTGTGGTGATGAGCTATATTTTTATTATGCTTATCATTGGGTTATTAGCGGATATTGCCACGCATCCAAATGAGCAATTAGATTTGTTTGATAATGCAATGGAATTTGTGACGTTAAAAGAAATGCCAATTGCGACATTTATCGTTTTAGGTTTGACATTCCTTGGGTTGGTTTATATTCATTTTCGTGGTCATAAAATGATGTTGGCAGGGATGAATGCGAAAGAAATCAACCCAGAAAATGCCACCAGTTCAGAAGAAAAACAGCTGTTTAATATTATTGAAGAGCTGAGTTTAAGTGCAAGTTTAGGCTATATTCCTCGTTTATATATTTTAGAAAGTGATGAGCCAAATGCATTTGCCGCAGGTTGGAATGGCCGTAATGCATTGGTTGGGGTGACGCGCGGTCTGCTTCAAACGCTGAACCGCCAAGAAGTACAAGCCGTTCTGGCACATGAAGTCGGCCATATTATACATGGTGACTCGAAGCTGACTTTGTATGTGGGGATTTTAGCGAACGTGATTTTAACGATAACCAACGTATTTAGTCAGATTTTTATTCGTACCGCAGGGCGAAGCCGTAATAATGCTGCCAATAAAGCCCAAATGATTTTATTGGTGTTGAATTTTGTGTTGCCGTGGATCACACAAATTCTGTATTTTTATTTGTCCCGCACCCGTGAGTATATGGCGGATGCGGCGGCGGTTGATCTTACCTCTGATAACCAAGCCATGATCAGCGCGCTGAAAAAAATATCAGGCAAGCATGCAACCCATGAATATGATCAGAGCAGCACAGGGCAAGCTTATCGAAAAGCGGCTTATATTTTTAATAAGGGGGATTCTGTTTTTTCCACTCACCCGTCTATTGAAAACCGCATTGCCGTTTTAGAAGGGAAAAAGCAGTTTTAGCCACATAAATTAAAGGGCTAATTGGAAATCCCCCCTTTTTCATTAAATATTGGCGTTTTTTTTAGCGAACTTTGCCGAAGGACGCTGGAACAACACGCCATTACCTCCTATAATTCCGCCAACGTAACATTTTGATGTTATGTATTTTCATTTCTAAAATATTTAACCAGGTTATCATTTTATGACTGACATAGCGCATCACTGTACCATTGTAGGTATATCGGGAGCCTCTGCATCTGGCAAAAGCTTAATTGCAAGCACTCTATATCGTGAATTACGAGAAAAGGTCGGTGATCATAATATCGGTGTTATTCCAGAGGACTGTTATTATAAAGATCAAGCAGATGTACCGATGGAAGAACGACTTAAAGTGAACTATGACCATCCTAATTCAATGGATCACAGTTTGCTGTATGAACACCTCAGATCACTAAAAAGTGGTCAAGCAGTAGAAATTCCGCAATACGACTATGTCGCTCACACTCGCAAAGAAAAAACCATTACATTCAAACCTAAAAAAGTCATTATCATTGAAGGCATTTTATTGTTAACCGATAAACGCTTACGTGGTGAGATGGATTTTTCGATTTTTGTTGATACACCACTCGATATTTGCTTGATGCGTCGTATTAAACGTGATGTAAATGAACGAGGCAGAACATTAGATTCCGTGATTGACCAATACAATAAAACGGTTCGCCCAATGTTTTTACAGTTTATTGAGCCATCGAAGCAGTATGCCGATATTATTGTGCCTCGTGGCGGGAAGAACCGTGTGGCAATTGATATCTTAAAAGCGAAGATCGGGGAATTTTGCCAAGAGTAATCAAGGTAAAAACTAACATTATGAAGGGGGAAACAGCCATGCGTCTTTGTGACCGCGATATTATTCAATGGATGGATGATGGCAAATTAGTCATTAGTCCGCGCCCACCTGTTGAACGGATCAATGGTGCGACCGCAGATGTCCGTTTAGGAAATCAGTTTCGTGTTTTTCGTGGACATACCGCGGCATTTATCGATTTAAGTGGCCCAAAAGATGAAGTGAATGCTGCACTGGATCGTGTGATGAGTGATGAGATCGTGCTGAGCGAAGACGAGCCATTTTTCTTACATCCAGGGGAATTAGCACTTGCAGTGACGCTTGAGTCTGTTACGCTCCCAGATAACCTTGTGGGTTGGCTTGATGGTCGCTCATCACTGGCTCGATTAGGCTTGATGGTGCATGTTACCGCGCATCGTATTGACCCTGGCTGGAAGGGGCAAATCGTACTAGAATTTTATAATTCAGGTAAGCTACCATTAGCATTACGCCCTGGCATGGTCATTGGGGCGCTAAGCTTTGAGCCATTATCAGGCAGTGCAGATCGCCCTTATAATAGCCGCCAAGATGCAAAATATAAAAACCAACAAGGGGCTGTTGGTAGCCGTATCAGTGAAGACTGATATTCGCTAAACTTCGCGGAAATTGTGTCATTAATGGATTTTAATGGTGTAATTTTCGCCCATTTTCAGGGAAAGTGATGGTGTGAGTTCACGTTGGTGATGGTCGCAGGTAAAGTTTAAGAGAGGGAAGCATGAAACGTTTTTTAACGACACTGATTATTTTACTTGTCGTCATTGTTGCGGGTCTGACAACATTAGTGATGTTGGTAAATCCGAATGATTTTCGTCATTATATTGTCGAGCAAGTAGAGAAAAAAAGTGGTTATCAGCTTGAATTTAATGGGGATATGCGCTGGCATGTTTGGCCAACGTTGAGCATTATCACCGGTCCCGTCTCTTTAACTGCACCAAATGCATCCAAGCCTGCCTTGAGCGCTGAAAATATGCGTTTAGATGTTGAACTGTGGCCTTTGATTTCCCACCGTTTATCTGTTGAACAAATTGTGATTGATGGTGCAGTGATCCGTAAAACACCAGAAAGTGAGCCTCAAGCACATAGTAGCGACCCGATTGCACCTGGTGGCTCAACTTCTCAGACTCCCACTATTGATAAGAATAACTGGTTGTTAGATATTGAAAAAGTTGATATTTCTAACAGTTTAGTGATTTGGCAAACACCAAAAGATGAATTTAACCTCCGCAATATTAATCTGTCACTGAAAAAAAATAATAATAAGCAGGTGGCGGTAAAATTCAGCGGTAACCTAAATAAAAACCAACAAGAATTTGTGTTCGATACTCGAGCAGATATTGATTTATCAGCGATAAATCAAAAAATCAGTGGTCAATTAACACAGTTTGATTATTCACTTAGTGGTGTAGATTTACCTGAAAATGGCATTTCTGGGCAAATTACTACCGATTTTTTGTATACCAAGGGGCAACAACCTAACGCGAATTTAACTAATCTATCGATTAAAGCCAATGAAAGCCTGCTAACAGGGAATGTTAGTGTAAAATTAGGTGATATCCCACAGCTGGCTGTTGAATTAACGTCTGAAAAATTAGATTTAGATAGTTTATTGGGGACGGTAGTGACCGCTTCGGCTTCTGAGCTGGAAACCAATAATAACCGTGTTGGGGTCAAGCCTGTTATTTCAGGGGCAAATACACAGCGATATGATTTATCAGGTTTAAAATCATTCACGGCTAACGTTGACTTATCGGTAGGGAATTTAATTTACCGTGGAATGACTGTAACTGATGTGGTGATTAGTGCCCAAAATCAAACCCCGCGTTTAACGGTTTCTAAATTACAAGGGAAAGCATTTGGTGGTGAATTTTCATTACCTGTTACTCTAAATTATAGCGCAACCCCCGTTACTGTTTCAGCAAAACCTGACTTTAAAAACATCGATTCAGCACCGTTATTAAAAGCCTTCAATATGCCACAAAAACTGAGTGGTATTATCTCCCTTAATGGTGCGTTATCAGGTGTCGGCTATGATGATTATGCAGTGAAGAACCAATGGCAAGGGCCTGTTAGCTTTGAACTGAGAAATGCGAAATTACATGGGTTGAATATTCCACAACTAATTCAGCAATCAGTTTCCCGTGTGACGAATAAAATTAATGCACCTGTGAATACAGGGAATTATACAGAAGTTGAATTGTTCACAGTTAAAGGCTATTTAAACAAAGGCAATATGAGCATTACATCAATGAATGCGCAGTCTTCTTTAGTGAATATTAATGGGCAAGGCCGTGTAAATATTCCAAATGAAACGATTGATGTGAATTTGGGCGTGAATATTTTTGGGGGATGGGCGGGGGATTCTCGTCTTGTTCAGCAATTGCAAGGAATGACTATTCCGCTGCGTATTTATGGTAATTGGCATAGCTTGCAATATCAGTTGGATGTGGAAAAACTGTTGCGTAATGAGCTACGTACGCAAGCGAAACAAGCCATTGGTAACTTCTTGAAAAAAGAAGAAAACAAAGGGCTGAATGAATTATTGAATGCTTTATAAATAAATGAAGCAACCTAAAAATAGGTTGCTTCATTCTAGGTGGCTATTTATTCGTTGAACTTAGATAGGGGTTTTACACCATTAATGAAGTTGTTCTGTCTTTCAAGGTTATCGTGATATTTTATGTTATTCATTTTTTCTTTATGAATTGCTTTATTTTCAGTTAAATCAACCTTTTTGTTCGCTTCGGATAATTGATTTTTTAATTTTTCGAGCTTTTCTGGTTTTGATTTGTGGTGATTATAGGAAGAGGATTTTAATAGGTCCTGGTACTTGTTAATATCTTTTTCTAATGTCTTTAGTGTTAATTTCATCGTTGCTGGACTGTTACTGAAAAGATTATTTGCACCAATAGCCCCGCTGCTAGCTTTTTTTATGTCTTGCATTATGTTTTCAATAGATTTAGTGATTTTTTTCGTTAATTGACTAATATCTTTTTTATGAACCGTTTTTTCGGAAGTCATCACAGGGCATTTTTGATTATTGTTACTAACGTTATTAGTGTTTCCACTTATACCTTTCAATGACTTATTTGTATTTCCACTAACATGTTGAATCGTTGTCTGTGATATGTTCGAATTATGAATTGGTTTTAGCATGATATTACCGTTATTAAAGTTAATTGTATTTTATTGGTTGAATTATTCAGGGTTTCAATGCTGATTTCTTTAATAAAACGCTACTGTTTTTATTGTTAACAGGTAAAGGGATAATATCTTCGGTTTTTAGACAAAAAAACACCGGCTCTATAGGCCGGTATTTTAGTAAAGAAATAAAACTAATTAGTCATCTTCATATTCATAACCATCCCCTTCACGGGCGGGGGGAGTGATTAAGACTTTATTGACGCGGTGACTATTCACTTCCAATGGTTGGAAAATGCAGCCATTAATGGTGACTTGTTCCCCCACTTCTGGAACACGTTGTAAATGCTCCATTAAAAGACCTGCAATGGTTTCGTATTCACGTTTGTCGTCTAACTCCATTGGTACAAACATGATCAGGTCTTCCAGTGGCATAAAGCCATTGGCAATCCATGTACCATCATCAAGCTTCTGAATATCATGACGTGAATCATTCTCTTCATCGCCAACAGGCAGGTTACCTGCGATGGTTTCCATCACGTCGGTCAATGTCACGATACCTTCAATTGAACCAAACTCATCGACAACAAAAGCAAAGTGGGTATGCGCTTTACGGAACTGTTCGAGGGCTTTGAGCAGTGATAGACCTTCTGGGAAAATCAGCGGTTGAGTGATTAACGCACGTAAATCCAATGGCTTACCATTTAGTTGTTGTTTCACTAAATCCATCACATGTACAACACCGACAGGCTCATCACTAATCGTCTCATCAATCACTACAAGGCGCGAGTGTGGGTTTTTCTCCATTAATTGCAACAAGTCGCTAGAAGACTTATTGATATCAAGATAGTCCACATCGTGGCGTGAGGTCATGATACTTTCAACGTTACGCTGCGCCATCCCTAACACTCGAGCAATCATTAAACGCTCTTGTGGGTCGAAGACTGATTTATTATCTGCGATAAGATCTGAGGTATGAGGGTCTAATTCACCGCGTTCTGAATTACCACTTAAAATACGTAACACGGCCTCTGCTGTACGTTCACGCAGTGGGCGCGTCCCCGTTAGGAACTTACGGCGGTTAAATTGCGCGAACTGGTTTAGCACTTCAATCATAATGGAGAAGCCGATAGCGGCGTACAGATAGCCTTTTGGAATGGCGTAGCCAAAACCTTCAGCCACAAGACTGAAACCAATCATCAACAAGAAGCTTAAACACAGTATGACAATGGTAGGGTGGTTGTTCACAAAGCTGGTCAGTGGTTTACTTGCCCAGATCATCAGCAGCATAGCAATCGTGACCGCCGCAATCATTACGCCGATATGGTCAACCATACCCACTGCAGTGATCACAGAGTCAAGAGAGAACACAGCATCAAGAACAATAATTTGTGCAACAACGGCCCAGAAATTCGATGTTTTTCTTTGGGTATTTGCGTGTTCGTCTTTACCTTCTAATCGCTCGTTTAGTTCCATTGTTGCTTTAAACAACAGGAATAGCCCCCCGATTAACATAATTAAGTCCCGAGCACTAAATGGGTGCTCGAACAGCGTGATTATCGGTTTCGTGAGGGTAATGAGCCATGACAGGCTGAATAGAAGCACAACACGCATAACTAAGGCTAATAAAAGCCCAGTTACACGGGCTCTATCGCGCAGCTTTGGCGGGAGCTTATCTGCCAGAATGGCGATGAAGACGAGGTTATCAATACCAAGAACGATTTCTAGAACGATTAGGGTAGCGAGGCCCGCCCAAATCGAAGGATCTGCGATCCATTCCATACAGTTTGTTTTACCTTCTGATATGACGGCTTATACCGACTGGAGAATAATGCGGTTTGTTGAAAGAAATATCAATAAAAATTCACTTTATCCTCGAAATCCTTCAAGTTGCAGCGGTGTTGACTACGCTACGCTCGCTGGGTCACATCGTTTATCTATGCGCCCCGTCTATCTTCGCTTGTCGCCTACCTGCAACTCGGATTATTTGGGGTATAGTTGGACAATTCTTGACAAAAATGGCGTTGTGTACGTCATCGATTGCATCAATAACTACCATGCTGCACGATCCTAGGTTAATATGTGATCCCGTTAACAGAATGTCAGCACATTGAGGCTGACTTGGTCCTAATCAGACAGGAGTTGTTCATGTCAAAGCAGCAGATTGGTGTTGTCGGAATGGCTGTCATGGGGCGTAACCTTGCGCTCAATATTGAAAGCCGCGGTTACTCAGTGTCTATCTTTAACCGTTCTAAAGATAAAACAGACGAAGTAATTGCCGAAAATCCAGGGAAAAACCTCGTTCCCAACTATACAATTGAAGAGTTTGTTGACTCTCTGGAAAAACCACGCCGCATCTTATTGATGGTTAAAGCGGGTGAAGCAACGGACAAAACAATTGCCTCGCTGACTCCTCATCTGGATAAGGGTGATATCCTTATCGACGGTGGTAACACGTTATTTACGGACACAATCCGTCGTAACCGTGAATTATCTGCACAAGGTTTTAACTTCATCGGAACGGGTGTTTCTGGTGGTGAAGAAGGTGCATTAAAAGGCCCTTCAATTATGCCTGGTGGTCAAAAAGAAGCTTACGAATTGGTTGCGCCAATCTTAAAAGAAATCGCAGCGAAAGCGGAAGGCGAGCCTTGCGTGGCTTACATGGGGCCAGACGGGGCAGGTCACTACGTTAAAATGGTACATAACGGTATCGAATACGGTGATATGCAATTAATCGCTGAAGCTTATTCATTGTTAAAAGGTTCATTAAACCTGAGCAATGAAGAGCTGGCAGGCACCTTTGCAGAGTGGAACAAAGGTGAATTGAGCAGCTACCTGATTGAAATTACAGCAGATATCTTCAAGAAAAAAGATGAAGAAGGTAAGTACCTTGTTGACGTGATTTTAGATGAAGCGGCAAACAAAGGCACTGGTAAATGGACGAGCCAAAGTGCGCTGGATTTAGGCATTCCGCTGACATTAATCACGGAGTCTGTTTTCGCTCGTTATATTTCTTTCTTAAAAGACCAACGTGTTGCAGCGTCTAAAGTCTTAACTGGCCCAGTCTTAAAACCGGTTGAAGGGGATAAGAGCGCGTTTGTTGAGAAAGTACGTCGCGCGCTGTACTTAGGTAAAATCGTCTCTTATGCGCAAGGTTTCCAACAGCTAAAAGCGGCATCAGACGAGTACAATTGGGACCTGAACTACGGTGAGATTGCAAAAATCTTCCGTGCAGGCTGTATCATTCGTGCACAATTCCTGCAAAAAATCACGGATGCCTACAACCAAGATGCGAAAATTGCCAACTTACTGTTAGCGCCATATTTCAAACAAATCGCGGACGAATACCAACAAGCTCTGCGTGACGTTGTGTGCTACGGTGTGCAAAATGGTATCCCAACACCAACCTTCTCTGCGGCGATTTCCTATTACGATAGCTACCGCTCAGCGGTATTGCCTGCAAACTTAATCCAAGCGCAGCGTGACTACTTTGGTGCTCACACCTATAAACGTACGGATAAAGACGGTGTTTTTCATACTGAGTGGATGGAATAATTCCAATATCATCCTTTACCGATGATACAAAAGGCGCTAACTTTGGCGCCTCAGACTGCTGACAAACCGATTAGGTTTGGCTGCAGGTTGGATAGATTTTGAAAATAGACGAGGAAAATCAAAGAATTGATTTTCGGCTGATAACACAAAGCAGGAAAAACCACGCTTTTATCCTGCTTTGTTAACAACCTAAGGCGCTAACTTTAGCGCCTTTTTTGCCTTTCACAAATCGTCAAATTGCCTAAAGAAATGATAAGGTTATTTATTTTTACGTTTCTTTTTTGATAGCTAGATGAATAGGTTCCGCTACATTATTCATCAATTGTTGAATGACATAACTTTTATTACGGTATCTGAGCATAGTTTTATGCGTAACTTTCTTATTTTATTACTTTTATTAGTATTGCTTGGCCCATTGGGTATTGATTTATACCTGCCGACTATCCCTGATATTGCGAAGGATTTAGGTAGCAGTGAATCCGTGATTCAATCGACCATTGCACTATTTATTTTAGTCCTAGGCTTAGGGCAATTGATTTCTGGGCCACTGGTCGACCGATACGGGCGAAAGCCCATCGCGATAGTTGGTATGGTGCTCTACATTATTGGGGCTGGTGTTGCCATTTCAGCCACGACGCCAACGGTATTTATTGCCTCGCGTTTACTGCAAGGGGTTGCAGTCTGTTGCACTTCTGTGGTGGCATTTAGCTGTGTTCGTGACCGCATGAATGGCACTGAAGCGGCTCGTGCATTTGGTTTTCTTAATGGCACATTGAATATTGTGCCTGCACTCGCGCCGTTATTAGGCGGTTTGCTGGCAGAAGCATGGGGTTGGCGTGCACCGTTTTGGTTCCTTGCATTATATGCCGTCATCATATTGGTATTAATTGCGGTATTTTTACCTGAGACACGACCGACAAATTTGCCTAAAGTGAAAATTATTCCTTTGGGAACCTATTGCCGTATTTTAGGTCATCGCCAATTTATCATTTTTGCTCTCGTCAATGCAGGTACGATGGGGATGGCATTAACCTATGTTTCCCTTGCACCAACGGTGTTGATGGGGGAGGCTCAGTTGAGCCCGTTAGCGTTTTCCATTGTGTTTGGGATTAACGGTTTTTGGATTATGTTTGCCAGTTATATTGCTAACCATTTTATTCATAAAATCGGGCGTCCTGCCTGCTTGTTGGTTGGTAGCTCAATGATGGCGATCGGTTGTTTAGGGTTGATATTAGGTTTTGTTGTGTTGCCAGAAGCTATTCAAAGTCATTGGGTTGTTTATATGTTGCCTGTGGCTTGTGCGTGTACAGGCCTTGCCTTTATGATGGGAACTGCAACCAGTTATGCTCTTGAGCCTTTTGGTAATGAAGCGGGGACGGCATCTGCGTTGGTAGGGTTTGTGCAAATGGCTGGCGGTGCAGCACTGGGTCTTTTAGCTATAGCATTACCGATCGCGCCAAAGTTATCGTTAGCGATTGTGATGCTAGTCGGCTGTATTTTTGGTTTAGTGGCAAGAAAGGCCAGTTTAAAATTAAATTTGAGTCCCCCCACGAGTGATTAATAAGATTTAAGACTCTATTGATTATATTTTCATAGAGTCTTAAATCGACTTAATGATTAAATGACATAGCCATTAACTGTGGTAGCAAGCTTATTTGGTTTAATATCAATATGCTGTGTATGAACAAGTTTGTTATGCACATAAATATTGGCTTTTATTGGATTAAGCGCTTTTTCAATATTTATATGAAATTTGTTCATGACGTCTTTTGATTTTCTAACGTCGCTTAATTGGTATTTGTGTATTTTACCATTTTGTAAAATGACTTCTATGTAGGGAGCATAAGCCCCAATTTGCGTATCAGGTTGATAAACCATCCCGTATGACCCATAAATAGGAATGCAGCTTTGTTTCTCAATTTTACCTTCAGGGTCATAAAAACCAGTTAAGCTCACGATGGGAACACCTTGTTTATATGGTTTTTTAGTTATTATATGGGAAGCTGATTTTACCCACTTATAGCCATCTGAAATATAGGTGTTTGTTTCATTATTGCTTATCAATTCTATATCATCATTGACATGTATTTTGCTTTGCCAAAGTGCCAATGAACTGATTTTTATAACAGCACCATTATTTTCTTGACTGGCAGCTGGAATATAAAGGTTAGGGCTATGATAGCCATTTCCGCTATTGATATGAATATATTTATGTTTGTTTATCAATTTATTAAATTTTTCGATAGTGAATGTTTCACCATTATGTACTTGGTAATTAAAGAAATAAAAGGCGGAAAGGTCTAAGGGAACATCCTCCATTTTTTGAGTAATAGGGTCCCATTTTTGATATCCTGTTTTGGATTTAGCAGAGAAAACATAACTATTTTCAAGCCGTTTTTGGATAGCTGCCAGTGAATTTGGTGTGTACATGGTGTATGCGTTATATCTATCATCATAAGGGCTTCCTCCTGACATCGCATCGGTGTTGAATTTGCCTTCTTTTGTCAGATTGGGAATGAAAAAGTTATAATCAGCATCCCATAACCATGAAGAGTTTTTTTTGTCTGCTGGGGCATGTGTTCCCCCCTCAGTTCCCCCATAATAGTCGCCTAACCCAAAATTATGTCCTAGCTCATGACTGAGTTCGTTACCTCTTGAATTATACAGTGTAACTTTCCCTGCACCTCCTGACCAGCCATGCACTTGCTCACCATTTTCATATACCCCTATAGAATTATGTACAGTGACTTGGAAAGATGGAATAAACGAAAATTCTGCGGCAGTGCTATTAATACCATAGTTGGCTAAATTAATACCGTCAGAGATAAGGTCTTTTCCTATTTGATGGCGCATAGTTCCACTGTGCCCACCACCATTTCCTGTCGCTTTTTCAGTGAAAACATCGCCATTAGGCATGACGACCTCAGTTAAGTGAACAGGCTCATACTGAGCAACAATCAGCTTTTCTGCAGGGATAGTTTGAAAATATTGGCGATGTAACTCTGGGTGAGATTGGAAATCAAACTCATTTCTTGGTGGTGTTAGCATACCGATATCAATTGTATTAATTAAAATTTTATTGGGAGCACCAATGGGAATATTGGATAAGGCCCCTTTAGTATCTGAGGTATTAAAAATAAACTGAATACCTGGTTTTATGTGCTCTTGTGAAATACTCGCGGACCATGTGTTCTTCGTATAACTTAAGTTTGCAACGGGCTCAGGTGAAGCTTGTTCCGTAATCGGGAGCCATTTTTTGTTCGGGTCATAGACAAAGGTAATACTTACCCCTTTGGTTAATTTGTACTGTTTATTACCATAGCGAATATAGCTATCAAGAGTTGCTTTCGAGTTAAACGTCATTTTTTTTTTATAAAAATGGTTGTTGGCTCTCAAAGTGAAAAATCTTGCCCAGTTTCCATCACTTGTTTCAATTTTTATTGAGTTATTTTCTTTAATTAACTTGCTTAAGTATCCATTTTCTTTTGCTATTTTAGATATTTCATCATTTTTATTGATGGTCAGGTCGTACCGCATAGGAACACTAAGAGCGGGTGTAAGCACAGAGTTTTTTTGTTTTATAAATAATTCTGACTTTTTAGGTTTTAAGGAATAATACTTGGAAATTAAAGCATCACTTTTAGTTACCCAATGGCCATTTTCATCACAAATTAGTTTAATACTACTACCCTTATTTAATGTTATAGAATTTTTGCTATAGTATATTTTTATGTCTCTATTCATTCTGTTTTTGACTTTAATGTGCATATTTGCCAATTTTTTATTACTGGCTAATATCAAGGGAGTTATATTTGATTCATTATTAAATTCTAACTGTATATAATTTTTATTATTAAATTTTTTTTCTAGCGGGTTAAACATATTCACAAATTGAGCTGTTTCATTTTTAATCTTTAAATTTAAATTCCATGGGCCAGAAAAGTCTTTAGGTCGTATATTGGTCTTTTGAATAGCATCATTGGCGAGTTGGGGAAGCTCGGAAGGTGGGTGCATTTCCTGAGTGACTAACAGATTTTTGTCCTTATCATAAATACTTAATGTCATTTTTGAATCATAGTCCAAGTACATTTGGGGTTTGAACATGAGTAATGTTTTTCGTCCCGAAACTAGCCTTGGTTGGGTATCACCTTCAATTCGGTTAATTGCGGGGAACAGTGAGCTTTGAGCTAAATAAACAGTGCCTTTTAAGTCTCCTGTTGTATCACTTAACTCTTGGTTAGTTGTGGCATCAAAATATTTATTTTTATTATAAATATTCATATCAGGAATATCTTCATAGATGGCCTGAGGTGATGAGGACTCATTAGATAATGTCTCATTCATTATGATAGAGGAATACCTGATCTCATTAAGTTGGTGATGTTGAGTTTTAAAATCATTAAAATATTCAATGGAATAATTTTCTATTATGTTAGGTAAGTTAGTGAGGTTTTTAATCAACGATAAGGGGGAATAATCCATTAACATAATTTTCCTTTTTGTTTTCTTTACTAGTTTCATTATTTTAATTTAATTCATTTTCTTTTAAATTATAAGATTTGAAATTAGAAGTTTTTCTTAAAAATCAATGTGATTATGTTTATAAATAAATTATTAATTTTCAATTAAATGAAAATTAAATTATTCTATTTTTGATTAAAGTGATATTATTAAAGTTATTGGCTAAGACAGTACTATAGTGATTGATATGAGAAACCCATTATTAAATCAGCCTAGAGTGGCTAAAGGTGATGTATTTTGAGCGCGAATACATCACCATAGAAAGCGTTCTATGGTAATCATAAACAAATAAAATAGGTTTATTACCATGAATAAGAAACATTGGTCAAAATACCAATTACTTCACGAAGTTGTGCAAAATCCCAATATTCATATCAAAGGAAAACACAGTTATTACAGTGATTGCTACGATAATGGCTTTGAAGACTCCGTTGTGCGTTATTTACAAGGGGATGCGCAAAGTCGAGATTGGCAACTGGCATGGGATGTGGACCAACTGTATATCGGCGATTATGTCTGCATTGGCAGTGAAGCGGTGATTTTGATGGGGGGAAATCATACTCATCGAATGGACTGGTTTTGCTTGTATCCTTTTCTTGAATATATTGAGGAAGCTTATATCGGGAAAGGGGATACCATCATTGGTGACGGTGTGTGGATTGGCATGCGGGCGTTTATTATGCCTGGCGTCAAAATCGGTGAGGGTGCCGTCATTGCAACTAACAGTGTGGTGGTTAAGGATGTTGAACCTTATTGTATTGTGGGGGGAAATCCTGCGAAGCCTGTTAAATACCGGTTTTCACCTGAAGTGATTGCCGAGCTATTGGCGCTGAAAATCTATGATTGGCCAGAAGCAAAATTCACCGCATTAAAGCGTGTTATTTGTGGTTCTGATTTTCAGGCGCTAAAACAAGCCAGTATCGAATACGACCAACAACGTTATTCGTAATTGTTATAAGGGGGTTCTGCGGAATCCCCTTTTTACTATTAGACAGTTAGCTTTCTTCCGTGCGAATAAATTCAACCAATGTAGGCTGTGCAATGCGTTGGTAATCTTGAGTATTTAAAATAATTGATCGCTCTAACGTCCCTGCATTGAATGCCAGTTCATCAAAACGTGCAAACAATAACGGATCGGCAATAAGCCGTAAATTGGGGTGAAAGCTAAACGGGGGGATCGCACCAAATACACACTGAGTCAGCTCATCCACTTCTTTTGGGCTTGCCAGTGATGCACGAGTTCCACCAATGGCGATGGCTATTTTGCTTAAATCGGCTTGCTTGTCCGCAGGTAAAATGGCTAGAACATGTTGCTTCACCCCATTTCCTTTTACATGACAGACTAAACCCTTAGCACCTTGCCCTAATTGCGTTCCACGAATTTTTGCCACTTCCTCGGATTTCCCCGCGGTGGAGTGTTCCATTACACGGTATTTGGCATGATTGTCATCTAATAGCTGAGTTAATTGCCTAAAAATTACGTTCTCTGACACCGTTTTTTCCCTTTAAAACCCGATCAATATCAGGGAATGATAACAAGTTCATTGGGAGATACAACCGCAAAACGTAAGAGCCAATAACGGGGTAAATTTGGGAAATAGTATAAATTGCATATCAGATGCGGTTTTTACCTGTTTTATCCATCCGTTCACGGATTTTATTATGGTATGTCCTGAAGTGTTTTTATTATCTAATAAATTCAATTAATTATAAATCACGATTACATGTTAGTAATGCGAATGTTTATTGTTAAGAATTGAGCTTGATCATTTACGCTCTGTTTTATTCTCGGTAATATAATTTTTTATATAACGAAAATAGATAACATGAAACGTAAAACCCACTTATATGTCATCACGTCATTGATCGCAGGGATCGCGCCATCCATCGTTGCTGCTCAAGTTTCCGAACAAATCAGCAAACCGAAACAAGATAAAATGCTCGTCACGGCAGCACCGACAGATGTCACCGCTGAAGCCCAAGCTGGCGCAGGTTTCTTTACTTCTCAAATTGACCTTGGGCCATTAGGCGATGTGGAATGGATTGATACCCCTTATTCCACCACCACAATCAGTCGTGAAATGATAGATAACCAGCAAGCGAAAAGTGTCAGCGAGCTGCTGAAATACGCCCCAAGCGCACAGATGCAAGCACGCGGTGGGATGGATGTCGGCCGTCCTCAAAGCCGTGGTATGCAAGGTAGTGTTGTTGCCAATAGCCGTTTGGATGGACTCTATATGGTGTCGACAACAGCATTCCCTGTGGAAATGCTCGACCGCTTAGATGTCATTAACAGTTTAACAGGAGCACTGTATGGCCCAGCGAGCCCAGCAGGGCAGTTTAACTTCACCGCCAAACGCCCTGAAGATATTCAACGTTTATCATTAGGTTACCAAAGCCGTAATGCTTACAGCGGGCACGTTGACCTTGGAGGGTATTTCGATACCGATAAACGCTTTGGTTACCGTTTGAATTTAATGGATGAAGAAGGGACGGGTAACTTAAAAGATAGCACCTTACGCCGCAAGCTAGCATCGGTTGCTTTTGATTGGAATATTCAACCAGGCACACAATTGCAACTGAACGCCAGTCACTACAATTTTGTGCAAAAAGGCTATGTTGGCAGCTTTAGTTATGGTCCTGACATTAAATTACCCAAAGCACCAAACCCACAAGATAAAAACTTAGCTCTGCATACCGCGGGGAATGATTTAACCACCGATACCTTTAGTACACGTTTAATTCATGATTTCAATGAAGACTGGAAATTGACAGCGGGTGTTGGCTTCCAACAAGCGGACAGGGCGATGCGCACAGTTTCAAGTCAAATTGTTGATAACCAAGGTGGGATAAAACGCTCATTGTCAGACTCCCCCGCATCAGGGCGTTTTCGCGTCCTGAGTAACTCAGCGGTACTTAATGGCCATGTGGACACGGGCTCAATTGGCCATGATTTATCATTCGCCACTAACGGCTATGTTTGGTCAATTTACAGTGCAAAAGATGGCAGCATTAAACGAGATTTAGGCTCAACCAATATGTTCAACCCTTCACCGATGGAAGAGCCATCTGATGGACGAATTCATACGGGGGGCTCTCGTTATAAAGCTAGCGAAAACCGCCAACAAAGTATCACGGTAGGTGACACCATGACCTTTGACTCGCAGTGGGCAGTGATGTTTTATTTGAGCCAAAGTTGGATTGAAAGCCAAAGCTTTGACAAACAACATCATAAAACTAGCCAAACTAATGATAACGGGCTAAGTCCACAGGCGGCGGTGATGTATAAAATTAGCCCACAAGTGATGACTTACGTGAGCTATGCGGATTCTCTGGAAGAGGGGGATACCGCGCCATTGAATCAAAACATTAAAAATGAAGGGCAAACGCTTGATGCCTATCGCAGTAAGCAATATGAAATTGGGATTAAAGCGGATGTGGCTGATTTAAACCTCGGCGCGGCACTGTTTCAGTTAGAGCGCCCATTTGCTTATGTCGATAATAATGATGTATTTCGCAAACAAGGGGAACAAGTCAACAGGGGGCTTGAACTCACGGCTACAGGCCATGTTTGGCAAGGGTTGAATGTTTATAGTGGTATTACTTTCTTAGACCCGAAATTGAAAGACACGAAAAAAATCGAAGCGCGTGATAAACGTGTTGTGGGGGTGCCTAAAGTTCAAGCGAATATGTTAGTGGAATATGCTCTGCCATCTATGCCTGAATTGGTGTATAGCGCCAATGTGCATTACACCGGTAAACGTGCCGCTAATGACACCAATACCAGTTGGGCGGGAAGTTACACGACGTTGGATCTTGGCACTCGCTACAGCACAAAAATCAATCAAACCCCAACAACGGTTCGTTTATCGGTGAATAACGTCACTGACGAGCGTTACTGGGCATCCATTTTCCCATCAGGGATCAATGGTGAAGGCCGTGGTGGGAGTGCCTTCTTAGGTGCAGGCCGTGAAGTTCGTGCAACGGTTACGTTTGATTTCTAATGATAAAAGTTTAGGAGCTCGCCGTTTTATATCAAGGTAAAGCGGCGTGATAAATATGAGAAAAACTATTTTTTTGCAATCGGTCATTTTACTATTTGGGCTGCTAATGGGCAGTGCAATACAGGCGAAGACAGATAACCCGCAATTACGCATCGCAACACCTTGGCCTGCACAAAATACCATTATTATGATGCTCGGTTATGGCGAGCAAATTGTCGGCACTTCGGTGATTGCGAAAAAAATTCCGTTGTTTCGCCAAATGCTGCCAAATATTGATGATGTCCCAGTGATCAGTATTAGCAACCAACTGAGCCCAGAACAGATCATTTCATTACGTACGGAATTACTGTTTGTCGCCAAAGGAATGGAGGTTCCACAGCGTGATTTATTAGAAAATGCAGGGGTAAAAGTGGTTGAATACCCCGCTAATTCTTTAAAATCGTTACAAGAAAGGGTACAGGCAACCGCAAAAGAGCTGGGCCCAGATGCACAAAGTAAAGCGATTGAATACCAACGTTATTTCGACCGTAATGTGGCATTGGTTAATGCACGGCTGGCGGACTTAACGGAAGCGGAAAAACGCACGGTTTACCACAGTATGGGGAGTACATTGTTTACCTCGGGGCGACCATCGTTAAATCAAGATTGGATGGATTTAGCTGGGGCAAAAAATGTGGCAGAAACATGGTTTGCAGATAAAAAAAATAACTCAGGTGAGGTATTACTGGAAACCATCATCGCAGCGAATCCAGATGTGATTGTGGCGATGAATAAGGAAGATGCCAAGATCATCAAATCATCTTCCCAATGGCAAGAGATGGACGCGGTTAAAAACCAGCAAGTGTATGTGAATCCAAAAGGCATGTTTTGGTGGTGTCGTGAAACGTCTGAAGAAGCGTTGCAGTTTTTATGGTTAGCTCAAACACTGTACCCAGAGCGTTTTGCGGATATCAATATGCAGCAAGAAACGGCGGATTTTTACCTGAAATTCTTTGGCATTTCACTGAGTGAGGTGCAAATCGATAATATTTTGCACCCATAAAATAACTCTGCCTGCTAAACAGGCAGTTTATCAACTACTGATGACGCTCTTTTAAGCGTTTGATAATCGTGCTTAAATCGAGGTCTTGGTCTTGCAGTAACACCATTAAATGGTACATCAAATCCGCAGCTTCGTTTGTCAATTCAGCACGGTCATTAACGGTTGCGGCCAGTGCGGTTTCAACGCCTTCCTCACCCACTTTTTGTGCGATACGTTTTGTGCCGCTGGCATACAGGCGGGCGGTATAAGAGCTCTCTGGCGATGCCGTTTTACGCTCTTTTAATAGCGTTTCCAGCTCAAACAAAAAGCCCCAGTCACTTTGTGCGGGTGCAAAACAGCTTTGTGTGCCGTTATGACATGTTGGGCCATCTGGCAGGGCGAGGGCTAATAAGGTGTCGCTATCGCAATCAGGGTAAATATCTAATAAATTCAAAAAATTATTGGAGGTTTCCCCTTTTGTCCACAAACGCTGTTTGGTTCTTGAATAAAAGGTCACTTTGCGGCTCTCTAAGGTGACTTGCAGTGCTTCAGGGTTCATGTACCCCAGCATCAGCACATCCCCTGAAACCGCGTGTTGTACGATAACTGGCATCAGATTATCGACTTTTTGCCATGCTAGTTGGCTACATTGTTCTGTGGTTAACATACTCTAATTTGAACTCCATTTTCGGCTAGGTATTGTTTTAATTCACCGATATTAATAATTTGTTTGTGAAAGACGGAAGCGGCTAAGGCACCATCAACACCAGCATCAGCAAAGGCATCAAGGAAGTGAGCTTTTTCACCTGCGCCCCCTGAAGCAATTAACGGCACTTGGCAAACCTCACGCACTTTTTTCAGTTGTACCAAATCATACCCTTGGCGTACACCATCTTGGTTCATCATATTTAAGACGATTTCGCCCGCGCCGCGTTGCTGGGCTTCTTTGACCCAATCCAAGGTTTTCCAGCGGGTTTGTGTGGTACGTTTTTCATCCCCTGTAAATTGGTAAACTTGATATTCATTGGTACTGTCATCAAACCAAGTATCAATGCCCACCACGATACACTGAACACCAAAGCGGTCGGCTAAACGGGTGATTAACGTTGGGTCAGACAGTGCGGGGGAGTTAATCGAAATTTTGTCTGCGCCAAAAGATAAAATCTGCGCTGCATCTTCCACACTCTTAATACCGCCTGCCACACAGAACGGAATATCAATCACTTCTGCAACTTTAGCAACCCAGCTTTTATCGACAACGCGGCCATCAGATGATGCAGTAATATCATAAAAAACCAGCTCATCGGCACCTTCTTGTGCATAGCGCTGCGCTAATGGCACGATGTCGCCGATAATTTCGTGGTTACGAAATTGCACACCTTTAACGACTTGTCCGTCGCGAACATCCAAACACGGAATTATGCGTTTTGCCAACATTCGATTGCCTCCGCAACGGTAAATTTACCTTCGAGTAATGCTCTGCCCACAATAACCCCAGCAGCACCAGACGCTGGAATAGCCGCGATATCCGCTAAATTGCCAATGCCACCAGAGGCTTGAAAGGCAATATCAGGGAATTTCTGGCTGATTTCTTGGTACAGATTGACGTTTGAGCCAGCCAGCGTGCCATCTTTTGAAATATCGGTACAAAGAACGTGTTTTAAGCCATAAGGGCGATAAATTTCAATAGCTTGCTCTAAGGTTAAATTAGAGTTTTCTTGCCAGCCGCTAATGGCGATTTCTTTCACACCTTCGGCATTGATCCGCACATCTAACGCCAACACAATTGCTTCACCGCCGTAGGTTTCAAACCAGGTTTTCACCAGTTCAGGCTTGGTGACAGCCGTTGAACCAATCACCACGCGAGTTGCACCCGCATCTAATAACGCTTTGACATCGTCTTCGGTACGAATACCACCGCCTACTTGTACTGGGACACTCACACCCGCTAACAGTTTTTTCAGTAGCGGAATTTGGCGTTTTTGTGGGTCTTTTGCCCCCGTTAAATCCACAAGATGTAGGAGTTTCGCGCCTTCTTTTTCATATTGTTGTAAACGCGGGAGTGGGTCAGTGCCGTAATCCGTTTGCTTGGCGTAATCCCCCTGATGTAACCGCACCACGGTGCCATCAATTAAATCTAATGCAGGAATGATCATGGTTCTTACATCTCCAAAAAGTTTTGAATCAAGCGAGCGCCAGCGGCACCTGAACGTTCAGGGTGAAATTGCACACCGAAAAAGTTGTCGCGATTTACTGCACTGCTAAATGGGTTGCCATATTGGGTTTGCGCGATGGTATTTTCTGAAATTGGCATCGAATAGCTGTGCACAAAATAGAAATAAGCATCATCAGCAATCCCTTTGAATAACGGGTTCCCCGCGAGGGCTTTCACTTGGTTCCAGCCGCTGTGGGGAACGGGTAAGCCATTGGCATCCATTTTGCGCACAGGACTATCAATCAGACCAAGTAACGGAATTTCCGTTTGACCTTCTTCGCTGATGCTGCCGAGTAATTGCATGCCCAAACAAATCCCTAAAACAGGTTGAGTTAATGCTCTGATTAAGGGCACTAATTCACGCTCTACGAGTTTTTCCATCGCTGCGCTTGCAGTACCTACACCGGGTAAAAACACCTTATCGGCTTGTAAGATAGTGTTGGTATCACGGCTAACCACAGGGTGGTAACCTAGGCGTTGCACCGCATAGGTTACCGACGCTAAATTTGCACAGCCAGTATCTAGGATGACAACGTTCATCAAAGAACCCCTTTTGAGCTTGGTAAAGTATCCCCTTCAACACGGATAGCTTGGCGCAATGTACGACCAAACACTTTAAATAAGCTTTCAGCTTTGTGGTGATCGTTTTTCCCTTTAGTTTTCAAGTGCAACGTACAACCCATAGCGTAAGATAACGAACTAAAGAAGTGCTCAATCATTTCGGTGCTTAAATCCCCCACGCGCTGGTATTTAAATTCGGCTTTATATTCAAGGTGAGGGCGCCCTGAAATATCTAGCGCACAGCGTGCTTGGCACTCATCCATCGGTAGTACAAAGCCAAAGCGTGCGATGCCGCGTTTGTCACCCAGCGCCACTTTCAATGCCTCGCCTAAAGCAAGGCCCGTGTCTTCGACGGTGTGGTGGTCATCGATAAATAAATCCCCTTTGACTTCAACATTTAAGCGGAAACCACCGTGGGTTGCGATTTGGTCTAGCATGTGGTCAAAGAAGCCAACACCAGTGTTAATTTTGCTGCCACCTTCTTGGTCTAACCAAACCTCCACCAGAATATTAGTTTCTTTGGTGACGCGCTCAACACGTGCATGGCGGTCGCGTTTGGTTAATTGGGCAGTGATGGTTTCCCAATCGAGGTCGGTCGCACTATAGCGTAACCCTTTGATCCCCATGTTTTTAGCTAGTTGAAGATCAGTTTCACGGTCGCCGATGACATAGCTATTGTCGCTGTCGAGCACATTGCTGTCTAAATAACGCTCAACTAATTGAAGTTTAGGTTTGCGACAAGCGCAGTTATCTTCGGGTTTGTGCGGGCAAATCAGGACTTCATCAAATTTTACACCTTGCGATTCAAAAACTTGCATCATCAAGTTGTGTGGTGGCTCAAAGTCTGCGGTTGGGAAGCTATCGGTACCTAAGCCATCTTGGTTGGTTATCATCACTAAACGGTAATTGGCTTTTTGCAGAGCAAGTAAACTTGGAATGACGGCCTTTTCAAAGGCAAGTTTACTTAAGCTATCCACTTGGAAATCAGTCGGTGGCTCGGTAATTAATGTTCCATCACGGTCGATAAATAAAATTTTCTGGCTCATGAGTCATTCCTAATTAGCAAAGTGCTTCAATAGCTTCAATAACACGGACATTTTCAATTTCTGTCCCGATAGTAATGCGCAGGCAATTTTCCAGTCCTGGCTGCTTGCTTTGGTCACGTAAGATAATGCCTTGATCCCACAGGGCTTTAAACACTTTATTGCCGTCAGTAAAGCGCACCAAAATATAATTGGTTTCGCTTGGGTAAACTTTTTCGACAACTGATAAATCACGCAGAGCTTCAGACAGGGCAACACGGTTTTCAGTTACGGTTGCTACACGGCTTTTCATGGTGGCGATGCCTTGTGCATCAAGGGCTTGCGCTGCAATCATCGCAACTGGGGTCGATAATGGGTAAGGGGCGATAACTTTTAATAATATCTCAATCACTTCAGCTGATGCTAACGTGAAACCACAGCGCAATCCTGCTAATGCAAAGGCTTTTGATAACGTTCTTAAAATAACCAAATTAGGGTATTTTGCTAACCAGCTTGCGACGCTGTACTGCGGACAAAACTCAATATAGGCTTCATCAACCACTACCAGCGCACGGCCTGCCGCCATCTCTAACACTTCCTGCAAATCTTTATTATCGATGATATTGCCGGTTGGGTTATTTGGGCTACAAATATAAATAAGTTTAGTATTTGTGAGGTTTTCGCGAATAGAAGCCACATTTAATGACCAATCTGGCAGAGCCATAATTCTTTTCTGCTCGACGCCAAAGGTTTCTGCACTGACGCTGTACATGCCGTATGTCGGAGGACAGAACATCACAGCATCTTTGCCGGGTTCGCAAAATGCGCGGATCAGCAATTCAATGGATTCATCCGCACCACGGCACACTAAAACTTGCTCAGGGGTAATGCCTGCGTAGGCCGCATAGTTATTGATTACAGCCACAGGTTGGCATTCAGGGTAACGGTTTAGGTTGCGCTCACTAAATTGGTAATCTGGTGCGATAGGATATTCGTTAGCGTTGAGCCAAACGTCCCCATTTCCCCCTAAACGGCGCGCAGACATATACGGGGTCATGGTTTTGACATTTTCACGCGCAAGGCTGGCAGCATTAAATTTTTGGCTCATGACTTACTCCTGATTTTGTTTTTTTAGTTCTGTGACACGTAAAGTCACCGCATTTTTGTGGGCAGTCAGTTGTTCCGCCTGCGCTAACGTTTCAATGGTGTTGGCTAAGCCTAATAAACCCTGTTTAGACAGTTTTTGCACGGTCATGCGCTTCATAAAATCTGCAAGGCCGAGGCTTGAATAGGTTGCTGTGTAACCATAGGTCGGTAAAACGTGGTTGGTGCCTGAAGCGTAATCCCCAGCAGACTCTGGTGACCAATCACCAACAAAAACAGACCCTGCACTGGTGATGTTCGCCACTAAATCATCGGCATCACGAGTTTGTAAAATCAAGTGTTCTGGCCCGTAACGGTTACTGATTTCCACACATTGTTTGATAGAGTCAGCAATAATGACGCGGCTGGCGTTTAGGGCTTCTCGCGCAATCGCAGCACGTGAAAGCTGGGCGAGCTGTTTTTCTGTTTCCGCTATCACGCGCTGGGCGAAGTTTTCATCATCGGTTAATAAAATGACTTGAGAATCTGGGCCATGCTCCGCTTGGGATAACAAATCAGAGGCGGTAAACGCTGGGTTCGCTTGGCTATCAGCAATCACTAACACTTCAGATGGGCCCGCTGGCATATCAATCGCTGCACCTTCGTGGCTTTGGCTGACTTGGCGTTTTGCTTCAGTCACATAAGCATTGCCTGGGCCAAAAATTTTATCGACTGCAGGGATGCTCTGTGTCCCAAAGGCCATCGCAGCAATCGCTTGCGCACCGCCGACTTGGAAAATCTCTGTGATGCCACACAGTTTTGCCGCATACAGAATTTCATCGGCAATAGGGGGTGGGGAACATAAAATAATTTTGCGGCAACCCGCGATATTAGCGGGTGTGCCTAACATCATGACCGTTGATAATAACGGCGCTGAGCCACCTGGAATATACAAACCAACTGCATCAATCGGGCGTGTGACTTGCTGGCAAACAACACCCGCTTGGGTTTCTACCGTTATGGGGGTGGGGATCTGCGCTTCGTGAAAACGGCGAATATTACTAATGGCCGTTTTCATTGCTGTTTTAATCTCATCACCGAGGCGTGCTTCAGCTTCATCAACTGCATTTGGTGCAACACGTACGGTATCAATTTCGGTTTTATCAAAACGGCGGCTTAAGGCTTGGAGGGCGTTATCGCCCTCTCGACGAACTTGATTGATAATCTCACTGACTGCGGTGCTAATGCTACCAGAGGCAGCAATAGCAGGGCGCATCAGTAATGCACTTTGTTGTTGTTCGTTGCAATCTGCCCAGCGAATTGGCTGGTTGAATCCCATTTCCATGATGACTTACTCCATCATTTTTTCGATTGGCAGAACAAGAATTGAACTTGCACCTAATGCTTTTAGTTTTTCCATGGTTTCCCAGAATAAGGTTTCTGAGCTGACCATGTGCATAGCAACGCGGCTGTGGTCACCTGCTAGCGGCAGAATAGTTGGACGCTCAGCCCCTGGCAGTAGCGCGATGATATCATCCAACGTTTCACTTGGTGCGTGCAGCATGATGTATTTAGATTCGCGAGCTTGGATAACGCCTTGAATACGGGTCATCATACGGTCAATAAGTTGTTGTTTGTCCGCAGACATTTCGCCATCACGTTGAATTAAACACGCTTTAGAGCGATAAATCACTTCCACTTCTTTCAGGCCATTAGCTTCTAAGGTTGCACCCGTAGAAACGAGGTCACAGATGGCATCGGCTAAGCCAGCACGAGGGGCGACTTCGACAGAACCATTCAGTAAGCAAGATTTAAACTGAATGCCTTTTTGGTCGAAGTAGCGTTTTAGCAAGTGTGGGTAAGAGGTGGCAACGCGTGAGCCATTTAAGCATTCTGCCCCTGTATAGTTAAAATCTAATGGTGCAGCTAAAGAGAGGCGGCACCCACCGAAATCCAAGCGGCGCAATGTTTTGTACTGAGGGTCTTCCCCTTGTGCGCGGCGATTTAATAACTCTTCTTCAAGGACGTTTTCACCGATAATGCCTAAGTCCACTACACCGTCCATAACCAGCCCTGGAATATCGTCATCACGCACACGAAGTAAATCAATAGGCATATTTTCTGCATAAGCAATCAAACGTTGTTGTTGTAAATTGATTTTGATCCCGCAGCGAGCCAATAACTCTCTTGATTCTTCGCTTAAACGACCTGACTTTTGAATAGCAATACGTAAACGTGATTTATCCAACATAACCTTACCCCATATTCCTTTAGTAACTTTTTGTTTTAATATAAAAAAACCCTCGGAAGATTATCTTCCGAGGGTTCTCTCATTTGCATTTCAGCCACCGGAAGATTCGTTGATCGTCTTCCAGCACACATCGCCCGAAAGACTAATCAGGATGATGGTGATGATGATGGTTGCGTGAAATACGATTCATAATGTCTTCCGTTCTCTTATTTAACTGAATGACTAAACATTCACTGTGCTAACTAAATACTCATTGGTATCCAACCTATCCGATTTCCCCCTATGAATGCAACCTTTTTTTAAAAAATAACCAATAATAATTCGTTGGGCAGGTTTTATAGTGATTAATCCCCCCGAAAATCCATTCGGAAGTTTTATGGTTTTCAGCTAATCTAAGAAAAAACTCAGTGCCTTAGCAGATTTGGAGTCGAAGCATGAAAAAAGTCACAATTATTGGATTGGGTTGGCTGGGGTTACCATTAGCACAGGCTTTACTTTCCAAAGGTATCCAAGTGGTGGGAACCAAAACAACGCCAGATGGTATTGAGGCCGCTCGAAGTGTGGGGATTGAGTGTTACTCATTAAAACTGACACCTGAGCTAGAATGTGACGCTGATGATTTAACGCAATTGATGGAAGGTAGTGATGCGCTAGCCATTTTGTTGCCACCCTCTAAAGTGAATGTGGAACATTATGTGTCAGCGATTGAAACGCTGGTAAATAGTGCGATTACCTTTAAGGTGCCCAAAGTAATTTTTACCTCTTCGACGGCGGTGTATGGTGAGCAAAATGGTGAAATGACGGAAGGTTCTCCGTTAGAAGGCGTAACGGCTTCCGCACAGGCGTTGATTGATACCGAAAACTGGTTACATCAATTGCCAAATATCTCGGTGGATATACTGCGTTTAGCGGGGTTAGTGGGGGAAAAACGTCATGTAGGGCGTTTTTTAGCTGGCAAAACAGGGGTTAAAGGTGCCATGCAGCCTGTGAATATGGTGCATCAAGATGATGTTATTGAAGCTATTCTTGCATTACTTAACCAATCAGAGGGCGGACATCTTTATAATTTGTGCGCACCTATTCACCCAACGCGACGAGCGTTTTATACCCAAGCGGCGAAATCATTGGGGCTCGTTCCTCCTGAATTTATTGACTCAGTGAATGAAGCGGAAGGAAAGTGGATTAACGGCAATCGAATTTGCCAAGAAATCGGGTTCGAATACCAATATCCAAACCCGAATAGCATGTTGATGACTATTTAATTGGGATCATCACAATTTTTTGGAACGCAGGGCGTGTGGTGAGCTGTTGGTACCAGCGCTCTAAGTTTTTAAACTCAGGGCGTTCGGTGACAATTTCGTGCCATGGGTAAAATAATGGCGCAATGGCAATATCGGCAATACCGAATTTATCACCGCTAAAATACGCCTGATGGGCTAAGGCATCATCAGCAATTTGCAGTAATTTGTTGATATTGGCATAAATGATTTTTGCTTGCTCTGGGTCTCTATCGGCTTCTGGGACACGGACGATTTTGTTCATCATCTGTTTAATGTGATCAAACAAATTCGCGTTGCTCCAATCCATCCATTTATCTGCTGCTGCTCTTTCTTGTACATCCTTAGCCAGTAATAAGTGAGAGTGATCAAACTTTTCCGTAAGGTAACGTAAAATTGCATTTGATTCCCACAGAGCAAAGTCATCATCCTGTAGAGTTGGGATTGTGCTGTTTGGATTCATTTTTTTGTATTCAGGTGTATCAAGCCCACCAAATGGGCCACCCACATCTTTTTGATTATAAGCCACATTTAATTCTTCTAAGCACCAAAGTACTTTTTTGACATTGGAAGAATTGGCACGTCCCCAGACAGTTAACATTGCAGTCTCCTAATTGATTTTTGTCATTAGCCATATCATTAACCATAGTTAAGATAGATTAAATTCGCTTTCAGGCAAATCTTTATTTCCTATAGGTGGTCTTAGTGGAAATAAAGCCTTATATTATGATGAGTTAGCAATTTTTATCACGGCGAAGGGTTCATCGTTTAGTGATGGTGAGTAAGAAGATAGTCATTTTAAATATTTAGCATTAAGTGAAGGAATAACCGATGAGTAAAAAAATGTTGTCCCTAAAAACCCGCCGCGCTGGTATTGGGTTGAGTCTTTTGATGGCCGTTAGCACCAGTGGTTATGCGGCCGAGACACCGGTTGCTCCTCAAATCGATGCCAAAGCATATGTCCTGATGGACTACAACAGCGGGAAGATTTTAGCATCAGGCAACCCTGATGAGCGTTTAGACCCAGCCAGTTTAACCAAGATCATGACAAGTTATGTGGTGGGGCAGGCAGTGAAGGCGGGGAAAATAACCACGCAAGATATGGTAACAGTCGGGGAGGATGCATGGGCGACAGGGAATCCTGTCCTGAAAGGCTCTTCGTTGATGTTTTTGAAGCCAAAAGACCGTGTTTCGGTATTGGATTTGAACAAAGGGATTGTTATTCAATCAGGTAATGATGCCAGTATTGCTCTTGCGGACTACGTTGCAGGGAGCCAAGATTCGTTTGTGAGTTTGATGAACCAATATGTTCAACAAATTGGTTTGAAGAACACACATTTTAAAACCGTCCATGGGCTCGATTCTGAAGGGCAATTTAGTACGGCTCGCGACATGGCGTTATTAACACAAGCGATGATCCGCGATGTACCTGATGAATATGCGCTGCATAAAGAAAAAGAATTTACCTTCAACAAAATTCGCCAGCCTAACCGTAACCGTTTGTTATGGAATCAAAATTTAAAAGTGGATGGCGTGAAAACGGGGCACACGAGCGGTGCTGGCCATAATTTAGTGGCGTCAGCAACAGAAGGGGATATGCGTTTGATTTCGGTTGTGCTTGGCGCGCCAAGTGACCGTGTACGTTTTACCGAAAGTGAAAAGTTACTGACTTGGGGTTTCCGTTTTTTCGAAACAGTCACACCAATTAAAGCAGATGCGACATTGAAAAAGCAGCGTGTCTGGTTTGGAGATAGCTCTGAAGTGGCATTAGGCGTGGCGGATGATGTGTCTGTGACTATCCCTAAAGGTCAGTTGAAAAATCTGAAAGTCGATATTCAGATGACCAATGATTCGTTAGAAGCACCATTAGCGAAAAATCAAGCCGTTGGGACGATTAACTTTATTCTTAATGATGAAGTGATTGAGCAGCACCCACTTGTGGCAAAATCAGCGGTTGAAGAAGCGGGATTCTTTGGACGTATTTGGGATTATATTATGAAAACCATTAGTGGCTGGTGGAGTGCAATTTTTGGTTAATTAATCCGCCATGTTTGAATTACGAAAACGCCTGCAACTGCAGGCGTGAGGTTGTTGACAAAGCAGGATAAAAGCGTGGTTTTTCCTGCTTTGTGTTATCAGCCGAAAATCAATAAATTGATTTTCCTAATTTATTTTCAAAACCTATCCAACCTGCCGTCAAACCTTATCGGTTTGTCTGCAGTCTGACGCCTGCAACTGCAGGCGTTTTTTATAAGTTAGTGAATAAATTATTCACAGTGCGCGAGTTTAATTGCTAAACCGCCTTGGGAGGTTTCGCGATATTTAGCGTTAATGTCTTTACCCGTTTCATACATCGTCTCAATGACTTTATCGAGACAAACACGTGGATCACTGACGCGGCGTAATGCCATACGTGCGGCGTTAACGGCTTTAACAGAGGCAATTGCGTTACGTTCAATACAAGGCACTTGAACTTGGCCGCCAACAGGGTCGCAAGTAAGGCCGAGGTTATGCTCCATCGCAATCTCCGCGGCGATGCACACTTGCTCAGGGCTACCACCCATTAATTCAGCAAGCCCAGCGGCCGCCATTGAACAGGCAACGCCCACTTCACCTTGACAACCGACTTCCGCCCCTGAAATGGAGGCATTCATTTTGTATAATGCACCAATCACACCAGAAACTAGGAAATAGCGGGTATAGGAGTTCTCATTCACAGGGCGAATGAATTTATCGTAATAGGCGAGTACCGCAGGAACGATACCACAAGCCCCATTTGTTGGTGCTGTCACTACACGTCCACCCGCAGCGTTCTCTTCATTGACCGCAAGGGCGTACATATTGATCCAATCAATAACTGCCATTGGATCCATGTTGGTGCTATCCGTGGTGACAAGTTGGCGGCGTAACGCGGCTGCACGACGCGGAACACGCAGTGGACCAGGTAATAGGCCTTCCGTAGTGACCCCACGTTCAATGCCTGCTTTCATCACATCCCAAACGGAGGAAAGATATTGTTGGATTTCATCTTTGCTGCGTAATGCTAATTCATTTTGCATGACGAGCGCAGAAAGTGATAACCCCGTTTCTTTGCAATGCTTTTGTAAATCAGCTGCATATTTAAAAGGATAAGGGACTTGAACGGCATTTTCGTCGATTTTACCGAAATGTTCTTCATCAACAATAAATCCGCCGCCAATCGAGTAATAATTTTTGGTATACAGAACGTTATCACCCGCAAATGCGGTGATTGTCATGCCATTTTCATGGAGTGGTAAATTTGTGCTGTGAAAATTCATGCCGCCATCGACAGGGAAATCGACTTCATGTTGCCCTTGAGCAAGTAAAAGTTTACTTGTTTGTTCGACGTTGCGCATAAATGCAGGAATAGCGTCAATATCAATGGTATCGGGTAAGTTACCCGCAAGACCCATGATGATAGCCATATCGGTAGCATGGCCTTTACCTGTCAGGGACAGCGAGCCGTAAACGTCAACGGCTATGCGCGTTGTGTTAGCCAGTAAATTTTGCGCGATAAGGTCATCAACGAATTGTTTGCCCGCTTTCATTGGGCCGACGGTGTGAGAACTTGAAGGGCCGATACCGATTTTGAAGATATCAAATACACTAATCATATTCAGTGCTTCCTTTTGTAGAAAGTCATTGAAATCAGGTAGCTATCATTATTAATAGCTACCTGGGGCTTCAATTAGAAGAATAACTTATATGTCGCCGCAGAGATAGCGACCAGACCCATAATTACGATAAATACATTGCTGATTTTGCCTGAGTATTTACGCATTGCAGGGACTTTACTGATGGCATACATTGGCATCAAGAACAGTAAGATAGCAATAACAGGGCCACCAAGACTTTCGATGATATCCAGAACACCTGGGTTTAATGTCGCAACAATCCAAGTCGTCACTAACATAAAGATAGCGGTGCCGCGGTTTAATTTGCGAATATCGACAGTTTTGCCTTTTGCACGGTATGCACGTTCAACTAAACCATTGAAACCTTCACGAGCACCTAAATAGTGGCCTAAGAATGATTTGATAATAGCAATAAATGCGATGATTGCTGCTGCATATTTGATGAATGGCTGATCAAAATAGCCAGACAGATAGTCAAGGATACTGATGTTTTGTGCTTTTGCTTGCGCAAGGTCAGCTGAAGATAACGTAAACACACAGCTAATCACAAAGAACATGACTGTCAGAACCATCAGGATGTGTGCTGATGCTAAAATACGTGAACATTTTTGTTCTGCTTCATCGCCGTATTCTTCACGTTTTGCGACAGAGAATGCAGAGATAATTGGTGAGTGGTTAAAGGCGAATACCATGACGGGGATGGTTAACCAAATGGTGATCCAAATGCTTTGACCTCCAGTATTTTTGGTAGCTTCTGCGATGCCTTCGAAGGTTAAGGTATTCAGTACATCACCAGACCAGTGCGGGATCATATATAAAGAGAATGCAACCAGCACTGCAATGAATGGGAACACCAGCATACTCATGACTTTAACGATGTATTTTTCACCGAAAGCAACGATAGCCATAACGCCCCCGACCAGAATTAAGGCCAGTAACCAACGTGGTGGTGCACCAACACCTAATAATTCGGTTAAGAATTTATTGACGTTATTGGTGATAGAAACACCATAAACGAGCAGAATAGGATAAATAGCAAAAAAATACAGCAGAGTGATCCAGTTACCCGCGGTACGTCCAAAGTGTTCTTCAACAACTTCAGTGATATCGCCATCTTTTTTAGAACCAGAAAGAACGAAACGTGTTAAGCCACGATGAGCAAAAAATGTCATTGGGAAGGCTAGAACAAGCATCAATAGAACAGGAAGTAATCCGCTCATACCCGCATTAATAGGCAAAAACAGAACACCAGCACCGATAGCTGTACCATATAAACCCAGCATCCATACTGTGTCAGTTTTACGCCAAGCTTTACTGCTCCCTGTTTGCGAGGCTGTTTTGTCGATGGAACCAACTTTAGTTGCATCCATAATAGTCTCCAAAAATAAAAGTCAAAAAATTCATTTTAAGTAACAGCCAAAGGCGTTACTGGGTTTTAATCTTTTGGTACGAATAATCTCTTAATAAAAAGGGCTTTCTTTTACGTAACAATCTGATTGGAAATAAAACTAAAATTTGGACTAAATTCATTTTCAATCAGTTTTGTAATTTTATCAGTTATTTTTAAATCTGGTTTTTGAGGGTGTGAATTTATATTTTACCAGAACAAAATGCCGTGATCATTATCTCAAAAGAGAAATATCCCCTGAGATTGCGTAGAAACATCAGATTTTATAAAATTGTTAATGAAATTTAACTTAAGATTATTTATTGTCATGTTTTTCCTGTTTGGAAAATTCAATTCATTAAAATAAACAAGGGTAGAATAATATTCTGTGAGAAAAATATTATTATATTAATGAATATTTTTGTGTTGTTTGATTTGTAATCTATATTAATCTAATTATTGAGCTGTACTGTGATACTGCTACATAGGATGTATGAATGAGTTTGTTTAACTTATTGATAATCAACTGTTAATTTTAAATTTCAATAATGATTTAGTGAGTGATTAATTAGGCCATTTCGCCCTGATTTTAGGGGCACATATTAATTAATTTTTGTTTTTTTAGATAGTATTTAGTGCACTTTTTTTGCGTCGAAAAAAATAATTAAAAAAGGTAACAAAATATTTGTTACAGAGTTGTTTATTAATTAATTTGATAATTTAAAATTAATTTTATATAACGATAAAAAAATAAAGAGAAAGTTTGATTTGGCGCAATTTTTTAAAAGTGGAAAAGTACTGATGTTTATTGCCACCAGTACTTAAAAAGAAATGATTAAGGTTGGAACCAACCTTTGCGAATGAATGAACCAAAGATGAGATGATAGAGTTGGGTGATTGGTGCTTGGATTTTACTAATGCCAAGTGACCACAAAATTTGAGCTAAACCACAGGCAACGATAGCAAGGATAAATGCGCCTGCCATATCTAAAGGCCAGTGAACACCAAGGTAAATTCGTGACCAAGCAATCACAATGGCAGGGATCATCATCACAAGGCCAACCCAAGTCCGTAGCCAGAATAAGAAAGCAAATGCAAAGGTAAATACGATAGTGCCGTGGTTACTTGGGAATGATGGTGTTGCGTCGTGATCAGAAAAATTAGTGCCGATCTCCATCACAAATGGGCGGTCATGGGGGGCAAAATAGCCAATTAGCCATGAAATAGTAAGCCCTAACACAATGGCAATCGCCGCTTTACAGGCAAAAGCGCGTTGGCGAGTCATGTTTGGCTGGGCACCCCAAAACCAACAAGCAACTGTAAATATTGGGAAAATAAGAACTAAGCGCTTAGCAATTACATTCGCCATCGCAATCGTTCCGCTTGCAGTTTCAGGTGCGGCATTGATCAAGTTAAACAGATCAAGATTGAGTTGTTCCAGCACAGTTTCGTACCTCAGACAGAGAGTGGGTCAGTAAGACAAAGAAAAACAGAGCTTAAAGTCTCAAGCTTCACAGGTAAAGTCCCTTTGTCTTATTATTGATACTATTACGCGACAAATTTACGTGTGGTTTAAGAATTACTCAATAATTATTTCACTCATCTAAAGTTCGATTTGGCGAAAGAAGGGAAAAAAAATGTGGTGGCAAAAACAGATACAGCTGAATGCGCGGGAAAGAGGATTTCATTTAGTCACTGAGGAGATTTTAAGGCAAGTTCCTGAGCTCAGTTCGCTTCGTATTGGGATGATGAATATATTCATTCAACATACCTCTGCCTCATTAACGATTAATGAAAATGCGGATTATACCGTGCGAGAAGACTTTGAGAGCTTCTTCAATAAGGCAGTTCCTGAAAATGAACCTTATTATAAGCATGACTATGAGGGCAGTGATGATATGCCAGCGCACCTGAAAAGTAGCTTACTGGGTGCGAGTTTAACAATCCCAGTGACAAACGGTCGTTTAAATATGGGGACGTGGCAAGGGATTTATTTATGTGAACATCGAAATTTTGGCACAAAGCGCAAAGTAATCATTACATTGCAAGGTGAGGTCGATGGCTAGAAATAGGCAATAAAAAACCCGATAGCATTAAAACAGAGAGTTGGCTATCGGGCTCCTCAATATGGGGACATCAAAGAAAAGCAGTGGCATAAATTAAGACTCCATCTAAAAAGGAAAGTTCTCTTGTTGATGAAAAAAAATGCAATTTAGGGTGGGATTTGACTTAAATAGCACAAAAAGAACAAGCAAAACATATTTCAGCCTAAGTAGTGAGATGTTTTGCTTGTTAATAATCGAAAATTAGAGGGGGTAACTATTTGTAAAGATTTAAATTTTCTTTTGCGTAAGCTTCAAAATCAGTGCAACCACCGATGTGCTTCTCATCAATGAAAATTTGTGGGACAGTTTCCACAGGTTTACCAACAGTTTTAGACAAATCTTCTTTTGAAATACCTTCTGCTTGGATATCGACATAGCGGTAGTCAAAATCTTCACGTTCGTTTTTCAGTTTTTCTGCCAGTTCTTTCGCACGAACACAGTATGGGCAGCCAGGGCGACCAAAAATAACAGTATACATAGTATCTCCTTTTTATCTCAAACTCAGATTCGAGTCACAATGCTCAATACTATGCCTATATAAATTATGAAATAAAAGTCGAATTTTCCTTTTATAGCTATAGGTATGTCATATAATTCGTGAAGTAAAATGCCAAATTACAGTGAAATGGGGGTTGAATGAACAATAAACCACAATCAAAGAGAACCATGCGTTCATTGGCAGACATGCCAAAACCTATCTTAGTCTTAGAAGGTGTTGGGATAGTCCTCTTGATTTTAATCTTACTCACGCTGAATGATTATATTGTTTTGCCTGAGCCACTTATGCACCAAGGGGCGATAGTGACCATTATTATGGTTGCGATTGGGTGTTTGGTCCCTGCAATGATTAATATTGTGTGGCGAGCTATTCATGGGTTAACTTTTTTAGGTATAGATAATAAGCAGTCAGAAAACCCGAGGAATAAAAAAAATAATATTCAAAATGATAAACAGGATGAAAAGCCCGAATAGCCGTGGTTTTGCTGGCATTTTTCTTGGTGATGTGTGAAAATTACCCGCTTTGCGCTGGGGATGTCATTCTCTAGCAAACTGTTTTTGCATTATTATTTTTGAGTTGAAGAAGGTTACTGCCCATGGATTCTATTCGTTACCCTGACATTGCACAATTACGTGAATGGTTAGAACAACTCAAAACGTCTTATTTCGAGTGCGACTCTTGTGCTGCGCTGCATTTACCTCATATGCAAAATATTGAGGGAATTTTTGATGCAAAACTCGATATCGTCAATAATGTGTTGGTATTGTCCGCATTAGCGGAGCTAAAACCCACCGCGATAATTACATTAGTTGCTAATATTAGCCAAATTAACGCGAGTTCATTGACGGCAAAAGTTTTTCTCGAAATAAATGATGAAAACCTGCCAAAGTTAGTGGTTAGCCAGTCATTTTCATTAGAGGCTGGGATGACCTATCGCCAATTCTGCCATTTCCTTCAGCAAGCAGAAGACCAAATTTCAGCGATTGTCTTTGAGATCTTTAGTAATAATTTACTGTATGCAGCTCAAGATGAGTTTAGTGAAGAAGAGGATAATGGCGAGGATGAATCCGAACTTACCCCAGATGATAAACCCGCTATTATTATTCATTAAGTTTTAATTATGCATTGTGAAAAATATATTGCGGGTGAATGCCGTTCTTGCCAATGGTTAGAATTCTCACCTGAGCAACAAATCACCCAAAAGCAGCAGCAACTTTCCGCGTTATTGCCGACAATCGACCCTGCTATTTTTGCCCCACCCGTGACAGGGCCTCAAACAGGCTTTCGTAATAAAGCCAAAATGGTGGTGAGTGGAAGTGTAGAAAGGCCGATTTTAGGTATTATTGGGAAAGATGGCGCAGGTGTCGACTTAACTGGCTGCCCATTATATCCCACTGCATTTTCTGAAGTTTTCAGCGTACTCACACCGTTTATTGCAAAGGCAGGGCTCACACCTTATAACATTGAACGCAGGCGTGGTGAGCTCAAGCACGTGTTGCTAACACAAAGTTGGCACACAGGGCAGTTTATGCTGCGTTTTGTGCTACGCTCAGAGAAAAAACTGGAACAGCTCAAGAATGCTTTACCTTGGTTGCAAGCGCAATTACCACAACTTGGGGTGATCACAGCAAATATTCAGCCAGTGCATATGGCAATACTTGAAGGCGATGAGGAGATTTTCTTAACGGAGCAACACACGCTGCGTGAAGAGTTTAACCAAGTGCCTTTATTTATTCGCCCACAAAGTTTTTTCCAAACGAATCCTGTTGTCGCAGCTAAATTATACCAAACAGCAAGGGCGTGGGTTAACGCATTAGATATTCATAGTATGTGGGATCTGTTTTGTGGTGTAGGTGGCTTTGGATTGCACTGCGCTGAAAAAGATACGCGTTTAACAGGCATTGAAATCAGCGCCCCTGCCATTGCTAGCGCACAACAATCAGCAGATGAAATTGGATTAAAAAATGTTGAGTTTAAAGCCCTTGATTCAACGCATTTTGCCACCGCACATCAAGATATCCCTCAGCTTATTTTAGTTAATCCGCCACGAAGAGGAATTGGTAAGGCATTATGTGATTACCTTTCTCATATGCAGCCCAAATATATCCTTTATTCAAGCTGCAATGCACAGACTATGGCGCAAGATTTACAATTGCTGTCGGGTTATCAAGTGTGTAGGGTGCAGCTGTTTGATTTATTTCCACACACGGCTCATTTTGAAGTACTGACATTGCTAAAGCGAAAGAATAATTAAAAACGAATTTATGAAAAAAAAGCTTGGTGTTTAGCCAAGCTCTTTCTTTAACGTATTGAATTAATTATTAATTTCGGTGTTCGAAAGCAAGTGCTTTGCGTTCGATTAAACGCATTAGAATGGTTAAGATGGCATTAACCACTAAATAAATAATCCCAGCCGCAACAAACGCCATCACATCCCATGTCTGACCAAATACTTGGCTACTGTAACCCATGATGTCTAACATGGTGATCGTACTGGCCAGAGAGGTACTTTTAAACACTAACACCACTTCATTGGAATAAGAGGATAAAGAGCGTTTAAAGGCGTAAGGCAGGATAATGCGCATAGTTTGTACTTTACTCATCCCCAATGCTTGGCATGACTGCCATTGCCCTGATGGAATCGCTTTTACGGCACCGTGGAACAGTAAAGTTGAATAAGCGGCACTGTTTAACGCTAATGCAATCATTGCACAGAACCAAGGTGTTGAAATTAGCTCCCAAAATAGAGGATAGTTTTGCAACGACTTAAACTGGCTCGGGCCATTATAGATTAGGAAAAACTGCACTAATAATGGCGTTCCTGTAAAGATGGTGATATACACCTTCACAATTTGCGAAATGACTTTGGTTTTCAGGGATAAAATTAACGTAAATAATCCCGCTAACAGAAAAGCCACAAGTAACGCACTGAACGTCAGTGATAAACTGGTTGGTAGCCCTGGTAGAATTTTTAGGATCATGTCAATCATTTGGATTCACCTCGTTCAAAGCGCGTAGTTCGCAATTCAATACGCTTTAATACCTGTTGGCTAATCAATGTAATGACAAGGTAAATCAGACCGACGATAACGTACCAAGTAAAAGGTTCGCCAGTACGGTTAACAATAGTTTTTGTCTGTAACATCAAATCGTTCACGCTGATTAAAGACACTAACGCGGTATCTTTTAGCAGAACTAACCATTGGTTCCCTAACCCTGGCAGGGCATGGCGCCACATTTGCGGCATAATAAAACGAAAGAAAATCGTGCGTTTTTTGAGGCCGAGTGCAAAACCTGCTTCCCACTGGCCATAAGGCACTGCTTTGAGTGCGCCTCTTAACGTTTGTGAAGCATAAGAGGCATACAATAGGGCAAGGGCAATGACACCACAAACGAACGGCGTGTAGTCAAATTCGCCGCTATCAGCAAAGAAGATGCTAGGATCAATTTGCACTGTGGTTTGCCAAAAACCGAGGTTAATATCAAACCCATCCCCGAGTAGGTTGATAAGCTGTAATGTCCCAAAATAGACGAATAGGACGACCAGCAGTTCAGGTAACCCACGGATTAGCGTCACCCAGCACGTGCCTAAAAAGGCAATTGGCTTAAAGCGGACAGACTCCCATGCGGTAAATAGCATGGCAAGAATTAAACCCAAGATTAGGGCAGAAACAGCAAGGCCGACGGTGATACCGGCGGCACTTGTTAAAAATAGAAGGTTGTTCATTAATTATATCGATTACTGTTGAAACCATTTTTTGTGGATAGCATCATAAGTGCCGTCAGCTTTAACTTCTGCTAAGGCTTTATTCATTTTATCCAACAACTCTTTATTTCCTTTACGCACTGCGATACCTAAACCGATACCGAAGTATTGTGGATCGGTAACTTTCTCACCTACAGCGGCTAAGTTTTCGTTGCCTTTGGTTTTTAACCATTCGTCAGCAACGGCAGTGTCACCGAATACAGCATCAATACGGCCATTTTGCAGGTCTAAAACCGCAGATTGGTAGTTATCATAAGGCACAGTGGTCATGCCTTTATGTTGTTCCATGATATATTTTTGGTGTGTGGTTCCGTTTTGGACGCCGATTCTTTTGTCTTTCAGCTGGTCAACGGAGCTAATTTTTTCTTTCACTGCAATAAATTCTGCAGAGTTAGGGTAATAAGTTTCGGTGAAGTCTACTTGTTGTTGACGCTCAGGGGTAATGTCGATACCTGCCATTAATGCTTCAAAACGACGAAATTTCAGGCTGGGAATTAAGCTATCGAAAGATTGGTGAGTAAATGTACAGGTCGCATTCATTTTTTCACACATCGCATTAGCTAAATCAACGTCAAAACCGACGATTTGATTGTTTTTATCAAACATTTCAAACGGCGCGTAAGTTGCTTCAGTTGCAAAACGAATGGTTTCTTTTTCCGCAGCAGTTGCCGATAGGGCTACAGCGCCCAGCAGCGCAGCTAATATAATTTTTTTCATTGCTTAATCCTATATCTATTAATGTGACAGATAATTTGCAAAGGCGTCAGTTTGAGGTGCTGAGAAACGACTAGCATCTCCCTGTTCTACGATATGGCCGTTTTCCATATACACCACACGGCTAGCGGTTTTGCGAGCAATCTCCACTTCGTGAGTGACGATCACTTGCGTAATACCTGTCGCAGACAATTCACGAATAATATCGACAACTTGAGCCGTAATTTCTGGGTCAAGCGCTGCGGTTGGTTCATCAAATAATAGAACCTTAGGTTCCATCATGAGTGCCCGTGCAATCGCCACACGTTGTTGTTGACCACCTGATAAATGCAGTGGATAACGGTCTGCAAATTGAGATAAACGTAAACGGTCTAAAAGCTTAGCGGCTTTTGCATGTGCTTCTTGCTTCGATAATTTTAATACACGGCATGGGGCTTCAATTAAGTTGTCCATCACACTAAGATGCGGCCATAAATTATATTGTTGGAATACCATGCCAACATTTTGGCGTAAGTCACGAATAGACTTTGCATCTGGTGTCGATGAAAAATCAAATTGCTGCCCAGCAATATTCAAATGACCTGAACGTGGCATCTCTAATAAATTGAGAACACGTAATAGCGAACTTTTACCTGCACCACTTGGCCCGAGTAATACCATAGTCTCACCAGCAGAGCACTCTAGATTGATATCAAAGAGTGCCTGATGGGAACCATAGAAACAGTTGATGTTTTTTAATTGAATGCTCATGCTTACCAATAATATCCTTTTTAACTACCAGCGATATTAATCCTGTAAGCATATTTATGCAATAATTTCTGCATAAAAAATTGGTTTTTACACTGAAATTAGTCAGATTTTTCGGTTGGATGATCTGTTTGCTGTTGTTTGGCGAGTTGTTTATCTCGTTCAAACGCGAGGTCGCTAATGCGTTTTGCCATTCCTTTAAAGATAAAAAGATGGGCTGGCATCATAGCAAACCAATAGAGTAGACCGCAAAAACCCGCAGGGTGCCACCAAGCGCGCACATCTATAGAGCGTCGGCTGCCGCTATCGTGGATAGTAAAGGTTAAACGCCCCAGCCCAGGGGCTTTCATACCAAACAGTAAACTGAGTTGTTTGTTCGGCTCAAGGTTAATCACTCGCCAGCCATCAACTTCATCGCCAAGTTGCAAGTATTCTCTGTCGGGGCGACCATATTTGACTTTATTCAACATCATGTCATCCATGATGGCACGGGTTTTCCATAGGCCATTGGCGTAGAAATAACCATCTTTGCCCCCAATTTGTTGTATGGTATGCCATAGCGATTCTGAGCTCGCTGTTGTGCCAAGGGTTGACCCCGCTTGTTTGGGATAATAGCCATAGCCTGGGCGCCAGCGTTTTCTTACTTCAGGGTCATAACCCCAATCAGCATTGTCTATCGCATCTGCTTCCTCAGCTAATGTGGTTCTTACTGCATCATCAAAGGAAATTAGCGTTTGTGGAATAAGTTCTCGTAGTGCTTTATCGTTAGCGGGAAGGTCGTGTTGTAGTCCTTGAATTAGCTCTTTTGCAATAGTCGGTGGCACCGAGGTAATCAAGCTAATAAAATGCACCGAAATCATGCTAATAGGAATAGGAATCGGGATCAGCAAGCGGCGTTTACCACTAACTTTGATAAATCGTTTGAATAGTTCTTGATAGCTAATAAACTCAGGACCGCCTGCATCAAATATGCGGTTTTCATTTGTTGGTGTTTTGGCGAGCTGAGTTAAGTAATATAGGATATTCGACAATGCAATAGGCGATGATTTAGAGCGTACCCAGCGCGGAGGCGTTAGAATCGCTAAGTTGTACACCATATCCCGCATAATTTCGAAGGCTGCAGAACCAGACCCAACAATAATTGAAGAGCGAATCTCAGTAACAGGAATATTGCTTTCACGCAGGATGTCCCCGGTTAAGCGCCTGGCTATCAGGTGCGGGGAATAGGTGTGGCCATGTTGTAATGCGCTGAGATAAATAACGTGTTTAACATCTGAACCTTCGAGAGCTTGTTGAACATTACGCGCAGCGCTACGCTCACGCTCAATAAGATTAGCTTGGTCAGCCATGCTGTGCACAAGGAAATAGACAATATCGATTTCCTTCATGACATCTTTTAAAGTCTCAGGATCATGTAAGTCAACAAAGATACAGCGAGTATCTTGCCAGCCTTGAGAAAGCATCCAATCAACACGACGTGCAGCCGCAGTAACGTCATAACCTTGTTCAATCAGTTGGGGGATAAGATTCTGACCAATATAGCCGCTAGCGCCCAACACTAAAACACGTTGTTTTTCTGTCATGTTAATTTCCTGTTTCACGCAAATTAACGGCTATTGTGACTGAAATTTTACCTATGTAAAGAAGGCCATAAGAATTGGCGTAATAAGACTCAGTACGAAGCCATGAACAATCGCGGCAGGCACAATCGAAACACCGCCACTGCGTTGCAAAACAGGAAGGGTGAAGTCCATGGATGTTGAGCCACAAATGCCCAATGCCGTTGAACGGTAGCGATTGATAATGATAGGGATCAACATGATCGCGGCTAGCTCGCGGGCTAGGTCATTAAAAAAGGCTGCGCTCCCCATCACAGGGCCATAGGCATCAGTTAACACGATCCCTGTGAGTGAATACCAACCAAAGCCCGATGCGAGAGCTAGCCCCATTTTAACGGGTAAGCCCAGTAATAATGCCGCCAGCGCTCCTCCCGCTAATGCACTGATTCCCATCACAAAGGCAATGGTTGTCCCGCGGCGATTAATTAAAATTTGTTTAATGCTCATTCCGCTGTTGCGTAATTGAATGCCGACTAATAATAGCAGGAGCATTAGAGCAATCTGGCTACCCTTATCCGCATAATGCAGAAAATCAAAACCTGTTAAGCCCACTATAAAGCCTAAAAGCAGGACGCCACACAATTGTAGAGATTCAAGCACCATTTTAATGCGTGACGGCGGTTTTTCTTGCTTATGTTGTGGAATTTTCCACGGATCTAACTTATCGAGTAATAACAGTGAGATAATATTAAGTGAAAAAATACAAGCAAAGAAGGTAATGGCGTAAATGAGAATAGAAAAGAGGTGTTCACTTAAGTTTTCAAGCAGTGCGAGGGTGATCCCCATTAAAAATAAAATCACATACACCATTGAATTTAATGATTGATGCACACGGTGAAGAATTTGTTTGTTTTTAATAGGAATAAGATAACCGAGAGTTAACGGTAGAAGAATAATTAAGAGTCCTGAATACATCGCCGCATCCTTAGTGGTTATCCCATCAATATAATCAATGAGTTATATTTGTTTTTTTATTTTCGTTATGTGAAATTTAACTCGCCGTGCTAATGCATTTTTTTTCGATAAAATTTTATTATTGGTGACTGAGTGAAAAATAGGTCAAAAATACTAAAAAAGAAAGTTTTACTATTTTATAACACTGCTATTGCTAGCTCAACTCAGTTGGCAATTTTGTCACAAAGATTTTTTATTTTGCAGACATACTTATAGTAAAACCATGGGTTAATCGATAAGCTCTAAATGTGCGTTTTGTCAGCACCATTATTGATAATTTGAATGCAAATTGACGAGTTCAGAGTATATTAAAGAAAATATGACAAGGAGTGAGATATGTATCTGGAACGTGTTGAGATATACGGATTTAGAGGGATCAACCGCCTTTCCTTAGAACTCAATAACAGTACTGTTTTGATCGGGGAAAACTCATGGGGTAAATCCAGTCTTCTTGATGCGCTCGATTTGCTTCTCTCACCAGAACATCAAGATTACCAATTTAATCTGCACGATTTTCATCACCCCACAGGGGACAACGCTTCCCGTTATCGGTCATTGCAAATTGTTTTAAAATTTTGTGAAAGGCATAAAGGCCGCCACCAATCTTATCGTTTTCATAATCTTAGCTCAGTTTGGGTTGATAATGGTGATGATCTAAAACATATTTTTTATCGAGTGAGTGCTGAGCTGCGAGATGACAATACGATTGCGGTGGATAAAAGCTTTTTAAATTCAGGGGGAAATAAGCTTTCTCTGGACAATGTGGGTAAGTATATCAAAGAGATTATTCGATTATACCCTGTTATTCGCCTGCGTGATGCGCGTTTTTTACAAACCCTCAACCCTGAAACCATCGTCGTTGGTGAAAAAGAGTTTCGTGATGCATTTAATATACGTATCAAAGAATTAACCAGTGCTCTAGTGAATAATCCAGAACGTTTAAGTGATGATGAATTAAGTGACGGTGTAGACGCCATGCAGCAGTTATTAAGTCACTATTTTTCAGGGCAAAGTGCCCATATGATCAAGCTTAATGACAATATGGTGAATATTGAGCCGCGCAAGCAAGGCTGGAAAGCGTTGGATAACATCAGCCGTTTGATTGCAAAACCTAATCAACGAAATATTCGTTTGATTATCTTGGGGATGTTTTCTTCTTTATTACAATCCAAAGGCAATATTCATTTAGATAAACACGCCCGCCCGCTCATTATTGTTGAAGACCCCGAAACTCGCCTGCATCCGATTATGCTGTCGATTGCATGGGGATTACTAAGCTTGTTTGCGCTGCAACGGATTACCACGACAAATTCAGGGGAGTTACTTTCTCAAGCTCCTCTTGAAGACTTATGTCGTTTAGTACGTGATACTAATAAAGTTTCTGCTTATCGTTTAACGCCAAATGATCTCAGTACAGAAGAATTGCGAAAAATTTCGTTTCATATTCGTTTTAATCGACCATCATCATTATTTGCACGTTGTTGGTTATTAGTTGAAGGCGAAACAGAGATTTGGCTAATGAGTGAATTTGCTCGCCAATGTCACTACTATTTTGAAACCGAAGGAATTAAAGTTATTGCGTTTGCACAAAGTGGCTTGAAACCACTATTAAAATTTGCCAATAAAATGGGAATTGAATGGCATGTTTTAACCGATGGCGACGAGGCAGGGCGTAAATATGCTGCAACTGCGACCCACTATGCGAATAAGATCAATTCACCCGATAGGGATCGCTTAACCATGCTCACTGCGCCAGATATGGAACATTTCCTATATCGTGAGGGGTTTAAAAGCCTTTATCATGAAATTGCTGACATACCAGAAAATGCACGGGTGTCGACACGCCGTGTGATTATTAAAGCGATTTCCCGAACGTCAAAGCCTGACTTAGCGTTGGCTACGGTGAACCGTTCTGCAGAACTGGGCCCTGATAGCATTCCATTACAGCTAAAAAGTATGTTTTCTCGGGTAGCATGGTTAGCGAGGGGGAAAGCGTATTGATAACGAAAGTGAATATATTGTTGATTGAATATTTATAGATAGCGGGTGTTTATCTATAGTATGTTTAATTAAACGATAACTTAAGTGATATAGCATAGTATTTAGAAGGGGGCATCGCCCTCTTTTTAATGATAGGAAGTGAAGAGTGATGAAGGTAAAACCGAAAAAAAAGTGGCCGATTTATTTGGTGATCCTGATTGTTGTCGTTGGCGCTGCTGCCTTTCTCTTTAAAGGTGAGAAAGAAGAGGTTTTCCAAACCGTTGACGTGACGCGTGGTGACTTAGATAAACAAGTTCTCGCGACGGGCAAGTTAGATGCTGTACGTAAAGTTGATGTGGGTGCTCAGGTTAGCGGGCAGTTACAAACCTTATATGTTAAAGAGGGTGACTACGTTAAAAAAGGCGATTTACTGGCGGTTATCGACCCGAAAAAAGCACAAAATGATGTCACTGAGTCTGAAGCGACCACACGTGAACTTGAGGCTAATTTATCGTTAGCACAAGCAGAATTGAAACTGGCGCAACTGACTTACCAACGCCACTTGAGCTTAGCCAAATTGCAGGCTGTCGCGCAACAAGAACTGGACAAAGCCAGAACTGATGTGGATGTAAAAAAAGCACAGGTAGCGACTTATCAAGCTCAAATTAAACGCAACCAGGCCACACTAGATACGGCAAAAACCAACTTAAAATATACGCAAATCACCGCGCCGATGGACGGCATTGTCACGTTTATCAAAACGTTACAAGGGCAAACCGTGATTGCAGCGCAAGAAGCACCAACGATTTTAACATTAGCAGATTTAGACACTATGTTGGTTAAAGCGGAAGTGTCTGAAGCGGATGTGATTTATTTAGAACCAGGCCAAGAGGCTTCATTTACGGTACTCGGTGCGCCAGACAAAAAATTCTCAGGTCAATTGAAAGATATCTTGCCAACCCCTGAGAAAATCAATGATGCTATTTTCTATTATGCGCGCTTTGAAGTCCCTAATCCTCAGCATCTCCTAAAATTACAGATGACTGCACAGGTCAAAATCGATCTCGATTCACGTAAAAATGTGCTGATATTACCCCTTTCTGCGTTAGGGGATGAAGTTTCACCGCAGGTTTATGATGTGGAAGTGCTAGAAGGGCAAAAAGCAGAGAAAAAACAGATTGAAATTGGTAGTCGCAATGATGTGTCAGTCGAAGTGGTTAAAGGACTGAATGAAGGTGATAAAGTGATTATTGGGCACAGTGGTTCGGAGAGTTAAGATGGCCACACTCATTGAGCTCCAGGGGATCACTCGCCGTTATGGTGAAGGTGAAAATGAGGTTACTGTCTTAAAAAACGTTTCTTTGCAAATAAATGCAGGTGAAATGGTTGCGATTATCGGTGCTTCAGGTTCAGGTAAATCCACCCTGATGAATATCATTGGTTGCCTCGATAAGCCATCATCTGGAGAGTACCATATTGATGGGCAAAATATGGCGTTGCTAGACAACGACCAACTCGCAGAGCTTCGCCGTGAACACTTTGGTTTTATTTTCCAACGCTACCACTTATTAAACCACCTTAGTGCTGAGCAAAACGTTGAAATCCCTGCAGTATATGCAGGTTCTGGAAAAGCGGAGCGGCGCGAACGTGCGACGCAATTACTTCAGCGCCTAGGGCTTGGCGAGCGGGTTAATTACCGGCCGAGCCAATTGTCTGGTGGGCAACAGCAACGAGTCAGTATTGCGCGTGCATTAATGAATGGAGGGCAAGTTATTCTTGCCGATGAGCCTACGGGGGCCTTAGATAGCCATTCTGGTGAAGAGGTGATGAAGATCCTCAAAGACCTTTGTGCTCAAGGCCATACGGTGATTATCGTTACTCACGATCCATCCGTTGCACAACAAGCTGAACGTATTGTCGAAATCAAAGATGGCGAAATTATTCGAGATTCAGGTTCAAAAAACAGTAAATTAGCCAAACCGTTATCAAAAGCCCCTACAAGGAAACTATCCCTTGGGCAGATCTATGGTCGATTTAGCGAAGCATTGTTGATGGCTTGGCGTGCCATGGTGGTCAATAAAATGCGTACCTTGTTGACCATGCTAGGGATTATTATCGGGATTGCTTCAGTGGTTTCTATTATGGTCATCGGCGATGCTGCCCAAGGTATGGTACTTAATGATATCAAGTCGATTGGTACCAATACGATTTCGATTTACCCTGGCACTGATTTTGGAAGTGATGATGCACAAAATCGACAATCTTTAAAAGCCTCGGATATTGATGCTCTTGCTAAGCAGCCTTATGTTCACGCGATTTCAGGCCAGATAAATGGTTCCGCACGTTTAAGGAAAGGGAATTTAGATGCATCTGCACAGTTAACAGGAATTGGCCGCGATTATTTTAATGTGTATGCTTCAAAATTTTCAGAGGGCATGAATTTTACGCAAGACATGGCGAATAGGCGTGCTCAAGTGGTCATTATTGATGAGAACACGAAACGGCGTTTTTTCCCAAAACAAGCTAATGTAGTAGGGGAAACCTTGCTCATCGGTAATATGCCAGCGACAGTAATTGGGGTGTTGGAAGACCAGAAATCAGTATTTGGCTCCAGTAAATCGTTGTCTGTTTGGCTCCCTGATACCACGATGAACAGCAAGATTTTAAATCGACCTTATTATGACAGCATTACGGTGCGCGTTAAGGATGGGTATGACGCCAAAAACGTCGAGCAGCAACTGACGCGTTTATTAACGTTACGCCACGGTAAAAAAGATGTTTTCACCTATAACCTTGATACTTTTGTAAAAACAGCGGAAAAAACCACCCAAACCATGCAACTGTTTTTAACCTTAGTGGCGGTGATTTCGCTGGTGGTCGGGGGGATTGGTGTGATGAATATCATGTTAGTGTCGGTGACAGAAAGAACTCGCGAAATTGGTATTCGTATGGCAGTTGGTGCGAGAACCAGTGATGTAATGCAGCAGTTCCTCATTGAGGCGGTATTGGTGTGTTTAATGGGGGGCTTGATGGGAATTGCACTTTCTTATGGGATCAGCTTACTGGCGCAAATGGCGCTACCTGGTTGGACGTTCGCGTTTGATCCTGTCGCGCTTATTAGTGCGTTTGTCTGCTCAACCGCGATTGGGGTTATTTTCGGCTTCTTGCCCGCACGCAGCGCCGCACGTTTAAACCCAATTGATGCATTAGCAAGAGAGTGATTTGTTAATATATATTCTCCTGTGTAGCTCAGTGACTACAAAGGAGAATAAAGTAAGGTTAACGAAGCCGATAAAATATTTTCCCTAAAGAATTTATACAAATTTTTGCTGATGTTAATAAAGGAACTTTATTTATCGAGTTAGTGATTAACGCTATAGTTGAATGAATGTCACACAAGGTCGAATAAATGGTAAAAGTATCCCCCTCCTTTTTTAGTTTCATTGTCAATTTATTATTACCTTGAGAATACTCATCAAAAGTGAGTTTGGTACTTTTATCTAAATCGATGCTTACTTTACTCTCAGTAAGCTGTTTTTTGATTTCAGATTGTAGCTCTGCATTGTTGATTTTCGGTAATTTCATTTTTTTTGAGTGTGTTCGTGTTTTTTGTAGTTTCCGTATATAACCAATAGTTACATCAGTTTTTGTTTTTTGTGTAGAAGCAATAGGAAGTGTATTTTTGAGGCTTATAATTTGTTTTAAAAAATCAATAAATTCATTTGTATTAGATGATTGTATTAACCCATAATTTGGTTCAAAAAAACTAAAAAGGTATCTTTGTTTTTGTGGGTAATATTTCCCGCAAATTGCCATTGCGTGATTATTTGAACTGTAAATTATAGCAATATCTTGTTTTTTAATGCTTTTTTCAGTAATTAGTTTCTCTAATTGTTTAAAGGAGATACTCTCCCAACTAGGTTCTACATTAATAGAGGACAAAGGAGAACAACGATTATCAATTGTCAATCCTGAATTTAAGTTAAATAGTGCTGTCTCACTTGCATAATGTAACATGCAATATGCATATATCTCTTTAATAAAGGACTGCATTTCATTTAGAGTGATATCTTTATCTTTTTTAATCTTATCATATAGGCTTTGTTCTGCTTTATATTTCCTTGGAGTAGGTGTTTCATTACCAAACCTTATTTTGTTATATAGGTCATAGGTGATGTCTTTTTCTATTTTAATATTAGGATTAAAACAGGGTTCTATATTCTTAGAATATATATTTTTGTTATTTTCTTCTAAGCATTGAATGATATATTCAATGTTTGTTATTCCTTTAGGTTTTGGTACTGTGTTAATGGTATAATAATTATTATATAGGTCATTATAGCCGTTATATTGGTATTGATTTATCTGTACATCAAAAATATCAGTACAACGTTCAGCTAACAAATTTGAAATGCATTTTAAGTAAGCTTCTTCTACACATTTGTTGACTTCTTTATAAGCGGATGTTGATGGTATAAAGGGATTTAAGCAATTTTTGAGCTGGTGTAGAGATTCAGCCCCCAGTCCGTCCATCTCATAAGCCGCGAATATGTGTGATAAACCTTGGCAAGCACCATTTTTACATGCATATGTAATATTGGAGATGCTTTTGAGTTGTTGGGCAAGTTTGCTTATTAGGGGGTCATTCTTAAATACATAGTTCAATAGGTCATTCTGACAAAATTTAATAGGGTAGTTTATTTCAGCTGGCATGTTATGTTTCCGATGTTAACTATTTATAGCAGCCTACCAACTCAACTATCCCCATTTCTTTCATAAATCATTTATTCCTACTAAAGCTAAATTTTTTTTCTAATCGTATAACTTCGGACTAGGACACTCCAAATTGGAGTGATTGCTGCTAGCTAGAGGGAAATTACTGCTAAAGAATAGTCCTATTTTATGGAACTGAGTTCCTCACTCCAATTCTGCTAATTAAACACGTAATTTTTAACCTATTCATTTATCGATAAAATTTTTTATTAGTGTGGTATTTCCTCGCTCCGTGAAATATCCCATAATAAAAAAGTTATCTGAAAAGATAAATTCTGCTTGCGATTCGATATCGATCATGGATATTATTTGCATGTAGAATAAATGAAACCTAGTTCCATATAATGGAACAAACAATTAAAGCCAGTAAAAACTAAGCAAAGACAACCACACAGCAGGTGCAAAATGGCGAATAAAGCAGGTGAAGATTATTCTTTGGCTCGAGTACCCCAAAGTGCTCGTAGACCGTTCTATGAAGTGTTAATTCTACGAATTGGCGCACTCGCTTGTGTTTCACAAGTGATGTTAGGTGCAGCCCTCGGTTACGGGTTAACTTTTTGGCAGGCGTTTTGGGCGACCATCCTTGGCTCTGTAATTTTACAGGTAGTCAGTTGGGGGCTTGGAGCAGCTGCATGCCGCGAAGGAATGTCAATCAGTCTACTATCAAGGTGGTCTGGTTTTGGAAAGTTAGGTTCAGCTCTTATTGGTGGCGCGATTGCCATCTCCTTGATGGGCTGGTTTGGCGTCCAAAATGGTTTCTTTGCGGATGGAATGTATAAAGCGACTAATGTGCTAACACCAGGGGCTTGGTCACTTATTACAGGTATTGCGGTGACGATTATTACGGTATATGGGTATCGATTTTTATCTATTACCGCCAATATTTCAACGCCGCTCTTTTTATTCGCGTTAGGCTGGGCAACGTATAATTTATTATCAGGTCAGGATCTTGGTGCGCTTATCAATGATACTGCCCCTGCTGGGCCTTTAATGACAATGCCTGCGGCAATTACTATGGTTGCAGGTGGTTTTATTATTTCAGCGGTTACCACACCAGATATTAGCCGCTTTATGAAAAAACCGAAGGATGTATTTTGGATGACGTTAATCGGTACATTTTTTGGTGAACTTTTAGTTAATATGATAGCGGTGCTGATGGCTCTGGCATTACGTACCAGCCAAGTATTTGACTTGATGATGGCATTAACGGGCTTATTAGGTGCATCGATTGTTATCTTTGCCACTATAAAAATGAATGACATCAACCTGTATTCATCATCACTCGGGTTTTCAACGCTGCTTAACGCTATCTTTAATAAGCGTTTTGACCGTCGCTATTTAACATGGGTAATTGGTGTTTTCGGTACGATTGCCTCCATGTTAGGTATTTTAGACAATTTTATTAGTTTCTTGATTTACTTAGGCATTGCTATCCCACCAGTCGCTGGGATCATGGTTGTTGACTATTACATCTTAAAACGCGATCGCAAAGAGCTTGATATCACCCGCGAACAAGGTGTGCTGCCATCTAGCTGTGAAGCTTATAACCCTGTGACACTCGTTGTGTGGTTGTTAGCTGTTATTGTGGGGTGGGGAACGTCAGAATTAGGTCCATTCCATGCCGATTATGGCATTCCTGCACTTAACTCTTTAATTACAGGTGCGCTGGCTTATTGGATTGGCATGCGCTGGCAAGCGAAAGCAAAAGGTGTCGATACGGTGCATTTTCGCAAAGTGGCTCACTTAGATTAAGGAAAGTGCGATGTCAGGTAGCAAGGTCAAAGTTGCCCTTGCTCAGTTTGATTCTGAACTGGGGAATAAACAAGGTAACTTGCAGCGTATGGCGCTGTTATGTGAACAAGCGGCAGAGTCTGGGGCGAAACTGATTTGTTTTCCAGAGCTTGCCACAACAGGTTATCGCGGTGATTTGCTAAATACGAAGCTGTGGGATCTCAGCGATTCTACTGGAAGCGAAACATATCGTTTATTTAGCGAGCTTGCGACACGCTTGAATATCACTATCGTGAGTGGTTTTGTGGAACGAGGTGACTACCTTGGGGATATCTATAACGCGGTTGGCGTGTGGAACCCAGGGTGTGAAGGTATCAGCGGTGTGTTTCGTAAAGTACATGCTTTTGGTATTGAGAAACAATGGTTTAGTCGTGGTGATAGCTTCCCTGTATTTGATACGCCAATTGGCAAAATTGGCATCATGATTTGCTATGACATGGGGTTTCCTGAGGTTGCGCGTATTTTGACCCTTCATGGCGCAGAGCTGCTAATCGCACCTTCTGCTTGGTGTGTACAAGATAAAGACATGTGGGACATTAATACGGCATCCCGTTCTTTGGAAAATGGTGCACATTTACTGGCCGTTAACCGCTGGGGTCATGAAGGGGATTTACACTTATTTGGTGGTAGCAAAGTGTTAGGCCCTCGTGGGCAAGTGCTTTGTGAAGCCACATGTGATGGTGAAGCGTTGTTAATTGGCGAAATTGATTTTGTTTTACAAGCCCATACACGTTTAACCATTCCATATTTACGTGATAGAAAGCCTCAAGATTATGGCATTCTTACTCAAGGTTTTGATTCATGAGCATTTTAAATAGCGTCGTTGATGTTTATCAATTATTTCTACGCTCAGGTAATGAGCTTACCGTTACGACGTTAGTCAATGAATTAGGCATGCCGAAAAGTTCTGCTTCTCGCTTACTAAAGCAAATGTCAGAACTGGGGCTGTTAGAAAAGAAGAATAATGCTCCCATTTATCGGCCAGGGTTATTAATCATGGAGTTGGCTCACCGTGCGCGTGGGATGAACCCATTGATAGATATGACGTTAGAAGCCCTTGATGAGTTGACGAAAGATACTGGGTTTACCAGTTATGTTTCGGCGCTCGATGATGAAATGGTAAGGGTTGTCCATGCACGCTTCGGTAATAGCATGTTGCAGGTGATCACACAGCCTGGTACACGCTTGCCAATTCTTGGAACTTCAACGGGGCGGGCTCTGTTAGCGCGCTTACCGTTGCAGGAAAGAGCAAACATTATCGGCCGAGAAGATAAAGAATTACAAGTGAAGTTAACAGAACAGATGAATCTGATCAATGAACGTGGTTGGGAATTTTCAATTAACGAGTCTGTTGCAGGTGTTGCCTCGGTTTCGAGTACCGTGTTTGATCCATCGCTGAACACGTTATATGCATTATGTCTAAGTTTGCCAGAAACCCAAATGAATGAACAGGTTATGGCGCAACTTTCAACTAACCTATGCCGTAAGGCCTCTTACCTTGGTTGTATGGTTGGAGATCCTTATTGGTTACAAAGAAGTACCAGCAAATAGCGTTATGTCATGTAGTAAAAGTAAGTAGTAAAGGTAAGTAGTAAAAGTAAGTAGCACACCATAAGTAGTTTATATTATTAGTATTTTATTTTAAGTGCGTGAATACGCCTTCATCAGGAAAAATAAGGCTTTTTTAACAGTTAAGCCTTAACTTGGGTGAAATGAAATTAAGTCATATTTTGTGTGAGTTAATTTCAAAGTAGCCCTACAATCAAATAAAAATTATTAAAATTCAAGGAAGTACAATGAGTCTAAAGCAAACCCTTTGTGCGTATGAGCTAATCGATTGCGCGAACGTTAAGGGGGAAGATGTTGTTGCATTGTTCAAGACTTTCCCAGCAATTGAAGTTTCTTCTAAAACGGTCAAAGACCTGAAAGGTCAAAGTGATTTTGTCCGTATTCTTATTCCAGGCACCCAAGGTAAATCTCAAGGTCATCAAGCACCTACATTAGGCATTATTGGCCGTTTAGGGGGGATTGGTGCAAGGCCGTCACGTATTGGGGTAGTTTCAGATGCCGATGGGGCGATTGCGGCCATTGCAACAGCATTGAAATTAGCAAAAATGCATGAAAAAGGCGATAAATTGGTAGGTGATGTGGTGATTACAACTCATATTTGCCCTAATGCGCCGACTCGCCCTCATACCCCAGTTGATTTTATGGACTCTCCTTTAGAAGATGTCACGATGAACCAACATGAAGCGATCCCTGAAGCGGATGCTATTTTGTCGGTAGATACCACCAAAGGTAATAACCTGCTGAATCATAAAGGTTATGCATTATCACCAACGGTTAAAAATGGGTACATTTTACCTGTTTCTAATGATTTACTCCGCTTAATGGAGTGGAGCAGTGGGCAGCGTGCGGTGACATTTCCTTTATCCATTCAGGATATTACACCGTATGGTAATGGCCTTCATCATATCAATAGTATTATGCAACCCGCGGTATCTACCTCAGCCCCTGTTGTTGGTGTGGCGATCTGTTCTGAAACCGTGGTACCTGGTTGCTCTACGGGAGCAAGTCATGAGATTGATATTGCTGCTGCGGTGAAATTTATGATTGAGGTGGCGAAAGCCTTTACGCAAAAACAGTGTGATTTTTATGATGCAGAACAGTATGCATTATTGATGTCACTGTATGGTGATATGTCACATTTACAAACTTCGGGCCGTTGAGCTTATAAAATAGTCACAGTTAATTATTAACAGCATCAATAATATAATTGAAATAATTAACTGTGCTCTATATGCGTCAGGGCAAAATTGATTCTGATGTGCCTTCTGTGGTTTCTTCTATTTCAATGGGGATGATAACATCCGCATGATTACCTTTTGGTCCAATTGTCACGCTAAATTGCACTTTTTGACCTGCTTTTAGTGTCCTGTAACCGTCCATTCTGATGCAGGAATAATGAGCAAAAATATCCTCTCCGCCATCAGCCGGGCAAATAAAACCAAAGCCTTTTGCGTTATTGAACCACTTAACGATACCCGTCTCCATATTTTATCCTTTCGGTTTGCTAGTTGTGTTTTGCAGATATGTATAAAATACACACAGAAACTAAGTAAATATACGCTAAAAATTGTTCGTAAAACATACTGTAGTGGATTGCATTCTAAGGTCAAGAGGGGAGTTTCAGGAATTATGGTAAAGTGGTAAAAATTCGATAAGCGCCAAATGTTATTTTCTGTGATATTTGATATAGCTCACAGATTGCTAAAGATAAGCGATGAGGTTAGTGGCATGATACACTGCAAATGAAAGGCTTGTTTAAGAAAAGCCATGAAAGAATGTAATGGTATAGTTTTATAACGCTATCATGTGGATTGATAGAAATCGTTGATAATAAAGACTATGCTTAATTTGAAGTTAAACACTGAGCAAGAAAGTAATGAGCGATTTTCTGGGCACATTTAAAACAGACGTCATATTCAAAGACGAAGTGGAACAAACCTTACAGCCACCGTCGATGTATAAGGTACTATTAAATAATGATGATTACACTCCGATGGATTTTGTTGTCGAAGTGTTACAAAAATACTTTTCTTTTGATGAAGAACGCGCTACACAGATAATGTTAGATGTGCATATTCAGGGAAAGGGAATTTGTGGGATTTTTACCGCAGAGGTTGCAGAAACAAAAGCGGCGCAGGTCAATACATTTGCCCGTGAACATGAGTATCCTTTGCTTTGTACTATAGAGAAAGTCTGATCTGGTTTAATATCAATTTTGGGAGGTGCTTATGCTCAATCAAGAACTGGAGCTTAGTTTAAACGTAGCTTTTACGAAAGCGAAAGACAGTCGCCACGAATTTATGACTGTTGAGCACCTATTGCTGGCGTTACTGAGTAATATCTCGGCACGCGAAGCTTTAGAAGCTTGTAAGGTTGATCTTGTCGCTTTACGTCAAGAACTGGAACACTTCATCGCGCAAACTACACCCTTGTTACCCGAAAATGATAACAGAGACACCCAACCGACGCTCAGTTTTCAGCGTGTGTTACAAAGGGCGGTATTTCATGTGCAGTCATCGGGTCGTAGCGAAGTTAGCGGGGCAAATGTGCTTGTCGCGATTTTCAGTGAGCAAGAATCTCAAGCTGCGTACTTATTGCGTAAGCACGATGTTAGCCGCTTAGATGTGGTCAACTATATTTCTCATGGTACGGTAAAAGGTGAAGAATCGTCATCGTCAGATAACGATATGTCCAATAATAGTGCGCCGAATGAAGAGCCACCGGTCTCAGAAGACCACATGGACAACTTTACGACCAATCTGAACCAACAGGCCAAAAAAGGGAATATCGACCCGCTGGTGGGCCGTCAGGCTGAATTAGAGAGAACGATCCAAGTCTTGTGTCGCCGCCGCAAAAACAACCCGTTGTTAGTGGGGGAGTCTGGTGTTGGGAAAACGGCGATAGCGGAAGGCCTTGCATGGCGTATCGAACAGGACGATGTGCCTGATGTCATGAAAGGTTGCACGATTTACTCCTTAGATATCGGTTCATTGTTAGCGGGAACGAAATACCGTGGGGATTTTGAAAAACGCTTCAAAGCCTTGCTAAAAATGTTGGAAAAAGACCCCAAAAGCATACTGTTTATCGATGAGATCCACACTATTATTGGTGCTGGGGCTGCATCAGGTGGGCAGGTGGATGCTGCTAACTTAATTAAGCCACTACTTTCGGGTGGGCGTATTCGCGTGATTGGTTCAACCACCTATCAAGAATTTGGTAGTGTGTTTGAAAAAGACAGGGCGCTAGCTCGTCGTTTCCAAAAAATTGATATTGTTGAACCGACACCAGAAGAAACCATTCGTATTATTAATGGGTTAAAACCGAAATACGAAGCACATCACGATGTGCGTTACACTGCGAAAGCCATCCAGGCAGCGGTAGATTTATCGATTAAATATATCACCGACAGGCATTTACCAGATAAAGCCATAGACGTGATTGATGAAGCTGGCGCGCGTACACGTTTAGTTGCACCAAGCAAACGCAAAAAAACGATTGGTGTTCCTGAGATCGAAACTGTCGTTGCACGTATTGCGCGAATTCCAGAAAAAACAGTTTCATCGAGCGATAAAGACAAACTCAAAACCCTTGATTCACGCTTGAAGATGTTAGTATTTGGGCAAGATAAAGCGATTGAGGCGTTGTCTGAAGCGATCAAAATGAATCGCGCAGGGTTAGGGTTAGAAAATAAACCTGTCGGCTCCTTCTTGTTTGCAGGGCCTACAGGGGTAGGTAAAACGGAAGTCACGGTTCAATTAGCCAAAGCGCTGGATATTAAATTATTGCGTTTTGATATGTCTGAATACATGGAACGTCATACCGTCAGCCGTTTAATTGGTGCGCCTCCAGGCTATGTAGGCTTTGATCAAGGTGGCTTACTGACTGATGCGGTGATCAAGCATCCACACTCTGTGGTGTTATTGGATGAGATTGAAAAAGCGCATCCAGATGTATTCAACATTTTATTGCAAGTGATGGACCACGGCACACTTACCGATAACAACGGCCGTAAAGCGGATTTCCGTAACGTGATTGTCGTCATGACCACAAACGCAGGGGTTCAAGAAACGCAGCGCCGCTCGATTGGTTTCGCAGAGCAGGATAACAGCACGGATGCGATGTCGGAAATCAAGCGTGCTTTCTCGCCTGAGTTCCGTAACCGTCTTGATGGTATTATCTGGTTCAATTCACTGACGCCAGAAATTATCACCCTGGTTGTTGATAAATTCATTGTTGAGTTACAAGCGCAGTTGGATGAGAAAGGCGTGTCAATTGAGGTGAGTGCGGCAGCACGTCATTGGTTATGTGAAAAAGGCTATGATAAAGCAATGGGTGCCCGACCTATGGCGCGCGCAATTCAGGAGAACCTGAAGAAACCATTAGCAAATGAATTGCTATTTGGTTCACTAACCAACGGCGGCTCTGTGAGTATCGGGCTTGATGAAAAAAGTAACACACTGACATACAGCTTCAGTAGCGTGCACAAGGCCTCTCCGGAGGATGCGGTATTCTGACATAATTAACCACAGGTGTCTCATGCACCTGTGGTAATGTCAGGCCTTGCCTGAAGAGGTAATCAACGGCTACGGAAAATGATTCGGCCTTTGCTCAGGTCATAAGGGGTTAACTCTACAGTTACCTTGTCGCCTGTCAGGATGCGGATATAGTTTTTACGCATTTTACCAGAAATATGAGCAGTCACCACGTGACCGTTTTCCAGTTCAACACGGAACATTGTATTTGGCAGGGTATCTAAAACTGTGCCCTGCATTTCAATATTGTCTTCTTTGGCCATCTAATCCTCTAAGTTTAATAACCGTGATTTTTAACGGGCAAGATAATGCCCAAAAACCCGCACTAAGTAAAGAAGTGTCGCATTTTAACGCGATCTTTATGCTTATGTGAAGGAATAAAATTAATAATAAACCAACGTTCACTAATTGAAAATTGGCGGTAATTCAATCGATTGCGGTATCCAGCAGGCGGGGTCTATCCCTTTGTCACGCCACCGATAAAGAATATGTAAAAAATCCCTACGGGATATTTCTTTTGCGCCAAGTGAGGCGGTGTGGTGGTTAAGTACCTGACAATCAAAAAGCTGCCCATTATAGCGCAAAAAATGAAAATAGAATGTAATAAAAGCAAATTTGGATGCATCATTCATTCTACTGAACATGGATTCCCCACAAAATAGATGGCCCATATTCACACCGTATAGGCCGCCAACCAGTTTGTCGTCATACCAAGCTTCAATAGAATGAGCCATCCCTTCGTGGTGTAACTCAAGGTAACCTGCTTGCACTTCAGGTAAGATCCACGTTCCTTCTTCACGCACAGAACACGCTTCAATAACATCCTTGAAAGCGTGGTTAACCGTAATACGATAAATCTGCTTTTTTAACACTTTTTTCATTGAGCGGCTGATGTGTAAATCGCCCATCAATAATACCGCTCTTGGGTCTGGTGACCACCATAAAGGCATCTCACTTGGATTGAACCATGGGAAGATACCATCATAATACGCTGCTTGCAGCCTTTTTGATGAAAGATCGCCTCCAATAGCTAATAAACCATTGGGTTCCCGCATCGCTTCCGAGACGGGAGGGAACAAATATGAGTCATCATCGAGTTGGTACATATTGCGCCTCAGTGTGTTTTCTGAGCCCAATGGCGCTGGCGGAATTGGTAGTATTGGCCTTGCCTATCTAACAACGCTTGATGGGTGCCTTGCTCGACAATTTTACCACTATCCATTACGCAGATGTTATCCATTTCTTCTAAGCCTTGCATGCGGTGGGTGATCACAATCAAGGTTTTGTCAGCACATTTTTCTTTTAGTAACGCTAAGATTTGCTGTTCAGTTTGTGCGTCTAAGCCTTCTGTTGGTTCATCCATCAACACTAGCGGTGTGTTGTGCAACAATGCACGGGCAATGCCTAAGCGGCGCTGTTCACCACCAGATAATTGGCGACCACCTTCCCCCATCCACGCATTGAGTTTCAACTCATTTTCGAGCAAATTGCCTAAGCCGACTTGTTGTAAAACTGCATTCAATTCAGCATCGGTAGCTTGCTCATTCGCTAATAATAAATTATTACGCAGAGTATCACTAAACACATGCACACGTTGCGGTACAACCGACATGATGCTACGGAGTGATTTTTCACTAAATGCATTAATTGGCTGACCATTTAATGTAATTGTACCGCTATCGACATCCCATGCACGGGTTAATAATTGTAAGAGTGTTGATTTACCACAGCCTGTTTTCCCAAGTAGGGCGAGGTGTTGGCCTTTAGCTAAGCGCAATGACACGTTATCGAGGACGGCAAATGGCTGTTCAGGGTAGGTGAACGAGATATTATCGACAGTCAGGCTTTCTAGTGTTGTGATTGAAGGGCTTTCGCTTGGGAACGTCACTTCAGGTTTTGCTGTCATTAATTGGGAAACCCGTGTTGCAGAAGCAATTACTTGCCCCATATGCTGAAAGGCGACGGCGACAGGCCCTAAGGCTTCGAAGGCGGCTAACGCACAGAACACAAATAGCGCAATCAATGCACCGGGTTTAGTATCTCCACCGACGTGCTCAGCGGCCATCCACAGCAGTAAGGTAGCAGTGATCCCCGATGCGAATAAAATAATAGCTTGGGATAACCCTGTTAGTGCAGCTTGCTGCTGCTGGCGAGCTTGCCAGCAGTTTTCAATTGCCCAAAGGTTTTGGCGAAAACGTGTGGTTGCACCAAATAAGGTTAACTCCGCTTGCCCTTGCAGGGCTGAAGTTAAGATAGTGCGATAGTCACCGCGTAGCTCTGTGAGTTCGCGACCAATAGGCTTACCTGCATGGTAAAAAACAAATGGCATTGTGAACAATAAGAACAACATGACGCCACCTAGTGTCCAAGCAAGGCGTGGGTCAAGGTAGCTTAAACCGAAAATCAAGACAAATGTGACAAAAAATGCCGTGATAATCGGCGATAATACACGTAAATAGAGGTGATCAAGGGTTTCGACATCAGCCACTAAGCGGTTTAATAGCTCCCCTTGGCGAAAACGGCTAATGCCCCCCGGAGAAAGGGGTAACACTTTACTAAAGGCAAAAACACGTAAGTGAGCAAGGACTTTGAATGTTGCATCATGGCTGACTAAGCGCTCGCCATAGCGTCCTGCAGTACGGAATATTGCCGCACCACGTACGCCAGCTGCGGGCAGCATATAGTTGAAATAATATAAGCCAGGGAAGCCCGCAATCGCGGTGCCAGCTAAGAACCAACCTGAGAGGGTTAATAGCCCAATACTGGCAAGCAATGTCACGATGGCGAGTATGATCCCAAGCGTTATTAAAAACCAATGGCGGCGGTAGAGGGCTAAGAAAGGATATAAAATTTTCATTATCAGAGCTCCTCACTGCGATGGGCTAATAACTGGGCAAAAGCGCCTTCAGACTGACTAAGTTGAGAGTAATTCCCTTGCTGAATGATTTGGCCGTTTGCCATCACCCAAATTTGGTCGTAATCCAAGGTTTCTTCCAGTAAATGAGTGACAAGCAAAGTGGTTTGCTGCTCAGATAGCTGGTTCAGTGTGTGCATGACACGTTGCTCACTGTGCGAATCAAGGCTTGCTGCAGGTTCATCAAGCAGTAGTAATCGTGAGGGTTTTAATAAAATCCGAGCGACAGCAACACGTTGTGCTTGGCCCACTGAAAGCCGCGCGGCGTAATCACCAAGGCGAGTATTTAAGCCATTGGGTAAGTGAGGTAAAAACTCGGAAACATATGCTTTATCAATAGCGTGTTGAATTTCTGCCTCAGATGCATTTGGTTTACCTAAACAAATATTTTCAATGAGTGTTTGTTCGGGTAAATGTGGGTTTTGCCCAACCCAGCCGAGCAATTCACGCCATTTTTCAGGGCACAACTCACGCAGTTCAATATCATTAACTGTCACTGAACCGTGGTAAGGCAAAAAGCCAAGTAATAAGTTGAGTAATGAGCTTTTACCTGCACCACTTTGCCCAACCAGTGCGATACGCTGTTGTGGCTCGATGGTGAAATTTAACGGGCCAGCAAGGCGTACACCGTCGTGGGATAAAATTTCGAGCTGGCTGGCTTGAATGCGAATAGGGCCATCAGATAACGTTTTTATACCTTGTTGCGGCTTTTCTTCCCCTTCACTATTTAGCAGTGTCTCTAAGGTTTCAGCAGCACCTACTGCTTGAGCTTTAGCATGGTAATAAGTGCCTAAGTCACGCAGTGGTTGGAAAAATTCGGGGGAAAGGATCAGAGCAAGGAAGCCTGCAAACAACGTGACAGGTAAGCCATAGCTACCAAAGTTCATTTCACCCAAATACGAAAAACCGAAGTACACGGCAACCACAGCAATAGAAATTGAGGCGAAAAACTCTAATACGCCAGAAGATAAAAATGCCATACGCAACACTTCCATCGTTCTGGAACGGAAATCTTCAGTGGATTCACGAATTTGCTGAACTTCTGCTTTTTCACGGAAGAACAGGCGAAGGGTATCGAGCCCTCGGAGTCTGTCTAAGAAGCTGCCACTTAAACGGCCAAGTGCGATAAAATTGCGGCGGTTCGCATCAGCGGCGCCTAAGCCAACCAACGCCATAAAAATAGGGATTAAGGGGGCAGTGACAAATAGGATCATCGCGGCTGCCCAATTGAATGGGAAAATGGCGATAAGGATCATGATGGGCACAATCCCTGCTAAATACATTTGAGGAAGATAGCGTGAATAGTAATCTTGCATATCTTCAATTTGCTCAAGGATAATGGTTGCCCAGCTTCCTGCGGGTTTACCTTTAACCCAAACCGGGCCGAGTTCTTGGAGTTTATCTAATACGCGAGTGCGAATTTCTTGGCGCACAACTTGGCCACAACGAAAACCAACCCGTTCTCGAATGTAAGTCACAATGGCACGTAAAACAAATACGCCAATCAGAAGGCAAAATGGGGTCAATAGCTGTTCTCGCGGGGTGCCATCCATAATCAGTGCTTGTAGGATGACGGCTAAGAACCAAGCTTGAGCTATGATCAACAATCCACTGACCATGCCTAACAGCATGGAGATCCGCAACCAACGCTTAGCAGGTGCACTGTGTTGTTTTAACCAACGTACCAATTCAGTCTGTCTTGATTTATCCATAATGATTTAGTTAGCAGGTGTCGTTTTAATGTCATTGAGTATAGTTAGGTTATGAAAACCTAACAGCGTTTTGTCGTTCACTGTGAGTCAAATAACATCAGGGCGGAAAATAATGATCAAACAACGCATTTAATAAAAATAGTGAGAGCGGTGTTTTTGATCTCGACCTGTAATTCGATTATTTACGCTACATCATAACAGCTTAAGTGGCAGATGTTGCATAATAAAAGTCGGTTATTTAATGTGGAAAGTGCTTTGTTATCAAATTGTTCTGTAAAGGTAAACTGAATATTTCAACTTAAAAAAGCATAAAAGTGATGGAATGCTACTGTATTTTTACGTAATGAGAAGACGGCTTAACACAAAATTGTTAAGCCGTTGGCATTTTTATGGAAATTTAAGGTGTAGGAGTTATATTTAGCCACTCTTTCGGTTTTAAGGTAAATTGTCCGTTAAGCAAATTATCCCAAGCTTTATCTTTTTTCTGCACGGTATTGAATGAATGGCTTTGTGTATCGACAACTTCCCAGCTTTGTTCTATTTCCTGCCAAATATTGCAATCAATAGTTGAGCTAGTCGGGTAGGAATAACACATAACCACATCATCTTTCCCATCTTGATTCACATCTGCCATAAAACCTAAGCATGAATAAGGTTCATGTTTTGATGTGCAATACCACGCACTGCTGAGGTTATCACCCAAATCAAACCAGTTATCTGGCAACGTAGGGCTGTTTTTCGCTTGTATGAGTACCTCTTTGAGCGGTTTTTGTTGCTCTTCAGCATAAGGGCTGGTTTGGAATTGTTTTTGATACTCAGGATTGCTATTTAGTTGTTCAAACGCGAGCTTACCTTCAGCACCTAATTGCTTTAAGTCATAAGCGAGCGAGCTATTCACTTTGATTTTGCCGTTGTTCACGCCCGCTACAATGCTATTGATGGTTATGGTTTTGAAATTGGCGATAGGGCTATTGATCACGAAAATAATGGCGATAAGGGAGAGAATACCGACTTTATTAATCGTGCCGAGTGAGGTCATCCACAATGTTTTTTTGCGAATGATTGCAAGGCTATAGGCTAAAACAACCAAAGCTAAAAATAGCGCGACGGTAAAAGCATATAACCGCTCGATGCTCCAACTGTATTGATTCACCCGCACAAGAATGCCGTACAGTGAAAGCCCAGAAAAAGCGTTGAGCAAGATAATATTTATTAAAACAAAGGCATTCAGACCTTTACGGAATTGGTATTGTGTACTGCCATCCCCATAGACAAAATTAATAAAAATGAGATTAAGGATCACAAACCACAGCATTACGGCAGAGCCTAAGCCTGCGGAGTCCAACCCAGAAAAATAGGAAATAACAAAGCCACCTAAGAAAATGACCGCAACGACGTTTAATAATGGCAGGAAGAAACGGGCAATAAAGCTCACGAAGTTACTGAGTTGAATATCAACAGTTGCACGTAAAAATGTTAAGCCAATATTAAAACCAAGGGTAAAACAGACCCAATAAATGACTTCATTATCAAGAATGTCACTTAAAAAGTGCAAATTAACAATGCCAAACAAAAAGCTGGCTAATTTCACAATTAAGGTCAAGAGCCCACCAATTGCCGAGGCTAATACACCTAAGAAGGTATTTTTAATATATAGCCCCATTAAGCAACCGTAATTGATTTTCCATGACTGTGTTGCTTGCAGTAATTGCATCCACGGGAGCATGAAAAATAACAGAACAGTCAGCGTAAGGAATGCAATAAAGGGGTTGGCATCAGAAGGGGTTTCAAAGTCTTGACTATGCCAAAAGTTAACCCAACAAGTTAAAGCAATAGTTAAAGCGATACTAAGATAGAAAACCACAGATTTGGCGTTAGTGATTAAGTAGCTAACCACTGATGGCACGAATATCGCCAGTAACATGGGTAGGAATACCGTAGTTGCATCTAACTGGCTGTCAGAGCGAATAGAGTAATCCGTTGTTGCGGCAATGACGATGCCCTGAATGATGGCGAGTATGATAACAATAAAATACGAATAGCCACGAACGATATCACGCCCTGATGGTTGCTCCATATCAATACCTATAAAGTTAAGATCATGTAAAAACAGTATAGGCAGTGCAGGAGAAGGGCAATATAAACTTGCTCTTAAAAATATGTCGCGATGTGAAGTATTGAACGGTAAACAATAAAAAAGGCAGTCACCGATTACGGTCACTGCCTAAACCAAAAGCATATGGCGATTATTTAGACGCTAAACCGTCAAGATAGCGCTCGGCATCTAGTGCCGCCATACAGCCAGTACCAGCAGAGGTAATCGCTTGGCGGTATATATGATCCATCACATCACCTGCGGCGAATACGCCTTCTACAGAGGTTTGTGTGGCATTACCTTGGGTACCTGATTGTACTTTGATATAGCCATTATCTAAATCGAGCTGACCATCAAAAATAGCGGTATTTGGGCTATGGCCAATCGCGATAAAGGCGCCCATTACTGGGATATCTTCAGTGGTATGCGTTTTCGTACATTCAAGGCGCACACCTGTCACACCCATATCATCACCTAACACTTCATTTAAGGTGCGATCCGTATGCAGTACGATATTGCCGTTTTCGACTTTATCCATTAAACGGTTGATCAGAATTTTTTCTGCGCGAAAGCTATCACGGCGGTGAATTAAATGTACCTCGGAGGCGATATTGGATAAATACAGGGCTTCTTCAACCGCTGTATTACCACCCCCAACGACAGCAACTTTTTGATTGCGATAGAAAAAACCATCACATGTTGCACATGCAGAAACACCGCGACCTTTAAACGCTTCTTCAGAAGGTAAACCAATATAACGTGCAGATGCCCCCGTTGCGATGATTAGCGCATCACAGGTATATTCGTTTTCATCACCAAATAAGCGGAATGGACGTTGTTTTAAATCCACTTTATTGATGTGATCAGAGATAATTTCGGTTTCAAATTTAGCAGCGTGTTCATGCATACGGTCCATGAGGCCTGGACCCGTTAGGCCTTCAGGGTCACCAGGCCAGTTTTCGACTTCCGTTGTGGTCGTCAATTGACCGCCTTTTTCCACCCCAGTAATCAGTGCAGGACTTAAATTTGCGCGAGCTGCATATACAGCTGCTGTATAACCTGCGGGGCCTGAACCTAAAATGATTAACTTGCGATGTGTGGTTGTGCTCATGAATTCCTCTTTTAATCTCAAAAAAAGCATGCTTAGGATTGTAGGAGAAATAGGAAGGTAACAAAAGTGATTTAAGTGCGACTTAGCTTTATGCCACTTATTTCTCTGATAGGCAAGACTCGCCAAATGTAAAAAAATGTGACAAAAAGGTAGGGGAGTCACGCTTCATGATTTTTAGGAATTATCTTGAATTAGCGCTGCGAAACGTTTTACTGGAAAAAAAAGCGAAATCTTGTACTGATTTTTATTCATTTGCTTTGACAATCGGCTGCGCATTTGCGAAAACATCTATGTAAGAGTTAATTATCTAGCAGGTCAATGGAAATGGCGCATTTTTGTTCTTGCTGGAAAATTAGCTTTACACTACTTACAAACTTAAAAAATGAGTCACGATTGTGAATGATCATTACATTCACACGAACTTCAGCACTATAAATAGAATTTGCCCTGAACACGAATTCCTAATAAAAAAGGTAGTTGGCAAGGGGCTCATTTTATAGATGTAGAAAATAACAATTAGAGAAAGAGAGATAAAGAGATGATTGACAATAAAAAGCGTCCTGGCAAAGACCTTGACCGTATCGACAGGAATATATTAAACGAACTACAAAAAGACGGGCGTATTTCTAACGTAGAATTATCCAAGCGTGTTGGTTTATCCCCAACACCTTGTTTAGAGCGTGTACGCCGTCTTGAAAGACAAGGTTTTATTTCAGGCTATACAGCCTTGTTGAACCCGCATTACTTAGATGCATCCCTATTAGTGTTTGTTGAAATTACATTAAACCGTGGTGCGCCAGACGTGTTCGAACAGTTTAATACTGCAGTTCAAAAGCTTGAAGAAATTCAAGAATGTCACTTAGTTTCAGGTGACTTTGACTACTTGTTGAAAACGCGTGTGCCTGATATGTCCGCATATCGTAAGCTACTAGGGGAAACGCTGTTACGTTTACCAGGTGTAAACGACACACGTACCTACGTAGTGATGGAAGAAGTTAAACAAAGCAACCGTTTAGTGATTAAAACTCGCTAATCAAGGCTTTTTTGACCTCACTTCAGCACAGCATTATTGGCTTTGTTGTCGCACTGCAGTTTCAACGCTGAGTTTACTCAGCGTTGTTCCGTTTTAGCACCCTAATAATTTCTTCAATTTTTCTTTTTAAATCGGTAAGTTAACAGCTACTAGTGCCTTTCTTACGTTCTTTTACGAAATTCCCTTGTTTATCGATAAGTTTTATTATCAATTTATTGATTTTAAAGCTATAAATAATTAGGAGTTTTGACGATAAATAGAAATTGAATCCAAATACATTAGATGAAATACTGAGTTACTATATATTAATCGGGCATTTATTTGTCTTAGAGCCAGCAAAACAGGCATTTTAGGGCGATTAATGTTAGAATAATCAGAGTCAGTGAAGAACATCAGTCAGTAAAGAAACAATAATGAGCCAAGAATACACAGAAGATAAATACATCAAATTTAAAAAACTCAGTAGCGGAAGACGGCTATTAGAGGTGATTTTGCTCGCGATTTGCTTAAGTGCCGTTTTTCTTATGGTCGCGTTATTAAGTTTTAGTCCTTCAGACCCGAGTTGGTCACAAACAACGTGGAACGCCCCTGTGAAAAACTTGGGGGGAAGTGTGGGGTCGTGGAGCGCTGATATTTTGTTTTCTGCTTTTGGCATTTTGGCTTTTGCTATTCCACCACTGTTGTTATTGGGTTGTTGGGCTATCTATTATTATGAAAGCCAGCGTCGCTACATAGATTTTTTCTCGCTTTCTTTACGCCTTATCGGTGGCCTTGCATTGATCCTTTCTTCCTGTGGATTAGCCGCCTTGAATTTTGATGATTTACCCAACTTTGCTTCTGGTGGCGTGATTGGTAGTGTATTTAGCAGTGCCATTATGCCTTGGTTTAATTCATTAGGTGCCACATTGGCACTGTTGTTCTTATGGGCGATTAGCTTCACGTTGTTTACAGGTTGGTCATGGTTGACAATTGCAGAAAAAATTGGAGCGGCTGTCCTGCTTCCAATTACGTTATTAACCAACCGTGCGAGAGGCGATGACCTGGATGATTATGAAGTAGAGGAAACTGAAGATGCGCTACAACGAGCGCAAGAGGCTGAGCACTTAGCGAATGATAATGAACAATTACTCGATTCCGATGATGTGCTGTTTTCAGCGCCAACTGTTGCTGAGTTAGTTACTGAAAATACGCCGCAGCCAGAGTCCATTGAGGTGCAAAGTCATATTGAGGCTCAGCCAGAAACCTCTACGGTAGTTGAGTCAGATGCTTTACCCTCTTTCTCAGCGGTAGATGAACCGAATACATACCACTTTGAGGTTCCTGATGATTACCAGCCACAAGCCAGTGGGCGTTTTGATAACTTAGCGGAGCCTGTTGTTTCTCAATCAGATCATGTTCCTGCAGCGCCATCTGCATTTAGTTCTGTCAATGATCATGAGTTAAAATATCAAGAAAAACAAATAGTTGATAATGAATTCAACACATCAGCGATGCCTGTAGAACCCGCATCACAAAATACATTCGCCGCTCAAGTCCCCTCAGAATTATTTACACCTGCGCCAGTTGTTACCGATGTCCCTGTTAGTTCTTCTGTTACTGAGCGGGTTGCTGATGCGAGTGCTTTAGCTGCAGCGGGTATTTCTATTGCTGCGCTTGAGCGCCACGCACAAGTTAAGCAAAATATGGAGCCTGAACTGCCAAGGCCTAATCCTGTTCGTTTGCCGACACGCCGCGAGTTATATGGAATTCGGATCCCATCCCAGCGTGATGCAGAGTTACAACGTCGCCAAGAAGAAGCCTCTAAACGCGAAGAAATTTATCAGCAGTGGTCAACAAATGACGTTGAAGATGCGCAAAATAGTGACGATTCGCAACAAGATGAATTACTACGCGCTCAATTCTTAGAGCAGCAACGTGAGCGCTATGGTGAAGTGGATAGCACGGACTATGAGCCGCCTGTTACGCAAACCGCGCCAACAGAGTTCCCCGACGTGCAGCATGTGGAGCAAGCAGAACAATCGCCAGCCAACACATGGACGCAGCCAACCATTGAGCATCGTTGGCCATCTTCATCTGATTTATCCGCCAATACGCATAAATTTGCTGAACCTGAAGTGGCATCTATTATTCCTAGTGATGCTTTTGAAAGCCAATTTGATGATGAGCAAAAAGACGTCGAACCGAAGATTGATTTACGAAGAGAATTCTCGGTATTGGATAGCTTTTCTCCTGTAGATGATTTAGTGGATGACGAGCCTGCTGATCCACTCTTTATGCCAACATTTACCGCTGTTGAATCGCCAATAGTTCCACCAAATAATTCGCATTCAGGGCTTGGCAATAGCCAATCTGCAACACACACTTTTGCACAGCCACAGCAGCCACAGCAGCCACAGCAGCCACAGCAGCCACAGCAGCCACAGCAGCCACAGCAAGATAGCTTATTCCACCCGTTCTTGGTGCGTAATGATCAACCACTACCAAAACCAACAACGCCGATGCCTTCTCTTGATTTATTGGCAAGTCCACCAGAGCAAGAAGAGCCAGTGGATATGTTTAAATTAGAGCAAACGGCAAGGTTGATTGAAGCACGGTTAAATGATTACCGAGTGAAAGCGGAGGTTGTCGGTTTTTCTCCTGGGCCAGTTATCACCCGCTTTGAGCTTGATTTAGCGCCTGGTGTTAAAGCTGCGCGTATTTCGACACTATCCCGTGACCTTGCGCGTTCATTGTCAACGGTTGCTGTACGAGTTGTTGAAGTGATACCAGGGAAACCGTATGTTGGGCTTGAACTACCAAATGAAAAGCGCCAAACCGTTTATTTAAGTGAAGTATTAGATTGCGATGATTTTAGAAAAAATCCATCGCCACTGACGATTGTTCTTGGTAAAGATATTGAGGGTGATCCTGTTGTCGCGGATTTAGCTAAAATGCCACACTTATTAGTGGCGGGTACGACAGGTTCAGGTAAATCGGTTGGGGTCAATGCGATGATCCTCAGTATCTTGTATAAAGCGAAACCTGAAGATGTGCGCTTTATTATGATCGACCCAAAAATGTTGGAACTTTCTATTTATGAAGGTATTCCTCATTTATTGACAGAGGTTGTCACAGACATGAAAGACGCTGCGAATGCACTGCGTTGGTGTGTCAATGAGATGGAACGCCGTTATAAACTGATGTCTGCGCTGGGGGTTCGTAATTTAGCAGGTTACAACGAAAAAATTAAAGCTGCGGCGGATATGCAGCGTCCGATCCCTGATCCATTCTGGAAACCAGGGGACAGCATGGAAACGGAACATCCAATGCTGAAAAAAGAACCTTACATCGTCGTTATGGTGGATGAGTTCGCAGACTTGATGATGACTGCAGGGAAAAAAGTGGAAGAGCTGATCGCAAGGCTGGCTCAAAAAGCCCGTGCCGCAGGTATCCACTTGGTTCTCGCGACTCAGCGTCCTTCAGTTGATATCATTACTGGGTTAATTAAAGCCAACATTCCAACACGTATTGCCTTTACGGTATCGAGCAAAATTGACTCGCGTACCATCCTCGATCAAGGTGGTGCAGAGTCGTTATTGGGGATGGGGGATATGCTTTATTTACCACCTAACTCATCAATCCCAATGCGTGTACACGGTGCTTTTGTTCGTGACCAAGAAGTCCATGCAGTGGTAAATGATTGGAAAGCGCGTGGTAAGCCGCAATATATTGATAGCATCACAACGTGCAGTGATGATAGTGAAGGTGGTGGTTATGATGGTGGTGGTGAAGAACTTGACCCACTATTTGACCAAGCTGTTGAATTTGTTGTTGACAAACAACGTGTCTCCATTTCAGGTGTTCAACGTCAATTCCGTATTGGTTATAACCGTGCCGCGCGAATTGTTGAACAAATGGAGCTCCAAGGCATTGTCAGTGAACAGGGGCATAACGGAAACCGAGAAGTGCTTGCGCCGCCATCAATGGGGCATTAAAAGTGGGTAGCAAATTAATAATTTAAGGTGCTAATTGCGGGTTTAATTTGAGGGGTGTATAACGTCATCACGCCTCTTAAGGTAATCATATTAAGGTCTTTGTTCGATGAAAAAAATGATGTTGTTAGGTGCATTAGCCTTCAGTTTACATATCGGCCAAGTGCTGGCCGATGCGAGTCAAGACCTTCAGGCACGACTGAATAAGGTCAATAGTTTCCAAGCCAGTTTTTCACAAAAGGTCACTAGCCCTGAGGGCGATCTTGTTCAAGAAGGCGTCGGCGATTTATGGTTAGAGCGCCCTAATTTATTTAACTGGAACATGACTTCTCCCGACGAAAGCGTGTTAGTTTCTGATGGCAAGAATTTATGGTTTTATAACCCATTTGTTGAGCAAGTGACTGTGACGAACTTAGCGGATGCAACGCAGGATACCCCATTTTTATTGATCACGCGTAATGACCCGAAAGATTGGAAACAATACTCAATCATTCAGCAAGGTAATACTTTTGATCTTAAACCTAAGCAAACCAATGGCACGTTGAAAAAATTCTCAATTACGGTTTCCCCAGAAGGGACTATTGAGAAATTTTCTGCGGTTGAGCAAGATGGGCAAACCAGTGCTTATCAGCTAAAACAGCAAAAAAATGGCCGTGTTGATGCCAGTAAGTTTAAGTTTACAGTGCCGAAAGGCGTAACGTTAGACGATCAACGTTCAAGTGCTAAATAAGCCTTAAACTTGTTATTATCGTTAACCATTAGTATTTTCTGCTGGTGGTTAGCGAGTCAGTTATTTGCTTTTAAGCGGCAATAAAGAGGATATTGTGGGTAACCTGTCTCTCGATTTTTCGCAGAATGAATTTCAACCTTTAGCGGCGCGTATGCGGCCCGAAACCCTTGAGCAATACATTGGTCAACGGCATCTGCTGGCGGAAGGAAAACCATTGCCGCGAGCAATCAAGGCTGGGCATCTGCATTCTATGATTTTATGGGGGCCACCAGGAACAGGCAAAACGACACTGGCAGAAATTATCGGTCACTATGCTCAAGCGGATATTGAACGTATATCTGCGGTGACTTCAGGTATTAAAGAAATCCGTGAGTCCATCGAAAAAGCGCGCCAAAACCGCAGTGCTGGGCGTAGAACGATTCTGTTTGTGGATGAAGTTCATCGTTTTAATAAAAGTCAACAGGATGCCTTTTTACCGCATATTGAAGATGGCACGATCACCTTTATTGGTGCGACGACTGAAAACCCTTCATTTGAATTAAATTCAGCATTATTATCCCGTGCAAGAGTCTATTTGCTCAAGTCCTTAGAAGAGGACGATATTGAGCAAGTGCTATTACAAGCGCTAGCAGATACGTCCCGTGGGCTTGGTGGGCAAAATATTGTGTTACCCGATAGTACACGCAAGATGATAGCTCAGCTCGTTAATGGGGATGCAAGGCGCTCGCTAAATTTACTTGAAATGATGGCGGATATGGCTGAAGCCGATAGCCAAGGTCAGCGAATTTTAACGGCAGAGTTACTCAAAGAAGTGAGTGGTGAACGTACCGCGCGGTTTGATAACAAAGGTGACCGTTTTTATGATCTGATCTCTGCATTGCATAAGTCAGTTCGTGGATCAGCACCAGATGCGGCATTGTATTGGTATGCAAGGATCATTACGGCAGGGGGCGACCCGCTGTATGTGGCTCGTCGTTTGTTAGCGATTGCTTCCGAAGATGTCGGGAATGCAGATCCCCGCGCGATGCAAGTGGCAGTTTCTGCTTGGGACTGCTTTACACGAGTCGGGCCAGCAGAAGGTGAACGTGCTATTGCTCAAGCAATTGTATATTTAGCCTGTGCTCCTAAAAGTAATGCGGTTTATACGGCATATAAGGCTGCAATTAAAGACGCACAAATGCAGCCTGATTATGATGTGCCTAATCACTTACGCAATGCACCAACAAAGCTCTTAAAAGAGATGGGAGCAGGCCAAGAATACCGTTATGCCCATGATGAGCCAAATGCCTACGCTGCGGGTGAGAATTATTTCCCTGAACCAATGCAAGCAAGCCGTTATTACTACCCAACAAAACGTGGCTTGGAAAGCAAGTTTGCTGAAAAATTAGACTGGTTAGCCCAACAGGATCAAATTAGTACCACAAAACGCTACCGCTAAACTGGGCAATGCGGTAAGGTTATATAGCGAAATACTTTACTTTATTGATGGTGCTAGAATGCATCATCAAAAGTATTATCTATTACTCACAATACTCACAGGATAAGCATGCTCGATCCCAATTTACTGCGTACGGAGCTAGACGCGGTTGCTGAAAAACTGGCTCGCAGGGGTTTTACCCTTGATGTGGAAAAGCTGCGTGAATTAGAAGAACGCCGCAAAGTTTTACAAGTTGAAACTGAAACCCTGCAAGCAGACCGTAACTCGCGATCGAAAACTATCGGTGCGGCTAAAGCTCGTGGTGAAGATATTGAGCCATTACGTCTGGAAGTTAACCAATTAGGCGAAAAATTGGATGCTGCGAAAGCAGAGTTAGACAAGCTGCAACAAGAAATCCGTGATATTGCTTTAAGTATCCCGAATATTCCAGATGACCAAGTACCAGATGGCAGAGATGACTCTGATAACGTCGAAGTTGCACGTTGGGGCGAGCCTCGCCAGTATGATTTTGACGTTCGCGATCACGTTAGCCTTGGTGAATTAACAGGGGGGTTAGATTTCCCTGCAGCGGTTAAGCTAACAGGTGCGCGTTTTGTTGTGATGAAAGGGCAAATTGCCCGCATGCACCGTGCGTTAGCACAGTTTATGTTGGATTTACATACTGAGCAACATGGCTATCAAGAACTGTATGTTCCGTATTTGGTTAACCATGATACGCTGTATGGTACAGGTCAATTGCCAAAATTTGGTGAGGACTTATTCCACACTAAACCACTGGAAGAAGAAGCAGATAGCAGCACTTATGCGTTGATCCCAACTGCTGAAGTACCTGTGACTAACTTGGTTCGTGATGAAATTTTAGATGAGGATAAACTTCCTCTGAAAATGACTGCTCACACACCATGCTTCCGTTCAGAAGCGGGCTCTTATGGCCGTGATACCCGTGGTCTTATCCGTATGCACCAGTTTGACAAAGTTGAGTTAGTGCAAATTGTTCATCCTGAAAAATCGATGGATGCACTGGAAGAGTTAACAGGTCACGCTGAAAAAGTGCTGCAATTACTGAACCTACCTTACCGTAAAGTGATTTTATGTACTGGTGATATCGGTTTTGGTTCACGTAAAACTTACGATTTAGAAGTATGGTTGCCAGCGCAAAATACTTACCGTGAAATCTCTTCTTGTTCAAACATGTGGGATTTCCAAGCGCGTCGTATGCAAGCACGCTTCCGTGGTAAGAGCGATAAGAAAACTCAACTCGTTCATACATTGAATGGCTCAGGTTTAGCAGTGGGTCGTACATTGGTCGCAATTTTAGAAAACTACCAATTAGCAGATGGCCGTATTGAAGTGCCTGAAGTATTACGTCCATATATGAAAGGGCTAGAGTATATCGGTTAATTTCGGTTACGCCTTTTATAAATAAACCGCGGCTGGTAACAGTGGCGGTTTTTTTTATGACTCAGTTTCGCGATTTCTAATGAAAACCCCTCTCAGATTTTACCTGATCCCGCCTCAGTATTTTCCAAATAGCGCTCTTCGGCGAAGGTCGTTAGTCTAACGGTAAATTGAGTTTATTGGAGTCGAATAGGTGGAAATAGTCATTGGTGTTTTTCTATTGGCAGGGGTTATAAAAGGCGTGATCGGCTTAGGGCTACCAACGATTGCAATGGGATTATTAAGTACCGTAATGGAGCCCGCAGTGGCAGCTAGTTTGCTGATTATTCCTTCTTTGGTCACCAATATATGGCAATTATTGATTGGGCCACAGTTTATGGCGTTAGCGAAACGACTCAGTGGTTTTGTGATTGGGGTGTTGCTTGGAACATGGTTGAGTTTTTTACCTTCATTAACATCATCATCCACTTGGACATTACCTGCATTGGGTGTTGTACTGATTATCTATGGGGGATGGGGAATAATGGCTAAAAAAATGCCATCGTTCGAGAAACATGAAATATGGCTTTCCCCAACGATTGGTTACTTTACTGGGGTGATCACGGCAGCAACGGGGGTATTTGTTATCCCTGCGGTACCTTATTTGCAAACACTGAAATTAAATAAAGATGAACTTATTCAGGCGCTAGGGCTAGCGTTTACAGCATCAACAGTGGCACTGGCAATCAAATTATCCATAGACCACCAGCAAAATGATATTGATTGGGGGCTATCTTTCTTTGCCTTAATACCCGCTATTGTGGGGATGTATCTTGGACAATATTTTCGGCGGGTTATTAGTGAAAAGCTATTTCGGCGTTGTTTTTTTATCGGTTTAATTGGGCTGGGGATTTATATGGCAAAACAATGGGTGATCATGGTTGCCAGTTAATTAGAAAATCAATAAATTCATTGGTGTAATCAGGTAATAGGCTGAAGTCGCGTGCACAAATCACTAATTTTCGCTGCGCCCAATTCTCAGCCAGTTGCAATATTTGGGTGTCGGAGGGGCCATAGCGCAGTGCGGCTTGTCGCGGAATGATAGCAATACCAATACCTTGGTTAACCCCTTGCATTACAGCGTCTAAAGTAGGCATATGTACACGGTAATGAAGCCGTTGGCCTTGCTGTTTAGCATTATCATCAATATGGGTTTGTAACGGGTTATCTTCTGTTAAGCCAATAAACTCAGCACCAATAATGTCCGCAAATGAAACACGCTTTTGGTTAGCCCATAAGCTATCTTTATGAACAAATACCACTAATTCATCTGAGCTACATGGACGAGTATCAAGCCCTGCCAAGTCGACAGAATCAGCAATAATACCGACATCTGCAACTTTATTTTTAATTGAAGTTACAATATTCGCACTTGGCATGTCTTTTACTGAAACAGACATATTTGGTTGTTGGCGTAAATAAGCATGAAGACGAGACGGCAAAAATTCCATCTGTGCTGAAGTATTGCATAGGATATTGATATGCCCGCGTAAGCCACGGCTGTATTGCTGCATTTTATCTTGCATCAATTCAATTTGCTGTAAGATGATTTTTGCATGTTCAATAAATGCATAACCGGCATCGGATAATGCAACACCTTTCGCTGAGCGGGTAAATAGATTAACGCCTAATTCATTTTCTAAGCCGCGTATCCGTTCACTGGCGGATTGCAACGTAATATAGGTCAACTTTGCCCCATGAGTAATACTTCCTGCATTGGCGACATTTACGCACAGTTTTAAATCGGTAATATCAAAATGCACGGGGTAGCACTCCAATTTATAAAGGGAAGTTATTCGTTTAATTCAAGGAATATAAGTGAATTAGAGGCTGATAGTAAAGAGGGAAAGCAAGTGCTTCCCCTCTAAAAATGATGACTTTAAATCATCATGTTTATTGGCTTATTTAACTTGTGAGAAAAACAGGCTACGGTAGCTGCTGTAATAGCAAACATACATAATTGGCATAGAAACTAATAAACCTAAGCCTAATGGGATCACAGAAATAATCATTAAGATAGACAGAACGATAAAGAATAGGATGCCTGGCAGGATATTTTTCTTAACTGCTTGTAGGCTAGCTGAAATTGCAGCACCAACAGTGAAATCGTGGTTCATAACCAAAGCAGGGGCAAACCAAGTTAATGCGGTACCCACTAAACCAGCGACAGCCATCACGATAATAGCAAAGAAGAATGAACCTGAGGACGCTAAAATAGCCGCATCAGATGGTGATCCGTATTGGTTGCTTTCCATTAATAAACCAAACATCGCAGAACCGCCAATGATGAAAGCGATGATCATACCGACTAAGTTTGCTGCAAAGTTAATGGCGCCAACCGCAAACAGTGCACCGAATTTGTTTTGGAAACCCGCAAACAGTAAACCGATTTCTGCTTGTCCAGTTTTACGCTGATTTTCACTGATAGCAATAATACCGCCAACAAAGATTGGAGTAATAAAGGTGATCAGTAAGTTTAAGAATGGGATCATGGAGATAATCAGAATCAATGCAAACAATACGATATTGATTAAGATCCACATACCCAATTTTTCTTTAACCAGAGACCATGATTGGCTGATCCAGTTAACACCTTCACCCGCATCAACAGCGCGAGGTTCAGCGTGAAAAACAAAAGTATCAACTTGAGTTTGAGCGTTAGTGTTAGGTGCAGGGTTGTTATCTGCACTGAAGTTTTCATTGTTCATGATAAAAAAGGAACCTATTTGTCGTAGTGAATTAGCAATAATTATTATAAAAAGTTTGTGAGTTTATATGCACTCTTTTACTTTATCGGCAGTAGTATGCAGATAAGTGAATACATTATAAAGCAGACTATTCTGGTAAGGTATTTTTGATTAACTTTTTCTTAATACAACATTTTTTAGGGTAATAAGGTCATTACTCATTTGATATTGAATTTATAGACTGTTTAGTTTGGTGTTTTTTGGTTAAATATAGGGTTATTTTAACTTTAACTAGGATGGTTGTTTATGAAAAAATGGTTATTGTGTGGAATAAAATATAACTAATAACCATTATGAAGAATAAGGTAAGCGTCGGTAAGTTATTCAAAAATAGATATAGGGTATGCATCGAGTGGCTTGATTTCTTTTAATACAAACATACTTTGCATTTCTTTAATGCCTGGCAATCTGCGAATAACTGACATGGCAAAATCAGCGTAAGAATCTAAATCATGAGAAACCACTTGTAGTAAAAAGTCAGTATCACCACCAATGCTATAACAGGCGACAACGTTCTCAAGCTCGCTGACTTCCTGTTCAAATTTTTGTGCTTCTGCCTCGCTGTCACTATCAATAATCACACGTACAAACACCATAACACCAAGGCCAATTTTTTTGCGGTTTAGAATAGCGCGATAACCTTGAATAATATTATCTTCTTCAAGTTTTTTAACTCTCCGCCAGCAGGGTGAGGCGGACATGCCTACTTTTTCAGCCAGTTCATGGTTGGTGATCCGTGCATCCTCTTGCAGTAGTGAAAGAATTTTTGTTTCTGTCTTATCAATTGCCATAAATGAATATTCCTACCTATTATTGACCAAATAGAGAAAAAAATTACCGAATAATAAGCTTGCCATAGCTGAGTTAGAAAGCCTATTTCTTTCTTTAAATGCCATAATTATCGGGAAATTGAACACAATTAAAAATAGTAGGGGACATAAATGATATTTAATCCAGCTGAGCATCGCTGCGCTATCGTGGTTAATCAGGATTTATCTAACGGGCTTGCAATGAATGCCGCCAGTGTGATTGGTGTGAGCTTAGGAAATAAAGTAAACAATATGGTGGGGCAAGATTTAAACAGTGCAGATAATATTCATTATCCAGGGGTGATTTATGCCCCTTTACCGATTTTAAAATCACCAGAGCAGTATATTAAAGACATAGAAGAAGCTGCATTAAAAGAAAGTGAAATTTATATCATTCCTTTTAGTCTATTGGCGCAATCGTGTCGCACTTATGGTGAGTACCAGCAAAAGTTGTCAGAGCATGAATATAAAAATATTCAGTTAGCGGGTATTGGGCTGGTGGGAAATAAAAAGGCGGTGACTCAGCTTATTGGCCATTTGCCTTTATTTAAATAGGAATAATGGCAAATAAAGAAGAGGCTCAATGTTGAGCCTCAACTTATTTAGTACATGACTTTGTGCCCATAACTTTCAAGAATGCTTTTGACGCGTTCCATCACTTCTTTTGATGGTGGTTTAACTCCATCAAGCTTGTATTCTTCACCCATGGTTTCCCATTTGTGTTTACCAAGTTCATGGTAAGGTAATAATTCGATTTTTTCGATATTACCCATGTTTTTCGTAAATTCGCCGAGCAGATGTACTGAATGATCATCATCACTCCAGCCTGGTACAACAACATAACGCACCCACGTTTTTTGATTACGTTTAGCTAAATATTGTGCGAATTCTAACGTTCGGTGATTGGAGACACCGACTAACTTTTGGTGAATATCATCGTTGATTTGTTTTAAATCTAACATCACCAAGTCAGTGACATCCATCAGTTCATCAATAACAGGATCATAGCGACGAACAAAACCGTTAGTGTCCAAACAAGTATGGATATTCTCTTTCTTACAGGCACGGAACCAATCACGGACAAACTCTGCTTGTAAAATAGCCTCACCACCTGAAGCGGTGACACCGCCGCCCGTTGCATTCATAAAGTGACGATAGGTGACCACCTCTTTCATTAATTCATCGACGGTGACAATGTTGCCGCCGTGGGTATCCCAAGTATCGCGGTTGTGGCAATACAAGCAGCGCATTAAGCAGCCTTGGAAAAAGACAATAAAACGAATGCCAGGGCCATCAACAGTGCCGCAAGATTCAAATGAATGAATACGGCCTAACGTTGCTGGCGATTCTGTTTTAGTGATATCGGTTGTTGTAATAATTTCGGCAGACATAGCAGGTACTCCAAAATATCCGTCATACTTCTAAGACTTTATGCATGAAATAGTGATTTGTAGTCTTTAACTGACAGTATAGATAAAAAGACCCCATAAAGCGGGGTCTTTAATTTACTTTATTTTAATGAGCTAATTATTACATTGAACTTGTAAAAGTACGAGTAATAACGTCTTGCTGTTGTTCTTTAGTCAGTGAGTTAAAACGCACTGCATAACCTGATACACGGATAGTCAGCTGCGGATATTTCTCTGGGTTTTCCATTGCGTCTAACAGCATTTCACGGTTCATGACGTTAACGTTCAAGTGCTGACCGCCTTCAATAGACGCTTCGTGGTGGAAGTAACCATCCATCAGACCCGCTAAGTTCGTTTTACGCACATCGTCATCTTTACCTAACGCATTTGGTACGATAGAGAAAGTATAAGAAATACCATCTTTCGCGTAAGCAAATGGTAGTTTAGCAACAGAAGTCAGTGAAGCTACTGCACCTTTTTGGTCACGACCGTGCATTGGGTTTGCACCTGGTCCAAATGGTGCACCAGCACGACGGCCATCTGGTGTATTACCTGTTTTCTTACCATACACAACGTTAGAGGTGATGGTCAGGATTGACTGAGTTGGTACCGCATTACGGTAGGTAGGCAGTTTCTGAATTTTCTTCATGAAACGTTCAACTAAGTCACACGCGATGTCATCAACACGTGAATCGTTGTTACCAAATTGTGGGTATTCACCTTCGATTTCGAAGTCGATAGCAATACCGTCTTCGTCACGAATTGGTTTAACTTTCGCATATTTGATTGCAGACAGTGAGTCAGCAGCAACAGACAGCCCCGCGATACCACAAGCCATGGTGCGATAAACATCACGGTCATGCAGAGCCATCAGCGAAGCTTCATAGCTGTATTTGTCGTGCATGAAGTGGATGCAGTTCAGTGCAGTGACGTACTGAGTTGCCAACCAGTCCATGAAGTGGTCCATTTGGTTCATCACAGTATCGAAATCAAGGACTTCGTCCATGATTGGTGCATGTTTAGGACCTACTTGCATTTTCAGTTTTTCATCAACACCACCGTTGATGGTATACAGCATGGTTTTCGCTAAGTTTGCACGCGCACCAAAGAACTGCATTTGTTTACCAACAATCATTGGGCTGACGCAACATGCGATTGCATAGTCATCGTTGTCGAAGTCTGGACGCATTAGGTCATCATTTTCATACTGAACTGATGAGGTATCGATAGACACTTTTGCTGCGAATTTTTTGAAATTCATTGGCAGTTTTTCTGACCACAGGATAGTCATGTTTGGCTCAGGAGATGGGCCCATGGTATACAGTGTGTTCAAGAAACGGAAAGTACTTTTCGTTACCAGTGTACGGCCGTCAAGACCCATACCTGCTAATGATTCAGTTGCCCAGATTGGGTCGCCAGAGAACAGCTCATCGTATTCAGGAGTACGTAAGAAACGTACCATACGCAGTTTCATGACTAAATGGTCAATCAATTCTTGCGCTTGTTGTTCAGTGATTTTACCAGCTTCTAAGTCACGTTGGATATACACGTCTAAGAAGGTAGAAACACGACCAAATGACATTGCAGCACCGTTTTGTGATTTAACTGCGGCTAAGTAACCGAAGTAAGTCCACTGTACTGCTTCTTGCGCGTTTGTTGCTGGTGCAGAAATATCGTAACCGTATTTTGCAGCCATTTCTTTCATTTGACCCAATGCACGGTGCTGTTCAGCAATTTCTTCGCGCAGTTGGATAGTCATCTGTAGGTCTTCACCTTTTTCTAATCTTTCTTGCAAAGAGGTGAATTGGTTAAATTTGTCTTTCATCAGGAAATCAATACCGTACAGCGCAACACGGCGGTAGTCACCGATGATACGACCACGACCATATGCATCAGGCAGACCAGTTAAGATACCTGATTTACGGCATTTTAAGATGTCTGGCGTGTAAACGTCGAAAACACCTTGGTTGTGAGTTTTACGGTATTCAGTGAAGATTTTTTTGATTTCTGGATCTAAAGTACGGTCGTAAGCTTTGCATGAGCCTTCAACCATTTTGATACCACCGAACGGGATAAGACCACGTTTCAGAGGAGCATCAGTTTGTAAACCAACGACTTTTTCTAATTCTTTAGTAATGTAACCTGCATCATGGGAAGTGATGGTTGAAGCAACATCTGTATCAAAATCAACAGGCGCATGCGTGCGGTTTTCGATTTTGATCCCTTCCATAACTTTATCCCACAGCGAGTCAGTTGCTGGGGTAGAGCCTGCTAAGAAAGATTCATCACCTTCATATGGAGTGTAGTTTTTCTGGATGAAGTCACGTACGTTGACGTTTTTCTGCCAGTCACCTTGGTTAAAACCTTGCCATGCTAAAGCGAATTTTTCATTTAATTCGGACATGATACTTTTACCTTTTAACAGTGGATCTTTTAGGGATCTTAATAAATCTTTTCGTGTGTGTCAGTGGCGATTAATGTTTCTGGCCACCACGTAAATGCATAAACCAATAAATGAGGCCGACTAAAAGTGCGCCGCCAATAATATTTCCGATAGTGACTGGAATTAAGTTATCTGTAATAAAATTTCCAATCGTTAAGTGTGAAAACTGCTCTGGTGCCATATTGATTTGTGTCCAATATTCAGCAGGAGCGAATTCTTTAATCATGATGCCCAATGGGATCATAAACATGTTGGCGATGCTATGCTCAAACCCACTGGCGACGAACATCGCAACAGGGAGAACTAATACCACCAGTTTATCGGTTAAACTGCGACCTGCATAACTCATCCAAACCGCCAGACAAACCATTAAGTTTGCTAAAATTCCGAGTGCAACAGCCTCAATAAAGGTGTGGTGCAATTTATGGCTACTGGTTTGTAAGACATTTAATCCCCATTGGCCATTAGCCGCAGTGTATTGCCCCGCAAACCAAATGATAGCCACAAAGAACAGCGCGCCAATTAAGTTGCCAATGTATACATTGAACCAATTGCGGAACATTTGTCCCCAGGTAATTTTACCTGTGGCTTTAGAAACGATAGTTAAGACAGTGGAAGTGAAAAGGTCGGCACCACAAACAACGACTAACATTAAACCGAGTGAGAAACAAATCCCACCAATCAGTTTGGTAAAGCCGTATGGTGCATCGGCAGCCCCAGTTGTTGCAGTAATATAGAAAACAAAAGCAATAGAAATAAAAATACCGGCAGTGAATGCTGACAAGTAAGTAATTGCAGGATGTTTGTTCGCTTTATAAAAGCCAGCATCATCCGCGACTTGCGCCATTACAGCAGGTGGCAATAAATTAAAAGGGTTGTCAGCTTTCATACCAACACTCTCTTACAAAGTTGATTAATTATAGCACGCAATAATAGTAACAAAGGGGATAAGTGATAAATTTGATATGGATCATGAACACTCGCAAGAATACCGTCTAAATGGTTAATTTTATGTTAAAATCAAGATTAACCAATTGAAATTTAAGCAATAAATATTTTTTAAATTTTATTAAAAATTTTTATAAAGAGCATTTTTAGTGATATGGAAAGTGAAAATATACATATAAATGTTAATTATTTAAGTGCAATATGATCCCTTTGCTAAGGTATTTAACTTATGTCTAAATTTAGCGCTAAATTTATTGATATAAACCTCAAAAACCATCTGTTAAATTTCCGCCAAATTGTCATATTTTGCTAACAATCAACAAAATGATACGGCATACAAAAATTGTTGTTCCAGATCATTTTAGACTATATATGCCAATATTGAATTTTTATTATTTATAAAATTCAATATTATCTAGCGTGTTAAGTTCTTGTTCGATGCGTTCGCGGCTGGTTAACAGCGTTTCGATGACTTGGGCTGTTTTTTCATCGTTACTGCGGAAGGTGGGGATAGACACACTGATAGCGGCAATAATTTTGTTTCGTTGGCGCAATGCGACAGCATAACAAATGGTTTCTTCATTAATTTCTTTATTATCAATGGCATATCCATTTTCTTTTACTGCGTTTAGTTGCGTACGTAATTGTGGCAAAGTATGAACACTGTATTGTGTCAGCGGGGTGAAACCTGCAGGGTAAAGTTGGGAAATTTGTTCGTCACTGTAGTTAACAATCATTGCCTTACCTAGCGCAGAATAGATAGCTGGTAAGCGAGTGCCAATACTGGAGACTAACTGAACTTTTTGTGCAGATTGTACTTTATCAATATACAGGACATCAGCACCATCTAAGATACCCATTTGGCAAACTTCATTACATTGTTCGACAATAAGCCCCATCTCGCGATGGATCATTTTCAGCCAATACGATTTTTCGAAGAAAACGCGAGAAAGAATGGAACAAGCGATACCAAGATAGTAAAGCTGGCTGTTATCATCGTAATTAATATAACGGTGCTCAACCAATGTTTTTAGAATGGGGTAAATAGTCCCTTTCAGAATTCCAGTCTTATCAGAAAGTTGCGTTAAAGATAGCCCCGTATTTTCTGCAGCCAATACTTGAAGCACCTCTAAAACACGAATTGTCGGCATGTGTCCTGTAGACATTAAATCACCTCCCTGATTAATTGTGCCGCTATTCTAGGTTCAAAACTGAGCTATGTAAATCACTAGCAAAAACCCATTTCTTTTCTAAATCTATCGAATGACATTGCGCTGTTGACAGCAAAAGTCGTGATCCTGTTCAAAATTTACCAATAAAAAATGACCTTCTTGTTTTTAATATAATCAGTAACTTCTTATTTATTTCTTTTTAATCAAATGATTAAGGTGTTTTTATTTTAACTTTGTTCAAATTTGACTCAATCCATTTTTCGTGGTTATTTAATGTTGTTTTTATTTATGAATAAGGTTTGTATATATGAACAACAACCAAGTGGAGCTATCACGTATGGAAAGTCGCTATATCACCCCTGTTGTCACTATTTTTGATGACAAAGGCCGCGTTGATATTGAACAAAATCGACAAGTTTATGATTCGCTTAGCACAAAAGTCTCGGGTTTTGTCACGATGGGCAGTACGGGGGAGTTTTTTGCACTCGATATGAACAGTTCGAAAACCTTGATTGACCTTTGTGGCAATTACCCCAAAAGGGATATGAAGGTCTATGCAGGAGCAAGTCGGTTAGATGTCAATGAATCGATTGAACTTGCCAATTATGCGAATGAGCAAGGGGTCGATGGGGTAATGATAATCAGCCCCTATTATTTTCCGTTAGATGACGAGGGTGTATTTCGCTTTTACAGCACAATAGCAGAAAAAACCTCAGCAAAAATATTTATTTATAACTTTCCTGAGCGTACGGGATACTCTGTATCACCTGAAGTGTGTTTACGCTTAGCAGATAAATACCCTCATATTATTGGCCTGAAAGATACCATTCCCGACACTAATCATACAGCGCAAGTCATTGATGTTGTGAAATCCCGTATTCCACACTTTGAAGTCTATGCAGGTTACGACAACAACTTTGCTCATGTCGTGTTATCAGGTGGAAACGGTTGTATTGGTGGCCTTTCAAATATTATTCCGCAGTTTTTTGCTTCATGGATGAACGCCTTTGCAAAAAGCGATTTAGCGCTCGTCGCTAAACATCAACAACGTGTTGACCAACTGATGGCGATTTACGGGGTGAATGCTCCCTTTATTCCAACGTTTAAAAAAGCGTTGCAACTGAAAGGAGTGATTAACTCAGACCGTTGTAGCTCACCATTTATTGGATTGAACAGTGTACAGACAGAGCAACTTCAGCAATTATTAGCACTGGCTGATTCACCGCTCTGATCTTTCCTATAACAACACAATAGAACATCTTACCGACAGGGAAAAATATCATGGCGACAACACAAGCTTATAACAATCCTGTTTTAAACTCTGCGATTAAAAAATCGTGGAAACGTTTAGTACCCCTGATGTTTATTTTGTATTTCGTTGCATTTATTGATCGGGTGAATGTTGGTTTTGCTAAAGATGCTATGCAGTTAGATATCGGGTTATCGGACTCTGCATTTGCGTTTGGGGCAGGGATTTTCTTTGCGGCCTATGCATTATTTGGTATCCCCGCAAACTTAATTTTAAATAAAATAGGTGCCCAAAAATGGTTGAGTATCACCACAATCATTTGGGGCGTACTCTCCGCGATGACAGGCTTTGTCACCAATGAAACCCAATTTATTATTTTGCGCTTCTTATTAGGGCTAGGGGAAGCAGGTTTCTATCCAGGAATTCTATTATTAGCATCAATCTATTTTCCTAATAATGTCCGCGGATCAGTGATTGGTATATTTGTTTTAGGGGTGCCATTAGCCTTGACGCTAGGTTCTCCACTTTCTGGTGCATTATTAGAGTTGCATGGCTGGTTAGGCCGTCCAGGTTGGTTCTGGATGTTTGTTATCGAAGGCTTGCCTGCGGTTGTTATTGGTATTTTTGCCTTCTTTTATCTGGATGATAGCCCTGAAAAAGCGCGTTTTTTAACCGACGAAGAGAAAAAGGCATTAACGGAGCAACTTGCCAAAGAAAATGCAAAAACAGAAACTACCTCTGTGCTTTCGGCGCTCAAAAATGCCAAGGTGTGGCACCTTGCATTGATTTACGGCACCATCCAAATATCCGTGTATGGCCTGATGTTCTTTTTGCCTTCCCAAGTGGCTTCATTAATGGGGGAAAGCTTAGGATTCAAACAATCGTTAGTGGCAGCTATTCCATGGGCTTGCTCAGCCTTTGGTGTCTATTATATTCCGCGCTTTGCCGACCGCCATCCAACAAAGCGTGTGGAAATATCTGTTTTGTGCATGTTAGCTGCGGCGGTGGGCTTAGCGTTATCTGCATTTGCCAGCCCAGTTTTTGCTATTGCAGCACTATGTTTAAGCGCGGTGGGCTTCTTATCGGTTCAACCTGTCTTCTGGACGTTTCCGCCTCAGTTACTCAGTGGTCCTGCATTAGCAGCGGGGATTGGTTTTTGTACCACTATGGGGGCATTTTGTTCATTCCTTGCACCTATCATCCGCGTTGAAGTGGATAAAGTAATGAACAGCAATACAGCGGGGATCATGACATTGTCAGTGATAACTGTGGGTTGTGCTGTGTTAATTGCGCTCCTTAAAAAGAACTCTCATAAAAATGGCCATAAAGTTTTGTCATCGAATTAATGGCAACAATTGGAAGGTGTGACATGCAAAAGATTTTACGAATTGATGAAAGCGACAACCTGATTGTTGCCTTAAAAGACTTGCACGCTGGGGAAGTTTACCATTGGGGCAATGAAGAAATTACCTTAGTCACTGACGTGAAGGCTAAACACAAATTTGCCTTAGAAGCGTTACCCATTGATGGTGTGGTATCGATGTATGGCACTGCAGTAGGTAAAGCGACGCAACCCATTGCAAAAGGCGAAGCCATTACGGTGAACAATATTCGCCATTATGCAGCTCCTGTTTCCTTAGAAAATGATTCACTATACGAATGGAAAGCACCTGATGTTTCCGCTTATAAAAAACGAACTTTTCAAGGATATGTACGAGGAGATGGGCGTGTAGGAACAGCAAATTACTGGCTAATTTTCCCGTTAGTTTTTTGCGAAAACCGCAATGTGACGAAATTAACCGATGCTTTAAATGATGCATTAGGCTACACCAATAATAGCTTAAAAAGCTTTGCACTAGACTTAACTGCAGGAACGCAAACGCCGACAGCAAAACCAAAGCTGTTCCCGCATATTGAAGGCGTTCGGTGCATTACTGTCACCAGTGGCTGCGGCGGTGCAACCTCGGACAGTAAAACCATGTGTGATGTGTTAGCAGCTTATGCAGACCACCCTAATGTGATTGGTATTACGGTATTTAGCTTAGGATGTGAAAAAGCGCAGCGCAAAATGTTTAAAGAATCACTGGCTGCACGTAACCCAAACTTTGATAAGCCTGCACTGTATTTTCGTCAACAAGAGTGGGATAGCGAAGAAGAAATGATGCAAACTGCGCTCAAACAAACTTATGAGTGCATGAAAGCGGTTAAGCCACAATCGAGGGTTGATGTGCCATTATCCCACCTAAAATTGGGCGTAAAATGTGGTGCTTCTGATGGTTTTTCAGGGATTTCAGGTAATCCTGCAATGGGGCTTGTTTCAGATTGGTTAGTCACGTTAGGTGGCGCATCTGGTTTGGCAGAGTTTCCCGAATTATGTGGTGCAGAAGGGGATATGGTGAAACGCTGCGTATCTTTCGATGACAAAAAGAAATTTCTCGAATTGATGGAACGCTATGAAAAAACGGCGAATTTCTTTAACACCACCATCGCGGATAACCCAAGCCCTGGAAATATTGCGGATGGCTTAATTACCGATGCGATTAAATCTACAGGTGCGGCAAAAAAAGGCGGCACTTCACCCATAAGTGCAGTGTGTGATTACGCAGAACCCATGCCAGAGAGCGGATTGTCACTGGTTTGTACGCCGGGTAATGATGTAGACGCGGTAACTGGGCTTGTTGCCGCAGGCTGTAATGTGGTGATTTTCTCAACAGGGTTAGGTACACCGACAGGGAACCCGATCGTGCCCGTACTAAAAATTTCGACTAATAGCGCAATAGCAGAACGTTTGTCCGACATGATCGACTATGACTGCGGTCCAATCATTGATGGGGTTCCATTGCCGACGATCAGTAAAGGGCTATTTGAACGGGTCATCGAAACGGCGAGTGGAGAATATCAGGTGAAAGCGGATCGCTTAGAACAATTTGATTTCTTATTGTGGAAGCGTTCGTTGGATTTATGATTTATCTACATCAATAACATGACAACAGGTTGATGGGGAAGGCTCCCCGCCAACCTGTGACTTAATTACGCGTTAGCGCGTTTGGCTTTTTGCAGTTTTTCATAAGCCGCAAGTAGTGCTTGATGAGCTGGCAGTGCTTTTAGCTCATCATCGATTGACCACAAGCCATAGAAGCAAGACTCTCCTGCAATTGCAGCAGAGGCTGCATCGACCGCTTCTTGCCCATACATACGGACAAATGCATTGTAGTATTGCGCAGGGTTTCTTTCTTCTTCTTGCGATAATAACAATAGCGTTTGCAAGCAACGATAATAGTTCGCACGTTCTGGCGTGAACACTGAACTGTTAAAGTCTTGTGTCCACTCAACCCATGCTAAAGCTTGTTCAAGGTCACCACCCGCAAGGGCTAACATTGATTTTAATTCACCGATACGCAGGTTGCTCCAACCATTATCTTTACCGACCGCTAAACCAAGCAATTCACGTACACGGGTGAAATCGTCTAAACCGTCATCATCCAACTGCTCAATCAGGGCAAGGTAGTCTTGCTTTTCCCATTGGCTATCAGGCAGGTTGATAATCGTATTGCGTAAATAAGCGCCCATTGCATTATTCGCAATATGTAAATCTTCAACAGGGTAAATATCTGACATACCTGGCACTAAAATACGGCACGCATAAACGCCTAAATGGTTATAATCTGCGATGTAAACCTCGGCATCTAACGTATTGAAAATACGGATAAGCGTCGCAAATTCTTCCTGCGTCGTACCTTTGAAGCTCCAATCTGCAAATTCATAATCCGCATCGTCTTTAAACAGATCCCAGCTAATTAAGCCACTTGAATCAATAAAGTGTGTTTCAAGGTTGGTGTGCTCAGCCACTTCTTCATCATCAAAGGTTGGTGCGTTAAACACATCTAAGTCTTTTAAGCCGCGGCCTTGTAATAATTCAGTAACGGTACGCTCAAGGGCAACACCAAAGTCAGGGTGTGCGCCAAATGAGGCGAAGCAAGTGCCGTTTTGTGGGTTAAACAACACCACGCAAATGACGGGGTATTTTCCACCTAATGACGCGTCGTAGCAGAAAATGGGGAAGCCTTCTTTTTCAAGGGTATCAATTGCTTCCACCACGCTTGGGTAACGAGCCATCACTTCTGTTGGAATAGTTGGCAAGCTTATGCTTTCTGCAATAATTTTATTTTTTACGAAGCGTTCAAACACTTCTGAAAGCCCTTGAACACGCGCTTCGTTAGCTGTATTACCCGCAGACATACCGTTAGAAACGTATAAGTTCCCAACGATATTCATTGGAATATAGACAGTTTTGTCATCAGATTGGCGTGTAAAAGGTAGCGCACAAATACCGCGTTCTTCGTTGCCAGATTGTAGGTCAATGAGTTGGCTTGCGGCTAATGCCTCATCAGGGTCATAGAATTTAATCAAACGATTGTCTAAAAGCCCTTCTGGTAGGCTGTCATCTTCTGTTAGTGGGAACCATTTTTCATTTGGGTAGTGAACAAAATCACCTTCTGAAATGGATTTACCTAAGTAGAAGTCAGCGAAGAAGTAGTTAGTCGATAAACGCTCGAAATACTCGCCAAGGGCAGAAGCTAAAGCGGCTTTTTTGCTCGCACCTTTACCATTGGTAAAGCAAAGAGGGCACTCTTTATCGCGAATATGTACTGACCAAACGTTTGGTACAGGGTTTAACCATGACGCTTCTTCAATATCAAACCCCAATTTTTTTAATTTGGTCTGGAATGCATCAATGGAGTCTTCAAGAGCGGCGTCTTTGCCGGGAATAAATGTTTGGCTCATTGTCAGTCACTTGTGAATAGAGTGTGTCAAACGGGCTATGATACGGATTTTTGTCGCAACCTCACGCTTTTTATTCATTAATAGACAAATCATCTTAATATTTATTATTTCTCCTAAAATAATTATATATACCCGAAATCCTTCAACTTGCAGCGGTGTTGACTACGCTTAGCTAGCCGAGTCACATAGTTTATCTATGCTCCCCGTCTATCTTCGCTTGTCGCCTACCTGCAACTCGAATTATTTGGGGTATAGATCACAATAAATTTAGCATAAACCCACATAATAACTGAAGTTTATTAATGAAAGGAAAATAGGATGAAAAACAGAAATAAAGCGCTGCTCGCAACACTGGTTTCACTGTTTACCGTATCTGCCGTCGCTTTACCGAATATTACGGTATTAGCAACGGGGGGAACCATTGCTGGGGGTGGGGATTCAGCAACTTCTTCTAGTTATCAAGCGGGTAAAGTGGGGATTGATGCGTTAATTAATGCAGTTCCAGAAACCAAGAAAATTGCTAATTTAAGCGGCGAACAATTGGTGAATATCGGTTCGCAAGATATGAATGACCAAGTTTGGTTGACGTTGGCGAAAAAAATCAACCAAGACTGCGATAAAACCGATGGCTTTGTGATCACTCACGGAACGGACACACTAGAAGAAACGGCCTTTTTTCTTGATTTAACAACCTATTGTAAGAAACCAATTGTGTTGGTCGGTGCAATGCGCCCATCAACAGCACTGGGAGCTGATGGGCCGCTAAATTTGTATAACGCGGTGGTGCTTGCAACGGATAAGTCAGCTGGTGACCGTGGCGTGCTAATGGCAATGAATGACAAGGTGGTTCAAGGCCGAAATGTGATGAAGATGAGCACCACAGAAGTCCAGGCATTTGATGCGGTTAACGCAGGTGCCGAAGGGTTTATCCACGATGGCAAAGTGACGTATTTCCAAGCTCCTCAGCCACGGGAAAATAACGCTGCGTTTGATGTGAGTAAACTCGATAAATTACCTGCAGTTGGTATTGTTTATAACTATGCGAATGCTTCCGCAGCACCTGTTAAAGCTCTAAGAGAAGAAGGGGCCGAAGGTATTGTTAGTGCAGGGGTTGGTAACGGCAACATGTACAAAACGGTATTTGATGCACTAGCAAAAGCGGCAAAAGAGGATGTGGTTGTAGTACGTGCTAGCCGTGTTCCAACAGGCTATACTACACGTAATGCAGAGGTCGATGATAATCTATATGGCTTCGTGGCATCTGAAAGGTTAAATCCACAAAAAGCACGCGTATTATTGCAGCTAGCGTTGACTGAAACTAAAGACCCACAAAAAATTCAAATGTTATTTGAAAAATATTAAGTGTGAAAGTTAAGGTAGCGGGGTGCAGGTTTTTGCCCCCCGTTAATTGTCTTGCTACTCGATAATCAATACATTAGGTAATAAGCTTACCGATGATTAAATAATATCGTCAATGACTCCGCCATCAACGCGTAATGCCGCTCCAGAGGTTGCAGAGGCTTGTTTCGAACATGTATAAACCACCATATTTGCCACTTCTTCCACAGACGCTACACGTCGAATAACTGAACTTGGTCTGTGCGCAACGACAAATTCGTTAGCGAGTGCTTCGATTGACTTACCTGTTCTCGCTGCTTCGTCTTCCATCAAATTGGCAAAACCATCAGAAAGGGTCGGGCCAGGGAGAACACTATTGACTGTCACACCAGTACCAGCAACATATTTAGCGAGTCCACGAGAAAGGGAGAGCATTGCTGTTTTTGTGACACCATAGTGGATCATATCCGCAGGAATATTGCGTGCAGATTCAGATGAAATAAAGACAACTCGCCCCCAGCCTTTTTCAACCATTGCAGGCAATAGGGCTCGAGATAAACGTACTGCAGACATCACATTGGTTTGCCAGTAATTATCCCAAGTGGCATCGTCGGTTGTGTAAAAGTCCTCAGCACCATAAATGCCAGCATTGTTGACTAAAATATCGATCTCTTTGATTTCACTGAGTAGCAGGTTGAGCCCCTCAGGGTGGCTCACATCAGCGACGGCTGGGGATACTTTAGCGCTAGGAAGCTCTTTTTGTAGGCGGGATACCGCATCATCAACACTTTTCTTATTACGACCGTTAATCAATACTTCTGCACCGCTACTTGCAAGCCCTTTTGCTATCGCAAAGCCGATACCCGCGGTTGATGCACTAATTAAGGCGCGTTTTCCTGTTAAATCAATATTCATTTTTGTACGCTTCTTGTTGAAATGGAAATTTCATAGTAGCAGATGAAAACAGGGGAATTATTCTCAATAATGCTATCGTATTATTGAGAATATTAATGCAGAAAAATCGAAAAATGATAAAGAATAATTACTATCAATTTATTCAAATGATTAAGCTAAAACAATAAAACGAATTTAAAAGACCTTATTTCATTTACCTTTCTCACAAAATTAAGTCAATGTGGTGATAGAACGCAAGCAATAGTACTTAATTTGGCGTGTTTGCATCATATCAAGGCAATTTATCCACGTGTTCTTAAGTTTAACCCTCTCTCTAATATCTATTTATTTATTATATTTATCAAACTGTTATATATTTTTAAATCATGAGTCATCATCTGTGATGGTGACTATTAATAAAAATTAATGTGCCGTTGATCATATTTTGGCAACAAAGCCAGTATCAGTGTTGATAATTCGCGTCGCAAAAAATAGGCTAATTACATCACAAGCAACATAAGTTGTTGTGAATATTTGGATTTAAATGGAAAGTTAAATCGTATTTCGGCCGAATAATAAAACATAAAAAATATTAGAGGAATACAAGAATGGTTAATAAACATGTCAATACTGGCAGGAAGTTGCTCGTCTTAAAAATCGCAATCGCGATGTTACCTATCGCGTATCAACCTATCACTCACGCTGAACAGTTTTTCGAAGATTCAAAACTCACTGGTGGGCTTTATTACTGGCAAAGGGATCGTTCCCGTAAGGATTTAGACCCAAATAGCGATAAATATAAAAAATATGCAGATAATCTGAAGCACTCTACATTTAATGCTAGCCTAGACTTTTCATCGGGCTATTTTCAAGATGTTATTGGTTTGGATTTAGCGGGTTTTACTGCCATCGAGTTATCTAACAGTGGGCCTGCTGCCCCCAATGAAATCGGTTTTAGTGACGCTAAATCACGCTGGGATGAAAAATGGACAGGCGATCGCAGTGGGGTGACATTTTATAAAGCTGCTGCAAAATTAAAATATGGCCCTTTCTGGGGGAGAGGGGGATATATTCAGCCAACGGGTCAGACCTTATTAGCTTCGCACTGGAGTTATATGCCTGGGACTTATCGTGGTCTAGAAGTTGGTGGTGTGTTTGATTTTGAACAAAACGGTGAGTTGAGCATGTCTTATATGTGGGCAGACCGTTATAAAGCACCGTGGTACCGTTCAATGTATGATTTCCGTGAAGCGGATGGTAAAACAGGGATCAGTTATTTGCACTCAATTGGGTTTAAATATGATTTTAAAAACAATTTAGTGTTAGAAGGGGCTTATGGCCAGGCAAAAGATTATATGGATCAGTATTTTGCTAAAGTTTCATATGCCGTGCCTGTGGCTGAACGCGATTTACGTCTCTCATATCAATTCTATGGTTCAAAAGACAAGGTTTCTGATGGCGGTGTTAATGATGTTTATGATGGATTAGCATGGTTGCAAGCGATGACATTAGGGTATACCTATGAGGAGTTTGATTTTAAAGTTGAAGGAACCTATGTTAAAGCAGAAGGTAATCAAGGCTACTTTTTGCAACGTATGACTCCTGGTTGGGCGACATCGAATGGACGTATGGATATTTGGTGGGATGGTCGTTCAGACTGGAACGCCAACAATGAAAAAGCGTTATATGCTGGTGTGATGTATGATCTTAAAAACTGGGATCTTGCGGGTTGGAAAGTGGGGACATCCTATATTTATGGTTGGGACGCAAAACCAAGTACTAACTCCCAATATGCCCAAGATGTGCGTTTAAAAGAAAGTGCGTGGAATTTTGATATATTATATACCGTTCAAACAGGTCGAGCAAAAGACACTCTCTTTAAGTTACACTTCACCAAATATGATAATCATACCGATATCCCTAGTTATGGTGGTGGTTATGGAAATATCTTCCAAGATGAAAAAGATATTAAATTTATGGTAATGATGCCATTTACGGTTTTTTAATGAGTTAAGTAAATAGCGGTTACCATTGTAATATCTATAATGGTAACCAACTAAAAATACACATAGCATATATATGCAATATCAAACTATTAAATAGAATAAGAAAATATACTTATATTTAAAGTTTGAAATTTAAAAATAAGGTGGGGATAGATCCACCTTATTTTTAATATGTAGTCATTATCCTAGTACAGAAAAACAAATGATTATAACGAAGCAATTCCTTTATCATCTTCATTATTAGTGATAGGCGTATCATGTTTTATTTTATCTTTTAATTTTGTGACTTTATCCATATGAGAAACACTATTTTTGACTTTAGCTTGTCCTGAAAGGATGCCGCCTTTTTTAATCGATAAACTGCTGTAGTGAATTGTTCCATGGACTTCGCCATTATTTTCGATACTAATGGACTCAGAGACGCACTCACCCTCAACTTGGCCATTAATAATCAATTCTTTACAAGTAATATTACCCGTCACTTGGCCGTTGAGCATAACTTTTACAGTATTATCTTTCCCTGTAATATTGCCAACCACCTTGCCGTAAATATGCACTTGCTCGTTAGATGTTATGTTGCCTTCAAACATAACATCCCTTGAGATAATTGTATTCGATTTTTCTTCACTAAGCGTTGGGGTTGATATCGTAACTTGTTCTTCTATCTTAGAAATAATATCAGGTTCACGAATTGTAGTTGTTTCTTCTAGAGCTTGTTTGTTTTGTCTTTTGGTGAACATTTTACTTACCTTTTTTTGATTGAAGTATAAGATCAAGAACAGAATTGATAATACAAATGAAAATAAGGTGATGGCAGTATGACGAAAAAACCATCCTATTAAAGTAAGAAACCAGAAGAAAAAACTAGTGTTAATAAAAAGATATGTTTTTTTCATCAGTTAATCTCTTACGAAGTACGAGAGTAATCCAAATAAGTCTAGCTAAAAATATATGAATTACATCATATAATTGTAATTTAACTTTTTTATTACACTAATCTTGCTTATTAAATTAAAAGCAAGCCAAAATTTGGTCGTAATATGTTGAACTTATTTTAGACATTAATTAGATAAATCATATGACAGTGATATAAAAAACAGATGCAATGTATGTTTTAAATGACGTTATGCATCACTATGATACCATTGTAAATATTTTAAAATAGAGAGATGAATTTATCCGACAAACAATATAAAGGATTTGAAGTGAATTGCAACTTATTATAGAACACTTCAATATTTCACCTTAATGACATATTTTAGTGATAAATATAAAGTGAATAAGATAAATTATGGGTATTCTAACTGGAAAAGGTTAATTTATCGGTGAATTGATGCAATAAAAAAGCCTGATAACGATAGCATCAGGCTTTTGAAGAATGGGTCACCATCAAGTTACGATGGCGATTAATTTATTACTCTTTTGCTTCGTGTGCGTCAGCGTTATCGCGGCAATCACCATCAGCACAGTGGCCATATAAGTATAAGCTGTGGTTAGACAGTTTAATACCATGGCGAGCAGCGATATTTTTTTGGCGGGTTTCAATCGACTCGTCAGTAAACTCAATCACTTTACCACAATCTAAACAAATTAGGTGGTCATGGTGATGTTGCTGAGTTAATTCGAATACAGATTTTCCACCCTCGAAATTATGGCGTGTAACGATACCTGCATCATCAAATTGGTTCAATACACGGTATACAGTCGCTAGCCCGATCTCTTCGCCCATGTCGATCAGCTTTTTATAGAGATCTTCCGCACTGACGTGGTGGCACTCAGGCTCCTGAAGTACTTCCAAAATCTTAAGTCTTGGAAGAGTGACTTTGAGTCCAGCATTTTTCAATGCTTTATTGTTGTCTGTCATGCGGGTTTGTCCTGTATCTTAAATCATAAATTTAACAATAATGAGACATTTTTAACATAAAACCAGTTGTCTTCTAAACTGATTTACAATTATAGGCATGGAAAATAAAAATAGAAACCATGCATTGTCTCATTATTTTGATAATCTCTTATAAGTCTATCCAATAAGGATATTTAATCGATTATTTTAGACTGAATGATGCTCTGAGGTGGTACATTTTGAGCGGAAAATGATTCAATCTATCAGCAACACATATTTTTAATCGACTAGCCGAGAATTTCAGCTAATGACATTTCTTCAGAGATTTGTTTGACCCATGCATCCACTCGTTCATCTGTTAATTCAGGTTGGCGATCTTCGTCAATCGCTAAGCCGATAAAGTGGTTGTCATCCGCCATACCTTTAGAAACTTCGAAGTGGTAACCTTCAGTAGGCCAGTGTCCAACAATCACCGCACCTCGTGGCTCGATGATATCGCGAATTGTGCCCATCGCATCACAAAAATATTCTGCGTAGTCTTCTTGATCTCCACAACCAAAGAGCGCGACAAGCTTACCGTCAAAATCAATTTCTTCTAATGTTGGGAAAAAGTCATCCCAATCACATTGTGCTTCGCCGTAATACCAAGTTGGAATACCAAGAAGTAGAATGTCAAAAGCCTCAATGTCTTCTTTGCTACACTTAGCAATATCATGAACTTCTGCTACATCTTTGCCTAATCTTTCTTGGATCATTTTGGCAATATTTTCTGTGTTACCTGTATCACTTCCGAAGAAAATACCGATGACTGCCATAAACTGATTAACCTCTTGTTTTTCTAAGAGAGAAAGAAGGAATTTCTCAACTTCTAGAACTCATTTAGAACGAAAATAAATAGAATTTTATGCCTTATTCTGGCGAAAAAACTTTTATAAGTCTGTCAAATTTGTGTGATTTACTAAGAGAGCGTTACTTGAGTATTGTCTCATCAACGTGCTGAAGTTGTGACATCAAGATTTCTTCTATTAATTCACTGCGGCTTATATTTTTTTCTTCAGCTAACTGATTGAGCACAGTAACAGCTTCTTCATTTAGTTTAAGTTCAACTCGACGCAACCCCTTCACTTTATCGCGTTTTAGTTGGTTGCGTTTGTTTATCCTTAGTTGTTCATCCCGTGATAGCGGGCTTGTCTTAGGTCGCCCAGGCCTTCGTTCCTCAGCGAACAAATCCAGAGTTGTACGATCAGTTTGTTCTTTTGCCATGTCTATAATTGCTAAAAGGGTGTGCCAATAATTCAGCGCGCCATGATACCCTAGCTCATCACGCAGTGCTATAGCTTGGAAGTAAGCGAGTGAGCCTGATAGGTTAAAAAAAGTACGCTTTTAGGAAAAAAGCACCACTTGCTATCTAAGTGATGCTTTTTTAGGCATTTTATTGTGTTTGCTGTTGCCATAAACGCGCATAAAGCCCATTCGATGCAAGGAGGTTTTTATGCGTATCCATTTCAATAACTTTCCCTTGTTGAATAACACAAATTTTATCAGCATGCATAATTGTGTTTAGCCGATGTGCGATGCTAATAACTGTTCTGCCTTGGGCAATTAAATGCATATTTGCCATAATTGCAGCTTCTGACTCATAATCGAGAGCCGAAGTGGCTTCATCAAGAATTAAAATATCTGGTTCAGTCAGCAAAGCGCGGGCCAAGGCAATTCGTTGGCGCTGCCCCCCAGAAAGGTTCAACCCTTTTTCTGCTAAGGCTGAATTGAAGTTATCTGGTAAAGACATAATGAAATCATAGGCACCCGCGAGTTTTGCCGCTTGGATCACTTTTTCATCTGATGCTTGGGGGGCACTTAAGCGAATGTTATCAGCAATACTTCCAACAAATAGTGTACTTTCTTGTAAAACCACACTCATTTTTCGGCGCAGTGATACTGTATCTGCGACAGCTAAATCCATTCCATCTACAATAACTTGACCATGCTGTGGTACATAAAGCCGCTGTAAGAGCTTAGTTAACGTACTTTTCCCTGAGCCTGAAGGGCCAGTAATACCAATAAACTCGCCTGCTTTAACCGACAACGAGAGATTATTGAGAACCTCAGGCGTATCGGCCTGATAACGAAATCGAATATTTTGAAACTCGATTTGCCCCTGAATAGCGGAAGAACTTGAAATACCTTTTCGTTCATTTTCTACTGGTTTATCAAGAATATCACCGACACGACGTAGGGATACTATAGTGTGTTGAAAATCCTGCCAAACTTGTGCAAATCGAAGAACAGGCTGAGTCACATGTGCACTTAGCATATTAAATGCCACTAATTCACCAGGGGTTATTCCTCCGTTTAAAACCTCTTTAACACCGACCCACAATAGGATTGCGGTGGTGATTTTACTCACTAGGGTCATCAATTGTGTTGCAATTTCACTGCGCATAGAGACTTTGAAGTTTTGCTGTAATTGCTTACTGAATATTTTTTCCCAACGGTTATTAAAATATTTCTCTGTCGCAGTGGTTTTAATAGTTTCAATCCCCGTAATACTTTCGGTGAGAAATGTCAGCCCATTTTCATCTGCTTGGTAGGATTTTTCAGTTTGCTGGCGGATCATGGGGCCTAAAGCCATCCATAAAATAAAAAATACCCCCATTGAACCCAGTAAAATCCAAGACATCACACTGCTATAGGAAAATAAGACGGCGATAAATAAGATCACAAAGATAAAATCAATAAACAGCATTAACGTAGAGCCAGTTAAAAACTGCCTGATATGTGCGAGTTCACGGATCCGCGCAATAATTTTCCCCGTTGGACGTAGTTTAAAATAATTGAGCGGCAGTGCCATTAAATGGCGATAAATTTTCCCAGATAGTTCAGCGCTAATCTGGCTACTGGTATGGCTGAAAATTTTATTGCGAATAAAGCCGTACAGAGGTTCAGCAATGGCAATCGCAAAGATAGCTAACGCAATGATATGCAGATTAGAGAGGCTTCGCCCCACTAAAACCTTATCAATCAAGTTTTGAAATAATAAAGGACTCACTAATGCAAAGAGTTGAATTACTGCAGAAAGAATAAAAATATTCCGTAATTTCGCCGTCTGCCGCATGATAGAGGGAATGAACCAGTTAAAGCCGAATGCTTTTTTTTGTTCAGGTTCCAATTGCTCTTTGAATAACAAAATGTCGAGTTCAGTATGCTGCTCAACCCCAGCGTCTAAAATTGCGTGCTGCTGATTACCTACAGGGTCAATTAGGATCAGCTCTTTTTCTCGATGTAACACTTGCCAAGTTCCCTTTATATAAGCAAGTGCGGGGAGGGGAACATGTTCGAGTTTTGAATACGGCAAAGCAACCAGTTCTGTTTCATACCCTAACATATGGGCACATTCCCGCATTTCCCAATCTGTTGGGGAGGTGTTTTGCATTCCAATCGCATGCCTAAGTTGGTCAGCAGAGACATTTTTATGGTAATAATTTGCCATCCAAACTAAAGCATCTAAGCCATGGTTATTGATTTGTTCCATTGATTATTTTTCTCTCATCGCGTTAGAGGTATATTCATTAATAGGGCTAAGTAGGTAATCAATAATTCGGCGTTTATTCGTTTTTATTTCAGCTACGATGGAAAGCCCAGGCGTGAGTTCGATGTTTTCACCATCAACGAATAGTTCTTTTTTGTTAAGCCCTATTTGGCCGAGAAAAACTAACCCAAGGTTTTCGTCTTGGGTGCTATCGCGTGAAACAGAGATAATTTCACCTTCAATGGTGCCATAACGGGTGTAAGGGAAGGCGTCAATTTTGACATCGGCTTTCAAACCTTCGTGAATAAAGCCAATATCTTTATTTAAGATTTTTATTTCGGCGAGTTGGACATGGCTATTTGGCACGATCACCATGAGTTGTTGAGCGGGTTGAAGTACGGCGCCAAGGGTATAAGTGGCAAGTTGTTGAACGGTACCATCAACAGGCGCTCGAATAACTTCTAATTGGTTCCTTTCTTGGTTTTTCAATAACTCTTGTTGGAGTGAAACTTGTTTAAACACCGCTTGTTTGTATTTATCATCCCATTCTTGTTTTTTTTGCGCCTTGATTCTGTCTTGTCTTTCGACTAATGCATGGTGCTGAGCGAGTAGTGTAGACAGCTCAGATTGCTTAGTGATTTTTTCTTTTTTTGCAATTAAGAGCTCCCGCTCTTGTTCTAAAAACTCTTTTTGGCTAATCAACTGTTTTTGAGTCAATGAATGGTGTGCATCAAGGCGTTTTTTAATATTACTTATCAATGCATTAATTGAATTCAACTCATTTCTTCTAGCTTGTTGATTAACAACATTAAGCTGCATTTCATTGCTAATTTCATTAATGAGTGACTCAAATTCAGCTTGTTGAGTTTGATAACTTGCCAGCGCACTTTTTTGCTCGGTGCCTGTTAATTGATTAAACGGCGGTAATTTAGCAATGGGTTGTTGGGACAACAAAGCTTGATGAATTAAAGCCTCTGCCACGTGAAAACTATGTTGATAGTTTAGGCTCAGAATATCTTGATCAACACCGAGTACATTAACGGTTAATAATGGATCGCCTTGTTTGACACTCTGACCATCCTCGACATGAATATGCTGTAGGCGACTTAATTCAAATGCTTGAATTAATTGTGTACGGCCAGAAACAATCAATTTTCCCTGTGCGGTGGCTTGAATATCTAACTTGCCAAAATATGACCAAGCTACGGCAATAAAAATACCAAAGCTAATGCTTATCGCGACATACATGGCTAAATATGAAGGTGGTGTTTTTAAAATAGCCAAGTGCGAAGGTAAAAAACTGTTATAACGGTTTCGTTCTAATCGATGTTTCATGTTGCGTCCATGCCTTATTTTAGAGACTGTTGTAGTGTCCATAGGTGCTTATAAAAATTACCTTGCTCGATAAGCTGCTGGTGGCTACCTTGCTCAATAATTTTTCCATCTTGCATCACAATGATCCGCTGGTGGTGGCGGATGGTTGATAAACGGTGAGCGATGGTAATCACGGTTCTCCCCTTGGCTATTACATGCATATTTTCTTGAATAACCGCTTGGGACTCATCATCTAAAGCACTAGTTGCTTCATCAAAAATAATGACTTTAGGGTTTGCCAGTAAGGTGCGAGCAATTGCGATACGCTGTCTTTGCCCTCCAGAAAGCGAAGTTCCACCTTCTGCGAGCACCGTGTCATAGCCCATTGGTAATTTAAGAATAAAATCATGAGCGCCAGCCATTTTGGCGGCATAAATTACCTCATCCATTGACGCGTTAGGGGCTGTCTGAGCAATGTTATGAAAAACTGATTGGCTAAATAGATAATTTTCTTGTAATACAATGCCGATTTGTTGTCTGAGTGAATTTAAATTGATAGTGGATAAAGGCATATTATCAACATATACGGCGCCGCTTTCCGGTGTATAAAGCCGCAATAGTAGGCGAGCAAGGGTACTTTTCCCTGAGCCTGATGTACCGACAATCCCGATGGTTTCCCCTGCTTTAATATTTAAATTAAAGTTTTTAAGGATATAAGGCATGTTGGGTTGGTAACGAAATGAGATATCTTTAAGAACAATATTTCCTTTGATGGATGGGGTGTTTTCTTTATTATTTTGTTCGATAGGTAAGTTTATGATTTGTGATAATTTTTCTATGGCAACATTGGTACGGATATAGTCTCCCCATAATTTAACCAGTTTGACCAGCGGCTGATTGGCGTGACTCACCATCATATGAAAAGCGATAAACTGACCGATTGTCATTTGCAAGGCTAATACTTCAGAAGCGCCAACCCATAACACAATGGCACTCGTGACCTTCTCAATGACCATGACTAAATGTTCAGAACGAGAACTAATTTGGCCAGAAACAAAGTTAGTTTGGCTCATATCAGAGGTTTGGTGATCCCAACGGCGGATAAAATTAGGTTCAACTGATAAGCTTTTTGCTGTTTCAATACCATTAATGCTTTCTGTTAGGAAAGAGGTATTAATGGCAATATTGGTAAATTGTTGCTGGGCAGCGGATTCAATTTTAGGGGTTAACCACCAAGCTAATACCAGATAAAGAGGGATAGAACATAAAAATATTAATGTGAGTGTTGTAGAGATTAAATTCATCACATAAATAAAGACAAATAAAAATAAGACATCTACGCACAATGTGAAAAAACTACTGGTTAAAAATTCTCGTATTGTTTCTAATTCTTTGACTCGAGTAACAATAGCACCGATTTGTCGATTTTTGAAAAAGGGAATCGGGAGCCGTAATAAATGATTGACAAGTTTAAGACCAAGGGTCATATCAATACGATTTACAGTATGATGGTAAATATATTCACGCAGCCCCTTTAATATTACCTCGATAAATGCCGCAACGATTAAACCAAAAATTAAAACATCTAAAGTCATTAAGCTATTATGAATTAAAACTTTATCCATAATAACTTGCATTACAATAGGTGAGACTAACGCTAAAATTTGGAGAATAAATGAGAAAAATAAAACCCAAAGAATGATAGCTTTATATTTCATAAACTCAACTTGAAACCATGTTATATCAAATTGGCCTTGTTTCAGACTGACATGCAACCAGTCTCCACTCCAATGTTGTTGTAGTTGTGTGATGTCCCAGATTTCAGGTGGGGAGTTACCAAACTTCTGAATAAGAACTTGTTCATTATTTTTATTAGCTAATAAAAATGCTTCACCCTGTTTATCATATAAAATAACAGGGCAAGTGAGCTTGGAAATATTTTTTGATTTTTGATGTTTTTTTTTGCAGTTAATATAATGATTTTTTTTGATTAGTTTAACTTTTTCACTGTAGCTGATGGTTTTATGTATTAATTCCTCAAGTTTATTGGTGTTGGTTTGCCCTGATAATTTGGCAATGATATTAATAAAGTATAGAGTTGATTGTTCATGAATACTTTTCATTATTTGAATTGATCATTCCTTTGAATATATAAAACAAAGCTAAACTATGGCCATATTTTGTATTTAATTTAATAAGATAATACAGGCTTTAATATTGCCTGTGTATTGAAGTTTGTCTTATTCTTTTATTCAAAGTTAAATTATTATGGTGAATGACTAAGATAAAGATATTGAAATATAGTGCTACTTTTCAATATCTTTATAAAGAAAGGAATTAATGAGGAATAGATAAAAAACGGTGGATAGCTCTTAATACATGGTCGGGTTTTTCTGCGTGCACCCAGTGCCCTGTATCTGCAACAACCCATGCCTTTGCGTTTGGGAATTGCTTTGCAATCTCATCTTTATACTCTGCCTGTACATAAGGTGAATTACCGCCGGGGATCAATAAGACTGGTTTATCCCATGTTGGCACGGTTTCCCACCCAATAATTTTTTCATAATTCGCTTTAAGTGCAGGAATATTAAACTTCCATTCCCCTTGTTTAAAGGATTTAAGTAAAAACTGGATAACACCTTCCTCGTTTATTTCGTCTCGCATAATAGCAGCGGCATCTTGGCGATTTTTTGCTTGCTCAGTGGTCACTGCATCTAGTGCTGCAAAAATTTTATCGTGACGGCGCACTTTGTATGCAACTGGAGCAATATCAATGGCGACAATTTTTTCAATAAAATCAGGGGCAATTTCAGTTGCTGCCATAGCAATTTTACCACCCATAGAGTGACCGATTAAAATCGCACTTTCATAACCTAATGATTTGATAAGAGTAATAACATCTTGTGCCATTTGTTGGTAAGACATCTGCTCAGCACGAAAAGAATCGCCATGGTTGCGAACATCAATTTGAACAGTATCGAAATAGTGTTGAAGGTCGCGACCAAGTACACCCAAATTATTGAGGTCGCCAAACAATCCATGAATAAGAACGACAGGGCTATTGCTCAGTGGATTTTCGGGTTTATGAATAGTATGGTTGAGTAACAGAGTCATATTTTTCTTATCAAAAATTAGGGAAGTGAGACACTTATCATGTCATGGCTATAAAGAAAATCCAAATATTCGAATAAGCATCTTAAATATTAAGGTCATTGGCTAGGTCAATAGAATAGCAGGCGTAAGAAGTTAAATTCAGAAAATTGAATATGACTACGGATTAAAAAGACCTAAAGCGATAGAACGATAACACACTGAAATATCATCAAACTTAGCAGAATGTTTACTTTAAGTTATTGAAATTTTAATTGTTTTGTTTTTTTTAAAACTGTCTTATAATCACACCGCAAATTTTAGTTAAATAAGTACTGGGAAAAAATGAAAACGATAGAAGTTGATGAAGAGCTTTACCGCTATATTGCGAGCCATACACAGCATATCGGTGAAAGTGCATCGGATATCTTGCGCCGTATGTTAAATTTCAAATCCGGGCAGCCAGTACCAGTTAAAGAGATTAGTCAGGCACAACCGGTGGTTAAGGTCGAACCCGCAGCGAGTACACCTGTGGTGGCACAAAATCCAGTTAGAGTCGTTCGAGAATTATTATTGTCTGATGCTTATGCTGAAAAAAGCAAAGCTATCGACCGCTTTATGTTGATTTTATCAACACTGTACAGTTTAGATGCAAAACGTTTTGCCAGCGCAACTGAGCTCATGCATGGTCGTACTCGTGTTTATTTTGCGGGTGATGAGCAAACATTGCTTGCTGCAGGTAAACAATCTAAACCTCGTCATATCCCAGGTACGCCTTACTGGGTGATAACGAATACAAACACGAATCGCAAACGCAGTATGGTTGATGCCATCATGCAGGAAATGCAATTTCCAGCCAATGTGATTGAAAAAGTGAGTAATACAATTTAATAACTGAATTTCACTGATGTTGATAACCAAGCATCAGTGCTTTGGGAGAAAACAAGTGACAATACATGAACGTGCAGGGCAGCTTCCGTTTCAAAGTGACTTGATCAATGTCGCTCAATTAACCGCTCAATATTATACGCAGCAGCCTCAGCCAGGAAATGCTTCACACGCCGTTAAATTTGGTACTTCTGGCCATCGCGGTAGTTCGTTACGCAAGAATTTCAATGAAAATCACATATTAGCAATTGCGCAGGCTATTGCAGATTTACGTAAACAACAAGGTGTTACGGGGCCTTGTTATGTTGGTAAAGATACACATGCATTGTCTGAAGCGGCGTTCATTACAGTGGTTGAGGTATTAGCAGCGAATCAAGTTCATGTGATTGTTCAGGAGAATAACGGCTTTACGCCAACACCTGCGGTCTCTCATGCAATTTTAAGTTATAACCAGTCTCATACTGATATAGCGGATGGCATTGTCATCACGCCATCTCACAATCCACCAGAAGATGGTGGGATCAAATACAATCCAGCTAATGGTGGCCCAGCTGATACTGATTTAACATCAGTCATTGAAAAACATGCCAACCAATTATTGGTAGATAACCTCGTTGGTGTTAAACGTTTAAATTTTGATGTTGCAATGGCAAGTGAATACGTTACAGCACAAGATTTGATCATGCCTTATGTGGTTGCGCTTGGTGAAGTTGTTGATATGGCGGCAATTGCGAAGTCAGGGCTGAAAATAGGTGTTGACCCATTAGGCGGCTCAGGCATTGAATATTGGAAAAAAATTGCAGAATATTATCAACTAGATATCGAGATTGTTAATGACCAATTAGATCAAACCTTTCGTTTTATGCCTCTTGACCATGATGGTGTTATCCGTATGGATTGCTCATCTAGTTGGGCAATGGCGGGCTTATTAGGGATGAAAGAGAAGTTTGATTTAGCATTTGCTAATGATCCCGATTATGACAGACACGGCATTGTGACACCAGATGGTCTAATGAACCCTAATCATTATCTTGCCGTTGCGATTGACTATTTATTTCAACATCGCCCGCAATGGGGGAAAGAGGTCGCTGTTGGCAAAACACTGGTTTCCAGTGCGATGATTGACCGCGTTGTTAACGACATTGGTCGTGAACTGGTTGAAGTGCCTGTCGGGTTTAAATGGTTTGTTGATGGCTTATTTAGTGGGAAACTGGGTTTTGGTGGTGAAGAAAGCGCGGGTGCATCATTCCTTAAATTCGATGGTACGCCTTGGTCAACAGATAAAGACGGTATTATCCTGTGCTTGTTAGCAGCTGAAATCACAGCGGTTACAGGCGAAAACCCGCAGCAGCGTTATAATAAATTGGCCAAGAAATTCGGAGCCCCAATTTATAATCGCATTCAGGCCAAAGCCACACACGAAGAAAAAGCTAAGCTGAGTAAATTATCTCCAGAAATGGTTGCAGCTGATATGTTAGCAGGGGATAAAATTACCCAGCGCTTAACGACGGCTCCAGGTAATGGCGCATCCATTGGTGGGTTAAAAATTATGACGGATTATGGCTGGTTTGCCGCAAGGCCTTCAGGAACAGAAGAAGCTTACAAAATTTATTGTGAAAGTTTCCGTGGTGAAGAGCACCTTCGCCTCATTGAAAAGGAAGCCATCGAAATTGTGAGTAAAGTGATCAGTTAATCAATCCCTTCGTTTGAATATCCCGCATTGTTACTTTCGGTAGCAGTTCGGGATATTATCTGTTTTTTATCGTTAATTTCTTCATAAAATTAGGGTTGTTGAGAGTGTGACGAGATTAACAAAATTCTTTTCTTTATTCTGCCCCAAATTCCCCTATAACTTTTCATTATCGCGCGACAATAACCGTTGCAGCTAAAGGCTCACAATGGTACAACTTTAAGCATCTGTGTGAATTTTGCTAACGATAATTGAAGATAGGGTGAGGTCAATGAGTCAGGTTTATAATTTCAGTGCAGGTCCAGCAATGCTACCTGTCGAAGTGATGCGTCGTGCTGAACAAGAATTTTGTAATTGGAAAGGCTTAGGTGTTTCGGTAATGGAAGTCAGCCATCGTGGAAAAGACTTTATTGAAGTGGCGTCCGAAGCAGAACAAAACTTACGTGACTTATTAAATATTCCAGATAACTATAAAGTACTATTCTGTCATGGTGGAGCCCGCGCTCATTTTGCTACTTTGCCAATGAATTTATTAGGGGGCAAAACAACTGCAGATTATATTGTTAGTGGTTATTGGTCAGAATCAGCAGCGAAAGAAGCTGAAAAATACTGCAAGCCGAACGTCATCAACATTACAGAAGAAAAAGATGGCGTTGCAAGCTTAAAACCTATGAGCGAGTGGCCTTTAAGTGATGATGCGGCCTATGTACATTATTGTCCTAATGAAACGATTGGTGGCTTAGCAATCCATGAAGAACCTGATTTCCCCGAAGATAAAATTATCGTTGCGGATTACTCATCTTCCATCCTTTCTAAACCTATCGACGTTAGTCGATATGGCGTGATTTACGCAGGCGCTCAAAAAAATATTGGGCCTGCGGGGCTAACTATTGTCATTATTCGTGAAGATTTATTAGGTAAAGCATCACCGCAAACGCCGTCAGTATTTGATTACACAGTATTAGCAAAGCACGATTCGATGTTTAATACCCCACCAACATTTGCGTGGTATTTAGCGGGTATGGTTTTCAAATGGCTGAAAGCGCAAGGCGGTTTGCAAGAAATGGCAAAACGCAATTATGAAAAATCACAGTTACTCTATAATGCGATTGATGATAGCCAGTTTTATATCAACCGCGTTGCGGTAGAAAACCGTTCTTGGATGAACATACCATTCCAAATGCAAAACCCTGCGTTAGATGCCAAATTTATCGAAGAGGCAAAAGACCAAGGGCTACTTTCACTAAAAGGCCATAAAGTGGCTGGTGGTATGCGTGCGTCTATCTATAATGCGATGCCATTAGATGGTGTGCAGGCATTGGTTGATTTTATGGCTGATTTCGAACGCCATCACGCTCAATAATGAGATTTACCGACTGAAATAGGATGTTCAGTCGGTTATTTGTGCCCTCACGATTCGATTAAAAAGAAAATAGGGTCAAATTTTATTTACTTGCCAACTTCACTGGAGAAACTGCTTTTTATGCAATCCCTGACATTACAACCTATCTCTTCAATTAACGGCACCATCAACTTGCCAGGGTCAAAAAGTGTCTCAAATCGTGCACTGTTATTAGCTGCCATGGCCAAAGGAACGACCACACTCACTAACTTATTAGACAGTGATGATATTCGCCATATGCTGAATGCATTAAGCTTGCTAGGTGTGAATTATCAACTTTCTGAAGATAAAACACGTTGTCGAGTGGAAGGTTTGGGGGGGAATTTATCTCACCCTGATGTGCTAGAAATATTTTTAGGAAATGCGGGAACAGCAATGCGCCCACTAACCGCTGCTTTGTCATTGAGCCACAATGACATTGTGCTCACAGGCGAACCTCGTATGAAAGAGCGCCCAATTGGTCACTTAGTGGATTCGCTAAGAGAAGGTGGTGCTGTCATTGAATATTTAGAGCAAGAAAATTACCCCCCAATTCGCCTGAAAGGTGGTTTTGTCGGTGGGGAAATTTCGGTTGATGGCTCAGTATCAAGCCAGTTTTTAACTGCGTTATTAATGGCAGCCCCTCGATCTGAGCAAGACACGACCATTTCAATTATTGGAGAGTTAGTCTCTAAGCCGTATATTGATATAACATTAGCGTTGATGAAAACCTTTGGTGTTGAAGTCGAAAATAATCAATACCAGAACTTTATCATTAAAGGCCAGCAACAATATCAATCACCAGGTGAATATTTGGTCGAAGGTGATGCATCTTCTGCTTCTTATTTCTTAGCGGCAGCGGCGATTAAAGGCGGCACTGTACGCGTCACAGGTATTGGCCGTAACAGTTTGCAAGGTGACACTAAGTTTGCAAACGTGCTTGAAAAAATGGGTGCAACCATTCGCTGGGGGGATGATTTTGTTGAATGTGAACGTGGAACATTAACAGGGATTGACATGGACATGAATGCTATCCCTGATGCCGCAATGACAATTGGTACTGTTGCATTATTTGCCGAAGGTGAAACGGTTATTCGCAATATTTATAATTGGCGTGTAAAAGAAACTGACCGGTTATATGCGATGGCAACTGAGCTACGTAAAGTGGGTGCAGAAGTAGAAGAAGGGCACGATTATATTCGAGTGATACCGCCGAAAAAATTACAGCATGCTGAAATTGAAACGTATAATGACCATCGTATTGCGATGTGCTTTTCTTTAGTTGCACTCTCAGATACAGCAGTAACTATCTTAGATCCAGGTTGTACAGCAAAAACTTTCCCCGACTATTTTGAACAGTTAGCTCGATTAAGTTAATCATCCGATGAAAAGGGTTGATAGCAAAGTCTAAATATCAACCTTTTTCATTCCGCATAGAAATCAACTTTCTCTTAATTTATTGCAATCATCAGAACCTGCTTATTTCACAAAATTGATGAATTGGTATAATACCTTCACTGAATTCAATTGTAGGTAGCCGAGGCTATTTGCAGGAAAGGAGATTTTTTATGGTGGCAATCGCCCCTGTAATCACGGTTGATGGACCTAGCGGAGCAGGTAAAGGCACCCTTTGCCAAGCATTGGCAAATGATTTTGGATGGCAACTTTTAGACTCAGGTGCAATTTACCGTGTACTGGCATTGGCTGCACTGCATCATCATGTAGATATCCAATCAGAAGATGCATTAGTGCCTTTGGCTGCAAATTTAGATGTTCGTTTTGTTCCTGAAGAAAATGTATTAAAAGTGATCTTAGAAGGGGAAGACGTTTCCAATCAGATCAGAACAGAAACTGTTGGTAATACAGCCTCACAAACCGCGACATTTCCTCGTGTTAGAGAAGCATTATTAAGACGTCAGCGCGCATTTCGCACGATGCCAGGTTTAATTGCAGATGGTCGTGACATGGGAACTGTTGTGTTTCCTGACGCACCAGTGAAAATTTTCCTTGACGCCTCAGCGGAAGAACGCGCACATCGGCGCATGAAGCAGTTGCAAGAAAAGGGCTTTGATGTTAATTTTGAACGTCTTTTAAGCGAAATAGAGGAGCGTGATTTTCGTGATCGTAACCGTTCCGTTGCGCCTCTTGTTGCCGCGAAAGACGCATTAGTGCTGGATTCCACAAGTATGTCTATTGAGGAAGTTATTGAAAAAGCACGCACCTACGCAAAAAAAATTCTACAATTATCGTGATAATAGGCTTTATTTTAGCTTATAATTAGATAATATACGCACTTACCGCTATGTTGGTTATTTTATTAGCATAGCATTAACCTTACGACATGGAACGTTGTCGGGTATGTGAAACAACCCCATTTGGCGGGAAGCTAAGTGGACGTTAATTAAAAACTCTTGAAGATCATTAATATGACTGAATCTTTTGCTCAACTCTTTGAAGAATCCCTGCAGAATATTGAAACTCGTCCTGGTTCTATCGTCCGTGGTACTGTTGTTGCCATCGACAAAGACGTAGTCCTGGTTGACGCAGGTCTTAAATCAGAATCTGCTATCCCAGTAGAACAGTTCAAAAATGCTCAGGGTGAGCTAGAAATCCAAGTTGGCGACGAAATCGATGTGGCTCTGGATGCAGTAGAAGATGGTTTCGGTGAAACTATCCTGTCTCGTGAGAAAGCGAAACGTCATGAAGCATGGCTGATGCTGGAAAAAGCTTACGAAGAAGCTGAAACTGTAACTGGTGTTATCAACGGTAAAGTTAAAGGTGGTTTCACTGTTGAACTGAATGGCATTCGTGCGTTCTTACCAGGTTCACTGGTAGATGTACGCCCAGTTCGTGATACTACTCACTTGGAAGGCAAAGAGCTTGAGTTCAAAGTAATCAAGCTGGATCAGAAACGCAACAACGTTGTTGTTTCTCGTCGTGCTGTAATTGAATCTGAAAGCAGCGCTGAGCGCGATCAACTGCTGGAAAACCTGCAAGAAGGCATGGAAGTTAAAGGTATCGTTAAGAACCTTACTGACTATGGTGCATTCGTTGATCTGGGCGGTGTTGACGGCCTGCTGCATATCACTGACATGGCTTGGAAACGTGTTAAACACCCAAGCGAAATCGTCAACGTTGGTGATGAAATCAATGTTAAAGTTCTGAAATTCGACCGTGAGCGCACTCGTGTTTCTCTGGGTCTGAAACAACTGGGCGAAGATCCTTGGGTCGCAATCGCTAAACGTTACCCAGAAGGTACTAAACTGACTGGTCGCGTTACTAACCTAACTGACTACGGTTGCTTCGTTGAAATCGAAGAAGGCGTTGAAGGTCTGGTTCACGTTTCAGAAATGGATTGGACTAATAAAAACATCCACCCATCTAAAGTTGTTAACGTTGGTGATGTTGTTGAAGTTATGGTTCTGGATATCGATGAAGAACGTCGTCGTATCTCACTGGGCCTGAAACAATGCAAATCTAACCCATGGCAGCAATTTGCAGAAACTCACAACAAAGGCGACCGCGTTGAAGGTAAAATCAAGTCTATTACTGACTTCGGTATCTTCATCGGACTGGACGGCGGCATCGATGGCCTGGTTCACCTGTCTGACATCTCCTGGAACGTTGCAGGCGAAGAAGCAGTTCGTGAATACAAAAAAGGTGACGAAATCGCAGCTGTTGTTCTGCAAGTCGACGCAGAGCGTGAGCGTATTTCTTTAGGTGTTAAACAGTTAGCTGAAGATCCATTCAATAACTACTTAGCAGCAACTAAGAAAGGCGCAATCGTAACTGGTAAAGTTATCGCGGTTGATGCTAAAGGTGCAACTGTTGAGCTGACTCTGGGCGTTGAAGGTTACCTGCGTGCATCAGAAGCTTCACGTGACCGTGTTGAAGATGCAACTCTGGTTCTGAACGTTGGTGATGATGTTGAAGCTAAATACACTGGTGTTGATCGTAAAAACCGTGTAATCAACCTGTCTGTTCGCGCTAAAGACGAAGCTGATGAGAAAGACGCTGTTGCAGCTGTGAACAAGCAAGAAGATACAGCATTCGGCAACAACGCTATGGCTGAAGCTTTCAAAGCAGCTAAAGGCGAATAATTAAGTGGGGGCAACGGTAATGTTGCCCCTTTGTAGCGGTAGTTTAGGGAGGTACTATGACCAAGTCTGAGTTAATTGAAAGACTGGCTAGCCAGCAATCTCATCTTTCAGCAAAAACCGTTGAGGAAGCTGTAAAGGAAATTCTTGAGCATATGGCTGATACGTTAGCTAGCGGTGAGCGTATTGAAGTCCGTGGTTTCGGCAGTTTTTCTCTTCACTACCGTGCACCACGAGTTGGCCGTAACCCAAAAACAGGTGACAAAGTGGAACTGGAAGGTAAATATGTTCCCCACTTCAAGCCAGGTAAAGAGTTGCGTGATCGTGTAAATATTTACGGTCAATAATAGACTGTAAATCTTAATTATTACATCAAACAGCGCTTGTGTTTAACATGGCGCTGTTTTTTTATATCCTGACCAACACCAACACCAACACCAACACCAACACCAACACCAACACCAACACCAACACCAACACCAACACCAACACCAACACCAACACCAACACCAACACCAACACCAACACCAACACCAACACCAACACAACAACACCAACACCAACACCAACACCACACCAACACCAACACCAACACCAACACCAACACCAACACCAACACCAACACCAACACCAACACCAACACCAACACCAACACCAACACCAACACCAACACCAACACCAACACCAACACCAACACCAACACCAACACCAACACCAACACCAACACCAACACCAACACCAACACCAACACCAACACCAACACCAACACCAACACCAACACCAACACCAACACCAACACCAACACCAACACTATTTTTAGAATAAGCGAAAATAATCGTATGAAAACAAAAATAGTATTTAACTACGTATGACTGCGAAGCGCTTCGCAAAAATTTTGTAATTAATATTCTTTATTAAATGCTTTTGGGAAGTTCGTTCTAACGTTGTATTTATGAATTAAAAGTTAAACCAATAAAGGCTAAGTTAGGTATAAGGTTTAAAAATAGATAAAAAATAAAATTACAATGAAAAACTTTCAAAACAATAATAGGATATGGAAATATAAAGACACAAAATTATCCTTAACATTGGTATCATTCGCTGTTATCGGTGGGGTATTACCTTTGTTATTTATACCTAATCTTTTAAATATTGATGATTCAATTTTTATTTTGTTTTCTTCTGTTTTTTTATTATTTATACGTTTTGTAAATAAAACCCTAAAATTAGTTTTGTTAGTAATGGTTTTCTTTCTATGGGGAAATTGGCATGGTAATAATATAAATAGTAATATAAATTTTTTATCTGAAAGATATCATTATCTGGACATAACAGTCACCAGCTTATCAACTGAAAATAAAGAACAAAAACTAAAAGTTAAAATTGATAAGGTTAATAATAAAGTAATTTACCCACCGCTTTATGCAATATGGAAAAGTAAAGAAATTATATGTGCAGGGCAATCATGGCGAATTAATAGCAAACTAAAGCCTTTACATAACTCTTTGAATGAAGGTAGTTTCGATCAACAACGGCATCAATTAGCGCAACGGGTTGTTGGTATACTAAAGAATAAAGAAAATATGGTATTGGATCCTGAATGCTCCATAAGGCAAAAAATAATCAATAATTTTATAGAGCCACTTAGTGTCTTAAGAAATGTAGGGATTATTTATGGATTAATGTTTGGAGAAAGAACATTATTGTCTGAAAAACACTCGCGTTTATTACAGCAGACTGGTTTAACTCATTTAATGGCGATTTCAGGCTTGCATATTGGGTTGGCTTACTATTTAGGGATTCTTATAGCCAGAGGCATACAATATGTGCTTCCCATTCGTTTTATGAATCAGGTTCTCCCTATTGTATTGGGATTAGTATTAGCATTTTTGTATTCATGGGTCTCTGGCTTTGCAATTCCAGCGACTAGGGCATTGTTTTCACTGATTTTATGGGTCTATATTCGAAACAGCCCATCATTATTCTTTTCTTGGCAGTGGGCACTTTGGAGTATTGCAGGCATTTTACTATTTGACCCACTTGCTATTTTATCAGATAGCTTTTGGTTATCGAGTTTTGCTGTTTTAGCTATTTTGTATTGGTTGACCGTTTTTCCATTACCTGCACATCTAATTCAAACGAAAGTTATTGGCAAAGTCATAGGTTTAGTACATTTACAGGTTGGGTTATTGATTTTATTAATACCAATGCAAGTAATTGTATTTAATGGTGTTAATGTCATGAGCATATTTGCCAATTTATGGTTTGTTCCATTGATATCTTGGGGAGTAGTACCCGCAATATTGGCTATTTTTTTAATACCAAATCTAACATTACAAAATTTAATTTTTGGTTTTATAGATAGAGTCATTGATTTTGGATTGCTTCCGCTACCTTTTTTTAGCCGCTATTGGATAGATCTTTTTCATATACCCTATTACCTATTATTTATTTGCTGGTCTATAGCGCTAATATGCCTATTTAGGTGGTATAAAACGTATTTTTCTCTTATTGGGTGCATTGTGGTTTTGATTTTAGTAGAGCGGAGCAACGATAAAAAGCCAGTGCATGACTGGAGTATGACATTACTCGATATTGGGCATGGCTTAGCTGTTATTATTGAGCAAAATAATTTAGCTTACCTATATGATACTGGAAACTCTTGGAAAGGGCATAGCAATGCCAAAAGGCAAATAATTCCTTTTTTAAAACAAAGAAATATAATACCGATGGGAATTATTTTAAGCCACAATCATTTGGATCATACTGGAGGGGTCAGTGACTTAATTAAGGAATATCCGTGGTTGAATTTACGAAGTAGTTTTGGAATTCATTTAGCTAAATCTAAGCAAAAGAAATCGAATAAGTTTAAAAAGATGATGAATCTACCTTGCGTTAAAGGACAAAAATGGCAATGGGGAAAGTTGATGTTTGAAGTTTTGTGGCCAGAAAAATTATCCGCTATTTCTCATAATAATGATTCATGTGTTATACAGTTTACAGATGGATACCATAAAATCTTATTGACTGGAGATATTGAAAAGAAGGGAGAAGAAAAATTAGTTGAAACTTATAAACATAGCCTCCATTCTTCTATTTTGTTTGCGCCTCATCATGGAAGCCAAACATCATCAACTAACTTATTGTTAAGAAATGTTCAACCTGAAATGGTTCTCGTTTCATCGGCAAGGTATAGCGCATGGAAAATTCCGTCGGAAAAGGTCTATCAAAGGTACAAAAAAAATAATATCCATTGGTTAAATACTGCAGAGAAAGGGCAGTTAACATTATGGTTTAACAAAGAAAATATCAGTGCACGTAGCTACCGCGATGAAATTTCTCCGCGTTGGTATCATCTGTGGTTTGGCTTACCGCTGTTTCCCGAGTAGAATAGTGCGCTTACATTAAGTCTGGTAATTAAAAGTATGAATGATAAAGACCTTTCGACAAAACAAACTTTTCGCCGCTTATGGCCGATTATTGCGCCTTTTAAAGCGGGCTTAATTGTTGCAGCAATTGCTCTTATTATAAACGCTGCTGGCGATGCGTTTATGATTTCGTTATTAAAACCTTTATTGGATGAAGGTTTCGATAAAGCCGATAACGATGTATTAAAATGGCTCCCACTCGCCGTATTAGGTTTAATGGTTGTCCGTGGTGGTTCTAGTTTTGTCTCAACTTATTGTGTTTCTTGGGTTGCAGGTAAAGTTGTGATGAATATGCGCCGTAAACTTTTTGGCCATATGATGGGAATGCCAGTGAGTTTTTTCGACCAACAATCCACGGGAACGCTTTTATCTCGAATTACCTATGATTCAGAACAGGTTGCGTCGTCATCTTCAGGTGCATTAATTACAATTATCCGTGAAAGTGCTTATATCATCGGCTTATTTACGATGATGTTTTACTATAGCTGGCAATTATCACTCATTTTGATTGTTATCGCGCCTATCGTGTCCATTACTATCCGAATTGTTTCTAAGCGTTTTCGTAAGATCAGTAAAAATATGCAAACAGGTATGGGGCATGTCACTGCAAGTGCGGAACAAATGCTAAAAGGACACAAAGAAGTTTTAATTTTTGGTGGCCAAAAAGTTGAAACTGAGCGTTTTTATAAAGTTAGTAATAATATGCGCCGCCAAAATATGAAGATGGTGACCGCGTCGGCAATTTCAGACCCCATTGTGCAGCTGATTGCCTCATTTGCCCTTGCATTCGTTTTGTATGCAGCAAGTTTTCCTGATATTCGCGATGAACTCACCTCTGGTACTATTGCCGTTGTTTTCTCATCTATGTTTGCATTGATGCGCCCGTTAAAATCATTAACGAACGTCAACGCGCAATTTCAGCGTGGAATGGCGGCTTGCCAAACGTTGTTTGCTATCTTAGATTCCGAACAAGAAAAAGATGAAGGGACTAAAGTTCTCAAGGATGTGAAGGGTAATATCAAATTTGAGAATGTAACTTTTACTTATGCAACAAAAGATCATCCTGCATTAGATGATATTTCTTTTACTTTGCCAGCAGGAAAATCCGTTGCGTTAGTTGGACGTTCAGGCTCTGGTAAATCGACAATTGCCAACCTAATCACGCGCTTTTATGACATTGATAAAGGTTCTATCCAAATTGATGGCCATGATATTCGTGATTACACACTGTCATCATTGCGTAGCCAAGTTGCTCTTGTATCGCAACATGTTTACCTTTTTAACGATACGATAGCGAATAATATTGCTTATGCAACGGATGGAAGCTATAGCCGTGAGCAAATTGAAAAAGCGGCTGAAATGGCTTATGCCATGGACTTTATTGCTAAGCTTGATAAAGGGTTAGATACCGTTATTGGTGAAAACGGTGTCATGCTTTCAGGTGGACAACGCCAGCGTATTGCAATTGCACGTGCTTTATTACGTGATGCACCAATTTTGATCCTTGATGAGGCGACATCAGCACTTGATACTGAATCAGAACGTGCAATCCAAGCTGCACTTGATGAGTTACAGAAAAATAGAACATCATTGGTAATAGCGCACCGGTTATCAACAATTGAAAATGCAGATGAAATTTTAGTTGTACAAGATGGTCATATCATTGAGCGTGGAACACATACATCGTTGCTAGCGCAAAATGGGGCTTATTCTCAATTACATAGTATTCAATTTAAACAATGATAGAACGTATTTGGTCCGGTAAATCATGGCTGTATGTATTACTATTGCCGTTATCTTTTCTTTATGGATTGATAGCAATAATACGCCATTCAGCTTATAAAGTCGGACTAAGTCGCTCTTGGAAAGCACCAATACCTGTGGTTGTGGTGGGAAACCTCACAGCTGGAGGTAATGGCAAAACGCCAGTGGTAATCTGGTTGGTTGAGTCGCTGGTAAAAGAAGGCTATCGAGTGGGGGTGGTGTCTCGCGGTTATGGTGGAAAAGCAGAGAGTTACCCACTTGTTCTTGATGAAAATACGTCAACAACAGCTGCTGGTGATGAGCCTGTTCTAATTTACCATCGTACTAAAGCCCCCGTTGCAGTAGCCCCTAAACGTAGTGATGCAGTCAAAGCACTTCTGGCCGTGCACGAATTGGATGTGGTCATCACTGATGATGGTTTGCAGCATTATGCATTGCAACGTGATTATGAAATCGTTGTGATTGATGGTCAGCGTCGTTTCGGTAATGGGTGGTGGCTACCTGCTGGGCCCATGAGAGAACGAGCGGGGCGTTTAAATAGTGTGAATGCATTAATTGTCAATGGTGGGCAGCCAGAGGGGCGTGAAGTATTGATGACCCTAGAAGGTGACACTGCGGTTAATATTGTGACTTCAGAAAATCAGCCTGTTACCCAGCTTCAATCAGTAGTTGCAATGGCTGGAATTGGGCATCCGCCTCGTTTTTTTGCCTCTTTAGAGCATAAAGGGCTTACGTTGATGAATACCCACGCTTTTGCTGACCACCAAGATTATGAGCAAAAACAACTTGCTGCTCTTGTTAAACCTACCCAAAGCTTACTGATGACTGAAAAAGATGCCATTAAATGCCGCTCATTTGCACAGCCAAATTGGTGGTTTTTACCTGTAAAGGCGCAATTATCATCCAATGGTGAGCAAAAAATCCTAAGTGAAATAAAAAAACTTATCACAAATAACAAAAATGCTTGCCACTAACACTTCACTATGATAATAATATCGCCACTGTGATATAGGTCTAATTATTATGTATCTAGATACAATACAGTAATAATTGGATTTTATACTAGCTTAATTTCACGCTCCGTTCTTTAGTTAGTCTTCATATCCTCGCACATCAACGCTGTTAAATCGTTGTTACTTAGTTTTGTCATCATAATGTCAAAATAGACTGTTAACTTCACAGTAGATGCGTGGTGCCTGAAATTTACATTTACGGGCGTTATAAAAGATGCACAATAATTTAGTGCATGAATTGGTAAAAGTTTAATTACTCTTTAATGTATTAATAGATCGGCAATATATAAATGGGAAGCAAGAAAGAGTAATGATACAAAAATAAAAAGGTATTGTTCTTAGAACAAAAGGAGTTTTAATATGAATTTTCAATTACATATGGGTCGAGTTAAATGGTTTGACGCAAAAGAAGGTTACGGTTTTATTTCACCTTTTAATGGTGGAGATGATGTATTTGTGACAACAAAATCAATTGCTAATAAAAAAATTAAATCATTGTTTGAAGGTCAAAACGTTGAGTTTTCCTTAACTCGTAGTTCCGATGGCATAACGGCTGCTGACGTTATTGCTTACTAAATAAAAACAGCACAATTTCTCCTGCTTTCATCCTCTCATCTTCGCAGGCGATCTTAATCAGAAAGATTAAAGTTAACGGTGATATCTGCATGTGATATCCTGACTCTAAGTGAGTCAAATCCATTCGGGAGAAAACATGGATCACCGTTTACTTGAAATCATTGCCTGCCCTGTTTGCCATGGCAAATTAAGTTACAACAAAGAACACCTCGAACTTATCTGTAAGTTTGATCATCTGGCCTATCCCATTCGAGATGGCATCCCCGTTTTACTCGAAAACGAAGCGCGCCAAGTCTCATTAGATGAAGGACAATAATCGCCATGTTTACGGTTATTATTCCTGCGCGTTATGCATCAACCCGTTTACCTGGCAAGCCGCTGGCTGATATCCATGGTAAACCGATGGTTGTTCGAGTGATGGAGCAAGCCATTAAATCAGGTGCAGACCGAGTGATTGTCGCAACAGACCACCAAGATGTGGCGAATGCGGTCATTGCTGCGGGTGGCGAAGCGTGTATGACTAACCCTGATCACCAATCAGGTACAGAAAGATTAGCTGAAGTTATTGATACATATGGCTTCTCTGATGATGAAATCATTGTGAATGTACAGGGTGATGAGCCGTTAATTCCGCCTGAAATTATTAGCCAAGTTGCTCATAACCTTCAAGGCAGTAAAGCGAATATGGGCACTCTAGCTGTACCAATTCATGATGCACATGAAGCTTTCAACCCAAATGCAGTGAAAGTGGTGACAGATCATGAAGGGTATGCATTGTACTTTTCCCGTGCAACGATCCCTTGGGATAGAGACAATTTTGCGAAAAACCATGATTCGATAGGTGATTTTTTCTTACGCCATATTGGTATCTATGCTTATCGTGCAGGCTTTATTCGCCGTTATATTCATTGGGAAGCGAGCCCGCTAGAGAAAATCGAAATGCTTGAGCAACTTAGAGTGCTTTGGTATGGCGAAAAAATTCATGTGGACGTTGCAAAAGTGACACCGGGGGCAGGTGTTGATACACCAGAAGACCTAGAGTTGGTGAGAAAACAATTCTTATCATAGGTATTTATTCGCTTTTACCAATGGCATGATGCGATAAAAAAGGCGTAACCTTAATGAGTTACGCCTTTTTGTTTTTATTCGGAAACAACTAACTCAGGTGTGCTGAGTGATTCTTCCAAGGCTTGAGTATTGTCAGGCTTTATATGCCACCAAATCGTGCCAATAAACTCGTACCAAGCTCGCTCGCTATGGCTGAAGTAATAGGATGAAGGAATATATTTTTCCCATGGATTAATACCACTGCTAATGGCTAATTGATTTGCAGGGGCTGGATAAGGCTGCATACCTCTATCGGTGAACATTGTAATAGCCCTTGGCAGATGGTTAGCGGATGTCACAAGTAAAAATGGCGCTTTACCAATGATTTTCTCAACCTCGTAAGCCTCTTCTTGTGTATCTTTGGGGTCAGTGAGTGGGATTGTATCTGACTCAGGAACACCCAATGACTGTGCTACGTTAGCTGCAACTTCGGCACTGCTCATCGTGCTGTTGGCTTTTCCGCCTGTGAATATCAGTTTGCTCCCAGGGTGTTTAAGATATAAACGCACGCCTTCGGTGACCCTTGGCAGGCTGTTATTTAATAAATTGGCGCTTGGGCTCCAATCAGGGTTATAGGTAAAACCACCGCCTAAGACTACGATGTACTTGATATCATTTGGTGGGTTTTCTGTGATTAATTCATAGCGTTTATTGTATTTACCCTCAATAGGGGCGAGCAAGCTATCTGAAACGGGTTGTAAACCAAGTAGCGCTATTAACACTAAGCTCGCGGTTGTTAAGCTTTTCCCCCATTTTTGCCAGCGAGTAAACCACAGTAAAAGCAGCCCGATAGCCCCAATGATGAGCAATAGTGGCAATGGCATCAAAAGTGAGCCAATGTACTTCTTTAAGAAAAATAACATAATCAAGCCTATATTTAGGGGACTAACCACTGCCAATACTCGGTATGAGTCTGGCAAATTTGCTACATAAGACAACGAAAATTAGCGTTAATAATGCCAAAATGAAATTCGCTGAGCAAAAAAAACTACTATGCAAAAATATAGCTATTATCTGTTATAATTTACGTTTCAATTGTCGCCAACATCTTGTGTGATAAGCACAATACTCAGTGATAATATTCATGATTAGATAAATTTTCATCAAAATATGGATGAAATTGGCTAATTTTGAATGTTTTTGCGACAAATTGACCCATAAATATGCTGTAAATGACGAATGATAGGCAACTGGATAGCACATGGCAGACCGCAACTTTGATGATATTGTCGATAAATTTGCAAAAAATATCTACGGAACGACCAAAGGCAAAATACGTGAAGCGGTGGTTTGGCAAGACTTAACTCAACTATTAGAGACCCAGTTTAAGGGAAAAACGCTACGGATCCTTGATGCAGGTGGCGGAGAAGGCCATTTTTCGCGCAAATTAGCGGCATTAGGTCATCAAATCATACTTTGCGATTTATCCGAAGAGATGTTGGAACGTGCTCGTGAGTTAGCCAAAGAAGAGGGAATTATTGGTAACATGCAGTTTGTCCATTGTGCAGTACAAGATATTGCACAATATGTTGATGAACCAGTTAACCTTGTTCTTTTTCACGCGGTTCTTGAATGGATTAGCGATCAAAAATATGCAATTGAACAGCTGGCAGATATAATCAGACCAGAAGGCGTATTTTCTGTCATGTTCTATAATGCAAATGGCTTGGTTATGCGTAATGCAATTTTAGGTAATTTTCATCTTGCAACACCGCATATCCAACGTCGGCGTAAACGTTCGTTGTCACCGCAAAAACCGCTATTTCCTCAGCAAGTTGATGAGTGGTTAGCAGAGTGTAAGATGGATATCTTAGGGAAAAGCGGTGTCCGGGTTTTCCATGATTATTTGCAAAGTCGGCAGTTACAGCAAAAAGATTTTCCTGCGTTGTTGGCGCTTGAACAACAATATTGCCGTGAGGAACCGTATATCAGCATGGGGCGCTACATTCATGTCATGGCACGCAAACAAATACAAAAGGACGATTTATGAGTGATTTTTCCCAGACCGTCCCTGAGCTCGTGTCTTGGGCACGAAAAAATGATTTTGCAATTTCACTTCCCGCTGAACGTTTAGCATTTTTACTTGCCGTTGCTGTACTGAATAGTGAGCGGGTGAATGGTGAGATGAGCGAAGTGGAATTGGTCGATGCCTTCCGTGAGGTTTGCAAAGGGTTTGAACAAACGACAGAGTCACTGGCGGTACGCGCAAATAATGCCATCAATGATATGGTACGCCAGAAAATATTTAACCGCTTTGCAAGTGATATTGTCGAAGGTAATGCAATTTATCGTTTGACACCATTAGGCATTGGTATTAGTGATTACTATATTCGCCAACGTGAATTTTCAACGTTACGGCTTTCGATGCAGCTTTCTATCGTTGCAGGGGAATTGCAACGTGCGGCAGAAGCTGCCGAAGAGGGCGGTGATGAGTTTTATTGGCATCGTTATGTTTTTGCTCCGCTAAAATATTCTGTAGCTGAAATCTTTGATAGCATTGATTTATCCCAGCGAATAATGGATGAGCAACAAAATTCCGTAAAAGAAGATATTGCAGCACTGCTAAACCAAGACTGGCAAGCGGCGATTGCCAACTGCGAACAATTATTGTCAGAAACCTCAGGAACTCTGAGAGAATTGCAAGATACGTTAGAGGCCGCAGGGGATAAACTACAAGCTAACTTGCTACGTATTCAAGAAGCGAACATGAATGCGCCTATATTTTCAGATATGGTTGATAGGTTAGTTTTTGATTTGCAAAATAAATTAGACCGTATTGTGAGCTGGGGGCAACAATCCATTGATCTTTGGATTGGCTATGATCGTCATGTTCATAAATTTATCCGTACTGCGATTGATATGGATAAAAATCGCATATTTTCTCAGCGGTTACGTCAATCCGTTCAACATTATCTCGACAGCCCTTGGGCACTCACTTACACCAATGCTGACCGATTATTCGACATGCGAGACGAAGAACTTGCCTTGCATGATGAAGAAGTCACAGGTGAGTTACCATCAGAACTGGAATTTGAAGAATTTAGCGAATTAAATGATAGGCTTGCAGAACTAATGGAAGCAGAACTCGCGTTCTATAAAATAGAGCAGCGTCCATTAGATGTTGGTCGTGTATTACATGATTACTTGCAGCAGTATCCGCAAAAACGTCATTTTGATGTGGCGCGAATTATTATTGATCAAGCTGTAAGATTAGGTATCGCAGAGGCTGATTTGGCGGGATTACCGGCAGAATGGCAAGCTATTAATGATCACGGAGCCAAGGTACAGGCACATGTCATCGACAAATATTGAACAATTTATGCCAGTTAAGCTGGCTCAAGCATTAGCTAACCCTATTTTTCCAGAGCTAGACAGCCAATTGCGTTCAGGTCGCCACATTAGCATTGATGACCTTGATAACCACGCATTTTTGATGGATTTTCAGGAAGCGTTAGAGCAATTTTACGCACGTTATAACGTTGAGTTAATCCGTGCGCCAGAAGGTTTTTTCTATCTGCGTCCTCGCTCAACCACATTAATCCCACGCTCCGTATTGTCTGAGTTGGATATGATGGTTGGGAAAATCCTTTGTTACCTCTATTTGAGTCCAGAGCGCTTAAGTAACCAAGGTATTTTTACCTCACAAGAGTTATTTGAGGAGCTGCTATCGCTGGCAGATGAAAGCAAATTATTGAAATTTGTTAATCAGCGCTCGACAGGGTCTGACCTTGATAAACAAAAATTGCAGGAAAAACTAAGAACATCACTAAACCGTTTACGCCGTTTAGGCATGGTGCATTTTTTGCAAAATGATTCGAGTAAATTCATTATTAGCGAATCGGTTTTCCGTTTTGGTGCTGATGTGCGCAGTGGTGATAATCCGCAAGATGCCCAATTACGTATGATCCGTGATGGTGAAGCTATTTCCCTCGATGGTGAATTATCACTCAAAGACAGTGATGACGACGAAGTCGAAGATAGCCAAGACCCAGCAGAAAGTGATGAGGATGAAGAATAATGATTGAACGCGGAAAATTTCGCTCACTGACGCTGGTGAACTGGAACGGTTTTTTTGCTCGTACTTTTGACCTTGATGAGCTGGTGACTACACTCTCAGGGGGGAATGGTGCAGGTAAATCGACGACCATGGCGGCGTTTATTACTGCCATGATCCCTGATTTAACCTTGCTGCATTTTCGTAATACCACAGAGGCGGGTGCGACATCGGGTTCCCGTGATAAAGGCTTACACGGTAAATTACGTCCAGGTGTCTGTTATGCCATCTTGGATGTGCTGAACTCAAAACACCAGCGTGTCATGGTCGGGGTGCGCTTACAACAAGTCGCTGGGCGTGATAAAAAAGTCGATATTAAGCCATTTATGGTGCAAGGTGTGCCACTTGCCACTGTACCGACCGAAATTTTAACGGATGTGATTGATGGGCGTCAGGCCAAGGTTATTCCATTAAATGAGTTAAAAGAAAGACTTGAAGAGCAAGATGGCATTTTATTCAAGCAATTCAACTCGATAACTGATTACCACTCGATTCTGTTTGAATTAGGCGTATTGCCTAAACGCCTGCGTTCAGCAGGGGATCGTAGTAAATACTACCGTCTTATTGAAGCCTCGCTGTATGGCGGGATTTCAAGTGCAATCACGCGTTCATTACGTGACTATTTATTACCAGAAAACAGCGGAGTCCGTAAAGCGTTCCAAGACATGGAAGCTGCACTACGGGAAAACCGTTTAACCCTTGAAGCTATCCGCGTTACTCAATCAGACCGTGATCTATTCAAACATCTGATTAGCCAAGCCACAGACTATGTTTCTGCGGATTACATGCGCCACTCAAATGAACGACGCATTCACCTTGATGCGGCATTGGCAGCACGTAATGAACTCTACGCTAGCCGTAAACAACTCCGTGTTGAACAAGTTCGCAGTGTTGAAATGGCGCGTGAATTAAATGAGCAAAATGGCTCGTCAACAGAGTTAGAGGCGGACTACCAAGCAGCAAGTGATCACTTAAACTTAGTGCAAGCAGCCCTTCGCCAGCAAGAGAAAATCGACCGTTATCAAGCTGATATCGAAGAACTGACATATCGCCTTGAAGAACAAAGTGAAGTTGTTGCACAAGCGACAGAATCACAAGAGGAATTTGAAGCACGTGCTGAAGCGGCGGAAGTTGAGGTTGATGAATTAAAAAATCAGCTCGCCGATTACCAGCAAGCGCTTGATGTACAGCAAACGCGCGCCATTCAATATCAACAAGCACTGCATGCGCTGAATCGTGCACGTGAGCTGTGTCAATTACCTGAATTAACCATCGATAATGCAGATGAATGGTTAGACACGTTTGAGGCCCGGGAACAGCAAGCAACCGAAGCCTTATTGGCACTTGAACAAAAAATGAGTGTAGCAGATGCTGCACACAGCCAATTTGAGCAAGCCTATCAACTCGTTAAGAACATGGTGGGTGAGGTGAGTCGCAGTGATGCTTATCAACAAGCGCGTGCATTATTGCGTGATTGGTCATCCCAGCAACATTTAGCTGAGCGTGTTCAACCTTTACGTATGCAACTCTCTGAATTACAACAGCGTTTAAGTAGCCAGCAAAATGCAGAAAGGTTACTCGCTGAGTTTTGTAAACGCCAAGGACAGAGCTATGAGCCCGATGAGCTCGATGCCTTAATGGCAGAGCTTGAAGCTCAGCAAGAAGAATTAAGTGTTGGTGTAAATGAAAGTGGTGAACGACGCATGCAAATGCGCCAAGAGCTTGAACAAATTCGTCAGCGTATTGCTCAGCTTTCAGCGAAGGCTCCTGCGTGGATTGTTGCTCAAGAAGCGTTAACGCAACTGAACGAACAATCGAGCGAGGCATTCGATTCAAGTACCGCTGTTACTGAGTTTATGCAGCAATTGCTCGAACAAGAGCGCGAAATTACTGTTGAACGTGATGAAGTTGCAGCCCAGCGCCGCGATCTTGAAAAACAAATTGAGCGTTTAAGCCAGCCAAGTGGGGCAGAAGACAGCCGCATGTTAGCGCTGGCAGAGCGTTTCAATGGTGTTTTACTGTCTGAAATCTATGATGATATTACCATTGAAGATGCCGCTTATTTCTCAGCGCTATACGGCCCAGCTCGCCACGGTATCGTGGTACAAGACCTTGATGTGGTTCGTAGCCAGCTGGATTCACTACAAGATTGCCCAGATGATGTGTATTTCATTGAGGGAGACCCATCTTCTTTCGATGATAGCGTTTTTGATGCTCAAGAGTTTGAAAGTGCCGTTTTAGTACGTTCATCTGAGCGCCAATGGCGTTATTCGCGCTACCCTGAATTGCCACTGTTTGGCCGTGCAGCGCGTGAAAGTCATTTAGAGTCGCTCACAGCAGAACGTGATGAACTCGCAGAGCGTTATGCGACACTCTCTTTTGATGTGCAAAAAATTCAGCGTGCACACCAAGCATTTAGTCGCTTCATTGGCCAACATATTTCCGTGGCGTTTGAAAGTGATCCTGAAGCTGAAATTCGGACATTAAATCAAAAGCGTACTGAACTTGAACGTGCATTAAGCCAATATGAAGAACAAACTTCGCAGCAACGCCAGCAGTTTACTCAAGGTAAAGAAAGCTTAGCTTCTTTGAATCGCCTCTTACCTCAAATGGGGTTACTGCTCGATGAAACCTTGGCGGATAGAGCGGAAGAAATTAGCGAAGAGCTGATTGAAGCAGAAGAAGCGGCGCATTTCCTGAATAAACATGGACATGCGTTAGAAAAATTAGAGCCGATTGTGACAGTATTGCTCAGCGATCCTGAGCAGCACGACCAATTGCGTAAAGATTATGATACTGCAAAACACACACAGCAAAATGCGAAACAGCAAGCCTTTGCTGTGGTTGAAGTTGTCCAGCGCCGTGCTCACTTTAGTTACAGTGACTCGACAGGTATGGTCAATGAAAATGCCGACTTAAACGAAAAATTACGCCAACGTTTAGAACAAGCGGAAACAGAACGTACACGTGCTCGTGAGCAATTACGTCAGCACCAAGCTCAATCTGCTCAATATCACCAAGTTTTTGCTTCATTACGTAGCTCTTTTGAAACGAAGCAAGAAATGCTGAAAGAGCTAGAAGCTGAAATGCAGGAAATCGGTGTTAAAGCCGACCCAGATGCGCAAGAACGGGCTCGGATTCGTCGTGATGAATTACATCAACGAGTAATGGAAAATCGTAGTCGTATTAATCAGTTAGAAAAGCAGCTAACACTATGTGAAGCTGAAATGGATAACTTACAAAAACGTCTACGCAAACTCGAAAAAGATTATTACCAGCTGCGTGAGCAAGTCGTTTCGGCGAAAGCGGGTTGGTGTGCAGTAATGCGTTTGGTGAAAGATAACGGTGTTGAACGCCGCTTACACCGTCGTGAACTTGCATATACCGATGGTGACAGCCTGCGTTCAATGTCGGATAAGGCGCTAGGGGCCCTACGTCTAGCTGTGTCAGATAACGAGCATTTGCGTGATGTTTTACGTCTATCGGAAGACCCAAAACATCCAGAGCGTAAAATTCAGTTCTTTATTGCCGTTTATCAGCACCTACGTGAGCGTATTCGCCAAGATATCATTCGCACTGATGACCCGATTGATGCGATTGAACAAATGGAAATTGAGCTTGCACGTTTAACGGAAGAATTAACAGCACGTGAGCAAAAACTGGCCATTAGTTCGAAAAGTGTGGCGAATATTATCCGTAAAACAATTCAACGTGAGCAAAACCGCATCCGTATGCTTAACCAAGGGTTACAGGCTGTGGCATTTGGTCAGGTTAAAGGGGTACGTCTAAACGTCAATATTCGCGAAAGCCATGCACTGTTATTGAGCGTGCTATCGGAAGAAAGTGAGATGCACCAAGACTTATTTACTAGCCAACGTTTAACGTTCTCTGAAGCTATGGCAAAACTGTATCAGCGTCTGAATCCACAAGTGGATGTTGGGCAGCGTTTACCACAAACTATCGGGGAAGAGCTGTTAGATTATCGTAACTATTTAGAGTTAGATGTAGAGGTTAATCGTGGCTCAGATGGTTGGTTAAAAGCAGAAAGTGGTGCGTTATCAACAGGTGAAGCTATCGGAACAGGGATGTCAATTCTTGTGATGGTAGTACAAAGTTGGGAAGAAGAGTCACGGCGTTTACGAGCTAAAGATATTATTCCTTGCCGTTTATTATTCTTAGATGAGGCTGCACGCTTAGATGCTAAGTCAATAGCAACGCTATTTGAGCTGTGTGATAGGCTAGAGATGCAATTGATTATTGCAGCGCCGGAGAATATTAGTCCAGAAAAAGGGACAACCTATAAATTGGTTCGTAAAGTGATTGGTAATAATGAGCACGTACATGTTGTTGGTCTAAAAGGGTTTGGGCAAGAGACTCCTAATACAGTAACACCAGCATTACAGTAATTAGTTACCTGAATAAAATGAAGGCCGATATTTATTTTTAAATATCGGCCTATTACATTTGATGAAAGCTATTCTTGATTATTTACAACTCCTTTTCCCTGTTGAATTAAATCACAAGTACCAAGTTATCTAATCTTTTTAATAATATACCAAAGTGCTAAATTTATTGGTAATTACTTAGATAGTTTCGAAGTAGTATGAATAAAATCAATAAACCCTGGAGTTTGATATCTGGACATAGACCTATATCTAATTTAGGTCATAAATACAAGACGAATCCTACCATATAAAATTAATTATTATTAATTTGATACATAAAATTCAATTGAATCTATTACCTATATAGTTGACTAAAAAATACTTCAATAAGTAGTATTTATTTCAAATTGGTAATGTATTTATATTAAATATAAATATTGAACTCTATCCTATAATATTGTTTTTAATGTTAAATTATTTAACTAATATGATTTTTAATTGTAATATTGTTTTGCTAATTGTTTTATTTAAACATCTTTGTTCATTTTAAATTATATGGAGATTTTTAATAATGGGTAATATTGTAGATGGTGTTGATTTTTCACAAACTCAATTTATTGAATATTTTACAAGTGATGAAAATAGGGGCATCTATTCGACTGTATTTAATGAATATGGTTTGGATTTATCTAAATTGCCTGGATATTGTTATGGTTTTTCAAGTTCATTTTTAACATATGCTGCAGAAGGTAATGGTGAAAAATTCCTGAAAATGTTGAATCACTTAAATTATGTGTTAACTAATGATGAAGGAAAATCAGTACACTTGAGTAAAATAAAACAAGATGCACTAAAAATACATGCGAAAGAGATATTAGATTATTACATGCTAGATGTCATAACGACCCAAAATTTTAATGAAAAAGGTATGTTATATAGCGATTATGTCGAAAATTTATTAGGTGTTGACCTTGTTACAAAAAAAAGAAACTTCATTGAATATGTAGAAGAAATTTTTGAATATAACCATCTTTTAGCATTGAATAAAAATATAGAAAATAGTGATTATTATGATTACTTAAACAATGGAATTAAAATTAAAACTAAAAAATATTGGGAGGCGTTACATGCAGAGCCATCATTTTTTGAAACAAATGATGGAAAGGCAGTTGTATCAGATCCACTATTCATAAAGTTAAAAAATAAATTTAAATCTAAATTGAAAACAATTAATGAAAATTATAGCCACTCAGATATAACCTTTTTTGTGGATGTAATAATCACAGATGTTCAAAGAGATCTTTATTTAGAGTTGGAAAGTTATAATAGAAAAAGAGGAATTGCAAACTCAAGGCAAAATATAAGCAATTATGGGAATCAAGGTTTATATGAAATTAAGTTAAGTGAATTAAGTTCTAGTTTGATGGAACATACTCGTAATAGTAAAGAGCCCTTTTTATGCCATTTTTCATCAGAGCAACACTCAATGGCGATCAGTGTTAATTATGATGATGAAAATAAAAATTGGAAATATAGATTTTTTGATCCTAATGCGGGCACTTATATGGCCGATGAACATCAAGTATTTGTTGATTTTATAGAGCACTTTATCTCTATGAATAAAGAGAATTATAATTTTAGTTCATTTGAGAATGGTGAGCATAAAGTTTATATTTCTATAGTTGGAAATTCTGCAACTCAAAGTGATAGAGGAAAATTTAAAGGAATAGAAGCTAAAAGACTAAGGGACCTAGAAATAAAATTATTAATAGAAAGAAAAGAAATAATTGAAGATAATGAATTAAGTATAAAGCTAATTTATACAGGCTATAATGAACAAAAAAATATAGTAGAAGCTCAAGTTACAGTTAATCGTAAGATAATTACTATTTTTTCAGATGTTATGGAATTTACTGATTTGTTCGATAAGTTGAAATCTAGCAAAGATTTATTAAAGACAATAGAGGGGGATATATTCATTTCTAAAAATGAATATAAAGTATATAGAGTTAACCACAGGTTTAATATTAATGAAGATAAAAAAATTGAACAGTATATTGATAATAACAAGGTGATAGCTAAATTAGATACAGATTTCTTTGACACACATATTAATCATATGAAAGAGGATCGATTGCTTACCTTAGCTGGAGAACAATCAGCGAGTACTGAAAAAATTGACTCCTGGCTTGACCCATATGAAATATACCAAGCAGAGCGTGCTAAAGATGCTGATCCTGACAGAGCAAGAAAGCCCACTGAGTATAGTTATAATGTCATTGTTCAAATTGAAGGGGATGAGATATCAAGTAAAGCGACTGCGCATGCTTTCTCTAAACACCCAGATAACTCAATGATTATTCAATATGACATAAAGTCTCGTCAATATAAAATAATTCATGGTGAAATTAACCGACTTAATTCAGATAGGGTCAGATGGATAACTGTTGGTCACGGTGGCTATATCGGTGGCGGTAAGCCAACTTTATATGGAAAGAATACACCTGAACAATTTGCGGAAGGAATGAGTTATTTACGTAAAAAAATATTAAATAGTCAAAGTCCAGATAAATTAGTGTTAATTGGTTGCAATTTAGGCCGAGGAGGAGTTAGTGAAAACTTTGCATTTGGTGTCACTGGAGCCCTCGCTGAAAAAGGCATGAAGATGCCTATTATTGCCTATAATCGAAAAGTAAGTGTTATTTATATGGGTAATAAGTTGATCGTGCCTGATGACACGGTATTAGACTCAATAACCACTAAACACTTCAAGCAAACCTATCAATTTGACCCGAAAATATTGGAAATTAACATTAATAATAAACTAGGAGCCGTCTATTTTATTGATGAGCTACGTCGCGGTGAAATAGATTTTAAACAGTTAATAGACAATGAAAATCATTTTATGTTTGAGGGATTAGGTATGATTCCTGGGATAGATTCATTTGCTAGTTTTAGGGACGGTGACTCATATAATATAGACTTTAATTTGCTAAGAAAAGTAGCTTACAATCCAGAAGGTTATAAACAATTTATCGATGAGGTGGCAAAACATAAAGGGGAGCTGCCTGATGACTTTCATGCCTATTTTTCTAATAAATTGCGTAAGCTAGATACACCAATATGGGAAATGGTTGATGCGGACTATATAAAAAATAACCCTTTAAGAAATCGGGGGCAGGATGGTTCATTCATTACTGTCGTAATACGCTTGACTGGAGAATCTAAAGGGCTAGATATGGCACAGAGGTTAGCAAGGTCAGAACCTGATAACGTCATGATTATTCAGGCAGACCCTAACCTAGAACAATGGGACATGAAGCAATGGAATTTAGAATATGGTTCGGTTTCTAATTTACAGAGCAAAGAAAAACCCGTTAGATGGGTGTTGATTGGTGACTCTGATACGGTTATCAAAACAAATAAAAACTTACACTCTTTATTAGCAAATATACGAGACGAATACCCGTTTATTAATCCTAAGCAAATTTTATTCCAAGGGATTGATACAACAATGGTTACTACGGCTGGAGATCACAAGCAGTTTACTGATGACTTATCAACGAAGCTTAAAGAGTTTGGTTTTGACTCGCAAGTAATCTCGAAATTAACATTCCAACCTGTATCTAAACCGATATCTCAGCCAGTAGCCACAAACCATATGCAGCCAACGCTTACAGCCAATAATAATCATGAATATTTGAGCACATTGCTTGAGAATATAGCACTTGAAAATACTGTAATCAAAGATATAAATATTACAGATCATCCTTATTTAGCTAATTACTTTACGGATTCTAATGGTCAGCTTGATATTAAAAAATTAAAAATTGCAATTTATGATCCTTTAGTTAGCCCTAAAGTAAACGAATATTTAAATCAAGCAAAAAACGAAGATTTAACTCAGTGGAATAGTCTATTTAAATCGAAGCCATTAGGTTCACTACAAGAGCAAGCAGGTAATATTAATAGAATATTAGTCTCTATTCAAAATGACCTATCGTACATTAATAAATTAAGCGAAGATTCTATTGAACAATTGAGGGTATTATTCCCTGCTATTAATGGATTCGATAAAGGAAAAGTGCTCGCGTTATCGACTGACCGCAATGCCTTCATGTTACTAAGCCTTGATTTAAAAAATTTTAGTCAACTGAATCCTTATAATTTTGACTCAGAAGACGCTCCTTTAAAAGGGCTGTTATTGGACAAAGCCTTATCATTATATCAAGAAAATAATAGGCAGAGGCAGCAGCAATTTAATCAGTTAATAAATAATACGAAAAATAACTCCAATGGAAGTGAAGTTAATTTAATTAACCATGGAATGATTAGACTACATGGCTATTCAGAAAATCTAGACAAAAAGTTAGGGCTTACCTATGGTTTGGAATCATTATTAGGCGATATTGATTCAGCTCGAATTTTGATGAAAAGAAAAGCATATTTAGAGCAGCAGCAACACGAAGGCTTATTAAGCAATAGTGAAGAGGTGTTACTAAAGAAACTAGAACAGTATTCAAGCCATATTGATAGAGGATTGAGCGATACGGGTATTTTGGTGGAAGACCTACATCTATCCAATATTTTAACGGCTGAGCTATCTGATGTAGAGCTGCATAAGGGCGCAATATATTTATTAAAAGGAGAGTCAACCACCTATACAGTAACATATAAACTTCAAGATGGTATTTATCAATATAGCTTATTTGATCCGAACGGTATTCAAATTCAAGTTAAACAACAAAATAAAAGGCAAGCCAAGAGTGATTTTAGAAAAGTATTAACGAGCTATTTAAATGAGGAAATTTCTATTGAAAATGGGAAATGGGTATCACGGGCAAAGCATGCTGGCTTTATAGTTGACAGTAATGGTGAGCCAAGAGGAACGATCGTATTTATTGACCCTCTCTCTACTGATCTTAAAGAACGTATGAGCCTCTATAGTCAGCAACGAAACGATATTATTAATCATACAGATTTTAATGAACCTAAAAATAGTTGGATTAATATTAAAGGTGAAGACATATCGCTAGCTAAATTGCAGAAATTAGGGACTACAATTGATGGAAAAGCGATAACAGTTGAAGAAACTAGAAGTGAAGGTTGGTCAAATAAAATTCGTTTTAATGCGCAAAGCCTTGCAGCTGAATTAACTTTATTGAGCGGTAGCGACTCAGATCTCGCCTTTCTAAAAGCACTGAGTCTGCAATTAAATGATACCGATATAGCAGATATTGTAGAGTATGATGCAGACTTTCGCGATACTGCAATATTAAAAAAACAATTAAAATATCTAGCAAAATTTAAAGACGCTAATGGAATAAAGTTTACGCCAAAACATATTGAAAAATTAAGAGGATATGGCGTGAAATTACCTCCTTTTCAAAAATTTGGTAATCGACTTGGTCAGGTTATGGGCGGGGTAGGTATTGGGCAGACTTTAGTGAGCATTTATAGCATTATTGATAGGCTAAATAACCCTGATATTACAGAAGATGAGTATGATGAGCTAAAAAAACAGTTATACATCACATGTGGTTCGGCATTAGCCAATTATGGTGACATGATTGTTCAACCGGTTCTATTGAAAATGGCTGGAAACAGTTCTTCGCTGGTAAGATCTCGTTTGGCGATGGGAGTACTTATTGTATTTAATTTAGTTGGGATGGGATTTGATGCCTACCAAGCCTACGATAACTTATCGAAATTAGAAAGTGTCTCTGATCCAAAACAGCGAGAAGACTTAATCGTTAATGCCTCGCTTTCTATTGCTAGTTTTATTGTCAATGGCATTGTTATTATTAGTATTTTAGCAGCTTCTTCAACAATCCCCGTAGCTGGTTTAGTTATAGGTGCAATTTTAATGATTGGCGGATGGATCTATAATGGGATAAGGGCAGTTGAAAATATTAAAGAACAAATAGATATTAGTTGGGATCGTGAATTAGAAGAGGGGATCAGAGGCGCATTTGGTTTACCCCCGACGATTCGAACTCAACAAGAAATAATGAATAAAAACTATATCGCCTTATTCATGCATAATGAGTGGCTAGAGTCTTTAAATACATTTGAACAGCTTTTTGAGGATTTAGGTTTTAGTCATCACTTAAAAGTAATGGAAAAACCTATTATTGAGAATGAAGAAAGATTTTATTTAGTTGATGAAGATAATAACTATTTTGGAGGGCCTCTTGCTGATGTTCATCTTGGACACGGATTTTCAGAAATAAAATACCTTAAGCGGGGAGCTCCTACTTATAGTTGGAGAGAAGCGGATATATTACAAAGGAATTATCATTTACAGCCAAATGGCCATACTCGGGCGAAAAGACCTTATGAAGCCGCATCCCGTAAATATGTCAAGCAATTGAGTGAAGTGAAAGGCCTAAAACAAGTTGGCTCAGTACCGACAAGTGAGCGTTACTCTTTTAATGTGGACTACAATAACCCATTATTAGATAGATATAATGCTAAGCATGGAATTGAACGGCACTATTATCAAATTCCTTTTGAGCAGCAATTTAAACTATCAGCTCAAAAGCAAATTAATCTATATATTACAAAAGGGGGATACAGCCATTTTAAAGAAAGCATAACGCAGGTTTCTGATGATGCGCCTAATGGTATGACTATTGAGGGGGGAAATATTGATGAGATTACTTTGAGTTTAAATAATATTTTTTCAAAAGGTATGAGTATTGATACTGCTACTGGCGATGATGTCGTTATTGGTAAGAAAAATAAAATGAACGCATTTCAAATCTCTACAGGAGAAAAATATCTTGTAGGAGGAAATAAGACAGATTATTTTTATTTGAATGATAGTGACATTAACTCATTGAAATCGGGAGGAAATGAACCGACTAAATATTTAGATGGTCTTTTAGGTCAAGACACTTTAATGATGAGTGAGCCGATTTTTGGTTATAGCGTCCATGTTAATTTAAATGAGTGTCGTGTGAGTTATCAAAATGATAAAACAGGGGATGCTATTAATGTTGCAAACATTGAAAATATTGAAAATATTATTTTATTCAATAAGTCTAATGATGAAGTCCATGGTGATGAACAACAAAATATTATTGATGTAGGAGCTGGAAAAGATAAAGCATATGGGTATGGCGGTAATGACCGATTGATACTTGTGGAAGGTGAGGCTCATGGGGGGGATGGTGATGACAGTTATTATATTCGACGTTTTGATTGGACAGAACATGCCCCATATTTTTATCGGACACGTACAAAGTACAATCGAAAGAATAAAAATTTCGTAGATGTTCCCTATATAAACCCTGAGTACTTTAAGATAAATGAACATAAAAAAGTGTTCGTGTCTATAAATGAAGATAGCCAGTCAGTTAGCTCTATAGATATCGAATATACCTTAGATGAAATATCTGCTGTTTATATAGAAAATAATCATTTGTATATCAAGTTATCATTAGAGCCTGAAAATAAATTAGGCCATACATTTACTAATGTAAAAAGTGAGGTCACTATCGAATTAAGAAATGCTTATTCTACAACGGCAGATGGTAGAAAGTTACAACATAGTTATAATATAACCACTCGTGATGGGTTTACGTTTAATAGTGAATTAAAAACATTTTCAAATGAAGAGGATAAATCTATAAAAAAAGATTTGTTCAGTATTACTTATCTTCAAGATAATGATCAATTATCCCATTCCAGAAATGATAATGTTTATATTAATGAACAATCAAAAGAGATAACCATTCGTGGTGTTACCAAGCCATTATCCCCTTCTTGGGGGCATTTCTACGCTGCTGGAAAAGCGAAAAATTTTCAATATCAAGGAACTGATGAAAATAATCAAGTACAAGGGATTAGTGAAGGTGCTTTTATTACAGTTAGCTTAGGTCAGGATGTCTACCAAATAATTCCAACACTTTACAAAAATGGGGAAGTTATTTTTGATTTTTCTGAGGTAAAAGACCGTTATAGCAAAGAAGATAAAATCGTTTTGTTATTACCTACCGAAAATGCTTATTCATTTACTTTAGATGGAAAAATATTGAGAGTCAAAGATAAGTTAAATGAAGAAAAATTTAGCATAAGATTCGAGAATTTTGATGAAAGTATGAGTGATTCAGTCATTATACAAGATAAGTACAGTAATATATTCAAGCTAAAATTACAGCAAGAAGGCGGTACGATAGATAATATTGAGCAGGTAACCAAGCGCATTGATGATAATTATATTGTTACTTTACCAGCAGGTTACCTTTCTAATGAACCTGTCATCGCTGGTGAGGATGGCGATGATATTATTACTGACAGAAGTATGATGGGGCGTGTTATTTTAGGCGGGCGAGGTGATGATACGATAAAGGTTTTTGGTGGAAATAATGTTCTTTTAGGCGGTGAAGGGGAAAATAGCCTTAGCGGAGGAGAGGGGCATGACTTTCTACTTTCTAGTCAGGGAAATGACATTCTAATGGGAGGGAAAGGAAACGATCATTATTTAATTGATGGTAGTTATGAGGGGATGGTTTTCATTGATGATACCGAAGGGTATAACCATATCCACCTTGTTAATTTTAGTGGTGAAACACAAGAGGAAGCAGATGAGAATGGCAATGTGTATCGTAGATATCGCTCTGATTTTGATAAATATGTTATCGTGAAATTCAAATCTGAAGAAAGGAATACACCTCAAATTCATATCTATCCACAGTTGACACCAAAACTACAAAAGTTGATGGAATATAATTCAGAATCATTAATAGGTGAATTAACCAAAGAGCTATCGAACACAAATAAAACTGGGCAATTATCTACTTGGAACCCTGTTGAAAAGTTACATGGTATATTGGAAGGTATCCAAAAACCAATATCACTGACACCTAGAAGTGAATATTTATTCCTTGATTCTACGAATTCTAAGGGAAATTGGCTAGTAAATACCTTGGAAGGTGATGATACTGTTAATGATAAAAGCGGTGATGGCCGCATTATTATGGGTGATGGGGGATTTAAGCGGTTTTCAGTCGATGGCGGAAATAATGTGCTATATGGTGGTAAAGGTGAAAGCTCATTGGTTGCTGGTAGCGGTGATGATGTCCTGATTTCACTATCTGGCGATGATGTGTTAAATGGGATGGAAGGGGACGACCTTTATGTTGTAAATGGATATGGAGAGGGACATGTGGCTATTTATGCTACGCAAGGAGAAAATAAAGTCATTTTGGTAGGTTTTGATGGTGGCAAGCTAATTGAAGATAAACGGTCGAATGGCATTGTAGAATCAACATTGACCTCAAATACTGGGCGAGTCGTAACTATCTATTATCGTAACCATGAATACTCAGATAGCGATAGTGTGTCCGTAGAGTTTTATAAAGATAATAAAGATCTATGGAAAAATCATAGCGAATTAGTTGTCGATAGATTACTTCAAGTATTGGCGAGCAGTCGGGAAAAATATGAGAATAACCTAGATATGGCTTTGCCTGTACATGAACAAAGTAACTGGGCTCCTACCACTTATGTTGAGTCCTACTTAGCGAAAACATTTTAAGGTAGTGAAGGTAAAGTAACCCTATAACTTTTATAAAAACGCTCAAGTCAATAGATTGAAATGAGCGTTTTTTTATTATGGTATCAGTCAATTTAAGTCCCATCATATGGGATTATGATTTAATAACTTGAGTGTACACCACTTGGTAAAATTATTGTTTAATTAATTTGAATAAAACAAGGTTTTTCAAACATATTTCCTCCTAATAAAAACCATTTTTTTTATATGGGAATTAGCTATTAAAGAAAGCTCTCAGTAAAGCTTTTAATTAAAATAAAATTCATCTATGTTTAAAGCGTAAAGTAGTCGATTAGCCTGTTAAAAATGAAAATAATTCTTTTTATCATTTAATGATGACCTATCGATGTCTATCTGAAAAACAGAAAATTAGTCTATTCCTATAACATTACGGTTAAAATTAAATACAATAAAGCTGCAACTATAATAAAAACTATTTTATCCATGTAGTAACTTAAGGTGGATGTATGGCAAAGAGAAGAGTGAAAGCTCTGCAAGTTTCAGTAATATGTGGGTTAATGACATTCCAGTTTCCTGCATTTTCCAGTGATGAAAATACGCAGCAAAGTGTAACCGAAGCTTCACAGCCACAAGTTGTTGAAGTAAAAGAGACCTTAACGGTTACACCAACAGAGAGTATGGCAAAAATAGTGGCTTCACTTCCAGCTGATGTGAAACCCGTTTTTGCAGCACAACTCGCTAAATTATATGCCGATAAGCAAATGAAACTTTTATGGCAAGATGAAACAGCGATTAGTCAATTTCAACAGCAAATAGCGGAACTTTCACTTTCTGGGGTTCAACCTCAGTTTGCGCAATGGTTATCCTTATTGGAAAATAACCAGCTTAGTGAGCTTGGTCGTGATGTGATTCTATCAGATGCGATGCTTGGTTATCTCCAATATCTCTCTTCTATTGAATCCAGTGGGCAATATTGGTTATATACGAATCGACCTTACAAAATCATTGCGCCTACAGCTGCACAAATAAAACCTTGGTTAGATGCTGTTGATTCTCAACGTCTAACTGAGTGGGTTAAAGCTCAAGCACCTAACCATCCAATGTATCAGCCGATGCGCAAAGAAATGCTTAAATTGCTGGCACAACCTGAAGATGAGTTAGAAATAACGAGTACGAAGACACTCAAACCAGGGCAATCCAGTGATGATGTGCTTGTATTACGTAAAATTTTACAGCGTGAAGGTTTGTTAGCCGATAGCATGACAGAAGATGTGGTTGAAACTGAAGCGCCTGAAACGTTAGCGCAAGTTGCAGAGCAAGCAACTGAACAGCCGACGGAAGTTGCTGTTACAGAGTCTGCAAAACCAACGAGAACAGCTTCGAAAGTTTATGATCAAGAACTGGTCGATGCCGTTAAAAAATTTCAATTACAGTATGGTTTAGAAGCCGATGGTGTGATTGGTAAAGGCACGCGGGTTTGGCTGAATATGAAGCCTGCGCAAAAAGCAGGATTGATGGCGTTGAATATTCAACGTTTGCGTATTATTCCTGCAAGTAGTGGCACTGGGATTTTGGTGAATATTCCAGGCTATTCGTTAGATTTCTATTTAAATGATGAAGTTATCCTAGATTCTAAAGTGATTGTGGGCCGTGCGGATCGCAAAACGCCAATTATGAGTAGCGCATTAAATAATGTGGTAATCAACCCGCCTTGGAGTGTGCCAACCAGTATGGCGCGTAAAGATATTGCACCAAGAGGAAAACAAGATCCAAGTTATTTTAGCCGTAAAGGGTATACTGTTTATTCAGGTTGGGGGGCAGATTCCTATGAAATTAACCCTTACTCAATCGATTGGGATAACATCACTCCAGCAAATTTCCCATACCGTATTAGACAAGCGCCAGGTCCAACCAATTCATTAGGGCGCTATAAATTCAATATGCCAAGTTCCGATGCCATTTACTTGCATGATACGCCAAACCATAGCTTATTTAACCGTAATGCGCGTGCGATAAGTTCAGGTTGTGTACGTGTCAATAAAGCGAGTGAGCTAGCCAGCATTTTACTTGGTGATGCAGGGTGGGAACAAAAACGTATTGATGGCGCATTGAAAGAAGGGTCAACACGTTACGTCAATATACCAGACAGAATTCCTGTGTATCTTTATTACCAAACAGCTTGGGTTGATAAAGACCAACAACCGCAATACCGTGCTGATATTTATCAATATGATAATGGTATTGATAATGTAGATACCTATCTGCCATTATTGAAAAAAGTCATGCTGTAATAATTAGATAATTAACGAAAAAATAGAGGTGGAAACGCCTCTTTTTTCACTAATTCTGTTTAATTCCGAATAATTCCATTGTTGATGTACAATTTATGATTATCATTAAGCTAAATTATTGATGTCGTGCTGTTCAGGAATCTATTACAACAGATTTAACGTAATAATACGGTTAAGACGCAGAATTTAGTGATATGACTCTATTTTTGACGAATATAGCAATAAATTTGACTTAAATTATGCATATCTTTACATAATTATACATTAAAACTGAGTGTGATTTGCTAGACTCAATAGGTTGTCTGAAATTCATCGAATATTTATTTAAATTATTAGAGTCTGAGTTATCACCTATGGATATTATTGATCAAACCCGCAGAAAATGGCTGGGAATTGGTGCTGCAACAGTGGGCCTCAGTTTATTACCAAGTCATGTATTTGCCGCAATGACGACGCCTCGTCCTCGTATTTTGCGTTTTCAAAACATTAATACAGGCGAGTTTTTGAAAACAGAATTTTTTGATGGTCGTCGTTACAATAAATCTGAACTTGCTCGTTTAAATCATTTTTTCCGTGATTATCGTTGTGACAAAGTTAAAACGATCGATCCAAAACTGTTTGATCAAATTTATTTACTGCAAATGATGATGGGAACGAATAAACCCGTTCAATTGATCTCTGGCTACCGTTCTTTAGAAACGAATAATAAATTACGCAGTAAAAGTTCAGGGGTCGCCAAAAAAAGCTATCATACACGTGGACAAGCGATGGATTTTCACATTGAAGGTTTACAATTAAGTAATATTCGTAAAGCGGCACTGAAAATGGGTGCGGGTGGTGTTGGTTACTACCCACGAAGCAATTTCATTCATATTGATACAGGACCTGCAAGAACGTGGTAATCTGTGTATAGGTGACATAGATTACGGAGTAATTGTTCGATGAAATATACCATTATCCCAGTAACGCCATTTATGCAAAACTGTCAGGTTATTTGGGATGAAAATACGCTAGACGCAGTTGTGGTTGATCCTGGTGGTGAAGCAGAAAAATTGATTTCTGCTATCGAAAGTCGTGGATTAACCCTTACTAAAATTTTGCTTACCCACGGCCATTCTGATCATATTGGTGCTTCAGCCATACTCTCCAAACATTTTTCAGTGCCTATTTATGGGCCTCAGAAAGAAGATGCTTTCTGGATTGAAAACCTTGCAGAACAAAATGCGATGTTTTATATCGGAGAATGTCCAGATTTCACCCCTGATTATTGGTTAGAAGAGGGGAATAAAGTCACGTGTGGCGGTATTACTTTTGATGTGTTGCATTGCCCAGGGCATACACCAGGTCATATTATTTTAGTCAATCACGATGATAAAATAATTTCAATGGGTGATGTGTTATTTAAAGGCGGTGTGGGGCGTAGTGATTTCCCTCGTGGAAATCATCAGGACTTAATCGCATCGATTAAAAACAAAGTGTTGCCATTAGGTGATGACTATCAGTTCATTCCAGGTCACGGGCCTATGTCAAATTTAGGCTTTGAACGCAAAACCAATCCTTTTTTACAAGATGAATAGTTTACTGAAATTGATTACTCAGCGTGCCATTCAATAACCCCTTATCAGGGGTTTTTTTATACGCAGTGGGTGTAATCTAAAATAATTTAAAACTATGTCCTAATTATATTTCTTGAAACTATCTATATCTTGAAAATTTGATATTTTAAATTGGTTTTAATCTGATTTTAATATTAAATTTTTATTTATATAGGGATATATATGGGGAAAGTAAATATAGATTTGACTCTATCTAAAGGTGATTTTATTCAGAATACTAATGAGGAAAAGAATGAAAAAATAATTAATTTGAATAATCCGCAAATATCATCGACACTAGAGAATACTTCCGATGGTATTAGTAAAGATTATACCAGTATTAACTTGCATCTTAAGCCTTTAAACAAAGAAATTGATGTGCCTGTTTCAGGTATTTCAGAAATACATCAGCATCTAATTACTCAAGTTTCCAATGAAGAGAATATTATTATTGGCTTTCGCCCTATTGACCCTAAATCAACAAGTATTATAGGAACGGGAGAATACAGCAGCAAAGGGTTAGCTATTAAATCGAAAAGTTCGGATTGGGGACCTCATGCAGGTTTTATTCCTGTGCAACAACAATTTGCGAAAAAATCGGGGAGAGAAAATAGCAAAAAATATAATGAATACTCTCAATCATCTATTAGTGAAGGTAAAGCTATTGCTGTTATGCTAGAAATTACTTCAGAAAGAGTTGAGGAGCTTATACGATATAAAACGATTTATTTTTCAAATACAGTAGAACAAGATGGGTATAAAGAGATAAGTGCTTCTTTTGATGGTGTTGAAAAAGTATTTTTTCTAAAAAAAATTAAAAAAGATAATATCGATAGATGGGGTTTATATCATCTAGAAAATAATAAAATAGAGCCATTTTATGTTATTGGTGATTCTAAAACAGGAAAAGCAATAACAGCAGATTATGATATTTTCAGTATTATTTTTCATATGTCAGATTTGGAGCATTATGTGAAAGTAACTTCGATGTTGACATGGGAAGAGTGGAAGGCTAGCGTAAACTATGATGAGTTAAATTCAGTCCAGAAAAAATTATATAATGATGAAATTGAATATAATAGAAAGGAAGGAAAAGATAACGGAATTATAAATAAAAAAATAAAAGAAATTAAAAATAAATTAAATAAAAAGTTTGGTCTAGCCGAGGGGATGGAGTTGATTCACCATGGGGCTGATGATGCTAACCCTACGAGTATAATGAACGAAAATTTTCCTATTACCTTTGTATTACCAGAAAGACTAAGAGGAAAAAATAGCCTTATAGGTACAACGGAATCTATCGATACATATTTTCATATGAATTCCCAAGGTGCAATCATTATTAATAATGTTGAACAACTTTCTAACTTTCAGCAGTTATTCATAAATCAGGGTTATAGGGCACCATTAAATAAAAAGTGGAGTGAAGGAGATAATGGTCAATACTTCGATCCTAAACGTAAAATATCAGGTAGTTTTATTGAAGGACGAACAGAAATAATACGGAAAAAAAGTATCATTAATAATGACCCGACCACAGGAAAATCTGTTGTTCAGTTAGATACAGATTTTGATGATGTTTATTTAAATATGCAGGAAAGTTATAAAAGTAGTCGATTGCCGGAAAGCAATCCACTAAATACGGGTAATCTAGATACTTGGCTAGATCCGATGTTGATATACCATCGAAACAAAGCTGGTGATGCGAAAACTAATAGACAGGCAAAATATACTGAATATACCTATAATGTGATTATACAAAATGGTAGTGATCAAGATTCAGCTAAAGCAACTGCTTATGCATTTTCTAAACATCCTGAAGACTCTATGATTATTCAGTATGATATGGGCTCGAAGCAATATAAAATTTTGCATGGAGACCTGAATAGAATTAATGTAGGAAAAGTACGTTGGATAACAATTGGTCATGGAAAATATTATGGTCATCATCAGCCAACTCTTTATATGGAAAAAAATGCACAGCAATATGTTGAAGCATTAATGTATTTACGCAGAAAAGTTTTAAAAAATACAACGCCGGACAAACTCGTCATGCTAGGGTGTGATTTAGGTCGTGGAGGTATTAATGAAAACTTTGCACTAAAAGCGACTAGCTTACTTGCTGAGAATAATGTACGCGCTCCTATCGTCGCTTATAATCGGCAAGTCGGAAATATGTATTTAGGGTCTAAGGTTATTTATCCAGTTGACTTTGTAAGAGACTCGGTAAATACCAAAGGTTACAAGTTTGTCTATCAGTATCATTCAGGTAGTGAGCAAGTCAGGATCAATAATAGCTCTAGTGCATTATATTTTATTAATGAGGTTCGTCGTGGTGAGCTATCACTCGCTCAACTAAATGATTATATTGAACCCGACCCTTTGTATATGTTTAGGGATCCTGATACTCGTATTCTTGATAATAATTTAATAAAAAAAGTAGCTTACAATCAGAATGCCTATAGACTATTTGTTCAGGAGCTTAAAAAAAATAACAGTCTTTTACCCAATGATTTTTATACTAGGTTCTCTGCACGATTAAATGAACTCGGTATCATAGATATTCCCATTTGGAAGATGGTTAACAGCCAGAATATTCAAAAAAAGGTATTAACAAATACAATTAAGAATTCAGGAGAGTTAACTGTTATTATTAGGCTGACACGGGATAAAAAAGGTTTATTACAAGCGGAGAATTTAGCCGCGAGAAATCCTCAAAATACATTAATTTTTCAAATGGATGTTGATAGTAAAAAACATATTTTAGAATATGGTAAAGAACATTTAATGTCTTTATTGGAAAAACAAGTAATAACGAATTGGGTGATTATTGGCGATGCAGAAACAGTACGAAAGCCAACAAATGCATTGTCTATTGAGCTATCGCTACTCAAAAAAAAATATCCGTTAATAAACCCTGAAAATATCCTATTCCATTCTGTTGGACCAGCAATGATAACGGAAGCCGGTGAGCATAAAATATTTCTTAGTAGTTTATCTGAGGAGTTTAAAGTACAAGGCATTAACCGTGAAGTTAAATCTAAATTTATCTATGAAGCTCTGGATAAATCCACAACGGTAAACAGTAATGTTTCTCCTACTGTACTCGCAAGTCAGCCTAACCAGCAGCTCATTTCATTATTGGAAAAAATAGCACTAAAAGAAATTGCTATTCAAGATATCGATTTGGTGCAACATCCTTATTTGTTAAATTACTTTTCGGATAACGAAGGGTTTATTGATGTTAAAAAACTAATGATTGTATTACAAGATCCTCTTGTCAATTCAAAGGTAAATGGAGCATTAAACCGTGGATATACACTTACCACGGCATCAATAAATCAATTGATAGAGACAACGCTAGAGACGAATTATCGGCAACAAGCAGATAGCATCCACACTTTATTAGTAGCAATAAAAAGCGATCTTTCAGTATTAAATAATTTAAGTCAACATTCCCAAGAATTACTTAAACAGCTATTTCCTGCCGGTGATGGCATAGATAAAGGTAAAGTTTTAGCTTTAGTCACGGATGATAACAAGCTCATTTTGTTAAGTGAAAATTTAAAAGGATTTAGTGAGCTTAGCATTAAAAATTTTGAAGGTGATAATGGGAGATTTAAAAACCTCTCTTTTTCTGAAGCATTTAAAACGTATAAAAATCATCAAGCTGAACGGTTGCAACAATATAGCCAACAATTAAACCAAGGAAAAAACATTGGTTTGATTAATCATGGTATTATATCGAAAAATGGTGGGTCGACTGGGATAGACCAAGAATTGGGCCTCATATATGGCATTGAATATTATTTTACCGATAGTGATTTAGCACGTGATTTTCTTGAGCGAAAGGCTCAAATCGAGTTAATTGCAGACCAAAAAACACTTACTTCAGCAGAGGATACTTTGCTGAAAAAAATGCAAAAATATACTCAGGATATTGATACGTTAATCAAGAATAACAGTATCTCTATTTCTGACCAATCAGTGGTAAATTTATTTTCAGTGGTTTCTGATACGACAAATAGGATCGTGTTTTTACAAGGAGAATTAACAACTTACACAATCATTCATGTTAGGCGTAATGGGGCATACGAAATTTGCCTATTTGACCCTCAAGGGGTGCAATTTAGCATTAGAAATAACTCTCTTCAGTTAGCACAGCAGCAATTTCAACAGCAACTTAAACAGTATTTTAATGAGGATATCCAACTTTCCGATGGGAAGTCTATAAATAGAGGTAAGTCGGCAGGCTTCCAAAAAATGGAAAATGGTGACTTTAGAGGAAGTATTCAATCAATTGATTTGGAGTCGCCGAATCTAAAAGCTAGATTCTCTTCTCTACAGAGTCAACGTAAATCTATTATCGAACAAGCTGAATTTGGTTTACCTAAAAATAGTTGGGTAACGATTAATGGTGAAAAAATCGCTTTTGCTAAATTACAGCTATTAGGGGCAACGATAGAGGGGAAGCCTGTTACTCTATCAGATATTATCTCAGATAATTCGCATAAAAAAATTCGCTTTTCCTCTGAAAAGTTAGCTATGTATTTTTCTTTAATGGAAGGCGGAAAAGACGATGTTATCTTTACTAAAATATTTCGTGAACAGTTAAATTCAGGAGATATATATCAACTAGTCGATAATCAAGCGAGTTTTAGTGGATCTGCAGTATTGAAAAAGCAATTTAAATATCTAGCGAATGATAGTGATGTACAGCAAGAAACTATTTCTTCTTCGACCTTATTAAAAGTTCGTCAAGCAGGAACTAAACTTCCATTATTCCAACGTATTGCAAACCGTGCTGGACAAGGAATGGGGGCAGTTGGTGCTATTCAGAGTATGATCAGTGCATATGCTATTTTACATAAGCTCGATAACCCAGATATCACAGAAGAAGAAATTAAGGAGTTAGAAAAACAGTTTTATTTATTATGTGCATCCGCATTATTTAATTATGGGGATATGATTATACAACCGATGTTGTTAAATATCTCTTCTGCTAGAGGTGTGAGTTCTCTTGTTCGTGCAAGGCTTGCTGCGGGAACAGTTATCATTTTTAACTTAGTCGGAATGGGGATTGATATCTATCAAGCCTACGATAGTTTATCTAAACTCAATGACGTATCAGATCCTAAACAACGCCAAGATCTTATTGTTAACGCCTCTTTATCTATTACTAGCGCCGTAATTAATGGCGTGACAGTGATTGCTGTATTAGTAGGATCTTCAACTATTCCTATTGTGGGACTAGTTGTTGGTGGAGTTTTGCTTGTTGGTGGATGGGTTTACAATGGTGTTCGTGCAGTCGAGAATATAAAAGAGGTCATTGATATTGACTGGGATAGGGAATTAGAAGAGGGAATACGAGGAGCTTTAGGTTTAGAGCCGACTTTGCGAACTCAACAAGAGATGAATACTCAGTTGTATATTAATGCATTTAAAAAACAAAATTGGGAAATTGATCTGGCATTATTTGAGAGTCATATTCTAGCGGCAGGCTTTGATCATCATTTAAGTATTGTTGAAGAACCTGTTTATGGTAATGAGCAAAAATATTATTTAGTAGATGGATATGGAAACTATTTTAGTGGCATATTAGAAAATCAACGTCTAGGATCAGGCTATTATGGGCTCCGGTTTTCGAAAAAAGGTGCGCTTTCTTTTACTGCTAATGAAATTGATTTTATTCTGGGTAATAAGATCATTAGAAAAAGTGCATGGTTTAGAGATTTAATTTATTTGTATAAAAGAATGGGATTATCGGTCCGTAAAAATTTCAGGCCTAAAAAAGAAGCAAAAGAGATAGTTGATATTAAACAAACAGGAACGAAACCTACGCACGATACTTATTCTTTAAATTCAGCATATAAAAATCCGTTATTTGATGCATTTAAATCTCGCCATAAAATTTCAGAAAATAGTTTGACCTTATCAATGCATAATCAGTTACTAAATTCGAGTTCCTCACAAATTAATTTTTACTCAAATAAAACTGAATTTGGTGTGTTAGGGCAACGGATGTTTAGAGAAAATGAGCGGCGTTTTAGTGAAAATTTAGTGAATGATTTTCAAAGGATAGCGTTGTATTTGGATACCCCTTACAGTAGAGGAACGAGCTGGAATACAGCTAATGGCAATGATGTCATTATTGGCGCAAAAGGGCGAAAAAATGCATTTCAGGTTTTATCGGGCGAAAAATATTTTGCAGGTGGAGATAAAGATGACCTGTTTTATCTGCGAGATAATAATTTAAGCGCATTAATGTCACTCAATAATACAATGCCAACTAAGTATCTTGATGGTCAGGGCGGGAACGATACGGTTACTATTGACCTCTTACCTGATGATCATCATGCTTATGTTAATTTAGAAAAAAATACACTGCATTATAAGCAAGAAGGAAAGCATCCGTTTATTTCTATTGCTCATTTACAAAACATAGAAAATGTTATAATCAAAGGGAATACCAATGATAGTGTATGTGGCGATGATACAAATAATGTACTTGATGGTGGCTTAGGTAAAGATTTATTAGTCGGGAATGGTGGTGATGATAAACTAGTTTTAACCCAAGGTGATGCAGTGGGTGGTGATGGAAATGATAGTTATCATATTCGCCGTTTTGAATGGATGCAGCATGCTAATGACCTCTATCTTACAGAGCAGTATTGGGCAAAGGAAGAAAAAGCAGTTAAAACTAAACGTTTTCTAAACCCTACCTATAAGAATAATAATAAAGAATATCGGGCTGATGTGGCTATTAAAGAATCTAGTCGTTCACAAAGCCATGTAAGCATAGAATATTCTTTAGATGAAATAAAACAGGTTGAATTAAGCGGTAATGATTTAATTCTAACTATCAAATTACCAAATAGCACACTGGATGGACATGATTTCACCAATATAGAAAGCTCTGTTTTTATTCGGCTAGAGAATGTTATTGACCCAAATAGTGATTTAAACAAACCGCATCATGTGTACCGAATACAAACTCAAGATGGTTGGATGATGACGACGCAGATTGGTCAAAAAGAGCCTGAGCAATATTTCAGCCTCAGTTATATTCAAGAAGCTGATCAAGTTGCGACAACAGAAAGCAAATCAGTTGAAATAGATGAAACGGTTAATACCATCATAATAAATAAGCACCGAAAACATGTAGCACCAGAATGGGGATGGTTTGCACCAATAGGTCGTGCTGAACAATTAACATATCGTGGTAATGATAAAAATAACTTTTTGCCTCTGGTTAAACTAGGAAATTATATTGAGGTTACTCGCGGGGTTGACACCTATCAAATTCTTACAGAAAAAGATGAATATGGCAAAATTAAATTTGATTTCGCGAAGGTAAAAGATAGTTTCACAGTTCATGATAAGGTGATTTTATTATTACCTACTGAGAATGGTTTTGCTCTCTCGATGGATGAGGGGAAATTAGGTAACTTCGATAAATTTGGGCAGAAAAAACTAATAGTTCATTTTACAAATGTGGGAGATAATCTTTCTGAGGTGATTTTAATACAAGATAAATATAGTAATGTATTTAAAGTGGATTTACAGAAAAATCATATTTCCCCAGTGAATCCAGTTATAAGCAGCAGCGATTATGACGATCAAATTCTTTTACCTGCGGGTTATATATTAGAAAAGCATGTTATTGATGGCCAAAATGGCGACGATACTATTATCAATAAGAGCTTAAATAGCTATGTGTTATTAGGTGGGGAAGGTGATGATAATATTAAAGCTACCATGGGGAATAATGTCTTATATGGCGGGGCTGGAAATAACTTTGCTAGTGGCGGGGAGGGGGATGATTTATTGCTGTCAGATGATGGAGTAGATACTTTGATGGGTGAAGGTGGAAATGACCATTATATTATTGATGGCAACCACTCAGGCGCCACTTATATTGAAGATAATCATGGTAATAACCATATCCACTTAGTTAATTTTAAACGGCAAGAAATTGAAGAGACCGATCCCGCTTATCAAATTTATGTTTCATCATCAGGTAAAATTCTCAAGATTAAACAGCCAACTCATGATAGCGGGGCTCGCTTTAATATTCATCACTATAATCAACTTGATAGTAAATATATTTCATCTACGACGAGTAGTATGACTTCGTTATCTTATTACTTATCTGAAAAACTCGATAAAGCAAAACATTCAGGACAGCTAGCCATCTGGAAGCCAGTTAATGAGCTTGCTGATATGTTAAATGACGTTCCTAAACCATTAAAACAAACCATGGAAAATGATGGAATTGTATTATCCGAAAATTATGCGAGAGAGCATTGGCTTATTGATATGCAGGCTGGTAATGATGAAGTGATAGATATGTCACAGCATGGCCGTGTGATTAAAGGTGGGAGTGGTAATGATAAGCTGATAACAACAGGTGGCGAAAATATCCTTTATGGTGGTCAAGGTGATGATATTTTATTGGCGCAAGGCATGAAACAGGATGTATTAATTTCTTTAGATGGAAAAGACCATTTAGCTGGTGGTAAAGGGGATGATATCTATATTGTAAGTAGCCATGGGCAAGGGGATGTCACTATCCATGATCTCGAAGGGCGTAATCAAGTGGTACTGGTTGATTTTTCCCCAACTGAGATAATCTACAAAGAACTTTCAGCAACGCTTGCAGAAACGGTATATCAATCAAAGGGAGGAAGGAGAGTCACTTTGCAACACAATAATCACACTGCCTCTATGACTAATGTGATGCAAGTGAGCTTTTTTAATGATTACAAGCAATTATCAAAACACAATGAGGAATCAACTATTGATCGCTTGATACAGTTGTTGACGGAGCAACGTATTGCTTATGAGGGAAGCGTTGACCCTAATATTGGTAATGATAATGTCAGAAATAACTGGGGAGGAGTCCAAATGACAGAGCGTTTCCTGAGCCATTTGAGGTAATTCCTTTGTTATAAACAAAACAGCCAGTTAAGTTACTGGCTGTTTTTGTGAAATATGTAGTTGTTTGAATAAATATCTATAGAACTTTCACGATAGCATCACACAGTGGAACCATATTTTCCAGCGTTAAGCCAGCCACGTTAATACGGCCTGAGCTCACAGCATAGATACCAAATTCGCTACGTAGACGCTCTACCTGCTCTTTTGTCAGCCCACTGAAGGAGAACATACCATTTTGGTTGATAATGAAGCTAAAGTCTTGTTTAGCGCCTTTTTCATCCAAGGTTTTGACTAGTAGCTGACGCATACGTTTAATACGTTCGCGCATTGCGGTTAATTCTTGGATCCATTCGGCTTTTAACGCATCATCAGAAAGGATTGTGGTAACCACTGCTGCGCCGTGTGCTGGTGGGTTTGAGTAGTTTGCACGGATAACCGCTTTTGCTTGGCTAAATGCACGTTCTGCGTTATCGCTGTCTTTCGCGATAATAGTGCAAGCACCAACACGCTCATTGTATAAACCAAAGTTTTTAGAGAATGAGCTGGCAACAATCATTTCAGGGTTATTTTTGGTGAAAATACGCAGGCCTTCAGCGTCTTCATCTAAGCCTTTAGCAAAACCTTGGTAAGCAAAGTCAAAAACAGGTAATAGGCCTTTTTCTGCGCACAGGTCAGACAGTTTAGCCCATTGCTCAGGGGTTGGGTCAATCCCTGTTGGGTTATGGCAGCAACCGTGCAGCACAATCACATCGCCAGCAACAGCAGATGACAGGCTATTTAGCATACCGTCAAAATCCATACCGTGGCTAGCCGCATCATAGTAGTTGTAGGTTAATACTTCTAAGCCAGCTGCTTCAAAAATATTTTTGTGGTTAGGCCAAGTTGGATTGCTTATCCAAACACGCTTCGCGTTGGTTTGTTTCGCAATAAAATCCGCAGCGATACGTAATGCACCTGTACCACCCGGTGCTTGCGCTGTACGTGCACGTTTTGAGGTGACAATTTCATGTTGTGCACCGAATAACAGTTCTTGTGTTACACGGCCAAATTCTGGCATTCCGCTAATCGCAAGATAGTTTTTGGTGTTTTCATTATCAAGCAGGAATTTTTCTGCTTTTTTGACGGTATCAAGCACAGGGGTTTTCCCTGATTCGTCTTTGTAGACGCCAATACCTAAGTTAATTTTATTATCGCGGGGGTCAGCACGGAAACTATCAGCAAGACCTAAAATTGGGTCAGCGGGGGCAGAAGTAATTTTCTCAAACATGTTGTCGATTCCAAAGCTCGGTTGTGGTACCTAACACCAACCTGTGTGGTGAGGCAAAGTAAGGGTGTTTATGGCAACCTTACCTGTCAGATGCCCCATCCAGCGGGTTAATGCTGGGTATAGCTGAAAACGGGTTTAGTCGAACGAGTCGAGTTCTCAGGTTAACGTGTGAAAGGGCTTTTGCCAACCGTTTTACGAAAAATTGGCGAGATCTTGTGAGCTAGGTAGGAATTGCATGTAATCCAACCAGAAATATCCATAAAGGTGGTGAATTTACCTGTCTTATCGATGGTTTGGGTTGATAAGTGGGAAGGTGAACAGGTTTTAAGGTAGGTATAACAAGGGTAGATATAACATAGAAATGAAAAAGCAGCGCTGAAGCGCTGCTTACAAAAACATGTTACCGTTTCTCGATTATCAGTTAACTGATAATTAGAATTGGTAGATCAGACCTAAACCAACTACGTTGTCTGTCATCAGACCGTATTTTTCGCTGAAGTCGTTGTCTTTTAACAGGTTGATTTTGTAATCAACAACTGCAGACATATTTTTGTTAAAGTAGTAGTAAGAACCTACAGAGATATATTTAACGATATCGCCGTTTTGACCATTAACATTTTTAGCTTTAGATTGGTTATAACCTAAAGATGGTTTCAGACCGAAATCGAACAGGTACTGAGCCACTAATTCAACGTTTTCAGTTTTGTTAGCGATAGTGTCGTTTTTACCGAAGTGAGTCGTGTTCAGTGCTTGACCGTACATAGCTGCTAAGTAAACATTGTTAGCGTCGAATTTACCACCAACGTTCCATACTTGCGCTTTGTCGCCGCCAGCTGCAGTAGTGTTTTTCTGTGATGGAGTACGAGATGAGTTTGCGTAGCTACCACCCAGTGTAACGCCCCAACCTAAGTCATAAGCAGTCGCTAAACCGTAGCCGTCACCGTTGTTGTCCCAAGCGTTTTTACTGCCAGACTTGTTGTTGTCGCCGTTTTTACCTTGGTATTGCAGGGCAAAGCTCAGGCCATCAACATAACCGAATGCGTTGTTATTACGGTAAGTTAACAGGTTACGGTTACGGCTAGTCATGAATGTGTCAGACTGAGCCATAGTGTCGCCGCCCCATAAAGGCATAACGTCGGTCCATGCGTTCACATCATAGTTAACACCGTAGTTACGGCCGTAATCGATTGAACCGAAATCAGCGAATTTTAAACCAGCGTAAGCTAAACGGTTTTTGTTTTCGTTGTTAGTTTCAGTTTTGTTAGTTTTAGTTTCCCACTCGAAACGACCAAAACCAGTCAGTTGATCAGTGATTTGAGTATCACCTTTCAGACCTAAACGAACACGTGAATCGTCGCCATCTTGGCCACTGTCGCCTTTAGCAAAGTAGTGACGAACGTCAACTTTACCGTAAACGTCTAACTTGTTGCCGTCTTTATTGTATACTTCAGCTGCGTTTGCTGCACCAGCAGCTAACAGAGCTGGGATAACCATTGCAAGAATATTGCGTTTCATCATTATTATTACCCTCATTGGTGTTATTCGGACACCTGCCACTGCCAAAAATAATTCGCAAAAAATAATTGGAACTATTTATGAGAGATTAGTGTCGTCTATGTCGGCGACCAGTGTTCCATTGCTAAATAAATTTATCTACCCTCAAAGTGCTACAAAATCAAAGATTCTGAAACAAACGGTAACTAAATGTTTCTAAATGTAAAAAATAGAACAAAAAACAACCGCTCATCGTACCAGTTTAAAAAATATTACAAAATTAAGGGAACTTTTTCAGTAGACGATTTGAGCTTTTTTTGAGCAACTTAGAGAGATTTAACTGAAGATTTTTGGTTGGCAAAAAACAAAAATGAAGCAAAAAAGCAGATTATTCTTAGCAATATCAATGTAAGTGCAATATAACGGGAAATTATAAGGCAATAACGTAAAAAATGTGATCTGTTTATCAGATGACTGAAATTAAATGTAACAAGATGAGATAGTTATTAAGTGAAAGCATCTCAGGGCTTAATTATCACGAGCCAACATGCGCTGGCTCGTGAATCAATACAGAAAAGCAGAAATTAGAATGCTGCGTTTCTTGGGGTACGTGGGAATGGGATCACCTCACGTACGTTACCGACACCAGTTACATAGGCAACTAAGCGCTCAAAACCAAGGCCGAAACCTGAGTGAGGCACTGTACCGTAACGGCGTAGATCACGGTACCACCAGTAATCTTCTTTGTTCATGCCCATTTCTTCAAGGCGAGCATCTAACATGTCCAAACGCTCTTCACGCTGTGAACCGCCAATGATTTCACCGATACCCGGAGCAAGGACATCCATCGCCGCAACGGTTTTACCGTCTTCATTGAGGCGCATATAGAAAGCCTTGATATCTTTCGGGTAGTTTTTCACCACGACAGGCGCTTTAAAGTGCTGCTCAGCGAGGTAGCGCTCATGTTCAGAAGACATATCGACACCCCAGTAAACTGGGTTTTCGAATTTCTGGCCACAGGTCTCAAGGATTTTGATAGCATCAGTGTAATCAACTTGCGCGAAATCAGAGTTAACAAAGCTTTCTAAGCGAGTGATAACGTCTTTATCAACACGTTGCGCGAAGAACTCTAAATCATCACGACGTTCGGTCAGTGCTGCTTTAAATGCAAACTTCAGCATTTTTTCTGCAAGGCCAGCCACATCATCTAAGTTTGCAAACGCAACTTCTGGCTCAACCATCCAGAATTCCGCCAAGTGACGGCTGGTGTTGGAGTTTTCAGCACGGAATGTTGGGCCGAAGGTGTACACTTTGCTCAGTGCCGTTGCGTAGGCTTCACCATTTAACTGGCCTGAAACCGTTAAGAAGGCTTCGCGACCAAAGAAATCTTCACTGAAATCCACTTCACCTTTGTCATTACGTGGCAAGTTATTGTAATCCAGTGTAGAGACACGGAACATTTCACCTGCGCCTTCGGTATCAGAAGCCGTAATGATTGGTGTTGAAACCCAGAAGTAGCCTTGTTCATCAAAGAAGCGGTGGATAGCTTGCGCTAAGGTATGACGAACACGTGCAACAGCACCAATTAAATTAGTGCGTGGACGTAAGTGTGCTGCTTCACGTAAGAATTCAACGCTATGGCGTTTTGCTGCCATTGGGTAAGTGTCAGGGTCTTCAATCCAACCAACCACTTTGACTGCGGTGGCTTCTAATTCAAATGATTGACCTTGACCTGGAGACTCTTTTACCGTACCCGTAACTTCAACGGAACAACCCGTGGTGAGATGCAGGACTTCGTCATTATAATTCGGTAAATTATTATTAATGATAGCCTGTAACGGGTTAAAGCATGAGCCGTCATAAACGGCGAGGAAAGAAAAACCAGCATTTGAATCTCTCCTTGTACGTACCCAGCCTTGAACGGTGACTTCAGAGCCTACCGCCACACGGCCTTGCAGTACGTCGACTACAGGCGCTACTATCATATAATTCACTCTCTTCTATATAATGGTTAATCTTATGCATCTGCAACCCGTCATACTTCAAGTTGTAGGTGTGTTGGCTTCACAAACTGACCCTAGTCACATACTTCAGTATGCTCCTAGGGCTCAATTTGCTTGCCGCCTTCCTACAACTCGAATTATTTAGGGTGTATTCCAGCTTTCGTAATAGGAATATTCAATACCGAGTTCAAGCACATAACAACCTTGTTATTATGCGAATGGCGGATGAAACAGATTAATAAGGCTTTTTCGTATTAATCCCATATTTCAGGGGCCAAAGCTCTATGTTACTTGCCATTTATTAGGAAACAAGTAAAAAATCGCGATAAAACATTTCTGTTGAAGCGAAGCGTGGTTATCGAGCTTAAAGGCTATAGTAATAGTAAGTGAATAAAAGAAAAAGCGGGTTTTTGAGCTCAGCACAAGAAAAGTGCATCTTCTTGTGCTGAATGAGGAAAAATAGCGGATTAACAGGCTTTTTCCATTTTAGGCAGATCAAAGGCTTTTCGGAGTTGATTAACGAATTCATCGTCTTCACAAATCGTTTTGCCAGGGCTATCTGATAATTTAGCGACGGGTTTTCCATTGCACTCGACAAGCTTGATGACAATATTCAGCGGCGTTACATGAGGAATATTGCATGTTAGCCTTGTACCAATCCCAAAAACGAGATTAATGCGCTGATGGAAATAGCGATATAAATCAAGTGCCTTTTGTAAATCTAAGCTATCGGAGAAAACCAGTGTTTTGCTCATTGGGTCGATACCCAGCTTTTGATAGTGAGCAATGGCTTTTTCACCCCATTCGATCGGATCCCCCGAATCATGCCGTAATCCTTGGTAGCGCTTCGCAAAATTGACATCAAAATCGCGTAAGAACGCGTCCATGGTGATACAGTCAGTTAACGCGATGCCAAGGTGATCAGGGTATTCGTCTAACCAACTTTGTAGGGCTTCACGCTGGCTGTTTGCTAGCTCGGGGCTAATTTGCTGGTGTGCTTGGAACCACTCGTGTGCTTGTGTACCGACAGGGATTAAATCGAGCTCATGGGCCAGTTGGTAGTTACTGGTACCGATAAGATAAGGAAATTCGTTTTTCAGCATGGAAACAATAGCGGATTGCACCGCATAAGAAAAACGGCGGCGAGTGCCGAAATCCATTAATTTAAAGCCAGACAAATCAAGCTGGTCTTCATTAGCTTGCGCATAGAAAACGGTTAACAGTTTTCTGAGTTGGCTAACAGCATCGTCGGGAGTGATTTCAGGGTGTCTATCTCGCTGCACAATTTCACTAACAAGTGCAAGCAGGGGGACTTCCCACATGATCACTTCACGCCAAGGGCCACTAATACGAATAGCTAATTGCCCATCGTCATGAGAGGTGACTATGACTTGTTCAGGGTTAAAGCGGAACGTTTTTAGCCAAGTGAGGTAATCTTCTTGGAAAAAAGGCAAGCGGTGTAGAAATGTCAGTTCATCGTCAGTCAGGGATAAATGTTCCATCAACTGAACTTGTTGCCTAATTTCATCGGCGTAGGCGCCTAGGAGCTCACTGCTACGACAGCGGAACTCAGCAACAACCGGTACGTGGTAGTATCGGTGGAAAACAGCCTGCTGCATATGAAGCTTGTAAGCATCGGTATCAAGCAGTGATGTAATAATCGGTGTAGCGTCTAAATTCATGGCGCGCAGACATCCTCGCGGAGCTTATCTACTTATATTAGCAATTTGCTAAATCGTTAAAGTTGCAAAAGTATACCCACTTTAACAAAAGATAGAAGCGTTATTCTATCAGTCTGTATTAGCGGGGCATATTCAGCTTAATTCGCTCATTTGCTTCTAGGTAAAGCTGTTATATCAGAGAAATCCATTTTGAAACGAGAGCGACTAATGTTTTAGATACAAAACGATTAATCACGAAAAGATACTAACATGTCGTGAAATATTTGATAGTACTATAGCACCAACAAACAAACGATTTTGTAACAAAACAGCGACTATTAAATATAAGAAAGTAACATCAGATAAAAAACAGATAACATCTTTTGATGAAAATGTTTCTCAAATCCGTTCACATTACGGTGTCTTATAGTATTGTATAAAGCAGCGAAGTAGTGCGATATCGAATATAACGAATTAAAAGGTTACTTATGACCCAGTTAAGACAAGCGAAATATCGTCAGGATTATCAAGCCCCTGATTATACGATTACAGAGATTGACCTCGATTTTAATCTTGACCCTGTTAAGACCGTAGTAACCGCAGTGAGTCAGGTGAAACGCATTAATCCACAATCTTCAACCCTGGAATTACATGGCGAAGATTTATCATTAATGAGTATCGAAATTGATGGAAAAGTGTGGGCCGATTATCAACAAGCTGAAGGTAAATTGATTATTAAATCATTACCTGAATCTTTTACGCTGCGTATTGTGAATGAAATTAGCCCTGAAAAAAATACGGCGTTAGAAGGTTTATATGTTTCAGGTGATGCTCTATGTACGCAATGTGAAGCAGAAGGTTTCCGCCACATTACCTTTTATCAAGACCGCCCAGATGTATTAGCGCGTTACACCACAACCATTACTGCAGACAAAACGCGTTATCCTTATCTTTTATCTAATGGTAACCGTATTGCAGAAGGCGAGTTAGAAAATGGTCGCCATTGGGTTAAATGGGAAGACCCATTCCCGAAACCAAGCTATTTATTTGCATTGGTCGCGGGTGATTTTGACGTATTAAAAGATATTTTTATCACTCGTAGTGGCCGAGAAGTGGCGTTGGAATTATTTGTCGATAAAGGTAATTTAGACAGAGCGCCATGGGCGATGCAGTCGCTAAAAAATGCCATGAAATGGGATGAAGAGCGTTTCGGTTTAGAATATGACCTTGATATTTATATGATTGTCGCCGTTGATTTCTTCAATATGGGGGCAATGGAAAATAAGGGCTTGAACGTCTTTAACTCCAAATATGTGTTAGCCAAAAGTGATACGGCAACAGATAAAGACTATCTGAATATTGAATCCGTGATTGGCCATGAATATTTCCATAACTGGACGGGCAACCGCATTACTTGTCGTGATTGGTTCCAATTAAGCCTAAAAGAAGGCTTAACGGTTTTTCGTGACCAAGAATTTAGCTCAGATTTAGGCTCTCGATCAGTTAACCGAATTAATAATGTTAAAGTGATGCGCGCGGCACAATTTGCGGAAGATGCAAGCCCAATGGCTCACCCAATTCGCCCTGAAAAAGTAATAGAAATGAATAACTTCTATACATTAACAGTGTACGAAAAAGGTTCTGAAGTCATTCGGATGATCCACACCTTACTTGGTGAAGAAATGTTCCAAGCAGGGATACAGTTGTATGTTCATCGCCACGATGGCAGCGCAGCCACATGTGACGATTTTGTCCAAGCAATGGAAGATGCGTCAAATGTCGACTTGTCTTTATTCCGCCGCTGGTATAGCCAATCAGGTACACCAGTATTAACAGTACGTGATGAATATTCGCCTGAAAAACAGCAGTATACATTGCATGTTAGCCAAATGACGCCGCCGACGTTAGATCAAACAGAAAAACTGGCTCTGCATATTCCTCTGGATATTGAGTTATATGATGAGGAAGGGGCAGTTATTCCATTAAAACGTGGTGGGAGCGTGGTAAACTCAGTGCTCAACATCACTCAAGAGACACAATCTTTTGTGTTTGATGAAGTCACAACTCGCCCAGTGCCGTCTTTATTACGCGAATTTTCTGCGCCAGTTAAGTTAGATTATAACTATAGCGATGAACAATTAGCGTTTTTGATGCAGCATGCCAGCAACGAGTTTTCACGTTGGGATGCCGCTCAGCAGCTGATCAACAACTATGCAAAGATCAATGTCGCTAAATACCAAAAAGGTGAAGAACTTGTTTTACCTGAGTCGGTAGTTGATGCTTTCCGTGCCGTTTTATTGAGTGAATCAATTGATCCTGCGCTAGCTGCATTGATCTTAACGCTGCCATCAGAGAATGAAATTGCAGAGCTATTTACAGTTATCGATCCTGTTGCTATCCACGAGGTGATCAATTTTATTCATCACCGATTAGCCAACGAGATGTCTGATGAATTCTTGACGGTATACCGCTCGATTAATATTGATGGTTACCGTGTCGATCATCAAGATATTGCAAAACGATCGTTACGTAATGTTTGTTTGCAATATTTAGCGGTGAATGATGATGCAGTGATGGCGAATAAACTGGTCGAAGATCAGTATAAAAATGCGGATAACATGACGGATTCACTGGCAGCACTGACAGCTGCTAATGAAGCACAACTGCCTTGCCTCGTACAATTGATGGCTGATTTTGATGAACGCTGGCACCACGATGGCTTGGTAATGGATAAATGGTTTACATTGCAAGGTTCAAACCCAGCAAAAGGCACGTTATCAAATGTGCGTAAGCTGTTAAATCACCGTTCATTCAGTATGAGTAATCCGAACCGTGTTCGTTCGTTAGTTGGCGCTTTCACGGCAGGTAACCCTGTTAATTTCCATGCAGAGGATAGCAGTGGCTATCAGTTCCTGTATGAAATTTTAGTCGATCTGAATACTCGTAACCCGCAAGTCGCATCTCGCTTAATTGAGCCTCTTATTCGCTTAAAACGTTACGATGAAAAGCGTCAAGCTCAGATGCGTAACGTGTTAGAGCAATTAAAAGAACTCGATAACTTATCGGGTGATTTATTTGAAAAAATTACCAAGGCGTTAGAAAGCTAATTAGTCCACGGTTAAATATAAGAAAATCCCAGATATTGTCTGGGATTTTCTTTTTCAACGAGTAACCGCATGACGATAGGTCACCTCCAGCTTATGTGAAACCTAATTTGCAGTGATAAATTCAACTAAACGCATTTTTATTGATTTTTTCATGGCACATAAGCGTTCAAATAGGGTAATCTATAGCGCGTTTTATCCGACGAAACATCGTTTGCACTTTAGTGTTCAGTAAAGCTTATGTTCATAAAGCTTAATTGCTGGTGGCATTGGGTGCGTGCGACATGATGTCTTTCTTATTGAAACGCACTAGCAGAATATAGGTTATTGGATATGTTATATCACCTTGCCCGCAAGGCACTATTCCAGTTCGACCCCGAAAAAGCGCATGAAATGACTTTTCGCCAGCTTCAACGTTTAAACCATTCCCCTTTTCAATGTCTGATTCGCCAATCTGTTGCTACCAAACCAACCCAATGCATGGGACTCTCGTTTAAAAATCCACTTGGGCTTGCCGCGGGTTTGGATAAAGACGGTGAATGCATTGACGCATTTGGTGCAATGGGGTTTGGGTTTGTTGAAATTGGTACTGTGACGCCACGTCCTCAGTCAGGAAATGATAAGCCAAGGCTTTTTCGCTTAGTTGAAGCGGAAGGGATCATTAACCGCATGGGATTTAATAATAAGGGTGTTGATAACCTTGTTGAGAATGTTAAAAAATCCAATTATGGCGGGATTATTGGCATTAATATTGGCAAAAATAAAGATACCCCTGTTGAGCAAGGTAAAGATGATTACCTTATTTGTATGGATAAGGTATATGCACATGCAGGTTATATTGCCATTAATATCTCGTCACCTAATACACCAGGTTTGCGTTCATTACAATATGGTGAAGCACTCGACGATTTATTAAGTGGAATAAAAGCAAAGCAATTAGAACTGCAATCATTGCACAATAAGTATGTCCCTGTTGCTGTTAAAGTGGCACCTGATTTATCCGAAGAAGAAATTATTCAAGTCACAGATAGCTTAGTCCGACATAATATTGATGGTGTTATCGCAACTAATACCACGCTAGATCGCTCTCTTGTCCAAGGTTTGAATCACTGCAATGAAATGGGTGGATTAAGTGGACGTCCTGTTCAATTAAAAAGCACCCAAGTGATTAAACTTATTTCTCGTGAATTAAATGGCAAACTTCCGATTATTGGTGTGGGTGGAATAGATTCATTAACCGCAGCACGTGAAAAAATGGAAGCAGGTGCTTCATTAATTCAAATTTATTCTGGTTTTATTTATCATGGACCAAAATTAATTAAAGATATTGTCAATCATATCTAGTAAATTGTAAATTTACTTAACAAGGGGGTTTCTTTATGCCCCCTTTTAAACTATATTGCTAATAGTGGCTATTTTTATATCAATTTTATTTCAATTTTCAGCGAATGTGTTATTTGACAATAACATTATCCAGTTGTCTGCAAGGCGAATTATTTAGCGTATAAAAATTAGCTGTAGAGTAAATTTAGGAAAGATCGTATTGATGATCGTTCTTATATATATTTACCGGTAAATCGCTAAAGGATCCGTTTATGAATATTAAACCAGATGATCATTGGCGTTGGTATTTTGATCATGACCATGACAGGGTGATGTTAGATCTCGCCAACGGCATGATATTTCGTTCATGTTTTCCAGCTAAAATGCTGACGGTATTTGCTCGTAATGAAATGCCATTTAGTATTGAGGACGCTGGGGAATTTTATTTATTTGATGAGCAAGCTAAACGATTAAATATTACACAAGAAGAAAGGGCCGAATTAGTGCTTAATAGTCTTGTAGCTTATCGTTTTTTAAAACCGCAAATGCCAAAAAGTTGGTATTTTTCTTCATTCCATGCGATTAATACGCCCAAGCAAGGGCAGATTATTCAAGTGTGCTTAGAAAATAGCCATCATTATTCCACATTTATTATTGCGGAAGCTGGATCTTGTGCAAGTTTGTGTTTATTGGCAGAGCCAGTTTTGGAATTACCTGATCGTGTTTTAAGATTTTGTGATCCAATTAAGATCATGAATGATCGCATGCTTGAATATTCATCTAAAGCCAAACGACAGTTATATGGAAATGTGGTTTGATTGATCATCATAGATCACATCAAAAAACGAATAAATAAAATTATTATTTTCAGTATGATCATTAATTTGGTTGTTGGAATGTTAACACCATCATAAATAAAAATAGATGATGGTGTTAAATATCCAAAATTAAATTTTACTTAAATGCTAATTTTAATGCTGTTTTAGGGATACAACTGCAGGCTAATATATAACCATTCTCCCTAATTGCACTTTGTTTTAATGGCGTCACTTCACCAGACACTAATTTAATTTTACACCGACCACAAATACCCGCTCGACATGAATAGGGTATATTTAAACCGTGAGATTCAAGTTGTTCAAGGATCACATTTTGGTTATCACCTTCATATTCGGTTTCGTCGAAAATTAAGCTGACTTTGCTAACTTTAGATTTAGTATCTTGCGTGGAAAGGTCTTTTTCCCTTTCTTGCATTAAATATTGTTTGGCGGTCTTAGTTTCTAATACGGTTAATGTATCACCAACACGAATGACGCCTGTATTTTGAATTATTACATTTTGCCCAAAATCGACATCACCGTTTTCATCTGAGCGGAAAGTTTGTAATGTCGCTAATGGCTCGCTATTGGGGTGTTTAATGCCTTTTTCTGGGCTTACGGTTGTGAGGATACAGCGACTGCAAGGCCTATCTAAAGTAAAGACGACATCCCCAATTTGAATCGTTTTCCACGTGTCTTCTTCAAACGGTTTTGCGCCAGTAATAATTAAGTTACCCCGAAATTGTTCAAGTTTAATACTGGCAGGGCAGCGGCGTTGTAGTTCTTGAACTGACGCTTCATTTATTAACAGAAAAGGGTAGCCATCGGCAAATGACATCGGTACGTCTTGGTATTCTTTCACGCGACGAGAAAGCAGTGGGCTCAGCCAACGTAACTGAACGGGCTCATCAAAAAAGGTGCTTAACCAGCTGTTTATTGTTTCGGGTGCGATGAGTGCGTGAAAATGATTGCCCCAAACTTCGGTAGGGCTCTGTTTCTCATCAAAGTCCTGATACAATACTGTTGCACTTTCACCATTGGGGGCTCGAAGATGAAGTCCATTATTGAGCATAACAGGTGTAAACAGTAACATTTGCGGGTATTTTCTCGCCGTAATAAATTTACCTTCCAGCGTGGTTATCATAAAATTACGATCAAAAGTCAAACCGCTAGTATCAGCGAAGGCATGAGATAAGCGCACCCCTCTCATGGATTTTACTGGGTGCGTATAAAGGCGCGAAAGCGTGATCATTTTTTAATCCTTATAATTGTGCGCAGCAACTTTATGACAACTGCATAAGATTAGCTATAATGCGCAACAATTTTTCATCGAAATCGGTAATAAATACTATGAATTTTCTGTTTGCCAGCACAGCTCGTGGCCTAGAAGAACTACTGAAAACGGAACTGGAAGCTCTCGGTGCTAGCCAGTGCAAAGTGACCCAAGGGGGCGTCTATTTTCAGGCCGATGAACGGGTCATGTACCAAAGCTTACTGTGGAGTCGGCTGGCATCGCGTATTTTATTGCCATTGAATGATTTTGATGTCTACAGTGACTTAGATTTATACCTTGGTGTACAGGCGATTGACTGGTCTGAAATTTTTTCTGTGAATGATACGTTTGTAGTGCATTTTACAGGGACTAACGAAGAAATTCGTAATAGTCAATATGGCGCCTTAAAAGTGAAAGATGCCATTGTCGACAGCTTTGTTCGCAAGTTAGACCAACGTCCTGATGTTGCACGCCAACAGGCAGATATTCGTATTAATGTGTACCTGAATAAAGAAAAAGCCAGCGTAGCGTTAGATTTAAGTGGCGATTCTCTGCATATTCGCGGTTACCGTGACTTAGCAGGGCAAGCGCCATTAAAAGAAACATTAGCCGCGGCGATCATTAACCGTTCTGGTTGGCAGCAAGGTACACCATTAGTTGACCCAATGTGTGGTTCGGGGACGTTATTAATCGAAGCCGCGATGATGGCAACAGACAAAGCACCGGGTTTGCATCGTACCCATTGGGGATTTTATGCATGGTCAAAATTTAATGCCGAATTATGGCGCGAGCTAACCACAGAAGCACAAGTGCGTTTTCGCCAAGGCTTAAAAGAGAATACTTCGCGTTTTTATGGCTTTGATATTGATAAGCGTGTGCTGGAAATGGCGCGCGCGAATGCGCGTCGGGCAGGCCTTCAAGATGTCATTACCTTCAATCAAGGTGATGCGGCTGCGTTAGAAAACCCCGTTAAAACAGAAGCAGTCGGCACCATTATCAGTAACCCACCATATGGTGAGCGTTTAGAAAGTGAGCCAGCCTTAATTGCCTTACACAGCCAATTAGGCCGTGTCGTGAAAGCGCGTTTCCCAGGCTGGCGTTTATCGATTTTCAGCGCTTCACCTGAATTATTAAGCTGTTTGCAATTACGTTCAGAGCGCGAATTCAAAGCGAAAAATGGTCCATTAGATTGTGTACAAAAAAATTACCAATTAGCGGCTACGCCTTCTGAAACCGTTGCGGAAATTTCCCCTGATTTTGCGAACCGTTTACGTAAGAATTTGAAAAAATTAACGAAGTGGGCAAAACAGCAGGGTATTGAAAGCTATCGTGTCTACGATGCTGACTTGCCTGAATATAATGTTGCAGTCGATATCTATGGTGACAAAGTGGTGATCCAAGAATATGCACCACCAAAAACTGTTGATGAACGTAAAGCACGTCAGCGTTTATTTGACGTGATCACGGCGACGATGAACGTATTAGAATTAACATCAAATCAATTGGTGTTAAAAACACGTCAGCGCCAAAAAGGCAAACAGCAATACGAAAAACTGGCACAAAAAGACGATTTCTTTTTGGTGCAAGAATACAATGCCAAAATGCTTGTTAACCTAACTGACTACCTTGATACAGGGCTATTTTTAGACCACCGAATCGCACGTCGTATGTTAGGGGAAATGAGCAAAGGTACTGATTTCTTAAACTTATTCTGTTATACAGGTACGGCAACCGTGCATGCAGGTCTGGGGGGCGCGAAAAGCACGACATCAGTCGATATGTCCCGTACTTACCTTGAATGGGCAGAAAAAAACTTACAAGCGAATGGGTTAACGGGGCGTCAACATCGCTTAATTCAAGCTGATTGTTTAGGCTGGCTAGCAAACAGCAATGAACAATTTGATCTGATCTTTATTGATCCGCCTACATTCTCAAATTCAAAACGCATGGATGGCACATTTGATGTGCAACGTGACCATGTACAACTGATTACACATTTAAAACGACTATTACGCCGCGGCGGAACTGTGATGTTCTCAAACAACAAACGCGGTTTCAAAATGGATATGGAAGCAATCAAAGAGCTAGGACTACAAGCACAAGAAATCACTGCGAAAACGCTTTCTGAAGATTTTGCACGTAATCGTCAAATTCATAACTGCTGGTTAATTCGCCACGCAGAGTAAAGGATAGAATCAATGGCTTTAATTAATTTATCGGGTGCATACCTTTCCTTCAGTGATGCGCCATTACTTGATAATACTGAAATTCATATTGAAGATAACGAGCGTGTTTGCTTGGTTGGTCGAAACGGTGCGGGTAAATCAACCCTGATGCGTGTGCTGACGAAAGAACAACCTTTGGATGATGGCCAACTGGTTTACGAACAGGACTTAGTTGTTGCACGCTTGCAGCAAGATCCTCCGCGTAATGTGGAAGGCACCATTTTTGATTTCGTTGCAGAAGGTGTTGCGGAGCAAGCGCAATACCTGAAGGATTACCACCATATTGCCAAAGTGGTGGAAGAAGATCCTAGTGAGAAAAACTTAAATAAAATGGCTGAATTACAAGAAGTTCTTGATAACCGTAATTTATGGTTATTGGATTCTCGTATCAGCGATGTGCTGAAAAAATTGGGCTTACCTGCGGATGCGGAGCTTTCCTCCCTTTCTGGGGGATGGCTACGTAAAGCGGCGCTGGGGCGTGCGTTAGTGAGCAACCCACGGGTTTTATTCTTAGATGAGCCAACAAACCACTTAGATATCGAAACCATTCTGTGGTTGGAAAACTTCCTTAAAGATTTCCAAGGCAGTATCGTGTTTATTTCCCATGACCGTTCATTTATTCGTAATATGGCAACCCGTATTATCGATTTAGACCGCGGACAGCTAGCCTCATGGCCAGGGACATATGATGATTATTTAGTCAGTAAAGAAGAAGCCTTGCGCGTTGAGGAAATGCAAAATGCAGAGTTCGATAAAAAACTGGCTCAAGAGGAAGCGTGGATCCGCCAAGGCATTAAAGCGCGTCGTACCCGTAACGAAGGGCGTGTTCGTGCCCTGAAAGCACTGCGAGTTGAGCGTTCAGAGCGCCGTGAAGTGATGGGAACAGCGAAAATGCAAGTGGGTGAAGCAGCCCGCTCAGGTAAAATTGTTTTTGAAATGGAAAACGTTAATTATCAAATCGATAATAAAGTTCTAGTAAACGATTTTTCTGCACAGGTGATGCGTGGTGACAAAATTGCATTAGTTGGGCCAAATGGTTGTGGTAAAACCACACTATTGCGCTTAATGCTAGGTGATTTACAAGCAGACAGCGGTCGTGTGCATTGTGGTACAAAACTGGAAGTTGCTTATTTTGACCAACATCGAGCTGCATTAGACCCTGATAAAACTGTCATGGACAACCTAGCGGAAGGCAAACAAGAAGTGATGGTAAATGGCAAGCCACGCCATGTATTAGGCTACTTGCAAGATTTTATGTTCCCACCAAAACGTGCAATGACACCTGTCAGAGCCTTATCAGGTGGTGAGCGTAATCGGTTATTATTAGCTCGATTATTCTTAAAACCAAGTAACTTACTGATCCTTGATGAACCGACCAACGACCTTGATGTCGAAACATTAGAGTTACTTGAGGAGTTAGTGGATGGTTACCAAGGAACTGTCCTGCTAGTGAGCCATGATCGTGAATTTGTTGATAATAGCGTAACAGAATGCTGGATCTTTGAAGGCAATGGCATTATTAACCGTTTTGTGGGTGGCTATTTTGACGCGCAAAAGCAAAGAGCACAAACCGTGAGTTTGAAAGCCGAACAAACGAGTAAAGTAGCTGCGCAAGAAAAAACAGCCAAGCCAAAAGAAGTGGCAAAGCGCCCAAATAAACTCAGTTATAATTTATTACGTGAACTGGAACAACTACCTGCTAAGCTTGAACAACTGGAAACGGAAATTGAAGCACTGCAAGCTAAAGTTGGTGATGCGGATTTCTTCAATCAACCTCATGATGTTACAGAGCAAACATTAAGCCAGTTAGCAGCAAAAGAAGCGGAACTGGAACACGCGTTTGACCGCTGGCAAGAGCTTGAATTGCTTAAGAACGGATGAGCTAATTAATCGATTAGAGGAGCGAATATTCTTTGTGTACCCATGAGTCTCATGAACATGTACTTTGTCCTCAGTGCGATATGTTGGTTGCGGTTCCTGAATTGGAACAAGGCAGTAAAGCAACCTGTCCACGCTGTGAGACGACATTAGTTTCAAAGTGGCGATATCCGTATAAGCAGCCCGCTGCCTATGCGTTTAGTGCGTTGATTATGTTATTCATTGCGTGCATGTTTCCCTTTGTAAAAATGAGCGCAGCGGGTATTGAAAATGAAATTTCGCTTTTTCAAATCATTGAAATTATCGCCACGACGCGTTATAGCGGTCTGGCGCTATTTTTCTTGTTTTTCTCTTTAGTCATACCTGCTTTTTGTATGGTCACCATTATCCTTTTAGGGCTACAAGTTCATATTCCTAAAGGGATTAAAGTAGTGATCACGCGGATTTTATTCCAAATGAAAGCGTGGTGCATGGCGGAGATTTTCTTAGCGGGTGTTTTAGTCAGTTTCGTCAAATTGATTGCCTACGGTGATATTGGTATTGGGCTAAGTTTTTTGCCTTACTGTATATATTGCATGTTACAGGTGAGAGCATTCCAATGCCTGGATAGGCATTGGTTGTGGAATCGTATTGAAGCTGCACCAAAGCTCATACATCCATTGAAAGTGGGTCAAACAGGTATAAGCCAAAATATACGCTTGTGCTTGGTTTGCACTGCGATTTTACCTGCGGAACAATCTAAATGCTCACGTTGCCATTCCTATGGCAGTGTTCGTAAGCATCAAAGTTTACAATGGACATTGGCGCTGCTTGTGACGTCCATTATGTTATATATTCCTGCAAATGTGTTGCCGATGATGACGACAAACACATTAGGCAGTGACTTAAACTCCACAATTATTGATGGGGTTATTTTGCTGTGGGGGGATGGTTCATACCCCGTTGCTATGGTTATCTTTGTCGCCAGTATTATGGTTCCTACGCTGAAAATGATTGGGATTGCTTGGTTGTGCCTTGATTCAAAAGGGTATGGCAACCGTGATCCTCATCGTATGCATTTTATTTATGAGCTGGTGGAATATGTTGGTCGCTGGTCAATGATTGACGTATTTGTGATTACGATTTTGGCCTCTTTAGTCCAAATGGGGCAGTTAATGAGCATCGTTCCTGCGATGGGGATTATTTTCTTTGGTGTTGTCGTGATTTTAACGATGTTTGCGGCGATGACATTTGACCCTCGATTGACTTGGGATCGTTGTGATGCGAAAAATGCAGTGAATACTGCTGAACAAGAAGGAGCCATAGGGTGACCTCACAAGAAACACCACAGGCTAATGCCAAAGTCAGTAAGCTAAAAAGTTGGTCACCTGTATGGGTGATCCCCATTGTCACAGTTTTACTTGGGGCCTGGATCTTATTTTATCACTTTAGTAACCAAGGCCCAGAAGTGACATTGATCACTTACAATGCGGAAGGAATCGAAGCTGGTAAGACCAAAATTAAAAGCCGCAGTGTCGATATCGGTGTTGTGGAAAGCGTGACGCTAGATGACAATTTTAGTCGTGTCATCATTAAAGCGCGTTTAAATAATGAAATGAAAGAGTTACTTCGTACTGACTCGGCATTTTGGATTGTTAAACCTGCAATTGGTCGCGATGGTGTTACAGGCTTAGGAACGTTACTTTCAGGAGCTTATATTGAGCTTCAGCCTGGTCTTGCAGCAAAAGAACACTTTGAATTCACCTTGTTAGATACACCACCTTTAGCATCTCCTGATGCTAAAGGTATCCGCGTTATTTTAGCCAGTGATAAAGCGGGGCAGCTCAATCCAGGTGACCCTGTCTTATTCCGTGGTTACCGCGTAGGCTCTGTCGAAACCAGTAACTTTGATATGGATAAGCGCGATATGCGTTATCAACTGTTTATTAATGCGCCTTATGACAAACTTATCAGTTCAAACGTGCGTTTCTGGAAAGACAGTGGCATTGCCTTTGATATGTCATCTCAAGGTGTACATGTCGAAATGGGGTCAATTGCCACTTTATTAACCGGCGGTGTAAGTTTTGATGTCCCTGCGGGATGGGTTCCTGGAGCCAGTGTTAAGGAAAATACAGAGTTTGAACTGTTTGATAACCAAAGCAGTATTCAAAATTCACTGTATACCCAGTACCAAGACTTTGTTCTCTTTTTCTCTGATTCTGTACGTGGATTGCAGCCTGGGGCACCTGTTGAATTCCGGGGTATTCGTTTAGGGACTGTTGCACAGGTTCCGTTCTATACCGCGGGTTTAGACCAATCACTGGATAATGACTTTAGAATTCCTGTTCTTATTCATATCGAACCAGAGCGTTTTTCTAAAGATGTAGGCGCGAATTTTAATTTAAAAAATGAATTAAAATTAGCAATGAAAGATGGGTTAAGAGCATCATTGAAATCGGGTAATTTACTGACGGGTGCACTATTTGTTGATTTAGACTTTGTCCCTAATGCTGAGCCATATAAAGGCCCAACGGTGGTTGCTGGGTATAAAATCATTCCAACGACCAGTGGTGGTTTAGCGCAGATTCAGCAAAAAGTGATTGCAGTGCTGGATAAAATCAACAATATGCCAATTGAGCCTATGTTGAACCAAACCACACAAACGTTAGCAGAAGGGCAAAAAGTGGTAAAAGAAGCCAACGCAATGTTAGTTGAGCTGAATAAAGTAATGGCAAGTAAAGAGTTCCAAAATTTACCACATGATTTACAAAAAACGTTGCAAGAAATGAACCGTGCAATGCAAGGCTTCCAACCAGGCTCACCTGCTTATAATAAGATGGTGGATAATATGCAGCGTTTAGACCAAGTCTTGAGAGAAGTTCAGCCACTGTTAAGAACGTTAAACAATAAGAGTAATGCATTAGTCTTTGAAGCCGAACCAACTAAGGATGTACAGCCGAAAGGAGTTAAAAAATAATGAGATATCTGATATCGATATTTGTTTTGTTGTTGGCAGGGTGTAGTAGTACACCAGAAAAAATGTATTACCAGTTGCCAATACACGCTTCTGAAACGCAATCTGTGGCGGTGATGAATAAAGGCCAAGTATGGTTGCAGCGCATTATGTTATCGGATGTATTGACGTCGAACGGCATCACTTATCAAACGACAGATGTAAGCTACACCAATGCAAGTACACACTTATGGGCAAGCCCATTAGAGCAGCAACTAGGGCAGTCAATGGTGAGTGAATTGTCTGCAGCGTTACCTGAAAAGCTAGTTTCGTTGCAGCCACTACAAAACTCACCAGATACCTTAGATATTACACTCACGGCTTTTAATGGTCGTTATGATGGTAAGGTGCTCATTCAAGGCTTCTGGACATACTCAAAGGATAAAAATGTGATCCGTCGTAATTTTGATGTCCAACTGGATCAGCAGGAAGATGGTTATCCTGAATTAGTCCGTACGTTGGCAGCAGGTTGGCAGCAAGTTGCCAAAGGGATTGCTGATGAAATTAATAAACACTAATTAATCATCTTTTAATTCGTTTTCTAAGTGCACTTTAGGTATACGTAATGATTACTATTACCTGAGGTGCATTTTTTTGTCATTAGAAATTCTGTTTAAACACGCTTTTAGGATAGGTTTAAAAATAGTCGTTTTTAGTTATTCTAAAATGATGATTATTAAAGAGATATTTATAAATTTCAATAGATTCAAATGGTTGTTATAAATGGGCTATACAAGTCACATTTATGCCAATTATGACAAATATATGAAAATCTTTACTTGATTTTCTGTTCGGTGGGCGCTATTTCTATAGAGTACCTATTAAGAAATAGTAGGTGCTGTTTTCTTTTCCATTTAAATGATGAGGGAAGTAAGGCATGAAAAGACAGAAGCGAGACCGTTTAGAAAGAGCTTTATCAAGAGGTTATCAAGCTGGTTTAGCAGGGCGCTCTAAAGAATTGTGTCCATATCAGGCTGTAGATGCTCGTTCGCACTGGTTAGGTGGTTGGCGTAAAGCGATGGAGGATCGAACCGTAGCCGTTGTTTAATCCCACTATTATATCTGAACCTTTAGGTTAAATAACCTGCCTGTCTTTTGGAATTATTTGTGGGTTTTTAAATTAAAGGTATCACTCAATTTAAGAACCTCCGCAATTGCGGAGGTTTGCATTTCAGTGACTTAGAAAGCGCTGGTATCTTTGAATAGACCGACTTTTAAGTCTGTTGCGGTATAAATTAATTTACCATCAACGAATACTTCTCCATCAGCTAAGCCCATGATCAGCTTACGGTTAATCACGCGTTTGAAACTGATACGGTAAGTGACTTTTTTCGCTGTTGGCAGAACTTGGCCAGTGAATTTAACTTCACCTACACCTAAAGCACGACCTTTACCTTCGCCGCCTAGCCAGCCGAGGTAAAAACCAACTAACTGCCACATAGCATCAAGACCTAAACAACCAGGCATAACAGGGTCATTAGTAAAATGACAGCCAAAAAACCAAAGTTCAGGATTAATATCAAGCTCAGCTTCGACATAGCCTTTATCAAAGGTGCCACCATCTTCGGTCATTTTGACGATGCGATCCATCATCAACATATTTCCTGATGGCAGTGGAGGGCCATTTTCCCCAAATAACTCGCCTTTTCCAGAAGCAATTAAATCATCTTTAGTGTAGGACTCGCGTTTATCAACCATGTTCTTCAGATAGCCTTTATTATGTGTAGGGGTACAGGATAGCTTACACTTGTACGCTGAACAACTCCGATCTGCTATTTTTTACGCAATCTTTACTTAACTCATCCACTTCAAGAACCAAGGAAGTCTGGCTTTATCAGGGGAATTGGCTTGGTTAATACGTTCTTGAATTAAAGCTAACAAGTGTACGTTATCGCCTTCCACTTGCTGTTCAAAGTAAGGTTGTTTCGTTAATAATGTAATCGCTTGAGCAACATGTTCGACGGGCCAAATATGGAATTGACCCGCTTTTACAGCTTCAACTACTTCTGCTTTGGTGCATAAATGGCGCACGTTAGCCATGGGAATAATCACACCTTGCTCTCCTGTTAAGCCGCGTTTTTCGCAGATATCGAAGAAACCTTCAATTTTCTCGTTGACTCCACCGATTGGTTGGACATAACCAAACTGGTCAACAGCACCTGTCACCGCAATTTGCTGGTCAATAGGCTGTAATGCTAAGGCGCTTATTAACGCGCATAGTTCAGCGAGAGAGGCACTATCACCATCAACCTCACCATATGACTGTTCAAAAACAATTGATGCTGAAAATGGCTGTGGTTGTTCCAGTTTCAGTTCATAGTTTAAGTAAGCTTGCATGATCATCATGCCTTTAGCATGAATATTACCGCCAAGCTCTGCTTTGCGCTCAACATCCGTGAATTCACCATCACCAAGGTGAGCAACACAGGTAATCCGAGATGGCTCGCCAATCGCTTCTGGATGTCCAGGATATTGCAAGACAGATAATCCATTGATTTGGCCAATAACTTCGCCTTCTGTTTTGACGAATATTTGTTCTTGTAAAATATCATCTTGCGTACGCTCAGCCAGAAAACTGTGTCGCCATAAGCGGTTTTCAATTGCTTTGGTAAAGGATTCTTGCGTAAGCTGCCCATTGATTGAGTAATGGGATGCATCTATCAAGCTGCGTGTTAACCAAGGGGTATCTAGTGGTAGATTGAATTTATCTTCACAATAACGCGTTGCTTGCTGAATAAAAGGAACCCACCCATCAGCTGCAATATTAGGTAATGAATTTGTTTCTATAATGGATTTGATATAACTCATCCACAGGGACAATTGTTCTTCATCTTCGAAGAACATGATAGGTTCATATTCCCCATAAATAGCGCTATCGAAGATTTCTGGTGCACTATATTCAAGTTCTTCTAATGCGAGCCTATCCCCAACAACCACGACGTTGAGCTCAAGGGGCTGAGGCTCTATAGCAATAGGTAATGGTTGATTTTCAGAGTAGGGTAACCATTCTAATTGGCGTCGGTTAACCATGTTTTTTAGACGGTTCCACATAAGTGGTTGGCTAATTAATGCGTTTGCTGCTATTACAAGCACGCCACCATTAACTTGATGAACTAGGCCCGGGACGAGTTGCAATGATGGAGTAACATAACCCAATAATTGCTCTGGTTCTACCCAATGCCGATAAGCGATAGGTTGCTGAGTTGAAAAACGGCTTTTAATGCCGTCTTTCCACTGGAAAGAATGTTTATCTTCAGATAATTGATAATCCCCATCAATGACTGATGTGTTTTCTAGTAATGAGTTAATTGCATTTGCATAAGTGCAAAGATACTCCTCACTTTCATCAGATTTGATAAACATAAAGCGGGTATGCGCTAATTCCTTAACGAAACGCTGCATTCCATCAAATAACCGAGGTTGAATATCGGAAAATGTTGCGGGATTCAGAGATTCTGAAGAGACTAAATGTGTCTGAAATGACGATAAATTAGGAATTAGGCCTTGCCATGTTAGTTCTTGACTGATCACTATGATTATCTGCTATTAATAGGGTTATAAATAAAATGCCTGCCAGTTAGCTGGGCGCATGTACTTGATTGTGTTTATTCGGTCAATTGACCATTCGTATTGTTTGTTTTATAAACGATTTTCAAGCCAGTAAATTACCCAGTGGGCAAGACTGTTATATTAGCCTTTGATAGGCAATCTTGCAGCAATAATTGTTGAAATATCGATTAGAATAACGAAAACATGAGCACAACAGGGAGTGTCATTGGCCAAGTGAAGCCAATTAATAGAGCACTAAGTAGACGCATAATACAGCTTGGATCTTTCGTGATAAATAGGGTGAATAACATTGCACATAGGCCGCCAACCCCATAGATGACGAGTATGTTTTCAAAAGTTGACATGCATGATGATAAAATTGTTAACAGGTGGATGCGGATTCTACACTATTTAGACAAGGAACGGTTATTTTCTTTGCTGAAAAAATGAATATTTAACTAAATCGAATTTCTGCTTGAGCATTTTGTTTATAATATTGCTAATATAAAGATAGGTTCGGTTTTCTTCAGGAAAAATTATGAAATATCAGCAGCTTGAAAATCTTGAATGTGGCTGGAAATGGGAGTACCTCGTGAATAAAGCACGTGCTGGCGAAGCGATTACCCGTTACATCGAACGAAGCGCAGAAAAAGAAGCGATAGAATTGCTGTTAAAAACGGAAAATAGACCTAGCGAAGTGCTTAAATGGATTTCACTGCATATGAATCCTGATCTTGATAACCGGATGAAGCAAAGTATTCGAGCTAGGCGTAAACGACATTTTAATGCAGAGCACCCGCATACACGAAAAAAATCAATAGATTTGAATTTTTCAGTTTGGCAACGTTTATCTAATTTAGCGGTAAAACGGAATAAAACATTGTCAGAAACGATCATCCAGTTGATCGAAGATGCAGAACATAAAGATAGATATGAAAATCAGATGAGTACATTGAAACAGGATCTCCAAGCAATACTAGGCACTACAAAAAATCGTGGTGATGAATAATGCATTGATGGATGATAGTTAGGTATCTTGACTGGATTAGTAAAAAGTTGGATTAGCTGCTATTAAAATAGATTTTGAATAATCTAAAGCCTCCATAGTTTTAAGTCAAAAAAAACCCCAATCGCAATTGGGGTTTTGTATTTAGTTCAAAATTCAAACGAGGGCTAAGAATTAAGCGCCTGGTTGAGTAACAACTTCAGTTGTACCTTGAATTTCGATTTCAACGCGACGGTCTGGCGCTAAGCACTCGATCAGAGCAGCACGGCCTTTAACAGCGTCACATTTGTTGCCAGTTACTGGATCTTCTTTACCGCGACCTTCAGCTGCGATTGCAGATGCTGGAACGCCTTTAGATACTAAGTAATCAACAACTGACTGAGCACGTTTTTGTGACAGTGGCAGGTTGTAGTTTTGTGAACCGATACGGTCTGTGAAGCCAACAACCAGTACACGACCTTGAGTTGGGTCGATGCTGCTCAGTTCGTTGTACAGTTCGTTCAGAGCTTGCTGACCTTCTGGTTTCAGAGAAGCTTTGTTGAAGTTAAACAGAACGTCTGAACGCAGTGTGAAACGTTTGTTTTCAACAACTGGAGCTGCTGGCTCAACAACTGGAGCTGGAGCAACTACTGGAGCTTCTTCTTGACCAAAGCGGTAAGCAACACCAACACTCAGCATGCCGTTGTCTGGACGAGTACCGATATTGTCTTTATCACCTAAGTTGCTAACCCATTGGTAGTCTAAACGAGTAGCCCACTCTGGAGTGATTGCGTACTCAAGACCCAATGCGTATACAGGCGCAACGCCAGTATCAGTTTCTTTGTAGTTACGTTGGTTAGCTTTAGCTTCTGTACGGTAAACCATACCACCCAGACGAGTATAAACGTCTAAGTCATCCATGATTGGATAGCTTAATTTAGTGGTTAATGAAACACCCATAGAGGTTAAGTCGCCTTTGTCAGCGCCTTTGTATTTCATTTTACCAAACCAGTCGTAACCTAATTCGAAGCCCATGTACTGGTTGTATTGGTAACCAGCAAATGCACCTGCACCTAAAGTGTCACGCTCAGTAGAACTACCTACTGATGGGCCACCGTTAGGAGTGAATTTAGTGTCTTCGTAATGAGACCAACCTAATTTAGCACCTGTATACCAAGTGTTATCTTTTGGAGCTGCTTGAGCAACTGTTGCAAAAGCGGCTACTGCCACTGCTACTGCGATAGCTGTTTTTTTCATTTTTACGCCTCGTTATCATCCAATATTGGCATGGCCTCAATGAGCCTTATTATTCGCCATTGGTTCAATTTACTTGCTAGGTTTCGCAGACATTATCTACAAAAAATTAATAAAAGTAAAAAATAATGCCGTAAGCTTAACAAGCTAAAGTCTACAACGAACTTAGAAAGATACAAGTAGAGTGAGCAATAAACGTTAAAAAAAGTATTTTTTTAGTGTATAAATCAGAGAGATATGTATATTTCGTATTATGATTGTTTTTTATCTATCTGATTGATCTTCAATGCTTTTCATTTCACTTTAGGGATAAATATTTCTAAAGGTTAAATTTAGTAAGAAAATTCTTAATCTTGGTTAGTGATAGTGAGTTGAATGAATTTTTAGGTTGTTTAGCTGTCCTGATTGCATACTCACCATATTATATGTCTTTTGTGGGCGCATAATAAAGCCGATAGAATGACCTTCTTGTGCTGCGTCTTGTAAGCGAACAAAATCTTGTTCATTTAATTCAGGTAGCCATCCTAAAACAACACTGTAATTACCACTCTTTAATGCTTTTTCCATTGCATCAATGGTGGTTATTGGTGCCATATGATTTAACTGCATAACCTTATGTGTAGGAATACCCGCTTGTTCTAACCAGTGTTTACTAAGTTTTTTGTTTGGGCTTAACCACAGTAACCAACGTGATTGAACACCAAACTGACGCAGCATAGGCAACAAGATGAAATCCATTATAGGATGTTTTTCATCGTAGACAAGTTCACTCACCATACCTTGCTGCATTGAGCCATTGGTTGGCTCCGCAGTTTGGAAAGATTGTGTGTAATTATTAAGAGAATGTTCTGTTGTGTTATTCCAAGAATAGATGCTCATAATTCACCTCGCAACAATGCTGTATGAACATACAGTAACTGTATATCCATCCAATATCAAGACTATTTTTTCAAAGCGCTTCGCAACTTTGGTGTTTTTCTATGCATTCTACTTGGCATTTTTTATTGAAACTCTCAGAATTGGTTATGCGTAATTGCTTGTAATGAAAGAAATAATAAAATTAATTTTCTCAAGGATGAAAGTTAACCAGGCCCAAAAAGGAGTTAAGGTAAATGTTGTTATCAGAAGAAAAAATTTTTTATTTGTACCGTTTATTAAACCGGTTGGGTGAGCTTAAACGCAAAAACCACTTTGGCGGATACTGTTTATTAGTCGATGATGCGATTGTGGGATTATTACTGGATGGGCATTTTTATCTCAGAGGGTGTTTGTTAGCGAGAAGCCACTTTGAGGCCTCGGGGCTTGATAGGCTAGTCTATACTAAAAAAGGTATCCCATTGGAAATGCGTTATTACCAGCTATCAGAGCAAATGTGGTGTGACGAAAAGCGTCTTCTACAACTTATTGAAATTGCTTACCATTCTGCTGTTGAGGAACTGCAACAAAAGCAGGTTACAACGCGTAGAATAAAAGATTTACCGAATATGAATATGTCTGTTGAAAGGGCTTTGGGGAAGATAGGGATCTTGCATGCTGACGATTTACGCATGGTGGGTGCGAAAGCCTGTTTTATGAAGTTAAAACAACATGGAAGGCATAAGCCAAGTATTAAGTTGTTGATTGGTTTAGCCGCCGCGATTGAAGGGTGCCACAGCGCAGTATTACCGAAGACAATTAAGCAAGAGCTAATTGCCTGGTATAATAGTTTTGAATTAACGACAATGTGATAGCGTCATCGTAAAGGTGCTTAATTAAGCCGTTTAATTGACAGCACTGCATAAAACAGAAAATCAAGCGGGTATTAAGAGCTTGTTTTATATTCTAATACCCGCTCATCGGTAATATTTATGATGAACTGATTTGCTGGATCATTTGTTTTATTTCAGGAATAAGCTCAAGTAAAAGCTTTATTTGCTCCATGATTAACAATGTTTTTTCATCATCACTCGCTGAAATATTGTCAATACGGTGTAAGAGGCTATCACGCAACTTTTCTGATTTTTCATCAACGATATATGGATCTAGCGTGGTAATTTGTAGAGAAGATTCGACATAACAAATGGCATCATTTAATAAGGTTAAATTCTCTTCATTTTGTATTTTCTCTCGGTGAGCGCCAAGGGCGGAAATATAACTTAGTAAAGTATGATTCAAGCATAATAAACGAAATGCCTGCTCTTGGGTTATCCGATAAGATTTAGGGTCTGATGCCATATTGGAGACAATGGAAGCAAATTCGGCATCATTATTATGTGCCTCACGGCGTGCTACTCGATATTCTAAGCCGTTGTCTTTTCCTTGGTAGTATTGTAATAAAATCGCATCTAAATAGCGGCAATTGCTATCCATGGTTTTTTGCACAACCTGAGGCAGTTGGCGAAATTTCCAATCAGGCCAAATAAAACTCACCGCAAGTAATGCGATAAAGCAGCCAATTAAGGTATCGATAATTCGAGGGAGTGCGACATCGAAGCCCTCACCGAGTAGGTTAAAACAGAATAAAACTAACAAAGTAATAAACAGCGTGGCTTGGGCATATTGGCTGCTTCGGAACATGAAGAACAACAACCCTGAAATCACGATGAGAGTAAGCTGCCCTTCTATTGAAGGGATTAAATTAAGGAGCGGTAAGCCGATAATAATACCCACAATCGTGCCGATGATACGTAGTGCTAAACGTCGTTTAGTGGCGTTGTAGTTAGGTTGGCAGACAAATAAACTGGTGAGTAAAATCCAATAGCCCCTTTCCATATCAAACAATTGAATAATTGCATAACCTGTACAAAGTAAAATTGACATTCGCACCGCATGGCGAAATAAAGAGGATTTTGGCGTTAAATGGTGATTAATGCGTGAAATAATATCGCTAAAACCTGAGAGCGATTCATCAGATAATTGCTCAATTTGCTTATTATTTTGTTGCCATGAGCTTTGTTCAAGGCTCAGCCCTTTCAGTTGAACATCGATACCTTTCAAGTTTTTCAATAAATTATGTAATGCCTTGATTTCATGGAGCGTAGGGGATTGTTCCTTGAGGAGTTGCAAGGAATTTTCAAGGTAAGCAAATGTACGTTCGAAGCGTGGATTGTGTTGGTATGGTTTACGCCATAACACAGATTGAGCAACTTGTTGGCAAGCGCGGGCTTGCATAGTTAATAAACGTTGAAAACGGAATAAAATATCATGATGGCGAAGTGTACGGCTAAGCTGTTGATATTGAATATGGGATGAGCTGGCTCGCTCATGAATATCTTGAGCAACAAAATAATAATGCAGAGTATTGCGCGTCCCTTTTTGCCCTCGGTCGCCTTTTAAGCGGCTAAGTAATGCGCTTTTTGTTTGGTTCATGGTATTAACTAAGCTGCTGTTAACTAGCGCTAAATCATAAACAGATTGCTGATAATCATCTTCAAGGTCGGGGTCAAATAAGCTAGCTTTAGCATCTAAATAAGCAGATAACTGTTGGTAACACTGCGTAATGGCATCTTGCAATGGCCGCACTGGAAATAAAATATGGCCGATTAAGGTTAAAAGGTTATACCAGATTGCCCCTATTAGAAGAAGGGCTGGCTGTTGGTACCATGTATCGAAAATTGGGACGCCTAACATGGTGTAGATTGCAATTAATAATGCACCGAACGCAATGGTGGCATAACGTTGCCCTAATGCACCCAATAAAATAAATCCGCAGGTGGAAAATGCTAATCCAAAAAAGAAAAATAGAGGATAAGGAAATAAAAGTTCAATAGAAACTGAGGCAATAAAAAAACAAAAAAGAGTAATAATTAAATTTTTTATTCTGCCAGTTAGCCTATCATCTAAGTCAGTTAATGCAGCAGCAACGACACCTAATGTAAACGGAATGGTGATTTTTGGCTCTTGACCTAAGAGCCATGGTAATAAGGTTGCGCCTGTCAGGGCTATAAAGATTCGGATATAATATAGAATATGGCTGTTATAGAGCACACGACGATAACTGGTAAGCAGCGTTAGCACAAAGTACCTCAAAGGTAAGAAAATCCCTATTCCTTATAGGATAGCGTGTTTACTCGGAATAAAAAACCGTTTGGAATCAAGCCAACGTATTTTAGTCATTGATATTCTTAGGTGCAGGACGTATGGAACTGAAATCAACACAGATTGGACAGCGTCTGGCTCAGCATCCCTACAATCGGGTTCGCTTACTCAACGCAGGTATTGAAGTTAGCGGTGAAAATCACCAATATCTTATCCCTTTTAATGAACTTATCGATCTTCGTTGTAAGCGGGGTATTGTCTGGGGGGAGTTAGAGTTTGAAATTGTAAACGAGCAAGTCATTCGTTTGCATGGTACTGAATGGAAACAAACTCAGCGCTTTTTTCATTATTTAAATGAAAAATGGCAGCAATGGAGTGGAGAGATGAGCCAAGTGAGTGCAGAGGTTCTCACTCAGTTGAACAATAAAATTGAGCAAATATCACAGCAAGATGCATGGTTGAGTTTACGCCAATTAACGGTGATTAAAGATAATATTAAACAGCAGTTTTCGTCGCTGCCATTACCCCTTGCCCGAATTTCGCAGTTCGAAAATTGTTCAGTACAGTACCAATTATGCCTACAGTGGCTGAATCATAGCCAACAGTGTCGTAAGCAAATCAATGAGAAATGGTGTGAATCTGTTTTGACTCGTTACCACGATTTCTTTCAGCAAGTGGAATCATCACCGCTCAATCATTCTCAGTCTTTATCCGTTATCAATGGTGAAGATAACGTACTTGTGCTTGCGGGGGCTGGAAGCGGCAAAACGTCTGTATTAGTGGCTCGTGCGGGCTGGTTAGTTCTACGGGGATTAGCAAAGCCAGAGCAAATTTTACTGTTAGCGTTTGGTCGTAAAGCCGCAGATGAAATGAATGAGCGTATTCAATTACGTTTGCAACAAGATGAGATTCAAGCAAAAACTTTTCATGCTTTAGCTCTCCATATTATTCGAGAAGGCAGTAAAAAATCCCCTGTAGTCAGTGAACTAGAAAGCAACACTAAAAAACGCCAAGCGTTACTCTTAAAAGAGTGGCGCGAGCAGTGTTCAAGTAAAAAAGCGCAAGCTAAAGGTTGGCGAGAGTGGCTGAGTGAAGAGCTGATGTGGGATATTCCAGATGGCGAGTTCTGGCAAAACGAAAAAATAACCCAGAGAGTCGTTGCACGTTTAGAACGCTGGCTAAGTTTGATGCGAATGCATGGGGGTAGCCAAAAAGAGATGGTGGATAATGCCCCTGAAGGGATACGAGAGTTATTTCATAAGCGTATTAAATTGATGGCTCCGTTACTCAAAGCATGGAAGAACGCGCTAAAAGAAGAGGGGGCGGTTGATTTTTCTGGGCTGATCCATCAAGCGGTTAATATCCTCGAAAAAGGGCGATTTATTAGTCCATGGAAACATATTTTAGTCGATGAATTTCAAGATATTTCACCGTTAAGGGCTAAGCTTTTGCAAGCGTTACGCCAACAAAATAAGCAAACAACCTTGTTTGCGGTAGGTGATGATTGGCAAGCTATCTATCGCTTTAGTGGTGCTGAGCTGGATTTGACAACATCTTTTGAACATAACTTTGGTGAAGGGGAGCTTTGTGCTCTGAACACCACTTATCGGTTTAATGAGCGTATTGGTGACATTGCTAACCAGTTTATTTTACAGAATCCTATCCAGCTAGATAAGCCTTTGAACAGCTTGGTTAAAGGTAATAAAAAATCTGTCGTCCTTTTGTATGAAGAGGCGTTAGAGCGCTTGTTAGATAAAATGAGCGGGTATGTGCTTGATGATGAAATCATATTGGTTTTAGCGCGTTATCATTATTTAAAACCAGAGATCCTAAATAAAGCGCAAACACGTTGGCCGAAGTTGAATATCCAATTTATGACGATCCATGCATCAAAAGGGCAACAAGCTGATCATGTTATAATTTGTGGGCTCAATGGTGGAAAAGATGGGTTTCCTGCACCAGCAAGAGAGTCAATTATTGAAGAAGCATTATTGCCACAACCTGAATCATTTGAAAATGCAGAAGAACGGCGCTTACTGTATGTTGCAATAACACGTGCAAAACAGCAAGTTTGGCTACTCTATAACCCTGAAAACCCATCGGAGTTTGTTGAGGAGCTCAGGCAATTAGGTGTACCAAGACAGAAAAAACCGTAATGATATTGCCCTGTGTTGAAAGTGTTTGGCACAGGGCAATCGATGTATTAGCCTGTGCGTTTGGTTAGGTAACTTTGATAATCAGGGATGACAATATCGATTGCCTCATCAAAAAATGGTGAGGTGATGAGAAAATCTGCGGTTGCAGGATTAGTGGCAACAGGAATGTTCCACACGGTTGCTAAGCGCAGTAAGGCTTTGACATCAGGGTCATGGGGTACAGCATTGAGTGGATCCCAAAAGAAAATCAAAAGGTCGATTTTTTGTTCTGCAATCATGGCACCAATTTGTTGGTCTCCCCCCATTGGGCCACTTAGCATACTCGTGACTGGCAAGCCTGTGTGCTGGTTAATCAAATTACCTGTTGTTCCCGTCGCATACAGTTTATGAGCTTGCAGGCGCTGTGTATTTTTCGTAGACCAAGACAGCAAAGACGACTTACAGTGGTCATGGGCAACTAAAGCAATATTTTTTGAGGCACCTATAATACGGGTTGTTGATTCCATGGTTTTCCCTTAAGTCAGATGGACTTTAAATATCGTTAAAATTGATTGGGCAAAGATGTACCAGATATATCATAATGCTAGTGAATAGTTTACTGGTTTTGGGAGATATTTTGATGAAAGATCAAGAAATTGCTGAAATTTTAAAAAGCGTGAAGACCATAGCATTAGTCGGTGCGAGCGAAAAAGTTAATAGACCCAGTTATGAAGTCATGGAATACCTATTACATCAAGGCTATCACGTCATTCCTGTCAGCCCAAAATTAGCAGGGCAAACGTTGTTAGGCCAGTTGGTATATGAAAAGCTAAGTGACATAAATGAGCCAATAGATATGGTGGATGTATTTCGTAATGCAGAAGCTGCTGTCGGTATCGCGCAAGAAGCCGTTGCTGCTAAGGCAAATGTTTTGTGGCTACAAAAAGGCGTGATTAGCGAAGAGGCACAAAAAATTGCATTAGAAGCGGGAGTGAAGTTTGTGATGGACAGATGCCCAAAACAAGACATTCCAGCTTTAGGACTTGAGAAATAATGATTTTACTTAACAGTTAAAAAGTAAAGCAGCTAAGTGCTGCTTTACGGTTGCGTTCATTAATGAGAAGAAAAATTAGTTACGCAGACGCGGTGCCTGCAACTGAGACCTTATTGACTCTGCAAGTTCATCCATCGAAGGTTGTTCAGGATGGTCATCTGCAGATTCATAAGTAATTTGTGCTTCAGCCAAATAAGTATGAACAGCATCCCCATTGTCATCTTCCATAACAACATGATACCAAGGCAGATCGCGTAGCGTACTGTTTGAGGCAATATCATCATCATGTGGTTGTTCGAGCGAATATTCAGCGTCCACATCAACAACGACCCCTAAATAGCCGAGAAGTTTGTGTCTGACTTGTTGCCCGATCCCATATTTACTGGTGATCATCATAGCGACCTCCTAATAGCCTTGCTTGTACTTCAATCTATATGTGGGCAGTGTTGCGCGTTTTCAAGTTAACGTATGGACAATTAGCAATAACGCAATACACTGTCTCTATATGCAACGTTGAGAAAGCAGTGCCTCACTAGCAGATTATCTGTTCAACGGGTAAAAAACAACAGCTAAAAAAGAGAACCACACTATTATGCTCTAAAAAGGAGGCGAACATGACAACATCAGGCCGTTACTTTTATATTTATGGGCGAGTTCAAGGGGTTGGCTTTCGTTATCAGACCTATCATTGGGCCAATCAAAATGGGCTTAAAGGTTTTGTGAGCAACCGTGAAGACGGCAGTGTAAAACTTGCGATTTATGGCTCAGAGCAAGATATTGAATTTGTCGATGACTGGTTGAAAGCGGGTGGACCACCAGGGGCTAAAATTGATCATTTTTTTAGTGAAAGCTGGCAAACGGCGCCAATAGCGGATTTTAATGTCCGCTATTAGTAAGAAATCAAATACATTTCACAGGCTTAGGCAAGCCAGCAAGTTTAGTCGCTTGTTTGGCTGGCCCTTTTGGAAAGAGCCGGTATAGATAGCGGCTATTGCCTTTTTCTTCCCCAAATTGTTGCGAAACGGCTTTGACTAACATGCGGATCGCTGGGGATGTATTAAATTCTAAGTAGAAGTTACGCACAAAACGAATGATTTCTAAGTGCTCATGAGTCAGTTCAATGCCTTCTTCTTGCGCAAGTAAAGGGATGAGTTCCTCTGACCATTGTTGGCTATCGAGCAAATAACCTTGAGAGTCCGTTTCAATTTCTTGATTGTTAAACAGCAACATACTTTATTAATCCCAAAAAAACAGAGTACAAATTTAGCAAAAATGAGCCCATAACCCAAGCGAACGAATTAAAATGTTGATATTTTCACCCAACAGACTGAAATGCGTATATTTTTAAGGCGAACGAACAAGTTAGGGGTTTACATCCACGAAGAGGATGTTTATAGTGCACGTCATTGCGGAGGGGTGGCCGAGCGGCTGAAGGCAGCGGTCTTGAAAACCGCCGATGGGAAACCATCCGAGAGTTCGAATCTCTCCTCCTCCGCCATCTTCACTTCTAGTAACGTCTTCCAATCCCAAGTAAATCAAGCATTCCAACTAAATCCCATTATTCCAACGTCTACTATCGTCTATTGAAAATTACCCCCTTTAGGTGGTGTATAATTAAAATTACCAAGGAAGTCATCTTTGGGGATTTTATTCACTACTTCATGATATTACGACAATTTTTCTTTGTTTTTCATGTTCCATTCTTCTTTAGATACATGAAATTCAATGCCTTCACCTGTTGTAACCTTAAACCTTCGTTTAAATTGCAAACCAGCTGATATCATTGTTGCTTGTGAAGCAATACTATTAACATCTGTTCTGGATATAATTTGTAAGAGATTTAATGTTTCAAAACCATACCTAACTAAAGCTATTGCCCCCTCTTTTCCAAGCCCTTGGCGCCAAAACTTACTAGCTAAGATATATCCCAGTTCTGCCGTATCATCACCATATGGAATAATTTTTACTGTTGTAGATTCAATTTCATAAGGCACACACAAAATCCAAAATCCTACAAATTCTCCATCCATAAAACCAGCCCAACATCCTAATCCTCGTTTAGCTCTAGTTAATGAATCAGTGAACTCTTTTTCGCTTGCTTCCGCAGTTTGAGGACCATCTAGGTACATCATAACTTTTGGGTCCTTTCCTAGATCAATCTGATATTGTAAATGCTTTTCGTTTAAGGGAACGAGTTGCAATCTGGTTGTTTTTAATACAATCTGCTTCATTTGTATCATCCGATTATATTTAAAACTATGGAGAGACGCTGAAAAATTAATAGAAAAGGATCAGCTATTACACTTAGCCTATCAAAAAGCGATTGATTGTTGGCATTCCTTATTAACGGATACTTTAGAAAAAGGGGTCTCTGAAAACATTTTTACCATAAATTGTGGATCAGCTGATGAAGTAGCTTGGCGTTTGATAGCCACATCGTTTGGACTTGAAAAGCTTTTGACTGCAAAGCCTACTGATTTTAAAAATTGCCATGTAAGTATGTATCTTAAAGTTTTTGTTAACCACGAAATAAAACTTAAAAAATCTATTTCATAGAAAATAACTAAAGTTTTGATGTGTCCTTATTGTTTAGCAATCAATATCTAGGCTAGATTTTATTTGTGAACTATTTTTTGCTTATTATAGAGTGAGTTAGACGGGCTGGCTAATTAGCCGAAAACGCCCGTTCATCCTCACTAAGAGATCTATATTTTACACTTCAATTCAGTTGATGACCTACCAGAAAGGAAACAAAGTTACGGCTATAGGTCGCTATGAATGGTTTAATGGTTATTAGCTAACAGGGGCACAGATATTTATTGGTTGATATGTACTAGTTTATTTATCAATCCATCAAAGATTCAATAGCATATAGCCAGCTAATTGAATGTTTATCTATATCGGTCACAGGATGAGAACCTACACATTGAGGAAGCCATGTTCTGTCCCATTTGATTTTTGTTTCCTTACCAACCCACCAATCAGTAATTTTGCTATCCCATGATTCAGCAACAATTAACCTATAAATTTTTTTGTTTGGAAAGTTTTTGGTAATCATGGTTAGGTTATTTTCTTCCATTCTGCCCCAATCAGTCATCATCTCGCGCATTTTCTCAATACTATATAATCGCTTAGCCTCAACAAAAATAACTGAGGATTCATTAATCAGAATAGTATCAATATGTAGGTCAAAGCGTTCACTGTTTGGATTCTTAAGTGGAACCTCCATAAAGGCCACAGGATTTATATTAGCGTCAGTGGTACTTGATTCGAATTGATGTGCTAGCTTATAAGTTAAGTTCTTTTCATTAAACCCATTTCTACCTTGATTTGGGTGATAAACAGACAGATTGCTACCAAATTTTTGAGCTGCTTGTTTTACTAGGTTATCAATTAGTTCAAACATGTATAAACCTCATTAAGTAAAATATATTTTGCATAATATGTGATCATAGCTTGAAGTAAACAGGCAATTTCTCCTCTTTAAGATGACCAGTTCAACTAACCCGAAAATATTTAGGTAGATTAGTAAATACCACTCAGATATTGCTTTAGGTGTAAAATTAGATTGAAATGGAATTATTTTATGTATGGTATAGCAAATGATAAAGCAATCAGGAGTTAAGTTTCTTATTGAAAAATATATCAAAATATGGGCGCCTTATGATAATAATTGGGACATTTTCTACTTAACCTACAGTGTACTAAATAAGGAAATAATTATTTCACAAAGAGGTACATGCTGTGGCGATGAGTCATCAATTCCCATTATCAAAATAAAGTTCGATAAGAATAATTCAAATTGGCGGCTGTTTTGGTTTAATGTTGACCATTGGGTAAATTATGACAAAACACGCACGTATACCTTAGAAGAAGCACTTATTGTTATTGATGAAGACGATTCGTCATATTTCTTTGGATAGCGTTTTATTATCTGCAATAAAACTACCAATTAGTGATATTTATGCAACTGAGATATTTCATTGAGCCAAGCAAAAACAGACATCAAAAACCGCCTAGCAATGATCTTGGTTGTATAGAGACTTGTATAGAATGAAAGTTAGAATTTAAATAATTATTTAGTATCAATGTAATAGGTGTCGTGTATGATTCTCTCCTCCGCCATCTTCACTTCTTGTAACGTCTTCCAAAGTCTTCCAACCCCAAGTAAATCAAGCATTCTAACTAAATCCCATTATTCCAACGTCTACTATCGTCTATTGAAAATTACCCCCTTTAGGTGGTGGATATGGGGGCTAAGTTAACGCTACATTTCATCAATATTAATTTTTTTAAATTCAATTTTTGTTGTTCCTTGTTCTAGATATAAATTTGCTTCACTTGTATTGGAAAAAATTATATTAAAATTTACAAGGCTTTTAGAATCAAAGTATTTATGAAAGAAGGTATAAATTTCAGGGTCTAATCTCACTCGGTAACGCGATATTTTAGAATTACTTTTACGTCAAAAATAAATAGTCTGGGAATAGAATGTAAAGTCGTTTGTTCGATATTATCTAAAACGCTTTGATCTTCACCATTAATCATTTTAAATGTGTAGGCAATCAACTGGTTGGGGTGATTTGACGTTAATTTCCAATTGATAGAATTAAATATATATTCATTGAATTGTTCAGTCAGTTTTAGTGTATCTTTACGTGATTCTTGAACTCTTGTTACATATTGGTTTTTTGTAATAGGCTGGGCTGGAGAACTTGACCAAGTATTTTTAATATGAGTTTCCTAGGGAATATCTATTTTGTGACCTTGATATTGACCAATCAATTTAATGTCTGCCCCACCAAGAAACACATAAACCTTTCCTTGTGGCCCTACATTAACAACAAGTTTGTTATATCTCTGGACTTTCTGGTGTGGTTGGGACACAAAAATGCCCTGAATTTTCTCCTTAAACATCTGTGATATTTCTTTTTTTGGTAAATTTATTTTAGCTTGCCAAAAATGACCATCTTTAAAAGATAGCCACGTCACTAGCATTGTGCTTGGGGTTTGAAAGTCTGCTCTAGAGGAGTTTTGCACACCAGTACCTAATGCCCCACCTGCAGAGTTTCTTCCCCTAAAATGGGTAATTATTTTTCCTGATGAATCTACAATATATGTCTGCGTATAATTGTATTCAGAAATAAATCCTGGAACCCATCCAATATCCACTTGGTATTCATTTGCCATCGCAGGTCTCATCATTAAACAAGATATAAGGAAAAAAAGCTGCCTTTTATATACTTTCATTGGAGTATCCTTTAGTTACCTTTAGCTTTTTTAGAACTACTAAATAATAATTTTTCATTAGTCTCTTGTTGTTTATTGAGTTCCGTCCTTCAGTCAAGCAAACATATTTTTAAACTTTAGATATCTTATTCTTGGTACATTCCATTGTGTAAGGTAGATAATATTATTTTTATCAAACCAGGTTTTCTATTGAGACAAACCCGCAGATACCAATGCATCACAGTAATCGTTTTGGCCATTTCGAGTATAAAGCACAATACATTTAAGCATTGGAACCATTCGTTCGTTAAAGTTGTTTTCCCATATTTTTTCTTGTTCTATTTTTATACGTTTTTTGAGGGCATTTAATTCAATGGGGTTTTTAGAGGTATCAGGGTGCTCTAACGCTAGGTTAATATTTTCTTCAATATCGAGTGCTAATAATGCATCGCCACTTTTTTTACATGCCTTATAGGCGTTTTTAGCGATGATATCTTCTCTATTTTTTGTGTTTGAAGCTTGCTTTTTTGTATATTCCGTTAAACAGAGAACCCAATTGTCACTGAGAATTTCTGGGCTGTTTTCTATGGCATTCGTTGGGTTTGACCATCCTGAAATCGGCAATATGATACATAAGCCAAGCATCAAATGACGTAAGACCATTCTATTCCTCTTATGTTTATTTTATAAACAGTTAACTTAAAGTTAAACCCTTTCGTCTATGATAATGAGACTCATTTATATTATACTGGTTTTTGAAATTGTTTTTTATAAATTTAAAAAGGTCATACCTCGTGAAAATACTTTATTGTTTATTTTTGTAATGTTAATGTCAGGTTGTACAAATTATAGAGTTAATACAGATAACATCAACATATTAGATAATGATCAATTATGTAAAGCGCTTGGTGAAAACCTAGCATTGGTGTTGCAAGGTTTTGAGCGTACTGACGACATTAAAAGATTAAACAATGAAATAGCACAAAGGGCAGTGACGGAGGCTCTCGATAAGAATAAATGCAATGATATTTCTGAACGTACTAAGGATTATGAATATTCACGAGTGAGATTTGGCTCATTAATGAATAATAATTTCAATTTAATCAATAGAATAAATCTATAGTTTTTCTGAATAAGGATGTGGTTATGCATTTGCCAGAGAGATTAAAGCCAATTAAGGTTCGCCGTACAAAGCTGAAACAACTAGTTGAATTATTAGAACAAATAACAAATGAAATAGATAGAGGTGCAACAGAGAATGATAAAGCACTTAAATCAATGATGTTGGAATGGAATTCAGGGGTAGTATCACCTTGTGAATTCAGTGATTTTCGTGATTACTCATCGTGGACAAGCGCTAAGGAATTTACACGTACCGCACTAAACCAGACGAAATACCTTGATGATTTGCTTTATGAGGAACTCATCCAGATTTTAGAATTTATTTGCAGTGCCGAAGGTAGTGATTCTGAACAAGATTACGCAATAAATTTACTTGAGATTAATTTTGATGCAAACCCATCGGATCTGATCTACTGGCCAAATGAATGGTTTGGCCTTGAAGATGAGGGGCTGGATAATCTGACTGTTGCTGAAATGGCGGGGTATTTAATGGAAAAGGCTGATCGACACTTAGCTAATTCACCCAAAATAAACCTAAAATACTCGATTCCCAAAGCGCTTTAATTCGCATTGCTGCGCATTTTTTTGACTCTTATCTCTAAAAATTTAGCTTAATCCACTATTTTAGGCGAAAAGGTAAGAATGTGCGATCCGTTAGTTTTATTTCCCCCAATGCCTGACATTTGTCAAAAACCTGATAGTATAAATGCTAAGTAAAACTAATAGTTATTAATGTATCTCAGAATACCGGCATTAAAGGGTATATAAAAATGAATCGTAAATTCGTATTACCAATGGCGCAGGTAATTGTTTTTTTACCTCTTTTGAAGCCTTGGCTTTTCAAGAACAGCAATATAACCCAGTTGTGTTCAATATGGCACAGTTGTACGATTTCAACCCGGTGAGAGGAAATATTAAAGAACTGAATACGACTGTTTATAACGATGATAAAACAATCAATTATGAGTCTCAACTAAAAATTGGGCGTGATGGTTGCGTGGAAAGTTTTCGTTTAAATCAGAAAAAAGATGAATATCTAAGTGGCGTTCATAATTATCTTTCTATTACGCGGGTCAAGAATAAGCTTATCGGTACGGATGCTAATGGGCCAGTAGAAATGGTGATAGGCAAAGATTGTAGTATTATTTCAAGGAAAGACACAAATGGTGAATTGATTTATCAATATAACAAGGATGGGTTTATCACAGGTTCAATACTTGCGGACACCAAAGAAAAGTTTGGCGAAAATAATTATAATTGGCATATGCTACCAACTGAAATTAAATACTATAAAGGTAATAGCGTTATTTCAGAGACGTTGCTGACCTATGGTAAAGACTTCACAAAAGCATTTGATCATACAATGGATATTAGAGCATTAGGGCAAACCATCTTATTGGTTGAGTCTAAATGTGATTATGATAGGCGCAATATTGCTTACCAATGTAACTTTATACTTACCTTGAACTCTAATGGTAAAACGGTCAAACTGGCTAAAAGTAGTAAAACAGAAGCGAAATTTTATTGATTAATAAAAAAAGAGTAACTTACATAAGTGCCTGCATTTTGTTTCTTGCCTGCTTATCTTTATCCGGTTTCATTTTATCAATGAATAAGGTGTCGAGTTTTGAAATTAGTCATGAAGGTGAACGAATAGGGTATAGTATTTTTACACTCTATGATGGCAAAATTTATGCAAATATTCCTAGTAATGGGGAATATGCCATCGAAGAAGCAGATCCTAGTAGCTTTAAAGTACTCACAATAGAAGGCCACCTTCGCGATGCGCAATTTGCTGTTGATGCTAAAAATAGCTATTGTGGTAATAAGATTGTGCCCAAATTTAATCCTAAAACAGCAAAAGTCATTGGTAATGATTATTTTACGGATGGTGAAACGATAATTTATTGTTCATCAATATCACAAGTAAACAATGATCTTTCAGACTTAGAATATTTGTGGCAAACATGGCTATTTGGCTGGGAGTTAGCTGGAAAGCCACCGAGATATTATTACCCTTTAGTGTTATTGCCGAAATCAAATAAAGCGTACCAATTGATTGGGAATAGAGATGTTCTAGATGATGGGGAACAGGTTTATTTCAAAGGGCATGTGATGAGTGGTGCTGATGCTCAAAACTTACGTGCTGTTAATTTTATACGCCTAAATAATACCCTTTGGGAAAGTGCGTTCTTCTTTCATGATGGAAAGTCTGTTTATTATCAGCAAGACAAACTCGCCTTAAAAGATAATGATGATTTATATAGTTTTGATGTAGATAATCTACATGATGAAGCGTACTTATTCTCTCCTCAGTCAGGTGACGTGGCTGTAAATAATTTATTGTTTCCCTCTGAATTCGCATCTTATCAAATTATTAGTCGTCATGGGGCTCATGTGAATCATGCTTTATTTTTATCCGATAATAGCGTGTATTTTTATGATAAGAAAAAAGGGAAAATACGTCGGGCGGGGGATAACCTGTTTCCTGAAACAGGATGCCCTGAAATTTCACCATTAATCTTTTATTGTAATAATAAAACGTATTATGTGGGTAGCTCTGAAAAATGGGGAAGTAACCGTTCTCCTGGGTTGATATCCCGTCGAACAAGCCTTTATCAACTACAAAGTGAAAGTGCAGAGCCTTGGGTAAAAATAGGTAATGTAACAAATCACCACTATGCTGAAGTGTGGCGAAAAGGCTCCCAAACTTATTATTTTGACCGTCTAGGATCTTCGCAGTTGATCTTTCAAACGATGTATAAGATAACAAGTGAAAAAATAGCTAATCGGCTATTAAATGAGCCACTACGACCTAATGATATTCGCCAAATGGTGAAAAATGGCGACTTGCAAGCCGTATCGAATATTGAGATTTTGCATGCAGAAACAAAATATAAAAAAGGGATATTCGATATGTTTACACTCTTTTGGGATGGTGATTAAATTATAAATAAAAGCCAAGTTATATTTCTTGGCTTTTATGTTTAACTACATTTAAATTCAGTAATTATCGCTGGCTTGAAATAAACTTACTGAATACTTTTTCACTAAGCTCAATATTAGTGAGCATGCCGAGATTAAATATCTCATCAGCTTCGTCATTGCTTAGCAAACCAGCCTGTATTGCAGCTTGCTTACAGGTAAGATTATTTTCTGTCGCCAACTTGGTCACTTGCAGGCTTGTTTCATAACCAAATAAGGTATTAATCACCGTCGATAAGCCTAATGATTTTTCTGCCATTTCGCGGCAATGATCTTTGTTAGCTTTAATATCAATAACGACTTTTTCACCTAATATTTTAATTCCTTTACCAAGTAGTTCTACCGAATCAAAAATACTTTTAATAATTACAGAGCTGGTGGAGCTAAGTTCAAGCTCTCCCGCACAGACAGCTGTCGCAATTCCAGCATGGTTAGCAGAAATTTTTTGGCTGATTTGAGTCACCATGTGAGGAATGACAGGGTTTACTTTCCCCGGCATAATTGATGACCCTGGTTGTAGGGCTTTAAGTGTAATTTCACGTAGACCAGCCCGTGGACCTGATGCCATTACGCGAATATCGAGTGCTATTTTTGCTGCGCAAATTGCCAGAGATTGAATATGCGCATGTAGCATGACGTAAGCATCTGCCGTTTGCATCGCATCAAAAAGATTATCACTTTGTTTGATGGTTCGTCCGCACACTAAAGATAAATTATCACATACCTCATTAAAATATCCTGGTTTGCAACCAAGACCGGTACCTAATATGGTAGCGCCGAGAGGAACGTGCTGCCAATGGTTGCGTTCTTCGGCTAAACGGAGTCGATTTCGCTTGATTTGGCTGTGATAACCAGAAAACTCTTGTCCCATCGTAATTGGAACTGCATCTTGGTATGAAATTCGACCCATTTTGACGATATCATTGAACTCAATACTCTTTTGCAACAAGGGTTCTTCCAAATATGTTGTGGCATCAAGTAAATAGTTGATTTCATCATAGACCGCCAATATTTGGGCAGTTTTGATAACATCGTTTGAAGACTGACCCATATTTACATGTGTATTTGGGCAAATATCTCCTTTAATGCTGCTTTTCTCCAAAAGATAATTTGCACGGCGCGCTAATACTTCATTCGCAACCATATTGAGGACAGGACCAAACCCGCCGATAGCAGATAACGGGAATTGTTGTGTAAGTTGCCCTGCAATAAGTTCATCACAAGCAGAGATAATGGCATCTGCTTTGTATTTATCCAGCGCCTGAATTTGCTTGTTCGTCATCGCACAGGCTTTTTTAACTTTACCAAGTGCCACTAGCATTTGCGGATATCTTTCAATGGTCATATCGCATAAATGGAGATATTCCATTGCTTTCGTTGTTTCTGGCCCGTAGACGACTTTATCAGAAGAAATTGTTTTATCCTGAGTTATCGTATTGTTATACATAAGAGTTTCCTTGAGATTCATTACTTACAAAGGATTGGTTTAGTTAACGCTTCTGATGTTTTTGTATTTTTCAAACATCGCAACGGTAGAGTTAAGTTCGGTTAATTTTTTGATATCAAATAATTCTTCGGCAACATCTAGGGGTAAAAGGTTTTCGCGGATAGCCGCTTCTTTACAAGTAATACCTTGTTCGTAAGAAATTTTGGCTATTTTTCCACCAATTTCGTAGCCATATAATGCGCTGACCATGGTCGCCAGTGACGTTGAACCTTCGGCATATTGTCGGCAAACTTCCACATTAGCTTGTATTCCATCAAGACAATAGGTTTTAAATAAATTGATTCCGTTATTTAAAAGCTCCATTGATTCTAATGTGCCCATGTAATTGATCACTGCGGATGGGACGATATCTGTATCGGCAGCAGGAACTGATAAGCTTACCCCCCAATCATTGGCACTGACTTGGTGCATCATTTGGATCATTAACTCAGGAATGACGGGGTAAATACTGCCTTGCATAATTCCGCAATCACCAGCAATATTTGGCAGAATGAGTTCGTTAAAACCTCCGCGCGGCCCTGATGATAACTGCCTAAAATCATTAGCCATTTTACCAACCATAATGGCGATAGATTTTAAGTAAGCAGAAAGAATTAAGAAGTGATCGGCATTTTGCATTCCATCTATATAGTTTTCGTGAGGATGCATTTCAAAGCCAACAATATCGCTCATATGTTTATAGACACTGTCAATAAAACCGGGCATGACCCCCATTCCTGTTCCCACAGCAGTGGCACCTAAAATGGCTTGGCGATAGGTGTCTTGATAACCTTCGAGTAATAAACGATTACGCTTTATTGCGGCATGGTAACCTGAAAATGCTTGGCCAAAAGTTATTGGAAGTGCATCTTGCAAGCTTGTTCTGGCAATTTTCACCACGTCAGCAAAGGTTTCTACCTTGACTTGCAGTGCGCTTTCCAGTCCTTTTAATGTATTGAGTAAGTTACCAATTTCACGATAGATAACGACTGATTCAACGGAAGGGAATATATCGTTAGAGGATTGGCACATATTGACATGTGTATTAGGATGAACTTGGTCATAGCCTTTTTTACCCGTTAGGATCTCATTTGCGCGGTTAGCAATGACTTCATTTACATTCATATTTGCAGAGGTTCCGCACCCCCTAAAGACATTCACAGGAAATTGGCCTGCGAGTTTGCCTGCGGCCATTTCATCGCAAGCCTTTGCGATAGCTTCCGCTTTTTCTGGTGATAATGCTTGAATATCACGGTTTGCAAAGGCACACGCTTTTTTTAACTCTGCGTAAGCTTTTAAAATATTTGGATAATCGTTAAATGTTTTTGGTGAAACGTCAAAGTTTGCTTTACCACGTAGTGTTTGGATCCCGTAATAAGCGTGATCAGGGACTTCCATTGTGCCAAGACTGTCTTTTTCTAAGCGCATAATAACTTTCCTATCATTCATTTAATTAATTGATTTTTAAAAAACAAAGTAGCTTATGGCAAAACCCATGAGAATGGCTGTTACTGTTGCGACAAGGCCGGGTAGCATAAAGCTATGATTAAGAACGTATTTTCCGATTTTAGTTGTGCCCGTTCTGTCGAATGACATTGCTCCAACAGTGGTTCCCGTTGCAGGGAAGAAAAAGGTGCCGTTAACCGCTGCAAACATGGCAACAAGATAAGGCGCAGGGATATCTAAAGAGAGGCCAAGAGGCATGAGAGCGACAACGGCGGCACCTTGGCTAAATAACATGGCTGCCATCATGAAAAGTGCGACGGCGAATAGCCAAGGGTGGGCTTTTACTATGTCAGCAAAGGTTTCAATGAAAATTCCTTTATGCTCCATAAAGAAGGTATCAGTCATCCAAGCCACCCCAAAAATCGCAATAAATCCAACCATTCCTGCACGGAATGTTGATGCCGCTGCAATTTTTGATGATTTAACACCGCATACCAATACAATCAGTAATGATGTTCCCAGCATTAGCATTTCAATGGTATGTGGAACGCTTAATGTCACGACCTTTCCGCCCGACTCCCATGTTGGGAGTAGTGAGTTAAAGGTGCCGAAAATGACCACTAACAAAATAGCAGCGCCGAACAATAAGACAGAAATTTTTGCAGAACGGCTGATTTCGCTTTTTTCTTTATGAGGAGCTAAAACAATTTCACCTGACGCTAGGCGGCGTTGAAATTCAGGATCATCAGCGAGTTCGAGCCCTCGTTTGTAAACGACTAGAGAGGCGACTAATGTGGCGACGATCCCTGAAGGGATACACACCAATAATATTTGTGTGATTGTAATATCGTGGGAAGCGACGATAGCGAGCATTGCTGCTGTTGCTGCACTCATTGGGCTACTTGTAATACCGAACTTAGCAGCAATTAATGCCGCTGATATCGGGCGTTCAGGTCGAACTTTGGCTTCTAGGGCGACTTCCGCAATTACAGGGTATAACGATAAAGAGACATATGCTGTACCCGCCAAGATTGTAAACAAATAGGCGACAATTGGACCGATGATGGTAATATGATTTGGATTTTTCCGGAGTAACCCTTCTGCCAGGCTTACCAAGTAGTCCATTCCTCCCGCAGCCTGCAATACACTGACAATAGTCACTAATGCAGCAATGATTAATAGTACATCTATCGGGGGTGAGCTGGGTTTAAGATGAAAGATAAATGCTAAGCAGGTCAGCCCAAAACCGCCGGCTATGCCAATGCCTATCCCACTAATTCTGGCTCCAATGACGATGGCGGCAAGAATAATTGCTAGCTGTAACCAAAATGAAACCATACCTACCTCATTTTATTTATACTGAGTTGTATTTTATTTTTATGTACACAAATCGGATACTAAATTAACCTTAAGGTACAAATTACATGTATTTTTTGTTAAAGGATGTGATTGAAGTCTAAAAATGAATTTATTGTCGATACGTTGGATAATCTTTTAAAAAAATACAAGCGGATTGCTATTTTCATCACAGAAAAAAATTATAATGTACACAATTTGTTGACGGATTTATTTAGGATGCGGTATGGTGAGATCAGTAAAACTGATTATTTAAGCTTGAGTGGAATACTCAACTGGCGGTTTAACAGGTTAATTAGATTTTAATTTAACTCTCTGAATTGGAGTGAATGTGTCTTTTAATGAAAGGCTTAACAAATTAATTATAGAGCGGAAACTTTCACAAAGTCAGTTTGCGACAGAAACAGGTATTACGCGAGCAAGGCTAAACAACTACATTAAAGGTAGAAGTGAGCCAGGCTATGATATTTTGTTGAAAATGGCTAAAAATTTGCATGTTTCCATTGATTATTTGCTTGGGGCAGAAGAAACATCCACCATCCAGACACCTGGACTTCGCAATGGAAAACCAGAGTTTTATCAAGGTGAGGAGCCACCGAAGGATAACGCATATAGTTGGATCCCGCTTTATTCATCTTTGCCGCATATCGCGACACATAAGCATGGACAAAAACCTAAAGGGTGGTTTAAGGCTCAACATGATGATGCGAATAAAGTGACGTTTCAGCGTCCTTATGCGTTGTTAATTGAAGATGACAGCATGCATAGCGAATTGTTAGTGGGGGATATTGTGTTTATTCAACCCGCATTCGTGTCGCATACATTTTTACAAACTGTTCCTTTTAAAGAAATTTTTGCTGTTCGTATGAGTGAAATAGATGAAATTGGATTATCACTGAAGCGCTGCCATGTAAAAGATAACATGCTCATCTGCGTGTCAGATAATCCAAGCTATGAACCTATTGTCCTCGATATGAACCAAACACTTTTTGTCCCACTAGTTGGTTCAATATCTGGAATATGGCGTTCATATGAAGGGCGAAGTTTACAAAATAGCACAGCAAATACTGATAGTTAGTTATTTTGATGGGGAGTGAAGGGGATTTAATGATTACGATTATTGATGCTCAGCAACGTTATTATGTTAATCATGGTTGGAGCCAAGTATATTGTCTTTTTCCTGCGAATTCGACGCACGATCTTGCAAGAACCAGCCAAGATTTGAGCAACTATTTTGGCAATATTTTATTAATAAATGACTACACGATCGCACCGAATTGTGGTTATGACATGCATCCACATCAAAATTTAGAACAAATTTTTATTGTGATAAAGGGCGAGCTAACCCATAAAGACAGTCTGAATAATCATTTAGTGTTGACTGATAATAGTGTGCAGCGCATCACTGCGGGTTCAGGTTACGCACGTTCAAATCATAACTATACAGATACACCCGCGAGGTATCTTGGTATTTGGTTTATGCCTAAAAAGCAAAATGCTGAGCCTCAACACGAAGTGAGAAACTATCCCCCAAAACTTTGGAGTGAAACGTTTTACCCTGTTGCAAGTGATACCCCTAAAAACCAGTCAATGGAAGATTTTCCAACGATTATATTCAATGCGGGGGCATCGGTTTACCGTGTTAAAGTTAAAGAAAAAGCCTTAAATTTCACTATTGAAGCCCATCAGAAAGCACTTTTGTATGTGACAGATGGCAGTATCACTTGCCAAGGGCAGAGTATGCCAATGGGAAGCCATGCTCGCATTTTAGGTAAAGAGAAAATTCAACTGCAATCTACTGACTATGGCGAGTGTGTTTTTATTGTGATTAGTGAAGAACGTTAATTTTCGATATAAATTTGTAATTTAAAGGTTGAGTAAGACGGCGTAAATGATGAATGCCGTCTTTTATTTTTCAATAGATTGTCATTTATATCTCATACTTTAGATACATTTTTGTCATTGTTCTGTCATCCGTGAGTTATATTTCTGTCATTTCCTACTGGTACATTCTATCTCGAACATAAACTGCGTGATTTCGTACATTTGATGCAAATCTAAGCGCAATTCAATAGAAAGCGAGATAAATAGAATGACACCGTTACAACATTCAACGCTAGCGACAGTATTCAGTTTATTATTTGCCAGCCAAGCCATCGCCGCCACTGAAATTTCCTTTTGGCATTCCATGGAAGGGGAGCTGGGTGAAGAGGTTAATGCGTTAGCCACCGAATTTAATAAGACACACCCAGATTATAAAATTATGCCTGTATATAAAGGCAACTATGAACAAAGCCTTGCTGCAGGTATTGCGGCTTTTCGTTCTGGTAATGCCCCTGCCATTTTACAGGTTTATGAAGTTGGCACGGCAACGATGATGGCATCTAAGGCGGTTAAGCCAGTTTATGAAGTTTTCCAAGATGCAGGTATTGCATTTGATGAATCGCAATTTGTTCCAACCGTTTCGGGTTATTACAGTGATGCAAAAACAGGGCATTTGTTATCGCAACCGTTTAATAGCTCAACGCCTGTTTTGTATTACAACAAAGAAGCCTTCAAAAAAGCAGGCTTAAATCCAGATGAGCCGCCGAAAACATGGCAAGACATGGCGGCTTATACGGCAAAGCTACGTGAGTCTGGTATGAAATGTGGTTATGCCAGTGGCTGGCAAGGTTGGATCCAAATTGAAAACTTTAGTGCTTGGCATGGTAAACCTATTGCGTCAAAAAATAATGGGTTTGATGGGGTAGATGCTGTTTTAGAATTTAATCAGCCAACACAAGTTAAGCATATCGCTTTGTTGCAAGAAATGAATAAAAAAGGCGATTTCAGCTACTTAGGCCGTAAAGATGAATCCACCGAAAAATTCTACAACGGCGATTGTGCCATCATTACCGCTTCTTCAGGCTCACTCGCGAATATTCGCAAGCATGCCAAATTTGATTTTGGTGTTGGCATGATGCCTTATGACGCCGAAGTGGAGGGAGCACCGCAAAATGCCATTATCGGTGGAGCCAGTTTATGGGTGATGGCAGGAAAAGACCCTGCAACATATAAAGGGGTTGCCGAGTTTATGCAGTTCTTAGCTAAACCTGAAAATGCAGCACAGTGGCACCAAAAAACGGGTTATTTGCCGATAACAACGGCAGCTTATAATTTAAGCCGTGAATCGGGTTATTATGATAAAAACCCAGGTGCAGATATTGCGACTCGCCAGATGCTAAACAAACCTCCTTTAGCCTACACCAAAGGCTTACGTTTAGGGAATATGCCTCAAATTCGTACCATTGTAGATGAAGAATTAGAATCGGTTTGGTCAGGGAAAAAAACGCCCCAACAGGCTTTAGATACCGCAGTTGACCGAGGTAATCAATTATTACGCCGCTTTGAAAAATCAACCCAGCAGTAACTGACAGACACTATTGCCTCTTTCTTCAAGGAAGGGGCAATTATGCAACTTAACCGAGTGTTTTTATGTCTTCTTCACGACCTGTTTTTCGATCAAGTTGGCTACCCTATGCCCTTGTTCTACCTCAGTTATTGATTACCATTATTTTTTTTATTTGGCCAGCTGTTCAAGCCTTATGGTACTCATTGCAAAATATTGATCCATTTGGGTTCTCAAGTGAATTTGTTGGGTTAGATAACTTTATTCAATTATTCCAAGATAGCTATTATCTTGATTCATTTTATACCACCATGGTGTTTAGTGGATTAGTGGCAGGATGTGGGTTATTTGTCTCATTGTTTTTTGCCGCCTTGGTGGATTATGTTATTCGAGGTAGCCGTTTTTACCAAACATTGATGTTATTACCCTATGCGGTAGCTCCTGCTATTGCCGCGGTTTTATGGATGTTTTTATTCAGCCCAGGCAGAGGGTTAATTACCCATGCATTAGAATCTATAGGGTATGATTGGAACCATGCTCAGCACAGTGGGCAAGCGATGTTTTTGGTTGTTCTCGCTTCTGTTTGGAAGCAAATTAGTTATAATTTTTTGTTTTTCTTTGCCGCTTTACAATCCATTCCACGTTCTTTGATGGAAGCTGCCGCTATTGATGGCGCTGGGCCTATCCGCCGTTTTTTCCGCATTTCATTACCGTTGATTACACCAGTCAGTTTCTTCTTATTAGTCGTGAATTTGGTATATGCCTTTTTTGACACATTCCCGATTATTGATGCGGCAACAGGGGGCGGGCCAATTCAAGCAACAACAACATTGATTTATAAGATATATCGAGAGGGTTTTTCTGGGTTAGATTTATCCTCTTCCGCAGCGCAATCTGTCATTTTAATGTTATTAGTGGTGATTTTAACCATTATTCAATTCCGTTTTATTGAACGTAAGGTGCGTTATCAATGATTGAACAGCGCCGAGGGTTAACGATCTTTAGCCATGTCATACTTATCTTAGGTACGATAGTTATTTTATTTCCACTCTATGTGGCTTTTGTCGCCGCAACCTTAGATAACCAAGCGGTATTTGAAACGCCGATTACGCTGATCCCTGGTAGCCATTTATGGGAAAACTTGAGCTACATTTGGAACAATGGCGTAGCAGCCAACAGTGCTCCTTTTTGGGTGATGTTAGCGAATAGTACATTGATGGCTTTGGTTATCACGATTGGGAAAATTACGGTTTCACTGTTATCTGCTTTTGCCATTGTTTGGTTTCGTTTTCCATTTCGTCACCTCTTTTTTTGGATGATTTTTATTACATTAATGCTTCCTGTTGAGGTACGCATTTTTCCGACGATCGAAGTGATTTCTAATTTGAATATGTTTGATAGCTATTCAGGTCTAACATTGCCCCTCATGGCCTCTGCGACAGCGACTTTTTTATTTCGCCAGTTTTTTATGACGTTGCCTGATGAACTTATGGAAGCTGCTCGCATTGATGGTGCAACCCCGATGCGCTTTTTCTTCGATATTGTATTGCCACTTTCAAAAACTAATCTCGCGGCTTTATTTGTGATTACCTTTATTTATGGTTGGAATCAATATCTGTGGCCACTATTGATTATTACTGACCTAGATTTAGGGACGGCGGTTGCAGGGATAAAGGGCATGATTGCTTCAGGAGAAGGAACAACACAATGGAATCTAGTCATGGCAGCGATGCTGCTGACATTAATCCCCCCTGTAATTATTGTTTTAGTCATGCAAAGAGCATTTGTGCGTGGCTTGGTCGATAGCGAGAAATAAGCCATGGCAGAGTTAAAATTACAAGCAGTTAGTAAAAGTTGGGATGGTAAAAACCAAGTTATTAAGCCATTAACTGTTGATGTTGCGGATGGTGAGTTTATTGTGATGGTTGGTCCGTCAGGTTGTGGAAAATCAACGTTATTACGTATGGTTGCAGGCCTTGAGAGAGTGACCAGTGGTGATATTTGGATTGACCAGCAACGAGTGACAAATTTAGAACCTAAAGAGCGCGGCATTGCAATGGTTTTTCAAAATTATGCGTTATACCCACATATGAGTGTTGAAGAAAACATGGCGTGGGGGTTAAAAATCAGAGGGTTAGGTAAAGATCAAATCCGCAAAAAAGTTGAAGAAGCTGCCCGTATATTAGAGCTAGAGGGTTTGTTGCAACGCCGTCCGCGTGAATTGTCAGGAGGGCAGCGCCAGCGTGTTGCGATGGGACGGGCAATAGTACGTGATCCCGCTGTGTTTTTGTTTGATGAGCCATTGTCCAACTTAGATGCTAAATTACGCGTACAAATGCGACTGGAACTACAACATCTTCATCAAAGGCTTAAAACAACCAGTTTGTATGTGACTCATGACCAAGTAGAGGCAATGACATTGGCTCAGCGAGTGATGGTGATGAATAGAGGGATTGTAGAGCAGATAGGTACCCCTGTTGAGGTCTATGAGAAACCTGCGAGTCGTTTTGTTGCCAGTTTTATTGGCTCACCAGCGATGAACTTATTTGAGGGTAAAATTAGCGAGGATGGTAAATTTTTTATATTTAGTTCAGGGCATTTGATACCACTGAATCGCCAATATTTACAGTGGGCAGGGAGTGCGATAACGTTAGGGATACGACCTGAGCATATAGAATGGGTTTCGAAAACAGCTGAAGGAATACCGCTGGTGGTCGAAAATCTTGAAATACTCGGCGCAGATAATTTAGTGCATGGGCGTATAGCCTCACAAAAAGTGGTTGTACGCCTTAGTCATGAATTTCGTCCACAGGTAGGGACGGCTCTGTATCTTCATTTTCCAGATACGCACCTACATTTTTTCGATAGCCAACAGGGATACCGTTTATGAGTAATTGGCCTTACCCGCATGTTGTCGCACACCGAGGTGGCGGTAAACTTGCACCTGAAAATACGTTAGCCGCAATTGATGTTGGTGCGAGCTTTGGGCATACAATGATTGAGTTTGATGCAAAACTCTCCATTGACGGGCAAATCTTTCTGTTGCACGACGATACGCTAGAAAGAACGAGTGATGGTGCTGGTGTTGCTGGGTTACTGAGTTGGGAGGAATTGCTCACTATTGATGCAGGAAGTTGGTATAGTTCAGAGTTTGCAGGTGAGCACTTACCTTCCCTTGAACAAGTTGCAGATCGTTGCCAGAAATACGGCATGATGGCGAATATCGAAATTAAGCCAACAACAGGTCTAGAAATTGAGACAGGCACTTTGGTTTCATTGGCAGCCCGAGAACTCTGGGTTGGGCAAACGGCACCGTTATTATCGTCCTTTTCTGTTGAGGCTTTAGAGGCTGCCCAAAAAACGGTTCCTGAACTACCAAGGGGGCTGTTACTCGATCAGTGGCGTGATGATTGGCAACAATTAACAACACAATTGGCATGTATTTCAATTCATTTAAACCATAAACTCTTAGATGAAGCACGCGTCAAAATGCTTAAACAAGCAGGGTTACGCATATTAGCTTACACTGTAAATGACCCAGCTCGAGCCTCTCAGCTTTTACAGTGGGGGGTTGATGCAATTTGTACAGATCGTATTGATGTGATTGGGCCTGATTTTTCTTAATTTCCATTATTTTGATGGCCCCAATTTGGGGCTATCAACGTTAATCTTCGACTAACAAGAAACTTTTTCGAATAGTTGAAAGGGATTTTATTTGCTTACCATTGCGATGGTTAGAATCAGCTAACCAAGCTTGTAGTGCTTCATTTACCTGTGGCCATTCACTGTCAATAATCGAAAACCAATCGGTATCTCGATTTCGGCCTTTGGTCACTAGTGCATTACGAAATCGTCCCTCATATTGAAAACCTAAACGTAATGCAGCTTGATGGGAAGGGTTATTCAAGCTATTGCATTTCCATTCGTAACGTCTGTAACCTAGTGTATTAAATACATATTGCATCAATAGCCAGTGTGCTTCGGTTGACATGATTGTCCCACTGAGTAAGGTGGAAAAGTGAACATGACCGACTTCAACAACCCCATTATTTGCATCTATTCTCATTAATGAAAATACACCAATTGCTGCATCATTGCGCTTATTAAAAATAGTAAAAAATAAGGGATCACTTTTTTGTGAAGCGTGATGAACCCAATCTTTATATTGCTCAAAATTTTGAGGCGCTTCATCAGATAACCAAGTCCAACTACGCTTATCTGGTGATTGGGAAAATGACTGATATAAGCTTTCAGCGTGTGAAGTATTGAGGGGAGCAATCCGGCAGTGTCTGCCTTGTAGTTGAATTCGCTGAGGTAATTGGCGCGCAGACCAATTTGGAATTAGCCGACCAATAGGTTGGCCAAATTCATTTTCTATGTGCATAAATAGAGTACCTTATAAAAAATAATAGCATTAATATAAGTAAATTGTGGTTTGATAAAAGCTCCACTTTTTACAAATATTAAGGTGCCAATTGGGAGGCGGAGAATATCATTCTTAGAGGGGGGCTAATAAAGCTGATAATAAGGAATAGAGCTAATCAAATATAAACATTTTCTTACGCTTAAAATTTCAGCTTTAACTTAACGTTGCTTATACTAAGCTAAGTTTTGTGCACTTTATTAATTCAAGGAATGCAATGAAAAAAATAGGATTTTTATTTACTGCGATTATGGCTTTAGCTGGATGTCAAGCGCCTAATTCAACGTTGGTTTATACCTGTGATATTGACCAATCGATCAACCAGATATCACACGATAGGAATGGTAGCTTTACATTCCCAACCGCTGCACCCATCGCCAAAGTATTTTTCTTTAATGATGTGATTAACATCCGTGATTTTGTCATCGGTGAATATGCAGGCTTTCCTTTAAATAAAAGTAAAGAGCATCGCAGAGTCGAGAGTATCAAAGATTTTAATGTGACGATTAATAAAGGTGATTATTATCATGATGATGGGCGTATTATTGAAATAGTTTCTCCGAAAAATAATACGATTAGCCTTTTTTTAATTGATAGCCAAACGGGCAAGACAAATTCCTTGCAGTTTTTAACGGACTGTAAAAAAGAATATGTTGTGTTGAAGTCCCGAGGCCATAATCATGAACATGATTACAAAAAAGAACATCCACTATTAAAAAGAAGTGATTAAGCGCGAATACAAGAACTACTTTAATATGAATAACGCAAATTCGGAGTAATTGCTCAGTTGATTTTTATAATTATGTATTAATATCATAGAAATGTTGTCATGATTTACGATATTTTAGTTATGGGCTTTGGTTACCACAGTTGGGAAAATTTAGTGTTAAAGCCTTACTATTCAAATAATGAGTCATTAATAATCAAGAAGGGCGTAATATGACTATTTCTGCAAGAAATCAACTTATCGGTGTTGTTGAGTCTGTTGTTGTTGGGGCAATAAATGATGAAGTTATTTTAGATTTGGGCAACGGAGAAAGTATTGCCGCAATCATCACTAAAAACAGTACTAAACAGTTAGGGTTAGAAAAAGGTAAACAAGCCGTTGCTGTCATTAAAGCACCGTGGGTTGTCCTTGTTTCCGATGCACAAGAGTACCAGTTTTCAGCACGTAACCAATTTTGTGGAAAAGTAGAATCTATTGAAAAGGGTAGTGTAAACTCTGTCGTTAACTTAAAAACGGAGGCGGGAACATTATTGTCAGCTGTGGTAACGAATAATAGCACTGTTGAAATGGCGCTAGCAGTCGGCAGTAAAGTTACGGCAATTATTAAAGCTTCAGCGGTTATTTTAGCCACTAAAAAGTAATGGTTACCGTATTAGACTAAGGCTGCCTCTGGTGGCCTTTTTTACTTTTGATACGAACTTAAGAGTAGCTCAGTATTTAAAATTTTTATTTGCTTGCCTTTTAGTTCAATTAACTTGTCTGTGATTAATTTAGAGAGTGTTCGATTTAATTGCCTTACCGATACCCCTAGCATAGCAGCTAAAGATTCTCTGTTTTCTAATTTAAAATTAACACCATATTGTTTTTCTACAAAAGATAGGTAGCGCCTTAATTTGTACTCTACTGAATAGGACGCACTTGAATGTAATTGTGATGCGTTATATAGCTTTTTACTGAGGTGCTGGCAGATAAACTGCAAAAATAATGGTGAATTAATTTCCTTTTTTCGAATTATAGATAAAGGAATTGCGAGTAAATCTGCATCTGTAACAGCTTGAATTGTGTTGTAGATCCTATCATGTTCATCGTCATCTTGGAAAAGTTCTAAATCACCAAGAATAGAAAATGCATTTTCAAATGAAAAAACAACCTTATTTCCATTAGTTTCATAGCGTTCTACTTGTAATTTGCCTTTAACAAGAAAATACAGGTGACTAATTTTGCTATCTTGAAAGATTAAGTACTCTTTAGCCTTTATGTGGATAAGTTTTGCTTTTTCGAGAGTTTCTTCAGAAATAATTTCATTAAGATTATGATAGGTAATAAAATCTTCACACTTTGCTGTAGAGTTTACTCTTTTCATTTTAATAGCCACTTATACTTAAAATTATAGGTGAATCATACTCAATTTTTCTTCTTTAAAAAAGGACATGTGTCCTTTTTTAAAGGGTAATAGCCCAGCTAGTTTGTTTGAAAATAACGTGTAGGGTATTAATATTAAAGATTTTTTAGAATCTTCAAGTATATTTAAGTTAGAGATATAGGGCTTTGTCCTTTTTCTCTACTGTGATTAATTATATGTTATACCATTCAAACCCCAATGATGGGTAATTTCCCTTATAATTAATAAAAAAGCACTGAACTCACTATTCGTTGGTAATTGTGTTGAATGAATAGGGCTACCGTTAATTACATTGACCAATTCATTAAAAGCATCTTCGATTTGTGGTGTCGTTATAAATTCACCATTAACATGCCTATTTTCTATCAGTAAACCTAGCATTTTATTATTGCTAGAGAGTAATATTTCCCCATCAGGAAGCTGTCTTTTTACTGGAATAATGGCATTTTCAATATGTTCAATTGCTATCTCTGCGTCATAAGCTGTAATAGGCGTGTGTTGTATGCTAAAACCATTAAAGTTTTTAGTGCCAATCGGTAAACTTATTTCAGTTGATAAGTAAGATAATAGGGTTTCACTGTCTTTAATATCCAATTGAATATGATTTTCCATTGCGACCTCACTTTTATATGTTCATTTAATCATGCTATTTGGGTTAGTATTATCTGTACAGTATTTCAACAGTTTTTGCGTTTTATCATAATTACTAATCTATAATAAGTTACAATAAAAAGGTCGAAAAAAGAGAGTTCTATTTTGTATTATTCGGACTTTATTATAAGGATGGAATTTTATGGTAACAATTATTTATGCGCACCCATGGGACGGCAGCTTCTGCCATTTTTTACTCGAAACAATAGAAAAAGAGTTAATGGCCAAAAATAAAAAGTTTCAGATTATTGATTTACATACAGATAACTTTAATCCTGTTTTAACAGAGGCTGAACTTGCATTATATGCAAAAGGGAACTTTATTGATCCTTTAGTGGGAAAATATCAAAGGATACTGAAAGCCAGTTGTGAGGTGATTGTTATTTTCCCTGTTTGGTGGATGGGAATGCCTGCTATTTTAAAAGGTTTCTTTGATAAAGTGATGTTAAATGGTTTTGCTTGGTACTATAACGAACAACAACAAAAGCTTTTACCACTGTTAGATATCAACAAAACGACCATTGTGACGACATCTGAAGAGCCAACTGACTTTATAGTCAAAGAAGGTGATCCTGTTCATGATGCTATTTTCCACTGTATGACAGCGGTAGGGCTTAAAAATGGAAAGTGGATGAACTGTGATCGCGTAACTCAAGGAGGTGATGAGCATCGCTTAGCCTTTATTGCATCACTGTTGGATGAAATTTAGCTTATGGCTATCAATATGAAATAAACAAAATATAATGCAATTATAAAATTAATTGTATTATATTTTAAAATTACGCTGTTTTTGCAATATAACAATATTATTAAAATTAGAAATGTATTTTCTGAATTATAGAATAATAAAGCCTGAATTCTAATTTTGAGTTATGTTATAAATAGAGGGGTTGAAATTCTCTACTTTTATAACAGGATGAGTTTATGTCGGAAATAAGAATTGTTGCAACGATAATTGCAAAAGATAATGAAGTTGAGTTTGTAAAACTAGCAACTAAATCGCTTGTTGAGCCAAGCAATAGAGATGAAGGTTGCCTTCAGTATGAATTACATCAAGATAATGCTAATCCCAATACATTTATTTTCTTTGAGATATGGAAGGATCAACAATCACTAGATAAACATAATGCTACGCAACACTTACAAGATGTTATTAAGAGAATAGAGGATAAAATTGATCTGTTAGATGTGAAATTAATAAGTAAAATTGCATAAAATATAATTTATATTATTCCAAATAATAAAAAAGGAATACGTTGTATACGCTAAATCATTCGAGTTGCAGTCAACACCCATGCAGCTTGAAGGATGACGCATATATTCCTTTTTAAATTAACTATTTAAAAATCGCAGTGAGATGCGTTTTGTAATCATTGATATATTTTTCAATATTGGGTTCTTTGATCACGTCGTTAACCATAAAGGTTGGGAATTTTTTCAATCCAAGGAATTGTTGTGATTTATGAAATGCAAAATAAACACCATCCACACCACGACCATCAAAAAAGTTATCAAATTCATCAAATGCATCGACGGGAGCATTCCAAGTCACTGAAAGCATATATTTTCTACCATGAAGCAGGCCACCAGTGCCGTATTGCTTATTTGGATCTTGGCGAGTTCGTCCATCGTTTGCATATAAGTGACCGTGGCCGAGGGTATAAACGTCATCCATATATTTTTTTACCATCCACGGCATCATCATCCACCAGCCAGGCATTTGGTAAATGATTGTATCTGCCCAAAGAAATTTTTTAACTTCGTTTTCGATATCGTAGCCTGATTCAATATGTGTTTCTTGGATAGTATGCCCTAACTCACTTAAACAGGTTTTAGCGACATCATGTAAAGTACGATTAAGTTGTCCTGCGGAGTGAGCGAATGTTTGTCCACCATTGAGAAGAAGAATTTTCATTTGTCTTGCCTTGTTTGCTAATTACTAAGTTGTATTTAGGCTAACAAACTAAAATAAAGATGAAAAGCAGACCAATTAAACAGATTTTTATGTTTTTTAGTTTTATTGTCTGATTTAATGATGGGGTTAAATGAATTTAAGTAAAAGATTTTAATGAAGGCCACTTTTATAGTTAAAGCTATTATCTGCAGGAATTATTGATTTTTTAGCAAAAGTCTATTGAAATTATGGCTATTTCCGTCAGTGTTATTACAGCGTATTCTCTGTGGTATTCAATTGTCGCCACAACTATTGACTAGTTTGCAGTTAATAAATATGGCGAAAAAATAATTATCAGTAAAGTTTAACGTGAACGAATTTAAGAGAGATAACATAATGGCTATTCCTGTGATCGGCGTTGGTACATTCCGTTTAAAAGATGATGTGGTAATTGCTTCAGTTAAAAATGCATTAGATGTCGGTTATCGAGCCATCGATACTGCGCAAATTTATGAAAATGAAGAAGCGGTTGGGCAAGCTATAGCCGAAAGTGGCATTTCACGTGATGAACTTTATATTACGACAAAAATTTGGATTGAGAATCTAAGCAAAGATAAGCTCATTCCAAGTTTGAAAAAAAGTTTAAGTGATTTACAAACAGATTATGTAGATTTAACACTGGTGCATTGGCCATCTCCAAATGATGCTGTTTCTGTTGAAGAATTCATGCAAGCTTTATTGGAAGCAAAAAAACAAGGGTTAACACGTGAAATCGGTATTTCTAATTTTACCATTCCGTTAATGGAAAAAGCGATTGCGGCGGTCGGTGTAGAAAATATTGCGACAAATCAAATCGAGCTATCACCTTATCTGCAAAACAAAAAAGTCGTCGAGTGGGCAAAACAGCACAATATCCATATTACCTCTTATATGACATTAGCCTATGGTAAAGCATTAAACGATGAGACTATTGCGCAAATTGCACAGAAATACAGTGCAACGCCAGCTCAAGTTATTTTAGCGTGGGCGATTGGGGAAGGATACTCAGTTATTCCATCATCAACAAAGCGTGAGAATTTATTAAGCAATTTACAAGCAACCCAATTACAGTTAGATAGTGACGATAAAGCCGCTATTGCAAAATTAGATTGTCATGATCGTTTAGTTAGCCCTGAAGGTTTAGCTCCAAACTGGGACTAATTAATTATTTATATGCACAGAAGCCATAATTTTTTATGGCTTCTGAGGCTGTTGACAAAGCAGGATAAAAGCGTGGTTTTTCCTACTTTGTGTTATCAGCCGAAAATCAATAAATTGATTTTCCTAATTTATTTTCAAAACCTATCCAACCTGAAGTCAAACCTAATCGGTTTGCCAGCAGTCTGAGAAGCCATAATTTTTTATGGCTTCTGAATTTCTGCAAGATATTGAGTTAAGCTGTCAATAAAAACGCGGATACGCTGGCTGACAACGCGGTCACTGTAATAAACGGCATGGAATGGCAAAGGAACAGGCTGTAAGTCTTCTTTTAATATTTCGACAAACTGGCCATTTTGAATATCTTTATTCACCATAAAGTCAGACAAACATGCAATTCCATTTCCCGTTAAGCAAAGCTGCCTTAGCGTTTCTCCACTATTTGATGATATCCCTTCCGTGACTTCCATTAATTGCCCATCAACACTTTTAACTGGCCACATATTTAATGATGCGGGTTCAGTAAAGGTTAAACATGTATGGTTCAAAAGCGCTTGAGGGTATTTGGGTTCACCATGTTGTTCAAGGTAATTTGGAGATGCGATTATCTTGCGGTAACTATTAAATAATGGGCGGGCGCGTAAGCTGGAGTCGGTGAGTTGCCCTGCACGTATTGCAACATCGACTTTCCGTTCGATTAAATTAACAAAGGTTTCTGATGACACTAACGACAAATGAATGTCGGGATATTGTTGACGAAAAACAGAAACAAAGGGGATTAATATATGCAATACAATCGGTGTTGCAGCATCAATTCGTAATAGGCCTTTTGGGGAAGCTTGCGTTTCGTGTAATTCATTTTCTGCTGCTTGCATTTCTTGCAAGATAACTTTCATACGCTGAAAATAAAGTTCGCCCTCGGCGGTTAGGTCAATTTGCCTTGTGGTGCGGTTAAGCAAGTTGACACCCAATTTTTCTTCCAGTTTTTTGACGATTCGACTTACTGCTGAATTTGCTAAATTCAGTTTATCAGCTGCTTTACTAAAACTTTTTTGTTCTACCACTTCAATAAATACTCGGGCTTCTTCAGATGTTGCTCTCATAATGATTTTATTAGCCAATAAGATGATAGAAAAGATGGCAGTTATAGTAGCAGAAATAAAAAGTAGTAGGGAGTAAAAGGGTTACAGTAGTAAAGCGTTATTTATTTGACTATTTTCGACATAATAATTAGTCCTTTATGCTCAGTAAAATCATTCCGTTTATAAAATTTTCTGCGGGGAAACCTCGTTCAGTATTTAGAATAATGGCATTAAAATTACGTTTTATATATTATTTAAGAGTATCTTTAATGTATCAGTATAATTTTCTTTTGCTTTGTCATAAATAAGCTGATCATTGGTTGCTGTTGCTAAAGCTTCGCCGTGAGTATAATCGATTAAAATGTGCCCCCATTGGGTTGCTTGTTGTGTTGATAATCCTAACTCCGTTAATAACTGGATTAGCTCCTTGGTTATGCGAGAGGCTTGCTCGGGAAATAACTTAGGTGTGCTAAATATTGCTAACGTAATTTGCGGGTATTGAATGATTTTTTCGCGATATCTAAGTAAAAGGTTTTCTATTTTGGGGTAAATGCCTTTTATATCTGCAATATTAACATCATGATAAAGCGTGTTACCAATAGCTTTAATTAATGCATTTTTATCAGAAAAATAGTGGTAAATAGCCATTGGTGTGATGGCCATCTCCTTGGCTATTAACCGCATAGATAATTGCTCAATCCCTTTTTCATCTAATATCACTATTGCTTTCGCAATAATATTTTCAGATGATATGTTGAGTTGTTGTGATCTCGGGCGTCCAGGTTTACGTTCTGTCATTTGACTATCTCATAATGAGATTGAATAAACCCTGAAGGGAAGCTTTGAGTATTTAAATGTTTTAGGCAAATATCATGGGATAGAGGGCCAAATAAAGAACGTCCTTCACCTAATAAAATAGGAATTTTAGTGATAATAAGGTCGTGAATTAGCCCTTGTTTTAAAAAGGATTGAACAACTTGCCCACCATCGATATAAACACGCTTATAGCCTTCAGCCTCTAACATTAGCATGACTTGCTCTGGAGTCTGGTTTGAAAACCGTACCTTACCGATTAAATGCTCAGGTACGGATTGTGCGGAGAGCTTGGATGAAAGCACCACAATAGGTTTTTCATAGGGCCAAGGTGTGAAGTCACAAATTGTTTCGAATGTTCCTCGACCCATGATGATAGCGTCGATGTTGTTGATAAAGCTTTCGTAGCCATGATTTTCATCAGGCAGGTCCTGTTGTAAAAGCCACTCAATATCACCATTTTTACGTGCAATATAGCCATCTAAACTGGTTGCTATGAAGACATGCCCAGTGATCATTATGATACCTCCAGAATTAATTATACGGTGTATAATAATGTAAAAATATAGGAATGCTAGTTTTAATAATGTGGCTATATATGTTTTGTTTAGTTATTGACAACATGCAGCCTGAGCACTAACTTTTCTCGTTTTTTTCTTTTAGATTACTGCTCAATCATTTCGCTGTCTTTGTATTCAAACCACTTATCATCAAAACCCTTCGATATCATAGCGCTATCACTATGTAATAGTATTCTAATGATGTTATTTGAAAACTGGCTTTTATTTCTCTCAAGATGCCTGATCTCTGAAAAAGTGATGGGTTCTATGCACTCTTTATTATTATATAGCCGTCTAAAACCATGTTTGAAATTTTTTTGATTGATGTCACTGAGTAAAAAACCTTTTTCATCATTTTGGTTCCAAGTGAGAATGATTGAATGGTGGTGTTGGAGAAAGAAATTCAATCCGATTTTACTTGTATTTCTAAAAAAATGGTTTTCAATTAAATTAAATAAGCCAGATGAATTCCAATTTATATCCTCCTTGTTAGTTTGATATAGATCTTGTAATTTCGCTCGAAATTCTGATAGGGATTGACACGGTAATATCTTATTTTTAATAAAATTGTACAGTTCGTCGCTATTAGTTTTTGGTGATGTATTTTTTATGATGAGTTTTTTTAATTCTTTGAGTTGTTCCTGTGTGTTACTCTTTTTAGCTAAATATTGAAATATATCGATTTTATGCTTGTTATTCGCTAGCGTAACTTGCCATTGATTAACGAAAGGAAGATATGATTTTAGAACCCAATCAGCGTCCACCGTTGAGCGGTTTTCTAGCGCGTTAACAAAAGCATTTAACTGTTCGTCCAGCTCGCCATATACACTACATAATGGGTAAACATTCACTTTATTTAGGCCAATACTTTGATTTAAACTGCCTATCATGATGGTTTGTACTTCTTTATTAACAGCTCTCATGTAGTCAGCACATTCTAATTGATGTTTACTAATACCGTAAATAGCCGCTTTTTTTATGTCATGCTGAATATTATTTTTCAATTCATCACGTTCCTGATTAATTGCTATTTTTTGTTGACTAGTACTTAATAAATCGAAGGGGTTTTGGCTGCTCTCCACATTATGGAGATGACTGATGAAACTCGAAGTGTTATTTTGTAGTGGATTTATGTTTTTTATTTTACTATTTGATAGTATTGAAATTTCATTATTTACGTTAAGTGGCATAATTTACCTTAAAACTGAGTGTTTTTGTAAATTATAATTATTATGTTGAAATGTGGATTTCAAAAAACGCCAAATAAAATTTATTTAACTTAAAGGTTTTCGATTGTAACAATTGATCCAAATCAATTTAACAATAAATACCCTATTGGTGGTAATTTTAATTGTTGTTTAACTACTCAGTTAATATTAATTAAACTTTTATTTTCACTTTAATTGATTTTAGGCAATATCTAATCATATTAGGCTGCTATTCTCTCACCGATTTATACAAAAAATATAAAGAGGTAGCAATGAACGTTAGTCGCAGAAAGTTTTTTAAAATCTGTGCTGGCGGGATGGCAGGTACAACTGTAGCTGCGTTAGGTTTTATGCCTGGAATGGCAATAGCTAATGTACGTGAATATAAATTACTACGTTCTAAAGAGACGCGTAATACTTGTACTTACTGTTCTGTCGGTTGTGGATTATTAATGTATAGCATGGGCGATGGTGCCATGAATGCTAAATCCGCGATCTTCCACGTCGAAGGAGACTCCGACCACCCTGTAAACCGTGGTGCTTTATGTCCTAAAGGGGCTGGCCTGCTGGATTACATTCACAGTGAAAATCGTTTACGTTACCCAGAATATAGAGCGCCAGGCTCTGATAAATGGGAACGTATTAGCTGGGATGATGCTTTCACGCGTATTGCGCGATTAATGAAAGATGACCGCGACGCAAACTTCATTGAAAAAAATGAACAAGGAACAACAGTAAACCGTTGGTTATCCACAGGGATGTTATGTGCATCTGCTGCAAGTAACGAAACGGGAATGTTGACCCAAAAATTCGCACGATCGCTAGGTATGCTGGCGGTTGATAACCAAGCGCGTGTCTGACATGGACCAACGGTAGCAAGTCTTGCTCCAACATTTGGTCGCGGTGCGATGACCAACCACTGGGTTGATATTAAAAATGCGGATGTTGTCGTCGTAATGGGCGGTAACGCTGCGGAAGCTCACCCTGTTGGGTTCCGCTGGGCAATTGAAGCAAAAAATAATAATGATGCAACACTGATTGTTATCGATCCGCGTTTTACGCGTACCGCATCAGTCGCAGACCATTATGTGCCAATTCGTTCAGGCACCGATATTACTTTCTTATCGGGCGTTTTACTGTATCTAATTGAAAATAATAAAATCAATGCTGAATACGTTCAGAACTACACCAATGCGGCGTTAATTGTCAGAGATGATTTTGACTTTGAAGATGGTCTATTTAGTGGCTATAACGCTGACAAACGCAGTTATGACAAAACCAGCTGGAACTACAAATTTGATGAGAATGGTCACGCACTGCGCGATGACACATTACAAGACCCACGTTGTGTTTGGAATTTACTTCGCAAGCACGTCTCACGCTATACGCCTGAGATGGTTGAAAAAATTTGTGGTACTTCACAAGCCGATTTTTTAAAAGTTTGCGAAATTCTCGCGACGACCAGCGCTTCTGATAAAGCAGGTACGTTCCTGTATGCCTTAGGTTGGACACAACATACCGTAGGCGCGCAAAACATCCGTACCATGGCAATGATCCAATTACTGCTTGGTAATATGGGAGTTGCTGGTGGTGGTGTGAACGCATTGCGTGGTCACTCAAATATTCAAGGTTTGACAGACTTAGGCCTGTTATCTACCAGTTTGCCAGGTTACCTGACATTACCTTCAGAAAAACATCTTACTGTCGATAATTACCTGACGGCGAACACGCCAAAAGCGACATTACCGAATCAGGTGAACTACTGGAGTAATTACCCTAAATTCTTCGTCAGTTTGATGAAATCGTTCTACGGTGATTCTGCACAAGCAGATAACCAGTGGGGCTTCGATTGGTTACCTAAATGGGACCAAGCTTATGATGTGATGAAGTATTTTGACATGATGAGCCGTAACGAAGTGACGGGTTACATCTGCCAAGGCTTTAACCCAGTTGCGTCTTTCCCAGACAAAAATAAAGTGGTTAGTTGCCTGAGCAAGCTGAAATATTTAGTGGTTGTTGATCCTCTGGTCACAGAAACAGCAAATTTCTGGCAAAACCACGGTGAGATGAATGACGTCGATACCGCTTCAATTCAAACTGAAGTGTTCCGTTTACCATCAACCTGTTTTGCGGAAGAAGATGGTTCAATCGCTAACTCAGGCCGTTGGTTACAATGGCACTGGCAGGCTGCGGATGGCCCAGGTGAAGCGCGTAATGATGGCCAAATCTTAACGGGTATTTTGTATAAAATCCGTGAAATGTATGAAAAAGAGGGCGGCCAAGGCCAAGAACCTCTGATGCAGATGAAATGGAATTACAAACAGCAATTCCACCCTGAATCAGAAGAAGTGGCGAAAGAGAACAACGGTATTGCACTGGCTGACCTCTATGATGCGGATGGCAATCTTCAGGCGAAAAAAGGCGAGTTACTCAGTTCTTTTGCATTGCTGCGTGATGACGGTACAACCGCTTCGTCTTGTTGGATTTACACTGGTTGCTGGACAGAAAAAGGCAACCAAATGGCGAACCGTGATAACAGCGACCCATCAGGTATCGGTAATACACTAGGTTGGGCATGGGCATGGCCTCTGAACCGCCGTGTGATTTATAACCGAGCATCTTGTGATACCAAAGGTAAACCATGGAATAAAGACCGTGTGCTTATCGAATGGAACGGTAAAAAATGGGTAGGTAACGATATTCCTGACTTTAACGCTTCTGCGCCAGAAGTAGGAACAGGTCCATTTATCATGCAACCTGAAGGGTTAGGGCGTTTATTTGCTATCGATAAGATGGCTGAAGGGCCATTCCCTGAGCACTATGAGCCGTTTGAAACGCCATTAGGTACAAACCCATTGCATCCAAATGTGGTGTCTAACCCTGCTGCGCGAATTTTTGATGAAGACAAGAAGCGTCTTGGTGATCACAAAGATTTCCCTTATGTAGGAACCACATATCGTTTGACTGAGCACTTTCATACGTGGACAAAACACGCTCGCTTAAACGCGATTGCTCAACCAGAGCAATTTGTGGAAATCAGTGAAACCTTAGCGAAAGCGAAGGGCATTGCATTGGGTGATAAAGTCAAAGTCAGCAGTAAACGCGGCTTTATCAAAGCGGTCGCTGTGGTGACACCACGATTGCAAACCCTGATGGTTGATGGCAAACCGATTGAAACGGTTGGTCTGCCAATTCACTGGGGCTTTGAAGGCGCAACACAAAAAGGTTTCATTACCAATACGTTAACGCCATCTGTGGGCGATGCTAACTCTCAGACTCCTGAGTATAAGGCATTCTTAGTTAACATTGAGAAGGCGTAAGGGAGGGAACATGTCCATGCAATCTCAAGACATTATTAAACGTTCCGCGACCAATAGCATTACGCCTCCGCCGCAGGCGCGTGATGATAAGCTGGAAGTGTGTAAGCTTATTGATGTGTCATCCTGTATTGGCTGTAAAGCTTGTCAGGTGGCATGTTCTGAGTGGAATGATATTCGTGACGAAGTGGGCCACTGCGTAGGGGTTTACGATAACCCTACGGATTTAAGTGCCAAATCGTGGACGGTGATGCGTTTTAGCGAAACCACGGAAATGGGCAAGTTAGAGTGGCTGATCCGTAAAGATGGCTGTATGCACTGTACCGACCCAGGCTGTTTGAAATCGTGCCCATCTGCAGGTGCAATCATTCAGTACGCTAATGGTATTGTGGATTTCCAATCAGAGCACTGTATTGGTTGTGGCTACTGTATCGCAGGTTGTCCATTCAACATTCCACGATTGAATCCGAAAGATAATCGTGTGTACAAATGTACTTTGTGCGTTGATAGAGTCAGTGTTGGTCAAGAACCTGCTTGTGTGAAAACGTGTCCGACAGGGGCTATTCGTTTTGGTACAAAAGCCGAAATGCTGGAATACGGCGCAGAGCGCGTCACGAAACTGAAAAATCGTGGTTACGCCCAAGCGGGTATTTATGACCCTGAAGGCGTCGGTGGAACACATGTTGTTTATGTGTTGCATCATGCGGATAAACCCCAGCTTTATCACGGACTGCCTGAAGATCCACAAATTGATACCCCAATTAATCTGTGGAAAGGCGTTCTGAAACCACTTTCTGCAATTGGCTTTATTGCAACCTTTGCGGGATTAATCTTCCACTATGTGGGAATTGGCCCGAACAAAGAAGTGAGTGATGAAGAGGAGGACGATAACCATGAGTAAAAAAAGCAAAATGATTGTACGGACAAAATTTATTGACCGTGCTTGCCACTGGACAGTGGTCATCAGCTTCTTCTTGGTTGCGTTGTCAGGTATTGCACTGTTTTTCCCAACACTGAAATGGCTGACGGAAACTTTCGGTACACCACAAATGGGGCGTATTCTTCACCCATTCTTTGGTGTGTTGATTTTTGTCGTACTGATGTTTATGTTTGTGCGCTTTGTGAAACACAATATTCCAGATAAAAAGGACTTACCTTGGATCAAGAATATTGTAGAAGTCCTCAAAGGTAACGAGCACGAAGTTGCGGATGTTGGCAAATATAACGCAGGCCAAAAAATGATGTTCTGGAGTATTATGAGTATGATTTTCGTACTCTTAGTGACTGGGATTATCATTTGGCGTCCTTACTTTGCGGATATGTTCCCGATGTGGATGATCCGTTGGAGCCTGCTTATTCACGCAGCAGCCGCGATTATTTTAATCCACGCAATCTTAATCCATATGTATATGGCATTCTGGGTTAAAGGCTCGATTAAAGGCATGATCGAAGGCAAAGTGAGCCGTCGTTGGGCGAAGAAACACCACCCACGCTGGTATCGTGATGTTGAAGCGAAAGAAGCTAAAGCAGAAGCGGAAAGTAAAAAGTAATTTACGTATAAGCTAAGCAACCTGAAGCCATCACAGTGTGATGGCTTTTTTGTGGGGATTGTTTTGGTGGCATTTTAATTACGGTAATCGCTCGCTTTAATGCGATACAACACATGTTCTTGTAGCCAATGACCATCAGGGAGCGCAGGGTGATAAAAGTTATCAGGCTGTTTTATCATGCCAAGGCGTTTCATTACCGATTCTGATGGAATGTTGGGAACTGCGGTAAATGCAACTAACTCTTTAAGTTTTAACTGGGTAAACGCCAGCCGAATAACGGCTTTCGCCCCTTCAGAAGCAAAGCCTTGATGCCAATAATCAGGAAGCAAACGCCAACCAATTTCAACGCAGGGGGAAAAGGGCAGGTTAGCGGCGGGAATATTTAAGCCAAGAAAGCCAATAAATGCACTGGTTTCTTTTAATTCGGCAGCCCATAACCCCCAGCCACCTTGTTGGCTAAATTTTGTGATGATGGTTTCTAAAAACTGTTGGCTTTGTTGCTCATCTAATATGGCAGGAAAGTAGCGCATCACGTCAGGGTTGCTATTGAGCGCATAAAACACGGCGCTATCTTCCTCTTGCCACTTGCGAAGGCGTAATCGCGGGGTCTCTAATTCGAGAATGTTCATGCTACTACGCTATTTTTAAACGCATATGTAAGAGTGGAAAAGGGTTTCCTTCACCATCTAACTCTGAACGGTCATATTGTACAAACCCCATATGTTCATAAAATCCAACAGCTTGTGGATTTTGCTCATTCACATCAAGCTCTGTGATACCCCATTTTTCAATGGCGTATTGTAGGAGCTTCTTCCCTGTCCCTTGCCCGCGGTTTTCTGGGGAGATAAATAGCATTTCAAGGCGATTTTCAGCGTAACCAAGAAAGCCCACCATTTTACCTGTATCATTAAAGGCGACAAATACAGCTAAGTTTGGCAAATATAGCTGTTTAATTGCTACTTTGAGTTCGTCAATTTTTTCTTCAGGTAAAAAATCGTGAGTGGCTCTAACAGAAGCCTCCCAAATTCGAATTATTTCATCATCATGTGCACGCGTGGCAGCTTGGACTATCATTATCTTGTCTCCCTAAAATAATGCTGCAATCTTAAATTGCAGACCTGTAATGTCAATGTCTGATTTTAATTTTAGTTAAGGCTAGTTTTGAGATATTAATCTCAGAAAAAAAAGTCAGCTTTGTCATTATGAGATAAGTTTAGATTATTGGGGCGGTTTAACGTCTTTTCACTTTTCCATATTGGTAGGGGTATCTTAATGAAATACAAAGTGTTAACGCTATGTTTATCTGCGGCCTTATTTGCACCGATTGCACCAACCATGGCAAGTACCGACAATCAAGCAGATATGGTTTTAGACCAAGTTTTAGTCCTTAGCCGCCACAATTTACGAACACCAATAGTTAATACAGGTATTCTCACTGAAGTGACTGATAAAAAATGGCCGGATTGGGATGCAAAAAGCGGTTATCTCACCACTCAAGGTGGGGCGCTTGAAGTGTATATGGGGCATTATTTTAGAGAGTGGATTGACCAAAATAAGTTACTCGCGGATGAGTTATGCCCAACTAGTAACGAAGATATATATCTGTATACCAATAGCTTACAAAGAACGATAGCGACAGCACAGTTTTTTGCAGCGGGGGCATTTCCTGGCTGTAAAGTGAATATCCACCATCAGCCAGAAATTGGTAAGATGGACCCTGTCTTTAACCCGATTATTACCAATGGCTCGCCTGAGTTTAAACAAAAAGCCCTTGCGGCAATGGATGATTATCTTAAAGGTTTATCACTAAAAGCAGGTTATGAAGAACTTGATACCGTATTGAATATTAAAGATTCTCAAAAATGCAAAACGGATAAATTGTGTAACCTCGATAGCCAAAAAAATAGTTTTATTATCGAAGCAGATAAAGAGCCGGGTGTTAGTGGCCCATTGAAAATTGCGAATTCTGCAGTGGATGCTATCGACCTACAATATTATGAAGGTTTTCCCGCAGATCAAGTCGCATGGGGGCTAGTGGATACCCCTGAGAAATGGAAAAAACTGAATACTCTGAAAAATGCGTACCAAGAGACCTTATTTACGCCAAAAATTATTGCGAAAAATGTGGCTCATCCAATCCTCAATTATATTGATAAAGGCTTTGTATCCGTAGATAAAGGGGAAACAGCTAAATTTATTTTCTTAGTGGGTCACGATTCCAACATTGCTTCATTGATGTCAGCGATGGATTTTAAACCGTATCAGTTAGCACAGCAGTACGAGCATACGCCAATTGGCGGTAAATTGGTTTTCCAGCGTTGGACAGACAAACAAACGAAAAAAGACTTTATGAAAGTTGAATATGTTTATCAAACTGCAGATCAACTTAGGGACAATGCCTATTTATCCCTTGAGACACCCCCAAAACATGTGACTTTAGAGCTAAAAGATTGCCCGGTTGATAAAAATGGCTATTGTTCATGGGAAGATTTCCAAAAGGTGATGGCGAAAGCATTGGAACAATAAACGTTTAATCTTCCTCGTTAAGGCCCATTAACAGTAATGTTCAATGGGCTTTTTTCATGTTGAAATTTATGTTTAGCTGCTTACAATTCAGCCATCTTATTTTATCGAGTGACAAATATGCCTATCCAGTTTTTACGACTTCCCCAAATTCCAACAGCTGAGATTATTGCGCTAAATACACACCCATTAGTATTGAAGCATATGCCTCTGGGGGATGTACTATTTGATGAGGCATTTTGCCGAAATTGGGTTGCGGGAAAAGAGCAGCATTGGAGCCAGTATGGTTATGGCGTTTGGGCATTTGTTATCGATGGACAATTTGCGGGGTGGGGTGGGCTGCAAAATGAAAACGGTGATGCGGATTTAGCCCTTGTTTTGCATCCAGTATTTTGGGGGGAAGGCAAACGGATTGCGGTACAAATGATCCAAAAGGCTTTTAGTTCCCTGAATATTGATTCCCTAACCATTCATTTGCCGTTAACAAGACTTAAGCTAGCGGCGTTATTGCGCTATGGATTTGTCGAAGACGGTTTGGTTGATTTTGATGGCGTACCGTTTAAACGGTTTAGGCTGAAAAAAGCCGATAAAAAGATGAAAAAAACCCTGCTATAAAAGCAGGGCGTGAAAATCACGAAAATGTTTATGAGCCTATAATTTACCGCAATTAGCGATGAAATAGTCTTATAAAGTGTATGGATTTATACGTTTTTGTAACATTCATTGAGCTTAAACTTATCATTGGTAAAGTAAGATAAAATTACTAAAAATTGTAGATAGTAAAGCTTATCTGACAACCAGTACGCTTGTTTTTGCGTAACGTACGACGGATGCTGCATTTGAACCTAATAAATAGGTTGTCATACTCGGGCGACGTGAACCCAGTAAGATAATATCAGCATTAATATCTTCGGCAGTGGCTAAAATTTCATCTTTAACCGAACCAACACTCGCCTTTGCATGCACTTTTTCCGCAGGAATTGAAAACAACTTAATTTTCTCTTGTAACTCAGCAAGAATAATCTCAGCTTGTTTTTCATCATTCGGGAAATCGCCTGGTAAAATGGTGCCACCATAGCGTAGATAATTAGAAATTGGGGCCGTGACCGCAAGAAAATGAACATTAGCATTATTCAATTTTTGCAGAGAATTGACATGTGGAACTAACATATTGGTCAGAGCATCTTCGGTTACATCGATCGGAACTAAAATTGTATTGTACATAAATTCTCCTTTTTTCTTTTATATTATAAGTTTAGAACATTCTTATACATTTTGATATTGATTATTCATACTAGAATAGTAACTGATTGGTTGGTGATGGGGTGTGAGCCAGTAGTCGCAATCAGATTTTTAGCAAAGAAAAAATAAAAACGAACATGACCGATGATGGTGATGTTCGTCAAAATAGGAAAGTTTTAATCTAGAGGAAAAGGGCTGGATTATTTTTTAGAGCACGCTTCTTTAATGCCAGCTTTACAGGCTTGCGCTAGGTAGTCAGCCGCTAATTTATCATTAATTTCGGTACCTTCACCATTCTCAAGCATCTTTCCGAGCTGATATTGTGCGGGAGGAAACTTTTTCTCAGCAGATTTTTGGAACCACTCAAATGCGGTAATATAGTTTTGTTTTACCCCAATACCTTGATAATAAAATTGCCCCATATAGTTTTGTGCTTCAACATTCCCTTTATTCGCTGATTTTTCAAATAACTCCATCGCAGTTTCAAGGTTTTGTTCTACACCATTACCATTTAGGTACATATCGCCTAAAAATAGCTGAGCATCAGAATTGCCTTTATTTGAGGCCATCGTCAGCCATTTTTTGGCTTTACCGTAGTCTTGTTTCAGCTCATTACCCAGGTAGTAACCAATCCCAAGCATCACTTGTGCTTTAATATCGCCTTTTTGGGCTTCTTGCTCAATACGTTTGATGGTTTCTTTAGGAACCGCAGCAACACTGAGATTAATGGATAAAATAAAGATAAAAATAAGTGAAAGAATTCTAAGCATGGTTTTATTTCTTATGTCATCGATGTTTATTACTATTATTTATAGGCTATAAAATGTATTTTTGCACATTAATTATTGAACTCGCCTAACTACTTCAAGCATATATGTAATGCCATAGTGCAGATATCGCGTTTTAAATAATAAATATTCTTTTCAGGCGTTACACCCTTTTAGGGTAATTAGCGTGTTGAAATACTCTACGTCCATAATGGGTAAATTACAATATCTATTCTAAATTACATCTTATAGGAGTATTTTTGTGGTGTTAAAATATGACGCTATATGATTGTTGTAACAAGATATTAATGTTTTTTTATTTTTTAAACTAAGTATTTCTAATTATGATAATTATATATTAATAGACATTTTATGAATAACGTAAAAATTAATTTTTTGTTGAAAATCCTTTTTGGTGAATTATGCCAAAAAATATCATAACTTAAACGAAAAATAGCTTTATTTAACGATTTTGGATATAACGATATGAAAAATAGAAAACTTAAATAATGAAAGGTTAGAAAGATAAATAAAGTGTGAATAAAAATAGGTTCACACTTTATTTACACCAAAAAGGTGATTGTTTCAGTTATTTTAAATATTATTCACCAAATAAGGGTGTTGGTTTTCCATTGTCATCAATGGCTACAAAGTTAAACTGGCCATGGATAACTTCTTCACGGCCTTCAGAATACATATCTTCCAAGAAGATGGATACATTCACCGTTAAGCTGGTTCTACCGACTCGGATGACTTTTCCGACTAATTCAACAATCGTGCCTGATGGAATGGGATGTGTAAAATTGATCTTTTCTGTAGAAACGGTCACTAAACGTTTTCGGCTAAAGCGGGTTGCAGTGATAAAAGAGACTTCATCCATCCATGCTAAAGCTGTACCACCAAATAAGGTGCTATGGTGGTTAGTTGTGGTCGGGAATACAACTTTAGAAACGCGGGAAATGGATTGTTCGATTTTTTGTGCGATGACATCATCAACGATGGAACTCATGGTTGGGCCTTACAGTTGTTACTTAGTGTATTAATAATGTTAAGGCTAAGTGTAATACTCATCACAAATAATTACAGCAATAAATGAGAAGTGAATCGATCCAGTTTGGAAGGTTTTTGAAATAGAGCACATTTTGCTATCGTGATGATAAAAATGTATTCATCCACACCGATATGGTGTGAATGAAAACGAATAAAATGAGCCAGTTAGTTATCTAAATATTCAGCACTCATTCGAATGGCTTTTGCATTATCACCACTTTTTACGCAAGATACCAAAAAGGCTTTGGATTCTGTCCAAATAGTGGCGGAAAAATCTTTACCATCAACATCTTTTTCGATGGTAATCGGGTAATTTTCAACACCATCTAGCCACTCTTTTAAGCCAGATTTACAGGTTGCAAAATCCTCTTTTGCTATCGAGCCATCTAAGGTAGGCGTTGCAGTTTGGGGTTTTTTCCCAGAAGCAATCATATTTTCAACTTGCTCTAGGGTGTAGTTTTTCTCTGCCACTACGCCGAAACTCACTAACGAAATCATCATTCCTAATAATAACTTGTTCATAATCACTCCATTTGATTTAAGTCGAGAATGTTAAGGGATTGAGGAATATTAGGCAATAAAAAACCCTCCAACTTGGAGGGTTTTTGTGATCGCGATGAAGCGAATAAACTAGCTGAATCTGTACAGGCTAAATGGTTTTACATTCAGTGCAGGTTCTTTGCCTAACAATAAGTCGGCAGTTAATTCAGACGAAACTGGGCTTTCTGTCATACCCCAACCTGTTGCGGTATTGATAACCAGACCTGGGTATTCATTAACTTGGGAAATAATTGGGTGTTCATCTGGTGCGATGGCCATTGCTCCGCTCCATTGATCAATCAGTTTTGAGTCTTTAAATGCAGGGAATTCGGTTTTTAGTTTCTCAAATGATGCATTCAGTTCTGGCAGGTCTGGTAATGCTGTCATATTTCTGTGTTTTTCAAACGGTGAAACTTCATTCAATTTCCAGCTAGTTGGCTCTGTGAATGAGTTAATCAGTTGCTCATTTAACGAAATGTGCACTGGGAAATCAGGCATTGATAATAATGGGATATATTTATAGCCGTAAACGAAGGAATCTTTCACCACTGGTGCGACGATAACACGTGGAGAAGTTGCATAAGTGCCATCAGCTTGTTCACGGAAGAAGATATTACCTGGTAATGCGACGTTACCACCTGGCGCTGTTGGTGAACCAGAAATTAACTGTTGGGATTGATAAGCAGGCAGAGTTGGGACGTCTACCCCTAAATTCTGCATAAACAAGCGTGACCAAACACCGCCAGCCACAACGACACGAGAGGTTTTGATCGCCCCTTTTTCCGTAACGACATCTGAAATTGCGCCACCTTGAGTTTCTAACCCTCTTGCTGCGCAGTTGGTGTAAATTTTGATCCCCAGTTTTTTGGCATGCTCTGCCATCACGAAGGTCGCAATTTCAGCATCTAAACTGCCTGAATCTTCTTCAAATCCAGCAATGCTCCATTTAGATTGTGCACCTTTTAGGCGCTGATCTAACTCTGCACCTTCAATAATACGAGTTTTGAATGGGATGTCAGAACCGACATTTTTGCTGGTGGTATCAATCCACTCTCTCACGTTGACTAAGTCTTCTTCGTCAAGAGGGACTTCAACACGGCCTTGGGTGCGGTAGCTGGTATCAGCACCGACTTTGGCATTCATCTCTCTCCAGCGATGTTTACCGAGATGGTGAAGTAAGAAGGTTTCTTCTGGCATTTTATAGGTGATAACTTGGCCGTAGAAACGGGATGATTGCTCACCCGCGATATTGCCTTTTTCAACGATGACAACATCTAAGCCTCGACCGACTAATTCAATAGCAGTCATAATCCCTAGAATTCCAGCACCAATAACAACGACGTCAGCTTGTTGTGGTAGTGCACCTTCCGTCCCTGCAACGAAGCCATGTCTTGGCTTACCAGGTACAAAGCGACCTTCACGCGTTAGCATTGGCGTTAAAATTCCAGCACCAGCGGCTACAGTGACAACCGCGCCACCAATAAGAAATTTTCTTCTAGTAATAGCCATTTATAGAGTTCCTTATATAAAATGAGTTTTTAACAGTTAATCAAAGCGTTAATAAGTAATACTTATAATTGCAATTATATTTTTAATTATAATTATGATTGTAAACTAATTTAACGTTGATTTAAAATTTTTAATTAAATGTTAAAAAAATTATTATCTAATCTGAGATAAGGAACACAAAAGAGAGGGAGGAGTCATACTCATCACATGCCGAACATCATTTAATGTCATTGTTGTGAGTGCGGATATTGGTTGAAGTATGAGCTCTTGAATCTAGACTTTGTAGTCTATTGATTAATTTGAATTTTACCTGTTAGGAATAAGGCTGCATTTCCTGTTAGCTTAACTCTGCCGTTATTGACCTCGCAGTGGATTATACCGCCTCTTTTCGAGAGTTGTTTTCCGACTAATGCTGTTTTTTGTAATCGTTCTGCCCAAATTGGGGCAATGGCACAGTGTGAAGTGCCAGTGACAGGGTCTTCATTTACCCCCTTGGCGGGGGCAAAATAGCGTGATACGAAGTCACAGTCGTCTTCAGTACTTTGTGCTGTAATTGTTAACCCTGGCAGAGGAAGTTGTGCAAGGCGTTGCATGTCTGGTTGGCAGTTTTCGATTTGCTGTCTATTTGAAAGAAAACACAGATAGCGGTCTTTGGCGAGCCAAAGCTCAGTAATTTCAACACCTAAAATATCAGCAAGTTCAGGGAATTGTATTGGTGAACTGAGAACTGAATCAAGGATGGGAAAATCAAGAGTGAGGCCTTGTTCACTGCAGGTTACCACTAATTCTCCCGAAAGTGATTTAAAGACGATTGGCTGGGCGTGTTGCTGTAATACATGGTTAAGGACATAAGCCGTAGCTAAAGTGGCATGGCCACATAAGGCAACTTCCATTTTTGGGGTAAACCAGCGGATATGTTGACCGACTAAAAATGCCGTTTCCGATAAATTAATTTCCGCGGCAATGGCAATGAGCATATGATCAGGTAGCCAATCATTCAGTAGTACAATGGCTGCGGGATTCCCTTGAAATAAGGTATCTGTAAAGGCATCAACATAGTAGACAGGTAGAGAAAGGGACATACTTAACATTCCGGCTTATGGTAGATAAGACAGTGAGTATAATCTGATTAGAAAAAAATAATAAGCTAAGTAATCGTATGGGAGGAAAGAAAACTGCCCAACAACAATATGTCATTGAGCAGTTCAAGTTAATGAAGATAACTACGCTTTGGCTTCGTTTTTATCCGCATTTTTAAGCATCTTTCTTACTGGAATAATCAGTGCGGCCAATACGACAGCACAGATAACCAACGCGATAGATACGTGGGAGAACAATTCAGGCATGGAATCCAGTTGGTCTTTACGGATGTTACCGCCCATAATACCTGCCGCTAAGTTTCCTAATGCACTGGCACAGAACCACAGCCCCATAACCTGACCACGCATTTTTTGCGGTGCTAGCAAGGTCATTGTTGCTAAACCAATTGGGCTTAGGCACAGTTCACCTAAAGTCAGTAATAAGATACTACCCACTAGCCAGAACGGTGAAACGCCACTTTGTGTTGCTAATACTTGGTTTGCTGCAACCATCATGATAGCGAAACCGCCCGCGGCAAATAAAATACCGATAACAAATTTTGTCATACTGCTTGGGTTCATATTGCGCTTAGCAAGGGATGGCCAGAACCAGCTAAATACAGGGGCTAGCAAAATAATGAACAGAGCATTAATGGATTGGAACCAAATGGTTGGGATTTCAAAGCTACCCATTTGGCGATCGGTATAGTCACGAGCGAAAATGTTAAATGAAGTCGGTTTTTGCTCGAAGGCTGACCAGAAGAACGCGGCTGCAACCAGTAAAATCAAACAAGCTAATAAGCGTGAGCGTTCACTGCTATTTAAACCTGCAAAGAAGAACATAAACAGGAAGTAGATGCCCACACAGGTTGAAATCACGTAAGCAGAACTTTTAGCGATCATTGATGCGTTGAATGGGATTGTGCCGTTATCGATTAAGATAACCAATACCGCGAGCAATGCCATCGCAAAAGTGACCCATTTACCGACATTTTTACGTTGAACTGTCGGGTGGTTCCAAGTGGAATCTAAGCCGACTTCTTTGTCGTAACGACGCATTTGCGGAATAGCATAGAAGCGGAAGATTAACAGCGCCACTAACATCCCTAAACCACCGAGGCCAAAGCCTAAATGCCAACCGTATTTTTCATGCAATGGGCCAATGATTAATGGTGCAATAAATGAACCCATATTGATACCCATATAAAACAGGGAGAAACCGCCATCACGGCGTGTATCTTCTTTCTTATACAGGGTACCTACCATCACGGTGATACAGGTTTTAAACAGCCCCGTTCCGAGTACGATCAGCAATAGACCAACAAAGAAGAAGGTATTCGTTAAAAATGCAGACATTGCGATGGATAAGTGACCAAATGCAATGATCAATGAGCCGTACCAAACCGCTCTGCGTTGGCCTAACCAGTTATCAGCTAACCAGCCGCCTGGTAACGAAGTGATGTAAACACCACCTGCAAAGATACCAACGATAGCAGAGGCTTGTTCAATTGGCAGCTCCATGCCGCCTTGTAAGAGTGCCGCACTCATAAACAGAATAAGTAGCGGGCGAACGCCGTAGAAAGAGAACCTTTCCCACATTTCGGTAAGGAAAAGTGAACTCAGCGGGTATGGATGCCCGAAAAAAGTTTTTGTTTTAGTCGCAGAATTATTCATCTGTGAACTCCCATAAATCATCTCTTGAGAGGTTGTGCATGATATAAAACACCAAGCCGAGCGCCTGAGTGTCGATTATTATTTGATATGTTAACTTTCAGTTTGGAAACATATTTTTAACATACATTATTATAGAATCGCCTATAAACAGAATGAATTTATTGTAAAAGGCGAGGTTTTAAGGTGAAAAGTCGATATAACTCTCATTTTTCACGATAAGGTAGGGGAAGATACAGGATTTTCATTGACAATAAAAGAAAGAATTTTGAATCGATTAAGTTGTTATTAAACAGTTAGTTAATCATATAAAGTATTATTTTTTCGTTAAGAAAACAATAAAGCTTATAAAGCATCAGGTTTTTGGTTAAAAACTATCTGGCTAATTATTGCTCAGTTGGTGAAGCGCGTAGGCCATCTGATTGGCGTCGAATAATGAGCCAAGAATAGATAAGATTAAAAAGGACTAAAGCAGCTGTGAAGAAAAAGACAGCTCTGAAACCATAGGTTGCTGCAACAAACGACCCCATCAGCGGCCCCGTTACATTCCCCACATCCCGCAAAGCTTGGTTATAGCTGAAAATACGGCCAGTCACTTGGTGCGAAATATTATAAATAATTAGCGTCTGAACCGCTGGTAGTAAGGCGGCATTAAGTGCCCCTAATAAAAAACGTAGGAAACCTAACTCCCAATAGCTACTGACGAGCCCCATCGGGAATAGCACAAAAATTGAGGTACCTAAAACGGCCAATAGGACTTTTTCAGGGCCAATTCGATCACTTAATTTACCTAGCATTGGTGCGCTGATTAACGCGGCGACGCCAGGAATAGATGCAATCACTCCACTAACAAATGCTAGGTTTTCAAGGGAGTCTGACAGTTCTCGAACATAAAGGGTAATGACAGGGTTAATGGAACCCATTGCGGCCTGAATAATCATGGTGGTGAAAAATAAGCTGATGACCAAGTTTTTATTCCGTAGGGAGGCAAAAACCTGTTTACTGGTTAAGGCATCTTTGCGCGAAACAGGGGTGAAACGTTCGCGAACATAAAAAAGGGTGACGAAAAAACAGATAAATAGAACGGTTGCTGTGATAAAAAAGACGGGGCGTAAACCATACTGGTCAGCAAGGAACCCACCAATTAATGGGCCAATGAGCGCACCACTCACAGCCCCCGTGGCCAAAACGCCCATTGCCCAGCCACTTTTTTTCACTGGAATTTGTGTGGCGATTAGCGCATTGGCATTGGGCACAAAGCCACCAAGCAAGCCGAGTAAGGCTCTGAGTGCCAATAATTGCCAGATATTTTGTGCAAAGCCAATCAAGACCATCACAATCGCCATGCCAAGCGCAGAGCGCAGCAGCATTAACTTACGACCTTTACGGTCAGATAGCCGCCCCCAGAACGGCGCGGCGATGGCGGAAAACAGAAAAGTAATACTGAAAACAGCGCCGGTCCATAAATTCAACGAAGCGTGGTCTTTGACGCCGAGCTCTTCAATATAAAGGGGAAGAAAAGGCATGATTAAGCTAAAGGCAGCACCTGTTAAGAAGCAGCCGAACCAGACGACGTATAAGTTTCTTTTCCAGTAATTACCTTTTCCCGTCATATTTTCCCTTTATATTCAGACCGACAGCATTGTTGCCGTCATTTTCCCGTCATATTCAACCCTACAGCGTTGTTACCGTCACTCAGCTACTCAAGTCACGTACTTGTGTACTCTCCTTGGGATATCTTCATTTAGGCGCCTCGCTGTAGGGCTGACTATTTAGGGAAAACTTTTGGCTTATTTTCCTGTTATATTCAGACCGACAGCGTTGTTACCGTCACTCAGCTACCCAAGTCACGTACTTATGTACGCTCCTTGGGATATCTTCATTTAGGCGCCTCGCTGTAGGCCTGACTATTTAGGGAAAACTTTCCATCTATTTAGGAAAAACTCTTTGTTAGGTAGGGCTACAGCTATTTTGTCATAAATTAATGATGAATTTTATCGAGGTCGCCATACAGCGATGCTTCACCTTGTGGGCGCGTTTTAAAACGGCGATGTAGCCACATATATTGCTCGGGCGCACGCAAAATTTCTTTTTCGATGACTTGGTTCATCATCGCTGCAGTTGCCACATTGTCTTCTACAGGGAAATTATCCACTGCAGGTTGAATGAGAAGCTCATATCCTTTGCCGTTGGGTAAACGTCGTGGGACAAAAGGGACAACCAGTGGGTTGGCTAAGCGAAGTAATATTTGTGAGCCATTAGTGGTTGCTGCCTTTTCAACCGCAAACAACGGTGCGAAGGTACTATTGCGTGGGCCATAATCGTGATCAGGGGCATACCAGAGAATTTCCCCGTCCTTCAGAGCACGTACCATCCCTTTGACATCTTTACGGTCGAGCATGTATTTATTTGAACGTAAACGCCCACGGGTTTGTAGCCAGTCAATCAGTTTATTATCGTTAGCACGATATACCCCAATACCTGGGTTTAGCATACCAAAAGCACGCCCGCCTATTTCTAAGGTGAGAAAATGTATGCCAAGCACGATAATCCCGCGGCCAGTCTCTTGGGCAGATAACATATTTTCACGGCCTTCGACCTTAACCCAACGTTTAATGCGCCAATCAGGCCAAAACCATGCCATACCCGTTTCAAATAATCCCATACCGACAGATTCGAAATTTTTATCAATATAGTGTTGCCTATCTTGCATACTCATCTCTGGAAAACACAGTTGCAGGTTACGATCGGCAATTTGTACGCGTTTTTTTAGAAAGCGCTTGGATAATAACCCTAGGCGAGTCCCCATCCAATAGATAACAGGGTAAGGCAGTAAAACAAGAAGATAAAGTACAGTAACACCTATCCACGTTAACCAGTAGCGAGGATGAAGTAGGTGTTTTTGAAAAGTAGGCGCTGGTATCATTAGTATCCGATTATTTTTAGTCTGTAATGGTGAATTTTTATTAATTAGGTTTAATTGAATCTAATTATATCAAATTATTTTTTTAATAAGTTCACTGACTGCATGGTACTCATTAATTCAGCGATGTTTCTCACCGCCATTTTTTCCATCACGCGAGAACGATGCACTTCAACAGTACGTACTGAAACACAGGTAGCTTCAGCAATTTCACGGTTAATTAAACCTTGGAGCACATAGCGACAGATTTCTTTTTCGCGGGGTGTTAGCATTTCATAGCGTTGTTTAATTAGATAATTTTCGGTGGATTGCGTGGTTTGCCGTTGAGCTTGCTCAAGAGTTTTTGCCAGTTGTTGGCTATCAATCGGTTTTTGTAGAAAATCTACGGCACCAAGTTTGACTTGCTCAACCGCCATCGGAATATCCCCATGCCCAGATAGAAAAATCACGGCTAATGTGCTGTGCTGATCGCACAGATATTGGTGGACTTGCCGACCATCTAGCTTTGGCATGCGCATATCAAGCAAAACCACCCCCTCTTGGTGAAGGGCTGCATGTTGAATAAATTGTTCACTGTCATTCCAAACGGTAACAGTGTAGCCCAGCGTTTCAAGTAAAAACTGGCAGGCGTCGGTCACATCGGTGTCATCATCCACTAGATGGATAACTGGCATAAATACATACCTCGTCGTGTAGAGGGTGACTATTAAGATAGATACTAGTCAGCTCAATAAAGCTATTGTCACATATAATTAATCTGAATGTTATCAATTGCGTGGCATACAGTGCTTAGTGGTGCAAATTATCGGGATAATTAAAAATTAATGTGACTCGCAAGCCGTTTAATCCATCATCACTCAGGTTGTTTTCAATACGAATATCCCCACCTTGACTTTGAATCAAGCGCTGGCAAATCACTAAGCCAAGCCCTAAGCCTTCTTTTTTGGTGGTTGCGAATGGGGTTATCCCTTGTTCAAGTTGTTCTAAAGGCATACCCCCTGCGTCATCTTGCAAGACCAGTAAAAAGCGGTTTTGGGCAAAATGAAAACCAAAGTGTAATGTGTTGGCTCCTGCTTGCAGGCTGTTGCTGACTAAGTTGGACAATAATTGCTCCAATAGGGTCTCTGGCAGTACCAACGACACATCTTGGGTGTCTGGTAGTAATAATTTTGCATTAGGGTAATGTTGGTCAACGCGTAAAAGTTGCCAAATATGCTTAATAGCTTGTTTAACAGATTGTTGGCTTAAAATTAGTGCTGGGTCTTGCCCTGGCTTGCCCGCCCAAAGACGTAAATTACGGATGATATCCGCCCCACGTTGGGCTTGGTCGTCAATCTTTGTTAAGGCATTAATTAAAGGATGCTTTTCCGACTCTTTATTCAGCCGCAAAATACACCCTTGTGCATAGTGCCGAATAGCCGATAACGGTTGATTGAGTTCATGAGCAAATCCTGAAGCCATTTCCCCTAAAATATTCAACCTTTGAGCTTTTTGTAAATCTGCCTCTTGCTGGCGCAGTCGGTTATGCGCCACTTCTAATTGACGACTTCGGCGGCGAACTAAAAATGCAATCCATACGTGGTTCACCCCAAGAAGGACAAAAAATAGAGCAACAAAGCCAAGGGTAATTTGGTTTTGAATTGTCCAACTGACAATATCTTGCCAAATTTGCCGCTGCTGTGGATGTTGGTTCACATCCCGCAAAAGGGTTTCCACTTGGGTAACGGAGGCGGGGGCTCCCCAGCGCATAGTACTTTTATCTGTTGAAAGTAAGGTTTTAGTGACCTTGTCGACAAGGTTATCTGGCACTTCGCTTAGGGCCGCAAATGACCAATTGGGATAAAGTTCCGTGCTGGTCAGGCAAGACAGAGAACTAGGATGTTGAATAAGCGGTCGGAACTGCGTTTTATCAATTAGCCCTTCACTGTGCATATTTTCCAATAAACAAACAGGAACGATCGCGGCTGACAGTGAACCATCGCGTAAGGCATACAGCAGGGCATCCGCAGGGAAGCCTAAAAACTGCATTTGAAAATCTTTTTCGGCGTCATAGCCTAAATCTCGCAGCACTTTATAGCCTAATAAATACCCACCAAAAGCATCGGGGGAAATCGCCCCCACTTTTTTACCAATCAAATTTTGAGGTTCAGTCATGTCACTGTTATTGCGTACCAGTATCAGACTACCAATCACGTTGCGGGTGGTGCTATTAGGTTCGACATCGGAACGCAAGGAAAGTAGCCACCGTAAGTGGTAGCGGCTGTCGAGCTGAATAAACTGTGCTGGGTTAGTCAGTAAGAAATCAATTTTTTGGTTGGAAATGGCTTCACGCATTTCATCGAGATTTAAGGGCTGGAGAGTGAAGCGTTCTCCTGGAATTGAATCATTTAACGTATCGACTAAAGGTTGCCAGTGAGATTGTGTGGAACTGGGGCCACGCAAAGCCAAAACGCCGATTGTCCATTGCGCAGAAATCGCAGGAAATGACCATGTTAAAAACATGGTTAATAGTATGTGATACAACAGTATAGGCGATTTTTTTAACATATTTGGGTTATTCGTTGCGTTAGATCAATTTAGCTTCGGGTATGTGGTAAACCACAATAGGGCGCTGGCTCCTCTCTTCCTACAATGGCACTACAAGCTTTACCAAGATAACACACCAGTTTTAAAGAGAAATAAGAATTTCTGCGGTTATCTTAACTGGACTGAATCGATTGTCAATAATGCTTGTAAAACAAATAACATATTGATTAATAACTTTTATTTTCGCATTAGCAATGTCAATACTGGAGCCAATTATGGATCTGAGTAAACGAAAATTTCTACAACAAATTGGGGCAGTGACGGCGGGTGCGTCGTTAATTCCAATCTCGGAGGCTGGCCTAAACTTATCTCCAACGCGTCATGAAGGCAATCCTGAAAAACGTTATGGGATGTTAATCGACTTACGTCGTTGTATTGGCTGCCAATCTTGCACTGTAAGTTGCTCGGTTGAAAACCAAACGCCACAAGGCCAATTTAGAACCACCGTTAACCAATATCAAGTGGCGGTTAAAGGTGAGGAAGGTTTTACCAACGTACTTCTGCCACGCTTATGTAACCACTGTGATTCACCTCCTTGTGTTCCTGTATGCCCTGTTCAAGCCACTTTCCAACGGGAAGACGGCATTGTTGTGGTTGATAATGAACGTTGCGTCGGCTGTGCTTATTGTGTACAGGCTTGCCCGTATGATGCCCGCTTTATTAATCATTCCACACAAACTGCAGATAAATGTACTTTCTGTGCACATCGTTTAGAAGTGGGTTTATTACCCGCATGCGTTGAATCTTGTGTGGGCGGTGCACGTATTATTGGTGACTTAAAAGACCCGAACAGCACCATTCGTAAAATGCTGACTGAACATGAAGCGGAAATTAAAGTGCTCAAACCAGAAAGTGGCACATTACCACAAGTTTTCTATATCGGTTTGGATGATGCATTTGTAGAGCCGCTACAAGGCAAAGGGCAACCCGCATTATGGCAGGAGGTGTTCTGATGGACGGTCAAGTGACATATATTTCTGAAATTATGGCTCAGCCACAAGAATTTTTCTGGCTACCGTGGGCCGTGCAATACTTTTTCTTTATCGGAATCGCTTCTTGCGCTGTGCTGTATGCGTGTTACCTGCATTGGCAAAATAAAAGCGAAAATGGCCGATTAGAGATGATCGCTGTGTTCATCGCGATCACCATGGGGATCACCGCGCCACTCGCGTTAACGGCAGACTTGCACCAAACCGCACGGGTTTGGCATTTCTACGCACACCCAACACTGTGGTCTTGGATGTGGTGGGGCTCGGTTTTATTACCATTATTCACCACATTCATTGGGTTATATTTTGTTGCCCTGATTGTGAAAATGATTTGGAAAAAAGAGTTTAAAGCGACCCGTTGGGTGGCATTGCTAGCGGCGTTATCTGCAATGGGCTTATTGCTGTACACCGGCCGTGAAGCGTCAATCTTAAACGCACGTCCAATCTGGTATAGCTGGTGGATGCCAGTATTAATGTTCCTAAGTGCGTTGCAAGTTCTGCCTGCATTGATTGGTTTAGGTGCTCGCAAAGAGCCACAATACCAAAACCGTTTAGCCCGTTTCCAAGTGATTACCCTGCTGTTATTTGCCGTATGTTTCGCTCTGTGGTTATCAGGGGATACCATATCAGGGATCGCGGTACGCCAACAGTTGGATACTGCAAGTGCAGGTTGGTGGATGCTGATGGGGGGTTGTGCGCTGTGGTTAATCACATTTGTGATGTCAGTGAGCAATGTAAAAGCTATCCGTTCAGTACCTTACATTACCGTTTTAGCCTTAGTTTCGATGGCTTTTGCTTGGACACTACGTTGGATTTTCCTGATGGAAGTTCAAGCGGTTCCAAAATATAACATTATCGCGAATCCATACCACTTCCCTCTGGGGACTGACGGCTTAATGGCTATTGTAGGCACATTTGGTCTGTGGATTGCGTTAACAATTATTGTTCGTGAAGGTGTTCGCTGGTTTGCGAGGAGAGTGCAACATGGCTAAATTCTCAAGACGTCAATGGCTTAAAGGTGGTTTGGTTGTCGGTGGCATTGCGTTATTTGGTGCAAGCTACCGTGATGTGGCCAAACGTGCAGTCGATGGTTTGGTTAATGGCACCTCTGGTAAAGTCACGTTAGACCGCCTCAATGGCAACTCACTGCGTCCAGAAGGCCAAGCACTGAAAGGCTGGCAGGAAAACCCAGAACAAGTGGTGGCGATGACCCAATGTTTTGGTTGCTGGACTCAGTGTGGTATCCGTGCTCGTGTTGATACAGCGAAAAATGAAGTGCTGCGTATTGCTGGGAACCCGTACCACCCGTTATCTCACGAAGAGCATTTCCCCTATGGTATGCCGCTAAAAACTGCGTTCAACAAAATGAGCGGTGAGTCAGGTTTAGAACATCGTTCAACGGCATGTGCCCGTGGGGCGACCTTAATGGAAGGCTTAACCAGTCCACTGCGTATTTTAGAACCGATGAAACGTGTGGGTAAACGCGGTGAAGGTAAATGGGAGCGCATTAGCTTTGAACAACTGATTAAAGAAGTGGTTGAAGGCGGTGATTTATTCGGTGAAGGCCATGTGGATGGGTTAAGAGCCATTCGTGACCTTGAAACGCCATTAGACCCATCACAGCCTAAATTAGGCCCGAAAGCGAACCAATTGCTAGTGACTAACGCAGGGGACGATGGCCGCGACGGCTTTATTCGTCGCTTTGCACAAAACGGCTTTGGTAGCAAAAACTTCGGTGCGCACGGCTCTTACTGTGGCCTCGCTTACCGAGCAGGTTCGGGGGCATTGATGGATGACTTGGACAAAAACGCCCACGTCAAGCCTGATTGGGATAACGTGCGTTTTGCCTTATTCCTCGGGACGTCCCCTGCACAATCGGGGAACCCGTTCAAACGTCAAGGCCGCCAGTTAGCGACAGCACGTTTACGTGATTCTTTTAATTATGTGGTTGTTTCCCCTGCATTGCCACTAACGACAACATTAGCCAATGACCATGGTCATTGGGTGCCTGTACAACCAGGGACGGATGCAGCGTTAGTGATGGGAATGATACGCTGGATCATCGAAAACGAGCGTTATAATGCAAAATACCTTAGCGTACCAAGCGAAAAATCAATGGAAGGCATGGGGGAAAAAAGTTGGACCAACTCCACCCATTTGGTTATCACTGATGACGCGCATCCATTAGCAGGCAAATTATTAATTTCCTCTTATCTTACTGGGGAAGAGGATGATGAAAAAGCCTATTTGGTTCAGGACGCTTCTGGTGAGTTGAAATTAGCAGATGATGTCCCTGCTGCGGAACTTTTTGTGACCCGCAAAGTGACATTGCATGATGGCAGCGAAGTCACAGTAAAATCAAGCTTCCAATGCCTGAAAGAAGCAGCAAATCGCATGACGCTTGAAGAATATAGCGAACGCTGCCATGTACCAGTGAAAACCATTGCATCACTGGGCAAAGCCTTAACTTCTTATGATAGAAAAGCAGCGGTCATTTCCCATGGCGGTATGATGGGAGGCAACGGCTTCTACACAGCATGGTCAGTCATAATGCTTAACGCCTTGATTGGTAATTTAAACCTGAAAGGCGGTGTGTCTGTTGGTGGCGGTAAATTCAACGGGGAGAACGATGGCCCACGTTACAATATGGCGAGCTACAAAGGAAAGGTGAAGCCAAAAGGCGTTGTGTTATCGCGCAGTAATGAAGTCTATGAAAAATCAGATGAATTTAAAGCAAGATTAGCCGCAGGTGAAAAACCGTATCCTGCAAAAGCCCCTTGGTATCCGTTTGCGAAAGGCCAATTAACGGAGCAACTGGCGTCTGCGTTGATGGGGTATCCGTATGCGCTTAAAGCGTGGATCACCAATATGACTAACCCGGTATATGGCATCGCGGGTATTCGTCAGGTTATGGAAGAAAAACTGAAAGATCCAAAACATCTTCCATTAATTATTGGTATTGATGCCTTTATGAATGAAACCACCGCGCTGGCAGATTACATTGTGCCAGATACCCATAACTTTGAAAGTTGGGGCTTCAGTGCGCCGTGGTCAGGTGTTCAAGTTAAGGCGAGTACTGCGCGTTGGCCAATTGTTGAGTCCCGTACAGCGAAAACCGCGGATGGCCAGCCAATTTCAATGGAAAGCTTCTGCATTGCGGTAGCAAAAGAGCTGAAATTACCTGGCTTTGGGGACAACGTGATTGAGGACATGGATGGCAACATGCATTCACTCAATACCGCAGAGGATTACTACTTGCGCGTGGCTGCTAATATGGCTTGGTTAGGGGAAAAACCCGTACCAGAAGCCGCAACAGAAGACATCCAAATCAGTGGTGTTGAACGTATTTTACCTGCGATCACTCGCACGTTGAAACCAGAAGAAGTGCGCCGTGTGGCTTACATCTTCACACGCGGTGGCCGTTTTGCACCGTATGAAAAAGCGTGGGATGGCGATGCAACAGGGCCACAATGGAAAAAAGGATTGCAGATTTGGAACCCAACTGTTGGGACTAACCGTCATGCAATTACGGGTGAACGTTACAGTGGCTGTCCAACTTACTATCCGCCACGTATGGCGAATGGTGATGACGTTAATAAAGTGTTCCCAGAAAAAGAGTGGCCACTGAAACTGATGTCATTTAAATCTCATGTAATGAGCAGTTCAACAACGGTGATTGAGCGCTTACGTCATGTTAAACCGACCAACCTTGTGGCTATTCACCCTGATGATGCTGCGAAAATGGGGGTAAAACATGGTGATTGGATCCGCATCACCACGCCAGGTGGAAATGCAGAAGCTCAAGTCAGCGTGTTGGATGGTGTAATGCCAGGAGTGCTAGCGATTGAGCATGGTTATGGGCACACTGAAATGGGCGCTAAACAGCACTATTTAGATGGTGAACCAATGCCGATGAATGCGGCTAATGGTTCAGGTATTAATTTAAACGACCTCGGGTTTGCTGACCCAACGCGTGAAGTGGCAAATACTTGGCTTGATTGGGTATCGGGTGCTTCTGTTCGCCAAGGTTTACCAGCGAAAATTGAGTTAATCAGCTAGCTAGGTTTTAACGTAGTAGTAAAAGTTGCTAGCTTGCGGGGTTCTGCATAGCGTTGCAGGCCAGCAACTTTGTTTTGAGCAGTTGACATTGCGCATCAACAGTGTGTTTATCGCACTGTGACTTCGGCAAGTGCCAGGGAGGGGGAGCCCTCCCTTTTTTAATGCAATAATGGTGAGGTTGCGTGTTCCATTGCACCGCTTTGATACAATAAAACGCCCATCAAGACAAACAGCACCCCAGCGATGATTTTAAGTGAAATTACCCAATATGGTGAGAGTTGAACGCCTTTTAGACGTGAAACGCGCAATGCATTATCTCTCATAAGATGAACAAACACCGCAATCAAACAGATGGTTAACGCTGTGCCGACAGCCATCATCAGCGCAGCAATCATTCCCCACACATATGCATCAATCACATACGAAAAGAGCAGTACCAAAATTGCGCCTGAGCATGGGCGGATCCCCATCGAAAGAATAATCAGTAGCTTACTTTTGAACCCCGCTTGTAGCTGTTCAGATTGGACAACATGTTGATGCCCACAAGCGCAGCTAGACAGCTCGGTTTGCACTTTGTTATAAATAATTTTGGGTTGGGATTGATTCAGTGGTTGTATGCTTCGTAATGTTAAAGCGGCTGATTTTTTTGGTTTGCTGATTTGCCAAAGACGGCGAATCGCACTGCCACAAAGAAATACGCCTAGCAAGATCACAAAAATGTAGCTGATTTGCTCTGCATAAGCACTGGCTTGGTTCAGGTGTTTAGTGGAGAGCTGGAATAAAATGAGTACAAAAGAAACCAGCAAAATGGCGACTAATCCCTGCAATAAAGACGCGAGTAAGCTAATCACGACACTTTGTTTTAAGTGAGTGGCTTGTGTGGCGATATAGGTGGTGATGATTAATTTACCGTGCCCTGGCCCAAGGGCGTGTAAAAAACCATAAGCAAAGCTTGCAATGACCAATAATCCCCCAGCATAAAATGGCCGAGTCGCCGTTTCTTGGAGAAGGTAAGATAGCCCTTGGTTTAATTGTTTTTGCCAAATAACACTTAGTTGTAACCATGAGTTCCAATGGATGTAAACCTGCAAGGCGCAATACGCTATAAGCACTAATAAGATAACTGCACCGAGCCATTTTTGGTTACGCAACGCAATTAAGGGCATTGGATATCCACCTGTTGTGCAAATTGCTTACCAAGTGCTAAGTCTTCATCTGGTGTATCATTTTTGTCTAATGAAAAGGCATAGGCGCGCATGGAGTCAGTAATATCGGCTTCTTTTAATGCCAACTTGCAGGTCGCGGCAAGCTCTATAGGTAGTGTAATTTGCTGCGGGTTTTGGTAGGTCATACTGACATAAAATGATGGATCGTAGGTTTGGAGAGTCACATGGGAGCTTTTAATTGGTAGAGGTTGCATAAATGACGCAGTGAAGTAAAACACTAGAGAAAAACCGTCTTTTTCAAGATGGTAGTTATCGGGGATGCGCTTAAAACTGACTTTTTTCCCTTGATAATAGAAATCAGTGAAATAATCCTGCATTAATACATTCGCCATCACAATGGCTTCTTGTTGCTTCCAGCGTGGGTCATCCTTTTTTACCCCTTTGAGTTCATACAGAATATCTGCAGAGGTCATTGGATCCATCTTCCAAGCATAATTTATCCCTGAATAGTTATCTTGTTTGGTTTCAAGGGTCATTTTCATTTCAATAAAACTGTGAGGATGAGCCGCTACCTGTGGCACGACAAGAGATAACATAATAAAAAAGAGAGGGAATAATCGCATTATTTCTACTATTTAAAGGCGGTAAATTAATAACGTTATAACATAACGGAATGAAATCGTGAATCATCAAATGTCACTAAAATACCGTTAATTATGTAAGTAAATAATGATTTAAACGTTTTAATCATATTTCAATAACAATCCCACTTAAAATAAAGGGTTTTTTATTAACACAATAACAGCGATAATATGAATAAATAATCTCATGCAGTTGTGTTTAACAGTCATCAGGTTAATTGTTTAAATATTAGTTAGTTACAAAGGAAAAGAGAACACCATGCCAGTGTTACATAACCAAGTTTCAAATAAAATACTCAAAGAACGCATGTTGGCTGAAACTGAGCCACGTACCACTATTTCTTTCTATAAGTATTTTAATATTGAAGACCCAGCTGTCTTTCGTAATGAATGGTACCAACAATTCAAAGCGTTAAACGTATTTGGCCGTGTGTACATTGCCAAAGAGGGCATTAATGCACAGATCAGCGTGCCAGCATCCAATGTTGACGCTTTACGTGAACTAATTTATCGCACAGATCCTGCATTGAATGATTTGCGCTTAAATATTGCTATTGATGATGATGGGAAATCGTTCTGGGTTCTGCGCATGAAAGTGCGTGATCGCGTAGTTGCTGATGGCATTGACGATGAGACATTTAACCCTGCAAATACTGGGCAATATCTCAAAGCGCATGAAGTGAATGCAATGATTGATGATCCGAATACTGTATTTGTTGATATGCGTAATCATTATGAATACGAAGTGGGTCACTTTGAAAATGCGGTAGAAGTTCCATCGGATACTTTTAGAGAACAGCTTCCGATGGCCGTGGAAATGCTGCAAGAGCAAAAAGATAAGAATGTTGTCATGTATTGTACTGGCGGTATTCGTTGTGAAAAAGCGAGTGCATACATGCTACACAACGGCTTTAAAAATGTTTATCACGTGGAAGGCGGTATTATTGAGTATGCACGTAAAGCCAAAGAACAAGGCTTACCTTTGCGTTTTAAAGGGAAAAACTTTGTTTTTGATAACCGTATGGGCGAACGTATTACAGATGACATGTTAGCGCACTGCCACCAGTGTGGGGCACCTTGTGATTCACACACGAACTGCCGCAATGATGGTTGCCATCTACTGTTCATCCAATGCCCAACTTGCGCTGAAAAATACGAAGGTTGCTGTAGTGCTGCATGCAATGAAGAAATGAAACTACCAGAGCAAGAACAGCGTGCTCGCCGTGCAGGCCGTGAAGTGAGCAATAAAATATTTAATAAATCCCGCCACCGTTTATCAGAGGGCTTATTAAATAGCGATAGCTAATTGAGTATAATACTAAAAAAGTAGAAGCCCTTTTTCAGGGCTTTTTACTTAATATAAATATTTAAATACATTATAAATGAAGAAAAGCTCTATTCTGTTTTTAACGAAAACCTTACTTGCTATATGGCGCTTTTGTGAATAAACCGTACTGTTACTTATCCCTAATTTCTTAGAGATAATATGGTTTGGTATTTCATTCATCCAATTGCTAATTATTTTTTGCTCCTTGACAGTAAATATAGAGGTATCTGTATTATTCGCTAATTTTGTTATTTTTTCTATTTGTGCATAATCATTAATTACTCTATCCAATGTTTTAATAATGATATTTTTGGATAAAATAAAAAAATTATCTTTTAATAATAGTGGGTTATCTGTTTGGGGGTAAGGGGCATTGATATAAATATAAAAACGAATATTATTTGATAGGTTTAGTAACCCTTGCAAAGTTGGACAATAATTTGAGTAGTGGCAATAATAGGTTAAATTAACAAGAACAATGTTTGGTGAGTTTTTATTTATGAATTTAATAGCATCACCCAAACAGCCAGTGCTAATAAAGTTTAAGTTCTTATTCTTTGATAAATATTCAGTAATACCAAGTCTCGTGTAATAACACTCATCAATAACTAATATTTTCATTGGGAACGTCCTGGTTCGAAAGAGTATTACAATAAATTGGAATAGCTAGTGATGTCAACTGAGTAATAATAAAAACAAAAAATGTTGTCGTTAATTTAAATTAATCAATTTATAAAAATAAAATGAGGTAAAGTAGTTATATAATATATAACTACTTTATTGAAAGGCTATAGATTTAAAAAATGGATATCTACGGCTCAAATATCCATTTAAGGATTTAGTGCGTTTTAAAATTAAATTCGATGTATTCCCCAGACTCTATCTTATCCACGCCAGCTTGAAGAATACCAATCAATTGTTTTGCGACATCCGTGGTAAGCCACATGGTTTTATCCACGACAGCATCGCCTGAGTTTTTATCTTGTTCGGGGAGGTAGTGCAAACGTAACATCATAGCATCATAGGCATCTACGGTGCTAATGTCCCAGCCAACAACTGGGTGAGTTTGAATAACATCATTTTTTCTATTCATAAAAACCTCCTAATCAAACAGCGTGATAAATAATAAATATCTATAACTGACTAAGAGCAAAGTTCTTGGAATGAATCCACTTTCAGTATAAGGAGATTTCGTTAATAAGGAAGTAAATAAAATATTTTTTTGCATAAATGACAGTAAATGCACAAATAAAGTGAATATAGCTGGGGCTCATAGAGGGAAGCGATTGCAACTTCCCCCATGACGATAAACGAGATTTTTAGTGCTTATTTAGCGATAGCGATTGACCAGCGAGAATCTTCACCTGCTAAGAACGGGATCAATTTATCATTACAGCAATCAATAGATTCACAAGTCATGTTTGGTTCTTTAGTCAGGGTTATATGGCCTTCATTTACAGGCAAATTATAGAATTTAGGACCATTCAATGAGCAAAATGCTTCAAAGTGCGCTAAAGCATCTAGTTCTTCAAACACAGTTGCATAAGCGGCCAGTGCGGTTGGTGCATTAAATACGCCAGCACATCCGCAAGCAGCTTCTTTACGTGATTGCACATGTGGAGCGGTATCTGTTCCTAGGAAGAAGCGATCACAACCCGATGCAACAGCAGAACGAAGCGCTTCTTGGTGAATGTTACGTTTTAAAATTGGCAAACAGAACAAGTGCGGTCTTACACCACCGACTAACATATGATTACGGTTAAACATCAGGTGCTGAGGCGTTAGCGTCGCAGCGGTAAATTCGTTGGCATCCAAAACATATTGTGCAGCTTCTTTTGTTGTGATGTGTTCGAAAACTACCTTTAAGTTTGGAAATTGGGCGCGTAATGGCTGCATGACTTGTTCAATAAACAGTGCTTCTCGGTCAAAAATATCAATATGGTTCGCGGTGACTTCACCGTGAATCAATAGCGGCATACCTGCTTTTTCCATTGCTGCCAGAACAGGGTAAATTTTCTTAATATCAGAAACCCCATGGCTTGAGTTGGTTGTTGCATTAGCAGGATATAATTTACATGCGGTAAACACACCTTCTTGAAAGCCACGGATGAGTTCAGTTGAGTCAGTTCCATCAGTAAGATAACAGGTCATCAACGGGGTAAATTGGTGCCCTTGTGGCACAGCCTGAATAATGCGCTCGCGATATGCTTTTGCGGCTGCAACGGTAGTAACGGGAGGAACTAAATTTGGCATCACAATTGCGCGGCCAAAAAACTCACTGGTGTAGGGAACGACCGTTTTTAACATATCATCATCGCGAAAATGAACATGCCAATCATCAGGGCGGCGAATCGTTAGGGTAGTTACAGTAGTCATTAAACCGGCTCCATAAGGGAAGGTGAGTGATGAGCGAACGCTCAGGCCGGGAACGAATGATAAAGCGAAAGGAGAAAAATAGCTATGGGAATTGATGATTAAATATCTTTTGAGAAAAATGATAAACGATAAGAAAGCAAAAAGCCTGCTTAAATTTCTTTAAGCAGGCTTCTCTAAATATTGGCTCCTCCAGCTGGACTTGAACCAGCGACATACGGATTAACAGTCCGCCGTTCTACCGACTGAACTATGGAGGAACTCCTTGGTACGCAGAGGATATTAGCTTCCTCTAAAGGGATTGTCAAAGGAGAATATCGAAAAAAATGTTCGTTTGCCTGTTATCTGTGCGAACTGAGGGAAGTTTGATCGGAAATTATGTAGGAACAATAAACTGAAGGACAAATCAATAGAAAAAACATCAATGCCATGATGGGCTTTGTGTATTAAAAGTATTGATTACAGTGGATAACAACAGGTAACCACTGTAATCATTTTTAATCATATCGGTTAACGCGGGATCACTAAAACGGGTTGAGAAATATCATCTAATAAACTGCGAGTGACCGACGTATTCAGCCAGCGGCTAAATGAAGAAAGGTGACGGTGGGAGATAATCAGTAAATCACAATTGTGTTTTTCCATTTGTTTAGGGATTGTCTCGATAGGTGTTCCTGCGGCAAGCAGCCCCTGTGTTTTAAATCCCATATTTGTTAATGCGCTGGTGACATCTTTTAATTGTTTCTCTGCTAAGGCTTCTTCTCGCTGAGCAGCAGGGTACTCATCGCGTTCATCGCTATTTTGACTTAGTTTAGTGCGGCTTAGCGCAAAGGTGCTATCGACAACGGTTAAGACAATGACATTATGAATACAGCCTGTCATACGTTGCATAAAATTGAGGGCATTACTGCTATTTTCGAAGCTATCGACAGCCAACAATACATTATTAATCATTTTTATCTCCTGATAAGCGATTTACACCGCACCCTTAAAGTTAGATTCCCCTTTTTTCCAATAGCCTTTTGCGAAGAGTGAGGTTTTGGGGATCCCTCTTTCGTTGATAAAATGATTCTTCAAATAAACAGCAATTTGTTGCTCACAGGCTAACCAAACTTGGCCTGGTTCAGCAGGCAGAGCACATTGAGTAATGGCTCGGACTAGAGAACTATTCATCACGCTATCATAATGACGGTCGCGAATTTGCCAGCTATTGACGATTAAGTCAGGGTAATTTAGTGTTTGTATTTCTGCTTCATCACTGACCTCTGCAAACCAGAAAACAGGCATTTGTTCCGTCAATGATTCAAGAATACGACGCATTGCGGGAAGTGCGGTTTCATCACCCAATAAAAGTAACCAACCTGCTTCAGATAGCGGTTTAAACCCGCCAGAACACGGCCCTGCAAAACCAAGTCTATCACCGATTAATGCGTTTTCAGCCCAGCGAGATGCGGGGCCATCACCATGCAAAACCATATCGATATCAATGGTTCTGTTGATTTTATTGATCCCGCTAATGGTGTAAGCGCGACCCGCTAAACTTTCTTTCCAAGGAAAAAATACCTTGACCCAACTTGCGGGTTCGTAAGCTCTTAAATCATCTAAAAACTTATCGACATCATCACCACTCAAGGTAATCCGTCGCATTTTTTTTGTTAATGATTGCACTGCGCTAACGGTAGCTTCTCGTTTGCGCCTTGTATCTTTTTCTAATATGTCGCCCACAATTTTATTCATTGTATTGTGCATGAGGATCCTCCTGCTGCATATTTGACGGATAAGTGTGTTCCCAACCACCGCCTAATGCTCGATATAGATTGACTACAGCAAGGGCGGTTTCTTCTTGAGACGTAATTTGTGCCGATTGCAAATCTAACAAGGCGCGCTGGGTGCTTAATACATGCATGAAGTCACTGGCGCCATTAAGATAGCTATCCCGTGCTAATGAAAAAGCATGCTGATTAGCGGTAACGGCAGAAACTAGGTGTATTTGCCTGAGTTGTTGGGCCTGATAATCTGAAAGTGCATCATCAATTTCATGCCAAGCACGCAAAACAGTTTGTTGGTATGCAATTGCCATTTCTTGTTGGCGGTACTCACTTAACGTCACACGTTGTTTGATTTTTCCACCATCGAATATGGGTAAATACAGTGAGGGGCCAATGGCGAACGTATGCGTTGACCAGCTTCCCATATCGGATAATGCAAGGGCTTGGTAGCCTGCATTACCTGTTAACGTGATCCGTGGGTAGTAATCCGCTTTAGCGACGCCAATTTCTGCGGTTGCTTGGTGTAAGCGCTCTGCGGCTTCACGAATATCTGGCCTGCGAAGTGCAAGATCAGACGGAACGCCCATCGGAACTATTTGAGTTAACTGTGGGAGGTTCTTTTTCGTTGATAATTGGGCATTAAACGCCCCAGGTTGCTCGCCCAGCAACAAGGTAATGGCATTTTTTAGGCGATTTTCCCTATCAATTAGCACAGGAAGCAAGGCATTGATTTGGTCGAGTTGCACTTGCGCTTGTTCCACATCAAGTTGGTTTCCTGAGCCATTTTGTAAACGTACCTGAGTGAGTTCCAAGGTTTGTAACGAGGTTGCATGGTTTTCTCTTGCAACTTGAATTTGTTGCTGTATGGCACGCAGGCGTAAATAATCGGTGGCAACTTCTGCGGTGACAGAGGTTAACAAGGCTCGCCGATTTTCTTCTGATGCGGCAAAATTAGCACGAGCACTTTCTGATGCACGGCGTAATTTTCCCCACATATCCAACTCCCAAACCGCACTAAACCCACCGCGCCAGAGGTTAAAGTCAGACTCGCCTTTTTTCCCTGATGGATCCATACTACCGACTGATGTTGCACGTTGGCGTTGGTAAGCACCATCAAGGCTAAAATCAGGGGCTAAGTCAGAATCGGCAATGCCTAATAAAGCGCGACTTTGTTGCATGCGCGCTGTCGCTAATTGCAAATCTAAATTACTTTTTGTTGCGCGTTGTATGAGCTCTGAAAGCTGGGGATCACCAAAAATGCTCCACCACTCGATAGGAAGGGAGGAGGTGCTTTGGTTAGCACCCCAATTTTCTGGCAAAGTCGCTTGCGGTGGCACGTAATCGGGGCCAACTGCTTGGCAACCTGTGAGTGCTACGAGAACCAGTGCAATGGCGGTTTTTTTCATTAGTGGCTCCCATCCAATGTGTTGATGCTCACATCGGCTGACATGCCTACGCGTAGTGCATTCATTGTCGCCGCACTCTCTTTGTTAATATCAAAGGTAATTTTTACAGGGATACGTTGCACAATCTTTGTGAAATTACCTGTTGCATTTTCAGGTGCAACAGGGGAAAAGCTAGCGCCTGAAGCGGGTGCGATACTGTCAACATAGCCTTTTAGGGTTTGGCCAGGGAACGTATCAATGCTGATATCAACGGTTTGCCCCTGAGTAATGTTCTGCAACTGTGTTTCTTGGTAATTAGCAATAATGTACAGTTTGTCTTGGGGCACAATTGCCATTAACGCATCACCAGGCTTAACAAACTCACCCACTCGCAGGCTTTTTTTACCCACTACTCCTGCAATCGGTGCGGTAATACGGGTATAAGATAAATTGAGTTTAGCCATTTCTTTCTTCGCTTGCGCCAATGTCAATTCAGCGTCACTATCTGATTGCTTAGCTTGTAAAACTTGCAACATATTCTTAGCCGCTTTTAAAGACGCTTCGGCTTGTGCAACACTGGCAGTCATCGTTTGTACGCGGGTAGTTGCTTGTTGTGCCGCTTGTTGTGAACCTGCGCCAGTCGTTGCCATTTTGTGATAGCGTGTTTTCTCTTGGTGAGCAAATTGCAACTCAGCTTGTGCGGATTGTAATTGAGCTTGCGCAGCAGAAATCAGCGCATACTGGCGTACTAGATTCGCTTTAGCATCATCTTGGCGTGCACGTGCTGAGTTTTCTTGTGCTATCGCTTGGGAAAGTGCGACAGTGAATTCCCGTGGGTCAATTTCCGCTAATAATTCGCCTTCTTTCACCCATTGATTGTCTTGAACCAAAACTTGGGTAACAACACCTGAAATTTGGGGTGAAATACGCGAAATATCGGCACGAATATAAGCATCATTGGTATTTTGCATTGTTTTTTTAATGGCGAACTTATTAATTAATAGCCCGCCTACGACAACTAAAATACCCGCGATTGCAAGGGCAACACTTTTATTAATTTTAATTTTACTCATTGTTAATTCCTGATAATCAATAACTAAGCCGCGGCTACAGACCGTGGCGGATAAATTCGAGTTGGCATCACAACGATCAGCCCTGTTAACAACAGCGCTAAGCCTGAAACCAACATATAAAGATCAGCACTAGCCAGCACATATCCCTGACTAGAGGCAAGCTGGGTCAGTTCTTCAATAGACTCTGAGGTTGTGCGATATGCTGTCCCGTAGCCATCGGCAATTACGCCTGAATGAAAATCCCCCCGTTGGCGGCTTAACAGGGCAATAACACCACCTGCTGCTGTTGCTGCGAAGCCTTTGACTGCGTTAAACCACGCAGCAGCAAATGGGCCATCGGTCGGTAAAAGTCCCCCAGTTGCCATCATCAACAACGGAATAACGGCCATGGGTTGAGCAATTGCTTGTAGTAGCGAAATGGTTTTAAAATTATTTCCATGCCAATCAGGGGTCAGTTGTGATGCAAGCACACAAGCCGCTGCCATCAATAACAGGCTGATCGCCAATACCCAGCGACAGTCCACTTTTGGGGTATTACAAATGATCGCAACGATAGGCAGCGTAATTAGTTGGGGGAGTGATACCCACAGCATCATGTCTGAGGTCTGTTCGAGTCGATATCCTTGGATTGCGGATAAATAACCAGAGGTAATATTGACTAGTGAAACCATAATCAATAGAACCCCACCCAACGTAATTAATGAAAATGAAAGATTTCGTTTGCCAAGCAGCTGCAAATTAAAAAATGGCAATGGGTGATACCATTCATTAATGAGAAACAGCGCAAGTAGCCCTAATCCACCAATTAATAAGACATAAATGAGTGAGGAATTAAGCCAATCTAAACGCTCTCCTTGGGATATTCCTACAGTTAGCATGGCTAAAGCGCTTCCCCCAAGGATTAAACCACGCCAATTAAATTGTTTAAGGCGTTCTAAGCGAAGAGGGTCTTGTGGTAAGCCATAGCCAATGCAAATGGTTGCAATGGCCATTAAGGGTAAATTCCAATAAAAATAACCACTCCATCCCCAGTGAAATGCAAATGCGGCGGCGGTTGCACCAAAGGTGGCACTCCACGCGGAAACCCACCCATAAGCACCTAACCCTAACACCTTAATTAGCGGGGGCATAAAGCGCAGTACAACGGTCATTAACATCGGTGGTAAAGCACCACCCGCGAAGCCTTGTAAGCTGCGAATGGTTAACAACCATGTGTAGTGCTCCCCTAACCAAGGTGTAATTAATCCACCCAGTAGATAAATTGAGCACATCACTAAGGCTACACGGCGTAATGAAAAAGTAGGCCAAAAACAGGGTGTAAAACCCGAGCCAATAACAAAACCTGTGACATAGCAGGAGATTAACCAACTTCCTGTATCTATATTTAGAGCCATTGCGCCTTGGATGTCGCCAAGGGCGAATTTACTGGCGTTTTCTCCCACGCCACTCGCCATGACCGCTAAAAAAACACCAAATAGGCCCATCCATGTGCGGCCACTGATCTCGCCTGCACTGGCTATCCATTTGTTTTTTTGAGGTTGCGTAATAGACGCATCAACCATTTCAAACTCCTGCTGTTTCAATAATTGTTCTATCAATTTCAGCAGTAGTATCTAAATTTTACTTGATTGTTTAAAATGAAATGATGTAATTAATTTATTGCAAAAAACGCAATCCGTGGGCGGGGGAAATATGCCACAGAAAATAGATTTTAATTTAATTTATGCGCTGAATTTATTACTGGAGGAAGGCAGTGTGAGCGGTGCTGCTGAAAAAATGAATTTAAGTGCGCCTGCGATGAGCCGCATTTTAGGCCGTATCCGTGAACAATTTAATGATCCTATTCTCGTGCGGGCAGGGCGAAAATTGGTTCCGACACCCAGAGCGTTAGAGTTAAAACAACAATTGGCAGAAATTATAGCTCAAGCTCAAGCACTTATTGAACCTGATGAGTTGTTTCATCCCGAATCCCTTGAAAGAACATTTGTCATACGTGCGAATGATATTTTTATTGGGGCACTAGGTGGGGGGTTATTAGAAACATTACGTAAGTTGGCACCACGAAGTAGTTTAACCTTTATCGCAGAAAGTGATATAGATGATGACTCCTTGCGTAGTGGCAAAGTGGATTTGGTTATTGGCTCATCACGGGATTGGCACCCTGAAATTAAAGCCCAGAGCTTATTTACGAGCACGTTTCAAGCGCTAGTACGTCCTGGGCATCCAATTCTTGACAACGTAACACCTGAAACGTTAACGCATTATCCGCATATTAGTGTTTCACGAAGGGGACGGACTTTAGGGCCAATTGATGATGCATTGCGTGATTTGAAATTGCAACGCAAGGTGGCATTGACGTTACCCAGTTTTCATTCCGCTATGATGCTAACAATGAAGTCTGATTATATCTTGCCGTTACCGCGCCATGTATTACAAGGGGTGAAAAGCATCAATTTGCCACTTGTTGAGATAGAACTCCCTATTGAGCTGGAGTCTATATTTATTGTGCAAGCATGGCACCCTCGTCTGGATAGGGACCCTGCGCACCAATGGCTACGTCAAACGATTAAGCAATTTTTTCTAGAAAAAGAATAATGAGTTAGTCGATGTTAGATAGCAAAAAGCCCGCATTAAGCGGGCTTTTTAAATTTGGCTCCTCCAGCTGGACTTGAACCAGCGACATACGGATTAACAGTCCGCCGTTCTACCGACTGAACTATGGAGGAATTGCTTTGTTCCTGAGAACGAGGCGCATATTACCCATCCTGTTTCCCGTTGTAAAGCATAAAAATTAAAAAAATCGTCAAGTGGGTGTTAAATAGACAAACTGGCGATTATCTGTACCTAAATATCTGATTTTAACTAAATGAGGGGATAGACAGCCACAATGAGAGCGAGGAAAGAAAAAAATAGATTTATACGTTAAATAGAGAGGATGCAAGATAGCAAAAAGCCCGCATTAAGCGGGCTTTTTAAATTTGGCTCCTCCAGCTGGACTTGAACCAGCGACATACGGATTAACAGTCCGCCGTTCTACCGACTGAACTATGGAGGAATTGCTTTGTTCCTAAGAACGAGGCGAATATTAACGATATCACCTCGGACTGTCAACGATAAAAATTGAAAAAAAACTCAACTGCTCAATCACTACTCAATATGACTGAATTTCATGCTAGTCAATTGATATTGCATTAATTTTGTGCAGCCAATTTACCTTGTACTGGTGTAGAAACTTCGGGGTAAACCACATGATAAATATCGTAAAACGAGATCATGCCTTTTAATGCAATTAGACGGGTGATTTCTTGTTTAATTGTTTGACTGACTTCATTGGAATCAAGGACTTTACGAATTGCGTTTTCAGAAACAGGTTCAGTCACGAACCATTCACCATTATAACAAACACGTAAATCTAACACGCCGATGTCTTCGAAATGATAGACTGGCTTAATATCAAAAAGTAACACGCTAGCTAAAATAATAAATAACAGAGTAATACCCAACGTCCAGTATGGGCCAAAATACGGCGCATACCAAAGAATAACGGCTAGCGGAATATAAGCTGCAATCATACCTATACATAAGTAAGGGTGGTTTGCGAGGAACTGGCTATTGAAATACGGTTTGCCATCACGATTTTCACGTTTATTGATGGTATCTAAATCTTCGACAAGTATTTGTTTGATAATATCCATGTGATAACTCTCTGTCAGATATTGAATCTATACTCGCAGAGTATCACGAGGGCTCAAGATTGTTATATATCAGTTAAAAAAAATATTAATGCAGATTGTCATGAGATCAGATAATTCTGACTGACAATAAAAGGTTTTTTTGCCCTTGTAATTAAATTTTTCTTTAAGTTATCAACTAAATGCAGTGTTTTTGTTAACGTTATGGCGGATAAAAGTGACATAGTCGAAAAAACTGCATCTTTTTATGGATTGAATGTATAAAATAGTTGCTATTATCTTAAAGTCATGAGTTAATGTGCATCGGCCTGTTTAGCAGTCCTATTTGATGTATGATTACTGAGTTAGTGTGTTCTAAAGAAGAAAGTTATCACAGATAGCCTTTGACCGTGACGCTTCATCTTGGTGTTTCCCTGATTAAATAGTTGACTCTGGCCCGTATATGCCAAAAAGGCAAGTTTTTTTGATGTTATATAGGAAAAGTCAAATGTCCGACAAAATGAAAGGTCAAGTTAAGTGGTTCAACGAGTCTAAAGGCTTCGGTTTCATCACTCCAGCTGATGGTAGCAAAGACGTTTTCGTCCACTTCTCTGCCATTCAGGGCAATGGTTTCAAAACTCTGGCAGAAGGCCAGCAAGTTGAATTCACCATTGAAAACGGTGCAAAAGGCCCAGCAGCTGCTAACGTAACTGCTATCTAAGCTAATTGCTGAACTGATTTTCTAAAGCCCGTCATTTTTAATGACGGGCTTTTTCGTATGCGTTACATTTATGATTAATATTATTTTGTTGGAAAATAGATGTCATGAATATTAATGATCGTGTTTATGTGAAAACAGATGGGCAAGAGCGACGAGAAGGAACAATTTTACTTATCGAACCTTTTAATGAAGGTGTAATGTATTTAATTGCATTACCTGATTACCCAGAAGGTATTTGGTTTTTTAATGAAAAAGAAGGCAACGAAGGCACGTTTGTCACATTAATTGAATAATAGTTTTTTAATTAAATTCAAATTTATTAAAAATTTGTTCTTTACTTCGTAAATTAGCCCACCTATACTCCACCCATCAATTATTTAGGAGATTATTACTTGGACAGTCAGAGTTGGAATAAAAACTTAATTTAACGGCAAGCCAGTAATCGTCTTTTCTTTTCACTGCTTGCCACTAAGGCGGGCGGTGTCTGATGTATCCCATCATACATACACCCTTATATTGTACACAAAGTACTATTCTATATTTAATTAATAGCTTATTACTATTGTATTGAGTGTGTATCATGTTTGTATATTTTTATTCTCTATTTCCTCCAGGCAATAGCTAATTATTCTTGAATCTTTATTGATTCAAATTATGGCTATGTGCTTTTTATTAAGCATATAAAAGATTATCCAAATTATTTTTTGGAGGAATTATTATGCTTTTTACTCCTGATATTTTAAATCTTGTCTCGGCAATGTGCCTCGGTGCCTTAATTGGTGCTGAGCGCCAATGGCGTCAACGTATGGCGGGACTGAGAACCAACGCATTAGTTGCAACGGGTGCTGCTGTTTTTATTTTAAGTTCTGTCACGACATCACCTGATAGCCCTGGCCGTATTGCTGCACAAGTGGTTTCAGGGATCGGTTTTCTGGGCGCGGGTGTCATCATGCGTGAAGGCATGAATATTCGAGGCTTGAATACAGCGGCAACGTTATGGTGTTCTGCTGGGATTGGCGTGTTATGCGGGTTGGGGCAATATTCACTCGCATTGATGGCTACCTTATTGATTTTATGTGCAAATATTTTATTGCGAGAAGCGGCTTCTCGCATCAATAAGCAGCCTCAAGTTCAAGCCTTAGATGTTGAACAACGTTATAAAATCCGCGTTATGTGCCATCAAGAAGACGAGATTTTAGTTAGAACCCTTATTTTACAAGCTATTAATGGGTTACACATTCGACTGCAATCGTTAAGTAGTGCTGACACATTAAAAACAGAACAACTTGAGGTTTGTGCTGAATTTTTGGCAACACCCGCTGAGCAAAAAGAGATTGAAGCATTAGTTTGTAGAATCAGTCTTGAGCAAAGCGTAAGTGCTATCAATTGGAAAGTGGCATCAGAGCTTCCGGCTTGAATGCAAACAATTAACTCACTATAGGAGCCGAAATGGACGATCACCCTCCGTCATGGAGACGAAACTTGGAGCTATCCAACTGATATAATAGCCTTATTTTCAGTTGGATAGCGTAAAAATACACAAGTGTTGTATTAGAGACAACGTTATGACTGAAATAAGACACCAACGCAAAAGCGTTAAAGCGCCTGCACGGCAAAAATTTATTGTTGGCGAGCAAGCGAGTAAAAATATTGAGCAAGTGCTAAATGAGTATCAAACCAATTTATTAGGCCTAGCAGACAATGAAGCGATGGATCGCTTAGTGACTGAGGGTGAAAATGAGGTTGCTCATGAAAAAGCCCCTCCTGCTTGGAAGCAGCTGCTTTCATCATTTAAAAACCCATTTATTTTTGTTCTGATTGTGTTGGCGTTAGTCAGCTTTTTCACGGACTATCTGATCCCTGAGCGTCAAGGAGAAGAGACAGATTTAACGGGTGTTATCATTATTGTTACGATGGTTCTGCTAAGTGGTTTATTGCGTTTTTGGCAGGAATATCGGACGAATAAAGCCGCTGAAGCGCTCAAATCTTTGGTTAGAACGACCGCAACGGTGTTTCGTCGGGACAATAAAACAGGGCGTTCAATTCGTAAAGAAGTTCCAATTAAATGCCTAGTCCCTGGGGATATTGTTCTTTTATCCGCTGGAGATATGGTTCCCGCCGATTTAAAACTCGTTGAATCGAGAGACTTATTTATTAGCCAAGCGATTTTAACTGGTGAATCTATCCCTGTAGAGAAATATGACACATTAGGGGATGTTTCCGCCAAAAACCTTGATCCTGTATCGCCCACTGAAAATGAATTACTTGAAATATCAAATATTTGCTTAATGGGTACTAACGTCACCAGCGGAACGGCTCGCGGTATTGTGGTGGCAACGGGTGGGAAAACCTATTTAGGCTCGCTAGCAAAATCAATCGTTGGTAGTCGAGCACAAACCTCTTTTGACAAGGGGGTAAATAGTGTCAGCTGGCTATTGATCCGTTTTATGCTAGTTATGGTTCCAATTGTCTTATTGATTAATGGATTTACAAAAGGTGATTGGTTCGAAGCAACGCTGTTTTCTTTAGCTGTTGCTGTAGGGTTAACCCCTGAAATGCTTCCAATGATCGTCAGTTCAAACTTGGCGAAAGGGGCAATTGCAATGTCTAAGCACAAAGTGATTGTCAAAAGGTTGAATGCTATCCAAAACTTTGGCGCAATGGATGTTCTTTGCACAGATAAAACGGGAACGTTAACGCAAGATAGGATCATTTTAGAACATTACCTTGATAGTCATGGTGAGAAAAATAGTAAAATTCTGCAACTCGCGTGGCTGAATAGTTTTCATCAAAGTGGTGCTAAAAATATGATGGATCAGGCCATTATTCGCCGTGGAAGAGGGAATAGTGAGGTTGAACAATTAAAAGTATTCCAGAAAATTGATGAGTTGCCATTCGATTTTATCCGACGAAAATTATCGGTAACGGTAAGGACGCCAGAGGGAAATGCGTTACTTATCTGTAAAGGTGCTGCTGAAGAAATGCTCGCTGTTTGTCAAAGTTATCAACAAAATGGTGAATCTCAGGTTTTAGATGAGCAAGCGAGAGCAAGAGTCACAGAGTTAGTGAGTGATTACAACCGACAAGGATTTCGGGTACTGTTGCTAGCGACGCGAGCATTAAATGAACATGAAGCTAGCCTGCCATTATCTGCTCAAGCGGAGCAACAACTTGAGCTCCAAGGTATTTTAACTTTCTTGGATCCTGCTAAAGAAAGTGCGATTTCTGCAATCGCGGCGTTGCGTGAAAATGGTGTCACCGTCAAAGTATTGACTGGCGATAATGCCATCATTACGGAGAAAATCTGCCATGATGTTGGGCTAAATATCAGTGAAATCATGACGGGTTTGGAAGTTGAAGCGTTGTCTGATGAAGAGTTGAGCCAAAAAGTTGAGCAGGTTTCTGTCTTTTGTAAGCTGACGCCATTGCAAAAATCCCGAATTTTAAAAAGATTACAGGCAAATGGACATACTGTCGGCTTTTTAGGGGACGGAATTAATGATGCGCCAGCGCTTCGTGATGCTGATGTGGGAATTTCCGTTGATACGGGTACTGATATCGCAAAAGAATCAGCGGATATCATCTTACTGGAAAAAGATTTGATGGTATTAGAGCAGGGAGTGATTAAAGGACGGGAAACTTTTGGTAATATTATCAAATACCTGAATATGACAGCGAGCTCTAACTTCGGGAATGTGTTCTCTGTATTAATTGCTAGTGCATTTATTCCGTTCTTACCCATGTTAGCAATTCATTTGCTCGTACAAAATTTGCTGTACGATATTTCCCAACTGGCATTACCTTGGGACAAAATGGATAAAGAGTTCTTAAAACGCCCTCGTAAATGGGATGCGAAAAACATTGGTCGCTTTATGATTTGGATCGGGCCAACCTCTTCTATCTTCGATATCACCACGTTTGCTTTGATGTGGTATGTATTCCAAGCAAATAGTGTGGCTCATGAAGCATTGTTCCAATCAGGTTGGTTTGTTGAAGGGTTATTATCACAAACCTTGGTTGTTCATATGTTAAGAACACAAAAAATACCCTTTATTCAAAGCACGGCGGCACTACCTGTGATGTTAACAACGGGATTAATTATGGCATTAGGCTTATATATCCCGTTTTCATCATTTGGAACCATGATTGGGTTACAACCATTACCAATTGAGTATTTCCCTTGGTTAGCGTTAACATTAGTAAGTTACTGTATTGTCGCACAATTGATGAAACAATTTTATATCAAGCGCTTTGGTACATGGCTATAACATATTGATAAATTAATAAAAAGAAGAACCAAGGAAGGTTCTCCTTTTTGCATAAAAAAGAGCCACAAATGGGCCCTTTCTTGGAAAATTGCAGTACTCTGAAATAATCTAAGCGATTACAGACCTAAAGCCGTTTTCATTTGTTTCATTGCATCAATACCTTGTTGGCAAGCTTTATCTTGCTGATCTTTAGGTAATGCGGCAACTTGTTTTTTACCTTCTTCCAGTTGACCTTTCATCGCATCTAACTGAGCTTTTGCTTGTGGGTTTTCTGAAGCTTTAGCAATTAAGCTATCAACTTCAGCGAAGTAAGCATTACAAGTTTCAGTTGCACCAGCAACTTCACCTTTTTTCTCTTCTTCTGAACAAGCAGTGATTGTCAGTGCCAATAAACCCATACCACAAGCTAAAATTAACTTTTTCATAATCAACCTTATTAAAATTATTTATTTATATAGCAAATGAAGTATATAAGAGAAGTTTTTAATATCAAATGTAACTAATCCTAAAATAATATCTTAATTAGTAATTATAAAAATAACTATGTTAGTGAATAATATTGCAATATGAAGCATGGGTAGTTGGATTATATATTATTTATGGGGAACTCATTAAAAATCACAGTATTAACCGCTGTTTAAAAGGGTGTATTCATTATTAGTGTAATACTCCCTCGATTAAGATAAAACTAAAAGGGTAAGACTGGCATTAAGTTGAAATGGGTAATTTCTGTAAAGTTATTTCTCATTAGAAAATAAGCCCCTGAAAGTGTGATATAGAACGAAATAAAGTCAATTAAAACCCATATAACACTTTTAATGCTATTTATAACATTTTTGTATATAGGGTTGAGTGTTTAAAAATAGTTATAAAATGTAATGAAAAGTTTACGTAAATTGAATAACGCTAAACTATGAGATATTTTAAGCATTAATATCTGTACATTTAAGATGCAATAATAGATGAAAAAGGTGAGCAGCTTCACATATTTATCAATTAAATCTTTGAATAGCTATAATATTGATTTTTAAATCAAATTTTCTTTGTACGAAGATAGGATAATCAGGTAAAGTCTGAGCCTTTGGTCTGTCTAATGAATAATTGCCTTTATAAGGTTCGTTAACGCTATGTGTATAGAGTTAACAAAATTTAAGTTAATTAGGTTGACGCTAAATCAAATTCGTACCAAAATTGACTCACCTTGGAAATTCGCCAAAGAGCGATAGACGGGGTAAAATATTTTTCATAAAGGGCAATAATTTTTCTTACATTACATTCTTAGGAGGATCATTCTCCTAAAGAAAAAGTGAGAAAATAATATACGGGTTTACCCGTATTTAAATGCAACATAGCAGACATTCTATTAATGCTATGGGCATAACAAGTATGTAACTCGGTTTATCTTGTTACAATTTTATTTTTAGACTTACACACAGGGCTTTACCATTATGTCTGCTTCTATTGTAAAGAAACGGCCTCTGAGTCGTTACATCAAAGATTTTAAACACAGCCAAACTCATTGTGCACATTGCCACAAAACTCTTGATCGTATCTCTTTGGTTTTCAACGATGACATCTTAAATAAAGAAGCTATCGCTGATATGACCGAATTGGTTGATGAAGGAACTTGGGGAGAGCTGCAAGGTAAATTTACTGCACTTTGCCGTTTTTGTAGTGAGATTTACTGCAATAGCAATACTGATTATTTTGATATTATGTCATTTAAACAGTATTTATTCTTACAGACTGAGATGAGCCACAGTACCGTTCGTGAGTATGTTGTTCGCTTACGCCGCTTAGATGAGTTGTTATCTTCTTCTAATTTTTCAATGAAAGAATTTACTGCAAGTAAAGTTCAAGAACAATTAAGCGAAAAAATGACAGACTCAGCATTTAGTAATTACAATATTGCATTACGTAAATATGAACAATATTTATTCTGGGAATCAGAAAAAGTGCAGTAATAAGAATAGAGTAGATAACCTACTTTGTGGTTAATCAATATCTATTCATTAATGAATTGGTGTCCTATGGGCACCTTTTGCGTTTTTAGCGGTTCAAAATAAATATCAAATCTGAATAGAATACGAAGATTAATTATATGAAAATCATTGAAAAGAAAAATGAAGAGGCCTGACTTCAATTATTCATGAAATCAGGCCTTATTGTATTTAACCGATGGTCATCAAGCTTGCATTCCCTCCCGCTGCAGCGGTATTGACACTCAATGAACGTTCGTGAACAAGTCGTTCTATTAATAAGTTCGTATCGCCACGCTCAAAACCTTGAACAGAGATAATTGGCCCTTTACGTTCAGCGATAACTGCACAAACTTCTTTTAACTGATCGCTATCCCCATGGTAAATAACACCTTCAATTGTCTCTTTAGAACCCTGCCATTGCTTGGTGATTGAGATGGTTTTTCGGACTTTCTCAGGAAGCAGTTTAAATAGTTTTTGGTGAGTTTCGCTATCAGGCCAAAGGGATTGGCAACCTGCCGCTAGAACCGCTGCAAGTTGAATTAAGCAGTCATTTTCATTGTCACTAATACATAAAACCAGGCCACGAGGACGTAATGTATAGGTATTTTTTTCACCCGTAGGGCCAGGTAAAAGTCGAGTAGTCCCTGCTTGAGTATAACGCGTAAATTGTTCGAGAACGGATTGATCAACAGGTGCCTGCTGTTTTTCTACCCATACAGTAAAGGCATCGAAAGGTGCAAGTAATTCGGCCCGTGCACTAGCATCCATTGGTAAGTGTTCATCTTGACGTGCAAGCGTATTCGTCACCGCACTCTCTGGACGTTCACTTAATAAACGGTAGAGATATAACGGCCCGCCCGCTTTTGGTCCAGTACCTGATAACCCTTCGCCACCAAATGGTTGCACACCGACCACTGCGCCAACCATATTTCGGTTGACATATAAGTTGCCAACTTTAGCTTTGCTGACGACTTGGTTGATGGTTTCATCAATACGGGTATGAACACCTAAAGTTAAGCCGTAACCCGCTGCATTGATTTGATCAACGAGCATATCAAGTTCATCACGTTTGAAACGAACCACATGAAGAACAGGGCCAAAAATTTCTCTTTTCAGCTCGCTAATGTTTTCCAACTCAATTAATGTTGGCTTAACATAAGTGCCTTCGTGTTGCTCTTTTGTATCATCGGAATGATCAAATGCCGCTTGGAAAATAGGTTTTCCTTTGCTACGCATTTGTTGAATATGTTGATCAATATTATCTTTCGCCTCACGGTCAATCACTGGGCCGATATCGGTGGAAAGGTGTTCTGGGTTCCCCATGCGACATTCTTCCATAGCGCCTTTCAACATACGTATGGTTCTATCGGCAACATCTTCTTGAACACAAAGTATACGTAATGCGGAGCAGCGTTGGCCTGCACTATCAAATGCAGAAGCAACCACATCTGTGACGACTTGCTCTGTTAATGCGGAGGAGTCGACAATCATGGCGTTTAATCCACCAGTTTCTGCGATTAATGGGGTAGGGCGGCCTTGGGCATCTAAGCGACCAGCAATATTACGCTGTAATAACCCCGCGACTTCCGTTGAACCCGTAAACATGACGCCACGAACGCGTTTATCACCGACTAACTGGGCTCCGATAGTTTCTCCTTTACCAGGTAAAAATTGCAATACATCACGAGGAATACCCGCTTGGTGAAGAATTGAAACGGCGATGGCACCGACAAGTGGTGTTTGCTCTGCTGGCTTGGCTAGTACAGTATTGCCCGCAGCGAGTGCAGCAGCAATTTGCCCAGAGAAAATAGCAAGCGGGAAGTTCCAAGGGCTGATACATACCACAGGTCCTAATGGACGATGGGTATTATTATCAAAGTCATTTTTGACTTGTGTCGCATAATAATTCAAGAAATCTACCGCTTCACGGACTTCTGCGATGGCATTCGAATAGGTTTTGCCAGCTTCACGAACTAAGACATCGAGTAGCGGTTGCAACTGCTGTTCCATGAGATCGGCTGCGCGTAATAAAATAGCGGCACGTTCTGATGGTGGGGTTGCAAACCAAATTGTGCCTGCGTCATTGGCGATATTTAACGCATGATCGGCTTCTTGTTCTGTCGTTTCACGAACATGACCGACAATATCTTTATGGCACGCAGGGTTGAGGATTGCTTGAGCTTCTGGAAGCGTATCTTTTGTGGAGAACTCGCCACCCAATAAAGGCTCTGCTAGTTTAGGCTGGATAGCAGCGCTGAGTAGTGCGCTTGATAAAGAAGCTAAACGGTGCTCATTCGACAGGTCGAGGCCCATAGAGTTAACACGTTCATTCCCGTATAAATCACGTGGGAGAGCGATTTTAGGGTGGGGTAAACCGATTTGGCCTTCTGTTTTAGATAGCTCAAGTACATCTTTCACAGGATCTGCGACTAATTCATCTAACGGAATAGTTGCATCAGCAATGCGGTTAACAAATGAAGTATTTGCGCCATTTTCTAATAAGCGGCGAACTAAATAAGCTAATAACGTTTCATGGGTACCAACAGGGGCATAGATACGGCATGGGCGATTAAGTTTGCCATCTGCCACTTTCCCGACTACTTGCTCATACAGTGGTTCACCCATCCCATGCAAACATTGAAACTCATACTGGCCAGGGTAGTAATTTTTACCTGCAATTTGGTAGATAGCGGAGAGGGTATGTGCGTTATGCGTTGCGAATTGTGGGTAAATTAAATTTGGTACAGATAATAATTTGCGAGCACAAGCAATGTATGAAACATCGGTGTAAACCTTACGGGTATAGACTGGATAACCCTCTAAACCATCAATTTGTGCGCGTTTAATTTCGCTATCCCAATAAGCACCTTTAACTAGACGGATCATCAAACGACGTTGGCTGCGTTCTGCTAAATTGATAATGTAATCAATCACAAATGGACAGCGTTTTTGATAAGCTTGAATAACAAAGCCAATTCCATTCCAGCCTGCAAGTTGCGGCTCGAAACACAGTTTTTCGAGTAAATCTAATGAGATTTCTAAGCGATCAGCCTCTTCTGCATCAATATTAATCCCTACGTCATATTGATGTGCTTGTAATACAAGAGAAAGTAGGCGTGGGTATAGCTCATCCATAACGCGTGAATATTGTGCACGGCTATAGCGAGGGTGCAGGGCTGATAGTTTTATTGAAATACCTGGGCCTTCATAAATACCACGTCCATTTGACGCTTTACCGATAGCGTGGATCGCTTGTTGGTATGACACCATGTAATCTTGGGCGTCTTTTTCTGTTAACGCAGCTTCTCCTAACATATCATAGGAATAGCGAAAGCCTTTGTCTTCTAACTTACGTGCGTTCGCTAAGGCTTGGGAAATGGTTTCGCCTGTAACAAATTGCTCGCCCATCAAACGCATCGCCATGTCTACGCCTTTACGTACTAGTGGCTCGCCACTTTTACTGATAATGCGGTTTAATGAGGTCGACAGTTTAGCTTCGTTGTGAGTAGAAACTAGCTTACCTGTAAATAATAAGCCCCACGTTGCAGCATTCACAAACATTGAGCTGCTTTGCCCTAGGTGAGATTGCCAATTTCCGTTACTGATTTTGTCACGAATTAATGCATCGCGAGTGGCTTTATCAGGGATGCGCAATAAGGCTTCGGCTAAACACATTAATGCTACACCTTCTTGGGACGAAAGTGAAAACTCTTGCAACAACCCTTGTACTAACCCGGAACGACCTACACCATTTTTTTGATTGCGTAATTTTTCTGCAATGGAGTAAGCCAGTTTATGCGCTGCCTCTGCCTGCTCAGTTGGCAGTTGTGCTTGTTGCAATAACATTGGTACAGCTTGCGTTTCTGGGATGCGATATGCGGAAGTAATTGAAGAGCGTTTTACTGATTGTGGTAAAATATGCTCTGCAAAATCTAAAAATGGCTGATAATTAGATTCTACTGTGGTGTCTTCTTCTCCTGTCTGATTTTCTTTTGCATCGATACCGGCGGATAACTCAGGAATGATTTGGTTATTGTCGAGTTGTTCTAGGTAATTATAAATAGCTTGCTTGATAAGCCAGTGTGATGTGCGATCCAGTCGTTGAGCGGCATTTTTAATGCGTTCACGAGTTGCTTCATCAAGTCTCACACCCATAGTTGTCGTGCTACTCATCTTAATTCCTCTAGTTGACAGGTCGTCATAATCGAAAAGTTACACAACATTATCTTAATGTTGCAACTTTGTGCAACATTGTTAAGTAAAGTTTCTGAGGGAAATGTGAAACATGTCGGGTTTTTTGGTGATTAATCATATTAATGAAAGTTATGGTTATTTATTATATATATTTTTCATATGGTTATAGCCATGCCGTTATTAAGGGAATAATTAATCAATTATTTTGAAATTTGGCTTAAAATTTTAACATTTGTGATATGGATTCTATTTATGGAATAAAAAATAGTTAATTTCTTGTTAATTTAATATGAGTCTGACTAGGATGGAGTCACTAAGATATTAAGTTAGTGCAACACAAACAATCACAACCTATTTGGTGTTCACGAAGATAAATTAAAGATGTGCAATAAAGTGCAACACCATGAAGTTACAAGTTATCAACGGCAATTCATATAAAGATAACTACACTACTAAGCTACTCAATGGAGAATATAGATGACTGTAAGCACTCCGATGATTGTCACGTTCATCGTATATATTACTGGCATGTTATTAATTGGCTATTTAGCCTATCGCTCAACAAAAAACTTTGATGATTATATTCTCGGAGGACGAAGTTTAGGCAGTGTGGTGACCGCATTATCAGCGGGTGCATCAGACATGAGCGGTTGGTTATTGATGGGGTTACCTGGCGCGATTTTTATCGCAGGTATTTCTGAAAGTTGGATTGCAATCGGGTTAACACTAGGGGCTTATTTTAACTGGTTATTCGTAGCAGGCCGCCTACGTTTGCAAACAGAAAAAAATAATAATGCCTTGACACTACCTGATTATTTTACCAGCCGTTTTGAGGACAATAGTAAAATCTTACGGATTATTTCTGCCATTGTTATCTTAGTTTTCTTCACCATTTATTGTGCATCAGGTGTTGTTGCAGGTGGATTATTGTTCGAAAGTACATTCCATATTAGCTACGAAAAAGCGATGTGGTTAGGGGCATTAGCCACTATTGCTTATACATTCTTAGGCGGCTTTTTAGCTGTGAGCTGGACAGATACAGTCCAAGCTTCGTTAATGATTTTTGCCCTGATCCTTACACCAGTTGTCGTTATTTTATCTATGGGTGGCATAGATACCTCTATCGAAGTGATAAAAGCGAAAAATCCTGAATACCTTGATATGTTCAAGGGAATGAATTTTATTGCAATTCTGTCTTTACTTGGCTGGGGTTTAGGCTATTTTGGGCAACCTCATATTTTAGCACGCTTTATGGCGGCAGATTCACACCAAACAATCCACTCCGCAAGGCGTATTAGCATGACGTGGATGGTGTTATGTTTAGGCGGTACTATTGCCGTTGGCTTCTTTGGTATCGGTTATTTCGAAATGAACCCGAGTGTTGCAGGGGCTGTAACGCAGAATAATGAACGTATTTTCATGGAATTAGCAGCAATATTATTTAATCCATGGGTAGCGGGAGTGTTACTTTCTGCAATTTTAGCCGCGGTAATGAGTACCTTAAGTTGCCAATTATTAGTGTGCGCAAGTGCATTGACCGAAGATCTCTACAAGCCATTTATTCGTAAAACAGCGAGCCAAAAAGAGTTAGTGTGGGTCGGGCGTTTTATGGTGCTGCTAGTTGCGGCTATTGCTATCTATATTGCCCGTGATCCAAATAACAAAGTATTAGGGTTAGTGAGCAATGCATGGGCGGGGTTTGGTGCTGCGTTTGGTCCCGTTGTTTTGATGTCTGTGCTTTGGAAGCGTATGACACGCACAGGTGCTCTGGCGGGTATGTTGGTGGGCGCTATAACTGTATTAGTTTGGATGCAATACAAATGGTTTGCATTGTATGAAATTATTCCTGGTTTTATCTTTGCTACCATCGCGATTGTAGTGGTGAGTTTAATCACTAAAGCGCCAAGTGCAGAAGCACAAGAACGCTTCGAACAAGCGGAAGCGGAATATAAAGCAAAGTAATAGTTGTTATCTTGTGATTAGATGAACGATTAAGAAGGCCGAACTGTTAAATATGTTCGGCCTTTTTTATTGGTGGATAGCGAAATGGTGTTTAATGTGTTTTGCGACGTTTCACAATTTGGTAGCCAATAAGCAGCACAATAAACCAGATAGGTGTCGCGATTAAGGCTTGCCTTGTATCGTGTTGGAATGCGAGTAAGACAATCATAAAAGCAAAAAATGCTAAGCTAACCCAAGACATAATAATCCCCGCAGGCATTTTATAATGGGAGGCTTTATGCATTTCTGGCCGCTTACGACGAAAGTTGAGGTAACTATATAAAATCATGCTCCAAATAAACATGAATAAGATAGCGGATACTGTAGTCACTAAGGTGAACGCATGCATGATATCAGGAATAAAATAGATAAGCACAATACCAAAACTGAGGCATATACAGGTGAAAATTAACCCTGTTGCAGGCACGGCTTTTTTCGATAACTGGCTAAATTTCTTCGGTGCATCACCTTCTTTAGACAAACCAAATAACATACGGCTGGTGGAAAATACTCCACTGTTTGCGGATGAAGCGGCTGACGTTAGCACCACAAAGTTAACGATGCTGGCCGCCGCAGGAAGACTGATTAACACAAACATTTCAACAAATGGGCTTTTATCCGCCAAAATTGTCCGCCAAGGTGTTACGGCCATAATCACAATAAGTGATAAAACATAGAAGGCAATGATACGAATTGGGATTGCATTGATGGCTTTTGGTAGCGATTTTTCAGGATCGCGCGTTTCAGCGGCCGCGGTACCGACTAATTCAATCCCAACAAATGCAAATATCGCAATTTGGAAGCCTGCAAAGAAACCACTTATTCCCATAGGGAACATTCCACCATCATTCCAAATGTTACTCAATGATGCAGTATGGCCTGTAGGCGATTGGAAATTCATCGCGATAAGCGTTCCGCCTACTGCAATTAAGGCAATAATGGCGACAATTTTTATCATCGCAAACCAAAACTCAAGCTCACCAAAAAGCTTAACGGACACTAAATTTAGTGTGAGTAAGGTGATGACACAAATAAATGAAGTCACCCATTCAGGAAAATCGGGTACCCAAAAACTGACATAGGAGGTAATGGCAATAATATCTGCGATGCCAGTGATCACCCAACAAAACCAATATGTCCAGCCGACGAAAAAACCTGCCCATGGCCCGATCAGGTCAGCAGAAAAGTCGCTGAAGGATTTATAGTTAAGGTTAGAGAGTAGAAGTTCACCCATTGCTCGCATAACAAAAAATAACACGAAGCCAATTATCATATATACGAATATAATGGATGGCCCTGCAAGAGAGATGGTTTTCCCTGACCCCATGAATAGACCCGTTCCAATTGCGCCGCCAATTGCAATAAGTTGAATATGGCGGTTACTAAGGCTTCGTTTTAACTGATTACGATCAGCGGAGTGCTGAGCTGGGTTTGAAGTTGTATTTTCTTCCATACTGTAAAGTGTCCGTAGTAGTTTGTTATAATTGACCACAGTATTTTTTTATTTGTGTGGTTATGTTTGCGTGAAATATTGTGACATAAATCTCAATTAGAGTAAGGAAAACTTACTTTGTTGAAATCGAAGTGCTGCTTATTCAATCTATCATTATCGTTAATTTAACATTCAATACTAAAAATTAACTTACACAATAAAAATAGCAGAATAATATTGACTGTAGCAATTGATAGGCGTTAAATATTTTGCACCGGGTTGTTAGCTCAGTTGGCAGAGTAGGCGACTCTTAATCGCTCGGTCTGGGGTTCGAACCCCCAACAACCCACCAGAATTAAGCTGTATTATCAGTATAATAAGCCACTTTTAAACAGTGGCTTATTGCTTTTTATGGTGCAAAAAAGCCTATTTATTATTCCCTTCGAAACAATTTCCATTTTTTACTCAAATTCATCTTGGATAAGCTTTGAGCCAGTCTGATTTACCTGACTCTAAGTTGAATAATCAAAACACAAAGAGAGCCTTGATTATATGCAATGTATATCAAAGTGCTATTTGTTAAATAAATGTGTAACTAACAAATTAAAAGAAAATTGATTGAACAGTATTTTTCTGAAATGAATAAATATCGATAAAATGCAATGATCAAAAAAAATAAATAGGCTGTTAAAACAGCCAATAAGGTAATAAAAAAGATAAGCTAGTAAAATAACCCGCCTAATCAAAAATAACTAGATTAATAATCTGTTGCAATACAGGGAAGTAATGCTATTCCTGTTGCGACCTTTTTTTCACGGTTACTTTAGCTTCGTAACCTAATAGGTATAAAGCCTGTTCTAGCATCTCAATTTTTGACGCGTAGTGAACATCGAGTAAGCGTTCTATTTGTTGCGCATTAATATTCATTTTTCTAGCTAAATCAACACGTAAAGTTTTAGTGTCTAACATTGCATTATGTAGCGCGACTTTGAGGCAGACTAAAATAGGCAAATACACTGGGAATGCATTTTCTGTATGTCCTTGTGGTAGTGGAATTGCTTTTCTTGACGTTATTAATTCAGATAATGTTGCCAGTAAAACCTCTTCGGCTTCCAATTCAACATCATCTTTGCAAAAAGTGACACCTTGAATACCTGGAAAATCATAAAAATTGATTTCAAATGCACCTTCTTCTTCAACAAATTCAACATTGGCAAAATAAGTAAACATACCTTTCCTTTTATAGTTGGTATTAAAAGCCGTTAGTATAAAGTAAATCTAAGAGAGCTTCAGTCAAACCTGTATGCAGAATAAGCGAGATTATAGGTGAGTAAGATGGCTTATTGAGCTCGATGATATCAAGATGTTCATTTTGTGATCTTGTAGGCGCAAATGTACCTATAACAACATAGTTTTATTTAGAAACTATTTGGAAATAAAGAAACTAAATGTGAACAAAGTCGCAATTCTTATAATCTTTTTACTCCAGTAGACATACTTCATTTTGTTGAATTTGTACTCGAAAAGCTAACTGAATTATTTTAACTAAAATCAACTCATTTCAGTTAGATGTGTTCATCGACTAAGCAAATTTACTTAAGTTAAATTAGCGTTAAGCTGGATTTGTTAAAATAAAAGTATATAGTAATTAATGGTTATAATAACATTATGTTATTATGTTATTAACGTGCCAATGTAAAACCCTAAACAAATTAAGTAAAAATACAAATTAAAATACAAGATGTCAGCACTGTTTTATTCTTATTTTGAATGAGATAAAGCGAATAGGAAAATTGATAAGAAACAGAATGTTCTCAATTGAAACTTTGATTTTTCGTGATGCGTTCTTGGGTTTGGTTACCTGTAGGTTGATCATTTTATTAAAAAAATTAATTTTTTAGTTATTTTAATAAAAAAAACAAAAATAAATTAATTGAAAGTGTTTAGTTAAAAAAATAATAACAAGAAAATTACTAAAAATATAAATCGGCCAATAATACATAACACATATATTTAAGCTAAATATTTGTTTCATTACTGACAGACTTTATAAAGTTTATTAATTTTATTAATATTATCATCTGGGCATATTATAACCATAGTTTAACGATTCTAATGGAACATATATATATGGAGATAATATGTATGACAAAATAATATCTTTTTTCTCTTTGAACTGGATTGAATAATTTTGAATAATGCCTATTGCTTTCATTAAACTTATTGAAAATTAATGATTAAGTTTTATTCCCAAATAGCCGATAATGAGAAATATCCATATTAGATTTTTGAGTTTCTCAATACCAAAGATTGATTTGGATCAATATTTTGATTTTGATGTTGTGATTGGTTTTTTTTGCTTTCAAATCACATGTAGAGAGTGAAGCTATTGATTAAAATCCTGTCATTTGGCTTAGGGTGATCTAAAATGTTGCGGATATTTTAGATAGGGAAAGACAAGATAAAGAAATAATAAAGATTATTTAATGAATCAATGGATAATTATCCCAATGAGATAAAAAGAAACATAAGTACCTTGAATAGTTAATTTAGTGGTGCATAATAATTGACGACTAATAATGACATCGGCAAATTCTGACTTTTACTGAAAGTGCTAAATTTTTAGTCACTCTTTATTGTTTGTAGGTATTCAGGAAATGTATTTAATTTAAGTTTGAAGATTTGTGTTTTTATACTCCAAACTGGGTATTGATTAACGGAAAACATGGGAAGTAATGGAATACATTTATCCAGTTTAATTAATTTTACTAATAACCAATTTTAGGCACACAAAACTTTCAAATTCATATTTGTTCTTTTTGCACACAGATGTTGATAAATATTCGGAAAGGAAAAAAAATGAGCTCGACGACAGATTTTCTGAAGCATATATACGATATTAACCTCTCATATTTGCTATTAGCCCAAAAACTCATCTCCCAAGAGAAAGCTTCTGCGATGTTCCGCTTAGGTATCTCTGATGCAATGGCAACTACTTTAGCAGACCTTACGCTTCCTCAATTGGTCAAATTGGCAGAAACAAACCAGCTAATCTGTCAGTTTAGATTTGAGAATAGCGACACAATTGAAAAGTTGACCCGCGACTCAAGGGTTGATGAATTACAACAAATTCATACAGGTATCCTCCTTTCGACCCGATTATTGCAAACGCATAATGAAGGCGACACTGATATAGCGAGAAAAAGATGAGTACCGCAGCTGAAAAAAGTATTGTCCAAGAAGCGAACGATATTCGCTTAGCCATGGAATTAATCTCTTTAGGCGCTCGCCTTCAAATGTTAGAAAGTGAAACCCAAATTAGCCGCGGCCGTTTAGTTCGATTATACAAAGAACTTCGAGGCTGCCCGCCACCAAAAGGTATGCTACCGTTCTCAACAGATTGGTTTATGACATGGGAGCAGAATATTCATTCATCCATGTTTTATAACGCCTATCAATTTTTACTGCAAAGTGGACATTGCCAAGGCGTTGATGCCATCTTAAAAGCTTACCGTTTGTATCTTGAACAATGTATTCCAGAGCCAGGTGATGAGCCATTATTAGCACTAACACGAGCTTGGACCCTCGTCCGTTTTGTTGAAAGTGGCATGCTACAAAGCTCAAAATGCAGCTGCTGCCATGGTTCGTTTATCACTTATGCGCACATCCCAGAAAATAGTTTTACTTGTAGTTTGTGTCAGCCGCCATCACGAGCAATAAAAAAACGTAAACTTTCCGAGCATCTCGCCGATATTACGCTATATCGACAGGATGGCATTACGAAAGCGGTAATGTAATTGGATTGATTTGGTCAACAGGCAAGTTTTTGCCTGTTACTCCTAATATTCCCTTTGACTGCCATCTGTTAACCAACGGAGTGAAAGGGAATATTGTGTTAATACTCATCGGGTATATCATTGTTACAATAGCGGTTATTGGCGGTTATCTCATGGTTGGTGGCCATTTAGGCGCGCTATATCAACCCGCTGAATTTGTTATTATATTAGGTGCTGGTTTAGGTGCATTTGTCGTGGGTAACAGTGGCAAATCCATTATCGCCCTATGTAAAGTATTACCGAAACTATTCCGCCGTTCTTCCTACAATAAAACGATGTCAATGGACTTGATGGCATTGTTATTTCAATTGCTCAATAAATCTCGCCAACAAGGGTTACTTGCCTTAGAAAAAGATATTGAAAATCCTCAAGAAAGCGAAATTTTTTCTCAATATCCTCGCATCCTCAAAGATGCATCCACCATGATGTTTATTGTGGATTATTTGCGTTTGATGGTAAGCAGTAACTTACAAAGTCATGAAATTGAAGCCTTAATGGATGAAGAACTCGAAACATTCCGCCAAGAAAATGAAGTTCCTGCATCTGGCCTAAATATGGTCGGTGACTCCATGCCTGCTTTTGGTATTGTGGCGGCGGTATTAGGTGTCGTGAATGCGTTGGGATCTGCTGATAGGCCAGCAGGTGAACTTGGCGCATTGATTGCCCATGCGATGGTTGGAACATTCTTAGGTATTTTAGTCGCTTACGGATTTATTTTACCCTTGGCAGCACTGATTAGATTACGCAGCAGCGAACAGCTCAAAATGATGGAATGTATCAAAGTGACATTCTTATCTGCATTACAAGGGTATGCGCCGCAAATTGCCGTAGAGTTTGGTCGTAAAGTGTTATTTAGTGCTGATAGGCCGTCATTCGTTGAACTTGAAGATAGAGTTCGCGAAGTAAAAGTGGGTGCTCGCTCACAAGAAACCACCGAGGAGTAACACTAGGATGGCAGCCAATACCCCTCATGTAATTCGAGTCAAAAAACGCAATTCTCATCATCAAGGTGGCCACGGTGGTTCGTGGAAAATCGCTTATGCCGATTTTATGACGGCGATGATGGCATTCTTTTTGGTGATGTGGCTGATTTCGATTTCAAGTCCTCAAGAACTCACGCAAATTGCAGAATATTTTCGAACTCCGCTTAGTACTGCAATTAACCCTGGTACCAAAAGTGGAGATGCGACCAACCCTATTCCGGGAGGCGGCAAAGACCCCATTTTTCGTGAGGGCGATGTGATGCCTGAACCGAATAATATTATTGACGGTAATGCCAGTTATCGGTTTGAAAAGCTTAAGGAAGCCCTTGAGCAGGCTATTTTAAAAGACCCACGTCTAAATGAGTTAAAACCGCATTTACTGATCGACATGATTAATGACGGTCTGCGCATTCAAATTGTCGATAGTGAAAACCGCCCGATGTTTCAAGTAGGTTCTGCGATAGTGGAACCTTACATGCGCGATATTTTACGCGCCATTGCCCCTTTGCTAAATGATGTACCTAACCGAATCAGCATTTCAGGCCATACCGATGATTTATCTTATGCCAACGGGGCGAATTACAGCAACTGGGAACTTTCATCAGACAGAGCAAATGCTTCGCGACGTGAGTTAATCCGTGGGGGAATGGATGAGAGCAAGGTTTTACGAGTGGTTGGTATGGCATCAGCGATTCATTTAGATAAAAACAACGGTCTTGCACCAATTAACCGACGGATCAGCATCATTGTTCTCAATGATGAGGAAACGAAACAAATTTTACGTGAATACGACGGAGCAAAACCGATTTCTGACGTATTGGGTAAACCAGCTACGAAGATAGCTACTGAGACTGTGGTGACGGCGAAAACACAGAAAAAAGCCGATGAATAGACTGTGTTTGTGAAGAGATACATTGTGATTTTTTATTGCCTGCCGGATTTTCCGGCAGTCAGCGTTAAGTGAAACCTAAGCGAAACTGGATAAAAACCATGGATATTACTGAGTTTTATCAAACATTTTTCGATGAAGCCGACGAGTTGCTCAGGGATATGGAACAACATTTACTTGAGCTTGATCCTTTTGACCCGGATAGCGAGCAGCTAAATGCCATTTTCCGTAGTGCGCACTCAATAAAAGGAGGTGCTGCAACCTTTGGTTTCACTCAGTTGCAAAACACCACGCACACACTGGAAAACCTGCTCGATAAGGCACGCCATGATGAGTTGGCCCTCACTCCTGACATCATAGATGTATTTTTGGATACCAAAGATGTTATGGCCTCGCAGCTCGATGCTTACAAAAATGATTCTTTACCCGATGAAGAGTCATTTAAACGAATTTGTGAAGTGCTTAGTCGTGTTGAGAACCATGCCGAAGAGGTCATTGAGGCAGAGTCTATTATTGAAGACATTGTACAAGTAGAAGAAGTGACGTCAGAAATTCAACAAATTGACGCTAAAGGGGAATTTTCGCATTACTTTAAAATCACATTAAGTGGACTTAAAGAAACCGAAGTCGATTTACTTGCCGACGAGCTCGAACTGTTTGGTCATTTATATCATACGGAAAAATCGACCGATAGCCTCCAAGTATGGTTAGGCACAAATACCGATATTGAGGATATTTGTGGGGTACTGTGTTTTGTGGTGGATGAATCACAAATTGCACAAGACGCTATCACGTTTGCTGATTGCCAAGCTTTTATGCCACAAGCAGAAAGAAAAAGTGAACCTGAAGCCGTTCAAGATGCGGAAATTGTGCTTCCAAAAGAAGTCGTTAACCCTACCGTGGTTTCGAGCCCTTCGAAAAAAACAGCAGTAACAAAACCGAAAGGGGACTCCAGCAGTATTCGTGTTGCCGTGGAAAAAGTCGATCAACTTATCAACCTGGTCGGTGAGTTAGTAATTATCCAATCCATGCTGACACAGCACAGCCAACACGTTGATCAAAATGAATACAGTGATTTACTGAGCTCTATTGTTCAATTGGAGCGTAACTCGCGAGCCCTGCAAGAGTCCGTCATGTCTATTCGTATGATGCCAATGGACTATGTTTTCAGTCGTTTCCCACGCATGGTGCGTGATATTGCCTCTAAATTAGGCAAGAAAATTGAATTAAAAGTGGAAGGTAGTTCGACTGAACTTGATAAGAGCCTGATAGAGCGCATTGTCGACCCGCTAAATCACCTTGTCCGTAATAGCTTAGACCATGGTATTGAAAAACCAGATGTCCGTGTGGCAAATGGAAAACCAGAAGCGGGGACATTGACTCTCGCAGCTGCACATCAAAGCGGCAATATTTGTATTGAGGTGCGTGATGACGGGGCAGGTCTAAACCGTGAGCGTATTTTGGCTAAAGCCCGTTCTCAAGGGATGAATGTGCATGATGGCATGAGTAACGATGAAGTGGCGATGCTTATTATGGCACCAGGCTTCTCCACTGCAGAAGTGGTGACTGATGTATCGGGTCGCGGTGTGGGGATGGATGTGGTGAAAAGGAACATTCAAGATATGGGCGGCCGTATCCAAATCGGCTTTACCGAAGGCAAAGGAACTATCATTCGAATTTTACTTCCTTTAACCCTTGCCATTCTTGATGGAATGTCAGTAAAAGTGGCAGAAGATGTTTTTATCGTGCCTTTAAGCGCCATCATCAGCACTTTACAACCACGACAAGAAGATATTTACCGCCTTGCGGGTGAAGAAAAAATGCTTTTAGTTCGCGGTGAATATCTGCCATTGGTCGAGCTACACCATGTCTTTTCTATTGAAGAAGCGGAGCGCAATTTGGATAACAGCATTGTGCTTATTATTCAAAATGCGGGGCACCGTTTTGCATTGCTTGTGGACAAATTGGTCGGACAGCAACAAGTCGTGGTGAAAAATATCGAAAGTAACTACCGAAAAATTCCAGGTATTTCTGCTGCAACGATTATGGGCGACGGTTCTGTTGCATTGATTTTAGATGTGGCTGAGCTGCAAAAAATGAATAACAGCATTTTGATCAAAAAGAAACATCAGGTTTCCCAACCTGTCGTGCACTAAATAGAGGCCATATACCATGTCTATGTTAGATGATGATTTAAATAAACACGAAGAAGAAAAAAACGGCGAAGGTTACCTTATTTTCACTTTAGGTGAGGAAGAGTACGGCATTGAAATTTTAAAAGTGCAGGAAATTCGGGGGTACGAGCAAGTCACTCGCATCGCAAATACACCTGACTTTATCAAGGGGGTTACGAACTTACGCGGAGTCATTATCCCAATCATTGATTTACGGGTGAAATTCTCTCATGAAAATGTGGTGTACAACGATAACACCGTTGTGATTGTTGTGAATTTAAAAGACCGAGTGGTTGGCATTGTGGTTGATGGCGTTTCGGATGTGTTGGTGCTCAATGAAGAGCAAATTGCACCGCCGCCCGATTTTGCAGTGACGTTATCCACCCAATATCTCACTGGTTTAGGGACACTCAATGACCGCATGTTGATTTTAGTGGACATTGAAAAGCTACTGACTAGTGACGAAATGGCGCTTATTGACAGCATGGCTGAGTAACTCTCAGCCTAAATAATTGCTCAAATAATAATAAGTCATTAACTAAAGTTTTTGGTTAGATGACCGATATCCAAAATACAACAAATAATGTTAGTAAAACGTCATGTACAGTCGAATTAAAATCGTATCAGGACTTTTGTCCGTCATTTTTATCTTTATTTTATTGCAACTGGTATCCAGTGGGTTGATGTTCACTAAACTCGGCGATAACAGCGACAGTATTAGTTATTTAAATTCACTACAACGCCAAAGACAAGTATTAACGGAAAGCTGGGTTAACCTTTTACAGGCCCGAGCCAATTTAAATCGGTCAATCAACGCCTACCTATTAGACGGCCGCAAAATTCAAGATGATGCGACAACAGAAGACCTGATTAAAGCGGCAAAACGTAACTTTAAAGCTGCGGATGATGCTTATGCCCGTTACAACAAGCTGATGCAAAGTTCAGAGTATGATAAAGCCAAGTTTGAACAGCTTTTTAGCACCTATGAAACCTACCGTGATGCATTAATTAAGCTCAGTGATTTCGCGGAAAAAGGAGACTTAGAAGGTTTCTATGCTCATAGAACATCGGGCCATCAAATGAAGTTCGAAGAGCAATTTAATGCTTATTTCGCCGATATTTCAGCCGATTTCCAAAGCGAAGTCGTTAATGCAGATAATAATTATCGCCAATCATTATATATGCTGGTGACATTATCGATTCTGCTCGCCTTTATTGGTTTCTTTAGTTATCGCTATGTGCGTAAAGGCATTATTGAGCCATTAGGTTTATTAAACGAGCGGATTAAAGTCTTCGCATCAGGTGATTTAACGCCTTCCATTACGACAGCCTCGAATAACGAAATTGGCGAATTAGCTAATGGCGTTCAGCACATGCAACAAGAGCTGATTAACACGGTTCGTGGTGTATTAGATGGCAGTGAAACTATTTACCAAGGCACCACTGAAATTGCCGCAGGTAATAACGACCTTTCTTCTCGTACGGAGCAGCAAGTGGCGTGTTTGGAAGAGACATCCGCCAGTATGAGCGAATTAACCGCAACGGTTAAGCAAAATACAGACTACGCCCATCAAGCTAGCGAGTATGCAAACCAAGCGTCTGTTATTGCGAAAGAAGGTGGAAAAGTGGTTTCCAATGTGGTGAGTACCATGTTGAACATTGCTGATAGCTCACAAAAAATCTCTGATATCACTGCCGTGATTGACAGTATTGCCTTCCAAACCAATATCTTAGCACTGAATGCTGCGGTTGAAGCTGCACGAGCGGGTGAGCATGGCCGTGGTTTTGCGGTCGTGGCAGATGAAGTGCGTAACTTAGCACAACGCAGTGCGGATGCCGCGAAAGAAATCAAAACATTGATTGAAGACTCTGTTTCAAGAACAGGAACAGGCGCGCGCCAAGCGGAAGACGCAGGTGAAACGATGACGAAAATTGTGGAATCGGTCACGCGAGTGACAGACATCATGACGCACATCGCAACCGCTTCTGATGAGCAAAGTAAAGGCATTTCGCAGGTCAGCATTGCAGTTGCTGAAATGGATAAAGTGACTCAGCAAAATGCCTCGTTAGTGGAACAATCAGCGGTTGCAGCGAATGTGTTAGAAGAGCAAGTCGCGAAACTGTCGCAGCTTATCTCTATTTTCCGTTTACCACCGTTAAAACAAAGTGAAATACGTAATACAAAGCCAGCAGCAAGAACGGTATCCAATATCGTTAAAACGCCGGATTTAAAAAAATTATCATCGAAGGAACATAAAGATGATGACAACTGGGAAACTTTCTAAACATTAAGCATGGTTTCACGCTGCAAGGCTTTGGCTTTGCAGCGTTTCTGTGCATTAGAAAACAAGCAATGTTTTAAGCGAACAGCTCTCTTAGCTGGCACAAATGGGGATTATCTATGTTTGGTAAAAATATCCGAATTTCGGTGAGTTTATATCTGCTTCTATTTTTATTTTGTGGAATGCAGATTGTGTCGAGCGGGGTTTCTGTTGGAATTGTTGTTAGTGAGTTAAAAGCATTAGAACGTATTGATTTGGGCTCTGATAAGCGTGCAATGCTTGAGGAAACCAATAAACATTTAATACAAGCACGTAATAGCTTAACGCAAATTGCATTGCTGAATAAAGTGAGTGGCCATGACCAGCTTATTGAAGAAACACAAGTCACTTTTGGCAAACTATTAGAAGAAGCGCAAAAAGATTATACCACATTTAAAAACCAACCGATTTTGAGTGAAAAAGAAAACCTTGCAGCTCTTGATGCTAAATATCAAGCTTTTGTCGCAACACTCAAAGCATTAAAAACACACTTAGATAACAAAGATATCGCAGCTTACATTGAGCTTCCAGCCCAAGAAAATCAAGATCAATTAACCCAAGTAATTGATGAATATCTTGAATTATTGAATGCTGAAAATGATGAATCTCTTTCTGCTGCACGCATGTACAACACCTTTGCGTGGAGCTCATTTTGTTCGGTGATTGTGATTATTATTCTGGTGATCGCGTTTGCTCATTATTGGATGAAACGTAAAGTGATTAACCCATTGAAAAGTATGGGTGAACACTTCGCTTTAGTGGCTGATGGCAAACTGAACCAAAATATTGAAATTACGACGGGCGATGAAATCGGTGAAGTATTTGGCAAACTCAAACAAATGCAAGAATCGTTAGCCACTTCCGTCAGTGCATTGCGTTCGAATACTGACCAAATGTATACCGGTATTCGTGAAATTGCTTTAGGTAATAATAACTTATCATCGCGGACTGAACAGCAAGCTGCATCCCTTGAAGAAACGGCAGCCAGTATGGAAGAGCTAACAGCGACCGTTAAGCAGAATGCGGATAACGCGCGTCAAGCCAGTGAGCTCGCCGTCAGTGCATCGAAAACGGCAACGAAAGGCGGTGAAATTACCGAAGATGTTATCGATACCATGACATCAATTTCTAACAGTTCGCAAAAAATTAGCGCAATTATTAGCGTGATTGATGGCATTGCTTTTCAAACCAATATTTTAGCCCTAAATGCAGCGGTTGAAGCGGCGCGTGCGGGTGAGCAAGGTCGTGGGTTCTCCGTTGTCGCTGGCGAAGTTAGGGCATTGGCACAACGTAGTGCTGAAGCGGCAAAAGAGATTAAAACGTTAATTGATGAGTCTGTGGGGCGTGTAAGTCAAGGTTCCCAGCTGGTGAATGAAGCAGGTGCGACCATGAGCGAACTGGTTGCTGCAGTTAATCAAGTGACTGAATTAATGGGAAATATTGCGTCTGCATCGAATGAGCAAAGCCGTGGGATTGAGCAAGTTGCTACAGCAGTGAGTCAAATGGACTTAGTCACACAGCAAAACGCTGCATTAGTCGAGCAATCGACCAGTGCAACTGCGGCACTGGAAGACCAAGCCAATAACTTAGTGGATACTGTGGCATTTTTTGAGCTCCCTGAAAATGCAGTAAACCGTAGTCGGTATTAAGTGTTGAGAAAACTCACAATGAGTTTTCGGCAGAGGGAAATGAATCGTTTTGTGCATTTCCCTTGCCATTAAAGGCAGCGCATTAGGTGGCTGCTTCTGGATTTTTATTGAATAGGACGACAAGTACGATGCTTTTTGTACCACAGATAGAACCACTGACTGATGATGAGTTTGGTCGGGTTTGTCGATTTATTCATAAAAAATCAGGCATAGTCCTAACCATGAATAAAAAAAATATGGTCTATAACCGGCTATTAAAGCGGTTACGTGACTGTAATCTCGACAACTTTTCTGACTATTTACGGATGCTTGAGCGCGAGCCACATAACGCGGAATGGCAAGCTTTCGTCAATGCGTTGACCACAAATTTAACCGCATTCTTTCGTGAGCCACACCATTTTGTCACGTTAACGGATTTTATTCGTACACGTAAAAATAACCCAATCACCATCTGGTGTGCAGCTTCTTCAACAGGGGAAGAGCCTTATTCTATCGCGATGACATTAAGTGATGTACTGGGGCCAAATGCCGTTAATGCCAAAGTGATTGCCAGTGACATTGATACGGAAGTGCTTGAAAAAGCGAAACAAGGTGTTTACCGCATCGAAGAGCTGAAATCACTTAGTGCACTTCAGCGGCAACGTTACTTTATGAAAGGTGTGGGGGAATTTGAAGGGTATGCACGAGTCAAGCCCGCGTTAAGGCAGATGATTGAATTTCGTTACTTAAATTTGAGTGACCATGACTGGCAGCTCCAACATCGCTTTGATGCAATTTTTTGCCGTAACGTAATGATTTATTTCGATAAAGAAATGCAAATAAAAATGCTTGAGCGTTTTGCACCACTGCTTAAGCCAGATGGCTTGTTATTTATTGGGCATTCAGAAAATTTATCACAATTAACACAACGCTTTGTGATCAAAGGACAAACCGTCTACAGCGTGCAAGCTGAAAGGAGGGGGTAATGAAAAAAATTAAAGTGCTATGTGTGGATGACTCAGCACTGATGCGTCAATTAATGCGTGAAATCATTAATAGCCATGAAGACATGGAGGTGGTGGATACAGCGCCTGATCCTTACGTTGCACGTGATTTAATTAAACAGCTCGAACCTGATGTGATCACGTTAGATGTTGAAATGCCTCGTATGGATGGTATTGATTTTTTAGAAAAATTAATGCGTTTGCACCCAATGCCAGTGGTGATGGTATCTACATTGACATCAAAAGGCTCCGAAGTAACGCTTAAAGCGTTAGAGCTTGGTGCGGTGGATTTTGTCACTAAACCACAAATCGGCATTCGCGAAACCATGATGAGCTACCGTGACATTATTGGTGAAAAAATTCGTGCGGCGGCAATGTCTAAGATCACTCAACGCAGTCGGTTTGCGCGGCCAGAGAAAAAAATGTCTGAGCCAGTTGCTCAAGCCAAAGCGTTGTCCCCGTATGTGTGTAACAGCCGTGTGATTGCGGTTGGCGCATCTACTGGCGGGACAGAAGCGATCCGCCAATTTTTAGAAATGCTACCCCGTGAATGCCCACCTGTGGTGATCACGCAGCATATGCCCGCAGGATTTACCCGCTCATTTGCTGACAGACTGAATAAATTGTGTGTACTAACGGTAAAAGAGGCAGAAAACAACGAGTTACTGCAAAAAGGACACGCCTATATCGCGCCAGGTGATTCTCACATGTTGATTGCAGACAAAGGCAAAGGTTTCCAAGTGATTTTGCAACAAAGTGAACCCGTTAATCGCCATCGCCCGTCAGTAGATGTGCTATTTGATTCAGTAGCTCAATGTGTCGGACGAAAATGCATTGGTGTGTTATTGACTGGTATGGGGATGGATGGCGCCAAAGGGTTATTGAATTTACGTAAACAAGGGGCGATTACTTACGCGCAGAACGAAAGTAGCTGTGTGGTATTTGGTATGCCACGAGCTGCGATTGAAATGGATGCAGTGGACGAAGTGCAAGATATTCGAAAAATTGCCCCAAGTGTTTTAGCAAGACTTTCTTCTGTCACTGTGTAGCAGCGGCGGAAATTCACAATTGTATTTGAAGGAGTGGTTATGGCCGCTAAAGATCTTAGTTTTCTGGTTGTTGATGATTTTTCTACCATGCGTCGTATCGTCCGTAACTTATTAAAAGAGCTCGGGTTTAGCAAAATAGAAGAAGCAGAAGACGGTGTTGATGCATTAGAAAAAATCCGTGCGGGTAACATCGACTTTGTTGTTGCAGACTGGAATATGCCAAATATGGATGGCTTAGAACTGCTTAAAACAATTCGTGGCGATGATGCACTTAAGCATATCCCAGTTTTGATGGTAACGGCGGAAGCAAAAAAAGAAAACATCATTGCTGCTGCACAAGCAGGGGCAAGTGGTTATGTGGTTAAACCGTTCACTGCCGCTATCTTAGAAGAAAAACTGAACAAAGTATTTGAAAAAATGGGACTGCAATAATAGTGAGTGCCAAAGGAGATTTTCATGACTGAGCAAGTGGGTATGGAAGGTATTCGCAATGGTAATGATGATTTAAAACAAGTCATTACACGCATTGGTACGCTGATGAGAACCTTGCGTGAAAGTATGCGCGAATTGGGGTTAGAAAAAAGTGTCCAACAGGCTGTTGCAAGCATTCCAGATGGGAAAGACAGACTGCGTTATATCGCGCAAATGACGGCGCAAGCGGCAGAAAAAACCTTAAATGGCATTGATGTCATCAAACCACTGCAAGTGGATATGAATAAAAATGCGCAGACGTTGCAACAGCAATGGCAAGAAACAGCGACTGGTGTGGTTCCTACACAATTGCGTGAGTCAACAGAAGCTTTTTTAGGGCAAGTGATCCAAGACAGCGAAACCACTAAGGCTGAATTACTGGAAATCATGATGGCGCAAGATTTTCAGGACTTAACAGGGCAAGTCATTAAAAAAATGATGGAAGTGGTTGAAGAAGCGGAAAAACAACTGCTGGCATTGTTAATGGAAAATACGCCACCTGAAATGCGTGCGAAAACACAAAACGAAAGTTTACTCAATGGCCCGCAAATCAATAAAGAAGGCGTTAATGTGATGGCATCACAGTCGCAAGTTGATGACCTGCTTGATGAACTTGGTTTTTAGGTTATTACGATAACCTAACCGCTTTTTATGGAGCTACATTAGTTGATAACGATTAACGTAGCTTCATATTATCCATTTCAATTAGTTAACTTACTGTGATCGAGTGTATTCAGATGATAAATAATGATTTGATTTCTACTTTGATAAATGATGAAAAAGGAGAAAGGCGAGAAGAACTTGACCAAGAAACCGCTTGCCTTGAATTAGAAATGCGCAAAGCGTTAATTAGCCAGTTGCGTATGGCTCGCCTTGCTAATAATTTTACGCAAGTTGAAATTGCTGAAAAAATGCAAACACAAAAGCAAAATATTTCTCGTTTAGAAAAAGGGCAGTTTGACCCTAAACTCGGTACGTTACTCAAATATGCGCAAGCTGTTGGCATGCAAATTACGTTAAATCCAACGGCTAAATAATATTGTGCTAGTCATGTTGGTAGACGGCAATAATTTTACTGCCGAGTACATGTTCAAATTGGGCAATAAAATCATCGCTAATATCCCAATTATGAAAGCTAAAACCTAGGTTGCCAAAGGCCCATTGAGGGTTAAATTGCCAACCGAAAAGCGGTGAATGAAAATTGCATTGAAAGCAGGATAAGCTTTCGTTTTTTCCTTCATACCAATCAGAAACGGCATCACCCCATGCATGACTGTGTTCTGTTTGTTCATTGCCGCATTGTGGGCAGTAAATGCCAATCCCATTGCCGCCTGCATGAAAAACAGTGCGTTCTGTGGCAATGGATAGGGTATTTTTTAATTGGTTTTCAGGTAGTTGGGTGGGAACAATACTGCCATCAATAACATATAAAATAGGTTCTTTATAAGCAGGCATTGGGCGATAAATTACCTTATCATATTCAATCGCTTGGAAGCTAGGGTCGATGATCCCTTGTGTTTGTAGCCAATTTAGCATGCGAGCCGCTTCTTTTGGCGCATCTTCAAGTGTGATATCGGGGGCGACTAGGTGGCAAGTATCCATAAGAACCTTATTAATTAAAACCCATCAATGAGTAGGGCAATGGCTTTTTTGATACGTTCTCTTTCATTGTTTAACGTATTGATTTGTTTGAAAAATTATAATTTTGGTACAGCGGCCATTAAGTGAGTCATTAAAATATAGTCATGGTCAAGAACCGAAAGGCATGGGGTTAGTTTATCAGGCACGGGCTGATGTAATAAATCGCTATCATATAAAGGGATGACCAATCGAGTATTCAGGATATCAATAATATCACTTTGAATATCAAATAAGTAGGGAGCATGAATAGCATCGCCTCTATTTTGATAGAGATGGTATTGCATTAAAATTCCCTGTATTTGTCTGAGAATAGTCCATGCTCTTTGCTGATCCTATTGAGTTCATTGAAACCCGCGATGTTTTTTTCTTTCCACTTTATGGTTTCCACTTTTTTTAATTCTTCGGCTAATGCCTTACATAAGATGGCTGATAAATTTAATTTCGCTTATTTGGCTTGCTCATATAGCTCGGGTGTAACGGTTACACTCACCGTTTTTTTAACCCTATGTGTTACCAGACTGCTCATGATAAATTCCTTATACATGTGTATTCACCCGTGTAAGCTGTCACGGTTTCGTGTGAATATGGATATTTTATCGCCATTTTTGAGCAGCGCGAGAAAAATATAATTGCCCGTTTTTTATTTGCCAAGCGCTTCGCAAAGTTGTTGTCTTATTGCTCAATAGGCAAATAACCCCCTCGAACTGCGTCTATTTTCCACCATTGATTTTTTTACACTCTGTCATGCTATAGCGATAACTCGTATTTTCGCTAAATTTTGGAACCACGGTGTCCGACGAGAGTGATGTAGAAAAAACAGAAGAGCCCACCCCCCATAAAAAGCAAAAAGCCAAAGATGATGGGCAAATCGTTCGTTCAAAGGAACTTAGCTCGCTAATGATGATGTTGGCGGGTATCAGTTTGCTCTGGTTAAGCGGGGGGCACCTTGCGGCACAACTTCGCCAAATTGCCCGACAAGGCTTTATTTTTGATGGCCATTATTTGCAAAATACAGGCTTAATGATCAGCTATTTAGGGCGTGTGGTCAGTGAGGCATTATTTGCATTATTGCCTGTTATTGGCGGTTTAGCGCTCGTCGGGATTTCCGCGTCGTCTTTAGTGGGCGGGTTAGTGTTTAACAGTAAATTGATTAAGTTCGATTTAAAAAAGCTCAACCCAATTAAAGGGCTAAAACGTATTTTTTCAATGAATGCGTTATCAGAATTGTTCAAGGCAATTTTGAAATCATTGTTTGTTGGGTTGGGGGCATTTATTTTTTTATGGCAAAGCTGGCCTTCATTGCTGCATTTAGTGATGGAGTCACCTGTTACCGCACTGAGTAATGCCCTGCAAAAAGTGATTTTTGCGGGGTATTTGATTGTGTTTTTGCTGATCCCAATGGTGGCATTTGACGTGTTTTATCAATTTCGCTCTCATTTGAAGAAATTGCGTATGAGCCGCCAAGAAATTAAAGATGAGTTTAAGCAGCAAGAGGGTGACCCACATATTAAAGCGAAAATTCGCCAACAACAGCGGGCGATAGCGCGAAATCGCATGATGGCGGATGTGCCACTTGCCGATGTGATAGTGACTAACCCCACGCACTATGCAGTGGCGCTGAAATATGATGATAAACGTATGGGGGCACCAAAAGTGTTGGCGAAAGGCGCAGGGGTGATAGCGCAGCGCATTAAGGAAATTGGTGAAGAACACCGAATATTACAATTAGAAGCACCGCCGCTTGCAAGGGCGTTATATCGTCATGCAGAGATAGGGCAAAGCATCCCTGTCGCGTTATATGCGGCGGTTGCAGAAGTTTTAGCATGGGTTTACCAACTGCGCCGCTGGCGTCGTGAAGGTGGGCTCAGACCGAAAAAACCGAAAAATTTACCAGTGCCACCGACGCTGGACTTTGCTGGAGATAACAATCGCGATGGCTAATTTGGCTGCACTTTTAAAATTGCCGAAAAACTTACAAGGAACGCAGTGGCAAATACTCGCGGGTCCAGTTCTAATCTTATTGATTTTGTCGATGATGGTATTGCCATTACCCGCATTTTTATTGGATTTACTGTTTACCTTTAATATTGCGCTTTCCATCATGGTGTTATTGGTGGCGATGTTCACTAAACGAACCCTTGATTTTGCTGCATTTCCAACTATCTTACTATTCGCCACGCTATTACGCCTATCGTTGAATATCGCATCAACACGAATTATTTTGTTGGATGGGCATACAGGGCCTGACGCTGCAGGTCGAGTCGTTGAGGCATTCGGCCACTTTTTAGTGGGCGGCAACTTTGCCATTGGTATTGTGGTATTTATCATTCTGGTTTTGATTAACTTTATGGTTATCACCAAAGGAGCGGGGCGTATCGCCGAAGTGGGTGCTCGCTTTGTGTTAGACGGAATGCCTGGTAAGCAAATGGCTATCGATGCTGACCTCAATGCAGGGATCATCAATGATGATGAAGCCAAAAAACGTCGTGCAGAAGTGACGCAAGAAGCGGATTTTTACGGTTCGATGGACGGTGCCAGTAAATTCGTACGTGGCGATGCTATCGCGGGGATCATGATTATGGTGATCAACGTGGTCGGCGGGTTAATCGTTGGTGTAGGTCAACACAATATGTCGCTAGGGGAGGCCACGAGCGCCTACACCTTGCTGACAATCGGTGATGGTCTTGTTGCCCAAATTCCTGCGTTGATTATCTCCACAGCGGCAGGGGTTATCGTAACTCGTGTTGCGACGGATGAAGACGTCGGTGAGCAGATGGTCAACCAACTGTTTAATAACCCGCGTGTTATGTGGTTGAGTGCAGGTGTTTTGGGTTTGATAGGCCTGATCCCAGGGATGCCAAACTTTGTCTTCTTATTATTTACAGCAGCACTTGCGGGATTAGGTTGGTATTTAGTACGTAAATCACAACAACCAGAAAGTGCAAAGGGCGATAATAACCAAGCACAACATTTCCAAGAAGCCAACAAGGTGGTAGAAGCCACGTGGGATGATGTGCAATTAGAAGACTTATTGGCAATGGAGGTGGGCTACCGTTTGATCCCACTTGTGGATAACGACCAGCAAGGTGAATTATTAGGCCGTCTGCGAGGATTGCGTAAAAAATTCGCTCAAGAAGTCGGTTACTTACCGCCAGTTGTCCACATTTGTGACAATTTAGCGCTTTCCCCTTGTGAGTACCGTATTTTAATTAAAGGTGCAGAGGTAGGACGCGGCGAAGCGCAACCAGGGCGTAGTTTAGCCATTGATCCTGGTAATGCCGCGGGGACGTTACAAGGGGATGCAACAAGAGAGCCCGCTTTTGGTTTACCTGCAGTTTGGATTGATGACGACTTACGCGAAGAAGCGCAAATTCAAGGTTATACCGTGGTTTCAGCGAGTACGGCGGTTGCAACACACTTCAACCAAATTTTACTGCAAAACTCGAGCACATTATTTGGTCGCCAAGAAGCACAAATGCTGTATGACCGAGTGAAAAAAGAGATGCCGAAACTGGCAGATGACCTGATCCCAGACACGATTTCGTTAACGATTTTGCATCGTGTTTTGCAAAATTTATTAATGGAAGATGTGGTGATCCGCGATATGCGCACCATCATTGAAACGTTAGCGGAAATGGCAGGGGAAAATGGTGAGCAAAAAGACACTGATTACCTCACATCACAAGTTCGTATTGCACTAGGCCGTGCGATTACTCAGCAATGGTTTGGTAATGCGGAAGAAATTCAAGTGATTGGGTTAGATGCCGGACTGGAACAAATTCTTCTGCAAGCGGCGAAAAATGGCGGTGGATTAGAGCCAAACCTTGCGCAGTTTATCCAAACGCAAGCGGAGCAAGCGGTTTCTCACCAAGAGGCGATGGGTGCGCCTAATGTCTTGTTAGTGAATCATGCGTTGCGGGTAATTCTTTCGCGCTTTTTGCGCCGCAGCTTGCCACAATTGGTGGTGATGTCGAATTTAGAAATGACAGATCACCGTAAAATTAGAATGACGTCAATGATCAGCGGCAGTTGATAAGAGCGTGTATTCGCCAAGATGAATGGCGAATATTATTGAGATAAAAGGAGCGGGGAGATTCTTATCAAGCCGCTCTTTTTTTGTATACCCCATACGGGAATCTAACCTGAATTCGGATTTACTTTTATTTTAACTGAGCTGTAGTAATTTTTACTATAGTTAAATTATGGGGGCTATGGATAGCTATCTATAAAACGAAGATGTTTAATCATAGTATCAAAAAAGATAAATATTAGTGATTTTGAATTGATTAATGCGGTAATGGATGTGTTTGCAGGCCAATATGAAGCCCATCTTGGTAGTGGCGTTATTAAAAAGCGTTTACCACTACAAGGAAAAGGAAAAAGCGGAGGCGTCAGAACGCTTATTTTTATAAGCAGGAGCGGCACTTATTTTTGTATATGCTTGGCTGAAATCTCGTTTAAATGCAAAAGGAACCAAAGAAATTGAGGACGATACACTTGAATCTTATAAAGATATCGTGAAGGTACTTTTGTAATTAGATGATGAAAAAATAATGAAAATGCTAAAAGCTAACCTGTTAGTGGAGGTTAATTATGAATAATAAAATTAATGAGTTACTGCAATTTGCCCATCTTACACCAATGACAGGGGAAGATATTAAGCGCATTCGTGAGCAAAATAATATCTCACAATCTTCCCTTGCACTTATCTTAAACATGACGAAAGAGAGTGTGTCTAAGTGGGAAAGAGGGGGAGATTAAGCCTAATGGCGTGGCATTGAGGCTTCTCACAATGATAGATGAGAGAATGTTTATTATTTAATTAATGCATTTTAAATAAACTGCTCTGCAAGCTAAATCGAAATTTTCTTACCTAAAACAGGGCGTTTTGATTCTAAGCCATCAGCACCATAGGTAGATTGGTTATTGTGTTTTTTGACAAAGTTCAGGCGCTGGGTATTGAGCTCAATGTGTAATTGCAGCATTTGATGGTTACGATAATTTAGCTCTTTAAGATCAGTCGTTAACACTTTAATCGCTTCCCATAGACCAGCCAAGGCCGCATCGCTTTCGTAGGGAGCGGTGATTTCAGCCTGTGCCTCAAGCTGTAAGCGATGGGTTTCACCGTGGCCGATAGCCGCGACAAGAAAGCGTTTTTGCTCAGTCGTTTCTTGGAAGGGTGATGGCGGCACACGGTGATAACCTAATAAGATTTCTTCATTTTTCATCACGATTTGCAGTGATTGTAAATGGGAAAGTTGCTGCTCTAGCAATATCAGTAATTCATCAGTCATAACGGTTATTTATTTCATTGATAACATGCATTCGTGGGCATCGCGTAAAATACCATCTGCAATTTTTTCCGCATCCATCGTTAGGGTGCCATCTTTAATAGCTTGTTTAATTCTTTCAACCTTTGCGAGGTTGATATCAGAGGCTTGCGGTTGCAATAATTTTTTTTGTAATTCGCTAGGTGCAAAAGTACTTTCTTTGACAGTGACATCAGCAGCAACTTTTTTATCGCGCATCGGGGCCGCCGCATCTTGCGGATCACGGTTTGTTACTTGAGTCAGCGCAGAAATTGCAGGGGTTTGCTCAATAGCCATAATGTATTTTCCTATTCCCGATTTTTATCATATGTCAGTTATCGGCGTATTTTTGGGGATCTTTAGTCTGTATAGTGTTACAAAATGTTGCTTTTATTCGTCATATTTCAAGTCGCCTCTGTGTTAACTGCGCTCATTCGCACTAGTCACTTACTTATGTAAGCTCCTAGCGACTCATTCACTTGTTGCCTTGATGCGACTTGAACTATTTAGAATAAACGTTCATTTTACCTTAAGGTAAACATTCATTTTGAGCAATTTTATGTCAAAGATAGATTCGTCATATTTCAAGTCGCCTCTGTGTTAATTGCGCTCATTCGCACTAGTCACTTACTTATGTAAGCTTCTAGCGACTCATTCACTTGTTGCCTTGATGCGACTTGAACTATTTAGAATAAACGTTCATTTTACCTTAAGGTAAACATTCATTTTGAGCAATTTTATGTCAAAGATAGATTCGTCATATTTCAAAGGACTTCAGTCTGGATGGCATTTATTTTAACGCAATATTAACACTGCCATTCTCTTGTGCTAACCCATTGACCACTTGACCATTGAGCAATCTTACACGAATATTTTGCCCAGCGGTGGCATTATTAATCGCGCGTCCCTCATATTTCACCGAAAAATTATCCCCATTGGCAAATACAAATACGGTTTGCCCAGCTTTAATCGCCCAAGGTTGCCTAACCATTGATTTGGTGAATGTTTGTCCTGCAGTAATTGTGCGTAGCACAATTGCGCCCCGCAGCGCCATTTTGTCCGTACTGGCTCCAGTTGGTAATTTGTGTAGCAGGCCTTTTTTGGTTCCGATATCAACAAATTCAATCGTTTCACCGCGGCTTAAATTACGAGTTGCAACATAATATTGTCCCGTCACATTAACTGTGAGCTGCAAAAACTGTTTTTTCTTCCCACATAGCACAGGTATCGACACATTTCCCATGTTGCGTCCACCAATAGGCGGGCTGATCTGCGGTTTATCACAGTTTGGCCATTTTTCAATCGGTGTTTTTATCTCAATGGAAACGTGGTTGTTTTTGCCATGCACTTGACGAAAATAGTGATTGATATCTTGTGGAAGAGAGGCTTGAGATAGCGTTGGAGTTAAGCTTAATCCACTGATTATTATGCAATAGGTCAATTTCTTAAGATTAGCCATCGGGTTACTCGCTCCTTTATCAACACACTTTTTCACGCTTGCAGTTTACCCACCTCTTTCATAATGAATGAGCCAAATAGGTCAATTATTTTGCCTTTATCCCGCCATTAGATTTTTTCGTAGACCGCTAAGATATGCACGTCGAATTTTAACTTTCGTACTCTCTTGATGGGTTTTGCCTAATTGAGGGGGCGAATATAACGAGCGTTCGTAGTCAACATCGCTATACATCCATTAAGGATCATCATGATTGATAAGTTAAATGCCACGTTTGCCTTCCAGCAGCAGGCGTTGTCAATACGTGAAGCTAGGCAAACTGTTTTGGCTTCCAATATTGCTAATGCGGACACACCGGGTTATCAGGCGCGGGATATTGATTTTAATCGTCAACTCCAACAAGCGATGGATAAAGGCGCTGTGAATGGCAAGGGGGTGGCACTGGCGGTGACAGCCAAAGGTCATATTGAAGGCCGAGGTATTAAGGCACCAAATATGGATTTGAAATACCGCGTCCCTTACCAAACCTCAATGGATGGTAATACCGTCGATATGGATATTGAACGCAGTCAATTCGCCGATAACACCCTGAAATATCAGGCTGATCTTACATTTATTAATAGCCGCGTTAAAAGCATGTTGGCTGTTTTACAGCAAGGGTAATCATTATGGCCTTACTGAGTATTTTTGACATTTCAGCTTCTGCATTAACTGCCCAGTCTCAGCGCTTAAACGTCAGTGCAAGCAACATGGCTAACGCAGAAAGTATTGCGGGGCCTGATGGGCAGCCGTATCGCGCTAAACAAGTGGTTTTCCAGATGGCACCACAAGGCCGCCACGAAGTGGGTGGCGTAAAAGTCAGTGAACTGATTGAAGACCCAGCACCACCACGTATGGAATACAAACCTGGTCACCCTTTAGCGGATGAGAAAGGGTATGTGCAAATGCCTAACGTAGATATGGTGGGGGAAATGATCAACACCATTTCGGCCTCTCGTAGCTACCAAGCCAACTTAGAAGTGATGAATACAGCAAAAACCTTGCTGCAAAAAACACTGACTATTGGCCAGTAACGGAGGTATGACATGGGGATTGCAGCCACGATGTACGATTCTTTGGACAACACTACCGCAGGGCCAGAACCTGCGGCAAGTAATGTGCCTAAGAAAAGTCAAAGTGATGATATGCGTGACACTTTTTTGAAAATGATTGTGACGCAAATGCAAAACCAAGACCCAACGAACCCGATGGAAAATACCGATTTAACCAGCCAATTGGCACAAATTGCCACGCTGGAAAGTATGAATAAACTCAGCGATAACGTGAGTGGTATTTCCCAACAAATCGGCTCAGGGCAATCACTACAAGCTACCGCTCTGGTGGGCAAAGGCGTACTTATTCCGCGTAATGAAATTGTTTTAGCTCCGCTTAAAAAAGAGAGTTCAGGCGAAAATAGCACGGTGACGAAACCATCGAACCCGTTACCCGATGAAGGAATTAGTCCAAACAGCCCATCTACCGCAGCGTTGAGCAATCAAAACACCTCTGAAGAGGACGGCGAAGAGCCAAAATCTGAATTTATTTCATCGCCATTTGGTTTCTTTTTACCGAAATTGGCCGATAGCGTTGAAATCACTATTCGCGACAAAAACAAAATGGTTGTGCGAACCATCACCTATGACTCTGAAGTTAAGCCCGACATTTATGACATGGCATGGGATGGTTTGGACAACAACGGCAATTTAGTCACCGATACGAAAGGGAAATATTACTTTGATGTGAGAGCTATCAGAAACGGGGCTGAAGTTGAGGTCACGAAACTGGGCTATACCCGCGTCAATGGTGTCACACCAGGATCTGACGCGCCATTATTAGATGTTGGCATCGGGCAAAGTGTGCCTCTTAGTAGCATTTTCAAAGTTTACCCTTCTTCTTAATTTTTACCCCCAATACTCATGGAGAAAATATGTCTTTTTCACAAGCAGTCAGTGGCTTAAATGCAGCGTCAGCGGGGCTCGATTCAATTGGTAATAATATTGCCAACTCCGCAACTAACGGCTTTAAAGGTGCAACGACATCATTTGCGGATATGTTCGCAGGTTCGGGTGTTGGCCTTGGTGTTAACGTTGCTGCAGTTACGCAAAACTTTAAAGACGGCCCAATTACACGTACAGATAGACCAACTGACGTGGCGATTTCAGGTAGTGGCTTTTTTCGCGTTCAAGATAAAAATGGTGATACTTACTACAGCCGTGATGGCCAATTTTTGCGTGATAAAAGCGGTAATTTAGTCAATAACCAAGGCATGGTGGTGACAGGTTACCCAGCCAGTGTCGATGAAAAAGGCAATGTCACCATTCAAAGCGGTGGCGTGCCTGAAGGATTAAACATCCCAACGGACATGATGGATGCGAAAAAATCTGAACTTGCCAAGTTAACCATTAACTTGAACTCAGAAGACAAAATCAAAGATAAAGCCTTTGATGTTGATAAGCCTGATGATTCATCAACCTATAACTTCAGCACCACAATGACGGCGTATGACAGCCAAGGTAATACCCATGAAATCTCCGTGTACTTTGTTAAAAATGCGGACAACGAATGGACAGCTTACGCAAAAGATGCAAGTGATAAGTCTGCAAAAGAACTTGGCAAATTAGAGTTTGATGGTAACGGCAAGCTAAAAGATGCGGATAAAGCGACATTTCCTTTCAACTATAACGGCTTAAACGGTGCGGATGACGGCGTTTTAAACGTTGATTTATCGAAAACCCGCCAACAAAAAGTGAGCGAGTCCTCCGTCAGTGCCATTGATGTTGATGGTTTCCCCGCGGGTGAATACACCAGTTTCAAAATTGAAGATAACGGCTTAATCGTTGCGAACTACTCAAACCAACAGAAACGTGTGGTTGGGCAAGTGGCGCTTTCTGCGTTTGCGAACCCGAATGGTCTCGTTTCCCAAGGTGGCAACGTATGGGCATCTTCAAACGCATCGGGCAACCCGATGGATGGCGTACCTGGTGTAGGGCAGTTCGGTAAATTAACCAGCGGTGCATTGGAATCTTCCAACGTGGATATGAGCCAAGAGCTTATCAGCATGATTGTGATGCAGCGCAATTACCAATCAAACGCGCAAACCATCAAGACGCAAGACCAAATGTTACAAACTTTGGTTAACTTACGATAAGCCTAGAGGGTGGCCATGGATCACGTCATTTATACCGCAATGGGGGGAGCGCGTCATGCGCTTGAGAACCAAGCGGTGGTTTCCAACAACATTGCTAATGTGTCTACCGCAGGGTTTAAAGCGCAGCTCTCTGCCATGCGCGCAGTGCCCGTGAATGGGGATAGCGCGCAAACCAGAACCTTGGTGGTTTCTTCAACCCCTGGCGCGGATATGAGCCAAGGGCCGCTGAACTACACAGGTAAGCCAACAGATGTTGCGTTAAACGATAAGCATTTTTTGGCGGTTGAATTAGCCGATGGCACAGAAGCGTATACCCGAAATGGGAATATCCAAATTTCGGGCGAAGGTGAGTTAGTGATTGGTGAACGCCGTCTGCAAGGCGATGGCGGGCCAATTAACGTCCCGCAAAATGCAGAAATCACTATTGGCATGGATGGCACCATCACCGCATTGCTGGCGACGGATCCGCCAACTATGTTGGGGCAAATAGGCCGTTTGAAAGTGGTTGAAGCGCAGCCGCAAGACTTAATTCGCGGGGAAGATGGGCTTTTCCATTTATCCCCTCAGGGGCAAGCCGCGAATGGCAATGTATTGCCACTGAGTGACCGTGCGGTTGTGACGTCTGGTGTGATTGAGGGAAGTAACGTCAATGCCGCCGAAGCGATGGTGTCGATGATAGCCAATGCAAGGCATTTTGAAATGCAAATGAAGGTGGTTCGCAGTGCGGATGAAAATGCCCAACGCGCCAACCAATTGCTTGCCGTCAGCTAAATTCAGTAAGGAATAATTATGATCCGTTCATTATGGATTGCAAAAACTGGGCTTGATGCTCAACAAACTAACTTAGACGTGATTTCCAATAACTTGGCGAACGTTAGCACCAATGGTTTCAAACGCCAACGCGCGGTTTTTGAAGATTTAATGTACCAAAATATTCGCCAGCCAGGGGCGATGAGCTCTGAACAAACCTCTTTGCCATCAGGGCTACAACTGGGGACAGGGGCACGCCCCGTTGCGACTATGCGTATTCATGGTCAAGGGGCATTGAATAAAACGGGCACCACAACGGATATCGCCATTAAAGGCCAAGGTTTTTTACATGTACAAATGCCTGACGGCACAGACGCATATACCCGTGATGGGGCATTACAGCCTAACCAAGATGGCCAGTTAGTCACCTCCAGCGGCTATCAAATCGTTCCTGCGATCACCATCCCAGATAATGCCAACAGTTTAACGATTGGGCGTGATGGTACGGTATCTGTCACCGTTTATGGCGATAGTCAACCTCAGCAAATCGGCCAAATTACGCTGACAACCTTCATTAACGATGCAGGGTTGGAAAGTATGGGGGAAAACCTCTATATGGAAACTGCGAGCTCAGGTGCGCCGAATGAAAGCGCGCCGGGAACCAACGGTGCCGGTCTGCTTTATCAAAACATGCTAGAAACCTCTAACGTGAATGTCGCCGAAGAGTTGGTCAATATGATCCAAACTCAGCGTGCTTACGAGATTAACAGTAAGGCAGTTTCTGCATCAGACCAAATGCTTCAGCGTTTAACGCAACTGTAATTGGTTTTGTATAGGCGCTCATGGGGTTCCTGTGAGCCCTATGAAAGACATCTCTTTGGGATGAACAACGTACACAGCAGCAAAAGAGTAGCATAATGATTGAAAGCGGCCTTATTTCCCAACAGCAAAAAACAGCGTTGCAGATGCGTTTGACTGCACCTAAACAGGTATGGTTACTTGCCGTTTTGGTTTTAGCCACCAGCGGTTGTGCTCACATTCCATCTCGTCCGTTAGTGGATACACAAACGACGGCTATTCCTTCTGCCCCTACAGCACCTTCCCCAAACGGTTCGATATTTCAAAGTGCCCAGCCTGCTTATTACGGTTATCAGCCGCTTTTTGAAGATAGGCGACCGCGTAATGTTGGCGATATTCTAACCATTAATTTGCAAGAAAATGTCAGCGCCAGCAAAAATTCCTCTGCCAATGCGAATCGCAGCGGTAAAACGGGGTTCCTTGCCGCGATATTACCTGGCTTTATGCAAGGGTGGATCGGTGGCAACAACACCGAACTGGATATCAAAGGAAACAGTGACTTTAGCGGTAAAGGTGGTGCAAATGCGAATAACACCTTTAAGGGAACCATTACGGTGACCGTCGACCAGTTACTGGCGAATGGCAATTTACATGTAGTGGGTGAAAAACGCATCGCAATTAACCAAGGCACTGAATCTATTCGTTTTTCGGGAGTGGTTAACCCACGAACTATTGGCTCAGATAACCATGTGAGCTCCACACAAGTGGCGGACGCTCGCATCGAATATGTTGGCGATGGTTATATCAACGAATCGCAAAATATGGGCTGGCTACAACGCTTTTTCTTAAATGTTTCGCCATATTAATTAAACATTAGCGAGTAACGGCCGAGAGAATTCAATGAAAAACAACGTATTAATTTTGCTATCACTGTTTTGCTTTTTTACCTTTTCGGCGCACAGTGAGCGTATTAAAGATTTAACCACCGTTCAGGGGGTGCGCGATAACGCGTTGATTGGCTACGGTTTAGTGGTGGGTTTGGATGGCACGGGTGACCAAACCATGCAAACGCCGTTTACCACGCAAAGCTTAAATAACATGTTATCTCAGATGGGGATCACGGTGCCACCTGGCACGAATATGCAGCTTAAAAATGTGGCAGCGGTGATGGTCACGGCAAAACTGCCGCCTTTTGCACGTACAGGGCAATCGGTGGATATCGTGGTGTCTTCTATGGGGAACGCGAAAAGTTTACGTGGTGGCACACTCTTAATGACGCCATTAAAAGGCGTGGATGGACAAATTTATGCCATGGCACAGGGTAATATCCTCGTGGGTGGCGCAGGGGCAAGTGGTGGCGGTAGTAGCATCAAAGTTAACCAACTTAACGGTGGGCGCATTACTGGCGGGGCGACTATTGAACGCGAGCTGCCAAGCAGTTTTGGGCAAAGTGGTGCTATTAACCTGCAATTAAACGAAGACAGCTTCACATTAGCGCAAGATATCGCAGATGCGGTCAATCGTATGGGCGGGATGGGAACGGCTAGCGCATTGGATTCTCGTACAGTGCAATTATTAGTGCCTGCAAACAACCGAGACCAAGTGCAGTTCCTCGCTCGGGTACAAGAGCTGAATGTTCGCACGCCAATGGCAGAGGCCAAAGTGATCTTAAATTCACGGACGGGCTCAGTAGTGATCAATCGCAGTGTAACACTGGAAAGCTGCGCGGTAGCTCACGGCAGTTTGGCTGTCACCGTGGAAAGACAAACTCAAGTTAGCCAGCCAGATACACCGTTTGCGGGCGGACAAACTGTGGTAACACGTAACACCAGTGTCGGCGTACAAGACCGCGGTGGCGCGTTGCAAAAAGTCAATGCCAGCGTGCAGCTCAACCAAGTGATTCAAGCACTGAATACATTAGGGGCAACACCAAACGACTTAATGTCGATTTTGCAAGCGATGGAAAGTGCAGGCTGTTTACGTGCGAAACTGGAGATTATCTAATGGGCGATATGCAGCTATTGCAAGGTGCGGCGTTCGATTTACAGTCGCTAAGTCAGTTAAAGGGCGAATTGAATAAAAACACGGAGCAAGGGCTGCGCCAAGTCACGCAGCAATTGGAAGCAACATTTGTCCAAATGATGCTAAAAAGCATGCGTGACGCACTCCCACAGGATGGCCTATTTTCCAATGACCAAACCCGTATGTTGACCAGTATGTATGACCAGCAAATTGCCCAAGACCTCTCCCAAAAAGGGTTAGGTTTTGGGGAGATGATGTACCAGCAACTGACGCGTGATCAACACACGTCAAGCGTCCCAAATTCCAACAGTTTATTGCCATTTGATGAAAAAACGGTGCAATCCTTACCGCCATTTAATATGGAACAGATGATGCGCCATTTTGCCCCGATGGGGGATGCGCTTTCTGCACCTTTGAAAAAAATCAAAGCGTTATCCCTTAACAGTAGCAACTTTATTAGCCGTTTGATTGAACCTGCTAAAGCCGCCAGTAAAGACAGTGGTATTTCCCATTTGCTGGTATTAGCACAAGCAGCGCTGGAAAGCGGTTGGGGGCAAAGGGAAATATTAAAAATGGATGGGAAAACCAGCCATAACTTATTTGGTATTAAAGCAGGGAAAAGTTGGCAGGGCCCTGTCACTAATATCATGACGACGGAAGTGATTAACGGCCAAACGATCAAAATGCGCGATGATTTTCGTGTTTATGGTTCATATGAAGAGGCCATTGCGGATTACATCAGTTTATTGACGGATAACCCACGCTATAAAGACGTCAAAAAAGCACCAACGCCTGAAATTGCGGCACGTCGTTTACATCAAGCAGGTTACGCCACAGACCCAGGTTATTCCGATAAATTAATCACCTTAATTAATCAAATACGAGGCAACCAGCCTGCGGCAAATACTTCAGCATCACGTGCTGTACAGGCTTATACCATCGACTTAAATGATATTTTCTAAAATACAGAATTTATACGTGTTAGGGCTAAATAATTACGTCGATTTTCCGATAACTAAATATGCTCTAAATAATTTGAGTTGCTATCGCCGACATTGTGTCAGCCAATGAACGCGATACGCACCCAGAACAGGAAAGCTTATGCTGAACAATGTAATGAATAATGCGCTCAGTGGTGTGAATGCTGCACAAGGCGGGTTAAGTGTGATTTCTAACAACTTAGCCAACGCTGGTGTGGGATATTATCACCGCCAAAGTGCTGTTTTCGGGGAGAATCCCGGTACGATGACACCGAGTGGCTATTTTGGTAACGGCACGTATTTCAGCCATGTTCGCCGTGAGTTTGATGAATTTATCAATGCACAGTACAGCCAAGCGCGTGCGCGCAGTGGTGACTACGAAGCGTACGTTAAAAACTGTAATAAAGTCGATGATTTGCTAACCAATGATATCGAAGATATCTCCAGCAATATTGGCAGCTTCTTCACGTCATTAGATGCGGCAACTAGTGATGCCAGTGATAAAACATTAATTGATGTTTTTCTTGGTAACTCTAATGCGTTGGTGAGCCAATTTAAAGAAGCAGACAGACGCTTACAAGAAATGGAGCGTGATGTTAATCGTCAAATCGAAAACAAGGTGAAAGACATTAACATCTACGCTGAGAAAATTGCAGGTTTAAACCAGCAAATTTCCCGCGTGCGTTCTGTCAGTGGCTCGGAACCTAATGACTTGCTTGATGTGAGAGATCGTTTAGTTAACGAAGTAAATTCGTTAATTGGCGTCAAAGTGATTGAGCAAAATGGCAACTATAACGTCACGTTTGCGAATGGCTTGCCATTAGTTACGGGGGAAAAAGCAAACCGTTTAGAAGCTGTGCCATCATCAAAAGATGATAGCCGCTTTAGCATTGGTTTTGTTGGCGCAAATGGCCAAGCCCGTGAAATTCCTGATGAATCTTTCCGTGGTGGAGAGCTCAGCGGTATCTTGCGTTCACGTCAAGATGTTATCGACCCCGCGTATCAAAAACTCAATAAGCTTGCGCTAGTTTTTGCTACCAAATTCAACGAAGTCCACAGTAAAGGCTATGATGCCAGTGGTAAAACGGGTGAGAACTTCTTTGAAATCGGTAAAGGCAATGTGGTGAGCAATACTCACAACACAGGCAAGGCTGATTTCGACTTAAAATACAGTGATGTTTCCAAAGTTACTGGTAGCAACTATGACATTCGCTTTGGTGATGATGGGTGGAGTGTTACGCGCTTGCCTGAAGGCACCAAAGTTGCTTTAGATGATGATTCAACCGCGACGACACTGAAATTTGAGGGTATTGAAATTAATATCAGCAACAGCAGTGCGCAAAAAGGGGATTCATTCCTCGCGAAGCCTGTCAGTGGCGTGATTAATGGCATGCAAACGTTGATCAGCGATGCAACAAAATTTGCCGCCGCGGGCAGCAAAGACAGCGGCCCTGGTGATAACGAAAACATCAAAGAATTGGTGAAGTTACAAGACCAAAAACTGATTGATGGCGGCTCAACGTTTTCTGATTTCTACGCGACGTTAGTCAATGATGTCGGAAGCAAAACCAAACAAGCGCAAATTGACTCTGAAACGCAAAATAAAATGACAGAGAGTTTCTATGAACAAGAGCAAGCTATCTCTGGCGTGAATATGAACGAAGAAAGTATTCAAATGCAAAAGATCCAACAATTTTTCAATGCCAATGCGCAAGTGTTGAAAACCGTGGATGATTTGTTTAATGCGCTGATGCGTGCATTCTAAGTTTTAGCGATATAATAAGGATTTAGCGATGCGTTTAAGCACAAATATGATTTATCACCAACGCCTACAAGATATGAATAATTCCCAAGCGCGTTGGATGGAAGCAGGTAGCCAATTAGCATCAGGTAAGCGAGTTAGCAAACCGTCGGATGATCCACAAGCATCATCTCAAGCGGTACGAATTAACCAATCTGAAACTCGCAATCAGCAATACGTGACCAGCCGTGGATTTGCGAAAACGGGTATGACATTACAAATGAGCATTTTGACTCAAATGACGGATGTCACCACACAGATTGATACCACGATTATTCAAGCTTCTAACCAAGGTGCTTTGAGTGATAAAGACCGCAATACATTAGCGGAGCAGTTAACAGGTTTGAAAGAACAACTGGTGGCATTGGGGAATTCCACAGACGGCAATGGGCGCTATATTTTTGCAGGTTTTAAATCGGATAAACCGCCTTTTGAAATTAACGCCGATGGGGATGTGCTCTATCACGGTGGTGATAAAGCGGTAATGCAGAATGTCTCCAGCGACCGTGAAATGACCACTTATTTCACAGGTGCTCAGGTATTTGATACAGACAGTAGTAATGTTGTGAATGTTTTCAAAGCATTAAATGCAGGTATTGACGCGTTAAAAATTCCACAGCAAGATGCACCTCAAGCGGATTTAGACCGTGCGCAAGAAGGGATGGATGAAGCCAACCGTGGCATTAAAGCGGCACTAGACCAAATTTCCAATATTGAAGCAAAACAAGGCTTACAACTACAAGAAATTGATAAATTGGATTTTTTAGCAGATACGCGTTCAATTCAAAATGCTGCTCGTAAAAGTGAGTTGCTTGAGACTAACTGGACAGGCACCACCACGGATTACTATAAAGAAAAAGCGATGTTTGAAGCATCACAAAGTATTTTCAAAGATTTAAACAGCATGTCTTTATTTGGTAGTCGTTAATCATCTAATACTTGAGTTCTACTCAACCGCGCTTTGCCGTTATTGGAGCGCGGTTTTTTTGTTTTTGGTGATTTTTGGGATCCAACGAAGAATGCTTCAACGAAGTTGTGCTATCTTAAATTTACCCTTTGTTTTTTGTTCTTTAAAAAAGTCTCTTAAAACAATATGTTATAAACTGAGTGTAAAAAGAAGGTATTTTCTTATTTTTATCGGTAACAGGTTGTTGTGATTCACTTTACTTATGATATTTTATAGTTCACTGCCGTATAGGCAGCTTAGAAAAGATGAATGTTTGAGAATGCCAGGGCCAATTAGTTCACTGCCGTATAGGCAGCTTAGAAATTCGTGAAATCGCTCACATGAGATGCAAGGTTGTTCACTGCCGTATAGGCAGCTTAGAAACGTATAAGTTCCTGAGATATTCAATAAAATATGTTCACTGCCGTATAGGCAGCTTAGAAAATAATGAAAATCGATATATGGTTGTAATCCATGTTCACTGCCGTATAGGCAGCTTAGAAAAAACTTGATTATCTAAATCAAAGTCTGATTTTGTTCACTGCCGTATAGGCAGCTTAGAAAGTTTCGTCTATGAGATTAAATTACCAGACGGTGTTCACTGCCGTATAGGCAGCTTAGAAATAATTGCAACCGACCCTCCATATTTTCAAGTTGTTCACTGCCGTATAGGCAGCTTAGAAATTACCAGCCATTCGCCCGTTAGATACGGATCACGTTCACTGCCGTATAGGCAGCTTAGAAACCCGCTAGATTGGCAAGGAAATAATGAGACTGGTTCACTGCCGTATAGGCAGCTTAGAAAACTTGGCTATCGCCAGACCAATTAAAGAAAACGTTCACTGCCGTATAGGCAGCTTAGAAATACACGGATAATCGTTACCATCAGAGCATCACTGTTCACTGCCGTATAGGCAGCTTAGAAATGTGTACATACCTCGCATTGTGAAGCGAGAAAGTTCACTGCCGCATAGGCAGTTTAGAAAGTGCGAAGTACGAAATGTCGTGCCGTTAGGTTGTTCACTGCCATCTAGGCAGCCTTTTATCAACACGCTATACCCATAAAAAGTCGTTTTGACTGGGGCTTTTGCCAAGCTCTTCACAAATTTTACTTTAGTACCAACTTTGACTTGTTTAGTGTGGGAATGTAGATTCTAATTGACTGTAAAACATTCAATAAACTTATCAATTTAAAAGGATGTTACGTCATTATGGATGATTTTTCACCATCAGATCTCAAAACCATTTTGCACTCTAAGCGCGCCAATATGTACTACTTAGAACATTGCCGTGTGATGCAAAAAGATGGCAGGGTGCTGTATTTCACTGAAGCGAAAAATGAAAACCTATATTTTAATATTCCTATTGCGAATACCACGGTTATTTTGCTCGGAACAGGAACGTCTATTACCCAAGCGGCGATGCGAATGCTATCCCAAGCGGGGGTTTTAGTCGGGTTTTGTGGTGGTGGCGGGACACCGTTATATATGTCTACAGAAGTGGAGTGGATGACACCTCAAGGGGAATATCGACCAACAGAATATCTGCAAGGTTGGTTAAGTTTCTGGTTTGATGATGAAAAACGTTTAGTTGCGGCGAAAAAATTCCAACACTCTCGAATTCAATATCTGCAAAAAGTCTGGCAAAATTCGCGTGATTTACAAAATGAAGGGTTTATTTATCAAGATAATACGCTAAAAACTGCATTCTCAACCTTTCATCAGCGTACTGAATTTGCCAGTAACGCCCAAGAACTACTTCTAACGGAAGCGCAATTAACCAAAGCCTTATACAAATACGCTGCCAATAATACGGGGCAAAAAAACTTTAAACGTCAGCACCAAGCCGCGGATAAAGGGAATGGCTTCCTAAATCATGGTAACTATTTGGCTTATGGGCTAGCTGCGAGTTGTTTATGGGTACTCGGTATCCCTCATGGCTTCGCTGTGATGCATGGAAAAACACGGCGTGGTGCACTGGTTTTTGATGTTGCAGACTTAATTAAAGATGCCATTGTTTTGCCATGGGCGTTTATCTGTGCAAAAGAAGAGGCAACAGAACAAGAATTTCGCCAGCAAATACTGCAGTCTTTTGTTGAGCATCACGCTTTGGACTTTTTATTTGATACGGTGAAATCGATAGCGTTACAAGGCCACACTGAGCAAATTTCGCAGAGTACAGCATTATGATGGTGACCTTTGTTTCACAGTGTGAAAAACATGCCTTAAAAAGAACTCGCCGTGTACTTGATGCGTTTGCGAATCGAATTGGTGACAATACTTGGCAAACACTCATCACTGAGGATGGCTTGCAGACAGTCAAAAAATTGTTGCGACAAAGCGCGAGCCGTAACACCGCAGTGAGTTGCCATTGGGTACGCTCTCGTTCTCGCAGCCAATTGTTATGGGTTGTTGGGCAAAAAAATAAATTTAATCAACAAGGTTTTGTGCCTGTCAATCGAACGGAAAAATCCTTGCTTGGAAGTGAACACGAACATGATTGGAAATACCTGCCGCTGATTAATGCGCTGGTTCGTCTAGCCGCGTTATTTCATGATTGGGGGAAAGCCTCACAGCTTTTCCAAGACAAACTCAACCCTTACTCAAAAATGCCTTTTAAAGGAGACCCCTTAAGGCATGAGTGGGTATCAGCGCTCCTATTAAGTGCTTTGGTAAAAAGCCAAACCGAATCCCAAAATGATGAAAGCTGGATCACGGCACTGATGACGTCCTCATGGAATGAGAAACAATTAAAAGCGTGGATCAAAGAAAATAAAACCCTTAAAAACCCATTAGCGGCACTGCCCGATGCAGCATCATTATTAGTTTGGTTGGTTGTTTCTCACCATCGATTGCCTTTTATCGAAAATAAAGGAGAACGGGAGAGTTTTGCAGGTAAAGAGTGTCAGTCACTGGAAAATTTATTAAAAATTCTCGATAAACAATGGGGATATCAAAATAATTATAATCAGCAAGAATATGAGAGCCGAATAGATCAATGCTTTGAATTCCCCCAAGGCTTATTAAGTGATTCGTTAACGTGGAAGTGTGCTGTGAGCGAAGCGGCGGAGCATCTTAAGCATCAACTTCCATTGTTTAATGAAGCTCTTGAAAATGGTTGTTGGCGGCTAGTAGCCCAACAGGCTCGCTTATGTTTAATGTTAGGGGATCACAATTATTCCTCCAAAGATGCAAGTCCAGATTGGCAATCATCTATTCCACTTTATGCAAACACTCAACGTGTTAGCGGCGCAGTACAGTACAAGCAAAAGCTTGATGAACATTTAGTGAATGTCGCGAATATTGCTGCCAATGTGACGGAATACTTACCTTTTTTTGAGTCAGAGCCCCCATCAGCGAGTGACATTAACGAACTAAAACACGATAAAAATGCGACAGGAAAATTCAGTTGGCAGGAGGATGCCGTTAACCACATTTATCGCTATCGAGAAGAGCAACACGATAAACCCCAAGGGTATTTTATCGTAAATATGGCGAGTACAGGGTGTGGGAAAACCACGGCAAACGCCAAGATCATGCAAGCGCTATCTGATGACAAGCAAAGTCTGCGCTTTATTCTTGCCTTGGGGCTGCGTACCTTAACACTGCAAACAGGGGATGAATACCGAGACCGTTTAGGGATAAAGGAAGATAACCTTGCGGTATTGATTGGGTCTAAAGCCGTATTAGCACTTCACCAAGAAGAAAAATCGAAACAAAAAATGATTGAGAAAGAACAACAACTCGCGGAGTTTGGTTCGGAATCTCAAGACAGGATTTTTGATGACGAAGGGCTGGAGCTCAATTGGTTTGCAGAGAGCTGGCAAGGTTGCTTACCTGAGGATGAGCTTTCAACGGTGTTAACTCGGCCTAAAGATAGAGCTTTGCTCTACGCGCCAGTTCTCGCCTGTACCATCGACCATATTATGGGGGCGACTGAAACCACTCGCGGTGGGCGCTATATTCTTCCCTATCTTCGGTTAATGTCATCAGACTTAGTCATTGATGAAATTGATGATTTTATCGGTGATGACTCCGCATCAATCGGGCGTTTAGTTCATTTAGCGGGAATGCTAGGGCGCAAGGTGATGATTTCATCGGCGACAATTACACCAACTCTGGCGCTGTTTTATTTTAATGCCTATCAGCTGGGTTGGCGAATTCATGCACTGAGTCAGCAAAAATCACCACAAATTGGCTGTATTTGGGTAGATGAGGGGCAATACAATGAAAAGAAAAATCAATGTACGCATTCATGCCAGATAGCAACGATTAGCTCGATGGATGATGAAGAGACATTAAATTATTACCGCCAATACCATGACGCATTTATTGCAAAGCGCGTTAAAACACTACAATCACTGGTGGCGCGCCGAAAAGCATGCGTAGTGAGAATGCAAAAAGTACCTGGCGAAGAACTTCAAGCGCAATATTTTGCCCATATTCAGCAAGCTATTTTGAATTTACATCACACTCATTTTTGCACTGAAACGCAAACCCAACTGAGTGTTTCTTTTGGTGTTGTACGCGTTGCGAATATTCCTGTATGTGCCGCATTAACCCATTATTTACTTGCTAATCAATGGCCAGAAGACGTAGAGATTCGAACGATGGCCTACCATAGTCAGCAGGTATTACTGCTACGCCATGAGCAAGAAAAGCACCTTGATGCGGTATTAAAACGCAAGGAAAAAACAGGAGAGCAACCAGATGCATTTCAAGATGTCATCATTCGTCAACACTTAGACCAAATACACCAACAAGGTAAAGCCAAACATCTTATTTTTATTTTAGTTGCTACTCCTGTGGAAGAGGTTGGGCGCGACCATGATTTTGATTGGGCTGTGGTTGAGCCGTCATCGTATCGCTCTATTATTCAGATGGCAGGGCGAGTGAGGCGACATCGCGAGGGAGAAACCGCGAATCCCAATATTGCGTTGTTGCAATATAATTGGAAAGGTTTTTTGGATCGTAAAGGCGAAGAGGTATTTTCCAAGCCAGGGTATGAAAACAAACATTTGAGTTTGCAGCTAGCGACCCGTGATTTGTGCCAGCTGGTGGATGAGCAACAACTACGGCAGTCTGTTGATGCAATCCCCAGAATTCAGCCTGCATCAGACTGGGAAAAACAGCAACATACCAATTTAGCCTGTTTAGAACATGCGGCTATTGAACGGTTGATGGGAACACTCCCCGAAAAAACACCCCCTAAAACGACGGTTAGAAAGCGTTCTTCATTTCTATCAGAAGCGACTGTTGCTAAAAACAGACCAACGACACTCTGGGGGTATACCAGTGGAGGCTGGTGGATGACGGCACTTCCTCAACAGTTTGTTTCTTTTAGAAAAACTCAGCCAGAGATACGTTTATCACTTATTTTATCAGCAAAAAATAAGCTTCATTTTTGTGAATACAGTCAAGACAGTGGTTGGGTTGATAACAGCTCAGAATATGGGATTAATTTTCAGCCGTTTACTGAGTCATTAAAACAGAAATTATGGTTAGTTAGGGATTACCGACAATCTTTAGAAAATAGAGAAAATGAATACCAGCAAGCGGAGCAGCTTTCTAAACAATACGGCGAAATGAGTTTTTTACCCCGCAAAGTGAGTGGTAATCATCTTTACTATAACGACCAACTGGGGCTTAGCACATTTAAAGTTTCCGAGTAAAAGTTTAGGTCAAAAGGACTATTTATTATGTTAGATCCAGCAATAGAAGCCTTTTTTGCGGAGCGTAAAGAGGGTTGGCTTAAAAAAAACATCAAGGCATCGATGAATGACGGTGAATTGCAGCAGTTACAGCAAGAGTGTGATGCGGTTTTTTCGTTAGAGCAATGGCTACCCAATGCAGCGAAGAGGGCGGGGCAAATTTCGTTATCAACCCACCCTTGTACCTTTAGTCATCCAAGTTCAAGAAAGAACAAAAATGGCTATGTTTCCGCGATACTCGCCAATTGCATACAAACCAATGATGGTTTTTTGCGCACGGGAAATGTAGCTGTTGAAACGGATGCATTGGGAAATGCTGCCGCACTCGATGTGTATAAATTTCTCACACTGGAACTACAAGATAATAAAACCTTACTTTCGCATATTGAGGATGAAACCCAGTTAGCAAAAGAATTGCTTAATCAGGGGGATGAAAGCTATCAGGTGCTCAGGGATGGCTTTTTAGCGATGGCCGCAACAGACGAAGCGGTCATTACCAGCTCGAAAATCAAACAAGTTTATTTTCCTGTTTGGATGGAAGATGCGCAATACCATTTATTATCCCCATTAACGCCTTCTGGGCTCGTTTTCGAATTACGTAAACGCCTTGACGCTATTCGCTTTTCTGAACAAACCAAAGCATTGCGTGATTTAAAACGTAAAGGGGAATACAGCGAGACTGGTTATAAAGAAATTTATGGGCTGACCACAATAGGCTTTGGGGGAACCAAGCCGCAAAATATTTCGGTCTTAAATAACCAAAATGCAGGGAAAGCCCATTTATTGGCTTCAGTACCACCGAAAATCACGCAGCGGCAACGTCATATACCAACTCATGATTTTTTTACTAACAGCCTAAACCCTTGGCAGGTAAAAGAAACCTTGGAGGCATTTCATGGGTTAATTCGTCTACCAAAAGAGCAGCGAGGGAGCCGCTTTATTGAATTCAGAAATAGACGCATCCATGAGTATATGGACTACCTAATGTTAATGATGTGGGAAGTGAGACGCCAGTTTGAACAAACTAATACACCATTGCCCACTCAGCTACCAAAAGAGCAACAAATTTGGCTATTCCCCGACCAACCGCGCAATAATTCAGATGAATGGCTATCTGTAATTATCAGCCTGATCACTCAGCAGTTTATACGGCATTACAAAAAAGTTCTGGGGAAAAAAGCGATTAAGTTGGGGAGTGATGAATTTGCGGCCATTGAAGAGATTATTGCACTGAATAAGGAGCTGTTACGATGAGCTCAACTTTTATACTTAAACTTCCTCATATCAACATTCAAAATGCCAATGCATTATCAAGCCCATATACCATTGGCTTTCCTGCAATGACCGCTTGGCTCGGGTTTATGCATGCCCTTGAGCGTAAACTACGGGAAATTGATGGCCTGAATATTATATTGGGTTCAATTGGGGTGATTAGTCATGAATGTGATTTACAAACCTATCGTGGGCCGAATGATTATGTAAGTTCAATTGTCGGGACGGGTAATCCATTAAACAATGATGGGACGCGTTCTGCTTTTATCGAAGAAGCCCGTTGCCATTTAAACGTGTCATTACTGATTAAATATGGCATAGGGAATGAGGGCGAAGTACAAGCTTTTCCCGCCGATTCACCTATTTTGCAAACCATCTATGACTTAGTTTTGACGATGAAATTGGCAGGTGGTGACATCCTTTCCTTAGGGAAGCCGTCGTCGCACATTTTGCGCTCAGATGATCCCGAAGGAAAATCAAAGCAAAGTTTGCTCAATAGTCTCATGCCTGGCTATGCCTTAATTGAGCGGCGTGACTTAATGATTGAGGCAATGGAAGAAGGGCAAGACGCCATGGATGCCTTAATCGATTATGTTGCGGTCGAAAACCGATGTGTTGAAACAATCAAGGAGGATGAGGCGAAAACGCATTTTGAATGGCGTAGTCAACGGAAAGCATCTGGTTGGATTGTGCCTATCGCAACGGGGTATCAGGGGATTTCCCCATTAGCCCAAGCGAAAAACCAGCGAGACGAAGAAACACCTCACCGATTTGCTGAAAGTATCGTGACGTTAGGTGAGTTTATTTTGGTAAACCGCGCAAACCAAATTGATGAAATTTTGTGGGAATACGTTTATGACGGATCCCATGACCTTTATTTATGCCAACAAGTGGTATCTAAATTTATTTCGAGTGGAGAATAGGTAATGGCGAAGAATAATGATGTTGCATCTGTTTTAGCATTTGAAAAAAAACTGGTTCCGTCGGATGGATACTTCTATGGAACACGTTGGGATGATAAATCGCAATTTGCGCCATTATCATTACAAGAAAAATCCGTTCGTGGCACGATTTCAAACCGTTTAAAAGGCGCGGTAAAAAACGACCCGTTAAAATTAAACGCAGAAGTTGAGAAAGCCAATTTACAAACGGTGGATGCATGTGCACTCGGCACTGATCAAGACACCTTAATGCACCAATTTACCTTAAAAGTGCTGGGTGGCGTTGAAACACCATCGGCTTGTAATAATGCGCTTTTTAAGCAGAGCTACAGCAAAGCAGCGACTGGCTATATTGAAAATGAAGGGTTTAAAGAGTTGGGGTACCGCTATGCGCACAATATTGCTAATGGGCGTTTTTTATGGCGTAACCGTGTGGGCGCAGAAAACATCGAAGTTATCGTAAAAGCATTAAATGCAGGTAATGAAGAACAGTGGGGCTTTGATGCGACACAACACAGTATTCATAATTTCGATAAACGCGATGAAAATATTAATAAGTTGGGTGAACGAATTTCAGCGGCCTTGTCGGGTAAAAGCCCAGCATTATTGCTGGAAATAACCACATTTGTTCAACTAGGCAAAGCCCAAGAAGTTTATCCAAGCGAAGAGCTGGTGATGGATAAAGGTAAAGGGGATAAAAGTAAAATTCTTTACCACGTCAATGAGCATGCAGCTATGCACTCACAAAAAATTGGTAATGCACTTCGCTCTATCGACACTTGGTACCCCGCTTACGGTAGCGAAAGTGGCGCTGGGGCGATTGCGATCGAGCCTTACGGCGCGGTGACCAACCTAGGTACGGCTTATCGAACACCAAAAGATAACCAGGATTTTTATACCCATTTTGATAAATGGGCACGAGGCGAAAAATTGGCGCGTATTGAAGACGAACATTATGTGATGGCGGTGTTGGTTCGTGGTGGTGTCTTTGGTGAAAGTGATAAATAAGGTGGCTTATGAATTATTATCAGGACGTCACCTTACTGCCTGACTCGACGGTTCCTTTGGATTTCCTGTGGCAAAAGGTTTACCAGCAAATCCACATTGCGCTGGTGGATAACCAATCAAAACAAGGGAAAAGTGGCATAGCAGTTGCGTTTCCCGAATATGGTTGTGTAGGTTTTCGTTTAGGTAAGAAAATCCGTTTGCATGCCAATAGACAAAGTGAGCTTGAGCAACTGGATTTACCAAAATGGTTAGCGAGGCTGGCGGATTATGTGCATATTAAGTCAATTCAGCAGGTTCCCGAGCAATCTGTACCTGTGAGTTATATTCGGCGCCATGTGAAAGGGAAAAGGCGAATAGAGGCAGATATGCAGAAAAAAGCGCAGCTATGGTCGGCGAAAACAGGGCAATCGTTGGATACCAGTTTAGAGGCGTTATCCAAAAGCAAGCCTAGAGCCAACAATCGCTTACCCTTTATTTGGGTTGAAAGTTTACACACCAAGCAAACTGAGGCGGGCGGGCGACCTTTTCCGTTGTTTATTGAAAGGGTGGAGTCAGCACAAGAGCAAAAAGGGCCATTTAATTGCTATGGTTTAAGCCAAGTAACGAATGGCTTAAATTTGGTTGCAACGGTTCCTCATTTTTGACCTTTATTTTTTGCTCTTTAAAAATTAACTTTAAAATCAATAAGTTATAATGCAGGTGAAATAAAAGGGTATTTTTAAATAAATACCCTTAACGCATTGTTATCACATATTTTTTGCTTTGAAGTTTATAGTTCACTGCCGCATAGGCAGCTTAGAAAGCGCACAATCTCTATGCGTCAATTAAGTGTGTGTTCACTGCCGCATAGGCAGCTTAGAAACAAACAATGCATAGCCGCCACTTAACTGGCCAGTTCACTGCCGCATAGGCAGCTTAGAAAATACCCTTGCTTTACTGGCAAGCTGAATGTTGGTTCACTGCCGCATAGGCAGCTTAGAAATATCACCATCAAGTTATTTGTTAGTCGGGTAAGTTCACTGCCGCATAGGCAGCTTAGAAATTACGCATTGCCTGCCAGTGAATATCAGTCTGGTTCACTGCTGCATAGGCAGCTTAGAAAAAGAGGCTGCAATAGTTAGTGATTGTGGTCGGGTTCACTGCCGCATAGGCAGCCTAGTGCTACGGCTTAGAAGGCCGTTGTTCACACTTCAATTTATCCATCATTGTTCGCTGAACAATAATTAAATCCATCTATTTATAATTGATATTTATTTAAGCGAACTTCTTTATTAGGTTAGTGATGCGTTTAACGCGAGATATATCTTGCTACTATCACTCGATAGCTTAGAAATGAAACAAGATACGGGTATTTATCACTGCCATGTAGGCAGTTTCGAACATAGTAGTAAACCTGAAAAAAGAGACGGGTTTTAACTACTTTAATGAGGGGAATTATATGGAAATTATCATCAATTTTTCTTGGGTTACATTAATTATCAGATTCACAAAGTGGTACTGATAATGAACTAATGCTGATTGACCGAGTATCGACACTCAAACAAACAAATTAAACATCAGCGAGAGCTGCTCAAATGCTTGGTGGATAAGCCGTTCGGTGTAGCGGGGGAGAATTGAAATAATCAACCCTAACATACTGATGCCAATGGTCAGTGTCAGTGGGAAGCCGACCACAAATACCGACAGTTGTGGAGTCATACGGTTTAAAATACCCAGCGCAAGGTTAAGAATTAAAAATAAGGTAATAAACGGTAAGGCTAACATTAACCCATTAATAAATATGGTATTGGCGAATTGAACGAATACCCAAAAACCATCACGATTTAATGGTGCGGTTTGAATTGGGATAAGCTCAAATGAATTGACCACAATATAAATAAGCCACAAGTGCCCATCGAAAGCGAGAAACAATAAAATGGTAATTACATTGAAAATACGCCCTAAAATTGGCATGTTTGGGCCGCCAGTTGGGTCAAAAAAGGTGGCGAACGACAACCCCATTTGCAAACCAATCACTTCCCCTGCATGACGAACTGCCGCAAATGCCATCTGCATGGTTAAGCCCATTGCGATGCCAATCACCATTTGTTGCACTATCACCCACAAGCCCATTGCCGAAAATAACGGAATATTTACGACGGGAAGTTGCGGCGAAACAATCAAGACAACAAAAAAGGCAAGGGCGACACGAACCTTGGTAATGGCTTGTTTTTCATTGAAAAAAGGCGCTGTACCCAGCAGCGCTAAGAGGCGTATAAATGGGTAAAAACCTTGGCTAAGCCAGAGGGTCAGGGTTTCGCTGGTAATGGTTAGCATCGTTAGCCAATGATGAAGGGTAAATTACTAAGCAAAGTGCGCATGTAGTCAATCAGTAGATTGAGCATCCACGGGCCAGCAATAATGATCACCGAAATCACGGATAAAATTTTGGGAATAAAAGATAACGTCATCTCATTAACTTGGGTGGCAGCTTGTAACAGGCTGATAATCAAACCTGCTGCGAGGGCGGCAAGTAATAACGGTGCTGCTAGCATTAGTGCGATTTTCATCGCTTCTGTTCCCATCGCCATTACGGATTCAGGTGTCATAATTGCTCCTAATTAAAAAAGCTTTGCGATAATGAGCCAAGCAATAATTGCCAGCCATCGACGAGAACAAATAACATCAGCTTAAATGGCAATGAAACTGTTGCTGGGGGAACCATCATCATCCCCAATGCCATCAAGACGCTGGCGACCACTAAGTCGATGATCAAAAACGGAATGAAAATCGTAAAGCCTATTTGAAAGGCGGTTTTTAGTTCACTGGTAATAAACGCAGGGACTAAAATACGCAGCGGTACATCTTTGGCTTCTTGGATATCTCCCACCTTGGCGATACGTGCAAATAACGCAAGGTCAGATTCGCGCGTTTGCCCTAGCATAAAAGTACGTAACGGTGCCGTGCCTTTTTCCAGAGCTGTCTCAAGGCTGATTTTATCTTCGCTAAAAGGCTGATAAGCTTCACGATAGACTTGGTCTGCAACAGGGGACATCACGAAAAAAGTCAGAAACAGCGCTAAGCCAAGCAGCACTTGGTTAGGTGGGGCAGATGGTGTCCCTAACGCATTTCGTAGCAAGCCCAGCACGATAATGATGCGTGTAAAACTGGTCATCATTAACAGTAGTGCGGGGATAAAGCCTAATAACGTTAAAAACAGCAAGGTTTGGACGGGTAACGACCAAGTTTGTCCGCCATCAGCTAAACTGTGGCTGATGACCGCAGGTAACGCTGCAAAAGCGGAATGGGGTAAAGTAAACAGAAGCGCAGCAACAAACAACGCGTTTTTTACAAGTGACATGCGAGCTTCCGATTACTTATACAAAGGAGTCACTGACGCTGCATGGTTCGCAGCATCTTGTTTTTTCTTGAAAACAGATTGAAACGTCAGTGGTTCATTTATTGAAACGGGTAAATGCTCAGTTTGTACAGGGTATTGATGTAGCACATTGATATTTTGCGCCGTCACCCCAAGAACTAAACATTCATTATTCACTTCGACCACGACAACCCGTTCTTTATTACCTAATGAGCAACTGCTTTTGACTTTTATCAGCGAGTCTTTGCCAAATTTTTTCGGGGCGAATCCCAGCTTTTTAACCAACCAAGCACCTGCGAGGATCAGCAAAATAATGCCACCGAGTGAACCTGAAATTTGTACCAAGCTATCATTTTGGTTAATGGCTGGTGCATTCGGCTCACTGAGCGAAATCGTATTGGATAAAAATGGCGCTGTTTGCGGCTGCGTTATGGGTTCGATTTGCGAAAACATTGTCATTGGCAATTGCCCTTGTATTTTAACGACTCAAGCGGCGCATACGTTCTGAAGGCGTAATGATGTCAGTAATACGGATACCGTAATTATCTGAAACTACGACAACTTCACCCTGCGCAATTAAATAGCCGTTGATTAAAATATCCAGAGGTTCGCCCGCTAAACCATCTAAAGACACCACAGAGCCTTGGGATAAACTCAGCAGTTTTTTAATGGTCATTTTGGTGCGACCTAGTTCAACCGACAGGCGAACGGGAATGTCCATAATCATGTCGATATCGGAGAGCTGATTTAATGGGTTTTGCCCATCAAAGTTATCAAAAGCCTGTGCACCAGCAGAGGCGGATTCCGCTTTTTTTTGCTGTTCTAACGCTTCAGCCCACAGGTCTTCACTGTCGTGATTGGTTGATGCATCAGGAGAGTTCTTCGCCTCACTCATTGGTACTTTCCTCATCTAGAGTGTTTAAAACAGGGTTAATCAAATGTTCTACACGCAACGCATATTGGCCATTTTGAGTGCCGTATTGACTGGTCAACACAGGTACGCCATCGACATTCACCATTAGGCGGTCTGGCTTCTCAATGGGGATAACATCCCCTTTTTGCAGTTGCAGTAAGCGAGAAATTCGCATTGGAATGTCAACAAAGTTGGCAACCAACTCAAGTTCAGAACGTTTAACTTGGGTCACAAGGTTAGAGACCCATGCTTCATTTTCCTGATGCCCTTGCTCCACGGGTGGGTTGATTAAACGCTCACGCAATGGCTCAATCATGGCAATAGGGATACAAATGCTGAATTCACCCACCGTGTTGCCAATCTCAACTAAAAACGGTGTAGTCACGACAATGTCGTTTGGTGAAGTGGTGATATTGGTAAATTTAACTTGCACCTCAGAACGTACATATTCCACTTCGATATCAGCAATGGGCTTCCATGCATCACGATATGCGCCCAGTGCTAATTTCAACATGCGGTTAATAATACGTTGTTCCGTATTGGTAAACTCTTTACCTTCTTGGCGAACAGGGAAACGACCATCGCCACCAAATAGGTTATCCACAGCGATATACACTAACGCGGGTTCGAAGGTAAATAGGGCCGTGCCTCGCAAAGGTGGCATATGAATGAGATTTAAGTTCGTTGGCACGGGTAAGTTGCGAGCAAATTCATGATAAGGCTCGATTTTAATGCCACCAACGGTGATGTCTGGGCTACGGCGTAACATGTTAAACAGCCCCATGCGGAACTGACGGGCGAAACGCTCATTAATGATTTCAAGGGATTGCATTCGCTCACGAATAACCCGACGTTGGGTATTCGGGTCATAAGGACGAACGTGGTCTTTCCCTTGCATTTCAGGTGCAGGCGTGTTGCTTGATGGCGCATCATCATTAAGAAGCGCATCAATTTCAGCCTGAGATAAAATATTATCGCTCATGAATATTACCGCAGAATAAAAGTCGTAAATAACACATCTGAAATATCCTGATCGGTATCGCCAGGGATCAGGGTTGGGGTGAGCGTTTGCTTAATTTCTTTCATTAGCTGCAACTTACCATCATGATTTTCAATGTTTTTGGCTTTTTGCTCAGACAAAAGTAGCAGTAAGCGACTACGAACTTCAGGAAGGTATTCATGAAGTTGCTTGCGAGATTTTTCATTCGCAAGGCGCAATGTTACGTGGATATAAAGCACGCGGTCAGGGCCATCAACACCCGCTAAGTTCACCGTAAAGGGCTCTAATTCCATAAAAATTGGCTGCGGCATATTCGGGCGCTTTTCGTCCTCACTTGCCGTTTGAGTGTCTTGCTGTGTCGTCCACCAGGTGTACCCACCAAAACCAGCACCCGCGAGGGCAACAAGGGCGAACAGAATGAGTAACCCTTTATTCGAACGTTTAGATTCTTTGCGTGACGACATGTTAGCTGAATTCCTGTTTCTTGGATGCTAAACCCAAATGGGTTTTTTCTTTATGATCTCTAGCATTATGGCTTGCTTGCTGAGAGTTAAAGGAGTGAAAAACGAAACAAAAAGGCGGTAACTCGGCGCTTTAGTTGTGAAATCACCGCATTTTGTTTATTAATTATGCAAAGGTACTGATACCACCTTGGCGCACTTGGGTGGTTTTAGCCGAAACAGTGGCATTGGCTTCACTGATGCCAACTACGCCAACCGACGGATGTGTTGCTTGAATTTGCCCATCACGATGCTGTTGTGAGCCTTGTTGTGAACCATCGGATTGGTGGTTTAAGTTCTCCTGCCCAACAGAACCTTGTGCCAGATGAATGCCACTTTCTTGTAGCGCACTGCGTAGCACTGGCATCATCGACTCCATCGCTGCGCGAACATGGCTATGAGGCGACACAAAATGCATCACCGCTTGGTTATCTTCGATACGTAAATGCACATTGAGTGAACCTAATTCTTCAGGGTGTAAACGAATTTGTGCTTGGGAAACCCCTTGGCGTGAGAAAAACAGCATGTGCTGGCTTAACTGCTGTTGCCATGCTTCACTGCCTAGTTGACTGGTTAAATGCAGGGTTGGCGCTGCTGTTGGCGCATTCATCGCCGCAGCTTGAACCGTTGAGGTCGTTGGCATCATACTGATTGGCTGCGTATTGGTATGGTGCGAGGCGCTGGAGGTAAATGCTCCCGTGTCCGTTTGCAAGGTAAACGCGCCTTTTGCTGTTTGGCTTAACGTTTCGTTCGTTACTGTTTGCATGTTAGCAAGGGGGTCTTTGTCGCTAACTTTTTTGTTCAACGGCATAATGTCTTGAGTTAGGTTTTTTCCACGGACATCTCGTGGGTTATCAAGTGCAAAAAGCGGTTGATCGCGGCGCTCTTCTTTTTCATTCTTAATCACGGTGCCTAAAGCAGGGGCTTCATCTTCACCTGCTAATTGCAATTGCGACCCTTCAAGGTGCTTGCCATCATCAGGTAACACATCATGAGTACCTTGGTTAAGCTGCTGCATGCGCTGGGTAAATGCCCCAAGCGTGGAGTGAGTTTCTGGCGGCGTTAAAGGTTTCGCCGTTAATTGCGCTTGATTGCTTAACGATTGCTTTAAGTTATTGAGCCAAGATTGCTCATTGGCTTCTTTACCTGTTAATAAATCAGCATTCAATGCAGTTTGTACACTATCTGGGCGCAAATTACGGCTAAAGTTCAGTTGCTCTATCGTGTTTTCTGCACTTTTTTGCAAGACACTCGTTGGCTCAGCGTTTTTTTCATTTGCACTGGTCAGTTTATTATCAACAATCTCTTTGTTGACAGATTTTTCGTCGATAGGCGGGGTAACCGTGCTTTCTTTAGGGGCAGGCTGTTGGTTATCCAACACTGCTTGGAAAGGCAGGGCGGGTGCTTGGTTTTCATCAATGCGTGATTCATTTTGTTGCGCGTTATTGTTTTTAGCTGGCGCAAGTGTTGGTACGCTATTGGCGTTGATGTCCATCTATTGTGGTCTCCGTAAAGTCGCGCGTTGAGCAAATTCATCCATTTGCTTTTGCTCTAAGCGATTTTGACGTTGGTATTCAGTTTGTTCAGCGCGTTGAATTAAGGTATCGAATGCATTGACGCGTTGTTGTTTTTCTTGCCAATGGCGGTTGGCATCGTTAACGCGTTGTTCCCATACATTAAGCTGCTGCTGTTGCTGTTCGATGGTCAGCTCTAAAGTGACCAAAAACTGTTGGTAATTCTGCCATTTGTCTGATGCCATCCCGCTGTGTAGCGTTTGGTTTAGCTTTTGTCGGTATTCAGACTGGTAGTTTTCCAACATATGTAGTTGTTGCGCCATTTGCGTGTGTGTTTGGCGCACTTGAGCTAACACTTTTGCGGCCTCTTCAGAGGCTTCCTCAGCTAAGCTGAGTAAAGTTGTCAACGCATTGTTTTTGGCCATTTATCCTCTCATTACTCGTTGGGAACAACTTGCATCAGCTGTTCGCAAGCGGTTTGATAGTCACAACGCTCATCAATATCTTGCTGTAAAAATGCCGACATCCGTGGGTAATACTGAATAGCGGTATCCAACATGGGGTCGCTCCCCATGGCATATGCCCCCACATTGATTAAATCGCGGTTACGTTGATAGCTAGACGTTAACTGTTTAAACCGCTGAATTTTTCGATAATGTTCTTTGGGAATTAATTCGGTCATTGCACGGCTAATAGAGGCTTCAATATCAATAGCAGGGTAATGCCCAGATTCGGCTAAAGAGCGAGAAAGCACGATGTGACCATCAAGGATCGCGCGGGCAGAGTCTGCAATGGGGTCTTGTTGGTCATCCCCTTCGGTCAAGACGGTGTAAAATGCGGTGATTGAACCGCCATTTTTACCGTTCCCCGCACGTTCAACTAGCGCAGGCAGTTTAGCGAAAACAGACGGTGGATAGCCTTTTGTCGCAGGTGGTTCGCCCACGGCAAGGGCAATTTCACGTTGTGCCATACTGTAGCGGGTGAGTGAGTCCATAATCAGCAATACGCTAAGGCCTTGGTCGCGAAAATATTCGGCAATACGCGTGGCATAAGAGGCACCTTGCATACGCAAAAGCGGCGAAACATCCGCAGGTGCAGCAACCACAACGGCACGTTTTAAGCCTTCAACCCCTAAAATATTTTCGATAAAGTCTTTAACTTCACGTCCCCGTTCACCAATTAAACCAACGACGATAATATCGGCTTGAGTAAACCGCGCCATCATACCAAGTAGTACACTTTTACCGACCCCTGATCCAGCAAACAAGCCCATACGCTGCCCGCGCCCAACGGTGAGTAAGGCATTGATTGCGCGAACGCCCACGTCCAGCACACTGCTAATCGGCGTGCGTTCTAATGGGTTGATGGGGGGCGTGATGAGCGGTGCACGGGTTTTCACTTCTAAAGGCCCCTTACCATCAAGGGGAGTGCCTTGGGCATCCAATACACGGCCTAACAGTTCATTACCAATCGGCAGTAAGCGGCTGGTTTGCCCATCCTCACCCGTTGATTGTGCATATACGCGGGCACCAGGGGCTATTCCTTCAAGGTCAGCGAGTGGCATCAGTAGCATGCGAGGGCCATTAAAACCAACCACTTCGCAAACTACCTCATCCGTGCCACCATTGATGGCGCGTTCAATAAAGCAGGTGGCACCAAGTGGCATTTTTATGCCTTCGGCTTCCATCACCAACCCGGTTATTTTGGTTAAACGGCCATAACGGCGCACCATCGGGATCCCTTTCATCCGCGATTCTAAATCGTCAAGCGAGGCAATCCAGCGTCCCAAACGTGCGGTCATGAAAGGCTCTCCGGTGCATATAAACGGCATAACTCTTGCCAACGGGTTGCGACAGTCATATCGATTTCACCATCTTCGGCGACAACACGACAGCCACCTAAGTGCAATTTCGGGTCAGCTACTAAGCGCCAACCGTGTAGGTTTAATAATGAGCCAAGATGCTGCTCTATAAGCTCAAAGTGATTCGGGTTGACGTGCAGCTCAGGTTGACCTGCAAAGATTGGTTTTTGTTGTAGTAAATGGCTGATTTCTTCAAGTAGGGCCGTGCCATCGCAAACGGTGGATTGCCCCAGCACTTGTTTCGCTGCGGTTAAGGCAATTTGCAATAATTTGGTTGTTACCACCGTATCGAAGGTATCGAGGGAGTAATTAAACTCCGACAATAATTTCTGCCAGGTTTCAATAACAGGTTGCTGTAAAGCAAGTGCTTGCTCACGCCCTTGCTCTTCCCCAGCCCGTAAACCTTGTTCAAAACCTGCTTGGTAGCCTTCTTTTTGGCCTTTTTCATAGCCTTGTTGAAACCCAGTGCGTTGGGCGTCTTCTTTAATATTATCCAGTAGGTTAATCTGCTCTAACACTTCTTTGGGCTCAAGACATGGCACTTTGGGTGTGTCAGGCTCAGGGACATCACTTAATGATGGGATAGCGGATGCGTTCAGCTCCCATTGATTAAGTTCACGTAATTTCCATGGCTGCCATTGGTCATGAGTCGGTTTTGTTTTAGACATACACGTCGTCTCCACCACCGATGGCGATTTCGCCTTTCTCGACTAAGCGGCGAACAATAAGTAGGATAGCTTTTTGCTCGTTTTCCACTTGGGACATACGCACTGGTGAGCGGGATTCCAAATCGTCGCGAACAATTTCCGCTGCACGCGCTGCCATATTGTTGAGGAAGTGGTCGCGCAGAGCTTGGTTGCTGCCTTTGAGGGCAATAACCAGCGAGTCGGTAGACACTTCTTGCAAAATACGTTGAATGCTGCGGTTGTCCACTTCGATAAGGTTTTCGAACAGGAACATTTCATCAATGATACGTTGTGCCAGTTCGCCATCGTAATCACGCATTGCATCGATAACGCTTTCTTCTTGCTGGCTCTTCATCAGGTTGATAATTTCGGCAGCCGTTCTTATGCCACCCATTTTGCTGCGTTTGAGGTTTTGTCCATCCAGCAAATTGTTTAACACTTCGGTCAGCTCGGCAAGTGCTGCAGGTTGTACGCCACCGAAAGTCGCGATACGCAGCATAATATCGTTGCGTTGGCGTTCTTCGAACAACTCCAAAACATCGGCAGCCAGGTTGCGTTTTAAGTGAACCAAAATCGTGGCGATAATCTGTGGATGTTCATCACGGATAATATCAGCAACGGTTTGTGGCTCCATATAGTTGAGGCTTTCGATACCTGAGGTGGTTTCTTGTTTTTCAAAGATATCTTCAAGCAGGCTCGCAGCACGCTCTTCACCTAGCGCCTTGATAAGGACAGAGCGTAGGTAGTCATTGGTGTTAATGTTCAGCGCCGCAAATTGAATTGCCGACTCTTCAAACTCGGTGAGGACTTCCGCCAGTTCGTTATTGGAGATCTGGCGCATGTTAGACACCGCCATACTCAGCTGCTGAACTTCTTTTGGATTCAGGTGTTTAAATACTTCTGCAGCCTGATCTTCGCCGAGTGTCATTAACATCACGGCGCTTTTTTCTGTTCCACTTAAACTCATTACGCTTTTCCTAACCACTGACGGATAACCATTGCCACGATTTGTGGGTCTTTTTCGGCCATTTCGCGAATACGTTGACTTTGGATTTCAGCGCTAACACGTTGGCGAGTGAGACGGCGGCGAGTTTGCTCATCCATGTCTTCGTTAATTTCTTCGTCTACCACAAGTGGTGTTTTCATCTGCGTTGCTACAAACATTTCTGCATCAGTTTGAGCTTGTTGCGTTTTACGGTATTTAACCCATTGCGGTTTGATACCAAAACGCCACATAAACCAAGCAATTAGGGCAATAAGCAGAATTTTGCCGTAATCCAGCAACTGGGCGATAAATTGCGGGCTTTCCAGTAACGACGGTTCAACTTCAACTGGCGTGTCATTCGTAAATAACGAGTTGGTGATATTTAACGAGTCGCCACGTGCAGTGGAGTAGCCCATTGCTTCACGAGTTAATGCTTCAATTTGCTGCATCATCTCAGGCGGCAATGGCTTCATTTCTGTGCCATTTTCACCTTCTTGTGAATGGTAATTGACGATAACTGCGACCGAGAGCCTATCGACTACGCCAATTTGCCGTTGGGTATGACTAATTTTGCGATCCACCTCGTAATTGGTCGTTTCATCGCTTTGCGAGTTAGTCGTGTTATTACGGTTATTGGTGGTTTGCTGTGCGTCTTTATTGTCTTTATTTGTTTCAATTGGTGCAGTTGGTGCACTAACGGGTTGGTTTGATAACGCGCCTGGTACGCCACCTGTTCCGCCATTGTTATTTTGCATACTTTGGCTGTTTTGGCGGGAACGGATAGCGGCGCTATTTGCTGCTTGGTTTGGTTTATATTCTTCTGAGGTTTGTTCTACCTTGGAGAAATCCATTTGTGCGGTGACTTGTGCATGAATATTTGCACGACCCACTAATGGAGAAAGAATATCTTCAATGCGCTGTTTAAGATGGGATTCCATCTCTTTGGTCATTTTAATTTGCGCACTGTTAGCGGATTGCTGGCTGTTATCGTTATTGGTGAGTAAGCGACCCGCTTGGTCAACAATAATGACATTTGTTGCTGTTAGCCCAGTGACACTGCTCGACACCATATGGACGATAGCGCTAATTTGCCCTTCATCAAGCATTCGGCCAGGCAATAAACCTACGGTGACTGAGGCGGTAGGCAATTTTTGCTCACGCACAAATAAGGTAGGTTTAGGGATAGCTAAATGCACTCGTGCACTTTGGACAGGGCTGAGTGACTCAATTGTGCGCGATAACTCACCTTCCAGCGCACGCTGGTAGTTAATTTGTTCGCTAAACTGGCTAATACCAAACTGTTCTTTATCCAACAGTTCGAAACCTGTGTTCCCCCCTTTGGGCAAGCCTGATTGGGCCAGCTTTAATCGTAACTCATGCACTTTATCGGCAGGTACTAAAATGGCGCTACCATTATCGGCGATTTGATAAGGGACGTTCATCTGCGTTAGCTGACCAACAATGTCGCCACCATCCTTAGCACTTAAGTTGCTAAGCAGGACACGGTAGTCGGGGCTACGTAACCAGAGCAGGAGGGCAACGATAATTGCGATGGCAGCAGCGGCTGCAATCATTAGCGGTATTTTAGGATCGGCTTTAATGCGGTCAACCATTGAGGCAAACCCTTTTTTAGCCTCTCCTGTGTCTTTAGATGCGGCACTCATAAATATTCCCTGCTTGGCAGACTACTAGACGGATGAAAATACTTTTGGTGAAACAATGTTATTTCCCTCTTCGTAACGTCACTTTTTCACTTTGCTATTATTTCTTGTCTTGGGGCAATCTAATGACGGAATCAGCCTATAAATTTGGTGTTATTTATCGGCTTCAAGTTAAAAAGGGTGTGGTAGGGTAAGCTCGACGAATGAATTAGTGGTACATATTCACTATATTGAGAAGAGAACATCATGACAGTTCAAGCCATTGAAGGGGTTATTTCACAATTAAATGTGGTGGCGACGCAAGCGACTAACCCAATAAAACCTACTATTGAGCCAGTGGGCTTTGCGGATCACCTTGTTGCATCCGTTAACCAAATCAATAAAACACGCAATGATTCTGCGAAGCAAATTGAAGATTTTACCCTTGGGAAGCAAGATATTTCCCTAAATGATGTGATGGTGGATATGCAAAAAGCCAGTCTAAGTCTGCAAATGGGTATTCAAGTGCGAAATAAACTGGTTGCGGCGTATCAAGAGATTATGTCAATGCCAGTGTGAGTTATTTATCTATTTGAATATTATAAATTAATGGTCTTATCGTGGCGTGTTAGTAGCAACGATAAGGCATTTTTATTCAAAATAATAATGGGCTTGAGTGACTTTGAGTTATCCAGCGATCAAATATCATAATTCCACTTTGACGATACCCATCTTATTTATACGCTAATAAAGGCTGTAAGATAACCTGCAAATAACGCCAAATATGTCTAATTTGTTGTCCTATTCATATGAAGATAGCCAATAAAAATGTGTAAAAAAAGTGCCATTGAAAACTTGAAATATTCGCTGTGAGCCTTATATAAATAATGCACCAAGCTAAAGCATGACGCCACACTAGGTTGATGGTGCAAGGTTATATAGGTTTAGTTTACGATATAGAATATTGAAGGAGCGTTTATGTCTAACATTCGATCTTTTTCATTATTTCCAACATTATCAGATAACTTGCTTTCAAATAGGTTTGATCAAATAGACAGATTGTTTAGCCAATTAACAGGTAATCGGCCGTTAACTTCAGAGCATCCTTATAATTTAAAACAAATAGACGATACGCACTATCAATTAACAGTGAGTGTGCCAGGTTATAAGGAAGATGACTTAACGGTGTCCATGAAAGGTGGGAAATTGTGCATACAAGGTGAGCAATCCACTGAATTAAACAATGACTCAGAAAAATGGATCCATAAAGGAATTACGCAAAACACGTTCTCCCTTGAGTTTAATTTAGGTAAAAATGTGAAAATTGAATCTGCTGAATTATCGGGTGGGTTATTAGCATTAGATATTGAATATGAAATTCCAGAGGAAGAAAAAACGCAAGTCATCGCGATTGAAAATAAAGATATAAAATCATAGTGTTACTAATTTTAGCCCGCCAGAAATGGCGGGTTTTTTATGTCTAAAATGAGGATGGAAATTGTGTTCTATTAGGCGCGATTTTTAATGGAATTACCCATGGGTTTGCGGGCAGGGTGTAAAATAAAATTGCAATTATGTTTTATGTGTGGCTTAATGTCGTCACTGGTTTGGAAGTACAGGCCTATTTATGCTAGTCAGTTTAAAGTTGTTCACCATTAAGCGTTATCTCAGATACCCCTTCATTGCGAATTCCTTCTAATTAATTCCATAAGTACCAATAAACAACCAAACGAACACATGCCTTATGGCAATTAAAAAAATTAAAGGAAATTCTATGTCTAATACAATGACTGGTTCAGTAAAATGGTTTAACGATGATAAAGGTTTTGGTTTTATTACTCCTGCAGATGGCAGCAAAGATGTGTTTGTTCACTTCTCTGCAATCCAGAGTGATAACTTTAAATCTTTAGCTGAAGGCCAACAAGTTTCATTTTCTATCGAAAATGGCGCAAAAGGCCCAGCAGCTGCAAACGTAATTGCACTGTAAAAATTAATAAAAATCTATTTAGGTTTAATTATTCACACTTTTGTAAAAGTGCGATAAAACCTTAGGCTTATTAATAGCCAATTAGAATATTATTTAAAACCTCGCACTGCGAGGTTTTGTTGTATATAAGGCTGACTAAATGTATTTATTATAAGCATTATTGTCATCGAACTAGGAATTATTTCATTAATGTATTGGCATTAGGGATTTAAGTAAATCAGCTTGCAGGCTCCCTAAAAAGTGAACTGACGCCATAAAACTAGACAATAACTTAATCTGCCTTTAAGGACTGAATTCTGTATATGACAGGGCTCAGTCCGTTTAATTTTGTCTTAGTTTAATTATGGTTATAGGAAAATAGTTAATAAAAGAAGCCAGATCGGGTTAATTCACCAATTCCTGTGATAATAAACTGCACTCCCATACAAACTAATAAAAATCCCATTATTCTTGATATTGCATCGATGCCACTTGTTCCAAAAAATTTCATTATCATATTTGAGCTTTTCAAACAGGCCCAAAGAATAATAGAGAATAAGAAAAAAACTAATGGTGGAGCAACTAAAACAACCCAATGAGGGTATTCACTTTCATTTGTGATGACAGATGAGGCCATACTGATGATCATTGCAATTGTCCCTGGCCCCGCAGTACTTGGCATAGCTAAAGGAACGAAAGCAATACTAGAGGTGTTATCTAATATCTTTGCTTCATCATTATTTTTATTGGCTTCAACAACGGGAAATAGCATTCTAAAGCCAATATAAGCGACAATAAAACCGCCTGCGATCCTTAACCCTGGAATACTAACACCAAACGTATTCATAATCGCTTGGCCTGAATACCATGAAACAAGCATAATAAAAAAAACATAAATCGGCGTTGTATTTATGGTTTTCTTACGAGCATCAATCGTCATTCCACCCGATAAGCCAAGAAATAATGCAACAGTTGTTAATGGGTTAGACAAGGGTAATAATACGGCGAGCCCAATACCAATTGCAGTTAATAATTCAAACATGTCAACTTCCTATGTAATTAGAGCAAGAAATTAAGAATTTTATGACTATATTTTAAGCTAATATCATCGTTTGATTTATCCTCTAAATTTATTGAGAAAAGAATCGAACTCTTATCTTTACCTATAGAAACACTATGAATAAGATGAAAAATTTTATTTTTGGCATCATGTGACTTAGCTAATTGGTAGAGACTAATTAAGGACAATAAAACATAAAGCTTATTAATGTGCTTAGGGTTAGAAATAGCACTAATATTCAATAGTATCGTATTTTTTAATTTATCTGAATTAAGGTCTTTAGATGTCATGCTACTAATTTTTTGCAACATAAAATTCATTTTACGTGACTCGATTTGCTGAGCACTACTCAGTGGAATGATATATAGCATCAATATCACAATGATAATGGAAAAAATAAGTGCAATTGAGGTGTTAGCAAAGTAAGAAAAATCAAAATCCATTGGATTGGTAAAATTAATGAGAAATATCATGGAAATGCATACGACATGAGAGAGCAAAAAGGCGAGTTTACCTACGGATTTTAAAACACCAAGAATTAAAAATATTGGTGCCATGATCATTACAGCTTGAAAATAACTAGATGCTTGAATTAAAAAGTAAAACTTCAATATGTAGCTAATAATAATCACTAGAATGGCAACGACTAATATAATAAAGGCGAGTTTATTTGCATTGGGGATAGTCACGCCAAATGTAAATGAAATACTTACTAATACAGGGAGTATATAACCATATTCCCAACCTGTGTTTAGCCAAAATAATACGCTAATAACCAGACTGATCACTAGCCTAAGTGTATTTAAAAAAGCATCTTTCCAATCAAAAAAATAATAGAAACTGCTATCAGATAAATCATTCTCTTGCTTTTTAAAGTCTAAAAATTGTTTGTAGCTAGTGTATTTTAAAAAGTGCTTATCAACCATGCCCATGATAGAGAAAACGATAAGCATAGGTAACTGTTTCGCTTTATGCTTTGCTGTTTTAAACGATAAAAAATGGCTTTCATATTGACTTGTTTCATCATAACTAATGCTATTTTCTAATACATTTTTTAAGCTTGTATGAATTTTATCATTTCTTTGTTTGAACAGGTTTGATAATAACTGTTTTTTTTCTGTTTGTATTTTTTTATCAATTAATTTTGTTTGAGGTATATTCGACTGATTAGGCAGTAAGTAGGTTATAAAAGTGTACACGACAATCCCTATCATCACTTCCATTAACCGTTCTTGAGATAAGTTAAAAATTGTCATTGGTAATGGAAATACTGACGTACCGAAAGCAATGATTGCGGAGGTGTAACCCGATAACGAAAACAGATATGGCATCATATAACGCGAAATTAATGTCATAAAAAGACATATCGATAACCAAATAATGATTAATGCAGTAAAAATCCAATGATCGTTAATACTGATATTGGCAATGAGAGTAACAGCAATGACACCAATAACACTACCCGATAGCCTTGCAGCCATTTTAGCTAAGCTTAGCGATGGGTCTGGATAGCCAATAATAGCAACGGTCATCATCGACCAATATGGCTTATCAAAACCAAAATAAGAGGATAAAAACCAAGCAAGTAAAATAGCTAATGTATACTTGATTGCAAATAACCAGTTTAATTTCATTGCTTACTCTTCAATAAATACAGTGCAAGTTGTTCCTGGGATCAAAGATATATTTTGACTATTTTTCAGCGATATTTTGACTGGTACACGTTGCGCTAGCCTAACCCAAGGGTAATTGGGCTGCACATTTTCTAATAGTTGGTTACCTGTTGATGAGTTATTATCATCAATTGCACGGCCGATACTTTGTACTTTTCCGCTTAATTCATTGTTATTGCTATATAGCTGTATTTTTGCATTGTCTCCTATAACCACATTTGTCATTTTAGTTTCTTCCAAATAGGCGATAACATAGTAGGAGTCTTTATCTACAATTGCGAATAAAGGCGAGCCAGCATTAATATAATTACCCGTTCTAAGGTTTAAGTTCGTGATAAAGCCATTTACGGGGGAGGTTATTTGCGTTCTTGAAAGATCAAGTTTTGCTTTGTTTATCTTTACTTTTGCCAATTCTATTTTTTGGGTCAGACTCGCTAGCCGAGACTGAGCATCTTCAAGCTCTTCTTTTGAAATGGCGACTTGGTTTAGTTTTGTACGCCTAGCGAGTTGGTTTTTTGCAAAGTTATGTTGAATAACCAGTTCGTTGAGTTCGAGTTCAGATTGGCGAACTTTAATTTCGTAATCTGTCGGGTCTATAATTAATAACAAATCACCTTTTTTAACTTCTTGGTTATCAATGATTAAAAGATTATCAATTTTACCTGAAACCTCAGCGGTCACTTGGTTGATCTCAGCTCTTATCCTGCCATCACGAGTCCACGGGCTTAGTGCATAATGGTTCCATAGTAAATAAATAGAGGAAATAATGATGAACAAAGAGAGAATGATGATTAAATATTTTCTGATATTCATTTTTACCAACTACGAATTAATAATGAAGTGTATGCATAAAATACATAAAAATAACATAGAGATATCAAATAGGTTCCCTGCATATTCATATTTGCTCATTAAATTTATATAAATAGTCCTAAAGATTAGCCATGAAAAGAACCCTAGAAAAAATACGAGTATGATCCCTGGTATAAAAACAGTTCCCCCTAAAATAAGATCTTTCATCGGTTATTCCACCATACAATGTATGTAATATTTCGTTGTACTGATATTTAGTAACTTGATATTTTTAATCTGAGACCTATTAAAATAACATGGGTTGTTATATCACTATATTATTCTAATGTGTAGTTGTATCGCATTAATAGTTAATTGATTGATATAACATACCATTAATTTATCTGGCGTTAGCGCTGTGGACTTAATGTGGAACATTAAACTTTTACATGCTATTCATAGCCATGTAATATACTATTTTTATAGGTTTTTTCCTTTATGAACAAGTTATTATCTATCTAAAACGTCGTTTTAACTACTTTTAAAATCAGGTAATTCAAATACTTTTTGAGTAACTAATATGGTTTTTATTATTTTAATGTGGTTTTTAATTGTTTTTGAATAACTACATCTTTATTTTTGTATGATGATTGAAACTGTATTATTAAAACAATAAACAGATTACAGTTGTCTTTATACAATTTATTTGGATTTAATGTTTTACCATTCTCATGTTGTGAGAGTGGGTATGCGAAATAATTAATAATAGACAAAAACCAACAGAGTTTCTTTTTTGAAAAAATCAAACAACTTTGAGTATGAAAAGTTAAATGATATGTTGTTATTGAGGTTTTATCTAATTGAAATATAAGAGTATAGTTTCAATGGTAGATTGCATGAGATAAATCGAAAAATAATCTAGCTTTTCTAATTCATTATCTAAACTTAAAAGGCTTAAATGTAAATTGACACTTGGGTCTGGCCTCAAGCTAACAATAAGAATTAAGGGGAATAGAATGGATGAGCAATATGACGTGGTGATTATTGGCAGTGGTCACAATGGCCTCGTTGCTGGAGCAAAGCTTGCGCACAAAGGGCTTAAAGTTGTTGTATTAGAGAGTGAAGAGACAATAGGCGGGGCGGCTCGTACCGCTGAAATTACGCAGCCTGGTTTCCACCATGATTTGTATGCAACCAATATCGGGTTATTTTTAGGATCACCGTTTTACCAAGAATATCAAAGTGAACTGCATAAAAATGGTTTTGATATCGTGACCAGTGACCGCCCTTACTCCAATGTATTTCCAGATGGCGATGGGATAGGTGTTTACCAAGACCGAGCTAAAACCGATGCGATGTTTCGCAAATATTCTCCGCAAGATGCAGACAGCTTTTGGGCGTTACTCAGTTATTTTCAAAAAACCGTTGGGCATTTTGCACCATTAATGCAAATGGAGTTGCCATCTTTTAAAGCAGCTAAGCAGTTGTTTTCCATGGTTAGACATTTAGGCATGGGGGAATCGCTTAATTTGGCGCAATTAATTCTTAAATCCACACGGCAATTTTCAGAAGACTATTTTACGCATCCAAAAACTCGCGCATTATTTATTCCTTGGGCTTTTCACCTTGATTATGGGCCTGATGTAACAGGTGGAGCAACATTTTCATTTTTAGAAAGCTTAAGTGACCATCTTAATGGACTTTCCATTAGCCGTGGTGGCGTGGGAAATTTAATGCACAGTATTGCCAGAATTATTGAAAATCATGGCGGGAAAGTGCTGACTCAAAAAGAGGTCACTGAAATTATTATCGAAAATGGTAAAGCGATCGGGGTGAAAACCACATCGGGTCAAACTTTTGGTGCGAAAAAAGCGGTTATTGGTAATATTACACCAACACAAATCGTTAACTCGCTGATCAAAGAGCAGCACTTACCGAGCAATTATATTCAAAAAGCGAAGCGTTATCGTTATGGTGCGGGTACGATGATGTTGCACTTTGCATTGGATAAACCCCTTGAATGGAATGCAGGGGAAGATTTTTCTAACTTTGGTTATGTACATATTGGCCCGTATACAGACGATATTTCCGCAACCTTTGACCAAGCCCAAAGGGGGATTTTGCCCGATAGCCCAATGCTGGTGGTGGGGCAACAAAGTCGTAGTGACAGAACGCGTGCACCAGAAGGAAAAGAAACTTTGTGGGTACAAGTCAGAGCACTGCCATTTGCACCGACGGCGGATTCCCGAAATGAAATTGCCATGGGGGAATGGGGCTCAATGAAGCAGCAATATGCCGAACGTGTGATTGATAAAATTGCGGATTATGCGCCGAATATCAAACAGAATATCCTTGATTATGCAGTGTTATCCCCAGCAGATCTCATGCGGCATAACCGTAACTTGGTGAATGGTGACAGTGTATCGGGCAGCCATCAACTCAGTCAAAACTATCTTTTTAGGCCTTTCCCTGGGCATTCACGATATAAAACGCCGATTAAAAACTTGTGGATGATCGGTGCTGCGACGTGGCCAGGTGCTGGGCTTAATGCCATTTCGGGCTATTTGGTGGCAGACCATATTTTAAAGTAAAGCATTGAACTTCACTAAAATTATCGTGGGCCTGATTAGGTTCACGATAAAATTCCCTTTATAATAATGCTCACTAAGACGCGCGGGTGGAGCCCACGATGAACCGAAATGAATTGATCGCGTATATTCAAAATAATTATGGTGTTATCCCTGAGTACCCATGGGCAAGAGCCCCCACATTTGCGACCTTTAAACACGGCAATAACGGAAAATGGTTTGCGGTAATTATGGATATTGCTGCAAAAAAAGTAGTCGAAGGTGGAGGAGAGGAAAAAATTGATATCGTGAATGTCAAGGTACCGCCCGAGTTAGTGGGCTCATTGCGGTTACAAAAAGGGATTTACCCCGCCTACCATATGAATAAAGAACATTGGGTGACCGTGAAGCTAGGGGCGGAGGTAAATGCTGCAGAGCTGATGTCCTTGGTGAATGAAAGCTACCGTCTGACCACCTAATTTATGGTTTATCAAACTTTACAGCATGTTAATAAAGTTGATTGAATGGCCTTTATTTGCTTCCAAAACAAAGTCATTAAAGGGTTTGCTTTGTTTTTTAACGTGCTCAATATCCCCAATAATGAGCGTATGAATGGCGTAATTTGTTAGTTTTTGCAGTAATTCCCCCGCATAGCCTGAGGAGAGTGTAAAAAACGCAGGGGCTAGCTCATCAACGGGTAATGCAATTGTTTTTATCCCTTCAGTCAATGATGCATCCATCACTAAATTAAGTAAGCCATTAATTTGCGTTGGTAGATTTTGAAAAATAAGAGCAGGGCTTTCGTTGATGGTCACAATTTGGTAATTCATGTGTTCTTCCTTAATTTAAGTCAAATGATACAATTTCTTAAGGTTATAACTGGTTTTTATTAAAAATGATCACAAAAAAGGCGATTTGTCACTAATAGCTGTTGTGCGCAGCAAATTAAATCGTAAGATCTCTAAACTTCCTTTATAGATAGAAAACTAGCATGCTTTCTCATTATATATCTCAAGCCCTAGTGGCTAAGAATTGCACATTAATTGTTAACCAACAACAGCAAGATAGTTTATCTGAAGTGTTTATTAAAACTCGCCAATGGCAATTTGCGGATGGGGTCGTACTTTTATGCACAGAGGAAATTGAAATAGCGGAATTTACCTGTGATAGTCAATGCCCTGAGCGCTGGATTATCTGGCAATTAGTCGAAGAGAATGGTCTGAAAATATTCCCAAAAAGAAAAGAGTTTTTTAATATTTGCCAACAAAACTTTTGGTTGAAAATGAAAACGTAGTGTCGGTTCTAAAAAAGAAGAATTTCATTGGTAACTATATTATTTTTATGGTTTTTTTCTTGCTCATAAACGAGAAATATCGAATAATCGCCAGCCCTAGTAAGATTTTATTTTTAGCCAAACTATTATTTATATTAAGTCAATCTAATCTTTCCATTATTTAACTCTTAATTGGCGTACAGATAAATCTGAATTTAACTAATAATGATGTGAATAGTTTCATATGAAATTATTTATTGAGTAGTTAGATAAGCTTACTTAATCAAAAAATGAATCTTATATTCATTTTTTATCATTTCGTTAACAATATTTACTTCATTTTCTTCGTTTAGCTATGTAAGCTTACTTAGTCGTTATTCTAATTAATTATTAATAAAATCATTATGTTATATATTGTTGTTATACGAATTTAAGGTACTATCAATCTTGTTTGAAATTCCCTTGGTTTTATTTATTCTTTTATGCCGCCTAAAAGCGGCTTTTTTTGTCACTTTTCAGCCAGCCACATTCCACTTTTCTTCATGGAAAAACCAAACACTATACCAATTAGTAATGATTGAATGGTGATCAGCCATGCCCCCTGCGCAGCAAAAATGGTGCAGGTACCGACAAAGGTTCCAGGGATGTATGACAACCACTGTTTTTTTGCTTGAATGCACATAAAAAAGGCCACAAATCCTGTGACGAAATAGCCGATAAAGCTCGGCAAGTTTTGCAAATAGCTACCGCCATGTAAGATAACTAATCCCCACACAACACCGCTGCTAACGGTTAGTGCGGTAATACCAAGGCCTTTGATGCCATCTTTCGGGTAGGCAAAGTAAGCCGTACAGCCCAGAAATCCTGCCCAGCCAATTAAGCCAAGTAAATCAGCGACCCATGCCCAAAGGCCCGAGAGAATTGCAGTAGTTAACGAAAGACAAAAAAGTAATTTCACAATAGCGACTTCAAATTAGGGTTAATCAATTTCAGAGAACCTTAGGCGGTTGCTTATGGTTACTCAGTGCAGCATTGTTATGCTTAATAAAAACAAATATCTTGTTGTCTCGATTCAGCTTTTGAGCTGATTAAATCAGAAACACGCATGTTTTTAATGAAGGTTTGCGTTAACATATTAATAAATCAAGATTATTTGGGTTATCAATAGAGATGAGAGCAAACAAAGGCAAGCATTGTATCCAGCTGATCCCCTGGTTGCAATTTGTATCTGCGGTTATTTCTCTGAATTCACAACCTAGATCAACTGCAATCGTTTACCTGTGTTTTCACAAAGAAAAAGTATGAAAGCGTCCCCATTAAGGCGTATTTGCAAATGGTATATTTACTTTGCATTGCTAATGCCCTTGAATATATTTTAAATAGAGGATGGCTAAGCCTGCGTAACCCTATTACACAGCGTAGGCGGCATCCTCTATTTTCTTTACCACTTTAACGTACTTTGAGACTTTGGTAGAAGAAAATACGTATTGTATTTACCCAGCTTACCAGCCGACAGCAACACCGCATTAATTACTGGGTTATTTGCGTTATTTCACGCAATAGAACTACGTAGGTTTACATTTTGCCTAACTGGGTATTGCACTCCAGCGGCAAGTACTTTGCCGTCTTGATAACGGCCGATACCAACCCTGCACTGAATCGGCTATTTAGGGAATAGGGGATATTACTCATTGCCGCGATAGAGGCAATGCCAGAGTTAGCTTGTTTGGTGGTTTTATTTATTTCCTGTTTTATTTGTTATCGTTTGAATATGTGTCATCGTCTGAATGACACCAGCATGCTATAGGCTTTTGGCTTAAATGATAAATCGCTTATACAAAGCTGTTTATTCGGGATATTGGCAGTGGGATAGTTTAACTCCAGTGTTATTTAAACAGGTGATGAGAAATTGTTAGCGATAGATAATTGTAAAATGATTAATTGCTTAAATGACACTTTTTGCATATTTTAGGTGAAGTTTGTTAAATAACATGGTATTTTTCTGCCAAGCCGCATTGTACCTTGTTTTTACACGAAATTTTAAATTGCTTGGTCAGGCATTGTGGCGAAAAAACCGCCAAGGTGCGAGTAAGGTTAAATCACAATGTCATTTTTTGCCTATTTTTGGCAAATGAAAAAGTTGATAATGTTTTCCATACTTATTTATTAAGCCATTCATTAGAAAAAGGTGTGCAAGCCTATCTCCTCTTAACGTGTTTAACGCGCGGTGTTGGGGTGCTTGCTTATGCAACTTTGTTCGTTTAGATAATTTGGCTGAGCAATAGATTCAATTATTAAGAATAAAGACTGAATTAATAGGATTTGAATTATGGCAGTAAGAGAAATTATTGAAATTCCCGATGAAAGACTGCGCATTAAATGCAGCCCTGTGACGGATTTCGCCGCGGTACAAACGTTAATCGATGATCTAATCGATACCATGTACAGCACTGATAATGGCATTGGCCTTGCTGCTACGCAAATTGCTGAAACCAAATCCATTATGGTGATTGATATTTCGGAAAACCGTGATGAACCGATGGTGTTTGTCAACCCTGAAATCGTCGAAAGCGAAGGGGAAACCAGTTACCAAGAAGGGTGCTTGTCAGTGCCTGAAATCTACGCGGATGTCGACCGTTTCTTACGTGTGAAAGTGAAAGCGTTTGATAGACACGGTAAAGAATTTGAGGTGGACAGCGATGAGTTTTTAGCCATCGTGATGCAACATGAAATCGACCACTTGCACGGTAAAGTGTTTCTCGACCACTTATCCACGTTAAAACGCAATATGCTGCTTAAAAAGCTGAAAAAACAGCAACGTTTAAAACAGCAGCAATAGTCATTGGAAGAGGCGTGTCAGGTTTGTTGGCCTGACACACAAATTTTATTCCCTAGGGCGAATAACCAACGGGGCGTCAGTCTCATCGAATTGCCCATAGCTGTTATTGAGCACCCGTTTTTGGTCTAATTGCTTAATTTCTTTGCTTAAAAAGTTTAAATGCTGTTGTAAATATTCTTTAGTCACACGTTCATTTTCAATAATTTTATGCAATAACTGAATAAATTCCTCAGTGATTGGCTGCTGTTCTTCGAACGCTTGCGTTAACGCGGTGAGGTTTTCCACCGCCAGGACGTACTCCGTTTCGCGGGAGACCAGTGTCTCCCATTCCCCAGATTGCGCTAAGGCAACTAAATTTTCACTTAATACTAAGACATTACGGTATATTTCTTGTAAATCGATAGGATTTTTATTGTCCACCTGATTATCTTTCATCCACATTTGCACCGATTTGTTGCCATGCAGAGGCGATATCGGAGAGTAACTGGTAAACTTCTTGGACATAAGCCACGTTGTTTTCGAGGTTGGCACGGAGTAGCTGCATTGTCATATACTCATACAAACTTGCTAAATTTTCCGCAAGTTCGCCGCCAGCTTCATAATTTAACGACTGCTTTAACCCAGTGTCAATGATGTCGATAGCTTTTGAGATTTCTTTACCTTTTTCAGCCACCTTCCCTTGCTGCATAAAAATCTCCCCGCGTTTCAGGGCACTTAGCGCCCCTTTAAACAGGATTTGGATCAGCTGGTACGGGGTCGCATTGGTGATTTCACTCTCCAAATCGACTTGTTGGTAGGCTTGCTGTGCGTGTCGTTGATACATATTTTTTAACCTAAAAGTCGGCCTAATGAATTACTGGTGCTGTTGAGCGACGTCATCATTTTATCGAGGTTTTGGAATTGGCGACGGTACATATCCATGGTGTTTTCGATTTGCTTATTGGTCTGCTCAATACGTTTATCTAAACTTTTCTTTTTCTTTTGGATACCATCGGTGGCATTGTGCAGTGTGCCTTCTTTGCTGTCTAAGGTGTCTTTTAAGTAGTTAAAGTTTTCGGTGCCAAACCCCGTTTCTTTTCCGTCCCCAGCAAAAAACACTTTGACGCTAGATGGGTTTTCTTTCAGGACTTTATCCAGCACTTTATTATCGATTTCTAAGGTGCCATCCAGTTTTTGCTTAATACCCATTTTGCCAAGTGTATCAATTTCACCGCTAGCTTGTGGGACGCGAACTTGCGTGCGCAGGGTACTTTGGATCATGCGTAAAGTAGAATCACCAATCAGCGGGCCATTGGTTTTATCGGGCGCAGTCCCTTTTTCTGTTGGTGTGTACTTAGTCAGCTCGCGAGCTAAATTTTGGAATTCATTATAGGCATCTACCCACGCTTTAATTTTGCCTTTAGCGGGCTCGATATCTTCAGAAACGATTAAATGGTCGGCTTTACCTTCTTCGCTTTCTTTTTTCAGGGTGAGGGTTAAACCGGGAAATAAATCTTTGGCTTCATTGGTTTGTGATTCTAATTGGAAACCATCAATCTCTAGCAATGCGGTTTGTGGGGCAACTTTTTGCACCATGCCGCTGGTATCAGCATTTTTTATGGTGACAACCCCTTTATCATCCATCACAGACTCAACATTCAGGATGTCAGCCAGTTTGTCATCCCCATCCACATTTATGCTAATGCGGTTTTCAGAACCTTCTTTTTTGGACGTCACAACAAGGTGATAAATATTGTCTTTATCTTTAATCACCGATGCGGAAACGCCTTTATCGGTTTTATTGATAGCATCGGCAATTTCAATCAATGAAGTGTGTTCGTTATCCAGTTTGATAACGATTTTATCTTTATCTTCTTTTTGCGAGGGTTGGGTAATAGTGATTGTGCGTTCTTTATCGCCATTACCCAGCAACTCTTTATTACTATTATTGGGTGTGCCTTTAGTGGCGATGGTTTGCGCTTTCGCTAAACGTTCAACGGTGACATCATGTACACCTGCGACAGCTTTACCGTCCGTTTTTACATCAAAGGCTTTATATTCGCCATTCACTTTGGTGGTGCTGATATCGCCGTATTTTTTTAAATCTTCCGCGGCTTTTTTCAGTTTTTCTAAGGACGACTGCATTTTACCAAAGGCGCTAATTTGCGCGTCATAACTGGCTTTTTGGGTGGTTAATGGCTCTAAACGACGGCGCTCCATCGATTCTAATTGGTCCATTTGTACGTTTAAATCTAAGTTTGACCCGATACCGAGTGTGGATATTCCTGCCATGTTTTCTCCTACGCTATGTCAGCGACATAAATCTTGAATATAAAAACTATTTAGACTGATATCGGCCAAAGGGAGGAAAATTTTAGACTATTCTGAAAAACAACGATGGCGGGAAGTAACGGGGTAAATCTAGGTATTTATCCTTATTAGGGGTAAATAACTCGAAAATTGATAAAAATAAAATAATTCCAAGCAAAATAATAAAGTAAAAAGCGGCTTCCCGTGCAGGTTTTGCCGTTATTGATGAAATTTTTATTCAAAAAGCCTAAAGGGGTTTTGGTTACAGCCGATAAACATATTGCTGACGAAAATCACTCAGTTAAGCGCATAGGCTTAACTTATTAATTTGAATAACAAGGACATTACCATGGCACAAGTTATTAACACTAACATTCTGTCTCTGACTACTCAGAACAATTTAAACCGTTCACAAGGCGTATTAGGTTCTGCAATTGAACGTTTATCTTCAGGTTCACGTATCAACAGCGCTAAAGACGATGCAGCAGGCCAAGCGATTGCTAACCGTTTTACGGCAAACGTTAAAGGTTTAACCCAAGCTTCTCGTAATGCCAATGACGGTATTTCTATCGCACAAACTGCGGAAGGCGCAGTTAACGAAATCAACGATAACTTACAACGTATTCGTGAACTGACTGTTCAAGCGAAAAACGGTACTAACTCATCAAGTGATATTGCTTCTATCCAAGCGGAAGTTAAAGATCGCATGGATGAAATAACTCGTATTTCTGACCAAACTCAGTTCAATGGAATCAATGTATTAGCATCAGAAAATAAAATGAGTTTTCAGGTTGGTGCAAATGATAAAGAAAGTATCGAATTAGATATGAAGAAAATCAACCTAGAAGAATTAGGTATTGATAAGTTTAAAGTTGGCAAGGGTGATATCTTATCTGATATGGATAAATTAGATGCAACCACTGGCGATGCTGACGAAAAGGCTGCTGCTGCTGCGCAAATCAAGGAACTAACAGGTAATGCAACATTTACTATAGTTGATGCTGGAACAGACGTTACTTTCCATAAAGGTGAGAACGGTCAAATTTATGCCAAAAAAGATGATGCATACTATAAAGTAGCACAATCAGATTTCAAGGCTAATGGCACGACAGCGACAACGGCTGATTTTACCTTGAACGCTAAAGCTGAAGTAAAATTAGATCCTAAAACAGCAGAAGAAGCAAAGGCTGATTTTGATAAGCAATTATCTACTTTAGATGATGCGTTAACGACGGTAGACACTTACCGCTCTAAACTTGGTGCATTCCAAAACCGTATGCAGTCTACCATCAACAACCTGAACAACTCTGTTAACAACCTGAGCGCAGCACGTAGCCGTATTCAAGATGCTGACTTCGCAACAGAAGTTTCTAACATGAGCCGTGGTCAAATTCTGCAACAAGCAGGTACTGCTGTGTTAGCACAAGCTAACCAAGTTCCACAAGGTGTTCTGAGCCTGTTACGTTAATTCGTAATTGGTTAATGATACTGAAGGCCAGCATTGCTGGCCTTTTCTTTGCCTGTCATATTTTGCACTACAAGGGTGTTGCCGTCAGTCAGTCACCCGAATCACGTACTTATGTACGCTCATCGGGATAACCGCCTTCGTCGCCTAGCCGCAACACGAGTTATTTAGGGCTCGCTGTAGTATTTCAGTTAAACTCCGCATACGTTTTAGTGTTAATTTTGGCACAGGCGTAAATTAATATATTTGATAACAGAATAAAAATAATAATAACGAGAGGGGTGTTAACCAGAAAACCAGACTCATAAACATAGGGTAGGGCGATTCCGCCAAATATATCCCCTGTTAAAAATGCGGTTTGTATTAAACCAAAAATATGTTCGGCATTCCCTTTGCGGGCAATCTCCATCTCAACCAAATTAATTAATAGTGAGCAAACGGTTCTAAACATATACATGGCAATAACCGAGATGGCGAAAACAATCGGGGAGCTAAATTTTATCGACCAAAACATGCCATAGAGCATCAGCATGCATAAACCAGAAAAAACGAGTAATGAGATAGGTTTATCTTTGTCAGAAAAAATAAACATAAAAAGGTTCTTGAGTACTAACCCAGAAATAACGCCTAATGACATCACAAGGCCAACATTCGCATCTGAAAAATGCATGTTTTTTAAATACACAGGAATAATGGGAAAGATCAGTGCCCAACTGGCGCCACTGATAATAAATGCAATAAATAAAATTAAATCTGCTTTACTGAGAAAAGGAAAAAATGAAATGCCTTTTGGGGAACCTTTTTTCACTAATGGTTTCTCAGTTTTTGGTATTTTTAATGAAGGAATGGCTACTATGGCGATTAATACCATGACCCCGCTAATCAATAAGGCGGAACGATATGGAGTTTGATCGATAATTGATAAAATCGTCACTAGCCCTCCTGCAATAAAAGCCCCAAGGCTTTGTGCAACTGTGCTTAAATTATCGGTGTGTAGCAGGACTTTATTTTGTTCCTGTTTATCAATATTAAAAATTAGTGATTTTAGCGCAATAGCGATAATACTCGCACCCATCCCTGCCATCAAACCTGAAGTCACGGCGATAGCCATCCCTGTGGGATAGGCTCTAAGAACAAGGCCACACCCATACAGGAAAAAGCCCACAATTAAACCAGTCTTAGTACCAAATCGGGATAGCCCTTTGGCATAAAATAGTGAGCACGCCCCCGCAACCGCCATCATTACGTATGAAATTGAAAATAACTTCAATTGCGCCTGCTGTTCCCAATAGATGGGCTGCAATGTTTTGGATATCCACATTGGGAAAAGAAAGAAAAAATAAAAGAAATATATTTTGTATGCCATTTTTATTCTTAACGGTTTAAGTTAAAATTTAAAGTTAATTATTTCATAAAGGTCATACTTGATTTTTTAATTAAACTCATCTGCCGTTGCATTGGTGAATGTAAAAATACATTATGTAAATTAAATCTGTCAAATAGTAATTTTTTACCTTGTTAGCCTGAATAATTTCAATGTTTAATTAATATTAAATAGATTTAAGAATTATATTTTTTATATAATCTATTAGTCCGATTATTTTCATTGTCATTACTTCCCATAGCAAATGCTATGTTTACCTTGGTTATGATGCATAGCGCCAAGCGCGCTTGTTGTTTACCAATAGCTTCATTTGTTTTAAGGGGGTTAACCCAGCTTACAGCTAATAGCAAAGTCTAAAGCCAAAACCTGCAATTTAATGAAAAAGCTACCTTTTAACAAAACAACCACTCCCACTTGTATTACCCATCAAATCTCTTGAAAGTTGTGTTAAAACAACCATTAACCTCGTGAATATTCAAATTTTGCCTATTTAGGATAAGGGAAATAAAGCCACATTTAGTGCCTTACTCTACGGATTGAAATCAAAACCAACACAGATAATGGGTACCTTTTATAAAGCTTGAAGGGTGATTCAGGTTGTGAGTGATTTGTATACTGCCGAAGGTGTGATTAATAAAAATAGCCTATGGGAGCGTTATTACCCTCTAATACGCCATGAAGCCCTGAAACTGCAAGTTAGACTACCCGCCAGTGTTGATATCGACGACCTAATTCAAGCGGGGGGCATTGGTTTATTGCATGCATTGGAACGTTTCGATGTTACCCAAGGGGCATCGTTCGCCACCTATGCGGTGCAGCGTATTCGTGGCTCAATGCTTGATGAACTGCGCAGCCGTGACTGGGTACCGCGCAGCGTGCGCCGCCAAGCAAGGGAAATGACCAAGGCCATTGGCGCGCTGGAACAATCACTGGGGCGCAGCGCGACGGAGCCAGAAATCGCTAAAGCGCTGGATATTGACCTTGCAGAGTATCGCCAAGCACTGCTAGATACCAATAATAGCCAGCTATTTTCCTACGATGAGTGGCATGAAGTTCACGGGGAAAGCTGTGAGCCGCAAATGGATGAGAGCGACGGTGGTAACCCGCTAAGCTTGCTGATGGAGTCGAGCTTAAAGTCGCAAGTGATGGCGGCGATAGACCAGCTACCAGAGCGTGAAAAAATGGTGCTGACGTTGTACTACCAAGAGGAGCTGAACCTGAAGGAGATTGGTGCGGTGCTGGAGGTGGGGGAGTCGAGGGTGAGTCAGCTTCATAGTCAGGCTATTAAGCGCTTGCGCGGTAAGTTGCGATGATGCTCGTCATACTTCGCACCACAGCGTTGTTGGCTTCATGAGTTCACCCTAGTCACATACTTATGTATGCTCCTAGGGCTAAACTCACTCGCCGCCTAGCTGTAGCACGAATTATTTAGAGCATTTGCATCGAGGGAATAATAAGATTGAAATGGTTTCCCTCGCCGATTTCTAAACATGTGTGCCTTTCTCGAAGTATCTTTTCTAGTCCTCTACCCACAATCCGAATTATTTAGAGCATTTGCATCGAGGGAATAATCAGATTGAAATGGTTTCCCTCGCTGATTTCTAAACATGAGCGCCTTTCTCGAAGTATCTTTTCTAGTCTTCTACCCACAATCCGAATTATTTAGAGTATCTGGAGCAGGGGAATAATAAGATTGAAATGGTTTCCCTCGCCGATTTCTAAACATGTGTGTCTTTCTCGAAGTATCTTTTCTAGTCCTCTATCCATAATCCGAATTATTTAGAGCATCGCAACGGAGTTGAAAGAATTTTTTGAGTTTATTATGTGTGAATTGGTTAGGGCATCATTGTTGAATTAAAAAGTATTTTCTTGAATTTATTGTGAGTGAGTGCCTCAATCCCTATCGGCGGATTTGGCTAAATAGGTCTCCGCGGTGGTGTGCCAAGCTCTTGGTGATTGGGTGAAGCCCAATTTCAGATATTCGGTGAGATTGCTGTCGGTGGAGAAAAATAAAATTTGGCAGTCGGGGGGAAGTTCTTCGGCGGCAATGCGCATTAATTGACGGTCGATGCCGTGTTTTTGATAATGTGCGTCAATGGCAAGTTCGCAGATATAACAGCAAGAACTAAAATCCGTGACCGCGCGGACAAACCCCACCACTTGCTCATCGTCCCATGCACTAATCAATAAATCCGCGTTATTCAGCATTGCATCTAATTGAGTTAGATTATCGGTTGAAACCGTTTCTCTAAACGGTGACTGAAGAATTAACCGAATAAAATCTTCAACTGATATGGCGAAATTCATTTTATAGCTCAGGCGGCTGGTAATAGCATCCATAGGGTTTCCTTTGCAATCAATTAGCTCTTTTATAGGTTTAGCCTGAAATGGTGAAAATTTCCTGTTTTTAGGGGGATTTATCAATAATTTCTGTGTTTATGGAATGGTAGTTCGCGTGAAATCAACAATATCGTTATCTATTGAATGGGCTGATTAATTAATATATTTAATTTTTAGCCTCATTCGGCTATTCCAATTATTGCTTAAATATCTTAAGTTAAATTCAATGCTGCCATTATATTTTCAAAATACACGCGGCAAGGTAAAGCACCATAAGAATTCTATTCAACAAATAAATGAACGAGATATGACTATGGAACTAAAGGATTATTACAGCATCATGGGTGTAAATCGCACTGATGATTTGAAGACCATTAAAACCGCATATCGCCGCTTAGCGCGCAAATATCACCCTGATGTTAGCAAAGAGCCCGATGCGGAAGCGCGTTTTAAAGAAATCGCCGAAGCGTGGGCAGTACTAAGTGATAAAGAAAAGCGTGCAGAATACGATGAGATGTGGGAACACCGAAACGACCCTTATTTTAACCAAGGGGCTCAAGGCCAGCAAAGTCATTCATACTCCCAGCAAGGTTTTGATTCAGGGAATTTCGATGATATTTTCTCATCGATGTTTTCTCAACGTGCACGCAGTGGTAGTACAAGGCAGCCACGTAGCCACCGCGGTCAAGACCTCGAAGTTGAATTGGCTATTTTCCTCGAAGAGAGCCAAGAATCACACAAACGCACCATAAGCTACAATTTACCAGTTTATAATGCCTACGGTTTTATCGACAATGAAATCCCCAAAACATTAAATGTGACAATCCCTGCAGGGGTTATTGATGGGCAACGCATCCGTTTAAAAGGGCAAGGTACCACAGGGGAGAATGGCGGTGAAAACGGGGACTTATGGATCACTATCCGCATTGCGCCACACCCATTATTTGATATTAAAGGGCATGATTTGGAAATTGTGGCGCCTTTAGCACCTTGGGAAGCGGCGCTAGGCACCAAAATCACTATTCCGACGCTCAAAGACCCTATCGTTATTACAGTTCCTGCAAATAGCCAAGTAGGCCAAAAATTACGAATTAAAGGAAAAGGACTGGTACACAAGGGGCATGCTGGTGATTTATACGTGATTATAAAAGTGGTGATGCCAGAGAGCAGTGATGCACAATCCAACGCACTGTGGCAGAAGTTGGCGGAGGCACAACAGAGTTTTGACCCGCGTAAGAATTGGGGAGGAAAATAATGGAACAGTTAACAACACTAACCGTTATTGATTTCTGTATTCATACAGGTATCGCTGAAGATGAATTACAGGAAATTGTCGGGCTGGGGATAATCCAACCGATTGAAACAACTCATGAATGGTTATTTGACGACCAAGCCGTGATTATTGTGAGAAGGGCCGTGCGTCTTTACCATGAGCTAGAGATTGATTGGCCAGGGATTGCAATGGCCATGAGCTTGATGGATCAAAATGATAGACTGCGGCGTGAAAATGAGATGCTGCGGTTACAGCTCAAACGTTTTATTGATGAATAATACCAATAATTAATCAAGTCACAGCTGTTGGGATTAGTGAGTATTGAGCAAAAAATGCAGGCTAATTTCTCATAAAAAAGCCCTTATCATGGGAATAAGGGCATAATGACGACAACGAGATTTTTTATTATTAATTAAATGGCTGCCGCTTGGGCAATTAATTTACCGAGCGCTTGCCAGTCTTCTTTGTCAATTAAGTCATTTGGCACCATCCACGAGCCACCGCAGACTAACACCGATGGTAACGCGGTGTATTCCTTAATGTTTTTCACACCGATACCGCCCGTTGGCATAAATTTCACTGGGTAAACAGCGCTCAGGGCTTTTAGCATGGCAACGCCGCCAGAGGCTTCCGCGGGGAAGAATTTTAAGGTGGTCAGGTTAAACTCAAGGGCCTGTTCGACGAGGCTTGGGTTATTCACTCCAGGAATAATAATCACTTTCTTTTGTTGGCAATAAGCGACGATTTTGGGGTTAAAACCTGGGCTAACAATGAAGTCCACGCCTGCATCAATAGCTTGGTCAACTTGTTCAGTGGTTAACACGGTGCCAGCAGCAATCAGCAATTCAGGGTAGGCGGCACGCATATTTTTAATGGCTTGCACGGCGGCAGGGGTACGAAAAGTCACTTCCGCACACGGCAGGCCGTTTTCCACCAAGGCTTTAGCAAGTGGTGCGCCATGTTCTGCATGATTAATGGTGATCACGGGAACAACGTTCAGTTTTTTAATTCTTTCAATCAGTTGATTCATGGCTAAAGCCCCTTAACATTTTCCTAAATCGGTGGTTGGCATGGCCTCGGCAGGAATAATTGCTCCCCGGTGTTGGATAACAGTTCCTGCCAGTAAGTGGCCAGTTTTTGCCGCGTCGCACGGTGTGCCGCCCAAAATGCGGCAGGCAAGATAACCTGCACTGAACGAATCCCCTGCGGCGGTGGTATCAATAACGTGACTGACTTTATTTGCTGGCACTTCATAGCGCTCATTATCAATGATCACGTAGCAGGCCTCCGCACCACGTTTGATCACAATCTCATTCACGCCATACAGTTGCGTACGCGAAATGGCTTCGATTTCGTGGCAATCCCCATACAGAAGTTGCTCGTCATCAAAGGTCAGAAACGCGATATCGGTTAATTTTAATATTTGTTGGTAAGCCTGTTGTGCGGCTTCTTTTGATGGCCAAAGAGCAGGGCGATAGTTATTATCAAACACAATTTTCGCACCGTGCTGTTTAGCTTGTTGCAGTATTTCCATTAAAAGTTGGCGAGCTGAGTCAGGTAAAATCGCTAAGCTGATGCCACTTAAATAAATAAATTGTTGTGAATTAAGAAGTTGCTGTGTGTGTGCTTTGCTGTTTTCATCCAACCAAAATTTGGCGGCTGCGTTATCGCGCCAATAAAAGAAACGGCGTTCGCCATCAGCGGAGGTTTCAATTAGGTACATCCCTGGTAAATGCTTTTGTGAAATTGAGACAGCTTCAGTATTAATACCTTCTTGCTGCCAGCTATCCAGCATTTGTTGGCTGAATGGGTCTTTTCCTAAACCAGTGATATAGCGTGTTGTCACACCCTGTTTTTGAGTTAAGCGAGACAAATACAGCGCAGTGTTTAGCGTGTCCCCACCGAAGGCTTGTTTATACAGCTCCCCCGACTTTTGCAATTCAACCATGCACTCGCCAATGACGGCAACTTGCGGATGTGTACTCATTTTTATCACCTGCGCGATTACGACTGTGTTATCGATTACTGACCTGATGAGGCTATTAAAACGCATTTGGTACAGAAACTCAATAAAAATGAAACGCCGTTTTAAAAATAATGAATCGCTGTTCTTGTTTTTATGAGGTTCGACAATTATGCTATGGCGTATCGCGTGGTTTTAATTGGCTTTATGATATTAATTATCGCGGCCAATCTAATAGGATGAAGAAAATAACATGGATAAGACGACTCAGACTGATGCCGTATCTGCAGTGGTGAAAGTATTTAGTATTCTCAGTGCGTTAGGGGAGCAAAAAGAGATTGGTGTTTCTGAGCTATCCCAGCGTTTATTAATGTCAAAGGCCACCACCTTTCGTTTTTTGCAAACCATGAAACAATTGGGCTATGTGGAACAAGAAGGTGAGGCAGATAAGTACTCACTGACATTAAAGCTCTTTGAATTAGGCGCAAAGTCCCTTGAATATGTGGACTTAATTGAAATCGCGGATAAAGAAATGCGCCATATTGGGCAAATAACCCATGAGGCCGTGCATTTAGGGGCATTGGATGAAGATGCCATTATTTACATTCATAAAATTGATTCCAGTTATAACTTGCGCATGTATTCGCGGGTAGGCCGCCGTAACCCACTGTATTGCACAGCAATTGGCAAAATTTTACTGGCTTGGCAAGATGAAGAAGCCATTCGTTTAGCTTTAAAAGATGAGACGTTTACCCAAAAAACGGATACAACCATTTTAAGCATCGAAAATTTGCTGGTGGAATTAGCTGCAGTGCGGGAGTGCCATTATGCGCAGGATAGAGAAGAGCAAGAACTCGGTTTGCGTTGTGTTGCGGTGCCTGTGTATGACCGCTTAGGTCATGTGGTGGCAGGGTTATCTATTTCGTTCCCAACCATTCGTTTTGATGAACAGCAACTTGATCATTATGTAAAATTGCTCAAAACATCAGGCCGCCGTATTTCAGAAAAAATGGGATATCACCATTATCCATGATATTGATGATATCGGGTTATTTATGAATTCAGTTTTTGGGTAAATAACTCGGTGTATTCAAATTCCTGAGTCTGCTCTGGATTGCCTGAGCTTGTGGCTTCAGGGTATGGTTTATTACCTGGTCGGTCACGTGTTAGGCTCCACATCGAAACAAGGTTTAACCCTATTTTCTTAGCAAACTCGCTTAAGATATCCGCATCATGGAAACTAAACATAGTCAGGTCATCGTTTAAACCAATCATCGGTGTGATTTGAACATAATCATACATTTCTTTATCACCAACGGTTGGGTAGAACGGCTTTAATTGGTTCTTAATGCTGATGGCCGCTTTGATAGCCGCATCGCCGAGACTGCTGATATTCGGGTCATAGTAGTCCATTGCCATGCCATTCACTTTCATGACTAAACCAGCATTCACTGATTTTTTGACTAAATCTAGCCCTGTCCCTGTGAGTCCTGTAGGCAGGGTGGGTAAGGTTAGGCTTAGGGTGATCTCAGGGTTATTTTCGATAATCACTTTTAACGCAGCAAACGCCTTGTCTGCATCATAGAGGCCGTTCTCAAAGTCTAAATCGATATGTGATGCGCCAAGTACATCTATCACCTCTTGGTAGGTTTCAATGAGTTGTTCCAGTGGTTGTACGAGGGAAACATCTTGGTTTGCTGCTCCCCCAAATGAAACGGCAACGTTGACACCAGCTGTAATAAGTTCATCCGTTAACGGTTTTGCCCAGCTAATTGGCATCGTAGGTTGGGCTGACCATGCTGCTTGTTTATCACGAGTTGCGGTTAAAAAACCAAGATAAAGAATATCAACGCCATATTTGATAGCCGCTTGGCTGTATTTCGCATTAGGCCTGCCATTCGGGTAGTTTTGCCAATCGTTCCAAGTTGCATCTACGCTGACATCGATATACGGACCAAAATACGTTTTATTCATTGTCTATCCTTTCGCAGGTTAAGTGATATAAAGTGAAATTTCGCCCTCAATAAGTTAATCAGTCAATTGAGAGGGGAAGGTTACTTTTATAAAAAATAGCGAATGGAACAAGATTAAAAATTGTTAGTAATCTACTAGGTTACAGTCTCAGGCAGCAGAATCAGCTCATCGGTCTGTTTTTACTTACCGCCTATTTTCGGCTCGGACGATTTCTAGCAAGATTAAAAAATTGCAGGGACCTAATAGATTGTAATAACAGACTTTAATAAGTGATTGAAGATTAATGCTGCGTAAATTCTATATTCTTAATAAAATTTATATCAATCAATTGATTTTATAGCTAATGTGAATTATCTATTTGAATAATAATATTATTATAAATTAGTATTTAATTATTTTTTATACGGTACTACTGTTGTGCGTATAATGTAAACTTATCGAAACAGTAGGGTATCTTTATGTTTAAAAAGGCTATTTTTATTATCTTTCTTAGTTTCACTTCTTGCGGCTTTGCCAGCGACTTTACCTTTAAAGAGAAATCACCCGTTGATCGCCAGTTTGATAAAGACTACCAAGGGGTTAAAAAATTACAGGCAGAACAGAAGTTTGTCTTTGATCCCAAAAAGAAACTTTCGCCAGAAGAACAAAGTTATCAAGCTTTACTTGAGCAGCGTGACGCCGACGAAAATGCCTTGTTTAGGCATTTCAATGTTTGTGATGTTAACCCAACGGGAGCTGGATGCCCGAGTGCAACGCCATGGATGAACGATCGCCAGCAAATGAAAAAGATGTTGGAACAAGCGGGTCGGTATAATTAATTGTTGAACCATTAATTATTAAATTATTAGGGAGCAATAAGCTCCCTTGTTTATTTGGGGTTATACAGATTCAGGAAATGTGAGAGTTGCCCCGGGAGATTCTCGACTCAAATGAATGAAATTCATATGTTTTTCATATTGATCGAGAATATCACTAATAACCTGCTCTTTAGTGTAATCCATTAAATCGTTTCCTTGCGAACCTTCCCATAAAAAGGTTTCTAAACGGAAATAATGGGATTTCCCTGAACGGGCACGATAGGTAAAACCAGGAACGGAATAACGTTGTGGCCACACTTGGTAAATAAAGCTTTGCTCTTCACCCAAGTCAACAGTGAGCTCTAGATGGTCTAACCGTTCATCGGAAATGGGGGGAAGAATGCTAAATTCGACCTTCGCTCCCCTTAAACTCAGCTCTTTCGCCACGTCTTGCATCGCAGGGATGCATACTAAGTCCAACATTCTTTGCGTATAAGAGGTTCCTGGGAAGTTCATGACACGGCCTAAACGCTGCTTCCAGTTTAATGTGCCGTTGCCATACAGTGGCGCGGGCGCATTGGTATTTAAGGAACTGACTCGTCTAAAATCCTCCACTTTTAATGATTTATACAAGCCTGCCATAATAAAGAAAATCACAAAGCTAAAGGGGAGCCCCATAATGACCGTGGTGTTTTGTAACGCAGCAACACCATCGGTCATCAGCATACCTAATGTGAGTAAGCCAATGGCGACTGACCAAAAAATACGTAACCAATTAGGGGCATCATTATTGATGTCACTGAGTTTTGACGTGAAATTCCCCAGTACCAGTGAGCCAGAATCTGCGGAGGTGACGTAGAAAAGCAACCCAGTGATCGTGGCAAGTGAAGCGGTTAGGCCAAATCCAGGATAAAGTTCAAGGAGGGAATAGAACCCTTTTTCAGGGGCTTCCAAGACCGTTTTTGCGAGTTCGCTATTTCCGTGAATAATTTCATACAAAGCACTATTACCAAAAATGGATAGCCATAATAGAGTGAAAACAAACGGAATAATTAAGGTGCCAATCACAAACTGGCGGATTGTTCGCCCCCGTGAAATACGCGCGAGGAATAACCCGACAAATGGAGACCATGCTACCCACCATGCCCAGAAAAACAGGGTCCAGCTATTCATCCAATCCGTTGGGCGGTCAAATGCGAAGCTGTTGAGTGTCATCCCCATAAAGCGGTTAACGTAGTCTCCGACATTTAACACGAGTGCATTGAGTAAGAATTCGGTATCACCAACAAATAATATAAATAAAATCAGCCCTAAAGCGAGTAGGACATTAAGTTCGGACAATACCCGTATGCCTTTATTGACCCCTGATGTGGCGGATATCACGGCCATCACAACGGAAAGGAAAATTAAGCCACTTTGTACGGTTAACCCTTGTGGTAAATCAAATAGGACTTTTAAGCCATAATTTAGCTGGACGACGCCGATCCCCAGGGTGGTGGCAATTCCGAAAATAGTCCCCAAAACGGCGGCGATATCGACAGTATGGCCGATTGGGCCATCAATACGCTTGCCAAATATTGGATAAAGAGCGGAACGGATCGTTAGGGGTAAATTATAGCGGTAACTAAAGTAGCCTAATGCAATTCCCATTAAAGCATACATTGACCAGCCCGTTAGGCCATAGTGGAACAGTGTCCACACCATCGACTGACGAGCTGCTTCTAATGTTTGGCCTTCGCCTGTTGGCGGTAGCATATATTGTGTGACAGGCTCTGCCACGGAGAAAAACATTAAATCAATCCCTATCCCTGCAGCAAATAACATGGCTGACCAACTTAGCATGCTAAATTCAGGTTTGGATTGTTCTGGCCCAAGTTTGATATTTCCGAAACGAGATGTTGCGACAAAAATGACGAACACTATGTATAACGTTGCAGCTAACAGGTAATACCAACCAAAGGTTTTTGATACCCAACCAAGGGTAGCGACGATCCATTGGTTTGCTGTTTCGGTCATTAAGATGGTGAAAAAAGAAAACGCGAGTATTAGACCCGCGGAAGTGAAAAAAACCACAGAATTTAATTTGTCTTTCTGCTGATTTTTCGAACTATTGAGAGTTGTCATCGGCAGTTCCACATTTTTATTTATTTAACAGGTGAAAAATTATTATTCTTGCTAATTAATTGAAATTTAAGCAAGTTAACCCTATTTTATCCTATTCCCCTCCGTGAAATTGTGAATTAATTGTGACAAATGGTAGTTAATATTGATTGAACATTCAATTAAAAAAACGTTTAATAAATGGAGACAATGTGTTTTTAGGTTAAGAGCTCATGCCGAAAATAGGTATTCAATCGATACGTAAACAGCAATTAATTCAGGCAACGTTAGCGGTAATTAATGAGGTTGGAATGCAAGAGGCCAGCTTTGTATTAATTGCACGTAAAGCGGGTGTTTCCACGGGAATTATTAGCCATTATTTTCGTGATAAAAACGGTCTACTCGAAGCGACTATGCGACATATTCAATATCAATTGGGCTTTGCCGTTGCGATGCGTTTGAGAATGTTAACAGGTGCAGACGCTAAATCGCGTATTCAAGCCATTGTGGAGGGTAACTTTGACCCAACACAGACGAGCGAGGCGGCAATGAAAACGTGGCTCGCGTTTTGGGCAAGTAGCATGCATCAGCCAAGTTTAAATCGTTTACAGCAGGTCAATGACCGACGTTTATATTCAAATTTAAGTTATGAATTTGGGCGCGTGCTGGCAAAAAATGAGGCGCGAATGGCAGCTAAAGGCCTTGCGGCACTTATTGATGGACTGTGGTTGCGTAGTGCGTTAAGTAACGAAACCTTCCCTGTTTCCGATGCGTTAACAATAACGAATGAGTATATCGAAATGAAACTCGGCGAGGTACACGAAGCTCAAACCTAAAATAATTTTACAGGAGATAGTATGAAGAACCCACCACTACATCAGCTATACATTCATGGTGGTTATATTGATAGCTCGCAACCACAGTGCGACCAATTTCCCGCGATCAACCCTGCCAATGGTGAGGTGATTGCCAATCTCCAATCGGCTAGCCAAGAAGATATTCAGTGGGCAGTGGAAAGTGCCAAACAAGGGCAAAAAGTGTGGGCGGCAATGACGGCAATGGAACGTTCGCGAATTTTACGTCGTGCGGTCGATATTTTACGAGAACGCAATGATGAACTCGCCTACCTTGAAACCCTTGATACAGGAAAGCCACTTTCTGAAACTCGATATGTGGACATTGTGACGGGAGCTGATGTCCTTGAATATTATGCAGGCCTTATTCCAGCTCTTGAAGGACAACAAATTCCATTGCGGGAAAGTTCATTCGCCTATACACGCCGTGAACCTTTGGGGGTCGTCGCTGGGATTGGCGCGTGGAATTACCCGATTCAAATTGCGTTGTGGAAATCAGCCCCTGCACTTGCGGCGGGCAATGCGATGATTTTTAAACCCAGTGAAGTGACGTCGTTAACTGCGCTTAAACTTGCTGAGATTTATACGCAAGCGGGTGTCCCTGCGGGGGTATTTAACGTGGTAACGGGTAAGGGAGGGGAAGTCGGGCAGTGGCTCACGGAACACCCAGAAATTGCAAAAGTGTCATTCACGGGCGGGATAGCGACAGGGAAAAAAGTGATGGCCAACGCTTCTGCCTCTTCCTTAAAAGAGGTCACCATGGAGTTGGGTGGCAAATCCCCGTTAATTATCTTTGATGATGCAGACTTAGATAAAGCAGCGGATATTGCCATGATGGCCAACTTTTACAGCTCAGGTCAAGTTTGCACCAATGGAACCCGCGTGTTTATCCCTGAATTCCTCAAAACGCAATTTGAAGCGAAAATTGTAGAGCGGGTTGCACGAATTAAGATTGGTTCACCGATTGTAGAAGAAACCAATTTTGGGCCATTAGTTAGCTTTCCTCATATGGAAAATGTATTACGTTACATTGAATTAGGTAAGCAACAAGGGGCACGGTTATTGTGTGGCGGTGAGCGTCTTGTTGAAGGGGATTTTGCTAAGGGCGCCTATGTGGCACCGACTGTCTTTACGGATTGCCGTGATGAAATGCAAATTACACAAGAAGAGATCTTTGGCCCAGTGATGAGTATTTTAAGTTACCAAACTGAAGATGAAGTTATTGCGCGTGCAAATCATTCCGTCTATGGGCTAGCCGCGGGCATTGTCACGCAGGACTTAACACGTGCTCATCGTGTTATCCATCAGTTAGAAGCAGGTATTTGTTGGGTCAATACATGGGGGGAATCCCCAGCAGAAATGCCAGTGGGGGGCTATAAGCACTCAGGTGTTGGTCGCGAAAATGGCATCATAACGCTGCAAAACTACACACAAATCAAATCCATTCAAATTGAACTTGGGGAGTTTTCATCCGTTTTCTAATCACATCATTTTAATTTGACTGAAACAGAGGAGATAACAATGGTCTATGACTATATTATTATCGGTGCTGGTTCAGCCGGTAACGTTCTTGCTACACGCCTGACAGAAGATCCTGAAGTTACTGTGCTGCTCCTAGAAGCAGGAGGGCCAGATTATCGGCTCGACTTTCGCACACAAATGCCAGCCGCATTGGCGTATCCGTTGCAAGGGCGTCGTTACAACTGGGCGTACGAAACTGACCCAGAACCTCATATGAATCATCGTCGTATGGAATGTGGCCGCGGAAAGGGGCTTGGTGGCTCTTCGTTAATTAATGGCATGTGCTATATCCGTGGAAATGCGATGGATTTTGATGGGTGGGCCCAAGCACCAGGCCTTGAAGATTGGCGCTATCTTGATTGCTTACCCTATTTTCGTAAAGCAGAAAGCCGCGATATTGGGCCAAATGATTATCACGGCGGAGATGGCCCTGTGAGTGTCGCAACACCAAAAACGGGTAATAATGTGCTGTTTAAAGCGATGGTGGAGGCTGGCGTACAAGCGGGTTATCCAAGAACTGACGATTTAAATGGTTACCAACAGGAAGGTTTTGGCCCAATGGATCGCACTGTTACACCACAAGGGCGACGTGCGAGTACAGGCCGTGGTTATTTAGACCAAGCTAAAGGGCGAAAAAACCTGACAATCGTGACGCATGCAACAACAGATATCATTGAGTTTGAAGGGAAAAAGGCGATAGGGGCCAAATATTACCAAGGTGACAGCACGACGGCAATAACGGTAAAAGCGCAAAAGGAAGTGCTTTTATGTGCAGGTGCAATAGCTTCCCCGCAAATTTTGCAGCGCTCAGGCGTTGGCCCCGAAGAGGTATTAGATGAATTTAATATTGAAAAAGTGCATGTATTAGAAGGTGTTGGGCAAAACTTGCAAGATCACCTTGAGATGTATTTGCAATATGAATGCAAACAGCCTGTCTCTTTATACCCCGCATTAAAATGGTATAACCAACCGATGATTGGTGCACAGTGGTTATTTAAAGGCACAGGGATTGGTGCGAGTAATCAATTCGAAGCTGGGGGTTTTATACGCACCAGCGATAAATTTGCATGGCCGAATATTCAGTTCCATTTTTTGCCTGTAGCAATAAATTATAACGGCAGTAATGCGGTAAATTTACATGGTTTTCAAGCTCATGTGGGTTCAATGCGCTCACCAAGTCGCGGCCGAGTCCGTTTAGCCTCATTAGACCCACGTCAACACCCAAGCATTTTATTTAATTACATGTCATCAAAGCAGGATTGGGAAGAGTTCCGCGCAGCAATACGTATCACGCGAGAAATCATGGCGCAGCCAGCACTTGACCCTTATCGGGGAGAGGAAATTAGCCCTGGTAAGCACATTCAAACGGATGAAGAACTCGACGCATTCGTTCGGGAACGAGCCGAAACGGCATTTCATCCCTGCGGAACCTGTAAAATGGGCAATGATGATATGGCAGTGGTGGATGGTTCAGGGCGTGTACATGGGCTTAGTGGCTTACGAGTAGTCGATGCGTCGATTATGCCGCTCATTATTACGGGAAATTTGAATGCAACGACCATTATGATTGCCGAAAAAATTGCAGATAAAATTCGTCATCGCTCTCCATTAGCAGCAAGTGATGCAGAATATTATGTAGCGGATGGCGCTCCTGTTCGGAGGGAGCCTCAGAAATAACGCATTATATTAAGCTACTAGCGGTCATTTAATTCCCTTAAGCGACGATACGTTGAGTATTGTCGCTTTTTTTACGTTTGAATAAAGATTTTATTAATAAACAACATAATGATAATAATAATGCAAATGATATTCATTATTATCTTGATCATTATTATCATTGGTGTATATTTCAATGGTTATTGCATTCATAGGGGGAATAGGCACGTAACCATTCAATAAATAAGGTTTTTCTGTTGGCTTCATTTAAAGCGTAACATATAAACCTACAATAAAATTCATGAATTCCAGTATGGCAGTAGGGATATATAACTCTGCCCGTACGGGGTTTTATTGTCTCAATAAAATAATCATTAATTAATGAAGGCATTACTTAAATGATATTTCAAAATAAAAAAATAATTAGCTTACTTGTTATTTGTTCATCAAGTGCGGCATTTGCGGATGAAACTCAAACTACACCTCAGAAAGATAAACTGACGGTCACTGCCAGTAAAATAAAGTCGAATAGCAAACAAATCGATACCAAAGATGTTTCAACGGTTCGAGGAACAACCAATTCCGATATATTTGCGAATGAAAGTTCATTACAGGTTAATAATGCTCGAAATGAAGCGGGTGCATTGGATATCGGTATTCGTGGTTTGCAAGGTAATGGGCGAGTGCCGATTATTATTGATGGCAGCTTGCAATCTACCAATACATGGCGAGGCTACCAAGGCAGTACGGACAGAACCTATATTGATATGGATTTGGTCGATACTATCAATATTGAAAAGGGGGCGTCGATGAGTAAATTCTCTGGTGGTGCTATCGGGGGAACGGTGAAATTAAAAACCTTATCGGCGAATAGTATTATCCCCCAAGGTGACCAATTCGGTTTTTTATTTAAAGGGAATATTTACAATAATAATCGCCGTCCATCAGTGGCATCAGATGAAAAAAACGAATCACAGTACCGCTTATCGAATGGGATTAAAAATTCTCACTTTAATAATGGTTCAGTGACAGTGGGAATGGCGTATCGAAATGAAAAATTCGATGTACTGATTGCTCACAGTGATAGAAAGCAAGGCAACTTTTTGGCAGGGAAGAATGGCTACCATAAATATTCAACTACAGATGCCCCCATAAAACCTGGGCAAGAGGTGGTCAATACCAGTTATGAAAGTCAATCAACGCTGTTAAAAACCAATATCTATATTAACCCTTATTCAAGTATCGAATTAAATTACCGCCGTCATGAACAAAAAGCAGGGGAAGTTTTAGCTGCATATTGGTATCAATCTGACGGGAAAATGCCACAGTGGTCACTCGGAACGGCAGATATCGATACCGCATCATTGAATTATTCCTATAAACCTGATTCATTGTGGGTGGATATGAATTTAGGTTTGTGGTGGACAAAAGGTAAATTTAAGCAACGTAATGGCACGACCGATGATGTTACTGCACATTATGGCAACCAATATCAGCATCGTTATACCGATGAACGCATGGGCTTTAACTTAGAAAATACTTCTGAGTTTGCAAATTACCCTATTAATGTGACTTACGGCGTGGAATTTATGGAACAAAAAACGAAGCCGTTAACCAAAACATACCAACCGATATGGACTCCAGAAGGTACGATCCCTGGTGAGGAGTTAACGCCAGTAACACGCAATGCAAAAGGAAAAAATACGTCGGCATTTACCAATATGGAATATAAAGGTGAGTGGGTTAGTACATTGGCAGGTTGGCGTATTCATTCTTTTGATGTCGATGACCATGTGTTAGGGAAAAGCATTAGTTATGGCCCGAAAAATGATTTTTTAGGTGAAGTGCGTTTTCATGTGACTGATGAGTTGGATGTCTATACTAAGTATTCAGACAGTTACCGTGAGCCAAGCCTATTTGAAACCACAGTTTCTGGGCAAACGTATTCTTATACACCCGATGTGCCACTTAAACCAGAGCATGCAAAATCATTTGAGGTTGGAATTGATTTTGAAAAAAATAACCTGATTTTTGATGAAGATACTACTGGCTTACGGGTGGGGTACTTTAATAATGATATTAAAGGCTATCTTTCCCAAGGGGTAAACCCAACGGGGGTCTATTCACCTTATGTTGTCATGAAAAACTACGATAGTTTCAAGCTTTCAGGTTATGAAATTGAAGCGAAATATGACTCTAATTATGCTTTCGGCTCGTTAGATGCGACTTTCTATAACAATTCAGAGCTTTGTTCTCGTGATGAAATGGAATTAGGTAACTTACCCGCTGCTTGTAACTCAGTTGGGTTTGCATGGGGATTATCACCATCGCGTCTCCCACCGAAAAAGGTCGTCTCTGGAATCGTGGGGGTGAAAATGTTTGATCAGAAATTACAAACAGGCTTACGTGTGCGTTATAATGCAGGCAAGGAATACCCACAGAAATGGTTAGCGGGAACAGCCGCTGCCCCTGTCACTAAGTTACATGCAACCACGACTTTTGATTTATTAGGGAAGTATTCTATTCAAAAAAATCTTCATGTGAATTTCAATATTGATAACCTAACCAATCGCTATGCGTTTGACCCAGGTACCGTTATTTATATGCCAATTCCAGGAAGGACGTTCAGACTGGGACTTGAGGCGACTTTTTAAGTGGCCAATTCAATTGCCTTAGATTATGAAATTTAAGGCAATATCACAGTCATTATTTATTTGGCTGAAAACTCTTTGTATGTACTAATAGTTTCAGCTGCATACATGGCAGATGGGCCACCACCCATGAAGATAGCAACGCCGAGTGCTTCAGCTAACTCTTGTTCTTTTACGCCTAGTTCAACTAATGTTTTGGTGTGAAAACCAATGCAGCCATCGCAGCGGTTTGCAACTGCGATCCCAATAGCGATAAGCTCTTTGGTTTTTTTATCAAGGGCACCATCTTGTACGCCAGTACTCACAAGCCCCGAAAAGTGTTTCATAACGTCAGGAATATGTTTACCTAATTCCGGAAGGTGTTTACTGATATGTTGGGTAACGTCATTGTATTTAGACATTTTTTTCTCGCTTTTAGTTAATGAATTTATATTATGTAAAATAATATAGTGTTTTTTTGTATATTATCAATCAAAATTAATTTAAAATTTAAAATTTTAAAAAGTTAATTTAGTATGGTTTTTATTTCAATTAATGGGGGGGGGAAGCGAACACTAAAAATGGGCAAAAAAAACCTCCCAAAAAAGATAAGGAGGGAAAATAAATATAAAGCGAGTCTACTTATATATCACTGATTGAATGTAAACCATACCCGACCAGATGAATTATTTTCCAAAAATACATCAAATGTTGATTAATAATGGAAAAAATTTTTTAAAATCATTTGAGTAGAGTATTATTTGACGGAATTAATTAGCCATTGTAAATAGTTATCCTCAACCTGACTTGGGTCAAGCCTTATTAATTCAGGTGTTTCATAGGGATGTATTTTTTTTATCGCCTCAAAAATGCTGAGTTGATTAGATTGTGTTGTTTTAATTAGTAGTAAAACTTCTTTATCTTTTGTGATATTACCTTGCCAAAGGTATAAAGATATTATTTCAGGCAATAAAGAAACACAAGTAGCTAACTGGTTATCTAAAAGGTATTGTGCGATTTTAATTGCACTCTCTTGACTATTGGTTGTGCATAATACAATGCAAGATGGTTGAGAATTATTACTGTATTGGCTATTGGTAGTCATTTTATTTCCTCGATGGTTATATTAAGAAGCGTGCTGTAATTAATGGTAGATTAGAGACAATAATATGGAATGAGATATGAATATCTAAAGGACATTTTTTAATGCACAAAAAAATTATTATTTCAAGTAACAATTGTATATCAAATAATAAGTCATATTGCTTGTTTTTTAATCTAATATTGGTTATTTATTCATCTCATGTGTTTTTTCACCTGTAAATGTAATTGAAATATTATGTGTATATATCTAAAGAATGTGTTCTTTTATATCTAAAGTGTAACTAATTCGATTCAGCCTACAAAAAACAAGGTTAAATTATAAAAAAATTGAAATTTTAGTATATTAAGAAAATTAAGATAATAAATTGAGCTATTATATGCGATAGACCTAAATACATTATAAATATGTAAAATACCAATTTAGCGAGTAAATATTTTTCTTGTGTTATTAAAAGCAAGTAAGGATTTTTTGCATTCAATAATGGCATTAGCATTATTGGAAAGTTAGTAATAACCAAATTTTACAAAAAAAAGTTACTTTATTCCTGAAATAAAGTAACTAACTGATAACGATCAAAGTTTTTAGGTTCTACATTGTTAACATGATGATGTAAATCAAAATAATTATCTGAATATACTCTGTATTTCCATCTTTAGGCATGTATGGATAACTCTATGAATAAACTTACACCTTTAAAACCTGTACCAACATTAATCGCAGTTGTAATCACACTTGTCATTTGGTTTTTAATTCCAGTACCTGAGGGTGTTAATCCCAATGCTTGGCATCTTTTGGCACTATTTGTCGGCACAATCGCCGCTATTATTGGCAAAGCTTTGCCAATTGGTGGGGTTTCTATTGTGGCTATTTCACTAGTTGCAGCAACAGGAGTCACCAACCCTGAATCAACGAAAGGCGCTATTGCTGATGCATTAAGTGGTTTTTCAAATGATTTAATTTGGTTAATCGGTATCTCGATTATGGTTTCTATGAGCTTGAATAAAACAGGCTTAGGCGCAAGGATTGGTTATTATGTTATTTCATTGTTTGGTAAAAAAACGATTGGAATTGCATATTCACTTGCGATAGCAGAAACAATTCTTGCCCCAGTGACACCAAGTAATACTGCGCGAGGAGGGGGAATTATTCACCCGATTATGCGTTCAATATCTGACAGTTTTGGGTCAAAAGCAGAAGATGGAACGGCAGGTAAAATAGGACGCTATCTTTCTTTAGTAAACTATAATATTAATCCGATTACATCGGCGATGTTTATTACGGCAACAGCGCCAAACCCGTTAATCGTCAGTTTGATTATTAGTGAAACCAGCCAAAGTAATGAGCTGACTTGGGGAATGTGGGCGATTGCGGCATTTGTTCCTGCTATTGTTTCGCTTATTTTAATGCCTCTCGTTATTTACTTTATGTATAAACCTGAAATCACCTCAACGCCTGATGCGCCTAATTTTGCAAAAGAACGTTTACAACAATTAGGGCCAGTATCATTGCCTGAAAAGATCACTTTAGGGGTATTTGGCTTACTGCTATTAATGTGGGCTGGTGTACCTGCGATGATCTTTGGGCCTGCTTATAGTATTAATGCGACAACGGCTGCCTTTATTGGACTCAGTATTCTATTGGCAACAGGCGTGATTAATTGGGATGACGTATTGAAAAATAAAGGGGCTTGGGACACTGTCGTTTGGTTCTCCGCTTTAGTTATGATGGCGAGCTTCTTAGGTAAATTAGGCCTAATTAAATGGATGTCATTAACTGTCGGAAGCACAATTGATAGTATGGGGATTAGCTGGGTATGGGGTATGCTCATCCTTGTTTTAATCTATGTCTACTCCCATTATTTCTTTGCGAGTACTACTGCGCATATTACCGCTATGTATGCGGCGTTTTTCTCTGCAGGTTTAGCATTAGGTGCGCCTCCAATGCTATTAGCACTGACACTCGCATTCTCATCATCGTTAATGATGTCGTTGACCCATTATGGAACAGGTACTGCACCCATTATCTTCGGGTCGGGGTATGCAACGTTAGGTGAATGGTGGAAAACAGGTTTTGTGATGAGTGTTGTTAACCTCGCTATTTGGTTCTTTATTGGTAGTGTCTGGTGGAAATTCTTAGGTTACTGGTAATAATACGCGGCTAACATGAGGATAAATAAAAGTCGGGCATAATTGCCCGATTTTTTATGTCCGTTGAATGCTATAATGCACTGATTATCAGGATAATTGTGCTAACGATAATCGAAACTAACATTATTTTTTTCCAGCTGATCACGGCCTTGGTATTCAGAGCATGTTGCCATAACAAATTGATTTCATCTGCATGAGCATATTTTCGTGTTTTAATAGCGAGTTTAACTTTTTTGACCATATCGTTGTCCGTTGAGACAGTATTTTTCATGATCATGGCAATTTACCTTGGTTGTAATAAGTAACAGCAATGCGTTAAGTAATATAAGAAATTGTTACGATGAAATGATTATCGCAGATAAAAAGTGAATAAAAATTGTCGAGTTTTTTTACCTATTTCCCCATTTAGGCGGAGAAACATTTGTTCTTAGAGTTTTTGCCAGAAAAAAGAGTAGATAAAAATAGAAATAACGTCATTAAGGGGAAATAAGGGGAATTTAAAGGTCATATTTACATTTTTTGGTGGGATATTTTTAATTTAAAGTTAAGTAGGTAAAGACCATAAATGTAATTGGTTTGGTTGTAAAAGCCAGTATGATATATAAACTCGCGATCAAATTTATGTAGAGGGAAACATGTATTCACAAAGGAAAGCTGAATTCTTCTTGGTATTAACCACGATGATTGCCGCTTGGGGGTGGGTTTTTTCGCGTGAAGCCGTTCAAGGTATGCCTGTTTTCGCTTTTCTGGGAACGCGTTTTTTACTTGCCGCTATTATATTGCTTCCTTTTTGCAAAGGAAAAAGAAATCGAATTCCACTGAAGCAACTCCCTAAAATATTAATGACAGGCGGTTGGATGGCACTGAATTTAGTTTTGTGGATCCATGCGGTTGCGATAACTGACTCTATTGGGGAAGGGGCTTTTATTATGAGCCTTGCGATGTTATTTGTTCCCTTAGTCGCATGGGTTATCTTGAAAAATCGACCAAGCCGATATTTTTGGGAAGCGTTGCCAGTAGCGATTATTGGGCTAGCTTGTTTAACTCTATTTAAAGCGCAGCTTGAATTTAAAGCAAGCCAGTTGTGGTTTTTAGGTGCCGCTATCGTTCAAGCGATTTATTTTTGTTATACCAGTTTGTATACCCGAATGGTGCCTCTTTTACCTTTAACAACGATACAGTTAGCCACAACAGGGATTGTGGCCTTGGTGCTTTCATTCTTTTTAGAAGAATGGCCGACAAGTTTAACCACACCAACCGTGATGTGGTTAGGGGCAAGTGTGGTTATCGCGACAAGCTTACGCTTTGTATTGCAACTTGTTGGTCAAAAAAATACCACCGCAGCCAATGCAGCGATTATTATGATCTTAGAGCCTGTAATGACAGTCTTTGTTGCTGCCATCTGGTATCACGAACGTATGCCGCTAATTCAAATCGTGGGCTGCATACTGATTTTATTTTCTTTATTTTATTACCGCTGGCGTTGTTCAAACTCATTATCTAAATAAGACTGATAGATAAAAAAACATTAATGATTGCGGATTTTTTTAAAGAAAACGACTATGATTAATAGCAAGATTTATCGATAGGGTATTAATCTTAATAAGACATTCTTATTCTGTAAATTAAGATTAATAGTGTTGAAAGTAGACAATAATTACCCAAAATAGCAAAATACTGAACAAGAGCATGCATTGCCATTTGTTTATGCATTGAAAGCTGAATGGGGAATAGGCAAAAAATGAAAAAATTAGTATTAATATTGGGTATGGCGGGTGTGATGAGCGTGTTATCAGCATGCTCCGATGAAAAATCAGAAATTGCAGAATACAAAGAAAATTTTGTGAATACTTGTGTGGTGGCTTCAGGTAACCCACAAGGCGAAACTGCAAAAGCAATTAGCGCCATTTGTGGTTGTGCATACGATAAAACGATTGAAAAATATGGTTTAAGTGAATTTAAACGTATGGACGGTGAATTGGAAAAATCAGGGAATGCAGAGCCTGAGTTCCAAAAAACAATGATTGAATTCGTTCAACAGTGTTCACAAAACGCGCGTTAATATTGCCTAACCCGCAGTGAATTATCCAACACTGCGGGTACTTATATCATTTAAATAAATTTTTAAATTGGTGGGGAGCACTGCGTAAATATTGCGGCGCTACATTAATTTGCTCGTTCAACTCAGTTGCCGCACGCCAAGGCCAACGGGGCTCAAATAAAATCCTACGACCAATGGCCACAAAATCCGCCTGATGCGTTGCAATAATCGCTTCTGCTTGTAGCGGTTCTGTTATTAGTCCAACCGCAATAACTGGCATCATGCTATGTTCATGGATAGCTTGCGCTAAAGGCACTTGATAATTAGGACTTAGCGGGATTTGTTGTTCTGGTGCAAGCCCTCCTGAAGAAACGTGAATATAATCACAGCCGAGTTCCTCTAATTGTTCACACAGTTCGATAGATTCGGGAACATCCCAGCCATTATCTAACCAATCCGTTGCGGAAATACGTACACCAACAGCAATATTAGGGCTGATAGCTTTACGCACCTCATGAAATACATTAATTAGCAAGCGGCTGCGATTTTCGAAACTTCCACCATATTCGTCTTGGCGTTGGTTTGAAATAGGAGATAAGAATTCATGCAATAAATAGCCATGAGCTGCGTGGATCTCTATAACGTCAAAACCAGCTTGTTCGGCCCGTTTTGCCGCATTAATAAATTGGTGTTTAATTTCTTGGATATCATCAGTAGTTAGTTCCCGTGGCAAGGGATTATTACCAAAAGCGAGAGGGGAAGGCGCGACAGTTTGCCAACCATGGGCATCCGTTTTACTGAGGCTTTTTCCCCCTAACCATGGAAGATCACAGGATGCTTTTCTGCCTGCATGGGCAATTTGTACACCTAATCGAGCATCAGAATATTGTCGAATATCAGTGAGCATTTGTTGCATGGCTGTTGCTTGCTCGTCATTCCATAGCCCAAGATCTTTATAGGTAATCCGCCCTTCAGGCACGATAGCACTTGCCTCGACGATCACCAATGACGCCCCAGATAAGGCCAGATTCATATAGTGTGCGCTATGCCAAGCTGTTGGTAAGCCATTATTAGCTGAATACTGGCACATCGGTGGAATAATAATTCTATTTTTTAGTGAAACCAGACCCATTGCTGCAGAAGAAAAAAGGTGACTCATTAGCGAATTCCCTATTTGTAGCCTTTAGTTATCCTAATATTATACCTGAATCAATAAGCGATTTTTGTGAGATGGTGTGGTATTGATTTGAAAACAGTATTTTTTTAGAGGAGAGATAAAGAAAAAAATCAAGTCATTTAATTCATATTTGAGCAAAGAGATAAAAAGCAGATTTTCCTTTCTAACCTGCATAAAAAACAACAATTTTTTTAAAAAAATAATAGAAAAATTAAAATAAAATAGTGATGAGAAATTATATATATCGATAATTCCACATGTTATTAATTAACTAATTAATAACCAATTCTCTTTGGCATTAATGGGCGACTATGGTTTTAATGGTTCTAATAGTGAGTTTGGCTATTTTTTTATTTTAAATAGTGATTTTAATAAGTGTAAATGAGTTGTTATTACCGCAAAAATAGCCAATGAGACTTGCGGGTAGGCTAAAGGATTTATATAAGCAAGGTACTGATACGTAATGAAATGAGTAAATTCATTCTTCAATATAATTAATGTTGAATATTGAAGGTTATCAAATTAATTACATAAAAATCATTCACCTGAAAAATATAATTCTAAGAAGGAAGCTCATGTGTTAACAATTATTGGTATTTTAATCATTGTATCGATAGTCACCCTATTAATGATGGGAAAAGTGAGTCCCATTATTGCAATGTCGTGTATTCCCTTTCTCGGCGCTTTATTAGCAGGATATTCTATCGCAGAAATATCTGTTTTTTTTGAAAGTGGTATTAATAAAGTTTCCAAAGTTGCCGCGATGTTCTTATTCGCCATCTTGTTCTTTAGTTTGATGAAAGATTTGCACATTTTTGACCCGTTAATTCGGATCATGGTCAAAATGACTCGGGGAAACATTATTGTTGTCTGTATTATGACGACACTTATTGCGGGTATTGTGCACTTAGATGGCTCAGGAGCAGCAACATTCCTTATTATTATTCCTGCACTACTCCCTTTATATCGTCAGCTTGGTATGAGCCCATATTTAATGCTGTTATTAATGTGTGCCAGTATGGGGATTATGAATATGGTTCCTTGGGGAGGCCCATTAGGTCGAGCTTCAGCTGTGACGGGTATAGATGCCTCTATTTTATGGCAGCATTTGATCCCTGTTCAATTAATCGGTATGGGCGGCGCCGTTGTATTTGCGGTTATTATGGGAATGCGTGAGAAACGTCGTATTGCTGCTGCAAAACTTAATGGTACCACGCCGTATGAAATGGATTCTTTGCTACCCGTTAGTGATGATATGGCAGATGTGACGGACACAATTCATAAACCTAAAAAACCGTTAATTAACGGTGGGTTGATTATCGCGTCAGTTATCTGTTTAGCATTTGGATTATTGTCAGCCCCCTATGTCTTCATGATAGCGCTTTCGCTAGCATTGATGGTCAATTTTCCAAATCCGAAAGAGCAAATGAAAGTACTGTCACAACATGCGCCGCAGGCTCTAGGCATGGTGGCTATTATTCTAGCCGCAGGTGCATTTTTAGGCATTTTATCCGAAGGTGGTATGTTGAAATCGATAGCGATGGACTTAACCGCTATCTTGCCAATGGAATGGGTATCGAAAGTTCATATTTTTGTTGGGATTATCGGTGTACCAATGGATATTTTCACCAGTACAGATGCTTATTATTTTGCGCTGTTGCCAATAATTCAACAAATTGCGGGTACTGTAGGTGTTGACCCATCTTCAGTAGTCTACGCGATGGCAATAGGCAATAATGCAGGGACATTCGTCAGCCCGTTCTCACCAGCAGCATGGCTAGCGATGGGGTTAGCAGGTATTGATATGGGACGCCATTTGCGCTACTCATTTGGCTGGATTTGGTTGTTTAGCTTCTTTTTACTTGCTATTGGTGCAGTACTCGGTCTCTACTAATTATTCTTCATCTTTTGGTCTGTCGCGTTGTTGGTTTCAAAAGTCAACCCGAGTCACATACTTATGTATGCTCCTCGGGATTGGCTTTCTTTGCCGCCTAGCGACAGACGCAAAATCTATTGAATAACCCGCGTGCATTAGCTAAAGCATAATCTCAATGTGGCGGCGTTGTTGGCATCAAAAGTAAATCCCTAGATCGAAACTTGAATTGCCAGAATATACAAAGTAGCCAATTGAATTATTGGCTTGCTAATTATCAGATAGTTACTATGTTGGAAAATTAACGGGTGTGACATCATTTATTGGTTAATTATATCAATAAGGTTTTGTTATGCGTCGGCCGTTTTCCTCATATCATCCTATTCTTTACTGGCTGCGTGTGACTCAAAAACGTCTGGCTCGAAGATTGCACTGGGCATTTTCCTCTAAATACTATTCGAAGGCGAAATCCAGTGAACGCCTTGAATATCGCTATAACAAACACACCTCTAAATTGATCCGTAAATTGGGTGACTCAGATTTGCGTCTGCAACATAACAAAGTGATTAATTTACGAATTGCGGTGCAAGCCATGAATGGCATAACCATTTATCCAGGGGAATATTTCTCTTTTTGCCGCTTAGTTGGAAAGCCGACGGCTCGCCGTGGTTTTGTCGAAGGAATGGAACTGTCTTTTGGTGAGGCTCGCTCTGGGATTGGCGGGGGGATCTGCCAACTGAGCAATTTAATCCACTGGATGATATTGCATTCGCCGTTGCAAGTCGTTGAGAGAGCCAATCACAGTTTTGATCCTTTTCCAGATGAAGGCCGTGTATTACCGTTTGGTTCAGGTGCGGCCATCTTTTATAACTACATTGATTTGGTATTTTACAACCCAACACAAAGCGCTTTTCAATTGGTATTTAATATCGCGGAGCACCAGTTAGAAGGGGAGTTATTATGTAGCGAGCCTCGTGATGTGAAATACCATATTTACCAAAAAAATCATAAATTTACTCGAGAAAAAAATATCGTTTATCGTCACAATGAAATTTGGCAGAAAGTGACAACTAAAGGACAAGAACCCGTAACATTACAAGATAATTGCTTGTATCGTAATAAAGTTGTGGTGAAATATGCCATTGATGATAGCCAAATAATGGCGTCATAATGCCAATTTCGGTTGATATTAGGAATATATTGATAGCCTTTATCTTGACTGTTGAACTAAAATCCCCCTGAATTGAATTCTAATTGGCTAATAGGGCATTATTAGCATCCAAAAAATGAGGCCGTCACTCGGAATAGATATGTAATACCAACACTTGATTTCTCAATATTTAAAGACGCAAATCTGGCAAAGGTTTGTGATGATTTCTATTTCTTTAGAGAAAGCATGATGAATATGCAATCAAGAAAGTATGGTAGAACGTATCATTATCCGTTCTCACCTGGTACGACGAGCGACGATCGTATCAACAGTGATTGGTGGTCTCATATCCAAAATATCGATACGCTAATTCACACAGAAAAACTCGATGGCGAAAACAATTGTTTGAATCGTCATGGTGTTTTTGCGCGCTCCCATGGCGCACCAACACAATCTGCGTGGAGCCAACAAATTCGCCAGCGGTGGCAATTGATTAAAGATGATTTAGGGAATATTGAGCTATTTGGTGAAAACCTCTATGCGGTGCATTCCATTGAATATCAACATATTGAAGATTATTTTTATGTGTTTGCAGTGCGCCAAGGGGAGTATTGGCTAAGTTGGGAAGAAGTGCAGTTTTATGCAGCACTGTTTGATTTTCCTACGGTGCCACAGCTTGTATTGCCAGTAAATAAACAGATGACTGAGCAAGAGTATGCACGCTCATTAATAGCAGCAGCATCATTAGATAGCCAATTTATTGCCCATGATACTCATACAGGTCAAGCCTGTAGTATGGAGGGAATTGTTAGCCGTGATAGCCAAGGTTTTCATGTGGATGATTTTATCTCTCACGTATTTAAATATGTGCGCAAAAACCACGTAAAAACAGATATTCATTGGAAGCGCAATTGGCAAAGGGCAAAGTTAGCATTTGAGCGGCAAGGAGAGCAATCATGAGTTGGCAATTCACTAAAAACCGCGATTGGGCACAACTTGAAGCTCAGTTTGATTTTGTTCGGGATATGAAAAATGTCCCGCAAGACGTGTTGCACCATGCTGAAGGCAATGTGGCTACTCACACCCAAATGGTGCTTGCTGCACTGGAAAGTCTGCCAGAGTATCAGCAGCTTTCTGAATCCAAACAAAATATCGTCTGGGCGGCAGCGTTATTGCACGATGTGGAAAAACGCAGTACAACGCGGGAGGACGAAGAAGGGCGTATTCATTCACCGGGGCATGCTAAAAAAGGGGAGTTATCCGCACGAAATATCTTGTTTCGCCAAGTAGATACTCCATTTGCAGTGCGTGAAAAAATTGCGGCACTTGTCCGTTTTCACGGCTTACCTTTATGGTTGATGGAAAAACCTGATCCAGAACGCACTCTCTTTGCCGCTTCGCTACGTGTTGAGATGTCATTATTGTGCATGTTAGCAAAGGCGGATGCGATAGGTCGCATTTGTGAAGACAAAGCAGAATTATTAGCACGTATTGAGTTGTTCGAGTTGTTTTGCCGCGAACAAGGGTGTTGGGATAAGCCGAAAGAGTTTGCTTCTTTGGCGGGGCGTTTTCATTACTTCCATCACCAAAGGGGGATGCCAGACTATCAACCTTTTGAGGAAGAAGGCAGTGAAGTCATCATGTTGTGTGGTTTACCAGGCATGGGTAAAGATCATTTTGTGAAACAATTTTACCCACAAACTCAGATGGTATGCCTTGATGAAATTCGTCGTGAGCACAAAATTAGCCCTGCGGACAGAAATGCGCAAGGTTGGGTGGCGCAGCAAGGCAAAGAGCAGGCCAAACAGTTTTTGCGTACAAAAACGGATTTTATTTGGAATGCGACCTCCCTCAGCGCGTCTTTGCGTGAAAGTATGGTGAGCTTGTTTGCTCGCTACCAAGCGAAAGTGCACATTGTGTATTTAGAAGTGCCTGATAAGCAGTGGCGTCAACAAAACCAACAACGGAAATTTGCCGTACCAGAACAGGTGATGGAGCGTATGGCAGGTAAGTTAGAGTTACCTACCCCCGATGAGGCATATCGTGTGTCTTATTATATTAATGGGAAGTTTGTCGATTTATTCGATTGATAACATTGAATAACCTGCCCAATTAACAGGGCAGGTTAACCCAATTACAGCACAAACACATCCCCTTCAAAAAGCTTACGTGCGGTGCGAATTATTGATGCTTGTAGCCCTTCAGGAGAATCCCCCTGTTGGTTCAGGGTAACTTCAAATTTGCCACTTAAATGCTCAATCGCAATGTTTTTCATATCCACAGATTGAACATAACGCTGTGCAATGTTATCTGGCAAAATCGTGCTGGTGGCGATAGCAATTGCCCCAGTCACCGCCAGTGCGCCGTGGCATTTTTGCGGCATAAAATAACGGACGCTTATGGTGCCGCCTTGGGTAGCGGGCGAAATTAAAATGGGTTTTGGGATCACTTTTTTTGTGACATCACCTAACCCCATCATGGCACCTGCTTTAATGCGAATTGACTCGAGTTGTTGCATAAATGCGTTGTCGGATTCTAATTCTGCGGCACTTTCATAACCCGTTTTATTTAATTGTGGCGCATCGATTAAGACGATGGGAACAGCCATATCAATGCAGCTGACTTCAATGCCATCAATGGTATCAATGGCATTACCCGTTGGTAATAATTTCCCCGTTTTGGCACCGCTAGCATTTAAAAAGGTGAGGGCGATAGGCGCCGCACTGCCTGGCACACCTGCAATTTGGGTATTTCCTTTATATTGTACTTGACCATCAGGGGTCTGTACGGTGGAATTGACAAAGGTTTCAGTGTTGACATTACGAACGCGGACGGTAGTCACGTTATCAGTGATAGGGACTAACCCTTTTTCGAGGGCAAAAGGGCCAACGGCACACAACATGTTGCCACAATTTGGGGCAGTATCGACAATACGCTCAGTAATAGCAACTTGGGCAAATAAATAATCAACATCCGCATCAGGATGCTCAGAGCGACTGATAATGGCGACCTTACTGGTCTGTGGGCTTCCTCCACCAATGCCATCAATCTGCAAAGGATGACCCGAACCCATAATATCTAAAATTAATTCATCACGTTGTTTGATATCAGTTGGCAATGAGTCCGCCAATAAAAATACACCTTTTGATGTGCCGCCGCGCATAAGGGTGCATGGGATTTTTTTCATAAGCTTATATCCTCGTCATATTTCGGTCTGTAGCGGTGTTGGCTGCAATCGACAACCCAAGTCACATACTTATGTATGCTCCTTGGGATAGTCTCATTTGCCGCCTAGCCACAGTCCGAACTATTTAGAGGATTACTTTGGATTCTCGTCATATTTCGGTCTGTAGCGGTGTTGGCTGCAATCGACAACCCAAGTCACATACTTATGTATGCTCCTTGGGATAGTCTCATTTGCCGCCTAGCCACAGTCCGAACTATTTAGAGGATTACTTTGGATTCTCGTCATATTTCGGTCTGTAGCGGTGTTGGCTGCAATCGACAACCCAAGTCACATGTTATTCAAGCCGCAGCGTTGCTGACTACGCTTATTCGTATACTGGTGTGTGTTCCTTGGGATATTTAGAAAGCCTTCATTCTGTTTTACGCACCATCGTTAACGCGAAATAGTCATTGTCAGATTTAAAAAAGGGGCACAATTGATATTGTACCCCATTGAATAATTTAGTGATTGATTAGAATAGAGCGCATTAAATCAGACCCATGCTAATCAAGATTTCCCACCAACCTAAACCGATAGTCATGTGGACGAATAAGCTAACGAATGCGACTAATCCACCGATGATCCACCAAGAACGAATATCGTTGTAGCCTGCACCGAATACGATTGGTGCTGCGGCACCACCGTAGTGCGTTACGCTTCCGCCGTATGCGTTAGAGAACAGTAAGCCTAATGCCAGTAACATTGGAGGTGCACCTGCGACCATACCTACAGTGGCAAATACAGGCACCATCGCGGCAACATAAGCACCACCTGATGCGAACAGGTAACGAATGGCGACACTGATAAACATGATAACAAAGAAAGCTAACATGGCTTGGTCACCGAAAGAGAGGTACTGACTCATGGTGTCGGCTAACCATTTAAAGAAGCCCGCTTTAGTGAGAACGCCTGACATACTGATGATACCGCCGTACCAAATCAGGGTGTTCCAACCCCCTTTGTTTTTCAGCACATCATCCCATGTGACAACACCTAAAATTAAGGTTAATGCCATGACAGCGATAGCGACACTGGATGCACTCACACCGATAAGGTCAGAGAAAATCCAGCCACACAGTGCGATAACGAAGATGATAGCCAACAGTTTTTCACGCATCGTCATTGGGCCTAAGTCTGCTAAGCCTTTTGCTGCGATCTCTTTGTTATTCACCTTTTTGAGTTCAGGTGGATACAGCTTATAAATCATCAGTGGTGTCAAAATCAGCATAATTAAGCCAGGAACCGATGCCGCGAGTGCCCATCCACCCCAACTTAAATGAATGCCCATAATGTCACTCATCATGGCTAATGCTAAAGCGTTTGGTGCCATTGCTGTTAAGAACATATAGCTGGTCGTTTTGGTCACCATGTATACGTTGACTAACAAGTAGTGGCCTGCTTTGCGAGGGCTTTTTTCAGGATCAGAACCTAATGCTACTGCCACGCTGTTTATGATTGGGAAAACAATCCCACCCGCACGAGCGGTATTCGATGGCGTTGCTGGGGCAATAATTAAATCAAGGATCGCAGTGACATAACCAAGGCCTAATGTAGTACCGCCCAATTTACCAATCAAAATGTACGAAAGGCGTTTACCCAAACCTGTAATAACAAATGCAGCACTCAGCGTAAATGCCGCAAATACCAGCCATGTTGTCCCTGATGCATAACCACTTAAGACTTCACTGGCTTTAACATCTTTCGTACCTGTTACACCAATTATGACGGCGCTTGCGGCAATAGTGGCTAACAAAATAACAGGTTCTGAATAAGGTTTTAATACCAGTCCAACAATAGCTGCGAGGTAAAGACCAAATAATAACCACGCGATATGCGGTAACCCCGCAGGAGTCGGTATTAAGGCGATAATGATTGGAATTGCTATCAGAAGTAGCAGTTTCCAGATTTTGTCTTTTGGCATAGGCTTGATCCTTAACGAAATTAAAACTTGAATATTATGAATTCGGTTTTTCGTCATATTGGAGGTATAGCAATGCCTTAATAGGAATAATGATTTTGATATTCATTGTCATTATTTAGCTATTTCCAATATGTTATAAATTCTTTAAATCAATAACTATTACTTAATTAAATATATTTTTATTAATCTTTATTAATTAAATTATTGAATGGGTTCCTGTGTTGGTGAACATATAAGTTGTTTTAATTTTTAATGCTAAATACCGAAGCCTTGTCTAGGCAGACGGGCAAAAAACCACGTTAAAATTAATAAATCTGCGCTACCACCTGGGCTTAGATTCTTTTCAATACAGTGCTGGTCAAATTGTTTTACTTTGACTAAATCATCAGGATGATTAATCCCCTCTTGCAATAATTTGGTTGCTTGCTGTTTTACCCAAATTAAACCATTTAAGCCGCCACGATTTGCAATATTGGTGTCATCATTAATTTTCATTAATAGAATTAACGTATTTATTAAAGCTATTTCAGCATCCTGTTGCGCCGCTAGTTGCTGTAAATAAAAGGGCAATGAATGGTTGATAACTAGCGAGTAGCCACCTTCAGCTTCCCCTCGTGCTCCAGTAAAACCAAATTGTTGATATAAACGTTGGCCAGCTGTTGGAGTATCCGTAGGTTGCATCAATTCAGCGCAAATCCCTTGGCACATCCCTGCAACTAATTGGCTAATCGCAACTGGTGTCACGGTTTGCTGTAATGCGGCTAAGCGACCAATTGCGGTTAATACTAAACCTAATGAAAAAATGCTGCCTTTATGGGTATTTACACCTTGAGTGGCTTGGAACATGGCGGTTTCACACGCCATCCCGATACTTCTAATTTTGCTTAAAACCTGTTTAATCGGTAGATTTTTATATTGTGTGCCAGCCTGAATAAATAGTGGAAAAAATTTGGCGATGGCATTGGCACTTAAATGAAAATCCGTTAGCGCCATATCTTTATGAGCGCCTGTATTGTGTTTGTCTACTAAACCTGGTTTTGGGGTTAAGTTCACTTCAGCGAGCATGGCTTGCCAAGCTAACTGGCTGTAATAGTGAGTAAGCTGGTCACTTAGGGTTTGTGAGTAGTTAACAAGTTCCATGGGCTAGCTCCGCTATGCGAGAAAGAACATCTGCCAAGGGATGAGCGCGATGACGAGCACAGATTTTGGCTTCTTTTTCACAAATTAAACAACGCCTTGCAGGTAGATTTAATTGACCACGTGAATATTGTTTTCCTTGTGCATCAAAGACATCAAAATCCCATAAACGTCCCACTGGGGAGCGTTCTTCGGCCTCAATTAATGTCTTTTTGACTTCAATGGCATCAGCATCAACGGCGACTAAACATTCAGGCCCCGTGCTTAATGCCCATGATTGTTGAGATAAAAGTACCCACTGCCTGCATAAAGCAACTTGTTTAAGCGCATTTAGGCCCTGATTAAACACATGTCTAACAAGGGAGTTGTCTTTGACAGCCCCTGGGAAAACGACAGTAAATGAAATCAAGGTTACCTGATGGAGACCAATCCATTGTTGCTGGCGTGCCTGACGGGCATCACGGCTTGCCAACAGCTCAGGTAAGGAAATTTCAAATTGCTCTTGAGTATCAGGCAGTGGGCAAAACATAGTTACTCCTTCACTTGATGAACAACATCAATCACAGAGCCATCACGGTAACGCACGACGGCAACGACTTTATCTGTAAATTCAATAGGGTTAGGTGTTCCCGTGAGTAACTGAGCGCGTTCTCTTAACCAGCCAATTGAAACCGTTTTGATACCTTGGCTTTCTAATTGCTGCTTCAATTCAGGTCGTGCAGGGTTTACGGCAATACCATGGTCGGTCACTAAAATATCGACGCTTGATCCCGGGGTAACGCAAGTCAGGACTTCATCAACTAACGTTGGGATACGACCGCGCACTAATGGCGCAACGATAATGGATAATTTCGCAGCGACTGCGGTATCACTGTGACCACCCGATGCACCGCGGATAACACCATCAGAACCTGTTAACACATTGACATTAAAGCGTGTATCAATTTCCAGAGCACTGAGTACGACAACATCGAGCATGTCGACAGAAGCACCTTTAGAGTCAAAGCAGGCGTATTGATTGGCACTGATTTCAATATGATTTGGGTTACGAGCAAGAGACTCTGCTGCCGCTTTATCAAAACTTTGTACGTCTAATAATTTGCGAATTAAGCCTTTTTCATGCAAATCGACGATGGTTGATGTGATACCGCCAAGGGCAAAGCCTGCGGTGATATTGTGGCGGCGCATTTTGTCCTCAAGGAAGCGAGTCACGGCAAGGGATGCGCCCCCAGTACCCGTTTGTAATGAAAACCCTTCTTTGAAGAAGCCTGATTTTTCAATAACATCAGCGGCAGTACGCGCAATCAGTAGTTCTCTTGGGTTTGAGGTCATACGGGTGGCATCAGCACCGATTTTATCTGCATCACCGACACGTTTAACCTTAACGATATAGTCGACCTCATCTTGCTTGATGCTGGACGGGTTGTGTGGATAATCCAATATATCTTCGGTTAGCATGACGACTTTATTCGCCGTTTCGGCATCAATTTTAGCGTAGCCTAACGAGCCACAGCTGGCGGTACCTGTATATCCGTTAGCATTACCGTATTCGTCGCAAGATGGCACACCAATGAAGGCGACATCAATACGCAGCTCGCCATTGTGCACAAGGTTTGCACGGCCACCATGAGAATGAATTTGCACTGGCTCTTCAAGTTCGCCACGAGAAATCGCTTCAGCCAGTGGACCACGAATACCTGAGGTATAAATCTTACGAATGACACCGTGACGAATATGTTCGACCAGCGGTGAATGGCATGCACTTAAGGAACTGGACGCTAATGTCAGATTACGAAAGCCCATTTCGGCAATCACTTGCATGACCATATTGACCGTCAGATCGCCGCCACGAAACGCATGGTGAAACGAAATTGTCATGCCATCTTGCAAACCTGAGCGGCGAATAGCCACTTGTAAGTCATCACATAGCTTGCGGTTTCTTGGTTTTTGAACTTGTTGTTGGACTTTACCAATATCTTTAAATTCACGTAATGCTTCATCGCTTTTAGGTTGTAGGTAAGCACTTACGCGTGTTTGACGTTGAGTATTTGTTGTCATTTTTTGCCTCACTCTTCCCGAATACCAGATAATGCCGCGCGAGATAATACTAAGCGGGCTCTGTCAATGACTGGGCCATCAACCATTTTTCCGTTTAATGACACCACGCCTTTACCCTCAAGGGCTGCGGAATCTGCGGCATCAACAACACGTTGAGCATGGTCGACTTCTTTTTGAGTTGGCGCATACAAGTTATGGAGTAACTCAATTTGTCTTGGGTTAATTAATGATTTGCCATCAAAGCCGAGTTGTTTAATGTGTGCGGCTTCGCGTAGGAAACCTTCTTCATTATTTGCATCAGAATAAACGGTATCAAAGGCTTGGATACCTGCTGAGCGTGCGGCTTGTAAAATGGCGCACCGAGCATAGAGGAGTTCAACGCCGTCAGGAGACCGCTCGGTGCGCAAATTGCGGACATAGTCCTCGGCACCTAATGCGATGCCAATAAGTCTTGGTGATGCGTGGGCGATATTCACCGCTTGTGTGATCCCCATCGGTGATTCAATCGCTGCTAATAAACCTGTGCTACCTTCTTCACGACCACAACTTTTTTCAATACGTAATATTTCAGTTTCGATATCGGTGACATCTTGAGCAGTATCTGTTTTTGGTAAACGCACAATTTTTGCGCCGCCACGAACAACAGCTTCAAGGTCAGCAACACCAAAGGCAGAATCTAAAGCATTCACACGAACAATAGTTTCAATATCGGCATACAAAGGGTGCTGTAATGCATGATAAACCAAGCGACGTGCGGTATCTTTTTCGCGTAATGTCACGGAGTCTTCTAAGTCAAACATCAGTGCATCTGCTTTATAAATAAACGAGTTGCTTAACATCGCCGCATTTGAACCAGGAACGAAAAGCATGCTTCTGCGTGTACGTGATTTTTGTTCTGGTGTCATTATTTATTCTCCCATGGCAAATAATCGATATCACAAGCACGAGCGAGTAGGGCTTCCAAACGCGCTTTTAGTACACACTCTAATGCACCTTTATCATCGACGATGATTTGAGCACCTTGAATATCATGCTGAACTATCATTTCCTGAACGATACTGGCGATAGCATCACCAAATTGTTTTTCAACACTGCTGGTTATTTGCACGGAAACTTCTTGAGTATCTTCTAGCGGTTCTATTCGAACCATGACATCACTTGATTCAAGTGTGCCAGCAACGGCTGCATGTTTAATCTTCATATTTCACCTATAGCTAATTCAGAACTTTCGATGCGGTTTGTCGTTGATGTTGCTTGATTAGCGAGCATCTCTTGTAAATATTGATATGTCGCGTCAGGCACAATCGCCTTAATAGCCGCAAGATCTTTTTTAGCGAGTAGTCTTCTAACTTGTGAGGCGGAGACCGCCGTTCCGTTGATGACTGTTCGCGGAAATTCAACGAGTTCTATAGGAGGAAAATTCATCGCATCCGTTTCAAGCCAATAGCGCATGTCTTGGTTATATTGGTTGGTGACTTGGCAAAATGGCTCTGATCCGACGAATCTATGGGTTATCCCCAATGCAGGGGCAATATATTGGCGAAAAATCTTAATATCGATTTCGGTATAACAGTTATTGGCTACCGTTTTGTCTTTAATAAAGTAACAAGGGAACGTTGCCCGAGAAATAATATATTCAGAACCACGGTGAATGGTGAGGTTCTCAATACCTTTTGTACCTGCTTCAATTAAGTTCAGTCTGACTTTATAAGGGAAGCGAGAGGTATCCTCTTTAACAACAAATAAGTGGAGCCAATCACAGGCTTTAGCTGCTTGTTCGATTAAATAACGGTGGCCTAAGGTAAATGGGTTGGCATTCATTACGATGGCCCCAATTTTTTTACCGTCGACACGCTGTGCTTTTAAACTTTGAATATAACGTTTTAGATAACAGCAACTATTTTCCATCAATACCATCACATCAGGCACAGTCGCTATAGTATGAAAACCGCATTGCTGGAATAGGTTTTCATTTTGAAATTTAGTATAAATAAACAAATGAGTTGTATTATTTTCGTAAGCAAGATTAACAAGCTCGGTTGCTAATTTTAACGCGAGACCTTCACCACGAACGTCATCGCTAATTGCTACGCATTTAATAACGTTTTTTGCCAGTCCACCACACGCGATTAATTCCTCATTACGGGTTATCGTAATGAAAACGTCAATGCTTGCATCAAGCTCTAAATCATTTTCCTTTAAAAACTGAGTTATTTCAGCAAGTTTCCTGTTCTCATGACGTTTTACCTGATTAAACGTTATGTTTTCGAACATAATAGTATCCTGCATCTCTTTTAGAGATGTTTTTAAAATGTTGCTAATGTTAAAATTAATTAAATAAGTGTTTTTTGGTTTTTCTTATTCTTAAAAATATAAACTCTTATTTAATTATCTTTTTCAAGATTAATATTAAAGGTCCTATATTTAATATATTTGACCTATTTCATGTTTCTAAAATGAGTTTGTATTTGTTTAATGGTTTTAATGTTTTTAATTATTCGATATGTGCTTTATTACTTGGTTTTAATGTGTTTAATTAATAATATGTGTATTATGTCTCTAGCTTATATTTCTAATATCAATTATTCTGTGATTTCTACTGTAACAAGTTTTTTACTTTTCAGTTGGTAACAAGAGCCTATATGAAAAAAGAGCATGCTTTCTCTACATTGACAAAAGTAAACTCAATTTCCTTTTCAGTGCGAGTTTTCTTTCTTCTATTGATTGTTTCTGTGCTTTTGACGCTTGGGTTGGGTAAATACTTTACAGATACTGCGGAAAATCGGTTGATTGCCAATATTCAATCTTTAGCCATGAGCCAAGCAAAGTTAATTGCGTCTATTGATGGGGTGGTGCAATCCGTAAAGAATAGAGATATCCCGAAATTGAAGTTGATTGCAGATAAGCTAAATCAAGACTCAAACTATGATTATGTGGTGATCGGTGATGAAAACTCAATGCGCTTATATCACCCGAATAGCCAAAAAATTGGTTTTAAAATGCAGTGGAATAAACCCGGTGCATTAGAAAAAGGGGAAAGCTATTTCATTAATGGTGAAGGCTCAATGGGGAATGCTGTCAGAGCGAAAACGCCCATTTTTGATGAACAAGGGAAAGTCATTGGTGTCGTTTCGATTGGTTATCTATCAAACAAGATAGATACCTCGCGCAGTGAATTGTTTGTCCAGACAGGTGCGACCTTCTTAGGAATATTGATTATCTTGCTTTTTTTGTCATGGGCATTTTCACGTTTAATTCAAAAACAAATGTTAGAAATGGAACCTGAAGAAATTGCCCAATTAGTGTTAGTGCAAAAAGGGATTTTTGAGGCTGTATTTGAAGGGGTCATTGCGGTAAATACTCAAGGGCAGATTATTAATATTAACTCTAACGCGAGAAAGATGTTATCCCTAGGCAAGCCTTTGGGCCAATTAACAGGGACACGGGTGTCGGAGCATATATCGCCAGCTGATTTTTTCATTACAGATATTGAAACCATTAAACACGACGTGATTTGTGAGTTTAATGGTTTAAATGTGATTGCAAACCGCGTGGCTATTCGTGATGGTGAGCAGCTTGCCGGGGCGGTTATTAGCTTTCGTAGCCAAAATGATATTGAATCATTAAATTCCCAATTGACACAAGTACGCCAATACGTAGAAAATTTGCGTACTCTGCGGCATGAGCATCTAAATTGGATGTCTACGTTGAGTGGTTTATTGCAAATGAAAGAATATGATCAAGCGCTTGCATTAATTAAAGGTGAGTCTGAATCTCAGCAACAACTTATAGATTCGTTACGTGAACAGTTCTTTGATAAGCAAGTTGCTGGGTTATTGTTTGGTAAGTATCACCGTGCAAAAGAATTGGGCTTACAGTTGGTTTTTACACCAGGCAGCCAGCTTCATGTATTGCCTGAGTCCTTAAATAGTACAGAATTTTGTGCCATATTAGGTAATTTGCTCGATAACGCATTTGAAGCCAGTTTGAAAAATAACCAGGGTAATAAACAAGTGGAGTTATACCTTTCCGATGAAGGAAGGGAGATTGTCATTGAGGTTGCAGATCAAGGATGCGGTTTCCCTGCAGAAATTCAAGACAAATGGTTTGAGCGCGGAGTGACAACGAAAACCGAAATGACGGAAGGTCATGGTATAGGGTTATATCTTGTTGCTTCTTATATTAAACGCTGTAATGGCGCGGTAATTATTGAAGAAAATCAGCCGCATGGTACAGTATTCTCAATTTTTATTCCGAAAGTGAAGATATAAAAATGATTAAGATAAAAATCCTCATTGTGGAAGATGAGCTGCTTTTAGCAGAGATGCACGGCGAGTACATTAAAGCATATCCAGCTTGTGACAAGGTTTGGTTGGCAGGTAATTTAGCTGAAGCCAGAAAAATGATTGAATACATGAAGCCAGATTTGATCTTACTGGACAACTATTTACCTGACGGCAAAGGAATCGATCTCGTTCATGAATTAATTCAAGAACGAAATAGTGCTGATATCGTATTTACGACAGCAGCGAGTGATATGGAAACGGTGACTGAAGCCATTCGTCTTGGCGTTTTTGATTATTTGGTTAAGCCAATAGCGTATGAACGTTTAGGCCAAACATTGGATAGATATATCCAGCGTAAATCTGTTTTACAAACCAACAGTAAAACGAACCAGAGTAAAATCGATGATATGTTTAATACTTATGCACGCGGTGAATCCAAAGAGGAACTGCCGACAGGTATCGACATGATCACACTCGAAAAAGTGCTAGCATTATTTGCAGATCTTGAAGCGGAATATACCGCAGAAAGCATTGCAGAAACGATTAAACTTAGCCGCACAACCGCAAGGCGCTATCTAGAATACTGCTTGGCAAAAAATAAGATTGAAGCTGAGATAGAGTATGGGAAGGTGGGACGCCCTCAAAGGATCTACCGCGGTCGCCCCTAATCTTCGTCATATTCCACGTTGTAGGGGTGTTGGCTGCATGCGATGACTCGGGTCACATACTTCTGTGTGCTCCCCGAGTTCCCCTTATTGACTGCCTACCTGTAATTTGAACTATCTAGATGATGTTCTTATATTCAATAAAATATCGCTTAATATAAAAAACTACAAAATCATTAATTTAAAGCCATTTTTATTATTTCTAATAGTTAGGATAGTATTTTATGTTTTTAATTAAATTTTCATGAGTTAGATGAAAATAATTTAACACTAAAAAATTATATTTTAGACTAAATCAATATTAATCCTTATTTAATTTTGATTATAGGATGTGATGACCATTTAAACACAGGGTCATTATTTATATGTCTATAACAACTAAAGAAAATAAAATAACACCAAAAGAAAGGAAGTATGCATTAGCATCATTTATTGGTACAGCTATCGAGTGGTATGACTTTTATATTTATAGCACTGCATCCGCATTAATTTTTTCAACATTATTTTTTTCAAAAAGCACGGACCCATCTGTTGCATTACTTTCCTCATTTGCGGCATATGGTGTGGGCTTTTTTGCCCGGCCATTAGGCGGTTTTATTGCGGGGCATGTTGGCGATAAAATTGGGCGAAAAAAAGTACTTGTTTACTCATTACTTTTAATGGGCGTGGCGACATTTATTACTGGGTTGATCCCGAGTTTTGATTCAATAGGTATTTATGCCATTGTTTTGCTTGTGATTATTCGCCTGCTTCAAGGTTTAGCTAGCGGTGCTGAGTGGGGTGGTGCGGCGTTATTAGCGGTTGAACATACGAAACCGCAGCGTAGAGGGTTTATTGGTTCATTTACTCAGATTGGCTCAGCAACAGGTATGTTACTGGCCTCAGCTGCATTTTTAGTTGTAAAATCAACAATGTCAGAAGAGAGCTTTTTAACTTGGGGTTGGCGTATTCCATTTTTCGTTAGCATTATTCTTGTCGTCATCGGGCTGATTATTAGGCTAAAAACAACGGAATCAGATGAGTTTCTCGCGCTTAAAAAGTCAGGGAAAATACAAAAATACCCATTAATTGAATTAATTAAAAATCATAAAAGATCAGTTTTTATTACGATAGGTTTACGATTAGCGCAACCTGCAATGTATGCAATATTAACGACATTTATTTTAAGTTATTTAAAATTAAAGAACCAAGATACCAGTATTGTATTAACATCAATTATTATTGCATCAGCGGTTTCAGTATTAACAACCCCTTTTTGGGCACTTTTGTCAGATAAAATAGGCAGAAGGATCCCCGCATTCTTTGCATTAATTAGTATTGGCATTGCAGTATGGCCATTCTTCTATTTCTTAGATAATGGTAATTTATTTTATTTACCTTTAGTCATGACCATTTTCTTGGCATTATTTGATGCTGCGATTTATAGCATTGGTGCCGCTTGGTTTGCTGAACAATTTCCTGTTGAAGTTCGGTACAGTGGTGTCTCCGTGGGCTATCAAGTTGGTACTTTGTTATCAGGTGGATTAACGCCATTTATTGCGACTGCATTATTACAATATAATAATCAGAGCCCTTATTTAGTTTCTTTATATATTTCAGCGTTATGTTTTATTAGTTTGATTGCAGCATATAAGGCAAATGACCCTATTGCGAAGCAACCAAAAGGTAAGACGCCAGATTTAACAAAACAAGAAGCGGTTTCATTATAATTTAAACGAATAGGAAATATCATGGCAAAATCTACCTTTAACATCGCTGAGCTGGATAAAACCCAAATACAGACGCGTAATTTTCGTGAATTATCGACGGGAAGTTGGAATAATGAAACAATAAGCGCAAAAAATAAGCATTTAATTGCGGTTGCAATTGCTCAAGCGACAAATTGCCAGCATTGTTTATTGCACCATGCCAAAGCGGCGCAGCAAGATGGTGCTTCTTTTGATGAAATCGCTGAAATCTCCTATTTAACAGGTGCGTATAATATTGCCGGTGATAGCCTTTTGGCATTAGATGCAAATCTATATTTAGATGAAGATAAAAGCGGAATATCTAAATATTATATTTCTCCCAAAGCTCTTACTTATGTCAATCAACAGCTTGATGCTATTTTTGTAGCAAGAGAAATTAAAATATTAGCGCTATTTGGTATTGCCAAATATAAGGGCAATAGAGCTCTCGCTGATCACCTATTAACGTTAGCTCACAAAAATGGCGTTGATGAGAATAGAATTACAGAAGCATTGTTGGTTGTTGATATTTTAAGCTCAGGTATTGTTTATTCTAACAACCAAGATATTTACCAATATTTATATGCTAGATCCTAAGCGACGGTACTAAACAACAGTACTAAACAACGTGTGGCTCTCTTTGAGAGCCACACGCCACTGCGTTATTTTTTATTCTTCAGATTATTTTCCAAAATCAGTACTTTTTTCTCAGCGCGCTCATTGCCTTTTGCTGCGGCAAGTTTATACCAACGTAGTGCTTTCACCTCATCTTGTTCAACACCCATTCCATATTGGTAGCAGGCACCACTTGCGTACTGCGCATCAGCACTATTTTGTTGGGCGGCCTTAATAAACCAATGACAGGCTTTTTCTTGGTCGGCTTTAATACCATCGCCGCGCGCATAAATTAACGCTAAATTAAACTGAGCGGAGACTTCCCCTTGCTTGGCGGCGAGGGTTAACCATTTGATGGCTAATTGCGTATTTTTTTTCGTTCCTTGGCCCGTCAGGTATAGCATGCCGAGGCTATTTTGTGCAGGAGAGAAACCAAGCTCAGCAGCGCGTGTGAAGTAATCAAACGCGAGGGCATAATTGACTTTGTCGTACATACCAGTTGCGGCTTGATAGCCCAGTAAATAGAGTGCTTGTGGGTGATTTTGTTCAGCGAGTGCGAGATAAATTTTTTGGGCTTTTTGCGGGTCTTTTGTGACCGCTTTTCCTTCTTCATACCAATAAGCTAACGTGAGCATCGCTGGTTGGAAATGTTGTTCAGCCGCTTTTTTAAGCCATTGTTCTGCAGATTCTGGGTTTTTCTCTAAAAGATTGTCAATGCCATGCAGTGTGTATTCTGCCATGTTCATTTGGCCAATAGGATCGTCATTTTCAGCAGCTAATTGCATCCAATGTAGCATCAGTTTTTCATCTTTAGGGACACCAGAACCTTCCTGGTATATCAGTGCCAAGTTAATTTGAGCTTTACTAAAGCCTTGATTAGCAGAAAGAAGATACCACTTTAGGGCGTCGTCAAGCTGTCCATGAGATTGGTAAAACATCGCTAAATTGAATTGAGCTTCAGCTTGCCCTTGAGTGGCAAGTTCAATCAGTGATTTTTCATCCAGCGGTGTGCTAACTTTTTCCGCGAAAGCCGAAGGAATAAATAAACAGCTTATCAAAAATAAGGGTAAAAAATTTTTTTTCACAGGGATTTCCTTCGAGCTATATTTCTTAAAAAACCATTTAAGGTAAATTATCGTGTTGCTGAGTTCAGTGCAATCATTTGGTTGATTGTACATTATTATCAATAAATCAAATGGTTAATTATTGCCATCAAAAAAGATGCAGAAAAAATAAAAAAAAGATGAACTTTTTTTGAAGTACATAGGTCTTAATAGTAACTATATTTCTGTTTGCTTGCGTAAACATTCATATATTTACCCTCATCATTCATTTCTTTACACGAAGTAATGTAATAATGCACCTACGTAGTGATAGTTTGAATTTAGCAAAAAGATCCTTGAGTAGAATGCATTATGCCCAGTTTATTTACTGGGCTTTTTTTTGTCTAAAATTCCTGAGCAACATCCTTTCATGACGATATCGCCACTTTCCAATTTATAAAATGCCTTTTTCCCATTGAGATTATCCCCAAGTTAACGTGAGGATACAGGGTTAATGTGGTATGACATATTCCATGAATATAATTAAAATATGGAATAATATCCTTAACATTAGAGAAACAACTGATTAATTAGTGGTCGATAATAATATTGGTATTTTGTAACAAATTGAAGTTAATCACGATAATAATTCATTGATGTAGTAATTAATACTGGCTAATTCTATAGTTTTGGTGCATAAATAACGTATATGGCTTAATTGATTATCTAGTTCTTGGCGGGATATCTACCGGTTAATGTTGAATAAATAATCAAATATGCTTTAACTCATTGAATTTTATGTTTGAGATCTAAAAACAATTCTACACACGTTTTTTGTTTGTTTTGAGGTCAGGGAATGACGCTCTTCTAATTTGTAGTGAGCCCTTCCAACGTTAATTCTTGAGATCATAACAATGCGAGAGCGCAACGAGCGCTCCGTGGTTTTTTTGCATATGTACAGGTTGTACTAGAGGTAACTTGTGTCCACAACAAATAATAAAGAGGAAGTCAGTCTTAACGCGTTTAAGCAACCTCGCTCGTTCTATCTCATCTTTTCTATCGAACTCTGGGAACGTTTTGGTTACTACGGTTTACAAGGTATCCTGCCTATATACCTGAGCCAAGTTCTCGGCATGTCAGAAACCGAATCCATCACCTTATTCTCTGCATTTGCAGCATTAGTTTATGGCTTTGTTGCAATAGGTGGTTGGTTAGGGGATAAAATCTTAGGCACAAAACGCGTTATCGTTTTAGGGACACTGACCTTAATTGCAGGGTATGCATTTGTCGCTTTCTCAGGGCATGATGTGTCAATGGTGTATGTAGGGCTTGCAACTATAGCAGTGGGTAATGGTTTATTTAAGGCAAATCCGTCTTCTTTATTATCAACCTGTTATGAAAAAGATGACCCACGTTTGGACGGCGCGTTTACCATGTATTACATGTCCGTAAACATCGGTTCATTCTTCTCTATGATTGCAACGCCTTGGTTAGCCAAACACTACGGTTGGGACGTTGCGTTCTCTCTGAGTGTCGTTGGTCTTATCATTACATTGATTAACTTCTATATGTGCAAGAAATGGGTTTCTCAGCATGGTTCGAAACCTGACTTTGCGCCAGTAGTGATTTCTCGCTTAGTGGCAACTGTGATTGGTGTAGTGGCATTAATTGCCATTTCTACATGGTTGCTGCATAACTTAGGTGTTGCACGTACAGCTTTAGCAATCATTTCTTTAGGGATTTTAGTTATCTTCATTAAAGAAACGCTCGCTTTAAAAGGTACTGCGCGTCGCCGGATGATTGTTGCATTAATTCTGATGTTAGAAGCAATAGTTTTCTTCGTTTTATATAGTCAAATGCCGACCTCATTAAACTTCTTTGCATTGCATAATGTTGAGCACGAAGTTTTCGGTTTTTCAATTGAACCTGCACAGTACCAAGCATTGAACCCATTATGGATTATGATTGGGAGCCCAATTTTAGCGGCAATTTATAACAAAATGGGTGATAATTTGCCGATGCCTCATAAATTTGCGATTGGGATGGTTCTGTGTTCTGCGGCATTCTTAGTACTGCCACTAGGTGCTAAATTTGCTAACGAAGCGGGTATTGTGTCTGTCCAATGGCTGGTGATTTGTTACGGTTTCCAAAGTATTGGTGAGCTGATGATTTCTGGTTTGGGCTTAGCGATGGTCGCTCAATTAGTACCACAGCGTTTAATGGGCTTCATTATGGGTGCTTGGTTCTTAACGAACTCTGCGGCTGCCTTTATTGCAGGGTATGTTGCCTCGATGGCCGCAGCGCCAGAAGGCGAACTGACCAGTAAAGTCGAATCATTAGCTGTATACAGTGATGTATTCTTGAAGATAGGCTTAGTGACTGGGGCGATTGCGATTATTATGGTGTTAACCGCACCAATGTTAAATCGTATGACGCTAGACCGCGCTGAGTAATCAATTAAAAAAGGGCCTCGAGGCCCTTTTTTAATACCATCAAAAGCTAGTTAAAATAGCGGTTATTGATTATCTTTAACGAACGAGAACGTCCATTAACCAGAAGGGTGTTCGAAATACGACTATAGGCATCTGTTGAAATACCTCCCATTAAAACTGTTGGTGTAATTGCAGTAGCAGCAAAAATGACATCGTCCGTATTAACCATTTGCTCTAACGATAAAATCTCACCAATTTCGATGCCCATTTGTTGGCAACGTATCGCTTCTTGTATGGCGAGCAGTTTATTTTCATCGCTATCACCTTTTGCTTTATCTCGAGCGATCAACCTAGCTTGCATATCGCCACCTAACGCTCGTGCAATTGCTGCGCTGATGATACCTTCTGGTGCTCCACCTGTACCATACATCATATCAATTGGATGTTCTGGAAGTATTGTTAGTAATGAGGCTAAAACATCACCGTCAGGAATGGTAATTACATTAGCGCCAAAATTACGAATGGTTTTGATAATGTGTTCATGGCGCGGTTTATCTAAAACAGCAATGGAAAGATGCGAAATGGGTTTATTCAATGCAGATGAAAGAAACTCAAGGTTTTTTTCAAGCGGGTGGCTTAAATGAACGGCACCTTTTGCCGCCGCTCCAACAACGAGTTTTTCCATATACATATCAGGAGCCTGAAGTAATGAGCCTGTTGGTGCGGCGGCCAGAACAGTAATTGCATTTTGCTCATTACAGGCAACCATTCGGGTGCCATCTATTGGGTCAACCGCAATATCAAGCCCTTCGACACCCGATTTTTTACCCACTTGCTCACCGATATAAAGCATTGGCGCTTCATCAATTTCACCTTCACCAATCACAATTTTTCCATAGAAATCAATTTCATTAAGGCGATTTCTCATGGCTTCAACAGCCGCTTTATCCGCAGCATTTTTATCTTGTTTACCTACCCAGTCGAAGGCTGCAATGGCAGCAACTTCGGTGACGGAAGCGATAGCGGAGGCTAACTCATCACTGATTTTCATTATTTATTAATATCCCAGATGCTTAAAAGAAAAAATACTTAGCGCTATGATACGTTTTTTGTGATCTATCTTGCAAATAATTGCTGATAAAACCAGCTAGGTGGGATGAAAGAGAAAGCAGGCCAAAAGTTGACCTGCTTTAATTCAGGGGGTTACAGCATTTCGACAATGGCAATACCACCAATAATAGAAATCAGAGCGGCGAGGGTACTGAGTAACACTGTCCCTGCGGATGTTTCCGTATAAGCTTGGTTACTAATGGCTAAAGCAGGCACAGCTGTTGCAGTCGGTAATACGCCAATAATAAAGGCTGCTTTTAATAAGTCATCTTGAAGGCCTAATGCAAGACCCGTCCCTAAAATCAAGGCTGCTTGAACAAAGTTTTTAATAAAGACGTTAAAAATAATTTCTTTGCTAATAGTTAACTTAATACCTGAAAGTAACAGACCAAGGAAAAAGAGAGCAACCCCTCCCGCTGTTTTTCCTAGTTCATTGACGGAATTTTGTAAGATTTCAGGTAACTTCACGCCAAAAATAGCCAGTAATGCACCTAGGATTGGCAAAAATACTAAAGGTTGGGCAACCGCTTTACCAATTGATTTTAAAACGCTATGACCTTGTTGAGAGCCACTAATCATCAGTAAGGTGAATGGAATGATGATAACAGTATAAATAAGGTTACCTAATACCATTGCAATCAATCCAGATGATCCGACAGTAGCTAATAAGACAGGTGGCCCACAGTAGGCCATATCAGGGAATGATACCGATAATGCCTGCATGGCAGCATCTTTTTTGTTGTGACGAAAAATAAATTTACCGAAAACAAACCCGATAACATAAGTTGCAATTAATCCGACAGCCAATGCTAATAAGTAATCGATATTGAGCAATACAGATGGTGGTGCTTGAGCGGCTGCAAGAAATAATGCGAATGGTAAGGCAATTTTGACAACAAAGTCAGCAAAAGCCTGCGAATATTCTCTTTTAATAAAACCATATTTCCCAGATAGCCAACCAACAGCTAAACCAAGAACGATTGGACCAAGTGCAGCGAGGATGATATGGAGTAGCATGAAGAATTCTCCTTATACTATTCTTCTTATTTCGACAATCTTTACAAATGTACTAACGATATGTATTTGCCTTTTGGAATAAGCTTTATTTTCAGTCTCTGTTGGTATTTCAATTATTAATTGACATAACAATGATGATGTAAAATTCAAATTGTTGTCATCATTAAATGATAGTGATTACTTGTTTTTTAGGTGTTAATTGATAAGTGTATATATAAATAAATTTAAAAACACTATTTAAATTTATATTTTTAAATTTATTGGAGTAATCATCTTAAATAGACTATCGGGAAATTAAAATAAATTCAAATTATTGCTTATTTTGAATATGACTAAATGATGATTAAGGGTTTTCTTAGTTACATTAGCTTTTAAACCACGTATTAATAATGGTTATCATTTTTGTGTGATAAGAGCGCTTTTACCAAAACTAAAACGAAGTATTTTGTAACAGTTTATTACATTTGGTTGGCAAGAGAATCAATGATATCTACACTAGCGATAATCACAAAACGCCACTTTGCCATATCTAAAACTGTGGATTTTATTATGAGGAAACCTATTTGTGGATACTTGGATACTAGTAGGGTTCATATTAGTGATTCTTGTTATACTAGCGCCGATTTTAGCGATAGTTTCGCTGAGTCGTACTGGGCGAATGCAATATCAAATTTCTGAGTTAAATCAGAAGGTTCGTTCATTAGAAACACAAGTTGCACAGTTTAAAAAATCGCAGAGTATCTTATCAGAATCCCCAATTTCAGAACAAACGCATCAAGAGATTACACAACTCATCCCAGAGCAAACTGATGATATTGAACAATCAATACTACAAAACTCAGTGCCTTCTACAGAAAGCGAACAAGATATAGTCGCTGAAAACTCAGTTGCTTACCAACAGGCAGAACCTAGGGATAATATTGAACGGGTGAAAGACGCGCTTATAACGACGCTACCACCTTCAACGCCTTCAAATAATATTGACGTTGATCCAAACCGGTTTAATAGCAATTTGTCATCTAAGGTAAACCCAAACCGATTTAATAGCACCAAAGAAAATACAACAAAAAATGTACAGGGTTGGGATGCAAATCAAAATATGCCAAGTAATGATAAATCAATATTTGGTCACTTCTTTACTTGGTTATTAAAAGGTAATCCTGTTGCTAAAATTGGGATTTTATTATTATTCCTTGGTGTTGCTTACTTATTAAACTACAGCGTACAAAACGAAATTATTTCTGTACAAATGCGTTTAGTATTCAGCGCGGTAGGGTGTTTAATACTATTAGGTGTGGGCTGGTGGTTACGTAATAAAAAAACACTTTTTGGTTTAATTTTACAAGGCGGGGGAATTGGTTGTTTATATATTACTATTTTCGCTGCTTTTAAGTTATACACCATGTTGCCATATGGAATGGCCTTTGCATTTATGTTGTTAATTTGTGCCGCCAGTATCGCTCTTGCATTATTACAACGTACTATTAGTTTAGCTGTTTTAGCGTCATTAGGTGGCTATTTAGCTCCTATCCTATTATCTACAGGTGGTGGCAGCCACATCGTGCTCTTCTCATACTATCTGATGTTATCAACAGGTATTTTAATTATTAGTGTGTGGCAAGCATGGCGACCATTGAACCTCGTTGGACTGGTTATGACCTATGGGGTGGCGCTTTTATGGGGGCTAGATAATTATCAATCTGACTATTATCTATCTTGCCAATTATTTATTATCGCTAACCTGATCATTTTTAATGCATTAACACAACTCTTTTCATTACGCTTCGAACACACTAAACAACTTCTTGTTGATAATACTTTATTATTTGTACCACCTTTCATTAGTATTGTGTTGCAATTCTTTATTTCTGAAGGCGTAGGATTATTACCTGCATTTATCTCGCTATTGATTGGCTTATTGTACCTCGTGGCAGGGTTACAAGTTCATAAACGTTATAAAGAAATTGGCAAAAACATGGCGCTAGGCAATATTATCATTGGTGCTGGGTTCGTCACCCTTGCCATACCATTAGCGCTGACATTTGAGTGGACTTCTATTATCTGGTCATTGGAAGGGTTATTACTTCTGTGGTTTGGCTTACAGCAAAACCAAAGGAAATTAGCTGCGGTAGGGTCATTACTGATTTTAGTAAGTGTAGTGACTTTATTAAGTGATTATCCATTCTTATATTGGAGTCGTAGCAGCACTTATATGGTGCCAGTATTACTTGTTGCTTGCTTTGGTGCGGGTGGTTTATTCCACATTCGCCGAAATGAAGATAGTAATTATTCATTATTTAGCTATGGTTTTTTAGTGATGGGAATAGTGGCATGGTATTGCTGGTTGCCAATGTTCACTAATATACTTTCCTGGAGCCGTGAATCTGAATCCTTTATTATGCTGGTCTTAGTCGTGATATCGGTATGGTTCTGGCGGTTATTTGCGATTCGTATTAATTGGGTTCCTTTACTTCTTTGCCAATCTTTCTTATGGATTGCGGGTTATTACTATCTCGGTATCGATTTCTTAAATGATGAAAATCCGATGGGCCGAGGTGAAGGTTCCTTAATTTGGCCAGTCGTATTAGGCAGCTCTATATTATTTGTGATCCACGCTTATAAGCTTCGCAACCCATGGATGCAAAGAGTATTACATGGCGCGAATTTATGGTTAATCCTTGCATTTATTGTAACACAAGTAAATTGGTTCGTTTCTATTCTTCCTTGGGGAATGCAACATGAAATGGGCTATTTTATTTATGTTATGGCGATAACATTAATAATTTTAGTGTTGTATTGGTTGCAGCAAAATAGAATGCCCCCAATGAAACGTAATGGACTGATTTACTGGTATAGTTTGTTGCCCGTTGTTGTTGGGTTAGTTGTCTTATCGGGATATGCTAATTTAGAAGATGGTAAATTAACGTTCTGGAATTACATTCCACTGATAAATCCATTAGATGAAGCAGGGTTGTTTAGCATTGCCGCGATTATTTTAGTGCGTAAAGGCTTTATGCAAAAAATACGTAAAGTCACTGAGATAGACTTCTGGATTTTTCGAGTGTTACTGGTTGCAATCATCGCTCTTGTAGCCTTGTGGTTTAATGGCATCCTCATTCGAGCAACGGCTGACTTTGCAGGGCTTAATTGGCATTATGAAACCTTGTTTGATTCGCGCTTAGTACAAACCGTTCTGTCGATTAGTTGGGCTCTTGCAGCACTAATGTGTGCAGTGATTTCGGCAATCAAGAAAAATCGGATCTGGTGGTTCTTCGGTGCAGGTATTTTTGCTTGTGTTATTGCAAAATTATTCTTAATTGATATTAACGGACAAGGTGGAATTACGCGTGCTGTCTCCTTTATTGGTGTGGCATTGGTAATATTAATTGTGGGGTATTTTTCTCCTTTGCCACCAAAAGAGTCAAAAGGAAAATCCGAACAGGAAACGCAATCATGAGTCTAAGTAAATACAGAGGGCTACTTGCTGTCTTTTCATTATCATTATTATTTTCGAGCCATTTATATGGCGAGGATGTTAAAGATAATTCACCTTATAATTTTTATCAGGGAGCAGAAATAAATATTTCAGACACAAACGAGCCTTTTTATTGGCTTGAGCTGCCTGCGAATGCTTACTTTAATTCTGCCTATCCAAATACATTACAAGATGTTCGTGTCTTTAATGGAATAGGGGATGAAGTTCCATCAGTACTTTTTTATGATGCTGAAAAATCTATTTCTAATGCAAAAGTGTCATTTACGCCTCAACATTTAGTTACGCGTATTGATAATGTAAATACTGATGAAGATATGCGTAAAGATAGGCAATATCTTCTTGTAGAATCTATACCTGGTAAAGTTAATCGCCTTGAGCTACCAAATACACAAGCAAAAGATAAAGCATCTTATCAAGCTTATTTGTTGACTCGAAATGAAGAGCAAGAACAAAATGCAGTGATTAAAACTCTAACACTGGATTGGGCTAAACATGAAAAAGATTGGCAAGCAAAAGCCTTTATTTTTACCAGCAATAATAAAGAAGACTGGGTTAATGTGGCGACAAATCAACCTATTATGAATTTAACGTTGGATGATCAAACTGTTGCAAGTAATCAAATTGAATTATTAAATGGTAATGCTCAAGTCTTGAAAGCACCTTATCTTTTGGCCATTATTGCGAGTTCCCCTGATGTTGTTATCCCTAACTTACTAAAAGTAAGCGCTGATGCGGATGTGTTAAAAGCAACTCGTCGTCAAGAGTCATTCCATTTTGAAATGACCAATGATGGGGTTTCACGGGAACATGTTATTTATCAATTACCCTCAATGCAGCCTTTAGATGAACTGCAAATACAATTACAGCAATCTAATCGTGTTATCCCTTTAAAAGTAGAATACTCATCAGATAGAGGGGAAAGCTGGTTACCACTAACGAATATTGTGGCATATAACCAGCATGCAAACGGTGAAACGGTTAGTAATACAAATATTGTTTTACACGGTGAAATGATCCGCTCATTAAGAGTTTCTGCATTAAAAGGGAGTTGGGAGGATCAACCCCCACGTATTGTGGGTAAACGAGATGCACTCAACTTGATATTTAATGTGCAAGGGGCTGCTCCTTACCTATTAGTGTGGGGAAACAAACAAGCTGTACAAGAAAATTTAACGTATAACCAATTAGTTGGGAAAACTTATACAGTTGCAGAGCTAATGTCGAGTTATCCCGTTACTTATCCCGACGCTGAAATCGTGCCGTTAGGGGGGATTGAGCGACTAACGGCGACCGATCTTGTCGATGAAGGCCCAAATTGGTTAACAATCTCATTATGGATTTTATTATTTATCGGGATTGTTGTTTTACTCTATTTCTGTTGGTATTTGCTCAAGGAAGTGAATTCTGGAAACAAAAATGAGAAAGGTGAATTATAAAACCGTTTCATTATTTGAATAGAAACAGCATAAAAGAGAGCGGATTGCTCTCTTTTTACGTTTCAAATATCTAAATAGTTCATTCAGACAAATATCTACATGATTTTACTGAATCATTAAAACAATTACGTACTCTGTGTTTTTTTTGACAGCCTTTCGCGCTAAAACATATTTTAGTGAAAGGAGAACATGATGAAAAATATTTTATTTACTCGTTTATTTATCGGCATAGCGTTATTTACGGGAGCAACTTTATTTGCCCAAGCCACAGATAATACGTTATTAACTGGGATTACTCCCCATGCAATTACGTATGAGTATGTGCAGTTACATCAAAATCAGCAGAATGAAGGGGATATTGAGTCCGAACGAGAAGCTAAGGAGCTTGAGAGTATTTTACTGCAAGACGCAACCAACGATCGACGTTTTACCGACCGCCAATTTAACCTAAATAAAAAGAAAAGTAAGTTGTAATTTGAGGGAAAATAGCCATTAATAGGTAAGAAACCCATTAATAGGCATAGCAAAGGAAAGTAAGATGCATAAAGGTCAATGTTTATGTGGTGCAGTTAAGGTATCAACGGGTAAAGCAGTTGATAAGCTAAGTGTTTGTCATTGTAGCATGTGCCAAAAATGGAATGGCGGTCCAGGTTTTAGTGTAGATTGCGGTAGCGATTTACACATTGAAGGCCAAGACTCGGTCACTATGTTTGTATCCTCACAGTGGGGGGAGCGCGCATTTTGTAAGCAGTGTGGTACACATCTTTTTTACCATTTAATTAATCCATCAACATATTATGTATCGGCAACCCTGTTTGAAGACAGCAAACAAGCGCAATTGGCGATGCAAATTTATATTGATAGCAAACCAAAATATTATAATTTTGTTGAGCAAACAGCGATGCTGACTGAGCAAGATATATTAAAAATGATGGGAGCCCCTTCAAATTAATTGCTGAATAAAAGGTTATGGTAAGGCGGGAAGCGTGCTCACCTTACCGCAAAACTGCAAATTTCCTTTCTGTTTGTCATGCTAACGACAAAAATTTGATTTACAATTAAGACAATATGCATTGAATAATATGGGTAACAACGCGTAATAGCTGTCATTGTACTCATGTTTTGTATTTCTTTGGGGAATAACAAATGAATAGTATGAAAGGAATGCGTCATGCGAGTAACATTGCATGGGTACTACAATGGATTCTGAATATTGGTTTAATTACCTTAGCCGCTGTTTTGGTGTTTTTTTTAGCAAAAGAAACCTTTACGATGGCATCTTTAATGTTTGGTAGCTCAAAGGGAGCAACAGCTTATGAGCTCTTAGAGGGGATTGTTATTTATTTCCTCTACTTTGAGTTTATTGCATTGATCATTAAATATTTTATGTCAGGTTATCACTTCCCTTTAAGGTATTTTATTTATATTGGCATTACAGCAATCATTCGTTTGATTATTGTCGATCATAGTGACCCAATGACAACGTTATTGCATGCAGGGGCAATTTTAGTACTGGTTGTCGCTCTTTACATCGCGAATACAGAAAAACTAAAACGTGAGTAATAAAATATTTATTCTTTAAATAGTAAAAGGGAGTCTATATCTCCTTTTTATTATTTGAAGGTTTTAATTATTATTAAATGAATTACCTAGTGTTTGTGTAATGATAAAGAGGTTGTATCCCAGCGACTTGCAATATAAAATCCTCATTCATTTCTATTTAATTCATTGATAAATAATATAATATGGGAATAAATATAATAATTATTGATGACAATAATATTACTCTGCATGGATTTGAGTTTATATTTAGTCGTCATTCACGCTGCAAATTGATAGCTTCATTTTCCTCGATTGACCAAGCGGTGGTTTGGAACCGTCATCAAAGAGCCAGTGTTATTTTAATCAGTAGTGACCACTGTCACTTTGATTCCTTAAAAATGATTCAAACATTGCGGCGCACGCAGCCTGATGTGGGAATTATTATTTATAACGTTCGTAGTAATTATTCTTTTTTTCTCAAAGCATTAGATATTGGTATTTTTGGGTTGTTGAGTGTCCACATTACTGAAGACGATCTGATAGAAGCGATAAAGGTGGTCAATGTAAAAAGGCGAATTATTTCTCCTGATATTGCTCAAGATCTCGCTTTGTATCGTGCTGTTCATAATAATCAGCAAGATTTATACGAGCTTTTGTCGGGTCGTGAACTGGAAATAATGTTGATGATAACCCAAGGTGTACCTATTAAGCAGGTTGCACAGACGCTATCCTTGAGTCCTAAAACAGTAAATACTTATCGATATCGAATGTTTGGTAAACTTAATATCTGTAGTGATGTAGAATTAACTCATATAGCCATTAGATATGGTTTAATTACAGTACAGGGTTTATCCGAGTGGCAGAACAGTTCGAATCAAAAGCTTTCTTAAAAACAGTGACAAATCAGCCTGGCGTATATCGAATGTACGATGCGGGCGGAACGGTTATATACGTTGGTAAGGCGAAAGACTTGAAAAAAAGGCTTTCCAGTTACTTTCGTGAAAATGTCAGTAGCCGAAAAACAGAGCAGCTCGTCAAACAAATTGCTGCTATTGATGTCACCGTGACACACACTGAAACTGAAGCATTATTACTTGAACATAATTATATTAAGTTGTACCAGCCCCGTTATAACGTGTTGTTGCGTGATGATAAATCCTATCCATATCTATTTTTAAGTCAGGAAACGCACCCACGGATCTCGATGCACCGCGGTGCTAAACATGCCAAAGGTGAGTATTTTGGCCCATTTCCAAGTTCTTATGCCGTACGTGAAACTCTAACCTTAATGCAGAAACTATTCCCTATACGTCAATGTGAGGATAGTGTTTATAAAAATCGCTCAAGACCTTGTTTACAATACCAAATAGGGCGCTGTTTAGGGCCTTGTGTTAAAGGTCTAGTTTCTGATGAAGACTATGATCAGCAAGTGGAGTATGTGCGGTTATTTTTGACAGGGAAAGACAAGCAAGTATTAACTGGCCTTGTGGAGCGAATGGAGAAGGCTAGCCAAGAGTTGCGCTTTGAAGACGCTGCGCGTTTTCGCGATCAAATTCAAGCTGTACGGACGGTGACTGAAGAGCAATATGTTTCTGGTGAGGGAGATGACCTCGATGTCATCGGAGTCTCTTTTGAATCAGGTCTTGCTTGTGTGCACGTATTGTTTATACGTCAAGGTAAAGTGCTTGGCAGCCGCAGTTATTTCCCTAAAATCCCAGCAGATACCCAACAAGATGAAGTTGTTCAAACTTTTTTGGGGCAATTTTATTTACAGGGTAGCGAAAATCGTACATTACCAGGGGAAATATTGCTGGATTTTGCCCTGACAGAAAAAGAGTTACTTGCTCAGTCATTATCTGAGTTGGCGGGGCGTAAGATTAACATTCAAAGCCAGCCAAGAGGAGCGAGAGCACGCTATTTGAAATTAGCCCGCACGAATGCCTCGATTGCGTTATCCACTAAAATAGCGCAGAACTCGACAGTCCAACAGCGTATGGCTGCGTTAGCGAAGGTGGTTCATTTAGAAAATATATCACGTATGGAGTGCTTTGATATTTCTCATACTATGGGGGAGCAAACAGTCGCTTCTTGCGTTGTTTTTGATAAAACGGGCCCAGTGAAATCAGAATATCGCCGTTATAACATTTCAGGTATCACTCCTGGTGATGATTATGCAGCCATGCACCAAGTATTGACTCGTCGATATGGTAAGCACCTCGATGAAGGAAAAGTGCCTGATATTATCTTTATTGATGGTGGAAAAGGGCAACTAGGGCAAGCTAAGGATGTATTTGACTCTCTTGAGGTTGATTGGGATAAAAATCATCCTTTATTAATTGGCGTGGCAAAGGGCAGTGATCGTAAAGCAGGGCTTGAAACGCTTTTCTTGAAACCTGAAGGCGAAGGTTTTGCCTTACCCCCTGATTCACCTGCATTGCATGTAATACAACATATTCGGGATGAGTCCCATAACCATGCGATTACAGGGCATCGCCAACGCAGAGCAAAAGTAAAAAATACGAGTGCGTTGGAATCGATTGAAGGCGTTGGGCCTAAGCGTCGTCAAATGTTATTAAAATATATGGGGGGATTGCAGCCATTGCGTAATGCCAGCATAGAAGAAATCGCAAAAGTGCCCTCGATCTCATACGCGCTTGCAGAAAAGATTTATAATGCATTGAAACAGTAAGTGTCTTAGGGCAACATATTCATAATATCCAACTTGGTCAAAAAGTTAGTGAGCGTGATGAAATTAAACATACCAACGTGGCTGACATTATTTCGCGTCATCCTAATACCATTTTTTGTCTTGGCATTTTACCTCCCTGTGACTTGGGGGCCGTTCGCCTGTGCGTTGATTTTTGTTGTCGCCGCCGTGACGGATTGGTTTGACGGTTTTTTAGCTCGACTTTGGAAGCAAACCACGAAGTTCGGGGCATTTTTAGACCCTGTTGCGGATAAAGTAATGGTCGCAACCGCGCTTGTTTTAGTCACTGAAAGTTATGATGTCTGGTATGTAACATTACCTGCCGCAACCATGATTGCACGTGAGATTATTATTTCTTCATTACGTGAATGGATGGCGGAGATTGGTAAGCGTAGCAGTGTTGCCGTATCTTGGATTGGTAAATTTAAAACAACGGCACAAATGATGTCACTCGTAGGGCTATTATGGCGCCCGACACCTTTAATTGAAAACCTTTCTATTGCGCTAATGTATGTCGCTGCTATCTTAACATTTTGGTCAATGTTCCAATATTTAAAAGCAGCGTGGGGCGATTTGAGCGAAGCGTGATCGAAATGATTGAAAAAACAGCGAACGATCCAATTATTTCAATAATTGTATTGACTCGATAGGTGAAATCAGTAGAATGCAACGCATCGAACGGCAACATGGTTTATGAAAATAAATAAGTAAATCAGCCAGTTTGATAGCATAAGCTGAAAGTTAAGCTTAACGCGGGAATAGCTCAGTTGGTAGAGCACGACCTTGCCAAGGTCGGGGTCGCGAGTTCGAGTCTCGTTTCCCGCTCCAAATTTCGTAAGAAATTCGGATAAGGCGCGTTAGCAAAGCGGTTATGCACCGGATTGCAAATCCGTGTAGCTCGGTTCGACTCCGGGACGCGCCTCCATAATTTAGCCCAGGTGGTGAAATCGGTAGACACAAGGGATTTAAAATCCCTCGGCCTTTAGGCTGTGCGGGTTCAAGTCCCGCCCTGGGCACCATCTTGAAGTAAGAGGATCATTTGATTCATTTTATTTTAAGTAAATAGGATCTTTATACGAGCGTCTACTCCAGTATATTGATTAACGGGTGAGTTACCTTATCCCTCTCGAAAGAGAAAATACAATTTGGCCCAGGTGGTGAAATCGGTAGACACAAGGGATTTAAAATCCCTCGGCCTTTAGGCTGTGCGGGTTCAAGTCCCGCCCTGGGCACCATCAATCTTAACTTTGTTAAGTTTGACAATTAACCACCAATAGGTGGTTTTTTTGTATCTATTTTTTCTTCCTCCATCATTCAAACGATTGATTTCTAATAAAGCTTCTCCTGTGTAAATTAACACGAAACTCGTGTAAAAATCCGTAAGTCAGACCGTTCTGCCAGGTTTTTATGTCATTATTCAATTTTTAAGAAAGAGACTGGCTATGTCACATATGAAAACAGAAGTTGTGGTTGTGCGTTTAACAAAGCATGAACGCGCTTTATTAGATGCAGTAAAAACAAAACCATTATTAGCGGATTGGCTGAAAGAAATCGCAATGGCCGAAGCGAAAGAACAAGAAAAAAAGGAACGTTAGACTGTGAAGTAAAAACACGTTATTCAGTCAGGTCATTTAATTTGATAAAAGCGATGTTGTTTTTTGATTAATCATCCGTTTTTGATAGTATCCAATTAGATGACTTAATTGGGATGTGTTAAGTAATGATAAAAGGAATTTTAATTACCTTCTTTGTTCTTGTATTAGCAGGTTGTAGCACAAATAAACTGGATGCCCCTTATGGCTTTAAATGGGGGCAAACGCCTGCTGATGTGAAACGGCTGAATTTAGTTGGGTTACAGTGCACTGAGTTTCAAGAAAACGGGGCGTTGTGCTCCACACCAAATACGCCAACCGTAAAAGGACGAATGTTTTTATTGATGTTTTCACGAGAAGAAAACACCTTGATGCTTATTTCTGCTCAAGGAAAAGATAGCCGTGATCAAGCGGTTATCTTAGCAGAGTATGATGAAATTAATCAAAAAATGTATGAAAAATATGGTATTCCAAAGAAAACAATCGAGCGGTATAAACGCGACTCTTTTTTCCTAGATAAAATATCTGATGACGAAACGACGCCATTTAAGCGGGTATATGAGCAAAATGGGATGCAAATAATGGTGGGGATCGTCAGTAATTCACATTTCAAAAAAATCCATAACAAAAAAGATATCATTTATTCAGTCATGACTATCTATAACTTAATTCCAGATAAGCCCCAAGAAATGACGACAAAAAATGAATCTAAGTAAAAATACTTAATTTGATTAAAAATGCGTAATTCTTTCATCTGGTTATAACTAAATCTTAACTAAGAAAATTCCCGTAGATGGAATAAGGGAATGATGATGAACTCGATATCATTATTTTATGAATATTGAGAAAAAACATGAAAAAGACGCTGGCATTGGCACTATTGTTAATGATCATTCCATTATCTTCACAAGCAGGGTCTCATTATTCTCGTTGTGAAAAGAAAATCATAAAGTTGGAAAAACAGCTGCGCCATATATCTCATTATGAAAATAGGCACAAAATTGCCAAAATAAAGCAAAAAATTCATGAGATTGAAGATAAATGTTATGACAGCCGTTCAGGTGCAACACGTATTTATGATAACTATCCACGTGGAAAAACGAGTGAATTAGAAAGGGAATTAGAATCTTTAAGGCGTGTCATTGAAGCATTAAAGGACTTAAAATAGACAAAACTGGTCTGTTCACTATGTTTATTTTCCACCAGTCTTAAGTAAATGGAGAATATCAGGTATATTAGACACTGATTGTTAGCTACCAAGAAAGAATGACTATGATTATCAAACCTAAAATTCGTGGTTTTATCTGCACTACAGCTCATCCAGCTGGTTGTGAAGCCAATGTTCGTGAGCAAATCGCCTATGTTAAATCTCGTGGCGAATTAAAAAATGGACCTAAAAAGGTTCTGGTTATTGGTGCATCCACCGGTTACGGTCTAGCTTCTCGTATCAATGCTGCTTTTGGCAGCGGTGCGGCAACTATCGGCGTATTTTTTGAAAAGCCAGGTAGTGAGAGCAAAACAGGTTCAGCCGGTTGGTATAACTCAGCTGGTTTTGACAAGGCTGCTAAAGAAGAAGGCTTATATGCAAAAAGCATTAACGGTGATGCCTTCTCTGATGAGTGCCGTCAAACAGTCATTGATTTAATTAAACAAGATTTAGGCCAAATTGATTTAGTTGTTTATTCACTGGCTTCCCCTGTGCGTAAAATGCCAGAAACGGGTGAAATCGTACGTTCTGCGTTGAAACCGATTGGCGAGCCGTACAAATCTGTTGCATTAGATACTAACAAAGATGTATTGATTGAAGCGGTTGTTGAGCCAGCGAATGAACAAGAAATCGCTGATACTGTTAAAGTGATGGGCGGTCAGGACTGGGAACTGTGGATGAATGCGTTAGATGAAGCTGGTGTTCTGGCGGATAACGCGCAGTCAGTGGCTTATTCTTACATCGGTACCGATTTAACGTGGCCAATTTACTGGCATGGTACTTTAGGAAAGGCCAAAGAAGATTTAGACCGTGCAGCGCATGCAATTAACCAAAAATTGCAGGCAAAAGGCGGCTCAGCTTATGTCGCAGTATTAAAATCAGTGGTTACGCAAGCATCTTCAGCTATTCCTGTTATGCCATTATATATCTCTATCGTGTTTAAGATAATGAAAGAACAAGGCATTCACGAAGGTTGTATTGAACAAATTCAACGTTTATTTGCAACTAAGTTGTTCAGCGGTACTGCACCAGATACTGATGAAAAACACCGTCTGCGTTTAGATGATTGGGAATTACGTGATGATGTCCAAAATACTTGCCGTGAAATTTGGAAACAGCTTAATGATAACAACATCAATGAGTTGACTGATTATCAAGGTTATAAAGCTGAATTCCTGCGTCTATTTGGTTTTGGCTTGAATGGCGTCGATTATGATGCAGATTTAAGTGGCGAAGTTAACTTTGAAGTGATTGAACTGGTTTAATAAGCTACTCATCATTCATTTAATACATAAAACCCGCATATGCATGCGGGTTTTTTATAGTCTAATTTAGTGGTGAGGATATTTTGCTTTTAACAAACAAAATAAATTGCTGGCTTTCTTGTTCTGATGTAAAGCTGCGAGCAGGAATAATCACTGCATAGACTCTATCTAAAAATAGATACAATAAATCACCATCCGTTCGGATAAACTGCACTGCACTCCATTTTATCGATGAAGAACCTTGATTACTGGTCTCATGCATACCTTCATCATCAAACCGATATTCACGTTCAATAAATAGAAATCCATCATCATCAGGAATAGCTTTATTAAAGCTTTGTACTATACGTAGCGTAAAGGTAATAAATAGTAATACAGCCAATAAAAAAGAAATGAAAATGATTGGTAAGGTTGCTTGAAAATATCGAAAGGCAGAGGCGCACGCGACAATAAAAACAAGTATAAAAAGAGTAAAGGGTAAGCTACTCGTTTTCTTTTTCGAAAAATATTTGTTTTTAAAACAGTAACGGCTAAACCTTATGTAATCAGTGCGGTTAAGTGAAACCAAAATTGGATTTATCATAAACGGATATCTTAATTATTTTTGTTAGAGAATAGGTGTTGTTGGGATAATAGCGGTAAGCGTATCGGGTGTAAATTGGTTAGATAGGAATAGGGTTAACAATTAGATAAATTCCCCCGAACGGAGTTCGGGGAAAAAATTATTGGTCTAAATAAACTTTACCGTTACGAAAATAGCCTTTAGTTGTCACAGATCCGTTTTCATCGAATTCAGTAATTTCATCCGCAAGCTCACCATTATTAAAAGTACCTATGATATGGGGCTTACTAGAGGGGGTATTGTGGTAAATTTTAAATGAGCCTGATAATTTTCCATTGGAAGCTGTCATTTCAATATAAATACGTCCATCATCATGATATGTACGGACTAAACCATCAACTTGGCAGTTTTTAAGGCTAATATCAGATTCCATCTTACCGTTTCTATAGTAGCTTTTTAGGTATTTATCAAAGCATCCTTTATGTATCCACGTTTTTAATTCGGGCTTACCGTTATCGTATTTGATTTCAAATGCTCCATCATGAATTCCTTCTGGGGCTTCAGTTGAAGGAAATTCAATTTTTCGGAGTTCTTCAAGTGAATCATATTTTGAACTTGAGCTGGATAATCCCCCAACTTGGCAGCCAGAAATAATTAGTGCAAAAGAAAAAATGCGACAGATTTTAATTGATTTATTTTTAACATATTAACCCTATCTATTGCTGTGAAAAATTAGTTTATTCAATTAGCTATATGGCTATAGACGTTTTATGACGAATTATGGTGAGAATTTTCTTAAACTATTTATTTTGTTATTGTCTATTTTTATGAATTTAAAAATAGTGATTTTAGTCGCTGAGGTAATAAGGTAATTTAGCGTTAGAATATTATTTTGTGATAAAGAGAGTTGCGAATGTTAGTTGTTGAGATGCTAAGCACTGGTGATGAAGTTCTACATGGTCAAATCGTTGATACCAATGCAGCATGGTTGGCTGATTGTTTTTTCCAGCAAGGTATCCCTTTAAGTACAAGAACGACGGTGGGGGATAATTTAGAAAGCTTAGTTAATGCTTTTTTGGAGCGTAGTCAGCATGCGGATATTCTTATTGTGAACGGTGGGCTTGGGCCAACGAGTGATGACCTCAGTGCATTAGCCGCAGCAAAAGCAGCGGGTGTACCATTGATTGAGCATACGCAGTGGATTGAAGTGATGGAGCGCTATTTTATTAGCCGTGGGCGAGTCATGCCTGAAACTAATCGTAAACAAGCATTACTTCCTGAAAATGCAGAATTAATTGATAATCCAGTGGGCACAGCGTGTGGGTTTTCAATAATGCTTAATGACTGTTTGTTATTTTTTACTCCAGGTGTACCGTCAGAATTTAAAGTCATGGTGAATGACCAAATACTTCCTCGATTACGGGCGCGTTTTACCTTACCTGAGCCGCCCATCTGCTTACGTTTAACCAGTTTTGGACGTAGTGAAAGCAGTTTAGCAAAACAATTCGATCATATTGAGTTGCCTGATGCATGCGTACTCGGTTATCGCTCTTCTATGCCAATAATTGAATTAAAATTGACTGGGCCAGCTTCTCAAAAAGTGCTTATGGAACAACACTGGCACAGCATTAAGCAAAGTATCGGGGATAACCTGATTTTTGAAGGTACTGAGGGTTTTGCTAAGAAAATCAGCAAACAATTACAAGAAAGACAATTAAAAGTTGCAGTGAGTGAGCAGTTTAGTGCGGGGCTATTAAGTTGGACACTAAGTTCAGCAGAAGCTTTGAATAATATGAGCTATGTGATTGAGAATGATCCAGAACAAACACTCACAACATTAATAGACCGAGCAAAAAATATCGCTAAAGCTCAATTAGCTTCTATAGGATTGGTAATAGGGGAGTTTGATGGTCAGTTTTTAAATTTCGCATTATCTACCCCTGAAAAGTGTTATGCACAAAGGGTACATTATTTACCCAATAATCACTCAAAGAAAGAAAAGCAAGAAGTCAGTGTAATGCTTATGTTAGATATGCTTTCTCGTTGGTTAAATGGTCGTGAAGTCATTGGGTATTATGAATGGTTGGTTCAAACTGAATCACTTATTTTGGATAATTAGTGGATACGGACTTAACTATTAATAAATTAAGGTGGTTTATGAGCAACTTGATTTCTGGAGGATGCCTTTGTGGTGATATTCGTTTTCAGGCAAAAGCCCCTCGTAATGTTCACTCGTGTTCATGTGATATTTGCCAAAAGCAAACAGGTGCACAGACTTTAGTCTGGCTTGAATTTGCAGCTGAAAATGTTGAATGGGTAGGAAAGGGTGGAAAACCTGCAACCTATCGTTCATCTAATCATTCAAGTAGGGCATTTTGCTCGCTATGTGGTAGCTCACTGGGTGCCATTGATGACGAACCTACAGTTGCTTTACTAACTGGCGTGATGGATGATCCTGCGCAGTTAGAGTTACCATTAGAATATCATTCTTTTGTTGATTTAGCGCCAGCTTGGTGGCGTCACTTAATCAGTTATGAACAGTAATTGTGCTTGCTTTAAAACGTGTTAAGGTCGTAAAAATTCGGTTAGATGGTAATGGTGAAATAGTGGCTTTAGATAAAAATGGTTGTATTCTTGTCCTTGGCGAGCAGCCTTATCAATCAGAATTTCAGCAAGTAATAACTGAGTCAATCAATTGCCTTAGTGCTTTATTAAACAAGAACCTTCACAGTATTTATATTTATGGTAGCGTGGCGAAAGGACAAGCAACGCCATATAAATCTGACCTTGATCTCTGTGTCATTGTTAATCAACCTGTCAACCAAATCGAAGTATCTCATTTAGCGCAACTACAAGTGACCTTGGCTTCAGACTACCAAGTCGTTAGTAAAGTTGATTTTGATATTGGCACCTATTCAGATGTCATGGATAAGACTAATTTATATAGCTGGGGCTATTGGATAAAACACCACTGTCGCTGCCTTTATGGTGATGATCTGAGCAAAAAGTTTATGCCATTTTTGCCTTCAAAGAAAATTGTGGATGCAGTCAATGGTGATTTCCTCGAGGTATTAAATGGCTATATACATCAAATCGACACTTGTCGTGATTTAACTAAGCGAAAGTTTTTGCAAAGAGCTGCTTCTAGGAAGTTAATCCACTCTACCGATCTTTTACGCAAAGAAGCAGATAAAGACTGGCCTGATAGCCTTGAAGATTATGTGCAAAAAATAATACAGCGCTATCCTAAACAAAAAAGGCCAATACAATATTTTTTAGCTCAGGCAAGGGAACCATCTGCTCATGACCAGCAGTTTACTTTTCACCTATATGAATTTATGAATTGGCTTTCGTATGAAAGAGATCATATAACGAAATTCTGAACGACTATTTTTCGTTAGGTTGTACTGCTTCAATAATATAGTTAAAGCTTGAGATCCCTTTTTTGCAGGCTTTATCTTTTAAAAGTGAGGGTGTTTTATCAATAGTACTTTTAAGTGTAGACAATTGGCTTGCGTATGCTTCTGCACCGATAATATCGGGATTTTTGTTTAAGTATTCAACAGCAGTGTCGACTTTTTGATAAAAATATTCGCAAGGGTTATCACTTATTTCTATCGCTTGTAAGTCCTTTAAGGTATTTGGTATTAATTGCTCTGAATTTTGTTTAATAATCTCAATATATTCCCCAGATTTAACCTGTTCAACTAAGGTTAACACCTTATTTTTCATATTGAAAAACATGATCATAGCAATAATCAGTGCCACGAGTAAAATAATATTAATGGTAATACTAATTCCGAGAAAATACTTTTTCATTACATTCCTTGATTGAAAAATTGAGTATAAAAACAAGGTAATTCCGTTATACATTTTTGTCTCTAGGAATAACATGAAAATTAAGATAGCTCTAATCAATGAGCTACCTTACGAATAAGTATCAGTGATAATCTAGCGGACAGTTAAAACAGAGATTTTTGAGTTTTGAATAACCATCGACGCCGTTGAACCGAGGAAATAGGTCGACATCCCTGGTCTTCTTGAGCCAATTACGATCAAATCGGCTGAAATTTCTTCAGCAACGCGTAATATTTCATCTCTTGGTGTGCCCATTAATACTTGAGCGCTATATTTATTCGTGGAAATATTAAATTCTTTGATGATTTCAGCAAGATGTTTAGTTACATTTTCTTGTTCACTATCTGCTTTTTCAGCAAAGCCAAAACCCATCGTAGTATAAAAAGGAACAGTCGGAATGATGGCTAAAAAATGGATATGTGCATTTTCATATTCAGCCAAATATTGAATATGTGACATGACCAGATGAGCTAAGCTTTTCTCTGTAATATCAATAGGTACTAAGATTTTATTATACATGTTTTTCTCCAGCTTTCATTTAATGAGTCCATGCTGTAATCGAATTTAGAATTATAAATAGATGCTAATTTATATTAGCCTTTTGCTAAATGAAACGCGAAAAGGCTAGCAAGCGAGTCAACCAAAATTTCGCAAATTGATCATAGCCGATTAACAATATAAATACTTTGACGGCGGATTCATCTTAAGCAAGTTAATAGAAAAACACCTGCTATTTTTCATGCTACTTGTGCTATTTCAATCGCCTTAGCTTTGCATTGCGATGTCATTGTTATATGATTTATTATAATTTATATATATTTCGTATTGTCGAGTCGAGGGCATTTTGGGGATCGTAAAAATTTCAGATGAACTGCATGATTATTTGCGTCATGCAAGCCAGGTGATGTCACGCTCTATAAACTCTCAAGCTGAGTTTTGGATAAAAATAGGTATGCAAGCGGAGTTAAATCCAGATAAGACATTTACAATGTTAATCAATGAGATGCTAGAAAAAGAGTTATCTGAGATAAAAGGGAAAGTTCATGAATAATATTACAATAAAAACAGCAGAAGAAATTGAACTGATGCGTGAGTCAGGGAAACTATTGGCGCGTGTATTTAAAATGCTTGATTCAGTTATTGTACCAGGCATTTCGACCATGGAAATTAACGACAAAGTAGAACGTTATATTATTGAAGAATTACAAGCACGCCCTGCGAGTAAAGGGCAATATGGTTACCAGTATGTGTTAAATACCTCATTAAATGAAGTAGTATGCCATGGCATACCTAAGACAGATGAAATCTTAAAAAATAAAGATATCATTAATGTTGATATTACCTTGGAAAAAAATGGTTTTATTGCCGACTCAAGTAAAATGTATGTCATGCCAGATGCATCGCCACTAGCACGTAAGCTTGTTAAAGACACCTATTTTGCAATGTGGGAAGGTATTAAGCAAGTTAAGCCTGGTGCAACATTAGGAGACATTGGCTCTGCTATTCAACATTATGCAGAATCAAAAGGTTATAGTGTTGTTCGTGAATACTGTGGGCATGGTATTGGTCGCGAAATGCATGAAGATCCACAAGTACTGCATTATGGTGTTAAAGGTAAAGGCATAGAGTTAAAAGAAGGTATGACATTTACTATTGAACCCATGATTAACCAAGGGGGTATGAAAATTAAAACGAAAAAAGATGGTTGGACGGTAGTTACAAGAGATAAAAAACTGTCAGCACAATCTGAACATACCATTTTAGTGACGAAAGAAGGATATGAAGTATTAACTTTGCGTGATGAAGAAAAATAGTTTTTAAGTCTTATTATAATGAGTTTGTTAGCCAAAAGGGTAGCAAACTCATTTTGTTTGCAGTAAGTCTTAACTATTGTCTTAATGCAATCGCAATGCGATTAAATGCACTCATTAACCCAATGGCTATTGTTAAATCAGAAATCTGTACATCACTAAAATGGCGTTTTAGCTCATCAAATAAGTTATCAGGAGTGCCACTTTCGACAATATTAACAACCGCTTCAGTCCATGCTAATACGGCACGTTCTTGAACACTAAAATGATGACTTACTTGCCACCCAGCAAGGGTATCAATTTTTTTATTGCTTAGGCCAGCATTGCGTAAGGAGTTCGCATGCATATCAAGGCAAAATGCACAGCCATTTATTTGTGACACTCTTAAATAAACCAGTTCAACTAGTTCTTTACCTAATCCACTTTTATCGAGGGCGTTTTTACAATCAATGAGTCCTTTATAGGCTTCAGGAGATAATGTGTTATACGCTAATCTAAGTGCGCTCATGGTGTTTCCTCATATATTTAATCAGTAGATAAAATGCAAAGTACAGTAATAGCGATTGTTATGGGCTCATTTTAAGGTTATCTTGGCCTAGTTTAAAGGGACAAGAATAACTGATTTTACTAGGACAAGTTTCAGGTGAATGTCATTGGGGGAGCGTATGTTTTTAAAAATTGATAGCAATATTAATACACCAATTTACCTGCAAATTTACCAGAGAATTCATGAGGGAATTAAAAGTGGCCAACTAAAAGCTGAGCAGCGTTTGCCTGCAGTAAGAGTATTAGCGAGTGAACTCAATGTTGCTCGAGGTACGATTGAATTGGCATATCAGTTATTAGTTAGTGAAGGGCTACTTGAAACTAAAGGTGCGAAAGGAACCTTTATTTCCCAAACGATAAAAAACCTTCCAATAAATAAATTCAAAGATCCAGAAGACTTGTATCTTGAAGAGAAAGTTTCGAATCAGTCCGTGCTGGTAAATAATCGTTCAAAGCGGAATTTTAGTGATTATACAGTTTTAGCATTTCAATTAGGTATTCCAGCGTTAGATGCTTTTCCACAGAAATTATGGGCTAGAATTTCTGCAAAAATATTACGTGATAGCCATTTTAATTTGCTAAGTTACCCTGATGTTCAAGGGCTAAAACAGTTAAGAGAAGGTTTAGCTCGTTATTTAATGATATCACGAGGAATTGACTGCTCCCCAGAACAAATATTTATTAGTTTTGGTCATCGTGCAAGTTTACAATTAATTGCTCAAAGCTTATTTACAGCAGGAGATACGGGGTGGTTTGAGGAGCCTGGCTACCATATTGCGCGTGATTTTTTACAGCAAATAGGATTAAAACTAATGCCTATAAGCGTGGACGACCAAGGGATTAATGTTACGCAAGGTGTTGAAGTGGCACCAGTAGCTAAATTTGCGCTCGTCACACCAACACATCAAAGTCCAACAAACGCAACATTAACTTTAGAACGCAGATTAGCATTACTTGAATGGGCAAACCAACAAGGTAGTTGGATAATTGAAGACGATTATGATGGTGAATTTCACTATCAAGGCCGCCCGTTACCTGCATTGAAAAGTTTGGATAGCCAAGAACGTGTTATTTACTGTGGGACGTTTAGCAAAGTATTGTACCCTGCATTACGCCTATCTTATATTGTCGTTCCTTCTAGCTACCATGATCATTTCCATTCCACGGCTATGATAATGGGGAATCAATGCCCAAGTTGGCAGCAGGAAATTACCAGCGTATTTATTCAAGAAGGTCACTTTTCCCGTCATTTACGTAAAATGCGCCATCTCTATCACCAAAGAAGATCTTTTTTAATAGAGGCGATAAAAATAAAATTGAGTGATGTTTTTGACATAGAATTACAGGCTGGTGGCATGCATCTTGTTGTCAAAATTATCAATGGAATATCGGCAATTCAATTTTCCCAATCAGCCGCATATCATGGATTAAAAGTTGAAGCTTTAGATGACTGGTTGATAAATAAAAAAGAAAGTTCTTTTTTATTATTGGGTTTTACCAATATAAAAGATAAGCAGGAAGCATTGATATTGTGTCAAAAATTAAAGGAAATTAACCTGAAGTTGTTATCATCAGGAAGATCTAAATAAAGAAAATTTGATTTATTTAAATGTGATTTATTTAGCTTAAGTTGTATTTATAGGTGGTTTTTTATTGTTTGATTTAAATTTAAAACTTAATTTTAAGCTTTGTAATTAAACTTCAATAACAAAATAAATTTATTTTTATAAACTAAATCAATAGGTTGATTTGGTTTTTCTAGGTATGCAATTTTTGCATAAGATTAAGTCCATTTGCATTTCTCTTTAAGTTAAAAAAATGTAACTATCCAAATCAGGCTCAAGAGTCGCATCCGATAAAAGGTTATAGCTCCAACTATAATTTTACATAAATAAAATAGGGGTACGAATGAACAGACATAAACTCATGAAACAAATTATGATAGCGATTGTGCTTGGTATTATATTAGGCTGGGGATGTCATAATTATGCTGCATCAGTGGAAGAAGCAAAAGATATTGCATCTTATCTCAATATTATTACTGATGTATTTTTAAGATTAATAAAAATGATTATCGCACCACTGGTTTTTGCTACGATTGTTTCTGGTATTGTTTCCATGGGAGGTTCATCTTCTGTTGGGAGTATTACCATCAAAGCTATGGTATGGTTTATTTCAGCTGCTGTTATTTCATTATTAATTGGAATGGTTTTTGTTAATGTTTTCCAATTAGGTGTGGGATTAAATTTAACGGTTCCAGCCGTTGCTGTTGATAGTGGGTTAAATACCTCTGGCTTTACATTAAAAGCGTTTATTACTCACATTTTTCCAAAAAGTTTTGCTGAAGCGATGGCAAACAATGAAATTCTACAAATATTAGTATTCTCTATCTTTTTTGGATCAGGCCTTGCGTTTATCTGCAAAGATAAAAAAAGTCCGATTGTGACATTAATCGAAGACTTGTCGCGTATCATGTTCCGTATTACAGACTATGTAATGAGCTTTGCACCAATTGCCGTGTTTGCTGCGATTGCATCTGCGGTAACAGTTGAAGGTCTAGGGTTGTTGTACGACTATGGAAAATTAATTGGTCTTTTTTATGTTGCGTTAGCTGTATTATGGGGCGTACTGTTCTTTGCAGGTTATGTGTTCCTAGGTAAATCTGTATTTAGTTTAGGAAAATTAATTCGTGAGCCTGTTGCGCTGGCTTTTGCCACCGCAAGTAGTGAATCTGCTTATCCAAAAACAATGGAAGCTCTGAATCAATATGGTGTTCCGAAAAAAGTGACTAGCTTTGTTTTACCGCTGGGTTATTCCTTTAACCTAGATGGCTCGATGATGTACCAGTCATTTGCAGTGTTATTTATTGCTAATGCGTACGGTATTGATTTGAGTATTACTGAACAAATTCTCATTTTGTTAACGCTGATGGTAACAAGTAAGGGGATGGCAGGGGTTGCTCGTGCTTCTATCGTGGTCGTTGCTGCAACATTGCCAATGTTTAGTTTACCAGAAGCAGGAATACTGTTGTTACTGGCGATTGATCAATTCCTTGATATGGGAAGAACTGCAACGAATGTGGTTGGTAACAGTATCTCTACAGCAGTTATTTCCAAGTTGGAAGAAAGAAAAGGCGGTTTCAAAGAAGACTCAGATGTGATTATCAATGAAAAAGTGACATCAACATCATAAAATTTAAGAGCGTTTAGCAATTGAAACCCTTCTGAGTTGGTTAACTTTAGAAGGGTTTTTGCTTTATTCAGATGAATAGTAGAATATTATTTACTTGTTTGGTTACGCATAAATTGCCAAAAACGTTCTGATGAAATATTGAGTCTCGCTTCTGTTCGATAAATATATACTCCCATCGTGATGGAAAGCGTGTTATCTAGGATAGCAAGTTCATTTTTTTGAAGTTCATTTTTAATTGAATAGTCTGGCAACCAGCCCACGCCACTTCCGTTAAGCACCATACGCTTCAGGACGTCGCTCATAGATGAGACAAATGATAGTTCAAAAGGCAAGTCAGTAGATTTATCCATTAATTGGTTGACTTGTCTCCCCATGTAGCTTTCATCGGTATATTTCATTAAAGGCAGGGTTGTACCATCTAATTTAAAAAGAGGTTTCTTGTTTCTGTCGCACATTGAAACGAGATGTAAACGGCTTTCAAGAATTTTCGCATGCAGAAATGGAGATGACATTAATTCTTCGTTATAGAAGGATAGAATAAAATCACTTTGCCCTTCTTTTAGCTTATGGACGGCTTCATCAACATTAATTGATTCAACAAAAAAAATCTTATCAATATTCTGTGAGAACTGGGAAATAAAATCAGGAAGAAGAAAAACAGAAAGTGAATGTGCCGCTGAGATATTAATTTTCTGCTTGTCGTTATCGACACCTTTAATTCTATTTATTTGAAAATAGATATCATCAAGTAAGTTTCTAGCATAAACAATGAAGCTTTTTCCTTGTGGGGTGAGCTGCAATGGATTGGTGTTTCTATCAAATATTTCAAAACCAACAGAGGATTCGATAGATTGAATTCTTCGACTAAAGGATGATTGCGATATATTTCTTTTCTCTGCCGCTAAAGTAAAACTTCGACATTCTTCTAGAACAACAATATCGTGCAACCATTTAATTTCTAGATTACTGATCATTGTATCCTCTTTTGATTATAGTTATTTATTTCCTATGCAAATTTAGCATAACTTATAGAAACTCTGCAATTACGAAAGGTGATCATTATGCGATTATATTATTATATTTTATGGGAGCGGATTATGAAAAAAATATTAGGTATGCTCGGGGGAATGGGGCCAGGTGCAACGGCAGATGCATTTTATAAATTAATCAATAATACTAAAGCATCTAAAGATCAGGAGCACATACCTGTTATTATTGTCTCAATTCCTGATATTCCAGATAGAACAGAAAATATTATTTATGATGGACCATCACCACTACCTGCGATGATAAACTCATTAAAACTACTTGAGAATGCAGGGGTTTCTTGTATTGTTATGCCTTGCAATACCGCGCATTATTGGTATGAGGATTTAATGAAGGAAGTTAAAATTCCTTTTATTAGCATTATAGATGCAGCATGTAAAAATATTATTTCTAATAAAATTAGAAAAGTAGCTTTATTAGCAACGACAGCAACAATACGTACGAAATTATACCAGGAAAAGCTCAGTTTGAATAATGTGGAGTGCATTGTTCCTGATGAGATTAATCAGTATAAAATAATGCAAAGTATTATTGCCTATAAAGCAGGTGATATTGATAAAGCAAAGGAGTTAATTTATCCCTATATTAATATGCTAAAGTCTGATGGCGTAAATAAATTTGTTATGGGATGTACAGAGATACCTTTAATCTTAGATGAGGTAGTTAATTGCTCACCCGATGAATTCATTGATGCTACTGAGGCTTTAATCAAAGAGGCTATTGATTGGTATAATTTTGGTGATGAACGATTTGAAAAAGAAATGATAAATGAGAATTATCAATAGTTATTTTAATTGTTTCGTATAGCCAACATCAGGGTGATTTTTAAATTTAACTGTTAAATTAATATAAATTTAATAGGTGGGTGTTATTTAATTTTTTTATTTATGGGCAGATAAATAAACTGAAGATCTATATGTTTCATTGACATATTTTAGTTGTAAAAAAACATTTTTTTAATTTATTTGAAAGTTTAGGACTTTTTTAACTTGTAGTTAATGGGAGAGTAGCGACAATAGACGTTTTATTATAATTATTAGTTATTGTCAGATAGGGATCTACTCATGCAATTTAAATCGATGGTTAAATTGGTTATTGGCGCAGCGGTGCTGCTTGTTCTTGGATTGGTTGGGATTAACTCATATACTATCGTTCAAGATGGGTCAGTGAAAGTTGGAACATTTTTAGGAAAAGTGGATCCTGTAGCATATGATGCTGGACTGCACTTCCCTATTAACCCATTTACAACTTTCGATACGTACTCAACGAAAGATATTCGTGTTTCGTTAAAGGAACTTCGAGTTCCTTCACAAGATAAATTAAAATCAATTGTTGATATTACCGTAATGTTGCAATTTGATGGTGCAAAAGCCCCTGTATTGCGTATTAATGGTGGTACCGAGAGTGAAGCATTGGATAAATATGTACGCCAAAAGTTAATCTCGACAATTTTAGAATTTGGTAAAGATGTGGCAAACGCGCAAGATCTTTATACTGCAGATACGCAAAGAAAATTACAAGACTCCATTAGAGACGCAATTCAAAGCTATGCATCGCCATATGGTTACACGATTAAAGAAATTATGATCCAAGATATTACTTTGCCAGAGGTGGTTCAAGAGCAAGTGGTTAATACTAAAATGCGCCAAGAGCAAATTAACCAAGCGAAAGCAGAAGCAGAAAAAGAACGTGAGTTAGCACAGAAGAAGGTTGTCATTGCAGAAGCTGAACGTGAGTCTGCGGAGCAACAAGCTATAGCTAGAGAACGTAACGCGCAAGCAAATGCATTTGCAATGCGCCAAGAGGCGGATGCAAAATTATATGCAGCACAAAAAGAATCAGAGTCTAATGCAATATTACAGCGCACAATCACCCGCGAAATGATCAATTGGAAACAGTTAGAGATTGAACAGATTAAAGCGCATAAATATAAAGGTGAAGTGCCTAATATTGTTGTTGGTGCTGATTATGATGGCAAGATGATTATGGATATGCGCAGTAATCAATAAGCTAGTTTTATAAGGCTAAATAAAAACAGAAACCCATTTTTATGAAGTGACCCCAAATAGTTGGATAACCAATTACTGGGGTTTTTTTCTATTTAAAATAAGCATTATTGGCGCGAAGAGCCAGTATGAAACAGTGTTTAATAGTCGCTATTATGATATTAAATGCAAAAATTCTGAGATGAAATAACCAATGATGAGGTTAACGTGATAGCGGTCAGCTCATGTTTATTAGGATTTTGTGTAAGGTATGATGGTAAGCATCAGCTTTATACACCTTTAAAACAACTTTATGATGCAGGAAAAGTGATTAGCATCTGCCCTGAAGTGTTTGGTGGGTTACCCACACCACGAGCACCCGCTGAAATTATGGGTGGTAATGGCAATGATGTCCTATTAGGTCAAGCAAAAGTCATTGATAGTGAAAGCGTTGATCTTACTGAAGCCTTTATTGAAGGTGCTAAGATTGCATTAAAAAAAATACAAGACTTAAATATTCGTTTTGTTGTTCTTAAGGCAAATAGTCCATCGTGTGGTAGCCAACAGATTTATAGTGGTGAGTTTAATGGTTCACTAAAAGACGGTATGGGTGTGTGCGCGGCCTTATTTAGACAAAATGGTATCCAAATTTTGGATGAAAACTCCCCAAATTTAATTGAAGTGGTCAATGCTTTATTTGATCAGGAAAGCGTAAAAACGGAGGTAGATAATTTATGATACAAATCCGTGCTGTCGATAAATTCAATTTTTGGGATGTTGGGGGAACTCACTTCTAATGCGGATGGAGTTGCTACTGTTTTAGAGGAATATATCTGTTGCAATGCCTTTTCAATCGCATAGTCTCACTTCTATCCTGAATATCAGCCGCGTGCGCTTTACCAAGGGGAAGTATTGATAGGCTTTTTTATGTACAAAATATTAGCTGATAAACCGAATGAAGCCTTTATCTGTCGTTTTATGTTAGACCACAAATTTATTGGCCAAGGATTAGGCAATCAATCTTTTTTGCGATCGTTGAATATCTCAAACGGCTCGGAATAAAAAGGATTTTTTTGGGTTTAGCGGTTGAAAACAATATAGCTAAGAAAGTATATATGAATCATGGCTTTAAGTTTACGGGTGAAATAGTGAATGAAGAGCATATTTATACGGTTGAACTTTAAAATACTTTTATTTTTACACCTAGGTTAAATTCATGTTTTATAATGCTAGCGTGAGGATTATTTTCGCTTAACACAGAATTATTAAGGTCATTATTGGATGCCTTATCAGTATTTTCGTTTGAATATAATGTGGATCTGTTTGTCTGCTAGATAGTTATCTTATAGATATGGTATATCATCGGAAAATAAATCTGATGAGTTAACATAATGTTTAATATCTCTGAGTTGATTAATGATTCGCCAATAGATTCGATTCTTTTATTTGTAATCACGTTTGTTTTGTTAATTTTATCTGCTTACATTGGCAAATATATTTTTAAGCGTAAATCAGTTCATGAAGAAATTGCTGATGATGAAGCTAAAATTATTCTCGGGGCAATTTTATCACTGTTAGGTTTGCTAATTGGCTTTGTGCTCTCTATTTCTATTAATGGCTATAATAACCGCCAACAGACAGAAGAAAATGAAGCTATCGCGATTGGTACAGCATATCAACGTGCCCAGCTATTGAATGCTGATGATCGAAATAAAGCATCCCACCTTATCCAGCAATATTTAGAAGCGCGTGTTGAGTTTTTTAAATCAGGGATCAGTGATGAAAATAACCAATGGCGCATGGTCTCGCTAGAGAAACAAAACCAGCTTTGGGAAATTGCTGTCAAAGAAGCAAATCAATCACCAAACCCTGTTGTTGCCTCCGTATTAAGCGCATTTAGTGATCTTTATCTTTCTCAGCAAAAAACAATGGCAAGTTGGCGGCATCAAATTCCGAATGCGACTTGGTTTCTCCTCATCTTTTTTGCTGTCTGTTCCAATGTCCTTATTGGCTACAATATTCGCGGTACTAAGGGGAAAAATTGGTTGATCCTAATTTTACCCTCATTAACCACATTGGCATTATTCATGATTGCTGAAATTGATGTGCCAGGAGAGGGGATGATCCACGTTGTTCCTGATGACTTAGTTTTATTGCAGGAATTCTTATTTAAGGATGGTGCATGGTTGGGAAAGTAGAATAGAAATAAAGCTCCCCAAGTAAGATATCTTGGGGAGCTTATTAGATTAGCGAACAATAATACCTAATAAAATTCCGATAGCACCAAAGTCAGCATCACTGAATGTTGTATTTGCGATACCAATATCCCCAAGTACAGGTAATAAGAATACAGGTAAGAAGGTGATTAGTAAGCCTTGCGCAAATGCACCTAAAATAGCGCCACGGCGACCGCCTGTTGCGTTACCAAATACCCCAGCTGCAGCTCCTACAAAGAAGTGTGGTACAACACCTGGAATAATCACTGTCATATTCAAGGCATATAATAAGAACATGCCGATGACGCCCGCTGCAAAGCTACTTAAGAAACCGACTAATACGGCGTTTGGGGCATAAGGGAATACCACTGGGCAGTCTAATGCAGGTTTTGCATTTGGCACGAGTTTGTCTGATATTCCTTTGAATGCAGGAACAATTTCAGCAATGACCATACGCACACCTTGCAGGATAATGTATACCCCAGCTGCGAAGGTAATAGACTGCATTAATGAGAACATAAACCAGTTTTTGCCGCCACTGACTTCACGCACAAAATCACCGCCCGCAAATAAGCAAGTAATGATAAAGATGATGAACATAGTGAATGAAATAGCCACAGGTGTATCACGTAGGAATAGCAAGCTTTTTGGTACATTCATATCTTCTGTTGAATGTTCTTTATTACCAAATTTGCTCCCAATAAAACCTGCTAATACATAAGAAATGGTTGAGAAGTGCCCAATAGCAACGTCGTCAGAGCCTGTAACTTTTTTCATATATGGGTGTGCGATGGCAGGGAAGAACACCATACAGAAGCCCACAATTAAAGAGCCAACAGTCACCAGCATAGTTCCTTCCATTCCTGCCGTTGCTAGAATAACGGCGATCATCATCGACATGAATAATGTGTGGTGACCTGTCAGGAAGATGAACTTCCATGGTGTTAAGCGAGCAATCAAGATATTGATTAACATCGCAAAGAACATGATCATTGCCATCTCACGGCCAAAGCTTTTTTGTGCAATAGACACAATGGCTTCATTGTTAGGTACTACACCGTTGATGCCAAAAGCATGTTGGAAGATGGCAGAGAAATCACCCAATGAGCTAACCACTAAACCTGCACCAGCACCTAAGATCACAAAACCCATAATGGTTTTAATGGTACCTTTAATGCATTCTGTTACTGGTTTTTTCTGTGCAATCAAACCGATAAGAGCAATAAGACCGACTAAAATAGCAGGTTCAGATAAAACATCCTGCATCAGAAAACGAAAAAATGACATAGAGCCTCCGTTTACATCGCACCAAGTTTTTGTAATGCAACAGTGAGGCGCTCTTTCATGGCAACTTTATCAATCATATTTTCCAGTGCGACGATTTCACCACCCACTTGTTGAGCAACAAGCTGCTCTGCAATATCACTTGTACCAACAAAAATATCACTAACAGTGCCTTTTGCTGAGCCTAAATCCACATGGTCAACTTCAGCACTGACTTGCATGTCTTTTAAAATATTTTTGATGCTCATTTCCATCATTAAACTGGTGCCTAAGCCATTTCCACAAACAACGGTGATTTTCATAATGTTTACCTTAATATGTAATTATTCGTATTTAGCGATGATTTGAAGAATGTCATCGACGTTTTCTGAGTGCATGATGCTATCAATATCTTCTTGATTATCAAAAAGTTCAGCAAGTTTTGCGATAGCCCCGATGTGACTATTGCTATCTGTAGCAGCAAGAACGATAAGCAGTTTGATTGGGTCGTTGCCATCTGAACCGAACTCAACGCCTTGTTTAATCACGGTTAAACCAAGGGATAGCTGGTTTACACCATCTTCAGGACGAGCATGAGGCATGGCAATCCCTGGGCCTAAGACATAATAAGGGCCAATCTTTTCATGTGATTTGATAATCGCATCGATATATTGCGGTTCGATTAACTTATTATTAATTAATGGTTTACAGGCGATTTTGATCGCATCTTGCCAATCTGTGGCACTTTCGACGACCTGAATAACGTTCGAGGTCAGTAAAGTCGTAAGCATCGGGTTGCTCCTGGTTGGTTAAATTTTTATCTTTTTAATGGTTGAGTGAATAGTAGTGATCTATGGTAGCGCTATCTAGCTGATTTGTTCATTTTCGTGATAGCGCTATCATTTTGAATAAATATTGCGAACAAAGGCTAAATGAATAGACTTGTAAGCTGATTAACAAATTCAACCTGTGCTAAGTTAGTGTTGTTGAATAATAAGTTTAGGCTAAATAAAAGTATTACATGCAAAAAACACGAAAAAGAAAAAATACAGGGCGAGTGACATTACAGGATGTCGCTAAATACGCAGGCGTTGGCTCTATGACGGTATCTCGTGCTTTGCGAACGCCTGAGTTAGTATCAGATAATTTGCGTGAAAAAATTAACGCAGCCGTTGAGGAGCTTGGCTATATTCCAAATTCTGCCGCGGGGATTTTAGCTTCAGGGCAAAGCCGAACTGTTGCCGTGTTAATTCCTTCTTTGCGTGACAATGCGAGTTCAGTTTTTTTGCAAGCATTACAGGAAGTGCTTAACAAAAACACTTATCAAGTTGTGATTGGTAGCCACGATTATCAGCAGAAAAAAGAATCAGAAGTTTTATCGACCTTATTACAAAGTAACCCTGCGGCGCTGATCATATTTGGTGCAGTTAATTCACAAAGCGTTTTTAATTACCTTAAAAATTTAGATATTCCAGTTATTAACGTGGCTGGGGAATCCAGTCATCCTGTTACTTTGAATATTAAAAGTAACATTGGCGAAGCGGTTAATTTTTTAACCCATTTTTTGCTACAAAAAGGCTATAAAAAAATAGGCTATATCGGGGCTCAGATGGATAGCAAAATGCAAAGCCAACAGCTGAGCGGTTGGAATAAGGCGATGCTAGCTTATAACCAAAGTGCTGAACAAAGCATTACTACGCCGTATGTCGCAACAATGGACTTTGGCCGTCAGGCGATTAGTGAAATGTTAACACGGCAACCAGAGCTTGAAGCTGTTATTTGTAGTCATGAAATGATAGCACTTGGTGTGCTTTTTGAGTGTCAAAGGCGGTTAATACAAGTACCAAAAATGCTAGCGCTTGCCTGCGTAGAAGGCTCATCAAATTGCGACCATATCCAGCCATCACTTACATCTGTCCGTATTGATTACAGTAAAATGGCGCGAGAAACGGCTAAAAAATTACAGAAGTGGTTAGCCGATCCTGATACTGACTTTTCTGAAACTCAAGATGAAATCATTTTTCCCTATAAGTTTGAAGCCAGACAAAGTGCATAAAATATAACTCTCCAGTTTAAATTAACGTTGCAGTATGAAATTTAATCTCTAGCCGACAAGATATAGTGGTATAAATCACTTTTTGATGAAAAATAGGATTGTTTTTTTGTATCTCGAAATAAGATTGTCGGCTGGGTCACTGTATCCTATTTATTCCCTGCTAATGTATAAAGAGGGCGGTTAACTGCCTGCATATTAGAAGTCTATTACTCGATGAATTGATTGAGTCATTACTGGGGAGTCACCATGAAATTTCTTAAAACTGTTATTTCAACTGCGATTTTAGTTTCTTGTAGTGTTAGTGCTGCAACAACAGGTTCTGAAGTCTTAAAAGTACAAGATGGCGGTACACCGAATAAAGTCTACACAGCAAATAAACCAACCATTAAAGTCGCAACTTACAATATTGGCAAAAATGAATTAGCTCAAGATGTGGCGAATTTAGATAATTTGAGTAAGGCAATTGGTAAGATAGACGCAGATGTTATTGTTTTAACGGAGATTGATAATAAAACTGCTCGCAGTAAAAAAGTTCATCAGCTAGAAGAAATCGCGAAAGCGAATAAGATGGATTTTGCTTTTGGTAAAGCATTGGATTTCGATGGTGGTGAATATGGGGTCGGAATTTTATCAAAATATAAAATAGATAAGTCCCAAGTTGTTAATTTGCCATCAGGTGATGCAGAGCAGCGTGTGGTATTAATCTCTCAAATAACTAAGCCTGGTTTTGATGCACCGATTATTGTGATGGGCACACACCTTGACTGGCAAAAAGATCCGACCATTCGTATCGGTCAGGTTCGTCATATTTTAGATGCGAGTATCGGTGATACAGATACAGGTTTTGATAATATCGCGGCTTCAATAAAAATATTAGCAGGGGACTTTAATTCCACGGCAAATGAGCAGCCTATTCAGGAAATTCGTTATATGTGGAACCCTGTCGAGAAGCAAGGGGTTGATTATCGTAGTTGGCCAGCAGTAAACCCAGCGATTGATATTGACCATATTTTTACATTTAAAGGTCAAGTATGGGATGTGAAGAATATGCAGATCCCAACTGACAGTGAAGAGTTCCAATGGTCGAGTGTTAGCGACCATCTTCCAATTATTGCTGAGTTGGAATTACAGGAGCAATAAATAAACTTGATGTTTATAAGCCAGGCCCCTTATGGGGTCTTTTTTATTTTTTTTCTATAGAGTTTTTCAATAACCTTTGTCTTTCAATATAACGCTTTTCAACAATGAGCAGATATTCCTCAATAGTTTGATAGATTTTTTCACGGGGTATAGAGACTAAGCTGTTATCACTTATAGCATCAGTCGTTTTATAGACAAAATCAGACATGAAGTCTGCAATGCTTTTAAATTGATTAGCCACATGTGTGTAGTAATACTGGTAGACATAGGATTCTTGTGAATGGCTGAGCTCCGTATTATTCGTGAGATTGTTTGTTGCAAGCAATAGTAGTTGAATGTTAGTCATGGAATCCCCTTTTATAGGCGGAAAATATTACCTGATTTTATAATTTTGTTTTGTCAATATTCGTCGGATAATTTTATGTTTTCGTTAAATACTTAGAGTTTGTAAGAATATTCTGTATTTTTGGCGATTTATGATATGACAGGACAAGGATTAATAACTTTATATTAAAAATGCAATAGTGTTTTAAATTAAAATTAAGTTAAATATTCTTATGATTGTTATGTTAATATATTGTTATTTGTTTTTGTTTTTCAAGCTGTTAATAAAGCCCAGTCTGCAATGTTTTTATTTTTATTTATAATAATCAGTGTGTTATGCATTATTGGTTTGAGGGTTTTGCAGTTTTGTTAATAAGAAATATAAAATAATAGGAATAAAAAATATCCTAAAAGATATTTTGGCTGATAAAGAAATTAATTATTCAATTAATTTTATCCATTTGAATTTATTGTGTTTTTCTATTTTTTTCTTCTTGTTTTAATTTTAGTTGATTAAAAGAGAGTATATGTTGGATATTTTGTTTACGCATTATCTGGGTATTATTACGCATAATTGGAGTTTATTCACAATTGGCAACATTATTATGTACATTGTATTATTTAATAATATATTCAATATAAGTAATATTAAACAGTATTAAACTGTTAAGGTTAATTATTGTTTCTGGTTCTGTAAGTATGAAACCTTTGTTGTATAAAAAATACAAATTGCAACAGTTAATCTTTAAGGTACTATTTATATTCAAGGTTTAATACTGGTATACTTACTCATGTAATGGGTAAAATGAAGTATAAATACGGGTTTGGTCGCATTGATTAGAGTAAATCGATTTTTTTGCTAACCATAATTTTTATCTATAATAGATATTAGAGATAGTAGCGTTCTAATAAGATATTCTTATGTGGATTATCAATCCTATTATTAAAATAATTATTACTTTCTTACAATTAACTAAATATATCTACTTACATACCTTTTATGTAAAGGTGTGGTGAACAATTTTGGTCAATTGGATGTGTTACTGTGTTTATGAGAGCTTAACTATATGAACATAATCAAATTGCTCACAATTCTATTGTTAACGGGGTGCTCTTTTATTTTGGGGGTCACTCTGAACTATTCCCCAACTCCTGATTTGGTCAAAATGGCAAAGGCTAATGTAGAGGATTATCTGTCATATCCTGAATCGGCTTCTTTTCGAAATGTGAAATATAATTTCATTCGACAAACAGCCAACAAAGGAGACTTAGGCTATGTCTGTGGAGAGGTATTTCGTGTGAAGAATGCGCGGTTAGAGGGCTATAAAAAGTTTGTTGTGAAAGCCTATAATGATAAGAATGGAAGAGTCACGATGTCCATACCACTTGTGGAAGGGGATTATGACTTATTACCAATGGAAATGATGAATTCGTTATGGGACAAGTATTGCTTCTAATTATGTGTACGAAAAGCACTCAATAAAGAAAGCCAATTGGCTTTCTTTAAAGGGTGATATGTGAGTTTATCCTCTTAGTTCTCTCGCACATTGCTGAAGCTGTAAGAAGGAAGCGAAACGTAAATCATGACGTGTTTGATAGCTTTCCTCTGCATAATAAGTTAAATCAATTTCACTAAATTGATCCATAGCTTGGGCGACGTTATCACAAATTTTACCCGCGACGGCACCTAAAATGGCTGAACCAAGTAAAACAGGTTCACTCGCTTGTGTAGAAATCACGGGAACGCCACATGTATCTGCTAATAACTGGCGAATTAATGGATGCTGTCCTGCGCCACCACTCACCACAATATTTTCAATTGCAGCGCCTGATTTTGCTTGTGCTTCAATGATTTGCCTTAAGCCATAACCAATACCACACACACCAGCAACATAAAATGACAGCAGATTTTCTAAGCTATTGTCCATGGTAAGGCCTGCAATTACCGCCCTTGCATGTGGGTCAGCGAATGGTGCGCGGTTACCTAAAAACTCAGGGACAACGTGAATTTTTTCAGCGAGTTCAACAGACTGAGATGCAGAGACCGTTTTTTCTAACACAAGGTCAGCTAAATAGACGGGAAGTGGTTTTCCTTGCTCTTTTGCGGTAATTTTTGCACTTATGCAAGCAGGGTGAAGGGAAAGAAGTTGATCAATCGCTGCGCCAGCGGCACTTTGCCCACCCTCGTTTAACCACATACCTGGTACCATCGCACTGTAATAAGGCCCCCAAACACCAGGTATGAAAACAGGCTCTTTAGTCGTTGTCATTGTGCAAGATGAGGTTCCGAAAACATACGCCATGTTGGCTGTTGCATCACCATTGACACCCACTGTACCAATCCCCCCTGCATGGGCATCAATCATGCCTGATGCAACAGGGGTACCGACTAATAAGCCCATCTGTTTTGCTGCATCGTTCGTTAAGCCAGAACCGCAAGGAGTGCCTGGTTCAACAATCAATTGGCCAATACGAGCAAATTTTTCATCAGCAAGTTCAGATAAACCAATTTGATGGAAGTAATCAGTATCCCAACGTTTTTCATGAGCGAGATAAGTCCATTTACAGGTGACTGTACAGGTTGAGCGAGCTAACGAGTCAGTTGATTTCCATGTTAAGAAATCAGCCAAATCAAAAAACTGCCATGCTTTTTCATAGGATTGAGGCAGGTTTTCTTTTAACCATAAAATCTTTGGCGTTTCCATTTCTGGGGAGATCTTACCCCCCACATAATTTAAGACAGGATGTTTTAGCTGATTAATACGTTCAGCTTGTTCTGTGGCGCGGTGATCCATCCAGACAATAATATTACGGTCTGGATCAGCACTTGGGCTAACGGAAATAGGCTGTTTATCGTGGCCAATCACGACGAGTGAACAGGTTGCATCGAAGCCAATTCCTGCGACCTGTTGTGGTGAAATATTTGAAGTTGCTACAGCTTGCTTAACACAATAACAAACTGCCTCCCAAATTTGGTTACTAGACTGCTCTGCGAAATGAGCACTGTCGCGGTAGAGTGTAATATCGTGTTTAGCAGATGCTAACATTTTGCCTGTCATGTCGAATACACCCGCGCGTGCACTGCCTGTACCAACATCAATGCCTATAACCACTTTATCATTTTGAGGGGTTGAACGTTGCATTTTACCTCCAAAAATTAATCATTATGAACTAAGAAAAACGCTACAGATCAACACTGTTTGGTACAATGACAAGGTCACGGACAGTGACATGTTTTGGACGAGTTAACATAAAGAGTACCGCTTCAGCCACTTCAATCGGTTGCATTAAGCTACCATTTGCCAGTGCTTCTTCCATTTTTTCTTTTGGCCAATCATCTAATAACGCAGTGACTACAGGGCCTGGTAAAACGGCACCCACACGAACACCGTGTTCTGAAACTTGGCGGCGAGTTGAGTGAACAAAAGCTTGAACCGCAAATTTAGACGCGGTGTAAATGGGTTCCCAAATAACGGGCACAACGCCTGCGATTGAGCTGGTAAATAATACATCGCCAGATTTTTGGGCAATAAAATGAGGTAAAACGGCACGAACACTACGGAAGGCAGCATTAATATTGAGATTTAAAACTTTATCCCAAACATCTGGATCGCCTTCTGCCACAGGGCCACCAATATAAGCACCTGCATTTGCATGAAAAATATCTAAACGGCCTGCTTTAGCGAGGATTGCATCTAGCATGCCATCGACTTGTTTTGTGTTCATTAAATCAATGACTAGAGGGATCGCATTTTCGCCTAGTTCAGCAACAAGTTGATTTAATCTATCTTCAGCACGGTCAATTAGAACCACTTTGACACCTGCATTGATCAGCGTGCGAGCACATTCAAGACCAATGCCAGATGCTGCGCCCGTAATTGCTGCGACTTTGTTTTCAATGGAAATAGCCATAATGATTTACTCCAATCGGATTTTAGCGGAAAAGTAAGTGAAAAATAATGAAATCAATGAGATGACAATGAGTCACGGGAATGGTTAAGGTGGCTGCATAGGATGGATTGATATTAAGTCTTTTTCATTATACCAACTCATGCTTCATCAATTTCAATATTGCTCAATCGATGGAGCAGTATTGCGACTTTTTTACTTTGGTGTCAAGCTAGGAAAAAATGGAGATATGAATCTGTGACAAAGATCAGACAAAATAAGAAAACAACGATCTATGACCTTGCGGAATTGGCGGGTGTTTCAGCGAGTGCCGTGAGTGCTGTGCTCAATGGAAATTGGCAAAAAAGGCGTATTAGTGCGCAATTGGCTGAAAAAGTGATGCGCATTGCGCAGGAGCAAAATTACTCAGTTAATAAACAAGCTAGCTTACTACGCAGCAATAAATCAAAAATCATTGGTATGCTGGTGCCAAAATATGATAACCGGTACTTTGGCTCTATAGTGGAACATTTTGAAGAAATGGCACGAGAAAGGGGGCTGTTTCCGATTATTACCTGTACGCGCCGTGATCCTAAATTGGAGATAGAAGCTGCACGTACCATGTTATCTTATCAGGTGGACTGGCTGATTTCGACAGGGGCAACGAACCCAGATAAAATCACACAAATTTGTCAATCTTCTGGCGTACCGACACTAAATTTAGATCTACCAGGCACATTAGCAGCATCAGTGATTTCAGATAATTACCTTGGTGCAAAAAAACTCACTCAGCGTATTTTAAGTAAAAAAAGCCGTAGTCAAGTATTAAACCAGCCGCTAATTTTTATTGGTGGGCGTGAACATGACCATAATACACGTGAACGTATACGCGGATTCATTGATGCGCATAATGAAATGGGTATTACGGTTCCAAATGAAAATATTTTAGCGTGCGGCTATGCGCCTGAAAAAGCAGAAAAAGTATTGTCCACTTTTATTAAGAAACGCAGTGAAAATCTGCAAAAAATAGCCCAAGGTGGCCTATTTATTAACTCCACTATTTCATTAGAAGGGGTAATGCGTTGGTTAGGAACACAAGGGTATACAGGTGAAAATCAACCTAATTTGGGATGCTTTGACTGGGATCCATTTGTCGCGTTGCTAGGTAATGATATTGAGATGGTAAAACAGGACGTACCCACAATGCTCAATCATATTTTCAAATTGATTGATGATGGAAATAGTCAGGCGCAATTGATTGAAGTATTACCTGTAGGTATAGGATAAATGCAGAATATAAATTAAGTGTTACCTGTGGTAAAACAGGCAACACAAGGCTCTGAGGGTTATTTATTTAAAGTTTCAACCAATAACTGATGACGTTGATTATAAAATTTAATATAGGTCATATAGCCTGCTAATATTGTCGAAAGACTCGCGGTGGCTAATAACATAAAGGTTACCATAATTTGGTATTTTACGGCTTGTAGTGGGTCGACCCCTGCAAAAATCAATCCAGACATCATTCCTGGTAGGCTAACAATACCAACAGTCTTTGCCGAATCAACCGTGGGGATTAACGAGGCGCGAATACTTTCCCGAATGATTGATGCAGAAGCTACTTTAGGGGTTGCTCCAAGGCTTAACATTTCTTGAATTTGCTGCTGTTGGCTGGCAAATCGTTGCCCTAAATTATTAAAGCAGAGTCCGACGGCTATCATCGCATTTCCTGCAATCATCCCTGTAATCGGTATGACTTGCATTGGTGTAAACTCAATGGCTTTAGTGAGAATTAAAACCAGTAGAGTGAGGAAAGTACCTGAGGTAATAGCAACGAAGGCTGTGAGATAGATTTTATCTAAATACTTACTACGTTTTTTGGCATTCCACGCAGCATTGACACAAATAAATAGCACCAACGCTACAGTGAGAAGTTCATGATCAACGTTAAAAATATATTTTAAAATATAACCAGCTATCAATAATTGAACAATAGCGCGACAAGTACTCCAAATAATATCTTTTTCCAAAGAAAGCTTTTCTTTGTGACTAATAAAAATCGCTACTAAGACTAACATGATAGAAAAAGTGAGCGACTCATTGGAAATGGTAGGCTGATGCACGATGATATCCTATTATTTAGCCAGATAAACGGGAAGGGTGATGACTTCATTTGCATGGGCAATTTCATCTTGGTCGTGAGTAACCCATAAAACTCCAATACCTTTTTCTATAGCCAGTTTGTGAATTAACTCATTCACCTTCACTTTATTTTCTTCATCTAGGGCACTCGTAATTTCATCTAACAATAAAATTTGGGGAAGAAACTGTAAATTTCGAATTAATGAAATGCGCTGTTTTTCGCCCCCAGAAAGCTCATTAATTCCTTTTTCAAGGATGGTTTCAGGTAATGAAAAATACTGTAAGTCACTGATAATTTTTGTTTTATCAAAAGGCTGCTTTCTGATTTGGTAAGGGAAAACGACATTATCATACACTGTGGCCCCGAATAATGAGGGGGTTTGGGTGCAATAAGACACTTGCTGGCGGTAGGTCTCTGGAGAGAGTGCATTAATGTCTTGCCCGTTAAAGAGGATATTTCCTTGAGTTGGAGAAATTAGGGATGCCACAATTTTTAATAAAGTGCTTTTTCCGCAACCTGATGGCCCCGTGATTAATTTAAATTCACCTGCACGTAGGTTAATCTGCACATTATCAAGAATAGTTTTTCCATCAATCGAATAGCTAATATCCTTTAGTTGCAGTAGTGAGCAGTTTTTTTCCATTTTTCCATGACCTATGTAATCAATTCACGTGATTAACGCGAATGAGAGCTATTTCTTCATTTTATCTGATATCAGCATGTTAGTTTTGTCTGATATCAATTTAGATATAACTAATAGTATGCGCTAGTTATTGTGAAATTTACACTGCATTATGTAAAGGCAGATTATTTAAGGTCAGTTTGAATACGATTATTATGTGTATATGATGTTATTTTAGGCAATAAAAATTATTGGATGATTTTAAAATAGATAACAAATAATCAAATGAAATTTTATTTTGAACATATGTTCTTATGACTTTTATTATTATTTAAATAATGGGATGTGGCGCTTTATTTTAAATGATGGATATAGCCATAACATTTAAATAATAATATATTATCTTAATTAAATAACGACACGTTTATAGGTCATTAGGGTTTTGAAAGAGACTCAATATCTATATTTCCCAATCTTATATATCACGTCATGATGTTAAGGAATTAAAATGAAAAAATTTAATGGTTTTAATACCCAATTCTCTCTTGATGGCAACGTTGCATTGATTACGGGGGGCGCTGCGGGGATCGGTCTGGCAATTGCACAACTCTATGTGGAAAAAGGTGCTAAAGTTGCCTTGGTGGATAAGTCAGATAAAGTTATTGATGTTGCTAATGGAATGAAAAATACTATTGGTATTCAATGTGATATTACAAATTCAGATTCTGTATCGCAAATGGTTGAGCAGGTGGTAAAGCATTATGGTGCATTGGATATTGCGGTTAATAGCGCGGGGATTGTTGCATTGGCACCCGCAGAAAGCTTAAGTGAGCAGGACTGGGATTTGACCATGAATGTCAATCTCAAAGGTACTTTCCTTGTATGCCAAGCAGCAGGTAATATCATGATTAAACAAGGAAAAGGTAAAATAATTAATATGGCATCACAGGCTGGGGTCATTGCGTTGGATCAGCATGCAGCCTACTGTGCGAGTAAGGCTGCTATTATTGGTTTAACCCAAGTTTTGGCATTAGAATGGAGCCCTAAAGGTATTCAAACTAATGCAATTTCACCGACTATTGTCTTAACTGAGTTGGGAAAAAAAGCGTGGGAAGGGCCTAAAGGTGATGAAATGAAAGAAAAAATTCCAGCGAGACGTTTTGCGGAACCGTCAGAAATTGCTGCCTGCGCGCTCTTTTTAGCCAGCGATGCTTCCGATATGATCACTGGGCATAATTTAGTGATTGATGGTGGGTATAGCATTCAGTGATTAAATTTAATATGCGGAGAATATACGTTATTCGCTTATTAATAAGAGTCATTAAAAAGGGCCAAATAATGATTTTATTATTTGGCCTGTAATATAAATTACAAAGTAGGATAACAGATTTAAATAATGTCGCGATTGATTACCGCTTTAGGCTGTAATAATGATAAAGATTGCTGAATAAGTTTCTCCACGGTAAAGCCAAAATAATCAAATAACTGCTCAGCAGGTGCGGATTCGCCAAAACTATTCATTCCCATAACTAATCCATCAAGGCCGACATATTTTCTCCAGTATTCACTGATACTGGCTTCGATAGCAATGCGGTTGCGAACATGATTAGGTAATACATGTTGTTGATAGTCCATGGGCTGTTTATCAAAGGTATCTGTTGATGGCATGGAAATAACGTTCACGTTGAAGCCTTGCTCGGTGAGATATTGCCAAGCTTCAACCGCTAAGGTGACTTCAGAGCCCGTTGCAATAAGCAGCAGTTCAGGGGTTTGGCAATTACTGCGTAATATATAACCCCCACGTTGAATAAGGGCTAATTGCTGGGGAGTACGGGAATGTTGTTGTAAATTTTGCCGTGACAGGATCAAAGCAGTTGGTGTTTGTTGGTTGGTGATGGCTTGTTGCCAAGCAACCGCTGTTTCCACTTGGCAGCAAGGGCGCCAGACAGACAAATTCGGGGTTGCACGTAAAGAGGCGAGTTGCTCTACTGGCTGATGTGTTGGCCCATCTTCCCCTAACCCAATAGAATCATGGGTATAAACAAGTACTTGGGGTAACTTCATCAATGCTGCCATTCGCACGGCATTTTGTGCGTATTCGCAGAACATCAAAAATGTGGCGGTATAAGGGCGAAAACCACCGTGTAATGCGATGCCGTTAGCAATGGCGGTCATGCCAAATTCCCGGACACCATAATGAATATAGTTACCCGCAGGTTGTTCATTAATCGGCACTGATCCAGACCAATAGGTTAGATTGCTGGGTGCTAAATCTGCAGATCCCCCGATTAATGCGGGTAAAACAGGGCCAATGACATTGAGGGTATTTTGCGATGCTTTACGAGTGGCGATTGTTTCAGGGTTATCATTCAATTTTTGAATGTAATCCGCCATGACAGACGTGAACGCGTGTGGCGTTTGGTTGGATAACCGTTTAATAAGTTGCTCAGCAAGTTCTGGATATTGCTTTGCATACTCTCTAATCGCTTGCTCCCACTGTAATTGTTGCTCCGAACCCCGCTCTATGGCATTCCATGACTGATAAATTTCGCCAGGAATTTCAAAGGGTGGATATTCCCATCCAAGCTGTTGACGTGTGAGGGCTATTTCTTCCGAACCAAGCGGTGCGCCGTGTGAATTTGCGGTTCCCGCTTTATTAGGTGAACCATAACCGATGGTCGTACGGCAAATGATTAGCGTCGGCTTATCTGTTTGTTGGCGAGCTTGCTCAATAGCGGCTTTGATAGCAGGCCTTGAATGGCCATCTATTCGGCGAATAACATGCCAGCCATAAGCTTCAAAACGTTCAGCGGTGTTATCCGTAAACCAACCTTTGGTATCTCCATCAATAGAGATTTGGTTATCATCATAAAAAGCGATGAGTTTATTCAGTTTCAAGGTGCCAGCAAGAGAGCACACTTCGTGGGAGATCCCCTCCATTAAACAGCCATCACCTAAAAAAACATAAGTAAAGTGGTCAACAACAGGGAAACCTGAGCGGTTAAATGTCGCACTGAGCGTTTTTTCTGCAATGGCCATTCCAACCGCGTTGGCAATACCTTGCCCGAGTGGCCCTGTCGTCGTTTCAACACCAGGGGTATAGCCGAGTTCAGGGTGGCCAGGGGTTTTTGAGTGCAACTGTCTAAATTGTTTTAAGTCTTCAATAGAAACATCGTAGCCTGTTAAGTATAAAAGGCTATATAGCAGCATCGAAGCATGCCCATTTGATAGGACAAAACGGTCACGGTTTGGCCAAGTTGGGTCGGCAGGATTATGCTGTAAGTAGTCCCGCCAGAGCACTTCGGCGATATCCGCCATTCCCATCGGCGCACCAGGATGGCCTGAATTGGCCTTTTGCACAGCATCAATGGAAAGAAAGCGGATGGCATTTGCTAACGGATTTTGTATCTGCGTGTACATGAAAACACTCCTGAAAAACTGTCTACGTGAAACTAACGTTCCCCATTTTCATATTCACTGATGCGAGCCACTTTTGGGGCAGAGCGACCACCTTCATAATGGGAAGCCAACCAAGTATCTACGATAGTTTTTGCGAGTTCAGGTCCAATGACACGAGCACCAAAGGTAATAATTTGCGCATCGTTACTTTTTTGGGCACGTTCTGCGGAGTAGGTATCGTGGCAAAGTGCGGCTCGAATGCCAGTGACTTTGTTGGCAACAATAGACATTCCAATCCCTGTTCCACAAATGAGTATCCCACGCTGATGTTTTCCTTGGGCAATAGCCGTTGCAACGGCATGGGCAACATCTGGGTACATTTCATCCTTAACCCCTGTATTTAAACAATAATCGGTGACTTGAATATTCAGCGCTGCGAGGTGTTGTTTGATCAAATCTTTCATTTCAAATGCGGCGTCGTCTGCACCAATGGCAATAGATAGCATGATTGAGATCCTTATGGTTGAACAAAAGTTCATTTGCAATTCAAATGTACTGATTAGAAAATAGGATCTTATGAACAAATAATCAATAGGTGAACATATGTTTTTAGTTTAAATAAGCTTTATTTTGTGATCTACGGCCTTAAATCCACTTATTTTTGCTAAAAAAGCTCAAAGTCATCATTTTACGTCGATTTTATAGGAATATTTGCTCTGAATCACACTTTGAGAATCTGGTGATGTGCATCGATGATTAAAAGAAGGTATGGTTAATTTGTATCTTCATTGAACTTATGTTCATTTAACAAACCGCCGAGGGTAAAACTATGTGTGAACACTGTGATCCAAAAGCCACGATGAGCGAAGGCATTCCAGAAAAAATGAAAGCGGTAGTGGCTTATGCACCGAAAGATTACCGTTTAGAAACTGTCGATGTTCCAAAAATTGGTGAAGAAGAAATATTAGTTCGCGTCGAAGCGTGCGGGATTTGTGCTGGTGATGTGAAAGCGTTTGAAGGAGCTCCAAGCTTTTGGGGAGATGCTGAGCAACCTGCCTATATTAAAGCGCCCATGATCCCAGGGCACGAATTTATCGGCCACGTTGTTGGCTTTGGCTCAAAAGTAGAAGGTTTTGCATTAGGTGACCGCGTAATCTCCGAGCAAATAGTTCCTTGCTGGGAATGCCGTTTCTGTAAACGGGGTGAATATTGGATGTGTGAAAAACACGACCTGTATGGTTTCCAGAATAATGTCAATGGCGGTATGGCTCAGTATATGAAATTTACTAAAGAAGCCATCAACTACCATGTGCCTGTGGATATGCCGATTGAAGACGCAATTTTGATTGAGCCGTATGCCTGTTCATTGCATGCAGTACAACGCGCGAATGTGAAACTGGGCGATGTTGTGGTGCTTTCGGGCGCAGGAACGCTTGGTTTAGGCATGATTGGTGCAATCAAAAAATCGGGTGCAGGCAAATTAGTGGTACTGGATTTATTCGATAAGCGATTAGAACTCGCTAAAGAATTTGGCGCAGATATGGTTCTGAACCCTAAACGTGATGATGTGGACAAAATCATTAAAGGGATGACGGAAGGGTATGGTTGCGACATCTACATTGAAGCGACTGGTGCACCGAAATCTGTTGAACAGGGACTCAAAATGATCCGTAAACTCGGTACATTCGTTGAGTTCTCTGTCTTTAAAGACCCTGTTACCGTTGATTGGAGCATTATCAGTGACCGTAAAGAACTGGATTTATTAGGTTCTCACTTAGCGCCATATTGCTATCCATTGGTTATCGAAGGTATCGGCAATGGTGATTTCCCGACAAAAGGTGTGGTAACGGATATTTTACCGTTAGATAAATTTGCGGAAGGTTTTTCCATGATGGCGAAGGGCGACCCGCATATCAAGGTGGTCTTAGACCCGAACCTGTAATGCTGTCGTGGGTTCACAAGCAAATAAAACAATAATGAGAAAAATTGGACCTGAATAAATGTCACCCTACCAAGGCTTGTTATTCAGGTCCTAGCCCAGCGAACACGCACTGAGGTTAACAATATGATAATCAATAAACTGTCTAAAGTAACGGGGTTTTCGCCAAAGTTGCTCCTTGGCTATTTTGGTGTTCTTATCTTCATGATGGGGGAAGGGCTCGAACAAGGGTGGCTTTCACCTTTTATCATTAGCCGCGGAATGAGTATTGAACAATCTTCATTACTGTTCAGCGTATATGGTTTTTTTGCTGCGGTTGCGGCGTGGTTGTCTGGCGTTTTAGCGGAAATTTATACTGCTCGCCGAGTGATGATTTTCGGGTTTGTGATGTTTGTGATTGGTTCAGTCATTTTCTTATCGATTGGCCTGCCAAGTAACAGCTTATCTATCATGATCCCAACCTATGCATTACGTGGATTCGGTTACCCAATGTTTGCATACGGTTTCTTAGTTTGGGTGGCATATGAAGCGCCTATTAAAAAATTGGGCTCCGCCGTGGGGATCTTCTGGTTCGTCTACAGTGGCGGGTTAGGTGTCTTGGGTGTGATGTATTCAAGTTATGCCTTACCGATTTTAGGTGAAATGGCAACGTTATGGAGCGGGCTGATTTTTGTCACCATCGGGGCATTTATCGCGATTGCCCTTAACCGAAACCATGAGGGCGGCGAACAACCAAAACAAAAAGTGTCGCTTAACTATGTGTTTAAAGGGATCACCATTGCATTTGAAAACCCCAAAATTGGCTTAGGGGGAATTGTTAGAACCATAAATACATCAGCGGCTTACGGTTTTGTGATCTTCATGCCAATGTTTCTTGCTGATTTTGGCTTTTCCCGCACAGAATGGTTACATATCTATGCCGCACTTTGGACTGTGAATATTGCTTTCAACCTCATTTTCGGTGTCGTCAGTGATCGTATTGGTTGGCGCAATATTGTGATTTGGTTCGGATGCGTCGGTTGTATGCTTTGTACCCTAATGTTCTATTACGTGCCGTATTACTTCGGCCATAACTATACCCTGATGATGATAGCGGCTGGGTTATTTGGGGCGTGCCTTGCAGGTTACGTACCGCTCTCTGCCATCATGCCATCACTCGCACCTGAAAATAAAGGCGCTGCGATGTCCGTACTGAATTTAGGTGCGGGGCTCAGTACCTTCGTTGGTCCTGCACTTGTTGGGATATTTATTAGCAGTGTCGGGGCATTTGGTGTGATTTGGATTTTCTCAGGGCTTTATTTGTTCAGTGCGATATTGATGAGGTTTATCACCGTACCGCAAGAACTTCTTGATCAGTCAGCAAAAATGCAGCTAACACCAGAAAATAAGTAAAAGAGGGAATTATGAACAGAATCATTAATGAACCTGACCTAGTTGTTGAAGACGCTATTCAAGGCTATTTAAAAGCGCACCCTGAATATTTTGCGCAGACCGATAACGCCCGCGTTCTGAAATATCCGAAGGCGCCAATCCAAGGAAAAGTGGGGATTGTCACTGGGGGAGGATCAGGTCATGAGCCCGCATTTTTAGGTTATGTGGGTGAAAACATGTTAGATGCGGTGGCTATCGGTGAGATTTTCTCTTCACCAACCGCAGGGGCTTTTTTAGATGCGTTCAAAGCCGCAGATAGTGGTGCTGGTGTTGCCTGTTTGTATGGTAACTACGCAGGCGACAACATGAACGTGAAAATGGCGATGAAAAAAGCCGAAAAAGCGGGTATGAAGATTAAAACTGTTGTTGCGACTGATGATGTTGCCTCTGCACCCGCAAGTGAAAAAGAGAAGCGCCGTGGTGTTGCGGGTGAAATTTTAATGTGGAAAGTTGGCTCGGCGGCGGCAAGTAAAGGTTATGACCTTGATGGGGTGATTAATGCGGCACAAAAAGCCATTAATAATTGCCACTCAATTGGTGTTGGTTTGACGTCTTGCACAATTCCGGCGGTGGGGCACCCGAATTTCCATATCGAAGATGGTATGATGGAGCTTGGCATCGGTCACCATGGCGAACCAGGCATTGAAATTATGCCAATCCAATCAGCGGCGCAAATGGCACAAACGATGTTAGCGCCAATTTTAACCGATATGCAGGCAAAACAAGGGGATGAGGTTGTCGTATTGGTTTCTGGGTTAGGTGCGACCCCAGTGATGGAGTTGTACATCTATTACGCTGAAGTCGAAAAATTATTACGTGAGAAAGGCGTTCGTATCGTGCGTAACTATGTGGGCAATTATTTTACCTCACTCGAAATGATGGGCGTCACACTGACATTAATGAAAGTGGATGAAGAATTAAAGACATTGATGGATGTCCCTGCGTATTCATTAGGTTTAACACAGGTTAAGTAAAGGAGCTCATTATGCAAGTTATCTCAACGGAACGTGGTAATGAAATAACGCTGGATTTAGTCCATATCATTGTGTCTAACCGTGAATACCTCAGTGAAATCGATGGTGCAATTGGCGATGGTGACCACGGTATTAATATGGCGAAAGGTTTCAATCTATGCGCTAAAGCGATTGAAGGCCGTGAATTATCCCTCAGTGAAGGTTTTGAAGAGATCTCGGATGCGCTAATGGAAGGTATCGGTGGTTCGATGGGGCCACTGTACGGCAGCTTCTTTATGGGGATGTCTGACAGTATTTCAGGTAAAAGTGAGCTTTCACAGCAAGATTTCCTGGCGATGCTACAAAACGGCTTATCGGAGTTGCAAGACATTAGTAGCGCAAACGTGGGGGATAAATGCTTAATGGATACACTGATCCCTGCAATTAATGCGTTTGAATCTGCAACTAATGCAGGTAAGGATTTCAAGCAAGCGCTAGATGCAATGCAAACTGCGGCTATTGCAGGACGTGATTCAACATTAGACTTAGTGGCAAAAATTGGACGCGCGAGTCGGTTAGGGGAACGTTCGCGTGGGGTATTAGATGCAGGGGCCACATCTTGCTGTTTATTACTTTGCCAACTTGCCCAAAGCGTTGAAAAACATGGCACTTTAGCCAGCGCATAACAGTTTATTCTATTTTTTTAGTGGATATAGAGTCGAAAACATTGCTTTATATCCACTGTCTTTGACAACTCGCTTATTAATTGTCACTAGAAACGCTATACTAAAATCGTATTATCCTTGTCGCGATTAACACCAATTGAGAGGAAACCACTACCTTATGGATAGATCACAAGCATCTTCCGATATCGAGCTACTGACTGAAATTGCGATTGCGTATTATCGCGATGAAATTACACAGGAAGAGATCGCCAATAAGTTTGGAATATCGCGAATTAAGGTGGGGCGCTTATTAAAGCGTGCAAAAGAAGAGGGGATTGTTGAAATTAATGTTCGCTATCACCCAATTTTTAGTACCCAGCTTGAGCAACAGTTACTCTCTCGTTTTCCTATTTCCCGCGCGTTGATTGCGTTAGATCATCCAGATGAAGAACAACAGCGTAATCAGGTGGGGACATTGGTTGCGAATTATTTATCAACCACACTGCGAGATAATATGATTGTCACGGTGGGGCAAGGGCGTAATGTGGCGGTTGTTGCCGATAGTGGCGGTGCCGTACCTGAAAAAGATTGCCGGTTTATTTGTGGTATTGGCGGTACGCATCGTCCTGGCGATTCGATAAACGCCGACCATATCAGCCGCCGCCTTGCTAAAAAATTTGGGGGAACCAGTGAAACATTATACGCCCCAGCGTATGTGGAAAATAACGAACTTAAACAAGCTTTTATGAAAAATGGCACCATAAAAGAAACCCTAGACCGTGCTCGTAAAGCGGATATTGCCTTAATCGGTATAGGCGATATGAATGAAGATAGTTATATGGTCAAACTGGGCTGGTTTACGCCCCGCGAAATCGTGGATGCAAGTTTAAACCAAGGCGTAATCGGTGATATTGCAGGATATGATTTTTTCAATGCACAAGGGCAGCATGTGGATACCGTCATGAATGACCGCGTGATAGGTTTAAGTATTGATGAGCTGAGAAAAATTCCCTGTGTGATTGCGATTGCCTCTGAATCGTCCAAATCTATGGCGATTATGGGCGCACTGCGCACAGGGGCGATTGATATTATCGCAACCAGTGCGAGTAATGTGCGGACGATTTTAAAAATGTCCCAATAGCTCGTCATACTTCAAACCGCAGTGTTGTTGACTGCGGTCAGTACCTTAGTCACATACTGGTGTATGCTCCTAAGGATATCTTCGTTTGACGCCTAGCTGCAATTTGAACTTTTTAGGGGATGGATCCCGCGTGTTATTCAAACCGCAGATTCGCATTAGCCACATATTGATGTATGTGCCTAACGGCTTATTAATAGCATCTATTATAAAATAGGTTTACATCTCCTAATTAGTTGCCTTATTATTTTAAGATAAGTATTTAGGGAGATGGCATTCCTCCTGCTGTTAAGAAACCGCCCAGTTGGGCTAATGATGCCTACGTTAACCTGTTAATTCGACGGGGTACGTAGGTTTATGTGCCCTGAATTTAGGGCATAAATGAACGATACTCGAAATACTTCAAGTTACATGGGTGTTGACTGTACTACGATAGCCGAGTCACATACTTGTGTATGCTCATCGAACTATCTTTGCTTGTCGCCTACATGCCACTCGAATTATTTAGAGTATAACAGGGAGACTTTCCTTTCATTTATCCCTCCTAACGCTTTATGGGAAGTTTCTATGTACGCCTCTTTATTTGCAATTGCGATTGGTTCTGTTCTTGGTGGCTGGCTTCGGTGGTTTGTTAGCCTGAAAATGAACCACCTCTATCCGAATATTCCCCTTGGTACCGTTGCGGTTAACCTTGTTGGTGGCTTCGTCATCGGCTTTGCCATTTCCTATTTTGCCAGTGCTAATATCAGTCCCGCGTATAAGCTCTTTATTGTGACAGGCTTTTGCGGTGCCTTTACCACCTTTTCGACCTTTTCATTAGAAGTGTTAGTGCTCATCCAAGAAGGGAAATTGGGCTTTGCGATTAGCACTATCGCTATTCATGTGATTGGCGCGTTGATCTTTACTTTGCTTGGCATGCTATGCCATAACTGGCTGGCTCAAGGATGAGTTTGAGCAATAAAATATTCAAGCGACATTATTGCCGCTTGAATATTTGGACTAATCATTCGCTAACAAATGTTGAGCCGTGGCTTCATCAGTGACTAAACCCGTTATCCAACCGCCATTGAGGACGGCTTGAATCGCTTGCGTTTTATGTGATCCTCCAGCAAAAGCAATCACTGGGTGTATGGGAGGGGAAAATAGTGGCACACTCGTGTGTGTGTCATCTAAGCTGGTGGCTAAACGCTCACCGTTGGCTTTAATAAAGTGGCCTAAGAGTTCTCCCGCGACACCTTTTTCCAGTAACATTTCTAGTTGCTCATCAGTGACAAACCCTTCTGAATTTAGTGGGCAATTCTTTCCCACCTCTCCAATACCAATAAAGGTAATATCAGCATTTAAGCCTTTTTCAGTGACCTCTTTATAGACGCGGTGTTGGCACCACATGGCCTTGTCTTCTGGGCTGTCCGCATACAACGGCGCGGGGAGAATATAGTGGCGACATTGCAGTTTTTCTGCAAAACGTAAGGGAATATCGTAACGTGTTGCAGAGCTATCGCGGGCAATTGCGCCAATTAATGAGACACATTGGTGTTGAGGCAGCTCAAGGTAAGGCAGTGCATCTATAATGCTGCGTAATGTTCTACCTGAACCGATACCGATAACTTGGGGTTTATCCTGCTCAATTAATTGTTCCATTAATTCTGCGCCCGCAACGGCGATCATATCCAACGTGGCATCGGTATCAAGTTGCCCTGAAGGTACTACATAACAATGGGTGAGATGGTATTTTTGCTGTATCTCATTGGCCAGCCGTAAGCATTCAGTAACAGGGTGGGTGATTTGCACATGCACCATACCTTGCTCTTTAGCTAAAGAGATCAGTCGCTGAGCGACTTGGCGTGATAGCCCCAATTCCTGTGCAATTTCTTGTTGCGTTTTACCTGCCACAAAATACAGCCACGCGGCTCTCGCGGCTTGTTCCATTTTTTTTAATTCTTTCTGCATGGACGCTCTCCTGCCTTTTTTCATCATTGTAATTCTGGGCAATTGCTTATTAAAAGGGCAAAAGTTATTACTGTGACCATTATCGCAGTAATTCTTGGTAGATTGAAACTAAAATATAACAAACGGGCAGATGCCCATAAAAATGGCAAATATTTACTTTTAAGTTAAGGAGTCACAATGCTAAAGCAGAAATCCGTATGGATGCACATTGGTGCTGGATCATTCCATCGTGCTCACCAAGCTTGGTATTTACACCGCTTAATTGCACAGGGCGATGACAGCTGGTCTATTGCGCTAGGTAATATTCGTAATGATGCAAATGCATTGCTTGATAACTTAGCGAAGCAAAATGGCGAATACACCCTTGAAACTGTTTCGCCAGAAGGTGAGCGCCACTACGAAAAAATCACGTCAGTGCGCAAAATCTTGCACTGGGATGAAAATTTAAGCCAACTTGTTGAGCAAGGCCGTGATAAAGCCACTCGCGTAATCGCTTTTACGGTAACCGAAGCAGGTTATTATTTAACTCCTCAACATGAGTTAGATGTCCAGCAACCCGATATCCAAGCAGATTTATCGGGAAAAATGATCACAATTTATGGGGCATTAACTGAGATCCTGCGTGCACGGCTTACAGCCCACGGCGAGCCAGTCACCTTATTAAACTGTGATAACTTACGTCATAATGGTGAACGTTTTCGCCATGGTTTTTTATCGTTCTTACAATTAAAAGGCGAAAATGACCTCTACCAATGGGTGAAAGACCATACTCGTTCACCAAATACCATGGTGGATAGAATAACGCCTCGCCCAACCCCTGATGTGGCAGAACGCGTGAAACAGCACACTAACTGGGACGATAAAGCACCCGTCATGGGTGAGGCTTTTATTCAGTGGGTAATTGAAGATGATTTCATTAACGGACGGCCTGCATTGGAAAATGTGGATGTCGAAATGGTGGAGTCTGTACTGCCGTGGGAAGAAGCTAAAATTCGAATCCTGAATGCAAGTCACAGCTGTATTGCTTGGGCAGGGACACTAATCGGCTTGAATTTTATCGACGACAGCACGCGTGAATTGCCAATCAAACAAATGGCCTGGAATTACGTCACTCAAGACGTAATCCCTTCATTGACGCCAAGCCCGCTGGATTTAGAACAGTACCGTGATGTGGTACTCGAGCGCTTTAGTAATCCTTATATTAAAGACACTAATCAACGTGTTGCCGCTGATGGCTTATCGAAAATTCCTGGGTTCATTACACCGACACTGCAAGAATGTTACCAACGTAACCAAGTGCCCGCGGCAACGGCGGTATTGCCCGCGCTCTTTTTTGTTTACTTGCAACGCTGGGCAAAAGGTGAGTTGCCTTATGAATACCAAGATGGTGTGTTAGATGAGGAATATTACCAAAAAATGATGAACTCACCAGATGCATTAACGCAATTTGTCTCGAGCGAAATGCTTTTTGGTTCCCTTGCGCATTCACCTGAATTCCATGAACTCATACGTAAAACGGTCGCCAATATCAACACTTGGCTAAAATCACCGCAGCAATCGCTGTAAGGAGAAAGGCAATGTACCTTGGAATTGACCTTGGCACCTCTGAGCTCAAAGCGGTTTTGATTAACAGCCAAGGGGAAATTGTTGCATCAAGCCATATGGCGCTGACGGTGCAACGGCCTCACCCTCAATGGGCGGAGCAATCCCCAGATAGCTGGTGGGAGGCAACAAATGCAGTCGTGGCAACGTTAAAACAAAAAGCACCAGAAGCGTGGGCGGCAGTCAAAGGGATTGGCTTATCGGGGCAAATGCATGGCGCCGTTTTATTGGATAAGCACAACAAGGTGCTACGTGATTGCATCTTATGGAATGACACTCGTAGTGCCAAAGAGTGCGAGTGGTTGATGGAGCAGCACCCAGAATTCCTGACCGTTGGGGCGAACTTGGTGATGCCTGGTTTTACTGCGCCGAAGCTCTTGTGGGTGGCGCGACATGAGCCTCAGGTTTTCAGTAAAATTAGCAAAGTGTTGTTACCGAAGGACTACTTGCGCTGGAAGATGACGGGGCAATTTCTCAGTGAAATGTCGGATGCGTCAGGCACACTGTGGCTTGATGTCGCTAAACGTGATTGGTCTGATGAATTGTTAGCAGCCACAAATTTAACCCGTGAACAGATGCCATCTTTGGTCGAAGGGGCTGAAAAAAGTGGTGTCTTGCGTGCTGACTTAGCTTCACATTGGGGGCTGAGTGCAGATGTAATTATCGCGGGTGGCGGTGGTGATAATGCGGCTTCTGCGGTAGGTGTCGGGGCGATTAATGAAGGAGATGCTCTGATTTCCCTTGGCACTTCAGGGGTGATTTTTGTGGTGAATAACCAGCTACAAGCCGACCCTCAACATGGTGTTCACGCCTTTGCCCATGCCTTGCCAAACCGTTGGCACCAAATGAGTGTGATGTTAAGTGCCGCAAACTGCTTGCGTTGGGCCTGCCAGTTATTGTCAACGACGGAAAACCAACTGATGGACGAGGTTGGTCAATTAACGGATGAGCAGAAAAAACGCGCGCCGATATTTTTGCCTTATCTTTCAGGGGAAAGAACACCGCACAATGACCCTTATGCCACAGGTTCCTTTTTTGCTCTGCGCAATGAAACAACACGAGCAGAGTTGGGTTACGCCGTGATTGAAGGGGTAACTTTTGCCTTAGCGGATGGCATGGATGTATTACAACAAACAGGGACAAAAATGCCGCGTTGTAGCTTAACAGGGGGTGGGGCTCGCAGCCCAATTTGGGCACAACTCATTGCAGATGTGATTAATGTGCCTATCGTTACACACCCTGCAAGTTCTTCAGGGGCTTTAGGTGCTGCACGCCTTGCATGGTTAGCTGACGGGGGCGATGTGGATAAGGTGTGTCAAAAACCTGACATTCTTAACACCTATTTGCCGCAATCTCTTAATCAACAGGTACTTAACCAACGGCTTGAGGTATTCCGTTTATTGTATCAGCAACAAAAACAAGCAAGAGAACTTATGCCGCAATAGGCCGAAAAGGCGGTATTCCCTACCTACCGCTTTTATCGCTCGCGCTTCGCAATTAATTAAAACAACAACATAAAATGAGGAAACTGCAATGGAACAACAGCAGTATTGGCTTGGTCTACCTAAGCATTTGTTCTGGGGGTTTATCGCCATCGCTATTTTTATGAGTGGTGATGGTTTTGAAATGGCTTTTTTATCGAAACATATTACTGACTTAGGTTTTACGCCGACACAATCAGCAATGGTGTTCACCGTTTATGGCTTGATGGCTGCAGTAGCCGCATGGGCATCGGGTGTGGTCGCTGAAATTATCACACCATTAAAAGCCATGATGATCGGTTTTGTTTTGTGGATTGTCATGCATGCACTGTTTATGGCTTTTGGCTTAGGTATGAAAAGCTACAGTATGATGTTGCTGTTTTATGGCATCCGTGGGTTGGCTTACCCGCTGTTTATTTATTCCTTTATGATGATGTTGGTGCAGGTTATTCCTCGTGCTCACCTCGCGGCCGCAACGGGCTGGTTCTGGGCGATGTACTCAGTGGGAATTGGCGTCATCGGCAGCTATTTACCCAGTTTCTCAATCCCGATGATGGGGGAAACAGGTACACTTTGGATGGCGATAGGTTGGGTGGCAATCGGCGGTATAATTGCTTACTTTAGCTTGCGTAATATCCCTGTTGACCGCTCGAAAGTGGATTTGCCAATGAAAGACAAAATGGCGGAGTTATCCCGGGCAGCGACAATCTTATTTACCAATAAAAATATTTTTATGGCGAGCTTGATCCGTATCATCAATACGATTTCGTTATTTGGCTTTGCGATTATCATGCCATTGCTATTTGTTGACCGCTTAGGCTTTACTATTTCTGAGTGGCTACAAATTTGGGCTGTGTTCTTCTTTGTGACTATTTTTACCAATATTTTTTGGGGCATTGTTGGGGAACATATCGGCTGGATCCGCCAAGTCAGGTGGTTTGGTTGTTTAGGTATGGCTGTTTCAAGCCTGCTGTTTTATTATTTACCTGTTTACTTTGGGCACAATTTTGCGATTGCCCTGATCCCAGCCATTTTACTGGGTATTTTTGTTGCGGCCTTTGTGCCAATGACTGCGGTATTCCCAAGTATTGAACCACACCATAAGGGCGCAGCCGTTTCGATTTATAATTTATCTGCGGGTTTAAGTAACTTTGCTGCCCCAGCGATTGCGAGCTTGGTATTGCCTTTCTTCGATATTGTCGGGGTTGTTTGGGCATATACTGGGTTGTATATCTTTGCAGGAATTCTGACGTTCTTTATAAAAGTTCCTCAGCCAGGCTTTGAGAATAACCGTAAAATTAAATCGGTTAAAATGATGACTGAGCAGCAAGCTAATAACTAAATCTGTTTTTATAATGGCCCATAAATTGTGATTTATGGGTTTTTTATTTTTGCTGTCAATAATTCTATACATTGATAAAGGGTTATCTGCCTTTATTTGTCCTAATTGTAGAGAAAATAGTTAACGATAAAATTAAGTATAATATTTTATTTAAATGTAAAAATTGGTCGTGTTTATTTTGTTTTTCCGCCATGGATTGTGTGAATTATTGAAATTTGATCCTTTTGCAATAGAATATAATTTAAAAGGCTAAAAAATAAACGAAAGTGAATCTGATTCTCAATTAAGTCTGTGTTGATATTTTACGCTACTGGATCGCCTCGGTAATAAAAGAATATTTATGTCTAAATGCTTTTCAGTGTAATAATTCACTGTCTAATAAGTTTATTGCCATTATTCCTGCCTGATTTAATCTTGTTCAGTTATCTATACATCTGTATTTTCAATGTTATGATGAATTTTGTTGCGAAATTGTATGTTTGCAGCGAAATGCTCTTTATATTGATGGTTTATCATTCATAAATAAGCTGTAAATTAGTAATTAACTAATATTAATGGCTTCTAATACTAAAAAAATAAACAAATAAAAAGATATACGCGGGGAAAAAGTTATGTCGCAGATGTTAGCTCTGTTTTTGATAGTCGGAATATTATATATCGGGGATGCGATAGCTGTACGCACCAAAGCCTGGATCCCTTCCGTTTTCGTGTGCGCAGTATTGTTTCTATTAGGGTATTGGACAATCTTCCCGAAAGATATCGTTAGTATTGCGGGTATTCCACAGGTTGTTGCTGTCTCCCTAATGTACTTATTAATTACCAATATGGGCACTTTATTGTCCCTGAAAGAATTATTACGCCAATGGAAAACCATTCTTATTTCATTGGCGGGTATTCTAGGCATTATTTTTCTCACCTTTATTATCGGTGTTGCCTTGTTTGATATGAATACGGTATTAGTTGCTGTTCCACCATTGGTAGGTGGTATTGTTTCTTCATTGATTATGTCAAAAGGTGCTGCGGAAGCAGGGCTAGTAGATCTCTCCGTTTTTGCAATATTAATCTATGTTATGCAAGGGTTTGCTGGTTATCCGCTGACGGCAGTGATGCTGAAAAAAGAAGGGCGTCGCGTACTGGAAAAATACCGTAGTGGGCAGTGGGAAGAAACACTTTCTGTAGAGGGTGCCAAAGAGGTCGAAGTGAAAACCGTGGTATCGGAAGACGAAATGCCGCGTATGTTTAAAAAAATCCCTAATCACTATAACACGAGTTATTTCAAATTCTTACGTTTGGCAGCGGTAGGGTATTTGGCCTACTTAGCATCATCTTATGCTGCACCTTACGTGAATATCAGCCCATTCGTGCTGTGCTTATTATTTGGAGTTATTGCATCTTCATTAGGTTTCTTAGAAAGGCAACCTCTGCAAAAAGCCAATGGGTTTGGTTTTGCTATCATGGCATTGATGTTATTTATCTTTGATACTTTAAACCATGCAACACCAGATATGTTATTGCGCCTTGTTTATCCAATGGTGGTGTTAATTAGTGCCGCCGTTATTGGAATGTACCTCGCGTCATGGATAGTTGGCAAAATGTTGGGTGTCACTAAAGAGATGGCTTTTGCGGTGGCATTAACTGCCCTGTATGGCTTTCCAGCGGATTACATCATTACTAACGAAGCGATTAACGCACTAACAAAAGACGAAAAAGAGCGTCAAATTCTCACTAGCCATATGTTAGGACCAATGTTAGTCGGTGGTTTCATTTCCGTCACCATGGTGTCTGTTGTCTTAGCGGGTATTATGGTCGCTTACATTGTTCCAGTTGCAGGGTAAATAATTATGGAAACAAGTACATCTCGAATTCAACGTCATTTAGAACAATTGGCAGAATACACCGCGACGCCAGGCCAAGGCACAACGCGTATGAGCTATAGTGAGCAAGATAAACAGGCCCGCCAATATTTAAAACAGCAAATGGTGGCGCTTGGTTTACAAGTTCGTGAAGATGCAATTGGCAACATTTATGGTCGTCTAGAAGGGCTGCAAGCGGATTTGCCTGCGGTGATTATTGGCTCACATTTTGACTCTGTTCCCCATGGTGGCGCGTTTGATGGCCCTGCGGGGATAGTGACTGGACTGGATGTGGTTGCGCGTATTCGGGAACAAAATTTAACGCCAAAATACCCACTCGAAGTGATCGCACTAGTGGAAGAAGAAGGCACCAGCTTCGGCCGTGGTTTGATGGCATCCAGTGTGATCACGGGTTTAATCGGTACTAAAGAGCTCTATCAACTTAAAGATAGGCAAGGCGTCAGCGCTGCAGAACGCATGGCTGCAGCGGGGTTTAATGCAGACAAAGCAGCGGATGCGGTATTAGACCCAAAAAATGTTAAAGCATTTCTTGAGCTGCATATTGAACAAGGCCCTGTGCTTGAACAGGCGGGTGAAGATGTGGGGATTGTAGAGACCATAGTGGGTATTAGCCAGTTAGAGATTAAGCTGACAGGCAAAGCGGGCCATGCAGGAACAACCCCAATGAATATGCGTGCGGATGCTTTAGTGTGCGCAAGTCAGATTATCAGCGAAATCGCAGCACTGGCAAAAGCCGCAGGGGACAATACGGTTGCGACAGTTGGCCGGCTCAATGTTCTCCCTAATGGCGCGAATGTTATCCCAAGTGAAGTGGTATTTAGCGTCGATATTCGTTCAAAAAATGATACTGCTTTGCGCAAAATCATTGAGAAAATCATTGAACTGACAGAAAAAACCAGTGAGTCAGCAGGCATTGATAGCGAGATTATTCAACCACTTTATGTACAACCAACTGAGTTAAATAATGAAATCATTGGCCTAATGCAGCAGCATGCAAGTGAACAAAATTTAAAATTTAGAACTATGGTCAGTGGTGCAGGGCATGACACGATGATTTTTGCAGGGATCACTCAAACAGGATTGATTTTTGTGCCTAGTCGTAATGGGTTAAGCCATCACCCTGATGAATGGACAGATTATGCGCAAATTGCACGTGGCGTTGACGTGATGTTTGCCACTGTGAAGTCACTTATTGAATGTTAATAATTAAGAAAAACACCAAAGTACAGTATTGAAAAGGGTAAAGGTAGAAAAATGATCAGTCCAATTATTACAGCTGCAATCAAAAAACACACATCAGAGATGATTGCTTTTCGTCGTGATCTACACGCTCACCCTGAATTGCCATTCGAAGAAGTGCGTACAACACAGCGAATTGCTGAAGAACTAGACAAAATCGGTATCGAATATCGTCTCACAGAGCCAACGGGTCTGATTGCTGAAATTAAAGGTGGAAAACCAGGTAAAACCGTCGCATTACGTGCGGATATAGATGCACTGCCAGTGTTGGAACTTAATGATTCTTTAGAATATAAGTCGACGATTGAAGGCAAAATGCATGCGTGCGGCCATGATGCCCACACGGCGATGTTATTAACTGCAGCGAAAGCATTGGTTGAGGTTAAAGACGAGCTTGCGGGTAATGTGCGTTTGATTTTTCAACCTGCGGAAGAGATTGCACAAGGTGCACTGGCGATGATCAAGCAAGGTGCTATTGAAAATGTCGATAACGTATTTGGGATGCACATCTGGACGACAACGCCATCAGGTAAGGTTTCTTGTAATGTAGGGGGGAGTTTTGCCTCCGCGGATCTATTAAAGGTCACGTTCAAAGGCCGTGGCGGTCATGGTTCTATGCCAGAAGCTACAATTGACGCGGCGGTTGTTGCATCGGCCTTTGTGATGAATTTGCAAGCTATTGTTTCCCGTGAAACATCTTCATTAGATTCTGCGGTTGTGACAATTGGCAAAATGGATGTCGGTACGCGTTTTAACGTGATTGCGGAAAATGCGGTACTGGATGGTACTGTTCGCTGTTTTGATATCGCGACACGCGATCGCATTGAAGCCGCTATTCGCCGTTATGCAGAACATACAGCCGCCATCTACGGAGCTACAGCTCAGGTTGATTATATCTATGGAACGTTGCCTGTGATCAATGAAGAACGTAGTGCGTTATTGGCACAATCTATTATTTCTGAAGCCTTTGGTGAGCAATCCTTAATCACGGAAAGACCAACGCCAGGTGGGGAAGATTTCAGTTTCTATATTGAAAATATTCCAGGTTGTTTCGCGTTGTTAGGCACAGGAAATGCGGAAAAAGACACGCAATGGGCACATCACCATGGTTGCTTTAATATTGATGAAGACACAATGGTCACTGGTGCTGAGTTGCACGCACAATATGCATGGGCGTACTTGCAACAAACGGATTTTTAAAAATACGATAAGCTCGTAAATAGTGTTTTTGCTATTAGCATGGCATCCTATACTGATTAGCCATTAAGTTTCAGTATAGGGTGAAATCCTTATACATCATGATGCACAAAAATAGCCTCTCTTAAGCGCTGTTGCTGCTCAAAGCGTTGCTCTTGGTTGAGTTCTGCATCATGGGAAAGCTGCATAAGCATTTCGTTCATATTGTGAACGGAATTTTCATCAAGCAGTAAATTCACTTTTTTAACAATTTCATCATAGTGGGACATAGTTACAACTCCAACGTATTTGTTTTGGTGTAATCATAATGCAAAACAGCATTGATGGTTATGCGATTAATTTTGTTTATCGATGATCATAACTGCCATGGTATTAGGTTCTAATGCGCGCATAATGTGGGGGTCATCACCAGGGTAGTGAATATAATCCCCAACAGCTAACTCAATAGGGTTATCTAATGGGCCGACTAAGGCCCTACCAGCAGTGATAATAATGTGCTCACTAACACCTCGCATATGCGGTTCTGACACACGGTCACGTCCTGGTTGTGCAATCACAGTGTAAATATCGCGACGAGAGTTATCTGGGGCTGATGATAATAAAAAGGCTAAATAATTGGCGTGTTCTGCGCTAACAGGAATTGCTTCACCGTGGCGTATTACGGTTACAGTCTCTTGTTTTTCTTCAATTAAACGTGCAAAAGGGATATCTAACGCAACGCAAAGTGCCCACAATGTTTCAATACTTGGGTTTCCGCTGCCTGACTCCAGTTGTGACAGGGTGGACTTGGCAATGCCTGCCTTGCGTGACAGTTCAGAGAGCGACAACCCACTTTTTTGCCGTTCGCGAGCGAGGGCTTTTGCGATAAGGTCAATGGGTGGTGTGGGTAAATTCAATTTTCATATCCTATTTAGATTGCACTTCGCCGTGATGATCATCATAATGAACAAATGTATTTTATATCGAACGGATTGGAAATGCTAACTTCAACATTCAATTCCACACTGAATAATAGCACAGTGAAAAACATCGCTCTTGTGTGTTTTGCTGACTTAATTGTGGGAATTTCATACGGTGCATTGGCACATTCTCAGGGGGTTGACTTTTGGGTGCCTTTAACACTATCAATATTAGTGCTTGCGGGAGCATCTGAGTTTTTATTTATCGGGGTAATCTTTACGGGGGGAAGCCCTATTTCCGCTGCTTTAGCTGGTTTGCTGGTTAATTCACGTCATATTCCATTTAGTTTTGCAGTGGGTGATTTAACAGGGAAGGGAAAGAAGGCACTTTTGGGTTACCACATTATGAACGATGAAAGTGTGGTTTTTGGTCTTGCTCAAGAAACAGAAAAAGAGAAGCGTGCTGCTTTTTGGCTGTGTGGTATCGGTATTTTACTTTGTTGGCCACTTGGGGTGATTATCGGAGAGGTATTAGGCAGTTTTATGGATGATACCCACGTATTCGGTATGGATGCTATGTTCCCTGCGATTATTTTAGCACTTTCATTACCCGCATTAAAAGATAAACGATTGAGGTTAACCGCCATTATTGGTGCGGTGATTGCTGTTGCAACCACTCCTTATTTACCTGCTGGTATCCCTGTTTTATTGGCGCTATTGAGCTTAGTTATTTATATAAGGAAATAATCATGATGGGTAATCCGTGGTTAATTTTTACAGGCATCATGATATTAGCTGTTGGCACATACCTTATGCGAGCTTCAGGGGCCTTACTTAAAGGGCGCGTGGTGTTATCAGAAAATAGTAAAGTGTTGTTTTCTGCTGCTGCGATTGTGATTTTATTTTCTGTTGCAGTGACCTCGACGTTATTCGCTGGGGATGCATTTTCAGATTGGCCAAAGGTTTTGGGCGTTTTGGTGGCAGGGGTACTTACTTGGTATAAAAAGCCCTTTATTCTTATTGTATTGTCTGCTGCTGCTGTTACGGCATTATTACGCTTAATCTAATAAAAAATTGCCCCTATTGGTATATAGGGGCAAACGAATTATACGGTGAGGTCTTTAATGGTTTCAGAGGACCCATTTTTTTGCACGGAGGCGATGCCTTTCAGTGCAGATTGTTTAGAAGCATACATCTCACTGGTGGCAATAATTTCATGATTAGCCGCTTTTAATACAAAGTAATAAGGCTGAGCCACATCTTTCGTGGATTTTTTCAATTCATAATAGCCCATGATAAGCTCCTGCGTTTAAATGGAAAACTAAATATCTAAATAAGGAAATAAGCAGAAAAAACGTTCCACTTAAAATAAGATTAGCTGTTGTTAGGTATTATTACTAGTGAGGGGACAGTATTTAAGAGGAACTACAAAAAAAAAGCCCCTGATAAACAGAGGCAATCGTAGGATATATAGAACTCTTTATTGTCCTTTCAGCATATCGGTATCTTATTGATTATGCTATTTGGTTATGCTTATCAATAAAAAAGGTTTTACCGATACCATTAACAAGGTTAATCAATATTACCCTTTACTGCGCTGTGGGGGCGTTAGCAGGTTTTGGCACAGGTGTGTTATTCGTAGTAAATTCAGGGACTTCCATTACAGTAACTTTTACAACATAGCGTTTGCCATCTTCAATTTTAGGCGCATTATTCGCCAATTTTTTCACTGTTTCATTTGGCGTCGTGGTTTGTTCAGCTACGCTGTACACCATATTATGATGATTACCCATATGTGGGCGTTGCATGTTGTTATTCCCACCATTGCCCATATTCGCTGCGGTTGCTGCAAAACCCACTGACATTAACGCTAAAGCGAATAAACCTGCATTTAATTTTTTCATTTCAATTTCCTCATCTGGTTGATGAAACCATCATTCACGAAAATTTTTCGTAGCTCAATCGCTTTTACCTCCCTTGACTGAAGCTTCATAATTACTGCACTTTTTGTGCATGCTTAATTCATAATTTAGTAAAAACAGTGGGTTAGTAGACTAAAGTTTACATTTTTATTCCAGTTGTGCTAATGAGGATTTCTATTGTGGAGGCTAAGGACGCAATAGACTAGGATGGTAAGTTAGGTTCAATATCACCATAATCCTAACAAAGTGAGCGTATATGTCAGATAAAAAAATCCCTCTTTCTTTGCTCGATCTTGCTCCAATAACTGAAGGATCAACGGCAAAAGAGGCTTTTTCCCATTCTCTTGACCTTGCTAAATTAGCAGAAAAACTGGGGTATCATCGTTATTGGCTTGCTGAGCACCATAATATGACTGGGATTGCCAGTGCAGCGACATCGGTACTCATTGGCTATTTAGCTGCGAATACGCAATTGTTACGGTTAGGTTCGGGAGGAATCATGCTACCGAATCATTCACCTTTAGTGATTGCCGAGCAGTTTGGTACGCTTAATACACTCTACCCAGAACGTATTGATTTAGGGATAGGGCGTGCACCAGGGAGTAACCAGCAAACGATGCAGGCTCTGCGCCGCCATATGAGCACGGATCTTGACAGTTTCCCACAAGATATTGCCCAGATAGTCAATTGGTTTGATGCGACTAATCCTGACCCAGGAGTTCGCCCTGTTCCTGGTTTTGGTGAAAAAATCCCTGTTTGGTTATTAGGATCAAGCCTTTATAGCGCGACACTTGCTGCAAAATTAGGCTTACCTTTTGCATTTGCCTCCCATTTTGCCCCTGATTTGCTATTGCAAGCATTAGAGGTTTACCGCACTAATTTCCAGCCATCGGCAAGGCTAGCAAAACCTTATGCGATGGTGTGTATTAATATCATTGCGGCAGATACACAGCGTGAGGCCGAATTCTTATTTACCTCGATGCAGCAAGCTTTTGTTATGCTGCGTCGTGGGCAGACCTCCCAATTACCACCACCCGTTGAAAACATGGCTAATATTTGGTCTCCAGCTGAAGAATATGGTGTTCAGCAAGCACTTGGGATGTCATTGGTTGGGGATAAATCCAAAGTTCGACATGGCTTAGAAACAATTTTACGGCAAACACAAGCGGATGAAATCATGGTGAATGGGCAAATTTTTGATCATCAATCGCGCCTATATTCGTTTGAACTGGCGATGCAAGTTATGAATGAATTGATCTAATTTATTTGAAAGGACGATATTTGCAGGGAAGCAATTGTTTGATTTAAAAATGAATCAAGAGATAACCCAGAAAAACTCTGGGTCATTGACGGGTTAGCAAGCGATTTGTGGATGATGTGGTTCAAGGGGAGGTAGCCCATGAGCTGCACGTGCACGGTCGCATGCCTCATTATAGATACCATCTTGCCAAGATTGCTCAAATTCACGACAAGGCGTAGGCCGTTGTGCATAAATGGAGCAAGACACACATTCCCCTATCGTGCCTTGTAGCGCGCTACAGCGTGTATTTTGCTTTTGATTGGTGCCATGCATGCAGCTCATGAAAGGGGTGATTTGCTCGGTTAAATGTTGTGGCACAACGCCACCGCCACTTTCTGCCTCAGCCCAATAAAAAGAGACACGAAAATAGGCACAACAAGCACCGCAGCTTATACAAGGGTTCTCTGAAGGGTCGGTTTTTAGAATATGAATATTTGACATAACAAAACCAGATATTGATGTTGATAATATCCCCGTAGAATACGGGTTGACGCAACACAAGCAGGAAGCTCAAGAAAACGTTGCTCGAATTTTATTATCTTATGTAAATCCAGTGAATTGCAATGGTTTTTAGTGGAAAAGACTAGGTTAGATAGTTATTTTTGATTTAAATAAAATTAAACGGCAATTTACAGTCATAAAAAAACCTGCCGTGTCGGCAGGTTTCGGACTGCCGACAAACCGATTAGGTTTGACTGCAGGTTGGATAGGTTTTGAAAATAAATTAGGAAAATCAATTTATTGGTTTTCGACTGATAACACAAAGCAGGAAAAACGACGCTTTTATCCTGCTTTGTCAACAACCTCAAACCTGCCGTGTCGGCAGGTTTTTCCAGTAAAAATAAGCTAAGAGACTAAACGTGTTTTAGTTCAGCATCATCATCTTGATTAAACACCGCTTTATCTGTTTCACCCATTAATTGACTAGTCACTGTTCCTGCTGTCATTGAGCCGCTGACGTTAAGGGCTGTACGGCCCATATCAATTAATGGTTCAACGGAAATCAACAGCGCAACTAAGGTTACTGGTAGGCCCATAGCAGGCAGGACGATTAATGCAGCAAACGTCGCACCACCACCCACACCAGCAACACCTGCTGAGCTCACAGTGACAATACCGACTAACGTTGCGATCCAAAGTGGGTCAAACGGGTTAATTCCCATGGTTGGAGCGACCATGACCGCTAACATTGCAGGGTAAATACCTGCACAACCGTTTTGGCCAATTGTTGCACCAAAAGATGCCGAGAAGCTTGCAATAGACTCAGGGATACCGAAACGGCGTGTTTGCGTTTCAATATTCAAAGGGATACTTGCAGCACTTGAACGGCTGGTAAAGGCGAATGTCAGAACAGGGCCTGCTTTCTTAAAGAATTTAATTGGATTTAAGCCAGTTGTTGCGACAAAAATACCGTGGACAACAAACATAATGCCGAGAGCGACGTAAGACGCAATAACAAAAGTGCCTAAGTTAATGATATCGTGAAGATTCGAGCTTGCGACTACTTTGATCATCAGGGCCATGACACCGTAAGGTGTTAAACGCATGACCAAACGAACTAATTTCATTGCCCAAGCTTGCATAACATCAATTGCCGCTAACGCTTTTTCACCGCGCTCTTTATCGTCTTTAAACAGTTGTAATGCAGCTACCCCTAAGAAGGCTGCAAAAATAACCACACTAATAATTGATGTCGGGTTTGCTCCAGTTAAATCCGCAAATGGATTTTTTGGAATAAACGATAAAATCAGTTGCGGTACGGTTAAATCAGAAACTTTACCAATATAGTTAGTTTCAATGGCGCTTAAACGTGCAGTTTCTGACTGACCTTGTACTAAGCCTTCTGCAGTCAGGCCAAACAGGTTGGCAATCAAAATACCGACTAGGGCTGCGATTGCGGTCGTTAACAGTAATGTTCCAATCGTTAAGAAACTAATTTTGCCCAAGGAAGACGCTTTGTGCAGTCTTGCAACAGCACTTAAGATAGATGCGAATACCAATGGCATAATCACCATTTGTAATAGCTGCACATAACCATTACCAACAATATTAAACCAAAGAATGGAGTCTTTTACTGTCTGGTGGCCGCTTCCGTAAACGAGATGCAGCACGACACCATAAGCGACACCAAAGACCAGACCGACTAACACTTTTTTAGACAGACTCCAGCCTTTTGCTCCCAGTTTTGCCAACAGTATCAGCAGTGCTACAAAGCCGAGCACATTAATAATTAGAGGAATATTCATTCCGAACTCCAAATCGTTTTTTATAAGGTATGTGACTAGCCCTTTAATCCTTATTAGTTATAAGGATTTAGTTGCTTCTAACAACTGGTTATATGATATCAACAGAGAAAACACATTTCTTATACTAAATAGTAATAAGATAGTATTATTCATGCTTACATTATATTACAAAACTGAAAATTATGTAGGGAAGCGTATATCTAGCTGATTTTGTATATATTTTATTACACTTTCTACCTGAGAATAAAAATCAAAGTGATACCCTGTAGGCAATAAGCAGGCACAAACCGTCAAAACGATTGCAATAAAACGTTCACTACGTTTGCTATTTTTGCCACGGATAATGGGAAAACAGAAACGTTGAGGTAATGGCCATAAAAATGGCACCCCTGACGGTGTTAGCATATCAGCGACTAAATGGCTCAAATAGCCTAATAAAAAAGCGTGAATGAGGTCATTAGGAATAGGCCATTGCACGGGGATCCACTGATAACATGAAAGCATTAATAACAACCATGCAAGTAAGCTATGAGTGAAACCGCGGTGACCACATAGCTTAGAAATGGGAAGTGAAAAAATACGTAGTAGCCGTCCAGGTAGAGAAGATGGATGATCAATATCGGGTAATAATGCACCTAATAACGCGCCTGGAACCAAGTGCAGCCAATCACCTTGAGCAAGCTCAGGGGTGACTTGGAGTTTATGGGCCATTATCAAAGAGGCGACGGAAAAAAGCAGATGCCCTTCAGCGGTCATGGTGGATAAAATACCATCTGTTTATCTATACAGTTAATTGGCAGTATAAAGTGTTTGAAAAGAATAAGATAGAGGAGACAAGGTAAAAAAACTCTTATTTATTAGCAAATAAGGAAAGGATTTAATATTTTTTGGTTATTCCCCTACCTAAGTCAGATAGGGGTGAACATAAATTACACACATGGCTATAACTAGCGTAAATGTTTTGATTCTAATTCATTTAGAGAGCTTAATTTAATATCCGCTAAACCAAAACGTGGATCATTAAAGTGTTTGCTATCTGGCACGACAATAGAGCGCATTCTCGCGGCTTTGGCTGAAATCATACCATTAAATGAATCTTCTAAAGATGCACAATGAATTGGTTTGGTTGATAGTGCAGAAGCAGCTTTCAGATAAACTTCAGGGTGTGGTTTACTCAATGGTAAGTCAGCCGCTGAAATGACAGCAGAAAAATAGTCGCGAATATCCAGCAGATTTAACACTTTTTCAAGCATATACAATGGTGATGCAGATGCCAGTGCAATTTTTAAATCCATTGAACGACACAGTTCCATAGCATGTTGCACACCAGGTAAAATAGGGCGGGTTTCTTCAACTAAGCCCACAACGCGGTCGATAATCCGTTGTTTGGCTTCTTGTTGGCTGCATCCATGCCAAGGTGAGGCTTGGTACCAAAGCTCAACAACATGGTCAATACGTAAACCCAAAGTATCAGGCAGAGTGTTGGCAATCGCAAGGTCAACGCCTAACTGTGAAAAGACCTCAAGTTCAGCTTGCTCCCAAAAAGGTTCCGAATCGATCAATAAACCATCCATATCAAAAATAACGGATTGGATGGGAAGGTTATGGTACATGTTAAAACTCCATTCATGTAAACCCTATTGCCAATAAGCTTTACCCTTGTGGCAGTAGGAATTAAGGGAACTTACCCAGCGATAATAGTATTTATTTACTAACTGACTATGATATCAGCAAACGAACAAATATTCGTATTAATTGAATGGGTGATTGTAACAACTCAACACTAAAGCGAATAGGCACAGATGGTGAAAGTTGTTTATCTAATGTGTTTTTAAAAATGTTTAAAGTTCTGAAAGTTATTACACAATCATCATTTTACAAGGTAAATTTGGAGGCATTTAATAATTTCGGCTATTATTATCCCTGAAAAGTCACCATGAAAATTTATCGAGAATAATAACTCTGAGGAAGAGCAGTAATGAATTACCACAATGCTAATTATGTCGCAATCGGCAAACGTATTCTGGGTTGGGTTGTTTTTCTGGTAGCTTTAATTTCGACGTTGGCGTCTTTAGTTAAACTCGCGGGGATGAAAGGGCTGACAGGTGAGGGGATCAACGCTGTTGCCAATGATTTTATTAAACTAATGGCGGAAATGACACGGCAAACCACACCATTTTTAAATTTCTTCTGGAATAATTCGCCTGTACCACAAGTTGCCAATGGTTTTTCAGGTAGCAACCTTGGCTTTATTCTTATCTTTATCTTTATTTTTGTTGGTTTGGCTCTCAGTGCATCAGGGCTAAGAATGTACCGACAAATTAAATTTATTCGCGAAAGCCTTGAAGATCATGTGATTTTGGAAAAAGCCAAAGGTATCGAGCTGTCCAAAGCAGAGCTGGAAGCAAACGTCACCATTCCAAGGCACACCATTTTTACCCAATTTTTTATTCTTTATTTCTGGCCAGTTGTACTTTTAATAGGGCTGTATTTTATCCTTAAATTACTTAACTGGTAATTTTCGTCATACTTCGAACTGTAGCGGTGTTGGCCTCACTCAGCTACTTGGGTCACATACTTGTGTATGCTCCCCAAGCTATCTTCGTTTGCCGCCTAGCTACAGTCCGAATTATTTAGAAAATACGTTTTTGTCATACTTTGACCTGTAGCGGTGTTGGCTTAGTCACATACTTATGTATGTGATTAAGGGTGCCTTCGTTTGACGCCTAGCTGCAGTCCGAATTATTTAGAAAATACATTTTGGTCATACTTTGACCTGTAGCGATGTTGGCTTCACTTGCCTATTGTTCCTTTTTATTCCTTTAATAACAAATCAACTATCTTTTGGGCGTGCAGGTAGCTTTGCTCATTACCGAAAATATGGGCTTGATTAAGTAAATAATATAATTGGTAAATAGGCTGCCTATCTAAAAAGCCATTTGGCAGCGGCCAAACACTTTGGTAACCATCAATAATTTGAATGGGAATATTTTTATACAATGGCAACATCGCAATGTCGCATTCTCTATCACCCCAATAACACGCAGGATCATAAAGAACTCCATCGATTTGATGGGTAATGGCACAGTTAGCTGGCCATAAATCACCATGTAATAAAGAGGGTTGTGGTTGGTGACCTGTTAATTTATTTTTAACAATATCGACAATTCGCTGAATATCACCAAATACCATGCCTTTTTCAGAGGCTAATTGTAATTGTAAGCCAATGCGTTTTTCTGCAAAGAACGAATTCCAGCGTTTTTCCCAGCCATTTGGTTGAATAATAGTACTTAACATGGTGTCAAAATCAAAACCATAACTAGGCTGTTCTTCCCATTGGTGTAAACGGGCAAGCTGTTGACCAAAATGCCAAGCGTTGGTGGTATCAAACGGTTTTAAAGGGAAGTATTCAAGAAGAAGAAAACTATGGTGCTTATTACTCCCCACGCCATATACCTTGGGAACGGTGATTGTTTGGCTTTTGGCGAGCATTTCAAGCTGTTCAGCTTCTTGCTTAAACAAAGGTAGAAACTCACGTCGATTTTGTTTAACGAATACTGTGTGTTCGCCATAGTCGATTCTTAGCGTATGGTGAATATCACCACCAGAGAGAATGACTTTGTTACGCAGCTCCGCCTCACCTAAGTGTTCACTTAATAAACGACACATTGCTTGCCACATGACTCACCTCGCTCTGCTTTGGTCTTCATTAACACAATACTATAGCGGCAGTTTGGGAATTAACAGTGATAATTATTTAAAAAGAAGCACCTATCACGAAATAACCGTTTAAGAATTTTATTCATTAAAATAAATTATCACAAATTTAAAGATAGCTGTTTTTGAACAGATTGAGAATGTTCAGATATTTGTCTATTAAAGCGATATGCCAGCGCGTTCCTTGTTTTATTCAGGTAAACTGCAAAAAATGAAATAATGAGGGGAAGCCATGCATACTGATTTTCAAAATCCACGTTGGTTAAGGGACTTACTGCGATTTATCCCGCTGAAAAGTCAGTTTGTGTTATTTGGTAATGTTCGCGATTTACAAGCCAGTGAAATTGCGCCTTCAGTTGTCACGCCTTTACCATTTAACCAGTCTTTATTTAATAGCTTATTTAAAGCAGGTTATGCATATGCGCTGACTTACACGCCATTAGTGGGCTTTCAATGCTTAGCAAACCCCGCGCAAGATGCCCAAGAAACTGAGGCCGTTATGCAACGGCTTGGGTTAAATATTACTGAGGGTAAAGCAGCTGGTGGCATTGATATGTTGAATCATCTGCTTGAACGGCTTATTCAAGATAAACAAGAGCCTATTGCCTTATGTATCGACTTCGCTTCTTGTTTAATTTCCCATCATGATAACCTCACCCCTGCAGAACACAGTTTATTTACTCGTGCATTAGTTGCATCACATCAAAGCAAGGCAAGGCCAGCAGGGGAGCATCATCAGCCGTTCTATAATACGGTGTTTTGGATAGTCGAAAAAGAAACAGATTTACCCGATTGGTTTGTCATTAATAACCCACGTATTCGAGCTATTCCTGTTGCCAAACCTGATGGTCAAGTGCGCCGTTTATTAGCCCAAAGTTTATTAGGCTCGCTGGTGGATTTTAATGGTATTGAAGAAGCTGATAAGCCACAGATAATTAATGACTTTGTTGATGAAACCGAAGGGTTGCTTTTATTGGATTTAACGGCAATTGTGCAGTTGGCGCGTATTGAGCAGGTGCCTGCAGCCAGTATTCGCGATGCCGTTCGCCGATATAAAGTGGGGATCACCGAAGATCCGTGGAAAAAAATTGATAAGCAAAAAATTCATCATGCTCCAGCTGTGATTTCACGTAGAGTAAAAGGTCAACAACATGCTGTTACGCATTTATTAGATATTATCAAACGTGCAATGACAGGGGTTGGTAGCCATAAAGGTGGGCGTCCTCGCGGTGTATTGTTTTTAGCAGGGCCTACAGGTGTTGGTAAAACGGAACTTGCCAAAACGGTGACGCAATTACTGTTTGGTGACGAAAGTGCTTATATTCGCTTTGATATGTCTGAATTTAGTGCCGAACATGCAGACCAGAGACTGATTGGAGCCCCCCCAGGTTATGTGGGGTATGATTCTGGTGGTGAATTAACCAATGCGATCCGTGAAAAGCCATTTAGCGTGGTTTTGTTTGATGAGATTGAAAAAGCCCACCCTCATTTAATGGATAAATTCTTACAGATTATTGATGATGGAGTTTTAACATCTGGGCGTGGTGATCGCGTATATTTTTCGGAATCGTTGATTATTTTTACGTCAAACCTCGGTATCTACCGTTTAGATACTAATGGGGAGCGGGTGGCCAACGTCCAGCCACATGAACCGTTTGAAACGGTTACGCGTAATGTAAAAAATGAAATAGAACGCCATTTTAAATTGGTACTTAATCGCCCTGAGCTACTTAACCGTATTGGTGAAAACATTATTGTTTTTGACTTTATTCGTCCAGACGTTGCTGAGCAGATTTTTGAGCAAATGGTGGATAACATTTTGTTAGGCTTAGAAAAGCAGCTTTTAACTATTTCAATATCTGCTGAAGCCAAAGAGGCGTTAAAAGTGAGTTGCTTGGCGGATCTTTCTAATGGTGGACGTGGGATCCGTAATCAATTGGAAATGCATTTGATTAATCCATTATCGAGAGCAATTTTTGATCAAGACATACAAACCAATAGCGCTTATCAAATTACGTCCATTCAAATGGGGGAAAATACGCAAATCATGTTAACCGCGGTTGGTAATTAACTTAATGAATATTAGCGTCTCACGTATTCATTTTCCTGTGACAACCTTAGGACCAGGGAAGCGTATTGGTATCTGGTTTCAAGGTTGTTCATTGCGCTGTAAAGGGTGTTTATCTCCCGATACTTGGCATGTGAAAGAAAGTTATCTTACGGTGGCAAAGCTGATTAACCAAATTGTAGAATGGTATCCTGTTGCGGATGGTATCACCATTTCAGGGGGCGAGCCATTCGAGCAGCCAGATGCCTTATTTGAACTTATACGTGAAATAAAACAGCGATTTCAAGGGGATATCTTAGTATATAGCGGTTATGAATGGGATGTGATTGAAGATAGAGTTAAGCGAATGAATCCCTACATTGATGCGTTGATCAGCGAACCCTTTAAAGTCGAAATACCGCAAACATTGATGTTAAGAGGCAGTGATAACCAACAGCTTCACCTTCTAACACCGCTCGGAAAGACATTATTTAAGCAATACCAACGCGTTATAACACCAGAAGATAAGAAATTGGATTTAGCCTTCGATGAACAAGGGAGACTGTTTCTGGCGGGGATCCCTGAACGTGATGATATGTCGCGGTTGAGTCAACTCCTTGCTCTGCAAGATAACACTTTAAAACAACTCAAAAAATAGCAACGAGAGAGAAGGATGACGATGATACGCTTTTGCCCGCATTGTTTAACAGAACGGCCGCTGACGGAAATATTTTGTGCGGGGCAAATCCAAACAGAGCAAGGAAGTTTCCAACGCTGTAGTTGGGACCTAACATTAGAGCCTATTCATCCAAAAGGATGGCGACCAGAAAAAGAGCAAGTGACTCCGCTCGAAACTTCAGCTTCAAACAGTCATCAAAGAGAAACAGATAACCGTCAAGTACGCTACTGTGAAAATGGACACCCAATAGCTGCAGATGACTTTATTTGCCTCGAGTGTGGGGCTGATGTCGCAGTAGAACCCGTCATTGAAGCTGTATCGTCATCCTATCCTCAAATAGGCTCTTGGCGTATAGAAAGACGGATTAATGGTAGTGATAGCCCCCGAGAACGCTACTTTGTCACGCATTGTACTGAAGAAAAACGTGGTGTACTGACCCTGTATCAAAAAGGGGAGGAGCCAGATCCCAATATTTATCAAGTCATTAAGCGTACCCCAACTGAGCATGTTCCCGAGTTTTATGAAATAGGCCGCTATGAAAACCGTGCATGGCATGTGACTGAAATGCTTGAGGGGGGATCATTAAGCCAATTTATACAACAAGGTGAATTTTGGCAACCTCATGAAATTCCTAGATTAGTGGAAGAAATGGGGCAGGCTCTTGCGGCGTTTGCAGAACATGGGCTGCGTCATCGTAATTTGTGTCCCGCTAATTTACTTATTCGTCGTCGTCATCCCTTAGATATCGTTGTGATTGAATATGGTTCCGCCTGCCTATCTGAGTTTGACCTTGATATTGTTACACCGCTGGATATTTCTCGTTATTCAGCACCTGAAACGCTAGCGGGGGGTGTCAGTGCAGCATCTGATTGGTGGAGCCTAGGAATTATTCTCTTGGAACAACTCACCCAAGGGCAGTGCTTTACCCAGGTTCAAGATAATGCCTTTCTTATCCAGGTTATGACGAATGGCGTTGATTTACCTGATGATTTACATCCGAATATTCAGTTGTTATTACGCGGGTTGTTGTGTCGTGATCGTTTTTTACGTTGGCAATGGCCACAAGTATCAGCTTGGCTACAAGGGAAGCCTCAACAAGCTCCTCAAATTCAAGAAACCAATAGACAAAGCCATTTCCACACGCTGACGTTTGCAGGGCGGCAATTCCAGCAACCTGATGTATTTGCATTGATGGCCGCGGAAGCTAGCCATTGGGATGATGCGTTGCCACTTTTATTTCGGGGGGATATAAGCTCTTGGCTCGCACAATTTGAAAATAGCCAAGCGCAATTAGTAAAATTGCAGGCATTGCTGGATAGTGATTTTCATCAAGAAAATCTCGATGACATTAAGCTGACCTTCGCTTTAAAAATCTTGAATGAAAACATTCCGTTGATTTACCGCGGTGAGATAATTACCCCTGCATGGTTGTTAGAAAACCCAAATTTAGCTTTTGCATTGATTAGCGAACCTCTTAACCAATACGTTCAAGATATTGACCCACAGCATTGGCTAGTACAGCTTTATCATCGCCAATACTTGGTGCGTGAACGTGCAAATCAGTTAAACATCATTTTGAATGAAGAAAGCCTCAGATTGTATTTATTGATTACGTCAATCAATCAATTATCGGCAAGATGGGCGCTCTTTCATGCCCAATTCCCTGATTCACATAATGAAAGTTTACAAGGGCTATTTGACAGGCAAAGTCCACAAGAAATTGATTACATTCTATTATTGAGTGCGGATATTGGCCAATTTATTTCAGTGTCAGCATTAGTTGAACAGGCGTTTGAACTCGCTAAACAAAACGATATTCATAATTTTGATCATGAAATCGCCAAAAAGCAGCTTTCACTAACGCGTAAGGAATTGTATTTACTGCTTAGTGAACGAGTAAGTGACTTCAAGCGTATTGGGTTGGCCGTTTTAGACAGTTGGGTTGACCAGTTTTTATTGATGCGTAGGCTTTCACTTAAGAAAATATTGGTATTACTGGCAGTACCCGTAGAACACTGGCAAGTTCCTGAATCACAAAAATATGTACTAGAAGTGTTGCGCTTTTTTAACCAAAAACTAACGGCGGTGACACAGCGGGGTAATTTAGTTCGCATGCGTTTAACGCCAAATACAGGGCGTATTGATTTAACTGAGTGTGATAGTGCAGTTCGCCGTGCAAGCACATTATTGGAACATCTACTTAATCGTAAAAAAGGGTTGATAACGATTGATAGCGATATGTTGCTACAGCGAAAAGGTGTGAATAGCCGCTTAAGAATGTTGCAAGCAGATACGCAATTATATCAAAGGGATACAGGTATAAATGGAATGTATCTGGGATTTCCTTTTTTAGTACTGAATACCCAGCCAAACCAAATTAAACCCCGAATTGCCCCATTATTTTTATGGCCAATTTCAATGCAATCGGCTATTGCACAACAAAGTCCCATCCAATTGAATTTTGACCACGAACGAGGAGCCGTCCGTCTTAACCCTGCATTAGCGAGTTTTGTCGGTATTCCTGCAATGAGTCAATGGCAGGGAGCGTTAGACACGTTATTGTCTAAAGCAGGCTTGACCATTGGTGAAGTCATGGAAAGTTTGTCAGCATTGCTGCCAGTACAAGACCTTGATTTAGCTCCATTACCTGCATTAACCGACCCAGTTGCTGAAAACTGTGCGCAAATTGCCTGTTCCGCGGTGCTATTTCATACCTCATTTATTGGGCAGGCGATGAGTAGCGATCTACAGCAAATCGCGAATACCTCTATTGCTCAAACGGCGTTGTCGACCTTACTGAAAGTGAATTCAGTTAATATTCAAGAACCTGTTATGGACTCCGAAAATATCCTGAGCCCATTTGCGTTGTCCCTTGCTGACCCCTCTCAAGAACGTGTCGTTCAAGCGGCACAGCGACAAACTGGACTATTGATTGAAGGGCCACCAGGAACAGGGAAAAGCCAAACCATCGTTAGTTTAATTGCAGATGCATTAGGCCACCAACAGACAGTATTAGTGGTATGCCAAAAGCCTGCGGCACTTGAGGTGGTATATAAGCGATTGGTTGCCAATGGTTTAGGCGACAGAGCGTTGCTCATCAACCAGAACCAAAAGGGCCGTGATATTATTTTGGCGGTACGTGAACAAATCGAGCAACTGTGGAACAAAGAAAACAGCGTATTATTTGAACAAGATTGGCAGGAAGAACGCGCTAATTTACTCTACCGAGTACAATTTTTTGAGCAAAAACTCGATGGTTATTACCATGCACTCAACCATGTTGATGAGTATTGGCAGCTGTCTTATAAGCAAATTTTAAGTCAATTAATTGAGGTTGAAGATTCAGAGCGCTTAAACATCCAGAATGATGCGTTAGCCCCAGTATTTAATGAGTTTAATCAAACCAAATTTGCCCAACTTTTTGATGATGTAAACCAGCATGCTCAGGCCTGGTGGCAACTCGATTATGAAAATAGTGCACTAAAAGCATTGGCCCTGTTTTCTGTGAACGACCATCAATATACGCTGTTTAATCAATATATTGCATTATTTATAGAGGCTGAAAAGCAGCGTGATCAGGTGTACCAATCGGATTATCACCGTATTCAACTCACTGAACTAACAAGCCATGAATTAATTCTGGAACAACTAAAACGGCATTTGGGCCTGCAAACGCAGGCGCAGTGGCAAAGCTTATCCCAGTGGCTAGCTTTGTTTATCAATTTACAGGGTTCAGTCACCACAGGTAAAACAGTTATTGAACAATTAGAACAATACTATCAACGCTTATTATTGATTGACGTGGTGAATACAGATTCACTGTTGTTCCCATTGTTTAAGGGGATTGAGTCGAAAAAACTGGCTCAGCTATCTCGCGCAGCAATTGAGTCAATGCAAGGTTCATGGTTACGCTTCCTCAACCCATTTTATTACGGGCGCCATAACCTGTTACAGCAATTTATAGCGCAAAGTGGGGTAAATCAGACGAGTTTGCCTGTGTTGCAAGCAACGATTGAGGTAGAGCAACAATGGCGTTTGATTGCACAAGAAATTATGCCTATTTATCAAAAAATAGGTGTTAATTTTGAACAGGATTGGCGAGCTCACTTACCGCAATTAATTGAGCAATTAAAATGGGTGGATAATACGAGCCAATTATTACTTCAATACCCTGAAATTTCACATTTTTTATTCGCTATTATTGATGAACAACAAATCGGGTTTGAACGCCAGTGCCTTGAGGTGCAGTCTGCGATTGCAAGAGTTAAAGCACAACGTGAAAGCACGAGCCAATTAAAACGTATGGCGTCTGTTTTTTCACCTCAGACGGTTGAACGTTTCCAATGTGCCATTAATAAAGGAGAATCATTTACGGACGAATTAGCCCAAATATTCCAAGAAAAAAATAACTTATTAAAATATCAATTATTTAGAATGGAAACGGCTAATTTTACTCAACAACATTGGCAAGTTTTATCAATATTATACCCTGTCGCTGCGCAATATATTCATGAGAATAGCCACCAAAAAGATTGGGTTGCGGTACTGAGCCAAACCATTAGCTACGGTTTCTATCACTTTGTCAAAGCGCAATTTGATGCCAAATTACCTGCACTTTCAACTAATAATATACAATTTATGGCGGATTTAGCGGAACTTGAAAGCGCACAGAAACAACTGCAATCGTTTAATCGTACAGCGCTGACACGCAATTATGACTTAGCTAAAATGGGGGGGCGCCGTGAATGGGAAGAAATTACACGCCTTGCAGGGCCAAGGGCGCGCCGTTTAAGGGAGTTTATTAATGAAGGACGCGAAATTGGCTTGATGCAATTACGCCCAATTTGGCTGATGACACCTGATGTGGCAAGCCAAGTATTGCCATTGCAAGCGGCAATGTTTGATAGTGTAATTTATGATGAAGCGTCTCAAATGCCGATTGAATTTGCATTATCTACCTTGTTTAGAGCGAAACAAGCCATTGTCAGTGGTGATGAGAAGCAAATGCCACCATCGAAATTCTTCACAGGGAAGCTGGTTGAAGAAGACAATCATGATGATGAAGATGAACAGCAGGAAGAGGCCGATGAGGAATGGGATTATCGGCAAATTAGTGATTGCCCTGACTTGCTGCATTTAGCGCGTACCGTATTGCCTGTGCATACTCTAGATATCCACTACCGTTCGGCATATCGGGAACTGATCAACTTTTCAAACTTTGCTTTCTATGAAAACCGGTTAAATATCCCAGCACAATTTTCAGCAAAATTAGTTAATAAAATTAAGCCGCTACAACTTGTGGCGGTTAATGGTGTGTATACAAATCAAACAAATGAGGCAGAAGCAGCAGCGATTGTCGACCATCTTGCAACATTATGGCAATTACCTTTTGCACAACGCCCGTCAGTAGGCGTGGTCACCTTTAACCAAAAGCAAACAACATTGATTAATCAACATATTCGTTTGCGTGCGGAGCAGGACGACGAATTCTTGGCTGCCTATACTCAAGAAAATCAACGTTTTTTAGATGAAGAAGATATGTCCTTTTTTGTCAAAAATGTGGAAAACGTGCAAGGAGACGAGCGTGATGTGATTTTATTTTCCACTACATTTGGCCGTAATACACAAGGGACATTTAGGCGTAATTTTGGCGTATTAGGGCAATCAGGAGGAGAACGTCGTTTAAATGTTGCGATCACACGGGCACGACAACGTGTGGTCATTATGTCTTCGATGCCTATTGAAGAAATATCGGATTTATTGACAACCTATCGTAAGCCTGAAAGCCCGCGAGATTACTTACAAGGTTATTTAGCTTATGCAAAAGACGCATGTGATCCGACAAAACAGAAAGAAAACCAAAAATTGCTTAACCGAATGTGCCAAACTCAGTTTGCCGTGCAGGATACACTTGAGGAACCAAGTGCGTTTGTCGCTTCAGTCGTTGAATTTATTCAGGAAAATGGTTGGCAGGTAACGGTATCTACAAAAAAAGAAGTGTTTCATTTTGATTGCCTGATTGAAGATAAAATAACAGGGCAATTACTCATTGGTATTGAATGTGACATGCCCTCACACCCACTTTTGCATACGGCTAGAGCGCGAGAGTTATGGCGCAGCAATATTTTAAGTCGCGTGATCCCCCAACGTCACCGCATTTCGATTATTGACTGGTATAACAATAGAGCATTAGCGCAGCAACAGTTACAGGACGCGATTGTCCACGCATCATTAAATTTAAATGGCTCTAAGAGCATGGCGACTAATCAAGAGGGCGAGTTATGAGTTCATCTGTGCATCGTATCAGCGTTAGGGAAATGAATGAAATCCAGTGCCGTCGGCAATTGGCTGTGACAAGTAAAATGTTTCAACAATGGCAAAAAATGGCCAATACAACCCAGTATCATCAGTCACGTATTGAGCAATTAGCCACATTATTTCAGCAGCTTTCAACGAGTGACACTGCCACATTGCCTGCACGCCAGTTAACGGTGTTGAAAAATCAATTAAGTGAGTTGAATGGCACATTGAAACACGAGATTCAAACCGTTCGCGAACAACAACTTGAACAACAGGCATTAGTGGCAAGAACAAACGCGCACCGACAGCACAACCTTGAATCTTTAGCCGCGTTAGTTCGTGAAAAACTTCCCCATGAAAAACAGCTAATTGCGGAGTTAGAAAATGCAGATACGATGACCGAAAAGGCCACGAGCTCACTCATTTTCCGCGCACTCGCCGTATTAAATGACGTGCAAAATCAGCTTTCACCATTTGCTAATCAATTATTAGATCAGTTAAAAGCACAATCTGATGGTGTCCCTCAATTTTGGCAGCACGGAGCACCATTATCACCATTTGCCAAGCAATGTGAGCAAATTTTACTGATGATTGAAAAGCTTAAACTGGTGGAATATTTGGCTGAAGTACAAAGTGCACAGCAGCAGCTCACTGAAATTCAAGCCATGAATGAAAGCCCACAGCGCCACTTACGAGCCGATTCACTCATCCTAATGTTGGCTAAGCAGTTGAAAGAAAGCCAGCAACATACTGAGTTAGTTGAAAAAATTGAACAGCTTTGTGCTGAGCTTGCTATTTTTTCTGATGAGGAAAATACAATAATTATCAATAAGGCATTAGCTTCAACGCATTTAAGCTCAGTTGCTGAGTTGATGTCACTGGCTGAACAATTAGATGCACGAATTAATTTCGCGGAACAGGCGTTTGTCGCAGAGGCGCAAAGAAGAACGGTGCTAGACGGCTTAGGTAAGCTGGGTTATCAAGTCCAAGAAACGGATGTTAAAACCTGGATGGATGATGGTAAAGTCGTGGTCAGGCACCCTGCAACCCCAGGATATGGTTTAGAGTTGGGGGGAAAACAAGCTCGTTTTCAAACACGTACAGTGGCATTATCCACAGAAAGGGACACTCAACGAGACAAAGATATTGATGCAATTTGGTGTAGTCAGCATCAGCAATTGCAAGCATTAATTGCTCAATCGGACGCCGAGCTAGTGGTTGAACGTGCATTGCCCGCAGGAAGCGGCGAAATGAAAGTTTATGATATGGAAGCGGCTGAACTGCAGAGAAATACCGTTATACACCAGCGACCTCGCACACTACGTAAATAAGCGATTACTCATAATTTATCATATTTCAAAAAAAGGCTGCTCTAACTATATAGGGTAAATTCAATAGCTTAGATCAGCCTTTTTATATGAACGTATGATTTTAGTTTAAGCTGTGTGCATACTTTGGGGATTTGTCTGGCTCCGTTTACGGGCTAATACCAGCTTGTTATAGATTAGGGCAATAACAAAATAAACAGCTTGAGTCACCACGATGGTTGGCCCTGTTGTTGCATTAATATGAAAGCTAAGAATAGTACCAATGACGCTAGATGTCACTGAAGCGATAATGGCGACGACCAGCATTTTGCCAAAGCTACGACAAAGAACGAACGCAATAATTCCTGGTGAAATCAGCATGGCAATGACAAGAATGATCCCAACAGCTTGCAGTGAGGCAACAATGGTCAACGCTAATAACGATAACAAACCATAATGAATCAACTTAACGGGTAAGCCAATCACGCGAGCTTGGTTTGGGTCGAAGCAATACAGCATAAAATCTTTACGTTTCAGTAAAATAATTGCAATCGTGATCCCAGCAAACAGTAAAATCTGTTTAAATTCGCTATCGGTGATCCCCAGAATATCGCCAAATAAGATGTGCGTCAGGTGTTGCTCTGTATCGATTTTAGCAAACATCACTAAACCGATAGCAAACATTCCTGAAAACACAATCCCCATGACCGTATCTTCTTTTATTCGACTGTTTTCTTTGAGATAACCCGTAGCGACGGCACAAAATAACCCTGAGGCAAATGCCCCAATTGCTAATGGGATACCCAGCAGCGAGGCAATAATGATCCCTGGTAAAACAGCATGGGAAATAGCGTCCCCCATAAGAGACCAGCCTTTTAACACCAAAAAGCAAGATAAAATCGCACACACAGTTCCTGTTACGATAGCGGTGATTAATGCCTTCTGCATAAAAGGAAATGCGAATGGTGCCATCAATAAGTCAATAAAATCACTCATGAGAGGCTCCTTGCTGGTGTAATCGGGCGACTTCTTTTTTCGCCTTGCGACGAGAGGCAAAAATGCCGTGCTTCGGTGCAAAGAAGAAAGCCAATAAGAAAATCATGGTTTGCAACGTGACGATTAACCCACCTGTTGCGCCATTAAGGTAGTAGCTGATATATGCACCTACTGCGCTGGTCACAGTACCGATAGTCACGGAGATGATTAACAATCGCTTAAATTGGTCAGTCAGTAAGTAGGCCGTGGCGCCAGGCGTGACAACCATGGCTATCACTAAAATAGCCCCAACCGTTTGCAGTGCGGCGACTGTACAGGCGCTTAATAATGTAAAGAAAATGATTTTTAAGCGTAAGGGGTTTAAACCGATGGAGCGCGCATGGCTTTCATCGAAAAAGACGGCTAAAAGGTCTTTCCATAAGCATAATAAAACGATGAATGAAACACCGATAATTATTTCAACTTGAAGCACATCCGCATCTGCAATGCCTAAAATATTACCAAATATAATGCTTTGCACGTTTACCGAGGTTGGGTTTAATGAAACAATTAATAATCCCGCAGCGAAGAAAGTGGAAAAGATAAAGCCGATAACGGCATCTTCACGCAGGCGAGTTAAATGTTTTACCAGCGTCATGGCAAGTGCCGCGAGGATCCCCGTAAAAAAAGCACCTGCAGCATAAGGTAAGCCTAATGCATAAGCTCCAGCCACCCCTGGAACAACGGAGTGGGAAAGGGCATCACCCATTAATGACCAGCCTTTTAGCATTAAATACGCAGATAAGAATGCACAGACGGCACCGACAATGGCGCTCACCCAAATGGCTTTTATCATAAAATCGTATTTAAAGGGCTCTAATAACAAATCAATCATTCTTCACCCTTTGGCTGATTTTTTCTCACTGGTGCATCGTGATCATGACCATAAAAAACCGCAGCCCTTTCATCATCGGTAATGACGGTAATTGAGCGAGGGTCATCATCATCATGCAGTTCTTGCCCTGACAGATTGATGTGGCGTAGTACTCCTCCAAAGGCCTGCTGAAGGTTTCTTTGTGTAAACGTCGTTTCAGTTGGGCCACTGGCTAATACGGTACGGTTAATCAAGATGACTTGGTCGCAGAACTCAGGGACGCTCCCTAAGTTATGAGTGGAAACCAAAATGAGGTGGCCTTCATCACGTAAACTGCGTAGCAGATCGATGATGGCATTTTCGGTTTTTACATCAACCCCCGTAAATGGTTCATCTAAAAGCAAAACTTTACCTTGCTGTGCAAGGGCGCGAGCCAAAAACACCCGTTTTTTCTGCCCACCAGAAAGTTCACCGATTTGACGATGTTCAAGGCCAGCAAGGTCAACACGTTCCAGTGCCATCTTCACGGCATCTTTATCTTCTTTTTTGGGAATACGGAAAAAGCCCATTTTCCCGTAGCGCCCCATCATGACAACATCCGACACTAAAACAGGAAAGTTCCAGTCAACTTCTTCTGTTTGCGGGACATAAGCAATAATGTTTTCTTTTAAAGCAGTTTTAATCGGTTGGGCATTTAATGTCACGCTGCCAGATGATGGGGTGACAAGCCCCATAATGGTTTTAAAGAGCGTCGATTTTCCACTACCGTTTACACCAACGAGTGCACAAATGGAGCCTCCCGTAATATTAAAACTCGCATCATAAATTGCGGTGTGACCGTTATTGTATGTTACGGTTGCATCATCAACGACCAGATTGGGGTGCTCAAATTGATTAGAGTGAGTCATATTACTGTGAAAATCCTTTAGCTATCGTGTCTACAGTGGTTTTTAACAGGTCGATATAAGTTGGTACTGGGCCATCAGCGGTGGAAAGTGAATCTACATATAAGATACCACCATATTTAGCCCCTGTTTCTTTGCTGACTTGGCGAGCGGGTTTGTCAGAAATTGTGCTTTCGCTAAATACAACAGGGATATTATATTGACGAACAGTATCAATCACTTTTTTAACTTGTAGAGGAGTACCTTGCTCTTCTGCATTGATTGGCCACAAATAGACTTCTTTAAAGCCGTAATCTTTCGTCAAGTAGCTAAATGCGCCTTCACTGGATACTAACCAGCGTTCATTTTCAGGAATGCGGTTTAAACGTTCACGCAGTGGTGCATCAAGGGCTTCAATTTGTTGCGTGTAGTTTTTGGCATTTGTATTGTAGGTTTCAGCATTTTCAGGGTCATACTTGACCAAGGCTTGACGAATGTTTTCGATGTAAATCTTGGCATTTGCAGGAGACATCCAAGCATGTGGGTTTGGATTATCTTTGTATTCCCCTTCACGAATAGGCATTGGCTCAATTCCTTCGGTCACAATAACAGCGGGAACATTGTTAAGGTTTTCAAAGAAACGTTGGAACCAAACCTCTAAATTCATGCCATTCCATAAGATTAAATCGGCATCATAGGCCTTCATAATATCTTTAGGTGTGGGTTGATAGCCATGGATTTCAGCGCCAGGTTTTGTAATTGATTCGACAACAGCGGCATCTCCGGCTACATTTTGAGCGATATCTTGTATAATGGTAAATGTGGTGACCACTTTAAATTTTTTAGCAAAGGCGGGTTGACTCACAAAGAGCATTGCCGCGAGCGCAAATACAGTGGTAAGTAAAGGTGCGGATAATCGAGATAAGTTCTTCTTCATAAAAGTTGACCCTGACATTATAGGCTTAGCATTTTTAACAGTATAGTTGTTAAGGTTGATAACAATTATACTTTATAACTTAGTTGATAATGATTATCAATATCATTTGTAAAAATAAACATAAAAAATGGGGAATTACATCTATAGTTATTATGGGTTTTGATTTCCCACTGTTATTTTGTATGACTAAAACACGTCCTGAAGTAAAAGTTAAGTAAAAATTATTTTATTTTTCTTGGGATTAGTTATTCTCCCAGTGGCTTTGATAGCAGAGGATACAACAGTGAAAAAAATAATCAGCGGTACTTTTGTGCTACTGCTACTTGCCGGTTGCTCTAGCGAGCCTGATAGGCAAACAACAAAAACGCGGATGTTGGACAATCGTAATACGCTGCCAACAACGGCACAAAATACCACGTTTCCACGTACGCCTTTTGATGAATTTATTCGTGACTCTGCTTCCCGTTATAGCGTCGATGAAACGCTTATTAGGGCAATCATTGAGGTTGAATCAAACTTTAGGCCAGAAGTGGTGAGTAAATCAAATGCAATTGGTCTTATGCAAATTAAAGCCTCGACAGCAGGGCGTGATGCTTATCGTTTCCAAGGCAAATCAGGGGAACCAAGTTCCAATGATTTGAAAGACCCGCAAAAAAATATCGATATCGGCACAGCTTATATTCGAATTTTAAGGGATCAGCACCTTGCTGGGATCAATCATCCGCAAACGTTGTATTATGCAACCGTTGTTGCATACGTCAATGGCGCTGGGGCATTACTAAGAACCTTTGATAATGATAAAGGTCGGGCGATCGCGATGATTAATAATTTATCGCCTGAAGAATTTTATCAGCATGTACAATCTAAGCACCCAGCACCGCAGGCACCACGATATTTGTGGAAAGTGAAAAATGCCTACAATGCTTTAGCGATGTCTTATTGATACTCTGTGAGTAAGTGTGGGAGCTGCGCGATAATTTCAACAATCCCGTTGATGACAAATTGCACTCCCATACAAATTAATAAAAAACCCATTACGCGAGCAATCGCATCAATACCACTATTTCCTAACCATCTCATAATTGACGTTGCCCCTCGCAAACCAATCCACACAATTAAACTGGCTAAAAGAAAGGTAATGACGGGGGCGACTTTAAGCACCCAAGGCGCAAAGGTTACGTTTCCTTGCAGCGACGCAGTTGAACTGATGATCATCGCAATGGTACCAGGCCCCGCTGTACTTGGCATAGCCAAGGGAACAAAGGCAATATTGGGGGATTCTTGGCGTTTTTTGGGAACACTGGGGTCATCTAATGGGGTTGTCGGTGAATCATCTGATGGATCACTATTAGGAAATAACATCCCAAAACCAATAAAAGCAACAATTAACCCACCAGCAATACGTAAACCTGGTATTGATATACCAAATGTATTCATCACAAGTTGACCCGCATAAAAAGCAATGGTCATGATGGCAAAAACATAAATTGAGGCGAGAAAAGCTTGGTGGTTGCGTTGCTCTTTGGTCATGTTTGCTGAGATGCTGAGCATAACTGCAATTGCTGTTAATGGATTAGCAAGGGGGAGAAGCAAAACAAGGCCAATACCAACAGCTTGAAAGAGTTCTAGGAAATTTGTCATAGTAATTAAATTCAATCTCCTGATAAGTGTAAGTAATTTAACTTATCCTAAATAATAACGTAAATTGTTATAGATCTGTATCTTAGCATCTTTAATTAGGTTAATGTTTTATTATTGAATAGGAACTAATGCAATGAATATTCAGAATAAGTGCTTACTATAAAGAATCAGGGGGAGGTTGAAGTTGTTCACATTTACTGTGGATAACTGCCGCATTCGTTTGTGAATAACCAAGATAAATACTTAACTTACAATTGGATAGCTGCTTGTGCTAAAAGTATGCAATTTTGATAGGCAAAAAAAAACCTTCTTACGGGGGTCATAAAAAGGTCAAGGGCATCTATTAACAGGTTATCTAATGTCGATATGTTATTGAGTATACCTTCTGCAATGTGATGTACTGATAATTTATGTAAATTCATTAAAAGATATTTTTAAAGTATATAAAAAGAGAGAGATAATATACTAAATGGGATTAATCATTTAACCTTGGCCGTGAGTGACATAATAAGAAGCATTTATTTTTATCAATCGTTATTAGGGATGAAACTACACGCTAAGTGGAAACATGGGGCGTATATTTCTTGTGGTGATTTATGGTTGTGCTTGTCTGTCGATATATCACGCCAACACTTAGCGCCGAGTGAAACAGATTACACTCACTATGCATTTTCCATATCAGAGAGCAATTTCGCTCTACTCGTCAATAAGCTAAAAGAGAACGAAGTTGTGGTGTGGAAGGAAAATAAGAGTGAAGGGGATTCTTTTTATTTTCTCGATCCAGATGGGCACAAATTAGAGTTGCATGTAGGTGATTTAACTCAACGCTTAAAAAGTTGCCAGAGTTCACCTTATGACGGTATGGAATTTTATTAATCAATAATGAGGTGAATATGGAAATCGTTACAATTACTTCACTTGATAACTATGAACAGCAGCTTGCTTCGTTATTAATTGATAGTGTAGAACATGGTGCTTCTGTGGGCTTTCTCGCCCCTTTATCTATTGATGAAGCCTCGGGTTATTGGCAGCAAATAAAGCCAGATTTAGTGCAACAAAAACGCTTTCTTATAGCATGTATTAATGATGATAAAATTGTGGGCGCCGTACAAATTGCGTTATGCCTAAAGGCTAATGGGCTACACCGTGCGGATGTTGAAAAATTAATGGTTCATAGTCAATTTCGCCAACAAGGAATTGCGACTCAATTACTTAATGTTGTTGAGAAAATAGCACTGAAAAATAATCGTACATTATTAGTATTAGATACTCGTAGTCAGGATGTTGCATCTGTTTTATACCGAAAACAAGGGTATAAAGAGGTTGGTGAAATTCCAAATTTTGTGGTTAATTCACAAGGTCGATTTGAAGGGACGACATTTTTTTATAAGTTGCTGGTTTAAAGCACACTGAATAAATTCCAATGATGATGTTTCTTTAAATAGCCGAAAGTCGCTAGAGTTTTCTTTACAAAGTATTTTTAATTTTAAAAATTGCTTTACGCACAATTGTATATCCTATGTTCAAGTTATTTTGAACAGTAGGAATGAGTATGAAAAAGCTGATAGCGACGTTTGCTGGGGCATCAATGTTATTTATTTTAGCTATCGCAATAATGCTCATTGTTTTTCCCCAGCAATGGAAAGAAAACATTTATCCTAGTTTGTCACAAGTAATCCCTGCATCATTAAGTTCTGTATTGCCTCAAGGACTTGTCAGTAATAATGTTTGTGATAGTTTGGAAAATAACTTACAGAGTTTCGCTAACTATCTGAAAGTGAATCAGGATATTGTGGATATAAAAGGTATGAATAGCCTAGATGAGCAATTAGCCAATATACAGGTGAGGATAGACTCAATGCCTGCAGATGTCCGTAATTTAGTATGCCAACAGGAATACAGCAAATTAGAAGGCTTAAAAAGTGTGTTCTCATTAGGGCACAGTAATTAATTTTTTGAGTCCATTATTCCACTTCACAATAGACACCACAAAGTTTCCTCGCTGTTTTATGGTATGCTAATTAACCTCATTTAGAGTTTAAGGTAGCATAATGAGAATTTTAAAATATCCATTGTTAAACTGGCTAATCGCAAATGGTGTGGCCATTTATTTTCTATTCAAACAGGATGCATTAATTTGGCAATTTTCAGGTTGGATGGGAATACTTGGCATTTTAGTTGCTTTTGAAAGTGCTAGCTGGGTCGCGACGAGTTTATTTTATTTTTATAAACATAAGACCTCGCCAAATCCAAGTGTTCAAGCAACGCACCTTGTCACTAATGGCCCCTATCGACTATCTCGAAATCCAATGTATTTAGCGTTTACTTCCATGAGCTTAGCGTTGGCATTTTTTACACACTCACCTTACTTTTTGGTTTCTGGATTAGTCTTCTGGCTAATGACAGATTTATACACCATCCCGCAAGAAGAACGTTTTTTATCTGTCACATTCAGTGAAGAATGGGAACGTTATCGCAAACAGACTCGACGTTGGTTATAAATTAATATTAATGAGACGCTTTCTCAATTATGATGGATCATTGTTTTTTATGATAATCAGGAATTTCAATGAACTACCAAGTTGCGCCACTTTGGATTAATTCTGCAAAGTTAGCGTGTTTGATTGTGATAAGTCTTTTTTTGGTTTTTTTTTCAGTTAGTGGGTTTATTGTATACTTACTGGCTATCGGGGTGGTATGGGCTGTAGTCGTTTCTTTTAAAATCCATGCAATGAAAGAAAAGGGGATTGTTTTAAAAAATAGTGATGTATCTGATTGGATAATTTATATCCAAGGTATTCCTGTTGAGGAAAAAAGACAGTCTTTAGCGAACCCTTGTTTTGCAATTTTACAGCAAGGTCAATCATTCTTTAGTAAAGCACTTATTTTAAGAGGGCTTATTCAAGCTTTTTTCTGTGTGTATATTTTTCAGCAAATCTATTTTGTGAATAATATTTATGTGCAGGTATTAGCTTTAATGTTTGAAGCATATATTTTGTATTCGTTATGGAATACCATCCAAAACTTCATTGCGATGAAACAAAATAAGATTATTACTGAAGAATTAGTCGCGCCTAGTGGATCGCATTGGTATCGCCTTTCATTCATGAAAAAAGGAAAACGAATTCCTGCCTTGGAGAGTTTATTCGCCATTTAATCGGGAAGGTGTTGATTCTTCATATATTGAGGCACAATAAACGGCTTTGCGCTATCGCCATAAAATATGTCTGTGTTATCATTGATAGTTGAGTAACTAGCGATGTATCAATTTATGTTGTCTTAAATTATCTATAATTGTGTACATATCTCGCACAGTGAAGCGAGAAATCGTTAGTAACGTATTGATTTATAAACTTTGGAATAATCAAGCAAGTGATCTGGCGTGTGGGTCACCACTGCTGATAAGGATTTTTTAATGCCTGTTATTACTCTTCCTGATGGAAGTCAGCGTCAGTTTGACCATCCTGTTTCTGTGATGGATGTTGCTCGCGATATTGGCGCGGGTTTAGCTAAAGCATGTATTGCTGGCCGTATTAATGGTGAGCGTGTTGATGCATGTGAAATGATTGAACATGATGCAAACGTGTCCATTATTACGAGTAAAGATGATGACGGACTCGAAATTATTCGTCACTCTTGTGCCCACTTATTGGGTCATGCAATCAAACAATTATGGCCAAACACTAAAATGGCTATCGGTCCAACTATCGATAATGGTTTTTACTATGATATCGATTTAGACCACATGCTGACGCAGGAAGATTTGGAAAAGCTTGAAAAGCGTATGCTTGAGCTTGCCAAAACAGATTATGACGTGGTGAAAAAACGAGTTTCTTGGGCTGAAGCTCGCGAAACGTTTGTCGCTCGCGGCGAAGACTATAAAGTCGAAATCTTGGACCAAAACATTAGCCAAGATGACCGCCCAGGTTTATATCATCACGAAGAATATGTGGATATGTGCCGTGGCCCGCACGTTCCTAATATGCGTTTTTGCCACCACTTTAAATTACAAAAAGTGGCTGGTGCCTACTGGCGCGGCAATAGCGACAACAAAATGCTGCAACGTATTTACGGCACAGCATGGGCTGATAAAAAGCAATTAGCGGCTTATTTATTACGTTTAGAAGAAGCGGCTAAACGTGACCACCGTAAAATTGGTAAACAACTAGACTTATACCATATGCAAGAAGAAGCGCCAGGTATGGCATTCTGGCATAACGATGGTTGGACAATTTTCCGTGAACTGGAAACTTTCGTACGTACAAAACTGAAAGCATATAACTATCAGGAAGTTAAAGGCCCATTTATGATGGACCGTGTACTGTGGGAAAAAACAGGCCACTGGGAAAACTACAAAGATGCGATGTTCACAACCTCGTCTGAAAACCGTGAATATTGTGTTAAGCCAATGAACTGCCCAGGTCACGTACAGATTTTCAACCAAGGTTTAAAATCTTACCGTGATTTACCACTGCGCATGGCAGAATTTGGTAGCTGTCACCGCAATGAGCCATCAGGCGCACTGCACGGTTTAATGCGTGTACGTGGCTTTACGCAAGACGACGCGCATATCTTCTGTACTGAAGAGCAAATCTTAAGTGAAGTGACCAGCTGTATTGAAATGATTTATGACGTTTATGCTACGTTCGGTTTCGAAAAAATCGTCGTTAAGCTGTCAACTCGTCCTGAAAAACGCATCGGAACTGATGAGATGTGGGATAAGGCAGAGGAAGATTTAGCGAATGCACTGAAATCAAAAGGTATTGAATTTGAATACCAGCCAGGTGAAGGTGCATTCTACGGCCCGAAAATTGAGTTTACACTGTACGACTGCCTTGACCGTGCATGGCAATGCGGTACTGTTCAGCTAGACTTTTTCTTACCAGGTCGTTTAACAGCTTCCTATGTGGGTGAGAACAATGAGCGCATTGTTCCTGTTATGATCCACCGTGCAGTGTTGGGTTCATTAGAACGCTTCATCGGGATTTTAACTGAAGAGTATGCAGGTTTCTTCCCTACATGGTTAGCACCACAACAAGTGGTTGTTATGAACATTACGGACGGTCAAGCCGACTATGTTCAAGAATTAGTAAGCAAGCTGCAAAGTGTTGGCATTCGTGCGAAAGCGGACTTACGTAACGAGAAAATCGGCTTTAAGATCCGCGAACACACACTGCGTCGTGTCCCTTACATGTTAGTCTGTGGTGATAAAGAAGTTGAGTCAGGTAAAGTTGCCGTACGTACCCGTCGTGGTAAAGATTTAGGCAGCATTGATGTCAACGAATTCACGACTGAACTGCTAAAAGAGATCCGCAGTCGTCAACTCAATCAGATGGAGGAATAAGGTATTAAAGGCGGAAAAAAACTCCCAACAGCACGTCCTAATCGTATCAACGAAGAGATCCGTGCAACCGAAATCCGTGTCACTGGTTTAGACGGTGAGCAACTTGGTGTCATGAGCGTGCGTGAAGCACTCTTTAAAGCAGAAGAAGCGGGTGTCGACTTAGTCGAAATCAGCCCAAATGCTGAGCCGCCAGTTTGCCGTATTATGGACTACGGTAAATATCTTTATGAGAAGAGTAAGTCTCAGAAAGAACAAAAGAAAAAACAAAAAGTTGTTCAAGTGAAGGAAATTAAATTCCGTCCAGGAACAGACGAAGGTGACTACCAAGTTAAACTGCGTAGTTTGATTCGCTTTTTGGAAGATGGTGACAAAGCTAAAGTTACGCTACGTTTTCGTGGTCGTGAAATGGCACACCAACAGATTGGTTTGGAAGTGCTTAATCGCATCAAAACTGATCTGGATGAACTGGCATCAGTGGAATCATTCCCTTCAAGAATTGAAGGACGCCAGATGATCATGGTATTGGCACCAAAGAAAAAATAATTAAGCCAGTATGGTAATAGTTAAACAGCGTTCATTTGAACGCTGTTTAACGTATTTTTTAGTAATATGAGGCGATTTTTCGCATGCTCGTAGCGTTTTTTCGAGTATAAAACTGGTACTCTCGACCCTCCTAAGATTAAAAATCTTACGCAAAAGCTAAGTTTTCAAATATGTTAGCGTGATTTATTTCAAGATTTACTTGAGTAATCGGACAATAAGCATTAAAATCCGCGGTCGAATCATATTGTCGACGGCTTATAGAGCCAAGACAAACAAAGAATATCGTATACACGTTAAGTTTTAACAACATAACGGGTGTATTTGCTTGAGAGAATATGCAAATCTCTTTACCCAGTTGGAGGAATGAAGTATTAAAGGCGGAAAAAGAATCCCAACAGCACGTCCAAATCGTATTAACGATGAAATCCGTGTTCCTGAGGTCCGTTTAACAGGTTTAGACGGTGAACAGTTAGGCATTATGAGCGCGCGTGAAGCGCTTGAAAAAGCTGAAGAAGCAGGTGTAGACCTCGTTGAAATCAGTCCAAATGCTGAGCCGCCAGTTTGTCGTATCATGGACTACGGCAAATTCCTTTATGAGAAGAGCAAGTCTCAAAAAGAGCAGAAAAAGAAACAAAAAGTTGTTCAGGTGAAGGAAATTAAATTCCGCCCTGGTACAGATGAAGGTGATTATCAGGTCAAACTACGCAACCTGATTCGCTTTCTGGAAGATGGTGATAAAGCAAAAGTCACGCTACGTTTTCGTGGTCGTGAAATGGCTCACCAACAGATTGGTCTGGAAATGCTTAACCGCATCAAAGCTGATCTTGAAGAACTGGCATCTGTGGAATCTTTCCCTTCAAGAATTGAAGGTCGTCAGATGATCATGGTGCTGGGACCGAAGAAGAAATAATTAGGCCTGCAAGTAATACGCATCCATAGCAATATGGTTGTTATTCGCCTAATTAATTCGTAGTTAATCACAATGCGAAGTTGGAAATTAAAGAAATGCCAAAGATTAAAACTGTACGTGGCGCAGCAAAGCGCTTTAAAAAAACTGCAGGCGGTGGCTTTAAGCGTAAGCATGCAAACCTTCGTCATATCCTGACTAAAAAGTCAACTAAGCGTAAACGCCATTTACGTCCGAAAGGAATGGTATCTAAAGGCGATCTGGGTCTGGTAGTTGCTTGCCTGCCGTACGCATAAGTAGACAATTTAGTTAATTAAGATAAAAGACGATAGGAGATAGCTATGGCTCGCGCAAAACGTGGTGTAATCGCACGTGCACGTCACAAAAAAATTCTGAAACAGGCGAAAGGTTACTATGGTGCACGTTCACGTGTTTACCGCGTAGCGTTTCAAGCGGTAATCAAAGCTGGTCAATATGCTTACCGTGACCGCCGTCAACGTAAACGTCAGTTCCGTCAACTGTGGATCGCGCGTATCAACGCAGCGGCTCGTCAGAACGGTCTGTCTTACAGCCGTTTCATCAATGGCTTGAAAAAAGCTTCAATTGAAATCGACCGTAAGATTTTAGCAGACATCGCAGTTTTCGATAAAGCAGCATTCACTGCTTTAGTTGAAAAAGCGAAAGGCGCTTTAGCTTAATTGTTTGCTTGAAAAGGGGAAGGTAACTTCCTCTTTTCATTTATAGCTATTTATGTTACTACTTTAAAATACAATTTTATTGGAAAGATATCACATGCACACTGTTATTTTTCGTTTCTTTTTTTACTTTAGCACCTGAGGTTCGGGGGCTTTTTCGCGTAAATAAAGAAGAAACGAAAAGTTACGCTAAAGCCTCCTTAGGGAGGCTTTTTTGTTTTTAGTTTAAGATTAAATGCAGTAAAATCAGTTAAGTACTCATCCATTATGTAATGGAATGTGAAGCTTAATAAATTTAGTGAATAACTAGCAAAAAGACCAAGTGGTCATAAAGGGGAAACAATGCCACATCTCGCTGAGTTGGTTGCACAGGCAAAAGCAGCCATTGAACAGGCCCAAGATGTTGCTACGTTGGAGTCAGTGCGTGTTGAATTTTTAGGCAAAAGCGGCCATTTCACACTCCAGATGAAAACGTTGCGTGATCTGCCTGCTGATGAACGTCCAGCAGCAGGGGCTGTGATAAATGAAGCCAAAGTACAGGTTCAAGATGCACTGAACGCCCGTAAGGATGCGATGCAAGCTGAGATCCTTAATGCGCGCCTCGCATCTGAAAAAGTTGATGTGTCACTACCTGGGCGTCGTATGGAAAATGGTGGGTTACATCCTGTTACCCGCACAATTCAGCGAATTGAAGAGTTTTTTGGCGAGTTAGGTTTCTCTGTAGAAACTGGCCCTGAAATCGAAGATGATTATCATAACTTTGATGCATTAAATATTCCTGCCCATCACCCAGCACGTGCGGATCACGATACGTTTTGGTTTGATGCAAAACGTCTGCTACGCACCCAGACCTCTGGTGTGCAAATTCGTACTATGAATGGGCAGCAGCCACCAATTCGTATTATTGCGCCTGGTCGCGTCTATCGTAATGACTACGACCAAACACACACGCCAATGTTTCACCAAACAGAAGGTTTGATAGTTGATAAAGACATTAGCTTTACCAACTTAAAAGGTACACTGCATGATTTCTTGAATAATTTCTTTGAAGAAGAAGTTCAAGTGCGCTTCCGTCCATCTTATTTCCCGTTTACTGAGCCTTCAGCAGAAGTTGATGTCATGGGTAAAAACGGCAAATGGCTAGAAGTATTAGGTTGCGGAATGGTACACCCAAATGTATTGCGCAATGTGGGTATTGATCCAGAAGTTTACTCTGGATTTGCATTCGGTATGGGAATGGAACGTCTGACAATGTTACGTTACGGTGTTTCTGACCTGCGTGCATTCTTCGAAAATGATCTTCGTTTCCTCAAACAGTTTAAATAAGGCGGGTTTATCTCATGAAATTCAGTGAACTCTGGTTACGCGAGTGGGTGAACCCGGCGATCAGTAGCGAAGCATTATCAGACCAAATTACTATGGCTGGCCTTGAAGTTGATGGCGTTGAAGGTGTAGCTGGTCAATTTCACGGCGTTGTTGTTGGTGAAGTGGTTGAATGTGGTCAACACCCAAATGCAGACAAACTGCGCGTGACAAAAGTCAACGTGGGTGGTGAGCGTTTATTAGATATTGTTTGTGGTGCCCCGAACTGCCGCCAAGGCTTAAAAGTTGCAGTAGCAACAGTCGGCGCAGTATTACCTGGTGACTTTAAAATTAAAGCCGCTAAATTACGTGGTGAGCCATCTGAAGGGATGTTGTGCTCGTATTCAGAGCTGGGTATTTCAGATGACCACAGTGGCATCATTGAATTACCACTCGATGCAACCATTGGTACCGATATCCGTGAATATTTAAAATTGGATGATAATGCGATTGAAATCAGCATTACACCAAATCGTGCAGATTGCCTAAGCATTTTAGGGGTTGCACGTGATGTGGCGGTTATCAATAAATTAGAATTAACAGAACCTACAATTAATGTAGTTCCAGTGACCACGGAAGACACTTTCCCAATTCGTGTTGAAGCGCCAGAAGCCTGTCCGCGTTTTGTGGGCCGTGTAATTAAAAATATCGATGTTTCTGCACCAACGCCGTTATGGATGAAAGAGAAACTGCGCCGTGGTGGTGTTCGTTCTATTGATGCAGTTGTTGATATCACCAACTATGTCTTACTGGAAATGGGGCAACCACAACACGCCTACGATTTAGACCGTTTAGACGGTGCTATCGTTGCGCGTATGGCGAAAGATGGTGAAAAACTGGTTCTGCTTGATGGTAATGAAGCTACGCTAAAATCAGACACACTAGTGATTGCGGATGAGTCTAAAGCACTGGGTATTGCGGGTATTTTCGGTGGTGAGCACTCAGGTGTGAACACAGAAACGAAAAATATCCTATTAGAATGCGCATTCTTTAATCCACTGTCGATTACTGGCCGTGCTCGTAACTATGGCTTACATACTGATGCATCACACCGCTTTGAGCGTGGTGTAGACCCAGAACTGCAATTCAAAGCGATTGAACGTGCAACAGCGTTGATTGTAGATATTTGTGGTGGTGAAGTGGGTGAGATCATCGATGTCACTAGCGAACAGTATTTACCAAAAGCGGCAAATATTAAACTGACTCGTCATAAATTAGACCGTTTAATTGGTCATTTTATTGAGGACAATTTAGTCACCGATATTTTAACTCGCTTAGGATGCAAAGTGACTGCTTCGGAAAATACATGGGATGTTGTTGCTCCGAGCTGGCGCTTCGATATGCAAATTGAAGAAGATTTAGTCGAGGAAGTTGCACGTGTTTATGGTTACAACAGTATTCCTGATGTGCCATTACGTGCTGACCTCATTATGACGAATCATAAAGAAGCCAATTTGCCATTAAAACGCCTTAAAGCGATGTTAGTAGACCGTGGCTATCAAGAAGCGATTACGTATAGCTTTGTTGATCCGAAAGTTCAGGCTTTATTGCACCCAGCACAAGAAGCATTACTGTTACCAAACCCAATTTCAGCGGATATGTCAGCGATGCGTTTGTCGCTGTGGACTGGCTTATTGGGGACGGTTGTCTATAATCAAAATCGTCAGCAGAACCGAATTCGTTTATTTGAAACGGGTCTGCGCTTTATTCCTGATAATCAAGCAGAATATGGAATTCGCCAAGAACCTATGCTTGCAGGTGTGATCACGGGCAATAGATTTGAAGAACATTGGTCATTAGATAAACAAGTTGTTGACTTCTTTGATTTAAAAGGTGATCTTGAAGCTGTTTTTGAATTGACTGGGAAACTAAATCAAATTACATTTAAATCTGAGGCACATCCTGCGTTACATCCAGGCCAAAGTGCTGGGATTTATCTGGAAAATGAACATATTGGCTTTATTGGTGTTGTTCACCCAGAATTAGAACGTAAACTCGATTTAAATGGTCGTACGGTGGTGTTTGAGGTTCGTAGTGATGCGATAGCACAACGTGTCATCCCTGAAGCTAAGGCGATTTCACGCTATCCATCGAACCGCCGTGACATCGCTGTGGTCGTGCCAGAAAATGTAGCTGCTGCAGAAGTTTTAGCAGAGTGTAAAAAAGTTGGCATAAATCATATAGTTGGCATAAACTTGTTTGATGTGTATTGTGGTGAAGGGATAGCGGAGGGTTATAAGAGCCTTGCTATCAGTCTCGTCTTCCAAGATACCCAGCGTACGATGGAAGAAGAAGAGATTACCGCTACCGTTGATCTGTGTGTTGCTGCGTTAAAACAGCGATTCCAAGCCTCCTTGAGGGACTAAACCTATGGCGCTTACTAAAGCTGAAATGTCAGAAAATGTGTTTGAAAAATTGGGTGTTAGCAAACGTGATGCTAAAGAACTAGTCGAAACCTTCTTTGAAGAGGTTCGCCTTTCTTTAGAAAACGGTGAGCAAGTAAAATTATCTGGATTCGGTAACTTTGATTTACGTGATAAAAATCAACGTCCCGGACGTAACCCAAAAACTGGGGAAGATATTCCAATTACTGCACGACGTGTTGTTACCTTCCGCCCAGGCCAAAAATTAAAAAGCCGCGTGGAAAAAGCAACGCCAAAAGAGTAATCATATCAATTCAATTTGGTATAGAAAAAGACCGCCTAGGCGGTCTTTGTTTTTTGTGTAAATAATTGTTTTATAAATGGATTTATAAAGCACCATCCACATTACATCCACATGTAGCCCATCTTTAGCACTAGCCCCTTCATTAATAGGGGCTTCACATTTATTCTATTACCATATGTAATAATGCATCTGAATACAGTCAAATAGGAAAGTATCATGGCTAAACCTATAATTTTCGGGGATTATCAATTTAAAACTAAAAAGTCTGCTATAGAGGAAATCAGGAGGAGAATTTCTTTATATCAATTTGGCCAGAAACTCACTGAGGAAGATGAAATTTTTTTCTCAGAATTGTTTAAATTACATAGCGAATATGAAGAAAAAATTGGGTGTGGCATAGCAAGTATCACAGTAGAAAAAGATTTTCATAATAACAAATGCCTTTATATACACCGTCAGGATGGTAAATCTACTGACATTAGTTGGGTTCACTGTGTTAAGCCTGCATCTCAAAAAACTATTGTATCTTATGCATTTAGGAGAGCAGTTAAGGAAGCCATTGTTGCCTTTAAAAAAGATAATCTTAAAGAAACAGTATATTGTCCAATATTGCATATTCCATTAAATTTTGAAAACAGCCATGTGGCATATATAACCCCCTCATTTGACCAACTATTCTTAAGCTTTTTAGAGCTAGTTGAACAAAATATTGACTCCATAGAACTAAAAAATCCAAACTCTGATGATTATGACCAAAGGGGAGTTATTAGTGATTCACGTTTAAAAGAAAAGTGGGTGCAATATCATCAAGAGAACGCACAATTGAAACTTCTAAGCGCTAAAGCTAACTTAAGTAGAAAATCATAATTGATATTATTTAAATCATAAAAGCCCCTTGTTCATAGGGGCTAATTTTATAGCGAAAGCGTTTTTTGCTGGTATTTGTTCGGATGCGGCTCAACAACATTAATATGTGCAGGTTTAACAACAATTTTGGTCACTGATTCGTGACTGACAAATGTGCAACCACAATTAATATTTTGGCACTGGTTATAACGTTCTTTGGTTTCGGGTGAGACTTGATAGGAACTACGAGTGTGTGCAGCGTGACCGCATTCAGGACAATTCATCATGATTATGTATCCTTTGTCATGATGTTGATGTTATGCAAATTATATCATGTGTTTTTATACAGTCTAAAAAATTATTCGTCAGCTATATCTAAATCCGAAATTTTCACCTCTAACTCTAATGCGGTTGTAAAACCACTGTCATTCAGTGAATGAACGACTCGCGTTAATATCCAGTCCGCGTTATCAATTTCGGGTTTAAATCCGCTGACGGTGACAGGCATTTCAGGGTAGAGATCTGCACGACCAACCGCGAGTTGAATCGAAAATGACGCAACACCACGTTGGATTTTTTCCCAATTGGCTTTTGCGGCTCGGGCGGCATTTTCTTTCGTGGCGTAGGTATGAGAAAGCGTGAGAACATTTCCTTGTTCGCCGGCTAAATATTCCCCTTGTTTTTCTTTCGGTTCGGCGGGTTTTGTAGGTTGTTTGCTTTTTCGCTTACGCTTTACCGTCACTGCTTTTTTCTTTTTCGGCTCACGTGTGTCAAGCCAGTTAGCAATAACACCGGTGTATGCGCCACGGTCAGCCAGTGAAAAGCGGTGGCCGTCACCGACTGATCGAGTAATGTGCATAGTTTGAATCGGTTGGCCAGTTGCGGTGAGCCCTTGACCTTGTTTCATAAACAGTAAGTTTCCGTTTTTAACCGCAACAATTGCCCCCTCGGATTTCGCCACTCGTGTGAGAAATGAGCCGTCCGATTCGTTGGTTTGGTCGATATGAGCGAGTTTAATTTTATCTAATTTTTCATCAATAACCGCCTTTAACTTATTGCGTTCCGCCAAGGTGCGGACAATATCGCCCAACGATTTTTGATGGTAAGACTGCTCACGCTTGACGTTTAAAGTGTCGCGGAAGTCCGCACTACGACCACGGATCGTGAGCTTATCTGGCACGCCGCTATGTTCAACCTCATCAACGGTAAACGTCCCCTTGTAGATCAGCGGTTCGTTTTTCCAACCAAGATGCAATGACAGGGTTTCACCTCGCTTGGGTAAGGCGAGTTGTCCGTCGCTATCATCCAATTCAATATCTAACTGATCAGCTTCAAAGCCGCGATTGTCCGTCATGGTTAATGACATTAAACGCCCCTGAATTAGACTATTAATATTTTCACCACCGGCCGCAAGCGCAAATGCAGGGGTTAGTTCATCTTTGGTTAAAAAACTCATAGCGGTAAGGCTCCGCGAATATCATTGAGCTGCTGACCTAGATCGCCAAACATTTGAGACAGTGATTCATCCGTGCGTTTTAATTTCAGCGTAAAATCAATTTTTCTGGCAGAGCCATCATCAAAAAAAATACTTTTCGATTGGGTGATTTCTTCAATCACAAACATACCGTAAATGGTGCCTGAGCCATCGATCAGCGACCATGCTTTTCCCGTTTCTGCCATTTGCTCCAATACCAGCAATGACAGCCTGCCGCCAGTCAGTGACGGAAATAATGAGCCACTTAATGTGATATCGTCATTATCAAGGCCGATAAATTGAACTGCGGGACGTTTGCCGACACGATTATTCACGCCATAACGGTATTTTTGGTTAATTTGCATCATCTGGTAAGGCGTTGTATTTAATTGAAAGACAAACAAGCCTAGTGCTGCCATTGCCATAATTAATCGTCCTCGCTGTCTTGATACCGACTCAGTCGTCTTGCCTGTTCACGCCGTTGGTTTTGCTCTAATTGTCTAGCGACTTCTCTTGCAATATCGTTTGCTGACTGGTTCGGTAATGGGTAAACATTGATAGTGACCGGCGCAGTATTTGCCGCGTGATTGCTTTGATTTATGGTTGTTGGCGCGGATTGATAGCTATTTGCGGGTAAAGCATAAGGATGGATGGGTTTTGCTGTCGCTGTCATAGAGCCGATGGTTAATGCTGCCGCAGCCAGTGCAGCGGTTTTTCTCCGGCTAGTGATATGAGCTGGCCCATTAACAAGCTCGGGTCCATATTCCCCCGCAATGCCGAATTGTCCACGTGGAATAAATCCGCCATTGTCGAACATGCCTGCACTTTTCATACCGGCTTGAATAACGGTCACTTGTGACATGGCGCGGACAGTTTTGGTTTCATCCGAAAGCATCCAATCGGGCAGAATATTCGTGGCCATTTGCTTGAGTTCGGCAAATTGGGCTTTCAGTGATTCCCATTTTTCCAGAATGCCGTTTTTCAAGCTATCAATGATCTCACCGCCAATTTGTTTAAAGCGTTCCGGTAAGCCTTTAACATCCGCGACAATCTGATCCCATTTGTCAGATATGGTTTTCTTGATAGTAGTCCACATGCTTAACGTAATAGCAACAATACTATCCCAATGTTGGTATATCAGCCCTGGTGTTGTCCAATTCAAAATAAAATATTTGGCCCATTCCCAAAATTGAGAAAACGTTTGTTTGACTGCATCCCAAACGACATTGGCATAGTTGGTGATTTTATCCCAATGAGGAGCAATGATACCGACAATTGTCCACTTCATAAGAAAAGATTTGATCCATACCCATGTAGCGGAAAATATATTCTTAACTCCCTCCCATAAATTTTTCACGAAAGGTACGATTTTATCCCAATATTTATAAATCAGGTAAGCCGCGCCAGCGATCCCTGCGATAAATAAGATAATCGGGTTAGCTAATAGCGCACGACCTAGCATCATAAATGCCGTTCCAATTAACTTAATAGGCTTAATCAGTAATGAGAGAAAACCACTGCCTTTGATACCTAAAACGGACAGGCTTAATTTTGCCATGGCGAGTGGCCCAATTAATGCCGCAATCATCAATGTGATACCGCCACCAACGGCCAGCACGGCACCTAACCCCAATGTGATCATTGTGATTTGTTTGACCAGTTCAGGATTTTTCTTTGCCCATTGGCCAAACTTCGAAATGAGGTCTGTGACTCGTTTAGTGATCTCCCGCAAAGGACTATCCGCACCGCCAAAAACTTGTATCCCCACATCTTCATAAGCCGAGGTTAAGTTTTTTAAGTCGCCATCAAGGTTGTCCGTCATGGTTTTGGCGACTTTTTCCGCTTCCCCTTTAGCAGCTTTGATTTCGGCAATCATGGCCTGCAACTGACCGGAGCCAGCTTGGTCAACCAATACTGAGAGAGCAGAAAATGCCTCTTCACCGGCAATATGTTTAAACAGTCCGGCACGTTCTGCCGTACCCATTTTTTTGGTTTTTTTGTCTAGCTCGGCGAGTATGTCGGTAAATTGGCGCAAATTACCTTTGGCATCACGGGTTTTAATTTTCAATTTATCAAGGGCTTCACCAGCCATTTTCGGCGGCTCTGCCAAGCGCCCTAAAATAGAGCGTAAGCCTGTACCGGCCATACTGCCTTGAATACCTGCATCACCGAGTTTACCGGCGGCAACGGCTGCGGTTTCTAAATCGACACCGAGCCCCGAAGCAACCGGCGCAACATATTTCATCGTGTCGCCAAGCATAGTGAGATTGGTGTTAGACCGCGTAAACGTGGCGACAAGTGCATCACTGACACGGTTCATTTCATTAGAATTCAGCTTAAAGCCGGTCAAAATGTTTGAACCAATATCAGCCGTGGTGGCCAAGTCGATATCACCGGCCAATGACATGGATAAAGTACCGGACATGGCATTCTTAATTTGCTCTGGCTTAAAACCAGCCATGGCATAGAACGCTTGGCCTTGTGCAACTTCATTAGCGGTGAATGCGGTTGTCGCCCCAAGGTCTCTCGCTTGCTCCCTTAACATCTTGTAGTCGTCGGAATTTTTATCAAGGCGGGTTAAGGCTTGCACTTTCGACATGCCGATTTCAAAATCATAGCCTGGTACTAAGACTTTTTTAGCCGCATAACCTAACCCCACACCGGATGCAAGCATACCCGCGCCGCTACCGGCCATTTTATTACGCACGCCCATGGTATTTTGATAGCTATTTTTTGCCGCTGACATGCGTTTTTCTTGATTAGCTACCCGCTTTAGTTGCTGCTCTTGTTGCTGTAATCGACGGCTTGTGCTGGCAATATCGCTATTTAATCTGACTTGCGCTTGGCTCAATTGTCGCGTTGAAATCCCACTACCTTTTAACGCTTCCCGTTGGCGCTGCAATGAGGCACTCAGTGTGCCGGTTTCAGCTTTGAGTTTTGCGGCAGCCGCTTTTGCGCGGTCAAGCTCCCGTGATTGGGCCCTCGTGGGATTTTGAACGGTGGATAATTCACGTGCGAGCCGGCTAACTTTGGCGGTAGCCTGTTGATACGCTTGACTAGCACTATCAAGGGATTGCTTGGTTTTCTTAAACCCGTCAATTTGCTTGGCTTGGTTGTTGAGCTCTTTGAGTTGTTGTTTAGATTGGCGGAGGGTTTCCGCCAATTTTTTATTCGACGCTTGGGCGCTCTTAAACGGTTTCGTGAATTTATCGACGGCGCTTAAAATCACCTGTAAACGTAAATCTTTACTCATCTTCTACACCGCTACGTTTAAGGGCGTGATAACGCCATTCTAATAATTCAGTTAGGGAAAATTCATCGGTGACAGCCGGTGACCAGTGAAAAATAGTGGCAATATCTGCCACTAAATCATTCACGGTTAATCGTTCTGGAAATCCATAGTCACCGACTTCGGTAACAAAAAAAGCACAAGCTCTTTGGTTAAATTCAGCATATCCGCAGGGTTCATCATGATTAATTCGGGTTTCGTCAATGCCGGTGCGGTGACGCGGGGTAATACCAACATCGCCGAATCCACATCCATTTCCATCAGTGCGGCTAAACGAACACCACGCAATGCGCCAGAATTGGGTTTACGTACCACAATCTCTGTCACTGTGGTTGTTCCACGCGTGATGGGTTCATCTAGCGTGACGGTGATTTGATTTTTTTCTACGGGTTCAGTCATTTACTTTTCCTATAAACCTAATGCGGCGCGTTGTTCTTCTAAGCGGTCAACACCATCAACTTTTTCAATCATATTGAGTAAATCAATCTCAATGAGTGTTTCACCATCCCAAATGAGTTTGTAATACGTGGCATTAAAAGGCGCTTTGACTTGGGTATTTTCACCAGCCTTGCCATTACCGGAGTCAATTTCACTGAATCGACCACGTAACACGACCTCAACAGCGGTGTATTCTTTGGTATCTTGGCGTTGATAAGCACAATTGAGGCGCAACATCACGCCATCAATTTGAGTGATCCCCCATTGCTTATAAAGCTGGGCTTCTAAGCCCCCGAATGTTAATTCGGCAGAGAGTGCATCATCTTCTAACCCCATATCAATTTTGACGCCGCCATTCATTCCGCCGCCGCGATAGGTTTCAAATTTACGAGTGATTTTCGGTAGCGTGATTTCTTCAATACGCCCCATATAACTTTCACCCTCATTGAATAAATTTAAATCTTTAAGTTTGCGTGGTAAGGCCATGATTACCCCTTAATTTTTGAGCCAAAATCCAATAAATAGCGGTCGGTAATACGCTGACGTAACAGTAAGTTTTCCAGTGGGGGTACGGCTGTATAGTCATAATCAATGTATAACTTGCCGCTTTTCAGCTCTTCTTTGGTGTTAACGTCTGGATCGAACCAACATTCACCGCCTAACAAATAGCCTTGCGTTGTCATGCTGCGCAGTTTTGCATTGATACTTTCGATAATGTCACGAGCCAGTGAGGGATTGAGCGTGCCGTCAATGGACCAGTCTAGCCCCTCGGCGATGGTGTCGGATAACACCTGCGCGGTGCGTGTGTAGGACTCAAAGGCAAACAACGGATCATCTGAGCAAGTACGGGAGCCCCAAAACTTGAAGCCGTTATTGCGAATTAGCGTGGTGATATCGTTTTCGTTAAGTAAGCCGGCATCGGTGGCAGGGTCTTGTAAATCCCATGACACATCAGCAGAAATACCGGTTACCCCATTAACGCCCACGTTAGACAAGGTTTTATGCCAGCCAATTTCATTATCAATTTTGGCACGTAAACCCAAGGCACACGCGGTGGCGTAGATATTACTTTCTGCATTCGTGACGGTGTCCCAACTTTGGAATTCAGGCCAAATCAACATTAATTCACGTTGATTAAAGTTTTTACGGTAATCAATGGCATCTGAAATAGTTTTACTGCCATAGGCGCTAATATAAGCCATGGCACGCATTTTTTGTGCGATACCGGCGAGCGTTGATGAAACCGCCTGTGTATCGTGAGCCGGCACGGCTAGAATGCGAGGTTTAACACCTAAACGACCTTGCGCCACGGTTAATGCCTGCAAGCCGGTTTTACGGCCATCGGGCGTGGTGCCACCAATAATATTGGATGTGGTTTCTGCTTCGCTTTCGCCTTGCTCAACACGCACAACCACGGTAACTGGTTTTGATTGGTTACCGATAGCATCCAGTGAGCGTGCAAGCGTGCCAGTTTCGCCGGCTTTACCCGCGGCATTTTTAACGTCAGTGATTAAAACGGGGGTGTTGAGTGGAAAGGCTTTTGTGTCTGCATCATCAGCAGTACACACCATTCCGACAATAGCGGTGTTGATGGTGCGAATAGGTCGCGTGCCTTCATTGAGTTCAATCACTCGCACGCCGTGGTGATAATCTTGAGCCATTACTAGCGTCCTCTATTTTGCAATAGCTCAATTTTGGGTTGGTGTTAATGCAAATGCACGGAATGGGCGTTGTGTGAAGGATGAAACAAAGCCCCGTTGATTGGGGCTCTGAATAGATTAATGTTATTCGGGTTTTTCAGGCCAATCAATATCTGGGGCGAGTGAAGTATCAACACGGTTTAACAAAACACGGTATGTTTTCCACGCTATTAATTTTGCTTGGTAATCGTCATCATCAAGACCGACTTCGATTGCATCTTGCAAGTAAGTTATGGTGCTATTCGCCTCATCTAATCGCTGCAATTTCTCTTGTTCTGCCTGTGCAACAAATACGGCTTTTTGAGCTTCAGTATCTGTTACCCATTTTTTGCCGTTCCACTTATCAAATTCTGTTTTCGGCTCTAAGAGAGTTAGCGTATCGGGCAAATCGCCAATAAAATCAATTTCAATCGATTGGCGGGTTTCTGTGCTGTACGCTGTTTTACCTCGGTTATCTGTCTCGATTTCCCATTTAGAACCATCTTCACTACGCACCACCGCGAAACCTGTTTTTGTCGGTAATTCTGGCGCATCAATATAAGCGCCAGCCGACACACTCACATCAAAATAAATATTCTCCATGCTCGCGTTTAAATATTCTCGCGTTTGTGGGTCTGCGATATAGACTTTAATCCAACCTGCTTTTGTTGCTAAACCATTTTCGCCAATTTCGGCTTGTTCAATATCTAAATTATAGTTCTTCATTATGCTGCTCTCACGATATATAAAAAGGCTTTATTGCGGGGACGAACTTCCGCGGCAGTCGGGACGACACGTTCCGAATCGAACGTAATTTCATATAATGGCGTTGAGCCTGAACCCGGAGCTCCATTATTTGATGTAGCTCCATTAAAAGCCCCTGTTGGTTTTGATGAATCAGCAGAAGCCCAAACCCGGAGGTTATCACCAGTTATCTTACGCATTGCATCACCTTGGGCTGATAACGCGACTCGCCCACTATCAATTCCTCGACCTGCGTCGAGACCTCGAATAAACTCCGCGCGCATATCATCTAATACCCCTGATGGGTAAGCTTTAGCTAAGAGTGGGTAGGTCGTTTTATTAAAAGTCTGTCCATTCAGTGCTAAATAGCCCGCGGGTACAGTTGATTGAGGCCATGGGATAGGAGCCCCTATAGGGTAATCGCTAAGCTCAGTAGTACCCGTTGTCTTTAAATTTCCGTTCCTATCAACAATAGTGTTTGATGTAGAAAGCACATCAATCCACGGCGTGACCGTATCTTTTCCTGCAACATCTGAAAATCGATAAGATAACGTGAGTGGATTTCGATTAATAAATAGCTGTGCTCTTTTATTGTTTTGATAACTAATTTGAACGCCACCACCCGCACCGGGAAAACCTTCACTTGTCGCCGTAAGAGTTGAGCCGTATTGAAGAAACATAGTTTCATTTAACTCACTTACCCCCGAAGCAGGGTAATTGGCGACGCCAAGCCCAAAGTCCCCTATTTGCTGGAAAGTTCCTGTTTTTTCAGGTAAGAAATGGTCATACCAAAGACCGCTTTGAGCACGACCTCGAATTTTTGCAACACTGCCAGTGCCGTCCAACTGAATACCTGTGGCTGATGCTAAGTTAGCTGTCACTTTGCCTGAGTTTGATTGAATATTTCCCTCTGCGGTAATATGACCAGCTATAGTACCACCCGCCTTATCAAACTTCCCATTCAGCCCGTTGTTTAATGCTGCATTTGTTGCATAGTCACCCGCAGGGGCGTAATTCCCTTTAGGTTGATATCTGCCGTCTGATTCAATTTTTGAATAGCTGTACCCAAGTGCGGCAAGTTTACCAATCTCAGTCGTAAACAAATTCAGGCTAGGAACCTTGTCGTTATCGTTGCCTTTCTGGCTTGAAATGTTCGCCTTGTCGAATTTTTTATTTAAATCCAGCTTGGTTTGTGCTGATAGTGCATCAATTTTTTTGTCTAGTACGGTGATTTCAGTATTCACATACTCACGAGTTGCCAGCACAACTGATGGGTCAATTTTTAATGTGACCGATTCAGTGTGGCTGACAATTAACACTATACGAATAGATTGCGTGCGGCCTGACCCCTCCGCTAATTGTGGCTTGTACGTTTCGGGGCAGTTTGCTACCGCAATTAAATTACCGGCTTTATCAAATAAGCCAATCTCACGTATCCACCAACCTCCATCCTGTTCAGGAATAATTTGTTCAGCAATGATTTGATTTTTATTTTTATCATCAATAAACAATGTGTTAATGGCGGCTCTGCGTTTTTCAGCAATTAATTTAGTTTGATTGGTATCCGGCGTTGGCAAACTCCCGCCGCCATCGCCAACTGCCATGTGTGTTAATTCAAGTTTTGTGCCTAGCGCTGTCGCTTGGGCTAATAAGTTCTCACCTAATTTTGTGAGTAAGGCAAAGTATTTCATTGTGGATTAATCCTCATTTCATCAATTAAGTGAATAGCCGCACCTTGAACATCAAGGCCAGAAATCGAAATTAAAGGCGGTGTATACGCATAAACAGTCAATGAGTCACCGGTGTAACTGGATGCCGCGCAATAAAATTCACCGCGGGTTTCTAGTTGAATGGTGAGCCCGACTAAATGACGGCTCGCCGGTTTTGCATCAAAAATTAACGCTTCTAACTCTTGATACATTTCCTCTGTAATACCGGTTTCCAGTACCCCAATATCTAGGCGAAATGTGCCGGCAGTTTCATTAGTTTTCCACCATTCAATCACACGGATTAAATAGCCCAACGGCTCAACCACACGGCGCAATGCACCAATGGTGCCCTTGTGTTTATGAATAAACATCGCGGCTTTAACAGCATCCCGTTTGGCTTTTTCCGTCCAGTTTTTATCCCATCGGTCAACACTAAACGCCCATGCCAAATACGGCAGCAAATGCACGGGGCATTTATCAGGGTTCCAAAGTTCACGAATAGGAATAGGCACGCGCTCAATCTGAGCCAGTGATTCTGCCGCCGCAAGCTCTAACGGTGATGAGCCGACAGGCAATAACCGGCTATTCATCCGAACCCCCTAGTGCCACATTAATTTGTGTGCAGAAGCTGGCCTGTGTTTTATCCAATTTGATATCTGCAACCGGTTTTTTCAGCTCCACACGCTGCACACCTTGCACATGCAAAGCGGCATAAATGGCACTGAGTACAATGTCACGGCCTAGCCGGTGTTGCTGTGTCGTATAACGTCTCACTTGTTCTTCTGCCGCTGCCATGATCGGCTCATATTCAGGCGAGGGATAACAGTAAATCACCGCGTCGATTTCATAATTGATAATCTTGGCTGATTGCACAGTGACACGGTCAGCTACCGGCCTAACGTCCTCATCGTTTAACGCCATATCAACTTTTTCGATTAAATCAGCCGGTGCGCTGCCGTTCCCCTCACGAGATAAAACGGTGACCGTGACGTGAGCTGGTAATGGGCTAATCACAGAAGCGTCAGAAACCCGACCATCAGCGCTGCGAGCGTGATATTCATAACTGCCAATCGGGCCAGCTACGCTTAACGCTTCGAAAGCGGCCGGTATACGCATGCGTAAATTGGAATCTGACTCATACACCGGTGCTATCGGTGGGATGGCGCTTTCATCACCCTCCGAAAGTATCAAGCGTTTCACGTTGTTATTGGCCGCGAGTTGGTCAAGGTCGGTACCGGTGGCAAAGGCCACCATGCTTGCGCGAGCTGCTTCATTGACGCGCTGACGTAAAATTAATTCACGGTAGCAATTTTCTTGTAATAATTTAGTGAGCGGCTCAGATTCTAATTCCAATGTACGGGCGATGGCTTCCCGCTGTTCTTCTGGCATCGCACCAATTAACGCGGCTCTGCGTTCGGCAAAGAGCACCTCATAATCTAACGTTTCGACCACATCCGGTGCCGGTAATAAACTTAAATCAATACTGGCTGCCATCGTTACCTCACATTGACCGAAAAATTAAGTGACTGATTGGTGTCTTGGTTTGTGGCTTCAATATCCACAATCATCTGCGCAGCCTCGGTGCTATTTAGGCTAATGCGAGTTAATAAAATGCGTGGCTCCCATTTCAACAATGCGGTGTAGCACGCTGACATTAACTGCAATTTCAGCGCGGGATTTTGTGGCTGGTCGATAAGTTCTGATAATAGCGAACCATAATTTCGCCGTGCGATGCGTGAGCCAATAGGCGTGATCAAGATATCGCGCACGGATTGGCGTATATGCTCAATATCGGAAAGGCACTTTCCATTTTCTCGACTCATACCGCAATATCTCATTGGGGTTTTCCTGTGGATTCTCCGCCGCTACGTACACCGCCATGAGTATGATCATGCAACGTAATACCATTGGATTTAATCGCGCCGCCGGTGTGTGTGAAATTACCCGTCATTTCACCGCCCTCGGTGACATTGAGCGTGGCGCAGGTGAGGTTTTGTGAGCAAATCACCGTTGGAGTGGTAAGGTTAATTTGTTTACTTGCATTGACGATAACCACATTTGTTGTGGCATTAATTTGTTCGCTAGCGTCAATAGTGGCCGTTTTAATTCCTGTTGCGATTAATGCACCCGTGGCGGGTTCATATTCAATGATTGCCCCATCTGAATAGGTTCGGTGGTCTGCTGTGAGTGAACTGGTCGGCTCGGCATGTTCATTGGAAAAGATACCGGTTAGCACAAATGCCGTGGTAAGTTCGCCGCCTAAAGCAAGGATAAGAACTTGCTCACCCACGCTAGGTGCATTCATGGTGCGAGTATTACCAGCACGCAAGGTGATCCAATTTAGCCAGTCAGTTTCTAGGTTTCCAATTTGTACGCGACAGCCCTTCTTGGCATTCACATCTGTCACGATACCAATGCGGATCAGATTTCTGATTAAGCGACGAATCTCGGCAGACATTAAATATCAAGCCTCGGGGTTAATGGCTGATAAAATTGTTTTTCTAAACCAGTACTGATAAGCAAACCAGACTATGAGCAATGGAATAGAAATCCATTGCTTAGTCACAATTAATAGGAATGCTGCGATAACGTTTAATACGATGACTAACCGGTAAATATTTAGATTAAAAGGAATTAGACTTTTCGTTATTCCTTTTAATGTACAAGAATGAGAGCCACTTTCTAAATTAGGGCTAAAAGAGAAAAATATCGCTATCACGTAGATATTCACAAGAATTCTAACGACCTCTGCACCTGCAACGACTTTATAGTCATCAACACTAATGGCCAGAATTGAAATAAAGATAAAAAGCCCCACAGGTAAAAGCGGAATAAATTTGCGCATGACAACCTCAAAAAATGATTTTCTTAAGCGTGCCATTGATAGTGTATTGATTGCAGCTACTGCCTTTTGTGCAGTCGGTGATACACATTATCGAGAGAGGAAATCAATAATCTGACTTTCAATATGCCTGATTTCTTCCGGAGTGAGCCCTAACAACTGGCGTGATGGATAGGTTATTTTTGCATTGCCAATACGCTCGGTTAAACCGAACTGGTGTACACCGGCAATATTTGCTGCGGAAGGTAAAAAATAAATGACGGCTTCTTTATCGCTATTATAGGCGCGTAAAAAACGGGCGGTGGCCAGTTTTTTAAACATGCGGGTTTGCTTGGTTTTGCGCTCTGTACTGATTTTATCTTTCTTGATACTGATATAGCACTGAATATCTGATTTACGAAATGAGCGCTGCGCTTTTTTATTCGCATCTTGGCCAGTGATTGTTTTGCTATTACCTCGCCAGTTCCGTAAGGTACGTTTTTGACCGTGCCACATAAATTGGATTTCACGTTGTACCGTGATGAAATTCGCTTTGCGTTTGGTGTATGGGCTGCCATCAGGATTTTTTTGTTGTGAAATGCGCTTAATTTGAGAACGGCGTAAATCGCGAGTGATTTCTTTGGCGAGCTGCCGGCGCTGGCCTTGCGACATGCGAGTTAATAAATGCGTTAATTCACTGTCAAGTTGACGCAAAGTATCATCATTCATCGTGTCGTTGGCCATTCATTAAACGGGCTGGCCGGCTCAGGGGTAGCCTCAATCACATATTTGCCGTCGTTATCAATCGCTAATACACGCTCGGTGAGATTTAAATCAATACTGATGTGGGCGGTTTTGTTATCTAAAATCACCGCCTCAAATCTAAAATCTTGTTGCCGCTTTGCGGGGTTCGCTGAAATATCGGATTGATTTTTTCTTAGCCAATCATTGACTACTGCAATTAAGACATTTTGGTCACCACTATAGCGCTCAATAATAATATTAGCGGTGTATTCATATTCAAAACTGGGCGTTTCTTCTAACGTGGAAATAATCCGCCCGTTTTCAACGAACAAGTATAAATTTTCGGGGTTATCTTTGAGAAATGGAATTTTGCGGTCTAAATATTCCCGTAAGTTAATGAGCTTTTTCACGGTTCCGTTCCTCATCAAATTGCTCAATCGCACTTAGTTGAATATTGGCGGTTTCTAAGGCTGCAAGTAAAGGGTCAACCATCAAAGCCAAATCGCAATAAGTTAGAACCCGTCCGGTAGAGGCGGTGGTACTTGCTGGGTGAGTGTTTTCGGAATGGGAACGCATTGCGTTTGCACGGATACGGTAGGCGTTGTCGAGCACCCGATCAGCAAGATACTTAGGCACAGGTAAATCACACGTTGGCTCGTTTTTAAGAAGGGTTTTATATTCAATTTTTCTTTCCTCGGCGGCGGCGCGTTGAATAATACCGCGACGATAGGCATCACCCGCGATTTGATTTGCACGGTGAAAACTTAATGATTGTTCAGAGATCAGCGCGGATTTTTTATCAACGTCTAACGAAAGTTGTTGGTTTTCTGCCGTGAGTATGCCGACTCGTTCATTGAGCCGATCTATTTTTTTGATACCTTGCCAGCCGGCGAATATGACACCGGCGACAAGGAAGAATGCGAAAGCGATTACCCATTTTTTCATATTAAACATAAGCTTTTCGTCTCGCATTATTGAGTTTAAACATCACAACATCGCCCACGCTTTTTCAAACAGTTCATCACTGTATGGCTGCTGACCATTTTCAACATGGACTATCGCTTTAGCCATTTTGAATGCCGTTTCTTTGTTATAAACATCAAGGCAATCACGACGACCAAAGCCCGTTTCTTTACAGACACGATTAATATAACCCTCTGTATTATTATGGTCTTTTGCCGGTGCCCAACGCTCAATAATTTCTTCCACCGTATCAATTTTGCCGCAACCAACCCCCTGTTTCCCCGCGTAGGTTGAATAGGTCCGCAAAAGCTTGAATAATGCGCGAATACCGTATTCAGGTTTCTCAAAGCGGCTATGACGGGGCTCAATGCTAGGGTCAAAGGCCAGCTCTCCTCGCCATGGGTTTCTCGGGTTATAATCAATATTGCCCGGATTATTGTTGCGTATGCCGCGTGGTACGTTAGACATGTTTTCCTCCAGTAAAGCGTGACCATAAATAGGAAAGTCCGATACTTCCCATCGCACCAAATACACCGGTGGTGAATAGGGTGATATAAATGCTCTGATTGCCCTCAATACAGAGCAATCCGCCTAACAACCCGACAAAGCCGGAAACGACCATTTGCATAAAAGCCGCAAACCAGCTCCACGGGGCATTATTCGTTTTAACGTCAATGATGTATCTCACAACACCTCCCCACATTGAAATGAAGAGCATTAATAACCACTGTGCGATACCGAAACTGTTCGGATCTTTATCAAACATGTATCAATCCCATAGCTGTATAAGTGGCTGTACCGGCTCTTCGGTAATTTCAGGTAACTCAATCAATAGCCCCGCAGGTAGCACCGCGCCTTGTTCGGCAAGATTGGGATTCGCTAACAAAACAGCTTCGGTCATGCCTGTCGTTCTGCCGTAAAATCGCCAACATATCCCGTCTACGGTGTCACCTTTTATCGTTCTGGTTTTCATATCAATTCAACAATATTGTGTGTCGTGCCCTTGATGCGCTGAATTGCCCAAATAGCATCACGTTGTAAATCATCAATATTCGACTCTAAGGCATCGGCTTTTTTGCTGCCGTTTGGCGTGGTATCTATATCGCGGTAACGTTCGATTAAGTTTGCTTTTGCGGCGCTGAATACGGCACGGCGATAAAGGATCACTAATTCCGATACGTCAATCTCCCCATGGGTAATTTTGCTGGCCGGAACCGCGTCTAACGTTGTATAGCCCAAGTGGATTTCTTGCTGTTGAAAGCGGGATAATTCACGGTTGGTTTCGATGATGGCGTTTTTTAAGGCTTCAATTAATCGACCTTGGGTGACCGTACCGTCAACTCGCATTGATTCCCGAAATGCACGGGTATTAATCGCAGGCCAAAAATCACCACTGGTGATCATTTCGTCTTTTTCGTTAGCGGGTTCGGGTGAAACAAAATCCATAAGGTCACCTTAAAAATAGGTAGGCGGTGGGCGAGAGTCCGAAAAATAAATTTCTTATCTCGCGCCGCCTTGCGCGTTGGCACGTTCTTTATTCATCAGCCCTGTTTTTTGCTGACAAAAACTTTTCAATATTCTTAATATCCTGCTTAACACCGCAGCGTTCATTAAGCTCAAGAGCACGCATTAATTCACATAAAGCCGGTTGCGGAAAATCATTATCGCGCAAGCTGTAACCGAGCCATTTATGTAGCTCGGCGCGGACTTTATCGGGCATATCTTCATGCTCAATTAATGCCATGGTGCGCTGCAAGATATCCAATGGAATGGGATTTTTTGCGGTATAGGCTTCTTTGGCTCTATCTCCCATTTCTTCGGCAATAGCACAACCGGTTGTGCGGGATTGGCCTGACGGCATGGCGAGCTTATGTTTTAATGCATACTCCGCAATATCTAGCCCTTGCGCGTACAAACCCGCGTCAAAACTCCACAACATGAGGTACATCAAAACATCATCTTGAACGCCTGAATTGCCTTTTAATGTTTCAGTGATCCACGTTTCGTATAGCGGTAAGGCTTTACGTTTGTACGCGGCTTTGCGTTCAAATGATTGGGTTTTACCTAAATCCCGCATATGTTGGCGCAACATCAATTTAACTTGTGTTGCTGCCGAGGGAGCAGCAAGAACGCCATAGGCGCTGACGTTCTTGGCTTCAACCTGCATGCGTTTTCGTTCCCACGGATTCACAGCTTATTCTCCGGTTGGCGCGTCTTTTGCTTCGTCCGGCTCAGTAGGCTCCGCCGGTTTTCCAGACGTCAGCTCAATGTTTTCAATCAACGCCACACAGTCGTAATCTTCAACAATGTAATCTTCATTCACTGATTCGTAGTTTTCGATACGGTCACGTTTGGCATTGTCCACCACTTGACGGCGGCGTGATTCGATTTGCCAGTAGATAGATAAATTATCTAATCGTGTGATAAGCATTCCATTTTTAGGGAAATAAGGAACACGTACCGCCGGCAATCCACCGAGGCGTTTTTGGCTGATAATCACATCCGCAGCTAACGCCTCGGTATTGGCTTGATCACGATTGACGATAGGGAAATATTTATCGGCTAAAAGTGAGCGGCCACAGATAACGACTAAATCGGTATCGTCGGCGTACACTTCTGAAATCGCGTGGTCAACGGCTTGCATAACCAGTGCATCAAGGTTTTCATACTCTTCACCTTTACCCACTTTGATAGGCTCAGGGGTAATTTGGTTGGTGTCTTTATCAGTTGAAGAACCTAAAACATGTTCAGGGGCTTCAAGGCGAATTTTATGTAACCAACCGATGTTGACGTCCTGTAGCATTTTGTTGACTGTACGGTTTGAAGTTGCCGCGCGGCTCGTACCATTAAAACCAATCATGATGCGATCAAGGGCTTGGCGCTGAATAATGGCATCACGGATACGGCGCTGGAAATCTTGAAACATTGCCCACATATCCAGTTTTTCGTAACGGATAGCGGTATCGAAGTTTGTTTGACGGCAGTGATAACCTTGTTTGGCCAATTGAGTTGGGTCAGTCGGTTCGCGGTCTTGTTTGGTTGTGTCCGTCGTGCCGGCAACCGTTGAGCCAATGCCGAGGCCGATTTTTTCGCCCACTTGGTCTTTGACAGGCACAATATTAATTTTGGTCAGAAAGACGGCGCTTAACTGAATTTTGCTTTCCAGTTTTTGGGCTGCCGAAGGCTCAATTTCCACTTTTGAATCTGTGAATTCGTGTGGCTGAACACCGTAAATCTCACCTAGACGGGTCATGTAACCGTTAAATTTAACTTTTGTTTCTTTTCTCATTGTTTTTCCCGTTTAGCAATCAGTCAGGTTTTCAGTGTTGGTTGTATTGCCGCCAAAAGACGTGGGGCGGTGTTGCTGATTATCTTGTTGGCTCAAGTCTTTTTTGAGTTGGTCCAGCTCACTGCGCAGGGTTTCATTTTCTTCTTTGATACCCGATAACGCTTTAACTTGTGTTTCAAGCCGAGTCAGCATTTGTGCAGTTTCGGTTTGCTCTTCCGCGCAAAGCTCTACCGCTTGGTGAATGTCATTGAGTTCAACATCATTGCGCTGACGTTCGCGACTGAATTTAGCCATGATGCGATCTTTCAAGCTGGGTTTTTCTGGGTTGTTTTCTTCTTCGGTAAATTCAATCACCGTTTCTTCCGCCGCCGTAAAGACGTTATCTTTATCTTGCTTGCGTTCTGAGAAAGTCGCGGTTTTATCTGCACCCGCGCTAAATTCCAACATGCTCGTGCCAAGGCTGGCAGGGTTATCCGTGACAGCTAAGCCCACCAAATAGGCCGAATTCATATCGGAAAAATTAGGGTTAATTTCAACGGAGGTATAAACCTTTTGACGCTTACGATTCATCTCAATTAATGAATCTGTTGGTGATAAAATCCCGTATAGAGCAAGCTTACCTTTCAGAGCACCTTCACTGATTTCTTCTGTATAAACAGATTCCACATCCCCAAAGCGCGGCATCCATTCATAATTTAGATGCTCCATGTTGATCCGAGCACCATAAACGGATGGGTCGTAATTTTTGGCAATATCAGTGAGCCATTGGCGCTGCACTTTACGTCCATCGGTTGTGGCTCCCTCAACACAAAGGCGCACAGGTTTAGATTTTTTTGTCATTGCTCAGGCTCCGGCAATTAAATTTCATACGTAGATAAATTTCATGCGTAAATAAAAAAATAATGAGCCTATGTTTTCAGGGATGAGGGCTAAGAAACAATGCTTTGCCATTGTGTGGAGAATGACACAATGGCAGCTCGGGGCGATTGGTCGTGTGAGCCAGTAATCTGGCGACATGAAAACATTACATGATTTTGACCCAAGAAAACGCGCCATGCACATGTACTTTAGTGGGTATCGCATCGCGCGTATTGCCGAGGCTCTCAAGGAAAAGGCCGCGACAATTCACAGTTGGAAACGCCGCGATAAGTGGGATGAAATCACCCCCATTGATCGCGTGGAAATGACGCTGGAGATGCGACTTTGTACGCTATTGAGTAAAGAAAATAAAGAGGGGAAAGACTATAAAGAAATCGACTTACTTTATCGCCAAGTAGAGCGGCATGCCAAAATTCACAAGTACCAAAACGGCGGCAATGAGGTTGATTTGAACCCGAAACTGGCCAATCGCAATAAAGGTGAACGCCGCGCCCCTGAGAAGAATTTATTTAGCGAAGAGCAGATTGAAAAGCTGGAAGAAATCTTTCGTGAAAATATGTTTGAGTACCAGAAAGCATGGTACGGCGCCGGCCTTAAGCACCGAATTCGTAACATCTTAAAATCACGCCAAATCGGGGCAACTTACTTTTTCGCTCGTGAAGCTTTTATGGATGCACTCATTACAGGTCGAAACCAAATATTTTTATCGGCGAGTAAAGCCCAAGCGCACGTATTCAAAGGCTACATTATTGATATGGCGCGAGAGGTTGATGTTGACTTAAAAGGTGATCCGATAGTTTTGCCTAATGGCGCAACACTGTATTTTCTTGGCACCAATGCCCGTACCGCGCAGAGTTACCACGGTAATTTGTATCTTGATGAGTATTTCTGGATACCCAAATTCCAAGAATTACGCAAAGTCGCCTCCGGTATGGCCATGCACAAAAAATGGCGTCAAACCTACTTTTCGACCCCATCCGCATTAACACACAGCGCGTATCCGTTCTGGTCTGGAAAGCTCTTTAATCGTGGTCGTCGTAAGGCCGATCACGTTGAGGTCGATATCAGCCATCAAGCGTTAGTGAATGGCATGATGTGTGGGGATGGTCAGTGGCGGCAAATTGTCACGATTGAAGATGCCATGCGGGGCGGGTGTAATTTATTCGATATTGATCAACTCTATTTAGAATATAGCCCTGATGAATTCGAAAACTTGCTGATGTGTGAGTTTGTTGATGATATTGCATCCATCTTTAATTTGCAGTTAATGCAAAAATGCATGGTGGACAGTTGGGAAATATGGGACGACGTTCAGCCGTTAATGATACGCCCCTATGCTTATCACCCTGTTTGGATTGGTTATGACCCCGCGAAAGGTACTCAAAACGGAGATAGTGCGGGTTGCGTGGTGATTGCGCCACCGCTACACAAAGGCGGTAAGTTTCGCATACTTGAGCATCATCAATGGCGTGGCATGGATTTTCGCGCGCAATCGGACGCGATAAAAGAACTCACCGAGCGTTACAACGTGCAATACATCGGGATTGATTCCACAGGTATTGGCCATGGTGTCCTGCAAAATGTGCGGGAATTTTTCCCTGCTGCAAAAGAATTTGTCTATAACCCTGCCTTAAAAAATGCATTGGTGCTTAAAGCTTATGACGTGATTAGCCATGACCGGTTGGAATATGACGCGGGTAGTAATGATATCACGCAATCTTTTATGGCCATTCGTCGTGCCACTACCGCCAGTGGTAACCGCCCAACTTATGAAGCTGACCGCAGCGAAGAAGCCAGCCACGCAGATTTAGCATGGGCAACCATGCACGCCCTTTATAACGAACCGATCACCGGTGAAAATCACAATCAACATAATATCGTCGAGGTCTTTTAATGAGCCGTAAAAATAAAAAACGCCAATCACAAACACTGGCGCAAAAAACCGACAGCGCATCAATGGAAGCATTCACTTTCGGTGATCCAATCCCCGTACTTGATAAGCGTGAAATTTTTGATTATTTGGAATGTGTGCAAATTGATAATTACTATGAGCCGCCAATTAGTTTTAATGGTCTTGCGCGCACGTTCCGCGCAGCCCCACACCATAGCAGCGCAATTTATGTAAAACGTAATATTCTCACCAGTACCTTTATTCCTAATAAATATTTAAGTCGTCAGACGTTTGATAGTTGGGCATTAGATTTTTTACTGTTTGGTAATGGGTATCTTGAAGAACGAAATAACCGTCTGGGGCAGTCGCTGAATTTTAAACATTCGCCGGCTAAGTTTACCCGCCGCGGTGTTGACTTAGAAACTTACTGGTTTGTGCAATATGGCTACGATATTAAACCGTATGAATTTCAAACCGGCAAAGTGTTTCACTTGATTGAGCCGGATATTAACCAAGAGTTATACGGCTTGCCGGAATATCTCGCGGCAATCCCCTCCGTACTGCTCAATGAGTCGGCAACACTATTTCGCCGCAAGTATTATCTCAATGGTTCGCATGCCGGTTATATTCTGTATATCAGTGATGCCGCACAGAAAACCGATGATGTTGATAAAATTCGTGAAGCACTCAAAAGCAGTAAAGGACCAGGGAACTTTCGCAATTTATTTTTGTACGCACCTGGGGGAAAGAAAGACGGCATCCAAACAATTCCGCTATCCGAAGCTGCCGCAAAAGATGAATTTCTCAATATCAAGAATGTGAGCCGCGACGATATGTTAGCGGCACACCGTGTGCCACCACAAATCATGGGTATTATTCCTGAGAACGTGGGCGGCTTTGGTGATGTTGAGAAAGCGGCAAAAGTATTTGTTCGCAATGAGTTGATGCCGTTACAAAGTAAGATGATGCAATTGAATGATTGGTTTGGCGGGGAGATTATACAGTTTGATAAGTACTCACTGGACTTAGACGACGAATAATATCACGCGTAAATTCAATGATACCGCCCACTGAGGCGGTATATTTTTGCCCGTAGGTAGGTGATCTCGATGCCCTAAATAATAATAGGACCCCACTGTATTATACCAAACCTAACTCACCAAGACGAATCCGCAATAAATTACCCCCATCAAATAGCGATTTAAACGCACTATACGCCACCACAAAGCGTGCAAGATTAATTGCTATCTAGTTATAGAAATTTGATTTTAACGCTGTGACGGCTCGGAGATTTTGCGGACGGATATTTAACAATAAACACCTCGCCGCGCAATCGTAGCCCCGCCACGCCTGCCCACTAAATAGGTCGGTTTTCATGCAGGTGCAAGAGATCGTCTGAACCGCGCCAGTGGTGGTGCTTCGCACAGGTAACGATCCTTTTTTGATCTTGCGAATTTGGGCGGAAAATTGCGAATTTGACACAAGCTAATTTGGAATTACACGAACAAATTACAAATTAATTGTAAAGGTAGGTGAGCCAAGAGGGTTTAGCCATAATTATTAGAAAGTTTATATCTTGGGATACTTATTTAAAGACTAGAATAGCGTAAGTATAGCTTAATCCGTTATATTGCGGTTTAAGCTATACTAATTCAACAGTTGTCCAAGCAGAATGTTATTCAATATAACTATTGGATTTGAATATAAAGCTGATGTAAGCTTACACGTTTCGTATTAGTCTACATAGCAGTATGTCAAAAGTTATTGATTAGAAGATTATTTCTCTAAATCAATTTTATCTAACAAATATTCCTTACCAATATTTGTTAAAAGATGAACAATAGCATTTTTTACCGCTTCAGCTGTTTGTTTGTCAGCTGCATGGCACAATACGGCTTGTAATGTTGGGTCTATATCCTTCCTATCACCTATTTCATGGTATCTAAGAAGACCACAGATCTCTATCGTATTCCTTCCTTTTTCTGTTTTATATCGATAGGTTACACCTGGTACAGCGGCTTCAATATGATCCACGTAGTTATCAAAATGCGCATGAACTATACAATAGTTAGCATTTTTATTGGGAAATGATTTGTAATTGGTTGATTTGGTAACTGCTCTACTTCCTTTGGCCTGATTGCAATCCTTACATGAAACACATAAGTTTAGAGGCTCGAATGTCCATTGAGGGAAAGAATCTTTATCAATAATATGTTCAGTATCCCACACCATTCCATGGGTAGTGTGAAGTTCCACTTTACAGTATGCACACTTCTGTTTTTGCTCCATGATATAGTGTTTTTTTAGGCGTGATTTTATATCACTTACACTATTATCTTCCCACATGTCTTTCGAAGATAGGTTTTTGCTTTGCAATGCAGTTATAATTTTCAATTCTTCTGCATTAAATAAATATGGATTCATTTTATTTTTAATGCCTCCATTGTCTTTTTTAAAATATTTAACAGTGTTTTTACCTTATCATCATCCTCTAATTTATTTTCAAAAGTCAAAAGCCACTTTGCCGTAGTTAACGACTCATCATCAAATTCTTTCGATTTACATAGATTGTCTAACACCTCAATAACTTGACTAAGCAGATATTCATTGTTGTTACCGGGAGAGTTAAATACCTTCGCAAGTTGAAAGTCCGCTGACCTATTGTGGTACAATTTTGAAGGCATTAAATCTGTTTCATCTGTTTCAATATTGACAATATATGCATCATTTTCTGGGAGAGACGAAATTATATTTGGAGAGTGTGTGGCTATTATAAAATGACAGGCTTTGTAATTAGAAAAAACATCTGTGAGTAAAGATAAAAACTCCAATTGCCATTTGGGATGCAAGCTTATTTCTGGTTCATCAATTAAAATAAGTGAGCCATCTTGTATTTCACCAGCAATGGAGGACATGGTAAATAGCAGGCTAAGTTCTCCAGAACTTGCTTGCGAAAGTAAAAATTCTTGCTTTGATTCTGATTTAGAGAAAATGACATCGTCAAGCTCAACTATCCCATACTCAGATAAAAGCTCTAATGCATTTAAACGTAACCTATCATGCCCTCCTTTAGTCAAGTCAATTTCACATAAAACCTCAAGCGGATCAAAGTAATGTTCATCTTTACCCAATTCCTCACCACCTATATATTTTATTGCTTCTAGGAGGTGTTTCGATAATTTAATCTCATCAATTTCATTATTTGTTATTTCATGACCCTTACCTTTAAAGAAATTAATACTACGAACGGACTCAAGAATATTTTCTTGGGTCAAATTTCTTCCCCTGATTCTCTCACTCAACAATAATTTTAATGTAAAAGAACTAGATATATCTAAAAAATCAAGCATTTTTGAAAAATCGAAATATTCTTGTTTGGGTTTTAAAAGCAACTTAATAAAAGATGCACCTAATTGGTCAAATTTATAACTAAGATAACCATAATTGCGTCTGTATCCTGGTCGTTGCTTTTCTCTCGCCCCTAAATAAACATATGGAGATAAAGTGTATGGTTCTAAATGTGAGCCTGGAAATGGGAACTTATCATACGGACTGCTTGTAACTGCTAAAATTTTGTTAGGAATATTAAGCGTGTCACATACTTCTCTATTTTTTTTAAATTGAAATTTTTTATTGTAGCGTTTAATATCTTGAAGAAAAATATAGCTTAACTCGTCAATAAGATTTTCTTTAATTAGCTTATCTGCGTTATATTTACTAATCTGTTCATATGGATACACAGACATGAAAGTAATGGATGCACTGTCGTCAATACTATATGTACCAGTAATCGGATCTCTAAAGCGGCTTAGAGAATAAAGGTCACCATCTTTTTTATAAGATAAACTGCCAAACCCATCTAGATGAGAATGATTAGTTATATCTTTCAAGTTATACCTAATTGTGTCATTGTGACGGATGTGTATAAATGCTGAACATATTGTCTGGAAGATCCTGCTTTTTCCAGAACCATTATTTCCCATTAGTATAGTTATAACATTTGAATCCTCATGAGATTGGTCATCGGCAAGATTGATAGATTTTCCTAAAAAAGTAATATTCTTCAACAACATTGTACTTTCCTAATTTGTCATGATATTTATAGCATAAAGCTTTTTTTACTTAGTTGCTATTGTGATTCAGTATGACTTGCTTTCAACTAATTAAAGTTGACTCAGCAACAATCTACCAAACGATTAAAGAAATAGTTATTCCGTTACTTATTTAGTATCCTCTCAACTTATTAACCCTCACCAACACATTCGAACACTTTTGCCTATGCCTCTCACTAATCGCCTCTTTCTGTGCCTGTAACTCCCGCCTTTGAAGTTCTTTCCCGTCCTCATTTAACCCCAATCTCAGCCTATCTCCATCAACTCTTATAAAATGCAGTTCATCACTCACGCCTAAGCCGTTAATGAACATGGTTTCAATTTGTGGAATATCGAAATTAATGCCGACTTCGTTGGCAAAATTGATAATTTCCGACTGAATTTCCTTATCGACCTCACTTACTTCAATGTTTGAAATCTGTCTTTGTTGATTTCCCTGTGATGTTTCGCTCTCAGCGGCGTTTTGAGCATCCGTTTCCACAAACGCGAAACCGTATTCCTTTATGTTGCATACTTCACCTGAGCCGTGCTCAGGCTCGTAAAATTGCACATCTGATAAATTGGATGTGATCCGCGATCTACAGTTATTGACAGGACTCCGAGTCGCTCCGCTGTCGCTCTTTAAAAAATTAAAATCAACGTCAATGGCACTTTTCTTGACGATTTGGTACTTTCTTTCACGGGTTTTAAGTACTGGTGCATCGGCTTTGAGTTGATGATAAATACCAACAACTTTTTGAACCTTTTCGCCGTAAACATTCACGTCACTAACTTCTCGGGCAACTCGTATTGTTTCTTCTCTTCGGCGAATACATGGACCACCTTGTGACATGATGTATTCATCAAATTTGCCTTGGTCGGCAGCAGCTCTAACACGTTCGGCAACATCCCCAAGTTTGTCAGCAATGGAAACACCACGAGGTAAGCGGCGGCATTCACGGTATGCGCCTTTAGATGGGAGCTTATAAAATTGAAATTGCGGAATACGCCATGTTGACGCCCACGCGGTAACCGCTGCCGCCATGCTTTTTAGGTCTTTGCCGGTTTCATGGTCTATCTCACCATCAAGGGCATATCCATCGATATTTTTAGCAATATATTTAGCGATGTAACCCACGGCACCGCCGCGGTTCATGTGCTTATACTCAAACCGGTATTTTTGTGCGCCAGCTTCGTTACCATCCTCTTTCAGGGCACGTTTACGCATAATATCAATAGCTTTTGCTCGGCTGGCCTTATCAACAAAAAGCAGCATATGCCAGTGTGGGGTGCCGTCATGATGCGGCTCGACAACACGAACACCATAAATATTGATATTGTTATCATTGAAAGCGGAACGAATACGCGACCACACTTTGACTAAATAACGCTGTCCGTCTTTTGGTGTGTAGGCTTCATCTTTCCATTTATGGTTTAGTACGGCGTAATAATCATCTTTTCCGGTTTCTTTATTTTTCTCTTTACGTTGCTTCGTCGGGTGGTACTTTGACGGGCACGTCAAAGTGATAAACATCCCGATATCACCGCGTTCTTTTGCTACGCGCTCAATCCCTGCCATTTGCGCCATTAATTCCATGCGGCGAATTTCAGGGTTTGACACGCTGGTCATCACTTTATCGAACAGATCAAAACGCTCACCGGTTTCAACATCTTGAATATCCATACCCTGTAAATATTGCATGTTGGATAAACGCTGTGCTTGAACCGCGCGGATAGCTTGTTTACTGGCGTATGGGTGACGATTAATACACACATCCATATTTGCAATCATGATTGCTTCAATCCATTGTGTTCTATGGGCTTTTAGCTTGCGGTGCCAGTAATCTGTATTTACAAGGCGAGAAATAGCTGCGATCACTTGGTGCGTGGTTAGGTTTTGCTTCCCTCTACGGCGCTTTCGGTTTTTTAAAACCTTGAGATAACTTTGGTGATAAAGCGGTGTGACATGCAAATTTAGAGATAATTCAGCCAATGCCCCGTAAATTTGAGTTTGTACTGAATCTTCATAGATAATTTCACGATCACCGCCGTTTTGCTCGGTTAGCTGGTCGCAATAGGCTTCATATAGAGTGAAAAAACCATTAGAAATGTGCTCTGCCAGTTTTTTGATTGGTTTGTCATAAAGGTCAAACAACCGGTTAAATTGACTGATTTCAGGTGTAAAGCGAGTTGAAAGTGTCAATAGTGCTTTCGTTTTTAATTCATATCGTGAATTAACCGCGGTGATACGAGGAAATATCCGCTTATAAAAATCAGAGCGTAAAAATTCATAAGCTTTATAGTGGCCTGACTCTTTAATGATGTATTCATAATGCTTTTGAATACGATAACGTAAAATACGCGGTAAAGTTTCAATTTCATCTAAAATCGCTTGCGCATGAATTTGTTGTTCATGGGTAAGGGATTTCTCAAGTGCATCAATATCAGCTTTGTAGTAATTATTTTTTTCTGGCTTATTCCACGGATACGGAAAAGTCATATCCGCGGTATAAGTTAACGGTTGTTGCGTAAAATCTAATACCTTAGACATTTAGCGCACCACCCAAGGTTTCAGGTCGTAATGCGTTGATGGCCGTTTCACAACGGCGTGAAATGATATCAACTGTTTGGCGGTAAACATCTAATGATTTGATGCCTTTACCTTTAACGCGGCTAACATGATAAGAAGTTAATTCAATCGCCAGCATCCACGGATCAGAATGGCAACAAACCAACTCATAGCAACGAGCCATTTTATTGATTTGCAATAGTCGCCATTGAACCGCTTTTGAATCTTCGTCAACATGGCGCTGAATAGCAAAGGCTGTCCCGCTAATATATACACCGTCTTTAGGGTCGAGAATCATTAATTAACCCCCGCTAAAACAGCAATAATTTCTTTAGCTGGTGTACGCTTTCCTTTTCCTGCGATGCTGCGTGGGGCTTCGATTTCATGGATAGTAAAACCGAGGTCAGCGTAAAGCTCTTTTGCTTCTGGTGAGTTGGAAACAGTGATCGGGTTGCCTTGGATATCATTAATATCTTTTAGCGCAATCGCTAATGCTTCGTGATCAGCATTAGTAAAGCCCGCAGTATGATATTGAGTAAAACTATCGCGCCCGCCCATGTAGGGTGGATCACAATAAACACCATCACTGAAATCAACTAATGAAAGGGTATCTTGCCATTCAAGATTTAAAATTTGAGTTTTAGTGAGATAGGCCTTATCACAGAAACTATCAATTTCACTTTTAGGAAAATAGGGAGCTTTATATTGACCAAAGGGGACGTTGAATTTGCCTTGTTGGTTATAGCGGCACAACCCGTTGAAGCAATGTCTATTTAAATACAGGAATAAACTTGCCTGTCTTAGCCGTGATAATGCTTGTTTACTATCATTAAACTCTGATCTAGCAAGATAATAATCAGCGCTATTATTCCTTCTAAAAAGTGGTAAAGCCTCTATTAACATACTCTCAGGTAAGATAGTAAGAGTTTCATATAAGTTAATTAAATCAGGGTTAGCATCAGCAATTAAATACTGCTCATAGTCTGTATTCATCATCACAGCACATGAACCAGCAAATGGCTCAACTAACCGTTTTGCTTTTGGTAGGTGCGGGCGTAACTGTTCCATAATACGAACTTTAGAGCCAGCCCATTTGAGAATGGTTTTGTTAGCCACTTCACACGCTCCGATAATGTTTACTTTTAAGCTCAAAAATCGTTTGGCAATCAATGCAGCGAGTACAACCCTGTGATGCAATGCGGCGTGCTTCTGAAATAGGCTTGTCGCAGTCTTCACATTCAAAAGCGGAAACACTAACTAAGCGGTTAGTAATGGTTTTGATTTGTTGCTCACGCATGAGCATTTCGTGCTCGCTAGCGCGGTCAATTTCTTTAGACATGATCTAACTCCGCAGCTAGGTTTGAGTAATGCTCAGATTCACCAACTAATAACTGGTGAATTTGTTCGTCATTTAATTTTTCATTGATTAACTTGCATGCAAGGGCATCAAGGCGAGATGAAAATTTGTCATACATGGTTTTGCGTTCATCTTCGCGAATTGCTGTAATACTGATAGCGACAGCGGAGTAATCGCGCTTACCGGTTGCAGTATCAACACCTATCAAAATTGGCTTTATCTCTTTATTTTTCATTATCCAACCCTCAGATTTAGAATGCAGGAATCCCTGACGCGCTAACGTCATTAATTTGTTTATTTATCTTAAATAGGCATGGCGATATGTTTAGGTAATAGCGCCGCGAGTGCTTTAATTTGGTTTATTGCTGAAATAATTGCTTGTTGTTCCTCTTTATTAAATTCATCGAAACCTAAATGATGTTGATTGCTTTTTATTTCCGCTAAATAAAAAATCATATTTAGCATCCGTACATCACTTAATTTCAAGTACTCAATAAATCCGGCTAGCTCTCTATTATCTGGATTTTGTTTATCACAATGAAATACAGATGTTCTTAACTTCGCGGCTTGGTTTAACCCATTTACTCTATTTTCAAAGGTTGCCCCTTGATTCTGGTAAAGCTTGATATTTGCTTGGTGCGCTATTACATCCGCTGGCCTTGCATCTTGCTTTACGTTATCGAGCAACTGGATTAACTGTTTAGTTTTCACTAATACAGCCGCTGAATTACTCATTGTTTTTATCTAATAGCAACTGAGAACAAGTACAAGAAAAATAAAATACCACCGACTAATAATATTTTGTCCATCAAAGATAATTGACGTTTTTTATTGCTTTTAAATTTATTAACGGATGAACCGGTTAATTTATGTTTATGCTGTTGCAAATGTAATTGAGTCATTTTTTTCACCATATAAACAATCAATATATTTAGTCGCTTGAGCCATGGAATCAAATAACCCGTAAGAATCATCATTTCGTTGAACATGAAAACGGGTTACTGGATTCATAGCTTTAGCCGGTAACTTAACGATTAGAAAGCCACGATATTTAAAGCTATGGGTTGATATTTGCTCTATACAAGCTCTCATGTTTTCACCTAGCCCTTTAAAGCGTTCTCTACAGATTTTAAATTGTCTGGAACGACATCTAAATCTTCCATAAGCTTTTTAGCTCGCTTAAACCAACTATCTTTCCAGCCCATTCGCTCCGCTGCTGGAAGCTTACGAGCAACTTCCCAGCACATTTCTAAATACTCGTTATACATAATCATTAAACGCATATCACTGAAACCCTCTCCGTGAATTTGGCGCTCTGTACGAATAGGTAAACGGCGGCGATCCATTAACTTTCTAACACTACTTTCTGACTTGCCAGTTCGACGACAAAATTCATCAGCGGTGATCGGGTCTGGGATTTTGAACAACAGTTCTAACAATTTCTCGTTCATGTGATAATCTCTCTCCTTTGGGGTATTTCTGCAATGAATTACCCCGTTGTGCTAAGTTTAAATCAATTCTGCCTTAAATAGTTGAGAACTGCAATATGAAAATCAGTATTGGAGAGAGATTGCTTTTGATCCGTGAAAGCGAAAGGCTCTCAAGTAGACCGGAAGTTGCTGAAATGCTTGGTATTCCTACTAATGCATTATGGCGTTATGAAACTGGCAAAACTATGCCAGATGTAGACGTGGTCACAAAAATATTAAACCATCCTAGATTTGAAAAATATGCTTTGTGGTTTATTACAGGTAAAACAGCCCCTGAGTCTGGGCAAGTAGCACCTGCACTTTATGATCCTAAAAATTATGAAACAGACGAGGAAAAACAAGCATGACCTTAAATGATAAGCTTAACGAAATGCTACATGTAGAAAAGATTAAAATGGCTGTACCGCAAAATATCAACTGGCTTTCTGTCGAACGTATTTTGAAACACCGAAAATTAGAAAAGTATAGCTTATGGATTACGACCGGAAAGATACTTCCTGAAGCTGGTCAAATTTCACCGGCTATCGCGCACAGTGGGCATACTCTAATAATTTAGTTGTTTATACGTACAAAAATTGGTTGGAAATATACCAACATTATATTTGTAATGAAAATCTAGAATTACCTCGTTTAACCGGAGGGCGCAACAATGACTATTAAGGCGCTTGAAGGTGGACGTTACAAAGTGGATATCAGACCGCAGGGCAGATCAGGAAAGAGAGTTCAGCGGATATTTAAAAAGAAAGCCGATGCAATAGCTTATGAAAGAAGCGTCATGCTGACGGCTAATAGTGAAGAGTGGAACAGCGAAGCAAGAGACTACAGATCATTAAATGATATATGTGATATTTGGTGGAATTTTATTGGTCGCAACCTAAAGTATTCAAAAAAATACAAGGCTATTTTAACAAGAATAACTAAGGATATGGGTAATCCTGCTGTATACCAGATTACACCTAAGTTATTAGCTAGGTACTGCTCTGATAGATTACAAAGTGGCGTGAAGGCATCAACTATCAATAGAGAGTTTAATTTGCTAATGAGCATTTTTACTTCATTGGCCGAAATTGGCGAGTGCTCTAAAAGTAACCCGATTAAGTCTCTTGGTAAGTTGAAAGAAGAAAAACCAGAAATGGCCTATTTGACAAAAAGTGATATTGAAAAATTACTTAATGTCATGACCGATGATTACTTACGCATAACTATTTTATGTCTAAGTACGGGGGCAAGATGGGGAGAAGCCATTAGTTTAAAGGCTGAAAACTTATTACATGGGCGAGTTACATTTATGAAAACAAAAAATGGTAGACATAGAACTGTTCCCATTTCTGATGATGTAATGAGAACTGTAAAAGTAAAAGATTCTGGATTACTTTTCGATGTTGATTACGTCACGTACAGATCAATACTGAAAGAAGTTAAACCAGATTTGCCGCATGGTCAGGCAGTGCATGTTTTACGGCATTCTTTTGCAGCGCACTTTATGATGAACGGTGGCAATATTCTTACTCTTCAAAAAATCATGGGTCATGCGAGTATTCAGCAAACAATGACATACGCACACTTTGCCCCTGACTATTTAAATGAGGCCATTTCATGCAACCCTTTAAGGGGAGGCATCCACATTCCATCCACCGATATGGGGTGTAATGATGCGAATTAACGTATCACAAAATTCGTAAGCTATTGAAAAATATTGCTAGCCCCGATGTTCTGGGGCTGGCAATGACCGCCTAGGCGGTCTTTTGTTTGACTGAAACCTAAACTATTTAAGCTGTTTATTAATTAGCTCCATAAGGAGTTTATTTGCGAGATCAATATGAGTAGTTTCTTGCTTAATTAATTCTTTTTGTTGCTCGTTGTTTAATTTGTTGAACGCTTTTTCTTCAGCAATTGTTCTTTTAGTTGAGTGCAAACCCCCTCCAAAAGCAATGGCAATATTCATTGGTTCCATTTTATTTTCTTGTGAATGCTTAGCAACTTCAACAAACAGAGGCATACAAATTTGTAAATGTAATGGCAGTTCTTGCAACCTAGGTAATCTTTTATCTGCGTTGTTTTTCGCTATCTGTAAAATTTTATCTCGCTTGTCAGGGGGCATGTTTGCAACATATTCTTTCGTTGCATTTTCCTGATTAATAGATTCTTTGTATGTACTAATTAGCTTATCAAGTTTGTCTTTTTCCTTTGGATGATCGGTGAGTATTTTGTTTCGTAATGCCTTGATCGCACCCGTAAGTTCTTTTTGATTAAAACTCTGTTCTGTATTTAACTGTTGACCAAGAGTCGGATGATCAGCAAGTCTTGATAAGAGCTCAGATATCTTAGAGTTAACGCCATTGCTTCTAAAGATACCTTCTTGTTTAATAAATGCTGGGTTGTTCAGCAAAGCTGAAATGGCTTTGTTCATGCTAATAAAATCTTTTTTATCATCCTCTGATATATCAGCATACTGCTTGATTAATTCAATGTTCTTTGAGCTGATATTGTTGGATTTAGCCTTTTCTTGTTCGGCTTCTTGGGCTCTTTGAGGTTGCTGCTGAGTTAATAATTCTTTTACTATCATTCTGTGTTTATTCTGATGCTGTTTGGTATGATTTAGCTCAAGACGTTGATTTACAGAGTTTTCAGTATATTGGTTATTGATAGGTACGTGTAAGCTTGTTGTTGTATTTTTAAGATATGCGGGGTTCTCTACAATTTCAATCTTTGCCAATTTCTGTTTTAACATAAATCTGAGTTTATGATATGTGGAAATAATGGATTGAATTACTGTGTTTTTAACACTTTTTAGTGAGTGAATAAAAGACGTATTTTGTATCTTCTCAGGTGGTTTTTCTTTATTAGTGTGTACTAGACTCGTATTTATTTTTAAAGCTGACATGTGCATTACTCCAAAGTTAAAAAGCCAAAATAAGTTTAAATTCATTCATGTGCTATCTCTTACATAAAAAGCTATAATTGCTTAACTTAATAATAAATAAGTCAATCTATCGATGAGCTACTCTTTATTTCAGCTACAAAAACAACAGGAAAAATCAGACATTCGCTTGATTGTTTTCTTGTTGTTCACTCTTTGTATTGTGGCGATAGTTTCACTCAGCGCTGGAGAGATATGGTATTGGCCAAATCAATGGATGGATAACTCCGCACAGCTGTTTGTTTGGCAAATACGATTGCCAAGAATGCTTGCTGTAATCGTCGTAGGGGCAGGGCTCGCGGTTACGGGGGCGATTATGCAGGCTCTATTTGAAAATCCTCTGGCTGAACCTGGTCTCTTGGGGATCAGTAATGGTGCTGGTGTTGCAGTCGTATTCACGATATTAATGTCATCAGGCATCACACACTATGGAATACTGAGTGCTAGCGCGATTACAGGGGCTTTATTGCTCACGGCCTTATTGCTCTATTTTGCCAAACGAAAAAACTTGAATAATGCCAGTTTATTACTGGTTGGCGTCGCTTTAGGCGTCGTGAGTGGCGCTTGTATGACATGGATGGTGTATATGAGCAGTAACCTCGACCTGCGCCAACTATTATATTGGATGATGGGGAGCTTTAGCGGTGTTGATTGGCGGCAATTTGGTTTAGTCGTCGCCTGTATGCCATTTTTAGTGTGGGCGGGATGCCAAGGTAAAATATTAAATTACCTTTCTTTGGGCTCGCTGCAAGCTTATCAATTAGGTGTATCAGTACATAAGTGGCGTATTATTCTTATTATCATTAGTGGTGTATTAATTGGTTTGAGCGTTGCTATTGCTGGTGCCATTAGCTTTATTGGTTTAGTGATCCCGCATATTTTACGATTAAGTGGTTTAACCAATCATCGTTTACTGTTACCTGCTTGTGCAATCGCTGGGGCATTAGGCCTGTTATTAGCTGATTTATTATCACGGTTATTAATTGCGAATGCTGAAGTGCCTATTGGCGTTATTACTGCCACATTGGGTGCGCCAATATTTATTCTGTTGCTTATTCGTCATCAGCAATGGCGGTGAATCAAATGAATACACAGATAATTATTGATATTAAGAATATTACCTCAGAAAACCGCTTAATCAATTTTACTGAATATGTGTTTTCAGGTGAGCAAATCCATCTTTTAGGGGCCAATGGCGCTGGGAAAAGTACGTTACTTTCTGCGCTAAGTGGCTATCTTCCTGTCACAGGTGAAATTTGGCTCAATGGTGAAAATATTCACCATTGTTCTATTGCTCAGTTAGCTAAGCAAAGGGCTTATTTTATTCAGCTTGCGAGCAATGCACCTATCATAAAAGTTTTTCAATACCTCGAACTGTTTCTGCCATTAACACCTGTTGCTGCGGATATTTTTGTGCGGTTGTGTGATGATTTTCAATTATCACCACTTTTACATAAAGGCATTTATCAACTCTCTGGAGGGGAATGGCAACGAGTGAGAGTTTGCGCAGCATTTTTACAGGTTTGGGATGATAGAGACTTAACAGGGAAAATTATTTTATTTGATGAGCCAACCAATAATTTGGATATTATTCAACAGGCAATGCTAGATAAATGGATTAAATATTTTTGTGATTGCGAAGGAACCGTTATAATGAGTGGGCATGACCTGAATCATTCTTATAAAAATGCATCGCGAATTTGGCTATTAAAACAAGGCCAATTATTTGCGTCAGGGAAACCTGCTGAGGTGATGACGGAACATAATTTATCTGACATTTTTAAAACTGAAATTAAGATAAGTCAGAGCACATCCTATAGACAATGGCAAATTATAAATTTTGACGATTAGCCAAAAAGTTGTTTTAATCACTCGTTTTTATGCGGGATAATGCAGGAATGTTTGTCGGTGTTGAGGTTCGGTTAAAGTACAATTAACTAGAATATTCTATTCACAATGAAAACTAGGCTATAAACAATATGAGCAATTTCTTACCATTTTCAAAACCCGCAATTGGTGATGAAGAGGTCAAGGCAGTTGAAAAGGTTCTGCGTTCAGGCTGGATTACCACAGGTCCACAGAACCATCAGTTAGAAGAAGATTTTTGCCAACGTTATGGCTGTAAACATGCAATTGCATTGTCCTCTGCAACCGCGGGGATGCATGTCGTTTTGATGGCATTGGGTATTGGCCCTGGTGATGAAGTGATCACACCTTCACAAACATGGGTTTCAACCATTAATATGATTGAGTTGCTCGGTGCAACACCTGTCATGATTGATGTCGATCGCGATACACTGATGATCCAACCCGAAGCCGTAGAACACGCTTTAACAGCAAAAACAAAAGCGATTATTCCTGTTCACTATGCGGGGGCACCTTGTGATTTAGACGCGTTGCGTTTAATCGCACAAAAAGCAGGTGTTGCGCTAATTGAAGATGCTGCTCATGCTGTGGGTACACGCTATAAAAATGAATGGATTGGTGAGAAAGGTACATCTATTTTTTCATTTCATGCCATTAAGAATGTGACATGTGCAGAAGGTGGTTTAGTTGCCACTGATGACGATGAACTTGCTCAACGTGTTCGCACACTCAAGTTCCATGGTTTAGGTGTTGATGCATTTGATAGACAAATGCAAGGACGTAAACCACAGGCGGAGGTTGTCGAGCCTGGCTTTAAATATAACTTATCCGATATTCATGCTGCGATAGCGGTTGTGCAACTGTCCCGTGTGGAGCAGTTAAACCAACGTCGTGCTGAATTAACGGCGCATTACCGCGAATTGCTGAAAAACTCCCCGTTACAAATGCTCAGTGTCCCTGAATACCCGCATTTACATGCCAATCATTTATTTATGGTGCGTGTTGATAAAGATATTTGTGGTATTGACCGCGATGCATTCATGGAAAAATTAAAAGCACATGATATAGGGACGGGGCTACACTTCCGTGCAGCACATACGCAAAAATATTACCGTGAAAAATATCCTGAATTAACACTGCCAGAATCAACATGGAATAGCGCGACGTTGTGTTCGTTGCCTTTGTTCCCTGATATGACAAATGCAGATGTTGAGCGGGTTGTTAATGCGGTAGAAGCAGTTCTTTTGGAGTCAAAATAGTGTCACACGCAGATGAATTTGATGAGATAAAAAAAGTCTCAGTGGTAATCCCTGTCTATAATGAAGAGCAGAGCTTGCCGCAATTACTTGAACGCACGATTAAATCGTGCAAGCAATTAACACAAAGCTACGAATTAATTTTAGTGGATGACGGCAGTAGTGACCGGTCAGCCGCGATGTTAACTCAAGCAGCAGAAAACCCTGATAACCATGTGATTGCGATTATCCTTAACCGTAACTATGGGCAGCATTCTGCGATTATGGCTGGGTTTAACCAAGCGGATGGGGACTTAGTCATTACGCTTGATGCAGATTTACAAAATCCACCAGAAGAAATTCCTCGCTTAGTGCAAACAGCGATGCAAGGTTATGATGTTGTTGGGACTCGCCGTGCTAATCGTCAAGACTCTTGGTTCCGTAAAACGGCATCTAAGATGATTAATGCGATGATCACTAAAGCAACAGGCCGCTCAATGGGGGATTATGGCTGTATGTTACGAGCATACCGTCGCCATATTATTCAGGCGATGTTGCAATGCCATGAAAGAAGTACATTTATACCGATTTTAGCTAATACATTTGCTCGTAGAACCATCGAAATTGATGTGGCGCATGCGGAACGTGAATTTGGTGATTCGAAATACAGCTTTATGAAGCTGATTAATTTAATGTATGACTTACTGACTTGTTTAACGACAGCACCGCTGCGTTTGCTCAGTGTGGTCGGTAGTGTGATTGCAGCAGGTGGTTTTTTGCTTGCGGTACTATTAATTGCATTACGTTTGATTTTTGGTGCAGAGTGGGCCGCAGATGGCGTATTCACTCTGTTCGCTGTGCTATTTATGTTTATTGGTGCACAATTTGTTGCTATGGGTCTACTGGGCGAATACATCGGTCGAATTTACAATGATGTACGTGCGAGACCTCGTTATTTTATTCAAAAAGTCGTCGGTGCAGACCTTAAATCCGACAAAAATCAGGAAGAAGACTAATGAAAGCTATTGTTTTTGCCTATCATGATATTGGCTGCGTAGGGCTAAAAGCGCTTGAAAAAGCAGGTTTTGATATTCAGGCTGTATTTACACACACTGATGACCCTAATGAAAACCATTTTTACTCTTCCGTAGCACGCCTAAGTGCCGATATGGAACTTCCTGTTTTTGCGCCAGAAAACGTCAACCACCCATTATGGATTGAACGTATTCGCGAAATGAAACCTGATGTGATTTTCTCTTTCTATTACCGCGATATGTTAAGTGAAGAATTACTAGCAATCGCACCGAAAGGGGCTTTCAACCTACATGGCTCATTACTGCCGAAATACCGTGGTCGTGCACCAATTAATTGGGCATTATTAAACGGTGAAAGCGAAACGGGTGTAACCTTACATAAAATGGTTGCGAAAGCAGACGCGGGTGACATCATTGCGCAAGAGAAAGTCACAATCACTGATACTGACACTGGCTTAACATTACACGCTAAAGTTCGTGAAGCAGCGGAAACATTATTAGACAAAACACTGCCTCTGATTGAAGCGGGTAGCTACAAAGCTGTTGCTCAAGATGAAAGCCAAGCGACTTATTTTGGTCGCCGTACTGCAGAAGATGGTCAAATCGATTGGAACCGTAGCGCAAAAGAAATTAACTGCTTAATTCGTGCAGTGACTGAGCCATACCCAGGTGCATTCACATATTTGGGCGCACGTAAAATGATTATTTGGCGCGCTCGCGTGTTGGATGACAACCAAGGTAAAGCTGCAGGTACTGTACTGTCTAATGACCCACTGCGTATTGCTTGTGGCCAAGGTGCGATTGAAGTTGTTAGCGGTCAAAGCGAAACGGGTCTTTACATGCAAGGTAACCGCCTTGCAAACGAAATGGGTATCGTGACTGATGTCCGTGTAGGTGCTAAACCAACTGCACAAGTTAAACGCCGTACTCGCGTACTAATTTTAGGTGTGAATGGTTTCATCGGTAACCATTTAACTGAGCGCCTGTTAAAAGATGGCAACTATGATATCTATGGTATGGATATTGGCTCATCTGCAATTGAACGCTTTATTGGTAACCCACGTTTTCACTTTATTGAAGGCGATGTCAGCATTCACACAGAGTGGATTGAGTATCACATCAAAAAATGTGACGTCATTCTTCCACTGGTTGCGATTGCAACACCAATCGAATACACCCGTAACCCACTGCGTGTCTTTGAATTAGACTTCGAAGAAAACCTGAAAGTAGTTCGTTACTGCGTGAAATACAACAAACGTATTATTTTCCCATCTACCTCAGAAGTTTACGGTATGTGTGATGATAAAGAGTTTGATGAAGACGAATCCCGCCTGATTGTTGGTCCAATCAACAAACAACGTTGGATTTACTCTGTTTCTAAACAGTTACTTGACCGAGTTATTTGGGCATACGGTGCGAAAGAAGGCCTGAAATTCACCTTGTTCCGTCCGTTTAACTGGATGGGACCACGTTTAGATAGCCTAAACTCTGCACGTATTGGTAGTTCACGTGCGATTACTCAGCTGATTTTAAACTTAGTTGAAGGCTCGCCAATCAAATTGGTTGACGGTGGTGCACAGAAACGTTGCTTTACGGATATTAAAGACGGTATCGAAGCACTGTTCCGCATTATCGAAAACAAAGACGGCAAATGTGATGGGCAAATCATCAACATCGGTAACCCAACGAACGAAGCAAGTATTCGTGAACTAGCAGAAATGCTATTAGCAAGCTTTGAAAATCATCCAGAGCGCAGCAAGTTCCCTCCGTTTGCGGGCTTCCGTGAAATTGAAAGCAGCAGCTACTACGGCCAAGGCTATCAAGATGTCGAGCACCGTAAACCAAGTGTTGAGAACGCGCGTCGTCTACTTGACTGGGTTCCGACTATCGACATGAAAGATACCATCGAAGAAACGTTAGATTTCTTCTTACAGGGTGCTGTTGAAGAGTTAGGTAACAAAGACTAATGAAAAAAGTTGGCTTGAGAATTGATGTGGATACCTACCAAGGTACGCTAAAAGGGGTTCCACAATTACTCAAAGTGCTTAAAGAGCACAACATTCAGGCCAGCTTTTTCTTCAGTGTAGGACCCGATAACATGGGGCGCCATTTATGGCGCCTTTTGCGTCCTAAATTTCTGTGGAAAATGCTCAGGTCTAATGCAGCATCCCTGTATGGGTTAGATATATTATTAGCGGGTACAGCATGGCCAGGCAAAAAAATTGCTAAAGATTTAGGCTACTTGATGAAACAAACTTTGGATGCAGGCCATGAAGTTGGCTTACATGCATGGGATCATCAAGGCTGGCAAGCCAAAGTGGCTAAATGGAGTGAGGTCCAACTCGCTGAGCAAGTTAAGCTTGGTGTGGATGCCCTTGAGTGCGCAATTGGGCAGCGTGTTACCTGCTCTGCGGTTGCGGGCTGGCGAGGCGATGAGCGTGTGTTAGAGGTTAAACAAAAGTTTAATTTTGACTATAACAGCGATTGTCGTGGGAAATTTCCTTTCAGGCCTATTTTGCGTGATGGTTCGTTAGGGACGGTGCAAATTCCTGTCACATTACCGACTTACGATGAAGTCGTTGGAACGGTAGTTGCTGACGAAGCATTCAATGATTATATTCTTCAAGCGATTAAAGATGATAGCGGTGTTCCCGTTTATACTATCCACACTGAAGTGGAAGGAATGTCTAAGTCAGAACAATTTTCACAATTATTGGAACGAATTTCACAAGAAGAAATCCAATTCTGTACATTAAGCGAATTGCTACCTGACGATCTGAATTCATTACCAAAGGGGCGAGTGGTGAGAGCACCGTTCCCAGGACGTGAAGGTTGGCTGGGTTGCCAAGAAGAGGAATAAACACACCATGTTAAATAATCGAGCGAGCAAAGTAGGAGCCTCTCTGCTGGCTCTTTTTTTTATCCTAACCTATTTCTTGCCGTTGAATAGTCGTTTACTTTGGCAACCAGATGAAACCCGCTATGCGGAAATTAGCCGAGAAATGCTTCAACGTGGAGATTGGATTGTTCCTTACATGTTGGATGTGCGCTATTTTGAAAAACCAGTGGCAGGGTATTGGATAAATAACATTAGCCAAATGATTTTTGGTGAAACGAATTTTGCGGTTCGTTTTGGTTCAGTTTTTTGTATTCTTCTCAGTGCATTGCTCGTCTATCGCATGGCAAAAATGATGTGGCGTAATAACCATGTTGCTTATGTTGCAAGCTTAATTTATATCTCAATGTTCCTTGTTTTTTCTGTCGGGACCTACAGTGTGCTCGATCCCATGCTATCGTTGTGGATTGCAGCCAGTATGTTTTGTTGCTTGTGGGCAATGAAAGCGAGGGAGGTCAAAACAAAGCTTGCTGCATGGGTTTGCTTAGGGTTAGCCTGTGGTATGGCCTTTATGACGAAAGGGTTCTTAGCCCTTGCTATTCCTGTCATTGTTATGTTGCCTGTTACTATTTACCAAAAACGGTTCCTTGAACTGATAAAATATGGCCCACTCGCTATTATTTCAGCAGTTATCATTAGCTTGCCGTGGGCGTTGGCAATAGCTAAGCAAGAGCCTGATTATTGGAATTATTTTTTCTGGATTGAACACATCAAGCGTTTTACCGCTGATGACGCGCAGCACATAGCTCCATTCTGGTACTATATTCCTATTATTCTACTTGGTGCGCTCCCATGGGCGGGGTTAGTACCTGGATCTTTAATAAAAGGTTGGAAAGAACGCAAATCAAGTCCTGATATGTTCTTCTTACTGTGTTGGTTTGTTGTTCCCGTTCTATTTTTTAGTGTTTCACGTGGCAAACTACCTACTTATATGCTGCCGTTTATGGCTCCACTGGCACTATTGATGGCAAAATATGGTGTTGATTGTGTACGAAATGGCACCATGCGAGCGCTAAAAGCGAATGGCATCATTAATATCATATTGGGGATTGCAGCGGTTATTGCCGTGATTGTAGTGAGTACTGTCATTAAAAAACCATTATATGAGCCTGACGAATGGTCGAAAATGGTTTTGGGTGTGGTTGCTTTCTCTATTTGGGCGATAATTGGTTATTTATGTACTGTCCTAAATGCTAAATATTGGCTGTGGGCGGCCTCGTGCTCCTTAGCGATCAGCCTATGTATTGGGAGCGCTCTGCCGAATAACACCATCGACTCCAAACTGCCGCAGAATTTTATTCATCAAAATCATGATTTATTAATGAATAGTAAGTATTTGATGGCAAGTAATGTAGGTGTAGCGGCTGGGTTAGCGTGGGAAACACAGAATTCCAATATCTATCTTTATAATAGCAGTGGTGAACTTAGCTACGGTTTAGAGTACCCAGATAGCCAGCATCGTATCGTTAAGCCAGATGCATTTGCACAGTGGTTAAGCAAAGCACGTAAAGAAGGGCAGGTTACGGTGGTGTTTTTATTAGGCCGTAATGAAGCTCTCCCTGATATACCTAAGCCAGATGAAGTCATCAAAAATTCACGTATGGCAATTGTGGTTTATCATCAACAATGATTGCGCAATTACTGTTGTTACTGCTTGTCAGTGTACTGACCTGTATTGGGCAAGTAGCTCAAAAGCAAGCTGTGGTGAATTGGCAAAGTGAAAAAGTAAATAAAACCGCATCAGCCATAAAGTGGCTGGTGTTGGCTGTTTTAATGCTAGGCCTAGGCATGTTGTTTTGGTTAAAACTCCTTGAAACCATGCCCCTGAGTATTGCCTACCCAATGCTTAGCATTAATTTTATTCTGATCACGTTGATTGGCCAATTTGTATACAAAGAGAAAACAGGGTTAAACCATTGGCTTGGTGTAGTTGCTATTATGATAGGGATATTACTCATGAGTATTAGCGTATGAATAAAGGCTATTTATGGGTGATTGGTAGCGCCTTATTAGTGACCGTAGCTCAGCTTAGCTTAAAGATGGGGGTAGTTGAATTACCGTCTTTTTCTTTAGGTTGGCATTGGTTGCAAGTTGATTGGTTGTTGGCAAATATCACCAGTTTAAGCATTATCTTGTTAGGGTTAGTGTGTTATGTCTTATCAATGTTGTGCTGGCTGTTTGCACTAAAATATATAGCCTTAAATAAAGCATATCCACTAATTAGCTTGAGTTATGTATTTGTCTATATCTTAGCGGTTGTTTTGCCTTGGTTTAATGAGCCAGCTTCATGGTTGAAAGTCGCTGGAATTGCATTTATCTTGCTGGGTGTTTGGTTAATTAGTCGCTCAACTAAACCACAAGATAGGCATTAATAGCATAATGTGATGAATTGTTTGTTTTTTATTCATCGCACGTTATGATATAAGTTAAATATAGCAATAAGATGGATGATTAAGGTGCTTTATGGTGATTAAAATACAACACTTGCCATTATTACTGTGCTTGGTTTTAATTGGTTGTTCATCAACATCCGTTAAGCGCACTGCACCGCCACCGTTAAAAACCCAGCTGTCAGACCCTATCATGACCATCGCTCAGTTAAAAGACCAGCTAGAACAATGGTATGGCACGCCTTATCATTATGGTGGGATGAGTCAAAACGGTGTTGATTGCTCAGGTTTTGTTTATCGAACTTTTAATGATCGCTTTGCTATTCAACTACCTAGAACTACCGTCGACCAAACACAGCTTGGTACGCGTATCGATAAAACGGATTTAATGCCTGGCGATCTCGTGTTTTTTAAAACCGGCTCTGGCGAAAATGGGTTACACGTTGGTATTTATGACACCGATAACACTTTTATTCATGCATCAACCAGTAAAGGTGTGATCCGCTCGTCAATGGACAACGTGTATTGGCGAAAAGTGTTCTGGCAGGCAAGGCGCATTTAAATGCGCAATTTTTTTCAGTCATTATGCTATCTTAAGAGCAAGTTTTGTTTTTAGGATAGCTCCATGTCAACATTGCGTTTACTCATTTCAGAATCGTTTGACCCTTGGTTTAACCTTGCGGTCGAGGAAACTATTTTTAGGCAAATGTCTGCCGATCAGCGTGTGATGTTTTTATGGCGTAATGCTGATACGGTGGTCATTGGTCGTGCCCAAAACCCGTGGAAAGAATGTAATACTCGCCGAATGGAAGAAGACAATGTTCGCTTAGCACGTCGCAGTAGTGGCGGTGGAGCTGTCTTCCATGACTTAGGCAATACTTGTTTTACGTTTATGGCGGGTAAACCTGAATACGATAAAACGGTTTCTACACAAATTATTGTCGATGGATTGGCTAATGTGGGCATTGTGGCTGAAGTTTCAGGGCGTAATGATTTAGTGCTCAATACGGAAAATGGCCCACGCAAAATTTCGGGTTCTGCTTATCGCGAAACGAAAGATCGCGGGTTTCACCACGGTACACTATTGATTAATGCAGATTTAAGCCGACTAGCCAATTACCTTAATCCTGATCCCAAAAAATTACAGGCAAAAGGAATTACCTCGGTTCGCTCGCGTGTTGCGAATCTTTCTGAACTAGTGCCTAACATCAGCCATGAAACTGTCTGTGAAGGGGTGATTAAAAGCTTTTTTGATCATTTTGGTGAAACAGTTAAAGCGGAGTATATCTCTCCTGAAAAACTGCCTGACCTGCCTAATTTCACGGAAACATTTGCCAAGCAAAGTAGCTGGGAATGGAATTTTGGCCAAGCGCCTGCATTTTCCCATTATTCAGATACTCGTTTTCCTTGGGGTGGGATTGAATTTCATTTTGATATTGAAAAAGGGGTAATTAGTCGTTGTCAGTTTTTTACCGATAGTTTAGACCCAACGCCCCTTGAGTGGCTGAGCGAGCAAATGTTGGGGAAAGTTTATCAAACTGAAACGATCAAAAAATTATGTTGCCAGATGAAGCAACAGTGGCCTGAGTTACAAGATCAACTTAACGATTTAGAGAACTGGTTAGTGCATGAACTAAGTTAAAAAATGAGCCGACATGGTCGGCTCAGACATAGACTTCAAAATACTAACAACTAATAGGAAGGAATGATCTTGAAACTAACTAGTTATGACAACTGCATGTCATAAAACTTTTGCATTCAGGCAGTTCACCAGTTTGACGGAATTTTGCTGGCGTCGTATCAAAATGTTTTTTAAAGATACGAGTAAATGTAGCTTGTGAACTGAATCCATATTGCAGAGCAATATCAAGGATTGGTAAGTTGCCTTCACGTAATGATTTAGCAGCCTCTAACAAACGACGTTTACGGACGTATTCGCCAAGCGTGCATCCTTTCATTTCTTTGAAAACACGCTGTAAATGCCATTTAGAATAACCACTTTTATCGGCTATTGTGTCGATTTTGATGCCTTCATTGCGTTGCAACTGGCTTTCAAGCCATTTCACGATATCGTTGACTACACTTTCTGACATATTTACCTCCTACTCAAGTAGGCTATTGTTCATTAATAACTAATAATAACTCACGAAATTAGGGTCTATTCTTCCTTTTTTTCCGATATATCGATAGGCCAAACGTGCTTTTTTTATATGATAATAACTATTGGTATGATAGTTGTTGAAAAAATCAATGATTTAAACATACACTTACGTATGTTTAAATTTATTTAAATACAAATAGTTATGCTTAAATTTTGTTTTTTATTTCCAATAAAAAATTATTTTATAATAATCAGTCAAATATTTTGACTAAGCAGTTCTAATTTATTAACCAAGTAAATAATTGAAAAATTATATTATAGATTTTATATAACAATAGACAGGAAATTCCGAGGTAATTGTTTTAGTGAAAACAACTAAAAACACAGCATAATTAAGATTAAATATCATCTTTATCACGAATGTTAAAAGAATTAACGTTATCTAGATAAATATGTGGAAACGCAATATTTTTAAGAGCGATATTGTTGTTTATGAGGGTTATTTACTATAAAAAACCGAAGAAAGGGTTTTCGTAAAACCATTTAAAATCAATAGGTAATAAAATTATAGGTCGAGTCATTTTCTATCTATGAAATATTAATCAGGTAGCTGTTCTAATTTTTGACGTATCTGTAACATCACTAAGGGAGTTCCTAGGCTAAAGTTTAGCATTCCTATATCATCGACGATGACTAATGCTTTATTTCGACCCGCGGGTGTCATTGAGATACCTGGAAGCCGCCAAATACTCTTTGCGCCCCCGAGAGTTTTTGCGCTCTCATGGCATACAACGATTAAATCAGGTTGTCCTTCGATAATGGCTTCGGGAGAAAGAGGCTGATATAGTTCAATGTTTGCCATCGCATTTTTAGCACCAATTGCGGTAATAAGTTTATCTGCAGTTGTATTTTTCCCAGCAATTAAGGGGATAACACCACCTTTATTGATAATAAAGAGAACATTTTTATTTATTGGTGATGTCTTAATTTTGCTAAGGTCACTCTGAAATTTTTGGATAAGTTGTTCCCCTAAATGGACTTGATTTATTTGTTTGGCAATTGTACGAATTTTTTTAGGAATGGCTTCTAATGTCATTCCGCGAGCAACTTTAATAACGTGTATTCCTTGGCTTTGTATATGTAACAGGGCAGAAGAAGGCCTGACTTGATCACTGGCTAAAACAAGGGTAGGTTGCATTGAAACAATGTGTTGAGGATTAATTTGTTTTATATCTTCAATAGTTGGAGGTTGCTGTTCTACAGAACCCGAAGTACCTTGAGCAATGATATTGCCACCGAAATTAAGGGCAAAAATAATTTCGGTGATATCATTCCCCAAAGACACTATGCGTTCTTTTGACCATGTACAATTTGAGATACAAAGTGTTATGAACATTAGAAGCCAATATTGCATAAAATAATTTAGTAATTAAATTCGATGTAAAGAAAGTATTTGTTGGCTCCACTGAGTTTGCTCAGGAACCCCCTCAGTACGCTGCCCATACATTTGTATGATTTGGTTACCTTGATTATCGAAGACTTCTAGGCTTGTCACAAACCCGTCTTGTGTCGGTTTTCTCGTCACCCAGCATTCAGAAATACCATTCTCAATAATATGCAAATTGAAATCATTACTAGACATATTAAGCCAATCTGTTTGTGAGCTTTCAATTTTCAGTGGTGAGAGTTTGTTGATAACACCCGTGAAAATTTGGACGCATCCACGATTACCAATAAAAAGCATAATCTCATTTTTGGCTTGGTGGGCGAGAGAGAGTAACTGTGATAGTGAATTTGTTGGGACTTGCCAAGCGAGTTCGTTACTTACTATACGAAAAACTTGCTGGCGACTTAAATTATGCGTTTTTAATAAGGTGAAAAATTGATGAACATCGGACATATCGCGCCATTGTTGTTCAATTTGTTGCTTAGTTTCATCACTAATTTCGCTATTTGAAAATGATAAAACAGTATCGAGTTGTAGTGGGGGGTTATCGATGGACGTATAGTGAGTAATAATGTCTTGCCACACTTTCATGTCAGTGTGTTCACAGGAATAAACTTTATGTATGGCATCCCCATTCTTATCAAAAAATTGAATGCTGTGCCGAATGTCATTCCCTATTTGTTCCGAGAGCGTGAATATGGAATCCCATTGTGCAAAAAACATTCTCAAATCCAGTTTTCCTGGATTAAGGAATAGGCCCGCATGGTCACTAAAACGTGGGTTATCATATACGCCAGTTTGAATACTGACGGCGTAATTGTTGCGTGTAATGGCTTTAGCCTGGCCTATCGTTGATAGCGTATGAAGTAGTTCAGGTTAATGACCTGAAAGCCGTTTTACATTGTCATGACCAACTCGGCGATATAAAAGCTCAGCTTCAGTGATATTAAGCTGAGTAGCTAAATCCCGAGCATACTTATTTGGAAACTGTTGCTTTAACTGTAAGTAGTCTTTGTAATATACTGAGTTCACAATTATTTCCTTATTTATATTGTATCCAATAATAATTAGTTGGGCTTATTTACTGTGTTAATAGGCCCAACTAGCCTACTTAATTATTTCGTTACCATTTATAATTCAGGTTAAAATAGAAATTACGGCCTTCTTGTGGAACCCCCATGGAAGAAACGTAATTTTTATCGAACGCATTTTTGAGTGCTAAGGTAGAACTGAGACCTTTAATGAATTGGTCTGCTTGATAGCTAATGTAGAAGTCATGAAGGCTATAACCAGGATATTGAATGACTTCACGGCGATAGCGATCTAACTTCTCCACTGATTTTTGCCCAGGTAATACGTAAGTATCGTCCCCATCAAATTTGCTGCGTGCTGCAAATTCACCAACCCATCCAAGATTGACCCCTGTGTGTGCTATCGGTGCATTAAAACGGGCAACTAAGGAATTTGGGCGAAGAGAGGAAAGGGTATGGTGTGTTTCATCTTCTTTTCCAACAATGAGGTTATGGCTAACATCGAGGTCAAACCAATGTGTTTTATAGTGAACGAAGCTCTCAACACCTTTGATGGTCGCAGATGGCACATTGATATAATAAATCTTTTCAGGTAGCCAAAAAAACTTTAAGCTTCGATCAATTCTTTTTTTGTATTGAGCATCAAGGGCAATATGATTTTTGGCTTTAGTATGAAACACCGTGCTACCAAACTGAAGTGAGTCCCCTGTCAATGCTAGTTCGTCGAAGCTGAATTTCATACCTGCTTCAACTGTTTTATTTGTTTCAGGTTTTAGATCTGGTGAAGGGATAAAGTCCGATGTATATCCTATAAATGGAACACGAAAATGATGAGAGTTATTGTATAACTCTGCCATACGAGGTGTTCGGTAGCCTTCTGAATAGGAAGAAAATAGATTCAGCCAATGTGATGGTGTTGCACTCACAGCGAACCTTGATGACCAATTTGTATGACTATCTTCCGCGATATCTTTACGAGAGGTTTTATAATAAGTAAAACGTGTTCCTGCTGAAAATGTAATAGGTAAGTGGTGTAATGTGAGATCGTTGTTTAGCCACCCTGAACTATTTAATAGATGGGCATTAGGATAGCTGATTGAATACTCATTAGATTTTTGTTCTTGTTGATAATATTCGAAGCCACTTTGAATTGCGTTATTCGCCCAATTATTCATAGGTACTATAAAGCTATTGGTGAATTTGGTCCCGTATGTATATTGGTCTCGATCTTCTTCACGGTAATCGTTTGGTGTTTTTTTCACTTTAATGAGGTCTAACTGGTTAAGTGCGATACTTGAGTAGTAAAAGTCCCAGTTTGCCTGCCAATTAAGCGTATTATTGGGTGAGAAGTGTTGGCCAATGTGGATATCTCGTTGTAGTGAACTCCTTTCATGTGGGGTGTTTGGAAAGAGGGTTTGATTAAAAGATATACTTGGCTGTTTTTGGCCAATGCTGTTATTACGGTATTCTTTAAGTTGTATTGTGGTTTGATAGGCTGGGTGAGCAAACCACGTTGTTTTCAACATCCAATTATGAATTTCTTCATTGGTCTCTAGGCCTTGGGCTACGTATGGGTTATTGAGTTGTATTTTACGTTGCTGGTAGCTTAAGATGGTATCGAAAGTATCGACATGGCTAAACAGAGTTGCACCTGCATGATAGCTATGATCATTCTGGTTAATACCAGTGGTAACATGCCCACCAAAATGTTGCCCAGGTTTTAATAAATCAGATGCGTTGAGGGTTTTTATGGAGACGACACCTGCGAGTGCACCGTTACCATGGTGAAGCGAACCACCGCCTTTATGAACGGTAACTTTTTTAACTAGGGCAGGGTCAATAAAAGTGGCATCAAATAAGCCAGAGTTAAAATCTTGGGTGACATTATCGATAGTAATTTTTACGCCTCGTTGATCATAGCCTCGCATTTGAAGACTCTGCCCATATGTGCTACCTGCACCCGTGACGAGTACCCCGGCTTGGCCTTTGAGTAAATCCAATACTGAAGTCGCAGATTGCAATTCAGGGGCTTGGGCATTAATAACCTCAATTTGCTGAGCAACAGCAATTTTTTCATAACTAAATGGCGATTGAGATACATACATAACGTCTTTTGCTTCATTTTGGGCGAGTGCAGTATGACTCGTACTCGAAATTGCCAAAGCGGTAGCAAGCGTTGAAAAACGGAGTTTATATTGGTGTTGAGGGTTAGAAATTGATGTAGGCATCAGTTTAAATGGCATAGGAAATCCTTTCCTTATGTGTGGTTTAAGCTGGCTGCCTTGATGATGTCTGGGTGGCGTGCTATAGATTGTCGGTATAACTTATTTATTTCGTTAGAATTAATTTACCTGAGCGGGTTTGCTTTAGTTGGTAAATTTCCCCACGGTGTAGAATTTCAACTTTTCCTTCCTTATTAAGTAGTTGCTGACTATCAATGATGTGTGTTGCTAACATCGCTTGGGTCGATTTTGCTTCAATAGGTACCAGAGTGGGGTCTTCTCTCTTAGCTAAAAAAAGATCCTTCGTTACCATTTGATTTGTCTTTTTTAATAAGGTCATAAAATTGTTCTCATGTGCTTTCTAACGAGTTGCGTGTTAGTAGTGAGAATTATTATCGTTAATGTATGGGGGGTCAAGAATTTTTTGGATTAAATTAAATGATTATTGAAAATTAATAGATATTAATATCGTGGGATTTATTGGTTTTGTTTTTTTATTTTTTTTGGTGATGTTTGAGGCTCGCTTTGGTGAGTGATTTACCAAAGCGAGAGCGATGCAGTGAAAAACTATTTAAAGCGGTGATCCACAGCTTGAGCAAGAATTTCAATCAGTTGTTCAGTATCATCCCAACCAAGGCAAGGGTCGGTAATAGATTGACCGTAAACTAATGGTTGTTCAGAGCTTACTTTTTGCGTGCCTTCAACTAAAAAACTCTCTGCCATTATGCCACTAATCGCGGTTGAACCATCTTTAATTTGCTCCGCTATATCCCGTGCAACCTCAAGTTGGCGACGATGAATTTTTTGGCAATTACCATGGCTAAAATCAACCACTAAATGCTCTGGTAATTCAAACTTACGGAGTTTATCGCATGCGGCTGCAAGGTCACCAGCGCTGTAATTTGGCTGTTTACCACCACGCATAATGACATGCCCGTGTGGGTTACCACTGGTTTGGTAGATGGTCATTTGGCCATTTTTATCTGGGGATAAAAACATATGTTGGGCTTTTGCCGCTCTGATAGCATCAATAGCAATATTAATGTTGCCATCGGTGCCATTTTTAAAACCGACAGGGCAAGACAGTGCTGAAGCCATTTCACGATGGATTTGACTTTCGGTTGTACGCGCACCAATTGCGCCCCAGCTTATCAAATCAGCAATATATTGACCCGTCACCATATCGAGGAACTCGGTGGCAGTGGCTAATCCTAACTGGTTAACTTCAATCAGTAATTTTCGTGCAAGGCGAATACCCGTATTGACTTGGCATGAATTGTCTAAATTTGGATCAGAAATTAAGCCTTTCCAGCCCACAACGGTGCGCGGTTTTTCAAAATAGGTGCGCATGACAATTTCTAAGCGGTCTTGATGGCGTTCTCTTAATGCATTTAATTTCGTTGCATATTCAATAGCGGCATCAATATCATGAATAGAACAAGGGCCGACAATCACCAGCAAACGAGGGTCTTGGCCTGATAAAATCTGTTCAATACGTTTTCGTGACGCTGTCACGTTTTCGGCAACTTTTACGGAAATAGGAAATTCATCGGCAAGAGTTTGTGGTGTGATTAAGCTGTCCACTCTCGCTGTACGTAACTCATCAGTTTTGTGCATTTTTGTTCTCAGAAACTTGAATAGGCTGTCGCCATATAAGTGATAAAGATCACAATAAACGAATATGGCTTAATTTCAACCTCCAGCGTAAATTGAATGAATAATTTTTTTTATTTTATATTCACTAGAATATACGTCTTTGTAATCCCATGGTATCAATCACTTTGGCAGAAATTTCCTCTACAGAATAGTTCGTCGTATTTAAGTAATTGATTTTATTTTGTCTAAATAAGGCTTCGACTTCAGCAATTTCAATTCGGCACTGCCTAATCGATGCATAACGGCTATTTTCACGGCGCTCTTCACGGATTGCCGCTAATCGCTCTGGACTAATGGTTAAACCAAATAATTTGTGGGTGTAAGGACGTAACGCGACAGGTAACTGTAAATTATCCATATCATCAGCGGTGAAAGGGTAATTTGCCGCTTGAATACCAAATTGCATTGCTAAATAAAGGCTAGTTGGGGTTTTACCACAACGGGAAACGCCAATCAGAATGACTTGAGCTTGGTCGAGATTTCTTAAGGAAATACCATCATCATGAGCCAGTGTATATTCAATGGCAGCAATACGTGCATCGTATTGGTTCATATTCTGCATAGATAAACCGTGGGTTCGGTTTAGCTTTGGCTCGGGTTCAAGACCAACCTCCTTTTGAATCGGAGCGACTAAACTTTGGACGATATCTTGGCAAAACCCTAAGCTCTGAGTGATTATCTGTTTAACTTCTGGGGAGATGATGGAATAGAACACCAAAGGACGGATCTGTGTTTCTGCATAAAGTGTATCTATTTTTTGTTTGATTTCTTCTGCCCGAGTCGGCGTGGTGACAAACGGTAATGTGTAAGAGGTAAATGAAAGAGGAAACTGCGAAAGTACTGCATGCCCTATAGTTTCAGCGGTGATCGCTGTGCCATCAGAAATAAAGAAAACAGTGCGTTGAACTTGGCTTGCCATCGTATTCATTGCTCCTAATTCGGTCATTATTATTAGCCTCTTATTGTATTTATCACTGGATATTGAGGGATATTATCTTTGTTTAAAGTTTAAAAATTAGTTTATCAGGGGAAGTATAGCCATTTTTTGAACGATTTTTAGAACAAAAAAGTTTTCTTAATTGATGGAACGATTCACCAGTCCATCTTCTCATACCGTCTGTGCTAGTCTATTTCACGAGGCGATATTTCGCCAACGAGATTTTTTACGATTTGTACTCTGTCACTAAATTGCTATAAAAGGATCGCTTTCAATGTCCACAAATGGCCTCACTCCGTGTAATGTACTTTGGTATAACCAATTAGGGATGAATGATGTTGACCGTGTTGGTGGCAAAAATGCCTCTCTCGGTGAAATGATCACTAACTTATCTGATCTGGGTGTATCCGTACCTAACGGTTTCGCGACAACCGCACAGGCGTTTAATGATTTTCTGGAGCAGAGCGGTGTAAATCAGCGCATTTATAACCTGCTAGATGAAACGGATATTGATGATGTGAACCAACTGGCTGTAGCAGGTGCTCAGATCCGTCAATGGGTGATTGATACTCCACTGACGAAGGAGTTGGAACAAGATATTCGTGATGCATTTGCTCAGCTTTCTGAAGGTGAAGCTGAAGCTTCATTTGCTGTGCGTTCGTCTGCTACTGCAGAAGATATGCCAGATGCTTCGTTTGCAGGGCAACAAGAAACATTCTTGAACGTTCAAGGTATTGATGCTGTTTTAGTTGCGATTAAACACGTATTTGCATCTTTGTTTAATGACCGTGCAATCTCTTATCGTGTACACCAAGGTTATGACCACCGTGGTGTGGCATTATCTGCAGGTGTGCAAAGAATGGTTCGTTCTGACTTAGCGTCATCGGGTGTTATGTTCACCATTGATACTGAATCGGGCTTTGATCAGGTTGTTTTCATCACCTCAGCTTATGGTTTAGGTGAGATGGTGGTACAAGGTGCTGTGAACCCTGATGAGTTCTATGTACACAAGCCAACCCTGAAAAATAACCGTCCTGCAATTGTGCGCCGTACCCTTGGCTCTAAAAAATTACAAATGGTGTATGCCAACAGTAAAGAGCACGGTAAACAAGTGCAAATTGAAGATGTGCCAGAAGGGTTACGCAATCGTTTCTCTTTGACTGATCTTGAGGTTGAAGAGCTGGCTCGCCAAGCACTACAGATTGAAAAACACTATGGTCGTCCAATGGATATAGAATGGGCAAAAGATGGCCATAATGGGCGTCTGTATATTGTTCAAGCAAGGCCAGAAACTGTGCGTTCTAATCAACAAGTGATGGAGCGTTACCAGTTAAAACAGCAAGGTCAAGTATTGGTAGAAGGCCGCGCTATTGGTCATCGTATCGGTGCAGGTAAGGTGAAAGTTATCCATAACCTTAGCGAAATGGATAGAATTCAGCCTGGTGATGTGTTGGTCACTGACATGACAGACCCTGATTGGGAACCTATCATGAAAAAGGCTGCCGCTATCGTCACAAACCGTGGTGGACGTACATGCCACGCTGCAATTATTGCTCGTGAATTAGGCATCCCTGCGGTAGTGGGGTGTGGGGATGCAACAGAGCGCTTACAAGAAGGCCAAAATGTGACGGTTTCTTGTGCAGAAGGTGATACAGGTTTTGTGTATGGCGGTGAGTTAGCATTTGAAATTCACAGTTCAGAAGTCAGCGATATGCCTGATTTAAACGTCAAAATTATGATGAACGTGGGTAACCCTGATCGCGCATTTGATTTTGCTTGTTTACCAAACGAAGGTGTGGGTTTGGCACGTTTGGAATTTATCATTAACCGTATGATTGGAGTTCATCCAAGAGCATTACTGGAATTTGATAAACAATCCCCTGAATTACAAGTTGAAATTCGTGAAATGATGGCAGGTTATGAAGATCCGATTGAGTTTTATATCGGCAAATTAACTGAAGGGATCTCAACTTTAGCGGCAGCATTCTGGCCGAAACGTGTGATTGTTCGTTTATCTGACTTTAAATCGAATGAATACGCCAACTTAGTAGGTGGTGATATTTATGAGCCAGAAGAAGAAAACCCAATGTTAGGTTTCCGTGGTGCAGGGCGTTACGTCTCTGATAGCTTCCGCGCATGTTTTGCGTTGGAGTGTGAAGCGGTTAAACGTGTGCGTAACACCATGGGGTTAACTAACGTTGAAGTGATGATCCCGTTTGTGCGTACTGTTGCACAAGCTGAGTCTGTCATTGCTGAGCTGGCGAAGCATGATTTAAGGCGTGGTGAAAATGGCTTAAAAGTGATTATGATGTGTGAAATTCCTTCAAACGCACTATTAGCTGAACAATTCCTTGAGCATTTTGATGGTTTTTCAATCGGCTCTAACGATATGACCCAGCTAACATTAGGCTTGGATAGAGACTCTGGTGTTGTTTCAGAGCTATTTGATGAGCGTAATGATGCTGTTAAAGCGATGCTTTCTATGGCGATTAAAGCGGCAAAACGTCAGAATAAATATGTTGGAATTTGTGGACAAGGCCCATCTGACCATCAAGACTTTGCTCAGTGGTTAGTTGATGAAGGTATTGATAGCTTATCATTGAACCCAGATACTGTGGTTCAAACGTGGCTAACAATCGCAGAAAACCAATAATAAAACGATTTATTACCATTAGTTGAAAAGGCCGATTGGGTATCTCCCAATTGGCCTTTTTATTCATTTAAAATACCGATAATTGCAATTGGTAATAACGATTATTTAATACGATAGATATAAAAAAGTAGCGAATGATTATGCATTTAATATGTCATGCGCATTATAAATATATACACATTAATACTCTTAATATGTGTAATAATATGAGTATTGAGTTAATAATTCGCGTGATTAATTAAAACGAAAGTGGGGAGGATAATACTAAAGGAGTATATTCACTTATTTAACGTAAACTGAAAATTGATTTCAATCAATGTTTGTAAACTGATGATTTAATTTAGATGTGAATATTATTCATATTGAATATTTAGGCAAAAAAAAAGCCTATCATGGGCTGACAGGCAAAGACTACACACAGCAATTCGTTTATATCACTACGCCTATAAAAGGTTGGCATAGTGATTAAATTTATTTGATTCAATAATTAGATAATAAGCTAATTACATTATACAATCATTAAGAACACTCTCAATATTAATGTTACCTATTGTTACGTAAAGAGAAATATTCAGTTGTTTTATGTTAACATAAATTAAGCTGAATACTAACGTTAGAGTGTTAAATATTGTTTCTAAATATTAATGGCAAGGAAATCATTAATGAAACAGACATGTCTATTGATAAACATATCTGCTTCAATTAGCTAAAACTATTTCTTAATCAAAAATTCTTCCTCAAGAAACTTTTCGGTTTCGCTTAGGTCTTCATTAGGAGGGGCGACTTCGTTCATCCAAGCCTTTAATAGGCTGTATGAAACCGCCAAAACAACAGGGCCAATAAATAACCCTATCATACCAAATGATAAAATTCCGCCGATAACCCCAACAAGGATCAGTACCATCGGTAAATCAGCGCCCATTTTAATCAGCCATGGACGTAGTACACCATCCATGGTGGCCACTATTGCAGCCCAAACCGCCAAAATAATGCCCCATGTGGTGTCGCCAGTCCAAAATAACCATAATACTGAAGGGATCATGATTAATAAGGGCCCTAATTGCGCTACACAGCAAATAAACAGCAATACGGTCAGAATAGCCGCATAGCTGATGCCAGAGAGTGCAAGGCCAATACCACCGACAATCGCTTGAATCAATGCGGTCACCACCACACCAAGTGCAACTGCACGAATGGATTGTGCGGCTAAGACAACAGCTGCATCACCACGGATCCCCGCCAAGCGAACGGCAAAATGACGCATGCCTAACATGACTGTTTCGCCTTTTAGGTAGAGTAGCCCACTAAAGAGCAACATTAATACTAAGTGGAAAACAAAGCGTCCTGCACTAATCGCTTGTGTGGCAAACCAACCTGCTGCTTGCCCAAAGTATGGCTGAATTTTTGCCAGCAGGGCATTACCGCCACTTGCTACCAAGCTGTGCCATGCGTAATAAATTTTCTCACCCACCATTGGAATGGTATTTAACCACTCTAAGTCTGGTAATGTGAGACTAGATGGCGATTTTGCTAGCTCAATGAGTGGGGAGCTATTCTCAATGATACTGCCGATTAAGATACCAAGTGGAATAACAAACAGCAGTAAAATGAGGAGAACCATCATTAAGGCAGCAAGCCATCTTTTATTCCATAGGCGCGCCTCGAGGTGTAATAACAACGGCCAAGTCGCAATGACCATCATTCCAGCCCAAACAAAACCCAGAATAAAGGGGTTAAGCACCCAAAAACAGGCCGCTATCATTAAAACGATGGATAACAGCCCGAAAATAAGTTTGGGAAGATCCAAACGTTTTTGCGATTTTTCCATTAATGATTGATCCTTAACAAATGAAAATTCTGCTTGTATGGCCTTTTTTAAGGTGAAAATAACGTAATTATTTTTCACGGTTAAAAAAAACAATATTGTGATATGGTTCATGACGACAATGTCATCAGCGGCTGTACTGTCTTTACAGGCTGTGAATACCATTTTTCATAAACCTAAGACACTATTGTGCAACTTAAAATAAAGATAGTACATAACGAGTAATGCGAACACTAAACAACAAGAGTCATCGTTAATAATGATCCCGCGTATATCAGAAGCACCTCATCTCAGCCAACTCGTCATCACGTTCTTGCATGAGCTACAAGAACAAGGTTTTACGGGTGATAATGGCACCAGTTATGCAGAAAGATTATCAATGGCGACAGACAACAGTATCTACCAGTTGCTGCCCCAAGCTGTCGTTTTCCCGCGTTCCAGTGCTGACGTGCAAATTATTACACGTGTTGCTGGACAAGAAAAATACAGTGAGCTCACTTTCACACCACGTGGCGGTGGTACGGGAACGAACGGACAATCCTTAACAGAAGGGATTGTTGTCGATATGTCTCGTTATATGAACCGCATTTTAGAAATTAACCCTGAGCAGGGCTGGGTTAAGGTCGAGGCAGGTGTTATTAAAGACCAGCTTAATCAGTTTCTTAAACCTTATGGCTATTTTTTCTCGCCCGAATTATCGACCAGTAACCGCGCCACATTAGGCGGGATGATTAACACAGATGCATCGGGGCAAGGTTCGCTGGTGTACGGTAAAACCTCGGACCACGTATTAGGCGTTAAAGCAATGGTATTGGGAGGTGAATGCCTTGATACACGCGCTATGCCTATTGCTCTCGCCCAAACGATTGCGTCTGAAGATTCAGTAATAGGACGTATCTATAAAACGGTTTTAGAACGCTGCCTTGAACAACGTCAATTAATTGAAACAAAATTCCCCAAACTTAATCGGTTCTTAACGGGCTACGATTTACGTCATGTATTTAATGATGAATTAACGGAGTTTGACCTTACGCGTATTTTGACGGGGTCAGAAGGGTCTCTTGCCTTTATCACGGAAGCGACTTTGGATATTACGCCGCTTCCTAAAGTGCGCCGTTTAGTGAATGTGAAATACGATTCATTTGAGTCTGCGCTGCGTAATGCACCATTTATGGTACAAGCCAAAGCGCTATCGGTTGAAACGGTGGATTCAAAAGTCCTTAACCTTGCAAAAGAAGACATCGTTTGGCACTCCGTCAAAGCGTTAATTACAGATGTGCCAAACAAAGAAATGTTAGGACTAAACATCGTTGAATTTAGTGGTGACGATGAAGATGAAATTAATCAATTGACGGAAAGCCTGTGCCAGCGCTTAGATGAATTAATGGCAAGCAACCAGGCAGGCGTGATTGGCTACCAAACTTGTCATGATCTTGAAGATATCACACGCATTTATAATATGCGTAAAAAGGCGGTTGGTTTACTAGGCAACAGTAAAGGGGCCGCTAAGCCTATCCCATTTGTTGAGGATACATGTGTTCCCCCTGAGCATCTTGCTGATTATATTGTTGAATTCAGGGCATTGTTGGATAACCATAAACTCAATTATGGCATGTTTGGCCACGTGGATGCAGGGGTTTTACATGTGCGTCCTGCGTTAGATATGTGTGACCCGCAGCAAGAAATATTGATGAAACAAATTTCTGATGAAATTGTTGCATTAACAGCGAAATACGGAGGGCTCCTTTGGGGGGAGCACGGTAAAGGTTTCCGTGCGGAGTACAGTCCTGAGTTTTTTGGTGAGGTGCTGTACGGTGAGTTGCGCAATATCAAAGCAGCTTTCGACCCTGATAACCGTTTGAACCCAGGTAAAATTTGCCCGCCAGCGGGTTTAGATGTGCCAATGAAACAAGTGGATGGCATTAAACGAGGAACTTATGACAGGCAAATTCCTATACAGATGCGTCAAGAGTTTCGTGGGGCAATGGACTGTAATGGTAATGGGCTTTGTTTTAACTTTGATGTGAAGAGCCCGATGTGCCCATCAATGAAAATCAGTGGGCAACGTATTCATTCACCAAAAGGGCGTGCTACCTTGGTGCGGGAATGGCTGAGATTACTTGCCGAGCAAGGTGTGACACCAGAGCATCTTGAAAAAGGCATCACGCAAAGCCAACCATCATTACGCGGGTTGATTGAGAAAACGCGCAACAGCTGGCGAGCTAAGCAAGGGGATTATGACTTTTCCCATGAAGTAAAAGCCTCGATGTCAGGGTGTTTGGCGTGTAAGGCGTGTTCAACACAATGCCCAATCAAAATTGATGTGCCATCGTTTAGAGCGAAATTTTTAGCGTTATATCACGGCCGTTATTTGCGCCCAGTTCGTGATCATATCGTTGCGAATGTGGAATCAAGTGCGCCATTACTGTCAAAAGCGCCAGGTGTTTTTAACTTTTTTTTACGCCAAAACATTGTGCAGAAACTCAGTGAGCGCACTATCGGCATGGTGGATTTACCGCTATTTTCGCAGCCAACTTTAAAACAAGAGCTTTCAGGCCATGCTGCAGTATCCATGACATTAGAGCAGCTTGAAGGGATGGGGGCAAGCCAACGGGAAAGCTATGTGCTAGTGGTGCAAGACCCATTTACCAGCTATTACGATGCGAAAGTTGTTGCTGATTTCGTGCGTTTAATCGAAAAATTGGGTTATAAACCTGTGTTGTTGCCGTTTTCACCGAATGGTAAAGCGCAACATATCAAAGGTTTTCTGGCTAAATTCGCGAAAACAGCCCGTAAGACCGCAGATTTCTTAAATCGCGTGGCAAAATTGCAATTGCCAATGGTGGGCGTCGACCCTGCGTTAGTCTTGTGTTATCGCGATGAATACCACGAAATCTTAGGCAAAGACCAGTGCCAATTTACGGTAATGTTGGCCCATGAATGGCTAATTACCTTGCCTGAACCACAAATTGTACAAACAAGCGCAGCACAGCCATGGTACTTTTTTGGTCATTGTACCGAATCGACAGCACTGCCAAATAGTGCGAACCAATGGGCGTCTTTATTTGCGCGCTTCGGGCATCAGCTTAATAATGTGAGTGTGGGTTGTTGCGGAATGGCGGGGACTTATGGGCACGAGGTTGCAAACCTAGAAAACTCAAAAGGAATTTATAACTTATCTTGGAAAGGGGCGATGTCGTCACTGCCAAAAGAGCGTTGTTTAAGTTCAGGTTATTCTTGCCGCAGCCAAGTAAAACGCATGGAAAATACATTAATAAAACACCCAATTCAAGCCTTGTTGGAGATTGTTTAATGATTTGGAAACGTCAATTTGATTTAACGCAATTAGCTGAAATGGCAAAAACTTGCATGTTAGGGCACATTGGTATCGAAATCACCAAAGTGGGTGATGATTATATGGAAGGAACGATGCCTGTGGATGAACGAACGAAGCAGCCTTTTGGTTTGTTGCATGGTGGTGCATCCGTTGTATTGGCTGAATCACTAGGCTCTATCGCAGGTTATATGTGTACTGAAGGTGAACAGCGCGTGGTGGGCGTTGAAATTAATGCTAACCATGTTCGCGCAGCGCGTTCAGGTATTGTGCGTGGCGTTTGCAAGCCCATTCATCTAGGTCGCCGTCAGCAAGTCTGGAACATTGAAATTTTCAATGAACAAGGCAAGCTATGTTGTACATCACGTCTGACAACCGCTGTGTTATTTGAGTAAATCCTTTCTTTGTCTACCTCGTTTTCGGGAAAATATCTCGAAAACGAGTTGTTGTTTTTATTAACTGACCCCATCTATATATTCAGATGAATGCATTTTCATTTTTCTCAAATAAATTAAGTTGTATAATAAATGCATCTTTATTAATTTGTGTCATTTTTGTGTATTTATTAGTACAAAATTGAATAAAAAATGCAACTCTATTTATCTGTTATTTTTCATTGTGTTAGGTGGCTTGCTGGTTGTTTTTGGTTAATAAATAAGCTCAATTTGAATAAAAAAAACGCTAAAATAGCTATAACCTCTTAAAACAAATGGTTGAAGTAGCATAGGTAATCATTACCATAGGGTAGACAGAGTTAATCTCCTGATAACAGGCTGAAAAGCCATAAGAAATGTGGGGTCAATATGACTGACGGTGTAGAGACATTTTCATTTGATGAAAACAATTGGCAGGGAGTTAGCCTGACACAAAGCGCTGCAAAACAAATCAAAAAATTGATGGTGCAAAACCCAAATACCAAAGGGCTTTCACTCGGCGTTAAACAGTCTGGCTGCGCGGGTTTCGGTTATGTTTTTGAAATGATCGAAAATCCAACCGACAACCATCTGTTATTTGAACTCGATGGCGCGCACCTTTATGTGCCAAAAGAAGCAATGCCATTTATTGATGGCACAGTCGTTGATTACGTCCAAGAAGGGCTGAATCAAATTTTCAAATTTAATAACCCGAAAGCCCAACATGCCTGTGGGTGTGGTGAAAGCTTCGGCGTTTAACATGTGAAGTCAGATTATGTCACAGAGCAATGTAGAAGTTGGCGATGATGTTCAAAGCTGGCTTGATGACCAGCGTTATAAAGAGGGCTTCTTTACGGAAGTCGCAACAGATGAAATGGCAAAAGGGATCAACGAAGATGTTGTCCGCGCTATTTCAGCGAAACGTAATGAGCCTGAGTGGATGTTACAATTCCGCCTTGATGCCTTTAATCACTGGAAAGGCATGGAAGAGCCCCATTGGCTCAAAGCTCATTACCCAAATCTTGATTATCAGGATTACAGCTATTATTCTGCGCCATCTTGTGGCTCGTGTGATGATACCTGTGGTTCCCAATCTGGGGCAACCCAAGCAACGGGCGTTGCCGAGACCAATAATTACTTAACGGCAGAAGTCGAAGAAGCTTTCAACCAATTAGGTGTGCCTGTTCGTGAAGGTAAAGCGGTTGCAGTGGATGCGATTTTTGACTCCGTATCAGTATCTACGACTTATCGTGAGGATCTTGCTAAACATGGCGTGATCTTCTGTTCATTTAGCGAGGCTATCCAAGAATACCCTGAATTAGTTCAGAAATACTTGGGTAGCGTCGTTTCAAGCCACGATAACTTTTTTGCAGCGTTAAATGCGGCAGTGGCTTCTGATGGCACCTTTGTGTACATCCCGAAAGGGGTACATTGCCCAATGGAACTCTCCACCTATTTTCGCATTAATGCAGCCAAAACGGGGCAATTTGAACGCACCATTTTAATTGCAGATGAAGGCAGTTACGTCAGCTATATCGAAGGGTGTTCTGCTCCTGTTCGTGATAGCTACCAGTTGCACGCCGCGGTGGTCGAAGTGATTATTCATAAAGATGCCGAAGTTAAATATTCCACTGTTCAAAACTGGTTCTCTGGTGGGGATAGCGAAGAAGGCGGTATTTTAAACTTTGTGACTAAGCGTGCATTGTGTGAGGGCGAAAACTCTAAAATGTCGTGGACGCAGTCCGAAACAGGCTCGGCGATAACTTGGAAATACCCAAGCGTGATCCTTAAAGGGGATAACTCAGTCGGTGAGTTTTTCTCTGTGGCACTGACAAACGGTAACCAGCAAGCAGATACGGGAACCAAGATGATCCACATCGGGAAAAATACCCGTTCAACGATTATCTCAAAAGGGATCTCTGCGGGTAAGAGCCAAAACAGCTACCGTGGTTTAGTCAAAATCCTGCCAAGCGCGCAAAATGCACGTAACTTCACGCAGTGTGATTCCATGTTAATCGGCACGCAATGTGGGGCACATACGTTCCCCTATGTAGAAGTTAAAAATAATACGGCACAGCTTGAGCACGAAGCCACAACTTCACGTATTGGCGAAGACCAGCTATTTTACTGCTTACAACGGGGAATTAGCGAAGATGATGCTATTTCTATGATTGTAAATGGTTTCTGTAAAGATGTGTTCTCGGAACTCCCATTAGAGTTTGCCGTAGAAGCACAAAAATTGCTGGCGATCAGCTTAGAGCACAGCGTTGGCTGATCCTTATCGAGTTTATTTGCGCGTGAGCGCTAAAGGCATGTAAATATGTTAAGTGTTAAAGATTTACACGTGAGTGTAGAAGGTAATGAAATTTTAAAAGGGTTATCTCTGGAAGTGAAACCAGGGGAAGTTCACGCTATCATGGGCCCAAATGGTTCAGGCAAAAGTACATTATCGGCAACGCTTGCGGGTCGCGAAGAATATGAAATTGATAGCGGTTCAGTGACTTTCAAAGGTAAAGATCTCTTTGAATTAGACCCTGAAGAACGAGCGGGCGAAGGTGTTTTCTTAGCCTTCCAATACCCAGTTGAAATTCCTGGCGTGAGTAACCAATTTTTCTTACAAACAGCTGTTAACGCAGTGCGTGAATATCGCCAGCAAGATGCATTAGACCGTTTTGATTTCCAAGATTTTATCGAAGATAAAATTAAATTATTGGAAATGCCAGAGGATTTATTAGCGCGTTCAGTTAACGTCGGTTTCTCTGGCGGTGAAAAAAAACGTAATGATATCCTGCAAATGGCCGCATTAGAACCACAACTGTGTATTCTTGATGAAACGGATTCGGGGCTGGATATTGATGCCTTGAAAATTGTCGCTAACGGTGTGAATTCACTGCGTTCTCCTGAACGTTCATTTATTATTGTGACACACTATCAGCGCATTTTAGATTATGTAAAACCTGACTTCGTCCACGTTTTATATCAAGGGAAAATCATCAAATCAGGTGATTTCAGTTTGGCGAAAAAACTGGAGGAGCAGGGTTATGGCTGGCTTATTGACCAACAGTGAAAGAGCACAAAAGCGTGCTGAAGTTGCTGCACTGAATGAGCAAGCTATGTCACGCTTTGCGAAGCTATTCGAACAACGCTTAGGCGAAAATTCACAGCACGCAAAAAACCATTGGGAACAGGCTAAACAAGTCGGCTTACCTGCGTTTCGCCATGAAGATTGGCACTACACACCACTAAATAGCGTACTGAATACTCAATATCAGTTTAGTGATGCAGATGCCGTCGCGAGTGAATGTGAAAAGTTAGCCTTACCAATTGATGCTTACCGTATTGTATTAATTGATGGGCGCTATAGTTCAGCTCTGAGTTCTATTGATGTCGGGCCTTTCCAAGTGTCTCTGCTCGATAATCAAGATTTACTCCCTGCGCCAGTCAATAGCGAAATCTTTTTGCATTTAACGGAAAGCTTGGCAGTACAGCCGTTAGTGATTCACTTGGCCGCGAATAAAATAGCAGAAAAACCGTTGTATTTATTGAATATTTCGAGTGGCAAAAATGATGAACAGGCGATGAATATCAGCCAGTATCGTTATCATTTAACACTCGATACCAACAGTAAAGCGCAGGTCATTGAGCACTTTGTTAGTTTAAATGGTCAAGCGCACATGACGGGGAGTCGTTTAACCGCCGAAGTGGGTGACAATGCAGACTTTAGCCACTTCAAACTCAATGTGGAAAGTTCACAGGCACAACATTTCGCCCATAATGATATTGTAGTTGGGCGTGATAGCCGCGTTAAAAGTACCAGTTTCTTGTTGGGTGCGGGTTTAACACGTAACCACACGAGTGCTCGTCTTGATGGTGAAAATACAGAGCTTGAGCTTAATAGCTTATTGTTGCCAAAAGATAGCGAAATAGCAGATACGCGGACGTATTTAGAACACAACAACAGTTTCTGTAACAGCCGTCAATTGCATAAAGTGATTGCGATGGACAGCAGTAAAGCGGTGTTTAATGGGATGATCAAAGTTGCCCCAAATGCGCTGAAAACTGATGGCCAAATGACGAACAATACCTTGTTGCTCGGTGATAAGGCTGAAATTGATACCAAGCCACAGCTTGAAATTTATGCAGACGACGTGAAATGTGGCCATGGTGCGACAGTCGGTCGAATCGATGACGAGCAATTATTTTATCTGCGCTCAAGAGGAATTGATGGTAAAGCTGCTAAGCATATGATTATCATCGCATTTGCTGCGGAATTGACTGAGTCTATTGAGTCAGAAGAGTTAAAACACGCTGTGATGGCAAACATCCGCCAGCGCTTAGCGGAGGTTTAATACCATGTCATTTGATGTTGCGTTAGTCAGGCAGGATTTTCCTGCCTTATCACAATCAGTGAATAACCATCCACTCGTCTATTTAGACAGTGCAGCGAGTGCACAAAAACCGTTGCAAGTTATTGAGCGCGAGAGTGAATTTACGTTACATCAGTATGCCGCGGTTCACCGCGGCATTCACACGCTCAGTGCCAATGCGACAACCATGATGGAAGAGGTGCGCCAAAAGGCCGCAGATTTCATCAATGCAGGTTCAAACGAAGAAATTGTTTTTGTTAAAGGTACCACAGAAGGGATTAACCTCGTTGCCAATAGCTACGGACGCAAACATCTCTTTGAAGGCGACAATATCGTCATCACCGAAATGGAGCACCATGCCAATATCGTTCCTTGGTTTCTATTAGCCGAAGAAATTGGTTTTGAAGTGCGAGTGATCCCTATTTCAGATGATGGAACCTTGCAGCTAGATAAACTCAATGAATTTATCGATGCACGAACACGGTTACTGAGCTTCACACATATTTCGAATGTGCTAGGCACTGTAAACCCAGTTAAAGAAATTATCCAGCAAGCACGTGATATTGCCTCGCAAAAAAGCAGTGAACTGGCAATTTTAGTGGATGGTGCCCAAGGTGCGATGCATCAACAGGTTGATGTACAGGATCTGGACTGTGATTTTTATGTGTTCTCGGGGCACAAATTATACGGGCCAACGGGTATTGGTATTTTGTTCGGGAAAAAGGCTATCTTAGATGTGATGCCACCATGGGAAGGCGGCGGGGCGATGATCCGCCAAGTTAGCCTAACTAAGGGGATTACCTTTGCGGATGCGCCTTGGCGTTTTGAGGCGGGCACGCCAAATGTGAGTGCAATTATTGGGTTAGGTGCCGCGTTTGACTATTTAACTGCATTAAATTTACGCGATGTTTTTGCTTATGAAGCGCAAATTATGGCGTATGCATCGCAAAAGCTCAAAGACATCCCGTCCATCAGGTTATACGGTAACGACCAGCGTGAAGGCGTTTTGGCTTTTAACCTTGGTGAACACCATGCCTACGATGTGGGGTCTTTTTTGGATAGGTATGGTATTGCTATTCGAACAGGGCACCACTGCGCTTTACCATTGATGGAACATTACCACGTTCCTGCTATGTGCCGTGCTTCGGTGGGAATTTATACCACTAAAGAAGATATTGATGCGTTATTCAATGCGTTACAGCGTATTAAAAAATTGTTAGGCTAAGCACAAAGAAATAAGTGAATGGTAAAGGAAGTGAGTATGCCTGCATTACCCGATGAAAATAAATTATTACGTAATTTTGCGCGTTGCCAGGATTGGGAAGAACGTTATTTGTATATGATTGAGCTGGGTGGTCGCTTGCCTGAACTTAATGAAACACAAAAAAGCGAGAGCAATCTTATCGCGGGTTGCCAAAGCCAAGTGTGGATTGATATGCAGTTACAATCTGATGGCACAATTGCCTTTGCAGGGGATAGCGACGCTGCAATCGTTAAAGGGCTGGTGGCGATTGTCATTATTCTTTTTCAAGGTAAAACACCACAGCAAATTTTAGTGTTAGATGTAAAATCTTTTTTTGAGCAATTAGCGTTAGAACAACATTTAACCCCTTCGCGAACACAAGGGTTGAATGCGATGATCCGCACCATCTTAGCCCGTGCAAATGAATTAGTTTAATTTTACCGAGGGAGTAACCCAGCTCCCTCGTCTATTTCCCCCCTAACTTAGTGCTTTGTCAACGCTCTATCATCCAATAAAGATTTGTTCAATAATATTAGTTAACTAAAATATTCATTAAGTATTAAAGATATTAAGAATAGTTGCTATTATGAGCAATAATCATTGCATTATTGTAAGTACACTATTTTCCTTGGAGTAGGTATGAAAAGAGTTTTAACGGTGGCAAGTTTATTTGTCATGAGCGCGTTGTTAGCGCCAGCTCAGGCAAAAGAGTACCCATTACCTGACAGTAACACCCGACTCATCGGGGAAAATTACACGTATGTGGTGCCGAATGATGGCCGTCCCCTTGAGGCGATTGCCAGTGAGCATGAAATTGGCTTGTTGGGAATGCTTGAGGCAAACCCAGGTACTGACCCTTATCTGCCTGAAGCAGGTAAAGAGCTGATTATCCCTGCGCAAATGTTATTACCGTCAACGCCAAGAACAGGTATCGTGATTAACTTGGCAGAGCTGCGTTTATATTACTACCCTGCAAACAGCGACAATGTCGTTGTTTATCCAATTGGTATTGGTCAATTAGGTCGTGATACCCCAGAAATGGTCACGTCAGTCAGTCAATCGATTAAAGACCCAACATGGACACCGACAGCAAATATTCGTAAGAATTATGCAAAAGAAGGGATTACATTACCCGCTGTAGTGCCAGCAGGCCCTGAAAATCCAATGGGATTGTATGCCTTACGTTTAGCCTATGGTCGTGGCGAATATCTAATCCATGGTACTAACGCTGACTTCGGTATTGGAATGCGAGTAAGTTCTGGTTGTATCCGGTTACGCCCCAATGATATTGAAGCACTGTTTAAAACAGTTCCGAGAGGAACTCGTGTCCAAGTTATTGACCAAGCGGTGAAATATTCTAAAGAAGCAGATGGAAGCTATTACATTGAGGTGCATCAACCGTTATCCCGTTCGAGTCACGATGATCCACAAACGATGCCAATCAAGCTCTCTGATGATTTCAAGCGTTTTCTTGAAAATGAAGGGATTGATAAGGCTTTAGTACAAAAAGAGCTTGCTAGGCGTTCTGGAATGCCTGTACGTATAAATAATGATCAAGGCACTAATGAACCTGTGCATGAAAACCAATATGAAGGGCTAACCCCTATTGAGCCATTCACCATTTCACAGCCTGGCCCGATTTACGATGGTAAAATTGGCGCATTATTACCCACAAAATACCGCTCCTCTTTAGCTGCTCAATAATCAGCACAAAAAATAAGGGCCTATTTTCATAGGCCCTCATAAATACTATCAGCTTCTAAAAAGCGTCGTTTTAACTAGATAACGACCAATTCGAACTTATTTTTTATAAGTACGAACTTGGTTGTCCAGACGCTGGTTAGCACGTGCTGCTTCTTCTTGAGCTGTCTGAACATCAGAGCGCAGTGACTGAACGTCGTTGCTCAGCTGATCAACTTTACCATTCAGAGTTTGTACGTCTGAAGAGAGTTTTTGCACTTCAGTGCTGTTAGAACAACCCGCTAGTAATGCTGAAGCTAATACGATAGAGCCCAGTAGAATTTTAGTACGAATCATTATTTTACCCTCTAGATTGATTATCTTGAAAATATAAAGAGCAAGTCACCAAATAATAGAGCCAAGACGATTATCTTTAAGCTTGCTATATCCCTTTAAAACAACCTAATGAAAATTAGGGTATGGCACTTACTAAGTCTTATGCTAGTACTTAATTTAAAGATTTGCTAGAAATACTTTACATTTAGTCGTAGGAAAAAGAAGAAAAATTTAAATTAAGATTAATGAAGGTTGTTATTTGAACAATCAAAGAACATTTTGTGATATTACGCTTAAATAGAGATAGGATATTTGCTAAAGAAACCTAAACGGGTAAATAGTTAAGTCAAGGTAGCACTAAATGTTAACTTAAAATAAAAAAGGCCGATAACTGAATTAACAACTATCGGCCTTTTCGTATTCTATAAAATATTAATTATAGAACGTGAACAGAAGAGGTATTGGTTGTTCCGCTTTGAACAAGTGCACCTGACACCATCACAACGGCATCCCCTTCAACTGCTAAACCGCTTTCTAATGCAGCACGTTTACCTTCACGGTAGAAATCATCCGTAGAAGTGAAACCGCCGACAATCATTGGGATCACACCTTTAACTAACAGTAACTGGCGTGCAGTTTCTTCATTAGTGGTTAAGGCAAGAATTGGCGCAGTCGGGAAGTATTTACGAACAGACTTCGCTGATTTACCACCGTAGGTCGCGACAACAATCAGTGGAACGTCTAGCTTTTCAGACATTTCAACCGCACCACGGCATACCGCTTCAGTAACACGTAAGCGCTGGCTTGGTTTTTGGTTATCAATACGGGTTGGCATCACGCGGTCAGTACGTTCACAGATAGTTGCCATAATAGTCACAGCTTCTACTGGGTATTTACCTTTCGCACTTTCACCTGACAACATAACCGCATCAGTACCGTCTAAAATGGCGTTCGCTACGTCACCAGCCTCAGCACGAGTAGGGCGTGGGTTTTTGATCATTGAATCTAACATTTGTGTTGCTGTGATAACGACCTTGCGAGCCTTAACACATTTTTCAATCATCATTTTTTGCGCGAAGATAACTTCTTCAACTGGGATCTCAACGCCTAAGTCTCCACGAGCAACCATGATGCCGTCAGAGGCTTCTAAAATCTCATCAAAATTGTTTAAACCTTCTTGGTTCTCAATTTTAGAAATAATTTGGATATTTTCGCCGCCGTGTTTTTTCAGGTGCGCACGAATTTCTTCAACATCAGAGCGTTTACGGATAAATGATGCAGCAACGAAATCAACACCTTGTTCACAACCGAACACAAGGTCTTCTTTATCTTTTTCTGCTAATGCAGGTAGACCAATTGAAACGCCTGGTAAGTTGACACCTTTTTTCTCACCAAGATCACCATTGTTTAATACTTCACAAACCACTTCAGTTGCGGTGACATTGGTGACTTTCATGCCAATAAGGCCATCATCGACTAAAACAGTGTTACCTACTTTTAGATCAGCTGTTAAGCCAGCATAGGTGACGGCTACTTTATCTTTATTACCGACTACAGATGTGTCTGTGGTAAAGGTAAAGGTTTGACCTGCAACGAGGGAAACATCGTTGCCGCCTTCTAGTTTCATGGTGCGGATTTCAGGGCCTTTAGTGTCTAGCAGGATAGCTGCTTGCTTACCAGTTTTTGCACAAACAGAGCGAAGATTTTTGATACGTTGACCGTGTTCTTCATAGTCACCGTGGGAGAAGTTCAGACGCATGACATTCATGCCTGCATCTAAGAGTTGGGTCAGTTTTTCTTCAGATTCGGTTTTTGGGCCGATAGTACAAACAATTTTGGTTTTTTTCATGGCAGTCTATCTAAGGTTATAAAGGAAATCGGTATTGCCGCCGACGCTTAGTGCGCATGATAAAACTTGTTGCGCAACTCATTTATAAGAATAGGCGACAGTCTGGTATTAAATTCAATACTATAATGAAACTTGTCACAATTTGATTCTAATAATAGTGTAGTCGACAAGTTTCATTAAAGCTAACATACTGATTTATTGCTGGTGAAACCTTTCAGCCAGCGAGAGTATTATAGACAACAAAAAACTGTGAGACAAATCAAATTTTACTAAATTGAATGAAGAGATAGCTAAGATCAATTATTCGGTTGATTTTGTGTGGGTTATTTTGTTGCGCAACAAAATAAGGCAATTTTAAGTGACAATCAAGGAAAATATTGGAATATAAATGAAGTAGTTAGGAAATGGTGCGTCCGAGTAGACTCGAACTACCGACCCCCACCATGTCAAGGTGGTGCTCTAACCAACTGAGCTACGGACGCACTGAAAAATTAACTTATTGTGTTAACTTGAAATGGTGCGTCCGAGTAGACTCGAACTACCGACCCCCACCATGTCAAGGTGGTGCTCTAACCAACTGAGCTACGGACGCACTGAAATTAACGTGTTGTGCTAACTAGAATGGTGCGTCCGAGTAGACTCGAACTACCGACCCCCACCATGTCAAGGTGGTGCTCTAACCAACTGAGCTACGGACGCGCTTAAAACTTCTAGGTGACAACGGGGACGAATATTAACGTTATGCTGTGAATCTGGCAAGGGGAAAATGTAATTTTGCGACAGTTTGCTCGTATTTAAAACTATCTGGTGCGAAATACATCTTCCCACACAATTAATTGCTTAAAAAACTGGCGATTAGCGTGTTGAACGTAACAGAACAGCTTGCTCAGGTTGCTTATGGATCCACATAATTCGTGTTGCCATACCCACCGCTGCGGCGCTGAGTCCAATAATAAAGCCTATCCAGAAACCTTTGGGGCCCATTGCAGGTCCAACATAGTCGGTCAGTGCTAAAATATAGCCAGCTGGTAAACCTAATAACCAATATGCAGTGAACGTAATAAAGAAGATTGAACGCGTATCTTTATAGCCACGTAAAATCCCTGCGCCAATAACTTGCACAGAATCGGATAACTGATAGATAGCGGCATAAAGCATCAAACTAGTTGCTAAAACAACCACTTCTGGATTTTTGTTATACATCATTGCAATCGGTTCGCGGAAAACAGCGGTAAAAATTGCGGTAATTGTTGCAATCATTAAACCAACGGCAAGGCCAGTATAAGAAGAGACTTTCGCCGCCTCAGTAGATTGTTGGCCTAAGTTATAACCGACGCGAATTGTCGCGGCGATCCCCAGGGATAATGGGAACATGAACATGACTGAACTAAAGTTCAGTGCAACTTGGTGGCCTGCAACGGCAACAACCCCTAATGGTGCAACTAGCAGTGCAACAACGGCAAATAATGTAACTTCAAAGAACAACGCTAAGCCAATTGGCGTACCTAACACAATAATTCGTTTTAAAATTAATGGATTTGGCGATGTAAAAGGTACAGTCGGACGAATATCGCGCTGAGCTGAAGCGCGTTTCACGTACCATCTCATCATCATGCACATTGCCCAATACACTGATGCAGTCGCGACACCACAACCAACCCCACCGAGAGCAGGTGCACCAAAGTGGCCATAGATAAAGATATAGTTAATTGGGATATTGACCATTAAGCCTAGAAAACCAATCACCATCCCCGGCTTAGTTTTCGACAGGCCTTCGCATTGACTACGGTAGACTTGGTAGAATAAATACCCAGGCGCACCCCACATGATGGCATGTAAGAAACGAACGGATTTGTCGGCAAGTTCTGGATCAATGTGTGGCATGTTGCTAATAATTAGTTGGCTATTATAAAGCAAACACATAATACCCAAGGCTAAAAATAGCGCTAACCACAGACCTTGTTGAATTTGATCGCCAATTAAGTTACGGCGGCCAGACCCGTTCATTTGAGCAACGATCGGGGTCAATGCCATTAGTAAACCTTGACCAAAAAGAATAGCTGGCAGCCAGATGGAAAACCCAACTGCAACTGCGGACATCTCGATTTCACTGACACTACCTGCCATAACCGTATCGACAAACCCCATGGCGGTTTGTGAAAACTGAGCTAAAACGATAGGGATCCCGAGAGCCAACAAGCTACGCGCTTCTGTAAAATATTTCTGCACGCATACACCTTTATAATAAAAATAATGAAGAAGAAAAACGAGAAAAATAAATGATTTAGCAATAAATCAAAATGTTATTAAAAACCCTTTATTCTATCCCTTTTACCAATGTATTCCAATAAAGATATACTGCTTATTGATGAAAGAGCACTTTTGTCTCTTAGTGTATTTGATTACAGGTAGTTATTCAGTCTGTATCTCATCACTCAAATAAGATAGATCTCAAAAAATTCTTAGGTAAACTGGACAAATTAATTCACGACACAGAGAGTCATTATGTTTACAGGTATTGTTCAAGCGACCGCTCCAATTATTGAAATTACGGAAAGAGCGAATTTTCGCACTCATGTCATGAAATTCACCCCTGAATTACTGGTTGGTTTAGAAACGGGAGCCTCAGTAGCCCACAATGGTTGCTGTTTGACGGTCACTAAAATTGATGGTGAAAGGGTTAGCTTTGATTTAATTAAAGAAACGCTCCGTCTGACAAATTTGGGTGCGCTACAAGAGGGGGATGTTGTCAATATTGAACGTGCAGCGAAATACGGTGATGAAATTGGTGGTCATGTGGTATCTGGACACATTATGACAACCGCAGAAATCAGTAAAATTTTCACTTCAGAAGATAACCATCAAATATGGCTATCTATTCATGATAAAGCATTGATGAAATATATTTTACATAAAGGTTTTGTTGCCATTGATGGAATTAGCCTCACGGTTGGTGATGTTATCAATAACCGTTTTTGTGTACATTTAATCCCTGAAACGTTAGAAAGAACAACATTAGGGCAAAAGCGTTTAGGGGATAAGATTAATATTGAGATAGACCCACAAACTCAAGCAATAGTGGATACTGTTGAGCGAGTGCTCAACCAAAAAGAACAAGAAAAGTTATTGCAACAAGGAAATGACGCTGTCGAAAAGGCTAAATCAGAATAATTCATCAACAGCGGAAGAATATGAGGCTATAGTAGATATAGTCATACTATAGCCTTAATAACATGAAAATTTTAGAGTTGTTAGGATAAAGGTGTTTAATCAAGTGTAAAGTTGTTAAAAACATCGAGTCAATAACACCACAGACTACCAAAATAGCTAATTTGATTAAAACCTTGTTTTTTAATCGGTTACTTTTCACTAAAATTAACAGAAAAGCTGGCATTATCACGTTCAATCGCTTCAACTAAGCGCCTAAAGTGCGGACTGTTTTTGTGCATTTCGAGTGCCTGAGTGCTTTCCCACTCTTCGAAAACAATATAGCCGTTTTCTTTAGCCATAAGATCATATTGAATGCATCCTTTCTCGCGGCGGCTCAGCTTTGCTAAGTCACGAATGATTTCTCTCGTTAAATACCCATCCGTTCTTTCAGTTGTAATTTGGGCATACACAACAATACTCATTCCGTTCTCCTTATGTATTAAGAACTATCTTAATGGGTACTTGGTTTTTGTATTGTAAAAAAGCGAATAATCTGATTTTAAAAAGGCGGACGGGGTCATAGTAAAGTATCTTTTGAAATCTCGATAAAAATGAGATTGATCATAATAGCCTGTTTCAAACCAGCGATAAGTATCATGATCTATTACCATGTTTTTTAAAACGTGTTCTAAGCGGCAATTGATCTGGTAGCGTTTGGGTGTAATACCGTACTCTTTTAAAAACTCTTTTTGAATGACACGCAGATGAAAACCTGTCTCATCGGCAATATCGGTGATTTTTTTTGTTGGATTACGGTAGAGCAATTCGATGATTTCATCCGTGAAATGCGGTTTTTTGGTCGCTTTAGTTTGAGTAAAGCAATCTAACAGCTCTTTAAAAGATGAACAGGCAAGCGCTTCAAACCAGTTATCTTGCCAAATATCAGCAAGGGCAATGGGCCTATCCGTATAATTGAATGTCCGTTGGGGTAACAAAAAGCGTAATGCGTCGTGGCGAATACGCAATACCATGGTTTTTGCATGATTAGGGTTTGCTGTAAACGTATTGATTCTCGGTATGATGAGTTGAAATGAGTTAGTCGTAGAGTGGCCGTCAGCAGACATACAAATTGGATCCGATGAAACCCAAATTTCAGCCCCTGTCCCTGGAAAAATTTTAATCGCACTGGTGAACTCTTTGATAATCAAAATAGAACTAACAAAGCCTTTCAATTCATCTGGTGGATAATACTGTTTCAACATCATACTTGAGCACTCATTATTTGTTATGGTAATGATAGCGTTTTTTGACAAGAAAAATAACCATTGAAAGCATGAGTTTTAGAAGATAAAAAAATAAAATAGCTTTTTTTTAGTGAAATACGCTTTAATTAGGTAAAGGTCGCTAATGGATAATGCGTTAAACCGCATTTTTAAGCAAATATCACCTGCTACGGAATATGACAAAAGCGTAGTCAATGCCTACAGTTAGCTTAAGAATAATATATTTGATTAATGGGGAAGTAATAATGAGAAACTGTACCGCATAGTAGCGGCACAGCGTATAACGAATCTAAAGGAATTAATTTGCTTGGCAATCAACTGGTTTTAACGTTTTTTCATCTTTGACAGCGCAGCGCTGCATAAAATAACCAATCGCCATTGGAATAATGGTAAAGGCCATCACACCCGTTGTTGCAAGAAGTGGGTCAAAAGTTAAAGCGGAAACTAACAAGCTAGCTAAGAAGCATAAGCCAAGTTGTAAAGCGTTTTGTAATGCCGCTGCTTTACCACTTGCTGTAGGGAAGGTATTTAATGCTTTTGAAACAGCTATTGGATACGATGCTCCGTTCATGGCAGCCATAAAGCAAAATGGAATTAAAATCATGGTTAATGATGGTTTAGTATAGATAGCCATGATGAATAATATAGACATGCTAACTGCATAACCAATTAAGAGTAGTGGGAATAAGATTTCAGCACGCACCTTGGCCAAAACAAGGCGACAACCATAGCCACCAACAATGAAAGCAAGTGTTTGGGGGATATAGCTCAATCCAATATCCGCTGGGTTAAAGCCCATATTACGTAGGATAAAGGGGGAGCCAGTTAACCAAGCAAAAAAGCCTGCACTGCAAGAGGCATAGACTAAGACGTTGCCACTAAAAATGGGAGAGCTCAGTAACTTACCAAATGAGATTTTGGTTTGAGGCTGGTTTTCATCTTCGTGTTTTTTTACAGAAATATTTTTGAGGAAAAATGTCGGTAAGAGTAATAAAACACCGACAGCCATTAAGATTAAAAAGATAGCTTCCCAAGTTTGGTGTTCAAGCACCCATGCACCTAATAACGGCGCAAGCGCAGGGGAGAGCGCGACTAATGGCATGATAGATGCGAAAACTTTTTGTGTGCTTGCTTCATCATAACGGTCGATAACAAGGGCTTGCCATAAAACGGCGGCGGAGCACACACCAACGGCTTGTAAAAAACGCAAGGTTAATAATTGTGTTGCTGTCGTGGCCCAAAAAATCGCTAAACTGCTCACAATAAAGATAGTAAGACCAACGATGAGCACAGGCTTGCGGCCAAGTTTATCTGAAAGTGGGCCCCAAAGTAGCTGAGCAAACGCGAAGCCTGCTAAAAAGATACTGAGAGAAGCACTGATAGCCCCTTCTGTTGTGCGCAAAGAGGTCTGCATTGCACCAAAAGCAGGCAGGTACATATCAATGGCTAAAAACCCCAACATGCTTAATCCTGCAAGGTACAGCATAAATCCAGGGGAATTTTTTTTCACAGTCGTCGTCATAATGATTTACTTATCTGATATTTAAAAAAATGTTAACGGTGATGACATTGTATAGGCTATTTTTTTGTCTTGTGAAACGGTAATATTTGGATCTTGCTATCAAAATATTTGAAAGGAGAGACTATGTGGTCAGCTCATGCACTTGAAGTAATTGATGCCGTTGCAAGAACGGGGAGTTTCAGTGGTGCCGCAGATGAGTTACACCGCGTACCTTCAGCAATCAGCTATACCGTCAAACAAGTTGAAGAATGGTTAGCCGTTCCCTTGTTTGAACGTCGACACCGGGACGTCATTTTAACCGAAGCAGGGCTGATTTTTATTAAAGAAAGCCGTTCTGTTATCAAAAAAATGACAGAGACACGTCATCAATGCCAACAAGCGGCTAATGGTTGGCGTGGGCAGTTCAGCATTGCAGTTGACTGCATCGTTAAACCACAGCGGACTGAGCAACTTATTCTCGATTTTTATCGCCATTTCCCTGACATTGAATTGTATATACACCCAGAAGTATTTAATGGTGTTTGGGATGCCTTAGCGGATGGCCGCGTGGATGTGGCGATTGGTGCCACCCGAGCTTCACCGATTGGCGAACGTTACAGCTTTCGTGATATGGGGTTTATGTCGTGGATGTGTGTCGCAAGCCCTGAACATCCATTAGCAAAAATAGAACATAGCCTAACAGACGATGAAATGCGTGCATATCCAAGTTTGTGCTTAGAAGATACTTCTCGAAGTTTACCTAAACGAGATACTTGGGCGCTGGATAACCAACGGCGTTTAGTGGTTCCCTATTGGGAAAATGGCTTAGCTTGTTTGACAAATGGCCTTTGTGTGGGGATGGTGCCCGAACATCGAGCAGCTCCTTTATGCGCAGAAGGTAAACTGGTGGAATTGACATTAGCACAGCCATTTCCACCCAGCCCATGTTGTTTAACATGGGTAGAAAAAAACACCTCTCCCGCACTGAGCTGGTTATTAGATTATCTTGGCGATAATGAAACGCTCAACGCAGAATGGTTATCAACATCATATTGATTATCGACGATAGTCAATAAATGGTCCATCAGCAACTGAACGACGCTCAACAAGACGAGGATGAACTTCGATAGTTTGAGCGTCTTCGCGCTTATTCACTATACGGTCTAATAACATAGCGAACGCCATTTGCCCTAAACGCTCTTTAGGTTGGTGGATAGTAGTCAATGCAGGCGTAAAATAGCGCGCATTGCGCACATTGTCGTAACCGATGATTGAGATATCCTGTGGAACGCGCAAGCCCATTTCATCTGCCGCACAAATCGCCCCCATTGCCATGATATCACCACCACAGAAAACGGCGGTAGGGCGCTGTTTATGGCTCAAAATCTGCATCATCGCTTTATAGCCAGACTCAGGTTCAAAATCCCCTTGGACAATCCATTCGTCTTTTAAGGTCACTTTGGCTTCTTCCATTGCTTTTTGGAAGCCAGTCAGACGCCCAATCCCAGTATTCCGCTCAAGGGAGCCTGGGATCACACCAATATCACGATGTCCTCTATCAATGAGATAACGTCCTGCGAGATAGCCCCCATGGAATGAATTATCGATGATGCTATCGGTAAAATCCCCTCTCGATGTGCCCCAATCCATTACCACCATCGGAATATTGCGATAATCTTCGAGCATGCCAATGAGTGTATCAGGATATTCAGAACACATTACCAGCAGGCCATCGACACGTTTTTGTGCAAGCATTTGCAAGTAGGCTTTTTGTTTACCCAAATTATTATGAGAGTTACAGAGGATCAGTGTGTAGCCTTTTTCATAACAGCTGTTTTCAACGGATTCGATAACTTCAGCAAAATAAGGCGCCTCACTCGACGTCGCTAACAAACCAATTGATTTCGTGTGATTCACTTTTAAACTACGGGCAACCGCACTAGGTGAATAATTGAGCGCTTTGATGGCAGCCCAAACCGCAGCCTTGGTGTCATCAGCCACAAAGCGCGTTTTATTAATAACATGGGATACGGTGGTGGTAGAGACGCCAGCGCGTTTCGCCACATCTTTAATCGTTGCCATGGGGGAATAAAACTCCTGACCAACTATAGGTCTCTCTAAGAATTCTAGTTAAAAAATTACCTGCATATTGATGCATAGATCCTTCGCTGGCAATAATTTAGCGATTTGTTGTCGATTTTGTCTGATCTAGCGCAAAAACGAAAGAAATAATTGATGTTATAACATGTGATATAGACACTGGTTTCGCTTTTTTGGATGTGTATACTTAATAACCTTATAGTTTGAGTGGTTATTGTTAATTCAATTTTGTTAGGATGAGAGGAACTCATGGATACAGATGTTAAATATGGATTACTAGCTGCGCTGGGTTCATTAGCAATGATTATTTTTATTGCTGCACATATCTTCTAATTTGTGTTTCATCTTCATTGGGTGAATGCATAAGGGCGAGTTTTAACTCGCCCTTAATCGATCTAGAATAACTGTTTAATAATTAAGCTAAATTTTCTTCTACAAATTTCCAGTTAACTAGTGCCCAGAAATTTTCTAAATATTTAGGGCGTGCATTACGGTAATCAATATAATAAGCGTGTTCCCAAATATCTACTGTTAACACAGGTTTATCATCACCAGAGATTGGTGTTGCTGCGTTAGATGTGTTAACAATAGCTAAATTACCATCGGCTTTTTTCACTAACCAAGTCCAGCCAGCCCCAAAGTTTTTGGTTGCTGCATCCGTAAATTGTGCTTTAAACTCGGCGAAAGAACCAAAGGTTTTATTGATAGCGTCTGCAACTTTCCCCGTTGGTTCGCCACCTGCATTTGGTGCTAAGCAGTGCCAATAGAAGGTATGGTTCCAAACCTGAGCCGCATTGTTAAATACCCCAGCTTCAGAAGTCTTAATGATTTCTTCTAACGATTTACCTTCAAAATTAGTGCCTTTGATTAGGTTGTTTAAGTTAACAACGTAGGTATTGTGGTGCTTACCGTAGTGGTATTCTAAGGTCTCAGCAGAGATATGAGGTTCTAAAGCATCTTTTGCATACGGTAGAGCGGGAAGTTCAAATGACATAACGTACTCCTTGATTGCTTTTGTATCAAAACATATGGGTGTTTGCTCGTAAAGTGAGCTAAGTGTCGTACTTCATTGTTTATCTACAGTTTTGCCAAATGGCCTGTATGATTCTTAATATATTAATAGTAACACGATTAACCCTACAAAGGGTAAATGTAATCGCGTTAATCGCATGTTAACAATAAAATGTTTGAATAATATTTTATTGTTATTGGATTAAGTGATGTGTTCGGTTCTTGCATACAGAGAACATGTAGAAATAATAACGAGCGAGGGGGGTTCTAAAGGACTGTCATCAATGGGGGCAATATTGCAGAGGATTGGCATAATACTTTGAATTTTTAGTATTTATTTGCCAGTGGTTGACATTAGTTCCAGCCAATGAAAGTTCTAATCAAAAAAATGACATTGATGAAAATGATAGTTGTAAGCAAGTAGATAAAAGCCTTGAAGAAAAGAGGGGTTATGTCTGGTTGCACCCGATCTTTAATAATAAAAAATATCATAAATACAAAAAATGGGACGACTATTAGTAAGGTTGTAATGGGATTGCTATGCATAAGATTCATATTTTAGAAAAATATAATTCTATCCTTATTGCAGAGTTGTGCAAGTATGATGAGAGAGCTATGTGGGGCATATCAAGTAGATCTACGTTGCTAAGTATAGTTATACCGTATTTTATTGCTACCCTCACGTTGATTTATTGTTATTTGTTTAGATTAATGCAAAACAATTAGCAAAATATGAAGTTAAACATATTGTTAAAGACATCAAATTGGCAGATAGATCACCGTTAAATATAGACAATATACTCTTAGTGAAAATGATGTTTCGCTATAAAACAAGGTATAGTTTTGTTTGACTTGAATCATAAATAAGTCACAATAGTAGCAAATCAAAGGAGGGGGATTCCCCCTCTTTTTTCATACAATAGCCGTTGACATATTCAAAGCAAAATATCGTATTACGTAGTATATTTTAGGGCTAAAAATCAATTATCTAATTGATAAATAAAAATATACTAATCATGTTTAATGTTAAGGAAGTAAAAATGACAACAATTGAAAGAATTGAGCGCCAAATTAAAGAAAACCCAATTTTATTATACATGAAAGGTTCTCCAAAACTTCCGAGCTGTGGTTTTTCAGCTCAAGCAGTTCAAGCCCTATCTTCATGCGGTGAGCGCTTCGCTTATGTTGATATTTTACAAAACCCAGACATTCGTGCCGAATTGCCAAAATATGCAAATTGGCCGACTTTTCCTCAGTTATGGGTAGATGGCGAGTTAGTTGGAGGTTGTGACATTATTATGGAAATGTTCCAACGTGGTGAGCTGCAATCACTAATCAAAGAAACTGCGGATAAATATCGCCCAGAAGATGACGCTAACGCGTAATCACTGAATAGTAATAAAAAACCGCAGTAGATAAAACAAAAGCTGTTTATCTACTGCGGTTTTTTTATTGTCTGTTTATTTTTCGTCTTCAATAATTGGCCAACCACCAAGTTTCTTGAATTTATTCACAATTTCGCAAAATAAAAGTGCAGTGCGATTCGTATCATACAGTGCACCATGGGCCTGTTTACCATCGAATGGTATTCCTGCACTAACACAAGCTTTCGCTAAGATTGTTTGACCAAATACTAAGCCACTTAATGCTGCGGTATCAAAAGTCGCAAAAGGATGGAATGGGTTGCGTTTTAGCCCCGCACGTTCGGCAGCATTCATGACAAAACTGTGATCGAAATTTGCGTTATGTGCAACAATTATCGCGCGGTTACAATCAGTATTTTTCATTCCTTTACGGATGACTTTAAAAATGGCATGTAGTGCATCATACTCACTAACCGCACCACGCAATGGGTTTGTTGGGTCAATACCAGTAAACGCAAGAGCGGATGGTTCTAAATTGGCACCTTCAAATGGATCAACATGGAAATGCAGTGTTTCATCCATTGAAAGCCAGCCATCTTTGTCCATTTTTAGTGTGATAGCGGCGATTTCAAGTAGACCATCTGTTTTCGCGTTAAACCCACCCGTTTCAACATCAATAACAACAGGGTAGTATCCCCTAAAACGGCTTACTAGGGCATTCGGATTATTTTTTTCAGACATTCGGACTTTCGATTATAAAGTTGCTGATTAGCATATATTATGCCTAAATCAGGAAAAAATGGCAGAGAAACTCAGAAGAAAGTTTAAACGGCTATTGACCGCTTAAACTTAGAAATAGTAAATGCAATTAATGGCCTAAACCTTTACTTGCACTTTTGTTTTCGATCAATTCAATTTTATAGCCATCTGGGTCTTCAACGAAAGCAATGATTGTTGAGCCACCTTTAACTGGGCCTGCTTCTCGAGTCACATTCCCCCCTGCATGGCGGATATCATCACAAGTTTTTGCAACATCATCTACGCCTAGAGCGATATGACCATATGCATTCCCCATATCATAGCTATCAACGCCCCAATTGTAGGTCAGTTCAATAACAGCGCCTTCACTTTCATCACTATAGCCAACAAAAGCTAAAGAATATTTATACTCAGTATTTTCACTTGTTCTAAGTAAACGCATTCCTAACACTTTGGTATAAAAATCAATTGAACGTTGCATATCAGTAACACGTAACATGGTATGAAGTAAGCGCATATAACCCTCTTAAAATTTACTCAACATTTCTGAATCGATTTACCTATTAACTATTAATATAACGTGGTTAAATTGCTAAATACAGCGATAGCAGTTTATTTTTTGGTCAAATAGTGGTAATACTCAGTTTTTAAGAGTATATCATACCTTTACGATAGTTTTTACAGTTGAAGGGGAAGCGATGGCTGAACAACTTGAGTTTTTTGACATTCCTAGCCCTTGTCGTAGTATTTGCCAAACGAATGAGCAAGGTTATTGCCTAGGCTGCTATCGAACTCGTGACGAACGATTCAATTGGTTAAAATTTTCGAATGCAGAAAAACGCAATATCATTCGGTTATGCCGCCAACGCTATCTAAGAACGATAAATAAAAAAGTCGTTCAAGGTGACGTTATCGATAGTCAGCAACAACTTTTTAATGAATAACATTGGGAGATTGTTGATTGATTTTAATCATATAGTTTTCATCTAAATTAATTCATCTAAATTAATTCATTTATAATTATTTTAATTTTATTAGTTTCCGTGTTTACATTTCAATTAAATTTTATTTATTAAAATTTAATATGCTTGAATTAAAATGAATTTCATATCGAATCTTTTTAAGATTAACTATATTGTTTTGTTTTTTAATGAGTTATATTAAGTTGTATTTTCTATTGTTTCTGGTAATTACCATAAAGACTAAAATAGATAGATCCAAAAGAAGACTCCAGCTATTCTTATTAGTAAGAAAGTTTATAGATTATGGTATTTTCCTGAGTAGACTTTCCAATTTAAAATAGATATGTATTAACCTGATACATATCACTTTAAGCTGATGGAGATATCACTACAAATAGGTATTTGTTAGCTTTTACGTCAATAAAAAGTTGTAAACATAAAAGGAAATTAATATATAATTTAAAAAATAATATGAGTCTGGTATATTTTTTAGACATTATAATTATATAAAAGGAGGGTAAATTGGAATCACAAATAGGGACAGAGCTATCACGTGTAGTTCGCATGTGGAGAGCATTAATTGACCATCGATTAAAACCACTAAAACTAACGCAAACTCATTGGGTTACACTACATAATATTAGCCAGCTACCACCTGAACAATCACAGATCCAACTGGCGAAAGCCATAGGAATTGAGCAGCCGTCGCTCGTCAGAACATTAGACCAATTAGAGGAAAAAAAACTCATTTCAAGGCATACTTGTGCAAATGATAGACGTGCAAAAAGAATCAAACTAACTGAGGAATCAGAGCCATTTATTAAAACAGTTGATCAAGTGATTAACAATACGCGAATTGAAATATTAAGTAACATTAACCAAGAGGAGCTTGACCTACTGTCTCAACTTTTATTAAAGCTTGAAAGGAATATTATTCGCTTACAGAGTGATTCATGATATTTATATTATATCATGAATAATAAATGGATTTGTAATTATTTGGTTTGTTATGTTTATTAGCCAAGCGTAGCTTTAAATAGTTTGAACAGCATATATATATAACCTATATACTTTTGCTTTAATCATTAAAGTCATGAGTGATATTATTTCAATGGATCAATTTTAATGTGCTATAACTATTGTGAATAGGAAAGGGGTTTAATCATATTGGTTAAAAAATGTGTCATTAACTAGTTTAATATGGAATTCAGTACTTAGAATAGAAAAATACGTTTATGGTAATATCAACATGCATCAATGTTGCGCAGGAAAAATAAGTCAGTCTTTTTAGTTTATACACAAATAATCTAAAGATTAACGTGCGCATCATTAGTTAATCAATGAAGATAATACTATATGTGATAGATAGTTGAATGTTATTGAATGGCAGATGATAAGTGATGTTCACCGACATTGTCGTCGGTGAACATGCTTTAATCATTAATATGACAAAATTAGCGAGGGGATACTGTAACTGTATTTCCGCTATTTGCAATCATGACACGTTGGCCATTACGAAATGTACTAGGATCTTGTTTTTGTACAACAACAATATTTTTACCGCTGTCTAAACGGATCTCTAGTTGAACACCTTGGCTTCTATTTAAGGCGCCTTGCGCTTGTTGCCCAGCTAGACCACCAGCAATAGCACCCGCTGCAGTTGCAAGAGTATTTCCTGTACCACCACCAATGGTATTACCTAATAAGCCACCTAGAACTGCACCACCAATTGCACCGATGACATTACCATCTTCACCAGCTTGAATAGTCACAGGGCGAGCGTTCAAAACAGTACCATAGGTCACAGTTTGAACCTGTTTTGCGTCATTGGCCGAAATAGTATCACCAGAAAGTGTACTGGTATTGACACAGCCTGATAACGCTGCAACTGCAACAACACCTACAAAAACTTTCTTAAGCATAATAACTCCTATGAGATTTGCTGTTTGTGGCACTAACATAGCATCGTATATTTGTTTTCACCATCAACACAACAACTATCAAAATAATGGTATTTAAAGCGATGGTTAGAATACTGATTCTGATTTAAATAGAGTGTAAACACTAGGTAAAATATCTCAAATTCAACATTATTTCATTGAGTAAGGCACGCTTTGTTAAACATACCTCACGAACAGTCATTTTATGAATGTCTTTCGCATTGATAGCTAAAACGCATCCGAATAGTGCCTGTTTAAAATTGAAACACTTTCATGTTTAGCAGATTATTTTATTGCAAAACATTATGTTTAGAATTTTAAATCCATATATTAAAAAACGCCATTTTTATTTAGGTTGTAAAGCAATTTCTGCTCTAAAAATAAATATTTATTATTCCTGCGAAGCAGCACGAGAAATTACATCGAATTGTTGACAAAATTCTCCTTCAAAGCACAATCTTTAATAACTGAAATTGAAAGCGAATGTACACTCTGAAGGAACAAGAATGATGATTAAGTCAGGTCGTTACATAGGGGTTATGTCAGGAACTAGTCTCGATGGAGTTGATGTTGTTCTCGCCGCAATTAGCGATAAATTTGTTGCAGAACAGTCCAGTTTGAGTGTCACATTTCCAATTGACTTGAAAAAAAGAATTTTAAACATCTGCCAAGGCCAAGAAACAACACTATCTGAAATTGGTAAGATAGACCGCGAATTAGGTTCACTTTATGCAGACGCGATTAATCAATTATTGGTAAAAACAGGGTTAACTTCGGCAGATATTATTGCAATTGGGTGCCATGGGCAGACAGTTTGGCATGAACCTGACGGAGAACAGCCATTTACTATGCAACTTGGTGATAATAATCGTGTTGCAGCGTTAACAGGGATCACGACTGTTGGTGATTTTAGGCGTCGGGATATGGCTTATGGCGGTCAAGGTGCTCCCTTAGTGCCTGCTTTCCACTTAGCCGTTTTAGGCCATCCAACTGAAAAACGTATTGTTTTAAATATTGGTGGGATAGCGAATATCACAGCGTTATTACCAGGCGCTTATGTAAAAGGCTATGACACAGGGCCAGGTAATATGTTAATGGATACTTGGACTTGGCGTATTAAGCAAAAATCGTTTGATAATGATGGTGAATGGGCTAGTCAGGGTCATATTGATAATTTGTTACTTAAAAACATGATGAATGATCCTTACTTCAAACGGTCATCGCCAAAAAGTACAGGGCGTGAATATTTTAATATGCAATGGCTAGAACAACATTTAGTCGCGTTCCCTTCAATATCTGCCCAGGACGTACAAACCACACTGTGTGAGCTCACCGCAGCTTCTATTGCTGAACAAGTTTTATTATGTGGTGGAAGTGAGCGGCTAATTGTGTGTGGTGGAGGCGCTAAAAACGCCTTTTTGATGCAGCGTTTATCAGCTCTGTTACCTGGTATTGAAGTAGCGGCAAGTGATAAGTTTGGTCTTAGTGGTGATGATATGGAAGCTTTGGCGTTTGCTTGGTTAGCAGCACGTACTGTCGCTGGGTTATCAGGTAATCTTGCTTCAGTGACAGGCGCGACAAGGGAAACCGTTTTAGGTGCAGTGTACCCTAAAAATAGTGACTAGAAATAATCGAATTAAAGGATATCAAATGAATGAGATAAGTGAAGTCGATCTCGCCTCTATTCGTCGTGAGTACACAAAAGGCGGTCTACGACGCAGTGACTTAACGGCTAACCCATTAACCCTTTTTGAATTATGGATGAAACAGGCGTGTGAGGCGCGACTAAGTGACCCGACTGCGATGTCAGTGGCGACAGTGGACGAAACTGGGCAACCCTATCAACGGATAGTACTGTTAAAGCATTTTGATGATAAGGGCTTAGTATTTTACACCAATATGGGAAGTCGTAAGGCACAACACCTTGAAAAAAATAATAAAATAAGTTTGCACTTCCCATGGTATCCACTTGAACGTCAAGTGAACTTTACGGGCGTTGCTGAACGTTTAAACCCGATTGAGGTGGTTAAATATTTCCACAGCCGGCCTAAAGATAGCCAAATTGCAGCCTGGGCATCTGAACAATCTTCTAAAATTTCAGCAAGAGGAATTTTAGAAGGTAAATTTTTAGAATTAAAACAAAAGTTTAAAAATGGAGAAGTGCCTTTGCCGAGTTTTTGGGGGGGCTTTCGTGTGGTATTTGATAGTGTCGAATTTTGGCAAGGTGGTGCTCACCGCCTACATGACCGTTTTTTATACCAAAGGGAAGGGGAAGGCTGGAAAATTGATAGATTAGCCCCTTAGGATCATGTTTTTTAGCTGGCACTTAATTGATATGCGCTTTATGCTATAGACTCGTTTAAGAAAATTGACAAATTATACTGGCGCGTTTGTGAGATCCATCAAAAACGCGTTGGCCATTCAAACTAAAGTAGATAGACAAAATACAACAGATGGAGTCATTGATGTCTAGCAATAACCTGATTAAACAATTGCAAGAGCGGGGCCTCGTTGCCCAGGTAACGGATGAGGATGCGTTAGCAGAGAGACTGGCGCAGGGCCCTATCTCTCTCTATTGTGGTTTCGATCCTACCGCTGACAGCTTGCATTTGGGACATCTGGTTCCTTTGCTGTGTTTAAAACGATTCCAACTAGCCGGGCACAAGCCTGTGGCGTTGGTAGGTGGCGCAACGGGCCTTATTGGTGATCCGAGCTTTAAAGCTACTGAACGTAAATTAAATACCGCAGAAACCGTTCAAGAGTGGGTAGAAAAAATCCGTAACCAAGTTTCACCATTTTTAAGCTTTGATTGTGGTGATAACAGTGCGCGTCTTGCTAACAACTATGATTGGTTTGGCAAAATGGATGTACTGACTTTCTTACGTGATATTGGTAAGCATTTTTCGGTTAATCAAATGATTAACCGTGAATCCGTTAAGCAACGTCTTAACCGTGATGATGTTGGTATCTCTTTTACTGAATTTGCGTATAACCTATTACAAGGTTATGACTTTGCAAATATGAACCATGAAATGGGTGTAGAACTGCAAATTGGTGGTTCCGACCAATGGGGTAACATTACCTCTGGTATCGATTTAACTCGCCGTCTTCATCAAAACCAAGTGTTTGGCATGACCGTTCCGCTGATCACTAAAGCTGATGGGACTAAATTCGGTAAAACTGAGGGTGGTGCAGTTTGGTTAGATCCGAAAAAAACTAGCCAATACAAATTCTACCAGTTCTGGATTAATACTGCGGATGCAGACGTCTATCGCTTCCTCAAGTTCTTCACCTTCATGGAACTCGATGAAATTAACGCGCTGGAAGAAGAAGATAAAAACAGTGGTAAAGCACCACGTGCGCAATACGTTTTAGCGGAGCAGGTGACTAAATTAGTTCACGGCGAAGCGGGTTTAGCGGCTGCTAAACGCATTACTGAAAGCTTGTTCTCTGGTGCGGTTTCTGATTTAACAGAAGCAGATCTTGAACAACTAGCACAAGATGGTATGCCATGCATCACTTTAGAAGAGGGTGCTGACCTGCAACAAGCATTAGTTGACTCAGAATTAACGCCATCACGTGGGCAAGCAAGAACAGCAATTAGCTCTAATGCGGTTTCTATCAATGGTCAAAAACAGACTGAGCCAATGTATGTCTTTACAGACGCAGACCGTTTGTTTGGCCGTTATACCTTGATCCGTCGTGGTAAGAAAAACGACTGCTTAATTAATTGGAAATAGCTCTGACTAACCTTTGTAATATCAGCCTGGGGAGTTTTCCAGGCTATACTCGTCATATTTCAAGTTGCATGGGTGTTAACTGAACTTAGCTAGCTTGATGACATGCTTATATATGTTCATCAGGTTATCTTCTCTTTTCGACGACATGCAATTTGAATTATTTGGGGTATATTCATATTAGCAATGGCTAATCACTGATTTCTCTTCATTCGATATAACAATTCTCTGGGTTCTTAATGAAAAGCGTATTATCAATTCAATCCCATGTTGTTTTCGGCCATGCAGGAAACAGTGCTGCTGCATTCCCTATGTGCCGTATGGGCGTAGATGTGTGGCCACTCAATACCGTACAATTTTCTAATCACACGCAATACCCTCAATGGACGGGAACCGTATTTCCTGCTCAGCATTTAACAGACATTGTTGAAGGGCTTGCTAAAATTCATAAACTTGAAATCTGTGATGCCGTATTAAGTGGTTATATCGGTTCCGCGGAACAAGGTGACGATATACTTGCGATCGTGAAAAAAGTGAAAGCTTCCAATCCACAAGCCCTGTATTTTTGTGATCCAGTAATGGGGCATCCTGAGAAAGGCTGTATTGTTGCTCCTGGCGTTGCTGAATTCTTATGTGAAAGAGCATTGGCGGCAAGTGATGTTATTGCACCAAACTTACTTGAATTAGAAACACTCGCAGGTAGAACAATCAAGACGGTAGAAGAGGCCATTGGCGCAGCAAGAGAACTTTGTCATAAAGGTCCCAAAATTATTCTTGTGAAACATTTGAGCCGTGCAGCCTATAGGGCTGATCGTTTTGAAATGATTTTGGTTACTGCGGAGCATAGCTGGCATGTTAGTCGTCCATTAGTTGATTTCGGCGAGAAGCAACCTGTAGGGGTGGGCGATTTGACGAGTGGCTTGATGCTAGTGAATTTATTAAAAGGTGAACCCCTTAATAAAGGACTAGAACATGTTGCAGCTGCAGTTTATGAAGTAATGATTAAAACAAAAGAAATGGGTGAGTACGAACTGCAACTGGTGGCAGCTCAAGATAAAATGGTTAATCCAGAACACAAGTTTTGTGCCACTCAGGTAGACTGATTTATCTGTTTTTGACTAGAAATAAAATAGCGCCCTAGTTTTAGGGCGCTATGATTGAAATCTTAGATTAAACCTTCTGCTTTTAGTGCCTCTTGGACATTCGGGCGTTTTGCAACTTTAGTAATGTAATCTTGTAAATGCGTTAAGCTTGATAAATCTAAGCCAACGTGTTTTGCCCATCCACTAACTGTAAATAAATAGGCATCTGCTACGCTAAAATTGTCGCCAGCAAAGAACGCCTGCTTTGCTAATACGGAGTCAGCATATTTGAATTTATTCAATAATACTTTGCGAGCTGTTTCTTTATAATCCTCAGGTGTTCCAGGGGTAAATAAAGGCGAGAAGTTTTTATGAAGTTCTGTTGAGATGAAATTTAACGCTTCCATTTGATGGTAGCGTTTCATTGAGCCAGCAAGAGCAATCAGATTTCTATCTGGTTTTTGGTCTGCAAGATACTGAACAATAACAGCACCTTCAGTAAGTTGATCCCCATTATCTAACACTAGAGTAGGAACTTGGCCTTTCGGGTTTATTGCTAAGAAATCTTCACCTTTCTCTGTTTTTTTCTCTTTGATGTTTACACGTTCAATCGAGAAATCTAATCCAGTTTCACGCAAAATAATATGTGGAGAAAGAGAACAAGCACCGGGAGCGTAATACAATTTCATCATAGGACTCCTAAGTTTTGAAATGGGTAATAATTAGCAAATAAAAATCTCTCTTGTTGAGTATATCACTACTTTCTGTTAGCAAATTGCCATCGGGTGCGAGTTATGCCATAAAAGGTGAATTTAAATAAAAAGGAGTGTGAATAATGCCTTGTCGCGTAGATTTGGATATTCATACTGAAAATGAAAAAAATCAAAGAGATTTAAGATAGTTACCTTATCGAATTAAAAACTAATTTGATAAAATTCTTCACTTATTGGCACATAAAAATTAATAATAAATTTAAATAATAAGTGAGTGAATAAATGGGGAGTATGAGTCATAAGCTCAAATTTTTAGGTAAATTAGACCAAAAACTCATGGCACATACGCCAAGTAATAGTCGTGGCATTAAACGTTTTATTTTAGAATTTTGGTTTTTTGGCCTTATCAATGCACGTTCTTGTTTATTCGCTGGTTTTTTCTTTTTAGCACTATTTTTAGTGCCCGCAAAAGGTATTTTAGGATTACCCCGTTATGATGCCTTGCTGATTTTTGCTGTCGTATTTCAGGCCATATTAGTGTGGTCAAAATTAGAAACATGGGATGAACTAAAGGCGATTTGTGTGTTTCATTTGGTCGGATTTATGATGGAGTTATTTAAAACGTCCGCAACCATAGCGTCATGGCAATATCCCGATGCAGCATTGACTAAACTTTGGGGGGTTCCTTTATTTACGGGGTTTATGTATGCTGCTGTGGGGAGTTACATTATTCAATCATGGCGTTTTTTTAAAGTTAGAATTGAACATTACCCACCCTATTGGATGGCAACGTGTGTCGCACTGGCGATTTATATTAATTTTTTTAGCCATCATTATATTGACGATTATCGTTGGTATTTAACCGCCTTTATTTTTGGTTTGTATGCACGGAGTGTGGTTTTTTATACTCCACTTGATAAAGAGCGCAAAATGCCTTTATTACTTGCCTTTATGTTAATCGGTTTTTTTATTTGGCTAGCCGAAAATTTTGGGACTTTTTTCGGTGTTTGGCAGTATCCCAACCAAATTGGTGCATGGTCAATGGTGCATGCGGGCAAATGGGGAGCCTGGTCTTTATTGGTGATTGTCACCTTTACGATTGTCGTTCACCTTAAACATATTAAGGCGAACGTCACAGTGGCTCGTTAAGGTTACTTTGTCATAAGTATGTTGGTTAAGGAGATAATGATATTCCTTAACCAAGTAGCTAAGATTCAATCTCAATAAGAAAGCGGGATTTTTGTTGATGTTTTTGATCTCCCCAAGGTATCATTCGCTGTTTAGGGTAACTGGCGAAAAATAAAACGATTTCTTGCAATTATAACCATTTTATCTAGGGTGATTTCTCCTTCAATATTCTTATCGAAACGATGTGCAGTCAAATTTGTAATTGTATTGATAACAGATAATGCTTCTATGTTTTCATCATCTAATGAGTGTATTTCGGCTATGCCTTGTAATGCATATGCAGTTGCTTTTTGAGTATTTTAAAGGGTTGAAATGCCACGAAAATTACTGATACGTACCATATCTATTTGAATGCTCATTCCTTTTCCCTTTCCTCTTTAATCCATAGACTATCATTTAGTGTTGTACAATTTTATAGAAAGTAGCTAGAAGTTACAGGTCTTGCCGCCACGCATCAATTGACAGAGGTTCGCCAAAGTGGCTCTCAATTAAACGGCGGGTCACATCGTGAAGTGGAGCGGCAAGTACTTCTGCTGTATTGCCACGCTCCACAACCTCGCCTTTATCCATCACAAGCATTTTATCACTAATATGTTTCATCATCCCAAGGTGTTGAGTTACATAGATATAAGCGATGTCATGTTTGGCTTGTAAGTCTAACATTAAGTTAATAATTTGCGAGCGCATGGACATATCAAGTGAGGCCAGTGCTTCATCCGCCACGATAATTTCGGGTTGTAAAATAAGCGCGCGAGCAAGGGCGATACGTTGTTTTTGCCCTGACGCTAGCATATGTGGGTAATATTCTGCGTGATCTGCTAACAATCCGACTTGGCGCAACGTTTGGATAATTCGCCTTTCACGCTCTATACCTGTTAAATCTGTATTTAGTTTTAACGGTAACTCCAATGTTTGGCCGATACGTTGTCGGGGGTTCAGCGAGGTACTAGGGTCTTGGAAGATCATACGGATACGTTGACTACGGTAACTATAATCACCAAAATTTAGACGCTGTCCGCGGATCATAATATCTCCGCTGGTGGGTTCTACAACCCCAGAGAGCATCCGGGCTAATGTTGATTTTCCTGAACCATTAGCTCCAATAATTGCCAGGGTCTGGCCTGCTTGTAAATTAAAGCTAATCGGCTTAACGGCTTGCAGTTCGTGGCGATGGAACAAACCTTCACGAAACCGAAAAGTTTTCGTTAGATTACGGACTTCTAATAACGTTTCCATTAGGGTTGCTCCTCAGTATTGAGTGGGTAATGGCAAGCCACTAAATGGTTTTTGATATTACGTAGCTGTGGGGCTTCAATACAGGTGCGCTGTGCATAAGGACAACGTGGCCCAAGCCGGCAGCCAATAGGTAAATGTTCTAATGATGGAATTGCGCCAGGCAAGGTATTTAAACGGCCTTTATGGGGGATTGGGCTTTCAAAATCAGGAATAGATCGAATCAAAGCTTGGGTATAAGGGTGGCGTGGTCGCTGTAAGATATCTTCAGGTGTCGCACTTTCCACGGTTTGTCCACAATATAAAACATTAATGCGGTCTACTAATTTTGACATCATTTCCATATCATGACTGATTAGCAAAATCCCCATGTTATTATTTTGATTCAGCTTATCTAGCAGGCGGAAAATCTGTGCCTGTGTAGTGGATTCCATGGCATTTGTGGGTTCATCTGCAATTAACAAGCGAGGTTGGTTAGCGATAGCAATCGCTATCATGACTTTTTGGCACTCACCATCTGTTAGCTCATAAGGATAGCTGTGCATGATATCTTTATGATCTTTAATACCAACCCGATGCAAAAGCTCAATTGCACGACGTTTTCTCCAGTTAAAACGTTGCCACCAGCGGCCTTTATAAGTCCAACCAGGAATGGATTGAATGAGCTGTTTACCTATGTCAGCTGCAGGGTCTAAGCACGATTGTGGTTCTTGGAATATCATCGAAATATTGTGGCCAATTAACTTACGGCGCTTGCGGGGGCTAAGCTTTAATAAGTCAATATCTTGGAAGCGAAAGCGGTCGGCAGTAACGCGGATGTTATCTTTTGTTACGCCACAAATGGCTTTGGCAATCAAGCTTTTCCCTGAGCCAGACTCACCGACTAAACCGCGAATTTCACCTTCAGAAAGTGTCATAGAGACACGGTCAACGGCTTTGACAGGGCCGTTGGCAGTCATAAACTCAATCGTTAAATTGCGGATGTCTAAGAGCGGCATTATTCAACCCCCGCATTGATGGCTCGGTGTAATCCGTCACCTAGTAAGTTTACAAATAAAACACTTATCATGATAGCGACCCCAGGTAAAATTACTGTCCAAGGGGCAACATAAATCAATTCTAAGGTATCACCTAGCATGGCTCCCCATTCCGAAGAGGGTAACTGTGCGCCTAAATCTAAAAAACCTAAAGCGGCAATATCAAGAATAGCGATAGATAGCGCTCGGGTTAATTCCGTGACTAAGATAGGGGTAATGTTCGGTAATACGGTATACCACAAAATAAAAATGTTAGATGCGCCATCAAGGCGGGCAGCAACGATATATTCTTTGTCTAACTCATCATGCACCGCAACGTAAATTGTTCTTACCATTCGCGGTATCAATGCTAGGCAGATGGCCAACATGGCATTTTCAAGACTTGCTCCCATAAATGCGACAACAATAATCGCTAACAGTAAGGATGGGATAGATAAGAGAGTGTCGAGGATATGATTAAATACGGCAGATTTTAACCCTTTCGTCATTCCTGCAAGGCAGCCTAGAACTAAACCGATAACAGTGGCAATAAAAGTGACAAGGATTGCAGAGCCAAAAGTCGATTTAGTCCCGATTAATAAGCGGCTTAAAATATCACGGCCAAGATCATCTGTGCCGAAGAAGAAAGCAACTTCACCGTAATGTGACCACGATGGTGGCGTTAATTGATACCCTAAAAATTGTTGATCTAAGGCGTAAGGTGCGAGATAAGGACCGATAAAACACAAAATAAGCAAAAATAGCACACCAAAAAAGCCAACCATCGAAACGATGTCTGATGAAAATAAATTCCATACCACCCGCGCAGGGGATGGCATTTTCTGTTCACGATAAAAATTATCTGAGGACATACCAATCCTTATGTTTTAACGGGTCCATCATTGCGCCTAAAATATCGGATAACACGTTGACAGTAATGACGAGTGCGCCAATTAACATAACACCTGCAGAGATTGCGGAGTAGTCTTCTTGTCGGATAGCAGTGACAAGCCAACGTCCAAGCCCTGGCCAGTTAAACACTAATTCAGTAACCATGGTGAGTGTAAGCATAGTGGAAAATTGCAGACCCAGCTTTGGTATTATGGGGGGAATAGCATTATGAAAAATATGACGGCGAATTATTTTAAGGCGAGAAAGCCCGCGGATAGCCGCAGCTTTGATATAGTTTTCACTTGCAATTTCTTCAGTGCTGTTTCTCACTAAGCGAATGACTTCAGTCGTTGGCGCTAAGGCGAGGGTGAGTACAGGTAAAATCATATGTTCTAACACATTGATTATCATGTCTTTACGATAAGGTGATTCAGAGAGCCATGCATCAATTAGTGCAAAACCAGTGACTGGTTTTAGGTTATATAATAGGTCAATACGGCCTGAAACTGGAAGCCAGCCAAGATGTAATGAGAAAAATAAAGTCAGTACCAGAGCTAAAACAAATACAGGAACGGAAAAACCCAGTAAGGCAAACACACTAATGGCAATATCTGCGGGTTTGTTACGCCAAAATGCAGCAATAATGCCAAGGGGGATACCTGTTGTTAAAGCAAAAATAAATGCCAAAATGCACAACTCCATTGTGGCAGGAAATGTGTCTTTAAGTTGTTCGGTAATAGGTTCACCATTAATACTGGACACACCAAAATCAAAATGCAATAAACCGTCAAAGTAGAAAATATAGGCATCTAAGAGTGAGGCACCGCTGAGCGGGGCATTAGGGGTGAAGTAGCTCAGGCTAAAACTGACCAATGACAAAAAGAAGACGGTAACCAGTAATAACAAAAAGCGGCGCAATGAGTAAATAATCATGGTTGCCCCCCTTGTTTTTTCGGTGCCACTTTCGGTTTTTGTTCCATTTCACGATATACCCCTGCAAATGAAGTATTACCAAAGGCACTGATCACGAGTCCTTTCATATCATAACGATAAGCTTGTAATCGTAATGAATAGGCTAATGGTAAAATAGGTAAGTCCTCACCTAAAATTTGCTGAGCTTGATGGTAGTAATCAATCCGTGAGGCTAATTGTTGGGTCAGTAGTGCTTTATGCAGAACTTCATCAAATATGGGGTTACACCAATGACTTAAGTTAGTTTGTGAACCAATTGCTGCACAACTGAGTAACGGGCGGAAAAAACTATCAGGGTCGTTACTGTCTGTTGTCCAACCTGCTAATGTCATATCGTGAGTTCTATCCATTAGCTGATTCTCTTGGAAGCGGCCTTCTACTGAGCGGATATTCATGGTGATGCCAACTTGGGCTAAGTCTGCTTGAATAAGCTCTGCCATTTTTAATGGGCTTGGATTATACGATTGTGAAGCAATAGGCACCCACAAATCTAATTTCAGATTTTCTAACCCCATATCTTGTAGCATTTGCTTGGAAAGTTCAGGGTTGTAATCTGTAATTTTAGCTTGGTTATCATAAGCCCAAGATGCACGTGGTAAGATTGATGCTGCTGTTTCTGCGGTGCCATAATAAATCGATTGCATCAGTCGCTCATTATTAATGGCGTAAGCAATCGCTTGACGAACTTTGAGTTGATCCAGCGGCGGCTTGCTTGTATTAAATGCCAAATAGGCAATATTCATCCCTGAACGCATGGAGATGCGCAGGCGAGGGTCATCTCGTAGGACTTTTAGTTGACTCGCAGCAGGGTAAGCTAACACATCACACTCCCCTGTGAGCAGCTTTGAAATACGTCCTGTGCCTCCAGCGCCCATATCGATCACGACTTCTTCCATACGTGGCTGGCCTTTCCAGTAATGATCATTTCTTAGCAAGCGAACAAATTGGCCGGCTTGGTAGTCATCTAGCTTAAATGGCCCTGTACCAATGGGGCGCCAATCAATCAATTCTTGGCGATTAACACTTGATAGCGAGTCAGCATACTGAGCCGAGAGAATAGGGGCGTAGTGAGTCGCTAAATGCCATAAGAATGATGCATCAGGGGAATTTAGGCGAAATTCCACAGTGTAATTATTAATTTTACGAATGCTTTGTACACTGCTGGCAAATTGCAGGCTATCAAAGTAAGGATAACGACCACCATTAATATAATGATAAGGATGGTTAACTTCAAACATCCGAGCAAAGCTAAAAACCACATCATCTGCGTTCATATTGCGTGAAGGGGTAAACCAAGGTGTTTCTTGGAACTTAACATCTTTTCTTAGGTAAAGACGATAGGTCGCGCCATTATCAAACACTTCCCAGCGTTCAGCGAGTTCTGGAATGAGACGATATGTAAATGGGTCGACATCCAGTAAGCGGTCATAAATTTGTGCGCCTAGCGGATCAACGATTAACCCACTACTGACGAGTTGAGGGTTAAAAGTTGTCACAATCCCATTCACACAGTAAATGAAACCTTTCTGGCGAATATCTGCAGGGACTTCATTAGCGACAATATCTGTAAACCGTTCTTGGTTACTGAGCGCATTGGCAGATGTAAGAATGAGAAATAAAAAGCAAAGAGTTAGTCGGCGCATAACACTGATATCGTTAACCTGAATTGACCTATTGTAGCGTAAAAAAGAGCAAACAGGGTATAAGCAAAAATTTGACGTTAACGCTGAACGAAAAGCCATCTAGATAAAACTGATAATAATAAAATTATGATGTTTATCATTGAAGTATGTCTGAATGAGAAAAAATCGCATTAAAAAGCTTTACAAATGACACTGATAACTATTATCATTCGCTTTGTCACTTAGGTGTATGCCTATAGTGACAAGGCATGACATTGCTCACATTGCTTCCAGTGTTTTATTTGATAGCCAGCTTGGGTGCTGGCTTTTTTTTGTACTTTTTATAAGAAAAGGCTACGGCTTGTCATTTTATGACTATTATGGCTGAGCAGGTTTGTCTAAACCAACAAATTTTAAATCATCTTCTGTAACATTACCTTGTAGTGTACATAAAAAGCGGACGACACCGCGTTTTTCATCTTTCTCGATAATCATCATTTTTTCCGCGGAATAAGGTTTTAACCCATAGTTTTGAGCTGCATATTCATTAAATACCCATTTTTCATCTAAACTGTGTCTAATCATTGGTGCATAAATATAGCTATTACCTATTTTTAGAATGCTAATTTTTGAGGATGTATAGCGGATGACTTCATCAAGACTTTGTGTTGTTTCAAACCCCCAAAAATAATACTGCCCACGCATCCCCATATAAGTAAAATTATCATACTTATCGAAGTCACTGTGGCTAACAAAAAAACGGTTAAAGGTGACAAAACCTGTTGGCGAAAAATGAAGGTCAACTGAAAGTGAAGGGCTATCATTAATGTATGTATGTTTTAGTGTTTTTGAAATATCTTCAAGTACAGGGTATTCATTTATTTTTTTAAAAAAAGAAGCATCGCAATAGCTAAATGTACGCATCAATGATTCGGCATGGGTCATAGCAGACATCCCTAGGAGCAACCAAGGGATAGCAAATATGTTTAGTTTTTTCATAATAAGCTCCTTGTGCTATGCAATAGTATTAACATAAATACCATATAAATATATTTTTCGTTGTGGGGAATTATGTCAATATGTAAAAATAAATAAAAAAAATTGAAAAAAGGTTTTATATCCACATGATTTCCGTCTTTGAATAAAGAATTAAAAATAAAATCATAAACTATTTGGATAAAACGAATGTATATAAATAAAACGCTAATGTTTTCTTAATGCTGATTTTCATTGTTAATTTTTGTTTGGTCAATGAGCTTTAGTTATAGAACTATATGAATATTATATTTTTATTAAGGTGTAAAATGAAAAGTGAATAATCGTATTTCAATAAGCATCGGATAATGATTTGTTATTATGAGTAAATACGTAATTACATTAATAGAAACACTGAAAGTACTGAAATATTTAGTAAGAAAAAATATTCTCTGAATATTAATTAAAAAATAAGGAGAGTAAATACCTAAAACAATATCGCTGAATATTGTTTTAGGTATATCTATTCATTTTCAATTTGATATTTTTTTACCAATCCTCGCAATTGATCATAGCTTAGGGATAGGGATTGGGCCGCTTTGCGTTGATTGTAGTGACTCGCGATGAGAGCACGTTCAAGTAGCTGTTTTTCAGTCTGTTGCTGCCATTGTCGCAAATCACAAGGGAGTGTTGGCAGAGTGCAATGTGCGGGCACGACGTCAACCTTGCTAGTGGGTGTCTCATGTAGCTCAGCTAGCTTTTCGCCAAATGGGTTGAAAATAATGGTGTTGACGGGAGTCGCTTGATCTCCATGGCGGTATACTGAACGCTCAATGACATTTTTCAATTCTCGCACATTTCCTGGCCAAGGGTATTGCAATAATGCTTGCTCTGCGTCAGGTGTAAATCCTGTAAAATGCGAACGTTTTAACTCCCCACACATTAAAATGGCAAAGTGTTCTGCTAATAATAAGATATCTGGCTGACGTTCGCGTAGGGGAGGAATACGGATGACATCAAATGCAAGCCTATCGAGCAAATCGGCACGAAATCTGCCTTGCTTGGCGAGCTCAGGTAAATTGGCATTGGTCGCACAAATCAAACGCACATCAACTCGCAGAGATTGGCTACCCCCAACACGTTCTAATTCACCGTATTCGATGACTCTTAATAGCTTTTCTTGCACTGACATTGGCGCAGTAGCGAGTTCATCAAGGAATAATGAGCCTTTGTCTGCGCGTTCAAAACGCCCTTGATGGCGCTTTTGTGCACCCGTAAATGAACCTGCTTCGTGGCCGAATAGTTCAGAATCCAGTAAATTCTCATTGAGTCCACTGCAGTTGAGAGAGATAAAGGCTTCTTGCCAACGGGGAGAAAGGTAATGTAAGCGGTCTGCTATCAATTCTTTACCTGTACCACGTTCACCAATGACGAGTACAGGTTTGTTTAATTGGGCAAGTTCGGATGTTTGCTCGAGAACATCTAAAAAATTACTGGAAACTCCGAGGATCGTATCATTAGTCTGTTTCATGGTTATATTTACCAATAATTGGTTTATTTGACCGATGGTTTAACTATAAACGAAACCTGCTTGATGTAAAGATTTTTTATTAAACATAATAAAATCAATTGATTATTTAAAATTTAAAAAGTTGGCACGTAGGTTGCTAAGTTATAGGTAAGAAGTAGTTAGAAAGATGTACCAAAGATTGAGTATCATAAAATAAATTGTTTCACTTACGGAGCGTCAGATTGGCTGGAAGCCACATCAGGTCAGGCGCTGCAGAAATGATAAATCCATCAAGAGGAAATAAATAATGGGTATTTTTTCACGTTTTGCCGACATCATTAATGCAAATATCGCTTCACTGCTAGATAAAGCTGAAGATCCGCAAAAAATGATCCGCCTGATGATTCAGGAAATGGAAGACATGTTAGTTGAAATTCGCTCAACGTCTGCGCGTACGTTAGCAGAGAAAAAAGGCTTAGAACGCCGTATCGAAATGGGCGAAAAACAAGTTGCAGATTGGCAAGAAAAAGCTGAATTAGCTCTGGTCAAGGACAAAGAAGATTTAGCGCGTGCGGCGTTAATTGAAAAGCAAAAAGTCAGTGCAATGGTTGATACATTAAAACATGAACTGATTATTGTTGATGAAACATTGACTCGCTTAAAAGGTGAAATTTCAGAATTAGAAAATAAATTGCAAGAGACGCGTGCGAAGCAGCAATCTATGGTAGTTCGAATGGAAGCTGCGCAATCTAGCCGTAATGTCCGCCGTCAATTAGACAGTGGTAAAATGGATGAGGCAATGGCTCGTTTTGAGCAGTTTGAGCGCCGTATTGACCATATGGAAGGTGAAGCGCAAAGTTATGGTATTGGAAAACAAAAATCACTGGATCAGCAATTTGCTGAGCTTAAAGCGGATGATGAAATTAGCGCACAGTTAGCGGCACTTAAAGCTAAAATTAATAAAGACCAGTAATTGTATTTTGCCACTTTGGTGTTTTGTGCCAGAGTGGCAAATAGACTAACCATATTGATAAGGAAATGTGATGGGCTACGTTTTACTGTCTCTCGTATTAATCATTTTTGTTATTTTTGTTCTGCCTGTTTGGTTGTGGTTGCACTACAGCAAAAAAAATAACGGACAGGGGAGCCAGCTAACCGAAAATGAAGTGCAGCGTTTAATGCAACTTGCTGAGCAAGCTTCGCGCATGCAACAACGTATTAAGACACTTGAAGATATTTTGGATGCAGAACACCCGAATTGGAGGCAAAAATAATGACTCAACTTCGCAACCGTAAACTTTACCGTTTGTCAGACAGACGCGTGTTTGGTGGTGTCTGTTCTGGTATTGCGGAATATTTAGAATTACCTGTTGCGTTGGTCAGGGCACTGGCCGTATTGGCTTTATTTGTGAGCTTTGGTATCACATTAATTCTTTATATTGTTATGTGTTTTGTGGTGGAAACCGCACCAAGTGGGTATCGATCTGAGCAAGATATTGGTCCTGAAGTTAGCAGCTTGATTAATCAAATCGATATGCAACTGAAATCAGGTGAAATGAAGCTACGCCAAATTGAGCGTTATGTCACTTCAGACACCTATACTGTAAACAGTAAATTCCGCGATTTATAATCATTATATAGCCATCACAAAAAGGGGTGAGGTTTTGACCAAATCCCTTTTATTTTTGTGTATAGGAAATTGGGGTACACAATATGCCGAACATACCGCATCAGCAAATTAAAAAATATGCAAAACAACGTATTTTAGCGAAAGCGTTTAAGCTTCTTTTTGTGTTCTTACTCACATATGGCCCCGCAGGCCTAGTAGGGAGAGTCATCAAATTGTTGAGCAGCAAATGGATAATTAACCTGCTCATCAAACGTTTAAGCTAATACAGTTTGTTTTATGCCAAATTATTGCGCAAAATAATAAGTAAGTTTAAGCGTAATTTCTAACGGTAAGTCTCGGGAGGAGCATGAAACGCCTGCAAAATGAATTGACGGACTTGATGAACCGAAGCGTTGATCGTCATGTCAGACTGGCAGTAACGGGGCTAAGTCGTAGTGGTAAAACTGCGTTTATTACTTCGCTGGTTAATCAGTTATTAAATGTGAATACAGGGGCTCGCTTGCCACTTTTTTCAGCGGCAAGAGACAAGCGGTTATTAGGTGTAAAACGCATTCCTCACCGTGATTTATCTGTACCGCGTTTTGCTTATGATGAAGGAATTGCATCCTTATATGGTCAACCCCCTGAGTGGCCAACACCAACCCGTGGTGTCAGCGAAATTCGTTTGAAATTACATTATCGCTCTGATGACTCTTTTTTGCGCCATTTTGTTGATAATTCATCCCTATATTTAGAAATTGTTGATTACCCAGGTGAATGGTTGCTAGATCTGCCGATGTTAGATCTCAGTTTTATCGATTGGTCAGAGCAAATGAATATACTGATCAAGGGGAAAAGGGCGCATTTAGCCCAAGATTGGTTAGCCCTATGTGAACGATGTGACCCATTAGCGCCAGTTGATGAAAATTTATTGGCTGAAATTTCTAAAGCCTATACGCAGTATTTAGTTGAATGCAAAGCACAAGGGCAACATTTTATTCAGCCAGGCCGCTTTGTTTTACCTGCGGAATTGGATGGTGCTCCAGCCTTACAATTTTTCCCTTGGCCAAATGTGGCAAAATATGGGTTAAAAACCTTGGCTCAAGCAGGAAAGAATACTAACTTTGGTGCATTACAACAGCGTTATCAATATTACTGTGAACATGTGGTGAAAGGGTTTTACCGCGACTATTTTCAACGGTTTGATCGTCAAATTGTCCTTGTTGATTGCTTGCAGCCATTAAATAGTGGGCCAGAAGCGTTTAATGATATGCGGATGGCTCTGACGCAATTAATGCGTAGTTTTCATTATGGGAAACGTACGTTACTGCGTCGTTTATTTTCCCCATGTATTGATAAGCTGTTATTCGCTGCGAGTAAATCTGACCACGTCACCCCTGATCAACATGCGAATTTAGTGTCTTTACTGCAACAATTGGTACAAGAAGCGTGGCAACATGCTGCATTTGAAGGTATTAGTATGGATTGTATGGGACTAGCTTCCATTCAAGCAACAAAAAGTGGCGTTGTGGATTATAAAGGAGAAAAGTTGCCTGCATTAAAAGGTGACCGTTTAAGCGATGGACAACCATTAACGTTTTACCCTGGAGAAGTGCCTAAACGTTTACCGACGGAACAATTTTGGCAACAGCAAGGTTTTCAATTTGAAAACTTTAGGCCACAACCAACACCGATTGACCAACCCTTACCCCATATACGCATGGATAGCGCGTTAGAATTTTTGTTGGGAGATAAACTAAAATGAATGAACCAATAAAACAACGCCTTGATTTTGCTGATGGCATGACTAAAGAAACTGCAGAAAAACTGAAACAAGCACATGTCTTTGATGACCAGGAATTTGACAATTTTACGCCTATCGAATTAGACACGGAGCAAGAAGCCCAAGATGGGGAAGTTGAAAGCCTGATTAATGAAGCGTTAAAACCTAAGCGTTCTTTTTGGCGTAAGCTTATCGGGACAGCAGCGGGGATCTTCGCTGTTAGCGTAGTTGCTCAGTTGGGCATTTGGATCCATCAATCATGGGTGATGCAAGATTGGACAGCATTAGGCACAGCATCAGCAGGTGGCTTGATTGTTATTGCAGGAGCAGGTTCTATTGTCGGGGAATGGCGTCGTTTATATAAATTGCGTGAACGTGCGGAGGAACGGGATTTTGCTCGTGAATTACTGCATAGCCATGGCATGGGAAAGGGGAAAGACTTCTGTGTAAAATTAGCTAAACAGTCAGCATTGTCTGCGCAACATCCCGCAGTTCAACGTTGGCAAAGTATGTTACATGACTCGCATAATGACCGCGAAGTGGTTGAATTATATAGTCGAATGGTTCAGCCAATCCTTGACGAACAAGCACGAAAAGAAATTAGCCGCTGTAGTGCTGAATCCGCCATTATGATTGCGGTGAGCCCATTAGCGATTGTCGATATGGCGTTTATTGCTTGGCAGAATATTCGATTAATTAACCGTATTGCGGCAATTTATGGTATTGAGTTAGGTTATTATAGCCGTATTCGATTATTTCGTATGGTATTGATAAATATTGCATTTGCGGGAGCTTCAGAACTCATTCGTGAAGTTGGAATGGATTGGTTATCGCAAGATATTACTGCTAGGTTATCTACCCGTGCGGCACAAGGAATTGGAGCTGGGTTATTAACGGCGCGCTTAGGGATTAAGGCTATGGAACTGTGCCGACCGTTACCTTGGATTGAAAATAAGCCACGACTGGCTGATTTTCGCCATCAGTTAATTGGTCAGTTAAAGAGCGTTATTCCAAATAAAAAGGCAAAAAGCTAAGGTTTTTTCGATGGCAGGGTGAGTTGACAGTTTTTGCTCACTCTGCAGCATTATTTATTAATATTGTAGATAACCCCCTCCTAAAATGAATGAAAAGTGGGCTTGCGTGCCATTTTATTCGGTTAATTTTAATTGAGTTACAGTGTGTCAACAATTTGTGACACAAACACTGTCTTCTCATTGCGATTAACGTTAAAATAATCCCATCAAATCGACTTTTTAATAAGGTTTCCTCCCAATGCGTCTCGAAGTGACTTGCCAAGACCGAATTGGTTTAACGCGTGAATTGCTTGATCTTTTAGTTCTACAAAATATTGATCTTAAAGGCATTGAAATATCCCCACAGCGTCGCATCTACCTTAATTTTACGCCTGTCGATTTTCAGGTATTTAGCTCGTTGATGGCTGAAATACGTCGAATTAATGGCGTGTTGGATGTACGTCGCATCTTTTTTATGCCATCAGAACGTGAACACAAAGCAGTATGGGCATTATTGAATTCATTCCCTGAAGCGGTTTTATCTATCGATAATAAGTTAAATATAGAATTGGTTAATCCAATGACATTGCAGTTATTTGGTTATGATGAAACCAAAATACGGGAAAAAACGTTTTCTCAGCTGATTGGAAATAATGGCTTAGTGCGTTGGTTTGAACGTGAATCTCCAGAACCATACAGTGAAAAAGTGACGATCAAAGGCCAAGACTATTTGATGCAGGTCACTCCAATTATTTTAGCGGATGAAACGGGTAAATCCCATTGTACAGGGGCTGTTTTGCTGCTTAAGTCGGTCGCTATTTTGGATAAGCAACGTCAGCAAGTGGTAGACGTGGATAATAGCGGATTTGAGCAAATCATTGCTGTGAGCCCCGTGATGTCAAATGTCGTCGAACGTGCAAAACGCATTGCGATGTTGGATGAACCATTGTTGCTGGTGGGAGAAACAGGAACAGGGAAAGATATTTTAGCTAAAGCTTGTCACTTATACAGTGCCAGAGGCAAAGAGCCATTTTTAGGCTTAAATTGCGCCTCAATGCCTGATGATGTGGTTGAAAGCGAGTTATTTGGCTACGCCGCAGGGGCATACCCAAATGCTGTCGAAGGGAAAAAAGGTTTTTTTGAACAAGCTAATGGCGGTACGGTGTTGCTGGACGAAATTGCCGAAATGTCACCACAAATGCAGATTAAGTTACTGCGTTTTTTAAATGATGGAACCTTTAGGCGTGTCGGTGAAGAGCGTGAAGTGAAAGTGAATGTGCGTGTGATTTGTGCGACACAGAAAAACCTTCCTGCACTTGTCGCAGAAAAGAAATTCCGAGAAGATCTTTATTATCGTTTAAATGTATTAACACTGACGATCCCGCCTCTTCGTGAGCGAAAAGAAGACCTACTTCCATTAACAAAAACGTTTGTTGCTAATTTTTCAAAAGAATTACATGTCGCAGAACCCAAATTAGCACCTTCATTAATTGAATATTTAAGTAGTTATTATTGGCCTGGTAATGTCCGCCAATTAAGAAATGCGCTGTATCAAGGCCTAACAGAGCTTGAAGGTAGCACTTTAGAGGCAGGTAATATTCAATTGCCTGATGTGGTAAATACGCCTACTCTTGCTTTAGATTCATTGAATGGTTCTCTGGACGAAATAACTAAACGGTATGAAGCGTCGGTGTTATCACGTTTATATCGTGACTACCCGAGTACGCGTAAATTAGCAAAACGTTTGGATATTTCTCATACAGCAATTGCCAATAAACTCCGAGAATATGGCCTTAATGCAAAAAAAGAGCAAGATTAAATAAAATGAATAAATATTTAATGTTTATATTTGCCACAATTTTTTGGGGTGCGAGTGCTTCTAGTCAGGCTAATACAACTATCCCAAATGATGGATTGAATAAATATTGCCAAGATGAAGAGCAAACCATGGATGAAATCTATGAAAATGGAGCCTTGACTAAGTGTTATTTTGCGGGAAGCTCTTTATCTGAGGCGTATAAACACTATCGTAGTGGGTTAATTGAAGATGGCCAGTTATTCTTAGCTGAAAAGTTAGTCATCAAAAAAAATATGGCAATGCCTTGCCCAGTAGAAGGATGTATTGCCATTAATTACCGTTGGGATGGCGATAAAAAATTAAATATTGTTCAGGAGTTCGAGGGTGGTGAAACACACTTACAATTTACGCAAGATAATCAAGGTACAACGATAGCAATAACTCAACATATGGATTAATTTTCTCTTCAATAACACAATGGTGAGTAAGTGGAGAAGGATAAGGTGCCTGTTTTAAACTCTTTTCGGCTTATTTTTGCAGTTTATCTCTTCTACACTTTCTTGCTTGAGTAAACTTTGAGCAATCTCCTTGCTTGTTGACTATTTTTCCTGCTATATAACATAGACAGCTGCTGTATTGGGTTCTTATCTTATTTAATGGGGTTAAGCCTACAAGGAGTTGCCATGGATCAATTCACGATTAATTTTGTTGTCAACCTTAAGCTACGCGAGTATATGGGCCAATGTCATTACAAAAATGATATGTTTGAGTCTGCGGCGTCAGCAGCAGAGCTTTATTTAATGAATAAAGCTGCAGTTAAATACTTAGCGAAGAAAAACCGTTTTACATGGGAAGTTTTGGTTAAGAATGGCCATAAGCCCCGAGATTTGATTATTGATATTCTGACATCTTGTTGCCCTGTTACACAGGATCAGGCGCTAAAAATCTTAAGTACGTTATCCCACACATTGATTAGTTACATGAAAGGTAACCCGCTATTTGTTAATGTTGTTAATGCTAAAAATCACCACCCTCTGTATTGGGCGTATGTTGATTAATGTGATAACTATTGAAAGATAAAATTGAGATACAAGAAAGCGGGAAATTATCCCGCTTTTTTATGTTAGAAGCTCGATAATCAAATAAGCTTATTTCAGGCTATTTAATGCGTTATCGTAGTCAGGTTCTTCAGTAATTTCAGATACTAATTGGCTATAAATGACTTTGTCGTTTTCATCTAACACAACGACAGAGCGTGCGGTTAAACCTTTTAATGGGCCACTTGCAATTGCAACACCATAATCATCAGAAAAAGAAGGGCTACGGAAAGTGGATAATGTGACGACATTATCGAGGCCTTCAGCACCACAAAAACGTGCTTGAGCAAAAGGCAAGTCAGCAGAAATGCACAGGACAACTGTGTTATCAAGGTCGTTAGCAAGTTGGTTGAATTTACGAACAGAGGCCGCACAAACCCCTGTATCAACGCTTGGGAAAATATTTAATACTTTGCGTTTACCAGCATATGTTTCTAATGTGGCTTCGCTAAGATCTTTTGCGACTAAAGTAAAAGGTTTTGCTTTTGTGCCAGATTGCAAGAAAACACCATTAACTGCGATATCATTACCTTTTAATTTAACTGTTTGCGACATGAATTTTTCTCCCGTTTATAAGTTGTATCAGTGCCAACTTAACCAGTTTCTTAAGGAAAATCTTTGCGATAAAAGGTTTCCATTCAGGCTAAATTAGACCTTTGAGTTTTACATTCTATTAATGACCAAAATAAACTGTATACCGAAAAAACTAACTGTATACCTTAACGTATATGCGGCGCAAGGACGTTACTTGTATGGCTGGTAAGTTTCTCACAGTCAGCGATTATACAACTGACAATCGCTAGCCGAGTTTACGTTTTTTATTATATTGTCTTTTAAAATACATTATTGAGTGTAACAAAAGTAAGGTTATAAGTATCGGTTTCTTTAGTGATCATCAGTTTATCAGCACAATTATAAGGGGATGGACGAATGTATCAGAGGGCTATAACAATTAAAGTAAGCCATCTATTGAAAAATCGTACCAAAGATTAATTTGTTATTCAGTAACCGCATTCATAAATTAAACTGGAGGTATGGATTTTTAAAACATGAAAGCATATGATGCAAAAAGGAAAACATTCCACTTTGTATGGGTGTACCCACGATAAATTCGGTAGTGCTGTTAATGCGTTAGTCTCTTTTCAATACTGTGTCGCTAAACATTTAGCTGATTTCGTTTATATTAACAAAGATAGAAAATAACATGCATAAACCTTCATTCTCTCCTTTAGCTGTATTGTTCGCTTCACTTTTTCTTGCTACACCGGCTATTAGCGCAATTATTCCAGCTGGGACAATTTTAGCTGATAACCAAACCGTAACTCGCCATTTGAAAGATGAGCCCGCGTCATTAGATCCCATTAAATCAGTCGGGTTGACCGAAGCACAAGTCATGCGTGATTTGTTCGAAGGCTTGGTGAACCAAGATAGCCATGGCAAACCTATTCCTGGGGTTGCGCTCAAATGGGAGACCGCAGATAACCGTATTTGGACATTTACACTCAGACAAGATGCTCGTTGGTCAAATGGTGAACCTGTAACAGCCGATGATTTTGTCTACAGTTGGCAGCGTTTGGTGGCACCTGCAAATACATCTCCTTTTGCGTGGTTTGCCGCATTGGCTGGGATTAATAATGCGCAAGATATTATTGATGGCAAACTATCTGTGGATCAGTTAGGTGTGGAAGCGGTTGATAAACACACACTAAAAATTGTTCTTAATAAGCCAGTCCCTTACTTTCCCTCTTTAGCTGCAAATTTTAGTTTATACCCAGTTCACCGTGGGACTATTGAAAAATTAGGGGCGGATTGGATTAAAGTAGGTAATTTAGTCGGTAATGGCGCTTTTACGCTAGCTGACCGCGTCGTAAATGAAAAAATTGTTTTAACCCAAAACCCTTATTATTGGGATCACAAAAATACAGTTATCACCCAAGTCACATTTGTTCCTATTAACCAAGAGTCCCATGCGACAAACCGTTATTTAGCGGGGGATTTAGACATTACAGAGTCATTCCCGAAACAACGTTATCAAAAATTATTACAAGATATTCCTAATGAAGTGTTTACACCTGACCAATTAGGGACTTATTACTATGCTTTTAATACACAACGTGCGCCAACAAATGATGTGAGGGTAAGAAAGGCGTTATCAATGGCAATTGATAGACAATTAATTGCTAATAAAGTATTAGGAACAGGTGAAAAACCTGCTTACTATTTTACACCTGATGTGACGGATGGTTTTAAACCTGAAAAAGGACTTTATAATAGCCATTCGCAAAAAGAATTAGATCAACAGGCGAAAATATTATTACAAGAAGCGGGTTTCGGACTTAACCATCCCTTAGAACTGACTTTATTGTATAACAGTTCAGAAAATCACCAAAAAATTGCCATCGCTATTGCTTCAATGTGGAAGAAAAAATTAGGGGTGAATGTCAAATTAGTGAATCAAGAATGGAAAACGTACATCGACAGCCGTAATACAGGGGATTTTGATGTTATCCGAGCATCTTGGATTGGGGATTTTAATGAGCCGTCAACATTTTTATCGCTTTTGACATCACAGCATAGCGGTAATATTCCAAAGTTTAATAGCCAGCAATATGACCAAGTGATGAACTCTGCAAGTATAGAAACCAATGCACAATTGAGAAACCGTTATTACAATAGTGCAGAAGCTATTTTAGCGAAAGAAGCACCTATTGCGCCGATTTATCAATATACTAACGCACGGTTAATTAAACCGTGGCTTAAAGGGTATCCTATTGAAAATCCAGAAGATGTAGCATATAGCCACAGTTTCTATATTATTAAGCATTAATTTTAAATGCGACTAGCGGCCTGTATTGTATATGGGCCGTTTTTATTTTTTGAAAAAAACTCCTCCCACTGGAGAATGGGAAGGAGGACCAAAAAGGAATAAACACTACACTTTTATCATAAAAAATTTATAGGCGAGTTTATTGCTCGTTTGTGTCAAATCAGTGATGCTTATTTAACAAAAATGGCGCTTTTTTTTTATCAAAGCTCATTTGATTATATTTTGTATCTTGTTGATTTCGTTAATTACCTACGAATAGCTACGTGAATAGCATTATCAAACATTTCATTGAAATTATTGCAATATTTCCTCTATTCTATTAAAAATAACTTATTATTTATAAAAGGGAGATATTGCATGGCGTTGGTTTATGGTTCGTTATTTGAAAACTCAAATCCTGTACATGCATTTCAATTAAATGGAAATGGGGGCCTGCTCCCGATTGATGTTAATGCGAGTGCAACGCAGCAATGTCCATTTTGGCTTCATTTTGATTATAAAGACCCAAAAAGTTTTAATTGGATCCAACAATCTGAGTTATTTAATGACCAAGTTAAATCGGCGTTGTCAGGGCAATCAGGGCGCTGGCGGTTAATTCGAGTTGGTGATGGTATATTATTGACATTACAAACCTTAAATACCAATACAGGGCAACGTCCAGAGCAACTTGTCGCATTCCGTGTATTTATCAATAACCGTATTATTATTTCAAGCCGACACCGTAAAGTGAATTCGTTGGACTCTGTTATTGATGATCTGAAAGAAGGGGTCGGAGCACAAAGTACAGGTGATTGGCTTGTTGAAGTGGCAGATTCTATCACAGATGAAATTAGTGATTTCACGGATTCCTTGCATGAACGCTTGATTGAGCTTGAAGATGTCATATTAAATGGCGAAATTCCTGAACGTGGCGAATTAGCATTATTACGTAAGCAAATTATTGTTGTTCGTCGTTACATGGCACCACAAAGAGATATGTTATCTCGCCTAACGGCAGAAAAGTTACTTTGGTTGGATGATACTGATCGTCGAAGACTTCAAGAAATTTCAGATAGATTAGGCCGATGTATCGAAGATTTAGATGGCTTTATTGCACGTACCGCGATCATCTCTGATGAAATTACTAATATGATGACGGAGATGATGAATCGCCGTATTTATACGATGTCACTGATGGCGATGATTTTTTTACCGACGACATTTTTGACGGGGCTATTTGGTGTTAACTTAGGCGGGATACCTGGAAATGAATTTCGTTTTGCTTTTAGTGTATTTTGCGTATTACTTGCCGTTTTAATTGGAACGGTGCTGTGGTGGCTACGAAAAAGCCGCTGGCTCTAAATTTGATGACTTATTTTGTATAACCAGACCTAGTTTGAGATAAATCAATAAAACTAATGGAGTTTTAGGGCACTATTACTTCCGCAGGTGAATGCAACGTTGAGCGATGAACGTTGTGCTCCATAATTGTAGTTTTTCTCATATTGAGTTCTTATACAGAATAATTGACCACTGTAATGCCGATGTAATTTACATCGGCTTTTTTTTGCTTAAAATCTGATAGCAAAAAAATAACCTCCAGTTAGGAGGCTATTTAACGGTTTATTTCACTTCGACAATATCCAAGCGCTGCGTAGTAAAATCGGGTGTATCATCTTCATCAATGAAAGGTTGTGTTGGTATATCTTCTCGATCAAAGGCTAAATCACCGCCAGCGATAACGTCATCACCATGCGAAATGTTTTTGAAATCAAATAGTTCAGTGTCACATAAGTGAGAGGGAACAATATTTTGTGTTGCACGGAACATGGTTTCAATCCGGCCTGGATAACGTTTATCCCAATCACGCAGCATTTCTTTAATCACTTGGCGCTGTAAATTTGGTTGTGAACCACACAAGTTGCAAGGAATAATCGGGAATTCTTTCGCTTGAGCAAAGCGTTCAATATCTTTTTCACGGCAATAAGCGAGTGGGCGAATAACAATATGTTTTCCATCATCACTCATCAGTTTTGGTGGCATGCCTTTTAGTTTGCCACCATAAAACATGTTTAAGAACATAGTTTGTAAAATGTCATCACGGTGATGCCCTAATGCAATTTTGGTTGCACCTAATTCCGTTGCTGTACGGTACAGAATGCCACGACGCAAACGTGAGCATAAAGAACAGGTTGTTTTTCCTTCAGGTATTTTTTCTTTCACAATTCCGTATGTATTTTCTTCAACAATTTTATATTCAACACCTAAATCATCGAGATAAGCTGGCAGAATATGCTCAGGAAAACCTGGTTGCTTTTGGTCAAGATTAACTGCGACTAACGAAAACTGAATAGGCGCGCTTTTTTGTAAACTTTGCAAAATGGAAAGTAACGTATAGCTATCTTTCCCACCAGATAAACAGACCATGATACGATCGCCATCTTCAATCATATTGAAGTCAGCAATAGCTTGCCCAACGTCACGGCGAATCCGTTTTTGCAATTTGTTTAAGTTGTACTGTTCTTTATTGGTTGTCATTCTATAAGATTCTGTTGCGGATTGTTATTTATGTTGCTGATAGATAGTAGTTTTATAAAATTTAATTAGTATTTTTATTGTTTTTTATAAATCGCTATTAGCAAAAATCTGTGAAAAGAAGCACATAATAACAGAATCGAGGGGGGGAGTGATACTTGTTAGTAAAAAGACATTTTTAACATGTGAAACTTATTCTATAAAAGGTGTCATTATCGTGTTTATCTGATTGAATAATGGAAAGTTGCCAATTAGGCTAAGCTAAAATGGAGGAAATATGCCAGCAACGAACCCTGTAGATCTTATTGCGTTAACACTCGCAAATACCATAAAAATGGTTGTTACCCCAATCGATTATGTATTCCAAAGTGGGGCTGTCGGAGATGTGCTCTATATTAGCTGGCTTCTTATTGGCGAGTTGTAGAGATAATAATTGTCTGAAAGTACTATCTAAAAAAGGAAGCATACTGCTTCCCTTGAGGTTGTTGACAAAGCAGGATAAAAGCGTGGTTTTTCCTGCTTTGTGTTATCAGCCAAAAATCAATGAATTGATTTTCCTCGTCTATTTTCAAAAACAGTCCAACCTGCAGTCAAATCTAATCGATTTGTCAGTAGTCTGAAGGGCAGCATACTGCTGCCCTTGCTTATCTGTATGATTGAATAATAACACTAAGATCGTTCAATTAATCCGCTAATTGATTGCATAACGTTTGTAATTCATTCACGAATCGGCCTACATGAAACCCATCGCAGACAGCATGATGTACTTGAATTGAAAGGGGTAATAGTATTTTATTACCTTCACGATAGAATTTCCCCATTGTAAAAATAGGTGTGAAATTGCTGGCGATATTGGCAATATTCAAATTAAAACCGTCAAACGAAACCCAAGGCAATGAAGAAATATAAAAAATATTTTCTGCTTGCACTGGTTGAGGGGCTAGTTTGTTATCATCTTTATATAATGCTAGCTGAAGATGATAATTATCCATAAAAATATGAATATTATCAGAATGTTCGCACCACAAAGAGGAGAATGTTTCTGTTTGATTATGAAAAATAGTGAAACTGGGGTGTACTTTGTCCCATAAAATAAGCTCATTGTTTTTTTTAGATAGTTTAAACTCATCGTGTTTATTCACTATGGATGAGAGCAAGTAAATCATCGTAGGATAAAAGCGATAGTCACGTAATGATATAAAACTATATAGCGATGTTATGTCAATTTTTGCTGTTAGGCTGAACCCACAGTTTACTTGTTCATTATAAACATGGTAGTGTTCTTTTCGTTGCCATGCTTCAACGTTGAATCGAGTATAACTCATTGTTTTTCCCTTCTAATAATTAATAAATAACGTTATTAGAAGGGCGATCTTTCCGCTTTTGAAAACAACATATATTGCCTCGCAATAATCATGAATAGTTAATACTATATTAATAGAGCTACACATATTGTCGAGAATAATATTCGTTATATCAAAAAAAGAGCATGTTTGATGCGACCATCAATCTTTAATTCGCATAATTTAGTGATGCATTTCAGGATTAAGATAAATATTGAATAATAAGTTTAAATCAAGGTTAAAGATTTTTGACAATATGACAAGGTCGTCAATGAATATTGATAATGAGCCATCTTCATACCTAAGATAGGTAGCTTCAGGAATGGAAATATTTTTCGCCATTTCTTGAGGTGTTATTTGGCATTCTAAGCGTTTTTTCTTAATGAAATGTCCTAAAGCTATATTTCCTGATTTTTTGTTTGTCATAATGATTTCCCTAAAGTTAAATTTACGTCGATTATCATGGATAAAAACGAATATTCAATGGGAAAAAATCTGTAAATTAAATAGACAAATAAAATTGTATAATCAATGTTAAAAATCTTTGAAACTAATAAAAATATGAATTAGTCATTAAAAGATTTTAATCTAAATAATTTAATGAAGCTAAAATATATAAATATAGATTTTTATTCTGAATTTGAATCTGGATATTTTTTTTGCCTATGAAAAAAGTGATGAATAGTAAGATACTATCTTGATTTTTTTTATTTAAAGATAGTACCTTCACATGTTTTTATATTAAATTGATAATGCAATTTCGACAGTTTTTTCTGCATGAATAGCCGTGGTATCAAAAACTTTTACTGTTGTATCATTGAGGCCAACCAGTAATGTAATTTCAGTACATCCTAAAATGATACCTTCTGCGCCTTGTTGGACAAGATATGACATAATTCGTTGATATTCTTTTTTAGATGACGGGAGAACTTTTCCTAGACACAATTCATTATAAATAATGTCATGGATAATCTTTCTATCGTCACTATTAGGTGTTAGTACATCCAATCCATATTGCTTGGCTAACCTATCTTTATAAAAAGATTGCTCCATAGTAAACGCGGTACCCAATAGACCAACTTTCTTTAATCCTGCCTGAACAATACGTTCACCAGTGGCATCGGCGATATGTAATAATGGAAGGTGTACATGAGATTCAATCTCATTAGCAACCTTATGCATTGTATTGGTACATAATACAAGGAAGTCTGCACCAGCAAGTTTTAAGCGTTTTCCTGCATCTACTAAGCACTGAGCAGCAAGATCCCATTGACCATGGGTTTGATAGTGCTCAATTTCAGCAAAATCAACGCTATATAGTACAATTTTAGCAGAATGTAAACCACCCAAACTTTGCTTGATGGATTCATTGATTTGTTGGTAATAAAGTAATGTGGACTCCCAACTCATTCCACCGATTAAGCCGATTGTTTTCATTTGAAGACTCCGAATAAATGATTTAGCTGAGGTGCTCACTATACTGATAATTTTTATATATGCACAATACAAGAACATCTATGAGTGAAGAAATACTGGTGTTATAGAGATGTAACTTATTAGTTGGATTTACTTCAAAGTTTAGCTTAAGTTGTATTTATTTGTGGTGTTAGCATTAATAAATGTATGGTTATTAATGTATGTAAAAGTAAGCATATTTATTTAAGGAAAGTTGTAAATATTATTTACGTTTTAATGATGGATTTTAGCTGATATAACGTTATCATCATGAATGAATATACGTTATGTCTACACTTAATGGCGACAATAAAATGAATTTTTTTAAAGCGATCATTGCAATACTTATTTTTGGCGCTGCATTTTTACTCGGTACATTGTACATGAAGCCCACACAGCTAAGTTTAGTTGAGCAAGTAAAAAAAAATGTAAATGATGTTCTTGCTTATCCACAAGCTGCACAATTCAAAAATATTGAATACCATTTTTCGCGCTACACTGAGGATAACGGTAAGGTGGGCTATGTTTGTGGGGAAGTGTTTCGCTATAAAAATGATAAACCAGACGGATATAAACGGTTCATTGTAAAAGCATACACTCGCGATGACGATTCACGAATGGATATCTCTATTCCCTTTGTTGAAGGTGGTCATGAAATTTTATTACCAGAACAAGTTAATCGGATTTGGAACGAAAAGTGTTCTAGTCCTGCATCTCCTTTAGTGTAATTAAATGCGTGCTAAAATGTTGATTAGCAGGCCTGCTTAATTCTATTTTTTATACAGTATTGGGAGTGATGCATTTAAAACAATAGTGTGCTCAATTAGTGTTAATAACAGACGTTGCATAGATAAACAGAAAATAATATCTACCGAGGTGAATTTTTTACCACAGATATATTTATACTGCTCTTGTTTGATTTTTGTTTCAAAGTGAAATTAATAAGTTTAATTACATTAAATAACATTAAATTGCTGCTATACTAGTTAGGTTACATTTTGTTTTCTATTTGATGTAAAACAAAAAATACCCTTGTGGTCAACGATGACTATATTTTTTATATTCATTAAATTAATGAATTTAAATTGACTAGTATAAGGAGTCGATAATGGTTAGTAATAACAGTGCACGTCGCTTATTAGGAATGCCTTATAAGCAAAGTCGTTCTAAAAAAAATATTCGCGTATCAATAGGTTCAAAAGAGAATAAAACTGTTGCTATTCAAAACAATAAAGCGACGGAAAAGAAAACATACCATTCAGTAACGGTATTTTACCCTGAATATGTGGTGAGTTAACTGAGAGTATGTCGCCCTCTAGTATTGACTAGAGGGTTATAGATAGCTAAATGCTATAAATTGTCCTCCAATATTTATTTTTGCCTCCCATCATTACATTCTATTCAAATTTTGTGATCACGATTTTCAATTTAAGTCTCTTTTATAATAAGTGATAGTCATAAATAATTTTTGACGATAACATGAGTATTCCATTAAAAAATGTAGAATAGAATGTTGGGTGCTTTAGAATGAAGTTTCAATTTTTGCTTTTGTTTGTATTTTATTTTTTTCTCTCAGGGTGCTCAACTCAATTTAAATCCGATGAAGAAACTAATCGTTTCAAATTCAGTATTCAACATGCGAATACTGTACCTATCAAAGATACAGTAGAGCCTTTGTCTGTCTCAGATATGTTACCTGGTGATATCCTATTGTCATCCGCTACAGGGTTGAATTCTTGGGGGATTCGGTTGTTTAGTATCAGTGGTGTAAGCCATGCCTCTATTTATTTAGGGCTTGGGGAAGTTGCTGAGTCGGTTGGTAGTGGTGTTAGAATCATTACGTTGCAACAAGCCGTTAAAGATTCAAACAATATGGTGGTATTAAGGCAGGCTGGGTTAACCTCGTTTCATGCGGATAAGCTACGTGAATTTTCAGTACACAACAACGGAAATAAGTATAACTATAAAGGTATTGTGATGATAGCCCCGTGGATGATCACTAAGCGGGTATGTGAATTACCTTTAATTGGTGAAACTGTGCGTAATTTTTGCTTGCGCACCTTAGCAAAGGTCCAACTAGGGGATGATATTGACCAATCGAACGGCTTCTTTTGTTCGCAGTTTGTCCTAGATGCTTATAAATATGCAGGCATACCGTTGTTTGAAGGAAATTCATCATGGATCACCCCTGCTGATATATTGCATATGCGTACAGACGATGTACCAACATTTATGCCAACTCAGCGCTTACTATATGTTGGTCACTTAAAGTCATGGAGCTTTAGCAGCGCGATACGAAAGCAATAACAACATGCTGAAGAATAAAAAAAGGCCAACAACTAAGTTGGCCTGCTAAACTGGAAGCAATGTGAGCAATGTCGTTTGTGACAAACCTGAGTGATTTACTCAAGTATTCACGAGGTAAAAGATAACCATTCTCATTTAATAAATCAACCCCTTTTTTTGTATTGCTACTCATGGTTTTTTCATGACGGAATTGCCTTTTATTTCAAATAAAACAAATAATTATGTTTTTGTCTGTTATGTTATTGAGTTTTTCGACAAAAAAATTTTTAAAAAAAATTATAATAATGAGATGATTTCCGACTAGATAAATCACTTAAGAGCGAAATTAAGATGGGTAGATTAAAGATTGGAGTCGTAGGCCTAGGGGGAATTGCGCAAAAAGCCTATTTGCCTATTTTAACTAAAGAAGATAATTGGCATTTAGTTGGCGCATTCTCGCCAAATCAGGCAAAAGCTAAATTAGTCTGTGACAGCTATCGGCTCCCTTTATTTAGCTCCATTGATGCTTTGGCTGCTCAATGTGATGCTGTTTTTGTTCACAGCGCGACTGCGAGCCATTTTGAGGTGATACAACGCTTGTTGCAAGCGAATGTGCATGTGTATGTAGATAAACCACTGACTGAACAGATTGTACAATCTGAACAATTGATTGAATTAGCGCATCAACAACAAAGAACCTTAATGGTGGGGTTTAATCGCCGATTTTCTCCTTTCTATGTCGCGTTAAAACAAAACACGCAACACTTTTCTTCTATTCGTATGGATAAGCACCGCATCAATAGCATTGGGCCTAAAGATATGGCTTATACGCTGTACGATGATTATTTACATGTGGTTGATACAGTGCTTTGGTTAGGCGGTTTTGAGGCTGTTTTGAAAAGTGGCAACATTCAACAAACTCGTAATGGTGAATTATTCTATGCAGAACATCACTTACAGGCGGGTGATTGCTGGCTAACGACTTCGATGCACCGTAAAGCAGGTAGCCAGCAAGAACAGGTCACGGCTATCGCTGAAGATGTGCTTCACCAAATTACCAATATGAACCATTGGCGCTGCGAAACGGCGTCAGAGATCCGTGATAAACAACCTGGCAACTGGGATTCTATTTTGGTGCAACGTGGTTTTGATGGTGCTGTTCGGCATTTTATCGATTCAGTCGCAAACCAGACACAACCCATAATCAGCGCAGAGCAGGGAATTATTGCTCAGAGAATGGTTGAATCTATGCTGTTACAGTTGCAAAATGACTGAATAAAATAAAATGGCGAGCGCTAAAGGCGGGTGTTTTGTTCGCTATGTTTAATAAGGTCGGATGATACATTATTGAGGTCACACCATGTTAGATTTACACGATAGCTCGGATGTATTGTTTATTGCTGGATTTGGCCCAGTTGTAGCGGATTTCGAAAAAAGTCAGCATTTTTATTTAGATGTTTTAGGGCTGCCATTGAAACCGATAGAAAATGGTAGCGAATATTTGATCTGTGAGCCTGAACATCTTGATGGTGTTAAACATTTTGCACTTTGGCCTTTAAATCAAGCTGCGCAATCGTGTTTTAACAAAGACCAATGGCCTGCAGATATTCCTATTCCACAAAGTTGGATGGAATTTGAAGTTTCAGATATTGAAAAAGTGACTCAGACTTGCCAAGAACACGGTTATCAATTGTTGGTTAATAACCAAATGGAGCCATGGGGACAAACTGTCACCCGTTTATTAAGCCCAGAAGGCATGTTAGTAGGTTTAACAATCACTCCATGGTTACGGGAATAGTGTTTGAATTTGTCGCTAGAGATCTCATTTATCTTTATGAATAAGAGACATTTATAAGTAATTGTTTATAATTTTGTTGTAGAGCTTAATTTTAACATTTATTTAGGAGGGGTTATGTATAAAACGATTCTGGTCCCTATTGATTTAACTGAAGACGAATTAACCAGTAAAGCGGTTCGCCATGCGGTTAATCTAGCAAAACAGTCTGGCGCGAAAATTCACCTAATTCATGTCTTGCCTATTTCCTCTGCAATTATCAACGCATACGCGTTAGGTTATATGGAAATAAAAGATCGTGCGACGGTAAAAGCGGAAGAAGACATGAAAATGTTGATGGATTCGATTGATTTACCTCATGAAGATGTGAGTTACACTATTACCTTTGGTTCCCCACGTGATGAGGTTATTAATACAGCCAAAGATATTGAAGCCGATATCATTGTGGTTGGTTCTCGCCGTCCTAATATTACGACTCACCTGTTAGGTTCAACAGCAGCGGGTATTGTCCGCTACGCAGAAACATCCGTACTTGTTGTTCGTTAATGAATAAGAAAAGAGCCTACACTATGTTGTAGGCTCTTTTTTATTTATATTGATTAAGTTATGGGCTTAATTGTGCTTAATTTTATATTTAATCAGTTTAGCTAATAATAAGGTTTCACTAAGTTTATATGGAAAAATTTTCGAAAGAATTACTGCGTATTGAGCATTTTGTTCTCAGGGTAATACGCTTTTATTTATTGGCTCTTTTGGTTTTTTTTCTTGGATTATTGCCTGGTATTATTGGTTTTTATTTTATTGAAGGGCATTCCATTGTTGAATCGATGCTAAATGCACTATCAATGCTGAGTGGCCAAGCTATTGAGCCAGCCCCTATAACCCAAGGCGGTCGTTTTTTTATTGCGATTTATGGCTTATTTTTACAAAGCGTTTTTATTATTAGTATTGGGCTGATTGTAACCCCGTTTATTCATCGTCTTTTGCATAAATGGCATTTAGAGGAATAAACTTTTTGCAGTAAAAAGTAGGGAGCTTCACAGCTTTTTAAGTATAGCGATACTATACTTTTAAAGGCTTAATGATAATTATTCACCCGCAATACCGAATAATCAAATCGTGAAAATGAACAACAATACGGTTTGAAAATGGATAAACACAATTAATAAGGGGCATCGTATGTATAAAACAATTTTGGTTCCTGTGGACATATCTGAAGATGTTTTAACAGATAATGCATTGAAACATGCGGTCTATTTGGCGAAAATTTCGAATGCAACAATTCACTTATTTCACTCTGTTCCTGATGTTTCAAGATTTTCGATGAGCTATAGTTATCACTATGATTTATTGTCATCATTTGCAAAAAAAGCTGTGGAACGTTCGGAAGAACAGCTCAAAGAAATTATTGAAAAAATCGATTATCCTTCAGATAAAATTACTTATAAGGTGGAGTTTGGTTCTCCAAGGGACAAAGTTTTAGCGGAAGCTGAAACTATTGATGCTGATTTAATTGTTATTGGCTCTAGAAACCCAAGCATTTCAACACATTTATTAGGTTCGAATGCATCTGGTATTGTTTCTTATGCGAAAATATCGGTGCTTGTCGTTCGCTAAAATAAAAAACAGCCTGGTTTCAGGCTGTTTTTTTAGAATATATGGAAGATGGATTATTTTGTTTTAACCGCTTCTTTGGCTTGCTCAATTGCTTTTAGTGCCTGGCTACAAGCTTGCTCTTGAGCATCATCAGGGTAACTAGCGAGGGCTTTTTTCGCCTCTTCTAACTGAGATTTCATCAGTGCAATTTGCTCTCCCGCATTGGCTTCATCTTTATATTGTTCTTCAGCTTGTTTAACAAGTTCGTTCATTTCTTTAAAGTAGGTATCACATGTTGCACCTGCATTCGCATTAAAGGCAACAACAGCCATAAATAACCCACATGCAATCGGAAGAGTTTTTTTCATCGTATTTTCACTTTCAAAAGTCACAATAATATCAGGATAACATTCCATTTTAAAAAACGCATCACTCAACTTTTATTAATATTTTAAGTGATAATAATTTTAGACATATTGAGATTATTCCTGCACAACAAGTTATAGAATAGCATATTTTGCAAAATACAAATGATAATCATTATTGACTGGTCTTAAATAAAAAGTGTACACTCTAGTACACTTTGATGACATACAGTGAGATTATTATGCAGAATAAAATTATGGTGGACACAAACAGTTGGCCTGTTTGTATTATGAACGCCTTCCCATCCACAATGGATGAAACACGTTTATGGCTAGAGGAAATGGACTTATTATTAGCACGAAGGGCACAGTTTACCTTAGTATATCCGCCAACAGCACCAAAAGATAAACCATCAGCAGAGGATATCGAAAGCATGAAATATGTACGTCGTTGGCTAAAGCATGCTAAAGAACCTATGGAACAACATTGTCGTGCGATGGTAGTGACATTGCAGCCCGATGGGAGTGATAAAGAAGAAAAAGAACGCCTAGCGCCGATGCTATCTGCATTGTATGGCCCAGAGGTGTTATTGGCGAAGGATATTTATACAGCGAAAATACAAGCTCAAGCTCTTTTAGCTTGATGGAAAGGTTAAGCGCTTATTTTTCGAATATAGCTAGCGATGATATCAACAGAAAGTACAATTTGTTGGTTGATAAATTCATCGCTGGGTTTGAAGTTTTCAACACAAAATGTCGTGATGAATACATCCGCTTTGATCATTTCCAAAAATCGTGATGAAATAGGTAATAATGTTTTTTCATCGACAGTTACTTCAGGTAATTCAAGGAGTTTTTGGGTCAGTAAACGGTAGCTTTTTACAGGGCCTTGTTCGAAAAATGCTTGGCTGATTTCAGGAAAACGGTTGTACTCTCCAAGGATCAATCGGTATAAGCTAATGGATTGTGGTTTAAGTACACTGATCAAGAACTGTGAGCCATAAAAAGCCAGTACAGATTCAATGGTAGTAAAATGTGGTACTTTTTCGTTTGGTTCTGAGAAAATTTCATCAATCATATCAGCAATAACTGCAGCAAATAATCCTTCTTTATCCCCAAAGTTTTTATAGAGTGTAGAGCGAGATCCGCCAGCACGTTCAATCACCATGTCCAAAGTTGCTCCCTCAAAACCATATTGTAGGAATACCTCAGCTGCCGCTGTAATAATCGCTTGATGGCGGCGTCTGCCTTTTGGTGTTTTGGCTGCATGGGCGTTATTCATGAATGATTGATCCTATCATTTTGTTTGAATAATGAAATAAAGTGGCAATTTTGCCAAAAAAGTTTAAACCATAGGCTCTGAATCACAGATTTACCTGAAAGAGATCATGATTTAAGCTGATAGTTGGCTTTATGATATTTGTAAAGACTAACATGTTTAAGTGAATTTCTGAATGCTTGTCATAATCTTGGGGGCGCAATGGCGGGATGTATGTTAAATGGGCGCAGTTTAACAGAGGGAGATTCTGTTGAAATGCAACGGGAAATCACTCGGCTATGCATCGAATGCGGCTTATTATTGTTGCAACATGGTGCTGAGAGCATGTTAGTGGAACAATTGACAACGCGATTAGGCATTGCACTTGGTGCTAGTCAAGTGGACAGTGCTATTTCGTCTAACTCTTTAGTTTTAACGACAATTATTGATGGCCACTGTTTAACCTCAACACGACGAATTATTGACCGTGGTATTAATATGCATGTGGTGACAGAAGTACAACATGCCGTAATATTAGTTGAACATCATTTATTAGACAGAAAACAGTTACAAAAGAAACTGTCTTCTATAAAACCATTACGTTACCCACGTTGGTTGATGGTGCTAATGGTTGCGTTGTCCTGTGCATGCTTTAGTAAACTCAATGGCGGTGGTTGGGAAAGTGCCTTAATTACATTCTTAGCCAGTGGTTGTGCAATGTATATTAGGCAGGTTTTAACCTCTCACCAAATGAACCCGTTGATCAATTTTTGCATTACTGCCTTTGTTGCTACCTCAGTTTCAGGGCTATTACTCAAAATTCCTTATCTGGCGGTGACAGAAACCATTTCGATGGCAGCGAGTGTCTTGTTGCTTGTACCAGGCTTCCCGTTGATTAATGCGGTTGCAGACATGTTTAAAGGGCATGTGAATACAGGTTTAGCACGCTGGACAATGGCAAGTTTACTCACACTCGCAACCTGTATTGGTGTGGTACTAGCCATGACTATCTGGAATTTAAAAGAATGGGCATAGAATTTCTATTAGTGTTAATCGAAAAAATGGTGTTGGCCGCTATTCCTGCCGTTGGCTTTGCCATGGTGTTTAATGTCCCTGTGCGGGCACTTAAATACTGTGCTTTGCTCGGTGCGATTGGCTATGGGTTTAGAATGATATTGATGGCGCTAGGGCTACAAATTGAATGGGCCAGTTTTCTCGCCGCGATTTTAATTGGCATCATTGGTATCCAATGGTCCCGCTGGTGGTTAGCTCATCCAAAAGTATTTACGGTTGCTGCGGTGATCCCTATGTTTCCTGGTATTAGTGCCTATGTGGCGATGATCTCTGTGGTGAAGCTTTCCCAATTTGGTTATAGCCCTGAGTTAATTGAGGTTTTAGTGACAAACTTCTTAAAAGCTTCTTTTATTGTGGGGGCATTATCCATCGGCATTTCATTGCCTGGGCTGTGGCTATACCGTAAACGCCCAAGTGTGTGATATTCAATAAAGCTAAGGGATGTTTTTGCTCTGAAGCAGGCTATCGCTTGGCGTTATTAATGATAAAAAACACCGATAATAACTAACATGAACTATTAAATTTGCAGAAAATCCGAAGGTGTAATTATTCAATAAAAATAGGCAATCGCTGATACCATAAATGTTTTTATTTGATTAGAATGTACGATATTTTCTATATGCATTAGAGTGTTAGAAATAACACTAACGTATTTATATTAATTTTTCGCTTATATTCTGATTAGTGGTGTTATTTTGAAACAATCCAGTTTTTTGTCTTTCTTCCGTTTTATTCTGTCTTTCTTTCTATTTTTACCATTTTCCTTTTCTTTTGCAGCACCTAGCTCATTCACCCAAGCGAAAGTGCTCAGCAAAACTCAAGTCTATTCCGATCAAAGTCAACAAGGGGAAGGAACGATTTACTGTGGCTGTCAGTGGGAGTGGGTAGGCAAAAGTGGTGGGCAAGTGGATTTAATCTCTTGTGGCTATCAGGTACGCAAACAGCAAAGCCGTGCCGAACGTATAGAGTGGGAACATATTGTGCCTGCATGGGTATTCGGTCATCAGCGCCAATGTTGGCAGAATGGTGGGCGGAAAAATTGTGTTTCGACAGACCCTGTTTTTGCTCGTATGGAAGCTGATTTGCATAACCTGGCGCCTTCCATTGGTGAGGTAAATGGAGATAGAAGCAATTTTAGTTTCGGTCAATTATCCCCAAATACCCCGTATCCATATGGAATGTGTCGTAGCCGTGTCGATTTTAAACAAAAAGTCTTTGAGCCCCGTGATGAGGTGAAAGGGCAGGTTGCTCGTGTCTATTTTTATATGCATGACCGTTATAATTTATCCATGTCACGTCAGCAACAGCAACTCTTGATGGCATGGGATAAAAAATTCCCACCAAACCTGTGGGAACGTACCCGTGATGAACGTATTGCTAAAGTAATGGGGCACCATAATCCATTTGTGACAGGGCAAAAACAGTGGAGCTTAAACCATAAAAATGGGGGGGAAGGTGTGAAGATTTTTCCATCTTCAACTGTAATATTGCCTAAACAGTCTGAAAAACAAACTAACTTAGCAATTTCAGCTGAAATTAAAGGTAATAAAAATTCCAAAAAGTATCATTTCTCCCATTGTTCTGGTTTTAAGACATTATCAGATAAAAATGCAATCATGTTTTCTAACGAAAATGCGGCCCAAGAAGCGGGTTATCACCTAGCTGGTAACTGCAAGCCACGTTAATGGTCATTTAAACGCCAATAACGAATTGATTATTGGCGTTTTTTTTAGTGAAAGTTTGATGTGACAAATAAAACACAAAAATGTGTTAAAAAAATGTTGCCTTCTGAAAAAAATTAGCGCTATATTTAGGGAAAGTAAAAACTGCAATAAAAACAGCGCCTCATTGAGTCACAAAAAATATTGCAGTTTGTCATATTAGTGTCATACAGATTCATTAGTTTAACGGTATCGCTGTCACAGGAGAAACTAATGGGAAGTCAGTATTTATTAATACGAACACAAGACCGGTTAGCCTCCATCATGAAATTGTCATGGTGAGATGACTAACCGGTTTTTTTATGGCCCGTTAAAAAGAAAGAGGATTGAACCACATTACACCGTTTTATCGTTAACTAAGAGCTTGAAGGGAGCTCCTCTCTGTTCTGAATAGTTAGTCATCTGAAATTGACATCACTGATACCTGGAAGGGTTAATACTATGAGTAGACAGAAAGCTGCAACAAAAGCACGTCGTGAAATGAAACGCTCATCACGTAAAGAACGTTCTGGTCGGTTTGACATGAATAACGTTGCGTCCTTCGCTGAACTGACAGGCATTGAGCCTATTGGTATGGCAAAGGAACGTCGTGATGGCTCACCAATCCTGCCACGAAATGAAGCTCAGAAGCTCTATATTAATTCGATTAAACACAAACAGTTAATTTTTGCCAATGGCGAAGCAGGCTGTGGTAAAACCTTCATCAGTACCGCGCTGGCCGCAGATGCCTTATTTAATAAAGATATCAGCAAGATCATTGTGACAAGGCCTGTTCTTCAGGCGGAAGAAGACCTTGGTTTTTTACCTGGGGATATGTCTGAGAAATTTGCCCCCTATTTTCGCCCTGTATACGATGTTCTAGCCAAAAGGTTAGGGAGTTCATTTCTACAATATTGCTTGCGTCCTGAAATTGCGAAAGTTGAAATCGCGCCATTTGCGTATATGCGTGGTCGAACTTTTGAAAATGCCATTGTGATTTTAGATGAGGCGCAAAATGTCACTGTCACCCAAATGAAGATGTTTTTAACGCGTTTGGGGGAAAATGTCACGGTTATTGTTAACGGGGATGTGACTCAGTGTGACTTACCTGATGGGGTGCAGTCTGGTCTTGCGGATGCGTTACAACGTTTCAGCAGTGATGAAATGGTCTCGATGGTGAACTTTACCATTGATGATTGTGTGAGATCTCAATTGTGCCATAAAGCGCTATTAGCCTATAACGACTAATTCATTTGCCTTAAGAGTGATGAAAATATGCCCCATAAGTGATTACTGGGGCATATTTTTTATTAGTCACTGATGATTAATGGTACAGCATTTCGTGGACGATTTGCTCATCGGTTAATGAATAAGGGTAATAGGTTGGCCAATTGTCTAATTGTCCCAGGAGTTTTTCTTGTGATTCATTCCCCATATATAAGTGGAAATGGCCTGACGTTTGCGGCTCGATAATATGGTCGCTAAATTGAATGTATTTTGGCGCTTTGGATTTAGCATCTTGGCACTCAAACAGGTAGCGAACGCCTTTTTTGCCCGAAGTATAATGTAAAATTTTATAGCCTGAATACGCATATTGACAGCTATTGACGACACCGTTTTGGGTAAATTCAATCACATTATTTTCGATGCCAATACTGTCAACATCTGTGGCGTAGCCTTTTTTATAGTAAGCGCGGTATTCTTCAACGGTTTTATCTTTATTTTTCTGTGCTTTGCTTTCTAAAACAGCATCTAACTTACCATTTAATAATAATGGATTTACTGACTCCCATACGCCTTGCCAATCGCTTAACGAGCGGTCTTTGACATCTGAATCTTCAAAGATGCCTTTTGAGGCTTGAAGGGCTTTTTCCGATTGCGGATGTGCATGGCTATGTGAACCGTGTGCGATAGCAGAAAAACTGCTAATGGCAAAAACTGCGCTAAGCGCTGTATTTAATAATGTGTGTTTATGCACTGTCATTTCCTATTTTGATAATGTTCAGACTTATTATGTTATAACATAACATTTACCGCAATAAAAAAATGCGCAAGATAGCGTGATACGATGCAAGTAAACTCAAAAAGTGGGCAGGAAACAGGTAGGGAAACGCTTATCAGCGATAATGCAACTGATAAGCGTTGAGGGTAATTTAAAACTTAATTAATCGTCAGGGTTATCCATTACAGCATGGCGTTCATGGTGATAACCTTCTTCATCATAGCCGTGGCGCCAGTATGGAATAGCATAGATATCATCACGGCCAAACCCTTTTTCACGACGAACAAAACGGCGTAAATCACGAATTATTTGGTCTTCACCCGCTATCCAAAATGCACAATCTGTGGCAGGAATATCCCACGATTTAAATGTGCTAATTAATTCAGCAGTTTTGCTGATATCACCACAAATCCAAATGATTTCAACTTGAGCAGGTTTTTTAAGTGGGCGTACATCCGCTGGGTTATCCATGCGTAGTACCACCTTTCCTTGGGCATCTGCTGGCATTTTTTCTAATAATGCGGCAATGGCAGGCAGTGAACTGGAGTCCCCCGCCATAAAATAGTGTTTTCGACTTGGTAGTAGTGGGTCTGGACCACCAGGATTGGTGATCCCCATCCAATGACCAGGTTTGGCATCGCGGGCAAATAAATAGGCAGGCCCTGTCGCACCGTCATGCATGGCAAATTCAATATCGATTTCACTGACATCAGGGCGAATCGCTCTAACGGTATAGGTGCGCACAAATGGGCGAGGTTTATCTTCAGGCCAGCTGCGGCCTTCTTTACTAAGGATAGGCAGAGCGGGTTGGCTGGTTAAGTCAGGGGCTAAAAAGATTTTTAAGTGCCCACCTTCGCTATTGGTTGGGTAGTCTGCAAGCTTTTCACCCGTAAAAGTGATGCTGCGAATGGAGGGGCTGACATCAGTAATGGATTTAACTTGAATAAGCTGCGGTGGCGCCGGGCGATAGATATTTTTTTCAACGGATTGTTCAGTAGCCACGGACATTCTCCTTCATTAATGATAATTTTATTATTTGGTAACTATTATCATTATCATATCACGTATATTAATTATATAACTATCTATATTCACCCCATTTGTTTCACATAAAACAATAAAAAGTGCCTTAGGTATTAACATAAGGCACTCAGACTGCTGACAAACCGATTAGGTTTGGCTGCAGGTTGGATAGGTTTTGAAAATAGACGAGGAAAATCAATTTATTGATTTTCGGCTGATAACACAAAGCAGGAAAAACCACGCTTTTATCCTGCGTTGTCAACAACCTCAGTGCCTTAGGTATTAACATAAGGCACTTAAGTTATCTACTTCACTTTCATCCCAGCGGCGGTCATCATCAATTTAAACACGGAAGAGAAAGCAAACAGTGCTAATACACTTCCTAGCCAAATTAGTGCCATCCAACCGAGTTTTTTCCACCACGGGGAGGTTACGGCGGTATCAATGGTAGCCTTGGTCTGGGGTAATTTTTCCTCTGAAGACATAGTAACTCCAATAGGTATAAACCAAAATAACAGGAATAATGAATAACGCGCCCACTAACATAAAGCCTAAACTTTCAGAGGGGCCCGCGGCGTCACGGAAGCTAATTGCTGGTGGGATTAATGTTGGCCAGATACTGATCCCCAGGCCTGTAAAACCGAGGAATATCAACATCAAGGCGGATAAGAATGGAACGCTATCATGCTGCTGGCGCTTTGCACTTTTTAAGATTAGCCATGTACAACCCAGAACCAGTAATGGAACAGGCAAGAAGAAGAACAGATTGGGCAGTGTGAACCAGCGATCAAAAATGGCTTGATTGAGCATCGGTGTCCACAAGCTGATAACCGCTATCACTGCAACCATTAATAAGGTCAATGGGCGCAGAATACGGTACATGGTACGGCGTAGATGCCCTTCGGTTTTCATGATTAGCCAGCCACAAGCTAGTAAAGCATAAGCAACAACTAAGCCAAAACCACAAAACAGTGGGAAGGGGGCAAACCAATCAAAGTAGCCGCCCATAAAGGTACGGTTTTCTACGTGGAAGCCTTGGATAAAAGCACCCACGACGACGCCTTGAACAAATGTCGCGAAAATAGAGCCCCAAATGAACGCGTGATCCCAATGGCGGCGGTGAGATTCATCCGCTCTAAAGCGAAATTCAAATGCTACACCACGGAAAATCAAGGCTAACAGCATAAAAGTTAGCGGTATGGATAACGCATCTAACACAATGGCGTAGGCAAGCGGGAATGCACCAAATAAAGCAGCACCGCCGAGCACAAGCCACGTCTCGTTACCATCCCAAACGGGGGCAACGCTGTTCATCATTAAGTCACGGTCTTGGCTATCTTTTAAGGCGGGATAGAGAATACCGATACCCAAATCGAAGCCATCCATCACGATATACATCAACATACTAAATACGATGATGACAAACCAAATGAGAGGTAAATCAATGCCCATGAGCTGCGTCCTCCGCGATACCTTTACGAATTAATTTCATCATGTACATGTAGCCGATACCGAATACGCCACCATAAACCACAAAGAAGGCGATTAAACTGATGCTCATGTGCATTTCACCGTGGGCACTGACGGCATCTGAGGTGCGCTGCAAACCGTACACCACCCAAGGTTGGCGACCAATTTCTGTCGTAAACCAGCCCGCTAAGATAGCAATCAAGCCAGAGGGTGCCATGACGAACATAAATCGCAGGAATGTTTTGGACTCATACAGGTTTTTACGGTAACGAAGCCATAAGCCCCAAACCCCTGCGGCTATCATTAATAAGCCTAAACCGACCATTACACGGAACGACCAAAACACCATGAATACATTTGGTCGGTCTTCTGGTGCGTATTCTTTTAATGCAGGCACTTGTTTATCAATGCTGTGAGTTAAAATTAGGCTCGCAAGGTACGGAATTTCGATGGCATATTCGGTTTTTTCTTTCTCTTGGTTTGGAATACCAAACAAAATAAGCGGTGTGGCTTCACCAGGTTTATTTTCCCAGTGGCCTTCCATTGCAGCAACTTTAACAGGTTGATGTTTCAGTGTATTTAAGCCGTGCGCATCACCAATTAACGCTTGGACAGGTGCTAAAACTAAAATCAACCACAACGACATGGAGAACATCTTCTTCATTGCGCTGGATTTATTGCCTTTGAGTAAATGCCATGCCGCAGATGCACCAATAAAGAATGCCGCAGCAAGGAATGCAGCCGTCGTCATGTGCAATAAACGATATGGGAAAGAAGGATTGAAGATCACCGCTAACCAATCAACGGGGACGATACGGCCATCGATGATTTCGAAACCTTGTGGTGTTTGCATAAAACTGTTAGATGCCAAAATCCAGAATGTGGAAATAATGGTACCTAGCGCGACCATGCAGGTAGCAAAAAAGTGCAGTTTTTCACCGACACGGTTCATGCCAAACAACATGACACCGAGGAAACCCGCTTCAAGGAAGAAGGCGGTTAACACTTCATATGTGAGTAACGGGCCTGTGATCCCGCCTGCAAAGTCTGAAAAGAAACTCCAGTTAGTACCGAATTGGTATGCCATCACCAATCCTGATACCACGCCCATTCCGAAGTTAACCGCAAAAACTTTTGTCCAAAAATGGAACAGTTTTATATAGTCTTCGTCACGTGTTTTTAGCCATAAGCCTTGTAGCACCGCAAGAAAGCTTGCGAGCCCAATAGTAATGGCCGGAAAAATAATATGGAACGAGACCGTAAACGCAAATTGTATACGGGCAAGCTCCAGCGCAGTTAGTCCAAACATATTGACCCCTGAGTGGATATGTTAATGGCACGCTGCATTTAAAGCCTTGGTGATCACAATCGAGGCGCTTATCCCTAGCAAAATAAATTGCTCACACCGGAATGCTAAGTATCGCAATCCGACTAAAAATGTTTTGTGCTTATAGTTAAAAAAGTCAGGTGAATGTGTGGATAAGTAGAACATGAGACGATAAACTATAATAGTAACAATTATCGGGATATTAACTATAACAGTTGAGGCGGCTATGACGAGATATGAACAGTTAGCAGCGCAAATTCGTCAACAAATTGAAGACAATATTTGGCAAGTTGGTGACAGATTACCTTCACTGAGGGAAAGTGTTAAGCAATCAGGTCTCAGTTTAATGACCGTGGTGCAAGCATATCAATTACTTGAAAGCCAAGGTTGGGTCGCCGCACGTCCACAATCTGGATACTATGTGGCCAACCGAAATAACGCCTTTGCAGCGGCAAAAGGGGGAAAAGGACTCCACTTAAATGAGAATGTAGAAATTAACGCCTCAATATTTGGGGTATTACAAGCTTGTAAGGATCCCGATATTATCCCATTTGGCTCTGCTTTTCCAGAACCTGCGTTATTAGATGACCCTAAACTCGCTAAATCATTGGCATCCGTCGCGAGGCGTTTATCCAAATTTAATACACCCGCTAATTTACCGCCAGGAAATGAGCAATTACGTCGTAATATTGCCCAGCGTTATGCGACACAAGGTATCCATGTCGCTCCAGATGAAATTGTGATTACTGCAGGTGCGATGGAATCGCTGGTGTTAAGTTTGCAGTCAGTGACCCAACCTGGAGATTGGGTCGTTATTGAATCTCCCGCATTTTATGGGTCATTGCAGGCGATTGAACGGTTAAAACTCAAAGCGATCGCGATTAAAACTGACCCTTTATTTGGTATCGATCTTGATGCATTAGAGGACATTGCCGACAAATACCCGATTAAAGCTTGTTGGTTGATGACGCATTATCAAAACCCATTGGGTGGCACAATGCCGCAAGCCAATAAAAAGCGGTTGGTGGATATTTTAAATAAACACCAAATTGCATTAATTGAAGATGATGTTTATGGTGAATTGTATTTTGGCAACAAACAACCCATTCCTGCCAAAGCGTTAGATACTAAAGGGCACTTTTTCCACTGTTCATCATTTTCCAAATGTTTGGCTCCTGGGTATCGTGTGGGGTGGGTGGCTGCGGGGCATCATGCAACCAAAATCCAGCATTTGCAGATGATGAGTACGGTGTCAGCAAGTGTTCCCACACAGCTCGCTATTGCTGAGTACCTCTCTTTAGGGGGGTACGACAGTCACTTACGTAAATTGCGAGTCACCATGGAACAACGACAGCATCAGATGCTAGGGGCAATAGCGAAGTATATGCCGTCCTCGGTAAAAGTGAATATGCCTAAAGGTGGTTACTTTTTATGGTTAGAATTTGAGCCGCCGTTTAATGCAATTCGCTTATATCAATTAGCATTAAAAGAAGGTATCAGCATTGCACCAGGCAGTATGTTTTCGACCAGTGATCAGTTTAACCATGCATTTCGCTTAAATGCCTCTTTTACATGGACTGAGCGTATTGAAGAGGCGATGAAAACATTAGGTCGATTATGTCACCAATTAATTAAAGAGAAGCGCGATTAGTCACATTATCGTTGTAAATTCATTGCCTTGAAAGATTAACTTTGCGACTCTAAGTACACATCTAAAACAGTGAATGACAACGTTTTGGGAGGTAATGTGAAAATTAAATGTTTTGATATCACTGATTTGCCACATCTCAAATGGAATGATGGAGGAGGGGCCAGCCAAGAAGTTTTTTGCTGGCCCGTGGCTTCAGATTATTCATTACGTGCAAGCATCGCGACGATTAATCAAGATAGCTACCTTAAACGCTACGCTGAAGGTGAAAGGTTAGTTATTTTGCTCAATAACCAAGAAATAACATTAACCGATAATAAAAATTTTACGCAGCGGTTGAGCCAGGTTGGTGAGCATGCTCAATTTTCAGCTCAGCAATATGCGGCGATCAATGTGAGCCAGCCGAATACACAGCTATTGAATTTTATTTTCCGCGCGGATCGCTGGGTGGTAAAAAGCGCTTTAGTGACAGAGACGTGTAAACTGCCGAACAATCAAGCTGGTCTAGTTTTTGTACGACGTGGCGAATGGGCTGTGTCTGGCGGGAGCTGTAACCGAATGGTGGTTGGTCAAGGCGGTTGGTGGTTGCCGGATATCGGCGAGGGTGAAGTGACCCCCCTTAATGCCAATAGCCAGCTGATTTATATTGAACTATTACCACGTTAACTTGCCGCTAATCCTATAGCTGCAAAGGTTAACAAGCCACCTGCAACGCCTTCTGTAATGCGGCGTTTATTGTCGTTATAACCTTGTTTTTTATGCATGGAAGCAAACAACATCCCAATAACGCCATAAATCACCACACAAGACACAATAAAAGTGGCAGAAAGGATTAGCGATTGAATCGCAACACTTTCGCTCAACTGAATAAAATTAGGTAAGATTGCAAAATACACCAGTAAGCCTTTAGGGTTTAAAAAACTGGTTAAAAATGCCTTACCAATCACCGCTTTATTCGATACTTTTTGTATTTTGACTTCATTGGCTTTCATTGCAGACATGATCATCCGAGCAGCGAGGTATGCTACATAGGCAACACCAACCCATTTTATTGTATGAAACACCATTGGTGAGGTTGCAACAATTGCAGCAAGGCCAAGTGCCGCCAGTATCGCATGGGTTACATAACCTAAAATAATCCCTAAATTAGCCTTCCAAGCGGCACTTGGCCCACCTGAAAGCCCCTGTGCTGAAATAAATAAAATATCAGGGCCTGGTGTGCAAATCAGTGGGATCACTGTAGCACTGAATAATGCTAATGTGTGTAACTCCATAGAATGACCTCTTTGATTTTATTGTTGATGAGGCAACTGGCCAGCTGCGTAAAAATTATAACGACAATGCAGTAGTATAGGGTTGTTTTATTGCTTGAAAATAACAATAAATTAGCATTGAATATCAATAAATATTAATAAGTGAGCTTTAGGTTTCAATAAAAATGAATATGATAAAACTCGATGCCATTGATAGACGTATTTTACAGGTGCTACAACGTGATGGAAAAATACAGAATGTTGAGCTGGCTAAAGAGGTTGGGCTTTCCCCGTCTCCTTGTTTGCGTCGTGTAAAATTGCTCGAAGAGGCGGGAGTGATAAAACGTTATGTGGCGGTACTTGATGGCGCCAAAATAGGCGCGGGGTTGTCGTTATTTGCGCGCATTTGGTTTAAAACACAGGATGCTAAGACCATTAATCAGTTTGTTGAGGATATTAAACAGATGCCTGAAGTGGTGGAATGCCATCTGATGGCGGGTGAGTGTGATGCATTAATCCGCATTGTCACTCAAGACCTTGCTTCATATCGCCGTTTTCATGCGGATCATTTAACACAAATAAACAGTATCCAAAGTATTAAGACCGAAGTCCCCATGGAAACGGTTAAGGTCACATATGCGTTGCCACTTTAGCTATTACGGTTGGATAAATTTGGCGGGAACATGTTCAGTTAACCAAACGTGGTTATCTGATAAGTAAAATAGATAACCTGATTCCACCATTTTTTGGGCTTCAATTACCAAAACGATGGGCTTGCCGTGCCGTGCTCCTACATTGGTTGCCGTCTCTGTGTTGTCCGACAAATGCACATGATGACGATTACCCGCTAATAACCCTTGTTGTCTAATTGAATCGACAAAACGTATTGCGGTTCCATGATAAAGAAACTCTGGGGGTGTTTGCGAAATGTGATTGAGATTAACTTGTTGAGTTGAATGGCCTTGCGCGGCGCGGATCATGGTATGTTCAGTATTGAAGGTGAACCTTTTTTTATTATTATTCTCAACTATATACTCTAATATTTCACGGGTGAGCTTTTTCCCGTGGCGGTTGGCTTGTAATAATAAATCATCAACACTAACCCAACCATCTTGATCGAGAGTGAGTGCAATGGCTTCAGGTTTGTGGCGTAAAACGTAGCTTAAAAATTTACTAAATTGAATTGTTTTGTCTTGCATATACTGCCTGTTAATAATATTTATTTCCTTTAAGTTTAATTTAATTAATGACTAAGCGTGATTAATCGATGAAATCATAACGAAACCATACAATAAAAACGATGTAAATAATCCTAAAGTATTTTTATGTTGAAAAATAATTCATGGTGAAAATTATTTTTTCTAATCAATTAAAGACCTGTATCTGATTATTGAGATAACGGTGGCTCAAATTAATTAAAAATATTTTCGATTAAATTTAAGCGTAGGATTAAAAATGAAATAGGTGGCATTAATGAGAGTGATTATCTATTAGTTTGAAATTTAATGTTACATTTTGAAAAGGAATCATTCATTTTAAATATTAGACTAAATATTATTTTTCTTGATGTTTTTAACACTATTTTTATTTGATGTGTAAATTGTTATATAACCATTCGTAATGGGATTATGTGATGGTTTGTTGTAATGCTTTGAGTATATAAGATTTTTTTTAATTGATAACTGAGGGGAAGTACACTGAAATAGAAATTTTTGTTGATCCTGCGCAATTTCATTTTGCTTTAATTATTTATACTGGGTTTATTAATATAGCAAATGATAGATAATTTTAATTTGTAGTTAAAATAAAACTAATCTCACCAAAGATTCAGTGCATACATCTGTTGTTCAGCTATCAATATCAGTTAAATAATTAGGCGATCACTGCCTACTATATTTTATCACAACATAGCTAATAAAACGGTATCCCTTATTAAAGGTAATTTAATGATCTATCCGATAACAGATAGCACTCTGTCCACACTCAAAAATGATAAATTTTCACGCTATGCTATGCGCTATTTAGTGATTGAGAAAAAGACGCAATCTGCTATTTCAGCGTATGGTTTAGATTTTGAAATTCCTTTTTCACAGCAAACTGAAATTCAACAACTGAAAAATGAGCTGAAAACATTAGGGGCAATCTTTGCGAATAATGGCAAAAGTATTCATTGCGGGTGGCTTTCTAGCGCTTGTGTACAGTGCCGAACGGGGGAAGGGAGCCACACGACATTTTTGTCGTTAAAATGTCACCGTGATTGCTATTTCTGCTTTAATCCTAATCAAGAAAATTATGAAGGTTTTCAACGGGAGATGCGCGATGCAATAGGCGAGGTAGACGCTATTGCAGAGCAAAACTATCCATTATCCCACATCGCACTAACGGGCGGGGAACCGCTGTTATTTCGTGAAGAAAGCATTCAATTCTTTCAACGTGTACAGCAAAAGTTACCGCAAGTTCATACCCGTTTATATACAGCAGGTGACCCGCTAGACCGCACTACGGCCCTTTCATTAGCGAAGGCAGGCCTGCAAGAGGTGCGTTTTAGCATCAAAATTGATGATTCAAAAGAACGCATTGAAAAAGTTTTACGCCGTATCGCCTTAGCCCGCGAAATTTTCCCTTCAGTGATGGTGGAAATGCCCGTGATCCCCAATTCTGAAGAGCAAATGTATCAGCTGCTGATGCAGTTAGATGATATTGGAATTGATGGTATCAATTTATTAGAGTTCTGCTTTCCCCTGACTAATAGCCATGAATACAAATCCCGCAATTTTAACCTAAAAAACCCACCCTATGAGGTGTATTACAACTATTGGTATGCAGGAGGGCTTGCGGTTGCTGATAGCGAGTTAGCTTGCTTACGTGTACTAAAATTTGCGCTAGAAAAGCGTTTATCTCTCGGCGTGCATTATTGCTCTTTAGAGAATAAACATACGGGGCAGGTGTACCAAAATAACGCATTTTTTCAGCATGATGAGCAGGTGATGGGCCCATATTATTTTTTCTCTACAAAGGATTATTTTTTCAAAAGTGCCAAGGTGTTTGGCGATGACTGCGAGAAAGCGGCTCATTATTTAAAACAAGCCAATGTGCCTTTTCAACATGAATTGCTTCACGGTTTTTTGCAATTCAACCCTGAATCGATTCTGTATCTACAAACGCTAGCAAATCTCCCTATCGCACTCACTTCTCATATTGTTGAGCCAGATGAAAATGGCGATCCATTGATTAAAGAAGTGCGTATTGAATTAACCACACCCACTGAATTTTTATTGACCGACATACAGGGAGGTTCCTGTGAAAAATGAAAACCCCATTTTAGATTTTTTGTATGGGAGGCAGTTTGCTTATGACGTATTGCGTCGCTTACTCATGGAAGAGCCAACGCCTGAATTACTGCAATATTTGTGTGAAGGGGGATTGGCGCTATTCCCTTGTGAAGACCATTTGCCAGTGATGGCTGATGCGGTTAGTGCAATGGAAATAGACTTACAAGCACGCAGCTTACAAGCGGGTACAGATGGCTTTGAGGATTTACATTGGGACTTCACACGCTTATTTATTGGGCCAGATGCGCCTGCAGCAGCACCATGGGAGTCCACTTATGTCTCACGAGACAAACTGTTATTCCAAGAAAGCACCCTTGCAGTGAAATCATTCTATCAAAAATATGGATTTGAATTAGGACAGAAAGAATTCGAAGCTGCGGATCATATTGGCTATGAGCTGGATTTTATGTGGAACCTCAGCCAGAAAATTGTTGAGCTTACCGATTTAGAACCTGAGCTCACTGACGAATCAAAAGCGTTATTGCAGGTATCGTCTTTATTCTTAAATGACCACCTATTGGCGTTTATTACTCCATTTTGCCGTGACCTGCATAACCATGCGAACACCCCATTTTACCGCCAATTGAGTGCACTGTTAGAACCCTTTTTGCGAAATGATCAAAATAAAATCAATGAATTAGTCAATTTATAATAATAAAACGAAAGGAAGAGGTAAGAGCAATGTCAGAAAGACAGAAAATAGCCTTAAGTCGTCGTTCATTTCTAGCATGGACTTCGGCAGCATCGGTAATGGCCACATTACCGCTGAGTAAACGGCTTTACGCATCCACACCAGAGGAAGAAAAAGCGATTGTACAAGCGACGGATACTATCACCAAAGGGAAATGGAAGCCCGTTGCGTGCTGGCATAACTGTGGCGGGCGTTGTGTGAATAAAGCGTTGGTGGTAGATGGTGTGGTAGTGAGGCAAAAAACGGATGATGTGGTTGCTGACTCCCCCGATTTTCCACAGCAACGAGGCTGTTTGCGTGGGCGTTCTCAGCGTAAGCAGGTTTTTGGTGCTGATCGCTTAAAATACCCAATGAAACGTAAAGGCTGGGCACCAGGTGGCGGTGATAAAAGCTTGCGTGGACGTGACCAATGGGTGCGTATCAGTTGGGATGAAGCCCTTGATATTGTCGCCTCAGAATCGAAACGTATTAAAGAAAAATATGGCAAGGAATCGATTTGGATCACGGGTGGAAACGGTGTTGATATCCAAAATGTGTACGCCAAAGCAGGTGGTTTTGTTGGGGATTGGGGAACTACCTCATGGGGCGCTTGGTTTGAAACGCCTGCTCACCTCGGTTTATTGGAAGGCTTTTATACTTTTGGTACCAATGACCGCTTTGATATGCGCAACTCGCAGCTCATTGTTATGTGGGGGGCGAATCCTGCATGGAGTAGCCCTGGAAGCCCAACCTATAACTATTATCAAGCTAAAAAAGCAGGTGCACGTTTTATCAGCATCGACCCAAGCTATACCACGACGGCTGAACTAATGGATGCGGATTGGTATCCCATCAACCCTGGCACCGACCATGCACTTGCATTGGGTATCATGTATGCACTGTTAGAAATGGATAGTCCAGAAAACCCATTAATTGATTGGGAATTTTTACGCCGTTGTACTGTGGGCTTTGATGAAAAAAACATGCCCGCAGGTGCAGATCCAAAAGGTAATTTTAAAGATTATTTATTAGGCACTTATTCAGGTGAACCAAAAACCCCTGAGTGGGCAGCGAATATTTGTGGGTTATCAGTGACAGATATTCGAACATTAGCCCGTGAAATCGGGGGTACAAACCGCGTTGCTTTACTGACGGGCTGGGCTCCTGCACGTATCCATAATGGAGAGGGCTGGGTTCAAGCATTCTCAACATTGGGCTTTATGACGGGACATATGGGGCGCCCAGGGCGTATGACGGGGGTGAGTTGTCATTTTGCTGCGGGAAATAACGGCACACGCTTAGTGATGGCAGGCGCAAGTGGTTTACCATCCATCCCCAACCCTGTGAGTTTGAAAATCAACCATAATGAACTCAATCGTGCATTGCTGGAGAAAAAATTCCGCCAGCGCGGAGTGGGAGATGTGGATGCGAATATTCAAATGATCATTCACCCATTCAATGCGACATTACAGACGCGTGCAAATATTACTCAAAGTATTGAAGCCTATCGAAAAGATGTCGAACTCGTGGTAACAGCAGCTTATGTGCCACATACCTGTGCAAAATACTCTGATATCGTCTTGCCTGTTACCACAGAATGGGAGCGCGAAGGGACGATTTTAAACCCAAGTAACCGTGAAGTTATTATTGCCGCCGTGAATGTGACCCCGCCACTTTATGAGGCAAAAAGTGATCAATGGATTGCCAAAGAACTGGGCAAACGCCTTGGGATCAATGTGGATGAAGTCTTCCCTGTTTCAGAAAAACAACAGTTTTTCAATAAACTTAATGGGGCAACCATTATCGGGGAAGATGGTCAGACTAAAGAGCCTCTGCTCACGATTACCCAAGCAGATATCGATGAATGGCAAGTCACAGGGAAACCACAGCAAGGTCGTTTAACGTTAAATGAGTTCCTAACTGTTGGTAAATATCAAGTGCAGCGCACGCAAGAAGATAATTACGGTTACATTGCTTACGAAGATTTTATTCGTGACCCGCAAGCGAATCCTCGCCCAACACCGAGTGGTAAGTTTGAAATTTATTGCCAAACATTGGTGGAAAAAGCCGATGAATGTGGTTGGACGAAATTACCGCCAATTCCTGAATATATTCCTTCAGCTAGCGGTTATGAGGCGAGTTTTAAAGACTTTGCCAAAAAAGAGAAGGGGGATTATCCATTCCAAATTTATAACCCACACTATTTACGTCGTTCACACAGTACGTTAGATAATGTGCCGTGGCTACGTGAGCAGTGGCCAAGTCCGATCTATATCAATGCCTCTGATGCTAAACGTTTAGGAATTAAGCATGGCGAAACGGTATTGGTTAGCAGCCCTCACGGAAAAATTGTCCGCCCAGCGCTAGTCACGCAAACCATGAAACCAGGGGTAGTTGCATTACCTCATGGTAGCTGGACGGATGTGGATGAAAAAACAGGGATAGATATGGCTGGTGCAGATAATACGCTGACGATCCAAGTCCCAACAGGGTTAGGAACATCAGGGTGGAATACCATGTTATGTAACATCGAAAAATGGGATGGTGACCAGTTAGTCCCTGATGTTGCAATTCCACAGCGTATTATTTTTTAAGGGGCAATGAATAATGGATAAACAAGTCGGATTTTATATCAATGTTGCCACCTGTATTGGTTGTAAAGCCTGTGTTGTGGCATGTAAAGATAAAAATGACCTTGAGGTTGGGCGTAATTTTCGCCGTGTGTACGATATCGAAGTGGGTGAATATCCCCGCCCACATCGTTGGCATTTATCTATTGCGTGTAATCATTGTGATGACCCGCAATGTGTTAGCCACTGTCCAACAACGGCTATGCACAAACGTGAAGAAGATGGCGTTGTTTTGGTTGACCACGATAAATGTGTCGGTTGCCGTTATTGTACATGGGCTTGCCCGTATGAAGCCCCACAATTTGATGCCAGCATCGGCATGATGACTAAGTGTGATACCTGTATTGATTTACGCGAGCAGGGGGGGAACCCAATGTGTGTCGATTCTTGCCCAATGCGTGCAATAGAGTTTGGCTTGATAAGCGAACTGCGCAAAAAATACGGGACCAATGCGGATATTGATGGCCTGCCAAGTTCAAGCATCACCAAACCCAACCTTGTTGTTGGCACGAAAGGATAAGGAGAATTATCATGCATGAATTTCCATTGGTGATTTTCACCTTATTTATGCAAGCATCAGTAGGCTGCTTGGTTGTTTCGTTGCTGTGCTATTGTCGTATCCTTGAAGGAAATGAAAAAAAGCAACTTATTAAAAAGCCCGTAGTTGCGAGTTTTGTTTTAGGGTGCGTAGGGTTATTGGGCTCATTGTTTCATATGGGTAATCCATTACACATGTTTTACACCATGGTCCATGTTTCTAGTTCTTGGATGAGCCGTGAAGTATGGGCAACCGCGATTTACATGGCATTGTTATTTTTGAGCACAGCCTTGTTATTACTCAAAAATAAAGCGAATAGTGCATTATTAGTTCTCAGCGCTATCGCGGGCTTGGTGTATATGTATGCCATGTCGGCGCTGTACGCAAACACGCTCTTTAACTTGTGGGGTGGTTTATTTACTTACGCCAGTTTCTTTGGGGCAGTGTTATTGGTTGGCGGTGTGATTGCGGCTTCATTGCTAGTGGGTGGCCTGCGTTCTTTGGGTAAAGAGGATCAACTTAAGCGAGTGGTAAAAGCTTCATTAGGTGTGGGTGTAGTGGGGATATTATTGATGTTACTCGGTGCATTGTCATTACTGAGCAATATCGGTGAGCCAATTTATATGGGCATGACCCCGCGTGAATTGCCTGAAGGATTACTTAGCCTGAGTATTGCCCGTGTGGCGTTAATCGCAGTAGGCGTTCTGTTTGTTGGTCGTTTGTTGTGCCAAAAATCAAGCCAATCAACGAATGCAACATTAGTCATGTCATTTGCTGTGTTATGTATTTTTGCTAGTGAAGCTGTGGGGCGCGTCGTATTTTTCTCTCTCGGAGGTTAATTTTAACTCTTGAGTTATTTGAAATCCGAAGGTAACCCCTTCGGATGGAGGTTGTTGACAAAGCAGGATAAAAGCGTGTTTTTTCCTGCTTTGTGTTATCAGCCGAAAATCAATAAATTGATTTTCCTAATTTATTTTCAAAACCTATCCAACCTGCAGCCAAACCTAATTGGTTTGTCAGCAGTCTGAAATCCGAAGGTAACCCCTTCGGATTTTTATTTGTCTTTTTTTTAGGCTAAAAAAAGAATAATAACTAATAATTTAATTAGTTAGATGTTTTTGTTATAAAAAAAGAGTAAATATGGTTGATTATTACTAATGATTATAATTATCATTATTGATCTTAATCTTCTTTCTTAACTCGCCTTTTATGAACTTGAAAACTCGCAAACTACTTTTGCCATTGGCAATTTCTGCTTCATTGATTTCTCACTATGCTTTTGCGGCTGATAACGCTAAAAATGACCAAATTACCGTCACGGGTAACTGGCTCGAAAATACCGAAGACAGCGAAGTGGTATTTAACCATCCCGGTGCACGAACCGTTAAAACACAGCAACAAATTAAAGAAACGGGCAGTGAAACCATTGCGGATGCACTAAAAGGTATCCCTGGTGTTCAAGTGCGTGAAAGTAATGGAACTGGGGGAAGTGATGTTTCCTTAAACGTAGGGGTGCGCGGTTTAACCTCACGTTTATCGCCACGTTCAACGATTTTGCTTGATGGGATGCCGTTGGCGGCAGCACCTTATGGTCAGCCACAACTTTCCATGTCACCACTCTCGTTAGGCAGTATTGAATCCATCGATGTTATCCGTGGTGGGGCATCTGTACGTTATGGGCCACAAAACGTAGGTGGAGTGATTAACTTTGTGACCAAGCCAATTCCAAAGGAGTTTGGTGGCGGGGTAGCGGTACAAACCCAAGGGGCGAAAACAGGTGGGTTAAAGACCTTAGTGGATGCCTCATTAGGTGGCTCTAAAGCTGATGATTCAGCGGGTGCCATGATCCTATATTCGGGTTTACACGGGCAGGGTTATCGCAAAAGTAATGATAATACGGATATTGATGATTTTATGTTGAAAACCCGTTATGCCATCACGGATAACGACGAGCTATTAGCGAATTTTCACTATTATCACGCGATGTCTGGAATGCCAGGCGGGTTAACCCAAGCTCAATATAATGCAGACCCATTCCAATCAACGCGGCCTTATGACCGTTTTGAAGGGAATCGCCAAGATATGTCATTGAAATATAAACATGAAGAAGATGACAAGCAATTCGAATTAATGACGTGGTTTAGCAAAAGCTACCGTGGTAGCTATATTGAAAGTGACCATAAAGACAAAGCCAACGAGAGACGTTTGGTTTCTTACCCGCGTCACTATACCGCGTATGCCATTGAGCCAAGTTATTCACAATTGTTTCGTTTCAATAATATGTCCCATGAAGTGACTGTGGGCTACCGTTATTTAAATGAAACCGCTGATGAAAAAGCCTATCGCTCAAATTGGTACCAAGCTGGCACACAAAACACACGCCCAAGTACCAATGACTACTACCAACACACCTCGGGCGGAACGGAAGCGCATGCGATTTACCTTGATGACACCATTGATGTCGGCAACTGGACTATCATTCCGGGTATTCGCTACGAAAACATCAATATTCACTTAAACGACAGTTTTAAAAATCAAAATCGCAGTAAGCGTTACAGCGAGCCACTTCCTGCATTGGCGGTGATTTACCATATTGATGATGAGTGGAAATTATTTGCTAATGCCAGCACTTCATTTGGGAGTTTGCAGTACTTCCAATTGAATACAAAAGGGGTTGGCAATTCACCAGCTAACGGGTTAAGTGCAGAAAAAGCCCATAACTATGAAGTGGGCACGAAATACGACAATACAGCGCTCTCTTTAGAAGCGACTTTATTCTATATCGATTTCGACGACCAGCTTCTTTATGTCGAAAATACAACTGGTTGGACTAATTTAGGCGCGACGACGCACCAAGGTGTTGAGCTAGCGGCAAGGTACAATTTAGCGGATCTCACCGATGTTCTTGATGGTGTGAGCGTGTATAGCACTTATACCTATACTAAAGCAGTCAGTAAGAAAGGGGATTTTGCTCATAAAGACTTACCGTTCTATTCACGTCAAGTGATCACCGCAGGTAGCCGTTATGAAACAGGCAATTGGGTGTGGAACCTAAATACCTATGCGCAATCAACTCAGGAATCACCAGGGACAACAAGTCATTATGTGACCGAACCAAGTGCAGATGGCCGATATGGCACAATACCTGGCTATATGGTGTGGGATGCGCGTGGGGAATACCACTTTGGTAAAAGTTTGTCTGATTTAACATTATCGGCTGGTATTAAAAACTTATTTGATCAAACCTATTTTACGCGCTCGACAGATAACAACTATGGGATCTACGTTGGGCAGCCAAGAACATACTATGTTCAAGCATCAGTGAAATTTTAGTTAAGATAAGGCAGGATAATGATAGGTCGATTTATCAATAAGTATTGCTTATTTGGGTTATTGAGTCTGTTCAGTGCGGCGACGAGTTTCGCTGCACCTATGACAGTGACCGATATCGCGGGGCGGGAAGTTACCGTTAATGCACCTGTTTCACGGGTGATGCTGGCGGATAGCCGTGTGCTGGTGGCATTGAATATCTTGCACCCACAAAGCCCATTAAAAGGCATTATTGCGTGGGATGATGCGCTTATCAAAAAAGCGCCCGACTTAAGCGCAGCGTACAGTAAAAAGTTTCCTGAACTAAGCAAAATTCCTGTTTTTCCAAATCCTTACACAACCGACTTTAGTGTTGAAAAGGCCTTGGTCGCTCAACCTGATTTACTGATTTTTGATATCGGTTTGAAAAGCAAGTTGACGGAAAGTGGCACGCTATCTTTACTGGAAAAAAGCGGTTTACCCGTCATTTTCATCGATTTTCGGCAATACCCGCTGAAAAATACCATGCCGAGTATGGCATTATTAGGCCAAGTGTTCGGTGAACCACAACAAGCGGAGGCATTTAACCAGTTTTATCAACAAAGGTTGGATTTGATCCGCAGTAAAGTGGCAACACTTGATAAAAGCCAGCGCCCAAGTGTGTTTATTGAAAGGGCTGCAGGGATTTCAGGTGAAGATTACTGTTGCAAAACCTTTGGCAATGGCAATTTTGGTGAGTTTGTTGAAACGGCAGGGGGAAATAATCTCGGTTCACAGTGGTTCAGTATTGGAATGGGCGGTGAAATTAACGAAGAGCAGTTAATTCACAGTAATCCTGACTATTATTTAATGACCGCCGCGGATTGGGATAGTACACGTAAAGGTAGCGCTTCAGTGCCTTTAGGGTATACAGGCGATAAAGCCAAATCGCAGGCTAGGCTAATCAAGCTGATGGAACGCCCTAAACTGCGCTCATTAGCGGCATATCAAAACAAGCAGGTTTTAGCGTTATACCAGCAATATTATGACACTCCGTTTAATATTATTGCGGTGGAAGCGATAGCGAAGTTTCTTCACCCCAATTTATTTGCCGAACTTGACCCACAAGCGGATAGCGATTATCTGCACAAAACCTTCACGGCATTAGAGGGCGATGGTGTGTTCTGGGTTAAAGCACAGTAAAAACATGGCTTCTTCATTGGCCTGCTTGATTACTAAAGCAGGCCAATATCTTAATCGTACCTATCGGAAGTGATTACGTTTTCTTAACGATGGGTAATACGACCTTCGATGGGTATCTCTTTGAAATATGAATACTGTTATGTGCCACTTTCCATGTTCTATCCCCTGCGATAGTTTCACCTGTATTGGTGTTGAAATCGTATTTGGGGAAATTACTACTGGAAATATCTAACCGAATACGGTGCCCTTTCACAAAACGGTTAGCGCAAGCAAACGGTTTGATTTTAATTTCAACCACTTCATTAGGGTTTAACAAGGTTTTTTGCTCATAGCCCTGATGAAAACGGCAGCGGAAAATACCATCGGTAATATTCATGGCATAACCTTGCGGGTAATCTTCATTGGGTGGATAAACGTCAATTAATTTAGCTGTAAAATCCGTATCTAAGGCATCACTGCTGATCCATAAAGACACTTCAATATCACCAGCCAAACAAATATCGTCTTGTAAAATGTCGGTTTCAAAAACTAAAACATCAGGGCGAGCGGAAAGCGGCAGGTTATTTTGTTGGCTGCCAAAAAAATCAGGCAGTTCACGTTGATCGAATGCTCCTCCCCAAAAGATAGGTTGGCCTGATGTTAAAGCGCCGCCGATGGTTGGAACAGGGTACTTAGGATCATAGCAATAGGATATTGTTGTTTGCTTGGGGCACTCTTCACGCTGAAGAGATTGATTTCCCCAAAGGAAAAAAGGTGTTTTTTCAACATTGGGTAATGGCCATTGTTGGTGGTGAAGCCACTCACCACCATGTTCTAAACGCCCCTCAGAATTACGTTTACCACTACCGCCACCCATCATAAAAAAAGTAATGTCTTGCTGAGGCTTTGGTGGGTTAAGACCTTTTAAATGCGTGTTGAACCAAACTAAGCGGCAGGCTAACCAATCTTCACTGACATTGTGATCAAAAGCGGCAACTTCACCAAATTCAGCATTACCACTATGGGTAATATTTCGGTCCCCATGTAGCCAAGGACCCATGATTAATTTTTGTGGTGATTGCTTTGTTGTGGTGAATGCGCGGTAGTTATCTAATGTCGAGCTAACATAAGCATCATACCAACTGGACATAAATAACACGGGGATATCGGGGATTTGGTCGTAGTAGCCCTCAGCGTAGATGCCTATTTTTTTCCAATAATCGGTAAAACACTCTTCTTCCCATTGCTCGAACAAATAAGATTCATATTCAGGCACATGTTTTAGTAATGTGTGCCCTTGGTGCCATGGCATAGCCGCAAACCAATCATGAATATTTTCTTGTGCTAAAGCCGTTGAAACCGTGGAGGATTGTTGAGCGAGTGGGCTTAGTTTTGCTTGTTTATACGCCCAAGTGGCTTGTTTGAGCTCAAAGGCTCCCCCTTGACGAATACCGCATTGAAATGCATTGGCAAAGCCCCCTGAATCGAGCACCATGGTAGATAAGCCTGGTGGATTCAAACAGGCCATGGCTAATTGTGTATGGGCTGCATAAGAAAGCCCCATAGAGCCGATTTTTCCGTTACACCAAGGCTGTGCCATAATCCATTGTAGTGTATCGAAACCATCTTCTGCCTCATTAATATATTTGGTGAATTTACCTTCGGACTCATAACGGCCACGACAGTCTTGATAAATAACAATAAAACCTGCATGGGTGAAACAACGCGCCATCTCCTGACGCGTTATCTGGTGCCCAGTGACCGTTTTTTCAGAACGAGAAGGGGCTTTTTTGTCATAAGGTGTGCGCTCGATAATTACGGGGTAAGGGAAATCATCAGCGTCTTGCGGGAAATAGACATCCGTTGATAGGGTTACACCATCACGCATAACGATGCGGAAATTCTTCATATCCATATAGTTAATATCCTATGCTGACTGCGATGGTTAGTAAGCCAATACCGACAGCCATAAAAATTAAAAAAAGTGGGAAAATATATTTTGCCCATGTGGTCCAACTGACACCTGCGGTCGCTAAAAAGATCAGTAATCCGCTGGACGTTGGCGTGATCATATTGGTCAGCCCATTCCCCATTAAAAAAGCAAAAACAGTCGTTTGCGGGGAAACACCTGAAATTTCACCTACGGGGCCTAATATTGGCATAGTGACAGCGGCTTGCCCTGAGGTGGATGGGATAGCGACATCTAATAATAATTGAGAAATAAACATACTGTATGAGGAAACATAAGCCCCATGGTTACCTACTAAGCCAACCAGTTGGTGAATTATCGTATCCAGAATTTTGCCTTGGGAAAGAATAATTTCAACCGCCGTTGCGAGCCCAATAAGCACGCCAGCAATCAGCACTTTTTTCATCCCGCTAACGAAAGCATCCGCTGCTGCGCTAGCCGTTAGGCCACTGCAAAAAGTTAAAACGACGCTTAGAAACAAATAATAAGCGGATAAATCATTATTCTTCCAGTGCCAGCGATTAGATGCATAGACTAAAAAAGCCACGCCAATGGCTAAAATAATTAACATTAACTTATGGCGGCCTGTCAGCGCGCTTGACTGGCTATTTTCTTCAACAATATAGCGAGTTAATGTCGTTTTACGGATACTGTAAAAGACAAACAAAATCCCTAAACTGATAAAAATAAAGTAGGCGGCAACACGCATGCTTAAACCGCTGAATACAGGTAGTCCCACCAGTGGCTGAGCAATCGATAATGCATAAGGGTTAGTAATTGACGCGAGGTAACCAACTTTAACGGCGATAGCAACAATTGCGAGGCCGATAAGCTCATTAAGCCCAACACGTTTCATCAGGGCAATGACCATCGGGATCACCAAAAGGTACTCTTTGGCTAATCCCATAAAGGTGCTTCCCATCGAGAAAACAATCATTAAAAAAGGAATTAATAAGTAAATATTCCCCCGAGTGACATGCAATAGCCTTCCAAGCCCTGACTCGATAGCCCCCGTTTTATTCAGGATCCCAAACATTCCACCAATAAATAGCACCATATAAATAAGAGGGGATTGCTTAATAATTCCTTCTGGGATGGCTTTAAATAGTTGAATTAAACTGACGGGAGCCGCTTCATTTTCAGCGGGTTTTTCGGTTCCTAAGACTTGCCCAAAGTTCACTTCTTTGGAAATTGTCTGATAAGAGTCAGGAATGACTTTTTTGCCATCGCGTTCATATTGCCCAGACTCAACAAAATAGGTCATTAAAAAGGCAATAATCACAATGGTTAACATGACTAAAACGGGGTTCATCTGCCAACCTGGCGATGCATTCTGCTTGAGGGTTTGTGTTGGTTGCATGGTGTAGTCTCTTTTATTGTATTAATTATTAGGGATATAACCGAGTTGCCTTGATATACGTAGAGCAGACTGAAGAAGTTGCTCCGTCATTTCTTTTTCTTTGTCATCAGAAAAACGGCTAAGCGGGAGGCTGATACTGAGTGCTGCAATGCAATCCCCATTTTGCGTAAAAATTGGCGCAGCGATTGCACCAATTCCTGCAGTTAATTCCCCGCGCGTAATGGCGAAGCCTCGAGTATGTATATCTGCCAATGTTTGGATAAGAGAGGGGTTTTTTTCGGTAAAATGGGATTGCACATCTAAAGGTGAATAGGCAAGTAAGACTCTTCCTGATGCACCAGAGCCGAGGGCACGACGGTTGCCTGCTTCACTACGGACTTGAAGTGATTGTCCTGAAGGCTTATGTAAAACTTGAAGGACGTCATCGTTATCACGTATACGCAATTGAATGTTTTCATCGAAGCGTTGGCGCAGCCGTTCTGCTTCAATGTCAGCCACTTGGATGTAGTCAATTTGTTGACGTGCACAATTCCCTAAACTTAACAATTGATGGCCTAAATGATAAGTAACGGGGTTATCATTTTTTTGTACGAAATGGCGGTTTTCTAAAGTGCAGAGCAAGCGGTAAACCTTCGATTTATTCATTCCCGATAAACGGGAGAGTTCGCTTAGTCCAAGGTTATCCTTCTCACCTAATAACATTAGGAGCAAAAGGGCGTCATCAACAGCCGTCACAATATTGTCTTTCATGCCAACCTCGATCGGTTTGTACAGTAAACCACTGGTTTATTTAATAAAATTAGCATGGGGAATAACAAAAAATGATTCAAGAGAGTTGTTAATAAATTGTGATGTGAGTTAGGGTTTTTAAAATAGAGGATACGAGAAAATTAGGAAGGATAGCTATTTATTTTTAAATAAAACAAATGGTTATTTTAATTTTAAACACTTAGGTGATTTAAGGGCGATTCGCTCAAATAAAATATGATTGATGCCAAAATAGCCCCGAAATATCAATTATCTGGTTTGCCTAGTAAAATTGGTCATAACACCCACGATAATCAAAGCGACCCCGATTAATTGCAAATAGGCATTTTGGTTTTGTATTCCATTAACCGTATCTATCACTAAGCTTGATATCATTTGGCCACAAATAACGAATACAGACGTTAACATCACCCCTAACAATGGCAAAACATAGCTATTGATGACGACAAAAAATGCGCCAATTATTCCTCCAACAAAGGCAATTAACGGAATTTCAGTAAGGTTAAATTGATATTGGTTTAGGACTAATACAATGACAGTTAAGAATAAAAAACCAATTAAATGATTAATTAAGGCACTGTAAAATGCGTTGCGTTGCTGAGCGAGTTTTCCGTTGAGTGTTCGACTCATCACGATGCATACCCCATTGAATAATGCGATAAAAATATAGAGTGTCATTTTTATTATTTCCCGATAATTAACAAGCTACTGCCACTGATTAGTAAGACACACATCAGAATATCGTTATGGGTGATCCTGCGCTTTGTTACGCCAAACCAGCCAAAAGCATCGACTAACAAGCTGAATAATATTTGCCCAGTGATCATCAAGATAATACTGCCAGATAACGAAAGTGGGCTATTTACTGTGATTGCGGCGAGCAGTACCGTAAAACCCCCTGGGATCCCTCCGAGATACCAAAGTAATTTACCTCGAGTCGTGGAGGCTTTGTTTTTCTGTTTTTTTACGTAAAACAGATAAATAATCAATGAAAATATTGAGCCAATCGCATGGGTTAGCCAAGAAGCGGTTAGCGGTGTGGTAAAAAGCGATAAATAGCTGTTTGCCATAATCATTAATGATAATAAGACACCTGATGTCAGCGCCATTAATGATAAAATATACTTATTATTCATGATGATGAATCTTATAAAATCAATTTGTATTTCGAGGGTGATAAGGTATTCTGTTTTTAGTTTTGCATCAAGAAAACACACTGTTTGCTTTTGGTTGACAATAAGTGGATTGATCAATGGATAATATGAGCGCATTTCCTATTTTGATTGCGGTAGCGGATGCTTTAAGCCTGACAAAAGCAGCAAAGTCGTTGAATATGAACAAGTCAGGGATCAGCAAGGCTCTCAAAGAGGTTGAAGATACGTTAGGGGTTAAATTGTTTCATCGCACCACCCGAACCGTGAGTTTAACCGAGGCGGGGGAGGCTTATATAGGCTATATTCGCCAGTCATATCAGTTGGCAATGATGGCGAAAGATGTCGCATCCCAATTTAGTGACAAAATTGCAGGGACATTGCGAATTTCTGCACCGATGTCGTTTGGCACATTACACCTTGCTAAAATGCTTCCTGCCTTTATGCAGCTATACCCTGAACTTAATGTTGAATTGTTTTTTGATGACAAAGTGACGGATTTGATTACTGATGGGTACGATATCGCTGTACGTATCGGTGAACTCCCTGACTCCTCCCTTGTAGCGCGTAAATTATTCCCTTGCACCAGTGGCTTATATGCCTCAAAAGGTTATTTAGCTCGGTTTGGCACACCAACTAAAGTGGCGGATTTACGTGAACACAATTGCTTGTCATATTCGTTTTATCAAGCAGGGCAAGAGTGGGTTTTTTATCAAAAAGGGAAAAAATTTAGCCATGTACCGAAAGGTTCATTGCGGGTTAATAATAGCCAAGCCTTAATTCAAGCCGTTAAAGCCGATATCGGCATCGCGTTATTACCGCATTTTATTACAGTGATAGAGGGGGATGATACGTTAATTCCATTACTAACGAATTATCAATTGCCTGATCATAATATTTACGTAGTCTATCCAGAAAAAGAATATTTACCCCGTAAAATAAAAGTGTTTATTGATTTTTTATATACACAGTTTGCAGTGGGCAGTGAATACCCGCAACGAATCAAAAGTAAGGCTGATAAAAGGTGAGTATTCATTGATTGTCTGCTCATGTCTTGTTATTAATGAACAAATTAAAACTGATTTTATTCGCGACAGGTAACGTAAATGAAACTTGCACTCATTGGTTCAGGCAAAATAATTATGATGGCGCTCGATGCATTAAAAACAATGCAAGAGATTGAATTAGTTGCATTGTGCGTTAGGCCCGAAAGTGAAGAAAAAGGTAAAGTACTTTGTCAGCAATTTGGTATTGCGAAACTTTATACGGATTACCAAGTGTTATTGCAGGATGAGGAAGTTGACACAGTATATATTGGGCTGCCGAATCATTTGCATTACCAGTATACTGAGCAAGCACTGATGGCCAATAAACACGTGATTTGCGAAAAACCGTTTACGCCGCACTGGGAACAGCTGCAAGAATTAATTTTATTATCCCAGAAACGAAATCTTTTCTTATTCGAAGCGATCACTTCAATTCATACACCAGAATTTGCAATTATCAAACAAAACATGGGTAAAATTGGTGAAATAAAAGCCATTCAAGGTAACTATTCGCAATATTCAAGCCGTTATAATGATTACCTGCAAGGGCATGTTCATGGGGCATTTGACCCAAAACAAGCGGGTGGGGCGTTATATGACATTAACCTCTATAACATTTATTTATTGGTTGCATTAATGGGTAAACCTGATAACAGCCGGTATATATGTAACAGAGGGTTTAATGGCATTGATACGTCAGGGATATTCACGGCGCAGTATGCGACTGCAACAGCGTCTTGCGTGGGGGCAAAAGACTCAGCCAGCCCTGGTTTTTTCATTATCCAAGGTACAAAAGGATACATCCAAGTGCAGGGCGCCCCAAGCCTTTGCCAAAAAGTAGAGGTGTGCATCGAGGGTGAAACCTCAACAGTGATCCGCGATGAGTCCATTAACCATATGATTTATGAATTTGCTTATTTTCGCGATCAGGTTGCGTCACAAAAACGCCAGCAAAGTGATGAATTACTGGCATTAGCATTAAGTGTGTCTAAAGTTCTCACCGAAGCACGGGAAAATGTGGGCTTGATATTTGAGTAATGGGTACAATAAATTGGCAGCTTGGTGATAAGAGAAACACGCTGCCAATTCCAGTATGTTTAAAATGAATATAATGAACTGACGGACTCACCCAATTTTCTCGCTAATTCAGAAGATGCATACCTGTCCATCACCACTTCAATATAAGCCGCATGATCAGAAGATTGTGCCATATTAATCGCAGCATCGAGCTCATGACAGCTGTTGACGCGTTGGCAATACCAATCTTCGCAACCTAATGCATGGGGCAACTGCGCATAATTCCATTGTGGCAAATCGTTGTAATAGGCCTCAGGATCTTTACAAAGTAACCTTTCGATTAAATAGCCATCATTATTAAGCACAAAAATTATCGGTTTTAAATTAAAGCGGGCAAATTGACTGATTTCTTGCGCGGTAAGCTGGTGTGATCCCTCACCAGTGACCAGAATGATACGGCGATTGGGCTCGGCTATCGCAGCACCAAAAGCGGCAGGTGTCGCCCAACCAATCGATCCCCATAAGGTTTGGTTATGGAACTGGGCATTTTTGGGTAGCAAAGCAAAGCCTAAGCCCATTGATGCAGTCCCTGTTTCGGCAATAATGATATCGTCTTCACGGAACAGGCTTTCGAGACGAGGATAAAGATATTCGGCTGTAATTTTATCTTGTTCATTTAGGAGGGGGGAACCTAACCCTTCGGCTTGGATTACTTTATGGTTTAACGTAGGCGCAAGCTTATTCAACTGGTCAAGCACATCATTCATATAGACTTGTGGATAAACAGCAGAGCCGACAATAACGTGGTCTGACAAAATATTAATACGGTTTTCACTGTTTATTTTTGCGGTAAAACTGCCTGAGTTAAAGTCAGTTAATACCGCGCCAATTCCGACTAAACAGTCACAGCTTTCGACAAAATCGGCAACTTTAGGGTTCATTAAGTGCCCATTATAGAGCCCAATATAAGTTGGGTTGGATTCGCTCAATACGCCCTTATCCATAAACATCGTGGTGTAAGGTAACCCTGTTTTATCAATCAGTGTTTGCACTTGCTGTGCAAGGCCTAAACGTGCGGTTAATATCCCTAGGACAAAACAGGCTTGAGTGGATGCGTTCAATTTCTCTAAGATAGCCGTTACTGCCGCAGACAGTGATCCGCTATTACTTTTAGGAATAGCAGGTTTGTCCACATTTTTATCTGCCATAACGGGCATAATGGCATAGTCAGAAGGGAAGCCTAAGTAGACAGGGCGGCGTTCTTGTAAAGCGGTTGTGATTAAACGTTCAGTTTCAGCGATGCAGTTTTCAGGCGTTAAAACGGCATGAGCGCAGCTTAAATGTTGGCTCATTTGGTAAAATACATTAAAGTCACCATTGCCCAATGTGTGGTGGACTAATCGATGATTTTTTTGTACACCACTGGCAGGCATGCCGACGAGGTGAAAAATAGGTAAGTGTTCAGCATAAGCGCCAGCAATGCCATTTAAAGCGCTTAACTCCCCAACTCCAAAGGTGGTGGAAAGTGCAGCGACACCCTTTATACGAGCGTACCCATCGGCTGCATATGAGGCATTGAGTTCGTTACAATTACCAATCCAGCGCATCGACTTATTTTCACACACGGCGTCTTCAATTGGGAAAGCGTAATCCCCTGCGACGCCAAAAATATCGTTGATACCGATTTCTTGTAGACGATTCAAAACATATTCAATGACGGTCAGGTTCATTATATTGACTCCTATTAATTACATTAGATTATAATGTTGCTTAATATTATTTTTAGACTATATTTTTCTGAATAGGAAATCACTTATAATCATTCTAACTATAACTAAAAATCATAGGTGAGATATGGATATTCGTTCGTTACGTTATTTTGTTGAGGTGGTGCAACTCAATGGGTTTAGCCGTGCTGCTGAACAACTGTTTGTGACGCAACCTGCCATTAGCCGCAGTATTAAAAAGCTAGAGGATGAGCTGGGTTATACCTTGTTAATCAGGGAGAACGAAGGGGTCAGGTTGACGGATGAAGGGACGATTCTGTTGGCTCACGCAAAGCAAATTTTGGCGCAATTTAAAAATATGGAACAGGCATTAAAAGAAAAATCAGGGCCACTAACGGGGGTTTTACCTGTTGGGTTACCCCCAGTGATTGCCTCAACCTATTTTGCTGACATCATTATGGCGTTCAGCTTGCGTTATCCCCAAGTGGAGTTAAAAATCCTGGAATTAGGAACGCGGAAGATGCGTGATGCAATGTTAAATGGCGAGGTAGAAACCGCGGCTGTCATGCTCCCATTTGACGATGAGCGCTTTGATCTAGATATTTTTTCGACAGATAGATTAATGTTATTGGTTAATGAGAAGCACCCCTTGGCAAGGCGAGATAGCGTCAAGTTTGTTGAATTAATTAATGAGCCATTTATTTTCTTTTCTGATGATTTCCGGATTAATGAGCTTGTTATCAGTGCCTGTGGAATTTATGGCCATAAGCCTGTGATTTCAGGGCGCAGTAGCCATCTTGATTTAGTCACCGCGATGGTGAGGGCTGGTGTCGGGATAACACTGCTTCCAGATAGTATGTGGCGCAAAACGAGTTCAGCGGGGTTATCGATTATCCCTGTGATTGAGCCAATACTTGCCTATGATTTAGCCTTAGCCACGCTGAAAAATAACCAGCAGAGCCGCCGTGCAAAAGCATGGCACGACTTGGCTGTGAATATGTTAAGAATAAATAGGAGATAAAAAAGGGCTTACATTAACGGATTGATACCAGTTTGGTCTTTCCCAAGAAGCCCTTAACTTTAGCGATTAATCAGGGATAAAATAGAATAAGCCCGAATACAGCAAAGACTGTAAGGTGCATCCATCCTTGAATAGGCGATGTTCTCTGCCCATTAAATGAAAGCATAGTAAGCAACATGGTAATCGCGAATAACGCTGTTTCTGCATTAGAAATTCCCATGATGACTTGTTTACCGGTAATAATCCCTATAATTAATACGGCTGGCACAGTTAAGCCAACAGTTGAGACAAAAGCACCTTGGCAAAGGTTTATCGCGCGTTGCATCTCGTTATTCATTGCCGCTTTTACGGCGGTGATAGACTCAGGTGTAAACACGATAATAGCAATCAGGACACCACCTACAGCAGCAGGCGCACCTAAGGCACTAATACCGTAATCAGTCACGATAGCTAAATAATGTGCAAGTAACACAATAGGTAGGATCAACCCAATTAACACACAAGAACGGATAATAATCACTTTTTTATTTGCCCCTGATTGAGGCGAATTGTTTTCGGTAGTTTTGTCTGTTAAATCAAATTGTTCTGGAATATTCATAAACCCTTTAGGGGGGTGAATGAAAAACCGACGGTGACCACGCATCTGCATCCACAAAAATGCCCCATAGATTAGAAGAGTGAGACCCGAAATGCCTATTGCCTGCGTATGGGAATACTCCCCTTGGAAGGAGGTATAATTGGGTAATACTAGGGCTAAACTGGTCAGCAACACAATCATTGAAAGGTAACTGTTTGCCCCTTGAGTATTGTATTCTTGCTCGCCATTTTTAGCCGACCCCGCTAGCAGACATATGCCTAAAACGAGGTTCATGATGATCATCATCACGGCGAATATGGAATCACGCCCTATGGTCGGAAAATCACCGGGTCCTAGCAGGACAGAGGCGATAAGAATAACCTCAATTAACACGATAGATAAGGTGAGGATCAACGTTCCGTAGGGTTCACCGAGTTGTTCGGCTAAATGGTCGGCCTCTTTAACCACACCGAAGGATGCGGTGAGTATTGTTATAAACAGCAGCAAAAAAATCCAAATTGCACTCAATGCAGAGAGATTGTCATTGAGTAACGCATCGCCCCTTAACATGAAAAAAATGACAACTAACCAAGAGCCGGCTAATCGAACCCAAGTCGTTAAAGGGATGAGTGGACTATTGAAACAGGTGTGACCCATAATATTTACCTATAAAGAAAGGGCCGTCCCTGTTGCTGATACGTGCTTGAGGTCGTCCTCAAACCGATAGAATATAAATTATTGCCTACTATAGCACTCATTTATGAGCTTGCAACTAAGCTTTGCTTTGGCTGATAACGCCAGTGGGCATAAAAAAATGATATTTCTCTATGACTAAATTGCGTGTCAAATAGTCATAGATATTCATTTATTAATGAGTTGCGAGTGTAATTCAATTGGTAAGTTAAATTGCAATTTTCCCTGAATAAACAAGGTACATTAAGAGTGTAAAATAGTTACACAGGAAATTGTTTTTGATTTAAATCACAAATGCAAAATATTGTTCATACATTAATAAATCAAAGGCGCTATTGTTAAATAAATGAAAATAAATTGTTTCTTTTATTTGATAAGGGTGAGAAATGAGCACAGAAAAGTATGACTATATTATTGTTGGGGCGGGCTCAGCAGGCTGTGTGCTCGCAGCTCGTTTAATTCAAGAAACACAAGCTCGCGTATTGCTTATCGAAGCCGGTGGCAGTGATAACCATCTATTTATTCGTATGCCTGCAGGTGTGGCGAAAATTATCGCCCAAAAAAGCTGGCCTTATGAAACTGAACCGGAACCTCATGCTAACAACCGCAAAATGCAAATTGCTCAAGGGAAAGTATTGGGAGGAAGCAGCTCGGTAAATGGTATGATTTATATCCGAGGCCAAAAACAAGATTATGATAATTGGGCGCTAAATTACGGCTGTGAAGGTTGGGGATATGAGGATGTATTGCCATGGTTCAAAAAAGCGGAACGTAATGAAAGCCTGACGGGGGAATATCATGGGACGCAAGGCCCACTCCCAGTGAGTGAAAACCGATATCGCCATCCATTATCAATGGCATTTATTCGTGCAGCACAAGAACATGGCCTGCCTTATGTCAATGACCTTAACGGAGAAAGCCAGCAAGGAACCAGCTTTTACCAGACAACAACGCATAATGGAGAAAGAGCCAGTACATCAAAAACCTATTTAAAATCAGTGGAAAAGAGTGATAAATTGACATTAAAGCTTGGTACCCAAGTGAACCGGGTTATCATTCGTGATGGGTGTGCTGTCGGTGTTGCCTATCAAGGGAAAAATGGCCATGAGATTGAGGCAATCGCCACTTATGAAGTGTTGGTCTGTTCTGGCGCGATGGGCTCAGCAAAATTATTAATGTTGTCAGGGATAGGGCCTGAAGAGCACCTGTCTTCCCTTGGTATTAATACCCTTGCTAACTTACCCGTTGGCAAAAATTTTCATGACCACCTACATATGTCAATTAACGTCACCACTAAGCAACCGATAAGCTTATTTGGCGCAGACCAAGGGTTAAATGCGATTAAACATGGTGTGGAGTGGATGGTATTTCGCAGTGGGTTACTTACCTCTAACGTTTTAGAAGGCGCTGCATTTAAAGACAGCTGCAACCAAGGTCGCCCTGATGTGCAAATTCACTTTTTACCGATTTTAGACAGTTGGGATGATGTTCCTGGTGAGCCTCTGCCAGCTGCCCACGGGTTCTCTTTAAAGGTCGGGTACCTACAGCCTAAGTCACGTGGTGAAGTTTTATTACGTAGCGCAGACCCACAAGCACCGCTAAAAATTCACGCTAATTATCTTGCATCACCTGAAGATATGGAAGGTTGCAAGCGTGCGGTTAAATTTGGGCTGGAAGTATTAGATTCCCCTTCATTACAAGCGCTAAGCAAAGAGGTTTTAATGCCTCCGAGCTCTGTACGCCATGATGAAGCCCAACTTGAAGAGTTTGTGCGGAATTTCTGTAAAACAGTTTACCATCCTGTAGGAACCTGTCGCATGGGAACGGACCCTACAACGTCAGTGACTGATCTACGGTTGCGGGTGCATGGTATTGATCATTTACGTGTTGTAGATTGCTCCGTAATGCCTGAAATTCCAAGCGGTAATACCAATGCACCGACTATTATGATTGCAGAACGTGCCGCAGCGATGATTATTGAAGATAGGAAATAACCACCGTTAGGTATAACAAAACGACTCTGGCAATTTAAAACGCTCTGAATATTGCGAATTGTTCAGAGTGCCATTCGATACCAATATAGATAACTGGCTATTTAATATATACGGCCCATTGGGCACAGTTTTTGGGTTTAGTTGGACATTGGCACCATTGCCAACTATTCCACTGCAAAAAGCACTTCCTGATATGGGGGAAGTGTATTACCACCACGGCAATACTGTCAGCTTCTTTGAAGCCAGACAAACCAGTGAAGATCCAAAACATCCCGTCGGGGATGGAGCTGGCACTGTTCGCACCCGTTGGCGTATGAATGGCAACTATAAATTTTACTTAGTTCCTGATATTGCCAATAAATTAAACGGTCAGTTAGAACAAGACCAAAAAAAGTAGTGTGTTTATTGATGGCAAACCTGCGGCTAGAACAGGTGATGCTGTCAGCTGCAGTGGGGTGTTAATTGGTAATTCATCGGTAAAAATCGGCTAAGATAAAAAATTATGAGGGATTTATTGTGTTTTTAAAAAACTAATGACAGGGCAGTACTCACTTGCTGTTACATTTTGGCTGGGATGGGTTGTACCAATAATTGTTGTTGCGTTCATGATATCGGAAATTTTTGAACGAGGTTTTTTAAATGGATATTCTATTCTTTATCCGATGGTTGGGTTATTTATTATCAGAACAGCAATTATAGGGGGGATATTCTTTGCCCTTATTGCATTGTTGCGAAAGAAAGTCAGTTTTTGGCGAGTGATTGCTTTTTTAGTTGTATCTATTGAATTGATAATTAGCCTTCATTTCTTCGTCGTGGGTTTGAATGTTCTCTTATATCCAATCTGACTTTTAATAAAATGATCGTTTTGATGTGTTGAGTAGCGATCGTTTTTTAAAGGTTAATATAAGTTGTACTCAGTTGCATACTCATTTAACTATGAGCTTTTATGAAACTTAGTGAGATAAAAAACAGCATAAAACCAAGTTGATACCATGAGTTTTTATGCTGTTTTATTATGGTGTGATACTTTATAAAACAGTGTGGACTAGATTGTAGGGCTACACATTAAACAAGAAGTTTAATACATCGCCATCTTTAACGATGTAATCTTTCCCTTCAGCACGCATTTTACCTGCTTCTTTGGCACCTTGCTCACCACGGTATTGGATAAAATCATCGAATGCGATGGTTTGAGCACGAATAAAGCCTTTTTCGAAGTCAGTATGGATTTTGCCTGCCGCCTGTGGTGCAGTTGCGCCCACAGGGATTGTCCATGCACGAACCTCTTTAACACCCGCAGTGAAGTAGGTTTGCAGATTAAGTAATTCATAACCTGCACGAATAACACGGTTTAAGCCTGGCTCTTCGATGCCTAAATCTGCCATAAATTCGTCGCGTTCTTCGTCATCTAACTCAGCGATATCAGATTCGATAGCAGCGCACACAGGCACAACTACAGAGCCTTCGGCTTGAGCAATTTCATACACTTTGTCTAAGAACGGGTTATTTTCAAAACCATCTTCGTTGACGTTCGCGATATACATGGTTGGTTTTAACGTTAAAAAGCTTAAATAGCGGATTGCTGCTTTATCTTCTGTGGTTAAATCCAAGGTACGCAGCATGCCAGCTTGCTCTAAATGTGGCAGACATTTTTCTAATGCTTCCAATTCAGCTTTTGCGTCTTTATCGCCACCTTTAGCGCGTTTTTGTACGCGGTGGATAGCACGTTCGCAGGTATCAAGATCCGCCAAGGCTAATTCAGTATTGATAACATCAATATCTTCAGCTGGGTTAACTTGGCCAGCGACGTGGATGATATTGTCGTTTTCAAAACAACGCACTACGTGGCCGATAGCTTCGGTTTCACGGATGTTAGTTAAGAACTGGTTACCCAGACCTTCGCCTTTAGATGCGCCTTTTACCAAACCTGCGATGTCTACGAATTCCATGGTGGTTGGTAAAATTCGCTGTGGCTTCACAATTTCAGCTAATTGATCAAGACGTGGGTCTGGCATTGGCACAACACCCGTGTTTGGTTCAATTGTACAGAAAGGGAAGTTGGCTGCTTCGATGCCGGCTTTGGTCAATGCATTAAATAATGTGGATTTACCCACGTTTGGCAGACCAACGATACCGCATTTAAAACCCATATGTTTCTCACCTTAAATAGCGAGGGGCAGGCGAGTGCTGCACCCAATGTTTAGAAATTGGCGCTGATTATACACAAAAAGTCGATTTTGATGAAATGAACTCTTATGCAGACGCTTTAAAGCTATGCAAACGGTTTATCGCTTTATCCATTCCATCCGATAATAGAATGTCAGTACACCTTACTGCTTCGTCAATGGCATCATCAATCAGTTTTTGCTCAGACAGCGGTGGCTTACCTAAAACGAAACCAACAACCTTGTTTTTATCGCCTGGATGGCCAATACCGATGCGTAAGCGGTAAAAGTTTGGGTTATTGGCGAATTTGCTTTGAATGTCTTTCAACCCGTTATGGCCCCCATTGCTACCACCAAGCTTCATTTTTGCTACACCAGGTGGAATATCAAGCTCATCGTGGGCAACTAAAATTTCATCAAGGTTAATACGATAAAAGTTCGCCATTGCCGCGACGGCTTTTCCACTGAGGTTCATAAAGGTGGTTGGCACCAATAAGCGGATATCATTACCGCTAAGATTAATGCGTGCGGTATAGCCGAAAAATTTCGGTTCTTCTTTTAGGGGTTGATTGTGGCGCTGTGCCAGTAAATCAACATACCATGCCCCTGCGTTGTGGCGGGTTTGTGCGTATTCAGCCCCCGGATTTGCAAGGCCAACAATTAATTTAATTTTGCTCACGGCGACTATTTCACTGTCAGTTTATGGAATTAATCACCTAGTTTACCTTGTGAAGGGGAGGATGTACAAAAATCAGATAAAAAACATCACGATGATTATAGTTGCCATATGAACTATTCGTTTTTTATGTTTTTTTGATAAAAAGCACTTTATGTTTAGATATTATTGTTAACTTCGTACCTTGTGATGCCTATCGCAAAAAATTTTACTTAATGCACTATAATTCTTACATAAATATAAAGAACCACCGAATTTATTTACAGTTGCTTGCTTATCAGTTCACTGATACTGGAGGTAGATATGAAACGGAAAAGTGCTCATATAATTGGTAATGTTCTCATGGGGTTAGGAATGGTCATGATGATTGGAAGCATTGGTGTTAACCTATTTGCCCATGTCATCAACTTTGGTCTATCAGAGCTTGTCACTAACGGCTCACTCTTCGGAATTTTCGTGGGTGCAATGGTATGGTTAGTGGGAGCGAGAGTCGGTGGACGTGAAAAAGTGGCTGACCGCTATTGGGTCTTAAAACATTACTCACGTAAAGATAATCACCGTTATCCATAATTATTCTTCTTATTAATTAAGTTAGTAATAATTATAGATGATAGATGGCTGGGTGATAGTCAGTGCTTTTAATAGCGAAGTCGCCTAGCTACATAGGTTTTGTTTGTTTTTTCAAAGAAGTTGGTTATTTTTATGGCGTATAGGTTGTGTGAGTAGGAAATAGCCATAGAAATAGGTATCTGTCGTTATAACCCTCTAAAATCATAAAGCCCCCACAGATAACTGCAGGGGCTTAATTTTTAGTTGTGATATTCTATCACCGTTGAAACATTAATTACTCAAAAGGGGCATTAATGCTCGAACATTGCTGAGATAGACTCTTCGTTGCTAATGCGACGAATAGCTTCAGCCAGCATACCTGACAAGGTCAAAGTGCGAACGTTGCTCAGCGCTTTGATTTCAGGAGATAGTGGAATAGTGTCACAAACAATGACTTCATCAATGACTGAATTTTTGATGTTGTCTACAGCATTGCCTGAGAAAATCGGGTGAGTTGCGTATGCGAACACACGTTTAGCACCGCGTTCTTTCAGCGCTTCAGCCGCTTTACACAGCGTACCACCGGTATCAATCATATCGTCAACTAAGATGCAATCACGACCTGAAACATCACCAATAATGTGCATAACTTGAGAAACGTTTGCACGAGGGCGACGTTTATCAATGATTGCCATGTCAGTGTCATTCAGGAGTTTTGCGATAGCTCTAGCACGTACCACGCCGCCGATGTCTGGAGATACAACGATTGGGTTTTCCAAGTTTTTCTGAAGCATATCTTCCAGAAGAATTGGGCTACCGAATACATTATCAACAGGCACATCAAAGAAGCCCTGGATCTGCTCTGCGTGAAGGTCAACCGTGAGAACACGGTCAACACCAACACTGGACAGAAAATCGGCAACAACTTTAGCGGTGATTGGTACACGGGCAGAACGTACGCGACGATCCTGTCTTGCATAACCGAAGTAAGGGATAACAGCGGTAATACGACCAGCAGATGCACGGCGCAGGGCATCGACCATAACAACCAGTTCCATTAAGTTGTCATTAGTTGGTGCACAAGTTGACTGGATGATAAAAATATCACCACCGCGGACATTTTCATTAATTTGAACACTGACTTCGCCGTCGCTAAAACGACCAACAGCCGCGTCTCCAAGATTAGTGTAAAGGCGGTTAGCAACACGTTGTGCTAGTTCCGGTGTAGCGTTACCAGCAAAAAGCTTCATATCGGGCACGAGAAAAACCTCAGGCTTGCGTCCAGAGAGATATTGTTGACCAAGAGCAATGAGCGTTGTTTCATTACTTATTGGTGCAATACACGGGTTATCCCAGCGCGGAAATTGTGCAGTGGGGATACGTTAACGCCTCGAGCGACGAACCCTTGCACCCACGATGGGGCTTTATTTAACACCTTAAGGGCATCCGCTTGTGTTTCAAATTCAGAAAAAACACATGCGCCTGTTCCTGTTAGGCGAGACGGAGCATATTCTAACAGCCAAGAAACAAGCTGTTCAACCTCACGAAAACGTTTTCTTGCGATTGGTTCGCAGTCATTTGCGTACGGAGCCAGTAATAATGCGGCTAGGGAGCGTTTTGGAGAATTTCGATTTAATTTTGGATCTGTGAAGATCATCGGGGTTGATATTTCAATTCCGGGATGAGCAACCAGATACCATTTCTCTTGAGGGGAAGCTTTGGTTAATATTTCACCGATTCCTTCAGCGAACGCTGCATGGCCTCGAACAAAGACAGGCACATCCGCGCCGAGAGTTTTGCCTAGTTCAGCAAGAACCGCATCGGAGACTTGTGTTTTCCAGTGCTCATTAAGCGCAATTAATGTGGTTGCAGCATTGGATGAACCGCCACCAATTCCTCCTCCCATAGGCAGAATTTTATCGATAGCGATATCAGCACCAAGGGGCTTGGTGCAGTTGAGCGTTTCACGGCAATAGCGTTGTAATAATGTTGCAGCCCGCAAAATCAAGTTTTTTTCAGGGGGAACGCCCGCCATTTGCGTGAGCAAATTCAATTGGTCATCATGGCGTGTTGTTATTGTGATTTCGTCGCCATACTCCAAAAATTGAAACAGTGTTTGTAATTCATGATAACCATCGGGGCGCTGGCCAGTAATATACAAAAATAAATTTAATTTAGCGGGGGAAGGCCAAGTTAATGTCATTTTTTCAGTGTCCAGCTGTCCATTTTCAGTTTAATTAATCGTCCACCTTGGCGTAGTTCAAGGTAATTTGGCAGCATAGGTGAGGTTTTAGTATCATAAGAAATATAATCTAACATCCATTTTTCCCCATTTTGTTCAAACGTCACATTTTTCAATAAGTGATTTTCATCTAAGGTGAAATTCGTTGCCCGTCCTGGCGAGCCGACTAACCAAGCCGTTAAGTCATCTAGAGGGATTTCCATTCCAGTCAGTTGATAAATTAGCTCGCTAGGTACATCACTCATGTGAGTTTGCCCATCCTTGGTGGTTAAACGTGCCAAATCGGGCTCAACGGTGAGCTCTAATTCACGGCTGCCAAGTGGGTTAGTCAACAATAAACGGTATTTTTCTGGTGTATATTGTTGCCAGAAAAATTTTGCATACGTTTTAGTTTCGCCGCCATTATACGCAAACGAGCCGCGTGTTTGGTAATCACGTAGTTGGTTCAATGCTTGCTGGTGGGCTTTCCATTGTGCATCAGACGCTGAACCTGTGCCTTTCGTGGTATTTTGTGACGTAGTGACACAAGCAGTTAATAGAAGGCAAGAGAGTGGCAAGAGGCGTATAAAGCCCTTAACAGGTAAAGCGAACGACAAAACTTGGGTTAATTGCATAATCAATCTCAATGTTTTAGGGCACAGATAACATCATGAATTAGAGCGAATTGCGCTAGGTTGTAAATAAGATAACGTATTGATGAGCAAAATTGTGCGCTAATCTGGTGATTGGATCAATCAGAATAGGGTTATTTGCCTAAAGTTGGCCTAAAGTTGGCCTAAAGTTGATTAAAGTGATTGGGGATAGCCATTTGCTTTCTGTGCGAAATAATTGCATTCTTTATGCATGTTATTGTAGTCGTTAGCATTGTGATTAATAATTTGCTAACAATAAAAATCAGAGAGGTTAGTGATTGCTTTCATCAGGAAAAATAATCGTTAAAACTATTTTTTTCATTTATTTTTTGGGATGGGTCATCTTTCTGAATGATAGAACCTTGTGAGGCATAGAAAGCGTCGCGAGGATCATCTACAATAGGCAAATATAAATAGCAGTAATGCACTATTCATTAATGAGTATAGCGTTACTGAAAGAATAATTAGCAATGTGAGCAAGTCGTAAAGCGCAATGACCTTATTAGCCTTAGGCATCAATCATAAAACAGCACCAGTAGCCCTGCGTGAGCGGGTGACATTTGGTCCTGAAAAAATCGACCATGCACTTGAGGATCTTCTTAAACAACCTCAAGTGAATGGCGGCGTTGTGCTGTCTACGTGTAATAGAACTGAGCTGTATTTGAGCCTTGAGTCACAAGACAAAGCGCAAGAACAGCTTATTAAGTGGTTGTGTGATTTTCACGAAATTACTGCCAAAGATTTACAACCTAGCCTGTATTGGCACCAAGACTCCCAGGCAGTGAGCCACTTAATGAGAGTCGCAAGTGGCCTCGATTCTTTGGTTTTAGGCGAACCGCAAATTCTCGGACAGGTGAAAAAGGCGTTTGCACTTTCACAAGATAGCCATTCGTTATCCCGTGAATTAGAGCGCCTATTCCAAAAATCGTTCTCTGTCGCAAAACGCGTGCGGACAGAAACGGATATTGGCGCTAATGCAGTTTCTGTTGCTTTTGCTGCGTGTACATTGGCGCGTCAAATCTTTGAGTCACTCAAACATTTGAATATTTTGTTAGTTGGTGCAGGGGAAACTATTGAGTTAGTCGCTCGCCATTTGCGTGAGCACGGCGTGCAAAAAATGATGATAGCCAACCGAACCCGTGAACGTGCAGAGTTGTTAGCTAATGAAGTTAATGCACAAGTGATTTCATTAGCGGATATTGATAACCGTTTAGCTGAAGCTGATATAGTGATTAGTTCGACAGCGAGCCCGCTGCCTATCATTGGTAAAGGTATGGTAGAGCGGGCAATGAAAGTTCGCCGCAGTAAGCCAATGTTGTTAATCGATATTGCCGTCCCTCGGGATATTGAACAAGATGTTGAAAAACTTCGTGACGTGTATTTGTATACCGTTGATGACCTTGAGTCCATTATTGCGCAAAATTTAGCGCAGCGTAAAGCAGCAGCGGTCGAAGCGGAGTTTATTGTTGAACAAGAAAGCAGCCATTTTATGGATTGGTTGCGTTCACAAGCCGCAGTGTCTACAATTCGCGATTACCGAGAGCAAGCTGAAGCAATTCGAGCGAATATGGCCGAAAAAGCTTTAGCGGCTGTTCGACAAGGCGCTGACCCTGAGCAAGTGATTATGCAGTTATCGCAACAACTTACCAACCGCCTTATTCACGCTCCGACCAAATCGCTGCAACAAGCAGCGGGAAATGGTGATGTTGAGCGTCTAAATCTACTTAGGGACAGCTTAGGGCTGGACCATCAATAACCACTTTTTAATCATAGGTCTTATATAACGAATGAAGCCTTCTATTGTCGCAAAACTAGAAGCATTACAAGAACGCTACGAAGAAATCGAAGCGCACCTTGCAGATGCAGGTGTGATTGCCGATCAAGACCGTTTTCGTGCTTTATCAAAAGAATATGCTCAATTATCTGATGTGGCAAAATGCTTTAACGCATGGCGCACAGTACAGGACGATATTGAAACCGCGCAAATGCTGTTAGACGATCCTGAAATGAAAGAAATGGCTCAAGAAGAGCTAAAAGAAGCAAAAACGCGCAATGAAGAGCTCGAACAACAACTGCAATTGTTGTTACTTCCAAAAGATCCTGATGACGAATATAACTGTTTCGTGGAAATCCGTGCGGGTGCAGGTGGCGATGAAGCCGCGATTTTTGCTGGCGATTTATTCCGCATGTACAGTCGGTATGCAGAAAATAACCGCTGGCGCGTTGAATTAATGAGCACCAGTGATGGTGAACATGGCGGCTATAAAGAAGTTATCGCTAAAATTTCGGGCGATAGTGTATACGGACGTTTAAAATTTGAATCTGGCGGGCACCGTGTTCAGCGCGTCCCTGAAACCGAATCACAAGGGCGTATTCACACATCTGCGTGTACTATTGCCATTTTACCTGAATTGCCTGAAGCGGAGTTACCTGACATCAGCCCTGCGGATTTACGTATTGATACTTTCCGTTCATCAGGAGCGGGTGGGCAGCACGTTAATACCACCGACTCGGCAATTCGTATTACTCACCTTCCAACAGGGATTGTGGTGGAGTGCCAAGACGAACGTTCACAACATAAAAACAAAGCGAAAGCGATGTCAGTGTTAGGTGCGCGTATTCGCCAAGCCGAAATGGATAAACGTCACGCAGCGGAAGCCTCTGAGCGCCGTAACTTGCTAGGCTCAGGGGATCGTTCAGATCGTATCCGTACCTATAACTTCCCGCAAGGGCGTGTTACGGATCACCGCATTAACTTGACGTTATACCGTTTGGATGAAGTGATGGAAGGGAAATTAGATGCCTTAATACAACCTATCATCAACGAATACCAAGCAGACCAACTTTCTGCACTATCCGAGCAGGAATAATGCAGTATAGCGAATGGCTAAAGCAGGCAGTCAGCCGACTGTCTGCAAGCGATAGCGCAAAGCGGGATGCTGAAATTCTGCTTGAACATGTGACGGGGCGCAGCCGTACCTACCTTTTTGCTTTTAGTGAAACACCGCTGACCGCATTGGAACAGCAACAGGCTGAGCAGCTATTGCAGCGCCGTGAAAAAGGTGAACCAATAGCCTATATTATTGGCGAGCGCGAGTTTTGGTCGCTACCACTTTATGTTTCACCTGCCACATTAATTCCAAGACCAGACACCGAATGTTTGGTTGAACAAGCCTTAAAACGTTTAACAAATCAACCTTGTCATTTATTGGATTTAGGCACAGGAACAGGGGCAATTGCATTAGCGCTAGCCTCTGAGCTGCCAAGTAGCCAAGTTATTGGCATTGACTTTAATCCAGAAGCCGTATTATTAGCTCAACGAAATCAACAACGTTTGAATATTGCTAACGTCCAATTTATGCAAAGTGATTGGTTTGCTTCCTTATCATTTCAACAATTTGATATGATTATGAGTAACCCACCTTATATTGACGAAAATGATAAGCATCTCAGTGAAGGTGATGTGCGATTTGAACCAGCAACGGCATTAATTGCAAAAAATGAAGGATTGGCTGATTTAACACATATTATTGATAAATCAAAAAACTACCTTAAACATCAAGGTTGGTTACTTCTCGAGCATGGCTGGACACAAGGTTCGGCTGTGCGTGATTTATTTGCAATACATGGGTACACCCAAATTGAGACGTGTCTCGATTACGGTGGGCAAGAAAGAATTTCACTCGGTCAATGGAATGGTTAAGTGGGCACAGTAGTAGGAATGTAATGAAGACCATAGCGAATATTGAATTTAATCAGCTCCCCTTAAGCGAAGGGATTATGACCGTTTCTCAATGTATCCGTCATGATTTTCCGCTGATGAAAGTCCAAGCTCAATTAGATAGCCTTGTTGTATCTGCAAAATCGGCCATTGATTTACATGCGGATAATGAAACTAAAGTAGCGCAATTGATTTCATTGTTTTATCAACAATGGTCATTCGGCCCTGCACAGGGTATATATGCATTATCAGACATGCTTTGGCTTGATAAAGTCTTAATTTCCAAACAAGGTACACCTGTCACTCTCGGCGCCATTTTATTGTATATCGCTCAGCACCTAGATATTGATATTCGGCCTGCCATTTTCCCTACTCAGCTATTAATTATTACTGAAAAACGTGATGGTGAACCATGGTTTATTAACCCAGCTAATGGTGAGTCATTGTCATTTCATACGCTGAATATGTGGCTAAAAGGAACAGTCGACCCATTCTCTGAATTTTTCCAAGACCAACTTGATGTTGCGGAAAATAGCATCGTTATTCGTAAAATCTTTGATACGTTAAAAGCCGCTCTAATGGAAGAGAAAAAAATGGAGCTAGCGTTAAAAGTTTGCGAAACGTTGCTTACGCTAGACCCTGAAGATCCCTATGAAATCCGTGACCGTGGGCTGATACTGGCGCATTTAGATTGTAATCATGTGGCATTAAGTGACCTCAACTATTTTATTGAGCACTGCCCAGAAGACCCAGTATCTGAAATGATCAAAATTCAAATTTATTCATTGGATAACCATCCAATCGTATTACATTAATTAGCATACAAGCTTCTTGGCTATTCATAAACATGATTGAGTGTCATATTTATCAGTAGCTTGGGCTTGTAGCTAAAATATCATCCTATTGTGAGCAACTTTTTATTGATGATGCTAATGATAATTGTTATCGTTAGTGTTATTTAATAGAGATTGCAACATGAAAAAAAAATATCACCTGCTAGCAATATCCTTTTCTGCATTACTTCCTTTTGCAACATCAGCAACAACATACCCAATAACGGTTACAGATACCGATGGCCAAAAAATAACGTTGAAACAAGAACCGAAGCGAGTTGTATTGCAAGATGGGCGCGATATTTTAACGTTAGCTTTACTTGATAGAAGTAACCCGTTTGAAAGAGTCGTCGCTTGGAACAACAACCTAAAAAAATCAGACCCACAAACAGTTGCTTTACTTGAACAAAAGTGGAAATCAAATATAAATGCGATCCCTGACATGGGCTTCAATGATAAAGGTGAAGTTAATACTGAACAAGTGATTGCACAGAAACCCGATGTTTTGATTGCTCAATTAAGAGCAAAACCTGCTTTAGAAGGTTCTGGAGTAGTTAGTCGATTAAAAGATGCCAACATACCAATTATTTATATTGATACTTTCTTAGAGCCTGTCAAGAATACGAAAGAAAGTGTTGATCTCCTTGGTGTTATTTTAAACAAAGAAAATGAAGCGAAGGAATACACTGATTTTTATCAACAGCACCTAAACAGCATTCAAAGTAAAACACAGTCAATTAAGCATAAGCCACGTGTGTTTGTAGAAGCAAAGGCTGGAGCTAATGGAGATAGCTGTTGTTTTACACATAACAATGCAGGTTGGGGGGGAATGGTACAGGCTGTTGGTGGCGATAATATTGGTAGCCGCTTCCTACCGGGGGCTTCAGGTGTTGTCTCATTAGAGCAAGTCATTAGTACCAGCCCTGATGTTTATATTGTGACGGGTTCTCATTGGGTTAATAAAAATAGCATCGCGGCACCGTTTGGTTATGGGGTATCTGACAAAGCAGTGCAAGAAGGATTTAATCGCCTGAAGAACCGTATCGGTTTTAACCAAATTAGTGCGGTCGAAAATAACCGATTGTATGGCGTATATCATAACTTCTATAACCATCCATATAACATCGTTGGTTTAGAGTATTTAGCGACGTTTATCTACCCAGAGCAATTCTCTGAATTGAAACCAGGTGATACATACAAAGAGATAATACAAAAATATACGACACTTCCAAGTTCAGAAGCTATTTGGGGTGCGAAAGCAATCAAATAACATCGATTGAGTCTTAAGCCCTTAATATTTTAAGGGCCTTTATTCGTTGTATCAATATATTCGCAGCCTCAATAATCGGCTATAAACGATTTTTTATTGGGTTTGGTGGGCTACTTTAAACAACATTTACTATTCGGGATAAACCTCTCAATGCAACAGTGTGAATGATGGGGGAAACGCTTGTACAACAGTCGCTTAATAAGGTTAACTTATATTTTTTTGCTTGCTCAGAAATTGCTGTAAATAGTACACAGTTTTGAGTCATCATCCCACATAGTTCAATGTCGTTAATATTATGAGCTATCAGTAAATCATCAAGTTGAGTTTCATCAAATGAGTTACCATGATGTTTAGTCACAATAAAATGTTTTGTAGATAGCTTGGTTAAACTTGATATCAGTTCACAACCTTGTGTTGTTTCATCAAAAAAAGCAGCGCCTTGCGGTGATAAGTGCTGAATAAAGATAACGATATAACCATTTTCTTCATATTGTGAAGTCTTATCTGATATATGTTTCAATGTTTCATCAATATTCCATAGTGGAAATCTGCCATCAGAAAGATAGTCATTTTGTGCATCTATAATGATTAGAGCCTTATTCATAATTCCTCATTTATTTAGCTTAAGTTGAGTTTAACTATGAAATAACACAGCTGTAATGACAACTGTTTTAATAAATATCAGTTATGAGTGAGGTAATCCCCCCTTCAGTATGATGCATAGAACGATTCATTAAGATGCGACTAGCGATGAGAAAAGGGAATTTACGTAAAGGGGTATTGGCTATGATGTTTTATTATATGCAACGATAATCTATAATGTCCTGAATATAGCAATGTACTAACTTGGTATGCACGGCTTAGAATAGAAAAATACATTTTTACGGTTTCGTTTTTCATGCGCTACATTGAAGATATCTCTATACAGTTCATGAAAAACAATCATTTAAGATATAATTATATTTAAGGTAAGAGTATGCAACAGAAAGTAGTCAATATTGGTGATATCAATGTCGCGAACAACTTGCCGTTTGTGCTGTTTGGTGGAATGAACGTTCTTGAATCTCGTGATATGGCAATGAAAGTGTGTGAGCACTATGTCTCTGTGACGCAAAAATTGGGCATTCCTTATGTTTTTAAAGCATCATTTGATAAAGCAAACCGCTCATCAATCCACTCTTACCGTGGCCCTGGTCTTGAAGAAGGGATGAAAATCTTCCAAGAACTTAAACAAACTTTTGGCGTAAAAATTATTACGGATGTCCATGAACCAGCACAAGCGGCACCCGTTGCTGAAGTGGTTGATGTCATTCAATTACCTGCATTTTTAGCTCGCCAAACAGATTTAGTTGCTGCGATGGCAAAAACAGACGCTGTCATTAATATCAAAAAGCCACAGTTCATCAGCCCAGGCCAAATGGGGAATATTGTTGAGAAGTTTATCGAAGGTGGTAATGACAAAATTATTCTGTGTGACCGCGGTGCAAACTTTGGTTATGACAATTTAGTTGTTGATATGCTTGGGTTTAATGTAATGGTTCAGTCATCTAAAGGCTGTCCTGTGATTTTTGACGTGACCCACGCACTGCAATGCCGTGACCCATTCGGTGCTGCATCAGGTGGTCGCCGCGCTCAAGTTGCTGAATTGGCGAGAGCAGGTATGGCTGTGGGTATCGCGGGGTTATTCCTTGAAGCGCATCCAGACCCAGATAACGCACGTTGTGATGGCCCATCAGCACTACCTTTAGATAAACTGGAACCATTCCTCAAGCAAATGAAAGCTATTGATGATGTGGTGAAAGGGTTCCCTGAGTTAGACACTAGCCGTTAAGTTTGGTGTAAATGCAACTCACTGAAGTTGTTTCCATGTTCGGCGCTGATCTCCAGCGCCGATACGGTGAAAAAATTTATAAAATTACATTACACGGGGGTTTTAGTTGCCCAAATCGTGACGGTACCCTTGGGCGAGGGGGCTGTACCTTCTGTAATGTGGCTTCTTTTTCCGATGAGAGCCAATCTAGTCAATCCATTAGTGAACAAATATCTGATCAAGTCACGCGAATTTCCCGCGCTAAACGCTATCTTGCTTATTTTCAAGCCTATACCAGTACCTATGCAGAAGTAAATTTACTTAAACAATTGTATGAAGAAGCATTACAACAAGCCGATATTATTGGCTTGTGTGTGGGGACGCGTCCTGACTGTGTGCCCGAGTCTGTTTTATCGTTGCTTAGTGAATACAAACAGCAAGGTTATGAGATTTGGTTAGAGCTTGGGCTACAAAGCGCTCATGACAAAACATTGCATCGGATTAACCGTGGACATGGATTTGACGCTTATCAGCAGACAACACAAAAGGCGCGGCAAGTCGGTTTAAAGGTGTGTACCCATTTAATCTGTGGCTTACCTGGTGAGGATGCCCTGATGAATATGCAAACCTTAGAAAAGGTACTTGAATGTGGTACTGATGGTATCAAGCTACATCCTTTGCATATTGTTGAAGGTAGTGTGATGGCCAAAAGTTGGCGAGCAGGGCGTTTACCCACATTATCTTTAGATGAATATACCGCTATAGCTGGTGAAATAGTACGTCACACACCGAAAGACATTGTTTACCACCGCATTAGTGCCAGTGCAAGAAAACCCACTTTACTCGCGCCACAGTGGTGTGAAAACCACTGGATTGGCATGAATAACTTATATCAATACTTCTTACGAAAAGGCGGGCAAGGTTCCGCACTGTAGTCGCTTAATTGAGAGCATCTATGAAACTAATCCTCAAAAAAACAATTATTACTCTTTCCTTATTTATTCTTCCTTTTCAAATTGTTGCACAGCCAGAATTGACCGCTGAAGATAAACTTCTTTTTTCTGAAGTGAAACAAAAAGCTGTTAATAATGATGCCTCAGCGCAATATCAGTTAGCACAAATGTATTACTCAGGTTTGGGCGTAATACAAAATTTAAATAGTGCACGTTTGTGGGCGAATGCGGCGGCAAAAAATGGTAATCCAGAAGGATATACCTTGTTAGCGGATATTAGCTTGCTAAGCGATAGTTATTTTACGCAAGAATTTGTCGCTGCAAGGCAATTTGCAACAAAAGCTGTTGAACAAGGCAGTGTACGAGGAAAGATTAGCTTAGCAGAATCATTAATTAATCCGATAGCAGGAAGTACGGATTACCCACAATCAATTCAATTGTTGGAAGAGGTGGTGGAGCTTAATAATCCAGATTATTTTAGCGCCCCATTGATGTTAGGGATCATTTATTTAGATGGGAAAGGTGTACCGATGGACGAGCAAAAATCACAGGAATGGTTTGATAAAGCCGATGCGATGACATATGCAGGTTATGCAGAGTGGATGGCTGCCTTTCGATTTGCAGAAGATAACACAGGAACCGTGACCCTTGATCAACAAAAAGCAAAGAAATTAAGAGGTTCGGCCTGTGAAAAAGGCAGAAAAGCAGGCAATGAAATGTTTTGCTTAGGTGAACAATAAACAATAATAGGTCACCCGCCACCACATTGCTGTGTGGTGGCGGGTTGAACAGTACAATTATACTGCTTCAGTATTAGTGGGAGTGTTTAATTGCTTAGCTTGTTCAATGGATTTAACCGCTTCTAATGCGTTATCCATGGAATTATGGAAGCTTAATACCCCAGCAATTGGCGTAACTTTAGCGCGAGCCAAGGTTTTTAGCGGTTGGAATGGAATATCACAAACCATCACATGGGTGTCTTTACGCACGGCATCAATGAATTTTTCAAAGGCTTCTAATCCCCCTGCATCCAAGACGGGTACTGCATCCCATTGCATGATGATAGTTTCATAGCCTGCACTTTTTACGCGCAACTCATCGAAAATACGTTCTGCGGCGGCGAAAAATAGTGGGCCATTAATACGCACGACTAATCGGCTATTTTCTTCATCCGTTTCAGCAAGTTGTGTTGAGCGAGTCATATTAGCGATACGGCGCATAAATAACAGAGATGCCAATACGATCCCCACCGTAATGGCAATGACCATATCGAATAAAACGGTTAAAGACATACATAGAACAAGCACAATGATGTCATCTTTAGGGGCGCGTTTAATTAAATACACCACTTTACCTGCTGCACTCATATTCCATGCCACAATTAACAGTAATGCGGACATCGCAGCGAGTGGTAAATAAGAAAGCATCGGTGCTAACACCAGTAAGGTGAGTAACACTAAGATTGAATGAATCACCGCAGAAATCGGTGATGTAGCTCCCGCGCGGACGTTTGCAGCAGAACGGGCAATCGCAGCTGTCGCCGTGATCCCACCAAAAAAGGGTGCCGCAATATTACCGACTCCCTGGCCAATCAGTTCACTATTGGAATGGTGCTTTTTACCCGTCATGTTATCAAGCACAACAGCACAAAGCAGTGATTCAATCGCACCAAGAACCGCCATCGAAAATGCTGCAGGCATAAGTGCGGTGATCATTGCCCAACTAATTGGCGCACTACCAGGAAGTTCCCAAGGTAAAATAAACTGAGGCAGAATAGGCGGAATACCACTCCCTTCAGTTCCATCAGGTAGAAAATAACTAAATTCAGAGCCGATGGTTGCCACTTCTTGCCCAAATAATGAAAGTACCCACATGACCAATGTGCCCACGACGAGAGCAGGTAAGTGCCCAGGGAATTTTAGCTTTAACTTAGGCCAAAAAATTAAGACAAGCAGTGTGGATAAACCAATTAGTGTGTCACTAAATTGAAACGTGGGGAATGTATTGCCGATGGCAATCAATTTATCAACATAGTTCTCAGGAACATGTTCCATCTGCAAGCCAAAGAAATCTTTGATTTGCATGGTGGCAATGGTGATGGCAATACCTGAAGTAAAGCCCAAAGTTACTGATACTGGGATATATTCAATAAACTTACCAAAGCGGGCAAAACCCATCGCCAGTAAAATGACACCTGACATAAGTGTGGCAACTAATAGGCCACTAAGACCAAACTGTTGTGATACGGGATATAAGATGACGACGAATGCTGCTGTAGGCCCCGAAACGCTATAACGAGACCCTCCCGTAATGGCAATAATTATTCCCGCAATTGCTGCGGTATAAAGGCCATATTGGGGGGGAACGCCACTGGCGATCGCTAAGGCCATGGCTAATGGTATAGCAATAATCCCAACGGTAATACCTGCAATTAAGTCCTTCACAAAACGTGCAGCAGTGTATTTTTCTTTCCAACACGAATCTATTAGTGCGCTAAAAGGGCGCAGCCTATTAATATTTTTTGTACTCATTATACCCTACCAAATAACAGGGTGAAAAATAAACGAAAATGTACCTATAAGGATACGCTTAGCTAAGCTCAAAAAATCTGTTATGCATCAATGAAACAGTAATTATCATAACGTTTTCAGTAACAAAAGTAAAAACCACCTAATTTACCAGGTAAATAAAGCTAATGGTGTTTTTACTTGAATTTAAAATAATAAGCAGAAATTTTTCATAACAAATAAATAAAAATTAACCTAACTCATTATAATGTTATTACCGTAACTAATAGCCATATCCAAAGGATAACAACAGATAAGACAGCATGTTTAAATAAGTTCTTTGTGCCTTGCCAACGCTGTTCCATCGTTCGGTTAGTGGGCTTTTTATGCATAAAGAAACTGAGTGCATAATCAAAGGGCTCAGTTGTTCCTTGTTGATAAATCATCTTAAAAAAATGATTATCAAGCCACAAACGATAAATATAGTAATGACTAATAATAAATAAAATAATGCCAACAAATAAATAGTACTTTCCGTTATTTATACCTAAAAAAAGATTAAGCTGGCAAATTAAACCTAATACAGAACCTATAGCCAAATAGAGCCAACTTCGCGTCAGTATCTGAATGACTTCTCCGCAGTTTTTATCTGTAAGCTGGTTCATTTATGTTTCCTATTTAAATAATAGTGCGTAAACCAATTATTTAATTGTTCTTTAGTTGCTGGGTTTAAAATAACCTGTGGCCTAGCAAGTTCAACCATTTCGACTGCTTTATCTATCGTTTGAGCATCACCATGGTGAACTAGCCATGCAACAGCAACGGTGGCACTGCGTGAATAACCCAGTTTGCAATGAATATAGACAGCACCGTGCTGGGCTAAACTATCCATCGTATGGACTGATTGCTCGATATCCTCTGCGCTCAGTGGTAACAAATCTATTTGTGGCTGGCTACAATACTTCAGCCCTTTGCTAAAAGAATTGCGAGGCCATTCGCAAGTCATGTCTAAAACAGCTGCAGTTTGCAAAGGGTAAAGCGGGCGGCCTCCCAAAACGATATGTTGATTCACAATGCTAGGTTGCCTGCAATGTTTAGCAAAGTAATGATAGGTTCCCCAAGCAATTAGGCGATAAGGTAATAATAAGATAGCGGCGGACGGGGAAATCTTGCCATCGGGTGTTTTTTGAAAGACGCTGGCACCAGCGCCTAAGTAACCGAGAGTAATAAACAATAAAGTAACAGCAGGCCACAGCAATATCCAAGCAGCACCTTGAATCAAAAAAGCGAGAGCAAAGCAAACGACTGAGCCAATGCCATAATTTTTGCTCATTTTAAAACTGCGAGGGGACCCTGTGTAATGCCATTGCCAGCGTGTATTGATAGGCAGCAAATAACTGACAAGCAAACCAACTGAGAAACCAGCAATAACATCAATAAAATGGTGCTGCCAAGTCGTGAGGACAGAAATTAAGATCAAAACTGACCAACTGTGGAGCAGCCAACGCCACCGTGTTGGTGTATGAGCTCGAAAGCGTAGCCATAGGAGCCAAAGCAAAATGATATGTAATGAGGGGGCTTGGTTAAATGGCAGGTCAAAAAGTTCTAAGCTGTCAAACATCCAGCCAAAAGCGCCATCCGTAGTTGGGCGAGGAAAGCTAAATTTAAGTGGAAATAAAAGAAAGCCAACGCAGGCAGAAATGGAAGCGGTAATTAATCGTAGACCATGGATTGTTTGTTCACGCCGTGTTGTACAGATAAATAAGGATAATCCGTAGAATAGGTCAATGCTCCAATAGGGAATAATAGTCCAAGGAACAAACGGGATGTGCTTTTCCCATGAATACACAAAGGAAGGTACATGGGGTAAGGTCGCTGTGTAGTTATTGACCTGTCCATAAGTGAGAAAGAAAAATGGAGCTAAAAAAATTAGCCACAGCAGGCCAAACAACAAAGTGTGTTGTTTAGATAATAGCTGAGTAGGTTGGTGAAGGGCTGTCATCGTCCTTTGCAATATTCCTTTGTGCTCTAAAAATCATCTAAGAATAAATAGTGAGTGCTGCAATTACCTGTTTGTAGAAAGAAAATGTATATTTAACTCACAACATAGGGGCTTTGCCTATCAGAAGCAATAGAGATAGCCAATATTGGCAAACTTGAGGTTAGCTACGTTGACGGCAACCAACCTCAAATGATAGGTTAAAAGATTAACGGCGTCTCGCTATTGATACGCTGAATATTCCCCAGTTATCAATAGATTGACTTAATTTTTCGAACCCTACTTCGTCAACTAAAGCATCCATTTCGCCTTGGCTGCGGCAACGCATAACCCAAGCTTGTCCGCCTTGGTGGCTGGGTAAAACACGAGCAATCATTTCCACTTGAGGGTGCCATGGTTGGCAAGTGTAAATGAGCAGCCCACCTGAAGGTATGACTCGGGATAATCCATCTAATGAAGCTCTAATTAGTTGGTTACTCGGGAATAGCTCATATAAACCACTCACAACACCCAGTGTAGGCGCAGGCGTCACGGAAGCTAAATCATCAGCGTCGAAGGCATTGCCTTCCACAAAATGGATTTTATCTTCAAGGAAACGCTCTTTTATATGTAAACGCCCCTGTTCTACATTAATTGGGCTGTAATCACGCAAAAGAACAGATTCAACTTTGCCATAATCGTTAATTGCATCGAAGATATAACGGCCTTGACCCGCTGCAATATCCATAATACGTACTGGCATATTGTTATCTGTTAAGTCACGGATAGCTTGGCGTAAAGTATTTTCAATATTGACTTTACGCTGACGGATCCCTTGCCAGCCAATACTGTTGAGGTATTGCCTGTCAATCACGCGTCCGAATAGGCCTTTTCCTTCCGCTTTATCACGATAGACATAGTCTAAAGTTGATCCTGAATCAAAGCCCTTATCGTAACCGATGCGAACACCCTCAGAAGCTTTACCTAAGGTGTTCATTGATTTACTCATAATCTTGAAGGCAAGGTTTTTCGGGCACCATTTGGGTAACGGAGTAGCCAGTTTACGGTAATTTTCTGCGCTAGTGCTCCATGTGTCTTCGTACTGGTAATCATGTCGGTAAACAGGGAGACTAAATAATTTACTAATAAAATCACGTATTTTTTCGATAGGAATATGACGCTCTTTCTCACCTAAAGTATCGTGATAAAAGCCTGGTAAGATGTGCTTTTCTTTGATTGGTGTATTTAAGCGCTCAAAAAACTGATGCTGTGGGCGGTGATGAACAACATGGTCGCTACCTGATATAAATAATTGAGTTGGCAAGGTAATTGCGTTGGCATCTGCAACGACTCGATCGGCTGTTTTATACAATTCAAGTAAGATATTAACGGCAATAGGTCGAGTGATTAGCGGATCGCGGTTAAACGAATCAATACGCTGTTCATCATGGGTAAGAAATTTCGCTTTTACATAAGAATTAACATAGAACAGGCCTCGCATTTTTTGCATTAAAGCTAACCCTGTGCGAGCAAAAGGAACATACAGTTTAACTTTAAATGCAGGTGAGGCAAGAACCATCCCACGAATTTTCGGCGCATAGTCATGTACCCATGCGGAAACCAACACAGCCCCCACGCTTTGCCCAATTACAATGATATTTTCTAAAGGGATTTGATATTGCGTGGAGACATATCGGACAAATTCATCGACATCATGGATGGATGTGCCAAGAGAAGGGCTATAGCCCCTTGGACCTTCATTTCGCCCATGACCGCGAGCATCCCAAGCGAACATGGCGTAGTCAGGAAAGTTTAACTCATCAACAAGGTGTGCAACACGGCCTGAATGCTCATGACCACGATGGAATAAAATAATTGCTTTGTCCGTTGTCGTTTCCGTTGGCCAGTGGCGGTAAAAAAGCGAAATGTGATCACTAGTTGTAAATTGCGATTCTAAAACAGGGCGTTGCGTCAGATAATCTGTCTGAGCGTTCATAATTATTCCTTAATTATTATCCGAAGACGTGCGAAACTCATCCAATGCACGGCGGATACGGTTATAGCAGGTATAAAGCAGCAACAAAGATAGAATAATAAAGAGATAATTTATCCAATCAGCGAACAGAAGCTGAGGAAAAATACTCACGAATAATCCGAGAGCGCCAAAAATAAAGGCTCGGTCACTTTTCCCGATAGGGCCGTCATAGCGTCTTGACGCACCTATTGCTTGTGAGGTGACACCAATAAACTCAGTCAACAGTGAGAAAAATAAAATAAGCAAAATTAGCCAAATTGCATGGGGAAAAATAATAGCAAAAGGGAGGTATAACGCGACATCAGAAACGACGTCACCTAATTCATTGAGGATTGCACCTAATTGGCTTTTTTGATGATGTTCTCGTGCTAGCATGCCATCAATAGCATTGAGCGCCATGCGGATAAACAACACAAACGGCAATAAAATAAATAGATGTGGGTTTGGGAAGAAAAACAAAACCAAACCGACAATAATGGAGAGTAATAATGCAGCCAAAGTCACTTGATTAGCCGTGATCCCTGCATTAAATAATTTACTAACGATTGGGCGAAGTAGATCTTGAAATTTTGGTTTCAGATCATAAATGGTCATTTTTTATCCTTTTATATGACATGCAATAGTGTCTTACATTGGACATATCAATACGCTATTCATAAATAGCCGCAATAAGAGCTATCTTAAGTTAATTTATTTTACTTAGGTATATTAAGATCAAAGTAGGATGTTTTTTTCGATTAGTCTATTGAAATCAATGAGGAAATTAGCTTAATCAACAAAGATTAAACAAAGCTTGTTTTATACTCAGTAAGATTAGAGATGAACAATAAGATACCCGATCACGCGATTATTTTTTGCTTATCAAGTGTTGAACGCATACGCTTAAATTGGCTGGGTGTCATGGTGGTCATTTCTTTAAATTTGCGACAAAAAGCACTGTGATCAGTGTAAGCACATTTTATTGAAATATCTGTAATTGAATGGTCATCTTCTAATAACTCAATGGCATGTTCGAGACGCTTTTTTTGAATATATTGTTGCGGTGTAATTAAAAAAATAGCTTTAAATTGACGATTTAATTGTGAAAGTGAAAGTCCTGAAATATCCGCAAGTTTCGTTATTTTAATTGCAGTATCAAAATGGTCACTAATATAGCGTTCAACGAGGCTAAGTTGGTTATTTAATTTAGGACTAACAGATTTAATATCTTGTAAATCGACAGAAATCCCTGCTACACCAATTACTTGGTTTCGAGTGTTAAATATGGGTACCTTTGTGGTTAAACACCAGCCAAGTAACCCAGCTTTATAAAGATGTAACTCAAGTTTATTAATCACACTGATTTTCTTTTCCATCACAAGGTAATCTTGCGAACTGTAACTTTGCCCTAATTCAGCGTGAAATAACTCTTCTGCACTTTTACCAATTACGTCATTAATACCATTCTTTTTACAGCGAATCGCCAAGTTATCATTGGCAAGTAAATACCGTGCATTATGGTCTTTCACAAAAAAAGTGACATTAGGGAGTGTATTAATTAACGGCATGACTAAACCGAGATGGTTTAGTAAAACTTCAATGTTATCAACAGGAAAAAGCATATTTTCTTGGCTGATTAATAATAACTTATTTAAATTGATCATGCTGCGCCCCCAAATATTAAATTATTGTTACTAATTTTCTTAAATATTTTTAGATTGTGCAGAAAAACGCATAAGTTCGATGGAAAGATATCAAGATTGATTAACAAAAATCAAGCAATCTATTAACAAACTATGATTAATAGGGTGCTAATCAATGCGATCTGAATATTCTAAAATTGAAGTAATAGATTCCCATACAGCAGGGGAACCAACACGCTTAGTGATTGAAGGATTCCCTCAGCTAGGTGGTGAAAGCATGGCAATACGTTTGGCAATATTGCGTGATAACCATGACGAATGGCGAAGAACAACCATCCTAGAACCACGAGGCAATGACATTCTCGTGGGGGCACTATTATGTAAACCACAAAATCCGAAAGCCGCGGCAGGGGTGATCTTTTTTAATAACGAAGGGTACCTTGGGATGTGTGGGCATGGAACGATAGGTTTAGTCGCATCCTTGCATTTTCTCGGGAAAATTTCTTACGGAAAGCATTTGATTGAAACCCCTGTTGGGGATGTTACGGCGGAACTGCACAACGATGGCAGCGTGAGTATCCAGAACGTATATTCATATCGTTACCGTAAAGCAGTACAAGTTGATGTGCCTGATATCGGTATGGTCACAGGGGATATCGCCTGGGGGGGTAATTGGTTTTTTCTTGTAGAAAACTCACCTATTTCGATTGATTTTAAAAACGTTAAATTGCTAACAGACGTGAGTTTGAAAATTAAACAAGCACTTGTTGACCAAAAAATCTTTGGTAAGAATGACCAAGAAATTGATCACATCGAACTATTTGGTTCACACCCTAAAGCCGATAGCCAAAGTTTTGTGTTATGCCCTGGTGGTGCTTATGACCGCTCCCCTTGTGGGACAGGTACCAGTGCCAAATTAGCCTGTTTAGCTGCGGATAAAAAACTCGCAGCGGGAGAAATTTGGCACCAAGCGAGCGTGATTGGCAGTGAGTTTCAAGCGAGCTTCCAGCCCGCGGATGAAAACGGCATTATTCCTACAATTCGAGGAAATGCCTATATTAGCGGCCAAAATACGTTGCTGATTGATGCGCAAGACCCATTTCGTTTCGGTATTTCGGTTGCGTAAGGGGATGGCGATGAAGAGTCAATATTCAGTGATTGTTGTCGGCGGTGGAATTATTGGCCTAAGCATTGCGCTTACCGTACAAGCTAATGGTACCGACGTCCTGCTGGTGGATAAAAATGAAATTGGCTCTGGGGCGTCATTTGGTAATGCAGGGCATATTGCAACTGAGCAAGTTTTCCCCATTGCAGACCCTTCTGTATTGAAATCAATTCCGAAAATGTTGCTCGACCCACTTGGCCCATTACGTTTGGATTGGCGTTACTTATTACCACTAACACCGTGGATGTTAAAGCTAGTCGGTAACATGCGCCATAAGCCGTTTACCCACATTCACCAGACGTTAATGACGTTAAATAGTGCGGCTTTTGACTCGTGGCAAGCCTTTATTCAAAAATGGCAACTCAGCGACCTTGTTAAAATGCAAGGCTCATTATTAGTGGCTGAAAAAAAAGAAACACTCGAAAAGCTCCATCAACATGGTGAATCTCTACAAAACATGAATGTACACAACTTGGTTATCGATCAAACCGAGTTACTTGAGCGCGAACCTGCACTTGCCACGAATCAACTTGGAGGGCTATTTTTCCCAAATACTGGGCATGTGGTTGATTTATCAAAATTACATTCAAAACTTGCGCAGTCATTTGTTGAGTTAGGTGGAAATATACTGACCAACTGTGAAGTCATTGCGATATCTTCGACATCAAATAAAGAAGCCTCTATCACCACAACCCAAGGGAAATTTACAGGGCAAAAAGTGGTTATTGCAGGCGGCGCATTTTCTAAATCATTAGTCAAAATGGTCAGTCGTATTAATGTGCCACTTGAAACAGAGCGCGGCTACCATTTAATGCTACCTCAAGAACAAGGGCGGCTGAATATTCCCGTATCCAGCATGGACAGGCGTTTCATTATGACCCCGATGGCGGGTGGTTTACGCCTTGCTGGTACCGTTGAATATGCAGGGTTAAAGCGCCCTGCAAATATGCAGCGGGCTCGTCACTTTTTACCACTCGCCGCCCCAATGCTAAAGGCGCCATTAAATGATGCACAATCAACACCGTGGATGGGGTTTCGCCCATCAACATCAGATTCATTGCCTGTCATTGATAATAAAGGCCCGTATATTTTTGCATTTGGTCACCAACACCTAGGGCTCACACAGGCAGCAATCACGGCTGACCTTGTAAATAGTTTTATTCACGAGCAGCCGACTGTTATCGACTGCACCCCTTTTTCCATTGAGCGATTTCTATAATTTTAAGGAGAATTCAGATGAATTTTCATGGCATTCTTGTCCCTTTAGTTACCCCTTTTCATGACGATTATTCATTAAATATTAGTGCATTAGCTGATTTAACTGAAAAGCTTATTGACCAAGGCGTCACAGGGTTAGTGGTCTGCGGCACGACAGGGGAATACTACGCGTTAAATGAAGATGAGCGCAAAACCGTTTTATCAACCGTGAGCAAAATTGCGAAGGGGCGCGTAACGTTGATTGCAGGGATTAACGATCTATCAACGGAAGGTGCGATCGCGCGCGCAAAACAAGCAAAAGACCTTGGATATGAAGGTTTAATGTTATCACCACCACCGTATAGTTTGCCTGACCAACAAGGCGTGTACGGGCATTATAAAAAAGTTGCAGAGGCCACAACGCTACCGATCATTATGTATAACTTCCCTGCACGCATTGGTATCGAAATTGAGTACGAAACTGTGGTTAAGCTGGCTGAAATCGACAACATAGTTGCCATTAAAGAGAGTAGCGGGGATTTCAGCCGTGCTTTACGCCTATTACAGACACCGTTTAACAACTTCGAGGTGATTTGTGGTTGTGATGACCAACCCGTTGATTTCTTCTTTTGGGGTTCAAAAAGCTGGATAGCGGGTGCAGGCAATGTGTTCCCTGCTGAACAAGTCGCTATTTTTAAGGCGACACAAACAGGAGATTGGCAAGAAGCGAAAAGAATAATGAATGAAATATACCCAGGAATTTATTCCATGGAGTCTGGCGATTATAACCAAAAAGCCAAAGCAGGTTGCTTAAATGGCACGTTTAACGCAGGCCCTGTGCGTTTACCTTTAACTAATTTAGCCGTTGAAGCTAAAGACGAATTTGTCAAATTAGTGAAAAGGTAAGGTGGGGATAATGAAACTAAATCAACAGCAGGTTTTTGAACTCGCCAAGCAAGGAAAACTATGGGCGGGTAATTTAATTGATGGGGTGAATATTTCTCAACCTAAATTAGAAAACCGAACTCCCATTGACAATAGCCTTATTGGCTATATCGCTGACGGTGAAGCAAGAGATGTTGATGCTGCAGTAAAAGTTGCTCGAAATACCTTTAAAAGCGGTGAGTGGAGTGCACTTTCTCCTCAAAAACGCAAAGAGGTGATGCTCAAGTGGGCGGATTTAATTGCTGAACACAGCGAAGAACTTGCAGCACTTGATTGCATTGATGCGGGAAAACCCATTACCGAATGTATCAATACCGATATGCCAGCAACCGTTGAAACCTTTTATTGGTATGCCGAAGCGATTGATAAATTATTTGGAAAAATAGCACCAACAAGCCAACAAGAATTAGGGTTGATAGTTAGCGAGCCTATTGGGGTTGTGTGCGCGGTTCTACCCTGGAATTTCCCAGCCCAAATGTTTGCATGGAAAGTTGCGCCTGCGCTTGCTATCGGCAACTCTGTGATTGTGAAACCCGCGGAGCTAACGTCACTGAGTGCTTATCGAATGGTTGAGCTAGCTTATGAGGCAGGTGTACCGAAGGGGGCGCTCAGCTTAGTTTGTGGGCTGGGCGAAAAAGTGGGCGAAGCACTGGGACGTCACCCAGACGTGGATGTGGTGTCCTTCACAGGGTCAACCGAAGTGGGGCGCTTATTTTTAAAATACTCAGCGGAAAGCAACTTAAAAGAAATTGTTCTCGAATGTGGTGGCAAAAGTCCGCAGGTTGTATTTGAAGATGCCAACCTTGATGCGGCTGTTCCTCATATCATGGCCGCCGCCTTTTGGAATATGAGTGAAAACTGTAGCTGCGGTTCTCGCTTAATTGTGCATGAAAATATTAAACAAGCTCTGCTGGATAAACTGGCGATTGCAGCAAAAGAATGGAAAGTGGGTGACCCGAGGCAAGCGGATGTATCAATTGGGCCGATGGTTGAAAAAGCGCACTTTGATAAAGTGAAATCGTTTTTAGATATCACAAAGCAAGAAGGGGGGAAAATCGCTATTGGTGGTCGCGTTCACCATGAAATTGGTTCAGGGTGGTATATCGAGCCGACAATTTTCGATAATGTGACTTCAGATATGTCGTTGTTTAAAGAAGAAGTTTTTGGCCCTATCTTAGCAGTAACCTCATTCAAAACGGAAGAAGAGGCAATTACGTTAGCCAATAAGACACAATATGGGTTAGCGGCCTCTTTTTATAGTCAAGACGTCCACCGAGCCATGCGCGTTGCTCGCCAAATTAGTGCGGGAACTGTCTCAGTCAATGGTTTTAGTGAAGGGAATATTACCACGCCATTTGGTGGTTTCCGTCAATCCGGTTTTGGCGGAAAAGACAATGGCCTAGAGGCTTTTGAACAGTATAGCCAAACCAAAGTTATCTGGTTTGTTCACCAATAAATAACGTTGACCTGAGTCTACAATGCTCAGGTTTTTTTTTACCCTGCAAACACACAATAAACAATTACAATAACGAAGGAGTACAAAATGGAAGCCATCGTTAATACCATCGTTGGTTACATATGGGGTAATGCACTGGTGTTTTTATCACTGGGCGTAGGACTCTACTTCACTTTAGCGACTCGTGGCGTGCAATTTCGCTATCTCATCAAAATGATTTGTTTATTAAAGGAAAATAAAGCATCAAAAGAGGGGATTTCTTCCTTCCAAGCTTTCTGTTTAGCATTGTCAGGCCGTGTTGGTGTTGGCAATATTGCGGGGGTTGCTACTGCAATAGCTGCTGGTGGGCCAGGTGCCATTTTTTGGATGGTAGTCATGGGGCTATTAGGTGGCGCGAGTGCCTTTATTGAATCTACACTTGCTCAAATCTATAAACAACGTTCAGATGGGCAATATCGCGGTGGTTCCCCTTATTATATTGAAAAAGGGTTAAAGTTGAAGCCGTTTGCCATCATTGTTGCCGCCGTAATTTGTTTATCTTACGGTGTATTAGTGCCAGGTATTCAGGCTAACACCATTGCTGACTCTTTCCAGACATCGTTTAACCTTCCTCCGATGGCGACTGGGGCGATTGTCACCGTATTAATGGCATGGCTTATCTTTGGTGGCGTGAAACGTATCGCAAGTGCAGCAGATAAAATCGTTCCCTTGATGGCGATAGCTTACTTGGTGATGATGGTGATTATTTTGGGCAGCCATTATGAAAAAGTACCTGCGATGTTTAATTTAATCTTCCAAAGTGCATTGGGTATGGATGCGGTATTTGGTGGGATTGTTGGAACCGCAGTATCATGGGGTGTTCGTCGCGCGGTATTTTCCAATGTGGCAGGTGCTGGTGAGGCAACATTTAGTTCAGCGGCTGCAGAAGTGAGTCATCCAGTAAAACAAGGGCTTATTCAAGCATTCTCCATTTATATTGATACGGTTGTAGTCTGTACAGCATCAGGCTTAATGATCCTTGTCACCAATATGTACAATGTATTCCCCGATGGTTCTGCAACCGCGCTGGTGGAATATGTACCAGGTGTTGCAGCAGGAACCGCATGGACACAGATGGCGGTTTCTACCGTGTTTACCTCTGCGGGCTCAGGCTTTGTGTCGATAGCAGTATTCTTATTCGCATTCACAACCTTAATGGCTTATTACTATATTGCTGAAACAACCATTGTCTACCTTGACCGCAAACTTGCTTATCCTGTTTTAAAACTGATACTTAAGTTTGTGTTCTTAATTATTGTGTTTATGGGTAGCGTGCAATCAGTGAGCTTAATGTGGAGCTTAGGTGATATTGGGTTTGGTAGTATGAGTTACCTAAATTTAATTGCGATAGTGTTTCTTTCTAAACCTGCACTAAGAGCGCTGCGAGATTATGAACGGCAGGAAAAATTAGGTGTTGACCCTGTGTTCAGTCCAAAAGTTGCAGGGATAGAAAATGCAGAGTTATGGGAAGATATTAGCCGTGAATATCATGAGCGAGGTATTGGTATTGAGCAAAAGAATAATGAAAATAAAGGGAAACTACAGATAAAAGAAGAGGAAAACTAGTAGAAAAAATGGCGGTGAGGGAGGGATTCGAACCCTCGATACGTTGCCGTATACACACTTTCCAGGCGTGCTCCTTCAGCCTCTCGGACACCTCACCGTTTTTTCTAAATCCGTTGCAGACCAGAGAGAAATCCTGCTGTGCAACGGGGCGCTACTATAGGGAAAATAGCGTCTTGCGTCAACTCCCTATTGATTCTTTTTCTTACTTTTATGTCCGTTTAGCTAAATAAAAATCAATTTGTATAATATCTAATCTTAATTGTTGCTTGTTAAGATAAATCATTTTTTTAATGTTAATAAGAACTGCAAGGATTAAGCATAAAATTCGTTAGCTAGTTAACAAAATCCTCAACGAAAGTGATCTTGGTTGCGGTATGGACTTGAAAATAAACGTCATTGCGCACACTCTGTTAGAAACCTAAGAGGAGCTGCCATGAATATTTTATTTTACCATCCATTCTTTAATTCAGAACAATGGATTGAAGGAATGCGTGCTAGATTACCACAAGCTAATATTCGCCAATGGGAAAAAGGGGATAAGCAAAGTGCAGATTACGCTATGGTGTGGCTGCCACCCTATGAATGCCTTGCGGGGCGCAATGATTTAAAAGGTATTTTTGCATTAGGTGCAGGTGTGGATGCCATCTTAAAGCAAGAGCAAGATAAACCAGGTACACTCCCTGCGGGTGTCCCTGTGATGCGCCTTGAAGATACAGGCATGGCTATCCAAATGGAAGAATATGCCTGTGCAAAGGTCTTAGCATACTTTCGTCGTATGGATGAATATCGTCAGTTACAATCTCAGCGTCAATGGAAGCAACTGCCTGCTTATCAACATGAAGAGTTTGTGATTGGTGTCATGGGGGCTGGCGCATTGGGCCAAGCTGTTGCGAAGCGCTTAGTCAGCTTTGGTTTTCATGTCAGAACGTGGAGCCGTTCTGAGAAACAAATCCCTAATGTAAAAAGTTATTATGGCAATGAGCAATTACCTGCATTCCTTTCGGGAACTCGTGTGGTCATCAATTTATTGCCAAGCACGCCAGAAACGGTTGGGATTTTAAATCAACAGCTGTTTAGCCAATTGCAACAAGGCGCTTATGTCATCAACTTAGCTCGTGGTGCACATTTGATAGAGCAAGATTTATTATCTGCATTGGATGCAGGACAAGTTGCTGGGGCTGCATTAGATGTGTTTGCGAGTGAGCCTTTATCCCAAATGCACCCGTTCTGGACGCATCCACGTATTGCGATTACGCCGCATGTGGCTGCATTTACCCAGCCGAAAGAAGCAATGGATATGATTGTCAGTAATATCAAGCGCATTGAAGCGGGGGAAGCGCCTGTGGGAGTGGTTGATATGGAACGTGGTTACTAATTACATCTAAAAGAATTGCAAGCTACCTGCTTTTTGCTAGCTTGCAATTTTGTTGTGTTTTTCTTCTCTAATACGTTTCTTATTTTTTCGGTATACTGAGCTTAAGAGCTGAGTCGCAACTGAATTTTAAATAGGAAAACCCATATGAACGAATTCTCAATCGTCTGCCGTATTTTAGGCACATTATTCCAACGCAGCGCTGATGACGCTCTTGTTAAACCTCTTATGGATATGATTGCGCAGGATAAATTGAAAGCATCATGGCCTCTAGAGCAAGATGAATTGTGGGCACGTATGGCGAAAGGATTGGATATTAAAGCGATTAGTGCTGACTACCAAGCCATGTTTGTCGGTGAAAATGCCACAGTATCAATGCTAGCCAATGATTATGACGAAGAAGTCACAGAAGCTGAAATCCGTGAGTTTTTAACCGTTAGAGGCATGACCTTAACGGATGCGCCAGTGAGCACATTGGGGGCGTTATTATTGGCTGCTTCTTGGTTAGAAGATCAAGCCGCCGAAGATGAAACCGCGGCACAAGAAGAATTATTTGATAGCTACATTCTCAGCTGGTACGGCGCATTTTTAGGTAAAGTCGAAGCCCATGCCACGACGGCGTTTTATCGCACATTAGCCCAAATTGCCCGTGATGCCGTTATTGCGCTGCGCGATGAGTTAGATTCCGAGGCTAATGAGGACTAATTTGTGAGTGTTTTATCGGTAGCCAGACCTCATGACTTACGGAATGCAAAAAGGCCAACGAAAGGCTCTTATGTGACACTGTCACTTATATTCAAGAGCGATAATAAACAGTATTGATTAATATTTCTGATTGAATTAAAAAGGCAACAGATTTCTCTGTTGCCTTTAATGCTTTTCTCAATCAAAAAAATTTATGGTTAAAATTAATCCACTAATGGAATGACCAGTTTACCTGGTTTAATCTCAAGTCCCTTAGCCAATTTTTTGGCTGTTGCTTCTGCAGCGCCGTTATCTGGGTTGAGGACATAGACGGGCTGTGTTTCGAAGAAAGTTTCAAGGGAACTATTTAGATAAGGGATTACCGCAGACATGGCGGTATCCATGTTCTCTGGGGTGACTTTATAATTGCTTATATTCAATTCTTTTAAGTAGATAGACCCTGTTTTTGCATCAAAAATTGGGCGAGCCGTTAAGGTTAAGCTAATTTGCGCCTCTGCTTTTCCAATCAAAGAGTCTAACTTAACCGTAGCATCACCATTTAGGGCGATTTTACCTGGCTCACTACGGCCTATTTCAGATTTTAAATTCGCCAGTTGGATATCTGCATCAGCAAGCCCAGAAATCCCCACTTTGTGGTCATATTTTACTTTATTAGCAAGGTAGCTATTTATTTGGGACTCACTGATACTGAATTCAGATAATTGGCTACAGCCCGTTATTAGAGTGATAAAACCAATCATTGTGGCCAATAAAAATTTTTTCATAAAGACTCCTTTTACAGTAATACCGCTAGTTTAGCGCATTACTGCCCACTCAACATGACTGTTTCAATTTTTTTACGGTTAAATTGCTTATGTAACGCCCACAGAGTGACAAAACCGATTATCCCCAGTAAAAACCAAGGCAATTGAGGCATATTCCATTGGTGCCCAATATCATACATCCAACCACCACCCGTATAACCAACAGCACCACCTAGGGCAAGGCCGAGACGGCTAAAGCCCATATAACTGCCACGAGCTCGGGGATCTGCAAGTGAAGCACTCAGCGTTTCTCTAGCAGGATCAGCAGTCACGGTTCCTAAATAGAATAGACAAATTAAACCAAATAACATATTTAACGAAGTTGTCATCCCTATTGGGAACATACTTAAGCTCATTAAAAATAGGCCTGCCATTAACCGCTGCTCTAGGCGAAAATGTTTTTCACTCCAACGTGCAATGGGATAAAGCAAAGTGAGAGAAATCATAGCTTCAATGGCATACATCCATTTTACTGCCGTTGGTGTTCCAGCTAGCTCATTGACAACAATTGGGAACATTAACATCACTTGCACAGAAAGCATAAAGTAACCTGCTAAGGTCACAACATAGGTGACAAACCGTTTGTCTTTTAAAACACGGTTCATACCTTCTTTAATCGGAGTCCTTACCGTTGAAATACGATAAGCGGGGAGTAACCATGCATTACAGATGGCGGCAATGATAAACACCACGGCACCCGCCCAGCAGACATAGTGGAAATCATATTGTAGCAGCCAGCTACCAATCAAAGCACCGATAACAGCACCAGCACTATCTTGCATCAATAAAAGTGAATAAAAACGGCCGCGTTCGTAGGGGCGAGTAAGTTTGATAACCAGCGCCGTTCTGGGGGGATCAAATAGCGTGCCACCAAGGGCAGAAAGCACACAAGATAGCCACAACACCCAAGGGTCGTAAGCGATTGCCATCAAAGCAAAGCCACTTGCTCGTAAAAGCATTCCAATAACAATCATAGGCTTAGCACCAAATCGGTCAGCAATTGCGCCACCAAAAATACCTAAGCCTTGTTGAACAAATTGCCGTAGGCCTAATGCGAAGCCTACCACTACAGCGGCCCAACCTAGTTGGTCAACAAATCGGATTGAAATCAACGGAAAAACGACAAAAAAGCCGAGGACAACTAACATGTTGTCGAGCAAAAGGAAATATTTACCAAGGCTTCTTGCCCGTGACACCTGTGCCATGACACACCATTAAAAAATTGCTAAGAGAGGATTGTTCCATAATGTTACTTATCAATAATATCAGTATAATAGAGAGCAATAGATGATATTTTTTTATCGAGGGTGGCATCGAGGATCGATGATTTATTTTTATCGATGCAATAGCCGTCATATTTTGCACCGCCGCGTTGTTGGCTACACTTAGCTCCCCTAATCACATACTTTTGTATGCTCATAGGGATAGCTGCGTTTGCCGCCTAGCTGCAATGCAAACTATTTAGGCTATTGAAAGAGTTAGTAAGAGAAGACGTTAAATCGTCATATTTTGCACCGCCGCGTTGTTGGCTACACTTAGCTCCCCTAATCACATACTTTTGTATGCTCATAGGGATAGCTGCGTTTGCCGCCTAGCTGCAATGCAAACTATTGAAGAATTGAAAATTGAGAGCAAGATAATTCATCTATTTGACTGACTGATTTTAGATGCTCATCAATAATAGAGAATGCTACACTTTGCTATTTAGCTAACGAATAAATATGCACGGCTAGGGAATCTAGCTATTTTAAATTAATAAAGGGTTAACGATGTTTGGTTATCGCTCAAATGTACCGAAGGTACGCCTGATCACTGATAGAATGATTATTCGTTTGACTTATGAGCGAGATAATTATCGCCTAGCTGATTATTACAGCTTGAATAAAGACTTTCTTATCCCTTGGGAACCGACTCGAGATAACTCTCACTATCAACCCGCTGGCTGGCAAAATCGTTTGCAAGTGATGAATGAAATGCATCGCGAAGGTAGTGCTTATCATTTCCTACTATTAGATAAAGAAGAAAACGAGGTGATGGGAGTGGCAAATTTTAGTAATGTCCTGCGTGGCTCATTCCATGCGTGCTATTTAGGGTATTCTCTGGGCGAAAAATGGCAAGGGCAAGGCTTGATGTTTGAAGCGTTAACCCAAGTAACTCGCTATATGCAACAACATCAGAAAATGCACCGCATCATGGCAAACTATATGCCTCATAATATGCGTAGTGGTAATCTATTGGCCAAGCTTGGTTTTGAGCGTGAAGGCTATGCAAGGCAATACTTACAAATCAATGGTGAGTGGCGTGACCATGTATTAACTGCATTGACGGATAATTCTTGGGCAATGAATAAAGCGTAAACTCTTAATTTACTTTTCAATCGTAGTCAGTGGCAGCCCGCGCTGTTAAACTGATACGATTGTTTACTTTTAGTCTATCAATCATGAATTTATTAAAATCGCTGGCGGCAGTAAGCTCAATGACCATGATGTCTCGGGTCCTTGGTTTTATTCGCGATGCCATCATTGCTCGGGTATTTGGTGCAGGCGCCGCTGCCGATGCTTTTTTTGTCGCGTTTAAATTGCCAAATCTGTTACGTCGGATTTTTGCAGAAGGGGCATTTTCTCAAGCATTTGTCCCCATATTAGCGGAATATAAAAACCAACAAGGTGAAGAAGCTACACGTACATTTGTCGCTTATATTGCGGGGATGCTCACCCTTGCTTTAGCGATAGTCACTGTATTGGGCATGATTGCGGCGCCCTGGATTATCTATGTGACAGCCCCTGGCTTTACTGATGATGCGGATAAGTTTGCGTTAACAACCGACCTGTTGCGAGTCACATTTCCCTATATTTTTCTAATCTCACTCGCTTCCCTTGCTGGGGCAATTTTAAATACGTGGAACCGCTTCTCTGTACCCGCCTTTGCACCCACACTACTCAATGTGAGTATGATCATTTTTGCTGCGTTTGCCGCACCTTACTTTGACCCGCCGATCATGTCACTGGCATGGGCGGTATTAGTGGGGGGGGTGCTACAATTGGTCTACCAGCTTCCCCATTTAAAGAAAATTAGTATGTTAGTGTTGCCGCGCCTGTCATTTCGCGATAGCGGTGTTTGGCGTGTAATGAAAATGATGGGGCCTGCGATTATCGGTGTGTCAGTCGCGCAAATCTCATTAATTATTAATACTATATTCGCCTCATTCCTACAGTCAGGGTCTGTTTCGTGGATGTACTATGCGGACAGATTGATGGAGTTACCCTCTGGAGTGCTTGGTGTGGCCTTGGGAACGATCTTGCTGCCATCTCTCGCGAAGAGCTTTACGAGTGGAAACCAGAATGAATATCGACAATTAATGGACTGGGGACTGCGTCTTTGCCTGCTATTAGCATTACCATGTGCTCTTGGTTTAGCTATCTTATCTGAAGCGCTGACGGTTTCATTATTCCAATATGGTAACTTTACCGCACATGATTCGTTAATGACACAATATGCATTGATAGCCTATTGTGTAGGGCTAACAGGCATGATTTTAGTGAAAATTTTAGCGCCTGGTTTCTATTCACGCCAAGATATTCGTACTCCAGTTAAAATTGCCATCGTGACCTTAATTTTGACGCAATTAATGAACTTAGCCTTTATAGGGCCTTTACAACATGCTGGTTTGGCATTATCTATTGGTTTAGCGGCTTGTTTTAATGCAGGTGTTCTGTATTGGCAATTACGTAAACAAGATATTTTCCAACCACTTGCAGGGTGGAAAGGTTTCTTATTTAAGCTACTGATTGCGTTAGTTGTAATGGGCGCGGTGTTATTTGGCCTGCTGCACTTTATGCCATCTTGGCAAGAAGGGAATATGCTCATGCGTATGTTGCGCTTAATTGGTGTGGTGATTGTCGGAGCTGGTAGCTATTTTGTTGCTTTATATATATTAGGTTTCCGCCCACGTGATTTTATGAAGAGAAGCATCGCGTAACATGCTGAAAGTCTGTTAATTTAATGAAAGCCCATTAATTTGGGCTTTTTTGTCTCGATATTCTATCGTTTTAAACCCCATTGTATTTTCTATCCATTTCCAATTTTTTCATCTCTTTTAATAATTCCTCAATTAATAATATTATGATTATTTTATGATATATCAAGTAATTGTTTTTATTGATAAAAATAACCTTCATTGTTTATTTTACGGTATATTTAATGCGCGCTTGTTTTTTATCAATAAAGCGTAGGAGGCCACTAGAAATTGGCATAAATAGAATGTTGACCAATGTCAACGTTTTTGGTTATAGTGTATTTATCGGAGGGCGATGAAAAAACATCCGAACAAGCATATTCAAGCAGCCATTGAATATGCGATTGCTAATGGCTGGTTTTGGGTGAGTGCAGGGAGTTCATCACATACATTTTGTAAATTACGTTGTGGTAACGCTGTTGATGAGCACAAAACACATATGATGAGTGTTTGGTCAACACCAAGAGTGATGGAAAACCATGCCAAGCAGATCATCCGGAAAGTGGATCACTGTATTGCACTTTCGAAATAATTATAGCGGCTTAGGCCGCTTATTAGATGATAAAAAAGAGATTAAGGAGCTTTGATGGCGCAATACGCATTCACGTTAACACTTTCTGGGGTAACGGTAGATACCACGGGCTTAGAAGATGCTTTATTTACGGCAGGCTGTGATGATGCCTTGGTGTGCTACTATGGTAATTCCGTTTATTTAGAGTTTGATAGAGAGGCGAGCTCACTGGATGCGGCTATTGAAACGGCAATTGCTGATATTGAGAGCGCAGAAATCTCAATGCAAGTGGCATCAGTTGATAGCACGCTGGTTGGTTTAAGTGATATTGCAGAGTTAGCAGGGTTAACACGCCAAGCGGTTGCATTATTAAAAGATGGGTCAAGAGGAAAAGGCAATTTTCCAGCCCCAGTACAACGTTTAAGTGGCAACTCACCTTTGTGGGATTGGGCTAGTGTGGCTAGGTGGTTAAAGGATAATAATCGTTTAGGGCATGACCCTGAACTTTGTGAAAAAGCAAAAACATTGTGTAAGTGGAATCTAGTCTTACAAAATTGTGCGAATGAAAACGTTGAAGAAATACAGACTTTGACGCAAAAGTTACTTACGCGACGAAAAGAAAAACAGCCCACCGAGGCGAGCTGTTAATTAAATAACGCGAACGTGATTACATTCTTTCGACTGTTTCAATACCTAATGTATCTAAACCTGTTTTTAAGGTTTTTTGCGTTAACGCCGCCAGTTTTAAACGGCTTTGGCGTACAGCGTCATCTTCGGTCGATAAAATTGGGCAGTGTTCGTAGAAAGAAGAGAATAGGCCTGCAAGTTCATACAGGTAAGCACACATCACATGTGGCGTTCCATCACGCGCAACAGTGAGAATGGTTTCTTCAAACTGCAATAAACGTGTCGCCAGTGCGATTTCACGTGGGTCTTGCAGTGAAATTGGTAAAGTCAGATCTGCTTGAGTTAAGTTGGCTTTTTTGAAGATAGAAGCAACACGGGTATACGCATATTGCATATACGGTGCGGTGTTTCCTTCAAACGCTAACATGTTATCCCAATCGAAAATGTAGTCCGTTGTTCTGTTTTTCGATAGGTCTGCATATTTTACTGCGCCAATACCAACGACATTCGCCACATTCAGTAGCTCGTCTTCAGGCATGTCTGGGTTTTTCTCGCGGATCAGCGCTTGTGCACGTTCAACGGCTTCATCTAATAAGTCAGATAAACGTACAGTACCGCCTGTACGGGTTTTAAATGGCTTCCCGTCTTTACCCAGCATCATTCCAAACATGTGGTGTTCAAGTGCCATTGTCTCAGGGATATAACCCGCTTTACGGACGATAGTCCAAGCTTGCATCAAATGTTGGTGCTGACGTGAATCGATGTAATATAATGAGCGATCGGCATGGAGCGTTTCGTAACGGTATTTGGCGCAAGCGATGTCAGTGGTGGTGTATAAGAAACCGCCGTCTTTTTTCTGGACGATCACGCCCATCGGTTCGCCTTCTTTATTTTTAAATTCATCAAGGAAAACGACGGTAGCGCCTTCACTTTCAACGGCTAAACCTTTGGCTTTTAAATCAGCGACAATGCCTGGTAACATGCTGTTATATAAGCTTTCACCCATTACATCGTCTTCAGTTAAAGTGACATTTAGGCGTTTGTAGGTTTCTTGATTCTGCTGCATAGTGATATCAACAAGCTTACGCCACATTTCACGGCAGTATTCATCACCTGATTGCAGTTTTACGACATAACCACGAGCACGTACCGCAAATTCTTCATCTTCGTCATAGTGTTTTTTAGCTTCGCGATAAAACTCTTCCAGATCAGCGAGCGCCATGTCATTGGCACTTTCGTTTTGCACTTTTTCAAGATAAGCAATGAGCATACCGAACTGAGTTCCCCAGTCGCCAACATGATTAGCGCGGATCACGCGGTGACCGATAAATTCTTGCGTACGTGCAGCAGCGTCACCAATAATGGTTGAGCGCAAGTGACCAACGTGCATTTGTTTTGCCACGTTAGGTGCAGAATAGTCGATAACGATGGTTTCGGCTTTTACAGGGGCAAGGCCTAAACGTTGGGAGGCTAATGCTTCTTCAACGTGTTTTTCAACCCAAGAAGGTTCAAGGAAGATATTAATAAAGCCTGGTCCAGCAATTTCCACTTTGCTGGCAATACCATCTAAATCTAAATGATTGAGGATCTGTTCAGCGAGTTGTCGTGGTGGCATCCCCAGTTTTTTAGCCGCGCCCATGACGCCGTTGGCTTGATAATCACCAAATTGGGCTTTAGCGGATTGACGCACGAGTGCATCACTGTCTGCTGGAGCGCCCGCTGCAAGCATTGCAGTACTAATTTTGTCTGAAAGAATCGCCTGAATATTCACTGAATTACCTTAAATTACGAACATAGTTACCACATTGTGCCATCACATGTGGAGAACTAAAAGGTGGAAGAGAAAAATCGGCAGGTTTTATACCATATTTTGGGGGACTCATGCTACAGTCAGCGCCATTGTTTAGATGATAAGTAGATAAAAAGAGGTTTTTGTTGTGCTGCCATTTCGTGAAGTTCCACAATTAAACGATTTATGGGAAGACTTACCTAAATTTGCCAACCAGTTGCAATTAATGGCGAAACAACTTGATGTGTCATTAACGGCTTACGTTATCGATCATATTTCAGTACGCTGCCACTACCTTGAAACAGCACAGCGCTGGCATGAAGGTTTATTGCAATGCGGGCAGATTATTTCCGATAATATCATCAATGGCAGGCCAATTCGTTTATATGAACTTAACCAGCCACTACAAATTGCTGGGCAGAGTGTATTTATCGTTGAGTTACCGTTTCCAAAAGATAAAAAATACCCACAAGAAAGTTGGGAACATATTGAAATGGTGATTAATGTGCCTCCCGCAGAATTGGAAAAAACGGCACGAGCATTACTGCCGAACCCTCTTCCAATCGGATTTAATGTGAAAGTAAGCCAGCCTAAAGGGCAGCAAGAACGTTTGCCCAATCCAACATTGGCAGTGTCAAATGGTAAAATAACCGTCAAATACCACCCATTTACGCTAAAAAAGATAATTGAAAGCGAAAAATAAGTGATGCAATTAACGTTATTGATCAATAGTGCCAGTGTTTTTTTCGGGGTGTGATATCCATCCGATAACATTTTTTAATAAATGGCATTATTCAAAACGGTATTAACAATTATTATTCTACCCCTATCTATTTGTATTAGGGGAATTTAAAGCATGGGCTTTATTACCACATTTGGAGGTAATCATGGCGAAACTGGAAATTTGCTGTTTCGGAATTGAATGTGCTCAAGTAGCGCAAGAATACGGTGCTGACCGTATCGAATTATGCTCTGGTGCCGCAGATGGCGGTCTAACACCAAGCTATGGCTATCTGAAATTAGCAAGAGAAAAACTTCACATTCCAGTTCATCCCATTATTCGTCCTCGTGGTGGTGATTTTTGCTATAACGTTAGCGAATTTGACGTTATTCGTGAAGATTTAATCATGATAAAGGAAATGGGGTTTCCAGGAGCAGTCATTGGCATTCTTGATAGTGAAGGGCGCATTGATATTAACCGTATGCATGGGTTGATGGAAATCGCCAATGGGATGAATATAACTTTCCATCGCGCGTTTGATATGTGCATCAATCCACTGCTTGCCTTAGAGCAATTAAATGAATTAGGTGTAGCGCGAATTTTAACTTCGGGCCAGCAGCAGAGTGCAGAATTGGGATTGCCATTATTGAAAGAATTGCACGAAAAAAGCCAAGAAATCAATGGTCCTAAAATTATGGCAGGTGCGGGGGTTCGTTTAGCTAATTTAAGTAAGTTTATGGAAATTGGTTTAACTGAAGTACACAGTTCTGCAGGTAAAACGGTACCATCAACCATGAATTACCGTAAAGTGGGCGTGACGATGGCATCTAATAGTGAAACGGATGAGTTCACACATTATTGCGTTGATGGGCCTACTGTAGAAGCGATGAAGGACTTTATTTCTATTACGGAAAAAGTACTAATTTAAAGGTGCTCAAAATTTAAAGGAGAAACCTATTATGGGTTTCTTCTTATTTTGTCTTGGTGCTATAGGGAATAGCAAAAGCAGTCAAGTAAACATTAGAGTAGTAAATCTATAATTTCTATAAATATTCTTTTTTGAAGTTCTGACTTTTACTAGTTGATTATGCGTTAGAATTTAACAAAAACCATGGATTATTGGGTTTAAGTAGCCAACATATTCACAAACTCATCTTGGTTGATGCATATCAATTAACCTTACAAAATACATGCCTACTATCTAATTATTATAAAAATATATTTTTTAGTTTATTTAATAATAATTAGAAGGTAGCAATGTAATGATTAATCACTTAGGAAAGAAAGCGTTAAGCAGGAGACGATTTATTCAAGTCTCTGCCTCAGCCGCAACAGCAACTGCCGTTGCAGGTTCTATCTCATTACCCTTTACGGCTCAAGCCGCTTCAATGGCTAAAACCCAGCCAGATGAAATTAATGAAAAAATCAAATATAGCGCCTGTTTAGTGAACTGCGGAAGCCGCTGTCCACTAAAAGTTCATGTCAAAGATGATGTTATTACCCGTATTTCTAATGAAACGATGTACGATGACAGTCAATTTGGTTTACACCAGATACGCCCTTGCTTAAGAGGGCGTTCTGTTCGTTGGAAAACCTATAACCCAGACAGAATAAAATACCCAATGATCCGTGTTGGTAAACGGGGAGAAGGCAAATTTAAACGTATTAGTTGGGATGAAGCGACAACCATTGTTGCTGAAAAATTAAAAGAGACAATTAATAAGTACGGCAATGAAGCGATTTATTACCAATATGGCTCGGGTTCGACAGGGGCTAATTTACAAGGGCGTAATGCCTGTAAACGTTTATTAAATCAGCTTGGTGGCTTTCTTGACCAACACGGAACATATTCAACAGCACAGATAAACGGCGTGATCCCTTATGTATATGGCAAGTTGGATGATTCCCTTTTATCTGAAATTGCCAACAGCGATCTCGTTGTTATGTTTGGGCACAACATTGCAGAAACGCGCATGTCAGGTGGTGGGCAATTCTATGAAACCTTACAAGCATTAGAAAAAAGCAAAGCAAAAGTGATTATTATCGACCCGCGTCGTACGGATAGTGTGACAACATTAGGCGCAGAGTGGATACCTATTTATCCTGGAACGGATGGTGCGCTCGTTGCTGCTATCATTCATACTTTAATTAAAGAAGAATTAACAGACGAAGCTTTTCTCGCACAATATTGTGTTGGGTGGGATAGCCAAACATTACCAGACTCGGCCCCTAAAAATGCCTCCTATAAAGATTACATTTTAGGGTTCGGTGAAGATGGTGTCGAAAAAACACCAGAATGGGCGAGCAAAATAACGGGGGTATCACCAACGCGGATCATTCAATTGGCTCGTGAATTGGGCAATGCCAAGGCCGCGTGGATTTCGCAAGGTTGGGGCTTACAAAGAACCGCATCAGGGGAACAAGCTGCACGGGCGGTGATGATGTTGCCTATCGTGACGGGCAATATTGGTCGAGCAGGCACCAATGCAGGGGGATGGGGCGGTAACGTAGCTTATCCCGTTCCTGGATTTGCGATACCTAACCCTGTAAAAACTAAAATCCCGTGTTTTATGTGGACTGATGCCATTGTCCGCGGTACTGAAATGACAGCGGAAAATGCCACGCTATTAGGAAAGGACAAGCTTGAAACCAACGTAAAATTTCTTTGGCATTACGCTAGTAATGTGACGGGAAATCAACACTCAGATTTAAATAAAACCCATAAGATTTTGGCGGATGAATCACTCTGTGAATTTATTCTTGTGTGGGATATCCACATGACGCCATCCACAAACTACGCAGATTTAATTCTACCTGATGTGAGCAGCGTTGAGTCGAATGACTTAATCAATAATTCCTATGCAAGTGGAGCTTATCACTATGCGATACGCCTGCAAAATGCGATCACACCGCTGTGGGAATGCCGACAATCTTACGATGTTTTAACTGATATTGCTGACAAATTGGGGATTAAAGACCAATTTACTGAGGGGCGAACTCATGAGCAATGGATAGAACATTGTTACAACCAAATGCGTGAAAAAAATCTACAGTTACCCACTTTCGAAGAAACCAATGACATGGGGATTGTTGATAGGAAACTCGCAAATAGTGCTGACTATATTGCACTGAAGTCTTATCGGGATTCACCAACCGAAAACCCGCTGCCAACGCCATCGGGTAAAATTGAAATTTACTCAGCACGCTTAGCAAAAATAGCCCAAGAATGGGACTACCCTGATGACCAACGTATTCCCGCAGTGCCTGAATACTGTGTGAATACAGAAGGGGTTGAAAATACAAAGGCAAGGGAAAAATACCCACTACAAATGACGGGCTTTCATGATAAAGGCCATGCGCATTCATCCTACTTTAATGTCGCGGTATTGCGTGAGGCTGTACCACATCAATATTGGATAAACCCAATCGATGCATCCGCTCGAGGTATCCAAGATGGCAATCTCACTGAGATTTTCAATGATAGAGGGCGCATAAAAATTAAGGCGAAAGTAACGGCGCGGGTATTACCAGGCGTGATTGCGGTTCCTCAAGGGGCATGGCGTGAACTTGATAGCGAAGGCGTTGATATTGGTGGTTGTATTAATACGCTAACGACTCAGCAGCCGTCTGCACTCGTAAAAGGTAATCCTCAACATACTAACCTCGTTGATGTGAAACGTGCATAAGGAGCGACAAATGAAACAGTATGGTTTTTATTTTGATTCGACCAAATGCACGGGGTGTAAAACCTGTCAGGTCAGTTGTAAAGATGAAAAGGATTTAGACCTTGGCCCTAAGTTCCGCCGTGTTTATGAATTCGGAGGGGGAAGTTGGCAGCAACAAGACGGTATTTGGCAGCAAAATGTGTACAGCTATTACTTGTCAATTTCTTGTAATCACTGTTCAAACCCAACATGTGTCGAGGGTTGCCCAACAGGAGCGATGCATAAACGAGAGCAAGATGGCCTCGTGGTTGTTGATCAAACTATTTGTGTCGGTTGTCGGTATTGTGAGTTACGTTGCCCTTATGGCGCTCCGCAATATGATGAAAAGAAAAAGCTGATGAGCAAATGTGATGGCTGTTATGAGCGAGTAGAAAAAGGCATGAAACCTGTGTGCGTCGAATCATGCCCTCAGCGTGCGTTAGATTTTGATGATATTAACGTGTTACGTGAGCGGCATGGACAAATTAGTGGGATTGCCCCAATGCCAGACCCAAGTTTAACAAATCCCAATATCGTGATTAAACCGCATAAAGATGCTAAACCATCGGGTGATAAAAGCGGGATATTACAGAACCCTGTGGAGGTCTAACATGCACGAACTTCCTCTTGTTTTTTTTACTGTTTTTGGTCAGTCCGCCGCTGGGCTTTATCTGTTTGCTTATCTAAGCAAACGAATCGGTTGGTCGAGTAGCGAACAATTACGCCAATCGAACATTCTGGCTTTTGTATTGATGCTTATCGCTTTAGTTATCGGCAGTTTGCATGTGGGGCAACCATTGCGTTTTTTCAATATGCTGTTAGGTGTAGGGCGCTCGCCAATGAGTAATGAAGCCTTACTGAGCGGTATTTTTGTCGCATTTGGTGCAGGGATTGTCTTTTTTACGTTGTTTGTCAAAAATGCCATGTTACGAGAAGTCTGTAATGTGGGCGCGATCATTTTCGGATTGGCATTCGTATGGTCAATACCGCAAGTCTATAATATTGAAACTGTTGCCAACTGGTTTACGGTTTTCACAACACTGCAAATGTGGATGACACTGTTTGTTGGCGGTGGGGCACTGGCGATTTTAATGGGGGCGCAACGGCTTGGTTCAATGGCATTTCTGCTTGGTGCGATTATCATTTTTGCCACAAGAGCGGCATATATCTCATTCCTAGGTGAAACAGGGCCTGTAATAAGTGCTGAACAAGCTGGTTTTTGGGCGTTTCAATTAGTGGTGATAGCAATCATGCTGTTTGTTTTTCCTGCGCTGCTCTATCGCGGCAGAAACTCTGCTATTGTGCTCAGTATTTGCGTGTTAGCGGTGATACTCGCCGAGTTATCTGGACGAGTTGCATTTTATAACTTATGGCAAATAGCGATGTAATAATGGGCTGATGAAATGTGCCTATGGGGTTATACCGATAGGCACATTACTCGTTTAAGGCTTTCGTGCAACTAGAATTGCCCGCAGCGGAGCTGGATAGCCCTCAACCGTCTTAGTTTGGTCATTCGGGTCCAAAAATTCTGCGAGAGAATCTGTTTTCATCCACGGTGTGCGGCGCTGTTCCTCTAATGAAGTTACGGCTTGGTCAACAATACGCACATCGACGAAACCGCATTTTTCTAACCACACCTTAAGCATTTTAGCGGAAGGGATAAAATAGACGTTACGCATTTGTGCATAGCGATCACCTGGGATGAGGCATTGAAATTCATCACCTTCAACCACTAAACTTTCAAGCACTAATTCGCCTTCACTAACTAATTGGTTTTTTAATTGCCATAAGTGGTCAAGTGGAGAGCGGCGATGATATAAAACCCCCATGGAGAACACAGTATCAAAGGCTTTTAGCTCAGGAAGTTGCTCAATACCGAGAGGTAATAAATGCACTTGTTGGTTATCACCCAATAATTTTCTTACCGCTTCAAATTGGCATAAGAAAAGTTCTGTGGGGTCAATGCCGACAACAAATTTGGCTTCTTGCCCTAACATCCGCCACATATGATAACCGCTGCCACAACCTACATCTAACACATACCTATCTTTTAGTGATGAAATATGCGGTAAAACGCGATCCCATTTCCAATCTGAACGCCATTCGGTATCAATATTGACACCATAAAGGGAGAAAGGGCCTTTACGCCATGGCATTAATTGCTCAAGGATATTATTTAAACGGCGTGTTTCCCCAGAGGTCAGCACTGGATCGCGAGTTGCCGTCACACTGTTAATTAAGTCTAATTGAGTTGGATGCATAACAGGCAAATTATCAAGCATTTTTTCCCATGAGGAAAAACCACCGTGTAAACCTTGTTTTTTCCACTCTGTTAACTGCGCAGGTAATGTTTCTAACCAGTGACTTAATGGGCCAACGGCAATTTGTTGGTAAAAACGACCGAAATCAATCATCTTTAAGCCTCTTTAAGCGCTAACAGTGAGCCAAAATTAAAACATTGGAACCAAACTTCGCAGTGGCTAAACCCAACGTGTTTTAGGCGAGCTTTGTGTGTTTCAACGGAGTCAGTCAACATCACGTTTTCTAACATGCTGCGCTTTTGGCTAATTTCTAATTCGCTATAGCCATTTGCCCGTTTGAAATCATGATGCATATTGAACAGTAACTCACCGATTTCGTTGTCTTCAAAATTAAATTTTTCGGAGAGAACCAAAATACCACCTGGTTGTAACCCGCGATAAATTTTTTCGAGTAATAAAAGTCGGTCATCAGGCTTGAGGAATTGCAAAGTAAAATTGAGTACAACCATTGATGCATTTTCAATATTCACATCACGAATATCACCTTCAATCACCTCAACGGGGGTCTTTGCGCGGTAGGCATCAATATGGCGGCGGCATCGTTCTACCATCGCTGGGGAGTTATCGATAGCAATAATTTTACTGTTCTCAACCGTAATATTGCGTCGAATAGAAAGCGTTGCCGCACCTAATGAGCAGCCTAAATCATATACGCGGCTGTTTGGCTTCACAAAACGGCCCGCAAGCATACCAATCATGGTAATAATATTGGAATAGCCAGGCACAGAGCGCTGGATCATATCGGGGAATACTTCGGCGACTTTTTCATCAAATTGCCAATCACCAAGGTTAGCAATCGGTGCGGAAAAAAGACTGTCTTTGTGGTTTGGATCCTGACTTGACATAAGTTCTGTATTAATAATCAAACAAAAGTAGTGGGGGATTGTATCAGAAAGGTAGCACAGTGAAAATCAATCCATTGAGAATGAAATAATGAGGCGGCACATTAAGTCGTGCCGTAGAAGAGCACTAAAGATTAAATGAAACGATTTGTAGCCATGGCAGATAATAAGTATTGGCGATAACCATTAATGCCATCGAAAGATAAGTTGCAACCATACCTGAGCGGCGATAAGAGTAATCATGGTTTTTTAAGCCATAAGAATGGAGTAACCGACCTGCAATTAAAATTAAACCACAAATGTGGATCATCCAAACTTGAGCACCGTTCATCTCCATTAAAAGTAATAAAATAAGGGAGATAGGTATGTATTCAATGGCATTGCCATGAACACGAATTGCGGTTTGCAGTTCATAAAAACCACCATCCCCATAGGCTATACGGTACTGGTTACGTAGCTTCACAACATTTAAAGATAATCTAAGCAGCAGTAAGGCACCCAGTACAGCGTACAAAGAGCTGACCATTTTTTACTCCACCATAAAACGAATCAAATTATGAAAACACCTAAAAATATAAGTTATAGTAATGGGTATTAACGATATTTTCTAAATTGTAAATCCTAAAATGCCGTTCGACAAATGAATTAACAACTTTTTTGGGTAATCACGTAGCGTTACTTGACTAAGCCATCTTGTTTTAATTGGGATAGAACCGCGGCGGCTGTCGTTGAACATCGAGGTAAATCTTCACTGGTAAACCACGCTAACTCAGCAATTTCAGCGGCAGGTTGCGGTATTCCTTGATAATCTGCAAAATAGCAGCGAATACGCACTTGTGTGCCACCGTCTTTACCATCAGCAAGTCCTATAAACTCACCATAAAAGCCAATAGAGCCAGGTACTAAGTTTAACGTCAATTCTTCTTCAATTTCACGACATAAAGCTTGCTCATCACTTTCACCTTGCTCGCGCTTTCCGCCTGGGATGTAAAATAAGCTTTTATTGTGTGAGCGTACCATGGCAACTTTATTTTCAGACAAAGCAATTAACCCAAGTTTATCAATAATTTTATCACTCATAATTTTGCTACTCTTGTTATTTCCGATGGTTAGTTTGCTCAATTTGGTTGAGATAAAATAAAGCCATTAAGCAGGAAGTAAGCCCACTTAATGATTATCAAGGATTAAAATTTATTTCTTTTCAACGATTTTTACAAGTTCATAGCGGATGCTTGGTGCATCAGCTGGTGGGTTTGGTACATCAAATTGTTTAACTTGTAAGACGTAAGAGAAGCCTGGTTGATATTCAAAACCTTGAATAGAACTATAGAATAACTGCCAGTCATCATTTGGGTTTTCTTTGACTTTCATACACTTCATTGGAGCAACACCCACGCAGTCAGCGAGTGTGGAATCGATGTAAAATGTTTTATTGTTATCAATATCTGCAGTTTTCACAGTTTGGCATCCAACAAGTAGCATCAGCATAGATGAAGCAATTAACAGTTTTTTCATGTGTGATCCTTAAGCAGCAGATGATTAATTAGGTTGATTACTGAGTTAATTGGATTATAGCAAACTGAAAAAGGTAACAATTCCTAAATCGACCTAATTCCCAGAATGTCTAAGCTATTAAGTTATAAAAAGGGATGAAGGTCTTACTCTGTAAGCTTCGTGTACTTTTTGTGCAGCAGTAAGTGATATTAGAAATAAACCTTTGCCATAATATATACATGGCGTCTTTAGTCCCTTAAAATCAACTTAACCATATTCCTCATTTAACCCTGTCTAGCTAAGGGTGGTAATCACAATGAAGTTGATGAACAACCATAAAAATGATGAAAATATGATTAAAAACAAAATGGTTTAGGCGATAAGCGGTATTCGCAACTATTTGTCTAACAGAATTTCCTGTATAATGTCTGCCTTTTTGACATTCTGAATTTTCAGCCCGTGTTTCGCAAATAGGGTTCAGCAAAATGCCAAAATCCCGCAGCAAGCAAAAGCACAACAGCTGAGTAAAAGGATATTGTATGCGTACTAATTATTGTGGGCAGTTAAGCATTGCTCACGAAGGCCAACAGGTCACTCTTTGTGGATGGGTAAACCGCCGTCGCGACTTAGGTGGTTTGATTTTTATCGATATGCGTGACCGTGAAGGCATCGTTCAAGTTTTCTTCGATCCAGATCGTAAAGACATATTTGAAAAAGCGTCAGAGCTGCGTAATGAGTTCTGTATCCAAATCACAGGGACAGTACGCGCGCGTCCAGATAGCCAGAAAAATAAAGATATGGCGACTGGGGAAATTGAAATTTTTGCGCAAGAGCTTTATGTATTCAATAAATCAGAACCGTTGCCACTCGATAGCAACCAAACAAATACAGAAGAGCGTCGCTTAAAATACCGCTACCTAGATTTACGCCGTCCTGAAATGTCTGAGCGCTTACGCACTCGTGCGAAAATTACCAGTTTTGTCCGTAATTTCATGGATACAGAAGGCTTCGTTGATGTTGAAACGCCAATGTTAACTAAAGCAACGCCTGAAGGCGCTCGTGACTATTTAGTTCCAAGCCGTGTTCATAAAGGTAAATTTTACGCGCTGCCACAATCTCCACAACTGTTTAAACAGTTACTGATGATGTCTGGCTTTGACCGCTATTATCAAATCGTAAAATGCTTTCGTGATGAAGATTTACGAGCAGACCGTCAACCTGAATTTACTCAAATCGATGTTGAAACCTCATTTATGACTGCAGAGCAAGTACGCGAAATCATGGAACGCATGATCCGCAATCTCTGGTTAGACGTGAAAAATGTTGATTTAGGCGATTTCCCAATCATGACGTTTGCAGAAGCAATGCGTCGTTATGGTTCAGATAAACCAGACCTTCGTAACCCAATGGAACTGGTGGATGTTGCTGATATCGTTAAAGATGTTGAGTTTGCCGTATTCTCTGGTCCTGCGAATGATCCGAAAGGCCGTGTCGCGGCATTGAAAGTGCCTGGCGGCGCAGCAATGACCCGTAAACAAATTGACGAATATGGCCAATTCGTGGGTATATATGGTGCGAAAGGGTTGGCTTGGATGAAAGTCAACGAACGTGCTAAAGGAATAGAAGGTATTCAAAGCCCAGTCGCAAAATTCCTCAATAAAGAGGTGATTAACCAACTGTTAGACCGTACTGGTGCAGCGGATGGCGATATCATTCTGTTTGGTGCAGGTGCGAAAAATGTGGTCACAGATTCAATGGGTGCACTGCGTTTGAAAGTGGGGCGTGATTTTGAACTGACAGATCTAAATAGCTGGCAGCCACTGTGGGTCATCGATTTTCCAATGTTTGAAGAAGATGGGGAAGGTGGTTTAACCGCGATGCACCATCCATTCACATCGCCGAAAGATTTCTCACCCGAAGAGCTAGCAAGTAAACCAGAAGATGCTGTTGCCAATGCTTATGATATGGTGATTAACGGTTATGAAGTGGGTGGCGGTTCAGTGCGTATTCACCGTAATGAAATGCAGCAAACCGTGTTTAGCATTTTAGGTATTAATGAAGAAGATCAACGTGAAAAATTTGGTTTCTTATTAGACGCACTGAAATACGGCACACCACCACACGCAGGTTTAGCTTTTGGCCTTGACCGTTTAGTGATGTTATTGACTGGAACGGATAACATCCGTGATGTTATCGCTTTCCCGAAAACAACCGCTGCGGCTTGTTTAATGACGAATGCACCAAGCTATGCAAACCCAGACTCGTTGACTGAGTTGGCGATTGCTGTTGTGGCGAAAGACGAAGAGTAAGACGGCGAATGACCGCATTTAAGCGCCCTGAATCGGTATTAGTCATCATCGTGGCTGAAACAAGCGGTCGGGTGCTAATGCTACGGCGTAAAGATGATCCAGACTTCTGGCAGTCCGTGACTGGAAGTCTGGAACCTAACGAAAAACCGTATGAAACTGCGTGTCGTGAAATCAAAGAAGAGACAGGTTTTGACGTTAAACAAAACGGCTTGCAAGACTTGTCCCATAGCATCATCTTTGAAATTTTTCCGCATTTCAGGCATCGTTATGCACCGAATGTAACACATTGCAAAGAGCACTGGTTTAAAATGGTGCTAGATGAAGAACACATGCCATTACTGACTGAACATACAGAGTTTCGTTGGTTAAGCCCAAATGAAGCGGCAAAACTTACTAAATCATGGAGTAACAGTCAGGCTATTTTAGAATTTGCTAATTAATTATTGTATTGACGTTTTTGGAGATATTTCATGGCAGGTCATAGTAAATGGGCCAATACCAAACACCGTAAAGCAGCCCAAGATTCTAAGCGCGGTAAGATTTTCACAAAAATTATTCGTGAACTTGTCACTGCTGCACGTTTAGGTGGTGGTGATACTGGCACTAACCCACGTTTACGTGCCGCAGTAGATAAAGCATTATCAAATAACATGACTCGTGACACCTTAAACCGTGCAATTGCACGCGGTGTGGGTAATGATGAAAGTGATAATATGGAAACCATCATTTATGAAGGTTATGGTCCTGGCGGTACTGCTGTTATGGTTGAGTGCTTAAGTGACAACCGTAACCGTACCGTATCTGAAGTGCGCCACGCGTTTACTAAAACAGGTGGTAACTTGGGAACAGATGGTTCAGTCTCTTATTTATTTACCAAACGTGGTGTTATTACTTATGCACCAGGTGTGGATGAAGATGCATTGATGGAAGCGGCGCTTGAAGCGGGTGCGGATGACGTTGAGACCTATGACGACGGTGCAATCGATGTTTACACTACCTTTGAAACATTTGGTACGGTTAAAGATGCATTAGATGCAGCAGGCTTTACGAGCGAAGCGGCTGAAGTTTCAATGATCCCATCGATCACAGCAGAACTTGATGCTGAAACGGCACCAAAATTGATGCGCCTTATCGACATGTTAGAGGATTCTGACGACGTTCAAGAAGTTTACCATAATGGTGATATTTCTGACGAAGTCGCAGCGACACTGTAATCAGTGACGTACTATTTTACATCTGTAATCTAGTCCCTCCGCGTAGAGAAAGCGGGCTGACCCAGCCTGTTTTCTCTAACGCCTTTGTTCTTCTTTCTTTTTCTTCTACTATACTTTTTATATTCCATGGATAACATTAAGAATCAAATAGCTATTTAATTGAAATAGATAGTATTATGCTACTAAGTAGAATGATGAATAAATAGCATTTAATAATAAGAGGTACAAATCGATTCTTTATGGCAATTATATTAGGAATTGACCCTGGTTCTCGTGTCACTGGCTACGGCGTTATTCGCCAACAAGGTCGGCAATTACTGTATCTAGGCAGTGGTTGTATTCGCACTCAGGTTGATGATTTACCAAGTCGTCTGCAACGTATTTATGCGGGGGTCTCGGAAATTATCACACAATACCAGCCCGACGTTCTTTCAATCGAACAAGTCTTTATGGCAAAAAACCCAGATTCAGCGCTCAAATTAGGCCAAGCACGTGGCGTCGCGATAGTTGCAGCGGCAAATTTGAGTATTCCAGTGTTTGAATATGCGGCTCGCCAAGTTAAACAAACGGTTGTTGGGACAGGGGCCGCTGAAAAAAGCCAAGTACAACATATGGTTAAATCAATACTCAAGCTGTCCGCTAACCCACAATCCGATGCTGCGGATGCGTTGGCGATTGCGATTACACATTGCCATTTTAATCAGAACTTATTAAAAGTGGGTGATCCTCGTTTAGTATTAACGCGTGGGCGGTTAAGGTAGAAGTTTGTCTGAAAGCTGACGGTATGAAAACAAATAGCTTGCAACTGGATATGCATCCAGCCCTTTTTGTGGTATAAACAGCACTATTAATAACTTTGGCTAAACAGATTTCGTCTTAGGCCATAATAGAGGAATTCAATGTGATTGGTCGTTTACGTGGTATCGTATTAGAAAAGCAACCACCAATAGTTTTATTAGAACTTCAAGGGGTAGGTTATGAAGTTCATATGCCAATGACGTGTTTCTATGAATTACCTGATATTGGGCAAGAAGCGATTGTTTTTACACATTTTGTTGTTCGTGAAGACGCCCAATTACTATATGGTTTTAACGATAAGCAAGAAAGAGCACTGTTCAAAGAATTAATCAAAGTTAACGGTGTTGGGCCTAAGCTTGCATTGGCAATTTTGTCTGGTATGTCAGCACAACAATTTGTTTCTGCAATTGAACAAGAAGCGATTGCATCATTGGTTAAGTTACCAGGGATTGGTAAAAAAACAGCCGAACGTTTAGTTGTTGAAATGAAAGACCGTTTCAAAGGGTTGAATGGTGATTTATTCAATCAAACCAGTGAGATCAACTTACCTAATGTGAATAGTAAGGTACCAAGTACTGCTGATATCGAAGCAGAAGCAGCGGCGGCATTAATTGCATTGGGCTATAAGCCACAAGAAGCGAGTCGCATGATAAGCAAAGTCGCGAAGCCAGGCAGTGATTCTGAAACATTAATCCGTGATGCCTTACGTGCAGCACTCTGATTAAGAGGCCATTGAGATGATTGAAGCAGATCGCTTAATTACTGCTGAAGTTTTACAGTCGGATGAAGAAGCCATTGATCGTGCGATTAGACCAAAATTACTCAGCGAGTATATTGGTCAGCCACAGGTTAAAGATCAAATGGAGATTTTTATCCAAGCAGCCAAAATGCGGGGTGATGCTCTCGACCATCTGTTGATTTTTGGCCCCCCAGGGCTGGGTAAAACAACCCTCGCAGGGATTGTTGCTAACGAATTAGGCGTAAATTTACGGACAACCTCAGGGCCTGTATTGGAAAAAGCAGGTGATTTAGCTGCGATGCTAACCAACTTAGAGCCACATGATGTGCTCTTTATTGATGAAATTCACCGCCTCTCACCTGTTGTTGAAGAAATTCTTTATCCTGCAATGGAAGACTACCAATTGGATATCATGATTGGTGAAGGGCCTGCGGCGCGTTCCATTAAAATTGACCTACCGCCATTTACGTTAATTGGTGCAACAACGCGGGCTGGGTCACTAACTTCCCCGTTACGTGATCGGTTTGGTATCGTACAACGCCTTGAATTCTATCAGGTTGTGGACTTACAGTATATTGTCAAACGTAGCGCCCAATATATGGGGCTTGATATCACCGAAGAAGGTGCCATGCAAGTTGCCATGCGCTCTCGCGGCACGCCACGTATTACAAATCGCTTGTTACGTCGTGTACGTGATTTCGCACAAGTTAAAGGTGATGGCTCTATTGATGAGCTAATCGCAAACCAAGCTTTGGATATGTTAAATGTCGATGCAGCAGGCTTTGATTACTTAGACCGTAAGCTACTCGTGGCGATTATCGATAAATTTATGGGTGGTCCTGTTGGTGTGGATAACTTAGCAGCAGCAATTGGGGAAGAACGTGAAACAATCGAAGATGTTTTAGAACCTTATTTAATTCAACAAGGTTTTATCCAACGTACTCCTCGAGGACGAATGGCGACAGCGCATGCGTATAACCATTTTGGTTTAACGCCAAAAGAGGTGTAACCAATACCCCACCAGCGAATTAAGGTGGGGGAAACTTTACGTGCTGGGTAGCGTTGAGCATTTATCGGGAATTTGGGTCGGTTGTAAAATCGATATCAATATCATCCGTGTCTTTCGGTAAACCATAATCTAGAATACTGTACAAGTTCAGGTTCGATGATGGTTTACATGCTTTTTTACTGATAATTTTGTCACCTTTGTAGACAACAACACCTTGATAATACCAACCTTTACCCTCCCCATCATAAAGTACATAATTATAATTACCATTCTGAAAACGAATGTAGACTGAGCTTGCACCACCGATAAACATCCCTTCTCCGACAAAAATATTCTCTTTACCTTTTGTATTGGTGGGCAGAGTAATCTCAGTTTTACCTAAGGTTCCATAACGATAGACAGGGGGTTTGCCTTTTTCTATAACAACGCTAACTAATTTGTTATTTTCTAACTGGCATGAGTATTCTATTGCGCTTGCCGATGCTGAAAATAACCCTAGAGCAACCAAAAAGGTGAGGGACTGCTTCATGTTACCATCCTGTGATTTAAATTACTCTTTGTGAGTATGGATAATCGGTAAAGGAAAAGCCATTTATATTAATTAAGTTTATATAAATAAAAACGCCGTTGTTCAAAATAAACAACGGCGTGGATAAACTTTTAAGTTATCAATTAGTTTTTTGCTTTAACTGTTAAGCTAAGCACAAATAAAACGGCAGAAACCAAAACAACTGATGGGCCAGCAGGGGTATCATAAAATGCCGAAAAGGTTAATCCACCCGTGACCGATATCATACCAATTAACACCGCAATAAATGCCATTTGCTCAGGTGTACGTGCAAAACGACGAGCGGTAGCGGCTGGAATAATCAGAAGTGAAGTAATAATTAGTGCACCAACAAACTTCATGGCGATACCGATTGTTAATGCAGTGACTAACATCAATAATAAACGTAAACGTTGAATATTGATGCCATCGACAAAAGCAAGCTCAGGACTAACGGTAATGGATAAAAGCGCTCGCCAGCGATAAAAAAGTAACCCGCAAACGACAATCACACCAATAAAGATCATGATAATATCTTCATAGTTAACAGAGAGAAGATCACCAAATAAGTAAGCCATTAGGTCAACACGTACATTAGCCATTAAACTTACGACCACTAAACCGAGTGATAACGAGCTGTGAGCCATAATTCCGAGTAATGTATCAACGGCAAGTTGTGGACGTTTTTCAAGCCAAACTAAAATTAGTGCAAGTAAAAGGGTAACGGCAACGACAGCATAAAAAGGGTTAATATTTAGTAATAACCCAAAGGCAACACCCAATAAAGAAGCATGTGCTAAAGTGTCACCAAAATAGGACATGCGACGCCAAACAACGAAAGAGCCTAATGGCCCCGCTGCAATCGCAAGTAACATGCCCGCTATCCAGCCAGGTAATAATAACTCAATCATGCTTGCAGTCCTTGCTGTGTTGATGGCTACGAATAATATTACCTTCTAAATCATGTTGGTGATTATGTTGATGGCGATATACCCCTAATTGTTGCGCACCGCGATACCCAAACATAGCAACAAATTCAGGGTGATTGGACACCACATCAGGTGCACCTGAACAACAGATATGGCCATTAATACAGAGTACTTTATCTGTTTTTGCCATCACTAGGTGTAAGTCGTGAGAAACCATGAGTACGGCACAGCCAAGCTCTGTTCTTAATTGATTAATTAAGTCATACAAAGCAACTTGACCTGTAATATCAACACCTTGCGCAGGCTCATCCAGTACGAGCAAGTCAGGTTTGTTGAGCAATGCACGTGCGAGTAAAACGCGTTGAGTTTCACCACCCGATAACTTTTGCATCGGTTGCTCTAGAAGATGAGTCGCATTAACACGCTCAAGAGCAGGTAATAAATGTTCTTGGCGAACACCTAGCTTGAGTAACATAAAACGCTTTACTGTTAGGGGGAGCGTTGTATCTAAATGCAATTTTTGAGGAACATAGCCAATAGAAAGTGATGAGGCACGTTCAATTGAGCCTGAAGTTGGGGGAAGTAACCCAAGAACAACACGTACTATGGTTGATTTTCCTGCACCATTTGGCCCTAAAAGCGTCACAATGTCTCCTTTGTTAAGTTCAAAGGACACATCTTTAAGGACTTGCTTGTCACCAAATGAAACAGAAATTTTATTTAAAGTCAGTAATGGTTGCATATGAAAAACATCTTGCAGAAATCATGTTGTGTTATATTATAACATTTCAAAATTAAAATCACGGAAAAAGACTGCTATGATACATAAATCGAAACACATTGCCCGTAAATTTCTTTTCGGAGCTGTGGCGACCTCCGTATTGAGTGCAACATTGGTGTCTACCTCAAATGCGGATGTGGTAACATCGATTCGTCCATTGGCTTTTATTGCCTCAGGTATTGCTGATGGCGTGACGGAGACACAAGTTCTACTGCCAGACGGTTCATCCCCGCATGATTACGCATTAAAACCTTCTGATTTGAAAAAAATTAAACAAGCAGACTTATTTGTGTGGGTTGGACCTGATCTCGAAATGTTTTTACAGAAGCCTATCAATACGTTACCTCAGAATAAACGTCTGGCACTAGCGGAACAGACAAACATTAAATCACGACTTATGGCCGAGTCTCATGAAGATGAACATGACCATGAACACTCGGATGAAGCTAATCATGACAAGGATCACGAACATCATCACCATGGTGAGTATAATATGCACATCTGGTTATCCCCAGAGATCGCAAATTTCGCTGCACAGGACATTCATGATCGTTTAGTAGAGCTTTATCCTGATCAAAAAGATAAGCTAGACGTAAACCTTCGTAAATTCAGAGAAAATATGGCGCAAAGTGATAAAAAAATTGCTAGTATTTTGCAGCCAGCTCGAAACAAGGGTTATTTTGTTTTTCACGACGCTTATGGCTACTTTGAAAAACACTATCAACTCGCTCCTTTGGGGCATTTTACGATAAACCCAGAAATACAGCCTGGTGCGCAGAAATTACATCAAATACGAACACAATTGGTTGAGCATAAAGCGCAATGCGTTTTTGCTGAGCCACAATTCAGGCCTGCAGTAATTGAAAGTGTAGCGCGTAATACGGGAGTCAAAATGGGAACTCTCGACCCACTCGGAATTGGGCTGGTACTTGGACCAGATAGCTACATGCAGTTTTTGACAAACTTGTCGGAACAATATGCCAGCTGCCTGAATTAAAAATAGAAGGAATTGTTTAAGTGCAGCAAATGGCCAAAGGTCTGGCTCAGGTATATGGTAGCCTGTCTAGAACTCATAAAATCGTATTAAGTACGCTTACAGTCGCTACCATGGCCGTCGCAATTTGGCGGCCAGTTCATGTTCCAACGACTTCTGAAAATGATGGTATGCCTGATACCATCATTCCTCTAGCGTTATTACCTTCCACTGATGCCACTGACGATATTATTCAAGATAGTAGTGATCAATTACCTGACGAAGGTCTTGCAGATACCGAAGCAGAAGCAGATGGTGCGGAGGGGGAGACAACGCCGTTAGCCCATGAATATGTTGTTGCAAGCGGTGATAACTTAACAACAATTTTAACTCAGTTTGGTATTGAAGCTGGGGATGTTGCAACACTTTCGAATCAACATAAGTCACTGAGAAACCTAAAAATAGGTCAGGCACTAAATTGGTCTTTGACAGAGCAAGGTGAATTAGAATCACTAACATGGGAAGTGAATCGCCGTGAAACGCGGGTATTTAACCGAGTAGGCACGACGAATAAATTCGAAGAGGTTAAGCAAATTCGTACTGGCGAATGGACGAACAGTATTTTAAAAGGTACTGTTGATGGTTCTTTTGCACAAAGTACCAGTAAAGCAGGTTTAACACGTAATGAAGGCCGTGAAGTCATTAAAGCGCTACAATGGCAAATTGATTTTCGTAAATTGAAAAAAGGCGATAAATTTAGTGTGTTAATGAGCCGTGAAATGCTCAATGGCCGCAGCGAACAAAGCCAGCTTGTTGGTGTACGTTTGCAAACTAATGGTAAAAGCTATTATGCGTTCCGAGCTGAAGATGGCAAATACTATGATAGCGAAGGGAATGGCTTAGAACGTGGTTTCCTGCGTTTTCCAACAGCGAAACAATTTAGGGTTTCCTCCCAGTTCAATCCTCGTCGTGTCAATCCAGTAACAGGGCGTGTTGCACCACATAAGGGTGTAGACTTTGCAATGCCAGTAGGGACACCCGTTTTAGCAGTTGGTGACGGTGAGGTGATTGTGTCGAAATACAGTGGTGCTGCGGGCAACTTTATTGCTATTCGTCATGGTCGCCAATATACCACTCGTTATATGCATTTACGTCAATTACTTGTTAAACCTGGTCAAAAAGTCAAACGTGGTGACCGCATCGCATTGTCAGGTAATACAGGGCGCTCGACAGGGCCGCACTTGCATTTTGAAATGTGGGTAAATCAGCAAGCGGTTAATCCTTTAACTGCCAAATTACCAAGTTCAGGTGGGTTAACAGGTAAAGAGCGCAAAGAATACTTAGCGTTAGTTAAAGAAACAAAACCTCAACTGAAGCTGTAATAAATTCTTCTCCTTTCATAACTGGCAGGTACTTGTATCTGCCAGTTTTTTTTGAAATGCTTCCATAAATCATTATTTTAAGCTATAAAAATATAGCCATTATTCACTTGAGTGCAGTATGAATAAAGATAAAGACACAGACAGTAAAAAAGGCTATGTGCCAACATTTCATCGTTCTTATTTATTGCCAAAATATTGGGGTGTTTGGTTGGGAGCCGCTGTATTTGCAGGGCTTGCTTATATACCTGTTAAAATTCGTGACCCGATGCTGGCTAAAATAGGCAAATGGGTGGGCAGAATAGCCAAAAGTGCTCGTCGTCGTGCGAAGATCAACTTACTTTATTGCTTTCCTGAGTACACGGAAGAGCAAAGAGAAGATTTAGTTGATCGCATGTTTGAAACTGCACCGCAGTCTTTTGTCATGTTGGCGGAATTGTGCCTACGAGGGGCAAATAAAACGTTAGCACGTACACATTGGCATAATGAAGAAATCATTCAGCGGTTAAAAGAACAACAAAGTAATGTGATTTTTATGGTGCCACATGGGTGGGCAGTCGATGCACCTGCGATGTTATTAGCGGCAAAAGGCCAGCAAATGGCCGCAATGTTTCACCATCAAAAGAATCCTGTTGCAGATTATCTTTGGAACAAAGCGCGCTATCATTTTGGTGGCCGCCTCCATTCGCGAGAGGCGGGGATTAAGCCATTTATCGCATCCGTGAGGCAAGGGTACTGGGGATTCTATCTTCCTGATCAAGACCATGGTGAGGAACACAGTGAATTTGTTGATTTCTTTGGTACATACAAAGCGACACTTCCTGCAATTGGTCGTTTAATGAAAGTATGCAAAGCGAAAATTGTGCCGCTATTTCCAGTATATGATCATAAAACTCATCAATTACACATTTATATTCGTGAGCCAATGGATGACATTGATGGGAAAGACGATGAGTATATAGCACGTAGGATGAATGAAGAGCTTGAATACCTCGTCTTGCCTAGCCTTGAACAATATACATGGATTTTAAAACTATTGAAAACGCGCAAAAAAGGGGAGATAGAACCCTATCAACGTAAGGATCTGTACCGGTAGTGCGACTTAAACGTTACAATTGAAACCATCACATTACTGTGGTGGTTTTTTTTCGCTAAGAATCATGATATTCAAGCCCAATGTGTTTTTATAATTTTATAAGTTTTAACATGAAAATTTAACATAAGGTAGGGTAATCCTAGGTTAAAATATTTATTTTTAGACTTACTTCTAAAATTAAAAAATTCACGAAGATAATCCATATATAATATTTCATTCTCAATTTATTGAAATTTAAAGAAATATTTTTATTTATTGTCATTTGCATTCCATAAATTAACCTCATTTTCTACGTCAAAAACCATATTTCCCTTTTTAAATGCTTTTAAAGAGTAAGTAAACTTTATCTATTTGATGATTTGATAAAGTTTATCTATGTTATAGTTTAATGTTTTACATATTTATATTTAATGTAATTCTTCATATACATTGATTTTTTGAACAAAACAGAAATCTAACCTTTATGTCTAATCTATAACACGCATTTAAAATCGACTTAATAAGCCAGATGATTGAGGGCAATAATACGGGTTATAGGTAAAATAAATTTCAGTTAGGGAGTGCGTTAAGCGGAAGACTAATATATTTATCTATCATCATGACTGGAAAAAAACATGCTGGTTTTGTTAAACCCTCAAAATTAGAGATAAATGTGATGAAAAATGGATGTTTAGGCTAACGTTATTAAATTAGCACGCACAGATCATGGTTTCTACCATTGACTATTGTGCTATATTTCATTTTTTATATGAGTTTTTTTAAATGTGAAGCATTTAATGTTAATTTATTATCATAAAAAGACTAACTATTAATGATAATGCAGGGGGTAATTTATTCTATTATGATTAGAATTATGTTATTTTTATGATTAAATATAGATGGTAATTTAATCGTATAAAGAGAAATTTAATGATAAAGTAAAAAAACAAATTATATTAAAATAAAAATTAAATAGTTTATTTCTATTTGTTATTTTAAATGAAAAATAAAAAGTCTATTGTTTTTATTTATTAAGTTTTAAATTAATTTAATATTATTGATTTTCATTTGATTTTTTAATTGTTAATAAATAAGAAACAATTGACCATTTAAAAACTAATGTTTTAATTTTTAAGAAAATTAACTTAAAAAAAATTAAACATATGTTTGTTAATTAACCTCTATGTATAAGTACCTATTAACGCATTTAAAATATATTGCTATATTTTAATGGAATTAAAAAAATAACTTCAGGCTAATACTTGGAGAGATTATGGAAAAAACCCGAACGACATTAGATCAATGGATTACTTTACAAGCTGTCGTTGACTATGGTGGCTTTGCTCAAGCAGCTGAAATTTTGCATAGAACACAATCATCAATTAGTTATACGATTAGCAAATTAGAGCAAACATTGGAACTTGAGATATTTTCTTTAGAGAGACGCCGTGCAGTACTCACTAAACAGGGCGAACAACTTTTAGCATTATCTAGGGAGGTTACAAATAAAGCAATTTCATTAGAAGAGTTGGCTAAATCATTGAATTATGATGGTAATGGAAAAATTAATATTGTAATGGACTCTTTGTATCAAAGTGATGAAATACTTGAAAAAATAGGACAATTCACACGTCTAAGAAAGGATTATGATATTGATTTTAAAAGAGTTTCATTAGATAGGGCTGATGTGCTATCACTGAAAAATTATGATTTGCTCATTACTCATCATAAAATTGAGTCTTTAAACCCAATTTATTTAGAGCAAGTTGATGCTATTTTAGTGACAAGCCCAGACCATAAATTACAATCATGTAATGAGTCTAATATACTGAATTTATTAGAAAAAACAACACATATCGTTCTGCTTCCTGCTTTTGGTGAAGTTGAGAAAAGCATTCAGACAATTAATGTAGCTAACGTTGAAATAGCGGTAAAATTAACTGAAAATTCAGTTGGATATTCATGGTTACCTAAAAATCTAATACAGGATGAGCTGAATAATAATTCACTAAAAGAGCTGAGAATTGCAAATAAAAGCAATGAATATCGCTTTTATATGTATTTGAATAAAAATTCAATGGTGAGTGATATTTTAAAATATTACCTTATCGATAATGATAAAAATAAATAAATACATCTTTTTTTGAATGATAAAAATAAACATGAAAATTTTAGATGTAATTTAAAAAAATTCAATGTATCAATTTGTTAACTTAACTAAAGGTAAATGGTATATTCCGTCCGCACTCCCAATATGAGTAATGTAATTATTCATTAAGTAATAATTAATAATTAAAGATCTATATTATAGGAACTATTATGAGTATTCTAAAAAAATCCCTAACAGTAATAGGGGTGGCTTTAGCTGTAACATCTGCGTCAACCGTTTTAGCTTCAGGTACAATTAATTTTACTGGAGAAATAACAGATATCGCTTGTACAGTAGATAGCAACTCTAAAAATTTAAATGTTGACCTTGGAAAAGTTTCATCAAAAAGCTTAGCTGCACAAGGTGAAGTTGCTGGACTAAAGGATTTTACAATTAAGCTTGTTGATTGCCCTGCTAACTCTAAAGTGACAGTACGTTTTGGCGGCACACGTGATACGTCTGACCGTGACATTCTTGCGATCAACCAAGCTGCGGGCGTTGCTAAAAATGTGGGTATCGCTTTATTTGAAAAAGATGCAACGACACAAATTAAACTGTTTGAAGATTCAAAAGAAGTTGAATTTGATGGTGCAACAGTCGATTTAGATTATGTTGCTCGTTATAAAGCAACGGGCGCTGCAACCGCAGGTCCTGCAAACAGCAGTGCAGTTTATAGTATTCAATACCATTAATACTATTAGAGGGTGGTATTCGCCACTCTCTATCTTTCTTTAAATCCAGGCTGTGTTTATGAAAAGAATATTACTTTCAGTATTTTTATTTACGTTCACTATGTCCAATTTTTCTTACGCAGCAGGTATTAGCGTTGGGGGAACACGATTTGTTTATGAAGAGAATAAACGTGAAATTGATATTCCAATTTATAATAGTGATAAAGAAAAACCATTTTTAATACAAAGTTGGGTATCACCCTATGAAGGTGAAGGAAAAACGCCATTTATAGCGACGCCACCTTTATTTAGGATTGAACCTGACACAAATGGTTCTGCACGTATTTCATATATAGGCGAGCCAATAGGGGCTAATCAGGAAAAACTGTATTTATTGAATATCAAATCAATACCACCAAAGGATAGTGGAATAGAAAACGAATTACAGATAATTATTAACTCACAGTTTAAATTATTTTTGCGTTCAAAAGATATTGAGCCATTCGACTTCGAAAAGGTTTTTTTAGTAAAAAAAACAGATGGAATTATGATTAATAATCAAACACCTTACCATTTGTCGATAAAAAATATATTAGTGAATGGCAATGTGGTAAATGGCAAAAACCTAATTTACCCATTTAACAACGATTATATTCTTAAGAAAAATATGAACAATGATAATTCTATAGTGGTGCAATTTATTAATGATTATGGCGCCATTATTGAGAAAAAAAACAAGTAAGAGTATATAAAAATGTCAGTTGCCTGCGCGAAAAATAAGCTAGCCTATTCTAAGATATTTATACCTATCAGCATGGTGATTTATACAAATAGTGCTATTTCTGAAGATATATTTGATATTAATGCAATTAATACAGGCATTGAAAGCCAAGTGGCGGACGTTAATAGTTTAGGCTACCTTTCGCAAGTCGGTGGACAACTGCCAGGTACTTACTATGTCGATATCTATATAAACAATAATTTAGTTGTGAACAAGAGCATAACCTTTGTTTATGACAATAAAATAAAAAAGCTCATCCCTGAAGTGACAAAAAAAATGTTATTAGAATGGGGGGTGAAAAATTCAGTAAGCCAAGAATTCTCAGATATGAATGAGAACGAATATGTGAAAAACATTGAGACACTTATTCCGGGGGCGAAGCTGGGCTATCATTTTGAAGTTAATCAATTGCAATTAAGTATTCCTCAAATTGGGTTAGAGAATACGAGCCGTGGTTACGTTGAACCAAGTGAATGGGACGACGGAATTAATGCCGCGTTTGTTAATTATACAGCAAGATATAACAAGTATTGGTATAAAGACAGAGATAACAATAATAACTCATTTCTAGGTTTGAGAAGTGGCATTAATTTAAATGCATGGCGGCTAAGAAATCATAGTACATACAGTAAAACGATGGATGAAAGCCATTGGAATAACCTACAAACTTATTTAGAACGGGATATTCGAACATTAAAAAGCCGTTTAACGATTGGCGAAACATCTTCTGATAATGGTGTAATGGAAAGCAACCCGTTTCGTGGGGTTAGATTAGCGTCAGATGAGAGCATGTTACCACAAAGCCAGAGGGGCTTTGCACCTGTTGTAACGGGAATTGCACAGACCAATGCCATTGTGACGGTAAGGCAAAATGGTAATGTCATTTACCAAACGACAGTACCGCCAGGTGAGTTTTCGATTAATGACCTTTACCCAACATCTTATAGTGGTGATTTAGACGTTACTATTGAAGAAACAAATGGTACAACACGTTCTTTTATTCAACCATTTTCAGCTGTGCCAATGATGCAAAGGTCTGGAGCGCTAAAATACAGTCTCGATATTGGTAAATATAATGTTGATAATGCGCGAAGAAATCCTAATTTTGCACAAGCTTCTGCAATTTATGGTTTACCTTATAACATGTCGATATATGGTGGTTTTTTAGTTTCCGCTGATTACCAAGCTTATACAATGGGAACTGGCATCAATTTGGGAAATATTGGCGCTATCTCAACGGATATTACGCAAGCCTCGACAACATTAATTGATAAAACAAAAGCGGATGGGCAATCATATCGCGTTCAATATTCAAAATACCTGCCTGGTACAGGTACATCATTTTCGTTAGCTTCATATCGTTATTCAACAAAAAACTATTATGATTTTTCTTCATCAAATAACTACTTCTACGATATAGGCAGGAAAAAGCAACAATTCCAAGCGTCTATTTCACAGTCATTGGATGGAGTTGGCTATTTTTCCGTCAATGGCTATCAACAGTATTATTGGGATAAGGGCGGTTCAGATAAAAATTTGACAATGAGTTTTAGTTCAAATTACAACGCGATGAACTACAGTGTTGCTTATTCATATATAAAGCAAGACTACTCTAATACAAATGATCAAATGCTTTCGGTGAATTTGAGTATCCCATTTGATATTGGTCAGAAAAATAATTGGGTTAATTATAGTTTTAATACTAGTCGTAAAGGAGATTCAACAAGTTCGCTTAGCTTTAATGGCACACGTTTAGAAGATAATAACCTTCAATACGACCTTACTCAACGTTATAACCATAGCAGAAATGAATACAGTAATTCGATAAGTGCTAACTATATTATTTCTGCAGGAGAATACAGTGCTGGATATAACTATGATCCTAAATATAACTCTGTAGATTTAGGTGCAACAGGTGCGCTGTTACTGCATTCTGGTGGAATGACGGCATCTCGAACAATTTATGACTCAGCGGTATTAGTTAAAGCGGAAGATATCGACAATCTTAAAGTGAATAACTCCCAAGCTTTATATACGGATACCTCGGGTTATGCGGTTATTCCAACAGTGACACGTTATGAACGTAATAAGGTAAGTGTGGATACTGCCACATTGACAGGAAATAATGATGTTGCAATCAATACGACGACAGTTGTTCCGACACAAGGTGCAATTGTATTAGCAAATTTCCAAGCGAAACGCGGGGCAAGAATTTTATTAAGGTTAATGAATAAAGATAATCCGATTGCTTTTGGTACTCAAGTCTTCGTGTTTGAAAAAGATAAACAAGTGACTAGTGGTATTGTAGCCAATGATGGTGAAGTGTATTTAAGTGGTGTACCAGAGCAAAGTGTTATTAAAGTGAAGTGGGGGAATAAACCAGCGCAGCAATGCACTGTGCCACTTTTATTATCACTAGAGAGTGACAAAATTCAGTTTATAGAACGCGTTTGTGAATAGGAGTTATCATGAAAAAATTAGGTTTAATATTCTGTATTCCTGCGCTTTTATATTCACAATCTGGTTTCGCAGAATATAGAGCTGAATTTGCGACAAGAACAAAAGATGTAGCAAAAACACTTTATGTGCCTCGAACTTTGCCTGTTGGCAGTTTTATTGATTCGGTCGATTTGGGAGGTTACACACCGTGGGTTTGGTGGAATGTAACAGGTCGAACAGAAGTGGGAATTTATCTTACAGGGCTTTCAGCTACATCAATAAAAATCCCTGGTGTTGGTTATGTGAGAGAGATCAACAGCTCAGGTGTAGGCTATGCGCTTCATGGCACAGTGACAAGCCCTTGTTCAGGAAATGCATATGTTGACGGCGTGAATACTAAAGATGGAAATATTAGCAATAGAATGATTTGTGGTGTTAATTCATCTTCAGCATCCTATTCCGTACAGTTAAGAGCAGATTTTTATAAAGTGGGTGAAAATGTTACAACACAAACATTACCCAGTATTGAGGCTGCAATGCTTATTTTGTACAACAATGGTTTTATTACGTCTGATTCATATGGAAAAACGGAGCCACGAGTCATGATGGGTCCAGTAAAGGTAGTTTCAAGCGGGTGCGAAGTGAAAAATAAAAATATTGATGTTCCTTTTGGAAATGTTAGCAAAACAACTTTTTCAGGCGTGGGGTCAACGAGTCCAGAGAGTCAGAAAAATCTTCAAATACAACTCGATTGTGACCCTATTTCGGCAATTAGGGTAACGTTTATCGGAACACAAGATGCGAGCCAAACACCAGGGGCTATTGCATTGAATGACTTAAGCGACATCAATACCGCGCAAGGTTATGCTATTCAAGTTAAATATAAAGGCGAGCCAATTAAATTGAATCAGCTGATGACTTTAGTCGAAAAAAATAGCAGTGCAGGGTTATATAATATTCCTTTAGAAGCCGCCTATATACAAACACAATCTGCAACGAAAACAGGCAAAGCGAATGGCACATTACAGTTTAATCTACAATATCATTAGCAATGGTAGCTTCTGTATTTAGCAAACAACTAAATGCAGAAGCACACTGTTTTATGCCAAATTTCCTATCAATTAAATGAATTTAACCCTGTATAGTAATGGTCGTTGATAAATAATAATGAAGGTGTAAAAGACAATGGCAATTGATCGTATGGATTGGCACTATGGAGGCGATTACCCTGAAGGGCTTCCTACTGAAAATGGTGGAACGCACATTGGTTTTTACCTGACTTGGATCATTCAAAATAATTTAGTTGGTGAGTTTCACCTTGAAGAATCGGAAGATGAAGTTGAGTTAGTTAAAGCACGAAAAATGGATGGTCGCGAATTCTTAATTTCTATGTGTGATGAAAAATTTATCAGTGAAGATTTAAACGATGAAGGTAATGCGTTCACTGAGTTTTATTACGGGGCAGAAGAAGGTGGGTACTTCGATGATTATGAACGTGTTTTACAAAGTGATTTACCGTCTACTTATCATGTTGAAAATAGTTGGGAAAATTACGATAAAATTGCCGTAATAATTAGCGATGCGTTTGCCAAGTGGAAGAAGGCAAAAGCTTGATGATACGGATATGATAAAGGCAGCGAATAACCGCTGCCTTTTATGTTCGATAACCTAATTCCGCTCAGTTGAACACAGAGGGAAGATTATTCGACTTCTAAGATACGGCAAGTATTAGTGCTTCCTACTGTACCCATCAGGTCACCTTGGGTCACGAGGACGATATCTCCACTCATTAAATAGCCGTTATCACGTAAGCGAGTGACGGCCTCAGCTGCAGCTTCAATACCATCAGTGTGTGTGCTACAGAAAACAGGGGTAACGCCGCGATACAATGAGCACTGGTTCAGTGTTTTTTCGTGACGTGACATAGCGAAAATAGGTAAGCCAGAACTGATGCGGGACATCATACGGGCGGTACGACCTGATTCAGTCATCGCAATAATTGCTTTTACCCCTTTCAGATGGTTAGCTGCGTACATCGTTGACATCGCGATGGCTTCTTCAGGGCTGCTAAATTCAGCATCTAAACGGTGTTTAGACACATTTAAACCAGGCATTTTTTCTGCGCCAAAACAAACTTGTGCCATGGCGGCAACGGTTTCTGCTGGGTACTGACCCGCGGCGGTTTCTGCGGATAACATCACCGCATCCGTGCCATCTAACACTGCATTCGCCACATCCATGACTTCTGCGCGTGTTGGCATTGGGTTTGTTATCATTGACTCCATCATTTGGGTTGCAGTGATAACGACACGGTTTAATTGACGTGAACGGCGGATTAGCTTTTTCTGGACAGCAACGAGTTCAGGATCACCAATTTCCACGCCTAAGTCACCACGAGCGACCATAACAACGTCAGAGGCAAGGATAACTTCATCCATAACTTGGTCATTTGCAACGGCTTCTGCACGCTCAACTTTCGCTACGATTTGGCATTCACAACCTGCGTCACGCGCTAAACGACGCGCATAATCTAAATCTTCCCCTGAACGTGGGAAAGAAACTGCTAAGTAGTCGACATTAATTTTAGCGGCAGTTTTGATATCTTCTTTATCTTTGTCTGTTAACGCTTCAGCAGAAAGGCCACCACCTAATTTATTGATACCTTTATTATTTGATAATTGGCCGCCAACGGTTACTTCCGTAAAGACTTGCAAACCTTGTACTTCACGGACTTTTAATTGAACACGCCCATCATCAAGTAGCAGGATATCACCAGGAACGACATCAGCAGGTAACCCTTTATAGTCGATGCCGACTTTTTGCTGGTCACCTTCACCTTTGCCTAAGTTTGCATCAAGAATGAATTTATCACCGATATTTAAGAATACTTTACCGTCTTTAAACGTAGAAACACGAATTTTAGGACCTTGCAAATCACCGAGGATCGCAACATGGCGACCTAAACGAGCGGCAATTTCACGCACTTTGTTAGCACGTAGCTGATGGTCTTCTGGAGTTCCGTGGGAGAAGTTAAGGCGAACAACATTGGCACCTGCATTGATAATTTTTTCGAGGTTATTATCACGATCAGTAGCTGGACCAAGAGTTGTAACAATTTTAGTTCTTCTAAGCCGTCTAGACATGTATGACTCCGTTGACCTGTAATGGTGTTGATAAAAGAGTGAAACCATTTCACTCCATTTCGAAACCTGTTTACTGCAAATAGGGATGCTGACACGAGCACAGCTATTATATACTGCAAATTTCTTAATGCTATCAGGTCTGTAAAACTATTAAAGTCCGATGAGCACAGAAAGACATTTTATCCTGTCAGTTTTAGCTTTAGACGTTATCAAACCGCGAATCGCGTAAGGCTTCTTTGACACGCTTCAAGTTATCTCTAAATTTTTCACCTCTTCTTAACGTAAATCCAGTTGTTAATACATCAACAACAGCAAGTTGCGCCATTCGAGAAACCATCGGCATGTATATATCAGTATCTTCAGGGACATCAATAATGATAGATAATGAAGCGGCTTGTGCCAGAGGGGCATTTTCTGAAGTGATAGCGATGACCGTTGCATCATTTTGTCGGGCTAATTGAGCCATCTCAACAAGGGCTTTTGTTCTCCCAGTATGGGAAATGAGCACAATGACGTCCCCTTCAGTACTATTCATACAGCTCATACGTTGCATGACAATATCATCAAAATACATGACAGGAATATTAAAGCGAAAAAACTTATTCATTGCATCGTGAGCGACGGCAGCGGATGCGCCGAAGCCAAAAAAACTAATTTTTCGTGCTTGGGTGAGTAAGTCAACAGCTCGATTAATTGCGCCGATGTCAAGCGTATGTTTCACATGATCAAGACCTGCCATCGCGGATTCAAAAATTTTGTGTGTATAGGTGTTTACTGTATCCGTTTCTTCTACATGTCGATTAACGTAGGGGGTGCCATTAGCCAAGTTTTGGGCGAGGCGAAGTTTGAAATCGGGAAACCCTTTGGTATCCATCTTCCGGCAAAATCGGTTAACTGTAGGTTCACTGACATCAGCTAATTGAGCAAGGGTTGCGATACTCAGATGAATAGCGCGCTGTGGCATCCCTAAAATCACTTCAGCCACTTTTTTCTCCGATTTGCTTAAAAAATCGAGGCTGGTTTTCATTTGTTCTAAAATATTCATAATAGCAAAAGCGCCTATTTCATCAAAAGGAGAAATTTTTCTGCCATCACGCTATGTTATGTTTCATTATAAGCTGGCTGTCGTGAGGCAATCACTTAGAGTGAAAATATACTATGTGCGGTAAGTAGGCTATCTGAATGCAGGTGATAAATGGCAGCTTTTTTGTAAACTTTGAAGCGTATCTAATTTTCACCTCAGTAAGTTGACCTCATTTTTTGTCATTTTATTACGGAAGCTGGCTCCTTTCAGTTTTCGTGTTAGTTTTACGGGTAGGATGACATAAAGTGTATAATGGCAGTTAAGAACAATGATATGCTGCTTTTTTCAGCATAAAAACTGTGATCAGTATCATGAAGATTTACTGAGCACTAGCAACAGGGTACATTAGCGGAATTAGGGCTAATTTTAACAAAATTACAATAAGGCCTATCCTAGTTAGGTCTTAGATTCCGCAAATTGAGGAGAACCAATATGGCGGTACATAATGCTGCTCAAGCTTGTGACTTAATTATTTTCGGTACCAAGGGAGATCTCGCGCGTCGTAAGCTGCTTCCTTCTTTATATCAGTTGGAAAAGGCGGGTTACATCCACCCTGACACACGAATTATCGGCGTAGGCCGTGCAGATTGGACACAAGCTGATTATGTCGAATTCGTTAAAGAAGCGTTAGACAAATTCTTAAAAGAAGAACTCGATTCAGCATTGTGGGAAAAACTCAGTGCCCGCTTAGATTTCTGTAATTTAGACGTTAACGAAACAGACAGTTTTGTGCGTTTAGCGGATATGCTAAAGCAAGATTCACACCCAGCTATTCATTACTTTGCCATGCCACCAAGCACATTCGGTGCAATGTGCCAAGGTCTTGGTCACGCAAAATTAAACAAAAAACCAAACCGTGTCGTGATGGAAAAACCATTAGGTACTGATTTGGAATCTTCTCAAGAAATCAATAATGAAGTAGCGAAATACTTTGACGAAAGCCAAGTTTATCGTATTGACCACTATTTAGGCAAAGAAACAGTTTTAAACCTGTTAGCGCTGCGTTTTGCAAACTCGTTGTTTATCAACAACTGGGATAATCGTACGATTGACCATGTGCAAATTACTGTTGCAGAAGAAGTTGGGATTGAAGGCCGTTGGGGCTATTTTGACCAAGCAGGTCAAATGCGCGATATGATTCAAAACCACTTACTGCAAATTCTGACGATGATTGCCATGTCGCCACCTGCCGATTTAACCACTGACCGTATTCGTGATGAAAAAGTCAAAGTGTTGCGTTCATTACGCCGTATTGACCATACCAATGTGCGTGAAAAAGCAGTGCGTGGGCAATACACCTCTGGTTTTGTTCAAGGTAAAAAAGTCCCTGGCTACCTCGAGGAAGAGGGGGCTAACAAGCAGAGTATGACGGAGTCATTCGTTGCGCTACGTGTGGATATCGACGATTGGCGTTGGGCGGGTGTGCCTTTCTATTTACGTACAGGTAAGCGCCTACCAGCAAAATGTTCAGAAGTGGTTGTGTACTTTAAAAAGCCTGCACTGAATATTTTCTCTGAAAGCTATCAAGATTTACCACAAAACAAACTGACTATCCGTTTGCAGCCAGATGAAGGGATTGATATCGAAATTATGAATAAGGCTCCAGGCCTTGATCATAAACACCGTTTGCAAACCACTAAATTGGACTTAAGTTTCTCTGAAACCTTTAATCAAACTCATCTAGCCGATGCCTATGAGCGTCTACTGCTTGAAGCAATGCGTGGTATCCAAGCGTTATTCGTACGTCGTGATGAAGTTGAAGAAGCATGGAAATTTGTTGATTCTATCATGGATGCATGGGCAATGGATAACGAAGCACCAAAACCATATCAAGCGGGAACCTGGGGGCCAATTGCTTCTGTTGCAATGATTGCTCGCGATGGCCGTTCTTGGAATGAATTTGAATAATTATAGGTAAAACAGTTATTCATTGCAGTTAAGCCTCATCTTGAAGTGACCCAATAAATTGGTCATCTTACAGGTGGGGCTTTTTTTTTGCATAAAAATCGACTTAATAAGGCACTATCATTGGGGTGTGGGTGATAGGGTCAGGCGTAATTAAACAATTGACATCAAATACTTGCTTAATTAATTGAGCGTTGACGATATCTTGAGGCTTGCCTTGGGCAACAATCGAGCCTTTTACCATGACCACGAGGTTGTCTGCATAACGGCAAGCCTGATTGAGGTCATGCAGTACGGTGACAATAGTACGGCCTTGTTGCTGGTTTAAACGCTGAAAAATATTGAGTAACTCTATTTGATAAGCAATATCAAGGTAGGTAGTTGGCTCATCTAACAGGATAATTTCTGTTTGCTGGGCGAGGATCATCGCAACCCAAACGCGCTGGCGTTGCCCTCCGGACAACGATTCGACAGGGGTATCAGCAAATTCAGTAATACCAGTCAGTTGCATCGCTTCAGTAACCGCGAGTTTATCTTCATTACGCCACTGGTGCATTAAGCTTTGATGAGGAAAGCGGCCTCTAGCCACTAAGTCCATGGCAGTGATACCTGATGGCGCTTGCATTGTTTGTGGTAACAAGGCTATTTGTTGAGCTAATGTTTTAGTCGAATAGGTTGACAATGGTTGCTGGTCAAGGGAAACATAGCCGGAGCGTGGCGTTAACAAACGGCATAAACTGCGCAGTAAAGTGGATTTACCACACCCATTAGGCCCAATGATGACAGTCACTTGGTTATCAGGGATTATTAATGATATATCATGGCAAATAGGGACGTCATGATAACCGAGCGTTAATGCATGGGTTTGTAACCGACTATTATTATTCATATAATTTCATTGTGCTATTAAAATAAGAGGTGCGTTTTACCTACACCTCTATTTGTTGACGTTAAAAGTAATTTTAGAAACGCAGTTCCATTGTTGCACCTAACATTCTAGGGCGTTGATAAATCGCGGTTTCAATGTTGTTATCTGGGATCAAAATACGTTTATCCGAGTCAAACAGGTTTTGGGCAAATACCGTCGCACGTCCCCACTTAAAGTCATAGCCTAATTGTAGGTTTGCAACCCAAAATGAGTCTATTTTGGATGTTTCATTGTTATTAGCTTGCGAGAAGTAATCACCAGAGAACTGCACATTACCACTGATATCAATGGATGGAGTTAATTGGTATTTTGCACCTACATTTGCAGTGTAATTAGGGGCGCGGGCGAGTTCTTTACCTTCGATTCCACTATTACCAAAGTCTTTAATATTGGTTCGCAATAAACCGAGTCCGGTATTGAGTTCTAATGATTCAACGGGCTGATAGGCAACGCTAAATTCGGCACCATAGGTTTCGACTTTCTTTGCATTACGAATCGTGGTCGAATTGGGCCCTAAATAAAAGGGTAATTGCATATCCTTGTAATCGTTGTAGAACAGGTTGGTCATGATTGATAGCTTGTTATCCAATAAGCTATTACGACCATACAAACTATAGTTCCACACGTATTCAGGGGAATATGTATAGGTGACGATTGGTTTTCCAAGGGTTACCCCTGCACCACCCCCGTTATAACCTCGTCCAATTGCGAACCCAACCGTCTGGTTTTGAGCGGGTTTCCATGCAAAATCGGCTTTGGGTAAGAAGGTGTTATAGGTTTCATCGAAGTCGATATATACCGCGGGGCTTCCACCTTTACGAGTATGCTGCTCTCGTTCAAATCGCCCTGATAAAGTAATATCAACTTCGGGAACTACTGCATAGGTGACAGACCCATAAGCGGAAGCAGTTTCTGTTTTATCATCAAAGTAACTGCCACCAAATAAATCGACAAACTCATCTTGTTTACCATGGAAATAGCGCACACCGACGATCCCATTGAGAATGTCGTTATCGGTTTTAAATCGCAGCATTGGTTCTAATTCAAATTCTTTGGCATCAATGTCTGCGCGCGGTGTTGGTGCTTTTGTTCGACGGTGGGTAGTGAACCCCGTATAGATTAGCGTATTTTCCCACGTTAAATTTTCATTGGCTTCCCATGAGGTATTCCAAATACCGCTGGTGGTTTTGCGCTCGATAACAGGTCGGAAACGAGAAGGGGCTTCTGGTGCTAAATTTTTCGCCATATTAGCTTCATTTTGTGGCGAACGGCTATCCATATGTGAGAATGTTAATTTACTTTTAAATTCAGGCATATCGAGGGGTTCGTATAATAATTTGCTACGAACGGTGGTTGACTCAATATCACGTGGATTACCGACGGGAGAGTAGCTATCCATTTTGGTAAAGCTTTCACGCTCTTGCTTTTCTACCGTAAAACGAAAAGCGAGTTTATCATCAATTAACGGCCCAGAAACCATGGCGGCAGTTTGTTGAAAACCTTGTTGGCCGAGGCCCCCTTTTACTGCACCTTCCCAATAAAATGTCGGGTCTAAAGTTTTGACTAAAATAGCCCCTGCAATGGCATTTCGCCCTTGTACGTAGCTTTGTGGGTCACGGAAAATTTCAACGCTGTCAACATCCCATAAAGACTGTGCACCATATCCAAATTCATTGTAAGTAAAGGAACGGCCATCGACAGAAAAATTAACTCGTGGCCGCGTGCCGGCAAGGAAGGCAATTGCACCCTGTGCAGGGCCTGAGCCGTCCACGCCTCGAATAGCGGGTAAGGCATTGCTGTTTCCGGTATCAACGATATTGGGTGTCATCTGCAACAGCGTATTGACATCGGCATTGGGGATAGCTTCAATTTGTTTAAAATCATACACAGTGACACTGGAACCAGTGTCATATATTGATTTATTCAGTTTTTCCCCTGTCACAATTAGTACGTCACTGTGGTTTTCACGCTTTTTATTGCTTTGCGAAGTCGATTCGGTATCAGCTGCATACGCTTGTGGAATAGCGACCCAAAGGGTACTAAATAAAGCAGCTTGTACCATCGTTGTTATTGATTTTCTTTTTATATTAATAGCTGGAACATCAGACATTAATCTTTTCCTTCATGCTATGAGCATGTAATAAGACGATTGATGAGATGCATTCACTACTTGCCAGTGACGAAAAATGAACTATTACCATTCCTAATAGCCCATTGAAATAGAAATAAAATTACGTAGTTTATTATTGTTAGTTTTATTATATATAATGATTATCATTACATAAACATAATAATAATCATTAATACTTAAAGATGTGAGCTGCGTGTTAATAACCAAAGCAAATATAACCCTCCAATGATCCCAGTCATTAATCCAACGGGTAGGGTTAAACCAAAAGGGAGTTGCTGAGAAAGGGTATCTGCACAAATTAGCAGCACAGCGCCCATCATGGCAGAACCGATAATAGGCAGTTGGCCTGAGTGGCTTAAACGGGTAATAAGTTGAGGGGCGGCTAAGGCAACAAAGGCAATTGGACCTGCACAGGCCGTAGCGACGGAGGCGAGCAGGACAGCACTGAAAATCATCATCCATCTTACCCGTGCGACATTGACACCAAGTTGCTGTGCCATATCATCACCCATTTCCATTAATGTGAGTGATTTTGCGTGTACCATAATGAAAGGTAACAAAATCAATAGGCCGATAAAAACAGGGTAAACATGTAGCCATGTGCGTGCATTTAACGAGCCAGCAAGCCACAGATTCGCAATCGTGGCATTATCAATATTGCCTTTCACTAATAATAACGCATTAAAAGCATGCAATATTGCCCCGACACCAATACCGGTTAGGATCAGTGTATAGCCTGACATCTTTCCCTGTTTTAGGGATAAAACATAGACGACTAAAGCAGTGGTTAATCCGCCAAAGATAGTTGAAAAGGCAATGGCAGGGACGCTGCCATTGAAAATGATAATTTGTAACAATGCGCCCGTTGCAGCCCCTGTTGTGAAGCCAATAACGTCGGGTGAACCTAAAACATTACGTGATATAGATTGAAATATCGCCCCGGAAACCCCAAGTGCAGCACCGACGCCGATAGCGGTTAATAACCTAGGTAAGCGAATATCCATGACGATTTTTTGTTGGATGGTGCCCTGTTCTTCACCCATTAAAATATTGATAAGGTTCGGTAACGCAATAGAGAATTTGCCTGTTGTGACAGCCCAAAATGAAAGCATAGTTATGATCAACAGTAATAAACCACATATCACCGTGTCTCTGGTGGAAATTACCCAAGAATAGCGGCGAAAATGCAGGGTTTTGAAGTTATTTTTGTTTTTCATAGCGTAATAATCCGCCAGCGTCTAACCAGATAAATAAAGAAAGGCCCGCCAATTAAAGAGATCATGATACCAGCACTGATTTCCCCAGGTGTGCCAATGATTCGGCCAGTACAATCGGCAATGAGCAGAATGGTCGCACCGAGTAACATTGACATTGGCAATATACGTCGGTAGTCACTACCAACCAGAGAGCGAGCAAAGTGAGGCGCAGTCAGTCCCAAAAAACTAATTGGCCCAACGGCAGCCGTTGCGCTCCCAGCGAGTAATACGATGGCTACGGCAGAAAGAAGCCAGACTCGGTTTTGGTTTGCGCCAAGAGAATGGCTTAGGTCATTACCTAAAATGACCACATCCAATGCTCTCGTCAGGGATAAGGCAATCGCACAACCTATCAAAACCAGACCGCTGATCGGAAAAAGGACATCAAAACCCCGACCTTGCAATGAACCGACAACCCAGTGGCGAAATTGGTCAAATACCTGTTCATCACTATTTACGGTCACCATGTGCGTGATAGCGAGCAAAACAATCGAGAGAGCAACACCGGACAACACCATCCGAATGGGGTTCAAGCCTTGGCGGACTCCGGCTAAAAGATACACAATTACGCCTGCGATACCCGCACCCAGTAGACCGAACCACATATAAATTGTCACATCGGTGATACCTGTGAATGCGATAACCAGAACGATAGCAACCATTGCCCCTGCGTTAATGCCAAACAGGCCCGGATCAGCTAAAGGGTTACGTGTTATTGCTTGCATTAGTGTCCCCGCGGCACCAAGAGCAATACCAATGACAATCGCAAGTAAGGTTCTAGGAAAACGCAGGTAGCGAACTAGCAAGTGTTCACTACTTGTGTTATCAAACTGAGTGAAAGCTTGCCAAGTCGTTGAAATAGCAACAGAACGGCTACCAACACCAAGGCTAATAATGGAAAAAGTGACTAATAATAAGCAGCAAATAACCACTGGCCATTTTAGGGAAGTTCGCGTTAATGGCATATCAGGACTCATGCTTTTTAAAACGTGCAACAATGTCATTAATTATTTCTTGCGCACTGTAATAATCAACACGGAATGAATTTGCACCTAGGCCATAAACTTGCTTATTTTTGACTGCATTGAGATTGGCGAGGATCGGGTCTGCCATAAAGTTTTGCGCTTCTTTATCGGTTCCACGTAATAAAAAAGTGGTTGGCGCATTCAGTTGGGTCAGGTGCTCATATTGTGCCCAAACAAAGTCAGAGACAGGTTTATCTTTCGGCTGCCATTCAGAAGGCGCACTTTCAATGCTAAACCCAAGTTGCTGCAGTAAGATGGCGTGAGGACTAGTTTTTAGCGAAACGGGGTTAACTGTTCCTGGGCCAAAATAGGCAATAATATTTGCTTCGCCATCAGGAAGCTGTAATTGGCTTTTACTTTCTTCGATAAATTTATCGAAACCCTCTAAGAGGTCGGTGGCGGCTTTTTCTTGCCCTGTAGCTTGCCCTAATTGCAGGGCAAGACTCTCCCAACCTTGTTTGCCATAATCTAATACAATCGTTGGTGCAATTTGTTGAAATTGTGAAACTTGTGGGTAAACAGTATCACCGCCATTTATGGACACGACAATTAAATCAGGTGCGACAGCATAGGCCATTTCCAAGTCCACACTGCCAGCAGACCATAACTTTTCAACGCCTTTTTGTTTTGCAATAGCGTCCCATTGTGCAAAAAATTGCCCGTTTGCCGTGGTGGAACTCGCTATCACTGGCGCATCAATGGCGAGCAATGTACCAGTGATTGAAACAGAGGCGGATAAAATACGCGTTGGTTTACTTTTTATTTCGACCATAGAACCATCCACACTGGTAAAGGTTCTAGGCCATGACTGGCTATCAGCGCCGACAAGGGCGGTTGCCGAAACGATGCTTGAAACACTCAGGGTAGAGAATAGTGTGATAGCGCAGACAAATGTTTTTAACATGGCAGTTTTCCAAACAAAACAGGCTGTTATTAATAGATTAAATATTGTTGTTAATGATAATCATAACCAATATCATTAACAACAAGTATTGAAGTGATCATTAAGGGAAAATGCGAGTGAGAACACAAAAAACGATTTGTATTGGCCTATCACTGTCACCAACTTGGGTAAGTACCCAAAGTGCCAAACAAGATCCTAACCAACGAGAAGCTATTCTGAACCCCAGTTATTATATTGCGCTATCCAAACGCGCAGAGGCGGCAAAACTGGATTTTTTATTTCGACCAGATGCCCAGTTTTTGAATATCGATAAAGGAAACCAAGCCCCAGCTTTTGGCGGAATAGACCCATCTTTATTGATAGCATCAATTGCGCATGCAACAAATCACATTGGTTTTGTTTCCACGATTTCGGCCTTATTTTACCCACCTTATATTGCTGCGAGACAGTTACAGTCTCTAAACTGGATAACTAATGGTCGAGTAGGTTGGAATATTGTCACTGCGCTCAAAGGTCAGCAAAATTTTGGCTTGAAAACGTTACCGGATTCAGAGGAGCGCTATGAAATTGCCAAAGAATTTACGGCTGTTGTTGAAGCTCTATGGGCAAGCCATCCCAATAGCCAACCAGATCAATATCAATCCAGTGAAAGTCGCTACAGCGGTTCATCTATCCAACAAATTAACCACCAAGGGCGCTATTTTAATGTGGAAGGCCCACTGAATATTCCTGCTTATTCGCAGCCTATTCCCTATTTTCAAGCGGGAGCATCACCTGCAGGGCGTGATTTTGCCGCTGCTGTTGCGGATGGTATTTTTGCCGCCACACCGGATATTGACTGTGCAATAGAATTTTATCAGGACATTCAGCGTCGTGTTGTAAGTGCAGGGCGGGAACCTAATGCGGTTAAGGTATTACCAGGTTTGAGTTTTTATTTAGCCGACAGTCGGGAAGAAGCTTATCGTTTGTTTGAACAAACTCACGCCAATGCGGACTCACGAACTAAATTCCGTTATATAGAATCATTAATTAATTTAGACCTAAGCCAGCTACCAATTGACACCGTGATCACGCCCGAAATGCTACCTGAAGGTACCGAAGCGCCATATAGCCAAACGCATGCTCAGTTATTAAGGCGTTATATTTGCCAGCACCAACCTACGATCCAAATGCTGTTATCCGCTCCAGAGGTCAATGGCTCTTCACATTGGCGGGTGATTGGTACGGTGAGTGATTTAGTTGATGAAATTGAGAGGTGGACAGACAAACAAGCTTGCGATGGTTTTATCGCTTTGCCATGTGGTTCAGAACAATCATTAACGTTATTTCTCGAACAAGTGGTCCCTAAATTAGTCGAAAAAGGGATATTCAGGGCAAATTACCAACAACAAACGTTATGGGAGCGCTTACAAAGTGTCGGGTGATGAAACCAATAGGCCTCAGATGAGGCCTATTGAGCATTACAATACGAGTTCACTGCGGCCAGTAGCAGCCATGTGGATAATCGCTTGTTCTATGCGTAAGCAGGCCATTTTTGCGGCGTCAGGAACGGATAACCCAGCTAATAGCTGCGCTGTAAGTTCTGCACCAAACAAATCACCCGTCCCTTTTGGTGTGACAGGGTAACGTTTGTGGCGGATCACTGCGACATCCCCTTTGGTGACACAAACGACCTCAATATTATCTTCATCGGGTTGGAAAGCACTGGTGATGATTACCCATTGTGTGTTCCCTTGCAATAAACTACGTGCAGCGGCTATTGCATCATCCAAGGTATCAACGTGTTTGCCACTTAAGGTCATGAGTTCGAATTTATTTGGAATAATCCCTGTCGCTAAAGGGATAACGTGATCACGATAAACTTCGGCAATTTCAGGGGGAATATAAAACCCGCTATCCTCATCGCCCATCACAGGGTCAACAATAACTGGCAGGTTTGGGAACGTTTCACGAACGCGAGCTAGCCAGTTAGCTAAGTCTTGTGCTTTCTCAGGTGAGCCCAAGTAGCCTGTTAAAATGGCCCTAACGGAATCTAAACTGCCGCGTTCAACAAAGCCGTTTAAATAGCCACGAAACCATTCACCGGGTAATTCGCCGCCATAACAAGTGGCATAATGAGGGGTATTGCTAAGAACAACAGTTGGAACCGCCGCGACGCGCAACCCTTGTTTTGTCAGTGCAGGGACGGCGATGCTGTTACCGACACTGCCATAAATCACTTGTGATTGAATGGATACAACATCATAAGGTAATGGTGTTGAATCCACGGCATTTTGAAAACTGTTAGAGGTAAGACTAAAGGTGCTCATGACGCTCTCTTAGATGTATGTCAATCATATAGCTACTATAAGAAGCTTGTTCAACTAGGTTGTCAATGTTAAAGATCAAATAGCACGGTGATGTAGTAATGAGAGAAGAAAAAGTGGTGAAATTATAATTTTTCATCAAAAAATTTCGATGGGAAATTTACCACAAACGCTTGGTTATTCGCCTGCTAGTCATTAATTCAAGGGTTAATTAGCATATTAATGAATAATTATGCATATTTTTATTCAATACAAAATGTGTTTATATTCATTGACTTAATAAAAATGGCATGCTAAAAATAGTGTGTAATCAACTATCAACATGAGGGTTCGGAGTAAATTGGGTGGATGTCCGCCTGATGAAAAGAATAAGATATCATGCTTAGCTCAACTAGCGGCAAGATCAGCAAGTCCCAAAAAAGAACGACACACAGGCTTTTCCTTTCAGCTATCCTTTCCAGTGAACACTACTGGTGTGGTGCATTATAGCGTCTCTCTCGATTATTCATTTCGCTGAATAAATTCAGCATCGTATTGTTTTTATTTGAATTTTCAACAACTGCGTTAACGCTTTTTGTTTGCATGATCTGTACAAAAAACAGGCTATGACGCGGCTGTACATAGAGAGATATTATAATGATTTATTGGATATTTTTAATATTAGCTATCGTAACTGAAGTTATTGGTACCTTATCAATGAAGCACGCCAGTGTGAGCGGCGATTTCACTGGCATGGTGGTCATGTACGTGATGATAGCCACTTCTTACATTCTTCTCGCCATCGCAGTGAAAAAAGTTGCATTAGGTGTTGCCTACGCTCTTTGGGAAGGTATCGGTATTTTGTTCATTACCACTTTTAGTGTTATGTGGTTTGGTGAAACATTATCACCTATGAAAATAGGTGGGTTGGTATTATTGATCACTGGTATTGGCCTGATTAAATCAGGAACCAAAAAAGCGACAGTTCGTGGATCGGCTCAAAAAGTAAAACAGGCCACTCAACATGCGGTCAACGCAGCTAAATCAAGTGCCTTAGTTGGACGCGAAGCTAAGTCGGAGGCGTAATATGGCCAGTCATTTTGAATGGTGGCATGCAGCGTTTTTGATCTTAGCGGTGATATTGGAAATTATAGCGAATATCTTGTTAAAAATGTCGAATGGCTTTAAACGATATTGGCTAGGGATACTCTCGCTGTTGGCCGTACTTGGGGCATTTAGCTCTCTTGCACAAGCAGTAAAAGGTATCGAGCTATCCATCGCTTATGCGCTCTGGGGAGCTTTCGGGATCATCGCGACAGTAGCAGCAGGGTGGATACTGTTTAATCAACGCCTGAATTATAAAGGCTGGGGTGGAATAGTGTTACTGTTGTTAGGAATGGTGTTGATTAAGATGTCTTAATGCGCGTCATATTTTGTGTTGTAGCATTGTTGGCTGCACTTGCTAACCCAAGTCACATACTATTGTATGCTCCTTGGGATTAGCGCGATTGCCGCTTAGCGACACCACAAACTATTTAGCGCATGAATGTGTGTAAATGTATCGCTGTTCGCACGGCGGATCTAACAAAAAAGGGCTAACCAAAAATGGTAGCCCTTTTTTCTATGAAGAAATTGACTTAGTCAATTGCCGCAACAACTTTGATTTCAACCTTGTACTCGGGTTTCATCAACAGAGCTTGAACAGTGCAACGAACGGGGGCGCTACCTGCAACAACCCATGCGTCCCATGCTTGGTTCATACCCGCAAAATCGGCTTTATCCGCTAGGAAAATAGTGGCATCTAGAATTTTACTTTTATCAGAGCCGACACGCTCTAACATCACATCAATCGCGGCAAGTGTGTTAGCGGTTTGAGCGATAATATCGGCATCCAAATTTTCGGGAACACTGGTGTAATAAATCACATTATTGTGAATAACAGCTTCCGACCAACGATTATCGGGGTCAATACGTTTAATAGTCATAATTATTCCTTATTATTTATTCTGTTCAAGAATAACAGCTTGCGAGCGGGATGAAAATCGCTTGATCACTGAAACTACAATTAGAACAGCACAGAGCCATAACTCATGGTAAAGTGAGCGTCTTATTTTTGCTAATGAATAGGTTTCTGTAGTGCGCGACGACTTTTCCTCTGACGGCTTTTTGGCTAAAACAATTTCAGGCTTTCAACCTCGCGCTGCACAAGTGACAATGTCTAATGCAGTCACTGAAGCTATTGAACAACAACAGGTTTTAGTTGCAGAAGCAGGGACTGGAACAGGGAAAACGTACGCGTATTTAGTGCCTGCGCTAAGAAGTGGCAAAAAAGTGATTGTTTCTACGGGCTCAAAAGCACTGCAAGACCAACTTTATCATCGTGACCTGCCAACCATTATTAATGCCATGAATTACACTGGGCGTACGGCTTTACTTAAAGGGCGCTCGAACTACTTGTGTTTAGAACGATTAGACCAGCAATCATTAGGTGGCGGGAGTTTAGAACCTGAAATTCTATCAGCCGTTGTGCGATTACGCAGTTGGTCTATCGAATCTGAGCTAGGTGATACCAGTACTTGCCATGACATTGCAGAAGACAGCCCTGTATGGCCTTTAGTGACTAGCACCAATGATAACTGCCTTGGCAGTGACTGCCCGCGTTATCAAGAATGCTTTGTGTTAAAAGCGCGTCGTAAAGCCTTAGAGGCGGATGTTGTGGTCGTTAACCATCACCTGTTTATGGCTGATCGCGTTGTTAAAGACACAGGTTTTGGCGAGTTGATCCCAGAAGCTGAAGTAATGATTTTCGACGAAGCCCACCAAATTCCTGATATTGCTAGTCAATATTTTGGCCAGCAGCTGAGTAGCCGCCAATTACTCGACCTTGCTCGCGATATGATAATGGCCTATCGCACGGAACTAAAAGACCAGGTTCAACTGCAAAAAAGTGCCGATAGGCTTACACAGAGTACTTTAGATTTCCGTTTAAATCTGGGGGAAAACAGTTTCCGTGGAAATCTGCGTGATTTGTTAAAGTTAAATGAAGTCCAACGAGCTCTAACACTACTCGATGATTCCTTGGAACTTTGCTATGAAGTAATCAAAACCTCGCTAGGACGTTCCCAAAGTTTAGACTCTATCTTTGAACGTGTTACCGTTTATCGTAATCGTTTGAATCGATTAAAAGATGTCACAATTCCAGGTTACAGTTATTGGTTTGAAAGTTATGGGCGTCACTTTTTATTGGCGTTAACGCCACTTACCGTTGCAGATAAATTCAGCGAAATGATAGCGGGTACGCCAGCGAGCTGGGTATTTACCTCTGCCACGCTGTCTGTGAATGAAAAATTGAGCCACTTTACTGACCGTTTAGGGCTCACTAAAGCGAAAACGTTGTTGTTAGCCAGCCCCTTTGATTACGAAAGCCAAACGATGTTGTGTGTCCCGCGTTTTTTACCTGAACCAAATCAACGGGGAATTGCACAGAAACTAGCAACAATGTTGCGGCCACTTATCGAGAAAAATCAGGGGCGCTGTTTTTTCCTCTGTACGTCTCACTTAATGATGCGAGAGCTGGCTGAGGAATTTAAAGCCTCGTTGACTTTACCCGTTATGGTGCAAGGCGAGAGCAGTAAAAACAAACTACTTGCACAGTTTATTGCGGCAGGCAATGCAGTCTTAGTCGCAACGAGTAGCTTCTGGGAAGGTGTCGATGTGCGCGGCGATGAGTTAACCTGTGTGATTATCGATAAACTGCCTTTTACTGCGCCTGATGACCCACTTTTAAGGGCTCGTATTGAGGATTGTGAGCTAAGAGGTGGTGATCCGTTTGCGGATGTGCAGTTACCAGATGCGGTGATCACGTTAAAACAAGGGGTGGGGCGTTTAATTCGTGATACCAGTGACTACGGTGTGATAGTGATTTGTGATAATCGCTTAGTAACGCGCCCTTATGGTGAAGTGTTTTTGCGTAGCTTACCGCCTTCGCCACGAACACGCAGTCTAACCAAAGCGATAAATTTTCTAGCAGAAAAAAGCGCGCTAGCAGCCGAGAAATAACTGTGTTTTTCTGCGATCCTATCGGCGGTTTATGCTACTATAAGCCGCATCTTTCAATTGAAATCTGTTAATTTGCCGGAGTTTAGGCATGTCGAGTCGTATTCTTGCTGTCGATACAGCAACTGAAGCCTGTTCCGTCGCACTATTATGTGGTGACGATATTATCTCACGTTTTGCTATTTCGCCTCGTGAACACACGCAAAAAGTTTTACCAATGGTAGAAGAAGTGTTAACTGAAGCGGGAGTCACTCTTAATCAACTGGATGCGTTAGCTTTTGGTCGCGGGCCAGGTAGTTTTACTGGAGTACGTATTGGGGTAGGTATCGCTCAAGGCTTAGCATTAGGGGCTGATTTACCAATGATTGGCGTGTCATCATTGATGGCGTTGGCGCAAGGTGTATTCCGCACAACCCGTCAATCAAACGTGCTGGTGGCGATAGATGCCCGTATGTCTGAAATCTATTGCGCGCAATATTCACGTACTGCTGAAGGTGTTTGGCAAGGCGAAGAAACGGAAGCTGTCTTATTACCTGATGATTTTAAACGTAAGTTTGCGGGTATTTCAGGGCAATGGAGTTATGCAGGCACAGGCTGGGAAGCATATCCATCCTTACTCAGTGGTGATGAACCCATTAAGAACAGCCAAATAACATTGCCTGATGCTCAAGACATGTTACCGATTGCAGCACAATTATGGCTTCAAGGTAAAACTATTGCTGTTGAAAATGTGGAACCGACCTATTTGCGTAATGAAGTGACGTGGAAAAAACTGCCAGGTCGTGAATGAGTCTAACAACGACATGATCAAAATAATAGGCTATTTTTTTAACAGATAGCCTTTTTTAATGCATAAAAAACACATCGAATCATTCATAAAGATAGGTTATGATTAATAAGTATCCTATTTATATCTATCCAATTTAACATATCGTGTCTTCTTTGCTACAGACTATTTTAAACCGTATGACCTGAATTTATACTGTTGCTAATCGGAGGTAGTCTATGAACATTGAATTGAACTGCCGTAATGTACTGAAAGGCCTTTTTGTTGCCAGTGTATTAACACTAACTGGGTGCGTTTCTATACCTGCATCAATCCAAGGGTCAGTTCAAAACCCCGCTGATAGCTTAACATCCATTCAAAATGCCCCTGAAATGTATATTGGTCAGGAAGCACGCTTTGGCGGTAAAGTCCTCGCAGTAGCGAATGAGCCTACACGGACACGTTTAGAAATTGCGGTGATGGCACTGAGCAAATACGATGCAGCACCAGAACTCAATGCGCCTTCAGTTGGGCGTATCTATGCCTATATTAACGGTTTTCGTGAGCCAAGTGACTTTACGAACCGCTATGTCACTGTTGTTGGGAAAGTGACGGGAGAGCAGCAAGGGAAAGTTGGGCAAGTTCCTTATAAATATGTCACCCTTGATGTTACAGGTTTTCAACGCTGGAATGTCGCACAAAGTGTGATGATCCCGCCATCAGGTCCATGGGGTTATGGTTATTATGGCGATCCGTACTACTATAACCACCCATGGGGTTATGGTTACGGCTACCCAGGTGGCCCCGCACAAGTCCATACTTATCTCACTGAATAACCAAGATATTCCCAAAGCTGGCATAGGGGTACAATATGCCAGCTTAATTCCCCCTTCAGGAAAAATAATAATAACGATGTGATAAATATAGTTGTTATTGTTGGCATTTCAGGTTTTCTCTTCAATAATGCACTTTATCTGTGGGAGAAAGATCTGTGTGTCCGCGAGAGAGAAAATGCAAAAAGTCTTCGTTGCTGGCGCAACAGGGTACTTAGGCCAGTACCTTGTTTGTGAATTGAAGCGCCAAGGGTATTGGGTTAGAGCATTAGTGAGAAATACAGGTCAGGTAAATTTAGTGGCGGCAGCGGATGATATCGTTGTAGGTCAAGTGACTGAGCCGACAACATAATGCATGATCCCTTTCGTTTATTATTTGTTTGGTGTTATCTATCGATTAGCATTAGATATAAATACGTAAAAAGTGATTCAAATAATATTTTATTCCTTATTCACCTATAATTCTGCGCTTACAAGCTGAATTGATTGCAGAATTTTCTGAACACACCTCCAAAATTTGCCAATATCAGTGTATAATTAGGCATAACTTATGCAGATTTACATCTGATTAACGAAATTTAAGAAAGCAGGGCGGCGTATGTCGCCTTGTTTTTTCTTGAAGGAACAAAATTTATTTAGTGATAGACCTCTCAACCTTGACATTGTCTGTTTTTCAAACTGGTACAATGAGTTAATAATTTGTTAAAGGAGATGTTGGGTATAATAACTTCACTAAATTTAGGAGCAACATTTTGGAAAAAATCTGGCTAAAAAATTACCCTGCTGATGTGCCGGAAGAAATCAATCCTGATCGCTTCGCTTCTTTAGCAGAGTTACTGGAAAACGCAGTTTCCCAATATGCCGATCAGCCTGCATTCATTAATATGGGGGCAGTGATGACGTATCGGAAATTAGAAGAAAGAAGCCGCGCTTTTGCTGCCTACTTACAAAATGGGCTTGGTCTTAAAAAGGGTGACCGCGTTGCCTTAATGATGCCTAACTTATTACAATACCCAATTGCTTTATTTGGAATATTGCGTGCGGGTATGGTTGTTGTGAATGTTAATCCACTCTATACCCCTAGGGAGTTAGAACACCAGCTTAATGATAGCGGCACAACTGCGATTGTGATTGTCTCGAACTTCGCCTCTACTCTTGAAAAGATCGTTTATAACACCAAAGTTAAACACGTGATTTTAACCCGTATGGGGGATCAACTTTCACGGCCGAAAGCGACGATTGTGGATTTTGTCGTTAAATACGTAAAACGCTTAGTACCAAAATACAATTTACCCGATGCCATCTCGTTCCGTCGTGCTATGCATTACGGTTATCGGATGCAATATATTAAACCCAATATTGCAGGCAGTGATTTAGCCTTCTTGCAATATACTGGGGGAACTACAGGGGTGGCTAAAGGGGCGATGCTAACTCATCGCAATATGTTAGCAAATCTAGAACAAGCAAGAGCGGCGTATGGTCCTGTATTGAAATTTGGTGCGGAATTCGTGGTGACTGCATTACCGCTGTACCATGTTTTTGCTCTTACAGTAAATTGCTTGCTTTTCATCAATGTGGGTGGAGTTAATTTATTAATCACCAATCCGCGGGACGTACCTGATACAGTCAAACAGCTTGGTCGTTATCCTATCACATCAATTACTGGGGTTAATACACTCTTTAATGCTTGGATCCATAATGAAGAGTTTCAAAAGTTGGACTTCTCGCGCTTAAGATTATCGGTCGGCGGTGGAATGCCAGTGCAAAAGGCTGTGGCTGAAAAATGGCAAAAGCTGACAGGTAAACATCTTCTTGAAGGTTATGGCTTAACAGAATGTTCTCCGCTAGTTACGGGGAATCCATATAATCTCACGGCATATAGTGGTAGTATTGGCTTACCCGTTCCATCCACGGATGTGAAATTTCTTAATGATGAAGGTCAAGAGGTTCCGCTGGGTGAGCCTGGCGAAATGTGGGTAAAAGGCCCTCAGGTGATGAAAGGTTATTGGAATCGTCCTGACTCTACCGCTGAGGCGATAATTGATGGCTGGATAGCCACGGGCGACATCGCAGAAATGGATAGTGAAGGTTATATCCGCATTGTTGATCGTAAAAAAGATATGATCATCGTGTCGGGTTTTAATGTTTATCCAAATGAAATTGAAGATGTTATTGCAACTCACCCTGACGTCATTGAATGTGCGGCGATTGGCGTACCAAGTGAAAGCACAGGGGAAGCAGTGAAAGTTTTCGTTGTCACGAAAAATGCGAATTTGACGGGGGATGAACTAAAAACATTTTGCCGTCGCTCATTAACGGCGTATAAAGTCCCTAAAATATTTGAGTTTCGTGATGAATTGCCTAAATCAAACGTTGGGAAAATTCTCCGTAAAGATTTGCGTGATGAAGAAAAATTGAAAAGAAATAAGTCACCTGCTTAAAAGTGATTTAGAATGTATAAACATAACGAATAGATGACGCCGGTTTATACCGGCGTCTCTGTAATGAAAATAGAAAAAGAGAAACTTGTTTTGAATTATCGTTTAGTGACCACAGATAGCGAACTAGCCCAAATATGCCAAGACGCCAGTGATGCACCCTGGCTTGCATTGGATACCGAGTTTGTTCGTACAAGAACATATTATCCTCAATTAGGTTTGCTACAGTTGTATGATGGGAAGCAAGTTTCATTGATTGACCCACTCTCAATATCTGATTTCAGCCCTTTTAAAGCGCTGTTAACTGATCCAAATCAGCTTAAATTCTTGCACGCAGGGAGTGAAGACCTTGAAGTGTTTATGCATGATTTTGACTGCGTACCCGAACCGATGATTGATACCCAAGTGGTTGCAGCTTTTCTGGGCTATCCAATTTCATGTGGGTTTGCTTCATTGGTCGCAGAACATCTTGGCATTGAGCTGGACAAAAGTGAATCACGGACAGATTGGTTAGCGCGGCCGCTAAGTGAGAAACAATGTGACTATGCAACCGCGGATGTGCTGTATTTACTGCCATTAGCTGAAATTCTTATGCAGAAGGTCACGGAGTCAGGGTATTTAGAAGATGCTAAAGACGAATGCCAGCGTGTGGTTGCCCGTCGCCAAAAACTGCTGAAACCCGAAAGAGCCTACTTAAACATTCACAATGCGTGCCAGTTACGTGATGAGCAACTGGCATGCTTGCAATTACTTGCCGATTGGCGTTTGAACCAAGCTAAAGCACGGGATATGGCGATTAATTTTGTCGTAAAAGAAGAACATCTATGGAAAGTTGCACGTTTCCTACCGACCACTCTTGGCGAGCTAGATAGCCTTGGTTTGACGGGGCAAGAGATTCGTTGTCACGGTAAGCGTTTGCTAAGCATAGTTGAGCAAGCTAAGAAGCTTGATCCAAGCCTATACCCAGCACCAGTGGCGAATATTACCGAACAAAGCCAATATAAAAATGTCTTTAAAGAAATTAAAGCAGTGGTTAAAGATATCGCTGAAAATGAAAAGTTTAATGCAGAGCTATTAGCATCGAGGCGACAAATAAATCAGCTACTATCTATTCATTGGGGAATTAAATCTTCCTCCACGCCACCTGAATTATTGACAGGCTGGCGCGGTCGATTACTGGCAGAGCCCATAGCTAAATTACTGGCAAGCGTATAGCGTATCAAGGTACAAGAAGGGCGCTTCTTGTACCTAATCATTAGAATAACCAAGTCTATTTTACTCAACTTTATTTTTATGTTTATTATTCCTCAATGAACTTGTAAAAAAACCACCGCATTTACTCATAAATATAATCATTCCATTTTCATCTAATAATTGTAATTACTCTTAAAAATTCAATTAACACTTTATTTAAGCCTCAACAAATAAAGTTACGCGTTGTAGGACTATTGATTAACCCTCTAAAAATAAAAAGATTATTTTGCTTTATGGCCTAATAATATAATTTTGAATTATATCCCCCGCATTTGTAAATGAAAATCATTTTCATATACTGAATCTCGAATATTAAAGGAAAGAATAATCTTTTATTTAATGTGTTTTTTAACCGCGTTATTTAATTCACACTTCAGTTGAAAAAGGATTCACAAATGAAGAAATTATCATTAATTACCGCCGCTGTATCTTTCTCTGTATTTTCTGTTGGTGTTATGGCTGAAACGGTATCAAATCAGAGTTTAGATTATGAAGATGGCCTAACAAATATTATTGTCGATAAAACTCAATCAACTATGGGGCCTCATGCTGGCAGTATTGGCGCACCGGGTATCGGTTCTCGCTTTATGAGAGAAGGCAAAACAATTTCATTTTCAGGCTTAAAAAACTTAGTAACGCAAAAGCCAGATAACGTTTATATTTTGGAAAGCGGCGGTAGCCCACATGGCGGAATGGGCAAATTCCAATTTAGCCAGGTTGCAGATGCCGAGGTATATTTTGGTGACTGGTCACAAACTGGTTTAGCGGATGATGCAATGCACACGGTTTATTTCTCCGGTGCGAATGCAACAACAGAAGTCCCAACCAGTGGCCAAGCGACTTATACCATAGCAGGTGTTAACCAGTTTGCGGGTGAAGCAAAACAGACAGGTTGGTTTAATGCTAATTTTGCGGATAAGTCATATACAGGTGCATTAGAAGGAACGAATAACCACTCCATGATGGGGGCCATTGAAGAAGATGGTAAATTTAGCGGTACTGCCATTGCCAATGAAACACATCATGGTAACAGCATGGGACAATTCTTTGGTGATAATGCAGAACAAGTGGCCGGTATTCTTTCTTATGACAACAATCGTGAATTAGATACGGCATTTGGTGGCCAGAAAGACTAATAATTACTGAAAATATAATTGGATAAAAAAAAGTAGGCAAAAGTAATTTTGTCTACTTTTTATTTTATCGAACAAATGGTGATTTCTTTATGTTAGCTTTTAATAAAAAAATATTTTCAATATGTATTATTTTATTGTTGCTCACTTTTCAATTTACTGCATTTGCAGAGCCAAAATTAAAAGAGGAACTTATTGGTATTTTAAATAGTTATAATAATAAAGAATATAAATTAGGAATAAATAATGTGAAAAATAGCAAAAAAAGCATCGACGAACTTGGTTTTATTCTTTATGATCTGGTTCATAAACACGAATTCGAAAAAATAGATGCTATTATCAATGGTTATATTAGTCATCAAAAACATGACAAAGAACTAGTAAAGTATATTTATTCTGAAAAGGCAATTTCAAAGAAAAAATATAGTGATGCTATTAAGCTATATAATGAAATCTTGGCTCGAAAACCTAATATGTTGCTAGTTGAATTAAAGCTCGCACGAGCATTGCTTTATGTTAAACATTATGAGTCGGCACTATCTTTATACCAAGGCGTACAAAATAAATACGGGGATAAAATATCAGGAAAACTCGCGGGTTATATTAATCGTCAAATAATAGATTTAAACAATAAAAATCATTGGCAAGGCACTATTAAATTTGGTTCGAGTTATGATTTTAATTTAAATGAAGCATCAAACAGCCGAGAAATACACTGTTTTCATGGTAAGTGTATGAATAGTACCAATCAATCTATCGCTGGTGGAAAATGGCACTATTATATTAAATCAGCAAAGCGTTTTCCTCTCGTGGGTAACCATTCAGGGCTATTATCATTGGGCGCCGTTGGGGTAGAACCGATGAAAACAGTCACGGTTAGAAAAATGAATATATTTGTTAGCGGGGGTTATCAATATGAGGACGCTAACGCCAAAGTCCGTATACAGCCTACAGCTGAGGTGAAGTGGCATGATAACCAATATTATAATTTAAGCCTAGGGGGGAAAATAGCGACAGAGTATACGCTAAATCACCAGGTGAGCTTTTTAGGTGATATCGATTATAAAAATAAAACTTACCCTTACGAGTATAGTTTCAATGATGGTGATAAATGGGTTTATTCAATTGTTGGTACCTATTTAATCAACCCTCGGCTAATCGCTTTTGGGGGCATTCATGGCGCCAATAGGGAAAAACAACGCAATAGTGATAGCTATTCACAGTATGGGGTCAGAGTTGGTTTTTTAAAAGTCACTGAATTGTGTGATTTACTTGTTGTGCTAGGTTACAAGCAAACAAATTTCAAACAGTTTGATGCATTTTTAAATGTAAAAAGAAAAGACCACAATGGATATTTAAATACCCAAATGACCTTTGATAATAACAAAGTATTAAGTTTTACGCCTTCAGTTTATTTCAGTAGCCAAGTGAATAAAAGTAAGGCGGATATTATTTATTCTTTTAAGCAAAGTGAAGTCGGTGTCAATTTCACCAAGAAATTTTAATTTTCACCGGAACAAATAATGAAAATAAAAACTGTGATAGCCATTAATATCGCGACAGGGTTATCTATTGGTAGTATTACACACCTAGTCTATGCACAACAAAGCGAAAACATCGGCTCTATTGTGGTAAATGATAAAGCGACCACTATCAAAGAGCGTGATAGAAAAGGGGCGGATGACCAATATGATAAAGACGAATCGAATATTTACATCAGTAAAGAAGAAATCGAACGCTATAAAGGCACCAACCCTGCAGATACCATAAACCATGCGGTAGGGGTGTACAGCGGTGATGCCCGTAATAGCGGGGCAATAGACCCCAATGTACGAGGGGTACAGGGGCAAGGGCGCGTCCCGGTAACTGTCGATGGCACAGAACAGGCTATCACTGTGTGGCGTGGCTACAACGGGGCGAATAACCGTAATTATATCGACCCAAATATGATTAGCAGCATTAAGGTCATGAAAAGCGCAACGCTAGACCGCGATGTGCGTACCTCTACAGGTGGTGGGGTGGCGATAACGACCCTAGGCATTGATGATGTTGTGGATAAATATGAGAAGTTTGGTTTTGATATTAAATTAGAAACATCGAGTAACTCCACAAAACCGAGGGTTAATCATTTAAACCACGGTATAGACTATCGCGATGATAAGCGACTATTGAGTACGCTAGACATGCAGAAGTTTCGTGGAATTTATTTTCAAGATCACGAAATGCTTGTTGATGCTCGTAGTAAAGGTAATGCCAATTTCTTTAATCTGCAAGATAACGCAGCGCGCATTGCCATTGGGACACGGCAAGAAAAGTTTGATTTGATGTTGGCATACAGCTACCGCAACCAAGGCAACTATTTTGCAGGGCGCCGTGGGGCGAATAAATTTTATGATGATATTATTACCTATGACCCTAATAACACAAATAAGGCGATAGACCCATATATACCCTTTGTTGCTAGGATTTACGGGCCAAATACAGAGGTGGCAAATACATCAAATGAAATGTCGACATGGCTGGCTAAATTAAATTTGATGCTACCTTATGCACAAGACTTATCCCTTGGTTATATGCATACATCAAGTCACTATGGCGAAATCATGCCATCGCAAATTCGTTATCATGATTTAGAAGGGAAAATTCCGCAATGGCCTTTAGCTAACTTGGCGTTAAATACTTTTTACGCCAATTATTCGTTCAAACCCGAGTCCATTGGTTGGGTTGATTTCCGATTAGGTTATTGGTTGACAAAAACTAATTTAAACACAAATACCGCAGGTGGCCAGCCTAGGGAACCAATGGAAAGGGATTGGAATTATGAATTTGGTCGAGATAAAAATGTGGCTAAAAATCCTGCTATTAATGGCACCTTAGTTGATGGGATTAAATTAAACCAACTTAACGATCGCTATGGTGTTTCATTATCCAATAAGTTTCAAATTACACCTGAATTTAAAGTGACTTTAATGGGAAGCTTAATTGATGAAACTATTGGTAGCCGTGAAGATATTTTTAATTCAGATTCTAGCCCAAAGGGGAACATGTTCCGTGCTATCCCTAGGGAAGGTAAGCGTCGGGAATATAATGGTATTATTCGGTTGGATTGGCAGCCTACTGATTGGTTAAGCCTGAATGCGGGGGCTCAATATATTAGTTACTGGTCAAGAGATTTATTAAAAGAGAGGCGCATCGCAGCTAAAGATGTAAATTATGCCCCCTATAGCCATATAACGGCGCGAAATTTTCGACTATCTCGTTTATTAAGTGAACAAGAGTACCAAACAGTACAACAGTATGTTGATGACAAAGGGAACACATTTAAAGATGTAAAAGGAAGATCTTATGATCGGCGAATTTTTATCGAAAAAGCACTAAAAATGAAAGCGAATTCATTAGAGAATGCTGGCTGTCGAAAGGATATAAATAGAAAAAAATCTGAGTTTAGAATTACAGAAAGAAACAATATAGTAAAATGGAAGGTGGATGAAAATAACCGGTTTATACGAAAAAATAACCCATTCTATAATGGCGAGATTGATTTAAAAGAAGAAATAATCGACCCCGTAACAGGCTTAAAAGCAAAAAAATACCGGACAACAGATATTATTAATAAAGGGTATGATGAATTGAGGTTTACAGACGAGCAAAAATTTAAAGCGCCGAAAAGAAATGAAGAATCAGCTTGGGCTCCGGCGTTAGGGGCCACAATTTACCTAACAGAGAACGACCGAATATTTGGGCGTTATTTAGAAACCGTTAGGATGCCAAGTATATTTGAAGACACGATTGGTTTTTCTGGAGGAAGAGAGCCGAATTACACGCCACCGGTTTATTTGCCAGAACGCAGCCATACGATAGAACTGGGGTATGTGCGTAATTTCCAAGATCTCGTTGCGGCAGAAAACCATGCCGACTTACGCATAAATTACTATAACACGGTTGTCACAAATGCATTTGATAGGAACTACAGGTTAGTCTTTACGCAGGTTGATAAACATAACACGGCCGGTCTGGAATTATTAGCGCGTTATGATAATGGCTGGGTATTTGGTGACTTAGGGGTAGATTACCGCTTAAAAAATGAAGTTTGCGATGAAGTCTCACTGGTAGCAATGGACCCCTATAACAAATTTGGTGGCCCAGAGTGTACAACAGCAGGGTTCCCCGGCGGCTATTTGCGTACTCAATTGCAACCTAAATATAGCATCCATGCCAACCTAGGTTTACGCTTCTTAGATGAACGTTTAGAAGTGGGTAGCCGTATGCGATATCACAGCAAAGCAAAAAATGAGGATGAAGCGGAAATGATAGATAAATATCCATACTCATATGCACCATTAAATAATAGCCCGATGAGTTGGAATGCGGTTTTTACCGCGGATGCTTATGTGAATTACCAGTTTAATAAAGACCTATCCCTTGAATTATTAGCCACAAATTTATTTGATGAATATTACATTGACCCATTAACCCGCAGTATGATGCCGGCCCCAGGTAGAACGATACGCTTCAATGTAGCTAGTCGCTTCTAAAAGGGATCCCCCTTCGTTGATGTAGTTATGTTGTGGCATTAACGAAGGGGCTATTAGGGATATTAAAATGATTACTTTACGTTTTAATTTTAAACTTGCAGTTATGGTTTCGCTATTATTTCATTTTGGTATTGTTTTTTATTGTTTAAGTGCAGAGAAAACACGTTTCGCACAAATTTATACGCCAATAAAAGCGGCGATAATCTCTTTTGCACTGACGCAAAATGTAATTGAAAAGCAAATAAATGATGTCACATTACATAATGAGCTAACAGGTGGATTGCTCTCAGAACCACAACAAAATGAAAATGCTGTAATTAAAGTTGCGAATAAAAAAAGCACGCACAGTGATGAAAATAAAGTTTCAGCAACTCAGAAAAAAAACATCGAGAAAAAAGATGAAAAACAACCAAATAAAAAGGTTATTAAGCAGCAAAAAGAACAGCAACAAAAAAGTGAAAAAAACGATGATGTAAAACAAGAGCAACAAGCAGGGCAAAATAACACGTTCTCTGATGCCGCAGGCGAACAGGGGGCACAAAATACGAGGGCGGTTGGGGACAGTATAAGTGCGAGTCACCAATCTTATATTGATAAATTACGCCGTGAAATAGAGCGCCATAAACGTTATCCCAGAAAAGCGAGAAATACCAATATTCAAGGAACGGTAGAGGTGAGTTTTACGCTAACGCCATTGGGGGAGATAACCAAGGTAAGTATTGCTAAATCCTCTATGCATACTCAACTCGACCAAGCAGCGTTAACGGCAGTAGCGAAGAGCAGTTCTGTTGGTATACCGCCAGAAGGCTTTAAAAAACAGGTTACATTAGCAATTAAATTCAAGCTATAAATTGCCGAAGCGTGGTGGTTTTCAACCTGAAAAGATGACTAATATTTGTGGCAAAGGTGAGCCCTGAGCCTATTGTTATATATTGGTAATAAACTATTGGTAATAAAAAGCAAGCCGCCATACGACATAGCGGCTTCTTTGCGAATTATTTTTCTGTTGTAGTCGTTTTAATTTCGTCACCTTCTGGTAGCGTAACGTTTAACTCAAGAACAGAAATATCATCGTCTTTTTGTTCAAATTGTACTGATAACATCTCAGGATCAACTTGGACATACTTGCAGATAACCTGCAAAATATCGCGTTTCATATCAGCAAGGTATGCGGGTTCGCTATCACCACGGCGGCGTTCCGCAACGATGATTTGTAATCGCTCTTTTGCGATATTCGCTGTCGTCTTTTTTCTCGACAGAAAGAAATCCAATAAAGCCATTATTTACCCCCCAAATAGGCGTTTTAAGAAGCCTTTTTTCTCTTCTTCAATGAAACGGATAGGGCGATCTTCACCTAAAATACGCGCGACACAGTCATCGTAAGCTTGGCCTGCTTCAGACTCTTTATCTAAAATAACAGGTTCACCTTGGTTAGATGAGCGCAAAACAGATTGATCTTCTGGAATAACCCCAATCAATGGAATGCAAAGGATTTCCAGCACATCTTCCATACTTAACATATCACCGCGGGTCACCCGCCCTGGGTTATAACGGGTCAGTAGAAGGTGTTCTTTTATTGGGTCTTGGCCTTTTTCTGCACGACGTGATTTAGAGGCTAAAATACCTAAAATGCGGTCTGAGTCACGAACTGAAGACACTTCTGGGTTGGTCGTAATAATGGCTTCGTCAGCAAAATACAGCGCCATTAATGCACCACTTTCAATACCTGCAGGTGAATCGCAGACAATAAAATCAAAACCAAGATTATCACCGAGCTCATCAAGAATCTTTTCCACGCCTTCACGGGTTAATGCGTCTTTATCACGCGTTTGTGAGGCAGGTAAAATAAACAGATTTTCGGTACGTTTGTCTTTAATTAAGGCTTGATTTAGCGTTGCATCACCTTGGATAACGTTGACGAAGTCATAGACAACTCGACGTTCACACCCCATGATGAGGTCAAGGTTACGTAGACCGATATCGAAATCGATTACGACAGTTTTTTTCCCTTTTTGTGCTAGGCCAGTTGCTATGGCCGCGCTTGAAGTGGTTTTACCAACACCACCTTTACCAGAAGTCACTACAATTATGCGTGCCATGAATAATTCCTTGTAAATAAGGTCTAATTTAAATATTCGATGTTAAGTTTGTTATCAACTAAACGAAGTTTAGCTGCTTTGGCGAGAAATTCAGCAGGGATTTGATCGCTCAGCCAATATTCACCTGCAATAGAGACTAACTCTGCTTGCAAATGCGTACAATAAATCTGACTTTCAATATCACCAGAAGCACCTGCTAAGGCACGACCGCGCATCACACCATATATATGAATATTACCATCTGCTAACAGTTCTGCACCTGCACTTACATTACTTGTGACGATAAGATCACTATTTGGTGCGTAAATACGTTGCCCAGAACGAACAGGGGTATTGATAATTCGAGTCTTACGATAAACGGGCTCATTTTGTACCGCGGCAACACTTGCCTCAGCCTGAATTTCAACAGGTTTCTGGCTTTTACCTTCACTTAATATTGGTAAGCCTGCTTCATTGGCTTTTTGGCGCAATAAAGGGTCTGTACACCCACTAACTCCAACAATACGTAACCCCGCAGAAACCACAGATTTATGTATGCTGTATAAATCTGCATGTGCAGTTAATTCCGCAATATTGATGACAACAGGGGCATTTTTAAAGAAATCAGGAGCCTGACTTACTTTTTCTTGCAGCGCTTTTTTGATGAGTTTAGGCTCTTCACTGTATAAGTGAATAACTGAAAGAGTAAAACTGCTGCCTTTAAGTTCTATTGGCGATTGTGGCATCTATCTAGACTCAGCAAATTAAAATTTCCGAAACAATCCTCGGGTGAAGATATTCTGTAAAACAATAGCATGTTATAGTTACTACATTCTTCAAGCAAGCTAATGAACTAAGAAAAAGAGTTAAATATAATGATTTGTGCAATTTATAGAAGCCCTAAGCGTGAACAAACCTATCTTTATGTTGAAAAGAAAGATGATTTTTCACGCGTTCCTGAAGAGTTATTAGCCCAATTTGGAACACCTCAATTTGCTATGGTGATTGCGTTAGACAAGCGCGAAAAGCTTGCTAATGCTGATTTATCACGAGTTAAGGCTGACTTACAAGAAGTTGGTTATTACTTACAATTTCCGCCTCCAGTGGAGGATCTGCTTTCAGAACATAAAGAGCTTAATATTTAAAGTAATTTAAGAAAAACCTGAAAAGCTTTGTGTGCTCTGGAGGATACAAATGAAACCAACGTTATTATATACATTAGTCGCTGGTTTGCTTTTAGCAAGTTGCTCAGCGAAACAACATGGAACGGTTGCGACTCAACCGATTACTGCGGAACAAAGTGCGGCGATTATCCAAGAAGTTGCTGCACTAGATAAAGCGTTTCCTATTGAGCAGCGTGAACCTTCGCAATTTCCTGCTTATGTGGAATTATTGAAAGAACATGCTATTGCTCAAGGGATCAAACCCGCCACGATCGAACGTGGTTTTGCAAATATTCATTTTATCGAACGAGTGGTAAAAGCGGATAAAGGGCAGCCAGAAAAAAGAGCAACGGTCACATTAGCAAGCTACCTGAAAAATGTCCTTCCGCAATCACGTATCAATGCGGGGTATGATAAGTATATTGAAAACAAGGCGCTGCTTGATTCAATTAGCCAAAAATATGGCGTTCCACCGCAATTTATTGTTTCCCTTTGGGGGCTTGAAAGTGGCTTTGGGCGCTCACAAGGAAAAGAAGACGTCATTTCAGCGCTCGCCACGTTATCTTTCGAGGGTCGCCGTGAAGCGCTTTTTAGCAAGCAATTGCTGGCAGCACTAGAGATAATGGATAAGGGGTATATCCCTGAAGACCAGCAATTAAAAGGCTCATGGGCTGGTGCGATGGGTCAGAGTCAGTTTATGCCAACATCCTATTTGTCTTATGCGGCAGATGGTGATGGCGATGGAAAGATGGATATTTGGAATAATAAAGCGGATGTTTTCGCCTCAATTGCCAATTATTTATCAACAGAAGGTTGGCAATCCCAATTACCATGGGGCTACCAAGTCAGTTTACCAGCGGACTTTGGCCGAGCTTTAGAAGGCGTTAAAGCAGAACAAGGCAAAACTGTCAGTGATTGGCAGCAATTAGGGGTTAAGTTACCTGCATTTGCACAACTATCGCCGGATGTAAAAACATGGGTTGTTATTCCGGATGATCCTGAAGGTAGAACATTTTTAGTGACAGAGAACTTTCGCACCATCATGCATTGGAATCGCTCATACTATTTTGCATTGAGTGTTAGCTTGATGGCCGATGGCATCGCTCAAAAAATACAATAACGATAATAGGAGTTACCCTTATGTATCAACATCGTGACTGGCAAGGTGCTTTACTTGATTTTCCAGCAAACAAAGTTGTTTGTGTAGGTAGTAACTATGCCAAGCATATCAAAGAGATGGGCTCAGCTGTACCCGAGGAGCCGGTTATCTTTATCAAACCTGAAACTGCACTTTGTGATATCACTCAATCGATTGTTATTCCAAAGGATTTGGGTGCTGTTCACCATGAAGTCGAAATGGCAATTTTGATTGGCATGCCATTAAAAAATGCGGACGAAGACCGTGTTTCTCGTGCAATTGCAGGTTATGCCGTTGCGCTGGACTTAACATTGCGTGATTTACAGGCAAAATTTAAGAAAGCGGGTCAGCCGTGGGAAAAAAGTAAAGCGTTCGATGGTTCTTGCCCAATTTCAGGGTTTATTCCAGTCAATAATCCAAGTGAATTGCAGAATGTTCAGTTATCACTGCAAATTAATGGGGAAATTCGCCAAGAAGGCTCAACGCGTGATATGATCACGCCGATTTTACCTCTTATTAGCTATATGTCCCGCTTCTTCACATTACGTGCAGGGGATGTCATTTTGACGGGGACCCCAGAAGGTGTCGGTCCATTGGCCTCTGGTGATATGTTAAAGCTATCGATTAATGACCACTCGCTGACAACTCGAGTTATTTAAGTATAGGATTGATAAGTATTATGTCGCAGTTCTGGCAGGTTAAGACACTAGATGAAATGACAGATGATGAATGGGAATCTTTGTGTGATGGATGTGGGCAATGTTGCTTACATAAATTAATGGATGAAGATACTGATGAAATCTATTTCACCAATGTGGCTTGCAACCAATTAAATTTGAAAACCTGCCAGTGCAAGCATTATGAAAATCGCTTTGAGTACGAGGCGGATTGCATCAAGCTCAACCGTTATAATTTAGAAACTTTTGAGTGGTTACCAACGACTTGTGCTTATCGTTTATTGCTTGAAGGAAAAAGCTTACCTGCTTGGCACCCGTTAAAAACAGGTTCCAAAGCTGCAATGCATAATGAAGGTGTGTCTGTGCGGCATATTGCCGTTAGGGAAATTGATGTGGTTGATTGGGAAGACCACATCATGAATAGACCAAAAGGTAGGGGTTAACGACTCCGATTTTTCGTTGAAAGTTAGTATTGCTTTTTACTTGATGGCAGAATTGCCGCCATCTACAAACAGCGCAGTTCCTGTCACAAAGCTTGACATTGAACTGGCTAAAAATAATGCGGCTGAAGCGATTTCTTCAGGCTCAGCCAATCTTTTCATAGCATGTAAATTAGCAGCCCAATCTCTTTGCTGTTGATCGCCAGCCATATCTGTATTTACACCGCCAGGTAATAGAGCATTTGCTCGAATATTTTGTGTGGCATAATCCGCAGTGATCCCTTTAGCCAAGGCAATTAAAGCAGTTTTCGCTACGCCATAGGCCGTCATATAAGGTAAAGCTGAGCTAGTTCCTACAAAGCTAGATGTAAAGACAAGTGATCCACCACCTGTTTTAATCATGGCAGGAATTTGGCTTTTCGCCCCCATAAATGCAGCGGTAATATTTGCATTTTGTACTTGAAACCATTCTTCTAACGTAAAGTCCGCTAAAGGTTTTAAAGTACCAACAGAGCCTGCATTATTTATTGCAATATCAAGCTTACCAAATTCATTAAGTGTTTTATCGATGATGGCACTATGCGTCTCTTCTACACAGATATCACCCACATGATAAATGACCTTACCGCTATATCCTTGTATTTCACTTACAATCTTGCGGAGGTTTTCTTCGCGTCTTGCAGTTAAACAGACAGATGCTCCATGTTTAGCAAATAGAAGGGCTGTCGATTTACCTATGCCAGAAGATGCTCCCGTAATAATTGCAACTTTGTTTTTTAATAACATCATGATGCTCCTTAGTTTATGTGTATAAACCATAACTTAGGTGAGACGATAGCAATCTCTGTTTCTTGCTTTATAATTTAATGATAGGAATTTAAATATGTAGAGAGAGATAGGACTATCTTTGATGAATACCTTTTTATGGTTTTCTTTAAATATATTCAATGATAGTTGGGCTAAATAGAAGGTCTAATGTGGTTGCTATTTTGGGAAAAGCGGCTCTTATTGCAGTTGAGACGATAGAGCCTTTCTTAGTTTTTAAATTATCACTATTGGTTTTATAGTCATTGTACAAATAGGGACGGAAAGAGAACTGCGTGCCTTTTTTCTATCGGATAACAGGCACGCAGTTTGTTAGAACGTTCAGATAAATAAACCTGTTTTTGCTGGTGTATTAAATATGGGAATAAATGATTCCAACACTCAGTGCTAGAATTGACCAAAACCCGATAAATAGAGTGTACTTCGTTATCATGGAGTTTACTCCTATTGTTTGATGTTAGTGTATCTACTTAATTTACTTTAAGTTAAATACACAAGTGAATAAGCTAACAAATTTTTACATCTATTACAATGTTGTATAAATTTACATTTAATTTTAAATTTATATAGTTAAAAGTACTTAATTAATTGTTATTATTCGTCAAATTTGCTAGATTTCTTGCTTATTTTCGATGAAATTATGAAATAACATGAAATCTATATATTCACTGCTTTGTTTATGCATCATCTCAGGATGTTCTTCGAATCCAACTTTTGAACCTAATAAGTCTACATGGCCAAAGCCGCATAAAGATTTGCGTACATCGGAGCAAAAGCGCATAGATAGAGAAGCAGTTCACGAACAACAACGCGCCGTTATGCGAGGGGAAAGACCAGACTACGGTGTTTTTGAACGTTACTAGTGGGGGGTATTGTTAAATATCCACGATTTTTTATAACTAGCTAACTTATATTGTTCTTATTGTTCCTGATAGGAGGTGAATTTTAATTATGTTCACCGTAAATGGTTTTTATTTATGATTACAACCTTCTTTCGCATACTCTGTTTTTTAATATTGATACTATTTGCGTTTGTACTTGGTGTCTCATTAAACCTTAATCCTCAATTGGATGTAACGGCTCAGGCTAAATTGATGGTGGCAAACTTTATGTATCAACCACAAGCGACAGAGTTTAGAAATGTGAAACTGTATGCAGCAGCTGCAGGCTCCCCTCATAATATAATAGGGAATGTGTGTGGTGAAGTATTCACCTTTAAAGATGAAGCACCTTACCAGTATGAAAAATTTATTATTCAAGTCGCAAAAGATAAAAATAAAAAGAATATTTTATCTTTTCCTTTATTTGATTTTGAAGGTGAGATGATCCCTGAAGCTGATTTTCAAAAAATTTGGCAACAACGTTGTGTGAATGAAATTCCAGTAATGGCACCATAACATTAATATAAAGGCGTAGTTTTTTATTCTCTAATTATAGGTATTAAAATGGAAGCATCCTTACCTGGACTTGATCTAATTACATTATTGGATATCCTTTTTTCTACATCACAGTTTCCTTTATTAGAAAGGTTTAGTCATCATGCATTAATGATTAATTATGCTTTTTAGCTAATCACTCATGATTGCCTTTAAATAGTTAGACTAATTTTTTAATATAATTTTAGTTATCAAATCTCGTCGAAAATAGTTTGTGGTGTTGTTAATACGCTGCGCATTTTTTGTTAAAATATAAAGTGTAATGGTAAGTATAAGCTTTGCTTTTATTTAGGTTGTTAGTTAACATATCCTAAATTAATGTAATCTAAGGGGAACAGAATGAAAACGTTTGGTGTCGTTTTAACGATTATTGGGCTCATTACTGCTTTTCTATCATATAATATGGATGTAAGTATACCTATCGTCTATGGTGAGAATATAAAAGATGCAGGCCTCGCATTTGATAGGCAAAATTACATTATTGGGAGTCTTGTTGTTGCTTGCTTAGGGATTTTAATTGTTATTTTTGATAATCGTAAGAAGAAATAATTTAGTTTAGGAATTTATTCATAACATAAGTTGTTTATAGTGCTTGGGCTAGGGCCGTAAATATATAGCCTGGTAATGTTTTTATGGGTCATTTTAAGAAGGCTCATTGAAGGAGTATTGGGATGTTGTTTTTCGTCGTGAGATGAATTGACTTAACTCAACCTAAATAAGGATGTGTATGAAAAAATACCTGGTCTTTTCAGCTTTAGTTTTAGTTGTGGGGTGTACCGCAAAAGAAGCGAATATGACAAAGCCGATTGGAATGGCTAATCCGGCTTCAGTTTATTGTGGGAAAATTGGTGGAACATCTGAAATTATTGATACTGGGGAAGGGCAAGTGGGTATTTGTACATTACCTTCAGGTGAGAAGATAGAAGAGTGGGCCTTATACCGCAGAGATCAACAATAAATTATCTAGCCTTTCTCCTAAAGCAAAAATCTGTTTTGGTTTTTGCTTTTCCTTAATCAAAAATAAATCATTTTTCACTCACCTTTTACTGTTATTGGCCGATAATAGTAGTGTCGTTATCTATTCGATAGTTATCATGAGTCTAGTATAAATTTTGTAGAGCATCTTAAGTGCTTCGATGGCAACATTTTTATCGTTTCATATGGCTTTTAATGTTGAACATGATCGAACTATCGTAAATTGTTGATGTAAAATATTTTTATGGGGCATTGTCTCATTATGTTCAAAAAACAATACTAAAATAGAGTTAGCTACTTTATGTTATGTAATAGGGGTAAAAATAGGTCTTATTGCACGAATCGAATATGTATAAAAACGATATGATGCAATTTAAGATAGGATATTGTTTATTTACTGGTCTTTTTTTGATGTGTTTAAGGTGGTTGATCACACTCTTACACACTACATGCGTAAATTAAGAATATTCTTAATGCTAAAAATGAAGGTTAATATCTTTTTTTGGGGAGGTGTTCGTTTTAAGAAATCATGATGGTTTTCATATGGTTATGAAATGCGAAAATTGATATAGAACAGTTTGTTTTTTATACTAACTAATGGCTTTTTTTATTCTATATCAAAAACAATGATAATTTTTTTTTACATTGTTTCTATTATTGATACTCTCATTAAGATGTATTACTTGTTTGTGCTGTTGAATGAATAAAGCATTTTATTGCGATTTTATTATTATTTTTCCATCTATTTTTTTTTAGCCTTCCATTTATATATTTCTATTTGAATTAAATTAGATTCAAATAATTCCTTAATTCATATGTATTAACTATTATTCTGTATAAATCTAATTACTGATATGATTAACCCTAAATACTCGTTTTAGGTGTTTTCTTGGGGTTAAGCATAATAATTCGCTATTATCATTTTTTAAATCTTTGAGAATGTAATCATTATCCTTATGAAGATACATTAAAATAATTTATATTTAATGTTCTGTTTACTATTCTAAATATGATGTGTCTGGATGATATTTTGCGATAAAAAGTATCCAAATGTAAGTCAAATGTCTTTTTTTTCACTATAAGTCAGAAAAACGTGTTTTATAAAAAACCATTTAAGTTTAAATTTAAATATTTAAATTCTGGAAAATTATTATAAATCACTTTTTTATCTAAAAATTGAACTTTTTACGTGTAAATCAGCGAAAACAACACATCAGATACCTCAATCAATAGATCATTTTCAATAGGTATCATCTATCAAATAATTTGATATGTAATGATAAAAACGATTTAATAAAATTTAAGTTATTATGTATCCTCTTTTCGAGATCATATAGAGCATATGATTATTAATTGAAAATAGGACTAATTAAGAAACATCTTTATTTGTATTAATGCAGAAGGTTTCAAAATGAAACATAAGCCTTAATATTCGTATATTTATTGTACGATAGGATTTTTGTTTTCATTTTTACCACTAAATAAAACAAAAACTTAATGAGTTCTTGTAAGTGTAAGAATAAAAATCTCATATTAGGAAATGAAAATGAAGAAAGTATTACTGACTGCAGTTGCAACAACAATTATCGGTTTATCAACAGCTAACGCTGCTGGTACAAACGTTGGCGGTGGCCAAGTTAACTTTCACGGTAAAGTGACTGATGTTTCTTGTACTGTTTCTGTTGACGGCCAAGGTAGCGATGCTAGCGTTTACTTAGCGCCAGTTTCATTAGCAGAAGTTCGTGACGGTGGTGCAGACGTTTTACTGAAAGCTAAGCCATTTGTTATTGATGTAACTAATTGTGTTGCTGCAGATGTGCAAGATAAAGCGAATGATGCAGCAATTGATAAAACATTATTAAATGTTAACTGGACTGGTGGTAACTTACTGCAAGGTGCATCTGGGAAATCAGAAGGTTACTTAGCAAATACTGAAAGCACAGGTGCTTCTAACATTCAATTAGCACTATCTGTTGATGATAGCGCTGACTTAACAGGTAAAATTATCCCTGGTAACCCAACACAGAAAAAAGTTACTGGTGATGTGACAAAAGTTGAGAATGGTGCTCGTTTCCAATATTACGTTGGTTATGCAACTTCTACACCTAAAACGGTAACGACAGGTGAAGTTAAAAGCTATGCTACTTATGAAATCACTTACCAATAAGAGATCAGTAAGTTAATTATTTATTTATTAGTGTTATTCCTATGACATTATTTGAATATTAAGTAAATATTACTTTAATAAGCGGTAGCTATACTGCCGCTTTTATTTTGAGGTTTAAATGAAAGCAATAGTTTTTATATTCTGCTTCATTTTCAGTATGCATTCATTTGCTAATAATATTATCGTCAATGGCACACGGTTTATTTACCCTGGAAATGAAAAAGAAATTACCGTGCAATTAAACAACACAGCGGATCGTCCTGCGATTGCACAAGCTTGGCTTGATACCGGTGATGCATCAGAAACGCCAGACACGATAAAAACACCTTTTCAAATTACACCGCCAATTTCACGTGTAGAGGCTAAAGGTGGCCAAACATTACGAATCAAATTAATGGATAAAGGAAGTATTCCTCAGGATAGAGAAAGTTTATGGTGGTTAAATATTTTAGACATTCCACCAGTGGCTAAAGGTAAGGAAGGTGATAATCAGAATGTATTGCAATTAGCGATCCGCTCTCGGTTTAAATTCTTTTATCGCCCCACAGGACTCGGTAGTCGTGAATTAGCGCCAGAACAACTTGTCATCAAATCAAGTGGTAAGAATATTATTATCGATAATCCGACTCCTTACTATATTACGGTTACAAAGATTTCAACAGATGGTAAGTCCGGCTTAAATGAAAAAACTGTTTTATTAGAGCCCAAAAGTCAAACAACGGTAGAATTAAAAAAAGTCGTAAGTTCAGGAAGTAACATCGTAATTAATAATATTAATGATTATGGATCAGATATTGCGGTGAAAACTACCGTTAAATAGGAATATATGATGAAACAGCGAGAGTTAATAAATAAATATAGCAATACGCTCTCTGTGACCTGCTTTGTCACTGCATGTATGGTACCTACATTTTATGCATGGAGTGAAGAAGATACAACCTATGAGTTTAATAGTGGTTTTATTATAGGTAGTAAAGAAGACGTTGATCTGGCGCGATTCAATTCTTCAGGAATTAGCCCTGGAAAATATTCAGTTGATGTTTACACAAATAACAACTGGAAGGGGCGCTATGATCTCAATTTTGAAGAGCAGAAAGATGGTCGATTAGCGGTGTGTTACACGCCAGCAATGCTTTCTGACTTTGGTATTAATACTGAAAAATTGAACCCAACACTTAACCAAGATAGTGACAGTTGCTTACCATTAAAAGATTGGAATAATGAAAAAGATGTTGTGGATATTTTCCACGCATCGACACTACGTTTAGATATTTCTGTTCCACAAATTTATGAGCAGCGAATTTCCCGTGGATATGTTTCTCCTCAGTTTTGGGAAACAGGGATCCCTGCATTGAATGTAAGCTATATGGCTAACTATTATGATAATCATACTAGTGGTTCTCAAGGAACTGATAACGCCAGCGCTTACCTTGGATTAAATGCTGGGTTAAGCTTTGATGGTTGGTTGTTCAAGCATATTGGCAACCTTAACTGGCAGCGCCATGATGGTACGAATTGGAATAGCAATCAAACTTACTTACAAAAACCTATTGCAGGATTAAAATCAAAAGCGACTGCTGGGCAATTTTATACAGATGGCGATCTATTCGATAGTATCAGCTTACGTGGCGCAAAGCTGGCGACAGATGACAACATGTACCCTGATGGGATGTCAACATATGCGCCTGAAATTAGAGGTATAGCACAAAGTAATGCTTTGGTCACTGTCAGGCAAAATGGCTCTATTATTTACCAAACAACCGTCTCTCCAGGTCCTTTTAGCTTAACGGATGTTTATCCATCAGGTTATGGGAATGATTTGGTTGTAACAGTAAAAGAAGCTGATGGTAATGAAACGACTTTCAGTGTGCCATATTCATCGTTAGCGCAATTATTACGCCCAGGTTTCACTCGATATCAAGTTGCTAGTGGTAAAGCAGATGCTGATGGATTAAGAAATCGTCCCTTTATTATGCAGGGAACTATTCAGCATGGTTTGAATAATACATTTACACTTTATGGCGGTGTGACAGCATTTGATGACTACCAGGCTTATTTAGTTGGTACAGGTATCAATACTGGATTTGGTGCAGTTGCAGTTGACTTAACACAATCAAGAACTGCATTTAAATATAGAACCGAGAATGGGCAAAGCTATCGTTTAACATTTAGTCGTTTATTCACACAGACAGATACTAACCTAGTATTAGCTGCTTATCGATATTCAACAAAAGATTATTACAATATTAATAATGCATTGTATGCAATAGATAATGATAAACGTGGCGTAGAAAATACGCTAGGCCGCGAAAAGAATGGCTTTAGCTATACAATAAACCAAAACTTACCAGAAGGGTACGGTGGGATTTATTTTACTGGCCGTATCTCTAATTATTGGGATAAATCAGGAACTGAAGAGCAATATCAACTGAGTTATAACAATAATTATAACCGTCTCTCATATGGTATCGCGCTGATGAGAGTATATGCAGATAATACTAATAATAATAAAAAAGACGACCGTATAAGTTTAAATCTGAGTTATCCCCTGTATTTTGGCGAAAGCCAGAGTGCAACATTGACGTCAAATACAGTATTCAATAACGAAAAATTTGGTTCAACTCAAATTGGTGCGAGTGGTGCATTCGATAAAGAGAATAACTGGACTTATGGTATAAACACTTCGGTTGCAAATGGTGGTGAGAAAAATATTGGTTTGAATACGGGATACCGTACCTCACTCGTAAATACCAACGCTAACTATAGCCAAGGCCAGGGATACCGCCAATTTGGATTGGGTGCTAATGGTTCTATGGTTGTGCACTCGGGGGGAGTGACATTGACGCCTAATAGTTCAACAACATTAGCGTTAATTGAAGCAAAAGGTGCTGAAGGTGCATCCATTATGGGGGCGCCAGGAACTCGTGTAGATAGTAATGGTTACGCTATCGCACCTTATGTAAGAGCTTATCGTATTAACAATGTAGAAATCGACCCTAAGGGCAGCCCAGAAGATATTGTTTTCGAAAATACAACAAGCCAAGTTGTGCCTTATGAAGGCAGCGTAGTTAAAATTAAGTTTGGTACTAAAGTAGAAAAAAATATTGCATTTAATGTCGTAAGACCTGGCAATAAATCATTACCGTTCGGTGCTAATGTGACTGATAAAAATGGCGAGTCAATCGGTATTGTTGGGCAAGGAGGAACTGTGTTTATTAGCAGTGAAACCGCGAAAGAAGCATTCATTAAATGGGACAATGGCCAGTGTTCATTCTCTTTGGAAGCTGGAAACAGCAAGGAAAGTTTATGTCAATAACGAAACAATATCGTTTGTATATCGGAATTGGATTGCTTCTTACTGCAACTTATGCTTCTGCATATTGTAATCGTACTTCGACTCGTACATATGAACTTAATATGCAGATGGGACGGGTCGTGGTAGATCCTAATTTAAATGTTGGGGATACAATCGCTGAACAAACGTGGGATATGAGAGAAAACTCAAGTGCTATTTATGCATACTGTACTCGAAATACACCGATCTCAGCATTAGTTACTATGTCGAGTCTTGTTCCTGTAGGGAATAAAATTTATCAGACAAATGTTCCTGGAATTGGTATGAAATTTCACCGTGAAGGTGCGATAAGGATGACATACCCAGATACATTTTATGCACCAACATCAAGTAACTACTACTTAGCTGGGTCGAAGTTTATTTTAACTTTAGTGAAAACGGCTCCTGTTACAGGATCTGGTGTTATTGCGAGTGGTTACTATACCTCTTATGGGTATATTCCAAATAACAATCCATTTTTAGTAACGAAGTTAGATGCTGAAGCAATTACAATAGTTTCTCCTTCTTGCCAAGTAGAGGGGGGGAATGAAAAAAATGTTTATTTGGATCCAATTAAACGTTCTCAGCTCAATGGTGTAGGTACAACTGCAGGTGAGAAAAACTTTGATATTAGATTGATCTGTAGTGGTGGTGTTAGCTATTCTGGCTTTGCAAATGTGAATATGACTTTTAATGGTGATGTACCAGACAAGATGAATAACCGACAAGGTGTTTTGATTAATCAAATTAAGTCATCAAATGGAGCTGCTGGCGTCGGGGTACAGGTTTTAGAACGTAATACAAATAAACCACTTATATTTAATGACAAGTATAGAGTTGGAGTCTTAGCAGATCGACAAACAAAGTATCTTGATTTAAATTACAAGGCTCGATATTACCAATATGGCAGTTCAACTTCAGCTGGTGAAGTAAATTCAAAAATGGTATTTAATATCACTTATGATTAATTGAATAGGTTTTTTGAGGAATATTCAAGAAACTAATTAATATGTATTGAGTTTAAATTATTATAAAATGCCAGTTGTTATTATAACGACTGGCATTTTATTTAACTCAAACTATAAAAATAACATGGTGCTGATGCATCCATGTTATTTTTATAATTAATGACCATCTTAATAAAAATTTTTTAGGGACGGTTTTTGATTGGAGCAATGACACTTTCTGCTGTATATTTTAATTCTTGGCTAGTTTCATTAGATAGCTTGTTTTTATTTGATTTTGAACTAGTTGTATAACCATGAAAAAACCATTCGATTGGGCAATCCAAAACTTCAGCGATATCAACTAAATGGTTAATAGGTATTTTATTTATACCATTCTCATATCGAGATATTTGTTGCTGACTTAAATTTAATTTATTAGCTAAATCAGCGCCAGAAAGACCAAGTTCTTTTCTCCGGTTTTTTATTTTTATACCGATAATACTATGAATGTCCATATGACATCCTCGATTTTTGTGAAGGGTTATTATTTGATATTTTTAGTCAACTATTACGGGAATAGTATATTAAAAATTAAAGCGATTTGAAAGTTTTAATGCTCATAATTATGATAAAAATCTCTGTTTATAATAAAATAATTAAAGTCATTGTTTTTAGTGTGGGATATTTACGATATTAAAAGAAAAAGTTCACTTTTAATTGTTAATATAACCAATAAAATTAATGGCATTGGTGTTATCAAGTTATCATTATAATATTATTTCAACAATCTAATTCAGCGTGAATTTTAAATCATTGATTAAAATCAATGTATTAAGGTTTTATTAAAATTAAGTATTCAATTTTTTAAATGAGTTAATGTATGGATAATTCATTGTTAATATTCTGATCCTTAATATCTAATCTAGATAATTAAATATTGATTATACTCATTGATAAATAACATAATGTAATAAATGTTCGATAAGGTAGAGTATAAAAACTAAAAAACATCTTATATGATGTTTTTTGCAAAAGGGTCGTTACTCGGATCTTGATTCCATATATATTCCATTCTTAATGCAATGCTTTTAGCTATTTCAACACCATAAAAATCACTGACGATTTGTAGAGACATATCAATACCTGCACTGATACCAGAAGATGTATAAAACTTACCATCATGAACCCAACGTGCAAGCGGTTGCCATTTAACAAGATGATTTAGACTGGTTACCCATTCATAAGCAAGTTTGTTCGTTGTTGCTTTTACTCCATTTAACAGTGAGGTTTTTGCCAGTATGGCAGAACCTGTACAAACCGAAATGGCAGTATCTGCAAATTCAAACTGTGTTTTTACCCACTGGATATAATCTTCATCCATAGAAAGAGGGCGGGAGCCTTGCCCTCCAGGGATCAATATGTGCCGATAGGATGGAGTTGAAATCATGTGCGTATTAACAGTTACACCTTGAGAGCTTGTCATTGGCATTCCTGTTGGTGAAATAAAATCAATTTGGCAATGGTCGAGCCGACCAAATACTTCAACAGGCCCCATCACATCAAGGGTTTCAAATCGATCAAACAGGATAATAGCAATATTGTTTATAGGCATAGGGGATTGATTTCTTATTTTCAAAATAGGTATTCTGCCATAATGCTATTTTTTAGATTGGGATTTTGTGCACCAAACACTAAAGTGTCTAAAAACAAAAATTAATCCCAAAATATGTGCATTAACATATACTATTACTAAGGTTCTACTGGCGCTTATCACTATCCGTGAGGTGAAAAATGAAACTGTATATCTATGACCACTGCCCATTTTGCGTTAGAGCAAGAATGATTTTGGGCTTAAAAAATATTGCAGTAGAGCAAATCGTTCTGTTGGATAACGATCATGAGACACCCATCCGAATGATCGGTAAAAAAATGCTACCGATCTTAGAAAAAGATGACGGGAGCTATTTACCAGAAAGCCTAGACATTGTGCATTATATTGACCAGCTAAGTGAAAAAAAATACGCTACGGGGGTTTTATCACCACAAATTGAAACTTGGTCTAAAGCCGTATCTGGTGTCGTCTCTAAATTAGTGACTCCCCGTTTTGTCGAAACGGATTTCCCAGAAATAAGCACAAATGAAGCTAGAGCTGCATATAAAGAGAGAACGTCAAAATCCTATGGTGACTTGGCTGAATTTCGAAAAGAAACACATACTTTACTCGTCGAACTCGCACCTCAAATGTCATTATTAGATGTCTGGCTAGAAAACCGCGGCGAGACTATTGATATAAACGATTTTTATATCTTTCCTACGTTACGTAGCCTAAGTATTGTTGCTGGCTTAGCTTTCAGTAGCAATATCCGTAATTATATGGATAAAATGTCACATATCACGAAAGTGGACTTGTTGTTCGATAAGGCTAAGTAGTTTTGAATAGATATAGGTCTATAAAAGCCGTACCCATTTGAAATCACATTAATGAGTACGGTTTTGTATTTAGAATATGAGACTAATTGACGTAATCACGCAAGGAATACACTAATTTGTAATGTCCTTGAATTAAGACGAGTTGATTATTTTTTAAATTAATAGTCGCACCTTCTATAAGCATGCGTTTTAACATGGTATCCCATTTAGACAAATCTTCATCAACACATTCAAGTTCCGTCTTGGTCAGGTTTTTAACGGTGATATTAGCGTTATTAATATAGCCTAATCCATTAAAGTCATTACACATTGAGGCAGAAACAAACATCTTTTCTCCAAAAGCGATGTAAGGAACAGTTTGTTTTGCTTTAATGGGTTTACCGTCAACTTCAGTTAAAACATAGCGATGGTGAACTAAAGCATCTCGAATCGATTTATCGTCGTTCTTCGCATCGACTTGATGTGTTTGGCAAGCCGCTAATAATAAACCCAATAAGGTCAGTGGAATTAAACGTTTCATCAATCCAACGTCCAATTAAGCATTAACAATATTCGGGCAGGCTTTGCCATGGCTAACCTGATCAATATTGCTAAGAGTTGTTTGACTAATACTGGTTAAAGCCTCTTCAGTTAAAAATGCTTGATGGCCTGTAAATAATACATTGTGACAAGATGAAAGGCGGCGGAAAACGTCATCTTGAATCACATCATTAGATTTATCTTCAAAAAACAAATCACGTTCATTTTCATAGACATCCATGCCAAGTGAACCGATTTTTTGTGATTTCAATGCATTAATTGCGGCGACAGAGTCGACTAAGGCTCCTCGGCTTGTGTTGATGATCATGACCCCTTTTTTCATCTTACTGAAAGCGCTTTCATCGAGTAAATGATGGTTTTCAGGTGTTAAAGGGCAATGAAGAGAGATAACGTCTGATTGTTTATATAAAGTATCTAAATCAACATACTCTGCACCTAAGTCTAAAACTGCTTGGTTAGGGTAGGGATCGTGTGCAAGTAAGCGCATGCCAAAACCTTTTAAAATACGTAAAGTCGCTTGCCCAATTTTGCCCGTTCCGATGATCCCTGCGGTACGATTATGCATGTTAAAGCCAGTTAAACCCTCAAGCGAAAAGTTCGCATCACGGGTTCGTTGGTAAGCACGGTGGATCCGGCGGTTTAGGCACAGCATCATTCCAACCGCATGTTCTGCAACCGCTTCTGGCGAATAAGCTGGAACACGAACAACGTGAATTCCAAGCTCTTTTGCAGCTTCAAGATCAACATTATTAAACCCAGCGCAGCGTAAAGCTAAAATGTGAATATTTAAAGCTGCAAGCTCTTCTAAAACAGCACGATTGGCTTCATCATTAACAAAAATACACACTGCGTCAGCCCCCACAGCATTTTTGGCGGTTTGAACAGTTAATGGAAAATCAAAGTATTCAATACTAAAATTAAATTCTGAGCCTTGATTAACTTGCTCCATGTGCTTGCGATCATACTGTTTGGTACTATAAGAAACAATTTTCATCGAAGAGACTCCAATTTTTAGGAACCAATAAAAATAGTAGATAAAATAGTGTACCTACAAAAGATAAACTCAGAATAAGACAATTAAGTTTGTAAATCACCTAGAAATTAAGAAAATAGGTATCTGTTTACATATGAATATGGTTTATGCTTTTTAGACAACGAGTTAATGTAAAGATTGAATTAAAATTCAACAATCATGGTACTGAGCTAATCTCACAAGGACGAAGTTGATGCAGGTATTTAAAAGAGCTGGCAAAATTTTACTCTGGTTTTTCGGAGGGAGTGCTGTTCTCTTAGCTATATTATGGATAACAGTCGCACGCTGGCTTCCTGTTGTTGCTTCTCATTACTTACCAAAGCCACTTCAATTATCATTTTTAGATCCAAGAATGGCTCAGGGGCAATTACAGATCGCTGAGCTCAGTTTAACAGCAAAGAATTGCAAACTTGTTGATTTGCAAAATGCTCGTCTTTCTTTTTTCCCACTTCATTTAAATATAGATAATGTTAACGTTTCTACAGAGTGTATTAGCGCACTTGAATCGGATGAAATGGCATCTGGAGAACCGCTAAATATTGCTGAGCTGATTGACAAAATTCCTCTTTTTTCTATGGTCATAAATAATATCAATATCCAACCATGGGATGACTACCAGGGGAGTATTTGGTTACGCCGTTCAGATAAAAACATCCCTTTGCAGTTTGATTTTAGAGGAGATAATTTAAGATTATCCTCGCTGATTACTAAAGATAAACAGTTGGTGATCAGTGAGTTCTCGGCATTTTTACCAGAACAACAGCAAACAATAACATTAACAGGTGATGTTCAATTACCACTCATTGCAAGCCAACTTCCACAAAAAGGAATGTTGGAGGCCAATTTTAAATTATTAAGCCCTGAAAAACATTTACAAGCAAAATTAGCATGGCTAGATGAAAATGGAGTGTTAATTGTCACTGACACGGATATGCAAAAAACGGTACTGAATCTTCCATGGGCATTATCACCATCAATAGTTACCGTTTCACAAGGAAAATGGCAATGGGAAGAGGCAGGGATACCCATAGAAGGTGGTGTCAGCTTTCAAATTGAAAATTGGGAAAAACCATTAGGCGATATGATTTTTTCTGGCCGCTTGAATATGTTGACGCAGGCGAAGAAAGGTAAGGGGAATATTGTATTAACGCTACCAGAAACGCATCTTGATTTATTAAATACGGATGTTGATTTTAAGCTAAATGGGCAAGTTAAATATGATGATATGGTTCTTGATATTAATTTGCCTGCGAAAATTTCAGGACAATTAACCTCACCTAAAATCTCTTTACTATCAGGCTCATTATTAAGAGCTTATGGGCGAGCATCGCCAACGATCATGTTAAAAGAGATCCGTTTACCTTTGGCTGGAACATCTTTAAGCGAAGAAGGAATATCGGGAAGGCTACAGGCAATATTAAAAGTGCAAGAGCAATATTGGGGGGACTTTGATATTCACCTTGATGGTAAAGCCAATAAATTTACCCTTGATAATGGTAAGTGGTTTTGGAATTACTGGGGAAATGCCAAATTACCTTCATTAGCAGCACGTTGGGATATTAAGGGCAATGGTAGTTGGCAAGACTCATTAATTACCTTAAATAATCTGACAACAGGCTTCGATCAAATTAAATATGGTTTGTTATCGATGAGTGCCCCACGCTTAAAACTCACAAAGCCATTGCAGTGGCAAAGAGATGGGACAAAAGCTAGCTTTAATGGTGCATTACAATTAACCAGTAATCGAATGCAGTTTGGTGTCGAAAGTTATTTACCAAAAATAACAGTGAACGCGGATATTAAAGGAAAGTCACCTGCTGAATTTCAATTAAAAGGTGATTTAAGCACGCAAGATGTGGGGCCCATTGTTATTTTTGGGCGTTGGGATGGTGAGCGTTTAAGAGGGGAGGCACGCTGGCCAGAACAGTCTGTCACCGCATTTCAAACATTAATACCTGCCGATCTTGGACTCGAACTTAAGCAAGGTAAGTTATTCTCACAAGCGGCATTTTCAATTACCCCAGAGGATGGGTTTATTGCTGGTGGACATTGGCGTGTGGAAAATACAAGTCTTTGGTTAAAAGATGGTGAGTTATCTGGCTTAAATTTTGTATTACCATGGCGTTTAAAGCAAAGCACATGGACTTTTGGGGAAAAATCTCCCGTAGAATTGCGAATTAAAAAGCTCAACAACCTTTTTGAACTGACGGATATTAAAGCCGACTTAGTTGGAACTTATCCGCCAACAGATTCAGCACCACTGAAACTCACAAATGTTGGGTTTAAAATGTTGGGCGGTGATGTCTCTATGGACTTATTACGTTGGCCGCAAACGGATGCATCGACGATACGATTACATCAAATTGAACTGAGTCAATTATTTACCATACTAAAAGTATCTCAATTTGCCGTTTCAGGCAAAGTAAATGGTGAACTTCCGTTTTATTTGAATAATCCTGAGTGGATAGTCAAGCAAGGATGGGTAGAAAACAATGGTCCTTTAACCTTACGGTTAGATACACAATTTGTAGAATCTATTCAAAAAGATAATATTTCTGCGGGGTCTGCCATTGGCTGGTTACAGTATTTAGAAATAAAACGTAGCCGTACCGATGTGAATATCACTAATCTAGGGCAGCTAACGATGAAAACAATCCTTGAAGGCTTTAACGCTCAAGAAAAGAAAAAACGGGAGGTGCATTTAAACTACCAACATGAAGAAAATATTTTTCAGCTGTGGCGTAGTTTACGATTTGGTAGCTCTTTAGAAGAATGGCTTGAAAAGAACCTATGAAGGTTTAAGGAATAACGTGAGTACATTAAAAGTAAGTACAGTGATTATTATGGCTTTTTTCTTAGTGGCATGTTTGCGAGTAGAAGTTGCGACACCAGATAAGCCAATTAATATTAATATGAATGTGAAAATAGAGCACGAAATACAGATAAAAGCTGACAGACAAGTTGAAGAGTTACTCAAAGAAAACAGCGACTTATTCGGGGAGGTCAGCGATAAATGAGCCGAATAATAAAAGTATTAACTCTGTGTTCACTATTAAGTGTATTTTCAGCATTTTCACTTACGGTGGATGAAGCAAAAGAAAAAGGGGTTTTGGGTGAAACGCTATCAGGCTACTTAGCGGTAGTAAAAACTGAGAATGTTGAAGCCGTTAAATTAGCAGAACAAATTAATCGTGAACGGGAAAAAAAGTACAGCGAAATTGCGTCCAAAAATAACCTTAAAACCAATGAAGTCGCTCGAATAGCAGGGCAAAAACTAGTCGAAAGGGCGAACGCTGGGGAATATGTGCGAGGTATTAATGGTCAATGGCTAAAGAAAAAATAAAAATGCGCACTCAGAAAGTGCGCAAAGTATAACAAAATAACAAAGGTAGTTTAGGTTGTTTTGATGATTGATTTAGACAATAAGGCTATTAATGTGTTGTTGAGCTTGCTGGTGGGCTTTTTCGACTGAACCATTACCTAAAGCTGTGCCTTCGGCAAAAACAAATTCAATATCTTTAATACCCAGAAAATTTAAAAATAAAGTCATATAAGGCACCATGGTATCTGCTGGGGTATCTTTATATATTCCACCACGGCTGGTTAAGACAAATGCCCGTTTATTTTCCAGTAAACCGACAGAGCCTTGTTCGGTATATTTAAATGTATGGCCTGATCTCGCAATAAAATCAAAGTAATGCTTTAAGTGTGAGGGGATCGTAAAATTATACATTGGCGCAGCAATAACAATGACATCATGTGCTTTTATTTCTTCAATTAAGGAATTAGACAGGTCTAAATGTGCTTGTTGTTGCTCTGTTTTCGTGTCACTAGGGCCAAAAGCTGCTAAAATTTCACCATCAATGGCAGGGATTGGCTCATTGACGAGATCTCGAACAGTCACAGTGTCCTCAGGGTTCTTTTCTTGCCATTGTTGAATAAAGTAATCGGCTATTTTATTGCTTTGAGAATTGTCTGCCAGAATACTTGATTTTAATAGTAATACGTTACTCATTATGGTCCTTAAATTTATTGATGTTGCTTTACGTATAATCATACGTGATAGCTAACTGATTGATAGAAAGAAAATTAGACTGCCTTCTTCAAAAAAACTGATGGTATTATTTATGTAATAACAAGAACTAAAAAATAAAACGAAATATTGCTGCTATACGACGAAGTAAAAGGCCGTCGTGCATTGTACTTGATTAAAAATAAGGGTTTAAAGCGTGAAATCCATACTGATGGCATTAAATGCTGAAATAGGACAAACTTCACTGCGTGATCAGTGGTTACTGAAAAAAAGAATTCAAGGTATTGCAAAAATCCGTGATGAAAAATCACGTAATGCGGTACTCGATGTGATTAAAGCAGATATTGAATTAGCAAAACAAAAAGTTGCGATAAAAAAACTGAACCCACCTAAAATTGTCTATCCAGATAATCTTCCTGTTAGTCAAAAGAAAGACGTTATCTTGGATGCAATTAAGAAGCACCAAGTGGTGATTATTGCAGGTGAAACAGGATCAGGGAAAACAACACAGATCCCGAAAATTTGCCTCGAGCTTGGCCGCGGTCTCCAAGGTTTTATTGGTCATACTCAACCAAGACGGTTGGCGGCCCGTTCGGTTGCGACCCGTCTTGCTCATGAATTAGAGTGCGAGCTTGGTACTAATGTGGGTTATAAGGTACGTTTTAGTGACCAAGTGAGTGAAACAACTCAGGTCAAATTAATGACAGACGGTATTTTGCTGGCGGAATTACAAAATGATAAATTGCTCCTGCAATACGATACCATCATCATTGATGAGGCCCATGAAAGAAGTTTAAATATTGATTTTATTCTAGGCTATTTACGCCAATTATTACCAAAGCGGCCTGATTTAAAAGTTATCATTACTTCCGCAACCATTGATCCTGAACGTTTTTCTAAACACTTTAACCATGCTCCAATTGTCGAGGTTTCAGGGCGTACTTATCCGGTTGAGGTGCGTTATCGCCCTATAATTGGGGATGATAACGATAACGAACGTGACCAGATTGATGGGATCATTGATGCAGTAAATGAATTATCTGTTGAAGGTAATGGCGACATTTTAATTTTTATGAGTGGAGAGCGGGAAATTCGTGATACCGCAGATGCACTATCCAAATTGTCATTGCGTCATACGGAAATTTTACCTTTATTTGCAAGGTTATCTAATAGCGAGCAGAACCGAATTTTTCATCCTCATGGTGGCAGACGCATAATTTTAGCGACTAACGTTGCGGAAACATCACTCACAGTTCCAGGTATCAAGTATGTTATTGATACGGGTTATGCTCGAATTAGCCGTTATAGCTATCGAACTAAAGTCCAACGCTTACCCGTTGAAGCCATTTCACAAGCATCAGCCAACCAGCGTAAAGGGCGTTGTGGACGGGTTTCCGATGGTATTTGTATTCGATTATATTCAGAGGAAGACTTTCTTTCTCGCCCTGAATTTACCGATCCTGAAATTCTAAGAACTAATTTAGCTTCCGTTATTTTGCAAATGACCTCTATTGGGCTAGGGGATATTGCTGCATTTCCATTTGTTGAAGCACCAGATAAGCGCAATATTCAAGATGGTGTGAAGTTACTCGAAGAGCTCGGTGGTATTAAACCGCATAAACAAGTGGGTAAAGGCTATCAACTTACGGATATAGGCCGACAACTCGCGCAATTGCCCGTTGATCCTCGATTGGCGCGGATGGTGATTGAGGCGCGAAAACACGGTGCAGTACGTGAGACGATGGTTATTGTATCGGCGCTATCGATTCAAGACCCAAGAGAACGCCCATTAGATAAGCAGCAAGCTTCTGATGAAAAACACCGTCGCTTCCATGATAAGCAATCGGATTTTATGGCGTTTTTAAACCTTTGGGATTACCTCAAAGAGCAACAAACCCAGCTTTCGAATGCGCAATTTCGCAAAATGTGCCGCCAAGATTTTCTAAATTATTTACGCATTCGTGAATGGCAAGATCTTTATACCCAGTTACGTCAAGTAGTGAAAGAGCAAGGCTTTGCAATTAATAGTGTTGAAGCGGATTTTCGAGGGATCCATGTTTCATTATTATCGGGCCTGCTTTCTCATATTGGGCAAAAAGATGCAGATAAACATGAGTTTACTGGAGCAAGGAATGCGCGCTTTACTATTTTCCCAGGCTCTGGTTTGTTCAAAAAACCGCCTAAGTGGGCCATGGTTGCAGAGTTGGTTGAAACATCAAAATTATGGGGGCGTATTGCCGCCGCTATTGATGTTGAGTGGGTTGAGCCTCTAGCGGTGCACCTGACTAAGCATAACTATAGTGAACCACATTGGTCAAAATCAGAAGGCGCAGTGATGGCATCTGAAAAAGTGACATTATATGGTTTGCCAATTGTGGCATCACGGCAAGTGAATTATGGCAATATTGACCCGCTGCTTTGTCGTGAATTGTTTATCCGTCATGCCTTGGTTGAAGGGGATTGGTTAACACGTCATGCGTTCTTTAAAGAAAACCTGAAATTGCTGTCAGAAGTTGAAGATTTAGAACATAAATCTCGCCGCCGCGACATCCTTGTTGATGATGAAACCCTATTTGCCTTTTATGACCAACGTATTCCAAACGATGTGATTTCATCTCGTCATTTTGATAATTGGTGGAAAACAGCGTCAAAACAGCAAGCTGACTTGCTGAATTTTGAAAAGAGCATGTTAATCAAGGAAGATGCAGGCAATGTCTCCGCGCTTGATTACCCCAATTATTGGCATCAAGGTGATTTAAAATTCCGCTTAAGTTATCAGTTTGAACCTGGAACAGATGCGGATGGCGTGACGGTATATATTCCGTTAGCAATTTTAAATCAGGTGCAAAATAGTGGGTTTGACTGGCAGGTGCCAGGATTGCGTCACGAACTGATTGTCGCATTAATCAAATCATTGCCTAAGCCTATCAGACGAAATTTTGTTCCTGCTCCTAATTATGCATCAGCGTTTCTTGAGCGAGTAGCAGAGCCAGAAGGAAATGTATTAGATAAGCTAGAAAAAGAGCTACGACGGATGACTGGCGTTACGGTTGATCGTGATGCTTGGCAGCTTGACCAACTTCCTGCGCACTTAAAAATGACTTACCGCGTGATTGGTGAAAAAAATAAAACCATCGCAGAGGGGCAAGACCTTGATGTTCTAAAAAGCAGTTTAAAAGAAAAAGTACAAGAAACGCTTTCTGAAGTTGTTGATGATGGTATTGAGCAATCAGGATTACATATCTGGAGTTTTGGCGAACTACCACAACGCTATGAGCAAAAGAGGGGCGGTTATTCAGTGAAAGCCTACCCAGCGTTGGTTGATGAAAAAAGCAGTGTCGGTATTCGGGTGTTTGAAACGGAATTTGAGCAGCAACAAGCCATGTGGAGTGGTGTTCGTCGATTATTATTGCTTAATATTCCTTCTCCAATTAAATATCTCCATGAAAAATTACCCAATAAATCTAAATTAGGTTTGTATTTTAACCCTTATGGTAAGGTATTAGACCTTATTGACGATTGTATTGCTTGTGGGGTTGATCAACTGATCTCCAACTTTGGTGGTGCTGTATGGGATGAAGCGCAATTTGAGAAGCTTAAAGAGTTTGCTCGTGCAGAACTCAATGACGTTGTGGTCAATATTGCGAAGCAAGTTGAACAAATTCTAAGCGCGGTGTTTGCCATTAATAAACGTTTGAAAGGGCGGGTAGATTTTTCTATGGCACTAGCACTTTCTGATTTAAAAGCGCAAATGGGGAACCTAGTCTTTAAAGGATTTGTGACCGCACATGGCTGGAAGCGTTTACCTGATGTGCTACGTTATTTAAATGGCATTGAACGTCGCCTTGAAAAACTGGCTATTGACCCGAATCGTGATCGCGCACAAATGAGCAAAATTGAGCATGTGCAAAATATGTGGCAACAATGGCTAACGAAACTTTCACCTATTCAAAAAAATATACCAGAGGTGCAGGAAATTCGCTGGATGATTGAAGAATTACGTATAAGCCTATTTGCTCAACAATTAGGAACGCCATATCCAATTTCAGACAAACGTATCATTCAAACGATGGAAAGTTTGTCACAAAAACTCTAACGTATTTTTTAACTTGGATGAATAAAACCGCTTTGGGCTTATAGTCTAAAGCGGTTTTTTATGTCTAATCGCATATTACTGATATTTTAGTTACAACATACTATTTTTTGATAAAATTTATATACAATTGCGTAAGTACAACAGTTTTAGGTCACTAATCGTAAAATAGGAAACAGTGCATAATAAAGTAAGGATAGGCTGAGCGAATAGAAAACTCGATATAATACGGGGAGTTGTATTGAATGAAGGAAAGGAGGGCAGAGACCCTCCTTGATAGCCATCAAGCCACTAAGTAATAAAGGGCAGGAAGGGATGCACCCATGATAGCGAACGCCATAGTGGTTTCAATGGCCTTTAATGGAGCCTTACAAGACTGTTGTTGACGTGCATAGAAAAACACCAAGATTCCTGGAGCATATAACACAACGGATAGCATAAGATTGATTAACCCAGAGGCATATAATAACCATAGGCCGTAAACACTTGCAACGAACCCAACCATTAATAATGCTTTGCTGTGCCTTTCAAATGCGACTTTCATTAAGAATGCACCGACTAGAAAATACGGTACTAAAATCATTTCTGAGGCAATTGTCAGTAATGTATTGTAATTACTGCCACTGAGCCAAATTAAGACCAAAGAAAGCTGTACCGCGCCATTCGTTAGCCATAAAGATGAAGAAGGGGCATCATTTTTATTTAGCCGATTGAAGACTTTAGGGAAAGATTGATATTGTGCTGCAATATAAGGTACCTCAGCAGCCATAATAGTCCAGCTAAGGTAAGCGCCACAAACTGAAATGATGAGACCTGCAGCGATAATGATATCGCCACTTGAACCAATCAAATTAACCATTAAAGTGGCCATTGATGGGTTTTTAATCTCTGCCAGTTCAGCGCGAGGCATTATACCGAGTGATAATAATGTAACAAGTATATAAATGATGAGTGCAGAGCTAACGGCGAATATCGTTGCTAAACCAACATCACGGCGGTTTCTCGCTCGAGCGGAAACCACAACAGCGCCTTCGATACCAATAAACACCCAAAGGGTAATTAACATGGTGTCTTTAACTTGTTCCCAAACAGGCATTTTTAGCTCAATCCCACTAAAATCGGCACTAAAAATGTCGAGTTTAAACGCAAAAAATGCTAAAACGATAAATAGCCCGAGGGGAACGAGTTTTGCCATGGTGGCTAATTTATTAATACCTGCAGCGGTTTGTACGCCTCGTAGGACTAAATAATGAACAAACCACAGCAAGATAGATTCACCAATCAATGCCTGCCATGTATTCCCATCACCAAAAATGATGTTATCAGGGGTGTCGGTGAAAAAGCTGATCGCAGCAAAAACGATAACCAAGTAAGAGACATTGGCCACAACGGCACAAAGCCAATATCCCCACGCGGAACAGAACCCAACAAGTTCACCAAAGCCGACTTTTGCATAGGTAAAAATGCCACCATCAAGATCAGGACGAATGCGCGATAGTAATAAAAGGGCAAATGCGAGAAATAAGATACCAACGCCTGTAATAGACCAACCAATGATTAATGCCAGTGGGCTCGCCACTTCAGCCATATTCTGAGGAAGACTAAATACACCCGCACCAACCATTGAGCTAAGAACAAGGGCGGTTAATGCAGTAAGGCTTAATGTATTTTTCAAAGTAAATCCTGAATGTTCAACAATCAAAAGTTAAAATGACGTTAAAACGCCATTACAGTAATGAGTTTAACTAACAGCGTACAATAATCTAGAGAGATTGACTGCCATAATTTGAGTGGTGGATTCTACGAATGAAATGGCCGATATGCAATGGGAAAATATGCATTTTATCAGGTGATTTATTCACTTTTTCGTTAATCCTGAAAAAGCACGGTAAGAAATGAGATAAAGAGAGGGGCTGAGCTGTAATTATGGGCGAAAAAAACCAGCCTAGTGATTTAGGCTGGTTTTTAGAAGAGTACACTATTTATTATTTAAATAGGTCGGCGCTAATGGTTACGCTTCCGCCATTAGATTGCCATTCTCTTGTAATATGGAAATATTTAGCACCTTTAGCTTCAGCACGTTTCGCAATTTGATAACGTACTTCAGGAGTATTGGTGTAGTAACCAGAGAATGTAATTGAGTCAAATGGAACCATCTGCGCAGCAGCTGTTTTATTAACTTCTTCAATTACATAACCACTTGGTAACGTTACGCTAGTACGCCCTGGTTGGCTACTTGATGTTTCAAAGAAACGACCAACAGCAGTTGTTGGTTCTTCTGATGAAGCAACCCCTGGGATACGCACTTTTTTCGCAGCTTCTCCACCTTCAGCTAACAGAGCTCGCCCTGCATCTGAATCGGCTGGAACAACAGCTTCCTCATTAAGAACTTGGCGTTTTGGCGCGTCTTTCTTATAGATATAAGCTGTTGCTAATGTATTACCACCATCATTCATTGCGATATTACGAACGACATAAAATGAAGCCGCATTCTTTTTGAGAGCTTGTTTCGCGATGGCTTCATATAAATCGGGTTGAGAAGGGTAAAAACCACTTACAGTGACAGTATCGAATGGTTCGTACTGTGCTGCATCGGTTTTCGACATTTCTTCAACACCACCGAATACTCGGCGTTTTGGTTCATCGACACTTGGTGCATCTTTGGCATAGACATCAGCAACAACACGCATGTTGCCGCTATCGCCTATATCGTCAAGGCTTTGAATGTAAAAGGCATACGCCCCCATTTTATCAGCCCTACGGGAGACGGCATCGGATGCTTCATAGATAGCATTAAAGCGCCCGGTGACTGTTATACGCTCATAAGGTTTTAATTCAGTAGCCTGTTTTGGCGTCAACTCAACAGCCGCCTGAGTAGCAGTTATACTAGTTAATGATAGCACCGCGGCTGCGATGACCGTAGTTTTCAGCTTCATACAAAATCCTTCCGCCTTGCGCAATTTATTATAAACGTGCTGAATCTTAGTTGTATCACATGTACGTGATTATTACACGTAACTGAACCTGTTGTCTCATGATTTTCTTTTTATAAGAAATAAATAATTATTGACTAGTCAAATTTACCAGATTTTTTAAAGTATCCAGTATTTTATTGACCTAAAACTAAGATTTTCACTGTGAATTCCATTTACTGTCTAAGAATCGCGATCAATTATGGATCAAGAAGCATATTTTCAGTAGGTTATTAGGACATTTAAAATCTGTTTATGCACAAAATAAGACTTTTCTCTGTGATAATGGTCATTATTTTAGCAAACACCTATAAACAACATTACATTAGGCTTTAAAAAGGGAACATTATGCGTATTGGTATACCAAGTGAACGACTTGCCAATGAAGCGCGTGTTGCTGCTACACCGTCAACAGTCACTCAACTTCTTAAGTTGGGTTTTTCTGTTTGTGTAGAACACAACGCTGGTCATTTAGCGAGTTTTGATGATACCGCCTATGAGCAAGCTGGGGCTGAGATTGTCGATCGTGACACCGCTTTTGCCGCGGATATTGTTTTTAAAGTCAACGCACCATTTGAAGATGAAATCCCGTTGTTAAAAGAAGGGGTGACACTGGTGAGTTTCATCTGGCCAGCACAGAATGCTGAGCTAATGGATGCTTTAAAAGCACGTAATATCAACGTGATGGCAATGGATGCTGTACCTCGTATTTCTCGTGCCCAATCATTAGATGCATTAAGTTCAATGGCCAATATCGCAGGGTATCGTGCCATTGTGGAAGCGGCTCATGAATTTGGTCGTTTCTTTACAGGGCAAATTACTGCCGCAGGTAAAGTACCGCCAGCGAAAGTCATGATCATCGGTGCAGGGGTTGCAGGGCTTGCGGCCATTGGTGCTGCGGGTAGTCTTGGTGCAATAGTGCGTGCATTCGACACTCGTCCAGAAGTGAAAGAGCAAGTTCAAAGCATGGGCGCTGAATTCCTTGAACTCGATTTCAAGGAAGAAGCGGGTAGCGGCGACGGTTATGCAAAAGTCATGTCTGAAGCCTTTATTAAGGCGGAGATGGAACTGTTTGCTGCTCAAGCAAAAGATGTTGATATCATTGTGACCACCGCATTGATTCCAGGTAAACCAGCACCAAAATTGATCACCAAAGAAATGGTCGAGTCGATGAAGCCAGGCAGTGTTATCGTGGATTTAGCTGCTCAAACTGGTGGCAACTGTGAATTAACACAAGCGGATAAGCTGGTTGTTACTGACAACGGCGTCAAAATTATTGGCTATACCGATTTACCAAGTCGCTTACCAACGCAATCTTCACAGTTATACGGTACTAATCTTGTTAACCTGATGAAATTGTTGTGTAAAGAGAAAGACGGCGAAATTAATATTGATTTCGACGATCTGGTTATTCGCGGTGTGACTGTCATCAAACAAGGTGAAATTACGTGGCCTGCACCACCAATTCAGGTATCTGCACAGCCGCAGGCGAAACCGAAAGCAGTGGAGAAAGTTAAAGCACCTGAGAAGAAAATGTCGCCAACGCTGAAATATGGTTTGATGGCGTTAGCGATTATTCTTTTTGGTTGGTTTGCAAATTCTGCACCAAAAGAATTTTTATCACACTTTACCGTATTCGCGCTTGCGTGTGTCGTAGGTTATTACGTGGTGTGGAACGTGACACATGCGTTGCATACACCACTGATGTCAGTGACCAATGCAATTTCAGGGATCATTGTTGTTGGTGCGTTACTGCAAATTGGCAGTGGCGGCTGGGTAAGCTTCTTATCCTTTATTGCCATATTGATCGCAAGTATCAATATTTTCGGTGGGTTCACTGTAACTCAGCGTATGTTAAAAATGTTTCGTAAAGGGTAAGGGGTAACTTATGTTGTCGAGTGGAATTGTGACAGCGGCGTACATTGTTGCTGCTATCCTATTTATTTTTAGTCTAGCGGGGCTATCACGCCATGAAAGTTCTCAACGAGGGAATACTTATGGCGTGATTGGTATGGCGATTGCACTTATCGCGACCATTTTGGGGCCACACAGTGCCAATGTAGGCTGGATGATCATTGCGATGGTTATTGGGGCCGTTATTGGTATCCGTTTAGCAAAAAAAGTTGAAATGACCGAAATGCCAGAGCTGGTTGCTATTTTGCATAGCTTCGTCGGTTTAGCGGCAGTACTAGTTGGTTTTAACAGCTTTATCGCAAGTGAAGGCCATGCTGATGCTGTGATGGAAAATATTCATTTAACTGAAGTTTTCCTCGGTATCTTCATTGGTGCGGTGACCTTTACGGGTTCAGTGGTGGCTTACGGTAAGTTATCAGGCAAAATGTCATCTAAACCAATGATGTTGCCAAACCGTCATAAACTCAACTTAGCTGCGCTGGTTGTTTCATTTATTTTATTAGTGATTTTCGTTAAGACGCAAAGCGTTGGCTTGCAAGTGTTCTTAATGTTAATCATGACGGTGATTGCATTAGCCTTTGGTTGGCACTTAGTGGCTTCTATTGGTGGTGCAGACATGCCAGTAGTCGTTTCAATGCTGAACTCCTATTCAGGTTGGGCAGCGGCAGCGGCAGGCTTCATGTTAAGTAATGACTTGCTGATTGTGACAGGGGCATTAGTGGGCTCATCGGGTGCTATCCTGTCTTACATTATGTGTAAGGCGATGAACCGTTCATTTTTCAGTGTGATAGCGGGGGGCTTTGGTACAGATGGCTCTTCAACAGGTACTGAAGAAGAAATGGGTGAGTACCGTGAAAGTACCGCCGAAGAAGTCGCTGAAATGTTGAAAAACTCAACTTCAGTGATCATCACACCAGGCTACGGTATGGCAGTAGCTCAAGCACAGTATCCTGTAGCAGATATTACAACCAAACTGCGCGAACGCGGTATCAATGTCCGTTTTGGTATTCACCCAGTTGCTGGGCGTTTACCAGGCCATATGAACGTGTTATTGGCTGAAGCAAAAGTCCCTTATGATATTGTATTAGAAATGGATGAAATTAATGATGATTTCTCTGACACTGATACGGTATTAGTTATTGGGGCGAATGATACGGTTAACCCTGCGGCGCAAGAGGATCCAAATAGTCCAATCGCTGGAATGCCAGTTTTGGAAGTTTGGAAAGCGAATAATGTGATTGTATTTAAACGTTCTATGAATACGGGATATGCAGGTGTGCAGAATCCATTATTCTTTAAAGAAAATACGCAAATGTTGTTTGGTGATGCGAAAGACAGCGTTGATGCTATCTTACGTGCGTTGTAATCACTGAATAATTAAATAAATATTGTGGGGTTATTGGCCTATGCCAGTAACCCCATTTTTTAATCATTTATTGGTGCAAAAGCGAGCGCAATTGGTTAAACCGCGTGCAAAGGTAAAGACCAATAAGAAAGCAAGCGTCGCAATCGTTAACATACTGGCCATGAGAACGCCACCATTGAAGTGATCCATCACATAGCCCCCAACTAAACTACCGATCGTAATTAAAATTAAAAACATAAAAGTAATTAAGGCGGAACCTTTTTCTGTTAGCTCAGGCACATGGACATGCATCCACATATTAATCGTGGCAGGAACCATACCCGCCGCTACACCCCATGAAAATACGAATATTACGCTCGTTGCCCAATTAAAATCTAAGGCAGATAATGCTAAAAATGCTAAAGCTAACAGTAATGCGCTGATGGCAAAATTATAGCGAACGTTATATTTCCCCACGTAACCCGCTAAAATGTTGCCTACGACACTGGCAAGGCCAAAAAATAGCAATAATGCAGAAATTTGCCCTTCAGCAAATCCCGCGGTTTGTTTGAAAAATACGGTAAAATAGTTATAAGCCGAAAAATGTGCTAAGAAAATCAACGTGAATATGATCAACCCTTTACGTGCAATAGGGTGTGACGGCATGAGTAATAATTCATTCCACTGCATGGATGAAGAAGGCTTCAATGAAGGTAACGAAAAATATTGCATCAATAGCGCTGCAATACCCGCAATAACTAGCGCGATGTATGGCATTCTCCAACCGTAGTTGTCAGATAACAACGCCCCTAAAGGAACTCCAATGACGGTCACTAATGTCACCGCAGAAAAGAAGATAGTTACAGAAGTGGTAATCGCCATATTTTTAGGAGCCAAACGGATCACAAGGCCAGCAGCAACCCCCCAGAAACCACCTAATGCGATTCCTAGTGCAAATCGGCCTAGTAGAACTAACCCAAAACTGGATGCAAACGCAGTAATTGCATTGGCGAATATCATCAGTGCAACTAAAAAGAGTAATACTTGGCGTCTATCAATATTTTTTGCATAAATTGGGACGAATAGTGCGGAAACCATCCCTGCAATTGACGTTACGGTAACTGTAAGGCCCGCTGTTCCTGTTGAAATTTGAAAATCGTGAGCGATGTCATTTAGCACACTAATGGCTAAAAATTCACCAGTCACAATAATGAAGCAGGCAAAAGTTGCAGATAAGAGTGAAAGCCAGTTACCATTGTGCGAAGAAAGATTAATTGTTGTCATGTGCTTTCCATGGAAAATTGAATAAAGTGTAAATATATAATTTTATAGTGACCGCTATAGAATTATTGCGCTATTCTTTATGCTAATTTAGATGCTGTCAATTGTTTTTATAGTGATCGTTATAAAATGTTTATGGTACACTGTATCGATGACTGGTGAAGTGAGAATATGAATCAGATAAAACGTGGGCGACCTAAAGGGTTTGACCAGCAAGACGCATTAGAAAAAGCCATGTTATTGTTCTGGCAAAATGGTTATGTGGCGACATCGATTAGTGATTTAACCCAAGCACTAGGCATCACTGCGCCCAGCCTTTATTGTGCTTTTGGTGATAAAGCATCATTGTTTAATCAATGCATTGAATATTATTTAACTAATGAAGCGTGCCCCATTTTGTCTATCGTGAAGCAAGCGAAAACAGCGAAAGTGGCGATTGAATTGTTGATGTATGAGAGCGCAAAGAAGCTTATTCAACCAGGTAAGCCCGCAGGTTGTATGTTAATTACTGCGACCATGAATGGTTCTAAGCAAATTGAAGATGTGCAATTGAGTGTGCAAGAAAAGCGCAAAAGCTATCAAGAAATTTTGTTGCAGCGTATGAAAAAAGGCATTGAAGATGGTGATGTTGCGCCTGATGCCCCTATTAGTGCCATTGTAGATTTTTATATTACGGTGATTGATGGTTTTACCATTCAAGCTTGTGATGGCATCGAGCTTGAAAGATTAAACCAAGTTATTTTTAATGCGATGCAAGCCTGGCCAATACTCAATACAAATTTACAGCAACAATAATAATGCTCTTAATAGAAAACCCCCAAAAGTATGGGGGTTAAATACTTAAGGTAATGGTTTAGTCATCATCAGCGGCATTAATAGGGCACACAAAACCATCAGGTTTTATTGCTAATAAGTCACATTTTAGTTTATCAATAACGTGTTCAGCGGTATTTCCTAAGAACGCTGCGGATAGGCCAGTACGGCCTAAAATGCCCAGTACAACGACACCCGCTTGTAATTCCTCACACATTTCTGGAATGATTTTCTCTGGTAATCCTTCGCGAACATGCGTGTATTTCTCATCGATACTGAATTTTTGTCTTAATTCTTTCATGGCAATTAGGTGCTGACCACGTAGCGCATTATTATAAAGGCTTGGGTCAAAATCAGGCAGCTCAATTGCAATATTCATCGGGGCGACAGGGTAGGCGCTGACAAGATGAATTTCTTGTTCCTTAATAATTCGTGTCGCTAAATCACGCGTTTTTTCCACTAACTTAATATTTAAGTCGTCATGGTAGGATTCTTCATTAGACAAGTTAACCGCAACCACCACCGACCCGTGATCAGGCCAAACTTTATCTTTTACCATCCAAACGGGAGATGGACATTTTCTGAGTAAATGCCAATCTAGAGGTGTGAAGATAATGGATTCAAAGTTATCGGTCTGATGAGCCATTTTTAATAACAAGTCGTGTTCACCGCTGATGACCTCTTGAATAATGGCCTCATAAGGCTTGTTATGCCAGATCACTTTTATTTCGATATCAATACCCGCTTCGAGGTAGAAGTGGGCTTGCTGTTTAATCCACGCCGCTTTTTGGCTGATGACACCTTTACGCATAGCGTTACGTTCTTCAGGAGAGAGCAGCGTTGTCATGTCATAAGACAAGTCATAGATGGGTAAAAACGCTTTTATCCGTCCACCATTACGCTGCACGATGTAGACAGCTCGTCTTAATGCAGGTTGATCATCCTGATTTGGGTCAATTGCAACTAGCAGGTTTTTATAGTTTGCCATATTGAAGTCCTCTCGATACACGGATATTTCCACATAGATAAACTAAGATATTGGCGTTAAATAGGCAAGAAATCTGGGGAAAAAAACGAAAACGGATCACCATTAATGTGATCCGTTTGGGGAAGCTAGCAAGTAATTGCTGAAACTTTACCTGCAATATCAGTCAATTTAGTCATATCTTCGATAGTGATATATTTGCCTTTTACGCTAAGCATGCCACTTTTTTGGAAGCGGCCTAATAGGCGACTAATTGTTTCGACGGTTAAACCGAGGTAATTACCGATATCACCACGAGTCATGGTTAATCTGAATTCTCTTGGTGAAAAACCACGTTCAGCAAAACGATGAGAGAGATTAAGAATAAATGCAGCTAAACGCTCTTCCGCATTTTTCTTGGATAATAAAAGGATCATTTCTTGATCGCCTTTAATCTCACCACTCATTAAGCGCATTATTTGTTGACGTAGATTCGGCATTTTGCCTGATAAATCGTCTAACGTTTCAAATGGAATTTCACAAACCATAGATGTTTCAAGTGCTTGTGCAAAACTTGGGTGCTGTGTATGAATAATAGCATCAAAACCGACGAGGTCGCCTGCTAAATGGAAACCTGTGATTTGCTCATCACCTTCTTCCGTTATGGTGTAGCTTTTTATCGTGCCTGAGCGGATGGCATATAAAGAACGTAATTCATCCCCAGCCTTAAATAATGCTTGGCCTTTTTGAATCGGTTTTTTACGCTCAATGATATTATCAAGTTGATCCAGTTCATGTTCATTCAGAGTAAAAGGAATGCAAAGTTGACTAATACTGCAGTCCTGACAATGAATTGCACAACCACCAGACTGGATGCGACGAACAACTCTTTTTTCTGGGATCATATTAAATGCTCAATCAAGTTAAAATTATTGATATGAGTCAATTTTAACATAAGATAAGGCGGCTGGTAAGTAGTAATATAGGACAGAATTGACTAATTAGACAAAATAGCCAGACAAGTAGGGGCCATCAAATTAGTTAATTTAGACATTAATGCTAAATTAACTCAGATTATTAAATATTATGTTTGATATAGATTAAATATTAGCACCTAAACAATAAAAAGCTGACTTACGTCATTATTAGAATTAATACTTAAAAATGCAATTTTAAAGCACGATTCATTAAACTAATTAGCATTAATTTAACACAAAAATAAATTTAAAAATATCAATTTTTCAAATTAACCTCTAAAAGGAGACCATGATGACACATGTTCAACAGCCTTTACCCACTACAATGACGGTTGTGAATATTATTGAACCAGGTGGCCCTGAAAAGTTGCAATTAATTGAAAAACCGCTGCCCAGAATTTCTGCAGGATATTTACTTGTTAAGGTTGAAGCTGCAGGGGTTAATCGCCCCGATATTTTTCAGCGAAAGGGTTCTTACCCACCTCCTGCCGATGCATCTCCAATTATGGGGTTAGAAATAGCAGGTACAGTTGTTGCAAAAGCAGACGATGTTGATAATTGGCAATTAGGTGACACACTTTGTGCATTAGTAGCAGGTGGAGGTTATGCAGAATATTGCTTAGTACATAAGGATATTGCATTGCCGCTAGGCAATTTGTCATTTATTGAAGGTGCCGCTATTCCTGAAAACTTTTTTACTGTTTGGGCAAATATGTGCCAGATTGGCCAACTTAAAAAAAATGAAACGGTGCTCATCCACGGGGGAACATCGGGTATTGGTAGTGTGGCCATTATGATAGCAAAAGCAATGGGGGCAACAGTGATCACCACCGTCGGTTCGGAAGAAAAAGCGAATGCTGCAAAAATATTAGGGGCAGATTGCATTATTAACTATCGAACTGATGATTTTGTCGAAGCCACGCAGAATTTCACGTTATCACGTGGTGTTAATATGGTAGTTGATATTATTGGTGGCGATTATGTGGAAAAAAACTATTTAGTTGCTGCAAAAGGTGGGCGAATAATTCAAATTGGCATGATGAAGGGAAACCCAGAACGACTTAATATGATGCCTCTTATGGTTAAACGGTTAACTCACACAGGTTCAACCATGCGTTCACGCTCTATTGATGAAAAAATACAGATAGCGACAGAACTAAAAGAACATATTTTGCCAATGTTGCAAAATGGTAAAATAAAACCAATTATTAACAAATTGTATCTGTTATCACAAATAAAAGAGGCTCATCAATATATGGAGTCGGGTGACCTGATTGGAAAAATAGTTTTAAAAAATAGCTAGTTGTGCATTTTCTTTATAAGGCTGACGGCTTTCTATCTGCGAATGGGAAGTCGTTGGGATTCATTTTCTCTATAACAAATGATTTACATTATCAAGCTTTTTCAGCGTAAATATCTCTTTACAGCTAAATAAATTTTGATTTTTTGTGCCTGCCCACAATTCCAAACAAAATCCTGACTAGTTTGTTAATAATTAAATAAAAATGAATTATATCTATAAGTAAGTTGGCCATTAACGGTTTGTTTATCAATAATTAATGCTTAAATGATATTTTTAAATGCATATCATTAATATATTGATATCTTTTATATGCATACAGCCCGTTATGCACTTTCCAATGATATTAAGTGAATTAACTTAAGTGCAATTAAGCGTTGCCTAATTGTAATTTGAAGGTGTAGTTAAATGAATAATTTTAATAATTCGAAAATGAATGTGGATGCACTTTTCTTAGGCCCAAAATCTGAAAATGCAGTCTTTTTTAAAGAGATGATGGAGTATTCTGTTACGGAACACATGCATTGGCGTTCAAGTTACCATCCTGAAGATCCTGACCATATTACGACTGTTGACCGCTATGCCCCTGAGTATAGAGATACATTGTATCGAACGGAGGGGATCCTTAATCAATTATCCTCAAAGTTAAAAAGTACATCTGTTCCTTGGTTTTCACCACGTTATATGGGGCATATGAATGCGGATACACTCATGGTTTCAAATCTCGCTTATGTGATGGCGATGATGTACAACCCCAATAATTGTGCTCAAGAGTCCTCTCCTACGACCACCGTACTGGAAATCGAAGCAGGATTAGACTTGTGCAACATGTTTGGTTATAGCGTGAATCAATCCTGGGGGCATATTACATCAGGCGGAACTGTTGCGAATTATGAAGGTCTGTGGGTTGCACGAAATCTTAAAAGTTTACCTATAGCCATTGCCCAACATGAAAAATCTCAGCATTTGTTAATTGGAAAATCAGAAAAAGAACTGCTCAATTTACCAGTCGCTGCCGTTTTAGAACTCATTGATGAATTAAAAAAGTTAAATACTTTTGAAGAGGTGAGAGAGCTAACAGCACGCGGTACAGGTGTATCATTACATACCTTGGGGAAATTGTTAGTCCCTCAATCTAAGCACTATTCATGGATGAAAGCGATGGATATTTTGGGGCTTGGTCAACAAAATATCGTGCAATTGCCCGTTGATACAAGCTATCGAACCGATGTGCAGAAAATGCGTGAAACCGTGTTCTCATTAATAGAGCAAGGAGAGCCAATTCTTGCCGTTGTTGCTGTTGTCGGTACAACAGAAACAGGTGCTATAGATGATGTAAAAGCCGTTATTGATTTGCGTCGTGAATGTGAAGAGCAATACGGAGTGTCTTTTTATGTGCATGTTGATGCAGCGTATGCAGGTTATGCGTGTGCGATGTTCCGTGATGAAGATAACCAGTTTATAGAATATGACGCACTTATTCATCGTTATCATCAGGAAGGTATTTTCCCTCAAGATGTTATTTGGCCAAAATTGGATGTGTATGAAAGCTTTAAAGCACTAAATCAAGCGGATTCAATTACAGTAGACCCTCATAAAGTAGGCTTTATTCCATATGGTGCAGGGGCTATTTGTATGAAGGATAAGCGTATTGTTGATTTGATTTCTTATCATGCAGCTTATGTATTTGAAGACGTTCAGGAAAAACATCATAAATTAGACAAGCAGCACAATGTTATTTTAGGCTCATCGATAATGGAAGGTTCAAAAGCAGGGGCGACAGCAGCCGCTGTTTGGGCTGCACACAGGTTAGTTCCGTTAAATCTTTTGGGGTATGGCAAAGTGCTTGCTGCGGGTATTACAACGGCTAACTGGATGATTGAAAAAATCAATCAGTGCAAGGCATTTAATATTGATGGGCGTAAGTTTACAATTTTTGCAATGCCAGATCCTGATTTTCACATGATTAACTTTATGTTCCGTGAATTAGGAAATCCCTCTTTAGAAAAGCAAAACCGCTTAAACAAACGGCTTTATGAACTGTGTTCTTATGCAGCAGGTCGCACCTATTCAAACGACTTTTTAACCTCGTCAACATCATTAACCTACGAAGAATATGGTGATAATCCATTGAATTTATGTCGAGATGCTAACTTTACTGACAGTGAATGGCATAACGTTCAGTCTGTGTATGTATTACGAGCAGCAGTAATGACTCATTGCTTACGTGATAAGCAGCATTTTGAAAATTACTGGGGTGCATTAATCGCAACGTTTGAAGAAAAATTACAACAACTCGTTGATGAAGAAAATAAAATAAATCACTCCAATTATAAATTAGCCTCTAATTAATTTGTTAGGATCTCAATATGAAAAATCGCACATTGGGTAGTATTTTTATTGTTGCAGGTACGACGATTGGTGCAGGGATGTTGGCAATGCCAATAGCGGCAGCGGGTAACGGATTTTTAGTTAGTTTAGGCATGTTATTAGCCTTATGGGCCTTGATGTGCTACACCGCACTTCTTTTGGTTGAAGTTTACCAGCATGAATCCTATGAAACAGGGATTGGTAGTGTCGCTCAGCGCTATTTAGGATCTGGGGGCAAATTTATTACTGGTTTTAGCATGATGTTTCTTATGTACGCCTTAACCGCGGCTTATGTGAGTGGGGCGGGTGAAATCATCACGTCAAATCTTAAAAGCAGTTTTGCGGTTGACATGGCGGATTGGATGGGAATACTCCTGTTTACGGTGATTGGTGGTGGGGTCGTCTGTTTTGGGACTTCGTCAGTAGACTTTATTAATCGTATATTATTCACTGCAAAAATTATTTTCTTAGTCATTATTTTGGCGTTAATGATGCCGCATGTAGAGCAACAAAATTTATTGGCTGCTCCAACGGAGAAAGTCCTGATTTTATCTGCGATCCCTGTCTTCTTTACATCGTTTGGTTTTCACGGCAGTGTCCCAAGTATTGTGAAATATATGGGGGGAGATGTTAAAAAACTGCGAGTTATCTTTATTATTGGTAGCGCCATTCCCCTTATTGCTTATATTTTATGGCAAATTGCGACGCTGGGGAGTATCGGAACAACGACGTTTGTGGGTATTTTGGCAGAAAATGTAGGGCTTAATGGCTTATTAGATGCGATTAAAGATGTGGCACAATCAGGTCGCACAGAGTTAGTTGCACAGATGTTTATGAGTTTGGCGCTAGCAACATCATTTTTAGGCGTCGCGTTAGGGCTATTTGATTTCTTAGCGGACTTATTTAAGCGACAAGATAACGCGGTAGGGCGTATACAAACAGGTTTGTTGACGTTTGGACCACCTTTAGTATTTGCGTTGTTTTATCCGAAAGGGTTTGTGATGGCACTGGGTTATGCCGCAATCGCCTTATCAATTCTTGCGTTATTATTACCAAGCGCAATGGCATTTAAGTCTCGCACATTAAATCAGCGTCGATACCAAGTATTAGGTGGCCCGATTGGATTGCTGGTCGTATTTTTATGTGGAATAGTCGTGATTGGTGTTCAGCTGGGTATTGTATTTAACGTATTACCCAATATTGGTTAATAAATTGGATAATACCGATCTAACCTGCAGTCAAACCTAATCGGTTTGTCAGCAGTCTTAAGCCAGTCTACGGACTGGCTTTTTTATGCTCAAAAGCGAGCAATTCAGATAATTTACAGCACAATAATGACTGCTTTAAGTTATATCAATGCGTATAATCTAACTAAGAATGATTATCATTAGCACGTTATGCACAAAAACAGATATATCTAAAGCTAGCATTTTTTGTAGAAGTGACTATTATATCCGATATATCGGTTTTGGCATCAAAACAAACACTGAGAATTTGAATGGCAAACGAACAACAACTTGATCCTTGCTTATGTAATGGTAAGAGTGTGAGTCGAATGTTTAACCCTAAACAGTTAAGAATATATATTCTACACTTACTGACTGAGGGAATAAATTACGGCTATGACCTGATCAAAAAAATTTCAGAGGAAACGGCAGGGTTTTATTGCCCAAGCCCTGGGGTTATTTATCCTACACTAACATTATTAGAAGAATTAGGTTTTATTACTGCGGGAACGGGTAAAGAGAATGACAAAGGTCGTAAGTGTTTTGTCATCACTCCAGAAGGGCGGTGCTTTTTATTATTAAAAGCTGAACTTTTGGCAGAAGTTCAACTAAAGTTAAATTATGCACAAGAGCTTAAAGCGGGAAACCAATTTGCTAATGAGATTGAATGTGCAGTGGATAAATTTAAATCACTTTTGAGGCACAAAATCGTTTTACAGCAATTAAGTAAAGACGAGTCAGCAAAAGTCGTTGAAATCATTAACCAAGCAGTTGAACGAATAGAAGAGGTCAACGCGGTATTAGTGACGGAAGGAAAATCAAATGGCTAAAACTAATGATATAATTCAAGCAAAAGAGCACTCATATATGACAGATAATCGTAAAGCGGCACAGGATAATACTTCTACATCTAACGAAGCCGAAAAAAGCACAAAGAAAGATGATAAATTTAAAGAAGTTGTCTGCCCAAATGTGCCTACATCTTATTTTAAGCGCGCAAAAAAACAAAAAATCAAATAATAAGATGAATGGTTTACAAAATCTTTATTCAACAGTGGACTGAATTGGTGGTTAACTACTACTAGATGAATGCATGCCATATTTTAAATAAATCTATTTTGATGTTTAAGAAAAGCCAAATGGCTTTAACTAAAAATATAATTATTTTGTAAACTCTGCATATCCTTTGATTGATATCTGCTCTATATTTTATTTGGATTAAAAAAAACCCTGACTACATCAGTAATCAGGGGGTAAGCTTACAACCCTAATTGGGCATGTATTTGTGCTATTTCATCAACCCATTGTTGTTGTAACAATGGTTTTTGGTGGCTTAATTTACGCTGCTTATCAGCTTCTAATTTTTCCTCTAACACCAATAGTTTTTCTAACAACTCATCTTCATGGGAGATGACCTTTGGGGGAGTATTTACAGTATGGCTGTGTTTAACAGGATCTGTATTACTGTGAGATAATAATTGCGCTTGTTGTTCAATTTTATGATAAATATCATCGATATTAAGGTATTCCTCTAATCGATTCTCATCAATAAACCAAAAACGTTGGCAGCTATTTTCAATTAGCCACCTGTCGTGACTAACGACTAATAATGCCCCTGAAAACTGGCTAATTTCTTCACTCAATGCCTCTTTTCCTTCTAAATCAAGGTGGTTAGTTGGTTCATCCAATAAAATAAGTTCATATTGTGCCAAGCTTAGACCAATAAAAAGCAGTCGTGCACGTTCGCCACCACTGAGTGTTCCCACGGTTTGTTGGTGACGTGCATAAGCAAATCCAGCGCCAATAAGTGCCATTTTACGCTGTTCATCCGTAATGGAGGCAAAAGGGCGTAGCGCATCCACGAGGCTATCATTATCATTTAGCTGCTCTAGCTGTTGGTCATAATATCCCGCACGAATTGTGGGATGAAACTTTAAGTGTTTGCTATAGCGTAAGTCCTGCTGATAATGTTGCCAAAGAAGACGCAATAAGGTTGATTTACCGCAACCATTTGCTCCCATAATGGCGATGCGATCACCACTTTTCACCTGATGAAACGCAGTTTTAAACAAATTTTCTCCCGCAGGCGTTGAAACTTCAGTTCCTTCGAGCTCGAGAACTCGGTCTGCAGGGATTGGTTTACCATTTAATGCCAATTTCCATTGATAACCTTCAGTGAGCTCTGTTTGAGTTTCTTTAAGTCTATCAATGTGTTTTTCCATTTGTTTCGCTTTGCGAGAAAGACCCTCGTTATCATAAACATGCCCCCAAATAGCCAAGCGTTTTGCGCTAGAGGCGATTCGGTCAATCTCTTTTTGCTCCGCCTGATTTCGTCTTTCATCGGTAATGTCTTTTTCAGCCATGGCACGGCGTGCCTCGCTACAAGGTAACCGATAAAAATGTAACGATTTATCACGTAAAACCCACGTACAGTTAGTGACTTTATCAAGTAAAGCTTGGTCGTGGGAAACCAGTACAAAACTGCCCCTCCAAGACTGCAGAAAATTACCTAACCAAATTAAGGTGGGCAAGTCCAAATGGTTACTGGGTTCATCTAGCAATAATAAGTCAGGCTGTTCAATTAAGGCTCGGCCTAACAAGAGACGAGTATGTTGGCCGCCACTCATTTCATTGGCTTTTTGTTCCCATTGCTGGGTAGTAAAACCTAATTCTGACAGTAATACTTCAGCCCGCCAGCGTTCAGTGACCTTGTCTTGTTCTGACATTTTTTGAACCAGTGCTTCAATTAGTGTCAGATGGGCAACATCTTCGGGTAAATGTTGTTCGATATACGCCGTGACACAGTGATTTGCGTAGGTAATGCTACCGCTGTTGGGGGATAGCTGGTGGGTAAGTAACTTTAATAGCGTACTTTTTCCACTGCCATTATGGCCAATTAAGCCGATGCGGTCGCCTTGTTGCAAGGTGAATGAAACATCATTTAATAGCGTGTGGGTAGAAATGTCGTAATTTAATGATTTTACAGATAATAAAGTGCTCATAGCTTACTCAAATTTTAGGCATGACAATGCCTTGGATAGTCATAACGACAACCCAGTAAGCTGAGGGAAGATCTCTTTGTGGCTTCGCTCAGGCGGGGTTATCGCAGTATAAAACTGTGAAAGCCTGAGCTCTGGCGATTACCAAAGAAGTGTGAGTATTCAATGAGATCACACAACAGCATAAATTAGCCTCCTTATTTTTCGTTAGGTTGAACAATGTACGAATCATAACAAACAGAGGGGAAGGATCAAAATCCAGAAATGCGTTTTTTCATAACGGTTATAGTAATAGGTAGGATTACAGGTATAAATATCGCTTATATCGTGTGAGTTCATATGAATTAAATTGCTAAGTGTTGGGCGTTCAAGATGTAAGGCATAAAATTGCCGTTCAAATAACAAGAGAGCCGCAAATGAACGTAGAAATAAAGCCAGCAACAATGCAAGATGCTACATTGATTTTAACGATGATAATTGAATTAGCAGAGTATGAAAAAGCTCGTCATGAAGTTAAGGCCAGTGTTGCTGATATCGAAAATTCACTATTTGGCGCAGATTCTAAAACAGAAGCCCTTATTTGTTATGTGGATGATAAACCTGCAGGGTATGCGGTTTTCTTTACTAGCTATTCAACTTGGTTAGGTAATAACGGTATTTACTTGGAAGATCTCTATGTATCTCCCGATTTTCGTGGCGCAGGTGCAGGAAAAAAACTGCTAAAACATATCGCTGTATTAGCCGTAGAAAGGAAGTGCCAACGTCTTGAATGGAGTGTTTTAGATTGGAATCAACCAGCAATTGATTTTTATAAAAGTATCGGCGCGCAACCACAAGATGAATGGGTTCGTTACCGTATGGATGAAAAAACAATTGCAGAGTTTGCACGTTAATCGCTAATAATTAAACGAATATAAAGTTTGTCTGAAAAAGCCAGTAAAATAAATTTACTGGCTTTGTTTTTATATTCTTTCATCTAAAGTTGTACAATTAATGCCTTCTGATGAATTTTGTTAATTTATTCAGATTTTTTGTGATGCAAGGCAACTATACTTAATCCAAATTTTGATAAACTTCCGTTAAATTAGATAGATAGCTGATAGTTGAATAGCAATGACACTGATTTAACCTATTTTAAAAATATAATTTTGTTTTTTCGTATTTGGCCGTATTTATTTCGCATATTAACAATTATATGGCTTTATTAATTTCACCAGGTTAATAAAAATAATTGTTGTTCATTGTTTTCTCATTTAATGGAAAAGGGATGGTATGAAAATAAATAAGCAAAAAATATCTTTTTACATCATTTTAATACTCATTATTGCAGCTGGTGGTTTTTACTACTGGAGCATAAATTCAGGTGGGTTACCCTCTGGTTTTGCGCAAAGTAATGGGCGCATAGAAGCGACAGAGATTGATATTGCGACTAAAACTGCAGGTCGAATTGAAACCATCAATGTAAGAGAAGGGGATTTTGTCAAAGAAGGGCAAGAATTAGCCCGTATGGATACTCGTGCGCTTCAAGAACAACTCCATGAAGTCCAAGCACAATTACGCCAAGCGATTAGTGCTGTCACCACCGCAGAGTCTGCGCTTGCTCAACGCAAAAGTGAAAAAGTAGCCGCTCAGGCAGTGGTACGCCAACGCGAAGCTGAACTTGATGCCGCACAAAAGCGTCTTAATCGTTCAAGAGCATTGGTGAGAACTAAAGCGGTTTCTCAGCAACAGGTTGATGATGATACCGCGCAAATGCAGGGCTCACGTGCAGCTTTAGAAGCATCAAAAGCCCAAGTTGCTGCAGCAACATCTGCGATTGACTCTGCAAGTGCTGGCATTGTTCAAGCTAAAAACCGAGTCGATGCAGCAACTGCTACAGAGCGCCGCATTATGGCTGACTTAGACGACAGTATTTTAAAAGCCCCTCGTAATGGGCGTATTCAATACCGTGTTGCAGAGCCTGGAGAAGTCCTTGGCGCTGGGGGGCGAGTATTGAATATGGTGGATTTAAGTGATGTATACATGACGTTCTTCTTGCCAACAGAAGATGCAGGAAAAGTGGCTCTGGGAAGCGATGTGCACATTATTCTTGATGCTGCACCTAATATTGTTATTCCTGCTAAAACGACCTTTGTTGCCAGTGTTGCCCAGTTCACACCCAAAACCGTTGAAACACAAAATGAACGCTTAAAACTGATGTTCCGCGTTCGTGCGCGTATCTCCCCTGAATTACTCGAACAACACCTTGAATATGTGAAAACAGGTCTACCAGGTAAAGCTTATGTCCGTTTGGACTCAAATGAATCTTGGCCTACTGAACTTGAGGTGAGATTACCACAATGACCAATAAACTGATGGATGATGTGATCATTGATATACAGCATGTCAGCCAGCATTATGGTGAAAATTGTGCATTGGATGACATTGTGCTGTCGATTCCAGCTCGCAAGATGGTTGGGTTGATAGGGCCTGATGGTGTGGGGAAATCCAGCTTGATTTCGTTGATAGCAGGGGCGCGGGCTATTCAACAAGGTAATGTGTTTGTACTTGATGGCGATATGAATGATGCTGAACACCGTCGCGCAGTATGCCCTCGAATTGCCTACATGCCGCAAGGGCTTGGTAAAAACCTCTACCATACCTTATCCGTGTATGAAAACGTCGACTTTTTCGGTCGTTTATTTGGCCAATCAAAGGCGGAAAGGGAATATCGTATTCAGGATCTACTTGAAAGTACGGGGTTAGCGCCGTTTAAAGACAGACCTGCGGGTAAATTATCAGGGGGCATGAAACAAAAACTTGGTTTATGTTGTGCATTAATCCATGATCCAGACTTGTTAATTCTTGATGAGCCTACCACAGGGGTTGACCCCTTATCCCGTGCTCAGTTTTGGGATCTCATTGATCGTATCCGTTTGCGTCAAACTAATATGAGTGTATTAGTGGCAACAGCCTATATGGAGGAAGCGGAGAGATTCGATTGGCTGGTGGCAATGGATGATGGAAAAGTATTAGCTACAGGGCATGCATCGGAATTAAAAGCCCAAACACGATGTGATGATCTAGAAGCGGCTTTCATTGAACTATTGCCTGAAGAAAAACGCAGTGGCCACAAGAAAGTGGTGATCCCTCCGAGAGACACTTCAAAAGATGATGTTATCGCAATTGAAGCGCAAGATTTAACGATGCGTTTTGGCAATTTCGTTGCTGTTGACCACGTGAATTTTAAGATCCCAAAAGGGGAAATATTCGGTTTTTTAGGTTCAAACGGTTGCGGTAAATCAACAACGATGAAAATGCTGACTGGGCTTTTGCAGGCGAGTGAAGGGCAGGCTTGGTTATTTGGGCAAGAAATTGACCCGAAGGATATCGAAACGCGTAAACGAGTTGGGTATATGTCACAGGCTTTTTCTCTGTATAGCGAACTGAGTGTGGAACAAAACTTAGTTTTACATGCAAAACTGTTTCATATTCCAGAAGACAAAATTGCTCGTCGTGTTGATGACATGTGCCAACGGTTTGAACTTGATGAAGTCAGGGATACGATGCCTGATGATTTACCATTAGGTATACGCCAGCGCTTATCTTTAGCGGTTGCGGTGATCCACGAACCCGAGATGCTAATACTGGATGAACCCACATCGGGTGTTGACCCTGTAGCCAGAGACATGTTCTGGAATTTAATGGTTGATCTATCAAGACGTGACGGTGTCACAATATTTATCTCTACGCACTTTATGAACGAAGCGGAGCGCTGTGACCGTATATCCTTAATGCACGCAGGTAAGGTACTTGACTGCGATACCCCAGTTAATCTCACCAAAAAGCGCGGTTTGGCGACACTCGAGGAAACCTTTATTGCATACTTACAAGATGCCGTGGGTGATGCAGGACAAGGAACCGAAACCGCACCTGAGTTCCATGTTGATCCAGAGCTAAAAGAGCAAGCCACAGAAGCCTTAAAAAAACGCTTTAGTTTACGTCGCTTATTCAGCTATTCCATCCGTGAAGGCATGGAGTTGCGACGAGACCCAGTGCGCTCCACACTTGCTTTGCTTGGTACGGTGATCTTGATGTTTATTATGGGCTACGGGATCAGTATGGACGTTGAAAACTTACGTTTTTCTGTGCTAGACCGTGACCAGACAGGCCTAAGCCAAGGTTATACGTTAAACCTTGCAGGTTCCCGTTATTTTATTGAACAGCCACCTCTTCAAGATTATGACGCACTTGAAGAAGGCATGCGCAGTGGTCAAATCACTGTCGCTATTGAAATACCCCCAAATTTTGCTCGTGATATTGCCCGTGGAAGTAATGTGAAAATCGGTGTTTGGATTGATGGTGCAATGCCAAATCGTGCAGAAACGGTTCGCGGTTATGTTCAAGCAATGCACCTTGCATGGTTAAGTACCATGGCGGCTAGGCAGCCTGTAGGGGTAGCGGGTATGCCTGCTATTGATATAGAAACACGGTATCGTTATAACCCTGACGTACGCAGTTTACCTGCGATTGTTCCTGCCGTTATCCCATTGTTATTAATGATGATTCCAGCAATGTTAAGTGCATTAAGTGTGGTGCGTGAAAAAGAGTTGGGTTCAATTATTAACCTTTATGTCACCCCGATCACCAAATTAGAGTTTTTACTGGGCAAACAGCTCCCCTACATTTTATTGGGGATGTTTAACTTTGTACTGCTTTGTATTTTGTCGGTGTATATTTTTGGTGTGGAATTTAAAGGCAGTTTTTTAACGTTGACCTTGGCTGCATTTTTGTACGTTAGTATTGCAACAGGGATTGGATTACTCATCTCTTGCTTCATGAAAAGCCAAATCGCGGCCATTTTTGGTACGTCGATCATCACATTAATTCCCGCAACACAGTTTTCTGGAATGATTGACCCAGTTTCATCATTAGAGGGAATTGGGCGTTGGGTGGGCATGGTTTATCCAACCTCACACTTTCTCACTATCACGAGAGGGACTTTCTCCAAAGGCCTTAACTTGTTTGATTTACAGGCATCATTTATCCCGTTGTTGATTACAGTTCCTCTTGTCATCGGGCTGAGTGTATTGTTCCTGAAAAAACAGGAGTCCTAATGATGATACGTAAAATTCAAAATATCTTTAATTTAGGTGTTAAGGAGTTACGAAGCTTAGGGCGTGACAAAGCAATGCTGGCTTTGATTGTTTTTGCTTTTACGGTTTCGATTTATTCATCCGCAACGGTGACACCAGGGTCTTTACATAACGCCCCGATAGCCATTGCAGACCAAGATAAGTCGCAGTTATCAAACCGGATTATTAATAGCTTCTATGCCCCTTATTTTTTACCGCCTGCGGATATTACGCCTGATCAAATAGATGGCTTGCTTAACCGAGGTTCATATACTTTTGCCTTGGATATTCCGCCTAATTTTCAACGGGATGTCTTAGCGGGTAGGAGCCCTGAAATTCAAGTGAATATTGACGCAACACGTATGAGCCAAGCATTTTTAGGGAATAGTTATATTCAAAATATTACCCTTGGTGAGGTCAATGAGTTCTTAGCGAAATACCGCAGTAATGCGAACTTGCCTGTTGATTTGGAAGTACGGATGCGCTTTAATCCTAACCTAACCCAATCGTGGTTTGGTTCCGTGATGGCAATTATTAACAATATCACTATGTTATCGATTGTTTTAACGGGGGCAGCGTTGATCCGTGAACGAGAGCATGGCACGGTTGAGCATCTAATGGTGATGCCATTGACGCCTTTTGAGATCATGATGTCTAAAATATGGTCAATGGGATTGGTGGTGCTGATTGCATCAGGAGTTTCATTGATGCTAGTAGTGAAGACACTGTTGCAAGTCCCAATCGAAGGCTCGATTTTGCTCTTTATGTGTGGCGTTGCTTTAAGTCTTTTTGCGACAACATCCATAGGTATTTTTATGGGGACAATCGCCCGTTCAATGCCACAGTTTGGGTTATTAATGATTTTAGTCTTATTGCCATTGAATATGCTTTCTGGTGGGATGACGGCGCGGGAAAGTATGCCACAATTAGTGCAAGATATTATGTTAACGATGCCGACCACCCACTTTGTGAGCCTTGCACAGGCTATCTTGTATCGCGGAGCAGGCTTCCAGATTGTTTGGTCACAGTTTGCTATTTTACTGGTTATTGGCAGTGTTTTCTTTGCACTCGCCTTAATTCGTTTTCGCAAAACCATTGCCACAATGGCGTAATAACGTCCTAAATTGCCTACCTAAAAAGAAAACGCTTGCTGAATGCCTCAGTAAGCGTTTTAATAATTTGCCTATCAATTATTAATAAATGATTAGATTATGCCTATCAAATCGATAGCGCGTACTGATTGGATTAAGTCGCTGTAAAACAGTAACTTAATAGGCAACCAAACAGGAGAACATCATATGTCATTAATTAATACTCAAATCAAACCTTTTACTAACCAAGCATTTAAAGATGGCAAATTCATCGAAGTTTCTGAAAAAGACGTTGCGGGTAAATGGAGTGTTTTCTTCTTTTATCCAGCTGACTTTACGTTTGTTTGCCCAACTGAACTGGGTGACGTTGCAGACCACTACGAAGAATTCCAAAAATTAGGTGTTGAAATTTTCTCTGTTTCTACCGACACACACTTTACACATAAAGCATGGCACGCAAGCTCAGACACTATTGGTAAAATCAAATATGCGATGATCGGCGACCCAACAGGCGCATTAACGCGTAACTTTGAAAACATGCGTGAAGCTGAAGGCTTAGCAGACCGTGGTACATTTGTCGTTGACCCTCAAGGTATTATCCAAGCGATTGAAATCACTGCTGAAGGTATTGGTCGTGATGCAGCAGACTTACTGCGTAAAGTGAAAGCGGCTCAGTACGTTGCAAGCCACCCAGGTGAAGTTTGTCCAGCTAAATGGAAAGAAGGTGATGCAACATTGTCTCCATCTTTAGATTTAGTCGGCAAAATCTAATTAATCTTTTGATTGAATATTAGATGACTCGAGTTACAGGCATTTAGTGCAATGATGCCTTGCCTGTAACTTGCAGTATGGCGGGTATATGTACCCGATTTTAGGATTAAAATTAAAGGGGATTACATGCTCGACAACAATTTACAGGCCCAATTAAAAGCCTATTTAGAACGTTTAACTAAACCCGTTGAATTAGTTGCCAATTTAGACGACAGCCAAAAATCAAACGAAATTAAGCAATTGCTCGATCAAATTGCCTCGTTGTCTGACAAAGTGAGTGTACGTGAAGAACGTAACAGTGCGATAAGAACGCCATCATTTTTAATTACTAACCCAGGTATTGATAGTGGTTTGCGTTTTGCAGGATCGCCACTGGGACACGAATTTACCTCTCTTGTGCTAGCACTATTGCAAATTGGTGGGCATCCATCGAAAGAAGCGCAAGAGTTATTGGAACAAGTAAAAGGCCTTGAAGGCGAGTTCCAATTCGAAACATATTATTCATTATCTTGCCATAACTGCCCTGACGTTGTTCAGGCATTGAATTTAATGGCAGTTTTAAACCCAAATATCAGCCATACCGCCATTGATGGTGCGCTTTTCCAACATGAAATTGATGAGCGTAACGTGATGGGCGTTCCAGCCGTTTACCTAAATGGCAAAGAATTTGGCCAAGGCCGTATGACATTGAGTGAAATTGTCAGCAAAGTTGATACTAACGCAGATGCACGTGCCGCTAAGTCATTGACTGAACGTGAACCTTTTGAAGTGTTAGTGATTGGTAGTGGTCCCGCGGGCGCATCAGCTGCAATTTACACAGCACGTAAAGGTATCCGCACAGGTGTTATCGGTGAGCGCTTTGGTGGCCAAGTGATGGATACCGTTGATATTGAAAACTATATTTCCGTTATCAAAACGGAAGGAGCCATTTTTGCTGGCGCATTGAAAAATCACGTTGATAGCTATGATGTTGATGTTATTGATGGTCAATCAGTGGCTAAACTGATCCCAGCCGCTGAAGAAGGTGGTTTACACCAAATCGAAACAGCATCTGGTGGTATTTTAAAATCACGCAGTATTATTATTTCGACAGGTGCGCGTTGGAGAAACATGGGCGTTCCTGGTGAACAAGAGTATCGCACCAAAGGGGTGACATTCTGCCCACACTGTGACGGTCCGTTGTTTAAGGGCAAACGCGTTGCAGTTATTGGTGGTGGTAACTCAGGTATTGAAGCTGCCATTGATTTAGCGGGTGTGGTTGAGCATGTCACTGTGCTTGAGTTTGCGCCAGAACTTAAAGCAGATTCTGTATTACAACAAAAAGCACGTAGCTTGAAGAATGTCGATATTATTGTAAATGCCCAAACCCTTGAAGTAAAAGGTGACGGTAGCAAAATGACTAGCCTTGAGTATAAAGACCGTACAGACGAAAGTGTGCATTCTTTAGAGGTTGCAGGTGCATTCGTACAAATCGGTTTATTGCCAAATACCAATTGGTTAGGTGATACAGTTGCAAGAAACCGTATGGGCGAGATTGAAATCGACGCACGTAATGAAACCAGTGTGAAAGGCATTTTCGCAGCAGGGGATTGTACAACAGTGCCTTACAAGCAAATTATCATCTCTGCTGGAGAAGGGGCAAAGGCCGCACTTAGCGCATTTGATTACCTAATCCGCACTAGTACCAGAACCGCTGAATAGATGTAATTTACTTTATATTCAGTGAGTTGTAGTCAAAAGGCACTCGGGGGCGAGTGCCTTTTTTTTGTGCATAATCTGTACAAAAAAGGCTCAAAAGTGCCTAAAAGTGTTCAAGTGTGGACAACTTGTGGACATGCAAAAGTTAAATTTGTATTGCTTTTCGTCGTCAAAATCATCCTAAAACGAACAATCTATTAAGCTAACTAATAAGCCGTTGAGCGCTGATATCACTTTAAGTGCTGGTGATGTGGGCGCTTATACCAAAGCAGAAACCGACACTAAAGTCGCCGATGCGAAAAAAACGGGTACAGATGCACAAGCTACCGCTAACGCAGCTAATACTGCAGCAACTAATAAAAGTCCAAAAAAGAGAAGTCGAGCAAAAAAGAGGGCGATTATATCGAGGGTGCCGAGGGTAACGTTTTTGTGATGCGGCAAACCTTTAAAAACGAACAATCCGCTAAGCGTGCCGCTGCGGCCAAGTGGTCAAAACTACAAAGGGGCGTGGCAGAATTTAATATTACGTTGGCCGAGGGGCGCGCAGACCTTTACCCTGAAATGCCCGTCACGGTAACTGGCTTTAAACCGACGATTGACAGTCACCAGTGGGTGATAAGCCGTGTTGTTCATCAAATCGATGGTCACGGCTTTATCACAAGTTTGGAGTTAGAAATAAGGATCAAAGATGTTGGTATTGAATGAGGAGTAAACTCATTAGAGGTTCGGTTAATATTATAAACTTATCCTTTTCAACTAGACTTACATCGTCATTGTTGACAAATATACATTTAGGGGGAGTTTTTTCAGGTCTAAAGAAATCAAATTCAATTCTTGTGGTTAATGATTTAATATCATCATAGTTACAAAAGATAGAATGCGTTGGTGTTTGAAATGCATTGAAAGCAGTCATTTGAATTTTATTCAGTGTTGCAGGAATAGGTGTGTCAGCATCATGCCATTTTTTTGCTGTTATTTCGATTTTGTTTTTATTAATGAAATGTATGGAGTCAAAGGTTTTATAAGCCAGAAGGTTAAGAATATTAGTGGTGAAGGATAAAAATATTAAATACAGTGAGAGATAAACAGTCTTTTTTATGATTCCAATGTTTGGGAGTAAAAGTATCACGTTTGGAATTGTATATAAGATAAGGCACAAGCTAACAAATGGTATGAAAGCATCTTCTAATTGCATTTCACCATCAAGGTTATTTACTAATGCAGAGATAGATAGTATAGACATAGGAATGATAAGCAGTGAAAACAATAATAGCATTATAAATCTATCACGATTTGTTATTCGGTTGTTGCCTTTTTTACTTCTAAAAATATCTTTAAATTCATTAGGGTGTGTCATGAAATAAGGTATTTTTGTTATTGTTTGGAAGGTCTTTTTTACTAAGCTGAATAATGCTTTTTGGGCTTTTTTGAAATTAAAAACAGTTTCGGTTAGTACAAATGAAAGGCAAAGAAAGTAAGGCACAGATGCTAAATGATATTTTTTCTCGCTAAAATAATTATAAACCATAATAAAAACAATTGTTAAAAATAAAATACTAATAGCTTTGTATAAAAGAATTTTGTAAAAATTTAATTTTATTTTTATGATTTTAACATTGTTCTTGTATCGTAATATTAGTAGCACCATTACTATAAATGTCATGAATGCCATGAGTGTCACATATTTGGGATGATCCACCGTTAAATAAATCATAGAAAATATTACAATTGGACTTATACATATTGATAATAAATAACTCCAAATAGATAATCTAAAGTTTTGCTTTATATTATTATCATTGGTTATTTCAATGGATAGATTAATAAATTTAAATGTTAAAAATGGAAGGCTATAAAATATAAACGTAAAAACAAACCAAGCGATAGAAATAAATATCAGATAAGGGAATAAGTAGCTCTCTTGTAATAAAAAAGAAAAGAAATTTTGAGCATTCAGTGTACTAAGATAAATAAATAATATTATGGGTGATATAAGGACAGATACGGATATCAATAATGTGATTTTAGAAGAATATGAACCTTTAGACATATAATAAAATCCTTTTAATTGATTTTTGTTATGAATAGATTAACCTAACTTAAGGCATACTCCAAACCCAAGGTTAAAAAATGGCGTTCAATTGTCCCCTGTGTGGTGCTGTGACCTATACCAAAACCAGTAAATCCATGAGCAGTGAAACCCGTAGAAGCTATCACCAATGTCAAAACATGCTGTGTGGCTGCTCTTTTACGACAATAACCTCAGTGGAGGTCTATCTAACAAAAACAATTCCACAAGAGTTACCAGAAGGTTTTGAGATCCCGATGGAAAAGTTACCTAAATCACATCGGGGAGAGAAACAGATGGAGATGTTTTGATCTATTCCATCTGAATTAACCAACTCAAAGAGTACATCAAGATTGCTTATTAACGTCATCGACTAACATTGATAGCTTTTTAAGCTATCAATGATTTTATCAAATATAAAATCTAACGAATTACTATAATCTGATGGCAAAGTTGCGCTATTAAAGCCAAGATTAGCTAAATGTTCGATAGATATAATTACCTGATTATTAGCTCATAGCATCACTAAAACAGCTATTTAAAACCTATCGTACATTTGCTGGTGTCATCTTTAACTACTTCCTCTTGTACGACCAGCTTTGATGTATGTCATAGCTCCGTTATTAAATTACAGAAATATTTTATTTCTTGGTGTAGGATTGATTTATTTTATTAGGTGACTAAAAGGCATTGGTTATGGAAAATCCAAAAGAATTAAACTCTATACTTCCTTCTGAATCAATATTAAAAAGTTTTTCTAGGCCGGTAAAATTCACAGAGTATGGACTTGGGCGAATAGAATACCTTGTGAGAAATAAACCAAATGATCTTTTTCAGATAGGCATTGCGGCTTGGGATCGTTTTTGTAATGTTAATCCTGACCAAGATAAATTTATATTTGGAAAGGAATGTCAGAGTAGCAATCCACTATTGTATAAAAAAGTATCCAGACACATAAAAGAAAAAGTTATTAAAGATATTTTATACGTGCATGGAGAAATTCAGGATCCAGAGCTAGAAGATAAAGAAACGGTTGAACTGATTTTAGCTCATACTTACCCTAACATTTTAATGATCGTTGATGTAAAACTGGTGAATCCTTATAAACCAGTAACCCCGCAGAAGTATGATTTCCAAGAATATCATGGCCTCGGGCTTTTTGCCGAACTTCTGGAAAATGCTATAGAGTATTGTAAGCAACAGGGTATTGCGGAAATATATCTTACTGCTGCCGATTTACCACTTAAAAAGCATTTTGAGAAATATGGATTTATCGTTCATGATACGTGGATGGGAAGAGCAGCTCTTGAGGTAGGGAAAGGCATACCTATGAGTATGTGCTTTTAATTTTGATTTACATTAATCTAATCCTATCCCCCCATTGAAAAATAAGCAAAAACAAAGCCTCTTATCAAAAGAGGCTTTATAAGTGTGGTCAATATGTGGACATCAACCATTGACTAAATCCATTTAAATCAATTGTTTAAATCACTTTTAGAACGCCGCACTTAGCGCATTTGATTACCTCATCCGCACTAGTACCAGAACCGCTGAATAGGTGTAATTTACTTTATATTCAGTGAGTTGTAGTCAAAAGGCACTCGGGGGCGAGTGCTTTTTTTTGTGTGTAAACTCTGAACATTGAAATATCAAACTAGGCTCCTCGTAAGTTCAACACCTATCAATAACCAGGCTTATCTCATCTTTTTTACTTATACCTTTTTAATCTAAATTATGTGATACAGATCTAAATACTGCACAAAGCCAGTCATATCCATGATCATGAATTTCATTCATGTTGTAGTGAAATTAAGTCGCTTTCACTCATTCAGCGGCTCTGGCATAAATGAATTAACGCTAACAAGTTAACTTATTTACAACATAAAGATTGATGAATGAGAAACAAAAACTTCTAAAAAATCAAGAAGTCAATTTAGTTTCCATCTTGGAATTTAGGGTGCGACAAGACGATGAACAAAAATTTTACATTTACGATTAAAAGTAGTCTTTTTGATGAAAATTATAATCCTTCTGAAAATACACGGATCACAACTAACTTTGCTAATTTAGCTAGAGGGAAAAATCGTCAAGAAAATTTGCGTAACACGCTTGCCATGATGAACAACCGTTTTAATACGTTAGCCTATTGGGATAACCCGAAAAGTGACCGATATGCAATTGAGCTTGAAATTATTTCTGTGGAAATGCGTGTTGAAAATAATGCCGATACCTTCCCTGTGATTGAGGTATTAAAAACAAACATCGTTGATAACAAGACGGGGCAACGTACAGAGGGAATTGTCGGTAATAATTTTTCTTCTTATGTCCGTGATTATGATTTCAGTGTTTTATTGTTAGATCACAATAAAGACCAAACAAACTTTAGTATTCCTGAAAAATTTGGCGATTTACATGGAAATATCTTTAAATGTTTTGTTAACTCGAACGAATACAAAGCACATTTTAATAAGCCGCCAGTTATTTGTTTAAGCGTCTCAAATAAAGATGTTTACCATCGCACGGGTAATCAGCACCCAGTATTAGGTATCGAATATCAGCAAAATGGAGCTTCATTAACGGATCAATATTTTAAAAAGATGGGATTACAAGTTCGTTATTTTATGCCACAAAACAGTGTTGCTCCATTAGCCTTTTATTTTACGGGAGATTTGCTGAGCGATTACAGCAATATTGAACTGATTAGTACGATCAGTACGATGGAAACATTCCAGAAAATTTATCGCCCAGAAATTTATAATGCAAATTCAGTTGCAGGGCAATGTTATCAACCGAGTTTAACGAACCAAGATTATTCGTTAACAAAAATTGTTTATGACCGCGAAGAACGTAGCCGATTGGCTATTGAACAGGGGAAATATACAGAAGAGCATTTTATTGAACCCTATAAGCATATTCTAGAACAATGGTCTGCTAGCTACGCACTTTGATTAATGATAAAAATTTAAGGTCAATTATTATGAAAACATTATTACCAACATCTACCGCTGGCAGTTTACCAAAACCTTCTTGGCTTGCTCAGCCTGAAACCCTTTGGTCGCCTTGGAAGTTAAAAAATGAAGAATTAATTGAAGGGAAACAAGATGCGCTGCGTTTATCCCTCGAAGATCAATTGCGTGCTGGGATTGATATTGTGAGTGATGGTGAGCAAACTCGCCAGCATTTTGTGACTACATTCATTGAACATCTCAGTGGCGTTGATTTTGAAAAGCGTGAAGTGGTTAAAATCCGTGATCGTTATGATGCGAGTGTTCCGACGGTAGTTGGGGCTGTTGAGCGTCAAAAACCAGTCTTTGTTGAAGATGCTAAATTTTTGCGCCAGTTAACGAAACAGCCGATTAAATGGGCATTACCAGGCCCAATGACTATGATTGATACGTTGTATGATAACCATTATAAAAGCCGTGAAAAACTGGCATGGGAATTTGCTAAGATCCTGAATCAGGAAGCAAAAGAGCTCGAAGCCGCAGGCGTTGATATTATTCAGTTTGATGAGCCTGCGTTTAATGTATTTTTTGATGAGGTGAACGATTGGGGGGTGGCGGCGCTGGAAAGGGCGATTGAAGGCCTGAAGTGTGAAACAGCAGTGCATATCTGTTATGGATACGGCATTAAAGCCAATACAGACTGGAAGAAAACGTTGGGTTCTGAATGGCGCCAATATGAAGAAGCATTCCCTAAGCTGCAGACTTCGAGTATCGATATTATTTCACTGGAGTGCCATAACTCCCATGTTCCAATGGATTTAATTGAGCTCATTCGTGGCAAAAAAGTGATGGTCGGGGCGATTGATGTGGCAAGTAATGTCATCGAAACGCCAGAAGAGGTCGCTAATACGTTGCGTAAAGCACTTCAATTTGTGGATGCAGATAAGCTTTATCCATCAACTAACTGCGGAATGGCACCACTGTCGCGCCAAGTTGCGACGGGTAAACTCAATGCCTTAAGTGCAGGGGCAGAGATTATCCGTAGAGAGCTGTTAAATAAGTAATCTATTCGAATAATAGCGAATCAAGAGAAACCCAGAATCAATATCTGGGTTTTTTGTTGCCTTAGATTTCTTATTTCAGTCTAACTTGAGGTATATTAGATGAATTATCATTAAATAATTTTTTGAAATAGGAATGTCGGCAATGGCTCTAATCCCTAAAAACTACGCACGTTTAGAAAGCGGCTACCGTGAAAAAGCCCTAAAAATTTACCCTTGGGTGTGTGGACGTTGTACTCGCGAGTTTGTATATTCTAATTTACGCGAGTTAACGGTTCACCATATCGACCATGATCATACCAATAACCCTGAAGATGGCAGCAATTGGGAGCTATTATGTTTATTTTGCCATGATCATGAGCATTCAAAATACACAGAAGCAGACATGTATGGCACCAATGTTGTGGCGGGGGAAGATGCACAAAATGATATCGAAGCGGCAACTTATAACCCATTTGCTGATTTGAAATCGATGTTAAACAAGAAAAAATAATAACAAGTCACCTATCGAAAAATAAGCTAGAGTCTTTAGCTTTATCTTATTTGCCTTTAACTAAGCCTCTGATAAAGAGGCGTTTTTGTTTTAGGCGAGCTGTTTTCAATGGATTAGAATCTTTCACTATTTGATTGCATATCAAAATAGAATTTAGTCATTAGCACAAAATGGTCAAGCAAGGGTTTGACTTTATCTCTCAATGCGGACTATATTTAATTCATTCAAATGAATTAAATATAAATAAGAGAGGAAACAGATGAATAACCTAACGATACCAAGTCCATTTTCGTTTGAAGAACGCGATAGACGATGGGGGATTGCGCGGAAAATCATGAAACTGCATGATCTTGAAGTCCTTATGGTTTATGGGGACAGGGAATCAGCGGCACCTGCACCGTTTTGTATTGATCACTATTTCACCAATGATCGTTTAGGGTCGGTTGTGATCTTCCATCAAGATAAAGCCCCACTGGTAGTCACATTCGCCCCCATGATGGTAGCTGATCATATGCAAGCACAAATGCGAGGTGATAGGCAGTGGATATCACCAGAGCAAATAGTTGTAGGGAAAACAGGGCGTAATATTGCGCAGGTATTTGTTGATTTAGGTGTGTCTGCAAATGCGAATGTTGGTGTAGTGGGGTTAGAGCCTTACCCGCCATTTTATTTCGATGGTGCAATGCCGTATAACACATTGACGGGAATAAAAGCGCGTTTACCTCAGTTAAATTTTGTCCCTGTTTACCGCTCGTTTTTTCAACTCGCCTCCGTGAAAAGTGCAGAAGAACTTGAGCATGTAAAATATGCTGCAATGATAGGTGAGGCAATGAGTGAAGCGATGCGTTCTACAGCTATTGTCGGTAATTCAGAGGCGGATATTGCGGCGGCAGTCACCGCGAAATGTTTATCTATGGGGGGATTCACTGCCGAAATTTTGATGGGTTCAGGACCTGAATATATTGGGTGGGGTCAGCCTGCGTGGCAATACCGTTCACAAACGCCACGAAAGATACAGCAAGGTGATATTGTGTTAACAGAAATATTTGCTCTGTATGGCATGTATGAAACACAGCACCAAGCTGCGGTTGCGGTGGGGAAAATTCATCCCAATATCGAAAAAGCGGCAGCTGTTGCAAGGGAATGCTATGAAATTGGTGTTGAGTACCTTAAAGAGGGGGTCACATTCGGTGAAGTGGTGGATGAAATGGAAAAACCGCTGTTAAAATCGAAGGGGTGGCATGTACATCCATTGATCCACAGTATTAATCCTTATGGGCCTATTGGCTTTGGCACAGCCCCTGGTATTGAGTCATTACCTATTGCCCAAAAATACCGTCAATTGGAACGGTTGCCAAATCCAGGGCGTGAATTAGTTTTGCAGGAAGGGATGACGTTTGCCTTTGAACCTAACTGCGCATTTGGCTATCATTTATGTAATCTCGGTGGCACAGTGGTTGTCGGTAAAGATAGGGGGATTGAACTGAATAATAATTCTACTTATCTTATGCGCGCGGACATATAATTTTAGGAATAACAGCAAGATATGAATGACACAAATAAAAACATACTTTCATCAGAGTTAACGAAAGAAAAGTTAATTAATGAAGGGATTAAACAATTTGCGATTCATGGCATCAATGGCGTTCGTACGCGACAATTGGCTGAAAGTGCGGGTGTTAACCAGTCTGCAATTCCCTATCATTTAGGGGGAAAGCTAGGTGTTTATTGCGCTGTTATTCAAAAAATTGCGAGCGATTTATCTCGGGAAAGTAATGTTCAGGCGTTTGATGCACAGCTTAAACTAGCTATGCAACAAACACCTATTGAGCAGGCGCAAGCAAATCAGTTAATTAGTTTATTGATAACAGGGTTAGGGAATGCGTTGTTATTACCAAAGCATGAATATTATTCCGTGCTTATTCTTCGTGAGCAACTTGAGCCTACAGAAAATTATGATGTTATTTATCGGGACTTTATCGAACCTTTCCATACACGTTTGTCAGGGCTGATCCAAACGATTAATCGCATTGATAAACAAACCGCGATTATCCGAGCTCATGTATTGATAGGACAAGTATTAGGTTTTGTTGTCGCGCGAAAACCTTTTCTTAAGCGACTCAATGCTCAGCAAATTGATGAACGTTTATTGAGTGATATATTGCAGCAAATCAGCTTGATGGCAATTCAAGCTTTAATGATAGGGAAATAGTGGCTTAGTATACTAAGCCACTTTTAGGCGACGTTCGGTGACTTCGCTAATATTCTATTCTTCAATTAGTGGATATCTTCGTGGCTGCGGTAAACTAACGATAGCTCAGGATGATTCCACAGACTGGCGGGCGTTACAGTAGTGCGTTCCCAAGGTATTTGACCAATAAACCAAAGTTTCCAAAAATTTAATTTTGCATTCGGATTCTTTGTTAATAATTCTTCAAACGTTTCAATTTCACCAATTTGTACAGATAAGGCAGATTGGTAAATATCAAAGACAAATTTAGAACAAAATTGCCTTGGCGACTCATAATTAAACCCCGTATGGTAAAACTTATTTAAACGGGCAGGGACTTGTGCAACCAAGGCATTTTTTTGCTCTTGTGTTAACGAGTTGGCGAAACGGCGCACACTATAACGCTTATCTGAAGAACGAGCGATAAAACGTGAAAGTGTCGTGGTTGTGGATAAAGGCACACGGCTTTCGGCAATTAAATAATCTTCACCATCGTGCCCGATGATCATACCGACATGGTTGCTCCAACATAAAGAGGCTGAAGCAATTTGACGAAATAACTCGGTACCAATACTGGTAAAAACAATATCACCCACTTCATATTCATAGGGGTAGTTTGTTTGCATCATTACAATACCTCAATATAAATGAAAGAATATCATTAAGGTATAGTTATAAAGCTTAGCAAAAATCTGACTATCAGATAAAAGCGTAAAATCTTCTTTGTTTAGCTTGGGTATATCTTATTCATCTGCTCACTTAGTAACTTCACATTGTGCACAATATCAGTTTCAGTATGTGCTGCATAACCAAATAAAATGGCGTTTTGCTTGGTACTTTTAATGCAATATCGTGATAAAGGTTGTGCACCAAAACCTAATAAGCGGCACTGTTCAAGTATAAGATTAATATCGTACCCAGCCTTTATCCAACATACAGTGTGTATTCCTGAATCTGTCATTTGTACTTCAAATAAATGAGGGAGGTACAGGTTAATCGCATTGAAAAACGCGTTCTGCCTATCATGGCATATTTTGCGTATTTTACGCACATGGCGAGCATAGTGGCCCTCTTGAATAAACTGGGCTAGAGAGGCTTGCTCTAGGTATCCACAATGGCTATCACTGTAGTATTTCATCATGGTAAATGCTTCACTCAGAACTTCTGGCACAATTAAAAAACCTAAGCGAAACCCTGGGTACATCATTTTTGAAAATGTGCCAGCATAAATGACTCTTTGCTGGTTGTCTAAGCCTTGTAATGCTTGAATTGGCTTAGATAAAAAACGGAACTCGCTGTTATAGTCATCTTCAAAAATCCATGCATTATTATGTTGTGCCCAATCAAGCAATGCTAAACGGCGGGATAGACTTAATGTAGTGCCTAAAGGAAATTGATGGGAAGGAGCGGTATAAACTAATTTGGCATCTCCATGGTGTTTCGCACCATAAGCGATATCCATGCCTTCGGAATCGGATGGTATCGGTGAAACTTCAGCCCCTGCTGCAGTTAAAATAGCGCGAGCGCTGTCATAGCCTGGGTCATCAAGCCAAACTTTATCACCTTGTTGTAACAGTACTTTCGCAGCTAAGTTAATTGCCTGTTGTGTTCCATTGACAATGATAATTTGTTTCTCTTTGCAGTGAACGCCGCGAGTGGAGTGAACATAATCCACCAGCAATTTCTTAAGGGGCGTAAACCCATCTGGATGATTGAAAAAAGGGATAGTTTGTTTCGATTTACGCCAAACACGGCCTAATAATCTTCCCCATAGTTCATGAGGAAACTGATCAACACAACCAATACCAATATTAAACATTTGGCGCGATTTTGTATTTGGTCGTGATTGATTCCACAAACTTGTCAATATTGCGACTTTAGGATTAAGATTAAGTGCATTATATTCAGGCTGCTTAATTGTTTGTGAAGTCGATGCTGTACGAACTAATTCGTCAGGAATATTTGCTGACACATAAGTGCCAGAGCCTTTTTTGGAATACAAATAGCCTTCATCAATTAACCTCTCAAAGCCTGCAATGACTGAGTTACGCGAAATAAACATCATCTCAGCTAAAGCCCTTGAGGACGGTAGTTTCACACCTGAAGCTATACGACCATCTAAGATTGCATTGCGGATCGTGTGATACACATTTTCTTTTATATATCCCTTATCAAGTAGGAGCAATGGAAACTGAGCTTGTTGTTTACGTCGCATAAGTGGATCCTAAATAAATAACAAAAGTGTATCTTATACAGCACCAGATGGGATTGTACTATAACCACATTATGTAATATATCTACAAATGGAAGGGTTATTATGAATAAAGCTACATTACCAGTTACGATTGAGTTTGTTGCCCCAGAACATTATCCAGAATGGTTAGTGTATTGGTTGGAATACCAAAAGTTCTATCAAGTTGAATTAAGTGAAGAGGTAACATTAAAAGCTTGGGAGCGTTTTTTTGACGATAATGAGCCTATGCACTGCGCAGTCGCTCTTGAAGATGGCAAAGTGGTTGGTTTCGTCAACTATTTATTTCATCGTTCAACATGGGCAAAAAATGACTTTTGCTATTTAGAAGATTTGTATGTCACGCCAGAAATGAGAGGGCGTCACGTTGGTAAGCAGCTTATTGAATTTGTTCAAGTGCAAGCACAAGATAAACAATGTGGTCGCTTATATTGGCATACACAAGAAACTAATTTACGCGGGCAAAAACTGTATAACTGGGTGGCAGAGAAACCAGGGGTGATTGAATATAGAATGCCATTGTAATCAATGTAGTAGCATATCCTACATTTCAGTGACTGACTGACCCGTTGTTTGATAACAACGGGCTTTTTAGTGGAGTGGGATTAAGTGCAAAAAATATGTTTAACTTGCAAGTTGGGAGCGAACTTCCATTAAAGCAAAACCTAAAAGATTTAATCCTTTCCACGTGAGTGGATTTTCGATATTTTCTGCATCTTCGGCAAGGCCTATTCCCCATATCTTATCAACAGGGCTGGCTTCAACTAATACGCGCTCGTTGGTTGAAAGTAAAAATGTTTTAAGTTGTTCGTTTTGGCTAAACTTGGCCATATTCGCGGCAACAATAATTTCGAAACGTTTATCATTCCAAACATCTTGTTTAAATCCACGAACCTCGCGACCAAACGCTTTTGCTGCTCCTGGGTTAGGCGCATGAATGATTTTTCCTAACGTTTCAATATCACCAAATAAACGTGCTTTTTCTGCCATCATAAAATGCTCTGCACTTGCGAATCGGTGCCCATCGACAATAAACGGTGAAGGGTACCACTGACTAAAGCAGCTTTTCGTGACTTGATTTTGTTTGGTTTGGTGCCCCCAGAAAAAAACATATTTGAATTTTTTCCCTGAGCGGTAATGCTTACAAAGGCTTTTAATATCCATAGGTTAAGTTTAATTATATAAGAATAATATTCTTAGCATACGGAGAAAAAAGGAATTGAGCTATCAGAAAAGCCTGCTTATGTTGATAAGCAGGCGGGGTAATTAGAGAACTTTGCTTAAAAACTCTGCAGTACGAGGGTTTTTAGGTGCTGAAAATAGTTGTTCAGGAGGACCTTCTTCTTGAATGATGCCTTGGTCAATAAACATAACGCGATCCGCAACCTCACGGGCAAAGCCCATTTCATGTGTGACAATAACCATCGTCATACCTTCAGTTGCTAACGTTTTCATAACAGACAATACTTCACCAACTAACTCGGGATCCAGTGCTGAAGTCGGTTCATCAAATAATAAAATAGACGGCTGCATTGCTAATGCTCGTGCAATGGCAACACGTTGTTGCTGCCCACCAGAAAGGCTTGCAGGCCACGCATCAATTTTATCTAATAGGCCAACTTTGACTAAAAGCTGCTCAGCTTGTTTTAACGCTTGCTCTTTTTTTAAACCTTTAACGAGTGTCGGAGCCATCATCAAATTTTCAAGCACTGTCATATGTGGAAATAAATTAAAGCGTTGAAAAACCATACCAACATTTTCACGCATTTTATTGAGATCTGTTTTTGGGTCATGAACATCAAATCCATTGACTTTGATTTCACCGCCGTCAGGGCGTTCCAGTGCGTTTAAACAACGTAAAAAAGTACTTTTCCCTGAGCCAGAAGGACCAATAACACAGATAACTTCTTGCGGATGGATCTCACAAGAGATTCCGCGTAAAACATGGGTATCCCCAAATTTTTTTTGTAAATCATTAACGTAAATCACTTCTGCCCAACCTTCTTTCCATATATTGCACTAACTGAGCGAGTATAAATGTCAGCATCCAATAAATTATTGATATTGTTAAGTAGGGTTCCCAGTATGTGGCATATGCCCCAGAAACAGTTCGCGCAGCATAGGCGAGATCGGCCAAACCAATTGCGGAAGCAAGTGATGAATCTTTGACAATAGCAATCGCGTTATTACCTAAAGGAGGTAGAATTCGGCGGAAAGCTTGCGGAAGAATGACCTTACGCATTGTTTTTGCCCAACTCATTCCTAACGCCCGCGAGGCTTCCATTTGCCCTTTATCAATTGATTGAATGCCTGCACGAAAAATCTCAGAAACATAAGCCCCTGAATTTAAAGTAATAGCAATGACACAAGATAAAAATGCACCATAGTCAGAACGTAGCATTTTGGCGGTATCAACGGACATTAACCCTGATGTAACGAACAACCCATCACGCGGATTAATAAATAATGGAACCAATGCAAAATGAACAACCATTATTTGTACAAATAATGGTGTACCACGAAAGGCGCTAACATAAAAACGCACGGGCCATTGTACGAAATAGCGTAAAATGGGTTTCCAAATCCCTTGTTCCGCTTTGGCCGTTCTCCCCAGCCCAAGCGTGAGCCCCCACAAAGAGCCTAAAATAACGCAAATAATGGTGGCCTTTATGGTCATTAATGCGCCTTCAGCAAATAGTGGGGCGTACTCTTCAATTATTTCCCAACGAAACGCAGACATCTTAATTTCACCCTGATTTATAACGAGAAAAAGCCACCTAAAGATGGCTTTAAATTAAATAAAGCTATTGTTTTGGTAATTGCGGAACATTTGCATCAAACCATTTTTGGTAGATTTGGTTATAAGTGCCATTTTCAAGGATGGTATTTAAACCATTATTAATCTTTTGTTGTAATTCACTATTTCCCTTAGCAACCGCAATACCGAAATATTGTTTTTCAAAATGGTTATCGTAGATTAATTTAAATTTTTTCTCTGGGTGAGTTTTGATGTAATACTTAATGACACCAACGTCACCAACTGCTGCGTCAATGCCGTCTTCATACAGTTCTTGCAACAATAAAGGTGTATTATCGAAACGTTTAATTGATGTGCTGTTTTTACCAATTACATCGGAGACCACAATATCCCCTGTACTGGAATTAACAACACCAACGTTTAAATCTTTTAAGCTATTTAAATCGGTAACATTGGAAGACTCACCGATCACGATAGCTTGTTCAGCAGGAAAATAAGGATTGGAAAAATCAACCATATTTTTGCGTTTGTCTGTGATAGTTATCCCTGAAATTAAAATATCTCTATCCCCTGAGGATAAAGTGGCAAAAATACCTTCCCATGGTGTGTTAACCAGTTTGACGTCAAAACCTTCTGCATCAGCAATGGCTTTAATAATATCAATATCAAAACCTTCCAATTGTTTTTGGCTATTTTCAAACTCAAATGGTCGATATGTTCCACCAGCACCTACGGTATAACTGTCTTTTGCGTAAACATTCCCTGCGAATGCAGCCAGTGTCATACAACCAGCAAAAACGAGCTTTTTAAACATTTTAAACCTCTTTAATTATGCATTTATAGTGAATAAAAATACATAAAATTAATCAGGCAAGCAAATAGTATTTCAAAATTAAGGTTGGATAATGTCATTTGCTGATTTACTGATGCACGGTCGACCTTGAATCTGGCTAAAATACGAACAAAAGAGTAAAGGGGAGATACGCTGTATGATATTTTTGTTAAACCAATCATAAAATCGGAAGGATATGGTTAATGAGGGCTTTTTTTACCTATCCGTTACAAAAAATTAACGTTAAACTCTGGAGTAACTTCTTATAATGGACTGATATAAAAAGATAAATCATAATGAGTAAAATATTGTTAGTGCTCTGGCCACTATTTGCATTGATTGCGATAGGCTTTATATTAAGACGTACTCGGTTATTTTCGCCTGATTTTTGGCCTGGAGCCGAAAAACTCAACTATTTTATTTTATTTCCCGCCTTATTAATTAATAGCTTAGCAAGTGCTCCTTTAAATAATCCTAAGTTAGCTTATTTAGGTAGTGCGATCCTCTGCATTTTAGCGATAAGTTCATTATTAGTGCTGATAAGTAAATATTTATGCAAAATAACTGTCCCTCGATTTGGTGCGCATATTCAAGGGATCACGCGTTTTAATACTTATTTAGGCTTAGCTATTGTGGCCGATTTATTTGGTAAAGAGGGGGTTGCCGTTGCCGCAGTTATTATGGCAATTTTAGTGCCAAGCTGTAATGTTATCGCGGTGCTGGCGTTATCTTCAGGGAAAAAAGTGTCAGTAAAACAACTCTTATTACCCATCATTAAAAACCCGTTAATACTCTCTTGTGTTATCGGAATTTTGTTAAATTTATCGCCTGTGGGGCTACCTTTTGGTTCTGAACAATTATTAAAATTACTCGCAGCAGCAAGTTTACCATTGGGATTGATTTGTATTGGTGGTGCGCTGCAAACAACAACACTGCGTAAAGAATTCAAACCAATCATACTATCAACATTATTACGCTTGCTTGCTATGCCTGTATTAACGTTAATAATGGCTAAATTGTTTTCTTTGCCAAACTTAGAAACGATTTTATTGGTGATATTTTTTGCCATCCCTACTGCACCAACGGCCTATATTTTGACTCGTCAGTTGAATGGTGATAGCCAATTAATGGCTGGGATCATTACATTGCAAACTATTATCGCCGTGTTCACCTTGCCTATAGTTTTATCATTCGTCATGCATTAATGGTGATATGTTTTGCAACTGTCACATTGATACTCTATGTTATCGGGAGATTACTTCATCTGATTAGGAGTTGTGTGTGTCTTTGGAAAAATGCCAGAAAAATGAAAACTTATCTATTGAAGATGTTTTGGATAAACTTTCGTTGTTATATTCAAATGCCATTCAATCATTAAGAGATGCCATTGCTGTTTATGTCACAAAAGGGCAGATACCAAATACAGACGAGAGAGAAAATGGGTTATTTGCTTACCCTGAGCTTTGTGTGACGTGGGAAGGAAAAATTGATCACTGTGAAAAAACCCGTGCCTATGCACGCTTTGTAAAAAAAGGAAATTATTCCATCACTGTGACTCAACCAGAGTTATTTCGCCATTATTTAACGGAACAACTTTCTATTTTACAGCAAGATTATGATGTATCTTTTGCAGTTCGTCCGTCTAAGACGGAAATTCCATATCCGTTTGTAATTGATGGCTCGGATTTAGTCCTTGATAGAAGTATGAGTGGTAGCCTTGCCGCTCATTTTCCGATAACAGATTTAGCCCATATCAGTGATGATATTACCGATGGCTTATATACCGTTTCGGAAGAAATGCCTTTATCGCATTTCGATGCGTTACGTGTAGACTTTTCACTTGCACGCCTTAAACATTATACTGGTACGCCACCAGAGCATGTGCAACCGTATATATTATTTACCAATTATAACCGTTATGTGGATGAGTTTGTCAGTTGGGCTTGTGAGCAAATCCGTGATCCTGAGAGCCGTTATATTGCGTTGTCTTGTGTTGGTAATAACTACCTGACGGTTGAAAATGCGGATCCACAAATTGCTATTTCAGACATGACGTGGAAAAAATTCCAAATGCCTGCATATCATCTGATTGCACGAGATGGCTCAGGAATAACATTAGTGAATATTGGTGTTGGCCCATCAAATGCAAAAAACATTTGTGATCACTTAGCGGTATTAAGACCACACGCATGGTTAATGATTGGTCATTGTGGAGGGTTAAGGGAAAGCCAAAATATTGGTGATTACGTTCTTGCGCATGCTTATTTACGTGATGACCATATTTTGGATGATGTATTACCGCCAGATATTCCTATTCCGAGCATCGCAGAAGTTCAACGAGCACTTTATGATGCGACTAAACAAGTCAGTAATATGCCTGGCGAATTGGTTAAGCAACGTTTACGTACTGGAACTGTGGTGACGACAGACGATAGAAACTGGGAGCTGCGTTTCTTTGCTACAGCAAGGCGCTTTAGTCTGAGCCGTGCAGTTGCTGTTGATATGGAAAGCGCAACCATAGCTGCACAAGGTTATCGTTTTAGAGTACCTTATGGTACGCTTTTGTGTGTGTCAGATAAGCCATTACATGGGGAAATTAAATTACCAGGCCAAGCGAATAGCTTTTATGAAGGGGCTATCTCAGAACACTTACAAATAGGTATTCGTGCTATTGATTTATTACATCAAGAAGGGGATAAATTACATTCTCGGAAGTTAAGAACCTTTGATGAACCCCCATTTAGATAGCAAGGAGATGCAATCTATGGCTTTAATACCTGAAATAGAAACAGAAAGACTGATTTTATCGAAACACCAAGTCAGTGATTTCCCCGCGTTGACAAAACTGTGGGCGACAGAATCCATGGTACGCTATATCGGCGGTATGCCGTCAACCGAACGAGAATCATGGATGAGAATGCTAGCCTATGGTGGGTTATGGCCATTGTTGGGTTTTGGTTACTGGGCGGTAAGGGAAAAAGCAACAGGGCAGTATGTTGGTGACCTTGGGTTTGCGGACTTTCATCGAATGGTTGAGCCGCAAATAAAAGGAATTCCCGAAGCAGGTTGGGTCATTGCACCAGAATTTCAAGGCAAAGGCTATGCAACCGAGGCGATGCAAGCGGCGCTGAGTTGGTTAAAAGCGCAAAATAAGTATCAGCAAACGATTTGTTTTATTGAGCCGAGAAACTTACCGTCATTACGCGTTGCCGAGAAATTAGGCTATGTTATTGATCGTGAAATATTTATGAATGGCAATATTACTGTGCTATTACGGCAGAAGCTAACGCCTACAATGTTATAATATTAACGGGTTATCGTTCTATGCATGATGAATTAGATATTTCACAAGTGAGTCAACTGTCAGGTTTAGCGGCCTCAACGCTTCGTTACTACGAAGAGAAGGGGTTAATTAAACCGATTGGCAGAAAAGGCTTAAAGCGTATTTATCATGGCAAAGATGTGATAACCCGTTTATCTCTGATAAGTTTAGGGCAGCAGGCTAAGTTTACACTCGATGAAATTGCGGCAATGCTTAATCACCAAGATGGCCCCAATATAGAGAGAGCCAGCCTGATGGCTAAAGCTGAAGAAATTGAACAGACGATCCAAAATTTATTGGCGTTAAAAGATGGCATTATTCATATAGCTAATTGCCCAGAAGAGAACCATTTTTTATGTCCAAACTTTCAAAAAATCCTGAATAACAGCCTAAAATTAAACCATATCAAGCATAAATAACCCATCAATTATCCCATATTTGATATTAATTAATCCCAAATTCAATCATAGAATGGGATAGAATAACCCTTTACACTCTTAAAATTGTGTTAATGATTTTAAGGTCTGTATGTCTACTCATTTTTTGGCTTTTGAAAAACCGATAGTTGAACTTAATGACAAAATAGAAGCACTGGTTGCCTTCAAGCAACAGGGGCATCCTAGCGAAATTAAGCTTGAAGAAGAAATCAAACTGTTAGAAAAAAAGTCTCACTCATTGACGAAAACCATTTTTTCTTCTCTTGGTGCATGGGAAATCGTACAGTTAGCAAGGCACCCATTAAGACCATATCCCCTTGATTATATTTCTTTAATTTTTACTGAGTTTCAGGAGTTGGCGGGAGATCGCGCATTTGCTGATGATAAAGCGCTGGTGGGAGGCTTGGCGCGTATTGCAGGGCGTCCTGTCATGGTTTTAGGCCAACAAAAAGGACGAACAACCAAAGAGAAAGTGATGCGTAATTTTGGTATGCCATCACCTGAAGGTTACCGTAAAGCGTTACGCTTAATGCAAATGGCGGAACGTTTTAAATTACCTGTTATTACACTGATAGACTCAGCGGGTGCGTACCCTGGCGTAGGCGCTGAAGAGCGTGGACAGGCCGAGGCTATCGCAAAGAATATATTAGAAATGTCCCGCTTAAAAACGCCAATTATTTGTGTTGTCACGGGGGAAGGTTGTTCGGGTGGCGCGCTAGGAATTGGTGTTGGTGACAGAATTAATATGCTTGAATACAGTACGTATGCTGCAATTTCCCCCGAAGGTTGTGCATCAATTTTGTGGAAAGACGCTCAAAAAGCGCAAGTTGCGGCTGAAGTTATGGGAATGACTGCCTCTCGATTAAAAGAATTAGGCATTATCGATACGATTATTCCTGAGCCATTAGGGGGGGCGCACCGAAACTATCAGTTAGCAGCTGAACATTTAAAACAGCAATTGATAGCAGATTTAGCTGCACTAACTCGACTCGATACGGATGCTTTATTATCAGAGCGTTACCAAAAAATCATGGCATTTGGTTACTGCTAGTGTTATTAGTTTAGGCCAATCATGTTGAATGAAAAGGAAGTATGCACGGTGGTTGACCTAAATTTATTAAAGGTTTTTATTGCGGTTGTAACGCAAGGTAACTTTATTAATGCTGCAAAGCAGCTTTCGATGCCATCATCCAATGTGAGTCGACAAATTAAGCAATTAGAAGAACAGCTAAATTGCCGTTTGATTGAGCGAACAACAAGGCAGATGCGATTAACGGAAGCGGGTAACATTCTGTTTGAGCAAAGCCAAAAATTAGTGGGTGAACTGGATGATATTGTCCAACAAATTAGTCACCCTCAAGGGATTACAGGTACCTTACGCCTTACTATTCCGAGTGAAGCAGGCAGTGTATTATTAGCAGATTTATTAGCAAAGTTTGCATTACTGCATCCGCAACTCAATATCTATTGTGACACACAATTAATGCCCCGAGACGTCATTAGTGATGACATTGATTTATTACTGACTTTTCACCGTGGAGAGCTTGAGGATAGCAGCTACCACTCAAGATTAGTGAAATCTTGGCAAAGTGTGGTCGTCGCATCCCCTGAGCTGATTCATAAATTTGGTAAACCGAAAACCATCGCTGATTTAGTGAAGTTACCTTGTATTTCAAGCCTTAGTGCCTTACAAGGTCAGCCTTGGATTTTTATTGATTCTCAAGGCAAGCAACGCACAGCGATGATAAATAGCCCATATCGGGTGAATAGTGGGGTACTCGCTCATGCAGCCGCGGTGAGTGGTGTTGGTTTTGCTATTTTATCGTTAGAAGCTTGTCATCAACAAATTCAATCGGGTCAATTAGACATTGTTCAATTGGAAGGGCTAAACCCTGCACCTATCGAGTTAAGAGCAGTCTACGCAAGCCGAAGTGTGCTATCCCCAAAAATAGACCTATTTTTAAACTATTTGCTACAAAATATTTAATCTGAACGCTATAGATGATGGTGTTAATAGGGCAAGGCTATTTGGTATTTACCTCATGTGCTTTAGGCAAATACCAGAGCAGAGTAAAATATGTGTTATTTATCGCCACGTAAGCGTGTGGTTAGGCCTTTAAGGAAATAACGCAGAAGTTGATCCCCACATTCACGGTAGTTTTTATGTCCAGGTTTACGGAAAACAGCATTAAGCTCAGGTTTTGATACTCGAAAGTCTGCCAATTGGTAAATTTCAATCATATCAGTATCTTTTAGTTCGAAAGCGACCCGTAGTTTTTTGAGAATAATATTGTTATTTAGACGGCTTTCTATTTCTGGTGCAGGGCGGTCTTCATCTTTACCACGACGATGATAAATTAAGCCATTTAAAAAGTGCGCGGTTACGTTATCGTTACATTCAACATATTCAGGCTCACTATCTTTTTTGAGCCAGCATACCATTTCTTCTTTCGTCACGTCTAAATCTGCAAGTTTTACGATTTTGACCATTTGAGCATCGCTCAAGTCCAACATATAGCGAACACTGCGTAAAACATAATTATTAAGCATGGTTGTTTATTATCCATTATTGATAGAATTAATTGGCGCAATTGAAAAGCCAATGGATCACAGACTTTCATAAAGAAAGGGAGCAATTGAATAGGGTCGTATTGCGACGAAGTCGGCTATTATGCGGGATTAGTGGAATAAAGCAAAGTGTTGTCACCTGACTTTACTCCTATTGAACGGTATTAACCCATGAAATAAATCAGAGAATAAAAAAATACAAGGGTCAATCCTACAGTTAACAGCATATTTTTCAGCAATGATGCGATGACAACACAGAATACAGCACCCCACAAATATGGGTTATCGGGAAAGTCCCTGAGCTCATGGTTTTCTAATAAAATAACAGGTGCGCAAATCGCCGTTAACAAGCAAGGTGCTGAGTAACCTAATGCTTGGCGAACAATCAAAGGTAACCGAAGTGGTAGCTGCGGGATTAAAAATACATAACGCAATGTAAAAATAACGGCGGTTAGCGTGATAATCAAAAGCCAGATCATTTTTCCTCCTTCAATACGCGCGAAACGATGACCGAGACAAACATTCCACCGACACCTGCAATGACAATCGCGCTACTGATGGAGTACATGGATAAGGTTATGGCTACGACGAGTGAGAAAATGACGCCACATAGCGTGCTGATTTTTTTCGTCAAAGGTACAACAATCGCAAGGAGTGTCGCTACAACAGAGAAATCAAGGTGTAAGCGACTTAGGTCTCCAACAATATTCGCCATTGCAATGCCACAAAGGCTGGTGATTAACCAAACAAGATAAAAGCTAAACCCTGCGCCAAATAGGTAAGGGAAACTCAAACTTTGACGTTTCGCCGCGCTGATTGCAAACAGCTCATCGGTGAGAAGAAAGCCAATACTGAGCCTTTGAGGGGTTGTAAAATCTTTCACTTGAGGACGTAACGTCAGCCCATACAGTAAATGTTGAGATGTAATAAAGAACACCGAAATCACAATCGTGATAAAACCGGTGCCTGAATTGAGTAATCCGAGGGTGACTAGTTGGGCTGCACCTGCAAAAACCATCGCTGACATTGCAACACTTTGCCAAAAATCTAACCCTGTTTCTACGGCCATTGAGCCCGCGAGTACTCCCCAAGGGATCACAGCAAGGTTAAGAGGTGCGGAATGAGCCGCGCCATCCATCATGGCTTTTTGCCAGCTGCGACTTTGCTTTGAATCCATGTTAACTAATACCTGTTGAAATAATGCTTATGTAACGTGCCATTCATATTAAGGATATGAATTGGCGGCAGATAGAATAAAATTGCTCTTTTTAAGTAATTAGATGACGCACAAAATTACCTGGTGTGACGCCTAATGACTGTTTAAAGTGGCGTGTAAAATGGCTTTGATCAGAAAAACCACATAAATTCGAAACATCAGCAGGGGTGTTTCCCGCTAATAACAGTTTTTTGGCTTTATGTAGACGCGCTTGAACCAAAAAAACATGGGGCGTTGTGCCTGTTTGCAGCTTAAATTGTCTTAGAAAATGCCATTGACTGAATCCCGCTATTTGGGCTAATTCAGCTAAAGAATGTTCTTGCTCACAGGTATTTATCATCAATTCGCAAATTTGTTCTATACGCTGTTTTGCAGGGGTAATTTTAGCTAACTCGGTTTTAGTCTGGTTATAGCGTAACGTTAACCAACTTAATGTAGAGAGCAGTAAGGTTTCTTTAAACAGTAAGTTTCCAGGTTGCAATAACAAGCTGAAAAGTAACCGTAACTGAGCAGCCAGTCCTGTATCTTGCACGACCGCACAAGGAAACCAAGGCACTAGTCCTTGATTTTCAATTTTTAAGTCGGTGGTGAGCTGCGAAAACATGTCAGGGGTAGGGTAGATTGCCTGATATGACCAACCATTTTCCATTGCAGACGAACCCGTGTGTATTTCATCTGCATTGACCAAAATGATATCGCCTTTTGGTGCGTAATGGTTTTCACCTGTACGAAAGAATTGCTGAGCACCATCTTCAATAACGCCAATACAGAAACCTTCGTGGCTATGGCGAGAAAATTTTTGTTGATGATATCGAGCATTTATCATTTCAAGGCCATTGAGCTCTTGCAAATGAAAGTAGTTAGCGCTTTCCATGTGATCCCTAAAGCTGATTAAATATAAAGTACTTCTTGTTTTAATTATCCGAGATTCGTTAATTAAATGTGAGCGTAATATATTTATTACAATAGCCAAAAAAACATCTAGGCTAAATTAATATTGTTATCTATAGCCATTTTCAGGGTATTAATACGTTTCTATGTTATAACGCGAAATGAGAATCAAATCACTATCAACATTCCCAAGTTAAAACCTCCATGTAATTCCAATTTAACATTAATATATGGTATATAATCCTGATTGGTGAGGTGTTTTTAGTTTGCTTCTGGTTTAATGGTTGCAATTGAACTATAACTCTAAAATTAAGGTGTGAAACTTATTAATTCAACTGGATTGATTATTTATATTGAAATATAAACCTATATTTTGATGTGTTAAGCAGTGATATCTTTTATAAAAAAATAAAACCTGTATCATAATCTCTATCAGAAATTAATGTGAATTTTTTGTTATAACTTTTATTGAGTTAGCGGGTTTCCTATGCTTGAAAATCTCGGTATTACAAACTTATGGACTTATCTTATCGGTGTTATTTTTATTACACTGGTACCAGGCCCTAATTCTTTATTTGTTTTAACTAGCAGTGCAAAATATGGCGTAAAAAATGGTTACAAAGCAGCGCTAGGGGTATTTACAGGGGATGCAATACTGATATTCCTATCTTTCCTAGGGGTTGCTTCATTGGTCAAAACATCGCCAATCTTTTTTAGTGTAATTAAATACGCAGGTGCGGCTTATTTATTTTATTTAGGAATAAAAACACTTTACAGCGTATTACACAAAAAAGAAGGTGTGCATGATGTTGATAGTATTATTTTAGAGACGAAAGGAACTTATAAAAAAGCGGTCTTTTTAAGTCTTCTAAACCCTAAAATGATCATTTTCTATGTGTCATTTTTTATACAATTTATTGACCCTGCATACCCAAATGCAGGTGTGCCATTCTTCGTCCTTGGTGTGATTTTAGAAATGTGCAGTATGATTTATTTATCATTGTTGATTTTCGGCGCAGTAGCCGTGACGAATATGGTAAAACACAATAAGAAACTGTCAAAATTCTCCAATAGCTGTATTGGGGCAGTGTTCTTAATGTTTGGGGCTAAATTAGCGTTAACAGCCTAAAAGAGAACGTACTGAAATATCACCCTGTGATTCAATAGCCAGCTAAATGTGCTGGCTATTTTGTGTCTAATACCTTAGCGTTTCATAATGGTGACAAGCTCATCATTGACTTTACGCTGTTCCACATCTTGCCACCCCATTTTTCGATAAAGACCCTGCATATCAGGTGTATATAGGTAAAGACTTTCACTTGTGGATTTTCGATAGTGCTGATAAAGCGTTTCAATCAGCTGGGTGCCAATCCTTTTTCCTCTGGCTGATGGCACAGTTAAGACTTCCCCTAGCCACCAAGTCGCCTGCTGAATATCTGGGAGCTCGCGAAGGATCGTGCTAGCGGTTGCAAGTAGCTGGCCATTACTGTCTACGAAACAAGACAAAATTTGCGGATTAGCCGCTTGGCTGCGCTCGTGCAGCCTGTGTTTTATCTGTGCTGTGTCGGCCCATGGTGATAAACTCGCCCACTCTTGGTGTAATGCATCACTAATTTGTTCAATTAATTGAATATTTTGCTTAGTAACAATCACAAAATGCATATTTTCTAGTTCTCATGTAAAAGTAAATCAGGTAACAGCATGTCTAATTGTTCGAAAAGTCGACTATAAATATCCCTGACAACCGCATTTTTATTGACGTTATACTCTTTGACATAGTTGGCATCGACTACAGCGGCTAATTTAGCGTTTGCATATTTTTCGCTATCGTCGGGGTGCTCAATTAACCAATTACGAAACAATAAGTGGCGTAAATGTTCAGGACAATCTGGTGCAAAAACGTGTAAGTTCACTTGTGGATCTTGTAATTTAAGCATTCGATGCTGGTACCAAGAGGGCTCCCGCACAGTAAGTTCAAATCCAAGTTCTTCAAGGGTTGGAACATAACTTTTTTCGTCTTCGGGGGTTGCTACAATCAAGTCAATGTCGATAACAGGCTTAGCCGCTAAGCCAGGAACGGCTGTTGAACCTACATGAGCAATCTTAAGCGCTTTATCACGTAGAGCATCACAAATATATTTTTGCTGTTGCCGATAGATTTCTGGCCACTTCAGGTCATAAGGAACAACTTGAATTAGACGAGGAACAGGCTTTCCTTTCACCCAAGGGTTTTCAGTTAGGTCACCTTCACTAAAGTGCATAATCTGCCGTTTATAATCTGCTAAAGAAAGGGCCACTGTTCGCTCCTATATAATTCATATGTAGCAGCAAATAATAAAGTAAATTTTTATTGCGATCGCGCTTTGTGTGCCTACAGATACAGCCAATTTTAACTCGCGAATTTTTTCGAGGCGGCAACGCAAAAAATAATGCCACAAGTTGATGTAATCATTAAAGAATTGACGGTCTCATCAAGCAGCCAAGCTAAAAGTAGTAAGCCAATAAAGGGTTGTAATAGTTGTAATTGCCCCACACCTGCAATACCTCCTTCTGCAAGTCCTCGATACCAAAAAAAGAACCCTAATAACATGCTAAAGAAAGAGACGTATACTAAACCTAGCCAAGCCTTTGTTGATACGTTTGCAAGGTTAGTTGGCCATAAAATCACACATAGCACTAGCTTGAAAATATAGAAAAAATAATCCGAATAACGACATGGAACACACCAGCGCTTACAACAGCGATTATTTGTGATTGGTTAATGAAAGGTGAAGTTGCAAAAATTGAACGTAATAAGCGGCAAGATGCAAGAAATAGGCAAAAAATTGTCCAACAAGTATTTGGCGATTTTCCCTATATTGCTCATCCTAATAGCTATTTTATTTGGGTACCATTACCTGAAGGTTTGCGTTCCGAATCGGTTATTCGTCAACTCAATAAACGTAATATTGCGGTGAGTCGTGCTGAGTCTTATTCGACATCAAACGCTGTGCCACAGGCCATACGTGTGGCTGTGAGTACGGTTTCTTATGATGAGCTAGCCGCTGCATTAGATACTATCAAGTCAGTAATATTGTATATGGTAGATCTGGAATAGAGCACAAAAAAATTAATACTTTTTATTATGTTAGCGTTTAATTAAGATATTCAATTAACATTAAAAGAGGGCAATTATGTTAAAACACCTCGTCGAGATTGCGAAACGATATGCGAAGCCAGCGACATTTAATGGGTACATCGAAAGTGGGCATGTTGCTGCTGCATTAGAAACCGATGATGGCAATATTTATAGTGGCGTGAGCATCGATTCCGCATGTTCACTGGGGTTCTGCGCAGAGCATGCTGCCGTTGCAGATATGCTAAAAGAAGGGCGTTCAGTGATTAAGGCGATTGTTGCTGTTGATGCATCAGGTTGTATCGTGCCACCTTGTGGCCGCTGTCGTGAGTTACTTAGTCAGCTATCAGATAAAAACAAAGAGACAATCGTTGGTGTTGATGATAATACCCAAGTGACCCTTGCTGAACTCATGCCATATGACTGGAAAACATCACGTTGTTGAACACCGAGAAGAGTCATCATCAAATGAATAATGAGATTAAACACTTTACTGCAACGGCAATGATCCGTAATGAAAAAGGGGAGTTTTTACTGCATGAACACCCTAAACTAGGTTTTTGGTTACCGCCTGGGGGGCATATTGAAGAAAATGAAGAACCGCAAGATGCGTTATATCGCGAAGTATTAGAAGAAACGGGGCTTCATTGCAATATTATTAGTTGTGGATATCCCTTTAAGACCTCAGTTGTTGCTTCATCTCATACGCAATCATTATCATTACCGATGGCCATTCTCAAGGAATTTATCGCGGATAAGAAAAAAGGTGACCATTGGCATATCGATATGGTGTATTTATGTGAATTAATTTCACCTGAGCAGCCACCTTTTTCACCGTTTAGTTGGGTGCCTTTTCAACAACTCGCGCAATTAAATATGCCTAAAGATGTTATTGAACTGGCACAAATGGCAAATGAATATTATCAGGGGCTCAATAAGGCTTAATTGATATTGAAAAAGAGCAAAGAAAAACCAAGTAAGACTAGCAAGGTGCCAATGGTTTTATCCATGACTGATTGATAACTCAATACTTTATTACGTACTGAAGGGGTGGCAAAAAATAGTGCGATTAAGCTAAACCAAACTAAGTGCACCAATGAAATAAACCCCCCATAACCTAAGTTGAGCCAAACAGAGTTTCCGACTTGGATAACTTGACTATAAACGGAAACAACAAAAAACATGGTTTTGGGGTTTAGGGCATTGGTTAAAAAGCCTGTTTTAAATGCATTAAATTTAGATATTGGCTGTGTGTTGGCGCTATCAGTGGTTATTTTTGTTTTGTTGGTGAATGACTTAAAGCCGATATAAACCAAATAACAAACACCGATTAACTTAACGGCTAAAAATAATGCACTTGAGCTCATAATAATTAGCGTAATACCAAAAATTGTATAAAATACATGCACTTGAACGCCAATTGCAATGCCAAAAGCACATAATAATCCTGTCTTTATGCCGTAGGTATAACTTTGCCGAGTTACCATCGCAAAATCAGGCCCTGGACTGATCACGGCAAGGATTGTTATTGTTGCTACTGCAAGGATTTCATTCATTTAAGTTTCCTAAAGAGTTATAAAAACTAACAGTTACAACCATGAATATGGTTGTAATAATCTATTTAATGTTTTTATTATCAATATATTGAATAAAGTTAAAAAGCGATTTATCCTGACTGAAATCTGTCACTTTTCGTTACCAATATGAAATTGCCGCCGTTATCGACCTTACGCTTCTTTGATGCCGCAGCTAAAGCGGGTAGCTTTGTTAAAGCTGCACAAGAATTAAATGTCACTCACAGTGCTATCAGTCGCCAAATCCGCCTATTGGAAGAACACCTTGGTGTGGCGTTATTTGAGCGGCGAAATCGTGCTGTTTTCTTAACAGCTGCAGGCCAACTTCTTTTACAGACGACCAGTAGCTTATTTGAGCAGTTAAGCGCGACAGTTGAGCAAATCAAGACAAATGCCACGCCTGACGTAGTGAGTGTGTCTTGTGAACCAACGATTGCCATGAAGTGGCTAATTCCTCGTTTAACTGATTTTTATCAACGGTATCCCCATATCACTGTTCACCTTGTTGCTGCTGGTGGCTCTATTGATTTTGCGAAGACCCATGTTGACCTTGCTTTAAGGCGCAATGATTTTGTATGGGGAGGACAAATATACGCTACCAAGGTATGTTCAGAGCAAATGGGGATAGTACGACTACCTGAAAAAGAGGCTGTTAGTTTGTTACCAAACCGCCCGCTATTAACAAGTGCATCACGCCCTGAAGCGTGGGTAACATGGCAAAAAAATAGCGGCGTAGATTTAACAGGCTATAAATATGTGACCTATGAACATTTTTACCTGTGTATTCAAGCCGCTTTATCAGGACAGGGGACTGCGTTAGTGTCTTTTCTTATGGTTACAGATGAAATTCAATCAGGGCAACTTCAAGCTCCTGAGGGCTTTATTCCTGACGGATCTGCTTATTACTTGCTCTCGCCAAAACCTATTGCAGCAGATGGCGCAGTGACAGTCTTTGTGAATTGGTTAATTGAGCAAATCAATATAAGCATCGGTTGTATTAATAATTTATAGATATTCCATCAAAAAACTAATGATTGCTCATTATTACAGCGAACCTCACTGTAATATAAAGATTTTATGACATAACTTTTGCCGTGCATGCTATATTTCTCCGTTAGGTATGGTGTATTACGTTGGAGCAGATAATGAGCAAAGTACGGGTAGGTGTAATTTTTGGTGGAAAATCGACAGAGCATGAAGTTTCTCTGCAATCAGCTAAAAATATTATTAACGGCCTTGATCGTCAGAAGTTTGACGTGTGCCTTTTGGGTATAAACAAAGAAGGTCAATGGCATGAATATAATGAAGCGGATTTTCTTATTCATGGGGATGATCCATCCCGTATTGCACTCAATACACCGAAACGTAGTATTGCACTTGTTCCAGGTAGGACGCATGAACAATTTATCTCCCTAGAAGACGCAAAACCATTGCCACAAATTGATGTTATTTTCCCTATTGTTCACGGTAATTTAGGCGAAGATGGGTCATTGCAAGGTTTATTGCGCATGGCAAATTTGCCGTTTGTAGGGCCAGGTGTTTTAGGTTCGTCGGCCTGTATGGATAAAGACGTAACTAAAAGATTACTCAGAGATGCAGGCTTAAATATTGCCCCGTTTATTACTGTACTGCAAAATAAACGCACAACAATAAAGTATGAAGTAACAGTGGCACAGCTAGGTTTACCGCTATTCATTAAACCCGCAAACCAAGGTTCATCGGTTGGCATCAGCAAAGTCAGTAACGAGTCAGAGTTTGAAGCAGCATTAGATTTTGCATTCCTGTTTGATACTAAAGTGCTTATTGAAAGCGCAGTAAAAGGGCGTGAAATTGAGTGTGCGGTATTGGGTAATGACGACCCACTCGCTAGCCCTTGTGGTGAAATAGTGTTACACGATAGTTTTTACGCATACCATACCAAGTATATTGATGAGAATGGCGCATCTGTCGTAGCCCCAGCTCAGTTAGAAAATGCGGTGAGTGATAAAATTCGCGAGATTGCTTTAGCCGCATACCAAGCATTAAATTGTAGTGGTATGTCCCGTGTTGATGTCTTTTTAACGGAAAATAATGACGTTGTTATCAACGAGATCAATACATTGCCTGGTTTTACAAATATCAGTATGTATCCGAAACTTTGGCAGCAAGGTGGTATGACGTATCAGCAATTAATTAGCCGTTTAATTGAATTAGGGATTGAAAAATTCCAACAAACGGCGATGCTAAAAACTGCGTGTGATGAAATTTAATCGCTAAGGTAAGGTATTCTCGGTAGCTTTTATGGCTACCGAGATGTGTTAACAGAACCTGAGTTATTTCAGCTGTTTGTCCTCAATTTGCGCTTTCATTTGTTGTAAAAACAAACGCGTTTCCTTTGGTGATGTGAGCCGAACAAATTGAATATGGCACAAGTTGATATTCGCCATATGTTTTAGGTTTCTTTCCTTATTTGGATAGTAAGTCTTTAGTAGCCATAGAATAATTGAGTCTCGGCTGAAAAAGGCTTTTCCCCAACGTTCTTTATTGCCAGTATTTTCCCATAGCTCTTGTCCTGAACGAATGCGCGATAATGTACGAGTAATTGACTGATAAAGGGTTCGCGGCAATGAATAATCAAGCCAAATCACCATATCGACATCTTTCCATTTGATAGGTTGAGTCCGTGTATAGTTTCCGTCAAGTACCCACCCAGAAGGCGCGTTATTCAAAGAAATGCTGAGCCTTTCTGCCAATGCTTCATCTGAGGAACCTTGCCAATTTGCGAGCCAATATAAACTATCTAATTCAATGGCAGGGACATTTAACAATAATGCTAGCTGTTGGCAAAGGGTGCTTTTACCGCTGCCGCTGGTACCGATAATATTAATCTTCATAGGATGTTGATGTCAGATATATTTGTGATAAATACGCAAAGAGAGCTGACTTAATGCTACAGACAACCGCCACCCACAGCGGATGAGTAAGTTATCCGCAACGGCTGTCGCACAAAAAATTTCGGGGTATTGTTGTTTATCAATGAACAACTCAAGTTGTTCAAATAAATACTGTCCGAGTCCCTGATTTCGTTTTTCTGGGATAACAAAAGCGGCACCGACCCATGGAAATGGCGTGTTATCAGGTAAAAATTTGTCATTTTTCAAGGCAATAAAACCACAAGGTTTATTTGCCTCAAAGGCGATAATCCCCATACCCGTTCCTTCACGATGGCGATAAGTGGCGATATCTTGCCAAACATCACCTTTTCCTAGTGGACCATAGTGGGAAGGCCACTCCTGAAGGAACCATTGTGCAATTAATGGCTCCAATTCAGGCATATCGTGTAAATAACACCAGTGACGTAGGTTATTTACACCAGACATAATTGATATAGCGGAATAAGGGCTCAAAACCAAACTTTTTATACAAATCAAACCCCGCTTCAGAGGCATCAAGGAAGCAGTGTTCAACACCTTGCTGACGGCAAAATGCTAACGCGTAATCAATGAGCTGTGATGCGTAGCCATTACCTTGGTGGCTGGGTTCTGTACCAATGTCATCGAAACGAGCAAGCGTTCCTTCAATTGTTACGGTCATAGACGTAGCGGGCTCGCCATCGACAAGTAACACTAGGTGAAATTGTGGAGCGCCTTGTTGTAGGGCATCTTCGTGATAACGCACATACTCTTTAATGACTTGGTCGTGCTCTTCCGACAGGTAAAATGCAGAAACTAGCGGCTTTGCCCACAATGACAAATCGTGATTAGCTAAGACAATATCCACTTGGTTATCAGGTAGTTCAACCTTATTTTGTTTCGCTAGAGTTAATGCCATGGCAGTCGTTACGCTGTCACGTTTGTAACCTAATGATTCAGCTTCGTTAACCACCTGAGGGAGCATTTCTTCAGGGATCACTAAAGTGTGATTTTTCTTTTGCGACACAAACAGATTGTGTGCTTGCATAAATGCGTGACTGGTGGAGTCAGGTTGCAAATAGATAAAGTTAAACGCTGGCGAATTAAGCGGCGTTAAATAGCAAATGGTGTGTTGTGCAATCTGGATACTATGTTCACAAATAGATGTCCAAAACGTTTTTTCAATCGATTGATAATGTCTTAAATAGTACAACGGAATATTCATTTGTCAGTTACCTGATGCAAAACGAGTTAATCGATATGGGCCAAGTGCAGTGTGTTCTATTCCATGCAAAATTTCATCTTGAGCCAATTGGCATATCAACGGCGCTAGTGTAATCGCAGCGTGCATACTGATAATATATAAACCTTCGAAATCAGCAACTTTTCCGGCAATTGGCATCTCATCTTTTGGCATGGGTCTCATTCCGATGAAAGTTTTTTCAAGATTTAACGTATCACTACCTATAAATGAATTTTTGATAACGGTTAGGGCGTTTTGTGCGATACAGTCTGCGCTATGTTCTGGGCGATCACTCAGGTAATCCTCAGCACACAGTATTTTACCTGTAGAAGCAGGACGTAACTCCATTTCAGGAGTTGAAATAATATGCTGCACTAACGGTTTTTCATCTGGCGCATTAATGTGCACAATAATTGACGGTGAAGCACTCACAGGTAACTTAACCCCAATTGAGCCAATGAGCGCAGTGGCATCAATACCCGCTGTTATCACCGTTTGGTCGGCTAAAAATGTACCATGCTCTGTGATCACACCTAAAATACGCTGACCTTCTTGAACAAGTGAGAGTACTTCATGTTGGGGTAAATAGATTATACCTTGATCAATGGCTAACTTTAGCAAGGTTTGAGTCGCATAAACAGGGTCAACGCTCCCTTCATCAGGGCAAAAAGCAGCAAGCGTCGGGAGTGTACATAAATTCGGCTCCATCTTTTGTAATGCATTTTTATTTAGTGCTTTGACGTTAAAATGATTTTTCTGATGCTCATCAATAAAAGATGCTGTCGCTGTTTCGTTATCTTGCCAACTAATTGCACCGGACCACTGGATGTTTAGCTGGCCCTGTGTGTGCTCGTCAAGAGAGCGCCATTGCGCAAGTGCTTGCTTGCGAAGTTGACTGTAAGCGTCAGGGCGGCCATAAGACACATTAAGCCAAGCAAAGGCGTGTTGGGTAACACCTTGGCTTGCGTGTTTTTTGTCTAATAAGATAATGCGTTGATTTGTATGTTTTGATAAATACCATGCTAAGGTGGTGCCGACAAAGCCCGCACCCACGATAATAATTGTATTTTTAGTTGTCGAATCCATGGGTTACCTGTGTCAAAGTATTAATTACAATAGCTATCTTAATGTGTTATTGCATTTATATACACAAAACATTGTTAGCTAGCGCATTATTATTCCCATAGTAAATATGGTAGTAACGACGTCAGAGGAAAAAATGAAGTATATTTTTGAGCAAGTGAATGTTTTTTCAGCCATTAAACTGGATGGTAACCCATTAGCCGTTGTTGTTGGGGCGGATAACCTAACAGATGCACAAATGAATAAATTCGCAAAATGGACCAATTTAAGCGAAACCGTTTTTCTATTGCAGCCAACAAAACCCGAAGCAGATTATCGTGTGAGAATTTTTACGGTAGAAGGTGAGTTACCGTTTGCAGGGCACCCGACTTTAGGGAGTTGTTTTGTGTGGCAGCAAACCTATGGGCAGCAGCAGAAAACATCGATAGTTCAAGAATGCAAAGCAGGGTTAATCGCAATTAAAATGGTGGATGGCCGGTTGGCATTTAAGGCACCACCGCTCATCCGTAGTGGTGAAATTGCTCAAAATGAAAAAATAAAGGTATTTAAAGGGTTGGGGATCACCGAAGATGATGTTGTTGACAGTAATTGGGTAGATAACGGCCCAGGTTGGATGGGGATTCAGCTTAAGTCAGTGGACACACTCTTAAATATTAAGCCTGATTATTTTCAACTGAAGGGCTATGATATCGGCTTGTGTGCGATTTACCCTGAAGGTAAAGATAAACAGCTCGAAGTCAGAGTTTTTTGTGGTACCAGTTCAGTAGAAGACCCCGTGACAGGAAGCTTTAACGCGGGTGCGGCACAATGGTTAATCCCTCAAGGAAAACTCCCAAAACAGTATACTGTTGGCCAAGGGCAGTGTGTTTATGGCGAAGGGCGAGTGTATGTGAGTGCAGATGATGACGGAATTTGGATTGCTGGTGATGTAATTAACTGCATCAGTGGGACGATTGAACTCTAATTATTTGGTTATCATAAGGTTGCCATTCATTAGCAACCTTATGATATTCATTAGACTAAACGCGGATAAAACGGGTAACAAATGCAATAAATACTAATAATACAGAAATCATTAAAAGGGCAGTCGCTAGTGTTAATTGGAATGCGACAAAGCCAATTACTGCAGGTCCCGCTAAGATCCCTAAGTAACCCAATGTCGAAATCGCAGGTACAGCCAAGGCTTCTGGCATCGTGTTTTGTTTACCCGCTGCAGAAAACATCACAGGAACGATATTCGATGAACCAGCTCCCACTAAAGCAAAACCAATAATTGCAAGGGTTAAATAAGGGGAAATAACTGCGATTACGAAACCAAGGCAAGCTAGGAGTGCACCTAGAAAGACTACACGAGCTGAACCGACCCGCATCACTATTTTGTCACCCAGTAACCGGCCAATCGTCATTGTTGTAGCAAAAGCAGCAAAACCCAAACCACCTAAGGTCTCTTTAAGACCATGGTGTTCGATTAAAAATACGCCCCCCCAATCTAGCACAGCCCCTTCGGCAAGGAACACAGCAAAACAGACGATACCAATCACCAATACAATCCCTTTAGGGATAGCAATAAGCGGGCCTGTTGGGGCATTCGCATACGTAATTAAGCCGTTATAACAGATGGCTAATAAAACTAACGCAATAACAGAAACAAAAATAGACGCTAAAGTCGCGGATACCCCTAAGAGCAGAACTAAGCTCATAGTACCTGCACCCGCAATCCCCCCGACACTGTAGAATCCATGAAAGCCCGACATAATAGGCTTATCTGAGGACTTTTCCACAATGACGGCTTGCACATTCATCGCACAATCGGTCAAGCCAATAAAAATACCGAATAATAATAAGCCTGCCACCAGAAAAATGATGCTAGAAAGTGACGATAAAACAGGAAAAAGCAAACAAAAACCAATAGTTGCGATAACCATCAAGCGGCGACAACCATATTTGGCGGCTAATGCCCCTGTCACTGGCATGGCAACAAGTGCACCACCACCAAAGCAAAGTAGTAACATGCCAAGTGTTGCATCATTTGCTCCTGTATTGACTTTGACATAGGGGACGATAGCCGCCCATGCTGCGGTAACAAAACCAGCGATAAAAAAGATAATGCGCGTGGAAATTTGCTCCCTTTTCGCAGATGCTAAGTGAACAGTGGTATTAACATGTTGAGTAGATTGCATTTTTTATAATACTTTTTTAAATGATAAATTAACTACCTGAATTTAGGATAGTCAGAACGCGCTCATGAAGGATTGGGCAACCCGTTGCGACGACAGCCCCGCCAGATTCTGCACGTTTTCCCTCAAGTGTGGTAACGACTCCACCCGCACGCTCTATAATAGGGATTAATGGAACAATATCATAAGGTTCCAGTGCGAATTCAACACAAATATCAATTCTTCCTGCTGCAAGCATTGCCATCCCATAGCACTCTCCACCATAGCGGGTCATTAAAACACGTTCATCGAGCGCCTTAAAGTGAATATCAGGTCGAGATAATATTGGTTCTGGGGACGTCGTATGTAATATAGCCTGTTCTAATTTAACGTTTTTTCGAGTAGCTAAACGAGAATGTCCATGCGGGCTACTCGTCCAACTGCCATGTCTATCTGCCCAAAAGCGTTCCCCAATATAAGGTTGGCTCATCATGCCCATCACGGCTTTTCCCTGTTCAGTCAGGCCGATTAAGTTAGCCCAAAGTGGAATACCACATAAAAAAGGGCGAGTACCGTCTATCGGGTCGAGTACCCATTGAATGTCACCATCCCCTGAAATTCCATACTCTTCACCCATGATAGAGTGATTTGGATAGGTTTTAGTGATGTGTTCGCGCATGGCTTTCTCAGCCAACTTGTCTGCTTGCGTGACAGGGTCAAAACGATAATTAGCCTTTGTCTTGTTTTCAACCACACTGAGCTCATTAGTGCGGTAATAATCGAGAGAGATTTTCCCCGCAATATTTGCGAGTTCATGTAAAAAGAAGCTGTCAGGTAGCGGTAAGTTGTTCATATCTTCTTCCTTATTACGTTGTAAAGAGGGATTGACATAATTTTGTGCTCGATTATGATCACTTTAAAATAATTAAGAGGTACTATATGCTCGATTATGCAGCTTTTCCAGAGCAAAGACAAAATAAAATTCGCCAATTGTTACGTGAGCAAGGGCGAGTAATTTGTACTATCCTTGCCCGTAATATGCAGGTTTCTGAACATACAATTCGTAGGGATTTAAATGAATTAGCTCAAGAAGGCGTTTGTCGTCGAGTACATGGCGGAGCGGTGAGTATGCTTGATGAATTAGGCTCGTTCGAGCAAAGAATCGAGCAAAATCAAGCGGAGAAAATTAAAATTGCACAGGCCTGTAGCTTGTTAATTAAACAAGGGGCGTGTGTATTTATTGATACAGGCTCAACGAATCTAGAAATTGCACGCAATTTACCCGCGCATATTGCGTTTACCGTGGTGACAAACTCTCCCGCCATTGCAATTGAATCAATGAAAAGGCCGCTTTGCGAAGTGATTTTAATTGGTGGGAAATTAAATCGTGAAATTGGTGCCAGCATTGATACATCGGCAGTTAACCAAATTGCTCATATTCATTTTGACCAATGTTTTATTGGTGGCTGCGCTTTAGATCCACAGATGGGGGTGACTATTTTTGACTATGAGGAAGCTGAGTTAAAAAAAACACTCATTGAGCGTAGTAACCAAGTCATTATGGGGGTTACTGCAGATAAGTTACCAGGTGTTGCCCGCTACACAATTGCAAACTGCGATCAAATATCTATTTTGGTAATGGATAAGAATTTGAACTCAAATATCGTTGAATTATTTGCAGAGACTTCACTAAAAATAGCGATGACAGATTAACAAGTGGAGCATGATAAGAACCAACCTAATAACCTTATTTTATATAATGGCGAATAAAAATAACTCATGGTTTCCCTATGACAATTAAACTGACTGTACTTTTAACTTCTTTTTGTTCATTTAGTGTACTTGCTGCACCTAGCTCATATCAAAAACAAACCTTACTCAATGATGGTAAAGAAATTCATTATTACGTTATTCAAAAAGGTGATAACAAATCGCAAGATTTGCTAGTTTTATTGCAGGGTTCAGATTGCAAAAGCGTGGTAAATAACCCCAATATGGTTAAAAACTTTGGTGCAGTTTTTCCCAGAAACGATATTTTATTAGTTGAGAAAACAGGGTTGAATAGTTTAGTCGGCGCAGACGGTGAAGAAGCGTCAGAAGAAGATTGCCCTGTAGAATATATGTCTCAAGATTCTCCTATTGAGCGAGCGGATAATTATGTGGCGGTATTAAAACAACTCAAAAAAGATTATCAACATATTATCTTATTAGGGGGTAGTGAAGGGGCGTTAGTCACGCATTTAATTGCAGCTAAAGGCGATTTTATTTCGGCATCCATTGCGCTAAATGTGGGTGGGCAATATTTTATCGATGATGTGCTTTATAGCATTAAAAATAATACGCCAAAGGAAGATGTCGCTAATTCATTAGAGGGCTTTAATCAATTTGCGCAGGCGGCAAAGCATAAACAATTAAATGATGACCAGTTTGTCAGTGGTCATGGGCCACGCTGGTGGTATGAAATGCTGACGATTGATAACTTGAAATTAGTGCAGGCAATTAAAACGCCGCATTTGGTTATTCAAACTATGGCAGACACGAATGTCGATGCTTACAGCACAGAAAGAATGATGAGCCAAACGAATAACCCATCAGTTAATTTTAAAAAATATGAAAAACTCGATCACTTCTTTAAGGATAATAAAGGGCAATTGCACACAGAGATGATTGTGAAAGATATTCAAAATTGGTACAGCAATGCTGGATTAAAATAGATAACGAAATATAAGGTTTGTATCTGTGGATATACTGGGTTTTATAGTGACGTTGCTTCCAATCATTGTTTCCCCAGGGGCAAGCTTTGCAATTGCGCTGAATAGTACATTAACTCAAGGAATGAAAGGGCTACTTGTTCCAATCATTGGGACTGGGTTAGGGATATTGACTCATGGCTTATTAGTTGGTATTGGTCTATCAAAAATTCTAGCCTCTTATCCATGGGCAATGCGTTCAATCGGTATTTTAGGAACATTATATTTAGTTTATTTGTCTATCACATTAATTAACACAGGTTTAAAAGTAGGTAAAAGTGCAGCAAATAATGTGATAAGGACAGTTACGGTTAAAGATGCGTATTTAGCCAATCTACTTAATCCCAAGGCAATTGTTTTATATTTAGTGGTGGTATCAAACTTTGTTGGCACAGACCCTTCTCTAATCAGTTTTCTGGTTTTATCTAGTATACATGTATTGATGATGGCGGCTTGGTTGGCGGTATCATGTGGAAGCCTTATTATCTTTTCCTCATCAATTCAAATTAATACACTGAGAAAATATATTAATATTGGTGGTGGTATATTGCTGTTACTGATTACACTCACGCCGTATTTATTTTAAATAGCATGTACCTTTATGGCTCAGGTACACGCTAAATATTTATTCCGCAATAAAACTTAAGTAGCTAAAAATAGGCTCAAAACCCAGTTTTTTGTAGATTGAAAGCCCGTCTGATGATGCCTCTAATACGCACTGTTCAAGACCTTGCTGGTTGCAAACTGCTAATGCGTGTTTGATAAGTATTGTCGCAAATCCTTTTCCCTGAAATTGAATATCAGTGCCAATATCATCCAACCGTGCAGTTTTATCATTTACTGTTAAAGTTAAGGTAGATACAGGTTGCTCACCAGAAAATAAGACAAAATGCATCATATTGGTTTGTTTGTCTAATGCCCTTTGGTGGTAACGAATATATTCATTAATGACGATGTCGTCCTCTTCCTCATCATCGGAATCTGCAGGAAATGCGGTAATCAACGGCTGTGCCCAATCACTCAACCGTTCATTACATTGCTCAATTCGGTAGCCAGTCTCAATTGATGGTGGCTCCTTAAATAAAGACAGTGCGGACTTTGGTAAAATCATTGCTGTAGACTCGCCATCTGCAATGAAACCTCGCTTCTTAATTTCTTGCTCAAATTGGGTCAGTTCGTCTTGATGAACAACTAATATATAAGGTTTAGATTGTTGCTTAAATGTATTTTCTGCCTTTTCAAATTCGCTAAGATTAGTACCTTGATGCAGGTATATAAAATTGAAAATAGGTAAATTGAGTTCAGAAAAATAGCTAATAGTATTTTCACTAATCTTTAAAGTGTCGGAACAAATAGCAGACCAAAAATGTTCTTCTTGTTGGTAAAATAAGGTTTCGTTATTATTCATTATTGATATCCAGTTTGTTTTTAATTATGTTCAGACATAATTGTATAGAAAGCCTTGCTCCAACAGTAGAGTAAAGGCAAGCCACAGCACGAAAACAACCATTTGGTTGCATTTTGGCGATGTTATAAGAAAATGTGTTTTCAATAGGTCTTTTAATAAAATTTAGGGAAAAATTATGAATGATGCACCAGATACAATTACGTTTTTTGAGCGATTACTGCCATTGGTGGTATCTGGAAAAAAGGTAATCACAATCCGTGATAAAAGTGAAAGCCATTACGTACCAAACACAACCGTTAAGGTATATGCGCTTGAGACAGGGAAATATTATACCGAAATTGAAATACTCTCTGTTGAGCCTATTTTCTACGATGATATTTCTGAGTACCATGCAGAACAAGAAGCAATGACATTAGATACATTGAAAAAGCTCATTAAAGAAATTTATCCGACAGAGCAATCTTTATATGTGATTACCTATCGGTTATTAAATTAACCATACGTTTTTTTAGCAATTTGAATAAAAGCCTTTGTCGCGGGTGACAGTTGGCTTTTATCATTAACAGCAAAGGCGATATTGCGTTTAACTGGCGGGTCTAGTGGCTTTACAACAATATTTTGAATGTAATCTGGAATTGCAAGCTGTGCAACAATTGAAACAGCATCACCGCGAGCAACTAAAGCAAATGTACTAAGTAATTGCCGCGTTTTAAATTGGATTCTTGGTGTCAGCTTTTGTGCATGAAATAAATCTAACACGAGTTTCCCAGACCCTGCCTGCGTTAAATTAAAAGGGTATTTGCACAATTCTTTCAATGAAATACTTGGTAGGTTTGTCAATGGATGATTTTGAGGGAGAATAGCCACCATTTGGTCGTCTTTTACTTTAAAAGTATCAAACCGTTCATCAGGTAACACAACTACACCGATATCAATACGCTTTTCTTGTAACCACTGAGCGACAGTTTCGTCATCACCTTCATCAACCACAATATTAATCAGCGGGTATTTTTGGCGAAATTGGGCTAAAAGTGGTGGCAATAAGTTTAATGATGCTCCAGGGCCAAAAGAACCAATCCGTAAAACACCTGCTTGTAAACCATTGGATGCAAGAGCTTCTTGTTTTATAGCTTCTTGGATATTTAGCATATGGAGAGAATGCAATAACAGTGTTTTACCTATTTCAGTTAATGTTGTTTGATTTTGCTCACGAGTGAATAGCATAACATTGAGATCTTTCTCTAAGGATTTTATCGCGTGAGAAACGGCGGACTGGGAAATATTTAGTTTCATTGCCGCTAAAGTAAAACTTCTTAATTCAGCTACGATGGTAAAGATTTCAAGTTGCGTTAATGTCATGAGTAAACACTCATTAGTTTATGATGTTAGATTAGGGTTAGCTTATCAGTGGGAAAGAAATTAACAAGATTTATCTTTATCGCTGAGAGAACAAAATGCAAAACACAGTAACGATAGCAAAAAAGCGCTCACTAAATATTATTGTCATTCAAATGGTGTTTGTTTCAGTTATTTGGGGAGGTACATTTATTGCGGGTAGAGTTATCCAACCTGAGATCTCCCCTTTATTGTCTGCAACATTACGTTTTCTTTTTGCTAGCCTTTCATTAATTTTAGTTTTGTTTATTGGCCGTATTGGTTGGAAACGCATTTCAGTGAAGCAATTTTGCCAAATTATAGTGTTGGGGGCGAGTGGGGTATTTATTTATCAAATTTTATTTTTCTATGGGTTACAAATTATTTCTGCGTCACGAGCCGCTTTATTAGTCGCAATTAACCCTGCAATGATTGCATTAATTTCATTTATTCTATGGAAAGAGAAAATTTCAATTAAAAAAGGCATTGGAATCAGTTTTTGCGTAATAGGTGCAATTATCTTATTGTCTGATAAAACACCAGACTCAGATGGGGTTGTGGTCAGTAGCGGTGATTTAGCTATTTTAGGTTGTGTGATTAGCTGGGGGATATATACCGTCGCAGGTAAAAACGTTATCCAAGAAATAGGGGCATTACATACTGTGACTTATGCGGTTTTGTTTGGCACTATCTTATTAGTCCTTACATCTGTTTATACACAAGAAATGAATTTTGGGGCGCTGTCTTTGTTATCTGTGGGCGACTTAATCAGTTTAAGTTATTTAGGTGTCTTAGGGTCGGCTATTGCTTATGTATGGTATTACCAAGGTGTTGCACAACTAGGGGCTGCGGGAGCAGGATCATTCATTGCGCTTAATCCGTTAAGTGCTGTTATTATTGGTACGCTTTTTCTTAATGAAAAAATGAGTTCAATGATTATCATTGGTGGGGTATTCATCATACTGGGGATAATGATAACGAATAAGAAACAGTAAAAACTGAGTTGCTCGCCAGTATGTGTAGAGCAATTGATTTTATATTCTAAACTAAAGAGTTTTGTACATAATGTACTCAAGGGTTTGTTGGGATTTACTTTTAAATAAAATTTCCTTGAAGATTTGCAGCCCATTCGATTGGTATAACTGGATTGCCCGAGAATTACTGGCAAGCACATCTAACCAGAGTGCGTTAGAGCCTTTATTTATGGCTATATTTTCAATCATTTTGAAGGTTAATTTCCCATAACCTTTTCCTGTCGCTGAGGGTAAAAAATAGAGTTTATTTAATAACGTTCCAACGACTTGAGTATCGGGTATTTTTTCTTGATGTGTGAGCTTCACTAACCCTATAGGAAACTCGGATTCAATAACATACCACTCTATGTTTGTCTGGCTAATATCATGGATGATTTTATCAGCACTGTATTCCTGATTTAAGTATTCAAATAACTCATCTTTATTATTCCAGAGCACCGCAAAATGGTGCATATAGCTTTGCATACCAATTTCATGGAGGGTTAATGTATCTTGTTCACTGGCTAATTTGAGTGTGATAGGCATTGGTGTCATTGCGCTGTCTCTATGTCTACTAGGTGGATTGATATCCATTAATAAAAATGAGCTTATCAGAGGATTTTTGATACAAAGAATATAATGAAAATATTAGGTAAAAGAAAAGGGCAAAAATGCCCTTGGGGATAAACTGGAGCGATTAAATTGTTTGGCTAATATCTGCATAAGCAAACAAGGCTTGTGCACCGCCAGTATGAACAAACAACACAGGTGTTTTTTCGGCTGAGTTTTCTAAATAGTCAATTAAACCCGCCATAGCTTTTCCAGTATATACAGGGTCCAGTAATATGCCTTCTTGCTGAGCAAGAAGTGCAATCGCTGCAAGACCTTGCTGGTTAGGCATCCCGTACATGGGAGCAAAAAAGCTATCCCATAAAATGACGTCAGGCACTTGATTCAAGGCTAATAGCTGGGCTAATTCATTCTGTAGCTTTTCAACTTTAGGGGCTTGGTCTTGCTGCTTTCTTGAGACTGTCACTCCAATGACTTGGCTTCGAGGTAACAATTCTTTTAATCCAATAGCAAGACCTGCATGTGTGCCAGCACTACCTGAGGCAACGATGACTTTATCAAACTCAATGTTTTCTGGTTTCTGCCCAGCAATTTCTACTGCACATTGAATATAACCTAATGCGCCTAAAGCATTAGAGCCACCAACAGGCACAATATAGGCATCACGAAGTGACTGTGATGTAATGAGTTCTTCCATTTGGGCTTGTGGATCAGTTAATTCATCGCACATAACACAGCGCGCACCAAATAAATCCGTCAATAACTTATTACCATTATGCAGGAAATTTGTGTCATTGCTTTGAATTGGATTTTCTAATAAGGCCACACATTCCAAACCATACATAGCAGCAACTGCCGCGGTTTGTCTAACGTGGTTTGATTGAATTGCACCCGCAGTAACAATAATCTTTGCATTTTTTGCTAGTGCATCTGCCATAAGAAATTCAAGCTTACGTAATTTATTCCCACCCATAGCGAGAGGGGTCATGTCATCACGCTTAATATAAATTTCACGGCCAAACCTTTTCGACAAGTTATCAAGACGATGAAGTGGTGTTGAGGTTTTTAATAAATCAACTTTTTCAAATTGGCGTAGTGTTTGTTGAATTGACATCTAAATTTCCGTGTAATTAGTGGGTAAAACCAAGATAAAGGTAAATAGCAAGCACGACACTGGCCGTCACTAATGCATAAGGCATTTGTGTGCGAATATGTTCAATATGCTCACAATCTGTTGCCATCGAAGCCACAATAGCATCTGCAGAAATAGGCGACGTCATATCACCAAATATTGAGCCTGAAATCGCAGCGCCAATCATATACTCTACAGGCATTCCTACTGATAAGCCTAATTGCACACCAATTGGGATCATAATTGCAAATGTTCCCCACGATGTACCTGTTGCTAACGACATAATTGCGCTAATAATAAAAATAAAGCCAATGGAAAAACCAGGTGCCATTACCCCTTGGGTAACTTCAGCAATATAAGCACCTGTATTGAGTTCAGCAGAAACATCGCCCATTAAGAATGCCAAAATCATAATAGAGCTTATTTTTAGCATGTTGGCATAACCAATAAATAACTCTTTAAAAAAACTATCGATATTTAATAGACGACGACCAATGAACCAACAAAATGACACAGTAGTACCAAACATTACTCCCCAGTAAACAGAGGTTGAGCCACTACCTTTACTGAAATCGCCATCACCAGTGATATAAAGAGCGATAGGCACCATTAATACAGTGGATAAAATAGGAATAAAGAAATTTAGCGAAGAGTGAGCATTTGGATGATTGATAATCTCTTCTTCATTGTCTTGAACATTAGATGTTGAAATATTTCCAGCAATAAACGCTTGTTGATACTTGTCTTCCGCTTTTTTCATCGGTCCCCATGAAAAATTCGTGAAGACATAGATTAAAATCGTACCGAGGGATAACCAAGCCATCAGGTTATAACCAATAGAGGTAATTAAAATATCAAAAGGCTCACCTGTAATTAACCCTTGTGAAATTTGTACGCCAATTAATCCCATGATAACGGCTCCCCAGCCATTAATAATGGCGGAAGAACAAACCGAAACGCATGCAGTTTGAATTAGATAAGACATTTTTTCTGGTGCGACGCCATATTGACGTGCCAAATTTTTGGTAGAAGCACCTGCAACTAATTGGTTAATGGAGCTTTCAATAAATATGAGGGAGGTAATCACAATAGCCAGTAATTGTGTTGCTGTACGGTTTTTGATTAACCGAGTTTTATTTGTCAATAATTGAACGAGGGCTCTAACACCCCCAGTAACAACAACCAACCGCATAATTCCACCAATCATCACCATAAAAACAATAGTGCGAGTATTTCCTGCGGATGAAAAGGTGTTAATAATACCATCAACGGTGCCTTTAACACCTAAAAGAACGTTGTGATCATTAATAACCGTAAAACCTACAAGTATTCCTAACATTAGGGAAAGCATTACTTGGCGGGTGAGTATTGCCAATATAATTGTCACAATAGGGGTGATTACTGTCCAAATACCATAGTCGTGCATGTGTTTACCTGTTAATCCTATATAAAAATTTAAATTTTTGACTTTATAATTATCGAAAAATCATAGCATTAATTGGTAAAGGGTAGAATATGTTTGTGCGTTTAGAAATGTGTTGTGACAGTAAAAAAGAATAAGGCATTCAGTAAGATGGCCTTATTCTCTTAAACATTACAGTAATGAAAGCCATTCTTGTTTTGTAAGTCGGCTTATTTCTTCAGTTTTTGTTTCGCCAATTAACTTAATAAATTGAGGTGCCAAGGTTTTGTAATATTTAAAACCACATTTTTCTTGTGCAATTTTTGATTGATCATTGCCTTGAAAATAGCCACACCATAGATTATCTAATTTTAGGTCTATGAATCCATGGCGAATAATTTCTTTAATAGATTCAGGTATCAATCCTTTACCCCAAAATGGTACGCCGATCCAATAGCTGACTTCAGCATCATTATCCCCTATAGGGAAATTACTTTCATGGCTTAAAGATAATCCGATTAGGCCAATTGCGCGCTTGTCTTCTTTTAAAGTAACGGCATAAACTTCATCGCGCATGAAAATCTCTTTAATAATCATACGACTTTCTTCAACGCTTTGATGTGCAGGCCAACCAGCAACTGGGCCTATTCTTTCGTCTTTTGCATAAAAATATAGATCTTCAGCATCCGTTTCTTGCCATGGACGTAAAATCAGTCGTTCTGTATAAAGTACCATCTGTTTTCCTCTTAATGATGGAATTAATTAATGCGTGTATTTTAGGTATTAATGAGTAATATTTAAGAGGTAAAGTTGCCCATTTTAGGTACTTATGACAACCATTGTGGACTGAGGCACTGTTTGCTAAGAGGGACAAACGTGATGTTAAGCATACAAACATGTTTGATTAATATTCCAGAAGCGCTCCGCATTGGCGTGACCAATATGGATAAAATGCAGAAAAAACAATTATCTTCATCATACGTAACAGTTTGCATTTGTTTGCAAGGCTGCGCGATTTTTAATATTAATTTTAGACAGTACCGAGTACAAAAAAATGACCTGATTGTTTTATATGATGATACCTTTGCCATGCTACAAGCAAAATCACGATGTTTTAACCTTGAATATTTGTTAATTGATAAAAAACTTGCCACCTCTATTGCTTATTCGCTGCCTCAACAGTTATTTGCATTTTTTAATGACTATCCTATTATTCAAATCCCTATAGAAAAGCATGAGTTGTTTGATTATTGGAAAAAAATCATGTTTTCAATAGCGATTGAACGTGGAGAATATTGGCAATTACAATTGAAAAACCATTTGCAAAATTTGTTTTTGGAAATCAGTAATGGTGCTAAAACGATTTTAGTTAAACCTGAAAAACGAAATAGACAAGAGCAACTTTGTTGGCGTTTTTGGGGCTTAATCACACGGCATTGTAAACAGCATAAAGAGGTTAAATTTTATGCTGAAAGATTATCGATAACCCCATTTTATTTATCAAAAATTAGCCAAAGCTTTTTTAATGATCCACCAAAGGCGTTGATAGATAGACAAGTTATTTTAGAAATAAAAGCATTACTCGAGATTGGCAAATTATCAATAAAGGAAATAGCAGATGAAGTTAATTTCGAAGATACCTCGTATTTATGTCGTTACTTTAAACGGCATACAGGAATAACGCTGACAGAATTTAAAAAAGGAGTAAGGTTTAAAACGGGGAAAAGCTAGAGAGGCTCTATTTTGGTTGAATATTTCTTTATAAAATCAATAAAACACCGTAGGCGAGGTGATACCGCTTGGTTTCGGTAATAAACGGCATTAATGGGTTGGCGAATAACTACGGTTTCTTTTTCTAAAACTTGCACCAATTGACCACTGGCAAATGCGTCCATGGTTACAAAATCGGCAGAGCATAAAATTCCAGCACCTTGCATTGCGAGGTGGAATAAGACTTCACCACTTGTCCCTGCAATATTGGGTTTAATTTTAAGTAAATCTTCATTTGCATTTTTTACGGGCCAAATATTCAGTGAGTCGGGTTGAGTAAAGCCCAGTAAACAGTGTTTTTTTAATTCGTTGCTATTTTGTGGCACACCATACTTTGCTAAATAAGCAGGGCTGGCTACTAATCGCTTTTGACTAAAACCTAATAAGGTGGCATTGAGTGATGAGTCTTTTAGTACGCCAATGCGAAAAGCCACATCAATTCGATTTTCTAATAAATTAGTGACACCTTCATAATTATGAATTTCAAGTTCAACTTGTGGGTAACGCTCATGGAATAACGGGATCAGCGGGGCAATTACATGTGTCAAAAAAGGGGTTGAGGCATCAATACGTAGCTTACCGGAAGGGATGGCTTGGCGGACAGATAGCATTTCTTCTGCCTCGTGAGCGAGATCAATAATCTCTCGCGCTTTTTGCAAAAATGCGGTGCCTTCATCACTGAGCTTGATCTAACGTGTTGTTCGGTAAAGTAACGTTGTATCCATTTTTTTTTCAAGCCTAAGTAATGCCCGGCTTACCGTTGAAATGGTCATGTTTAATTGTTCGGCAGCTGAAGTAATAGAACCAGAGTCAACGACACTGATAAAAGCTTGAAGTTCTTCAAAGGTTATTTTCATTATTGCATTTCCAGCAAAAGTTATTTTCACCTTAGCGTCTTTTTCATTGGCTTTCAATATGGAAAAATTCAGCCCATTAATAAATGTTAATAATTTATTTCAATAAGGCTGAAAAAATGAGAATTAACACTGCACTGTTGGCACTAGCAGTAGGCGCTTTTGCTATTGGAGCAACTGAATTTTCCCCAATGGGAATGTTACCTTATATTGCTGATAATATTCAGGTTGATATTCCATCCGTTGGGTCAATAGTTGTTATTTATGCCCTTGGTGTGATGATAGGTGCTCCAATCATGACATTATTACTGGTGAAGAGAAAACCGAAAGTGGCATTGGTATTCTTAATGTCTATTTTTACGGTAGGAAATTTACTTTCAGCAATGTCTCCCGATTTGGTGACCTTATCAATTTCACGTTTTATTACTAGCTTAAACCATGGTGCATTTTTTGGGTTAGGGGCCATTGTGGCCGCGAGTGTTGTTCCACCGAGTAAGCAAGCTAGTGCAATTGCAGCCATGTTTATGGGATTAACTATTGCCAATATTGGTGGTGTTCCGCTCATGACCAAATTAACCCAAGTCGTGGGATGGCGGGAGGCATTTTATTTAATCGCCGCACTTGGATTATTAACCATTGCGAGTTTAATTTGGGCTTTACCCAACAACCTTCAAGGGCGAGACGTTAACGTTAAAAACGAATTACGTATTTTACGACGACCACAAGTGATGTTAGGCATGTTATCGACAGTATTAGGAGCAAGTGCAATGTTTACCCTATATACCTATATTACTCCGATGCTGATGGATTTCATCGATGCTTCCGATCAAATGATTACCATCATGTTAGTGATTATCGGTGCGGGTTTCACAATGGGTAACTATTTAGGTGGTTTATTTGCAGATAAATCATTATTCGGCACGCTGATCATCTTTTTCTTAATGTTAGCGTTAAGTATGGCAATATTCCCATTCATAGCGACTAATGCTGTTGGTGCAGGGTTAGGTTTATTGTTCTGGAGTATTTTTAGTTTTGGTATTGTCCCACCAATACAAATTTTAGTGATGAATGCAGCTACAGGTGCACAGGCGTTAGCTTCCTCCGTTAATATTGGTGCATTTAACTTAGGCAATGCGATTGGTGCAGCGATTGGTGGGGCGGTATTATCCTATGGCTATAGTTATTCAATGATTAGTTTTATGGGTACTTTCGTTGCTGTTTTAGGTATTGTTGTCATTCTTGTTATTTTTCGCAAAAAATCTGATACGAAAGTTGAGACTGAGATTGTTTGTGGCTAATCGAAAAGCAATAAACGGAAAGTCGAAATATAAGGTCTTTCTTTAATGTAGAAGAAAATCTTCAACAAATAAGAAAGGCCAAACATGAATTCAGATAAAATTTTTAGCAAAGTTGCCTATTCAAATTTATTTGCTCAAATGTCAGAGCAAATTGCTTTAGCGGTAACACCTCTTGTTGCTGTACTGATACTAAACGCCTCTGCCAGTGACACAGCTTGGCTACAAATGTTGCAGACATTGCCTTTTCTTATTGTGTCACCATTTATTGGTATTGTTGCCGATCGACATAGTGCTCGCAACCTAATGATATGCTCTGAAGCGATACGTATTGCCGTTTTAGGAATGATTTTTGCGTTATTATTTTCAAAGCTGCTTTCATTCGCATTATTAATTTTGTTTGGATTTATTGGCGCTGTTGGTACGGTAATCTACAGTGTTGCTACTTCAGCCTATATTCCAGCCGTGATCCCTAAAGACCACCTAATTAATGCGAATCGATGGATTGAACTTGCTCGAAGTTTATCTTATACGGCGGGACCTGCGCTAGGTGGTGTACTGGTTGGTTATATTGGTGCGTCATCTGCCTACAGTTTCGCCATTATTTTATCGGTGATTGCTTTAATTTTAATTTTTCAATTGCCCAAAGAGCACAAGAAAACGCTAGTTTCAACATCACTATTAAAACAATTAAAAGAAGGTGCTGACTATATTTTCCATAATCCGTATTTAAAGCCTATTTTATTGACGGCATTATTTTTTAATACAGCCTGGTTTATTATTCAGGGAGTTTTTACGGCATATGCAGTGACAGTATTACAACTTTCAGCACAGCAAATTGGTATTGCGATTTCAGTTTACGGAATAGGAATGATTGTTGGCGCACTTGGTCTACGCCACTTATCTTTGCAGTTTAGCTATGGGACTTTGGTAATATTTGGGCCTGTTTGTGGTTTATTCGGTGCGACAACCTTGCTATTTACTGTCTGGAATTCATCATTTTACTTAGTTTGCTTTGCTTATTTTTTATTTGGTGCTGGACCAATTATTTGGACGATATCCACAGTTTCATTACGCCAGTCGGTGACCCCCAATTTGCTGATTGGGCGCGTTTCTGCATTGATGTTAACGACTTCATTTGGTGCTAGGCCATTGGGGTCAGCCATAGCCGCAATTATTGCTACATTATCGGGTGTAGAATATTGTTTATGGGCAGCTGTTTTTTTCTTTGCTATCCAATTAGGGATTATTAGTCAGTCACCTGTTCGGGCATTAAAAGCCATGCCTGCAATAAGCAGCTGATGTCATAATTAAAAAGCAAGCTGCGGAGATTCTTTATGTGGTTTATCCGTCATAATGACGTTATTAAATTAGGAAAGGACATTATCATGACGATTAAAAACATATGGAAAACACCAGAACAGCGCTGGCAAGCAGTTGTTGAAAGAAATAAAACAGCGGATGGCCATTTTGTTTATGGTGTAAAAACGTCACTTATTTACAACCATCCATCTGCGGCTGGGCGCTTGCCTAAACGAGAAAATATTGAATTTTTTGATAATGAAGCCCAAGCGATTGCACAAGGTTATCGCCAAGGAAAACGACATCGTACAGAGGCAACGCAATTAACACAATTTTATAAACAGAAAATAGAAAAAGCTTGCCGTTATATTGAGCAAAATAGCCAGTCGTTAACGCTGGCCGAATTGGCAGATTATGTCGGGATCAGTCGTTACCATTTTCATCGATTATTTAAATCACAAACGGGGTTAACGCCAAAAGCTTATGCGGACGCTTTTCGGCATAAAAAATTGCAGGCTCAACTGCAAGAACAAGAGCGTATTACTGATGCAATTTATGATGCAGGGTATCAATCAAATAGCCGTTTTTATGAAACATCAACACAGCGATTAGGCATGACGCCACGAGCTTGGAAATCAGGTGGAAATGGTAGCAAAATTTATTTTGCACTTGCTTTATGTTCATTAGGAACAGTATTGGTTGCACAAAGTCTGATCGGCGTATGTGCAATTTTACTTGGGGACGATCCTGAAAAGTTACTTAATGATTTACAAGATAAATTTCCAAATGCTGAATTAATCGGTGGTGATATCAACTTCGAACAAGTTATTGCTGACGTTGTTGGTTTTATTGAAGCACCAGAGATTGGTTTTAATTTGCCGCTTGATATTCAAGGAACTGTATTCCAACAGCGTGTATGGCAAGCCTTGCGTGATATTCCTGTTGGAAAAACGGTTAGCTACAGTGATATAGCAAAAAAAATAGGGAACCCTAAAGCGGTTAGAGCAGTCGCGAGCGCATGTGGGGCAAATATGCTAGCGGTGGCTATTCCTTGCCACCGAGTGGTGAGAAATAATGGCGAACTATCAGGTTATCGCTGGGGTATCGATCGTAAACAGGCCTTATTATTAAAAGAGGCACAAGGTAGTTTAACCAAAATCAGCGAGTAACTCGATTAAAGTGCAAAGTTAATAATCGAGTTTATTAAGGAGCACCTTAATAAATTATTCATAATCGATATTAATATTTTCTTATTCTCTCATTTAGTTTTTCATAACAGAGATAAATATAATCTTTATTTATTAAAATGTGAGGCCCCCATTTTATATCCTTTAAAAATCAATTTGATAACAAGATTCTTTACATGGTGGATGGCTGATTTATATTTTTTGCCCTTTATATTTTTCATATCTTTTCTTTTTGATAAACATATTTAGTTTTTTAAATAACCATAATATTGGCTGTAATAAGATAAACTTTTGGTATGGTTTACCCCTTACGTTTTTTTCATATTCCATAAGTAATCCTAATGTTCTGCTCATTTTTATTAAGAATTACATGGAGGAAAAATATAAAAAAGTGACAGATATGATTTTTTGCAAAATACAGATCAAAAGCACTAATTTTTGTATTACATTATTCATACGGGGAAAATGAAAAGGGTTTTGCTGTGTTACTGTACAAACAAATTGCACAAATGTTGCAAGAAAAAATTAAGCGCGGAGAGTTTCTTAGTGGTGAAAAGCTGCCATCAGTGAGGGACATTGGGAGAGCTCATGATGTCAGTATTACCACGGCGCAACTTGCTTATCGTGAACTTGAAAGGCTGCAGCTCATTTATGCAGTACCTAAATCTGGGTACTTTGTGATCCCCGAAAAAACGGAGTCTTTATTACCGAAAGTAGCGAATTATATTCAAAAACCTGTTCAGATCGCACAATGGAATCCGACCATGGATTTTTTACGTGTTGCTGAACGAGAAGGTGTAACATCTTTGTCTTGTGCCGTGCCAAATATTGAAGATAAAAGTTTAGATCCATTGTGGCAAGAAATGACAATGGTAACACGTAGAAAGCAATCACTGACACTTGAATATGATAATTTACAAGGGCTTGCTGCATTAAGAGAACAAATTTATTTAATTTCAGATGATCGCCACCTTTTTACGCCTGATGATGTTGTCACGACAACAAGTGGCCATCAATCGTTATCTATTGCCTTGCAAGCTTGCACACAAGGGAATGATGTTGTTGCAGTCGAGTCGCCAACTTTTCCAGGGCTATTACAGACATTGTATGGTTTAGGAAGAAAAATAATTGAAATTCCTATTGATCCTGAAACAGGTATAAACCTTGAAAGGCTAGAAGAGGCTTTTGAGTGTTGGAATGTGAAAGCAGTGGTGGTGACACCAACGTGTAATAACCCGATGGGTTGTATTATGCCTGATAGTAACAAGCGGCGTTTACTCGAAATTGTTGAAAAATATCAAGGAACCATCATTGAAAATGATTGTTTAGCGAGTTTGGCGTATCAATACCCACGGCCGTCAACGATTCAATCACTGGATCGAAATGGGCATGTAATTTTATGTAGTTCATTTTCGAAAACGGTTGCTCCAGGAACACGTACTGGTTGGATAATTCCAGGTAAATATAAAGAAAAAGTTTTGCATTTAAAATACTTATCCCATTGTTCTGGTGAAATTTTTATGCAACAAGTGATGGCTAATTTCCTAAAGGAAGGGCATTATTTTTTGCATTTACGCCGAATGCGTCAACATTATAGTGAGCTTCAGTGCCAATATAAGGAATTAGTGGAAACACATTTCCCTGCAAATACCCGAATATCGAGGCCACAAGGCGGTTTTTCACTTTGGGTGGAACATTTACCCGTAGATAACCGTAAATTACGGGATATTTTGCATCGCAATAAAGTCACAGTATTAACAGGAGAACATTTTTCTACAGGTGACTGCTTTTCTAACCATTTGAGGGTGAATTATGCGCTACCTTTGATCGCGAGGAGGCGAAATGCGATTAAAATTTTGGGTGAGGCATTAAAGGTCACAAGTGTATAATTTGGTGCTCCCCCCCTATGACTTAAACTTATGTAAGATAGGGGGGTAATAAACGATTAATCAGCTAGCAATTTGTGTTTTACGGTTTTTAGTGATTAACATATAAATCAGATATAAAAGCGTAAAACCAGCTGTATACCCTGTAAAGGCCATCCAGAAAGTTTTCCAGTCGACAACGCCATTAATGGTATTGAGCTCAATAACCCAGCCACATAATACCGCCCCTAAGAATGTACCAAACCCATTAACGAGTGTGGTGAAAACGCCCTGAGCAGTGGAGCGAAATTCTGGGGCAATTTCTTTTTCCAAAAATAATGCGCCAGCGATATTAAAGAAATCAAATGCACAACCATATACAATCATAGATAAGAAGAGGGCCAGTGTGCCTATTGCCGTGAAATCACCATAAGCAAATAAACCTAATCGTAAAATCCATGCAATCATGCTAAGAAGTAAGATAGTTTCGATTTTGAATCTTTTTAATAAAATAGGCAGCAATAAGATAAAAATAATTTCAGAAAATTGTGAAATAGACAAGAAGATAGTGGGGTATTCAGAGAAAATAGAGCCTCTGGCTTCGGGGGCTAATGCCATATCCTGTAAAAATGGAACACCAAATGTGTTGGTTATTTGTAATACAGAGCCTAATAGCATGGCAAAGAATAAAAAAACTGCCACTCTTCCTTTTTTAAAAAGCAAGATAATATTATGACAACTAAAGTTAGATGTCTCAGCTTTTTTAGTATTGATACTATTAGTAGTAATGAAAAATATAGAAAATAGACCTAGAGCAACTGAGGCGGCAGCCCCTACATATAACTGGTAATAACTCATTTCTAGTTTTAATAAACTAATTGTCCACATTGCGACAATAAATCCGACAGTTCCATAAACTCTGATTTTTGGAAAATGAATCTCTGAATCTAATTTTCGTGTACCTAACATTTCAAACACAATACTATTACAAATTGAAATGGTTGGCATGTAAAACATTAAATGAATTAATGTAGCAATAAATAAAAGAGTGATTGTATCACTATGCGCCATGACGATTAAAAAAATTGCAGAAAGAAAATGAGTAGAAACATAAACTAACTTTCTATTATTAATTTTATCGGCAATAAACCCGATGATAATGGGTGAACATAACGCAGATATTCCTAATGTACTGAATATTAATCCTATTTCACCGCCCTTTAAATGAAGTGTATTAAAAAGGTATGAGGCAAACGTGACAAGCCATGAGCCCCAGATAAAGAATTGCAAGAAAGAAACTATTTTTAATCGAGTTGTAATACTCATGCCTGCACACCTTGATTTAACCTAAACATATTTAAATGCAATTGTTAATTTAACTGATTGATGTCATTTTTTTCATAATCAACAATAGATGCGTTTATCTGATTATTGTTTTTGCATTATAAGATAGTGTATTGCTCAGTTTATTGATGTAAAGATGGCTATTTATGAATTAGTTAGGCAGATGGTCGATTTTTAATCGCTATTAATACTTAACTTGTTACATCTAAGTCGTACAATTGTGTCTGTGAACGAAAGATAAAATATAGAATCTATTAAGAATAGTTTATTAATGCTCAATGTTTTAATCTGCTATTGCAATAAAATCAATTTTAGTGTTTAATCAGTAAACATTTCTATTACTTTCTCCCCTCTGTTTTCCTTGGTTTCTTTTATTCCCCCAGATATTCAATTTCAGTGTTACACCTCTTACCTATTAAAATATTTTTCATTCATCGAATCATCATCTAATAATCCCACAATGGCTCTTTTCTGAAGCCTAACTTATTTTTTAACTTAAAATCTTAAAAGAGTATGCTATGACTTCACATCGTTGTTTACTATTTGTATTAGCAATATCGGTATACCTTGTTGGTGCAACTGAATTTATGCTTTCCGCAATAATGTTTCCATTAGCGAATGCTTTTAATGTACAAGCATTACAGATTTCATGGTTAATATCCGCTTATGCATTCTCATATGCGCTAGCTGCGCCTGTTGTCGGGTTCTTTTCGGATAAAATGGATAAGCGCAAAATGTTACTCGTTGCGATGTTATTTATCTCAATTGATAGTATTGCAATAACGTTTGCTCCTAATCTCTTGATAGCTCTTATTTTACGTTTTTTTGGTGGCGTTGCTTCCGCTGCCTTAGTGCCGATTACGTTTGCTTTTATTTCTGATGTCATCGATGAAAACAAACAGGCCATTGCAATGGGATATGTCATGCTGGGAATGACGCTTGGTATTATTACAGGGCCAATTCTTGCAGGGGTAATGACACAGTATTTTTCATGGAGAATGCCATTTATATTTATGGCAGTCGGAGGGCTTTTGGTGTTGTTTATTTCCATTAAGGTTTTGCCGTCTGTTGCTTCGTCAACGGTAAAACAAGGCTCATTCAATATTTTTAAGCAGGGAATGATCAGTAAATTTATTATTGCTAAAGGAATTTGGAATGGTATTACTGTTTGCCTATTTCTACTGGCAGGTGAAATATTACGAATCAGGTATCAATTTAACAGTGCGATGACTGGTAGTTTAATGGGATTATTTGGAATTGGTTTAATAATAGGTAATAGTATTGTTGCAAAAGTCGTTTCATACAAGGTTTCCGAACTATCACTGGTGCTAGCAATAATTAGACTTTTATTCATGATTATTCTTCTCTTTATTAGTGATTGGTTAACATTAATAGGTGATTGTTTTTGTTTGTTTGGATTTGGCGTACTATTAGGTTTAATTTCACCTATCAGCACTTCGTTACTTGCCAGACTAAATGTGAAAAATAAAGGTTTGGTATTATCAATTTCAGAAAGCTTTAATAATATTGTGTTGTTATTGGCTATCCCACTTTTTTCTTGGTTGATTTCTGAAGGCCGTGTTTTAACGTCTACCATATTGATTAGTCTATTATTTAGTATAGTAATATTTTTTATTACAAGAGTAAAAGTAGCAATGAGATAGCAGTATCCTTGCTGATAAGCAGCAAGGATACTGATTAGGCTACATGATCCAACTGGTTTTGCCGCAATCTCATTCCATTTAACATGGATAGCCAAGCTAAAAAAGTAATTATCATCAAGATAATAAAGATAAAATAAGCGGGTAATTCAGTTAAAATTACGCCAGTCATCATTGGGTTAAAAGCACCACCTAATAAACCTAACGATTGAGCTGAAAAATAACTTGCTTTCATACCTTCAGGGGCAATGCTATCAATCAACATGTATTCACCTGGAGCATAAATCAGTTCTCCTAAAGTGAAAAGAAAAGCACCAATAGCCCAAATATAGAGATTTTCTGCTGCAAACATGAAAGTGGCTAAACCCAGTAAGAAAAATAAACTTCCTAACGTCATTAACTTTTTCAAATTGTCTGGGGTGATCCGTTTTCCGACAGTGTATTGCAACGTTACCACAACGACCGCATTCACAGGGAGTATGACGCCGATAACGACTTGTGCAAAATCGCTATTTGCTACCGTAATAACATATTGAGAAATCCAAGTGGTAAACGTCCCAAAAACTAATGACCCTAAGAATGTTGATAAAATAAACCAAGCAAGTACACGGTCATGTAGCATTACAGCTGGGTTCCATGGTCGTTTACTGCCATCCTGATGCTGTGCAGGTTTTATACTTTGAACAAATCGCTGAATGAAAAATATCGGAAAGGCTGCCGAGATAGCGGCCAAATAAAATGGCAAATTGATACTGTACATTAACAGCCAAGTTCCAATAGGCGGACCGATCGTCCATCCGATATTGATAAAAGTATAATTTAAGGAAAAGACTTTAGCTTTTAACGATAAGGTCAGAGTATCTGCAAAATAAGCTTTAAGAACAGTAGAAAAAACAGAATAAGAACAATTGATCAAGGAGAAAAATATGATCACTAAAATGGCATTATTGGAGAGGGGAATAGCAATGAATCCGCCAATAAATGCAACTACAGCAAGTAGCATACACCGTTTTTTGTCAACCCTATCGGCGAGCATACCAAAAGCCATGCTAAATAGCACACCAACAACCATCGCCAATGACATAGCTACCCCAACAGTATCAATTGCCATTTGATACTCTCGGGTTAGGTAAATGGCCATAAATGGTAGTGTTGCCCCACGGCCAATGGTCAGAAGTAAAGACGATGCAAGTAACGCACTGTTAGATATACTGAATTTCGCTGACATAACACACGACCTAGGATTTTTATTATTGTTAACTGTTTGTTTCAACTAAAAGATATTGTAATAAAATACATAAAATCAGTGCGATGAGAAACGGACAATAATGCGCTAAATAGAAAACAATATTTTGAGGAGATCAATCTGCCATTATCGATTAAATATATTGTAATATGAAATCAGTTAAACCGTATTAAACGTTATATGCTGAGAATAAATCGCACTAAAGTCGGGGGAATAATTTAGGTAGGCTCTTCTTGTTTTTAAATAGAAAGATGTATAACTACACCTCTCTATTTAATCAACGGGCATTAAACTTACAGTGCCGCAGTATAGACACGACGACTTACATCAAGGGTGATGTCTTGGTGCTCGCCTAATTCAACCATATTATGTGCTTCTAAACTTTTTACTAGGGGCTCAATAACATCGGATGAAAGCTGATAATCACTAAAATGTGTGCCTACATTCATGGCTTCGAAAAACTGACGGGTTAACTCAATCGATTTTAATGCTTTCTCTTGGTCGTTCCCGTTTGTGATCCCCCACACTCGTTCAGCGTATTGTGCCAATTTTGTTTGTTTTTGTGGCAATTTCTCAAGCAACATTGATGGCAGCACGATTGCGAGTGTTTGTGCGTGATCTAAACCATAAAGCACAGTAATTTCATGGCCTAACATGTGAGTAGACCAATCTTGTGGAACACCGACACCAATTAAGCCATTGAGTGCTAACGTCGCTGTCCACATTAAATTTGCACGGATGTCATAATCTCTTGGGGTTTCGAGCGCTTTAGGGCCAATGTCTATGAGCGTTCTCAATAAACCTTCTGCGAAAGAATCTTGAACATAGGCATTCACAGGATAGGTTAAATACTGTTCAATAACATGAACGAATGCATCAACTACACCATTACTAATTTGGCGAGGTGGGAGTGTGTAGGTTTTCACTGGGTCAAGAATTGAAAACTGTGGAAAAACCTTATCACTCATAAAGGCTAACTTAGACTGTAATTCTTCACGTGTAATTACGGAGCCTTTATTCATTTCTGAGCCAGTTGCGGGGAGGGTTAATACAGTCCCAAAGGGTAATGCAGTTTGAATTGTTGTACCGCCCTTTGTAACAACTTCCCATTTGTCACCAGGATAGTTAACTGCCGCAGCAACAAATTTTACGCCATCAATCACTGAGCCGCCGCCAACAGCGAGTAAAAAATCAAAGCCTTCCTTTTCTATTTTATCAACCGCTTTGATGAGAGTTTCATAGCGCGGATTAGCTTCTATCCCACCAAAAAGTGAAAAATGTCTTGAACCTAAAGCGCGTTCAACCTCATCTAATGTGCCCGTTTTACGTGCGCTTTCACCGCCAAATAAAATGAGAACTTTTGCACTTTCAGGGATCAATCTGCCTAATTCACTTATCTTTCCATCCCCAAAAACGATGCGTGTCGGGTTATAAAACTCAAAGTTATTCATATATAAGCCTTAATAGAAAAATTTCTTGGTTAAACGGCAAAAAAAGTTACCGTACTTGATAGATTAACAAGAAATAGTATAACTTCTAATAATATTAGAGTTTATCAATTTGATGGCTTTGGTATATTATTTTTTATTTAAGTAATTACATTGTTATAATATTTACTCCTGAAAGTAAAGAAAAGACACATTAATAAATTATTGTTTGCTATCTTTAAGATTCCACAACTAAATAAAAGGAATTAAGATGAAAGTATTAGTAGGGGAGCAATTAGAGGAAACGTTAAATATAGAATCATGGGTTAACCTAATGGACGAGGTTAATCAATTAAAATCAATAACTATAGGTAGGATATAAGAAAATAATGGTTCTCAATATGAATATAATGTTTTGTACGCCAAGCAAAGTTAAATAAACTTATTAGGTGGTGATGACGTATTGATAAGCAATGGCGCTAATGGATTATTAGTGGATGAAAAGAGAGAGAATGTATTTATTATCAACGGTGACTTACTAGGTTGGAATTCGATTTATAGTTTGGGTGGGGAAAATACGATTTATCTCGTGAATTTTAAGCATACGTTATCAGAGAAGCACCAGATCATATCAGCAACACAACACGTTATCACTACGAGTCAGAAAAAGGGCGAACAATAAAAATATTTCAATGCCTGAATACACAAGCGCCCAAAATTGTTCATCAACAATGGGACAATGATAGTTGGTCAGATAACGTATTGCAAAAATTAGAGTATTTAGTGAGCACACTCGCTTCTATCCGTATGCAAGATGAGACACTCAGTACCACGAGTGGTGATTTAAATAATACTTTAGCGACGTGGGAACCCGTAAAACTAGTCAAAAATCATCTGATTTAGACCATAATATTTTAAATTAATTAGTATTTTGGGTATTTAAGCAAGTTTTTTGGCTTGAATCATCTTTGGAGACAGTAAGTTGCAGTAAACTTACTGTCTGTTTAATGCTAACATTTTCCTATGAATTTAATGTATGCATTTTTTAAGATAATTTTTTGCCATGTAAGGGGGGCCAAGTGATAAAACGTTTTATGAATCTAGAGCTTCCTCCTGAACCCATAATTAATAGCAATTGCGTGAGAAAACGCCTCAAAAATAGCATTTGTGATAACTGTTCTACCAGCTGTCCAGTGAATGCTATCTCGTTTAGTCACATGGATGCGAAAATTGATAATGATCTTTGTTTCCAGTGTGGTAACTGTCTTTTCTCCTGTCCTGTTGATGCTATTGAAAATATTTCGCCTCACGAACGTACATATCAACAGGATTATTTAGTAGTTAACTATGATGAGCCTGTCGCAATGACGGAAGAACTGATTGTTTGGCATAAACAATTTCAAATTCGGGGTATTCAAATAGCGGAACCCTTGGTTGATAAATGGTTACCAACGATAGCGGCTCTCAATCTTAAGTTAAAAACATTACAAGAGCCTATTTGGCAGCTACGTATTGAGCAACCTCTTGCAGTAGATAGTGGGCGCCGGATGATGCTCTTTCGTCAAAAGTTAGACCAGAAACCCCTGAGTAAAGGGCAGGTGAAAACAGGGCTTAATGCACGGAAACAATTTTATCCAGAAGATAGCTGGTTCAAGATAGAACTTGAAAACGAAAGCTGTATTTTATGTGGGGCGTGCGCGAAAGTATGTGATGAAAACGCGATACAAATTGGCGATAACCAATTCATTTTAGATGAAAAGCGTTGCACAGGCTGTATGAGTTGCCAAGTGGTATGTTTTCCAAAATCGATTCAAGTTTATGAGCACACAGCTAAGCATAGCGAGCCTACCGTATTTCATTACTATGATGCCAAATGTCATACTTGCCATTTACCCTTTTTTTCGTGGGAAGAGGATGTGCAAACTTGCCCAATATGCTCGCAGCATAAAAAGCAGGGGTGGTTATAGAAAAGGTGCTATCAAAGAGCACCTTTTTTAGTTAATTTGCTGAACCTAAATGCTCAACTACTAGTTTTGCAATCTGTGGGTTAATGGCTGGGGGTGTCTCATGACCCATACCTTCAATAATGGCGATTTTTGCGTTCGAAATGTTATCTGCGATATCTTGACCCGCTTCAACGGGGAATAACGGGTCAATTGATCCGTGAATAACTAACGTAGGAACATTAATGTGGCTCAGATGTGGACGCATATCACCAGTCACCGCGACAGCAACAATTTGGCGTTTAGTACCTTCAGGTGAATAGTTTCGAGCAAGGGCTTGTTGCACATAATCGCGGTAATATTCCTCATCAAATGGGCAACAACTTGAGCTAATACGGCGATAAAAGGCAAGTTGCCCAGCCAGATAAGCCTCAAAATCTTCTTTGGGGTTTGCGCCTGAGCTCATCAACATTTGCATCACATCAGGGGCACTTTGCGGTAAGTTGGGGTTCCCTGTTGAAGACATAATCGGGGACAAAGTGATTGTGCGTTCAGGGTATTTCGCCGCAAATAATTGAGCGATCATTCCGCCCATTGAACGACCAATTATATGCGTTTTATCAATTGATAAGCTATCTAATAAATGCACAATATCGTCCACCATATCGAATAACGTATATGCGATATCGAATGGTTGTCCTGTTTGCATTTTTTGAATCAATTCCCCTAGGTTGATTGGAGGGAAATTATCCATATGAGGAGATAAACCCGCATCACGGTTATCAATTCGGATAATATAAAAACCTGCGCTAGCGATTTGTTGGCAAAAATCTGTTGTCCAACTAATGTTGTGGCCGCCTAGACCTGGCACGAGTACAACGGCAGGGTTCTCAGGAGCGCCAAATGCATCATGAAAAAGTGAAATAGGTTGCTTGGTTGTCATTTTTTTTCCGCTGAATTGAATGTTGTGCTATTTATGCCGCCATAGTGTAGCAAATACGAGCCCCAAAAATGGATAAAGGTTGCTAAGAAAGCGAATGTAGCAGCATTGCTGTAATTTTGCAGAAAATAACACAGTTTATTATCTAACAGATATAAATCGGCTAAATATTAGCACGATAAGTGAAAAAAGAAGTAAAAACAATGCAGTAAGTATGTTTGTATTTAATGAGTAGGTGGAAACAATAAGGCTACCTAATGCTGACCCAAAAGCAATTCCTCCATTGAAGAATGCGATATACAAGGCGCTCGTAATCTCAATTCGCGAAATGCTATATCCGATCATCCAATTCATTAAGGATACAGAGACTCCACCGTATGCCACTCTCCAAAGTGCGATGATAAAATAGCCCCAAAAAACGTTTAATGGCAAATATACAAATAAAATTAGGCTGATAATTATTAAACTAATTATCCCAAAAATAGATAGCTTTATATTTCGGCTAGAGGCCATCCCGAAGATAAAATTGCCTAAAATTCCTGTAATACCATAAAGAAGCAAAGCAAAACTGATTTGATGGTTGTCTAAATTTAAATTGGGTTCAGCGGTGCAAAGTTATATGCCGAAAGGGCGGCTTGTGTTGAATGATACGGAAGCGATTTTAAATGCGGCATTACAGGGGCATGGCATTTGCCAATTGGGTGCTTTCTTGGTGGGTGAGCAAATTGCGCAAGGAAATTTACGTCCTATTTTAACCGAGTTTTCGAAGCCAGAGGCACCGATTTGTGCGTTATATCCAACAAAACGCTATTTGCCACCGAAAGTGCGTCAGTTTTTACAGTTTTTTGACGAGTATTGGCAAGGACGTGCAATTTGGGAGGAAAAGGATAAACGATAAGGTGATTTTTCAGCCTATTCTGTAAAGCAATTAAAAATCATTGGGATATGATAGCTACCAAGCAATTCGTTGCTTAAAGATAATTTTTAACTATAGATTTTTAGGTTTTATATGATTTATTTTATTTCAGATACCCATTTTTGCCACTCTAATATTATCAACCTGTGTGATCGTCCTTTCAAAAGCACTAGCCACATGAATGATACGTTGATTCATAACTGGAATGCTTATGTAACAGACCATGATGAAATCTACATCTTGGGGGATTTTTTATACAAAGGTAATGGGACGGATGCGAATAAAATTTTGCGCAGGTTATCGGGCAAAAAATACCTTATTCGTGGTAACCATGACAAGTTTTTAGATGATCCAGAGTTTGATTCATCACTCTTTGAATGGGTGAAGAGTTATTACGAGTTGGATTATCAAAAACAAAAATTTGTTTTATTTCACTATCCTATCTTAGAATGGCAAGGTTTTTTTCGTGATGCAATCCATTTATATGGACATGTGCATAATTCAGGAAAAGACCCAGAACAACGTAAACGCTTAGATATTTTAGGGCCTCGAGCGATGAATGTTGGCGTTGATGTAAATAATTTTTTCCCTATTAGTATTAAAACTATTCTAAAACGTGCAAATGGTTAATTATTTAATAATAAACAAGTCTATTTTTTAGCATACAAATAAACAGAAGCACGTGAAACACCAAGATGCTGTGCAACTGTTTCCATGGATTTTTTGACGTCAAGCAAGCCTTCGCTACGTAAAATTTCTATGAGGTTTTTTCGTTCTTCCGCTTTTAATGTCCGCGGTGTTGCGGCAAGTGTCGCGGCATATTGATCGATTCGATGACGAATAGCTTCTGATCCATTGGGCTCAATATGTTCTTTGATTGGGCTATTTCCAACTTCAATAAATTGCGACAATACACTTTGCATCCCCCGAAATAACGTCATATCTAAATTTAGGCACAAAGCAGCAACATATTCACCATTCTCATTTTTGATACCAATAGATGTGCTTTTAACGGGGCGTCCATCGGAAAATTGATTGGTATAATTGGCGACAATATTAGGAAAATCAGCAGATTCAATGCGTGCTAAGCCGAGTTCTGTGGTAGGCTCGCCTACTTGACGACCAGACAAATTATTATGAATCGATAAAATTGAATGTTCGGGGTTTTTTAGGTCATGAACGACAACCTCACAAAATGGTGCAAAAGTTTCGCTCAGCCCTTTGGCGATTGTTTCGATTTGCGCCAATAATGTATTTTCCTTGGTGCTAGACATAAAACCCCCTTATCTAAAAGCGTTAATTTATTAATTTTAACCCATTTTTTATCTCGCTAATAGATAAAGGGTGGAGAGTTACTGTGAAACTAATTCAGCAAAGCGATTGATATCGACATTACCACCACTGACAATAATACCGACTCGTTTACCTTGGAATTGGTCTTTCTGCGCTAATGCAGCAGCATAGGATAGACAACCCGTTGGTTCAACAACCACTTTCAGGCGCTCTGCATAAAATTTCATTCTGTCAATAAGTTGCTCATCGGTAACAGTAAAAATATCATCGACATTATTTTTAATAATTTCAAATGTATACTGCCCCAAATGTTGGGTCTGCGCGCCATCAGCGATGGTTTTTGGTGTATCGATATGGACAATTTTACCTTGGCGGAAAGATTGCTGTGCATCGTTACCCGCTAACGGCTCGACACCATAAACTTGACAGTTAGGGGACAATTGGCGAGCAGCAAGTGCACAGCCAGATAGCAAGCCGCCACCACCTAAGCAAACAAATAAGGCTTCCAATTCACCCACCTCTTGGAACAGTTCCATAGCGGATGTGCCTTGTCCTGCAATAATATGGGGGTGGTCATAAGGTGGAATGATGGTTAAACCCTGTTGTTCTGCGAGTTGCTTGCATAATGCTTCGCGGTCTTGCGTGTACCTATCGAAATGCACAACATTGGCGCCATAACCTTGGGTTGCCGCAACTTTAACAGCAGGTGCGTCGTTTGGCATGAGAATTGTTGCTGGTATATTCAGTAATTGGGCTGCAAGGGCGATACCTTGTGCGTGGTTACCGGATGAAAAGGCAATTACCCCCGCTTTTTTCTGCTCTGGTGTAAATTGGGCAAGTGCATTGAATGCGCCACGAAATTTAAATGCCCCCATCCGTTGGAAATTTTCGCATTTAAAAAATAGCTCACCACCAAATTCTTTATTGGCGGTTGTTGAGGTGAGTACAGGGGTTTTGTGTGCAAACCCCGCGATGCGCTTAGCTGCTGCTTCAACATCTCGATAAGTTGGTAAAGTTAAACCCGTCATTTTATGCCTCGTTGAAATTTTTTGAATTAGCCTAAAACCGCAGTTGCTTCAATTTCGAGCGCCGCGTTAAAGTGAAGTTCAGAAACACCTGCAACAGCGCGAGCAGGGCGAAAGTCACCTATCCACGCTGCATAAATTTGATTAAATTCCTGCCAATCATTCATATCAGCTATATAAACACGCACTTGGACTAAATTTGCTTTTGTTATATTGGCGGCTGACAAGCAAGCGTCAAGATTTTTTAATACTAATTTAGCCTGAACGTTAAAGGGGGTATCAGTGATTGCTTGCCCTGAAACATCGACGGGTAATTGACCCGAAATAAATATAAACCCATTAGCGCCCACACAATGGGAATAGTGGCCTCGTGGCGGGAGCAGAGTAGGGGCATTGATATATTGAATTGACTGGCTCATAGCAACCTCGAACTTGACAAAAAAGCACATATTAGATTTTTAGTCTAATATTGTATTATATGTACAGTCAATCTGTTTTTGAAGAAAAAAACATCAATGCTTGATGCTAATATGAGAAAAAATGCAGAACAGTTTGCAGTTAAGGTTTTTGCGGATTGTTAGCTGTGGTGTTGATCATGAATATTCTTGCTTGGTAATTCGCCACTCATTTATTCAATAAAAGCGAATTTTTTAGTGAAAGAAATTGCAAAGATTAGAATGAGTAAAATTAAAAATCGTTCACAATGAAAGGGAGTTATCTTAAATAAAAGTGATTAAGAATAATCAAATTGTGACGAGAGAAATAAAATGGTAAGAAGTTGTTATATAAAAACTTTTAGGGATACGACATGGCGAAGTTTACGTTTGATATACTTTCTATTTTTGGGAAAAAAAGCAGTAAAGTGGCTGAACAATATGTTCAAGAAGCGGTTTTACCGTTATCCGTCTTGGATGATTCTTTGCCCAAAATGGTGGTTGAATATGTACTGGAAGGAACATCGCCAGAAGTCTTGGTAAAATTAAGCCAACTGGATACCGAAAAAGCCGTTATTTTATTAGACAAACCAGGCACTGTGGATTGGTGGTGGGGAGGTAATAATTTTAATACGGGCCAATATAATAAAGTGATCCGTCAAGGGAGTAATGCCCGCCATAAACTGTATTCCAAAGTCGGCGATGGTGTGAGTGCAGAGCAAGTTGCGCGATTTGCCAAAGTATTAGCCGCTGCCTGCCAAGATATTAATATTAAAGTGCTGACATCCGAATTACCGTCATGGGTAAGTTATTTAGTCGGCGATGCATTTTCCAAAACCTTCGACAATTCTCGTGATGAAAAATTAGATCACCGTAAGCATTGGAATGTGGAATTGTTGTCTGAGATGATTAGCAAAGAAACAGATAAGCCCGCTAACTCAGTGTTGTATATTATCTTCGATAGACAACATTTGTCGGATTACCACTATGAGAACTTAAACCGGTTATTTGTTCTCCCAGGCTTTAAAGAATATTTAATTGCACAGCAAGGTTTTATTAAGCAGACATTGATTGGTAATTTGTCTGCCGCAGGGCAAGTGCAGCTAATCAATGTCCTGAAAAAAGATAAAGCACTATATTCGGTGTTTGCAGATTGTTTAGTGACATTTGCAACCAGTTCATTAAAAACCGTACGCAGTGCCGCAGAGCCTACACTGTCTATTCTACCTGATGAATCAGTCAAACTATATTTGACCAAAGTGCTAACAGAAGGAACACCAAAGCAGCGTACGCAAGCCGCGGATTTATTTGCCCGAATTGGTAAAGATAGAGAAGTTCTCGAAGCTGCATTGCAAACGGAAACCAACAAAACGGTATTGAAAAGTATTGAAAGTGCCATTTCACGTTTTTCGGTGATGGATAGCGCCAGTGAAATTGAGGAAACTGCGCTGCCAGCGCTTGTTGAACTTGAAGACACCCCACTACCAGAGAGTGCAAAAGATATCTTAATCAATAACTTCAATGAGATGCTGCAAAAAGCCAAAGAAAATGCAGAGAATGAAATTGAAGAGAATAAAAAGCAAAAGCACACGTACAACTGGGCACAGCGTCATTATAAAGAATTCCAAAAACTGGATGCGAAAACCTGCGCAAAAATTATTGATAAGTTGAACTCAGGCAAAGAGGTGATTACTAACCATGAATACAATGTGGTGAAATTCAAAGAGCGTATTAATAATCTCCCAGAGTTTACGTTATTTCATGCATTACGTCTGATTAGTCATAACCGCACGGGAATGGATCATTTTTCTCATTATTACCTGACCCGTGAAGTTCCACCACGTATTATTGGCCAAATTGAATTACGTCAATTAGAACAGGTATTAACTCATTGCCATTATCAACAGGCTCACCGTCTAATTGCAGATTTCTGTTTGCGTTCATACAATGATGGCTTGAAACTGTTTAATCAACCGCAGCAAGTTTGGCCGTTCTTTACGCAATACCCTGATTTTATCGCTGAAGCATTAGGGTTAATTCCGCAGCAAGCAAAACAACGCTACTACCAAGAATATGATGCTTCAAGTGGTATAGAAGTATTAGCGATGTTACCAACTATTCCTGCTCGCTTTATTCCACGTATTATGGAACTCGCGTTAGGAGAGAATAAAACGCATCGTTTAAGTGCGCAAAAATTACTCGAAACATTGCCGAATATTCATGTTAATGCAGCAGAAGGTTTAGACTCAGGTAAACAAGAAATTCGTGTGACTGCCATTGAGTGGCTAGCGCGCCTTAAACACCCTGATTCTTTAAAACCTCTATATGCATTATTGAAAAAAGAAAAACGTGAAATTGTGCGTGCTGCACTATTAACGGCGTTGGAACAATTTGGGGAAGACATTTCCAGTTATTTATCACCAAAAGTCCTATTAGCCGAAGCACAAAAAGGGCTTAAGGGTAAAGCGCCAGCAAGCATGTCTTGGTTTAATTTAGACTCTTTACCTGCACTGACTTGGCAAAATAATAAACCTGTCGATGGGGAAATTATTCGCTGGTGGGTTATTTTAGCTGTGAAATTAAAAATGCCAGCAGGTAATGGTTTATTACAGCGTTATATCAGTTTGTTATCAGTGGATAGCCAGCGTAAGCTTGGAAGCTTTATGCTCAATAGCTTTATTGCTCAAGATACCGCAGGCCCATCGCTAGAAATGGCAATGGCAGAAGCAGAACGAGATGCACCACAGCGTTTAACCAACTACCAAGATTGGGTAAAACGTTGGCCAGAGTATTACAGTCAGTATGAAAATTACACCCTTGAGCAGTGTATTAATGACATTAAGAATGAAGTGCTTCGCCGTTACTTAGGGTCAGCGATTACCGATAAAGGCATGCTAGCGCTCATTTGTGGTATTGAAGGGCACATTGCAGTCACCGCGTTACGTAATTATATGCGTGATCATTATCAGCGTCGCGCACAGATTGAAGCCATGATTGATGCGGTAGCAACCAGCAATGACCCGCTCATTATTCAATTATTACTCTCACTTTCACGCCGTTATCGTACCGCTTCTGTACAAGAAAAAGCACGTGGTTTAGTGGCTCAAATAGCGGAGCGTAATGGCTGGAGTGCCGATGAACTTGCCGACCGGACTATTCCAACAGCAGGAATGGATGAAACAGGGGTACTTGCCCTTGAGTATGGCGAGCGTACTTTTACTGCAAAACTAGATCCCCAACAAAAATTGGTGTTGTTTAACCCTGAAGGCAAAGAGATCAAAGCATTACCAGCCGCCCGTAAAACGGATAATGAAGAGCTGATTAAAGAATCGAAAAAATTACTGGGTTCCAGTAAAAAGGAACTTAAGCAAGTTATTGATCTACAAACTGCACGCTTATACGAAGCAATGTGTGCGGAACGTTTGTGGACCACACAAGACTGGCAAGAATATATCCAAGCTCATCCGATTATGCGCGGTTTGATTGAAAGGCTTGTCTGGATGGAAATAGATAACGATAAGGTTATCAATGTATTCCGTCCTTCAGATGATGGTAGTCTGCTTAACCTTGAGGATGATGAAATCGAGTTAAGCGCAGGGTCATCAATTAAACTGGCTCATGCTGCGTTGATTTCGGAAGATGAAAGAAAAGGTTGGTTGGTCCATTTTAAAGATTACAAAGTGAAATTTTTGTTCTCGCAAATGGAACATAAAATCCCTGAATTAGACCTCGCACTCACTGAAATCGAAGATCGCAAAGGTTGGCTGACAGATACCTATACGTTACGTGGTGTGCTTACCAAAATGGGGTATCAGCGTGGCCAAGCGGAGGATGGCGGTAGCTTTATGCATTACTCGAAACACTATGCTAGCCTAGGTTTCTATGTCTACATTGAGTTTAGTGGAAGCTATGTACCAGAAGAAAATATTCCTGCGGTCTTGTACTCCTTAAGCTTTGAAAGTGGGCAACAAAGCTCATGGAATCGCAGTTACATAGAGTTAAAAGATATCCCGCCAATTTTATTAGCTGAAAGCTATGCGGATTACTTAAAAGTGGCTGACGCCTGTGCAGGATTTGACCCTGAGTGGGAAAAGAAAACACCTTGGTAATTAGGGTTTAATAGGATAACTCGATGAGTAACAAAGAAACAATAAAAGGGCATGTTCTGCGTGAAAGCGCAGAAATTCGTTTTGCTGATGAACTGGAAAAACTCACACAAGCCGATAGCCATAACCCAAAACCACAAGGTTGGCTACGTTCACCACGCGCGGTTAGGCAGTTTATTTTAGGTGATGAAGCTCTGGGTATTACGCCGAAGTTTTTTGGGGATGATGCTTTAGTTGACCGCGCAATAGTGACCTTGTTAGGTAAACAGGGTCTGATGTTAGTCGGAGAACCAGGAACAGCAAAATCCATGTTATCCGAATTATTAGCTGCAGCAATCAGCGGTGATTCGGGCTTAACTATTCAGGGAACAGCTGGAACAACCGAAGATCACATTAAATACTCATGGAACTATGCGTTGCTATTGGCAGAAGGGCCTACGGAAAAAGCGTTGGTTAGCTCGCCACTTTATCAAGGCATGCTGGAAGGAAAAATTGTGCGTTTTGAAGAGATCACCCGCTGCCCACCAGAAATACAAGATGTATTGGTCAGCTTAATGTCTGAAAAACAGATGATGATCCCCGAAATGAAAGACAATGCGAGGATCAGTGCTAAGCAAGGCTTTAATTTAATTGGTACAGCCAACTTACGTGACCGTGGCGTGCATGAAATGTCATCGGCATTAAAACGTCGCTTTAACTTCGAAACGGTGAGGCCGATTCAAGACCCTGCGTTTGAAATTGAGCTAATTAATAAACAGCTTACCAGCGAACTAGGCGAGCTAAATGGCTTGGTGACTGTGCCTGCGAATGTGATTGAATTATTAGTCACCACTTTCCAAGAGCTACGTTCAGGCAATACCAAGGATGGCGGCAATATCAAAACCCCAGATGCGGTGATGTCGACAGCAGAAGCGGTGAATATCGCTTATGCGTGTGCGTTAGAAGCCCATTATTTGGGAGACGGAACGTTAAGTGCTGGTGCAGTCGCTCGTCAGCTAATTGGGGTTGTACTCAAAGATAATGCAGATGATATCAAGCGGATGCGTTATTACATTGATAATGTCGCACGAGAAAGAGCCAAACAGAGCCCCGAATGGAAAGCATTCTTTGAAGCTTCCCGTCAGTTTTGGCAATAGGATTGTTAACGTGTAATGCATGGCGAGGTCTTTGGCTTCGCCCATATTTATCAATCAGGGAATATTACGGTGAGTTTGCCTTCCATACCTTTACCCGAACGACTCGAACAAGCATTGATGAGCTGGCAACAGCTTGAATCAGAAAAGATTTATTTTGCTCCCGTTCGCCATCACAGTCCAGCTTGTGCCTACAGCACGGCCTCATTGATTGAGCAGATTAACCCTGATTATGTACTGATTGAAGGACCTGATAGTTTTAATGGGTTGATTTCAGGGTTGCTGCATCAAGACACACAACCGCCCGTCGCTATTATGGTGCAAACGGAAATTAAAGCAGGCGCATTAAAGGATGGAAGTGACGCTGTCACTCGGTCGGCTTATTTCCCATTTTGCGAATATTCCCCAGAATGGCAAGCACTTAAGCAAGGCTCACGATATAAAGCACAATTACAGTTTATTGATTTACCTTGGGCTGCGCAGGTGAATATTGATGAAACTGATGAAGGGCAAAGTCAAAGCCTGCAAAAAGAGCGTTATTTAGCACATAGCTTATTTATTGCACAGCTAGCAAAAAAAAGTGGTTGCCGTGACCATGATGAGCTTTGGGAACAACTATTTGAATTACGTACTTTTGAGCAGCTCACTGATTGGTCTGCATTTTTTAAAGACAGTTTCATCTGGTGTGGGTTAGCTCGTTTAGATTATGAGCCTGAAGTCCTTGAATCTGAAGGCTCTACACAGCGTGAATCCCATATGCAAGCTCATATTCAAAGCATTAAAACGAAGCAGCCAAACGCCAAAATTGTTATCGTGACTGGCGGATTTCATACCCTCGCGTTAATTGAAGGTTTAGCTGAACGGGCAACTCAACAATTTGCACTCACGGCGATAGCTCAAAAGCAGTTTGTAAAACAACAAAAAACCGCTGAAAACGAGAGTGCATGGTTAATACGTTATAGTGACGATAAGCTTGATGCACTAAACGGTTATGCATCAGGTATGCCATCCCCCGCGTTTTACCAAAAAGTATGGGAAACACTATTGCAACAGCGCCAAGACCGTGAAAATGGTCGAGTTCGCCCAACTCAGGTGTATCGGAATAAATTGGGGATCGCGTATCTGGCAAAGGTGGCGACTATTTTGCGCGAAAAGCAATTTGATGCGGCTCCTGGTTTTTTATCGGTAAAACTGGCCGCGGAACAAAGCATTCGCTTAGCGGCCTTTCGTGGGCATGCAGGGACAGGGCGCTATGATTTATTGGATGGACTACAAAGTGCATTTATTAAAGGCAGCCTTGATGAGAGCCAAGATGAACTTTGGCATGAAATTAAAACCTGCTTTTCAGGTTTTCGCCTAGGCCAAATCCCCAAAGGCACAACAACGCCGCCGTTGGTGGCACAAACCTATGAGATGGCAAAGGGGTTTCGCTTTAAGCTTGATGACACATTAAGCAAAATCAGTCGGTTAGATGTGTATCGTAATAAACAACATCGCCTACGTAGTCGCTTTTTACATTTATTGGCTTTTTTAGATATTCATTTTGCAAAACACCTTTCTGGCCCAAATTTTATGTCAGGAAACCAAATGGATGTGTTATTTGAAGAGTGGCAATATGCCTGGACGCCAAATGTGGAAGGCGAGTTAATTGCATTATCAGAAAAAGGGACTCAGCTTAAAACGATCGCATTGAATCGTTTATTTGAAATGGAAAAAAACCTTGAGCAACAAGGGGTCAGTCGTTCAAGCCAGAGTGCTGTGACATTATTAATGCAAGCGGCGTTCATTGGCTTACATCAACGCATTCCTACACTATTTTCATTGTTAGATAGTTATATTCAGCAAGATACAAAATTCGAATCATTAGTAGCTTGTGGCCATAAGTTAGTACATTTATGGCGAGGAAGACAGTTCTTTGATATCGAAGAGAATTTTACGATTGAAGCTCGTTTGGATGCTTTATTGCAGCAAGTTTTTTATTGCTTTGAGCAAATTACTCAAGGGGATGAGCAGCAGCAAGAAATGTATTTTAATGCGCTACTTTCATGCCGCGAACTGGTGACATTTATGCCTGAAATTAATAAAAATCACGATTATTATCACGATTTTTATCACCAGTTGGCTCGCTGTAAAGACCAATTAAACCATGTCCCTTTATTAAAAGGGGCCGTGGATGCTCTGCGTTATTTGGGTGCAAAAACCGATGAAGAGACATTAGTTAACGAGATCCAAAGTGCGTTTAGTGCAGGAAGTGACCCAGAAATCGCTATTGGCTATTTTATTGGCGTAATGCGCGCTGCCCCTGAATTAATTTTACGTATTCCACTCTTAATCGACTCTTTGAATGATTTACTCAGTAAATGGGATGAAAGTCGATTTATTCAGGTGCTGCCAGATTTGCGCTTTGCATTTAGCCAACTGACGCCAAAACAAAATGCACAAATGGCACAGCATATCGCGCAAAACTTATCAATCGAAGCACAAGATTTGACGCTGCACCAAACAGAATTTAATGAGAAACAAATGCTGCAAGCGTTGCAATTAGAACAACGACTACAAAATCAGCTTGTTGAGCTTGGTCTACAACGTTGGTTCACTCACACGTCGGAGGCGAAATAACGATGAGCAAAAAAGAGATGCCATTGACGCCAGAACAACTGCAACTTGCTAAACGCTGGCGTTTAGTATTAGGCCAATATGCGGATAACGCGCTGGGGCAAGCGGCATTCAGTGCGGAAGAGTTAAAAATCGAGCGCTCATTGGATTTTTTATATCGCCGTGAATATCAACGGCGTGGACTGCGACAAGAAGGTGGTCGTCACGGTTCTTTAGATGCATCGCAACTTACCGCAGTGAATTGGTTAAACCAAGCGCGGAAGTTATTCCCAAATAGTACGTTTGAGCGCATGCAATCACAGGCGCTTGAGCGTTATGAAATCAGTAGCTTACTTAAAAACCCTGACGCATTGAATGCCATGGAACCCACGAAGGCATTAGCAAAAACGCTAATGAGTTTACGGGGAAAAATGAACGAAGATACGCGTGATGCAGTGAAAAATATCATTCGCAAAGTCGTGGATGATATTCTCAGCCAAATGCGTAATCAGTTCCGCCAAGCATTAACTGGGCGGAGGAACCGTTTTCGCCGTTCGTTAATTCCAAATAGCCGTAATTTCGATTGGCGTGCGACTATTGCTGCAAATTTAAAAAATTATGATCGGCAAAACCAACGGTTAGTCATCAAAACCCCGTATTTCAACTCGCGTCAACAGCAGCACTTGCCGTGGGATGTAATTTTGTGTGTTGACCAAAGTGGTTCGATGGCCAGTTCAATTATGTATGCGGCAGTCTGTGCCAGTATTTTAGCCGCATTGCCAACAGTCAGGGTTTCACTCGTGGTTTTTGATACGCAAGTTGTTGATTTAAGCCATTTAGCCCATGACCCTGTTGAGGTTTTAATGACGGTACAATTGGGCGGTGGAACCGATATTGCCAAAGCGATGCAGTACTGTGAAAGTTTGATCCGTAACCCTAAACGTACGGTTATCAGTTTGATAAGCGACTTTGAGGAAGGCGGGGCACTAAATCATCTACTTAACTGCACACAGCGCCTACACGGTCAGCAAGTGAAACTTTTAGGCTTAGCCGCGTTAGATGACGATGCATTGCCTGTTTATGATCCTGAAATTGCCCAAAAATTGGCTGATAGAGGCATGCATGTCGCGGCATTAACCCCTGAGCACTTTGCTCAGTGGCTGGCGGAGGTGATGCAATGAGTTGGCAAACCATTTATTACCAATATGATGACGATGCGTTAGCGGTGTTTGCAAACGTGGGGTTATTACGCAGAGCGCGCAAAGATTTAGAGAACCAAAAGGTTAATCCTAGTGATCTGATTGCTGGGCAGTTTGACAGTGATGGGCAAGCGGTGAAGTTAGATGCACAAGGTGTACAAAAAGCGACCTGTAATTGCAGTGCATCAGGTTGTTGTAAGCATATTTTGGCCGCAGTTCTTTGGGTTCAGAATAATGTGCCAGATGAAAATATTCAGGGTATTGAAGATAAGGGGATGCTTAGTGAGCCAGAACCATTATTGCCTGAATTACTCGTATTAGAACCGATGTCATTAATTAAACTCGCTTCTAAGCCAGATTGCCGCTTAGCTATCCGCTTGTTAGATGAGTGGCAGGAGCGTGAACTCATTTTTGATGATCAATGCAACCAGTTAAGAGTGATATTAGCCGAATATGATGAGCCAATCATTTACCTGAAAGGTAGTGGTTTTCAGGGGATGATCTCCTCGGTCCCCGAAAAACAGAAAAAAGCGGTTCACCTTGCGGTGATTGCTAAACTATTGATGCAAAATGGTGTAGTTTGGCAATGGCCTGATGATTTAGCCCCTGCGCCTGATACTGCACTGTCATTAACTGATGATGATAAAATCGTTATCGCCACCATTGGGCAATTTATCCAAGATTTGTTGCGCCAAGGTTTGTCGCACATTAGCCAAAGTAGCGCCACGCAATTGCATCTGTTGAATATGTCGGCGAAAGCGGAAGGTTTACCTCGGTTAGCCAATTATTTGAAAAGGCTGAGCCAGCAGGTGAAACTGCTAGCAGGTAAGCATTTTACGATGGATGAAGGGCAAGTTTTGCGGTTAATCGCCGAAATTGCTGCCTATTTGCAGCAACTTTCAACGGCAGATGCAACACAGCTTGCAGTGCTTAAAGGTTTGCAGCGCCGCCAATACACTGACAAAATATCGGTACTTGATTTAACGCCAATTGATGCGAATTGGTGGCAAACCCAAAACGGCGCAATTGGTGCGACGTTTAGTTTTTGGGATAACCAAGAGAAAAAAATCATTCAATGTACACAAGGGCGTGCAAATAATCTGGACCCGATGTTCAACCGTTCAAGCCTCTGGCAAACGTTATCCATTTGGAAGCAAACTGCCGATAATTTGATGCGAACACCGTTTAAATTACATGATCCGCGGCTTTCGGACGAAGGTAAATTATCGGCCAGTGGTGACAGTTTTGCTGAAAAAAATAACCAAAAGCTGTTAGCAAACGATGATTACCAAACGCTTCAAAGAGAGTTGGGGTTTACCCACTGGCAAGAGGCTAGTGAATTTCTTTCAAACTTATCCAGCGAAAATGTTTATCAACCCGTTATCTTACACCTCGCTGATTATGAACAGTTATATTGGAATGAGACTGAACAATGTATTTTGTGGGCGATATCTGATAGTGAAAAAAATAGGGCGTTTTTGCGATTAAATTGGGAAGGGAATGAAAACCATAAAATCGAAGAGTTACGCTTTATTACCAAGGAAAAATGGCCTATTGCCGCAGTGAGTGCTCTGGTCAATCATACTTCACAAGGTATTCAGTTAGTGCCTAAAACATTATGGTTGAAGAAAGAGCAAGGTATTGAACTGTTTTACCTTGATTTTGAATCAATCCCTCGCAAAAAACAACGTTCAGGTTTTTTTAGTAAGATAATGGAATACATGGAGAAAAAGCAGCAAACGAGCAATACTTTTGTGCCTGAAACAACGCTCGCAAGCCAATTGATTCGTCCAATTTTGTCAATACTGGAAACCCAGGCTTGTACGGGAAGGCAGCAGTTTTCTTCATCCCAACAAGCTGAAATTGGTTATGTCATACATGTCCTTGAGGATTTGGGCACGTTATGGTTAGCCAACCAGGTCAAATTGTTAACTGCTTCAGGGGAGATCCCCCCCGAAAACGTATTACGATTAGTGTACCTATGCGATAAATTTGAGCGCTTGCAAATGCCGTTACCGTTTCAATTTGTTTAAGATTCAAATGTTGCGAGAAATGTCCGTAATAGTTGGTTGAGCGCCTGTTGCTCTTCCAACGTTAATTTAGCGACTAGCCTTGCTTGGTTTTGCGTGTGAGCTTCAATGACTTGATTAATCAGATTCAGTCCTTCCTCAGTCAGTGACACTAAAAAGCCACGGCCATCATCTGGGTTAGTGTGGCGGGAGACTAACCCCGCTTTTTCCAGTTGATCAATGCGATTTGTCATAGTTCCTGACGTGACCATTAGCGTAGTTAGCATGTCCCCTGGGCTCAGGGTGTAAGGCGCACCAGAACGCCGCAAAGTGGCCAGCACATCAAAACTTGACCGATTAAGGCCAAATTCAGCGAAGACTTTTTCCATTTCACGAGTGAGATGATAGGCAACATTGCCTAACCGACCAATTAACCCCATTGGGCTAATATCAAGGTCTGGGCGCTCACGCTCCCATTGTTCAGTGATTTTATCGATTCTATCCATAGGTAAATAATGGGCGTTATTTATCTTGACGTCAAGGTAAATAAAAATTATCTTGATCTCAAGATAAATATTGAGAGTCATACTATGAATCGCTATGTTGTTTTAGGTTTAACAGCGTTAGCCCCTATTGTGTGGGGAAGCACTTATCTCGTTACAACCGAAATGCTACCTTCGGGCTTGCCGTTAACGTTGGCTGTTTTGCGTGCATTACCCGCAGGATTATTACTGATACTCTTTTTGCGCCAGTTGCCATCAGGGATTTGGTGGTTGCGTGTCGCCATTTTAGGGGCGTTGAATTTCTCACTGTTTTGGTGGTTATTATTTATTGCGGCTTATCGTCTGCCAGGCGGGGTTGCTGCAACCGTTGGCGCTGTGCAGCCGTTAATTGTGTTATTTTTAAGTCACTGGTTATTGAGTAACCGCTTATCAAGTGTTTCTGTCATTGCCTCACTCAGCGGTATTGTTGGTGTGGCGATTTTGCTGTTAACACCAACGGCTACCTTAGATTGGGTAGGGGTGATGGCTGGGTTGGCAGGGGTATTTTCAATGGCCGCTGGCACTGTATTAAGTCGACGTTGGCAACCTTCCGTAAGTGCATTGACCTTTACATCATGGCAATTAACCGCAGGTGGTTTGATTTTATTACCTTTTGCCTTGATCTTTGAGCCTGCATTACCCGCATTAACATCCGTGAATATTGTCGGTCTTAGCTATTTAACCTTAATTGGTGGGGCGTTAACATACGCGTTATGGTTCCGCGGATTGGCGTTATTAGGGCCGAGTTCAGTCGCATCCTTAGGTTTCCTTAGCCCTGTTAGTGCTGTGGTCTTAGGATGGTTTTACCTAGATCAGCAGCTGAGCACTTTACAATTTATTGGCATGATAGTGATCTTAGGGAGTGTTTGGGTGAGTCAGCGTGCAGAAGCACGTAAAGTACGGTGAAGTGGCATTTAATTGTGTATTATGCAAATTACCCTAGTTAAATTAATGAGATAAGCGCTTATGTTGTTTTCTGATGACGAAAACATGATTGAGATAGCCCCTGATGCCTTCTTGCTAAAAGGTTTCTTACTGGGGAATAGTAAGGTGTTATTACAATCATTAAATAATATTTTTTCGCTATCCCCATTAAGAAATATGGAAACCCCAGGAGGGTATCGCATGTCAGTCGCGATGAGCAACTGTGGTGAGTGGGGTTGGGTGACTGACAAAACAGGCTATCGCTATACTAATAGTGACCCTGTCACTAATAAGCCCTGGCAGCCGATGCCTGGGATCTTTCGTCAATTAGCACAAGACGCAGCAGAAAGAGCGGGTTTTCTGGGGTTTGAACCCGATGCATGCTTGATTAACCGTTATGCAGTTGGGGCTAAAATGTCGCTTCATCAAGATAAAGATGAAGCGAATTTTTCACAGCCGATTGTTTCGTTTTCATTAGGGTTGCCCTGCATATTTGATTTTGGCGGAGCCATACGTGAAGCGCCTAAAATAGCGCTGACACTGGAACATGGGGATGTTCTGGTTTGGGGAGGGAAGTCGCGTTTAAATTACCATGGTGTTCGAACCATCAAAGCGGGTGAACACCCATTGTTGGGGCCATACCGCTTTAATCTGACATTTCGCCGTTCGCAAAAATAACGCGTTTTTTACGTTGAGTTTGTTTACGTAATTTATACGTCAGGGCGAGTTCAATGCATATCCGTAAATCATTTTCTGGGGTTGGTTCATTGATTGGAGTGATAATTCCTCTGTTGCCTGAAAATTTGAGCATTGGAAATAACCCTCGGCACTCGTCAATTAATGTGGTCTGGCAATGTACAAATAATGCGACTTCATTTTTACTAAATTGATCAATGCGTACTGTCGTTCCTGATTGGCTGTGTGTTGCCAGGTAGTTAACTTGCCACCATTTTAACGGTTTCTTCTAATACAACTATGCTTGGGTGTTGCTGGGCAACGTCTACAATTAATGTTCGAAGTTGGATAAGTTTTGTTTTGATATCAGTGGAATAAGTATCAAAGCGTATTTGAACAAAATCAGGAATAGAATTATTCATTTTATGCATTAATTAATTGAGTGGTTGAAACAAATCTAATGCTTTTGAAGTAAACAAACCTTAAATAACTTTCTATTTGCCTTTTGCACAATCAAACCGCAGTTTGATTATATTGCATCCAATTTAGTGAGAGAAAATTTCCTTGAATAATAAATTAGTTACCCATATAACTATTGCCTAAGAATTTATATGACAGGGTATTGGTAGGTGAATTAATGTACAGCTTTACAAATGATTATAATGAAATTGCACATCCTGAAGTGATGAAAGCATTGAATGATTTAGCAGGGAAACGTTTTACAGGTTATGGTACAGATGGTCTATGTAAGAAAGTGGCAGATCAAATTAAACAACGTATTGGCCAGCCGAATGCAGATATCCATTTCTTTAATGGTGGGACGATCACCAATTTAACGACGATTTCTCATATTTTACGTCCACATCAAGCCGTTATTTCTGTTGTTGGTGGCCATATTGATGTTCACGAAACAGGGGCTATTGAAGCGTCAGGGCATAAAGTCATTACGGTAGAGTCTGCTTCGGGTAAGCTTACGCCTGTTCATATTAAAAAGGTGCTGGCCGAGCATCCAGATGAACATTCGGTTCAACCCAAATTAGTTTACATCAGTAACTCTACTGAAATCGGTACGGTGTATCGCAAAGCCGAATTGGTTGCTTTGCGTGAAATCTGTGACGCCCACGGTCTATTGCTATTTATGGATGGCGCACGTTTAGCCTCCGGTTTGATGTCCACCGTGAGTGACTTAACCATTGAAGATATCGCACAACTAACGGATGTTTTCTATATTGGTGGAACAAAAATTGGCGCACTGACTGGGGAAATATTAGTGCTTTTAAACCCAGCAATAAAAACCGATTTTCGCTATAGCATTAAGCAAAAAGGCGGCTTGCAAGCCAAAGGCTGGTTATTAGCTGCGCAGTTTGAAGCATTATTTAATGATGACCTTTATTTCCAGTTAGGCCAACACATTAATGATACAGCAAACCAGCTTGCCGATTTCTTTACAGAAAAAGGATTCGGCTTTTTAGCGCCAGTGGAATCAAACCAAGTCTTCGTGATTTTACCTAATTCGCTGAGTGACAAGGTATTGAGTCATTATGTGGTCAGTAAAGTTTGTGAACCAACGGCAGATACAACGTGCTTACGTTTTTGTACATCTTGGTCAACAACGTCACAAGATATTGAAAAGCTAAAACAAACTTTCAATTCGTTAATCTAATTTTCCTTAGATATATTGCCCGCATGAATTTGTGGGCAAATTTTTCCGATTTCTCGCATATCGTTTTCACAATTAAAACGGCACTATCCTGATATCTATTTAATTGTTCTGGTCGCGAGTATGCCTTGGACGTTTTCCCATCCTGCGGTGGTTTTTCCCATTAAACAGGCCAAATATTTTCGCTGGTTAAGTCTGCCTGCGCTTATTTTAGGTAGCTTGAGCCCAGATTTATACTATTCGTTAACGTGGTACCACGCTGCGTCACTGGCGCATGACTCTATTGGGTGGTTTTATACTGGGTTACCGCTATGTATATTGGTTTATTGTTTAACGCAAAAAATGGCACCAGCACTGAATAGAATAAGCCCTTTTATTATTCACACTATAAATGCACCATCTGTTCGACAAGGGGTAATTTTTGTTATTTCCTTGTATATCGGGGCATTAACCCATATTGTTTGGGACAGTTTTACGCATGAATCTGGGGCATTTGTCCGAGAAATTTCATTTTTGCAAATGAAATTATTTGCGATGTCTGACAGCCAAGAAATTGCTTTTTATAAATTATTACAGCACGTTGGCTCGGTGGGCGGCTTAGCCTACCTGTGTTATCAATACTTTCAATTTCATCGTACGCTGCCCCATGAAATTAAAATCGAAAACAATAAAAAGCTAAAGCGATTAATCGTGCTTGGTGGCCTTGCATGTATATCGACGCTACCTTTGGCCTATTGGTTAACGCCGAAGGCAAATGGTTTTAATTTCAATCGTTTTGTTTATTTAGAGTTAACACTAACGGTTCCTGTGTTCTTGATCATCGTATTGATCTTTGCATTTAGGCTCAATGTCTTATATCAACAAAACAGGGTAGATAGCGATTAGTTTTTTCGTAACCCATCAATCATTTTATCAATCGCATGAATGCTTTGCTGTAGGCGTTCTTGGCTATTGGCTTGAGAAATCCAATAAGCCGATTCGGCAAGTCCACCATTGATTAAAAAGGCAAGGGCGCGAGTATTAACATTGCCAATGATTTGCTTGCTCATTAATTCCTGTAACAAGAGGTCGACTTGCTCAGTACATTTAAGGTTTGATTTTGCAATGTCTTCAGCAATAACGGATTTGGCATCTCGTAAGATAATCTGTTGATAGTCAGTTTCTAACGCCATTTCTAAATAGGCATGACAGCGTAGGCGGAAGTTATTCCAAAGGTCAGTGGAATCGGCAGAAATTTTTTGTAATCGGCCATTCATTTGGTTATCAATTTGTTCGACAACAGCTGCAAATAAGCCTTTTTTATCGCCAAAATGATGATAAAGGGCACCTCGCGTTAAATCAACGCTTGCTGCAATTTCATCCATGGACGTTGCGGCAAACCCCAAACGGCTAAAATGTTCTCGTGCCGTGGTTAATAAAAGCTCGCGAGTCTCTTCCATTTGAGCTTGAGTTCTTCTTGCCATAAAACCTCTTACAAACACTGAATATAGTTATTTACATACACTATGTATGATTATATCATCATTATACATACTCGTTGTATGTATAATGAATTTATCACATGGAGCTTACATGCTAAGTCGCTATCAAGAACTCTTTCAAGCTGAAGGAAGCCAACGCTTTGTTATTGCAGGGTTACTGGCTCGTCTAGCGTTACCGATGATGGGCATTGGGATTATCACTATGCTGGCACAATTAAGGGATAGCTATACTTTAGCAGGGCTAATTTCGGCAACGTTTGTACTTACTTATGCATTATTATCACCACAAATTTCCCGATTAGTTGATAAACTTGGACAGTATCGCGTGTTACCTGTGGTCACGCTTATTAGTTTATCTGGGGTTTTGTTGCTCGTCACAACAACATGGTTTGCATTGCCCGATGCTGGGTTATTTATTGGTGCATTTTTAGCAGGTGCTATGCCCAGCATGTCTGCCATGATTAGGGCACGGTGGACGGAATTGTATAAAGGTCAGCCCATTTTACAAACGGCTTATTCCCTTGAAACTGTTTTTGATGATGCGACATTTATTGCAGGGCCTCCACTGTCTGTGGGATTGACGGTTATTTTGTTTCCACAAGCGGGCTTATTAGTTGCCGCTGTTTTATTATTGTTGGGTGTGATACTCCTTGTACAACAACGTAGTACGGAACCCAATGTTACCGTACATGAAACCTTATCACCGAAGCAAAAGCCGATTTTGTCGATGATAAGCTTACAACTGCTGATCGCATTAATGATTGCATTAGGGATCATTGTTGGGTCAGTGGACATCTTAAGTGTCACACTCGCGCAGATACAACAACAACCTGCTGCGGCAAGCGTAGTCTTGTCAGCTTATGCAATTGGTTCTTGTGCAATGGGGCTCGTTTTCGGGGCGCTCAATCTAAAAATATCGTTACCGCGTTTACTGGTTATTAGCGGGTTAATGACATTCTTATCTATTGTACCGATGTGGTGGGTGAGCGGCGTTTATTCCCTCGCATTTGTGGTGTTTATTTCAGGTTTATTCTTTGCACCAACAATGATTATTGCGATGTCATTAGTGGAAAATATCGTTCCACCAAATCGATTAACGGAAGGGATGACTTGGTTACTCGCCGGACTAAACATTGGTGTGGCTATTGGAGCCATGATGACGGGGAAAATGGTTGATACTTATGGGCTGAACGCGGGGTTTCTCGTGGCAATTGTTGGGGGCACTTTGGTCGTGTTATCCACCGCATTAAGTTACGTCCAACTCAATGCGCAACAAAAAATGACGAAAAAGTGCGAAACCGAGTGCCTATAGTACTAAAAGTTTAATAAAATAAGTATAAACAATAAGAGGTTATAAAATGCACAAGCCAATATTTAGGCAAGCAACACTTGGTGATGTCGATACGTGTTTCGCGATTGAAATTGAATCGTATGAAGGCGACGAGGCAGCGACAAAAGAAAAAATCGCAACACGTATAACACAGTATCCTCAAGGTTTTTTATGCATGGAAGTGGCTGGCGAAATCGTTGGCTTCATAAATGCAGGCTGCGCGTGGGATGTGGTGATGTCCGATGAAGAATTTAAAGAGCTTATCGGCCATGATGCACAGGCTCCGAATGTGGTCATTATGTCTGTTGTGGTTCACCCAAACCATCAAGGAAAGGGCTATTCATCCATGTTGATGAGCGAATTTATTGCATTAATGCGAAAAAATAACAAAGAAACTATTCATCTAATGTGCAAAGAACGTCATGTGGATCTGTACAAGCATTTTGGCTACCAATATGTCAAACCTTCTGAGTCAGATCACGGTGGAATGACATGGCATGAAATGGTCATGGTGCTTTAGCTATCAAATGAAAACCAAGTTTATTTCAGATTAATTGTTAATATTATCAGTGATAAGCTTGGTTGATGTAACTTTAAATTAAACCCTACCAAAATCACTTCAGTACTGTTTCTTGCCGTTATCGTGTTATGATATCTCCATAATATACCGCTAAGTTTTGGATAAAATAATGGAAATATGGGTTGATGCGGATGCGTGTCCTAAGGTTATCAAAGAAGTTTTATATCGCGCAGCTGACAGAGAAAATGTGCAAATTACATTTGTTGCCAACCAACGCTTGTCGGTTCCGCCATCTCGTTTTTTAAAAACCTTACAAGTCCCTGCGGGCTTTGATGTCGCAGATAATGAAATCGTTCACCGTGCCCAAAAAGGGGATTTAGTGATTACTGCGGATATTCCCCTTGCTGCCGAAGTGATGGAAAAGGGGGCTGCTGCATTGAACCCTCGGGGTGAGCGTTACAGCGAGGCGACTATTCGCGAACGCCTGAATATTCGTGATTTTATGGATACGATGCGGGCAAGTGGTGTACAAACAGGCGGCCCTGCAAGCTTAAATCAACGGGATCGCCAACAATTTGCAAATGAATTAGATAAATGGTTATTGCAACGAAAAAAATCGTTAAGCTAATCATATTTGATATCGACTAAATACCCTGATTTTGCGCAGTAAATCTGTATTTTAAAATAGAGTTGATAATAATTTCGTGTCTATAATAGAAAACCCTAAATTTTCGAAGACAAAATTATGGATCCGTTACATAGCATTATTATCACTCTATTTTTATTTATACTGACGTTTTTTAATCCTGGTGCCAATTTATTTATTGTTGTCCAAACCACACTTAGTTCAGGAAAAAAGGCAGGGCTCACTTGCGGTTATGGCGTCGTTTTAGGCAACGCTATCTATTCAGGGTTAGGATTATTTGGGCTTGTGACCTTAATGTCTGAATTTGGTGCTTTGTTTTCGTTAATTAAAATACTTGGCGGATTATATTTACTGTATTACGCGATTAGCGTTTTTAAAAATAAAACCCAACTAAATTTATCCACTGAGAATATGACTGAATACTTCCCTAAAGGTGTGTATTTTCGCCGTGGCTTAATTTCTGATCTTTCGAACCCGCAAACGGTGTTGTTCTTCATGAGCATTTTCTCAACCACTATTTCCCCCTCAACGCCGCTATGGGCAAAATTGGTGATCTGGCTGGGGATCGTGTTGGCTTCATTGATATGGCGAATTATTCTCTGCCAAACATTTTCTCTTTCATCTGTTAGACGGCGCTATTCCCGTATTCATAAAGTGGTTGGGAAAGTGGTCGGGTTGATTTTAGGTACATTAGCAACAAGACTTATCTATCAAGGTGTTACAGAACTAATCATTAAAAAGTAGAGGGGATTAGGCTTCATTTGACTTTGCCTGATAATTGCATTTGCAATCATTGCAAGTGCAATTAAATAAGGCAAAGCGCTAATTTTACTTCGAGCCGCTTTATTTCCATTGATAAAAGCGTGTTTTGCAGGAAATAGTGATTTATTTTGGTATGTCAGCTCATCCGTGTGTTTTGTGATGGGGATGCTGTATTTAGTTGGTGTGGTTTTTATCTAATCGAGAAAGACAAAAAGAGGCTTAAGCCTCTTTTTGCTAACTCTGGAGTATATTGCCATTTTCTATGGCAACGTGGTATTCCGCCAACGCTGCCGCTTCTTTCGGTTCATGAGTGACTAATAAAATAGTGACACCATCGCGTTTTAATTGATTCACTTGCGACCAAAGTTGCTCTCTTGTTTGCCAATCTAAGCTGGAAAACGGTTCATCTAATAAGAGCAAAGATGGCGATGAAATCATCGCGCGAGCAAGTGCAACCCGTTGTTGTTCACCTCCTGATATTTCATGGGGGTAACGCTTGGCCAAGTGAGCAATATTCATCTTATCTAACAAAGCGATAATGTGTTGCTTATCTCTGGGGATTTTAGCCGCGTACTGGGCTAAACGGAGATTGTTCATTACGTTCAACCACGGAAATAAATACAAACGCTGATTGAGATAACGGCAAGGGCGCTGCCATATGGGCAATTTATTCAATATGTTACCTTGGTAATAAATATCGCCTTGATAATGTTGGTAACCTGCAATGCAATTGAGCAGCGTGGTTTTCCCGCTACCAGAAGGGCCACAAATCGCGGTACAGCATCCCTCTCTAAGTGACAGTGTCACGTCTTTTAAAATCCCTGCATGAATATTCTCAAGATTTAGCATGGGTTTTCCGCCTTTTTAAACGGTGAAGTGCTAGCAACAGCACAACCGCTAATGCCATTAAAATTAGAGCACACCCGAGCGCGAGTGAAAAATCACCGCTGGCAATATTCAAATAAATTGCCATGGGCAAAGTTTCTGTTTTAAAGCGAGTTGCGCCAGCCAACATTAAGGTGGCTCCGAATTCCCCCAAAGCCCGTGAGTAGGCCAATATGCCGCCACTCATTAGCCCTTGCCAACAAAGAGGGATCTCAACCAAGATTAATGTTTTTGCAGGAGATAACCCCAAATTTAACCCTGTTCTGACAAAAGCAGGGTCAATAGCGGCAAATGCCCCTTGTGCAGAACGATATAGCACCGCGCTTGCCACATAAGTTTGCGCAATGATTACGCCAAGTGGGGAAAATAACCAACGGCTTAGTTCTGGGAAAATCACAGAAAAAGGCCCTTGGCTACCCAAAAGTAGCAATAAGCCTATCCCAATGACTAACGGTGGAGTGACGAGGGGCAAGTCAAACAGTGCATCTACCGCACGTTTACCGAAAAATTCGCTGCGTGTCATCACCCAAGCCGCAGGAATGGCAATTAAGAATGCGAAAAATAATGACGTCAAGGATGTAGCAAGGGACATTAAAATCGCGAAATGAAACTCAGGCTCAGCAATTAATTGTGAAAGTAGGGATGGAGTGAGCTGAAACAACAGCGCCGTCAATGATCCGACAATCAAGAGTAATAAGAGCAATAGGGGCACAAGTGCCCACTTCATGATAGGGTACATATTGATAATTATTTTTTCGCGGTAACAGGTAAAAAACCATAATCTGTAAAGGCTTTGATACCTTCAGGCGCAGCAAAATACTCAGCAAGTAATTTAGCCTCTTTTGGCGCAGCGCTAGTGCTTAGTACTGTAATAGTGGCGATTTCTTCAGGGCTACCTTCTGGGGATGGCAACACAAGCAGTTTATCTTGGTTCTTCATCGCATCAGCTCGGCCAATAATTGCGGCATCCACTTCGCCATTTAGCAAATACATGGACAGGTGCTTAATCGTTGCGGCGCGAACAATGACTTTATCGCGTAATTGGTCGCCATAACCGCTGGCATCAAGTAACAGTTCACCACTGCGGCCTAAAGCGATAGCTTTCGGATCGCCCATACCTAGCCGCAAATTACTTTTGGCGAGATCTTCAATACTGGCTATTCCTTGAGCTTTGTCTTTTCGTACGGCAACAACTGGGATATGGCGTACGATAGGGTATGCATCTGTTGCTAAAGATTTGGCTTGCAGTTTTTCAACATAATCTTCAGAACCTGGGAAAAACAAATCCCCTTGCTGAGTTAACTCAAAGCGCGTCAAAATTTGCCCCGAACCGCCATATTCAACAGTGACAGTATTGCCTGTTTCTTTTTCGAATTTTTCGACCACTTTTTCAATCGGTGGGCGCAATCCTGCTCCTGCGTACATGTGTAGCTGAGCAGCCATCGCTTGGGGTAATGTAAAGCAGATAAATAAAGAAGAGAGTAATAGTCGGCGCATGAGTACCTCGTTATCGTTATATAAAAAAACACATAATGAGGAATCAGGTTAAATTACGCAAGGCGCAACTGCGTAAGTTTTGATATTCATTAAGCTATTTGAGAATTTAATGATGAGTTGGCTTATCAGTCGAATGAACTTAAAGCCAAATCTGATTTGCTGGAGAGATAATTTGAAAGGGTTTCACACTCCCTGTTATAGAGAGAGTGGAAGCTAAAATTAGCGCTCTTCTAACACCTAACTGTAGAAGGCTGACAAGCCAAGAGGAATTTAATTAATGCGTGCGGTTTTACGTTGAATGTAAATCAACCACACAATGGCAAGAACAGCACACGCTAACCATGGTAACAACATGATATTTAAGGTTTGCCAACCTAGGTAATTTAATAGCCCGCCAGCAGCTAACGAACAGGCAAGGCTAACCATAAAGATACTCATGTCATTAGTTGCTTGCGCTTTAGCCTTTTCTTCTGGCGTGTAAGTTGAAGTCAAAAGTGCTGTGCCACTGATATACATAAAATTCCAACCAGTTCCCAATAAAATCAATGCACTAGCGAATGATGCAAAAGAAACACCTGAGAGTGCAAATAGAATATGCCCAATAAACATGGCAATACCCGCAAACATGATCTTAAGCACACCGAATCGCGTGATAAGGCTACCAGTAATAAAAGAGGGTAAAAACATACTTAATACATGAAGTTGCATTACGGTCGTGGTTGCACCTAATGAATGCTGATGGCTCATCATTGCAATCGGCATTGCTGTCATCGCAAGTACCATTACGCCGTAGCTGGTCATCCCAATAAATACTGCGACCAAATAGGTAGGTTGTAAAACGAGGGTTTTCCATGAGCGAGTTGATATAGGGGCGTGAGCCACCGTTTTTGGCTCAGCCATTGGGATATCTAATTTGCATAAAACGGCGATAGCACCGAGGGAAATTACCGCTAATAATAGAAAGGTACCTAAATATTGTGCATCAAAAAAACTGGCGCCAGAACGGGCGAGTAAAGGCCCTAAAAGCGCAGCGACTACGCCACCAGTCATCACTAACGAAATTGCTTTTGGGCGATACAAATTATCGGCTACTTCACTGGCTGCAAATCGATAAAATTGCGCAAAAGCTTGGTAACCACCAATTAAAATCGTTCCAAAGCTAAGAACATATAATGATTGGATGACTATTCCATATGCTGCAATTAGCCCACCTATTATCCCTAAGAGTGCACCGACCAAAAAACCATTTCGTCGCCCAATTTTGGCCATCCAAAGAGACGCGGGAAACATCATCGTGGCCGTTCCCAAAAACATACCTGCAATGGGTAATGTAGCTAATGTTGGAGATGAAGCCATCTGGGCTCCCGCAAGGGCTCCGATGGTCATCACCATGACAGAGACAATTTGAAATAATGCTTGGGCACTCGCTAGCAGCCACACTTGTTGGTACATTTTTTTGGGGTGCATAAAATATGGCCTTAGAAATTAATTAGAGGGCAGAATATGTTTGAGCTTTTGAATTACCAAGTTTATGTCTTGTTGGGTTACGCCAAGGCCAAGACTAAAGCGGATAGCACCAAGACCATAACTAGAGTCAACGTTCATCGCCGAGAGCACAGGTGAAAGGGTGGCTTGACCTTCGTGGCAGGCAGACCCTGTCGACGCAGCAACACCCGATAATTTACCTAGAAGATCAGCGCCTTGTTGGTGTTTGAAACCCACATTTAATGTGTTTGGCAAACGGTGGGTTTCATGGCCGTTTAGTAAAACCTGGTCACCATAAAGGTCAACAAGTTGCTGCCAAAAATTGTCGCGTAATTGTCTTATGTCAGCGTTTTTATTTTGTGTTTGTGCAATTTCGCATGCAAGGCCAAGCGCCGTGGCAAGTAACAAGCTTTCTGTACCAGCACGAAGGCCATTTTCATGCCCAGCACCGTGGTTAATGGGTTCTAACATCGTGCCGCGGCGTACATATAAAGCACCAATCCCTTTCGGGGCATAGACTTCATGTCCAGCAATACTTAACAAATCTACATTCAGCTGATTAACATCGATTGCGACTTTTCCAATGGATTGTGCCGCATCAGTGTGAAAGCAAATGTTGTTTTGTTTAGCAATATAACCAATTTCTTCAATGGGTTGGATAGTACCTGTTTCATTGTTGGCGTGCATAATACTAATGAATGTCGTGTTAGGCGTGATTGCATTACTCACATCTAGCGGCGACACACGACCAAATTGATCAACAGGAAGATAAGTGACTGTTGCACCTAATTTCTCAAGAAATGCGAGAGGGCTTAAAATTGATGGATGTTCAGTGATTTGCGTAATTATATGTGGATTAGGATGGCGTGATAACTGATTAAAAAAATGCCCTTTGAGTGCGAGATTATTTGATTCAGTTCCGCCACTGGTAAAAATAATTTCATCGGTATGTGCACCTATTAACGATGCAACTTGTGCACGGGCATGTTCCAAACGCGATTTTGCATTATCGCTAGCCCAATGCTGGCTTGAAGGGTTGCCATACAGTGAATTCAATAGCGGCTGCATTGAGGCTTGAACTTCAGGGTGAATCGGTGTGCTTGCATTAAAATCAAAATAGAGAGATGGCATAGTTAACCCAATTAAGTAATTAGAATGTTAATAACTTATCACTAGTCATGACCCAAGTAGAGAGATCTTGCATGGTTGCTTTCTGCACCCCTACAAAATAAGGCTCATTTTTATAAATACCGCAGCGAGTTTGGCAAGTACCACACACTTTGACAGAAGCACCTTGGGTGATTAAGTCTTTTAAATTTTGGCTAAGATCTTGGTCGTAGTCTGTCGGTGGTTTGCAGATATCACGGGCAAGATCCACTGAGTCATTCATTAAAAAAATGCGGATTTCACATCCATCTGATAATAACTGTTTTGCTAAACGCAAAGCATTCCATGTGACATCGGTTCCATCGTAGGGTTCACGGTTTAATATTATTAAGGCTTTCATGGTATTTTACCTGTATTTAGATTATAGTAACAATCGAAACATTCAATTAATATCGATAATGATTGATCGTAAAGTTGCCTATGTCAATATGTTAAACGGAAATTTGCGGTGTAGGGGAAAGCGATAAGATAAGGTACAATTCAATGCAGATGAGCATGACAGGCGAAAAGAAGTGGGATTTTCGGAGGAAAATATGGCCAATATCGACCCTAAACAGCGTATTTATGTCAATTTGGCAGAAATAGCGCAAAGTATCAGCCATCCAAGCCGATTAGAACTTTTAGAGTACTTAGCACAAGGAAAAAGAAGTGTTGAGGAACTTGCTACACTTTGTGGTATTGAATTTGCCAACGCTTCCCGTCATTTACAAACATTACGTCGTGCGCGGTTAGTTGAAACGGAACGTAAAGGAAAACATGTTTATTACTCAATTGTGAACCAAGATTCGGTGATAGAACTCCTTAATGCTTTAGGCATTGTTGGTAAGCAAAACAATGCTGAAATTAAGCAAATCATGGCAGATTATTTTGAAGCAAGAGACAAACTAACACCAATTTCTCGTGAGGATTTGCTGGCTCAATTAACGGATGGCAGTGTCACTTTATTAGATGTTCGTCCTGAACGCGAATTTAACCAAGGTCATCTACCTGGTGCACTAAATATTAGCGTGGAGAAGCTTGCAGAGCAGTTGTCCCAACTCCCTAAAGGAATGGAAATTGTGGCGTATTGCCGTGGCCCGTATTGTTTGTTATCACTTGACGCCATTGAATTACTTACAGCCCAAGGATTTAAAATTAGGCGGCTTGAGGAAGGTTTCCCTGAATGGAAAGCAGCAGGCCTGCAAATAGAAAATGCTTAAACTTTTAAATGAGAAAAGGCCCACAGCGTGGGCTTTTAACGTCTATTAACGGAGGTTTAGCCACTGTTCAACTTCTTGATATGTACCTTGAAAAACAATTCTCTCTTGTTTCTGGCTTAATTGATAACGATACATTGGGTCATAATATTCATGTAGTAATGGGCAAAGCCAAGAAAAATGTGATTGGGTTTCGCCCGTCACTTGCTGGTGAATTAATGCAGTATCTAATAACGCCGTTAATTCAGCAGCCCGTTGAGAGCCCAATCGCTTTCGAATTGCAAACAGGCCATGATGTAAATACTCACTGTAAAATTGCCAGCCTTTCTCTTCACCGTATGCACCAAGGAAATCATGTGTCATCCGGTCAAAATATTCATTTTTAAGGCGTTCAAGACGTAATTCAAAAGGGTCATCAATAACAGCGATAGCCGCTGTTTCCATTTGAGAACGTAATGATATAGGCAGGCTATTTGCACCAATTGCTCGCCCTTCATCTTCAAGTACCCAACGCGTATGATTTGAAGACTTTTTGAGCATATCGACAGCAAGATGATTTTCAAAAGTCGCTTGGGAAAATTGTGCTTGCAAAGTGCGACCGAAAGACGAGCCGCGGTGATGGGCAATACCTTCTAAATCAATCCCATCTGGTTGGTTATGTACCAGAGTTGTTTTACCATTTCCTGTGCATCCACCGATTAAAATAGTCGGGCGTAGGGATAACTCATTAATGGCATCAATAGTGGTTTGACGAAGTTTTTTATAACCGCCATTAATTAGAGGGTAGTCTATGCCATTCTCTTTAAGCCATGCTTGTACAATATGTGAACGCATACCACCGCGAGCACAACAAATAAAACCACTTGGATATTGTTGGCAAGCCGTTTGCCATGCAGTGATACGGTTGGCTTTGGTTTCACCACTCACTAATTGATGACCAAGCTCAACCGCTTTATGTGACCCATACTGTTTGTAGCAAGTACCAACAGCAGCGCGTTCTTCATCATTCATTAGTGGAAGATTTACCGCGGCAGGCATTGCACCTTGTTGAAACTCAATGGGAGCACGGACGTCAATAATGGGGGTATCAGAAACAAGTATCTGGTGAATATTTTGCAGTGAAGGGATTAATTCCATAATAGTAAAAATACGCTTATCCAAGTAGCAATACCGAATACTATACGCCTAATTCCGTATTTTTACAGCTATCGCTGAATCAAAAAAGGCCTATTAAGGTATAACGATTGTTGTTTTTCATATTATGGTGTTGCGAATAGTGTTATATTGTAAATCGGAATTTGAACATGAGTAAGGGGCTGTACGATGAAAATGTTAACTATCCAGGAAATGACAGAGACACAAAAAAACCGAGTGCGAACACGACTTGCACAAGAACGTAAGAAATTAGAACGTGAATTAACCAATTCTGAGCAAACGAAAGTCAAAAAAGAAATTATTGCGGAAATTTCTAAAGAAGTTGATAAAGAAACTAGAAAAATTCGAGCGCAACAGAAAAAAGATAAACTAGTTCCAAGCGATACAACATACAGTTGGTCTTCGAGTAATCATCGACGGGGTTATCGCTAAATTAAATGAATGAGTAATATATTTTTTAATTGTTAGTATAAAAGAATCGCGTATTTCATTAAATATGAAGTACGCGATTCTTTTATTAGATACTAAATACTAATATAGGTCACGAATCAAGCCGTGAAACATCACAAATAATTTTCTCCTTCAATGCTTCAATAAGATAAGAGGAGAAGGATAGTGAGGTATAACCTTCATTTTTTATGTTTTCAAAAGCATCTATATATATCATTGGGACTTGTATTAACTTTGCTTTTTTTAAGTCAGGTTTCATCGGTTTTTCTGTTTTTTGATTCAGCGTGGATTCATGATTAGAGGTAAAAGATGTACTTGAAAAAATTAATTTAGAATATGTCATATTATTAATCTCATATCAATGCTATCTGCCACACAGGTTATTGAGGCTATAGCTATATCATCTAGTAAAAGTAGTAGTTCGGCTAAAACACATGTCATTGTGTTAAACTAATTCAGTGAACTTGCAATATATTAATTACCTAAAATAAGTGTATTTAGCCGAATACAGAGTAAAATATATTAATATTACTTATTTGTATATATTTATAATGATTGTATTTAAATAAATAATGTAAGAGAATGTTTCTTTTGGCTTAAATAACATTAGGAATAATCCTAATAATACTTTATATGCATACAGCTCTATTATTTAAAATATATGATAGGCATATAGTCGGTGTATGTAATATTAAGATTAAGTTAATGTTTTTCACAATTGATTTACTGTCTAAATATTTTTTTGAATAAAACTATATTGACTGATAAATAATTTAAACTAATAATTATTGTAATGAAGGGAAGTTATAAGGAACTTAATTAGTAAGCGTAGTTATTGGTTTAATTAATATAGTTTTTGCCTGTAATATTATTTTATAAATTATCAAATTAAATTTGATTAAATTCTTGAGGAATACCTATGTTTAAAGTCTATCAGCAGACACAGAGCTTAAAAATGGAATTACTAAAAAAATCACGTAAACATCACGAAGCTAAAAAACAAAGAGGGATGACTCTATTAGAGATTATCATTGTATTAGGTATTATTGGGACAATTGCAGCGGGTGTTGTGATATTAGCGCAGCGTGCATTTGACAGCCGTGCTATTTCTGATGTCGTCAGCAATACCAATACAGTGAGAGTTGCTATGAAAGATGCATATCAGCGGGCTGCGGGATACCCAATTTCAACAGGTGCAGCGAGTGGTTATAATGTCGATAGTATTAAAGATACTGCAAAATCTAAAGAGCCGATTGCACGCCTTGTTCAATTAGGTAAGTTATCTATCGATGAAGCGCGTAATAGCATTTCGAATGACTTCCTGAATATTGGTGGTGCAAAAACAGCGACAACACAAGTTGATACGGGTCTTAAAGGTTTTGTGATTGAGATTAATGGGTTAAATCAAGATCAGTGTCGTAATATTATTTCCCAAGTGGGTAATCAGTGGGATTATGTTGCTGTAGGTGTAGCGGCAGCGGGTGCATATAGTGTAGCAGAAGCTGTTGATATGTCTGTTGAGCCATCAGCGAGCATATTACGTACATTAAATGCGAAGGGTAATCTCAATATTACACCAGATAAAGTTGCTGGTGTATGTACCGACAGCCCTGGAAACTCGGTTATTTTAGGTAGCCGTTAATAATAAGCAGTAATAACTTGCTAAAGAACCTCCCTATAATTAGGGAGGTTCAAGAGAATAAATATGAAAAATAATAGAATAGCTGGTTATTCATTATTTGAAGTTATTGTCGTTCTTGGAATTATTGGTGTGATTATGATTCCGTTGAGTCGCTTTATGATTAATCAAATTGAAAATAACCACAGGCAACATATTTCAGATGCTATTGTTGATGAAATTTATCGGTTTATTGATTTTATTAATAATGATGAACTGGAAAAAAAAGATAACAATTTTATTCGTAATCCTTTATTTCAAAAAGAACAAAAAAACATAGCTTACAGTAAGCGAACGAGTAATTATAAAATTGAAGATGCAATCACGACGGATGGTAAACATTTTAATTGGGGGACGGGGGAGAACAGCGATAGAAATTTGTTTATTGATGAAACATGTAAAGGAAGCTTGTTAGGAATTTCATTAAAAAAAGAATTTTTAAAATGCACAATGGATGCATTACTTGTTGAACATCCTGAGTTTTCTATTGAAAGAGTTGATCTTGTTGGCGATGAAGTAAAAAAAACAATTGAACGCGTAGATTTTATTATTTTATATCACCCAATTGAGGATAAGCAGGGTTTATATATTGAGTCCTTCTATGGCAATTTTAGTGAGGCGTTTAAAAATAAATTTTTATATTTAACACAGGCAAGTTTTGTTAAAAGAAATCGCTCTATAGCTAGTACTGGTTGGGAACTCATTAAGGTAGATAATGAGAATCTTCAGTTTGGTAATTTGGCATCCCATGCTGAATTAGTCAAAAGCTCGAGCTTTGATTATGGATTAAGACTTAGTTTTAATGTTAAGGCAGGGAAGTTTTTAAGGGCTGACGGCTCGGTGAATGCCGACAAGTTATGTTGGAACACCAAAACCAATCAATATGGCCCATGTTTAAAAGCTAAAGATGAAAATACGTTAGTATTGACGAGTGGTAAAACAGATAACGAAGAAAAATCACCGACTCTTTGCTGGGACAGGGAAAATAAAACAAAAGCGACATGCTTAGCATTAAAAGGACAAGACCAAAAATTTCCAATTACAGAAGCACAATATCTTCCTGAAAGTAACTTTATTTTAACAGAAACGGATATTAGAGGAAATGAAATTGCAGGTACGTTAGTAGCGAACGTTATTATCGAGGATAGTCATTATGAGGGTAATAAATTAATAAAAGAATATCGTACTGTGCCAGAGGTTAACTATCATAATTTTACGGGAAATGATGAAAAAATGATTAAGGAAGAAGACTATGTTGGAGATGACCAAAAAGAAGACGGTAAAATCATTATCCCACGTATAGTATGCCCAGTAGTGCAAAATGTTAGATTGTGGCCAAGGCTTACTGTCGCCGTTTCATCGATGATGCCTGTTGTATACCAAAATGATAAAAAGTTAGATATTGATCTTAGTAAGGAATATAGCACGCGAAAAAATAAAATCACGAATGTGGGGTTAGCTGCAGGCGTTGTTTTACAACCCCGCCTTGGTTTTATTGATGGTAAACGTGTTTGGGTGATTAGCGCCTCTTTAGGGGTAAATAATCCAGCACTGGCGGAATCAAAAACATATGTTAACCCAAAATCGTTATCCATCATGTCGGTTGAATGGTGTAGCTCAACTAAAGGTGATTACCAAACAGTATTTGATTAAAAGGTACAAGCAATATGAAATATAATTATTTGATTGTGTTATGTGGTTTTACGTTAAGCAGCTTTGCAAATACAGATATAGAAGTGCAAGAGTGGATTAATTTAAAGCCTATGAAAGAAATAAAAGCAATAGCTAACGAGCCCCAAATTAACGGACAGTTTAATACAGAAATAAACAGTGAAAAAAAATTAGTAGGTACAGAAAATAAAATTGATGCTCTTAGTGAGTTAGTATTGAAAAAGAATGAGCTTCTCAGCCAAAGTGTTGAGGATTGGGCTCGGTTTAATGGAATTGATTTTATTTGGAACAGCCCAAAAGATATTGTCGTTTTTAATGAAATAAAAATTGATGGTAAGAATAAAATTGAAGTTATGGAAAAACTAGGTAAGCAATTGTCTTACCAAAAAGCAGGGTTTTACCTTAAATTTTATGAAAAAAATAATGTTCTTGTTATAGATAACTAATAAGTAGAAACAGTAATGAAACTAAATAAAATGATTTTTTTACTAATTCCTTTTTTTATTCAAGGATGCAACAGCTTTTTTGAAGAAAAATATGATGAAAAAGAGTTGTTCGACCGTGTGACAGGATTGCAAGATATCAATGATAGTAAGCAAAGTGCATTTATGTCATTAGATTCACCTTATTTGGGAAAAGAGGTTGATTACGATCGCCAACAAAAAAAAGTCTTGGACAGAGAAATTTCATTAACTTCTTATTCGCCAGTTAATATCTATACGGTAATGGAAATGCTTGGCGAGCAAATGGAAATTACGTATAAAATTGATGCAAACACGCCTGGTGAAATTGAAAGTCAAGTATCTGGCGAGGAAATACTTAAGAGTACGGTTTATACGATTAACTTTAATGGTGATTTAAAAGAGTTTATTAGTTATCTGTCCAATTTATATGATGTAAATATACAGCTAAAGAAAAATAATTTACTCGAAGTTAATTTGTATACAAATTATGCTATTAGCCTTGATTACTATGGTAAAGATAATAATTATGAGGCTAGTTTAGATATCTCAAATAATGAGGCTGCTTCTTCTAGCGGATTAAAAGGTAAATCGACAACATCGTTTAAATCCTCATTTTGGGACGATGTAAAAGATATGATGGATAAATATATTTCATCAGGCGTTTATAATATCTTCCAAGATTCTTCAATATTGACGTTTGTTGGCCGCCAGTCGGAATATGAGCACGTAAGTAAAGTGCTAGAGCAATACAAACAAGCAAATAACCGTCAGTTTGTTGTGAGCTATAAAATTTATATTATTGATAAAGGAAAATCAAAAAATCTCGAAGCTGAATTAGGGTTTTCTTATAATAATGGAGGGACTCAAATTGGTTTTAATCAGCATTTATTGACAAAACTTACTGGAAAATTAAACGCAAATTCTAACTTCCATGGCGGGGAGGATGCAAAATTCCGTTTAGCCAGTCAATTAGATGCCGTATATAAGTTAACGGGAAGCAAAATATTACAAAGTGGCTCTTTTATTACTCGTAATAACATGCCAATACCATTGAACCTAACAAAAACACATCATTATGTTTCAGGTGTAACCAGTACCAAAAATGCCAGTATGGATATCACAGAAAGCCAATTAACAACGGACCAGATCGTAACGGGGAGTAGTTTTATCATTACGCCTAGAGCACTATCTGATGGAAAAATCGAAGTGGCTAGTGGCTTTACGCGTAAGAATTTAATCAGTATTGATAAATTTGATGGCGTTCAATTACCGAATTTTACAACAACAGAAATGTTTAATACTTCAACGATTAAACCTGGTGATTTACTGATTGTTGGCAAATATGATGAAGATAGTGATTCCGATATGCAACAAGCTGGTATTTTCTCAGGGATATTAAATGGGGAAGATACTAATTCTACTGTGATCATGATTGTTGGTATAGATAATTATTTTTCAGTTAATGAGTAAATTATGACATTAAATGAATTGCTAAAAAAGAAACTAGCGATTAATGGTATATGGGTTGACTCTTCTCAGATTAATGAACATCGGCATCGCTTCTGGTTAGAGTCAACAAAGAAAAAATATAAAAAAATACGTTATCAAACACAAAACGGTATGAAGGAAGTTTTATTTCCTCGGCATGTTAGAGTTTACGAAATTTTAGCTTTGTATATAAAGGAATTGTATGGTGATGGCTTTTTTTATGCCCCCGTAATTGAAAATGACGTAACAAACTATTATTTAATTTGTATAAAAGATGATTGTATTATTTCACCTTCGGATACCATTATTACTGAAAGCATGCTGACATACATATTAAATCAAAAAGACAGCTCTGAATATGCTTCATTGAATGTTACTGTGTTTAATAATGAAATATTTAATGCCATTTATGAAGAGTACAAAGCTCAGGAAGAAAAATATCGTATAAAGTCATTTAAATTATACTTATTAATATCAATGTCTATTTTTTTATTTACTATGGTCGTTTTTATTTTATTTCTATATTAAGGATATTAATATGAAAGATATTCTTTCTGGATGGCGTGAACATGGGTTATTGAAATCTAAAAGCATGTTGATTTCTCTAGTAGTGATTGTTGTTTTTATCATTATTTCCATCGGTACTTACTATATATATCAAAAAAAGGTTGATGAAGAAAACCGAGAGTACCAAAGGCAACAATTAGCTATTAGTGAAAAGAAAAAAATATCTGATTACTATATTAGTCAATCACAGGGATACCAAATTAATGACTTAATAACCATACTTGAGCAAATTATGGTGAGCCGTTACGCGTTTACACTTAGTGGTTTTTCTGAGGATTCATTTAATTGTAATACGGAAAGTTGCGATTTTCTCTATAAATTAAAACAAGGCGCTATCTTTAGTGCTCAAGAAAAAATATTTTTTAATGAAAAATATGATGGAACAATCAGTCCTGATAGCATTGGGTTCTCTAATTTAAACATAAGCTACACGAATGGTCTAGTTATAGAAAATATCATTAATCATGTGTACGGTAAGACTCCTTTATGTAATGATTATATCAATTATATTTATGCATTTAATTCATCTAAAAATAATTCTCATGAGAAAATAACATTTATTGAGCTTCCATCATCATCAGTAGCTAGTTTAGAACAGAAATACTCAGATTATGTAGATAGTCACCATCTGCTATTTTCAAAATTCGAGTTAATACTTCCTGAAAACCCATTGAAAATTAAAAAAATACTTGAAAGACAACCGTATATCAATTTTTATACTTTTAAGTCTATCGAAAAATTAGATAGCAACAATATTAAAGTAACAGGAGTTTTTACATGCACAAAATAATTCTTCCATTATTTATCGTTATGATAGGCAGTCAAAATGCTTTTGCAGAAGAGCAGAATGAAAGCGTAGATGCAGTGGCGCCTGAAACTGCTGAACTTTCTATCGAACAGAAAAACATCATCGATTTAATGCAAAACAACCTGAAGTTTGAATCTGAAAAACTGAATATAGAAAATCAAATCACATTAGCGAAGCTAAAAAAAGAACTTAAAGAGGTTAATGAGCTACTTAATGAGCCAATGGTTCAAGAAAGAACTATTGTGAATGAGCCTGAAAATGAAGCTTATGAACAGAAAATCAATGAATTAATGGATGCCCCGATTAAACCCGCTGAAAGGCCAAAGGTAATTATGATTTCTCATATTGCGGGGGTAAAAAAAATTGGTGTCATTAATCCTGAAAATAAACAAGTCACGTTTACTACAGAAAATACACCATTTAAAATGAATGGGACGCGTTATCGTGTTGTTCTAAAAAATCAACAATATAGAGTTATTGAATGAAATGAATCTACCAGTTGATTTTATTTATTTGAATAATATAGAAAATGGCGTAAAAGCTTTAGAGAAATGTCAATTAAATTTATTAGAAAAAGATTTAATTACAGTTGATTATAATAATAAAAAATATCTGATTGTTAATAAGTTGAAAATTAACCACCTGGCTGCTGCTTATATGGATTTGCATTATGCAATATCTGTATATAAAAAGGCAATTAACGGGTTTATGTTAAGTAGTGAAGCCCAGTATTATCAAATAATTGAAAGCGCAACGCGGGCAACAAGTAACAGTATTTTACTTGAAACGAGTCATGTTCAAAAGGAACTTGAAAGTTTATTACAAATAGCGGTAGATACAGGGGCGAGTGATTTGCATATTACACGAGGAGATGTGATTTCAAAAATTGAATTTAGAGTTAATGGTTCTTTAATTCTCTATTCACAAATGACATCAACAAGTTGTGATGAGTTAGTTTTTGTCTTGTATAACGTTGAAGCCACAACGAAAGAAACAACGTGGAATCGTCAGCAGCCACAAAGTGCGAATATTCTTTATGATTTACAAGGTAAAAAATACCGCTTTAGGTATGCACATTTTCCTATATTTGGTGAATCGAGTGACTGTTATCACTGCGTTTTACGAATAATCCCCGCATCCATCGATACTAATCCAAATCCGAGACTCGAAAATACAGGGTTGTCGCCAATAGAAATTGACGATATTAAAACGATTTTAAGCAATCCTTATGGTGCATATTTTATCGCAGGTACAACAGGATCTGGAAAATCAACAACACTTAAAACAGTCATGGAGTGGCTGCAAATTAACCGCTTCAATAATAAAGGTTGCTTTTTAACTGTTGAAGATCCAGTTGAATATTATATCTATGGCACTAAACAGAGTTCAGTATTGGATGTCGATGGAGGAGGGTTTCATTCGGCTATAAAGTCTGCACTTCGCCGTGACCCAGACGTTTTAATGATAGGAGAAATTCGCGACAAAATTTCTGCTAATGCGTTATCTGGCGCAGTTGAAAGCGGACATTACTGCTTCACTACAGTCCATGCGGGAAGCATTGTGACGTTATTACAAAGATTATCTGCATTAGGAATAGCAGGTGACAAACTCTCCACACCTGGTTTTATTGCTGGTTTACAGTGTCAGAAGCTAATGCCTCTTTTATGTCCCCATTGTAAAAAAACAGAGACCGTTATCTTGGGTAAGTTTCAAAAAGACATTTCTATTATCAATCGTGACGGGTGTAAACATTGCAAAAATACAGGAATTAGCGGGAGAAAGTTAGTGGTTGAATATATGCGACCTTCAATCGATGAACTGTCAGCAATTGCTCAAAATAATTGGCTAGAAGCCTATGTTCATTGGCGGAAAAAGCGCTTTATAGGTGAGGGAATTGGTGAAGGGTTTCAAATAAAAGAAAAAACGATGTTACTCGTGATTGAAAATAAAGTTTGTTATCAATGGTTTACTCATGAGTTTGGTGTTATTCCCCCTGATGATCTGGAGGTGATATTTGAAAAAATTCACTAAGTCTCAACGATTATACTTATATCAGTTTTGTGCAGATATGATTAATTCTAACCTTCCAATATATGATTCAATCATAAAACTTAAAAAAGAAGGAGGTTCAATTATTGGAAAAGGATTTGTGAAAAAATTGAATTTCCTTTTAGATAAAATGGCTAATAAGGAATCTATCGCTTCTGTTTTTGATGGTATGGTGCCCAAAAATGAACTTAGTTTAATTTATTCGGCAGAAAAAAGTGGGGCATTAGCAAATGGTTTCACCAGCATTATTGATGTGATTAAATATAAAGATCAATTAATGGCCAAGGTGATTAAATCAATAACTTTTCCTATGATTATGTTTGTTTTGTCATTAGTTGTGATTACGGGGTATTCACTAAAGGTTTTCCCTGCTTTTGAAAAGGTTTTACCTGTGAGCCGTTGGCCTGGAGTGACTAGTTCGCTGTATAACTTCGGACTAGCATTATATGAAGGGTTATGGATATATATGCTTATTTTTTTAGTAATAAGCATCATCGTTATTCGTCTTATTATGGCAAACTTAACAGGTTTAATGCGTGACCGTTTTATTGACAAAGTTATTCCATTTTCGACATTCAAACAATTAAATGCCTCTATCGTATTAAACAGTTTATCTGGCATGCTTAAAAATAAAATACCAATTAACGATGCTTTAACAATATTAAGTTTAAATGCAAATCGCTGGTTACAAAGCCACATTAAAATTATGCAAATTAATATGTCAAAAGGTATGAACTATGGTGATGCACTTAATACTGGGTTGTTGAATGTTCATGAACTTTTGAATATTAGCTTATATTCTGCACTGCCGTCATTTCATGAGGTTTTAACATCAGTATCAGAAAAATCTAAAATAAATATTAATGAGAAAATGGATAAATTAGCAGCATTATTAAAGTCATTTTCAACTTTGATATTAGGCGGTTGCGTCATTTGGGTATTTATTGCTTTATTTTCTTTATCCGACCAACTATCGAAAATGTCACAAATGTAATGAGTAGAAAAATGAAATTAAAAAAGTTATGTTTAAGTGCATTGCTATTACCAATGGCTGTTAATGGCGTTACGACAAAAGGGATTAAATATATTGATGGTTCAGGACCAGTAAACCCTGCTACGTTGGTTTGCGCTAATACCTCTACACCGTTACCACTTGTGGTTTCAACATTAAGAGATTTTGGCATGAATTCAGATTTTAGAAACCGAGTTTCAGTCAAATTTGAAGTGGATTATTGGACAGAAAAAGAACGAGGTATTCCATTAAAACTGGCTAATTTTTTTGGTGACCGACAAATCAATTGGGATGGCCCCCCCTCTTTTGGTGTTCAAGGAATAGGAGGCCCAGTTTCGCAAGTTCCGCTCAGTACAAGATTTATGAAGGGAATGAGTGTTGCTGATGCAGGGATTGGTTATCCTAAAAAACAAGATCAAAATAAAAAGTTCGAACCATATTATAACGAAGTTATAATATGGAAATCTCCGAGCTTCTATACTATTAAATACAACCCCGTCGTACAACGTGCGGACGGGGGATCGCGGGCCTTCGATTTAAGGCAACCTGATGAAATTATCTGGTTACCAACACGTTCAATTAAAAGATTATCAATTCGCATTGAGGACAGAAAATCTCCACCAAGACCTGAAATATCGAACATAACAGCTTTTGTTGCATTTACTTGGAGAGCTAAATTTGGTTATAACCCAAAATCAATGGATCCACCGATATTAGAACTGAGTAAAGTTGAGATGTCTGGGTGGGATAAGGAAAATGGCGGCAATATGCATATAGGAATTGATAACGATTTAAAAGTTTATTTTTTATCGAACTTGAGTGCTAAAGTGAGTATGTCATTAGGGGAAACCTATATTTTAGCGATGAGCTGGAGCCGAATTCCAGATATTCGAAATCTGGCAACTAATACCAATTATTCTAAAAAATATAGAGAAGCACGGAATGCTTTTGCAGGTCCTCGAGTTAATTTTCATGATTTATATTTTGGAATGGAACGTGGAGAAAAATTTCCACAATATGACATAAACTTAAAAAAAACTGATTTTATTTATACTAATGCGGACTTAATTAATGGAAACTTAGGTGAGTTTGGCTACAAAAAATATGCTCAGACGTATTTTAGGGGAAGTATTAGTGCCTACAATAACGTCTATATTAATGAGGATCAGTATCGTAAAGATGGTTCAGTCTTAAATATTTGTGATTGATATGTATAGTTTTATTTATTTTTTTTATCTCTTCCTTGCATTTATTGTAGGGTGCTGTATTGGAAGTTTTGTGAATGTGGTTATTTATCGATTGCCACTCATTATTTTTAATCGAGGAGGGGGGGAGTTATTAACATTAAGCTTTCCTCACTCTCATTGCCCACACTGTAAATTTAAGGTTTATAAACGCGATAATATCCCCGTTATTAGTTGGTTTTTATTAGAAGGTAAGTGTAGACATTGTAAAAATACAATATCAAAGATATATCCACTTTCGGAATTTATTTTTGGAGTTATTTTTAGTACGGTTTTTTATTTTTCTTACCAAAATAACGAATTGATAACAATAGTGATTTTCCTTATTGCTTTTAGTACATGTTACGCTATTTTTTTCATTGATTTAAAATGGTATATCATTCCTGACGAACTAAGTTACTTATTGATATGGTTAGGTTTAATCAGTTCAGTCATGAAATGGACATCCGTTATTCCTATTCAAGCCGTACTAGGTTGCGTTTTTATATGGGTATGCATAAAAACCATTATTATAGTATTTAAACGTGTGACAGGAAAAGAGGGTATGGGAGACGGTGATGCCAAGTTATTTGCAGCAGGAGCTACATTTATTGGCATTTCACAGGTACATTGGTTATTTTTACTATCGTCCATATTTGGCATAATATGTTATGTCATATTTAGATTATACAGTTATTCTCCTGATCGAGGTGATTATAAAAGTTACTATGACATTGATGAGAAACACCATGTGCCTTTTGGCCCTGCAATTTGCTTAGCAATTATTTTTTTATTCTATTACAACCAGATGAACTAACTTTTCATATGCTAAATATTCAAAAAGTATATTTTAATGTGTTTTAGTTAGATAGTACATGGATTGTTTTTTTGATTATTAATTTAATTATTTTTTTATTATTGTTTATTGGTTTTTTTTAGGGTATATTAATTTCGTAATTAATCTTTACTTTCATTTTCATGATTCGCTATTTTATGGGGTGCTGGTCACCCCTTTTTTTTATTCATAATTTTATTTATATATTATTTGTATTTTATTTATATTTTCATTATATGCTTCTCTCTTTTGTTTAGTGTTTACTAGCATTAATAAAAATAATTTATTATTTTTATTTTAGCACTAAATTGGAATTAGTTTAATTGGTCATAAGATTTTTACCTACTTAATGGCTGTTAAAGTAGTGTCTTATTGATTTTTAGATATGAGACTATGAAACCATAATGAGTAAGGAGTGTTTAATGCCATCATTTGAAATGATTTCAAATAAAGTTAATAAATTAAGTTCGAAAACACTATCATTAGCAGATATCATGTTAATGTCTCAAGAACAGTTACATGAGCAGTTTAGTCATATTTTAAACAGGGATGAAATTGTTAATTTATATCAAATAGCACAAGAAAAATACAATGAGAATCGATTATTTGAATCCCAATTATTGGCCCGTATTAACCCTCAAACATCTGCTTTACGATCATTAAAGGTAAAGCCTATCGCTGAAAAACACAGTTACATTGATATGTTCCCCGAGCGCTCTAATTATTTTGTTCGCGAGGGGTCTGTTTCTTCTTCTTTTTCTCCTGCTGCTTATTTAACTGAGCTTTATCGAGAGGCTCTGCCTATTCATGACAAACAGTCTGTATACAATTTAGGTAATAGGCGGCCAGATATAAGTAATATACTGTTATCTCAAGACAATATGGATACTGAAACTTCTACACTCACCTATGCAAATGAAATACTTGTGAGTGCAATTTCAAGCATTATGGTAGAACCACCTGATAAGATTGAAGAAAAATTATCATCATGCCGACAGGGTGGAGACCTACCTTACCATCATGCTTACAACACAGTCCGCCTAGGAATTTTTCAGCAAGATCCCCATTTAAAAACAATAACAAGCTTACCAATTTTCAATCAACTACTCACGGCACAAAAGTTGACGGCCCTTAGCTTAAATCTTCCACCTGAAAGCTTTGCCATTTTGACGGAAAACCTCACTGAGGACGAAGAAAAAATTAATGAACTTTATGATAAGAATTTTGGGGAGATCAGTGAGTCTGATTTGTCATCGATAACTCAGTTGTCTCGTTATTATCAAGTTTCTACAGATGAAATTGCCACTTTAATTGAATTAACTCGTCTAAGTTGCGGTTTTACAGATACGGGTGTTGATGGTAATTACAGCGCATTATTCCTTCTTTATTTCAACAAAATGGTTCGGTTATTCAGAGCGACAGAGCTAACGATTCAAGATATGGAGCGCATTGTTCTTAATACAGATTTACCTATTGATAAGTTAACACCCGATATTATTTATCAAATAGCATATGCGAAAATATTTGTGCAGCAAGGTTATTTAACTCTATCAGAAGCCTTCATTTTAGCTAATGCAATGATTGGCATAAGGTCAACATCGCTACAAGTCAGTCAGTTTGATCTTTTATTTAATACACCATTACTTGATGGGAAACGATACGAACTTGATGAGCAACTCATTACAGTTCATCCAGATAAACTCCTTCAAGGCGACAGCTTTCACCGGTCAGTATTAAAACGCAGTTTTAACGTTGATGATGCGGGATTATGGTTACTTCATCAAATGGGGTGCAGAAATAATTCCTATGCATTTAATAATACAAGGGAAAAGCTATCCGATTTATATCGGATCGTGTTGCTTGCACGTGCTCATGCATTAACCATTGATGAACTTGAGATTATCTTGCAGTTATCTGATTATCGTGAAGTACCACTCTATGATCTCGACAATGACCAACTACATGAAATTATACACTATGTATCGAAGATCACTTTGTGGTTAGCAGAGCAAAATTGGAACGTTTATCAGCTATTTATTATGGTAGGCGATATTACGAGTGCAGTGTGGACTCCAGCCCTCGATGATTTACAGCAAACGTTATTAAATGGTATTGGTGCTGTGCCTAATTTACATGGTGAAGCACTTGTGACAAGAATGGCGCCATTTTTTGTTTCAACATTGTCGTTAAATTCTAATTATATTTCAGAACTATGCTTGCATTGGGTTAACCAGATAAAGCCCAATGGGCAAACGGCGGATAAATTTTGGCAACTAATCCAAAAACAATTTCTTACAGATGCAGAACGCGCTGATGTTATTGCATTTATACAAACGCTAACACAATTATCTATTATTATTAATCAAATTCATCTAAGCGAACAAGAATTAGATCTGATTATTAAAAAGCCATCGTTATTGATTTCTAGCCTATCCGAATTAGGTTTAACGACCGAAATATTATTACAATTAACACAGTTTCATCAATGGGTGAATGGTTCAGGTGAATTTTCAAATGATGTGCTTACCGCACTGAATCATCAACAATTATCCGCTGAAATTTTAGCGAGTAGTCTAAACGATGATGTAGCAAAAGTGGGACAAGCACTTATGCTCGCTCGGCAAGTTGGGCTTCGCAGTAATCATAATGATGATGTCTCTTTGCCAACACAAGAACGAACCTATTTAGGGCACTGGGAGCAAGTTTCGATAGCAATACAGTTACTCTACGTGTCAAACCTACTTAATATCACACCTGATGGGATAGTTCAGCTGCTCGAATTATCTTACGAACCTAAAAAAGGCTACTTTTCCTGGACTGTACAAAGCCATCTTATCCAAGGCGCTTTGAATCAACCCGATAACGAAACAGTTTACCATCAATTAGAGGAACAATGGGGGAATGCATTAAGCACATTTTATCGTTTGAAAGCGGCTCCTGTTCCATTACCTACTCGTGATGATGTTTACTATTATTTATTAATTGATAACCAAGTCTCAGGGTCAGTCACAACATCACGAATTGCAGAAACAATTGCATCGTTACAACTCTATATCTACAGAGCACTCAATGATCTAGAAGACAAAACCGAAAGTGGCGTAATCAGCCGCCCATTTTTTATTAATTGGGATAAGTATAATGCCCGGTATAGTACTTGGGCGGGGGGCGCTCAATTACTGTACTACCCTGAAAACTATCTTGACCCAACAATGCGAATTGGGCAAACACAGATGATGGATGGCATGTTGCAAGACATTAGTCAGAGTAATTTGTCCCCTGATACGATAGAAACTGCGTTTAATTCTTATCTTAGTCAATTTGAACACATCGCAAATTTAAATATCGTTAGCGGTTATCATAATAATATTAATTTTGATAATGGGCTTACCTATCTTATTGGTCACTCCGCAGATTCTAGCGGGTTTTATTGGCGTAGCGTCGACCAAGGTCAGTTTAATGAAGACGGAAAATTCCCAGCAAGTGCTTGGAGTGAATGGAAAGCCATTCAGATGGGGATAAATGCAGTTCAAGACTGGGTCAGGCCATTTATTTTTAATTCACGGCTTCATGTTGCTTGGGTTGAGAAAGAAAAACAAACAGATAGTGACAATCAACCAATAGAACACTATATACTGAAAATCAGTAAGTTAAATTACAATGGCACGTGGGCCGCGGTCAACTCTTTTAGTCTTGATAGCACATTACGTATTTTTTCAAAAGACAAGTTATACCAAGTTGGGTTCTATTGTTCCTTGTATAGCAAAAGGGTCGATGGGCTAGATCAAGATACTATCTATATCCTTTTTTATACGAAAAAAGAATTTTATACAGAAGAAATGCCAACGACAGCTTCAGGCTTATTTATTTACCCGAATATGACCACCCAGAATATAAGTAGTCAAGATTCGAAAAATATTGTTCTCAAGGTTTATAATGATTTTGATACATTAAAAAACCAACATTTAATTAAAAAAATAGCGCAGGATAATTATTTATATAATAAATTTCAGTATACCTATATCTATGCGAAATATGGCTACGATAACTTAACTATGGTGAATGGTAGTGGCCTTAGCAATATTAATGTTGTTGAATCAGGAAATAGGGGAATTACATTAAGCCTTGACGCTAATTTGAGTATCTCTTACCGGGGGGAAGGAACACGTCAGCGTGAACAATGTAATATGATGAAAAAATATTACAATAATGAACCAAGCGAGTTTGTTATTTATCCCCAACAAACACTTGCTGGCAAACCGTTGTACAATGTCGTACATATGGTGAAAACGGAGGGGACGTATAATCAAAGTATTCTTCTTAATAACCCGAGTGCTGCTGACTTTTATGCATATAACTTAGGAAATAGAGGTGGTAGTGGGCCCATCCCGCCTTCAGAAGAATACTATCGACTTCCATCTTTAAAAGAATCAACGACACCAATAAGACAAATGGTTGTGTCAGATTCTGCCAACAATAAATCAAGAACAGATGGCTATTATGATATTAATACAGCACTCCCACCCCAAAATGTATATGTTCATATTTTTTCTGGGAATACAAAAAAAAGTTTTCTAGCCAGTAATTATGTTGAAAAACTACCAAATTTCAGCTTAGAGGAGATGATTTATAATTTTACGCACTTAGAGATTGATATTTCATTTTCTGAGTTTATTAATAATAAGCTAACGGTTACAGTGGATTATAATGCATACCCTATTGATATGCGCAGTTTAGGAACAAGAATTTATAAAATTGAAATACAACGGCAAAATCCCAATATCGAAGTAATTAGTTTTAATAAAACAAATTTATATGCGCAATACATGCAACGTGATATGCATCGAGTTCGAATTAATACTTTATTTGCACAGCAGTTAATTACCAAAGCGAATAAAGGTATTGATCATATTTTAACAATGGATACGCAATATTTGCCTGAACCTCAAATGGGAAATGGTGATTATATTCGTGTCACAATACCCAAATACGATACTGGGCTGCATGGTAATTCAAGAGCGGCTAAGTTACTTATCGGGTCAGAAAGCGCCTCTATGGCTGTTTTTTGGCAGGGCAGATTGAATGATATCGATACGAATATCGTGCTTTTTGTTCCTTTAAGCCGAAAGGCATCACCGTTCAATGATATTATTGATTTTCCTAGTAATACTGAATTAACTTTACAGCTGCATTTCCAAAGTCAGAGTGGTCTTTCATCTATTGGTGTACTCGCTGCCTCAGTGGAAAATAACCGACTTTATCTTTCCAATTATACGCCAAATAGTCATCAATCTGTACAAGTTGAATTGCTAAAAAATTATATTGAGCCAATGGATTTTACGGGGGCTAATTCACTGTATTTTTGGGAGATGTTTTATTACTTACCCGCTATGGTGTGTTCCCGGTTATTACAAGAAAACCAATTTGATCAAGCGCTTACCTGGCTTAAGTATATTTGGAGCCCAATGGGGTACCAAACATGGCAAGGCAATAAAGCGCCATACTCTTGGAATTGTAGACCACTTGAAGAAAGTATCTCTTGGAGTGCGTCGACGATTGATACCACAGATCCTGATGTTATCGCACAAAATGACCCTATACACTATAAGATCACAACATTTATGAAAATGCTGGACTTATTAATTGCTCGTGGGGATACAGCCTATCGGCAACTTGAAAGGGATATGTTGAATGAAGCTAAAATGTGGTATACCCATGCGCTGAGTTTACTTGGAGAAAAACCGTATATTCCTAATATAGGCGATAAATGGGGGGATATTAATTTAGGTGCCGCCGCAGAACAACAACGCATTAAGAATTATCATGATGATCTTATTCATATTCATCAAAGTGGGGTCTTACGTCGACCATCAGAAAGAGTTGAACAACTGATGCCATGTTTCTATCCGCAGGTGAATACAAAGCTTGAAGGCTACTGGGATCTATTAGAACTACGGTTATATAACTTGCGCCATAACCTTTCAATTGATGGGCAACCTTTGCATTTACCTTTGTATGCTGAGCCCCTTTCCCCAGAAGTATTAAAAAGTTCAAGCATTATTTCATCACACGGAGGGAGAGCATTACCGAAGGTACAATTACCCCTACAACGTTTTTCAGTTGCATTAGGTAATGCACGAGGATTAGTCAGTCAATTGATGCAATTTGGTAACATGTTGCAGGGGATTATTGAACGACAGGATAGTGAAGCGATGGCTGAGATGATGCAGCTACAGGCAAGTGATCTTTCGCAAGTATCCATTGCCTTGCAAGAATCAACCATTGCTGAAATTGAAGCGGATAAAAAAGTTCTACAGGCTAATAGACAAGGCGCTTTACAGCGTTTCAATAGCTATACCCGCCTTTATGATGAAAATGTGAATGTGGGCGAACAATTGGCGATGGATCTTTTTTTATCATCATCCATCACAGCATTGAGTTGCGAAGCATTACGTATGTCAGCAGCGATAATGAATATGATCCCTAATATTTATGGCCTTGCCGTTGGCGGTGGGGAGAGTGGCGCTATTTTCAACGCGTTAGCCATTGGTACAGAAATGAGCTCTCATGCTACGCGAATTTCAGCGGAACGCCTTAGTTATAATGAAACCTATAGACGCCGACGCCAAGAGTGGGGGATCCATAAAGATAATGCACAGAATGAGTTGGAACAAATAGATGCTCAGCTTGATCTGTTGGGAATTCGTCAGGAATCGGCAAAGCTGCAAAAGCGCTATTTAGAAATGCAAAGGGGACATACACAAGCTCAACTGGAATTTATACAACGCAAATTTAGCAATAAAGCCATGTATAACTGGTTACGTGGTTGTTTATCTTCAATTTATTATCAATTTTATGACCTTACATTGTCTCGTTGTTTAATGGCTCAAGAGGCTTTCCGTTGGGAGACCAACCAACGTGATGCCACATTCATCAAACCAGGCGCATGGAACAGTAATTATGCGGGATTACTGGCAGGAGAAAACCTTGCGTTGAATTTGACTCAACTGGATGAAGCATACCTTAAACAAGAAAGTCGCCCGATGGAAGTGACTCGTACAATCTCTCTGGCGCAATGGTATTCCTCACAACCTGATGGTAACGGTTTTATCTTAGCGGATGAAGTGAAAAACATCTTGATTAAAGAGGAAGGCGGGGTGGGAACTCGAGAAAATGGATTAATACTCGAGCATAATGGCATTTTAATGAGCACATTTAAACTTGCTGATTTTAATATCAAAAATGACTACCCAGATAATTTAGGCAATATTCGTCGAATTAAACAAATAAGTGTATCTCTTCCAATGCTAATGGGGGCTTATCAGGATATTCAAGCTGTGCTGAACTACAGTAGTAGCCTTATCGTTCCGAGGGGATGCAATACTATTGCACTTTCCCACGGCATTAATGATAGTGGTCAATTCCAACTCAATTTTGATGATCCCCAATTCCTACCTTTTGAAGGCATTCCTATTGATGATAGCGGGATTTTCACCCTCAGTTTTCCAAATGCAACAGGAAAGCAAAAATTATTACTTTTGAGTTTAAGTAATATTATTTTGCATATTCACTACGGTATACGTCAATAATCTCATGGAAGTACAGGCAGGAGACTGCCTGTCAGGAAAATACTATGGAAAAACAATCAGGTGTTAATATTGCGCCATTATCGCTCCCAAAGGGTGGTGGAACTAGCCAAGGTATGGGGGAGAACATTGCAAGTGCAGGCCCAAGTGGTATGTCATCAATGTCAATTCCACTTCCTTTATCTTCGGGGCGAACCTATTCCCCCTCTCTCTTATTATCCTATAGCAGTGGAGCAGGGAATGGCGCTTTTGGTTTAGGCTGGCAAGTAGGGCTGTTATCAATTAGCCTCAGAACACAACATGGCGTTCCCCGTTACGCAGGAAAGGATCAGTTTTTGTCGCCAGCAGGCGAGCTATTAGTGATAGCGGTCAATACATTAGGCGCTGCCGATGTTCAACGACGCACACAATTACAGGGTGTAACGCTATCATCGACACATTTAGTGACGACGTATCAACCGAGAGTGATTGAAGATAATAGCCGCTTAGAATATTGGCAACCGAGTAGTGAAGGTGAAGAAAAGCCTTTCTGGGTTATTTATTCACCTGATGGAAATATCCATTTTTTAGGTAAGACGAAACAGGCGCGTATTTATTGCGCTGAAAATACCAACCAAATTGCACAGTGGCTTATTGAGGAAACCATTACGCCCACTGGAGAACATGTTTATTATCAGTATAAGGCCGAAAATATCGCTAACTGTGATGAACAAGAGCAAGCGCTCTCTTCCGCAAGTGTGGGGGCACAACGTTACTTATGGCAGGTTTCGTATGGCAACATTCAAGCAGCACAAACGCCTTTCATTCTAAGAGATACCCCTATTCAAGAAAATAGTTGGTTGTTTCATGCCATCTTTGATTATGGCGAGCGCAGCATCATCGATATAGATAAGCCCGATTATCATGAGCAATCACTTTGGTTGTGCCGGCCTGACTGTTTTTCACGGTTTGAATATGGTTTTGAAATAAGAACACGTCGCCTTTGCCAACAAGTTCTGATGTTTCATCGGGTCGATTTATTGTCAGGCGCAACTGCCTCTGAACAGCCACCTGAACTCGTCGCCAGAGTGGTGTTTGAATATGATTTGCAGCCTACATTAACCACGCTGGTGGCTGTAAAACAAATAGGGCATGAAATTGGAGGGGAAATAGTTACCAGAGCGCCTTTAGAATTTGATTATCAACATCAAGAACGCCCTAAAGCGAGTCAATGGGGGGAGTTCACGGCGTTACAATATTTCAATTCACAGCAGTCATATCAACTGGTTGATTTATTTGGTGAAGGAATTTCGGGGATTTTATATCAATCGCCTGAAGCTTGGTGGTACCGTTCCCCTGAGCGTGATGCCACCATTGGGGAAAATGCGGTGAGTTATGCGGAACCCACTGCATTAGTGCAAACGCCTTCTTTGAAACAAAATGCGGTTTTGATGGATTTTACGGGGAATGGCCAATTAGATTGGGTTATTGCTCAACCTGGTCTTGAAGGTTACTACAGTCAACAGCCTGATAGTCGCTGGACTCAATTTATTCCCATCTCTGCATTTCCGACGGAATACTTCCACTCTAGATCACAACTTATTGATTTAACAGGTAACGGTATCATAGACCTTGTTTTAATAGGCCCGAAAAGTGTACGTATTTACGCCAATAACAGAGAGGGATTTTCGGCGGGTGAACTCACGATACAACCTGAGGGAGTGGTTTTACCGATTGCCAACGCAGAAACATTAGTCGGGTTTAGTGATCTTTTAGGATCAGGCCAACAGCATTTGGTCGAAATTAATGCTGGAGGGGTCACTTGCTGGGCAAATTTAGGTTATGGGCAATTTAGTCCCCCACGCACGCTCGACGGTTTTAGTTTGCCAAAAGCCTTATTCAATCCAAATTTTATTTATCTTGTTGATACGGATGGCTCTGGTTATGTTGACTTAATTTATGTGCAACCGACACAACTTTTAGTGTATAGCAATGAAGCGGGTAATCGCTTTAGTGAACCTTATGTCATCGCGTTACCCACAGGGGTGCAATTTGATAATACATGCCTGTTGCAAGCTGCAGATGTGACGGGTATGGGGGTAGTTAGCTTAATCTTAACTGTTCCACATCAAGCCCCTTATCACTGGAAATTGGATTTTGCCTCGGAAAAAGCGTGGTTATTAAGCACAATCAACAACAATATGGGGGCTGAAACGTCACTGAGGTATCGAAGTTCTGCACAATTTTGGCTCGATGAAAAAGCTAAGTTGCAGAGAATGGGCTTACCTATAGTTTCGCATCTTCCATTCCCTATCCATGTTTTATGGCAGACACAAAGCGTGGATGAAATTACGCAAAACTGTTTGATCAGCAGTATCCGTTATGAGCAAGGGGTTTGGGATGGTGTTGAACGTGAATTTCGTGGTTTTGGTTACTTGGAAATGCTCGATACTGATGAGCGAGCCCAAGGGAATGCCCCCGAACGTACTGCTCCAACCCTAACAAAAAACTGGTTTTTAACGGGAAATCAAACGGTTGACCAACAGCAATATCACTATTTTTGGGAAGGAGATCCTCACGCATTTGACCATTTATATCCACGCTACAGCCAATGGGTTGATGACAAAGATATATCACTGGATACTTTTCCTGATGGGGGAGAATATTGGCTTTCCAGAAGTTTAAAGGGGATGCCGCTACGTACTGAGGTGTTTGGTTTAGACGGGAGTGATAAACAACATGTTCCCTATAATATTGTAGAATTTCGGTTTCAATCGCGTTTACTCCCCTCCACATCGGCTCAATATGTCACCCAAGTTTCACAAATAGAAGAAAGAACTTATACCTACGAGCGAATTATCTCTGATCCACAATGTGCTCAATCTATTGTTGTTGAACAGGATTTATATGGGGCAGTCCTTAAGGAAGTCACGATTGCTTACCCTCGTAGACCAAAACCAGCAAGTGATCCTTATCCGACGACACTTCCAACTACCACTGTAGGAAGTAGCTATGATGAACAACAAACTATTTTACGCTTAGTGATAAAACAATCGCGATGGCATCAATTAATCTCCTCTGATACTTATGTTTTAGGTATTGCGGATTGTCAACGTAGTGATGCATTTGAATTTGTGGCCACAGAGGTGCCAAAAGAAGGGATTACGCTTGAAACGTTGATAGCTAACAATGGCCTATTAGGTAAACATCGTGCTTCGGCGTACTTAGGTCAACAGCGGATCGTTTATACCGATGGTAAACGCGAGTTTGTGGAGCCTATTTTCCCTGTTCTCGTGGCGTATACCGAAACCGCAGTTTTAGATGAACAAGCATTAAAAGCATTTGATGGACATATTGGAAAAGAGGAGCTTATTCAATATTTATATAAAGGTGGCTATACCCAAGCGCCACAGCTATTGGGTCATTCCACGGAGTTGGTTTGGTGTGCTCGTCAAGGTTACACCGATTATGGTGATGCAAAACAATTTTGGCGGCCATTGGCGACTCGAACGACGTTATTGACGGGGAAAACACATTATCGTTGGAGTCAACATTACTGTGTAATCACTGCGATGGAAGATGCTGCAGGCATGACAACATATGCACAGTATGATTATCGGTTTATGACGCCAATTCAAATTCAAGATATCAATAATAACCAAAGTCATGCCGCATTAGATGCCCTAGGGCGAGTCACGTCTACACGTTTTTGGGGAACAGAAAATGGCTTACCGTGTGGTTATAGCCCCCCGTCAGATAAACCTTTTAAGGCACCATTAACTGTTGAGGACATTCTAAGTTTGCCAAAAGGCACCCCTGTTTCCCAAGCGATTGTTTACTGTGATGATAGCTGGATGTATCAAATTGATAAACCACATGATTTACCTCAGGATTTTAAAATAACAATAGGGAAAAAAATAGGTTCTTTAGCGCTACGTCGGTTGCGAAGGTCTTGTGCATTAAAGCAAAAACCATTTGTCGCTTTGACGACGGGTATGCGTATTCCACCGCATTTTTGTACGATTACGACAGACCGTTATGATAATGACCCTGAACAGCAGCTACGCCAACAAGTGGCTTTTTTTGACGGTTTTGGGCGATCGTTACAAACGTCTATACGCCATGAAGCTGGAAATGCTTATATACGTGATGATTCAGGGGCTCTTCAGTGTGATCCTCAAGGAAAGTTAATTGAACGCTTTACATCAACTCGTTGGGCTGTAACAGGAAAAACAGAATACAACAACAAAGGTCTTGCCGTCAGAACTTATCAACCTTATTTCCTCAATAGCTGGCGTTATGTCAGTGATGCTAGCAGCCGGAGTGATTTGTATGCCGATACGGTTTATTACGACCCACTAGGAAGAGCTAGCCAAGTATTAACGGCTAAAAATTATTTACGGCGTACTCAAATATTCCCGTGGTTTACAGTTGAAGAAGACGAAAATGATACGTTAGAAGGGTAAACAGGGGGAGACGATGAAAAAAAGCGTAAACATGTCTTTTCATGCAGGAACACCCACAATACAAGTTACGGATAATCGGGACTTGACTATTCGCCATCTACAGTATTATCGGGAACCAAAACAACCTACAGATCTTGATGAACGAGTCACATTACAGCAGTTAAACATACAGGGGTATTTAGTCAGTTCAGCTGATCCTCGGTTAGGCTCAAGCAAGATAAACAACATGATTTCCCGCTATAATTTAATGGGAGAGACTCTGTTCACTCATGGGGTTGATGTGGGAGATTCCGTTGCGCTAAATGATATTGAGGGACGTTTATTATTTAGCATTGATGCGAATGGCATTCGTCGAACTTGCCAATATGAGGCCAAAATGACGTTGGGCCGTCCTATTAGCATCTCGGAACAAATAAATAACGAAGCTCCTTATATCAGCGAATGCTTTATTTATGCAGGTTCCTCCATTGACGAACAAAAAGCAAATTTGGCAGGGGCCTGTGTTGGTCACTATGACACAGCGGGGTTATTAGTATTAAAACAGGTTTCCCTTCAAGGGAAGCCGTTGTTAACGACTCGTCAATTTATACTGAAAATTGAAGAGAGGGAAACGGATGTTAATTGGACGAATAATGAAGCAAAACAAAAACTTGAAACGGAAGAGTACGGCTATCAAATACACGTTGATGCCACAGGGAGTTTGCTGAAATCTATCGATGCGAAAGGCAATCAGCAACGCTACGCATACAATATTGCTGGGCAACTTAAACATCATTGGCTAACTATTAATGGTCAAAAAGAGCGTTCGGTGATTCAATCGGTTGAATATTTAGCATCAGGGCAAAAACAGCAAGAAGAATTGGGTAATCATGTGCTCACACAGTATGAATATGAGCCACAAACACAGCGTTTATTGCGCGTCAAAACACAACGACCCAATACTAATTCGCTAGGCTTCAAACTTTTCCAAGACATCCATTATGAATATGATCCTGTGGGAAATAGGACAAGTATGCGTAATGATGCAGAAAAAACACGTTTTTGGCGTAACCAAAAAATCCCCCCTGAACAGTGCTATCAATATGATTCATTATACCAACTGGTTAGTGCTACAGGGCGTGAAATGGCGAATATTGGGCAACAACATCATCAAATACCTCACTATGTGCCTTTTGATAATGCAACTTATACCCAATATATTCGGCATTATGTTTATGACCGAGGAGGAAACCTAACCAACATCCATCATCACTCTCCTGCCACCAATCAAAGTTATATAATACAAATGACGGTAAGCGATAAGAGTAACCGTGCCATCAGTAAGTCATTAGCCACGGAATCAAACCAGGTTGATGATTTTTTCACTTTAAATGGCCAGCAAAAACAGCTGATGAAAGGACTATATCTCAATTGGAACCCGCGTCAGGAGTTACAACATGTTTCCAGCCTAAGCTTGAATGAACATTATCGTTATGACAGCGCAAGTCAGCGTGTTTTCAAAATGAGTCAACAAGATCATTCTTGTGTCCAAACAAGGTATTTAACGGATTTGGAAGTCAACATTACACAACGAAATGACATCATAAAAGAACGTTTACAGGTCGTTAACATCGGGGGTGAAGATAATGTTCAAGTGCACGTTTTACACTGGGAGGATAACGCGCCTGATGGTATCAAGAATAATTTATGGCGTTACAGTTTTGATTTTTGGGCTGGTAATGGGGGTTTAGAGTTAGATGAAGAGGGGCGAATTCTCAGCCAGGAGGAGTTTTATCCTTATGGCGGTACAGCTGTTTGGTTGGCAAGTAATCAGGTAGAAGCTGATTATAAAATACGACGTTATTCAGGTAAAGAACGTGATAAGACTGGGTTGTATTATTATGGTTACCGTTACTACCAACCGTGGGTTGGTCGTTGGTTAAGTGCCGACCCCTTGGGAACGGTGGATGGGCTGAATTTCTACCGAATGTCTCGTAATAACCCGATCAACTATCATGACCCTAATGGCCTATTTCCTTTTCATTTGCTTAATCCATTACATTGGGTCAGAGAGTTAAGGCGAAGATCAGCAGAAAGAAAAACGGCAGAAAATGCAGATTATAGTTATATTTTCATGGCTAATGGCCGTTATTGGAACAACCGTTTTAATGATAAAGCGAGCTTTGATCGGGTCACACATAAAAATATTGAGTACTTACGCAAGGTTACCTCACCATTGAATGAGGCGGAATCAAGTTTTGTTGAACGATTTACCAAATTGAATTTTACATTACTTCATGCGTCAAAGACGGATTTTATGGTTAATGGCGAGGTCACATTTAAGTCAAGAGTCGCATTACGAAATAATAATATTATTGATTACACACATAATCACACCAGCTATTCAGATGAAATGAATTTACAAACAAAGGAATTTGTTTTTTTCTCACTAGGTATTGAGGGGGCAGAAGGTAAGCAGGTTAGCCGATTTGGCGATAAATTATATTATACCCCTTTAAATAGTGTCGAAAACGAACAATACATGCCGTATTCACATATTTCGATTAATGACACCTTAAACTACAACACGCGACAATTCTCAAGGCGCTTAGGGCGTACGTTTGGTCGTGATGATGGCAATATCTTTAAAGAAGAAAGAATTGCTAAAGAAGCTAGCGAAACGGTCTATGCCTACCGTAATTTTAAAGAAGCAATCGCGTTAAGGATGATCAACTCTGCAAAGTTACTTTCTCCAGCAGGATATAGCCGAATAGTTAATACTCAGAGCAATCAAGAGTTTGATATGTTTATGTCATTATTATTTCGTCCTCAACTTCTCGTTCCGAGAGAATTAAAATCAAAAAATACCACAATAAAATCAATTCAGCATAGGCCTGAACTCATGGGGACATGTTAGGAGGTAATTAATTTCTTTGTAATATAAGGAGAAACATGACTTTTTTATTGTCAACAAAAACACCAACAATCGATGTTGTTGATAATCGAGGACTAAATATACGAACGTTTGAATATCATCGACACCCTAATGCACTGAATATGACTGATGAGCGAATTTCATACCAGCAGTTTAATATAAAAGGGTATTTGTACAAAAGTACTGACCCACGTTTACATATTCATGTCCAAGCTAATTTTTGCTATCACTATGATCTGTTGGGAACACTACTTTATTCAAATGGCGTTGATAATGGTGAGGTACGACGGCTAAATGATATTGAAGGGCGTTTGTTAGTCAGTATTGATGCTAATAATATTTGGCGTACGTGTGATTACGAGGGTAAAAACACGTTAGGGAGATTAATTCGTTGCCTAGAACGTGACGCTGTCACTATTGTGAGTGATTATTTTGTTTATGCAGGTAATTCTCCTGTAGAGCAGGCAAACAACTTAGCAGGACACTGCATTTCCCACTATGACCCCGCAGGGTTATTACAGCTGAACCAAATATCCCTCACGGGATCGCCGCTTTCAACTGCTCGGTGTTTTATTCAAGACGCCGAGAATGCGGAAGTCATTGCAAATTGGCGGCAGGGTGAAATGGATAATACGCTTTCGCAAGAGATTTTTGTTAATCAAAAGGCCTATGATGCGACAGGTTCTATATTATTGACGCAGGATGCGAAAGGCCATCAGCAGCGCTTATTTTATGATATTGCGGGGCAGTGTATAGGGCATTGGCTAACGATTTCGGGTGAGCCCGAACGGGTTCTCGTTCAATCCATCACTTATACCGCCAATGGAAATATTGTGCGAGAGGAATGGGGGAATGGAGTGGTTTCATGGAATGAATATGAGCCTCAAACCCAACGTTTAATTCGCTCTCGAACAGAGCGACCAGTAACCCATCCTCTCGGTTTTAAACGCCTACAAGATTTACGTTATCAATATGATCCCGTAGGGAATATTGTTTGTATTTACAATAATGCTGAACCTGTACGCTTTTGGCGAAACCAAAAAATAGAGCCGAAACAAAGCTTTGTCTATGATAGTTTATATCAATTGGTGAGTGCATCAGGGCGTGAAATGGCAAGTAATATCACGGAAAAGACCAAACTACCCAGATATTGTTCGTTCGACAGTATGACTATCACCCAATATTTTCGTACCTATCAGTATGATCGCAGTGGCAATTTAATACAGATCCACCATCGAGCTCCTGCGACAAACCAATGCTATACCCAATCAATGACCACAAGTACGCACAGTAATCGCTCTGTTCTCGATTCACTTACTGCACACAGTGATGAAGTTGACCACTTTTTTACACCAAGCGGACAGCAGACACAGTTATTTCAAGGGCAATGCCTTGACTGGACGGTGCGGCAAGAATTACGACAGGTTTATCAGGGAGAGGTTAATGAACATTATCGTTATGATTCGAATAGTCAGCGTGTTTTAAAGGTTAGCCAACAAAAATCAAATAGTTACCAAACCTATTACTTAGACGACTTAGAATTGCGTTACAAACAAATTCATGGAAAAGAAGCAGAGCAACTACAACTGATTGTTGTAGGGAATGCGGGAATTGCATCTATTCGCGCTTTGCATTGGACAAACAGAAGGGCAGATATAATTAAAAATAACGTAATACGTTACAGTATTAATGCGTTAGCGGGGAGTGGTGATTTAGAACTGGATCAATCAGGGCAATTGATGAGTTATGAAGAGTATTATCCCTATGGTGGAACTGCAATATGGGCAGCACGCAGTGCGCTTGAAGGGGAAGATAAGACACATCGTTATTCAGGTAAAGAACGGGATGCAACAGGGCTTTACTATTATGGTTATCGCTATTATCAGCCATGGTGTGGGCGTTGGTTAAGTGCCGACCCTGGTGGAACTGTCGATGGATTGAATTTGTTTCGAATGGCAAGGAATAACCCACTGAAATATAAAGATAATAATGGGCTAAATCCGTTTAATCAAATTGTTGAATATTATCATCGGCGCATTGATGAAAAGGCTAAAATAAGAGCCAATGAAAGCTATAAAATCATGTCGACAGGTACAGATTGGGTTTCACGCTCTGATGATTCAATCCCGTTTATGGATCTCGATTCTTTCAATGCAATGACGCAGGATAATATGCAGAATTTACGCCTTGCTGTGGGTGAAATCAGGGGCGATTCGTTAGAATTTGTGAATAATTTCAACGAATTAAAATTTGACTTAATTCATTTCACAGATAAACGATTTTTAGAACGTGGTAGTCATGCCGTTTTTCGTTCCCGAGATAGCTTGCTAGACAAAATGCTGATCCGCTCTGACCACACGAACACCACAGATTTCGATTTTGTGGGTTTAAAAACAAAAGATTTTGTTTTTTTCTCTCTCGGTGTTGAGGGAGTGACAGGGAAAATGGGTAGCCGATTTGGTGATTTAAAATATGTTACCCCACTAAATTCAGTACGTGATTATAAGTATTTAAAATATGGGCATATGGCAATTAATGATACGATGCTGTTTGATAAAAGAATGACATCACAAGGTAGGCTTGTTGACAAATTTCGAGGTGATCTGTGTGCTGCCGCAACATTAACTCATGAAAAAATTGCAACAAAACCCAGTGATACGCTTTATCCGTATAGTGATTTTAAAGAAGCACTTGCATTACGCATCGTCAAATCAACGCGATTACTCAACAAACATTCGCAACAAATTGTTTTCTCAACAACTTCAGACGCAGAATTCGATAATTTAATTTCCCTTTTTTACCGCCCTCAAATTCTTGTCCCTAAAAAATTACATTCGAAGAATACTCGAATTGTACAAGGGCAGAGAATGAATATTCATTAATGATTTGAATATAAAGGAAAATAATATGAATTTGTCTTTGTTTACATCAACACCATTAGTGGTTGTAAGGGATAATCGAGGAAATAAAATCCGGAAAATTGACTATTATAGGCATCCTAATTTTGCAGAACAGACCGAGGAGCGTATTGAGTTTTATCAATTTAACACTCATGGTTTCTTAGCAACCGTTGCTGACCCGCGGCAATATGTAAAACAACAAGTTAATTTCAATTATAGATATAACCTTTTGGGGTTTTCACTGCAAACTCAGGGAATAGATAACGGTACAGTGAGGGTTCTTAATGATTCTGCAGGACGTTTGTTATTAAGTCTTGATGCCAATAATTTATGGCGTAATTTTATTTATGAAACGTCAGCGTCTTTAGGTCGGTTAACGCATATTTGGGAAAAAACTGCCGAGCAGGGGGAGCGTATTAGTGATTACCTTGAATATGCAGGGAACTCACTTCACGAGCAAAATGCTAATTTGTCTGGTCAATGTATTCGTCACTATGATACGGCTGGCCTATTGCAAATAGGCCAAATCTCTCTCACTGGGGAAGCAATTCACATTACAAGAAAGTTAATTCAATCACTTGATAATCAAGATTTTTATGTTAACTGGAATACAAATGACCGAGATGGGATGTTAAATCCTGAGCCTTTTTGTACAGAACTAAAAAATGATGCAACTGGGGCTAACATTCTTAGTATAAACGCAAAGGGGCATCAACAGCGTTTACATTATGATATCGCAGGGCAGTTACAATTTTGTGGGTTAACCATAAAAGGCGAGATTACACAATGCATGATCAAATCAATAGAGTATTCCGCAGCTGGGCAAAAACTGTGTAAAAAATTGGGAAATGGTGTTGTGACATATTATGAATATGAACCACAAACACAACGGCTTATTCGGTTTAGCACTGAACGAGCAAATAATCACGAATTGGGTTTTAAATGTTTTCAGGATTTGCGTTATCAATATGACCCCGTCGGAAATATATTATGTATTCGTAATGATGCAGAGCAAACACGTTTTTGGCAAAATCAAAAAATAGAGCCTGAACAAAGGTTTACATACGATACACTGTATCAGTTAGTGAGTGTAACAGGCCGCGAAATGGCGAATATTAATCAGCAAAGGCATGCATCTCCTCAACGTTTTATGTTCGATAGTTCAATGTGCACCTATTACAATCGCACATATCATTATGATAAATCAGGTAATTTAATCGAATCCCGCCATCGCACTCCAGCAATACATAGCGGCTATACAATAAAAATGACGGTCAGTGATAGAAGTAACCGCGCAATAGATTATTCATTGGCGATGGAAGCTAAAGATGTTGATGCATTTTTCACGCAGAGTGGACAGCAAAAGCAATTAATGAAGGGCCAAACGCTGGATTGGACTGTACGTCAAGAATTACTGAGTATGAGGGGGGAAACGATTTACGAACAATACCGTTATGGTAGCGACCACCAACGAATTTTTAAACTCACCGAACATAATCAACAAATAGCGACTGTCATTTACTTACCTAATCTCGAACTAAAAAATATTAACCATCAAGAGAAACTTCAGGTTATCCATATCAATGAAACCAATGGAGTGCGGGTTCAGGTTTTGCATTGGGAACAAGGAAAACCTAAAGAAATAGATAATAATTCAATACGTTATTCTATTGATTCATTTAATGGCAATAGCGGATTAGAGCTAGATAGCCAAGGTAACTTAATTAGCCTAGAAGAATACTACCCCTATGGAGGGACTGCAGTATGGCTTGTACGTAATGACGTTGAAGCGGATTACAAAACGATACGCTATTCAGGAAAAGAACTTGATGCAACAGGGTTATATTACTACGGTCATCGCTATTATCAACCATGGTGTGGTCGTTGGCTAAGTGCAGACCCTGGCGGAACAGTCGATGGTTTAAATCTTTTTAAAATGACGAGAAATAACCCATTAAAATACCAAGATAATGATGGTCTTAACCCAATTGACCGCGTTGTAGGATACTACCAGCAGTATAATAATTACCGGGCAAAATCACGTGCCAACCAGAGCTACCAGATTATGTCTTTAGGTGAACGATGGTTAGATAATAATAGCTATCGCCCTGTTTTTAATAACTTAGAGACATTTTTTGCGCATACTCAGGAAAATATGGTTCAGATTAGGACTAAGGTAGGTGACCTGAGTGATGATGAGAGAGGTTTTGTTGATAACTTTACTAAGCTAGATTTCACCTTACTGCATTTTTCAGACCAACAATTTCTTAAACCCCATAACCGTGCAACGTTTCGTTCAAGAAATGAGCTCATCAAGAAAGGGATCTTATCTGCGTGTGAAACCAATACCACACCAAGCGATGTACTGAACTTGAAAACGGTTGATTTTGCTTTTTTCTCATTAGGAATCAGAGGAGTGCGCGGAAAAACACGGAGTGAATTCGGTGATAACCTGTACGTCACTTCTGTAGATGATATCACGGGCTATAAGTATATGAATTATAGCCATATGGCTATCAATGATACCTTGGACTTTTATCGCAGAGAAACGGATATAAAACGTTTAGCAGCACGCTTTCCTGATGACTCATCAGGTGTCGCCGCACTAAAAAGTGAAACGATCGCAGAGAGTGCGATTAACACGTTGTATTCATTTCAAGATTTTAGAACAGCACTTGCTTTAAGAATCGTGGACTCAGCACGTTTGCTTTCTTCTGAGTCACAGTTAAGTGTTTATGAAACCTCAACCAATGACAGTTTTGACCAATTAATTTCGTTATTTTACCGTCCTCAAATGCTTGTTCCTAAGAAATTAAAATCCAAGGCAACGACGGTGTCTAATGTTCGGCTTAACTAATGGGGTCAAATTAAACGTTTTTTAAAGGAGGAAAAATGGATGAATTTTCAATGGGGAAAACACCTTCAATAACGATTACTGATAATCGCGGGCTCAATATTCGGTTAATTGAGTATTATCGCCACCCAGATACCCCCGAAATAACAGATGAAAGACTCACCTTTCAGTCAGTTGATATTCGTGGATTCCTGATTGGGATAAGTGACCCTCGTTTACAGAAGAAAACGTCTTTTAATTTTCGTTTTAAAGCAGATTTATCAGGCCTTGTATTGGTGAGTGAAGGCGTAGATAACGGACACACGGTGACGATTAACGATATAGAGAGTCGATTATTAGTGAGTATTGATGCTAATGGTGTTACCCGTACTTATGACTATGAAGATAGTACTTCCTTAGGTAGGCCATTGTGCTTGAAAGAAAAATTGGCTGGTGGAAAGACTCGAGTAACCGAATGTTTCGAATATGCGGATAATTCCATTATTTATCAAAATATTAATTTATGCGGCCAATGCATTTTCCACTACGATACGGTAGGATTATTGCAATTAGACCAAGTCTCATTATTGGGAAAAGCGATTTCACAAACTCGACGTTTAATCCAACATGCTGAAGATGCTGAATATGAGGTGGATTGGCAAACTGATGAAAGGGAGGAACAACTTGCGGTTAGCCAATTTGTCAGTTATTGCATCACGGATGCAACAGGGGCAAACTTAGTGACTGAAGACACTAAGGGCAATCAACATCGGCAATCTTATGATATTGCAGGGCAATTAAAAACCTACAGCTTAAAAATTAAAAACGCGTTAGAGCGGTGGGTTGCAAAAGAGATACAGTATTCTCCTTCAGGTTTGAAAACCAGTGAAGAACTTGGTAATGGCATTGTTGCAAACTACGAATATGAAGCACAGACTCAATATTTAGTTCGTGTGAAAACCCAAAGGCCAACGGATCATTTATTGGGGTTTAAATTAATTCAAGATTTAATTTATCAGTATGATCCCGTGGGCAATGTTGTTTGTGTTCGTGATCAGGCGGGGCAAACACGTTTTTGGCACAACCAAAAAGTTGAGGCAAGACAAGAGTTTCAGTATGACTCATTGTATCAATTAGTCAGCGCGTCTGGGCGTGAAATGGCAAACCAAGTTTACCAATCTTCAGCACCTTCCCGTTGTATTTCGTTTGATAATGCAACCTATACGCGATATTTTCGTACTTATTGTTATGATAATAGCGGTAATTTAACGAAAATTTCCCATCGCTCACCTGCAACAAACCAACGTTATTCAACACAAATAATCACTAGCAATCAGAGTAATCGCGCAGTATTAAACGAATTGGCTTCAAGCGCAGAAAAAGTCGATGAGTTATTTACTGCAGCGGGACAACAGAAAACACTGCTTCAAGGCCAACACCTTAACTGGACAACTCACCAGGAACTTCGCTCTGTCAAAAGCGCTGACGCTATAGAACATTACTGTTATGACCATCAATACCAACGAACAGTGAAAGTGACTGAACGTTCGGGACAAAAAATGAAAGTGATATATTTACCGAACTTAGAGTTAAGAAATCGCAACGATGATGAAATATTACAAGTGATTACGGTTAATAGCTTGATTGGGGTACAGTTTCAAGTTTTACATTGGGAATGTGGCAAGCCAAAAGGGGTTGCCAATAATGCCATGCATTATTCACTTAGTTCATTAACGGGAAACCAAGGAATTGAACTTGATAACGAAGGAAATATCCTTAGCCAAGAAGAATATTATCCTTATGGCGGAACAGCAACTTGGTTGGCAGATAATACCTCTTTAGCAGGTTATAAAACGCGGCACTATGGTAATAAGGAACTTGATATGACAGGGTTATATTATTATGGTCGCCGTTACTACCAACCATGGATTGGGCGCTGGCTGAGTGCTGACCCTCTGGGTGCTGCTGACGGGAATAATTTATACCGTATGGCGCGCAATAACCCAATGACATATTATGACGAACAAGGGCAATACCCTAAAATTGCTCATTATATTTGGCTTGGTCACAAAGAACTTCCCGCTGATGGCATCAGTAATATTGCCAGCTTTAAACATAATAACCCTCAATATCAGATTAATTTGTGGAGTGATAACCCAACAAAGTTGAAAAATAATCTCATTGAACGAGGTTATAGCCAAGCGATATTCAATGTTATCAATGTTCAAAAACCTGCCCCATTTGATTATCAATATCAAGCAGCGATTAACCGAGAATCGACTAATACAACCTATGCGAATTATGCGGCTGCATCAGATATGTTAAGAATCGGTATTTTAAGGCGGTTTGGTGGGTTATATATGGATATTGATGTTATGGTCGATGGACCAATTGGGGAAATTAGACCACTTTTAGACAACCAAGACGAACTTCCCGATCTGCTAATTCATCATGGGAGGGATTACAAAGGAAAAACTGCCTTAGGTAATGCCGTTATTGCCGCCAAAAAGAATGCATTTAGTCTACACAGTGTAATGCGTTATATTCGCTATCTTTATACGCATAATGGGGTAGAGCCTTTTCTTGACGTTGTGCCCCAAAGCAAATTTGATACCTTGACGGCTAAAAAGAATTATTATTACCCTAATATTCCTTGGTCAGTTCTCATGTGGCAAGGAAAGCGTTTAATTCCACATATGCGCCGTAATATTACAGTCGATGGTACAGGCCCTGGTATGTTTGTCAGTTGGATCCGCTCCAGTTGCCCATTTGATAAAAGCATGCGAGCGCGAAAACTCATCAATCAGTCAGGCTTTTTTGGTCATAGAGCATCACTAACAAGTTGGGGGTTTGGGCTTAATGCAGATGGGCAAACATGGTATAAACCCCGCAAAGCTCGACGCGCTTCTATCTAAAATTTAACCTCAATCTGGATAAAAAATAAGTGAGATTGGGGTTATCAACTTGTTTGGCGAGCATCACCGCTTGTGCTGCATTTAGTCACGGGGGGATCTTGAACTAATATAGATAAGTAAAATTCACTAAGTGACTGTTTATCAGAGTGTTCTACTAGAAAATTTAGCTTATTTACCGTAATTTGGCTGAATACATTTCCGCCAAAGATGCTTTTACGATGAAAAAACGTATTTTATTGCTGATTTTGTTTACCAGTTTTAGCTATGCAAAATCCAATTATCATAATAATTCCTCCCGTCATGATACACAAGTTGTGCATATCTGTGCATTATCACCATTTTCTGAATTTTATGCAGAAGCTGCGTTTTCAGAACAAAATGCACGGCAAAAAACGTCTCGTCGCTGTGAGTTAGGGCAAGGGAAAGGCAGTATTTTTTGTAAAGCCAAAGATGCGAAATGTAGCACCAGCAAAATATCATTCAATGGTGATTATCTCGAAGAGAGCATGTTTGTATACACAAAAACATGGCAAAAGGGAGAGTATCTTGAAATTGATGAAAATATTCCTAACTTATCCCGTTATGATTTTGCAGATAAAATTGCCTCTTACAGTATTCCTGATGGCTGGACAGTGCGTTTTTATGAAGGGGTTAATTATACAGGGAAATACCACACAGAATCGGGTGGCGAGCACAACGCATTAGGTTATGGTGAGAAAATACGCTCCATTAAAATCATACGTCGTTGATTATGTGAGTACATAAGGTCAGAGAACCTGACCTTATTCGTTATTTAAGATTCTAACATATTAACGAATTGGCTGTTTATTCAATGGCTAACAGCCAGTTTTGTTCCGCCATTACCTTACCATTAATTTGCAACTGTATTTGCTGTTTTCCTGCATAATATTGTCTTGTGGTGATGGGCTTAACCGTGTGTTTTTTTTCTAGGGTGAGGGTTTCATGGGCACCGAGCGTCATTGTGCGTAGCTTAAATACTTTTGGCGCTGTTTTTCCGTTCGCTTTCATAAAACCAATAATATAATCGATCACCAAATTTTGCGGTTTATCACTGAATGAACGTAGAGAAAGCTCAAGTATTAAATTTTCACCGAGTTTAATATTTGGAGTGACATTAAATTGTTCAATAGAAACTTGCGCCCCATGTTCCACACCAATAAGTGCCAACGCGTCGTGGTTTCCTTGTTTAATTAGCGTTCTTAATGCTTGTTTAGTGATCCATTTGATATATTGCTGTTCTTGTGGTGTATTGGCCTGTTGTTTCCATTCAGTCAGTAGTTGTGTCACGTAGCTAGGGTGGTCTTTCGAAATATCATTAAGGTGGTTGGCCACGCTTTTGCGGACATATAACTCACTATCAAACTTAAGTGCATCTAAAATTGGGCGAGTGATGATAGGGTTTTGGATAAACGCATGTAATTTCTCACCCCAAGGGAGGCGAGAACGAGTACCTTCAGATGCCCAACGGCGCACATGGACATTATCATCAATAGTGCATTTGGTTAGAAAGCTCATGGTTTCATTAGGGTATTGCTTGATAAAAGGGCGAATGGCCCATTCAGAGGTAAAATAGGTGGTGAGTAATTTTAAGGCATCGAGTGAAATGTCGTAGTGTGCTAAACCTTGTACTTGAATAAACTCAGCCAATGGCCAAATAGCAAATCCTTGTAATTGATTTTGTTTTAGCACCGAAATAATGATTTTAAGTGCGCTAGGGTAGTCAGATGGCAGTGCGGTAATTAAAACGTCTCGGATCGCATGGACTCGTGCTTTCATTTCAAGTTGGGACATTTTAGAGGCTAAATCATGCAATGTTTTTGCATTAAATTCTGGGTATTCAACACTAATGAGTTCAGCAAGTCGCTGTAACATCGCTTCATTAAAATGGTGCTTAAATGCTTTATCATTTTGTTCTTCGATTACACTCGTCATACCCATTCCCACCTCGCTATTTAAAGGAATATATTGCCTGAAATTGCCTTGGCAGAATATGCTATTTTTGTATTTTAGCAGGAAAAAACTTGTACTAGACCAATCAGTCCAGTACAGTAGTGCCATGAATAAACACACAGAACACGATACACGTGAACATCTTTTAGCTACGGGTGAGCGCCTTTGTCTGCATCTTGGTTTTACGGGGATGGGGCTTAGTGAACTTTTAAAAACTGCACAAGTACCTAAAGGATCGTTTTACCATTATTTTCGCTCTAAAGAAGCGTTTGGTGTTGCGATGTTAGAACGTTATTACACAGACTATTTACAACGCCTAACAAAGCACTTCGAACAAGGGGCAGGGAATTACGGCGACCGATTTTTAGCTTATTATGGTGAAATGCTGCAACAGGTCTGCCAGGTGGGTCATATTAATGGTTGCCTCACGGTAAAATTATCAGCTGAAGTGTGTGACTTATCTGAAGATATGAATAAAGCGATGGATGAGGGTGTTCGGCAAATTATTGGTTTGCTTGCGGATGCCTTAGAAAAAGGTCGCCAAGAAAAATCGCTTTATTTTATGGGGGATCCTTTATCAAAGGCTCAAGTTTTCTATGCGCTTTGGTTAGGGGCAAATTTACAATCAAAAATTACACGTAGCACGGTTCCATTGGAAAACGCGTTGGAACATGTAAAGAATACACTTCAGACGCCAAATAGTTAAATGGCGTTTTTATTTCTCTAATTACTAGTCGACTGGTCTAATATGGAGCTGTTATGTCGCAAAAACAATTATTCACACCACTTAAAGTTGGTGCTTTCACTGCAGCAAATAGAATATTCATGGCACCATTAACGCGTTTGCGTAGTATTGAGCCAGGTGATGTCCCTACAGAATTAATGGGGGAGTATTATCGTCAACGTGCTAGTGCAGGGTTGATCATTTCGGAAGCGACACAAATTTCAGCGCAAGCAAAAGGCTATGCAGGGGCTCCAGGGTTACATAGCCCTGAGCAAATTGTCGCTTGGAAAAAGATCACAGAAGCGGTACATGATGCAGGTGGTCATATTGCCGTACAACTGTGGCACACAGGGCGAATTTCCCATGATACGTTACAACCTGAGAATCAATCACCTGTTGCACCTTCGGCACTAAGTGCTAACACACGTACGTCTTTACGAGACGAGCAAGGTAAACCAGTGAGGGTTGAAACCTCAATGCCGCGAGCGCTAACATTACAAGAAATCCCTCAAATTGTTGATGACTTTCGCCAAGCGGTAGAAAATGCGCGCCAAGCGGGATTTGACATGGTGGAATTACATGGTGCTCACGGGTATTTATTGCACCAATTTTTATCGCCAGATGCAAATCATCGTGATGACCAATATGGTGGTAGTATTGAAAACCGCGCACGTTTTTTGTTGGAAGTGATTGATGCCGTATGTGAACAATGGGCACCAGAGCGCATAGGTATTCGACTATCTCCAATTGGTAGTTTCCAAAATACAGGAAATGGCCCCGATGAAGAGTCAGACGCATTATATGTGATTGATGCGTTAAATCAGCGTGGGATTGGTTATTTACATCTTTCTGAGCCTGATTGGGCAGGCGGTAAGCCTTATACAGAGGCATTTCGTCAAAAAGTTCGCCAGTGTTTTGATGGTGTAATTATTGGTGCTGGTGCTTATACTATTGAAAAGGCAGAAGACTTAATCGAAAAAGGATTAATTGATGCCGTAGCTTTTGGCCGTGATTTTATCGCAAACCCTGATTTAGTTGCGCGCTTGCAGCATGGTGCACCACTGAATCCTCAGCACCCTGAAACATTTTATGGCGGTGGTGCAGAAGGTTATATTGATTATCCATTTATGAAATAGAAATATAATAGATATAGGCGCAAGCAACGGATGACTACTAATTTTGCTTGCGCCAAATTGTAATGTATATATTGCAATATTGGCTTTTTTTATACTATTTGGAATATATACGTTACCATTTTAATCTGAGTGTATTCCAAACACTCTCCCTCAGTGCAGCTGGAACACCATGGTGTTCAGCAAGCTCTCGCCACGTTGAGACCACGGCAATTGTCTCATCAATTATTTTTTTTGCTTTATTTCTACGTAGGTGTGTAATTTGTTCTGTGATTGACAACAAGTCATCATGGGTAAAATTATCACGTTTACCCGCTAATGACAGTTGGTGAGATTGTACCCATTCTGAGTCTTTTTTATAACTCCAAGCGAGGTCATAAGCAGGCGCTAACTGCCATTCGTATTGGTCGTTCACCATAAATGACCAATTCTTGGTGTGGTCATCATGGTTACGGGCGATGATATTAAACACCATTCGGCGATATATTTGCTCTTGCTCTTTATTTGATAAACCCAACTGCCTTGCAGTTAACAGTAGCTCTTCGTAACTAAATGCACCTGGTTTTCTAAAGTCTGCATGCGCTAAGCCACATAAACTAAGGACGTGATATTTTAAATTTCCCACTCTGTCAAAGCGCTTAGTCATAAAATGAGCACGTCCACTCTGTGCTTCCCTTAATAACTCACATTCTGACATTTCAATACCCACTTGTGTGGCCATCAGGTAATAAACATACTCCATCACCCCAAATCCTTTTGGGTCGCCAAAGGTTTCTTTATTGCTTTGGTGCTCTACAACACCATCAAATTTAAGTAAGTAATGTTCAAACCCTTCTGGGACTTTTACTTGGCCTGAGCGGATTTCTGTACGGTCTTTATTGACTGCGACTACGGCTTTAGCACGTGCACCACCTGCAGAGGTGCCGATTTGTAGCAACTTAGACATCGAGGATTCTTCACTATCCGTTAAATGCAAATCATCTCGCGCATCCAACACTTTTTGGGCGATATTGACCAATTCTTCAATCAATATTGGGGTATCTTCTTCAATGTTCGGGTAATTCGTCGGTTGGTATTCAAGTGCGCCCATACCCCGAGTTCCAGTATAGAGTAATCGGTCTAAGGCTAAAAATTGTGATTTGTCTTTACCTTGGCGTGCCAGCCACGCATTGATCAAGGCGTTTCCGAAATCATCGGGTAAGGAGTCTGCAAATACAGCAGGTAAACCGCGATAGGTATCAACAGGTAAACTGCGGAAAGTATAGGTTTGTGAACTCAACGGTAAGTGAAGTGGGGAGAGACTAAAACCCTCTTTTTGCCACTCTTTGGTATATTCGAACGTCGCAAAACCGCTATCATCTGTATAGGCCAAATAGCCCGTGGGTATATTATCAAAAAAGACAGTGCAAGATTTGGCTATCATATCGAACCTTTATTTTTTCGGTTAGCTAACATTTCTTTGACAGAGAGTTTGGTCTGTATTTGATTACGCCTAACATTTTGTTGTTTAACTATTTCTGAAGGACGTAAAGACGGAGGGGGGATCAATGTGTCGAACCCTTCCAATAAATTCAGCTCGCGTAATACGCTGATAAATGTTCCAAGGCTGCAAGTGCCTTTTTGTATTCGTGCGTAGGTTGGTCGGCTAATACCTAGATTTTCGACAAGCTCTTCCTGTGACAGCCCCCTAGATTGCCTATAATATTCAAGGCGGTTATAGAGTTCTTGTGTTATTGCTAAATCTGACATTGCCATTGAAATTTTCATAACGGCCTCTTTTGTAATATATATATTACAATATAGTGTTTTTTTTGGCGATCTGCAACGTATACGTTACGGTTTATATCAGGGTTAAAAATTAGATGAATTAGGTTGATGAATAAGATAATTCACTCTTTTCTTTATATAGGTAAACCTCGTACAGTAAAGGTACATTTATTCTCGTTGAGCCACTTATGAAACGTATCCTTTCATTAATCACGGCGGGGTTTATCTCACTTTGTAGCATAACAAGTGCTTTTGCAGGTGATCCTGGTCCATACCGCTTAGTGTTTCTCGATATATCCCAAGACCCATATAAAGATGGACAAAAATTAGTGATAGAGCTGCGCGAAATGAACGCGCTTTCTGACGCTCAGGATCACAACTGTTTTATTTGTGATGGCAATGATGGCAGCTATTCTGTTGAGGTGCTGTATGTTTACTCCGCTCCCGTTGGCCTATTAACTGAAGACTTACGCAAAGCCGTGGAAGGGGATAAGCAAGCGAAAACCCGCATGCAAAAGGTATTAACTGAGTTCCATGATAAGCAAGGAGAGGGTGTTGATGGCTTATTATTATATGAGCATGTTGCTGGTAAAGTGAATATCTATACTATGGATAAAAAAATTGGATCTAAACTGGAGGTTGAAAGCAAAGCGGTGAAAAACCACTTACTGCATTCCAGCTTAGATAGTTTGTTAGAAAAAGCGGCCAATAAAATAGATAGGCCTGTTTGATTAAAAACGCCTCTTACTTATGTTAAGGGGTTTCAAATAGCGTTAAGGCGTTTGAAAACCTCTCAATCAACATCTTAAAGACGTCGATCTCATCATCACTCCATTGATTAAACATTTGTTGGTAAAACTGGTAGCGTGTTTGGTCTATGGCGAAAGATAGGCCTATATCCCTGGCTACAGTTATCACATTATTTTGGCCCGATGTCCGTTTTGAGTTTGAATATCCACCTCCAAACGTGACGCCGTAACCTAAATCATATGCCGCTGAGAAACCATAACCGTCACCATTTAGTCATTGAGAAAACGGTATGTTTAATCATACCGTTTTTAATAAAATCAACATGTTAATAATACTATTAAATAATCATAGTACTGAAACTATCAATAAACAGTTTTATTCCATTTTTTGATAAATATCTGGCCTAACAATTTCCCAAACAAAGTCTTCACGGTTTATGGGATTATATCCCACTTTTTCATATAACCAGGGGGCTGTTGATGTTACCAACATGAGCCGTCGTAGGCGCATCATTAAAGGGTGAGAATGGCAGCATTCCATTAACCAGAGCCCAAGTTTTTGGCGTTGATATTCTTCGAGGATATAAACATCACATAAATAACCAAATGTCGCCCAGTCTGTGACAACACGGGCAAAACCAATTTGCTTATTATCATAAAAAAGAGCAAAGGAAAGGCTATGAGAAATACTTTGGGCCACTGTCTCTAGATCAATTCCTTTTGCCCAACTTGAACGGACTAGATACTGGTGAATAGAAGGTATATCAAAATCGTCAGTATCTGTTGTTATTCGATAATTTTGGCGAGTCCATTGATAAATTTTTTTCATTTTTCACTCAGCATATAAGCAATAAGAAAGAAAATATACACGGATGGTAATATCATCCGTTTGTTCTGAAATGCTGATAAAGATAAGTCATGAGTATGAGGTCTTAGCTGATTCAGATAAACCATAGTTATGTTTAAGGGGAGGGAGAGCGTTTTTCATTTATAAATATTGGGTTAAGTTGAATTTCCCACCTTAATATTGAGTTGATCTCAAGAAACATAAGTCTAGCGTAATGGAGAGAAGGATCGTGAACTAATGAACCCTTATAGCTTATTTAACATAATATGCATTATGCGAACCTAAGTATAAAATGAAGAAATCCAGCGTTTTGGCTGGTTAATCCGTGTTGGTTCGTTTATTGTTGAAACTTAACGTTCGTTGCAATTTCGCGTTTAATCAGCGTTGGCGAGTTATTCACGCCCGTTTCTGTTTTTGCAAAATTGCTAAGTTGCTGATTCACATCAAGTGAAATGATATGTTGCGTAATCAATGGCTTAACTGTAAAAATAACACCGCTACTTCGATATTCAACGGACTGAACTGGCGTATTATCTTTATACGTCACAGATGATAAAACTGGCACATCAGAGCCAACGCTAAAACGCCCTTCATTTCCCGACGAGACGCGCAAATGCGGAGAGCTCACAACATGAAAACGGCTATCTTGACTGAATAACTCGTATAACACATCAATAGAGCCGCCTGAGAATTGCAAAAAATTACTATATTCATAGTAGGATGCGCAGGCTGCATCAATATCACTTTCAACGAATGGCCTCACGTTTTTCACTTTAACAATTGCGACAGCTTTCCCCATTTCTTCATTGCCATCTTTTAAAAGATAATTGTGATTTTCAACAATCAGTAAGTCTTCATTACAACCGATGTTTGGTGCCCATTTTCTTATTTCTAACGTTTTTTTTCCTAACGCAATATTTTTACCTGCTGGAGAGACTACAGATATGGCTTTCATTAATGAGATGTTTTTCCTGTTAAATTGATGTGTCCTTTATAAGGTTGATTAGTCCAATGCAAACGAACGGTTGTGCCATCAAAATTAGCGTGGTTAAATATTTTCATTTTTAACCGTTGAGCCATTAATGATAGATTAATATAGCTTTACTTCTTTTTGTTTTACAAGGAAATTTTATGAGTAAAAATGGACGGCATTACACAAAAGAAAAAATCGAGAAACGTAAGGCCTTGGAGCGAAAAAATAAACACCCTATTCGTCTATTTATCAAAAGTTGGGATTTTTGGGGTAAATCGTGCTTTGGATTTATGATCTTTGGAATGGCTATTTATTCGTTAAGTGAAAATGCGACAGCACACCTGTTATGGATAATCTATGCTTGTATTTGCCTGCCTTTATTTCCTTTTGCTAAAAAATGCAGTGATGATGTTCTTCTTCACTATTTTTCAGAGCATACATTTGAAGAGATAATTAATGGGGGGGGCGCTAGAGGCTTCGGCGCTTTGTATTTAATTGCGATTATTCCATTTATCATCCCTTTAGCGACTGGATACTTTATCTACCAAATGAAAAAGTACAAATAAAATATTTTAGGCTTTATCTGTTATCAAGTGACAAACGGATAAAATATGATGAGTGAATCGCCGATTTATCAATTTTTGCTCATTATATATTCTTGGAGTTTCACTATGACGGTTTCCATTCGTATTGTAAGTGGCCTACTTTTAACATCACTTCTTGCTGCAGGCCATGCTCTAGCGGAAGCAGAAAGTACTTTAAATCAAAATGTTAAATTGAATCATGCGACAATATTTTTACGTGGGGCTGAGTTGGATAATGATGTGACACTGTCACTTAAGCCGGGCCAAAATGATGTTATATTGACCAATATTGCAGCAAATATAGACCCACGAACCCTGTCCGTTAGTTTGAAAAATAATGATGTTATTATTCGTTCAATCAATGTCCAAAAGGTCGCTGTTCCCCCTATTTATTCACCTGAAATAATTACGCTTCAAGAACAACAAAAACAAAATAATCAACAAATTGAACGCTTAAATATTGCAATTAAAGTGGGAGAAGAACAATTATCGTTGTTGAAAGATCAACGTTTTTTTGGTGAAAGCAATAGCCAGACAATTGAGCAATCATCACAAAAATTGAATTTTATTCGTCAACAGATGACGCAAATATTGCAAGAACAGCAGCAGAACCAAACGTCAGTGGGTGAGCTTGAAGAAAAAAACATGTTGCTACAAGCTCAAATTGATGAAAACTTGCCTGCGGTTGTCGGGCAGCAAACTCAAGTGGTGATGGTCATTGATGCGAAAAACGCAACCACAGCACAAATGCAACTTTCTTACCTTACCCCTGATGCCGCCTGGTCCCCAAGTTATGATTTTCGTAGCGAAGATGTTGAATCCCCTATCGTTCTTACCTACAAAGCCAATGTTGTGCAAAACACAGGGATTGATTGGCGAGATGTCAATTTAACGTTATCCTCTGTGAATCCGTCTAAAAATATTACGCCATTTAACCTGCAACCTTGGCGCTTATCGGTTTATGATGACAGTATACAGTACGAATCCCAAGCCTTAATGCAACAGGCCCCTGCTCCCGTCGCAATGACGGACGCCAGTATGCGTGCAAAAAAAAAGCGTGATAGCTCAGGTATTGCCGATTTTGTCACTGCATCAAACAATGGCATCAATTTAAACTACGATATTTCATTACCTTATAGCCTAAAAAGCAGCACAAAACCCAACTCGTTAACCATCAAACAAACAGATATTATAGGGAAATACCAATACACGACGACACCGAAATTGGCGGAAGATGTCTTCTTACAAGCCGATATCGATAATTGGCAGGCGCTGAATTTACTGAATGGTAACGCCAATATTTACTATGGCAATACGTATATTGGTAATTTCCAAATTGATACCACTCAGTTGAATGATACTCTCTTTATTCCTTTTGGCATTGATAAAAACATTCAGATTTCTCGTGAAAATAACGAAAAAATGAAGAAAAAACCAAGTTTTATTGGTTCAACTATTGAACAGAAGGAAGGATATTTAATTAAAGCCAAAAATATGCATACTAAGCCAATTAATTTAACAATTGTTGACCAATTACCGATTAGTCAAGATAGCGAAATTAAAGTCTCTGAAATTGATAATAAACAGGCTGTTGTCAATAAAACAACAGGAGAATTAACTTGGGATGTGACTTTAGAAGCTAACCAACAGATTGAAATTCCATTTAATTATACGTTGAGCTACCCAAAAGATAAGCATATCGTTGGTCTTGAATAGTAACTTTTGTAGTTCCCTTTCGAAGGCGTTAGAATAAATTTACGCAAGACAACTATAATAGCTTAGAGGTTTTCATGATTATATTAGTGACTGGTGCATCATCTGGATTTGGCGAATCTATCGCGCGTAGATTCATTCAGCAAGGGCATACCGTTATTGGTTCAGGGCGTCGAACTGAACGTTTAGAAGCGTTACAACGTGAATTAGGCAATAGTTTTCATCCTCTAACATTAGATGTTCAAGATAGAAAAGCGATTCAAACTGCCGTCGCTAATTTACCTACCTCCTTGAAAAATATTGATGTTCTTGTCAATAATGCAGGTTTAGCACTTGGTTTGGAACCTGCGTTTAATGCAAACCCAGACGATTGGGCAGTAATGATTGATACCAATACCAAAGGTTTGGTCAATATGACCTATGAAGTCCTACAAGGCATGGTGGCAAAAGATCATGGTCATATTATTAATATTGGTTCAACCGCAGCAAGTTGGCCTTACAAAGGTGGTAATGTGTATGGCGCCACTAAGGCATTTGTTAAACAATTTTCATTAGGTTTACGTGCTGATTTACAAGGTAAAAAAATTCGGGTGACGGATATTGAGCCAGGTTTAGTCGGTGGAACTGAGTTTTCTAACGTACGTTTTAAAGGTGATGATGATAAAGTTGCAAACACCTATAAAGGTGCTGAAGCATTAACGCCTGAAGATATCGCTGAAACGGTATTTTGGGTTGCAACGCTGCCTGCGCATATGAACGTGAATACTCTGGAATTAATGCCTGTTTGCCAAACATTCGCTGGTTTAACCGTTCATAAACAACTTTAATTTTCGTACTATTCTCTACAGACGAAATGGTTTATCTTTGGCTATACTCAAGATATTGGCCCTGTTTAGTAAGGAATTTACATGAGTACTCAGAATATTTTGAAGAAAAGCGTAGCAGCTATGTGTGTCTGTTTACCATTACTTTGGACAACAGTTGCACCCGCTGCTCAGGGAAATACAACAACGTCATGCACTGCAGGCAGTACTTGTGTTTCTGTTGGTAAAGGTGATGATACTTTAAATAAAGAACAAGCTCGCCAAGAAAAAGAACAATGGGATAACACTCGAATGTTACGCAATAAAGTGAATACGCGTACTGAAAAAGAGTTCGATAAGATTGACGCCGCATTTGATGCAAAAGATAAGTGTGAAAAAAGCTTGAATCTGAATGCCTATTGGGAGCCTAGTACAAAGCGCTGTTTAGATGTTGGTACTGGTCGTCCAATTAACCCGTAAGTTGTTAACTTGTTCGTTATGGAGTCATTTACCAAGGAGGATCGATGCGAAAGAAATTGTTAGTTCCATTATTTTTAGTGATGTTGGCCCCTGCTTTTGCTCAAGCTTCATGTGAAAGTGTGATAGAAGAAATTAAACAGAAAATTATCAATAATGGCGTACCTGCCGATAGTTTTAGTTTAGTTGCAGTTCCTAATGATGAAGTTGACCCATCAAAAGGCCAAGTTGTCGGTCACTGCCAAAATGATTCATATAAAATTATTTATACTCGCCATTAGGCATGGATAAATAACACAAAAAGGGCGAATAAATCGCCCTTTTTATTTGTTTATTTTCAAATAATTATGCTGGTACAGTAATAAATTCCTGCAATTTTTCGATATGCAAATAGCGTCCTAAATCCCGCTCTTCTGGCCGTAATAAATACGGAATTTCACCAATTAGTGGCGCTTTAATGTGGTGCTGTAGACGGTCAATAATTTGTGCGTAATGAGCAAGACCTGGATTAATTCGGTTTGCCATCCAGCCAATTAGCGGTAAACCATCGGCTCTAATTGCATCCGCTGTTAACAAGGCATGATTGACACAACCGTGCTGAATACCCACCACTAAGATGACTCCGACAGATTGTCCTTTGAGCCAATCGGCATAAAAAGTATTATCATCAAGTAAATAGCGCCAACCGCCATTTCCTTCAATAACGACCATGTCGCATTGTTCATGTAAATGCTCTAAACCTTGTTTGATTTTACTAAAATCAATACTGTTCTCATGGCTGTAGTTGTCAGTGATGCGAACTGGATTAACTTCATCATAAGAAACGAGGTCTTTAGACACACTGTGAATCAATAATGCATCTTTATTCCTGACTCCTTCTGGGGTATCAATGCATTGATCTGCAATAGGTTTGTATCCTACGGCTTTAATTCCTTGTCCATTGAGTGCTTGCAAAATAGCAAGTGTCGATACTGTCTTCCCGACATCTGTATCTGTCCCGGTAATAAATAGATTGATCATGGTCTTTTTCTATCCTGAAGTGACAGACTAGCAGCAATAAGCTGTAAAAATGATATGGATTCAGTTTATGGGAATGGGAAAGTGATAAGTTTGCGTTAGCTCAATTTTGTGGTCGATAGTCAAAAGTTTATCTAATTGTTTTAGCCTTGTAGCAATTGTAGTAGCAGTGAACCATCATATAAAGCGCGCTGAATTAATGTGGATTCACTTTCTTTTACTGAAAAATTAGATTTTTCTATTAATAAATGAGAACTATACAGAGGAGATGCGTATTGATGTATATAATGATGCAACCGCTCAAATAATCTCTCTGATGCTATATTTAAGGGGGAGTTAATAAGAATAAGTTCAGTACCAAATAGGCTTACCATTAACGATAATGGTTTGGCCAATTGTTTTGCTACCATTTCTATTAGATAAACACAAAGGGGATCGCCTAATATTGCGCCAGCGCAAATTTTATCGATTGATATTTCACTTTGGAATAAGACGCTATCAGGGTAATGACAAGATAAATTACTGGCTTTTTGCAATACCACTGGAATGGAAATATGCGTTTCCAAGCAACCCTCACCTCCACAATAACAGGCAACTTGATTCGATTCACCTAACTGACTATGACCGAATAGAAGCGGTTTTTGTGTATTGGCATCTAATGTCACGCCACGGTTTAGTACAGTGGCATTCACCACATCCTGTATTTGAAGGTAAATAATATTTGTGGCTTGTCGTTTTGCTGAAAGCGAAAAATGATCCATTAATGCCAGTGCATCAACGGTTGAGTGTAAATAAACAGGTAAACCTGTCTGTTTAGTCAGATGTTGTGCTATTGGTAAAGAATTAATATTGAAACCCGTAAGTTGGAAAACAATCCCTTGGTAAGGATCTATGATACCTTCTGCAAGGATGCTGATCGCAGTAAGCCGCTCAATTAACATTTGATGATCAGCAAAAAACTGGCTGATTAACTCAAGCAATTCATGAATAAAAGCATCATTACCACACACATCAAATGGGTATGTGTTTTGCGCTAGCGTCACCCCATTAATTTCCTTCAAAGAAACCGTGATTTTACGTGGCTCAATAACCATCGAAAGAAACTGCCACCCTTCACTTTCAATGACCAGACCAATTGCGGGGCGACCTCGCAAACCCAATACTGGAAATTCTAGCTCTTTAATAAGGTGGGCATCCATTAGCTCACGGGTAATTTTAGTGATACTTGCAGGGGCTAATGAAGCTTGCTTAGATAAGGCAATACGCGATATTGGACCATGTTGATCAATTATTCGATACACAATACCTGTGTTTAATTGTTTTATTTGGTCAATATGACCCGTTTGGTTCAGCATAGCGATTGTCAAATCCTTTATAAAGCAATTAGTTATTATGCCTTATTCTGTATATGAATGATTCTGCATACATACCAAGTGTGATTTCGGTCACGTTTATTTGCCGACAATATTGGAAATCAAAATTTGAGTCAATTTTTTAGCGACTGCAGGTAAGGTTCTACGGGTATTGTAAACTAACCATACTTCAGATGATGCCTCAATATTAATTAATTTTACATATCTTACACCATCAATTTTCATGCGTGTGAATGATTCAGTAATAATAGATATTCCCATTCCTGCGGAAACTAACCCAAGTATTGTCATGGCTTCCCCAGCTTCTTGTGAGATTTTAGGGACGATCCCTGCGGAGGTTAATAACTGACTGATCTCATCATGTAACGCCGTTCCTACTTCACGTTCAAAAAAAATTAGAGGGTAATTAGCCAACAATTGAATATCGACGCCTTGCTCTTCGAATTCTAACAATGGGTGCCCTTCATAAACGGCAACCATAAATGATTCTTTAAACAGCAATTGATAGTCGAGTTGCTCAGGCAAAATAGTATTTCGCATAATCCCCATGTCAATGCGCCCAGTTACTAAAGGCGCAATTTGTTGTTTTGTATTCATTTGGTGCATGTGAATAGAGACTTCAGGGTAAGTTTCACGGTATTGCCTTAAGCTCATTGTGACTTTATGCATAAAGGGTGTTGTGGAAGTAAAACCAATAGATAATTCACCGAGCTCACCTTTTTCCATTCGAGCTGCTTTAGTTGCAGCCGCATTAACTTGAGCAAGTATTTGATAAGCCTCTTTTAAAAACATGGTTCCTGCCGGTGTTAGAGCGACATTTCGATTATTTCGCTCCAATAATTTAGCATGAATTTGTTCTTCAAGTGATTGTATTTGTTGGCTTAATGGAGGTTGTGATATATGTAGGCGCTCAGCGGCTCGCCCAAAATGGAGCTCTTCTGCTACCGCAATAAAATAGCGTAAATGCCTCAGTTCAATGTTCATAAGTATATTGATATCTTTAAAGTATCATTTTAGATAATTAATATATTAGACAAAAAACTTAGGAATTTCTATTCTTTGATCAAAATCAAATGAGTTAGTATGACAAGGAATACACATGGAACACTCATCCAATAGCCTGACTACTGAGCAACCTGCTGAAAGGGAAGAAACTGACTCCGCGGTACATGTCGCACCTAAAAAACATTATATTCAAAGAGATGACGCTTTATACCTACGTGTCACCCTCTCCTTTTTTACAGTTGGTTTTGCAACATTTGCGCTGCTGTATTTTGTGCAGCCTATCCTGCCTTTATTATCCACAGATTTTAACGTATCTCCTGCAACAGCCAGCCTAGCCCTTTCATTAAGCACAGGCTTAATGGCTTTAGGTTTGTTAATCACAGGGCCAATATCAGATGCGATTGGTCGTAAAAACGTGATGGTGATAGCGTTGACATGTGCGGCATTATTTACGTTATTAAGTTCAGTGATGCAAAGCTGGCAAGGTATTTTGATTGCTAGAGCCTTAGTTGGCTTATCCCTTAGTGGCGTTGCCGCTGTAGCCATGACTTATTTAAGTGAAGAGATACACCCAAGTTATGTGGCTCTTTCTATGGGACTTTATATCAGCGGGAATTCCATTGGTGGAATGAGTGGACGATTAATGACAGGGGTTGTTGCTGATTATTTTTCATGGCGTGTCGCTGTCGTGATTTTAGGGACCTTGGCTTTGATTGCTGCGATAAGTTTCTGGCGTTTATTACCCCCTTCCCAACACTTTCGTGCCAGCTCGTTAAAACCGAAAAATTTATGGGTCAATTTACATCTTCATTTTAGGGATAAAGGCTTACCTTGGTTATTTGTTGAGGGTTTTGTTCTCATGGGCGGGTTCGTCACCATGTATAATTATATTGGTTACCGCTTATTAGAAGCACCTTATAACTTATCACAATCTACCGTTGGTTTTTTATCTGTTATCTACTTAACAGGTACATACAGTGCGACAAAAACAGGCAGTCTCACCCAGAAATATGGATTAGGTAACATATTGATTGCTGCTATTTCATTGATGTTATTAGGTATTTTAATTACATTACATTCAAATGTCTGGATTGTTTTATTGGGAATGACCTTATTAACAACTGGTTTTTTCGCGGCACACTCTGTTGCTAGCAGCTGGGTTGGACGTCGTGCTAAACGGGCTCGAGGGCAAGCATCTTCACTGTATTTATTCAGCTATTATGCGGGCTCAAGTATTGCGGGTACAGTTGGTGGGCTATTCTGGGCTAATTATGGTTGGAACGGCGTTGCTTTATTCATCGCAGGAATATTATTGGTTGGTGTTATGATTGCATGCCGATTGAAATCAGGCTGTTATGACCATTAGCTTAGACACTGATAAAGGTTAAAATTTTCTCCCCCTCGTTATTACTGGATGATACACGCTCTTTTAATAACGAGGAAATGAGATGAAACCGTTGTTGTTTGCCCCAGTTCTTTTCTGTTGTAGTTTTCTAGTTTGGTCCCATGGATATGTCGAGTCTCCTGAAAGTCGAGCTTATTTGTGTAAAAAACAAGAAAACAAAAATTGTGGCCCTGTTCAATATGAACCCCAATCAGTTGAAGGACCGAAGGGGTTTCCAGAAAAAGGCCCGCTTGATGGTCAAATTGCGAGTGCAGGACTACCCCAGTTTAAACAGCTTGATGAACAAACTCCTCTTCGTTGGAAACGCTTGACACAATCCTCCCCTGAAATTGATTTCAGATGGCGGTTAACAGCGATACATAAAACCACGAAATGGGAATACTTCATCACCAAATTAAATTGGAATCCAAATGCACCGCTATCTCGTGCGCAATTTGAGTTAAAACCTTTTTGCAAATACGAACGCGTTGAAATACCACAGGAAGTTGTTCAACATAACTGTGTCCTTCCATTATCACATCAAGGGTACCATACCATTTTAGCAGTATGGACAATCGATGACACAGGTAATGCATTTTATCAAGCAATTGATTTAAATATACATTTTGTGAAATCGAACTGAAAGTGCTAAAATAAGGGGAGTCATCCCCTTTTTACTCTAGTTAACACAATCGAATTGAAAAACACTGTTGCTAATGTTAATTTATATTTAAACAAACTGTATGTTGTAACTAATTCATATGAATAAAAAACAAATATTAATCGAATTTTTTAACCAATTAGAATGCCAGATAAAACAGTTATCTGGGTTATTGTCTGAGCAGAAACAATATATAGCTAAAGTTTATACATTACCCGATGTCATTAAAGGTGATGAAAACAATGAGGTCAACGAAATTATTGTTGATGAGATTACTGGTAATAATGCAATAAAAGAAGTCATTGCCCTACTCAACCTACTGTTTATACATAATAAATCTACTGAAATTAGTAACAAAGCCGCTATTCGGCTACCAGGTGTCATTTGTATTCAAATAGACAACCAGGGTTATCAGCGGTTTAACCAATTAATAGATGAAATCAATCAGCTGAAGATATCCATTAAAACCCTTGTTACGCAGATAGATGAGACTCAACGATTTGAGTTTATTAGAGAAAGTTTGCATGGCCTACTCACGTTAAATACTTACCGTACTATCACAAGCTTAGTGGATGTAGATACATTAGGCTTTGGTTGGGCAAATAAAAAAGTGATCAATAAAATCACTAAAGAAACATTGCTCGATAAATTACAATATAGTTTAGAAAATGGCCGTTGCCCTGCTCATTTACCGCGAGAGCATTGGCAATTGCAATTAAAAACAGAAATACAATTGATTGAGTCCCTTCCCCATGATGCCATTTTAAAAACCCAGCGCCCTGTAAAAGTGCAGCCAATTGCACGCGTTTGGGATAAGGCTCAGCAAAAACAGACTCAATTTGCCTGTGCAACACCATTATTCGTTTTTGCTGTAGAGAAAACATTGGCTGAAATCAAAATTGGGGAGTTGCCTGACTACCATGCAGATAATATCGCATTACGTAATCGCCCACGCGCAAAACCTGTTGAGTTATTGATCCCTCGATTAAATCTTTACATTGAGCGATAAAAAAACACCCGCTAGTTTAACCATGCGGGTGCCTTAAGATTTAATCTTAACGTTTAGATTAAGATTTCATACTGCCAACCATGTCCTCTGGACGAACCCAATCATTAAACTGCTCTTCAGTTAAATAGTTCAGCTTTAATGCAGACTCTTTTAATGTTAGGCCTTCTTTATGCGCTTTTTTCGCAATTTCAGCTGCTTTATCATAACCAATGTGCGTATTTAATGCGGTTACTAACATTAATGATTCATGTAGTAATTTCTCAATGCGCTCACGGTTTGGCTCGATACCCACAGCACAGTGTTCATTAAAGCTACGCATACCATCAGCTAATAAACGTACCGATTGCAGGAAGTTATCGATTAACATTGGACGGAAAACGTTTAATTCAAAGTTACCCGAAGCACCTCCTATATTCACAGCAACATCGTTACCCATGACTTGTGCGCACAGCATGGTTAATGCTTCACATTGTGTTGGGTTAACTTTACCTGGCATGATTGAACTGCCTGGTTCGTTTTCTGGAATTGAAATTTCGCCAATACCACAACGAGGGCCAGAAGCTAACCATCTAACATCATTAGCGATTTTCATTAATGATGCCGCTAAGCCTTTTAACGCACCGTGAGCATGAACCAAGCTATCGCATGTTGCTAATGCTTCGAATTTATTCGGTGCAGTGATGAATGGTTGCCCTGTTAATTCAGCAATTTTTTTAGCAACACGAACCGCATACTCTGGGTGAGTATTCAGACCTGTACCGACTGCAGTACCGCCTAATGCTAATTCACAAACATGAGGAACCGCGTTCTCAATGTGTTTTTCGCTGTGAGCTAACATCGCAGCCCAACCTGAAATTTCTTGGCCTAAAGTCAGCGGTGTTGCATCTTGTAAGTGGGTACGGCCAATTTTAACAATGTCTTTAAATTCTTTTGCTTTTGCATCTAGAGTTTTATGCAAAATTTTCAATTCTGGGAGCAGATGTTCACGAATAGCTACAACGGCAGCTACGTGCATCGCGGTAGGAAAGACATCATTTGAACTTTGGCTTTTGTTAACGTCATCGTTTGGGTGGATCAGACGGTCATTACCTCTTTGACCACCTAAAATTTCACTACCACGATTTGCTAACACTTCATTCATGTTCATGTTACTTTGTGTACCAGAACCCGTTTGCCAAATAGCTAAAGGGAATTCTGTTGGGTGTTTACCCGCTAAAACTTCGTCAGCAGCGGCAATAATTGCATCGCCACGTTCTTTAACGAGTAGTCCCAAATCCATATTCACACTTGCTGCCGCTTTTTTAGTGATCGCAAGTGCGTGGATAAGCGCGACTGGCATTTTTTCTACAGATATACGGAAATGTTCTAAAGAACGCTGCGTTTGCGCGCCCCACAACTGGTCAGCAGGTACTTCGATAGGCCCCATTGAGTCTTTTTCAATGCGAGTGGCTGCCATTACTATCTCCTTAGGTACATACACAGAATAATTAATTTTAGAATCGTCTGCTTGCAGGTAAGCAAATAACCGAGCAGTATAATGCCACAAATTGAATTTAATTTATGAGACTTGGTCGAGCTTATTGTACCCTGATGTTAAGGAAATGAGTTGATTTTTACAAAAAAGAGAATTTTGCTATGCTTAAAATGATAAACAAAGTCCAAAATTATGATTGGGGAAGTAAAAACGCCCTAACACAGCTGTATGGAATCGCAAATCCAGAGAATTTGCCAATGGCTGAACTTTGGATGGGAGCGCATCCTAAAGCTAGCTCCGACGTTATCGATAGCCAAAATAATCAAATTACTCCGTTAAATACATTGATTGATAGTCATCCTGAGTTGTATTTAGGAAAAAAGGTGGCGCAAACTTATCACCGATTGCCTTATCTTTTCAAAGTACTTTGTGCGGCTCAGCCGCTGTCAGTTCAAGTTCATCCCAATAAGAAATATGCTGAAGTTGGCTTTGCCAAAGAGAATGCGGCAGGCATACCACTCGATTCACCTCTCCGTAATTACAAAGACGATAATCATAAACCCGAATTAATCTATGCATTAACGCCTTTCAAGGCGATGAATGCGTTTCGTCCCCTGAATGAAATTGCAGCTTTACTTGATTTTGTTTCTGCAGCTCATCCTGACATTCAGTTATTTGTTCAATCTCCTTCTGAAGAGAAGCTTTCTCGATTGTTTGCACAACTTCTGAATCTAACTGGCGCACAAAAAGAGTTGGCTCTAGGGGTATTAAAGGCAGCCTTAAATAGCCGTCAGGGAGAACCTTGGGACTCAATAAAACAAATGGTTAGCTTATATCCTGAAGATAATGGCTTATTTACCCCTCTTCTTTTAAATGTCATTGAATTGCAACCTGGCGAAGCAATGTTTTTATATGCGCGAACACCACATGCTTATTTAGAAGGTGTCGGTTTAGAAGTGATGGCCAACTCCGATAATGTGCTACGCGCAGGCTTGACAAATAAGCATATCGATATACCTGAGTTAATTGCGAATATTGATTTCAAACCTACGCCTGCGCATGATTTGTTAAATATCCCCGAAAAATCTGGAAATATCTGGAAATATCATATTCCAGTAGAAGATTTTTCATTTAATATATATTCTATTAATCACTCGGGGATTACCCTAACTAACGATACAGCCTCAATTTTATTCTGTATTGAAGGCGAGTTAGTTTTAAACTCAGGTGATAAAGAAATTAGCATTGATTCTGGTGAGTCTATTTTTCTGCCTGCGTATGAGAAACATGTTTCCATTAAAGGTAATGGTAAACTTGCTCGAGTGTTTAATCTTTAGTGTCATATTCTGTATTAGCCGTCTTTCTTACGCAGCATTAAGACGGTTATATAAAACTTATACAAATTTATAAGTGCGTTAGAAACGTACTGAAAGGATGGATGTTTATAATGAAAAAGTCATTAGTCGCGGTTGGTGTTATCGTTGCTCTGGGCGCAGTGTGGACCGGTGCATCATGGTATACAGGTTCTAAAGTTAAAGATGAACTTGATAGAGTCATCCTGAAAACCAACGATTTTTTTGCTGTAAATGTGCCTGAATCAGGTGTGAACTTTAAATTAGAAAACTACAAAAAAGGCGTTTTCTCTTCACAAGCAGATATCGTAATTACGTCAGCAGATTCGACTACACCTGATGAATCAATCGTATTTAAAGCAAATATCGACCATGGCCCATTCCCTATTTCACAGGTTGCCAAATTTAATTTAATGCCTAAATTAGCAGCGACCCAAGTTGAATTAGCCAATAATGCTACAACTAAAGAATTATTTGAAGCAACCAAAGGGAAGCCATTCATTCATGGTAATGCTGTTATCGGTTACAGCAAAAGCATTGATACTAATTTAGAGTTAATCCCTGTTGAATACTCTAAAGATGATGCTACCGTTTCTTTCAGTGGTTCTAAGCTTGATATTTCAACAACGGCTGACCTTGCTGCGGTTGACGCGTCTTTAATTACTGACAGTTTAGTTATCGGTAAGAAAGATAAAACTGAATCCATGACATTAAAAGGCTTAAAATTAGTCTCTAATGTGACAAAATCTCAGTACGGTTTCTATACAGGTAAACAATCGTTTATTATTGCAGACACTGACTTTAACATCCCTGATACCAAATTCTCATTTAAAGATTTCAAAATCTCAAGTGATACAGCTATCACAGGTGAAGATGTTAAAGGGAATATCTCTTACAGTATCGCTGACTTAAAAGCATTAGAGCAAAACTTAGGTTCGGGCGAATTAACTGTTGCAATTGAAAAGTTAGATGCAAAAGCATTGGGCAAATTTGTTGAGCAATACAACGAAGCATTGGCACAAGGCTTAGCAAATGGCGATCCAACTGAAGCAACAGAACGTTTAGCGATGGAAATGATGTCTACTACATTACCTGAGCTGATGAAAAGCAAACCTGTTTTCACTGTTAGCCCGTTCTACTGGAAAAACGAAGCAGGTCAAAGCTCTGTTGACTTGAACATTACGTTTAACAAATGGAACCAAGACGAAATTACAGCCTTAGCAATGTCTAACAAAGTTGATGAAGCTATTAAGCAATTGATTTCATCTTTCGACTTCAACCTGAAACTGAACAAACCAATGTTAATCGAATCTATGACGCAAGGCATGATCATTGACCAAGGTACACCAGTTGATGCTGATACGAAGAAAGAAATGAAAGGCATGGTAACGTCTGAGTTCGAAGGCGTGCAGCAAATGTTAACGTCTGACATGTTCTCTTCCCCATTCGAAGAAATGTTCATGACAGATGAAGAACGTGCTGAAAAAGCAAAACAGAAAAAATCACCTTGGATGATTGATAGTGAAAATGATTTAACGATGACTATCAAGTTTGCAGGTAATGACCTCACATTCAACAATGATAAGTATACATTAGCTGAATTCCTGACTAAGATGAAAATTATGTCGAATCCAGATGATGCTTTAGAGTACGAAGCTGTTCCAGCCCCTGATGCAGAGCCTGCTCCAGAAATGGAAGCACCAGAATTAGCGCCTGCTCCGCAAGAAGCTCCAGCTAACTAATTAATTTCTGTTACCTAAAAAATTTAAAGCGCCAGTCAATTTGATTGGCGTTTTTTTTTACCTCACATAATAAATGTGATTTGAATCACAATTATTATGTAATAATTGAATGTGTTTCACATTTTTCGTGACTTAAGATTGCCTTTGGCGTTGTAACAGCCAAAATAAGGGAAGAAAATAGATAAAGGAACATTCCGTGATAAAAACAAATCTCCCTTTAACCGATTTACATCGCCACCTTGATGGTAATATCCGTCCAGAAACCATTCTTTCTTTAGCTAAAGAACACAATATTCAATTACCAGCCACGGAACTTGAAGCTCTTCGCCCTCATGTGCAAATTATAGGCCAAGAAGCCGACTTGGTGGGTTTCTTAACAAAATTAGATTGGGGTGTGGCGGTTCTTGCTGATTTAGATGCATGTCGTCGTGTTGCGTTTGAAAATGTCGAAGATGCATTCAATGCAGGTATCGATTATGCAGAATTACGCTTTTCACCTTATTACATGGCGATGAAGCACCAATTACCCGTTGAAGGTGTGGTAGAAGCGATTGTTGATGGTGTTAAAGCGGGTTGTCGCCAATATGATATTAAAATAAATCTGATTGGTATCTTGAGCCGTACGTTTGGGCAAAAAGCTTGTACCACTGAATTACAAGGTTTGCTTGCACATCGTAACCAATTATGTGCTTTAGACCTTGCGGGTGATGAGTTAGGTTTCCCTGGTGAGCTATTTGAAGAGCATTTTATTAAAGCTCGTGATACAGGTTTAAACATTACCGTACATGCAGGAGAAGCCGCTGGTGCTGCCAGTATTTGGCATGCAATCAAAGTATTAGGCGCACAACGCATCGGCCACGGTGTAAAAGCTATTGAAGACCCTGCTCTGATTGAATATTTAGCTCAACATCAAATTGGTATGGAAAGCTGTTTGACGTCGAATATCCAAACTAGCACTGTGCCTTCATTGGCTCAGCACCCACTCAAAACCTTTTTGCAACAGGGTGTGTTAGCATCAATTAATACTGATGATCCTGCCGTTCAAGGCATTGAACTACGCCATGAATATGAAGTCGCCGCACCACAAGCAGGTTTGAGCGTTACAGAGATAGAACAAGCACAGCGTAACGGCTTAACAATGGCATTTTTATCGGATAGCGAGAAAGTCGCGCTAGCCCAAAAAGCGGCCAAACGTTAATTAGTGAGTTATTGAGGGCACAGAATGATGCCCTTTTCCTTCAGTTCCTTCTTCCAGACAAACTCACATTGTTTTCAATCACGCACGCCTGTAAAGCTGCTAACCTGTTAATTACAATGCTAAGGTACTTTATTTAATAATAACAAATAGTATGTTGTAACTAAAAGTTAGAGTTAGAGAGACTGAAAAGAACAAAAACAGCTTAAATAAACATGTTATTCAAGCTATTCGATACAACGATTACTTCACTAAGCGTTTTGCATAACGCTGTGCCAATACCGCACTCACCATCAATTGGACTTGGTGGAAAATCATCAGTGGCAATAAAATCACGCCTACCGTGGCTGCGGGAAATAACACATTCGCCATTGGAACGCCATTTGCTAAGCTTTTCTTTGAACCACAAAAAACAATCGTGATTTCATCTTCTTTGCTAAAGCCAAGTAAACGAGCCGCTAACGTGTTTATCACTATCACAACAAATAAAATAATGCATGTCACAACAACAATCATCAATAGTGAATAAACATCAATTTTCTGCCAAATCCCCTCAACCACTGCTTCACTAAATGCAACATAGACGACAAGTAATATCGAAGATCGGTCAGTGATATTCACTAATTTACGATGACGATTAATCCAATTAGCAATTAATGGGCGAGATAAATGCCCCACAACGAAAGGCAACATTAATTGCATAAGAATAGAACCAATAGCATTGAGTGTGTCAACGGCTTGGCTACCATCTGCATCCATCAAAAGGCCAACTAAGATAGGTGAAAGAAAGACACCTAAAATGCTAGATGCAGAAGCACTGCAAATCGCAGCGGCGATATTCCCGCCTGCAACAGAAGTGAATGCAATGGCAGATTGGACGGTTGCTGGTAATGCACATAGATAGAGGAAACCCATATAAACCGTCGGCGACATCCATGCAGGCACAATAACGGCTAAGCCGAGACCAATAATGGGGAATAAAATAAATGTACTTGCAAATACCAGTAAATGTAATCGCCAGTGCCCTATCCCAGCCATTATTGACTCGCGTGATAACTTAGCTCCATGCATAAAAAACAATAGGGCAATCGCCGCAGTTGTTAGGTATTGGAAGCCCGTTTTAATATCTCCTTCACAAGGAAATAAGCTTGCCACGCCCACAACACAAATCATAATCAGTAAAAAAGGGTCAATTCTTAATTTTGCAAGTAAGTTCATTTGCTTATCCATAACAAAAGGCAGTGCTTTAATTGGCCTTAAAATCGGTTTTAGCCTTAAAAGATAGCCGTAATAATTCATTTTTCAATGGAAAAAATCTCAGCTTCCCTGAAATTTATTAAAGTGACAGCGTCACTCCATATTACCGTTTAACAACGCTTATTTAATAAGTTCGCTAAAAAAGCCTGTTTACAGTACAAAACAGCCAGTTATTATGAAGATCCTCGCTAGATCTTAATCGATCACGGGTTAATCGTCGTTATGCCTAAGCTTTTTCATCGCTGTAGATATAAATAAGGCTCGAAAAGTAGCATTAGAAGGAATGAGTTGGCAAATAAATCTATGATAGAATTGTTAAATCGATTGCGATTGGCTAAAAATGGATAATTATTTATGAGTTCAGTTTATGACGCTAACCGCCTGACGGGTTGGCTTTTGGTTCCTGCAATCTACTTGCTACTCACTTTCTTGGCAGTTTGTAGTATGACGGTGATGTATTGCATCAAGCTGTATGAAATTGTCTCCACGGTAGAGGGTTGGATAACGTTTATTCCTGCTGCGTGGTATTTGTCATTTGCAATCTCGATTGGTATGACAGTATTTAGTGTTCATGTGCTTCAATTAATGTTTTCTCGTTCAAAGCACTTCCCTCGCCGCTTTACGATTTGGTTACTTATTTTATTATTATTAGGACTAAAAACATTTGCATTTTCACCCATTGATGACAAAACGGCTCTGCAAGTCCTTGCTTGGCCCCTGTTAGGTGCGGGGTTCTTTGTCCCTTATTTAAAACGTTCTCAACGAGTTAAAATGACTTTCACACAAGATCGATAAGCATCACAAAAATTGCTTGATATCATAATGGCTGTTTAGCTGGCTTCGGCCAGTTTTTGTTCTTTATATTTTCATTTCAGGCAATAGCATGACTGATTATCTATTACTCTTTATTGGTACGGTGCTGGTTAACAACTTCGTCCTTGTTAAATTTCTTGGGTTATGTCCATTTATGGGGGTATCAAAGAAACTTGAACCTGCCATCGGTATGGGATTAGCGACAACATTTGTCATGACATTAGCCTCCATTTCTTCATGGCTAATTGATACACTGATCCTCGTTCCCCTTGACCTACTTTATCTACGTACACTCAGCTTTATTCTTGCAATCGCTGTGGTAGTACAATTTACAGAAATGGTTGTAAGAAAAACAAGCCCTACACTTTATCGGTTATTAGGTATTTTCTTGCCTTTAATTACAACAAACTGCGCAGTATTAGGTGTGGCATTGTTGAACATTAATATGTCCCATTCGTTCCTGCAGTCAGCCGTATATGGTTTTGGAGCCGCTATTGGCTTTTCCCTTGTGATGGTTCTGTTTGCAGCGATCCGTGAACGACTCGCTGTTGCCAATGTCCCTGCCCCATTCCGTGGCTCTTCCATTGGCCTGATCACTGCAGGGCTTATGTCCCTCGCATTTATGGGCTTTAGTGGTTTGGTGAAATTCTAATGATGTCTGTATGGATTGCCATCGGTATATTAGCCGTATTTGGTTTGATTTTCGGCCTAATTTTAGGCTACGCGTCGTTACGTTTTAAAGTCGAAGCTGACCCAATTGTCGAGCAAGTGGAAGCTATTTTACCTCAGAGTCAATGTGGGCAGTGTAGCTATCCAGGTTGCCGCCCTTACGCAGAAGCGGTCGCTAACAATGGTGAAATGATCAATAAATGTGCCCCTGGTGGCGAGCAAGTCATGCTAAAGATAGCCGAATTGCTGAATGTTGACCCACAACCTATTGATGGTGATGAAGCAGCGCAGAACCCTGTTCGTAAAGTTGCCATTATCGATGAAGAAAACTGTATCGGTTGCACGAAATGTATCCAAGCTTGCCCTGTTGACGCCATTGTCGGTGCCACCCGTGCAATGCATACCGTAATTGAAGATTTATGTACTGGATGCGATTTATGCGTCGCCCCCTGCCCAACTGACTGTATTGAACTTGTCCCCGTGAAAACCACAACCGCCAATTGGAAATGGGATTTAAACACTATTCCAGTGAAAAATATTTCTGTTGAACCTATTGAAAAAACTGAAGTAAAATCAAGGGAGAACTCCCATGCTTAAGTTATTTAAATGGTTGAAAAAAGACAATATCTGGGATTTTGATGGTGGCATTCACCCACCTGAAATGAAGTTGCAATCCAGCCGTACCCCTATGCGGGTTGCAACCATACCTAATGAGCTGATTATCCCATTGCAGCAGCATTTAGGCCCTGAAGGTGAACTTATCGTTCAAGTCGGTGATTCTGTGCTTAAAGGCCAGCCGTTAACTCGTGGTCTTGGTCGTACCGTACCAGTACATGCTTCAACCTCTGGAACGATTACTGCAATTGAACCTATGGTGACTGCACATCCATCGGGTTTGAAAGAATTATGTGTGCGTATTCAATCTGATGGTAAAGATACTTGGTGCCCATTAGAGCCAAACCCTGATTACTATCAATTAGCCAAACCAGATTTATTGCACAAAATTGAGCAAGCTGGAATTGCAGGCTTAGGTGGAGCGGGCTTCCCTACTGCCTCTAAATTGGCGGGAGGTAAAGATGCAATTAAAACATTGATTATCAATGCGGCTGAATGTGAACCTTATATCACCGCTGATGATAGGTTAATGCAAGAGCACGCCCAAGAAGTGATTGAAGGCTGCCGCGTCTTACAACATTTATTAAATCCAGACCAAGTATTAATTGGCATTGAAGATAATAAGCCAGAAGCTATTCAATCTCTGAATAAAGCCATCACTAAACAAGACTCAAACATTTTCGTCCGTGTGATCCCAACTAAATACCCTTCAGGTGGGGCCAAACAACTAACTAAAATTTTAACCGGCCAAGAAGTACCATCGGGTGCCCGCTCATCCCAAATAGGCGTGTTGATGCAAAACGTGGGCACTGTTGTGGCAATTAAACGTGCAGTCATTGATGGACAACCTTTAATTGAACGTGTTGTCACTGTAACAGGTGAAGCGATTTCCCAACCGGGAAATTTCTGGGCACGTTTAGGTACCCCAGTAAGGCACTTACTACAACAATCTGGATTCAACCCAGAACCTGAACAAATGGTGATCATGGGGGGGCCATTGATGGGCTTTACCCTACCCGACCTCAATGTTCCTGTTGTCAAAATTTGTAACTGTCTTTTAGTTCCTACAATGGAAGAAATGGGGCCAAAAGCCCTTGAAGAAGCGTGTATTCGTTGTGGATTATGCGTTGATGCCTGCCCAGCAGCTTTATTACCGCAGCAACTTTACTGGTTCAGTAAGGGTGACGAGCACGAAAAAGCGCAAAAGCACAATTTATTCGATTGTATTGAGTGCGGTGCCTGTGCGTATGTTTGTCCAAGCAATATCCCGTTAGTACAATATTACCGCCAAGAAAAAGCAGAAATTCGTGAAATCGCACAAGAAGAGCGCCGTGCCGCAGAAGCGAAATTGCGCTTTGAAGCGAAACAACAGCGAATGGAGCGCGATAAACTGGCCCGTGAAGAGCGCCATAAGAAAGCGGCTGTTCAAGTTGAAAGTGCCGATAAAGACGTAGTAAATGCGGCATTAGCAAGAGTGAAGACAAAACAAACTGCAAGCCAAGAGCCGATTAAAATTGTTTCTGGCGAATTGCCTGACAACAGCGCAGTTATTGCGGCACGTGAGGCACGAAAAGCCCAAGCTCGTGCTAAACAAGCTGAGAAATTGGCTAATGTGCAAGCTAATGCTCCTGTTAGTGGATCTGATGATGACCCACGCAAAGCTGCGGTTGCTGCTGCCATTGCCCGTGCGAAAGCCAAGAAAGCAGCGCAAGAGCCAACAGCTCCTGTGGTTGACGCTCAACAAGAAACAGAAGTCGACCCACGCAAAGCTGCAGTTGCTGCTGCCATTGCCCGTGCAAAAGCCAAGAAAGCGGCGCAAGAGCCAACAGCTCCTGTGGTTGACGCTCAACCAGAAACAGAAGTCGACCCACGCAAAGCCGCGGTTGCTGCTGCCATTGCCCGTGCGAAAGCCAAGAAAGCGGCGCAAGAGCCAACGGCTCCTGTGGTTGACGCTCAACAAGAAACAGAAGTCGACCCACGCAAAGCCGCGGTTGCTGCTGCCATTGCCCGTGCGAAAGCCAAGAAAGCTGCGCAAGAGCCAACGGCTCCTGTGGTTGACACTCAGCAAGAAACAGAAGTCGACCCACGCAAAGCCGCGGTTGCTGCTGCCATTGCCCGTGCGAAAGCCAAGAAAGCAGCGCAAGAGCCAACGGCTCCTGTGGTTGACGCTCAACCAGAAACAGAAGTCGACCCACGCAAAGCCGCGGTTGCTGCTGCCATTGCCCGTGCGAAAGCCAAGAAAGCAGCGCAAGAGCCAACGGCTCCTGCGGTTGACGCTCAACAAGAAACAGAAGTCGACCCACGCAAAGCCGCGGTTGCTGCTGCCATTGCCCGTGCGAAAGCCAAGAAAGCTGCGCAGAAACAAGCAACAATTGATGAGTTATCGCCTGCAGCTGAGCCCCCCATAGATGAAGAGACCGACCCTAGGAAAATTGCGGTTGCTGCTGCGATTGCCCGCGTTAAAGCAAAACAAGCTGAAAAGCACAATGAACAAACGATAACAGAGTAAGTGATAACGAAATGAAATTTAGGCCAATTGATGCGAAAAATCGCCGACTAAAAATTGCAAGCGCACCATTTACTCATAATAACCAAAGCACCAGCTTAGTGATGTTTTGGGTGCTTCTCGCTGCCATTCCAGGAATAGCAGTACAAATTTACTTTTTTGGTATAGGTACGCTCTATCAAATTGTTTTAGCGATACTCACAGCGGTTGTAACTGAAGCTGTTTCCATACGCTTACGCAAGCAGCCTGTTGTTCCTGTGCTTAAAGATAATTCTGCCATTGTCACTGCCCTATTACTCGGGATCAGCTTACCCCCGTTATCACCTTGGTGGTTGATTGTATTAGGGACATTCTTTGCCATTACCATTGCCAAACAATGTTATGGTGGATTAGGGCAAAATCCATTCAACCCAGCAATGGTTGGTTATGTTGTATTATTAATATCCTTCCCTGTACATATGACCAACTGGCTGCCACCACAAGAATTGCAAAACATGCATATCTCTGCCATTGATAGCTTGTCAGTGATCTTCAGTGGGCAGACTTCTTCGGGAGTGACGCTTGATCAGTTACGAACGGGCATAGATGGTATGAGCCAAGCGACACCGCTGGATAGCTTTAAAACAGGCTTACTAACACACTCTATTTCTGACGTATTACAACAACCTATTTTACAAGGCTCATTAGCTGGGATTGGCTGGCAGTGGGTAAATATTGCTTATCTTATTGGTGGTTTAATTATGATTAACCGCCGTATTATTAGCTGGCATATTCCGTTGTCATTCTTAGGAACCTTAGCTGTTTTCTCCATAATCAGCTACCTGATTGATGATAACCGTTATGCGCCGCCATTGGTTCATTTACTGTCAGGTGCCACCATGTTGGGTGCGTTTTTTATCGCAACCGACCCTGTTACCGCTTCAACAACACCAAAAGGGCGAATTATTTTTGGAATGATTATTGGTTTCTTAGTGTGGGTGATCCGTGTTTATGGCGGATACCCTGATGCCGTTGCCTTCGCTGTATTATTGGCAAACATCACCGTGCCGTTAATTGATTATTACACTCAACCGCGTGCATATGGACATAAATAAGGAGCCAACATGTTAAATACAATGCGACGTCACGGAACTATCCTTGCCATATTTGCCGCAGGAACCACGGCATTGAGTGCAGCGGTCTATACTTTGACGAAAGACATTATTGCAGAGCAAGCCGCCATTGTGCAGAAAAAATTGCTCGACCAAGTCATCCCCAGTGACCTCTATAATAATGATTTAACTAAAGAATGTTATCTAGTCACCAATGAGGCTATATTAGGTAATAAACAGCCACGGCGTTTATATATAGCCCGTAAAAATGGTGAACCCGTTGCTGCGGCGTTAGAAACCACGGCATTAGATGGTTACTCAGGGGCTATCCACTTGTTGGTAGGCGCTGATTTTAACGGCACTGTTTTAGGTGTCCGTGTGACCGAACACCATGAAACACCTGGGCTTGGTGATAAAATTGAAACGCGTATTTCAGATTGGATCACCCATTTAAGCGGGAAGAAAATCGAATCGCCAAATGACCCCAAATGGGCTGTAAAAAAAGATGGTGGCGAGTTTGACCAATTCACTGGCGCCACCATCACACCAAGAGCGGTGGTCAATGCCACCAAACGAACTGCGGTCTTTATGCAAACTATTCCGCAAGAATTAGCAACTTACCCAAATTGTGGGGAAGAATAATGAGTGAATCTAAAGATTTATTAGTCCAAGGGTTATGGAAAAATAACTCTGCATTAGTCCAGCTTTTAGGGCTTTGCCCGCTATTGGCTGTTTCTTCTACAGCAACGAATGCTCTCGGACTTGGCCTTGCAACAACACTTGTGCTGATATGCACTAACGTAGCTGTTTCTGCCCTGCGCCGTTGGGTGCCATCTGAAATTCGTATCCCAATTTATGTGATGATCATTGCATCGGTTGTGAGTGCGGTACAAATGCTAATCAACGCCTATGCTTTTGGTTTATATGAATCGCTCGGGATTTTTATTCCGTTGATTGTGACGAACTGTATCGTCATTGGCCGTGCAGAAGCCTACGCATCTCGCAACCCCGTTTCGTTATCAGCATTAGATGGCTTAGCGATGGGCTTAGGGGCAACGGCGACATTGTTTGTTTTGGGGTCAATTCGTGAAATTTTAGGTAACGGTACCTTATTTGATGGCGCTGATTTACTGTTAGGCTCATGGGCTACTTCATTACGCATTGAAGTTATTCACCTTGATTCTCCATTTTTACTCGCTATGCTACCACCAGGTGCCTTTATTGGCCTTGCCCTATTGTTAGCTGCAAAATATTTAATTGATGAAAAAATGAAAAAAAGAGCGGCTTTGCAAGCTGATCATCAGTCAGTACGCAAATATGAAAAACAACAAGGTTGCGGCGGTCATCTTTCTTAATAAACAAATTAATGTGAGCAATGAATAAATCAAAACGTATTGAAATTTTAACTCGCTTACGGGACAACAATCCCCACCCAACGACGGAGCTAGAGTTTAGCTCCCCGTTTGAGCTATTAATCTCTGTGTTACTCTCCGCTCAAGCGACTGATGTCAGCGTTAATAAAGCCACGGCAAAGCTTTATCCCGTAGCAAACACACCTGAAACAATTATGGCGCTGGGTGTTGATGGTATTAAAGAATATATCAAAACTATTGGCTTATTTAATACTAAAGCAGAAAGTGTTTATAAAACCTGCAAAATACTGATTGAAAAGCACAATAGCCAAGTTCCCGAAAACCGTGAGGCCCTTGAAGCGCTTCCAGGCGTTGGCCGTAAAACAGCCAATGTCGTTCTTAATACAGCCTTCGGTTGGCCAACCATTGCCGTCGATACTCATATATTTCGCGTATGTAATCGTACCAACTTTGCCCCAGGTAAAGACGTTGTCGCTGTTGAAGAAAAGTTACTGAAAGTCGTCCCTGCTGAATTTAAGGTCGATTGCCATCACTGGTTTATTCTACATGGGCGTTATACTTGTATTGCGCGCAAACCCCGCTGTGGTTCGTGCATCATCGAAGACCTCTGTGAATTTAAAGACAAAGTCTACCCAGAGGATTAACTATATATCGTGCTTTTGATGACGAAAAAGATAGGTCATCGTGCTAATCATAAGCACAACGCATTTTTTCCTTGCTCTAGGACTTTGTCTTACGTAACAATAGAGCCAAATTCAAACTTAATAAAACGGTAAGTATGTTTCAAGACAACCCACTGCTCGCACAACTTAAACAGACATTACATGCCCAAACACCTCGTGTTGAAGGGTTGGTAAAAAGCACTGAAAAAGGTTTTGGCTTTTTAGAAGTTGATGGCCAAAAAAGCTATTTCATTCCGCCTCCTCAGATGAAAAAAGTGATGCACGGTGACCGTGTCATCGCCGCAGTACATACGGATAAAGACCGTGAGTTTGCTGAGCCAGAAGAACTTGTCGAGCCTTTTTTAGAGAGATTTGTCGGTAAAATTCAGAAAAAAGAAAACGACAATCGCTTATTTGTTATCCCCGATCACCCGTTACTCAAAGACATGATTTTATGTCGTCCTGTGAATGGTATTACCCATGAATTTAAGCAAGATGATTGGGTCGTCGCTCAAATGCGCCGTCATCCCTTAAAAGGCGATAAAAACTTTTACGCAGATATTACAGAATACATCACTGAAGGCGATGACCACTTTGCACCATGGTGGGTAACGTTACGCCGTCACCAATTAGACCGTGATGAACCTCAAATGGTGGAAAGCGAGCGTGATGATCAGGGCATTGAACGCGTTGATTTAACTGACTTACATTTTGTGACCATCGATAGCGCTAGTACTGAAGATATGGATGATGCGCTGTATGTTGAGAAAACCGCTGAAGGCAATCTCAAATTATTCATCGCTATCGCTGACCCAACCAGCTATATCCGCGAAGGCAGTGAATTAGATAAACTGGCCCTTGCACGTTCTTATACTAACTATTTGCCTGGTTTCAATATCCCAATGTTACCGCGTCAATTGTCAGATGATTTATGCTCCTTGCGCCCAAATGAACGTCGCCCTGCTTTAGTATGTGTGGCGCAAATTCTTGCAGATGGCAGCCTTGATAGTCACATTGAGTTTTTCAGTGCTTGGGTCGAATCAAAAACCAAATTAGTGTATGACGAAGTTTCTGATTGGCTTGAAGAAACTGGAAATTGGCAACCCGCCAATGACACAGACAAACAACAAATATTGCTGTTAAAAGAAATGGCTGATAAACGCTTACATTGGCGTGAAACTCATGCATTAGTCTTTAAAGACCGCCCTGATTACCGCTTTGTGCTTGATGATAAAGGCAATGTCGTTGATATTGTATCAGAAAGCCGCCGCAGTTCTAACCGCATTGTTGAAGAGGCGATGATCACCTCTAACCTTTGTGCAGCCAGCGTGTTAAAAGAAAAACTCGGCTTCGGCGTTTTCAATGTGCATATGGGCTTTGAGCCATTGCAAATTGACCAGGTTGTTCAAACCTTAAAAGACAATGGTATTGAAACCACCGCAGAATCATTATTGTCTCTGGAAGGTTTCCGTCAATTACGTCGTAAGCTTGATGCCGAACCTACCCAGTTCTTAGATAGCCGAATTCGTCGCTACCAAACTTTTGCCGAAGTTAAAGCTGATCCCGGCCCTCACTTCGGCCTTGGTTTTGACGCTTACGCAACATGGACATCCCCCATTCGTAAATACACCGATATCGTTAACCATCGGTTATTAAAGTCCATTATTGCGGGCAAGCCTTCAACGGATAAACCCACTGAAGAGCTTTCCATTAAATTGGCAGAACGTCGCCGTGCAAACCGTATGGCGGAACGCGATGTGGGTGATTGGCTCTATTCACGTTACTTAAAACCGTTTGAAGGCACTGACACTAAATTCCCCGCAGAAATTATTGATATTACCCGTGGCGGTGTACGTGTACGTCTCGTGGATAATGGCGCGGTGGCATTTGTTCCTGCACCATTTATTCACAGTGTTCGTGATGAAATTCAGTGTAGCCAAGAAACTGGCAGCGTTCTGGTTAAAGGCGAAAAAGCATATCAACTCAATGATATTATTAATGTCACCATTGCGGAAGTTCGTATGGAAACACGTAATATCGTTGCTCGCCCTGCAGAATAATACTTTCTGTGCTATCTTTAAAAGACCATAAGTTAATGCTTATGGTCTTTTCTTCGTTCGCAACCTAATCAGTAGTGATTAATTCGCATTTTACGTTAAAATTTATATGCTATTCGCTATTTTTTCCTGATTATTCTTATTCGTAAATTTACCTATCATGCTAATTTATGATTTGTTTAATACGTGTTAAGGATTAAAAAATGAATACTGTCAGCAAACGCATTTTATCATTTATGGTTATCGCAACCGTCGCTATTAGCGTGAGTGCCTGTTCCAACATGTCTAAGCGCGATAAAAATACTGCCATTGGTGCTGGTGTCGGTGCCGTCGGTGGTGCAGTGCTTACTGGGGGTAGTTCACTTGGTACGGTAGGCGGTGCCGCCGTTGGCGGGATCATTGGCCACCAAATTGGCAAATAACCGACAATAAGCTATGCCCCTATTCTCTAAATAGCGCCATCCATTTGGCGCTATTTTATTTTCAGTGTTCTAACGCTAACTCAATGTTTCACAAAGCGAATTAGCTAATGCATTAGGAACTAGCGTTGATACCATTAAAAGCTGGGAACTCAAACGACCTAACCCAACAGGGTTAGCGGCTAAAGTATTAGTGGCAATAAAAAGAAACCCTGAATTATTCAAAGAACTCGCGGCAATTTAACCCATAAAAAACGGTGATTACACCTGCAACCACCGTTTTTCTTTAATCATTTTAATCAGCCACCAGCTAATTTTACCTGCATGCCTTTTGCTTCAAGGAGTTGCTTAATCACATCTCGCTTATCCCCTTGAATTTCAATATTTCCATCCTTTACTGCACCGCCGCAACCACATTTCTTTTTCAGTTCAGCGGCAAGTTTTATGAGCTCAACATCATCAAGATCAAGGCCCGTCACGACACAAACCCCTTTTCCTTTACGACCTGATGTTTCACGGCGAATTCTAACGATGCCATCACCTTTTGGCCTTTCTACCTTCGGTTTTTCTTCATCAATACGCCCAACGTCTGTGCTATATACTAGACGGCTGTTTGAATCACTCATGAGAGACCTTTAATAGATTGGTTAATTTGCTGTAATGTTAACGTTGGGTTTTCACTACGCGTGATCGGGCGTCCAATCACCATATAGTCAACCCCTGCTTTGACAGCATCTTGTGGTGTCATGATACGGCGTTGATCGCCAACATCACTACCTTCTGGGCGAATACCTGGTGTGACTAATTTAAAATCTTTGCCACATAAACTTTTTAAGCGTTTTGCTTCATGGGCAGAACAGACAACGCCATCAAGACCACACTGTTTGGTCAGCAATGCAAGACGTTCTGCATGAACCGCAGGAGAGTCTTGGATCCCCACGCCCACTAGATCTGTCTCATCCATACTGGTCAAAACAGTTACTGCCGTTAATAAAGGCGCATCTTTACCATAAACTTCGAGTGATTGACGAGCCGCTTCCATCATTCGAGCCCCACCGCCCGCATGCACATTGACCATCCAGACGCCCATTTCAGCAGAAGCGGCGACGGCACGAGCAACCGTATTTGGAATATCGTGAAATTTTAAATCAAGGAAAACATCAAAGCCGCGATCATGGAGTGATTTGACAAATTGAGGACCATTGAACGTGAACATTTCTTTGCCTACTTTAAGACGGCAATCACGCGGGTCAATGCGGTCAACAAACGCCAGTGCAGCATTAGCATCTTCATAGTCAAGTGCCACAATGATTGGCGAGTGTGTCTGGTTCTCAGTTGAGGAAATCATTTCATAGCCTTTAATGAGTTGTTATGAGGTTAAAAAGTGACGTTGTCACTGGCCATCTAACCCACGAATGGGTTTAATCGTATCCCAAGAACGACAAGATGGGCAGTGCCAATATAATGAACGAGAAGTAAAGCCACATTTATGGCAACGGTAATCAGGCTTTGTTCGGATTTGTTCGCCCACCATTTTTCTTAGCAAAATCAAACTTTCTTTTGCACGGCCTTCTTCGGCTTCTTCAAGGTGGTAATCCATTAAACGATAAAACAGTCGCATGGTTGGGTGACGTTGAATTTGGTCATTAATATAATTTGCAGCAGCTTCATGATTTTGCTTTTCAACAATAATATCGGCGAGATACAGCTCTGCAATTGCACCTGAATTACCCGCTACACATTGACGCAAGTAATCTTCCCATTCATCCAATTGACCGGTGCGTTGATAGCAATCATGGAGCAGTGGCAGCGTTTCAGTAACCAACTCTCTATCTTGATCATATACTTGCTTTAAAACATGAATGGCCTTTTCATAAACGCCTTGCTCAATAAAAATACGCCCTTTCATAATCGAAACGCGCGCACAGTTTTTATCGGCTTGTTCTGCTTTATTTAATAAGGCTTGTGCATCATCAAGATCATCACTCGCCAATTGTTGTACCGCAAGCTCACAGTAAAAATGTGCAATTTGCTCGCGTAATTCGTTATGGCCTAATTTAACCAGTTTACCTGCAACATCGATAGCTTTCGACCATTCACTGGTTAACTGGTAAATATTTAATAAAGATTGTAAAGCACTTTGCTTGAAATCCACTTCATCAGTGAGTTGCTGGAACATATTTTCGGCGCGATCATACACCCCAGCGGTCATGTAATCACGGCCAAGTTGTTGGGTTGCAAGGAGGCGTTGTTCGAAGGATAACGAAGCACTTTCCACCAGCGATTGGTGAATGCGGATAGCACGTTCAACTTCACCTCGAGAACGAAATAAATTCCCTAAGGTTAAATGTGCTTCAAATGCAGAGCTATCATAATTCTTAAGCATATCTAGAAACAAATCAACCGCTTTATCTTGCTGATTTGACAAAAGAAAGTTCACGCCTGTCACATAATCACGGGACAAGCGGTTAGCATGTAGTTGTTTATCTTGTTGAGCACTTCTGCGCCCCATATACCAACCATAAGCGGCAGCCACAGGAAGCAACAGAAACAGCAACTCGAACATACAGGATTATTCCTTGTTCTGAGTCGTCACTAATGAGGTTGAGTCAGAAATATTACTTTCTCCAGCACCTAATTGTGATTCTAAACGTCTAATTTTACGACGTGCGTTTTTCAGGCTAACGATTGTACGTAAATAAAATGCCGCACACACCAGCCATCCCAGCACAAAACCGACACCAAAAAGTGATGCAAGAAGGGTTGATAAAGAAAAATCCCCTTTTGCAATCAGGTAGTTAAATGTAATAACCTGATCATTGCTTGAACCTAGCGTAATCGAGATAATAAAAAATGCGACCGCCAGTAATAAAATCAGAAAGTATTTCACATTTGTTCCCGTTATCAGTTCTTATCCATTCAATAATATCTACCTGATAAGGTAGCATTTCCCGCGCATCCAGACAAAGCAATTTATTTTATACAAATTCGAAAATTCACAGAGTTTGTCGCAACAATCACTCCCTTGATGAAAGATTAACCGACTTTTTTTTCCGCTTAAGAAACAGAAATACACCGTAAGCCAAAATGGCAAAAATGGCACTGATAAATACTGACGTAATGACATCAATTGGCCAATGCATACCTAATAACATGCGGCTAAATGCGATCCCCTCTGCCCAGAGTGCTAGGCCAATCGAAAAGCCATAGTAGCCCCTTTGCCAAAAAAAGGCGATAAACAAGAGTGCCCAGCCAGCAGCAAATAACATATGTCCTGATGGAAATGAGTACCCTGTTTCTGCTTGCCAATGCTTTCTTTGCCACTTAGCAATATCATCATGTTGTTTAACGACCGTTTTAATCAACTTGGCTCGAGCGGCTCGTGTTAATTCATAAAAATCCGAATGCGTCACATCATATTGCTCTTCGAGCCAAACCACATAAGGTCGAGGCTCTTGAAAATGGTTTTTAAGTAATGTTTTGGTACCTTGTTGCAGTAACAAAGCGCTAGCAACAATAATCACAATCTTCAAGACCATACTTTTTTCTGCACGTAGTCTGAATATGATTATCCCCATAAGTGCTAATGACGTAATAATACTGTATGGTGCACCTGCTGTATCGGTCAGCCATAATAGCCATTTCATTGATTTAAATTGATTTTCTGGCGTCCATTGCCACTCCGAAATTAGCATTATCATGGGTGGTAATGCTAATAAAATAGCAAACAGGCTAACGACGAAAATAGTTTTTCTCATTTAATGCATTCCATAAATATTAATCCACCTTATGAAGAAATATTCCATTCACTCTCGATTAACTCTGTTATAGTAATACAGTGTTGGTTGTGTGCAAAGATTACCAGCCTCTATATGCAAAACGTCATATAGCTTCGATATATTATACTCATGTACCTTATATCGATTTACGTTATTACATTAAGCAAGAGTTACTTTAACTAATGAATGAAAATATGCAGCTAAAACGTGTTGCTCAAGCAAAACTCCCAACACCGTTCGGTGAATTTCTGATGGTAGGTTTTGAAGAAATTGCAACGGGTCATGACCATGTCGCGTTAATCTTTGGCGACATCTCTGGGGATACCCCCGTTCTTAGCCGTATTCACTCTGAATGTTTAACGGGTGATGCGCTATTTAGCTTACGTTGCGATTGTGGTTTCCAATTAGAAGCCGCGCTTTCTCAGATTAGTAAAGAAGGCCGCGGGGTGTTACTTTACCATCGCCAAGAAGGCCGTAATATTGGCTTGCTCAATAAAATCCGTGCATATGCGCTACAAGACCAAGGTTTAGACACTGTCGAGGCAAATTTAAAACTGGGTTTTAAAGCCGATGAACGTGATTTTACCCTCTGCTCAGATATGTACAAATTACTGGGGATCAACGAAGTTCGTTTGCTAACGAATAACCCGAAAAAAATCGATATCATGCGTGAAGCGGGTATAAATGTGGTTGAACGTGTGCCTTTGATCGTTGGGCGTAATCCAAGTAATGAACATTATTTGGATGTTAAAGCACAAAAGATGGGTCATATGCTGTTTAAACACCAGTAAGCTACACAATAAGGGGAGAGTTTCTACGTTCTTCCCTTTTCTCTCAATTATCCTCTCAATGTGTGCCATTTCTTGATGGTTATATTCACTTTCTTTCTATAAGGTTTATACTGTTCTCAATATTATGACTTTGATGAATGACCTTTATCTTTTGCTTATTCATCAAACTACAAGGAGATATTGTGAACAACCTGCATTCTATTCAACGCATGAGAAGACTGCGTAAAACTGAAAAACTCCGCACTTTATTCCAAGAAACCCATCTATCGATTAATGACCTTTGTTTACCTATTTTCGTTGAAGAAGAACTCGACGATTATATGCCGATCAATAGCATGCCTGGTGTTATGCGTATTCCTGAAAAACGCTTAGCGTATGAAATTGAACGCATCGCAAATGCAGGCATTAAGTCAGTCATGACATTTGGCGTTTCCCACCACCTTGATGATAATGGTAGTGATGCATGGCAGGAAAATGGTTTAGTCGCTCGTATGTCCCGTATCTGTAAAGACACAGTTCCTGAAATGATTGTGATGTCAGATACTTGTTTTTGTGAATATACTTCCCATGGTCACTGCGGGGTGATGCATGACCATGTTGTTGATAATGATGCCACTATTCACAATTTAGGTCTGCAGGCAGTTGCTGCTGCCCGAGCAGGTGCAGACTTTATCGCCCCTTCCGCTGCAATGGATGGACAAGTTGCGGCGATCCGCCGTGCACTAGATGAAGCAGGTTTTACGGATACGGCCATTATGTCCTATTCCACAAAATTTGCATCCGCATTATATGGCCCATTCCGTGATGCAGCTGGCTCATGTTTAAAAGGTGACAGAAAAACCTACCAAATGAACCCAATGAATCGCCGCGAAGCGCTACATGAATCGCTGATTGATGAGCGCGAAGGTGCAGATGCGCTGATGATCAAACCCGCTGGGGCTTATCTTGATATCATTCGTGATTTACGTGAACACACACAATTACCGATTGGTGCGTATCAAGTTAGTGGCGAATATGCGCAAATCAAATTTGCAGCACAAGCGGGTGCGATTGATGAAACACGTGTGGCACTGGAAACATTAGGTTCAATTAAACGCGCAGGTGCTGACCTTATCTTCACTTACTTTGCCCTACAACTGGCTGAAAGTAAGGCTTTATAATTTTTAGCTTATAAAAAAAACCGCAATACTGGATATAAACACAGTGCTGCGGTTTTTTGGCATTTTAGATTAAAAAGCAAGCCAAAACAGATTAAAAATAAATCAATCGGTTATTTACCACGCTGAATTTCAAGCTGATGCGTTAATGTTTTTGCATAATGCTGAGCAACTTCTGCCGAAGGTAAGCCCGCTATCAATAAATCGTCTTTACCTGCAGTTGTCTTGGCAACAACGCCCCAAAATTCCACCTCAAAAGTAATACTCTCCGGGTTTTGATCCGGCATAGGCACAATATCAAAATACTCTTTTAATGGTGCGATAGTAATTGCAGTGTAATCTGCATTTAAGCCAAGTGGGAATTCTTTGTCCGCATAGAGACGTAAGTCGTGAACTTCCGTTTCAGGTGTTCTCATCACAATAGAATACAAATTAGGAATATGTTCTAAAATATCGCGAACCTCTTCATTCGACCCATCAAAATGAGAAGTTGTTAATAAGATATCTGCTGCCCACAATGCCCCTTTATAGAAATCGGTTTCATTGATATCTGCCATATATATTTCCTTTACGTTGTTTTCGATAAATTTAGCGAGCCCGAATCCATTACATGGATACTAATTCAAACAAAGAAACTGATTTATGGCGAACTTAATTCAGTACTCACTGAATTAAGAATGGTTTTCTCCCCTATATTTAACCATCTACCTAACACCATAACGTAGATCCACATCGAAAATATTGAGAAAAAACAAGATTAAGAAATAAGATAGGAATAAAAAAACGTCTGCTGGATTAACCAAACAGACGTTTTTAGTTAACCTGTGTTAATGAAGCATTTGTCGAATGACATAATGCAAGATACCGCCATGGCGGTAATACTCCATTTCAGTACCCGTATCAATACGACAACGGGTAGTGATCTCCTTGACCTCACCATTACCCAGAGTAATATTCACCTTCAGGTCTTGCCCTGGTGTCAGGGATTGCAGACCAACAACGTCAATGCGTTCGTCTCCTTTTAGTCCAAGGGTTTTGCGGGACATACCATCTTTAAACTCCAGAGGTACAACCCCCATACCGATTAAATTTGAACGATGAATACGCTCATAAGACTCTGCAATCACCACGCGAACGCCTAACAAATTAGTTCCTTTTGCAGCCCAGTCACGACTCGAACCTGAACCATATTCCTTACCTGCAATAATCGCCAATGGGCGTTTTTCTTGCTGATACAACATTGCTGCATCATAGATAGCCATTTGCTGCCCTGTTGGAATATGTAAGGTATAACCACCTTCAACACCTGGTACCATTTCATTACGAATACGAATATTCGCAAAGGTGCCGCGCATCATCACTTCATGGTTACCTCGTCGTGAGCCATAAGAGTTAAAGTCTGCAACAGCAACACCATGCTCTTGAAGGTAGCGCCCTGCTGGACTGTCTTTCTTAATATTCCCTGCAGGAGAAATATGGTCAGTAGTGACTGAATCGCCAAGGATAGCCAAAATATTGGCGCCGTGAATATCTTTAACTGGCGCAGGCTGGGCTTGCATGCCTTCAAAGAATGGTGGATGGCGAATGTACGTTGAGTCCGCCTGCCAATGATAAGTTGATGAGCTTTCAACCTCGAGAGCACGCCACGCATCGTCACCTTCAAATACGGCATTATATTCTTTGCGGAACATCTCTGTTTTAACTTGTTGCACAGCTTGGGCTATTTCAGCACTGCTTGGCCAAATATCTTTCAGATAAACGTCATTACCGTGTTTATCTACACCAAGCGGTTCATTTTTCAAGTTAATATTCATATTTCCTGCAAGGGCATAGGCCACAACTAACGGCGGAGATGCCAACCAGTTAGTTTTCACCAGAGGATGGATCCGCCCTTCAAAATTTCGGTTCCCCGAAAGCACTGCACCAACGGTTAAATCGGTTTGTTTAATCGCCGCTTCAATTGGTTCCGGTAATGGACCTGAGTTACCGATACAGGTGGTACATCCATACCCAACAAGATTGAATCCCAATTTATCTAAATAAGGTGTTAAGCCCGCTACCGCAAGGTAGTCCGTGACCACTTTGGAGCCTGGTGCAAGGGATGATTTAACCCAAGGTTGACGAGACAGCCCTTTTTCAACCGCTTTTTTCGCTAACAGCCCCGCCGCCATCAAAACACTCGGATTTGAAGTATTGGTACAAGATGTAATCGCCGCAATCACGACCGCGCCATCAGTGAGATCAAAGGTTTGATTTTGATATTTCACTTCTGGGTGTGCATTTTTATCTTGTTTATTCACTTCGAGTTCAACTGCACCTCGGAACGCTTTTGGTACTTGACTCAGCTCCACTCTATCCTGTGGACGTTTTGGCCCAGCCAAGCTAGATTCAACCGTCGACATATCTAATTCAAGGGTACTGGTAAATATAGGTTCATCACCTGCGTGACGCCATAAGCCCTGCTCTTTACTATACGCTTCCACCAGCGCCACTTCATCGTCGCTACGTCCTGTTAGTCGCATATAGGACAACGTAATATCATCGATGGGGAAGAACCCACAGGTTGCACCATATTCAGGTGACATATTGGCGATGGTGGCACGGTCAGCTAAGGGTAAGTCCGCCAAACCATCACCGTAGAATTCCACAAACTTACCGACCACGCCGTGTTTACGCAGCATTTGTGTGACGGTTAATACAAGGTCAGTTGCCGTAATACCTTCCGATAATTTGCCTGTTAACTTAAACCCAACCACATCGGGGATAAGCATCGAAACAGGCTGACCTAACATCGCTGCTTCAGCCTCTATACCACCCACTCCCCAACCCAGCACACCAAGCCCATTGATCATGGTTGTGTGAGAATCGGTACCCACTAGCGTATCTGGATAAGCGTATAGCTTCCCATCGATTTCCTCATACCAAACCGCTTTTCCAAGGTACTCTAAGTTAACCTGGTGGCAAATCCCAGTGCCCGGTGGCACAACTTGGAAACGGTTAAACGCTTTTTGCCCCCAACGCAGGAATAAATAGCGTTCGTGGTTACGTTCCATTTCAATTTCCACGTTTTCACCAAACGCAGATTGTGTGGCAAATTCATCCACCATCACCGAGTGGTCAATCACCAGATCAACAGGTGATAATGGGTTGACCTGATTGACATTTCCCCCTAACGATTTCACCGCTTCACGCATTGCTGCAAGGTCAACAACCGCAGGGACGCCAGTAAAATCTTGCATCAGTACACGAGCGGGACGATAGGCAATTTCCCTATCTGCATGAGCGTTTTTTTGCCAATCAATAATGGCTTGTAAGTCTTGTTCAACAACAGAAGTGCCATCGATATGGCGTAATAGGTTTTCGAGTAACACTTTGAGGGATTTGGGCAGCTTTGAACCATCGCCGATTTTTTTCTCGGCAAGCGCCAAACTGAAGTAATTATACTGCTTGTTTCCGACAGCGAGTGTTGAGGCACTCGTTGTTTTTAGACTCAACGACATAACTCCTCCTTGGTTTTTATGGCTATGGCAATAATGTTTATTTACCACCATTATTTTTTGTTAACCAATTGTAATCATAGTTGCTTTATAAATTTGATTTATAGATTTTGTGCCAAATTTGCAGTTTAGACCTATTTATCATAGGAAATTTGAGATAAGAATGGAAAGTATAAGCGTAAATGACGGTAAAAAGTTTGGGGGATGACGGTTATTTTCAGTTTGGATAGGCGCCGATTGCGAGCTGAAGATCAGCTAAAGTGACCATTAGCATCATTGAGTCTAGAGGTGAAGATACAAACCCAACATGTTCATAAAACCATTTAGCATCAACTGAAAGCGCATGAATAACCATTCCCCGAATACCGACAAGCCCTGATGCTTGGATAACTCTCAGCGCCGCATCCTTTACGAGCGCCCTGCCAACACCGAATCCTTTCACGTTTACATCCACTGCTAGGCGGCCAAGTAAAACAACAGGAATATCTGTTGGCATATTTTGCCGAAATTTACCCACCGCTTGGTTGGTAGTTATAATGCCTGTAGAAAGTGCATAATCCCCCATCACCGTATTATCAGATGCAGTGACAAAAGTGCGGGATGCACCCGTTTTCTGATTTCCCATCGCGCGGTTTTTTAACCAATGATCCAACGTTTCGTCACCCGAAGAGAATACATCCAGACGGTGGTTTAAATTGAGGGGCTCAGGAGCTGTCAGGTTCAATGTCATTTCTCCCACGGAGATTTGGACATCATGGTTTTTCTGAGCGCCTCATTATTGCTCGGCGGGGCATCTAATTGAGCAACAAACTCCTGATAAACTTCAGGGCTCACATTAATCACACGGTGATCGGCTAATGTTTCTTCCGCAGCACGACGAGCCGCTTCGAGTACAAACTCAGTACGATTTTTCCCAACAGCGTTAGCAGCTCGGTCAATCAGAATTTTATCTTCTAATTTAATTCGTAAATTCAATGATGAACGTGTAAGCACCGTATCATTATCACATGTATTTTGCATCGCAATGGTTAACGCCTAACTGATGACTTATTTTTTAAGCACACAGTTTTATCCGCATTGCGGTGAATAGATGATTAATGGTAGCCACTGTTCATCATGTGGCTACCATTAGATGGGCAGGCAATAATACAAAAATCAAATAATCGGTAACTGAATATCTTTAAAGAAAGCTTCAATTTCATCATTGTTGCGAATGGCAATCGCCTTATCCACCACATCACGCGTTAAATGTGGGGCAAAACGCCATAAGAAATCATACATATAGCTACGCAAGAAACTGGTGCGTTTAAAGCCAATTTTCGTGGTGCTATAGCTGAACTTATCACGCATATCAATGACAACAAGGTCAGAATCATTTACCGCATCAACCGCCATACTGGCGATAATACCAATACCCAATCCCAGTCTGACGTAAGTTTTAATCACATCCGCATCTGTTGCTGTAAAAATGATCTTCGGCTCTAGGCCTATTTTTTGAAAAGCGACATCCAGTTCTGAACGCCCAGTAAAGCCATGGGTGTATGTCACAATTTGGTATTCCGCAATATCTTCAATGGTCACATTCTTTTTCGTCGCCAACGGATGGTCTTTTTGCACCACCACACAACGGTTCCAATGGTAGCAAGGCAGCATAATTAAGTCGCTATACAGATGGAGTGCCTCCGTGGCGATTGCAAAATCACTGTTCCCCTTGCATACCTCTTCCGCTATTTGGGTTGGTGTGCCTTGCTGCATATGCAAAGACACATGTGGGTAGCGTTCAATAAAGCCTTTAATAACCGGCGGTAATGCATAACGCGCTTGCGTGTGGGTCGTTGCTATATTTAACGTACCGCGATCTGGGTAGGTATGCTCCCCCGCAACTGAACGTATTGCTTCAATCTTCGACAACACTTCCCTTGAAATACGAACGACCTCTTCTCCCGCAGGGGTGACATGCGTTAAGTGTTTACCGCTGCGAGCAAAAATCTGAATGCCTAGCTCATCTTCTAGCATCCGCACTTGCTTACTAATACCTGGTTGCGAAGTAAAAAGCCCCTCCGCCGTAGAGGAGACATTTAAGTCATGATTAACAACTTCAACAATATAACGTAATTGCTGCAATTTCATATTTCTGCCTACCCCTTACTGGATCACGATAGAGTCGCTATAGCTAAAAAACATTAGTTATAACTAAAAATTATATACAATTGAATCGATATAACCAATATAACATTATTCTAACGAGAATAAACAGTATGATGACAAAATTTCATCTAAGGTGAATTTTTCCTGCCTCAACGTCGTAATGTATTGCAAAGACGGGTTATCTTTAATTCGTGATATGTTTCAATGAATAAAACGTAATTTGAAGGATTTCCACTTCAGTATAAGCTTGAAAAAGTGGAGTTATAGATTCTCAACGAAGAGAGGTTTTTACATGCGTATAAATATTTTGGCACTGCTTATTGGTATGTCAACGGTTTCCTTTGCACCTCAACTAGTTGCAAAGGAAGTGACTTACGGACAACAGAAAATTGTTTTATCCGACACAATTAACCCTGGTAATGATTTCTACCGCTACGTGAATGAGGATTGGATAAGCAAGGCAAAAATCCCAACGGGTATGCCCCGCATTAACTCTTTTGTTGATTTGTATTTAAATACCGAAAAACAGACCCAAGCTATCATTGATGAACTACAGAAAAAACCAGAAAGCGAACTAAACCATAATCAACGCAATATTCGTCATTTGTACCAAAGTTTTCTCAATGAAGACGCCATCGAAAAGGCTGGACTTTCACCTATCAAACAGGATTTAGCCGAGATTGCAAAAGCAAAAAACCATCAGGATATCAGTCAGCTAATGACTAACCCAGATTTCAATTCATTGATTTCTTATTGGGTAGATTTAGATGCAAAATCCCCTGAAACGTATGTGTTGTATATTGGCCAAGGGGGTTTAGGATTACCTAATCGGACTTATTACCTCGATGACACCCCACAAATGCAAGATATACGAAAAAGTTATATCGCTTATATCGCAACGATGCTGAAACTGGCGGGTGAAAAAGACGTTGAACAAAAAGCGCAAAAAATATTCGATTTAGAAAAAGCCATTGCAACCGTACATTGGAGTCCTGAAGCGCGCCGTGACACCATCAAAAACTACCATGCTATGTCATTAGCTGAAATGAAAAATCATACCAAAGGCTTTGATTGGAGCAGTTTTATCAGCCGCTACAAACTCACCGATAAGCAGCTTGAAAAAGTGGTAGTAGAAACAGACAGCGCCGTTGAACAAACCGCAAAAATTTTCGCGCAAACACCTGTTTCAACCTTAAAAGATTATTTAACGTTCCAATATATTAGCGATCATGCACGCTATTTAAATAAAGCTGTTTCTGATGCCAACTTTGATTTTTATTCGAAAAAACTCAACGGTGTCGAGAAACAACGTACCCGCCAAGAACGTGCGTTACAAACAGTAAACTCCCTTCAGGGCGAAGCATTAGGGCAAATCTATGTTGAAAAATATTTCGACCCGCAATCCAAAGAAAAAATTCAAGATTTAGTGAGCTATGTCAGAGGCACATTTAATTCACGTTTAAAAGACAACGATTGGATGGATGATAGCACACGCCAAGAAGCCCTGAAAAAACTGGAACAGTTCACCGTAAAAGTGGGCTACCCTGACAAATGGAATGATTTCAGTGACATTAATTTAAAACCAGATTCACTGTTTGATAACTACAAACAAGTTGTTGCATGGTCCTACAACGACATGATTAGCAAAATGGGCCAGCCTGTTCGTAAATGGGAATGGGGAATGACACCACAAACGGTGAATGCCTATTTCAACCCTGTACAAAATGAAATCGTGTTCCCTGCTGCGATTTTACAAGCCCCATTCTTTGACCCTAACGTTGACCCCGCTTATAACTACGGGGCAATTGGTGCAGTGATAGGCCATGAAATGGGTCATGGTTTTGATGACCAAGGCAGTTTATATGATGGTACAGGGCAACTACGTAATTGGTGGAGTGAAAGTGCCAAAACGCACTTCAAAGAAAAAACTGAGAAGTTGGTCGAACAATACAACGCGTTTGATGTCGATGGTTTGAAAGTTAATGGGCAATTAACTCTAGGCGAAAATATTGGGGACTTAGGCGGGCTAAATATCGCGTTGAGTGCCTATAAACAATTCGCCAAAGAAAATTACCCAAATGGTGAACCGCCGATTATTGACGGCACAACCGGCTTACAGCGTTTTTTCATCGCATGGGCACGCACATGGCAAGAGCTGTCGAATAAAGAGTCTGAGCGTAATAAAATTATGACTGACCCGCACAGTCCAAACCAATTCCGTGCCAATGGCGTTGTGCGTAATATTGATGATTGGTACCAAACCTTTGGTGTCGATAAAGACAATGCTCTCTATTTGGAACCTGAAAAGCGTATTCGTATTTGGTAGTCGATTGATAAATAGATAAAAAGAAAGCTCGGCATATTTCCGAGCTTTCAAACCACATCATCAGTTAAGTATTGCTTTGAACAATTAGATATTGCTCTAAATAGTCTGCGTTGTGGCTAGGCAATATATGACGCTATATCATCATTTAAATTACTTAATACCCAATGCAATACTACGCTATTAAGTATTGCTTTGGACAATTAAGACCTTGCTCTAAATAGTTTACGTTGTGGCTAGGCGGCAAATGAGGTTATCGTGGGGAGCATACTCCAGTATGTGACCCACATAACCGAATGAAGCCAACAACGCCACACCGTAAAATATGACGAGCAAAGTTATTTGATGACGCCACAGGCCATCCTAGCCCCCCCACCACCTAACGCTTCTGGATTATCGGAATAGTTATCGCCCCCCACATGCACCATTAACGCACGGTTTTGCACATCTTTCAGTGTTTTTAAACGTGGCGCTAAAACCGCATAATCGGCATTACCTTGGCTATCTGCAACGAGACCGGGTAAATCCCCTAAGTGCCCAGTATTATCATATGGCCCTTTGTGAACAGCCGTTTTTGCTGGATCTAAATGCCCACCCGCTTTTAGTGCAGGAACAGATTTGCCGTCTTTTTCCCCTGGCTCGCAGCTTGGGTTTTCGTGGACATGGAAACCATGAATACCAGATTGTAAACCTGAAAGTTTTGGTGTGAACAATAACCCATACTCAGTTTCAGAGATAACAACTTCACCAATCGTTTTACCCTCACCCGTTGGCGTTGCTTCCTTTAATACCACAGTGGATTGTGCTGCATAGGCAGTGCCCGCAGTCAGTAATGCAGCAAATAAGCACATCTTTAACTTCATATTGCCTCCAGTGGATAACATTTATCAATCATTCCATCCAATTACCTTATGATAAACAAGGTAAGAACGATTACTGTTGTTTCATTAGTACCAATGACTCTACTTAAGTTAACACAAATTTGTTATCACTTTGGTGCTGCATTTAGCTTTAGTTAATAAATGATAGTTATATCACAATCAATATTGTTAACTTAATCTTCAAAAATCACTCAATTAAGAATATTTATGCCGTTATAGACTTATTATAAAAACTTCATTTTAGTACATTTACGTAAAATAACTCTTTGATAAAAATGTTAACATGCTGTGAAAATGATCACAGTATATTATTTTCATTTCGCCTACATTTCAGACTATTCATTTCACATGAAATAAATAGGAAATAAAAATTTCATAAAATCCCACCCAGCAAAATAACGTTAAAGAGATTGGCTGTACCTTACAAAAACAAGTTAACAAAATATAACACTATGTTTTCTTTAATTTTTATAATAAGTGGAAAATAGATTATGAATACTCTTGCCAAAAAGTTTGGTTTTTCAGCACACACCATTATTCAACTGATATTTATTACTGCAAACGCCCAGCTATTGTATGCCTTTTGGGACTTGCGGAACTCCCTACCCCTTGGCTTTCCTGTCGCTATGGGGATCACTGATGCGCAAGCAGGCCAGCTCTATTCCATGCAAGGATTAGTTATCTTATTAGGCACTCTCGCTCTGGGTTGGGTCGGTGATAGATTTAAAGTCCGTGTGATTATGTTAATCACCACACTCGGAGTTGGCTTTATTTCTCTCTTTATCGCCTTAAACTCACCAGGGTTAAGCATGCCAACTTTATTGCTGTGTTTTTTCTCCATGTTATTACTCAGTGAAGTGTTATTTAAACCCGCCAACTTTAAGGCGGTGAGTTTATCTACCACCAAAGAGCACCAAGGTGTTGCTTTTGGTATGTTTGAATTTGGACGAGGTTTATTAGCATTTTTGATGAGTCTATTATGGGCTGCAATGGTTTATTACGAAGCAAGTAGCCGCACCATGATGATCACATCATCCATTATTGTGCTCGCTACTGCGATATTCATTTTCTTGGCTGTACCGAAGGACGCGCGAGTCAGTGAGGACGCTGATACCGTAAACTCAGTGAAAGAAGCGCTGCTTGGTGTATTAAAAGTTATCAAATTACCGATTGTTTGGGTAACAGGCCTCAACGTTTTCTGTATTTACGGTACTTTTGTTGCAGCGGGTACCTACTTTGCCCGTTTCTTACAAGCAGGTTATGGTACATCTGCAACCGTCGCTGCAGTATTTGTTTCTGTTGTTATTGCATTGCGAATGTTGCCATTATTATCCACATTGCTGGTCACATTAGCGTTTAAATCCACCGCCCACTTTATGCGTTTTATGTCATTCGTTTTAGTGTTCCTACTCGCCGCTATTGGTATTTTGTTCTATATGAACCCAGCTTCTATCACGGAATTTATGGCTGGCCAAGCTCCTGACAATATCATTAGCCCTGCAGTTCGTAACACTATAATGATCCTGATGTTATGTGCCTCCGCATGCTGCTTTATGATCCGAGGCGTCTACTATGCCCCGATCGGTGAGTTTGGGATTGATAAAAAGCATGCTTCCGCTGCAATGTCTTTGGCTATCACGATTGGATACCTTCCTGCACTGCTAGCGCCATTAATTTTAGGTAAGATCATTTTTAGTCCACAATTAGGTGAGCAAGGGCAAGTTGTCAAAGAAATTCTGACTCCAACGAATATTATTGGTAATGTTTTTATTGGGTTATCTGTCTTAACATTAATCGCCGCCTTACTGTCTTGGACCGTTATTAAAATGAAAAAAGCGCAATAACACATTGATATTATGACGACATAAGCCGTTGTAATAACGGCTTATTGTCTATTTAGAAAATGGACTAGGTAAGCACTATGCGAAATAATAATTATATTGATTGGCTCAAATACATTGCAGATGAATTATCCGTAACTGATTTATTGATCCCAGGAACTCATGATGCCATTACATCAACCTGTGATCTGCCTTATTACCAAACCCAGACATTATCGCTAGTGGAGCAGCTTAACTGCGGCGTGCGTTTTTTTGATTTAAGGCTAACTCGCAATCTAAATATTGCACACCGTGAATGGCATAGCGACATCATGGCAGAAGACCTTCTTCACTGCTTTATTTCTTTCCTTGATACACACCCTACTGAATTTGTCATTTTACGCATTCAAAATGCCAATGAGAAAAAAAATGACTTTGAGGCCTATAAACAGGCTCTTATCCCATTTATTGAGCCTTACCTAAAACACCTTTTACTGCCTGAGCGAGTTGATGAAAACACATTCAAGTGGCCCAGTGTAAAACAGTTAAGAGGCAAAATCTTGGTGATTGAATGTGCACCACCAGAATTGCATGTTTCAACGTTAAAGGATGGCACTCGTTGGGCGCATAATTGGCATCAAAACCCCTTAATTTCATTACAAGATAACTGGAATGGCCCTGAGATCCAGGAAAAAATCAATGACATAATGGCGTTAATTCATGGCGATGATAATACCAAAGAGCATCAGCTCGTTCTCAATCATATTAGTGCAACGAATGGTCAGCTGGGCAGTCCAATCGCGTATGCAAACATCATTAACCCTATTATTCGCGATGAATTAGCTACGTTAGATCAGGCTACGCCAAAAGGCATATTAATCTTTGATTTTATTGATGAAGATTTAGCAAAGAAAACGATTAAAGTGAATCAATTACAATCTGCTTAACGCAAAAAAATGCCAATCAATAACAGATTGGCATTTCTATTTTTATCTGAAAAATAACCTTAACGAATTATTTCTCTTTGACTTCCCATTTACCATCAACATAAAAAGCACTCCAACCTGTTGCTTTACCGTCTTTTTCCGAAGAAACATATTGTTGCTTGGTTTTACGGCTAAAACGAACAACTGTTGGGTTACCTTCAGCATCTTCAGCAGGTGCTTCTGCCAAGTAGGCAAGCTTTTCAGGTAATCTGTCCTTAAAGCGTTGTAACTCAGCCACTAATGGCGCACGTGTTTCTCTGGATTTCGGGAAAGTGTTGGCAGCAAGGAACACCCCAGCGGCACCATCACGCAATACAAAGTAAGCGTCAGACTTTTCACACGGTAATTCAGGCAACGGAACAGGATCTTCTTTCGGTGGCGCAACTTCACCACTTCTTAGGATTTTACGTGTGTTTTTACATTCTTCATTGGTGCAACCCATGTATTTACCAAAACGCCCCATTTTCAGGTGCATTTCAGAGCCACATTTATCACATTCAATGACAGGGCCATCATAGCCTTTAATACGGAATTCGCCTTCTTCAATTTCATAACCTTCACATGCAGGGTTATTACCACAAACATGTAATTTACGTTGGTTATCAATCAAGTAGCTATCCATCGCCGTACCACATTTAGGGCAACGACGTTTTGCTCTTAACGCGTTAGTTTCTGCATCATCCCCTTCAAGAATATTAAGTACTTCATCTTCAGGGATCAGATTGATGGTTTTTTTACAGCGTTCTTTTGGTGGCAATGCATAGCCACTACACCCCAGGAATACCCCTGTAGATGCAGTGCGAATACCCATATGGCGTTCACAATCAGGACAGGTTATTGATGTTATAACCATCGGATTGGTACGCATTCCCCCTTCTTCTGGATCTTTTTCCGCAACATCAAGCTGGGTACTAAAATCAGAGAAGAATTCATCAAGAACAGCTTTCCACTCGGCATCATGATTTGCAACATGGTCGAGCTGGTTTTCCATGCGTGCGGTAAAATCGTAGTTCATCAAATCGTTGAAGTTTTCTTCTAAACGATCAGTAACGATTTCCCCCATTTTTTCCGCATAGAAGCGACGGTTTTCAACTTTGACATATCCTCTATCTTGGATAGTCGAAATAATTGCCGCATAAGTTGAAGGACGACCAATTCCACGTTTTTCGAGTTCTTTAACCAGTGAAGCTTCACTAAAACGTGCAGGCGGTTTAGTAAAGTGCTGACTTGGCAATAATTCAATTAATGATAGTTCCGTACCCACTTGAATTGGCGGTAAGGTTTTATCTTCATCGTTTTTGCGCAGTGCAGGCATTACTTTCGTCCAACCATCAAAACGTAACGTACGCCCTTTGGCTTTCAGTTCAAAGTCTCCCGCTTTCACTGTTAAGGTCGTAGAGTCATATTTCGCTGGCGTCATTTGACACGCAACAAATTGGTTCCAAATTAATTGGTACAACCGTTTTGCGTCATTTTCCATATCTTTTAGCGAATCAGGTAATACATCAACACTAGAAGGACGGATGGCTTCATGCGCCTCTTGGGAATTATCTTTGCTGCTATATACATTGGCATCTTTCGGCAGATATTTCGCCCCAAAGTTGTCATTGATATAACCACGAACCATATCCAACGCATCTTGACTCAAGTTAGTTGAGTCAGTACGCATATAAGTAATGTAACCCGCTTCATACAGACGCTGGGCCATCATCATGGTTTTCTTCACCCCAAAGCCTAAACGCGTACTTGCCGCTTGTTGCAATGTTGAAGTGATATAAGGTGCACTTGGTTTACTTGATGTAGGGCGGTCTTCACGGTCAATAACCTCAAAGCGCGCCTTTTCAAGTAATTTTACCGCAGCGGTAGTTTGCGCTTTATTAACAGGTTTGAACGATTTACCTGCTTGCGACGTCACTTCCATGCGTAAATTTGCAATATCTTTATCTGCTAAGTCCGCGTGTAATTCCCAATACTCTTCAGGAACAAACGCTTTAATTTCTCGTTCGCGTTCAACAATCAGTTTCACTGCAACAGACTGAACACGCCCCGCAGACAAACCTCTAGCCACTTTTTTCCACAATAATGGAGATACCATGTACCCCACAACGCGATCCATAAAGCGACGTGCTTGCTGCGCGTTAACCCGATCAATATTTAGCTCACCTGGGCTATCAAATGCTTGGGTGATGGCGTTTTTCGTGATTTCGTTAAATACAACACGACTAAAACGCGAATCATCACCGCCAATCACTTCACGTAAATGCCATGCGATCGCTTCCCCCTCGCGGTCCAAGTCCGTTGCGAGGTAGATGTGATCGGCATCCGCAGCCAGAGATTTCAGCTCAGAAACCACCTTTTCCTTACCTGGTAGAATTTGGTAATTCGCCTTCCAACCATGATAAGGGTCGATACCCATGCGATTCACTAATGCATCGCGTGGATCTTTTTTAACTTTCTTTGTTTTCTCGGTAGATGAGCCTGTACTCTTTTGTGAGCCGGTTTGTGAACCAGAGCCGCTTTTCGGCAGATCACGAATATGGCCGACGCTGCTTTTCACAACGTAGCCACTGCCAAGGTATTTATTAATTGTCTTGGCTTTTGCCGGGGACTCCACGATAACAAGAGCTTTACCCATATTTACCTTTACCTAAATATCAACTATGACGCACTTTTACATTAAAATGCGTAAAATGAGAATCTGTTTTTTATATTGCGACACAATCACAATATATCAATATATTTTCAATCAATTATTTGTGTTGAAACAAAACTTATAATCTCAATCACGTTATTCTACAAGTCATGAAAGTCTTCTAGCTGACTGATTTTAACCATATAAAGGCATTAAGCCATAATTGAAAACCACACACTCTACCTGATAAAATGCGAGAAGCAACCAATTATTTTTTCAAGGGAGCCCTATTATGCAAGACGATCTACCGTACATTACAAAAACAGAGTTACTTGAAAAAGCTAACGATATCATACAGAAACATGACGAATATATTCACGGTATGTTTGTAGACACCGTGGAGCAGCATCGTGGTACGCTGGTTTTTAAAGGGGAATTCTTTCTCGATGAAAATGGTATCCCAACATTAAAAAGTACCGCTGCTTTTAATATGTACAAACATCTTGCCCATGTTCTTTCAGAACAATACCAATTACGTGAAAATGATTAATTAACATTCAATAATTGATAAAAAATTACCGGCTTCAGTGCCGGTAATTAATAGTAGAATTAAAACAGAATATTTGCGAGGCGACTATTCATTTATAACATTGGTTTTTGGCCACGCTGCCACCAACGCAATAAAAGGTTATCAACACTATTTGCTGCGCTTCCCATGACTTTATCCACCATTTTTTTACTTAGAACATAACGGACACCAACAATCTCTTTAGCATCAACTGCATCAACAATAATGTCATCACTGACGCCAATGCTATCCACAAGCCCTTTTTCTAACGCCTGTGACCCGTACCAGTATTCACCCGTTGCAACCTTATCAATATCTAATGACGGACGATTTTGATGAACAAATTGCTTGAAAAGATCATGCGTTGAATTTAAATCTTCCACAAACTTTTTACGGCCTTGCTCGGTATTTTCCCCGAGCAATGTCAGCGTTCTTTTATATTCACCTGCCGTATGAAGTTCAACATCAACATCATGTTTTTTCAATAAGCGATGAATATTAGGAATTTGTGCCACAACACCAATTGAGCCAATAATAGCAAATGGTGCAGCAACAATTTTATCTGCAATACAGGCCATCATATAGCCACCACTTGCTGCCACTTTATCAACAGCAACCGTCAACGGAATATTCTTTTCTTTTAAACGACGTAATTGTGATGCTGCAAGCCCATAACCATGAACCATACCGCCAGGGCTCTCCAAACGCAGTAAAACTTCATCTTGTGTATCAGCAACAGCCAGAACTGCACTGATTTCCTCCCTCAAAGATGCCACTTCGCGTGCATCCATGCTGCCTTTAAAGTCTAAGACATATAAACAGGGCTTTTTAATGGATGTTTGCCCAAGTTTAGCCCCTGATTTCTCACTTTTTGATTTTGCTTTTTGCTGTTTTTTGAATGCCTTGAGCCATGCTTTATGCTCAGATTCATTCATTTTCACTTGCTGCATCTGACGCTGGCGTTCGCGATAATTCTCACCCAAATCAGTGAGTTTTAACGAACCTTTAGCACTTTGGCGACGCATACCTACACCAAAGACAAAAACAGCCAGCAAAACGATAGCCACCACGATAGTGACAACTTTTGCTAAAAATAATCCATACAAAGAGAAATACTCCACAACATGATCCTTCTGATATTTATCTTCAACACAAAAATAATCTCACGATTATGGGTAAACAACCAGAAAAAATCGTATTTCACACCATAAACTACGTAGATATCTATGTTAGATTAGCCAAAAAACCAAATCAGTGCGATGATATCGTTACATTTAATTCACAATCATAGGAAAGAATATGCTTCAATATCAGCCTAGACAAGACCTATTGAAAGGCAAAACGATACTCATAACTGGCGCAGGCGATGGCATTGGTCGTGAAGCCGCCCTAACCTATGCCCGATTCGGTGCATCATTGGTTCTTGTCGGAAGAACGCAACATAAATTAGACGCTGTTAGCCAAGAAATCACTGCAATTTCTGGCAAGAAATCGCCATGTTATGTTTTAGATTTATTGACAGCAACCAATGAAAACTGCCAATCATTAGCCACGAAAATATCTAACACTGTTCCTTATCTAGATGGCGTCTTGCATAATGCGGGTATTCTTGGTGTTGTCGCCCCCATTTCAGAACAACCGCCTCAACTATGGCATGATGTCATGCAGATCAACGTCAATGCGACCTTTATGCTTACGCAATCCCTACTCCCCTTACTCTTGAAAGCGCCAAATCCATCATTAGTTTTCACAAGTTCGAGTGTTGGGAAACAAGGCCGCGCTGGTTGGGGAGCTTACGCTGTTTCTAAATTTGCAACAGAAGGTCTAATGCAAGTGCTTGCTGAGGAATATAAAAATAGTCATTTACGCGTTAACTGCATTAATCCTGGAGGAACCAGAACCAGTATGCGTGCCAGCGCATTCCCCGAAGAAGACCCCGAAAAACTCAAAACCCCAGCAGATATTATGCCTATTTACATTTATTTAATGGGTGATGATAGCATCCGTAAAACAGGAAGCAGTTATGATGCACAACCAGGCCGTAAACCAGGTGCAGCGGAGTAATTTATTATGTCACAAAGCCGACATGAAGAACGTCAACAACGCTTAAAAGAAAAAGTCGATGCGCGTATTGAAGCCGCTCAAATTGAGCGTGGGATTATCATCATCTTCACTGGCAACGGCAAAGGTAAAACGACCGCCGCATTTGGTACGGTTTGTCGTGCCATCGGCCATGGTAAAAAAGCGGCTGTTGTGCAATTTATTAAAGGAAGTTGGGATAATGGTGAACGTGAACTCTTAGAGCCGCTTGGAGCGCCTTTTTTTGTAATGTCCACTGGCTTTACGTGGGAAACACAAAATAAAGAGACGGACACACTAGCCTGCCTTGAAACCTGGCATCATGCAAAACGACTTTTAAGTGATCCTCAATATGATTTGGTTGTCTTAGATGAGCTAACCTATATGGTCAGCTATCATTACCTTGGGTTAGACGACGTTATACAAGCCTTGCTAGATCGTCCTGCCAACCAATCCGTCATCATTACAGGTAGAGGATGCCACCGTGATTTAATTAATTTAGCGGATACAGTTACTGAAATGCGCCCTGTTAAACATGCGTTTGATGTTGGTATTAAAGCGCAAAAAGGCATTGACTGGTAAACGATAAAAGTTAACTTAGCAATTATAAGCTAAAATAAGACTATTGCTAAGTTCTCTTTTTATGCATGATAAGTTTAATCAAACCATCTTGCGTGTTAATTTAATCATTCGCATATATTCCCAATTCGGCTTTAATTATATCGACCATTTTTACAATATAAATTCAGACCATAAGTTATTCTAATGATTAAACTCACCTTTTCTCTATTAAATATAAACTAGTACGTGTTACCCCTTGAGTAAACATACCGAAAATCACAATACAGAAAGAAATTTAACCAACTGATAAAAAACAAGTTAAATACAAAATAACGCATTTATTCTAGCTTTATTCATACTAAGTTATTATTCAATACCGAATAAAAACTTAACTCATGTTAACATTATTAATTTTATTTAATTTTATATTTCCGCATAATTAAATTGCAATAATGGATTGTTAGTTATTTTAGATATTGTCTATTTTAATTTAAGGGATATATATGCAAAACGTTTCAATGAATACTTTCAATGCACCTAAATTGAAATTCAAACCTTTATTTCTGTGTGTTTCAATGATTGTCGGTTCAACAACGGTTGCTCAAGCCGCTATTACGCCAACAAATGGCGCTGGAGTAATGGTTCAAGGTAATGGTCCAACCATTGTTTATATTAATAAACCGTCTGAAAGCGGTGTTTCTCACAATATTTATAGCCAATTTGATGTTGACCAAAAAGGCGTTATTTTAAACAATAGTGCAGGCCTTTCTAATACCACAATAGGGGGTAAAATTGGCGGTAATGGCAATGTCGCAGGTAAACGCGCAAAAGTGATCCTAAATGAGGTCAACTCAAATACGGCAACAACATTAAACGGCATGATTGAAGTCGCTGGCGGTAAAGCGCAAGTGATTGTCGCAAATGCATCAGGTATCACCTGTAATAACTGCGGATTTATTAATACCAACCGCACCACATTAACTACGGGTAAAGTTTCCTTAGATGGCAATAACTTAGTCAATGACTACAATGTGCAGCAAGGAAAAATTGCCATCAATGGTAGTTTCAATGCAAACTCACCTACTGATATAATTGCACGCTCTGTCGCGATTAACGGTGCTGTCACAGCTCAACGTCTAAACGTTATTGCAGGGAATAACCGTGTGAATTCCGCTGGTGATGTTATTGGTACGACAACAGCCATTGGTGCAAAACCAAGTATTGGTATTGACGTTTCCGCCTTAGGCGGCATGTATGCGAATAAAATTTCGTTAATGGCGACCGAAACAGGTGTTGGCGTATCTAACGCAGGTGATATCGCTTCACATAATGGTGCAATTACCATTGATAGCGCAGGCACCGTCAATAATATTAATGGCAACATTCACTCAGCAAATACCCTCTCGATTAATGCGACTGGGCTGACAAATAGCGGCACTATTTCCGCAGCAAAAAGTGTCAACATTCAGGCTGCAGGCACAGGTGCAATTAATAACGATCGTGGGCACATTACGTCCCTGAACAACGATGTAAATTTAACGACGTTAGGTACTTTGTCAAATAACAACGGAACCATTGAAGCCCAACAAAATGTGACCACGTTATCTGATACTATCGTCAATGATAATGGGTCATTTAAAGCCACTCGAGGTGACCTCAACGTCCATTCTACCAATGTAATCTATAACCGCGATAATATGGGGAATCCAAATGATCCAGCGAAGGGTTTTATTGCTGGTCAAGATATCACTATTGATGCTGTTCGTATTGTGAATGAGAACTCCAACATCACTGCGGGTCGTGATATCATCTTAAACGCACAAAACTCTATCGAAAACATGGCTAACAGTAAGATTGTGGCACAGCGACGTGCTGAGGTGAATACCATGTATTTAACACAGTCTAATTCAGAGTTAAATGCTGTTAAAGGCCGTATGGATCTTGATGCTTCTGTCGCATTGACTAATGACCCTCGTTCAAAAATTCATAGTGGTAAACTACTGAATATCAATGCAAACCAATTAACAAACTCAGGCTCAATTATTTCTGATAATGGCAAAACAGAAATAAAGTCCAATATACTCAGTAATCGTTCTGGTTATATTAAAGGTAAAAACTTAACAATAACTGCGCATAATATTGATAACCAATCTGGTTTAATTAACGCTGAAAGCAACTTAGATATTGAAACTAGCCATTTAAACAATAACTATAGTGCTGATTTTAAAAACGTAAACGCACAATTTGGTTTAACAGACCAAAATGGTGGTTTGCAAACCAATGATGGTACTATCAAAGTTAAAAGTGATAACCTTTATAACGTATATGGTTCAATCGCAGCCAATGCGAATAATAACGTTGCCTCACGCAGCGATATTGATATTAAAACAAAAGCAACCCTGAACAATAATTATGGCCAAATTACGGGGATTAATAACCATAATGTGAGTACTGGTACACTCGATAATTATGCAGGAAAAATGGTATCTGGCAAAAACATGACCATTGAAGCTAAAAATCGCGTGAATAACCAATATGGAACTATTAGCTCTAACAATACGACGAAGGTCACTAGTCCAATTGTAACAAGTGGAACAACAGGTTCTATCACGGGTAACCGTGTTGTTATTGACGCAATTGTGAATAACTAACTGTCATTCAAGTATTAAAAAAGGCGACCTCCAAGTCGCCTTTTCATATTCAAAATTCAATTAGAATTCAGAATTAATCACCACTTCTTCACCAAAACGCCCTGCTTTTGGCAGCGGTTGATAAGATGAGTTGGCTGCACGTAAAATACGAACGCCACGAATACCTAGTTCATGAGCCGCTGCAATATCCGCATCTGCATCTCCATAATAAATAGTTAATTTATGGTCACGCATCCAACTTACTTTATTATTTTGGCCAGGCTCATCACCCGCAAAAATAACAGGTTGCATTTTATCGGCTGGGATCGCCAAACCTTCTTGAACGTACTTAGTCACAGTTTCAGTTTTCGTTTTAGTACGGCCAGTAATAAAATAAACGGTATCTCCTCGGTCTAAGTGCATTTTGACTAAATCAATACCCACTTGTTTTGGCATACTGAATTTGTCCCACTCATTATTCATTTTCTCCCAAAACTGCTGATTTTTCAAATAACTAAAATCATTTGGGGAAAACTCGAGTTTACCACGGTAAAAACCTGGGCTAGAAAATAACACTGTATCATCGATATCAAAGCCAACTGCCATTGGCGCTTTACCTTCTAGGCTTTGTTTAATTTGTTCAATAGAAACCCAATGAATAGGTTGCTGCTGCGCTAATTCAACAACGGTAACGCCTGGGCTGACAGTTTCTGGCATTGGTATTTTGGCTTGAGACGTTGCCGTAAACGTTAAAGCTAATGCAACCGCGCTCAGCGTCAGTGTTATTTTTTTCATCTTTTATCCTTATCGAGTTTACCCACTTAGAAACCATTCTTTATTCACTTGGATAAACCACATTTTTATATGTAAGTAATAGACATTGCTGCTTATCGTGTTCAGGTGTTTATAAGTACATTTTGCAGCAATTATGTGAGTTAAATCTCACATAGAGCTTGATGTTAAGTTTTTTTGTTACATTAAAATGAGACTTAAATCTCATTTTAATTATCTATTACAGACAAGTGTTGTGATTCTGTGACCTAAACCCGCAATTTACAGACACATACAGACAGTAAGCTGTAATTTTTAGGCAATAAAAAAGCGATGGTGTTATGCCATCGCTTCTTAAATAATGATAACGCAGTAATTAGATGCGCGTACGACGCTTCGCTGTCGGGCCTGAAGATTGACGCTTAGATGCAGGGCGTGATGCCACTTGAGTATGACGTTTCACAGCACGACGAATTTGATTCGCTTTGATTCTACGTTGATCACGTTCAACTGCCACTTTACTTTCTGTTTCAGCTGGCAGCTCAACTAATTCACGCAAATAGTTAGTTTGCTCTAAACCCAGCTCCGTCCAACCACCACGCGGTAGCCCTTTTGGCAAATCGATATCACCATAACGCACTCGGATCAAACGGCTAACTTGTACACCAACCGATTCCCACAAACGACGGACTTCACGATTACGCCCTTCTGTTAACGTAACATTGAACCATTGGTTCATCCCTTCACCACCACGATAAGAGACAGTTTTAAAGGACGCAGGACCATCTTCAAGTTGAACACCTTGGGTCAACTGGCGAATTTTTGCATCGTTAACTTCACCAAAAACCCGCACTGCGTATTCACGCTCAACTTCACGGCTTGGGTGCATTAAACGGTTCGCTAACTCACCATCGGTTGTGAATAACAGTAACCCACTAGTATTCACATCAAGACGACCTACCGCAATCCACCTTGCCCCTGTCAGTTTTGGCAAACGCGTAAAAACGGTTGGACGCCCTTCAGGATCGTGGCGAGTACACAATTCACCTTCAGGTTTGTAATAGGCCATCACACGGCAAATTTCTTTTTCCGCTTCTTTAATCGCTAATAAACGACCATCTAAACGAATTTTGGTTGATGCTTTGACTTCGACACGGTCACCCAAAGTGGCGATTTTACCGTCTACGCTGATCCGACCTGCTTGCAGGAAGGTTTCGATTTCACGACGTGAACCATGCCCTGAACGGGCAAGGATTTTTTGTAATTTCTCTGTATTTTGCGGTTTAGCGCTCATGTAACCCTCTACTGTCGCCTTCACAGGCGTCAAATAACTTTTCATCGAGTAAAAAAACGAGTGCAAAAAGTCATAAATTTGAAAACCCGCGCATTATACACAGGTTTCCCCTGAACCCCTATCTTTTATCACCTTATCGCACATTCGCTACCTAAATAGCTTATTTATTCAAAGGGTGATGGATCCCCTGTGCCAACACGGGCTACAACAGGTGTATCATCAGTAAAATCAATGACTGTGGTAGGTTTCTGTCCGATATAACCACCGTGGATCACTAAATCCACTTGTTTATCTAATAAATCACGAATTTCTTCTGGATCAGATTGGGTAAAATCATCACCAGGCATAATTAAACTCGTTGACATCAGTGGTTCGCCAACCGCTTCAAGTAAATCTCGTGCAATCGGATTTGATGGTACGCGCAGGCCGATTGTCTTACGCTTTTCATTCATTAAACGACGAGGGACTTCTTTGGTGGCTTTTAAGATAAATGTATAATTACCTGGGGTATTATTCTTAATTAAACGAAAAACTGTATTATCTACGTGTGCATAGTTAGAAAGCTCAGAAAGATCACGGCACATTAATGTAAAATTGTGGTTAGTATCTAACTGACGGATACGACAAATTCGCTGCAATGCATCTTTTTCTTCTAAACGACATCCAATGGCATACCCCGAATCAGTAGGATAAACAACCACACCGCCTTTATTTAGAATTTCAACACTTTGACTGATTAACCGAGCTTGCGGGTTATCCGGATGGACATAAAAAAACTGGCTCATATATACCTCAACAATTTGGTATCGACAGCATCACCCGGCAAAATACCTAAAAATGGCACTATCTCTTTGCTCAATCGAATGATTGATTTTAATCTAATCACTCTATGTATAGTATTATTTTACACCGACCGACCAATACATCAATGAATTAGCGATTTTTTACGTCCTGCCACAATGTCCAAACTGCTTGCTCATCATTTGGTAACCATAGGTTTCGCCCTAATTCAATCCAAGAACAAGGACGGTGAAAATCAGACCCCACAGATGTTCGTAAATCCGCCATTTTAGCCAATTCAGCTAAATATTGTTTTTCATTAGGGGGTTGCTGGCAATGGGAAATTTCCATCGCATCGCCCCCATGCTCTTTAAAATAAGCAATCACACGTTTTAACCATTTATTTGAAAGCTGATATTTAGATGGATGCGCTAAAACAGCCACGCCGCCAGCGGCATGAATCGCCGCAATGGACGCTTCAATACTACACCATGTTGCAGGCACATAACCTGTTTTGCCTTTAGACAAATAGCGTTTAAATACATTGTTGATGGTTTTTTCTTTGCCTATTTTCATAATATATTGCGCAAAATGAGCTCGGGTAACTTGCCCGCCACCCGATATACTTTGGGCGTTCTCCCACGCATCTTCAATGCCCGCTTTTTGTAAACGGCGCCCTATCTCAATACCCCGAGCTTCACGACGAGCCGATTGCTCCGTAAGTAACGCAACCATTGCTGGGTGTTCAGAGGTGAAATTTAAACCGACGATATGGATTTCAATATTTTCCCAAAGTGTTGAGATCTCAACACCATTCACTAACTCAATCGGCTTTTCGTTATCGCGTATATACTGTCTTGCCTGTATTAAGCCATCACACGTATCGTGGTCAGTGATCGCTAGAACATTGACGCCTTTTTCAATGGCTCGCTCGATTAATTCCTCTGGCGTTAAATCCCCATCAGAGGCTGTCGTATGGCTGTGTAAGTCGTAGCGAGTCAGTAGCGGTGTAGATACAGGTTGCAAGGTGATATCGTCTCCAATTTCCATAAATAGCTATTTTTTCCTAATAAATTAACAAAATACTTGACACTTCAAATGCGATCCAGTTTACTAGTACGCAAGATGGCTTACAGCCAATAACATTCAGTTTATCCAGTGAGGCACATTATGGCTTTAATTAACTTAACAAATCGTTGGTGGCGTGACTTCCCAAATTGGGCGGAAGCCGCACGCGCATAGTTAAACCATGCCTCAGTGCCAAACCCGCCCTTCATACGGCGGGTTTTTTAATGTCAAAAATTAGCGTAAGGCAACAAAATGAACAAACAAAACACCACATTAGCACATTTTACGTATCTGGATAGCCCAATTAACTATCAGCCAGACCCAACGTTGTTATTCAATCACTTATGCCATGCAATTCCATCAACCATGTTGCTGGAGTCAGCTGAAATCAATAATAAAGCTAACTTACAAAGCTTATTGATTGTTAACAGCGCATTGCGTATTCGCGCTTTTGGCCAACGCGTTGAAGTTGAAGCGTTAACATTAAACGGCCAAGCCTTGCTGCCATTATTGTTAGCGCAACTTTCTGGGGTAATTTCCACCCATACCATTGAAACGGCATTATTAATTGTCACCTTCGAGCAACCTAACCCTGCTTTAGATGAAGACAGTCGTTTAAAAGCAGCATCATGCTTAGACGTGTTACGTGCATTACCTGCCTTAGCTCAAACTTATTCGACTAAGCCAGAAACGGTATTTGTAGGAGGCTTATTTGCCTATGACCTTGTGGCAAACTTTGAGTCCATCCCTGACGTTAAAACTGTCAATCAGTGCCCTGATTATTGTTTCTTCGTCGCGGAACACTATTTAGTGATCGACCATCAAAACCAAGCGGCTCGCATTAAAAGCTGTGTTTTCAATCAAGATGAGCAAACGCTGGCGTCAGTTAAACAACGCCACAATGAAATTATTGCATCTTGCCGTCCATTTTTGCCCGCACTCCCTTTGCAAAGCGAGCCTAACTTTCAAGTTACACTGAGCAAAAACGACCAAGAATATGGCGCTATTGTCATATCATTAAAAGAGGCGATTTATCGTGGAGATATCTTCCAAGTAGTGCCCTCACGAAAATTCACCATGCCTTGTTCACATCCACTGATTGCCTACCAAAAATTAAAAGCGCAAAACCCAAGTCCTTATATGTTTTATATGCAAGATCAGGATTTTACGCTATTTGGCGCATCACCAGAAAGTGCATTGAAATATGCCACCAGCGACCGGAAGGTCGAAATTTACCCTATCGCAGGTACTCGCCCACGCGGTCGTGATGCACAAGGGGATATCGACCTCGATTTAGACAGCCGCATTGAACTATCAATGCGTACAGATGAAAAAGAGCTAGCAGAGCACATCATGCTTGTTGATCTTGCACGTAATGATCTTGCCCGTATCTGTGAAGCAGGCACCCGCTATGTGGCTAACTTAACCAAAGTCGATCGTTATTCCTTTGTGATGCATCTCGTTTCCCATGTTGTGGGAACATTACGTCACGATTTAGACATTTTTCATGCTTATCAAGCCTGTATGAATATGGGCACATTAACGGGAGCCCCCAAAGTGAAAGCCATGCAATTAATTGCGCAGTATGAACAACAGCGTCGTGGCTCCTATGGCGGTGCGGTGGGTTATTTCAACGGCAGAGGTGATTTCGATACTTGTATCGTGATCCGCTCAGCCTATGTAGAAGATGGCATTGCGACTGTGCAAGCTGGTGGTGGCGTCGTATTGGATTCGTTCCCTCAAGCTGAAGCAGATGAAACGCGCAATAAAGCACGCGCCGTGATCCGTGCGATTGCCCAAGCCCACCAAGTGAAGGAGTTATTCTAATGGCGAATATTTTACTGCTCGATAATGTGGATTCTTTCACTTACAACTTGGTCGATCAACTGCGTGCGAATGGCCACCAAGTCGTTATTTACCGTAATACCGTGAGCTCAGAACATATTTTATCTGTATTAAACCAAATGAACTCACCAATTTTAGTGTTATCACCAGGGCCAGGAAAACCGAGTGAAGCAGGCTCTATGCCTGAAGTCTTAAAACAGGTTATCGGCAAAATTCCTGTGATTGGTATTTGTTTAGGCCATCAGGCTATTGTTGAGGCTTACGGTGGTGTTGTCTCTTCCGCGGGGGAAATACTACATGGTAAGGCTTCACTTGCTACCCACGATGGGCAAGCGATGTTTGCTAATCTCGAAAATCCTGTTTCAGTCGCGCGCTACCACTCTTTAGTGGGTAGCCAAATTCCTGAAACACTGACTATTAATGCGCAATCCAACGGAATGGTCATGGCTGTGCGAAATGAGCAAGACAAAGTGTGTGGATTCCAATTTCACCCTGAATCTATTTTAACCACTCAGGGTAAACAGTTGTTAGAAAATACTGTGGCATGGGCTCTTTCTACACCCAATGCAAGCACCACGACTCATTCGCACTAACGGGATATAGAGAGCCAATTATGCAAAATATTTATGATAAATTATTCAACGCGCAGCCACTGACACAACAAGAAAGTCAGTATTTATTTAATGCCATTATTCAAGGTGAATTAACCGAACCACAACTGGCAGCCGTACTTATCAGTATGAAAATGCGTGGTGAACAACCTCAAGAAATTGCAGGTGCCGCCCTTGCCTGCTTAGAAAATGCCCAACCATTCCCTCGACCTGATTATCAATTCAGTGACATTGTGGGTACGGGGGGAGATGGCGCAAACAGTATTAACATTTCAACGGCTAGCGCATTTGTAGCCGCTGAAGCTGGAATTAAAGTCGCTAAACATGGCAATCGCAGCGTATCTAGTCGTTCTGGATCATCAGATTTATTAGCGGCCTTTGGTATTGCACTTGATTTAAGCGCTCAAAGTGCTCGGGACATTTTGGATGATTTAGGCGTGTGTTTCTTATTTGCCCCTCAGTACCATAGTGGATTTCGCCATGCAGCACCTGTTCGTTCACAACTGAAAACACGAACATTATTTAACGTCCTTGGGCCATTAATCAACCCAGCTCGCCCACCCATCGCGTTAATCGGCGTTTATCAAGAAGCGCTGGTAAAACCCGTCGCTGAAACCTTAGATATGCTTGGTTTTACCCGTGCAGCTGTGGTACACAGTGGAGGGATGGATGAAGTTTCACTTCATGCCACAACCCAAGTTGCTGAATTAAAAGACGGTGTGTTACATCATTACCAATTAACCGCCGACGATTTTGGCTTAACGCCGTATCAATTACGTGATTTGGAAGGCGGCACTCCTGATGAAAACCGTATTCTACTGACCCAGTTATTACAAGGCCATGGTAAAGCCGCTCACGAGGCTGCAGTCGCGGCTAATGTGGCAATGTTAATGCGGATTAATGGCCATGAAGATTTAAAACAAAATAGCGAACATGCTCTCTCAATTATTCGCAGCGGCAAATCATTCGACCGAGTCACTGCGCTCGCGGCAAGGAACCAGTAAAATGAAAGCGACTGTATTACAAAAGATTGTTGATGACAAAGCCGTTTACCTTGTTGAACGTAAGGCTAAACAGCCCTTAGACAGTTTCATTGACACATTACAGCCAAGTCAACGCAGCTTCTATGATGCATTAAGCGCTAAGCGCCCAGTGTTTATTTTAGAATGTAAAAAGGCGTCTCCTTCAAAAGGGTTAATTCGAGAAAATTTCGATCCCGAAGTGATTGCGAAGACCTATGCACCCTACGCATCTGCGATTTCCGTCCTCACTGACGAAAAATATTTCCAAGGCAATATGGATTATCTGACGATTGTCAGTAACACAGTTAAGCAACCTGTTTTATGTAAAGATTTTATTATCGATCCATACCAAATATACCTTGCACGTCATTATCAAGCTGATGCTATCTTATTGATGTTATCGGTATTAAATGACGAAGAATATGTGGCCTTAGCGAATGTTGCACATCAACTAAATATGGGCATTCTAACGGAAGTCAGTAACGAAGAAGAATTAGAACGAGCCATAAAATTAAAGTCTAAAGTGGTCGGTATTAATAACCGTGACTTGCGTGATTTATCCATTGATTTAAATCGCACCCGCGAATTAGCACCGCGTTTAGCGCCAGAAACAATTGTGATCAGTGAATCTGGTATTTATTTACACCAGCATATTCAATCTCTTAGCCAATATGCTAACGGTTTTCTGATTGGTAGCGCTTTAATGGAACAAGATGACCTTGCAAAGGCACTACAAAAATTGCTCGTTGGTGAACATAAAGTGTGCGGCTTAACCCGTGAACAGGATGCAAAAACCGCTTTCGACGCGGGTGCTTGTTTTGGAGGATTAATATTTGCTGAATCCTCTCCTCGAAAAGTGACACTGTCACAAGCTGAACGTATTGTTCATTCTGCCCCGCTAAAATATGTTGGTGTATTTCGTAATCAATCGGCCGATTTTGTCGCGCATATAGCGAAAAAGTTAGCGCTCTTTGCCGTGCAGCTACACGGTAATGAAGACCTACAATATATTCAAGAAGTTCGCTCTCAATTACCAAGTTATTGTGAAGTGTGGAAAGCGCTGGATATGTCGCAAGCAAACGTATCTGAATACGAAACTCAAGATATTGATGTTCTATTACTCGATAACGGGCAAGGCGGAACAGGTAAAAGTTTCAATTGGTCGGCCATTCCAACAACTGCAAAGCAAAAGCTAATGATAGCGGGCGGATTAAATCCTCAAAACTGCCTTCAGGCCGCGAAATTGCTGTGTAATGGGCTTGATTTTAATTCTGGTGTAGAAATTGAGCCGGGTATTAAGAGTGAGCAAAAAATTAAGTTAGTGTTATCAACGTTGCTGGCTGAATCAACAATCCAATAAAGCAATAAGATAAGGCTAAACAATAATTACGTTTTAACTGATGAGATGGATAACAAATAATGAGCAAATTAGATCCGTATTTCGGTGAGTTTGGTGGGCAATATGTGCCAGAGATTTTAATCCCTGCACTCAATCAATTAGAAGATGCCTTTATTGCCGCACAAGACGACGCAGAATTTATCAAAGAATTCCATGACCTACTTAAAAACTATGCAGGTCGTCCGACAGCTTTGACCCTCTGCAAAAATCTCACAGCAGGCACCAAAACAAAGTTGTATTTAAAGCGTGAAGACCTGCTTCATGGCGGGGCGCACAAAACAAACCAAGTTTTAGGCCAAGCGCTACTGGCTAAACGTATGGGCAAAACAGAGATTATCGCTGAAACAGGTGCGGGGCAACACGGTGTTGCGACAGCATTAGCTTGTGCGCTTCTCAACATGAAATGCCGTATTTATATGGGCGCTAAAGACGTTGAGCGTCAATCCCCTAACGTATTTCGCATGAAACTGATGGGCGCAGAAGTTATCCCTGTCCACAGTGGTTCCGCCACCCTAAAAGATGCTTGTAATGAAGCACTGCGAGACTGGTCTGGCAGCTACGATAACGCGCATTATCTACTGGGCACTGCCGCTGGCCCACACCCTTACCCAACCATCGTGCGTGAATTTCAACGCATGATTGGTGATGAAGCAAAACAGCAGATTCTTGAAAAAGAAGGCCGTTTACCCGATGCAGTGATTGCGTGTATTGGTGGTGGATCCAATGCCATTGGCATGTTTGCGTCTTTTATCCCTGAGGAAAATGTCAATCTTATTGGCGTTGAACCTGCAGGTTTAGGTATCGAGTCAGGGCAACATGGCGCCCCATTAAAACATGGACGCGTGGGTATCTACTTTGGAATGAAGTCCCCAATGATGCAAACTCGCGAGGGACAAATAGAAGAATCTTATTCAATATCTGCAGGGTTAGACTTCCCTTCAGTTGGGCCACAGCATGCACATTTAAATAGCATCGGTCGTGCTGAATATGTCTCTATTACCGATGATGAAGCATTAAATGCCTTTAAACTTTTATCTCGCAAGGAAGGCATTATACCTGCGTTAGAATCTTCTCATGCTTTAGCTTATGCGTTAAAAATGGCAGAACAAGAACCCAATAAAGAGCAATTATTAATTGTGAATTTATCAGGTCGCGGCGATAAAGATATTTTTACTGTGCATGATATTTTAGCTAACAAAGGGGAAATTTAATGGAACGTTATAACCAACTTTTTGAACGTCTAAACAGCCTAAATCAAGGTGCTTTCGTTCCCTTTGTGACATTAGGTGATCCCGATGCTGAAACATCACTGAAAATTATTGATGCTTTAATTGAAGGTGGCGCTGATGCGCTAGAGATTGGTATTCCCTTTTCAGATCCTCTGGCAGATGGCCCGACAATTCAAAACGCCAACCTGCGAGCATTTAAAAGTGAAATTACACCCACAATTTGCTTTGAATTATTAAGCCGCATTCGAGCAAAACACCCAACCATGCCAATCGGTTTATTGGTATATGCAAACCTCGTTTTTACAAATGGAATTGAAAATTTCTATATCCGTTGCCAGAAAGCAGGGGTTGATTCTGTATTAGTTGCAGATGTTCCCATGAGTGAATCAAAACCTTTTCGTGAAGCTGCCCTTACCCATAATATTGCCCCTATTTTTATTTGCCCTCCTAATGGTGACGATGCCTTATTACAACAAATCGGCGAACATAGCCGTGGGTATACTTACTTATTATCAAGAGCTGGTGTGACGGGTACTGAACAACGTGCTCAAATGCCATTAACACATTTGGTCGATAAGCTTAAGCAATATCAAGCCGCACCTGCACTCCAAGGGTTTGGCATTTCTGAACCAGAACAAGTCACCGAGGCAATTAAAAATGGTGCCGCTGGTGCCATTTCAGGCTCTGCTGTGGTTAAAATTATTGAAAATAACCTTGATAAGCCAGATGTCATGCTAAAAGCATTAACTGAATTTGTAACTAAAATGAAAGTAGCCACACAAAAATAATATATTTAAAATTTTAGCCACCCTATTTTACTGGGTGGCTTTTTTTTAAAAAAAATATTAAATACGCAATATTAGGATTAATTGCTTATTTATTTATCTAACTTATTTTTATTTATTAAATTTTTTAAATAAAAATTTCCAGCAACCATCTAAATTATTAACCTTAATAATAAAATTACGTACCTTTTCTTAATAAACATAAATAACTCTGAATTATCAATTTATAAATCAATATCATGGTTACGTGTTACTACCCGCGTACTATCCCTTACGATATCCATTACAGAGTAAATATAATTCGATGATTTATATCATATTTATGCTTACAATAATATAAAAGACCACTATTAAAAACATAAAGCTATTTTGTTCTTTTAATATTTAACTCAATCAACTTAAGTACAATTAAATTTTATTGCAAATAATAATAACGCATAATCCCTACGCTTTAATGGAATTTTAATTAGCTATTTTTAATTTTATCTATAGTCAATTTTAGGGATATTTATGAAACAATTTAATCATAAATCTATCAGCCAGCCTACGCTGAAGATTAAACCTCTGTTCTTAAGTGTATGCGTTATTTTAGGATCAGTTTCAGTCTCACAAGCTGCAATTACTAATATTAATGGCGCTGGAGTAATAAACCAAAATAATGGCCCGACTATCGTTCATATCAAAGGTGCAAGCGATAAAGGCGTTTCTCATAACATCTATAGCCAATTTGATGTTGATCAGAAAGGCGTTATTCTCAATAACAGTGCAACCAACACAAATACCACTCTGGGTGGTCAAATCAATGGGAACCTCAACCTAAATAATGGTAACGGCCCTGCAAAAGTGATTCTTAATGAAGTTAACTCCACAAATGCAAGTACCCTCAACGGTATGGTTGAAGTGGCTGGTCAGAAAGCACAAGTCATTGTCGCTAACGCATCTGGGATTACATGTAATAACTGTGGTTTTATTAATACCGACCGCGTTACCCTAACAACAGGTAAACCTATTGTTGCGGGGGGAGAAGTACTTGGCTATAACGTAGAAAAAGGCCAGATCATCATCAATAGCCGCTTACAGTCTGATTCTCCAACAGATATTATTGCGCGCTCGGCAGTGATCCGTGGTGATATTAACGCAAAAGAAATTAATATTGTTGCAGGTAATAACTTTGTTGATGCAAAGGGTAACTATGTCACTAATGTACAAGGTGTAGGTTCAACAGCTCGAGTCGGTATTGATGTGTCCGCATTAGGGGGTATGTATGCCGATAAAATTACATTAGTTTCAACAGAGAGTGGTACTGGTGTATCCAACTATGGCAGCATGGTTGCAGGCTCGGGCGGTATCAATATTGATTCAAAAGGCCTGGTTTATAATCAAAACGCCAAAATGAATGCCAACGGTAAAATTAATATCAAAACTAACTCAGGATTGTACAACAACTCCACAATCGCGAGTAACAATGATATTGATATCAATACTAACAATGGCATTTTAAGTAATGTGAATGGCCAGATTAAATCCAATGGCGGTAGTGTTACATTAACCACAGGATCAAACATTGATAACCGAAGTGGTATTGTTGATGCACAACAAAATATTAATCTGGTATCAACTAACTTGTATAACACTAACGGCTCAATCAAAACTAACCGTGGTGATATCGATATTCGTTCTACGGGAACCATTGAAAACTATTATAACTTACGTAATAACGTCATTAATACAGATAATCGTGGGATCCGTTCAGGAAACAACGTAACTATCAATGCGGGTAAAGTTGTCAATAGTAACTCAACAATTTCAGGCCGTGATATTGCGATTAATGCACGTACTTTAATTGCTAATGAAAACAGCAGTGAGATTGTAGCTAAACGTCGCATTGATATAGATGCTGAGACATTGCAAAACAGCAATTCACTGATCAAAACCACCAATGGACAAACGAATATTACGTTGTCTCACAACCTAGTAAACAATGGTTATGCAGCTATAGATAGCGGTAAAGCACTAAACATTACGGCTAATATCCTTCAAAACCAAGGTTCTTTAGTTTCTAACTCGGGAAAATCTAAATTTAATGTTTATAGCTTAATCAACCAATATGGTTACATCAAAGGAACTAATTTAGATATTAAAGCAACGAATGTAACAAACAATCGTGGCCTGATTACCGCTGACAACGACGTTGTTATCAATACGACTTCTCTGGATAACAGCTATGCAAGCGGCTTCAATGCTTATGCCAGTAAGTTCGGTGTTTCAGGTAGAACAGGCGGAATCTATGCTGAAGACGGCGCGGTTAACATTAACGCAAATAGCTTGAACAACTACTCAGGTATTATTGCTGCGGATGCATCTCAAAAAGCGGGAGTCAAAGGTGATATCAATATTAAATTGAGAAATGACTTAGATAACCGTTACGGTAAAATTCAAGGTGCAAATACTGTCAAGCTTGATGTTAACAAGTTAAATAATACTTATTCAGGCTTAGTAGATGCAGGTAAAGATTTAATCATTGATGCATTTACTCGTGTTGATAATAATAATGGCCGTTTAAGTTCTATGGGAACCACTAAAATTACAAGCCCTGTAATTTATAACAACCCATACGGAAAAATCTTAGGCTCCATGATCATTTTAAACACACCTAATTATTACTAATTAGAGCATAAAGGAGGCTAATTAGCCTCCTTTTCATATTAAATTTACCTCTTTCAACCTAATTAGTTGTTATTCCTTACTCTATATAAATTCAGTTAAAACTATTTAATATCTCATTGAAATAAATCATAATTAAAAAACCAAAAAAACAAGTAAAAACACCTAAATACACCATTTTGGGATTTATTGTATCTAATTAATATTTAATAAAAAAAATATAAAACCAATATTTTATATCATTATCATAATATACACCGAACTAATGGCTTTTCACTTATTTCATAACTTAATTAATATAATTAATTTTTATTAAATCCCATTTTAACGCATAATCTAAAAGTTTATAAACTTACTTAAGACTATTTTTCTCGGTGAAAGCCCATAGGGATATACATGAAAAAAAACTCAAAAAAAAATTAATTACCAATAAGAACAATCTTATATAATAAAGAATAAACCTTCATCATAAAAATATTCTTAATTATATTTCCAATATTTTTTAATGATCATTTAAGAATAAAAGTGGTGGCCATGAATTTTCGTTTTATTTTTTTATCCAGTACCCTATTCGCTTTCCCATTTTATGCATCAGGGACTCCCTCTTCGACCGTTGATCAACAAATCAATAATCAAATAAGCCAAGATAAATCTCGCCAGCAACAAATACAATTAGAAGCTAAAGATGTTTTAGGGAAAAAACAAGAACGCGCTAACAATATTCTAATCTTTGATAAAGAAGAACAATGTTTTGATATGAAAAAAGTAATTTTGGTGTCTGAACCTAAATTACCGTCAATGCGCCCTCTTGAAACTTATGCTAACCAAGTTGTAGGAGTCTGCATTGGAATTAAAGGGGTTGAAACATTAGCAAAAGGCTTACAAGATAATATTATTAAATCAGGTTATGTCACCACTCGAGTCAATATCCCTGAGCAAAATATTAGCGAAGGCATTTTGACGCTAGAGATAATACCCGGCAAAGTCGCTAATGTAAAATTATCTGAAGATAGCGATACCTATATTACGCTCGGTGCAATCATGCCCGCAAAAGAAGGCGATATTCTGAATATTCGCGATATAGAACAAGGCTTAGAAAACTTGGAACGCATTCCTGGTGCCAAAGCCAATATCGAATTATCCCCAGGGAAAGATTTCTCTACATCAGATATCACTATTCAACGAGAAAAATCTCCCCATGTTAATGTCGGGGGATATTACAATAACTCAGGCAGCCGCCAAACGGGTAAAGACCAAGTTGGTGTAACCATTTATGGTAATAACTTAACCAGTTTGAATGACACAGTGTATATTTCAGCAGGTAAGAACCTAAAAAACCAAGAACGATACAGTACAAGTAATGCCGCAATTTACTATGCTGTACCCTACAATTATTGGCTTTTTTCTATCTATGCTAGCAAAAGTGATTATAAACAAACGATTAAAGATATTGTCAGTTATAAATATTATGGCGACAGCAAATATTACAATGCGACTGCTAGTAATGTTTTTTTACGTGGACAAACATTCAAAGATACCGCGTCTATTCAGTTAATAAAGCGTAAATCAGAGTATAAGCTTGAAGATGTCAAACTATTGTCTCAGGAGAGGAATTTAACCACCTTTAAAGTGGGAGTCAATCACCGACAAAATATCGACAATTCAACACTGGATGCCTCAATCAATTATCAGCGTAACGTTCCTTGGTTAGGTGCGGAACAGAGCTGGGACATGAAATACGGCGATGCAAGCCATATGGCCCGAGTTTTTACACTGGATGTGTCTGGCATGATCCCTATCTCTTTTGATAATTTTGTCATGAGTTACAATCCTCAGCTTTTTGTTCAGTACAGCAAGGACAGATTAACAATTCAAGATCAATTTTCACTCGGTAATCGATGGACAGTACGTGGTTTTGACGAAGAATTTTCACTTATTGGTGATAAAGGCTTCTATTTAAGGAATGAATTTAACTTTTATATTCCAGGTTTTTCTTTCTATCCTTATTATGCGATTGACTACGGCCGTATATTTGGTGGTGTATATCCTCTTGGCCTTTATTCCGATGACCAACTTTTAGGAACGGCAATTGGTATGCGTGGAAGCGTCAATATCTTCAGTTATGATTTATTTCTAGGCGCTCCACTTTATAAACCCGATGAGTACGAAACCAATAGCGTCAACGCAGGATTAAATGTTCAATGGTTTTGGTAATGTGACAGCTTAGATCAGCTGACTAAAAGCTAAATATCACAATGAGGTATTTAGCTTTTATGTCCCTGTAAATATTTCCCCTCACCTAATGGCGCTATCATTTATTTCGTTCTTTAACAATCAAGATAATAAAATAGACAAAAAAAGTGGTAACTCTATATTTTTAATATTTAAAAACCAAGTAATTGTAATGCAATATGCGCTTTATTGTTATAAAAATGTTTAATTGATCTTACTGTCTTTATATAATGAAAAATCCGAGAATATAAATACTCTCGGATTTCCTACTGCACTCTATTCCATCAGAATTCAGGTATTAACCTGTATTGCATCCTATCAAAACTATTAGAAGCGATAACCTGCTCCAAACATAAATACAAATGGGTCTAAACGAGTATCAATTTTTTGCTGGCCTAATGTTTCATGCTTAAATTTCACATCAGTCTCTATATTCATCCACCAAACTGATGCGTTTAACATCCAGTTATCAGTCAGCATATAGTCCATACCCGCTTGTGCCGCAAAGCCCCAAGAACTTGATAAATCTAAGTCAGACAAGTCATTAGCTTTACCTGTTGAGTTAAACTTTTCATCAAAGAAGAAGGTATAGTTAACACCGGCGCCTAAATAAGGGCGCAATTTATCTTGTTTGCTACCAAAATAATATTGTGCCATTAATGTCGGTGGTAAATGTTTAACGGTTGCAATATTACCTAATGGGCCAACGCCTACCTTATGTTCAAATGGCGTCGCCGCTAATAATTCCACACCGATATTATCAGTAATCATATACCCAAAGGTTAAACCTAATTGCGTATTATTATTAACATCAAATGAACCTAAACCTAATACATTTTCAGATCCCGCATTTGGGCGAACTGTAGCAGTCCCCGTACGGAAAATAAAATCGCCAGCTTCATGAGCAATAGAAGCAGCTGGAGCTAAAGTTGCAGCCGCTAATACAAGCGCAGTGAGTTTTTTCATTATCAATCCCATTCCTGTGTTTTTATTTTAGTAAAATATACCGCATTATATAAATTGATGTTCAAATCAAGATCACATCTTTTACCAATTTATAGGTAATCCAATAAATATAGTTTTATTATTCCATCTATTCTTTTTTTAATTTTGATTTAAATCAATTTTTGGAAAATAACTAATAAAATAAAAACTTGATCCTTAAATTTATATATTTACCCTATACATAAAACATATATTTAAAATGCAATTTAAGTAATTCTAATTAACCCTCTCAATTAATTTGGTTAAATATTGAGAATCATTCCCTTTACATACTTACGTTAACTTCCCGAAATTTCTTATCTTTCTCTACCTCTATGTCTGATACTCAGTTACAATTGCCTTAAAATTTTGATCCCGTTTGTAGATAGGAGCAGTTAAATGTCCATTTCGGCCAACTCACTCATCAGTGACAGCGTTAATTTTTTCAAAAATCAACTGAGTGGCCTTTTCACCATTGTTGTGTTGGCAACGGCGGTGAGCCTCGTGATTTACGCAATGATGATCCCGAATGAACAAATGATTGGTGTGCTTGCTCAAGCACAAAACCAAATGATTGAGTCAGGGAATGCAGGTTTACAAGATTGGATATTAGGCCTTTCAGAGCAAGACAAAAGCAGCATTCTACGTGTTTCCTTTGGGCTAATTCTTTCTGTAACGCTAGGCAGCTTAGTGCTTATCTGTGGCACTTTATCCTATATTGCAGGGATGTCCCGCGGTGAAGCCATGAATGCGACGCAGGCACTTAGCGCTTCATTAGGCAAAGCCCCTTCTATGTTTTTGTTACTCGTTGTTTGCTCACTTCTCATTCAACTTGGCATCACCATTATGGTGCTCCCAGGGATTGTTCTAGCGATTGGTTTTTCTCTCGCACCAGCTATCTTAATTAATGAAAAAACAAACCCGTTTAGTGCGATGGGTAAAAGCTGGAAAATGGCGTATGCAAACTGGCGTGTTGCCCTGCCAATGATTTTAATTTGGATGGCTGCACAAATGTTGGTGAGTGTATTATTAAGCAGCTTACAGATGAACCACATTGTCATTAACGGTATATCATTCCTGCTGAATAATATCGTTGCTGCTTTCGCCTTAATTTATTTCTACCGTTTATACATGTTAGTCAATAAAAACGCTTAATTTCGATTTAAAAAAGGGAGCCAAGTGGCTCCTTTTTTCTAATGCAATCAATTGAGAAATATCTTAATTCTTTTCTGGTTTCAAATTAAGTGATTCATCAATATCTTCACAATCCCTTTGTTGTTCTAACGCGTTCATCTCTTCTTGCGCTTTTCTCTCTTCAACACATTTAATTTGAATTTGTTGCTTACTTTGAATTAAACGAATTGCAAAATAGATATCAGGGACAACTAATAAATCATCATCAGAGCGTGTAATTTTATTTTGTTCTAGCCAACGTTTAATTGATGTACGACGCCCTGCCAACACTAACGTGACACCTTTCGCTTTCAAAGATGTGACGATATCATTAAGAGTTGAAAATACACTCACATCATTATGGGTAAAACTTACCGCGGCGTCGACGATCACCCATGCAGGTCTCTTTAATTGGTTATCTAAGTGCTTATTCAACCGCTCTTTAAAGTAATTCACGTTGAAGTAAGTCAACGGAGAGTTAAAACGATAAATTAATACACCTTCAATAGGTTGAATATCATTATCTGATGTCATTGAATGCAACATGCCTTGCTCATCCACACCAAGTTGCTGATCGGTTGGCCTAAATATCACTCGGATAAACTGCAATAAACCCAATAATACGGCTAAACCCACACCACTGATTAGCCCAACTAGCAACACAGCAACTAACGTAAAGACACATAAGAAGAAGGCTTCTCTATTACGCTTACGCATGGATAAAATACTACGAAAGCTAATTAACGAGAACGTCGAAACGACCAGTACCATTCCCAAGGCTGGCATCGGAATATATTCCAATAAGTCCATAGAAAATAACAATACGGCTAAAATCGTTAGTGCCGCAACAATAGAAACGAGCTGAGTTTTCCCCCCCATCATATCGTTAACTGCAGTACGGCTGCTTGCCGCACTCACAGCAAAACCTTGGGAAAACGCAGAGGCGATGTTGGCTATCCCTAATGCACGTAGTTCCTGATCCGCATCAATAGCATAGCCATTTTTACTAGCGAAACTACGCGCAGTCATCATAAAACTGACAAAGCTGATCACTGCCAAGTTCATTGAAGGAATAACTAAGTCGCGTAGCAGTCCCGGTGGGAACTCGGGCATTGGAATAGAAGGCAACCCGTCTCCTAAATCCCCGACAATACTAATACCATACTGTTCAAGATTAAATACGATACTAGCAACCGTCGCGAGAACCATGGCAATCAATAATGATGGCCACTTACTACGCACACGTTTAATAATTAATGTGACTGCTAATGTTGCCGCCGCAACCAATAAGGTTGGTATATGCGTTTGTGCTATTGATAGAGGAAACGCAATAAGGCGCTCGATAAATCCTGCAGGTAATGTGGTAATACCAAAAATTTTACCCATTTGGCTAACAACGATGGTTAATGCCACCCCATTTAACAAGCCTTGTAATATCGGGCGGGATAGAAAATCAGCAAAAGTTCCTAAACGGAATCTTGCTGCAATCAAACACCAAATACCCGTCATGAGGCTCATTACAATGATTAACTGCCAGCGAACATTTTCATCCCCCATTGCAAGTGGAGCAACGGCAGCAGCAATAACCGCGCAAGTCGCCGCATCAGGGCCAATAATCAGTTGCTTTGATGTCCCAAACAGCGCATAAAAAAACATAGGAAGGATACAGGCATACAATCCAACAATAGCGTTCACCCCCATTAATTCGGCATAAGCAATCGCAACAGGTAATGCCACCGCCGCAACGGACAATCCAGCTTTCACATCAGAACCTAAGTTTGAAAGCTGGTAGTTAAACAGCGTTTCTAAACCTGGCATCCAGACAAATAGCTTCGCCTTTATCATTGAGGAAAAACACCTATAAATTAGTAAGTTAAATTATCTAAAACCTTATTTATAGCCGAACTGATAAAGTTTATCTAGAAGTAAGTCAAATAATAGTAAAATTGTGCAAATATGATTGGTAACAAGGCATGTTTATTGGTAAAAAGGTGCAAACTTTTAACAATTAATGCCAATATCGGTTAAACTACTCTATTATCTTGACGTTGAGGCGCTGTATTCACTGTTATGAAACAACTTATTGATTTTATCCCTCTGATTATCTTTTTCATCGTGTATAAGCGATACGACATTTTTTACGCAAGTGGTGCCTTAATGGTCACTACACCACTGGCATTGTTAGCCACTTATCTTATTTATAAGAAAGTTGAAAAAGTAGCCAAGATCACCTGTGCTATTGTGATGGGTTTTGCGGCATTAACACTAATTTTCCACAGTGATGCATTCATTAAATGGAAAGTCACCATCATTTATGGTGCATTCGCTATCGCGTTATTATTCAGCCAATGGTTTACTGAAAAACCATTAATTCAACGTATGCTAGGAAGTAACCAAGAAATTAAGTTAGCGGATAGTTACTGGAATAAGCTTAATAGTGCATGGGCTATCTTCTTTGTTTTTTGTGCAGTTTTAAATATTTATGTCGCATTTTGGATGGCACAAGATATTTGGGTCAATTTCAAAGTATTCGGTCTGACGGCAGGAACACTGATTTTTACTGTGTTAAGCGTAGTATATATTTTTAAAAACATGACCAAAGAAGCGGTTGAAAAACACGAAGAGTAGTCATGTTTCTGAATATCTAAACAAAAAAACCTGCTTTATCTGATTGAGCAGGTTTTTTTGTTTTTAAGCTAATGTCGGTTTTGACCAAACGCTTTTTCAATCTTTTTGTCAGTATTGTATTGTGATAACGCATATACAGACCAGATAGCCGCTGGCAACCAACCAATTAAAGTCAGCTGTAAAATCAGACAAATTATTCCTGCAAATGGACGACCAATAGTAAAAAATTGCAACCACGGTAATAATATCGCCAAAATGAGTCTCATACTTTCCCCCCAAATACTTATCAACGGTTTATGGTTTAAGTATAGGCAATCTAGCCAATTGACTAAATACAAAAAACACTTCTAGCGTTTTCTTTGCATAACTCTAACTTTCAGCCGAATTTAAACACAATACGCCGATGTTCTGCGCTATTTATTGGATTTTATTGGCTAAACACGTTTTATTGGCGATACTTGGACAATAAGTCTGTAGTTAGAGTTTACTTGAGTATCAGTAATTTGCTATAAATGCTAACTAGTCGTTTTTATTCCCTTTTTAATAAGAGTTAAATATGCAATTACCAAACGGTGAATTGGTTTTACGAACCCTCGCCATGCCTGCGGATACAAACGCCAATGGTGATATTTTCGGTGGCTGGTTAATGTCACAAATGGACATTGGCGGTGCTATCCTTGCAAAAGAAATCGCGCTCGGCCGTGTTGTTACCGTCGCAGTGAATGGCATAAAATTTCAAAAACCTGTCGCAGTCGGTGATGTGGTCTGTTGCTACGCGCGCTGCTTAAAAACAGGTAAAAGCTCAATTACCATTAATATTGAAGTGTGGGTGAAAAAAGTTGCAACGGAGCCTGTAGGCCAACGTTACCGTGCCACCGATGCGGTATTTACCTATGTAGCCGTGAATGATGATAATACGCCACGAGAGTTACCAACAGAAAAACAGCATTTCCAATTAGCCAGCTCTGAGCAAATCACTGAATAATCGTTTAATTCACGCTTAAATTAAAAAAGCACCGTTTTGGTGCTTTTTTAATGGCTTAATCAGCAAGTTACACTTGGCTAACTGTACCATCCAGTTTGAAGTAAATTTCGGTGACATAACCTTTTGCGGGTTGTTTCTCGAATGTCCAGCGGTTCATTGCTCGTTTAACATCTCGCTCAAACAAACCTTTCGGTGAAACCTCAACAAACTCGATATTCGTCACACGGCCGCCGTCGTCAATATCATAACGCACCTTAACATACCCCTCTTTCCCTAAACGGCGTGCACGTTCTGGATAAACAGGAGCTTGTTTATGTAGAGCCCTTGGACCACTTTTCGCGGTAGACTGGCTATTACTCGCCCCAGTATTTTTTGCGGTCGTTACTGGATTATTGTTTGTTTTCGGTGCTGTTGCATCTGATTTGATGTTATTCATCGCAAGTTGTTTTTCAACTGGCTTAACATCTTCTTTAATTTTTTTCTTTTCTTCCTGCTTTGGTTTTGGCTTCTTCTTCACTTCAGGTTTTTTCTTCGGCAAAACAATCGCAGGCTCAACCACAGGTTCGGGTTCAGGTTCGATAATCGGTTCTGGCTCTGGTTCGACAGGTATTTCAACCTCAGGAACAGGCTCTGAAGCAGGTTCAGGGGCAGCAAAAGCAACCATCGCAATCGTCATTGGCTCAGGATCTCTAGCCAAATTAGGTTGATTAAAAATCCATGCCATCGCAAGACCTGCATGAATAGATAACGAAATGACGATAATTAAACTCCAACGGATCCAACGCATATGCAATTTCTACCCTACACCTGTCGACCTAAAAGAATATAGTCACTAGTTTAAATGCAAATAGCAATCATATTCAATAAGGTTTGTCATACAAAGTGAAAAATGTGAATGTGCGCCCTAATAACCCTACTCAACCCATTGAGTAAAAAGTAGTGAGTGTCGACGGCGATAAATATCGATTTTGCGCATGGCATAAATGTGCATATTGCGTCTTGAATGCCCTTCTAGCCAGCGTCGACGGCGACGTTGCACTTGTCTTAACATTCTCCAACGACCGACCTCATGCCTACTGCGTCTCATTTTTCTGCCCTTTTTTTATGAAAAAATACGGTGAGAAAATATTATATTCCTTTGAAAAAAAGAGCCAAGAAGATCTTTTATGGTCTATCTCATAATAATTATTTAATTTCAATGTTTATTATTTCAATTTGGAATTATTATTTCCTCATGAATTATCTATTACACAAAGCTTTTACTGCAAAATTTTGCTAAATTCTATTAAGTTAATATATTGCTCACTGTTTTTTCAGGTAAAACTTCTTTTTTCGATGGTATTTCCCTATTAGCGAGAGGCATTTAATCCATTATGGCAACTGTTTATACCCTTATGAGTTGGCTTCTATTTTTCCTTTACTGGCTACTTATTGCAGCAATTACTGTCCGCATTTTAGTTAAAAGGAGGCCTGTGACCTCTGCAATGACATGGTTGTTAATTATTTATATCCTTCCTTTAGTTGGGATAATTGCCTATGTCGCCTTTGGTGAGCTTCATTTAGGGAAACGCCGTGTTGATAAAGCCCACCATATGTGGCCTTCTGTCGCCACATGGCTCGAAAACTTACGCCATTCAAAACATATTTTTGCAAATGAAAACAGTTCGGTAGCAGAACCGCTTTTTCAACTGATCGAAAAACGTCAGGGCATCGCTGGCGTTAAAGGAAACCGTATCCAACTATTAACCACTTGTGAAGATTCATTAAAAGCCATTGTTAATGACATTAATAATGCACAGCATTCTATCGAGATGGTGTTCTACATTTGGCAACCTGGTGGATTGGTTGATGGCGTAACGGAGGCTCTGCTAAATGCCGCTAAACGTGGTGTAAAATGCCGCATCATGGTTGACTCCGCAGGGAGTTGGCACTTTTTCCGCAGTGATTATCCTGCAAAAATGCGCGCAGCAGGCATTGAGTTTGTCGAATCGCTAAAAGTGAATTTAATGCGTTTCTTCTTACGTCGCATGGATTTACGCCAACACCGTAAAATTATCATTATCGATAACTATATTTCATACACTGGAAGTATGAATATGGTTGACCCTCGCTATTTTAAACAAGACTCAGGTGTTGGTGAATGGATTGATATTTTAGTGCGTATGGAAGGCCCTGTGAGCACCACTTTAGGGATTGTGTATGCATTTGACTGGGAAATGGAAACAGGCCAACGTATTTTGCCACCACCACCAGACAGCAATATTATGCCGTTTGAGCAAGCCAATGGTCACACCACTCAAACCATCGCTTCAGGGCCTGGTTTCCCTGATGAACTGATTCAACAATCGCTGATGACCGCCATGTTTTCTGCTCGCAAACAGTTAATCATGACAACGCCCTATTTTGTCCCTAGTGATGACCTTCTGCATGCTATCTGTACCGCGGCCATGCGCGGTGTCGATGTGAGCATTATCATGCCAAGACAAAATGACTCTTTCCTCGTTCGATGGGCAAGCCGTTCATTTTATAGCGAATTACTTGAGGCTGGCGTAAAAATTTATCAATTCGAAGATGGCTTATTGCATACTAAAAGTGTCCTTGTGGATGGCGAACTCAGTTTAGTTGGTTCCGTTAATCTCGATATGCGTAGCTTATGGCTTAACTTTGAAATCACCGTCGTTATTGATGATAAAAGTTTTGGTAGCGATCTGACGTTAGTTCAGTATGATTACATGGCTCGATCAACACGCTTAGAAATTGAAGAATGGGAACAACGCCCCTTCTGGAACCGCGTAGTTGAGCGTGTTTGTTATTTCTTTAGCCCACTGTTATAGCGTAAATGAATTAGGAAAGGTCATGACTGAGAAACACAATATACATTTAATCGATGAAGACGATATCATTGAAATGGCTTATGACCTTTTTCTCGAAGGCGCAATGGATAATCTAGAACCTGCTGACCAGCTTATTTTTGCCTTACAGTTTGAAGAATCTGGTGCAGCTGAAATCATTGATTTAACTGATAATTGGCAAGGTATTCTGCCGAGTGAGGCAAATTTATCACAGTTCAGTGAAGTGATTATTGGGCTAGCGAAAAACCCTGATGACGAACTCGACGATATCTTTGCTCGCGTCTTAATTAGCCGCCATCCTACAGAGCCTTTCCACTCTATTCTCTGGAAAAAATAACAATTGAGGGGCATTAGCCCCCTCTTTTTCACATCTTAATCTTCTTTAGGAAAGTCGCCTGTCACTGAAAATTTTCGCAAATAATTCTGAATATTGGTCCTGACATATTCATTTTTCTCTTTTGGGAATTTTTTCCATGCACATTCTAATAGAGGAATAACATCAGGTATTACAGTATTAAGTTCAACTAGCGTTCGAATGGCCAGACAAGCCATGTCACCATCATCTGACGTAATGCTTGGGTAAAAAAGTGCAGATTTTTCCTTAACATTCGTATCAGAACTCGCTGCATAAAGAGCAGTTCTCGCAAGGTTTAGGTTCGAATGTTTAAATAAATGAGCAAAATCTTCAGCTTGCGTGGCAGCTAAGTCTTTAAGTATGTACCCTGCAAAACGAATAAAATCGGCATCTTCCACACTTTTGATTAGCTCCAAAATATTATCTTTATAATCGGCTAAGTTCTCTTTTTGATTAAAAAAGATAGTACTAATCGCTAAATTTTGCCATGCACGGTCGGTGCTTTTTAACGCAGACATAAGGTATGAGGAAGCAATATTAGGTGCATATTGCGCTAAAACTCTCAAAGCCAGTTTTGACTCTTCCCCTTGGTTTTCTTTAATAATTTCGGTCAATAACACCAAACCTTTATCAGATAAAAGCTTAAGTTTAGTCAACCCTGACAATACCTGACATCTTAATTCCGAACTATCCATTTGGATGTATAAATCAAATAACGTTTGCTCATCACCGCCAATTCTGTGACCAAACCAACTAGTTTCATAGCCTTGAATAACTTCATCTAACCAACGTTCATACCATTGTGAAAAACTCAGTTCGTAAGAAAAGAAGAAAGGCTGATTAGAACCACACCAATGGTTTGTATAAATAATTCGCCCTGCATATTCCCCTGTAATCACTAATAATAAATCATATTCACACCCGCACGTTCCAAGGTAAAAAACACCTTGGTGAATATAGTTTTCTCGCTCATCGAATTCTTCATCACTGCAATCATCATCAAGGAAAGTCAGTTTCTGCCATTCCTCTTGGCTCATCGTAGGACTTAAAATAGAGGGTAATGCTGCGGTTTGATCAAAGCGGCTTTCGCTATCTTCAAAACGGACAATTCCATAATAAGGCCCTAGTCCACCATTACCAATTTGCGTTAAAAACTGTACAAAATCTTGCGGTAATGTCGCCCCCGTTCGCTTTTGCCATTTTTCAATATCTGCTAAGGCAATAACGGGGTTTAACTCATATTCATGGCTAGCTGCACCAAATAAGTTTAACTCGCTATCTACTTGTTTAACTAAAGGGATTTTCTCACGAATTCGTGCTAATGCGTCGTTTGGATACTGTTCATTAATCTGCTGCCATTGGCGTAAAACCGAAACCGTCTCTTTATCCTGTAAAAAATCATTCGTCATTTATGTTGAACCTTTATTTTATTGCCTCAATGAATAATTAGTTTATTAACATGTTTTGCTTCCATTATTTATCAGTCATTATCTGAACACAGCTAAAAAAGTGGTTTTTAAGATTAATAACAAAAAAGCAGAGCCAATTGACTCTGCTTTTAAGGTTAATTGTTGGCAAAAATGATTAAAGAGGGTCTATTTTCAAACAAGATACTGCATGTCTAAAACTACCTTCTAACAACGGACGCGTTTTCGCACACCCTTCATCTGCCAATGGACAACGTGTTCTGAAAACACAACCTGAAGGAGGGTTAATCGGTGATGGCAGCTCCCCCTCGAGTAATTCAATGCTTTTATTTTTTTCCTTGTCAGGGTCTGGCACAGGAACCGCTGACATCAACGCTCGAGTATACGGGTGTAAGGGGTTATTATAGACCTCATCATAGGTACCTAATTCCACGGCATGTCCCAAATACATCACCAGTACACGGTCAGAAATGTGCTTAACCACGGCTAAATCATGAGCAATAAATATCAGCGATAATTTCATTTCACGCTGTAGTTCTTGCAGTAAATTCACCACTTGCGCCTGAATGGATACATCCAGCGCAGAAACTGGTTCATCACAAATAACCAATTTTGGTTCTAATATCAACGCCCTAGCAATACCAATTCGCTGACACTGCCCCCCAGAAAACTCATGGGGATAGCGGTTAATCAAGTTCGGTAATAACCCCACTCGCATCATCATCGCTTTTACTTTTTCGGTGATTTGCGATTGTGGCATTTTCGGGTGATAGGTTTTTAGTGGTTCAGCAATAATATCACCAATGGTCATTCGCGGGTTTAATGAGGCCAATGGGTCTTGGAAAATCATTTGAATATCGCTACGCACACTGCGCCACTCTTTATCACTTTTACCTAATAAATTTTGACCTAGCCAGCTAACGGTGCCGTCTGTCGCTTTGACTAAGCCAATTAGCGCACGAGCAAAGGTGGATTTACCACAACCAGACTCACCAACCACCCCCAGAGTTTCCCCTTCGTATAAGCGCAGTGTGACGCCATCCACCGCTTTTAAACTTTTGTCGGGTTGCCAAAACCACTGCTTTTTATCCCTAATGGAAAAGTGCACTTTTAGATCATTAACTTCCAGTAACACAGGCCTATTTTCATGAGTCGTCATACTAATTCCTCCATAGGCTTGAAGCAGGCACGCAGGCGGGTTTGCGCAAAGGATGATAAAGCAGGTTCACTTTCTACACATTGCTGTGTTGCATATTGGCAACGTGGTGAGAACGGACAACCTTTTGGTAATCTTAATAGATTTGGTGGGTTACCTGGTATTGTTGCGAGACTTTCATCATCCCCATCGAGTCGCGGAACTGCCGCTAATAACCCCAAAGAATAAGGGTGAGATGGCTGATAAAAAATATCTTTGGCAGTGCCATACTCCATAGTGCGCCCCGCATACATGACCAACACTTTGTCGCAAACGCCAGCCACAACCCCCAAGTCATGGGTGATCAAAATAATTGCTGTATCAAACTCATCTTTCAATTCATTCAGCAACGTCATGATTTGCGCTTGTACCGTCACATCTAACGCCGTTGTTGGCTCATCTGCAATCAGTAATTTTGGTTGGCACAATAGTGCCATCGCAATCATCACCCTCTGGCGCATTCCGCCTGAGAATTCATGGGGATACATGTTCATACGCTTACGCGCTTCAGGCATTTTAACCGCATCCAACATTTTCACTGATGCCTCGAAAGCGTCACTTTTGCCCATCCCCTTATGGAGCATCAGTACCTCAGATAGCTGCGTGCCAATTTTTAAGTAGGGATTTAATGACGTCATTGGGTCTTGGAAGATCATGGAGATTTCTTCAGCCCGCATCCGATTTAATTCTTTTTCTTTTAAATTCAGAATTTCACGACCATTAAACATCGCCGAACCATTGATTCGGCCATTTTTTGCCAGTAGTCCCATCAAAGCAAATGCCGTTTGCGATTTCCCTGACCCTGACTCCCCAACAATACCCAAGGTTTCCCCTGCGCGTAAATCAAAATTAAGCTTATTAACCGCAGTGACATCGCCATCTTGCGTAGAAAAAGTCACACTCAAATCTTTAACTGATAACAGAGGGCTTTTGGTTGAATTTATTGACATAACATTTCCCTCTAACGGTCTTTCGGATCGAGGGCATCACGTAAGCCATCGCCGATAAAATTAAAACAAAACAACGTGATAACCAGAAAACCTGCAGGGATCAATAATAACCATGGTGTCACTTCCATCGAATTTGCCCCATCACTGAGCAAAGCCCCCCAACTGCTGAGTGGCTCTTGTGTGCCCAAACCTAGGAAGCTGAGGAATGATTCAAACAAGATCATGCTCGGTACTAACAAGGATGCATAGACTACCACCACACCCAGCACATTTGGCACAATATGGCGTAAAATAATATGGCGCGTGCTGACACCACAAACTAATGCCGCTTCAATAAACTCTTTACGTTTTAACCCCAGTGTTTGACCACGTACAATACGTGCCATATCTAACCAAGAGACCATCCCAATTGCGACGAAAATCAATAAGATATTGGTGCCAAATAAGGTCACTAATAAAATAACGAAGAACATAAATGGAAATGAATTCAGAATTTCCAATAAACGCATCATGATTGAGTCAACTTTACCACCGACATAGCCTGCCAGTGAGCCATATAACGTCCCAACCACTACTGCCACCAGCGCAGCAGCAACGCCGACCATCAGCGAGATACGCCCACCAATTGCGACACGCACTAGCAAGTCACGCCCCGACGCATCCGTACCAAAATAATGGCCTGTCGCCATATCTGGCGGCATGGACATCATCTCCCAATCGGTATCATCGTATAGGAATGGTGATAGCATCGGCGCAAAAATGACAAATAATGTGATTAAAAACAACACACATAAACTGAAAATTGCCGCACGGTTATGCATGAAACGACGACGTGCATCTTGCCACAAACTTCGCCCTTCAATATCCAATTGCTCTGAAAAATTCGCCAGAGCTTCACTATTTTTTTGATTCGAAATCATAGCGTTTCTCCAATTAGTAGCGAATTTTCGGGTCAATGACGGCATACAACACATCGACAATAGCATTAAAGGTTATCGTTAATACCCCAACCAAAATGGTTAAGCTCAACACCAAGGAATAATCGCGGTTAAGTGCGCCATTAACGAATAATTGACCAATGCCAGGTAAGCCAAAAATAGTTTCAATCACCATTGAACCCGTAATGATTCCCACAAATGCAGGGCCCATATAAGAAAGCACTGGGAGCAACGCAGGTTTTAAGGCATGGCGTAAAATGATAGTTCTCAGTGGTAAGCCTTTAGCGCGTGCAGTACGGATAAAATTTGAATGCATAATTTCTATCATCGAGCCACGAGTGATACGGGAAATACTGGCAATATAGGCTAATGACAGTGCCACCATCGGCAAAATCATATGTTTCAAATTACCGCCGTCCCAGCCACCGCCGGGGAGCCATTTCAAGTGAATGGCAAATATCAGCACCAAAAGAGGTGCCACAACAAAGCTGGGGATGACAACCCCCGTCATGGCAAACCCCATGACTGTAAAGTCCCATTTAGTATTTTGATTAAGGGCAGCAATGACCCCTGCCGTGACACCAAATAAAACAGCAACCACAAAGGCAGTAGCCCCCAGTTTCGCAGAAACAGGGAAAGCTTTCGCTACTAAGTCATTGACACTATAGTCTTTATATTTAAATGAAGGCCCAAAATCGCCTTGTGAGAGTTGAATAAGGTAGTTGAAGTACTGCTTATACATCGGATCATTTAAATGGTATTTGGCTTCAATATTTGCCATCACCTCAGGTGGTAGCTTACGCTCGCCTGTAAACGGACTACCCGGCGCTAAGCGCATCATAAAAAATGAGATGGTAATGAGAATTAAAAGAGTCGGGATCGCCTCAAGCACCCGACGCAAAATAAATTTCAGCATTGCTCGTTCCTGCTTCTATTGCCCATTAGGCTAATATCTGGCCCCTCTCGGAGCCAGAGCATTGTTATTAGTGTTTGATAATATATAAATCTTTAGTATGTAAGTTATCTAATGGGTCTTTACCACTATAACCACCAACGTAAGGTTTCACTAAACGGGTGTTAACGTAGTAGTAAAGCGGAACAATGCCTGAATCTTTATCGAGTAACTTTTCAGCTTGTTGATATAAGGCCGCTCGTTCTTCGTCTGTTTTCACCTGTAATGTTTTCTTCATCACAGCATCAAAGTCCGTATTTTTATAGTGAACCGTGTTGTTACTACTGTAGGAAAGCAGCATATTCAGGAACGAAGATGGTTCGTTATAGTCCGCGCACCATCCTGCGCGGGCAACATCATAATTACCTTGATGTCGGCTATCCAAGAAGGTTTTCCACTCTTGGTTTTCGAGTTTAACGTCTGCGCCGATATTTTTCTTCCACATAGAAGAGGCAGCAATCGCAATACGTTTATGCAAATCTGACGTATTATATAGTAAGTTGAATTTTAATGGGTTTGCTTTGTTATAACCCGCCTCTTCCAGCAATTGTTTCGCTTTTTCATTACGCTGTTCCTGAGTCATATTGGCGTACCAATCTGGTTTCTCAGTTTTCATGCCGCTGGTAAAGGGTGGAGTAAAACCATAAGCGGGGATATCTCCCTGCGCTTTCACTTTATAGGTGATAGTGTCTCTGTCCATCGACAGTTTTAATGCTTCACGAACACGCGGGTCGTTAAATGGTGGTTTTTCGTTATTAATTTCATAGTAGTAAATACACAGATAAGGATTTACACGTAACTCATTGGGCATGTTTTGTTGTAAGCTTTTAAATTGCTCAATAGGTAAGTTGCTATATGTCATATCAATTTCACCACTTCGGTAGCGGTTTACATCGGTGACTTCAGACGAAATTGGCAGGAAAGTCACTTGATCAATAACTGTATTCGCATTGTCCCAGTAAGTTGGGCTGCGCTCTAATACAATACGCTCGTTAACAGTCCAATCTTTCAGTTTATAGGCTCCGTTACCCACAAAATTTTGGGGTTGTGTCCATTTAGCTCCATTCTTTTCAATCACTTTTTTGTTTACTGGAGACATGGATGAGTGAGCTAATAATTTAGGAATATAAGGAACGGCTTCACTGAGCGAAATCACTAATGTTTTGTCATCAAGCGCTTTGACACCAAGTTCTTGCGGTTTTTTCTTACCCGCAATAATATCGTCAACATTTTTGATATGCGCGTATTGTAGGTAGCTTGCATATGGAGAGGCGGTATCAGGGTCTGCTAAACGTTGCCAACTATAAACGAAATCCTCTGCCGTGACAGGGTCACCATTTGACCATTTTGCCCCATCACGAATTTTAAACGTCCACTCGGTAAAATCTTTGTTTTCCCAGCTGGTTGCTGAGCCAGGTAAAATTTCCCCATCTGGCCCAACAATAGTAATCCCTTCAAATAGATCCCTTGCTAAAGCTGACTCTGGTACCCCTTCAATTTTATGTGGATCTAAAGACTGTGGCTCTGAACCGTTATTTCTGACCATCACTTGCTTTTCAGCAAGTTCAACACCAGCTGGAACCGTCGCAGCAAAACTGGTTGCTATTGACCCCATCGCTAACCCAGCGGTAACGCTAAGTGCAATAATCGATTTATTGATTAATTTACTCATCTTATCGGTTACTCCCATACATATTTATTATGATTGTGTGTTGATGCAGGTTTATCTTAGAGATAAACACTTTTTATAATTATTTGGATATTATTTATTAGGTTCACTTATATATAACCGTTTAATATCCGTATAATCAAGGGGGTCTTTACCTTTAAATCCACCAACGGTGGGTTTTACCATACGTGCGCTGACGCGATAATAGACAGGAACTAACGCAGAGTCCTTGTCTAACAAGGCTTCAGCTTGTTGATAAATCTGATGGCGCGCTTGTTCATCTTGTGCAGTTAACGCTTGGGCAAGTAATGCGTCAAACGTGGCGTTTGAATAGAAACCAGTGTTATTGCTGTTGTCCGTTAACATCATATTTAAAAATGCAGTTGGTTCATTGTAATCAGCACACCAAGTCGCCCTTGCAACGTCGTATTGCCCTTCATGACGGCTTTGCAGTGAAGTTTTCCATTCCTGATTTTGTAGCGTAACTTTCGCACCAATATTTTTTTGCCACATAGAAGCGGCAACAATCGCTTGCTGTTTATTTTGGTCTGACGTGTTGTATAACAACGAAAATTTCAGGGGATTCTCTTTGGTGTAACCCGCTTCTGCCAATAGTTCTCTCGCCCGTTGATAACGCTGCTCAGCGGGTAAACTGGCCCACTGCGGTGGCTCAAAATTGCCATTATTAATAAATGTTGGTGTGAACCCATAAGCCACGGTTTGGCCTTGGTTGATGATTTTATTCGTAATGGTTTCTCTATCTAACCCTAATTTAATAGCCTCCCTCACTCTAGGGTCATTAAATGGTGGGCGTTTATTATTAATTTCATAATAAAAAGTACACAAATAAGGCCTTACATATAACTCATTGGGCTTTTCTTGCTTCATCTTTTGATAAAGCGCGGGCGGAATAGCGGAATTGCTGATATCGGTTTCCCCACTGCGATAGCGGTTGATATCACTAACTTCAGAAGAAATTGCGAGGAACGTCGCTTGGTCTATCTGGCTCTGCACATTATTCCAATATAACGGATTACGTTTTACAACAATGCGCTCGTTAACCACCCATTTATCCAGCAAATATGCCCCATTACCCACAAAATTTTGTGGTTGAGTCCATTTATCACCATGTTTTTCAATTGTCTGTTTATTAACAGGCTTCATCGCTGTATGGGATAGCATATCAACAAAATAGGGGACAGGATGGCTTAACGTGACTTGTAAGTGATGAGGATCTAAGGCTTTTACGCCAAGTTCATTGACAGGCTTTTTCCCTGCCAAAATAGCATCTGCATTTAAAATATAAGCGTTTTGTAGGTAACTTGAATAAGGTGAGCCCGTTGCTGGATCCGCGAGACGTTGCCAGCTATAGACAAAATCTTCCGCAGTGACAGGGGTTCCATCACTCCACTTTGCGTCATCTCTGAGCGTAAAAATCCAAGTAATGTAATTATCATTTACCCAGTTTTTTGCCACACCTGGTGTCACTTTGCCATCGACATCAGTATAAACTAGGCCTTCTAACAAATTTAAAATAACATTACTTTCAGGCACTCCCTCCACTTTGTGCGGGTCAAGGGAAGCCACTTCTGAACCATTGTTAATCACAATTGACTGTACAGGTTTAACAATATTGGCACTCATTGATGATGTCGTAATAAATAATGACAGTGCTCCCAAACCCATTGCCGTTCTTATCATTTTATCCCTCATGATTAGCAACCTTCGCAGTAATTAACGAAACCTTTTATCTAGCCGAACATGGCCAAATGCACCCTTTGAATATGAATAATTAAAACAATTAATTAACATTTGTTAGTTAAAAATTTCATGCTATTTCTAAAAAAAACTCATCAATACACCATTAAACACATTAAAATCAATGCTATACCATAAACCCCATCATATCGTACAGCATGTCCCCCCTTCACACTTCCAAACATATCATTAACAAACACCAATTAAAATAGTGAATAAATTTACGTAGCTCACAATTCCTTACTTTTTATCCCTGTTTTAGCAAAAAATGCGATATTTAATTACAGATGTGACTTTTATTATTGCTGATTGTTTGTTGTGAAAGAGATTAGATAACGACATATCCTGCTATTGGATACCACAATACTGTTTTTGAAAGGCGATAGTTTTTCTCAATGCTGCTGTCAGCAAAATGCATAACAGCAGCATTGGAAAGAGGTGTTTTAGAGTAAACCTGGGAAAAGTGCTTTAACCCCTGTGACGATAAATTCGATGCCCAACGACATCAATAATAATCCCATAATACGCGTAACAACGTTGATCCCTGTCTGCCCTAAATAGCGTACTAATAACGAAGCGGAGCGAAATAATAACCAACAACAAAAGGCAAAGAAAATACTGGTTAGGGCTAAACCCAAGAAATTTTGCCAGCCATGCCACCTTGAAGACCAAACAATACAAGAACTTATTGCTCCAGGGCCAGCCATTAACGGTAATGCCAGAGGCACAACACCAATGCTGTCGCGAACCGCTGTTTCTGTTTTTTCTTGTTTATTCTGTTTGTCTTCACCAATTTTCCCGCTGATCATCGACATTGCGATGGTGACAATCAATATCCCCCCTGCAATACGGAATGAATCAATAGAAATCCCAAATAATTGTAAGATTGAATCGCCAATTAATAATGACGTACATAAAATAATAGCAACGGAAGTATTCGCAATGGTATTGGTTTTATTTCTCCCTGCATTACTTTGATAATTAGTCATACTGATAAACACAGGCAAAATACCCACAGGGTTTACCAATGCAAATAAACCGATAAAAAATTTAATGTAGCCCGATAAGTCAAGTAATGCTGCACTCACTCATTCATTTCCTTAAATAACTCTTGTTAGAGGTTTATTGATGTCTTAAATAATTTTATCACTGATGCAGTAAATTTCCTTGAGAAAAGCACTAATTTCTGTGAATGTCTCTTTTTACCCCATTTTTTGTTAGCTTTATTATCAATCTCGACGCATTTAGCTTACTTATGTGAAAGTTAATTAATACACCAACAACACTATTTCAAATAGTACAAAAATAGCCATGCTGAAAGGTGTCAGCTTGCCATTTTCGTGATTTAGATCACTTTATTTAATTCCTGTTTTGTTAATCTATCCTTAACTGATAGACAGAGTTAATGGTGAACCAATCATCAATAATTCACGTTTTAACAAGGTTTTTAAGCCAATAGGCGATGATGAGCTACGTTATTATAGATATTATCTATACTTTCTTTTTTAAGTGGTCTTTTTTAAACCTCTTTATAATAGATACATTGCTCATTGGCTTAAAAAGTTTAACATTTATCAGGAGTAATCTATATGTCCGTAACTAACGTTACCGAACTCAATGAACTCGTTGCTCGTGTCAAAAAAGCTCAACGCGAATTCGCTAGTTTTTCGCAAGAAAAAGTAGATGAAATCTTCCGCGCTGCTGCCCTTGCTGCTGCTGATGCACGTATCCCTCTCGCAAAACTCGCGGTAGAAGAGTCTGGAATGGGTATTGTTGAAGATAAAGTGATCAAAAACCACTTTGCCTCTGAATATATCTATAATGCCTATAAAGATGAAAAGACCTGCGGTGTACTTTCTGAAGACCCAACATTTGGTACGATTACAATCGCAGAACCTATTGGGATTATTTGTGGTATCGTACCAACCACAAACCCAACATCAACAGCCATCTTTAAATCCCTGATTAGCTTAAAAACCCGTAATGCCATTATCTTTTCTCCGCACCCTCGCGCAAAAGTAGCCACTAACCGTGCCGCCGAAATTGTTCTTAATGCCGCTATCGCAGCAGGTGCGCCAAAAGATATTATTGGTTGGATTGATTCCCCATCAGTTGAATTATCCAATGCATTAATGCATCACCCTGATATTAACCTGATCTTGGCGACAGGTGGCCCTGGTATGGTTAAAGCGGCTTACAGCTCAGGAAAACCCGCTATTGGTGTAGGTGCAGGAAACACCCCTGTGGTTATTGATGAAACTGCAGATATTAAACGCGCAGTGGCTTCTATTTTAATGTCCAAAACCTTCGATAACGGTGTTATCTGTGCATCTGAGCAATCTGTTGTCGTTGTCGATGAAATCTATAGTCAAGTACGTGAACGTTTTGCAAGTCACGGTGGCTACTTACTGCAAGGTAAAGAACTCAAAGCTGTTCAAGATATCATCTTAAAAAATGGCAATTTAAACGCAGCTATCGTGGGTCAACCTGCTTATAAAATTGCAGAGATGGCTGGCATTACGGTGCCAATCAATACAAAGATTTTAATTGGTGAAGTGAAACTGATCGATGATTCAGAGCCCTTTGCTCATGAAAAATTGTCTCCACTGTTAGCCATGTACCGCGGCAAAAACTTTGAGGATGCAGTATCGAAAGCTGAGCAGCTGGTTGAGATGGGCGGTATTGGCCACACATCTTGCTTATATACAGACCAAGATAATGAACATGAACGTGTCAATTATTTCGGTCAAAAAATGAAAACGGCGCGTATCCTGATCAACACCCCTGCCTCACAAGGTGGGATTGGTGACTTGTATAACTTTAAATTAGCCCCTTCTCTCACACTCGGCTGCGGTTCTTGGGGGGGTAACTCTATCTCTGAAAACGTTGGTCCTAAACATTTAATTAATACCAAAACTGTGGCGAAGAGAGCTGAAAATATGTTGTGGCATAAACTTCCAAATTCAATCTACTTCCGCCGTGGCTGTTTACCTATCGCCCTAGAAGAAATTGCAACTGACGGTGCAAAACGTGCATTTATTGTCACCGATGGCTATTTATTTAATAACGGCTATGTGGATGAAGTGGTTAATGTCCTCAAAAAACACCATATCGAAACCGATGTTTTCTTTGAAGTTGAAGCTGACCCAACGTTAACAGTTGTTCGTAAAGGTGCGGCACAAATGCAAGCTTTCCAACCTGATGTCATTATCGCATTAGGTGGCGGTTCTCCAATGGATGCGGCGAAGATTATGTGGGTCATGTACGAACACCCTGAAACACATTTTGAAGAGCTGGCGTTACGCTTTATGGATATCCGTAAACGTATTCACCGTTTCCCGAAAATGGGTGTGAAAGCAAAATTAGTTGCTATTACAACAACATCAGGTACAGGTTCTGAAGTCACACCATTTGCAGTTGTCACCGACGATAAAACAGGTCAAAAATACCCATTAGCGGATTATGCATTAACGCCTAATATGGCAATTGTCGATGCTAACCTTGTAATGAACATGCCTAAATCGTTAACTGCTTTTGGTGGTTTAGATGCCGTCACCCACGCATTAGAAGCTTATGTCTCCGTGTTAGCTAATGAGTTTACCGATGGTCAAGCTTTAAAAGCGCTAAGCTTATTAAAAGATTACCTGCCAGCAAGTTATCATGAAGGGGCTAAAAACCCAGTGGCACGTGAGCGTGTACACAATGGTGCAACCTTAGCAGGTATTGCCTTTGCTAACGCCTTCTTGGGTGTTTGTCACTCAATGGCACACAAACTGGGCTCTGAGTTCCATATTCCTCATGGTCTTGCGAATGCATTGCTAATTTGTAACGTTATTCGTTTCAATGCGAATGATAACCCAACCAAGCAAACTGCTTTTAGCCAATACGACCGTCCTCATGCACGCCGCCAATATGCTGAAATTGCAGATCATTTGGGGCTCACAAATGCAAATGACCGTACGGGTGTTAAAATTGAGAAATTATTAGCGTGGTTAGATGAAATTAAGGCTGACTTAGGCATTCCTAAATCTATCCGTGAAACAGGTGTTTCTGAAGCTGATTTCTTAGCCCGCGTTGATAAACTGTCAGAAGACGCTTTTGATGACCAATGTACAGGGGCTAACCCACGTTATCCATTAATCTCTGAAATTAAACAGTTATTACTGGATTCATATTATGGCCGTGAGTTTATTGAACATACAAGTGCACCATCTGCGGAAGTAAAGACAGAAAAAAAAGTTGTTGAGAAAAAGACGACAACGAAAAAAACGGCAGAGAAAAAATCATCTAAAAAATAATTTTTTGGATAATTAAATAATAAAGGCACTGCAAATGCAGTGCCTTTAATGTTTTACAAGTCAAATAATGCTATTAATCACAATCATATATTAGAGAAATTATACACAAGGGCTTTCATTAAAAGCCCATAGGTCTATTCTAAAAATAGGTTATTTTTCACTTTCCATTTTATTTTTCGTTTAATTGAAGTGAATAGCTTTTTTAGGAATAGTCCCTGCGTTCATTAATTTAGCTTGTTCAATCGCATCTGAATAATGCTTGCGACACACAGAGATGTATTTCTCATTTCCCCCTATATCCACCTGTGCGCCCTCATAAACTGGGATCCCATCACTTCCTACACGTAATACTTTATTCGCTTTACGGCCGCAGTAACAGACTGTTTTAAGCTCAACCAATTTATCAGCCCAAGCAAGTAAATATTGGCTTCCTGCGAACAGTTCACCTGCAAAATCAGTGCGTAAACCATAACATAAAACAGGGATATCGCAGTTATCAACGATATCGCATAATTGCGCTACTTGTTCTTTTGTTAAAAATTGACACTCATCAATAAGAACACAATGTACTTTCTGTGTGCTATTTTCACGTTTAATAATCTCTGCCATATTTGTCGATGGTGAGAATAATAACGCTTCAGCTGATAGCCCAATACGTGAGGATACCCTTCCTAGGGCAAAACGGTTATCAATTTCTGCCGTGAATATCAATGTTTGCATCCCTCTTTCGTTATAGTTATACGATGACTGTAACAAAGACGTTGATTTCCCCGCATTCATTGCTGAATAATAAAAATAAAGCTGAGCCATCTCGCTGTTTCCTCAAAAATTATATTCGAAATAATTTTATCATAAAACATATCATTAGATTAACTATAACCACTCTTTCTCACCTTTACTTATTGAAAATTTAACTCTTTTTACGTAAACATATCTGTATTTTATACTTATAATGATTATCTTATATGCAATAAAAACCAGTTCAATATTAACGACAAATGTTTTTGCTGAAGCACTGATGGCAAAAACCTCATCAAAAAAAGAAAATTTAAGTTAATCCCTGACATCGCTTCATTTTGAGCTAAAGTAAAAAAGACCTTTTACTCATTTTACAGAATATTAAGTTAGTAAAACTTTTTCATATTGCTATTTTTTTCATTAGTTCAGTTATTGATAATAGTGGTATATATATCTACGAAAAGTTTATATTTCTTTTGTAAAAAAATTGCATTCGTTAAAGATTACTTTTAAACTAGGGGCGTAATTTAGCTATTGCAGAATTTAAAATAGCATTCTATTATTACTGTACACATGCCAACAAATAATTTGAGACCAGGAAAATGAGCGAATCATTAAAAGCGTTAAATAACATCCGTACTCTTCGTGCTCAAGCTCGCGAAGTTACTTTAGAATCTTTAGAAGAAATGCTGGAAAAATTAACGGTCGTTGTTGATGAGCGTCGTGATGAAGAAAGCCAAGCACGCGCGGAATTAGAAGAACGTAACCGTAAATTGGAAAAAGTTCGTGAAATGATCCTAGAACAAGGCGTAGATTTAAATGATCTTCTGCAAACTATGGACTCAGGTAAAACGACAAGCACTCGTGCTAAACGCGCTGCACGCCCTGCTAAATACAAATATGTTGATGAAAACGGCGAAACAAAAACGTGGACTGGCCAAGGCCGTACACCTGCTGTAATCAAAGTTGCTATTGAAGAGCAAGGCAAATCGTTAGACGATTTCTTAATCTAATCAACTAAACACGTATTCTAAACACCCTTTTTAAAGGGTGTTTTTATTTATAGCCTTATATATTATTTTATATTTCTCTGTGTCAGAAGTATCTTCATGCATATAAAACCAGCATCCTAATTTCAATTATTTCATATAGACTTCTCTTAAAATGCGTATTCTTCGTTGTTCAAATGCCTAAAAAAATTAAATAAAATATTGTTATAGTAAAGAAATGTAATCTTAATTAGAAATAACAGGTGCATAGACAAGCATTTATTGACCTACCCTGTAAGCATATTTTTAATACTTTCATCGTAAAAGCTAAATGCCACAATTGTTGCATTTGCAATGTAAGATATACCACTTAATACTTAGCTACTGGCATTAATATTACCGATTTATCTGCACAAAAAAGGCTAACAGATAAAATTAGCCTTTAATAAAATTTGACGGATTGAAGCGATTTAGGTTTATTTAATGTTTGATGACAATTCTTTCACCCACTGTGTAAAATCATCGCCCAATGTATCGTGCTGCATTCCATATTCAACAAAAGCTTTCATGTAACCTAATTTATTTCCGCAATCATGGCTTTTACCACATAAGTGGTAGGCTTCAACAGGCTCGTTATTTTCCATCATTAAAGCAATTGCATCAGTTAATTGTATTTCATCACCAGCACCTGGTGTTGTCTTCGCTAATGCACCCCAAATCTTTTCAGATAATACATAACGGCCAACAATGGATAAATTAGATGGTGCTTCGTTTTGTTTTGGTTTTTCAACCATACGTAAAATCTTTTTACTATCGCCAGGTTGTAAGCTTTCACCATTACAATCCACAATACCGTAATTAGAAACTTCCTCTTCGGGTACAGGTTCGACCAAAATTTGACTCGCCCCTGTTTCCTCGAAATGTTCAAGCATTTCACGTAAGTTAAATTTAGTTAAATCTGTGCTGTAACGATCTAAAATTACATCAGGTAAAATTACTGCAAATGGTTCTTCGCCAACCAGGGGTTTAGCACATAAAATAGCGTGACCTAACCCTTTTGCGATTCCTTGGCGCGTTTGCATAATCGTAACATGACTTGGGCAAATAGATTGCACCTCGTCGAGTAATTGGCGCTTAACACGGGCTTCTAAAATGGCCTCTAACTCAAAGCTTGTATCAAAATGGTTTTCAATTGAGTTTTTAGAAGAATGTGTGACAAGGACAATCTCATTAATACCCGCGGCAATACATTCATTAACAACATATTGAATCAACGGTTTATCAACGATTGGTAGCATCTCTTTAGGGATCGCTTTCGTTGCTGGAAGCATCCTTGTTCCTAATCCCGCAACGGGGATTACCGCTTTACGCACCTTACGTTGTGTCATTTTATACTCCATATAATTTCTGCACACCTTTACCTCATTTTTCAAAAAAGTGAATGAGGTTTTTTTAGTGCGCAGAAGTATATCAGGAATTATTAATGAATAAATAGCGATGAGTCTGATTAGCTTTATTTGGCGCTTTACTGTGAGTCATTTTAAGATAATGCTAACTTTCAGGGTTAAACATAAGTTTTATTTTCTGGCTGTTATTACGAATTAAACACTGCCAAGCCGTTCCTTTTACTTCTAAATGATTCGGATGGTAGAATTTTAGAGCACCCAATGGAATACTTCTGTCTAATTTAAAATGGGATTCTTCTGTAGTCACTTCCGCTTCTAAACCTGCACTTGCCATAATAATCGCTTTATTCTGAGTATTAAAATACCCAAGAAGTAGAGGAAAATGGCCAGTAAACCCTGAGTCTTCTAGCAAATGATTTATTTGATTAATAATTTTATCAATATTTGGTAGTTTTTTATCTGGGTAGCTCACCGCGTTTTTCAACAAATCATTGAAAACAACACGAATCAAAAACGCAGCCATGATCCCCTCTTGTGCTGAGCGCTCTGTATCAATGCAATAAAAACCGATTTGGCTTTCTGAAATTGGCGCTAAATCTAGCAACAGTCCAAATCGGTTGGCTTCATTCAATTGGCGATAATTAATTCGATAACCATTAATAATCTGATGCACTGGTGGCTGCAATTGTTTCAAGACGGCTAGCATATCTTGCGTATTACTTTGCATCAGAGACGCAATCTGGTGTATTTCATCACCAATTTGAGTGCTAAGATCATCTTCTTCGGGATAGAGAGCAGACAAAATTGTAATTTTGACTTCATCTAAATTCTTTATTGGCTTAAGTAAAGCATCCTTTGCACCAAGACGAAACATGCGATCAAGTTGAGTAAAATCTGTCGTTGCAGAAATAACGATCACAGGTGTGGTTATATTACTAGCAACCAATTCACGCATGAAGTCTTCCCCATTCATCACTGGCATATTTAGATCACAAAGAATAATATCAGGGTCAATTCCCTCAACCGTCAACATCTCAATCGCTTGTTGGCCATTACTTGCGGTATAGATCTCTAGCTCTAAACTTTCTAAGTACGTTTTCAAGATAGTACAGAAGGTGATTTCGTCTTCGATTATCAATATTTTTCTATTTTTCATTTGATACCTACCGCAATAACCCTGTTTAATTAACAATACTATTATTCATATAATAAAATCATTTTTCATCCATCATTTGAGTATAGTGATTTTTCAACCTTCTACTTATTTTTATCGAGAGTATTATGGATCACCAAGAAGAAAGTAAGTGCCATTGTGGCAGCAGAGCACAATTTGAACATTGCTGTGCCCCATTCTTACGCAATGAAGCCACCCCAGAGACGCCTGAACAGCTTATGCGTTCACGTTATAGTGCCTATGTATTGCATAACGCTGATTATTTAATTGAAACATGGCATCCAGATTGCAATGCACAAGAGTGGCGGCAAGAAATGACAAATAGCTTCGAGCATACACAATGGGTAGGGCTCCGTGTTATTAGTTCTTCTTATGCTAAAAACGCCGATGAAGGCTATGTCGAATTTTCGGCTTGCTTTATTGATGAAAAAGCTGATCATAAACAGCTTATTCATGAACGTTCCCGCTTTATTCGTTTGAATTCGCGTTGGTATTATCTCGATGGTATTACCCCCAAAGTTGGACGTAACGATTTGTGTCCCTGTGGTTCTGGCAAAAAATATAAAAAATGCTGTGAATAAAACGAATACTTTTCGTTATAAACACTAAATACTATCTACCTACGCGAGTTCATTACGCCGTATGTATTAGCCTGAAAAATAAGGCTCTGTTAGTTAAGGATTAGGCAGTTTCATGCAACACAAAATTGTACAAAAAAAAATCCTCAGGACTATTTGCCCTGATGCGAAAGGATTAATCGCAAAAATCACCAATATTTGTTACAAGCACCAACTCAACATTGTGCAAAATAATGAATTTGTGGATCACCATACGGGTCGTTTTTTTATGCGAACAGAACTTGAGGGTATTTTTAATGATGAAACCCTCCTCGCCGATCTTGATGACGCATTACCCGCGGGTTCAAAACGTGAGCTCAATGCTTCTGGCCGCCGCCGTATTGTTATCATGGTGACCAAAGAAGCACATTGTTTGGGTGACTTGTTAATGAAGAGTGCTTACGACGGGTTAGATGTTGAAATTGCAGCCGTTATTGGTAATCACGACACATTGAAAAATTTGGTTGAGCAATTTGGTATTCCATTCCATCATATTAGTCATGAAGGTTTAACTCGTGAACAACATGATGAAAAGATGACGGCGCAGATTGATCAATATCAACCTGATTATGTCGTTTTAGCAAAGTATATGCGAGTTTTAACCCCTGAGTTTGTCCAGCATTATCCTAATCAAATTATTAATATTCACCATTCATTCTTACCTGCTTTTATTGGTGCACGCCCTTATCATCAAGCTTATGAGCGTGGTGTGAAGATTATTGGCGCTACCGCACACTTTGTGAATGATAACTTGGATGAAGGTCCTATTATCACGCAAAACGTGATTAACGTTGACCATACATTTACAGCGGATGATATGATGCGAGCAGGTCGTGATGTTGAAAAAAATGTCTTAAGTCACGCATTGTATTGGGTGTTGGCGCAACGTGTATTTGTATATGGTAACCGCACTATCATTTTATAAACAAATACACGTAAGCCCTTTCTAGTAATAATTTGTAGTATTTACAATCATTAAGAACAAAAAAACAGCAAACGAATGTTTTTTGAAAATTAATGCTTTACAGCGGCGCGTCATTTGATATGATGCCGCCCGCTGTGACCGATTACAGCAATTCAAAATCTGGTGGGATACCCAAGCGGCCAAAGGGAGCAGACTGTAAATCTGCCGTCACAGACTTCGAAGGTTCGAATCCTTCTCCCACCACCATTTAAAGACACTCTACACCAAGCTTATCAACGACCCCCATAAAACGATTTAGTACACTTGAATGTGCCTTTGACTTATAGACATAACACTCGCTCTGTCCCAATAATTTATTCAGTGATATATATATTAATGACTTATCGATTAATTCTTCTTCAGGATAGTGATCAATAATGCCAATAAAATCACCATCTTGAATAAAACTCTGGCAACAACCAATATTATCCATTTGCCTCACACTCACTTTATTATCGAGTGTTTCTATTTTTTCTAATAAATCACTCATCAGTGAACTTTTATAAAACGCAGGATCACAAAGCCATGTGCTTTCTTGTAATAATGCGACAAGGTCATGATTAAATTTCTCATAAAGAGCCTTACGACAGTAAATACCCAATGGTGAATTCTCTATTTTTTTTTGTAATGAAAATCGTTCACTTATCACTTGTTCAGAACTTAAAATCAGTGTATTTCCATCATAGTCAACTATTTCATCCACCTCATCATAATTAAACCTTAATATATTTACTTGTACATTATTTTGGTGAGCTGCTTGGTAAAGATTAATCAAATGATTTTCCTTTCCCCAGTCATAGTAAATATTTGCTTCATTGACAATATAACCTGAAAAATGTTTTTTAGTGATTTCCTTCTCCTGCAAGTACAGATCTCTAAGATCATTATAAAGTTCCTGGCCATCCTTAGTTAATGTCATTCCAAATTTTTCTCGTTTAAAAAGCCGTTTACCTAGGCTTGTTTCGAAGTCCTTGATAGACTTAGCGATAGGAGGCGTCGTTCGGTTCATCACTCTCGCAGCTTTACTTAACGAGCCATTTTCAACAACCGCCATAAACGCCTCTAATTTTCTTGAAAAGAACATATCTATGACCCCATTCTATTTATTAATATGTTAATCAACAAAATTATTATCCAATAGATAATATATTGATTATCCCATAACCAAAATCATTCAATAAAAAATAAAATTTAATTTTTTATTGAATGAGTAACAATATTTCATAAAAGTATTTTTATAATTTCCAACATAGCAAAGCAATATATTATACTGTTTCTTTTAATTATTTTTTATGCCACCACTATTAAATCACATTAAAATGCAAATAACCAATTGACTTTAAATGAAATTAACAATGCTTATTCCAAATAATTAACAACCATTTTTTAATCATCAACCATAACTTTATATTAATGACAATTGAATCACACACAATAAATTATAAATAATTAAATATATCCTTATTTATTTTTAATATAGCTATTTTCCATTACACCCCTAATTCATATCTTTAATTAATTGTTATTTTGTATATTAGCCAATAACCACTATCATATGGGTTACAGTGACGATTGCATCTGTTAGAATTAACCATAAGAATATTAAAAATAGGTGATAAAAATTCATGAAATTCATATCGTTTAACATCAATGGTCTTCGTGCTCGCCCGCATCAACTTGCCGCTATCATCGAAAAACATCAACCTGAGGTCATCGGCTTACAAGAAACCAAAGTACATGATGATATGTTTCCTTATGATGAAGTGAGCCAATTGGGTTATCATGTTTTTTATCACGGCCAAAAAGCACACTACGGTGTTGCGCTTCTGACTAAAAATGAACCTATCGCTGTCCGTAAAGGCTTCCCGACTGATGATGAAGAAGCTCAACGGCGAATCATTATGGCTGACATTCAAACAGAGCGGGGATTACTCACTGTAGTCAATGGTTACTTCCCTCAAGGTGAGAGCCGTGACCATCCAACAAAATTTCCTGCAAAAGAAAAATTTTACCGTGACTTACAAAGTTATGTGACTTCCACACAAACTGCGGACTCCCAGCTACTCATCATGGGTGATATGAATATTAGCCCAACAGATTTAGATATTGGTATTGGCGATATCAACCGTAAGCGCTGGTTAAAGACAGGAAAATGTTCATTTTTACCTGAAGAACGAGAGTGGCTAGACAAGCTAATAGGTTGGGGTTTAGTTGATACTTATCGCGCAAAAAACCCAGATGTCGATGACCGTTATTCATGGTTTGATTACCGTTCGAAAGGTTTCGATGATAATCGTGGTTTACGCATCGATTTATTACTGGCATCCAATAAGCTAGCAGAACGCTGTATTGCAACAGGTATTGATTATGAAATTCGTGGAATGGAAAAACCGTCTGATCATGCCCCTGTTTGGTCTGAGTTCGATTTAACTAAATAGTTAATATTATGTGGAAAGGCGCTCAAATCAGCGCCTTTTTATTGACTTAGCCATCCGCTTTCTTCTTACTTTTCTTCGCAGTTTTAGCCATTTTCTTACCACCTTTACTTGGCGGCGGAGGTAACTCTCTAAATGCTCGTAAATTAGTAAACTGGCGTGCGTGATGAATAAGCTGTATCAATGTTTCACTCAGTGGATGCATAAAATCATCATAACGAGTTTGCTTTTCACTGATTTGCGTTAAAACTGATTCCCAGTGCGCTGTCATATCAGGCAACGTAGCCATGTCAGGCAATACATGAATCAAGGCTCTTCCTGCAGGAGATGAATGAATATATCGCCCTTTTTTATACAGAAACTGGCGTTTAAACAATAAATCGATAATCCCAGCTCGGGTTGCTTCAGTGCCAAGACCATCTGTTTCTCGCAATACTTTTTTTAATGCTTTATCTTGAACAAATCGCGCAATACCCGTCATAGCAGAGAGTAAAGTGGCATCAGTAAAAGGCCTCGGTGGCTGAGTTTGCCTCTCAATCACTTCTCCTTTTTCACACAAAAGCTCATCATCTTTAGCAACAACAGGCAATGGCATCCCATCGTTTTCAGCATCACGCTCTTTCCCGCCTAAAACAACCCGCCAGCCTGCTTCAGCTAAGAAGCGAGCTTTGGCAACAAATTTGCCCTTTTCAATTTCCAGTTCAATCGTGCATTTGCGAAAAATAGCATCAGACATAAACTGGATAATATATTGGCGTGCAATTAGCTGATAAATATGATTTTCATTTTCTGTTAATTTTACTGCTGTTGCTTTAGCTGTAGGGATAATCGCATGGTGAGCATCAACTTTTTTATCATCCCAGCAGCGGTTTTTCTTATCTAATTCAGGTAATTCAAATTCTATTAAATCAGGTTGATGAACCGCAATTGCATTTAATACACTATGTCGCCCTGCAAAGTGCTCATCGGGTAAATAACGGCTATCTGAACGTGGATAGGTGATTAATTTATGGGTTTCATATAAGCGCTGGCAGATATCCAACACTTCTTGCGCACTTAACGCGTATTTTTTAGCTGCTTCTATTTGTAATGCAGACAATGAAAAAGGCAGTGGCGCAATTTCAGACTCTCGTTTGTCTTGATACAGCGTGACAATTGCGGGTTTTCCCTCAATACGAGATACGACATGCTCAGCCAACGGTCGATGAAATAAGCGCCCTTCTTCATCCTGATAATCAATACAAGACTCACTCGGTTGCCAAGTCGCAACAAAGCGTTCATCGTTTGGGGTGACAATGTGCGCTTTCACTTCAAAAAAGTCTTTAGGCACAAAATGTTCTATCTCTTCATCACGCCTCACTACCAGCCCTAAAACAGGGGTTTGTACTCGACCAACAGAAAGAACACCTTGATATCCGCCACGTTGCCCTAGCAACGTGTAAGCGCGAGTCATATTAATACCATACAACCAATCTGCTCTTGCCCTCGCAAGGGCAGATACACACAATGGGATAAACTCGCGGTTTTCCCTTAACCGGTCAATAGCGCGCTCAACGGCTTGGGGATTAAGGTCATTGATAAGGCAACGTTTAACGTTTTTGCGTTTTTCCACATCAAGTTTTAGAAAATCGAGCACTTCATCCACCAGCAACTGACCTTCTCTATCAGGGTCTCCTGCATGGATCACAACTGTTGCTTGTTTAAGCAGTGCTTCGATGGTTTTCAGTTGTTTGGTTACTGCGGCACGCGGTTTTAGCTGCCACTTTTCAGGAATAATTGGCAAGTCTTGCAAATTCCAACGCGCATAGCGTGGCTCATAAGCATCGGGCTCAGCCTGTTCAAGAAGGTGACCAATGCACCATGTGACCGTTTGGCCATCACCGCATTTAATAAAACCATCCCCCCGCTGGTGAGGTTTTGGTAGTACATCGGCAATCGCTCTAGCGAGGCTCGGTTTTTCCGCAATAAACAAACGCATGAATTAATCTATCACTTCAACTAGTGGGACATTGTCCTGATGGGGGAGTAATCTTCCGATAGACTGTAGCAAAACACCTTGCTGCTGTGCAATCTCTTTAATTTTAATGACTTCAGATGGTTTTACAGCAATAAGTAACCCACCAGAGGTTTGAGGATCACACAATAATTGACGCTGCATATCACTCATAGGACCAATAAGATGACCATAGCTATCAAAATTACGTGATGTTCCGCCTGGCACACATCCCGCTTCGATATATTTTTCAACATCGGCTAATTTTGGCACTTTGCTAAAAGAAACCTGTGCGCGAACGCCAGAACCTTCGCAAATCTCACTTAAGTGACCAAGTAAACCGAAACCTGTCACATCCGTCATTGCAGTGACACCTTCTAGGGGGGCAATCACGGCGCCGAGTTTATTCAACTGGCACATGGTTTCTGCGGCAAGGTGCTGGTGCTCTTCTTTGAGTAAACCTTTTTTCTCCGCGGTCGTTAGCACGCCAATACCGAGTGGTTTTGTCAAAAACAGCTCACAATCTGCTGTTGCAGCACTATTTTTTTTCACATACTCCGTGTTGACGACCCCCGTGACAGCCAAGCCAAAAATAGGCTCAGGGGCATCAATAGAGTGCCCACCCGCAAGGGAAATTCCAGCATCTGCACAAGCAGCACGACCACCTTCAATCACTTCACGAGCAACCTCTGGTGGTAATTTAGCGATCGGCCATCCTAAAATCGCAATCGCCATAATCGGCTTACCCCCCATAGCAAAAATATCGCTAATCGCGTTGGTTGCCGCAATGCGCCCAAATTCAAATGGAGAGTCAACGATTGGCATAAAGAAGTCAGTGGTACTGATGATCCCAATACCATTACCTAAATCATAAACAGCAGCATCATCCTTAGTTTCATTGCCAACTAACAAATGTGGATCATGAAATTTGGCTTGTTCTGTATGTAAAATCTGTTCTAACACTTTCGGGGCAATTTTACAGCCGCAACCCGCTCCGTGACTGTATTGCGTTAGCCTAATTTTTTCAGTCATTATTGTTCCCTTAAAAATGTGTGATAAAACTGTCCATATCTGGTGTTTGAACTTTTGCTGGTGCTTTTAGTTCTGGAGTGCCTAAGTAAAGGAAACCGACAATACGGTCATTTTCTTCGCAACCTAACCCTGCACGAACAACGGCATCTTCTGTCCATGAACCTGAGCGCCAAATCCCACCAAAACCTTGTGCAACTGCAGCCATTTGCATCGCTTGGACAGTACAACTCGCGGCAACTAATTGCTCCCACTGTGGCACTTTAGCGTGATCTTTAATTTTCGCGATCACTGTGATGATTAAGGGTGCACGAAAAGGTGCATTACGTGCTTTTTCTTCAACTTCTGCACCTAGTTTGCCTTCAATCGCTGCTTTTTCTAGCAATTGACTAAAGCGCTTAATACCCGCATCTTGCATAATAACGAAATGCCATGGGCGTAATGCACCGTGATCGGGTGCTCTCATTCCTGCCGCAAGAATGTTGTTAAGTTCTTCGCCTTGTGGTGCTGGTGTAGTGAGTCTGGAAGCTGAACGACGGTTCAACAAAAGAGTTAAAGCATCCATATTGGTCTCCGATTAAGAGTAGACTGATTTGATAATCATTCAATCAGGTAATTATACCCACACAACCTATTGTTATAGTAAGCTTATCGTTACACTCTGACTTGCTTGACGATTAACGTGGGTTGCATTAATTAGATTATTAATTCATTGAATTATATCATTTGTCATGAGTGAAAAATATCATTGTGGCATTGTATATCGCGCATAACGGATTTGTTATGCATAAAAAATGATTCATTATCAAATAACTGTATTGTTAATAAATCAAATTTAAAGCAGTATCCAAAATAGTTTGTGCCACAAGTAGGCGGCAAGCGATTGAGTCCCTAGGAGCATACATAAGTCTGTGACTAGAGCGAGTGAGTGAAGCCAACAACCTTGTGGTGCAAAATAAGATAACAAGCAGTATCCAAAATAGTTTGTGCCACAAGTAGGCGGCAAGCGATTGAGTCCCTAGGAGCATACATAAGTCTGTGACTAGGGCGAGTGAGTGAAGCCAACAACCTTGTGGTGCAAAATAAGATAACAAGCAGTATCCAAAATAGTTTGTGCCACAAGTAGGCGGCAAGCGATTAAGTCCCTAGGAGCATACATAAGTCTGTGACTAGGGCGAGTGAGTGAAGCCTGCAACCTTGCGGTGCAAAATAAGATAACAAGCAGTATCCAAAATAGTTTGTGCCACAAGTAGGCGGCAAGCGATTGAGTCCCTAGGAGCATACATAAGTATGTGACTAGGGCGAGTGAGTGAAGCCAACAACCTTGTGGTGCAAAATATGAAGGATAGGAGAAAAAATGCGTCAAATATGGGACATCCTCGCCACCATCTTTAAAATCAGTTGGAAGGCACTTAACTTTATTCGGGAATTCGTTTTCAACGCGATTTTCCTTGTGCTGTTCTTCATTGTGATTGGGTCTTTTGCCCTTTATCACTCAGAATCTGAGCCTGAAAAAAATTACTATGGTGCGTTGTATGTAGACTTACAAGGCGTGGTGGTTGACCAAGTCTCTGCACCTGACCCGTTCGGGCGTATGAGCCGCGAATTATTAGGCACCTCTAATAATCGGATGCAAGAAAACTCTTTATTCGATATTGTCGATACCATTCGCACTGCCGCCGATGACGACCGTATTACAGGTATGGTATTACGCCTTGATAACTTAGTCGGAGCAGATCAACCTTCCCTTGCTTATATTGGTAAAGCCATTGCACAATTTAAGCACAAAGGTAAGCAAGTTTACGCTGTAGGTAACCATTTTTCTCAACCACAATATTACCTTGCAAGCTTTGCAGACGATATCTATCTTACACCACAAGGCTCCGTTGGCTTATATGGTTTCGCTACAAACAGCATTTACTACAAGTCCTTGTTAGAAAAACTGAAAATTAGCAGCCATATTTTCCGTGTCGGAACGTATAAATCTGCGGTTGAACCCATGATGCGTGATGATATGTCCCCTGACGCGCGCCTTGCGAATCAGCAATGGTTAAATGCTTTATGGAACAATTATTTGGATGCTTTAGCGACTAACCGTAAAATGACCACTACGCAGATTTTCCCTGGAGCTGATACAGTCCTTAGCCAATTACGTGCAGTTAAAGGTGATAGCGCTCAGTATGCATTAAAACAAAAATTGGTTGATAAAGTGTATACCAATGAGCAAGTCGAAGAGCTCCTCAGCAAGCACTTTGGTTGGAATAAAGACGATAAGCAATTCAATAATATTAGTATCTATGATTACTCAGCTAAGATTGCCGATACCACCGCAAACCAAGGCGGCAACATTGCCGTCATCGTAGTGCAAGGCGCAATCATGGATGGCCCACAGACGCCTGGAATTGCTGGGGGGGATACCATAGCAGCACAAATCCGCGATGCCCGCCTTGATGACAATATCAAAGCCATTGTTCTACGTGTGAATAGCCCAGGGGGAAGCGTTAGTGCATCTGACCTTATTCGCAGCGAATTAGCGTCCGCCCATGCTGCAGGTAAACCTGTTGTTGTTTCTATGGGCGGTATGGCGGCATCAGGCGGTTACTGGGTTTCCACACCTGCGGATTATATTATTGCAAGCCCAAATACGCTAACGGGCTCAATTGGTATCTTTGGTGTAATTAATACCTTTGAAAAATCACTGGATTCTATTGGCGTATACACTGATGGGGTTTCCACTTCACCACTTGCCGATATCTCCATAACAAAAGGGATCAACCCACAATTTGCAGATATGATGCAAATCACCATTGAAAATGGTTATGACACCTTTATTAATCTTGTAGCAAAAGCGCGAAACAAAACCCCTGAGCAAATAGACAAAATTGCCCAAGGCCGTGTTTGGATTGGTCAAGATGCATTGAAAAATGGTCTTGTCGACCAACTGGGTGATTTTGATGACGCCGTGGATAAAGCCGCAGAATTGGCTAAACTGTCAGAAGTACAATTGGATTGGATGAAACCAGAATTGTCCTTTATGGACCAGCTGCTACTTGAATTAACCAGTAATGTTCAAGCAGCCATGCCTGATGTTCTGCACGTGTTTTTACCACCCGCTGTTGCAACAGATATCCGCCAACAAGCTCAATTTTTCTTAAAAATGAATGACCCACAAAACCGTTATGCATTTTGCTTAAATTGCGCTGAAATTAACTAATCGCCATCCCCTCTAGCTTACTGGAGGGGATTTCTCTCACTAGATACTCAGTTCACCTCATTTCAATCTACAAATTAGCAATTTAACGATAGTAATACACCAGTAATTACGTCAAAATTCGGATAATTATTTTCACTTCTCCATGCGCTAATAAATTAGGTAATCAAATGCAGAAGAAATCTATTTATGTCGTTTATACTGGCGGCACCATCGGCATGCGTCACTCACCGCAAGGTTACATACCTGTCTCAGGTCATTTACAAGCGCAATTGGCTCAGATGCCTGAATTTCACCGTCCAGAAATGCCTGAATTCACAATTCGCGAACATCAGCCGTTAATCGACTCATCCGATATCACCCCTGAAGATTGGCAAATCATTGCAGATGATATTTGCCAACACTATGAAAAATATGATGGGTTTGTCATTTTACACGGCACGGATACCATGGCATTTACAGCATCCGCCCTTTCTTTTATGTTTGAAAACTTAAAGAAGCCCGTTATCGTGACAGGGTCACAAATTCCATTGGAAGCATTACGTTCTGATGGTCAAACTAACTTATTGAATGCCTTGTATTTAGCAGCAAATTATCCCATTAATGAAGTAGGATTATTTTTCAACAATAAATTGTACCGTGGTAACCGTACAGTCAAAGCGCATGCAGATGGTTTCGATGCCTTTAGTTCCCCGAACTGCTCACCGTTGATGGAAGCAGGTATTCATATTCGTACTTTTAATGCTTGCCCCGCCCCCATTGGCGTCGGGGAATTCAAGACACACCGCATCACACCTCAACCGATTGGCGTTGTCACGCTCTACCCTGGTTTATCTATTGATATTGTTCGTAATATCCTTCAACAACCCGTCAAAGCATTAATCTTGCGCTCTTATGGGGTCGGGAATGCACCTCAGCAGCCTGAATTACTGCGCATTCTACGGGAAGCGACTAACCGTGGGATTATTGTGGTCAATCTAACACAGTGCATTTCAGGGCGTGTGAATATGGAAGGCTATGCCACAGGACATGCCCTCGCAGAATCAGGGGTAATTAGTGGTTATGACATGACTTTTGAAGCGGCATTGAGTAAATTACATTATTTACTGAGCCAAGATTACACACCTGCGCTGATCCGCGAATTAATGCAAAATAATTTACGCGGTGAATTGAGTTACGCTGATGAATAACTGAGGAAATGATGAAAACGGCCTTATTATTAGTCGATTTACAAAATGATTTTTGCACAGGCGGCACTCTCGCTGTGAATGAAAGTGAACACGTTATAGACATAGCAAATAAAGCAATCACGATTTGCCAACAAAAAGGGATTACCACCCTTGCAAGTCAAGATTGGCACCCTGTTAATCATTTAAGTTTTGCCGCAAACTCAGGCACACAAATTGGCGATATCGGTGAACTTAATGGGCTGGCGCAAGTATGGTGGCCTGTACATTGTGTCCAAGGCGAATATGGCTCAGAGTTCCACCCACAATTAAACACTCAAGCCATTCAAGAAACATTTACGAAAGGCGAAAACCCGCAAGTTGATAGCTATAGCGCTTTCTTTGATAACGATAAGGTAAGTCAAACTCGATTACACACATGGCTACAAGCTCAGAGGATCACCCATTTAATTATTATGGGGATTGCGACCGATTATTGCGTTAAATTTACAGTGCTCGATGCCTTGAATTTGGGCTACAGCGTTGATGTATTAGTTGACGGCTGTCGTGGGGTAAACTTAACCGCTAATGACAGCCAGATTGCATTAACCGAAATGGAACAGCAAGGCGCCAAACTTATCACACTAGACGATATTGCCTAACCCCTCATTTTCCTCAGCAATATTTTCTCTTGTACTGTATTCCTTGAGAAAATATTGCCGCTCAACCTTAATCGTTATTTTGCGGTTTGAGTGTTGCGAACATCTCCCCTTGGAACATCGCTTTCAGCTCTTGCTTGCTTTTCATGGTGATCTCACCATTGGTACCAACAGTCATATGTTCAGCATCATGGTTATGGCGTGATTGCCACAGCATCACCATCTGTAAGCTATGTTCTTTTTGCTCCGCCGTTAAAGGAACTCCATCTGGCCATTTCCCCAACTCAACGGCAGTAACGAGACGCTCATAAATCTCTGGGGTCATTACTGCAAGCAATTGTTCAATATGTTTTGGGTCGACTTCTACACTCATGGCACCGCTCCTTCAAAAAATTATACTGACGTTTAGTTAAATTGCTTTTTTATTTTTAGCTGAATCGTTATTGCTGAAGGTTATTGATAACAACTTATAAACTTCAGCAGCCTTCAGCAGCCTAACCACGCGTCTTTTCACCCGATGACTCATCCAAAAAGCTTAAGGATGCTGAATTAATACAGTAACGTTGCCCTGTTGGCATAGGTCCATCAGGGAACACATGCCCTAAGTGGGCATTACAATTTTGGCAACGGACTTCAATACGATGCATACCATGAGAAAAATCTTCGATGTATTTGATGACATGATCATTCACTGGCTCATAGAAACTTGGCCACCCACAACCTGCATCAAATTTAGTCTCAGACATAAATAAAGGTGTACCACAACACAGGCATTCGTACACACCCTCTTTACGGTTATGCAATAATTGACCACTAAATGGCGGCTCAGTGCCCGCTTGCTGTGTAACATAACGCTGTATCTCATTTAAATCTGAAATATCAACGTGTTGTTTATCTTTCTGTGACATAACTTATCCACGTATTTAAGCAATTTGTTCTGTTGATGACTATCACACCGTAATTTTCAGCAACAAAAAATTAACAACAATTTTTATAAAACTATTCTAAACTAAGAAGCATCTTACTTTCCGTTTTGATTTGTGAAGCGTATCACATATATCACTGATAGATGGTTTCATTATGCCGTACAATCCCGATAATACGTGCGGCTGTGTTTGCCGCTGAAGTGGCTGACAAATAAGCAGTTAGTGGTATCAGAATTGATTTTTTTCAATAATTGACACGATTCCGCTTGACGGCTGGCAAGGTTTTGGTAACTTTAACTACAACTTAATTCACGAATAAATAGCTGGTGGAAATACTATGACTATCAAAGTAGGTATTAATGGTTTTGGTCGTATTGGCCGTATCGTTTTCCGTGCTGCACAAGAGCGTTCTGATATCGAAATCGTTGCTATCAACGACCTGCTCGATGCAGAATACATGGCTTACATGCTGAAATACGATTCAACTCACGGTCGTTTCAACGGTACTGTTGAAGTTAAAGATGGTCACCTGGTTGTAAACGGTAAAAAAATCCGTGTTACTGCAGAAAAAGATCCTGCAAACCTGAAATGGAACGAAGTTGGTGTTGATGTTGTTGCTGAAGCAACAGGTATCTTCCTGACTGACGAAACTGCGCGTAAACACATCCAAGCAGGTGCGAAAAAAGTTGTTCTGACTGGCCCTTCTAAAGATGACACTCCAATGTTCGTTATGGGCGTTAACCACAAAGCTTACGCAGGTCAAGAAATCGTTTCTAACGCATCTTGTACAACTAACTGCTTAGCGCCGCTGGCTAAAGTTATCAACGACAAATTCGGTATCGTTGAAGGTCTGATGACGACTGTTCACGCAACAACTGCAACGCAAAAAACAGTTGATGGCCCTTCTCACAAAGACTGGCGTGGTGGTCGTGGTGCTTCTCAAAACATCATCCCATCTTCAACTGGTGCTGCTAAAGCTGTAGGTAAAGTTATTCCTGAGCTGAACGGTAAACTGACTGGTATGTCTTTCCGTGTACCAACACCAAACGTTTCAGTTGTTGACTTAACTGCACGTTTAGAAAAACCAGCAACTTACGCGCAAATCTGTGAAGCTATCAAAGAAGCTGCAGCAGGCGAACTGAAAGGTGTTCTGGGCTACACTGAAGATGACGTTGTATCAACAGACTTCAACGGTGAAAAACTGACTTCTGTGTTTGATGCTAAAGCTGGTATCGCACTGAACGATAACTTTGTTAAATTAGTTTCTTGGTATGACAACGAAACAGGTTACTCAAACAAAGTATTAGACCTGATTGCTCACATCTCTAAATAAGTGTTGTTAAGTAATTAGCCTGACTGAGCCGCCAATTGGCGGCTCTTTTGTATCATATCGAATACTGCATTAATATTTTATCTCACTTCATTTATCTTTAATCCATTATTCGATACTGTATAAACCAACTTTCAATCAGATTTAAGATAAGTGCCATACATCGCACAAATCTGCCACACGCAAAACGTATAATGCGTATTAATGCTGTTTCTACTAACACAGGCCGATACCATGCACGAAAAAATTTTTGCTCTACCCGTTATTAAACAACTCTCTGCCTATATCACTCAACGCCAATTAGGTGACCTACCACTGATTGTGGTTTCTCACCCAAAAGTTCGTGGTGCAGTCAGTTTACAAGGCGCACATCTCATTGATTGGCAACCTGCGGGGCAAAAGCCGTGTCTTTGGCTAAGTTCTGAAAGTGCGTTTAAAAACGGCGTAGCAATCCGTGGAGGCATTCCTATCTGTTGGCCATGGTTTGGCCCTGTAGCGAGTCCGAGTCACGGCTTTGCGCGTATCTTGCCTTGGCAATTTACTGCCCATAATGAACATGATGATGGGGTAATTTTAACCTTTACGCTCACTGACACTGATTATACCCGTAAGCTATGGCCCCACGAGTTCACATTGATTTTACGAATGAAACTGGGTGAAACCTGTGAGCTTGAGCTCGAAAGCTATGGTGATTTTGAAACGACAGCAGCATTACACACTTACTTCAACATCAGTGATATTCACAAAGCGACTGTTTACGGCCTTGGCGGTCACTATTTTGATAAGGTCGCTGATAAAGAAGTGTATGCATCTGAACCATTAAAATTCAATAAACACACTGACCGCATCTATTCAGAACCTGAAGAGTACAGCTTACTGCGCGATGAAGGCTGGAACCGCACGATTGAATTGCATCATTACCATAATAGTGATGTGGTGTGTTGGAATCCATGGGCTGAATTATCATGTAGTATGCAAGACATGCCAAATAATGGTTATAAACAGATGGTTTGTGTTGAAACGGCCTGTATTAATGTGCCCATGAAAAGCGATGCTCAGCACCCTGCTCGCCTGTCTTTAGTGATGGTAAGCCGCGATAATAAACCACAAAATTAATATTAAGACAAAATAAACCCCCAGTAGAGTCATCTTACTGAGGGTTTATGATTCTTTAACGACACATTAGAATGTATAGGTCACACCCGTCCACATAATGGCAGAAACAGATTTATTCACCATTGGGCTATCTTTTACTTCACTCGGTAGGCGGTCAACACGCCCCATCGCAAACACAGTCCAATTTTCGTCGAAACGGTAGTTACCTGTGACTTCCATATACGGCGTCCAGCTTGAACCTGGGTTATAACGTTTTAAACCGCTATGATTCGATTCTTTTGAAGAAACGCCATATTCATAACGATTTTGATTTTTGCTATCCCATTTGATACCTAAGCCTGGCGTGATAGACCATTTGTCGCCTTCAAAGCCATATAGGTAAGCAAACTCACCACGAATACCATTACTAATACCAAGGATATCCCCTGAAATATTCGTACGCAGTGTGCCCCAATCCGCTTTATGGCGGTAGGTAAAACCGGTCATAACCGTATCACGGCGACGATTTAGCTCACGCATTGCTTTGTCATCATTGTCTTTAGGTTTAAAAAATTGAGGATAATAGTACGCATCTAAAGACAGTTGATCTTGCGTGTCATTCCACAGGTAGTAACCTGCAGCTAACGTATGAAAGTAAAAATTTTCACTGTCATAATTCACAATTGGTACTGGCGTAATATAATCACGAGACTTAATGCCTTTATATGGCGTAGATTGCGCCAGTACAGAGCCACCAACAGACCATGTTCCAGCTAAAGCTGCGCTCGATAACACGCTTAACGCCACAGCAAGTGTGGTTAACTTAATTGTTTTAGACATAGATTAAACCTAAAAATAATGAGAAATGGATCAAACTTATATGTTATATCAATATGCAAAGATCCCCAATCTTCATAATCTAAATCACATTTAAAGCTAAATATGTGAGTTAGCGATAGTATTGGTTAACAATTATTCTACGCTTTTTTCGTAACGAACAGGAACTCTTTTTGCAAGTGCACACATTAATTCATAGCCTATCGTGCCTGCCGCTTGTGCCACATCGTCCACAGGCAAATTTTGCCCCCACAATTCCACTGTGGTGCCTAATTTCACATCACTACAATGGGTGATATCAATGCTCAACATATCCATAGAAACTGCGCCTAATAGCGCACAACGTGTCCCATTGCACCAAACAGGTGTTCCATTGGGGGCATGACGTGGATAGCCATCAGCGTAACCACACGCAACCGTAGCGATACGCATCGGCTTAGATGCAGTGAATCGGCTCCCATAACCGATAGATTCCCCTGCAGCGATATCATGCATTGCTATCACCTCTGATTGTAACGTCATCGCAGCTTTTAGCGGATACTGTTGGATATCAGCTGACTTTCCACTTGGTGACGCACCATACAACAAGATCCCCGTCCGTACCCAATCATACTGAGTATCTTTGTGCCAAAGAGTTGCACCTGAATTGGCAATACAGGTTTGTAAAGACAAATGACTAAACTGTTTAATTTTCTCAAATGGCTCAATTACCCCAGTATGTGAATCTGAATTAGCAAAATGACTCATTAACGTGATGGAGCCGACATTCTCCATCTTCGCTAACTGTTCAATGACATTTTGATATCCCGATACAGGAAAACCTAAACGATTCATGCCACTATTGAGTTTGACATAAACTGAAATTGGCGTAGACAGTTGCGCATTTTCAATAGCATAAAGTTGCCATTCACTATGTACGCTAGTCGTTAAGTGATACTGGTCGATTACCCCTAAATCTTGTGGCTGAAAAAAACCTTCAAGCAACAAAATTGGCCCTTTCCAACCTTCTTCACGCAATAGAATAGCTTCTTGGAGGTCTAACACTGCAAAGCCGTCAGTGGCTTTCAGTGCGGGCCAAATGTGTTTGATACCATGACCATAACCATCCGCCTTCATGACTGACCAAATTTTTGCCTGCCCTGAATGCTGACGCACAACCGATAAATTATGTTGTAAATTGTCTAAATGAATAATGGCACTAATTGGGCGTGGCATCTTAAGTCCTTAAATACATGTCTATTTTTATGTCAATACATCAGTTATATGGTACCAGCGAATTAACGTGCGGGGTTTAAATGCCCACCAGCCACTAATTTCGTATTAAATCCATCTAAATACCGTGATACTGACAAATCATCAGAAGCAATATCGGGTGTATTTCCTGAAATTAAATCTGACAGCAATTTCCCTGCTCCACATGCCATCGTCCAGCCCAGTGTGCCGTGGCCCGTATTCAAGTATAAATTGCTATACGCTGTTGGCCCTACAATTGGCGTACCATCTGGCGTCATTGGTCTGAGCCCTGTCCAAAATTGTGCTTGTGCGATATCGCCACCACCTTGGTACAAGTCTTGTACCACCATTTTCAGTGTTTCACAGCGTTTTTTCAGGATATTTAAATTAAAACCGACCACTTCTGCCATACCACCAACACGTATGCGTTCATCAAAACGAGTGACTGCAATTTTATAGGTTTCATCTAAAATGGTGGAAGTTGGCGCTCTTTGGGTGTCAATTATTGGCATCGTCAACGAGTAACCTTTAAGCGGATAGACTGGGATTTTAACCAGATTTTGGAGTATTGAGGTAGAATAAGACCCCATCGCAACCACATATCTATCGGCTTGCAGGATCTGACCATCAATACGCACACCACTCACACGTTGACCTTCTGTTATAATTTGCTCCACTTGCACGCCAAATTGGAATTTTACCCCTGCATCCTTCGCCATTTTAGCGAGCTTCTTGGTGAATTGCTGACAATCCCCTGTTTCATCATTTGGTAAACGCAATCCCCCCGTTAATTTGTGCTTCACAAATTCGAGTGCTGGCTCTGCTGTGATCAATTCATCAGAGGTTAATAGCTCATAAGGCACTCCCTCTTGTTGCAGCACGGCAATATCATTCGCGGCATTATCAAATTGCTTAGCCGTACGAAACAGTTGCAGTGTACCCCCTTGGCGTTCCTCATAGTGAATACCAATGTCATTTCTAAGCTCACGCATACAATCACGGCTATATTCAGCAATACGCACCATGCGGCTTTTGTTCATTGTGTAATGCTGAATATCACAGTTTTTGAGCATTTGCCACATCCAACGTAGTTGAAATAACGACCCATCTGGACGAATAGCCAGTGGTGCATGCTTTTCAAACATCCATTTTACCGCTTTCAATGGAATACCTGGCGCCCCCCATGGCGTAGCATATCCAGGTGAAACTTGCCCTGCATTACCTGCACTGGTTTCTTCAGCAACATCATGTTGCCTATCCACAACAATAACTTCATGGCCTTCTTGCGCCAAATACCATGCTGTTGTCACACCAATAACACCTGCACCTAACACTAGAATTTTCATAAGATCCTCAGCCGCAAAATGATGATTTACTCATTAGAATAATATTCTAGTATTCATTTGCCAATGTAGTGAATTAACACTTTTAACAATTCAGATAAAAAATTCGATTATTGTCACAATGTATTTACAAAATAGATTTTTATTCTAACGCATAAAAAAGAGGCGATTCAATTAAATTTTAAATATCAACATCTTACTTAAAACAAGAAACAACTTTATAGCTGAAAGCAATATTTTTCAGTAGAATCTATCAAATAACCAGAACTTACTATTACTTGCACTCACTCCTAACAAACGCCAACCTTGAAACTTAATATATTTTAAATAGCAACTTTTACAGCTTATTATTTTAATTAACGCTTTGTAACGACTGTTATATCGCGCATTCTCTGTAAGAACGATAAAACCAGAGATTTAGGAATGACTCACAAAATAAAAAAGCCAGCATCCATCGTTGAATGCTGGCTTGAATCATAAAAATTTGATGATGCTTAACGGATATGAGCTAAGTCAGATGGCATATTACCTTGCATAGAATGCCAAATCAGGCCACTTTCCTTACCGTAATTACGCACACATTCCATGATACGGTCATAGGCTTGCTCACGACACAGATGGCTTAATTGCTGATAGAAACTCAACGCTAAGCGTCTCGCTTCAGGGTTAGAAAAATAATACCGACCAACACGGGTATATAACCCTCTTAACCCATTAATAATTAGCCCATAAATTGGGTTACCTGAAGCAAAAGCGAGGCCACGGAAAATGTTATAATCCAAATCGCTAAAGGCATCTGAATTGTCTTCCACTTTTTCTCTGCCAGCTAATACCTCTAAGGACTTTTCAGGATTGTTACGAAAAGCCGTACGAATAAAAATTGCAGCAATATTTGTCCGCACTGCCAGCAAATTATCAATCAGTTGTGGAACTCTATCGTGATCTAATCGAGCTAATGTTTCTAAAATATTTAAGCCAGAAGTCTCCCAATAGTTATTCACCTTAGTTGGCTTACCATGTTGGATGGTTAACCAACCATCACGAGCCAAGCGTTGTAACACCTCACGTAGAGTGGTGCGTGTCACACCAATTAACTCAGACAGTTCGCGCTCAGCGGGCAAGATTGAACCTGGTGGAAAACGGTTGTTCCATATACTTTCAATAATGTACTCTTCCGCAAAACCTGCCGGGCTTTGAGCTTTAATAACCATATTTTTATTATTCCAAACCTTTTAAACGGATATTGAGGAAATCATACCAGATTGTCGTCTTCTGATATAGTTAGACTCAAAATAAAGAGTGAAGCAAATCATAGAATTTCCATATAATTCATACATTATCAATTAGCAAATAGACTTAAAATCCTTAAAAGATAAGAGTAGTATGTTGTGGAACGAGACAAAACATCCAATAAGAGGATAACAAACCATAATGGATTTTAGTTTAAAAAGCGCATTTTTGAAAAACTTTCTGGGGAACTCACCTGATTGGTACAAACTTGCCATTATTATATTCCTGGTCATCAACCCAATTGTTTTCTATTTCGCCAGCCCATTCATCGCAGGATGGCTATTGGTTATTGAATTTATATTTACATTAGCAATGGCATTAAAATGCTATCCCTTACAACCTGGAGGCCTACTCGCTATCGAGGCTGTACTGATTGGCATGACCAGCCCTGCGCAGATTTCTCATGAAATCAGCAATAATCTTGAAGTCATTTTACTGTTGATCTTCATGGTGGCTGGTATCTACTTTATGAAGCAGCTGTTGTTATTTGTTTTCACCAAATTACTGATAAACGTCCGTTCTAAACGAATTCTGTCATTAGCTTTTTGCTTAGCAAGTGCGTTTTTATCTGCTTTTTTAGATGCGTTAACCGTTATTGCTGTCGTGATCAGCGTTTCAATTGGTTTCTATTCTATTTATCACCAATATGCATCTAATCAGCATAGTGATATTGACCTGCAAAATGATGGTTTTATTAATAGCAGTGAGCAAAAACAAACCTTAGAGCAATTTCGCGCTTTTTTACGTAGCTTAATGATGCATGCAGGGATTGGTACGGCGCTGGGTGGCGTAATGACCATGGTTGGTGAACCTCAAAACTTAATCATCGCAAAGCATGTTAACTGGGATTTCATTACCTTTTATATTCGTATGGCACCTGTCACTATTCCTGTTTTCCTCTGTGGGCTAATTGTTTGTTTTCTTGTAGAAAAGTTCAAACTATTTGGTTACGGTGTAGAACTTCCAGACAGTGTTCGCCAAATTTTAACCGATCATGATAAAAAAATGACGGCGAAACGGACGAAAAAGGAACAAGCCCAACTGTGGGTACAGGGGCTAATTGGGATATGGCTAATTGTTGCTTTGGCCTTCCATTTAGCTGAAGTTGGGTTAATCGGTTTATCCGTGATTGTGTTAGCGACTGCATTTTGTGGTATCACTGAAGAACACGCTCTAGGCAAAGCTTTCGAAGAAGCCCTTCCATTCACGGCACTATTAACCGTATTTTTCAGTATTGTCGCCGTTATTATTGATCAACAACTCTTCACGCCATTCATTCAGTTTGTCTTACAGTCGTCCGAATCGTCCCAGTTATCGCTATTTTATCTGTTTAACGGCTTATTATCCGCAGTATCAGATAACGTCTTTGTGGGCACTGTGTATATCACTGAAGCAATGAAGGCTGCAAAAGAAGGACTCGTTTCACCTGAGCAATACCAGTTTTTAGCCGTGGCTATCAATACAGGGACAAACCTCCCCTCTGTAGCAACACCAAATGGGCAAGCGGCATTCTTGTTCTTACTAACTTCCGCACTCTCACCATTAATTCGTTTATCATATGGTCGAATGGTTTGGATGGCTCTTCCTTATACTGTTGTCATGACCATTGTTGGCTTATTAGGTGTTGAATACTGGCTCGTACCGATAACGCATTGGATGGCGTCCATCGGTTTGATTACATTTGGATAGGGATTATACTCAACCTCAATCAGGCGCTTTTATCAGCGCCTGATTGTAATGTTAGGTAAAACCTAACTCGAAATGGCATTTATTTTGCTTTAGGCGCTTTTTTTATCAGGCCGATAGGGGCAAAATGTGCGCATCACTCAATTAGGATATCTCAAGTATGTTCCGATTTTTTAACTACTGCTCACAAGGACGAGGCGCATGGCTATTGATGGCCTTTACAGCCTTTATGTTAGAGTGTGCGGCATTATATTTTCAACATGTTATGAAGCTTCAACCCTGCGTAATGTGTATTTATGAACGCGTTGCATTACTGGGCGTTATGTTTGCAGGTTTAATTGGTGCTATCGCACCGAGAAATATTGTCATTCGTTGGGTAGCCATCGCTGTGTGGATTTACGCCGCATGGCGCGGTTTAGACCTTGCATGGGAACATACCATGCTGCAACTTTACCCTTCGCCATTTGCTTCTTGTGATTTCTTTGTCAACTTCCCTGATTGGTTGCCACTGCAAGAGTGGGTTCCTGCGATGTTTGAAGCAACGGGTGACTGCGCGGTTAGACAGTGGGCATTTTTAGGCCTTGATATGCCGCAGTGGTTAATTGGTATTTTTGCCGCTTATATTTTAGTGGCTATTATTGTGTTAATTAGCCAATTTTTCCCCGCTAAAAAATCGGTTTAACCATAAATGAATTGAAAACGTAAAAAGCCCCTGATTAAAGGGGCTTTTCTTTTGTGAAGCCTAAAATAAATATTAAATACACGCACCACTTTGGATAACATTGGCAGCACAACGTTTGCCATTTGCAAATTGGCAAACCGCCGTTTCATCACCATTTAGTTCAAGTGTTAAGGCAGGTAATCCTCCTGCAGAAACGCAGGCTTCCTGAATCCCTGGCCCTAAATTAACCACTTGCTTTGCATACTGAGTTGCAGAGTTATCAACGGTTTTATTCACTTCTGAGCTTCCACAAGCCGATAACATCACTGACATTACAACTGCCACAACAACTGTCATCACAGGTTTTAATAACTGGCCGACCTTACGCCCCATGCTGTTTATCTCCCATCAAGCCGTTGTAACCCCTTGCCTTGCACTAGTGTGTGCTACTTTTTGAAAATAAATTGATGACTAAAACACCAATAATAATTAATAGCATACCAATAATTGCAGGTAAATCGAGTTTTTGGTGATAAATAAAAATTGCAGCAACAGAAACTAACACAATCCCTAGCCCAGACCAGATAGCATAGGCAATCCCCAATGGCATCACTTTCACTACCTGCGATAAGCCCCAGAAGGATACCCCATAGCCAATAATCACAATTAAAGACGGCCAGAAACGGCTAAAACCCTCAGAAGCTTTTAATGTGGTCGTTGCAATCACTTCTGCAAGAATCGACATCAAGAGAAAACTTAGACCTTTCATTGATAAACCTTATTGTTGTATTAAAAAAATAAATTATAGCGATAAACCAGAAAAAGCCCTGTATCCAATAAAGGTAATACAGAGCTTATTTAACTGTCTATTGTTGAGTGTGTTAATGTTGTTCAGCAGGTGCCAGCTTATCCGTTAATGTTTGGCTATAACGTTTAAACAAATAGAGGCACCAAATAAGCGACATGACACCAATTATAGCCCCCACATAACCAATTTGAGTCATCCCCATATGTACAATCACTTGATTACCCAGTAACGCCCCACCACCGATACCGATGTTAAAAATTCCAGAGAAGATAGCCATCGCTAAGTCTGTTGCATCTGGTGCTAAATCAATCACTTTAACCTGCATACCTAAGCTAATACACATCATCGCAATTCCCCAGAACACGGACAATATAATGAGTGACCAGACATTGCCTCCCATAGGCAACAGCAACAACAGACATAGCGTCATTAAGGCTATTGCTGAAGGTAAGAATATTAATGAAAGTTTTGTGCTATAACGGCTAAAGATGACGCTACCAATAATACCCGCAGCACCAAAAATCAGCAGCAAGACAGTGGCAAAATTTTGGCTCTGATGGGCTACATCGCGAACAAATGGCTCAATATAACTGTAAGCCGCGAAGTGTGCAGTCACCACTAATACCGTGAGCGCGAACATTCCGACTAATGCAGGTCGCTTGAATAAAACTGGAAGGCTTTTCAAAGAACCTGAATGTTCACTTGGCAAGCGTGGTAAGAAACGAATAAGTGCAATCATCGTAAATAATGCCACGACCCCGATACACAAAAATGTCACTCGCCAGCCTAAAAACTGCCCGATAACACGGCCGATTGGTAAGCCTAAAACCGTCGCTAACGCAGTGCCTGTCGCTAATAAGCCTAATGCCTGCGCTTTTTTGCCCGCAGGAGCTACACGAATAGCTAAAGATGCCGTAATCGACCAAAACACAGCATGAGACAAAGCAACGCCAATGCGCCCCACGATCAAAACATCAAAGTTCCACGCAAAACCTGAAACAAGATGACTGATAATAAAAATAACAAACAAGAATCCCAGTAGCTTACGCCGTTCTATTTTACTGGTTAATAACATTAACGGTAATGACATGAGTGCCACTACCCACGCATAAATGGTGATCATCAGCCCTGTATGCGCCACCGTCATGCCAAAACTCGCTGCAATGTCACTTAATAATGCAACAGGGACAAACTCCGTTGTATTAAAAACAAATGCAGCAACCGCCAGCGCTAAAACACGGATCCAAGCGGTTCTTCTTGATACTTGTGTCATTATTTATTTTGCCTTCAGTTTTCCATAAGCTAATTACACAAATCGGTTACCGACTTATGATGATGGCACATGGGAAATATATGTTTAGAACTAAACTGAACGATTAAACGGTGTTTTATTGCTCAAAACCACCGTATTTTTGTGAATTGTATCACAACTATTTAGCTATTTTAAAGCTTGCTATCAGTATTGGTAATCAATTTAAAATACATATTCCTGCAATTAGCCCTTCTTAAAAACCTAACTAAGCAAAATCAAACAAACACATCATTATTTGAGTGTTTTATCTTCGATTACATACATCTTATTTATCTGAAAGCACATATTATTTTTTCTATGCTACAATCCATCAAATTACTTTTTATCTTAAAGGATCGACTTAATGAAAACGCATTTTCCTACCGAACCAGATGTCCATGCACTTGCAGATGAAGTGACATGCCTAAAAAATTTGGTTACACATATGCTTAAAGCAATTGGCCAAGCAGATGCAGGTAAGATTTTGATCAAAATGCAGCGCGAAGTTGCTCAAATGGAAGACGAAAAACAGGCTGAAACCTATACAAACATCTTAGAACAAATTAAAACAGGTTATCGCCAATAGATTATTTAGCGATAAATGCGATTTAAAGCATAAACGTATTCAAGAATGGATTAACTGCACAAATAACTAAGTTTTTGTTATCAAAATCATCTATCTTTATTGACGAATTAAACCATTCTTTATTCATTTAGCTCCCCCTTCAAAACCCTATGAAGGGGGCTTTTTTTCCTCAATTATTGCCCTGCTTGTGTATATAAGTCATTACAATAATTAGCATATTCCTCTAATGTTGTATTCTCCGTTTGCTTACCCCAACTTTTTTGCTCTTCAAAAGCCCAAACTCGAAATACCTGTCCAAGGTTTGCACCAGACATCCCCACCTCTTTATATATCCGATGGTAAAACCCTTGATCTGCTTTATAAATTTCAAATTTAATGGGGACAAGCCGTGCAGGGTTAGATGCCGTTTGAAATGAATTACCAAAAAGTATTGTTTTAACCAGTATGTCCATGCTTAACTCCCATATGAAATTGAACATAGGTAAGATTACCCTATAACTAGAGTTAATATAGCTTATTATCGGGAATATATTGAAGACTCTTAGAAAATAAATGCCTATTTTTACGTAATTAAGAATAAATATCGAGTCAGTTTGGAGCGATGTTTTAGGCGTTTATATTCTAATTTGTTGGCATACAATGCAACTCAGTCTCCCAATCCTCATATGGCGGGTCAATAACATATGAATGGTCTACATACCAACGAATATAGTCTGTCGCACGCTTTTGCGCGTGTTTGAAATTAATTACATCACCCTTTTCATCAAGCTCCAATGTATTGATTAAAATAGCATACACTTGTTCAACTAAACTCGGTTCATCTACACACAATTCAACATAATCAACACCATTTAACATATAGTGGCTACCACTAGTCATAAAATAGGCGAACGTTCTCAAGGCGCCACTGACACTGTGTGAAAGTTTCATAACTGTCCCTATGAATATTATATAAAAAAGCCACTTCATTTGAAGTGGCTTCAAACTGCTGACAAACCGATTAGATTTGGCTGCAGGTTGGATTGGTTTTGAAAATAAACGAGAAAAATCAATTCATTAATTTTTGGCTGATAACACAAAGCAGGAAAACCACGCTTTTATCCTGCTTTGTCAACAACCTCAAGCCACTTCATTTGAAGTGGCTTTCCATACTATTTTAAATATTCGCCTGAGCGAAGTGCTTCAATTCGTTTATCTAACGGAGGGTGAGACAGGAATAATTCACTGAATGCTTTACCACGACCATTAATACAAAATGCCATCAAACGCCCTTCTTCTTGCGGCTCATAACTGGTTTTCAGTCTTTGCAGTGCCGCAATCATTTTTTCACGTCCCACTAATTTTGCAGAGCCAGCATCAGCGTGGAATTCGCGATAACGAGAGAACCACATGGTGATAATGCTTGCTAAAATACCGAATACAATTTCCAGTACCATAGAAACCGCAAAATAGACCATTGGATTACCGTTGCTACTTTCACTTTCGTTATCATTGTTTGACATAAAACCTGCAGCTAATTGAGCAATGATACGGGATATAAAAATAACGAAAGTATTCACAACACCTTGTAACAAGGTCATTGTCACCATATCACCATTGGCGATATGACTGATTTCATGGGCAATAACCGCTTCCGCTTCGTCGCGACTCATGTTTTCAAGTAGCCCTGTGCTCACTGCAACTAATGAAGCATCACGACGTGCCCCTGTTGCAAAAGCATTGATATCTGGCGCATGGTAAATAGCCACTTGTGGCATTTGAATCCCCACTTGCTGGGCTTGGCGCTGAACCGTTGTCATTAACCACTGTTCAGTTTGGTTACGTGGGTTTTCAATAACTTCACCACCTACCGATTTCAGAGCCATCCACTTAGACATCAGCAATGAAATAAAAGCGCCACCAAAACCAAATAAGCCCGCCATAATCAACAAGCCTTGAACGCTACTTCCGCGAATGCCTGTTAAACTCAATATTATTCCAAACACAAACATAACCGCTAAGTTTGTGAGCAAGAATAAAGCAATTCTCATCATTTTTTGTATTCCTTGGTAAAAACTAAGATCACGTAGAATTTACTTTATAAATAAGGTTTTTTCACACTATTTCAAGTCAATTAACACGAAAACAGTAAAAAATAACATAACTTTACACAGCGAGACTAAAAAAAGGGCAAGCGCTCTACCTACCTCTCTGTTTATTAAGAGTTCAAATTTTAACTATTTGTTTTAAAAGGGTCAATTCATAGCCATTTCAATTTAAACTTATTTTTAGTTGAATCGAGGAATCTAATTTTTGAGGGATATGAATCTTAATAATGTATTTATCGGCTCTTTTGATGAATTTCTTAGCCTGATAAACAATAGTTAAGGTTTCGCTTACGAAAAAATAATGCCACGCAGCGTGGCATTATTATCACAATATAATGATAGGTTAACAGCAAAAAAACTCGTGCCTTAATTCGCTTTCTCTTTAGCAACTTTTGCCGCTTTTTCTTTTGCTGCTTTAGCGGATTCTTTATCCGCGGCTTTGGTTGCTTTTTCTTTAGCAGCCTTAGCAGGCTCTTTATCAGTAGCCTTAGTCGCTTTTTCTTTTACTACTTTTGATTTTTCTTTATCCGCAGCTTTACTTGCTTTTTCTTTTGTTTCTTTTACTGCATCTTTTTTATCTGTCGCTTTTGACGCTTTTTCTTTTGTCTCTTTCACTACGTCTTTATCGGCTACTTTTGATGCTTTTTCTTTCACCACTTTTGCAGACTCTTTATCAACCGCCTTGGAGGCTTTTTCTTTTGTTTCCTTCACCACCTCTTTGTCAGCCGTTTTTGAGGCTTTCTCTTTCACCGTTTTCGCTACATCAGTGGCTTTATCCGAAGCTTTTGTTGCTTTTTCACTGGCTGTTTTGCTTGTTTTATCCCCTGTTGATTTGATTGAATCAGACACAGAAGGTTTGCTGGATTGTTTTGCGACTCCTGCTCCAATTACACCACCAGCAATACCCGCCTTACTGTTAATGTCGTTTTTTAATTCAATGGTACACACTTGCTCTGAGCGACTTGTTGAACCATCATTACAAATAAACTTACCATCTTCGCAGCGATCTATCCCGCCTTTACTGCCCGAGCAAGGGTAATTTCTTGCATTCGCGGTATTGACCACAGAAACCATCATGACACTAACAGCCATTAATCCTAAAAGTAATTTACGCATGGTATTGCCTCATGTTTAAAAGAGCTACAACAAAAGTTTAGGATAAATTAAGCAAAGGTAAAGAATTCTATCGTTAGAGCATTAAGTTAACTTCAAAAATATTTTCGTTGTGACGTAAAATGAATAATGATAAGTCTGAGATTATCAATTTTAGTATAAAAAAAGCCAGCTTACGCTGGCTTCAGACTGCTGACAAACCGATTAGGTTTGACTGCAGGTTGGATAGGTTTTGAATGTATTTCGAACTACTGATTACCTGATAGCATTTTGGTGTTTTGTTTTGACAAATCAACCGCCATCTTCACTGTTTCGTCCAAGTATGGGTCTGGCGCTTCGTAATCTTTTGGTAGGTCTTCCAATTTCTTCAGTAATGGCTTACCTTCTTTCGTATTACGCTCATTTATTCGTTTTAGTTTCGTCGCCTCAATTTCATCATCTTCTTTCTTACGCTCTGCATAATTCAATGAAATCAGATTCTTACTTTCTTTACTTACTTTATAGCGAGCGATATCTTCATCGATATAATTGAATTCACGATCCTGACTAATTCTATCGAGGTGCTTAGTTTTAATGGCTGATAAATCAGGTGAAATATCCCCTACTTTGCTATAGTTCGCAGCAGGAATGCTATCCCATGGCAGCGCATTATCTTCAAAGCTTTCCCCCGTTTCAGCAGGATCTTGCCCCGTTGGCATCACAACATCAGGGGTAACGCCCTCACGTTGCGTACTACCACCATTAACACGATAAAATTTTTGAATAGTATATTGAACAGAACCTAATGATGGCCATTCAGGTTTTAGCATTTGGTCATAAACACGGCTTAAGCTACGGTGTTGCTGAACAGTACCTTTACCAAAAGTTGGTTCGCCCACAATTAAAGCACGACCATAATCCTGCATCGCAGCTGCAAAAATTTCAGACGCTGATGCACTAAACCGATCAACTAAAACAACCAAAGGACCTTTATAATAGATGACATCATCGTCATCAACATCTTGGCGCACTTGGCCATTGTTATCGCGTACTTGAACAATTGGCCCTTTTGGAATAAATAAACCCGATAATGAAACCGCTTCGGTTAATGCTCCACCACCATTACCACGAAGGTCAATAATTAGTGCAGAAACATTATCTTTCGCCATGTTTTGCAGTTGGGTTTTTACATCATTGGTTAAGCCCACGTAAAAACCAGGAATATCCAGAACAGCAACTTTATCTTTACCTTGCTGTTTAATCGTCAGTTTTACTGCACGATCCTCCAGTCGGATCTGCTCCCTCACTATAGTAACGATATGTGGCTTCGCCCCTTTAGTATCAGAAACGACTTCCAAACGAACCTGACTTCCTTTTGGCCCTTTGATCAATGCAACAACATCATCAAGACGCCAACCAACAACATCGACAATCGGTTTACCTGTTTGACCAACGCCGATGATTTTATCACCAACTTTCAACTCTTTACTTTTAGCTGCAGGGCCGCCTGCAACCAGTGAGTTGATAACCGTGTTTTCGTCATCTTGCTGTAAAACGGCACCAATTCCTTCTAATGATAAGCTCATTTCAGAATTAAATTGCTCAGTATTACGAGGCGAAAGATAACTGGTGTGCGGATCGATTTCACGCGCAAATGAGTTCACTATCAATTGAAAAACATCTTCACTTTGCGCTTGAGTTAAACGGCGTAACGCAAAATTATAACGCTTAGTGAGTTTCTCTTTGATTTCTTTGTCATCTTTGCCTGAAAGCTTTAGGTTTAACCAATCATAACGTACTTTTTGATCCCAAAGACGGTCAAGCTCTTGCTTGTCTTTAGGCCAAGGTGATTTTGAACGGTCAACTTCAATCGAATCTGTCGCATTTAAATCAATTGGTTGCTCTAAACGTGCTAATGCATATTTAAAACGTTCGAAACGTCTTTCCTGAGACAGGTTATACAGGTCATAAAACGCATCTAATTTGCCATCTTCAAGCCATTGCCCCACTTTCCCTTTATCTTTGGCATATTGGTCAACATCGGATTGAAGTAAAACATTGTGACCGAAATCTAACATATTGAGATAACGGTCAAATATTTTCCCAGAAAACGCATTGTCTAAATCAAATTGGCGGTAATGTGAACGAGTAAACCGTGAGGTTACTCTTTCACTGACGGTGCCATGCTGTGCGCTCTGTTTTAAGACAGGTAACTGAGCAGCAGTGACAGGAGCCACTGCTTGTGTATTAGCAATTGCACTGCCGAAAGTCGCCAGACTAACGACAAGTGCAACTTTAAGAAGTTTGTTCATGACCTGATTGACCTCCGTATCAGAACTTTAAATGTTCCGCGCGTACAATCATTGCCAGTCCAGTAGGCAATTGAACTCTCACACCGTCTTTCGCAATTTCCAGAACAGAAGCGTCCATCAAGCTGCTACCAACTTTCACTTTCAAGGTTTGGCCTATTTTAAGTGCATTGATATCAGTGACTGACTTCAGGTTTTGTTCAGGAGCTGGATTGTTACGACGGGGTGTTTTTTCTGATGTATTTTGCGGACGTTCTTTATTGTCTGATGGGCGACGACGTGGTGCTTTGTCTTTAGTAGCTTCTGGATTACGTGCTGGTTTTTCACCCGCTTTTTTCGCTACAGGACGTTTTTGCGCTTTTTGTTCAGCACGTTGTGCTTGAACGCGTGCTTTCGCCTCAGTTAATTGTTGGCGAGCATGAGCGATGTGCTCTGCATCTAGCTCACCACAATCTTCGCCATTTAGGTCAACGCGCTTTGCGCCTTCTTTAACACCGTAAAGGTAGCGCCAGCTAGAAGTATACATGCGTAATGCTGAACGCAATTGCGTTTTGCTAATACCATCTTCTTCCGTCAAGCACCCTACGATATCTTGAAAAATTCCGACTTTTAACGGACGTGCTTCGCCTTCAGCGATAAAACAGCGTGGAAAACGCTCTGCTAAAAATGCGATAACTTCTTTACTACTATTCAACTTAGGTTGATTTTCCATGAAATTTCCTGATAACAACGATTTTGCCAACCTCACGGGCATGAACAAGCCGACATTATAATCGTGTTGCTAACAATTGCCACGTTACTATTAATTTTACAGCCCAATATTTAGTAATATTTTGGCATAGAACACATTGCCAGATGCTGACACAACTGGTTTACAAGGTGTTGTAACCCTTTTTCATCTTCTTGGTCGAATTGGCTAATATTTGGGCTATCAATATCTAAAACCCCGATATTTTGTCCATTTACTACCAGCGGAAAGACAATTTCAGCATTACTTGCCGCGTCACAAGCGATATGACCAGGAAAAGCATGGACATCTTCAACACGCTGAACTTGGTTTTCACTAAATGCCGTACCACAGACCCCTTTACCAAATGGAATTCGAACACATGCGACTTTTCCTTGGAATGGGCCTAAAACAAGCTCTTGCCCATTGCTCAAGTAAAAGCCAGCCCAGTTCACACCATCTAAACGTTCATATAATAACGCACTGGTATTTGCCAAGGTCGCAATTAAATCATATTCTCCCGCCAATAATGCAGAGAGATTATCTGAAAGTTCGAGATAATACTTCTTTTTATCCATAATTATTTCTAGTAATAATCAAGTAATTAAAATACACATATGCAAGAGTAATGCTAAGGTTACCAAGTTGTCACTTTGAGGTAAATTTTTTTACACTAGATTACATCTAGGCGAAACCCTAAAATGAGCAAATATGAATCACATTAATCATACTGACTTGATTTTGCAACGTTGTCGTCACTGCAATCAAAAAATTCATACGCCGCCATTTAGCCCGCGGCAGGTTATTATTTGCCCACGATGCGCCTCTCAACTCAATGACGGCCGTTCATGGTCATTAAATCGACTGTCTATCCTTGCCATCACGCTGCTAATGCTTGCACCCATTGCATTTTGGCAACCACTAATATCAATTCATCTATTGGGCAGCCAAATCAATGCCAATGTTATAGAAGGAATTCGCTTAATTAACCAGCAAGGTGACCCCATTACTGCCAGTATAGTGGCTTTTTGTGCAATTGCCGCTCCTTTGCTACTTCCCATTTTAGTTTTATCGTTACAGGTTGGTCGAAAAATCGGCTTAAACCTCAGGCCTATTTTATTGGTCTTGAGCCATATAAAAGAATGGGTCATGCTTGATGTTTACTTAATTGCACTGGGTATCGCTGCGATCAAAATGCAAGATTATGCTAGTGTATTTATCGGCCACGGGCTGATTGCCTTTATCACAATGTCTATTTTGAGCTTGCTGATCCTCATCCACATGAACCTTGACCTGCTATGGAAAAACGTTTATCCCATCGAAGAAAAAGACTCGCAAGCCGACGCAATGACCTGTACAGCCTGCCATTACACAGGCCCACCCAATAAACACGGTAGGTGCCAGCGCTGCCATTGTCTGGTGCAATATCGGGATCCTCATAGCTTACAAAAAACGTGGGCCGCACTGATTGCTGCCATGGTGTTATTGTTTCCTGCTAACCTAATGCCGATTTCCATTTTTTATTTAAATGGTCAACGACTCGAGGATACCATTTACTCAGGTGTCGTTTCGCTAATCGATTCGGGTAACTGGCCAATTGCAATTATTGTTTTCATTGCCAGTATCTTAGTCCCGTTTATTAAAATTATTATTATGATTTTGTTGCTATTTTCGATTCATTTTAATAGCAAAACTGACCCCGTCTTACGCATGAAGCTCCTGAAGTTTGTTTCATGGATTGGCCGTTGGTCAATGTTAGATTTATTTGTCATCGCACTGATGATGACGCTCGTTAACCGAGAACAATTAATGTCCTTTACTATGGGGCCTGCCGCTCTCTATTTTGGCACCGCCGTGATTCTAACGATTTTAGCCGTTGAATGGTTAGACAGCCGTTTAATTTGGGATTCTTATGGAAAAACAAAACTCGCAAAATGAGCCTTCTGATGATGTTGCAGAAGCGATACAACGCCGACGTGTGCATATTTCGCCTTTTTGGCTGCTCCCCTTAGTCGCCATCTTTATCGCTGGATGGTTATTATTTCAACAGTGGGTTGAGCGCGGCACAGATATTACCATTGAATTCACCTCGGCTCCTGGTGTCGTCGCGAATCGTACCCCTATTCGTTACCAAGGTGTTGAAGTGGGTTTAGTGCAATCTGTGGCGATTAGCAAAGATATGAAAAACATCATTGTCACGGCCAGTATAAACAAAGATATGCGCTCAGCCTTGAATTCAGGTACTAAATTTTGGCTAGTCACCCCAAAAGCGTCCCTTGCAGGTGTCTCAGGGCTCGATGCCCTTGTTGGTGGGAACTATATTGGTATGCTACCAAGTACGGGATCTGAGCAATTTTCTTTTGTCGCACAAGACACGCCCCCTCAGCAAAATATTGACCAAGGCGAGCTGCTCATCCACCTTTCAGCTCCCGATTTAGGTTCATTAAATGAAAACTCGCCTATTTATTACCGCAAAGTGCCTGTTGGTCATATTTCAGATTATACCGTTTTGCCAGATAACCAAGGTGTATCCATCTCCGCTATCGTGCAAAAACGCTATGCCAATTTAGTGCGCAAAGACAGTCAATTTTGGAATGTTTCAGGCTTGCAAGGCCATTTTGACCTAAAGTCTGGCGCAAGTGTCAAAATGGAAAGTCTTTCTGCAGTCATTAATGGTGCCATTGCATTTGACTCTCCAGAAGGCAGTCCACAAGCTGAAGAAGGTCAATCGTTTGTCTTACAAAGTAATGCTGAGGTGGCAAATGCAGCGAAGCAAAACGCAAAATCACCACTGAATTTAACCTTATGGGCTCATGACACTTTTGGCGTCAATCAAGGGCAGCCCGTAGTTTACCGAGGTATTCAAATTGGCGAAGTGTTACAGCGTCACTTAAGTGCTGATAAAGTTGACTTTAATATTGCAATTTATGATGAATATCGCCACCTAGTAAGAGCAGACAGTAAGTTTGTCGCCAATAGCCGTGTTGATGTTCAATTGGGGCTAAATGGATTGCAATTTCAAGGCGCTACGCCGCAAGAATGGCTCGAAGGTGGGCTTCATTTAATTGTCGGAAACAGCCAAGAAAAACTCCCTGATACTTTCCCTCTCTATCGCAGTGACGAAAATGCCAAAGCGGGTATTCTGGGAGTTTCACCACCCACAACTATTACACTTAACGCGACCACTTTACCCGATATCCAAACAGGCTCAGTTGTGCTTTACCGTCAATTTGCTGTTGGAAAAATTATTGCCATTAAACCAACAAAGTTAGGGTTTGCCATCGATGTCAATATTTCCAGTGAATACCGCCATCTACTTACCGAGAACAGTATCTTTTGGGCTGAAGGTGGTGCGAAAGTCGAACTTAACAGCAATGGATTAACCGTCCAAGCAGCGCCTCTCAGCCGTGCAATTAGCGGAGCAATTAGCTTTGATAACATTGATAGCTCCACCGTAAATAAAGCCCGTCAACATACATTATATCCCAATGAGACCTCCGCAAAAGCCATTGGTAGCGTTGTCACATTAACGACTTTTGACGCATCTAAACTTTCTGAAGGGATGCCAATTCGCTATTTAGGGATTAATATCGGCCAGATTGAGTCCTTAAAACTCTCTGCAGATAAACGCGAAGTTCAAGCAAAGGCAATCCTCTACCCTGATTACGTGAGTACATTTACCAAATTAGGTAGCCGCTTTGCTGTTGTCACACCAGAACTGTCACCTGCTGGCTTAAATAATTTAGACAGTTTACTTCAACCTTATATTAGTGCAGAGCCAGGCCGAAGTAATAAAAATCGTTACCAATTTGAATTACAAGCCGCCAATATTACTGATTCACGCTATCTTGATGGCTTAACCGTCTATCTTGATGCCACTGATGTAGGCTCAGTCCAAGTGGGTACGCCAATTCTCTTTAGGGGCTTAGAAGTCGGCGTTGTGACGGGATTATATTTGGGAGAGCTTTCCGATCGCGTTTATGTGGCGACTCGTATTGGTAAAGAATACCAATATTTGGTTCGTGACAATACCCAATTTTGGCTATCTTCTGGCTTCAATCTTTCCTTTGGTTTAACGGGAGGTGTCGTCAAAAGTGGAACATTTAAACAATTTGTTCGAGGAGGCATTGTGTTTGCAACCCCACCAACAGTGCCACTCTCCCCTAACGCTAAGCCTGAACAGCACTTCATTCTAAAATTAGAGCCACCAAGCGATTATTTGGAATGGGGAACCTCCATTCCAAAAAAATAACGACTACAAAGGTGCTTGTTACCCCAACAATGCACCTTTTCCTTTTTAAGGATTAAAAAAATATTTTGGAAATAGATTCCATTTATACTATGCTTAATCTCGTTGGGCTGAATTTATACAGCTAAAATCAATCAGTGAGGTGTGATTATGTGTATAGTTAAATTGAAAATATCTTCCTATGAAATCAATGATGCCGTTATGGAGACCCATAAAAGCGATACAGTGAGTATCCCTTGTGATTCTGATACGGATTTTTGTATGCAATTAGACGGTTGGGATGAACACACGAGTATTCCAGCAACGATTGATGAAAAACCCGTGCTGTTATATCGCCACCGTTATGACAAAGAAAATCATCATTGGGTTATGAAGGTTGCTTAGTCGCTTATTGGGCAATAAGGCGATTAATCCAAAGATGATTGGCTTATTATTGATGGGTCAATATGTGGGAAAGCAAACCAATAGGCAAAAAAAGAGGCCTGGTAGATTCCGATTACCGGGCCTTGGGAAATGGCTCTGGCAGAGCCGTGCGCTAAAATTGCCATTGAGACGTAACAAAGTACACCTTAATACTAGCTTTCAATGTACGTTCTTACCACATTAATTATCAATTATTTTACATATTATTAACACAATTTATTGTTTAATATTCTAATATTGAACAATTTGTTTAATAGGTTATGCCTATGTAATTAATCAATAAAACCTTTCAATCAATTACTTCATTGATATATAAGATAAATTCCAACAAGCAACTATTTTAGCTTCCCACTCTTTTCAATGATAAAAACAACTTAAATATACCTACTTACTACCACACAATTTCGCAGCAGCTTCCTTTAACGGTAAAACACGTTCTTCAACACTTTTTGTAGTCTCAATCGGCTTGAGCAATACATCGATTGGTTGGCCTTTAATTTCTTTATTATTCATTTGTGTTGCAGCGATATCATTTAATGGATATTGCATTAATGTGGCTGGATTGATCACCACCAGCGCACCATTAGTGCGACATTCCAACATCACCTCTTCACGTGTAAAGGGCCAATCATCACCAAATTGTTTTTTACTAACTGATGTTAAGGGAGCAGCAACAGCAGTACTAATTGTTCCACCAACTAATAAGAAGCAAATAATGAGTTTAGATTTCATTGAGATGACCTTGTTAAACGAGTGCGATAATAATTCGCTATTATCAAATAAATAAAATGGTTTTGCTACACGGGTTGATACGTGGCAAAAATGGCTACTGCTAAAATCGCCATTGTCCCTAACAATAATTCGACCCAGCTATTAATGATCAAATAATTAACTTGCCCTTTTTGCTTGATCCTTGGCACGATGTAATAACGGTTAATAGATGCAAGCATTATCATTCCCACGACCAATATAATCTTAAACCAAAGTAGTGATTGATATTCAGAGCCTGAATACTCCATTGGCCATTGCGGCAAAATGCTTATCGCACTTATGACGCCAGTGATAACCACTAAAACAACCGCAACGTGCCCATAACAGGAGAATCGCTTCATTGTCTTAATAATTTGCGCATCCATTCCAGCCACAAGTTCACGTTTATTCCGCAAAAATTGAATACAGATTAAAAATGGCCATAAGCCACCAAACCAATAGGCTGAACTAATAAGATGAATAAATTGATTAAAGCGATGAAGCCCGCCAACGATACCATCTTGCATCGCGGCATGCCCAACGAAGGCATGTAAGCCAAGAGTAAGAATAGAAAGAAGTAAAACAAGGTGTAATCGTAACTTAATAGACTTAATAAATAAAACTACCAACAAAATTACAGATAATAATAATTCCCAGCGCCAAATTTGACCGAATGATGTCCCCAGCACGCCCTGCCAGATATCCCAATCTGTTGCATCCTCCCAGCCATCCCCCATTAAGCCCGCTTGTGCTAACATCCAGCCCCAAATGGTTACAACAGTAACGACTGCACAAAAGTTGATCCCTTTATTCAAATAACGGCTAATGAGATAACTAAATTGCCCACAACTCAGCAACGCTGCAAATATTGACATTCCACACATCAATATTGCAGCAATAAAATGAATAAAACGGATTAAGGTATAAAACGCGTCCAGTGACATATTATTTCACTGTAAAGCTATAAGTCCCTTTGGTTTTGTGGCCATCAACTGAAACAACACTCCAGTTAACATCGTATTTCCCTGAAGTCAGTTTGCCTTCAACAGGCACGATGACTTTGGTGTCATTACTTGGGTCTAATGTCGCTTTTCCTGTTTTAATGATATTTTTTTCAGGTCCGATGATAGACACTTTCGTAAAGTTAGCTTCAATACCTTCAGAGAAATTTAACGTGATTGATTCAGGCGTTTGCTCAATTGCGGCACCTTCTGCTGGAAGTTGGTCTTTTAAATGTGCGTGGGCAAAAGCTTGTTGGAAAGACATCCCTAAAAATAAGACAGCGATTGCACTTAATTTGCGCCATGAAGATTTAATATGGGTAATTGGCATAGTAACCTCTTAATTTGCAGGTAAATTTAGAATAATTGCCAATCATTATACGGAAAAAAACAGTTTGTGCCGCTTAAAAACGGGATTTAAGCGTCCATCCTGTGAGTATTCACACAAAATGAAAAGAAAAAGGCTTATGAACATTGAAATTAATCACTTTTATCCATAAGCCTACTAAGGTCTTTATACATCAGATAGATTAAATTTTAGCCATAACCTATTTGTAACACAAAATTAGATATGTGTAGCTGCTGACATATTTTTCAAATCTTTATCCAATAAGAATAGTGCTTTACCAGACTCACCCACCATATCCAGTTTATCCAGCACCGATTTAAATAATTTCTCTTCTTCGTGCTGTTCTGCGACATACCATTGCAGGAAGTTAAATGTTGAATAATCTTGTGTAGTCATTGCTAGGTGCGCTAACTTATTAATTTCACGAGTAATTAATTGTTCGTGTTCATAAGTTTGATTGAACACATCAGAAATAGATTTAAAATCAACAGGTGGTGCCGCAATTTGACCTAATAATGGCAGTGCGCCAGTATCGCTAAGGTAATCAAACAAACGCTGCATATGTTCCATTTCTTCTTGAGAATGTGCCTTTAAAAAAGCAGCTGCGCCTTCGTAGCCTTTATCACTACACCAAGCGCTCATTTGCAAATAAAGATTTGCAGAGTAAAACTCAAGGTTTAATTGTTCGTTTAATTTTTTGACCATATCAGTAGTTAACATATTTTTACCTTAATGTTTAAATATTCCTGAGGCTATTATGCACAGTATTACAATAATTAAAACCCTAAAACATTCTGAAAACAAAAAAATCCAATTTACTGATTATTAATAACTTTTGCTAAAAACAATAATAATCAATCTCATTATCTTTCCCTGTTTTTAAAGTCATTACTTAAATATAAAACTATATTAGTTTGATTATATTTTCACGTTCTTTTCGATAAGAATTGAGACTTCTTCTCATTTAATCGCTACAATATTCCTAAATCCCATTAAGTGATAGAGAATTAAAATGAGCCATAATCTTGCTTTATTGCCCAAAGATGAAATGGATAAGGTTAACGTTGACTTATTGGCATCAGGCGTTGCATTCAAAGAACGCTATAATATTGCCATTCTTGCCGACGCTGTGGAGCGGGAACAACCCGAGCATTTAAGGGAATATTTTAGAGAAAGGCTGGTCTATTACCGCCAATTATCACAAAATTTCTCGCGGTTACCATACGAACCCAGAAATCGTTAAGAAAAAAGAGGGGCATCTCCCTCTTTTTCATTATAAGATATTCAATTGCAAATATTTGAAATTGAATAAAACCAAATTATTTGGATGTGTTATAAGTCACTGTATTGTTTTGGCAATCCACTGAAACAGAATAATGGAGGTCAGATTTTGCCCCTCTTACCACTAAGGGAACTGTGTAGCCTGTATCTGTTTTAGTTACTTCATTATCATTAACCCAAGCAACGGCTTTTTTACCTAGTGCGGCTTTTTCTTCCGTCCAGCGTGGTAGACGATTATGCATAAAATCACTTTTAACCTGAGCCGCAATTTGTGACTCTGTTAGTGCGCCACAGCTCACAAATGGTGCAGCCTTACCTTCTTCCTTATTAACACTTAACGCAAATGAACTAAAAACAAGAGCGCACGTTCCTAAAGCAATCGCTATTTTTTTATTCGCTTCCATACTCTCCTCCGACACCTAATTATTAGGTGAATATTTTTGATTAGTTTAGCTGCTCATTTAAGCCTATAAGAAGGTATTAAATTTGCGCGTTGTCTGTGAATTATTTTCTAACGACATTAATAAACAGAATGACTTAACTAATATTAATTTATCAGATTCATGTATGGATGTTAATAGTATGTTTACTTATTATTAATTTTCATCATCAAAACGTACATGCACTTGCTCTTTACCTTGATGTTTCTCACGAATTTCTTGTGCAACGAGTGCGATTGCTTCTCCACTACTCATACCATCGGCCATTAATTGGTGAATTTTTTCCACCGCTTCTTGCTGTTCTTCATGATTAAGTGCAGGGATCCCTGATAACATGGTTTAAACCTCATTCATAAAAGACTAAAATTAATCTTTAAGATTTTAACATCTCTTCGATTATTAAGATAAGAATATCTGTTAGTCTGGTTAGAGTCACTTGCGAAAAAATAAACTTATCACCATGATTATTAATAAAATTCAGTTACCATATAGCCCAACAGCGGCAATCGATTATTTTACGCCACTCGCTCACCAACCTTGGGCGATGCTATTGCACTCGGGCAATGCGAAACACTCACACAATCGTTTTGATATTATTGTCGCTGATCCAATAGCAACACTCACAACCTATCAAACACAAACAACAATTACCGAACAGAATCAAGAACCTATTATTTCTGGAGCATCGCCATTCGCCTTGCTTCAAACGCAACTTGATAAGCACCATGCAAACCAAATATTGGATAATACATTGCCATTTAATGGCGGGGCATTGGGTATCTGGAGCTACGACCTTGGCCGCCGTATTGAAAAAATCCCAGAAATCGCGAAAACTGAATTAACATTTCCCGATATGGCAGTCGGCATCTATTTATGGGCGCTGATTGTTGATCACCAAGATAAAACCGTCACATTAATTAGTCATCAAGATGCTGAAGCTCGCCTAACTTGGTTGCAAAACCAAAAAGCACCCCGCAAAAATAAATTTAAGCTCAACACCCCCTGGCAATCCAATATGACCGAGGATGAGTATCAGCAAAATATTGCTCGCATTCATGAATATTTGCGTAGTGGTGATTGTTATCAAATCAATTTAGCACAGCGATTTAAAGCAAAATATAAAGGAGATGAATGGAACGCTTTCCTAGCCTTGCTTGAAACGAATGGCGCCCCATTCTCTTCCTTTATACGTCTACCAGAAAATGCCGTCATTAGCATTTCCCCTGAGCGCTTTATTTTATTGAAAGATGGCGATATCCAAACCCGCCCGATTAAAGGCACACTTCCGCGTTTAGACGATGAACAAGACGACTTGGCTCAAGCGCAAAAGCTGGCTAACTCACCTAAAGATCGCGCTGAGAACTTAATGATTGTTGATTTATTACGTAATGATATCGGACGCGTAGCGAAACCAGGTACCGTTAAAGTGCCTGAATTGTTTATGGTTGAACCCTTCCCTGCCGTTCATCATCTCGTGAGCACAATTACGGCAAGATTAGATAATCCATATCGAGCCACCGACTTACTACAAGCTTGTTTTCCTAGCGGTTCCATTACAGGCGCACCAAAAATTCGAGCAATGGAAATTATTGAAGAATTAGAACCTCATCGACGGCATGGATATTGTGGCGCAATAGGCTATATTAGTTTCTGTGGCAATATGGACACCAATATCACTATCCGAACCTTACTAACCTATAAAAAGCAGATTTACTGCTGGGCAGGCGGTGGTATTGTGGCAGACAGCCAAGCTGACAAAGAATATCAAGAAACTTTTGATAAATTGAGCCTTATTCTACCTCTATTAGGAGCATTAAATTCGGATGACCGAGCTGAATAACTTTATCAACCGTTTTCAGTTTACTTTACCGACAACCCGTCAGGCACAGCGCCAGACGGGTAAGTCGGCTGCGGTTTTATTACCTATTATTAATAAACCTAATCCAACCCTGCTACTGACCCAGCGCTCACCATTTTTACGTTCTCATGCAGGGGAAGTAGCCTTTCCAGGTGGCGCAAAAGATCCCGAAGATGGCTCATTAATTCATACTGCGCTGCGCGAAACTTTTGAAGAAGTCGCCATCCCACCGGAAAAAGTGAAGGTACTGGGGCAATTAGCACCGTTGCAAAGTTATGGTGGTTATGAGGTCACCCCCATTGTTGGCTTGCTGCCCGCCAATATTCAATATCAAGCAAACCCTAGTGAAGTCGCCTCTATCTTTGAAGTTCCACTTTTTGATGCACTGTCATTGCGACAACATAAATATGTGGATATCAAACGCTCAGGCCGTGAAAATCGAATTTTTTTCTATTGGTATAACGGCCATCTCGTTTGGGGTTTAACTGCATCCATTCTTCATCAATTAGCATTGCAACTAGATTAGCTCTTTCAATATAAACCACTGAATAAAATTAATTTTTCAAACAAAAATTTTACATTGACTTTTATCTGCTTCCCTATCATTCCTAATTTTTTTAATGTGGCTGTATAAATTTAAAGCAAAACACAAGCAGATTGTGCTATTTACAATCAATTATTCCTAAGCAACTACCTTATTTCAAAAAATACTTTAAACTTACTGGTTAACACTACTAAATAACAGTAAAGTAGCGCCTTTTAAAATAAAGCACTCTATTTTCAACTTTTTTTAAGGAGTCCTGCGTGATAAGCGTTTTCGACATGTTTAAAGTGGGCATTGGCCCGTCAAGCTCTCATACCGTTGGTCCAATGAAAGCTGGTAAAGAATTTGTCGATGATTTAGTGAGCAAGAATCTATTACCTAACGTCACCCGTATCTCTGTTGACGTCTATGGGTCATTATCGCTTACTGGTAAAGGGCACCATACTGATATCGCCATTATTATGGGGCTGGCAGGTAACTTACCTGCCACCGTTGACATTGAATCTATCCCAACTTTTATCAAAACGGTAGAAGACACCGAAAAACTGCCTTTAGCGAATGGAGCTCAATCAGTTGATTTCCCACGCGAAGGTGGCATGAATTTCCGTCAGGATAACCTAGAGCTACACGAAAATGGCATGACTATTCATGCATTTGCAGGAAATGACGAAATTTATACTAAAACCTATTATTCAATTGGTGGCGGCTTTATCGTTGATGAAGAACACTTCGGTGAATCAACGGTTGATAGCAAGCCAGTATCCTATCCATTTAATTCAGCAAGTGAATTGTTGCTAAATTGCAAAAAATCAGGTTTATCAATTTCCAGCCTGATGATGAAAAATGAACTCGACCTTCACTCAAAAGAAGAGATTGACGACTATTTCGCAGATGTATGGCATACCATGCAAGCATGTATTGAACGGGGCTTAAATACAGAAGGTGTGTTACCTGGCCCATTACGCGTACCGCGTCGTGCGCCTGCATTAAACCGTGTGGTCACATCATCAAGCAAGTTATCGAATGACCCAATGAATGTCATTGACCTCATTAATATGTATGCCCTCGCAGTAAATGAGGAAAATGCGGCGGGTGGACGTGTCGTTACTGCCCCAACTAACGGAGCATGTGGGATTGTTCCTGCTGTTTTGGCTTACTACAACCACTGTATTGAGCCAGTTACACCTGAACTTTATCTACGTTATTTCTTAGCGTCTGGCGCTATTGGTATTCTTTATAAAATGAATGCGTCTATTTCAGGTGCGGAAGTGGGTTGCCAAGGTGAAGTTGGTGTTGCTTGTTCGATGGCCGCTGCTGGCCTAGCAGAATTACTCGGCGGTAGCCCAGAGCAAGTGTGTATCGCCGCTGAAATTGGCATGGAACACAACTTAGGTCTTACTTGTGATCCTGTTGCAGGTCAAGTTCAAGTCCCTTGCATCGAACGCAATGCAATAGCCTCCGTTAAAGCAGTCAATGCAGCAAGAATGGCTATCCGTAGAACCAGTGAGCCTCGAGTCTCATTGGATAAAGTGATTGAAACCATGTATGAAACAGGCAAGGACATGAACGCAAAATACCGTGAAACCTCTCGCGGTGGTTTAGCTATCAAAGTGCAATGTGACTGATTAAGCCTGTTTATTCCTACAAAGCGCCCTTTTTTTCATTCGAAGGGCGTTTTTTCTTCCTCTCCCATACAATATTATTCACTTTTATTCACTAAGTCCCCGCATTATCAACAAATTTTTTTAATCAATTCACCATATTAGCCCAACGATTTTCACCTTATTCCATTCAATTTCGACTATGTGTTCAATCTCAAATCAAGACTATTTTATTCTAAAAACCAATTTTGTTAGTTCTCTCTGATTAATATTTATCATACAAAACAGTCTATTTTTCACTCAAAAAATCAATACCAAACACTTTTATATTTGCATTTTGTTACCGATAACAATAATTTACTCTGAAAAATAATTATTACTCAGAGCTAATGCATAACAAAAAACAAATAAAAAGATAATAATCGCAAATTATTAAGTGCTTTTAGGTATATTCTTATTTTTCTGACGCGAAACAAGTTTTTAGGTTAAAACAAAATGATATGCTACAAATGTACTTCATACTAATAATTCAAATAGCTGACTCGTGACCGCCATAAGTAAATTGTCATTATTCAGCTAATATTATGATACAGGGGAAATTGATAAAAAGGAGTCTAACTTTAGTGTCCGATTTATCTACAGATAATATTTCGTTTTTATCTATCAATGAGGGAAAAATAGTGAGTATAGCTATTATGATTGGTACCCACGGAGTCGCCGCTGAGCAGCTTCTCCGAACCACCGAAATGTTAATTGGCGAGCAAGACAATGTCTCGTTTATTGACTTTATCCCTGGGGAAAACGCAGACACCCTGTTTGAAAAGTACACTCAAAAGTTAACGGATTTAGATACCTCAAAAGGGGTGCTATTCCTTGTCGATACTTGGGGAGGTAGCCCATTCAACGCTGCTAGCCGTATTGTGAATGAAGATGATAATTACGATATTATCACAGGTGTGAATGTCCCAATGCTGGTTGAAACCTTCATGTGCCGCGATGATGACCCATCTTTGGATGAGCTTATCACTGTTGCATTAGAAACAGGTCGTGGCGGAGTTCGTTCATTCAAATTTAAAGAAGTTGAAGCACAACCTGCACCTGCTGCTGCAAGTACCCCACCTCCGGCTCCTGCCAGAAAAGCGGGACCTGGCGAACATATGGTGATCGCCCTTGCTCGCGTCGATGACCGTTTAATTCATGGCCAAGTTGCAACGCGCTGGACAAAAGAGACCCAAGTCAAACGTATTATCGTCGTTAGTGATGAAGTCGCCAAAGACCAAGTCCGTTCAACACTGTTAAAACAAGTTGCGCCTCCAGGTGTCACTGCTCACGTTGTTGACGTTGCAAAATGTGTCCGCGTCTATAACAACCCGAAATATGCGGGTGAGCGTGTAATGTTATTATTTACTAACCCGACTGACGTAAAACGTATTGTTGAGGAAGGCGTAGAAGTTAAATCCGTCAATATTGGTGGTATGGCCTATCATGAAGGTAAAACCATGGTAACCAATGCCGTTTCTATCAACCAAACTGACATTGATGCCTTTAATTATTTGAATGACAAAAATATTGAGTTAGAAGTTCGTAAAGTTTCATCTGACAGTAAAGTCTTCATGATGGACTTAATCAATAAGCTCAAAAAATAATGTGTTATCAAACTTTTAATTTTGCTTTTTAAACCATTACTCAAACAGATTTTAAAACTTGTTGGTTACAGGAGATTAAACAATGGAACTTACCGTTGTTCAAATAGTACTGGTTTTCATCGTAGCATGTATCGCTGGTATGGGGTCAATTCTCGATGAATTCCAGTTTCACCGCCCTCTCGTTGCCTGTACGCTTATCGGTATCGTTCTGGGAGACATGAAAACGGGTATCATCATCGGTGGTACGCTAGAGATGATCGCGTTAGGTTGGATGAATATCGGTGCGGCTGTTGCCCCTGATGCGGCTTTAGCCTCCATCATCTCAACTATCTTAGTTATCGCAGGTGGTCAAAGCATTGGTGCAGGTATTGCCTTAGCAATTCCACTGGCCGCTGCGGGACAAGTATTAACTATCATCGTTCGTACTATCACCGTTGCTTTCCAGCACGCGGCTGACCGCGCTGCAATCAGTGGCAACCTAACATCACTAAGCATTATCCACGTCAGCGCATTAGTGCTGCAAGCGATGCGTGTTGCAATCCCTGCGCTGATTGTTGCTGTTTCCGTTGGTACGTCTGAGGTTCAACACTTATTAAGCTCCATTCCTGAAGTTGTGACCAGCGGTTTGAACATTGCAGGTGGTATGATCGTCGTGGTCGGTTATGCAATGGTTATCAATATGATGCGTGCTGGCTACTTAATGCCATTCTTCTATTTAGGCTTTGTCACTGCCGCATTTACAAACTTCAACCTTGTTGCCCTTGGGGTTATCGGTGTGGTTATGGCTGTTCTGTATATCCAGCTCAGTCCAAAATATAACAAATCGCAAGTTGTTGTCACACAAGGCAATAGCAACAATAACCTTGATAACGAATTAGACTAGGAGGAGCACAAACATGGTTGATACAACTCAGTCTACAGAGAAGAAACTGACACAGAGCGATATTCGCGGCGTGTTCCTGCGTTCCAACTTATTCCAAGGTTCTTGGAACTTTGAACGGATGCAAGCCCTTGGTTTTTGTTTCTCAATGGTGCCCGTTATCCGTCGTCTTTATCCAGAAAATAATGACGATAGAAAACAAGCGATTAAACGTCACCTTGAGTTCTTTAATACCCACCCATATGTTGCTGCTCCTGTTCTTGGTGTGACCATGGCGATGGAAGAGCAACGTGCCAATGGTGCTGATATTGATGATGGTGCAATAAACGGTATCAAAGTTGGTTTGATGGGGCCTTTAGCGGGTGTTGGTGACCCTATATTCTGGGGAACTGTACGCCCTGTATTCGCGGCATTAGGTGCGGGTATCGCGATGACAGGTAGCTTACTTGGCCCTGTCCTATTCTTCGTTTTATTTAACCTAGTTCGTTTATTAACTCGTTACTATGGTGTTGCATACGGATATAAGAAAGGGATTGATATCGTTCAAGATATGGGTGGTGGCTTCCTGCAAAAACTGACGGAGGGAGCATCGATACTCGGTTTATTCGTTATGGGGGCCCTTGTGAACAAATGGACCCATGTGAATATCCCGCTCGAGGTTTCGCGCATTAAAAACCAAACCACGGGTGTTGAAGATATTACAACCGTCCAGATGATCCTTGACCAATTAATGCCAGGCTTAGTCCCTCTTCTGCTTACATTTGGGTGTATGTGGTTATTACGCCGTAAAGTCAATGCGCTGTGGATTATTATTGGCTTCTTCGGTTTGGGTATTTTAGGTGCTTGGCTGAAATTCTTGGCGCCATAATTTTCTCATAATATTTTACTCGGGAGGTTGCGGCCTCCCTTTTTTAATTTTAAGCTTTGCCATATGTTTACTTAGTCAAGGGCGCACCAATGACTTTAAATGATGTTATTCTCGCCATTATCATTTTGATCATGCTTGTATATGCTATTTATGATGAATTTATTCAGCATTTGCTAAAAGGGAAAACGCTATTAAAAATTAACTTAAAACGAAAACATCGCGTTGATGCCATTATTTTTATTGTCTTAATCTGTATTGTAATTTATACAAATATTGTTCGACATGGTAATTTATTAACCACTTATTTATTAATGATTACTATATTTATGTCAGTCTACTTGGCGTTTATTAGAACACCTAAGCTATTCTTTAAACAAACTGGTTTTTATTTTGCCAATACCTTTATTTCCTACGATAGAATAAAAGCAATGAACTTATCTGAAGATGGTATTCTTATAATAGGTTTAGAGCAAAAGAAAATTCACATTCAAGTTTCACATCTTGATGATTTACAAAGAATTTATGAATTCCTCATAAATCATAAGTAATCATTATATATATTCATAAGAATACTAAGGTTAATTAAAAATATAATTAACCTTTTTTTTCTCATTAACTCAATTGATAATAATTCTCACTACCGTTTAATATCCACAATTAATTAAGTGTTGCCTTTAAAATAAAATGTGGTATCTTTCTTTCCACGTCATTGGGGAGTAGCCTGTTCTGGATATATATATTCCAGAAAGTCCGTATCAACATACTCGTTTGATTTCAAACGTGGTGCGGACACCATAATCTGGTTGGCAAGACCATAGACACATAAATACACCTTAGGTTGGGGGTAGTTTATGTGTATATGGAAACACCCAACCGAGGTTATGTTATGAGTTTTTACGCTACCCTTGTCTTAGCCCTCGCGCTATCAATGGACGCATTTGCAGTTGCTATTTGCAAAGGTGCCGTCCTGCATAAACCCCGTTTTAGAGAGATCCTCCGTACTGGTTTCATTTTTGGCTTCATAGAAGCTATCACTCCTATCATTGGTTGGGGAATTGGTATTCTTGCTAGCCAGTACGTTATCCGCTGGGATCACTGGATTGCATTCGCGTTATTATTTGTTTTAGGTGCTCGCATGATTTGGCAGAGTCTTAAAACAAAAGATGAAGAATGCTGTTCAAAACCTTCAAGCCACAGCTCTACTAGCCTTATTTTTTCAGCGATTGCAACGAGCTTAGATGCCATGGCAATCGGCTTAGGCTTAGCTTTCTTGCAGGTAGATATTGTCCACACTGCGATGACCATTGGCTTAATGACCATGATTATGGCAACTATCGGTATGATGATTGGCCGTTATGTAGGTCCATTATTAGGAAAAAAAGCAGAGATTGTCGGCGGGTTAGTGTTAATTGGGATCGGGTTCAATATCTTATTTGAACACCTCGAATTATTTATGTACGCACCATAATAATTTATTGCCCCCTACACTTCTCTTAGGGGGCTTTACCAACATTAGTCCGCTTGGTATTGATACACTCGAATTAAAAAGTCTGCTGTATAATCTTTCACTTTCGCTTGCTTCAGATGTTGCTTCACTTCTTCAGATGCTCGCCACGCAAATGGTGTCATCGCTAACAGTTCATAAGCTTCGCTGCCAGTCAGCACCATTTTATAATTTAATTGGCTCTCATCCAGTAATTTAAAATTCGGCAAATTTTCGTCTTTAGCGGGGTGCAATTTAACTTCATCGTAGATAAGGGCTTTTAATTCTTGCAGATGTTCCGCTGCTGGCGTGACAGTGACTAAAATACCATTATCGATTAATACTCGACTTAATTCTTCCGCTTTACAAGGCGCATAAATACGGACAACCGCTCCTAAGCTTGACTCAGGAAAAGGTAAACGGTGGCTAGTGCCTACACAGAAATTAACTAATTTATAGCGTTTGGCCGCATAACGAATTGCTACCTTTGATACATCCAACCCAAAAACTTGGGTGCTCCCAAATTTATTTTGCAGTATTTGCCCAAAATAGTCAGTGTAATACCCTTCACCACAGCCGATATCCAATACCGATAAATGGCTTGAAGGTAAATATTGGACCAATTTTTTAGCCACTTGATCTCGCATTGGCTGATAATGCCCTGCATCAAGGAATTGACGCCGCGCTTGCATCATTTCTGTGCTATCACCTGGATCTTTCGAGCGCTTATGTTGCACAGGTAGTAAATTAACATACCCTTCTTTAGCACAATCAAATTGGTGATTGGCTTCGCAACGATAACTATTGTGAGTTTGTAAGAGAGGCGTAAAACAAAGTGGGCATTGATAATTCATAAAGGTCACTGATCGCAAAATAATAGCCAGTATACCATATAAGCAACGATGCAGCGCCATGGAAAATATCCCATGGCACCGTGACGTTAGCGAATTTTATAACTGATTATTTCGCTGATTTGCTTTTTTCAGCACGCTTTTCTTTAACAACTTGCTTCTCAGCTTTCGCGTTCAAATGAGACGATTTAGCCACTTGATGTGATTGCGCAATAGGTGAAACAGGCTCAGATTTGACGGTTGTGTTTGCTAATGCTGCACCAGAAATAGCAAATGATAATCCAGTTGCGATTGCGACTAATTTTTTCATTTTTTCTACCTTTAAATTTGATCTAGGACTTACGTTAAAATACAAAGATATTTGTCACAGCTTATTGGTTCTATATTGCTTTGCTGGTTTCTTCAGTTTTACTTTTATCCTCTTTTTTCTCGGCTTTTAATTTATTAGCATGGTGGGTTTTCGCAGTATGCTGAACTTTAGCAGCATGAGTAACAGGCTCAGTTTTTACTGCCGTATTCGTATTCGCCAGTGCGGCACCAGAAACAGCAATAGACATAACCGTTGCAATTGCTAATAACGTTTTCATTTTTGTACCTTAGAATTTTAAAGCAAGGATGTTCTTGCAACACTAATAAATCACAAATGAACATTCCCCCACAATAGGACAAATTTAAAGATTTATAAATTTTTTATAGGTTATTTTGGTAAATAAATATTTTCAGTTTGTTGATTGTTTATTTACTTTATTTTTAGCTGCTCACCATTATTTAAAATAAAAAATACAAATAAAAACAATCAATTAAAAAAATCTCTTATTTGATTTCAATTTTTTTATTTAAATAATCCATTTAAAATCAATTAATTTGTTGTCCTCTTTTTTTATTTTTTAGCTTAATTTTAACTGTTAATACTTTATAACTTGCTTTCCCCCTTTGTTTTTGGTTTTAATCAAATGATGTGCAATGACATTATTTAGGTAAAAAAATGCAAATTCGATTAGCAACACCAAAAGAAGCCAAACGGTTATGGTTTATTCGTAATCAAGCCATTCGCCATGGCTGTAAAACAAGCTATGAAACACAAACGATTTACAATTGGACACCTGATGAAATGCCACTAAGCTACATAAAAATGGTTGAGAACAATCCCTTTTTTGTTGCTGTAAATGAACACGATGACGCTGTATCAACTGGCTTTTTAAATTTAGAATCAAATAGTATTGATGCGATATTCACGCTGCCAGAGTATATGGGATATGGTGCAGCAGGCTTAATATTGGATGCAATAAAGGCCGAAGCGAAAAAACGAAAAATAAAAACCCTAACCTTAGACTCATCACCGAATGCAGAGCGTTTTTACCAAAAACACGGTTTTACGTCTATTTGCCATGATAATTATTATTCTGCACTCGCTCAGGTTAATTTAGCCTGTATACGAATGAAAATAGAGTTATAAGATAAAAGAAAAAGCCGTTAGCGTGTTAACGGCTTTATTCATTGCAAGTTATCTGATTAGTTCACTAAAAATCTGCAAATTCAGGGATTGGCTTACGTCCATGGGATTCAAGAAAATCCAACACTCGACGGGGAGTCACATTTAAAATTTGTGATTGAGGGAAATCAATCGATTCCAACATTTCCACTACGCGATCAAAACGCCCTAAATAGCCTGCAAAATGGGAATCAGAACCCAACGCAACCCACCCCCCTGTTTCTTTCACTGCTTTTGCAATCTCGAGACAATTTTGTTGACTGCCCGCTCTCGAGTGCAAAAAAGATGAATTATTCATTTCTAGCGCAACATTACACTCTTTAGCTGCTTGGGCAACGGCTTTGATATCAATAGGATATTTGGGATTACCGGGATGTGTAATAATGTGTACTTTTCCACTGCGAATAGTGGCAATCATTGCTTCGGTATTATCTGCAAGACTTTGTGGTTCAAGAACAGGTTCATGAAAACCTGCTAAAATAATGTCTAAGTGGCGAGCAATTTTTTCATTACAGTCTGTTTCACCTAGCTTATTTTTAATATTGGCCTCAATGCCATACAGTAAGCCAACGCCATCAACAATCCGCGGTAAAATGGGCATATTACCAAAATGCCATTCGTGCGGTGCATCCTGCATTTCAGGGCCATGATCGGTGATTGCAAATAGCTTTACACCACGGCTCGCCGCCTCAGCAAAATATTCATTAACGGTACTGTATGCGTGGGTGCTGGCAATGGTATGGGCGTGTAAATCAACTTGATACATAAATAATATCCTTCTCATTCTACTATTCGCCTTCTGAGTCTATCCGCTCAGAAAAGGTTCAACCAAGCTAACATATCAACGTAAAGGTTTCGATAGTCATTCACTTAAACAGCACTTTATCAACACATTGTAATATATTGCATATAATCCGAAATTATTTTTAGGATAAAAAACCCGCAATCAATGCGGGTTAAAATATGTTGAATAAAAAATTAATTTAATCCACTAAGACGCGTTTATTGGTAGCCCCCCAAAGGATGGACATTTCTGTAAATAGTGCACCGCTGATGTCTTCAACTTCTTCAGCCGTAACTTCTTCATTACCTTGTTTACCAAAGAAAACCACTTCATCACCTGGGCGGACTTGTTTTATATCAGTCACATCTACCATCACAGTATTCATTGAAGTTTTTCCTAATACGGGTACTTTCTGGCCATTGATAAGCACATGCCCTGTATTACTAAATACACGACGATAACCATCTGCATAACCAACAGGAATATTCGCTAAAATAGAATCACGTTTCAGTGTAAAGGTACGGTCATATCCAACCGTATTGCCTTTCGGATAATGATTTACTGAAGCAATGTTTGATTTCAATGTCATCACACGTTTGTAGTCGTTGGTTGCAACGGTATCACCATAAAAAATACCACCAACACGCACCATATCTAACCATGATTCAGGTACAGTAATTGTTGCATAAGTATTCGCAACATGCAGTGTGACATCTTCGCGTTTTAACCCCGTTATATTCAATACTTGCTGAGATTCTTTATTAAATTTAGCGAGATCTTTACGAATTTGTGCCTCATCTTCTTCTGGGTAATGGGACATAATGCCGACAATTTTTAAATTTGGTAATTGTGAAATTAGCTTCGCTTCATTAAGGCCCGAGGGCGTACTCACCTCTAACCCGTTACGCGACATACCTGCAGAGTTTAACGCAAGATGGATGGGGATGACTTTATTTTGCTGTTTCGCAATAGCATTTAAGCGCTGCGCCATTTCTAAATTACCGACCAACTCTTCCGTTTGATACTGTGTTGCTTGCTCCATTTCTTTTTCAGTTGCGCTTCTAACGCGCATTAAACGGCCTTTGAAACCAAGGTCTCTCACGGTTTTTAATTCTTGGTTATTAGTCACGCCAATACATTGCACATTATTGGCAATCATCACTGGCGTCACTAATGATAAATCATGGCCATAAGCATCCCCTTTGAGAACGGCGCACATGGCGGATTTATCCCCTAATAACGCTTGAACTTTTTTGATATTAAAATCCAATGCACTTTGTGAAATTTCAATCCATGAATTATTTACAACAACAGGCTGCACATGCGCAGCTGGCATTGCAATAGACGTGTTATTTGGATTAGTAGGCTGCTGACAAGCGGTTGCTGCAACAAAAAGAGGGAGTAATGCCAGATATTTTAAACGAAATGCCACAAGATTTTCCTTAGCTGTTGTCATGTTACCCCAACTCATTATTTTGATGATTGTGGGATATAGAAATATACATGAAATGTATAACTTCTTTGGATGATAGCAATTTAAGGAAATTGAACAAGTAATAATTCACTTTAACTGCATAAAAAACCAAATTATCTTGCAGGATCATTTCGTATTGATAATATAAAGGCATCCATTAAATATCAGATGCCTAAACACTGTTATTCCCTGATTAATCCCTATTTAGGCATTAATCCCCTTCATACCCTCAACAGAATATCGGGATCCCACTGGTTGAAAATGCTCAAGGACTTGTTTAATTTGATGTAAATCCTCTGAGGTTAAACAAATATCAACTGCGCCAAAGTTGTCTTCAAGATGTTTTACTTTATTAGTCCCCGGTATTGGCACAATGTTATCTCCTTGAGCCAGTAACCACGCCAGTGAAATCTGTGCAGGTGAACATGATTTTTGCTCCGCCATCTGAATAATAAAATCAGATAATGTGCTGTTAGCTTTGAGGTTTTCAGATGTAAAACGTGGTAATCCCTTTCGAAAATCGCCACTTTCAAACGAACTCTGATCATTAAAACGACCCGTTAAGAAACCACGCCCTAAAGGGGAATACGGCACAAAACCAATACCCAGTTCTTTGCAAGTTGGCAAAATTTCAGCTTCAACATCACGCGTCCAAAGGGAATATTCTGTTTGGACTGCGCTAACGGGAAACACAGCATGAGCCTGTTTAAGCGTAGCCGCGCTCACTTCTGATAACCCTATATGGGCTATTTTCCCCTCAGCAACCAATTCAGCCAATGTTTCCATTGTCGTTTCTATTGATGCCTTTGGATCTAAGCGATGAATATAATACAAATCAATACAATCGACACCTAATCGGCGTAGTGAACTTTCACAAGCACTGCGAATATATTGGGCACTATTATCGATTCTACGCTCATATTCCCCTGAGCGGCGTACGATGCCACACTTTGTTGCAACCTTGATATCTACATCCGTCTGTTTAAGAAAATCCCCAATCAATTCTTCGTTATGAAAATTGCCATATGTATCGGCAGTATCTAGCATTGTGCAACCAAGTTCAGCCGCCTTATGTAGTACATCCATCGCCGCTTGGTCATCTTGAGGTCCATAGAACTCACTCATTCCCATGCAACCTAGCCCAATTGCCGAAACTTCGAGCCCATTTCCTAAAATACGTTTATTCATCATCTGCCCCTTGGTTTATTTAGCGTATTTCAGTATATTTTCCTAAAATAACGATTCATATGAGCAATATTAACAATCAATTTTCCAAAAATGGAAAATGGATGAGAAAAAATAGATGAACTGGGATGATGCCAAAATATTTTTAGCTATTGCACGAGAAGGCACACTAAGTGCTGCATCCAAGGTATTAAAACTGGGTATTGCAACGACATCACGGCGCTTAGAACGACTCGAAGAAGCATTAGGCGTTCGATTATTCACCCGCGATCAGCTTGGTTATAAGCTTACGGATGAAGGAAGTGCGTTAATTTCACAGGCAGAGGCTTTAGAGCAAGCAGGCTTCGCGTTTAGCTATGCTGCGCACAAAAAGAGTGAAAGCGTTATGGGGCATGTTTGCTTAGCAACCGCACAAGGCTTAGCTGACCACCTTATTATCCCTGCTCTACCATCGCTAACTGACGTTAACCCTAATCTAACCCTCGAAATTGTCACAAGCGTTTCAACCGTGAATTTGCATAGACGAGATGCCGATATCGCTCTACGTATGGTTAGACCTGAGAGTGGAAATTTGCGGATCCGCAAATTAGGTATCCTTGGCTTCGGTCTTTATGCCTCAGAAAGCTATTTACAACGCAGGCAAAACCCAGATAGGCCTAACACCTTAGAACATGATGATTTTATAGGTTGGTCTGAAACACAACAGCACCTTAATTCCGCGCAGTGGCTAGAAAGAACGCTCAGAGGAAGACCTTGCCGGTTGACTACGACCACAATGTCAGCTCAATTTAGTGCTGTAAAAACTGGTCTCGGACTTGCGGTTTTACCGCATTTTATTGCAAGAAAAATGGGTTTAATTTGCCTACAGGATGATATTGGCTGCGACCAATCAATTTGGTTAGCCATTCATTCTGACCTCGCCCATTCACGACGAGTACGTGTTGTGGCGGATTTTTTGACTGCATTAGTTTCTGATAATCAAGAAAAATTGATGTCATAAAAAAGCCCATTTTTACATGGGCTTAAGTCGTTATTTTACTAGTCAGTGCCAGCTGATTCTTATTGCGGGATTATTCCCACTCGATGATTAATGCTGTCTTAAAACACTATAAAATCAATAAAATAGCATTATCTCTGCATGTCGATACCATACAAAATACCATGGTAAGAAAACTTGGAGACTGTACTGATCGTGTCGCCCGACGCAAAACGCTTTTAGACTGACAACTTGCACACCACAAAGGATATTCGTCCAAAAGCGGTTATTCAAAGAAGTCAACGCCCTGGGTTGGATCTTCCGCTTGCCTCCACCAGACTTACATCATCACGAAGCAATGTCACCATAGCTTCATGATGTGTTGTTATCTGCTGATCGTCCCAGTTTGTATTTCGGGTGATTTCCGCCATTCTCTTGAGCTTGGGACTTTGAAGTTCAATTGTATCCTTGAAGTTTTCGGCCTTCGCTCTGGGGAGGCTATTGCTGAATTTTGAGTTCGCGCTGACGCTTACGAGCGCGAGGTTGCCAAGCAGGTTAAGGCTAGAACCTGAAACAACCGCGCCCGACTGTTCTTTGTCAGGATGCTGTGGATAGAAGTGCTCAATGGAAGTTCTGAACTGAAATTTGAAATCTCGTTTTGAGGAGTCACTCAACAGAAGATAGTCGAGATACGAAAAGACGATACGGCTGATACCAAACCCTTGTGGTTGCTGATCTTTCTCAAAGGAGAATGTCTCTTTAACCTTGCTGCGGGCATATCCCTTCAACAAATCGGCAAGATCCGCATGTTTCACGTCTCGAGGGGCTTTAATGGAGAGCCAGCGAAGAACTTTGGTAATCCAGTGCATCGTTCGCGGAGAAGTGTAGGTAATCCGAAGCATGGACTGAAGCAGCAATACATCTCGGGTATGTGGGTCAGCACTCCCGTCCTCCTCTAAGCTTCCATTGCTGGCCGAGAAAACATGGATGTACGTCGGGGTTGGCTTCTTGTCCCCGCCTCCTTTTTTCAGTCGCTGGAGAGACCAATCGCCATCGTCACCGATGTTTGCCGTGAATTGACGCTTCAAGATGAAGCCATCGAAGAGGTTGCGGCACTTGAGAAGCATAAATGCAAAACTACGCACCCAATCGGCTTTAGCATCGGGTACATTATTTACGGCGTCGTCAAATGACTTGATGAGGCGCTTGTCGTCAAGCAGGCCTTCGTCTTCGACCTCATCGCCTTTCATAATTCTTAGAACGTGTAGCAGAAAGGCCGGAAACTCAATAGTCGAACGAAACCGCTCGTTGCCCTCGTCTTCAGTGGAATTTGACTCGAGCTCTTTAGCGTATTTTGACAACGCCTCATCCAAGGACAACGATACCCCTTCGGAGGATTGCCTTGATGAATTGATGCCGGATTGCGGACGACTTTCCATTAGCGAAGCGAAGCTGGTCACCTCCAGCCAGGACCATTCATCACCAAATACTTTGTTTCGCAAACTTGTGTCACCACGGGTCAGAGACATCTGGACATAAGAATCCATGTCAGCACAGGAATCCCAAACCCACGCGAAGCATTCGCGTTCATATTGATTGGGCAGTTTGCTCATCAGGCGAGCCTTAACAATATCAACCTGCTTGAGTTGCTGCCCACGAGTGTTCATGATCTCGAAGTAGCGATTGAGGTCGGTATTGGGTGGCAGCGAGGCACGGACGACAGTCACCTTCGTTAGCAAGAAATCGGAGAATTTTTCGCGTGAGCGATTAAGGTTTTCATTTTGTTTGAAGAACTGATTGATGATGCTGTAGCCTTCATGAATGCCAGCATCTGCATTACTCGTGGAGCCCTGCGGTCGAACGTGCTCCTTAGCCGCCTCCTGTGCTACTCGCAGCAGGGCCTCAGTTGCCCGTGCGCGCGACTCATATTGCAAGTGGCCTGCATGGCCAACCGACGGCCTCTCACCCTCACCGTCTTGCTCCAGGAAGGTCAGAAGCAGATAGAGGGTTGTAAGTCGTTGTTGTCCATCTATGACCTCGAACTCATCCTCTCTACCCCGCTTGATTACAACAAGGTTCCCAAGAAAATAGTTGTCCTGGCCCCCTACCACCGAGTCTTGAATATCGCTAATAAGTTGCTCAATCTGTTCGGCCCGCCAAGCATAGTTCCGTTGATAAATAGGAATCAGATAATTGTCAGTGAATAGCTTGCCTACTGTTAACAGTTCAGGTTTCAACTCCTTCTTGCTCATTGCAGCCCCTTGATAAAAGCAACGAGTTCCTTTTCGTGGTTATCGCTGTATGGCTTACTTGCTATTGGAAGTTTGCGGACAACACTTCCAGTCATCGCGTTACGTAGCAAAACAAAAGGCGATTTATTTGCATCGTTTTTACCTCGCGCTCGGTTGTCAGCAGATACAAATTGCACACGAAGTAACTCGACCCGCAAGGCATATGCCCATGCGAATAACCTATTTCGCACTTCATCTACATCTTCATCGCCAAACTTGTTTGTATAGCAAAGCAGCGCGGCAATGAACAATTCGTACACGTAGCGGTAGCGACTTTGAGATGGGCCAAAGTTTTTGAAACCTCTGTCAATAACCTCTTGTTCCAGTATCTTCAATTCGTCAAGCATGAATGTCACCATCTCGAAAAATGAGCGTCCTGCGATTATCGGGGCATCAAGCTGAAAGCGGCTGCGCCCGGCATTTCGTGCATCATGTGCAGAGGATACCGACCATGCACTTAGAAGTGGCATAGCGGCTTGTGCTGCAAGGTGATATCGTAGATTTGGCGAAAATGACCTGTGGGATCGTGATGAAATGCCCTTGAACATGCCGATGTCCCGAATAGTAAATTCGAGCGAGCTTTCGCCTCGTGACCACTTGGATATCCGGTATAAAAAAGTAGAAAAAAGCCTGTCCAGATCCTCATCGTTTACGGCTTCCCAAGCCTCAACGACAGCCACTTTCATAGCAGCGGACTCATCGTGCATTTCGCGCAGGTGGTGTGCTTTGAGCAAGTCGTGAGGGGCAAGCGGTTTGCCGCGATAGTTCTGGGAATCAAAGACACGAAATGCCTCATCAATATCGTCCGTCACAATACGCACCAACTGACATTTGTGACAGATAAAATCCAAAAACTCTTTTTTATCTTCCAACTGCGACAGGCGCCTTTGAAGCTCTATCCAAACTAGGGAGACAGGGGTTTCGCTGTTACCAGACATCGAAATTTGATGATTTATCGGATCTAAGGCCGCAAGAATCATTCGCAAAGTCAGCAGGCGCTGCTGCCCGTCGACTACATTGAGATACTCACCATCATCGTGAAGAATGATTGCACCCAAAACATAGGGAATATCTTTTCGTTCGGTATCTCGAAGAGCTTCGCTGATATCATCCACCAGTTGTAGAGCAGTCGATACCTCCCAACTGTATGGGCGTTGATAGTTCGGTATCCGAAGGCCTTGCTTGAGTAGTTTATCCACGGTGACTGCACTAACACCGTTCTCTCCGTTAATCGCCATTGCTATGTCCCTTCATTGACGCTTTTCTATTTTCTCAGCGTATTTTCCGCAAACTTTATTCACCTATATGGATACTTCGATTCCGAGCGGCGGCTGTCTTGTTCACAATTTCTATCACGAGGTGCTCCTCTGGCGCATATTTAACGATCTGGGGCATGGGTCGAGAGAGCGGTTCTGATCAAAGCGAGCATCGATGGCATCAGCACAGCGCTGCAATGCACCCGGTTGTCGATACCATGGCATTTGCTGATACGGTCACATGGTATTTGCTATATCTTCGATTCAGCGTCGGCCTTAAACCATAAAAAATGCCATTGATAATGCAGTCAATATCATCAATGGCACTCACTAAATCAAATAAAACAATAGGCTAAATAATAGCCTCACTCCCACTCTAGTATCAATGATAAGGAAATAAATCTATATAACAGATAGTTAGAATGGTAATCACTATCGATACCATCATTAATACCATACACAGAATTTTTTGATTTTTGTTGCTCGCCGACGTTTTAAGGTTTGCCCAGGCAGAGAATTCAGCCATATCACGATGAAGCTCTTACTTATCTTCAGGGGTAAAAAAATGTCACCCATTACTCTATTCAACTTGTCACTATATTCTTTATAGTATCTCATCAAAAAGTGAGCTATCCACAAGAAACCTTAGAGATACTTTTAAATTATTTTTAATACAATCCTTCACAACTATTCAGGTTATGGCTTATCAATCAATTAAAACTGTTCATTATGCATCCACAAATGTTCCAATGCCGTTGAATGCTGAACTGTTTTAATTCTTTTTAATGCTTCAGATAACTCCGATTCTAAAAGTTCAATTAGCTCGCCGTTCTCATCATCAGCTAGCATCTTCCAATAAGTATCTGCCAAACTCTTTTCTCCCGCAATAGCAGCTTTTCTAGCGTTTTCGAGTGTACTGTCACCATCAAGATTGAAAATAACAATAGTGTTGTCAGCAATTTCTTTTTGTTCTGATGTTAAGGAAGTTCTAGCTCTAATTTTTCCAGTATTAAGAAACAGCATTAATTCACTAGGGTCCATTTCATCTGGTTTACATACCTTAGCTAAATCTATATTTTTAGCTTTTAAATCCTCATCTTTAAACTTCCCACAACGATTCGGATTGTTACATGAACCAAATAAATTATTCCAATTAAATGTCATACTTGGGTCGCGGCCCTTTTGAATAAAATGTTCAATATGTCTTTTGGTATTATCTTCATGTAACTGACACTCACAATATGCACAAAAGCCATGCTGCATGATGTTGAGTTTTTCCCAAATATCGCTAGTTAAACCATTGCTAGAAATAACAGACCAATTGTCTTGGCCATGCCTGAATTGAGCTAAACACAAAGGAGATGAACCACGAACTAATTTTTTCATCAGAATCAATTTCCTTTAAGTGCTCTGGCCTTTAATTTGAACTCTTGAGTTCTAATGTCTCCTTTAATTTTCATAACCTCAGGATGTTCAGTGCCGAAATGATTAACTATTTTATCAAATAATTTTATACCATCCTCCGACTGCCAAAGTTTCTCTGCTATCAAACTTGAATAGTCAGAAATCCAATTTGCTTCGCACACTGGAGGTACAGAAAATGTTCCCATAATCTGTTCTAGGACATCAGAGCTACACACACCTTTGGTCTGAAATATTGGTTTGTCTATAAAAGCAACTCCATTATTATCAAATCGAAGTATACGAATACAATCTTTATCTACAGTAGAAAGCACTTGAGGGCTATGAGTGGTCACGATGAACTGTAGGTTAGGGAACATTTTTTGAAAACCTATTAGGATCTCTTGTTGCCACTTTGGATGAAGGTGTAATTCAATTTCATCAATAACTACAATTCCATGCCCATGTAAAGGGGTACTAGAGTCAGGATTTAACTTAACTAAACGCCTTGCCAGGTCTCCAGAAAGAGCTACTAACATTTTTTGACCTTGTGATAACTGGGCAATATTCACTCTATTTCCAAAGTTATCAACCATTAGTCTGGCTCTTCCTGAACTACGATCGACCTCGAGATTCTTCACATCTGGAACAAGTACCTCTATTGCTCGATTGACTAAATCTAAATGTCTTTGATATTTTGCTGAGGATTTAGTTTTTATTAAATTTTCTAATTCCTGTTTTTTAGCATTTAGCTTAGCATTGAATACATCATTTTCTGGAGGTACTTGGCCAGCGTACACATCATCAATAGTAGCCTGCAGCGTTGAGATCTGAACCTTCAGATCTTGAACTTCCTTATTATCTTCACCTTTTGCTCTATTTACGAGCTCAATATAAAGCTTAGAAAAGTCCTCTAGTTTTCCGCTTCCATCCAACGCGGTCTTAAGGTCAGAAAATCTATTACTAGCACTATCTCCTGACGCTGTTTCTGTGATCGTTGAAGATAAGGAAAAGTCTGAACGTTCAACTGAATAGAATACTAAAAGGGGAATATGTATTGATGGATTTTTGGCTATACTTTTATACATATCGGCAACTTGCCTTATAGCAACCACATCTGTAGGAGAACTACCCTCATATCCCAAAACAGTACTACCTAAGCTCACATCAAAGGTATTCTGATTATCAAATTTAAATTGAGTCATGACTTCACTGAACTCTTTAGAGCCAACATGAATATCACTCTCTGTAATTGGTCTACCAACTACGTCTGTTTTTTCCAGATTATTATTCAACCATGAAAATGTCTTCGCAATAGCTTCTACAACACTCGTTTTACCTGCGCCATTAGCGCCTATAAGTACAGTAACTTTGTCATCGAATGAAATATCAAGGTCTGTAAATCTTCTAAAATCAGTCAGGTGCACTGAAGATAAAGTAAGTTTCTTTTCAAGAAGCGCGGATTCTACTTTATTTAAATATTGATAAGCTAAGTCCTCATTTTTATGCGCCACATTCTTACCTTCAGAGTAATTTCTAAACAACTGATACGAAGATTGAAAATTACCTTTATCTGAGCTTTGAACTAGGTGTTTAACAGACCTACTTCTATTTTTACGTAACTTAGTCATTTGACTCCTCAATAATTTGAGTAATTAACTCAGAGGTATATTTTCGTTTCAATGATTGAATAAACATGGGCTCGACATGCTTAGCAAAAGCAATAAGTCCTCTAAGATGTTGCCTGTCATCAGTATCAAGTATATTTAGTTGAACTTGGTGCACTAAATGTTTGATATATCTTTTTCGTTCTCTTCCTAGAGAGAGAACTCCATCATTAGTAATGGTTATACCTGTTACATGCCTATTATGAGCTTTAGATGAGAACCTAGTTTTCTTCCTATTAATTCTTATCGCTCCTCCAAATAATTCAGCCAACTTATCTTTTATGAGCTTAGGAACGACAAAGAGAGAATCCTTATGCTTGGTCGAGAAGGTCATGTCATCAGCATACCGAGTATAAACAATTTCTTTTTCAATGCATAAATTGCTAACAGCGCAATCAAATTGGTACATAAAGAAATTAGACACAAGTGGAGAACTTGGTGCTCCTATACTAAGAACTAATGCACCTCCAGTTTTTTTACTTGGACACCAGAAAAGTAAGTTTTCTAAAGTTTGCTTATCTTGGTTTGAGGGTAAAGGAAGTATTGACTCCCAAACTTCCCAAAATATTTTATTTGAAATGGAATTGAAAAAATTTTCAAGATCCAGCTTAAGTAGGTAAGAATTATTTTTATGAGCAACTGCATTTTGTTTGATACTCATACCTTTCCTATAAGCCATCGCTGAAGCATGGATAGGAAACTGTTGAATTTCTAAAAATTTACGCTGATATTCTTTCAACTCTTTAGATGGTTGAGCTATAACGCGATGCCCTAAAGTACGCTTTGGAATAGTATAGACTTTATACCTTTTAGGCGCATTCTGAAGAAAACTAGTGACTTCGCCTTCACTCTTTTGCAACATTAATGCTAATTTTTCTATCAATATCATATCTAACCCCATAAAGAAGCCCAAGAGCAGCACTCTTGGGCTGGGCTCAACTCTTTACTAGAGGAAGCGATAGGTTCGCAACCTGATTGACGAACGGGTGAGGAGATCAGGTTGCGAACCTATCGCAACCATAAAACCGTTCAATAAATTAGAGTCTGGCTAAACACCCGACTAGACGAATTCGTCCTAAGCTAAAGAGCTCTTACATTATACAATAAGTGTATGAGCTTATTCAATTTAATGTTGGAGTCGTTCTAACCTTCATTATGTGCCACAATCGAAGAATCACCTTCCCCACGCCGGAAAGTATGCTCACTACTATTGTTGAGAAGACTTTTCCTTGAGAGCAACTAACCTTGGATCTTCAGCAGGTAAATACGCAACATGACCTGTCATTAGCTCCCCCATACCTAATAAATCAGGCCCACCCGCGATCTGAACAGCTAATTGCAAAGCCAGCATAGACTTTCCTACACCTCCTGGAGCAACTATTGCCCCTACAGTCCCAGCGACCATATTAGGTAAAACATAGTCAAATGAAGGTGGTTCGTTTGTAAATGCAAACATTATTTCAATCGCCATGATAACTCCCTGCATAAATCTCCTGGTCTAGCCGCTTTTAACAATGATCTGCGTCTTTCTTCTATCCAGTTTTCAACTTCAGCCAAATCCCAGGCAACGCTCCGACTTGTCAGCACAATACGACGAGGAAACTCCCCTCGTTGCTCCAGGTTGTAGATGGTTCGGTCTGATAATGGGATCATTTTCAACAATGTCTTACGGTTGATCAGCGTTTTATTTTTCACTGATATGCTCATTACTTGCTCCTCCTAAACATTATTTGCTAGATAATGTCAGGCTTTGCTAGTACATTAATCATATCCATTGGACAAAAAAGTTGAATTTATTAAATGGAACTAGAATTTGATATCCAAAAACGATTAGGTAAGTTCTACATTCCAATATGGGCTGGCTGTGATAAATCCGTAGCGGCTGCCATTACGATGTTTAGGGAACAATGGCATTCATATTCTCAAGTTTCCAAAAGCCATAATATAGCCAGACTAATCAAAGAATTAGTTGACCCAGCTGTATCTGAATACTTGAATCGTCTTCCAGACAACTATCTACAATATAGTCCAATAGCGTCAGCTAAGCTAACTTACAGCGATTTAATCAAAATGAGAGGTTTTCGTTACTGCTCTGATTGTATTGGCGATTATCTTAGGCCTTTTGTTGAACATTCTACGTATACAGAGCCAGATAAATTATTTATAGCTACTCAAGAAACATTAAAAAGCTTATTTTCCCACTGCAAAGGAAAACGCCCAAAAAGGTCAAGGCTCGCACCTAATATCTACTTTAATACTGAAAGAGGCAAAGGATTATGTCACCTTTGTGGCAACCCAACTGAGTTTTCTTCATTTATTACCAATTGGAATAATGATGGTTTTATTGAAGATACTGAAGAAAAATATGGAGTAAAGAAAGTGCCAGATTTTAGCCATAAATATTGCTCTCACCATAAGCCACAATTACAAGATGGCTCTTGGAACCCAGCCTATAAACAAGCAATGCGCTCTTCTAAACAATTTGAATTGGAAGTTTTAAGATTATGTCGCCAAATAGCTAAACCAGAGCGTTTAAACGCTATGTCAGGTGATAACCTCATTGATGAATATTTTTATTATTATCTTAGCGATAAAACAATAGATTACGCTCAATCACTTACATGTTTTGAGCATATCCAAAATACATTTTCTGAATCAATTACCGTTGATGAAAAAACATGTGAGGAAATAATTAGTATTGTTGATAATATGACAAATGCAGGAGTTTCTTTAGGGCCTGATGACATAGATAAGATACGCAATATTGCCAGGGAAATGGTCAATTCACGTTTATCAGATAATAAAAAACGCATGTTAGTTTTACGCAAGAAAGGTTTTAATCAACGAGAGATAGCTGAAATAATCAGCTCACTGAGCGGTAAAAAATTATCACACCAAGCGGTATCTAAGGCCATGCAGTCTGTGTGTAAGGATTTTTTGTTAGAAGGCTCTCTAGATATAGAGTCTGAATAAATTTTATACTCAATTTATTGGAGTAATTAATGAAAAATTGTCTTGTAGAATACAACGTCAATGTCCCAGTAAAAAATGTAGCGCAATTATCCTTTTCTATAGATAACTGCTCTGTTACAACTGAAAATGATGCTGAGTCTACTACATTTAAAATCTCTATACTATGTCAACTAAAAAACTATCAATCTATTACTGACTCAACTATTCTTGTACGAGCTAAATATTTAAGTATCCTAGGAATAATATCATTCTTAATTGATGAACCCCTAGATGTATTTGGTCACTCTTCTCATAAAAAAATAATTGATAGTCCTCCAAACCTGAATTTAGATGCTATTTATATTAAAGAAAACACTGATCACACTCAAACTTTAAGTGAGTTAATGAATAAAATCATAGACTCAACGACACATGAAAAAGAATTTATTTTTTCTTTGTTAGATCGTTGGCGTAAAGCTAGATATTTAGAAAAAGAAACAGAGGAAAATCTTATTTTTAATGATGAAGCCACATTATCATACTTTCATGTCCTTGAATTACTTGGAAATACATCATCTAGTGAAATAAAAAATGATTCTAAAATTTTAACTGAAGAGTTTCTTAGAAAATATAATGATATTATTCTTTCATTACCTTCCTCAACAATAGAGAATGAAGTCACCCTAAAAACAAAATTGATCTCATCTATATTAGATAAGGATATTTCAGTATACTCTAAAATAACCTATTTATTAAAAAAATACGAACTTTTTGATGAACGTACATCTTACTGGATTAAAAATTTAATTGAATCTAGAAATTCTGTAGCCCATGGAAGAAGAGTTTATTATAGTAAAGCTATTTATCCAGTACAGCCATTTTTTCCATTAATATCTAATGACATTTACCCATTATATTTTTTACGTATTTTCATAGCCAAAGTAATTGCAAATTATCTAGGAATAAAATCATTTGAAAGTGATTGGATTCAAGTACATGCATTTCTAAATCCTGGTGAATATGCTACTAAAACTTTTCTTTCATCAAAACAATTCGAACAACCACATTCATTATCAGGCTTAAATTCATCTATTGTATTTGGAGGGCTTAATGAGTTAGTGTTATCTAAAAAGATAAAAATATCTAACTGTATTGAATTTTACAAATTTTACCTAAAATCCAAGATTGACATGGAAAAATTTGTTTACTTAAATTCTCATGCATTAAGCTTATTATTAGATTTACCAATTGATGATAATGTGGCTCAGTGTATCTTTACTACATTTAAATTGATTAACTCTAGTGGCCATAAATATCATACCAATTTCCGTGATTTATTTTATGACCTTGATTTCCATAACTTTAAAGCAAACAAGCTTGAAGATCTCATTAGCTCAAGAGATTTATGCTAATAATAAGTGTACCGCTGATTATATACATATAAAACATGTATATAATCAAGATATGATAATCATAGGTCTAATTACACTATTAAACGTACTTTAGACCGTCCACTCATCAATCATATCAGCCCAATCCTGCAACATAGCGGTGCGTTGTTCACGATACTCTGCCTTATTGTACACTGCCCTAACTCCTTTCTGTTCATGCGCCAGGCATTTCTCTATCCAATCTGTGTTATAGCCTGCTTCATGCAATAATGTACTCGCTGTTCTGCGTAAATCGTGAGGCCCAAATTTAGCAAGGTCATGCCCGTCTTTTTGTGCTGCTTTATAGGTGAGAACCAGCACCCGATTCATTGTTGCACTACTCATTGGCGCATCTGAATCATAGCGCGATGGTAGAATAAAATCAGAACCGCCTGCAAAGGTTTTTAAGGCAACTAAAATATCCATGACTTGACGCGATAAAAAAACCAAATGCGGATTACGGCGTTTCATTCGCTCTTTTGGGATTGTCCAAATTGCTTCACTGAAATTAATTTCACTCCAGGTGGCGTTCGTTAACTCACTTTTACGTACCATTGTTAACAATAGCAGTTTTACAGCTACCCGAATTGAGGGCGTTGTCCCAACCTTCTCAAGATAGTGATACATCAAACCAATTTCACCTGGCGTTAACGAGCGATCTCTGGGTTCAAATTTTGCAATACTTGCAGGTCTCACTAAATCTGCTGGGTTTTCTACCTTCTGGCCCCGTTCAATCGCCCAGCGATAAACCTGAAGTACGATTTCTCGTGCATGAACCGCAGTCGCTGGTGCACCACGTTCAACAATAGTGTCAGTGATCGCCCGTAAGTCTTCGTGTGTGATTTCATTTAATTTTTGGTTGCCAAATTTCCCCTTGAGTTCCCTGGTATAAACTGATCGCCGCATATCCCGTGTAGAATCTGCCATTTGATAGCCACGAAGCCACTTTTCAGCCCATGCACCAAATGTTTCAGCACCTTTAATTCTCGCTTTATCTCTGGCTTTTTCTTTAGCTGGGGACTTACCATCTGTCACCATTCTTTTAGCTTCCCCTAGCCGCTCTCTGGCTTCAGCTAAAGTAATTCCGCCAATACCATAACGACCAAAAGTCACCGTTTCCTGTCTGCCGTTGATGGCGTAGTTATAACGAAAAGAGACAGAGCCAGCAGGCGTTACAGCGACATACAGCCCATCTCTGTCGTTCACTTTATAGAGCTTTTCTTTCGGTTTTAAATTTCTCAGTTTGGTATCAGTCAGCATTCATTTTCATCCTTTTTTAACGTTTCGATACCATGCAAAACAACCGTAGGAAACTATGATTCAATTCCTTTAAAAACAAACAATTACTTGTTTTTAATACCATGAGGAGATCAAAAACTATCGCATGGTATCAGTCGGTGTTCATGGCATCTGCTTGCGATAATACCAACTTTAATACCCCATTCAACTTGTGCTTGACGCTGCTAATCAGTGCCAGATACGGCAAACTATAAAAACAAAAAAGCCCACTTTTACATGGGCTTAAGTCGTTATTTTGCCAGTCAGTGCCAGCGAGTTCTTATTGGGGGATTATTCCCACTCAATCGTCGCAGGTGGCTTGCCGCTGATATCATAAACCACGCGGGAAATACCATTAACCTCATTGATGATGCGGTTAGAAACGCGGCCTAAGAAATCATATGGTAAGTGTGCCCAATGAGCAGTCATAAAGTCGATGGTTTCAACTGCACGCAGTGAAACAACCCAGTCATATTTACGGCCATCGCCCATAACGCCAACAGAGCGAACAGGTAAGAACACAGTGAATGCTTGGCTAACTTTATGATATAAGTCAGCTTTATGTAGCTCTTCGATAAAGATAGCATCTGCACGGCGCAGTAAGTCACAGTACTCTTTCTTCACTTCACCTAATACACGAACCCCTAAACCTGGGCCTGGGAATGGGTGACGATATAACATGTCATAAGGTAGGCCTAACTCTAAGCCAATTTTACGCACTTCGTCTTTGAACAGCTCTTTTAACGGCTCCACTAAGCCAAGTTTCATGTCATCTGGCAATCCACCCACATTGTGGTGAGATTTAATGACGTGTGCTTTACCAGTTGCAGATGCTGCTGACTCAATAACGTCTGGGTAGATAGTCCCTTGTGCTAACCACTTGATATTTGGTAGTTTAGATGACTCTTCATCGAAAACTTCAATAAACACATGACCAATTTTCTTACGTTTCGCTTCAGGATCGCTGATCCCCGCTAAAGCATTTAAGAAACGATCTTCCGCTTTAGCATGGATAATGTTCAGGTCAAATTTACCTGCAAACATTTCCATCACTTGGTCTGCTTCGTTTAAACGTAATAAGCCGTTATCAACAAACACGCACGTTAAGCGTTTACCAATAGCGCGGTTTAACAGTAAAGCGGTAACTGAAGAATCAACACCACCTGACAATGCCAGCAATACGTGGTCATCACCGATTTGCTCTTTCAAGCGCGCAACAGTGTCTTCGATAATTGCAGCAGGTGTCCATAATGCTTCACATTGACAAATATCTTTGACGAAACGGGATAAAATATTTAAACCTTGATGAGTGTGAGTTACTTCTGGGTGGAACTGTACACCGTAGAATTTTTTCTCTTCGTTTGCCATGATGGCATACGGGCAGCTTGGTGTGCTTGCAATCGTTTTGAAGTCCGCAGGGATAGCTGTTACTTTGTCGCCATGGCTCATCCACACGTCTAAAACAGGTTTGCCCGCTTCATTGAGAGAGTCTTTGATATCGCGGAATAATTCACATTGTTCAGTGATTTCAACGTTTGCGTAACCAAACTCACGTTCACCTGAAACTTCAACAGCACCACCCAGTTGCATTGACATGGTTTGCATGCCATAGCAAATTCCTAATACAGGTACGCCTGCGTTGAAGACGTAGTCGGGTGCTCGTGGGCTATCATTCTCAGTCGTACTTTCTGGGCCACCAGAAAGAATAATACCATTTGGATTAAATTCTCGAATTTGCTCTTCTGTAACGTCCCACGCCCAGAGTTCACAATAAACGCCAATTTCACGGATACGGCGGGCAATCAGCTGTGTATATTGCGAACCGAAGTCAAGGATAAGGATGCGATGCTTATGGATATTTGTTGTCATTTGAGGAGAATTCCAAAAATTCAAGTCAAAAATAAAAATTGGTGATGTGCAATACATCAACACACCACCCTGTAAAGTTATCGGTTATTGTCCCAAACGATAGTTTGGTGATTCTTTGGTGATAGTCACATCATGTACGTGGCTCTCTTGAATACCCGCGCCACTGATGCGGACAAATTCCGCTTTTGTTCTCAGTGCGTCAATGGTACCACAACCCGTCAGCCCCATACAGGAACGTAAACCACCCATTTGCTGGTGAATGATTTCTTTCAGGCGACCTTTATAGGCAACACGGCCTTCGATGCCTTCTGGTACTAATTTGTCTGCTGCGTTATCAGATTGGAAATAACGGTCTGAAGAGCCTTTAGACATTGCCCCTAATGAGCCCATACCACGGTATGCTTTGTAAGTACGGCCTTGGAACAGGATAGTTTCACCCGGAGATTCTTCAGTCCCTGCGAACATCGAACCCACCATCACACACGCGGCACCCGCTGCAATCGCTTTGGAGATATCACCAGAGAAACGAATACCACCATCAGCAATAACTGGAATACCCGTGCCTTCAAGTGCTTCTGCAGCTTCAGCGATTGCAGTAATTTGTGGTACACCAACACCCGTTACGATACGCGTAGTACAAATAGAGCCAGGGCCAATACCGACTTTCACTGCGCTCACGCCTGCATCTGCTAACGCTTTTGCGCCTTCAGCTGTTGCAACGTTACCACCAATGATTTGTAAGTCAGGGTATTTTTGGCGAGTTTCACGAATGCGTTGTAATACACCTTCAGAGTGGCCGTGTGAAGAGTCTATCAGTAAGACGTCTACACCAGCTGCAACCAGCGCATCAATGCGCTCTTCATTGCCACCGCCAGCACCAACCGCAGCACCAACACGTAAACGACCTTGCTCGTCTTTACATGCGTTTGGTTTACGTTCTGCTTTCTGGAAGTCTTTAACGGTGATCATCCCTAACAGATGGAAGTTATCGTCGATGACTAAGGCTTTTTCTACGCGTTTTTCATGCATTTTTTGTAATACGATTTCGCGTGCTTCACCTTCTTTGACGGTAACTAAACGCTCTTTTGGCGTCATAACCGCGGTAACTGGTTGGTCTAAATCTGTCACGAAACGCACATCACGGCCTGTAATGATACCGACTAATGAATTGTCTTTCGCCACCACTGGGTAACCTGCGAAACCATTACGTTCAGCCATTTCTTGCACTTCGCGGATAGTGGTATCAGGGGTAACGGTGACAGGGTCAGTGACAACACCACTTTCATGTTTTTTCACGCGGCGAACTTCTTCCGCTTGGCGCTCGATAGACATGTTCTTGTGGATAAAGCCAATCCCACCTTCTTGAGCCAAGGCGATTGCAAGGTCAGATTCAGTAACGGTGTCCATTGCTGCAGAAAGCATTGGAATGTTCAGGCGGATGTTTGCAGTCAGTTGAGTAGAGAGATCAGCTGTATTTGGTAATACTGTTGAGTGTGCAGGAACGAGTAATACGTCGTCGAAAGTTAGTGCTTCTTTTTTAATGCGTAACATAGGCAATATCCCACCAGGCAGCGTTATGGAAAGGTATAAAATATTGCCGCGGCATTATACACACCGTAATCGGTTGCTTCCAGCCTTTTTTTGAAAAATTACTTGATAACTCCGATAGCTAGGTTAGTATTTAGCGATTAAGTCCTTGTTTTAAAATTTGATCTGGCTCACATGTCGACTTCACAAAATAGTGCAATTTTTTCTGTTAGTAAGCTTAACCTTGCCGTGCGCGAACTTCTTGATCAGCAAATGGGGCGGATATGGTTAACTGCAGAAATTTCAAATTTTTCCCAGCCTAGTTCAGGTCATTGGTATCTGACGCTGAAAGATGACCGTGCACAAGTTCGTGCGGCGATGTTCCGTGGGCAAAATGCACGGGTAACCTTCCGTCCTCAAAATGGGCAACAGGTTTTAGTGCGCGCCACTGTCACGCTATATGAACCCCGCGGCGACTACCAGTTAATTATTGAGAGCATGCAACCTGCGGGCGAAGGGTTATTGCAACAACGTTTCGAGTTGCTAAAACAAACGCTAAGCGCGCAAGGTTTATTTGATACACGGCATAAAAAACCGTTACCCAGCCCAGCAAAATCTGTGGGGATTATCACCTCTGCAACGGGTGCGGCTTTGCACGATATTTTAAATATTCTTCGCCGTCGTGACCCTTCACTGCCGATTGTTATCTACCCCACGGCGGTTCAAGGGGATCTCGCCCCTGCTCAAATCGCACGTATGATTGAATTAGCAAATTTACGCCGTGAATGTGATGTATTAATTGTTGGCCGCGGTGGCGGTTCATTAGAAGACTTATGGGCGTTTAATGAGGAAATCGTCGCAAGAGCGATATTTTCGAGCCAATTACCCATCATCAGCGCTGTAGGCCATGAAACTGACGTCACCATTGCAGATTATGTGGCGGATGTGAGAGCACCGACACCATCCGCTGCCGCGGAACTGGTCAGTCGTAACCAACAAGAAATGCTCCGCCAGATAAAATCAGCACAACAACACCTTGAAATGGCGATGGACTATTACATCGCAGGGCAACAGCAACGCTTTGCTAAGCTTCATCACCGTTTACAACAGCAACACCCGCAATTACGTTTAGCAAGACAACATAATCAGTTGAATTTATTACAGCAAAAACTTGCACAGTCAATGACTCGTCAATTGCAAACTGCCTCAGTTAAATTTGATAGAGCCAATCGTCGTCTGCAACAAAACGATTTACGACCACAATTGCAAAAACAACAGCGCCACTTACAACAAGTGCAATACCATTTACAAAATATGATGACGCAATTAGTGAACAGTTACAGGCAACGTTTTGCAGTAGCGTGCTCAAAAATGGAAGCTGTTAGCCCATTAGCAACACTGGCTCGTGGCTTTAGCATTAGCGAAGCACCTGATGGCGCAGTTTTGAAAAAAACCACCCAAGTTAAACTGGGACAACAGCTACGTACGCGCTTAAATGATGGCTGGGTAGAAAGTGAAATTACCCATATTGAAAAAGTAAAAGCAAGGCGCACCACAAGAAAAACAAATTAACTATTTTATGGGTTTCATCTTTTTAATTTAATGAAACCCATATTTTAACCCTAATTAGAAACGAATTTGCCCACCCAACATATAGGTACGCCCTCTTGCCGTCGCATTGTGTTTACCACGTTCCTCCATAATTGCTGTCGAATTTGAACGGTTTAGTGCATCAGAATAATTTTTATTTGTTACGTTATTTATTGTCATCATCAATTTGACGTTCTTGTTGATTTCATAATCGGTGTATAAATCAATCACGGTTGGCTGCTTTTCATATTTATCTTTTAAAGCATTCCCTTCATTATCTACAATAGATTCAACACCAATACGTTTGGATGGCCCAGTCCATGTAACCGTCGTTCCCAATGTTAACTTTTCATCCAATAAACGGACACCTGAATCTAAGGTTAGATAATAATCAGGTAGTTCCGTAAAATCTCCTGCACTAAAATCTGCGGTTTTCGCAATGGACGTAGGCTGGTCTCCAGTCTCTTTTGTATAAGAAAGCATTGAATAGAATACACCTGCATCATAGTTTGCTTGCAGTTCATAACCACGCAAATTAACGTCTTTTATTTCATTCGAATAGATATAGCTTTTTTGAGTAATATTCGGAAATTCGTTGTCCCAAACATCATCGTTCATCAAACACCATTCTAATTCAACCGCATTTGTTGGCTTACACAATAAATATGGCTTGCTCGTAATGTAATTTTTAATTTTTGTATTAAACCACAACGCTTTCAGATTAAATTGGTCGCCTTCAACAAATAAATCAGGTTTTAAACTGTTAAACCCAACCTGCCACGTATTTGCTCTTTCACCTTTTAAAAATGGGTTCATACTTTGTCCGCCATTTTGTGAATAAAAAACTTCCTGTGAATTTGGTGCCCTCATTGAATGTGCATAACTCACAAAAGGCTGGAATTCAGGTATGATTTCAGCAGAAAGTAATACTCCAGGGTTAAAACCACTCTCTTTTAAGTTAATATTAGCTTCTTCCTGAGGGAAACATTTCTCAGTTTCATCGCAAGCGGGTTTATAACCTTTTAAACGGTAGTGCATATAATTCAAATCAAATACCGCCGTATAAATATCGTATTTCGCTTCTAGTTGCGTATAACCGCTGGATAAATCCAGTGTGCCTTCTGGGGAAAAAGGGTTATATTTTAATGTGTCATCATCAATAACTGAGCTTACTGTCTTTTGGTATTTCGTTTTCGATAATTTAGAACCGATTTTCCATTGAAAATCGACATCTCCATAAGAAAATCGGCTCGTATTTGAGATATTAAGGCCATCTGCAATATTTTTAGACCCGCCCTCTCTCAAAGCCCACCCAAGGGAATCCCCTTCAAACTTTTGGTTGCTATTACTGTAGTTTGCCAACACCTCAATATCCACTAGTTCATTTAATGGCGTATATTTATATTTAAGGTAATAATCTTCACTATCAATTTTACGGCGAGTTAATTTATTTTGTAAAAAACGGCCGCTAAACTCTAATTCATGTGTATCATTGGGTTTATATTTTAATTTGGTTAATTGTGATTGAGGCTTTTGTTTGAACGTTGAATCCGTTGCAAAATCATCACTGTCATATCCCGCACCATTTTTATAACTTCCGGGAATATTGTGACCGCTGATGGCAATTAAACCACCAAAATATCCTTCCCCATCATTTAATAATGTTTTTCCTGCAACGGAAACCATACCGTTATAGCCAAGCCCGTTATCTCCCCAACTTCCTTTGCTACGTAGTCCATATAAATTATCTTTAAAAATTACATCATCAATACCAAGAGTACGAAAGTTTGCGCTACCAGCTAAAGCATTCACACTATTACTGCCATTTAATTGCCCTTTTTCCACATCAACTTCAACAATAAAATTAGGATCAATTAACGCGCCGAAATCATTATTGGGCTGTTGCCCATGCGTGTATTGGCTAGGCGAAATACCGTAGTAACTTTGTGTGACACCATCCACCATCATATTAACGCGACCAAAACCACTCAGGCCACGAATGTTCACGTTGATAGTACCTTGGCTGCCATCCATTTGGGTGTACGTCCCTGGCATAGTACGGATAATTTTATCCATACCTTGTAACTTATTTTCAGTTCCAACAGCACTGTAAGCACCTGGTTTTTCCAGTGCTTTAACCAAAGGCGTTTGTTTTTGCGCACCTGAGACTTTTAATTGGCTAAATTTAACAACCTTTTCTTTGCCTTGATTTTCTTGCTGTGTATTTTCAGCGAAAGCAATCCCCTGAGCACCAGTAAAAACCATACTCGCACTCAATATTATTATTTTATTTTTCATTTAAACCATTCCTGTAAACGCAATATTTCTATTCACGCCCACAGTGCATTCCAATATAAAAAAGATAAATTCAATACCCATAATTGAATTATCAAAAAATGTTTCCCCCTAAATATATTCACACATTTAGGGGGTTATTATTAGATTGAATAAATTATTTTAAATAAGGAAAGTATTTAGCTTTATCTTCTAGCATTAAAAGAAAACTGTAATCCAGAGCAATATCATCAAGTGCATTAAAACGCCCAGATTTCCCGCCGTGCCCTGCGTTCATGTTAGTTTCCAATAATAATAAAGAATTGCCTTGTTTCATATCGCGTAATTTTGCCACCCATTTAGCAGGTTCCCAATATTGAACTTGAGAATCATGCAGGCCTGTGGTGACCAACATATGTGGATAACGCTGTGCTTTAATATTGTCATAAGGACTATAGGATTTTATGCGCCAATAAGCCTCTTCATTTTCAGGGTTTCCCCATTCATCATATTCCCCCGTGGTCAATGGAATAGAAGGGTCAAGCATTGTCGTCACAACATCCACAAATGGAACCGCAGAAACCACGCCTTCATATAACTCAGGCGCCATATTCACAATCGCCCCCATTAATAAACCACCTGCACTCCCCCCCATCGCATAAATATGCCCTTTTTTTCCATAACCTTGGTCAATAAGCGCATTGGTCACATCGATAAAGTCAGTGAAGGTATTCATTTTATGAATAGTCTTTCCTTGCAAATACCATTTTTTACCCAGTTCACCACCACCACGAATATGTGCGATAGCATAGACAAAACCGCGATCTAACAGAGACAATCTTGATGAACTAAATGAAGGGTCCAAACCATAACCATACGCCCCATAGCCATAGATAAGTAATGGGTTTTTGCCTTGTTTAAAGAGGTCTTTGCGATAAACCAGTGAAACGGGGACTTTTACGCCATCGTTAGCCGTTATCCATAAACGTTCACTTTGGTAATTTGCCTTATCAAAATTTTTGATATCCTCTTGTTTTAGTAACTGTTTTTCTTGCGTTTGCATATTGATTTCATACACAGAAGACGGCGTAGTCATCGATGAATAGCCATAACGCAATTTGTTAGTATTAGGTTCTGGATTATTTGATATCCATGCCATGTACGCAGGGTCGTCAAACGTCACATAATTTTCTTGCTGAGTTTGCCAATCAATTTGGCGAATATTCACCAAACCATTCGCCCGCTCTTCAAGCACTAACCAGTTATTAAAGAGTTCAAATCCTTCTAAATCAACATCATCGCGAGGAGCAATCAATGTCGACCACGCCGAAAAATCATTATGTTTTTCTGCATTGTTATTAGTGTACAAACCAAATAATGGGTTTTGATGGTTTGAACGAATATAGAATTTCCCATTGAAATGATCAGGGTAGTATTCCACACCCGTTTGGCGAGGTTTAAAGGTTTCAATCGCTTTATCAGGTTGGTTAGCATCGATAATCCGATATTCGGATGTCTCAGTACTGGTAATGCCAATAAAAATGATCTCTTTCGAAGTCGATTTGCTTAAACTCACGTAAAACGTATCATCGTTTTCTTCATAAAGCAGTTTGTCTTGCGCTTGTTTTGTGCCTAACTTATGGCTAACCACTTGATATGGTAATAACGTTTGCTTGTCTTTATTCACATAGAATAAAGTTTGGTTATCATTCGCCCAAACAATATTGCCTGATGTATTCATCAACACATCATTTTGCCACTGACTTTCATTAATTTTACGAAATGAAACCGCGAATTCATTACGCCCTTGTCTATCCTCTGCAATTGCCATTATCGTGTTATCGGGTGAAATTGTTAACGCCCCCATACGATAATATTCTGTACCTTCCGCACGTTGGTTACCATCGACTAAAACAGTCCATTCACCTTGGCTATTTACAGGGCGTCTTTCATAAATTGCATAATTTTTTCCAGCAACAACACGAGTGCGATAAGTATAGCCATTAAAATCGTACGGAACTGACTCGTCATCTTGTTTCATCCGTGAGAATAACTCGTCATAAATCGCTTTTTTTAATGACTCTCCTGATTTAAGCTCTTGCTGTGTATAGGCATTTTCTTGGGTGAGATAGTCAATGACCTCTGGCGCTTTACGCTCGTCATCCCTTAACCAATAATAGTTATCGACACGGGTATCTCCGTGGATTGTCATCGTATGTGGCTGCTTTTTGGCCATCGGTGCTGTCATTCGTTCCTCCGCAAACACTGCGCTTGTCTGTAATCCCAATAATGCAATAAGACAAAATTTAACGGCTCCTGATAAGCCTGACAATCTATTTAAGTGCGTTCGCATTTTTTACCCTGATTATTTATTTTCAATCGTAAAATCAATCGGCAATTCCACCGTCACTTTGCCTTGAGCTAACATATCGGCAGGGGGTACTGGCAAGGGCTCAGCTCGAGTGAGTACCCGTTGCGCTTCTCTATCTAATGAGTTTGTACCTGAGCTTCTGACTAATGCACTATTCACGATATATCCCTGTGCATCTACCTCAAATTTAATCACGGGCCTTCCAACGCGATTACGCCGTCTAGCATCTTCAGGATAGCGTTTAAATTTATTCAGTTGCCCAAGAACTAGCGCTTCCCATTGGCGTTGCTCATCATCTGATTGAGCATGACTGTTAAATGCAGCCGCAACGCGATCTGTTTGTTGCTTTGCCGCCGCATCGCTTGTCACTGGGGCAGCACTGGCTTTTGAGTTATCGCTTTCCAACTCGCTAATTCGCTTATTTTTCACGTCCTTGCGTTCTTTTTTAGGTACTGGCTCAGTTTTCTTTTTTTCCACCTTTGTCACCAACACTTCAGCCTCTTCGTTAATTGGCACTGAAGGAGTGACAACATCATCCATAGCCGATTCTTGTGCTTGGCTTGCTATCGCGAGCTCTTGAGTTTCACCGATATTAGTTTCAGTTAACTGTTTAGCTTGTGATTCAATGGAAATTTCCATAACCACTGAAGGTGGCGGTAATAAATATTGCCAATCATTTTCCGTAATTTTAAAAAAAAGGAGAATAACCGCAACATGCAGAATAACAGCCAAAGCAAAAGCGCCACTGGTTTTCGTCGTTCTACCGTATTCTAAAGTGATCGTCGACATTTTAATCTTTCATGTAACAACAAAGAACGCAAATGATAATCAATAACAAATGCAAATGAAAACCATTTATTACAAATAGTGCTAATTCATTCACATTATTAATATTTATTTAGCTTAATTAGCCTGACTATTAATCACTTGTTGGGGTATACCAGACGTAATCAGCATGTAAATTATCAATCTCACTGCCTTTTTCAGAGATAATTAATACCTTAAATTCAGTTTCTGGTGATAAATCTTGTAAGTGAAGAGGCACGCCAATCGCACGAGTTGCATGATATCCACCCGCAAACAGTAATGCAGGTTGTGGTGCGTTAATTAAAGCGTTAGCCATTGCGCGGTCACGCATTTGTTGGATAACCGTCATTTTGGTGACTTGTTCAGCTGTCAATTCACCACCATGTGAAGATTCAATCGTTTTACTAATAATCTCTTGTACAACGGGTTGAGTTGAATGTGCTCCCGTCAATTTAGGCGGATTTGCATAAGCCTTTGTAATCACATCTTTATCTAAGTTTGCGGCTAACACAGGATAAGGTTGCACTAATACATGTTTAATCAGCTCGCCGTACTGCTCCCATGGCCAACCCGTATTCCATTTGATCGCTGTTTGTAGCCGCTCATCACGAATATAAGCATTTCCCTGCAATTCCGTTTTTGCTCTATTGAATTCTTTTTGTTGCGATGGTGTCATCATCTCTAGTAAAACCGCACCTTGCGGCCTGACCTGCTGCATTTCTTGGACTAACCACTGCTCTATTTGATGGTGATAACGGTTGTCATGCTTTTCGCCCACAATCACATGGGAAGATTGAGCGAGTTGTTGCACCAGTTGTTCTGGGGTGATTGATTTCCCTGAAGATAAATCAATCAATTGATTTTTTTCTACGAGTTTATGATCGAGTTGAAGTGTTTTTTGCGGGGATTTCTGAACACACCCCACCAGTAACACTAGGCCTGCCAGTAATGTGATTGTTTTTCCAATAAAGCGTTTTGATATCATTATTTTATTTTCCAGTATGCAGATGAAGCACACAAAATACAGATAATGATAATCATTTTCAATTAAAAAAGGGCCTCATATAAATACGAAAGCCCTTTTATGCTTAATTTAAATACAAACCGACTGCCATATTAGAGTGGGTTAGTTTGTGCCTCAACAACCGCCAGCGCCACCATGTTCACGATACGACGAACAGAGGCAATTGGCGTTAAAATATGCACAGGTTTCGCTACACCCATTAATACTGGACCGACAGTCACACCATCAGAACTGGTCACACGCAGTAAGTTATAACTAATACGTGCAGCTTCCATCGTAGGCATAATTAATAAGTTAGCAGACCCTTTTAATGGGCTATCTGGCATCACATCTTTGCGAATGGACTCAACCAACGCTGCATCTGCATGCATTTCACCATCAATTTCAAGGTGCGGATCACGAGCTTTGATCATAGCTAAAGTGTCGCGCATTTTTTGTGCAGAAGGACAATCGGAAGAACCAAAACTTGAGCGTGATAATAAAGCCACTTTTGGCTCAATACCAAAGCGACGTACCGTATCTGCAGCCATCAAGGTAATTTCGGTCAACTCTTCAGGGGTTGGGTCTTCATTGACGTAAGTATCGGCAATAAAAGTGTTACCGGTTGGCAGCAATAAGGCGTTCATTGCACCTGCCGTATGGACGCCTTCGCGGAAACCAAATAGATCTTTTACCACTTCATAGTGTTCGCCATAACTGCCTACTGTACCGCAAATCATACCGTCAGCTTCACCACGTAACACCATGATACCGCCAATTAACGTAGGGTTGTTGATTACGGCACGGCGAGCCATTTCTTGCGACACCCCACGACGCTTCATGATTTGGTAATATTCTTGCCAGTATTCTTTATAGCGCGGGTCATTTTCATTGTTGACCACTTCAAAATCTTTGCCTAATTCAATATGTAGGCCCAGTTTCTGAATACGCATTTCAATAACACTTGGGCGACCCACTAAAATTGGGAATGCCAAACCTAATGAAACCAGCTCCTGCGTTGCATGCAATACGCGCTCTTCTTCCCCTTCCGCTAAAACAATGCGTTTTTTCGCTGTTTTCGCTTGAGAGAAAATCGGTTTCATAAATAAATTTGTTTTATAAACAAATTGGTTTAATTTTTCGATATAGGCATCGAAATCTGCAATTGGGCGAGTGGCCACACCTGAATCCATCGCAGCTTTCGCCACCGCGGGGGCAATCTTAACAATCAGACGTGGGTCAAATGGTTTAGGAATGATGTATTCTGGGCCGAAAAATAAGTCTTGATTGCCATATGCTGAAGCAACTTCTTCACTTTGTTCTGCAAGTGCCAAATCGGCGATAGCATAAACACAAGCCAGTTTCATTTCTTCGTTAATAGTCGTTGCCCCAACGTCCAGCGCACCGCGGAAAATGAATGGGAAACATAATACGTTATTAACTTGATTTGGGTAATCAGAGCGGCCTGTACAGATAATGGCATCTGGGCGAACTTCTTTCGCCAGTGGTGGTAAAATTTCAGGTTCTGGGTTCGCCAGCGCTAAAATGAGAGGGTCTTTCGCCATCGTTTTCACCATTTCTGGTGTCAATAAGCGTGGTCCTGAGCAGCCTAAGAAAATATCCGCATTTGGAATAGCGTCAGCTAAAGTACGTTGACCATTATCTTCAATCGCATAAGCGGCCTTCGTAACATCCATGCGTTCATCACGGCCTTTATAAATCACACCTTTTGAATCACAAACTGTGATATTTTCACGTTTAAGGCCTAATGCAACCAACAGATTCATACATGCGATTGATGCAGCACCTGCACCCGAGACCACTAAGCGAACATCGCCAATCTCTTTTTTCACAATACGCAGGCCGTTAATTACCGCTGCTGTACAAATAATCGCCGTACCATGCTGGTCATCGTGGAACACAGGAATTTTCATGCGCTCACGTAATTTTTGCTCAATATAAAAGCACTCTGGCGCTTTGATATCTTCTAAGTTGATCCCACCAAAGGTCGGTTCAAGTGAGGCAATAATATCAACCAATTTATCAGGATCAGTTTCATCGACTTCAATATCAAAGACATCAACGCCAGAAAACTTTTTGAATAGAACCCCTTTCCCTTCCATAACGGGCTTACCCGCTAAGGCGCCAATATTCCCTAAGCCAAGAACAGCTGTTCCGTTTGATACCACTCCCACCAAATTACCTTTCGCTGTATAACGATAGGCTTTAAGTGGATCATCAGCAATTTCAAGGCATGGCACAGCAACGCCAGGAGAATACGCTAAGGCAAGGTCACGCTGGGTCGTTAAAGGTTTTGTAGGGGTAACCGTGATTTTCCCTGGATGTGGAAACTCATGAAAATCAAGAGCACTTTGTTTTAATTTATCATCCATCGTCAAGTCCTTTCAAAATAGGTAAGGTAAGAGCGATAACAGTATAAACACATCTCGCTAGCAAATCATGATCATGCTGGCAATTTCCAGAAAAATCTTTTGATAAGCAGGAATTTGCAGCAGCAAACTGGATAAAACATCTGCATTTAAACGTATCATTTAGCTTTTTTCTCAGACGACATGGTGAGGTGAACCTCTAGCCTATTTAATTAAATAAAAAACATACTATGAATATAATCATTATAAATTGATAATGTATATGTCACTTAACTTTTTACTTAATTAATACATTAATTATATATTAATTAATTCCGCCCTTATTATTCATTAAGTATCATTTAAATTATTCAAATTACCGATATTAATTTTCGAAAATTAATGTATTATCAAAAATCAGTAAAAGTTATCTTAATTTCATATTTAAATTTCGCTTTACATATTTTATCTCAGCAATGTCAAATAATATTACACATATTAAACTCATAGCCATTAGCATATTAAATAATAAAAATGGTTATATTAACGTCAAAATAGTGATTATTTCTATCACACCTATCCAAATAGTTCGTAACGTTTCAGACATAACAAAGGAACCCTCTATGTCTAATTACACAGTAATGATTGTTGATGAGCACCCTATTATACGCTTTGGATTGCGTCAGCTCATCAATACCGATGAACACTTCGTTGTAATGGCAGAAAGCTGTAATTGTACCGAAGCATTAAGTATTGCAACACATCTACAGCCCGATCTTATCGTGATAGATACCAATATGCATGGCAATAAAACCTTTGAAACCATTCGGATGCTCCGCAAACAATGCTTAAATAGCTATCTATTAGTTTTATCCGCATCTACAATTAAAACCGATATATACGGTGCTATTGATGCAGGAGCCCAAGGTTATTTATTAAAAAGTAGTGAACTTGATATGCTATATTACAGCATGAAAAAGGCCTCTGCAGGGCAACATGTATTCAGTGAAAAAATTTATCAACATTTAATGACTCGCCATCAATCTAATGACCCACTATCCACATTAACACGAAGGGAATGTGAAATTCTGCATGAGCTTGCCGCGGGGTTAAAAAACAGAGAAATTTCTAAGTTACTTTTTATTTCTGAAGAAACCGTTAAAGTACACATTCGAAATATTCTAAAAAAACTGCGCGTGCGTTCTCGACTCGAAGCCAGCTTAATTTACATGCGTTCAAAATAACCAATATGAATTATTCAACCACTCATTTATATAATAAGTATTGGTTATAATGATTATATAAGACATTCATTATAACCAACGTAATAAATACCTACTTTTATTTATATTGTTGGGGGTAGACCCATAATGCATTTTCCCGCATTATGTAAGATAAATCATTTGCTTTAGAGGAAAACTGTATGTCTAAAACCCCTTCTTCTCCTTATATCATGTACGGAATTAAAAACTGTGACACCATCAAAAAAGCACGTCGCTACTTAGAAGACAACGGGGTCGACTATCAATTCCATGACTATCGGGTTGATGGCCTAGACGATGCCTTACTTTCTGTATTGATGGAACACATTGATTGGGAGGTTTTAGTCAATAAACGAGGCACAACATGGCGTAAACTCAGTGATGAGCAAAAAAATGCAGTGGTTGACGCAACAAGTGCAAAACAAGCATTACTTGCTGAGCCAGCAATGATTAAACGCCCTGTTTTAGTTTCAGCAGATAATCGCTATCTGGTCGGTTTTAGTGCCGATGAGTACCAAACTTTTACTCAGTAGTTAGGTGGTATAAATGGATTGTCCTGTTATTCAATTAGCAAAAGAGCTTATTTCACGCCCCTCGATTAGCCCTGATGACCAAGGCTGCCAAGCATTACTCACCGAAAGGCTACAAAAAATTGGTTTTACCGTTGAACCAATGCCCTTTGGTCATACACTCAATTTTTGGGCTCACCGCGGTACTGGAACAACACTCGCGTTTGCAGGTCACACTGATGTTGTTCCCGCGGGAAATAGCGAAAACTGGCAAACGCCACCATTCACTCCAACAATTATTAACCAACATCTATATGGTCGTGGCGCAGCAGATATGAAAGGTTCTGTTGCCGCTATGATTGTAGCTGCTGAGCGTTTTGTCGAAAAACACCCTACTCACCAAGGTCGTTTAGCCTTTCTGATTACCTCTGATGAAGAAGCTGACGCCCATGATGGCACAGTTAAAGTTGTTGAGGCGCTGATCCAGCGTAACGAAACCGTTGATTACTGCTTGGTGGGTGAGCCCTCTAGCCAATCAACGCTAGGCGACATCATCAAAAATGGGCGCCGTGGTTCTATTACCGCTGATTTAACTATTCTTGGCACACAGGGTCACGTTGCTTATCCACACCTCGCCGATAACCCTGTCCATCGTGCAGCAGCCTTTTTACAAGCGCTAACAACAACAACATGGGATAACGGTAATGCATTTTTCCCTGCAACTACCATGCAAATTGCCAATATTCATGCGGGTACAGGGGCGAGTAATGTCATTCCTGGTGAATTATTTATTCAATTTAACTTCCGTTTTAGTACAGAGCTAACAGACACTGTAATTCGTGACAGGGTCACAGAAATGCTTTCGCACTATGGACTAGAATATAAAATTGAATGGTCGTTATCTGGTCAGCCATTTTTAACGGATAGTGGCAAGTTAGTTTCGGCAACCTTACAAGCAATTCAAGAATTAACAGGCCGTACTACGGAATTATCCACCAGCGGTGGTACCTCTGATGGTCGATTTATCGCACAAATGGGGACACAAGTCATAGAGCTAGGGCCTTTAAATGCCACAATCCATAAGGTTGATGAATGCGTTAGTGTCGATGACCTACAGCAGTTGGCTTTGATTTATGAACGGATAATGGAGTTGCTCATTCTATGATCACCATTGAAATGCTCACTGGCCGCTCAACGGATCACTTGGTCACTCTGGGGGGGCCTCACCGTCTGCAATTTAATGCAACCAAAGCCTTTCTTGCAATGCAGCAAGCCGCAGCAAAAGCAGGCTTTAAATTACAATCAGCCAGTGCGTTTCGTGATTTTTCACGGCAACAACTGATATGGAATGAGAAGTTTTCAGGTAAACGCCCTGTGCTGGATGCCAACAGCCAACCCCTGGATATTACCCAACTTTCTGAAGGTCAACTTTGTGAGGCCATTTTGCACTGGTCTGCACTACCTGGTGCAAGTCGTCACCATTGGGGAACTGAGATTGATGTTTATGACCCCTTACGCATTCCAGCTGGGCAAACGTTGCAATTAGAGCCTTGGGAGTACGACGCAGGTGGTTACCTTGCACCGCTAAATGATTGGTTGTCAGACAATATGGCCACCTTTGATTTTTACCGTCCTTTCACTGCAAGGGATTCGGGTGTTGCCTATGAACCTTGGCATATTAGCTATTGGCCGCTTTCACACGAAGCGGAACAATTGTTAACACCCGAGGTCATCAAAAATGTTCTGGAAAAAGAAGATATTCTTGGAAAAAATTGGTTAATCAATAACCTAGGCTATATTTTTAACCACTATATTAAAATTCCAGAGTAACGTTTAACCCTTCTTTTTAATTCAATGCAACCCCATAAGCTAGATATTGACTTATGGGGTTGTTTTATCACGCGTTTGTATGGCCTCGTCAACGACAGGTAACCGATACATAAAATAAAGCAACCAACAAAGTAATCCAAACAAGCCTATTTTCAACCACAAATAGCTCACAACCCAAATCGATAATGAAAAAGTGAGTAAAATCAAAATAATCGCTTTAGGCTTAGCACCTTTAGGCAGTCCTCTATACTTCTGCCAATGACGTAAATAACTACCAAACCAAGAGCGATACAATAACCACTGATGAAAACGCGGCGAGGAGCGTGAGAAGCACCATGCAGCGAATAATAAAAATGGCGTTGTTGGTAAAATAGGCAATACTACGCCTGCAAATGCAAGCGCCACCGCCAGCCAACCCAAAATAATAAGAAGGATTTTTTTCAAATTTGCCTGCGCTCCCTTGCAAACTCATGTAAACGTAAAAACCCTGATAAATATGTGGTAACTCACAGTAATATCAATGATATACTGTAATCGCAAACGGGTTTAGTGAAAAGTCGCTTTTCCCTGTTTAAACCCATCAGTGAAATCGTTGAGTTATATCGTGTCACTCTCATTAGTGATATAAACACAATATAACTGGCTCGACGAAAAAGCAAAAATGATAAATGGTGATAAAAAATGCAATGGCTAGCAGACTACTGGTGGATAATTCCGCTTCTCTTGGTTGGACTGATTTGGAACTCCGTCAAAGAAATGATGAAGCTTGACCCTAAAAAGTTTCTTGATGATAAACCAGAGGTTCCTCCCCACAAAGATAATAACCACCTGTGGGATGATGAAGATGATTGGCCTAAGGACAAAAAGTAATCACCTTTTGAACAATCTCAGATAACAGCGCTGGCTGGTATTGCCTGACAAAAACACCAACCTGCTTTCGCACACAATCCAACCACTGTTTTTTGCCTGTTAGCTTGAATTCTTCGCATATTTGAGACAGTGGCTTATCCTGTTCGAAATAATGTCTTAAAAGAGGGGCTGGATCAGAATATTGAGCTAAAAAGCGCAAAATAGCACTTTGACTGGCTGCAACTGGCCGCTTAAACTCACTAAAACCAATAAGTTCAACCCAATCTTCTTGATTAAGCTGTTGTTCATCCGTTGAACAAAGGGGGAAATCCGCTAAGTCTCTTCGCCAGTAAAGATCCCGTTGAAGCAAGATTTTACCGTATTCGCATAATTGCTTAGCGCGTGAGGAAAGCGGTAAAATCGCCATCGCTGTATAACACCCGCTACTCGCTTCTTTCTGTGACCCAATACGAAGTAAACTAAACCCTGCTTTTTGCCAAAATGCATATAAATCAGGCGTTAGGCCAAAACTAACAGAAAGAAAATCAATATCTTGTATGATACAATCCTGCTTTTGTTGTTCAACTAATGTCAGACCAATTTGCTGGCGACGATAATGAGCATCGACAGCAATGCGCATCACCCTTCGCGACTTCCACTGTGCTGCCTGCGGAAAATAACTATGCGCCGCTAACGATTGAGCGACTAGATTCCCTCGAGGACGACGTAAACCCGCCCAAACTTGCCAACTTAATTCTTCATCTAATAACCCCTCATCCACCATCCATAGCGCAGCTAAATAGTGTTCATCCATTTGTTGGCTCGAGGCGGCCATGAAATGCTGTTTGTTTGCATCTAATAAACGACGTAAATCTAATGGTGATGTTCGATAATGAGCACTCATTAACAAACCATAAAATGCGGTTAATTTACGCTCATTTCTTGCCAATTCGTCCTGGCTAATTGATTGATATTCAATAATCGAATGCGAAGTCAAAGTTGAATTTGAAGTTGAATTTGGCTCTTGCAATAACAGTGCTTGATTTAACCATTTTTCTAACGGGTCATGCCGTGCAAAACGAATCGGCTCATCGAGATTTAAAGGCGTAAAATTGGGTAAGCTTGCACAAAACTTCAACACAAAACCGCGCCCTGTACCTTCATAGCCATCAACCGTGGTCGTTAATAACACACGAGGAAAATAATCAACTAATTGGCATAATATATAGTTCGGGATAGCAGCGGCCTCATCGATAACCAACCAATCTGCTGTTATTTTATGACCCGCTTGACAATAAGCGAGTAAAGCATCTGGCGCCCAAAAATGTAGTGGTTTAACAGCATGTTGTGCTAGCACTTCAGTGGAGACTTTAGCGGGTGCACAGCACCAACATTCCCCTAGCCATTGTTGTATTAGCTGACCTGCGACCGTTGATTTCCCACGGCCTCTTGGCGCAATAATCCCCCAAACCCCTGTTGACGCTGATAATAGTTGATTTAAGGCCTGCTGCTGCTGCGCTGTTAATTGCCCAGTTGGTGGTAACCAAACAGGGCTATTGCTCAGTAATTTTACGCGTACTGTATTGCCTTGCTGGTAAAAGATGACATCATCGGAGGCGCACATAGCACGTTGCAAATGGCGCACAAAATTGGGTGTTGAGATCATGCCATGCTGTTCATTCCAGCGCAGACTATCAATGTCTAGGTGATTAGGCCATGTCTCTTGCGCTACCGTGCAAAAAACCAGCAAACTGCCCGCCTTTAGTGAGCCTGCTAGCATCGCAAGTGCTTCACTATGAATACCCTTGCGTGCATCAAAAATACCATGCAAGAATTCACGTCCTAACAATAAGTGAGCATTCTCTGGTAACACACTGTTAGATAAATCAGAGGAAAGTGTCAGCCAATCCCCTGTTAAGGTGGTTTGTAGTTCAACTAACCGCTGAGTAATCCATTCATCGTCGCCAGATAAAACCAATAAGCGGCGAAAACCAAACATACGCAGCTGCTCAACGCAGGCAGACAGCAAATCATTCATGAGGTGATTAAGATTTCCCAATTAATAATGATAATATCCCTGCGGCAATCAAAGGCCCAACAGGCACACCTCTAAATAAGGCAACACCAATCACGGTGCCAACAAGCAACCCAGCGACAGTCGAGGGTTGGTTTGACATTAACGCGACCCCGCGGCTCCCTAACCAAGAAACCGCGACACCAATGACGATTGCCAGAATGGATTTCCAATTTAAAAATGAGCCCAAGACTTCACTCGCGCTGATTTTACCACTCGCAATCGGAGCCATTACCCCAATAGTTAAAATCAAGATCCCGATGGTTAATCCATACTTTTCAATCCAAGGAAAATAATTATTTAGTGGTGTTATTCGTACAACCAATAAAAATAACATGGCAAGTGTTACTGTCATATTATGGCTAATTATTCCTAACCCAGCTAAGACCAAAAGAATGATTAATGTGGGGTCAACGTGACTCATAGATTTTTCCCTGTAGAACTGGCAATTTTTTGTGAGTAGCAAAATAACTTATTTTAAAACATGTTATTGGGTCATTAGTTAAGAAGCAAATAATTACATCAACTCTTTTTATTATTAGCCATATTCACTATTAAATCTGTGTTTTTATTCACCTAAACATGAAGTTTCAAATACGCATGAGTAACAATGGGGATTTTGATACAAATAAGCATCAAAAACCCAAGAGCGGGATATGATTAAAACTCGCGTCATGCTCCTCTTAATGAATCTCCACCTCCCAGTATAATCCATGGCAAACAAGCAAAATGAAAAAATAAACCATGACTGCACTGGAATTTAACCTCTCGATTGAAAACTTAAGTTAAATTCTTGGAATATTCATCACTCTTTATTTTTTTATCTGCCTTTTTTTTTGATTTTCCTCACTATAAACACCAACTCGTAGAGGGTTTTCCTGAAGTTTGCATCACATGTCTTATCCCCCCAGAAACGCATCAATTATTGCGTATAATGCCCCAGAGCAATCAATACACAAAAACTTATAACCTAGCATTATTTATCATTTTAATGTTTTACATGCTTGTGCGACATTCAGCACAATTTCAACTCTAGGATTGAAAACATGACCCAAGCATTACCCCTTTATTCAAATGCACGTTTTATTGCGATCCGCTTACTTCCAGGTGACGACGTTTTATTAACCTTAAGAAAACAGATTGCCCTACATGGGTTCCAAGCCGCCTTTATTGCAGGCTGTGTAGGGAGCCTTACGAATGTTGCATTACGCTTTGCTGGCCAAGAAGATGCCGACCATATCCGTGGAAAATTTGAAATTGTTTCATTAATTGGCACCTTAGAAGCCAATGGTGAACACCTGCATTTATCCGTTTCTGATGAAAAAGGCCACATGCGAGGCGGTCATATGATGCCTGGTTGTAGTGTTAGAACAACATTGGAATTAGTCATTGGTGAACTTGAAAATATTGCCTTTACACGGGAACCCTGCTCCCTTTCTGGTTATGAAGAACTTGTTGTTATTTCACGCTAATTTTTCTATTTTATTTTGCAAGGAATCATTTTTTTATGAGTAAATCATCGTTTGTTTCCAGCCGCACCCTAACGCTAATTGTTTTTTCAATTGCGATCAATATGGTTGTAGGCCAATTAAGCTCCATGTTAAAGCTGCCTATTTTTCTTGATTCTATCGGAACATTAATTTGCGCCTTACTCGCAGGGCCTTGGGCTGCTCTCACTAGCGGATTATTGACCAACTTATTATGGGGGCTTCTAAGTGGTCCAATCGCAGCGGCTTTTGCCCCCGTTGCAATGATGATAGGTTTAAGTGCAGGCCTTTTAGCACGTGCTGGCGGTTTTCGCACATTACCAAGAGTGATTTTATCAGGCGTTGCGATCACCTTCGCGTTAATGATTGTTGCCGTGCCAATTCGAACGTATTTATTTGGCGGCACAACAGGCAGTGGCGCCGATTTCTTTGTCGCCTATTTCCATGCTGTAGGTGATAACTTACTTGAATCCGTTGCTATCACCGTTTTAGGGGCAAATATTGCCGATAAGATCATCTCAGCACTCGTTGCATGGTTATTAGTTCGACAATTACCTGAACGTGTGCAACGCAACTACCCAAATATGGCGAAGGTGCGCTAAATGCACCCGTTCACCTCACTGACGTTGTGGCTTTGGCTCAGTGCCAGTGCATTGTTATTACCGCTAGACTGGCCATTGATTCTGCTGGGGTGTAGTACATTTCTTGCTTTACTATCATGCCGCCCAGCTCGCTCTCGCTGGAAAATTGTTGCATGGTTTATGATCCCAATGGCATTAGGTTTATGGCTAATACATGGAGGGTGGTTCGCACAATTGCTGACAGGTGAAACACTGAAAAATAGCCGACCTGAGTTTGCTTTAGCCTTATGGTTTAAGTTGTTAACAATTATCAGTTGTTCACAAATTTGGCTGCAATATGTACCAACTGAGCGGTTTATCCGTGCTTTATTTGCTAGCAGACTACCTGCTAGCTTTTCTTACCTTCTTGCTGGGCCATTATTACTTGTCGAACAACTTAAGCAACAACTGAATATTATCCGTGAAGCACAATTAGCAAGAGGTGTTCCACTTGACGGTAATTTTTGGCAACGGTGCACTTCATTACCCGCTATTTTGTTCCCCTTAGCCAGCAATACATTAAGCGAGCTAAGTATTCGTGGCGCAGCTCTGGATATGCATGCGTTTCGCTATAGTACCAAACGCACAACGTTGAATCCGCCTGCGGATAGCTACTGGCAAGTTATATTACGTTACAGCCTGTTATTGTTGATATTTATTGAAGGTGGGTTAGCTCTGTGGTGGTAAATTTACAGCAAATGCAATTTATTCCCCAAGGTGCACAGCACTCGTTACTGGGGCCCATTGATCTCCAGCTTAATGCAGGCCAATGGCTTTGCGTATTGGGAGGAAATGGTAGTGGAAAAAGCACATTAGCACAGCTTCTTGCTGGTTGGTATGGGGATTTATTACACGGTGAATTAACAGGGATAGCAAACGTCTTACAACAACCGCTGGTAAATAACGCATTAGTTCAAGCGTCTGTTACACGTCAACTTATTCAGCAATCCCCTCAGTTGCAGCTTTCTGGCTGCACATTTACCGTCGAACAAGAAATCGCCTTTGGCCCCGAGAACTTAGGCTTGTCACCCGATGAAATCGCTCAGCGTATCGAACATGCTATCGCATTCACTTTTTGTGAGCCACTCAGGCATCGGCATCCTGCGACCTTATCTGGTGGCGAAGCACAACGTGTTGTTTTGGCAAGTGCCCTGGCGATGCGTCCCAAATTATTGTTGTTAGATGAAGCTTTTAGTCGATTGACCCCCAGTGCGACGCAGCGCCTATTGTCTCAATTGAAACACTATTCAATTCACACCAATTGCTGCATCATATTATTTGAGCGTAATTTATTACCCGCTATCAATTACTGTGAAGACTACCTTTTACTCAGTAGCGGTAAGGCATTTTCAGAAGCAGGAAGAATGCTCTCCAGTGGTTCTTTAAACACAATTTTTCCGAGCTCAATTGCCACGATTAATATGCCCGATGCATGGCGTGCGATTGGGGAGTTAATTAACCTCGGCGAATGGCAAAGTTCAATCCCTCGTGATGAAACACAATTAATTGATGCGTTTAAGGTGTTATATGCTACAACTCAATAACGTCAGTTACCGCTGGCCAAGTTCAAATATCAATAATATTTCTGATTTATCATTCAATGTACAGGCAAGTGAATGGGTTGCGCTTGTCGGTGATAATGGCGCAGGGAAATCAACACTTTTGCGACTTTTAGCGGGGTTATTATCCCCTAACCAAGGTGATTTACTGCTACATAACCAGCCCCTCGCACAATTAACAACCCCTCAACGCGCTAACCAAGTCGGTATCTTATTTCAAGAGGCGGAAAAGCAAATTTTTCACAGTACAGTAAAAGCCGAAGTCGCATTTGGACTAAAACGAAAAAAGCTGCCAAAAGAGGTCATTACTGAACGTGTACAAAATGCATTGGAAGCTTGCCACTTAACTGATGTTGCGGACAAACACCCACTCGACCTGCATGCAGGGCAACGCAGAATGGTTGCAGTCGCCTGTTTAGAAGCCGTCTCGCCATCGCTAATCTTACTCGACGAGCCGAGCCGTGACTTCGATGCGTTATGGATGCAGCGGTTTGAAAATTGGTTGGATTTACAACGTATTAAAGGCACTACTATTGTGACTATTAGCCATGATTTTGACTTTGTGGCGCGCCATTTTAAGCGGGTACTACATTTATCCCATGGAAAACTGATTGCAGATGGCTCACCAATAGAGGTGCTCAATCATAATGCATTACAAGTTGAGTCTGAGCTCCCTGCTCCAACCTTGATTTCATTGAGCCAAACGTTGGCATTATCAACCGCACCCGTCACACCTAAAGCATGGGTTAAAAATTTTCTTCATCTTGATGAGATAAAAAAATAGCCTGCTAAGCAGGCTAAAGTCATTCTATTTTATAGGAAATAATTAATCTAATTGAACCCCGATGCGACGCGCAACTTCTTCATAAGCTTCGATCAAACCACCAAGACTTTGGCGAAAACGGTCTTTATCCATTTTGTTTAGTGTTTCTTTATCCCACAAACGGCTACCATCAGGGGAAAACTCATCACCCAGAACCACTTGGCCGTTAAATAAACCAAACTCCAATTTAAAATCAACTAGAATCAAACCTGCATCTGCAAAAATCTTGCTTAATACATCATTAGCTTTGTAGCTAAGCTCACGCATTTTAGCGAGATTTTCTTTGCTCACCCAGCCAAACGTTTCGCAGTAAGATTCGTTAACCATTGGATCGTGTTTAGCATCATCTTTTAAGAACAGGTCAAATAATGGCGGGTTTAATACCATCCCTTCTTCAACACCTAAACGCTTCACTAATGAGCCCGCAGCACGGTTACGGATCACGCACTCAACAGGCACCATGTCTAATTTTTTGACCAGAGCTTCGGTGTCGGACAGTAACGCTTCCATTTGTGTTGGAATACCCGCTTCTTCTAACTTACTCATAATGAAGTGGTTAAACTTGTTATTAACCATGCCTTTACGGTCAAATTGCTCGATACGCTCACCATCGAGTGCTGATGTATCATTACGGAATTCCAGAACTAACAGATCAGGATCCTCAGTGGTATAGACAGTTTTTGCCTTGCCACGATACAACTCAGCTTTCTTTTGCATCTTACACACTCCAGAGATGTGATTGAACTATAGAGAAAAACAATAGGTGAATAGATTTTGTGACGCTGTTTTGCAGAACACAAAATTAACGGAAAATGGAAAACAGATAAAAATGCCTTTTCTCAGTTAATTTTTTGCTCTGTTTCAGTCAGTTAACCATCAAACCGTATCGTTAATCTAACTTACTGATATTCAATATTTTATCTTTCAATGCCTATTATGATAATAAAATTTCACGCTTGACGCAAACGATTACTTAACGATAAACACTGATTTTTTGTCCATTTGTTTTTCGCTCATGAGGCATTCGTTTTTAATTTACCAATAACTAATTAGCCAACTATATAGTTGATAATAAAAGGAAGAGTATTGATAAATGAACTGATTAATGATCAGCTTTATTATTTGGACTGGTTCAATGGTGATTGGCTGATAACAACTAATCTATGTGGATGATTATCCTTGTCTTTCCCCCAGTACACGTCCATCCAGTTAAGGTAAAAATCCTCCATATTGGCAATACGAGCAAGGGGCCTCTCTTCTTCGCCATTAGATGCGTAGACAAAGTAATGATTAAAAAATGCCCAGTTAATCATATTCTCCCAAAAGCGTTGCCCATCTTCAGTTTGTTCTTCATCCGTCACCATAATATTGTACGTATTGAGCAAATAAATGAAAAACCTTTCAGGTAAATCCTTGATAGTCATTTTATGATTAGGCGCAAAAGTTCGCCACACTTTAACATGAGTACACGTGGTTTTCCCTATTACGATGTCCCGTCGAAACCGCAGTTCAACCAAGTACACCGTTTCAGGCTTCTCGCCTTCTGCAATTAAGCGGTATTGATCCTTCTCTCGGGATTTCACTAAACGATAACCGTTGGGTAAAACAAAACCAAGGAGTGCAAATTCACTCACTCCTTCCGCTAAAAAATATGAGGTGTCTTCTACATTTCGGCGGGTGATGCGTAATTTTTGGTTAAATTCTGTGCCTGAAATTTTCCTTGGCATAATATCGTTGCTACCGTTTTTTGTGGGTTTCGCCTCTGCGGTGTTATTGATATTAAATAAGGTATATCCGAAAAATTTCTGATGATAAATCAATCAAAATATACGCGACGAGTATCGATTATTTCTTTTCCCATAAAAAAACCGTGGCTAATAACGCCACGGCTTCTATTTTTTAACCATCAAAACTGAGTGATTATTTTTTTGCTGGGGCTTTACTGAACGCCGCTTTTAATGCTGCAACCATTTCGTCATTTTGTTTCTGCGTTAATGCAACGCCTTTTGTCGAAATAAACTGCAACGTACTACGGTTGTTTAAGTCGCCCACTTGCACTTTATAGTCTGCTTCAGGCACAGTTGGGTCATCAATGCCCAACGCTTGCCACTCAGAACTGCTTAAACCTTTATAAGTCACCATTACTGAACCTGTTGAACGCGTGCGGTCACCCACTTTCATCCCCACGCTTTCTAAAGTGTGTGGTAAGCGTTCCCATACAGCATCAAACGGTGCACGGACAACAATCAGCGGTAAGCCAGTATCATCACTGCCAGTTTGCACATCAATGATGCCATAGGCGTTTTGCAGGCTATTTTTATTTGAGGTATCACGTAACGCATACAAGTTGTCAGTTAATTCATTTAATAACAATTTGTTATAACGTTGAATTTCAACAACATCCGTAATAGTTTCATCACCTTGACGCATACCTAAGTTAGTCACCGTCAAGGCTATCATGCCATTTTCAGGTTTAACTGACACTTTATGACGACTTTCCATCGGAATGTTTTCGTCAGCACGCGTCCATTTTATCCAATCAGTTTCAATGGAGTGAGTACCGTCATCTTTCGATGAAACTGGAATGTTACGTTGCTCTAAAATCATCGTAACTTGTGACCATAAAGCACTATTTTCAGGTGTGTTTTCTAGCAACAAACGGCTTGCATCAGCGCTATTTTCCGTACGCGAACCAGCTAATTGCGAAATCGTCAGTACTGGTGGACGAATATCTAACGCTTTCCCAACTGGACCTGTTGAGGTCGTTTTTGGAATGTCGTATTCACCATTTTGTGCAGGCAATGTAATCCCTTGCGGCACATTTAATACTTTCAATGGCGCGGCGTTAAGGTATTCCTCATCACCACTGACCTGACGTTTATAGCGCTGATCGCTGGAGCAGGCTGCCAGTAACACCACAAGTGACAGGCCAGCAACCTTCATAACCTTCGATTTTTGCAATAATGTTGCCATTAAAATTCCCTAAATTTTACAGTAACCCAGCGAGTTTTAAAGCGTCCTCAACTTTTTGCTGGCCTGCCGCAGTTAACGGTGTCATTGGTAACCGTAATGTTCCATCGGCAATCAGACCTAAGCGATGACAACCCCATTTCGCTGGAATTGGATTCGGTTCAACAAATAACTGTTGGTGTAAGCCCATCAGTTTTTTATTTAATTCACGCGCCTCAGTATATTTGCCTGCAAGCGCTAAGTCACACATTTTTACCATCTGAGCCGCAGCAACGTTCGATGTCACTGAAATAACGCCCTTTCCGCCCAGTTGCATGAAATCAAGTGCGGTCGCATCGTCACCCGTTAATAGCACAAAATTATCATCAACCAGCTCTTTGATTTGATGAACACGTGCTAAGTTCCCTGTCGCTTCTTTAATTGCGACAATATTCGCCAATTTTGCTAAACGACCCACAGTTTCTGGCAGCATATCGCAACCTGTACGTGATGGTACATTATAGAGAATTTGTGGCAAGCTCGTGTTTTCTGAAATTGCTTTAAAGTGTTGATATAACCCTTCCTGTGAAGGCCTATTATAATAAGGTGTTACAGTCAGGCAAGCAACCACACCACTGTTTTCAAAATCATTTGTGAGTGAAATAGCTTCTGCAGTCGCATTTGCGCCCGCTCCTGCAATAATCGGGATACGACCATCAGCAAGCTCTAATGTTGCTTTCACAACATCCACGTGTTCTTTATGCGTTAAGGTTGCTGATTCACCAGTAGTACCAACAGAAACGATAGCCGTTGTGCCGCTTTCCACATGGTAATCGACCAATTTTTTTAAGCTAGCTTTATCTAAACGCCCCGCTGAATCCATTGGTGTGATAACTGCGACAATACTTCCTGTTAAAAATTCTTTGTAGTTTGCGTTTCCATTAGCCATAGCGATACCCCTTAAATAATTGAACCTCCATGTTACGTTTTCATTTCCAAGAAGAAAACCACCCAACAGCAAGATTTTAATGAATTTTGTTAATGCCAACAGAGTTAACTTAAATAGAAGTAATAATTCACTGACTTTTCTCGCAAGAGTGAATGACGCCTCTTGGCAGATGTCACTTTTTATGGTTTCCTTACTCCCAGTGGCCGTCAGTTTTTATAGTCTCGTTTTAAGGCTATATTCTAATCAAATGTTTAACTGGCATAATCAAAAAAATAAGGAATAGACTTTGCCTAAGACTGAACAGCAATTTCTTGTCATTACTGCGCTGGGAACAGATCGTCCGGGCATCGTGAACACCATTACACGTATTGTCAGTGAGTGTGACTGTAATATTGAAGATAGTCGCTTAGCGATGTTTGGCAAGGAGTTCACCTTCATTATGATGTTATCTGGCAGTTGGAATGCAATTACCCTCCTTGAGGCAACCTTGCCTCCTAAGGGAGCTGAACTCGACTTGCTGATTGTCATGAAGCGAACTCAGAGTGTTCAAATAACTTATTATCCATCCACAGTTACTGTGAATGTCGTTGTCGATGATGCACCTCGAATTGTCGAGCAATTCACAAATTTATTTACAACTTCGCAATGTAATATCGCAGAACTTGTTTCTAAGACTCAACCAGCCAATAATAATATGCCTGCTCAACTGGAAATTCAGATTACTGCACATGACCCGTTGGACGATAATGGCATAATTATAAAGAATAAATTTCAACAACTATGTACAATGCTAAATGCCACAGGCAATATCAGTATTGTTAACAACCCCAATATGCAGAGTTAACGGAGATATATGTAATGAACCCATTGAAAGCCGGTGATAAGGCGCCACAATTTAGCCTTCCTGACCAAGATGGTGAGATCATCAATCTTTCTGATTACCAGGGTCAGCGCGTATTAGTTTACTTTTACCCAAAAGCGATGACTCCCGGCTGTACAGTTCAAGCGTGCGGCTTGCGTGATGAGATGGATACACTCAAAGCAAAAGGCGTCGAAGTGTTAGGGATTAGCACTGACAAACCAGAGAAACTGTCGCGTTTCGCTGAAAAAGAAATGTTGAATTTCACACTGTTATCCGATGAAGACCACCAAGTGTGCGAGCAATTTGGGGTTTGGGGCGAAAAACAATTTATGGGGAAAACCTACGATGGAATTCACCGTATTAGTTTCTTAGTCGACCCAACAGGGAAAATCGAGCACATTTTTGATGATTTCAAAACCACTAACCACCATGAAATCGTTCTCGCGTACATCAACGCAAACGCATAATACTTTATAATTCAATAGTGCTGTATATCCCATACAGCACTATGATTGATTTCTTATTTAGCCTCTTCTACTGGCTCTTCTGGCCAAACATGGATTACTGCTTTAATTAAAGTCGCCAACGGGATTGCAAAGAAAACCCCCCAAAAGCCCCACAATCCGCCAAATACCACCACAGATAAAATAATCACCAATGGGTGTAAGTTAACAGCCTCTGAAAACAGTAATGGCACTACAACGTTGCTATCCAGCCCTTGAATGACCAAATAAACTAACATCAGATACCAAAATTCACTGCCAATCCCATATTGGAATAACGCGACAATAACCACAGGAATGGTGGCAGCGACTGCACCAATATAGGGTATGAGTACCGCGACACCGACTAGCACCGATAACAATACCGCATAGCGCAAGTCGAAATAGGCAAAACATAAATAGGTTGCGACACCGACAATCACCATTTCCGTCACTTTACCGCGTAGGTAATTGGTGATTTGCTCGTTCATTTCGACCCAAACTTTCCCGACTAATAACCGGTTTTTAGGTAGCAATTTTAAGAAACTTCGACTAATACGTTCTTTATCTTTTAGTAGAAAAAAGGTCATTAATGGCACTAACACTAAATACACCGCAAGGGAAAAAATGCCAATTAGTGATGCTACCGAAGCCTTAACCACGGAATCAGCAATCCCAGACATACGGCTACGTAAGTTATCAGCCATCATATCTATGATCCCAACATCGACTAATGCAGGGTATTGCTCAGGGAGTTTTTGAGCAAACTCATTGAAGCGGTTAACCATATTGGGGAGATCGGCTATCAAATTAATACCTTGCTGCCATGCCGTTGGCGCAATAATTAAAATAACCATGGCACTTATTCCTGCAAACAAGGTCAAAATAATACTCACGGCAACTGCGCGGGATAACCCTGCGCGCTGTAGTATATTTGTTGGCCATTCAAGTAAATACGCCAAGGCAATTGCCACCAGCAATGGAGCCAGTATACTGCTGAAAAAGAAGATGATCACAAAACCTGAGACCAACAATGTAAACAGTGCCACGGCTTGTGGATCGGCAAAACGCCGACGGTACCATTGTAAAAACAATTCCAGCATGTGTTGCTCCCGAGGAATTAATGCGAAGGACAGTTCCTAAATTAACGAAAATTATACCGAATAACAGATTTTACGATAGCTTTTGCTATCATGTGTTTTAAACTTTTCGAGTTATTTGATGCCTTGTGTTTATGTACTCGAAATAAAGTTGGCACTTACCCTAAATTTTAAACGTTGTATGGGATACTCACGTTTCATGAAAAAAAAATTGAAATACCCATTATTGGCTTTCATGATCGCTGCACTCGTCAATGGTGCGGTTTTGCCTGCTTATAGTGCAATTGAAGATACCTTACCTGACATCGGTACCACTGCGGGTGGCACGCTTAGCATTAACCAAGAAATTATTATGGGTGATGCCATTACCCGGCAAATTCGCGCCAGCACACCACTAATTTACGATCCCTTGTTAACTCAGTATGTTAACAAGATTGGCATGCGTTTAGTGAAGAATGCTGACTCAGTTAAAACCCCGTTTAAGTTTTATTTAGTCAATAACCCAAATATTAACGCCTATGCTTATTTTGGCGGCAATGTGGTGCTGCACTCCGCTTTATTCCGTTATAGCCAAAATGAAAGCCAGCTCGCTTCTGTTATGGCTCACGAAATTTCTCACGTCACGCAAAGGCACCTTGCGCGAATGATGGAAGACCAAAAAAGCACCACGCCGTTAGCCATTGCAGGGACAATTGGCTCACTCCTTTTAGTCATGGCCAATCCACAAGCGGGTTTTGCTGCACTAACAGGTACGATGGCGGGTGTGCAACAAGGTAGGATTAGTTTCACACAAGCGAATGAGCAAGAAGCAGATCGTATTGGCCTGCAAACATTGCGCCGTTCGGGTTTTGATCCTCATGCGATGGCGGATTTTATGCAAACCATGGCAGATCAAACGCGCTATATGTCTAAACCGCCTGAAATCTTGTTAACGCACCCCCTTCCCGACAGCCGTTTAGCGGATGCACGTAACCGTTCAAGTCAGTTACCCAAAGCCAGTGTGCCTTCATCATTAGATTTTATGTTAGCCCGTGTCCGTATTTTAGCCATGTATGGCACAGAGCAAAAGCATGCCCTTGACCAGATCATCGAAAATTACGAGAAAGGTTCGCAAAACGAACAGCTTGCTGCGCAATATGGTAAAGCCCTGATCCTTTCACAGGATAAAAAATACGCAGATGCAGGTAAAATTCTCACTGAATTATTAAATAAACAGCCCGATAATCCGTGGTTTATCGATAGCATGACAGATGTTGATATCGAGCAAAATCAAGCAACTAAAGCCATCACTCGCCTGCAAGGTGCACTCAAAAAATCACCGAAAAACACGGTGTTTATTGTTAACTTAGCGAACGCGTTAATCAACAACCATCAGTATAAAGAAGCGACCACGTTACTGAACAAATACACTTTTGATTATCCTGATGACCCAATTGGTTGGGATTTGTTGGCTGAAGCATCAGCAAAACAAGGCAATCGCCCCGAAGAACTCGCGGCTTATGCAGAAGGCCTCGCACTACGCGGTGGTTATGACACAGCAATCAATTATTTAAGTGATGCCAGCCGCCAAAGCCGTTTAGGCAGTTATGAACAACAACGCTACGATGCACGTATCGATGCATTGAGAAAACTACAATTACGTGATGAAAATGCAAAACCGTAAGGACTCAAAATGACGGATTCAATTAAGATTTACCATAACCCGCGTTGCTCTAAAAGCCGTGAAACCTTAGCGCTTTTAGAAGAAAAAGGGATCGCACCAACGGTGGTTGAATATTTAAAAACAGCACCGACTGCTGCTGAGATTAAAAAATTATTGAAAATGCTAGGTTTTAAAGATGCTCGTCAATTAATGCGCACAAAAGAAGACTTATACAAAGAGTTGAATTTGAGTGATGACAGCTTAACGCAAGATCAACTCATTAAAGCGATGCATGAGAACCCTAAATTGATTGAACGCCCTATTGTGGTTAATGGTGATAAAGCCCGTTTAGGTCGTCCACCTGAGCAAGTGTTGGAGATTTTGTAAAAATCCCTCTTAATAAGCAAAAACCAGTCTCACTGAAAAATTAAGACTGGTTTTTTGTTATTTCTGACCTTTATATTCCATATAGCTCAGTATGGTTAAAAAAAAGCAGTGGAGAAGCCACTATATTTAAAATTATTATTGCTTCAATAAAATCACTTTTACCATAAGAAAATTTACCAACCTTATAGAGTATATTTAATTGGTTAATTAATTGGCTTATGACTATAACGCCAAAAAATAACAAATAAACTTAAATAAAAATAGATAAAGTACAACAAAATTTTCATTTGTTCATTATCTCCTTTTAAGTTGTCATCTATATTTTTCTTCGTTAATTCTGATGATATAGCACCCGTAGCACTACCAACAATATTAGGGTACTTAGATTGTTTTGGAGGAGCAGATATGGATGGCATATGTGTTAAAATCGTTCTTTCAGCCCACTAGACCATATATTCATTTTTTATCTAATAAAATAAAACCTGCATATTCCCTTTCGTTTATGATTGAGTTTCCTAACTTTATTTTATCGTAAAGAAAAATCTAAAATACTCTTTTTTATAGTCAACTAACCATATCTTTTATATTTATTATTTTAAATACCTTTGCCATTCAAGTTTAAGGCTATATTAATAATTAAGGCAGTAATAATACTATAGATTTAGAATATCTTTAACAAACGGAATGGTGAGTTTGCGTTGGGCAACAATCGAGGCGTGATCTAACTTGTTGAGAATATCAAACAACGTACCCATTTTTCTGTCGAGGCGTTTAAGCACAAAACGGCATACATCTTCAGGCAATTCAAAACCCCGCATGCGAGCACGTAATTGTAAGGCGTAGATTTTATCTTCATCACTTAATGGATGTAGTTTGTAAATCTGCCCCCAGTCGAGACGGGAAGCTAAATCAGGCAGTTTAAGGTCAATTTGACGAGGTGGACGATCACTGGTGATCAACAAGCAGGTACGGCCAATTTCGAGAATACGATTATATAAATTGAACATCGCCATTTCCCATTCCTCATCCCCAGCTATGCATTGAATATTATCAATACACACCAGTGATAGGTTTTCCATACCTTCAAGGACATCAGGCACAAAATAGGCACGTTTATCTAAAGGAACATACCCAACAGCAACGCCTTGCTCTGAAAGCTCTGCGCACGCAGCATGGAGTAAATGGCTTTTTCCGCCACCTTCACGTGACCAATAATAAATATAGCTACCATGTGCTTGATTGATTGCAGATTTTATAGCAGACAGCAACGCTTCATTTTCCCCTGCATAAAAGCTGGCAAAGGTTTCATCATCGGGTAGATAAAGTGGTAGTGAAAGCTGTGATGGTGTGTTCAGAATCGCCTCTGGCTGTACAAATCAATTTTCGCTAAACAGTTTACCACAAAAAACGCGGGTAGATGAACAAGATCCCTTTCAATTGCCGCTGCTTTAACCACAGCAGCAATTGTCATAAATTAAAAAATGTGATTACTTATCGTTATTTAGCTCTTTAACTTCACTGTTTACAAACTGTTTTTCAGGACGAACAAAGGTAATAAAACGGAACAGTAATGCCATAAAGATCCCGACAATAGTCGCTAATGCCATCCCTTTTAGTTCAGCTTGGCCAATGTGAATAACCGCGCCACTCACCCCGATAATCAAGATCACAGAGGTTAAAATTAAGTTTTGAGGCTTATTATAATCAACCTTCGAATCAATCAGAACGCGAATACCTGACGCACCAATAACTCCGTACAGTAATAATGAAACGCCCCCCATCACAGGTACAGGCACTAATTGGATTGCAGCGGCTAATTTACCAATGCACGATAACAAAATAGCGATAATCGCTGCCCCACCGATGACCCAAGTACTGTAAACCTTGGTAATTGCCATCACACCGATATTTTCACCATACGTGGTGTTTGGCGTTGAACCAAAGAAACCAGATAACACAGTTGAAAAACCGTTAGCAAACATCGAGCGGTGTAAACCTGGGGATTTCATCAAATCCCGTTCAACGATATTGGCCGTAACCACTAAGTGGCCTACGTGTTCTGCGATAACGACTAACGCCGCAGGTAAAATAGTGAGGATAGCAAACCACTCAAAACGTGGAGTATAGAATGTTGGGATTGCAAACCAAGGCGCTTCAATCACTGGGGTAAAATCCACAATCCCCATAAAGTATGACAACGCATAACCCGTTAAAAAACCGATTAAAATAGGGATAATCGATAAGAAACCACGGAACATGACCGCACATAAAATAGTCACCGATAACGTGGTTAATGAAATGATTAAAGTGTTAGTATCAACCGCCGCGCCATCTTTTGGCAGTAAACCTGCCATACCTGCCGCCGTTTGGGCGAGTTCTAAGCCGATAACAGCAACAATTGCTCCCATCGCCGCTGGCGGGAACATCACATTGATCCAGCTCCTTCCTGCCACTTTGACGATTAACGCCACAAGGCAAAACAACACACCACAAATAATAAAACCACCCAATGCCAGTTCATAACCCAATGGCAATAGAATTAACACTGGTGAAATAAAGGCAAAACTTGAGCCTAAATAAGCAGGGATCTGACCTTTACAGATAAACAAGTAGATTAATGTACCAATTCCGTTAAACAGCAAGATAGTTGCTGGGTTTACACCAAACAGAATAGGTACGACAACGGTTGCGCCAAACATCGCAAAAAGATGCTGAAAACTCAGTGGAATAGTTTGTAGTAATGGTGGTCTTTCTTCAACACCAATAGTGCGACGTGTCATTTGAGCTTATCCCCTTTTAGCTATGATTTATGCAAGTGGCCGAAGACTTGCAAACATTGATTTCATTTAATAAATCAAAAAAAAGCCGACTTCTCAGTCGGCTCATTTTTATTTAGTACCAAATATCTTATCGCCCGCATCACCGAGGCCTGGAACAATGTAACCTTCTTCATTGAGATGCTGGTCAATGGAAGCGGTATACAGCTCAACATCTGGATGGACTTTTTCTAATGCTTTGATCCCTTCAGGTGCAGCAACTAAGACTAAAACCTTAATTGACTTACACCCTTCTTTTTTCAGTAAATCGATAGTCGCGATCATCGAACCGCCCGTTGCCAACATAGGGTCAACAACTAACGCCATACGCTCATTGATATCTGAAGTCAATTTTTGGAAATAAGGGACAGGCTGCAGTGTTTCTTCATCACGGTACACACCAACCACACTGATACGTGCGCTAGGAATGCTTTCCAATACACCATTCATCATACCAATACCTGCGCGGAGGATTGGGACTACAGTGATTTTCTTACCTTTAATTTGTTCTATTTCGACAGGACCACACCAACCATCAATAGTCACTTTTTCAGTTTCTAGGTCAGCGGTTGCTTCATAAGTCAGTAGGCTACCAACCTCTGAGGCCAGTTCACGAAAGCGTTTGGTGCTTATATCATGATCTCGCATCAGGCCAAGTTTATGTTTAACGAGAGGGTGTTTTACCTCAACGATCTTCATGGGTTTCTCCTACTATTTTAGACGCTGGCGGACAAAAAAATCGCGGGATTATAACTCTTTTAACCATGAATGCCACTAGATTACGTTTGATTTTGGTCAAAACAGCAACGATTAGGCAAACTTTTTTAAAATAGTATACCCCATATCGGTTAAGTTGCATGTTGATGATCTCCTGAATTTATTTTTTTGCCAATATTTAAATATTGGGCATATTTCACCTTGTGAACAGGCTCACTTTCTGCCATTTTCAGCCATAATAATTTTCATTCACAAAGCTATCGCAAACGTTTGCTTAGCCTGTTAGAATACTGACCATGATGTTATTTTTCTCAAAAATGTAATTGCCTTGGGGGCCGTAGTGACTGATAAAACCTCTCTCAGCTATAAAGATGCCGGTGTCGATATTGATGCAGGTAACGCACTGGTTGAACGTATTAAAGGTGTCGTAAAAGAAACGCGTCGTCCCGAAGTGATGGGGGGTCTTGGTGGGTTCGGTGCATTATGTTCCCTGCCACAAAAATACCGAGAGCCCGTACTTGTTTCAGGTACCGACGGCGTTGGGACAAAATTACGTCTGGCAATGGATTTAAAACGCCATGATTCAATCGGGATTGACCTTGTTGCCATGTGCGTTAATGACCTTATCGTTCAAGGCGCTGAGCCATTATTCTTCCTTGATTACTACGCGACAGGTAAATTAGACGTTGATACCGCTGCCAGCGTCATCACGGGAATTGCCGATGGCTGTAAACAATCTGGCTGCGCATTAGTGGGTGGTGAAACCGCTGAAATGCCAGGAATGTACCATGGTGAAGACTATGACGTTGCAGGCTTTTGCGTCGGTGTGGTTGAGCGCTCTGAAATCATTGATGGTAGCAAAGTCAGCGCAGGTGATGCGCTAATCGCCCTCGCCTCAAGTGGCCCTCACTCAAACGGCTATTCATTAGTGCGTAAAATTTTAGAAGTCAGCAAAACGAACCCCGAAACTGAACAATTAGATGGCAAATCATTGGCTGACCATTTATTAGAACCTACACGTATTTATGTGAAAAACGTGTTAGAGCTGATTGCGAAGAATGACATTCATGCGATCGCACACATTACAGGCGGCGGTTTCTGGGAAAATATCCCACGCGTTCTACCGGATAATACCCAAGCGATTATTGATGGTAGTAGCTGGCAATGGCCTTCAGTTTTTAGTTGGCTACAAAACGCGGGTGATGTCAGTACCCATGAAATGTACCGCACCTTTAACTGCGGTGTTGGCATCATCATTGCCCTGCCACAAAGTGAAGTCAATACCGCATTAGCGTTATTAACATCACTAGGTGAAAACGCATGGCAAATTGGTTCAATCGGCCAATTACCTGCGGGTGAAGAGCAGGTTGTGATCCGCTAATGAAAAAAATCGTTGTCCTCATTTCTGGCAGTGGCAGTAACTTACAATCGATCATTGAAGGTTGCCAGTCAGGCACAATAAAGGGTCGCATTGTGGCCGTAGTGAGCAACCAAAACACGGCTTATGGACTAGTGCGGGCACAGCAGGCAGGGATCCCTGCCGCTTGCCTTGATGCAAAAGCGTATAGCAATCGCCAAGCCTATGATGCCGCTTTATTAGCGCTTATTGAACAATACCAACCAGACTTGGTAGTCTTAGCTGGGTTTATGCGTATTTTATCCCCTGATTTTGTCACTCATTTCACAGGGAAATTACTCAATATTCACCCTTCTTTATTGCCTAAATACCCTGGGCTACATACTCATCGTAAGGCTTTGGAAAATGGTGATAAAGAACATGGTACTTCCGTTCATTTTGTCACTGAGGAATTAGACGGTGGCCCTGTGATATTACAGGCTAAAGTTCCTATTTTCCCTGAAGATACCGAAGCAGACCTCATTGAACGAGTAAAAACGCAAGAACATACTATTTACCCTCTGGTTGTACAATGGTTTAGTGATACCCGCTTGACCATGGTTGAAGGTAAAGCCGTATTAGATGGTAAAGTGCTCCCTCAACAGGGTTATGCTAATGAGTAGTTTATTTTCTGTATAAATAACGATTCAAAGGGTGGAATTTCCACCCTTTTTGTTGCACTAAAATTGGCGAATATACAATCTGTCAATTGATTGTTTTTTCAGCGATTAACCACTTAGTTCTGCATAAAGTGAACTATTCTTCAACAAGGGGATGATCTCTCTGTGTTATGTCATTATTTTATCCCAAATAAGTGGTATCCTTATTTAAGCAAAAAATGTTTTTTCATAACCAATAGAGGTGTTTTATGACTACCGGGCAAGTTCATCCGTTTAGGTTGCGCCCACTTGAACGTGAAGATTTAGCGTTTATTCATCAACTTGATAACAACGCCAGTGTGATGCGCTACTGGTTTGAAGAGCCTTACGAGGCCTTTGTTGAGCTAAGTGATCTTTACGACAAACATATTCATGACCAATCCGAACGCCGTTTTATCGTGGAAAATGATAGCGAAAAAGTCGGGTTAGTTGAATTGGTTGAAATTGATTATGTTCACCGCCGTTCTGAGTTCCAAATTATCATTGCACCGCACCACCAAGGCCATGGCTATGCGAGCCGTGCAGCAAGGCTGGCAATGGACTATGCTTTCTCTGTATTAAATTTGTATAAGCTTTATCTCATTGTTGATAAAGAAAATGTCAAAGCGATCCACATTTATAATAAACTTGGCTTCCATACTGAAGGTGAATTGATTGATGAGTTTTTCGTGAATGGTCGCTACCATACGGCTATCCGTATGTGCGTTTTCCAACAGCAATATTTTGCAATGAAACAGCAATCAGAGAACCCTGAAAGCGTCATCGCACAAGATAAAGCAATTAAGCATCACATTTAGTTAACTGGCTGATACAATCGCCATTAAGTAACAAGCGTCTAATACGGAGTCAGAATGTCCCAAGAACGTCTCTATCATGAAAAAGAGCTAAGCTGGCTGTCTTTTAACGAGCGCGTTTTGCAAGAAGCCGCCGATAAGCGTAACCCGTTAATTGAGCGAATGCGTTTTTTGGGCATTTATTCCAATAACTTAGACGAGTTCTATAAAGTGCGCTTCGCCGACGTGAAGCGCCGTATTTTAATTAATGAAGAACGTGGCTCTGCCAGTGGCTCTCGCCATTTACTTAAGCGCATTCAAGCAAAAGTCGCCAAACAAGAACAAGAGTTTGACGTTTTATATAATGATTTATTGCTTGAAATGGCCCGTAACCAAATCTTCCTGATTAATGAGCGACAGATTTCCCCACGCCAACAAATTTGGTTGCGCCAATATTTTCGCCAAAATCTGCGCCAACATATTACACCGATTTTAATCAACCCAGACACAGATTTAGTTGAATTTTTAAAAGATGACTATACCTATCTTGCGGTTGAGATAATTAATGGCAATGACATTCAATATGCACTGCTAGAAATTCCATCGGATAAAGTCCCGCGTTTTGTTAATCTCCCGCCTGAAATGCCAAAGCGTCGTAAATCCATGATTTTAATTGATAACATTCTTCGTTATACGTTAGACGAAATTTTCAAAGGCTTTTTCGATTACGACGAACTTAACGCGTATTCCATGAAAATGACTCGTGACGCCGAGTATGATATCGCTACCGAAATGGAGTCCAGCTTGCTGGAAATCATGTCGTCGACGTTAAAACAGCGCTTAACCGCAGAGCCTGTGCGTTTTGTTTATCAACGGGATATGCCTGATGAAATGGTCGCCTTGTTGCGGGAAAAACTGGGATTATCCAACGATGACTCCGTCATTGCGGGTGGCCGTTATCATAACTTCAAAGACTTTATTAATTTCCCCAATGAAGGAAATAAAAATCTATTAAACAAACCATTGCCTCGCTTGCGCCACCGCTGGTTTGATAATTTCCGTAACGGTTTTGATGCCATTCGGGAACGCGATGTGTTGCTGTATTACCCGTATTATACCTTTGAGCATACCTTGGAGTTATTGCGCCAAGCCTCATTCGACCCAAATGTGATATCCATTAAAATCAATATTTATCGTGTCGCAAAAGATTCACGTATCATCGATTCCGTGATCCACGCGGCACACAACGGCAAAAAAGTCACTGTGGTCGTTGAATTACAAGCACGTTTTGATGAAGCAGCGAACATCCATTGGGCTAAACGATTAACAGAAGCAGGTGTGCATGTTATTTTCTCCGCGCCAGGTCTGAAAATTCATGCCAAGTTATTTATCATCTCCCGTATGGAAGAAGGCCAAATTGTCCGTTATGCCCACATTGGGACTGGAAACTTTAACGAAAAAACGGCACGGTTGTATACCGACTATTCCTTACTAACGGCTAACGAGCAAATCACCAATGAAGTGCGCCGCGTATTTAGCTTTATTGAAAACCCATATCGCCCTGTCACCTTCGATAATTTGATGGTTTCACCACAAAATACACGGACAAAGTTAACTGCGTTAATTGACCAAGAAATTACCAACGCTCTGGAAGGTCTACCAAGTGGAATTACATTAAAAATTAATAACTTGGTTGATAAAGAACTGACTGACAAGCTCTATGACGCCTCTAATGCAGGGGTGAAAATTCGTTTATTAGTTCGTGGGATGTGTTCGCTAGTGGCTGGCCAAGCGGGTTACAGTGAAAACATTCAAGTCACCAGCATTGTTGACCGCTTTTTGGAGCATGACCGCGTCTATGTGTTTGCCAACGCAGGAGACGAAAAAGTCTTTATTTCTTCAGCTGATTGGATGACTCGAAATATTGACTACCGAATTGAAGTCGCGGTTCAATTAGTCGATCCCCTTTTAAAACAACGGGTTTTGGATATTCTGGAATTACAATTCAGTGATACTGTAAAAGCGCGTTATGTTGACAAAGATTTAAGTAATCATTATGTTCCCCGCGGCAACAAGCGAAAAATTCGTTCTCAGCTTGCCATTTATGAACATTTGAAATCACTTGAAACGCCAGATACCCGAGCTTGATACTATGCCAATAACAACATCATCAGCACCAAGACCCCAAGAAATTGCGGCCATTGACCTAGGTTCAAATAGCTTTCATATGGTGATTGCGCGCGTTGTCAATGGTGCGCTTCAAGTACTTACCCGCCTAAAAAAACGTGTTCACCTTGCTGATGGACTGAGCGATACCAATGAATTAAGTGAAGAAGCGATGGAACGCGGGCTTTCTTGTTTAGCACTATTCGCCGAACGCCTGCAAGGCTTTTCCCCCGATAACGTCTGCATTGTGGGCACCCATTCCTTACGTGTCGCCACCAATGTGAAAGATTTTTTGCAACGCGCAAAAGAGATCATTCCCTATCCTATTGAAATTATTTCAGGGCAAGAAGAAGCCCGTTTAATTTTTATGGGTGTCGAACATACCCAGCCAGAAAAAGGCCGTAAACTGGTTTTAGACATTGGTGGTGGTTCGACCGAAATTGTTATCGGTGAAAAATTTGAACCCTTATTGATTGAAAGCCGCCGAATGGGCTGTGTCAGCTTTGCAAAAAACTATTTTCATAATGAAACTATCACACCTGAATTTTTTAACCGTGCTTACCTTGCGGCTTGTTTAAAATTAGAAAGCACTGCCATTCTATTTAAAAAATACACATGGGATGTCGCAATGGGGGCGTCGGGGACCATTAAAGCAGCACACGGGGTTTTAGTGGAACTTGGTTACAAAGACGGCATGATTACCCGTGAACGCCTTACTGAAATAAAAAATATGGCGTTGAAATATAAAACTTTTTCTTCTCTGGATATTCCTGGACTGTCCAATGAACGCAAACAGGTTTTTGTTCCTGGCTTAGCGATTTTACTGGCGGTTTTTGACTCATTAGAGATTAAAGAATTGCGATTATCGGATGGCGCACTGCGCGAAGGGGTTTTATATGAAATGGAGGGCCGTTTTCGCCACCAAGATATTCGCCAACGAACTGCTTTAAGCCTTGCTGAGCACTACAATATTGATAGAGAACAAGCAAAACGGGTGTTGAAAACCATGGAAGAACTTTATTACCAATGGGGTCAACAAAATCCTAAACAAATCAATCCACAATTAGAGTCTATTTTAATTTGGGCAGTGATGCTTCATGAAGTTGGATTAAGCATTAACCATAGTGGCATGCATCGCCACTCCGCTTATATTTTGCAAAATACCAATTTGCCTGGCTTTAACCAAGAACAACAACTGTTGTTAGCTACGCTAGTGAGAAATCATCGCCGAGCCATAAAATACGATGATATTCCTAAGTTTAACCTATTTAAACGCAAACAGTTTATGCCGTTAATTCAAATTTTGCGGCTCGCTATTTTATTAAATAATCAACGTCAATCCACCACCATTCCATCATCTTTGCGCATCGAAACAGACGATGGATATTGGACACTTTATTTACCTGCAGAATATCTTGAGCAAAATGCCTTGATGTTATTGGATTTAGAAAAAGAAAGTGCTTATTGGGAAGATGTTCCTGGTTGGTCATTAAGTATATGCGCGGAGAATAAATAACTTTCAGCCATTATTGTGGTGATTTCTTCTTGTTTTTTTCACGCTAAACGCGGAAATCACTGCCTGTTTGGTGCGACTATTTGATATATTATTCAAATGGGCGACAATAATGATAATAAATTTCGTCCGCTCACAGACGAATTAATAAAACGCGCTTCGGCGCGGCTATTGTTTTAAGGATTAAAATGTCACAATCTGCTTTCTCAAACGATGTGGGGCCAATAGTTAACCCGCACTCACAAAAGCTGGCACACATTCGCCAGCAGATCCTGACGCTTTTTTTAGATGACGAGGAATTCGTCCACGCACTTGTTGAAAATGATCAACACGTCAGTATTGATGACAAAGCAATTAGTGAAAAAATCAGTACTGTTAAAGAATTACTTCTCGATTTACACACCGCGGATATCGCCGATATTTTAGAAATGTTACCCTACGATGAACGTCTCGCCTTATGGCGTTTAGTCGATAATAACGAGCGCGGTGAAGTACTCGTCGAGGCTTCTGTCTCTGTATGGGACAGCCTGATTAAAGACATGTCGGATAGAGAATTGCTACGCGCGGTTGCTAGCTTACATGTGGATGAACAAGCCTACATTGCCGAACATCTTCCGCGCGACACCATGCGCCGCCTGTTAACCTATTTAGAACCAAGCCTACGCAGCCGTATTCGCGAAGTTTTACAATACGCAAAAGACAGTGTCGGCCAAATGATGGATTTCGAATTCGTCACCGTTCGTCCAAACGTAGCCTTAAAAACAGTACAACGTTACTTACGCCAACGCGGCAAAATTCCAGAAGCCACCGATAAAATTTTCGTAGTAGATAACAACAATTATCTGCAAGGGGAATTACCTCTAACCACCATTTTGACACAATCACCCGATAAAATCGTCGCCGACGTCATGAAAACGGATACGGTTACCTTCCTGCCTGATGAAAAAGGGGAAGACGCAGCGAGCGCGTTCGAACGGTATGACTTAATTTCTGCTGCCGTTGTGGACAGCAATGGCTTACTGATGGGTCGTCTGACGGTTGAAGACATCGTTGATAATATTAGCGAAGAAAATGATAACAGCATCCGTCGTATGGGGGGGTTAAGCCCTGAAGAAGACGTTTTTGCGCCTGTAGGCCAAGCGGTTAAAACCCGTTGGACATGGCTGGCCATCAACTTGTGTACTGCTTTCGTCGCATCCCGTGTGATTGGTGTGTTTGAAGACACCATCTCTCAGCTGGTTGCTCTCGCCACTTTGATGCCTATTGTGGCTGGGATTGGCGGAAATACAGGGAACCAAACTATCACCATGATCGTGCGTGCGATCGCACTCCACCAGATCCAAAGTGGTAGCTTTTCCTTCTTAATGCTCAGGGAGCTGGGTGTCGCCTTTATCAACGGTATTGTCTGGGGCGGTATCATGGGGGTAGTCACCTATTTCCTCTATGGCGATCTTGCCATGGGTGCAGTGATGACGCTTGCAATGGTACTAAACCTATTGATGGCGGCAATAATGGGTGTGCTTATCCCACTTATTATGATCAAAATGGGGAAAGACCCTGCTATTGGCTCTAGCGTAATGATTACAGCTATCACCGATACTGGCGGCTTCTTTATTTTCCTCGGCCTCGCTACCCTATTCTTAGTATAATCTTTGTTCGTGCATGTTCAGCGAGAGCGTTGAGCATGCACGATTTATAAAACTCCGCCATTTCCAATAAAAACCACACAAACATTTCAAACTTAACGTAGAAAACTCATTGCATTGCAAAGTATTTATTATTTTATTAGCAAGTTCATCTATTATATAGATTAAAATTACCATTCAAATAATTATATTTAGTGTTTATTTCATTACATTAAATAGTAAGAAATTATTAAATTAATCATAATTAACTAAATATATTACTATTTTAAATATACGATATTCTGCAAAATGAAGATTATTAACATCATATAAGGTTATTTAAAGCCGCATTAGATATTAAACCCTAACAAAGAAAACTAATAAGAATGTTATGCTTGTTTTTGGTGTTGCGGTTTACAGAATATAGAATTTCCTGCTATAAATAAGGCATGCAAAAAGATACTGTGTATTGAACTACGTTATACCCATCCAACGTTTTCGACCTCTTATCTGCACCCAATAAATATGATTGGCTCATTATTTTGAGTAAATGCTTGTTACCCTGAATTTATATCATCGTGAATATTTTCAGGTATTTTAGAAGGATAGTATTATGACATCGCAAACAACCAGCCAGCCCTCGGCACGACCGTTGGGCAAAGAAGATTATAAAACCTTAGGCTTGTCCTCTTTAGGCGGCACACTGGAATTTTATGATTTCGTTATTTTCGTCTTCTACGCGAAAATTATTTCTCAGCTCTTTTTCCCTGGGGATAATGAATTTCTCGCGCTAATGGCGACACTTGGCTTGTTTGCAGCGGGTTACCTTGCTCGCCCACTTGGCGGCATTATTATGGCTCACTTTGGTGACAAAATTGGCCGTAAAAAAATGTTCACCTTGAGTATTTTCTTGATGGCATTTCCAACATTCGTAATTGGTTTCTTGCCAACATTTGAAACCATTGGTGCCGCAGCGCCACTGTTATTATTGTTAATGCGCATCATGCAAGGTGCCGCTATCGGTGGTGAAATGCCAGGGGCATGGGTATTTATCGCGGAGCATACGCCAAAACAGCGTTACGGCTTAGGTGTTGGCACATTAACGTCAGGGATCACTGGTGGTATCTTATTAGGTTCCATCGTGGCTATCATTATCGAGCGCACTTACACGACTGCTGAAGTCCATGACTTCGCATGGCGTATTCCGTTTATCTTGGGCGGTATCTTTGGCTTTATCTCTGTGTATTTACGTCGTTTCTTGCAAGAAACACCTATTTTTAGGGAGTTAGCTGCGAAGAAAGCGTTGTCTCAAGAATTACCTGTAAAAACGGTCATTAAATCCCATAAGCAAGCCTGTATGATCACTGCAGCGCTGACATGGTCATTATCAACGGCGATTGTTGTGACGATTTTGATGACACCTGATGTGGTTTTAAAAGGCATCTACAATATTGACCGTAATATTGCGTTACAAGCCAACTGTGCTGCCACATTAACCCTGACGTTAGGCTGTATTTTTTGGGGCTGGTTAGGGGATAAAACAGGTACTCGTACTTCTATGACCTTGTCATGGGGCGGATTAGCAGTCACCGCGATTTATTTCTATTCATCTTTATCAACGGATATTGCCGCCAACACCTTAATTTTTAACTATGGCTTGATGGGCTTCTTTGTCGGTGCGATTGCAACAACGCCAATTATCAGCACGCGTGCATTCCCACCTGAAATTCGTTATTCAGGTTTATCATTCGCTTATAACGTTGCCTACGCCATCTTTGGTGGTTTAACACCAATTTTAACAGGCGCATGGTTGCAACAATCTCACATGGCGCCTGCGTATTATGTGGCAGGCGTGTCATTGTTAGCCGTTGCCGTTGCCTTCATTCCTCTTTCTTGGAAGGGGTGGACAGCAAAAGAAAACCAAACTGATGATCGAGCACCTGTATTAAACACCAGTGCAACACAATAAACAGCTTGTCATACCTCAATACAATGGCCTCGGGTTGAATTTAAACCGAGGCCATTTTTATTTTATAAATAACCACGTTGCAATAAGCAATGCAAAGACCAGCTCTAACGGATCAATCCCTGTTGGTAATTAATTTAGGGGCTATTTAGCTTATTTTAGGTACAAAGACGCAAAGATTAGCTTCCCCTAAAAATAGTAAGTTTATTTTGCATCGCACTCACACCACATAAATTGACACTTATTCATAATTCCTCCATTTTTCTTTGTGCCTATCAGGCTAAACTATTAGTATGTGTAACTGACTCTTTTCAGTTAGTTTTTTGCCTCACAGCCAGACTAATTTTATCCACTCTTTTGAGTTAAGCGAATGACCAAAAATGAATAAGCAAAATCGCCGCAAATCTTTTACTCGCTCTGCTATTTTTGTTGCCATCATTGTGGCCGCTGGAGCGACTTGGTATTTTTACAATCAAGAAAAAACCGCAGATACGCCTAACTCAAGCGCGGTTGCCAAACCCAATTCACAACGCAGTGCAATGGGCCGCCCTCCTCGCGTTTTAGCACCAGTACAATTTGCTGTCGCTGAACAAAAAGTGGTTCCACGGTTTTTATCGGGCTTAGGAACGGTCCAAGCCGCTAATGTGGTGACAGTAACCAGCCGCGTTGAAGGGCAATTGATGAAGCTCTATTTTACTGAAGGGCAATACGTCAATGCAGGGGATTTGCTCGCACAAATCGACCCTCGCCCATTTGAGGTACAATTAGCCCAAGCTGAAGGCCAGCTCGCAAAAGACAAGGCAACACTCGCCAATGCTCAACTGGATTTAGCCCGTTACCAAAAATTAGCGGGTACAAAAGTCATTTCACAACAAGAACTGGATAACCAACGTGCATTAGTATTACAAGCTCAAGGCAGTATTAAAGTCGATCAAGCCGCTGTCGACAGTGCTAAGTTGCAATTAACTTACAGCAAAATCACAGCCCCTATTTCTGGACGTGTAGGTTTAAAACAAGTCGATGTGGGTAATTTTGTCTCGTCGGGAACATCAACACCGATTGTTGTGATCACCCAAACGCAGCCCGCAGATGTATTGTTTGCCTTACCTGAAGGGGATATCCCCGCAATCCAGCAAGCCCAAGCGAACAGTAAAAATGTCCTGATTGAAGCTTGGGATCGTAATAACATTGCCCTGATTGCTCGTGGCGAACTGCTCAGTACCGATAACCAAATTGATGCGGCAACAGGCACATTGAAAATTAAAGCACGCTTCACCAATGAGGAACAAAAATTGTTCCCGAACCAATTTGTGAATGTGAAGATGCAAGTCGAAACCCTACAAGATGCTGTAGTTATCCCCACCGCAGCCTTACAAATGGGTAATGAAGGCCATTATGTCTGGGTTCTCAGTGAAGATAATAAAGTGAGCAAGCATACCGTCACTGTAGGGATGCAAGATAGCCAACAGGTAGTGATTGAAAGTGGTTTAGCCGCCAACACAAAAGTGATTACAGACGGTGTAGATAAGCTCACCGATGGTACAACAGTTGAAGTCGTTACCCCTGAAAGCTTAGCGAAAAAAGACAAAGAACCCCGTAAAGGTCAACCGACTCGTGCGGAGAAAGCATAATGCGGCCTGAAATGTTAAAAGGTGGCGGCCCATCTCGCCTATTTATCTTGCGCCCAGTTGCAACAACCTTATTCATGGTGGCTATATTACTGGCAGGGATTATTGGCTATCGCTTCTTACCCGTTTCCGCTTTACCTGAGGTCGATTACCCCACCATTCAGGTCGTGACGCTGTATCCTGGCGCAAGTCCTGATGTCATGACCTCCGCAGTTACAGCCCCTCTGGAAACCCAATTTGGGCAGATGTCAGGCTTAAAGCAGATGTCATCCCAGAGCTCAGGTGGCGCGTCTGTGATCACTTTGATGTTCCAGCTTTCATTGCCGTTAGAGGTTGCTGAACAAGAAGTACAAGCCGCGATTAATTCCGCCAGCAGTCTACTGCCATCGGATTTACCTTACCCCCCCATCTATAACAAAGTGAATCCTGCAGACCCGCCTGTTTTAACGTTAGCGGTGACATCCGATGCCATGCCGTTGACACAAGTACAAGATATTATTGAAACGCGGATCGCACAAAAAATCTCCCAAGTTAATGGTGTGGGTTTAGTGACACTCGCTGGCGGTCAACGCCCTGCTGTGCGGGTGAATCTTAACCCTCAAGCGATGGCAGCCAAAGGGCTGGACAGCGAAACTATTCGTGTCGCGATTAATAATGCCAACGTCAATTCTGCTAAAGGGAGTTTTGACGGCCCAACTCGCGCGGTGACCCTTTCCGCCAATGACCAAATGAAATCCCTCGATGATTACCGTAAGTTAATTGTTGCATTCCAAAATGGTGCACCTGTTCGCCTTGGCGACATTGCAACCGTCAAAGAAGGTGCTGAAAATGCATATCTCGGGGCATGGGCAAACAACGAACAAGCGATCGTGATTAACGTTCAGCGCCAACCTGGTGCGAACGTAATTGAAACCACGGATACTATTCGTACATTATTACCTGAACTTATTGAGAGCCTCCCTAAATCCGTTAATGTCGATATTTTAACGGACAGAACCAGCACCATCCGCGCTTCAGTCAATGATGTGCAATTTGAGTTGATGTTAGCCATCGCGCTGGTTGTCATGGTCATTTATCTCTTTTTACGCAACGGGATTGCCACGTTAATTCCAGGTATCGCAGTGCCACTTTCCCTGGTTGGCACCTTTGCGGTGATGTATTTTTGCGGATTCTCCGTGAATAACCTAACATTAATGGCGCTAACCATCGCTACAGGCTTTGTCGTGGACGATGCCATTGTCGTGATCGAAAATATCTCCCGCTATTTAGAACAAGGGGATAAACCGCTGGTTGCGGCATTAAAAGGCGCGGGGGAAATTGGTTTTACCATCATATCCCTAACCTTCTCTCTTGTTGCTGTGTTAATTCCGCTGTTATTTATGGGGGATATTGTTGGCCGCTTATTCCGTGAATTTGCCATCACCCTTGCTGTTGCCATTTTGATTTCAGCGGTAGTATCCCTCACGCTCACCCCAATGATGTGTGCGCGGTTATTAAAACCAGAATCGCAGCATAAACATAACCGTTTTGAGTTAGCATGTGAGCGATTCTTTGACCGCATGGTGGCAGGTTATGCCATTTGGCTGAAGCGAATTTTAAACCACCAGTGGCTCACGCTGTCCGTTGCGCTTGGTACTATGGTACTCACCGTCTTGTTATATATGTGGATCCCAAAAGGCTTCTTCCCATTACAAGACAGCGGCATTATTCAAGGCTCCATTGAAAGTCGGCAATCCATTTCGTTTTCTGCGATGGCACAAAAGCAGCAAGAAGTCGCGAACAAGCTCCTCGCCGACCCTGCCGTTGATAACGTCACCACCTACGTCGGCGTCGATGGCACAAACGCAACACTGAATAATGCGCGCCTTCAGATTACCTTAAAACCCCTTGATGAGCGTGAAGATCGCGTCGTTGCTATTATTGCTCGTCTGCAACAATCCGTAGATAACATTGCGGGAGTGAATTTATACCTACAACCAATGCAAGATTTAACCATTGATACGCAAGTGGCTCGTACTCAATATCAATTCACCTTGCAAGCAAGTACCCTTGATGAGTTATCGACTTGGGTGCCTAAGTTGATGAGTGAGTTAGAGCAGCAACCTGAGTTAACGGATGTGAGTAGTGATTGGCAAAATAAAGGGTTAGTCGCTTATGTGAATGTTAACCGCGATACAGCAAGCCGTTTTGGCATTACCATGTCATCCATCGATAACGCGCTGTACAATGCCTTTGGTCAGCGCATGATTTCAACCATTTATACCCAATCGAATCAATATCGCGTCATTTTAGAGCATGATACGCAAACCCGCGATGGTATGGATGCCCTGAACGATATTCGCTTAAAAGGTACCGATGGCGCCATAGTGCCACTCAGTACCTTAGTGAACATTCAAGAAGGCTATGGCCCATTGGCGATTAATCATCTTGATCAATTCCCTGCTGTGACATTCTCATTTAATGTGGCCGATGGCGCATCCTTAGAATCCGCAGTCAATGCGGTTAAGCACGCGGAATCACAAATTTCGATGCCAAAATCCATTACTACGCAATTCCAAGGCGCGACGTTAGCCTTTGAAGCTGCATTAAGCAGCACCATTTGGCTAATCGCAGCCGCGATTGTGGCGATGTACATCGTGCTAGGTATTTTATATGAGAGCTTTATTCACCCCATTACCATTCTTTCGACCTTACCCACGGCGGGCGTGGGTGCACTGCTCGCCTTAATGATGGCAGGAAAAGACCTCGATGTTATCGCGGTAATAGGGATTATCTTATTGATTGGTATCGTGAAAAAGAACGCCATCATGATGATTGACTTTGCTCTAGCCGCAGAGCGAGAACAAGGCATGTCACCGTATGATGCCATCTATCAAGCTTGTTTATTACGTTTTCGCCCAATATTGATGACAACAATGGCTGCATTGCTAGGTGCATTGCCGTTAATGCTCAGTACGGGTGTAGGTGCCGAGTTGCGCCAACCGCTGGGGATTTGTATGGTAGGGGGCTTGATTATGAGCCAGATATTAACGTTATTCACGACCCCTGTGATTTATTTGTTATTTGACCGTTTGTCACATTACCTAAAAGCACGCCGTCAAATAAATAAGGCGCAGGTATCGTAATGAAACGCTTTTTCGCCCTGTTTATTAGCCGCCCCGTTGCCACCACACTGATTAGTGTAGCGATCACCTTGTGCGGTGCATTAAGTTTTCTCTTTTTACCTGTCGCGCCGCTTCCCCAAGTGGACTACCCTGTGATTAACGTGACAGCGTCACTTCCTGGCGCATCTCCTGAAACCATGGCATCTTCCGTTGCAACGCCTTTAGAGCGTTCATTAGGCAGCATAGCAGGGATCAGTGAGATGACTTCAAGCAGCGCACTGGGTCGCACCACAATCACCCTCGAATTTAATCTTGATAAAGATATCAATAACGCGGCGCGGGAAGTCCAAGCCGCCATTAATGCCGCCCAAACCCTGCTGCCTAGCGGTATGCCCAGTCGCCCACGCTACTACAAATCGAATCCATCCGATGCGCCAATCATGATTTTAACCATGACATCGCAGACCTTAGGAACAGGGGAAATTTATGATATCGCCTCGACACGCCTTGCCCAACGTATTGCACAAATTGAAGGCGTTAGTGAGGTTTCTGTAGGCGGTGGTTCACTTCCCGCAGTGCGTGTGGAATTAAACCCAACAGCGTTATTCAACCAAGGCGTATCCCTTGATGCCGTGCGCTCAGCCATCAGTAGCGCTAACGTGCGCCAACCCCAAGGCTACATTAACGATGACGAAAAACGGTATCAGGTACAAACCAACGATGAGTTAAAAAAAGCGGCAGATTACCGGCCAATTATTGTGCACTATAAGGCAGGCAACGCAGTTAAGCTCAGTGACGTTGCCAATGTCAAAGATTCTATTGAGAATGTCCGTGCAGCTGGAATGGCAGATGGCAAGCCCGCCATCTTGATTGTGATCCGCCGTGAGGCGGGTGCCAATATTATTGAAACCGTCAATCGCATACGGGCTGAAATCCCTGAATTTAGGGACATGATCCCTGCCGCCATTGACCTCAAAGTCGCACAAGATAGAACGCCGACCATTCGCGCTTCCCTTGCAGAAGTGGAACGTGCCCTGTTAATCGCCGTCGCATTGGTTATTTTGGTGGTACTGCTATTCCTACGTTCTGGACGTGCTACCTTAATTCCCGCTATTGCCGTACCTGTTTCGCTAATTGGTACTTTTACTGCCATGTATTTATGTGGCTTTAGTCTTAACAACTTATCATTGATGGCATTGACCGTTGCTACGGGCTTTGTGGTCGATGATGCAATTGTGGTTTTGGAGAATATTTCCCGTCATATTGAAAATGGCATGAAGCCCTTTATGGCTGCAGTCAAAGGGGTGCATGAAGTCGGCTTTACTGTCGTCTCCATGAGTATATCCTTGGTTGCAGTGTTTATCCCTCTCCTCTTGATGGATGGGCTGGTTGGTCGGCTTTTTCGTGAGTTTGCCATTACCCTTGCAACCGCAATTGGGATTTCATTAATTGTTTCCCTCACTCTGACCCCCATGATGTGCGCATATTTGCTTAAAAAGCGGGGAAAAAATAGTAAAGCCAAACACCGTGGCTTTGGTCGTATCTTACTGTGGGTTCAAGAACGCTATGGTATTGCACTAAACTGGGTGTTAAACCACCGCCGTAGCGTATTAGCGATTTTGTTTGCCACTATTGGGCTTAATGTTTATTTATATATTACTGTTCCTAAAGCATTTTTTCCTGAACAAGATACAGGTCGTGTATTGGGCTTTGTCCGTGCCGACCAAAGTATCTCGTTCCAATCAATGAAAGAAAAAATGACCCGCTTTATGGAACAGGTTAAAGAAGACCCCGCTATCGATAATGTAACAGGGTTTACGGGTGGCAGCCGCGTTAACAGTGGTTTTATGTATATCTCCCTGAAACCCCTTGGGGAGCGCACTGAAAATTCAGCGACCGTTATTAACCGTTTACGCACCAAGCTTGCCAACGAGCCAGGGGCAAACTTGTTTATGATGCCAGTACAAGATATCCGTGTTGGCGGTCGCCAGGCAAATGCCAGCTACCAATTTACCTTGCTTGCTGATGAGCTTAATGCGCTAAGAGATTGGGAGCCCGCCATCCGTAAAGCATTAGGTGAGCTTCCACAATTAACGGATGTGAACTCTGATAAAGAAGACAAAGGCGCAGAAATGGCCATCACCTATGACAGAGACCTAATGGCACAATTAGGAATAGATGTACGTGAAGCCAACAGTTTACTGAATAACGCCTTTGGTCAGCGTCAAGTTTCGACGATTTATGAAGCCATGAACCAATATAAAGTGGTGATGGAAGTCGCGCCTGAATATACCCAAGATGTAAGCGCCCTTGATAACATGTTTGTAATTAACAAAACAGGGCAAGCAATCCCCCTTTCCTATTTTGCTCGCTGGCAACCTGCCAACGCGCCACTTAGTGTGAATCACCAAGGGTTATCAGCCGCGTCCACGATCGGTTTTAACGTGGCGGATGGCTATACGCTAAATGATGCAATGGTGGAAATTGAAAAAACAATGACAGCTCTTGGAGTGCCTTCTACTGTACGGGGGACTTTTGCAGGCACCGCGCAGGTTTTCCAAGAAACCTTGAAATCACAGCTATTTTTAATTTTAGCAGCTATCGTCACAGTCTATTTAGTGCTCGGTATTTTGTATGAAAGCTACATTCACCCACTGACAATTTTGTCCACCCTACCGTCTGCAGGGGTCGGTGCATTATTAGCCTTAGAATTATTTGATACGCCATTTAGTTTAATCGCCTTAATTGGCATTATGTTGCTCATTGGCATCGTGAAGAAAAACGCCATCATCATGGTGGACTTTGCTATTCAAGCACAACGAACTGCGGGTTTAACGGCTCGAGAAGCCATTTTTCGCGCCAGTTTATTGCGCTTTCGCCCCATTTTGATGACCACACTAGCAGCGATTTTCGGTGCTTTACCCTTAGTTTTAGGCAGTGGTGATGGTGCAGAATTACGCCAACCGCTGGGGATCACCATCGTTGGCGGTTTAATCATGAGCCAGCTGCTCACACTATTCACCACGCCAGTGGTCTATTTAAGCTTTGATAGCTTGAGGCAACGTTGGGCAAGCAAAAAGGCAGCGTCACGCCTTAAAACGGAGAAACACCATGAAGCTTAGGTTTAACAGTGTGAGTACCCGCTTGTTTCTGGCTATCTTCGCCACCTGCTTGCTGCTTGTGGTGATCATGCACCAAGGCGTACGCATGAGTTTTCAACACGGCTTTGTTGATTATATTAAAGAAAATGATCAACAGCGGGTGGAACAAGTCTCTGCCGCCCTTGCGGAGCAATATCAAGAAATGGGCAATTGGCGCTTTTTATTAGGTGATGAGCGGACTTTTTTCCGCATTTTGCGCGCTGTTGAGCACCAACAACATCGAGGCCCGATGCGCCAGCGATGGAGAACAATATTTTGGGTTTATGACACGCAAGATAGACTAATTTTTGGTAAGGACACCCCGCTGCCAAGCAAAGTAATCCGTGAGCCAATTATCACCGATGATGGCAACACCGTTGGTTGGCTTGTTGCCAGCTATGAAGATGGTATTAGCAGCGCGCTTGACCGTCGCTTTGACAGCAAACAACTGTATACTAGTTGGGTGATCGCAGGGCTTTCCCTGTTTGTGGCACTGATAGCCACTATTTTTCTGGCTCGGAGTTTTTTAAAACCCATCAAACGGTTACTCGAAGGCACGAATCAGTTAGCACGTGGTGATTTTACCACCCGTGTACCTGAAGAAGGCCGCGACGAACTTGGTCAATTAGCGAAAGATTTCAACCACCTCGCCTCTACCCTTGAAAAAAATGAGCAAATGCGCCGTGATTATATGGCAGATATTTCTCACGAGTTGCGCACGCCGTTATCCGTTTTACGCGGTGAATTAGAGGCGGTACAAGATGGCGTGCGCCAAGCAACACCCGAAACAATTAATTCCCTACTCAATGAAACTCACACGCTAATCAAATTGGTAAATGATTTGCATCAACTATCGCTTTCTGACCGTGGTTCACTGATCTATCGCAAACACCCCATTGATATTATTCCCTTATTGGATATGGTCATCGGGCAATCTCGCTGGCGTATTGAAGACCAACAATTAACCGTTTCACGCCACTTTAGCGAACAAGCCATTGTATTTGCTGACCCAGACCGTATTAACCAATTATTCTATAATTTGATGGAAAATAGCCTTCGCTATACTGATTCAGGTGGGAAAATTGCCATTGATGTCACAGAGCAACACCATCAGCTGTCTATTGTTTGGCAAGATAGCGCCCCAGGTCTGAGCGCGCTGCAGTGCCAACATATTTTTGAGCGATTTTACCGTGCTGAAGGCTCCCGTAACCGCGCCAGTGGCGGCTCTGGTTTAGGGTTAGCCATTTGCTATAATATTGTTGAAGCGCATAATGGTTCTATCACCGCAGAGCCTTCATCCCTCGGCGGTGTCAAAATTACCATCACTTTACCGCTACAATTTCAGGAAAAAGGGATTTAACCATGGCAGAAAATCACAATGCACATGTTTTGATTGTGGAAGATGAGCCCAAGTTAGGCCAACTTTTGTTTGATTACTTGCAAGCAGCAAATTACCTCCCTACCTTATTAAGCCGTGGTGATGAGGTCATTCCTTATGTGCAAAATAACCACACTGACCTGATTTTATTAGATTTAATGCTGCCTGGCTTAGATGGGTTATCGGTTTGCCGTGAATTACGCAAATTCAGTGATGTTCCCATTGTGATGGTGACGGCAAAAACGGAGGAAATCGACCGCTTATTAGGGCTAGAAATTGGGGCTGATGACTATATTTGTAAGCCGTTTAGCCCGCGGGAAGTGGTTGCTCGTGTTAAAACCATTTTACGCCGTTGCCAAGTTGCCAATGAGCCATCTCAATCCCATCATTCAACGCAATTGATTATTGACGAAAATGCGTTCCAAGTGCGCTATGGCACAAAATTACTTGAGCTCACCCCTGCTGAGTTTCGGTTGCTTAAATTTCTTTCCGATAATGCAGGCACCGTGTTCTCCCGTGATCAACTCCTCGACATTCTCTACGATGACCATCGTGTCGTCACAGACCGCACAATCGACAGCCACGTAAAAAATTTACGCCGAAAACTAGAATCATTAGATAACGAAAAAACCTTTATTCGTTCAATTTATGGACTAGGTTATCGTTGGGATGATGTTTAAAGGCTAAATAGACGTACTTTTATTAAGGGATATTTGGTTTTTGGCGCAATTAGCGTTAAAATCACCGCCCTTAATACGCCATTTCCACGGAAATGGTGCTGACTTGATATCAGATAGAGACAAACCATGTTTACACCAGAACTTTTATCCCCTGCTGGTTCATTAAAAAATATGCGCTATGCATTCGCTTATGGTGCCGATGCCGTTTATGCAGGGCAACCCCGTTATAGCCTACGCGTTCGTAACAATGAATTTAACCACGAAAACCTCGCTAAAGGCATTCAAGAAGCCCATGAGCTGGGCAAGAAATTTTATGTAGTGGTCAATATTGCACCACACAATGCCAAGTTAAAAACCTTTATTCGTGACTTAACACCTGTTATCGAAATGGGCCCTGATGCGCTAATTATGTCTGACCCAGGTCTGATTATGATGGTGCGTGAAGCCTTCCCTGACATGGACATTCACTTATCTGTTCAAGCAAATGCGGTTAACTGGGCATCGGTAAAATTCTGGAAACAAATGGGATTGACTCGTGTGATTTTGTCCCGTGAATTGTCTTTGGAAGAAATTGCAGAAATCCGCCAGCACGTGCCTGACATGGAATTGGAAGTGTTCGTCCATGGAGCACTCTGTATGGCGTATTCAGGCCGTTGCCTGCTATCAGGTTATATTAATAAACGTGACCCGAACCAAGGTACCTGCACTAATGCATGCCGTTGGGAATATAAAGTGGAAGAAGGTAAAGAAGATGATGTGGGCAATATTGTTCATGTTCATGAGCCCATTCCCGTGCAAAACATCGCCCCAACATTAGGGGCTGGCGCGCCAACGGATAAAGTGTTTATGATTGAGGAAGCCAAACGCCCGGGCGAATATATGACCGCGTTTGAAGATGAACACGGCACGTACATCATGAACTCTAAAGACCTTCGTGCGATTGAACATGTTGAAAACCTAACTAAAATGGGTGTTCATTCACTGAAAATCGAAGGCCGCACTAAATCTTTCTATTATTGTGCTCGTACTGCGCAGGTCTATCGCCGTGCGATTGATGACGCTGTCGCAGGTAAACCATTCGACCCAACGTTGCTATCCACCTTAGAAGGGTTAGCTCACCGTGGTTATACCGAAGGTTTTTTACGTCGTCATACTCATGATGCATACCAAACTTACGAATACGGCTATTCTGTGTCAGATACTCAGCAGTTTGTGGGTGAATTTACGGGTAAGCGTGTTAATGGCCTTGCGGAAGTGGATGTAAAAAATAAATTTAGCGTGGGCGATAGCTTAGAAATGATGACACCTGCAGGTAACATTGTGTTTATGCTCGATGCATTAACGAACCGTAAAGGTGAAGCCATTGATGTCGCACCAGGTAACGGCCATGTAGTATACCTGCCTATTCCTGAAGACGTTGATGTCAATTTTGGTTTGTTGATCCGTAACCTTGCAGGAACAACAACCCGCGACCCCCACCAAACTCAGTCAGAAAACCCCATTGCAAGCTAACGCTTAGCGATAATTTTCGATAAAAATACATGATGACCTAGCCAAGAATTCATAATTTAGTTATTTGAATTTTTGGCTTTTTTATCGGTAATCGATAAACCAATTTCACTTTAAGTGCCATTTCGTATTTGAGAATCATTCTCGTTATTGACATTTTCTTTGAACAGTGCACTTAATATCCAATTTTATGCAACAGATCACATCAATTGGTTATTCAATATCGTATAGTCACTATCGAAAACGAAGAACTAGAAAGTCATAAAATAAGACTAGGAACCACCTCCTTGGCTGGCTCAATCTCCCTTGAGCTAGCCATTTCTTTTATCTAAACCTTTTCTCTTCCTGACCCACTCTTCTGTAAAAAAGATAAAACATTTCCTTTCTTAAATGAAATCCCCTTATACTCATTTTAGATAATAAACCCTATGGATGAGTATTTATGATTAAATATCAGTCAGCTATGATTATTCTCAACGGCAAGCAATCAAATAACCCTGATCTGCGTAAAGCCATAGCCCATTTGCGCCAAGAAAATTATTTAATAACAGTGCGGATTCCATGGGAAATACAAGACACTCATGATTTTATTGCCGATGCCATAGCGAATAATATTGCCACTGTCATTGCTGCTGGCGGAGATGGCACAATCAATGCAGTTGCAAGTACACTCATGCAATTTCCTGCTGAAAAGCGCCCTACTTTAGGTATTCTCCCTATGGGCACCGCAAATGATTTTGCAACGAGTGCAAATATTCCCTTAGATATTGAATCTGCACTCTCCCTCGCAGTGAAAGGCAAAGCCGTTTCCATTGATATTGCTCAGGTTAATGAAAAATACTTTTTTATTAACATGGCAACGGGGGGTTTTGGCACACGGATCACCACAGAAACGCCAGAAGCACTTAAATCTGCACTTGGTGGTGCGGCTTATGTGATAAATGGCCTTTTACGCCCAGATACCCTAAAAACAGATATCTGCCGTATTGAATCAGACAATTTTACTTGGGAAGGTGAAACACTGGTTATCGCAATTGGCAATGGGAAACAGGCGGGTGGAGGCCAACAACTTACCCCTCATGCACTTATCAATGATGGCAAACTTGATTTACTGATAGTCCCTTCAAGAGACGTACTACCCGCTTTATTAAGCAATTTATTTTCAACGGATAAAAATGAGCATTTAATTGAAAAGAGCTTAACCTGGGTAAAAATTTCTTCCCCTCACACGATGGTATTAAACCTAGATGGAGAACCGTTATCAGGGGATTCCTTTACCTTTCATGTTCAAACAAATGCCATACAATGCAGACTACCACCACAATGCCACTTGTTAGCCTAAACGGTCTAATATCAGGAAACCTGACTCGAGTTTCCTGATATTCGTTTTGTTACCACCATGCATGGAAATGATGAACAGGCCCGATCCCTTGCCCCACTTCCAAGCTATCAGCTTGTTCTAGCGCAGCTTGCAGATAGGCTTTTGCCTCACTCACCGTCGACTGCCAATCAAGATGACGTGGGCGCAATGCCGCTAATGCCGCAGACAACGTACAGCCCGTACCGTGTGTATTTTTTGTGTTAATACGTACAGAAGTAAAGCGCCACTCCCCTTGTGGGGTAATTAGCCAGTCAGGGCTTTGCGCATCTGTCAGGTGCCCCCCCTTCATCAGAACAGCTTGGCAGCCCTTTTCAAGGAGCTTATAGCCTTGTGCCAACATTTCACCTTCTGTTTGCGCCACTTTTTCATCTAATAATACCGCCGCTTCAGGTAAATTTGGGGTAATTAATGAGACTAATGGTAATAATTGCTGGCGCAGAGCATCAACCGCCTCTGGCAACAGTAAGGGATCACCACTTTTTGCAACCATCACGGTATCTAACACCACAAACGGAATAGGATATTGTTTCAATGCGTTCGAGACAACCTCCACATTGGCTTGATTAAATAACATGCCAATTTTAGCAGTATCGATGCGCACATCACTGAGAACGGAATCAAGCTGCGCAGCAACAAATTGTGCAGGTAAATCCTGAACAGATTGTACGCCACGCGTATTTTGCGCCACTAATGCTGTCATCACGCTGGTTCCATAAGCCCCAAGTGCCGAGAACGTTTTTAAATCCGCTTGGACACCTGCACCACCTGATGGGTCTGTTCCAGCAATGGTTAACGCATTAATACGCATGAGTGACTCCCCTTTCTAATTAGAAAATACGTCAATATCATCGATGTAAGATATGGTTTATAACAAACAATAAAACCGCGTTAATTGTCTCATAACATTTAACAAATGCCAGCGGTTACTGACTGAAATTTAATGAGTTAGTGAATTAAAACCGTATTTTTATATCAGAAGGGTCAGCTTGTCTTATAAATAAACATTCGGTAAATGAATATTTTCAACACCGCGCGCGCGCAACTGAGCCGCAAACGCCTCCACTTCAGTTTGCGTGGCAGCGAGCCAATTTGCCGCTTCATTTTTAACACCGTGCTGCTGAAATGCGTTAATTTTTATTCGTGTTGCTGATGGCAATGTGTTGATGAATTCCGCCAACACATCGATGTGTTCTTGATAGTCCGTTTGCTGCGGAATATACAATAAGCGCAGTTCGTATAATTTTCCTGCATTTGCTAATAATTGAATTGTTTCAAAAACGCGCTGATTATCTTTCCCTGTTAATCGTAATGCACATTCATCGCTCCAGGCCTTTAAATCCACCATCACTCCATCGGTGTAGTCTATCACCCGTGCCCACCCCGCTTTTGCAAGATGACCATTGGTATCAATAAAACAGGTTAAATGATTTAGTAATGGTGATGCTTTAATGGCTTTAAACAAATCAATAATAAAGGGAAGCTGGGTTGTCGCTTCCCCACCACTGATCGTAACGCCATTTAAAAACATCACATTTTTATTCAAGCTGCTGATGGCCTCGCTCACGCTCAATGGTATTGTCATTGGGCTTGAGTTTTTTGTACAGGTTTGCAGGCACGTATCACAAAGCTGGCAAGCCACATTGTCCCAAATGACTTTACCATCCACCATGGATAGACCACCATGGGGACAGGTAGCGACACAATCCCCACAGTCATCACACAACGCCATGGTGTATGGGTTATGGCAATTTAGGCAACGCAAATTGCAGCCTTGCAAGAAAATCACTTGCCGGTTCCCCGGCCCATCAACGCAAGAAAACGGAATAATTTTATTCAGCGTAGCGCATCGATTGCTCATGGCTAATCACTCGTTGTTGCCGTGCGGTAATTTTGCAATTTTTTGTCGCTTCTTCCCCTAACCACGTGGTATTACTTCTCGACCCTTCCGCCTTGAATTTTTCAATATCGGATAAACGCACCATGTACCCCGTGACACGCACTAAATCGTTGCTGGCCACATTTGCGGTAAATTCACGCATCCCACAGCTAAATGCCCCTTTACACAGTTGCAAAAGCGCTTGCGGGTTTTGCTTAATGGTTTCATCGATGGTTAAGATGTCGCTGATCCCAGATAGGTAGTGTTTATGATGCGGCGCGACGGCTTGAATGTGTGAAACGGGGTCTGGTTCTTCCCCATAAGGCAACCGCGCTCCTGGCGTGGTGCCAATATCTGAACTGATCCCAGATTGAGCATGCAGCATCGCCCGCTGTTTATAACCATATTTAACGGGGGTCGACTCAACATAATCAGCAAGTTGTTCACTGATTTGATAAGATAACGGCAACGCGGGTGAATTTGGCTCATATTGGCCTTTTCGCCCATCTTTTTCCATTAACAGATTGACGGCTTCTGCTAAACCAAAAATACCAAACATCGGCGCAAAACGCCGTGGCTCAATCAATCCTTCGTGCACAAGGAAGCTAGTTTGGAAGAAGTTAGACTCTTCAAATAAAAACGCACTGCGCGTTTCGATGAGCTCCATTTGTAAATCGCAATATTTTTTCAGTTGATTTTGTAAGAAATCATCGGAGTTTTGGCTGCGTAAAGCCACTTCACGCAGGTTGATTCGCACCAATGTGCTCCCCCCACCCGCAACAGGCAAAGAGTTATAGCAACTGACAATACCATAACCTTGCTCATCGAATGCTGCACTATGCACAAGGTCATTGGCAATATGCGGCTTACTGCATTCACAAATGTTCTCAATGGCTTGTAAAAAAAGCGATTCAGGGGTTCTTTGCGGGTGATAAACAAACGTTAAATTTGGCGCAACCTGCTTTAATTCCGCATCAATACGCAGAATAAGACGACAAATAATGTTGTCATCAGGCCCAATATTCGCGTGCATAAATGCATCAGGTAACGTGCGATCCAACATTACCCAAAAGCGTTTTAATTTCGGATAAAGTTGCTCTTCCGTCAACTCCCCCACATAAGGCATTAAAATTTTATCAAGGTACCCAAGAAAAACGGGGAATCCAGTGACAGAAGGCACATGGTTATAAATAATCATCAAATGATTAAGTGCATCGTCAAAGTCTTCTGCTGGGGCTAACTCTAAGTAGCTGGAGCCCTGTTTAAGAAACTTCACATAATCAGGTAAAACATAACGAGGCTTATAAGGCGCATTCCCTTCATACATGTCGCAAATAACACGCTCATTTAACGCTTCAGTTAAGGGCTTGCTCATTGAAAGATAGGGGATATTGCTTTCCGCCTCAATGGCTAAAAAGTTAGCTTTTTGTCTGGGTGATAATAACTTATCCGTGGCGATGGCCAAACATTTGGCTTGGTAATCGGTTAAAGGTTCTTGGCGCTTCATCATAGGAGTTCCTTATATGTCTAGGTGCAGTAGCACACCTTGGGCAGTCAATATGCCGCCTATAGACGCATTTCATCCCATTGAGCGCTTTCTTGGTTTGACGCCCGTCATACTTTTTTGAATTGTTTGCACGTTTTTTCTCATAAATGTCTACGGCGTCAACATTATTAATAACAACACCGTAAAAGCCTAAAATATTTTGAAATTACAATCTATTAGTAACAAGCAATATGTGTAGTAATCGTCATTTCTTATCGAGCCATGATGTAATTGAAGTCTAGAAACTGACCTCCCCCTCAAAATATCGCTCAAGCCCTCCGTGAACACTTTTTAGGAAAGCTATACACTGAAATAATGTGAATTTAGGCTAATATATACCCCATGAATAATTTTACTTGTATAACCTTGTTAGGATAGCCTCACTTAATTATTTTTTCTTAACAATTGAATAAATACTGTCATCTTTTGTGTATCTTAATTAAAATAATTCAGCTAATAATTATTATAAAAATGCTAATCTAACAATCATTAGCGAGCTAATTATCATTTATATCAGCGATAAAGAACTGGATCTTCAATGAGAGTTTATAAAAAAAGACAATGGGTCATCGGTGCCTCAATATTAATGGGTGCTTCCGTCTGCATGTCAACACCTGCATTGGCACAAAACCAATCAACCAATCTTTGGGATACTTTCAAAGGGAATGTCAGTTCCACTTGGGATTCCGATAAGTATGAACTGTATGTTCCTGCGGTCACATGGCACAACCGTGCCATGTATGACAAGAAGAAAACAGATGAATACAACGAACGTCCTTGGGGAATTGGTTTTGGTAAATACCGTTATGATGAAGATAATGACTGGCACGCTATTTATGCAATGGCCTTTAAAGATTCACATAACGACTGGGAACCAATTGGTGGCTATGCTTATCAAAAAATGTGGATCCCTGGCGATCTTGATGGTTTTCGAATGGGAGCAGGTTTCACGCTAAGTGTCACAGCACGCAAGGACATGTATTACATTCCAATCCCTGCACCGCTTCCTTTAGTTTCGGTGGAATATGACAGGCTTTCACTTCAAGCAACGTATATTCCAGGAACCTACAATAACGGAAACGTGCTATTTGCCTGGTTGCGTTGGCAGTGGTAAAAACCCTGTGATACAAAAAAGGCCAGAGATTTTATCTACTGGCCTTTTTTTAACGTTTAATTCTAGCTTTGTTGGCGTTTCGCGACATCTTGCTTCTTCGCACCAGAGAATTGATAGCCAATCCACAGCACACCAATCCATACCGGGATCATCAGAACAGAAACGCGTAACCCGTCCATCGTTAAAATAATCCCTAGAATTAACAATAAGAAAGCTAAGCACAGGTAGTTACCAAATGGATACCAGATACTCTTAAACTTAGTTGCTACACCTTGTTTATTCATTGCCGCTCTGAATTTCAAGTTTGAGACGCAAATCATAATCCAATTCAATACCAACGTGGTGACAACTAAAGACATTAATAATTCGAATGCCTTTCCTTCCATCACAAAGCTAATCAGTATCCCACCTGATGTTGCAATACCTGAAACCAGCAATGCCATAATAGGAACCCCACCTTTATTCACTTTAGATAAGAATTTTGGGGCATTATTTTGTTGAGCCAAACCAAATAGCATGCGGCTTGTCGCGTAAGCACCACTGTTATACACAGAAAGCGCCGCAACCAAGATGACAAAGTTTAAGGTGTTCGCAACCAGCAAGTCACCTAATTCATGGAAAATTAAGACAAATGGACTCGTTTTCCCATCAAGGTCAACCCATGGGTAAAGCGCTAACAGCACTGCAAGTGAACCGATATAGAAAATCAGGATGCGGTAAACAACTTGGTTGATGGCTTTTGGAATGCTTTTTTCAGGGTCTTCCGCTTCTGCCGCCGTGATCCCCACCAGCTCTAAACCACCAAACGAAAACATGATAATGGCAAGTGCCATCAGGAGACCATGAAAATCTTTCGCAAAGAAGCCGCCATATTCCCACAAGTTACTCACTTTAGCTTGTGGCCCACCGTGACCGCTTAGCAGGAGATAACAACCAAAGATTATCATCGCAACAACAGCGACAACTTTGATTAATGCAAACCAGAATTCAGTTTCACCATAAGAACGAACATTAATCAAGTTTACCGCATTAACGGCGATAAAAAATATCACTGCTGATACCCAAATTGGTAGCTCAGGCCACCAATGTTGCATGTATTTCCCTGCCGCAGTTAACTCCGTCATGCCGACAAGGATAAACATAAACCAGTAGTTCCAGCCAGATAAAAAACCTGCAAAACCACCCCAGTATTTAAAAGCAAAATGGCTAAAAGAACCTGCAACGGGTTCTTGAACAATCATCTCGCCCAGTTGACGCATAATAAGAAAGGCGATAACGCCACACAATGCATAACCTAAAAGAACAGATGGCCCTGCCATTTGTATGGTTGTTGCAATCCCAAGGAATAAGCCTGTACCAACGGCGCCCCCCAATGCAATCAACTGGATATGCCTATTTTTCAATCCCCGCTTTAGCATTTGCTGCTCTTGCGCCATAACTTTACCCTTTTGTCCTATTACTTGCTTTTTATCGTCCAAAATTATAATAATCGGACAAGTTTATTTGAATTTTCTTATTAAAACCACATTCTTATGATGCTGTTTTTGCATTTAAAATACTTAAAGGTATTTTTGATTTATTGCCTACCTTTATTCATCCATTACGCAACGATACTGAATAATTATTATCGCGCTTCAATATCAAGTATTGTGCATTAAAAAGCAAATTCAAAATGGTAACAAGTCGGTTACACGACAAATTCCAACAATAAAGTTATCTCCACCTTGATCGCACACGTTATCCATAGCAAGTAAGTAAAGAAACAAGCAAACTAACAAAACACTCACGGTGATAACAATGATACGGCTGAACACTGGGCATTCCTTCAGAATAACAAAGATGATTTTTATCTTTCAAATGATTACAATGCTTATGCACTATCATTTTATGACTGTGCATTTTGGCTGCATTGCGGGTAAATTTTCGAATAGCGAATAGTACGCCAATTCATTACTTGAAATTTGAGGAAAATAAGCAATTGGCACATCTTTACAATAATTATGCTTATTTTAAGCGCTATCCTTTGTTAACTTATTCTGTTTGTGCTTTTTTTATTCAAAAATTGCTGAATATCGCACAACCAGCCTTTGTCATGGGGAAATGAAGTTGTGTATACTTCTACTACCGTAAAACAAGAAATTATTTGAGATGCCACAAGATAACCACTTAGCACTTGTCTATGCGTTGAGTAAATGGATAGAAGAACATTTGGGTCGAGTCATACATCTAGAAGAGCTCGCAGCCTACTCTGGCTACTCACTTTGGCATATGCAAAAAATATTCAAAGAAGTCACCGGAATTTCCTTAGGAAAATACATTCGCCAGCGCCGTTTAGCAGGGGCTGTTAATTTATTACGTAATAGTAGCCAATCTATCTTTGATATCGCTCTCGATTTTGGTTTTGGTTCCCAATCTCACTTTACCTATATGTTCCGTAAAGAGTATGGCATTACACCCTTTGATTTTAGGCAAAATGACCAAATTCAACTCGATGTAAAACAACCACTGCACTTAACCCGAGAGTATGAGTGAACATGTGTTAATCACATTAATTCTTTGAATTTACTAGTTAATGTTCTAACACATTGTCATTTCAACCAAGCATCCAGTTTAATACCTTGAACAGCCGCTGAAATTATGCACTGTTCAAGGACACTTTTGCGTATCCATAACTTAATTTATACCCACTTAGATAATTTACATTCCGAATAATTAGAGTAAGGTACTGTGGTAATGTATTAACTTCAGGAGGCAGTGGATGTCTATCAAACTGGTTGCTATTGATTTAGATGGCACATTACTCAATCCCCAACACCAAATCTCCCCAGCAGTTAAAGATGCCGTCATACAAGCCAGTCAAAAAGGGGTTTATGTTGTACTCGCATCAGGACGCCCTTTTTCAGGGATCGCCCCTTACCTTAAAGAGTTAGGCTTAAATACCGCTAATAATTATTGCATAAGTAATAATGGCAGTGTTATCCATCAAGCTAGCGATGGCAGCCATTTAGTGGAAGTACCGTTAGATTTTGATGATTTTCAGTATTTTGAAGAACTTGCCAGAAATGTAGGTATTCACATGCATGCACTTGCGGACAATACGATGTTCACTGCTAATCGTCATATTAGCCACTATACTGTGATGGATGCCTATCTCACTAATACCCCATTGGTTTATTGTCCTGTCAATGAAATGGACACGTCCCTTGCTTTCACGAAGTTTATGATGATTGACCATCCTGAAACCCTAGAAACAGGTATTAGTTACATTCCTGAAAATGTCTTCGACAATTATGCCTTAACGAGAACCAGCCCTTATTTTCTTGAAATATCTAATAAAGCAGCGAATAAAGGTGCTGCACTTCAGATTATTTGTGAAAAATTAGGCCTTACACCCGATAAAGTCATGAGTATTGGCGATCAAAATAATGATATTCAAATGCTGCAATATGCCAGCGTTTCTGTCGCGATGGAAAATGCGGCTGAGCCCATACGGAGAATGGCAAAATTTGTCACCACAACCAATGAAGAAGATGGTGTGGCGATCGCCATAAATAAATTTATTAATGTGTAATCTCTAAATCAAACAGAAAACAGCCCACCTTTTGAGCTGTTTTCTCTCTATTTAACCTGCTTTTGCCTGGTCGCAAGAAAACAAATAATTGAACCAATTGTTACCATTAATACCCCTTGCCAAAAACCGAGTGTTAATGCAGTACTCAATAAAATGGATGCAAAGGCTGTTGAAATAACGGGTGTGAAATATGAAAGTGTGCCCAAAAAGGCCACATTGCCTTTGATAACAGCGAAAGTCCACAATGCATTCGCCCCACCTGTCGCAATAGCAGCGATAAGGAGAAGCGTCAGGCTATTTGTCGTAAGATTAAATTCACTTGGTGTGCTAAATAAATAGAGAATCCACAGCCCTATTGCCGTCATTATAAAAAATAACACCATTCCATTGTGCCCACCTGAAATACGTTTCGTTACATTGCTATAAAATGACCAGAAGATCGCGCCAATAAAGGCTAGAAAATAACAGAGTGGGTTACTTTGAATATTGGCTAAAATAGACTCAGTGGAAAGTGGCTGATCGCCAGAAATAACCCAGACAAGCCCCATAAACGCAAGAATTAACCCTATAGCAAGTAATACGGTAAAACGCTGGCGATTAAAAAAAACAGCTAAAGCGATAGTAAAACTTGGCCATAGATAATTTACCATTCCTAGCTCAATCGCTTGCTGACGATTATTGGCTAAACCCAGTGCTAGCACAAAACATATTTCATAGCTAACAAACAGTAATGTCCCCCAAAATAAATAACGTTTAGGGTATTGTTTTATTTTTGGAAGGCCCATTGCTAAAACTAAAACAATCGAACCAATGGTATACACTAATGCCGCGCCACCGACAGGGCCGAAGTTTTCGCTAACACTACGGATCAGCCCAACCATGGTGCTCCACAATAGGATAGAAATAACCCCATACAGTGTCGCTGCGTATTGACCTAATTTCATGATTTTCTCTGCCAGTTACCCCAAACAATATGTCCGATAACAAAATGGTTATTCTTTTAAAAAACCTTATAGCTCAACACATTGGAATGCAAGCACTTTTCTTTACATAAAAAAAATTCCTAGGTATTACCCTAAGAATTTTATGATTTAATATCTTATTAATTAACGGGAGCTTTCTTTTTCAACCCATTTTTCAACCTGATCTTTTTCCCAAATCCCTTCTTCAAATTGTTTTTTTAATTCAGGATGTTGGTTGATATCAAATGTGGGAATTTTCCCCGCGGCTAATTGTTGGTTGTAATCTTTGGCTAGTTTAAATGCGATCCCCGATAATAAAAGAATTGCAATGAGGTTTGTCACAGCCATTAACCCCATAGATAAATCAGCTAACTTCCAGATAAATGGCATTTCAGCCAACGCACCAAACATCACCATACCAAGTGCCGCTATGCGGAAAATAAATAGCCCCGCAGTATGGTTATTCTCCAAAAAGATCATATTACTTTCTGCGTAAGCATAATTTGCAATGATTGACGTAAAAGCAAAGAAAAATATCGCGATCGCAATAAATGTGCTCCCCCAACTTCCCACCGCTGATGACAATGCTAACTGTGTCAATTCAATGCCATTAATTTTATCAACCCCACTATCTAATACCCCAGACGATAAAATAATAATCGCTGTTGCGCTACAAATCACGATTGTATCCATAAAGACCCCAAGCATTTGAATATATCCTTGGGAAGCTGGATGAGGTGGGTAAGGAGAGGCTGATGCTGCTGCATTTGGTGCTGACCCCATTCCCGCTTCATTAGAAAATAAGCCCCGCTGAATGCCTTGAGTCATCGCTTGGGCGACACCATAACCCACTGCGCCTCCTGCAGCTTCTTGTAGCCCAAAGGCATTACGAATAATCATCATAAACACATCGGGTAAGCGTTCGATATGGTGTCCAACAACCCAGAAAGCTAAAAGCAGGTAAGCGAGCGCCATAATAGGTACAACAAGCTCTGCCACTTTTGCTATTGATTTTAATCCACCAAAAATAATCACACCACTCAGAATAACTAAGCTGATACCGACATAAAGTGGGTTGAAGTCAAAAGCAACTGCGGTCGCTTGAGCGATTGAATTAGCCTGAACGGCATTAAATACTAACCCAAATGCAATAATAAGAAAAACAGAAAAAAGGATACCCATCCAACGTTGATTCAGGCCCTTTTGCATATAATAAGAAGGCCCGCCACGATAGTTTCCTTGGTCATCTTTTGTTTTATACAGCTGTGCTAGTGTACATTCGACAAATGACGTTGCCATTCCAAGTAAAGCCACTACCCACATCCAAAATATCGCACCAGGCCCCCCTGCTGTTAATGCGATAGCGACACCCGTTAAATTTCCTGTTCCAACGCGCGCTGCTAGGCTGGTACATAATGCCTGGAATGAAGAAATCCCAGAACTATCAGATTGTTTACTATTTTTCAGAATACCAAACATATGACTAAAATGCCTAATTTGAATAAAACCTGAACGAATCGTGAAATACAACCCTGCACCGAGTAGCAAATAAATGAGTAGCGAACCCCAAATAATATTCGTTAATGAATTTATAAATTCTATCAAATCACTCTCCTTTTTTATTAAATAAGCTAACGTAACTCGTTAGCAATTAATTTTGCCCCATATCAGCTAAACATTTAAATATAACCACTAAAATAAAAACAAAAATATAATTAATGTAAAATCCAATCTGTCATGAAATTATATTTTTTTATCTTTAATGTAAATTCATTTCTCTTCTCACTGTTCATTAACCGCCAAAAATACAAAAAACCAAATTAAGCCAAATGCAGAAAAAATAAAATAATCAAAAAAATCAAAGATATAAAAACAAGAGAAAATTACCCGACTTAAAAAATCAATCGTTTGATTTTTAGCTGATTATTTAAACCATTAACTATTTTAGTTAATGGTTAATCTTAATTCATTACATAAAATTAAATTGAATTTATTATTTTAAATATAAAAATCGCTTTTAAATTAAATTAAAAATAAGCAATAACCATTTTTAATTTAAATTTAAAATAGTGCTATTTTATTATTTCATAAAAAAACTCAGCACATAAAATCACATTATGATAATCAAAAAACGAATATTGCTTATACTTTCTGATAACAATACACTGAACGTAAATTCGCTTTATTGACAAGAGGTTAACATATGGAAATTACGATTAAAGTATCTGATGACTCAATTGAACAGCTCCCTGCTAAAACTTATGATGCGTTTTGTGCAGAGCTAAAAGCGCGTGTTTTAGAGGTCTACCCTAGCAGTAACTTATTGATCACCCATGATAGTGGGCCAACAACTTTCTCAACTAAGGGTTTTCATAACGATAATGAAGCTCATATCGTTTTACATGAGCTTGTTGAAGATGTTTTAAAACACGGCCATTGGCTAAAAAATAATTAATCACCATTATTTACAGCAGCTGACAGTCGCTTTATAGCAACAGTCAGCTTCTTATCTCTTCCCTTCCAACTTTTATCTTCATATCCCTAAAGCCTGATCAAGATCATAGTTAATAAGGTATTTTCACTCTCTTCACTAAAATCGCTTTACCCTTAATCGTTATATGATAAAGTATATAACGTAATTTTCATTTACATTGCTTTTGCTAATTTATAGCGGCCAGTATTTATACTGGCTCTTTTTTATGAAATGGTGCGAAATGCAACACAACATCCCCGTTTTAGTCCTAATCTGCTATAGTAATTTCTAGATATTATTTAGAATAACTATTCATTGAGTGCAAACAGAGGTATGACTATGAAGCGTTTATTACTGGCTCTTTGCCTGTCACCAGCTATAACCATGGCAGCCAATGCCCCTTTAAATATTAGTGAACTGGCCAAGGATTATTGTGAAATAACAGGTCAAGCGCTAAACGAAGCATACAGCACTAACAAAAGCAGTAGTGACCTAACCCTTGAAACAATTGCAAAATTGAAAAATGAAAATGTCGATTTGAAAAAGCTGGAGACAGTTGAGACAGACCTTCGCCAAAACCTCACATCCGCTATTGATGCAATTCGTAGCAATAAATCTCAGTTCAAGAATGACGAAGAGTTTGCTAAATCATTAAATGACTCAATCTCTGCGTGTAAAATTCAAACTGAGTTACTCCTGAACAAGTCGTAATCAGAATAAATCTCATCGAGATAAGAGCGCAACAGTAAAATTGCGCTCTTTTTCATATTAAGGTGCTTTAGCACATAATTTTTCTATTGATAATTTTAGCTCTGATGTTTCACTCACAATCAGTTGAGTATGCTCTGAAATTTTACCTTCTTGCACACTCACGTTGGCAACGAATGGAAGCATCTCATCTTGCGAAGACGTACGATATAGCCCACAAACTCGGTAGCTATTTCCCTCTTTATATTCACTCTTCAAAGCGATTCTGACGTCCTTAAATGTAATCTCGCCTGATTGGTTTAACTTCTTATCTACCAACTGCTTAGCTGTACTTTCAACGTCTGAATCACCAATAGTGTTATAAAAATGATAGCCAAAAACCCCTAGAGCTAACAATAAAACGATCAAGAGCTTTGTTTTTATACGTTTCAACCAGTTATCCTTCATATGATATGTTTGCTTAACTCATTATAATGACATAAGTGCCATAACAGTGAACAAAATGAGCCTTTGAGGTCGCTAGTTTGTGACTTCTTGTACGCATTTTATTATTTAATAACCAATAACATTTTTTCATGAAAATCATTTATTTTCATTAGCATTAGTTGTTTTTATATTATTTTATTAATCATTGATAAAAAAAACATTTTAAGTTTTTTCTTATCGATTTATACTTAACACATTCCAATATCTTTATTGTTAATTAATTTATGAAAGAAAAAATCGTTAAAAATTTAGTTGAATTAACTTATGGTACAAACAATGATGTTAAAATTGCAGCAATTAATGCACTCGGTGATTATAAATGTTCTATTGAACAGCAACATGCCATAGACCGCTTATTAAATCTATGCGACGATTACAATAAAGATATTGCTGTTGCATCAATCACCTCACTCAGCAAACTTGCTAAATTCTTTTCAGAAAACCCATAAATTAACGGTAATTTAATTATTTTAACAATTCATCTTCATTATGAAGAAATAATGAATTAAAGTTGTATGAAATATGATTTATTCATTTATATAAGTAAATTAAATTGAATTAATTTATTTAACTGCCAATATAATAATTAATAAATATTCTAAAGGGGATTAAATATGAATATTCTTAAACCGTTAATTATTTCGACAAGTTTATTGGCAGCAAGTTTCTCAACATTCGCATATCATGGTGATGGCTACGGAAATAGTAATGGTTCTTGGCATCGAGGCGGGTACCAAAATCAGCAACAGTATAATAATCGCCCTTGCGATAACTATCGCAATAATAACTATAATAGACACCACCAAGGTATGATGCAATATTCAACGTCAATACAAACAAGTCAACCAGAAGAAGCTCTTAAAAAAATAGTTGCAGATGTTCCTAAAGGTGAAAACGGCAAACAATATATGGTTAAAGTTGCCGTGGTCGAAATCACACCGAATACACCAGTACAAGCCCAGTAATTGAAAACTCAGGGTAGTAAATGCTACCCTGTTAGTTATTTGACCTGATTATTCTTACAGGCCAATAGGCTGATAACCTTGCCACTGTGGGACAAAGTGTTCTCCCTGTTTGTTTTCTGTTAGGTGAATATAAAAATCACCAACTTGCTCTAGGAATACGCAGTCATCCACATCTTTCAAATTATCTTTATGTTGTTGTTCACTGTTAACTAGCAACTTTTTAATTGCCTTTTGTTTTGCATCATCCGCTGTTTTCGCAACAAAAAGATCAAACTCGTGCAATTCTGCTAAGCTGTTTGGAGTATACCCGCCGACATTAACAAAATATAATTTATGGCTAGTTTTTGATGGTTCTCGGCTTAGGATCACATCAAAACCATCAGCCCATGTAATAACTGCATAGCCGTCAATATGAATCTTATCTTTATCACCAAACCAAGCTTCTCTCAATGTAGGCCAAGCATCCTCTGGTTTTTCTGCAATAACAAACTGGATATCGTGAACCTCTATATTTGATTTGCCTGCATTACCACCAATGTAAAACATAAATAATTTCATTCTTACTCCAATTTACCACCTTGTTATATAATAAATTATATAACCATTAAAATTCAATTTGCAATCTTCCATTTTGCAGAAAATAACAACCTAAATTTTTATCTATGGTTTTCATCATATTAGCTTTATTAGCATTACTCCTTCTACCCGAGATCACTACCAGCAACATAAAAAGTGAATAAGAAATCATTTTAACTATATAATTATTTACTTTGAGGTTATTTTGAGTAATCTAATGAGCTCAAGAATAATAATTTCAGGGAATAATTATGGATCGTCGTTCATTTCTAAAATCCACTTCATTAGTAGCAGGTGGATTAGCGCTAAATACATTTATAAATCAAGCATCTGCTAACACAGCATCGGTAAAACTACCTGATGCTAAGCATCCTTTATTGCTTAATTTCAATGAAAACTCATTAGGGATGTCACCAAAGGCTAAAGATGCAATTATTGCCGCGTTACCTAATTCTTTTCGCTATCCTGACGATGCTAGAGCTGAATTAATCACTAGTATTGGCTCTCTTTATGATTTATCTGATAAACATGTCAGCATAGGTAATGGCTCATCAGAAACCATTCAAGCCACTGTTGCCATGTTGGCAAATAAAGCTAGAAACCAAGGGATCAAAATTCAACTGGTTACCCCTGATCCTACATTTAATTATGCCGAGCTGTACTCACTTCCACTTGGTGTACAAATTACAAAGGTTCCTCTAAAAGCAGATTTATCTTTTGATTTACAAAAAATGGAGCAAGCGGCAAATAATTTTGATGGTTTATCCATGATTTATATCTGTAATCCAAACAACCCGACTGCCATGATTACCCCTCATAGCCAGTTAGATGGCTGGATGAGTAAAGCTCCCGATAACCAATTTTTTATTGTTGATGAGGCTTATGCTGAGTTTGTCGAAGACCCTAGCTTTGTCAGTGCAATAGAATTAGTTAAAAAAGGCCAAAAAAATCTTATTGTTACACGAACATTTTCAAAAATATTTGCGCTAGCGGGATTACGTGTTGGTTATGGAATAGCGATACCAGAGGTTATTACTGCCGTAGATGAATTTTTATCTATTGATAACACAAATACAGCAGGGGCTGTTGCTGCCCTCGCCTCATTAAAAGATAAAACCTTTATCGCAAACAGTCTTAAATCCAATAATTTATCGCGTAAAATTGTCGAAACTGCACTAAAAGAAATTGGACTCGAATATGCCCCATCACAGGCAAACTTTATTTTCCATAAAGTAAAAGGTGATGTAAAAGCCTATAAGCAACGCATGGCAGATGCAAATGTGATGGTAGGAAGAGAATTCCCACCCGCTGTAGGCTGGAACCGTTTAACATTAGGAACTCCTGAAGAAATGGAACAATTCGTCACAGTCCTAAAAGAATTTCACAAAAAAGGTTGGGCATAACATAGCCCCTCCAGCGCTACCAAAATAAAAGGAACAGGTATTGATCTCCCCCTTTTATTTTTTAAAAAGGGCCTTTGAAAATAAAGAAGGCCCCCACAAAAATAAGGGCAAAACCAATAATATGATTAACTGTTATACTCTCTCCTAAATATAAAACTGAAAAGAGCACAAAAACACAAAGAGTGATAACTTCCTGCATTGTTTTCAATTCTGCAGCACTATAAAACTGATGCCCCAACCGGTTTGCAGGTACAGCAAAGCAATATTCAACAAAAGCAATTAGCCAACTAAAAAATACCACCACATATAAAGGTTTCGTCGTAAACTTCAAATGTCCATACCAAGCAAACATCATGAACACATTTGAAATGATAAGTAAAAATACAGGGTATAATTTTGCTAGCATGTTAATTTCATAGTAAGAAGATAATTTTCATCATTATGAAATGAAAAAATCACGATTTCAATAAGGTGTAATTAGGCTAATTATTTCATTCTAAAATTTATTTCAGCTAAGACAAATGGAGAGTTAAATGTTTATTCAATATCGCTTAATGGATCTGACAGATAGCCTCAAAGTCGCTCATTTATTACAAGCTAATGCCCCTTCTAACCATGGTGAGCTTCTTGGCGAATTTCCACTTCCTAAGGTTAAGGATATGTTGATGGGAAGCTCAGGAACCATTATTGCGGTAGCGGCTCAAGACGTTATCGGTGTGGTTTTTAGCTTTAGGTCGTCATCGGCCACATTACCCCCTTTAGCTTCATTTATTATCGAACAGTTTCCTCACCTAGTTAAAAATAATTGGTTTTATGGGCCTGTTTGTATCAATAAAGAATACAGAGGCAAAGATATCCTCAAAACTTTATATGACAAAGTTTGCGCACTCAATACAGGTAAACCTGTTGCTTTTATTAACACAAAAAATTTACGTTCATTAGCGGCTCACCAGAAATTAGGTATGAGTGTTGTCGCTAACTTTATTTTCGATGAAATAGAATACTATTTAGTTATCGGCAGATAATTTTTAGTACCACCCAGTACATTTTTATTTTAATTTGCTCACGTTTTGATAAACTAGATACATTATTGTATTAAAGAGTACATTTTATGACAGATTTTCTTACTGTAAACCAAAAGGCATGGGACAAACAGGCAGAGTCGCAACAAGCTTGGTCGACACCTGTGGATTCACAAACCATTCATGATGCTAAACAAGGTCACTGGCAAGTTCACCTTACCCCTACCCCAGTATCAAAAGATTGGCTAGGTGATATTAAAGGGAAAAAAATTCTTTGCCTTGCATCTGGCGGTGGTCAGCAAGCTCCTGTATTAGCAGCTGCGGGTGCTCAAGTTACCGTTTTTGACTTTTCAATAAAACAACTTGAACAAGATATAATGGTCGCAGAACGCGATCATTTAACATTAGAAACTGTACAAGGTGATATGCGTTCGTTATCTATGTTTGCTCGCGAAGAATTTGATATTATTTTCCACCCTATATCTAACCTATATATTCCAGATGTAAATCCTGTATGGCAAGAATGCCATCGTGTATTAAAAACAGAAGGAAAATTATTATCTAGCTTTTTTAACCCCGTAGTTTTTATTGGCGACCGGGATAAAAAATACCATGAGCAAGGCCTTATAAAACCAAGTTATACTATGCCTTTTTCGGAATTAAGCACTTTATCTGAAGAGCAAATTGCATACAAGACTGAACACCAAGAAGCCTTTGTGTTTGGCCATTCTTTAAATGATTTAATTGGTGGACAAATTAAAGCTGGCTTTCATATTGCAGGATTTGAGGAAGATTGGCAGCCACATCCACGTTTTATTGTTGACCGTTATTTACCAACATTCCTATCAACATTAGCGATTAAAATCCGCTAAAAATCCTACATTAGTTAGACTATTAGCTAATCAATGTTAATTATCTAAGATAGGCTATTCACCACGGTGGCAATAGCGCTCCCAAACAGATTCAAATTGTTCAGGGGGAATAATATCATCTGTCTTTTCAACAAATGGAATTGAAATCATCACCTTACCCGTTTTATTCTTATGTAGCCTAACAATAAATCGCTTATAGCCATGGGGTAATTCATTTTCAAAACCAAAGACTTCACCGCAGTAGTATCCTGTTTCCTCACCTTCATCACTTTTCGTTAGTACATAATATTTTACATTTTTGTACGTTGCTGCCGACGGATATGCCAAGAAGTCTTCAACTGAGCTTCTCACTCTACTATCCGTATCTAATTCTGGGTCAATAGTCACTTCGGTCATGATCCCCGCTATGTATGCACACCCAGCAACAAGTAATAGAACTAAAGATCTTAATAACATTTTATATAGATAATCCATGAGAAAACAGTAAACATCATTATAGTTTATACTTATTGTTTTGCGACCTCAAAGCGAATCAGGCCATTTATTTTTATAATCTACTGAATAAGTTGCCAAATATAAACTAAAATAGCAGCAGTAATTATCCATATTATTGTTGCTAAACTCAAACTACCCCAAGCCGTCATTTTCGTTGCAAATATATAAACTGTAAGTAGATACATAGCATAAGGAATTAATGACCATAACCCAAATAATGCAGTTTTTCTTAATGCCTCAGTGCCTTGCTCCTGCACAACAATCACATGTGCGATAAGCGCAAAAGTTGGAAATAAAGGCACCAACCCAGCAATATAATAAACTTTACTCCGTGAAAATAATGCAATGATAAGTACAGCTACAGCACCAATTAGACATTTTAAGAATAATGAAAACATAAGAGTTTAATTCCTTTTTACATTTAGCTTATTATCATTTCTTACTATTGAAAAGTTAACAGCATTATCAATTCAAACAATAGCTCATAAATTTTCTTTTCATTTTGTTAACCATTCCAAAAAATAAGTAAACACACTTAGATTTCATTCATTTTTATGAACTAAGTCATATTATTGCATGTAAAGTATCCATCACGAGTGCCGATACATTGAGTTAGTCCCTACGCCTGATGCTTTCGCGTGACTATATATAACGTTTTAGTCTATAGGATAATTTTGATTCACTTATCGCTAACAATGTTATGTCTGAAAGTCGTTATTTGTATGTATTCAAAACATACTGCTCGATGGTATGAAAGGAAATAATCAATGATGTCTGATACTTCAAAAAAAATTAAATTTAACTCAGCTAAATTTACCTTCACTGGCCTCAAAACGACGACGTTGGTCTGGTTTATTTCAGGACTGCTGATCACACTACTACTGTCTACTTGCTGGTTTTTCTTTAGCTCGTTAAAACAGTATCAAGCAACACTCAATGACCTGGATATAATTTATAATGAGCAAACTGAATTAAACAATACGTGGCAATCTCTACTTCAAGCACGCAATACCTTAAACCGCGCAAGCTCTCGCCATTTATTGATCATCAATAAAATGAAAACGTCGAATACTGACATCGACAGCCTTATTCAGTTTTACCATCAAAAAATGACACAAACCAATACATATTGGAAAAATTTTTCTGAAAGTTCCATGTATCAAAACAATGCAGCTTTCACCGATTTAGAAAAATCGTATAATACATTATATGCCGCACTGAATGAACTTTCTGTGTTCTTAGTTGAAGGAAAAACCTACGATTTTTTAAATCAACCCACACAATCATTTCAAGATGCATTTGAAAAAAATTACATAAATTATCACCAACAGCTTAATAAAAATTACCATGACATCGCTATTTCAAGCGAAAAGCTTTATCACCAAAGCATAATTGGTCTTATTGTGATCATTACAATAATCTCCATTGTCACGCTATTCATCCGTTTTATTTTGCAATTTTTCTTTATCCGCCCTCTCAACCAAGTTATTGATGGTATCGAAAAAGTCAGCCAAGGTATTCTTTATCATCAATTTGATAATAAAGGTCTTTCTGAAATAAAACTGCTCAAAATGCATGTCTCTAATATGCAAAGTAAGCTTATTGAAATTGTAAAAAATATTTATGACAACACTCACCATATTAAAGTTGAGTTGAATGATATTACGCAAATGAACCATGATTTGTCCATCCGAGCAGACCAGCAAGCCGCAGCAATTGTTGAAACTGCCGCCAGCGTTGAAGAACTCGACTCTTCATTTAAGCTCAATACAGCACATACAAATCAATCTTGTCAGCTTATGTCTGCAACGAGTATTACCATAGATAAGAGCAATGAGCTAATTTCTGATGTCGTCGAGAATATGGATGATATCGTCGACTTCTCTAAAGAAATCAGCAAAATTACATCTACAATTGATAATATTGCCTTCCAAACGAATTTGTTGGCGCTTAATGCAGCTGTTGAAGCCGCTCGAGTGGGTGAACATGGGAAAGGTTTTGCTGTCGTCGCTAATGAGGTTCGCGAGTTATCAATAAGCTGTACGCAAGCATCCAAAGAGATTAAATTACTAATCAATAATTCAAATGATAAAATTAATCATTGTTTCCAACTGGCGGCAGATGCTAACGATAATATTGTCTCTATTGCTCAAGATACCTCTAATATTAACGAAATGATCCAAAGCGTTGCCCTTGCCTCTAATGAGCAAACTCACGGTGTAAGCCAGATCCACCTAGCTATCAACGAATTAGATAACACGACTCAAGCGAATGCTTCAATGACACGTGAATTACAATCTTCACTAAAAGCACTCGAGTCTCAATCCAATTTACTGGAAGAGATAATTTCTATCTTCCACGTTGAAGCTGAAGATACACAACAATCTGACAGTATTGAGCAAAAAAAAGATCTACCAATTAAAAAACTCCACTAAATTAAATTATTAAACCGTTGGGCACTATTCATGGTGCCCATATTTTTATTTTCTTTCGTATTTTTTCTTCTTTATTCATGTTTGACTACCATTGAATATTTCTAACAAATTATCTGATATAACATGTAACGATTATTTCGAATAACGACGAGCCAATATGACAATTAAAATTACCGTTCTTGTTGATAATAACACTCTCATCGACAGTTATTTTTGCGGTGAGCCAGGTGTCTGCTATCACATTGAAGCTGATGACAAAAAAATATTATTTGATACAGGTTACTCTGATATTTTTATTAATAATGCCCATATACTCAATATTGACCTAGCCGATATTACCGACCTTGTACTGTCTCATGGCCACAATGATCACACATGGGGATTAGGCCATTTGATTCAGTATTTTGACCGTCGTAACGTTGAGGAAAACCACCCCAAACAGCTTATTTATCATCCAGATGCATTAAAACCAAAACAGTTTCAATCGAAAGTGATTGGAGCAAACACCCCAAAAAATGTACTCGATGCCTACTTCACTTGTATAGAATCTATAAAGCCATACTATTTATCTGATAACGTTATATTTTTAGGTCAAATACCTCGGAATAATAATTTTGAAGGAAAAGACCCAATCGGTATTATGGTTAATGAAAACCAACAACACGTTGATGACTATGTCCTTGATGACACCGCTCTGGCAGTTACAACAACAGAAGGACTGATTGTAATAACAGGTTGTTCTCATTCAGGTATTTGCAATATTGTTGAATATGCGAAACACGTTACTGGGATAAATAAAATAGTCACTGTAATTGGCGGTTTTCACTTACAACAAGCCTCAGATGATCTTTTAGAACAGACTGGCAACTACTTTACTCAACAGGACTTATTGCACATCCACCCATGCCACTGTACTGACCTTGCAGCAAAGATACACTTAGCTAAGCATGCTCCTGTTAAAGAGGTTGGTGCTGGCTTACAGCTCACTTATTCAAGTTAACTTGATTGCCCAGTAGTAAGCTGGGCATATTCTTGCAGCTAATCTGATGAACAAAAAAATTACCTTTCCATTCAGAAAATTATCTACATATAAATACGTTAAGTTCTTGACCCTAAATCACTGTCGTGTTTATTACCTTGAGTCATCCGCGTAAGCTCCTCGCAACGTACTATTTTATTATCTAAGACAGTAAAACAGGCAAATACTTCATACTCGCTGTAAGAGCCGTCTTTTTTCATTGCCTTTGCAATATGTTGAGTATGAACGCAGTTATCTCCCTCTGCGATAGATTTAATTGTTATCGTAATTGATTCAGTTGCTTCCTCTAACACCTTCATATGCGCAACGAACTCATCAAAGCCAATTTCTTTACCATCGACTATTTGAATGTAATCTCTAGAGAAAAACTGCTCTATAACAGATAGTGATCCGATTTGCGTTCCTAACACAGAATCTAAAGCTTGTTTAACCAACTGTATTTTTCCCACTATTTACCTCTTGTTTTTTATAAATGCCTTTACTCTGTTATATGTTGTAAACCAACGATTTCAAGGGAACACTTATATTTAATTAAGCATTCTATTAACTTCAGCATTTTATGCTTTTTATAGCCCAAATGTTCCCTCCACATTAAATCAGGCTCATGTTATTTCTTTTAGATACATTTTGTTTTTTTAACATTAAAACCATTTAACGCATATTAACACCAATAAATAACCTTATAATTCATAATGGTATATGGATTAATTTTATAAAAATCACTCATAAAAACAAAGAAAATATGGAAAAAATCATTTATTTTTAAGCCATTTACTCCATTTTTCGCTTTAGATCACAAAATTCATGTGTAATATCATATTCTTCGTAAATTTCACGCTTTTATAAAATAATGTATCTTGCTAATTCTTATGATTTTATCCATAATCTTAAGCTATAGTATTTACCACTTTCAGTAACTTCATAGACTCAGTTTTTCCAAGTAATCTTGGATAAGTCCTGAAAACGATATCCCTAATTTATTGGGGGGGCAGTTTTATACATATCCCCCCCCTACTTATATAGGAAACATTTAATATAATCGTATGTTTTTACTGTTAAATGTAATCATGACATATATAAAGGAGGATTTGTGCTGGAAAATCATTTAAACATATTTATTCGAGCTGCATTTATTGAAAATATGGCCTTGAGCTTTTTCCTCGGAATGTGTACTTTCCTCGCGGTATCCAAAGAGGTTAAAACCTCGTTTAAATTAGGTCTAACCGTTGTTGTCTTACTCACTATCGCTACGCCCATCAATAACTTGATCTATAACTATGTTCTTCGAGACGGAGCTATAGCTGAAGATATTGACTTATCATTTTTATCCTTTGTCACATTTATTGCTGTTCTAGCCGCTTTAGTCCAGATCTTAGAAATGTTCCTAGATAAATTTATACCTTCCCTCTATCACTCACTGGGGGTCTTCTTACCACTCTTAACTATTCACTGTGCTATTTTTGGAGCAACCATTTTTATGGTTGAAAGGAACTATACATTCACAGAATCTGTTGTTTATGGTGCTGGTTGTGGGATAGGTTGGATGTTGGCTATTATTGCGCTTGCGGGTCTTCGTGAAAAAATGAAATACTCTGATATTCCAAAAGGATTAAGAGGATTAGGAATAACATTTATTACCGTAGGTTTAATGTCCCTTGGCTTTATGTCTTTTTCAGGTATTTCGCTCTAATTTTGCATTGAATAGCACATTTCTAAAATCATCTCATTCTATAATGTTAAAAAGCCAATAAGGACATTACTTTTTAACATTTAAACTTGTTTGCTAAGAGGCTACCCCTTTCTTTCGTCCTAGCTTTTTCTCAATCCCCCTACTCTTTCTATCCGATCTGTAACTTCTATCACTTTTTTATTTTTACTCTAAATTGGATTAAAAGATAAATACTGGTATGATTCAATTGCCGACTCAAACGATAGGCACTTTATAACTATAATTATACAGATACATTTCCATTAGATACCCCTGCTTGCAGGGGCTTTTTTATAAAGAACAGTATTCACGTTGAAGTGCTATATTTGCTAATTACATTTTATACAACGAATAATATTGTAAAATTAGTCATATAATTAGATGAGAACATTTCTCTTTTCACTATATCCCTTTAGAACCCCTGTCCCCCTAGATGTCATTTCATCTTTCTTTTCATGCTACTTGTTACATTATTTAACCCTTTGTTAAGGTAATACATGGTTATTTAGCATACAGTAATACCAACTTTATCAAAATCATCAATTGGATATTTACAATTAAGGTGGCACTATGCGATTTAATTTGACCCAAATAAGTATCTTAGAAGAAAACTCCAAAATAATTGGTTTAGACCTCATTCTAAGTGGAGATGATAAATCTACTCACCATTTAAAAATGGATATCAAAGGGTTGGATATGATGAATCTCACATTAAGAGATATTGAGAAACAAGCAATTAAACAGGTTAAACATAATTTTGAACATTGCTCCAATGGATAAACTAGGCACCACATTCACTTTATCCCAATACATCTATCTCATACTGGCTTAGGCCAGACGAAACTCACCTTTTAATCAGAGGGTCATCTGAACCCCACCATCATCTAATACCCTCTAGGTATATGAGTATCTATGATTGAAAAATAATTAGTTAAAATCATCAAGTTTTAAAATGACATACCGATAAACTAAACTATTACGCCCAATTTTGATATAGAGCATCGATACGTTCCGATACAATGAACTCATTCCAAATAAGTAACAAAGCAACTAATACCTATTCCAGAAAATATTTGTAACAAATCTTTTCTACTGGTAAACTTTCATTTCAGTATTGTTTTATCTATGTAAAAAATAATAATAAATTTTGTCTCAAATTGATAAAAAAGAATAATAAAAATATTGAATAAATAAAAAACCAAACAAGCATCATAAAATAATAGTTCATATTATTATTTATTAATACATGAAAAATGCTATCGCATATACACGTGATAAGAGTATTTGCGATAATCACAAAATTCGCTGTATAAAATACATAAAATTAACAAATTGGTTTATAAACTTATTTATCAATATGTTGAGACTACCTTACCACTAAAATCAAACGATTGTTTAATTTCATTTGATAGCTACCACCAATTAAAAATTGGAAAACAAGTATTTAAAACGATTGTACTTGATATAAATATTTGACTAGTTTTTATCTCAGAAAATTCTTAATAAAAAAGAGGTTGATATGAATCGTGCTATTTTAAATAGCAAAGTTAATACCTTAGTGGGAAATTATTTAAGGCAAAAACGGATTGAAAATGATATGACTGGTGCTGAAGTTAGCGAATTACTTCATGTTAGTCAGCAACAAATTTCACGTTATGAAAATGGTATTAATACAATTTCATTCAGTTTAATCCTACTGTTTCTTATCAAATTAAATATCAGTGTAGAATCTTTTTTTGTTTCTTTACTGAAGGAGCTGGAAAATGAAGGTGATATTATAGACTTAGGATTAAGTTTATATTTAAATCCATCATCTAGAGAAAATCAATATCTTTATATATAAAATGCCTCATCAACATCAGGATCAATAACTAAATCAGAACATATAAATGTTAAAAAACAATAAAAATCTTGGCCTATACATACAAAAAAACAGAATAACTAACCATATTTCAATTGAAAAAATGGCAAATTTATTAGACATATCAACAGATTTTTATCTATCTTATGAAAATGGTGAAAAATCCATTTATGCAGACCATTTATTTTATATCGCTAAAATTTTAAATATCGATATCAGCCAGTTAGTTAACGTTTATTTAGAATAGCTAACTTATAGCATTTAAGCGTCAGAGGTTTATTAAAACCTCTGACCTTCAATAGTAAACCCACTAATAGCTCTTCTCCTCCTATTTTGTGAAAATATATCAATATGCAATAAAAAAACATGTCTTTTAATATTGGATAACGAGGTCACAACTTCGCATTTTATGTCTTCTACAATGTACAGCCTAAAAGTAGGAGAAAAAATGAACCCTAATAACAAAGTAAACGTGCTTAAACTCATTTCGGCAGAAATGAATAAAGTCATTGATTTTTACTCAAAAAACACCTCTAGCTCACCGCAAAGTACTGATTTAATATCATTACGTGAAGCTTATAATGAAGATAGAAAGTATTGGAATGCAGATGCCCCCATCATGCAATCAACTCATGATATTAACATTCAAACGCCTTATGGTTGTATCCTTACACGCATATTTCAGCCTACAATAACTACACCTGCGACATTATTTTATATCCATGGTGGTGGGTTTATTTTAGGTAATCTTGATACCCATGACAGAATAATGCGGTTACTAGCGCTATATACTGGCTGTACCATCATTGGTGTAGACTATTCTTTATCACCCGAAGCCCGTTACCCTCAAGCAATTGAGGAAATATCTATGGCATATCAGTTTTATGCTCATAATGCCGAGAAATATAATATTAACATGGATCAGACAGGCTTTGCGGGGGATTCCGCTGGCGCAATGTTATCATTAGCGACAACACTTTGGCTTCGTGATAATAATATTGTAAATCATGAAATTAAAGCTAATTTACTTTGGTACGGACTTTATGGTTTACAAGATTCAGTGAGCCGTCGACTTTATGGCGGTGAGTGGGATGGATTAACACAGAAAGACCTTGAAGGGTATGACAGCGCCTATCTTGGTGAGTCAGGAAGTCGCGAAGCACCTTACTACTGTTTATTCAATAACGATTTAACTCATCATATTCCACCTTGCTTTATTGCCAGTGCGGAATTTGACCCACTTTTAGATGATAGCATCGCATTATTCAATACATTAAAAAACAATAAGATATCCTGCAAATATAAGATGTACCCAGGTACATTACATGCTTTTTTACATTATAGCCGTATGATGAATATTGCTGATGAAGCAATTAGAGATGGTGCTGAGTATTTTAAAAGACTTACCTCTGAAAATAGCCTCTAGAGCTAAATTCTGTCATTCAATTTTCTGTATTGTTTTATTTGATTAATACTTACAAGTAAAATTATCTTACAGAGCAAAACAGAGGTTATTATGCTAATTAGCCTAAAAGCGGTTACAAAAGAAAACTATGAATCCATTTGTCTTTTAGATGTATCTGATGAGCAAGAAAAATATGTTGCTTCAAACACTTGGTCACTGGTTGAAGCCGCTTATAATGAAAATTATACCGTAAGAGCTATTTACTGTGATGATGACCCAGTTGGTTTCTTTATGTGGGTACAAGAAAGCCCAATAAGAATATCAATTTGGCGGTTTATGATTGACCAACATCACCAAAATAAAGGAATAGGTAGACAAGCGCTTAGCCTCGCGCTTACAGAGATAAAACAAACACAATCAATCATAGAGATTGAAATATGTTATAACCCAAACAACCCTGTCGCCAAAAATTTTTATTCCTCATTTGGTTTCAGCGAGGTCGGTATGGATAAAAATAATGAAGATATGCTCGCGTTAATTTACCTTAAAAAAGAGCGATGAATTTTCTCCTTAATCTAGAGAAAAAACCTCTGCAGCAGTAGCCATTATCTCAATATATGCATATCGCCCTCCTGCAAGGTATTCCTATTTATTAAGTTAATAGGTAAACACACAACCATTAAAGTAATTAATCTGTGAGAGTGATATCCGGTAGCTATAGACGAATAAAGGCCGCATTAGTGTTGTGATCCCACTAATTGGACGACTAATTACTGAAGGCTTTTTACTGTCGTAATTCATCTTTCCAATGTATAAATACAGTCATCAAAGATAACTCCTCCAATAGTGTAGTTATCTTTAATAACGTCTGTAAGGATAAACCCATTTTTTCTAGAACGCTAACTGATGCCTTGTTTCCATCCGTAACCACAGCTTGATACCGTGAAATGGCGGATAATTCAGGGAGTGCCAATAAGACGGCCAATGAATCAGTAGCCAAAGACTTACCTGAGAACTCACACGCTATCATGTAACCAACTTCAGCCACTAGCTCACAGCTTTCTTGAACTATCATTAAACCCATTAACCCCATCGGAATACCATCAACTAGTCTTAGCCGCGATTGCGCCTTCCATACCTTTAACGATTAAGTCAGCAGCTTCAGTCCAACCCATATGGCGCAGCAATACATAGCCTAATAGTTTATAACTAACTGATATTTATTATTATTAATGATTTATTGTCTTTAGTATGGTAAAAACATATTTTTTAAGCCCTTGATAACATAAACAATTAATTTAGTTTTGATAGCCACTATTTATTAAAATATAAGATATTATTATTGCGCTTAATACTAGTTATTGATTAAAACCTACCCCCAACGCCTAGACTCCATTAAATCAATTGCTATCGCATATATAGCAATCATGTGTTTTTCTTGCTCACCTTCTCTCTGCTCCTTCAAAATTGCAGATATGCGCTCTCCTGTGATGTTATGCTTTGACTCATTTAGCAACATAACAGCCCTGCCAACTACTTGGCATATCCGCATATAAATTACATCTTTATCTGTGTCCATAATCACCTCTGTGTATTCACTCAACACTAACACCTTGTTGAAATAATACCCAGATAAGATTTGTATAGTTTTCAATCTAACCAACATTTCTATGCAAAAACTCAATGGACTCATTCAAAAGTTTTTTATATTCATCATCTCCTGATGCCACCATCCTTTCGATTAACTCGTTCACTAGTGTCGACTTAAATACCATCATATTTCCAAACAACAACTTGACGGTTGCATATCCGATTTCAATCATTATTTCACTTGTTCGGCTATCAGCCATAACTCACACCTCTTTATTGTATGAAGCTTAGACAATTATTATCGAATTTCGTTTGTTTTAAATGCGTTACCACTATGAAGTTAGCCTTTGATAACAAATACCACCTAAAGAATAATAAAAATTCCTTATAGAACATAATTTATAACAAATTATATATTTCCACACCGAAAAATTATTCTTGCTACCGCATTATATTTATAAAAGAAATTTAATTTTTACGCTGTTAACTAAAATAATGCTAAATAAACTATAACTAGTTAAATATTTTTTAAGATAAAAATAGCCATCTTATTACAAATTTTATTCTTTGGGTTTCAGTCTATCAGCATTAGCAATGTACAGGGCAATAATAAGTATTAGTATTGAAACAGAGTAAATAATAAACAGCTGAGGGTCCTTATGTTCAACTATAATAAGCCGAATTACAGCTGTAATTGCAATATAAATAAAATATTGTAATGGGAAATGGTAATTTGACTGAAAGTACTTGATAATCAAAGCAACAAATTCAAAATATAGAAAATATATAATAAGCTCATCGACCAGCAAATAAATCGAAATGGAATCACTAGCGGAAAATAATAGTTTCGATAAAACAATAGTTTCTTTTACTAAAAAAGAAATTAATATAATAGCAAGTAAAATCAGCGCAGCACTGCTAATCCACTGTAACACTCTACATATTAATTTTGATTGACTTAGCCCTGACATGGTAACTCCTCAGGAGTTTAACCTTTCTCATTAAAAATATAGCATCATTAAATATTTAAATGGACCACCATCGAGGCCTCGAACCTCGACTTTTAGTTTTGTCAGGACTAAATACTCTTCCAATTGAGCTAATGGTGGAATAAATTTATTTAGCTAAGTTTATAATATATGCGATAATTAGAATAAATATGATAATCAGTACAAAAACAACAAGCATGTTTTGTGAAAAATTCAAAATACTTTGATAAAGATATGACCATTTCATAAATAATACCTTAGAAATCTCACTTACCTTTCAGATAATATTTTTTAAATGCAAGAGTTATGGTAATGAGATACTTTAAATTGCTAACACTCAGAGAATTGTAATTTTTCAATTAATTACTATAAGAACTGAATTAAGAATGCTACTCGCTTTAAAACATGACATAGAGCATACACTGATTAATAGGATCTTTATTCACAACAACATAACACTTTAGAAAAGCTATTACACTCGATTGGTGTTAGTTTTTAGGGAAAATGTATCCACCACCGAGCTGGCTCCATGATGAACTATCGAACAAATAAATGACACCAAGAACGACGATAATTAGTACAGCCACAATGAGGATTTTTTTATAGATACTTAGAACTCGACTATAAAATGTTTGCTTTTTCATTCGTGTTTCCTTAGGAAAGTGATCCCCTTGGATACCACATCTATTTTTTAGATAAAAGCTTGCGGAGGCAAGATTTGCTACTCATAGCAATGGGGTATAATTATCAAACAAGCATACCACGTCAGCTTAAATAAATACGATTAATGCGATAAAACCTCTTTAAAAAGAGGTTTAAATGTGAATCAAATTATTTATCAGCTAACTTGAGCTTTCATGACGCTTTTACAAAAGATACATTTTGCACCATGTGGATTATTGGCCGAAACATCAAACTGTGAAGTTCTATACTGGGATCCACTACAGCAAGGACATTTAAAATACAAATAAATTTTTATAGTGCCACCACGTTTCCAGCTGCTGGGCCTTTCATTCCATTCTCGATGGTAAATGAGACTTGTTGGCCTTCAATTAACGATTTAAAGTCATCGCTCTGAATAGCAGAAAAATGGACAAATACATCTTTACTACCATCTGCTGGAGTAATAAAACCGAAGCCTTTATCGTCGTTAAACCATTTTACTGAACCAGTTAATATATTAGACATAGAAATTCCTTTAATTATTTAATATTTGCCATAAGGCATAATAGAGTTTGTTTTTAATTTTTACTTATGGGAATTAATTAGAAGGAATTCGCGATGAAGTGATATCAGGGATAACGCTAAATGGTGAACAACTTGAAACTGACTAACATAAATAGGTTTGTACTTCCAAAACAGTAAGGGCATTAAGCCACACCCCCCCGACTATAGCAAGTTTTATTTTTCACTCCACTTTAAGATAAATGATTATTTAACGAATTCCTTTTCAATACAAATCTTAAAAAGTAATTACTTTGAAAATAACGACTTTTTCTCTGAGTTAACACCTATTTCACTAGAATAAATGTAAAAAATCTACAATTTTTAATTTTATTACTTATAATTTAGTGTTTCATGCTATTTTTTATGCAATCAGAGCATATCTTAACAATCTTATAGTGTGATTTTTTAGCAGCTTCAATAGCTTGCATAGCATTAAAAAAGTTACCAAGGTAAAATCTATTTGAAGCCATAGGCATATTCTTGCATCCAAGCTTATGTATTTTATAACCACCCTGTGGTTCAACTATAGTCTGAATATAATAATTCATTTATCTCTCCTTTATTTTTCAAAGGTGCTATACCAATGTTTTTCCACCATAAATTAGTCCTCGAATCTCAGCATTGTTAAAACTCATTACTTATTTAGTTTTAGCTAACTGTGGAATAATTTTACATCCAATATACAAGTGCAAATGTAGCCAGAAGTAATACCGTTATAATTAGCACATTTTCTGTAAGTGATAAAATCCGATGATATAATGCAGATAAATTCATAGGTAATTCCTTAGGAAACAATTCCTTTGGATACCACATCTATTTATTAGATAAAAACTTGCGAATGCAAGGTTTGCTTTTTATGGCAATGGGGTATAATGATTTAAACCACTATAACACATTACCTATACTTTTACTTGGTTAATAACCTCTGAATACCAACTTTCATCGCAGAGTGATTTAATTGAAGTAATTATCTAATTGATTTAGCTCACTATTACCATAATAAAAAGATTAAATATCGTAAGTTAACTGTTTTATTCTTACTACTTTTTTATTCATCGTAACTAATCTTTAATATAAATAAAAAACAATTATGGGTCTTTTAATCAGAAAGAAAACCATAATTCCTAACCATGTCATAGCATATTTAGGATGGAGTAACTTTATAGAAAAAAATTCTTGGCGTACATTATATTTACCAACACTTTGTTTTTGCGATATGCAACGTATCTTAGACTGTTAATTTTATTTAAATTCAAAACCTAATTATATATTTATCAACATACTGTTTAAACTAAAAATTCTCAAAGGTTCATGTGCATGATGTGTACCTAAAAAACACGATCTCCTGTATAAATCTATCCTATAAACAATATATTTTCTGCAATATGTTATCGCCTTGTATCTAGCTCACTAAAGATCATATAGTTACACTCCATACAAAAACAACCATCGAAGACTAATCGATAAGGTTATACATTTACAAATATTAACTGGCTATTATTTAAACAAAGGCGTAGATTTAAATGGCTCACTTAATAAGCTAATACTTACAGCGAGCATGCACGACCTGTCTACTCGACAATACATAATAAAACATCAGTAAACCTAGAACGTTTAGATCCCTATCTAACATAGGGGTCTTTTTTATTCTTTAAAGATGCTTTTCCCCATCTTTTCATAAAGAATTATAAAAATTAATAAGTCTACACATACACCTATTAATTCTGGAACAATATTTCCTATAATATAATTATTTTCATCACAATAGTAAGCAAGTCCAACACATATAGTTAAAACCAATAAAAGAAAAATAAAAAAATGTTTTTTCTCTATTTTTGCTTAGTTTTTTGAGAAGATTTTGATAATTCGTTTTGATAACTTTTTGATAACCGTTTCAAATGTGACAATAAAAAACGGGAACTATTAAGTTCCCGTTCTTAATCACAACACGTAATAAATTACATGTGTGCGATCATTGCATCGCCGAATTCGCTACATTTCAGTAATTTAGCGCCTTCTAACTGACGTTCGAAATCGTAAGTTACAGTCTTAGCCGCGATTGCGCCTTCCATACCTTTAACGATTAGGTCAGCGGCTTCAGTCCAGCCCATATGGCGCAGCATCATTTCAGCTGAAAGGATGATAGAACCAGGGTTTACTTTATCCTGACCTGCATATTTAGGTGCAGTACCGTGAGTTGCTTCGAATAATGCGCACTCAGAACCAATGTTAGCGCCTGGCGCAATACCGATACCACCAACTTGTGCTGCTAATGCATCAGAAATGTAGTCACCGTTTAAGTTCATACACGCTATAACATCATATTCCGCAGGACGCAGCAGGATTTGTTGTAAGAATGCATCTGCAATCACATCTTTAACGATGATATCTTTGCCTGTTTTAGGGTTTTTAATTTTAACCCATGGGCCGCCATCTAATAATTCGCCGCCGAATTCTTCTTGTGCTAATTGGTAACCCCAATCTTTAAACGCACCTTCAGTGAATTTCATAATGTTGCCTTTATGAACTAAAGTCACTGAATCACGACCATTATCAATTGCATATTCAATTGCCGCGCGAACTAAACGCTTTGTTCCTTCTTCTGAACATGGTTTGATACCGATACCACAATCTTGTGGGAAACGGATTTTTGTCACACCCATTTCATCTTGCAGGAATTTAATGACTTTGTCAGCTTCTGCGCTACCTGCTTTCCACTCAATTCCTGCGTAAATATCCTCCGAGTTTTCACGGAAAATAACCATATCGGTCAGTTCGGGCTGTTTAACTGGGCTTGGTGTGCCTTTGTAGTAACGTACTGGACGTAAGCAGATGTACAGGTCAAGTTGTTGACGTAGTGCAACGTTCAAAGAACGAATACCACCACCAACTGGAGTTGTTAAAGGACCTTTAATTGAAACGCGGTAATCACGGATTAAATCGAGAGTTTCTTCTGGTAACCAAACATCTTTACCATAAATTTGTGTAGATTTTTCGCCAGTGTAAATTTCCATCCAAGAAATTTTGCGCTCACCGTTGTAAGCTTTTTTAACTGCCGCATCAACCACTTTTAACATTGCTGGAGTGACATCAACACCAATGCCGTCACCTTCGATATAAGGGATAATTGGGTTGTTCGGAACGTTTAGTTTGCCTTTTGCATCAATGGTAATTTTAGCGCCTTCTGCCGGAACTACTACTTTGCTTTCCATTAACCTCTCCTTTCACTTGCGTATTTTGCTTGTTAATTTTTTGTAAGAGACGTGTCAATACTACTTCAATCTGCGTCGAACGCCAATGATTACTCACCTAAGCTTTAGTATGGATCGCATTAAACGCACTAACACGTGAATAAAAACAGAATAATTCCTTATAAAATCATATCATTACTGAAAAAGATAACTCACTCATACCCTACAAATCATCGAAACCCAATAACACTGCCTTGACGACTTTGAAACTCAATTCACATTAATTTTATCTGGAATAACATTAATAAACATTCGAACTGCTCACATAAATTGAGTTGTTTGTTATTTTTTCCTTTAATAAACAATAACTTTAATTAACAAATCCTCAATTTATTACTTTTATGATTTTAATGTTTTTAATCTCTAGTAAAGGTGAGCAAATAAAGAGCACGAATAAGCTAAGAAATAACTCCCACTAATAAATATCGCAATATAGGCAAATATAAAATGAATATAAAATCATTAATAACCAACTCATAAAAAGGTGATTATATGAAAAAACTTTCTATTTTTATTCAAAAAAAGAAAAATGAATATGCTCAACACCCTTTTTTCTTAAAACCCATCGACCCGCAGCGCCCTACAGCTGAATCTTTAGAGTTTCTGCCTAAAATAGCTTTTTTTATTATGAGCTTTGGTGATTTAAATAAATTTATTTTGCCTTTTACTTTTCCACAAAATACGTTAGAGGCAGCTGTTAATACACACGCACTTGAAGATGAAAATCATTGGCCATGGTATCTCAGTGATTTATGCACATTGAAAATGAATAAGCCACAACCTATAACAGATACTCTAGCGTGGCTGTGGTCACCACAAATGGAAGCCAATCGTAAACTCACTTACCAACTCATTGAAATGTTATCAAACCAGCCTGCAAAAATTCGATTAGTCATCATTGAATCAATAGAAGCCACAGGTCGTGTATTTTTTACTTATTTAAATGAAATTGCACAACATTCCCCTAATGCGTTAGTTTATTGTGGTGATCTTCATTTAAGTCGTGAAAGCGGTCATACCATGGGTAGTGAAGTTGAACTTATTGATACTATTCCTTTTAGTCATCAAGAATATACAATTTGCTTAGGTCTCATTGAGCGGATATTCGATATATTTAGTGAGTTCATTGATGAGATCAGCGAATAATTAATTAAAATATGAGTCATAACGCTTTGTGACTCATATTTCCCTACCCCCTAAGAATATTTTTTTTCGTTGATTTCCATTATACTTTCAGACGTACCTTTTTACTGGCACTACTATCTGGCTAACGACAAATGAATATACCCCCTAAGAAACGGGCTAAATTTGGCTCATCCCCTATAAAACAAAAACACGCCAAATCCACCAAGCATTTAGCAATTTCAGCTAGTCGCCAACCCGCTAAAGTACGCAAAGTTATTCTGTTCAACAAACCCTTTGATGTACTGCCACAATTTACCGATGAACAAGGCCGCGACACCCTAAAAAACTATATTCCTATTACGGATGTTTATGCCGCGGGTCGCCTTGATAGAGATAGCGAAGGCTTGTTAATTCTAACTAACGATGGAAAATTACAAGCGCGTTTAACACAACCCCAGAAAAAAACAGGGAAAATATACTATGCTCAAGTAGAGGGGATCCCTGATGAAAGTGCATTGGTACGATTTCGCCAAGGGCTGACGTTAAATGATGGCCCTACGCTTCCCGCAGGGATTGAGTTAGTCGAAGAACCTAAATGGTTGTGGCCCCGCAATCCGCCAATTAGAGAACGCAGAAATATTCCAACAAGTTGGCTTAAAATTACATTATACGAAGGCCGTAATCGACAAGTGCGTCGTATGACGGCAAATATCGGATTCCCAACGCTGCGCTTAATTCGCTATCAAATGGGTGAATTTAATTTAGGGGATTTATCAGTAGGTGAATGGATGGAGGTCAATGTTGTTTAAACCCAATGTCACTGTCGCAACAATTGTGCATGCTGAAGGCAAATTTCTAGTCGTCGAAGAGTGGATTAATGATAAACCCACTTGGAACCAACCCGCAGGCCACTTAGAGGCTAACGAAACTCTCTTGCAAGCTGCTGAACGTGAGTTACTTGAAGAAACTGGCATACAAGCGACGCCAACTCAATTAATTCAAATCCATCAATGGATTGCACCTGACAGCACTCAATTTATTCGCTTTTTATTTGCTGTCGAACTTGATGCTATTTGTGAAACCCACCCGCAAGATAGCGATATCGCCTGTTGTCACTGGGTCGACGCGCAAGACATTTTAGAAAGTGACTGCTTACGTTCCCCTTTAGTCGCTGAAAGCTTGCGTTGCTTTCAAACTGGGAATCATTACCCTCTAGATATTCTTTCAGCTTATGGCTCCCACTACCAATAATCCCCCTTTGCTTGGTGAAATTGTCACCAAGCAATAATATTCTCTCTAACGCTGGTGCAACAAGGGGTCAACATGCTAAAGTATGGGGCTTGATTTTTCCGCAGTGAGACTATTTCCATGTCAAATAACAGTACCATGTCAGATAACAGCCAGAAAAAAGTCATCGTCGGTATGTCCGGTGGTGTTGACTCATCCGTATCCGCCTATTTGCTGCAGCAGCAAGGATATCAGGTGGCTGGCCTGTTTATGAAGAACTGGGAAGAAGATGACGATACGGAATATTGCTCCGCTGCAACTGACCTTGCTGATGCGCAAGCTGTGTGTGACAAACTCGGTATCGAGTTACACACCATCAACTTTGCCGCAGAGTATTGGGACAATGTGTTCGAACATTTTTTAACCGAATACAAAGCGGGCCGCACGCCAAACCCTGATATCCTGTGTAACAAAGAAATCAAATTTAAAGCCTTCTTAGAATTTGCTGCTGAAGATTTAGGGGCAGATTATATTGCAACAGGCCACTATGTACGCCGCCGTGATGTCAACGGAAAAAGCCAGTTACTCCGTGGTTTAGATGGTAATAAAGACCAAAGCTATTTCCTGTATACACTCAGCCATGAACAAGTGGCAAAAAGCCTGTTCCCTGTCGGTGAGCTTGAAAAGCCTGAAGTCCGCCGTATTGCTGAAGAAATCGGTTTAATCACCGCAAAGAAAAAAGACTCAACGGGCATTTGCTTTATTGGTGAACGTAAATTCCGCGACTTCCTCGGTCGTTACCTTCCTGCTCAACCAGGTCCGATTGTCACGGTTGATGGTGAAACAATTGGTCAACATGAAGGCCTGATGTATCACACATTAGGCCAACGCAAGGGCTTAGGTATTGGTGGAACGAAAGAAGGTTCAGAAGAACCTTGGTATGTTGTCGATAAAGATGTTGAAAACAATATATTAATTGTTGCACAAGGCCATGAGCATCCACGGTTGATGTCTATCGGCTTGATTGCGCAGCAATTACACTGGGTTGATAGAAAAACGCTAACCCAACCATTGCGCTGTGTAGTCAAAACGCGTTACCGTCAAGGGGATATCCCTTGTACAATTACGCCTATTGATGCAGAGCGAATCGAAGTCACATTTGATTACCCAGTTGCTGCTGTCACCCCAGGGCAATCTGCCGTGTTCTATATTGACGAAGTCTGCCTTGGTGGCGGCATTATTGAAGCGCGTATTCAGGAGTAGTTGTGGCGAAAAATTATTACGACATTACGCTTGCCTTAGCGGGGATCTGCCAAGCAGGTGCTATGGTTCAAAAGCTGGCCCACGAAGGCACATGCCTTGATAGCGATGCCGAAACAATGGTCAATAGCCTGACCAACATGAACCCAAGCTCCACATTAGATGTGTATGGTAATGCCCCTGCAAATCTCAAAACAGGTTTAGGTGCAATGTTAGGCATGCTAACAGGTGGTAACAGTGGTTTATCCGCCGAGATGACGCGTTATATGCTGAGCATGATGGCCCTTGAGCGTCGTCTAAATAAAGACGATGAAGCGATGAATAAGCTTGGGCAACGTATTGAGCAATTCGAGCGCCAAGCGAGCTATTTTGAACCTCTTTCTGAAGGTGTGTTTAATGCATTAGCAGGAATCTATGTTGATGTCGTCAGCCCTGCTGGCCCACGCATTCAAGTAACGGGTTCCCCTGACATTCTGAAAAACACCTTAGTTCAGGCTAAAGTTCGCGCAATTTTGCTGGCGGGTATTCGTTCCGCAGTACTTTGGCAGCAAGTGGGTGGAAGTCGCATCCAACTTATGTTTTCTCGCAATCGTCTGGCAAATCAGGCGAAAGAAATTTTGTCTCACCTTTAAATCTGGAGTTGCTACCAATGGAATTATCCTCACTGACCGCTGTATCCCCGATTGACGGCCGTTACGGTGATAAAGTCAGCGCTTTACGCACTATTTTTAGTGAGTTTGGCTTACTGAAATTTCGCGTGCAAGTTGAAGTTCGCTGGCTGCAAAAACTGGCTGCAACCGCTCAAATCAAAGAAGTTCCTTCATTTGATGCTGACGCAATCGCTTACTTAGATGAAATTGTTGCGAACTTCTGCGAAAAAGACGCAATGCGGATTAAAGAAATTGAACGCACAACCAACCACGATGTTAAAGCCGTTGAGTATTTTCTCAAAGAAAAAGTAGAACATATTCCTGCCCTGCATTCGGTTTCTGAATTCATTCACTTTGCATGTACATCAGAAGATATCAATAACCTTTCTCATGCATTGATGCTCAAAACAGCACGTAAAGAGGTGCTTTTACCTCAATGGCGTCAAATTATTGATAAAATAAAAGCAATGGCGCATGAATACCGCGACCTGCCATTGCTCTCTCGGACTCACGGTCAACCTGCTACGCCATCAACCATTGGTAAAGAGTTTGCCAACGTTGCTTACCGTTTAGAACGTCAATTCCGTCAACTACAACATGTTGAAATTTTAGGTAAAATTAACGGTGCAGTGGGTAACTATAATGCACATATGGTTGCTTACCCTGAAGTGAACTGGCACGAATTTAGCGAAACGTTTGTGACTTCATTAGGCATTCAGTGGAACCCATTCACTACGCAAATTGAACCACATGATTACATTGCTGAACTCTTTGATTGCGTCGCACGTTTTAACACAATTGTGTTAGATTTCGACCGTGATATTTGGGGATATGTCGCATTAAATCACTTTAAACAAAAAACTATCGCTGGCGAAATCGGCTCTTCTACCATGCCACACAAAGTTAACCCTATCGACTTCGAAAACTCCGAAGGTAACTTGGGTTTAGCAAATGCTGTTTTAGGTCATTTAGCGAGCAAACTGCCTGTTTCCCGCTGGCAACGTGACTTAACGGATTCAACTGTACTACGTAACTTGGGTGTAGGCTTAGGTTATGCCTTAATTGCCTATCAATCTACTATGAAAGGCTTAAACAAGCTGGAAGTTAACGAACAGCACTTACTGGACGAGTTAGACCAAAATTGGGAAGTGTTAGCGGAGCCTATCCAAACTGTTATGCGTCGCTATGGTATCGAAAAACCGTATGAAAAACTGAAAGAATTAACGCGTGGTAAGCGTGTTACCGCTGAAGGCATGAAACAGTTTATTGATGGTTTAGAGTTACCTGAGCATGAAAAAGTGCGCTTAAAAGCAATGACACCCGCTAACTACATTGGTTACGCTGTCACTTTTATTGATGAACTGAAATAATCTTAGTTGATTTATTCAGGCGGCCAATGTGCCGCCTTTTTTATTAGCTCTATTTCTATATTAACCATAAATTCCCCAAAACAGCCTAATCACTCGAAAAAAACCGCTTTTTTTTTGCTTTGTTTGACTTATATTTACTTAATCCCTTGTCGTGGCTGAGATCTCTTTTTACCATGACGTTTCTAGTGCATGATTCATGATTATCTCGGTAGGCACTTTAATTTTTTACTATGAGGGTTTCAGATGCGTATTCTTATCGTCGAAGACAATGCGTTACTTCGTCATCACTTAACAGTTCAACTTAAAGAACTGGGTCATCAGGTTGATTCAGCTGAAGACGCAAAAGAAGCTGACTATTTTTTGCATGAAAGCTGCCCAGACATCGCCGTTGTCGATTTAGGCTTACCCGATGAAGATGGCCTATCAATGATCAAACGTTGGCGCAGTAATCATGTAAATATCCCCCTCCTAGTACTGACCGCCCGCGAAAGTTGGCAAGAAAAAGTCCAAGCATTAAATAGCGGAGCAGATGACTACGTCACCAAACCTTTTCAATTAGAAGAGCTTGTCGCTCGCATGCAAGCACTAATGCGCAGAAACAGCGGGTTAGCCTCTCAAGTATTGGAGTTGAATAACTTTGTTATCGACCTGTCTCGTAAAGAATTCACTGTAAATGGTGAAGCCGTTAAACTAACAGCTTTTGAATATACCATTATTGAAACCTTATTACGCAATAATGGTAAGGTTGTTAGCAAAGATTCATTAATGCGCCAACTTTATCCAGACGCAGAGCTTAGAGAAAGCCATACCATTGATGTTTTAATGGGAAGATTGAGAAAGAAAATTCAACAATTTCATAGTGATGAAGTTATCGTGACGGTTCGTGGCCAAGGCTACCGTTTTGATGTGAATGGCTAACATGTGGCTAAGCAAATTTAAAGTTAAACCGCTTTCGTTACGTGCTCGATTTTTGTGCGCAACGTCTGCTGTTATCCTTGCGTTAACACTGTCCTATGGCATCGTGGCCATACTTGGTTATTTAATCAGTTTCGATAAAACCACCTACACCCTACTACGGAGCCAAAGTAACCTAATTTATAGTCTGGCTCAGTGGCAAAACGATAAAATTGATATTCGTGTTCCTCCAAATTTCACGTTAAATAACCCTACATTAATCATTATTTACGATGAACAAGGGCAAGTATTATGGCGCCAGCGTGATGTACCTAGTGTTGAGCGCTTGATCCGCAATGATTGGTTAAAAAAAGAAGGTTTATACGAAATTGATACCGATATTCGTGAAACCCGCCAACTCCTTGATGACAATCCAGAATACAACAACAAGTTGGATAAAATAGAAAGTGATGATGAGCCGCTCACTCACTCCGTTTCAGTTAACCAATATGCCGCTGGAGAGAACCTGCCTCCTTTAACTATTGTTGTTGTCGATACATTGCCACAAGATTTACAAAATACAGGGCTAGTATGGGAATGGTTTGGTTATGTATTGCTCGCTAACTTAATTTTAGTCATTCCTTTACTGTGGCTCGCCGCCTATTGGAGCTTGCGTCCCATCAAGTCCTTAGTTTCTCAGCTAAGTAGTCTTGAAAAAGGCGAAAGGGATACCCTAGATGAAAACCCTCCTTCTGAGCTCAGAGGATTAGTGCGTAATTTGAATATTTTGTTAACTAACGAACGAAAACGCTATAGCAAATACCGCACCACTTTGTCTGATTTAACCCATAGCTTGAAAACACCACTTGCTGTTTTACAATCCACGTTGCGCTTACTTCGTTCAGGTAAACAAATGAACATCGACCAAGCTGAGCCCATCATGCTGGAACAAATTGGCCGAATTTCACAACAAGTCGGTTATTATTTGCATCGTGCGTCGACACAAGGTGATGAAAACCTGATGCTCAGAGAAATTTCATCTGTTCCATCAATATTAGATAGCTTAGCAAGCGCATTACACAAAGTTTATCAACACAAAGGCGTTTCTATTACCGTCGATATTTCCCCTGAAGTAACTTGGTTAGGTCAACCTAATGATTTTATGGAAGTGATGGGTAATATTATGGAGAACGCCTGCAAATATTGTTTGGAGTTTGTTGAAGTGACCGCCATTGTTGAACAAGACAGCCTAACATTAATTGTGGACGACGATGGCCCAGGTGTTCCTGAAAGCAAACGTAGCCTCATTTTCGTTCGTGGGCAACGTGCAGATACACTTCGACCAGGCCAAGGATTAGGCTTGTCTATCGCAGTGGATATCATTGATCAATATGATGGGGAAATCACCATTTGTGATAGCCCTCTCGGTGGGGCACGATTAGCCGTCACATTTCGGCAGCAATCTATGATTGAAGATAGTTAATATGTGATGTGAATCCGTTTATTCCCTACTTTACAAACCATTTCAGGTATACTATTTAAGAGGTTTTTTTCGCGGAGCTGTTATATTTTGATAATGCTTTTTCAATCAAAATCATCACACAGTTCCCACTTATTTAAGATAAGATCGATAGAGTAAAATAAGCCTTACTTAGGTTATTAAGACTAGAACAGCCATATTAATCTAGACATTGTAAAAGTTATCAGGAAAGCTCAACAGCTCCTAGGGACAATAAGATGGACTATACACTCAATCTTGACTGGCAGAGTTTTCTCGACAGTCACTGGCAGAAGCGCCCACTGCTTATCAAAAAAGGGTTTGCGCGTTTTATTGATCCTATCTCACCAGACGAACTTGCTGGTTTAGCGATGGAAGATGAGGTTGATAGCCGTTTAGTCAGCCATAAAGAGGGAGTTTGGCAAGTCGGCCATGGCCCATTTGAAAGTTATGATCACCTCGGTGAGGAAAATTGGTCTATTTTAGTGCAAGCTGTGGATCATTGGCATCATCCAAGTGCCGCCTTAATGAAGCCATTTCGTGTCTTATCCGACTGGCGTATGGATGACTTGATGATTTCTTATTCCGTACCTGGTGGCGGTGTTGGCCCTCATCTTGATCAATACGACGTATTTATCATTCAAGGAGAAGGCCGTCGTCGTTGGCGTGTTGGGGAAAAAATCCCAATGAAACAACATTGTCCTCACCCTGACCTTCTGCAAGTGCAGCCTTTTGACGCTATCATTGATGAAGAAATGGAGCCAGGTGATATCCTATATATCCCACCTGGATTCCCACATGAAGGCTATGCTATTGAGCCCTCATTAAACTACTCTGTTGGTTTCCGAGCACCCAATACACGCGAACTGATGAGCAGCTTTGCTGACCATTTAATTTCTAATGATTTAGGCAGTTATCGTTATAGTGATCCTGATTTATCGTTCCGTGATAACCCTGCTGAGATTTTACAAGGTGAACAAATCAAACTGCGTGAAATGATGGAATCACTGATTAACGACCCTGATTTGTTTCGTCAGTGGCTAGGTGAGTTTATTTCTCAATCACGCCATGAATTAGATATTGCACCACCAGAACCGCCTTACGAACACGATGAAATCTATGATTTGCTAAAAACACAGCAAGAGACTTTATATAAACTTAACGGTCTTAGAGCATTACGTGTCGGCGATCAATTCTTCGTAAATGGTGAATGTTTAGAAACCACTTGCTATGAAGCTGCAGACAGCTTATGTCGTTATGATTCCGTTAATAGCCAAACTCTGGGCGAAGCTATTGATGATGTCAATTTTATCGCTCTTATGACAGCCTTAGTGAATAATGGTTATTGGTATTTTGACGACTAATTCGCTTTATTAAAAATAACATCTAAATAATATACAAGCTCATCCTAAAATGATGGGCTTGTAATTCTATAAATAAGAAATATTACTTCAAAAAATACGCTCTCTCTGCTGGAAAAAACCAGTCATAGAACCACTTTTCTTTACTTACCTCTATTTAATGGGCTTTATTGTCTATTTTATCACTAATAAATCGTCATTATTTAGCCTATTACCACCAAAAATGGCATCCATAGATAAAGCATTTTCAAAATTCATTTCTAAAATACTTTAAATTAACAAACAACTACCTTTGCAGACTTGCAATATAAACTTAATTTATATATTTCACGCTAGCATACAACATCATGAATATAGAAGTTTTTTTAGCTTTATCGATATTTTCGTTTGCTACATCAATCACCCCTGGCCCCAATAACGTCATGTTACTCACTTCAGGTGTTAATTTTGGATTTAAACGTACTGTTCCCCATAGCATTGGCGTTTCATGTGGCTTTTTTATTATGTTACTCGCTGTCGGCTTAGGTATGGGGACCATCATTCAATCTTCACCGTTGCTATACGCCATTTTGAAATATCTCGGTATTATCTATTTGCTTTGGTTAGCATGGAAAACAGCAATTAGTCACGCTATGACCAAAGCGAATAATAAAAAAAATAAACCATTAACTTTCATAGAAGCTGCGCTTTTTCAATGGATAAACCCAAAAGCTTGGATCATGGCAGTTGGAGGTATGGCAATGTATACCAACACTGTGGAACCCTATTTTTCAATATTGTTAGTCGCTGTGGTCTTCGCCTTGATAAATTGGCCTTGCGTTGCGATTTGGGCTTTGTTTGGTCATCAATTACGTGAACGATTATCGCAACCTCGCATATTAAGAAGATTTAACTTAGTGATGGGGATACTTTTGGCACTGAGTGGTATTTCTGTATTATTTCAATAAATCCGTGAAGCACACTCTAATAAATTTTGAGTGTGCTTCCTTAGATAAATAGTTTATGGCTGACGAGCATGAATTGCTGTTAATTCAGCGATTCGCATAATAACGTCTACCGCCTGTTCCATGCCCTCTTGGGTGATAAACTCATGTTTACTATGGAAGTTATATCCCCCAGTGAAAATATTTGGACAAGGTAAACCACGATGAGAAAGCTGAGCGCCGTCCGTTCCGCCACGAATTGGCTGAACAACAGGTTCAATACCACAATCAATCATGGCCTGTTTTGCTAACTCAACAACATGGGGATATTTCATCACCTCTCTTTGCATGTTGTAGTAAGTGTCATCTAATGTCAGCTCAATATAGCAACTTGGGTGAAGGTTTTCTCCAACCTTTTCAGCAATACGAATAATATTTTTCTTTCTCGCTTCAAAACTGGCGAGATCAAAATCACGAATAATATAGTTTAGTTCGGCCTTTTCTACCGTTCCCTTCATAGATGTGAGGTGGTAAAACCCTTCGTAACCATCTGTATTTTCAGGCACTTCATCCGCAGGTAACATGGAATGAATGCGGTTAGCTAAATTGAGCGCATTTACCATTACCCCTTTTGCATTACCAGGATGAGTATTATTGCCAACAATTTTGATACCTACGTTTGCCGCATTGAAATTTTCATACTCTAATTCCCCTACACCACCGCCATCAACGGTGTAAGCCCACAATGCATCAAACTGCTTAAAATCAATATGACGGGCACCACGGCCAATTTCCTCATCAGGGGTAAATGCTAAGCATATTTTCCCATGTGGGATTTTATTGCCCTTTAAACGTACCAGAGCCGTGATAATTTCAGCGATCCCCGCCTTATCATCCGCACCTAATAATGTTTTACCGTCAGTCATTATCAGTGTTTTGCCAATCATTTCATGTAATACAGGGAACATGACTGGCGATAAGACTTCGTCACCAATACCTAACGCAATATCACCACCTCGATAGTTTTCTAAAACTTGTGGGCAAACATTTTTACCCGAAAAATCAGGCGCTGTGTCTAAATGAGAAATAAAACCAATGGTAGGAACATCCCAATCAACGTTCGATGGCAAAAAGGCCATTAAGCAACCTTGATCGGTTAACGTCACCTGATCAAATCCTAATTCATTCAGTTCTTTAGCTAGTGCTCGGGCAAATTTTAGCTGGCCTGTGCTACTAGGTACTGTTTTTGCATTCAGTTTTGATTGTGTATCAAAAGCAGTATATTCAAAAAACCGCTCCAAGAGTTTGTCCATACCCATCCCCCTAAAATATCAATAGCTATATTATGGGAAAGATCACAGATTCAATTATTGTTTCAAATCAGCTTTGCGGTTATTGCTGGTGCTTTTTTAGCATAATGCGTAAATTATATTTAATTCACGCATTTTATTTTATATACCTGTTTGCATTTTGCCCACAAAAGAACCCATAAATAATAAAGATAATACTCAATGTGTATTATCTCGTCGGTAATCAGTTATTTTTTCTTACCTAAAGCGTCAAATTAAGTTAACGATTAACCAACAACTGCATTATTAGCCAGTTATTTTTTTAAACAACTGTGCTATACAAGGTAAATAATTATTTGCTTATCATTTAGCAAATAAACAACATTAATTTGTTTCAAGGTAATTAAGGATATTATGTCAAATACTTGTTTAATTTATGGTGTTAGCAAAGGATTAGGTAAAGCACTTGTTGAGGGGGTACCTGGTCCTAATGATGTTATTTATGGCGTTTCACGCTCAAAACCGCCATTCGAGCAGAGCAACTTTTATTGGATCCAAGCAGATTTAAGTGATAACCAGTCCGCTAACATAATTAAAAACACCATTAAGCAACAACCTATTAATACCTTAATTTATAATGTTGGTATCTGGGAGAAGTTAGCCTTTAGTGATAAATATCAATTTGAAACAAGCGATGATATTGAAATACTGAATATGATCCAAACCAATATCAGTGCTTGCTTGCTCAATTTGAAAGCATTATTACCTAACTTACGTTTAGCAAAAAATAGCAAAATTATTTTAATTGGCTCAACCTGGGGATTAGATAACCATAAAGGCAAAGAGGTTACCTTTTCTGCCACTAAATATGCATTAAGGGGTATTATTCAGTCATTAAGGGAAACTTTAAGGGAAGACAAAATTGCTATTTCAATACTGAATTTAGGCTATTTAGCAACTGAATACCCGCTGTCTTTGCCTGTAGATGATGTTATTGAACAAAGTGGAGGTCAACTGATCCCCCTACAGGATGTGGTTAGTGCTGTGCGGTTTATACTCAGCACCAGCAATGCAACATGCGTAAAAGAAATCACTATGCCAGCCATGATGGATGAAAATGTTTAACTGATTTTTATAAAAAATCTGAAAAGGGAAACTTCGTTTCCCTTAATGCTTACTGCGCGATGTCTTTAACCTGTAATTCCATTATCAACTGGTTTATATACTCCACCACCACCTGACTTGCCAAACCGTAATGTTTTTCATCGAATTCACTTTCGACTTGGCTTGGCTCTAAGTTAAGCTCAACAGTATGAGCACCATGCAATTTTGCTTCATGGACGAAACCTGCTGCTGGGTATACATGTCCAGATGTCCCAATAGAAATAAAAATTGTCGCGTTTTCAAGGGACTGATAAATATAATCCATACCAATAGGCATTTCACCAAACCATACAATATGCGGTCGCAATGGTTGAGGAAATTGGCAACAATGGCAACGGTCTTCTACCGTTAAATCCCCTTTCCACTCCAATACTTGATTGGACCAATTACAACGTACTTTTAATAATTCACCATGCATATGGACTATGCGTTTACTTCCCGCTCTTTCATGTAAATTATCAATATTTTGTGTGATCAACAAAAAATGGTCACCTAACAATTCTTCCAGTTGCGCTAACGCAAAATGTGCCGCATTGGGTTTGATATTGTCCTGCTGAAGTTGTTTACGCCTTTCATTATAAAAACGTTGCACTAATTGAGGATCCCTTTCGAAACCTTCAGGTGTCGCAACATCTTCAACACGGTGTTCTTCCCATAATCCATCCGCAGAGCGGAATGTTTGAATACCTGACTCAGCCGAAATACCTGCACCAGTTAATACAACAATGTTCACTTTTTTCATATCATTTAGTCTGTTATCTATATAAAAAGACCGGTTGCGAAGTCGCTGGCGGCGTACACATTTATTTTTACGAGCTTTTTTTAATCTATGACGATATCGCAACATCGAAAGCTTCCCTTCATTCAAGCAACCAATGTATAACAACTCAGATAATTAAATTTGTTCTCTATCGCTGTTAATACACCACTTTTCTATATTATTTAAACATTAATATACTAGAGCGCATCACGCAGTTGAATGCAAATAAAAATATCGAGGGTATCGATTTTGTCACCTTTTTATCATAAATATTTCATCATTTATTCATAATTGAGCCACAAAAATCGCGCAACCGTAAAACAATAAAAAAACCTTTCTTGATAGTACCCCATACAGTTAGAATACATCCCGCAGATTTACTGCGATGATTATTCACCATTTAAAGGGGTTTCATGGAAAAGTTTTTCGAAAGAGCAATGTATGCTTCGCGTTGGATCTTAGCACCTATCTATTTTGGGTTGTCACTGACATTATTAGCTTTAACGATTAAGTTCTTCCAAGAACTCTACCATATTCTACCTAACATATTATCCATCCCTGAGGCAGACTTAATCCTTATGCTGCTCTCATTGATTGATATGGCATTAGTTGGTGGTCTATTAGTGATGGTGATGTTTTCAGGCTATGAGAACTTTGTTTCTCAGATGGATATTCCTGATAGCAGTGAAAAACTGGGTTGGTTAGGCAAAATGGATGCCTCTTCCCTAAAAAATAAAGTTGCCGCTTCAATTGTAGCGATCTCATCTATTCACTTACTGAAAATCTTTATGGATTTAAAAAGTGTCGAAAATGACAAGCTCATGTGGTACGTCATTATCCACCTGACCTTTGTGTTATCAGCCTTTGTCATGGGCTACTTAGACAAAATGACGAAAAAGTAATTTTCTTTTGTCCTTGTTGTGCCTGTTTTTCATACGATACGAATAATCGGCCATCAATTAATTTGTTAGCATACATTTAACTCGATGTCGTTGTTCCTGCTGTGCTACGATCTCGCCTAAATAATTTGATGGCACAATAAGGACGTTAATATGAGCGAGCATTTTATCGGTAAATATGAAGCTGAAATTAAGTTTCGCTTAGCAGATCACGCGACATTCCTGCAAAAAATAAAAACCGACCACGCAGAACCTTTCACAGAGAATAATTCAGAAACAGACTATTTCTATGAAAGTACTCACCAGCCTCTTGTCAATAATAATATCAGTATGTGTGTCCGTGAAATGATCCCTTCTGGAATCAAACTGTGGATAGTCAAAGGCCCTTCGTCTTCAGAATGCAAAGCCATTAATATCGATGACTGCCAACACGTACAAAATATGCTAGTCACTTTGGGCTATCATTGCCATTTAACGACGACGAAAGTCCGTAGTATTTATTTTCTTGGGGATGTCCACATTACAGTAGACCACCTTGACGGCATCGGTTGGTTTGCTGAATTTGCCATTATGACGGATGATGAATGCCTACTTGGGCACTACTATCAAAAATTAATGTTGCTCGCAAAAAGGTATGATTTTACTGAAGAAATGATTGAAAAACGCAGCTATAAGCAAATGTTTTTAGAGAAAAAATAAAAAAACGCCAAGTATCATCATCTCGATGAGAAAGATACCTTGGCGTCTAGTCTATTATAGCATTATTGGCCGCTTAAAATACGAGCGGGGTCTAATTTACTTGCACGGCGTGCAGGATACCAGCTTGCTAATAAACTTAAAATAATGGTAGTAATTAATACATACACCACATCCATAATATGCAATTCAGAAGGCAAGAAATCGATAAAATACACATCCCCAGAAAGAATTGGATGCCCTAAAACAATCTCTAATCCTTTAATAATACTAGTTAAATTAACCGAAACCAAAACACCAAGCACGACCCCAATCAATGAACCAACTAAACCACCAAGCAAGCCATACCATAAGAAAATGGCACGAATTTGCCCGTCCTTCGCCCCGAGAGTCCGTAATACGGCAATATCGCTGCTTTTATCTTTAACTGCCATGACTAACGTCGATACAATATTAAAGCATGCCACGCCAATCACTAAAATCATCGCTAAGTACATAATACTACGTACCATTTGGATATCATTGTACATATAGCCATAATCACCAATCCAACTTTTCACAATAACGTGGTGCATTGTCTTTAGGCCAGCATCATAGACAACTTTATCCGCCTCAAAAGGATTTTCTGCTTTAATTTCAAAGCCACTAATACCATCACCGTAATCCAGATATTGCTGAGCATCCTCTAATGGTATTAACGCTAATTGGTGATCAAGTAACCCACTGAGTTTAAAAATACCCGCAACTTGCACACGTATACGTTTAGGTTGTTGAATTTTTAAGCTTTCATCAGTGTTGGGGATCATGATGGTCACCCAATCCCCTTGCTTCACATTCAATGCGTCTGCAACACCTTGGCCTAAAATAATCGATTGATTACCTGCGGCAAAATCTTTCCAAGCATCATTCAACACAAATTGCGGCAATGCACTGACCTGTGACTGAGTTTCTGGGGAAACCCCCATCACTTGAATCGCCTTTAAGTTTGCACCGCGCTCAAGCAACCCCGTAAAATTCACATACGGACTAACGCCTTCAACGCCTGGTGTTTTGCGAATAACCTGCTCAGCAAAATCCCAATCTTTATACGGCGGTTTTACTGCGTAAATTTGCCCATGAGGCACCACGGATAGCACGCGATTATTCAATTCGCGCTCAAAACCATTCATGGCACTGAGACCGATAATAAGCACCGCAACACCCAGCACGATCCCTAATGTTGAGACAATCGACACCAAAGATACCATGCCTGTACGCCGACGCCCGCGGCTAAAGCGTATCGCCGCAAGGAGTGTAAGAGGTAACTGAAACATTACCGCGCCCCCAACGTAATTTCCTGCTGTAAATGGCCATCACGCATTTCTAATTGACGAGATAACCGACGAGCGAGCGTCATATCATGGGTTACCACCAAAAATGCCGTGCGTTGCGTGCGATTCAATTCGCCTAATAGCTCAAAAATGGCATCTGCATTGCGCAAATCGAGATTCCCAGTCGGCTCATCCGCTAGTACCAACGCAGGTTCATTCACCAGCGCCCTTGCAATCGCAACACGTTGACGCTCCCCGCCAGATAACTCGGAAGGGCGGTGATCTGCACGATGTTCTAGCCCCACGGCTTTGAGCATTTCTTTCGCTTTAGTAAATGCAATCTCTTTTGCTGTAGCGCCAATCAACAACGGCATTGCTACGTTCTCAAGTGCAGTAAAATCAGGTAAAAGGTGGTGAAACTGATAAATAAAGCCTAAATCTTTATTACGAATGGCTGCGCGTTCATCAGAGGACAATTGATTAATATGTTGGCCACGGAAAATCACATTACCTTCTGATGGCGTATCTAACCCACCCAATAAATGTAATAACGTACTTTTCCCTGAACCTGAACTACCGACAATCGCCATCATTTCCCCTTGCCCCATAGAGAAACTGACATTTTTCAACACTTGCGTCGACAATGAACCTTCTTGATAGGTTTTACTTAAATGTTCACAGACAAGAAGTGGTTGTTTATTCATAACGTAAAGCCTCAGCAGGTTGAACTGCTGCTGCACGCCAAGAAGGATAAAGCGTCGCAAGCAGTGAAATAAGCATCGCAGAAACTGCAATAATTAAAATACCTGAATAATCAAGTACAATTGGCAAAGAAACCCCTTTGGGTAATAACCCAATTAACGGCATAATGACATTGAGTTGGCTTGACAAAAGCGTCCCTAAAACCGTTCCAATCAACGTACCGATAATACCAGCCCCTGCACCTTGGATCATAAATATTGCCAAAATACGCCAACGCTTTAAACCCAGTGTTTTTAAAATTGCCACTTCACCTTGTTTCTCCATGACAAGCAAAGAAAGTGAGGTGATGATATTAAAGGCCGCAACAGCAATAATTAGGCTCAGGAGCAAACCCATCATATTTTTTTCCATGCGAACCGCTTGGAAAAACTCCCCTTTGCGTTCACGCCAGTCCGTCCACACAAGTCCATCAGGCAAAACCTGCTTACTGAGTGTGTCAACTTTCAATGGTTCATTTAAATACAATCGCCACCCCGTGATATTCCCTGTGGGATAACGCAGCATTCTCGCTGCATCTTGAGCAGCAACAATCAATTCGCTAGTATCAGCTTCACCATTTGTTTGGAAAATACCTGCAACCGTAAATAAACGCTGGCTTGGAATACGCCCCATCGGAGTCAGTTGGCTAACACCTGGAATAATTAAACGGACATCGTCACCTCGTTTTACGCCCAATGTGTCTGCTAATTTGCTCCCCAAAAAAACATGGTAGCGTCCTTCTTTGAGGTCACTCCTGTTACCACTAATAAGTTTATCTAGTAGCAGTGAGTCCGCATCAGGTTCGATACCGGCCATTACCCCAACCCCAACATTAGTGCGACTTTGCAGTACCACGTCGGACTGGACGATGGGCGCAATACGGCTCACGCCTTGTAAATGTTGCAAGCCTGTAATAGGGTGTTTTGCTGGGTCAATATTTCCAGAAGCCGATGTTAAAATAGCCTGCGGCATATAGGCAAGTATGCTATCTTGTAGCGAACGTTCGAAGCCGTTCATCACGGATGTCACCGTAATTAAGGCCATGACCCCCAGAGTGATACCAATAGCCGATAAACTGGAAACAAAGCGTCCAAATTTATCCGCTGCGCGCCCACGCAAATAGCGCAGACCTATAAATAATGAGACAGATTGGTGCATGAAATCTTTAATGCCCCTGTTGCCAAAGCGAAGTGTTCAGCGATAATAAAGGCTACGATTGATGAATGGAACCACTCAACGGTTTTTTTTCTGCTTTCCCCCCTTTTTTGTCTGAATTTCAGACAAATTACAGGCTGAAATGAGTTGTTTTGCTGTTAATTTTATAGTTTAACTATCGGTTAATTTATTTAAGTGTTAATTATCTAAAGACTGTCTATTATTGTTCTGATGTTTGTTTAACTGCTAACTAATCGCTGTGAGATACCAAAGATTTCTATGTCCTCAAAATTTCGTTATGAACTCCCTAGTCGTAGTGGCAATGTTCGCCATTTAGGTTGCCTTATTGGGGCGGCTGGTGCACTTGAATGTGGAGAAATGATACAACGTCATCACGGGCCTGTTGTCATTGTGACGCGAGATATGCAAAATGCATTACGCTTACGAGATGAAATTCAACAGTTTACATATCACCCTGTAGAGACGCTTTCTGATTGGGAAACATTGCCTTATGATAATTTCTCTCCACATCAAGAAATCATTTCTCATCGTTTATCAACACTTTACCGTCTATCTTCTTTGCAAAAAGGGGCATTAATTCTTCCTGTTAATACCTTGATGCAAAAAGTCTGCCCACCTGATTTCTTAACGAGCCATGCACTCGTCATGTCAAAAGGTGACAAATTATCACGTGACAATTTACGTGATGAATTGGATAAAGCAGGCTATCGTCATGTAGAGCAAGTGTTAGAACACGGCGAGTATGCAACCCGCGGCGCTTTGCTTGATTTGTTCCCAATGGGGAGTTCACTGCCCTTTCGCATTGATTTCTTTGATGATGAAATCGACAGTCTGCGTACCTTCGATGTGGATACACAAAGAACATTAGAAGAAGTCGCTCGCATCAATTTGCTACCCGCTCACGAATTTCCAACAGACAAGGACGCGATTGAACGTTTCCGAAGTCAGTGGCGTGAACGTTTTGAAGTACGCCGCGACCCTGAGCATATTTATCAACAAGTTAGCAAAAATACATTACCTACAGGTATTGAGTATTGGCAGCCATTATTTTTTGCTCAACCATTACCATCACTGTTCGACTACTTACCGTCCTCAAGCCTGATTGTTTCACAGAATTTACAAGAAGCCGCTGAGCGTTTTCAAATTGACACTCAACAACGTTATGAAAGCCGTGGTGTTGACCCTATGCGTCCTCTGCTCCCTCCAGCAGATTTATGGCTTACCGTTGAGCAACTCAACCAAAATTTAAAACAATGGCCACGAATTCAACTTTCTTCTGAGGCGCTACCTAAAAAAGCGGCAAATACCAATTTAGATTATTTGCCATTACCTGATATCAGCACTCAAGCGCAAAGCAAAACACCATTAGAAAAGCTTCGCCAATTTAGTGAGCAATTTGACGGCACGCTCGTTTTTTCTGTAGAAAGTGAAGGCCGCCGTGAAACAGTAACAGAGTTATTAGCACGGTTAAAAATTCGCCCTGAAATCATTGAAAGCTATACAAGCCCAATTACCTCACGCTTTGCGATTACTATTGGTGCAGCCGAGCGCGGTTTTATTCAATCAGATGCGAATAAAGCGCTGATCTGTGAAAGTGATTTATTAGGTGAACGCGTAGTTCGTCGTCGTACAGATAACCGCCGGACGATTAACACAGATACCTTAATTCGTAACCTCGCAGAGCTGCGTCCAGGGCAACCCGTTGTGCATATTGAACACGGTGTTGGCCGTTACCAAGGGCTAATCACCCTTGAGGCTGGCGGTATTAAAGCAGAGTATTTAATTCTCACCTATGCAGGAGAAGATAAGCTATATGTTCCTGTTTCTTCACTGCATTTAATTAGCCGTTATGCTGGTGGGGCCGACGAAAATGCGCCACTGCATAAATTGGGCAGTGATAGTTGGGGACGTGCTCGCCAAAAAGCAGCCGAAAAGGTACGTGATGTTGCTGCTGAGCTTCTTGACATTTATGCACAACGTGCAGCAAAAGCAGGTTTTGCATTCAAACATGACAAGCAGCAATACCAAGAATTTTGCCAAGGTTTCCCCTTTGAAACAACGCCTGACCAAGAAATGGCCATCAATGCCGTTTTGAGTGATATGTGTCAGCCACTGGCAATGGATAGGCTCGTCTGTGGGGATGTTGGTTTCGGTAAAACTGAAGTTGCCATGAGAGCGGCGTTCCTTGCTATCAATAATAATAAGCAAGTCGCTGTTTTAGTACCAACCACCCTGCTTGCTCAACAACACTATGATAACTTTAGGGATAGATTTGCAAACTGGCCCGTTCGTATCGAAATGCTTTCTCGCTTTAAAACCGCTAAAGAGCAACAACAAATTATTGCTGATGCTGCTGATGGCAAAGTCGATATTTTGATTGGGACACACAAATTATTGCAAAGCGATATTGTCTGGAAAGATTTAGGCCTACTGGTTGTCGATGAAGAGCACCGGTTTGGCGTTCGCCACAAAGAACGTATTAAAGCAATGCGTGCGGATGTGGATATTTTAACGCTTACCGCAACACCTATTCCTCGCACGCTGAATATGGCCATGAGCGGAATGCGAGATTTATCCATTATTGCAACCCCACCAGCACGTCGATTAGCCGTAAAAACCTTTGTTCGTCAATATGATGAGTTAGTTGTCCGTGAGGCAATTTTGCGTGAAACTTTACGGGGGGGGCAAGTTTATTATCTGTATAATGATGTAGAAAATATCGAAAAAGCCAAAGCACGACTTGAAACGTTAGTTCCTGAAGCCCGTTTTGTTGTCGGGCACGGACAGATGCGCGAGCGCGAGTTAGAAAGAGTCATGACCGACTTCCACCATCAGCGTTTTAACGTTTTAATCTGTACCACCATTATTGAAACGGGTATTGATATTCCAACGGCTAATACAATTATTATTGAACGCGCAGATCACTTTGGTTTAGCACAATTGCATCAATTACGTGGCCGTGTCGGCCGCTCGCATCACCAAGCCTATGCCTATTTGCTGACGCCTCATCCGAAGGCAATGACGACTGATGCCCAAAAACGCCTTGAAGCGATTTCATCTTTGGAAGATTTAGGCGCAGGCTTTGCGCTCGCAACTCATGACCTCGAGATCCGTGGTGCAGGCGAGTTGCTGGGCGAAGACCAGAGCGGCCAAATGACCACTATCGGCTTTACATTGTATATGGAATTATTAGAAAGTGCAGTCGATGCGTTAAAAGAAGGTCGTGAGCCGTCATTAGAAGACTTAACGAATCAACAAACTGAAATTGAATTACGAATGCCTGTCTTATTGCCAGATGACTATATCCATGATGTGAATATGCGTCTTTCATTTTATAAACGCATTGCCAGTGCTAAAGACTATCAGGAACTGAATGAATTACGCACAGAACTCATCGACCGCTTTGGTAGCCTACCCGATGCAGGGAAATTTCTACTGACCTCTGCTGCTATTCGTCTACAAGCACAATCTCTGGGAGTGAAACGTATTGAAGCCCATGAAAAAGGTGGCTTTGTTGAGTTTGGTGAAAAGAACAAAGTTGACCCAAGCTTCTTGATCAGCTTGTTACAAAACCAACCAAAAACGTATCGTTTAGATGGCCCTGTACGCTTGAAATTTTTCCATGATTTAGCCGATAGAGTCACGCGCCTTGACTTTATCAAACAGTTATTGACTGATTTTGAAGAACACCTGCTTGCTTAACTTATAAAAATAGCGGCCATCAATTTGGTGGCCCTTATCCTTAAATCGAATTTACTCAAAAAAGCCTAAAGTATTTTTATTAGGTTGTAGCCTCAAGACACCAGAAGTACTTGAGAGTGGCTGTTCGTTTTGGTGTAAACAATAGAATGGTAAAAGTTCTTTAACATCACTACGTACAGTTTCACAAATTGAATTTGAAGGCGATAAATCTAAGCGCCCATCTTCATTTAAGGGTATAAAAATCGAAGGTGCATAAGATGTTCTAACCTTACCAATCGTTTTACCTATCTGATAAACTACATCATAACCAATGGTCACCAGCTCCATCCTTTGTGTCTTCACGCATGTTTTATTTTGATTATCAAATAGGGATGGAACGCCTTTACCTTGGAGGGCTTCAATCATAAAAATTATTTTGCACTCATTTTGTGCAGGATGAAAACGCGATAAAGACTGCTGATTAAAAGAACCAAGTACCCCCGTTAGCGTACAGTTTTCATATTCAACCAAACGATTCGCCTTTATTGGTTCAACAGATAGGACTGTGGCGAGCTTTGCTTCAGGCTCTCGAATAAACGATGAGACAGCAAACGAAACAAGGCAAATCGCTACTACCGCTAATAACAACTTAAATTTTAGCTTCATCAATTTGCCCTTATTAAATACCCGTATATCTATTGTAACGACTCAGTGAGAGAATTCGAACGTTGCTAAGATAATTCACATTTTTTTAGAATTATCCTAACTTAGTGTCAATAAACTATAATGATTTTATTATTCTGATATTCATTATTAGTGTAATATTTAACAAAGTAAATTAACTAGCTGATACTCAACGTTCATAAACTCGGCCTAGTGTTTTTTTCAGTTCTATCTTTGTTTATAAACATACCGCTATATAAAATATAAATAATAAATTTAATAAAACTATTTGTTATTCATAATATATTTCTTAAAACAATTATTAACATTAATAATTTTAATTATTCAAACATCACCCATGATGCTTGTTACAATACTAAACGATTTAATCTTACTGAAGATTGATCTGAATAGGTTTAAATGCAAATACCACTTAACCACATAAAAAATAAATAAATTGGCGATTTATATCAACTTCAATAAGCTTAATTGTCCTATCAAAATTAATGCACTGGATCACCTTTGCAATCAAGTGCATTCTATTATCACGTATTTTTATTTTTCCACCAATAAAAATTAGTGCAATTTAAGCTTTGGCCTAATAATTCGGTTAATACTGCCGACTAACATCATCAAGCCTGTTTTAATATATCCATGCAGTGCAATTTGATGCATGCGATATAACGAAATATAAACAAAACGAGCAATACGTCCTTCTACCATCATATCACCACGCATTAGGTTACCCATTAAGCTACCAACAGTACTAAAACGCGAAAGTGACACTAAAGAACCATGATCTTTATAGATATAGTCTTTAAGCGGTTTATCTTTCATCATGGCAAGGATGTTATCGTAACATAAACTGGCCATCTGGTGTGCAGATTGTGCCCGTGGCGGTACAAAACCCCCCTCAGGTTTTGCACAAGATGCGCAATCACCAATAGCAAAAATCATGTCATCCAATGTCGTTTGTAATGTCGGTTTCACAACTAACTGGTTGATTCTATTTGTTTCTAATCCTGCAATATCTTTCATAAAGTCAGGCGCTTTAATCCCAGCAGCCCATACCATAAGATCTGCATAAATCTTGCCATCTTCTTTGGTATTTAACCCATCTGAATCAGCACTAGTCACCATAGTTTTCGTCAATACATTCACACCAAGCTTATTCAGTTCTTGATGTGCGGCTCCTGAAATTCGCGGTGGTAATGCAGGCAAAATACGTTCCCCCGCTTCAACCAACGTCACATTTAAAGCGTCTGTATCTAACCCTTTAAACCCATAACTCGTTAATTGTTCCACTGCATTGTACAGTTCAGCCGACAATTCAACCCCAGTAGCACCACCACCAACAATGGCTATATTCACTTTCTCCTCTGCATTATCACGCACAGAATAGCGCAGGAATAGGTTTAGCATTTCGTCATGAAAACGGTGAGCTTGATGAGGATTGTCCAAGAAAATACAGTGATCTTTCACGCCAGGTGTACCAAAGTCATTCGATGTACTTCCCAGTGCCATCACTAAAATATCGTATTCAAGCTCACGTAAAGGAACCAGTAACTCACCGTGCTTATCGTGCAATTCACCTAACACGACTTTTTTATTTTCACGATCAATATTCGTTAATGACCCTAATTGAAAGTTAAATGCATTATGCCTTGCATGCGCTAAATAACTGATAGCATCCACGCCATCATCCAATGAACCCGTCGCTACCTCGTGTAGTAATGGTTTCCATAGGTGGCTAGGATTACGGTCAACGAGCGTAATCTGCGCTCGTTTCTTCCTGCCTAGCTTTCGGCCCAAACGTGTTGCTAACTCTAAGCCACCCGCACCACCACCAACAACGATGATTTTTGGTTGAGATAAGGTCATAAATTCCTCGAACAAATATATTAAAATTATTTAAGATTTCTAGTGATAAAAACCTTAGATAACAATAATTAACACTCTCATTTGCCCCAAAGAAGTTCAGAATATCATGCTTGGTCTATTGGTAATACCAAATATTGATTCACATCAATTTACTTGATTATTATGATATCGACAACCTGCGTCAAATCATTTCTTATCAGCATATGAATCGAGTCAGCTCGAAACCATTAAATATCAATCATATGATTAAATTCATATCAGCATTAATGATAATAAGAATCATTATTCTATCATTTTTATTTTAATACAAACAATTGATTATCTTTAATTGGTAAGATAACTGGATGAATAACAAACAATAAAAAACCCGAAGCGCTTAGCACCCCGGGTTCCAATCATTTAAATATCAGTTTGGATTATTTGATTTTTTTGATACGCACGTCAGTTGGTACTGAAACTGGTGAGTTATCTTTGAAGTATTGCATTAATGCTTCGTTATCTGGCACGCTGTAAACACGGTCTTTACCTTCATTAAAGGCAGAGAAACGGCTACCACCCGTTGCTAAAAACTCATTTGCTGCAACACGGTAGATTTTCTTCATGTCTAACGGTTTACCATTTAACTTCATTGAGCTTTGGATGACTTTATCACCCACTGCGCGGCTGTCATCCCACTCATAATAGAAACCTTTAGACACTGGCATCACTTGTGGACGTGCACGATCCCATTGTTGTTCAAGTGCTTGTTTAATTTGAGCACCTGTCAGCGATTGAGTCACAACCACATTAGAGAATGGCTGAACAGTAAAGATATCGCCGTAAGTCTGTTGACCCGCTTTCATGTCAGCTCGAATACCACCACTGTTCATGAAGGCGATTTGTGCCCCACCCGCATCTTTTGCTGAAGCAACATACAACTGACCATCTGCAATAATTTTACCTAACGTTGAGTCCCCACCAGACAATAATTTTTTGTCTGAATCCGCACTCAGAGACCCCATCACTTCTTGCGAAATTGGTAACGCAATTTTTTCGTATTTTTGTACGAAAGTGGTTAGCTCAGGGTTTTTCTCATAACGTTTTGTTTCAACTGGAATGTTTTTCGCTTTAATGCTAACAATATCTTTTGTTTTTCTATCAATTTCAATATTTAGCTGAGACAACAACGTACCGTTAGACTGTGCAGAAATAACCGTTTTACCATTAATTTCACAGTTATACGCCTGATGAGTATGTCCACTAACGACAAAGTCAACAGCACCATCTAATTGATTAACGATATCAACGATTGGGCCTTTGATATTATCACAACGGTTAATATCTTTGACTTTAGTATCAACTTGTTGGGTTGCACCTTCATGGATCAACACACCGATGCTGTTAATGCCTTGTGCTTTTAACAATTTAACTTGATTGTTGATGGTTTCAACTTCATTTTTGAATTCTAAACCTGCGGTGCCGCTAGGTGTCACGATAGCGGGGGTACCTTCTAACGTCAAACCAATAAACGCCATTGGAATACCATCAAACTCTTTAATAAAGTAAGATGGGAACAGGGTTTCTCCTGTTTCTTTCACAATCACGTTTGCCGCTAAATAGTTAAAGTCCGCACCAGCAAAAGAGTCTTTACCGACACAACCTGCAGTTGGGTGGCAGCCACCATTTTGCTTTCTCAGCAGCTCTTCTTTACCTTTATCAAACTCATGGTTGCCTACTGCGCTTGTTTCCATACCAATTGCACTTAATGCTTCGATGGTTGGCTCATCATAGAACATAGAAGACAATAATGGGCTCGCACCGACTAAGTCACCTGCACCTACCACGATAGTTTTATCGTTTTGAGCACGCAGCTGGTTAACTAAGGTTGCGATAGATTCTATCCCACCTAATTTACCATCACCTGGCGCTTGTAATGCACCGTGGAAGTCATTGATACCAATAACTTGTACTTTTACTGTGTCGGCCGTTTTGGTAGCACAACCTGCAAGTAGTGCTCCCGAAATCAAAACGGTCAGTAATCCAATTTTATGTTTCATTTTTCAATCCTTTTATTATAAACAGCACTCAACTACCGACTACATTTTGAAGCGATAAGTTGTGGTCATAGAGCCTGACAACGAGTGCGCACGACGTGAGTGGCCGTCATACAGCTTTGGTGTGGTATAGTCGTTTTCTTGCTGGTGGTGCCAACCCAGACCGCCACTCAGTGACACAGATAAGTTTTCTGTTGGTTTCCAGTAGCTAAACAGACCAAATTGACCTTGCTTTAATCTTTCGCCTTCATATTTGAATTCTGAATAGTTAGTACGCGCACCAACAGACAGCTCTTTGCTTACACGGTATTCTGCCGCTAATGCGACCATGGTTTCACCATCACGTACATAGTCGATATCTGCATATGCTGGTGAGTTAAAGCGGCCACGAGTATTACCAATCGGGTTGCGGGCAAATTGACCTACACCATTCGCTTTTTTCGCTTGGGTATAGGTTAAGCCAGTACTCAGTGTCCACGGTGTTTCTGGTACACGCCATTCAGCGGTTCCTGCATAGTGCCATGCACGTTTATCAAAGTTACGTTTGCCTTTTGCATCGTTCGTTTCAGTCCGTTTACCGTCACTACCGTACTCGTGATTATAAATTTGTGTGCCGAGCGTTAAGTCAGAAGTCAGCTTATATTTTGCTTCAAGACCCTGCTGACGGAATAAATCGTCCGCTTGACCATAAAAATAATGCACTTTCAGTGGTTTTGTATTGTAGTTAATACCACCAGTGATCACGTGATTAACGTTATGTCGTACACCATTACCATCCGTAAAATACATTGCATCGATATTTGGACTATCACGACGCATGACTTTCTTATCGAGATATAATAAATCCAAGCTCCAATCATCAATCGCTGTATTGGTGTAATAACCACTGTAACTGTTTAAAGAGAGACGTTGTGAGTTAGTAAAAATACCCGTATTTTTTAGGGTAAACCAACCTGCTTTTGCATTAAATTTAACAGGATCTAAATCCAGTTTAACTTTGGCATAACGTTGACCAATTTTGTTATAACCTTTCGCATGACCATCATCGTTATATAAAATTGCACGAGAGGCGAAGTCTTTACTCGCGCCTAACTTAATACCGCCGTAGTAAGATGCATCAAAGCCAATCACATCAGCAAAATAACCTGATTTAAAATCGGCTTGAAAGTTTTGCCCCCATGCATTAGCGACTTGTTTTCTGTAGCGTTGTTCGTCTTTATCAAAACGGTTTTCTGTTTTCAGGTATTTCCACATATTACGAGTAGACAGCTCTAACTCTGAGTCCGCAATAAATGCGTTTTCTTTGATTGAATTTTCCCAGTTGCTCGCATTTGCCATAGTAACTGCTAAATAGCAAGGAGAAAGCATTAATAGCGCAAGATTTTTAACTTTCATTGGAATTAACCTAGTTAATGATTATTTGAATTAATTTTATGTTGAGTCATGTTGCCATGAACAACAAATCACCATTTTTTATTTTTAGCTTAATAAAACAATTTAACTTAACGATAAACAAAAACGTCCATTTCAAACACTAAAGTCATTTTTTAAATAAAAAAAATTCAATACAGCAATTTAGCCGCATGCGTGTTTACTTTTTGAGTTAATAAGGTGTTGCCCCTATTGTTAAAAATTAATTAACTTTAATTATTATCAGAATCCTTACTCATTTTTAGCGTTTAATTTAGGTTAAGATCAAACAAGGCCAGTCAATTTTCAATCAACATAGAAAGTATAATTTGCACTTAAACTCGCAGTGTTACTTATTCTCTTTTTTTTGGGCAAAACTCCCCCTTGAGAAATAAACATCTCAGAATTTACAGCACTATTTGACTTAATATATTGTTTGCGAATGGCTTTCTTTTTCAATGCACTGTATTTATCAACGCATTGTCATAAAACTATCATAATAGGAATGCTATCGTAATTTTACGTCAATTAAAACGATCACTGTCACAACGTGTTACATAAGTTGCATTAAATATCTAATCAAATGTGACCAAAGTCACATATAAATGACATTTACCTTTTATATAAATTGAGCGACACATAAATAGGAAATCATACTCACCTTAAGGAAATAAGGAAAAAACCTTTAAAATCTGGAAGTAACAACAATCATATGCTCCCATTTTTTCATGTATAGGTTGTTATATCCCCATTCCTTCTGTCAATGCCTTATTGGATTTTGGAATATCAAATAAATATGCACCTTTAATCCAGTTTACTAGGTTGGATAATGTGTTTGGTTTTTATACAAAACGTTTGCGTCAATTAATAACTAAAAATAACAGTGGGTTAATGCACTCAATTTGATTCACTTAATTAATTTAATAATAAGTTAAGCTTATGAACAAAAATAAAATCAATTAAGAAAATAACGGAAGTAAACCTCAGATTATTTCAACCTTAAACAAAATTATTGGTTTAATATTCCTAATTTTGGCACCCGCTCTAATCGCCGTGCTTATAGTTTTTTCTTATTCTTAGTACTATATTGTTTCATTTATGTTCTTTTTCGGAAAAAATTAATTTTCAATATAAAATACGTTTTTTGTTTTTTTATTTATATATAATTTCAAAAAATTTAACCTATATAAAAATTATTTAATACGTTACGGGTAACGCATGAGATACAAAGTTAATACATTCTCCTATTTGAAATATTGCATATTTAGGTTAATTATTGTGCAAAAAAAAGCCAGTCAGATATTCCATCTCACTGGCTTCGTCCGTACTTGCTTTCAATTACTGTTTAAACTCTTGCCATCTATGATGTAATTCAACCAGTTTTTGATTGCTTTCCTGCCAACGTGCCGCACTTTGTAGTTCTTTCAGACTGTATTGCCGGCCACTGTGGTATAGCTTCGACGCTTGACTAGCTTGTTGCTTCGGTAGGTTATCCAATACACTCACTGCACCTTCGCGGTTATTACAAACAAGGATCATGTCGCAACCCGCATCCAGGGACGCTTTTGCCCTTTCAGGGTAACTGCCCATAATCGCTGCGCCTTCCATCGATAAATCATCGGAAAAAATAACGCCATTAAAGCCAAGTTGCTCACGTAAAACGGACTTTAACCAGAAAGGCGACCCGCTTGCTGGGCGATCATCAGCCTGCGTATAAATAACATGTGCAGGCATGATGGCATCCAGTAATTCCCTTTGAATAAAATCTTTAAAAATCGACATATCTTTGCCACGGATCACATCAAGCGCACGATCATCCCTCGGTGTTTCTTTATGGGAGTCAGCTTTTACTGCACCATGTCCAGGGAAATGCTTCCCTGTTGTTTTCATCCCAGCGCTATGCATACCTTTAATAAAACGCTCAGCCATCATCATCGCCATGTCGGGATTTTCATGGAATGAACGCTCACCAATAGCAATACTTTGATGACCTAAATCCAGAACAGGTGCAAAACTAATATCAATATCCATCGCTATCATTTCTGCGGCCATTAACCACCCCGCCTCTTCTGCTAGCTTGGCACCGTCATGCTCATTATTCAGTGCTGCAAATGCTTGTGCTGATGGTAACGCGGTAAAACCATCGCGAAAACGTTGTACCCGTCCACCTTCTTGGTCTACCGCAATCAAGAGCCGATTTCTTGATGCATCCCGAATTTGACGTACCAGTTCACGCAACTGCGCTGCATCATGAAAGTTACGGGTAAATAAAATTAAGCCGCCCACTAGTGGATGAGCTAATATTTCACGTTCTTCATTGTCCAGTTCATACCCTTGGACATCTAGCATTATCGGGCCCATAACCTGCCTCACTTATTTCATTCATTATCTGTATATAGGTTTGCCAGGCATTTAGCCTAACAAACTGAAATATTGTCGTAGTGGCTGAGAGTGTATCAAAAAGTCAGAATGCCGACTTTCATTCCACTGCACTTCATACCACATTAATGTCATATATTTTACCCAAGGAGACCATAAATTACAGTGATGCATTAACTGAAATTTATCATGGTAAGCGCCCTGAATATCACAATATTGCGTCAGAAATTGCTGACGCTGATGCACGGTCAAGTTATTGAATTGAAAATAAGTCTCCAGCGAAAACGCAATATCGGTATTTGCAGTATATTCCCAATCCAATAACATCAATTTGCCATCTTCTTGAATAAGAATATTTTTAGGATGAATATCCATATGGGCAGGTGCCAATTTCAACGTCTTTGGCATCTTTTTTTGTAAAAAGTCTCGGTGAATCCGCTTCCAGCGCGGAGAAAAACGTTGTGGGTCAATACGTTTCCCATAATGGGCAATTTCAGCCCTTAAGGGTAACGTGTAGGTCAATAATGGTGAACAATGCAAAGTAGCAATCGTATTAGCGAGTTCCCGCTGAAATTCGACTGAGCAAAATTTTTTATCGCTAGGGTGTCGTCCTTCACGCCAAGCTAAAACTAACCACTCGGCGTTATGTGCAACCACCGCCTGCGCAAAGGGTAAATGCTGAATTTGCCGTAAGATACGAGCTTCTTTACGCCGAGAGACATACAAGGCACTTTGCCGATGTGTATCCGCTCGAGCAACCAGTTTAAGCAGATAATTGGATTGATGACTTTCAACTAAAAAGCTGCCACCAGACAACCCCGCCAAGGGAGATATTTCCCAGCACTGTGCTGAAATTGCTGGGAAATGTGTCGAAAGTAAAGCAAGTAATGACGGTATGTCACTCAATATTCTTTTTTCCAGTCCAAATGATTTCACCTGTTTGCACTTCCATTAATTGCATCTCAAGGCGACGGTCTTTGTTTGAGCCTGACATCACACTATAAATCACATAATTTGCCTGTACATAACGACCCAAACCAATTGCTTTACTACGAGTCACAAGGCTATCTTCTTGAGATAAACCCAGTGTCTTACGTGCTGCGTTAACCACATCTTGTGGAACGACATTAAAACGCTGCGTATTTTCCACCGCGGACATCATATTTGATGTAATTAGCTGAACAGGAAGTGAACCATTTGTATTATTTTTAACTGAATCAACTAACAAAACTTTACCAGGTTCCACACCATCAGCTGCAACCATTTGTGCGACTAATGGTGATATCGCCGCAGACCAATCCGTTGTTTGTTGTTTAGGTGGTGTTGGTACCTTATCTGGCGGTGGCGGAGGTGTCACCTCTGGTTGTTGTGGCTCAATAGGGACAATCGGTGGTTGCTCAACCGGTTGCTGTGGTGGGTATGACGGACAGCCTGCCAAAATAAGCGTTGCCGCAGCAACCATTAAGATCCGTTTCATTATTATTCTCCGGCCTTAGGGGATAAAAATACATGAATGCGCAGATTATCTGCACGAGGTGAAGAGGTTATCGCACGAATTTGTTCTGTAGAGCTCGGCAATACTAATTGTTCTTCCACTGCCGATGTATCCACTCTCAACCCTTGCTTGTCGTACCAATACAAGCGATAAGCAATATTTACCGCTTTTGATCCCACATTGCTAACATTGATGGTGGCAACATGTTGATGGTTTTCTACTCTGATAATTGGGTTTTCAACAATGATCCCTTGAGCTAAAACAACAGGTTCCATAATCACACGCTGTTGTTCATTAAAAACCAAGCCTTGCGGTTTTTTATAGAGGCAACCACTCAGTGCGGCTACCACTGTAGCAAGTAATGCAATGCGGTTTATTGTTGCACCCAATATTTTCATTATTTTGCCAATAATGGGCCTAATGGGCGACCACCCACTAAGTGCATATGGATATGAAAAACTTCTTGGCCTGAATGTTCATTGCAATTCATGATTAAACGGTATCCGTTTTCTGCAATGCCTTCTTCTTTCGCAATTTTGGCTGCAACAGTAAATAAACGGCCAAGTGCCAGTTCATCATCCTGCGTCACATCGTTTACCGTTGGGATAAGCTTATTAGGGATGATTAAAATGTGAGATGGCGCTTGTGGCGAAATATCACGAAAAGCAGTGACCAGCTCATCTTGATAAACCACATCCGCAGGGATTTCTCGACGGATGATTTTGCTGAAAATGGTTTCTTCTGCCATGTTAATTTCCTTAATAATTCAAGAATGATTTAATTAGCGTGTATTGATTATGCGTTATTCACGCCGACATTTAAATGAAACAATCGATTGAAATTCTGTGTGGTGATATCAGCCATCTCCTCAACACTAACGCCCTTGAGTACAGCCATGTATTCAGCCACATCACGCACATAAGCAGGCTGATTTTCTTTTCCACGGTGAGGAACTGGCGCTAAGTATGGTGAATCCGTTTCAACGAGAATTCTATCCAACGGGACAATTCGTGCGGCTTCGCGAATTTGTTCTGCATTGCGGAATGTCACAATACCGGAAAATGAAATGTACATACCTAAATCAAGCAGCTCGATAGCCGTGTCTTTATCTTCCGTAAAACAATGCAATACACCGCCACACTCCATCACCTTTTCTTCACGTAAGATTGCCAGCGTATCTTCCCGTGCTGAGCGGGTATGGACGATAACAGGTTTATTGACCTCTCGGCCAATACGGATATGTTGGCGAAAGGACTCCTGCTGTAATACTGCATTTTCTTGTTGATAATAATAATCTAAACCTGTTTCGCCTAATGCAACGACTTCTTGCCCAGCAGCAAGTTGCGCTAAACGCTCGAAATCGTACCCTTCATCCAAATTGAGAGGATGAATACCACAGGAAAATGCAATATTTTCTCGTTCACCAATAAGCGTTTTCATTTTTTCAAAACCTGGCAGCGTAGTTGCCACCGCTAACATAAAACCGACATCACGAGCGGACGCTTTTGCGATGACATCATCAACATTAGCATGTAATTTTTCATAATCTAAACAATCGAGATGGCAGTGTGAATCAACAACAAACATATTTAACTCTTTTTAAAATGAGGGGCTCGCCAGTAAGGCTTCCCATTGTAATAATTGATTAGCCAGAAGCAGTTCCTGATTTAATGCAGAAACGGTCAGTAATTGGTAGCGACAGTACAACCATTGCTCATAAATATCATGAAGTTGTGTACGGTTCATCATGGACGCCAATTGCATCACTTGAGCACTATAGTCCTGGTTAATGCAAAACTGCGCTGCGCCTTGCTGAACCTTGATAGCATCTGCTAATAAGCTCAATAACCAATTTAGAGACATCACTGCATCATCTATATTTAATGAGGGCAACAAACCTAGCATATCGCGATTTTGTAATGCTAATGCCATGTTATGGCATAATGCAGCGCGCTTTTGCCATAGATTATCATCAAGTAGCGCTAATGCCGCGACGGGTGCGCCTTGGCAAAGCTTTAAAGCGGTAACCGCATTATCCATAACCAAATTTGGCTTTTGCTTTTGCAGCCAATATAACGCGATTTGTGAGTCTGGCGCAGGTAAAAAGTGGCTCAAACAACGGCTGCGGATAGTCGCTAACAAATTTTCCTGTTTTTCACTCACTAATAAAAAATAAGTATCTTTAGCGGGTTCTTCGAGGGTTTTCAGCAGTGCATTCGCCGCTGCATCGGTAAGTGCATCAGTGCTGGGAATATACACCACCTTGCTACCGCCCTGCTGCGCATGACTACTTAAGGTTTCAATCAGTTTTCTAACCGCATCAACGCTGACCGTTGATTTACCTTTTTCCACCTCAATGACATGGTAGTCTGGGTGTGTTCCCGCTAACATCAAACGGCAACTATGGCACTCACCACAGCTTTTCATCCCATCACGATTTTGGCAAATTAACCAGCGGCTAACCCCATAACACAATGCATCTGCACCGTTGCCTGATATGGAATGAAGCAACAAGGCATGGTGACCCCGACCACTTTGGTAAGCCGCAATCATTTGCCGGTAAGGCTCATTTAACCAAGGATACCAATTCATGCCTTCAATACCTTATTTCGCTAACCATTTAAGTAACGCAGTACGAATATCGTTTTGAACTTGCTCAATATTTTGGCTTGCATCAATCGTTATTATGGATTTATCACTCGCTGCAAGTTCCAGATATCTCTCACGTGTTCTTTCAAAGAAAGCCAGCGACTCTTTTTCAATTCTATCTAATTCACCCCGTGAACGCGCACGTTGTAGGCCAAGTTCTGGTGATAAATCAAGATATAACGTCAGGTCGGGTTTAAAATCACCTAGCACTAAATCACGCAAGGACTGCATTAAATGGCGATCAATCTGGCGTCCACCACCTTGATAAGCTTGTGATGACATATCATGGCGATCACCGAGAACCCATTTTCCAGCGGCAAGTGCGGGCTTAATCACGGTATCAACCAATTGCACTCGGGCAGCATACAGCATTAAAAGCTCGGCTTTATCTGTGACTTTATCCCCTTCAATACCTTGTTTGATGAGCTCTCGTAGCTTTTCTGCTAGCGGTGTCCCCCCTGGCTCACGGGAAAAAACGATATCGTTGATACCTGCATGGTTTAAAATATCAACTACCGTATTGATTGCGGTGGTCTTCCCTGCGCCTTCTAATCCTTCAATAACAATAAATTGGTTTTTCATGTTTTATCAGTTTTGCTGTTCAATTTGACGGTAAACTTTGACGGCACGGTTGTGGTCATTCAAGTTACGGCTAAAGGTATGCCCCCCTTTGCCGTCCGCGACAAAATACAAATAATCTGTTTTGGCTGGATGTGCAGCTGCTTTAATGGATGCAATACTTGGCATTGCTATCGGTGTTGGTGGTAATCCATCAATTTTGTAGGTGTTGTATTCTGTGTAATTATCTAAATCACTACGATAAATTTTACCACGATATTTATCACCCAAGCCGTAAATGACGGTTGGATCGGTTTGTAAACGCATTTTTTGCTTCAAGCGATTGACAAATACCGAGGCAACTTGCGAACGTTCGCTGTCAACACCCGTTTCTTTTTCAATGATTGATGCCATTATCAGCATTTCATACGCATTTTTATACGGCAGATCCCTATCACGCCCCTTCCATTCATTTTCAAGGCTAGCCTGCATGCGCTTATGTGCACGTTTCAAAATCTCAGTATCCGCCGTTCCAGCAGTATATAAATAGGTATCAGGATACAGCCAACCTTCTAAGGTTCCTTCGCCTTTAAAGTCAATCGCATTGTAGAGTTCAGTCGGTGTCATTTCCGTTGATTTATGCGCTAAGTATGGCGCATCACGCAGGATGTTACTCCAATCTACTAAACGATTACCTTCAATAAAGCGAATAGAAAACTGCGCTTCTTTACCGCTTACGATTAATTTTAGTAGCTGTTCTACATCCATGTCAGGTAGCAAACGGTATGTGCCCGCTTTAAGCTGCGCCAATTCAGGTCGCAATTTCAGTAACCATTGAAATTCATTGCCCTGCTCAATCAATTTTTCATTAATAAGCAATGCTTCAAAAGCCACACGTCCAGTCCCCGCAGGCACAGTGAAAATCTTTTCTTCCGTAAGGTTAATCGGTGTTTTAGCGTAATTCAGTACTTGGCGATATTGCAAATAAAGTGCAATCGCCACAACGGTAATCAGAACAACAGCAATTAAAATGATTTTTTTAGCTAATTTCATTTATTGACCACATCAATGCGTATTAGGACTTTAATTTATGCAAACTAGATTTTGCAGCGCAAAAATAAGTATTCGAACAGCTCCCGTGATGCATAATGCAACGGATTTTCTTGTGAAGCTATTTGGATGCTTTTAACGGGTAGAACAGGCATCAACGCATTACACATAATCACTTCATCGCAGTGAGCTAATACTGACGCGAACCGCTCAACTTCTTCAAGATGGTACTGACTCCCTACTAATAACGCTATGATCTTTTGTCTCATTAATCCGTTCACCCCACAATGCGATAATACAGGGGTATAAACAGTTTGCCCGATACGCCAAAATACATTTGCACTACAACACTCAATAATGATGCCATCTGTATCGAGCACAATCGCTTCATCCGCTTGAGCCTCATCGATTTCCTGGCGGATCAATACTTGCTCAAGGCGATTTAAATGTTTCATCCCTGCCAATAATGGATTTCGAGAAACAGGTGTTTGGCTCAATATCAGCTTAGCCCCTTGGCATTGTAACTGAGTATAGTGTGATGGAAAGGGGGAAACACTGACAATAATGGTAGGCTGAGTAAAGCCTATAGAACTGTAACCTCGCCCACCTACACCACGGCTGATAATGACCTTTAGAACAAATTCTTCATCCACTTGTTGTGTACAAATTTCCGTTAAATGATGTTCTAATTCCCCCCAATCGGGTGCGGTAATTTTTAATCTTAAGCAGTCACGTGTTAAACGCGCAATGTGTTCTTTGAGCATCTGCGCTTGCTGATTCACTCCATGAATGGTCGTGAAACAACCATCCCCGAACGCAACGGCGCGATCAGAGACACTAATTTGTTGACAAGGTTGGCCATTAACCCAATATGACATTGATAATACTTATAATAAAAGCTGATAAATCAGACAGTAATCAGGTAGAACTATCATAAACTAAAGCACAGAGCTGTGCAAAGAAGCTGGCAAAATAAAGCCCCAGTTGCATACACAACTGAGGCTGAATTAATGGTGGAACGATTTGATTATTCTGCGTGGTAACGGCGGAAAATCAATGAACCGTTTGTGCCACCAAAGCCGAAGGAGTTACACAGAGCGTACTCCATGTTCTCAACTTTACGTGCTTTATTCGCAACGAAATCTAACGTACAACCCTCATCAGGGCTGTCTAAGTTAATCGTTGGAGGGACAATTTGATCACACAAAGACAAAATCGTGAAGATAGATTCAACCGCTCCTGCAGCACCTAATAGGTGACCTGTCATGGATTTCGTCGAACTCACTAACACATTTGAATCTTCACCAAATACAGACATAACCGCTTGTGCTTCCGCTAAGTCACCTGCATTGGTTGATGTGCCATGGGCATTGATGTAACCCACTTCGCTCGCCTTAATGCCAGCATCTTTTAGCGCATTTTCCATTGCTAATGCAGCACCTTCACCATTTTCTGGCGGAGATGTCATATGGTAAGCATCACTGCTCATACCAAAGCCAGCAACTTCTGCGTAAATTTTAGCGCCACGTGCTTTCGCATGTTCATATTCTTCAAGAATAATGATACCTGCACCATCACCGAGAACAAAACCATCACGGTCTTTATCCCAAGGGCGACTTGCCGCTTGTGGGTCATCATTGCGAGTTGATAGAGCACGCGCAGCACCAAAGCCTGCCACACCTAATGGTGTCGTTGCTTTTTCAGTACCGCCTGCCAACATAACGTCTGCATCGCCATAGGCAATCATACGTGCTGCGTGACCAATATTGTGAACGCCCGATGTACATGCTGTGGCAATAGAAATGCTTGGACCACGTAAACCGTACATAATGCTTAAATGGCCCGCCGCCAAGTTAATGATTGTCGATGGCACGAAGAATGGGCTAACTTTACGAGGACCACCTGCCATCAGTGCTTCACAGTTATCCTGAATTAACCCTAACCCGCCAATACCAGAACCAATCGCTAAACCGATACGAGTAGCATTGGCTTCTGTTACTTCCAATCCAGCATCTTTAAAGGCTTGGAAGCCTGCTGCAATACCATATTGAATAAATGGGTCCATCTTCTTCGCATCTTTGCGAGAGATGTCAAAATCTTCGTAATTGAAATCTTTTACTAAGCCAGCAAATTTAGTTGCGTGGTTAGTAGTATCAAAATGTTCAATGAGGCTGATACCACTCTGTCCGTCACAAACAGCTTTCCATGATGACTCAACTGTGTTGCCGACAGGAGATAACATGCCCAGTCCGGTTACGACTACACGACGCTTAGACACGTATTTCCTCCAAGGAGGGAAAAGTTACAAAAGGAACATAGGCGATCGAGTGATCGCCTAGACATGTTTTTCGTACAATTATTTAGATGCGTTCTCGACGTAGTCAATCGCAGCCTGTACTGTTGTGATCTTTTCAGCTTCTTCGTCAGGGATTTCGCAATCGAACTCTTCTTCCAGAGCCATAACCAGCTCAACTGTGTCAAGAGAATCAGCGCCCAAGTCATCAACAAATGAAGCTGCATTTACAACTTCTTCCTCTTTAACACCCAGTTGTTCAACGATGATTTTCTTAACGCGTTCTTCGATAGTGCTCATACTATTAAAATTCCTATCAAAACTCGCTTTCGCGATGGTTTTCGTAGTTTATGAAATACAGGAAAAGATACAACCCAATCCCGGCTGTTGGAACCATTATTTTGCATTATTTAGCGTTAGATAACACTAATAATGCAAGTAGTCCCATCATTTCTTTAGATCATGTACATGCCACCATTGACATGCAATGTTTCACCTGTGATGTAAGCAGCTTCGTCAGAAGCTAAAAACGCTACAGCACTGGCAATTTCTTGTGCATCACCCAGTCTATCTGCAGGAACCTGAGATAAAATGCCTGCACGCTGCTCATCTGTCAATGCTTTAGTCATATCCGTTTCGATAAAACCTGGAGCAACAACATTAACAGTGATACCACGAGAAGCGACTTCCCGAGCTAATGATTTACTAAAACCAATTAGCCCAGCTTTCGCTGCTGCATAGTTTGTTTGTCCCGCATTCCCCATCACACCCACAACTGATGCGATAGAAATAATACGCCCACAACGTTTTTTCATCATGGCACGCAAAACGGCTTTAGACAAACGGTAAACGGATGAAAGATTCGTGTCAATAATATCTTGCCACTCTTCTTCTTTCATACGCATCAATAAGTTATCGCGAGTGATACCTGCATTATTAACCAAAATATCAATTTCACCAAATTCCTCACGGATCTTAGTCAAAGTTTCTTCGATTGATGCTGCATCAGTCACGTTTAACGCTAAACCTTTCCCTTTACCATCAAGATAAGCAGTAATGGCTTCTGCGCCTTTTTCGCTGGTTGCTGTGCCAATAACGGTTGCACCGCGCGCGATTAATGTTAAAGCAATGGCTTTACCAATCCCACGGCTAGCACCTGTTACTAGTGCAATTTTTCCTTCAAAGCTCATGTCGTCCTCAGCTATTTTCTAAAGCAGTGCTTAATGATACAGGATCATTGGCTGCTACGGCAGTTAAATTAGAGACAATTCGCTTGGTAAGACCAGTCAACACTTTACCTGGCCCCATTTCGATAAGGTGTTCAACACCTTGATCTGCCATCAATTCTACTGTTTCTGTCCAGCGTACTGGATTATACAGTTGACGAACTAACGCATCACGAATATTTTGCGCCGATTGCTCGATTTTAACATCAACATTGTTGATAACTGGATAGACTGGCTCACAAAATTCGATTTTTTCTAACGCTTCGGCTAATTTATCAGCAGCAGGCTTCATTAATGCACAATGTGAAGGCACACTAACTGATAATGGCAGTGCACGTTTTGCACCCGCTTCTTTACACGCAGCACCTGCTCGTTCAACCGCTGCTTTTTCCCCTGCAATGACCACTTGGCCTGGGGAGTTAAAATTCACGGGTGAAACGACTTGACCTTGTGCCGCTTCTTGGCAGGCTTTTTCAATAGATTCATTATCTAAGCCGATAATCGCATACATTGCGCCTGTACCTTCAGGAACCGCTTCTTGCATCAATTTACCACGCAATTCAACAAGTTTAATCGCTTCTTTGAAGTCAATGACACCTGCACAAACTAATGCGGAGTACTCACCCAGGCTATGCCCTGCCATCATTGAAGGCATTGCACCGTTTTTAGCTTGCCAAACACGGAAAATTGCCACAGACGCGGCTAATAATGCGGGCTGTGTTTGCCATGTTTTATTTAATTCTTCTTCTGGCCCATTTTGGACTAATGCCCAAAGATCGTAACCCAATGCTTCTGATGCTTCAGCAAATGTTTGCTCAACCAGCTTATTTTCTTCAGCTAATGCCGCTAACATTCCTAAAGACTGAGAACCCTGTCCGGGAAATACCATCGCAAATTGTGTCATGTCTGTTTTCTCAATAAATTAAAAACGAACTAAGGCAGAGCCCCACGTGAAACCACCGCCAAAGGCTTCTAACAGCACAAGTTGGCCACGTTGGATACGTCCATCACGCACTGCTTCATCAAGTGCAGTTGGGACAGATGCCGCAGAAGTATTGCCATGACGGTCTAAGGTGATAACCACTTTGTCCATAGTCATATCAAGTTTTTTTGCCGTCGCAGAAATAATTCTTAAATTTGCTTGATGTGGCACTAACCAATCAAGTTCTTCTTTTGCAATCCCACTTTTTTCCAGTGTTTCATCAACAATATGCGCTAATTCGCGGACTGCAACTTTGAATACTTCATTACCCGTCATCGTTAAATACGCAGAGTCGTCAGAGCAACGGCTACGATTAGGCAATGCGAGTAAATCCCCATAACGCCCATCAGCGTGTAAATGGGTAGAAATAATGCCAGGTTCATTAGACTCACCAACCACAACAGCACCTGCGGCGTCACCAAATAAGATGATGGTACCACGATCTTCTGGGTCTAATGTTTTTGATAATGCATCAGCGCCAATAACAAGGGCCTTTTTCGTCATCCCTGTTTTAACAAACTGGTCAGCAATACTGATCGCATAAGTAAAGCCTGCACAGGCCGCCGCAACGTCAAATGCCGCGCAATCATTGATTCCTAGCATTTGCTGCACTTGGCACGCTGCACTTGGGAATGCATGCGTTGCAGAAGTGGTGGCAACAATGATTAAACCTATCTCGCTGGCCTCAACCTGTGCCATTTCAAGCGCTTTTTGTGCAGCATGAAAACTCATTACAGAGACATTTTCGTCTTCGTTAGCAATTCTTCTTTCATGTATCCCAGTGCGGGTCACAATCCATTCATCAGAAGTATCAACCATTTTTTCCAGATCAGCATTGGTACGAACTTGCGCTGGCAAGTAGCTGCCTGTTCCTAAGATTTTACTGTACATAGCCATAGGTTATTGATCGCTCCTGGGTAAAACAATATTTAATCGCGCTGTTATTCTTTCTGGTACTTGTTTTTCAACAGCTTGCACTGCGCGGTCAATCGCAGCTTTAAATGCACTTTCGTTAGCCGCACCATGACTCTTGATCACAATACCTTTTAATCCTAACAGAGTCGCACCGTTATACTGGTCGGGGTTCATATCCCCAAAACGCTTCATTAAACGTTTTTTTAGCCATTTTTTCGCCAGTTGCATTATCCAACTGCGTTTTTTCTTTTCGTCGTCCGCCGATTTTAACAAGGAGAGAATAACGCGAACGACTCCTTCCATTGTTTTTAATGAGACGTTACCCGCGAAGCCGTCACACACTAATACATCGGTTTTACCTGTCAGTAACTCATTACCTTCAACGTAACCAATATAGTTAATGGACGCCGTTTCTTTTAATATTGCGGCGGCTTCGCGGATATTATCCAGCCCTTTGCTCTCTTCTTCACCGATATTGAGCAAAGCAACTTTCGGTTTTGTGATATTGACCACTTCTTCAGCCATCACTGAACCCATTACGGCAAATTGCACTAACATTTCACTACTGCAATTGACGTTTGCCCCTAAATCCAACACTACCGTTTGTTTTTTCTGCTGGTTAGGTAAGATTGTCATTAGCGCTGGACGCTCAATGCCATCTATCGACTTTAACATCAATTTCGCTAACCCCATCAATGCGCCTGTATTACCAGCACTCACGCACGCTTGTGCCTGCCCTGTTTTCACCAACTCTAAGGCCACTCGCATCGATGTTCCTTTGCTTTGTCTTATTGCGTTTGATGGTTTGGCATCGTTAGCAATAATTCCGTCCGCAGGGATAATTTCGACACGCGAAATTTGCTCAGCACTTAGATGTGCAAGCAAGGGTTGAATGGCTTCGGGTTGACCGACAAGCAGTAATTTGAGTGCTAAATTAGATGCCAGAGCCTGCAATGCAGCAGGCACTGTGACGCGGGGACCAACATCCCCGCCCATAGCATCTAACGCAATGGTTAGATTAGCCAAGGTACCAACAATTACTTGCTGATAACCTTACGGCCACGGTAGAAACCGTCTGCAGTCACATGGTGACGCAGGTGAGTTTCACCTGAAGTTTTATCTACAGAAACTAGGGTAGCAGTCAGTGCATCATGTGAACGACGCATACCGCGTTTTGAACGAGTTGGTTTATTCTGTTGTACGGCCATTGACCTTACTCCTTAAGTACTTTTCTTTAAACTGGCTAATACGGCAAATGGGTTTGGCTTTTCTGCCTCAGGAGGCAGTTCACCATACACCATGTCCGCTTCGGACACTTCACAGTGTTCAGAATCATGAACCGGAACAACTGGTAAGGAAAGAATTATTTCATCTTCTATCATTCCCAGCAAATCTATTTCACCAAATTCATCAATTTGAATTGGCTCGTAGAGCTCCGGTAATGCTTCGGCCTTTTCGTCATTGACGACAGGACTAAAACAATACGATACGTAGGCATGATGCTTGAAATTTTTTCCGCAGCGTTGGCATTGGAGGGTGAGATCCACATCGGATTTCCCTTCGATAACCGTGAGACGCTGTTTATCAATATTAAATGATAATTCGGTTTCTACATCACTGTCTACACTGACTACTGATTCTGCAAGACGTGCAACTTGCTCAGGTGTATAACTCCCGACATAGTCGAGGTTTTTCTGAGCTGCACGCTGCGCATCGATAGTCAGGGGTAATTTTACCTTTTGCATAAGGCGCGCATATTAACTTTGTAATGAGCTATAGTCAAAGAAAAAGGCGGGGTAAACTCGCCTTTTCACCAAAAAATCGCAGGTTTTGCGGTTTATAGTTTAAAATGAGTTAACCCTTTTGGCTACGAGTTTTGAGAAAAATCATGAAATCGATTATTTTGGCGTCAACTTCACCCTATCGGCAATCCTTATTAAAAAAATTAGGTTTGCCGTTTTTAGCCTCACCGCCGAACATTGATGAATCACCTGTTTTAAATGAATCGGCTCAAGCTTTAGTCCTGCGGTTATCTCATGCCAAAGCCGCTGCACTGACAGAACAATACGCTCAACATTTAATTATTGGTTCTGATCAAGTGTGTGTTATTGATGGAAAAATTGTCGGCAAGCCCCATACCTTTGAAAATGCATTCAAACAATTGAAAGCAGCCTCTGGTCATAAAATCACATTTTATACTGGGTTGTGCCTATTAGATTCCGCGACAGGAAAATTTAATCTGCAATGTGAATTGTTCGATGTCTATTTTCGAAACTTAACTGACCAAGAGATCACCAACTACTTGTATAAAGAAGAACCGTTCCAATGTGCAGGAAGTTTTAAATCCGAAGGGCTAGGTATAACTTTATTTGATAGGTTAGAGGGACGTGACCCTAACACTTTAATTGGCTTACCGATTATTTTGCTGCTAGATATGCTACGCCAGCATGATGTTAACCCACTATTGGGTTAATAAAAATAATTGGCGGGTAATGACCTTTTACCCGCCAACGAGTGATGCTTACGATGTGGTTTTACGGTTACGTAATACTTTTAAACAATGGTTTAGCTCTGCACCCATTGGCGCTTGCAGCCGCATCTCTTCCCCAGTTTTGGGATGAGTGAATTTTAATGCGCTTGCGTGCAGGAACAACCGATTGAGGCCTGTATCTGCTAATTGGCTATCGAATAATTCGTCACCATAACGGTTATCAAACGCAATTGGGTGACCTGCATATAAAGTGTGCACACGAATTTGATGTGTTCGTCCCGTCACAGGACTCGCTTTCACTAACGTTGCATTATCAAAACGTTCTTCGACTTTAAAGCGCGTTTCCGATGGTTTTCCTTCGCTACTCACTTTGACGACTCGCTCACCACTTTGCAAAATATTTTTCAACAACGGTGCTTGAACCACTTTAACATGAGATTGCCAATGACCACGCACTAAGGCCAGGTAATCTTTTTGCATAGTTTTCAAGCGCAACTGTTCATGCAATGCTCTTAAGGCAGAACGTTTTTTCGCAACTAATAAAATTCCTGACGTGTCCCTATCGAGGCGATGAACCAGTTCAAGAAAACGAGCTTCAGGCCGCAAGGCCCGCAGCCCCTCAATAACACCAAAGCTCAAACCACTTCCGCCATGTACTGCTGTACCAGAAGGTTTGTTCAGTACAAGTATGGAATCATCTTCAAATAAAATGCAGTTAGCTAATGCCGCCACTTTATCTAATTTAGCGGAAACTGCGGGCACCTCACGCTCAGCGACTCTGACTGGCGGAACACGAACTTGATCCCCTTCGACAAGTTTATACTCAGGCTTAATCCGCCCTTTATTTACACGCACTTCCCCTTTACGGATAATGCGATAAATCATGCTTTTTGGTACGCCTTTAAGTTTAGCGAGCAAAAAGTTATCGATGCGTTGCCCAGCCTCGTCATCGCTGATGTCTATAAATTGAACTTGATTTTGTGTATTCATTCGAAAATGCGTTAACTCTAATTGATTAAAATATGCGCTTATTAACTCTCTCTATCATACCGACTCCACGAATTTTTTTATGTTTTTTTTTATTTTGGTTATTTTCTGCATGATTTTTCCTATTTCTAAATAAAATTTCCATATAACTTCCTTATCGACTTGCTATAATGCACATGGCAATGGAATAATATGCAGTTGCCAAGATGTTTAAAAAACGAAAATTGGCGTTTATAGGATTTCTTATTTGATAGCGTAACAATGCAGCAATGGCGTAAGACATTTAGCAATATCAAATAAATTAGCGAGCAACGAATTTTGGCTTATTGGGTTAGGTACTTCCGTTTTAATGATAATCAACGGCACCCTAATTAAGAACGCTGAATTTTTAATCTAAAAATCAGGTTCACCGAATACTGCGCGTCTCTATACGAACGACTGCCGCGAGGCAGACGGTTTTGTAAAAATCACGAGGCCATCGGTTTACAGTAGCTCTTTCTTTCGCTGCTCTTTATTTAAAAGAAAATAATGAGTAAGTAATAACATGAAAAGAATGCTAATAAACGCAACTCAACAGGAAGAGTTGCGTGTTGCCCTTGTTGACGGGCAACGTCTCTATGATTTGGATATTGAAAGCCCAGGTCATGAGCAAAAAAAGGCGAACATTTACAAAGGTAAAATCACCCGTATCGAACCTAGTCTTGAAGCTGCTTTTGTTGATTATGGTGCAGAAAGACACGGTTTCCTTCCTATCAAAGAAATCGCTCGTGAATACTTCCCAAGCAACTACCACTCTCAAGGCCGTCCTAACATTAAAGATGTGTTAAAAGAAGGCCAAGAAGTTATTGTTCAAGTTGATAAAGAAGAACGTGGTAATAAAGGTGCAGCGTTAACTACTTTTATTAGTCTGGCAGGTAGCTATTTAGTGTTAATGCCAAATAACCCACGCGCAGGCGGTATTTCTCGTCGTATTGAAGGTGAAGACCGTACGGAACTCAAAGAAGCACTGTCTTCTTTAGAAATTCCAGATGGTATGGGTCTGATTGTCCGCACGGCTGGTGTTGGTAAGTCTGCAGAATCCCTACAACAAGATTTACTGTACCGCTTACGCCACTGGGAAGCCATCCAAAAAGCCGCTGAGAACCGCCCTGCACCTTTCCTAATCCATCAGGAAAGTAATGTTATTGTGCGTGCGTTCCGCGATTATCTACGTCCAGACATTGGCGAGATTCTAATTGATAATCCGAAAGTCGTCGAAATGGCTCGTAACCATATCGAAGCGATTGGTCGTGGCGATTTTGCTAGTAAAATCAAACACTACAGTGGTGATGTTCCATTATTCAGCCATTACCAAATCGAATCTCAAATTGAATCTGCGTTCCAACGTGAAGTACGTTTACCTTCAGGTGGTGCGTTAGTCATTGATACAACAGAAGCATTGACTGCGATTGATATCAACTCATCACGTTCTACTCGTGGTGGTGACATCGAAGAAACTGCGTTCAATACTAACCTTGAAGCGGCGGATGAAATTGCCCGTCAATTACGTCTACGTGACCTTGGTGGCCTAATTGTCATTGACTTTATTGATATGACGCCAGTTAGACACCAACGTGAAGTGGAAAACCGCTTACGTGAAGCCGTTCGCCAAGACCGTGCACGTATTCAAATTGCCCGTATCTCTCGTTTCGGTTTACTCGAAATGTCCCGCCAACGTTTAAGCCCATCATTAGGCGAGTCAAGCCACCATGTGTGCCCTCGTTGTATGGGAACTGGGACAATTCGTGATAACGAATCACTGTCATTATCGGTTCTTCGTTTAATCGAAGAAGAAGCACTGAAGGAAAATACGCATGAAGTTCACGCGATTGTTCCTGTGCAAATCGCGTCTTACTTGCTAAACGAAAAACGTAAAGCCGTCAGCGAAATTGAACAACGCCAAACTCACGTTCGCGTTGTTATCGTACCAAATGACCAGATGCAGACACCTCATTTCCATGTAATCCGTATCCGTAAAGGTGAAGAAGTGAATACTCTGAGCTATAACCTAGCTCAATATCACGAAACTGAAACCTTAACTCATACCGATGAAACAACGTCTGAGCGTAAAGTACCTGAGCAACCTGCGATTTCCGCTTTTGCATTACAAGAGCCAGTTGAGCTTTCTTCCGCTAAACCTAAAGAAGTCGCGCCCGTTAAAGCGCCAGTAAAAACAACGTCAAATGAACCTGCTCAGCCAGGCTTATTCAGTAAAATTGCTGCATTCTTTAAAGGCCTCTTTGGTGGTGAAGAAGAGAAAGTGGTCGAAGCACCTGCCCCTAAAGCTCGCAATAATAATGACCGTCGCCGTAATAACGATCGTCGTCGTAATAATGATCGCCGTAACAATAATCGTCGTGATCGTGATGATAACGAAAGTCGTGATAGTCGCGACAATCGTAATAACCGCAATGATCGCAATGCTTCATCGGAAGAAACGAATAATCGTAACAAGGGCCGTAATAATAAAAATACGGCACCGCAAGATGAGCAAACGGCTGAAAATGCAAACCGTGACAACCAGCAGCAACGTCGTGAACAGCGTGCTGATCGCCGTCGTCGTCAAGATGAAAAACGTCAGCAACAAACTGCAAAAACTCAGCAAGATGCACAACAAGATAACGTTGAAACAACAAATGCAAGAGAAGAAGAACAGCGTCCTGCTGCTCCTCGCCGCCAGCGTCGCCAGTTAACACAAAAAATTCGTGTGACTGATAACGAACAAATGGTCAAAACTGATGTTGCAGAGCCCGTTGTCGCTGTATCCGCACCAGTTGCTGCATTACCAGCACCAGTTGCGGTAGTTAACCAAGCTGAAGGCCAAGTACAAGCTGACGATCTACAAGATTTAACTCATCAAACTGATGGCGAAGAGAAACAAGACACCATCATTCCTCGCCGTTCGCGCCGCTCTCCTCGTCACTTACGTGTAAGTGGGCAACGTCGCCGTCGTTACCGTGATGAGCGTCATCTCAATAGTTCACCAATGCCATTAGCCGCAGCAGTAGCATCACCTGAGCTAGCTTCTGGTAAAGTTTTCATTCATTACCCAATTGTTCAGCCTCAACAAGAGAGCATGGCAATTATGACTAATGAGGAAATGCTTGAACAACAAAATAGCACTGAGTCTGTCAATACAAACACGGTAGAAATAGCTAAGACGGAAAGCCAATCTGAAGCCCTAGCCGTTGTAGCAACACCTGTTGTTGATGTAGTGGCTGCTGATGAAGAAGCTGAACCTGTTGAGGTCGTGTATGTCAGCGAAACTGTTGAACCACAACCTGTTGAAACACATAATGTTATTACTGCAACAGAAACGCCTATCGACAAGGTAAAAACTGACGTAGAAGACGTGATTGTTGCCGCTGATACCGCAATTGAAACGGCTGCTGAGGTTATGGTTGAAGAAAATACTCAACCAACAATCGCTGCAGCCGAAGAGATTGCTGAAACTGAAACCGTTACTGAGCCAGTCGTTGAGCAGCCAATTGCCTCTGTAGAGGTTGAACCAACTAAGGTCGAGGCACCAGTAACTGCTAATACTGATGCAACTAGCTTGCATAAACGTCATTCGTACTCACCAATGACCAAAGCCCCTGCCCCTGTAGATGCAGCGGCGCCATTTGAGATTACTGAGTACCAGCGCGAAACCTCTACTTTTGAAGGTAAAGGTGGTGCTGGTGGTCATGTGGCATCAAATGTAGCAACTTCAGAAATGGCGAAACCAGCGAGTTTCTAATCTAAAGTAATGCTGATTAAAAAGCCTTGCTGGGAAACCAACAAGGCTTTTTTGTTGCTTATCTACATTCAAATTATTACTTTACCAATTAAAAAGTTTCATTGATTATCGGTATTCTGCTATTGCGTCAGTGCACTCCCTATGGTTATATAACTGTAATTTCATACAGTATTTAATTCAAAAAGGAAGGAGTCCATTATGTTAAAAGTGATTGCAGAAGATTTTATTAAAGCTGAAGCGATTGAAACAGTTATGCCGTTATATCAGGAGCTTGTAGAAGCGACAAAACAAGAACCCCTTTGTATCAGCTATGATTTATATGTTGACCAAAAAAATCCTGGGCATTTTGTTTTTATTGAAGAATGGCCCGATCAACACGCGCTTGATATTCACTGTGCCAGCGAACACTTCAAACGCCTCGTTCCTCTTATCAATAGTTATAAAAAATCCGACCCAATCATTAAACTGATGAACAGTGCATTTGTCCCTGATAAATAGCTACTGATGCCTCTTGAGCTTTGAGCTTTGAGCTTTGAGCTTTGAGCTTTGAGCTTTGAGCTTTGGGCTTTGGGCTTTGGGCTTTGGGCTTTGGGCTTTGGGCTTTGGGCTTTGGGCTTTGGGCTTTGGGCTTTGGGCTTTGGGCTTTGGGCTTTGGGCTTTGGGCTTTGGGCTTTGGGCTTTGGGCTTTGGGCTTTGGGCTTAAAAGTATGTTGCTAAAAACATCTTCGACAACAAATAATAAGGCTGAATCTCATTGGCTATTTAATACCAATCCTCTAAATAGTTCGCGTTGTGGCTAGGCGGCAAAGTGAAGGCAGCACAGAGAGCATACTCAAGTATGTGACCTGTGTGACTGAACCAAGCTAACACCAACTACAGAGTGAAATATGACATGCATAATCCTCTAAATAGTTCGCGTTGTGGCTAGGCGGCAAAGTAAAGGCAGCACAGGGAGCATATTCAAGTATGTGACCTGTGTGACTGAACCAAGCTAACACCAACCACAGAGTGAAATATAACATGCATAATCCTCTAAATAGTTCGCGTTGTGGCTAGGCGGCAAAGTGAAGGCAGCACAGAGAGCATATTCAAGTATGTGACCGGTGTGACTGAACCAAGCTAACACCAACTACAGAGTGTAATATGACATGCATAATCCTCTAAGTAGTTCGCGTTGTGGCTAGGCGGCAAAGTGAAGGCAGCACAGAGAGCATACTCAAGTATGTGACCGGTGTGACTGAATGACGCCAACAACGCCACAGCACGAAATATGACATGCATAATCCTCTAAATAGTTCGCGTTGTGGCTAGGCGGCAAAGTGAAGGCAGCACAGGGAGCATACTCAAGTATGTGACCTGTGTGACTGAATGACGCCAACAACGCCACAGCACGAAATATGACGAGGATTTTTAGAACCAAGGTGCTTGGATCATCACCGAACCATAAAACAATGCGCGACCGGCTAGCTCGCCGCTAAACATAACCACCATCAATGCTATAAGTAGTGGTACTGATGGCACTTTACCTTTGCCCCCTCTAACAGCTATCGCACAAGGTAAAACCATGCTCATTACCACTTGCCACCATAAGAGATAGCTTTCTCCTTGGCTTGCTGGTATTTGCGATCGGATAACTTGAGATATTAAGACAAGTATGACCCCTAATAACACACCGACTTTAATAGCTTTTGGCACAGGCTTTGCTAAAGCTTGAACAAACAGTGTGATAGAAACGAAGCCTAATACGATTGCAGTACCAATAAAAGCAATTTGTGTTGCTGAGCTATGCCAAAGCGGATGAGCAACCATCTGGTAATAGACTTGAGCAGTGACAAGAATTGCGGCTAGTCCGCCGATACCACTTAACCAGCCCAGCACGATATTACGTATATTTACCGTTGGTTGTAACCAACAAGAAAGTGCCCAAAGCGTGACTAGACCATTAAGCAAGACAAATGTAACTGCTTCTCGACTTAGCCATGAATGGCTTAGTCCAAGTACTGAACGATAAGCTTCTAACGGCACCCCTAAATGTCCCATAGACATAGATGAACCCACCACTTCAATTAACCAAATAATTATCACCGCGGTACGCAGGGATTTACCGACGAGTTTATGTTCCGTACTAACTTTCATTTGGTACAACGTCAATGCAAGTACTGCGCCGATCCCCCACTGACTCATCACAGTAAAAAATACCAATGGGAGCTCCATATGATGAATATTCATGATTAGTCCTCCATTCCAATAATCACAATATTTGGCTGGCTGATTGTGTGATCTGGTATATTGTAGCGTTTCTCCAATACTGCCCAGTTTGTCGTATGTTTTTTACGAAGTTCAGAAATTTCGCCAAACTCAATTGCACCTGTAGGACAAGACTCAACACATCGAGGTAATAACCCCTCATCTAAACGCTCAGCACACATATTACACTTACTGGTTTTCCCTTCCGCAGGGTCAAAAACAGGGGCATGGTATGGACACGCCATGATACACATTTGGCAACCGATACATTTTTCATGGTCTTGTACCACAATTCCATCAGGACGCTTAGTGTAGGTATCCGCTGGGCAAACTTTTAAACATTGTGGGTCATCACAGTGGTTACACGACATCGTAATAAATGCCTGTGTATTCGGTGAGTCATCATTGAACTCACGAACACGGCGCCATAAAACGCCAGGAGGAGTGACATTCTCTGATTTACATGCCATAGAACAAGTGCGGCAGCCATAACAATCTTTTGTGTTGATTAAAAAACCATATTGCTTAACCATGATTATGCCTCCCTTCTAACATCAACGAGCGTACTATTACAGCAATGGCCTGTTCCTAAATGTTCCACTTGGTCATTTGTCACATGGCTACTACTCCCTCCTTGCTGTTCCCACCAGCCATTATCGAGAGAAATAACACCCTTTTTAATGTGCGTCGTGACCACCGCTATCGCTCGATGCTCCCCTCTATCATTAAACGTTACCGCCCATTCGCCATTTTTAATACCACGAATTTGCGCGTCTTCAGGGTGAATTAACACATTGGGTTGATTACGTTGTACTTCGAGGATCCATTCATTCATCCCATGACTAGAGTGAACACTGCGTGCTAACTTACGTTGCACTGCCATTAATGGATATTTTTTAGCCAGTTCGGGGGATCCCTTCACTGACTCTTTCACTTGATAATAAGCCACCACGGGTGAAAAATTTTTCTTTTGCCAATCCTCAATAAAGAAATGGGCTTTTTTAGTCGACGTTCTAAATACACCATCCTTGAATGGGATCCAATCACCTTCAACAGGTCTTACAGGGCCTTTTTCTAACATTTCACGCGTAATGCCAGAGCCTACAAGGCAAGCATCGATATAATGTTCAATCGGCTTATTAAACACCTCACCAAACCCGAAGCGCTCCGCTAAACGAGCAAAAATCCAGTAATCAGGCTTTGCTTCCCCAACTGGCTCAACCGCTTTTTCCATCAATTGGACATATTGGCTGCGTACCCCTGCCATCAGGCTGGTATCTTCAAAAATCGTCGTCACTGGCAAGACTAAATCTGCATATAACGCCGTTGAACTCATTAAATTATCAGCAACAACAACAAAAGGAACTTTCTTCAGCGCTTCCCGCACTTTGTTGGTATTGGGTAATTGTGTCATTACCCCCATCGTCATAATCCACCAAAAATTAATGGGATGCGGTTTTTCATTCACGATATAGTCACCGACTTTTGCCACTGGAATGGGTGGGATATTTTTTGCATTCGGTGCAGGAGGAACAATGGGACTAAATTTAGCCATCTGTCTTGCGCCGCCTGCATCACAGACACCCGCACCGCGTTTGCCGATATTCCCTGTTAGCAAAGCAAGGTAAAACTGGCTTGCAGCCACATATGCACCATGCTCTGTACGCTGTGCTCCAGACATGTTTTGCACAATCATTGATGGCGTAATCGAGGAATAATCTCGCGCAAGACGCACGATAGTTTCGGCAGGCACATCTGTTTCTGCACTGACTCGTGCGATATCCCACTCTTTCGCTTGTCGATAAATTTGCTCAAAAACGGTGGTATAACTAAACTGACTAGGTAATTCATGCTGAAATAATGCAGGTTTAATCCCTGCTGAATCATGGCGAACAAGTTGCTGACTGAGAATATCAAACACCAAATAGCTATCAGGATCTTGGACGTCTTGCCTAAGTTGCTGTTGATTCTCATCCACTAAATACACAGCGCCAGTGTGTGCACGAAGAAAACCCTCATCAATACGATTTTCCTCAATGATAATTTTAATCATTCCAAGTGCTAACGCAGTATCGGTTCCAGGAATGATAGGGATCCACTCATCTGCTTTTGCTGCAGTCTCATTAAATCTCGGATCAATGACCACAAGTCGCGCACCATTTTTCCGTGCTTGATTATAGTTTTTAAAGTACGCCTGCATGGTTACCGCGGGATTATTTCCCCAACACAAAATATAACGACTATCCGCCACCGTATCTCGCGTGTCAGCGTATCGTAATCCCACCATTGGGATCATTGCCGCTGTTACCGCCGAACAACACAAAGAACCCGCTTGTTTTGTTGAGCCGCCTAGGTAATCAAAAAATGCCTTGCCCATATCATTTTTAATGGAGTCCATGTTTCCCGCATGGGTAGAGATAAATAACCCTTCATTACCATACTTAGCGATAGTGTCACGAATATTTTTTTCTATTAGATCAAGAGCTTCATCCCAGCTAATCGGTTTAAATTCAGCTTTACCTTTCTCTCCTACACGTAATAACGGCGTCGTGATACGCTGGTCGTGATATACCCATTTTGTTCGACTCATTCCCCGTAAACAACATTTGACATTAAAGCCCTCTGTTGCCTGTATTTTCATCAACTTACCCTGGTAAGTATACGCTGTTAAGTTGCAGTGTAAGCACTCCATTGCACACGTTGAACGGAAAGTTTTGTAGTCAGATAACCTTAATCGTACTTTTGGCAGAGGCTGGTTATTGTTTCCCTGCGCAAAAGAACACGGTGTGATAGACGCCAATCCAATAACACCAAGTCCTTTTAGGAGTGTTCGGCGTTTTAGGCGTAATTCATTTATTGTTTTCATTATAGTAAACCTCGACATTGCTTTTAGAAGTACACTATATATATACCTTATTCATTAATAGTGAACTTGAGGCTAATCAAAATTTGCTATTATTTATAGGTACGAAATATCTACCTCTTAATGATTAGACTATCCACATTTTCAGTTATTAGCAGGGATCCGTGACTCATGATAAAATAGATGAACTTGTTAAAATGAGGTTTATGTATGTCTACCCTGCAAGGTGTTAATTCTGTTGATATCGCTGTAAGCATTCTGAATTTTATTGCCCAAAATGGCGGGATAGCGCGAGCTGCAGATATTTCCAAAGGTTGTGAAATATCCAAAAGCCGTTTACATAAATATTTGGTATCCCTTTGTCGTACTCAAATGCTTTATCAAGATACACAAACGAGCCGTTATGGATTAGGGCGCAACCTCACTTTTTTAGCGAATTTTGTGGAGCCTGAAGGGTCTTTTATTGAGGTTATCAATAACAGTTTGGTTCAATTTCGTGATGAACAAAACGTTTCAACGGGTGTTGCATTGCGCTCTGGAAAAGTGTTATCACTGGTTAAATACAACCGTAGTTTTAAAAATATCGAAATTGATTTCTTACCAAATACTCCATTGCCCACAGTCAAAAGTGCAGCGGGTCTAATCTATGCGGCTTTTGATAAGCAATTTGTGTGTGATGATTATTCGCAAGATGAACTCAATAAAGTCATTAACCAAGGTTATGCGATTCGTTATGAACCCATAAAAGGGATCCCAGGTGCACAGTCTATCGCCTGCCCTGTATTTAGTCAGAGTGGGGAATTAATCGCGGCGGCCGTTACGATGGGGTTTATTGATAAAACAGAAATGGAGCGGTTAGCGAACGCGCTCATTAAGCAGGTAAAAACACTCACATTATAATTTTTCTTGTCTATTAAAAACTGACAAAAAAGCCGAGATAAACTCGGCTCATTTCTTCTATTTTACGTCAATACGTGGCAGTTCGCCCATCTCTTTCAATTTTTTAGAAATTTCGCGGCGTTCTTTCGACAATTCTGCATTCTTGATAATATAATCATCAACACGGTCATCATAGTCGCTGCGCATATTGGCAATAATCGCCTGAATGTCTTCAATTGACATACCAGGCTTAATATATTCGCTTAAATTATCCAGTAATAAAACACGCTTCTGGTTATCACGAATTTTTTTCTCATTATCGGTAATTTCACGACGAATTTTATTTTTGCGACGAAACATACGCACAAATTCCAGAACATTTTGGAAAGACGGCTTGTTAGCGTTGTCCATGTTTAAAACCCTCTAGTCAATATTCAAAACGCATAATCTTATTACACAATACAATCTAATCGCCTTACGTTACAAGTCAGTTTCACATATTTATTGATTTAATCTCTCGAAAAAGATCATTGGGTTATGCTTTTTCCACCTGTATTTCTTGATTATGTTGGTTTAACTTTGCTGGTTTCTCATTAAGACTAAGCTTTATATCATCAGTTTTATCATTTCTAAGACAAAAAGCAGACAATATCGTTGTGATGACCACAAACATCCCCATAATCAAATAGGTCTGCGCAAAACCAATTTTGTCATACCCCCATCCTGCCAATGGTGATAACACACTAGCAACCACCGAACTCACACAACTAAACCCAACCAAATAAAGTGTTGAGGACAAGCGTTTATCAAAATGGTGGCTGTTATACTTGAAAATTGCCACCAGCAAGATAGGTAACTCAACGGCATGTAGCAATTTCATAACGGATATGAGAACAGGTCCCTCGACTAAACCTGAGCCGATAATCCGTAATGCCATAACTGTGCTAGCAAATAGTAATCCATTTTTAGCACCTATTCGGTTAACAATGAATGGCGCTAAGAACATCCCACCAGCTTCAAGGAATACTTGCAATGAATTCAGATAACCGTACATCTCATTCCCTAATTTTTCATCTGGGAATTGATGCGAAAAATACACCATAAATTGCTGGTCATACACACTATAAATACATGTGCCTAATACAAATAGTATTAACGCCCAAAAACGTGGTAAAGCAAAAAGTTGCAGTGCATCACGCAATGTAATAGCAGACGAATTACCATGTTCTAAATTATTATAGGCATCTGCATTCGCACTTTTAAGGTTTAATAGAATGATTAAGAAAAGTACACCTGATACTGTAGCCATAATAAAATTATAGTCAGGGTCGATATTAATGTTGCGCCCTGCAAAGAACGTCGCGGCCGCCCAACCAAGAGACCCCCACATTCTCGCCTTACCATATTCAAAATTACGTTGTCGACTTACACGCTCGGTGTAAGATTCAAGAACACCAATTCCTGCATGAAACGTCATACCAATAAATAACCCACCAACAATACTGCCAATCACTATGTTCCAGTGTAATAATGTCCCGAACACCATAAAAAATGGCCCAGATGCAATCAGTAAAACTGCAATAAATAATAATAAGTTTTTGCGTAACCCTAATTTGTCTTGCAAGAAGCCGTACAATGGCTGAGCACATAACGCCACAATTGAAATACAGGCAAAGATAAACCCTGTGTCCGCCCCTTCTAAGCCAACATATTTACGCAGCCAAATGGCGACAACTGAAAATGTAGATGACCATGTAAAAAAGAAAAAAAACAACAATGCGCTCAATGACGCATAGTATTTCCTTGCACTGCTATTCATGTTAATCACCTATTATTAATTTACTTTTGGTAAATGTTAAGGTTAACATTTTTCAATTCCCACTCAAAAACAATTACTTTGTGATGTTAATCACTAATGTTAACGTTAACAATTTATTTATGTGATGAACATAACATTTCACGCGCTATAACCTAATAGTACCCCTTTCTGACACAGAAAATACCTTATTGATATTCAATTTAATTTACCTGCTATTTCAGATGGCCTTGGTTTAGCTTTGATAATAGATAGGGTATCATTGATTTATATAAAATAGTGAGTCTGAAGGTACTCCACTATCAGATTTAAATGCGCACAATTCAAACGGTGATAACGTTGCAAGATAATAAAAAACAACCCTCATTCTTTATTCATGATTACGAAACTTTTGGTAAACGCCCTGCACTTGATAGGCCAGCCCAATTTGCAGGTGTGCGCACTGATTTAGACTTTAATATTATTGAAGAACCTGAAGTGTTTTACTGCGCGCCCGCGGATGATTACTTACCGCAGCCAGAGGCTGTGATGATCACAGGCATCACCCCACAAATAGCATTAGCCCAAGGCGTTAACGAGGCGGAGTTTACTAAACGCATCCATCACGCTTTTAGTGTGCCTAACACCTGTATTATGGGCTATAACAATATTCGTTTTGATGATGAAGTCACTCGCAATATTCTCTACCGTAATTTTTACGACCCCTACGCATACAGCTGGCAACAAAATAATTCACGTTGGGATTTACTTGACCCGCTGCGTGCTTGTTTTGCGCTACGTCCTGAAGGCATTGAATGGCCTGAAAATGATGACGGCTTGCCAAGCATGCGCTTAGAGCACTTAACAAAAGCCAATGGCGTTTCCCACGAGAATGCCCATGATGCAATGTCAGACGTCATTGCAACAATTAGCATGGCAAAATTACTTAAAGCGGCTCAACCACGTATGTTTGATTATTTTTATCAACTACGCAATAAAAACAAGGTAAGCCAACTTATTGATATTGTGGAAATAAAACCTTTAGTACATGTCTCTGGTATGTTTGGTGCATTGCGTTCCTATGTGAGCTTAGTCGCCCCGCTTGCTTGGCATCCTGAAAACCGCAATGCGGTCATTATGTGTGATTTATCCGCGGATATTTCGCCATTATTAACCTTAAATACCCAAGAACTACGCGAGCGTTTATACACACCTAAATCTGAGCTAAACGGTGAGCTTCCCGTTCCTGTAAAATTAGTGCACATCAATAAATGCCCAATTTTAGCCCCTGAAAAAACATTACGTGATGAAGATGCACTACGTACAGGGTTAGATAGGGATCTTTGTCATCGCAATTTAGAAATTTTGCGTAAGACCCCCGATATCCGTAATAAACTCATTGAGTTATTTAGTGAACCACAACAATTTGAAGTTTCAGATGATGTGGATGCACAAATATATAATGGCTTTTTTAGTCCATCAGACCGCTCCACCATGGACATCATTCGTGAAACCCCACCACAAAACTTACCTGCATTAGATTTAAGTTTTGAAGATAAGCGGATGAAAGAACTCTTTTTCCGTTATAAAGCGCGTAATTACCCAGCAACGTTATCTTTCGAAGAACAGCAACGCTGGCTGCAACATCGCCGTGATTATTTCAGCGAAGCTCGATTAACGGAATATATGCAACAAATACAATTCTTATTAGAAGAACATCAACATGATGAAAAACGCTGTCAGCAATTAAAAGCGTTGGTCAATTATGCGATGGAATTAGCGAGTTAAATAAGAAATGGGCAGAATAGAAACTCTCTGCCCATTTTTAGGTTTACATTAATTTAGACTAGTGTTCACCTGATTGACCACAACCACAATCTCCTTCCCAATGTTTACGCTTAGTGGTTTTTCCTAAACCTGGGTTCATTGTGTTAGTCGGGTCTGCATTTTTATAGAAAGACTTTAACTGCGGTGGCGCTTTATATAAATGCCCAACGTTATGCTCCGCAGGATATTGCGCACCACGTTCATCCAATAAAGCTAACATTTTTTCTTTTAGGTCTTTCGGGTTAACCCCTTTTTTCAAAACATAGTCTTGGTGCATAACGTGGCACATAAAGTGACCGCAATACAATTTATGCACTAATAAATCTTCAATTTCAGGGGGGAGTTTTTCAAACCAATTCCTATCATTACGGCGTAATGCGATATCCAGCGGCAATACATCCTCGACATCTTTATTATGAACCGCATGGTAACGAACCGCAGAACCTGCCGCCGCAAAGCGATGTAAAAAGGCTTTTGCTCCCTCTTCTGGAGTGCATTCAAAATAGCCACCATCTGCCTGTGCAAAATAAGATTTTAGCCAAACTTTTGCTTCATCAATTCCATCCCCTGCCATTTTTAGCATTAAATGATGCTCATAACGGTCACGAAATTCTTTCATTCGAGGTGGTAAATGAGATGGCCATAATTTGCTAAGCACCTGCATTGTGCGGTCAATTAAATTAGACGGTAAAAAAGGAACTTTATTTAATACAGCATCAATACGCCCTTTAATAGTAAAGAACATTGGCATTTTATCGGTGCCAAATTTATCAATCATTAAGAAAGTATCTTTACCGTATATTTCCGCGATATCAAAGCAGCCACGGTGCATATATTCACCTGCAACTGGCAGATTTTTAAATTCACTCAGAATATAGCGACGAATATCTTCCAGTACATCTGGGTTATTTGAGCCGATATAAAAAACCTGCGTTTTTTTATCCGCTGGGAAAGTATCCAAGCGAACCGCAAATACGGCCAATTTACCCGCACACCCTGACGCTTCAAATAAGCGACGTTCATCAGCATTAAAACGCGATGGCGAATCAGCATCAACATCCCGCACACGTTCAGCATATTCATGGTCGGACGCTAATTTATCACTAACTTGCACATCTTCACTACTATAACCACGGTTTTGTAAGTTGGTTAAAATCTCTTCTGGTGTATTACCTAGATCAATCCCTAAATGGTTAACTAGCTCAACCTTTCCATCATCATTAACACGACCATACAACGCTAGCTCGGTATACGCAGGGCCACGGCGCACTAATGAGCCACCTGAACTGTTGCAAATTCCCCCAACAACAGATGCGCCAATACAGGAGGAACCAATAAGAGAGTGCGGCTCACGCCCAAGGGGTTTAAGGATTTTTTCTAGGTCATATAAGGTGCTGCCTGGCATGGCAACCACTTGGTTAAATTCGGGAAGCACTTGAATTTGGTTTAATCGTAATGTGCTGATAATCACGATATCGCGGTCATAATCATAACCACTTGGTGTCGAGCCTTCAGTCAGTCCTGTATTTGCAGCTTGCATCAAAACAATTTTATCGGCTTCTACACAGGCTTTGAATACATGCCATTGCTCTAGCAAGGTGGTTGGAAACACAACCGCAATCGCATCTCCAGTGCCGGAGCGGAACCCTTTGCGGTAACGTTCTGTTTTGTGTGGCTCAGTGAGAATATTTTTCTTACCAACAATGTTCCTGAGTGTGAGTAATAATCGTTGATTCTCAGGTTTTTGTGCATCTTTCATGTGCGCGCCTTCTTACTCGAATTCATGTTGATTATGAGTTATGCAATATTAGTGCTAACAACAATATCACATAACATTATGATGTTAATAGGCTACACGTTTTATCTTAAAAATTTCTTAACAGGCAAAAAAATAGCGCCTAAGGCGCTATTTTTAATTTCGGACTGATTTGAACGACTTCTCAACGCAAAATATAAAGAATATATTTTATCTTTCTTACACCCTGTATATTCAAAATAGTTCGCGTTGTAGCAAGGCGTGGAGCCAAACGATCATGGGGAGCATACACAAGTATGTGACCCTTGTCGTTTTGAGAACGCAACACCGTTACAGCGTGAAATATGAAGAGTCTATTCTGTTTTTCTTACAGGCTGTATATTCAAAATAGTTCGCGTTGTAGCAAGGCGCGGAGCCAAACGATCATGGGGAGCATACACAAGTATGTGACCCTTGTCGTTTTGAGAACGCAACACCGTTACAGCGTGAAATATGAAGAGTCTATTCTGTTTTTCTTACACCCTGTATATTCAAAATAGTTCGCGTTGTAGCAAGGCGCGGAGCCAAACGATCATGGGGAGCATACACAAGTATGTGACCCATGTCGTTTTGAGAACGCAACACCGCTACAGCATGAAATATGAAGAATATATTTAGATGTCGCTCATTTGCGGCATAGGCCGCTTAAACATACGCGTCAATACTGCCATATAGATTAAGCCAACAGCAGTCCAAATCAAGCCGTAAACCATTGAATCTTCTTCAATATTTAACCATAAAACGCACACTGTTAGTGTACCGATAATAGGTAAAATCAAATAGTTAACAATGTTTTTGATACCTGTCATACGGCGTTCGCGAATAAAGAACTGGCTGATCACCGAAATATTTACAAAGGTAAACGCGATTAATGCACCGAAGTTAATTAACGCGGTCGCAAAATCCATTTCAAACCAGATTGCACCTAATGCTAAAACACCGACCATTAATACGTTGTACGCTGGAGTACGCCATTTCGGGCTGACATAACCAAATACTTTCTCTGGGAATACACCATCACGACCCATTACGTACATTAAACGCGCACTTCCTGCGTGAGCAGCCATACCAGAAGCCAATACTGTTACGCATGAGAAAACCAAAATAATTGACTGGAAGAATGCCCCAGCAACAAAGCGCATAATGTCAGGCTGCGTCTCATTGATATTCTTAAAGCGTGATACGTCTGGGAAGTATTGCTGTAAGAAGAATGAAACCGTGATAAAGATAATTCCACCAATTAATGCCGTTAAGAAAATAGCGCGAGGGATCACTTTACCTGCGTTTGGCGTTTCTTCCGATAGTGAACTTAAACCATCGAAGCCTAAGAATGAGAAGCAGAGTATGGTTGCCCCAGCAATCAATGGGATCATTTCCGTCTTTTCATTGGCAAATGGGTTGAATGTCCAAATTTCGCCCGAACCTTCACCGTTAGAAACACCGTGGATCACCAGCCCTGTAAATACTGCCATCACACCGATTTGAATAATCGCAATAACCGTACTTAAATTAGCAATCACGTTGATACCACGTAAGTTTGCTGCGGTCATAACAATGACAAGGCCGACAACAAATATCGCGGGTTCCACGTTAGGGAAAATGTCTTGTAAATAAATTTTAGCCAATAAAATGTTGATCATTGGCATAAAAATATAGGACAGCAATGATGTCCAACCCACAAGGAAACCAATGTGTGGGCTCATTGATTTTTGAGCATAGGTATACGCCGAGCCAGCAGATGGGAAGCGTTTCACCAGCTTGCCGTAGCTCAGAGCAGTAAACAGTATCGCAACCAGTGCAATAATGTATGAAGTCGGGACGTGTCCACCTGTTTTGTCCGATACCATGCCGAATGTATCAAAGATAGTCATTGGCTGGATGTATGCCAGACCGATCATCACGACTTGCACCAAGGTTAAGGTTTTCGCAAGTTGCACGCGGTTATTGGCGCCAGTTTGGTTTGGACCGATGGATAAAGGTATTGAATTATTTGGCATGTCTAAGCCCTCCCATAACTTTCGATTGCAAGCTACTTCGGCTTAATCGACAGTTACTGGGAAGACTTTGCATCTGCCTATAGGCAGAAAAAAACGTAGAAGAGGTTAGAAGAGTGTGTGCGAAGCTGCGCGGAGCTCCGTAGTCATCGATGCGGCAACGACGGCCGCTTGGCCCTGCTGCGATAGCGAAAAAGTAAGCCATAAAAGCATTCCTCAAATCGGTAGCGTAAAATGTTTGCTACACGTAAATATTAAAATTATCTCTCCGGCTCTATGTCCGGCCCCGCTAGAATGAACGTTCCTAAAAACAAAAAAACCGATGCTTAAGTTTATTGAGCATCAGTTATTTTTTAGTTCGCGCATTTTGCACGCCATAACCCCAAATAGCAAGTTAAATTGTTAACAAATAGCCCTATTTCCGATGAGAAATTTTGATGGTTTATCCTATTTTGGCGAGGTAACTAATAACTGCGTTTTTCCCGTTATTTTCTCACTCTAAAAAACACTTTTTATTTATTTTCACAGCTGGATTTGGTGAGATACAAAAAACCCTTTGGCGCAAACCAAAGGGTTTTAGTTAACAACGATAAATTGTTGTCTTAGAAATTATAGTTGATGCCGACATTATAACGTCGACCTTCGAGTTCTGCGCCATAATTCGCATTATCAACGCGGCGATCTAATACATTATAAATACCACCAACTAAATTTGCGTTTTTGTTTAATTGATAACTCGCACCTAAATCAAACAAAGCATATGATGGTGTACCATTACTCATTTTTTCACCACGGCCTTGATAGTCTGAGGTTTTGCCACGGAAGTTCATGCGCGTCCAAGTTTGCAAATCTTCGGTTGTTTCCCATGTTAAGGTCGTGTTTGCCATATGTTTAGGCTGTTTATTCAAAGGCTTGCCTTTATTTACACCACTTTTTTGTTCCGTGTCTGTGTAAGTATAGTTCGCTGCAAAATCTAAGTTATCTAAAATACCCCAATTAAATGTTAACTCAACACCACGCATTCTGGCTTTATCCACATTTTTTCTATCGCTAATAAATCTGTATGGATCTTTACCGTTATCACCAGGGCCATCGAGATCAACACTACATTCTCTTAGATTTGGGTTGTTTTTTTCACAACGTCTAACTTCAGTAATTTTATCTTTAAAGTCCGTATTATAGATAGTAATGCCCGCAGTAATGTTATCTTGGTTATTCCAAATTACCCCAATCTCTTCTGTGATACTTTTTTCTGGTTTCAAATCAGGGTTACCATAGATAACTGCATTCCCTGCATTTCCGCCTGTTGCCTGCCCCCAACTTGCTGAAGATTGGCGTAAATCAGGCGCTTTATACCCCGTAGAAACACCACCTTTAATTGTCCATTGTTCATCTGCATGCCATACACCATAAACACGTGGTGTCCAATGCGTACCATAGTTTTCGTCTTTATCCATACGAAGACCACCCGTTAGCGCAAAGTCATTGGTCATTAACCACTCATCTTCAGCAAATAAAGCCCAACTATATCTATCACGTTCATTTGATGCACCATGAGTTGCAGCCAGTTTATTATCACTGCCTTCTAATTTTTCTTTACGATACTGGCCACCTAAACTTAAACTATGGTCACCCAATAAAAAGACACTTTGATTACGGATAATCGTATCTTGTGCTTTCATCTTACGACCAATATTTTTAGATTCGTCATGCTGAATATAAGTATCAGTAGAGATGCCATCATAGACACCGTAATGGGTTAAGGCTGCATGGGTGTTTTCAAATTTTTCAAGATTCGCTTCCTTGGATGTACTTGGTCTTGAATAACCAAATCGAGAGTCACGGTGCTGATTATCTTTTTTAAAGTCTAAATCAAATGTATTTTGCTCATCTGGCGTCAAAGACAATGTACCGCCGCCACTCGTCATAATTTGGCGATTAAAACCACCTTCATTTTTATCTTCGCCACGGTGAGAATATTGACCATTCAGTTTTACACCTAATAGACCATCAATTAGTGGCCCTGATGTATAGAAACTCCCTTGCCCAGTATTACCTGAATTTTTACGTTCTGTAATTGTGGTATCTGCACGTAAACTGGTTGTCCACTCTTGTTGTACACGACGCGTGATAATATTGATAACACCGCCAATCGCATCCGAACCATAAAGGGAGGACATTGGTCCCCGTACTACTTCAATACGTTCAATTGCTGGCAATGGCGGTAACCAGCCTTGCTCTACGCCAGAATTATCGCTATTTGGACGTGTGCTGCGTGTATCGACACGTTTGCCATCGATCAGGATCATGGTGTATTTTGCATCCATACCCCGAATACTAATATCTGAGCTGCTGCCACCACCTGTCACTAACACGCCAGGTACATCCTTTAGCGCATCCGTCACATCACGGTAAGCTTTCGTTTCAAGTTGTTCGCGCGTCACAACAGAAATTGATGCTGGTGCATCTTCAATTTGCTGTTGGTAACCTGATGCTGTTGTCACATAGATTTTATCTTTACTATCATCAGCAAATGCAGGTGATGCAGCGATAGCAGCAATAATGCAAATCGCCACTTTTCTTTTATTAAAAACAACCATTCCCAACTCTCCAAGAAATATTCTGTTTTATATATGAATTGATATGCTCAACATTGGTTTCTTTGAACCTAATAATTATGATTATTTTTATTATTTGGATAATAAATACCCATAGGAAATTTATGGTAAAAACCATTTCCTAATACAATTAAATTTCCTGTGGGTAATTAATCTTTATTAATTAATTTCTGCGAGTAAATATTTAATAATCTTTTTTATTTCTGCTCCTGTGGATTATTAAATATGCTTGCAGAATAACAAGCATATTTATTATTAATCACAAATTAACTGGCGAGTTTATCCACTAGCCCATCAATCAACACTTGCGGTACACCTTGAGAGCAGCGTTCTATGCGCCCTCTTACACCATAGACCTCAGCAAGACTTTCTGGCGTAATCACCTCGGCAGGTTCACCTTGTGCAATTAATTTGCCTTGTTTTAACATCAATACATGTTCTGCGTGTTTCAATGCAATATTAATATCGTGAACGACCACGACAGTAATAATATTTCGGCGTTTAGTTTCTTTCGCCACTAAATCCATAACATGATATTGATAATTTAAATCCAGTGCACTCAGTGGCTCATCCAATAATAATAAGTTAGGTTGGCGAATTAATGATTGAGCCAAACCCACTAATTGTTTTTGCCCACCTGAAAGTTGGTCTAAATAACTTAATGCCAGATGTTCAATACCTAATTGGCGCAATAAGTGCATCACTTCGTCTTTATGGTTTTCATTGCTTAAACCGCCTGAAGCGCGCTGGGCAACAATCACCGACTCTAAAACATACAGGTGCACACCTGCGGGTAATGTTTGGGGTAAATACACCACATTTTGTGCACGCTGGGCAAAATTTTGCTGCGTAAGATCTAAGCCATCCAACAGTAATTGCCCCGTGGCTTTGTTTAACCCTGCCAATGAACGTAATAAGGTGGATTTACCGCTACCATTTGGGCCAAGCAATACGGTGATTTTGCCCCTTGGCAACACATCCGTCGTCAGGTTCTCAATCACTGCGCGTTTTGGGTAGCCCGCATTAAATTGGTTAATAATCAGGCCACTCATGATACGTTACCTCGATGACGTAAAATAATACTTAAGAAGAACGGTACCCCTACTAATGAGGTGACAATACCCACAGGAATAATTACACCAGGGATAATGTTCTTCGAGGCAATTGAAGCCATCGATAATATCAACGCACCAATTAATGCACTTGCAGGTAAATAAAAGCGGTGATCTTCACCAAAAATCAAACGTGCAATGTGCGGCGCAACTAAACCAATAAACGCTATCGGCCCAACAAATGCCACAGCTAACGCAGATAAGATACTGATCCGTAATAAGGTAGTCAGTCTTAAGCGACGGACATCAATACCAAAACTAATCGCTCTGTCTTCACCCAGCCTTAATGCTGTTAATTTCCAAGAGCTCATCATAGCAATCGGGAAAATCAGTGCAAAAACCAGCGCCATTACACCTAACTTCACCCATGTTGCTTTTGATAAACTTCCCATCGTCCAGAACACAAGGCCTTGTAATGTATCTTCTGTGGCGATGAATTGCATCATCGAAACCAATGCATTAAAGGTAAATACTAACGCGATACCAAATAAAACAACGCCTGATGTTGCAACGCGCGTCCAGCGAGTAACGGCATCCAACATTAATGCCGCTAATAAAGCAAAAATAAATGCGTTCGCTGAAATCACCCATTGGTCAGGAACGCCTGGGATCGCAATCCCCGACACAATGGCGAGTGCAGCACCAAACGCCGCCGCATTAGAAACCCCAAGTGTAAATGGGCTCGCTAATGGGTTATTCAATATGGTCTGCATTTCTGCACCCGCTAACCCCAGAGACATACCGATGACCACCGCCATCAAGGCGTAAGGTAAACGGATATCCCATACAATCACACGGGTCCCTGCATCTACGGCTTCTGGCGTCATCAAGGTTTGCCATAATCGCTCTAAGGATAGGCCTGATGGTCCTAACGTAAAATCAATAACCAGCGACAATAAAATTGCCGCAATAATTACCACTATCCATGTAAAACGACGGCGCAACATATTTTGATAATGTTGTTTCACACCATCATCAGCCTGTTTAGCGGCTTGTTCCACCGCCGCTATTGGCTCGCTTGTAATACTCATTAATTCTTACCTACTCTCATTACTTTTCGCTAACCCAATATACACCAGTTGGCTCTACAGCAAGAAACTCTCTGTGCAATTCTTCCAGTGTTTTTTGTGGATCAAGGCCTGAAAACTGCTCAGGATAGAACCACTTGGCGAAAACTTGTGTCGCAATGACGTTATAGGGTGAATTATAATAATTGTGCCAGATAGCATAATCTTGCTTATCTTTAATGGCGGATAATGAACGAATGCCTTTACGATCTGTGATCTTTTTCAGACTTTCTTTAGCATCTTGCAATGTACTTTGTGCGCCTAATTGTACGCCCGCATCTTTACTGCCTGGTGCTTTTGCGCCACTTGCAATATAAATATTCGGGTCTGCAGCAATGATTTTCTCTAAATTCATAGTGCCTAATGCGCCAGGTAAAACACCTTTCGCGATATTTTTACCGCCTGCTAAGTCAATAAAGTTACCCATATTACCGTCACCTGCGGTGCCACAACAATCTTCAAAGGCGCCTGCACGTAACTCAATAAAGACACTTGGCTTTTTGTCTTCTGGAATTTTTGATGTGATATCCGTGACAATTTTTTGGTTTCTTTCATAAAAATCTACATATTTATTTGCCACTTGCTCACGGTTTAGTGCTTTACCTAATAAACGCATACTTGGTAGGGTATTTTCTAATGGGTTGTCTCTGAAATCGACAAAAACAACAGGCACCCCTGCCTTTTCCAATTGATTGACTAATTCGCTGTTTTTACCTGGTCCGTGGCCTGATAAACCAAAAATAGCGATATCTGGGTTTAAGGTTAATACTTTTTCAGAGCTGACGCTGTCTGCGCTGGTATTACCTATCAATGGGATATTGTCAATCGCAGGGAACTTGGCTTTATAAGCCGCATAAGTTTGTGGGTCTAATTTACGCAAATCCCCTTGCCACCCTACGATACGTTCAATCGGCTTGTCGCCTTCAAGTAGAGCAACCGCACTAAATAGGCGGCCTTCACCAAGTAAAATACGGTTAACATTATCGGGTACTTCAACGGTTCTTCCCGCCATGTCAGTCACTGTTGCTGACCACGCGCTCAAACTGGCACTGGCTAATAACGCTAAACCTATTCCCTTTACTACCGACCTAGCTACTGACTTCTTGGCTACCGACGACATAGTATTAAGCTCCACAATTAAACTCATTGACTTACATTTTAATGCGGTAACAATAAAGCAAATAAGAATACTTATCAATACGATTATTGATTTAATAATGGGTATAGTTAATGGAATTGTGTGAGCTGCCTCGAAAAGCAAAACATTTAGAAGAACTAACCCGCAAATCGTGGGTTTATTGCGCTATATACAAAAAAACAGCACCCTATAAAGGATGCTGTTATTCAACTCATAAATAATGATCGATTATTTATTTAAATTCTCGCGGTAGCTTGGAAAACTCATATCTTTATAGCGAATAAAGGTTGTTTTCTTGGCAATTTTATAACCAAACCAAATGGCTAAAAAGAGTGGGAGACCAATATACGTCGCTGTAACACCAATCCAATCAATATTATCTTCTAAGAAGGCTTGGTAGTTCTGGCCCAGTGTTATTGTTAAACACAAAATAAAGGCAAAAATTGGCCCAATTGGGAAGAAACCAGAACGATATGGCAAGTCATTTAAGTCTCTACCTTGTGCAATATACCCTCTACGGAAGCGGTAATGGCTGATAGCAATCCCTAACCATGCAATAAAGCCTGTCATCCCTGAGGTATTCAATAACCAGAGATAGACCGTTTGGTTACCAAACATGGAACTTAAGAAGCACAGCCCCGCAACAACCGTCGTGGCTAACAATGCATAACGTGGTACGCCACCTTTTGATAACCGAGCAAAAATGCGCGGCGCTTTGCCTTCACGCGCTAAGGTATACAGCATACGGGTTGATGCATACATACCTGAGTTACCCGCAGACAATACCGCGGTTAAGATAACCGCATTCATGACTGCCGCTGCTGATAATAACCCTGCATTTTCAAATACTAAAGTAAATGGACTCACGCTAATGTCTTTAACATCATTGCGTAGCAAGTTAGGATCAGTATAAGGAATGATCAAGCTAATAATTAAGATGGCAAAAATATAGAACAACAGGATACGCCAGAATACTTTACGTACCGCTTTAGGAATATTTTTAGCAGGGTCTTTTGACTCACCCGCTGCAATACCAATTAACTCAGTACCTTGGAAGGAAAACCCGACAATCATTGCCACGCCGATCATGGCAGAAAAACCACCAGCAAATGGCGCATCACCAATTTCCCAGTTATGCCAACCTGCGTTTTCGGCCCCATTCATGATGCCAAAAATCATTAATACGCCCACAACGATAAAAATAATTACGGTGGTGACTTTGATCAGCGAGAACCAATATTCTGCTTCACCAAAACCTTTAACAGAAATAAAGTTCAATAAGAAAATGATAGCAAGGAATATAGCACTCCAAATCCAACCAGGCGTATCAGGGAACCAATAGGTCATCACCAATTGTGCGGCAACGAGGTCAACTGCGATGGTTACCGCCCAGTTGTACCAGTAGTTCCAACCTAATGCGAAACCAAAACCTTCATCAACATATTTTGCGCCATAAGTAGCAAATGAGCCTGAAACTGGCATATAGGCAGCCAATTCGCCCAAGCTCGTCATTAAGAAATAGACCATTAAGCCGATGATGGCATAAGAGAGTAGTGCCCCTCCGGGGCCTGCTTGTGCAACGGTTGCACCCGATGCCACAAATAAACCGGTACCGATAGAGCCACCGATAGCAATCATCGCAAGGTGACGCGCTTTTAATTCACGGCGCAACTTTTGTGGTCGGTCTTGCGTGATAGTATTGGTATGTTGTTCTGACATTTGTTCCCTGTATTTTATTATTCAGCCAATATCGAGTGAATTCTAGCAAAATAGGCTGTGAGAACTAAGTAACTCTTCACTGTTATAAGATACCTTCATAATTCACGCAGAATTATAAGTAAAACGCGTTATTGCCAAAAAATTAAACCGTGGCTTTTAATAAAGAAATACCGTCTCTAATCCTCTAAATATTTTGGCTTGCTGCTAGGCGGCATATGAAACTACCCAAGGAGCATACATCAGTATGTGACTTGGATAGTCGATTGCAGCCAACAACGCGGCAAGTTAAAAGATAACGAGGATTTTTAATTACAGTAGGCTAGAAGATTAGTAATCGCACTCGAAAGATGCTTTTGACGGTGATAAATCAAATACAACGTTCTTTCTAATTGAAGTTCGTCTACCTCAAGCTCAACTAGAGTACCATTTTCTAGTTGCTCGGCTATCACCCTTCTTGATAAACAGCTAATGCCCATCCCAAAACGCACTGCATGTTTAATTGCTTCTGAATTGCCCAGTTCCATTAAGATATGGAAACCTGGTAGATGTGCAAATAGCAGTTGGTCAAGCACGTCTCGCGTTCCTGAACCGCGCTCACGTAAAATCCATGGTGCGTCTTTAAGTTCTTTTAATGACACCTTTTTGTTTGCTAATGGGTTTTGTGGTGAAGCAAAAACAACCAGCTCATCTTTCAACCAAGGTTTCGAAATCAATTCAGGGCTATGACAAACCCCTTCGATAAGTCCCACATCCACCCGAAATTCCATCACCGCTTTAATAACTTCTTCAGTATTACTAATAAAAAGCTCTAGAGGGATATCAGGATGGTCATGGCGGTAACCCGCTAAGATCTCTGGCAACATGTAATTACCAATTGTGGTACTCGCCGCCAGACGCACTGCGCCCATCTCTTTTTTGAATAATTGCTCAACTTCTGCCCCTTGCTCTAATAAAGCTAATGCTTTGGGATAAAGAAGTCTTCCATGCTCGTTTGTAACAAGTCGTTTACCCACACGGTCAAAAAGCTGAACGCCAAGTTGACCTTCTAAATCCGTTAGCGACGCGCTGACCGCTGATTGGGACAGCGCTAATAATTGAGATGCCTGCGTCGTGGAGCCACTTTTCAATACTTCTGTAAAAACCTCAAGTTGCCTAAGTGTTATTCGCATAAAGGTCGCCCCAACGTGTTTTTAGTCGTTGTAATAATATTGTTAATATTAATGATTTATTAGCAATATTCCAGAAGAAACTTATAATCACTTTTTTTGATAGATTATATATAAACAATCAATTTAAATTATTATATTTTTTATTATATGCTTATTACCAAATCATATAAGCAGCAATAAAGAGCATTGTCATGGATAAAAGCGACATTCACACCCTAAATCAAAATAGCTTTCACCCTGTTTTGAAATTATTACCAGGCCTCTTGTTAGCAGGTATTTTAACGGCTATCGCCATCTACCTTGGTGAACAATCATGGTTTATGGATATAGGTCTAGGTGCGTTAACACTCGCCATTTTATTGGGGATTGTTGTAGGTAACACCTTTTACCCAACAGCAAGTAAATCTTGTGATACTGGTGTCAAATTCGCCAAACACTATTTTTTACGTGCAGGGATCATCCTTTATGGCTTCCGTTTAACATTCCAACAAATTACTGATGTCGGTGCCACTGGCGTTATTATTGATGCATTGACCCTAACATCAACCTTCTTATTAGCCTACTGGCTAGGAAAGAAAGTTTTTGGTTTAGATGATGAAACAACCATTTTGATCGGCGCAGGCAGTAGTATTTGCGGTGCAGCTGCGGTTATGGCAACAGAGCCTGTTGTGAAAGCGTCAGCTAGCAAAGTCGCTGTTGCGGTTTCTACTGTCGTCATTTTCGGCACAATTTGTATCTTTGTTTACCCTTGGATTTACCAATTAAATGCGCACTTTGGCTGGTTCCCAGCGACCCAAGAAACATTCGGCATTTATATTGGCTCAACAGTGCATGAAGTCGCGCAAGTGGTTGCCGCTGGTCATACTATTGGGACTGATGCAGAAAATGCGTCAGTTATCGCAAAAATGATTAGAGTTATGATGCTTGCACCATTCTTAATTATTTTATCTGCATTTTTAAGCCGTAAAGCAGCGGCCAAAAGTGGCAATTCAACAGAAAAAAGCAAAATTACTATCCCTTGGTTCGCCGTGTTCTTTATCTTAGTGGCAGGGTTTAACTCATTACATTTACTACCACAAGCATTAGTCCAACAAATCATTGCGTTAGATACGATTTTACTTGCTATGGCCATGGTGGCATTAGGTTTAACCACCCATGTAAGCGCAATTCGACAAGCAGGTATTAAACCATTATTAATGGCACTGATTTTATTTGCTTGGTTAATCATTGGTGGTTTATTAATTAATCTGCTGATACAAAATATCTTTTAATATGTACCTCCGACTTTAGCCGCTTTATTAAGCGGCTTTTTTGTTGATTTCATTTGTGCGCATATTAATGGCATACTTCCATAAAAAGGAGTCAAAAATGAAATATGTTGGAGCACACGTCAGCGCCTCTGGCGGCGTTGATCAAGCCGTTATTCGCGCCCATGAGATTAATGCAACGGCATTCGCATTATTCACTAAAAACCAACGTCAATGGAAAGCGGCACCATTGAGTGAAGAGGTTATCCAAAAGTTTACAGCAAACTGTGCAAAATACGGCTATGGTAAACACCAAATTCTGCCCCACGACAGTTATTTAATTAATCTCGGCCATCCTGAATTTGAAGCTTTAGAAAAATCACGAGTTGCCTTTATTGATGAAATGCAGCGTTGTGAACAACTTGGCATTGATTTATTGAATTTCCATCCGGGCAGCCATTTAAAACAAATTGAGGTGGATGATTGCTTAGCACGTATTGCTGAGTCAATTAATATTGCGTTAGCCGAAACCGAAGGTGTCACCGCTGTCATTGAAAATACCGCAGGACAAGGGACTAACTTAGGCTTTGATTTTACACACCTCGCAAAAATTATCGAAGGCGTAAAGGATAAAAGCCGTGTGGGTGTGTGTATTGATACCTGCCATGCCTTTGCCGCAGGTTATGATTTACGCACGATTGAAGATTGCGATAAAACATTTACGCAGTTTTCAGAGATTGTGGGGTTTGAATTTTTAAAAGGCATGCATCTGAACGATGCTAAAAGCGAATTTGCCAGCCGTGTTGACCGCCACCACAGCTTAGGTGAAGGTAATATTGGTTTTGTGCCATTCACGTATATTATGCAAGACAGCCGTTTTGATGGGATCCCGCTGATTTTAGAAACGATCAACCCAGACATCTGGCCACAAGAAATTGCATGGTTGAAATCGCAGCAAAATAGCTAACATTGATAGAGTCCTATTAAAATTTAGGGCTCATTCTATTTGCTTAGCTCACCTTTATGTTGCACAGCTTGTAACACCCTAATAAGGTGTTACAAGTCACGTAACGGAAGGTGATATGATTAAATCATTTAAACACAAAGGACTAAAGCAACCATTTGAAAAGTGGACACTTTCAGGTATTTCCCCTAAAGATTCTTTACGTATAAATGATAGGCTTCGGGCTATTGATTCCGCAAACTTTATTGATGATTTAAATATTTTCACATTTAACCTTCATCAATTAAAAGACGACCGAGTCAATATTTGGTCAATTACTGTTCGTGCAAATTGGCGTATTACATTTGAGTTCATTAATGGCGATGCTTACATTTTAAGTCTAGAGGACTGCCACTAATGAAACAGGTTATTGTTACCCATCCCGGTATTATGGTTGCAAACATCTTAGATGACTTAGGCGCTGGAGTTCAGCAATTTGCCAGAAATATTGGTGTCACATTCGCGGCTGTTTCCCGCTTTCTTTCAGGAAAAACTGCATTAACCCCTGCTCTCGCGATCCATATTTCAGCGGCTTTAGGCAGTAACCCCGAGTTTTGGCTACGGCTACAAACTCATTGCGATTTACGCTTACTCGAAGATAAAATCGATATCTCAGGGGTTGTTTTATTCGAAAATCTGCCGCAACCACAACAATCAACATCTGAACACTAACAAAAAACCCCACGTGAATAACGCAGGGTTTCTTTTCAAATGTTCAAAAATTACAACGACTTCATTTCAATCTTAGCCATCATGTCAGCTAACTTACTGCGGTTCTTTAAACCGACATCCGCTTGTGAAACTGATAACGCTGAAATTGCAGTTGCCATCCGCAATGTGTGCTCGCTTGATTCACCATTGAGCAGCCCATAAGCAAGGCCAGCAACCATCGAATCGCCTGCCCCTACTGTGCTGATGACCTCACAATGAGGCGGCTTAGCTAACCAAGAGCCCGAAGCATTAACCCATAATGCTCCTTCTTCTCCCAATGATATTACAACGTGAGAAATGCCTTTATCTCTTAGTTCATGAGCCGCAGCAATCACATCTTTTAAATCAGGCAGTTTGCGGCCCACCCAACTTTCTAATTCATGGCGATTAGGTTTTACCAACCAAGGAGAAGACTTTAAGCCCGCTTTTAATGCCTCACGGCTACTGTCGAAAATGATGCATGGACACAATTGGCGCAAGCGAGTCATCCAACGGGTAAATTCCTCAGGGTCAATCCCATTGGGTAGGCTTCCACTCACCACGACCATATCAAAATGACCTAACCAATTTAGTGATTCAGTTGAAAAACGGTTCCAGTCTTCTTTACTCACATCAAAGCCAGAAAAATTAAAATCAGTTGATTTCCCATCATTTTCAGTGAGCTTTACATTGATACGCGTGCGTCCAGGCACCATACTAAAACGGTTTGCCATACCATTTTCACTGAAAAAATGTTGAAATTCTTCTTGATTATCTTTTCCCATAAAACCACTAACAGTAATATCAATGCCCAGATCACGCAGCACTTTCGCCACGTTGACGCCTTTCCCTCCGGCATTCAGGCTAGCGGTTTTGACTAAGTTAACTTCACCCACTTCAATAGACGAGCACAACCCTACAAGGTCGTAAGCAGGATTTAATGTAATTGTAGCAACCCGGCGAGTCATAACCACTAATCTCCCTTATCATGATTATCATGTCATTAGATGTATGCCATAGTTATAACATTAAAACGTGTTGTTTTCAGTGCTATTTATACTTTTTCCTGCTTGTTTTTCTCAGACCCCATGGCAAAATTCTCACGCTAAAAATGAAAATAAATGGGAGAAAATATGTCTCAGTCAATTAACGTCGTCGTTGGCGTCGGTGTCATTATCACCAATAAACAAGGGCAGATTTTACTAGGTAAACGTAGCAGCAAACATGCACCCTATTGGTCTATTTTTGGTGGTCATGTCGATCCAGGTGAAACATTCGAAGCCTGTGCTATTCGGGAAATAAAAGAAGAGATTGGCATTGATATCACCACACCTTCTGTATTTGGTATCAGCAATAACTTACAAACCTATCAGCAGGAAGGTAAACATACCGTTTCCATTTGCATGCATGTTGAATATAACGGAGATAAACAACCGCAAATCATGGAAATCGATAAATGTGAAAGTCTTATGTGGGTTTCTCCTAATTCCCTGCCTGAACCGCATTTTGAGGCAAGTCGTAACGCAATCAATCTTTGGCTAAATCAGCGCTTTTACAACCAATCTATTTAACACCCCATAAAACATACAAATTAGATTAATTTGTATGTTTATTCACCATCCCTTTCAAATTGTTCAGTTTATTTTATTTTCGTTGTTTACAAGACTTCGCCACTACCGTATCATTTAGCTAGTACAGTGAAACAATTTATTAGGAGCCACCATGGCCGTTAATGGGACAACACAACCAAAAAGCCCTTCTATATTAGGAGGCGCAATGATCATTGCAGGTACCGCTGTTGGTGCAGGCATGTTTTCAATTCCAATGGTGACTTCTGGCGTATGGTTTTCAGGCTCAGTTATCCTGCTAATTTATACTTTTATTTGTATGTTACTTTCTGGGCTAATGATTTTAGAAGCGAATATGAATTATCCAGCGGGTGCTAGTTTTCACACCATAGTAAAAGATTTACTCGGCACTGGTTGGAACACCATTAATAGCTTATCAGTGACTTTCGTCCTGTATATTCTAACTTACGCTTATATTTCTGCAGGCAGTTCAATTATTACCGCAAACTTAGCAGAACATATTCAGATTCCACAAGCTGGAGCGGGGTTAGTTTTTGCATTCATTGTTGCATTCTTTGTTTGGTTATCTACCCGTGCAGTGGATAGGTTAAGTACCATTTTAATTGGTGGGATGGTTATTACCTTTATCATGTCAATTGGTGGGATGATCTCAACGGCTTCGCCCGCAATTTTATTTAACCAAGTAGAGCAAAACGAAACACAATATCTACCTTATGCCTTAGCTGCGCTGCCTTATTTGTTAACATCATTTGGTTACCATGGTAACGTGCCTGGGCTGGTGAAATATTATAATAAAGACAGTCGTAGTGTAGTGAAAAGCTTAACTTACGGTGCCATCATTACTGTTGTTATTTACATCTTATGGCAGTATGCGATTCAAGGAAATATTCCACGCTCTTCATTCATTGAAATCAGAGAAAATGGTAACAATATCGATGCACTACTGGCTCAGATGAATATTTCTACACAAAGCAGCTTTATTTCCCAATTTTTGAATCTGTTTTCCTATATGGCTTTAGCAAGTTCTTTCTTAGGTGTGTCATTAGGTTTATTTGATTTTATTGCTGACTTTTTTAAATTCTCTGATGATAAGCAAGGCCGACTGAAATCTATTTTAGTCACCTTTATGCCACCAACCGTTTTAGCACTGATTTTTCCTAATGGCTTTATTTATGCTATTGGCTTTGCTGGATTAGCTGCAACAATTTGGGCTGTGATTGTCCCTGCATTGATGGCAAAAGCAAGTCGTAGACGTTACCCAAATAATAGCTATAAAGCACCTGGAGGCATGTTTATTATCGGTTTTGTTATTTTATTTGGTTTAATCAACGCCGTTGCGCACATTATGTCCTTAGCTGGTCTACTCCCTATTTACTAATTTGCCATTCTTAATATAGCCCTGCGGGGCTATATTATTTCCCATCAGTTATTTTTCAAAAAATTTTCACTGAAAATTGACCTCAACATCTTGCCTAATCCCGTTTGTGCGAGTAATTTTGTCGCACTCTTTTTGACAATACCAAAGAAGGTTATTTATGGCCAAGGCCAACGAAATCAAACGTGGTTTAGCAATCAACTACAATGGCAAGTTACTACTCGTTAAAGATATTGATATTCAAGCACCTAGCGCTCGTGGTGCCAGTACTTTATACAAAATGCGCTTTACGGATATCAAAACGGGCCAGAAAGTTGAAGAACGCTTTAAAGGCGATGATATTTTAGAAACGATTTCGTTAACTCGCCGTGGTGTCAGCTTTTCTTATATTGATGGTGATGAATATGTTTTCATGGATAACGAAGACTACACGCCATATATTTTCAAAAAAGCAGATATTGAAGATGAACTGCTGTTTATCCCTGAAGAAGGGTTACCAGGCATGCAAGTTCTAACAATGGATGGGCAAGTTTTAGCCTTAGAATTACCGCAAACTGTTGATATGGTTATTGCTGAAACAACACCAGGTATCAAGGGTGCTTCCGCTAGTGCACGTACAAAACCCGCTTTGATGCCGACGGGGTTAACCGTTCAGGTTCCTGAATATCTCACCAGTGGTGAAAAAATTCGTATTCATATCCCTGAACGCCGCTATATGGGACGTTGTGATTAATCTTATATCGATAAAATAATACTAATATGTGTATGCCTATGGACAACATGCTCATAGGCATACATTTTTATTTAACATCATACTCTCCTAGCCTACTACTTCCTCATTTCATTTATTGTCATTAATCATACTTAACAGTGTAAATACCCATCGTTTTTTCTTTATTAATCCAGTTAAACTGCTGTGAGCCCTTCAAATTTGGTAATAGTTGTTCTGTCATTTTTAACTTGGAAACATCAACAGACTGTGTTTTTTCTTTTCCTGAGTCACTCCAACACTTTGTTTCGACAAAATTTTGATTTGTACTAATGATACATGGAGCAGCAACAATCGAGCCTGTAAAACGAATAACCGCAGTATTAGAACGTTGTTGACCACTGTTGTGTGAAGCGAATGTTGAGATACTGGTCATTAATGTAGTCGCTGCTAAAAATGTTAATATTGTTTTTTTTACTAAGCCATTCATAAGAATTTTCCTCTTAAAATTAAGTTATCGTCATTTTTAGTAATTTATTTACTCTTAAATGAATAATTCAGTTCAACTGAATGAGGACGACATCTTATTCCTAATGAACAGCTAGAGATTTCACTTATGGTCGTAGTTTTTTATTTTTAATATTGGATGATATTCAATATATAATTATTAGACTAGATCACACTTTTAATGATCACACGTATTGCAACACATATAAAATTAAGTCTATTAAAATAAGACGAAAATATAGCAATCTTCGTCGAAATTAGTGTTTTTTCTATTTATTTGTATTCGATGTATCAAAAATAGTGTTATTAGATATGAATGAAAAACTCAACTACAAAATTAATTTATCACCGACTAACTTAATTGCTTCTGGACGTCAACGAGCCTGTTACCAGCACCCAGATTATGATGAGCTTTGTATTAAGATTCACCTAAAAGGTCGCGATGATAAAGAAACACTCAGAGAAGTGCGGTACTATAAGCGCCTTTATAGAAAGGAATACCAAGCGACAACAGTGTCCCACTATTTTGGCACACAAGAAACCAATCTTGGGCTAGGTTACGTGTTTCAATTAATTAAGGATAAAACAGGGAATGTATCGCATACTTTAGATTATTATCTAAAAAATAAAAATGCCTACTTGAAGCATCAAAAAAATATGAAAATTGCTTATGCTCAATTTAAAAAATCTATTTATAAAGAAGCAATCGCCACCATGGCGCTAAAAACCTATAATATCGTTTATCAATTAGGCTATAAACCACATGGACAATTTTTAATTATCGATAACCTTGGGTCGTCTAATTTAATTCCGCTCGATTATTTTTCATCCACAATTGCACGTTCAACGTTAGACCGCCGCTTTGCGGACTTTGAAAAACGGCTATACAAAGAGTTCCATGTCAAATTATAAATATCCATTTTTAATTATCTTTTTTATTTAATTTTTATTCGATAATTTTATCCCTCTACGCAATAAAGGAGTGATTATATATTATTCCTTTATTGTTTAAGGCCCCCCTCAATAAATACTGATAAATACACAGTAGTTATTGCATATCTTAATTAAACTCGCCTATTTAACCACCAAGAGAAGAATTGACCGTCAAAATTTAGCTTTCTACACGTGCTAAAATTTGAGCTCACCTTGCATAAATTTAAACTTCTTTACATTTGAAGTGCAAAAAAAGCTTATTACGTAAATAAACTGAAACAGAGTAATAATAAATGTGAGAAAGATCATATTTCATTATCAATAATCGGCGCAATTATACGCAAAAATACGCTACATATGACAGCAATCACATAACTCAATGGCACATATGCACTTTTATCTAATGTTTTGTAAATTATCCCCCTATTAACTCGCCATTTCGGTTTTGTTTATGTATGCTCTTAAAGGTTTGGTATTCGGGCTGTTACGGTACTAACTTCAAGCAATAACTGAATTAGTAAATATTGAGCTTTCATCTATACTCAATAAGGTCACAAGAAACCTCTGATCCAGTAAAGATTTAGATGGCGTGATAAACACTTTCTGCGAAAAGCACACTCTTATTTATCAATGCGTTTTTCACAGGGAAAAGTTTAGTTTTGTTGTGTCTCTTTACACAATAATGCGATAAAGAAATGGTAAGGGATATATATAAGAATGTTAACCTCTGAAAAACTTAAGCGCTATGCTTGGCGCATTGTTCCGGCAGTTGCTATTGCCGTAACACTCACAGCATGTACCAACCCGAAGTCGACAAAAAATACACAATATACTGCTAAATCAGATGTTCGCATGTTAAACGGTGCTGCAGGCGACTCTTTAACAATGGCATCCCAAGACGAATTTGAAGAATTAGTGCAAAGTGTTGACACTAAATCTAAAATCATGAATCAATATGCAAGTTGGAAAGGTGTTGCTTATCGCCTAGGCGGAACCACTAAAAGCGGCATTGATTGTTCAAGCTTTGTTCAACGCACCTTCTTTGAACAATTCGGCGTAGAATTACCTCGTACAACGTCAGAACAAGAGTCTTCAGGCAAAAGCGTAAAGCGTAATAATTTAAAAGTGGGTGACATTGTTCTGTTTAAAACAGGTCGTACAATGAAACACGTTGGCATTTACATTGGTGATGAAAAATTTGTTCATGCATCAACCAGCAGTGGTGTCATTGTTTCTGAAATGTCCAATAGTTATTGGAGTAAAAGGTATTATGCAAGTCGTCGTATTATCAACGGCTCCTAATTTTCAGTAAAACACTCCCCCTTACCTATAAAAAAAGCTTCCAAAATTGGAAGCTTTTTTTATATTTGCCATCAAGTAAAAATGAAAACTGCCATTATTGCGTAGAATAATCTTTTTAACGCCAGTATAAATACTAGCCCTTATTAGCCACCACAAAATGAGTCAGATACAATATCTTCCCCATTAAAAACATTACAGCTCAAGCTAACTAAGCACAATAAAACCCTGAAGATAGCTCCGCAATTGCAACACCCGTTGCTTTTAAACGGCACATTGCAGCTAATTCATCATTCGCATGAATGAACAGACAAACCTCTTTCTGCCATTCTAGGATAGCACTTGAAATCTGCATATCGGATAACGATTCAGACAGTTTCTGCATCGCAATACAATCTGTTGCACAGTCATGACTAAGTAATTTTAGCCCCACAAGATTATCGCTATCAACATCATTCATAGGCACAACTTCTACGTCTGTTCCTATTTTGCCTGATAACCAGCGGTAGCTTTGCGGTAGCCTGTGCACCACCGAAAGACCTAATTTTTCCACAAAAATATCCTATTAAAACAATTGGTATTTTGCCTAATTACAGGAAATAGCCCTGCAAACAAACTTAACATTGAGTAATGACCCTATATCCTGTGTGTTCTTTGAAGTCAATTTTTGACTTCAAAATATTACTCGTTCAAACCGAAGCTTTAACACAACAAAAAGTAACAACAATGTTAAATATTAGAACCTAAATATAACATTAAAATTATGATGTGTCGTTAAATTTTTGTGACGCAAATCATTGCACGTCTATTTTTCTGCTAAAAATATTAAAAATTAAATTAATTTTGACATCAACCTTCAACATGATAGGTAAATCATTTAACTATTTTTTACATTTACCAAATAAAAATAGCAACAACCATTCAAATTTTTGATGAATAGTTATTTTTCAATTAGCTCAGTCAATCCCATTTTGGGTGTCATTAAAAACATAAATTTAACAAAAAGCACACTAATGATAATTGATTTAGATCATTTTTCATCACATAATTTAATACCTATGATAAACTAATCGAAATTACCGAACAGTAACACTGAAAAAACTCAATATAATGTGAATGATAAGAGATTACTTAAGGGAAAATAAGAATATTCGGGGAAATAAAAGGTGAGAACAAATTATCAGTTTCATCCATGAAGCTGATAACTCAGAGATTATTTCGCTTTTTTAGCTAACAAAACAAAAAGCATCGATAAAGCGACACAAGCCACCATCGAACCTACCATTGGCCACGCATTTTTAGCGGGGATCAGTGATAATAACGTTCCTACTAGTGCACCAATTGAAAAACGAATCGTTCCTGCTAAGGAAGAGACCGTTCCTGCAATATGTGGGTAATTATCAAGGATCACAGCCATCGCATTAGATGTAATCATTGCAATTCCACTGACATAAATGGCGACGCCAATAACTAACGTCCAAAAATCAAGACTAAATGCGGTTGTGCCTAATAACCAAATCCCCATAATAAACTGGATAATAATACCAAAATACAGCATCTTCTCTGCGCCAAAGCGCCTAACATAGCGACTGTTAATAGTCGTCATAATAAAGAGAAAAATGATGTTAATACCAAAATAGTAACCGAAATGTTGAGGAGAAACGCCATTTAGGTCGATATAAACAAATGCACCTGCATTTAAGAATGAAAACATCCCTGCAAACGAAAATGAACTCGCGAGTATATAGAACAAAACTTGCTTTGCCCTAAATAAGGTCGCAAACTGGCGTAATGTTGTGCCAATGTGGAATTTTTGCCTTTTCGTAACGGGTAATGTTTCACGCACAAAAAAGCTCACTAAAATCACTGCAATAACTGCCGCAATGGCAATGCTCCAGAAAATCGCATGCCATGAGAACCAACGCATCAATTCGCCACCTAAAATAGGAGCCAATAAAGGTGCGATCGTCATCACCAATACCACAAATGACATACTTCTAGAAAATTCGTCGCGCGTAAACATATCACGCATCAATGCGTTAATTACCACACTGGCGGCTGCGGCGGCAAAACCATGCAAAAAACGTAACCAAATAAGTGAATCAATTGATTCGGTGATTGCACAAGCAGCCGATGCTATAGCAAAAACAATTACTCCACCCAAAATCACGGGTTTACGACCGATGCTGTCCGCCATTGGTCCATAAAAAAGTTGCCCAATCGCAAAACCAAAAATGTAGCTGTTGAGCGTCATTTGAATCCGCCCCTCATCAACATTAAAATATTGCATCATCGTCGGAAAGCTAGGTAGGTACATGTCAATAGCCAACGGCATTAGCATAGACAATAAACCTAATATTAAAATCAGCCCCAAATAGGATGAACGCTGCTGTTGCACGCTATAGACTCCTGCTTTTATTTACGTGGTACATTAATGCTATTAATTTCTTCATCTGTCAGTGGGCGATACTCGCCTTGCTCAAGGGCCTCATCCAAGTAAATGTCCCCTACTCGCTCACGGTGCAGTCCACAAACATGATTTCCTACCGCGGCAAACATTCGTTTAACTTGGTGATAACGGCCTTCACTGATAGTTAAGCGAACATCACGAGGAGTGATAATTTCGAGTTGTGCGGGTTTTGTTGGGTACTTTTCACCATTTAACATGATGCCTTGCTCGAATTGTTTGGCAACATCGGAGGCAATATCTTCACTTAATTGAACACGGTACGTTTTCTCACAATGGTGTTTAGGCGATGTAATGCGATGTGACCACTGTCCATCATCGGTGAGCAACACTAACCCTGTCGTATCAATATCTAAGCGCCCCGCAGAATGAAGCTTTTGTGCAAGCGGCTCATCAATAAAATAAAGAATGGTAGGATGTGTTGGGTCATCGGTAGAACAGATGTACCCCTGGGGCTTATGCAACATAAAATAACGCGGCCCCGTGACTTGTACTAACACATTTCCATCATAAGCGACTTCATGGTCAAGCGTGACTTGGAATGCTCCTGATTTGACCACTTCATCGTCAATCGTAACAAGACCTGCACGCAATTCACGTGCTACCAAACTCCGGCTTATCCCTAATTGCTGGGACAAAAATTTATCCAGTCGCATAGATTCTCTTAACTTGATGGATTGCCAGCGAAGCGTACAATAACGCTTAACTGTCAGAATAAAGAATGAAAGGTTGCTGTGATTACTATCACATAATTCATTATAACAATAACCCTAGTTAAGGGATAGTTTCCATGAAACAACATACATCTTTAGACAGAGTCATTGTTTTAAATTAAATTTAACCTCATTCACCTGTTTTTTTAACCAATACTGAGCAATATGTCTTTTTCCTTACGCCCATACCAACAAGAAGCCGTCGACGCGACGATCCACTACTTTCGCAAACACACTCAGCCCGCCGTTATTGTGCTGCCTACCGGTGCAGGGAAAAGTTTGGTGATTGCTGAGTTGGCACGTCTTGCCCGTGGACGAGTACTGGTCTTGGCCCATGTTAAAGAATTGGTCGAGCAAAATCACAGTAAATACCTCGCCTATGGCCTCGAGGCGGATATTTTTGCTGCAGGGCTGAACCGAAAAGAATCACAAAATAAAGTGGTTTTTGGCAGCGTACAGTCTGTCGCTCGTAATCTTGCTGCTTTCAATGGACAGTTTTCATTAGTGATTATTGATGAATGCCATCGCATCAGTTTGAATGATAAAAGCCAATACCAGCAAATCATTCAGCATCTACAAAAAAGCAATTCAGCCTTACGGATTCTAGGCTTAACCGCTACCCCTTACCGTTTAGGTAGCGGGTGGATTTACCAATATCATTATCATGGCATAGTTCGGGGTGATGAAAACTGTTTTTTCCGAGATTGTATTTATGAGCTGCCACTGCATTACATGATTAAAAATAAGTTTTTAGTTCCCCCTGAACGCTTAGATATGCCTGTTTTGCAGTATGATTTTAGCCAAGTTTCGTTGACATCTGCAGGTATTTTTAATGAGCAAGAATTAAACCTTTCACTGCAAAAACAACAACGTATTACACCTAAAATTGTTGCACAAATCATTGAATATGCAACACCACTGCAAGGCTGTATGATTTTTGCGGCTACCGTCGAGCACGCAAAAGAAATTTTGGGTTATTTACCAGTAAAGTCTGCCGCATTAGTCACCGCCGAAACACCTGCGTCTGATAGACAAGCTATTATTAATCAATTTAAAAACAGAGAATTACATTATCTTGTCAACGTTTCTGTTCTAACCACTGGCTTTGATGCCCCCCATGTTGATGTGATTGCAATTTTGCGCCCAACTGAATCAGTTAGTTTATATCAGCAAATTGTTGGTCGTGGGTTACGTCTTTGCCAGGGGAAAACCCAATGCTTGATTTTAGATTATGCGGGTAATCCTCATGATTTATATCGCCCTGAAGTCGGTTGCAGTAAACCAAACTCTGCCAGTGTCCCTGTTCAAGTTTTTTGCCCTCTTTGCCAATTTGCCAATGTGTTTTGGGGAAAATGTACTACTGATGGGCAAATTATTGAGCACTATGGCCGTCGTTGCCAAGGCTGGGAAGAAGATGATAATGGTCAAAAACAACAATGTGAGTTCCGATTTCGTTTTAAGCAATGCCCCCACTGTGGTGCTGAAAATGATATCGCAGCTCGCCGTTGCCAAAAGTGCCAAGAAGTCCTTACTGATCCTGATGACATGCTCAAAGCAGCATTAAAATTAAAAGATGCACTGATTATTCGTTGTGGTGGTATGCAATTTATCTCTGGTAATGATGCAAAAGGTGAATGGATAAAAATAAACTATTATGATGAAGATGGCACTAGCGTCTCAGAACGTTATCGCTTAACAACTCCCTCTCAGCGTCGTGTATTTGAATACCGTTTTTTGCGTGAGCACCAACGAGCGCCAGGCATTCCATTTAAATGGAATAATGCAAATGACATTATTTTGCAGCAATCATTATTACGTTACCCACAATTTATCGTGGCACGGAAAAAAGACCGCTATTGGGAAATTAGAGAGAAAATTTTTGATTATCAAGGGCGGTTTCGCATCGCAAACTCCCTTTCCTGACGCAATAAACGATCTTAAAGATTGCTGGATGGCGGTTTTTTCGATAAAATGCCGCCGCCTTCCAATTTCTCATTTTCCAAAATGCGTTATTCCTAGGCCAAATCTCGAACCTGCTGCTGGGTCGCCTGTAGCAGGAATTTATATTTTCTTTTTATAGAGAAATAGTAATGTTAACTATCAATGCAATTGAACGTAAAGAGCAGGGTAAGGGTGCGAGCCGCCGCCTGCGCAGAGATAATCAGCTTCCAGCTATCGTTTACGGTGGTAACCAAGAGCCTATCTCTATCACTCTGAGCCACGATGAAGTTATTAACCAAGAAAGCAAAGCAGAATTTTACGAAGTTCTGACTCTGGTTATCGATGGTAAAGAAACAAAAGTAAAAGTTCAGGCTGTTCAACGTCACCCATTTAAGCCAAAAGTGACGCACATTGACTTCCTGCGCGCTTAATTAAAGCCCACAGCCGAGCTTTAGAAATTTCGGGACGCCGAGTAAATAACGCCGCAATTGCGGCGTTATTTATTTCTAAAACTTTATTTTTTGCATCAATCAATATTACCAATACGCTAACAAAATATTTTATTTGCTGCCACGACGCTGTAATTGGTCGCGTAAGTTTGGCGGCGTACCACGAATGGTTAGTGTATCTGTCACTGGGTCCCAAAAAATACGTTCGCCCATCAACATAGCATCAAAGCTAATCGTTATACCTCCACCACTACCTGAAAATTTAGTCAATTGTTTAAGTGTTCCCCTATCTGCTGGGAAGCTTTCCTCCAATTGGTAATCATTTTGACGAGCAAAATCATCAAAGCTTTGTTCTTCTACCAGTGGCAACTCTTTCGCCAATTCCTGTAATTCAATTTCTTCGCCAGATTGCAGCTGTTCAGTGCAGTAACTATGCACTTGTTGACGATATGCTTGGCGAGTGTTTTTATCCATCTGAGCATTATCACAAAAATCATCCAACGCTTGGACTAAACCTTTGTTCTGCACTTTCGCATTCAAACCTTCAGATGCCGCTAAAAAATCCATAAAAAAATCAGATACTTTACGCCCTACTCGACCTTTTAAGAATGTTAAGTAGCGTTTCGAGTCTGGATTAGTTTCCCACTCGGTTAAATCAATGCGTGCAACGATATCTGCGTGTGGAATATCTAAATAATGTGTCGTCCCTAAATCTAATGTATCTGTGACAAACATGCTATCGCAGCTATTAAGAACAGAAATCAATAAATATTCAACGGCAAGGTAACGGTATTGGCAGAAAAGAACAATTCCCCCCTCAGCAAATGGGTATTTCGCGAGTTCATCCTTTAAACGAACCGTCATAGCACGGCTAAAACCTAAAAATTCTTCTTCACCCTTGCGTAAGAGCTTTAATGCATCAGCTAATTCACTTTCTTCATTGAATTCACCAAAGGCTTTACTTTTTGCGCTGTAAACACGGTGCAATTCTGCCATCATGTCTTGCACGACATCATCAGCCGTCAATAAAGAATCCCGTAACATCACCTCTAAGGTTTGTTCATCTCGCTTAATCAACTGATGTAAGGCTATCTGGGTAATTTCCAGACTCATTGTTAGCTCCTTCTTCTAGCAGAAATATTATCGCGCGTATTCAAACATTGATATCTATACGCTGCAATAGAAACTATCATTTGCCTCATTTTTCATCAGCAAATGCTGAACTAATACACACTTTTTGAATCTGAATAAGCATTATTATCACTTAAACAAAAATTTGTTGCGAAGAAAGAAGAAAAACATGCGGCTATACGCTATGATATGGAGCTTTCATTAATTTAGGATGTCTCAATTTATGCCACAATCATCTCGCTATAGTGATGAAAAAGTTGAAGGTTTACTCTCTGACCTCGTGAGTGTGTTAGAAAAAAACCATACCCCTGTTGACCTTTCCCTAATGGTGTTAGGTAACATGGTAACGAACCTGCTCAATACGTCAGTTGCCCCCGCACAACGTAAAATGATTGCAGAATCCTTTGCCAATGCGTTACTTTCTTCTGTAAAAGAAGATAAATCACACTAACAGATTAATGAAATAAACAGTATGGTCACCCATCAGCGCTACCGTGACAAAGTCTCTAACATGATTGGTTGGGGACACTGGTTTGCACTATTTAATATACTGCTTAGCCTCGTGTTAAGTAGTAGCTATCTGTTTATTTTTGATTGGCCAGACACCTTAGCTGGCCGTATATACGCCTTCGTCAGTTGGTTAGGTCATTTTAGTTTTGTGGTCTTTGCCGCTTACCTACTCATTATTTTTCCACTGACCTTTATTGTGATGTCTCAGCGGCTGCTGAGGCTGATTTTTGTTGCACTTGCCACTGCAGGTATTACACTCCTAATCTTTGATATCCGTGTTTTTAGCCAATTTGGCCTTCATCTAACACCACAAGTTTGGGATTTAGTCATCAATCCAATCAAAGGAGAAATGGCTCGTGAGTGGCAACTGATGTTTATCAGTATCCCCATTATTTTCTTGGTAGAAATGCTGTTTGCAACTTGGAGTTGGCAAAAACTACGAAGTTTAAACCGCCAAACATTTGGTAAGCCCCTAGCAGGCATTTTCATTGTGACATTCATTATGTCGCATTTGATGTATGCGTGGGCCGATGCGAATTTTTATCGCCCAATCACGATGCAGCGTTATAACTACCCATTATCACAACCGATGACGGCCCGTAAATTATTAGACCGATATGGTTTATTGGATCTTACCGAGCACCAAAATCGGGTATTCCAACATGGTAGTCCTACCGCTCTGAAGCTTAATTACCCTCTTAAACCTTTGAGTTACTACGACCAAGGTACAGGGTATAATTTACTCTTACTGGTCGTGGACGATCTCGGTAATGAAGCTCAACAAACAACAATGAGCTCCCTTAACAGCTTTAGAGAGATGAGTACGCAGTTTACGAATCACTATACTGCAGGTTTACGCGATGACACTGCCTTGTTTGGTCTCTTCTATGGCATCTCATCTACTTATCTTGATAACATTCTTAATGGTCGTCACCCTTCTGTCTTGGTTGAAGCGCTACAACACCAAGGTTATCAGTTTGGTCTGTTTTCAACAGATGGATTTAACTCACCACTGTTCCGTCAAGCCATTTTATCCGATTACTCATTACCTGCTAAAACAGCAGATAATGATAGCCTAACTATTAATCAATGGATTAGCTGGTTAGATAACCTTAAACATGATGCACCTTGGTTCTCTTTCTTGAATATCAAAGGCGTACCAGGCAGCCCACAAACTAACAAGCAAATTGACCAAGTTATCGCAACATTGAAACGTTATAACCGCCTTGAAAATACCATCGTCATTATTACTGCTAACTATAATAAGCAAGGTAAACAAGAAGAGGATTGGCTAAGCGATAAGAACTTTAATCGCGATCAAATGCGCGTCCCTTTATTTATTTATTGGCCAAATACACCTGCTCAACAAATAGGCAAGTTAACTAGCCATCAAGACATTATGACGACATTGATGCAACGGTTATTGCATGTGAATAATCAAACAGATGATTACAGCCAAGGTGAAGATTTATTCAGTAACCAACGCACATACCCGTGGGTGATTACTGGTGATGACAATGATGTGGTCATTACCACTGACAATGCCACTTTATATATGGATCATAATGGGCAATTTAATATTTATGATAAACAAGGCGTTATTGAAAAAGAAGCAAAACCTAACTTGGCTGAGCTTCTGAAAATTTTCACAGAATTAAAACGATTTAATGAAAATTAGTGCTTAATTATCAATCAGTCTCAACATGAGCCTCTTGATTTTAAGACCAAATTGGGTAGTATAAATCACAGTTCGGCATGTAGCGCAGCTTGGTAGCGCACCGTCATGGGGTGTCGGGGGTCGTAGGTTCAAATCCTATCATGCCGACCAAAATTCCCTAAGAAAACCAACCTATTACGGTTGGTTTTTTTATAGAGTCTTTGATTTTAATGTAGAAAGGTTATTAGAAACCGAAAAATTATGGTCTATGCTCTATTTTTCAGCTCATGGTCTTTCTTTTATTGATAATCAAAAAGATTTGACTCATGGCGATAAACGTAAACAAAATTTTGAACCACCGCTTTTTATTACCTCTTCAGACTCGCAAATGCGAGAATTCATATCAGCTCGAAGGAATGGCCTTAATTTCTTTAACTTAATCGCTGATTGGATGGGCATTAAAGAAGTTTACTCAGATAAAATACCTGATAAATATAAGTAGTTTTAACAATAAACTTTTTAAAAAATGTCCCTTCTCTATTCCCAAATTTAAAAAACTCATTTATTCTTAAATTGAGCGAACATGCTTACGTGCAGTACTGTCACCGCCAAGCATTACGGGAGGTTTTTATGTTTCTCGTATATACCATCATTGTCATTGCTTTTTTCATCTCTTTGGCGACTATTGAAATGCCTGATAGCGACAAAATTAGTATTGAGGTTGAAGATAAGCAAATAGGACTTATGTATGCAATGTAATATTAAATAATCGCCCTTTCAGGCCCCCCTGCAAAGGGCATTTTTATGACTTGTTATATCTCAATCAATAAGTTGAATATCTAGCCCATATAACAACTCTAATGCTTCAAAACGCGAAAATTTAGCCTGTTTTAAGGTATTTTGTCGAATATCAATCGTAAAAGAATGAGTACCTGTAAGATCAGCCGAAGTTAAATTAGTTTGCATAAACAGACTGTTTGATAAGTCACAATCTGTTATCACAGACTTATTGAGTTCCACATTTCTAAAATCAATATCGTGTAAACGACAATCATCAAAATGAGTTTCATGAAGTTTAAGCGCAAAAAAATTGCTACCGCTTAAAATACAACTTTTAAAACTCAGCTGTGAATAAAAATCAAAACGAGGCCAATGCGCTTTTGTCCAATCTACCCCCACTAATTTACACCCATTAAATTCACAAATAGAAAAACGGGAATTAGGGATGGAGATTAGGCTCAAATTGCATTTTAGAAATGTACATTCGACAAATCGGCAATCTGTAAAACAGCTTCCAGTAAAGTTACAATTGATGAATTCACACTGCTCAAAAAGTACATGCTCTAGTCTTTCGTTTTCAAGCTCTAAGTTACAAAATTTTTGTTCTAAATATTCACCATGGTTCTCTATTTCCACTTTCCACCTCATAATGCATGTCATCACACACCTAAAAGCTGACATTTACTGTATATAATACCATGTATTTTTTATAGTAACCTGGCCCTTTGCACATAAATACCTATTTTATGTTCTGCTTACCAACAAACATATCTAATCTATTGAAAATAAAGATTATTTAGCTCTATACTACTACCCCCTAATAAATTAGAAGATACCTTCACATGAATTGCCGTTTAGCAACAATTGATGACATAGACAATATCTACAAAATAGACACTGTAGCGACAGATGTTCGATTAAACGAAATCACACATTGGGTAAAACAGAATGACTGTTTTATATTGGAAAAAAATCAAGAAATATTAGCGTACGGTGTTATAAACACACATTTTTTTGGCTATGGGTTTATTGAACTATTAATGGTCAATAACCAATATCGTCGGCAAGGTCTTGGGCTTATACTAATCAATCAATTGATAAAGAAAAGCCCGACAGCCAAAGTTTTCACGTCAACTAATAAATCAAATACAGCCACTCAACAGCTATTGATAAAAACTGGCTTTATTCCTAGTGGCTGTATTGAAAACATAGATGATAATGATCCAGAGCTTATTTACTGCTACATCGCTAGGTAAAATGACCTAATAATCAGGTCTATAGTAGTGATTTTTCCATCACAACAGTTTGTAGCATCTGGTTAAATTGCTGATACGTTTCTTTATCTATTGTCTGTGGAAAACTTAATACTTCTAACTTATGGGGCTTATTTTCAGGATAATAACTTGGGTGAGCATGGTTGTATTCGTTTTGTTGAAAACCACAGTGCTGATAAAACGAAAGCCGCTTTTGACTGATTTCATCAATTACTGGATCAATTTCAAGGATAACTAGCCCTACATCGTGGCAGAATTGCTTTAGTACTTTCTGACCATACCCTTGCCCCCGGAGAGAATCTGAAATGGCGAGATGTTCAATGTAAAAGTATTCATTAATTTTCCAGCAACCAATAAAACCAACAAATACGTTATTATCTGTAAAATAATAGAGATAATAGTCGTCATGACTCAAAATTGACTTACGACCTTGATAACTTCTCTGCTCATAAAGCGGAAATGCCTGATCATATAGCTGATTAACAACATTATTCTCGTTTATGTTTTCCCTAGAAATTCTGATTGAATGTAGCATTTGATTTTAGACTCATCGTTATATGAACATAATTACACTTTTAGAATACGTTTTTTTTAAAATCTGACAATCATTTTATCCACTGCAAACCTATTTTTATAAAAAAATAACTATTTGTTTTAATTGTTTATTATTTTCTAATATAAAAATATTGGTTTTTAACTCAGATTAATTTAAAAAATATTTTTGTGATCATATTGACTTTTTTCTATATACGCCCAAAAATACTGTATATTAACACAGTAATTGGCCGAGGCTATTATGTTAAGAATTGAAGTTTTATTTGATAAAAATGCACCACAAAAACCAAGCACAAACGTTTTACACGCGCTTGAATCTGAGATTTTACGTAAATTGCAAAATCAATACCCTGATATGGTAACCCGTGTTGGTTTTAGCTCGCAGCAGCGCGTAAACATTTCAGGAACCAAAATGTCTGAAGATAAAATCCGCATTGAAGAAATATTGGAAGAAATTTGGTTAGATGACGGATGGATCCCCGAAGAAAATACTGCTGAATAGACTTCATTAACGAAAGGAATGTTAGTAATCAATAAGCATTCCTTTTTTGGATACTTAAAATTTGTAGCGGAAGCCAGTTAACCCCACAAAACCTAATTTTTGTTCTGTTAATGAACTCTTTCCTGCGTCACCAATTAAATAATACGCAGCGATACCAGTATATAGCGTGAAATTATCATCCATATTGTAATTTAATATGGCTGAGCCATGTATATCTTTAAAACCACTACTTGCATCATATTCTGCGAATTTAGTTTTGCTGGCTTGTTGTTTGGAAACACCAAAATAAGCTTGGTTATAGGCTTTATTTCCCCAAACCGCCGCTAAATTATATTCCATTTCCCATGAGCTATTAATGTCATAGTCTGTATTCATACCTAATTCTATAGTAACAGTTCGACCTATATGGCGACCGCCATAGCGTCTATCTTTTGTTGCTATATCACCCATGATGTAAAACTCATAATTATTTAGTGTATAAGACAGATCAGCGCCAACTAACAAGGAGCCATCTAAGTCCCCCATTCCTTTTAGGTCTTTATTTTTATTACCCAAAAATCCAACTTTTTCATCACGCCCATAGTCATAGCCCAATGAACTGACAAAAGTGAGGTTGTCCGTTAAGCCTATTCCCCATGCTACACCTTCAATACCTAAGCTAAATACGCCATAATCATCAGAAAGATATGCATACGTTGCTTCTAAGCTTGGTCCAAGCTGGTACTTTTTTGAACCTTCATAAACGGGTGCTATATTGATCCCCGCCCCTGCAATAAATGTACTTTCCCCTGCAAACACATAGCTACAAGGTAAAATGCCAACCATTAATGCTACAATTTTTTTCATGTTCAAATTACGCTCATCGTAGTTAATAAATCTTTTGTCTTAAAAACGTTTTAATTTCTTTTAATAGGTTTGATTTGTTTTTTCTTTCATCAGAAAGATGCGACTGCGAAATACATTTATTAACATCAATACATGTTGATATTTCATTGATTGTTATGCTAGAAGGATAAATGCCTGATGTCTTATTGAAATCTTTTCCCATGATGATCAAAGCGATGAGAATAACTGCAATAAACATTGGTACTTCATAGAAAGCTTGTTTCATCATCAATGCTCTTATTCTTAGGAGGGTGTAAGAATAATAATCTGTCTATATTTTTGTACCTTAAAACTGGGTTAAACCAACCTTAAGATAAACTTAAATCTAAGCTGAACTTGAGACGGCGAGATATTGTCTGGTTTCCATTGACTACTTATACTGACGGTCAGAGGTGATAATATGAATATCCTATTAGTAGAAGATGATCTCCAGTTGGGAAAAGCACTTTGTCGTGGACTTGAATTAGCTGGTTTTAACCCCTGTTGGGTACGGTTGCTTACAGATGCAAAGTCACAGCTCGCTTCTCGTAATTTTGATTTAATGCTATTAGATTTAGGACTACCTGATGGTGATGGTCAGGAAGAATTAATTGCATGGCGTCAATCTGGGGAGTCAATTCCAATCATTATATTAACAGCTCGAAATCAGATGGATAATTTGGTTTCTAGCTTAGACTCAGGCGCAGATGATTTTTTGACTAAGCCCTTTGCTATGCCAGAACTTATATCTCGCGTCAAAGCTGTAAGCCGTAGAATAGCGGGGTTTTCTTCTGAGATTTGGCAATTAGATAATCTGCAATTAAACCCGTTAAATCATCAAGTCACACTTAATGAGCAACTGCTTCTACTTTCTGGAAAAGAATATTTATTACTGTATGAATTAATTAAGAATGCCGATAATGTTGTTCGAAAAACAGACTTAGAACAACGTCTCTTTGGTATTGATGATGTAGAAAGTAACTCTTTAGAGGTTCATATCCATAATTTGCGCCGCAAGATAGGTAAAGAACGCATTATTACTATCCGTGGTATCGGTTATTTATTAAAAAAAGAAGCTCAAACAAGTGAAAGTTAAGTCCTTTTTTATTTATATCTTCGGATTACAAATTAGCTCTGTAATTTTTCTCTGGCTAATATTAGTTGGCTGGCTACAGTTTTTCTATTGGCCTTCAATTCATGAAGAGCTTGATAAACAGCAAGAGATTATTACTCAAGGATTTGCTAAAACATTAAGTGTGGTTTCAAATAACCCTGAATATTTCAAAGAAATTGCAGATAACCTACAAAATCTATATGCAGACGCAATGGAGAGTGGTGATGAAATAACCTATCGTCCTTTTATGGTTGTCAGGGACCAACAAGGCAATGTTTTTTACCGCAATAATGAAAAATTAAAGGTTCCTTCACTAAAATCTGTTTCTGAATTAGCTAACCTACATAAAGATTGGCATTTCACCTCTGCTTGGGATAAAACAAACACATTCGAAATTGTTATTGCAGAGTCCTATAGTGATAGAAAATCATTATTAGGAAACCCTGCTGAAGGCACTGCAATTCCTCTCGCCTTTATTTTAGGAATAATGTTACTTGCTATTTTAATTACCGCCTATTTTAGTCTAAGACCATTAAGACAAGCGGCAAAAATTATCTCCAGCCGCCAACCTGGAAACTTAACGCCTATCGAAGTTAAGGAACAATATAAAGAGATTCGGCCGATTATTGCCGCAATCAATAATTTAATGGCTCGTGTTGATGCGGCTAATCAGCGTGAAAAGCGTTTTATGGCAGATGCCGCACATGAGCTTCGCACCCCGATTGCTGCCGTTATCGCCCAATTACACTTATTAATGCAAATCGATAATCCAAAAGAAAAAGAAGAAATTATTAATGACATGCAGGAGACACTAAACCGTGCAGCTTCTTTATCTCATCAGCTTATTGATTTAGCCCGTTTAGAAGCCGAGGATTTCGTCTTAAATAAAGAGCAAGTCGATATACCCACTTTAATCAGCACCATTATTTCATCCCATGTTCCTTATGCAATTAATAAGAATATTGATGTTGAACTGCAAAGCCCAGAATCATTCTATGTGCTCACAGATAAACTAGCTCTGACAAATATCTTTACCAACTTAATTGAAAATGCGATCAAATATTGCCCTGAAAAAGGAAATATCAAAGTTTCAATTAAAGATTTAACCCCCTTTGGTGCCACTATTTCATTACAAGATAATGGGCGAGGCATTCCTGAACAAAGTCGCCAACTCATTTTCTCTCGCTTTTACCGTGTTCCTGGCACAATGGAAACAGGGAGTGGATTAGGTTTATCCATCGCCCATAATTTAGCAATGAAAATTAATGCGTCAATTAGAGTTACTGATGGGTTAGATAATAGAGGGATTGGTTTCATTATTGATTTGCCATAAATCTAATTCTGTAATTGAGTTAACAACACACTCCCTATTTTAGGGTTAAAATAGTCGCCTTTAAGTTAATTTACTTACAGCAAAAAGAGGCAATAATGTCCAAGGCATTAGTAATTATTGATCTCATTGAAGAGATAATTGGTAAAAATGGCTTATCAAATTCCAGCTACCAACAAACTTATGAGCGCAAAATTATTGAAAAAACGAATCAAGCAGCCAATCACGCGAGGAACCTTCATATTCCTGTTATTTGGGTAAAAGTCGGTTTTTCTGATAATTACCACGATGTTCCCGCTGGCTCCCCCATGTTTCAACATGCCAAAGAAATCGGCGCATTAAAGTTAAGTGATAATGGCTGCAATTGGGTAAATGACCTTGATGTGGGTTTTCGTGACCCAATCATGATTAAAAAAGGTGTCTCTGCATTTGCAGGAAACCATTTTAATAAATGGCTGACTAATAATGGAATTACGCAATTATTTATCGGTGGTGTAAGCACCGTAAAAGCCATTCAGAGCACAGCACGGGAAGCGCATGATTTAGGCTATTTTGTCACCATTTTAGATGACTTATGCGCCGCGCCAACACTTGAACTTCATGAACAAAGTCTCCAAGCATTAGAGGGTATGGTCACCGTTTCTTCCGTTAAGGAATTTCTGCAATTAAAATAGCAAAGCCTAATTTATTATTTTGTATTTTCTAGGTAAATCTCACGTAGCCGGATGGCAATATTCCCCGGCTTACCTTCTCCAATCTTCTGATGGTTAATCTTGATCACAGGGCAAACTAATGTTGTAGCTGATGTCATAAAGACCTCTTTCGCCGTTAGCATTTCTTCAAGACTAAACGCTTTTTCGATAATTGCGATACCCTGCTCTTTAGCCAGTGAAAGAACGGCTTTTCGTGTAATGCCTGGTAATATTTCATGACTCAACCCTCGGGTTTGTAATTGACCATGTTGATTCACAATGAAACAATTACTGGAGCTCCCTTCTGTTACAATTCCATCTTTGACGAAAATTGCATCATCAGCACCTTGTTGTTTAGCATACTCTTTCGCTAAAGAAGCCGCTAATAAAGCCACTGTCTTAATATCACACCGCGCCCATCGAATATCGTCTACAGTGACAGCCCTAATGCCATTTTTTACTTTTAGGTTATCAACAATATTCGTCTTTTGTGCAAACAAGACTAATGTTGGCTGAATATCTTTATCAGGGAATAAAAAGTTACGCTGCTTTGCATTTCCTCGAGTGAATTGAAGATAAATAAGTCCTTCATTGATATTGTTACGCTCAATTAATTGCGTATGAATTTGTTTAATTTCTTCTGAGCTATAAGGTAAAGCAAGTTGCAATTCATGACATGAGCGTTGTAAGCGTGCAATATGATGTTCAAAATCGACCAATTTACCGTTAATAATGGCTGTCACTTCATACACCGCATCGGCAAACAAAAAACCTCGGTCAAAAACGGAGACTGTTGCCTGTTCTTCAGGTAGGTATTGACCATTCACGTAACTTATCATTGAGATACATCCCTTTAATCTGCCATTTTATTCTCTTTTATATCATTAACCATACACCATATTTATCTATCTGCGTTTAAATTCATCTCTTTTTTCTTATAAAGCGTCTAGAGGATGCACCAATAACCGTGATGAATATCCACATTAAAATTATGTTTAATTTTTAAAATATATTTTAAGATTAACTTGACATTAACAATCCAAAGATTAAAATGCTCTCACGTGATCAAGATCACACTTTAATAATCGGAGTTAACCATGAGCAGCATTAAAGAATTTATCAGTAGTGTTCAAGAAGTCGTTGAATTACTGTCAAAACGTTTTATGTAAGTTAGTTGTTTTCTAGTCAATCAAACCTTTCATTTACCTTATCATTAGCGTTAATTTGCAAACATTTTGCACAGCGGCTTTGAATTCAAAGCCGCTTTTTTATTCAAAAACATTTTCAATAATCTCTGCAATAATCGCAGTTCCAACTGCAACAAGCAGTAAATCCCGCCCACTTACCTGCCATTCATAACCAACATACACTGGAAGTTGCGATACAAATTCCCTAGGGAGTACCTTTTTGGCAATACCAGGTGGTAATGGTTTACCTCGACCAATTTGTTTCGCTATACCTGGTGGTAAGCCTTTATACCCAGTTAAGCCATATTCGATAGCGAGTGGACGAACATAACCAAAACTGACATTAAAATTTGCCAGCGTATGTTTCTGCTTATTCGTATCTTGATGCCATTTAGCATTACTTCTTTCGTTTCGCTGAGTTTGCTTATCCTTTCCATTATGAACTTGGTGATGCCCTTTACCCTTTCCTTGCTCATTATTTTCATATGGTGAAGACATTGATGATAGTGGCATTACCATCGCAAAGAAAAATAGTAGATGACGAGAACGTACTCCCCTCCTAACATTACTTAACTTAAATATATTCATGATTACCTCCTGAATACGCAGATCTGTGAGAAAACTCGCTTTTAATATTCAGCAAACATTATTCTGCGCCATATTCATTCGCAATCGGAAAATACTTATCATCTGTCATGTTATGTAAATGTTATTTCTCTACTGGGCTGTGTCTTTTGAAATCTGCTATTTTAATGATAGTCTTAGTCGTCATTAATGTGATGAAATTATTAACTAATTAAAACATTTAAGGCAGTGTTTAATATCACCCTTAATGAGTTTTTATCGCATATATGATATGCTATTCAGGCTTTGCTCACTTTTTTGAGATTTTCTACAAAACCTTTGATAGAAGGAGAACACATGCAGCAGCAACTGCTCGACTGGGTACACCAGTTTAATCAAGACTATGCCAACCTCGCCTCTTTGCTCATTGTGCTTGGGCTCATACTGATTGTCGCCCTTGTCTTACACCTTTTTTTACACAAAATATTGCTACCCTCATTAGAGAAACGGGGGCAAAAATCAGTAGGTAGCTGGCCGCATTTGCTTACCCAACATAATCTTTTCAACCGAATTGCATTTGTAATTCAAGGTATTGTTGTTAACATTCAAGCATCACTTTGGCTATCTACTGGGTCAACAGCCCAGATAGTGCTTAAAGTCGGTTCACAAGCATGGTGCCTATTATTTGGCTTATTAACGATTTACTCCATACTCGATATCGTGTTAGGCATCTTACAACGTGCTGCTAAAACCGCTCACCTTCCTTTGCGAGGAATTTTCCAAAGTATTAAGCTCATCGCATCCATACTGATTGCAATCATGATCATTGCGCTACTAATTGGTAAGTCTCCACTGATTATTTTAAGTGGACTCGGTGCCATGACAGCAGTGATGATGTTGGTATTCAAAGACCCAATAATGGGCTTAGTTGCTGGTATACAATTATCTGCCAATAATATGGTCAATATTGGCGATTGGTTAGAAATGCCTAAATACGGTGCGGACGGTGCTGTTATTGATATCGGTTTAACCACCGTTAAAGTCCGTAATTGGGATAATACTGTTACAACTATTCCAACTTATGCATTAATTTCAGATTCTTTTAAAAACTGGAAAGGCATGACCGAATCTGGCGGGCGCCGGATAAAACGTAGCTTTCGTATTGATGCCACCAGCGTACATTTTTTGACACCAGAAGAAATTTCGCATTGCGAAAAAGCAAATTTACTTGAGCCATATATCGGCCAAAAAGTGTCTGAAATCCAAGTTTTTAATTCCGCAATACCTGATGATAAAGCAATCCCATTAAATCAGCGACGTTTGACTAATATTGGGACATTTCGCGCATATATTGATGCCTATTTAAAAGCACACCCCAATATTCATAAAAAAATGACGATTATGGTGAGGCAATTGGAATCTGACTCAAATGGTATTCCAATTGAGATTTACGCCTTCACTAACACAACGGTTTGGGTTGAATATGAGAGGATTCAATCGGATATCTTTGACCATATTTTCTCCATTTTGCCACAGTTTAATTTAATGCCGCATCAATCACCTACCGGAAATGACGTTAGGTTAATTAACCAATCGGCAGTAAAACCGTTAACCCAAAGTAATTAGTTAAAGTTTCTTATTTTTCTACATCTAAAGTAGTATTTTAAAAGAGGGTTTACCCCCTCTTTTTCCTCGCTTCATACCCCACCATTATATAAAAAAAAACATAACGATTGTTAATAAAAATAGGATTAAAATCGGTTCTAGTTCAAAAAAAAACCTTATAAATTAAATGAATACATCTAATTTATCCGCAGTAACATTGATGTACGTCATGTCACTTAACAGAGACTTTTTTTAACATATAAAACAAGAAAGTCGTGTTGTTATTTACATATAGGCAATGTCAATGCATAAAATTAAAAATAATACTCAATTTGGAGAACTGAGCAGGAGGGAGTTTATACAAACCTCCGCAACTGTTGCGGGTGTCGCCGCAGTAGCAGGCTCAATCACTCTCCCCTTTTCTGCTCAAGCAAAAGCACCAGCAATCATGCCTGACGAAGTCAGCGAAAAAATCAGTTATAGCGCATGCTTAGTTAACTGTGGAAGTCGTTGCCCTCTGAAGGTTCACGTTAAAGACGGTGTTATCAGCCGTATTTCTAACGAAACAATGTACGATGACTCCACATTAGGCGAGCACCAAATCCGTCCATGTTTGCGTGGACGTTCTGTACGTTGGAAAACCTACAACCCAGACCGCTTAAAATACCCAATGGTGCGTGTGGGTAAACGAGGCGAAGGTAAATTCAAGAAAATCACTTGGGATGAAGCCACCACCATCATCGCTGAAAAACTGAAATATACCATTGATAAATATGGCAGTGATGCTATTTACTACCAATACGGTTCAGGTTCTACAGGCGCCAATTTGCATGGTCGCGCAGCGTGTAAACGCTTACTTAGCTTAACGGGTGGTTTTTTAGGTGACTACGGTACTTATTCGTACGCTCAATTAATGGAAATTACACCATACGTATATGGTAGCGTTGAAGAGTCTTATTTATCTGAAATCCAAAATTCTGATTTAGTCGTCATGTTTGGGCATAACCTCGCCGAAACACGGATGTCTGGTGGTGGCCAATTCTATGAAACACTCAATGCCTTAGACAAAAGTAAAGCGAAAGTCATTATTATTGACCCTCGCCGCACGGATAGCGTCACAACTTTGGGCGCTGAATGGATCCCTATTTACCCAGGCACGGATGCTGCATTAGTCGCTGCATTGGGTTATGTGATGATCCAAGAAGAGTTAACTGACGAAGAATTCCTGAAAAATTATTGCATCGGTTGGGATGAGTCTACACTTCCTGCTTCTGCACCGCGTAATGGATCATACAAAGATTATATCTTAGGTAATGGTCCTGATGGCATTGTTAAAACCCCTGAATGGGCAAGTAAACTGACAGGCATCTCTGTTGCTCGTATTACCCAATTAGCACGTGAAATTGGCAATGCAAACCGCGCTTGGATCTCACAGGGCTGGGGTTTACAACGCACTGAAAATGGCGAACAAGCATGTCGTTCTATCATGATGCTGCCATTGATGTCAGGTAACATTGGCCGAGCAGGAACTAACACTGGTTTATGGGGTAATAGCTACGCTTATCCTGTTGCAGGTTTTGCGCTACCTAACCCTGTGAAAGCGTTGATCCCAACCTACATGTGGTCTGAAGCCATTGTACGAGGTAAAGAACTGACTGCAGAAAATGCTGGTATTAAAGGCGTCGATAAACTGGAAAATGACATCAAATTTATGTGGTGCTATTCCAGTAACGTCATTGGCAACCAGCACGGTGATTTGAATAAAACGCATGAAATTCTCTCGGATGAGTCTAAGTGTGAGTTTATTTTGGTGTGGGATAACCATGATACCCCATCCGCTAAATATGCTGATCTGCTGTTACCTGATGTCACTACGGTTGAAACTAACGACCTGATTAATAACTCCTATGCAAGCGGTGCGTATCATTATCTTGTACGCTTACAAAACGCGATTGAGCCGTTATGGGAAAACCGTCCTAACTATGATGTGTTAGCCGAAATCGCTGAAAAAATGGGTGTTAAAGAACAGTTCACGGAAGGCCGTACTTACGCTGAGTGGATTGAGTTCTGTTACAACAAGACTCGTGAAAAAATGCCACATCTACCTGAATTTAGTGAAACAGACGGTGCGGGTATCATTGACCGTAAGTTCCTAAATAGTAGCGAAAATATTGCACTGAAAAAATTCCGTGATGACCCGATTAACAATCCGTTAAAAACACCATCTGGAAAAATTGAAATTTACTCGGAAAAATTAGCTGAAAGAGTCAAAAACTGGGAGTTGCCAGAAGGCCAGCGCATCCCTGCTCTTCCTGAATATTGTGTGAATAAAGAAGGGGTTGAAGCACAAGCTAAAGACCAAAAGCACACTTTATTAATGACAGGCTTCCATGATAAAGGCCACGTACACTCCTCTTATTATAATGTTGCGATGCTGCGTGAAGCCATCCCACACCAATTTTGGCTCAATCCAATTGATGCACAGCAACGTGGTTTAAGTAATGGTGATCTGGCTGAAATTTTCAATGACCGTGGCCGTATCCAAATTAAAGTCAAAGTCACTGAGCGTGTCTTACCTGGTGTTATTGCTGTTCCACAGGGTGCATGGCGTACTCTAAATAGTGAAGGTTTAGATGTTGGTGGTTGTATCAATACATTGACTTCTCACGTGCCTTCTCCGTTGGCAAAAGGAACACCACAGCATACTAACCTTGTTGAAGTTAAACGCGCTTAAGGAGTTAAATCATGAAACAGTATGGCTTTTATTTTGACTCCACAAAATGCACTGGCTGTAAAACCTGTCAGGTCAGTTGTAAGGACGAAAAAGATTTAGATTTAGGCCCTAAATTCCGTCGTGTGTACGAATTTGGCGGCGGTAGTTGGCAAAAACAAGATGGCATTTGGCAGCAGAATGTCTTTAATTATTATCTGTCAATTTCCTGTAACCACTGCTCAAACCCAACATGTGTCGCGGGTTGCCCAACAGGTGCAATGCATAAGCGAGAAGAAGATGGCCTAGTAGTTGTTGATCAGTCTATTTGTGTAGGTTGTCGTTATTGTGAATTGCGTTGCCCATATGGTGCCCCGCAATTTGATGAGAAGAAAAAACTGATGAGCAAATGCGATGGCTGTTATGAGCGTGTCGCAAAAGGTATGAAGCCCGTGTGTGTTGAGTCCTGCCCACAACGCGCTTTAGACTTTGATGATATTAATGTTCTGCGTGAGTTACATGGCACAGAGTGTGGGATTGCACCAATGCCAGACCCAAGCTTCACTAATCCGAACATTGTCATCAAACCCCATAAAGACGCGAAGCCATTTGGTGATAAAAGTGGCGAACTAAAAAACCCTGCGGAGGTGTAAAATGCATGAATTACCATTAGTTTTTTTCACCGTCTTAGGGCAATCCGCTGCGGGGCTGTTTTTATTGGCCTATTTAAGCCGCAAAATGGGTTCCATCGATGACAAACAGTTAAAAACGGCGAATATCGTTGCGTTTGTTATTATGCTTATTGGTTTAGTTATCGGTGGATTGCACGTAGGTCAACCACTGCGCTTCTTTAATATGCTGTTAGGTGTTGGTCGTTCTCCAATGAGTAACGAAGCCTTCTTAAGTGGTGTATTTGTTGGATGTGCAGCAGCAACCTTGTTTTTCACATTGTTCTTCAAAAATACCGTCTTGCGTGAATTGGCGAATATCGCGGCTGTGGTATCTGGATTAGCCTTTGTCTGGTCAATCCCACAGGTATATAACATTGCAACAATCGCAAACTGGAATACGGGCTATACCACACTGCAAATGTGGATGACCATGCTCGTTGGGGGTGGTGCACTTGCCATTGCCATTGGTGCTCGCGGATTAGGCATTGCTGCTTTTCTTATCGGTACGTTCGCTATTTTTGCCAGCCGAGCGGGATATCAAGCGTTCCTAACAGAAACAGGCCCTGTTCTCAGTAGCGAGCAAACAGGTTTCTGGGGCTTCCAAGTGGTTGTTTTAGCTATTGCCTTAGCTGCATTTGTTGGTATCGCACTGAAACAACGCGCACCGAAAGCGACCTTAGCTACCTGTGCGGCAGCGGTTTTACTGGCTGAACTTGCGGGTCGCATTGCTTTCTATAATTTATGGCAAATCACCATGTAACCCTTTGTTGTTACTGTGTTAAAATGACCTATCAAAGGACGCCTTCTGGCGTTCTTTGATTAAATGCCAAAATTACTCTGCAACAATATCATTGAACGTAATCAGATTAAAATGCCATGCTGCAGCGCGAAATAAGATGGATAAAATACGATGCTAGACACCACTATACTGCGCATTTTAGGTGCGTTTTTTTACTATTCCCCACAATCAGATACCTTACAGAACGTCTATTCCGCCTTAGGTGAATTACCACAATTACACTCATGGAAAGACTCAGAACAAATTCAGGCTATTTGTGCTTCATTGGCACAAACTGCCCCTAATGATATTGCTTATGATTACTCTGTCTTATTTGAAGGGCAAGGTAGCATGCCTGCTCCACCTTGGGGATCAGTGTACTTTGAGCATGATAATACCGTCATGGGAGAGTCAACTGCGGCTTATCGCAACTTACTGCAATCAAAAGGGTTAGTTACTGATACTGGCATTCGAGAACCTGAAGACCAGTTTGGCTTGATGTTGATGGCAATTTCAGCGCTCGCAGAACATGGGGAAGATGACGCTATCGTTGAATTGTTGGAGCAGCATTTATTACCGTGGGCATACCGCTACTTAACCTTAGTTCAACAAACGCAAACAGAAAACGCCTTCTACCCAAATATCGCCAAGGTCACTGAAGTCTACTTAACTGACTTACAAAAACAACTTGAACTTACACCAATTCAGGTTGAGTTATTCCGCTAATTTTATTATACCCAAGAGTAAGCTCAAGCTACCTGCTCTTTGGTTGTTTAAACGTTAAAATGAGGAGCCTGGCTCTTGCAAAAAAGCCAGCTCTTGTTGGGTCGATGAGCGGCCTAAAACCGTATTACGATGCGGATAACGACCAAATTTATCAATAATCGCTTTATGGCGCATTTCATAATCTAACGTATTGTCATCCCCTAACATACGGAAGAGTTCCACCGCTTGTAAATGAATGAAACTGGACTCTGAGTGCATATAAGGCATTAAGACAAATTTACGTTGCGATAGCGTCAATAAATTATAATCATGCTGCTTGATGGCTTCTTGCGCTAACGCCAACGCCATCGCATCTTGAGCAAAAGCGCGCGGAGTATCACGCCATAAATTACGAGAGAACTGATCAAGCACGATAATTTCCGCTAAACGACCACGAATTGACGCACGCCAATAAGCGAGTTCTCCTTTCGCTGCACGCTCACAAATCGCTGAAAAACGGCGGGCAATCGTCGAATCAAATTTTGTACTTTTTTCAAACCACTGTTTTGGTGTTGATTCTTCAAACCAAAATGAAAGCACTTCTTCCATGGCATTCATCGTATATTCCTATCGATTTTCTTATTAGACGTTATCGTAATCCTAGTTAATAATCGTATTAATTAACAGAGTTAAACTCTAAAAACAGCAATTCACAGCAAATTATTTTGTTTTTTTGAGACCTAACGCTAAAAAATTGCACAACATTTTTTGTCACAATTTAACAAATTAGCTTGTTTATACCTGAGGTAAATTATTGTATCTATCACTATAATAGGTTTAAACTTTTTCAATTTTCATGTTTTGTTATTTAATGTGAGGACATCTGTTTATCAAGAGGAAATAGATACATTTGGTTAAGCTAATGTTAGAATTTCACTGATAAGATAATTGTATAGCTAACGCGTTTAAGTACACGACGCCACATTAATAATTCTTCAGCGTTTAATATTGGCTCTCATTAAGGATGGCAATGTAAATGGCAGGACATATGGTACTTATTGGTTGGGCATTATGGGTCAGCCCTTGCGGGACAGATTCATGTGATGCACTCCCTGTCACTGACACCATTTTCACTCAAGAACAATGTGTTAGCAGAAAAAGCTACCTCGAGTCAAAACGCCCTAATCTGTATTTCCTCTGCGGGGAGGTCTATCGTGACAGCGAAGAAATGACTGCGGAAGAAAAACATGCTGTTCCAGCACCGCATCCCCCTCTACGTTCACTGCCAGAACGCCATTCACGCTAACTTGAGCCCCTATTTGAACCCAAGTTAGCTAAAGGATTAACTAATTTATTTGTGCAATTTGGCAATCTGCTTCGATAAAATCGCCTTTATTGACACTATGTTCTAAAGTTCCTGTTTGATGAGCAAGCACCTGAACTTCCATTTTCATTGCTTCCATTACCCCAATAATATCCCCTTCATTCACTTTTTCACCTTGTGGGATTAACCAGTTAAATAACACACCTGAGATCGGAGCATTAACAGCATCTGGATTACTCTCCTTTTTAGAAGTCACTTTTGTTACTGGTGCATTGTTAACGGATAAACCAGAAAGGAGCTCAGCTGGCAAGCCCAATTCACAGCGTTTGCCATCAATTTCAATAAACGTACGCGTTAATACATTGCTATCTTGTGGAATTTGACGTGGCGCAGGAGGAATATCCACATTAAACTCCGTTTCAATCCAGCGAGTGTGCACTTTAAAATCGCCACAAAAATCAGCCTGTTCCATCACGGCCTGGTGGAAAGGTAAAACAGAAGCCACCCCCTCAATAGTAAACTCAGCCAAAGCACGACGAGCACGTGAAATAGCTTGTTCACGGGTATTTCCAACCACGATCAGTTTTGCCATTAAAGAGTCAAAAGTTCGCGGGATTGTTGTGCCTGCTTCTACCCCACTGTCCACTCGTACACCTGGCCCTGATGGTGCATCAAAAACGGTAATCGTCCCTGGCGTCGGTAAGAAACCATTTCCTGCATCTTCTGCATTTATACGAAACTCAAAAGCATGCCCCCGCGGTTTAGGCATTTCATTGATACTTAACGGCAGGCCTTGTGCAATACGCAACTGTTCAATAACCAGATCAATTCCTGCCGTTTCTTCTGTCACAGGATGCTCAACTTGTAATCTTGTATTGACCTCAAGGAAAGATAACGTTCCATCTTGGCTAAGCAAAAACTCAACCGTACCCGCGCCGACATACCCCGCCTTACGACAAATATCGGTCGATGAAGTGATAATTTGCTGTAATTGCTTTTCTGATAAATATGGAGCAGGAGATTCTTCGACTAATTTTTGATTACGACGTTGCAATGAGCAATCGCGGGTTCCCACGACCAGTACATTGCCATGCGTATCTGCAATAACCTGTGCTTCAATATGGCGTGGATTATGCAAAAATTGCTCAACAAAGCATTCACCTCGACCAAATGCAGCGGTCGCTTCGCGCACAGCGGAATGATAAAGCTCTTCGACCTCATGCATTTGCCATGCAACCTTTAAGCCTCGTCCACCACCGCCAAACGCCGCTTTTATTGCAATCGGCAAGCCATGTTGATGGGCAAACTCCACCACTTCTCGCGCGTCTTTAACAGGGTCTTTTGTCCCGACAACCAAAGGGGCTCCGACCTGCATTGCGATATGACGAGCTTGCACTTTATCCCCTAAGATATCAATGCTTTCAGCACTCGGGCCAATCCAAATTAACCCTGCCTCGTTAACCGCGCGAGCAAACTCTGCTCGTTCGGATAAAAAACCGTATCCTGGGTGAACCATTGTTACCCCTGATTTCTTGGCAATACTTATCAGCTTTTCAATATTTAAGTAACTTTCAGCTGGGGTGCTCCCCCCTAAAGCATAAGCTTCATCAGCCATTTTGACGTGTAACGCAGCTATATCGCTATCTGCATACACGGCAACAGATTGAAAACCATAATCACGACATGCACGGATAATGCGTACAGCAATTTCGCCACGATTGGCAATCAATACTTTATGGTCTTTGTTATTGTTGTTCGTATTCATAAGCTCAATCACTCCCTTGTAATTCTTTAAACTCGCCTAATGGGTTAAAACGTATTAAGGCATTCACTGGAATTTGCCCTGCGAGATCCAAATGATACTCACAGACAGTACCGATAACGGGGTATCCGCCCGTCAATGGGTGGTCGTTTAAAAATAAAACAGGTTGTCCATTTGCAGGGACTTGGATCGCCCCAATACAGGTCCCTTCACTCGGTAATTCCTGTTGGATTTTTCGCTCAAACGGTTGTTCACCCAGAAGTCGCAAACCAATACGGTTCGATGCAGCAGTCACTTGCCATAATTGGTGAGTGAGTCGCTCAATAGCCTCCTGAGTAAACCAATCTGTTCTTGGCCCCAAAATAACATCTAAAACCACAACATCATCTGCTGATGGGTAATCAAAAGCAGGCATTTCGTTAACGGAGATAGCTTGCGAAGTTGTTTGATTATTTATTGCGAGCTCTTGACCAACCGCTAAGGGTAATGGCCCAACTTGGGCTAGGGTATCAAACGAACGACTCGATAAAATCGGGGCAACATTAAAACCACCACGAATGGCCAAATAACTGCGAACACCTTTCGTTGGGCGCCCCAGTTTAATCTCATCGCCTTTAGCAAGATGAAGAGTTTCATACACATTCGCTTCGTAGTATTCGTTGTTGTTTGTCGTTATTTCAATTGCACAAGGCGCCCCTGTGACCGCAACGATTAAATTTTTATTTGCCCGAGCCTTAAAACCACCTTGCGTGATTTCTAACACGGTTTCATCGGAACGATTACCCACAAGGCGGTTAGCGCTACGCAGAGCCGTTTTATCCATAGCCCCTGATTCTGAGATACCCAGCGCTGATTGGCCAACACGGCCTAAATCTTGGAATAATGTTTGTAACCCTGTCGCTAATACGGTGAAATCATTCGTTAAATTCTGAGAGATTGCTGTTTGCTTGACCTTTTCAGGCAGGCTATAGCTCAGCGTACTTTTCGCTGCATTGGTAAAATTCACCCGTGAGCCCGCTTGGACTAAAGCAGGCTCGGGACGATTGATATCCCACATAGCAAGATCTGTCACACCAATCAGCTGCCATCCGCCTGGACTTGCTTGTGGGTACACGCTGCTAAACTCCCCTGCAAGCGCGACAGAACCCGCGGGGATACGAACGCGTGGTGATTGGCGTCTAGGGACATGCAACTGTGCATCTTTCGACACCATGTAACCAAAACCAGGTGCAAAACCACTGAATGCAACGTGGTATTCATTTTCCGTATGACGACGGATCACTTCACTGATAGAAACACCTAATATTTCAGCAACTTCTATTAAATCTTCCCCTGTATAATGCACTGGGATGACCACTAATTTGCTCGATTTAGACGTCACTTTCGAAATATCTCTGACAGAAATCTGGCTAACCAAATTTTTCGCATTAACAATGATAGGGTTATAGCGAACTAAAATCGTCCTTGCTGCAGGTGTGATTTCTTCAATCCCCTTAATTGGCGTTTCATACAATGAATCTGTGAGCGCCATTGTCTGCTCAAGGCTTTGAAGCTCTACCATCAGCGCACTTAAATTGACAGGTAAAAATCTCAATGGGCACCTCTATATATGATAAGCCGCATCAGGCACATCAGTGATGAACATATATCCAGGCGCATGGCTTAACGCAAATGGCACCCCCGATTTCATCACTGCCGCTTGTGGCGTCACACCACAGGCCCAAAATACGGGAATTTCCCCCTCTTCGATACGTACCGCATCGCCAAAATCGGGTTGCATTATATCGGCAATGCCAAGCTGCTCAGGAGCACCAATGTGCACAGGTGTACCGTGAACGGAGGGGAATCGCCCTGTTATACTGACAGCATCAGCAACGCGGTTTGCAGGAATTGGTCGCATCGAAACCACTAACTCCCCTTGTAAGCGCCCTGCAGGGCGACACAAGCGATTGGTTTTATACATTGGGACATTCGATTTATCGGTGATATGGCGCACATCAATACCTGCCTCAATCATAGGTGTCTCGAATGTGAAACTACAGCCAATCAAAAATGTAACTAAATCAGGATATTGTCGATAAATTGCGGTCGCATCCGTGATTTCATCGGCTAATTGCCCATGTTCCCATACGCGATAACGCGGGATATCAGTTCGTAAATCTGCACCTTCAGCTAACATGGTTTGCCAACTTCCCGATTCACACACATCTAATACTGGGCAACTTTTCGGATTACGTTGTGCGTACAATAAAAAATCAAACGCCCAATCACGAGGAAGTGCAATCATGTTGGCCTGCGTCATACCTGGAGCAAGACCTGCAGTCGGTTTATCATAGCCATTACGTATCGCTTCGCGGGCAATTCGTGCGGCCTCAATCGCTTGCGTAGAGGCTTTCATTAATTGTGTCATTCGCGCTCTCCTTTATGGGCAAAGCCATAAATTTCAATCCCTTGTTTTTCAAGGATAGAGCGAACTTGTTGTGCCATTTCAAGCGCACCTGGACTATCCCCGTGAACACAAATGGAGCCAGCATCAATTGGGGTAAATTTACCATCAATAGATACAACACCGCCTTCCTGCACTAATTGCAACATACGCTCAGCCACAATTTTCGGGTCATATAATACAGAGCCTGCGAGTTTACGGGAAACCAATGTACCATCGCTGTTGTAAGCTCTATCTGCAAAGGCTTCTGCCACAACTTGCAAACCACTGTCTTGTGCCCAACCAATCAGCGGAGATCCCGCTAATGCAACAAGAATTAAATGATTATCAATCGATTTGATTGCATCAATCACTGCGATAGCTTGGCGTTTATCATGTGCAATCGTGTTATAAAGTGCACCATGGGGCTTCACATATAACACATCAGTACCCGCAGCAGTGGCTAAACCTTTTAGTGCGCCAATTTGGTAAATCACATCCGCAATCAATTCACTGGAAGCAATATCCATATTTCGACGTCCAAATCCCACTAAATCGGGATACCCTACATGAGCGCCTACTGCCACACCATTTTCTTTGGCCGCTTTTAAGGTTTTTAAGATCCCTTCAGGTGAACCCGCATGAAAGCCACAAGCCACATTTGCACTGCTGACTACAGATAAGATAGCCTCATCATTTCCCATCTGCCATTGACCAAAACTTTCCCCAAGGTCGCTATTTAAATCGATTTGTTTTTTCATCATCACTCCAAGGGTTATTTCAGATAATTAAAGATGGCGCTGACTGACATCGCCCCCATGTACCAAGTCAGTGCGCAAGTCACCACACCTGACCATAATAACCAACGTGGATAGTGATAACCTGACATCAAATCTGCACGTTTCCAGCCAATATAGACAAAAAGAGTCAAACCAATTGGCAGGATTAATCCATTGAATCCCCCCGCAAAAACTAGCAATGCAGCAGGTGCCGTTCCCATCAGCAAATACACTATCAGAGAAACTGCAATAAAAATGATCGTTGCGATATTACGTTGTCTTTCAGAAATAGTGTGTTTGAAAGCAGTTAAAAAACTCATCGACGTATAAGCCGCACCAATCACACTTGTTAGTGCCGCAGCCCATAAGATCAATCCAAAAATACGTAAGCCAAAATTACCCGCAGCAGCCTGAAAAGCTTGAGATGCGGGGTTAGCTGCATGACCAGAGATATCAATTGTTACGCCACTTGCAACAACTCCTAGAATGGCAAGGAATAAGACATAGCGCATTAAACCAACAACCAATATTCCTTTTGTTGCCGCACTGGATACCACATGAATGTTTTCAATCCCTACCGTGCCTTTATCGAGTAAGCGATGAGCCCCCGCATAACAGATATAGCCGCCAACCGTACCGCCCACAATTGTCGTAATCATCGCAAAGTCGACGGTATCGGGTAAAACACTTTGACGTAGCGCTTCCCCAACGGGTGGATTCGATGCAATTGCGACAAACACGGTTAAACCAATCATGACAATCCCGAGGCCAATAATTAACCTATCAATAAATGTACTGGCTTTGCGTGATGAGAAAATATAAATGGCAAGTAAGGCGCTAATTAATCCTCCCCATTTTGGGTCAAGGCCAACAAGTGCATTTAACCCTAGTCCTGCCCCTGCAATATTACCGATATTAAAAATTAAGCCGCCAAAAATCACCAATATTGCCAGTAAATAACCACTCCCAGGGATAGTCGCATTCGCTATTTGTGATGAGTGCATTTTGGTTAATGTCACGACTCGCCAGATATTTTGCTGCACAACAAAATCAATCACGATGGAGGCTAAAATACCAAAAGCAAATGCCGCGCCCAACGTTACAGTAAATGTTGCAGTTTGGGTAATAAACCCAGGACCTATCGCAGACGTCGCCATCAAAAATATGGCACCAATTAGTGACGAACGGCGACTTTTCACATACTCAGCAGTGCTTGGTGCGCTTTCTTGAGCTGCCATATACATACTCCTCTATGTGTTATTGTTTTAATTATTTGTGTCGTTGTAGATGTTGTTATTGCGATTATCACTCAGGCAATTATCGTGCCATTGTTCTACTTGTTATGTTAATTGTTAATTCATCTTTAATGGATTGTTGAACAATTAGTATGAGATGACGAATAAACAATCAATAAAAATCGTTATCCATGATTTAAAAATCAAGGCGTGATCACTTTTTTAACAATGAAAGCAAAAAATAGGTTATGGATCTCATTGGAATGCACTAATTCAGTGCGGCTTAGGCTATTTTTCACCATATAGGTGCAAATCAGGGGATGCACCCTGATGTTTTTGAAAGGAAACTTGCCGCTTAAACTTGAATATGTGAATATAGCCGCTTCATCATCCACCAAATTCAAGTTTGCATTTTTATGAAAAAAACGCCTGTTGCTCAAACCTTGTCAGTCACGATTGCGGAAGTCATCCGTGCTAAAATCACCGTAGGGGAAATCACGCCAGGGCAGCGGCTGTCTGAAGCAACATTGAGTGATGAACTCGCTATTTCACGTAATACGCTTCGCGAAGTCTTTCGTGTATTAACACAAGAAGGATTACTGACCTATGCACCAAATAAGGGCGTTTTTGTGTCAGTTCCTGATATGGCTGCGATTATTGATATTTACCATGTGAGACGGCTCATTGAATGTAATGCACTAGAACACGCTTATGCGTTACATCCTGCCGTGCAAAAAATGAAAGATGCAGTTGTTGATGCGCGTCAACATGAAAAAATCGAGAATTGGATTGGTGTGGGCACAGCCAATATGAAATTCCATACTGCTATTGTCGAATTAACCGATAGCGAGCGGCTTATCAAACTTTATCGTAATATATCTGCTGAATTACGTCTCGCTTTTGGGCACCTAAATGACCCCAAAATTTTATATGCACCCTATATTGATAAAAACCAATTTATTCTTGAGCTACTCGATAAAGGCCACAACCTTGAAGCTGCAAATACCTTACGCAGCTACCTTGATTTATCTGAACGAACACTATTGGCAGCTTATAAACGCAGCCAAACTTCATTTTAATTTTCTTGTTTTACCAAATTAACGCTGTTCCTCCCCTCTTTGAATTACCCCCAGATTAAATTTTTTACATTACAAAAATTTGAGTGAATCATCTTATTCCCACAATAAAAATTTTTACGAATATTACAGCAAAATAAGTTTAAATTTATCGAGTAGAAAACTCTGCATTGTTAATTAATCACATTCATATCTTTAATTTTAATATTCTATTTATATCGGTATGTAATAAAAAAAGTACTTTTGTTTGTTTTTTCATCCAATCTAGTTTCCCCCCTTACGCATTTAACTTATTTTTAACGTAAAAATAACCAGAATAAAACACTTTCATTTTTTTAATGTAACTCGAAAATTAACTTTCTCACGCCACAAGAATTTACATCAAACACAAAATTATCACAATTAATTGACTTTAAGGCCGCTTATTTAACAAAAGTAACGAATTAATATAAATTACCCACTGAAATTACTCAAATAAATCGAGTTAATAGTTGTAGTTTTCTCGAATATTCGTTATAAAATTTACGATAATAAAAAAGCATACATAAAAATTATTAATATAAATGAGATTTCATTATGACATTAAACCAAGTGACTAATAAGAAGCCCTTTAAATTTGGCCTAGGATGGCAAATACTGATTGCTCTTATTTTAGGTGTTATTGCTGGTGCACTTTTGCATGACAATACAGAGTACAAAGATTGGCTTATTTTAAATATCCTTTCTCCCGCGGGTAAAATATTTATTCAGTTAATTAAAATGATCGTTGTGCCCATTGTTATCTCAACGCTCATCGTGGGTATCGCTGGTGTCGGAAATACAAAACAATTAGGTTCTCTCGGTTTCAAAACCATTCTCTATTTTGAAGTGATTACCACAATCGCCATTATTGTTGGTATCTCCTTCGCAAATATATTTCAACCGGGTGTTGGTATTGATATGTCTCAACTCACCCAAGTCGATATTTCTCAATACGAAAAAACGACACAAGAAGTCGAAAGTCATCCATCAGGGATTATCAATACCATTCTCACTTTAGTCCCTAGCAATATTTTTGCTGCGATGGCAAGTGGTGACATGCTCCCTGTCATCTTTTTTGCAGTTATCTTCGGTTTAGGGCTGTCATCTTTACCCGCTGAGAAAAAACAACCACTGCTTGATGTGTTACAAACATTTTCTGAAACCATGTTCCGCGTGACTAATATGATCATGATGTATGCACCAATCGGGGTGTTCGCATTGATCTCAGTCACCGTTGCAAACTTTGGGTTCTCATCATTAGTCCCATTACTTAAATTGGTTATTCTTGTGCACTGTGCAATTATTTTCTTTGCTGTGGTGGTATTAGGAATTGTTGCGCGTTATTGCAAAATTAATATCTTCACGTTAATGAAAATATTAAAAGATGAGCTCCTATTGGCCTATTCCACAGCAAGCTCTGAAACTGTACTTCCACGCATTATGGATAAAATGGAGAAGTACGGCGCACCAAAATCTGTAACCAGTTTTGTTATTCCTATCGGTTATTCATTTAATCTCGATGGCTCCACTTTATATCAAAGTATTGCAGCAATATTTATCGCCCAACTCTATGGTATTGAATTATCCATAGGCCAAGAGCTGATACTCGTATTTACCCTGATGATTACGTCAAAAGGTATTGCAGGCGTTCCTGGTGTATCATTCGTTGTACTACTTGCGACATTAGGCAGTGTTGGGATCCCATTGGAAGGCCTTGCATTCATTGCAGGTGTTGACCGTATTTTAGATATGGCACGTACTGCTCTTAACGTTGTTGGCAATGCATTGGCCGCTCTCGTTATTGCTAAATGGGAACATAATTACGACATCAAAAAAGCACGTGAGTATGAAAGTACCTTTTAATTCAAAATATAAATAAGCTATTACAATGATGCCCTCTCTGACAATTAGATAGGGCATCATTTTCTAAAAAATACAAGTCTAGAATATTTTCCCTTACGCATTCATTATAACAATATTTTCTATATATATTTAAGATATCTTTAACATATCTTTAACACTAGTTACATATACCTATTTCTTTCTTTTATTTTATTTTTTTAAATAATTTACCTTTAGTCATTGGAACTTTATTGATATCTTAACTACGCTATAAATCTTGCACTAAGTATTTCGTATATTTGTTAGTCTGAGCAGGAAAAAATGAATCAAATAAGAAGATTTCTTTTATTTTTAAAGGTGCTTCAACACCTAATGGTAATTTTTGTATTTTCATTATCCTATTTTATGCTACACAGCTGGTTCTAACAAAAAAAGCCTCGTCATCTAACGAGGCTTTTCTTTATTAAAAATAAAATAGGTAATTTAACTTATTATTGAAAATTAATTTTTAACTAAAAATATCTATTTTCAATACGCAATGAAATTTATATTTCCACTGCACCAATATCTTAATACCTCATCCCCTTTCGACCATAACTATAAGCAAGACCATTGCCATCACCGATACCACCTCTGAGCCTAACGTGATTTCCTTTACCTTTAATTACTTTACAAAACTTAATTTAATTTTAACTATCACTTGCAAAAAATGACGCTCATTCGCGTATAACTAATTCTATGAGTTAATCCTAGTAGTACCATCCCTTTTAAGCCCCAACACCAGGGGCTATTTTTTTAGCCAATATTGATAACTTGTTTTCTCTTCCTCAGAGCCAGTCAATACTAAGACGTGATATTAATTAGGTACCTTTGAAAGACTTAACAATGTCAATCACACATAAATTATTGCGATTTATAATGACTTTCTTTGCATGAAATTCAGGGTGTAAGGCAAAAAAGGCCTCTAATCGAGATTCAAATTTTTTAGTAAAGTGCAATAACTCGCAAGTATTTTTCCACGTTTCTTTTGGTTGTGTCCTCGCTATACGTGCCAATAAGAAACGTTTTATAATCCGAGTGGCGCAAACATGATGTGGCTTTTTTAAATGTATGATTAACATGGAGTCATTAAAAAATGGCAAAAGTCGTTTGTCATATGCCCCCTCAACTATCCATTTATCCTGTGACAATACATTTGAAACCAAAGAATTAATAATAATTTGGGTATTTTTGTGGTATTCCCCTCCGCTTTTATCCCAATAAATATCATCATAACTGTATAGTGAAATATTAAATTCCTTAGACAGTTTTTTTGCTAACGTTGTTTTACCAACTCCCGATGTACCTACAATACAAATTTTCATTCTTATTCTTTTAGTTACGTTTAAATTAGACTATAAATGGTTAGTACCGCGCTATGTTCAAAATTTGAGACTACAAATAATGCGTAAATTTACTGTCGTTAAATCACATATTTCAGAATTCCCTAACCCTATACATTTTTGCAAAGGGGATATTCTGTCTGTCGGTGATGAATATATCGGAGATGAAGGGTGGGAGAATTGGTTAGAATGCCGTTTTAATAACCTACAAGGCTTTGTTCCTAAGCAAATCATCCAGCTTATTGATTCCAAGTCTGCCATTGCAATTGAAGATTACACTGCATTAGAGCTTAATGTAGTTACTGGTGAAACACTCACATCCACACGGGAAATCAATCAATGGATTTGGGCTAAAAATAGTAAAAACCAAGAAGGTTGGGTTCCGCTTTGCCATCTGCAAGAAGAACTTTAAGCATTAAAGCATCTCTTGATTTTTTTATGCTTTATAACAACAGAAATTCGCTCATTTTATTGCATTTCTTAAATTAAATCCCACTTCTCTACAGGCTTTAATGGTGAAAGACATGCTTAGTACTAAATCATCTTGCTGAGCATGTAAAATGGAGTAATAAACTGATGTTATACGATGGCACAACTACTACTTAACGTATTGTAATTATACAGAGAACTAAAAAGAAAAAACCCGCTAACTTTTTCAAGTTAACGGGTTCTTATTTGGTGCCGGCTACCGGAGTCGAACTGGTGACCTACTGATTACAAGTCAGTTGCTCTACCAACTGAGCTAAGCCGGCTAATTTGGCGGAGAGATAGAGATTCGAACTCTAGGATGGTTACCCATCGGCGGTTTTCAAGACCGCTGCCTTCGACCGCTCGGCCATCTCTCCATGGGGCGCGATTATGGAGGAATCTGACCTCCTTGTCTACCCCCGAAAGTAAAAAAATTGCTTTTTTTAATTCATTTGGCTAATCTTCACTCAATTGTTCTCATTTTACCAAGAAAAATGGTAATATCTGTGCAAAATCGGAGTCTACTAGTACTCTAGGCGTATGATTTTTAATCTAATAATAAATTTGCCGATGGGATCGCGTGCTCGAGTATGTACAGACAAACATTATTAAAACCAAATGCCCTTTCACGCATTTTTGCGACATTTATTTTACTGTTAGTTGTGATACTTTCGTTATCACTTTTTAACTACTATCAAGAATGGGTAAAAAGCCGCCAAACTGCACTTCATAGCATGGCAACTAGGTTAGCCTATCAAATTGAAGACTACCGTTATCAAGCAAGTCATATTTATAAACTTGCTAACGATAAATCACACGTCTCTGCAAATACCCCACTTTCCGCGATGGAAATACGCCATGATATTTATTGGTTGACTAGCACCAACCAAACCTTAGATGCCATTGTATTCGGGCCAAATAAAGCCACCAATAATGAACTCGCAACTAAACTAGCTAACTACATGGAGATCGTTTGGGGGGCAAGAAATGAATATAACTCCATGTATTACCTAAATGGGTTAGATAACACTTTAGTTCTTGTGACCACTCATTCCGTTCTAAAACCTGAATTGCGTTTCAAAGAAAGCTATCTAACACTCACGGCGGAAGAAAAACGCGCCGACATGCTAGCTCAATCCACATTACTTGACCGACGGGAAATCATATCTAACGTACAAAAATACTCCCCTGAAAATGTATATTACTATACATACCGGCTGATGTTTAATTCACCAGGGCAATTAACCAGTGTTATATCATTTGATATTTCGATGAATTCATTGATTCCTTCTTCATTAGATGGCGACTTCTTCACAATAAACTCTCGTCCAACTAGCACTCTGGGCCCTGAAACCAATACCACATTAATGGGAACAAACCTTATATTTTCACAACCAATAGACGGCACTCCCTATCAGCTTTATTATCATATTTCGTTAAAAACGATTATCTTTCATCTTATTAGCTATAACTTTTGGCTAATTGCTTGCATGATAGCCATGATTTTTTTAGCGGTATTAACGCTACTTTTCCTACGTAAGCGTTTGATTTCACCGAACACATCCATGCTGCAGGAGCTCCAGTTTAAAGAGTCACTGAATAACGATATCATCAATCATATATCTTATGGGATCTTGGTTTACGATTTTAATACCAACACGAAAATCCTCAGTAATAATCTTGCTAATCAGCTATTACCTTCAATGGATCTCGCTCACATAAAAGAAATGGCCATAGATAACCATGATTTTATTCAAGTCTCCATAGAAAATAATATCTTCGAAGTTGTACTCGTAGAAAATGACGCAATGCCTAATGCCGCACTCTTTATTATTATGGATAAAGATAAAGAGGTTTTGACGCAAAAACGCCAAGAACTCGCAATGCGTGAATATCAAAAAAATATTCAAATGCGCAAAGTTGTACTTGAAAATATGTGCCATGAAATTTTACCCGCACTGTCAGCGCTGGAATTACAATTCTCTCAGTTAACACAACCTACTGACCCTAGTGAACTATCCATACTACAAGAGATTGAAAATCAATTAATTACAATTCATTCTTGGTTTAATAATATTGAACTTCTTAACCAATTAGAGTCACAGAAAACCTCTCTCAAACCTGAGGCAATTTCAATCAGTCAATTGATCAACCAGTTTCTCAAGAACAATCTATCGAAAATCAATAATAAAGGTCTATCGCTCTATTTCCATAACAATGTAAATCCAGAGTCCCTAATTGAAGTAAACCCTATATACCTACAAAACCTTTTACAACTAATTTGGGAATATTCTCTTGTCACAACCTCTTTTGGAAAGATCTCATTCACGCTATCTTATGATACAGAGAAACATATTATTTCTCTCAATATTAGAGACAGCGGTACAGGCTTGAGTAATCAAGAGCTGAGTAATCTGCAAAATCCGTTTAGTGCGCAAACTGTTAAACCAGCACAATTTACGCGCTCAGGAATGGCACTCTATTTATGCAAATTGTTGGCAAAAAAGATGAACAGCACGCTTTCTATTCGCTCAAGTACTGCGATTGGAACACATTATGAACTTTCACTGCCTGCCATTAATGAATCTATCGAGCATGAATACCCTGCACTATTAGAAGATGTGTACATTCGTTTAAATATCCATAATGCAGACATCTCTCGTATAGTAAGAAGTACACTGTCAAACTACGGTGCTGAATTTCTTGATTTAAGCGAAAGCTCAGCCCAATCAGATTGGGATTTACTCATCACGGATAACAATGAAGAAGCGTTTGAATATACACTTAAAGTTGACGGAAGTATCACTTCAATAAATGAAGTTAATCATAATTATATTGAAGCTAACTACAATTTTGCAGATGAACTGATTGATGCGATTTCTTTATTAATAGAAAATGCCAATACCGATAGCAGTAATATTAATGAAATAGCTCTACCTGATGAACCTTTAGCCACTACAGAAAAAGCGATTGCGGCATATCAATTTGCTTTGGCACAAAGCGGTTATCGAGATTTGTTCATCACAACAGTACCGATAGATATTAATAAACTGTATAATAGTGAAAGTGTTGAGGATTTAGCCGAATTGAAAAACACTGCACATCGTTTAAAAGGAGTTTTTGCTATGCTCGAATTTACAGTTCTTCATAAACTTTGCGAGGACTTAGAACACTACATAGCAGATAAAAACGGAATTGAAATAAGAAATTGCATTAGAGACCTGGATAATTCAGTCAAAAAACTAATGCCAGAAGGTAACCAATAATATGAATAACCTAAATGTCATTGTTGCCGATGATCATCCTATTGTTCTTTTCGGTATTCGAAAGTCACTTGAGCAGATCGAATGGGTGAATATCGTAGGTGAGTTTGAAGATTCAACCTCTTTGATTAATAACTTAGCGCGCTTAAATGCTGACGTTCTAGTTACTGATTTATCTATGCCAGGTGATAAATATGGCGATGGTATTACACTAATTAAATACATTAAACGCCACTATCCTGACCTTTCCGTTATTGTTCTGACCATGAATAATAACCCAGCTATCTTAAGTGCTATTCTTGAGCTGGATATTGAAGGCATTGTTTTAAAACAAGGTGCGCCTGCAGACTTACCAAAAGCGCTTGCGGCTTTACAAAAAGGTAAAAAATTCACACCTGAAAGCGTCAGCAAATTACTCGAGAAAGTTAATGCAAGTGGCTATGGTGACAAGCGTTTATCACCAAAAGAAAGTGAAGTTTTACGCTTATTTGCAGAAGGTTTTTTAGTCACGGAAATTGCTAAGAAATTGAATCGCAGTATTAAAACAATCAGTAGCCAGAAAAAATCTGCGATGCTGAAGTTGGGTGTAGAAAATGATATTGCACTACTCAATTATCTCTCATCGGTGAGTATTGATAATTCTCCTTCCGAATAAGGCTTATCAGCCCATCTAAACGATAAAAACCCGATTGCGGGTTTTTATTTTTTATTCATTACGTTAACAAAATTGAATAAGTGTTTCACGCAAAATTGCAATAGTTGTTGGCTTAGATAAACACTCGTTCATCCCTGCATCAATACAGCGTTGTTTTTCTTCTGCCATTGCATTGGCGGTTAATGCAATAATCGGTAATGTTTCCCCTAAAAGTCGTAATTCCTGAGCCAACTGGTATCCATCCATATTGGGCATATTCACATCTGATAAAACGATATCTGCACGGTTATTTTTCAAATACTTAAGCGCATCAATACCATCAACTGCAGTGCTTGTACTAAAACCAATACTGGCAAGTTGCTCACTCAATAACATTCGATTAATTGGATGATCATCAACAATTAAAACATGATACCCACTCAATCGACAATCCGCTTCAATAGGCTCATGAATATTCTGGTTCTTTATATTTTCTTCTGCAACTTTAACTAACCACTTATCAATAAGTAGCGGTAGCTTATCTAATTGATAAGTATTATAAATCCACTCATTTGGCTGAGCCTCATAAAACTCTCCTGCATAGCAACTTAAAAGCCTGATTTGGTAACGGCTCTGTACTGAAATTGTGTCAGTAAAATCAGTGATGAGTAGGTCATAAGCCTTCTGTGTATCAATATCATTCCCAGTGACTACGGAAAATTCAGCATGTTTGAGTAGGCGTGACAGAAAACTCATCAAAAATTCATTTTTACACGAGACGGCGATTTTATAATTTGCGCGATATTCAGGTATATTTTTTTGAATATATTCTTGCCCATATAATGGAATACGTATAATAAAGGAACTTCCGAGACCATGCTGAGAACTCACCTCCATGTCCCCATCCATCAAGTTTATCAATTTTTCACAGATAGCTAATCCTAACCCTGTACCTTTATGACCCGTGTTATTTTGATCATAAACTTGAAAGAATGGATCAAACAACTGCATAACAACCGCATTAGTCATACCAATTCCTGAATCACGGATTTCAATTTTTAAATAATTATTATCTTTCCAAACATGGAGCAAGACGAAACCTGAATGGGTAAATTTAATACTGTTGTTCACAATATTAGAGACCACTTGTTGTAACCGCACTGAGTCATTCAATATCAAATCAGGGATATCAGGCTCAATATATGAATACAGTGAAATTCTTTTTTTCGATACCAATGGCAGGTAATTCGCTAATACAAAGGCAAAAACGTCTCGACAATTGAATAGTTTATTTTCAATTTTAAGTTGTTTAGATTCAATTTTAGAAAAGTCTAAAATATCACTGATAATTTGCAATAATAATGCAGAGGAATTATCCATTGTAGAAACTAAGCGAGTTGCTTTCTCTGATAACTCATAACGTTGTAATAATTCAATATTTCCAATGATCCCATACAGCGGCGTTCTTAATTCATGGCTCACTGTTGCCAAAAACATCGATTTAGCATGGTTCGCCTGTTCTGCTGCATCCGCAACATCTTGCAGTGATTTTTCCATTTGTACACGGATGCTAATATCTATCAACACACAGATCGCCACATCTTCGTTTTGATATCGAGAATTTACGAAGCTAATTTGTAAGTGAGTTCCGTTGGTGGTCACAACATCAATATAATTACTCGTTTTTTGGCGAATGATCGTCAAAACTCGCTGCTTGTCATCATCATTAAGCAGTCTAAAATAATCGTGTGCAAGTTCATTACTCAGTATGTTCCCGCCATCCGTTAACCTTAAAATAATAATCCCAACAGGTGCTGACGCAACAATTTTATGATTAAACTGTTCATGTTCTTCTAAGCGAATAGCTGTGTTCGCTGCAGGTTCTAACATTTTTCTTTCAAGCAGCCAAATCAAAAAAAATAGCAAAACCGCAGTAAAAATATTTAGCATCGCGCCATAAAATATAGTGCTTTCAAGGTTGGATAAAATTTCGGACGTCGGAATTGAAAAGAAAACAGTGAGTTGTGCAGGTAATAACCGTTTTTTAAAAATGAGTTTTGAGTAATCAGAATTAAAACCAAAGAATGAGGGCTCCGCAATCGCCAACAATGCTGAATTTTTCGGGTTGACCTCTGCTGACGAGTATAAAACAGGTTGATTATGGGAATTTACCACCATGATTTCGATGGATTTATCTTTGCTGATATTAAATTGATTTAAATTTATCGCACGCTCAATACCGATAAACCCTGTCACAGCTCCCTGGTTTTGAATCGGTTGGATCAAATAAACTTGGCCATTATCAGGTTGTGCACCATGTACGATAGTATATATATTACGCTCTTTACCTTGTGATTTTAGACTTTGGTAAGAGTGCGCACTTTCATAACCAACCTTTTTGAGCGTCTCAATATCAGAAACCGTCGAACGAATTGGATAGTCCACTAAGCAATAACTTTGAGAGCCAATGACAAAAACGTGATTCAATCCTTGAGGTACTGCAATACTCTCTTTCCAAAAATAATTTAGTTGTTCAAAAGCCAGTAAATACCCCTGAGAACGGTATTGAAAATAATCACAATCAGAGTTTAGCGTTAACTTATAGTAAGAGTAATTTACTGAGCCAGGTAATGTCATAAATTCAGGCTCATTTTCATTTAAATTTTTATACCTATCCAATTTAATCCGATGCTGTTCTGTCATGGATTGGATAGCTTGTAGCGTTTCACCTGTTTGTTGAATATACGATTGTAAGCTTTCAAAACCTGAATGGAATTGCTGACGAATATCCGATTTGTATTCATTAAATTGAGAATAGAGAAAAAATAATGTAATAAAGGCACCCATGCCCCATAACATCAATCCAAGGATACGAAAAAGATCCCGGGATAATCTTAATGATGTTTTAAATGAGGGTAAGTATCTCAAGTGTCTTCCTAATTATGCGTTATCACAACAGCGAATTATACTCGATTACAATATTAAAAAACGATAAACATGAAAAGGAATAAAATAGATGGTTCTATGGAAGATAAATAAAACGGGCAGCCATCTCCGTGCTGCCCGTTATATCGCTTAAAGGCGTTGTTTATTCTTGATCGTTGATATTTGCATCATCAGCACCATTTTCGTCGGTGCTTTCATCTGCATTCTCATCATCTTCAGTCTCAGCAACACGCTGTAATCCAACAACCTTTTCGTTTTCAGCCGTTCTAATCAAGGTAACACCTTGTGTATTACGGCCCACAATGCTCACTTCAGAAACACGAGTACGAACTAAGGTTCCCGCATCCGTGATCATCATGATTTGGTCAGTATCATCAACTTGAATCGCACCCACAACGTTCCCGTTACGCTCACTCACTTTAATGGAGATAACACCTTGAGTTGCACGAGATTTTGTTGGATATTCCGCTTCTTCAGTACGCTTACCATAACCATTCTCTGTTACGGTTAAGATATGCCCTTCACCACGTGGAATAATTAAAGAAACAACTTTATCGTCGTCCATTAATTTAATACCACGAACGCCCGTTGCGGTACGACCCATCGCACGCACTGCATCTTCAGAGAAACGAACGACTTTACCTTGAGCAGAGAACAACATGACTTCATTAGAACCATTAGTTAAATCTACACCAATGAGTTCATCCCCTTCATTGAGGTTCACGGCAATAATACCTGCACTTCTTGGACGACTAAAGTCTTGCAGAGGGGTTTTCTTCACAGTACCGCTTGCGGTTGCCATAAAGACAGTATAACCCTCTTCGTACTCCCGTACAGGTAAGATAGCTGTAATACGCTCATCTTGCTCCAGTGGCAATAAGTTAACAATAGGACGACCACGCGCACCACGGCTAGCTTCAGGTAATTGATACACTTTCATCCAATACAAACGACCACGGCTTGAGAAACACAAAATGGTATCGTGAGTATTCGCGACTAATAAGCGCTCAATAAAATCTTCATCTTTCGTTCTTGCAGCTGATTTACCTTTACCACCACGACGCTGTGCTTCGTAATCAGACAATGGCTGATATTTCACATAACCTTGGTGAGACAAAGTAACAACGACATCTTCTTGATTGATAAGATCTTCGATGTTGATGTCAGCGGTGTTTTCGGTAATTTCAGTGCGGCGCGGATCATTGTAAGTATCGCGAATAATTTCTAATTCTTCGCGGATCACTTCCATTAAACGCTCAGGGCTTCTTAAGATAAACAGTAGTGCCTCAATTTGCACTAACAGCTCACGGTACTCTTCCAGTAATTTCTCGTGCTCAAGACCCGTTAATTTTTGCAGACGTAAATCAAGAATCGCTTGTGCCTGTTGTTCAGTCAGGAAGTATTGACCTTCATGAACACCAAATTGCTCTTCAAGCCACTCTGGACGCGCTGCATCATCACCTGCACGTTCAAGCATAGCGGCCACATTGCCTAAATCCCAAGAGCGTGCAATCAGCCCCGCTTTTGCTTCAGCTGGCGTTGGTGCTTTACGGATTAACTCAATAATTGGGTCAATGTTAGCTAATGCAATAGCCAATGCTTCAAGGATATGTGCGCGATCACGCGCTTTGCGCAATTCGAAGATCGTACGGCGTGTCACCACTTCACGGCGGTGGCGAACGAAGGCAGCGATGATATCTTTCAGGTTTAGAATTTTTGGTTGGCCTTGGTGTAAAGCCACCATATTAATACCGAAAGACACTTGTAATTGAGTCAATGAATACAAGTTGTTCAGAACAACTTCACCCACTGCATCGCGTTTTATTTCAATCACAATACGCATACCGTCTTTGTCCGACTCGTCACGTAATGCGCTGATACCTTCAACACGTTTTTCTTTGACTAATTCAGCGATTTTTTCAATCAGGCGTGCTTTATTCACCTGATAAGGAATTTCGCTAACAATAATGGTTTCGCGGCCATTTTTTTCGTCAACCTCAACTTCGGCACTGGCACGGATATACACCTTACCACGACCCGTTTTATAAGCGTCGATAATACCGCGACGACCATTAATAATGGCCGCAGTTGGGAAGTCTGGCCCTGGAATATGTTCCATTAAGCCTTCAATACTAATATCTTCGTCTTCTATATAGGCAAGACAACCATTAATTACTTCGCCTAAGTTGTGAGGCGGAATATTGGTTGCCATTCCGACAGCAATACCTGACGACCCATTAACCAGTAGGTTAGGGATTCTCGTTGGCATGACTTCAGGAATTTGCTCTGTACCATCATAGTTTGGAACGAAATCTACGGTTTCTTTTTCAAGATCCGCCAGTAACTCATGGGCAATTTTCGCCATACGGATTTCCGTATAACGCATTGCGGCTGCGGAGTCCCCGTCAACCGAACCAAAGTTCCCCTGACCATCTACCAGCATGTAACGCATAGAGAAAGGCTGAGCAAGACGAACAATTGTCTCGTAAACAGCGCTATCACCATGTGGATGGTATTTACCGATAACGTCCCCGACTATACGGGCAGATTTTTTATAGGGTTTATTCCAATCATTTCCCAATACATTCATCGCAAAGAGGACTCTACGGTGTACTGGCTTCAGTCCATCTCGAACATCTGGAAGTGCACGGCCGACAATAACGGACATTGCATAATCCAAATATGAGCTTTTCAGCTCTTCTTCGATATTGACTGGGGTGATTTCTCTGGCAATCTCGCTCATGGAACCACTGTCCCTCATAACTTCGGATTCAAAGAGTAGGACTATACCACAATTCGCCAATTTAATAAAAATAAGAGACGGGTATTTGTCTTTCAAGCTATGTATAATAGCGGAAAATTAAGTTTGTGTGTCCGAAACTTGTGGGATTATTCATTAATAACTGCCTTAAGTGCATTATTGTCTAGATTATGACCATCAATGATTGACGGACACCTATCACTGCGCCTAATTCGTCTCATCATAAAAGGCAATATGCAGTCATAGGGTTAAAATAGGAGTTTTATCAATGAGCGATACCCAAGCACCGACATACTTAAATGTCGATAAACAAGAAATCGAAAAATTTGAGTCTATTGCATCCCGTTGGTGGGATTTAGAAGGGGAATTTGCCCCGTTACACCGTATTAACCCATTGCGTCTTGGTTATATTATGCAACGTGTAGATGGCATTTTCGGTAAAAAAATTCTTGATGTCGGTTGTGGCGGCGGTATTTTATCTGAAAGTATGGCGCGTGAAGGTGCGGATGTTACAGGACTTGATATGGGCGCAGATCCGTTAATGGTCGCTCGCTTACATTCTCTCGAATCGGGTATTCCCGTTGAATATGTTCAAGAAACCGTTGAACAGCATGCCGATAAACATCCACAAGCTTATGACATCGTCACTTGCATGGAAATGTTAGAACATGTTCCTGACCCACAATCTGTCGTGAGAGCTTGCGCTAAATTGGTTAAGCCTGGTGGTCATGTTATTTTTTCAACCATCAACCGCAACAAAAAAGCGTGGCTGATGGCAGTCGTTGCCGCCGAATACGTTATGAAGATGGTTCCAAAAGGCACCCATGATGTGAATAAGTTTATTCGCCCTTCTGAACTCATCGGTTGGATTGACGGAACACAGTTAAAAGATAAGCATATCACGGGGTTACACTACAACCCTATCACTGACAAGTTCTGGCTGGGGCCAAATGTAGATGTGAATTATATGCTTCATACAATTAGTGAGTAGCTAACTAATCACGAAAAGAATAAATCGCAATCAGTACGTTTAAGAAATCAGCAAACGGTCTACGTTTACAAAATTTATTTTAGTCATCATGTCGGAAGCCTTTTTTTTATTAGTCCCTTTTACCATGCAGCTTACCGACATGATCATTTTTCTTATCCAACCAGTTATCCACAAGATCCCTCGAATTTGTTCACTTGATAAAATCGCATATTAACATTATCTTGTTATTGTCTACTCAACAAACTACTACATATAGTAGTGAAGCTAAACTAAACAGCACTAGACTCATGGTATTCAACCATGAGCTTTTTTATGTTTGTGGCACACTATTTGTAGTTCAACCAAGGTGTACTTACTCATGAACCAGAGTCTGTTAGTCACAAAACGTGACGGACATAAAGAACGCATTGATCTCGATAAAATCCACAAGGTAATCACCTGGGCTGCGGAAGGCCTAAGTAACGTATCTGTTTCACAGGTGGAGTTACGTTCTCAGATTCAGTTTTATGATGGGATCAGAACATCTGATATTCACGAAACGATGATCAAAGCAGCTGCCGACTTGATTACTGGTGAAACACCAGACTATCAATACCTTGCTGCACGTCTAGCTATCTTTAACTTGCGTAAAAAAGCCTATGGCCAGTTTGAGCCGCCTGCACTCTATACGCACGTAAAACGCCTTGTTGAAATGGGCAAGTATGATAAGCATTTGCTGGAAGACTACACGCAAGCAGAGTTCGAGCAAATGGACGGTTTTATTGACCATTGGCGTGATATGAATTTCTCCTATGCAGCCGTTAAACAGCTCGAAGGAAAATATTTAGTTCAAAACCGTGTAACGGGTGAAATCTACGAAAGCGCACAGTTTTTATATATTTTAGTGGCGGCGTGTTTATTCTCCCATTACCCAAAAGAAACGCGTTTAGACTACATTCGTCGTTTCTATGATGCGGTTTCAACATTTAAAATTTCTTTGCCAACGCCAATTATGGCGGGGGTACGCACACCAACTCGTCAGTTCAGCTCTTGTGTCCTGATTGAGTGCGGTGACAGCCTTGATTCCATCAATGCGACATCAAGTGCAATTGTTAAATACGTTTCTCAACGCGCTGGAATTGGCGTAAATGCGGGCCGAATTCGCGCATTAGGTAGCCCAATACGCGGTGGTGAAGCATTCCACACAGGTTGTATCCCATTCTACAAACACTTCCAGACAGCGGTTAAATCATGCTCTCAAGGCGGTGTGCGTGGTGGTGCAGCAACATTATTCTACCCAATTTGGCATCTTGAAGTTGAAAGCCTGTTAGTCCTGAAAAATAACCGTGGTGTTGAAGGTAACCGTGTTCGTCATATGGATTACGGTGTGCAATTGAATAAATTAATGTACGAACGTTTAATTAAAAACCAAGACATTACCTTATTCAGCCCTTCTGATGTACCAGGTCTGTACGATGCATTCTTTGCTGACCAAGATGAATTCGAACGTTTGTATGTTCAATATGAACAAGATGAAACTATTCGTAAGTCCAGCGTAAAAGCCGTCGAATTGTTCTCATTAATGATGCAGGAACGTGCATCAACAGGCCGTATCTATATTCAAAACGTTGACCACTGTAATACACATAGTCCGTTTGACCCACAGGTTGCTCCCGTTCGTCAATCTAACCTATGTTTAGAAATTGCACTGCCAACTAAGCCGTTGAATAACATCAACGATGAAGAAGGCGAAATTGCATTATGTACGCTGTCTGCATTTAACTTAGGTGCAATTGATAGCCTTGATGAATTAGAAGAGTTAGCCATCTTAGCGGTGCGTGCTTTAGATGCCCTACTCGACTACCAAGACTACCCAATTATTGCGGCAAAACAAGGCTCTATGGGTCGCCGTACATTAGGTATTGGTGTGATTAACTATGCCTATTACTTAGCGAAACACGGTGTACGTTACTCCGACGGTAGCGCAAATAATTTAACGCACAAAACTTTTGAAGCTATTCAATATTATCTGTTAAAAGCATCAAACGATTTGGCGAAAGAACAAGGTGCATGCCCGTGGTTCAATGAAACGACCTATTCGCAAGGTGTATTACCTATCGACACCTATAAAAAAGAGCTCGATAAGTTAACCAATGAACCACTGCATTATGATTGGGAAGCACTGCGTAAAGATATTCAGACTTATGGCCTGCGTAACTCAACGCTGTCTGCTTTGATGCCTTCTGAGACATCTTCGCAAATTTCTAATGCAACCAATGGTATTGAGCCACCACGTGGCTACATCAGTATTAAAGCGTCGAAAGACGGCATCTTGCGCCAAGTGGTGCCAGATTATGAAAACTTGAAAGGGGCTTATGAACTGTTGTGGCAAATGCCATCTATCAGCGGCTACCTACAACTCGTTGGTATTATGCAGAAGTTTATCGACCAGTCGATTTCTGCTAACACAAACTATGACCCTACTCGTTTCGAGAGTGGTAAAGTACCAATGAACCAATTACTAAAAGATTTATTGCTCGCCTATAAGTTTGGTGTAAAAACACTTTACTACCATAACACCCGCGATGGTGCGGAAGATGTTCAGGGCGATCTGGAAGAAGTTGTTGAGTCAGCGGATTCCGATTGCGAAGGCGGCGCGTGTAAAATTTAATAGGAATTGTTATGTCACATACATATACAACGTTTTCACAGAAGAAAAATGACCAAATGCAGGAGCCGATGTTTTTCGGCCAACCTGTTAATGTGGCACGCTATGATCAGCAAAAATACCCGATTTTCGAAAAGCTGATTGAAAAACAGTTATCGTTTTTCTGGCGTCCTGAAGAAGTGGATGTATCACGCGACCGTATTGACTACAATGCGCTACCAGATCACGAAAAACACATTTTTATCAGTAATTTGAAATACCAAACGCTGCTTGACTCTATTCAGGGTCGCAGCCCTAATGTGGCATTACTGCCGCTGATTTCAATTCCTGAGTTGGAAACATGGGTAGAAACGTGGGCGTTCTCTGAAACTATTCACTCACGTTCATACACGCATATTATTCGTAATATTGTGAATGACCCAGCGATTATTTTTGACGATATCGTTGAAAATGAAGAAATTTTAAAACGTGCGAAAGATATTTCGGGTTTTTACGATGACCTCATCGAAATGACCAACTACTATCACATGTTTGGTGAAGGCACACATAATTGCAACGGGAAACAAATCACCGTTTCATTGCGCGCGCTGAAAAAGCAATTATACCTATGCTTAATGAGTGTTAACGCACTGGAAGCTATCCGCTTTTATGTGAGCTTTGCCTGTTCATTTGCGTTCGCAGAACGTGAACTCATGGAAGGCAACGCAAAAATCATCAAACTGATTGCACGTGATGAAGCGCTGCACTTAACAGGTACCCAACATATGTTGAACTTGTTACGTTCAGGACAAGATGACCCTGAAATGGCAGAAATTGCAGCAGAGTGCGAACAAGAATGTTATGACTTGTTTGTGCAGGCAGCAGAGCAAGAAAAAGAGTGGGCCGATTACCTGTTCAGTGAAGGTTCAATGATTGGTCTGAATAAAGATATTCTGTGCCAATATGTTGAGTACATCACCAATATCCGTATGCAAGCTGTTGGTCTGAAGCTGCCTTTTGAAGCACGTTCTAACCCAATTCCATGGATCAATGCATGGCTGGTGTCAGATAACGTTCAAGTGGCACCACAAGAAGTTGAAGTGAGTTCTTACTTAGTTGGTCAAATTGACTCTGAAGTCAATACTGACGACCTGAGTGACTTCGAACTGTAATTATGGCTAGCCACAAAATCACCCTGCGACTCACGCAGGGTGTTCAAGTCCCCTACCATACAGAAGTTCATTCTTGCTTATTGGAAGCGCTAGAAGATAGCCGAGTACCTGTCGAGTATCAATGCCGTGAAGGTTACTGTGGCTCATGCCGTGTAACATTGTTGCGAGGAAAAGTAGGCTATAAGCGTAAGCCTCTAGCCTTTGTACAAGAAGGTGAAATTTTACCTTGTTGTTGCCACCCGCTTTCTGATATCGAGATTGGCTAGCATTATCAGCGATTGCACAGCTCTTCTATGCAATCGCTTTTAATCTATTTGTTCTTTATTAATTCGCCCTCGCTATTATAAATAGCCATAAAGCGCTGCAAATACCCAACCAAACACACAGGATACACCAACCCCAATTAACCCGGGTAAGATAAAGCTATGGTTGATGACGAATTTACCGATACGCGTCGTTCCTGAACGGTCGAATTGAATCGCCGCAAGGTCGCTTGGGTAAGTTGGTAAAATATAGTAACCATAACATGCGGGTGCTGATGCAATAATATACGCGGGGTCAACACCAATACCTAACGCGATAGGCACAACCGCGGCCAATGCCGCTGCTTGAGAATTAACAAACTTAGATACCAGTAATAAGATGACCGCATACGCCCATGGGAAGTCTTTCACTAAAGACCCCAGTGTACTTTTAATTTCATCCATATGGGCGCCGAACATGGTTTCTGCCATCCACGCAATGCCATACACCGCCACAATCGCAATCATCCCCGAGCGGAATACTTCATTTTTCGAAATTTGCCCTGGATTGGTTTTACAGATAATGATGATGAGCGCACCCGCCAGCAACATAAACATCTGAATAACTAAAACCATCGATAACGGCTTGCCATTGACTAACGGCCTTAACTCAGAAAATGCGCCGAGTAATGCCACAACCACAATTGATGCTAAGAAAATCCACATCGCGACCCAGTTGATTTTCGGTAATTTTTTATCCAGCAATGTCACACTGCCACCATACACGTAATCATGGTTTTCAGGGACCGAAATAAATTCTTGGAATACAGGGTCTTTATCGAGATCTTTCCCTCTGAACCAACTAAAAATACCGATGGCTAAGATACCAATTAAGGTTGAAGGAATAGTAATTGCCAGTAAATCAAGGAATTCAAGAGACTTGCCATTAATAGTCACACCGTTAAGCATGGCAACTAGGGACACAACTGCAACAGAAACAGGGCTGGCGATGATCCCCATTTGTGCGCCAATACTACTTGCTGCCATTGGTCTTTCAGGACGGATATTATTTTTAATCGCCGCATCATAGATAATAGGTAAGATAGTATAAACAACATGCCCTGTACCACACAAAATGGTTAAGATACAAGTCACAAAAGGTGCCACAATAGAGATGTACTTAGGGTTTTTCCGTAGTAGTCGTTCTGCAATTTGTAGCATAACATCCAAACCACCTGATGCTTGTAACGTAGCTGATGCGGCAACAACAGCAATAATTACAAGCATAACATCAACAGGTGGTTTTCCTGGTGGTAATCCAAAACCAAATACTAAGATAACAAGACCTACCCCACCAAGAAGCCCTAATGCCATTCCCCCCTTTTTTGCCCCATAAAACAAGCAAACAAGGATAATGGCGAGTTGAATCATAAAGTCCATAGTTCCATCCTTTTATATGTATTTGCCTCCTATTATTGAGATGATTTTCAAGCATTAATTTGATTTATGATAATTTTAAAACCAATATAGTTTTATTTTTGTTGTGTTTATTTTGACCGCATCACACTATTTATCTTAAGTAACTGCGATACTAGCCAGTTCAAACAATAATTATGTAAAATCAATAAATTACACACCATTTCTTAACAAATAAGCCAAAATTAATTTACCTTTAGGTATCTTTATTCATCATTTTTCCTTTAGATAACTAACCTTGATATTGGTCGGTTATTTATTATTATTTTGCCTCTAATTAGTGTACAAATAAATTTACACCAACTGTAATTTACATTTGACACAATTCGCACAATCGCATAATCTGCATCACTTATTAATTATTCAGATTCAATTAGAGGAACTTGTGAAGAATCGTACTCTTGGCAGTGTGTTAATCGTTGCAGGAACAACAATAGGTGCAGGGATGTTGGCAATGCCACTTGCCGCTGCAGGCGTCGGTTTTACAGGCATCGTCTGTTTGCTTGTTGGGTTATGGATGTTAATGAGCTATACCTCATTATTATTAGTCGAGGTCTACCAACATAACCCTGCAAATATGGGGTTAGGTACCGTAGCAAAAAAATACCTTGGTCCAGCAGGACAAATCGTCACGGGTTTAAGCATGTTGCTACTGATGTATGCGCTAACAACCGCTTATATTGGTGGGGCTGGCGTATTGATTTCTGACAGTCTTTCATCTTGGTGGGGGATTACCATCAGTACCGAAGCGGCCATTATCGCCTTCACAATTATTGGTGGAGCTGTTGTATGTATTGGTACCCATTCGGTTGACTTTATTAACCGAATTTTATTTACCGCCAAAACAATTTTCTTAATCATCATGTTAGTTGTTATGATGCCACATGCTGAAGCGGTGAACTTAAGCACCATGCCTATTGAAAAAGGTTTAATTCTCGCCGCTGTTCCCGTTATATTCACCTCATTTGGCTTCCACGGTAGTGTTCCTAGCTTAGTTAACTATATGAATGGTGATGTGCGTAAACTGCGTATGATTTTCATTACAGGTAGCGCAATTCCATTGGTTGCATATATCCTTTGGCAGGTAGCAACACTTGGCTCAATCCCCTCAACAACATTTTTAGGTATTTTAGCACAAGAGTCTGGCTTAAATGGCTTGCTAACTGCCATTCGTGATGTGGTAGCAACACCACGGGTCAATATTGCTGTTAGCCTATTTATGGACTTAGCACTTGCGACTTCTTTCTTAGGTGTTGCTTTAGGATTATTTGACTACCTTGCTGACTTATTTAAACGCAGTAATAGCTTATTTGGTCGTATTCAAACGGGCTTATTAACCTTCGCTCCGCCATTACTTGCGGCACTGTTCTTTAGTAGCTTCGTGCAAGCCTTAACATACGCAGCTGTGGCATTATCTGTCCTTGCTTTAATTATCCCCGCCCTGCTCACTATGCGTGTTCGCAAGGTAGAAGATAAAGGTGAATACCAAGTTAAAGGTGGCATGCCTGTTTTAGCGATAGTATTACTCTGTGGTATTACTGTTATTGCTATTCAGTTCTCGATTGTTGCGGGTTTTCTACCTAACGTCGGCTAATAAATTGTTAAATTAAGCCGTAATTTGGATAACTTCAAATTGCGGTTTTTCTTTTATTTGTCATTCCCCTATTTCCAATAGCTTCCCTTCACTCTTTTATAGATCATATCAATCACGACGCCTCGAATATTGGCATTTAATATTTCAGTTCTCATTAAATGCTTATTATTGAAATTTATTTCTTTAATTACGTCATATACCGTAAATAATACTGAAAAGACAACCAAGCTACCTTGATTTACTGTTAACCAGAGGTTAATAAGGAAACTGTTAGACTCAACTAACTTTGAAGAAATCGTTCAAATTTTAGAGGAACAAACGGAACAACATAAGGAAACGATCATGAATATTGCACAACGCCTACAAAATAAAGGCCGCCAAGAAGGTATTCAGCAAGGAAGAGAAGAAGGTATTCAGCAAGGAAGAGAGGAAGGTATCGCTGAAGCCAAGATCACCATGGCAATCCAGTTGCTAAAAAATGGTGTTAGCCCTGAAATCATCATGAAAAGTACAGGGCTAAGTCATGATGTTTTGGCTTCATTACAATAACGCAATGAAAATCAACATGAATATCTAAGAAATCATAAACAAAAAGATAATAATTTGATTTAAAAGTATTTAATTGCAGCAAAATCAAGACCTATGCCCCTAGATGCAAATTACACAAGCAACTAAGGGCAATATAAACTAGGTTACAACGCTAGAATGAAAGACCAGCCCCTAAATAAAGACCATCTGCAATTTTTTCATTCGACTTGTTGTGTGAGCCTTTCATTTCAATTATACGATAGCCCGCATCAATAGATAACGGTTTAAATACCGTATAACGTGCGCCCGCTTTTGCTTCAACATAAGACTTGCTACCTGAAGTCAGTGACTCTGGTGCACCATAGGCTTCACCATAAATATTCAGTGAAGGCAGAGCCTGCCAGTTTAAACCACCACCCACAGCTAATGCTGCACCACTGCTGTTATTATCAGGGGATAAATATAAACCTTTACCGCCAACATAAGCAGAAAAAGGCCCAATAGGGAGACCAAATGTAGCGCCTAAACTGCCCATTTGACCATCATGGTCACTACGCGCCCAAGAACCATTAAACGCGAGGCCTGCATTTTGATTGCCTAAACCCGCTGATAATTCAGTATAGTGTTTGCCAGCTTGTGCGCTCACAGAAACAGCTTGAGCAGAATTCATAAAAAATGGGGACATCGCCGCCACTAATAACACCACTTTGCGCATTATTTTATCCTCTTTAAATTATTACCTACGGATATTACGCGATTTACACACGTTTCTCAGCCTTAATTACTCAGATTTACGCAACCTATTCAGCCAAAAGATAATTTCATCGCACCTAAGTCAGATTTAAATTTTAAATCTGTATTTTAAAAATCCAGCTTATCTCACATTCAATCACAGTAATTGGTTATATTAATTAGATAATCATATCAATAATTACTATACTGAATCACAAGTTTATTGTAGTGGTATTTTTGTTTTATTACAAAATAATAACTTTTTAGTTAGGTTTATGTAGTCATTAAATTCAAAATCAGGAGCATTGTGATGAAGAAAAAAGGCCTTACGACTGCCTCTGGCGCACCCGTCGCCAATAATAATAATGTCATGACCGCAGGTAAACGCGGCCCAATGTTGTTACAAGATGTCTGGTTCTTAGAAAAATTAGCCCATTTTGACCGCGAAGTGATCCCTGAAAGACGTATGCACGCCAAAGGATCTGGTGCATTTGGTACATTTACCGTCACCCACGATATTACGCCTTATACCCGCGCTAAAATTTTCTCTGAAGTAGGCAAAAAAACAGAAATGTTTGCCCGTTTTTCAACTGTAGCTGGCGAGCGTGGTGCTGCTGATGCAGAGCGTGATATTCGTGGTTTTGCACTCAAGTTTTACACTGAAGAAGGCAACTGGGACATGGTGGGTAACAACACACCTGTGTTCTACTTTCGTGACCCATTAAAATTCCCTGATTTAAACCACGTCGTAAAACGCGATCCTCGCTCCAACTTACGAACAATGGAACATAAATGGGCATTTTTCTCCCAATTACCCGAGTCTTTACACCAATTAACGATCGATGCTAGTGACCGTGGTATTCCACAAAGCTACCGCCATATGCACGGTTTTGGTAGCCACACTTACAGCTTTATCAATGCCAATAATGAACGTTTCTGGGTGAAATTCCACTTCCGCTGCCAACAAGGCATCGAAAACCTTTCCGATGAACAGGCTGAACAACTCGTGGGGAAAGATAGAGAAAGTTCACAGCGCGATTTATTTGAATCGATTGAAAAAGGGGATTTCCCTCGCTGGAATTTGCAAGTACAAATAATGCCTGAAAAAGAAGCTTCAAAGGTTCCTTATAACCCATTTGACCTGACTAAGGTTTGGCCACACAAAGACTATCCATTAATTGATGTAGGATATTTTGAACTAAACCGTAATCCAGATAATTACTTTGCTGATGTTGAGCAAGCTGCATTTAGCCCTGCTAACGTAGTGCCTGGTATTGGTTTCTCACCAGACAGAATGCTTCAAGGGCGTCTCTTCTCTTACGGTGATGCTCATCGTTACCGTCTTGGTGTTAACCATCATCAAATTCCTGTGAATGCGCCACGTTGCCCATTCCACAATTATCACCGTGATGGTGCAATGCGTGTTGATGGTAATAGCGGAAATCATGTTACCTATGAGCCAAACGAAGCGGGTTTATTCCAAGAACAACCTGATTTTAGTGAACCACCATTATCTATTGAAGGTGCCGCTGACCACTGGGATCATCGTGAAGACCAAGACTATTTCAGCCAACCACGCGCATTATATGAATTATTAGATGATGCCGAACACCAACGTATGTTTAAACGTATTGCTGGTGAGCTAATTGATGCCACAGAAGCCACGCAAGTGCGCCAAATTGCGTTATTCAAACAAGTTCACCCAGAATACGGTGCAGGTGTTGAGAAAGCGTTGAATGAATTAAAGAAATAAAAATATACCACGACGGGTAATCTGCCCGTCGTATTTCGTTCCCTACCTCCCTTCTGTATTTACATTCATTAATTCAAGCGATCTACTCTCCCTACTTTAAATTTAGGTTAAGTAAAGACAAAGTGAATTGGTATTTGGATGTATTAAGAAATAACTATGCAAATTTTGAAGGGCGCGCTAAACGTAAAAAGTATTGGATGTTTACATTATTCAACCCGATTATCTTTTTGGTATTGATTATATTAATCAGTATTTCAATGGATAGCTATATAGGTGAAATTGGCAGTATCGGCTATATAGCTTAGGGATTATTGTACCAAGTATCTCGGTCACCATTAAACACTTGCACGATATAGACAAATCAGGCTGGTGGTATCTTATCTCATTTGTTCCTTTCGGTGGGATTGTCTTATTTGTTTTTAGCATTCTTGGTGGTACTCCGAGTAATAATCGATTTGGTCCAGATCCAAAGGCCTAATTTTTTACTTATCAAGCCGATTCCTCGGCTTGATACTCTCAGTACAAGCAATATTGCCTACCCACAAACATTTTTATTCAGCTCATCGACCTTGAGCTAAAACCCAGCTTTTCACTTGCTGGCGAGACACTTTAATTCCCCCACTCTTTAAGCTAGGCTCTAACTGATAAAAGCTTTTCGGGTATTGATAGGGAGCAAGTTTGTCTTTTAACCAAACGGATAATTCACTGAGTGGTAAATCTGAGTCGCACTCCACCACGGCAACAGGGCGTTGACCAAATTCGGTATCATCAATGGGAATAATAAAACTTTGCGATACATTAGGGTGAGAATTAATGACTGCTTCAATATCTTCGGGTTGAACGCACTCCCCACCACTAATAAAGAGATTATCGAGGCGACCGAGTATTTGATACTCACCATCAATAAATGCGCCTTTATCATTCGTTTTAAACCAGCCATCAATACAATTTAAAGGCTTAATTTTACCGTCAAACCAATAGCCTAGAGCCTGACTCGTTGACTTAACTTGAACTTCATCAGCAACAACACGAATTTGTTTCCCTTTTAACGGTAGGCCTACACCACGTTTACCATCTGCACGCTTAGCACACACTGTCGAGGCCATTTCAGTCATACCATAGCCGCTCCAACATGCGATACCTCGACTTTCAGCTAAATCTGTTAATGCAACAGGAATAGAGGCTCCCCCCAACAACACTTCTTTAAGGGACAGTTGGCTGTCAAACTCACCATTAAGTAAACGCCATAATTGTGTTGGCACCAATGAAGCGTGAGTCACTCCTTGCAAAGCATCTATTAGTGGCGTACTTTTTAATGCGAGCGTTCCCCCTTTAAGCAGCCAACGCCAAACAATCCCTTGCCCAGAAACATGAAAAAGCGGTAGGGAAAGTAACCAACAATCGCCCTGTTGGTAGTCCATCGCATTAACGACACCATCTGCGCTACTGAGGTGCGCCTCAACGCTATGAACCGCCGCTTTAGGTAAGCCAGTTGATCCAGAGGTTAATATTAGTGTGGCTGGTTGTGTCACATGAATCTGAAAATTAACTGGCTGAAACTCATCATCACCAATAAAGTGGTAATACAGCTGATAGTCAAGATTTCGGTAATTTGAAAGTGTCTCAATATCATCAGTAAAATCAATCACGAAACTGATATCAAGATGGGGTAATAATTCCCTCAGCGTCCGTTCAGGTATCTTAGGGTTAAGAAGAAGAACACGCGCACCACAGGCAATCAGCGCCAGTTGGCTAAGTAATAACTCAACCGAGTTTTTACCCCGAAGAGCCACACATTGACCGTTCGTCACACCTTGCATTGAAAAATAGGTGACAAGATCTTTAACCTGTTGATTAAGTGAGTCCCAGGTTAAGCTCTCACAATCTGACTGTAAAGCAATTGAATTGGGTTGAAGATTGGCCCAATGCTGCCAAGGCCAATCTCTAAACTGCGTTAACTCTGCCATACAATGGTTAAGTCTTCTAACTGCTGTAATGGAATATCGCACTGCGGCCAAGGGCGGATTAACTGTGATTGAATTAAAGAAACCGTATCAAGGCCAGGGATAGTATTAGGTGTTAACCAATGCGCAACGCGAGCTAGCTGAGTTAAGCCAAAACTGCTTTCAATGGACGAGCTAATCACTGCTTGTAAGCCAAGGCGATGAGCATCTTCAACTAAAGAACGGCAATAGGCTAAGCTACCCGTAAGTGTTGGTTTAATCACAATTGCCGCAACACCCGCTTGAGCTTCCACCTTGAACCCCTCTTCTCGCACACTTTCATCCCATGCAATGTTAATGCCCGTATCAGCAGCAAATTGCAGAGACTCTTCACGCGTTTTACACGGCTCTTCTAAGAATGCGATACGATCACGATAGTCAGGGTTAACATATTTAGCAAACCCGTCCGCTTTCGTTCGTGTCCAACTGCGATTTGCATCAAGGCGTAGTTTGAGCTCAGGCACCGCTTCTAGCAACAAATTTGCTACCATGCCATCACGCACGGCCTCATATAAGCCCACTTTAACTTTCGCAACTTTTTCGCCTTCCATCGCATCAAGGCTTAAAATTAAGTCATCAGGATCACCACTACACAGTGGTGCTTTGCGATAGTCTGCGTCTTGGGGTAATTCGCCAGTTAGCTCAGCCACAGCACAACTACATCCAAATGCCACGGAAGGAAGTGGACTATCAGAAATTTTGCTGTCTTTCACCCATTCATTCAGGCGAACAATGGTTTCAGCGGTCGCTTCTTCCAAAGTTTCTTGACTGAATTCAGGTAGAGGTGAAATTTCCCCCCAACCTTCGTTATCCCCATCTTGCAAGCACACCAAAAGCCCATCACGTGTTTTGAGGCGTTGATAACGAAGGATAACACCTGCCTCCATAGGCAGGCTGAACGAATAAATTTTGGCTTTACGCATTACGGGTTACGCTTATATTTAGAGAAGTCAGGCGCACGTTTTTCGTTGAAGGCATTACGGCCTTCTTGACCTTCATCAGTCATATAGAACAGCATCGTCGCATTACCCGCCAATTCTTGCAGGCCTGCTTGGCCATCACAGTCCGCATTTAATGCTGCTTTCAAGCAACGCAGTGCCATTGGGCTATTCTCTAACATTTCACGACACCAGCGAACGGTTTCTTTTTCTAATTCTGCGTAAGGAACGACGGTATTAACCAGCCCCATATCTAATGCTTCTTTTGCATCATATTGACGGCATAAGAACCAGATTTCACGCGCTTTTTTCTGCCCTACAATACGCGCCATGTAAGATGCACCCCAACCGCCGTCAAAAGAACCTACTTTTGGCCCTGTTTGACCAAAAATCGCGTTATCCGCCGCAATCGTTAAATCACACATCATATGTAAAACATGACCGCCACCAATGGCAAAACCAGCAACCATTGCAACGACAGGTTTTGGACAGGTGCGAATTTGGCGTTGAAAATCTAAAACGTTTAAGTGATGAGTACCACTTTCATCACGGTATCCACCGTAATCACCGCGAATTTTTTGGTCACCGCCAGCGCAAAAAGCTTTTTCACCTTCACCCGTTAAAATAATAGTACCAATGTGGTCATCATAACGTGCGTCAGATAAGGCTTGGATCATCTCTTTAACCGTTTGAGGACGAAACGCATTGCGCACTTGCGGGCGATTAATCGTAATTTTCGCGATCCCTTCGGGGGATTTATGATACAGAATATCGTCAAACCCTTCGGAGCAATCTTGCCATTCAATAGGTGCGTACAGTTTTTCTTCGCTTGGATAAATCATTCTCAAATTCCTTTAACCACAGTGTGATAAAAAATGGTGAAGTGCAGTTGCATAGCCCACAGGATTTTCTCGATGAGCATTATGCCCTGCATTTTCAATCAGCGTTAATGGCAATGTGTATTGTTGCGAAACGCTTCGAAACTTTTGATCTCGCTCTCCACAAAAATAGTGGTACGGGCAAGATAATTGATGCAAATTTGGCACTAAAAACGGCTGCTGAGATAACGATGTACTCTCAAGCATGTCCGCAATACCTTGCGGATTATTTTCTTGACGCAATTCAATCAGTTTATTTCTCTGTTCTGGTGATAAATCCGCAAAAACAGCTTGTTGGTACCAATCATTTAGTACCTTTTTTATGGACTCTGTACGAAAACGTTGTGCCCATGCTTTATCATTCTTTTCACGGTCGCGTCTCGCCTGCATGTCATCCAACCCAACATTTCCGCCCTCTATAACCAACCCTAATAAACCTTTTGGCTGGTAAAAGCAGGCAAAATGCATAGCAAGGCGAGCTCCCAATGAATAACCTATCAAGTAATATTCATCAACATGATGATATTGCAGAAGTGCATTTAATTGCTCATCGAAGTGTTCGAAACCTTGACACGTCTCTTTCTGCGAAGCACCGTGTCCAGGCAAATTAATGGCTAGTGATCGGTAATCATTAAACTGTCTAATCACAGGAAGCCAATCATCTGCACTCCCCAGCAACCCATGAAGCCAAATGAGCCAAGGACCTGATTTTTCTGGATTGTACTGTGTAGCTGTTAGCATTATAGCTCCGAGACGACGCTGAGTAGCTGTTGTAACGTTCGAGCACCCTCATCACTGTCCACAACCAACTCCACAACCAATGTACCATACTGATTATGCCAAAATTGCTGGACAGTATTCTTTAAGCTTTCCCAATCTGTCGGGGCACAATACTGCAAGCCAAACATTTTTGCTGCAGGTTCAAAGCTGACATTCTGCGGCATACAATAATAATTTTGTCTCGCGTCAGCTGGGGTTGGCAGCATAGAGAATATTTGGCCGCCATTGTTATTGACAATAACCAAAATGGTCGGCGCTGAAGGTTTTCGTAATAACGCGAGGCTATTTAAGTCATATAAAGCTGACAGATCACCCACAATACCTAAGGTCGGTCTCGCCGTTGCACGCTGAACACCTGCCAATGTAGAAATTAATCCATCAATACCACTAGCTCCTCGATTGCTATAAACGGGATAACTAACAGGTAGTTGTGCGAATGAATCAATTAAGCGTACGATTAAACTATTACCCACAAATAATTGTCCACGCGGAGGAAGTAGTTCTGGGAGTTGATGTGCAACTGCGGCTTCAGAAAATTGACCTGAAAGTTGTTTTTCAACACAATTTTGAGTTTTCTCAGCAAGGCTCAATAATGCTTCACACCATAAGCTGCGCGGCTGAGCGGGATGGTTATCAAGCCAGCCCTTAATCGAACAAGTCAACTTGCGGCCCATGTGATTCGCAGGGTCTAAACGTTGTGGTATTGAGTCCACAATCCAGTACTCTTTCGGTTGGCAATTCGCTTGCCATTGCAACAAACGTTTACCTGTAATACTTGAGCCAAACTGCACCACTAATTCAGCACTCTGCAATATAGCTTGAGCACTCGGGTTTTGTAACCATAAATCACTGCAAGGATAGGGCTGCCCCGTTTGAGATAACACATCACCAAGAACGGGCCAGCCCAACTCTTGAGCCCACAGGGCAACTAATTCGCCTTCAGTAGCATTCATTCGCCCTGCGATGACAACACCCTTTTTCTGACGCCAAAAGTACCAATCCGCCACGAGTGCAACCGTATGTGTTAACGGCTCACTTAACCATGGGTGGTTTGAGTTCCACCAATCACCTAATGTTTGCTGCCATTCATACTCCCCCTCATTTTCGCCATAGAGGGGTTCAGCAAATGGGCAGTTAATATGAAAAGCACCATGATGGAGTTGGTTCATGCCGTTATCAACAGCAGTCACCAGCCATTTAGCGGAAATATCTCTCGTTGGACGAGGCAGCATCAATGACTGAGTCGGATGCGAAGCAAATATATGGGTTTGGCGAATAGCTTGATTTGCACCACAATCAATCAGTTCAGGAGGACGGTCAGCTGTCAAAAAAATAACGTTTTCACCCGTTAACCCAGCTTCTATCAATGAAGGATACAAATTAGCCACCGCAGTACCTGAAGTCACTATCACGCCGACAGGCTCACCGCTTGCCTTAGCCAGTCCGAGCGCAAGATGACCTAAGCCACGCTCATCAAAATGCGTATGGCAATGCAATTTTGGATTGTTACTTGCCGCTAACGTTAAAGGCGTCGAACGGGAGCCTGGCGCGATACAAATGTGTTTCATACCATGACGGCTAAGTGCTTCAATGATCACTTCAGCCCAACGGATATTAAATGCAGAATTCGACATAATATGCTCAGCAAATTATTAATTATCAATCAGTTTAGACTGATAGAAAAAAGTTTCTTGATCTCAGAACAATTTTTGATGAACTAATTGAAAATAAAAAGGAATAACCTTTTTTATTCTAAGGTTTTTAGCCATTACCAAACAACGATTTTAAACCCGCTGCTTTATTTTCAATTTCTTCCCACTCTTGTTCAGGAGCTGAATCTCTCACTATGCCAGCGCCTGAGTATAATGAAACTTGCGAACCATTAATTTGCGCACAGCGCAAAGAAACGGCAAACTCGCTTTTATTTAAGCTAATAAATCCGCCTGTTCCCGCATACCAGCCACGAGAAAAAGGTTCATTCTTTGCAAGAAATTGCCTTGCTGCCTGTCGTGGTAAGCCACATACAGCGGCTGTTGGCTGAAGTCGTTGCAAACAATCGCTGTCTGAAGGCTCAATCAGCGTTGCCACGATAGAACGATATAAATGTTGAATTTTTCTCAAGCGGATCACTTTCGCCGATGAAACATCTACTCCCGTAACAGCCCCTTGCAATTGTTGGCAAATATCATCCACGACAACTAAATTCTCGTGTTGATTTTTTTTGTCTTCCATTAACCATTTTGCTTGTTCCGCCGCAATGTTATCATCAGGATCATTCGCCACTGTACCAGCTAGAGCCTCTGAATTAAGCTGTGTCCCCTGCCTCAGATATAAACGTTCTGGCGTCGAAGAAATAAAGCCCGAATGTTTGTCAAACGCCATCATAAAATGGTAACAATAGTGGTTAACTTGTTGACTGGCAGATAAAAGCTCCGCGACTGAAATCGCATTTGATAGTGTGAGTTGGGTCTCCCGCGCCATAACCACTTTTTCCATCTTACCTGCTTTCATATCGCTAATGGCGCAATTTAATAAACGGCACCATTCATCATGGCAAGGAATATGTTTTTGCTCAGTAATCGACGCAGAAAGCGTTAGTGAGACATTTGGTGCCGCTGTCAGTTGCGAAAGAAATAAAATTGCAGCCTGAATGTCATCTTTTCCATCAATATTCAAGTTCACATTAATTGTTGAGCGCAGCCGATGAATCTCTAAACGCGGGAGAAAACAATATGTTGCTTGCTGTTTTTCTTCATCTGTGAGGCCATCCCCCACTGCATTCCAACCATTTAAGCCCCACAAACGCACATCAGGTATCTGTGGGTTTTGGGATAAGAAATATTCGGCATCCTCAATAGAGCAAAAGGATTTAACACGTCCCAACGCACTGCATTCCTCTGCACCTGTACGTTGATACCAATAAAATTGCGGGTAACAAGCTTGCGAAGATAACCATGCTAAACCAGGAAAAATGGTTTGCTCGTCAAGTTGCCAAACAAGTCGTACGTATTCTTTGTTTCCCAGTGCCAATGTAGACAAGTGTTCCAGAATTTCAGCTATTACATTATCAATTTTTTTATTTATCACTTTAGATCCCTACTGCCACAGCACATAGATTTACACCAATTATTATATAGCGCAATGTAATGCATTAATACATTGATTAATTATTGTATCTATAACTAGTCTCCCACAAGCACGCCTTTACTTATTCACAAAGACCAGCCAAAGCTGAGATTCGATGCTCTGCTTGCATCTAGTATAGTTTATTCTAACAATTATATAATGACATATTCATTTAATTAATTGATATTTTGTGGCTTTATCACTGTTCTTGGGATTACATTACCGATTTATTGGCCAATCAACTGCTTTACATCATCGATGCCAAGGATTAAATGGGGAGCGGACATTGATTCGTATAAAATATACTCGATTCTATTTATCGTATTTCATTATGAAACATATCTTTAATATCAATTGAACACGGAAAGTACAATACCTTATCTTATGGTACGATACTTTCTCCCTATCCTCTTTCCATATAAGATTATTTTTATAAAATTAATCTTTCTATTAATTAAGCTAATTTTATAAATACAAATTTTTACTATTGTGATACGCACATTGAGTTATTTTTTAGCGATGATTTTCATTTTTTAGTATCAACCCCCGTCATCACTTTCTAGTAGGTTATTCAATATAAAGCGCTCACCTTATGCTTTACCAATGATTAATTTCCATTGAATAGAACTAATTCAGACACCTACTGTACATACGTCTCCAAACAATGAATCAAGTTAAAAATTCATTACTCATTAACTTAATAAATCTGGAATTCATAATGTATATTCAAGAAAACTATGACCGAATTATTGAAAAAGAAAATATAGGAAATGCAACATTAGCATTGTTAACTAACCAAGATACGCTTTCTGCGCGTTCCGCAGGTATATTTACCTTAGATGATTTAGTCAATATTCATAAACATGTTCGTTTCGCACTTTCTCTTCCTTTACGAGAAATAGATATTTTGAAATGGTTTGGTATCAATAGTTCAACAGAACTACCGATTAACCATCATGATTTAACAAGTGCAATTATTGATATTCGAAATCATGCAAATAGTTGGGATAACGTAGAACAACAAGTTAAAGAACAATCTGTTAATTTATCACTGACAAGTCGCAATATTACACAAACAGGAAATCAGATAATTGAATATATTAACCACATGCCTATTTTGCAAAGAATATCCGATAGTCTAGATGATTTAACCACAAATGACTTAGATAAAATAACCTATCAAAATGATGACCAACAAATTGCTACTGAGCTTGTTAGCATTTTAAATATAATTAAAAATGACATTAAGCAGCAATCAATAAAGACAATAAAAATTAAAAATACAGTATCAGATTTTAGAGCTTACATTACAGGCGGATACCTCTCAAATTTTGAGCATGTTGAATCACTTCTATTTAATATAAAAGGTATTTATCAGCAACTCGAACCGACCAATCAAGATAGCACCGAATCTTTTTTGAAAGAAATGATTGAATTTAAAAAGCAAGATATTATGCAACTAGAACAAGAATATTCTCACTTTATTAAATTATGTTTTACTGGATTAGCTGGCGGAATTATTGGCCTAGTCATTACCAGCAGCATTTTTGGACCTAAAGCCGATTTGATAAGAACCAGAAAAAATGAACTACTGAAAGAAATTGCCGAAATAAACACCAAGATAAACAATGAAAAATTAATTCAAAAAACAATTTTCGATATCCAACTTAACTTACATAAACTTGAGGGACTATTTAAAGATGCTAGATTAGCGATTGACCACCTTGACTATATGTGGCTAGTTATTTTAACAGAAATAAAACAGTCAATTGATATTTTTCAGCGAATAAACAATGCAGACAAACTCATTCGATTTATTGCCCAGTTCAAGAAAATTATTATGTCTTGGAGTTCAATTCAAGATTACTCAGTTCATTTAATTACATTATTTGATGAGCTACAAAAAAATAACACATCATCTCAATAAAAGGCATTAATATGCATGACAACCTTGATTTACCAATGTTACCCCCTATTGATATTTATCAGTTAAGATGTATTTCAAATAATATCGTTGCATTTAATAAAAGCATCATGAGTTATGACTATATTATTTACGGACGAATTCAAAAAATCGCAATTAAAACAGAGCGTCTCAATGAGTTGATCCGGAATTCGATTCCAATATTACGCATCAAAATTAATTATATAATAGACAATGAGTTAAATAACCCCCAAAGCTCAACAACCAGCGAAGATAGCTATTCAGATATTAAAAAACAACTTCTAACCGCCAATTTTATTGATGATTTAATGGATGCAAAGTTAGAATTAGAAAAACTTATTTCAAAAATACGCTACGCAAATGAATCACTACTGATCTTTCACCTTAACGAACCTAATAAGTTAAAACTAACCCAGTACACTAGCCAAAAAGAAATCCTTTTGACATCCAAGCACAGTATGCAAGCTAAAATAAATGATTTACACAAGAATTATTCTATTATTATGGCTGCTGAAGATATTGTTTTGCGAGCAAAGCTAACTGATTTTTTTGATAAGTATTTTAAAGGGAAAGAGTTAATTGACGCTCTAAACATCCCCCCAAATAAAAAAGATATTTTAAAATCTGCAATTAGTTATATTAGAAACCTGCTAACAATGGTAGATGATGGCCTTGAATTTGCTAAATTAGTTGATGTTAGATTGTACTTAAATGACCAAATTATTGAGCACAAAGAAGAACTTAATACCATTGATACAAATATTTTTAGACTCACACAACTAATGTCTCTTTCCAATGAAGTTACTGCCATCGATTTACATAAACAAACCATTATCCACCAAGTTGGATTACTCAAAAATTACTGGGAGTCATGGTGTCAATATATTAGTGAAAAGATATCAGAACAACCCCTTAACTTAGTACAAATCAATACGGCAAGCCAAATGCTGATGACTTATTTGAATGATGTGGAATATCAATACCAACGCCAGCTACCCGATTAAAAAAAAACCGGTTACTTTGCAGTAACCGGCTTCATATTACTTAGACTGTATTCATTAACCAACGATTGCTACAGCTAATGCTGAAATATCAATAAGCGGTTGTGGCCAAACACCGAAGACAATGGCTGCAATTGCACAGACAGCTGCAAAAACCGTACCCAGAGTTGCTTTTTCAGGGCCAGTATAACGTTCAGCATGTTCTGCATCACGACTGTACAGGCTTGCCATAAAGCGCAGGTAATAGTACAAACCGATTGCACTACCGACCACAACAGCACCTGTTAACCACCACAGTTCGGCATTTACCGCTGAAACAATCACATAGAATTTACCAATAAACCCTAATGTAATAGGAATACCTGCTAAGGATAACAGTGCGACTGTCATCACAGTTGCAAGCACAGGCTTGTGCCAGAACAACCCACGAAATGCGCTGAAATCGTCTTGATCATCACCACGATAAGGGCTAGAAACGATACTGATCACGCCAAATGCGCCCAAACTTGCAAACAAGTAACCGACTAAATAAATTGCAATCGTTACTTGTGAAGCAACAGGGTCAATACGCAGGGCAACCAGTGCCACTAACAGATAACCCATATGGGAGATAGAGGAGTAACCCAGTAAACGTTTTGCGCTTTTTTGTGTGATAGCCAGTAAGTTACCAAACAGAATAGACGCAATTGCAATCACTGAAATAACAATTGTCAGTGTGTCGCTACTGGTAATTGGCGCTTCCATAAAGACACGCACTAATACCGCAAAAATAGCTATTTTACTGCCCGTTGCTAGGAAAGCTGAAACTGGTGCTGGCGCGCCTTGGTAAACGTCTGGTGTCCACAATTGGAATGGAAACAGTGACAGTTTAAAACCAAAGCCAACAATCAGCATACCGAAACCAATCATCACTAATGGTGCGTGAATTTGGCTATCAGAAAGGCTTTGACCAACCGCAGCAAAACTTAAGCTGCCAGATTCTGCGTACAGCAACGCAATACCAAATAACAGGAACGAAGAGGCTGCTGCAGATAACAGCATGTACTTAATCCCTGCTTCCAGTGTACGTTTACGTTCGAAGGTATACGCCACTAAACCAAACAGCGGTAATGAAATCAGCTCGATACCGATAAACATTGATGCCATATGATTTGACATGGATAACAGCACACCACCTGCGACGGCAATTGCGACTAACAGATGGAATTCATCTCTGTTATCACCAAAGCCTTCTAACCAGTGGTAAGCGAAGATACTGGTGCCGATACCTGCGATCAGGACAAGCGCACTATAGAACAGCGCAAAGCCATCAACACGGATAAGCGAAGTCACATCCATTAGGTAGCCGTCGGCTACCCAAATGAGTGAAAGCAACGCAATGATAAAACCCGATACTGTCAGCGCGGCACTAGTCAGGTGATCGCGTCGCCACGCAATGGACAGCATCACAACCACCGCCGTCAACCCGACGATCATCAGTGGTAGTATTGCGATCAGTTCTTGAGGAGTTATTGTCATGGCGAATTACAGCCCTAATGTTGTTAGTGAAGCAGAATACAGGTTATGCAATGTTTCCATTGAACCAACTGATGTATCTAAAATTGGTTGTGGATAGAAACCGATAATAACCAGTAAAGCAGCCAGAGCCAGTAGCACACCGAATTCACGCGCCGTTAACCCTTTCATTTCTTTTTCTGATTTTGGTGTACCGTAGTAAGTCTGCTGCATCATCCACAGTGAGTAGATAGAAGCAAACACCACACCAAATACCATAATGCAGGTCACTAATGTGAATTGGCTGAAGCTACCGAATAGGATCATGAATTCGCCAATGAAGTTACCTGTACCTGGCATTCCTAGCGTTGCCGCAGCAAAGAACAGGGACATTCCTGGTAACCATTTAATGCGTTTCCACAATCCACCCATCATGCGCATATCACGCGTTTGCGTACGCTCATACAGTTGGCCACTGATGATAATCAGCGCTGCACCTGACAGACCGTTGGTGATCATTTGGATTACAGCACCTTGGTACGCCAACACTGAGCTTGCATAAATCGCCACGGTCACAAACCCCATATGGGATAAGCTACTGTATGCCGCCAGACGTTTAATGTCGGTTTGTTTGAACGCTAACCATGCACCATAGAAGATACTGACCACACCCAGAGTCATTGCCACTGGCGTGAACTGGATAGACGCTTCTGGGAACAGAGGCAAAGTAAAACGTAACAGACCATACGCAGCGGTTTTTAGCATAATACCCGAGATATCTACCGAACCTGCGGTTGGTGATTGCTCTTGGGTATCCGCCATCCAACCATGGAATGGTACCAGAGGCATTTTAACAGCGAAGGCAATAAAGAAGCCTAACATCAACATGAATGCGACGCTGCTAGACATTTGCGTGCCTAATAACTGGTCGTAATCAAATGTTAAGGTACCCGTTGAGTTGAAGTGTGCCAGTGCCAATCCAATGATGGACACTAACATAATCAAACCACTTGCCTGCGTATAGATAAAGAACTTGGTCGCGGCTTTAATGTGTTGTCTGTTTTCTGACCCTTTGTGTCCCCAGTTTGCAATCAGGAAGTACATTGGGATCAGCATCATCTCCCAGAAGAAGAAGAACAAGAACAGGTCAACCGCCGTGAAAATCCCCATCACCCCTGTGATAATCCACAAAAGGTTAAAGTGATACGCACCTTGGTTCTTTTGGTTTTCACTCCATGAGCTCAGAATCGAGAACGCCCCCATGATAGCCGTCAAAACGACCATCAACAGTGATAAACCGTCAATCGCTAAGTGAATGTTGATTCCCAGTGCAGGGATCCACGACATGAAAAACTCGGATTGCCATAGTGGAACGCCTTGTGGGTTAGCCAGAGAGTAGCTCCCTTGTAACCACAATTGCACGGAAATAATAAGTGTTAATCCCATCGTCGCCAGCGCAATCCAACGTGGAGCGCGGTGACTGAACCGGTCAGCCTGCCAACTTAGCAGGCCACCGATGAAGGGAATAAGTATTAGCCAGGGTAGTAGCATGGCGCAATGTGTCCCTTAATTAAACCAAAAGCAGCAGAGCAAGAATCAGCACTGCACCCAGCCCCAATGAGGCAACATACCAACGGATCTGGCCGTTTTCACTCACTGCAAGTCCTTTATTTGCCCAACGTGAAAGATGTGCAGGAATATTCATCAGTGAGTTAATCGGATCGCTTTCCAGTAGCCATGCAATACCTTTAAACGGTTTCACAAAGACTACATCATACAGCCAGTCGAATCCCCATGCTTGGTACCACCAAGCACTGAAGAAGCGGCCAACCGCCGTTTTCGCGATAGCATCAACAATGGAACGTCTGAACAGATAGAGGAATACCGCAATCAACAAACCTGCGATTGCAAACCCGCCCGAAATCGCTTCAAGTAAGACTTTACCGTCTTCACTTCCTGCGGCTTCCGCTGGGAACACCCCTTCTAATGGTTGGTGGATTAATGCACCAACAAACGTTGCAAGGATAGCCAGAATGCCAAGTGGCAATGTGTGAGTGATGCCTTTAACCTTGTGCGCTTTGATTTTTGCTTCACCATGAAACACGATGAAAATCATACGGAAGGTATAAATTGCAGTCATTAATGCACCGAGGATACCTGCCCACAGCAACACAGTCTGTCCATCAAGCTTAGCTCCCCACAAAATCGCATCTTTACTGTAGAAACCTGCGGTAAACAGTGGCAATGCTGCCAGTGCGCTTCCGCCGATTAACATCACAGCATAAATGAATGGAATTTGCTTACGCAACCCACCCATTTTGAAGATGTTTTGCTCGTGGTGGCAAGCGAGGATCACCGAACCTGCTGACAGGAACAACAATGCTTTGAAGAAAGCGTGCGTCATCAGGTGGAAAATCGCCGCATCCCAAGCTTGAACACCCAGAGCCAAGAACATATAACCAATTTGGCTCATGGTTGAATAAGCGAGGACACGTTTGATATCCGTTTGGACCACTGCTGCAAAACCTGCCAGTACGAGTGTTACCGCACCCACAACGCCGACTAAGTGTAATACTTCAGGCGCTAACAGGAACAGAACATGGGTACGTGCGATTAAGTAGACACCCGCGGTTACCATGGTTGCGGCGTGGATCAGTGCAGAAACTGGTGTTGGGCCCGCCATCGCATCAGCTAACCATGTTTGTAATGGTAGCTGTGCAGATTTACCGACTGCGCCACCTAATAACATCAAGGTTGCCCAGTTGATTGCGCTTGAACCCTCAGCAAATTTCTGAGGTGCTAACACCGCCATTTCGCTGAAATTCAGTGTGCCCAGTTCATTCCACAGAATAAACATACCGATAGCAAGGAACACGTCACCGATGCGCGTCACAAAGAACGCTTTCATCGCGGCTTTGCCGTTATCTGGATTAGTGTAATAAAAACCAATCAACAAGTAACTGCACAGCCCTACCCCTTCCCAACCGAGATACATCAGCATCATGTTATCGGCGAGGACTAAAACCACCATGCTCGCGATAAACAGGTTGGTGTAAGCGAAGAAACGTGAGTAACCTTCCTCGCCACGCATATACCAAGAGGCATACACGTGAATAAGGAAGCCCACACCCGTTACCACACCTAACATAGTCAGTGACAGACCATCTAACATCAGGGTGAATGGGATATTAAAGGTACCGACAGACATCCAAGTCCAAAGTGGCTGAATAAACACACCAGCGTCGGGTTGAGCTAAAAATTCGTTACCAGCATAGAATGCGACGAGGGCAGCTAAGCCGACCGACCCCGCACCAATAATGGCCGAAACGTTTTCTGACCAGCGTCCACGGGAGAAGGCTAACAACACCGACCCCAGTAAAGGCAACAGAATAGTTAAATAGAGTAGGTTCATCCGCGCATCTCACTGACTTTATCAATATTCAGGTTCTGACGATGACGATGGAGTTGCAGTAACAACGCCAATCCAATACTCGCCTCCGCTGCAGCCAGTGCGATTGCCAAGATATACATAATCTGGCCGTCTGGTTGCCCCCAAAAACTCCCTGCAACGACAAATGCCAGTGCAGTTGAGTTAATCATGATTTCCAGTCCGATCAACATGAAAAGCAAGTTGCGGCGGATAACAAGGCAGCTAAGCCCCATCACAAATAGAATTGCCGCTAAAATCAGACCATGTTCTAGAGGTATCATTTTTGCTCCTCCGCAATGCTAACAAGGTCAGCACCGTTTTCTTTGCGGTCACGTCCAACATGGAATGCGACGACGATACCTGCCAATAACAGCAGTGAAGCAAGTTCAACAGCCAGAACATATGGCCCGAACAAGCTGATACCGACTTCTTTCGCCCCAATCACCGTGCCATCAATGCCCTTCTCGTAAGATAAAGAAGTGATGCCGTAAACCAGGATAGCCAGTAACACTGCGGATAAACCCGCTGGACCAATCCAGTTTTTCGGCGTTAGCCAAGCCCGCTCTTGTTCTTGCACAGAGCGGCCTAGGTTCAGCATCATGACGACGAACACAAACAAGACCATAATGGCACCTGCGTAAACGATGATTTCCAGCGCACCCGCGAAATACGCGCCGAGTGAGAAGAACACCATTGACAGTGCCAGCAGAGAAACAACCAGATACAACAGTGCATGCACCGGGTTGGTATTCGTTATCACCCTCAAAGTTGCAAGTATTGCAACCAGACCGGCGATATAAAATGTAAATTCCATGAATATCGCTCCTTATGGCAACAGGTCTTTGACGTTAATCGGTTTCGCTTCGTTATCCGCTTCACCTTTGTCTTTACCTGCAATCGCCATACCCGATTTACGGTAAAAGTTATAATCAGGATATTTACCTGGACCTGAAATCAACAGGTCATTTTTCTCGTAAACCAGATCCTGACGTCGCCAGTCGGCCATTTCAAAGTCAGGTGTTAATTGGATTGCCGTCGTTGGGCAAGCCTCTTCACACAGACCACAGAAAATGCAACGCGAAAAGTTAACGCGGAAAAATTCCGGATACCAGCGTCCATCTTCGTGCTCCGCTTTTTGCAGTGAGATACATCCCACTGGGCAAGCAACAGCACATAAGTTACACGCAACACAACGCTCTTCACCGTCTGGATCGCGGGTTAACACGATACGACCACGGTAACGGGGTGGCAGATAAACCGGCTCTTCTGGATACATTTGCGTTTCGCGTTTATCGAACGCATGTAGGCCGACCATCCAAATACTACGTACTTGGGTGGCGAAACCGACCAATAACTCTTTCAATGTCATGGTTCAATCACCCCTTACTGAGCGTTGTATAAAATCACTGCTGCAGTACCCAGCAGATTAAGCAGCGTCAATGGCAGACAAATTTTCCAGCCGAAAGACATCACTTGGTCATAACGTGGACGCGGTAAAGAGGCACGGATCAGGATGAACATCATCATGAAGAAGCCAGTTTTGATAGCAAACCACAAGAATGACGGCAGGAACGGGCCATGCCAGCCACCAAAGAACAGCGTCACAATCAGGGCAGAAACCGTTACGATACCGATATACTCACCAACGAAGAACAGACCGAACTTCATCCCTGAGTATTCAACGTGGTAACCATCCGCAATCTCTTGTTCTGCTTCTGGTTGGTCAAACGGGTGACGGTGACATACCGCAACGCCCGCAATCGCAAAGGTCAAAAAACCAAAGAATTGAGGAATAATGTTCCACATGCCTTCTTGGGAGTTCACAATATCAATCAGGTTGAATGAACCCGCTTGTGCGACTACGCCCATTAAAGATAAGCCTAAGAACACTTCGTAACTGACGGTTTGTGCCGAAGCACGCATCGCCCCTAATAATGAATATTTGTTGTTACTTGACCAACCTGCGAACAGAACCGCATACACCGCTAAACCAGCCATCATCAGGAAGAATAAAATCCCAATGTTTAAGTCTGCTACGTGCCAAGTCGGGCTGACAGGTACGATGGCGAATGCAAGGAACAGTGAACAAAATGCGATAACTGGCGCTAGCGTAAAGATTTTCTTGTCCGCGAACTGTGGGATCCAGTCTTCTTTAAACAGCATTTTGAACATGTCGGCGATTAACTGGCCCATCCCAAACGGGCCAACGCGGTTTGGGCCATAACGATTCTGGAACAGACCGAGAATACGGCGCTCTCCCAGACTCATGTAAGCCCCACAAGTCACAACAACCAATAAAATGACGACAGATTTGAGGATGGAAATTAATACTTCCATCACTTCAGGAGAAATCCAATCCATCATGCTCCCCTCCGCAGATTATTGACTGACACGCCAGCCATTGAAGGTGCGATACCTGGCATCCCTAATGGTAAGCCAATTTGACCTGTCGACAGGTTGTTGCTGATGCGTACAGTCAAGTTAAATCCTTGACCTGCATGGCTAAACTCAGCTTTTGTCCCTGCTGCCAAACCAAGTGCCGCAGCATCTTGCGTGCTCAGCATGATATAAGGCTCTGGCATGCGCTGTTGAATCACCTCTGAACGCTGTGACATTTCATCACTACCGAACAGATGGTAATACGGCGCGACTACCCACTGCGCATCCGCTGCTTGGTAAGCTGCTGGAATATCAGTGAAGTAAGCCAATTTACTTTCTGTTGAATTGAACAGGCGCACACCAGGGTCACCAAATAATAAATGGCCACCGACTTCCGCTTGGAATTTATTCCACGCTTGAGGTGAGTTCCAACCTGGCGCCCATGCAAATGGAATTTGCTGGCGTGGTGCGGTTGGGCTGTTGTTCCCTTCCATTGAGAAAGCAAATGGAGAGTCAATATCTTGCGGTTGGCGTGGTTCATGCACAGATTGGTTCGCCAGCATTGCTGTACGACCACTGTAACGATGCGGCTCACGCGCTAATTTTTGTCCGCGGATACGGAATGAGGCTTTCGGTGCTGAATCCACAATACCCGCAAATTGCGGTAATGCAGCCACACAGTCAGCAATCACATGGTCAAGTTGCGACCAATCTGCATCACGTTCTTGCGCTTCTGTTTGCAGCGAGTGCATCCAGCGCCAGCTTTCGTTCATCACGATAGTTTTGTCGTAATAAGTTGGGTCGAAAACTTGGAAGAAACGTTGTGCGCGACCTTCTTGGTTAATCAACGTACCGTCTGCTTCTGCGAAACTCGCCGCTGGCAGAACAAGCGTTGCTTTATCCATGATGTCAGTTTGCTGGTGATCAGCAACAATCAGGTGGCTCAATTTCGCTAATGCGCTATTGACTGCATCCACACTGCTGTGACGGTAAAGGTCATTTTCGATAACGATAGCCACATCCGCTTCGTTCGCTTCAATGCGAGCTAATGCGCTGTCTAATGGCTGTGCGTTCATCATCGATAAACCGAAGCTGTTCGCATGAGAGGCTAAGTAAGATAACCCGACATTCGCCCCTTTGGCTTTCAGTGCAAATGCCACGTTGGCTGCCGCTTGGATCATCGCATCGCTCGCGCTGTGGCTACCGCTGATAATCAGTGGTTTTTTAGCGCTTGAAAGGGCTTGTGCGATGGTTTCCACTTTCGCTTTAAGGTCCGCTGGCAAGTCGTTAACCGCAGGCGCCTCACCGTTAATCATATTGGCGATAGCAAAACCAAAACGCGCTTGGTCAGCAACTGGTGCACGGTAATTAAAAGCCGCAACATCGTCTAAGCGGGTATCATCAACGTTGGTGATAAACAGCGGATATTTCGCATGTTGACCAATGTTCATGATTGCCGCGATTTGCCAATCAGCCACTTTCTGTGCGGCGGCCATTTCACGTGCTTTACCTTTCACCGCTTGACGAACAGAAAGTGCCATACGTGCACCTGTCTGAGTTAAATCTTCACCCAGAACCAGTACCGCATCGTAACCTTCAACTTCACGCAGCGTTGGGGTATAGATACCACCATTTTGCAGAATATTTTGCATCAGCGCTAAACGGCTTTGCTCACCTGTGGAGATACCAGAATAGAAGTTTTCTGCACCCACTAATGCACGTAATGCGTAGTTGCTCTCAATGCTTGCACGTGGAGAGCCAATACCAATCACTTTTTTCGCTTGATTGATAATTTGCGCACCGCTTTGCATTGCTTCAATAGCAGAGATAACCTGTTTAACACCATCTTTGTTCAAGACAGCCTGACGTGGACGGTCTTTGCGGTTAACGTAACCGTAACCAAAGCGACCTCGGTCACACAAGAAATAGTGGTTAACAGAACCATTATAACGGTTTTCGATACGGCGAATTTCACCATAACGTTCACCTGGGCTAGTATTACAACCGATACTGCACTGTTGGCAGATACCTGGTGCAAATTGCATATCCCATTTACGGTTATAACGCTCAGAGTGGGTTTTGTCAGTAAATACCCCTGTCGGGCAGACTTCGACTAAGTTGCCAGAAAATTCACTTTCCAGCGTGCCGTCTTCTGTACGACCGAAGTACACGTAGTTGTGAGCTCCATAAACCCCTAAATCCGTGCCATCTGCGTAATCTTTATAGTAACGAACACAACGGTAACACGCGATACAGCGGTTCATTTCATGACTAATGAAAGGCCCCAGATCTTGGTTAATGTGTGTGCGTTTCGTAAAACGATATTTACGCATGTTATGGCCAGTCATCACCGTCATATCTTGCAGGTGGCAGTTACCGCCCTCTTCACAGACTGGACAGTCATGTGGGTGGTTGGTCATCAGCCATTCTACAACACTTTCACGGAATTGCTTGGCTTCTTCATCATCAATAGAGATGAAGGTGCCTTCCGTTGCCGGTGTCATACAAGACATTACTAGGCGACCGCGGGTATCATCCGCGTTCTGATACTGCTTAACCGCACACTGGCGGCAAGCGCCAACGCTTCCCAGCGCTGGATGCCAGCAAAAATAAGGAATATCTAGCCCGAGAGAAAGACAGGCTTGTAACAGGTTTTCAGACCCGTTAACGTCATATTCTTTGCCGTCTACATATATTGTAGCCATAGTCAGCATGCTTCCCAAAGGCCCGCATAAAGCAGGCGTTAATCAAAAATACGTTCTTCGTGAAAAATCTCGTTCGCGGTTGCTCAATCGCGAAACGATTACCAGCGCTGCTTCAGCAGGTTTGGCTGAATACCTGCAATCTGCACTAAATTGCGCAGATCTTTTTGCGAGATACCCGCTTCGAATTCATCACGGAAATATTTGATAGCACTTTGCAGCGGTTCAACTGCACCTGGTGCGTGAGCACAGAAGGTTTTACCTGGGCCTAAGAAACGGCAAAGTTGCTCTAATGTTTCAATATCGCCTGGTTGACCTTCGCCTTTTTCCAGTGCTTGTAAAATTTTCACACTCCACGGCAATCCATCACGACAAGGTGTACACCAACCGCAAGATTCACGCGCAAAGAAGGTTTCTAAGTTACGCACTAACGAAACCATGTTGATTTCATGATCAACTGCCATCGCCAATGCAGTCCCTAAACGGCTGCCTGCTTTAGCAATATTTTCGAAATCCATCGGTAAATCGAGGTGGTCATTGGTCAGGAAGTCTGTCCCTGCCCCACCTGGCTGCCATGCTTTTAATTTCAAGCCATCGCGCATCCCACCCGCGTAGTCTTCAAGCACTTCACGCGCTGTGGTACCAAACGGTAATTCCCACAGACCTGGGTTTTTCACACGGCCAGAGAAGCCCATCAGTTTTGTGCCGGCATCTTTACTCTTACCTGCGCTTAAATCGATATACCACTGGTCACCGTGCTCTAAAATTGCAGGCACGTTACAGATAGTTTCGACGTTATTTACGCAAGTCGGTTTACCCCAAGCACCTGATGTTGCAGGGAATGGTGGTTTAGAACGTGGATTTGCACGGCGACCTTCTAAGGAGTTAATCAACGCAGTTTCTTCACCGCAGATATAACGCCCAGCACCCGTGTGCACAAACAGTTCGAAATCGAATCCAGAACCGAGGATATTTTTACCTAATAGACCCGCTGCTTTGGCTTCTTCGATGGCCCGGCGCAGGTTTTGTGCGGCTTCAACGTATTCACCACGCAGGAAGATATAACCACGATAGGCTTTCAGTGCATAAGCCCCTGTTATCATCCCCTCAACTAACAGGTGAGGCAGTTGTTCCATCAATAGACGGTCTTTATAAGTACCTGGTTCCATTTCATCCGCATTACATAAGAAGTAACGCAGTTTCATGTTTTCGTCTTTTGGCATCAGGCTCCATTTCAGACCTGTTGAGAAGCCCGCGCCACCACGCCCTTTCAGGCCTGCGTCTTTCACGAGATTCACAACTTCATCTGGCGCCATGCCTTTAAGCGCACGCTCAAGACCTTTGTATCCGTTTTTACTACGGTACTCATCTAACCAAACAGGCTGATTGTCATCACGCAAACGCCATGTTAGAGGATGAGTTTCGGCAGTACGGATCACTGGATTAACAGAATTTGTCATGGATACTGCTCCAGTAATTTTTGAATATTTTCAGGTTGTACGTAGCTGTGAGTGTCTTCATCGATCATCATCGTTGGACCTTTGTCACAGTTACCTAAGCAACAGGTTGGCAGCAACGTAAAGCGGCCATCAGCTGTTGTTTGACCTGGGCGAATATTCAGCTGTTTAATGATCTCAGCTTCTAAGCCCTGATAACCTGTAATATGGCAAACAACACTGTCGCAATAGCGAATAATGTGGCGACCTACTGGCTGACGGAAGATTTGGCTATAGAATGTGGCCACCCCTTCAACGTCACTGGCTGGAATGCCTAAGACGTCAGCAATCGCATGGATAGCCCCATCTTCAACCCAACCGCGGTTTTTTTGCACAATTTTTAGTGCTTCAATTGAGGCAGCACGCGCATCTTCGTAGTGGTGTTTCTCACCTTCAATCTCTGCACGCTCTTTCTCTGTTAAGACAAAGCCATGATTGACTTGCGGTTCAAACACATTCACGACATTGAGCTCGTTGTGCTTCTCATTTTCGTTATGTTCATTATGCATGGTTAGCGATCCACATCCGACATTACAAAATCGATACTACCCAGATAGACGATTAAGTCCGAAACTAAACTACCTCTGATCACCGAAGGAATTTGCTGTAAGTGCTCATAACTCGGAGTACGAATACGTGTGCGGTAGCTCATGGTGCTGCCATCACTGGTCAGGTAGTAGCTGTTAATACCCTTCGTGGCTTCAACCATCTGGAATGATTCATTCGCAGGCATCACAGGGCCCCAAGACACTTGCAAGAAGTGGTTGATCAGGGTTTCAATGTGCTGCAACGTACGCTCTTTTGGTGGCGGTGTCGTCAATGGATGGTCGGCTTTGAATGGGCCTTCTGGCATATTCTTGTAGCATTGCTCAAGAATACGGATACTCTGGCGCATCTCTTCCACTTTGATCATCACACGGTCATAACAGTCACCGTTGTGTGCGATAGGAATATCGAATTCAAAGTTTTCGTAGCCTGAATATGGACGCCATTTACGCACGTCGAAATCAACACCTGTTGCACGTAAACCTGCACCTGTTACCCCCCAAGCTAGAGCCTCTTCTTTGTTGTACATTGCTGTACCAATTGAACGGCCTTTTAAGATGGAGTTTTTCAGTGCTGACGTGACATAAGATTCTAAACGTTTTGGCAGCCAGTCGAGTAACTCACGCAGCAGTTTTTCCCAACCACGCGGTAAATCGTGTGCAACACCACCGATACGGAACCATGCTGGGTGCATACGGAAACCCGTGATCGCTTCAATCACGTTATACACTTTTTGGCGGTCAGTAAACGCAAAGAATACAGGCGTCATTGCACCGACGTCTTGGATATACGTACTGATATACAGCAAGTGGCTGTTGATACGGAATAGCTCAGACAGCATGACACGAATGGTCTTCACGCGATCAGGCACTTCGATGCCAGCCAGTTTTTCAACGGCTAACACGTATGGCATTTCATTCACACAACCGCCGAGATACTCGATGCGGTCAGTGTATGGAATGTAGCTGTGCCATGACTGGCGTTCACCCATTTTCTCAGCACCACGATGGTGGTAGCCGATATCTGGCACACAGTCGATAATTTCTTCACCATCAAGTTGCAGTACGATACGGAACGCACCGTGTGATGATGGGTGGTTAGGCCCTAAGTTCAGGAACATGAAATCTTCGTTTTCATTTCCACGCGCCATGCCCCACTCTTCTGGTTTGAAAGTCAATGCTTCCATTTCCAGATCTTGTTTCTGTTTCGTCAGAACAAAGGGGTCGAACTCAGTTGCACGCGCAGGGTAATCCTTACGCAGTGGGTGACCTTCCCAGTTTGGTGACATCAGCAAGCGACGCAGATTTGGGTGACCTTGAAAGGTGATCCCAAACATATCCCACACTTCACGCTCATGCCAACTCGCATTCGGGAACAGTGAAACCACAGAAGGCACGTTTAAGTCTTTCTCATTAAGAGCGACTTTTAACATGATATCGCGGTTACGGTCGATGGAGATGATGTGGTAGAAAACACTAAAGTCTGCCTCTGGCAGACCTTGACGGTGAATTCGTTGACGTTCATCTACCCCGTGTAAGTCAAATAACATGACATACGGTTTCGGTAATTTTTTCAGGAAATCGACAACTTCCAGTAATTGTTCACGACGAACCCATATCACTGGCATACCAGTGCGGGTTGCTTGAACAGAAAAGGCATCCGGCCCAAATTGATTGCGCAGTTCCAGAAGCACAGGGTCATTTAAATGATCCTGCGTCTGCCATCCTGGCTGGGTACTACTCGCTTGCGCTATCTGATCTGTCATCATTCTTCACCATAACGCTTGATCAGGTTTATTATTTCGCAACAACATTGCTCTGTTACGCTGTATGGCTTTAAGCCTTAAATTTCGTCTGGTGTACGCAGGTTAGTCACTGCGATACGTTCACCATGCTTTCTTTCTCTTTCTGATTGCATATTGGCACGGTAAACCCCTTGGTCTCCAACGACCCAAGAGAGCGGACGACGCTCTTTACCGATAGATTCTTGCAACAGAAGCAGAGCCTGCATATAGGCTTCTGGGCGTGGTGGACAACCTGGGATATACACATCTACAGGGATAAACTTATCGACGCCTTGTACCACAGAATAAATGTCATACATGCCACCAGAGTTGGCACATGAACCCATGGAAATAACCCATTTTGGTTCGAGCATTTGGTCATACAGACGTTGAATAACAGGCGCCATTTTTGTGAAACAGGTTCCTGCAACAACCATGAAGTCGGCTTGACGAGGTGAAGCACGAAGTACTTCCGCACCAAAACGGGCTACGTCATGAACAGCCGTGAACGAAGTCACCATTTCTACATAGCAACATGAAAGACCAAAGTTATATGGCCATAGAGAGTTTTTGCGCCCCCAGTTAACCACATCGTGAAGTGCATGAGAAAGTTTCCCCATGTACACACTGTTTTCAACTTGCTGCTCCAGAGGATCTGTTACGATTTCCTGGGTTTGCAGTGGGTAACGGTCGTTCTCACCGTTCGGATCTATGCGGGTGAGCGTATAATCCATTGTATAATGCCTCGCTTTTTACTGCGGATGACGATTGCTGATTTTAATAACTTCACTAGGATGCTTCACTTTTCCGCGGGAACGGACTGGAGTCCAATCCAATGCTCCTACGCGAACCAGATAAAACAATCCCGCCAACAATACCAAAATAAAGATCGCGGCTTCGATGAAACCAACCCAACCCGCTTCGCGGATGGCAACTGACCATGCAAATAAGAACATGGCTTCAACATCGAAGATAACGAAGAACATGGCGACTAAGTAGAACTTAGCAGACATACGAAGACGTGCACTACCGACCGAATCAAGACCTGACTCGTAAGGAACATGTTTTGTTCTGGCTTTGGCGCGGCTACCTAAGAAGTGACCTGCGACCAACATGAAAGCACAAAGACCGATAGTGCCGATAAGGAATATCGCAAACGCCCAGTTATGGGCTAACGCTAGGATTGATGTAGACATACTCGTTGCTTACTCATTACTTATGGTGCGTAAACTGCTCTTTTTTACAACACGGCAGTATTGCACCACAATTGCCCAGTTAATCGAGAAGAAAGACCAAAAATCATCACCAAACATAAATCAGTCTGATGACTGCGTTTGGTTTGTCCTCTCTCATTACAATTTACTTTACCCAAATTAGGTAAAATAACCCGTATTTGTTACAAAAAACTCACACACAAAAAACATTAAAATAACAAAAAGTACTCATGATCTGCTAAAACGTGTCAGTGTAATGAAACACAAGTAAACACTCAAACTAGTTTAACTGATTATTCGTTTTTACTACACTATTATCGCAGGAAAAACCTGTCTTAACAGATGAAAAATTGCGCTTTTTATTTGATCTAACGCACAGATTTATTGAAAAAGTACTCAATTTGTTTACATGACGTTCAATTTTACTTTAAGAACATGTAACGCTTTTTTACTCAACAGTTTCACTAACCCGCTGACAATCCAGTGCTATTTTATCAATTCAGCAAAAAAAGATTGTTAATAGCGTAACAAGTTGTTAACTAAAAAATGAAATTCAGGTTCTGCCAACTACATCACAATTATTTCATGGTCTTCAACATTTAACCATACTTATTAAGTGGTTAATTGCAGGTTTTGTGTACTGAAATCGATAAAAAAATGATAAATTTGAACTTGATAACGATTTCTCAAAACCATCGCTCAATATTTATACCTTGTTTTAAAATGATTTCTTATACTCTCTCCCCAATATTGAAAATTTAACACATCAGTATTAAATAATCGTTTCAGTTACGAAGCATCTTACTCTGTAGATAGATGCATCCAAAAAAGAATGGCATTTCCCCTAGCTTATCATGGTTATACTTTCCCCTAGTAAATATCACTTTAGTCGATATATTTCTTTGAATTGAGCCGCTCATTGCATTTGCGTAAAATAATTAGATTGCAAATATTTTACCCACACTTTTTTTATGCAAATTTTTGATATAAAAAAAACGGCATTCCTAAAAAAATAGGAATTACCGTTTTATTCGTTGTATACTCGCGTATATTAACAGTCAGTTAATATCACCTGAAACGATTAATTATTCATTTCGCTCCCATCAGCAAGTTCACTTGCCGATGCAGCAACATAAGGAATTTTTTTGTTTTCAATGGCGCTAAAGACGGTCAAAACAAAATCTTTCTGCTCATCTGCATTCTTATATAGCCAATATTGAATATCAGGCAAACGCGGCAAACCATCTGTTTCATTTAAAATACGTAAATCCGCATTTTGCATTTCCATTGGGCGTGCAGTCACCCCGACTTCCGCTGTTACTGCAGCACGTACTGCAGGTAGCGACGCGGCTTCATAGGCGATGTGCCATGGTAATCCTGCGTCATCCAATGCTTGCGTGCAAAGTTTGCGGTATGGATTAGTTTCATCCATTACAACTAATGGGATCGGCTCGTTATGACGTAATTGGAAATCAGGCGAGCTATGCCATAGCACTGGCACGGTTCTTAATGCCGTTTTTGGGTGATGGCTAATACGCGCTGTTGTTAATGCTAAATCGATTTCATGGTTATCCAGCATTGATTCAATAAATTGAGCACGCTTAATGCGAACTTCAACCGCAATGCGTGGGTACACAGAAGCGATACGATTTAGCAAAAATGGCAAAAGGATATCAACAGTGTCATCAGATGCACCGATACGTAATTCGCCTTCAGCATCGTTATAGGTTAATGATGCTGTTGCATCATCATTAGCACGCAAGATTTGTCGTGCATAACCCAGTAATTGTAAACCATGCGCTGTGAGGAGTTTATTACGCCCATGACGAGCGAAAAGCTCACGGCCAACAAGTTGCTCTAAACGCTGCATCTGCTGGCTTACCGCAGATTGCGTTCTACACACTGCTGCAGCCGCAGCTGCGAATGTATTTAGATCAGCGACTGCAACAAACGTACGCAGCAAGTCCAGATCTAAGTTCATGATGGGACGATTGGAATTTATCATCGTTCATTCTCTTATATAATATTTATGTTACCTGGTGTTCTGCTCTCCTCCATGAGAATCAGCGATATAATTTAATACTACTCATCTAGTGCATCTCTAATCCTTAGATTTGCAATGACTACTCATTATTTTATCTAGTTATAACCAACCCGTTATTAACGAATAACATCAATGCTGGTATAAACAGGGTACTGCCAATCAATCAAAAATAGTGTTAACAAAAAGTGTATTCTCTTACAGAATCTGATTAAAGAAACGCTTTATAAAGTACCGCTAAATAGTAACATATTTAATGTAATCGCAATTATTTTAATGTAAGCACATTATAAAATTCATTTCACTATTTTTTTACGCTCTTAAATTTCAATGCGTTATGTATTTTAAGTATATGTTTAATTAAAAATTATTGAGCAAAACAATCAATATTACTAACAAAAACGGTCAAAAAAATATAAAAAAAGGGCAATATGCAGTGAAATTTATGACTAAACTAACGAATCTAGGCTTAATATTACATTTTGATACAATTTTTTAGTTCAACTGTTATTTTTCCTTTTTTTTTATATTTACACACCAAAAGACACGATATTATCGAGATATAAATCCAACATAAGTGTGTTAATTGAAATATTAAACCAACATAAAAAAGATAATAAGATGTCAAACATCACATTTATACTTTAACCAACCTTTTACACCAAAAATAACCTTGCATCTTCAAAAGCTTCTGAGGGAGGAGTACAGTAAGACAATAAAGCCGGCCCCCCCTACCAATGCAATCCCGTTAGGGTAATGAGAGAACAATGAATAATCTAACTAAATCCAGCAAGCTCGATAATGTCTGCTATGACATCCGTGGGCCCGTATTAAAAGAAGCAAAACGCTTAGAAGAGGAAGGTAATAAAGTCCTCAAGCTGAACATTGGTAACCCGGCACCGTTTGGCTTTGAAGCACCTGATGAAATTCTTGTGGATGTTTTACGCAATTTACCAAGTTCCCAAGGCTATTGTGACTCCAAAGGGCTCTATTCTGCTCGTAAAGCCATCGTCCAACATTACCAAGCTCGTGGTATTCACGAAATGACAGTAGAAGATGTTTACATCGGCAACGGTGTATCTGAACTTATTGTCCAAGCGATGCAAGCACTGCTTAATAATGGCGATGAAATGTTAGTCCCAGCCCCTGACTACCCACTTTGGACTGCAGCGGTTTCGCTTTCTGGCGGGAAAGCGGTGCACTATATGTGTGATGAGCAACAAGGCTGGATGCCAGATATTGAGGACATTCGTAGCAAAATCACTCCAAGAACTCGTGGTATTGTGGTCATTAATCCCAATAACCCAACAGGTGCTGTATATAGCAAAGATTTGCTATTAGAGATTGTTGAACTGGCTCGTCAACACAATCTAATTATCTATGCTGATGAAATTTATGATAAAATTCTTTATGATGATGCAGTTCATCACTCTATTGCGGCATTAGCACCTGACTTATTAACAATTACATTCAATGGGCTATCAAAAACCTATCGTGTTGCAGGTTTCCGACAAGGTTGGATGGTACTTAATGGCCCGAAAAAACATGCAAAAAGCTATATTGAAGGCTTAGAAATGCTAGCCTCAATGCGTTTATGTGCCAATGTGCCGATGCAACATGCCATTCAAACTGCACTGGGTGGTTACCAAAGTATTAGTGAATTTATTCAACCAGGTGGGCGTTTATATGAGCAGCGTAACCGTGCGTGGGAACTCATTAACCAAATTCCAGGTGTATCTTGTGTGAAGCCACAAGGCGCACTGTATATGTTCCCCAAAATTGATATTAAGCGTTTTAATATCCATGATGACCAAAAAATGATCCTTGACTTGCTGTTGCAAGAAAAAGTGTTATTAGTCCAAGGTACAGCATTTAACTGGCCAGAACCCGATCATTTTAGGATCGTGACCTTACCTTATGCTGACGATCTTGAAATGGCAATTAATAAATTTGGCCGCTTCCTTGAAGGCTATCGTCAATAACATCTTATTTAGATTATCTATTATTAATAAAGCCTCCAAATTCGGAGGCTTTATTAATTCAAAGTGTAATCATCATTAAATGAATGTGTTATTTTGATTATCAAATAATGGAAATAATATATATCGCAACCAGGAAAAAGCCTAAAAGTATGAAAGGAAAGTATTTCATAATATTCCTTGAAGATTTACTTAGTGAATCTCCATTATAAATATTAATATAGGCAAATCAAATTAAAATAAACACAACTAAATAGTTTATCTAAGATATCTCACAGATTGACCATCAAACATAGAATGGCGTTTTACACGTCTTAATTTTTCGGAGCAACTTACTGACTCAGAAAAAGAAATGTACGCCGTTTTCGTATCACCATTAACGCCTACAACTGCAACGTCTTTGTCCGAAGCAGTAATGGAACATGAGAAATAGCCATCAGTCTCATAAACCTCATCATCAATAGTGATTACAATCACTTTCCACATATTTTTAATATGGAAACAAGTTGGTTTAATAATAAAAGTGAAAAACATTTTCTTCTTTTTCACCATGGCTTATATTATTAACAGCCCCTCCGTTTTTTCTATATTATCTGCACTGTGCATAACTATAATCGACTTGATTTTGTTACCCCAATAGTTTTCTATAGAAACAAAACCTTTTTGCCCGCGTTCGTTATTAGCCATATTAACCCCTTTATTATCTAATATCACCTTCATCAAAATTAGATAATAAGTCATCGATTTTTTAATTAAACATTATTTTTCAACAGAGCTAATTATCTTTATTTTGATTTACTTTAAATAATAACTTGGCATAAATACATATCCCTCCGAGCCTATACGCGTTATAATTTACCCATTGTATACCACTGTTTATGAGGACTTATGAGCTACTTTTTTGCACACCTTGCTAGAATGAAACTAATTCACCGTTGGCCACTCATGCGTAATGTCCGAACGGAAAATGTCTCCGAACACAGCTTACAAGTTGCGATGGTTGCTCATGCACTTGCCATCATTAAGAATAAAAAATTTGGGGGTAATGTTGATGCATCTCGTATTGCTTTACTTGCCATGTACCACGATGCCAGTGAAGTTATTACTGGAGATTTGCCTACGCCTATCAAATATCATAATCAACAAATTGCCCATGAATACAAAAAAATAGAAAAATTTGCCCAACAAAAGCTGTTGGATATGCTACCTGATGAGCTTCAAGATGACTTCAGGGAGTTAATTATTGAAGACTTACAATCTGAAGAAGAACATTTTATTGTTAAGCAAGCAGATTCCCTGTGTGCTTATTTAAAATGTTTGGAAGAGTTGTCTGCGGGAAATAGCGAATTTAAATTGGCCAAAAAGCGCCTTGAAAAAATGCTAGCAGAAAGAAAAAGCCCTGAAATGGATTATTTTATGGAAAAATTTGTTCCAGGTTTTACGCTTTCGTTAGATGAAATTAGCAATTAATATATAAGTAGTATGTTATATCTACTTATATATCTGTTAATTTACCAATCTAAAAACTGTAGGCTAGATCTAACTTCACCTTATAAAATAGCTTAACCAACTTTGTTTAACTTTACACTACAACCTATCATTGTAGAGAATGCAACATACAATGTTTTTGCATCCCCATTAACGCCTAATATTACAAACTCAGAATCATCAATGGAGATAGTACAACGTAAAGGCTCTTTAGTTTCATAAACCGCCCCACTCTTAGTTACAAGTTTTATTGACCAAAAATCATATGAATCTATTGTAGCTCGCTCAAATAATATGGTAAATATTCTTTTCAGTTCAGTCCTATCTGGAATGTCATAAATTGTCTTTGAGGTATTTAATTTTTTGGTTACATCAAAATAACCAGAAACAAAGTGAGTTAATTCAACACTTGATAACTCTTCCCCCCAATAGTTTTCAAAATCACAGTAACCGTAAGTAAAACGCTCATCTCCCCACGATTCATTTTGACTCATTTCATTATCCTATAATTGATATGTAGTGAGTTGAAGAGAATATCAGTAGAGAATTCACTTTTAAAAGATATTAAATATTATAAATTTATTATTTTTAATATCAAAAGGGCTCTATTATATTTAGAGCCCTTTATTGAAGTTATTTTTATATTGACTTAAAACGGAAATAGTATTGGAATAACCGCAATACTGATAAACATCACAATAATCGTAAACGGTACACCAATTTTTAAGAAGTCAGAAAACTTATATCCCCCAGGGCCAAGCACTAAGGTATTAACGGGTGATGAAACGGGAGTCATAAATGCAGCAGATGCTGCGATACCAATTACCATTGCAAATGGTAAAGGGGATACCTCCATTTGCCGTGCGGCAGCAATCGCAATAGGGGCCATAAGGACTGCCGTGGCAGTATTAGAGATAAACAACCCAATAGTGGCACACAGAATAAATAAACACAGTAGCATCACATGTGGGCCTAACCCCCCTGCGACCTTCATTAGGCCATCAACCGCAAGGGCAATACCGCCCGTTTCTTGCAAAGCAATAGCAAACGGCATCATACCGACGATTAAAATAATACTTGGCCAGTGAATAGATTTGTACGCGCTTTCCATGTCAATACAGCGGAATTTACCCATCAGTAAGCAAGCTATCAAAGCTGCAATAAAATTTGGGATCTCATTGGTTACCATCATGGCAACCATCAGTGCGAGACAAAACAAGGCATGTGGTGCTTGTGACGCAGCTGGCGCAACGGCTTCAACCTCAGCAGCCAAATTTAGCACAATAAAATTACGTGGTTTTGTCGATAAGATACGAATGAGTTTCCAATCACCGATCACCAACAAAATATCACCAAGGCGTAGAGGCTCATCCACTAACTTGCCATCTAATGCCTTACCATCACGGCGAATACCCACCACGTTCAAGCCGTATCGTGTACGAAACTTAATGTCCCGTAAACTTTTTCCCAGTAACTCAGAGTCTGGGTTCATAGAAACTTCCGCCATCCCCACATCACGGGACTGGTCAGAGAAATAGTCTCCACGTAAAATCATTGGCTCAAGCAATTGTTCACTGCAAAACAGGCGTAAATCGTCATCACTTACAGAAATATCGACCAATAAAACATCTCGTTCACGTAGCTCTGTTCCGCCCGTTGCGCTGACCATCACACGGCGAAATTTCCGCCAGCGCTCAATCCCCACCACGTTAGCTTCATAACGTGAACGTAAATGGAGTTCATCAAGGGTATGGCCAATCAACGGTGAACCTTTGCGGATAGCTAAGCGGCGTGCACGGCCTGTCAGCTTATAATCACGAATTAAATCACGGAAGGTACGGCGGTAGCGTTCAGGAAGTTTATCAGGCTCATTACTGCCCAACCAGCGACGTGTTAACCACATATAGGCAATACCTGCCAGCAAAATAAGAATACCAATAGGAGTAATTGAGAAAAATTGAAAGCCTTTGATGCCTTCGCGTACTAACTCACTATTTACGACCATGTTAGGTGGCGTCGCGACTAGGGTCATCATGCCACTGATTAGCCCTGCAAAGCCTAGTGGCATCATTAATCTACCTGGCGATGTTTTCATTCGCGCAGCAACACTCAACACGACAGGAATAAAAATGGCAACAACACCTGTCGAGCTCATAAAGGCACCGAGCCCAGCGACTGTCAGCATCAAAAACACTAACATTTTGCTCTCGCTACTTCCTGCAACGCGAACAAGCCAATCCCCCATTTGATATGCGATCCCTGTACGAACGAGACCATCACCAATAACGAACAATGCCGCTATCAATAACACGTTCGGATCAGCAAAGCCTGATGTCGCTTGTTCTAATGTTAAGGTGTCGCTGAGCACAAACGCAACAATCACCAGTAATGCCACCACATCCATGCGGATTTTATTCGTGGTAAAAAGAACGACCGCTATCAGTAGGAGGGTTAATACCCACAGCAATTCTCCGTTCAAAATATCCCCTTTCGACGAAAAAAAACATTGCTAAAGATTTTCTTTAGTTAACCACGTTTTACGGAGAATTTCTTTGATTAGATCACGATTAAGGTAACTTTGACACTAAAAGTTCATAATCCCCATTAATGTCTGGTCCCATAACAGAAATTTGCTCTAACGAACTGACAATTACATCAATTTCATCACGACGCGGTAAGCTTTCTGGAGCATGGACTGCGACCACTTGGCAACCTGCACTAAGTGCGGAATGAATGCCTGCTTGGGCATCTTCGAAGGCAATGCAGGATTTTTCAGGCAATGAAAGTGCTTTAGCCCCTAACATAAACGGTTCTGGATCAGGCTTACCTTTAGACACTTTTTCAAATGTTACCCAATGTTTTGGCTCAGGCAGTCCCGCCGCTTGTTGGCGGCCATGAGCAATTGGCACTGTCCCCGATGTGACAATTGCCCACGGAGCTCCAATTTCATTTAAACGTGACAGCAAGGCAATCGCACCAGGTAGGGCCACAACGCCCTCCACATCTTCACTTTCCATTTTTTCTAACCAGCGAAAATACCCCATAATTTCTTCATCACTCGCCTCGGGTAAAAAGTGACGCAAGCTAGTTAACGCGGGTTTTCCATGGATAAAATTAATGACTTCGGCTGAGTCTACACCAATTCGTTCGCCAAACTTACACCAACAGCGCTCAACCACTGCCAAGGAATCTGCCAATGTGCCATCTAAATCAAATAGAAACCCTTTTGCCTTTAATTTCACGTCTACCCCTTTATTTGCTATTCACATAATAATTGAATCGATTCTGGCCCATTAGTTAACGCTAAATGGGCACATACACGCAACCTCAATATTAAAAATAATTAAGAATTGATACTAAGGCTTAGATTTGAATGCTTATGAGAAGTAAAAATCATGAGAAAAGAATGAAATTTGGCGTTCTAAATTATCCGCGTTGTCGCTAGGCGACTAGAGAGGATATCTCGGGGAGCATACACTAGTATGTAACCCGAGTAGCCGAACGCAGTCAACACCGCTACAGCCCAAAATACGACGAGCAAATATGCTCTAAATTATTCGCGTTGTCGCTAGGCGACCAGAGAGGATATCTCGGGGAGCATACAAAAGTATGTGACCCGAGTAGCCGAACGCAGTCAACAACGCGACAGCGCGAAGAATGACGAGCATTAGGCGTTTAAGATCTGGGAAATCTCCACCGCTGATAGATGATACTGCCTTGGACACGCATGCCAAATCGACAACATTCGCACATATTTCTCCCACATTGGCGTTTGTGAGTTGAACCCATGAGTTCCGCTATCAAAATGGGTATAACGCCCTTCTGTGTTCACCATAAAGCGCACATAGCTTAAATAGCGTGCTTCTGTTGCTGCATCAAAACCTAAAAATTGGACTCGGCGACCATCAATATCTTGTTTTTCAGGCAAATTACTGTAGGAAACTTGCAGTGCATGGTACATCTCCATAATTTCAATCACTGTGCGACACGTTTCTTCGCTTAAATGACCGAAATCTCTGTCTAGCTCACGCATCTGTAACCCAAAACCGCGTTCAATAATTGTTTGCAGGCGGCGATAACGTTCCGCGTTATCTGGGTCTAACATTGTCATCATTTTGTATTGATTTGATAAAATCAGGCGTTGGGCATTCGTCATTTCCATCACAGCTCTCCTACAGAAAAGTATGGCTTATCTTCGCACTCAACCCACATCTAAGACAGTGAAAACATCGCTTTTATTGATCTAAACACGCTTTTTGTATTACTTATTGTTAAATCTAGCTTTTAACAATAACTGTACAGCCATTTTTTGCTAAACATCTTCCATAAAAGAGCGATCTAATTGGTTAAATGCACGCTTAAGAAGGTCAGCCAACGCCATATAATCAGGCTGTTGTTCAACAGGTGCCATTGCTATTCCAGCCGCCGTAAATTTATCACGGATCTCATAAAACCAGCTCAGCAAGCCAGATGGCAATGGTGTAGACGCACGTTTCCCTAACCACCACAACCCTTGCATTGGTAAACTGCAGGCAAATAATGCGGTTGCGATGGCGGGGCCAAGCTGCCCACCTAAAGCGATTTGCCAGGCGAGCGTGAAAATAGCAATGGGTGGCATAAAGCGAATACCAAAACGTACCGCTTTATTAATTCTGATTTCAGGGAAGATAGGTGACAGTTTTTTTTCCATAGGAAAAATTTTCAGATATCGATTGCCTAATCTGAAGCGTTTAAAAAAACCTGGAGGTGTGTTTTGCAATGTACTCATGAATCGTTTCCTATGCACTTCTAAAACTGACTAGCTGCCGTTAAGCTTACGCCATTGTGAACAAGAACGCACACTTAAGTTAAACAAATTATTTTATTCAATTTACCTTAAGATAAGCGACTTTCATTAAAATCAGCTATTCTAATAAATACCTAACTTCGTGCTATAACTACACTTTATACGACACTTATGATTTTAATCAATCAAACGACCTATTTTTAAAAAAAACGTATAAAATATAAAATATTTTTAGTAGAATCTGCCACATTTAGAATTGCTGTTGAATTTGTTACTTTATCGCTTTATCCATCTTTTTAATAAAAAGATAGACAACAGTTATATATTGGGGTTTTGGTCGTTATTTCAACACCAGATGCGAAGTTTTCTTTTATATTGCACTTTGCACAAAAGAGTAACGATAGCTTTATAAAACCCTTGAAGATTACCAAGATCTTTAACTTTTTCGCCTTTAACATGATATCAATCATGATGTTTCAGGTCATAAATACGCTAGGCTCTAACACGCCATATTTTTATATCTGAGTCTTTTTCATGTTTTTTAAAGGCTTCACAACAACAATTAACGATAGGTATTTCCATGTCAAGTAAGCTGGTACTGGTTCTAAACTGCGGTAGCTCCTCACTGAAATTCGCCATCATCGATCCAACTAACGGTGACGAGTTTTTATCCGGTTTAGCTGAGTGTTTCAATCTCCCTGAAGCCCGTATTAAATGGAAAATGGATGGTGCTAAAAAGGAAGCTCCTTTAGGTGCTGGTGCGGCGCATAGCGAAGCATTGAATTTCATTGTTAACACCATTCTTGCTGAAAAACCTGAGTTGTCAGCGCAAATTACATCGATCGGTCACCGTATTGTTCACGGCGGCGAGAAATTCACCTCTTCTGTTTTAATCACTGACGACGTGATTGAAGGTATTGAAGCGGCAATCCCATTTGCTCCACTGCATAACCCTGCTCACCTAATTGGTATTGAAGAGGCAAGAAAATCATTCCCTCATCTGATCAACAAAAACGTGGCTGTATTTGACACCGCGTTCCATCAGACAATGCCACAAGAAGCCTATCTGTATGCCCTGCCATACGAATTGTATTCTGAACATAGCATCCGCCGTTACGGCGCACACGGCACAAGCCATTTCTATGTTTCTCGTGAAGCGGCGAAAAAACTCAACAAACCTGTTGAAGAATTAAACGTTATCACTTGCCATTTAGGCAACGGCGGTTCTGTCACTGCGATTGTTAACGGTCAATGTGTTGATACCTCTATGGGCTTAACCCCATTAGAAGGCTTAGTCATGGGAACACGTAGTGGTGATATCGACCCTGCCATCATTTTCCATTTACATGACGCTTTAGGCATGAGTGTTGATCAAATCAACAAAATGCTGACTAAAGAATCTGGCTTATTAGGCTTAACTGGTGTAACAAGCGATTGTCGCTATGTTGAAGACAACTATGGCACAAAAGAAGATGCAACCCGTGCAATGGACGTTTTCTGCCACCGTTTAGCGAAATACGTTGGTGCATACAGTGCACTGATGGAAGGCCGTCTTGATGCTATCATCTTCACAGGTGGTATTGGTGAAAACTCCGCACAAGTTCGTGAAATTACCCTGAAGAAACTGGCTATCCTTGGTTTCGAATATGACCACGAACGTAACTTAGCGGCACGCTTCGGCAAAGAAGGTTTAATCACTACCGATAACAGCCGTCCAGCGCTGGTTATCGCAACCAATGAAGAGTTGGTTATCGCTCAAGATACTGCGCGTTTAACCGCATAAGAAACTTCTACCGCCAGCAAATGCTGGCGGTATCGTTTTGTCATTAGAGTAACCGAAATAAAGAGGTTCCCGTGTCACGTACAATTATGTTAATACCTACCGGCACCAGCGTTGGCTTAACAAGCGTTAGTCTAGGTGTCGTTCGCTCAATGGAACAAAAAGGTGTTCAATTAAGCGTTTTCAAACCTATCGCACAGCCCCGCATCTCTGGCAATAAAGACCAAACTACTGAAGTTCTGCGCTCCCATTCAAGTATTACGACCATTGTTGAACCACTGACCATGGAATACGTTGAATCACTGCTGACATCCTCTAAAAAAGACGTATTAATGGAAGAGATCGTGGCTCGTTACCATGATCATACTAAAAATGCGGAAGTGATTTTAATTGAAGGCTTAGTGCCAACGCGTAAACACTCTTTTGCTCAGTCATTAAACTATGAGATAGCCAAAACGTTAGGCGCTGAAATTGTTTTTGTTACTGCGACGGGCAACAGCTCAATCACTCAAATGCAAGAGCGTTTAGAGCTGGTTCGTAACGAATTTGGTGGTCAACGTAATAAAAATATTATCGGTGTTATCATTAATAAAGTGAATGCACCCGTTGATGAACAAGGCCGCACTCGCCCTGACCTATCTGAAATCTTTGATGATTCAACCAAAGCAACCGTTGCAAATCTCGATCCTAAGCAACTTTCTGCGCTAAATCTGCCTGTGCTCGCGTCTATTCCATGGAACTTCGATTTAATCGCCACGCGTGCAATCGACATGGCAAAACACTTAGGTGCGGAGATTGTTAACGAAGGTGAAATCAAAACTCGCCGCGTTAAATCTGTCACATTTTGTGCGCGTAGCATCCCGCACATGCTTGAGCACTTCCGTCCAGGCTCACTGTTAGTGACCTCTGCTGACCGCCCTGACGTACTGGTTTCAGCATCTTTAGCAGCAATGAACGGTGTTGAAATTGGTGCGGTTCTGTTAACGGGTGGCTACAACATCGATGCCCCTATTCGTCAACTGTGCGAACAAGCATTCGAAACTGGCTTACCTGTCTTCATGGTGAAAAGCAACACATGGCAGACCTCCCTAAACCTACAAAGCTTCAGCTTAGAAGTACCTGCGGATGACCATGAACGTATCGAAAAAATTCAAAACTACGTGGCTCGCCATATTAGTAGCGACTGGATTGAATCTTTAGTAGCTGACTCTGAACGTCCAAACCGTTTGTCTCCACCAGCATTCCGCTACCAATTAACCGAATTAGCACGCAAAGCGGGCAAACGTATCGTTCTGCCTGAAGGTGATGAACCTCGTACGGTTAAAGCAGCGTCTATCTGTGCTGAACGCGGTATCGCAACGTGTGTTCTGTTAGGCAACCCTGACGATATCCGCCGTGTTGCTGCTGCACAGGGCATTGAATTAGGTACGGGTATTGAAATCGTTGACCCAGTTAAGGTTCGTGAAGAATACGTTGCACGCCTTGTTGAGCTGCGTAAGAGCAAAGGCATGACCGAAGTTGTTGCTCGTGAACAACTTGAAGATAACGTGGTTCTCGGTACATTGATGCTCGAAAAAGGCGAAGTAGATGGCTTAGTTTCAGGTGCAGTGCATACCACCGCCAATACTATCCGTCCACCGCTTCAGTTGATCAAAACTGCGCCAGGTAGCTCACTGGTTTCATCGGTGTTCTTTATGTTGTTACCTGAGCAAGTCTTTGTTTATGGTGACTGTGCAATCAACCCAGATCCAACCGCTGAGCAATTATCTGAAATCGCTATCCAATCTGCGGATTCTGCAAAAGCGTTTGGTATCGACCCGCGTGTTGCAATGATCTCTTACTCAACAGGTGATTCAGGCGCAGGTAGTGATGTTGAAAAAGTGCGTGAAGCAACCCGTTTAGCGCAAGAAAAACGCCCTGACCTGATGATTGATGGTCCATTGCAGTATGATGCAGCGGTAATGGCTGATGTGGCGAAATCGAAAGCGCCTAACTCCCCTGTTGCAGGTAAAGCAACGGTGTTTATCTTCCCTGATCTGAACACGGGTAACACCACCTATAAAGCGGTACAACGTTCGGCTGACCTCGTATCAATCGGCCCAATGCTGCAAGGTATGCGTAAACCAGTCAATGACTTGTCTCGTGGTGCGTTAGTTGATGATATCGTTTATACCGTTGCGTTAACCGCTATCCAAGCAGTACAAAACGAAAACGCATAGTTAATCAATTATTGCGATGAATGCCAGCCAGTGTCACTGACTGGCATTTTTTATTATATTAATAAACTAACAATAATCTCTCTTAGCCAATTCAACGCGTTATCTGCATCACTTCGTTCATGCCAAATCATTTGAAAATCAAGAGGCGAAATAGCAATCGGCGGTTCAAATATCACACAGTGTTCATCTATTTTCTGTGAAAAAATCTTTTGAGCGATAGTTAAGATGAGATCTGTACCTACAATAAGTTGTGGAGCAACTTGCCAATAAGGTACTGTTATAGCGACACGCCTATGCTGATTTAAGCGTTTTAATTGCAAATCCACCTCATTTGTATCAAACGGTTTCATACTCACTGCAACATGCGGATAAGATAACCATTCGTTTAGCTCCATCGTTCCGTTTGGGCAAATTGATTTGTCTGCCACACTCACCATTTTATCTTGGAAAACAGACTGTGCACGTAGTGTATTATCTAGCGCATTAAACACGCCAAATGCTAAATCTAAACTCCCTTCTAGCAACTTGTTTTGCATTTCTTCTCGGCTACAATGCCAAATTTTCAAATCCACATCAGGTGCATGTAATCGCAGATAATGCGTAAGCGGTTGTGCAATTATTGCCGCACCATAATCTGACAGCGCAATATTAAACCGTCGATGGCACAAAGCAGGCTGAAAGTCTTGCAGAGTAATCAAGTAGTCCAACTGTTCCAATGCCTGTGCTAATGGCCCATATAATGATTCCGCTTTACTGGTTAATTGATACTGCCCCTGCCAGCGCACCAAAAGTGGGTCTTGAAATAATTCACGAAGCTGATTCAAAGTATGACTAACTGCGGGCTGGCTTTTATATAAAGCCTCCGCAGCACGGCTAACATGACGTTCTCGCAATAGTACCAATAAGGTAACTAATTGATTCAAATCTAATCTTCTTAAGTTATTCATCTGGCGAATATCACCTTATAAAAATGTTCATTTCCTAATCAGTTCCCCGCTCATTAAGCTTATCTTAAATCAATCATATTCCCCTGTTAACTTTGAGGTTTATATGTCTACACTTTCATTATCTGGAATTATTTTAGCTTTGGCTGCTCTATTTGCAGGGGTTGTCGTCCCGATTCAAGCTGCAAGTAACGCCGTATTAGCCCGCCATTTGGGGCATCCGCTTTGGGCGAGTGCCATTTCACTGATTATCAGTATTATCGTTCTTATTCCACTATTATTTGTTTTTAAAGTACCAAAACCCAATTTTAGTGTTGAACTATTCAGCCAACCTATTTGGATCTGGTTTGGTGGGATAGCCGGTATGATTTACCTCACTTCGGCATTGATTTTAGTTCCTAAGATTGGCAGTACGACCTTCTTTGTTATGGTAATTGCAGGGCAATTAATCATTTCGGCTTTGATAGAGCACTTCGGCTGGTTTGGTATGCCACAAAATCCAATACCGTTCGGTAAAATATTCGGCATAGGTTTGGTCATTGCTGGCGTATTGTGTGTTCAGCTGTCTCGTAAATAATTGGCATAAAAATACCCGCATAAAGCGGGTATTTATTTTAGGTTGGTGTCGTAATATTACTTTTTATGGGTAAATAACGACACCACCACCGCAACAATAATATTCAGAATAAATGCAGCAATACCGATATTCATAAAGCTCAAACTTTCCCCTAACCAAGGGAACAATTGTGCTAACGAAATTTTCTCGATATAGGTTACCGCGAGAAATAATACCCCCGCTGAAATCCCACAGATAGCTCCCGCTGGCGTCATTGGGTTTTGCTGTTTAAAACTCATCAATAACGCAGGGAAAAATTGCGCCACAATATTTACACCGAGCAGCATAATTGCCACTAACGTGTCATTGCTATGAAAAATAAAGTACAAACTTACTAATGCCACTAATGGCACCATATAGCGCGCATAGACACCAGACTGACGCTTTTCTTCACTTGCACCCACCGCTTTTTGTACCACGCCCGCCAACATATTGGAGGTCGTTAGTAGTAGCATCGAACCTGGCACTAAGGCAGTTAACATCCCTGCTGCACCGATAAAACCAACAACAACAGGTGAAAACGTCTCTTTCGATATTTCAAATAGTGATAAATCCACTGCTGAACCTTCAAGGTGTGGAATTTGCAATATCGCCGCATAACCAACAAAAAAGGCAAAAAGCATAATCAAGCTATACGCTGGAATTAAAATACTATTTCGCTTAAGTGATTTTTCATCCTTAGCGGTAAATACCGCCGCCATATAGTGAGGCCAGCAAAAATAGGCCACGACAGATAGGAATATTGTGGAAATATACCAAGGAATATTCAGCCCTGTTTTTGGGAAGGTTAAGAAGCTCGGCATGGCGGTATCAATGGCTTTAAACATATCACCAAAGCTGCCGTAATAATGCAACGGAATATAAATCCCAATAAACACCACAACAATTAAGATCATTAAATCTTTTAGTGCGGATGTCCAAGCTGACCCATGTATACCTGAAATCATCACAAACAGCGTAACAGCAATAATACCAATCCAAATCGCCATATCTGCAGGGATCGCACCATAAGACGCTTGTGAAACAATAATACCAAGACCTTTCAATTGGAGCACAAATAATGGCACCATTGCCGCAATAGAAATTAGACTAATTAACAACCCAAGCCCTTGGCTATTATATTTCTTGGTAAATAATTCAGAGATAGTTCTAACATCGTTATCTTTTGCAAAGCGCCAGACCCGCGGATGCACCCAATATAAAAATATCCCCATAAACGCATTTACAGCCAAGGTGTAGAGGATTGCGGGGCCTTTACCATATGCCCAACCACTTCCCCCCAGAAACGTAAAGGTGGTGTAGATTTCCCCTGCACTCAGTAAGAAAACGAGCAGTGCCCCGTAGCTTCGCCCCCCCACAGACCATCCTTCATGATCCATGGTTTTTCCCTTTTTCGCTCTAATCGCCAAATAAATGCTGAAAAGGAAAAATACCGTAATAATAATTAATGCGGAACTCATGACGTTTCCTTAAGATTTTTATTGTCTAACACATTAATTAATAACATGATAAGTGCTGTCACGATCACCCATGCCACAATCCAAAACATCAAAAAAGGTAACCCCATTACAAAGGGCTCAACCTCATTGGCATAATAAATTCCAACGGTTAATGCCAATACAGGGAAAATAACGAGGTAGTGATACCATCTCATAAAGAATCCTTATTTTTATTATTCGAAAGAAATCAATTCACGAGGTAAATAACTTAACATTTCAACACCCTCTTCTGTAATCAGTAACATGTCTTCAATCATAATTCCACCAACTCCAATACCGTAGTAAGGTGTTTCCAAACTCATGACCATCCCCGCGCGGAATACTTCGGTGGTTGCAGCACTGACAAAAGGCGCTTCTTCTAAACCAACAAACACGCCATCACCATGCCCTAAATGGCCACGATTATAGTGCGGTAAACCTGATGAGCGAATTAATGCCATGGTTTCGTTAAATACGTCACTCAACGCAACTCCTGGCGCAATACGACTCAACATATATTGATGGCCTTTTAATATCGTTTGGTAAATCGCTCTCACCTTTTCATTGGGTTTACCTACCACAAAGGTACGTGCAATATCTGCACCGTATCCAGCGACATCCACACCACAATCAAACTTAATTAAGTCCCCTTCTTTTGCAGGCACATTGTCTGGCAACATTTTAGGTGAAAAATCACTTCCTACTGAAATTAAGTGAAAACGACTGTAATTGGTTTCAGGAAAGGACATTACTTTCGCTTTAAAAGCCGCGGTTAGTTCCGCGGATGTGCAGCCAACACGAATGAGCTGGCTAGCTGCTTCAATGCCTGCCTCAGTAATTTGGGCTGATTTTCGCAGATGGTTAATCTCCCACTCACTTTTGATCATGCGTAATTCATTAAAAAGCGGTGAGGAATCAACTAAGTTTAGTTCTGGAATGACTTTGTCTAACCAGTTTTTACCCGTGTAGGTAATTTGGTTAAGCTCAATCGCAACAGGTTTGCCATACACCCCCGCCTCAGATAAAGCGTCTTTTAATAAATTAAAAATGGTTTCGATTGGGCTATTGATCGGCCTTGCTTTCACCACTTTGCCATTATCAGGGTTATAAGGGTCGTCAACATCCACCCAAATTGGAAAGGTTTTAATTTGCGCATTTGGCATTTGTAAGCTTAAGTTCGCGGCTTCAAACTCATTCATGATCACCAGTGATTTTACCGTGGGATCACGGAAGATCACGGCAATGGCAGAACCTGTCTGCCTAAAAGTATACATAAAGAAGCTTGCAAACCCTGTTAAATGATAAAAATTATCACCAACTGTGGCAATTAGCGCTTCAATGCCATCACGCTCCATAATTTCACGGGCTTTATTTGTTACGTTTTCAAGGTGTTGTTGCTTTAAAAGTGACTCGGTTTTTTGAATTGTCATTGTTGTTTTCTCAATCCGTCGTTCTGATCGCTAAATAAATTCACAATATGACGAGCGAAATAATAAGTTCGCTTATTATATCGAGAGTTGAAATGAATACATCGTGTAAGGTGTAAGTTGGATATAACTAATAGTTATATATTAGTCAAAAATTAACCTTGCTAGAGATTTGAATTTTGGTGAAAAAATGAAAAGGACTACAAAAAATAGCCCTTTTACGATTTAAAACTGGGGGATTATAAGTTTTCAGCACAAGTGATGGCTTTTTCGGACTCATTGTTACGAGTGAGCCATAAAGAAAGCGCTTTTAATGAATCAGGTGTAAATTCATCACAACGTGCGCTAATTTCTTTTGGTGTAAGCCAACTTACCTCAACCACTTCTGACTCTTGCAGTGCAAAAGGGCCATGGCTAACACAGCTAAATAGCCCACCCCACACGCGGCAATGCTCATCCTCGAAATAAAAATGACCATGCTCTGCAAATGGTACACCTGCGATACCCAGCTCCTCTTCCGCTTCACGTTTTGCTGAATCAAGAATATTTTCACCTTGGGTAACAACACCACCTGCTGTGGCATCTAAAAAACCAGGGTGGAAATCTTTAATATCCGTGCGTCGCTGGACTAAGATCTTCCCCATTCCATCGTGCACAACAATATACGTCGCACGATGCCGTAAGTTTTCAGCACGCATTTGGCTGCGGGTTGCCTGAGCAATAACGTTATTATCCTCATCGACAATATCGACCCATTCGACGACTTCGGTTTGTTGTTCCATCCTGTAAACCTTTTATAATTAAGCTAAAATAGCTTATGTCATAGACTGATTGCCACGACATGTCAGACAATACAACGATGCTTTTGACTCGCACTTAATCGTTGATCCTAGCCCAATTTGCATTTGGTTGCTATCACAAATAAGCACTTATTATCACAATGCTCATAGAGCTTTTAGCAATTTTAAGATAACGTAATCAAATCACACAATTTGTGCTCACAGATGCTATAGTTAAATTATAAAACCTATGGAAACATTGTTTTAGCGCGATAACTTGAACTTAGCAAGATATCAGTTAGCTAACTGAGTGCAGACAACAACGCTGCGATTTGAATAACACACGGGATCCATCCCCTAAATAGTTCAAATTGCAGCTAGGCGTCAAACGAAGGCATCCTTAGGAGCATATACAAGTATGTGACTTAAGGTACTGAGTGCAGACAACAACGCTGCGGTTTGAATAACACACGGGATCCATCCCCTAAATAGTTCAAATTGCAGCTAGGCGTCAAACGAAGGCATCCTTAGGAGCATACATAAGTATGTGACTAAGGTAACTGAGTGCAGACAACAACGCTGCGGTTTGAAATATGACGGGGATGAGGAGCATACACAAGTATGTGACTTAAGGTACTGAGCGTAGTCAACAACGCTGCGGTTTGAAATATGACGGGGATTTTGAAATATGACGGGGATGGCAATGAAAATACTCATAACAGGCGGCACAGGGCTAATCGGTACCCCTTTAGTCCAAAAGTTAATCTCCCTTGACCATAAAGTCACCGTATTGAGCCGTTCACCACAAAAAGTGTACAGTCATTTCTGTAAAGCTGTCGAATGCTGGACATCTTTAAACGACATCAATAACCTCAACGGCTTCGATGCTGTTATCAACTTAGCTGGTGAGCCCATTGCCGAAAAACGTTGGACTGATGAGCAGAAAAAGCGCCTTTGTGATAGCCGTTGGAAAATCACCCAACGACTGACCGAACTCATTATAGCCAGTGAAACGCCACCGTCTGTCTTTTTATCGGGCTCTGCTGTTGGCTACTATGGTGACCAAGGCCAAATTGTTGTCACTGAAGACGAACAACCTCATGATGAATTTACCCATCAACTTGCCCAGCATTGGGAAGCGCTTGCAGAAAATGCAGCTTCCGATAAAACACGTGTGTGTTTACTGCGTACAGGGCTTGTATTGTCCCCTAATGGTGGAGTCTTGGGTAAAATTTTGCCTATTTTCAAAATGGGTGCAGGTGGGCCAATAGGTCATGGTAAGCAATACATGCCTTGGATACATATCAACGATATGGTCAATGCTATTTATTTTTTACTCATAACGCCTGTGCTTTCAGGCCCTTTCAATATGACAGCGCCTTATCCTGTGCATAACGACCAATTTACCGCCATTTTAGGAGATGTCCTCAACCGCCCTTCTTTTGTTCGCACCCCCGCTTTTGTGATCAAAGCCATTTTAGGCGAATCTGCAGCCTTAGTATTGGGTGGGCAGCAAGCGATTCCTAAACGTTTAGAAGAAGCTGGATTTGAATTCGAATTTATCGAGTTAAAAATTGCATTAGAAGACTTATTGGTTCCCAAGGAAAACTAACCCCCTTTTAATGCTCCTAATAGCCTCATATCTCTACCATCTCGTGATATAAATATAACGGGATGGTTTCCACGCATTCCTATGAAAATGCTTGTGAGAATCATATTTAATTATATCCATTACATATATTAAATACAAAATCATTGATATTTGAAAGATACAAATAGAAAACATCATTATGGTATCTATTTATTAGATAAATTAAGGATGCCATAATGCCTACCCAAATAAATTCATTGAATAAAACCCCCTTTACTCAATCAAAATTTTTAAATTTTTTACAAAAAGATAATTCTAAATTTTTCCAAGAAAACATTTTGAAAATTACAAACTCAAAAGAACCTTTCCTCGGTTTTTGTTATGGTGCATCTGTCAAATTCTTACACTATAGTGATAAAGGTTTAGAACAAGACTATATCAATATTTACAATAAATACTTCGATGATGTTAAAACTAATGACACAATGATACCAAGAGAACGCGGTAATTTAACGATGGCATCTATTTCAGATTATAAAAAATACACAGAAAAAAAACATGCGATTAAACAAGGGAATAAACTACTTAAGGAAATCTTTGATATACAAAAATTACAATGTGAATCCGCAAGCAGTTATGGTTTATCACTACCTATTCCATTATCTTCGCCTATTTTTGGAGAACAAGATTTTTTAAAATTAATAAGCCTAGCCTTAAATGAAAATTATGAAAAGCATAAAAGTGAGCAAGATAGACTGCAAAAAATGATTATAGCACCAATAGCTGAGGATAATATGAAATGTGCAAAAAATATATACACATTAAATGTAGATGAAAATTCAAACCTAGAAAATGATAAAATAAAAGAAACATATCAACTTGCTGAATTGAGCACTAATATTGAATCAAATCAAAAGAGAATTAATAGTCTATTACTTTCAATGAATAATTTAACAAAAGATAAAATAGAAAAAGAATGGGAGGATATCAACAAGAAACAAAATTTAACCGCCAGTGTGAAAGAACCCAACAGTACCCAAATAGTAAAAAAACCAGATGAATTTATAAAACTCATTAAATCCGATGAAAATCAAAATTATATATTTTTAAGCTCCAATCATGCTTGCGCAATTAATATCAAGAAAAGCAATAAAAGTGAAATCTATCAATTCTTTGACCCCAATGAAGGCATTTATCAATTTCATAACGTCGATGAGTTCACTTTTTTTCTAAAAAACTTTATGGATGAACATGAGACATATAAATTTATAAAAGATAGCGATTCTAATTATCAAATTTCATTTGTTAAACTTAATAGGATAAACCCAATTTCAAATAACCATAATAAAAAAAATGTTTTTGATAGTAATTTAAAAATAAACAAATTGCTTGCATTAGATAACTTTGAGGTAAAATTTAAAAGAAAATCATTCAAAAACTTGATACCAAAAAACAAAACTTATCGCATTGTTCATCGTAATTTTGACAAGAAAAGCCATCTTGTGACATTAGCGTTTCATTACACGAAATCCAATAACGATAAGCAAAAGACCATCTACTCATCGAACATTGCTACCCCCATCCTTCATCAGGTTATACAAAGTAACCTGGCGCTATTGAAAAAAACGGATGAGGACATTTTTATTGATAAAAGAGGCAATATTTATCCTGTGGCACCTGATATTTCTATGGGTAATTTTAACCCTAATACTGACCCTAGCATTATGTTTGGCACAAGGACACTTAATAACCAAGTATAAATACTATCTTAATTTATTTGGCCCCTTGCCAGCGATGAAATAAATCCTGTTCAAGTTCAATATCAAATTGGTCGAGTACACGGTTAACCGTTTGATTGACAATATCTTGAATGGATTGAGGTTGATGATAAAACGCTGGCATGGGTGGCATAATCACAGCTCCCATTTCAGCTGCTTGTACCATCAACTTCAAATGCCCAACATGCAATGGTGTTTCACGTACCCCGAGGACTAATTTTTTCCCTTCTTTGAGTACCACATCTGCCGCCCTTGTCACTAAGGTATCGGTATAGCTGTGAACAATACCTGAAAGGGTTTTCATGGTACAGGGCATAATTACCATGCCGGCAGTACGAAAGGAGCCTGACGAAATGGCCGCTGCAATATCGCGGCTATCGTAATTAAAATCAGCAAGTTGCTGTACGTCTTTCACGCTGTATTGTGTTTCCAGCGCTAATGTTTGGCGGGCAGCCGCACTCATCACCAAATGGGTTTCAACCTGTGTAACGGGTTTTAGTACCTCAAGCAATCTGACGCCATATATCGCCCCACTTGCTCCAGTTAACCCAATTATCAGTTTTTTCATTTCTCTGCCCAATCCACGGTAATTTTTAAAGATTATATACTATATTACGCGCCGTTGTTTGCCCTAACCGAATAATCAACATTCTGCGGATGTCAGGTTGCCACCAATACTGATAAAAACACACTGACGAAAACAATTCTCTAAATAGCTTGAACAACAGCTTAGCGGCAAGAGATGTCATCCCAAGGAGCATACAGTAGTATGTGACTTGGGTGGCTGAGCGCAGCCAACACCGCGACAGCCTAAAGGCACCAATCTCATCCTCTAAAGATTTTAGGTTGTCGCTAGGCGGCAAGAGATGTCATCCCAAAGAGCATACAGTAGTATGTGACTTGGGTGGCTGAGCGCAGCCAACACCGAGGTAGCCTAAAGGCACCAATCTCATCCTCTAAAGATTTTAGGTTGTCGCTAGGCGGCAAGAGAAGTCATCCCAAGGAGCATACAGTAGTATGTGACTTGGGTGGCTGAGCGCAGCCAACACCGCGACAGCCTAAAAGATGACGAGGATTTTAGGGAGATCAGCCACAATCCCAGTTATACACCACCCTGCTAAAATCCCTTTTCTTCAAATCTTCGGGATGAATAAAGAAATTCCCTACACCAATGTCTCCCCACAGGATCCCGACTTCATAGTCGCTGTTTATTTGTAGGAGCAACTCATATTGCTGAATATCTTCTTCGTACTCTCTTGGATCTGATTGCGTAAAGAATGGATAGCCACCAATACAATGCGCACCTGACGCAAAGGCATCACTGTATGGTTCAACCCAGTCATCATAAAAATCTTCGCCTTCAAACTGGTCTTCGTAGTCATAGAGGTTATCAACGCCCAATATTTTTTGCCCGAATTGAAAATCATCGATACTGATATACTGCTCTGTCGGCGTATACTCGATAGCACAGGTTTGGTCAACGGGCGTGTAATAGTCATCTGAGTGCGCTGCAATAACGGCAGAAAAGTCTTGGGTTAATTTCGCTGTATCTTCAATAATATTTTCACGGTAGATAATCCTAAAGTCCGCTTGTTTTTGGCGGTCTTCGAAATTAGCCCCATATAAATCATCACCGCCGATAAAAAATTGTAACAGTCCTTTTTCTGGGTAGTTTGCCAATTTAGGCATTTGTGCAAAGTTGATTTGTGCGAGCAATTTTAACGGAATTCCCTCGCTATCGATGGGGTAAGGTTCGTTCAGAGGTAAGTACGGCATTCCACCCACACGACTTTCCCACCACACATATTCTTCTATCGGTGTTAAGGTCATTTCAACAAGGTTTTTTTTCGTTGCTTTGATTTTATCTATGAAGGGTTTTATGACATCAGGAAGAGAATCGAAATCAGCCATACTTAGCTCCAAATAGGTTGTTAATTTCTTTCTAGCCTACTTGATTTTTTCGAATTTTAAATCAGATATAACTGCAACTTATTCGTTTATTTAAAGCAATGATAGAAAAAATAACGTAAGCCTATGTGGAGTCAATGTTCTAACGAGTTTGAGTAACAGCCTAGTGGCAAAGAAACTATCCCAAAGCGCATACAAAAGTATGTACTTGTTAGCTAAATGATGCCAACAACGCTGTCACTCAAACTATGAACGAAGATTTTAGCCTTCGTTATAAATTTCCAAATCCTCGACTTCACTCTTATCTTTTAACTTCAGCTCGTCGTCTTTTCGCAAATTTTCCAAATAATCTAAATAACCTTGGTCAATGTCTTTGGTAACATAAATCCCATCAAATACGGAACATTCAAACTCAGTAATTTCTGGATTTTCTTCACGAACAGCATCAACTAAGTCTGATAAATCTTGGAAAATTAACCCATCAGCACCAATTAATTTGCGAATTTCATCCACTTCACGACCATGAGCAATCAACTCGTTCGCATTTGGCATATCAATACCATAGACGTTCGGGAAGCGCACTTCAGGCGCCGCAGAGGCGAAATAGACATTCTTTGCGCCAGCTTCGCGCGCTAGTTCAACAATTTGCTCTGAGGTTGTGCCACGAACAATGGAATCGTCAATTAGTAACACGTTTTTGTCACGAAACTCAGCACGGTTGGCATTCAGTTTACGGCGAACAGATTTACGCCGCTCTTGCTGACCTGGCATGATAAACGTACGGCCAACATAACGATTTTTCACAAAACCTTGGCGATACGGTTTATTTAATATATGGGCGATTTCTAACGCAATATCGCAAGACGTTTCTGGAATTGGGATAACGACATCGATATTTAAGTCTTCCCACTCACGCGCAATTTTTGCACCGAGCTTTTGACCCATACGCAACCTTGCGTTATAGACCGATACTTTGTCGATGAATGAATCTTGGCGAGCAAAATAGACGTATTCAAAAATACATGGCGTCAATTGAGGGTTGTCAGAACATTGGCGTGTGAATAATTGACCTTTTTCAGTGACATATACCGCTTCGCCAGGTGCCACATCACGTAAAAATTCAAAACCTAATGTATCGAGTGCAACACTTTCAGAAGCGACCATATACTCATGTTCACCACTCTCTGTAATACGGCGTCCTAACACTAACGGACGAATACCGTGTGGATCACGGAACGCTAACATACCATGGCCAATAATCAGAGCGACACATGCGTAAGCACCACGCAGTTTTTTGTGCATCGCAGCCACTGCACTGAAGACGTTATCGGGTTCAAGGGGGAAATGGTCAAATCTGTCTAATTCATACGCCAGCACATTGAGTAAAATCTCAGAATCCGAGGTCGTATTAACATGGCGACGTGCAGTTTCAAACAAACTTCGCGTAAGTTCGTGTGCGTTTGTCAGATTACCATTATGAGCAAGTGTGATACCAAATGGTGAATTTACGTAAAAAGGCTGTGCTTCCGAGGCACTGGAGCTGCCTGCTGTTGGATAACGGACATGCCCTAATCCCATACAACCTTGTAACCGAAGCATATGGCGAGTTTCAAACACATCTTTCACAAGGCCATTTGCTTTACGTAAACGAATATTATTTTTGCCATCAATAGTGGCAATACCTGCTGCATCCTGCCCACGGTGCTGAAGCACTGTTAAAGCATCATAAATTGATTGGTTAACTGGTGTAACACCAGCGATCCCGACAATACCGCACATTTGGTCTTTCCTCATCAGCCAGACGGAGAAATGTTCTCCGGTAGGAAACTTGACGCATTTTGCAGGTAGTCAAAAAACCACCTGATAATATGACTGAACTGTGGAATAAATTCTGAACGCTGCCAATCCTCACTTTGAGGAAGCGGTGTAAAGGTATCGAGAAAAAACAGCAAGGCCGATACAATCAACACACCACGCAGCGCACCGAAGCAAATCCCCAGAACACGATCTGTGCCTGATAACCCAGTTTTTTGCACTAAAGAGCTGATCACATAGTTCACCACCGCGCCCACAATTAATGTGGCAATGAATAATGCGGCGATTGCAATGCCATTTCGCACCAGTACGTCCTCAAAGCGGGTAAAATAGTCCGCTAAATAAGGGTAAAATGTACTTGCGACAAAAAAAGCACAGCCCCATGTCACCAGTGATAGTGCTTCACGAACAAAACCACGGATCAAACTAACCAGTGCCGAGAAGCCAATAATGGCGATAATTGCGTAATCTATCCAGACCATATTTCATCCAAAATTCGCACTCACGACATCAGCGAAGTGCATTCTAACAGAAAACGAAAACGTTTGCGTAACCATTTTTCTATCAATTTACAAAAAATAGCGGCGAAAAGAAAAAATCATAATCGCCGCAGTAAGTTACTAAATCCCCTTACCTTTTAGGGATTATTGATTCTATTTATTAGGGTTTGAATGTTTGAATTATCCCTTTTGTTCCTGTTATCGCGTTAAGTTCAGGAAGCGCGGCTTCTAGCTTCTGCCGTGATGCCTCTGGCCCGACATAAATACGCGTGAGTTTATTGTTCACCGGTCTTGCTGGAACGGTATACACTTGGTAACCCGATAACCGCAGCTTCGCAACAATCTCCTCAACCTTGCTGGCATTGTTTAGAGCAATGACTTGAACAACAAATGCTTTGCCTTGCGGCTCAGGTTTAACCTCGGGTTTTGGTTCAGGCTTCGGCTGTGGTTTTGGCTCAGGCTTGGGTTCTGGCTTAGGCTCAGGCTTAGGTTCTGGTTTTATTGGCTCAACTGTCGCTGGGACGTTTGCCGCGACTTGTTCATTTTGCTGCTGGGTAATTGCTTCTGATAACATAGCCTCAGAAGCCCCTTCCGAAGAGGCGCTCGCGCTATTATGTGCTAACGGTGCAATTGCTTCGATATCTTCTTCATCACCTGGCTTTGGGATAATAGGAATGGCCGCAAATTCACTTTCATTATATTTCTTATCGCCATCAAGAAGTGCAGGAAGCACGATGACCCCTGCCGCAACCAGTACAATGACGCCAGCAAGACGATTTTGAAATTTACTAGCCACCAGCACTATCCTTTTTGGTTTTCTAATAACATCATGACATGAGCGACTGTGTGGAATGACCCACAAACTACAATCACGTCTTGTTCTTGCGCCTCAACACAAGCTTGCTGCCATGCTTTTTCAACACAATCAAACACATTAGCTTGCTGTACATGCTGGCTCAATTGAGCCACATCAGCCCCTCGAAACTCAGTTAATGGTGCGAGATACCAGTCAGTCACCTGCTGCGATAAACACTCAAGCGTGCCTTGAATGTCTTTATCACCGAGCATCCCAACAACCGCACGAATGCGACGGCCATCAACCGCAGGTAAGCCAGCTAATTTACTCACTAAATACCCTGCAGCATGAGGATTATGTGCCACATCCAAAATCATTAATGGTTTCTCACCAATAATTTGGAAACGTCCTGGCAATTGAGCTGATTTTAAACCTTGATAAATGGCAGCATCCGTGACTTTTTTTGCAATATCTGCATCAATTTGCAGTAAACAGCTAATTACGCCTAATGCCGTTGCCGCATTCGCCAGTGGCACATTCGGTAATGGAAGATCATGCCATTCACGTTGTGAGCTCTGCCAAGACCAACTCGTTGCTTGTTCGCTGTATTGCCAATCTACACCACGACGGAATAAATGGGTGCCAATGTTGTCTGCATATTTCCCAATCGACTCTGGCATATCGGGTTCACCCACCACACCATAATGTCCTTGGCGGAAAATACCTGCTTTTTCATGACCGATATGTTCACGATCAGACCCCAGCCAATCCGTGTGGTCGAGAGCAATACTGGTAATCGCAGCGATGTCTGCATCCACCACATTGGTCGCATCTAAACGCCCACCTAAGCCCACTTCTAAGATAACGATATCTAAATGAGCTTGCTTAAATAATTGTAGTGCAGCCAATGTGCCATATTCAAAGTACGTAAGAGAAATATTTTTACGTTGTGCTTCAATGGTCGCGAAAGCCTCACAGAAATCAGACTCGGAAAGCTCCTGCCCTTGAATACGTACACGTTCAGTGTAGCGCACCAAATGTGGCGAGCTGTAAACGCCCACTTTTAGCCCCGCTGCTATCAAAATTGATTCTAGCGTATGGCAAGTGGTGCCTTTTCCGTTGGTACCTGTGACGGTAATAACGCGAGGAGCTGGTTGCGTCAGATTCATGTGCCGAGCAACTTGGCCGACTCGTTCCAACCCCATGTCAATGTTTTGACTATGCAGGTCAGTGAGATAAGAAAGCCAAGCCTCCAAAGGAGACTTGGCTGTAGGAATGATTAGATTACTCATCATCTTTTTTATGCTTTGCAGAATCCTTTTCTGGTTCTTCGGCACTGATCTCATCAATAGCATTCAGGTCGATTTCTACTGTTTCTGCCACAATGATTGGCGTTTCATTAAAACTTGGCTTATTCGTTAACATCGCCAAAATTTCAGCCAGGCGATCACGCATTTCAGGGCGTCGCACGATCATATCAATGGCGCCTTTTTCCAGTAAGAATTCACTACGCTGGAAACCTTGTGGTAACTTTTCACGCACGGTTTGTTCGATAACACGAGGGCCTGCGAAGCCGATCAGCGCTTTAGGTTCTGCCACGTTGATATCACCCAGCATCGCTAAACTTGCTGAAACACCACCCATGGTTGGGTCAGTTAGCACTGAAATGTATGGTAAACCGCGCTCTTGCATTTTTGCTAAAGCGGCACTGGTTTTCGCCATTTGCATCAACGATAACAACGCTTCTTGCATACGCGCGCCACCACTTGATGAGAAACACACGAGTGGGCAATTATCTTCCAACGCTTGTTCTACCGCACGGACAAAACGTGCTCCGACGACGGAGGCCATTGAACCGCCCATAAAAGAGAATTCAAACGCAGCGGCAACAACAGGCATACCTTTCAATGTACCTTTCATCACGACCATCGCATCTTTTTCACCCGTTTCTTTCTGCGCTGCTGTAATGCGGTCTTTATATTTTTTGGAATCCTTAAACTTGAGAATATCTTTTGGCTCAAGTTCGCTACCGAGTTCTGTCGTAGAATTTTCATCAAGGAAAGTTTCTAAGCGCTGACGGGCATGGATACGCATATGGTGGTCACATTTTGGACACACAGATAAATTGCGTTCTAACTCAGCACCGTATAAAACTTGTCCACAGCTATCGCATTTAGTCCAAACCCCTTCAGGGATGTTGGCTTTGTGTGATTGGGTCAAGTTACCTTTCTTTAAAATTTTTTCAATCCAGCTCATTAATGGACCTTTTTGTCTGTTTCACTCTGGTTATCACCAGTATGTAATTTTTTGCCATTAAACCACAATGATATCTCACTGTAGATAAAAACTTTTTAAACCACTTAGTGGTTATCGATTTTTTGCGCTGCCGCACGCTTTTCTTTTGCAGCAATCCGACGATGACGAATAATTTCAACCACCCCCGGCAGAATTGAAACAAAGATAATCGCGACTATCAGTAATTTCAAATTCTTTTGTACGAACGGTAATTCACCGAAGAAATACCCTGCATAAGTGAATAATAATACCCAAATAAATGCGCCCGTCACATTATAAAATGCAAAGTGACGATAAGACATTTTGCCCATTCCTGCAACGAAAGGTGCAAAAGTTCTGACTATCGGCACGAAACGCGCCAGTATAATTGCCTTGCCACCGTGTTTTTCATAAAACGCATGGGTTTTATCTAAATAAACACGACGAAAAATCTTTGAATCCGGATTTTTAAATAATCTTTCACCAAAAATACGCCCAATCGTATAGTTTACCGCATCGCCAATAATTGCTGCGGTAATCATTAACGCCACCATCAAATGCACGTTGAGTTCATTACTGTCCAAGGACGAAATAGCGCCCGCAACAAATAATAACGAATCTCCTGGCAAAAATGGTGTGACCACTAACCCTGTTTCGCAAAATAGGATCAGGAACAGAATACCATATACCCACGTGCCATAATCTCTGACCAGTTCAGCGAGGTGCACATCAATATGTAAAATAAAGTCGATAATAAAACTGATAAATTCCATATAATCCTCATTAATAATAGCATCCGTGCTATTTGCAGTAATTATGAGATAAAGTTAGCGTCGATTTACATCAGTTCATCTTCGAGAAAAAGAGGCCCCATGACATGACTGGGGAGCGCAAATTTCTCTGGATAATCCACACTGACCAAATAAAGCCCTTCCGCTTTTGCCGTGGCGGCAGCTTTAGTTCGGTCTTTTAATTCAAGAAGATGAGCCATCCAATCAATGTCTTGATTGCCACAGCCAATCTCCAACAAACTACCAACAATGTTTCTCACCATATGGTGTACAAACGCATTGGCTTTAATATCCACCACCACATAATTGCCGTGGCGGCTCACATTGACGTGCATAACATTACGCCAAGGTGTTCTAGACTGACACTGGACTGCTCTGAATGACGTGAAATCACGCTCGCCTATCAGTGCTTGTGCCGCTTTGTGCATCCGTTTTTCATCCAGTGGATAATGAAAATGCGTCACGCCATTGGATAAGATGGCAGGCCGATAGCGGTGATTAAAAATCACGTAGCGATAACGACGCGCCGTTGCACTAAAACGCGCATGGAACTCATCACCCACAGGTTGGCACCAACGTACCGCAATATCTGGCGGTAAATGCGTGTTAACCCCCATCGTCCAAGCGGCTTCTTTACGCTCAACTGACGTTTCGAAATGCACAACTTGCCCTGTTGCGTGAACACCTGCGTCTGTCCGACCCGCACAAAACACGCCAATCGGCTCTGCGGCGATTTTCGACAAGGCTTCCTCAAGACAACCTTGTACACTTTTCACTTCTTGCTGGCGTTGCCAACCAAAATACCGACTGCCGTTGTATTCAATACCTAACGCGATACGATGCAACTTTGTTGACTCGGACATCAGTAAAACAGCTCCTGAGCGAGTTTTTCCGCTGTTTCAACTGCCATTAATGCACCACCGAAACGCACGTTGTCCGCGACTGACCAAAACTGTAAAATCTCGGGGATCCCGTAGTCATTGCGCACACAGCCAATACTGAGCAGGTCGTTACCTGACGCATCTGTCACTTGTGTTGGATAATCACCCTCTTCTGAGACCTGAATATCATCAAAACGTTCAAATTCATCGTTCGCTTCTTCAGCGCTAATCGGGCGCAGTGTTTCTAAATGGACAACTTGTGCATTACCATAAAAAACAGGGGATTGGATAAAACTGACTGCAACAGGTAAGCCATCGTCCTGCAACACTTTACGCACCTGTTCAACTAAGCGGCGCTCATGTATGACACTGCCTTCCATATCCGCCAATAGCGGCAGCATATTAAAGGCTAATTGCTTACTAAAGCGCCCTTCTTCCGCTGGAATACCATTCAATAAACGTGCGCTTTGCCCTGCCAGTTCATCTACCGCCGCTTTACCGTAGCTTGAAACTGATAGCATATTGGTTAATGTGATACGGCCTAAACCCGCGGCATCCACTAACGGTTTAATTGCTGTCAATAATTGGCTAACTGCGCTATCTGCTAACGAAATAATATTGCGATTACGGTAATCCGCTAATACTTGCGGGTTCACGGCAGGTACAATTAATGGCACATCAGGTTCTTGAGCAAACACACCGCTGGTATCAATCACAATGCAGCCATCTTGTGCCGCTGACTCTGCGTATTGCAGCGTTGCCGCTTCGCCTGCCGCGAAGAAAGCCATTTGGGCTTGTGACCAATCGAAGTCTTTGGCATCGTTTACTTGAATACTTTTACCATTAACACGTACGCTCTCCCCCGCACTGCGTTCACTGGCCAGTAAATACAGCTCGCCGACTGGGAATTCTCTTTCTTGTAACAGTGAAATTATTGCTTCACCCACAGCACCGGTTGCACCCAATACTGCAATATTCCAACCTTCAGTCATGGCTATTCCTCTAAAAAATAAAAAATTAAATGACCTCAATAATTGAAGTCATTTAATCAGATGTTCATCTTACTGAAATCTATGATTGGTGAATTAAGTTCGCCTTAAAACCGAGCTCAGTGAGTAAAGTGGCTGTTTGCGGGTCATCACAAATCACATTCAGGGATGACCACTCACGGCGTTCTTGGTAATTTTTGCGCAATTTATCAAATTCACCTTTGATACCAGCAACAGCTCTAAGTGCTGCATCATCACGGCGCACATCATACACTAGATGTACTAACCTTTTGAGCTGGTTTTGCGTTAATTTACCATTAAGAGCTAATTCGCTAATATCAGGTTTTGGCAGTAGCGATGAGAGGGAAACGTGCGCCGATTTACCGAGAAATTGGCAATAAGCTTCATAAACTTGTGTCGTTCCACGCGCTTTCCCCTCTAAGGTATAACCTGCAATATGTGGCGTACCGATATCGACTAAATGGAGTAAGTCGGTATTCAAATCAGGCTCTGGCTCCCAAACATCCAGTACGACACTGATTTTTTTTCCTTGTTGAAGTACTGCGAGTAACGCTTGATTATCAACGACCTCACCACGGCTAGCATTGATTAAAATAGTCCCTTCACGCAAGTTGTCTAAGCGGGTTTTGTCCATCAAATGGAAGGTTTGGTCTTCCCCTGCCATATTCAGTGGTGTATGGAAAGTCAGCACATCGGCCTGAGTAAGCAACTCATCAAAAGCCACAAATGGCCCTTCTTCGCCTTTTGCTGCGCGTGGTGGATCGCATAACACGGTTTTCACACCCCATGCGTTCAAGCGCGTGGCTAAACGACCACCCACATTACCGACGCCCACGATCCCAACGGTTTTATCCCGTAAATCAAAGTTATCGCGCTGTGCAAGCAGTAATAAAGACGAAATCACATATTCCACCACAGCAATGGCATTACACCCTGGTGCAGAAGAAAAACCAATATTGGCAGTGGACAACCATGCCGTATCCACATGGTCAAATCCTGCGGTTGCGGTACCGACAAATTTAACAGGTGTCTTATTCAAAAGTGATTCATTGACTTTGGTGATGGAGCGAACCATTAATGCATCTGCATCAATGAGTTCTTGTTCAGGGATCGGGCGTCCTGGTACGGCCTTAACGTCACCTAGCTCACTAAACAGTGCCTGAGCGTAAGGCATATTTTCATCAACTAAAATTTTCACGCGGTATGTCCCAATGATTGACAATTTATCTCTGTATCACAATATTTTGCCACGGTTTAATCTCGATGCCTACGAGAGTTAGCGCTCCAGACCAAAGTTATCATCCATCGCAAATTCTTTCACACGGAACCGGTCAGGTGTCACCCCTGAAATTTGTTGGAACATCGCAATAAATGCAGATGCCGAACTATATCCCACATCCAACGCCACTTCATGCACACTTTTTCCTCTTTCCAAGCCTGCAACCGCATGTAAATAACGTAAACGTTGCCGCCATTCACTAAACGACATACCGAGCTCTTGTTGGCAGCGCCTTGATAGCGTACGCTCTGAGGTATAAGAACGTTTTGCCCATTGGGCCAGTGTCGTGTTATCTGCGGGGTCGTTTTGCAGCTCTTGCAAAATCGGGGCTAAAAATTTGTCCTTGGTGGCAGGTAAATAAGTGTCTTGGCATGGGGAGAGGGAGAATTGGTCAATCAAAACATGGGCAAGGCGCAAATCTTGTTCTGTTTCGGGTTGAACAACACCCCGCTGGTACATATCCGTCATAATAGATTGAAATATCGTACTTAAACGAACCACGCACGGACGCTGAGCTAATACATCATTATATTCATGCGAGAAATCCACGATGCGAAATTTGACACTTTCTTTATTAAAGCTAGCATGGGGAATATTCGCGGGGATCCAAATACAAAATTCAGGCGGTGCCAAGTAGTGCTTGCCAGCCACTTCCATTTCCATAATACCGCACACGACATACAGCATCTGCCCAAATGGATGTGAGTGTGATTTGTACTCAGTGAGTGCAGCGGTTTGTTCGTGACGAAATGCAATAAGTTCAGGCTCAATTATATTGCATTCACTAATGTGCCAAATATCTAATTTTGAATTTCCCATGATACCTGTCTGAAAAGCGTTATCGATTGTCTGATTATCAGTATATCTAAAAAATCGGTCAGATGTATACTGGATCACATTCGATATGGGAGAATGTTTTAATGAAGAATTTGCTTTTTCCGCTAATTGCGGTTTTATTGTGGTCAATCAATGCCATTGTGAACAAAGCAGCGTCCACTGCCATTGACCCCGCAGCGATTTCCTTTTACCGTTGGGCACTTGCATTAGCCGTTATGACCCCCTTTGTTCTGCGCTCAGTACTGCGCCACCACAAAGTAGTGATGAAACATTGGTGGCAATTGGCCATTTTAGGGGCGCTCGGGATGATGCTATACCAAAGCTTAGCCTATTATGCCGCCCACAGTGTTAGTGCAACATTTATGGGAATAATGAACTCATTAATTCCATTACTTACAGTAATCATCAGTATTTTTGTACTGCGCGTAATCCCAACAGTCGGTATCGTTCTGGGTTCGGCTTTGTCGCTGTTTGGTTTATTGTGGCTAGTCAGTCAAGGCAATCCAAGTACGTTGCTATCCCACGGGTTAGGCCAAGGCGAGTTAATGATGATTGTTGCCTCTGCGGCTTATGCACTCTATGGCGTGCTGACAAAACGTTGGGCAATTCAGCTCTCTAGTTGGGACTCACTCTATGTGCAAATTTTCTTTGGGGTGATTTTACTGTTACCAAACTTCTTAATGGCCGATGACGTGGCACTGAATAGTCACAATATTGGGTTAGTCATGTTTGCAGGGATTGCCGCCTCCATTATTGCTCCAGCTTTATGGATCCAAGGGGTGATGCGTTTAGGCGCAAATACTACATCTATATTTATGAATCTCGCGCCTGTATTCACTGCAGTTATCGCTATTTTCGCCTTAGGTGAAGAGCTAAAAAGTTATCATTTAATCGGCGGAGGCGTGGTATTACTGGGTGTCATGTTAGCGCAGCAACTACGTACTCCACTCACACACATGTTCCGCCGTGAAAAAAAGGTGGTTCAAAAGGATACTTGTCAGTAGAATAGAATTACAAAAGCAATAAAGCAATGTCGTCACTCATATGCCCCACATTGTGGGGCTATGTTTGAAAGTCCCTCACAAAAGAATCCCTATATTTCTCTCTCTTTTTTACTTTTTTCGTCTCTTTTTTATCAACATTAATGCTTTGTGACATTTTAAAATCACTCAGTTATTCATTATTTTCCTACCATTGGTAATCTCAAAACCATCTTATTGCCCATTGTAGACAAAATCCGATTGAAACTTCTTCATAAGCAATTAGACTTAAGCCAAATTAAATACCTCTTTAGTAGTATTAACTCAGAGTGCCCATTGAACACAGGAGCGTGGCAAATAACCTGATAAGCCATGACAAGGAAAAACCATGACTAAACAGTTTAAGATGGTATTGTTTGTATTGATAATAATTGCTATCGCAGGTGGCATTTATTTTATCAATGCATCAAGCCAATCCAACCCAGCTCAAGCTGGGTATGACTTATATCAACAAGGTGATACTAAAGCCGCTGTTGAGCAATTTCAAAAAAATGCCGATAAAGATCCTCAATCTGCCTATGCCTTAGCCATGATGTATAAAGATGGAATTGGTATTGAGCCTGATGATGAAGCGGCGCAGCGTTATTTGATCAAAGCCGCTGAAGCTAATAATAAAAATGCACTCTATAACCTAGGTTATTACCGTTATAACCGTGAGATGGATGATACCCCAAACGATAGAAGTGGTCTCGTTTCCCTCACAAAAGCAGCTGATTTAGGTGTAATAGAAGCACAAGAGTTAGTGGGCAGTGTGTACATGGAGGATAGATACGACGAAATTCCCCAAGACATCAAGCTAGTGCGCCACTACTTTACATTAGCCGCTGAGCAAGGCTCCAAAATATCAAAATTTGCACTGGGTTATATCGCCCATCAATTTGACAAGGACAATAAAAAGGCAGTTGAAATCTTAACACCGCTAGCTAGCAAAGATTTTCCATTCCCTGCCATGTTGCTGGCCACGATTTATGAACAAGGTGGCGATGGGATCGCACCAAACCCTGCGTTAGCCAAAAAATACGAACGCATGTCATACTCCTCTACGTTCGATTATCTTTCCCAAAGCAATGACAGGGAGCCAGCACCTTTATCATTGTATGGTTCGCAAACTGCTGAAGAAAAACAACAAATTATTGCCAACCTTGAAGAACGAGCCAGTAAAGGCGAAGAATACGCTATTTACACGTTATATCACAAATACAGTGTGGGAGAAGACGTCAAACGCAGTGAATTACGCGCTATGGCGTATTTGCGCCCTCTAATACAACAAAAGAAACCTAAGGCACTGTACCTCAGTTACCTTGCAGACAATAGCAAAATTAAAGCGCTAACTGAGGCTGCGGACCAACAATATCCAGACGCGATGTATGAAGCTTATCGTGCTTATTCAGGTACTATTTTCAATTCAGTTGAACGGAATGACGCTTTAGCCAATAAATACTTAATCTCAGCGGCGGATTTGGGGCACCAAGAAGCGCTTATAACCATCACCCAACGCGCCATTTCTGACTATAATTTTCCCACTAAAAAACTCAATGAAACCGTGGCAAAATATCTGCCAGAATTAATGAAGAAGTACCCAAACTCAGCAAAGGCACAAATTCTTGCCAGCCAAGTTTATGGTACTAAAGGCAGTGTAATATATTCCCCAGAAAAATCTTTTGAGGCGACAGAAAAAGCAAACCGCATTCAGCCAAGTTATGAAACACAAATGCAACTTGCTCGCGGCTATATTAATGGCTTTGGAACAGAAAAAAACCTCGAAAAAGCCACACAAATACTGAAAGATAACTTAGATTCACGGGGCTACCCATCCACCGCAGAACGCATGTTAGTTCATTTATACTATCGTTATGATATTAAAGCATTTGTGGATGAAAAAACGATTGTTGATATCTTAAAAAAAGACGTTATTGAACGCGATAATGACGCATTAGCCCATTATTATGCAGACTATTTACTACGCCAAGATGCAGAAAACAATAAAAAATTAGCCTTTGAACTGTATGAGAAAGCAAGCAAATACGACTATAACGGCCGTGTCTATTACGCTGCTGCCCTGCTCAAATATCAACCCACTGAAACCAATACCATCGCCAATATACTTGTCGATTTATTAGACTCGCCTCGAGCCAAATCAGAGTTAACCCCCGAAGAACTCGCCACCGCCTATGATGTTTTATTTAAAGCAGGCTTAAACCGCAGAGATACGAAGGCCATACTGGTTAGATTAGCGGCCAATGAGAAAAATACCGAAGCACAAAAATTAATTGAGCCACTGATTGGTACAGACGCAGATATCACTTATCAGTATGGTATTACGCAACTTACAAACTTAAAAAATGTAAGTGCCCTAACGAATGACGAACTCAAGCCTTATTATGACACTATTTTAAAAGCCGCAGATTTAGGAAGTACCTCCGCGATTTTATATATTGCACAAAACCTTGATGGCGTGAATTACATCAATGATAAAGCCTATTATAAAGACCGCTTCCAAGCCATCTCTGGGTTAACGTCTAATGACCTCGTTCCGCAGTATAAGCGCTGTGCAGCATTAGGCAGCAACCGCTGTTTATATGAGTTGGGTGAAATTTACCAAAAAGGCAATTATGGGGAAGATGCTAACTATGATCTCGCCATGGAATATTACAACAAAATATCCGACCCTGATTTCAGCTTTTTAAAATCACGCAAAAGAGAAATTGAAAAAGCGAGAGCCTCGTTTATTACCATTCAGGCGAATGCAAAAAACAATGACCCTGATGCCATTCGCACCCTCGCCAATGCCTATAAATTCGGTAATTATGGGCAGAAGGTCGATAAGCAAAAATGGCAAGAATACCTAGAGAAAAGCGCCAAGCTGAATAATGAAACAGCACTTGAAGAGTTAATTGATTATTATAATGAAAATGAAGAACTTCAACGTGCAAACAAAAGCAAAATTATTGGTTATTACGACCAATTAGCTGCCCTTGGTAGCAAAAACTATACCCGTGAACTGGCACACCAATATTTAAATGGCAGCCAATTAGTTGATATTGATCGTCAAAAAGCCCGAGAATACTACCTAAAAGCAGGTAGTTGGGGCAATCAATACATCAAGTATATGGACGATTTTGATATTGGCATGCAAACACTAAATGAAAGTGCGGTTGCAAAATACAAAGTGGGCCGCGCCTATTTATATGGTAATGGAGTGAAAGAAGACCGCCAGCAAGCCATGAAATACTTGAAAATGGCCAGTGACGACAATAACGATAACGCAATAATCCTCTACAGTGAAATGCTGTATTTGGGCGAACTCTCCGCAGATAAGAAAACGCTAGTTGTTGAACCCAATTGGGATGAAGCCATTGTTTATCTGAGGAAACATTCCAACCCAAGCCGTGTTGAAGAATACACAAAACTGTATGATACCACCGTGGTACCTGCACAAAATGGTGATGCAGCGGCGGCTGAAAAATTAGGGGATTGGTATAAATCCCGCGGTCACGCCCCTGCTGCGCAGCTTTGGTACAAAAAAGCCATTGCTGGCGGCAACCTCGCCGTTTATCCATCACTGGATAAAGTGACAGAAAATAGCCAAGCCAAACGCCAAAACTACCTTGATGGCACCGCGAAAGGCGATCTGTTCTCTAAGGTGCAACTTGCAGGCGATTACTTGTACGATAGCAGCATCACCTTAGAGTCTGACGAATACAACGCTGCGATCCAATACTTGCAGGAAGGGATGAAATCGACTGATGAGGCGCTTTCAAAACAGGCGTTCAATTCCTTAGCAAATTTGTACCAAAACGGTATCCGCAGTGAAAAAAATGATCTAAATCGCAGCAAAGATGATAAAAAATACTTTTCTTTACTTGAAAGTGAAGCCCAAAACCGCCCTGATGCTCTCAAGCGTTTGTATTCCTATTACGCCAGTAGTGATCCACAAAAAGCCTTAGAATATCTGGAGCAAGCCTATAAAAAAGGCGATATGGGCGCAATCAAAATGCTCTATGAAATTAACTCTCCTGGGCGCTACTGTTCCAATAGTCGTAATACTGACATGGATAAGGCAGGTGCCTATCTGAAAGAGTGGTTAGAAAAAGGCAAGTTCGAAAAAAACACCGATAGAACCTTTATTCAAGAACCTGAAGATTTGTCTCGTGCCATGGGTGACCTCTACCTTAAGGGGGAATGTGATGTTGAGCAAGATCTTGATAAAGCCATTGAATGGTTTGAAATATCCTTGAAATACCATGATAAATACGCCCTTGGTAGTCTTTATGATGCCTATACCCGTAAAAATGATGCAAAACAAGCGTATTACATCGCCTTAAGATTGGAAAAAGATACTGACAATATTGAGTTGATGAATAAACTGTCAGCAGAAGATAAACAAAATGTTGATAAACGCTTTAAAGAAGAGCAGGACTTCCAAAAATATGGCCGTTTTGCAAAGGAGATTGAAGCTAAGCGGGTTAAAGCAGAAGCAGGCGACAAAATGGCCGCGTTCTCCTTAGGGATCAACTATGCCCGAGGTGAAATGGTTCCCGAAGATACGCAAAAAATGATTTACTATTATGAGCTTGCAGGAAAAAATGGTTACCCTAGAGCCTACAATATTCTTGGCAATCTCTATCGCAAAGACAATGAGCGCGGAATAGAAAAGGACTTCGTAAAAGCCCTGTATTATTTTGATTTAGGCGCCCAGCAAAATGACAGTAATACTGCGCACCTAGCAGGAGATATGCTGTACTTTGGGCAAGGTATGCCAAAAGATTACGACCGAGCAGCCAAATACTACGATATGACCAATTTAGAGCAAGGTGCCCACCATGCCATGGCAAAATACAAACTTGCCTATATGTACTATAACGGCTGGGTTGGTAGCAAAAATAAAGAAGATCTGCAAAAAGCCCACGACTACCTTGAATTAGGGGCTAAATACCAAGATAAAGACTCCATCAATGCCTTAAAAAAATGGGATTTTAGTGCACTGAAAAAATAGATGATAAAAATAAGGGCGCTCAATCAATAGCGCCCTTCAAACTGCGGAAAAACCGATTAGGTTTGGCTGTAGGTTGGAGATGTTTTAAAAATAAACTAGGAAAATCAATTTATTGATTTTCGGCTAATAACACAAAGCAGGAAAAACCACGTTTTTATCCTGCTTTGTCAACAACATCAAGGGCGCGCAATCAATAGCGCCCTTATTTTTTAACGAGTTGGCGCATAACTCGCTGTAAAAGCAATACGCACAAGCAACCCACCCAATAATTCACTTTTGAGTAATTGCGGTTCCGAATCGTGGTAACTGGCAATATCTTTTACTAACGCCAAACCAAGCCCAGCGCCCTCTTTACCCAATGCATTATTCAATCGTGTGAACGCCTCCATAGAACGGCTAATTTTCGCATCGGGGATACCAGGACCTGAATCCTCAATTTCTAAAACAAGCTGCTGAGTACTTTCATTATTCACTACACGCACCGTCACCACACCGCCTTCAGGGGTATATTTAATGGCATTATCAATTAAATTGGCGCACATCTCGGCTAGCAAAATAGGTTCGCCTTTAATCCAAGCGCTATCAAGACCTTCATAGCCTAAGTCAATTCGCTGACTTTCCGCTTGCCCGAGTCGGGTAAAACACGCCTGATGAACAATCTCCACTAAGTTAATCGCCCTGTATTGGCTAACCGCCGATTTTTCATGTGCTTTTAAGCGGGACAATTGCAAAAGTCTGTCTGTCAGCACAATGGTGCTATCCAATGTTTGATTAATCGCTTGTAAACTTTGCTGGCGTTGACTTTCATCACCGCTATTAATGGCAACAGACACTTGCGTTTTTAACACCGTCAGTGGGGTTTTTAATTGATGGGAAGCATCTGCACTAAAGCGTTCTTGCCGCCTAACCATGCGTTTTAACCGTGAAATATAACGGTTGAGCGCCTCAATTAATGGTGATAAATCAGACCATGGCAATAAATCAGGTAATGGCGTCAAATCATTTGCTGAACGCCCTAACATCAAATTCGATAGTTTCTTTAGGGGGGTCAAAAGCTTACTTAATAAGATATAGGCAAGTAACAGAGTTAAAAACACCACTGTTCCTTGGCTCATTAATGCCGATATTAATAATTGATTAGCTAAATCTTGCCGTGAATAGACCGTTTCTGCCACGCGAATTTCCACCATTCCCGTGATCCCACCTTCATTAATAGGCTGAAAAAATGTCGCAATCCGAATAGGTAAACCTTTATATTCAGCATCATAGAAATAAACCAATGCAGTATAATGCTGAGAACGCATCCAATAAGGGGGAATGGGAGGTAGGTCATCATAACCCGAAATAGTTTCACCATTGGGGGAAATCACTTGGTAAAAAATTCTGTCGTTATTGTTTAATTCAAAACTGTCGAGAACAACATAAGGTACACTCACCGACAGATGATTATCAATGACTTGTAACCTTTCCGCAACCGTTCTTGCAGAAGCCAAAAGCGTGCGATCGTAGGCCAAATTCGCGGCATATTTCGCACTATAATAGTGGGTATACACTGAAAAACTACCCAATAAAATGAGCGGGATACCGAAAAAGAGCAGCAACTGATGAAAGAGAGAGCGTGGATGAGAGACTAATTTCATACACTACACTGCTCTAGTCGGTATCCCAATCCGCGTAACGTATTGATATTAACATCTGAACCCGCTAATTTTTTTCTCACGCGGTGCACATATAATTCAATACTTTGTAAATTGGCTTCATCTGACAACGAAAAAACCTGCTCAAATAGTTGTGTTTTTGAAACAGGACGCCCTCGTCGATGGAATAACGTGTTTAACACCGCATATTCCCTTGGCGTAAGCCCTAATGGCTCTTGGCGCAATAAAAAATAACCTTCCTCATGGTAACACAGAGAGCCAAAACGCTGAGGTTCATTAACCTGCCCTTGGCTGCGCCTTAAAAGTGCACGAATTCGCGCTTCTAGCTCTGCGATATCAAACGGTTTGGTGAGGTAATCATCCGCCCCTGCATTCAATCCCTGCACGCGATCTGCCACGTCAGAGTTTGCCGTTAACAGTAAAACTGGCGTTTCTTGGTGACGTTTGCGCATTTGCGCCAAAACTTCAAGCCCACTCATTCGTGGAAGTGATACATCCAGAACAACTAAAGTATAATTTTCTGTCTGTAACAACTGATCCGCAATCGCACCATCAGGCGCAACATCCACGGCAAAACCAGAGGATGTTAAAGCCTTTTGTAACCACAACGACAATTCATCATGATCTTCAACCAATAAAATTCTCATACGCACACTCATTATTATTACTTATTGGTATACGTTGGCATTACCCATCATGAATGAAAAGCAGTTGTCATCATTTTTACTGTATTCATCACAACTATGACGTTGCAAGTACGTTAATGGTGTTAAATTAACATTAAATTAACATAACAAAGAAGCAAAAATATAAAACAATCTGATATATATCACATAAAAATAATATTATTTGTTAATGAAAGGTAAATGAAAGCTTCCTCGGCCAATCATGAGCTCGCAAACACAATAAGAAATCTACAAGTTGTTCCTCTAATTATTGGCTTAGTAAGGAAATAAAGAATGAAAAAGTTCACATTAAACACCTTAGCAACAGCAATATTTTTAGTTGGTATGAACTCAGCAGCCGCGCTCCCTGAGCGGACTGAATGTATCGCCCCTGCCAAACCAGGGGGTGGGTTTGATTTAACTTGTAAGCTCGTCCAAGTTTCCATGTTGGAAACCAAAGAAATTGAAAAACCGATGCGAGTGACCTACATGCCTGGCGGAATTGGTGCGGTTGCCTACAATGCCATCGTGGCACAGCGCCCTGCTGAACCAGGTACGATTGTCGCTTTTTCTGGCGGTTCGCTACTCAATCTCGCTCAAGGTAAATTTGGTCGCTATAACGAAAATGATGTTCGTTGGCTTGCCAGTGTGGGCAGCGATTACGGCATGATAGCCGTGCGTGCTGATTCCCCGTATAAATCCCTCAAGGATTTAATGGATACCTTTAAAAAAGACCCCAATAGCATTGTCTTTGGTGCAGGCGGCTCCATTGGAAGCCAAGACTGGATGAAAACCGCTTTGTTAGCCAAAGCCATTGATATTGACCCACGCAAAATGCGCTATGTGGCTTTTGAAGGGGGCGGCGAAACATTAACCGCGCTACTGGGTAACCACATTCAAGTACTTTCAGGGGATATCAGCGAAATGACCCCGTATATCAATGAAGGCAAAATCCGCATTCTTGCCGTGTATGCAGACAAACGTCTTGGTGACGGTTTAGCGGACATTCCAACCGCAAAAGAACAAGGCTATGACATTGTTTGGCCGATTATTCGCGGGTTTTATATGGGGCCAAAAGTTTCCGATGCAGATTACAACCAATGGGTTGAAGCATTCCAAAAACTGCAACAAACCGACGAATTCAAAAAGCAACGCGAACTGCGCGGGTTATTTGAATACAACTTAACAGGGCAAGAACTCGATAGCTATGTGAAAAAAGAAATCGAGCAATATCGTGAGCAAGCCCGTGCATTTGGTTTAGCCAAATAACGGAGCCGACGATGAGCCAACGCATATTTGCTCTAGTCTGGCTGATATTGTGTGTCATCGGAATTTATATTGGCTGGGGGATCCAAAGTGAGTTCTCTTATGAACCATTGGGCCCCCGCCCATTTCCGGTTGCCATACTCTCCTTAATGGCGATTTGTGCGCTTGCCTTACTGTTTGGTAAGCAAGAAGCCGTTGAGTGGCCAAAACCTTATGTACTGCGCCGCCTTGCTCTATTAATTTTATCCTTAGTGATTTATGCATGGGCGTTTGAGTGGCTTGGTTTTCCAATCGCCACCAGTTTATTGACCATCAGTGTCGCGCTGTTATTTGGCGCAACCCCCATCGCTGCGGTGATTTCGGGGCCTATTCTTGGCATTTTCCTCTTCTATGCCTTTGATAAGCTGTTGGATGTGACTCTGCCCATTGGCAGCCTACTGAGTTAAGGAGCGACAACATGGAAACTTGGATGTATCTATCACAAGGTTTTGAGGTTGCCCTTGTTCCTCAAAATATCTTGATTGCCTTGATAGGCTGTTTTATTGGTACCGTAGTGGGTATGTTACCTGGTTTAGGCCCCATTAATGGCGTGGCGATTTTGCTGCCACTGGCCTTTGCCTTGAAGCTCCCTGCCGAGTCTGCACTGATCTTGCTCGCCACCGTTTATTTAGGTTGTGAATATGGCGGACGAATCTCCTCTATTTTACTGAATGTACCTGGTGATGCCGCCGCGATAATGACCACGTTAGATGGTTACCCGATGGCAAAACAAGGTCGAGGTGGCGTGGCACTGTCCATTTCCGCAGTCAGTTCCTTTATTGGTTCAACCATTGCCATCGTCGGTATCATTTTGTTCGCCCCACTACTTGCCCAGTGGTCACTCGCCTTTGGGCCAGCCGAATACTTTGCATTGATGGTATTTGCCATCGCCTGCCTAGGTAGCATGATGAGCCAAAACCCAATTAAATCGCTACTCGCTGCGCTAATTGGTTTATCTCTTGCCACTGTTGGGGTAGATGCCAACTCTGGGGAATACCGTTTTACATTTGATAGCGTGCATTTATCGGATGGCGTGCAATTTATCGTTGTCGTGATTGGTTTGTTTTCTGTCAGTGAAATTCTATTGATGTTAGAAAGCACGGCGACTGGGCAAGGCCTAATTCGTAAAACAGGCCGAATGTTGTTTAACCGTAAAGAAGCCAAAGCCTGTGCTGGCCCTGCCCTGCGCTCGTCATTTATTGGTTTCTTCGTTGGGGTATTACCTGGCGCTGGTGCCACGATTGCCAGTGCCATCACTTACATGACTGAGAAAAAAATCAGTGGTGAAAAAGGTGACTTTGGTAATGGTGATGTACGAGGTGTTGCAGCACCAGAGGCAGCCAATAATGCTTCTGCGTGTGGTTCGTTCATTCCGATGTTAACCCTTGGGGTACCAGGTTCAGGGACAACCGCCGTCATGATGGGCGCATTAACCCTGTATAACATCACACCTGGACCTGGTATGTTCACTGAACAACCTGACATCGTCTGGGGGTTGATTGCCGCCCTACTGATTGCCAACGTGGTGTTGCTAATTATGAATATCCCGTTAATTGGCTTATTCACCCGTATGTTGACTGTGCCCCTGTGGTTTTTAGTTCCTGCCATCGCTTGTGTTTCTGCGGTAGGGGTTTATGCGGTTCACAGCACCACATTTGACTTACTGTTGATGATGGGGCTTGGGGTATTTGGTTTTATTTTGCGGAAAATGAACTTCCCCCTTTCCCCGCTGATTTTAGGCTTTGTACTCGGTGAAATGTTGGAGCAAAACCTGCGCCGTTCGTTATCTATCAGCAATGGTAATTTCGATATCCTCTGGAGCAGTACCATTTCACAAAGCTTATTAATCCTTGCGGTGTTAGTACTGGTACTGCCACCAATTATTAAGCGCATTCGTAAACGTAAACAGCAACACGCTCTCTCTTAGCTCGCCCCTGCGAGTACCTTCTCTGTAAAACTTTGCCCCAGATTGCTTTCGGGGCATTTTTTTGCTTATCAATAAACAGGAAGCTTTATGTAACTCAGCAATATCACATTTTTATTGTGTGCGCTTTCGCCGTAATATACATACTTTGACTCTGGAATTGGCATGGGCAGTGGTGTTTTAGGGTGTTTAATAAACAGCGGAAACGGCTTATTATTGTTAGATACACATTTAATTTTAACTGCGAATAGGCTTTTAATGCTGTTTATTAAAGCACTACCTAAAATTTTTAAGTCATTTTTCCAAATTTTGCATCGTGTGAAATCCATATTAGCCCCTTTGGTTAACTTTATTTACGTGAGTATTATCGCATTCACTCAATAATAATAATGTCATAAAGTGAGGTTTTATTATTCGAATCGTTAGATGTAAATGTTTAATCAGATAAAGACGATTGGCGAAATAACAGGTATCAATTAGCTTATAAACCCCATTTATTAAAGTAATAAGCCTTATGTTTGATAGATTATTTTTTGTTCTATTTAATATCAAGCCCAAACCGTTAGCGCATATTCGCACTGTTGAGGTGTACGATGAAACTTACGTGATCCACAGCCAAAACCCCGTTATCATCACTGAAAAAGACAGTGGTTATATTCAAATAAAATCATTTGGAAAAATGTTTATTTATTGCGGGAAAATGCTGCATGTCAGCGTGAGAAAAAATACCAGTTCAGTGACTATTGGCTGGGCAAAAGGGAAGAGCCAAATTTTTGAAGTACGTAAGAATGTGAAAGACACACCTAAACAAACCAACTCCAGCCATTCAAACTCAAGTTATGTTCCTCCCTATTATGGCAGCTCACCCAGTGATGATAACCCTCGTTCAAATAGCCATTTTTGTTCCACTGATAGCTCAAGTTCAGACTGTTCTTCATCAGATTCAGGTGGAGGAGATGGCGGTGGCGGTGATTAATCCAATCAATGGCAGAAAATGTACTGCCATTGATTTTGTTTACTCTAAAAATCAAACCTTAATTTCATTCTATTGTTTGGGTTATCTGCTTTTGTAGATAATGTATCCCTGTTTATTTTGTCCTTTATTTTTTCACTAATGTCAGAGCTTATCCCCTCATTGAAGTGAACTTTCAATGTATGACTTTCTGGAGATATAGAAAACATAACGGGGGAGTTGATATTTTGAGTCTCAGGAAATACATGTTTCAAATAAGACGAATAAATAGCTGACAACCTTTTTTCATATTTTTCTATACTTTTATCATTCACATTCAATTGATGGATTTTATTAATTTGTGAAGCAAATGCCTTTGAAACATTACCTTCTGTTGGTTGCTCAATCGCTTTAATCACTTTTGCAGAGGTTGCGCACTTGTTTTTTGTTTCTAATAAAGGAAAACAGTGACCACAACCTGATAATTCCGCATTAACCCCCATTAAAGCCGCAGCGATCCCAACAGTAATTAAGCCTGCATATACAGGAAGCATGACCAAACCTGACGCAATCTCAGCCCTATTATTGCGTATACCATTATGTAATTGGTGACCAATTAAAGAAAGACTCATCTACATTCCTTGTCTTAATAATAAAATTGAGCGGTATTTATAGCTCACCCGACAAAGAGCGTCTTTCAAAAAAAGAGGAGACAATATATTGTTTTATAAAATAAAAAAGCGAGATCCAAAGACCTCGCTTATCAATAATTCACTTATATGAACGATATAAATTACGCTTTATATTTGCTCATCACTAATGTGGCGTTAGTACCACCAAAGCCGAAGCTGTTTGACATCACAGTATTCAACGCTTGTTCCGTTGGTTTAGTGACGATGTTCAAACCCGCCGCTTTTTCATCTAAGTTTTCAACGTTAATACTTGGCGCAATAAAGCCGTGCTCTAACATTAACAAGCTATAAATTGCTTCGTGTACACCCGCAGCACCCAGTGAGTGACCGCTCATGGCTTTCGTTGCAGATATAGCAGGAGAGTGATCGCCAAACACTTCTTGGATAGCTTCTAATTCTTTGGTATCGCCGACTGGTGTTGAAGTCCCGTGAGTATTGATATAATCAATTTTATCAATACCTTGCATTGCCATTTGCATACAACGGACTGCGCCTTCACCCGATGGAGCAACCATATCAGCACCGTCAGATGTTGCACCATAGCCCACGATTTCAGCGTAAATATGCGCACCACGCGCTAATGCGTGCTCTAACTCTTCAACAACAACAATACCACCGCCACCTGCGATAACAAAACCATCACGGTCTTTGTCATAAGTTCTTGATGCTTTATCTGGGGTTTCATTGTACTTGGTAGACAATGCACCCATTGCGTCGAACTCACAGGTCATTTCCCAACTCAGCTCTTCGCCACCACCTGCAAAAATAACATCCTGTTTGCCCAATTGAATTAATTCAACCGCATGGCCGATACAGTGCGCAGATGTAGAACAAGCAGAGCTGATTGAATAGTTTACACCCTTAATTTTAAACGGTGTTGCTAAGCAAGCAGAAATACCCGATGCCATTGCACGGGTTACCATATAGGGACCCACGCCACGTAAACCTTTAGCACGCATACCGTCGGAACCTGCAACTTGGTTACGTGGAGAACCACCACCTGAGCCGACAACAATACCTGTGCGTAAATTCGAAACTTGTTCTTCAGTTAAACCTGAATCCGCAATCGCCTGCTCCATAGACAAGTAAGCATACGCGGAGCAATCACTCATAAAACGATACATTTTACGGTCAATCAGGTCTTTAGGATCTAAATTTTTGACATTACCCCAGACATGGCTACGTAGCCCTGCCTCTTTGAATTCTTCTGAGAAAGTGATCCCGGAACGACCTTCCTTCAGAGAAGCCAGTACTTCTTCCTGGTTATTACCAAGGCTGGAAACAATACCTAGACCAGTGATGACTGCACGCTTCATTCGTTACCTCATGACTATAATTATATGATTGCGGGATTACAGGGTGTCACTTTAGCTTACACTTGTACGCTGAACAAGTCCGATCAGGGTAAATATTTGTATTTTTTTCTTTGTAGCACAAATAAGACTTTTTTATGACGGTAGCCTTACACCGATATCAGCGGTAAAATTTAGGGATTATTTGACAATAATAGGCTTATCGTGAAAAAGAATGCTGTACAAACCGCGCGCCTGAGCTGGAACGACGAAGGCACACCAATGTCTGAGCAATTTGCAGATATCTATTTCTCTAACCAAAATGGGTTAGAAGAGTCCCGTCATGTTTTTTTACAAGGAAATCATTTTCCTGGGCGTTTCAAGACACATTCTGATGAAACCTGTGTAATTGCAGAGACAGGATTTGGTACTGGTTTGAATTTTCTCGTTTTATGGCAGTCTTTTATACAGTTCAAAGCGCAAAATCCACAATCCACTCTCAAGCGACTGCATTTCATTAGCTTTGAGCAATTCCCCCTGACAAAAACAGACTTAATTGCCGCACATCGCTGTTGGCCTGAGCTTTCAGCATTATCAGCAGCATTATGTGAAAATTGGCCACCTGCATTAGCGGGTAATCAAAGAATCATTTTGGATAATGGCAATATCACATTAGATTTGTGGTTTGGTGATGTTAATGAGCAAATATCTCTTCTTAAAGACAATTTAAACAATAAGATAGACGCTTGGTTTCTTGATGGATTTGCACCATCTAAAAACCCTCAAATGTGGAGCGAACACTTGTTCGCTACAATGGCAAAACTGGCACGAAAAGACGCGACATTTGCCACATTTACCGTAGCAGGTTTTGTTAAGCGAGGGTTACAACAAGCTGGGTTTACACTGAAAAAAGTCAAAGGATTTGGGCAAAAACGAGAAATGCTAACTGGGGTATTAGCCGAAAACAATCACCAACACACAGCACCTTGGAGCAAAAGATACCCCGCAGATAACCCAAATGATGTTGCTATTATTGGCGGGGGGCTTGCCAGCTTAACAGCAGCGTACTCACTCATGAGACGTGGTGCCAACGTCACATTGTATTGCCAAGATACTGACGTTGCCCAAAATGCTTCGGGTAATCGCCAAGGGGCTATTTACCCGTTACTCACAGGTGTAAATGACCCGCTCGAACGTTTTTTTGTAAGTGCTTTCCCCTTTGCCAAACGCTTTTATCATCAGCTTGAAACTATGGGAATTCCCTTTGATGGTCAGTGGTGCGGTGTTACTCAATTGGCCTATAACGAAAAAGTTGCCCGTAAAATTGCAGGTATGTTAGGCACCAATTGGCCTGAAGATTTTGCTCTGGGTAAAACCCATCAGCAGCTTAATGATATTTGTGGTGTTGATGTCAATTACGATGGTATTCATTATCCATCAGGTGGCTGGTTATGCCCTGCTGAACTTTGTGAAGGGCTATATTGCTACTTGAAAAATAGTGGCGTTCAATTTTATTTTAATCATAACGTCACGGCATTAGAGCAAGCCAATAGCCTCTGGAAATTACAAATAAGCACTTCTGAAAAAAAAGAGCTAACACGTGTACACTCTACCGTCATTATTGCTAATGGCCATAAACTACGCCAATATTCACAAACTGTTAATTTACCCATTAACCCTGTCCGGGGGCAAGTCAGCCATATACCAACGACCCCTACCTTACAAAAACTTAAAAATGTGTTGTGTTTTGAAGGTTATTTAACCCCCGTGGACAATACTGGAAAACAACATTGCTTAGGTGCCAGCTATCAACGGGATCACCTTGATTTAGATTATAACGAAGAAGAGCAGCAAGCTAACCGCCAAAAACTAATTGATAACTTACCAGATGCTTCATGGCCTCATGAGATTGATATTTCACACCAACAATCGCGCCAAGGTATTCGTTGCGTTATACGTGACCATTTTCCACTCTTGGGAAATGTGCCAAATTATGAGCAACATTTAGCGGCTTATCATGATTTGCAGACAAGAATTGCCAAAAATCAGCCAATTGATGATGCCCCTGTTTACCAAAACTTGTATATCTTTGGTGCCTTAGGCTCAAGGGGACTCTCGACCGCCCCATTGTGTGCAGAAATTCTTGCCTCGCAGATTTTTGGCCAGCCTTTACCATTGGATGATGAAACCTTGGCTGAATTGAACCCTAACCGCTTTTGGGTGAGAAAATTGCGGTTAGGTCGCCCTGTAAAAATACCGTACTAACAATCAACTGGCAGCATCAGAAATACGAAGCCTGATTTAGGTCAGTTTAATAACCATTGCACAACGGTCTTTTGCAGCGAACCCTGCGTTGATTTCATATTGCAAAATATCACGCAGGACTTCGGTTAACTCGCTTTCATTCAGTATTTCAAAACCTAATCGCTGGTAATAAGGGGCATTCCAAGGTACATCGCGGCAAGTGGTCAAGGTCACAGCCATGATATTACGAGCTCGAGCCGCATCCAGAACCTGTTTAATCAATTGCTTACCTAGCCCCTGCCCTTGCCATTGCTGGCTGACAGAAACCTCACAAATATGCAGGCTATCATGATGGTTTTCAGCATTGATGAAACCAATCAGCTCATCACTATCATTCACTGCCACCCATTCTAATTGCTCTGCGATGAACTCAAGGTGGTCTTGCTGCGTCTGTCCATCACCTTCAGCAAGCCATTTATATTTTTCGATACTCGTGAATGCCTGACCAGCAGAGGCTTCAACGGCAGGAAGGTGTTTGGCATCTGTCGGTATCGCTAAACGAATATGCACCATAATGTCTACTCATCACAAAATTTAGCTAACAAAAAAGCGGGTTTCCCCGCTTTCAATTCATAACACAGAAAATTAAATTGCGTTATTTAATAAGTTTTTCCACATACCTAGAACCAAAATTTGGTCAGGGGGTGTTAACTCACCTGCTTTAATGGCGGTTTGAATGCTGTCTTCTACGCGTTGATACAGCGCTTCTGAGCTGGTTTCGTTTTCTTCTTCAAGCTCAGCCACAGCAAGGGTTAAGTGACCACGCAGGTAACCGCCTGCGAATAGTTCATCATCGCTAGCATGTTCAACCATATCATCAATTTTTGTCAGTATGCGTGTTTCTAAATCCGCAAGCATGCTTAATCCTTACTTTAGGTGAGTCAATTAGGCAAAAATATCTTCCGGATACGGGAAGTCTTCTGCACAAAGTGGAGGCGTATTGTAAAACGATTGTAACGCATTAATAAAGCGTAATGGGCGCTCAGGAATGCCATTTTGCAAATAAATCATCACTTGTGCATGAACTTTGCGCATAAATGCAATGCGATCGGGTTCAAAATCCCCTTCTAAATTATCGCAACTGACATTAAAAGGGATCCCCACTGCAACACAAAATAGCCAATCGAGGGCTTGAGGTTTAATTTCAACGACTTCAAACTCACATTGTGTTTTTTCATCACGCCCATCTGGACAATACCAATAGCCGTAATCCACTTGTTGGCGTCTTGCATCCCCTGCAATACACCAATGAGAAATCTCATGTAGCCCGCTGGTAAAAAAACCATGAGCGAACACAATTTGATGATAAGGAACGACCTCATCAGCTGGTAAATAAATAGGCTCATCGTCCCCTTTTACCAGTTTGGTGTTATAGGTTTCACCAAAGCATCCATCAAAAATATCAATCAAATCCTGATAATTATATTTACTCATGAATAATTTAAATCATCTTAAAATAATGAAAGGAACCAAGCTTTAATGACATCACCATGGCTATCGTGGAGTAACTTAATACTCATTAACAACGAAATCACCACAATCATTGGCCTGATCAGTTTTTGTCCTTTAGTTAATACCAAACGGGCACCTAACCGTGCACCGATCATTTGGCCCGCCAGCATAACAAAACCAAGCACCCAAAGAACATGACCTCCGATAATAAAGAACACTAAAGAACCAAAATTGGAGGCAAAATTAAGTAATTTGGCATGGGCAGTCGCTTTAGCCAGATTATAACCGAGCAATAACACATAGCCTAATGCCAAAAATGACCCCGTACCTGGCCCAAAAGCCCCATCATAGAAGCCTAGAGTCATACCGATTGCAACGCCAAAAAATGGCATACTGACACGTTGCTGTCTATCTTGTACACCGATTGATGGAGTTAATAAAAAATAGAGACCAACACAGATAACTAATACTGGGAGTAATTGCTTTAGGAAGGCAGTATCAATCATTTGAATAACAATCGCACCGAGCATCGCACCAATCATTGTCATAATGAAGGGGAAAATTTGCTCACGTAGGTCAATCGCTTTACGCCTGACAAAATATAAGGTAGAAGAAAAGGAACCACCAACCGCTTGGAGCTTATTGGTTGCTAACGCTTCAACAGGGGTGATCCCAACGGATAATAGTGCTGGGATTGTTAATAAACCGCCCCCACCCGCAATGGAATCGATAAATCCAGCGAAAAGTGCAACAAAGAAAAGTAAAGCATAAACTTCGGGTGCAACGGCGGTCAGCCAATCCATTTTTCAATCCAAAATGAGAAATATCATGATGTTGGTACGTAATCTATCGCAACCTTGCGTTGCAATATCACAACCTAGATGAGGTGTTTTTAAGGAGGCGTCATCCAAACCTCCATATTAAAAGAGCGACTAACCGCTTCGCTCTTTCTATAACATTAACTACTTTTTACTATTATTCAAATGGTTGCATAGCAGGAGTTACATCAGCACACTGGCCGCGGTGACGCAAGTAATGATCCATTAGCACAATCGCCAGCATCGCTTCTGCAATAGGCACGGCGCGAATGCCTACACAAGGGTCATGGCGACCTTTCGTGATCATCTCCACTTCGTCACCATCACGATTTAATGTTTTACCTGGAACTGTAATGCTCGATGTCGGTTTTAAGGCAATATGGGCTATTATGGGTTGGCTGCTGCTAATTCCCCCTAAAATCCCCCCTGCATGGTTAGATGCAAAACCTGAGCGAGTAATTTCATCTCGGTTTTCACTGCCTTTAAGCCCAATAACACCAAAGCCATCACCAATTTCCACGCCTTTAACTGCATTAATGCTCATTAGTGCGTGAGCAATATCAGCATCTAAGCGGTCAAAAACAGGTTCCCCCAATCCAGCGGGGACGTGCTCTGCAACAACGGTGATTTTGGCACCGATAGAGTCACCTTCTTTTTTCAACCCACGCAGTAACTCATCAAGGGCATCTAATTTATTCGGATCAGGGCAAAAGAATGGGTTCTCTTCAACGATTGACCAATCTTTAATTTCGCACTCAACAGGACCCATTTGGGTTAAACACCCTCGAATCTGAATACCTAATTTTTCTTGCAGGTATTTTTTCGCAATTGCCCCTGCCGCCACGCGCATTGCCGTTTCACGGGCAGATGAACGCCCGCCACCTCGATAATCACGCTGGCCATATTTTTGCTCATAGGTGTAATCCGCATGCCCTGGTCTGAAGACATCTTTAATCGCACCATAGTCTTGCGAACGTTGGTCTGTATTTTCAATCAATAGACCAATGCTTGTCCCCGTTGTGATGCCATTAAACACACCTGAAAGAATTTTGACCTGATCGGGTTCACGGCGCGCTGTTGTATAGCGTGATGTGCCTGGGCGACGACGGTCTAAATCGATTTGTAAATCAGCTTCTGTCAGTGCTAACCCCGGAGGTACGCCATCGACGATGCAACCTAATGCCACGCCATGTGACTCACCAAATGTCGTCACACGGAACAGTTGCCCAATTGAATTTCCAGCCATCGGAGTTTCCTATTTTAAGCCGTTCTTGAATACCAAGAATGTGGTTAATAATTATGATGTCGTTATGTTGTTCTTATTGATTACCCGATCCTAACCCATCGTGCAACTATTGATTAATCAATGTATAAATCAAAATGGGCATGATGCTCAACTAGCTGCTCACGCGTTAACATAAATACGCCATCACCACCGTATTCGAAATCTAACCAAATAAATGGAATTTCAGGATATTGTTCAATGAGATGCACCATACTATTACCCACTTCGCAGACTAAAATGCCTTCTTCTGTAAGGAAACGCGGCGCATTCGCCAAAATTCGACGAACCAGTTTCAAACCATCGCTTCCTGCGGCAAGAGCCAATTCGGGTTCAACACGGAATTCTTCAGGTAAGTCATCCATATCCTCTGCATCTACGTACGGAGGATTCGTGACGATGAGGTCATATTTCACCTCAGGCATATCACGGAATAAATCTGAACGAATAGGGACGACACGGTGCTCTAAACCATGATTAGCGATATTTTCCTCAGCAACCGCGAGAACATCACTCGAAATATCAACGGCGTCCACTTCTGCATCAGGAAATTCGTAAGCACACGCAATGGCAATACAGCCGCTCCCCGTACACAAATCTAAAATCGTTTGCGGTTCATCTGCTAATAACCCAACAAAGTGGTTATTAATAAGCTCACCAATTGGTGAACGAGGGATCAGCACGCGCTCATCCACATAAAATTCATGACCACAGAACCATGAACGATTTGTTAGGTACGCTACTGGGATTCGGTCATTGATTCGTCGCAAAACACGCTCAATAATACGGTGGCGCTCAGTTGGCGTTAAACGTGATGTGAGAAGTTCATCTGGCAGATCTAAAGGTAAATAAAGCGTTGGCAACACTAATTGCAGCGCCTCATCCCACGGATTATCAGTTCCGTGGCCATAATATACATTGGCGGCATTAAAGCGGCTCATTGTCCAACGTAAAATATCCTGAATGGTATGAAGTTCTGCGACGGCTTCATCAACGAAGATCTTTTCCAAGAAGGTTTTCTCCAACGTGATTTTTAAAAGGGAATATATGAATTAGTAAAGTTTGCCACGAAGTGAAAGACAAATCAGCAGATTAATGCAATAAAATAATTAACAAAGTAACCAAACCACTCCTTTAAATAGCGATTTGATGCAAAAATGCCCTTTAAGTTCTTAAAGGGCATGAATGAAGATACCAAAACAATCAGAGAAAAATGGCGAGATTAATTTTCACTTTGGAGGAGATCTTTAGTTTCTTTTGCTGGCTTTTTAACCCATAACGCATAGGCGATAGTTAATAACGCCAACCAAACAATACCGACATATAAGGCAATTCGTGTGCTTTCGAAATAACCAAGCACGCCAAAAATAAATACCATAAAAGCAATCGCGAGGATTGGTGCGACAGGCCACATTGGTACAGGGAATTTCAATTTGCTAATTTCTTCAGGAGACATTTTTTTGCGCATCGCAAATTGTGACAGTAAAATCATCAGCCACACCCAAATGGTGGCAAATGTCGCAATGGATGCAATCACGACAAACACATCATCAGGAATGACATAATTCAAGACGACGCCCACTAGCAGTACAACCACCATAACAAGTACGGTCATCCATGGCACACCATTTTTTGTTAGCTTAGTGAATGCTTTTGGGGCTTGTCCTTCATGCGCCATCCCATACATCATACGCCCTGCACCAAAAATATCGCTATTGATCGCTGATATCGCAGCAGTGATCACCACCACATTCAAAATATTTGCTGCCGACTGGATCCCTAAACTATCAAAAATTTGGACGAATGGGCTACCTTGTTGACCAATTTGGTTCCACGGGTAAATACACATCAACACAAATAAGGTCAGGACATAAAAGAGTAAGATGCGAATTGGTACGGCATTTATAGCTCTTGGGATCGTCGTTTCAGGGTTTTTCGCTTCACTTGCTGTAATACCAATGACCTCAATCCCCCCGAATGCAAACATTACCACAGCAAATGACGCAATCACTCCCCCTATTCCATTTGGCATAAACCCATCATGAATAAATAAGTTCGACACACCCACCGCATGATCTGCTGCCTGACCAAAGCCAAACAACATGATTGCTGCACCGCCCACAATCATCGCGATAATCGCCACGACTTTGATGATGGAAAGCCAAAATTCCATTTCTCCAAACGTTTTTACGTGGCATAAGTTAATCGCCCCAATAAAAAATATAATGCTCAGAACCCAAATCCATTGTTCAACTTCTGGAAACCACAGTTTCATATACACGCCGAACGCTGTGACATCTGCGAGGCAGACAATTAGCATTTCAAATACATAGGTCCAGCCAGCAAAAAAACCCGCCCTAGCACCTAAATAGTGACTTGCATACTGGGAAAAAGACCCCGCAAGTGGGCGATGAACGGCCATTTCACCGAGTGCTCGCATGACCATAAATACTGCTGCTCCCCCGATAATATATGCCAGCAGGACCGCCGGACCTGCTGTTTCAATCGCTTTTGCTGAACCGTAAAATAGCCCTGTACCAATCGCAGAACCAAGAGCCATAAATCGGATGTGGCGCGCAGAAAGCCCTCGCGCAAGTTGTGATGTGCTTTGCATGATTTATCCTTCGTATTATTTTATTAGTCGTGCAGATAAATACTTCAGGCGGCCGATACATTGTCGGCCACCTTTTATTTGCTTGATGTGCTATTTAGGGAAGACTGTCCCTACCGTAAACAGTGTTGAGAGCTTGTGTTGATTAATAAGGTTAATTGCCGCTTCAATATCAGGGGCAAAATAGCGATCCTTATCATAGTAAGTCACTTGATCACGCAGTATTTTGCGTGCCTTTTCAAGGGCCTCACTCGATTTTAATCCTTCTCTAAAATCCATTCCCTGACAAGCGGATAACCACTCTATCGCTAGAATACCCGTAACGTTTTTCGCCATTTCCCATAAACGACGCCCCGCCGCAGGCGCCATCGAAACATGGTCTTCCTGATTTGCCGAGGTTGGTAAGCTATCAACACTAGAAGGATGAGCTAACGCTTTATTCTCACTGGCTAACGCAGCAGCTGTAACCTGCGCAATCATAAAGCCTGAATTTACACCGCCATTATTAACAAGGAATGGTGGTAACTGGGACATATGCGTATCCATCAATAACGCAATGCGGCGTTCTGACAGCGCACCAATTTCAGCCAATGCAAGCGCAATATTATCCGAAGCCATTGCTACAGGCTCTGCATGGAAGTTCCCACCAGAAATAATGTCACCGTTATCTGTAAAGACCAGTGGATTATCTGACACTGCATTCGACTCAATGAGGATCACTTCTGCCGCTTGACGAATTTGCGTTAAACACGCCCCCATCACTTGCGGTTGACAGCGTAGTGAATATGGGTCTTGTACTTTTACGCAGTTTTCGTGTGATTTGGCTAATTCACTTGTTGGCGATAAAATTTCACGGAACAATGCTGCCACATCAATTTGCCCTTTTTGCCCTCGAACCTCTTGCACTCGAGAGTCAAATGGCTTGCGAGAGCCTAATGTAGCTTCAACACTTAATGCACCACAGACAATACCCGAAAGTAGTAATTTTTCCGCCTCAAACAACCCCTTAAGTGCAAATGCCGTTGAGGTTTGTGTTCCATTTAATAGCGCTAAACCTTCTTTTGCTTCTAATTTCAATGGGGTCAGTCCAGCTTTTTCCAGCGCTTTCTTTGCTGAAATCCATTTTCCTTCAAAGCGTGCTTTACCTTCTCCTAATAAAATCAAGCTCATATGAGCTAAAGGAGCTAAATCCCCAGAAGCGCCAACGGAACCTTTAGCAGGAATGAATGGATAAACCTGTGCGTTGACCAATGCTATCAGTGCATTAATGACTTCCAGACGAATACCCGAAAACCCTCTCGCTAAGCTATTAATCTTTAAAACCATAATTAAACGAACAAGTTCATCATCAAGTGGGTCGCCAACCCCTGCAGCATGGGACATCACAATAGAACGTTGTAACGACTGCAAATCTTTCGTGGCAATACGGGTGTTTGCCAGTAAACCAAACCCAGTATTGATACCATATGCAGTTTTATCTTCCGCGATGATTTTATTGACGGTTGCAACGCTTTTCTCAATTGCAGCTTGTGCGCGTTTATCAAGAGAAATCGTCACCGTTTGTTGGAAAACAATACGTAATTCATCGAGTGTCATTTTTCCTGGATGGATCGTTAATTTAGTCATTAATGGCACTCCTTAGCGAGCTTTAATCATAGGTAAATTAAGGTTTTTTTCTTTCGCGCAATCAATTGCAATGTCATATCCTGCATCAGCATGACGCATAACACCTGTAGCAGGGTCATTGTGAAGCACTCTAGCAATCCGCTCAGCGGCTTCATCAGTGCCATCACACACAATGACCACACCTGAATGTTGTGAAAAGCCCATCCCCACACCGCCACCGTGGTGCAGTGATACCCACGTCGCACCACTTGCAGTGTTCAATAACGCATTGAGTAGTGGCCAATCTGATACCGCATCAGAGCCATCTTTCATGGCTTCAGTTTCACGATTAGGGCTAGCAACTGAGCCTGAATCTAAATGGTCACGACCAATCACGATTGGCGCTGAAACCTCGCCACTTCTGACCATCTCATTAAATGCTAAGCCGAGTTTTGCTCTATCCCCCAACCCAACCCAACAGATACGCGCAGGTAACCCTTGGAAGCTAATACGCTCACGAGCCATATCTAACCAGCGGTGTAAGTGCTTGTCATCTGGCAGTAATTCTTTAACTTTGGCATCTGTTTTATAAATGTCTTCAGGATCTCCCGACAAAGCAACCCAGCGGAATGGGCCAATTCCACGACAAAATAACGGGCGAATATAAGCGGGAACAAAACCAGGGAAATCAAATGCATTTTCGACGCCCATTTCCAGTGCCATTTGGCGAATATTATTGCCATAATCAAACGTTGGAATACCTTGCTGTTTAAACGCTAACATTGCTTTAACATGTTCAGCCATAGATTTTTTCGCGGCAAGCGCTGTACCTTGCGGGTCTTTTACGCTTTGCTCGCGGTATTCATCCCATGTCATTCCAACGGGTAAATAACCATTTAATGGGTCATGGGCACTGGTTTGGTCGGTCACCATATCTGGTTTCACACCGCGTTTAACCAGTTCAGGCAGGACTTCCGCAGCATTTGCACACAGTGCAATGGAAATAGCTTTACCTTGGGCGGTATATTTTTTGATACGGGCAAGCGCGTCATCAAGATCAATAGCTTGCTCGTCAACATAGTGAGTTCTTAAGCGAAAATCGATGCGGCTTTGTTGGCATTCAATATTGAGTGAACAAGCTCCTGCTAATGTGGCAGCTAATGGCTGAGCTCCCCCCATACCACCTAGCCCTGCGGTTAATACCCAGCGTCCCGTTAAATCCCCCTTAAAATGCTGGCGGGCAGCTTCTACAAACGTTTCATATGTGCCTTGCACGATCCCTTGGCTACCGATGTAAATCCAACTTCCCGCAGTCATTTGCCCGTACATCGCTAACCCCTTAGCGTCGAGCTCATTGAAATGCTCCCAATTTGCCCAGTGTGGGACTAAGTTTGAATTAGCAATTAATACCCGTGGTGCATTCGAATGAGTTTTAAATACACCAACGGGTTTACCTGATTGCACAAGCAGTGTTTCATCGTTTTCAAGTTGTTTTAGTGATTCAATGATTTGGTCATAGCATTGCCAATTACGTGCAGCACGACCAATTCCGCCATACACCACCAGTTCATGAGGATTTTCAGCAACATCTGGATCAAGGTTATTCATTAACATACGCAATGGTGCTTCCGTCAGCCAACTTTTTGCCGTTAATGTATTCCCATGCGGTGCTCTAATTTCGATATTTCTGTATTTATTATTTAGTGCAGTCACTTATATACCCTCTTTTATCGAATCATTGGATACCATTTATGTTTATATAGATATAGTTGTATAGACATGTATGATCAATCCATTTTTTAACATAAAAATTAAAAAAATTTGATATAAAAAGGTTTTTTCGTTTGATAAAACATTGAGATAGGTATTCTGCTTTTTTTATAACCGCTGTTTTTTTCTTCTAAATTTGCCTGTGAGATCACATTTATTTCACAATGCGTTTACACTAAGTTAGTCGAAAACAAAAAGGGGAATGATATTTAGAGAATGGCAAAACGGAAAATCACCTTAAGCAAGATTCCGTTTATAAATAATGGCGTTAGGAAGAAAAGCTACCTTTAAGTTTATAACGATTTCCAGGAAACAATAATTTAGTACTGGTAACAATAAATGCTTGTGACCACGTGCGACGAGTAATTAGCAAACAAGATGCCCCCGCATTGATTTGTAACAACTTCGCTGAGCGCTCATCTGCCTCAACCGCTTCAACAATATGCTCACCTTGAGTCAGAGGTGCTACTTGAGATAAGTAATCATGAGGCGTGACGGCTAAAAAATTCTGCTTAAGGTAGTCCGGTGCAGCCAACGCATTGACATAACGGTCTTCAATTTGAACTGGAACATCATTTTCCATATGTATAATAATCGAATGGAATACTGGGGTTTCTGGAGGAATATTCAGTTCACTTGCTAGTGATGTTGACGCCTGTATTTCTTCTAATTTAATAATCCGACAGCTGTATTTATGGTTTCTTGCAATAATTTCCGCTTCAATACTGTGAATTTCAAATAATGCAGACTGCCCTTTCGGTTCAGCAACAAATGTTCCGACCCCCTGTAAACGAACAAGTAACCCTTCCGCTGTTAATTCTCTTAAAGCACGGTTAGCCGTCATTCGGCTACATTGAAATTGAGAAACAAGTTCAGATTCAGAGGGGATGCGATCATTCGCACGCCACTTTGCAGTGTGTATTTTTTCAATAATGGATTGCTTAACTCGCAAATAGAGTGGAACTGGCGTTCCTTGTTTATTTTTTTGTTCGGCTGTCACTGTTCATTCCAAATTAGTCATTAAAATCTTGAATATGCGTATGCTGTTTTAATCGTCATTACGTTACGCAACGCGGCCTTAGTGCTATCGGATATCGTCATCATGACAGTCGCGAATAAAATCCATCATATTTAAAACGCGTTAATTGTGTAATTAAACAATGATGCTTAATAAAAAACAGAAAACAAAATACTGCCATATATAGTGACCACTTACACTATATACGGCAATAAGAACTTTATTAATTAATTATGGCGATTATCACGCCAATTTAAATGTCTTTTTTTATGCTAACGGTTATCAATATTATTGGTTATGGTGTGTAATTTGCCCTTGATAGACACGCATATGCATCGGATTACTGCCCTGCTCATAAATCATCTCTACAGGGTCTTTGGCATTCCAAACGATAAAATCTGCGGTAAACCCAACTTTTAACTGGCCATGAGTGTGCTCTTTACCTAAAGCTTTTGCCGCATGGCGCGTCACTCCAGCCCATATTTCCTCTGGGGTTAATTTAAATAATACCGCCGCCATGTTCATGATCAAACGTAATGATGCAAATGGACTTGTTCCTGGATTAAAATCCGTTGATATTGCCATTGGTACTTGATGTTCACGTAATAAGTCAATCGGTGGTAACTTCGTTTCCCGTAAGAAATAAAATGCACCAGGTAACAACACAGCCACTGTCCCACTTTCTTTAAGCGCTTTAATTCCAGCCAAATCTAAGTATTCAATATGGTCAACCGATAAACCATGATAGCGTGCCACTAACTCACTACCACCAAGATTAGATAATTGCTCAACATGGCCTTTAACGGGGATCCCTAATTGTTGGGCAGCCGCAAACAATTTTTCACTTTGCTTAAGAGAAAAGCCCACACTTTCACAAAATACATCAACAGCATCAAATAGCCCTTTATTCCATAGTTCTGGCATGATTTTTTGACAAATAAGGTCAATATATTCATCTGGTTTTCCTTTAAATTCAGGTGGCACCGTGTGAGCGGATAGCAAAGTTGAAGAAATAGAAATAGGATATTCTGCAAGTAATCTTTTTGCGACTCGTAATTGTTTTTCTTCGTTTTGATAATCAAGGCCATAACCCGATTTCATTTCAATGCTCGTTACACCTTCACGAATTAATACATCTAACCTTGGCTGTGCTTTTTCAAATAACTCAGCTTCGCTCATTTGCCTGGTTGCACGAACTGTTGAGTTAATTCCCCCACCCTGTGCACTGATGGTTTCATATGAAACACCATTCATACGCTGCTCCCACTCAGTAGCTCGGTCACCGCCAAAAACTAAATGGGTATGGCAATCAATTAATCCTGGAGTAATTAGTTTTCCTTTTACATCAATAATCTGACATTGGTTTTGTTCAATTTTCTCTGGCGGTAAAATTGCAATAATTTGATTATCACGAACGACAAGATCATGATTTTCGATAAGCCCATAAGGCTCAATTCGATCTGAATCCATTGTCGCAATACGACCATGACGCCAGATCACATCTTGTGGCAGCGTTTTAAATAGCATCAGTTTTCCTATTGTCGTAGCAGGTTGATTTATTAGTTTGAAAAATAATGGTATAGATATGTATATACAATTAGACTAGTTATACCCAGTTTGTCAATCTCTGCCGCTTAAAAGGTGACAATTTTGTTATGTCACGCTAAAAAATGCTTTTGTCTCCATCCCCCTTTAAAATAGGTTACACTAAAGACCAGCGAAAATGACTATATACACATTAGTAAAATGACGAAAAATAAATTTGGACTTAAAGATGATGAAATTCATCTATTTAAAGAAGCAATTCGTGGCGCAAAAAAAATTAATCAGGATCAAGTCCTACATGCACCTGTGCGAGTGAAAGTCACAAAACCTTCTGACAAAAAAATGAAACAGGAACAAGTTGATGCTTCTTTCTACTTTTCTGATGAATTTCAGCCACAGCTTGAAAATGAAGGCCCAACTCGTTATTTAAAACCTGATTCTAATCCTTATGAGTTAAAGAAATTACGTCGTGGGGACTATACGCCTGAATTATTTCTTGATTTACATGGATTGACTCAAATGGAAGCTAAGCAAGAAATTGGGGCGCTAATAGCTGCTTGCAAACGCGAAAATGTGTATTGTGCGTGCATTATGCATGGACATGGTAAACATATATTAAAGCAACAAACACCACTATGGCTTGCACAACATCCTGATATTATTGCATTTCATCAAGCACCTAAAGAATGGGGTGGCAATGCAGCGTTGCTACTTTTGATTGAAACCAACGAGAGCACTCGCCGTTAAGTGCTCTTATTACTGGATGGTTTATTTAGCGAATAGTAACTGTGACGGACTCAACATCCATTCAACATCACTTTTTTGAAAAGCCAAATCCAATTCAATACATGCAATCGTTGATGTTGTAAACATCGGCGGTTCTTTCTGTGGGCAGAGTTGTGAAACTAAATAGCCAACTAAAGGTAAATGGGATACAACCAATATTGCCTTTGCACCTGTCACCGCTAAATCGCGTATATGATCGGCAACAAAAGCAGCGTTTCCACCTGGCGTTAATTGCGCTAAAACCTCATTTTGTAATGGAAGTTTAAGGTGTTCACCTACTATTTTTTCCGTTTGTAATGCTCTTAGGTAAGGGCTTACTAATACAGTGTCAATTTCAATACCTCGGTTTTTCAACCATTTAGCCATTAATATTGACTCATCTATTCCCTTTTGTGTTAATGGCCTCTCGGCATCGCTTGCCGCATGTAACGCTGCATCGCCGTGACGCATAATATAAACTTGCATAATCCACCATCTGAGTAGCCTACTGACTTAAAGTGGCTATTCTTTTTGTTAAGATAATTATTGTAAAAGTAACCATCAGTTGGGGTAAAAAGTGATTCTGCATTAAATAATCAACAATTAAAATGATTTAAGTAACTTTTTGTTGATTTTTTAGTTTTCTTTACCAAGACTTATTAAATCAATCGATTAAAAAAGCCTGAAGACTGAATCGCCAATATTCAGCTCAGGCTTTATTTTTCAGGGTATTCAATTGCATTTATAGCTTATCGCATAACCCTCTCTAACTAACAAAAATAGTGTTTAACCCACTTTCGCTATTCTTGGTCATCAACAGCATAAAACGTCTGGTTATTCTGAGCCATTCTGCATAATAAGTCACAGGGTTGGAATTTATCACCATGACGTGCAGCAAGTGTTTTTAACGTCTCTACCGTTTTCGTGATACCAAAATTATCCATATACCTGAACGGGCCGCCAAAAAACGGTGGGAAACCGATACCAAAAACGGCCCCCACATCACCATCCCTTGCGCTACGAATAATTTTCTCATCAAGGCAACGGGCCGCTTCATTTAACATCATCATCACACAACGTTGAGCAATATCCGTTTTACTCAACTTGTTTTCTGGCGTGATATCAATAAGGGAATAAACTGTTTTATCCACCTGCCGTTTTTTAGTTTTTTTCCAAAATAGTAACTTACCCGAAGAATGCCCGTATTCATAAAAACCTTTACCGTTTTTCTTACCCTTACGGTCATCTTTAACAACTTTATCCAAGATATCAGGAGCTTTAAATCTTTCCCCAAACCGTTCAACTAAAATAGGTAAAATTTTAATGCCAACGTCGATACCAACTTCATCGAGTAGATTAAATGGCCCAACAGGAAAACCAAACCCAACCAATGCACTGTCAATATGGTCAATAGATTCTCCTTCAATAAGGCATTGCGCAGCCTCACATAAAAAAGGTGCCAGTATTCGGTTAACATAAAAGCCCGCATCATCGCCAACCACAATGGCTGTTTTACCTTGTCGTTTAGCAAACTCCACAACAGTAGAAATCGTTGTCTCATCTGTTTGTTTATGTGGAATAACTTCAACCAATGGCATTTTATCGACAGGACTAAAATAATGTAAACCAATAACCCGTTCTGGATGTTGCGCATTGGCGGCTATCTGGTGAATAGGTAACGAAGATGTATTCGACGCAAAAATAACGTCCTTCCTCGTCATTTTTTCAACATCAGAAACCATTTTTCTTTTTAGCGCCAAATCTTCAAAAACAGCTTCAATAACCAGATCTGCGGTTTCTAACCCTTTGTAATTCAATGTCCCTGAAATTTTAGCCATTGTTGCATCGCGTTCACGTGCCAATAACCGACGTTTGCTGACGCGTTGGGTTAATAAATCCCAGCTATATTTCAAGGCCTGAGCAATGCCTTTTTCTGAAATATCTTTAATACGAACAGGTACCTTTCCTTGAGTTGCGCTCACATATGCGATCCCGCCGCCCATTAGCCCGCCACCTAGTACACCAACTTGCTTGATATTCAACGGCTTAGCTTGTGCACCTGTTTCATTTTTTAATGCTGTGACTGCAAAAAATAAATTACGTAAAGCCGCTGATTCAGGCGTCATAACTAACTCGCCAAATGCTTTAGCTTCTTCTGCATACCCAGCCTGTACCCCTTTGTTCATCCCTATTTTTACTGTATGAATAATTTTTTCAGGAGCGGGATAATGCCCTTTGGTTTTACCCAATACTTTTTGCCTTGCACTATTAAACACTTGATTACGCAGTAATTTACAACTCAATAAGCGCTGTTGCCAATGAATAGCAGGTCGTTTTACGCCACCTTTTTTCACCATTTTAACGGCGACATCTAATAAAATTGGCTCTGGAACAACATCATCCACAAGCCCTAATTTAAGTGCTTGTTTGCCCTTTAGCTGACGTCCTGTCAGCATTAGATCAAGTGCATGTGGAATGCCAATCAAACGTGGTAAACGTTGAGTTCCACCAGACCCTGGCAACAAGCCTAACTGTACTTCTGGCAAACCTAAGCGGGTTTTATCATCATTTGAGCAAACCCTCGCATGACAAGCTAATGCTAACTCCAACCCTCCACCTAAGCATGCGCCATGGATAGCAGCAATAATCGGCAACGGATAATTATCTATTTTGTCGAATAATAAATGCCCTTCCTTTGATAACTCACTGGCTTGCGCTTTCGATTCACAGTGCGCAATCATGCTGATATCCGCACCCGCAATAAAGTTATCTTTTTTACCTGAGGTAATAACTAGCCCTTTTAAACCCGAGGTGGATTGCGCTTTTTGTAAGATGGTTAGAAACTGCTGCGCAAATTCAGCTTTAAGCGTATTGACCTTTTCATTTGGCACATCAATGAAAATCACCCCTACGTTCTCGTCATAAATTTCTAATGAGAAAGCCTGCGGCAGCTTATCCATTACTAATTCTGTAGTAGAATTTTGTGTCATTATTCCACCTCTAAAATCATAGCTACACCTAACCCGCCTGCAGCACAAGCTGTTGTTAAACCAAAACCACCACCACGACGACGAAGTTCATTTAATGTTTGTGTCACCATTCTGGCGCCTGTCGCCGCAAATGGGTGCCCGTAAGCGATAGAACCACCGAGAACATTAAATTTGTCCATGTCTATCTCGCCAATGGCTTGTGTTAAACCTAATTTATCTTGTGCAAATTGGCGACTACCAAACATTTTGATGTTTGCCAATGTTTGAGCGGCGAAAGCCTCGTGCATATCAATTAAAGTGAGATCTTGTAAAGATAACCCTGCGCGCTTCAGGGCTATGGGCGTTGCATAGGATGGCCCCAATAGCATGTCTTCCCACACATCAATCGCGCTAAAAGCGTAACTACGAATATAACCCAGCGGGGTATAACCCAATGCTTTTGCCCTTGACTCTGTCATCATTAATACCGCTGCTGCACCATCGGTTAAAGGTGTACTATTTGCGGCTGTTACACTGCCATATTTACGGTCAAATGCGGGTTTTAATTTAGCATAAGAGGACAATACTGAATTTCCTCGTACATTATTGTCCTGCGAAAAAGCGTGCTTAAAAGGCGGCAAATACGCAGTCATGACCTCATCGTTTAGTAGTCCTCCATCCCACGCTTTTGCAGCAAGGACGTGTGAACGATGTGCTAGCTCATCTTGTTGTTCTCTCGTAATGTGGTAACTTTTAGCCATTTGCTCCGCGGTATCCCCCATGCGAAGCCCTGTTGAGTATTCAGCAACACCAGGTGCGACTGGCATTAAGTCTTTTAAGCGTAATTTCGCGATAAGCGATAATTTTTGCCCAACCGACTTTGCCTTACTCAAAGCAAGTAATGTTGCTGCTAATTTTTTCGAAACACCAATCGGTAAAACTGAAGAGGAATCTGCCCCTCCTGCAACACCAACAGTAATATCCCCAACCATCATACTTTGAGCCACATTCACAATGGCTTGAAAACTTGTCGCGCACGCCCTTGAAACGCTGTAAGCATCTGTTGAAACGCTCATCCCCGTTCCAAGCACAATTTCCCGTGCAATATTGGGTGCTTCAGGCATTTGAACCACTTGGCCAAATACAAGTTGCTCAATCAACTGGTTATCTAAATCACTACGAACTAATAATTCAGCGACTACTGCTTTGCCTAAATCTACAGCAGCAACACCTTGATATGCTGTTGATTGCTTTGCAAACGGTAAACGTAAACCACTGACAATAGCAATACGCTCTTTTGTTGAATATGTACTGTCACCATGGTGGGAATGTTGATTCATGGTCGCTCCTGCAAAAGCATAAATAAAAAATTATTGTTAATTTTTTCATGACTGGCCGAAAGAGGTCTGACCTGTAATGATTGTTAACATAATTTTCACAATTATCAATTGCATTGACTAAAAAATGGGAGCGCGCACGCAAGTTAGCATAAAAATAGTGCGAAAAAGAAAGGAATGGGTCTACCTAATATCAAAAACCCTTCTAACGCTTAGCCACCTAATAAAAGGGCGCTATCACAGTAGAAGGGTTCACCTAATAGATTCAAACGTTTGATTAACGAAGGCCTAGCTGAAAAATCAGGCTTTCTGCTTCACAGCTAAAACTAAATTCTGCGCTCAGTTCAACACCACCATTAACTTGTTTAAAAGTATGGTTAATCGCACAGGGTTCAGACTCAACAGACTTCGCTTTTTCTGTGAGCATCTTCAACATGGATTCCGCTTCACCTTGTGTGGCAAAAACATGCTGATACGACGCAGTACAGTCTTTGTTGTCCAGCACTGTGCCTACATCTACACAGCAGCAAGCTGCTGTTTCATCCGCACTACAACGGTTAATCGCATCAGTCATTTTATTCTCCAAATAAACAAACTGTTAAGTGGCTATCATAACGCTGAAAAAGTGGTAAAAACCAGTGTGAATCAAAACTTATTGCTAATAATTAAACATAAGTTTGATCTTACCCCGTATCTGATTATTTATTGCTCCCATTTCGTCACTTTATGTTGCTATTTTGTTAAATGCATCGCATTTTTGAAAACGAAGTCGCAATAAACACAAAACAGACTTGCAACATATTGGGTGGTCAGACCTATACTCTAGTAACTGGTCTGATTTGTCATGGCGACAATGGACCCTACAATTCTGCGCTTCTTGCGATAGAAGTCGCTTTATTTAAAATAAAACATAAGAGGGTTTTGGTCATGAGCCAGAAAAACCTGTTTTCTAAGTCAGCTTTAGCAATAGCAGTGGCAATTGTATCATCCAACGCCGGCGCGGCTGGCTTTTTGCTCAATGAATATTCAACATCCGCACTGGGACGTGCGTTTTCTGGGGCAGGTGCGATGGGCGACAACGCAAGTGAGGGAAGCCGTAACCCTGCTGCGATGATGCTATTTGACCGACCATCTCTTTCTATCGGTGCTGTGTATATTGACCCAAGTGTTGATATTAAAGGCAAAGGTGGTTCTCCACTTCATAGTAATACGACTGCAAATGATATTGCACCAAGTGCCGTCGTACCTAATGCACACTTTATTTTTCCTGTTAATGATAAGTGGGCAGTTGGTACCTCAATGACGACCAACTTCGGCTTAGCGACTGATTTTAATAAAAATTATGCTGCTGGCCCTATTGGCGGAAAAACCGATTTAAAAACCGTTAACTTGAATTTAAGCGGCGCATACCGAGTTAATAACAACTTTAGTTTTGGCTTAGGTGTTAATGCTGTTTATGCTGATGCAGAAATCACTCGTCATGCTGGCGATCTAGGTGCATTAGCACCAATAATTAGCGGAGGACAACTTCCAGCTTTCCCTGCAAGCACCACGATGGCTAAATTAACAGGAGACGATTGGGGGTATGGCTGGAATGCGGGTATTTTATATGAAATTAATGACGATAACCGCTTAAGCTTAAGCTACCGTTCTAAGGTTAAAGTTAAATTTGAAGAAGGTAAATTCTCAAATGATATACCTAAAGGAATTCCAGGCCTATACGGTACGGGCGGCGAAAAAGTTAAAGGTAAATTAGATCTTAACTTACCTGACATTTGGGAATTCTCAGGTTATCACAAAGTTGCGCCAAAGTGGGCTCTACACTATAGTGTGGCCTATACAGGCTGGAGTGAATTTAAAGAATTAACCGCCTACCAAAAAAGTGATGGCAGAGAATTATTTCACAAACCTGAACACTTCAAGGATGCATGGCGTTTAGCATTAGGTACGACCTATTTCTATGATGATAACTGGACATTCCGCACTGGTATTGCCTATGATGAAAGCCCAGTTCGTTCTGAATACCGCTCAATTTCGATTCCTGACCAAGACCGTTACTGGTTAAGTGCGGGTACTACCTATGCATTTAATGAAAATGCGTCTGTTGATGTTGGTATTTCTTATATGCACGGTAAAAAAGTGAATATCAGTGAAAAATTGATTGAAGGTCAAGCAAATTCACCAGTTTATAACTTCAAATCTGAAGGCTCTGCTTGGTTATACGGTGTCAACTTTAACTACGCATTCTAATAAACCAAATGCTTAACTATCGGGGAGGCAACTCCCTGATAGCCCCACTATCTCAGTGTTCAAAAAAACATCCCTATCATAAATTTTTCTTGACCCTTATCACTCCCTCATGTAAATTAATTGTTAATAAAATAATTCTTATCCAAATTTCCACTTTTATACTAAAAATTAGCCCTATAAACTTTTTTCAGATAAATCCTTATATATTTCATTAGATTACCTTTCATTCTCTGAATGTTCTTATTTGCAAGCACAAGCCATACTCGTATTTTAGAATACAGATACACAAAAAATACGTATCCATTCATTAAACTGTATTATTAATGCGATAAATTCGCAGTAAAAGTACAAAAGAGGCAACAATGACAAAAACGTAGGGGGTTTTATGGGGACATTATTTACAGTAGGTTTTATTGGGGTGTTAGGCGTAATCGCCTTGATTGACACCGTTACCCAACGAGGAAAGCGAGACAATGACTAGCTGTTAATTTATCACTCTCACGTTTTAATCTAGACAAGAGAGTGATAAACCTTCCTGAGTCAATTCACCAAATTAATCAATCGAATCCAGATCCCCTTCAATTGCAGCTGCATTTGGGTTTTCAGTTGCTTTCAATACGCCGCCATTTGATAAGAAATCATTACGCTGGAAGTAAGCTTCACGCATCATTAAGTATGGGTCTGAAGAGTTTTTAAGTAACCCATCGGAATCCAGCAATCGTGCTCTTGTTTCTATCCCTTCAAGTGCCCATTTTCCTGCAGACATCCAGAATGTTAGATAGCTCAGCATTGGGTATAAACCATCAGCTAAATCCCCACCTTCCTCGCGTGGTGTTGCACTCCCATATCCGGGTAAAACGACATAAGGACCATAACCGACATCATAGTAACCGAGTGTATTACCAAAACGTTTAGGATCTTCTTTCGCCAATTGAGGATTCGCCATTGTTGCAACATCAATCAATCCCCCCATACCAAATACCGTATTGAGGAAGAAACGGTTAAAGTGTTTAAACCCTTGGGTCACTTCCCCACGCAAGAAACTGTTCAGCATACTTGCAGGCTCTTCAAGGTTAACAAAGAAGTTGGATAATCCATTACGCGCAGGCATAGGAACATAATCATTCCAAGCAACAGCAACAGGCCTTAAAACATAAGGGTCTAAGACGTTGTAGTTAAAATTAAACATTGCTCGGTTAAAACCCTCTAATGGGTCTGAACGTTCTTGCGTATCTGGGTCAATATTACTTGCACAACCTGCAATTAATACACCCGCTAGAAAAACGCTAGTCATGCGAAACTTCATAACACTTTCTCCATTCCCTGCACCGCCCTGCTATGGTACTTTCCACAATATTCACGAATTTGATAATAATAAGGGGAAAAAATTATTTTTGTTAACCGTTTTGAGTGATTATACAGATCGACTTTTAATTATACCCTAGTTAATCATGCCATTATTATAAGAGTTATGGCTAATTCACACAAAACCATTTAAATATTGTTTTTATATATTCGAAAATAGTGTGCAGTGCCATCAATTTTTACTCAAGAATAAAAGCTAACTTAACGATTAGATAAAAAATATATCAATAAAAGAAAAAATCACTGTAAAATGAGCCTTTCACCATTACTTTTTGGTTTAATACGTATTTTAACCGCTAATCCTGTAAGCACAGTTCCCATCAGCCAACCTTTAAATACGTTACCATGCGAGGTGACGTGTCAGATAATTATTTAATAAAAGAAAGACTAAAAATCATACAAAATTGCCTCATTAGCAATAAATTGAATTAATTCTATGTAACAACTTGATTCCATTGGATGCGGACAGTAAAATGCAAACCCTGTTTAGCAATGACTGCCAAAAGTCCCCTTAGTTAAATGGATATAACGAGCCCCTCCTAAGGGCTAGTTGCAGGTTCGATTCCTGCAGGGGACACCATTACCACTTCTAAACACCTCTCAAGACTTCCAATTTTTCAAATAAAAACAAAGAATTAATTATTTTGACTTCCAAGAAGGTCTAGTAACTTCTAGTGGAATCTAAGTACTAATGTGTATAGTATTGTGTATAGGTCTAGGTTCGATAAAAAAACTATACACATTATGCTGCTCACTGATATCCAAATTCGTAAAGCTAAGCCTAAAGATAAGGCTTACACCCTAAATGATGGCAATGGCTTATCCCTTCTCATTGAGCCCAATGGTTCCAAGGGTTGGCGGTTTCGTTATCGCTTTGCTGGCAAGCCTAAAATGATCTCATTTGGTGTGTATGGACAAATTTCTTTAGCCGATGCCAGAAGAAAAAGAGATGAAGCAAAAAAACAGCTTTCAGATGGCATAGACCCAAGTGATGCCCGCAAATCGGAAAAGATCACACAAAAATACGCTGCTGAAAATACGTTTAAAGCCGTTGCGATGGAATGGCATGCATCAAAATGTTCTACATGGTCAAAAGGCTATGCGAGCGAGATATTGCGTTGTTTTGAAAATGATGTTTTTCCTTTCATTGGTAGTCGACCTATTGACCAATTAGCGCCATTAGAATTACTTGCCGTATTGCAGAAGATAGAAAAACGTGGGGCATTAGAGCAAGCAAGTAAAATTCGCCGTCGTTGTGGTGAAGTGTTTAGGTATGCAGTTATTACAGGCCGAGCAAAATATAACCCTGCCCCTGATTTGTCTGGTGCAATGAATAAGCCTGAAACCAAACATTTTCCATTCCTACAAGAAAGTGAAATCCCTGATTTTGTGAAGGCACTTAATAACTATCAAGGCAGTAAAATCACGAAATATGCCACTCAGCTATTAATGCTAACAGGTGTTAGAACTGTTGAGTTAAGATTCGCGGAATGGTCAGAATTTGATTTTGAAAATGCACTTTGGGAAATACCTAAAGAACGAATGAAAAAGCGTCGCCCTCATTTAGTTCCTCTCTCACCACAGGTATTAGAGATCCTTGATGAGCTAAAAGTTATTTCAGGGAACTATTCGCTACTTTTCCCTGGGCGTAATGATGTACGAAAACCAATCAGTGATGCGAGTATAAATAAGGTCATCGCCAAAATTGGCTATAAAGGTAGACTGACAGGTCATGGGTTTAGGCACATGATGAGCACTATTTTGCATGAAAAAGGCTTTGATAGCGCGTGGATTGAGTTACAGCTTGCGCATGTTGATAAAAACTCCATCCGTGGAATTTATAACCATGCTTTGTACTTGGAATCTCGCCGACTAATGTTACAATTTTATACGGTTTTTTTATTTAATGAATGACAATGTTTCAACTCTTATACAAACCACCAGCAAGATCGTAACTTAAATTCTCACAATTCTAAAGCATCAGTAATTGAAGCCTCAAGAGATTCTGCATTTTTAACTATAAATTTAGCTCGTTCAAAAAGCTCATCATAAAATAATATACTAATACTTTTTAAATTTCTTCTATATAATTCTAGTGTTTTCTTTTTGATGATTTTTTCTCTATCACTGCCCGTGATAGATAAAGTGCTTCCAATGACTAAAATACACTCAGGATCACATGTATCTTCTAAAATACGCATGCCATCTGAAGTATAATTTGCACTTTGACTTTCGATTTCCCAATTAGCCTTTTGAGCCAATATTTGGCTAACAGCATCTGTTAATTCATTTGATAACCTCCATGAATCCGACCGATTTTGGCGGCTAGCAAACAAGGGTGTCTCTGGAGTTTTGAGCTCAACAATTTTAGTATATTGTGAATCAGACAAAAGAAAATCTGCAATTACATCATTAGAACCATTTAAATCAGTGTGTGATATATGAGCCTCTCTCTGCAAAATTTTCAAAAACTGATAATTTAATCCATAACCAAAAATCCACTCATTTCGCTCAAAAAATTTTTGCCAATCAGCTTCTCTGTAATGGCTACTATTAATTAACTTATCTTCGAATTCAGCTATCGCATCTTTTCGACCTAAAATAGTATTAATATCTGAACCAGTTAATCTATCACTAATTATGTGTTGCAAAGCAAGAATTAAAGAAGCATTATCCGAGCGTTCTAGAATTCTCATAATCTCATCATGATTGCTTTGTATTTCAACAAAACGCCCTGTAACAGAAGAAGTTGGTTCACGGATAACGCTATATTGTGATAAGTGACTATATAGGTCTTGTAAATGACTTAATTCTAATTGACATGTGAAATGTGATGAGCCTGTAGTTAAGCAATATGCATAAATACTTGCTCTGAGTGCAGATGTTTCTGTTTGGGCTCCATCTAAACCAGAAAGATTCAACATTAATTGATAAAGCCCATCACTACCAATTTCATAAGAATGGTTAATACTCATTCTACACCTTAGCAATTACATTATCATACCCAGACCACACTGGATTATATTTGCTATCAATATCAAACTGTATTCCGTTTTCTATAATAGCAACATTTGTAATCTCCTCGATATTAAACATTCTAAAGTCCGGAAAATTAGGCTCACTATCCGTTACCCCATCGACTTGTACTAAGTGAACTTTAGTAGACTCACGGCCATCTTTCGCTCTATAAATAAAAATAGCATGTGGGTTTCCTATTCTCTTTCCTGGTATTTTTCCAACTTTATTATATTCAAATGAAATTGATTTACGTTCTAAAATTGCTTTTTTAAGAAGTTGCAATGACATATTATATTCCTTTTATTTAAATTAACTAACATTACCATACCCGCTGACACTATTAATTAATAGTATTCCTCTGGCAGGGAAACGAAATAACTTTTATTTTGTGACCAACGTCATAATTTTAAAATAATAACTTTAAAATTCAGATTAAATTAAATTTTATTAAACAAACATTATTATTCAAGGAGAAGTAAAGGTTGTTTTTCTAATAAAATCATTTTGCAAAACAAAAAATAACGTAAAATTCACTACATAGCACCTTATGTCTCCCGAGACATGACCACCGATAAAGCGATGGTACTGGCACCTCAACATTGCTACAGGCTATCCAACAGACAGATAGCCTGTAGCAATTAAGCCATTGAATTAAATTGAATTTTTTAACCGGAATCGGTAAAAAAAGCAAAGGTTGATATTATTAAAGATGCCACGCTTACCGTTGTCCAAAAGCTAATTGAAAAGGTGGGCACACTTAAGCAAAGTATCGCAGGCACCAAACAAGAAATTATTGCACCTATTGTTTGGATTGGTAGCCAAGAAATTAACGTGGCACAGTTGATGATTGATACATTGGATATCGTGAAAGAGTTGGCCGAACTCACCGCCAATCATAGCCACAGCAACACAGGAATGCCAATGAATGCCAATGCTATTAAAGGCACGGCTAGTAAATCAGATGGCTTGAAAGAAAAGTATGAGCCAGTTATTGGTTGAGATACTGAACTGAACACTACACTTATTTTGTTAGTTGAAGAGTGTCGCGCAGTAATAAGATGCGCTCCTTGCACCAACAAGAACTAAGGCATATCAAGTATTTGCTTGAAATTAAAGAAACCCAACCTCACCAGTTGATTTTTTATGTTTTGAAATAATCATTTACTGCATAGGCAAATGAACAAATTAAAAAGCTATAAGAAACCATGAACTTCCATATTCTATTCATGAATTGAGAAGGTTTAAAAAAACTTCTATTTTTTATTACATTTTTAAGTTGTTTAATAAGTTCATAAAATTCATCATCAGCTACTTTAGCCCCACGTATTTTTTTAAATAACTCATATTCTTTTTTTGTTGTAAAAGTTGAAGATTTAGCAATTACTATAAAGCGTTCACTAAAGAATAATAATGTAATAGTGAATGCGGCTAATTGAAAGGCTCCATTTGTAACTCCCCAGCAGCCTAAGCTAAGTATGAATGGCCACTCCCATAATCCTCGTTTATTCATCGAATTCCACCACTCAAACATGGATTCTTTATAGTCACTGATTTCATTTTTTAACTGTAAAAACTGAGGCGACGAATTCGTCCTATTCACTATATTACCCTTAATGTTTAAATTATCATCATCATCAATGAGTTAACATAACATATCTCATATCTAGTCCTCCAGAAGTAAAACTGGAAAGAAATAACATACTAAGACCCGTACGAAATAAAGTTACTCACCACGTAAAATTCACTACACCGCACCCGCCTGCACAATTTGGATCATAAAATTATTTCAGTTTTAAAATTCTACAAAACATATCGCCAAGCCGTACCAATACTAGGTTGTTGCCGAAAATCTCAAACTGAAATCTGTGAAAAGATTTTCAATAAATTTCAGTTTTCAAGTGAAGCACACCTAGCGAATTGATTTATAATCAATTGAATATAAATAACTTTTCTATTTTACGTGAGATTTTCACTTGAAAGTATGAGCCGCATAAAAACTGAAAACCCAGTATCTATGCGGGTTGAGAGGAAATAGAAAACTGAAATATGAACGAATTACTTTTTTATTTTAGTGTTTGTTTTTTGAACTAATGAGCCTTTATTTAACCTCATATCAATCAAACGGTGGGCTTCTTTTTCTGTATATCCCCTTAGCTCTATGACTTTTTTATTGTCACTCACTTCTATTCGAATATTACGTTTTTCATTAAACATATTTAATTACCCTTAGTAATTATTACTACTTGGTTATATGTCGAAATTACCTTTATACCATTCGCCTTAATTTACATTTTGCTATGCTCTATTTTCGATAACATCAAAACATAGTTGCTTTGGCTGATCTTCGGGCTTCTTATGATAAATAGAATGTGAAAACGTCAGCGTTAGCCTATAAGTGTGTCCACACTCAAAATCAGAGCACGAACAGTAAATATAATGAGCATTATCCCTACCCTGCCTATCAATTTTCTGTATTTTGGCTTCCTGACCACACTCAGGGCAGTATATTTTCATTACTCGCATTGCTAATCCCCCTTGCTTTATATGCCTTCCAGAATAAAGCTTATTAAATACGTCCATTTCCAATTTCACTGGTAACAGTGGTAACACTGGTTACATCATTGATTTTAAATAATTTAACTTGTTACCTTTTCTGCAAAATCACGTGTAACGCAAGGTAACAGCCTATTTTTGTTACCTCTTGTTACCACTCACATTAATTTACTGGTAACAGCTATAAGCATTGATAGCCCTAGCTGTTACCTTTGTTACCACTGTTACACTTTAAATATAAGAAGGTCAGTTTCATTACTATCATTCAGCAGAGCCCAACACATCACTATTGAACAAATAAACACGTTTAAGCCCTATTTCTGGTAGGCGTATGCTGTTTTGTGACCTACCATCTTTGCCTGCTTCTAGCCAACCTTTATCAATACATAAACGCGCAACCTTCCTTGAATCATAACCTTTACATATTTCTTTCCATGCAGAAGATAGAACATAAAACTGCACCGTCGGTTCTTGGTTGCCAGCACCTTTTTCAACACGACGAAAGCCCATCATATTGAGCGGTCGGCTATTCTCATCATACCAATCCGCAAAACGGCTAAATTGATTACGTGAGATAAAATCAGTCACTTGCTCTAAGGCGGTGATATCTTCCTGATTTGCTGTATGCCCACGCTCTTTCATCCAAGCCGCTAGGCACTTTTCAGCCGCAATATAGGCTTCACCCTCCTGCCAGCCTGTGATCCCTGCAATTGTGGCAATCTCCCCCGCCATCGCAACAAGGGCAAAACGGGTGATAGCCCGACCAACTTGGTTACCTGCATTTTCAGGCATCATTTTAGCGGTATACTCTTTTAATAATGTTTTTGCTGTACCTGAGATGAACGTGAGATCATTTGTAAGATATTTTAGCCAGTCACGGAATGGGGTACCGTGGTATTTAGTGACTGCATGCTCTAGGTATTCCGCTAAGGCTTTGCCGCTAGCAAATTGATGTAAGTCCTCAAATACACCGTGTTTACCTGAATCACTTGGGATTTGTATCATACGGACTTCAACCCCTGCATAAGTGCGTTCGCCTGCATTGGCCGCATGTTCAACCAATGACAATTCACCCGTTGAGAGAAACAGTAAATTCCATCGATTCGTTTCCCTGACGCTGCCATCCGTTTTTGCACGGGCTTTACCTTGGCCATTTGCCAACATGTAAGCAATGTTACCCGCTTCGCGTCCGTCCACTTCTCGGATTTCATCCAGCATTAGCGTAGCGTCATTACGACGGCAAGCCGTTCCCTCAAGCGCGTTACCTGTTGCCCGCCATGTGTACCAGTAATCGGTACCACCACAAACAGAAGCGGCCACTTTCATTGTGGTCGTCTTACCGTCTGTTGATTCACCTTTTAAATGGTAGCCACCGCCTCCCACACCGACTAATTTTAATAATGATGACGCAAAGGCAAGGCTTACGGAAAACGCCAGCCTAGCGTTTCCCACGCAATATTTACCAATATGCTCCCGCCATTCATCGCTAGTGCCTGCTACCCTAAAATCTTTACCTTGAACACTGGAGGTTTGCAAAATAACGGAATCTGCGCCAGTTCCAACAACTTCATCCTGCAACACATACACGTTGCCATGCCAGCCCGTTTTATTTACGCAAGTGACTTTTTTCTCTGGTCGGCACAATGAAATGTATTCCATTAAATGCGCACGAGCCTGCCCCGAAATGTTGATATATGAAAGCCCGTTCACCAAAAGTACACGACGTAATTCTTCACCGCTACCGCTTAACATTTCCATTGGCATTGCCCATTTACGGCAATTTCCGTAGGTATCATCCCATTCCAATAAACGGCCGTAATTACTGCCGTCTGCATCGCAGGTGATCGCGGTAACTTTTATTGGACTGCTGATTTTGATATTTCTGACCTCGGTGTCACCATCCGATTTATTCACCAGTTTGTCATACCACAAATATTCTTGAGTCAGCCTAAAGCCTTGGGGCAAATAGGCTTTATCCTTACCGCAGTATGTCATTTCCTCAAAGAATGCTTCTTTGACTTTGACCGTGCTATTTTCTTGTCGGTAATCATCCCAATCCGCTTTGTAATGGGTTGGCGGTAAGGTGATCCAACCATCAACGGCTTTGGCGGCTTTCTCTGCCCACACCTTACCCGTATTCTCTTTACCATCTATAAAATCGTTATCACCCGCAATAATGATTTTTACCGATGGATAACGTTCCCGTAGCTGCTGAGCGACTTTCACAAGGTTAGTAGCCGCAACAGCGGCCACAATAAAGGTATCAATTACCTTTGATAGGCTTAACCCCGTAGCAAAGCCCTCAGTAATCACAATTTGTTCAAGTGTGTCTTGTGGTTCCTCCGACACAACAATAAATGAACCTGAAAGCCCAGAACCAGATAACAATGCCTTATCACCTTCTGGGCTGATAAGTTGCCCACCTTTAACCTGAAATTGATTATCAACCAAGGGCAATAAAATTGAGCCCGTTGGAAAACTTAATTCACCTTGTTTATAGAAATTCTGTGTAATTAAACATTGATGGTTAATTAAGCCCTTATTTGTTAAGTATTGGCTTTCCCCTAGGCATGACGATGCTTTCAACTTTTCAAATAATTCGATGCCCCGAGTCACATTAACTTTTTTTATTTTGGTAGGCATGACCTTACTAAACTCTGGTAGAAGCAATATTTTATTGATTTCAAAACAAGCGGTTTTCGTATCTTTTCCTATCACTAGTTTGAGCAAATCCAACCCATCACCACTGCCACAGTGGTTACAAAACCATGTACCTTTTCCATTTTTATCATCAAAACGAAAACGGTCTTTACCACCACATTTCGGGCAAGCGCCATGTTTATGATTATCAGGAACGCAAACACCCAAACTCGTTAAAATATAGTGCCAACGCCCATTTGCAGAGCGCATAATATCCGTAACGGATGGTAACTGAGTAGGAGTAGTTGATGAATTAGAACTGTTTAGTAAACTCATTGTTTTATGTCCTTATTCATTAAACTACTTTCGCTGATCACAAATTCAACCTGTTCTGCTAAACATTCCATCATTGCCGCCATTCCCTCACTTGAGACATGACGCTGGCCATTAATAGAACTAGCTATAAGTAATTCAGATAGAAAGCTCGTCATTTGCGCGGCTCTTAATAATTGTTTTTCGCCCGATGCAGAAATGACTGTATTTATATGATTTGTATTTTTCATGATTAGCATTCCTCTGTTTGGCTTACAGGTAAACGACCTGCAAAAAGTAAGATGAAATCATGAGCAAGCAGCATTCGTGCATCATATTCAGTTGACGCAATAGCAGCCCGACGGCAAGGTTTTGCTGTGATGTCAGCACGTTTAATGCTCAAGAATAAGAATTTAAATTGAGTTTGGGTAGGGGTTGCCATCATGACGATGATCTCCAGTAACTTAGTTAAGGAGTCACCACCTGAAACGCCAATTTCGGGGGTGGTGACGTTGACAGGGTTGGCGTAACTGGAGTTACTGGAATCCAGCCAGCCCGAAGGCTGCCCCGCCAACGCCACCATAGAATCAGGGCGATACAAAACCGCATTTAATAGGTGCACGTAGGCATAGACACAAAAAAAGACGCAAGGCGCGTCATGTGTCGCCAGTAACTGATTCAGGACGCCAATCCCGACGTTAGATTTTGCTAACGTGCGATCAATATAGCCCAACCGTTTAGACGGATGCAACCCTTTTATTTTCATAATTAACATGTCTTAAATTGGGAAGAATAGATATTTTAGGATATGCCCAGATCAATCTGGGCATAGGGTTTACCCCGCAGAGATAGCAGAAAACCAGTTATTTTTAGATTTGGTTAAACCACCTGATAGATTAAAATGCATTGGTGAACTAAATAAATACCGATAATTTTTATTAGCGAAATATAAGTTGTTAATTCTTAAACGTAATCTATCCGTACCTATGCTTGCTGGGTTATCCGTCACTGCTAATCCACCAAGGTAAAAAATACTCGTTCCTTGAAAGTCCTCTTCTACCTCAATTGAGCAAAATAATTTCTGACCTTCTTCATTGTATTTAATCAGTTTCTTGGTTGGTTTTAATCGCAAAAATAGCTGCATTTTACCATTCATCATGTCGGCTTTTGCATCGATTACCTCACCTAAATTCTCAAGATTACGGTTATGTTCTTCCCAAATTAAAGCCGTATAATACTTAGGATCATAGGTATCAGCCATTTCCTGTAACCACTCAGGTTTAATCGTACGCTCATCGACTGTTTGCCCTTCTGTAGCAACACAAATCCAATTAGTTATTAATTGAGGATCACTCATAATGAAAATACCCCGTCTTCAATTTGGATGGCATTTTCATCAATGGCAGCATAGAGATTTCCATCACCGAGGCCATAACCTTCATTTCTAATATAACTGTGCTCATAGACTTTTCTGTCATCCACAAACTCGGCACGAAAACGACGGGTATTTTTCTGGGTATAAATATGCAAATTATCTAATGTGGTAACCACTAAGCGACGACCAGGCATAAATGGTGGAATAATAGCGAAGCGTCCTGCAACCGTACTTAACGCCATTTGACTTGCCTGAATATCTGCGGCGTTATCTGCCCCTCTAAATAGTTTTTCACGGTATAAAGCAGCAAGTTCTGAGCCAACCAATACGACTAATCTAGGGTCTTCACGGAACTCTTCGGGTATTTTTTTGATAATAAGAAAGTTGGCCATGGCATCTAAGTTAGGGAAATCACCGTCTTTACCTAAAACAATTTTATCCGTTACAATTTGAGAGCCGTTATTAAATGATTTTGCTATGGTATGCCAACCACAGTTAACATCTTGCCCTCGTTTATATTTTTCTGGCTTTGTTGGAAACCCACAAAACTCGCCATTAAAGCCAACACGTATCATGTCTAGCGATACTGTTTTAGAGAACAAATCAGACATCACTTTAGTAAAGTGCTCATCATCACCACTACGGCTATTTGCAATTATCGAAAGCTGTTCGTAGGTAAGAGCCGTACAGGTATCCGTTTCCTCTAGCGTATAAGAAATAGCATCCATGCTTAAACGCTTATGAAAACGCTCCTCAATTGAACGACCAGTATGAAGGCTACTATCACCAAGGTTAACTGTATCCCCTTTGATTTCACTTACATCGGTTATTGTTAATTTATTTAAAAACCAATTCGAGTCTGATATTGCTACGCGCAATAAAGTTTCAGATGTATTAGTAATTGAAAATGTTTTACTATTTTTAGAAAAGTAATTTGCACCGCGTGTAAAATTGGCGTGAAAATCCCTTGCCACATTTGGTACTGTAGTAGCATACATAATATATTCCTTTTATATTTATTACATTAGATCTGATTTATTTTGAATTCTTTTTTGAATAGAAACCATTTTAGAAACATATTCATCTGCAGTTAATACTGTATTCACTGACTTATTATTAATATCATAATACTCTTTATAATAATTTAGTTGATTATCAGAGGTGTTTCTTCTCACATATTTATCAGTTGATAGATGACAATCACTAACAATTTTATTTATGTGCTTCTTTAAGTTCTCACACTCATCTAATATTAAATTACATTCATTTGAATAACCCCAATTCAAATTAGATCTTAATGAATGCGTAGTTATTTTCTCGTTCGGTATTGAAATTAAAAACTCCGATTTATAACCAGTTACGTTTTCTTTTAATAACTGTTCAACCACTGGCCTTAACAGTCCATATACCCCACTAATCTTACTTAACTTGTCTTGAGCATTACCTAAGCATCCTCTCGCTCTTTCAACGTTATCGTAAGAGTCTGATGCCCATGCATGTGCAGTTCTATAGTTATTTGGCTTTCTCAGTCGCCCTTCACTTAAATTTTCCAAGTAGGTTTCTGCATCTTCTAGTTTCTGAACCTGTACATCACAATCTGCTATATATTTTTCTAACAGTTGATTACCTTTATCAATGAGCAGCTTCACTTCTTTTGCAGTTGGCATTGAATTATCAAAGCTAAACCCTATGATTTCACCTAATGCGTTAACTTTATTTCTTAACATAAATAGATGATTTATTTCTATAGCACGAATAATAAACCCTGTATCTTTACCGTTAGCTTCAAATGGGATTGCTTTATAATTTAAAACAAAACTTAATGACTCATCTTTATAGAAAGATATATTTTCGGTCATTATCTTCTCCTTGCATTATTGATTATCCATTCATTTATTTCAGACTCTAGCCATGCAACAGAACGTGACCCTATTTTCATTTGCTTAGGAAAATCGTTCGATTTCATTTTTAAATAAATTGTGGAAGTTGGTAGACCTGTTAATAAAGTTACTTCTGGTAGCCTTAACAACCTATTTTCGGTGTTAAGTTCCCCCAAAGGTAATAAGCTCATAGTTATTCCCTTATAATTAAATTCTGTTTTTGAATCTTATTAGATGTTACTAGATGTCGTTGGATGTCTTTATATTTACACAGACATTAAGAATGGTAAAGAGAGAGGCTAAGGCATGATTTTTAGAATTATTATCTATGTCTAATTTTTGAACAACTCAAATAGCAACAAATAGTTATCAGTATTACTAGTCATTATCATTCATAACTAATCGTTCCCAATATAAAATTGCGAATTTAACAAACGGTTAAACAACTCCCTTTTGTAAAGAATTTTAATTATTTGTAAATTTACGCAAGTGAATTATAATGCATTGAAATTTAACACATTTAAATTTCAGCAAAATACTCAAAATAAACCACACATTATTTGTGTAATATTTACTCTAAAACAAATTCCTGAAATTGAGGTTCTATAGCAAAAAGTTTATGTATAACAATGTGTATAGGAAATAAAGAAAGAAAATAATATTTATTAAAAATCAACACATTGAATTAACTAGTCGATTCCTGCAGGGGACACCAGTACAAACGAAACCAACCTATTCCCAATCCTCACAAAAAATCATAGCAACTATTCATGTTATGCCGAACTATACAAAGCTAAACTGGCATGAACACATGGTGGAGAGAACATTAGTCTTTAATTGATGGCTATTGATATTTGACTTATGTATATTGTTAATCACTTAATCATACGGATGTATGTATCGTCATGGCTGAACTGATTACTTATGAAATCATATTAGGGATTGCAGTGTTTTTTTGCTTTTGGAATATAGACAGAACCAATACTTTCTGGTCTTTTATTCGAGTTATCGCTGGAATATGCCTGATAGCCACCATGTGCATGCTTGGAATGATCATAGCGTACGTTGCATCATAGCAATCATCTATCTAACGTAAATATTGGAATATATGTAGTGACATTCACCGTTATTTATCTTTTATTTGCTGCCTTTTTACTCCTGTGGCTTGCTTATTGGAGCTTTTCAGCACTATTTCCAAAATCACCACCAAGTAGTGTTTTATGTCTTTTCGCTAGGACAATCATCGGTGTGTCCTTGGTCTTATCTGCTATCTATGTAGCTCTTGTCGCTTTCGCAATCACCATCTAGTTGAATGTTGAATGTTGAATTTCCCCCTAGCCCTTTCAATCTCTCGAATGAATTTCTTGTCCAAGTTGCATTTTGCTATAGCGCTATGGCATCAGCGAATCACTGAGGCATCTCACTCCAATTTACCTGTTCAGGAATATCAGGCTGTTTTAGCCCCCTCAGCTAGTAACATCAATTTGTTTTCTTTCAATATTAGCCTAAATCACATTAATAAATTCACCTGATAAATAATATTTACTACTCTATAGATATACACAGGCAGAAAAAATGCGTTATCTGAAAACATGATACTATTAACATTAATTATCGTTTCTGCAATTATCAGACTACTTGATTCATTCATTTTAATTACCAATTAAAAGTTTACATCAATATAGCTAACTAATCATACTTGTACCACTTGAGCACTCATATCGCAATTAACGGTAGGCAGGGCATACACAATATATTAGGAATACAAGTTAGAGGCTCTTGCTTAGTTAGCCAACAACTGAAACTTTCCTGTTACTATGAATAATCTGCTCTCTTAGGGAAAAACAGTGCTGGCAGTTCGTTTATCAGTCTAAATAGAAAAATCCTATTTTTCATCTGAACATTTTTATCAAGAATAGAACTTTCTATTATCAACTCTACTGCGCGTATTCACTGAGATAATCTATCAATGAAAAATTTTATCATTATTCTTTTTTTACCACTTTTACTTTTAGCCTGCACAAAGAAAGAGCGAAAATTAGTCGTTATTTCTGGAATGAGCAAAGCTGATGTCATTAAAATTGAAGGGATACCGATTAGCTCTGCCTCTCAAGCTCAGTATGATTTGTTATTTTATTCGGATCAAATATTAACCAATCTGCCAAGTCAGAAAGCGGATCATGTGTTTATCTTTATTGATAATAAATTGATGGAATACTCAACAATAAATATTCGTTCAATTCATGATGAAAGTACAAGGGTAGGATTAAATGCAGAACAGAGCCTAGCATGCTGGGTAAATCAATTAAACTTACCTGTTAATCCATCTGCTATTGCAAATGAAAATACAATAACAAATGGGGTCAATTGTTTTTCGAATGTACGTAATGAAGACAATTAATTTCACTATTTTAAATTCATTTTAGTCAAATAATGAGATTGCATTCCCGTTTCAGGAAAATTTGGCAGTGACATTTGCTGGATATAACCTAATTTTTGGTAGAATGGTAATGCTTGAAAACTAAATGTATCGACTAAAGAATGAAGGCAGCCTACTTTTGAAGCCTCATGCTCAGCTGCTTGCATTAATTGCCTCCCTATTCCTTCATTTCTCGCAGATTCACTTACCCATAAATAATCAATACATAACCAATTGGCTCTGATTGTTGCAATCAAGCCCCCCTGCATTACACCATCATCATCTTTAAAATATACCCCTAGTTGACCGAATCGAGAGGCATCTAAAAACTGTACATTAAAACTACGAAGCCCCGCCAGTAATTCATCACGATCTTCTGGACTTACTTCATGTGTAATAACAATATTCATATTCAATTATATTCATTCTGGTTATACGTATTGGTATTTCGAACATACTTATATGATAAAGTAAATAGGTGAGTAAGATTTATAAAGAAAAAATAAAATGCGGTGACTCATTAAAAAACATCGGTTTCTAATATTTGAGCAATTAAATCGGCAACAGATAACACTAAAGACGATTTGACCATTTGTTGATAGCGTTGTTTCTGTAAACTCATTAGCTGCTGGTCAACCATGTCCTCAGGTTGATCAAAACGCATCATTTCAGGTAATGGCCCTATACAGTGAAGCGTTTTAATACTGCCTATTATTTCATCATCGGTATAATCTAATTTTAATTCTTGGTGAGATAACGAGTCATTTAATGCTAAAAATAATTCAATATCTTCATAGGTTTCGCGTGTTATAGCTCCCAAAGCAAATAACAATTTTAAACGTACAGATAAATCACCTAATGGGCCATTTCCTGTTAAAAGAGGTTCAACCGCATATTTTACGGCATAATCATCCTTTCTAAACACTTTTAACATCAACTTATCAATAGCTTGTGAAATAAGAATAATAGCCTCTTGAACAAACAAATGTAATTCTGGCCGCTGATTTAGCCGTTCAAGAATTTGATTTTCAATGTCTTGTTTATTTTCCATAATAATTTCTTTTGTCACTTTATGGCCAGCAGCTTGATATTTATTCGCAACTAACCATAAAGTGATTAAACCTCACCAATTAACTCATTATCCGTAATATTACCTATTACTCTACTTCATTAGCTCATACTGCGCACAAATTTTATTAATAATGACAGGGTGATGTTGAAGTCCACTTAATTCAACTATAGCTTGATATAGACCTTTATCTTCAATTAGAGCTGTCATTTCAATAGATTGAGGGTCACTAGTGCATCTAAAATGAAGCGCAGCTGCAATACCCATTATCAAATTCTTATTAGGGAGTTCATACTCTAATGTCCCCAATAGTGGCTTAATCAATCTATCTTCAGGGCTGAGTTTACGAATAGGTTGGCGCCCTACTCGACTCACATCATCCTTTAAATAAGGGTTAGCAAAGCGGCTTAATATTTTTTCAATATATTGCTGGTGCTTATCTGCATTAAACCCATACCGTTGAATTAAAACTTGCCCACTTTCTTCCATTGCAGCTTTTACGATAGCGAGAATCTTAGGGTCATTAATGGCATCTCTGATTGTTTGGTAGCCATATAATTGGCCTAGATATGCAGTAATCGCATGGCCTGTATTTAACGTGAATAGTTTTCGCTCAACAAATGCCATTAAATTATCCGTCAACTCCATACCGTCGATTGTCGGAATATTGCCAATAAATTGTGTTTTGTCGACAATCCATTCACTGAATGATTCGACAGTTACAGAAAGAGGGTCATCATTCGCTGCATCCATTGGAGGAACAATCCGGTCAACGGCGGAGTCAACAAAACCAACATATTGTTCAACCCATCCGTGTGTTTCTACAGGTAATTGAGCAAGAATATGTCGTTTTAATTGGCTTGTTCCTCTAACCATATTTTCACACGCAATAATATTGAGGGGCTTTTGGTTATTTAATTTACATCTTAAAGCAATACCTTGCGCTAAAGTCCCTGCTATTTTTTCGAGAATTTGTGGGCCTACTGCGGTTGTCACCATATCTGCAGAGGCTATATATTCTATTGTCTTTGGATCATTAGAATTAATTGCGTGTACATTTTGTACTTTTTCTATGCTACTTTCTTGCCCAACAACATGAACCTGATATGACTGCTGATGCTCTAGCTGATCAATTAATAGCTGATTAATATCGGTAAATGTGAGTTGTGAATTCGCATCAGAAAGTAATTTACCAATAAAACCACGACCGATATTACCTGCACCAAAATGAATGACTTTCATTGTTATTATCCTCACGCTGCACTTTGCGATGCTAAAATTTCGAGCACTTCTTGAATACTTTGGGTATTACACAATTTATCTATCACCCCATCTTCATCTAGTGCAGAGGTGATTCGTGTAATCACTTCAATATGCTCATTATTTTGTGCCGCGATGCCAATAACAAGACGTGCAATTTCATCGGGTTCATCTCCGAATTGAACACCTTCAGGATATTGGCAAATAACAATACCCGTTTTTAAAACACGATCTTTCGCTTCAATAGTTCCATGTGGGACTGCAATTGATTCACCAAGATAAGTTGAGGTTAATTTTTCTCTCGCTAACATCGCTTCAATATAATCAGGTTCTACATACCCACCCTCAACTAATTTTTGTCCCGCAAATTGAATTGCTTGCGTTTTATTCTTCGCTGATAAATTTAAGTAAATATGCTTGGCGCTAAGTGTAAACAACGCTTCATCTTTATCTTCAATATCAAAAGATTCATCATTTGCAGCAACAATTGTTTGCTTGATTAAGCGTCCATCATTTGCAGCAGTAGGATGTTTTTTCGCGATTAAATTAGTCACTAAATCATTATATATTTGACCATCTAAGAAATTCGCTAAAGAAATGTGCATTGCATTAGGTGCAAATGTTTTAGCTCTTTCAGTGAGGTCTTTGTGCGTTATCACAATATCAACACTCGTAGGAAGGTCATTGATAGCCATGTTCGTGACATAAATATCAAGCAACCCCGCATCACGAATCTTTTTCGCTAATACACCTGCCCCCATCGCACTGGAGCCCATTCCCGCATCACAAGCAACAATAATATTACGCACATTTGCAAGATTAACTGTTGAATTGTTATTCGTTACTTCCTTGCTCGATGATTTAGATTGCGCTTTCATATCACGCATTTTTTTCGTCGCATTATCTAATTCATCATCATCGCCCACACGGGTTCTTTTTAATAAAATTGCAGAAACTAAGAAAGAAACAAGTGTTGCACTAATCACAGACAGAATAACGCCAATTAAAGATGATTTTGGTGTCATCAGTAAAACTGCAAAAATAGAGCCTGGTGATGCAGGAGAGACTAAACCAGCATGAAATAGGTTCATCACAAACACACCTGTCATGCCGCCAAGAATAACTGCAAGAATTAACCGCGGATTCATTAAAACGTATGGGAAATAAATTTCGTGGATCCCGCCGAAAAAGTGAATAATTGCAGCACCAGGCGCAGACTGTTTAGCATTCCCTTTACCAAAAAACATGTATGCCAATAACACACCCAAACCTGGACCTGGGTTAGCTTCTATTAAGAAAAAAATAGACGCGCCTGTTTCAGTCGCTTGTTGAATACCTAATGGGGAAAAGATTCCGTGGTTAATGGCATTATTCAAAAAGAGTATTTTGGCTGGCTCAACAAAAATCGAAGTTAAGGGCAGTAGATTATTTTCTACCATCACATTTACACCCGCCGCCAACACTTTTGATAAGCCAGCAACGAGAGGCCCAATAGCAAGGTAAGCAAGTATCGCCAAAAGCATACCAATAATGCCAGATGAAAAGTTATTTACTAGCATTTCAAAGCCCGTTTTGACTTTACCATCTATCCAGCTATCAAAACGTTTAATAGCATAACCACCTAATGGCCCTGCAATCATTGCGCCCATAAACATTGGCATATCGGCACCAACAATTACCCCCATTGTTGTAATGGCCCCGACAATACCGCCTCTTTCACCACCAATAAGACGACCGCCCGTATAACCAATTAGCAGTGGTAATAAATAGGTGATCATTGGACCTACAAGCTGTGCCAACGTTTCATTTGGCCACCACCCCGTAGGGATAAAGAGCGCGGTAATTAAGCCCCACGCAATGAAAGCACCAATATTAGGCATAACCATATTACTGAGGAAACGCCCAAAATTCTGTACCTTTAATTTGATATTTGATGTTACCATGATAGAACCCCGTGGTACGAGAACGATAAGATTGCAACGTTATCGCCAAATAACGTTAGTGAATATTTAGACGCTTTCACTCTAACATGGCCTTTATCAGATGCGTACCACGCGGGCCTTATGTGACGGAAGTCACCTAAACCCCCCTCATCCCCCCACCTAAATATTGATCATGCTCACAAATAAATAGTGTAGTTTTACTACAAAGACGTTTTTTCACATAAAAAAAGCAAAAAAACGAGATTAATATCACATAAAAATACTTACCTTAATTTTCAGAAAAGAGATCCTGATCACAAATTATTTTCATATTCACCTTTTTTAACTCCATTAAAAACTCGATTAACCTTTTTATAGCTAGTAGATTTTATTTTGTAATTAATTTTCACTCGTTACTTATTTCAAAAAAGCACCTATGAAATGGATATAAAGTTGAAAATACAGGCTTAGCACTCATCTCATTTTGTATTTTCTATCTTTTTGCGATATCGTTAATAGGATTAACTGCAACTTATTATTATCCATAGAATATTTAGCCTTGATTCAAAAGATGTTCACCGATAAATTATTCTTAAACCTCTTCATTAAAATGTGAATATAATGACTTTAACCATTATTGTTTTTCTTTTGGTTTACGTTGCCATGGGCTTTGGTAAGTTACCTGGTTTTAAAGTAGATAGAACGGGAGCCGCTATTATTGGTGCCTTGGCCATGATGGCAGCTGATAGCATTACCCCACCACATGCATGGAATGCCATTGATTATCGGACAATTGGGATGCTGTTCGGCTTAATGGTCGTATCTGCATCATTTGTTGTATCTGGTTTTTATAGTTGGACAGCGAACCGTGTTGCGATGCTAAAAGTTTCTCCTCCAGCACTTTTAGCCGTATTAATCGGTGTTGGCGGAATTCTTTCCGCTTTATTAACCAATGATGTTGTCGTTGTAGCCATGACACCATTATTAGTTTCTATTAGCTTATCTCGCGGTTTAAACCCTATTCCATTTTTATTAGGCTTTTGTTTTGCCGCAAATAACGGTGCTGCAGGCTCATTAATTGGTAGCCCACAGAATATGATTGCAGCTCAAGGGCTCGATATTTCCTTTGTCGGTTTATTAGAAGCTTCCGCAATCCCTGCCTTACTGTCATTACCTATCACGTGGTTCGTCTTAGTTTGGCTGTACCGCAAGCGTTGGTACATAGCTAAGGACGAAACGCAAACTACAGTATCGACAATGCAAGAAAACCTCAATGTGTGGGAAACGACTAAAGCAGGAGTTATTACGCTTGCCGTTATTATTGCGTTTATTGTAAGTGATATCCCAAGGGAATTAATTGCCCTTACTGCTGCCGGATTCTTATTATTAAACCGCTCAATCGCATCAAGCGATATGCTTAAATTAGTTGATGGGAATTTGTTACTCTTAATTATGGGACTGTTTGTCGTCAATGCCGCGTTTGCCTCAACAGGTATTCCCCAGCAACTCCTCGATGATTTACGCACCCATGGCGTTGATTTAAATAATCCATTCGCTTTATTCTTAGTGACTGGAGTTCTCAGCACAATTGTGGGAAATAACCCTTCGGTAATGCTACTCGTTCCATTTTTAACCCCTGATGGAAATGCTGACGCCCTTGGTGCAGCATTAGTGCTAGGCTCAGGGTTTTCCAGCAATTTATTAGTATTTGGCAGCCTTGCAGGTATTATTGTTGTTGAACAAGCCGCGGCTTATGGCGTAAAAATATCGTTTAGTGAGTTTGCAAAATCGGGTGGTGTTGTTGCCGCGTTATGTATGATATTAGCGGCAATATGGATAGTATTAGTCTTGTAAGAATAATTGCAATTTATTACCAGCCACGCTAAGTAAATGGCTGGTAATAAAATTTCAATATTTAGGGAAGAATAGCAAATGAACGCACAGGAAACCCACTCGCATTATTTGGTTTAGCGACAATATTAAAGATCACTGCCCCACGAGTCGGTACTTTATCCAAGTTTGCCAGTAGTTCCACTTGGTAAGTATCTTGATCTAAAACGTAATACTCCCCAAGTAACGCATTATTTTTACGGAAATCTTTTGCCGCATCTGTATCAAACGTTTCATGTCCAATTGCTTTAATACCCCGTTCTTCAAATAAGAACTTTAAGGCATCCATCCCCCAGCCAGGTATTTGGTTATTACCTTCTTCGTCTTTATTATCCATAAGCTCTTGTGATGGCCAACGTTTGCTCCAATCTGTTCTTAGTGCAACAAAACTGTCAGGTTCAATTTTTCCATGCTGTTCCTCAAAAGTCAGTACATCATTAAGAGAAAATGCAAAGTTTGGATCTTGTTTTGCTCTTTCGGATTGATCAATAACAATTAAAGGTAAAACGAGTTCTTTTAGCTCTAGCTCATGCAGAAAACGTTTACCTTCAACAAAATGACATGGCGCATCAATGTGCGTGCCATATTGCCCTGGGAAGGTAAATTGCTGAGCAAAGAAACCTTCTGCATAGCCAAATAAGGTTTTAAACTCAGCAGCATCAAACATAAAAAAATGCGGTGAATTCCCATCAAAGCTGTGTGTTAAATCAACCCATTTCTTGCTCTTTATAATATTAAATGCATCAATCAGTTCGTGACTCATATTCTTCCCCTGTCAGGTTGATTTTGTTCAGTGTTTTTATGACGTTGTATTTTTTGTTGTGTTACTTATCTATTTAATAGCAGTAAAAATATTGTGTTGTCTAGGAATTTAATAAGAATAAATTTCATATTAAGTTTTAAAAAAGCCACTTATTAATTTAATAATAAGTGGCTAGGTAAGAATAAAAAAATAAAAATTAGACTAGGATTTTATTTAGGGTATTTATTCCAGCTTTCTGGTTCGATAAAGCCATCATAAATACGCTGAGAACGAATATAATCCGCATATTCTTTAGACTCAAAAGCCTCTTTTAAATCCTTAGCCCATTGAGAATCAAGATCTTTTTGCATGACAGTGACAATAACACGGTGTTCTAATGGTGAGTTTTCAACAACTAATCCATCGGCAATACGCTGGCCTGCACTTGCGACATAATTGCCATTTACCACAACAAAATCAACATCATCAAGTAATCTTAATCCTTGAGCTGCGTCCGTTTCACGCACATCTAAATGATATTTTCCTGATGAAATATCATTAACACTAAAACTCAATGTGCTGACATTCGGTTTAATTTTAATCCAGCCTAGTTGTTCTAAGATCCGCGCCCCTCTTTCTGCATTTACAGGGTCGTTAGATAAAGCGACAATCATGCCATCTTTTACATCATCAATTGATTTGTGTTTATTTGAACGTAAACTTTGTGGCGCGCTTGGTGAGTCTGTCAATGCGACCATATTAATATTATTCTTTTTGTTATATGCATCCATATATGCGCGGCTTTGGTTCACCGATGCATCAATAGAACCTTCTTCAAATGCAGGATTAATTTGCCTATTTTGTGAAAATTGACGCAAAGTTACCTTATAGCCTTTTTTCTCTAAAATAGGGACGATTCCTTTATCTACTTGATCGATATAATTACCAACTCCAAAACCTATCGTAATCTGTTTTTTATTTGGATTATCTTTTTCATTGTTATCACCACATGCTGAAAGCACAAAAACAGCTGATGCGATTAAAGATAAATTTATTAATTTTTGTTTTAACATATGTAACAACCCTGTGAAAATATTTCAGCCAGTATAATCATATTAATTTGGTTGTTCTTAGATCAGATAATTATAACTTAGTTAATTAGTGATATAAGAATAGGTTTTAATTCCTTTAAGTTATATGGATATAACAAATAGATCGTTCGATAAATGATGTGATTGATATGTAATGAAGGAGATAAAAAACGTTTAAAAAAAGTGAGTTGCTTTATGACTATTTTCAATAATGATTTAATTAACACCCTGACACACTTGCCACCAGATTCCGATTTAGCATTAATCCGCCAAGACCGATCAGCCGCAACCTTAAATACCCAAGCCGCATACAGCGAAATTTTCTCTGTACCATCAACACAATTTCCTATTGATGTTCGTTATGGTTTTGCGCATCAGGTTGCAAAATTGACTGGCAGCCAAACATTAGCAGATTTTTATTTTCAACAAGCACCAGCACTAAAAATAGAAAATCTTTCACCTGCTCTGCAAGCTGCTGCGGAATATCTGCAAATATTAACGTTATCTCCTAAAGATACTCAGTTTTTACTCATCGAAACCTTAATTACACAAGGCTGGGAAAATAGCGACATCGTTTTGCTCGCTCAGTTAATTACCTTTGTCACCTATCAAGCTCGTTTAGTCGAAGGAATTGAGCTCTTAACGACATCTAAAAATAATCCACGGGATGTCGCGAAAATAGTCGCGGGCAAATGGAATCATCAACCTTTCACTCGCCAGGGACGCCCATCCCCTACCGCCTTTACACAAGATAATTTAGGTTGGGAAGCTTGGATAACGGCTAGAAAAGCAGAAACGCTAAGCGATGAAGAAACTCAGGTGATGAAAAAATTTGGTCAATTAACCTCTGAATACTTTCTTCTGCTCGCTCACCAAAGCAAGATTTTAGAAATTAGAACCTTAATCGATCGTGGTGTCTTTTACACCGCTGGCGGCCTACCACGCTGGGAACGTGAGTTTGCAGCTGCCGCTGTCAGTAAAGTGAATGGTTGCATTTACTGTGCTTCTGTTCATGCACGCAAAGCCAGCCAGTATGCCAAAGAACGCCGTAGTGATGTCGATAAGCTATTAGCAACGCCGACAGGTGAGATTCTTGCGGATGGCTTTGACGATAGATTGTTAGCAATCACCGATCTCGTGGCGTCTTTATCAGCAACACCGATTCAAGCAACAATATCTCAAGTCGCAACACTACGCCAACTGGGACTATCTGAACTCGAATTGCTTGATTTAATTCAGTCTACTGCGTTTTTCTCATGGGCAAACCGCTTAATGCTTTCCCTCGGTGAGCCATTTGAAATTATGGAGGATAAGGAATAATTTCATGGATAGGATCATTGGCTTAGCGGCTTTAGAAGCGCACATTGCACAAGATTTGCAATATCTTAATCTCCCAATCACATCATGGGCATTATCAGATAATAATATCAACAAACAACATATTGACGTTGCCATTATTGGTGCTGGTATGTCAGGTGTCACGGCTGCATTTGCACTCAAGTTACGTGGTATTAATGCCGTCGTATTTGATAAAGCCATTACTGGAAGTGAAGGGCCTTGGCAAAAACCTGCTCTCATGGAAACACTACGTTCGCCAAAACAGGTTGTAGGGCCCGCTTTAGCTTCCCCCTCATTGACCTTTCAAGCGTGGTTCAAAGCGCAGTTTGGCGATGAAAAATGGGAAGAGTTAGATAAAATTCCTCGCCTTCAGTGGGGAGAGTATTTGCAGTGGTTTAAAGCGATTACTGCACCAAAAGTATTTAATCAATACGAACTGATTGACCTACATTTAACCGATAATGGTAGCAAGTTAATTTTTAAAACACCTGAAGGAACAACAAATTACATCGCACAGCATGTTATTTTAGCCACAGGTATGGAATCCTTTAGTGAACCGAATATTCCCAGTTTTATGGATAATATTCCACAAAACTATTGGGAGCATTCGTATGCAGGCACTGATTACAGCCGCTTTAAAGGGTTAGACATTGGTGTTGTTGGTTATAGCGCAGGTGCAATGGATAGTTCTGCAACAGCCTTAGAGAACGGGGCTAAGAGTGTGGAAATTTTAATCCGTGCCACAGATATGCCACGGGTAAACAGAGGTAAAGTTGCAGGAAGCGCGGGTTTTACTAATGCTTATGCCTATTTTACAGATGCACAAAAATGGCATTATTCAGCGTATGTTGCTGAAGCTAAAACCCCTGCCCCTCATGGCAGTACTTTACGAGTTTCTTGTCATCCAAATGCTTTTTTTAATTTTAATACTCAAATTAAACAGATTGAATTAAAAGATAAAAAACTACATATTTCGACGACAACTGAACAATTCACGTTAGATTATTTGATCCTCGCGACAGGATATAAAATTAATTGGTTCAAACATCCTGCATTTAACCAAATTACCCCTCTAATTAAAACGTGGGCTGATGTTTATACTCCACCAATCAACGAAGCGAATAGTGAACTCGGCGCACACCCTTATTTAGGCTCGCATTTTGAATTACAAGGCAAAAAAACGGCTGACACTGAAAAGTTAAAACAATTTTATTGTTTCAATTTAAGTGCTTCACTTAGCATGGGCCCTGTTATTGGTTTGATCCCTGGTACCAATACAGGTGCAGAGCGTTTAGCTGATCATATTGCCGCTCAATTGTACCTCGCTCATAGAGAAGAACACCTCGAATTAGTGAAAACAAGCCAAGAATTTGAATTATTAGGTGATGAATGGCAACCAGCAGCCTTGCCTTCAGAACGTATGCAGCTAACTGATAATGTAGAGTAAACTATGATTACATTTCAAAATGTCCAAAAAGTATATGAAAAAGATGGGCAATCTTTAGTTGCATTGCAAGATATTAACTTGCATATCAATAAAGGAGATATCTTTGGATTTATTGGCTATAGCGGAGCAGGAAAAAGCTCACTTATTCGTTTGGTCAATCAATTAGAAAAGCCCTCAAGTGGTGCTGTGATTATTGATGGGCAAAATATTGCTCATCAAACTCCCGCTGAAATTCGGGCCCATAAGAGAAGTATAGGAATGATTTTCCAGCATTTTAATTTACTGGAAACCAAAACTGTCGCTCAAAATATTGCAATGCCCTTGGTCTTGCTAGGACTTGATAAAAACGAAATCAGTCAACGTGTTGATAGCATTCTTGAATATGTAGAGCTGAGTGATAAAAAAAATCAATACCCAGGTCAATTATCTGGTGGGCAAAAACAACGCGTGGGTATTGCCCGTGCCCTTATCAATAACCCACAAATTCTGCTGTGTGATGAAGCCACATCTGCCCTTGACCCGCAAACGACACGCTCCATCTTACAGCTATTAAAAAAAATCAGTCGAGAACAAAATATTACCATCTTACTTGTGACACACGAAATGGAAGTTATAGAGCAAGTCTGTAACCGTGTTGCAGTGATGGAGGCGGGTAAAGTCGTGGAAGAAGGCACTGTATTAGATATTTTTGCAAATCCTAAACATTCAACGACCCAAAAGTTTGTTGGGACTGTTTTAAATGAAGAAATACCAGAGCGTGTGCTGCACAATTTAGACCACCAGCAAGATGTTTATCGCCTTGAATTCCTCGGGTCATCAGCTCAAGAGCCTGTTGTTAATGAGCTAATTTTAAAAAAAATCGTCAAAATAAATATTCTCTTTGCCAATATGAAAGAAATCAGTGGGGTAGTACTCGGCAGCATGTTTGTGCAGATTGTGGGTGATAAAGCACAGATTGAAGAAGCTATACAGTTTTTACGCCTGCGTGGCGTAGCGGTTAGCCAGGGGGCATTATGACAGAGTTATTTGAAACAGCCTTAACAAGTAAACAATTTTTACTCGCTATGTCAGAAACATTCACCATGGTGAGTATTGCCTTAGTACTCGGTTCCTTGTTTGGTATTTTACTGGGTATATTACTCGTTATAACGAGACCTGAAGGGATTTGGGAAAACAAATACATATACCGAATTGTTAACCCAATTATCAATATCATTCGCTCTTTACCATTCATTATCTTATTAGTGGCGATGATCCCACTAACCCGTTTTATGGTCGGAACATCGATAGGAACAACCGCGGCAATAGTGCCATTAGTGATTTTTATTGCTCCCTACACTGCCCGCTTAGTGGAAAATTCTCTTTTAAGCGTACACTCAGGGATCATTGAAGCGGCAGATTCTATGGGTGCAACAAATTGGCAAATTGTTTGGCATTTCATTTTACCAGAAGCTAAATCTTCTCTTATTTTAAGTTTGACTGCAGCAAGTATTACTTTAGTCGGTGCGACAGCTATGGCAGGAGCAGTAGGCGGTGGTGGTGTTGGCGATCTTGCTTTGAACTATGGCTATCAACGCTTTGATAATGTGGCAATGGCCATTACTGTTGTGACATTAATCATCATTGTCCAAGGGATGCAATTTATTGGCGACTACCTTGCCAGAAAAGCGCGTTTTCATTGATGATTCTTAAAGTTGATAGCGTTGCGTTATCAACTTTATTTTTCTATTTTCGCGGTTTCAATTTAGCTCACCTAGTAGCGAATCTAAAGCTTGACTATTTATCCTGTAATTAATCTCTGTTTAATTTAAAGTTAATTTCAGGCATATTATATAATAAAAAAATAAAAGCCCATTACAGGCTTTTATTTTTAAAGTTACACAGTATGAGAGATAAATAATGTATTTATTCTTTTTAATGAATTTAAAATGGTGATCAAACTTAATTTAAGTCCTTAATTGAAACAATTAGAAGTTAAAATCAAGTTAAGTTTCATTATGAGACAAAATAATTATTTATATTATACTAAAGAATAAATAGAATCATCGATCCCTTTAGTATCCCTTCTTTCTTCTGGTTGGGTATCATCTTGCAGCACTTCACTAAAAAACTCACCCATATTAACGCCTAAGACTTTTAATACGCGAACTAAACAATCAATATCAATACGATTTACACCGCGCTCATAACGAAATAATTGTTGTTCACTAATATCTATCTCTTTAGCTAACTGAAACACAGTATAGCCTTGAGCTTTTCTTAGCGTTTTAATTTTTTGTCCAACTGCACAAGCGACAGGATATTTTGTATTCATAAACATTCTCGCTTCAATTTATATTAATGAAATAAAAATTAGCAGATAAGTAGCTGCCATTTTTTTATTTTTTATGTTTTATATAATAAGTAGAACTTTGATAGTATTGCTGACGATTCAGCATATATCGATGGGAATGATATACTAGCAATCTAATTAGTTTCAACTAATCTTAAAATGATGTTACATTTATGTAACGAGATATTACAAGTCATTTACCCTATAAAAAAACAATAATTATCCCATAAATATCATACTATTATGATTAGTAAGGCAACTCCCACCCTTACCCATATTACTTGTATCACAATGAACACGACGGAATATTACACTAAAATAACAGATTTTATCCGATGTATCATCTGAAAACAAAGGAAATAAATAGAATAATTTAACACTGTAACAATATTAATGATTTTAAGAATGAACAATCATTTAACGAATAAAAAACAATCAGATATCATTTATATCTGTAAACAATGGTAAAAATAATAAGTTTTACCTCTAAAAACCTTTGGCAACATTAAATATCAATAACATATAGGAATGAATATTCTGTTACAATTAATGAAACGCTAAATTTTTAAAGTAGCATGGTAAATATTTACCAAATAACAGTGCTCAACATAACAAAACCATAACGTTAAGGAAGTTTATTATTCACTTTACTTGATGAACATCACAAAAATATGACAAACTAATACTATTAGATTATCTTATTTTAATATTGATAATTTTATCTTCGAATGAAAGTGGCGATATTAAACCCTCAAAATTTACAAATTATTAAAATTTAACCCCAAAAATACTCAAACACCCTTTTTAACGTTAAACATCCATATTTATTATGAACACATTCTATTCTAACGTTATAAAGTAATTCTCTTTACTTTATAATTCATTATTTGTAAGTTATTGATAACAATACCAAAAACGTGCCTCTATATCATCAATCATAGCAGCAGTCAGGAAAAGGTATCGCTTATATTGATTTTCAATGAGTAGATGACCTTTCAGAACATGAAATATATAGAAATAGTCCTTCAACCTTTAAGCACTATGTTCTGTTATACACTATTGGATGCTGAGATGATGGCTTAAGATGGTGGGTCGTGCAGGATTTAAATCCTTCGGATTTAGCCTTCGACCTGAACCTACAACCAGCTTATCGAGGTATCGCTAACCGATTAAGTATTTACTGGATTATGTTTTGGAAGCTGAGGTGATGACTTAAGATGGTGGGTCGTGCAGGATTTAAATCCTTCGAATTTAGCCTTCGGCCTGAACCTGCAACCAGCTTATCGAGGTATGGAAACCGATTGAATATCGACTTGAATGCGTGTTGGATACTGTGATGTGTGGCTTGAGATGGTGGGTCGTGCAGGATTTAAATCCTTCGGATTTAGCCTTCGGCCTGAACCTGCAACCAGCTTGTCGAGGTATCGCTAACCGATTGAGTATTTACTGGATTATGTTTTGGAAGCGGAGATGATGTCTTAAGATGGTGGGTCGTGCAGGACTTAAATCCTTCGGATTTAGCCTTCGGCCTGAACCTGCAACCAGCTTGTCGAGGTATCGCTAACCGATTAAGTATTTACTGGATTATGTTTTGGAAGCTGAGATGATGGCTTAAGATGGTGGGTCGTGCAGGATTTAAATCCTTCGGATTTAGCCTTCGGCCTGAACCTGCAACCAGCTTGTCGAGGTATCGCTAACCGATTAAGTATTTACTGGATTATGTTTTGGAAGCTGAGATGATGGCTTAAGATGGTGGGTCGTGCAGGATTCGAACCTGCGACCAATTGATTAAAAGTCAACTGCTCTACCGACTGAGCTAACGACCCATCTAGATTTGATTTGTGTTTTAATGTGAGTAGTTAATGAAGTGGTGGGCGATAGCGGGCTCGAACCACTGACCCCCTCCTTGTAAGGGAGGTGCTCTACCAACTGAGCTAATCGCCCACTTCATAACTTGTACCACATTATAAATGATTGGTGGGCGATAGCGGGCTCGAACCACTGACCCCCTCCTTGTAAGGGAGGTGCTCTACCAACTGAGCTAATCGCCCAATCATTTATTTTTCATCGTCAACGGTGGTGGGCGATAGCGGGCTCGAACCACTGACCCCCTCCTTGTAAGGGAGGTGCTCTACCAACTGAGCTAATCGCCCCGTCGTCGATGGAGGTGCATTATAGGGATACGGAGTTCAGAGTCAACGCTTTTTCGATAGATTTTTTTCGTTCGTTGCAAAATTAATCAAGATGTTTCAATATTCGCCAGAAAAGCTGCCTTTTTAATCAATTACCTATATAATTTAGCGTTTATATTCTTTCATAAACAGAAAATAAATTTTCACTTCAGCTTCAATTTCATTTTTTGCCTCACTTTTCCATTTTCTTTTCTTGTATCTTCATAACTTGATTGAGGAATCACCACAGGATGATAGAATAGAGGCACATTTTAGCAATGCTGACAGACTTCACGCGTTTAAAGCTTCATACGGCACTATTATCTATTGTAATGTGTTGCATACATTAGCCTTCTATTTATTCAGCCGTGAACTCTTAAGCACTTCAAAAACAATGTTTTGCAATTAAGGCAATCTCGATGAGTAAAATCAAAACCCGTTTTGCACCAAGCCCAACTGGCTATTTACACGTTGGTGGTGCGCGTACCGCTCTTTATTCCTGGTTATTTAGTCGCCACAACCAGGGCGAATTTGTCCTGCGCATTGAAGATACCGACTTAGAACGTTCAACTCAGGAAGCTATCGATGCCATTATGGACGGTATGAACTGGTTGAATTTAAATTGGGATGAAGGCCCTTATTATCAGACCAAGCGTTTTGATCGTTATAACGCAGTGATTGACCAAATGTTAGAAGCTGGCACCGCTTATCGTTGTTTCTGCTCAAAAGAACGTTTGGAAGCTCTGCGTGAAGAGCAAATGGCGAACAATGAAAAACCTCGCTATGACGGTTGCTGCCGCGACCATGCGCATAACCACACCGCTGATGAACCGCATGTTGTTCGTTTCCGTAACCCGCAAGACGGTTCTGTGATTTTTGACGATAAAATCCGCGGCCCAATTGAATTTAGTAACCAAGAGTTAGACGATTTAATTATTCGTCGCACTGATGGCTCACCAACTTATAACTTCTGTGTTGTTATTGATGACTGGGATATGGAAATTACTCACGTTATCCGCGGTGAAGACCATATCAACAATACACCTCGTCAAATCAACATTCTAAAAGCACTAGGCGCACCAGTACCTGTGTATGCACACGTTTCCATGATTTTAGGTGATGACGGTAAAAAACTGTCTAAACGCCATGGTGCTGTAAGTGTCATGCAATACCGTGATGATGGTTATTTGCCACAAGCGCTACTGAACTATTTAGTCCGTCTAGGTTGGTCTCACGGTGACCAAGAAATTTTCACCGTTGACGAAATGAAAGAATTTTTCAGCCTTGATGCAATCAGCAAATCAGCAAGTGCATTTAACACTGAAAAACTGCAATGGCTAAATCACCATTATATCAATGCATTGCCTGCTGAAGAAGTGGCTGTGTACCTTGCATGGCATATTGAGCAACAACATATTGATACCCGCAATGGCCCTCAATTAGTTGAGCTAATTAAGTTACTTGGCGAACGTTGTAAGACACTGAAAGAAATGGCTGAATCTTGTCATTATTTCTATCAAGACTTTGAAGAGTTCGATGCAGACGCAGCGAAAAAACACCTGCGCCCTGTTGCTCGCCAACCATTAGAAGTGGTTAAAGAAAAATTAACCGCAATCACCGATTGGACCGCAGAAAATGTCCACCAAGCAATTGAAGCCACTGCCGCTGAATTAGACGTGGGAATGGGTAAAGTGGGTATGCCGTTACGTGTTGCTGTGACGGGTGCTGGCCAGTCCCCAGGCCTCGATGTGACCGTCCACGCCATTGGTCAAGCACGTTCTATTGCACGCATTGAAAAAGCCTTAGCATTTATTGCTGAACGCGAAGCTTCTGCACAATAATTTATGCCATTTCTGCCCTCATTTCTTGGGGGCAGTTTTTTCTCTCTTATTTCTATCCTTGCGTTGATTGCAAAATGCTCTATATTTCAGCAATTAAACGGAAAAGCCGATTATTTTATTGACACTCCTACCGAGCTTGAATATGATGCCTCCCGTCCAAAAGATTTTGATTGGGGCTATAGCTCAGCTGGGAGAGCGCTTGCATGGCATGCAAGAGGTCAGCGGTTCGATCCCGCTTAGCTCCACCATCTAATTCCCTGTTAGATGGCTCTAAATAACAAAGTCTATCGATTTGGGGCTATAGCTCAGCTGGGAGAGCGCTTGCATGGCATGCAAGAGGTCAGCGGTTCGATCCCGCTTAGCTCCACCATAATTTCCTTCTGCTTTATCTTTCTTAAATCTAATAATTTCGAGCCTCAAAATACCCCTATTGTACTCAGCAGTATTCGGCGTATCCAACCTCAAACATTTCATAAGGAAAGCCTGTAAGCTCACGTTTTATCATCTATTACTGTGCTGTATAGCCACCATCAATAGGAATAAACGCCCCCGTTATAAAACTGCTGTCTGTTGATAATAAAAAAGCCACCACATTGGCGATTTCCTCTGTTTTTGCCATCCTCCCCATCGGGTGCGTTGATGCCATCCAATTTTGAGTATCCTGCGGTAACATCGCAATATTCGGTGTTTCAACATAGCCTGGCCCTACAGCATTAATCCGTATGCCTTTTTGGGCATTCTCTAATGCCGCTGAACGAGTGAGGCCTAACACCGCGTGTTTCGCTGCGGTATAAGGGGCTATCCCTGCTATCCCTGTTACACCATTGCAAGCGGATAAGTTTACTATTGCCCCACCGCCACTGCGATGAATTGCAGGTATGGCATATTTCAAGCCATGAAATGCCCCTGTAATATCCGTTTCAATCACGTCATGCCATGCTTCTAATGGATAATCTTCGATATTCACACCATGTGGACCTGTCACCCCCGCGTTGTTGACTAAGAAATGCAGTGCACCATATTTCATTTCTACCTGCTCAATCGTTGATTGAAAATCCTTTGCGCTTGCCACATCCATTTTTATTACACTAATACGCTCCCCTGTTGGTGTAATTTCCTGGGCTGCCTGCGTTAGTACATCTTCATGACGTCCTGTCATAACGACTGTCGCACCCAATGAGTGTAGTTTTTGTGCAATTCCAAAACCGACACCTGTAGATGCCCCTGTTACCAATGCGATTTGATTTGTGAATTGTTGCATAGCCGCCTCAATTATAATTAACTTTAGTTAACTATAATTGATTAACTTTGGTTAATCAATGCCTCGTTTTCTGCCTAGCGCCAAGGTATACTTCAACTGTTGAATAATAAGGAAGAATTTTATGCCTAGTACCCTTGAAGACGCATTATCATTATTGCAATGCACACTTGTTGCTCGCCGTGTCAGTTTCACACCAGAGCAAATTACATGGGGACAATACGATGTACTGGAGATATTGAGGCTTAAAGGTGACTTAACACCAAGCCAGCTAAGTCAATCACTGGGAATTTCACGGCAAAATTTATCGAAGTTTTTGCGGGTATTAAAATCTTTTGAGTTTGTCGAACAATATCAGTCTGAAGAAGATAAGCGGGAATTGATCACCCACTTGACAGAAAAAGGGGCTCATTTTTTACAGCGTGCAGCAACAGGGCGAGCAGAAAATGCATTAAAAGTTAAAGCCGCATTAACGCAGCAAGAACAAGATATCTTTATTCAACTGAGCAAAAAAATTACTGCCGCTTTAGGGCATGAGTGATCTGATCACTTAGCCCGTTTTAATGGCTTTACAAGCCCTTCTAACCCTTCAATTTTTAACCCAAGGGCCATTTCCATTAATTGGCCAAGACGCCCTGGTGGGAACTCTCCTTTCTTATAAAACCAAAGAAGGTATTCCTCAGGCAAATCAATCAAGATACAGCCTTTATATTTACCAAATGGCATATAGGTATTTGCCATATCGATAAGATCTTGCTTTTCCATTCTTGCTCCCATAAAAAAACGGCGTCCTAATGAACGCCGCTCTTAATTTAACACTTTTTTGCGAATTACAATACTAATCCGACAACCGCAGCGGATAAGAAGCTGACTAAAGTTGAACCGTACAGTAATTTCAGGCCGAAACGTGCTACTGTGTTACCTTGTTTTTCATCTAACCCTTTGATAGCACCAGCGATGATACCAATTGAAGAGAAGTTAGCAAATGACACTAAGAACACAGATAAGATACCGACAGAACGCTCAGATAAACCACTTGCAATAGCTTGTAAGCCATCCATTGCAACGAATTCATTCGTTACCATTTTAACTGCCATGATCCCACCCACTTGTAGGGCTTCATCCGCTGGGATACCTAAGATCCAAGCAAATGGATAAAATACATAGCCCAACATAGTTTGGAAATCGATACCGAAAATCGCAGAGAAAATACCGTTAATCATGGCAATCAGAGCGATAAAACCAATCAGCATGGCAGAAACAATAATCGCAACTTTAAACCCTGCAAGAATATATTCACCTAACATTTCAAAGAAGCTTTGGCCTTCATGCAGGTTGCTCATTTGAATGTCTTCTTCACCTTCTGGTGGGTACGGGTTGATTAAAGACAGCACCACGAAAGTACCAAACATATTCAGAACTAATGCTGCAACCACAAAACGCGGTTCCAACATCGTCATATATGCTCCCACGATTGACATGGAAACAGTCGACATAGCTGTCGCTGCCATGGTGTACATTCTGCGATCAGACATGCGGTTAAGCTGGTCTTTATAAGCGATAAAGTTTTCAGACTGACCTAGCAGTAATGAACTTACTGCGTTGAATGATTCCAGTTTACCCATTCCGTTAACTTTAGATAACACCGTACCGATGATACGAATAACGATCGGTAGAATTTTAACGTGCTGTAAAATACCAATTAACGCAGAAATAAAGATAATTGGGCACAGAACTTGTAAGAAGAAGAACGCTAAATTCCCTTCAATCATGCCACCAAAGATAAATTTTGTCCCTTCTGCTGCGTAACCGAGTAAGTGAGTAAACACCCCCGCCACACCGAGAACAAAAGATTCACCGATATTCGATTTTAAGAACAGATATGCTAATGCAATTTGGATAACAAGTAGTTGAACAACATAACGAGGACGGATCCCCTTACGGTTACTACTTGCTAAAATAGCAAGAGCGGCGATTACTACTAAAGATAAAACGAAATGCAGGATCGAGGTCATATGCGACTCCAACAAATTTAAGAATCAGTCTATGTGCATATTCTATGTAATAGACAACATTTAAATGAGACAGGCATCACATTAATATGAAAACAGAGTGGGTGTATTTTGCAGAAAGAAGAAGAGGATCACGTTTTAAATAGCAGAAAAGAGACAGATGACCTTTTCTGCATAGAAATTAAATTCAAAATTTAATTTAGGTCTAACAACCTATCAGTGACTTAGTCACCTCACCTAAGTGAAATAACTAAGCCAAATAGAATATAGTTCACTATTTAGTATTCAGCAAACGAATCAACTCATCCTCATCAATAACTGGAATACCTAACTCATTCGCTTTTGCTAATTTCGAACCCGCAGCTTCACCCGCAATCACCATATCGGTTTTCTTCGAAACACTACCTGCGACTTTTGCCCCCAGAGCCACCAGCTTATCTTTCGCCTCATCACGGGTTAAAATACTCATCGAACCTGTTAAAACCACAGTTTTACCTGCAAATGGGCTATCGATTTCTGCACTATTAATCACTTTGACTTCTGGCCAATGAATATTCGCTTTCGTGATTAAATCGTTAATAACTGCCTGGTTATGCGCTTCGTGGAAAAAATTCACCACATGTTTCGCAACCACATGGCCGATATCTTGCACCGTTTTTAAAGACTCTTCATCCGCTGCCATGACCGCATCTAGCGTTGCATAATGTGCCGCTAAATTAGCCGCGGTCGCCTCCCCAACTTCACGGATCCCTAATGCATAAATAAAGCGCGCTAACGTAGTTTGTTTAGACTTTTCGAGCGCATCAATCAGCTTTTGCGCAGATTTTGGCCCCATTCTATCCAAACCCGTCAATTTACCTGCGCTTAATTGATAAAGATCGGCTGGCGTTTTCACATATTCTTTTTCGACAAGTTGATCGATAATTTTATCGCCCATGCCATCAACATCCATTGCACGGCGAGACACAAAGTGTTTGAGTGCTTCTTTACGCTGCGCCCCACAAATTAAGCCACCAGTACAACGGGCAACGGCTTCACCTTCAATACGTTCAATGTCTGAACCACAAACAGGGCACTGGGTTGGAAAGACAATTTCACGACTATCCGCAGGACGTTTATCCGCTACCACACTGACAATCTGCGGGATGACATCCCCAGCACGACGAATAATCACTGTATCGCCAATATGCACGCCAAGACGCTCGATTTCATCTGCATTATGCAATGTCGCATTACTGACCATAACCCCCGCCACTTGGACAGGCTCAAGACGTGCTACGGGGGTAATCGCCCCTGTTCGCCCAACTTGGAACTCAACGTCTTTCAATAGAGTAATTTGCTCTTGTGCTGGGAATTTGAAGGCTGTAGCCCAGCGCGGTGCGCGGGAAACGAAACCTAATTCCTCTTGAATCGCAATTGAATTCACCTTGATCACCACCCCATCGATATCAAACCCTAATTCTGGACGAATTTGTTCGATTTGGTGATAAAAATCCAGTACAGCTTGGTGGCCTTGGCGCAGTTGTACATAGTCACTGACAGGGAGTCCCCACGCTTTAAACAGCTGTAAACGTTCATAATGTGTATCTGGCAATGTACCGCCTTCAACTAGCCCAACGCCATAACAATAGAATGTCAGTGGCCTTTTAGTGGTAATACGCGGGTCAAGCTGTCGCAAAGAGCCCGCAGCAGCGTTACGTGGGTTAGCAAAAACTTTACCGTCGGTTCTACGCGCTTCTGCATTTAGTGCTTCAAACCCTTTTTGTGGCATAAACACTTCGCCACGAATTTCCACACGAGCAGGAATATTATCCCCCATTAAACGCAGTGGAATTGCACGAATAGTACGTACATTTGCGGTAATATTTTCCCCCACCGTTCCATCACCACGAGTAGCAGCTTGCACAAATTCACCATTCTCATACAACAAACTAACCGCCAAACCATCAAGCTTCAATTCACAGCAAAATGTGAGTTCATTATGGTTTTTTAAGCGATCTCTAACCCGCTTATCAAAAGCCAAGTAACTCTCTTCATCAAAAACGTTATCCAAAGACAGCATCGGAATTTCATGGCGCACCGTTTCAAATGCTGACAAAGGTGCAGCACCGACACGCTGAGTGGGGGAATCGCTGGTGATAAGCTCTGGGTTCATTTCTTCCAGTGCCTTCAAGCGTTGCATTAATTTGTCATATTCCGCATCAGGAATTTCTGGGGCGTCCAATACATGGTATTGATATTCGTGATGACGCAGCTGTTTTTTTAATTGGTCGATTTCGTTTTTGGTAGTCATGATCCACTCGTAAAGATAAAAAACCCCCAATCAAGGGGGCTTTGTAAAACGCTTGTTTAATTTAGTGTGTTTCTGATCCGCGCATGATACACCTCTATTTTTTGCGGTGTCAGCATCTTACGCTCATCATCTAGCACCACCCCGCCTGCATCGGATGCAATGCGCTGCGCCGCTTGTAACATCAGTTTAAAGTTTTGGCTCGCATCACCGTAGGATGGCACCATCATAAACATGGAAATACCTGGTGTAGAGAAATCAGCCATGGTTTCAGGGTCAAAAGAACCTGGTTTTACCATATTCGCTAAACTAAACAGCACAGGCCCAGTACCTGACGGGTTCACGTGACGGTGGAATATTTTCATTTCACCGAATTGGAATCCCGCTTGAAGAATACTTTGTAGCAAGAGCTCACCTTGTAATTCTTGCCCCTGATGCGCCGCTACATGAAGTACCAGGACTGTCTCCTTGCTATTTGTTGTAGCAGAATTTTTCTGTGGCTCAGTTTTCGTCTCAGTGTGCGGCGGTGTCTGTTCATGATGTATCGGTTGTGTCTCTTCTTGTAGATTGTGGGTGTCAATATGGGGCTCCGATGCATTATGGTGCACGGGTTGAGTATGTATTTCAGGCTCAGCCACAATATCATCATTCATGTTGATGGTGAGCTGCTCTGGCACATGCGGCTCTTGAATACGCTGAACAACAGGCTCATCATGAACAGGCTGCTCTGACGTAGCACTCATTTTAATTTCAGGTTCAACCGACGGTAATGGCTGTATATTAGGTTCAACTTGAGACTCATTTTTTACCGGATATACAGGCTCAGTCGCAGCGGGTTGAACAGGTACCTGCTGAGTTGATTGATTTTCAGTAAATAATGCAGAATCATCATAATTCGATGAATTCTCCTGCGTATCATTTTTTCTACGTTTTACAGGTCTATCGCGAAATAACTTTGAGCGCTCTTTACGGCTGGTCCATAAACCATGCAGTAATAAAGCGACAATCGCTATCGCACCTACGACCACTAATATTAGACGCAAATCCTGCATCGCTGCTATCTCTAGTTGATGAATGAAAGTGCCATCACGGCGGAAACTACCTTAAGATTATTTCTCAATTGCTCTAAGTGCAACCCTCAGAACGATTTTCTTACAAGAAAGAGAATATTCCGCTTTCGTTTGCTGCTTTTTTAAGCAAATAATGGCTAGTCAGCCTAAATTCATATCTATATGATACAAGGTCAACCGAAAAGGAGAGAACAAGAAGTATGACCCAATCGACATTTTCGCCACAAAAAGACCACTCTGGTTTTTATTATTTTACACAAGGGTGGCGACTCGTTACACGTCCTGGCATTAAACGTTTTGTGATTTTGCCCCTATTAGCAAACATTCTTTTCTTAGGAGGCGCATTTTGGTGGTTATACAGTAAGCTTGGTGGCTGGATTGACCAAGTGATGAGCTATGTTCCTGATTGGTTACAATGGCTTAATTATCTTATTTGGCCTGTTGCTTTGATTTCTATTTTATTGGTATTCACCTATTTTTTTAGCACCATTGCCAATATCATTGCAGCACCATTTAATGGTTGGTTATCCGAAAAACTCGAGGCAGAACTTACGGGGAAACCCGCGCCAGACACTGGTATGGCTGAGTTATTAAAAGATGTTCCGCGGATGATCAAACGTGAGTTTGTGCGTATTGGTTACTATTTACCACGGGCAATTGGCTTATTAATTTTATTTTTAATACCTGGTATTGGCCAAACTGTTGCCCCCATCTTATGGTTCCTATTTGGTGCATGGATGATGTCAATCCAGTACTGCGACTACCCTTTTGATAACCACCGTGTTGGTTTTAGTGAAATGAAGCAAGCTCTTGCTAAAGATCGCATAAAAAACATTCAATTCGGAGGTGTGGTCAGCTTGCTGATGATGGTGCCGTTTATCAACTTAGTCATCATGCCTGTTGCCGTTTGTGGTGCAACATTAATGTGGGTTGACCGCTATCGTAGCCGCTACGCACGTTATTAATCTCTCTTTGCGCAGGTTTAATCGCCTGCGCAGTTACCTATTTTCTTACGCTATTCTGCCTTGTTACCCATTCTTTAGAACTATTGGATCTAAAATAGCCTTTTGTTATAAGCTTAGACCTAAATCATATTTGCATTAATCTGTTCTTCACGTATGTTGAATCCATACCCTATTTTATAGTGAACGCCAAATACTGTTTACTGGCTAACCGATTTTAAAAGGATACCCCATGAGCAAAATTTATGAAGATAATTCGTTGACCATTGGCCACACCCCACTTGTTCGTTTAAAACATTTTGGTAATGGCAATATTTTGGCAAAAGTGGAATCTCGTAACCCAAGTTTCAGCGTTAAGTGCCGTATCGGGGCAAACATGATTTGGGATGCAGAGAAAAAAGGTATCCTGAATAAAGACAAAGAGCTAGTAGAGCCAACCAGTGGTAACACGGGGATTGCTCTCGCTTATGTTGCAGCAGCGAGAGGTTACAAATTAACCTTAACGATGCCTGAAACAATGAGTATAGAGCGCCGTAAGCTATTAAAAGCATTAGGCGCTAACCTCGTGCTGACCGAGGGCGCTAAAGGGATGAAAGGGGCGATTGCTAAAGCAGAAGAAATCGTCAATAGCAATCCCAAAAAATATCTTCTGTTACAACAATTTAATAACCCTGCCAACCCTGAGATCCATGAAAAAACCACGGGTCCAGAAATTTGGGAAGACACGGATGGCAATGTCGATGTCATCATCGCAGGCGTTGGTACAGGCGGAACTATCACAGGTATTGCACGCTATCTGAAAAAGACCAAGGGTAAAGATGTGACCATCGTTGCCGTTGAACCTGAAACTTCTCCAGTGATTACTCAAGCATTAGCAGGTGAAGAAATCAAACCAGGTCCACACAAAATTCAAGGTATCGGCGCAGGTTTTATCCCTGGTAACTTAGACCTCACACTGCTCGATAAAGTGATTCAAATCAGCGATGATGAAGCAATTAAAACTGCACGTGAGTTAATGGAAAAAGAAGGTATTCTCGCAGGGATTTCTTCAGGTGCAGCGATTGCAGCAGCAACAAAAATTGCCGCAGACCCTGCTTACACAAACAAAAATATTGTCGTGATTTTACCGTCTTCTGGTGAGCGTTATCTCTCTACTGTCTTGTTCGCGGATATCTCTGCCGAGTAGCATACTTTCGTTACACAATCGTTAAAAAAGCACCTCAAAGGTGCTTTTTTTGTGGCACGGATCAAAGTTTAGCACGGATAGGGATGATTTCTAATCTGGGGTTTAGTATTAAACATAGTAATTATTTCGCACCTCAAAATTAATCAAATTTTAGTCAAATGAACGTGCCTATTTAGATGTTTTTCGACTAACCTAATCATCGTTATTTTGAGGATGAAAAGTAAAAAGGATTGATACCGCACAAAGTAGGAAACCTTTTTACAAGTTAATAATCTAACTTATACGCAAACCTAGTCTATTTCATCTACAATTGGCTGGGTAATTAAAAAAACTAAAGTTATTGAGGAAATACTATGTTCCAGCAAGAAGTCACTATTACAGCACCAAACGGTTTACATACTCGTCCTGCCGCGCAATTTGTGAAAGAAGCAAAAGCATTCACTTCTGATATTTCTTTGATTTCTGGCGGTAAATCTGCGAGTGCAAAAAGCCTGTTCAAATTACAAACCTTAGGTTTAACGCAAGGTACTGTTGTGACCATCTCCGCAGAAGGCGAAGATGAAAAAGAAGCGGTTGAATATTTAGTTAAACTGATGGGCGAACTGGAATAATTTCGCACGCAAGAGAACGCGTTTCATCGATCTCATTCGCTGTCCCTGAATGATTTCATTCGGGGACATTTGCATAATCAATAAAACGCGCCGCAGTCTCTACAACATCAGAACTCCCAGCACTAACAGCAGTAAGGTAATATTATGATTTCAGGAATTTTAGTATCCCCAGGTTTTGCTTTTGGTCAGGCTTTGATCCTCAAAGAAGACCCTATCGTTGTTAGCACAAAAAAAATCGCAGACGATCAGGTCGAAAAAGAAATTCAACGCTTCATTGAGGGGCGTAATAAATCCGCCGAACAACTTAGTCTCATTAAAGAAAAAGCCGAAAAAAATCTAGGAGCCGAAAAAGCTGAGATTTTTGAAGGTCATATCATGCTGCTGGAAGATGAAGAACTTGAGCAAGAAATTGTCTCTTTAATCAAAGGCGATAAAAAAACAGCGGATGCCGCTGCCTATTCTGTGATTGAAGACCAAGCTCAAGCGCTTGAATCTCTTGATGACGAATACCTTAAAGAGCGCGCGGCTGACGTACGTGACATCGGCAAACGCTTATTAAAGAATATCTTAAATATTCCTATTGTTGATTTAAGCGCTATCAACCAAGAAGTTATTTTAGTTGCCGCTGACTTAACCCCGTCAGAAACCGCGCAATTAAACTTAGATAAAGTCTTAGGCTTTATTACCGATTTAGGTGGCCGTACCTCCCATACCTCCATTATGGCTCGCTCATTGGAGTTACCTGCAATTGTAGGGACTAGCGATGCCACCAGCAAAATTAAAAATGGTGATTTTATTGTCTTAGATGGCGTGAATAATACCATTCACCTGAACCCATCTGATGCAGAAATTGATAAACTCAAAGCATTCCGTGATGACTATCTGCAAGAAAAAGAAGAACTGGCTAAATTAAAAGATTTACCTGCTGTGACTCTCGATGGTCATCAAGTTGAAGTTTGTGCCAATATCGGAACTGTGCGTGATGTCGCAGGTGCTGAACGTAATGGCGCTGAAGGGGTCGGTCTCTATCGTACCGAGTTTTTATTTATGGATAGAGATGCCTTCCCTACCGAAGAAGAGCAATTCCAAGCTTACAAAGCGGTTGCCGAAGCAATGGGCAGCCAAGCCGTTATCGTCCGTACCATGGATATCGGTGGCGATAAAGACCTGCCTTATATGAATTTACCGAAAGAAGAGAACCCATTCCTCGGTTGGCGTGCTATTCGTATTTGTCTTGATCGCAAAGAAATCTTACACTCACAATTAAGGGCTATTTTAAGAGCGTCAAATTTTGGTAAACTGCGTATTATGTTCCCAATGGTTATTTCCGTTGAAGAAGTTCGTGAACTAAAAGCAGAGCTAGAAATGCTAAAAGCTCAGTTACGTGAAGAAGGTAAAGCCTTTGACGAAACAATCGAAGTCGGTGTGATGGTAGAAACCCCAGCTGCCGCTGTGATTGCGCGCCATTTGGCGAAAGAAGTTGATTTCTTTAGTATTGGGACGAACGATCTCACTCAATACACTTTAGCGGTTGACCGTGGTAATGAACTGATTTCTCACCTTTATAACCCAATGTCACCTGCTGTTCTAAACCTTATCAAACAAGTGATCGATGCATCACATGCGGAAGGGAAATGGACAGGCATGTGTGGCGAGTTAGCGGGTGATGAACGTGCAACCTTATTGCTACTAGGCATGGGGCTGGATGAATTTAGTATGAGCGCAATCTCAATTCCGCGTATCAAAAAATTAATTCGCAATGCGAACTTTGCTGATACTCAGGCCTTGGCTGAACAAGCACTTGCTCAACCAACCGCAGATGAATTGATGAAACTTGTAGATACCTTTATCCAAGAAAAAACGTTATGCTAAGAACAGCACATTAGTTCGGTCCCATATAAAACGATTAGGAGAAGGTCCATGGGTCTGTTTGACAAACTGAAATCACTAGTTTCGGAAGACAAAAGTAGCAGTGGCAGTATTGAAATTATCGCCCCATTATCAGGCGAAATCGTCAATATTGAAGATGTTCCAGACGTTGTGTTTGCAGAGAAAATTGTCGGTGACGGTATCGCCATCAAACCTGCTGGCAATAAAATTGTTGCTCCAGTAGACGGTACAATCGGTAAAATATTTGAAACCAACCATGCGTTTTCTATTGAGTCAGACGATGGTATTGAACTGTTTGTTCACTTCGGTATTGATACCGTTGAGCTCAAAGGTGAAGGTTTCAAACGTATCGCTGAAGAAGGCCAAGCTGTCAAAAAAGGCGATTTAGTCATTGAATTTGATTTAGCTTTGTTAGAAGAAAAAGCAAAATCCGTTCTGACCCCCGTTGTGATTTCGAACATGGATGAAATCAAAGAGTTAAATAAACTAACAGGGTCAGTGACAGTGGGTGAAACTGTCATTATGCGTATCAAGAAATAATTACTACGCATAATAACTGAAAAACCATCAGGTTGATAACCTGATGGTTTAATTCATTCTATTGTTTCCTTGTGATAGCCTGACTGCCACCTAAAAACAACGTGTTAAGAACCAAAAACCCCCGTTGATAAATAACGGTCGCCTCTGTCGCAAATAATAGCAACGATCACCGCTCCTGGGTTTTCTTTCGCCACGCGTAAAGCCCCCGATACCGCACCGCCTGAGCTCACTCCACAGAAAATACCTTCAAACCTTGCTAGCGCTCTCATCGTCTCTTCTGCATCTTGCTGATTAACATCCAGTACGCTATCCACTAATTCGCCATCAAAAATCCCAGGAAGATAACCAGGTGACCAGCGGCGAATACCTGGTATTTGGCTTTTTTCGGCAGGCTGTAAGCCGACAATATGTACGTCTTTTGATTGTGATTTCAAATAGCGGCTTACACCTGTAATCGTACCCGTTGTCCCCATACTTGACACAAAATGAGTAATTTTACCGTGCGTTTGTTGCCAAATTTCAGGGCCTGTTGTTTTAAAATGAGCAAGTGGGTTATCTGGGTTATTAAATTGGTCTAATACCTTCCCTTCCCCGTTTTTTTCCATCTCTTTCGCAAGATCTCGCGCCCCTTCCATTCCAATGGTGGTGCTGACCAAAATTAACTCCGCGCCGTAAGCTTGCATCGATGCTTGGCGCTCTTTACTCATATTTTCAGGCATTAACAGCTTTAATTTATATCCCTTTACCGCAGCAATCATTGCCAGTGCAATACCTGTATTGCCACTTGTGGCTTCAATTAATGTATCACCTGGCTTAATTTCACCACGTTTTTCAGCTTCGCTGATCATGGAAAAAGCCGCTCTGTCTTTTACGGAGCCAGCAGGGTTGTTGCCTTCGAGTTTTACCCAAATTTCAGTATCAATCCCTTGCGTCAAACGCTGAAGTTTTACTAATGGGGTGTGGCCAATAAATTGTTCCAGAGTTGACACTTTCGCATCCTTATAATTTTTATTTATCACTTAGAATTAATAGAAATAAGATATTACCCCAATAAGTCTATGAGTGAACATGAATTCTCTTCATATTATTATTAGAAAAATAGATTATCTTTATTACCCATAATGATATAGCTAATTGATATATTATATTACAATAAGTTTATAGAATTGTCAGCTATATCTCTTATTTTAATGACAAATAAAATACTTATATATCAATTAATTAAAATTAAAATACGACAGGTGAAACCCATTGCCAATAATCAAAGAATGGGCTAGTGGAGGGTGATATACATGGAAAAAATAATAGAAAATAACACCAATAATGTTTAACTTATTGGCGTTATAAATAATGGAAAGCTATATTCACGCGCTTTGTGCTAATTGTGGAAAAACTAATTCAGTATCACCTTGATATATTTTCGCTTCTTGGCTGCCAAGAAAATAGTGTTCACCACGCTTAGGAATTGTCGAATTGGATTGCCAAATCACAGATAATGGGCCATTCCCCCACCCTATCGGTTGTACCGTCAATTGCCAAAAGTGCCCTCTTGGACCTGATTCGGTCACCCTAACTGGCAAACGATGCTGTACATCCACTTCAGGTCTCAATGAAACATCCCATGGGCGTAAAAAGACATCCACCTCACCTTGATGGGCGCTAGTATGATTTAACGAAAATTCGTAACCATCAATCGCTAAGACCGAGCCTTTTATCTGTGCAGAAATCTGATTAACTTCCCCCATAAACTCCAGTACAAAGCGGGTTTCTGGGCGCTGCCAAATATCATTTGGTGTGCCGACCTGCTCAATGTGCCCTTGACTCATGACCACAATTCTATCCGCAACTTCCATAGCTTCTTCTTGGTCATGCGTTACAAACACACTGGTAAATTTAAGCTCATCATGTAATTGACGTAACCAGCGGCGCAGTTCAATACGCACCTGTGCATCTAACGCACCAAAAGGCTCGTCTAATAGTAAAATTTGCGGGTCAACCGCTAATGCACGCGCTAACGCAACACGCTGTTTTTGCCCACCAGAAAGTTGCGCAGGATAACGCGAAGATAGATGGGCTAATTGCACCATCTCCAGTAATTGCATCACCTTTTGCTTAATCGCTTGGGATGAGGGTCTTTGCTTGCGTGGCAACACCGTTAAACCAAATGCCACATTATCGAATACGGTCATATGGCGAAATAACGCGTAGTGTTGAAAAACAAAACCAACATGTCTGTCTTTCGCATGAATTTGACTCACATCTTGCCCGTGAAAACGTAGTACGCCCCCACTTTGCTGCTCAAGCCCAGCAATAATTCGCAGTAAGGTGGTTTTTCCTGAACCTGAAGGGCCTAATAAGGCCACCATTTCACCCGATGCAATATCCAGTGAAATATCGTTGAGTACTTGGGTTTTCCCAAAGAACTTGCCGATTTTTTCAATTTCAATACTCATGTTTAATGGACTCCTGATTCAGACTGCTGACGACTTAAATGCCACTGCAATGCGCTTTTAAGAATTAGCGTAATAATGGCCATGAGCGCAAGAATAGCCGCAGCAGTAAATGCACCGACCGTGTTATAGTCCTGATGCAATAATTCAACTTGTAACGGTAACGTATAAGTTTCACCGCGAATAGCACCTGAAACGACGGATACCGCACCAAACTCACCAATCGCCCTCGCGTTGGTTAACACAACACCGTATAACAGCGCCCAGCGAATATTTGGTAATGTGACGCGCCAAAACATTTTCCAGCCTGATGCACCAAGCAATACCGCAGCTTCATCTTCTTGGCTGCCTTGGCTTAGCATCAATGGAACCAACTCTCTCACCACAAATGGACAAGTCACAAATATGGTGACTAATGCCATACCTGGCCATGAAAACATCACTTGAATATCAAAACCTTCAAGCCATCCACCAAGCCAACTGTTTGAACCATAAAACAGTAGATATAATAGCCCCGCTACCACAGGTGAAACCGCAAAAGGGATATCCACTAGTGTGAGTAATAATTGCCGCCCTGGGAATTGAAAGCGTGTCACCAACCACGCCATCATCGTGCCAAAAATCAAATTAACAGGAACCGTGATCAACGCAATTAATACAGTTAATCCAATCGCATGAAGCATATCTGGGTTAGATAAATTAAGTAGAACTTCACCAACCCCTTTTTGAAACGCCGTAATAAAAATCCAAATAATGGGGATCACCAGCAATAAGATGGCAAAGAAAACACCTGCAGCGATGAGAAACCATTTACCCCAATTAACGGGTGACCGTTGGGCGGTTTGTAGCGGAGTGATTTGCGCCATTATTTCCCCCCCAGTCGCTTACCAAAACGACTTTGTACTAAATTAACGCTGAATAACAAGAGTAGTGAAACCGCTAAAATAACCGATGCAACCGCACTTGCCGCAGGGTAATCAAATTGCTGTAATTGACTGAAAATCATTAAAGAAACCACTTCTGTTTGCCAAGCAATATTTCCTGCGATAAAGATAATTGCACCAAATTCACCTAGGCTACGTGTGAATGACAAAACGGTTCCTGCAAGCAATGCAGGGGAAAGCTCTGGCATGATCACACGACGGAAAGTTTGCCAGCGACTGGCTCCCAGTGTTTGTGCCGCCTCTTCATATTCTGGCCCCAGTTCTTCCAATACAGGCTGAACGGTACGCACAACAAAAGGGATACTGGTAAATGCCATAGCAACAGCAATCCCCAGCCAAGTATTCACGACTTTGATATCAAACTGGTGGAGATATTGGCCATACCAACCTGATGTCGCAAACAAGGTAGCCAATGTTAACCCTGCTACTGCGGTTGGCAATGCAAAGGGTAAGTCGACTAAACCGTCTAATAATGTTCTGCCTGGAAAGCGATAGCGCGTTAAAATCCATGCCAATAACAGGCCAAATACCGCATTAAATAAGCTTGCCACTAAAGCAGACAATAATGTCACTTTATAAGCTGCAACCACTTGTGGATAGCTAATCACCGACCAATATTGTTGCCATGTCATCTCCGACAGTTGGATCACTAACGCACTCATGGGTAGCAGCAAAATCAAACAGGTATAAAATAAGCTGCTACCCAACGTCAGGCCAAAGCCTGGCAAAAATCGCTTCCCAGATTGATTCATTAACGGCGCCCTTGTGCCATTAGTTCGTCAAACTCTCCTCCCGTTGAGAAATGTATATCCATGACTTTTGGCCAGCTCTCAAATTGGGATTCAACGGTAAATAATTTTGTTTCTGGGAATTTGCTTTTGTTCGCTTCCATCACCGCTTTGTCATTTACACGGTAATTAAAGTTAGTAATAATTTCCTGCGCTTGCGGGCTGTATAAATAATTTAAATAGGCTTTAGCGACATCTTCCGTACCATTTTTTTGCACATTTTTATCCACCCAAGCCACTGGGAACTCCGCCAGAATATCCACTGGTGGCACAATAACTTCATAATCGGATTCACCGTATTGTGAACGGATATTGTTAACTTCGGATTCAAAACTTATCAGCACATCCCCAAGACCACGCTCAATAAATGAGGTTGTCGCACCACGACCGCCTGTATCAAACACTTCCACATTTTTGAGGAACTGTTTCATCTGTTCGCGTGTTTTTGCTGTATCCCCTTTATTTTCTTGGTTAAATGCTCCCCAAGCGGCAAGGTAGGTATAACGGCCATTTCCAGATGTTTTAGGATTTGGAAAAATTAATTTCACATCACTGCGGACAAGGTCATCCCACGTTTTAATCCCTTTCGGATTATCTTTACGCACTAAAAAAGCCATTGTGGAATAGTAGGGTGAGCTGTTATTCGGTAAGCGAGACTGCCAATCTACAGGGATCAAATTCCCTTTATCATGCAAAATTTGTACATCAGTCACTTGGTTATAGGTCACCACATCTGCTCTTAACCCCTGCAAAATCGCCAGGGCTTGTTTTGATGAGCCAGCATGCGACTGCTTGATAGTTAATTTGTCATCGGGGTGAGCCTCATTCCATTGTTTTTCAAACGTTGGATTCAACGCTACAAACAATTCACGAGCAATATCATATGAACTGTTAAGGAGTTCAGCAGCGAATAGGTGCGGACTTCCTAACAAAGACACGGTCGCTAAGCTGGCTAAAGCTGTTTTCTTAAAAAAAGTTGTTTTCATGTCATTCCCATTCGTCACTAAACCAAAATATCTGTATGACTCCACTGTAGCGGTTTTGGTTATAACTGGATAGCTATCAATCAATTTTTTATATATCAAATTGGAATAACAAAGAAATAGAGGAAATAAGCACTAAAATATTATTAGCTATCAAAGAGTTAAACACATGAAACCTGTTCAATGATGGAAGTAAAACTAAAGAAAAGGAAATCGCCGCATCCGTGCGGCAAGGAGTCATCTATAATGCAAGCAATGTTTCAATTGAAGGTGCATAGTAATAGCTACCAGAAACCGCTTTAGTCATACGTAGAAGATCATCGTATTTACCGTCTTTTTCACCGAACATACTTAACAGTTGCTGTTCAATATTGTGTAATTTTGCACAATAGGCGATGAAAAATAGCCCGTGCTTACCGCTTGCTGTACCATATGGCAAGCTATGGCGCATCACTTCAAGCTCTTCACCGTCTTCTTCAATCACTACACGAGAAACGTGGGAAGTGATGTTTCGTGCATCTTCATCCAGTTCGACGCTATCTTTCTTGGTGCGGCCAATCATTTTTTCTTGTTCATGTTCAGAAAAACGATCCCACTTTCTTAAATCGTGCTCATAGCGTTGAACTAAAACGTAGCTTCCGCCTTTATCATTTCCTTCATCAATAAGAGTGACTTCAGCGATCTCTTCACCTTGTGGATTTTCAGTACCATCAATAAAGCCGCTTAAATCACGATCGTCAACCCAACGGAAACCATGAATTTCTTCAACTACGTTGATGGACTTACCAAATGCTTTCAATGCCGCTTGCGCTAAAGAAAAGTTGATATCATGACGCAGGGATTGAATATGAATGAACATATCTCGTTGAGTTGCAGGTGCTAAACCTTTACCTAAAGGCCGAAATGGCTTTAATTCAGGTGCACTATCTGCACGCCCCATTTGCTTCCACGCATCAGAGCCGAATGCAATCACTGCACCAAGGCGATCATCTGGGTATTGTGCTTGTAATTTTGTTAAAGCATCGATAAAGTTTTTGCAACCCGCTTTCACTTCATCCAGCGAACCTTCTTGCATCAATGCTTCAATAAAAATACCGAAACGACTATGTTCTTTCAAAATACCACTTTGAGAATGAGACATACGGTAAACCTCGTAATATGAATATGTTATCTAACCTATCTGTTATCTAGGACGATATCGCTATCCTACCTTATCGTCATGTTCTTCACCTTGTTTTAACGCAAGGCTTTATAGGTTTCGTTCTCTATTATAAGAAAGATAATTTAACAAAGGGGAAATTTCTTTAAGAAACTTAGTAGAAAAAATACCTGAGAGATAAAAAAATACCGTAAATGATTTAGCCACTTACGGCATTTTTAGAAAAAAGATTATTTATGCCAAAGGATTTGAGAGATTTCCCACTCTTTTAGGTCGTTATCTGATGGCATTAAATCCTCAGGCCCCTGCCATTTACCTGTAAAACGATACACCACTTGGCTAGATTGTGGCGAATTACATTCCACGGTAGGGACGTTGTCTATGCGCTCACCTACCCCACAGACACCAAAGGCTTTTTCATAAATATCGCTAAATGGTGTACCAATTTTTGGCCCCCATTCCGTCACCACATTCGGATCACTCACCACAATCCGTGAAACATAACCATGCTCAGGGCCAATAATTTCAACTTTGACTTTATCGTCATCAATACCTTGAAAAACCGTGACAACCTCGCCATTTTCCATTTGCATCCCATTACGGATGGAATAACGGTCATTCAGTTGTTGTTTAATAGTATCAGCCTGCATGGGTGTAAAATTAGTCACTTGTCCAAGACCAGAACTGGACACCATTAGTGGGCTACTAAACCATGTTGATGGCGAAAAAACTTTGAACCCGGCACAGCCAGATAACATTAATACCGTACCTAAAAGGGAAACTTTTAATACTGGGGCAAGCCATGTCTGGCTATTTAGATTTGCATGTTGGGACATATCATCCTCTTTAATTCGTCGCATAATGCATATTGTGACAATCTATTTGCCGAAACATTCAAACCAATGAACCAACAAATAGCAATTAACTTAGAAATCCGTTTCGTGGGTTAATTTTTTCGAGTAAATCAGGCGTTCAGGTTGTTCTTCTTCATACTGCATTTTTTCAAACATATAGATAGCAGCATCAAATTCTTCACTCACTAATAATTCTATTCTACCGCATCCACGGGCAATCAATTTCTTTTCGAGACGACTCACTAACGCATTTGCAATGCCACGACCACGGTAATCAGGGTGTACGGCAAGATAAACGGCGGTGCCACGAATACCATCATAACCGCCCATAATAGTGCCGACCACTTCCCCAGTTACTTCAGCAACTAAAAACAAGTCTGCACCACATTGTAATTTACGTTCGATGTCGAGTTCAGGATCGCCTGAAAATTCATTAAGAGAACAGCGCTCCCATAATGTCAGCACCTCTTCATAATCACCTTGGCGGAAGATCCGTATTTCCATAACATTTGCCCGTTTAAACTAATCTTCCTGCCATTATCACTGGTTTTACAACACAATCAATATTCAATATGCCTTTTTTAGCTTAAAGGAGTATACTTTAAGCATTATTTTTTCCCTTTGGTTTTATTAAAAAACAATGAATTACCCTGATATTGATCGTGTAAAAACCTATTTGCAAAACTTACAAGAGACTATTTGCAAAAAAATCACTGAGCTAGATGGTAAGGAAACCTTTCTAGAACAAACATGGGAGCGCGCTGAAGGCGGTGGTGGTCGTAGCCGTGTTTTAACAAATGGCGCCCTCTTCGAACAAGCTGGTGTAAACTTTTCGCACATAAAAGGTGAGCAACTTCCAACCTCAGCATCAGCACACCGTCCTGAACTTGCTGGTCGTAGCTACCAAGCCATGGGAGTTTCGCTTGTTATTCACCCATTAAACCCGTATATACCAACCACTCACGCCAATGTGCGCTTTTTTATGGCGGAAAAAGAGGGAGAAGCCCCTGTTTGGTGGTTTGGTGGCGGGTTTGATTTAACGCCATATTATGGTTTTACTGAGGATGTTGTTCATTGGCATACTGTTGCACGCGACTTATGTCTCCCCTTTGGTGAAGATGTTTACCCAAAATACAAGCATTGGTGCGATGAATATTTCTTTTTAAAACATAGAAATGAGCCTAGAGGTATTGGCGGTTTATTCTATGACGATCTCAATCAGGGTGGTTTCGAGCACTGTTTCAACTTTACCCAAGCTGTTGGCGATGGTTTTTTACACGCTTATGTGCCAATTGTTGAAAAACGAAGAAACTATTCATGGGCTGAACAAGAGAGGCAGTTTCAGTTATATCGTCGTGGCCGCTATGTAGAATTTAACCTTGTTTGGGATAGAGGTACATTATTTGGTTTACAAAGTGGTGGTCGAACTGAATCAATTTTAATGTCAATGCCTCCACTTGTTCGCTGGGAGTATGACTATCATCCTGAACCAAATAGTCCTGAAGAAAAGCTCTATACTGACTTTTTAATTTCAGGTAAAGAGTGGTTATCACCATAATTAATAATATTCACTTATAGAGAAAGGTAGAAAAATTATATTTTACCTTTCTAACAAAATGCAGCAGTCATTAACTTAGTTCCTTAGATATCATATAGTTACAATTAAAACATAACCGATTATGATTCCATCTCACCCAATTGAAATGGAGTTATATCATGAGTCATATCCTTGCCCGTTCATTATTATCCCCATGTTTAGTTTCTAATCTCATCACTGAAAATGATTCGGCTGAGCTGAAATCAACACTGATACATATCAATGATATGATGACCCGTGTCTATACCGATGAAGAAGTCCAACGCCAACGTAACTTGCTATCCCATTGTAAAACGAGTGCTGATAGTCACTATAAGCGTGTTATTCGCGATGCCCAACAACTTGTTGCACACAGCAGCCACACACACTCTGATCTCCCAATTTGCCAACTAGATGAACTGTCAGATGATGAGCACATGCTCTATGACGACTATAAAGTTGTAATGAGCGAAGGGGATGCCAAAGCGCCATCAAAACCTGCAGGGCATGTTTTTGATTCCATCGGGACTATTCGTACATTTTTTAAGGAGAAATTAAATATTGGTCAAATGTTTGGCTGTGCTGCTAATATCAATGCGATTATTCATTTTGGAACAAACTACTCCAATGCATTCTGGGATTCTCAAGCTATTTTCTTTGGGGATGGAGATGGAAAAACTTTTGGCCCATTCTACAATGACATTGACATAATCGCACACGAACTGGCTCATGGTTACATTAGCTCAGAAGCTAACTTTAACTATATTTTTCAATCTGGTGCACTTAATGAATCTGTCGCTGACGTTATTGGTATCATGGTCAAGCAATACGTCAACAATGAAAGTGCCACCACATCCAACTGGCTACTCGGGGAAAACCTTTTCATTAATAAAGTGAAAGCACCTGCCCTTCGTTCTATGTCTAAACCTGGCACTGCCTATTATTTTTCAAAATACAATAAAGACCCACAAGTTGCTCATATGCAAGATTACAAGGACTTACCTTATACCGTTGATAACGGAGGAGTACATATCAATTCAGGTATTCCAAATCGTGCATTCTATTTATTAGCCACTGAGTTAGGTGGGAATACTTGGGATGTTGCAGGGAAAATATGGATCGCAACCGTTTCTGATCCTGTGATTACGGCAAAGTCTAACTTCAAACAGTTTGCAACAGCCACAGTGAATAATGCACGTAAGCTATTTGGCGAAAAAGTTGCCTTACAAACACAAAAGAGCTGGGAAGATGTTGGTCTGATACTCGATAATAATGAATCGCTCACAGCACAGTAACGCATTAAAATACAGTTAGTTACCCATTAGTTTTACGTTATTTACATAAAAAGGCCGATGTTTAAGCGAATTCAATGCCCAATATTCAGCCTTATATTGCAGTCTATTTTTAACTAAGCCCACACGTTAACGTTTTTTCTTTTTACGACCTGGTTGTGTAAATTTTTTACGTGTAGGGTTTTCTGGTTTTGCCTTGGGTTTACTCCCTACGTTTTGCTTCGCCCCATTATTGCTCTTACTACTTGCTTGTGCTTTTTGTATTTTTTTTGGCTTAATATCTGATTCTGATTTCTCCATCATATCAAATAGTTCGATAAGCTCATCATCGGTTAAATCCCGCCATTCACCTACAGGTATTCCTGCTAGTCCCACATTCATAATACGAATACGTTCAAGCTTAGTCACTTCAAAACCAAAGTGCTCGCACATACGGCGAATTTGACGGTTAAGCCCTTGCACAAGGGTAATACGAAAAACAAATGGTGCTTCTTTTTTGACCTTACACTTTTTGGTCATTGTCCCTAAGATAGGAACACCTGCCCCCATGCCACGGATAAACTCATCGGTAACAGGTTTGTTGACCGTCACAAGGTACTCTTTCTCATGGGAGTTACCCGCACGCAAAATTTTATTAACCAGGTCCCCATGGTTGGTCAAAAAAATCAGCCCTTGAGAATCTTTATCTAATCGCCCAATCGGGAAAATACGCGTACTGTGATTCACATAATCAACAATATTATCTTTCTCACCACTTTCTGTGGTACTGACGATCCCCACGGGTTTATTGAGGGCAATAAGAATTAAGTCATCTTCATTACGCGGCTCAATCAATTGACCATTCACCTTGACCACATCACCTGCAAAAACTTGGTCACCAATACCTGCGCGTTTCCCATTAATAAATACATTACCTTGCTCAATATAACGGTCGGCTTCGCGCCTTGAGCAAATACCACTTTCGCTAATATATTTGTTTAGACGCGTAGAAGAACGAGTATCCATAAATTCCCTCAATCATTTATGCCCCGCCGACGCCATGATTATGCGTTATTGGCCACACGGGTTTGCGCTTTAATCGCTAAATTTGTCAAAAAGTAATATAACAAAAAGCCGTAACAGGTTGATGTGTTACGGCTTTAACGTCCATTAAGGCTAAAATGCCTTAATGACAGACTAACGTTTTTTCAAATGCTGCATCAAACGCTTACGCTTACGTAATTGTGTTGCTGTCAGCTTATTTTTCTTATCCGCATAAGGGTTTTCACCCTCTTTAAACAGAATACGGATTGGTGTTCCCATTACTTGTAATGAACGGCGGAAATAGTTCATCAAATAACGTTTATAGCTGTCTGGTAAATCAGATACTTGGTTCCCGTGGATCACTACAATTGGTGGGTTATGCCCCCCTGCATGAGCATACTTCATTTTCACGCGACGGCCACGGATCAACGGCGGTTGATGCTCATCTTCTGCCATTTTCATGATACGGGTCAGTAGCGCGGTACCAACACGACGAGTTGCGGATTCATACGCTTCTTGAACAGATTCAAATAAATTACCCACACCACTGCCATGTAGCGCAGAAATAAAGTGAATACGCGCAAAATCAACAAAACCCAGACGCAGTTCAAGCATATCCTTTACATGTTCACGATCTTCAGGCTTCATGCCATCCCATTTGTTGACCGCAATCACCAATGAACGCCCCGCATTCAAGATAAAGCCCAGTAAAGACAAATCTTGGTCAGAAATACCTTCACGTGCATCAATGACTAATAAAACGACGTTAGCATCTTCAATGGCCTGCAAGGTTTTGATGACAGAGAATTTTTCAACCGTTTCCGTCACTTTTCCGCGCTTACGTACACCAGCCGTATCAATGAGAATATATTCGCGCTCATCGCGTTCCATTGGGATATAGATACTATCACGCGTAGTGCCAGGCATGTCGAATACAACCACACGTTCTTCACCTAAAATACGGTTTGTTAACGTTGATTTACCGACATTTGGGCGACCAACAATGGCTAATTTAATTGGTAACGTTGTTGGGTCAAAATCATCTTCTTCGTCTTCTGCGAGCTCACCTTCGGCTTCTAACGCCGCCCAATAAGCCGCATTTTCCTCTTCTTCCGTTAACTCAACGTCTTCTTCATCTTCACCAATAAACGGTTTCAATGATTGTTCGATTAATTGAGTGACACCACGTCCATGGGATGCTGCAATGGGATGGATTTCACCTAAGCCAAGAGAATAAAAATCACCAATTGCCGTGGTAACATCAATACCATCCGTTTTATTGGCAACTAAATAGGTTTTTTTCTTACGGCTACGTAAGTGTTTAGCGATGCCTTCATCCGCAGGCATTAAGCCTGAGCGAGCATCTACCATAAAGAGTACGATGTCTGCTTCTTCAATGGCTTGCAAGGACTGCGCCGCCATGTGTGTTTCCACACCTTCTTCAGTCCCATCGATACCCCCCGTGTCGATAATAATGAATTCATGCCCTTCAACTTCAGCACGCCCATATTTACGGTCACGAGTCAGACCAGGAAAGTCCGCTACTAATGCGTCACGGGTACGGGTTAAACGGTTAAATAACGTGGATTTTCCTACGTTTGGACGCCCTACCAGCGCTACGACGGGTATCATTCTTAGATGCCTCACAACTTTAATTAACTAAGGAATTCTGAGGCTTAAACTCAGAAAACAAAAAAACGAAACGGCTCCTGTTATCAGGAACCGTTTATTTTATCGGTAAAATGGCGGTTTGTCAGGAAATTAACGCGTTAACAGATAAACTGTTCCGTTTTTCGCCTGAACCATCAGCTTATCACTCGCCACAACAGGTCGAGCATGAATACCAGAGCTATTCAATTTGTTTTGTGCAACAAAGCCGCCAGTGTTCATATCTAACCAGTGTAAATAACCTTCTTTATCACCAACAACGAGGTAGCCATTATACATTTCTGGTGCAGATAACCCACGGTTTAGCAGCTCTTCTTGCGTCCACAGAGTCACGCCATCACTTTTACGCACAGATAATACACGATCATTTTGGTCTACCAGATATAAGTTTTCACCCGATAAAACCATGTTATTCACAGAACCTAATTCGCGTTTCCACAGAATTTGGCCAGAGCGCATATCTAACGCAGCTAATGTGCCGTTATAGGCAATTGCATACACTTTACCATCATCAATGATTGGCGACATGTCCACATCATTCAAACGACCGATTTCAGTTGAGCTGGTCACTTGTGAAATACGTTGCTGCCAAATCAGCTGGCCTTGAGATAATAACACAGCACTGACACGACCGTTATCACCACCCACAATTGCGGCGCCAAAGGCCACTGCTGGCGCTGATTCACCACGTAAAGACAGTGATGGCGTATCCATATTCACGGTCCATTTAATTTCACCGCTGTTTACATCTAGCGCCTGCAACTGGCCATTACTGGTGTGAATCATCACTAAGTCGTTGCTAACGGTTGGCTTAGATAACGCTTCACCAGCAACTTCTACATCCCAAACAACTTGGCCATCTTCTTTGTTCAACGCAATCACAGTGCCACGTTCGGTACCAATAAAGATTTTGTCACCATCGATAGTTAAACCACCAGACAGTAGCGCAGACAAATTAGCAGAAAGGAAGCCTGTACGCTTTGAGAGATCAACAGACCAAATTTCTTTGCCACTATCGAGCTCAAGTGCTTTTACTAAACCTTTACGATCAGCCGCGTAGACGGCTGAACCATCCCAAGCTGGCGCTAATTCAGAGTAAAATTGTTCAACACCATTACCAACAGATTTATCCCAAACAATTGATGGAGTGAATTGATTCTCAACCTGTGGAAGTGGCGCCATAATGATAGAATCAGTTTCGCTGGAACAACCGGCAAGTAAAGCTGAAGCGACTAGGCCTATCAAAAGAGTTTTGCGCAACTGCATGTTTGTCGTTTCCTTTCTTCTTATGAATTAGATACGTTGTTCAATTTCAGAGTCAAAATACCTCTAAGAGATTGAGAACCTTCACTTTCTAACCCCTGTGCGTAAGCAGCTTTCGCGCCTGCTTTATCGCCCTTATGGAGCAGAGCATCACCACGGACATCCTGTGCCGTTGCTTGCCATGACTTACCTTTAATGTTAGCGACAGAAGCAATTGCCGCATCAGCATTACCTTGTGCAAGCTGTACACGCGCTAAGCGCAAGTTGATAAGATCTTGCATTTCAACCGTTTTCGCTTTAGCCAGAGCATTGCTTAATGCCGTTTGAGCGTTCGCTAAATCACCTTTATCGACAGCGATTTGTGCGAGTTCCAGCCCCATCATGGCACTGTAAACATCATCCGTTTCAGCTGCAAATTTTTGTGCAGCAATCACACCTTGCTCTGAACCTGAGCGTAATTGGGTGTTGATGGTTTCATATTTCTGCGCGCTTTCTTGCAGGACATTGACTTTATGAGACTGCCAATAGTTCCAACCGAAGACCCCACCCACACCAATGACGAGACCAATGACTAATGGCGCGCCATAATTCGCGAAAAAGCGTTTAATCGCGTCAACTTGATCATTTTCGTTTGTATAGACTTCCACTTGTCTCTCCTTAACCTAATAGCTCAGTGATACGTGATGCCATTAGTTGCTGTGAAATAGTTTCTTGCGCGCCAGTCCGTAAATCTTTTAGGGTAACTTGGCTATGATTAATTTCATCTTCCCCCAAGATCAGGGCAATTTTTGCGCCTTGTTTGTCGGCTCTTGCTAACTGTTTCTTGAAGTTTCCACCACCGTGGTTAGTCATTAACCGCAGTGTAGGTAATTCGTCACGTACTTTTTCTGCAACCAGCAGCGCAGCTTGTTGGCTGTTATCGCCAAAAGAGGCCAAATAGACATCAGCAACTGAAGTGTCTGCCGTAAATTCAGGGTTCACTTCCTGAACTAATAACACCATGCGCTCCATGCCCATCGCAAAGCCAACCGCAGGTGTTCCACGACCACCCAGTTGTTCAACTAAGCCATCATAACGACCACCCGCACACACAGTACCTTGTGAGCCTAACGCTGTCGTTACCCACTCAAAAACGGTGCGATTATAGTAGTCAAGACCACGGACTAAACGCTGGTTAACGCGATATTTAACCCCCGCATTATCCAATAATTTGCATAAGCCATCAAAGTGCTCACGTGATTCGACATCAAGGTAGTCAAACAGTTCCGGTGCATCATTCAATAAAGCTTGAATATCTTGATTTTTGGAATCTAAAACGCGTAATGGATTGGTATACATACGGCGTTTACAATCTTCATCCAATTTATCTTTGTGCTGTTCTAAGAATGCAACGAGTGCTTCACGGTAATTGGCACGCGCCTCTAAAGAACCAATAGAGTTCAGTTCTAGGGTGACATGCTCGCTAATCCCGAGTGCTTTCCACCAGCGCGCGGTCATTAAAATGACTTCAGCATCGATATCTGGCCCTGCTAAGCCAAACACTTCTGCACCTAATTGGTGAAATTGACGGTAACGGCCTTTTTGTGGGCGCTCATAGCGAAACATTGGTCCTAAATACCATAAACGCTGTTCCTGATTGTACAGCAGGCCATGCTCAATACCCGCACGGACGCAGCCAGCGGTATTTTCAGGGCGTAATGTCAGACTTTCTTCGTTACGGTCATTGAAGGTATACATTTCTTTTTCAACAACATCCGTCACTTCACCAATCGCTCTGCGAAATAGCGGGGTCTGCTCTACAATCGGGGTACGTATTTCACTAAAACCATAACCCTGTAAAATATTTTTTAATGTTGCTTCGATTTTCTGCCATACACGTGTATCAGCTGGCAAGTAATCATTCATGCCTCGAATGGCTTGGATATTTTTTCCCACTTTCTTTCTCTATTTTCAGAATGACATTAGTTTGATTATAAGAGCGAAATATCATCAGGTTCAATCAACAAACAGCAAATCCTGATACGAATCGAGATTTATCCGTGGATTTGCACAGTACTTGACCAATTTCAACTGCAAACACAGATAATAATTTGAATTGTGCACTAAAAATTTCAAGCTACAACAGATAACTGTGTAGCTTGAAATGACATGAGCAAATTTAGCTTTTTAAATTAATCTCAATTCGGTTACTTTCGTCCATCATGGCAGCTTTAGCACGAATCTTCGCTTCTAACTGGTCGATAATTTTATCATTATCAAAACGTTCTTTTTGGCGCTTGCCATCTTCATAAAAACCGCTTTTGGTTTTTGCACCTGCTACACCTAACGTTGACACTTCAGCCTCACCTGGGCCATTAACCACACAGCCAATAATCGAGACATCCATCGGTGTAATCAGGTCTTCTAAACGCTGTTCAAGTTCATTCACCGTACCAATCACGTCAAATTCTTGGCGTGAACAGGTTGGACAAGCAATAAAGTTTATGCCACGAGAACGAATACGCAGTGATTTTAGGATATCAAACCCAACTTTAATTTCTTCGACAGGATCCGCTGCTAATGAAATACGCAAGGTGTCGCCAATTCCTTCTGACAGTAACATGCCAAGGCCAATCGCGGATTTAACTGAACCCGCACGCGCGCCCCCCGCTTCGGTGATCCCTAAATGCAGCGGCTGGTCGATTTTATTTGCCAGTAAGCGGTATGAGCCAACGGCCAAAAATACGTCGGAGGCTTTAACGCTGACTTTAAACTGATCGAAATTCAGTCTATCCAAGATATCAACATGACGCATCGCGGATTCGACTAACGCTTCAGGCGTTGGCTCACGATATTTTTCTTGAATATCTTTTTCCAATGAACCGCCATTCACACCAATACGAATAGGAATGCCATAATGACGAGCACAATCAACAACTTGGCGAATACGTTCTTCACTACCGATGTTGCCAGGGTTAATCCGTAAGCAATCCACGCCATATTCAGCAACTTTCAACGCGATGCGATAATCAAAGTGAATATCTGCCACTAATGGCAAGTTAACTTGCTGTTTAATCAGTTTAAAGGCTTCCGCAGCGTCCATCGTCGGAACAGAAACACGCACAATATCAGCACCTACACGTTCGAGGGCTTTAATTTGGCGGACAGTGGCTTCGACATCAGTAGTGCGGGTATTCGTCATTGACTGAACAGCGATGGGGGCACCGTCGCCTATTGGCACGCTACCTACATTGATACGGGTGGATTTGCGTCTTTTTATCGGTGATTCGTTATGCATTTTTCTTTAATTCTCCGAACGTCCATGTGCTCTTTGTTACCGTGGTATAGTGTTAACTATTGCTTCTATGCGTTCCACTATACACAAGAAAGCAAACTATAACCTATCAAAAAAGATGTTTTCGGATATAGTTTGCTTCTTCTTTACAATATTTTTTAAGCTTCTGGCAGCTTGAATTTCGCAGGGCGCTTCGCTTTGATAAAACGGCTTAAATCAACGGGATTACCTTGGAATTGAACGGTGACATTAGCAGGTGCACCAATATTCAAGCGGTAAGGCGCTGTGCCATCCAATTCCAGTTTATCACCATTATTTTTAGCGCCACTGAATAAAATTTTATTATTCGCATCACGAACTTCTAACCAGCACTGCCCTGTAAAATTCAGAACTAATGCACTGCTACTAACTGGTGCAGGTTCTTCCGTTTGCGTATTTTGCGTTCGGTCTTGTGAAACAGTCGATTGAGGTGCATTCGGTAATGGAATGGTTCTCACGTTTGCTTGTTCAGAAGCACTATTTGATACAGCACCTTCTGGAGCCAATGTTTCTGACGTATTTTCCAACACCGCTGTTCCCACTGTAATTGAAGGATCATCGATTGGATTCGGTAATTCAACAGGTGTTGTGTTGTTGTCTTGTTGAGACAAAACCAAATCACTTTGATTTGCCATCGAGACTAATTCATCTTTTTGCGCGTTGTGGTCTTGCCACCACCAAATACCTACCATTGCTATCAAGATAATCACAATCAACCACGTCAGTTTCATTAACCAACCTTCGCGTTTTTTGCGTTTTTTACCCAACGAGTAGCTTTGCATTGGTGATACTTTCGCCAGAGGGATAGGCTCTTCCACTTTCATGAGTGCCTTAATATCACTTTCTGGTACACCAACCATCCGCGCATATAAACGAATATAACCACGTAAAAAAGTGGGTTCAACACCAGCAGGAGCAATGTCTTCTTCTATCTCTTTTACCGTACTGGTTTTAAGGCATAATCGTTCTGCAACAATATCTTGCGTTAGCCCCATGCGCTGACGTGCCTGCGCTAATAATTGTCCTACAGTGACTGTAGTTTGTTCGGTATTATTTTCGATAGTCATTTGCTGGCAACACTATTTCCAAGTTAAAAAATATAAAGCAAATATTTATAAGCTCTATTCGTCAGAATTTATCATAGTTCTGAAACAACAATTAAATTTATCTTATTGCTTCACTATTGTAGGTGAACAAAGGCGTTTTGCCTAACGTAAAAACGCCTTGAAACATTACCTAACTCACTTATTGGATAATATCTATAAATCAGACTGATTTTACTTGGATAGGTTCCCCTGCTAAGCGTTTTTTCAACGTTCGCTTGGTTCTATCGATCACATCGCCAGCTAATTGACCGCAAGCTGCGTCGATATCATCACCACGAGTCTTACGAACTATAGTCGTAAACCCGTATTCCATCAACACTTTAGAAAAACGATCGATACGACTGTTCGAACTTCGACCATATGGTGCTCCTGGGAATGGGTTCCATGGGATCAAGTTAATTTTGCTTGGTGTGTTTTTTAAACATTCGGCCAACTGGTGCGCTTGTTCTACGCTATCATTCACGTGATCGAGCATCACATACTCAACAGTGACACGGCCTGCATTCGCATTCGATTTTGTCAGGTAGCGATTCACACTATTGAGGAAGGTTTCGATATTGTATTTTTTATTAATTGGAACAATATCATCACGAATATCATCAGTTGGTGCATGCAGTGAAATCGCCAATGCCACATCAATCATATCACCGAGTTTATCCAGCGCAGGAACGACACCTGACGTTGAAATCGTGACTCGGCGTTTTGATAAACCAAAACCAAAATCGTCTAACATGATTTCCATCGCAGGAACAACATTGTTTAAGTTAAGTAATGGTTCACCCATTCCCATCATCACAACGTTTGTAATTGGGCGGCGTCCACTGGATTTTAGTGAACCAATAATTTTTGCGGCACGCCAAACTTGACCGATAATTTCGGAAACACGCAGATTACGGTTGAAACCTTGTTGCGCTGTCGAACAGAATTTACATTCCAGCGCACAACCCACTTGGGATGAGACACACAATGTTGCACGATCAGCCTCTGGAATGTATACCGTTTCAACCAGTTGATCGCCAACTTTAATCGCCCATTTGATGGTGCCATCCGATGAACGTTGTTCATCTGCCACTTCAGGAGCGCGAATTTCAGCCACTTCTTGTAACTTGGCACGAAGGACTTTGTTGATATCCGTCATTTGCTCGAAATCATCGTAGCAGTAGTGGTAAATCCATTTCATAACCTGATCGGCACGGAACGGTTTCTCGCCCATTTGTGCGAAAAATTCACGCATTTGCTTACGATTTAAATCGAGTAAGTTAACTTTTTGATTCGTTTTTTCTGGTGTGACAGAAATAGCGGAAGATGTTGCACATTGTGCATCAGTCGTCATATCGGACATGTGTATTGCCTCGTTGTTACACTTTCGGCAGTGCTGAGTTCAGCACGACGTAGATTTTGAGTAGTCTTAAAAATATAAGCGCCCTGCTAAATTATAGCAGGGCGTGGCATTGTACAAACTTTACAACAATAATGCTAATGCACGTTTATTAACGTGGGCAGATTTCATCAGCAGTGAAAAAATACGCGATTTCACGTGCGGCAGACTCTTCAGAATCTGAACCGTGAGTTGCGTTCTCTGTGAAACTGTCTGCGTAGTCAGCGCGTAAAGTACCCGCTAATGCGTTGTCTGGATTAGTTGCGCCCATCAGGTCACGGTGACGTTGAATTGCATTTTCGCCTTCTAACACTTGCAGCATGATTGGGCCAGAAGTCATGAATTCAACCAGACCATCAAAGAAAGGACGGCCTTTGTGTTCAGCGTAGAAGCCTTCAGCTTGTTCACGCGTTAAATGCATCATTTTAGCAGCAATGATTTTGAAGCCCGCGCTTTCGAAACGGTTGTAGATAGCACCAATCACGTTTTTCTTCACAGCGTTTGGTTTAATAATAGAAAATGTACGTTGAACAGTCATAAATAACCTCTTAGCGATTTATTAGGCCTTTATTCTTTGCTCTTCCCTGTAAGTTAGGATGCAAGAACGTAAAATAGGGGCATGTTGTAGTTTTTTATATTATTTCTAATTCGGATATTAGGGTTTTTGCCTCTAAAAATCAGCGCACCTAGGAAAAAGAAAAATAAGGCGTTGATTATAGGGGCTCTGATTACAATTTCCTACAGTCACAACAACATTTTGTTAAAGTTTTTATAGCAAAAAACACTATTTTTTCGGGTAAGTCACGTTTTTCCTCTGTTACTTAACTCTAAAGTTTAGCGCGGTGACTTGCCCGCTTAAATCTAAAACAGATATTTGGTAATTTCCGCTTTTTTCGAGCGTGAGCAAAATAGAGCCATTTTGCTCAGTGGAGTTCACTTGTTCACCATTTAAGAACCACCATTTCTGCCCTTGCCCACCTTGTGTGACTAAGCGTAAATCCAAGCTAGTTTTCCCTGGCAAGCGCTGTAAAACTTCCCCATCACGCACACCCGAAATCAATAACGGTGGCATTTCTAATTTCAATGGCGGGCAGCTTAAATCGGCTTTTGGTAGACGATTTTCACGTTTTTCACTTGAAGGCAACCAAGACTCAACCGTAATTGGCCACAAATGCACCTCTTTTTCTTGAGCCTTTGGACAATCTGCTGCTACTTGTAAACCTTGGTCATTGACCCAAATTTTTTGCCTTAGCCCTAATAATGACTCTTGATCACGCGCCATTAATGTTGGCGGGATGGTATTATCCAAAACCCAACTTAAACGCCGCTGACGGCAATTGTTATCGTCTTTTAATAACGCCGTCCCCCCTGGCCAACAAATCACCGCTTGGCTAACACTTGCGGGCTTAGTATCTTTTGGTAGCGTCTCATGAGAGAGGTAAATTCGGCTCAATAACATGCCATTGACTTGGTTCATAATCGGGATGGCTGTTGCAACGCCTAATTGCCCCGCAACGGGTGTGGCATCAGGTCTTCCAACCCAAACCCCGATGGTATATCGCGGATTGACACCTATCGCCCATGCATCTCGGTAACCGTAACTTGTCCCTGTTTTCCAAGCTAAGTTCAGTTGCCCTGATAAATTAGCCTCTGGAACTGGACGTGCCTCTCCTCCCATAATACGACGGACAATCCATGCAGCTCCTGGCGACATCAATGCCCTATCGCGAATTTCATCCGTCGGTTTAAAACGCAGCGGCGATACATTACCTTTGCGTGCAAACGCACTATAAGCTGACACCAAGTCTTCCATCCGCGTTGCTGTACCGCCTAAAATCAACGACAAATTTGGCTCACTGCCCACAGGGAAACGTAATTCAGTACCCACGTTACGCAATTGTGCGGTAAAGCGTTTGCTGCCATACACATCTAATAGTTGCACTACGGGCAAGTTTAATGAGCGCACCAGCGCATCACTCACGCTCACAGGGCCGTTAAAACCGCTATCAAAGTTACCTGGTCGGTAATCATTAAAACGCCTAGGCACGTCCTGTAGCAATGATTCAGCGTGGATCAGGCCATCATCCATCGCTAGCGCATATAAAAACGGTTTTAATGTCGAGCCTGGAGAACGCCAAGCGCTGACCATATCTACATGACCAAAACGGCTATTATCTTGGAAATCTATCGAACCTATATAGGCTTTCACCGCCATATCAGTGTGATCGACCACTAAAATCCCCAAGGAAGTTTGCTTGGGAAGTTGGTTTTTCCAGTTCATTGCCATGTCTTCCAGTTGACTCTGTAAACTGGCATCAATGGTCGTTTCAATGATCGACTCTTGAGCATCTTTGGTCACTCGTCGAGCCAACAGCGGGGCAGAATGTGGGTTTTTACGTGGTGCGAGCCAAATTTGCTCTTGCTTAATATCCGCCACTTTTTCGTGGCTCCAGACTTGGTATTCTTCAAGTCTATCCAGCACTTTATCTCGCGCCGCTTGTGCCCTTTCTGGATAGCGGTCTGGTCGTAAGCGGCTTGGTGCTTGTGGTAGCACTGCAAATAATGCCGCTTCACTGGCAGTAAGCTTGGCAGGGGATTTATTCAAATACACCCAGCTTGCCGCACCAATACCTTCTATCGTGCCCCCATAAGGCGCACGGTTTAAATACATTTCGAGAATATCATCTTTCGAATAATGATATTCCAGTTGAGCCGTTCGCCACAATTGCTTTAATTTTCCCCCCAGAGTACGTTCATGGGGGTCGATAAGCCGTGCCACTTGCATGGAAATGGTACTACCACCAGATACAATTCGCCCTGAGCTAACAAACTGCCCTGCCGCACGCACTAATGAAAATGGGTTCACGCCAGGGTGACGATAAAAATGACGGTCTTCGTAAGTTAATAGCGCTTCGATAAAATCAGGGGAAACCTCATCAATTTTGACAGGAAAACGCCAAATTCCGTCTTTATCCGCAAAACGCCACAGTGGTGTGCCATCAGCGGCCACAACGGTTCGTGCCATTTCGATCTGTTTGATTGGCAAAGGCCAAATTTTATCTGCTGCTAAAAATAATAACGGTAGCAAAATGACCAAAGACACGAACGTAATGCCTGTGCGACGTAACCATTTTTTCATTGATGGGTGTACCGAAAAAGAAGTAAAGAAAAGCCCTTATATTCCACAACATAAGGGCCTAAGGTGATAATTAGCGAACGATTTCGACTTGCCCTTCTGAGTAGCCAGTTGCACGCCAATCAGGGACATACATTGACTCAACTTGTGGGACAGGGATGCTATACACACCTGGTGTCACGGCACGCGCTAAGTAAACCAAGGTTGTTGGGCGATACTGCTGAACCTCAACGGCAGCCACAAAGCGATCGTCACGGTATTCCATATGACGAATTTGTGATTGTTGCATGTCATCAATCAGTTCTTGCAAATTCGGTGCTGATTCACTTAAATTCGCGCTGCTATTGGCTAAGTTTTGGTTTTCCAACTCTAAGCCCGCAGGCAGCAAATCTACGACTAGTGCATCTGGCACGCTTTGCGATGCTTGAACTTCCAGTTTCACCACCACCATTTCACCGCTTCTTAATCTATCCAGTGAAATACGGTTACCTTTCATATCAAAGTAACTGCGTTGAATCCCTAGTACATTCGACATTGGTTTCGGTGAACGTTGTGGATAACCCACCACATTCAGGCGCGTATACAATGTGTTTGTGCCACTGTTTTCAATGCTATAGCCGTTTTGAATTTGGCCTTTACTTAAGAACTCACTAACAGGTTTGTCCGAAATCATCGGCGGTTCTTGCCCGTTAATTAACGCTTTCCAAGGCGCTTCAGACTCATTCAAGTAGAAACGCCCTGCTAAGAACAATGCATTGCTTTCTTGAGTTGAGAAATAACGTTGCGAAGTCAGGTTATTTGACAGCGTTTGCAGTTTTTGGTCACGGGATTTCGGCATCAAATTATATTCATTTAATAACGCAATGATCATCGCATCATCACGAATGGTTGAGCCGTAATCACCAATATAGTTATAACCAGTACGTTGTTTTTTCAAGCCCTCAATAATCGCACTTTCACCACGGGATTTATCCCCCATCAGATTTAATGCCACCCCTAACTGAACCAATGGTAACCCGCTGATTGCATTGTTACTTTGGCTATACAGTTGGCGCAATGCCCCTAATGGTGCTTTTTGCTGTGATGCTAACACTAAACCTGCATACGCCTGTGTCGCAAAACGTGCAGCCGGCTGGTTGTCAGTGTATGGGTAATTGATTTGATTACCATCTTGCAAGTAACTTAACAGACGCGTATTGGCGTTGCTCAGTGCATCTTGCGGAACAGTGAAGCCACGTTGATTCGCTTTGTTTAAGAAATCTGCGGCATAAGCCGTTAACCAGTATTCTTCACGGCCGTTTCTATCCCATAAAGAGAAGCCACCATCGCCGCGTTGCATGCTTAACAGGTGTGGAATACCAATTTCAATCGCTTTATGGCGATCCGCATCTGTTTGCGTTTTAATCCCTAACTTGTTCAGCTCCGCTTGTGTGGAGAACAATGACGGATACAGACCACTGATAGTTTGCTCAAGACAACCGTACGGATACGCAAATAGCTCGCGAATATAACGAGAAATATCTAACGGTGGACGGCTAGTTAACAGCACTTGCCCTTCCAGAGTTTCAGGGTTCAATGCCGCTATTTGATTCGTTGGTAATGACCACACTGTACCTGGTTCAATTGCGGTTGCAAACGCTACAGTTTCCGCAGGTTGAGCAGGACGCACGCCCACTTTCCAGCTGTTGCTGTAATCTTTGTTCGCTTCCCCGTCAATCTTCATGCCATTAATGGTCATCGACACTTCACCTTGACCAAAGCCATAGTCAGCTTTGACAGGTAAATTGATTGTCGTGCGCTTACCTTTTGGAAGCGCTAATTCACGGCTCGTCACACCATCCAACTTCACCATGCCTGACGCTTTGAAATTCACGGTCAGGTTTTGCGTGTTGTCTGTCATGTTAGTCAGGTCGAGGGCGAAATAGGATTTATCACCACCCGCCATAAAACGTGGCATCGACATTTGCGTCACTAACGGTGCGGCAACAATCACTTTGCTATCTGCATGGCCGAAATCTTTTTCATTCCACGCTTGTGCCATCACACGCAGTTCACCATTAAAATCAGGGATTGCGAGGGAGACTTCCCCTTCCCCATTTTTATCCAATGTGACAGGCTTGGCTTGCTCAGCGATAATCTGCACTTCTGTCAGTGGCTTCATGCCACCCCGTTCCAGCGCAGCCTCTTCACTATCACCACCAAAACGCAGGTTCGCAACTTTACCTTGCCCTTCAATCAGATGACCATAAACGTCATATTGATCAACACTGTAACGCTTACGACCAAAGAATGCGTCGTATGGGTCTGGCGTTTTGAAATCGGTGATATTCAGTACACCCGTATCCACCGCAGATAACAGCACATTCACTTTTTCAGGAAGTGGCTTGCCATCTTGCGCTGTCGCTTTAATCTTCACCGTTAAGTCTTGGTTCGGGCGCATTTTATCTGGCGACGTTAACGCTAAAGCAATTTTACGGTTTTCATCCGCAATCGGCAGATGCAGCACACCTACAGCACGTTTAACGGTGGCTTCTTTCGAGTCATCACCTGGGCGAACGACAACAGCTGAAATATATAAATCATGACGTGCCCACTCTTTATTCACAGGCACTTCAACGTCTAAGCCTTTTTCAGGCACATCTATCTCTTCCCACCATAGAGGGCCATTGCTCGATTCAAGTAGAACGTAACCTTTACCTGCTTTTGGTGATTCAATGCGAACTTTCGCCTTTTCACCTGGTAAATAAGCGGGTTTGTTCAGGCTTAATTTCACTTGGTCAGGGCGCACAGAACCGCTGCCGCCAGTGTTATCTTGCCATGAATAGCCCGCCCAGAATTGCAGGCTAGAGACTAACTGGTTTTCTGGATTCAGCACTTCAATGCGAAACGCGCCCCAATCCACAGGGAACGAGACTTTGGCAGTACCGTCTTTTGCAATCGCGATATTTTCATTCGCCATCACTAAATCTTTTTGGTCATAATTGGATGACCAACCACCACTTTCAGACCAACTCCAGTAATAATCGCGGCGCTCATACACTAAACGCACGGTTAAGTTGTCAGCAGCTAGTTTATTACCCGCCGCATCCGCCATAACTAATTCGAACTCCGCCAGTGAATTTTCGTCCACATTATGGCGTTTCACATAACGGTCGGTGCGATAATCATAGATTTCTTTTTTCGCGAATAATGGGCGAATACCCACCAGTTTTTCCGCTGGCCAAATCGCTTGTTCCGCACGGCGCGTCACAGGGCGACCACCCGCTTCTAATAAGCTGGCCTGTAAAACCGCAGAAATTGGTGAACGAGTCGAACTCCAATTGCTATTTGGGATAGAAATAACCGTTTCACCATTGCTATCGAGTGTTAGGTCAAATTCATCCAACTTACGTGGTAAGCCTTCTTCATTGACGGCACCAAATTCAAAACCTGGCAATTTTGCGACAGCTTCACGGTTCGCTTTCAGGAGTATTTGCCCTTGCAGCTCATTGCTCGCCGCTGGTGCACCATACAAATAACGACCTTGAATATCAAAATCAACAGACTGAGTGGTTAAACGCGGCACATCACTGCCAACAATTTCTAATGCCATGCGTTCTGGCATAAAATCTTCAACATTGAACTTATAGTAACGCTGAGGTGAGCCATCCCCTAAATCAAAGCGTAATGACCAGCCACCAGTTTCGGCATTTTTTGGAATTTCAAATTGGTATTGATATAACCCATTTTGGTTTTCCTCAGGTTGCCAAACAAAGCTGCGCACCACTTGCCCATCGGTTTTCAAGATGTCAACTTTAACAGGCTGAGATTTAACAGGGTTACCATCACCATCACGCAGCAAACCATTTACTAGCAATAATTCACCAGGACGATACAAATCACGAGGGCCAAAGGTAAAGAATTGTTTTGCAAAACCTTCAGGCCCTGAAATATCGAATTCAGAAAGGTCCAACGCAGGTTGTGTTAAATCGATCATACTGGTTTGCCCATCATGGGTTGCCAGTAACAACTTGCCGCCAGCCAATTTATCTAATTGCGCATGACCGTCACCATCAGTGGTACCTTTGGTCACTAATTGGCCTTTTTCATCCAAAATACGCAATTCCACGCCTTTAATTGCGGAACCTTTAGCTAATGACTGAGTGAAAATATCCACACGGTCTTGGTAGCTGTGCAGCGATACGCCAATATCACTTAAAGTGAATACTGTCGCAGGGAATTGATAGCTGTATGAACCCGCTTTTTGCATGATTGCAAGGTACACGCCATCTTGCTGAAGTTCTTTGATGTCTTTCAGTGGCAATAAAATGGTCTGGCGGGTATTTTTATCTGGATTTAAATCAAAACGCCCTGTATAGGCCAGTTCAACCTTATCAAGAAATTCTTCGGAGTACCAATACTCGTAGTTACTGCGGTATTGCCACTGAGCTAAAAATTGCGGTAACTGTTTTTCATCCACACGGAAGAAATTCACATCCACTTTATCGACATTCAGCGCAATAACAGGCAAGCCTTGTGCCACTTTACTTGGTAATAAAGAACCTTTACTTGCAAAGCCAACGGTAGGAATGATTTGCGCCGTGGTGAACTTTTTATCGAACGTTTCAGAAATAGTGCGCTCATTAACCGCTTTAATACCTGGATTAATAGTAAGGTTTAATTCTTTTGACGGCGGTAAATGGCGAAAACGCAGTTCCATTTGATTATCAGACAGTTCCCAAGCACCATCTAATTTCCCTGACTTCACATCAATCAGGTTCACAAACTGCCCGAAATCTTGATTTGCTTGTAGCGGAACAGAGAAGGTAATGACCATCGCACTTGCACCATCAAGCTGCAATTCAGACGCATCCAGTACCGTTAAATCTTTCCCTGCGTATTTTTTAACCAACTCTTCAGTGGAAAGTTTTGGTGCTGTTTTTTTTTGCTCCGCAACGGGTGCCGTTTTGGTTTGATTTTCTGTCGACGATGCAACATTGTTTTCTTTTGTGGTTGGCTCTTTCGCGGTGTCATCACAACCAGATAATGCCACGACCGATGCTAATGCGATTGCAATATAGCGTTTTTTCGTTTTTAGACCCGCCAATGAAGCCCAACTAGATTGTTGTTTCATTACCGCCCGCCCTTTAATTAGTTAGAAATATTCTTTTTTTTAAGGTATTAACAGGAAGTTAAAACCCATTATGCATTTAGAATGGCTTTAGATTATGCATAAATGAAAACGATAGATATTTGTTTCATTCATCAACATAATTTAACAGAATGTGATCAAAAGACCTATCAGACAAAACGGAAAAAACTATCAGGGGCTAAAACAGTGGGAATGCGGGATATTTTATAAATAGGAAGTGAAATATACGTATAATTAATTATCAATAATCTGTTTATGAGTGAGAAAATACAGTTTCCCCACTCAATACGTGATTTTATCAGGTATTTTTTACAGGGATAGTGTCACGTAAAAAACTGCCTAAACGGCGCTGATAAAACGGCTGAACATGTTGAGTAATAAAATGACTAATACCTTTTTCATGTTCATTGACCACACAAAAATCAATCGATTCATCATCATTTAAATACTCACAAGCTAATGTACCTGCTTCATGAATAATTGTATCGATATTCTCTGCGCCAGTGGTAAATTCCAATGCAATCATTAAAATAGGGTTTTCGTCACCCTCTTCATCTTCAAGCGCTGACACCATAAAAGCCCGTCTGACGACCTTATGTTGCTTAAAGAACTCAGTCAGCGCATCGACAATCGCTTGTGGCTCTTCATCTAACACACTTAATTTCAACGAGGAACCTTTCGGCACCGTTAACTCTGTAAATTGGATCTCAGTTTCTTGGTTCGCATTATGATTGTTCGATTGCTGCGACATGCTCATCCCCTACCATGAAAAAATAATCGTTTATTATACGCGTACTTTTGTTGAGGTAAAAAATTGTTGAGATAAAAAATAGGCACGGAAAGTTTCCCCTTCGTGCCTGATATCAATAATCGCAATTTATTTTGCTTTACTGATTAATAAATTCGCTAATGTTCTCACACCTATACCTGTTGCGCCCTCAGCCCATAGGCTGACTGGCGATTTACGGTACGTTGCAGAGCAGTCAATATGTACCCAATTTTGACGGTAGTTTTCAACAAAGTGGGATAAAAATGCTGCTGCTGTACTTGCCCCTGCCGTGTGTGATGGCGCAGCAATGTTGTTCAAATCTGCAAAACCAGACGGTAATTGCTGGCGATGGAACTCTGCTAGTGGCAAGCGCCAAAATAGTTCAAACTCTGCATCAGAAGCACTCATTAAATCGGCAACTAATTTATCATCAAAGCTTAAAACGCTGTGGTAATCGCCACCTACGGCTGTTTTTGCTGCGCCCGTTAAGGTTGCTGCATCAATGATAAGTGTTGGTTTTTCTTTGCTTGCATCAATCAAACCGTCCGCAAGGACTAAACGACCTTCTGCATCCGTGTTCATGATTTCAACAGATTTACCATTACGGTAGCGAATAATATCGCCTAATTTAAATGCATTGCCGCTGACCATGTTGTCTGCTAGGCACAAGAACATTTTGACACGTTTTTTCAAGCCGCGTGAAATGGCTAATGCTAGTGCGCCAGCTAGTGTTGCTGCCCCGCCCATATCCGCTTTCATAGAGTTCATAGAAGAGGATGGCTTGATGCTATAACCACCTGAATCGAATGTAATTCCTTTACCCACTAATGCCGCAAATACGGGCGCATCAGGGCTTGCTCCTGGATTATAATCTAATGCTAAGAATACAGGTGGGCGGCTAGAGCCACGACCGACGGTATGAATACCTGCATAACCTTGTTCTAATAAATCATCACCTTTTACAATACGATAGCTAATGTCTTGCGCACCAACGGTACAGAGTAAATCGATAGCACGTTGAGCCAATTGTTCAGGGCCGAGTTCTTCTGCGGGCGCATTAATCACATCGCGCACCCAATCCACGGTGCGAATGCGGTTTTCTAATTCTTTACGGTCATCCTCTGGCAATACAGGCCATTCAATGGTTCTTGCCCCTTTGGGTGCACGAAAACCTTGCCAAAATGCCCAACTTTTTTCTAAATCCCAACCCTCGCCAGTCAGTGCAACATTGCGGATACCCTGGCCGTCTAATTTGCGACCCGCACTTTGCACTGCACAAAGTTTACCAGCGTGCTTCAGGTGAATTGTCATTCCTTTATCGCCAGAGCTTAACAATGCGCCCTCACCCCAACAAGGTGCTGCTGGCTCACAAGAAATCATTACTGGCATAATTTGTTTTGTCATCGTTTTTCTCACTTTGTCTATTTTTACCGACAGCAAAAGCCCAATAATCTATCGGCAGATGCCTTTACCTTAACCGATAAATAGCGTTAGCGATATCATTATAGTGCTGATATAAAATAAAAAACCGAGCACATTTTCTAATGATTGCTCGGTCTTTAATATTAATTGCTAATTATTCGAACTCATCCAGCCAAACTAACAAGATAGCTTCTAGGATTTTTTCATTCGACTTTTGCGGGTCATCATCAAACTCTTCTAAGTCGCAAATCCATTGGTGCATATCCGTAAAACGAACTGTTTTAGGGTCGACATCTGGAAACGCGTCATACAGTGCTTCGCCGATTTCACGGCTATTTGACCATTTTAAACTCATGTTTTTCTCTCATTATACGAATAATTGTTTTTCAAATTATACTCCATTGAGTCATATCAATGGCCCTTCATTTATTCTTCATTATACTATTTGTAAGAGGTAAATCGATAAGTGTCTCCAGGCATGCCAACGTAATACCTAGTTCTTTTAATGCAGTAAACAAGCCGCTTGATGATACATAAGGGCAGCCCAACTTTTCTTTGATGTTTTGTATTCGCTTATTTTCACTGGCTTCAGAGCAGCCTTGAATATAACTGATTTCTTTTACCCTACAGTGCGAAAGCAGTAACCTTATGGTTATCATTTCTTTTCGCGTAAAACGAATATTACCAAAGCGCATGTGCTTATGTGTATTGATAAATTCATCAGCAAGATTTTTAGTTTTACCTAACAACCCATTATCATCATTGATATTCGCTCTCATCGGTAATGCAATTTCTGGATTTTTTTTCCATGTATAGTGGGAGTAGTCCGCAATAATAGGACGATATTTATAAATTGCTAATATTTCAGATAAACTAAATTGCTTTTTAGCATTAATAGTCGTAATTTCAAAAATGTCGTCATATCTACTGCAAATATCTATTTTAAATTGATTTTTTTCTGTTTTTTTTAGTGTTTCTGCGTAAGCATCTGAGTAATTACTCCAATATTGAATACTCGATTTTAATCGTTCAGAAATTAAAAGGTCCAGATCATCTGCCCAACAAAGTAATTGCCATTCATAGTTACTTGATGATATATAGTATTCCTTTTTTTTAATATCAACAGAGAAAAAAGTTAAATCAATGTCATTCCAATCGAAGTATTTTGAAAATTCATTACTAAAATCTGAAAAGGTTTTTTCTAACACTATGCTTTCTATATTCATTTATTTACCTATGCAAAGTTTAAAATTGACTTACCATTATTTATCTACGAAAAGCAATAAATCTAACACCACCACAGAATGTTAAAAACACACCTATATAAATTAAATTAATATCGGCTAGATAGGATGTTATCAATGGTGTAATGCCCCCAAGCATAGTTACCGCCAGATTAAATCCTATTGCAAAATTTATCACATTACCTTCAGATGCATAAAACAACATATACGTACTATTAGATAACACCATAGCTGCATATAATGTTATTATAATCTGAGCTAATATTATTAGCTCTATAACTCGACTATTTATTAAGAAGAAAAGTGGAATAGATAAAACCAACATACAAGCCACACCCAAGTTATATATTTTTTTGGGATTACTATATTTATCAGCAAACCATCCAAAAAATAGCATGCTCACCAATAACAAAGTTGAAAACATTAACCCATACGTTGTTCTATTTTCTATAATATTCACTTTTTCAAGAAAAATAGGCGTTGATACATTTTGCACAAAGAAAATAATACTACCTGGAATAGTTAATAAAAAAACATAACCAATATTAGCATAACTAATAGATAGCTTATTTGTATCTTGAGCTATAGACTCTGGTAGTTTAACACGAAACCAAAAACTAATAATGATATTTAAAACACCTAAAAATAGAGGGATTCTCCATCCTATTGTCTGCATTACCTGTGCTTCCAGCACATTCTCAAGAATGAAGACGATACCTAGTGAAAGGATAATCCCTAGCGTTGAACTACAATTAATAATTGCTGATATCCGGCCTATTTCTTCTTTTTTTGCATCATTAAGTAAATAAGTAGATAACGAGGGATATTCACCACCAAAACTAAATGAGAGAGCCATCTGTAAAATTAAAATAATAATGGGAGTATAATTAGCTAATAACTCAATTGGAAGTAGTGCCATACATAATGTTGCTGTACCCGTTATTATCCCTGTCAATATCAACGCTGATTTTTTTCCTGATTTTTGTGCATAGCGACCTATTATATACCCACCAACAGGCCGAGCAATAAAGCGTAATGCAAATATTCCCCATACCATTTCTGTGGCTTGGTTATAGCCTAGTCGTTCTAATTCAGCGCTGAGATAACCCGATATTGCGGCAAATACTGCAATATCATAATATTCAAGTGTATTACCCGCTACTGCACCAAACCGATACTTCCATTTCATGTTAAAATTCCTTTTTATATTTAACATTATTGCATTGGTATTTATATGGAAATTAAATTATTATATTTTAACTTAAAAGACACCTCCCAATATCGATATTACCTATAACACAACAAATAAAATATAAAAAGTAAAAATTTAACCAACCCTATTAACCCATTAAACTAAAAAAAGAAATAAAATTAAAAACCGTAGTTGCATATAAAATAATTTCATTATTATATTTAATGCAAATAGTAAAAATGGCTCGTCATCTAAAAATAAAATTATCATAAGAAAACATAATTTATTTTTTAAATATTTTAAAATAACCATTAGTATATATATGAATATTTATTAATGGCTATTTAATGTTAATTATTTAAATGGCTAGTGTTGTCGCTAGGCGGCAAATTGAGCTAATCCCTAGGAGCATACAAAAGTATGTGACTAGGGTTAGCGAAAGAAGCCAACAACGCTACAGCATGAAGTATGATGAGCGTTTGGATTTTTAAATAATTCACGTTGTAGCTAGGCCGTGATTAAGAGTATCTCGAGGTGCATACAAAAGTATGTGACTAGGATTAGTGAAAGAAGCCAACAACGCTACAGCATGAAGTATGATGAGCGTTTGGATTTTTAAATAATTCACGTTGTAGCTAGGCCGTGATTAAGAGTATCTCGAGGTGCATACAAAAGTATGTGACTAGGGTTAGTGAAAGAAGCCAACAACGCTACAGCATGAAGTATGATGAGCGTTTGGATTTTTTAGATAATTCACGTTGTAGCTAGGCGGCAAATTGCGCTAATCCCTAGGAGCATACAAAAGTATGTGACTAGGGTTAGCGAAAGAAGCCAACAACGCTACGGCGTGAAGTATGACAAAAATCAGTGTTCGCGGGCGTGATTGATAGTATATTTAGGCAGCTCCACCACTAAGTCCTCATCCGCTACCATTGCTTGGCAACTCAGTCGGCTTTCAGGTTCTAGGCCCCATGCTTTATCCAGCATGTCGTCTTCTAATTCACTGCTTTCTTCTAGAGAATCAAAGCCTTCGCGCACTATACAATGGCAGGTTGTGCAGGCACAGGATTTCTCGCAGGCATGTTCCAGTTCGATACCGCTACGCAGTGCCACGTTTAAAATCGACTCACCCTCTTGTGCTTCAACTACAGCACCGTCTGGACATAAATCACTATGAGGTAAAAAAACTATTTTAGGCATAATTATATCTCATCCACAGAATGGCCTGACAACGCTTGGCGAATAGATGCATCCATTCGACGCGCAGCAAAATCCTGCGATTGCTTATCCAGTTGTTTAATGGCATTTTCAATTGCGATGGGGTCAGTACCCTCAACCGCTTTAATTAACTCATTGACCGCATTATCAATTTCTGACTCTTCGTTTGGCGTCAGTAAATTTGCATCTTGGGCTAATGCGCTCGTTAAACTTTCAAGCACTCTTGCCGCTTCAACTTTTTGCTCCGCTAGGCGGCGCGCAGTTAAATCATCTTGCGCGTTAGTCATTGAATCTTTAATCATGTTTGAAATTTCATTGTCTGTTAAACCATAGGATGGCTTAACTTGAATTGAGGCTTCTACTCCCGTGGATTTTTCCATGGCGCTCACGCTGAGCAGGCCATCGGCGTCCACTTGGAATGTGACACGAATATGCGCACCACCTGCCGCCATAGCGGGGATATCACGCAGAGTAAAACGCGCTAAAGAACGGCAATCTGCCACCATTTCACGCTCACCTTGTACCACATGAACACTCATTGCAGTTTGACCATCTTTGAATGTTGTGAACTCTTGTGCGCGGGCAACTGGGATAGTGGTATTGCGTGGTATAACTTTTTCCACTAACCCCCCCATGGTTTCTAAACCAAGGGAAAGAGGGATCACATCCAGAAGCAGCATGTCACTGTCAGGCTTATTACCCACTAAAATATCGGCTTGGATAGCCGCGCCAATGGCGACAACTTTATCAGGGTCGATGGAGGTCAGTGGTGTTTTACCAAAAAACGCCCCCACTTTTTGACGCACAAGTGGCACACGCGTCGAACCACCGACCATCACGACATTTAGCACTTCATCCGCTTCTACGCCCGCGTCTTTTAATGCACGACGGCATGCCATTAACGTGCGCTTAATATGCGTTTCAATCAATGCTTCAAATTGTTCGCGATGAATTTTCCCCTGCCAACTAGCCAGCTCAATAGTGGCTGTGTCTGCATCACTCAATGCAATTTTTACGTCAGTGGCAATATTCAATAACTGGCGATTTAAATGGTGGTCACCTTGCAGTGAAACACCGGCTTGGTCGGCAATCCACTGCGCAAGAACGTGGTCAAAATCATCACCACCAAGCGCTGTATCGCCTCCCGTGGCTAATACTTCAAACACACCACGACTTAAACGTAAGATAGACACGTCAAATGTGCCGCCACCGAGATCATAAACTGCGATTACCCCTTCTTGCCCTGAATCTAAACCATAGGCAATTGCAGCGGCGGTCGGCTCATTAAGCAAGCGCAACACATGCAGCCCCGCAAGGCGAGCCGCATCTTTGGTTCCTTGACGCTGCGCATCATCAAAATAGGCGGGCACCGTGATCACCACGCCATCCATTTCTCCGCCAAGGGTGTTTTCTGCGCGTTTTGCCAGTGTTTTTAAGATATCGGACGACACTTGAATAGGGTCAACTTGCCCTGTCGCTGTATGGATGAACGGTAATCCGTTTTCACTCGCGGTTAATTGATAAGGCAAATCAGGGTAGCGTTTTTGAATATCAGCCAATGAACGTCCCATCATTCTTTTTACAGAAATAATGGTATTCACGGGGTCTTGTTCTGCAAGTTGCTTTGCATACCAACCTACACGCTTATCCGTAGTTTGGTAATTGACGATAGAGGGCAGCAAAACACGCCCTTGGCTATCTGGTAGTGCGGCTGCTTCACCACTACGTACCGTGGCGATCAACGAGTGCGTCGTACCTAAGTCGATACCCGCCGCCAATTTGCGTTGGTGCGGCGCAGCGGTCATACCTGGTTCACTGATTTGTAATAAGGCCATAATCGTTTTCTCTTAAAATTCGTCCAGTAACCGTTCTTCGAGCTGCTCAGCTTGTTGCTGTAACTTATCGAGAAAACGCAGCTTACGCACAGTATCAGCGGCTTTTTCCCACTGCATCGCATCTAATTCGTTGACCATTAGCAAGTTTCTATCTTGCTGCATTTTTTTGACGTTCTTCATAAACACCGCCAATAAGTCAAGCGAATTGGCATTGTTTTCGATATTGTCGAGCTCTTCACGTAGCTCAAGTTGTTCCATCAGAAATACAGTATCATGCATAGTATGTTGTTCATTATTAATATCGAAACCATGCAATGAAAGCAGGTATTCCGCGCGTTTTAGCGGATGACGTAAAGACTGGTAAGCCGCGTTGATCGTGGCGGCTTTTTGAAGGGCTTGCATTTTTTCCTGCTCAGAGGAGGCAGCAAAACGATCAGGGTGGTATTGACGCTGTAAATCTTGAAAGCGCTGTGTGAGTTGTTCGCTATCAATTGCGTAATTTTGGGTTAACCCAAAGAGAGTAAAATAATCCATAAGTGCTTAGTGTCTCGAACCGGTTACCAATGCAACAAACACGTTGTTTAACAGTATCAGCTACATTGGTCGAAAATCATGCGTTTATGAAGGCATTATACGTGAAAACTTTCACCGCATCCGCATTCGCTATTGACGTTAGGGTTATTGAATTTAAACCCTTCGTTTAAGCCTTCTTTGACGAAATCCAGCTCGGTACCATCTAGATAAACGATGCTTTTACCATCGACAATGACTTTTACACCTTTATCTTCGAAAACTGTGTCTTCTTCATTGATTATATCAGCGAACTCAAGAACATATGCCATTCCTGAACAACCTGAAGTTCTTACACCTAAACGCAAGCCTTCACCTTTACCGCGATTTTGCAGGAAAGATTGAATACGCAGCGCTGCACTTTCTGTAAGAGAAATAGACATTGCAAACCTCACTTTAGAAACAAACAAGGCAGATGCTACACAATTGTTGCATCCGCCTTCAAATTATTTTTATACCTTTCACCCCGTTGATAAGTAATCACTTACTTAGCGATATTCAACATGTTGGATGAGCGATATTTTGACCAGATATAGGGCGGTAACTTTTTGTTATTTATTAATATGGGTTGCCCTATAAACTGATTTAAACCTTATTTGCTTTGGCGTTTGCTTTTGTAATCTGCAATAGCAGCTTTAATTGCATCTTCTGCCAAAATTGAGCAGTGAATTTTCACTGGCGGCAATTCTAACTCTTCTGCAATCGCTGTATTTTTGATTGACTCCGCTTCGTCTAAGCTTTTGCCTTTCATCCACTCAGTCACCAGTGAACTTGATGCAATTGCTGAGCCGCAACCGTAAGTTTTAAAGCGTGCATCTTCAATAATGCCGTCATCGCTAACTTTGATTTGCAGCTTCATGACGTCACCACAAGCAGGTGCACCTACCATCCCACTGCCGACGCTTGGATCGCTGTTGTCGAATGAACCAACGTTGCGTGGGTTTTCATAATGATCGATAACTTTTTCACTGTAAGCCATTTTTAAACTCCTGAAACCGTCTGATTAATGGTGAGACCATTCGATGCTGTTAAGATCTACGCCGTCTTTAAACATTTCCCATAAAGGAGACAGCTCGCGTAAGTGGCCAATTGCGCCATGAATCATTTTGATTGCATAGTCAATTTCTTCTTCTGTCGTGAAACGACCTAAAGAGAAACGGATTGAGCTGTGTGCTAGCTCATCATTCATCCCTAAAGCGCGCAGTACATAAGAAGGTTCTAAGCTTGCAGAAGTACATGCAGAGCCTGAAGATACAGCCAAATCTTTTAATGACATCATCAGTGATTCACCTTCAACATAGTTGAAGCTGACGTTCAGAATGTGCGGCGCACCGTGTTCCAAATCACCATTGAGGTAAACTTCTTCGATATCTTTAATGCCATTCCACAGACGTAAACGCAGGCCACGCAGACGTTCAGATTCCGCTGCCATTTCTTCTTTAGCGATACGGTAAGCTTCACCCATGCCCACGATTTGATGTACAGGTAATGTCCCTGAACGCATACCGCGCTCATGACCGCCACCGTGTTGTTGTGCTTCAAGGCGAATACGCGGTTTACGGCGAACATACAGCGCACCGATACCCATAGGGCCATACAATTTGTGTGCAGAGAATGACATTAAATCCACTTTTAACGCACTTAAGTCGATAGGTAATTTACCCACGCTTTGTGTTGCATCCACGTGGAAAACGATGCCTTTGCTACGGCATAATTCACCGATAGCCTCGATATCCTGAACCACACCGATTTCGTTGTTCACATGCATGATAGAAATCAGAATGGTTTCTTCGCGAATAGCGTCAATTAGGTCTTGCATCGCAATTAAGCCATTGCTTTGTGGTGACAAATAGGTCACTTCAAAGCCTTCACGTTCTAATTGGCGACAAGTGTCTAAAACGGCTTTATGTTCCGTTTTACAGGTAATAATGTGGTTGCCTTTCTTTTTATAGAAATTCGCTGCGCCTTTAATGGCTAAGTTATCAGACTCCGTTGCGCCTGACGTAAAGACGATTTCACGCGGGTCAGCACCCACTAATTCAGCGATTTGGTTGCGTGCAATATCAACCGCCTCTTCGGCTTGCCAGCCAAAGCGATGAGAACGGGATGCAGGGTTACCGAAGTTCCCATCCATTGTTAAGCATTGCATCATTTTTTCAGCCACACGCGGGTCAACCGGTGTTGTTGCTGAATAATCAAGATAGATTGGTAATTTCATTGCTCACATACTCCAAAGGACAAGCTAACTTGCCTTTAATTTTCTAAAGACACCGATGGCGGAACTTAGCTCTTCGTCTAGGCACTCACTACTCGGTATCGACTGCAATTTTTAATATAATATTTTAAGCACGTACATTGATAATGGATTCAGGCGTGATGCCGTTTGGCATACTTTTACGTTGTTCATTATCTTGTCTATCAGCCACAACCATCACTTCTTGATTTTTCACGAGCTCATCAAGACTGATGCTGCTAAGGAAACTGGTGATTCTGTCACTTAAGTCACGCCATAATGCATGCGTTAAACAGCGGTCGCCGTTTTGACAACCTTCTTTATTACCTTGGCAACGGGTTGCATCAACCGATTCATCAACCGCAGCGATTACCTCAGCAACAAAAATTTGGTCAGCGTCTCTACCAAGCAAATAACCACCGCCCGGACCGCGAACGCTAGAAACTAGCTCGTTTTTACGTAAACGAGAGAAAAGTTGCTCAAGATAAGAGAGGGAAATTCCCTGACGTTCAGAAATATCAGCTAAAGGTACTGGACCAGACTGAGAGTGTAACGCGACATCTAACATCGCAGTTACTGCGTAACGTCCTTTGGAAGTGAGTCTCATAACATATTACTCCGTGGTAAAATATGGCTGAATTGTGACATTCCTGAGTAATTTAGTCAACTATTTACCTGACTATTTTACTCAAGTATTATTCACTGACTTTCACCACGGATTTCGCCTCACTTTTTCGCCCATTTTTCCATCGACGTTAAGATACCGCGCAGAATGTGTAGCTCTTGGGTTTCAATGTGCGCACGAGTAAATAAACGACGTAACTTATTCATAATTAAGCCTGGATGCGCTTTGCGAATAAAGCCCGATTCATTTAATACGCTTTCAAGGTGCACATAAAAACGTTCAACATCTTCAGAGGGGGGATATTCTACCTCATCATCATTTGAGGTCACGGGATTTTTTTCATCCATGGCTAAATACGCCATACGGATCTCATAACTGACCAATTGTACCGCCATAGCAAGGTTTAAAGAACCATACTCAGGGTTAGTTGGGATATACAAGTGATACTGGCATTTTTGCAATTCTTCGTTGGTCAAACCAACACGTTCACGACCAAAAACAATCGCGACTGGCGATTCTTTTGATTGCTCAACAGATTTTACACCACATTCCCGTGGCTCAACCATCGGCCAAGACAACGTCCGCGAACGTGCGCTGGTGCCAATCACCAACTTACATCCTTCAAGGGCTTCATCTAACGTTTTGACGATGGTCGCGTTACCAATAACATCGCTCGCCCCTGCAGAAAGTGCGATTGAATGCGAGTCAGGTTCAACAAGAGGATTGACGAGGTACAGATTTGAAAGCCCCATGGTTTTCATTGCACGGGCGGTGGAACCCATATTGCCTGTGTGTGAGGTCTCAACAAGAACGATACGAATATTTTCTAGCATGGTTTATACGTTTAATGAAAAAATTATCGGCATAGCTTAACACAAAATTGCTTATTGTGACGAACATCTATATACTTCTGCTCTCAAGTTTTTTGTTCTTTAACATTCCAGTGGAAAAAGCCCATGCATCCGATGCTTAACATCGCCATACGTGCCGCACGTAAGGCCGGTAATCACATAGCTAAAAACTATGAAATGCCTAGCAATATTAAAGTCACTCAGAAAGGAACGAACGATTTCGTTACTAACGTTGACCAAGAATCTGAGCAATTAATTATTGAAATCATCCGTAAGTCTTATCCAGACCACACAATTATCACTGAAGAAAGTGGTGAATTATTAGGTAAAGATGATGATGTTCAATGGGTAATCGATCCACTGGATGGCACTACCAACTTCACAAAACGTCTCCCTCACTTCTCTGTTTCTATCGCTGTACGCGTTAAAGGCCGTACTGAAGTTGCTGTGGTTTACGATCCAATGCGCAATGAATTATTCAGTGCCGTCCGTGGACAAGGCGCGCAATTGAACGGTTACCGCGTCCGTATTGATGAGAAACGTGACCTTGACGGTGCTATCGTTGCAACAGGCTTCCCATTCAAACAAAAACAACACGCACCTGTATTTATGAACATCATGACAGCGATGTTTGATAAATGTGCGGATTTCCGTCGTACAGGTTCTGCAGCATTAGACTTATGCTATGTGGCTGCTGGACGTGTCGATGCGTATTTTGAAATCGGTTTAAAACCATGGGATTTTTTAGGCGGCGAGCTCATCATGCGTGAAGCTGGTGGGATTATGACTGACTTTATCGGTGGCCATAACTATTTAGCTTCTGGTAACTTAGTTGCAGGTAGCCCACGCGTTGTTCGCGATATGCTGTCCATCATGAAAGATGAATTATCTGAAGCGTTAAAACGTTAATTTCTCTTTTCGTTAAAGCCCACTTCATATGTGGGCTTTTTTGTGGCCATTTTAAAATAAAATAACACCTTTGATTAAGTCACGATTATTGATAACATCTTGCTCATAACGCTCGCCAATGGAATCAAAATCAAACTGGTGAGTAAGCATCATTTCACTTGATATTTTACCTTCAGCCATCAGTCTAGCAACTTTATTAAAGTCTTCAGGGGTCGCATTACGACTGCCCATCATTGTGGTTTCTTTTTTATGAAAATCAGGATCAGAGAATGAAAGGTTGCCTTTGAATAACCCCACAAAAATAACTTGCCCACCATGACGAATTAAATTAACGGTATTATTCATCGCATGCGGGTTACCCGTGGCATCAATCAATTTTTCGGCTAACATCCCGCCAAAATAGGCTTCAATGACGGCCAGATAGTCCTCAGAAGCAGGATCACAGGTTTTTACACCTAATACTTTTTCAACATGTTGGCGTCTTGCCAAGCTAGTATCAGCAACAAGAACATTTGCTCCATCTGCTTTTGCAATAGCTGCAACGCCAAGACCAATAGGCCCCGCACCGACTACAAGAATGGCATCATTTGGTTTAATTTGTGCTCGTCTCACCGCGTGGGCACTAATAGCGAAAGGTTCAATTAACGCCCCATCGATATCAGACACGCTGTCTTCAATGGCTAATATATTTTTTTCAGGGACATTCAGATATTCACAAAACCCACCATCTTCGTGCACACCAATCACTGAAATTTTTTCACAACAATTGGTTTTCCCGCTTTTACATGCACCACATTCATAGCATGCCACATAAGGCATTACAGCAACACGCTGCCCCACTTTCCATTGTTTTACATCATCAGCAACTGCACAAATAGTCCCCGAAATTTCATGCCCTAAGACACGTGGGTACTGAAAAAAGGGCTGATTCCCTCCCCACGCATGAATATCTGTTCCACAAATTCCTACCGCATGTATCTTTATTTTGACTCGCCCAGCCTTAACAACAGGTTCTTCCACTTGCTGGTAAACTAATTTTTTTGGTTCCTGACAAATCAATTGCTTCATATCACCCTCCATCAATTAATCCGTCTTTTTTAATTTAAAAAACATAAATTAGGTATTAAACAACTAATTTTTGTGATTAAATGTTTTCAAATCGGTATTAAATCGGTTTTTTAAACATAAAAATCATAGAGGGATACTGAAGATGGTAAGAAGTAAAAACTTACGTTACAGTTCAATTAATGAATTCCTAGACGCTATTCATAAAAATCTACTGTCTTCGCCATTTCCTTCACAATCATCTTTAGCTGAGATGTTTAATATCAGTCGTACGACGGTAAGACATACGATAGAATATTTACTAGAAAAGAAAATCATTGAAAAACAAGGGAGTGAATATCATGTTTCCCGATACCCTAACAAAAATGATTTCTTCCCCGTTGAGTCTAGCCTCCCCGATCAACAAATCGTTTTATTCGAAAAAGCCTTTTATCAAATGATAAAAGAAAAGGAATTGATGCCAGGTGACACATTTACTGAACTTCAATTAGCTAAAAAAAGCCATGTGAATTCCAGTGTAGTACGTGAGTTTTTAGTTGAGTTTTCACGTTATGGTCTGATTAAAAACACCCATCGCGGCAACTGGCACATGATGAAATTTTCCCGCGAGTATGCAGAAAAACTATTTGAATTCAGAGAATTACTTGAAACCAATGCACTAACACACTTTTTAAACTTACCCGCGGATGACCACCGCTGGATTTTAGCGAAAGAGTTACTTTTAAAACATCGCGCACTGAGGGAAACCGTCACAATCAATTACCGGGACTTCTCTCAACTTGACTATGAATTACACAGTTTAATTTTATCAGGTGCTAATAACCCTTTCTTTAATCAGTCACTTGAAATAATTACTGTTATTTTCCACTTCCAATATCAGTGGGATGAATCAGACCTAAAAGAGCGAAATGTGCTTGCAATTGAAGAACATATGACCATTCTCAGTGCACTAATTAGTCGTAATGACCTTGTGGCAATGAATGAGCTTCGCCACCATTTAGATACCGCTAAACGAACCATGATCAATTCTATTCAACAAACTTACGAGTAAATCGAACCATAAATAATTTGTTATATCACCATAGGGAAACAATTGATTTTTCTCATCTACTCTTATTTTCATTATTTTGTTTTTATCTGGATTTTTCCTTAAAAAAACCAAATAAACTATAAATAACATTTTAAAAACAAAGCGAAATAAAGAAAAATCAATTTAATATCAATCAATTAAACAAACAACTCCAATCAACTTTAAATTAAAAACTGTTTTTTACTCATAAAAAACAGATTAAAAGCATGAAAAAGCCATTTAATCCACAAAATTGATGCAATTAATAGTGCCTTTCTCTAAATACTTCTAGTCTGAGTCCACACCAGAACACATATACGCATAATAACTAGAGGAATGGCTATGAATTATTACCTGAACCGAAAGTCAATGGTGACAAAACAATACCCTGAAAAAATTCTTCAATTTGGGGAAGGTAATTTTTTACGTGCATTTATTGATTGGATGGTTGACCAACTTAATGAAAAAACAGATTTCAATAGCGGCATTACACTTGTGAGGCCCATTGACTCTGCTCACCCATCAATCAATAAACAAGATGGCCTATACACTGCCATCACCAGGGGACTTAACGAACAACAGCAACAAGTTGCTGATATTAGAATTATAAATTCAGTTAATAGAGAAATACTTATTTATTCTGAATATGATGAATTTATAAAATGTGCAGAAAATCCTGAACTGCAATGGATATTTTCTAACACCACTGAAGCTGGCATTGTGTATCATCATGATGTCTGTTTTGAAGAAAAACCAGCAAAGAGCTTCCCAGGCAAATTGACCCAGTTTTTGTTCCATCGTTACCAATATTTTAAAGGGGATAAAGATAAAGGTTTATTTATTATACCTTGTGAACTCATTGATTATAATGGTGAAAAGCTTAAAGAATTTGTTCTTCAACATGCACAAGATTGGGATCTGCCAGATGAGTTTGTTACTTGGCTAAATGAACACAATACCTTTTGCTCCACATTAGTGGATAGAATAGTCACTGGTTACCCAAAAAACGAAATTAAAAAATTAGAAAGCGAATTAGGCTACAAAGACGATTTTCTCGTTACTGCTGAATATTTTTATCTATTCGTCATACAAGGTCCAAAGATCTTAGAGGAAAAATTGAAGCTGAATTCTCTTCCATTAAATATCAAAATTGTTGATGACATTAAACCCTATAAAGAACGTAAGGTTGCTATTCTTAATGGTGCTCACACCTCAATGGTGCCTGTTGCTTACTTAGCTGGCATAAAAACCGTCAGAGAGGTGACTTCCAACCCAACCTTTTTGGCCTATGTTAATGAGCTTATCACTCATGAAGTTATCCCTGTTTTATCCCAACAACCCTCTGAGTTAAATCAGTTTGCTGCAGATGTTATTGATCGCTTTAATAATCCCTACATTGAGCATGAATTACTTTCCATTTCCCTTAATTCGCTCACTAAATTTAAAACGCGGTTATTACCCCAGTTAATTTCGTATTCTCAACAACGTAATGCTATCCCCTATTGTATTTCATTTTCACTTGCAGCTTTAATTGTCTTTTATCGTGGCAAATTCAACCATCTGACTATTCCATTGAAGGATGATGAATATTTACTGGAACGATTTAAGGTTTGGGACGAACTCTATGATACCGATATTACGCAGCTCACTTACAATGTGCTCGCCATGTCAGATTTATGGGAAATAGATCTCAATCAAATTGATTCGTTAACTGAGGATATCGCCTTAAAGGTTACACATATTTTACGCAGTGGCACTCAAGCAATACTTGAAGCACGATACACCAAATAAACAATAACTATTTAAAACAATAAGTCCCCCTACAGGAGATACACTTATGAAACTGAGCACATTAAACGGGAAGAATATTCTAGGCTTAACACTCAGCGCCATGTTTTTAATGGGCAGTATGGCAGGAACCGCTTTTGCAGAAGCAAAGTATAAGCTTAAAGTCGCTTACGAAAATAACCCTGGAGAACCTTTTGATCTCGCTATTCATGAATGGGCAAAAAAATTCAATGAAAAAACCAATGGTGAAGGTGAACTTATTCCTTACCCAAGCTCACAATTAGGTTCGAAAAAAGATGTCATTGAGCAGATGAAATTAGGTAGTCCACTTATCACTCTCGCCGATGGTGCTTTCTTTTCAGATTATGTTCCTGACTACGGCATCATGTTCGGCCCATATCTAGGCCTGTCATATAAGGATATTTTTAAATTAAATGCCTCTCCTTGGTATAGCTCGCTGGAACAGCAGCTAGACAAAAAAGGGTTGCATGTTGTTTCTAAAGATTGGTTGTATGGGTCTCGTCATATTTTAGCAAATAAAATGGTGCAAACTCCAGATGATCTAAAAGGTCTAAAAATTCGCGTACCGAACAACAAAATCCAAATTAAAGGATTAGAAGCAATGGGAGCTACACCGACACCATTGCCATTAGCTGAAGTTTATACTGCACTTAATCTTAAAATTATTGATGGTGCAGAGAATCCAATTCCTGTGTTATACGGTCAAAAACACCATGAAGCAGCGAAATACTTAATTTTAACTGGCCACGTTGAAAACGTTACTAACTTAGTTATGGGTAGCAAAACATATAATAAATTACCTGAAAATATCCAACTCGCCTTGGTTGAATCGGGGAATGAAGCTGGTCAATACCTCACCGAATTAGTCCTGAAAGAAGAAAAAGAAATTATTGAGAAAATGAAAAGTGAAGGTGTCACTGTTGTTGAAGTTGACCGTACCCTTTTCAAAGAAAAATCAAAACCATTCTATAACGAATTCCCTGAATGGTCTGCGAATTTATATCAACAAACACAAGATATTATTAATAACTAACCATCTATATTGGCGGTTAAACCGCCAATATTTTTAAATTAATAAATGGTTATTTATGACTTTCGCAAGGATCTTTTATGTTTAAATTTCTAGGGAAACTAAGTGATATTGTTTCATCGTTAGCTGTCGCTGCGATTGTCATTATCACAATTCTTGCTGTATTCATGCGCTGGCTGCTGAATGACCCGCTAATGTGGAGTGAAGAGGTTCTCATCATTTGCTACATATGGTTAGTCATGATCGGCGCTGCTTCAGCTGCTGGAAAAAGGATGCATGTTAGCATTGATGCAATTACATCTCTTTTTCCTCAAAAAATACAATTATCTATCGCTGTAATAACGCATATTATGGCCATCGTTGCGTTATCTATTTTTGGCTACCTTGGCTATGAACTCTCTCTAATCGCCGAAGATAAGATCACTCCAATAATCGGCGTTTCTTATTATTACATCGACCTCTCCGTTCCTATTGGTGCATCCATTATGGTGTTATTTTCCGTTCAGCATTTATTGGAAGATATGAGCAAACTGATTAAAGGGGATAAACCATGTCAGTAGTTATCGCCTGTATTGTCTTAATTTTTTGTTTTTTAATTAATGTTCCAATTTTCTTAAGTGTATTAATCGCGTTATTAACATATTTCTTTTCCGCTGGGGATATTTCGCCACTCATCGCTGTACAGCGTATTATTGGTGCTGGTGAGAACGTTACTTTACTCGCAATCCCATTTTTTATTTTGCTAGGTAACTTGTTAAATTACACTGGAATAACAAGCCGAATGTTGAAGTTTACTGGCACATTATCTGGCCACTATCCTGGCGGTTTGGCGCAATCAAACGTTTTGCTCAGCACGATGATGGGCGGGCTTTCTGCATCTAACCTTGCGGACTGCGCTATGCTGTCTAAAATGTTAGTGCCAGAAATGACCAAATTAGGCTATGGAAAAAGCTTTTCTGCCGCAGTGACCGCGGCTGGCTCACTTATTACCCCAATTATCCCCCCAGGGATTGCCCTAATTATTTATGGTTTTGTTGCCGATGTTTCTATTGGTAAAATGTTTATGGCTGCCATTATTCCTGGCTTAATGTGTTGTGTCGCATTAATGGTTGCAATTTATCTTATTGCTAAAAAACGAGGTTATAAACCTGCTCGTGATAAAGCACCGACTTTTGCTGAAGTTTATCAAACAGGTAAAGGGGCAATGTCTGCCTTTTTATTAGTATTAGTCATTATCGGTGGCATTCGATTTGGCATTTTCACCCCAACCGAAGCGGGTGCTATCGCAGTATTATACGTCATCATTATTGGCACGTTCTTTTATCGTGAAATGAAATTAAAAGATATTGCAGCTTCATTCTTAGAAACTGCCCGTTCAACCGCAAGTATTATGCTAATTATCATGACTTGCTCTGCTTTAGCATGGGTGTTAACTAACGAGCAAGTCGCACAAGATGTCGCCAGAATGATGACGAGCTTCTCTGATAATCCTTACGTATTTTTAATGATTGTTAATGCCGTTTTATTAATTTTAGGGATGTTTATTGAAGGGAATGCCGCCATTATTGTGCTTGTTCCATTATTAATGCCTACTGTTAAACTATTGGGAATTGACCCTATTCACTTTGGGATCGTCATGATACTCAATCTCGCAATTGGTTGTTTAACACCACCAATGGGCACAGTCATGTTTGTTGCAACTTCAATTACAGGTGTACGCATTGCCGACTTTATCCGTGAAGTTATGCCACTCTTCTTTGCCTTAATTGTGGTTTTATTATTAGTTACATTCATGCCATTCTTCACCACATTTTTACCTAGTTTATAATTTACAACGCCTCTAAAATGGTAGCTAGATATAATTCTAGCCACCATTTTTTACATTTATAATTTTTATAGATTAATTAAAATCAAAATAATCAAAATTATTAATTTCAAAGTAACACAATTACACTATTTAAAAATTTCGTGAATTTATTTTAAACTTAGCTCTTAACTCCCTAAAAAAACAATCACGCTAATGACAAAAACATCTGAAACATTCACATTAATATCTTAATATTCATAAAAAACACTTATTGAGTGTATTTTTTAATCTAAAATTAAAAATACATTTTCATTATTTTCATTAATATACAAAAGACGGCAATCTCATTTTTTTATTTTTTAAATTTATATTTGAAAAATATAAGAACTATATCTAGCATGAAATAAGGCAGCTAATTATTAACAGGCGGCCATTCAAAGTTATATAACTTTATTCTACTTGACCTTAATGGGGTTAACTATGTCTAGATATATACTACCTCTGTCTTTACTTTCTTTATCTGTTGTATCAGGTTCAGCACTCGCAGTAACAAACAGCCCTGGAGGTATTATTTCAATCTCAGGCGCTATAAGTGATACTACCTGTACTATTAATGGTGGTAATAGTGCTGATATGTCTATTGCCTTAGATCCAATTATTGCAACTGACGCTGGAACAACGGCAAATACAGTAATAACCAAAAACCAAAAGACATTTGCATTAACATTTTCGAATTGTGCTCAAGTTGGAGGGGGTACGCCTACTGGTACGTTAAAACTGCACTTTTCTTCCAGTAATATCTCGCCTTCTGGTCTATATCTGGTGAATACCACCGTGAATGAAAACGACCCAACGGTTGCTCGTAATGTGGGTTTTAGCTTGTCACAAACCACATCGCCAACTGTTGCTATCCCGTTAAATACAACATTTGATACTGCCCTAACCGCAGCAAATACAACTGGAGCAACAGGTGCAACATTAAACCTTATTGCAAGTTATTATAAAACGAATACAACCGCAGCCCAAGTTGGTGCTTTGCAATCTAACGTCATTTACACTGTTTCCTACTTATAAATAGCGTCTAAGCCAGGCTTTTATTAGCCTGGCTTTACAGGGATATTATGATGAAAAAAGCACTCCTATTATTCGTTATTTTATTTTCCAATAATTTATTTGCCAATGTCATTATTACGGGAACTCGAATTATCTATCCTTCAGATGCTGAGAGTATGGCAGTACAATTATCAAACAATAGTAAAACAGCTTCTCTTGTTCAGTCATGGATTGATAGTGGAGATGAAAATTCGACCCCTGAGAATTCAGATGCACCCTTTTATCTCTCGCCACCTATTGTAAAAATAGAAGGCTCACAAGGACAGCAACTTAAAATAAAAAAAATAGATAAAACTCTACCTAACCATATTGAAAGTGTATTTTATTTAAATGTACTGGATATTCCTAAAACACCCGATACTGCTAAAGGTAAAAATACGATTCAGTTAGCCACGCGATCTCGAATAAAAATTTTTTATCGTCCTGTGGAATTAACCGAATCACCTGACGATGTTATTAATAAAATTAATTACCAATTAAACAATAACACCCTATTAATAAAAAATAACTCGCAATATCACTTTACGGTTGCTGCATTGACAACAACCAATGATAAAAAAAACTCACTGATTGATTCAGGAATGATATCTCCAATGTCTTCTCTTGAGTTTCCGTTAAAACAGGTATTAAAAAATCGTGACCTTGTTTTAGTTTATGTCGATGATTATGGCGTTTTCAAATCTCACAATATTAAACTTTAAAAGAAGATATCATCGTGAAAAAAGAAAACTATCTCTATTTCCTAATTTTATTAGGACTGCAAAGCTGTCTCAAAAACGCGGTAGCAGATGAATTTGAGACATCCCTATTAGTCGGTAAATCCGCACAGGGTGATATTTCACGATTTTATACGGACAGTAAAATTCCTTCAGGAAAACAACTAGCAGATCTTTATGTAAATAATAACTGGAAAGGCCAATTTGAAATTGAGATTGATCATGACGGTAAAGTCATCAGCCTTTCCTCTAACGATGTTAAAAAGTTAAATTTAAACTTATCGCCAAGTGTGATTGAAAAAATTCAACAGCAAGATGTTATCCCTATTGATTCTTTAGTGCCAAATGTTCATTACAAATTCAATATTAATGAATTACGACTCGACATGACGGTGCCCCAAGTGGCATTAAAACAATCTGAGGCCAACTATGTCGACCCAAGCTTATGGAACTATGGTGAACCTGCAATTATTTTTTCTTATAATACAAATTATTACAGCTATAAAGAAAAGAAAAATGCCAAAACCAGTAGCGATAATTTTTATGCAACACTCAATTCGGGTGTCAATTTAGGGGCGTGGCAATTTAGGGATGAATCAAGTTATCGCAACAGTTCCCATGGTTCATCAAAATGGAAAAATAATACGCGTTATGCCTATCGTCCCATTAGCCAAATAAAATCAGGGGTTAAAATCGGTGATTTTTACACCCCTGCGGCGCTATTTAACAGCCTGCGTATTCGTGGGATTGCGCTGGCGACCGAAATGGGGATGTATCCCAACTCGAGCCAAAATTTTGTTCCTATCATTCGCGGCGTGGCTCAGACCAACGCATTGGTCAGCGTCTATCAAAATAATAACTTAGTTTACCAAGAAAACGTCCCACCGGGTGAGTTCTCCTTTAACGACCTTCAACCCAGCGCAGGCGGGGGGGATTTATTTGTCGTTGTACAAGAGGCGGATGGCCGCAAAGAAACCTTCACCGTCCCCTATTCTGCGGTTCCTGATATGCTTAAAGAAGGCATTTATACCTACAACCTTCTTGCTGGAAAAACAAACATTGAAAGCACACACTACCAGCCTAATTTTACACAAGGTGAAATACACTACGGCCTGAATAACCTCGTCACTCTCTATGCAGGTATGTTGTTCAGTGAGAAATATTATTCCGGCGTTGTGGGGAGTGGTTGGAACTTCAGTTTTGGTGCTATTTCCGCTGATGTGACACACGCAAATGCAAAACTAGACGCTGGCTCTCAGAGTGGGCAAAGTTATCGACTGACTTACAGCAAATACATTAATTCAACCTCAACCAATTTAACGTTGGCGTCTTACCGTTACTCAACGAGCGGTTATTATAGCTTTATGGATACTATCTACGCCCAAGATAACTATCGCGCGTGGAAATCTTATCAAGATGACCTTTCCCAACAACTGGGGAATGATGCACCTTCCGACTTATCATTAACCAATTTTGATGCCCTGCGCGGGTCTCGTGCAAAAAATACCTTTACGTTGAATTTGAATCAACAACTCGCCGATGGTTACGGCTCGGTCTTTGTTTCTGGCACCCATCGCGATTATTGGAATACCCATGGCAGCAGCCGTGAATACCAAGCGGGCTATGCCAATAACTACAATGATGTGTCCTACAGTGTATCGGTTTCTCGTATTCGTAATTATGATAATAAAGAAGAAACACGGGTGTATGCGAATGTCAGCGTGCCATTCTCTTTGTTTGAAAAACGCGCCAATATTAATCTCGGCAGTTACTTTACCGATTCACATTACCAACAAACAGCGTTGAGCGTTAGCGGCATTGCGGGTAAAAATGATCAAGTCAATTACACAGTGACAGCGACCAACCAAAGTGGCGGGAATAATTTAGTGGGGGCAAATGCCAGCTATCAACTGCCATCGACGACCCTGTCAGGTTCATATACTGAAGCCAATAACTACCGCCAAGCGGGTTTAGGGGCCAGAGGAACGGTGGTCGCCATTCCTGAACATATCGTTTTTTCAGGAGAAACAGGCCAAACCTACACCATTATCGAAGCGCCGTTGGCTAATAACATGATGGTCAATTCAGATAAAACCACCCTCACCAATCAGCAAGGTGTCGTATTGGTTGCGAATTCAACACCTTATCGAACAAATACCTATACCCTTTCTGATACTGACAAAACATCAGGCGCAGAAGTCCTTGGCAATATGGCTAATGTGAGCCCGTATCAAGGTGCCGTGAATTATATCAAACTCGAAACAGACACGCGTCAAACTTACATATTTAGAGCCTCACTGGCCAATGGGGAAAGTCTGCCATTTGGTACTGAGGTAAATAATGAACAAAAACAAAATATTGGTTATGTGGGGCAATCTGGAGTGATCTACATTAAGAGCGATCAATGGCCTTCCATTTTGTACATCAAGCTCAATTCTAAGGAAAAATCAGAGTGCGTAATTAAAGACCCCGTTAATACCATGGATAAAAACCATAATTTTTGTCGATAAAGGACGTTATGATGAAAAAGACGCTACTGGCACTTCTCTTACCCGCATTATTACTCGCAAGCTATGATGTTGCTGCCAGTTGCAGTAATGCGGGAGAAAAAAATGCACCGCCACTGAATTTTGATATATCCACGGAACTCACAAGCACATCAACCACCGTGAACAAATCAACCCGAACAGGATTCACAGGTCAGTATACCTGTGTAGCACCAGGGCTACTTCAATCAAATACAGTGGGCATTGATAGCCCATTTCGCCAATCAACAGTTGCGATTGGCTTTAATGGTGGGAAACAAGTGGTTTCTATCTCGGTCAGCGGTATTAGTCAATCAAGCGTGACTAATATTCCCCCAGGTACCTACCCCGCCTCTAATCTAGATACAAATTTTACGATTCAATTTAAATTACTCAGCAGCCCACCCGCAAATAATTATAAAGAGGTTGCAGGTAACAGTGTGTTAATCAGCCCAGTAATGATGGCAACGGATGTAACGGCATTAGGTCTTATCCCTTGGCTACTGCGCCTTCTCTCAGATTTAGTCACGTTTCTGTTAACCCTGCAATGGCCAACACATGCTGAAGATATGTTTTACCAACCGATGCAGTTAACCTATAACCCAATCCTAACAACCTGTAATTTTACTAATCAAGGATTAGTCGTTTCGCTTCCGCCTGTCAGTATCAATACTGTCAAAAATGTGACTCGAGCAGGCTACACGCCATTCACATTGAATTTCACGTGCCAAGATTTCCTCGCGGGTAGCACCGCTTCTCGCGATGTGTCTATGTTTTTATCCAGCGGTAGCTTACTGGCAAATGATAAAACCACGATAAACAATACCCTAACCCAAGGTGCTAAAGGTGTCGGTTTTCGGCTCGTCAAAACGAATAACCTCACCGCCCCTTTATTCCTTTCAGACAGTGTAACGGCACAAAATACTGCCACAAGTATTTTTTTCGTCCCAAAAGGCAATCCCATTTCACCATCCTTTTCCGTCAATTTAGGGGCTTATTATTATCCCTATAACCCCAATATTGTCACTCAAGGGGCGGTATCTGGTACGGCAACTGTCGTAATGTCTTACAACTAAAAAAGGAGCGATGATGAAATACTTAGGAGGAATTGCCTTATTACTGATAAGTTTACAAACACAAGCAAGCCTTGTTTTACAAGGAACTCGGGTTATTTTTCCCAGTGATAAAAAAATGGTTAGCATTCAGATGACTAATTACAGTGAACAGCCGACGTTAATCCAAAGTTGGATAGATGAAGGGAATATTAATTCGACACCCGAAACAACCAATGCGCCATTTATTGTCACGCCGCCTATCAACAAAATAGCCGCTAATGAAGGCGTTCAGCTCCGCATCCGTTTTCTTGGTAATAACTTACCCATGGATAGAGAGTCTGTTTATTATTTAAATGTTTTGGATATCGCCCCCAAGCCTAAAAACACCCAGGGTATGAATACGCTCCAGTTTGCCATCCAAACTCGAATTAAAGTGTTTTACCGCCCTATTTCGCTGTTACCCCTTCCAGATACATTATTGGATAGCGCTAAATTTTATGCCGATAACGGGCTATTAGCCGTGAATAACCCAACACCTTATTTTCTCAGCATTGCCAATATCTACACAGCAAATAACGCCAATGAGCTTATTGCTAAAAGTTTAATGATCGCACCATTTTCGACTCAGACAATCCCCTCGGGGAAAAAAGTGGTTAATGGAGAAAATATTACCGTGGTTTATATTGATGATACTGGGCAGCAAATTGAGCATCAAACCAAGCTATAAATGAAGGTGTTTCACTGCATTTATAGCTCTTTGATGGGAAGATTATGACTGTGCAGTCACTTTAGGGCGAATAAATAACGCAGGTACAGCAAGTAGCGCCATCAAATAAAAGACCACGCCATGATGAGCAGGAACACGCTCATAAATATAACCGACAATAATTGTTAATACCGCTAGACCACCACCCGTCGCCAGTGCCGAATAGACACCCTGTAATGGGATAATTTCATTTTCTTTACGCGCGCTGATAAAACGCATTGCCGCAAGATGACAAACAGTGAACGTTCCACTGTGTAAAATTTGCACGATAATAAGCATAGGTAATGCGGTAAATGCCCCCATCATTCCCCAACGGATTATTCCACAGAATGCGGATAACAACAGTAAGTTACGTGCACTCCAGCGCCTAAATAAACGGTGACTCAACATAAAGACAATAACTTCTGCGACAACACCCAATGACCATAAGTTACCAATCACTAAGTCTGAATATCCCGCTTCCTTCCAGAACAGCGAGGCAAAACCATAGTAAGCTGCGTGAGCACCTTGCAATAAAGTCACGCAAATCAGAAATCTGACCACATTTTTATCAGCAATCAGTTGTTTAAAAGTAACTTTATTACCATTATCTGCTTTTGCCGCCCCCGCAGGCATTATTGTAGGCCTCAACATCGCCCCCAATAATAAAGCTAAGCAGCTGATAATCAAAGCAACCATAATTGATTTATGGCCCCAAACCCCAGCTAGATAACCCATTAATGAAGAACCAATAATAAAGGCTATCGAGCCCCAAACACGGATTTTGCCATAATCAAACGTAAATTGTTTCTGCCATGTTCCTGCCAATGAATCCCCTAATGGAACCATTGGAGCGAAAAATAAGTTAAAACCAATCATCACAAAAAGCAGCCATGCCCAATGGGAACCAAAAGCAAAGCCAATGGAAAAAATTAAGGATGATGCAGCCAACAACCGCAATGCAGTAATTAATTTTAACGGCTCTTTAACTAATGGTGTGATAAACATCGCCCCAAGAAAACGAGCCGCAAGGCCTACACCAAGCAAAACACCGATCATTTCGGCATCAATGCCCTCACCCTGTAGCCAAACAGACCAAAACGGCAAGAAAATACTGTATGCAAAAAAGTAGGTAAAATAATCAATTGCTAGCCAGCGCGTTGATGGAATGACCATCATCCCTCCATTTTTCAATGCAAAAAACCCGCTCATACTTAACAGTAGAAGCGGGTTTAGGTAACTAAAAGTCGTTATATTATGCGTAAACTGGGTATTTTTTGCAGATTGCTAATACTTTTTGTTTCACGCTCTCAATGGTCGCTTCGTCATTGAGGTTGTCTAGAATATCACACATCCAGCCCGCTAGCTCGCGCGCTTCAGCTTCTTTAAAACCACGACGCGTAATTGCTGGAGAACCAATACGCACACCTGAAGTGACAAATGGGCTCTTCGGATCGTTTGGTACACTGTTTTTGTTTACGGTGATATTCGCACGACCTAATGCAGCATCAGCATCTTTACCCGTGATATTTTTATCAACTAAATCAACTAAGAACAGGTGGTTTTCAGTTCCACCAGAAACAACTTTATAGCCGCGTTGTTGGAAAACGTCGACCATTGCTTTCGCATTTTTCGCAACTTGTTGTTGGTAGACTTTGAACTCAGGTTCCATGGCTTCTTTAAGTGCTACGGCTTTACCTGCAATAACATGCATTAAAGGGCCGCCTTGCGAACCAGGGAATACGGCTGAGTTGATTTTTTTGTACAGCTCTTCGTCGCCACCTTTCGCGAGGATCAAACCACCACGAGGACCCGCTAATGTTTTGTGAGTTGTGGTTGTCACAACGTGAGCATGTGGAACTGGGTTTGGATAAACACCTGCCGCAATCAGACCCGCAACGTGTGCCATATCAACGAATAAGTAAGCATTGATAGCATCTGCGATTTCACGCATTTTAGCCCAATCAACCACGCCTGAATACGCAGAGAAACCACCGATAATCATTTTTGGTTTATGTTTTTCAGCTTGCGCTTTGATATCGTCGTAGTCAATCTTACCGCTTTCATCGATGCCATAAGGAACGATATTGTACAATTTACCAGAGAAGTTAACTGGGGAACCGTGAGTTAAGTGGCCGCCGTGCGCCAAATTCATACCCAGCACAGTATCACCTGGTTGTAGCAATGCCATGTAAACTGCCGCATTCGCTTGTGAACCAGAGTGTGGCTGCACGTTTGCGTAGTCTGCACCAAATAATTCTTTTGCGCGGTCAATCGCTAATTGCTCAACGACATCAACATACTCACAACCGCCGTAATAGCGTTTGCCTGGATACCCTTCTGCATATTTATTGGTTAGCTGAGAACCTTGAGCCTGCATGACTCGTGGACTGGTATAGTTTTCAGAAGCAATTAATTCAATGTGTTCTTCTTGACGTTGTACTTCTTGCTCCATTGCTTCCCATAATTTTGGATCATAGTCTGCAATATTCATTTCACGCTTTAACATTCGCTTCTCCTGCCTCAGCAATTCAATAGGTTGACAATCAATTCATCGCAATAGCACACAGTGTAAACTCTTTTTCGTTCTTGAGATAGCCCTAAAGAAAAAATATACGCAAACGATTGCATTAATTTTTTTCACGTCATTTACCACTTTCAGCCTCATTATAAAATAGCTCAAATTTTAAATTTTGACGGAGGAATATCTGGTATTGCGAGTCCCTTCTCATTATGTGCCTATTTTTGCCCTATTTTGTCTATTTGCATCTTTACAGATACCCTTAAATATTATAAATTGCATTTAAAATACATGTTTATAAATAAACTTTATGTCTCTCATAAAAGTGAAGATTTTCGGCACAAAATTCAGCTATCCCACTGAAAATTAAGTGCTATATTTTTGGATGCTTCAGAAAAAATGCCAAACTCTTCCTAACAGAGAACATGAAAAAAATTCAGGAGCACCTGTATGTTAGACAGCCAAACTATCGCTATCGTTAAATCAACCATTCCTGCTATCGCAGCCACTGGACCAAAACTTACCGCACATTTCTATGACAGAATGTTCATTCAACATCCTGAATTAAAAGATATTTTCAATATGACTCACCAAGCTAATGGTGCGCAACGTGAAGCATTATTTAATGCAATCTGCGCTTATGCTGTGCATATTGAAACCCCTGAAGCATTAATTTCTGCCGTTGAAAAGATTGCGCAAAAACACGTTAGTTTAAATATTAAGCCTGAACATTACCCTATCGTCGGCGAAAACCTACTGGCTGCCATTGATGAGCTCCTTAATCCTGGTCAAGAAGTGCTTGATGCATGGGGCAAAGCCTACGGGGTATTAGCCGATATCTTTATTGGTCGTGAAGCCTCAATTTACCAAGAAAATGCCGATAAAAATGGGGGTTGGGAAGGTTTACGCGAATTTAAACTGAAACAAAAACAACCACAAAGCGATGTTATTACTAGCTTTGAGTTCGTCCCTGTTGATGGAAAACCCGTCGCAGGCTATCGCCCAGGTCAATACATCACAATTTATATTAATCATGATGGATTCGAGAACCAAGAGATCCGCCAATACTCCTTAACGACAGCACCTAATGGCCAAAGTTACCGTATCGCAGTAAAACGCGAAGACCAAGGCGCTGTGTCTAATTTCTTGCATCAGCACATCAATGAAGGGGATAGTATTTATTTAGCACCACCATGTGGTGATTTCTTTATCGATGTTGATAACCAAACGCCCGTCACACTCATCTCAGCAGGCGTTGGCCTGACGCCAATGTTAAGCATGCTAAACCACCTGACGCAACAAGGCCATGAAGCAACGATCAACTGGCTACATGCGGCTGAAAATGGAGCTGTTCATGCGTTTAACCACGAAATCCAGCAATTGATGGCCAAACAAAAAATGGGGCATTCTGCCATTTGGTTTAACCAGCCTCGAGGCAGTGACCGCCTCGGCTTTGATTACCAATATGAAGGATTAATGGATTTACAGAAAGTACGTGAATGGATTGACCAACCGAATATGCAATTCTATTTCTGTGGTCCAGTAGGCTTTATGCAACATGTGGGTCAACAATTAATTTCGATGGGTGTTGATGCCGATGCTATCCATTATGAGTGCTTTGGCCCACATAAAGTGCTGTCCCTGAATTAATAGATAAAAAAATGCTCTTCGGTTTAGAAGAGCATTTCCTGAAACGTATCAGCCAAAAGAAACTGTTCTAATGGCTTGGTGTTTGAAGTTTTTTCACAGCTTAGCGGTAACGGGCCGCATAAAAAATACACTGTTCTAATCCCATTCCTGTGTATTTACCGTTACCGCCTTTTAACCCTAAAGTTAAATTGCTTCCTCATCTTGCTCACCCGTACGAATACGGATCACACGTGCAACATCATAAACGAAGATTTTACCGTCACCAATTTTACCTGTTTGCGCTGTTTGCATAATAGTTTCAACGCAGTTTTCTACAATATCGTCAGGGACAACTATTTCAATTTTGACTTTCGGTAAAAAGTCCACCATATATTCCGCACCACGATACAGTTCGGTGTGCCCTTTTTGACGACCAAACCCTTTCACTTCCGTAACCGTCATCCCTGTGATCCCGACTTCCGCCAGTGCTTCACGTACATCATCAAGTTTAAATGGCTTTATAATTGCATCAATTTTTTTCATAAATAGTTCCTGTTATGACCAATTTTTACGGCCAAAACCTGAGGTGATCGGATAACGGCGGTCTTTACCAAAATTCCGCATGGTAATACGCGGCCCAACAGGTGCTTGTCGGCGTTTATATTCATTCAGATCAACCAAGCGCACCACTTTACGAACAACTTCTTTATCAAAACCTAGCTTGATAAGGTCATTCACGGATAAGTCTTTTTCAACATAACCTTCTAAGATAGCATCTAATATATCGTAAGGCGGCAAGCTATCTTGGTCTAACTGCCCTGGAGCCAGTTCTGCAGATGGCGGCCTATCAATCACACGCTGTGGAATAGCGGGTGAAAGTGTATTGCGATATTTTGCCAGTTCAAAAACCAATGTTTTTGGCACATCTTTTAACACATCAAAGCCGCCAGCCATATCACCATACAGTGTTGAGTAACCCACTGCAGACTCACTCTTATTACTGGTCGTCAGGACTAAACGGCGGCGTTTATTGGACATCGCCATTAAAATAACAGCACGGCAGCGAGCTTGTAAGTTTTCTTCGGTGGTATCAACCGCAGTTCCTTCAAACATTGGACTTAATTGCGCCATGAATGAATCAAACATCGGTTCGATAGAGACAATATCAAATTCCACACCTAACAACTCAGCTTGTTCTTTGGCATCATGAATGCTCATTTCTGAGGTATAACGGAACGGCATCATCACCGCTTGCACACGTTCTTTACCGATAGCATCTACCGCGATAGCCACTGTTAAACCAGAGTCGATCCCTCCAGATAACCCAAGGATTGCACCATTGAAACCGTTTTTATTGATATAATCGCGAGTCGACATCACTAAGGCTTGATATACCTGCGCGACAGGATCATTTTCAATAAACACACTACCTTCACTTACCAATTCCAGCTCATCAAATTGTACCGTAACAACTTGTTCTTTGAATTCGGGTAATTTAAAGGTTTGTTTGCCTTTATTTGCAATGACTTTCGAGCCACCATCAAATACCAACTCGTCTTGTCCACCCACTTGGTTGAGGTAAACGATAGGCATGTGAGTGCGTTGGCAATGGTCAACCAGTAAGTCGCTACGGATATGTTCCTTGTGAATATCATACGGTGATGCATTGATAGTTAGTAATAACTCGGCTCCAGCACCTTTCACCGCATCAACAGGCTCGTCATACCAAATGTCTTCACAAATCAATAAACCTAATTGATAGCCTTTGAATTCTACCACGCAGGTTTTTTCAGCTGCGCTGAAATAGCGCGGTTCATCAAAAACACCGTAGTTTGGTAGTTCTTGTTTAAAATAGCGAGCATGCAATTTCCCTTGATAGAAGAAAGAAAGTGCATTGAAAATTTCGTCCCCTTCATAGCAAGGGTGGCCGACAATAATTGCCGTTTCTGCACTCGCCTTTTGCAAACGTTCAAGCTGAGCTTCACATCTGTCTTCAAAATCTGCACGGAAAATTAAATCCTCAGGCGGGTAGCCTGTCAGAGACAGTTCTGAAAACATCACAATATCGGTTTGTGAGGCTTGTTCACTCACGACTTGTAACATGCGATCGCAATTACCTTCGATGTCACCGACTAACCAGTTAAGTTGTGCGAGTGAAATATTAAGCTTACGGCTCATAACGTGTTTCTTCTCCCGAAGCGTGAATACGGTTTACCTTGTCCACGTAGATTATATAGGTGAATAATAGTTAATTATTCTTTAAAGTCATTAGCTTCCAAATCGTGGCGGCCAAGTAATTTATAAAATTCTGTGCGATTTCGTCCAGCCATGCGTGCGGCTTGTGTGACATTGCCTTTCGTCATCTGCAATAACTTGCGTAAATAATTCAATTCAAATTGATTACGTGCTTCAACAAAGGTTGGCAAGGCAGTATTTTCACCTTGTAACGCCTGGCTAACAAGGGCTTCACTAATAACAGGAGATGTTGTTAACGCTACACATTGTTCAATCACGTTAACCAACTGGCGTACATTACCTGGCCAAGTTGCTGTCATCAGGCATTTCATCGCATCACTTGAAAAACTGCGAACAAAGGGCTTATGCCGAGACGCAGATTCTCTCAATAAATGATTTGCTAATAATGGAATATCTTCTGCACGTTCATTTAATGCAGGAATACGTAAATTAACCACATTCAGGCGATAATAGAGATCTTCACGAAACTCATTTTTTTCCATCGCTTTGGGTAAATTACGGTGTGTTGCAGATAAAATACGCACATCGATGTCTAAGTCGCGATTGCTCCCTAATGGGCGAACTTTGCGTTCTTGTAACACCCGCAATAGTTTTACCTGCAAGGGCATTGGCATATCGCCAATTTCATCAAGAAACAGTGTGCCACCACTTGCGGCAAAAAACAGCCCCTCGCGGTTACTCACTGCCCCCGTAAAGGCACCTTTTGCATGACCAAATAGTTCAGATTCTAAAAGTTGTTCTGGCAATGCGCCACAATTGATAGCAATAAAGGGTTTACGGGCGCGCGGACTTGCTTTATGAATGGCCTGCGCTAACACTTCTTTACCCGTTCCACTTTGGCCGTTAATCAGTACACTAACGTCTGATTGTGCCACCATATGGGCTTGTTCAAGAAGACGTATCATTAAAGGGCTGCGGGTGACTATCCCCGAACTCCACTCTTCATCACTCATCGGTGAAGAAGATAAAGCAAGTGCTTCATCAATAGCTTTATATAAAGCATCTTTATCAACAGGTTTCGTTAAAAAGCTGAACACGCCACGTTGTGTCGCAGCAACGGCATCAGGGATTGAACCGTGTGCCGTTAAGATGATAACTGGCATATTAGGATGCGCTTTTTGAATTTCATCAAACAGCGCCATTCCGTCCATCTCATCCATGCGTAAGTCACTTATCACCAAATCTAACTTTTCTTTCTGTAAGATTTTAAGTGCTTCAGGGCCACTTTCCGCAGTGGTCACTTTAAACCCTTCACTGCTTAACCGCATCCCAAGTAACTTAAGTAAGCTAGGGTCGTCATCAACGAGCAGTAAACTTGCCGACTTACGGTTTGTCATTATTTCGCGTTCTCCGATGAAGGTTGTTCTACAGGAGGCTCTGCGGGTTTTGCTGCGTCAGATGAGGTTTCTTTATCGCCTTCAACAACGCTTTCGACTTCTTTTTCCGTTTCATTAGTGCTTTTTTTCCGTGAGGAAAGTTGACGCTCAATGTCTGTTAAGTTTTCGAGTTTGCGCGATGTTGTGTTCAGTTCAAAAGCTAACTTAGCGTTGTCTTCTTTTAAGCGATCAAGCTTAGTATCCATTTCTTGCTGTAAGCGTTTATAGCGCGCACCTGCATCTGAAAGGTTAATAATTTGCACTTGTTGCTCACGCCATAACTGTAATAAAGGGCGTACCGCAGTTGGAAAACTGAGGCTATATGTATTAATGCTGTCGAGCATTTTTCGCCGCTCGGCAATCGTTGGGTCAGCTGAATTTAACAGTATATTTTGTTGAAATGCATCTGACCAATTTGTAACCTCTATTTTGCTTGCATTTTCACGTGCTTGTGAAGTTTCTGTGCGATCTGCACAATCCATCATACGCAACCAAAATAGCGCATTTTCACGAGCAGCAGGCTGGTCATTTTCCCAAATCGTATCGCATGATGCATAACGATAATCAGTCACTTTCACTTCAGGCACAACCACTTGTGCCAGCGTTTCCAGTGGCGATTGACCATTTTTTGCTACGCACCCGCTTAGGATAAGGGTAAAGAATACCGCCCCAAAGCTGACCCCTGTTCGTCTCATCACGAATGGGCTTATTTGATTAAGTTTATTTGGCAGTGCTTTACGATAAAGCACTGCCAAAAAATCTGTAGACCGATTGACCATTATTCATTCTCTGCTGTTAGAGGCAGTTCAATTCTAAAACAGACATCTGCTGATTTATATGGGACTAGTGAGAGTTCTCCGCCCATTTGTTTTATACAATCTTGTGCAATACTTAACCCCAACCCACTCCCTTTCACCGCACCTTTTCTTTGCAAGGACCCTTGGTAAAAAGGCTCAAAAATCATGCTTTGCTCAGATTCGGGAATTGGCGTACCTGTATTTGCAACTTCAATCAGCAGTTTATTGCCTGTTTGACGACTCGTGATCCAAATATTACCTGATTCGCCACCATAGTGCACCGCATTGGAGTAGATATTATCAATAACTCTCCCAAGTAAAGTGGGTTCCGCTAAACAGCTTTCGACTTTTAAACGGACTTCCGTTTTAATATTTTTGGCTCTAGCAGGTAAATTATGTGCATTAACAATATCTTCAATCAATTTATTTAGGTCAACTAATTGGGCTTCTGGTGGGTCATCAACCAATTTACGATTATAATCGAGTAACTGCTCAATAAGTTGCTGAAGATGCTTACTGCTATGATCAAGAATTTCAACAACCTCCCTTTGAGAGTCAGTTAATGGCCCTGCGACTTCATCAGCAAGTAATTCGGTGCCTTCTCGCATACTGGCGAGTGGTGTTTTTAACTCATGGGAAATATGACGTAGAAACTCATGTCGTTGAGACTCAAGCCAAGCCAAGCGCTCACTTAGCCAAATAATACGCTGAGCGATTGTACGAAGCTCTCTTGGTCCTTTAAAGCGTTCAATGTTACTGGCTAGAGTTCGGCCAGTACCAAGGCGATTGATCATTCGCTCAATGACTTTCACTGGCCCAATAATCATTCGAGTAAATAAAGTCACTAATAGTGCACTGAGTAAGAACAAGATCAAACTTTGCCAACCGAATAATTGCCCTTTATTTGCAATTGCTTTTTGCAACTGTTCCCCACGGCTAAAAATCACATCGCGAGTTTCCTGTACAAGTGCGGTATTTTCTGCTGAAAATTGCTCCAAGGCTTGAGTGACTTTTGCGGTAGGCTCATTATTTTCACATGCCACTATTTTAAGTTGTGTTAATGTTGCAGTGAGCTTTGAGGTGTCAGATGTTTGAGGCAAAATGGTTTTTTGCCTTTCAAACATTTGTTCATAATCGGCAAATTGTTTTTGATATTGGGTTTGCAAAGCTGCATCTTGTAATACGCAATATTGACGATAGCTTCGCTCCATTTCCAATGCGAGACTGCTCATTACCTCACTGCGCCTAGCATCCAGTAAAGTAGTTTTATTGATATTTGCGGCTTGGTTACTCAGTTGTTCTAAGCTTTGATACGCTTGATATGCCAAAACTAATAAAGGCAACAAGACGAGCCAAAATGCCATCACAACCAGTTGGCGCAAGGAACGCGGGAAAAAACGCCATTTGCTCAATACATTCATCTCATACCCATTAAACGTATTTCAATGGTAGCAGAACTCTCTCCCGTGCGAAAAGGTGAATTCGGGTTCTGAGTTCCATAGCATAAAAATCAGACTAACTATGACTGAGCCGCTGCAATGAACGTGCCAATTTTTGTATAAAAATGAGTATTTTCAGTGAGGTATACCCTAAGAGGGAATATTTTAGAGTATTTATTAATATCCTCTAAATAATTCGGATTGTAGCTGAGCGCAGGTAACGACGTTGTGGTTCGAAGTATAACAGGCATAGGAAGGCGGAGATAAGGATCGACCTTAACTCCGCCAGCGATGATTTACTGCTTGTATAGGATTATGTCTTTACATTAAAGATAATCATATAGGTGGTGCCTCACTCCACGTGTCGCCCTGTGTTTGATAAGGCCCGAAGGCGAGTATCTGTGCTGTTGGACGGTAGGCACCTTACTTTGGCGTCATTCTGGCTTTATGTGGTATGTTCCCAACTATTTTTGGACCGACATAATGAATTGAATGAGCAACTGCATATTATTATGCACAACTCATGCCAACTTTTCAAGTAAATATCTAACCCATTAAAAAATAAGCAAATTAAATTTATTACTTCTTTTAACTCTTTCTGAATACGCTGAAACGGTTTATCCGAACCTTCAGTTTGTCGCTAATTTAAGACACTCAAAAGCTCAATTTATAAAAACTTTATTTATCATATAGATAAATGTCTCCTTTTGGCGACAGTACATATGGGGTGTTGTCGCTAATTTTAGACAACGAGGAAAAAACGCTAACTCTACGCTGCTTATTTTATCTTTTCACCAAGAAATAATTAATAATATTTATAGTTTCAAAAAAACATTTCCCACCTCAATCTTAAAATTCACAATAAAAAAAACATAAAAACCAAAATAATACACTAGGTTAATCAATTAAATTCAAATAAAGCAATTCACTAACCATTCACCTTTACACTTTAACCAATTTAAACAATACTTAATATTGATAATCGATGCATGTTCTCACTTTGAAATTAATAATTGGAGATTGTATGAATCCTACTTCAGAAACTTCAAACAAAGCAGAAAATATTGACATTGCCGTCCGAGTCATTGAAAAAGTGACGGGTTACATGTTTCAAGCAGCATTACGGGCAGCAGTCAAATTAAACATTGCAGAATATTTAAAAGATGGGCCTAAAACGTCACAAGAGTTAGCAGAAATTATTAATGGCAAACCAAAAGTTATCCATAAAACACTACGTATATTAACAACTCAAGGTATTTTTAAAATACAGGATGATTTGCACTTTGCCTTAACCCCCGAAGCTGAGTTTTTACTTCCTGACCATCCTTATTCATTACGTCAAGCGATACTCATGCTAACAGATAAGACTTTCTGGATGCCTATACATAATCTTGATGAAATTATTCTTGGCAAACCTGTATTTAAAAATATGTTTGGAGGGACATTCTTTGAATACTGGCAGAAAAATGTTCACTTACCTGACAACTTTGATGTCGGCATGTCATCTATGTCACGCATTGAAAATGAATACGTTATTAATGCATATCAATTCCCAGAAAATATTGTGATTGCAGATATTGCTGGAGGCTTAGGAGCATTACTTTTTGAGGTATTAAAAAGAAACCCCACCACTAAAGGCATTCTATTTGATCAGCCTCATGTATTAAAACAAACAATATTACCTCTACTCGGTGACGATTCGCGCTGGACCACCTACCCCGGTTCATTCTTCGAAAAATGCCCTGAAGCTGATATTTATTTACTCAAATACATTACTCATGACTGGCCAGAAGACAGTGTAATTAATATTTTAAAAACCATTCGCCGTGCGATGAAAACAACATCAAAACTCTTGCTCATTGATTGCATCGTCGCTGATGATAACAAAGTAAATATTGGTAACGATATAGACTTAATTTGTTTAAGCCTTTCACCCGAAGGTGGCGAACATACTATCAGTGAGTTTGAGACATTATTAAGCAATGCGGATCTTAAACTTAACAGAATAATCGATACCCATTGTCATATTCATATTCTTGAAGCTATACCTATATAATTTGATTAAACCAATGAATGCCGACCTTAGGGTACAAGTGATAGGTAGGCATTTTATCCATTGAATAAAACCACCGACATTTCTGATACACTTCAGAATTCTCAACCTTCTTCCTAGCTTATCCTTTCTCATCTTGATATAAGATTTCTCAATACCCTATTCATCACAGAATATAACAACATGATAAAAATCGCCTTAGTTGATGACCACGTCGTTGTGCGCTCTGGTTTCGCACAGTTGCTGACCCTAGAACCCGATATTTCCGTTGTCGGACAGTATGCTAGCGCCCAAGAAGCATTGCCAAAGCTTCTTAATTTAGAGATTGATGTCGCTATTATGGATATCTCCATGCCAGATGAAAATGGTTTGCAGTTGTTATCACGACTTCGCCAAAAAAAGCCAGACTTCAAAACCATTATTCTCAGTATTTACGATACCCCTGCTTTTGTACAAAGCGCCTTAGACGCAGGGGCCAGTGCTTATTTAACCAAACGCTGCGGGCCAGAAGAGCTGGTACAAGCGGTACGTTCTGTTCACCAAGGGGGATGCTATTTATGCGCAGACGCCATGCGAGCGCTACGCCATTCGCCGCAACAACATCAAGGGATGCAAGAATTAACGCCTCGGGAGCGGGAGATTTTTGATTTACTCGTAGCAGGCCTCAGCGTTAAAGTGATTGCAGAACAACTCGAGCTTAGCCATAAAACAGTGCATGTCCATCGCGCTAATGTGCTCGGTAAATTGCAATGCGAAAACACCATTGACCTCGTACACTACGCACTAGAGCACAACCTTATTTCAAGGTCTTAATGGCATGAGTAAAAACCTGCGTTTAACACTTCAATCTATTTTTCTACTCTTTACCTACTCATTGCTGTGGATTGGGTTGTGGATCATTGGTTTTTATTTAAGTGAAAACAGCTTTCAAGCAACCTTATTTTTACCGCAAGGGTTGCGCCTTGCTTTAATGATCATCCTGTGGCGGCGCTATTGGCCTACTTTGCTACTTAGCGAAGGTATTTTGAATTTTTGGTTATCTGGGGAGCAACTGCTTTTCCAACCGATTTTACTGCTATCTCCACTATTAAGCCTTGGTGTGGCTTTTGTTATTCAAGATATTTGGTGGCGCTATACTTTATATTGGCAACGTTTATTATTGTTGCTAGCTGGTGTCGCTGCAAACAGTGTGCTTCATGCATTGCTGTTTGGCTGGCTATCATCCTATTCCATTAGCCAACTCTTTTTAACGACATTCACTGGGGGGATATTACTCTCCCCATTTGTTTACCTTATCTATGAATACCTGCATGAGCAGCACTACCAAATGTTGCTTGACTATGGAACTCCCGACAAACAATTACGTACTTCTTTGATTGTTTGGTGTTTTTTATTTTGTGTAGTGGGATTAAGTGCCCAAGTCTTTTTCGCACCTGAAATCGAACGTTTGATTGTTTTACTGGTGTTTATTCCAAATGTGTTTATGGCTTACCGCTATGGTTGGCAAGGAGGGGTGCTTTCCGCATTATTAGGCAGTTTAATTATTACTTTTGCGCGGCAATTTCACGGTGCTTTTGCAGACTTAGAAGAACTGGAAATGTTTCTCAGCACTCAAGCCTTAATCGGTATTGGGCTGGGGATTGCCATTAGCCGCCAAAAACAGCTCGCCAATAACCTACAACGTTATCGACAACGCTTAGAACAAGAGCTAAAAGCACGACGTGATCTGATGCGCCAATTAGTTCATACTGAAGAAGATATCAAAAAAGCCATCGCCCGCGAATTGCATGATGAAATTGGGCAAAATATTACCGCCATTCAGATTCAATCCATGTTAGTCAAGAAAACAGCGCCAGACTCATTAAGCCACCAAGCGGCAAGCCAAATTAATGAGCTTGCTCAGCAAATTCACCAATCGACTCGGCAACTGTTGCGCCAATTGCGTCCGCCTGTATTGGATGAGATGTCCCTCGAGAATGCGCTCACCCATTTAATCGCAGAATTTTCCTTTCCTGAAAATAATATTCAATGCCATTTTCGCTATGCGCTACAAGAAACCCCCGTCAATGAAACCGTTCTATTTACGTTGTACCGCCTTGTTCAGGAATTACTTAACAATATCAGCAAACACGCGAAAGCCACACAAATCCACATTTCACTAGCGCAAATAGGTGACTCGATCCAGCTTGTTGTTGATGATAATGGCGTGGGTATTCCCTTTAGCAAACGCACGAGTGGCTTTGGTTTACGCGGTATTGAAGAACGCGTTAGAGCTTTAGGGGGAGATTGGACTCTCACCACACAAAACGGTACGCAAATAATTGTTAACTTGCCCACATTTTAAGATAAAACATCACAAAAATAGGAATTATTCCTAGTCCTCTAATACCTTCTCTCATCCCTTTTGTTAAAAACTTGATTACATTTTGCCAAACACGAGAAATACCATCATGACAGGTCAACATACATTGGATTTGGATAGCACTTATCGCTTTTGGCGCCGCCGACTGATGTTATTCATGATAGTGGGTTATGCCACCTTTTATCTGACGCGAAAAAGCTTCAATTTTGTCATGCCTGTCATGCAGAGCGAATTGCTGCTCGACAAAAGTGATATTGGCTGGATTGCCACGGCGTTTTACCTGACTTATGGCATTTCCAAGTTTTTATCGGGTATTTTCCACGATATCACAGGCTACCGCTGGTTTATGGGTGCAGGTCTTGTGATGACGGGGCTACTGAATATCATTTTTGCCTATTGTTTATCGTTCCCTGCCCTTTTGTTGGTATGGACGCTAAACGGATTTTTCCAAGGTTGGGGATGGCCACCTTGTGCACGAATTCTCACTCACTGGTACTCACGTAATGAACGTGGTTTCTGGTGGGGGTTGTGGAATATCTCCATCAATCTCGGCGGCATGCTGTTGCCTTTGCTCACTGCGCTGTTAGCAACGCAATACAGTTGGCAAATGGCATTGATAGTGCCAGGGTTGATTGGTGTGGGGGTTGGGCTTTGGTTATGTCGCCAGCTGCGAGGAACACCACAAGAAGAGCAACTACCCAGTGTTGGGCAATGGCGCCAAGATGTACTGGAGCTACGCCAAGAGCGTTTATCCCCCCCGATGCCAATGTGGGTGATTTTAAAAGACGCGATTGTTTTCAACCGCATGATTTGGTTATTAGGTTTCTCCTATATTTTGGTTTATCTCATTCGTATGGCGATAAACGACTGGGGAAATCTCTGGTTAACAGAAACACACGGCACCAATTTACTCAGTGCCAACGCAACATTGTCGTTATTTGAATTAGGTGGGCTACTTGGCGCACTGTGCTCAGGATGGGGCTCTGATATTTTGTTTCGCGGGCAGCGGGCACCAATGATTTTGCTGTTTTCATTGGGGTTGTGTATCTCAGTCAGTGCTTTGTGGCTTACCCCTATTCATCATTACGCTTTACTCGCAGTGTGTTTTTTTGCTATCGGCTTTTTTGTTTTTGGACCACAAATGTTAATCGGTCTCGCTGCAACAGAATATTGTCATAAAAAAGCAGCGGGCGCGGTAACGGGTTACCTTGGGTTGTATGCCTATCTAGGGGCTGCAATTGCAGGGTGGCCGCTCTCTCAAGTCATCGCACATTACGGTTGGTCAGGGATGTTTACCTTACTAGCCAGTGCCGCTGCCTTGATGGGGCTACTGCTTATGCCGCTTTTGATTGCGAATGTCAGCAAACGAGAGCACATGGCAGGATCTGTTTCACCCTCTGATAATTAAAATCTGATAAAGGATTGAAAATGAAACTGAAAACTCTCTCTACTCTAATCGCAGCAGGCTTATCCCTCGCCGCAATTTCGACCACTGCAAGTGCGGCGGGTCGCCTTGTGGTTTACTGTAGTGCAACCAACGCGATGTGCGAAACAGAAACCCAAGCATTCGCTAAAAAATATGATGTGAAAACTACGTTTGTACGTAACGGCTCAGGCAGTACTTTAGCTAAAATCGAAGCTGAAAAACGTAACCCACAAGCAGACGTGTGGTATGGCGGTACATTAGACCCACATTCACAAGCAGGAGAAATGGATTTACTTGAGCCATACAAATCACCAAAACTCGCTGAAATTATGCCTCAATTCCAAGACCCTGCAAAACGCAAAGGTAATTATTCCTCTGCGGTTTACATCGGAATTTTAGGCTTTGGAGTGAATAAAGATCGCTTAAAAGAAAAAGGCTTACCTATTCCAACTTGCTGGAAAGATTTAACCAAACCTGAGTATAAAGGTGAAATTCAAATCGCTGACCCACAAAGCTCAGGAACTGCGTATACCGCACTAGCAACATTTGACCAACTTTGGGGTAACGAGCAAGCCTTTGATTACCTGAAAAAATTAAACTCTAACATCTCTCAATACACCAAATCAGGTATTGCCCCAGCACGTAATGCCGCACGTGGTGAGTCTGCCATTGGTATCGGCTTCTTACATGATTATTCATTAGAAGTGGAAAATGGCGCACCATTAGAATTAATCGCACCATGTGAAGGTACGGGCTATGAAATTGGCGGGATCAGTATCCTGAAAAATGCCCGTAACATGGATAATGCTAAACTGTTCGTGGATTTCGTGTTGTCTAAAGAAGCCCAAGAGCTGAGCTGGAAAGAAGGTAAATCTTACCAAATCCTCACCAATACTACGGCGGAATCGTCTCCAATTTCGTTAAAACTGAACGACCTGAACCTGATTAATTACGATATGGACAAATACGGTGATGCCGATGTCCGTAAGAATTTAATCAACAAGTGGGTTACTGAAGTCAAAATGAGCAAATAACCACCCTGTGCGGCGTGAACGCGCCGCACTGAGCACTTACTTAACTAAAATAAAAATTAATTTAATTAAGCTCTAAATAGATTGGGTTGTCACAAGGTGGCAAGCGACCTTATTCCGAGGAACATACACAAGCATGTGACTAGGATAACAAAGCAAAGCCAATACCGTGACAGCGCAAAATATAACTAGATAAAAATTCTAACTATTATCATTAAGCTCTAAATAGTTTGGGTTGTCACAAGGCGGCAAGTGACGTTATTCCTAGGAGCATACACAAGTATGTGACTAGGATAACAGAGCGCAGCCAACACCGTGACAGCGCAAAATATGACGAGCTTAGGGGGATCTATGTCTCAAACCCTAGCTCTGACACCACCTAAAAAGCGAGATAGCACCTTTTTTTGGCTGCTATTGGCATGGGTTGGTTTCGCCTTGTTACCGTCTTGGAGCCTTGATTATGGCTTACTTGACTCAACACAAGATGAAATTCTTGCCGCTTATGGTTGGAGCAGCATAAACATTAGTTGGCTTTGGTATCTCTTGCCATCTGTACTGTTTATTCGCCCGTTAACACCAGCGGATCGTTATCATAAAACACGCCATTACTTCGATATTGCTGTCGCGGCTATCACTGCCGTTGTGGTGATCATCACGGCTTACTTTGATGGTAAGGGCCTTGGTTATTCCGCCATTGTGCTGTTTATTGCCCTAGGTATGGTGATGACGCACGCGTTAACCCGCCTTGAGTGGCTGGGTGGCGACCAATTCGTCATTGGGTCGCTTATCACCGTTATCGCACTGATCACGTTGTTTATCGTCTTCCCAAGTGTAGCGATTTTTATCCCCATGTTTACCGATGGTAATGGGGATTTCGCGCCATTTGCCTTTGTGGCAATTTTAACGCAATCCCATATTGTTCAGGTTATCATTAACTCGGTATTTCTCTCTTTAGCCGTGGGAGCTGGCTGTACCTTCTTTGGGTTAATTTTAGCTATCTACACCACACGTATTGCGAAACGTTCTGCCATTATTGGTCGCGTATTTTCTATCCTACCTATCGTTACACCACCTTTTGTTGTGGGCCTTGGTGTCACCTTGATGATGGGTCGCTCAGGTTATATTACTGAATTTCTGGCGACTTACATGGGGTTAGAAAATACCAACTGGCTGTATGGCTTTACGGGAATTTGGCTCGCACAGGTTCTGGCCTTTACCCCAATGTCATTTATGATTTTGGATGGTGCGATTAAAACCATTCACCCATCATTGGAAGAAGCCTCTTATACCCTGCGCGCTAATCGTTACCAAACCTTCTTTAATGTGTTTATGCCATTATTGAAACCTGCATTAGCTAACGCATTTTTAATTGTTATTGTTCAGTCACTGGCCGACTTTAGTAACCCATTAGTGTTAGGCGGTAACTTCGATGTATTAGCGACGCAAATTTATTTCTATATCACAGGTTCTCAGTTAGATTACCAAGCAGCCAGTACCTTGGGCGCTTCCTTGTTAGTCTTCTCTCTGTTGGTATTCTGTGTGCAATATATGTGGATTGGTAAACGTTCGTACGTCACGGTTTCGGGTAAATCTTATCGTGGTGATGTCCAACCCTTACCATCGTCTTTAATTGCCACTGTCACGACATTCTTAGCGATTTGGGTCGCCTTTAACGTTCTGTTATACGGTAGCATTTTCTACGGAAGCTTTACGGTGAACTGGGGTGTGGATTACACCTTAACGTTAGATAACTTTATTAAGTTATTCGGTCAAGGTATGAGTGATGGCGCATGGCCTTCATTGCTCGATACCCTTCTGTATGCAGGAATTGCCGCACCGATCACCGCAATTCTGGGTCTATTAATTGCCTATATCGTGGTGCGCCAAGATTTCCGCGGTAAGAAAACCATCGAATTCACCACCATGTTATGTTTCGCCGTACCTGGTACAGTTGCGGGTGTGTCATACATCTTAGCCTTTAACGACACACCGTTCTATTTAACAGGTACAGCGGCCATCGTAATTATTTCGATGACTATGCGTAACGTTCCTGTGGGGATCCGTGCTGGCATCGCAGGATTAGGCCAAATTGATAAATCATTAGATGAAGCGTCGCTGAGCTTACGAGCAGGTTCTATGCGTACTATTTTCTTTATCTTACTGCCGCTCTTGCGCCCTGCGATTTTATCCGCGCTGATTTACAGTTTTGTACGAGCGATTACCACTGTTAGTGCAATTGTGTTCTTGGTTACTCCTGATACACGCGTAGCCACCGCTTACATTCTTAACCGTGTTGAGGATGGTGAGTATGGTGTTGCGATTGCTTATGGCTCCATTTTAATTGTGGTCATGCTCGCAATTATCTTCTTATTTGACTATTTGATTGGCGAAGCCCGTGTTTCACGTTCCAAAGCCAAAAATGCACAGTAATCATGGAGTAACTGACATGACACAACCGAATTCTTGTGAAACAACTAGTTTTGTTGAATTAAAAAATGTGACTAAACGCTTTGGTAGCAACACGGTTATTGATGATTTAAGTTTGTCCATTCCCCAAGGCAGCATGGTGACCTTATTAGGTCCATCGGGTTGCGGAAAAACTACCGTTTTACGTTTAGTGGCAGGGCTCGAAAAGCCGACCGAAGGCCGTATGTTTATTGATGGGGAAGATGTAACCGACCGTTCAATACAACAGCGCGATATTTGTATGGTGTTCCAGTCCTACGCTTTGTTCCCCCATATGTCATTAGGGGATAACGTAGGCTACGGCTTGAAAATGTTAGGGTTACCGAAAGCTGAGATCAAAAAACGCGTTGATGAAGCATTAGAGCTGGTGGATTTAGCTGGCTTTGCCGACCGCTTTGTTGACCAAATTTCGGGAGGACAACAGCAGCGTGTCGCCTTAGCTCGGGCGTTGATCCTCAAGCCCAAAGTGCTGTTATTTGATGAGCCGTTAAGTAACTTGGATGCCAACTTACGCCGTAGCATGCGTGAGAAAATTCGCGAGCTACAGCAGCAATTTAACATCACCTCCTTGTACGTTACCCATGACCAAAGTGAAGCCTTTGCGGTGTCTGATATGGTGTTGGTGATGAACAAAGGGAAAATCATGCAGCTAGGTTCCCCTCAAGAGTTATACCGCCAGCCAGCGTCGAAATTTATGGCGAGCTTTATGGGGGATGCCAATATTTTCCCTGCAACATTGACCGCGGATTCTGTGGATATCTTTAATTATCGCTTGCCTCGTCCTGCGCAAATTACCTCAACACAAACGCAAGTCACTGTGGGTGTTCGCCCTGAAGCCATTACCTTGAGTTTACAGGGTGAAGATAGCCAACGTTGTACGGTTACTCACGTTGCTTATATGGGACCTCAATACGAAGTTACTGTTGACTGGCATGGCCAATCCATGTTGCTACAGATCAATGCAATACAGTTACAACCTACTGTTGGCGAAAATCTTTATTTGCAGATCCACCCATATGGCATGTTTATTCTTGAGTAATATCCCACTCTTTGAATAATACTAAATGTCATTAGGTAACAAGGGAAACTTAGCATTGTGAATAGCACATTTCCCCTTCGCCCAAAAGGGCGGAGGGGAAATGTGCACCCATAAGAAAATAATCACTAAAAGCATATTATCGGTGACTTAAATATCAATTTTTATTTTTTTCTGAAAGTACAATTAACATACTTAGCAAAATAAATAACATACCAATTATCATTGAAATTGTCATCGACTCATCTAAAAGATAAGATGAAATCATCACACTAATGATTGGTGAAATAAGGATTGAGTATGATGAAAGCTTTGCGCCACCATGCCCTATCATATAATACCAAAGAACATAAACAATCACGCCATTAGCTAGCCCCATATAGATAATTGGTATATATACACTGATAAAAAACTCAGAATGTATATTGCTCAATATGTTTAAATCAACATTTAAAAATGGAATTAATAAAATAAAAAAAACAAATGACACTACATTTTGATAAAATACTTTTGAAGTTAGGTTTATTTTCAAGGTGATTTTTTCAGATAAAATAGTTCCTAGTGCCCACATAAATGCACTTAATAAAATTATCACTTCACCAATACTTATACCAACTGGTGATATAAAGATAAAAATACCACTAATGCATAACAAAGATACAAATACTGACCTAGTTTCAATATGTTTATTCATTACACCCAATACAACTGTTGCCATTACTGGCATTGTATAAACAAGTACAGATGCCTTTACCGCTTCTGTATACTTTAACGCCAAACTATTTAATATAGGAACTAAAAAAACATTTAAAAAACCAAGTGGAATACTTTTTACAAAATCTCGCAAATTAAACCGACACCGACTAAAAAAGAAAAAAACAAAACACAAAAAAACAACTGAGATAATTAGTGAGTAGATTCTAAAAGCCCAAACACCTACTTGGTCAATCGCTAGTTTTGATATAGGAAATGCACTCCCCCATATAAATGATATTAAAATAGCACAAAGAAGTACTTTAATTTTTTTCATTATACCTCACAACTAATGCCATTCTTTTACTTGTTCTATTAGATGTCACTGCGGAAACGAAATGTGGGATTTTTCTTTTTTTTTGTATCAAAAATTAAAATATTTAAATATGACGGGATAAAAGTATCTAAAATTGTCTTTTTATCCTTATCTAAAATCATCGTTAATCCTCCATAATTTGCTTCCCATTCCTTGGTTAGATTAATGACAATACCTATCCCATCATCGGAGTCGCAATGTGTAGTTAGAAAATCATCTTTATCAAACCTGCTTAAGTACATGTTTGATATAATATTTATTTTACTTCCCGTTAGGTTTTCTAAAAAACTTTTAAATTTAACATCATTAACAACTGAAATTAAATTAGCATAAATTATTTTTATCTCATTAAAACATATTCTTCTATACGTTCAGTTAATTCATGAAATATTATTTCATTTTTCATATTTCCACCTTGAATTAATTTAATTTAATCTTAGTGTTATCTATATTGATAACACTAAGATTAAAAAGCATTAAATTAAGGCAGTCAATACCAACAAATTAATAAAAAACAACACCGCATAAATAATAAATATATTTAAAATACATATCATTTTAATATATGTATTTTTTTAAATACAATAAAAAAAGCAGCACCTAAGTTTCCTTAAATGCTGCTTTTAATAGCAAGGTTAATTATAAAAATGCTTTATATGGCAATTCAGGTTCATTTTTAAAGATATCGTTAAAACCACGAAAATGCTGATAATGCATACGGTCTTTATCCGTTGGGTAAGTATATTTGCCCCCCACTTGCCAGAAGAACGGTGCAAAGGTGTATTGCAAGCGCTCTTTTTTCATATTCCACAGCACTTCAATTTCCCGCGGGTCATTTTGGAAGTTTGCCCAAATATCATGGTGGAATGGAATAACCCGTTCACAATCTAATGATTCAGCTGCACGTAAAATATCCGATGAGGTCATTTTATCGGTCACACCACGCGGGTTTTCACCAAAAGAAAGCAGTGCGACATCAATATTGTAACGATTACCGTGTGCCGCATAATAGTTTGAATAGTGTGAATCACCTGAGTGATAAACCGAGCCGCCAGTGGTTTCAATTAAATAGTTGACCGCCCGTGAGTCCATACCATCCAAAATGTCCTTATCATAAGAAGAGACCCCTTGAGGTAGTGTCACTAGCGCCGTGCGGTCGAACGAATCTAATACGCGGATTTTCATGTCCCCCACTTCGAGTACATCACCGACTTTGGCGACAATACAGCGCTCAGCGGGCACTCCCCATTTTGTCCATAAATCCACGCACGCTTGTGGGCCAATAAACTTAACATGATCACCGCAGTTTTGCAGTACGGCCGCCGCCACGTTCACGTCGATATGATCAGCATGGTCATGGGACGCTAAAATGGCATCGACTTCTTTAATCGCAAATGGGTCAAGAGGGAAAATTGCTGTACGTAAGTTGGGTTGCAATGCTTCTACTCCGCCCATACGCATCATTTGATGCTGCTTGTTCATGAGTGGATTTTTTTGCGTTTTTTTCCCTGTTCCACACCAAAAATCGATGGAAATATTCGTATTACCTGCGCTTTTCAACCAAATACCTGTGCAACCTAACCACCACATTGAAAATGTATTCGGCTCAACAACCGTTTTTTCAATTTCTTCATTTAGCCAAGTTCCCCACTCAGGAAACGTGCTTAAAATCCAAGATTCACGTGTAATTTCATTGACTTTGCTCATAGTGATAATACCTTTTTCCAGAATTTTAGATGTCGGGAGCCCGATGCCTTAATGAGAGAATTAAGGCATGAAGGCAAATTGGTTTAAATTCAATAAATCAGGTAGTGGATGGGATTAAACGAGTATCACTCGCGTCCCTTGCGCTTGAATTCCTTTAATCACCTCAGGATTGGCATTTCTTCCCGTGATAAGAACATCAATTTTATTAGCTGGGCAAAATAACATTCCCGTTCGATGCCCCACTTTGGAACTGTCAACAACCACCACTAACTTGTCTATTTGATCTAGCATCTGTTGCTCTGCCACAGCGGTTAACATATCAGCTTTATATAAACCCGCTTCTGTTAGCCCCTTCCCTGACGTGAACATCCAGTTACCTGCGTAGCCCATCAGCGTATTGAGGGCTGGGTTTAAAAAGATGTTTTGTGCCTTATTATACTGCCCACCAATTAAAATGACGTCTTCATGGTCTTCATCAATCAAATAACTGGCCAGTGGAAAATAATTGGTCACAATCTGTACGTTTTTACCACAAAGCTGCTGCCCTAACATAAAGGCGGTTGAACCACAGTTAATCACTGCACTTTCCCCTGGTAGGCAAAGTTCAGCCGCTTTAATCGCGATTTCTGATTTTTCCTCGTAATGATCAGCACTATTAATATTGAGTGGTGTCCACTTACGCTTTTTCGTTTCAATTCGTTCTGCACCATTACGGACTTTCCGTAACTTACCCTGCTCGTCAAGCTTTGAAATATCACGACGCGCAGTAGCAGGAGACACATTAAACTGTTCGGTAATATGAGAAACGTTAATCACCCGCTGCGTTTCTAATAACGACAAGATTTCATTGTGTCTTTGCACTTCATTCATAACTATCGCCTTATTAAGAAATAATCACATCAATGACAACTTATGATTGAAAATGATTATTGGTGATTAGTTTTGATTCTATTTATCTCATCCGATATTGTCAACCTTTGCCTGAGCAAAAAATTGATATTTGATATAAATAAAATTATCATATTGATTTAAAAGATTATTTTAAATTTTACGTGATCAAGTCGCCATTTATTTATTTTTTTACTGGTAAAAAAACAGACAAATGCAAACAATCATAAAAGAGCAATTCGTGATTACATTTGATCATAATTGATTTTTGCGCGACCGTTTATCCATTTTAAATGATTATATCGCAATAACACCAGATACGATCAATATGATTAATCTCTGACCCCTATAAATTACAAATACAATTTGATTAGAGGTAAAAATATGGATTTTTTATACGACGCTTTCTATATTTTTTACAGCCAAGTAATGACTAAAGCGCCTCTGTTACTCGGCTTAGTCACTTTTATTGGTTACTGGTTGCTAAAGCGCGATGGAACAACAATTCTCAAGGGAACAATCAAAACGATTGTTGGCTTTATGTTAGTGGGTGTCGGAGCCAGCACCTTGGTATCTAGCTTTAAACCTGTTATTGAAAAAATGTCTGAATATCATGGCCTCACAGGTTCAGTTATCGACCCATACACCTCAATGATGGCAACCATGGAAACCATGGGTGATAACTATTCGTGGGTCGGCTATACCGTGTTGTTAGCCCTCGCGATTAATATTCTTTTAGTGCTCTTTCGCCGCATCACGGGTATTCGTACCATCATGTTGACAGGCCATATCATGTTCCAGCAAGCTGGCTTGATTGCTGTTTTCTATTTTGTGCTAGGTTCAAGCATGTGGGAAACTATTTTGTACTCTGCAGTCTTGATGGCGCTGTACTGGGGGATCTCCTCCAATATTATGTTTAAGCCAACGCAAGAAGTGACTGGCGGTGCTGGTTTTTCTATCGGTCACCAGCAGCAGTTTGCCTCCTGGATAGCCACTAAGGTTGCCCCAAAACTTGGTGATAAAAAAGACAGTGTTGATAACTTAAAATTGCCAAAATGGCTGCATATTTTCCACGATAGCATCTCCGCGACGGCCATTGTAATGACGCTCTTTTTTGGCGTTATTTTGATTTCTTTTGGTCTGACTAACCTGCAAACCATGGCAGGCACCACGCATTGGACTATCTACATTATTGAAACAGGACTGAAATTTGCCGTTGCTATTCAAATCATCGTGACAGGTGTGCGAATGTTTGTTGCAGAACTGTCTGAAGCATTTAAAGGCATTTCCGAGCGCGTTATTCCTAATGCCGTGCTCGCCATCGACTGTGCCGCTATCTATGCGTTCTCGCCAAATGCGATGGTCTTCGGCTTTATGTGGGGTGCAATCGGCCAGTTTGCTGCTGTATTGGGTATGTTAGCCTTCAACTCACCCATTATGATCATCCCAGGATTTATTCCGATGTTCTTCTCCAATGCGACCATCGGTATTTTCGCTAACCACTTTGGCGGTTGGAAAGCCGTGATGAAAGTCTGTTTTGTGATGGGCGTCATCGAAATTTTAGGATCTGCATGGGCGATTGACTTAATCAACCGCCAAGGCACGGATTTTAGTGGCTGGATGGGTATGGCCGACTGGGCATTAGCGTTCCCAGTGATTATGCAAGGCTTGTCATTCTCAAAAATGTTCTTCTTTGTGATTGTCGCTCTTGCCCTTGTCTACATGTACTTTGCCGCGAAAAAACTGCGAGCAGAAGAGGATGCCGAAGGTGCCCTTGAAGCAGCCATTGAAACAATAGAAGAAGACGTTGAATCAGCCCCACTTGAACACAGTGGTGCTAAACCGGTGCGCATCTTAGCAGTATGTGGTAATGGGCAAGGTTCCTCTATGATGATGAAAATGAAAATTGGCCAATACCTTGAGAAAAAAGGTATCCCACACGTTATGGATTCCTGTGCGGTATCCGACTATAAATCGAAATTAACAGCAACAGACATTATCGTCTCGTCAAAACATTTAAGTTCAGAAATGGACCCAGGTGAAGGTAAGTTCGTCCTTGGCGTACAAAACATGCTCAATCCTAATTCATTCGGTGACGAGTTGCTAAATATCATTCACACCAATTTTATTCGTAATTAATCATGTTGATGCCTCGATAAACGTCCCCCTATAGCTATCGAGGCAATTATCACCCAAGAGGAAGTCATAATGGGATTCAAACAATCATTAATCGACAATAATTCTATTCAACTCCATGCCAATGCAGCCCATTGGCGCGATGCTGTTAAAATTGGCACAGATATGCTGGTTGCCTCTGGTGCAATCAAACCGACTTACCATGACGCCATCATCAGCAGTGTTGAAAAACTGGGCCCGTATATCTGCATCGCCCCGCATCTAGCCCTACCCCACGCGCGGCCTGAAGATGGCGTTATTCGCACTGCTTTTGCCTTAGTCACCTTAGAAAAACCCGTTATTTTTGATGGGGAAGATGAACCTGTCGACGTTTTAATTACACTTGCGGGTAGCTCTTCGGACGAACATATGGAAGGATTGATGGAGGTCACCCAAGTTCTTGACGATGAAGATAGTGAAACGGGTGTCGATCTTAACAAACTACGCCAATGCCACACAGCCGACGATGTATATCGCGTGATTGATGAGGCACTCGCGAAAAATGCTTAAAAGGATTCATTGATATGTATAAAGTGCTCGCATTAGATTTAGATGGGACGGTTCTGACAGCTCAACACACAATCCACCCAGAAGTGAGGTCTGCTATTCAACATGCGGCGAAACACTGCCACGTAATGATTGTCACGGGACGTCACCACACCGCTGCGCGCCCTTATTACGATGAACTGGGGTTAACCACGCCAGTTATTTGCTGTAATGGTACCTATATCTATGATTATCAAAACGAAAAGGTGCTCACACAAACATCAATTGCCAAAGACGATGCCTTAGCCTTTATTGAATTGGCACAAAAAAAACAATTTAAATTGGTGCTGTATACCACCAATGAAATGACCTATTCAAAATCACAACCGATTGACTACATGAAAGATATGGAACAGTGGGCAGCGGATCCAAGCCTTGCTCATCCCCCTAAAATCTACCGTATTGATTCATTTGAAGAACAGGTTCGTGATACCGATTACGTTTGGAAATTTGTTGTTGAAGGTGACCCTAATGCCATTGAACAATTAATGGATGTCTCGTGGGTGAATGACAAATTCACTGCCGAACGTTCATGGGTCAACCGCATTGATATCGCCTGTAAAGGCAACAACAAAGGCATGCGCTTAGCGCAATACGTTAACCAACTCGGCCTCGAGCCTGAGCAAGTGATTGCCGTCGGCGATAACCATAATGATATTTCCATGATCCAATACGCAGGGCTGGGTGTTGCGATGCCTCACGCTGATGACGCAGTCAAAGCGCAAGCCAATGCTATCTGTGCCACCGATAACAATCACGATGGGCTCGCCCGTTTGATACGAGAAAAAATTCAAGGATAAAACCATGACTAAACCGTTGATCCAAATCGCGTTAGACCAAACTAACTTACCTGCGGCACTGGAAGTTGCTGAAAATGTACACACTTTTGTTGATATCATTGAAGTAGGCACAATTTTAGCGTTTGCTGATGGTATGAATGCAGTGTCGACGTTACGCCAAAGATATCCAGATCACATTCTGGTTTGCGATATGAAAACCACTGACGGTGGCGCAATTCTTTCGAAAATGGCATTTGAGGCAGGTGCAGATTGGATCACGGTGTCAGCGGCAGCGCATATTGCCACCATTGCAGCCTGTAAAAAAGTCGCTGACGAATTTAAGCGTGAAATTCAAATTGAAATTTACGGCAATTGGACATTTGACGATGCACAAAATTGGGTAGATTTAGGTATCACTCAAGCTATTTACCACCGTTCCCGTGATGCCGAGCTCGCTGGTATTGGCTGGACCGATGAAGATATCGAAAAGATGCGTAAGTTATCTAGTTTAGGGCTAGCACTATCAATAACTGGTGGCATCGTGCCTGAAGATATTCACCTATTTAATGGCATTAAAGCCAAAGCCTTTATTGCTGGTCGTGCCTTAGTGGGTGAAAAAGGCAAAAAAACCGCGGAAGCGTTGCGTGAGCAAATTAATCGTTTCTGGAAATAAGCTATTTGATGTACCACCTATAGTTTGCCCTAAAATAATATTAATTTTTAGGGCAAATTATTTTTAGATTGTCACTAAATACATAAAATAAATATCTCTGTGACTCGCTTAATTATTAAATTGCCGTTCCTTTATCCATAAAAACTCTTACAAGGCTCGCTGGGTTCCATTCGGACTTTATATTATTAACACCATGACTATTATATTCGTCCTGTAAGCGCATTGTTGCCAATGCATTTCCCAAGTATTCAAGTTTTTGTTGAGTTGTATATTCCCGCATACCAGGCAATAAATTACGATGAATAATTATTGGGGCTTCCACTCCATCTGCCTGATTAATTGTTACTTTATAGCCTGACTCAGATTGATAAATATATTGTGTTATTTTGTTTTCATTATTTTCTTTTAAAATAACTGGAGTTTCATTAAAGCTAATTAGGTATATCTCATTCGTTCCATTGCCATAATCAATGGTGCTTTCTCCCCTAACACCACCATCTATAATAAAAACATTATCTCCTTTTTTATCGTGTATTTCCCCATTATGCCCATTGATAATAAATACGTCATCGCCGGCACCACCATGCAAACTCGCAGTTCCTCCTCTCGCATCAAACACATTATTACTCAATTTATTTTTAGACAATGAAATAGAACCCTTTTCAACGTCAACTTTAAAATATCGACCATGACCACTTTCGTCCATTAAAACAGAAGATTTACCATTTATGTTAAGCACAAGCTCACCAAATGACTCACCCTGATTAATGATAATATTCTCCTTAGACATATCAATGAAATCATGTGAAGTATTTTTGAAAAAGCCCTTAAATGCATACATTGGTTGCCAAGGCAATAATGGTTTTTCCCTTTTCCAATACTGCTGATGTTCTGCTAAATATCTGACCATATAGCTCATACTTTCTTTTACGTCATTAGGGATATGTTGAGGAAGGCTATCATAGTGGTGAATATTATTTTTACGTCCCTCATTCTCTGGGAAATATTTTATTTTCACCTCACGAAGCTGCGATTTTGACGTATAAACTTGATACTTTGAGTTTTCTTCTTCGACTATTGTATATGCTTTATTAAAGTGCATTAAATGTATATTATTAATACCATTGTCATCATCTATAATTGTAGTTCCCATACCAATTGAGCCATCAACAATGTATTCGTCATTCCCCCATCCCCCCTTTAAAAGGTCATTACCTAAATCTGAAAGTAGCAAATCCCCTTGGCTCCCACCGTCTATAACATCATCACCGTTTCCACCGTAAAGAACGTTTATACCTTTTAATGCCTTAACGTTATCATTCCCATCCCCTGCATTAATAATGATCCCCCCACCACTGAAATCTTTAATTTTATCATCACCTGCTAATGTGTCGAAAACTCCCTCAGGGCAAGCTTGCCCCCTAAGAAGATAAATGTCATCAGACTGTTGGGTAAGCTCACTCACTGGATTACCCACAATAACCTTATGCCCTTTAGGATCGAGTTTAATTTGATATATATTTCCATTTGCATCTTTTAGATACACAAGATTCAGTCGATTATGTTCATAATTAATAAATTTAATTCTTGATTTTTTATCATTAAATATATTTTTAAAATATATCGACTGACCATCCACCATCAAATCCTTGCCAAGCCCATCAGAAACCTTAATAATTACACTTTCTTTCCCTGTATGATTTCCATGCAGTTCTGAAAAATCAAATGTTACTTCAGAAATGATAAAGTTATCTTCTTTTAATTGATAAATGTCATTTCCTTTCGTAACCATAATATAGCTATTTTTATTAATCATAGTGACTAAATCATCTTGGCTGCTACCTGTAAATCTTAAATTTTTAATATCTCCATTTAAGTTGAAATCCCCCCACATAGGAGCGTGATATCCATGGTTATTCACTATAATGTGCTTTTTCTCTTTATTAATAATAACGCGATCACTTTGATCCCTTGGAAGGTAATCCCTATTTTGTAAGTAGCTTACTTCGTAAAATTTCTCTATACTCTTCTTATAACTATCATTTGTTAAAATGGGATCTAATCTAAACCCATCCCGTGTATAGAGTTGATAATCATGATTTAATACTTTCCCCTCATCTAAGTCCTGATAAACATTTTTTAATGTGACGTTTAATTTTAAAGTTTCTGAGGGATTATGCGGTGATTTTGCGCTAATCGTTAGCGCTAGGTCATTACCCGCCAATTTAACGTCTGTTATCTCATCTAAAGAATAGCCTAAATGAATTTTACTTTTCCCTTTTGATGTTTCAACAATCCTTGCGCTCAGTTTAGTTATTGGTTTGCTTTTCGTATTTTCCCATTGGAAACGGCGTAAATAATAACTGTCATCCCCATTTCCCCCTCTTGCAACTCCTGCCCTAAAAATAAGATGATCATCTCCATCATATCCATTAATTTTAGTTTTGATTAAACCTGCATCTAAAATATTAGCCCTCTTATTTCCCTTTAATAAAACTTTAGATTTAGTCTGCCCATGGAGTATTATATTACTGACATCTTTCAACCTAACCTCATAGCACTCTGTATTGCTTAACTTTACATTCTTATTCATTAAGTTGATATATATTGGAATGGCAACATCCTCCAGTAAAAAATTATTTTTATTGTCATTTATAGTTTTTGAAAAATTAACATAATTCTCCCTAAATAAAAAACTCACTGTTTCATCTTGCTTTAAGTTTTTAGTATAAATATCACTTGAAAACATGTTTTTTTTTAACATATCAGATAAACTCAAAATCTATTCCCCTGTAAAATCTCATTAATAAATTTGAGGTTTTAATACAGCCACCTCAATTCCCCAGTGGAATTTAACATGTTATTTTTTGTTTTTTAAAAAAGTTAATCTGATATATCACCTTCTTTATTGATAAAAAAAATACAAAAAAAATTAACTTTATAATAGTTATATTAATGTTCTATTTTTAAGCCATTCATTTAAAATAAACATAAATTAGACAAGTCCCATTACCATGGTTCAGAAAATACTTTAGATAACCATATTTATATTAAAGTTAATAGGTGTCCATAAAAAAACACTCCACCGTTATGTTTCAATTCCTAACGATAGAGTGCCATTCTTACTGAAATACTGAGTTTTTTAGCCTAGCTGTTTACGCGCATTACGGAAAATACGCATCCATGGGCTGTCCTCTCCCCATGTTTCTGGGTGCCAAGAATTGCTCACTGTACGGAATACACGCTCAGGGTGCGGCATCATGATAGTCGCGCGACCATCTTTCGATGTCACTGACGTAATACCATGAATCGAACCGTTCGGGTTCGCAGGGTATTGCTCCGTCACTTGCCCATAGTTGTTCACAAAACGCATCGCCACTAAGCCGTTATCTTCTAATTGCTGCAAGTGCGCTGCCGCGCGAACTTCCACTTGCCCCTCACCATGAGATACCGCAATCGCCATACGAGAACCTACCATATCTTGCAGTAATAACGATGGGCTGTTGGCGATTTCCACTAAGCTAAAGCGGGCTTCAAAGCGCTCTGAACGGTTACGAACAAAACGAGGCCAAAACTCAGCTCCTGGGATCAACTCATGTAAGTTGGACATCATTTGACAACCATTACATACACCCAGAGATAAGGTGTCAGGACGATTAAAGAACGCAGCAAACTCATCACGCACTTGGTTATTAAACAAAATCGATTTTGCCCAACCTTCACCCGCGCCCAGTACATCACCGTAGGAGAATCCACCACACGCTACCAGAGTTTGGAATTGTTCAAGGGATAAATTCCCCGCTAACAAATCACTCATATGTACATCAACCGCATCAAAGCCTGCTCGGTCAAAAGCAGCGGCCATCTCAACATGGGAATTAACCCCTTGCTCACGCAGCACGGCAACTTTAGGACGCACCCCAGATAAGATAAACGGCGCAGCAATATCATCGTCAATATCGTAAGTTAAATGAGCATTTAAGCCTGGGTCTTGGTTATCTTGCTTTATTGCGTGTTCTTCGTCTGCACACACTTCGTTATCACGCAGGCGTTGCATCTGCCATGTAGTTTCTGCCCACCATTGGCGCAGCAAGCTGCGTGATTCACGGTAAACGACCGTATCACGGCTGTTAATAATCACAACATCGTCATGAATTGCAGAGCCTAAATAATGCACACAATTCGCTAAACCCGCCTCTGCAAAGCAGGCCTCAACATAAGCTCTATCTGCACCACTGATTTGGATCACAGCACCTAATTCTTCGTTGAACAATGCAGCTAAGGTGTCTTCATCAAATGAGCTGATGTCGACATTAATTCCACAATGGCCTGCAAATGCCATTTCTGCTAAGGTGACGAATAGACCACCGTCTGACCGGTCGTGGTAAGCCAGCAATTTTTGCTCTGATAACAATTTTTGAATGGTATTGAAGAAACCGAGTAAACGCTCAGGGCTATGTACATCTGGTGCTTTATTTCCTAGTTGACGATAAACCTGTGCAAGCGCTGAACCGCCTAACGCGTTTTGACCTTCACCCAAGTCAATCAATAACAGCGCGTTATCTTCTACTGTTTTTAATTCAGGCGTTACTGTTAAACGTACATCTTCAACGCGACCAAACGCCGTGATCACCAATGACAGTGGTGATGTCATTTCACGATCTTCACCATTTTGCTGCCAACGCGTTTTCATCGACATGGAGTCTTTGCCCACTGGGATAGTTAAGCCCAATGCAGGACAAAGTTCTTCACCGACAGCTTTTACTGCTTCATATAGCCCAGCATCTTCCCCTGGATGACCTGCTGCTGCCATCCAGTTTGCAGATAATTTCACACGTTTAAGGTCTTGCACATAAGAACAAGCAAGGTTAGTGAGTGCTTCCCCTACCGCCATGCGAGCCGATGCGGCAAAATCCACTAATGCCACTGGCGTTCTTTCACCAATTGACATGGACTCACCGTAGTAACTGTCTAAGCTCGCCGTAGTGACCGCACAATCAGCTACTGGGATTTGCCAAGGCCCTACCATTTGATCACGAGCAACCATTCCCGTTACCGTACGGTCACCTATCGTGATCAAGAAGGTTTTTTCTGCAACCGCTGGTAAGTGTAAAACACGTTTGACGGCTTCATTTAAATTAATCGCTGTTCTGTCTAATGCATCAGGCTCTGCTTTGAGGGTTTTCACATCACGTAGCATTTTGGGTGTTTTACCCAGTAATACATCCAATGGCATATCAATCGGTTGATTATCAAAATGCGCATCATTTAAGGTTAAATGGCGTTCTTCTGTCGCTTCACCAATCACCGCAAATGGCGCACGTTCACGCTCACAAATCGCTGTAAACTCAGCCAGATTCTCAGGGGCCACTGCCATCACATAACGTTCTTGAGATTCGTTACACCACACCTCTAATGGGCTCATACCAGGTTCGTCGTTCAAAATCTTACGTAATTCAAAACGGCCACCACGACCGCCATCACTGACGAGTTCGGGCATCGCATTGGATAACCCCCCAGCACCCACATCGTGAATAAATAAAATTGGGTTATCATCACCAAGCTGCCAACATCTGTCGATCACTTCTTGGCAACGTCGCTCCATTTCGGCGTTATCCCGCTGAACTGACGCAAAATCTAAGTCTGCATCTGACTGGCCTGATGCCATCGATGACGCCGCACCACCACCTAAGCCGATATTCATTGATGGGCCACCGAGTACGATCAATTTCGCCCCCACGGTGATCTCACCTTTTTGTACGTGATCTGCACGAATATTACCAATACCACCCGCTAACATAATTGGCTTGTGGTAGCCACGCAATTCTTCTCCATTGTGGCTGTTCACTTTCTCTTCATATGTGCGGAAGTAGCCTAATAATGCAGGACGACCAAATTCGTTATTGAACGCAGCCCCTCCAAGCGGGCCTTCCATCATGATATCCAGTGCGTTCACAATGCGTTCTGGCTTACCAAAATCCTCTTCCCAAGGCTGTTCAAACCCAGGGATACGTAAATTAGACACTGAAAAGCCCACTAAGCCCGCTTTGGGCTTTGCCCCGCGCCCTGTCGCACCTTCATCACGAATTTCCCCACCAGAACCCGTTGCTGCACCAGGCCATGGTGAAATAGCCGTTGGGTGGTTATGGGTTTCCACTTTCATTAAAATGTGGGTGTCTTCTTGGTGATAACGATATGTGCGACCTTCTGGCTCTGGGAAGAAACGCCCAACGACAGAGCCTTCCATTACCGCAGCATTGTCTTTATAAGCAGATAGCACGTGATCAGGTGTTTTTTCGAACGTGTTTTTGATCATCTTAAACAGCGATTTAGGCTGTTCTTGGCCATCAATGACCCAATCCGCATTAAAAATCTTATGGCGGCAATGTTCTGAGTTCGCTTGTGCAAACATATACAACTCAACGTCTGTTGGGTTACGTTTTAACCCCGTGAAGGCCGCTTGCAGATAATCAATTTCGTCATCCGCCAACGCTAACCCCATTTCTGTATTTGCTGTTGCCAGTGCTTGGCGTCCACCTTTGATAATATCGATGGTTTTCATCGGTGCAGGTTGTTGGTGTGCAAACAAGGCACCTGCTTGTTCAAAAGAAGAAAAAATTGTTTCCATCATACGGTCATGTAACAGTGCAATCACTTCATGCCACTGTGCTTGCGTTAATGCATTTCCCTGAACGTAGTAGGCAATACCGCGTTCAATGCGTTTAACTTGGGTAAGACCACAGTTGTGAGCAATATCCGTTGCTTTAGATGACCAAGGAGAAATTGTACCTGGGCGTGGAGTAACTAAAATCAATTTACCAAATGGGTCGTGCTCAGTTAGGGAAGGACCATATTTTAACAAACTGCTCAGTTTGCCTTGCTCACTATCACTTAACGGCGCTGATAAATCAGCAAAGTGCATATATTCAGCATAGATATCTGTTACAGGTAGTTGTTTTTCTGCAAACAACGCCAAAAGGCGGGTAATACGAAATGCTGATAGAGCAGGTGAACCACGCAAAATTTCCATAGTCTTAATTTCTCTCTTTTAAACGCCAGCCCTGAACATGAAAGCAGGGAAACTGGAGCCCATTATAGAGCAATGTTCATCAATACGAAACCGTTTGCGTGATTAAAAATAAAGCGATTAGTTAAATATTATTATGTGCTAAATACGATAATATAGGTTGCACCGATCATAATTGTTGAGCAAAATACCCAACCACTGGAATTATAACCATTACTTAGCCATACTCTTTTTTAGACACCACACAACACCAGTGACTGCACGAGAAATTATTATTTGAATAACTTAAAAGTTAACTACTTAATCATCGTGGTTATCGCGCTACTGGCTTCAATGGTCATCGGCTTTAATATCCGCTGGCCCAATACGCAAGATTCACAAATTAATAAAATACTGTCACAAGGTGAATTACGTATTAGTGCCGTCAGCTCGCCACTTATCTATATAGATGAGCAAAAACAGCTTCGTGGTTTTGACTACGAGCTTGCTCAAGGCTTTGCTTCGTACCTAGGAGTCAAACTTAAAATTACTATCCGCCCGACATTCGAGCAGATTTTTGTCGACCTCGAAAATGGTGATGCTGATATCGCTGTTGCTGGGCTACTCTACAATAAAGACCGATTAACTAAGACCAAAACTGGCCCAAGCTACCTGACGGTGACTCAGCAATTGGTCTATCGTAAAGGTTCAACACGTCCTAAATCGTTTAATGATATCAATGGTAAACTGCTTGTCACTTCTGGCACAGCCCATGCAAGCACCTTAAAAGAGCTTGCCAAAGAATACCCAAACTTAAAATGGGAAGAGACCTCTAAATACAATACAAATCAGATCCTTGAAATGCTTGCTGATGGTGAAATCGACTATACCCTAGAAGACTCTATCGCCGTTGCATTACAACAGCGCATTCACCCACAGATAGCCGTCGCCTTTGATTTACTCGATGATCATGCTGTCACCTGGTATATGCGACGTGGTGAAGAAAATAGTTTAGATGCTGCCCTACTTGATTTTTTCAACCAAGGCAACGAAACGGAGCTTTTGGCTCGCTTGAATGAGAAATATTTTAGCCATGTGGAATCGTTCGATTATTTCGATACGATGGCATTTATTAAAGCAATCGATAATAAACTACCTGAATATCAACCATTATTTGAAAAATACGCTGAAGTGATTGATTGGAAACTCCTCGCCGCAATTGCGTGGCAAGAGTCTCATTGGGACCCCCTTGCGACTTCGCCAACAGGTGTACGTGGTTTAATGATGTTAACTAAACCTACGGCTGCGACGATGGGTATCTCAGACAGATTAGATGCAGAAGAAAGCATTAAAGGTGGCGCAGCCTATATTGCTTATATAATGGAAAGGTTACCAGAAACTATTGCGGAAGATGACCGTATTTGGTTTGCACTTTCTGCTTATAATATGGGCTATGGGCATATGTTGGATGTACGAAAATTAACTCAGATGCTTGGTGGTGACCCAGACAGGTGGCTTGATGTTAAAGCACGGCTTCCACTGTTAACCCAGAAGAAATATTACTCACAGCTCACTTATGGTTATGCACGTGGGCATGAAGCTTATCGTTATGTAGAAAATATCCGCCGATACCATCAAAGCTTAGTGGGATACCTTCAAACACAAGAGCGTAAGCAGCATGCTTTGGATATTGCCCAACAGTCTTTAACCTATTTAATTTTGCCTGAGAACTTAAAAACGAAAGAGGCTAAAACTGTTGAAAACCAATCACCAATCCCTGACAATAATCATATTCCCTATTTAGGGGGATTGAACTCATCAAAGCTGTCTCAAGATAGCAATGAAAACACGAAAACATCACTCGGCCAATACCTCATTTCATTGCATCCTGAACTCAAAGAAACTGAATCAGAACAAAGCCCTATGTTCATTTCCCCTCTTAAAACACCTAATTCAACACCTTAATCAGATTTTTTGCATCAATTCACAAAGCGTTAATTCTGTTGGCGCTTTTGTTCTTTTTTCTGTGTTCTACGCATTTTAAAAAAAGCACTCAGCATCGAGGAGCATTCTTCTGCTAAAATTCCCCCCGTGACTTCCACATAATGGTTTAGCCCTGCTTGCTCCATGATGTTGATATAAGAACCACAGGCGCCTGTTTTAAAATCTTTCGCACCATAAACAACGCGCCTAATACGGCTATGGATCATCGCGCCTGCACACATTATGCAAGGCTCTAAAGTAACGTATAACGTGGTATCAAGCAGACGATAATTACTCAGTGTTTGCCCTGCTTGTTGCAGTGCCATAATTTCAGCATGGGCGGTCGGGTTATGGTCGAGAATCGAACGATTCCAACCAGAGGCGATTAACTGATTATCTTTAACTAATAATGCACCTACTGGGATTTCACCTACATCTTGTGCTTTTAAAGCAAGTTCAAGGGCTTGCTTCATCCAATATTCATCAATTTCTATTTGTGTCACTCTTACCTCTGGGCGCTTAACTCGAAAGCTAATTATTACCAAATGTCAGAGTGACTGCAATTTTAAATCTTAATCTTGAGATTCTTCACCCGACAAACTAATTGCTCAATGCCAGTTTTGCTGCAAAGCCCATAAAGAAGGCCCCAACAGTGCAATTACCCAATTTTGCGAGAATTTTTTTCTCACGTAAAAATTTAGCAATCAAATAGCCACTAAAAATCAGTATGCTTAAATATAAAAAGCTGACTAACTCTAAGATTGTCGCCAGAACAAGGTATGGTACCCACGCATTCGCGTAGTTAAAATCAACAAACTGAATAAAAAACGAAATATAAAATAAAATCGCTTTTGGATTCGTAAGACTTAACGCTAAAGCGCGAACAAAATGGTTTTCTGACTTGACTGTCACCGCAACCTCTTCTCCCTCAACCTGTGGCTTGCGCTTTAATGTACCGTATAAGATTTTACAACCGAGATATAAAAGGTAAGCCGCACCAAGATAGCGAACAATCATAAAAAGGGTTGGAGATGCTTTAATCACAGATGCGACGCCGATAAAAGATAAAAAAACCAATATGGCATCACCTGTAAAAACGCCTAGTGCAGCTCGATAGCCATACCGAGCACCACTGGAAGTACTCGTTTTGAGTACATAAATCGAATTAGGCCCTGGTACAATAATAATGAAGACCAATCCAGCAAGATAAGTCCAGAAATTAAGAACCCCGAGAGTTTCAAACATGTTTGCATCCCTTTATATTTTTTATTATTACTACCATAGATTTCGTTATTTGTGAACACTATCATTATTTTGGTTTAAATATTAAAAACAATAGGTTATGTTACCCTCAAAAGGATCCGACTTGAATTTTGTTAACCACAGAGTTTATAAAATGAAATTTCTTTCAAAATAGATAATTATACAAAAAAATTTTTTGATGATTTATCAACCTCAGAAACTAGATTAGTGCAATGCTTTATAACATCACTCTATCTGTAGTCTCTTGTTATCATGATATTAATCATGGATAAAAATGAGTACTGGTGTAATTTATTCGACTCCACAGCTCAGGGCGTTTAAAATAGTTTTATAACGACAGAATCTAGATACACTCACTGATACATATGCTATATGTAAAGTGCAGTGCTTCTATATTACAACCTTTTGTTTTTCAATACGAAATATAACTTAAGTAAAACCCAAACTGAAAGTAACGAATAGGTGCAAGATATAAGTTACTGATTTTTAACTTAATTGAATGCAAGTTATTATAAATGGCACTGTTAATTACCAAAAAATGTATCAATTGCGATATGTGTGAACCCGAATGCCCTAATGATGCAATTTTTATGGGCGCCGAAATTTATGAAATTGACTCAAGCTTATGCACAGAGTGCGTTGGCCACTATGACAAACCGACTTGCCAGTCTGTTTGCCCTATTACTAACACCATTATTACTGACCCTAACCACATAGAAACTGAAGAACAGTTGTGGGATAAATTTGTCGCTATCCATCACGCAGATAAAATCTAACTTTAATCCCACTCACGATAACTTTATTTGTAAAGCCGCCAGATATGACTGGCAGCTTTATATTCAGCCTATCAGAAGCAAATTCAATCACTAAGGCGTTCAATAATCACGGTAGCTGACGCATAATGCCGTTCATCCGTTATTGAAACGTGGAAACGGGTTGCGTTTAAGCTTTCAGCCAACTTTAATGCTTCCCCCTTTAAATTCAGCAATGGTTTACCCAGTTCATCATTCGTCACTTCAAACTGATTAAATGCTAGACCATTACGGATGCCCGTTCCCAAGGCTTTAGCAGCCGCTTCTTTAACTGCGAATCGTTTCGCCAAAAAACGAGCGGGCTTTGCTTGCTGCTGGTATTGCAAGAACTCTTTCTCAGTCAGAATTCGCTTGGCTAAGCTGTCGCCTGTACGTTCAATAACAGATTCAATACGCGTTATTTCAACGATATCTGTTCCTAGCCCAACAATTGCCATTATTTACGCGCTTCTAATAAGATTTTTTTCATATCAGCAACCGCTTGTGCGAGCCCGCTAAACAATGCACGCCCAATAATTGCATGGCCAATGTTTAACTCATAAATTTCAGGTAATTGTGCAATACGTTGAACATTATGGTAAGTCAAACCATGCCCTGCATTCACCTTGATACCTTTACCTGCCGCGTAAGTGACGCCATCACGGATACGGCGAAACTCTAACTCTTGTTCCTGCTCCGTTTTTGCATCCGCATATGCTCCAGTGTGGATCTCAATAAATGGCGCCCCACATTCCTGAGCAGCATCAATTTGTGTGTGGTCAGCATCAATAAATAGAGATACTAAAATACCGGCTTCAGTTAAGCGCTTCACTGCATCTGCCACTTTTTGCTTTTGACCTGCAACATCCAAACCACCTTCAGTGGTCACTTCTTCGCGCTTTTCAGGAACAAGACAACAAAATGCAGGTTTAATACGGCAAGCAATATCAACCATTTCATCCGTTACTGCCATTTCAAGGTTCATACGCGTTTGTATTGTTTTGTTGAGTAGCTCAACATCTCTATCCGTAATATGACGGCGGTCTTCACGTAAATGTACTGTGATGCCGTCTGCACCTGCTTGTTCAGCAACAAATGCGGCCTGCACAGGGTCAGGGTATTGCGTCCCTCGTGCATTTCTGACTGTCGCAATATGATCAATATTAACGCCTAATAAAAGCTCTGCCATTTTATACTCCCTTCAATAAACGGTAACGGATACTTCAATGCCACTATCCTACTGTAATTTTCAAAGTTCAGGGAATAAATCTTGTATCATTCGAGGCAAATTCCAAAACAACAACGCTATTACATATGAGGGATAAAATTTTTGCGAAGCGCTTCGTAAACTTTATGATGAGGCCCCAAACTTAGTGGTTTAACACCATAAAATGAGATACAACCAATACAGAGCTGAAAAAGATAAGTTAGAAAGAGATAAAAAGAGGAATAAAACAAAACATAGCAATTAATACATAAATAAAATCAATAATGAACTATTAGCTTGGTTTGTTCGCAGGGGTAGGTGATACGACAAATTGCCTAAATAACTCTCTACTTTTTAATGGCTTACCACCTAAATAAGGTTTTAACGCCATACGAGTGAAACGCTTTGCAGCCTTTAGGGTGTCAGCATCAGGGAAATCACGGCTTGCAAGTGCTTTTAATTGTTTACCCGTAAAACTAAGTTGGTCAACAATTAAACTGCCTATAAAGCCTTTTTCCTCACGGTAGCGATAAGTCATTGTGTCAGAAACAGGCTCCCCACTGCCTGCGCAATGTAAAAAATCCACGCCATAACCAAGGTAGGATAATAGCGCTAATTCAAACTGGCGCAATGCAAATTCAGGGGTACGCTCGCTTGCGGCAAGGATTTGCAAACAAGAAAGGTAATCAAAAAATAACGCGGAATATGGCGTCCCAAACTCAATCACACGAGCCGTGAGTTCATTAAGGTACAGACCACTATAAAGAACAGTACCACTTAGAGGAAGTGCTAACGAAACAGGGTCTGCACTAATCAAGGTTTTAATTTCACCTTTGCCACTCCAACGGATTAGCAAAGGTGTGAAAGGCTGTAAACAGCCTCTTAAAGGGGAGCGATTGCGGCGAGCACCTTTAGCCAGTAAGCGAATTTTCCCTTCACCTTCAGTAAAGAAGTCAAGTAATAAACTTGTTTCACTGTAAGGCCTTGAATGGAGCACAAATGCGCGTTGCCAACCACTCACTCCGCCACCTACTATTTTAGATCGTCAACATAACCCAGACTGCGTAATGCTCTTTCATCATCCGCCCAGCCTGATTTAACTTTGACCCAAAGCTCAAGGTGAACTTTGTTATCAAACATGCGTTCCATGTCGATACGCGCTTCCGTACCAATAGTTTTCAGTTTGCTACCTTTGTTACCAATGACCATTTTTTTCTGGCCTTCACGTTCAACAAGAATTAAACCATTGATATGGTAAATACCTGTTTCGGTTACTTTAAATTGTTCAATTTCAACGGTAACAGAATAAGGTAACTCATCGCCCAAAAAGCGCATCAGCTTTTCACGGATCATTTCTGACGCCATAAAACGTTGAGAACGATCTGTAATATAGTCTTCAGGGAAATGATGTGTTGCTTCAGGGATATGTTGCTTCACAATTTTAGCGATTGTATCCACGCCAGTACCTTTTTCAGCACTGATAGGCACAACATCTAAAAAATTCATTTTTTGGCTGATCATGCCAATATGTGGCAATAAAACCGTCTTATCGGTCACGTTATCAATCTTATTGATTGCTAAAATGACAGGGCAACGTAAGCTTGATAGCTTAGTTAGAACCATTTCATCATCAGCGGTCCAGTTGGTACCTTCAACGACAAAAATGACCAGTTCAACATCACCAATAGAACTTGATGCTGCACGGTTCATTAAGCGGTTAATTGCACGTTTTTCTTCAATATGTAACCCTGGGGTATCAACATAGATAATTTGATAATTATCTTCTGTGTGGATCCCCATAATACGATGGCGAGTCGTCTGTGGCTTTCTCGAGGTGATCGAGACTTTTTGCCCCAGTAATTGATTTAATAATGTCGATTTACCGACATTCGGCCGTCCAACTATGGCAACGAAACCACAGTGGGATTGTAATTCACTCATTCAAGCTCCAAAATTTTCAATGCTTGCTCTGCTGCGGCTTGCTCTGCTTTACGACGACTTGAACCAACACCATGGATGGGTTGTTCGATGCCACTTACTTGGCAGTGGATCGTAAACTCCTGATCATGAGCCTCACCTTTTACTTGAACAACTAAATAGTTCGGTAATGGTAAGTGACGCCCTTGCAGATATTCTTGTAACCGTGTTTTCGGGTCTTTTTGTTTATCACCCGGACTAATTTCAATTAATCGGCTTTGATACCAATCTAAAATAATTCTTTCAATCGTTTGGATATCGCTGTCTAAGAAAATGCCACCTATCAGTGCTTCCACTGTATCTGCAAGAATTGATTCTCGACGAAATCCACCGCTTTTTAACTCACCTGGACCTAAGCGTAAGCACTCACCCAGTTCAAACTCACGGGCAATTTCTGCCAATGTATTTCCACGAACAAGTGTTGCCCGCATCCGGCTCATATCCCCCTCATCCACTTTAGGAAAACGGTGATACAGGTCATTTGCAATCACAAAACTTAAGATTGAATCCCCTAAAAACTCTAGGCGTTCATTATGTTTACTGCTGGCACTTCTGTGAGTTAAAGCTTGAATCAACAAATCATGTTGTTTGAATTGATAACCAAGCTTACGTTGTAATCTTTCTACTAAAGAGGGGTTCATGTGCGCCCAACCATTTTTATTTGATAAAAAAAGCACACGCAACAGACCTGTAAAATAATGTATTTTACAAAACTGTTGCGTTTGCACTGACTCCTTACCTACCCACATTTTTTGTAGCTCAGTAGAACTAATGAGATAAATATTATTAGTTACAGTGAGTTACAAAAGAAAGGAGTTATAATTGGGGAGCCAATAATATTAACTAAATTATATTGTACACTGGGTAAAATAATAATGCTTCGGTTAATGCGGATTTTCAAATGAAAACCCGCACCTTCACTGTTGGCATATCCAATCAATGAAATTATAGTGGACCAATTCGACTAAAGCGAATGCCTGTTGGCCATTCGTTTTCTTGCTTATCGAGGCTTAACCAAATAAACACTGCGCGACCCACTAAATTTTGCTCAGGAACAAAACCCCACATACGGCTGTCAGAGCTATTGTCCCGATTATCACCCATCATAAAATATTGTTTTTCAGGAACAATCCACTCATTTAATGGCATTCCTGGTTGCAAGTATTTTGCTTCAGTGACGGCTTGGCGAATAATTAGAATTTGATGTTCAACTGTATCGAGTTTTTCGCTACGCTCATATTGACGCAATGCATTACGTGGCAACTCTTGATCTAATGGAACTTCATAATTCCCTTTTTGACTATCAACAACAGAGGCTACATCAAAAAACATTGTCCATTCGCTTGGGGCTAATGGCCCGTAAGTAATCGGCAAATTTTCTGTGCATTTGTTATCCGCACAATTTGGATAAATCGTCAGTTCCTTGGCATCTGGATTATAAACAATTTTATCACCTGGCAAACCTATTACACGTTTAACAAAATCGACATTTGTGTCACGAGGGTATTTAAATACAGCAATATCACCGCGTTTTGGTTTACCTGTTTCGATCAGTGTCGTTTGTGTAATAGGGTCTTTTAAACCGTATGCAAATTTCTCAACCAACATGAAGTCACCAACTAATAACGTTGGCATCATTGACCCTGATGGAATTTGAAACGGCTCATAAATAAATGACCGTACAATCAGTACAATAGCTAACACAGGGAAAATTGATGTCCCTGTTTCTAGCCATGAAGGGCGGCGGACAGCATTCGCCACATCCGCTTCGCTCACTGCACCATTTGTTGCATCCTGTAACTGCTTCAGTTTTGCTTTACGCGCAGGCGCAAATTTAAACTTATCTAAACACCATATAATCCCAGTGATTAAAGTTGCCAGTGTTAGGATCAAGGCAAAGGTGTTAGCCATTGAGACTCCTTGTAAACTTAGTTGTCTTTACCAACATGCAATATAGCAAGGAACGCTTCTTGTGGTAGCTCAACGTTACCCACTTGTTTCATACGTTTCTTACCATCCTTTTGCTTCTGCAACAGTTTCTTCTTACGGCTAACGTCACCGCCATAACATTTGGCAAGTACGTTTTTACGCAACTGTTTAACTGTAGAACGAGCAATAATATGGTTACCAATCGCGGCCTGGATAGCAATATCAAACTGCTGGCGTGGGATCAGTTCTTTCATTTTCTCGACTAATTCACGACCACGATATTGTGAGTTTGCGCGGTGTGTAATCAATGCTAATGCATCAACACGTTCGTTGTTGATAAGCACATCAACCCTAACCATGTCTGACGGCTGAAAACGCTTAAATGCATAATCCAATGATGCATAACCACGAGATGTTGATTTCAAACGGTCGAAGAAATCCAGTACGACTTCAGACATAGGAATGTCATATGTCAACGAAACTTGATTACCATGATAGACCATATTGGTTTGAACGCCACGTTTCTCAATACAAAGTGTAATCACGTTACCTAAGTATTCTTTAGGCATTAACATGTGGCACTCTGCAATTGGCTCACGCAGTTCTTCAATATTGTTTAATGCTGGCAGCTTTGATGGGCTATCCACATAAACAATCTCACCGTTGGTTTGTTGAACTTCATATACAACCGTTGGTGCTGTAGTGATCAGGTCAAGATCGTATTCACGTTCTAAACGTTCTTGAATGATTTCCATATGCAATAAGCCAAGGAAACCACAACGGAAACCGAAACCTAAAGCAGTCGATGTTTCAGGCTCATAGAATAGAGAGGCATCGTTTAAGCTAAGTTTACCTAGCGCATCACGGAAACCTTCATAGTCATCGGAACTGACAGGGAATAAACCCGCATAAACCTGTGGTTTTACTTTTTTAAAGCCTGGTAGTGCTTTTTCCGCAGGATTACGAGCGCCCGTTAAGGTATCCCCTACTGGCGCACCTGTGATGTCTTTAATTGCGCAGACTAACCAGCCTACTTCGCCACAACTAAGTACATCACGGTCGATTTGTTTAGGTGTGAAAATACCAAGGCGATCAGCGTTATACACCTGCCCTGTACTCATGACTTTAATTTTATCGCCTTTTTTCAGTGACCCGTTTTTAATACGGATCAACGAAACAACGCCTAAATAGTTATCAAACCAAGAGTCAATAATTAGTGCTTGTAATGGGGCATCCACATCACCAACTGGTGGTGGGATCTCCTTAACAAGGCGTTCAATCACATCCTGAACACCAATGCCCGTTTTTGCAGAACAGCGAACGGCATCGTGGGCGTCAAGGCCTACAATGTCTTCAATTTCATCAGCAACTCGCTCTGGGTCTGCTGCTGGCAAGTCAATCTTGTTTAAAACAGGAACGACTTCTAAATCCATTTCAATCGCTGTATAGCAGTTAGCTAATGTTTGAGCTTCAACACCTTGCCCTGCATCGACAACTAACAGTGCCCCTTCACACGCCGCAAGAGAACGCGAAACTTCATAAGAGAAGTCAACGTGGCCTGGTGTGTCGATAAAGTTTAATTGGTAAGTTTCACCGTCAGAGGCTTTATAATCGAGCGTAACGCTCTGTGCTTTGATGGTAATTCCACGCTCACGTTCCAGATCCATTGAATCTAAAACCTGCGCTGCCATTTCGCGATCCGTTAAACCACCACAAATCTGAATAATACGATCAGATAACGTGGATTTGCCATGGTCGATATGAGCAATGATAGAAAAGTTTCTTATATTATTGATTTTCAAGGTAATATCTTCTTTTAAATTGCCTTACAAAATCAGTTTTGTGCAAATATCGCGACAAAACTAAAATGCTATGATTATCACAAGATTGTTAATTAGCTGCATTTTACATATAAGACCCCGCTAACACAAAGATTCAATGTAAAACAACTGTAAACTTGCTAAAGGTTAATGAGTTAGAGCACTAATTTAGCGCTAATTTAACCCTCTAAATACTCATTTATTACGAATAATAACAAGCCTATTTTGATTTTTATCTCAAAAGAGACTGAAAAATCAATTAATTGATTATTTAAACCAATAAACTACAAAAGGAAAACATCACGTTTTCCCCTTTTTTATCATGGTATCAAATAATGAATTGAATACAATCTATTGATATTTAGCAGTTAACCTGTACTGAAAGTTCGGAAGGTGGTAAACCTATTTGCAAGACGACAGGCTGAAATGCGTCATCATCACGCCAATGAGAAGCTAATTTCCGTGCAGTATAAAAACCAACCACACCCCCTAATACACCAGAAGTCGCTACCAAAAATTGGCTAAAATCAAACGATTGAGCTAACCCAGCAAAAATAAACAACCCTAAAATTGGAGTTAAGTACACCAGCATAGCCGAACGAATTAAACTCCCTTCGGGAATACCAACCTCGATTTTTTGTCCTACGACTAAAGGTTGTTCAATAGCAATTTCTAATTCATGTTCCGTGTTTGGCCCTATTTTGCTGAGTGCATAAGAGCCACACGTTTTACGAGCACCGCAACTTCCACATCCTGATGAAGAGCCATAACGCAGTAGTGCCCTTCCGTTTTGCCAACGAATGACAGTTGCCCACTCTTTTACCATAACCTACTCCCGAAACTGAACACTACCTGCGATAACTTGTGCCGTTGGCAAAGGTAATTCGCCAATTACTGTAATGACATTTTGCTTTTGTGTCATAGTATAAATTGAACGACGCCCATTTTGCATTGGTTGATCTAACAACGGGCCTTTCACCGATTTTGTCACATTCACTGAGAAGGTAAATAACCCATCGCTGAACATTGCACTTTCCACAACGTCATCTTCACTTAATTTACGTACAGAACGCGATGTTTCTTCAAAGCCTGGAGGAAGCATCCCCACTTGCCATTTGAAGGATGGTGCCGTATTTTTCGGATATACCAATAACGGCGGCATATTCACCTTACTCAATGCAAGTAATGAATCATTAACTGTTTTACTATCTAGCACTGTAGAGATAACCCGAAATTGCTCTAACGTTTGGCTGTTATTATCCAACAAATCAATACGTAGCGGCAGTTTCGTTTCCTCATCGATTAATAGTACATAATTAAATCGGGAATTGTCTTTCGATATTATGCGGATCACCAAAGCAGGTCGATCACCAATATGTGTGCGCCCCGCATCAATAAAATTGTAGTAAGGCTTTATCTGTTCATAATTTGTAAATAAAACAGAAGGTAAATTATCAACGATATTTTGACCATTCAAACTAAACGCATCGAAGCCTGGCTCAAAGTAACTAATCCTATCACCTTTTTGAACAATCTCTCGGCGTGATGAATCCATCTGAATCATTTGTGAAACAGGAATACCGTCAATAATTGCGTGGCGATATCTTACAGGTGTAATTGTTTGCGGGCTGAATGTCATAAATGACATTTCATAAGAAAGGTTTTGGGCAGCATTCCCCATTTCTTTAAAAAGGACATCGGCACCCTGTTCAGATGCCGAAGCTTGATTAGAAATAATCAGGCTGCCCGTCAGGCAGATGACGGATAACCATTTTTTCATTATTTCAGCTTAACTCCTGCCGCAGATGCAGGTTGTTCAGATTGTTGATATTGCTGGTTCAACATCGAGCGTCTTTCAATTTCATATTGTTGCAGCATCGCATTAATACGTTGATTTTGTTGTTCAACCTGTTGAAGTTGTTGTTCATTACCAAATAATTGGTTATCTGAAATATTCAGGCTTACAGGCGCACCACTTCCAACAGGAATGGTATTAAACATTGGCTCATCAACGGTGGAATCAACAGCATTACTTTGGTTGTACTGCTGTACCCCCACAATAACGGCTAATGAAACACATGCTGCAACACCAATTTGAGTTATTTGGCTCGCCCAAGGACGGATTTTACCCCAGAATGGGAAAGCACCCCAAGTCGCAGGTTCAGGCTGCGATTCGACAACTACCTGAGGATTAATACGCACAGCTTCATTCTCTAATGCTGCCGCAACGTTACTTGCAATATCAAAATGTATGACATTGCCAGTATCATTACGTAGAGTATCACGAATAAGATGATAGCTCTCCCAACGTTGCTTTAACGTTGAATCACATGAAATGGCATTTACAAGCTCTAAATCTAGAGCTTCGCCATCCATCATTGCGGAAAGTTTCTCTCTTTGCATGCCCAATTACCTTCAGTTAATTGCATCACAATTATAATTAACCTGCTGATTTAATAGCGCTAGTGCTGTTGAATCAGAGGTTGTACTTTATTATCAATCGCTTCCCTTGCCCTAAAAATACGGGAACGTACAGTACCTACTGGGCAATCCATAATTTCAGCGATTTCTTCATAGCTCAAACCATCAAGTTCACGAAGTGTGATTGCCATTCGTAAGTCTTCAGGCAAGGATTCAATGGTTTTGAAAACAACTTTCTTTAATTCTTCAGACAACATTAAGTTCTCTGGGTTCGAAATTTCTTTTAAAGCACCAGCGGTTTCAAAGTTTTCAGCATCACTCGCTTCAAGATCTGACGCAGGAGGGCGTCTATCTTGTGCGACTAAATAATTTTTAGCCGTATTGACCGCAATACGATAAAGCCAAGTATAAAATGCGCTGTCACCACGAAACGAACCGATAGCACGATACGCTTTTATAAATGATTCTTGTGCTACATCAGGCACATCCGCTTGCGGCACATAACGGGATACTAAACTTGCAACTTTGTGCTGGTATTTAATTACCAGTAAGTTGAAAGCTTGTTGATCGCCTTTTTGTACCTTTTCAACCAATAATTGGTCTGTTAATTGCTCGCTCATTTCGGGAAGCATCTCCCGAACTCAGGCTGATAATATGTTGACTTGTTCATGTTCTCCCATCCTAAAGCAAGCACTACTTTGAGTTATAGAAACCATTGAAGTTCAATTTAATCTAAAAAAATAGTCAAAAATTTACAAAAGTGCTGGATTTTCATTTTCTAAGATCCCAAAGATCCTTATTAAAACAGTTGCATACAAATACCTTAAAGGTCAAGAACACAGCATACGGATTTTGCAAATGAATGCTATAGCTATCACATTTATTCGATGCGAATAAGTAAATAGACCTGGGTCAAGATAGTGACTGTAAACATCTATCCAGCAATAGTAATCGACAATCTGATAGGCTAACATAAAAAAACACACTACATACTATTATATACAGCAAACACTCATGAACGGATCCACACAGCATTACACTGATATTTTAATCATTGGCAGTGGTGTCGCAGGACTATCCGCCGCCTTACGCCTTGCTCCTTTCCACCAAGTGACTATTTTGAGTAAAAGCAGCTTGAGTGAAGGCGCTTCTTATTATGCTCAAGGTGGTATTGCCGCCGTATTTGATGATACCGACAGCATCGAATCCCATGTTGAAGATACCCTCATTGCTGGAGCAGGCATTTGTCATAAAGGTGCGGTTGAATTTATCGCCTCTAATGCAAAAGAATGCGTGCAGTGGCTTATTGACCAAGGTGTTTTATTCGATACTGAAATCACAGAAAGTGGCGAGACTCAGTACCACTTAACGCGAGAAGGTGGTCACAGCCATCGTCGCATACTTCACCATGCTGATGCGACAGGAAAAGAAGTTGAAACTACGCTTGTTGACCTCGCTTTTGCTCACCCAAATATCCATATAAAAGAACGCTATAATGCTGTTGACTTAATTCTATCCGAAGACAAGGCACCCTCACGTATTTTGGGTGCTTACGTTTGGAATCGGAAAAAAGAGCAAGTTGAAACGATCCGCGCCAAAACCGTTATTTTAGCCACAGGTGGCGCGGCAAAAGTCTATCAATATACCACTAACCCCGATATTTCGTCAGGGGATGGCATTGCAATGGCATGGCGGGCAGGTTGCCGTGTTGCTAACTTAGAGTTCAACCAATTTCACCCCACTTGCTTATTCCACCCACAAGCACGAAACTTTTTACTTACCGAAGCATTACGGGGTGAAGGTGCGTATTTAAAACGCCCTGATGGCAGCCGCTTTATGCCTGATTATGACGAACGAGAAGAACTTGCACCTCGTGATATTGTTGCACGAGCCATTGACCACGAAATGAAACGTCTTGGCGCAGACTGTATGTACCTTGATATCAGCCATAAGCCAACAGATTTTGTGCAACATCATTTCCCAACTATTTATGCCAAATTAATGACGTTAGGGTTAGATATCACCAAAGAGCCTATTCCTATCGTGCCCGCGGCACATTATACCTGTGGCGGGGTGATTGTCGATCAAACAGGTATGACTGATATTGCTCACTTATATGCCATTGGTGAGGTTAGTTATACTGGCCTACACGGAGCGAACCGTATGGCATCTAATTCATTGTTAGAATGCCTTGTATATGGCTGGTCAGCCGCAGAAAACATCAAATCGACACTGCAAAATATTGGTGAAGTACCACATTTACCTGAATGGGATGAAAGCCGAGTACATAACTCCGATGAACAAGTTGTAATCCAACATAACTGGCATGAATTACGTTTATTTATGTGGGACTACATGGGGATTGTGAGAACCACTAAGCGCCTCGAACGGGCACTCCGACGTATTCATTTATTACAGCAAGAAATTCATGACTATTATGCTAACTTCCGTATTTCCAATAACTTACTAGAGTTACGAAACCTTGTACAAGTCGCGGAGCTAATGGTGCGATGCGCTTTGGCGCGCAAAGAAAGCCGTGGGCTACACTACACATTAGACTATCCAGATATGTTAGAAAATTCAGGTCCAACTGTCCTGAAACCTGAATAAAGCCACGAAACCAACGGAATAACTGTTCCGTTGGTTTTAATATTTAAGGTAAAACGGCTGGATCAATGCGCGAAAATCCTCAGTATACTCACCGCTCTGTGCTTTTAGAGCTAAATTGCTTACCTGAGTGTGAGAGTTCACTAATCGCAAACCCAATAACATACGGTGAAATGGTGTTGTTGGTTTGTCACTAACATTGACTCTCAACGCCGTAAACCACCCCCTACTTTCAGCCATTGCTTGCACTTTCTCACCAACTTCATACGGTAGCACTAAACAAAATAACCCATTTTCCGTTAAACAACGCTGGGCACATTCTAATAGTACGTCATGGGTTAGTGCGCTTGTGTAGCGAGCTTGGTCACGTTGCTCATCTCGACACGCCACCGCAGGCTCAAAATAAGGCGGATTGCTTACAATCAAATCATATTGAGTGGGTGAATGCTGACTATAGTGAATAATATCCTGATTGATGATATGTAACCGTTTCGCCCAAGGTGACTCCACAAAATTACATTGAGCTTGCTGCGCTGCTTGAACATCCAATTCAACAGCATCAATTTGTGCATTTTGTTGTCGCTGTGCCAACATTAGCGCGACTAACCCACTCCCACTACCGATATCCAATGCAAATTGAACATGACCAATAGGTGCCCATGCCCCTAATAATACGCCATCAGTGCCCACTTTCATTGCACATTGGTCATGGGCCACAAAAAACTGTTTAAATGTAAACCCACCTTTTCGGTAGTTTTTTTTCTGATTGCTCATCCACACACTCTACTTACCTGAAGCTGACCATTTTCTCATATTGAGCAAATAAAAGTCATCGTTTAACCTATTCGTTACAATATAATTCTTATAATATGAGAATTATATTTGAGGCACAAAAAGTTTACTGCTAAGTTCGAAAAAAAGGAGATGCGATGAACAGCATTAATAGAACCTTAGATGTCTTGTCCTACATCACGAGTTGCGCATCCCCAGTGACGCCACAGGTTATCTCAACGGCACTGGATATTCCATTATCAACGGTTTATCGCTTACTGACAATTCTCATAGAATGGGAATTTGTGTCTCATGCAAAGCAGTATGGTACTTATTGTGTCGGCTCGCAGAGTATCAAAAATCACGAAAAATACTATCACCACAGCTTATTGATGGAAGCCACAAAATCAGAGCTTCAATCATTAGCGAAAAAAACACGAGAAACCGCAGCGATTATCACCTCAAACCTGCGAGAAACGATTTGTGTAGACATGATAGAAAGCGAACAAGCCCTACGTTGCTCATTTATCATTGGCCGCGGTAATACCCTAATCAAAGGGGCCAGTGCCAAAACATTGTTAGCTTTTCATCAAACACAATACCAAGAACACGTGTTTGAGATACATGCAAAACAGCTTATTTCTGACGTAGATAAGCTGAAATTACAACAAGACTTACAGCAGATCCGCAAACAAGGCTACGGCACATCAACCAGTGAGATTGATGAGGGGGTCTTTGGCGTTTCCGCCCCGATTTTTAAAGGAAATGATGTACTGGCCGTCGTCTCCGTTATGGCCCCTGAATTTCGCTCAACTCACCGTGTTGACGAGTTAATTATGCATACACGTCAAGCGGCAGATAACATCACTAAATTGATTAATTTGGAGTAACTATGACACAACCTTTCCAATGGCAAGGGCGCACGGATGGTGAAACACAAGAACATTTGCGTATTCATCAAGTGATTAACAAAGTATCACCCGCACAATTTACGTTGATAGGCTTTGCCTCTGATGAGGGCGTAAGACGCAATAAAGGCCGACAAGGGGCTAAAGCAGGGCCTGATGCTATTCGTCGCCAACTTGCTGGGTTACCTATCCACCAACCGCTAGCCATTAAAGATCTAGGAACCGTAAGTTGTGATGATGGTGATCTTGAATCTGCACAACGCCGCTTATCCGACAAAATTATTGAAAGTTTAACTGCAAATGAGCGCCCGATTATATTAGGTGGTGGCCATGAAGTGGCCTTTGCTAGCTTTCAAGGGTTATTTGATTATGTCGAACAAAATCAATCAGGAAAAACGATTGGGATCATCAATTTTGATGCCCATTTTGATTTACGTGAAGCCCCTGAAGCGACTTCTGGCACGCCTTTTTTACAATCTGCGCAGTTATGTCAGAAGCACCAGCGTCCTTTCCACTACTTGTGTTTAGGTATCGCTGATCATGGCAACACCAAGGTATTATTTGATACTGCAGACCGATTAGGCTGCCAATACCTTCGTGATAAACAGCTAAGCTTTTCGCAACTTCCACAAGCAGTTAAACAACTTCAAGCATTCATTGATGGCGTTGATTATTTGTATGTCACTGTGGATTTAGATGTATTCTCTGCCGCTATTGCCCCTGGTGTCAGCGCCCCTGCACCTAAAGGTATCTCTACCGAAACATTTGATGAACTTTTTACCGTTATTAAAGGCAGCAAAAAAATCGCCCTCTTCGATATTGCGGAGTGCAACCCTGAATTTGATATTGACAACCATACCGCCAAGCTTGCGGCTTATTTGATTTACCAATATTTATTCTAATAAAACAACACAACAATTCGACTGATAAATAAACTGTTCGCTTCAATCTGTTGAGATAGCTTCTATTCGAATACCACAATAAAAATAGGTTCGAAAAAATATCAACTTAGCTGTAACTCGCTAAATTATAATGTTTTTCATCATAAATATTTTAACTATTAGATTTCGAGTTACAGCTAGGCGGCTAACGAAGATAGCTGTAGGAGCATACAAAAGTATGTGACTACAGTAGCTGAGTGCGGCCAACAACGCTGTAGCTTGAAAGATAACAGTTAAAAAAGGGAAACTTATGATTCTACACCTAGACGCACTATCCACCTTATTCCTTACCGTCATCTGCCTCCTCATGGGCATCCACTTAAAAAAACGCATTGAGTGGTTACAACGATTTTGTATTCCATCTCCTGTCATTGGCGGATTTTTAGTGAGTTTAATCATTTGGGGACTGAAATCGTTCAACCTCGCTGAAATAAATTTTGATACCAGTTTACAAACCTTCTTGATGGTCGCATTCTTCACCACAATAGGTATTGATGGCAGTTTCCGAATTCTCAAAACAGGTGGTCGCTTATTATTTATGTACCTGTTTATTTGCTGGTTTGTGGTGATTTTCCAAGATACCTTTGGGGCAGGGTTAGCGCATCTATTAGGCATCGAACCTGTCATTGGTATTATGGCTGGGGGTGTATCACTCACGGGTGGCCATGGCGGAGCTGCTGCCTTTGGCGGTATGGCTGAAGGACTTGGCGTACAATCAGCGACAGTTGCCGCGATCGCTGCCGCCACCTTTGGGTTAATTACGGGAAGCTTATTGGGAGGCCCAATCGCTACCTATTTGATTAAAAAATTCAATGTCCGTATTCAAGCAGACGAAAAAGTTGAAAAAATTCAAGTTCCTGAAACTATTGCAGGGAAAATTGAGTCTATCGATGCACATGCTTTCTTGAAAATGCTTGCCTTGATCTTAGGGATCATGGTCATTGGTCAATTTGCCTCTGCGCAATTCACTAAAGCCACTGGTTTTTCACTACCGAGCTACGTTGGCGCGATGATCATTGCAATTGTCATCCGTAATATTAATGATCAGGTCGAATTGTTCCGCATCAACCAAAAATCTATCGATCTTATTTCTGAAGTGTCCCTCGGTCTTTTCTTAACTATGGCCATGATGTCACTGAAGATTTGGGAATTAAAGGCTGTGGCTCTTCCGCTCTTCACAATTTTATTGGCGCAAGTTGTCGTTTTAATTCTGCTCGTCGTATTTGTTATTTTTAGGTTGTTAGGGAAAAACTATGATGCCGCGGTAATGTGTGCAGGTTTGATGGGACATGGCTTAGGCGCGACACCAAATGCGATGGCGAATATGTCATCCGTTTGTGAACGTTACAAACAAGTTTCCATGAAAGCGTTTATGATTGTGCCATTAAGTGGCGCAGTACTCATCGACTTAGTGGGTATCCCATACCATACTTGGCTGATTAATATGCTTAGCTAATAAATATCTAGTCCAGGAGAGTTTCGGCTCTCCTGAATTCTTTTGTCATTTCGCTAACTTTTCCTCGAGTTATCGCTCCCTGTCTAACCTGAAAACAGTTACACTTGTGAAAAGCGGATTTTTTCAGGTGAACAATTTTGCTAACCTGTTTATAATCAGCGCCCCAAATAGAGGTATATAATGACTGCATCCACTTTTTCTGAACTTGATCTTGATGAAAGCCTAATTGACGCGCTGTCAGATAAAGGCTATCAACGTCCCACTGCTATCCAAGCTGCGGCTATTCCAGCTGCAATGGATGGTCGTGATGTGTTAGGTTCAGCACCAACAGGGACAGGTAAAACAGCGGCATTCCTACTGCCAGCAATTCAACATTTACTTGATTTCCCAAGAAAAAAATCAGGGCCACCACGCGTTCTGATTGTCACGCCTACCCGTGAATTAGCTATGCAGGTTGCTGACCAAGCAAAAGAATTATGCGCACATAATCACCTAGACATTGCAACAATCACAGGTGGTGTTGCTTATATGAACCACGCTGAAATTTTCAGCGAAAACCAAGATATCGTTGTCGCCACAACAGGTCGCTTATTACAGTACATTAAAGAAGAAAACTTTGACTGCCGCGCGGTTGAGATTTTGATCCTAGATGAAGCTGACCGTATGTTAGATATGGGGTTTGCAAACGACATTGAAACTATTGCAGGCGAAACGCGCTGGCGCAAACAAACCATGCTATTTTCAGCGACGCTTGAAGGTGAAGCCATCCGTGACTTTGCAGAGCGCTTGCTAGAAGATCCCGTTGAAATTGATGCGGATCCATCTCGTCGTGAACGTAAAAAAATTCAGCAATTTCATTACCGTGCGGATACCGTTGAACACAAAACTGCACTACTATGCCACTTACTGAAACAAGAAGAAGTGACAAAAGCGATTGTGTTCGTACGCAAACGTGAACGCTTACGCGAGCTTGTTCAGTGGCTACGTGAAGCAGGTATTGAGCCTTGTTATCTGGAAGGTGAAATGCCTCAAGCGAAACGTAACGAAGCGGTACGTCGCCTTGTCGACGGGCAAGTTAAAGTCCTTGTTGCGACGGATGTAGCATCACGGGGTTTAGACATCGATAACGTCAGTCATGTTTTTAACTTCGACTTACCAAGAACTGCTGACGTTTACTTACATCGCATAGGCCGTACTGGCCGTGCAGGTCGCAAAGGTACGGCAATTTCCTTAGTTGAAGCACATGACTTCCCGTTACTAGGTAAAATTACACGCTACATTGAAGACCCTATTAAAGTGCGTGTTATAGATGCCTTGCGCCCAACAACAAAAGCGCCATCTGAAGCGATGTTAAATAAGCCAAAACCATCGAAGAAAGTGCTGGCAAAGCGCAAAGAGAAAAAGAAAGAAGAACAAACGAAGAAAAAAGAAAAAGTACGCCATCGCGATAAGAAAAATATAGGGAAACGTCGTACTCCAGCCAGTCCAACAGCATCAGCGATTAGCGATAAAAACCAATAATCACTCAAACGGGTTTCGGCCCGTTTTTTATTTAATTCATCATATGAATGATTTTTTCTCGCATTTTTTTCCCTTCTTGCGTTAATGCATCATATTTAATGATATGATTATTAATGATATCTTTGCAATCAAGACCTTGGTTGTTTTTTGCCCGCCAATCAGCCCCATTGACTAACAACAATTCAGCAACATCCAAAGCATGACTATTTAAAGCATCATGGAGTGGTGTATTTCCTAAATTATCTTTTATATCAACCATTAAACCATTATCTAACAATATTTTAGACTGCATCACTCGGCCACTTTGAGCCGCTAAATGTAAAATACTTTTTTGCTGGATGAGTTGTGTATTTTTAATGGCTTGCCCATACTGTGAATCGAGTAGAATTTGCATAAACTGCCCATTCATAGCCCGCGCTGATTGATTCGCTAAAAAATCAAGGTCACATGCTTTATTGTGGCATTCTAAAAGATTCGAAAACTCAACAACATTGCCTTTTTTAATGGCACTTTTACAACTTTCTTGCCAATTAATTTTTTGTTGCTCTTCGATGATTGGGAACACTTTTAGCGGGAGCTCGACGGCTTTATCATATTCCCCAGTAATCGCATTCCAATTATTCCACGGTTTATGTTTACACATCACCTTAATAATTTTAACCATCGTATGTGCAATAAAACTTCTTGTTAATAACCGGTGTGGTAACCAATTTTTCCAAGAACTCTGTTCGCTATAAGCCATTTTAATACGCGTTCCCAGCGCTGAAGGGATAGGTAAAGTATTTTGTAGAGAATCAAGCCAGTCATATTGCACAGTATAAAATCGTATCAGCCCTTCGTTCGCCATTCGTTCCGCAACATCATAATCAAGCCCGATCTTATTTACCGTATTCCTTGCCAGCCCTGCGGGGCTAAACACAACTGCAGGGCTATGGCTCGCCAATGCGGCAATTGACGCAAGGCCACCACCTAATGAGTGCCCCGTACAAATCAGATTTCCTCTTACTGCATTAAATAAAATATTTGTCAAACCAACAGATTGATAATACTGAGGTTCATACTGCCCTAAGCCTTGACGGATGTTGGCATAAAAATCCACAATATCGTTTGAGCCTGCAAAACAGAGAATATATAAATCATTATATCGGCATATATTGGCTTGAAATCCTGATGTCACATCACCAAGTAACTCCGCATCAATACCTAATGCATTAAGTTGAGTGGTATTTAATCTCTCTACACCTAACATCTGTTGCCAATCTGTATGGTAAGCCCCATACGATAACATGGCTAAAACAAAGTCTTTTTTTTGTGCATCTTGGCCAAAAAAGTGTTCTTTTATCGTATTTTTTGGCCAATGTTCTCTTTCACATAATGAAATATCTAAACTGCGATTTTGTAAATAAATGTCTAAGCCTTCTCTAGCAAGAGAAAGGCCATCCACTGAACTAAGTGTTGGTTGTATTGAAAAAGGCATAAATTCTCCCTAACAAATGCGTATGTTGGAAGAGTATTGGAAGCTAAATAGCGGTGAAGAGAAATAATCAACTTTATTAGAGGTAAATAAAAAGCCATTGATATCAATGGCTTTAGAATTTATTATACTGTACTAGATGTAATAGTGTTTAAACTTTATTACAGGCTTTCAGTGAAAGTACGAGTAATAACATCACGTTGTTGTTCAGGGGTTAATGAGTTAAAACGAACCGCATAACCAGAAACACGGATAGTTAATTGTGGGTATTTTTCTGGGTTTTTCACTGCATCTTCTAACGTTTCACGGCTTAATACGTTAACGTTTAAGTGCTGCCCACCTTCTACACGTACAGTTGGCTTCATTTCCAGTGGTACTTCACGATACTCAAAAGCACCTAATTCATCTTTATCAACGATTTGGCCTTCATTATAATCTGCTTTAGCACAAACACAGCGAGCTTCATTTTTCTCGTTATCCAGTAACCAGAAAGAATTCAGTAATGCTGCATTATCAGTTTTAGTAATTTGAATACCTGTAATCATGTCGACCTCCACGTTCGAACTTGATTGCGCCCGATTTTTTATATCAATCAAAGCTGCATTAACCATCAATCTTATGTAAATTTGCAATTGGATATTTGGTCTAACCAATGTCTATAGGTATTTTATACCAGCTCAATAGGTCACTTTCTTTGATATTTATCAATTATTCCGTATAGCAATTAATCAAACCCATTCAACTTTATGATTTAAATCAATATTCACCATAATGAAATCTTAATTATTTTTATAAACTTTCAAATTAATTTGAAGCGTAATTATAAAGATCAGGGCTTTATCTCTGCCCAACGAACCAGTAAGCTTATTACCATCATTTGGTTCAGTTATAAATTGCGCCAGCCAACATTCATTGTTATGGAAAATTTCATGTCAAATACCATTACATGGCACGACGTCATTGGCCCCGAAAAAGTAAAACCGTATTTTAAAGAAACATTAGCCTATGTCGCGCAACAGCGCCAAGCAGGTAAAATCATCTATCCCCCGCAAGATGATGTTTTTAATGCTTTTCGCTATACCGAACTTGCTGATATTAAAGTCGTTATTTTAGGTCAAGACCCTTACCATGGTCCAGGCCAAGCCCATGGATTGTCTTTTTCAGTTTTACCTGGTATTAAGCCACCACCTTCCCTAGTAAACATGTATAAAGAACTCGAAAAAGACATCGCAGGGTTTACGCGACCATCACATGGTTATCTACTGAGTTGGGCTCAGCAAGGTGTATTACTACTCAATACTGTACTCACTGTTGAACAAGCCCATGCGCATTCTCATGCACATTTAGGATGGGAAACATTTACAGATAAAGTCATTGAAGCAATTAATGAAAATACGGAAGGCGTGGTCTTTTTACTCTGGGGTTCACATGCGCAGAAAAAAGGGAAAATCATTGATACCAAACGCCATTATGTTTTAAAAGCACCTCATCCCTCCCCGCTTTCTGCGCATCGCGGCTTTTTAGGTTGTGGTCATTTTTCACAGACTAATGAAATTTTAACTCAGCAAGGTAAAGCGCCAATTGACTGGAACCCAGTTATTAACGAATAGCTGCATATTATAGGTAAGCAAAAAAATGGGATACACATGTATCCCATTTAAACAATTATTTCGAAACAATAACCATCGCAGGTCTGAGTAATCGGTTATTTAACGTATACCCTTTTTGCATCACGTTAATCACATGATTAGGTTGGTGGTCAGGTGATTCAATCATTGTCATTGCTTGGTGAACTTCAGGGTTAAATGGCACATTCGCATCCCCCACAGGTTCGATACCAAACTTAGCGACAGCATCTAAGAACGTTTTCAGCGTTAAATCTAGCCCTTCTAACATGGCTTTAGATTGCTCATTATCGCGATCAGCAGCATCGATCGCACGCTCCAAATTATCGATCACAGGTAAAAGTTCATTTGAGAATTTCTCAAGTGCAAATTTATGTGCTTTTTCAATGTCTTGCTCTGTACGGCGACGAATATTTTCGATTTCAGCATGAGCGCGTAACATTGCTTCTCGTTCGGTCTTTTGTGAAGCAGCTAATTGCTCTTCAAGCTCAGCAATACGCGCTGCTAACGCTTGTTCGTTTGCTTGTGCATCTTCTACTTGCTGGGAGTTCACTTCTTGCTCTGCTTGAACTTTTTGTGATTCATTTAACTCAGAAGCTTGCTCATCATGCATGTTTTGGTCTTTACTACTCATGAATATCTCCGCGTATTTAGCATTAATCCCATATATGAGAGTATTATGGGGATCTAATACAGGGATTCAAGGGAAGTCATACAATGAGAGGCCAAAAAAGTATGCAAAAGGACAATAATACAGCACATTCTCACTTCAAAACGATAGGCATTGTCGGGCATCCAAGGCATCCTGAAGCGTTAGCAACCCATGAACTGATTTATCACTGGTTAATTTCAAAAAATTACCATGCCATTATCGACAAACAAGTTGCTAAAGACTTGAAGTTAATGAATGCGACAACTGGCACATTAACTGAAATTGGCCAACAAGCCGATTTAGTCATCGTCGTAGGGGGGGACGGTAACATGTTAGGTGCAGCCCGTATATTATCTCGCTATAACAATAAAGTTATTGGTGTGAATCGTGGAAATTTAGGTTTTCTAACTGATCTTGACCCCGATAATGCCTTACAGCAACTTTCACGCGTGCTTGAAGGCGAATATCGTGAAGAACAACGTTTTCTGCTTGAAGCTCAAGTGATCAAGGCTAATCAAAAGGCGCGTAAGAGCAGTGCGATAAATGAAATCGTACTCCACCCTGGGAAAGTCGCTCATATGATTGAGTTTGAAGTTTATATTGATGATAAATTTGCATTCTCACAACGTTCTGATGGGTTAATTATTGCCACACCAACAGGCTCAACAGCCTACTCTCTATCGGCAGGAGGCCCTATTTTAACCCCTAATCTGGATGCCATTGTCTTAGTTCCCATGTTCCCGCACACACTATCTTCTCGTCCTTTAGTCATCAGCAGCGACAGTAGCATACGCTTGAAATTCTTACGTACAAATATTGATTATGAAGTCAGTTGTGATAGCCAAATTATGCTACCAATTCAAGATGGTGAAGAGGTTATTGTAAAACGTAGTAATAAAAATCTAAATTTAGTTCACCCTAAAGATTATAATTACTTCAATACGTTAAGCTCAAAATTAGGGTGGGCAAAAAAAACTTTCTAATTATTTTACTTTGCCTCTTTACTGTATAAAAAAACAGGATAAACTGTATGAAAACACAGGTGTGTATTTTTACAGGAGAGCGCAGATGCTTACTCAATTAACTATCAATAATTTTGCTATCGTTCGTGAATTAGAAATTGATTTTCGTAGCGGTATGACAGCCATCACTGGTGAAACTGGTGCGGGTAAATCTATTGCAATTGATGCGCTTGGCCTGTGTTTAGGTAACCGTGGTGAAGCCAATATGGTTCGTCCTGGTGCTCAACGGGCTGATCTCTGTGCCCGCTTCTCGCTATCTGATGCAAAAATGGCCGCAAATTGGTTAGTAGAACACCAACTTGATAACCAAAACGAATGTTTATTACGCCGTACTATTGCCTCTGATGGGCGCTCAAGGGGCTTTATCAATGGCATATCGGTTCCCTTATCTCAACTCAGAGAATTAGGCACCCTATTAATCCAAATTCATGGCCAACATGCTCACCAACTGTTGCTTGATAATATTCATCAAAAATCCCTACTTGATGCCTATGCAAATCAGCAAGAATTGCTTGTACAAATGAAAAAAGCATGGCAATCATGGCATGATTCCTGTCAGCAACTCGCCGTATTTCAAAAGCAAATGCAAGAACGTGAGTCACGTCAGCAACTGTTGGATTACCATTTAAAAGAGCTCAATGAGTTTCTTCCTGTCCAAGGTGAATTTGAGGAAATTGACCAAGAATACAAACAACTCGCCAATCATGGTCAATTTTTAACGATTGGGCAAAATACAGCACAAATTTTGTCTGAAGATGATGGTGCCAATGTTATCAGCCTGCTAAACATGGCAAAAAATGAATTAACCGACCTTGTTGCACTAAACCCTAAATTCTCAGGGTTACTTGATATGCTCGAAGAAGCATCAATACAAGTCAGTGAAGTCAGCGATGAAATAAAACATTATTGCGACCAATATGAGCTCGATCCTAATCGCTTGTTTGAACTTGAACAGCGCATTTCTAAGCAAATTAGCTTAGCCCGCAAGCATCGCATTGCTCCCGAGGCTCTACCTGAATTATTTCAACAGCTTTCATCTGAACAAGCGCAAATTGCCAACCAAAACGAAGATTGTGAGGCACTAAACGCGCAAGTCTTTGCTGACCACCAAAAAGCACTCGCTTGCGCAGAACGCTTGCACCATGTTCGTTTACATTATGCACAAGAACTCAGCACACTTATTACAAATAGCATGCACCAATTATCAATGCCTCATGGCTTATTCACTATTGATGTAAAATTTATACCAGAACAACTCCAAATTGATGGCGCTTGTAAAATTGAATTCAATGTTACAACCAATCCAGGACAGCCACATCAAGCACTAGCAAAAGTCGCTTCAGGTGGCGAACTTTCACGTATAGCTCTTGCTATCCAAGTGATTACTGCGAAAAAAATGGATACCCCCGCATTAATTTTCGATGAGGTTGATGTTGGTATTAGTGGCCCTACCGCTGCCATTGTGGGTAAATTATTACGTGAACTCGGCGAATCGACGCAAGTGATGTGTGTAACGCATTTACCACAAGTTGCGGGATGTGGTCATCATCATTTTTATGTGAGCAAAGAAACAAATGGCATTGAAACTGAAACTCACATGCAATTATTAGACAAAAAAGCAAGATTACAAGAACTTGCAAGGCTTCTAGCAGGTTCTGAAGTCACAAAAAATACGTTGGCAAATGCAAAAGAATTGCTTGCGGCGTAATTTTTGACAACTTTTTTGCGCTCATGTGGTCTTAGAGTCGATAAGGAAGGTTTTAAAATGTATCAATGTCGATTATCATTGATGTTCTGACTCCAAAAGGAATGAGATATCCATGCGTTATAAATTGTTAACTGCTGCTGCACTATCACTCGCATTAATGTCTACGGGCTGTTCAATGATGGAACGTCTTGTCTATCACCCAGACATTAACCAAGGTAATTACCTCACAGCGAAAGATGTTGCTAAGATCCAAAAAGGAATGACACAGCAACAGGTCGCTTATACTTTGGGCACACCAATGTTATCCGACCCGTTTGGTACTCAAACCTGGTATTATGTATTCCGTCAAGAGCTGGGGCATGATCCAGTCAAACAAGAAACTCTGACACTTATTTTTGATCGCAATGGTATTCTTACTGACATCAAAAATGAGAAGAACCTTGCAGCTCAGGAATCGATGGAAGCTGCTGAGACTAAAACAGCTGACTAATAATGCATATGCATTGATATAGAACTACAAATATAGCTACCTATAACTGGGCCTTGGCAGGTAGACGTGTGTTTTTATAAATGCCTGATAATGCCTTCTGAGCTATAAAGTCACCGCTGATATAAACAAAAAACCGAGCAAATAGCTCGGTTTATCAATTAACTGAAGTTTAATTACTTTTCGATTCTTTCGATTCTTTCGATTCTTTCGATTTTTCAGCACGCTTACGGCGTAATTCTTTCGGATCTGCAAGCAAAGGGCGATAGATTTCAATCCGCTCCCCATCCTGTACAGTATCAGAAAGTTTTGCAGGACGACTATATATCCCTACTTTATTTTTTTTTAAATCAATATCGTCACGCAGTGAAAGAATACCTGAGGCGATAATTGCCTCTTCTATTGTTACACCTTCAGTAAGCTTTACGGATAGTAAATATTGTTTCTCTGGCAGTGCATACACCACTTCAACATTAATATCAGACACTATAAACATCCTTAGCTCTTAATGTAAAAGCCTGAACCATATTATTAGCAAGTTCTTTAAATATTTTGCCAAATGCTAGTTCTATCAGTTTATTGGTAAATTCAAAATCAAGATGAAACTCAATTTTACAAGCATCCGCACTGAGAGGAATAAACCTCCACCCGCCAGACAACTTACTAAATGGCCCTTCTACTAATTGCATATGTATGCATTTGTTGTCTTCAAGCACATTTTTAGTGATGAACGTTTTGCTAATTCCCGCTTTGGATACCTCAACAGAAGCCGTCATTTCCTCAGCACTATGACTGATAATACGACTCCCCACACACCCAGGTAAAAAGCTTGGGTATGAAATTACATCATTTACGAGTTTATACATTTGTTCTGCGCTAAAAGGGACTAACGCAGAGCGACTAATCTGTGGCATATCAATTCCTATCCCTAAAAACTGGGCATATAATAGCACTATTGATTGGTTAAACAAAAAACAAAACCCATACAGGGCAAGAAATGCACAATCAAAAAAATATCAACGCAGAAAGATTTCTTTCGACTCAGCTTACAGTATAATGATTGCACTATGACAAAGAAAAAACCATATAAACCCGGTTCAGCAACAATTGCTATGAACAAGCGTGCTCGCCACGAATATTCTATCGAAGAGGAGTTCGAGGCGGGTTTGTCCCTACAAGGTTGGGAAGTTAAATCACTGCGTGCTGGCAAAGCCAACATCGGTGATAGTTACGTATTACTGAGAGATGGCGAAGCCTATTTATTTGGTGCTAACTTTACGCCTCTTAACGTTGCTTCTACTCATGTTGTTTGTGATCCAACACGTAGCCGTAAACTATTGTTAAACCAACGTGAATTAGACACCCTTTATGGTAAAGTCAACCGTGAAGGTTACACCGTCATCGCACTTTCACTCTATTGGAAAAATGCATGGTGTAAAGTAAAAATCGGTGTTGCAAAGGGTAAAAAAGCCCACGATAAGCGTTCTGATATCAAAGAACGTGAATGGCAACTTGATAAAGCACGTATAATGAAACATTCTAATCGCTAAGTCCTAGCTTTATAGGATAATTTTCTGTTATACTGCGTTCAACAACTTGGGGCTGATTCTGGATTCGACGGGATTTGCGAAACCCAAGGTGCATGCCGAGGGGCGGTTGGCCTCGTAAAAAGCCGCAAAAAAATAGTCGCAAACGACGAAAACTACGCTTTAGCAGCTTAATAACCTGCTTAGAGCCCTCTCTCCCTAGCCTCCGCTCTTAGGACGGGGATCAAGAGAGGTCAAACCCAAAAGAGATCGCGTGAATGCCTTGCCTGGGGTTGCAGCGTTAAATTTAATCAGGATAGTTTGTTGATGGCGTGTCTGTCCGCAGTTGGCAAATGAATTTAAAGACTAGACTAAGCATGTAGTACCGAGGATGTAGAAATTTCGGACGCGGGTTCAACTCCCGCCAGCTCCACCAAATTTGGTGGGTCAGTGATAGGACAACAGGTTTAAAAACAGGAAGTTAGCAAAATCAGTTGGACTAGACACTGGCAACATTAAGACTAGAAAGTGCACGTGAAATGCACGCGCATTTGAAAACAAAAACCCCGAGGATCACTCCTTGGGGTTTTCTTTTTGTAAAAGTAAAAAAAGTGAAATTAGATATTTCATTTCACTTGAACGCCAATATATATTTTGAAAAAGATGATAAACCACCAAGCAAGTAGCTTTTTGCTGTTAGATGGCTTCACTATTTGATAGTATGAATACCTAGAACTTACTTGATAAATCAGTAATAATTTTGCTTTAAGCTTATAAATTTTACTTTATCAAAAGTAATAAAATATAAACTGGGATTTACATGAAAAAGTCTATATCTATAGTAACTGCTTTTTTTGATATTGGTAAGGCTAGTTGGAATGCACAAAATGGCAAAGAAAATAGACTAGCTAGAACCGCTGATACGTACTTTGATTATTTTAATAAGCTAGCTCAACTAGAAAATGAAATCATTGTTTTTACTTCACATGAGTATGAAAAGCGAATATTAGAGCTACGGGAAGGAAGACCAACTAAAGTTATCACGCTTGATTTATTTAGTAAATTCAAACATACATTGAGTAAAATATCATCCATTCAGTTAAGTGAAGAATATAAAAATAAAATAAGACCACAAGAAGCGGTAAATCCAGAGTGTTGGTCTGAAAAATATGTCCTTGTAACTAATCTTAAATATTATTTTGTCCATAAAGCAATTGAATCTGGTCTAGTATCTAATGAGCTCGTCGCTTGGGTCGATTTCGGCTATTGCAGAAAGAATAAGACAACTTACGGAATAAAAAATTGGTATCACCCTTTTGATGAAAATAAAATTCATTTATTTACTATCAGAGACGACTTTAAAATTGAGCCACTAGATATCGTCGTTGGCAGAGCGCTAAGAAATGAAGTGTTTATTGCAGGTTCACCGATTGTTGGCTCCCAAAACCTTTGGCGTCGCTTTTATCTCATCACATCAGAAATACAGCGGAGATATTTGAAAAGCGGCATTGTTGATGATGACCAAGGCACTCTTTTAATCGCAGCTACTGAAAACCCCGAATTAGTCGATTTACATTTTTTGGGTAAAATGAAATGGTTTTATGCCCTGAGATTATTTCATAAAGGATCTTCTATAAATTACCTAACAAGGATCAAGTTACTATTAGGAATTGCCAAGTAGTTGGAAATAGAGGTTTATTCTATTAAAAGTACCCCACCATTTTTTTAGAGTTAACTCACAATAGTATTTTAAAAGGTCAGACACTTAAAACTATAAAAGTATTCTGACCTTATCAATTCATAAACAGACGTAGATTATCAGCCTCGTAATGTAATATGTAACTATTTGCTTATGATTGGTGCGCCTTATTTAAACAAGTAAACTTTGCCAAGGCTCCAATATCTCATATCGTTTACTGTTAATGTTTTCCCGCCGTTAGATAATCGCCCCATAGCTCCACGAGAACCATTACCTCCATCAATAGCAAAGGGTATACCATCAATTGGCGCAACTCCCGTCCAAAGAGCACTACCATCCCTAGTACTTTGGATTCCAATTATAAATCCAGTAACTGATTCAGGTAATGTATGAGAAGAATCCCCAGCGCCCTTACCATCATATATTTGAACCATTGATAATTTTTTATATGATGGCAGTGTATTAATTTTATTATCAATTTCTTTTCTGTTGTACGTTTCAGATTTGGTATAACTATCACCTTTAACGGCATAATTCCCTGCAGGTGCATAGTTGCCCGCAGGTTGATAGTTCCCTTTTGGCTGGTACCGTGTATCCCCTTCTGCTTTCGTGTAGCTCTCACCCTTAAGCGCGTAATTACCTGCAGGTGCATAGTTACCTTTGAGCTGATATTTAGTATCAGACTCGGCTTTAGAATAGCTGTAGCCCGCCACTTGATAGCTGCCTTTAGGTTGGTACTTATTATCGGTTTCTGCTTTAGTGTAACTATCTCCTTTTAAAGCATAATCCCCTGACGGCTGATAACTCCCCTTAGCTTGGTAACGTGTATCCCCTTCCGCTTTGGTGTAACTGTCACCTTTAAGCGCATAATTCCCTGCAGGGGCATAATTGCCCTTAGGTTGATAGTTGGTATCAGACTCCGCTTTTGAATAACTATAGCCTGCTGCTTGATAGCTGCCTTTAGGTTGATACTTACCATCGGTTTCAGCCTTGGTATAACTATCTCCTTTTAAGGCATAGTCCCCTGAGGGCTGATAACTGCCTTTCGGCTGATATCGCCCATCGCCCTCTACTTTAGTGTAGCTTTCACCTTTAAGTGCGTAATTGCCTGCGGGGGCATAGTTGCCTTTGGGTTGATATTTGGTATCAGACTCCGCTTTAGAATAGCTATAACCTGCCGCTTGGTAATTGCCTAATGGCTGAAAGCGCTTGTCAGATTCGGTTTTGTTATAAACATTGATATCACCGGCACTTAAATCCGCTTTCAGTTCCTGCCATGCTGTACCTGCGACAGGCTCAACATTGTTATTTTCAATCTTCGACTGCCATGTTTTATTCTTATGATAAACAATGGCGCGAATAGGGTAAGGTTTGCCTTCTATCGCCCATTTAGGAAAACCAAAGCTTTGCAACTCGCCTATCGCTTCCGTGATATCGTGAAACATGCCGTTCATTTTTTCGCGTTCAATATCTTTGGCCGCAGGATCAGTTTGTTGGTCACGCTCATAATCGTAACTATAGCCTTGCGTGTAAGAAACCGCGCCATCGGCTTGCACATCATCAGGAATAGAAGTCCTGTCCCCTTGTGTTGCAAAGGGGATTTTAAATATTTTTGTCATGAGTTTTAGGCTCCGAAATTACTGCTAAGGAAGTTTTTGCGATGTTGGCCGTGACCAAAGGCTTTCTTTGTCACGATACGATATTTAACCCCTACCCCTGATGGACGAGGCATAAGGTCGAAGTTTTCAAGAAGTACCCGTAATCGTTCATCTGGATTGAAATTAAACACGTAATACAGATAGGTCATATCCAGCGGATCAAGCACAAATACTTTGCTATCAGCTTGCCAAAAGAACCGCTTAAGAAATTCGTTAATATTGGTGACCGTTGGGCTTTGCGTAAGGTTAAAATAACGCATACGCACAATGAGGCGCTTTTGGTCTACCGTCAGTGATAAGGTGTAATCGGCATTACGCCGAAAGTTGCCTTTGAAATTGGCATTCTTTTTACCAAAACCGAAACCGATTTTTGTTTTATCACTCGGGGGAACATCAATCCCCAACGGCACATCGAGTATGCGCGCCCAAATATTTAGCCCAAACTCGTTCGCGGTATCGATATTAAACACATCACGATACCAATCACGCCAAAACTGGACTGTGGATTGTTCAAAATAGTCTGCTTTGTATTTAGCTAACGCCTTGAGGTTTGCCGCATCTTCATATTGCCAAAGGATCGCCTTTAATAAATCAGAATGAAAATCAAATGATTGGATTTTGCTCATACCAGTACCACCTGTACCGCACTGCGTTTGAGCCTTGCCACCTCATTCATTTTGATTTCATAGTTATTTGATGACCAGGCTTTGCCATCGGTTGAAAGCTCGACACGTGTAATAAATAAACGAGGCTCAACAGCATTGATACCGGCTGATATTTCGAAAGGTGATACATCACGCCCCACCACTAAACCGCCCTCACCATCGATATCCCCATTTGCCCATGACTCAACCGCGGCGGGAATAATGGTTTGTGCATCGACGGTGGCTTTTTTCACTGTTACTCGGCAGAACAACACAATTTCTTTCGCCCTATCGAATTTAACGGGATAAATTTGACCGCTGATAGTTTCCAATACCTCAACCTCTTCACGACCGTTAAAGGCGGCGCCAAGGGTTTTAGTACGTAGTAACGAACGTGCTATAGCCTCTTTATCACCCCCTTCAACACACACATAAATGCTATGGGGAACTAACGTGATCCCATCAAAAATCATCGGTTCGTCCGTGTAGTTTTCTCGATACGACAACGAACGTACCCCTTCCAATTCATACAATGCAGAGGTAATCGCCTCCCCCACACTCACCGTGTTTTTGGCTAACGTCTGTTTGCGTCGTCGCCTTGATTGTAAGTCTGATTCAGCATCTCGACCCAACACCGCATTGCTGGGGTTATGTACGGTTTCCCAGCCTAATACCGAACTGGCCACTTTATTAAGTTGACCCACGCCACACTCAACCGCCCCTGTTTCAATGGCGCGCATATCCCCAGTTACTGAGCCATCTTTACCGATAATTAAGGTTTTGGTGGTTTCGAATAAGTCGCCATTCAGCGTGGCCGCTTGTGACCCCTTAGGGATGATAGTCTCGGCAATACCCGTGAATTTCACCTGTGATAAAAAGGAGTGTGTGGCATCAAAACGCTGACCGCCCATTAAAGCCCATATTGCATCAAGAAAAATACCACCGGCTAAATCAGGATTAATTTGATTGGCCAACTCTGCATTATTGCGCACAACGGCGTCCCGATTTTCGACCTCCATGGTGATCAATGCGCCTTGCGGGGTTTCGGGATTAACATCCAGTTGCTGACCAAAGACACTTTTAAATTCGTTTTCAACGTCATCACGTAACGTGCTGGTATCTGGCACAATTACACCCTGTGATGTGAGATATTGATAATCAGCCATTGAGCGTTATCTCCCCATAAATGGTTTGGATCACCGCGGTATAGTTCAGCGAGTTATCCGCGATTAATGCCGAAAATGACACCACCGATATCACATCATCCAGCTCACGCAGCCGGTCACGAAACGCCGCTTCAAATAACGGAATGTCCGCCTGTCGCCCAAAGGTGGTTTTCCAGTAGGGAATGCCCATATCGAGGTTATGCAGCATTTCACCACGGAGTGCTTTGACATAATGTTCACAACGGTTTTTCGATGCCCGTTCACCACTCGTAATCGCTAAGTTGCCACTGTTCCCCAAATGGATATCGTTATTGTTGTTTACATCAAAAGTTATCATATGGGCTCTCCTGTATTACTATCACCTCGTTGAATGCCATTGTGTTTATGGGTTGAGCCGATATCTTTACCGTTGTGTTTCATTGTGCCCCCGTTTGAATCACTGTTACCGTTTACGGCCTGATTACCATTCACCGTAACATTGCCGTTAAAGGTGGTTTCAAGCACATTGACTTCAAGAACGGGCGAATCTAAAACCGCTTTACCCTCATGCAGTGACAAACACACGGAGCCATCCATGGATTGAATCACCAAGGCATCTGTATTTTTGCCATCAATTAGCCAGCCTTTAAGTGTATCGGGAAAGAACATCGCATCGCTGAAAGTATGTAAACGAGCCGTATTCGGTTCATCCTCTAAGCCGCCACGCTGAAAGATTAAGCTGATATCACGGTCATTGGCTTTTAACCAACCGAAATCACCCGCCTTGATCGGCATACGGATAAAAAAGCCACCGCCACCAAAACGAAAAACGGGAATATTCGGTACTGCCGCTCGCCCGACTTTTTGCCCCTCCGTCGATACCATCATGACGAGTGGCTTAATCACAGCGCGGTTAGTTTTATCGTCATAACTCACCACCGTCGCGGGGAGCATGTCGTCAATATTCATCAATAGGCTACGAAATGCAGCCATAAACTGCCCTGCCAAGCTGCCTTCGCTAGCAATATCACTGTTGGGTTGGTTCATGGTTTACACTCGTTTGCAGGTCGCTTGGTAAAAGAAAGGGTCGTCGTGAGAGGCAATGTCGAACTTAAGTTGCTCAATAATGTAGTCGCCATTTAAGGCAGGATTAAACTTGCTTTCAAGGCGTAACATGCCGCCTAATGACGACTCGCTATCAATTAAATAAGTGACATCGACACCTTTTTCCGTGGCTTTCGGTATCCCTACCATGCCCGATTTTTGGTTAAGAATTCGCAAGCGGCCACTTAACGCTTTATCCTGGTCTTTCACATATAACATATCGTCGTCGATAAAGGCTTTCACATTACCAGCATCTTGCAGGCGTTCCACTTGCTTGAGTGCTGGCCCACAAAAATACCAATTGGCAATATTTTTATCAGTGGCTTGAAAGTCCAATTTAACCCCGCAATCCTGTGCAATGTTCTTGGCCAGTTCGCTCATTTTGCTTATTGCACTACCCGATGAAGATACAATATCACGCGCGTTTGCATTATTGGTTTTCGCTTTTAAGGTCAGTGTCACATCTGGCGGCGAGACGATTTCTGCACTAACAATATCCCCCACATAAATGCGAAATACGCCCGTACTGGCGCGACCGGCTTCGACAATTAAACGGTGCGGTTTCTTCGCTTGGGTATAGGGGCTGGTTTCGGTCAGCAACATATTGCGTGTTGTCGCATTGAGCCCATCGATATTGACAGTGCATTCATTTTGCAGGGGATTGGCATATTTAGTGCCGTTGGCACGAATACGCAGTCCTTCATACCATTGCAGCCGACCATTAACTTCAATCCCTAATCGGATACGACGTAAATCAATCATCATCCCCCCACCAAACAAGACTGTGCGATTGCCCAAACTGCGCCCACCACGGATATTCATCATTTTCTGTGATAAAGGCAAAATTACCGTTACCTGATAAATAGCGGTAGGGGATCAGCGGTTGATTGGGCATCACACGAATGCCTTGCAGTAAAACCACATCGTTGCGTTTGATATCGCAGCACATTGTTGTTCGCGCCGCTTTAATCGTCAGCTCCCACTCATCACCGCCAAGGCTCACGCGCAAACGTTGATTAGGCACGGCATTTAAAGGGATCTCTTGCATGGGTCACCACCCTAACGTAAATTCACCGTCAGCAATTTTGGTTGCTGCCGATTTTTTCTTTTTGTCCGGTACCGTGGACGTTTGCACTTTCCCGCGATTCACCGTACTCGATTGCTCTTTTTTTGCCACCTTACGGGGCGGCAGGTCGCCATATTCTGGCTCAACCGTTCGCCACTCCGTAAAGCGCAGCGAGAGTTTAATCGCATCGGCCATCTCTGGAGTTTCATCGTGATAGAGATTCACTAACAGCATCGGTTGGTAGGTTTTCACCCGCGTTTGGATACCCACTAACTGATGTTTATCGTAGGCTTGCTGTAGGGTTTCAAAGGCGCTTTTCATTTCGCCAGCTAAAATTAAATCCATGCCAATTTCAACGGGCTGAACTACCACATGGTCACTGCGTGTTTCCCCCGACTCAACGGTAAATTGTGTTGCTTTGTGTTCATCACGGACGTTAATTTGAATCGGATTGGCCGTTTCAAATAACGTCGAAAAGTTATCGATATTGAAGATTTTCACCTCGGTGATCATTTGCTTACCCCCGAACTGGTTTGATGGGCTAAATCTTGTAGCTGGGATTGCAGCGCATCTTTCGTGCCATTCGCCATTCCTTGCGCGTCCGTCGCTTGGGTTTCCACTTTGATTTCACCAATCGACAAGTTAGTTTCATTGGTGGTACTGGATTGATTACTGATGGCTTGGCTGGTCATCGGGTTAATTGGATTAGCCGACATACCGTTAATTTGTTGGCTCAGCCCTTTCACTAACAACGCAGTATCTTCTCCAGATAACTTGGGCTGTTCGGGGATTTGGTGCTCTATCGTGCCGTCAGTCGTGATTTTGCGTTCAACCGTTTGAGTCACTTGTGCATCCTCAAAACCAAACCACCCTTTGACCGTGCTCCAGCCATTTTTAATCGCTTCTAAGCCGTCATTAATCCAACTTAAATACTGTTTGATTTGCGCCCATAACCACTTAAAAATCCCTACAACGGCATCAGAAGCCACCGTAAAGACCCCTTCAAATTGCTTGCCCCAATCCGCTAAATCGCGAATAAACCCCGAGAGCCATACCCATAACTGCTTGCCACCATCAACAATAAAGTTAAAAGCTGACACTGCTACATCGGCAACGACCTGAGACAAGGCGATGACAAAATCAAAGAAGGCTTTAAACGCTTCCCACAACGCAATAATGGCGGCTTTAAGTTCGGGGTATTCATCCAAAAGACGCCCTATCATCGAATCATTGCCGTCAATAAAGTTCATGATATCGTCATAAACTAAGGCAAACGCCGAAGCCAGTAAGGCAATAACCGCGATAATCGCCAAGATAGGCCATGTTGCTGCCAAGGTAGCTGCCGCAGCTGATAACATGGCAGGCACATAAAACACCGCAATAGCCGAACCTATTGCAATAAAGAACCCCACAATGAGCGACTTGTTTTCTTTGCAAAAGCTCACAAAACGGTTAATCCACTCTAGCCCTTTGGTTAAAATCGGGATCACCATTTCTAAGAAGCTGTTTTTCAGTAAGCCTGATGATTGCTTAAAGCCTTGCATGGCTTTGTTGAATTTGATGGATTGTTCAATACTCTCTTTGTTGATGCCTGAGTACTCTTTTTGAATACCCATCATGCGCTCGAGTTCTTTGCGACCTTTCATCATCAGCTCGACGGTTTTATCATCTGTTACGCCCAGTCCCGCAAGCGTTGCCTTGGCTTTATCAAACTTCATACCCTGCACTTTATCTGCAGTCTGAAGTACTTTTTCCATGGAGTTTTTAGCCAAGCCAAACGATTTGGCCATCGCCGATAAATCTGCTTGGGCCGCATCACGCGTGCCGCCCAGTTCAGCCATTGAACCCGCGAATGCGTCTACATCAGCAGTCGCCACATTGATTTTTTTACCCAACTTATCGAGGGTTTCAATATCAGCCGAACGTGAAATTGACTCCCCCACCAAGGCAGTCGCCCCCATCAATAAGCCAACCGCCCCCAATGCCTTTTTGGCAAACGACATGACCGTATTACCAGCTTGCTGATATTTGGTTTCGGTATTCTCAAGGGCTTTTTGCAAGGATTGCTGTGCTTTAATTTCACTGGTCGCCGCTTCAATTCCTTTCACTTTCATGGTGTCTACAAGGCGAATTAGCTCGCTGTAATTACCTTGCAGTGCTTGAATAATGGCGTTGGACAGTTGCTTCGCGGTGATACCTTGGTGTTCGGCTAACGTGAGGTCGGTGACACCTTGATTAAGTTGAATAACATTTTGCTGTAGTGCCTGGTAGTTTGCATCGAGCTCGCCCAAGACAACCTGAGTGGATTGCATGCCTGCGTCAGATATTGACCGCTGCGCCTCAAGGTTAGCCATCGAATCTGTTACTGTCTCTAATTGTGTTTTAACCGAGCCAGTTTGGGCAATAACCTCATCTGCATTAGTAACGAAATCAATCGAATGTTCAACCGATAAGCCTTGCACCGATTGGCGTAAGTCTGCCATTACACGTTCAATTTCTGCGGCGCCATCGGCAGTGGTGGTCGGGATTTTTTGCAGCTCACTAATATACTCACTGACTGAGCCTTTTACCTGTTCTAATGCGGTTTTTTGGTCGCTCACAGATAACGAGCCAAGGTCACTTTTTAGTTGAGTGATTTCAGCTTGCAGTGATTGCCCCCAATCCCCTAGCGCATCCCCCGCTGAGACCCAAGCAACGTCTGCATTTTGCCGTTGCTCATCCAATGCGCTTAATGATGATCCCACCGCATCTAACCTATCCACGATTTGGCTTGTCTCAGCACTGACCTCGCTGGCATTGGTGGTGAACTGAATAGCATGATCGGTCGACAGCCCCTGCAACGATTGCCAAAGCTCCGTCATCACACTTCCGATGGTCAGTGAACTTTGCTGCGCCGCCTGTTGGGTTTGTTTCATGCCATCGATAATGTCATCGGTCGAACGTTGCACCTTTTTAAATGCCCCATCCGCTTGCCTTGTATCAAACTCAAAGACCTGCACAAAGGTATCCATTAATGACATTAGCGATCCTTTGAAGCCGCAAGGGCTTCGTTATAACGGTTAGTAATGGCAATTTCCCACAGGTCCATTGCTTCTTCTAAATCTATTGAGGTTTTGAGTTCGGTGAAGGTGGCGAGGCGTTCGCTGACGATGACGGCAAAGAACCCATCAGCGTTTTTATAATCGACGGGAGTGAACCGCTTACCTTGCTGAGCAGGAAGTGGAGGAAACCTTGGCTCCCGTCGTTGCCGAAAAAACTGGTGTTATATTTCAACATTTCCAACTCTAAGCGGATCAACGATTCGCCATCAGGCACATGGTTATCAATAAGTGCTTGTGTTTTAAGGGAGATTTCTTCACCATCGATAGTGACACACACATAGGCCATCATTTTGAGCATGGCCTCTTTGCTGACCTCATAGTCACCAATTTTGGGGGCGTTAGATAACGGGTATTTCGCTAGGATTTCACGCCCGACTGTGGCGGGTAGGCGACTAATAATGAATAGTTTTTCAACGCCATCAACGTCTTTGATAGCGACTTCTTTAGGTTTAATCATCATGGTAAACACCAATAAAAAAGGCGGGAAACCCCGCCAGAAATTGAAATAAATTAACGGATACGCGTACTGTCGAAATCCTGAAACACAAAGGTATAGGCTTTAGATTTCAAACGCCCCGCAGAGGCGGCTGAGTTGCCACGACTACCATTGGTGATTTTGCCATTGCGCGCCGTGACCGTTGAGCCATCGCCATAAGACGCAACAAAAGTAATAATATCCCCTGCGTGTCGGCGCCCTTTTTTCGCGGTATTTGCCTCGAGCAAAATAGACAAGTTTTGATCTTCTTCGCTACCGGCCAATACGTTAATCGTGACGGTTTGTGGTGTTGGTGTAGACCAACTCACCAAGTTACCGTTAATATCCATACCCGTTTGTGCAATATCGACAGCCGGTAAATCCAGTGGATCAGCATCGTCAGCAAAGGCGGTAATTAAAATCCCAGTGGGAAAGGTTTTGCTGGCTTGAATGGTAAAACTCAAGCCGGTTGCAGATACATCATGCATGTTCTACTCCTAGACTAAATTATGTGAGCCTTCGACTTTGCGAACCCAATCGCCTTTGCCGTAAATCAGCACGTATTTCATGACATACTCAGGCAAGTCGCTTTCACCCGTGTTTTCAACAATCTGCGCGTTATACCAATAGCCTTTATCCTGTACGTCATACCAAGCAAGGTCATCGCCAGACGCATCCGCAATAGCAAGCTTTTGCACGTCACTCAGCATTTTACCGGCTAAAATCGTGCCGTTATTAATCGCTTTGGTGACCGCACCGGCAATGACCATCAACGCACGCGCTTCACCGTCTTTATTCGCGGGAACACCACGTGTGGCCAACAACACGTTAAACCATTGCTGAGCAATATAGGCTTTTAGCCATTGTTCATTAGCGTGCACGCTCATATCCAGCGGATTAGACGCACCACCGCACAAGAAGCCCCGTTGATAGAAACGGATTTGCGAGCCGGCTATCGCGGTTTCACCGTAATAGTTCACGCGCAGCTTATCGAATCGGTCAGCCGCTTTATCTGTGGCCACTTGCGCAGGGAACGTCACACCTAACTGGCGAAACATGTAGTTTGTCGTGGCATTCGTGCGGTCATAATCCGTCGCCGCCATAACGGCCATGGGTAAGGTTTGAATAAAATAGTTAGTATCCGTTTTGAGGTTTAACCCCACGGAAGCGGTTCCCATCAATGCTGCACTAAAATCTTCAACCTGCTTTTCACTCACGCTAATATGCAACTGGTATTTGACGTTCTCACCCGACACATACTGTGCCAATGGCACCGCTTGCTCTAACGTCAGTTCATCCAAAAATGTCGCGCTCCCGAATGAATCGGAAACCTGCTCTGCTACCATAAAGGCTTCCAGAGGCGTTTGTGCGGGATTACCTTCAGATGCCGTACCGGAAGACAGCCCCATGGCATTCGCCAGCACCGAATATTCAACACTAATGGATGCGCGTTCTTGCACACCGCCACTCAGCTCAAAGGCGCTATCGAGTGAATTAAACGTCAAATAGCTACTGGAAAATTGCTGTTCTCTTTCTGCATTGAGTTTTGCTTGAATGGTGGACGCAATATCCGCATAGGACTTCGCTTCTGACAAATCAATGTCTTTGTAGCTTTTAGTGACGGTACCAATCGTGACGGAGAGCGTCCCATCCGCAATAATTTTTAAATCTGCTAATGCGGCGGCTTTGGTACCAAACAGTGTCGGTGCTCGCCCCACAGGCTCATAAGAAGCAACTTGCAGTTCTTTCGGCTTGCTCACTGGTGCGGGGCTAACATAGCTAAAATATTGTCGTGCAAAGTTAGCTTCGGGAGAATCAACACCTAACAAGTCATCAACTTGACCATTGGCGAACTCTAAAACTTTACCTGCAGGTATTTTGGGGTTAGTGGAAAATAAGCGGCCGGTTAATTTACGCATCGGAACTGCAGACGCGCCAATGACCGCTGATGCAATATCAACGTATCGAGTTTGTTTAATTGGCATAGTAAAACCTTATATGCGATGGATATCAGGATAGAGCGCGCTTATGGCAGCTGTATCAGGGAAAAGAGAGCGTTTAAACGTCACATTAAAATCAAACGAGGGGTTTTGTTCGTAGTTGCCCTGGTCATTTACAAAGTAAGGCTGTCGAACGGATGTTGCCCGTTGCACGCCAATACCTTGTTTTCTCAGTGTGGTCACAAAAGGCAGTGAATTGACAACCATTCGGGCAATGGCGGCAATATCATTGGCGGTATACGTGCCTAATTGGGTAATGAATGCCTGAACTTGGTACGTTTTCTCCGATAATTGGTTTTCTTGGTGATTGGCATTGTTACCTTGGACATTGTAATTGCGACCTTGCCAACCATGCCCACTTTCATTGATGGAAAAGAACATCACCATATTATCTTCACGGCCTTGCTTGGTGGATTGAAAACCCGCTTTCACAGGGATATCAATACCGACTTCGGCCAGCTGCCGTAATAACTGTTTGCGAATGGCGATATCAACGTCATTATCCGTCATAGGCCCCTACCTCGATGCAAATCACTGATTTCCAGCCGTCCTGCTCATACCAATCCGCGTCCCCCATCACATCGTATTTTTTACCATTAAAAACAAGGTAATCGGGAGATGTACCGCGCTGAATGCCTTTGATATCATGGGAGGTATAAAAACGGCGATAAACTTGGTTTGAATCAAAGCCCATTGATTGTGCATCTTGAGTATCGACCGCTTGCCAGCTCCCGCGAATATCAACCGGTTCATAATATTGGTTTTGGTCATGCCCTCGCTCATCGGGCTCACGGTTTTTAAAGCGAAACCACTGGACTGTTTGCTGCGGAATATAGCGAGAAGCGATACGGTGTAAATTCCCGAACATTACTTATCCTCCACGGTAAAACTGACGGCTTGTAACATCTGCCCCGTGTCCACTAAGGGCTTATCGGTGGATTTACCTTTGCTATGACGCCGCGCTCTGGCTTTTACCGTTGAATCGTCTAACGCAGGTGTGGTTACCGCTTTAATGGCCAGTTTCACATCCCCAGCCGCTTTTGCGCCGACTTGGGTTAGCCCATCGGTAACAGAGATATTGCCAGCGGCCGCCGCTTTGGCCACACGGAAAATTAACTGGCCATACTCTGTTTTTTTATCGCTCATCGTCGGGCGAAAAAACGAACGGGGAGGAATGCCACCAGCGGGGTATCCCAATTCTTGAATCGCCGCAATATAGGCAATGGGCGTGCCATCGGGATATTTGGAGTGTTCAAAGAAACCCACTTTCAATTGTTTCTTGGCTAACTCATCGTAAACCGCTTTTAACTGGGCTAATTTCGTCATTAACGTAATCGACCCCCGCGCGTAAATCGCCCACCCACACCACGAAATGCCGAGCGTTCACCTGCTCCACCAATATATTGCGGTACGCTACAGCGCTTTATCAGAGCTAAGAACTGTTGGCCGTAGGTCGTCATTTTGAACCAGTGTGACCAATCAGAACCCGCAGGCGGTGCAGAGAATGATACGCTGATTTTGTCCATGGTGACGCTGGTAACAACACCCGTGGGCGCGGCGCCCTCTGCAATTTGCTGATTTAAGTCCAACATGTGGGCGACAACCAGCATCCACAATTCATTGGTACAAACACCACGACAAGGGGAGAAATAATTCAACGCGGATTGGGCAATAATATAAATATCATCATCAGGTACTCCGCAGAACTGTGGACGAAGCACACGAAATGACGTTAGGGGAAATGTGCTCGCCTCCATCATTATTTACCCTTTTTGTTGGTTTTCGGGACTGCTTGTTTTTCTGCTTCCAATGATTCCACGGTATCCGGCGCTGACTTATCGCTGGCTTCCATATTGGTGGCCACTTTTTCAGGATCTTCTTTGCGATTTTCAACGCTGATAAACCCGTTTTCTTTATGCAGTTGAAATACATGGTTATCTTTAAGTTGAGCATATTGTTCGTCGCTGATTTCCGTGACACGCCCTCGCGGGGTATACATATGCTTGGTCATGATATTGGCTTGACCAGCAATAAACACTTTGCCATCCGTGACCGAATAGTTTTGGTCATTGGATAGCGTGCAATAGACATAGAGAGACATGGCTTGCTCCATTAAAAAAGCCCTCATTTGAGGGCGTAAAAAAGGAAGTGGTCAGGTTAAATGCCAGTTAGGCGGGTGATAGCCCAAGGGCGCGTGACAAAGACACCCGCGGTTGCGTTGGTCGCATCCTCTAAATACCCTTTAATCTGGGCTTGCGAGCCCAGTAATTGGTACTTAACGGGCACCACTTGTAGAATGGTCGCGCTGGTTGCGGTTGAACCATCATCGATGGTATCCGCAAACATATACGCCACATCCGCACCACCATTTGCCCCGACAAATTCAGGTGAAAACACAAAGCGCAGGTTTGGATAGTTCTCTTTCACCCACTGATACACCGTTTCACCTCGCGCCACAGGGTTAGCGACATTTAGCGTTGAACGGTAGCCTAACGGTAACGTCAATGTGATCGCGATATCGTCTTTGATAATCCCACCTGAACTCATTTCAATGCGCGAGAACATATCGGTAATATCTTGGGTGATATCGGCAAACGTGCCGCCCTTCCATTTTTTCGAAGCGGTTTCATAAGCCGGTAGATTCGGCTCATTCATCAAGCCAAATACACGTGTTTCAGGGCTATTAAACCCATAGTAACCAATCCGCTCACGCCCTTGCTCTAAAGATTCAGTCGCTGAATTACGTTTTTCCGCAGCAGCTTCAAACCCAGCTGCAGATTGACGCGCTTCCTCTAACTTACCAACTTGAAAACCTTGTTCAAAACGCACGATACCGCGGCGTTCTTGGTCTTGAATGTAAGACGCTAACGGCACGTTGGTATGGTCGCCGTAAAGTTCAGCCTTACCGGTTGGTGTCGCCACGTTCAGAATGATTTCCTCATCGTGCCATTCACCGGCATTCAACACACCGGTGATTTCATCCAACACACGAACACGGGTTGCAGTACGAATGAGACCAGGAAGAACGTGTTGCAACATTTCACGCTGAATTAAACCGCCTTGTACAGCAGCACCAGTGATCGCGGAGTCCATCGACGCCAAGCCACCAAAACCAATTTGCTCAAGTTCCCGATACGTCCACTGTTGGTTAGGTTGGATATTAAGTTGGCCATGTTTACGGATATCGCGGCCAGACATATAAAACTTTTGCTTGCTAACTGGCATTATTCACCTTCCTTTACTGCCGCTGGATATGGGATTTCGGTTAAGCGAATAACGCTCAAATGCGGTGCGTCAGTTGATGAAAGATGACGACTGACAAAGCCAATCACGCGCTCACCTGTACCTACCGTACCTTTAGCCGATAACGAACCGTCCGTTTCGCTGAATACGACGGGATCATTGATTTTGCCTTCGTCATCGCTTAGTTCGACATACACCTCACCCATCGTTAAAAACTCACCTTGGGTGCCATTGCGTGCATAGTTCACTTCAATACGATACGCTTTCGGGTTAATCATGATCCCCGCAAATGCGCCCTTGCCACCCACTTGCACAGACTCTACAGAATCATCTTTGTAGGTGTAAGCCCGACCGAAGATATTTTGCTTTTCATCCGCTGAGCTGAGAATGGCGGCAACGGCACGAATAGGCCCTGCATGGCTGATTTCACCCACTACGCCAGACGTTAAGCCATGCGACACTGATTTAGGAATTGCCATTATTTCGCTCCCCATTTATCCATAATTGATTGATTACTCACCGCAGAGTCCATCGTCACTGTGGCTTTCTGTGAATCAGGCACACGCCCTTGCATCCACGCATCTAGCGCAATGGCTTCATTACCTTTACCGCATTGAATACCAAGCTTATCAACGCCATACTCCGCCACTTGCTGCTTAGTCATTGCGGCATGGTCGAACACACCAAGGAATGGGGTCAACTTATGCGCTAATGAATCCCGCTCACCGATTTGTTTTAACAGCACGCCAGTATCCATCGTGGATTTTGATGCTTCTAAACGCTTAATCTTGCGCTTTAAGGATGCAATCTCATCCATCGTACCGATGCCGTTTTTTAAGCGTTTGAGTCGGCGATTTAAGCTATCCGTTGTCGCTTGGTCGAGATGCTCTTTGGCTTCTTCAATCGCTTCAACGGCAGTCTCAATCGCAACTTCGGCAGCTTCAACGGCTTCAGGTGTACCCGTTGTGGCTTCTTCTGCTGCAACTTCTGCAGCTGCCACAGCCTCTTCCGCTTTTTGTTCTTCTTCGGGATCAACATCAGTGGATTTCTTTTCTTCTTCCGGTTCTTCATCGGTTGAAGACTGAGTTTGTGCAATCACCTCTGCAATAATGCTTTTCAGCGCAGTGACTTGCTCCGCTGTAAACGTACCTTCATCAGCGGTTTGCTTCTCTTTGTTTTCTTCTTCGTTCATGCGAATAAGTTCCTTTGTGTCGATAGTGATAACGAGGTGATCTTGCACAGCGACGTCAGGGCCGGTTCGCCCTTCATCGACTAATGCGAGGTGATTGCCACGTAGATGACGCTGAATGGCGTCATAGTGTTGGCCTTCATAAATGCCTGAGGTGAATTCATATTTACTGCGATAACCCGGTGAAAGGTCGATTTTGCCGCTGTCGATATTGCTAAGCGCCACATCTGAAAAGATTTTGATATTGGCTCTAAGATACGGCGGGTCAAAATAAACATTTTCACCAATCACCCCTTGGATGCCTTTTTTCTCCGCTGGGGTCGCGTGCTTGCCTAACATTTCATGTTCAATGATGAACGGGGTGAGTTTGAAAGAGTTAATCGTCGCTTCGCTGGCCAGTTCTTCCGGTGGCCGCAATACGCGATAGATTTTATCGGGTACCGGCGCACCAATCTCTGCCCCCAAATAATCAAAAACCCCAACTTTAGAGATGGGGTTATCTGTCACTTCGAGCCAGCCGTTGTTGTCATAGGTTCGTTTTGTCATGTCTCCTCGCCACTTTCTTCCCCACTAAAATCGATTACAGGCGTCCAAAAACATTTGCAGTTAGGTAATTGACCCGGCAATCCACGTTCGCCCGTTTTTGGGTCAATAATCGGTGGGTTGTCTAAATCAAACACTTCACCATCCAGCTGTAGATGCCATTCTCTAGGTTCAGCGCTTCCACCAGAGTGATGCCAAATAGCCTTACGAATTCCCGCTGATTTCATGCGCTCATAGTTTGCCGCAGTCGTGATTTTTCGCGTTTGGTCAACGCCGATAAAATTCGCTCGGCTTTCTGTGACGCTGCCAGTGTGCCTGATTTCATCTAATAAGGTTTTCGCACCCTCACCCCCTTGTGAGATAGAGCGCAGAGCGACACTTTCGATACGTTGATGAAATTGAGTAGGGATGGATTTAATCAGGGAAACATTTTCAGCCGTGGCGGCAATCATTCGGTCTTTTAACGCGTCCGGCATGACAGCGGTTTTGATGGTAATACCGCCAGAGAGCTGTTTAAGAGAATCATCTAAATTACGCTGCGCGCCGATATCGACTTGGGAAACAAACTTATCGGCCATGGCGCTAGACTGCGTACTAAAGATTTTATCCCACTTGCGTTTTAACCGGTTGAGCCAAATTCGCGTTTGACTCGCAATGCTGGCATCCATCGTGGAGCCGTAAAAACCCTCCTTCAATTCACTAAATACGTTTTCATAGTCTTTAATCATCGAACTAATCAACCGTGACATGTCACGTTGATAACGGCTAGATGGTGCTGCTGAATACTGCAGGGGTTTGCCCTTCAATACCGCTTGGCGGGAGGTTGCCCATTTCGCCTTTTTCGTTCGGACTCGTATTCGTCTCGACATAATCGCCCTCGTTTACATCAATGCCGTAATAGCTCGACTCTTTATCAGCTGCCAGTTTTTTACGAATATCTAACCCATCAATTGCGCCCGTAGCCGCTAGAGCCGCATCCGTCTGAGCAGACTTCAACTCAATATCGGCACTCTCTGCGGCCGTTGGGCTATCAAGTGGCGCCCAAGTGACCGATATTTCAGTCAGTGGTAATTCTTCACTGCGCATCAACATGTCGTAATGACGCTGCAAGAGTTCTTCTAAGTCGTTCGATTGGACGCTTTCCAGTTCTTCACGGTAGTTCGACTCTTCATATTCACCGGTGGCATTAAAGCCCTTTGGCGTGGTACCGAGTAACTTAGTGGCGGGTACGTTTGCTGCCGCAGCCACCAGCTGGTATTGCGTCATAATGGTGGCGTCTAAATCCGCTAACGAGGTGTCGAACTGCTGTGCAACATCCTCTTTCCCCATTACCTGCACACCATAGTTATCGCGCATCTCCATAAAATAAAGCATATTTTCCTGAATGGTGTTCTTATCTGCACCTTCAGGATCAGCCATACCAATCGTCAATAACCGCTTGGTCATCGCCAGTTGTGGCGCTTCATTGGCTGTACGTTCTGAAGCATAGACACGCTCATAAATGCGCTCTGGCACGGATACGCCGAAATAGTTATAAAGCGGCTTTAGCACGTTAGGCACGGGGAACGGGACAAACTTAATAAAGTGCGATTTATGGTATTTGCGACCCGCAATCACATAATAGGTTGGGTCGTAAAAATCCATGCTGGCAGGGTCTTGGATATTCGAATCAGTTAAATCAGGCGTTACCCATTGCGGGTCAATTTGCTTGATCCCCTTGTACATCCCTTTAGTCACACCATCGAGATTGAACGGATTTTCATACCACTCTTTCGGGTTTGAGGTTTCCACCACAAACAGTGCTAATCGACCGCCATACACTCGCCCAAAGTGAATAAGCTCTTTCAAGTGATGCTGTATGCGGTACTTTTTATCACGTTTGCGTAGCTTCTTACTGATAGCGCTGTCATCGTCATCATCGCAATCAATATCATACCCTTGGCGAATGGCATCACGGGCAGGCATATTACAGGCCTTATCCACCAGCCAATGTTTCGCAATGATGGCGCACATATTGTTGCCAATAAACATTTGCGAGGCATACCACGCCGCTTGCGATTCAGGTACGCCATAAACTTGCTCGCCTTTAAATGAGGGAACGGAAGTATCGATGCTGTCCATCCCCACACCGTTAATCATCGGCTGCGGTAGAACTAACCCGTTAAATCCCTTCTCTTTTGCTAATGCAGGATACAAATCTGTGGTAAACGCTGACCGCTTCGGCGGTGCAATCTGTTCTGCAATTTTTCGCCTTTTAAACGGCCACATAGAATTACCTCTTGGTTGTAAAGAAACCGCCTTTTTTCTTCTGGTATAAATCACGCAGTGCCTGCGTCATCGCATCCACCGTATCGTCATGGCCAGCAAATGGGAACGTGGTAATTTCCTCAACGGTTTCCACTATCCACGGTGCAATGTCTTTGTGTGGTAGCCACACGTTGCCAGCCTCCCATTCAGCGGTACAGGCGTGAGCGCGTGCGATTTTGCTGCCATCAGGCTCAACGGGAATTAAGCCTGATACCGATGATTTAAGAGAGTCGATAACTGCAGGACCATTAGCTTTATCCTCCACCAGCTTACGGCGCCCTTCAGGGAATTTTTCCGCGAGCAGCTTCACGGCATCCTTAGTTTGAGTAAAGCTCATGCGTTTTCGAATTTGATAGAGCAAATAGGCATTGGCATCTTTCTTGCCCCAAACCTGACCAACAACATAGTCAGTACCGTCGCTGTCTTTAAAGGTCATATCCCAGCTATGGATAACTTTATCGAACTTATCCGGTAGGTCTTTAGGTAAGTAATAGCGAACAAACTCTTCGTGGAAGATTTGACCATCCCCCGGCTTCGGTGACTGTTGATACATGGCAGACCAGAAGTAATCACCAAGGATCGCTTTGGTTTCCAACAGTTTATCGATAGGATGAAGTTCAGGTACCAACGCTTCCCCTTGCTCATTAATGGCAGGGAATGCAAGTACCTTGGTTTCAGGGGCTTTTTCTTTTAATTGGCCAGATAAATCATCGGTCGCCCACCGCGTGGCCATGATGATTTCACCGCTGTTTTTTGATAAACGGGTCTTAAAGGTCGATACGTACCAGTTCCAAATCGATTTTTTAACCGTCGGGCTAAGTGCTTCTTTCGAGTTCTTTATCGGGTCATCAATAATACCGAGGTCAACTTTCTTACCGGTTAATGGACCACCGACCCCCGCACACACATAGCTGCCTTTGTGATTGGCAATGCCGAACTCGTCAGAGTTACGTTTAACAGCAATGCCATTCTCAGGCTTATTGCCTAACCAGCTCTTAGGAAATAACGCACGATATTCAGCCGACATCATAATTCGCTGAACATCGGTGTTCATATCACCGGCTAAATCAGAGGAATACGATAGCGCCCCGACGCGCATGTTGGGGTATTTTCCAAAGAAATAAGCGGGAAGATAACGGGAAACAATATCAGACTTACCATGCTGTGGCGGTGCGCCTAATATTAATTTAGGGCGCTTCCCGTCCATCATATCAACCAAGAACTGGTCGAGCGCATCACACACTGTTTGAGAAAAATGGCTCGTGATGTATTCAGGATTTATATACTGAATGAACTCATGCAAACTGCGGCGCGCTATCTCCCTTTCGATCTCTTCATCAAACAAACTGAAATCGATATTCATAGCCACACCTAAAATGGAATAAATAGCCCTTTCACCTCAAAATGACAGTGAAATGGAAAATGAGTTTTTGATAACAAATTAGCAACGAATAAAAAGCCTAAATTCAGAAAGAAGATTTAGACTTTTATCGGTTTGAGGTGACATTTTAATTGAGTTGAAAAGTCGCAGGGCATGTAAGGACCATTATGTTAAATAAAGGCGATAAAGAAGAAATTATCTACTAATCTTTTTCACTTCATGAGGTAGTGCTTTTCTATCTATCCACTCTCCCCGTACATCAGCAATAAATGGCCTAAATCTATCACTATTAATATGCTGCAAAATGCTCTGAATGTGTTTACTTTTGATATCATGGCCTTTGGCTATATTAAGCCTCGGTCTATATAAAAATAAACGCACACCTGATTCAACAACACTATAATCCTTAGACAGCACAGAGCCAAAGCACAACATAGTCCCAAGAGAAAAATAGCCGGCGTATTTACGCACTCGCATTACGATATGAAAATCATAATCAACACCTTTAATTTCTAGAACTTGCGCATTAGTACCATCGAAATTGAAACCATAAATTCCGTTGTACTTATCGGTTTCATATGTATGCCACTCATACGTTATTTGGTCTATTTTTACCTTTTGCATATCCATGCTTCCATTTTTCCACATGGGTATGTTATATCACTTTTGGGCTTTTTCTCTCAATTGTATAAGCTGCTCAAAACTCAAATGACTTAAATCAATACCTGTTGATTGAATAGGCCCACCATCGGCGCCCGTTATCTCAGTCTTGTTCTTAACCATCCCCAAATGCTGTGCAACCATTTTAAGCGCATCGTCTTGATTACGAGTGATCACCTCGACACCAAACTTACCCTCTTTCACACCAGCAAATAAACGACGAGCCGCGCCAGTTAAATCACGCGTATCATGAAAATGCGCACGGCCAATACCAGCACCATTACATCTAGGGCAATCGGGATTAGGGTCTAATGTGTCATCGTAACCGTAGCCACCCACATCTTGCGGAGGCGGTTTACTTGCTGCCATGTTTTTTTTCACAGCATCGTCATATTCGACCGCATCACGCCACTGATAATTGAAACCAAAGCCCCAACAATGACGACAACATAATCGGCGATATTCCGTTAGCTCGTTAACATCTGCAGTTGCAATATCCCACCACATTTTTAATACGGCATCTTGGGTTATTTCGGTTCTGCGTTCTCGTTCTACTAGTGCGTCTCTTATTGCTCGATTGACCTCAATATTTCTATATATCTGACTTGCGCTAGCGTAGGCATTATGGCCATCACATTTACCACCTGCTCTTTTGTATGCAGCTGTGCGGTTTAAGTCGATAAGATACTCATTGACGAAACGAAATTGTAGGTCTGTAAGCTTGTAGTTGCGCAGGTTAAACGCACTTTCATCATTGTGCGCATTATCTTGTTCACTAATTTGCGCAGTTGGTATAGAGCCATTACATATAAGCTCTTTTGCGCATTCTTTTTCGTGCGCAGTGCGCAATTTCTTGCGCGCAGTTTTTTGCGCAGCTGGCTTTTTAATATATCGTCGCGCAGTTGCGTAATTAAGTCCCTGGTCTTCACACCACTCTTTAGGGGATATTCCTGATTTAGCGTGTTCGGTGAGGAACTGTTGCTGTAGCGTCCCCCAATCCAGTTTAGCCATCGTCTTTATCTCCTTAGCCCATTAGAAAGTCTACTTGTAGGAATAAACTTTCTGATTAGCTATTTCCCTCAATAAAAAAACCCGCACTTGACGGGTCATGCATTGATTTATTAAGTTTTCACAAGGAATAAATACTATTGAAATATCAATATTCTTTGCCTATCAAAACCACAGCTACTTGCAAAACTAAGGTATTCATTTAATAACTCTGGTGGCATAGTTGGAGTACGCGATAGTACCCACAGATAATCTTTGTTAGGGCCAACAACTAATGAATATTGATAGTTATCATCGAGCTTAATAATATTATAACCGCCATAAAAAGGACCGAAGAATGAAACCTTCAAAGCCCCTACATCAGAAGATTCAACAAAGTAAGCTTTTCCGATACTTTCTTTCCATTTTTTATTCTCCGAATCCCATCCTTTGTTTACTACTTTTACGCCTCCATCATCACGAAGGGAATAATTAGCAGAGACCTTACTTAATCCTTTTTCAAATCGATTATCGATTCTAGCTACCTCATGCCACTCCCCAAGATAACGAGACAAATCAAAATTCTTAACAGGTGAAATATCCTTTGGCACTTTTACACTGCAACCGTTAAGTAGCAGCATACTTAAAAACATTAATGTGGACTTTATCTGCATTGTCATCTCACTCAGAATTCGCTGATGAGATACTTTCGCATAAAAAAGGCTGCTGAGCGACCTATTCAATATTCGGTAAGTACATCTGAGCTTCTTTCACTACTCGCTCTCTTGCTGTTAGTAGTAATTGCTTCCTACCACCCACTCCCCCAGTTAGCCATTGTTCTTGCACAGCTACTTACATTTTTGGTTTCAGTGTTGATGACGTGATCTAACTTATTAAGCTTAGTCATGACATCCAAACCTTTCCTTGCTGCATCTTTGAATGTGTTGTAAACGAGAATTTCAAACTCATGCTTTAACCAAGTAGCATATCTAATGACAACTAACTCTAAAGCCCATACTCCATGATTCAGCCCACCATTGATAACTTTGACCGCAGTGCAATTTTGCATTGCGCTTAATTTATCAACAAATGTCTTTATCTGCTTACTTCTCAAGAACTGGCTAGGGTTGTGATGTTTGCGTGTGAGATACGCTTTGAATAGAGATAAGCAATCGGTACGCACGGATTGAGGTTGACTCCTCTATATGGGCACCTATTTTCATTTACTGATTTTATTGAGTTTATTTTTCACAGCCATCATCACGTACCACTACGTTACTTTGGTCACTTACGGCTTACCCGTCAGTAAGATATGAACCACCTCACTTAATTGCGAAGAAGCCATTAAAAAGCCCCGCTATTGCGAGGCTCGTGATGAATTCTTGTTATCTATTTAACATCTGATGGCATATCGCGCATTGATTTAGGAATTTCTCTTCCACCATACTCTTCAGCTATGGCCATTATTTCCTTATATGGGCGAGCATACGGACCAACTACAACAGTAATGTTTTTCCTTTCTGCCTCTTCAGGCGTTAACTTCATAGCTTCGACTGTCATTATCAAGGCTACTTTCAAAGCCGCACCTGTCCATGGTAAATACTTAATTTCGTCCACTTCACTACCTGCCATGACTGACTCCCTAAATGCTACTCACTTACTAGATTCTACCCTACAAAAAAGACTGATGTCTTACCTAACCAATTTGGTATGGCTATTGATGTTAATAATAAGAGAAAACCAACTACTAAGTATTGAAAAACATAAAGCATACGGATAAATAGCTCTTTTAATATCATAGAGTGTACCCTTTATTGCTAATGTGATTAATTACCAAAATAAGTATTAACACTTAAAATATAGCAGCTCATTTTCATTTGTCAGGTATCCCTAACCATACCATTCCCATACAGATATCATGGATTAATATTACAGCTCTATGCAGATAAAAATGGTAATCAAATTGTTCTGCTATAATTAAAAGTGATCTTTTGTAACTTATAGCTTCACACTAAAAGGAAGAAAATATGTTGAAAAAAATCAGTTTCCTCATCTGCTCATTAGCTGTTGCTTTCACATTAACTGCCTGTAACACCACTAAAGGTGTTGGTGAAGACATAGAGGCTGGGGGAGAGGCAATACAAAGAGCAGCTCAGTAAAAAGCCTACTTCCATGCAAAAAGCACTAGAGGATATATTAATTCTTCTAGTGTTTCTTTGTACATTTAACGACACTCTATTTTGTATTTTCTTTTCCGTATTTGCTTACACTTAATTCATGTGAAAACTTTGCTAATCATCTATGCTGATAGTGTATTCAAATTATTGCTTCGTTTTATTTCGCCCCTAAACTGGGGCTTTTCTTTGTTTTTACTGCGTATTTTCTCATACCTCCCTTATAAAAACTCGTATAGGCTGGCTATTATGTATAGTTATTTTCCATCATTTACTATATCTACTCTCATTTTTAATATAGATGACAACGCTTTCATTGAATAAAGTTGTGACTCAAACAATCTTTTTTCACTATCTGGTAGTTTATTAAATACTCTACTTTGTATAAATTTGACTAAATATCTAATTCTTACATCTAAGAGTGCTGAATCATTTAGTAATTGTTGACTTCTGTTTTTCATACCACTTTTGTACAATCATTTACATTAATTATGGGTATTTAAAGGGTAGATGTGAATCCAGATATTTCAAATTATCAATGACTGATCATACCAGGCTAAAGGCTGCTGTGAGACCTATCCAATATCTGGCTACTAAAAAGCCCCAAAATAGAGGCTCATTGTTCACTTAATCGACTATAAATTTAAATTCTTAGAAATCATTTTGCATACTTTGAAATACCGACTATGTTTAAAGAGATATTCAATTGTATAAAGCAACATCTTTTAGCCTACTGCTGTGTAGGCTTTTTTTTGTTAAGGATATATTTTACTATTTGATAAGAATTCCATCACAAAGAGAGCTGTATAAATATATATGTATACTTACCCCATTGCGCTCTTACTCATATCTATCCCTATCCTTATCTGCATCCTATTCATTATTAGTAAAGATAAAAAACAACCAGATATAACGACGCTTTTTTTAAAGTTTTCCATCTACTTATTAAGTGCCCTTACCTTCATAAGTTTAATTTTTTTTGCAAGAGCATTTACCGATTGGTATTAACGTAAACACTCCGTTCTAATGTAATCCTGCAATCCAAGTATCATTTGCTTGGACTCTGCAATTCGTTGTCTGAGTAACCAATAATTTCGGATAGCGGAGTCAGTAGGTCTGGCGGTGATTGCATCATCCAAGCCGGAGGCGGTAGTGCCTTCGGCTTTTTTACAACTGACTTTGATATACACCCGCTCAGGATTGCGCTCAGCAGCAATACGTAACTTATCAACTTCACTTTTTGCATTAGCTAGTTCCTGAGTATGTTTTGTATCGAGTTTATGAAGAGATTGGACGCGTTCTTGGTAATCTTCATTAATTTTGACTTGCTCTGTCAGCTCAACAAGTAGTTCGGCATTCTTGGTGTTTAGCTCACCTATCCTTTCATGTTGTTTCCACATTCCCCATATGGCCACCCATGCAGCGATAAATAACAATGCTCTGACTTTATTCATGCCGGTTACCATATAGAAGATTAAAAATTAACTTGCTGACCTTTATAATGATCGATGGCTTTCTGGCAGCGTTTTTCTAAACTGATTTTATCAATACCACATGTATTATCTGTCAGACGGTAAGCACCGAAAGCTATTATTGATATCGCAAGTAGCATGCAACACATTACAACCACTATAGGTTTCCATGACATATGGCCGCCTCCGCTTCTCTGCGATTAACTAGGCCACGCCATACTTTCTTTTTAACATAAACCCATTTTTTTAATTCTTCACAGGCACCGTATTGATCACCCTCGTTGAGTTTTTTAAGCATTGTTGATCTTGCAAATGCATTAGTTCCAACATTGAAAGCAAATGAATATAGAGCTGCTTTTGTATAATCATTGATAGGAACTTTCACTAATCTATCAACCTGCATTTTTGTTAATTCGAAATCTAATTCTAATAGCTCATTGCATTCTTCTTTTGTGTAAGTCTTGTTGGGAACAATATCTATTCCCGTATGCCCATAGCAGACCGTTAATACCCCGCCAACGTCTTCATACGGCTCATACCTAACACCCTCAAAATGTGCAATCACCGTTAAAGCGATAGCCGAAGCCCCTGCGCCAACAAGCACAGTTAGTTTTTGTTTGAGTGACATTAGATATCCTTTGGCGCTTTCGCCATAAGTTCGGCGGCTTTTCGTGCAGTGGCTGAGGGGTTTAGAGGATCGGTTTTATTAACGAGTTCTTCAAATAAACGTGTTCGCCTTCGTTGCTCTCGTCGATTCATAAAAAAGGTAGCGAGACCAAGGATGATGCTGAACGCCATCCCGATAATAAAGCCCCATTCATAAAGTGATAGGCTTGCAAAGAATGCTGTAAGCCCAGCACTACCGTAGGCTGCGTTGCTATATTTATCCATACGCATGATTTCACCCCCTACGGAGTGCCTGAGATTAATTAGATATAAAAAACGGGCGAAATTATGAATTTAGCACATTAAATCAAAGTTCACTATGGAGTAGTTTTATTAGAGTTATCTCCTCTAATAGTACTTATCAATTTAGCCAACTGTTCTAAACTATCTAGTGATGAAGGAACTTTTTTCTCATCAGAGATGATATTTGAAAAAATAAGATTTTCAAATTTACTTAAAGACATATGCTCTTCATGCCTTTTAGAAAAATCAACATATCCATTAATAAATGCACATAAATTTCTTCTAAGACTTATTTGTGTCAACTCCGTTTTAATAGAATTATAATTTATAATTGCCAGTCTAAAATAATAAAGAATAATAAAAGTAACCGCCGCAGATAATGCATAACCATATATACTATACACAGTAAAAAACATAGATAGTAATTTAATTAAAATAGGAACAAATACGCTACCTCCCAATACATAAACCCATATTAAAGCGTTCTTTTTTTCATTTAACTTATCATTATAAAGAGTCTGATACCCTTGATCTAAGGAAACGAAAATTGCCGAATCAATACCTTTATTTATTCTAGTTTCCAACGTTTTTAGATCTTCAAGCTTTAAATTCAAATCAGTTTCCAATTTATCTATTCCTGTTCTTGTCTCTGATTCAATCTTCTCAAACTCTCCTTTTATTTTTGAATAAAAATCACCAGATTCAGAGTCATACTTATTCAGCTCAGATTTAATCTTATTATTAAAGTACAAATAAAGCTTACTTTGATAAATATTTTTATAGTAAAAATAATCATACTCCAGCCCTCCACCTTTCTTTAAGCATTCCAATATCAGACTTGAGTTAAACTTACGTAAATATTTATTAAAATCGAATGAATATTTTTTATCTTTATCATCCAGACCAAGATAAACGAACTCCATTAAAATCGCAATTAACTTAAAGTAATTCCCTATAAAACCAGTACTTATAGATTTAATAATTACATTTTTCATTGTATAATCACAATTATTAACAATAAAATCTGTAATATCACTTAAGAAACTTCTAATTTCAAAAGATTCTTTAATCAATTCATCAATTAGTAAATTAGTTTTATTTTGAAAATCATCAAGTGTTGAATATGAACTCTCAATTTCAATTAATTTGTTAAGTTTTTCAACATCTATATGATTCATGATGGTACTTCTGTCAACGCTATTATCAAAATAGTTTAAAAAATCAACTAATTTATTTTTATTATCTTCGGTGCTATCCATCGGTTTATCTCCTATGACAAAATATTAAACTGTTAACTAATATTCTATACTAGCTTAGTATTCTTCATAGAGTTATTTTATAAAAGAAATTAGATGGTAGTAATCAAAGCAAAAACCCAGCGCATTGGCTGGGTTAGTTCGTCACAGTTACTAAAACGGCAACTTATACTTAAATAGTGGCTCATTGGATCAAAGAAGTCAACACGTTATTACTATTATTTTTCTTTTTCCACTCATTATCGCGTATTTTAAATGCATTATAGAGATGTGGATAAATTAAATACTCTGCAGAACGGATGATTTCTTTTACCTCGCGACGGCATGTGGCCATCGAAGGTTTTCGATATTCAAGCGTGCGATTTCTGCGAACCATTTGCCGTGGCGGTGCAATACCATAGTAATAACGAGCAATGGCACGGTCAGAACTCACAAAGGCATAGCGTAATAACAATAACGTGAATGCGACTCGGTCTATATGATAAATTTTATCAACCACCTTGGTGATTAACATTCCGTCGTCGTCATTACACATTTCCCTTTCTGGATAATCACGTTTTTCTACAGTAGCCATAAATTCAGCGATGATACTGCTTTGGCGTTTCTCTAATCTACCACTGTAAACCCAAGCGCCAAATTTGGATAGCCAACCTTGCAACCAAGCTTCTTGCTCAGCATCAAGTACAAGCCCATCAGAAACACTTTTTATACTCGACATGCTCGCAGCTCCATCACTTCTCTTTTGGTTTGCTCGAGTAACTCGATTTCGGTACCGTGAATTTCCTGCCATGTTTTAGGCGCTGCATGAAAACCAGTGTCATAACTAGGCCTATGATGAGATGGGCATAACGGTAAAACATCTTTATGGCTAGCTCGTTGAGCCATGCCCTGCCCTGTTCGTGTATGATGAATTTCCGCGGGACTTGCTCCATATCCCATGTTTCGACAGCAAATACAGCCAAGTGCGGCTACATCTGATAGCCACTGTTTATCTTCTTTGGTCTTTGATTTTTTGGTCATTGGTCTTGCCTCTAGGTAAAATCTAATAACTGAACCGCCGCATTTTCAGCAGCTTCTTGGGTGGGAAATTTACGGAATAGAATGAAGTTCCAAAGCACGTCGAGCGTGGCTTTGTAGAGTTCGCCAAAGGCTAAGTCATCCATTTTGGCAAAGCTGATTGATTTGGCTACACGGCGTAGACTACCGTCTGGCATTTCAAAGGTTTCATAATGGCCAGATTGCTCTACCACCCAATAACGGAAAGCATCAAAGGATTTGGTTGCTGAAATATTATGTGCACGTTTCTGTGCTATCTCATCAAGATAAGCATCTGCAGCAGATTGGAGGGCGTCGTCGTTATCGGTGTAGTAAGCAAGGAATTTAACGTAACCACGTACTAGCTCTTTTTCTTCGGGTGAAATGGTGCCGCTGGTTGGTTCCCAGTATTCGTAGCCTAAATTGAGTAATGCGAAGTATTTGCGGTGGAATCGTGGGTTTCGTGCTTTCTTAAAATCAGCATAAAGCACATCACCACACTTGATTTTGGAATGCAAAAAATCCCTTGCCGCCGGATTAGCCGGTACAAGAGTGTCGTTAGACATTTTGATAAAGCTATGCTGTGCCATACGTTTCTCTCAGTAGACACAGCAAGTGTTAAGATTGGGTGTTCAGGCCAAGAATGCATTGTAAATACTTAATGCTTATTAATCAAATCCTATATTACTACTCAATTTATCCATACTTAGATCACATTATTTGGGCAACTTTAATGACAATTCTTTAAATAATTAGTTTGATGTAACATAAATTAACATGAGGTACCTATGAAATGAAATTAAATTTTTTTTCAATTACTAATTATCGAAGTATAACTACTGCTCACAAAATAGCCATAAGTGACTTTACCGTTTTACTAGGAAAAAACAATGAAGGTAAATCTAACATATTAAAAGCGTTAGATACTGCACTTTTCCTACTCCAAAATAACTCTTTTACTTCTAGAACTATATCTTCTTCTTTTTATAAGTACAATAGAAAGATTGATATGTATAACTGGGAGAATGACTTTCCAATATCGTTACAATTAAGAAAGTCGGGATTACAAACGATATTTAAATTAGAATTCCTATTAGATAATGATGATAGAAATTCATTTAAAGATAGTATAAAATCCACTATAAATGAGTCACTCACTATAGAAATTAAAATTGGTAAAGATAACTCTCCTAATATAAAAATATTAGAAAAACGAGGAAAAGGGGGAGTAACTTTAAATAAAAAAATAGCAAAAATAACTAGATTTATAGCCCAAAAAATTATATTTAATTACATACCTGCTGTGAGAACTGAAAATGATTCAATGCAAGTAGTAAAGAAAATGCTTTTATCAAAAATGAAAGAGATTGAGAAGTCTCCTGACTATATAGCAGCCCTTGATACTATAAAACAAATACAGCAACCAATCCTTGACACCTTATCCGACACAATAAAAAAACCACTTATCGATTTTATTCCTTCTATAAAAGATGTAAATATTACAATACCTGACGATGCAAGAAGGCTCTCAATGAGGAATGACTTTGAAATAATTATAGATGATGGTACCCCAACAAATTTATACTATAAAGGTGATGGAGTAAAAAGCTTAGTAGCACTAAGCTTACTAAGAGATAATTCACCGAACCACGGAACATCAATTATAGCAATAGAAGAGCCAGAATCTCATTTACACCCAGGGGCAATACATCAAATTAATGATGTAGTTTGTTCCCTTTCAGAAACGAATCAAATAATTTTGACAACCCACAATCCTATTTTTGTTGCTAGAGATAACTTGAAAGCAAATATTATCATCGATAATGGAAAGGCTACGCATACAAAAAACATAAAAGAAATAAGGGATATTTTAGGTATTAGAGCATCAGACAATTTAGTAAATGCTAATTTTGTTTTAGTTGTAGAAGGTGACGATGATATTATATCCCTTAAAGCCATTTTAAGTCATTTCAGTAAAGTAATAGAAGCTGCTATAAAGTCACATTCTTTAATTTTTTATTCTTTAAATGGAGCTAGTAATTTATCATACGCTCTAACATTATTAAGGAATTCTCTTTGTATGTATCATTGTTTTTTAGATGATGATCCTGCTGGTAAGGATGCTTACGCAAAAGCAGAACAATATTCATTGCTTAAAATGAAGGATGTAACTTTTACAAAATGTAATGGGAATACTAACTCTGAATTTGAAGATTGCTTAGATCTGAATCTATATAAAGATTTAATCTTTAACGAATTTGGAGTGAATTTAAATACAAGTAAATTTAAATCTAACGCGGTATGGTCTGACCGAGTAAAAAATTGTTTCTATGGTGCAGGTAAGCAATGGAGCGCTCACATTGAAGCAAAAGTCAAAAGTACTGTTGCCAATGCAGTAAAAAATAACCCCGAAAGGGCATTAAATAAACATAAACAAGGCTCTGTTGACTACCTTATTACAAATTTAGAGAATATGATTACTCAGCATAAAGCTGTAAATTAATTTACAGCCAAGCTATAGCCCATATAAAAACTTTATGTTCTTATACGGGCTCCTTTAGAAGTCATCATTGTTCAAAACATCGCTGTATTATGTTGTAGCGCTTTCTTTGAATACCCTCTCCCTTTGTCCAGCCCCTTAAACGACAGTCTTTCAGCCTCATTTTGGCTAATGTTTTTGATATACGAATCCACCAGCTGCCCATAAGCCGTTCCGGTATTTCCATCACGATTCAAACGAAGAATAATTTCCATCAGCGATTTATCGGCATTATTGTTATAAACCGCATCACGGTATAGGCCGATCCAAACATCACAATCTTGCTCAATTTGCCCTGTATCTCGGCTATCTGCAGGTGTCGGTCGTTTATCTGCTCGTTCTTCCAGTTTACGGTTAAGCTGGGTAAGTAATAGGACCACACAATCCATTTCCTTGGCTAAGTTCTTTAAACCCGTTGTAATGTCACCGTAGGCAATATCGCGGCGTTCTGCTGGGGCAGCTTTGATTAATGTCAGGTAATCCACAGCAATGAGCCCAATTTTCCCTTTAACTCTTTTTACCTTTCGACACTCAGCAATAATATGTTGCAAATCAACACCAGGAGTACTGTCGATGTACATATTCGACTCTGCGATTTCTTCAGCTCTTGCTAACGCCCGCGCCATTTCCATGTCATCATGCGCACCGGTATAGAATATATCTGCTGAAACACCACCCTCTTGAGCTATCATGCGCTCAATGATCCCTCGGTCAGTCATTTCAAGGCTGAATAACAATGTAGGTAATCTGTGATTTAAAGCAAAATGAGTCGCTACACGGTTGTAGAACGCGGTTTTGCCCATTTTAGGTCTAGCACCTACGACAATTAGAGATCCTCTTAGCGCTTGCTTGGGAGCCATTAAATCATCAAGTGATTCAATACCTAAGGTAAAACCAGCGGCATTCGTCGGATCATCAAAACGCCTTTCAACTTCCTCGACCCAGTCTCCTACTACATCACGAGCTGGTCTAAGACCCTTACTCTTACCTGTTTTAGCATGCTCAATGATGCTTGATACCACCTGCTGTACATTGGCCAGTTTATGATTTACTTCAAGGCCATCATTGGCCATCAACATTTCGACGCAAGTGTTGAGATTGTTAATCGCATAACGCTGTATAGCCTTGTCACGAATGATCCGTGCATAATTCACTATGTTTGCTGCTGTTGGTAACATACAAAGCTCAGCGACATAGGCGAAACCGCCAACTTTGTCTAAATCACCATTTGCTGTTAGCGCATCGCTTACGGTAATTACATCAGTAGGCTGATTGGTTTTAATCAGTCGTACTATCTCGGCAAAAATCCGATTATGTGACCACTGATAGAATGATTCAGGTTTAATTAGCGAAATAACATGCAGACGCTTATCTTCGTCTGTGCTAATCATCAAACCACCTAAAACCGCTTGTTCAGCTTCAAGGTTACAGGGAGGAACAAAATAATTATTTGTCATTGGCTCGCTCCTCCTTGACCGCCACGTAGCAACGTTCAGTGATCAGGTAATCCAAGTTTTTGCGTCGCCATAAACCTCCTCGGCCGTTATCACGATCTTCAGTCATCCACCGACAATGATTCGCAATGTACGACAAGTAATTTTCCCAACGTTCCTGGTTAAATTTAAATTTTAGCCAAAAGTTTTTCAGCATCCGTTTTCGTGCATCAGTCATCACTTTAACCGATGGCATATCAGGCAAAATGCTGTGATAAGCCTCAAGGATATGGCCATAATCTAATTTTATTCTTGATGAGGGTTTGGGTACGTCAGCACAGCCTGACGTACCATTAGTATTCTCTGTAGTAATCTCTGTTGTAATCTCTGTAGGATCGAACTGCGGATTTGTTTCACCGCCACCGTCGAATTTGTCTTGTGGCGACTGTTCATTTTGTTGTTTCGCCAAATCCCCATTGTGACTTTCCCCAGTTGCGCTTTGCGCATTTGGGACTTTATCAATAGGTTGCGACATTATTTGGTCAAGTTGGTCACAATCTATACGGTAATATATTTTGTGTTCTAAACGCCTATCCGTTTCAATTAAAATCCCACGTTTAACGAGGTGCTTTCTGGCGGTGAGTTGCTCGCGATAGCTTAACCCCGTTTCGGCTGTAATATCCTCAGATGACTTATAGACTCCTAATTCAGAATCCGTTTTATCTTGCCAATAAAATATCTGGCTAAAAAATATTACCGCATTGACGCTACCAAAGCGTTTAACTAGACCAGGGTAGTAAGCCACTGGCCGCCCAAAATCGAGTAACAAGTCTGATGGTCTCATTTCACACCCCCAGCGCTTTAGCGATATCGCGGCAAGCGTTCTGGTACTGCTCGGGTGACAATTTCTTTAAAAGTAGCTTTTGTTTTTGTTGTTCGTATTGCTCCCCAATATTGAGTGCTATCGCCCTTCTTCCCTCAAAAATATCTTCGATTTGTTTTCTGTCTGCTGGCTTTCCATTCAATAAAAAACCATTGCAGTAGGTAATCAATTCAGTCGTTCTTAGCATTGGTCTTGCCTCTTGAATTAGTGCACGCTGGTCGGGCGTGATATTGCATTTAGTGCGGTAATAGCGCTATTGATGTTCCGTGACATGTCACGACCCTCTAATAAAATTTCGGTCATAGCTTCTGCAAATCGCTGTATGGCCACTGATGCTAAATAGTTTTTTGTGTCGCCACGTACTCGAGCTAACCTCGAAGCTGGCAACGCCATCTCAATTGCAGGCATCAGTTCTGCTAATTTCTTCATTGATGCATTCGAATCGCCTCGCAACCAACGAAATATCTGCTGTCGGTTATTGTTAATCGCTTTCCAATCCGCTTGTCCTCGTTCATCTTCAATCACATGCAAGCGGCTCTGTGATTTGTCTCGTGTGATCTGCAAATACGCACGGCTTATCTCAATCGCTACGTGCTCTTGACCATGTTCTGTAGCCCAGCTCTCAATTTCGGAGCGGACAATATCGATATCAAAACTCATCTCTGCGTCTCCTGTCGCAAAATTGATTATGAATAATCAGTTTTTTAATCTGATAGCTGTAATACTGATGGCTCGTTGGGTAAGCCGTCGTAAGGGTTTGGGTAATCTATCGGGTTCAAATCATGTGGGGTTACTAGCCAATTTGTTTTGGATGCCCACTCGATAGCTTTTCGTCCCTTTGGAATGTAATTCCCTGAAATGACTTGGCTAATGTAGCCCTGTGTCACGCCAACTGCCTGAGCAAACTCAGACTGGCTAATTTGCTGTTGCTTTAGGTAGATATTTAATTTCATTTGTTAGCTCCTTTTTAACTTAACAATGCAATATTAGCAATGCTAATTAAATAGATCAATAGCAACGCTATTAGAAAAATATTAGTAATACAAATAAACTAGACGGTATGAACAGAAAAATTTCCGAATCTGACAAGGTAGCAGCCCAGAATTTACGCAATATCTGGGAAAGCAAACGTGAATCTCTCGGCTTAACTCAAGAAAAAGCAGCGGAGGCTCTTGGTTTTGCTACGCAGGGAGCGGTTAGTCAGTACCTAAATGGCCGTACCGCTTTAAATACAGATACCACATTAAAATTTGCTGCTTTACTTCGCGTTGATCCTGAAGATATCAACCCTGAATTAAAAATTTTACTCGACTACGTCAGGTCAACAAATCGAAATGTTGAGGTAGCTCAGCCGCAACAATCGGTTAGAAATGATCACAACACATTGAGATTAATGGATATATATGCGAAAGCAGGCCCGGGTGGTTTTATTAACAATGACTTCCCAGATACCATAAAATCTATCGAGTTCTCTTCCGAAAAAGTTTTTGAGTTATTTGGCCGTAAAAGTCTGAAAGGCATTGAGATGATTAATATCAGTGGTGATAGCATGTCCCCTGCAATTAATCCTAGAGATGTTGTCTTTGTTGATACACATAGCGATTTCTTTGATGGGGATGGCGTTTATGTGTTTAGTTTTGAAAATTCCCTATTCATTAAACGACTACAACGCGTTAAAGGCCGAAAACTTGCTGTCAAATCAGATAATCCCGCCTATGAAACCTTTTATATCGAAGAGTCTGAAATGCATGACTTGCGTGTGATAGGTAAAGTTATAAAATCTCTTCCAATAAAAATGGTTGATTTTGCTTAACTAAAACAAACAGTTAAATACCGCCGCTAATATTAGCGGCTTTTTTTTGCTTAAAATAATTAGCAATGCTATTGATAATTAAAAATAGCGCTGCTAATATTCATTTCATTAATACAAACACAGCAAGTGTTTAGATAAGTGTTCAGACTTAAAAATTAGCCCACACCAGGGAAACAGTTAAACCAAAGCCAGAGGCAAGACCAGACAGCTCGGAAAGACGAGTATTGATTTGGAAACGTAAAAAAACCCACCGAAGTGGGTTCCTTTACCTCGGGTCGCCGACCAAAGCTAACCGAGATTTCTACTAGCGCGACCAAACGCTAGAAGAGGCAAGACCAATGATAAATCACTGATCACAGTTATTTTAAAGGAGCTGCTATGAAAGCACAACCTAAAACCCTAAGTGTCACCTTATACATTCATGCACAGAAGCAACTTGACGGTTCATATCAATATAACGCATATGCATTTAAAGCTGATGTCAAATCAGGGTTAGGCTTTGTTGTTGCTGAACACACTATAGATATCCCCTTTACCAAACCAACCAATGCAGAACTTATTCAGTTAGAAATAAATGTACTCAAAGCCGAGCAAAACAAAATTCTTGCTGATGCTCAGGTTAAATCAAGCTTACTGGAAGACCAGATCCAGATGCTTCTCTGTTTGGAAGGCAAACCCATTTCTAAAACTGACGAACAAATCCCTTATTAAGAGGCAAGACCAATGACAACTTTTATCTGTGTATTTGAGCCTACGACCGAGGCTCGAACCAATGGCGCTGTACCTTTAACAATTGCTTTCAATGCAGCGAATGCCAAAATTGCGGCAGCAACAGCAATGATTAAGCTATCGGAAGCCTACCCTGATTCCATGGATAATTTTAATATCGATGAGCCGATTATTTGTGAAGATGCAGTAGGTTCCCCCCGCCCTGCACTCGATAAGTTTGATGAAAAATTTGCTGTTGAAAATGAATTTGACGGTGAGAAATGGCAACCCATTAAATATAAAGAATTTAAAAAGCTTGCAACTAAACCTCGCGTAGCTGCTTTACTACTATTTGGTAAAACTCAAATAACGGATAAAGAATTCACTTATACATTAAACCATCTTAGTGAAAGTAAAGCTGCCCCTAAAATTCGTAATATCGCCACTGGCCTTGCTGAAATCACCAAAGTTTCATTGATGGATGCTGAAGCCACGATGGAAATTGTACAGGCGGTTTATGAGCATGCTGACGATAATGTCACTATCGAAGATGCTAAGGCGCTTGGTGAAAGTTGGTTAACCGAGGAACCTGAACTTCCTCCCGTTGAGGATGAGCCTGTCCTTAAACGTGATTATGCCGCACTTGATCTCGAAATTGCCCTCGCACTCATGGACATTAAACCAAGCGATGCAAAAAGCGCGGATATTCGCAAAGCAAAAGAACTCATCAGCACTGAAGATAAAGCATGGAAACGCTTATCAATGGATTTACGCACCTTCCCTAGCGTTCTAGATATCCCTCGTGAAAACATATTTGCACTAGTGACCGAGGCACGAGAACAACCTGAATTATTTGATGACGCTAATGCCCGTAAAGCGTTTATTGATTCAAAACTTGGTACCAACAACCCAAAAGTAACATCTCTCGGTAGTGGCCGTTTCGCTGTTGATAATTTAGATGCTAAGCCAGCTAATGATGAAACACCTGAGCAACTGGCTAAAACAGAAAAACCAAGGCGCGCCAGTAAGAAGAAAGACACACCGGCTAAAGTAGAAAAAGAACCTGAACTGGTTGTGATTGAAACACCTGTTATTTCTGCGCCAATTGCCACTGAACAAGATGACTTTCAACAACGCGCAGCAGTCATTGATGAAGTGATCGATAGTAATAATGACCACCTCAATATTTGGAAACGAGTTCAGCGTACTGATGCGCGATTTACCAAACCGCTTGATGGGGTTGGTTATACCGGAACCAGTATTAACAGCACCTATATGTTTATGCGAGCCACTGAAATATTCGGCCCTATTGGTGAAGGTTGGGGTTATGAAATCGTTGAAGATAAATTTGTTAACGGCAAGCCTCTTACTGAACCGGTTCTCGATGAACGCAACAAACAAGTCGCAACGCGTTTTTTACGAGACGGTGACGGCTCTTTATTCTGCGAACAGAACCACTCACTCAAGATCCGCTTTTGGTACACCATCGAATGTGAAACACGAGGTGAATTTGAAAGCTACGGCGCTACACCTTACCGCTATCAAACCACCTATGGAATTAAGGTTGACGGTGAAGTGTTTAAAAAATCACTCACAGATGCAATCAAAAAAGCCCTTTCCATGCTTGGCTTTAGCTCTGACGTCTATATGGGAATGCATGATAACCCTGAATATGTTGCAAGCAATAAGCTCGAGTACGAAATCAAAGCCGCCAGCGATAACGCTGAAGATGCTACCCGCATTCGTAAAGAGCTAGATGAGAAGTTCACCCGACACACTGAAACTATGCGCAGTGCGGTGACGCCAAACGAATTACGGGGTATCACATCCACCCTCACCCGTGAAATTTCAACGCATGCCAAGTTGGCCAAACAACGTGGCGACAGTGAATATGAAAAATATTTAAACGGCCGCCTACGCCGATTAAATGAAATTGAAAAAGAGTGTTTAGACCAACTGAAACAAAAAGAAGAGGCAATCTAATGACCAAGACAACTGCTATTGCAATGGCTGCTGACTACAGCAAATTACAACAACTCGTCGAAACAGGTGAATTCACCGCAGAAGATGTCGCCGATACCTTAGAGGGCATCGAGTGTGAACTAGGCGATAAACTGGATGCAATTATGCTTCATGCCCGTAATTTAGAAGGGCAAGCTAAAACGCTGGATGAAGAGTCAAAACGTTTGGCTGATCGTAAAAAATCATTCGAAAACCAAGTTAAGAACTTGAAAAAATATGCATTGGATTGCTTGTTAACATCAGGCAAAGACAAGTTAAAAACCACGAAAAACACCTTTACGGCTCGCACTGGTGTTGTGCGTGTCATCATCGATAACGAAGCAGCCTTGCCCGATGAATTGGTAGATGTTCAGACCATTACAGCCCCTGATAAAAAACGGATTAAAGAAGCGATTGAAAACGGTATTGAAATACCTGGTGCTCACTTAGAAGTGGGTGACCGTTCATTAATGGTTCGTTAATAACTATAGCGCCCAGCAATGGGCGCATTATCAGGAGATATTTTTATGGCCATGAAATTAGAAGTCATCATTACTCACGATGAAACTAACAATAAATGCAGCGTTGAGTGGACCACTGCATCGACTCAACAAGTCACTCGCCAAGAAGAACAAACGCTATCACTGGTAAAAAAGGCATTGTTACTTCAGCTGGGTTACCCAACATCAATAGCCGTTATTCACTAGTGTGACATGTCACAAACGAGGCAAGACCAATGCTAAGACACGAACATCAAAAAGACCAGGAAGTAAAAATCACCCTACCCGATGGCTCGCACGGGTTTGTTTCAACGGATAGGCGTTGCAAGGTTTCTTATGACTTCCCAGCGCATATTAGAATAGAAATACAGCCAACTCAGGCAGAGCTACAAAGGAGTAAACAATGATTTATGGTTTATTCCTGCTAATTTGCAGCGGTGCTGATTGTTTATATAAATCTAACGGCTATACATATCCCGATGAGCAGAATTGTTTAATGGATAAAGACGCCCTAACTCAACAAGGTGTTTTGTCTGAATGCTATCCCATCGAAGCGATTATTCGGGCCAATAATTGATTAAGCATAATCAGTTTTATTCTGCATTTTTTCTTACTGTGGTGGTTTATTCAAAACCAATGGATAACCGCCATGAAACAGCCACAATTAGCCCCTTGGGAAACCGAGGAACAATTATTAACTGAGTTTGATATTAAGTTAGGCAAGTTAGCTGCCAGTGTAAAAAACAGACCATGCACTGAAGCTGATATCAAACATGCCTGCAACATTGCTGACCAACTTATTTTATTAATGATGAGGCAAGACCAAGATGAGACAAAATATCACAGAAGGCTATGATTTATTTCCCCGCGACATTAAGCAAGCGGATATAGGAGGAAGTTATGTTATATGAATGTTTGCCTATTTCCGCGTACTGCAATATGTACGGAGAAACACCAGAGTCCATTAATAAGCGCATACAACGGCAATATTGGATAGTCGGTGTACATGTTTTAAAGGTTGAAGGTTCAAAAGAACGTTGGATTGATATTGCTGAGGTGAATAAGTGGGCGCGAAAAAACAAACAGGCTACGCACTACCAAGAGGGGTGACGGTTCGTAACAACAAAACCAGCCAAACTATTGTTATCACGTTTACTTATAGAGGGGCGCTCTGTAGAGAGCCTCTCTCAAGATTAACCGTCGATAATAAAAATATTAAATACGCTGAAAGGTTGCTTGCTGAAATTCAAAATAATATTGAAAAAGGCACTTTTAATTACGCTAAATATTTTCCTAACTCTAAAAAATTAATGCTTTTTGGTGTTAATAATCGCGAAAAAAGAGTGATTGATTATTTAGAGGAATATTTAGTTATTTGCGAAACTCGAAATTTATCACCCTCAACGATTGGCGGTTATAAAAAATGCAAAAGTGCCTTGTCTGATTTGCACCAATTACATGTTTCATCACTGACACCGGCGATCCTAAAAAACTGGATACAAAAACAAACGACAGTACTAAAAACCATCCGAAATCAGCTCTCATTTTTGCGCAGCTCGCTAGATGAAGCCATTACCGATGGGATTGTATCAATTAACCCAGTCAGCCTTGTATCTGCTTCAAGATACCAATCAAATAACAGTGACAATGAAAGCAGTTATATTGTTGACCCATTGTCACCTAAAGAAGTCTCTGCCCTACTCGCTGCGGCAAGATGTGAGCAATGGAAAAACTTATTCCAATTTGCCATTAATACTGGGTTAAGAAGTTCTGAATTATGTGCATTGAGATGGAGTGATATAGATTTCATAGAAAATACTGCACACGTGCAATCCGCCAGCGTGGTGGGGGTTATTAAGAAAACAAAAACTAAAGCCGGCACCAGAAAAGTTGAGTTGAATAATGAAGCCATAAACGCCCTAAATGAGCAAAAGCAATTCACGTTTATGAAAGATGGTGTAATTTTTGAAGACCCGAAAACAAATAAAGCCTGGGCAGGAGCTGATGCGATCAGAAAAAAAGCATGGGTACCAACGCTAAAAAAAGCAGGTATCAGGTATCGTAACCCTTATCAAACGAGACATACCTTTGCCACGATGCATATCAGCCAAGGCGCTAATCTGTTTTGGCTAGCTGGACAAATGGGACATAAAGGACCTGAAATGTTGTTTAGACATTATGGGGGATATCTTAAGGAGTATGATGGGGGTACCGTGAAAAATGATAATTATTGTATTGGCTCAGACTTGAGTTGAATTAGGTCAGAAGGTATTCACGTTCATCAGGTCTACATATAGCTACCCAAAATACCTGTTAACAATTACATAGTATTAAGAGCTACCTACTGCTTATCAACCTAATATAGTGCAGTTTAGGTTCAATTTTGGCACTAGACAGCTCTTTAATAGGGATTAATCGCTGCTAAATCAATAAATCTTTAAACGCACATTCTAAGCCACAGTGATTAATTAATGTTTTAAGTTTTTCTTCATCCCAAGTATTTTTCCAGCATGTTCCATATTTATCAACAAGGCACTTACCTATCCGGAAAGTCGGGGTTATAGTATCCCAAGTATCACATTGAGCTTCTAACTCCCATGGCTGAGCATAGTATTTCAATACATTAATAACTTGCTCAGCAAAACCTTGTTGTCCTTCTGTATAGCGTAGCTCTGGAAGAGTCATTAAATGATGTTTTACTCCCTCCCAGTAAAGTTCCCCATGATCCGAAAAAAATAAGCGGCCTGAAATTATCTGTTGGAGATGAATTGATTCATGCTTCCATGATTGTTCTATATCTTCAAAGCGGCTTGACCTTCCAATAAAAAATAATAATGAAGGTAGCTCATTCATATTTTTATTTCCAGGAATAGCAAATCCTGCTGGACCAAAGAGATTTGTATCAACAAAACAGACACGATAATCAGCATCACTAGCCTCATCCCACAATCGACCAATTCTTTCTCGTATTGATGCTGTATTTGAATTTCTATCAAAGATATCTGGATCGACACTGTATTCCGTATGGATATATGACAAATGTTTTAGTTCATTATATGAAACGAGCATCACCAATACTCCTGATAGCTGATATAAAAATATTTTTTACACCTTATCAGAAAACCACAAGGTGAAAAAACCCCAAAATTAAAGAGATTTTGAATCTTTAGTCTCCCAATAAAAAATCAATGCGCTTTAAAATCGGTGGTACACCTATATACCCGTTAGGAATATCTTCTATTATTAGACATGCATCATGGTTGTATAACAAGTCAGCATGTATGTATCGACTTCGTCAATTCTGTTCAGAATATCCATAAGTGTTATCCGTCTGTATATAGCACAGAGCGGTCCATTGGATTAGATTTAGCTCTGTGCCACAGTAATGTCTGGTCAGTTCTGGGTTAATGCAACTCTGCTTAAAATTAATAAAACTAAATAATGCGCTATTTGCTAAGTATTAAATTTAGAATTGTGTTTTGTATTTCTTAATTTAGTACTATTTGAATTGAAGCAATATCTTATTTATAGAGTTGAATTCGCACAACTATCCAAACTTATTTTTAACTCAGCACTTCTGACTACTTTAGCGCAGCTCGATAACTTTCTGGAGTCAAATCAAAATGTTTTTCCACAGATCCTTGTATAGTATAAAAATCCACCTCATTTTTTTTCTCATTAAAGTTATAGACTCGATATATCCAATATTGCAGCCCTTGTATCTTAGAAAATTCCACCTCATTTCTTGATATAAAAAAAGGTGAATGCTTTGACTGCCTTGTAGTCTTGACTTCAATATATTTTTCAATGCCTTGCTCATCAAAAGATAGGATATCATAACCATCAGAATCTGAATTTTCTGCGGTATGGGTTACTCTTTCTGCTAAATGCGTTAATCCTAGCTCAGTCAATTTTTGAATTTCATATTGAAGAACTAGTTTCTCTCCCATCAATCCTAGACTCCTATTTTTTTCATCACGTTCTGCCCAATTAATTTTAACTTTCCTGTTATTTTTACCCCGCCCATTTGTTTTATTTGAGGCCTCCGGTGGATTAGTTTTATTGAGTGCTATTTCTGAAATATCAATAACCTCTTGTTCTGTAGTAATACCAGGAACCCATTCATATAAGCTAACCAACTTATCACTAGCTGAGCTTTGGTACTCTAATACATCGAAGATCACTTCAATAGGAACATTTTTTCTATCAACTGTATTGTTATGTTTGACATACTGTAGTTGGCCAACATATATAAATGGCTGTGATTTGCTTTTTATCTTTTCATGCACTCTTGCAAAAAGAACAACAGGATCACAATTAATGATTTTCTTTATATGTGGAGTTTCTTCTGTATTCTTATTTTGAGATTCCCACTGAAACATTTTGCCATTCAGAATGAATTTATCATTATATTTATGTGCGAGCTCTTTATGGTCCTTTTCTAGAGTAACAAACAGTACAACACAATTATTAAATCTAGTGGGTCCAGGGATATCCCGTGCGTGATTAGGAACCCAGACTCCCGCTTTTTCAAATGCTTTTAACTTAGTATACTCTTCACCAACAACAAAACTTGAATAATCAAAAAACTCATATTCACGTTTTGTTTTGTTTTTTCCAACGATTTCAAAGCGTAAATTTTTCAATATCCGAAAACAACTACTACCTTCCCCTCCAACAAAGTGTTCCGGAAGAAATTCGACACCATAATAATCTGATAGAGCTCTGCCAAGTATGGCCTTAGGAGGATACTTCTTAGAACCAATAACCACATCAAAACCGGTTGAATCTTTAAATGCACTCATATATTCATCTGATTCATCTAACTTTAAAGCGGCTTGTCTAATATGTTGAGAAGAAAGAGGTTTTGCTATCTCCCATAGTTCTTTGATTCGTTTAGTTTTATCAGAAATAGCAATTTGTGTTCCTAATTTCGTTATTAGCTTATCCAACTTAATTCCTTATTCTCAGCATCAACATGAAAACAAGTTTAACTCTTAATCAATATATCTCAATCTCATATTTAGGGTATTAATTAATAACTATTGGTAACTAAATTTGTAGCATCCATTTCAGCTATAGGAACTTAGGTATTTCTCTGCAACTAGTTTTTTAAGACATCGACAACAATATGACAGTACACAGTCCTCTATATGCACATCTAGTGCACATAATTGAAGTTCAGTAAAAATACCCTTTCACAATCAACAAATTAAAAAATTACGGACTCGGGTTCAACTCCCGCCAGCGTGATAGGACAACAGGTTTAAAAACAGGAAGTTAGCAAAATTAGTTGGACTACGCACTGACACAAATAGGACTACAAATGAAACGCAAATCGTACGCGGATTATTAAGTTCACTAAAAGCCCGCTTCGGTGGGCTTTTTTATTTACTGCTGCAGCGCTGTATCATTTTCATCAATAATAGTTTCCTGCGCTGCCCTTTCCGCTTCCTCTGCTGCACGTTTAGCTTCTTCTTGCGCTAATCGCTCTGCTTCTAGCTTAGCGAGTCTCTCAGCTTCAGCTTACTTTTGATTGTAGATAGAGTTTGATGGCATGTTTACACGAACATCAACCCAGTGGCCGCGGGGAGTATCACAAGGCTCTCCTGGTGTTAATTCTACCTTTTCCCCGCTCACTTCCTTCAAGAATTCAGGGTAAAGCTTGAATCGCTCATATTGAATGTTCTGAGGTAAATCATGCTTACGATAAGTCGTGTATAGAACAATGTCTCCATCTTCATCAGGTTCAACAATACGGCCATCGAATGAATGTGGCTTGCCCTTTTCAAGTACATCATAAAGCGCATACACAAGTGGTAGCTAATTAATACCGCATGGAATCGTGATACCACCGTGAATACCGCCCCAGCTTGCATCAGAGTGTAGGCCAAGAACACCATGCAACTGATAGATACCTGTGTGCAATTTTTGAGTGTTATGTCATCAGCTTCTTCATTTGGGGATATTCGTGGTTACTCATATGGTGGAGCTAATACCTCACGATGACCATTGTAGCCTTGTTCACTGACGATACCTTGTAATTCTAACTGCTCTACAATCATTGCGGCTCTGTTGTAACCGATTCGGAACTGCCGCTGGATCCCTGAAATAGAAACGCGCTGTTTTTCTACAACATACTCAGTTGCTTGATCAAATAATGGGTCAAGTTCTTCGTTTAGCATACTTGTATTCTGGACATCGTTATAAAGATGAAGATAATTCGCGCTTCCCCATCGTTTGCAATAATCGGCTGTATTCCTAATATCTAAGTCACTCACATAAGCACCTTGAATTCTTGTAGGCTCAGATAAACTCGGTAATGCGAATAGCATATCCCCCAAACCAAATAGTGATTCTGCACCATACTGGTCAAGGATTAAATTAGAGTCAGCCCTAGACGACACAGAAAGAGCAATACGCGTAGGAATATTGGTTCGAAGCTGTGAACCGATACTGGTGGATAAAGGGCTACGAGTCGTCAGAATGAGATGAATACCAACCGCGTGACCTTGCTGGCTCAATAGAACCAACATTTCCCCTATTTGTTTATACTCGCCAATGAGTTGGACGTAATCATCGACACAAATAACAATTTCAGGCTCATAGCCTAAATAAGGATGCTCACTATCATTCTCATTAGGGCGCCAGAAGGGATCAGGTATAGGCCTACCTAACTCTTTCGCACTTGATATGACCTTATTATATCCACTCAAATTACGTTGATTTAATGCTCCAAATAATTTTTGTCTACGCTTTAACTCATTAACCAAAAACGTTAATGGCTTTATTGATTCAACGGAATCAGAAGCGGATGGAAATAATAAGTGGGGTATATCGTTATATAAACTGAGTTCAAGCTGGCTTGTATCAAACATCACAAAGCGAACTTTATCCGGCGAGTTTCTGTATAAAATGCTCATTACCAAGGAATGCATTAACATTGACTTGCCTGAGCGCGTCACGCCTGTAATAAGTAAATGCGGCATTTGAGCCAAATCCCAACCAACTGGCTCTCCTATAATGTTTTCTCCTAACATAACTGAAAGGGAAGACAACCCATAACACCAAACTAAGCACCACGTGCTTATACTCGGAGGATTCAACGCTACCACGTAGTTGATTAGCGGTATCCCAAAGGGTTTCTTCAAAGCCTTTGGTTGGTTTTTTCGCGGGTGATTTAGCCATGTCGATAGATTCTCTTTTCTTATCAGTTATTATCGGAAAGCGCGGGTAGGGCTGAGTTAGTGTTGATTATTTTACGCTAACTGCCGATAATATATACAAAATAGATTTGGAAAAGATTATCTCATAAAATCAGGTAGGTTTGGGCAGCTAAAGCTAAAATAATAGTCCTCTTTTCTATTCATAGAACAGTAAAAATAATAAAATTGATTATAAAAACACCAAGAGATCTATGTGTATGACGATTGTACATGATTGAGGCTGCTTAGAAATATTATCGCTTTTATCAGCTCCCCAGCTATCTATGGCTGGGGACCTGATTGCTTTGTGTATCAGTACCACATGCAAAACATAACGACTCGAGAGGCGCTATTGTAGAAATAGTTTGATAAAACGTTTTTTAATTACAACAATAACATTGCCTAGAATATTTATTTTTTTAGTATTCTCTTGCTTGCACTTCTTGTCTTAAAGACCCTTATTAGCCCTATAATCAGAAAAACACGCATATTTTATTGTCGCTAAATATATAAGGAAGCCTCTCCATCTGGCCTAGTTTTAAATCGTCTATGAGCCCATAAATACTGTTCAGGTGCTTTTATTATTTCCTTTTCTAATATGGAATTAATAATAGTGGCGTCTTGTAAAGCATCATTAGTCGGATAATTAATAATTTCTTTTCCTAGTACTAAATCATAATTAATACCATTACTATTACGTAATAATGTCACCGTCAGTGTTGGTGATTGAGACAGTTGAGCAAGCGTTGATGTGCCTTTTGAGGTAGACGTATTTTTAACTGAAAAAAATGGGGCAAATACAGTCCCTTTTCTGCCAAAATCTTGGTCTGGTGCAAACCAGATGGCTTTACCGCTCTTCAATTCTTGTACCATGAATCGTAAGTTTTTTCGGTTTATCATCCCTTTTCCTGATCGGCATCGTCCTTTTGTTTGAATATACTCCATCGCTTTATTGTTATGTGGCCTATACATCGCATTAACAGGAAAACAAAGCCCCATTATCCTACCGCCCAGCTCTAAAGACATAAAGTGAACACCAACTATGATGACCCCTTTATTTTTGCTGATAACATCTTGATAGTTAGACATTCCTTTGACTTGAAATAATTTTTTTATTTTATTATCACTCCAAAACCACGCAATCCCTGTTTCAAATAATGCAATACCTAACGACCTTAAGTTTTCAGTAACGAGGTCATCTATCTCTTTGGTACTTTTATTTGGGAAACATAACTCTAAATTTCTTTTTATAATTGAAACTCTTCTTCTAATAAAATACTTCGAGTTTTCGCCCAAAAAAGCACCAAGCTTAACTTGCCATTTATAAGGAAATTTAACCAATAAAAATAAAAATACAATTCCTAACCATGTCATAGCATATTTAGGATGGAGCAACTTTATAGAAAATAAATTTTTGGTGTACATGATATTTATCAACACTTCATCTTTGCGGTATGCAATCTACGTTAGACAGTTGAATTTTTTTAAAATTCAACATCTATGATTAATTATTTATCAACGCCACGGTTTCAGCAAAAAGCTCTCACTGGGCTCATGTCCATACGATCGCCTATATAAATCAACCCTATCAATAAACGCATACTCTGAAATATGTTACCGCTTTGCATCTAAGTTCACTAAAAGTGATATTGTTATACCGCATATTGAAACAGCTATGATTGGTATGATGGACACCCACGATTCAAGGAATTGGTGTTGGTCATCGCCGAGCACTTGAAGATTTTGTCAGGGCTGTCGACTCAGTCAAGTTAAAACCAGTAATCGATAAATTATTCCGCTTTGACCAACTGCCAGAGGTACTGGCACTACTCAATCAAGGGGCATTAGGAAAAATCGTTATCGAAGTAAGCTGATATCTGACCCAAAATAAAATCTAACGATAAATGACAAAACCCACTTTTGTGGGTTTTGTCATTTTATTTATATCAACACACTTGCTGATTACCAAAACAAAGCATACAACACACACAAGATAACCATAATTGCATAGGACGCAATATTGAACCCTGTTGATGTTTTAAACGTTTCAGACGTCAAGATAATCGCGCCATTGCTATCATCCTCTTTTGCTGTTGTCAGGCTAATTAAGCCAATCACTACCGCAGTGAAGAAGAAGGTGTACATCATTTGGTCGAGGAATGGCATTCCAAGTGGCATTAACTTTAAAAATAATGCAAATGGAATGGAAAGCAGCACACCGATAATAGCACCTTTCGCATTGGTTTTTTTCCAGAACAGACCAAGCAGGAATACCGCTAAAATACCAGGGCTCACTAAGCCAGTATATTCTTGAATATACTGGAATGCTTGGCCAATATTCCCCAGCAGTGGCGCAATAAAGCAAGCAATAATTAACGCAATAACTGCACTAACCCGCCCAACATTCACTAATTTATGATCGGCAGTTGCTGGAGCAATATATTCTTTATAAATATCCATAGTGAAAATGGTTGCCACAGAGTTCAACATGGAGGCTAAAGAAGAAACAATCGCAGCGGCCAATGCAGCAAACACGACACCTTTCGCACCAACAGGTAAGAACTGAGTTAACCATGGATAGGCTTTATCAGCTTGCGCCAAGGTTGGCATATGTTCAGAAGCCATTGTCCCTAAGCCAGCCAGTAATGCAGGGTCAGAGACAATCACAAATGCAGCAATCCCAGGGACGACAACAAGAATAGGGACAATGAGTTTTAAGAATGCCGCAAACACTAGACCTTTTTGTGCTTCGCCAATGGATTTAGCGGCCAATGCACGCTGAATAATGTACTGGTTAAAGCCCCAATAATATAAGTTTGCAACCCATAGGCCACCAATCAGTACTGCGATACCAGGTAAGTTACTGAATTGCGGGTTATCTTGGCTCAATATCATCTCAAAGTGAGCTGGAGCCTCGCTCGCCATTCTGCTCATACCTGCAAACAAACCCGCATCGCCACCAATATAATTCACAGCCATAATCGTGGTTAAGAAGCCACCGAGGATTAGGAAGAAAACTTGCACAACATCGGTCCATGCAACTGCCGATAAACCACCATAAAGGGAGTAAATAACAGCAAACAGTGCTAAACCAAAAATAGCGTAATGCATTGGAATACCAAGGATGGTTTGTAATGCCAATGCACCTAGATAGAGTACTGAGGTTAAGTTAACAAAGATAAATAAAGCCAGCCAAAATACAGCTAAGATCGTTTTTAATGTTTTATTAAAGCGTTTTTCAACAAACTCAGGAATGGTGAATATGCCTTTATCTATAAATACAGGCATAAAATACTTAGCAACGATAATTAGTGTCAATGCGGCCATCCACTCATAAGAAGCAATGGCTAGTCCGATAGAAAAGCCGGAGCCTGACATACCAATAAACTGTTCTGCGGAGATATTTGCTGCAATTAAAGATGAACCGATTGCCCACCAAGGCAGTGTTTTTCCTGCTAAGAAGTAGTCTTTTGTTCCTTTTTTTTGCCCATTTTTATCTCGAGATACCCAAAGCCCGACGGTAATAATGATTAGCACATACAAGATAAATATCCCGTAGTCTAAAGTGCTTAATCCAACACCTTCTGTCTGCATAATAAATTTCCTTCGCCAAGTGATAACGAAGCAAGTGTAAACGTTACCACAAAATAACTCCGTTACTTGAATCACATATTTTCACCATTTTTTTACTTATGCCTATTAATCCCACAGAAATTGCACTAACAATGCAAATTCAACGTATTAAAAATAAGTAAAAGCAAGATTTTGACTAAAAAAATAAGAATACATGTTAAATACGTGACAAACCTCAAAAACAAAATGTAAACGTTATCATTTGACATTATGCTTTGTGGTTTTTATTGAGATAGAACGATTAAGAATGCAGTGGACGAACAGAGTTTCGTTGAACTAAAGTGGGAGAATAGATTAAATTATCGCCAGCGATAGTTTCACCTCGAGCTAAAGAGAGTGCCAATTGCGTGGCTTTTTCTGCCATCATTTGAATCGGATAGCGAATAGTGGTTAAACGAGGATGAATATAACGTGCGATTAATACATCATCAAACCCAATCACAGAAACTTGGTCAGGGGCATTAATTTCATTTTCATCAAGTACAGCAATAGCACCTGCTGCCATAAAATCGTTGTAGCCTACAACCGCCGTTATCGCCAAAGATTTGGTCAGCAAATTTGTCATCGCTTGTTCACCACCTTCACCATAAGGCACCCCATATTCAATATAGCTATCCGAAAGCGTTATCCCGTTGTTTTTTAAGGCATCACGGTAGCCTAACAGACGCTGTACCGCATCCTCAATTTGATGGTTTGACGAAATGTAAGCAATTTTCGTATGGCCATGGCGAATAAGATGTTCCGTCGCTAAATACGCGCCTTTGTAATTATTCAGTGAAATACAGCGATTACCAATTGCTTCAATATGGCGATTTATCAGTACCATACTGGGAACTTCTTTCGCATATTCAATCAGTTCATCATCAGACAGCGCTTTAGAATGGATAATCAACGCATCACATCGGTTATTGATCAGCAACTCTATTGATTGCCGTTCTTCTTTCGCATTGTGGTAACCATTACAAATTAAAATATGTTTACCATTTTTGTGGGCTACTGCATCAACAGCTTTGACCATGACGCCAAAGAAGGGGTCTGAAACATCGTTGACTAGTACGCCAATAGTATTTGAGCTCTGATTAACAAGGGCACGTGCAGCAGCATTTGGGCGGTAGCCAAGTTTATTCATGGCTTTTTTTACGGATTCAATCGAGGCTAGGCTCGCCTTTGGTGACTTATTTATCACCCGTGAAACAGTTGCAACGGAAACGCCTGCTTCTTTCGCTACATCTTTGATTGTCGCCATCGTGCACCTCTACAATTAGGATGGCTTATTAAACAATGTGCTAGGATTAAAAACAATGGCATTACGCATAATAAAATTGTTTAAATCAAAAGAAAACACCGCTAAATCGCGGTGTTGAACATACAAAACAATAAGTCTAGAAAATAAATTGGTAGCACGTTTCACTGATGTAAATCTGTTCAGGCTGTGAAATCGGGCTAAACTGCGCCCCCCACTCAGGGTGGTTTACTGCATTAGGGGGAAATTGCGTTTCAAATGCGACGCCTGAATAGGGGACATATTCCCCTGTCTTTCCTGCAACTGAGATTAAATAATTTCCTGTATATAATTGCATTGATGGCATTGTCGTTAAAACATTCATTTGTACATCCCCGTTAGGAGAACGCAGTGATGCAATGGGTTGCCGAGCATTATTCAATGTATCATCAAGAATAAATGTGTGGTCGTAACCTCGAGCCGCTTTTTGGTCTGCATCTTGTAAAAAGTCGCGGCCAATTGTTTTTACACAGCGAAAGTCAAAATGTGTATTCGCTACGCTTTTCCATTCTCCCGTCGGAATACCGTCTAAATCAGTCGGTAGGTAATAGCCGCTCTGGATTTCTAACTCATGGCCTAATACGGTTTCTCCCGCCCCTTCCCCTGCAAGATTAAAATACGTATGGTTTGTTAGGTTGACTGGGCATATCTGTGTTGTTTGGTGTTGATAACGAATAACCACTTGGTTTTCTTCCGTTAATTCATAATTCACCTCAACCTTTAGCTCCCCAGGAAAGCCTTGGTCGCCATCAGGTGAAATTAGCGAAAAAGTGACTTGATGTGCATTTTGCTGGGAAATATTCCATATTCGATAACTGAAATTATCTTTTCCACCATGCAAGCAATGAACACCTTGGTTATTTGTCACGTTGTACTGTATTCCATTAACTGAAAATTGTGCATTTTTAATGCGGTTTGCCACTCTACCGACCGTTGCCCCTAAATATACCTCCTGCTCCTTTTGTTTGGTCATATTAGGGGAGCCTAAAACAACATCACGTTGCCCATTTGCGAGGGGTAAAATACAACTTAACCAGCTCGCACCTAGGTTTGTCAGGATAATTGTCATTCCTCGTCGATTGGTTAAGGTTACCACCGTGGGTTCAGATGAAACGGAGTCTCTCTCTTGCATAAACAATCCTTTGCCCTGAATTATATAACGCCTGCACCTTGGCTTGGTTGGCACACATAAATATCCGCATGTAAACCTGTTTTATTCGCATATTGAGCTTCAACCGCATTGATGACAGGCTGAACAAACTGCTGTTGCATTAGTGCGACCACACAGCCGCCAAAACCGCCCCCTGTCATGCGGACACCACCTTGAGAGCCTAGAACCGATTTCACGATGTCCACTAACGTATCAATTTCTTTAACTGTGATTTCAAAATCATCACGCATAGAAATATGCGATTGTTCCATTAACTGGCCAAGTAACAATAAATCATTTTCTGTCAGTGCTTTGGCCGCTGATAATGTGCGCTCATTTTCGCTAATGACATGCTTTGCACGCTGAGCAACAAGGGGGGACAACAAGTGTTGTTTCTGTAAAAAGTCTTCATAGCTCACGTCACGCAATGCTTTAACGCCAAAGGTTTTCGCGGCTTCCTCACATTGCTGGCGACGCGTGTTGTACTCACTCCCAACCAGCCCTCGCTGTTTATTTGAGTTGATTATCATCACAACTAAATCATCAGGGATGGAAATAGGGAACAGTTCTAAGCTACGGCAATCAATCAATAAGGCGTGCCCTTCGTCCCCACACGCAGAAATAAGCTGGTCCATAATGCCGCAATTACAGCCGACAAATTGGTTTTCCGCCTGTTGACCATTAAGCGCAATCTCTTGTTGGCTAATATCTAATTGATACAAACTCTTAAGAGTCTGACCTATCACCACTTCTAATGAGGCTGAAGAGCTCAAACCTGCGCCTTGAGGGACATTTCCACTAACTGCTATATCACAACCATTAAATGAAAAACCGCGTTCTAATAAGAACTTAATCACACCACGAATATAGTTCGCCCACATTTTTTCAGGTAAAAATGTAATTTCGTCGTCTAAGCTGAATTCATCACTGTCATTATCATAATCAGCAGCAACAACACGAATAACACGATCTCCGCGTTTTGATGCCGCTGTCATGGTTTGGTAATCAATGGCACAAGGTAAAACAAAGCCGTCGTTATAATCGGTATGTTCACCAATTAAATTGACCCGTCCAGGCGCTTGAACATAGATATCAGCGGGGTAACCAAATGTTTTTTCAAACGAACTAGCAACCGTCTGTTTTAGTAATTCCATTATCGTGTTCCTTAATCATAAAATTGATTTGCTCGGAAAATAAAAACCAAACAAATATTAATTAGGTGTATTTTTGTAGGATTAGCACTGTTTATAGTGCTGTTCACTCACATCTCTTAGTCGTTGAGCCGCCTGCTCAGGGGTTAAATCACGCTGTGTTTCTGCCAGCATTTCATAGCCCACCATAAATTTTTTCACGGTTGCAGAACGCAGTAATGGCGGGTAGAACAGCGCATGTAACTGCCAATGTTCAATGTTTTTAGGTTCTTTAAAATAAGGGGCGAAGTGCCATCCCATTGAATAAGGAAAAGAACATTCAAATAGGTTGTCGTAACGACAGGTCAGTTTTTTCAGCGCAACACTCAAGTCCAAACGAATGGCATCGCTCATCTCATCCATGCGTTTAATGTGTTGTTTTGGCAATAATAAGGTTTCAAATGGCCAAGCAGCCCAATATGGCACCAGTGCTACCCAGTGCTCAGTTTCAACCACTATGCGAGAGCCATCCAGTCGCTCTGCGTTAACATAATCCATCAGTAAGTTAGTGCCATTGCGTTGATAATATTCAGATAAAAAATGGTTTTTACGCTCAATTTCATTAGGAAAAAAGTCACTCGCCCAAATTTGCCCATGGGGATGTGGCTGTGAACACCCCATAATTTCACCTTTGTTTTCAAATACCTGAACCCATGTATAACACTTACTTAGTTCACTAATCTGCTGCTGCCATGTGTCTATCACGCCGCCAATTTCAGACAATGAAAGTTCAGGTAAGGTTTTACTGTGATCTGGCGAAAAACAAATCACTCGGCTAACGCCGCTCACTGATTGAGTTTGAAATAATTCAGACTGGTTTTTCGGTTGCGCACAGGCATCTGCCAATAAAGCACCATGGTCATTTTGAAAAACATACGTTCCTTGATAGTTAGGGTTCACTTCCCCTGAAACCCGTGTATTGGTTGGGCAAAGAAAACAATCAGCATCATAATGGGGTAGGTTTTCTACCGCAGGCTTTTCATCCCTACCACTCCAAGGGCGTTTGGCTCTATGAGGGGAAACTAACACCCATTGCCCAGTGAGTGGGTTATAACGGCGATGAGGGCAGTCTGAGGGGTTAAATTGCATTGTGTTCATCCAATTACTCTCCTATTCACCGTAACCATTGGGATTATTTGATTGCCAACGCCAGCTATCTACCGCCATATCATCAATGGTACGGCACGTTTTCCAACCAAGTTCGCGATACGCTTTTTCAGGGGTTGACCAATATTCGGCAATATCCCCCGCACGACGTGGTTCAAACACATAAGGGATGGGTTTTCCTACGGCTTTTTCAAAAGCCTGCAATACTTGCAGCACACTGACACCGCAACCCGATCCTAAATTATAGGTGTGCAGCCCCGCTTTATGGCCGACACCCTGTAATGCAGCGACATGTCCATCCGCCAAATCCATCACATGGATATAATCACGAACCCCTGTTCCATCAATGGTTGGGTAATCGTTTCCATAAATAGCCAGTTTTTCCCTTTTTCCAACAGCGACCTGTGTAATATAAGGTGTTAAGTTATTTGGGATACCCTGAGGGTCTTCACCAAGTAATCCTGAAGAGTGTGCGCCAACGGGGTTAAAATAGCGCAACACCGATATCGACCAAGTGTTATCTGCTTGATAGAGATCCCCAAGACAACGTTCAACCATGTATTTACTTGTGCCATAGGGGCTCTGAGTATTCCCTGTCGGGAAATCTTCAGTAATAGGTAATGTATGAGGCTGTCCGTATACTGTTGCGGAAGAACTAAAAATCAAACGCTTTACGTTCACTTTTTGCATGCAGCGCACTAATACTAAGGTTCCATTGAGGTTAACATCATAATATTCAATCGGTTTTTCGACTGACTCACCGACTGCCTTTAACCCTGCAAAATGGATCACTGAATAAAATTGGTGGGAGGCAAAGATCTCATTGAGTGCTTGCTCATCACGAACATCACATGGGTAAAATACAGGCCGAACCCCCGTTAATTTTTCAATACGATTAAGGACTTCCCGCTTTGCGTTATACAAATTATCAACGATAACAGGTGAAAACCCTGCTTTTATTAGTTGAATACAAGTATGGCTGCCGATATACCCTAACCCACCTGTGACCAACACTTCAGTCAGTTGCATTTTTCACCTCTACACGTTTTTTAATCTTTAAACTTGCCATTACTGCGGAGTATAACAATGAGTCATTGCCCGCTTCTGTGATCAACCTCGACTTAGTGTAAACGTTTACACAAAAAATATAAAGGCTCTCTGAAAATAACCAAAAAATAAGAGTGAAGGAAAACCACACTATTTATTTAGCTCAATGAAAGTATTCTCTCGTTTGGATTGTGTCGCTAGTAGGAACACACTAAAAAAAATAAAATCATTAAAATTCAATTCATTATAATAGATATTGAAATTTCAAATATAAAAAACTGATTAATTAAGTGATCCAATTAACACTGCAGCAACAATTCATTTACTTCACCAGCTATTTAATCTAATTATATCTTTACTAGATATAGGAACACTGTTCCTCAAAAAGGAACGATAGAGATAACAATAAAATCGCATTCTCACGTTAACGCATAGGGGAAATTTATGAATAATCGACTACAATCTGCGGGTTTTGTCCTCGCTCTGCTTGATTATTTCTCTATTAGCAAACCAATATGGGGAGTGCGAGAACTCGCACGCCATATTGATAAGAGCCCTTCTGTTGTCCAACGTGGCTTTAATATTTTAGAAGAACAAGGCTTTCTCCAAAAAAATAAAAATAAAGAGTATTTATTAGGTTTGCGCTGTATTGAAATTGGTCACCTTGCGAATAACACACGACAATTTTCGCAATTAGCAAATGACTACTTACGTCCCCTTGCGGATAAAACCCATGAGACTATTTTTATCTATCGTCGTTATAATGATATTGCTATTTGCAATTTTATTTTAGAAAGTGAGCACCTTATTCGTTTTACTTCAAAAGAAGGTGAAGCATTATCATTGCATGAAGCACCTTTTACCCAAATTATTCTCAGCTCGATGGATGTCTCCTATATTGATGAGTATCTTGAAAAACATGATTTACAAGACAATGAAACATTGAAGAAACAATTAAAACTGTATTCTGATGAAGGCTACGCTTATTCCAAAGAAGCTTATTTAGTGGGCACACAAGGATTATCCGTTCCCATTTTTTCATTTGAAAAAGGCGTTTTAGGTTCACTTTGCATTGCTGCATCAAGCCAAAGTAAAAATTTAACTGAATATTACCCATTATTAAAATCTACAGCCAGTAAGTTATCCGCCATATTCTAAATATGGAAATATAAATTATAAAAATTAAATAATAATTAATTAAAATAGGTAACTCTATGAATCTATCTCATGATAAAAATGATACTGAGGTACGTGTATCTATTTTCTCACCAGCAATATTAATTGCTATTGTTATATTATCTTTTGTGGGTGCCATTATTGGCATTCAAATTATTGTCACACTCGGAATATCTGCAAATACATCCATTATAGGTGCCGTATTAGCTATTTTATTATCTCGGTTACCTATTGGTATATTTGCTTCATTTAAGTTTATAGATGCACAAAATTTAATTCAAACCAGTATTTCTGCTGCCACCTTCGCCGCCGCTAATGGCCTGATGGTTGCTATCGGTGTACCTTGGGTACTCGGCCTTCCAGAACTGATTTACCCTATGATGGCAGGGGCTTTTTTTGCCATTATCATTGATGGCACAATGTTATACGGTCTATTTAATACTAAAGCTTACCCAGCAAGTGCATCATGGCCAGCGGGTGTTGCTACGGCAGAAACACTATGGGCAGGGAATAAAGGTGGAAAACGGCTAGGCGCATTACTTGCTGGATTTACTGCGGGTGCAGTTGGTGCAGGATTCGGCATCCCGATGGCATCTGCGGGGATTGCCCTAATTGGCAGTATCTTTGCCTTATTCATGTTTGCAATTGGTTTACTCATTCGAGGGTTTTCTGAGTCAGGCTTAATTACTTATAATTTATATGAAAACTATGTCCCTCATGGGGTGATGATTGGTGCAGGCATTGTTGCGTTAATTCAAATTGGTGCGATTGTTTTTCGTCAGAAAAAAAATGACGACCCAATACAAGAAGAAAGCGAAGAACTCGCTCAAAGTAGCCGCCGCATTAAGTCAACGTTAATGAAAGGTGCCATCTTTTATTTCTTAACGGCATTAGCACTAACATTCATTAGCCAAATATTTGTCACTATGACATTACCGCAGTTAATTGGCTTTCTGATTTTTGCCACGCTAGCTGCCTTAATTCAAGAAATGATAGTCGGCATGGCCGCCATGCACTCTGGCTGGTTTCCCGCCACCGCCGCAGCACTTATCTCACTCATGATTGGTATTTTACTTGGCTTTCCGCCAGAGGCGCTTGCTGTGCTTGTCGGTTTTTGTGTCGCCACCGGCCCCGCCTTTGCCGATATGGGGTTCGACCTAAAAACGGGCTTTATGATCCGCGGGTATGGCAAAAACCAAAGTGCGGAACGTTTTGGCCGTAAACAACAATACTTTGCCTCCATTATTGGTTTTACCTGCGCATTGATTGTGGTTGCGCTCACTTATGATTTCTATTTTCAACAAGACAAAATTGTCCCTGCCTCTCGTTTATACGCTGCCACTATTCAAGCGGGAAGCTCGTCTGATGTCGCCATGATGCTGCTCCTGTGGGCCATCCCTGGTGCAGTGATCCAATTAATTGGCGGTGCAAAACACCAAATTGGCGTTCTATTTTCCACAGGCTTGATGATCAACTACCCCATCGCGGGCTGGACAGTCCTCGTCGCGTTAGCCGTGCGGATAATCATTGAGCGCTTCTTTCATGTTAGCTCCGACAAAATATCAACCTTTGCAGGCGGTTTGATTGCAGGCGATGCGCTGTATTCAACAGCAAAAGCCTTCTTACCCACCATAAAAGCCAAGCTGCTCGCTTTATGGACTCGCTAATTTGATGAGAGGAAATAAATAATGACGAACAAATGGTCTCACGTCGCAAACGATACTTTGGTTTCACAACATTTTGCGTATTTTGACACTGGAGCAGCGGCGCCTCCACCAAAACAGGTCATTGATGCTGTAAAAAATTACCTTGATAAAACTGCAGAGCTAGGTATCTATCTACCCAGTTTTCGAAAAGAAACATACCAACAAGTTGAAATCTGCCGTCAGAAAATGGCGGCCTTTATCGGTGCGAAAGAAACCGAAATTGCTTTTACCAAAAATGGGACAGAATCCATCAGTTTAATTGCCCGCGGGATCACATGGCAGCCTGGAGATGAAGTGATCATCCCAGATACTGAAATGCTCAGCAATATCGCTATTTGGCAATTATTGGCTGACGAAAAAGGCATAAAGGTTGTTACTGTTCAGGCAGATAGCCAAGGCGTTATCGACCCGATATCAATCAAAGAAGCCATTACACACAAAACCAAACTGCTAAGCTTTGTCGCACTTTCGAATATCACAGGCGTTATGCAACCTGTTAAAGCTATTTGTGAAATCGCAAAACAGCACAACGTGCTCAGTCACGTCAGTGCTTCACAAGCACTTGGTATGTATCAAGTTAATGTTAATGATTGGCAATGTGATTTTATGTCCTCTTGTGGGCGCAAAGGATTAAGAGCCATCGAAGGCAGTGGCATTCTTTTTGTTAAAGAAGATAAGATTACGTCGATGATACCGATGTTAGCGGGGTGGTGGAATAGCAGCATTGATAGTAATACAGGCCATATTGTTCTGCCTAACACAGCCAAACGGTTCGAAGCTGGCTGCCCTAATGTGCCTGCGATTATCAGTTTAAATACCGCATTAGACTATGCAAATCAGTTAGGCATCTTGCAGATAGAGGAACGAAATCGCGAATTAACTACCTATGCGATGAAAAAACTTGCCTTATTATCTGGTATTGAAATTTACGGCCCTGATAATAGCCACCAGCGAATAGGTATTATTCCATTTAATATTCGCGAGATTCACTCTGATTTATTAATGCAGAAATTAGAAACCAAAAATATCATCATTGAGTCAGGCCATTTTATGGCAACTGCTATTTTAGAATTTTATCACATAGAAAAAATGGCACGTATCTCCCTGCATTATTTTAATAACGAAAATGAAATTGACAGATTAATAACCGCTCTTCAAGAAATAATTAAGGAATATAAAAAATGACAAAGGCACTATTAATGAGCAGTTCACGTATGGGAAATATGAATTATTTAGAACATGCAGATGAACAAATTCACCGTTTATTACAACATAAAGAACAAGAAATTTTATTTATCCCTTACGCTGCTGTGACATTTAGCTTTGATGATTTTGAAGCTATTGTTCAACCTGTCTTTAACGCTTTAGGGTACAATTTAAAATCAATTCATCGTTTTAATGACCCAGTTTCAGCTGTTAAACATGCACAAGCCATTGCTATTGGGGGTGGAAACACATTCGCACTCCTAAAACGCTTATACGATGCCAAAATTGTTGAGCTAATTTCACAACGCGTCAAACACGAAGCAACACCTTATATGGGGTGGAGCGCAGGTAGTAATGTCGCAACACCAAGCATACGAACAACCAATGACATGCCGATTGTTCAGCCTCCGTCTTTTCATGCCCTGAATATCTCCCCTTTTCAAATCAATCCACATTTTATTTCTGGCAAACCTGTCGGCCATAATGGTGAAAGCCGCGAAGAGCGCTTAAATGAATTTTTAACGATTAATCCGAGTGAAGAATTAATTGCCTTATATGAAGGTACAGCTCTATTCATTGAAAATGAACAAGGTACTATTTTAGGTGACCAGAATGCACTTTGGTTGAGAGGGCCAAATGAGATTGAAGAGATTTCGGCAAATCATCCATTTCGCTTAGATATGATTAAAGGAGCCAACTAATGTCACTTAATTATATCAGTCAAGTGTATGACTTACTTGATGCCCCCCAAGTTGATGGTGCCAAAATGGCAGAATTGCTGCGTTCAGTGGGGGTAGAACACGCCAATATTCAAGTCACGTCTATTCCCTATGAAGCACCTGAAGATCCTAGCCAACTGTGTCATTTTATTAAAGTAACACTTAAGGGTACTGAAGGTAAGCTTTCGGGTGGCAGCTACCCCACATTAGGCATCATCGGCCGTTTAGGTGCTCAACAAGCACAACCCAATAGAATGGGGTTAGTATCAGATGCGGATGGCTCGATTGTTGCGTTTGCCAGCGCCATGAAACTACTGGATATGGCAACTAAAGGTAACCGCTTAAAAGGTGATGTAATTATTTCCTCACATATCGCCACTCATGTATCAATCACCCCCCATGACCCTGTCGACTTTATGGGGATGCCTGTTTCTTCATCAACAATGAATACCTATGAGGTTGATGAACAAATGGATGCGATTTTGTCAATCGACACATCGAAAGGAAATAGCATCATTAAGCACCGAGGTATTGCTATTTCACCAACCGCAAAACAGGGGTATATTTTACGCGTATCCCCTGACTTAGTGCGTTTGTTGGAGCACGCAACAGGCGATGTGGCCAAAACATTCCCAATTACAACGCAAGATATTTCCCCTTATGACAACGGGGTTTATCACTTTAATTCAATCATGCAACCGCATGTCGCCAGCCCTGCCCCTGTTGTTGGTTTAGCCATTACCGCTAAAACCATCGTTCCAGGGAGTGATACTGGTGCAAGTTATGAAAGTGAACTCATTGATGCAACGCGTTTTACGGTGGAAGTCGCTAAGCAATTTTGTTGGGGCCGCATTCAGTTTTATCAACAAGATGAATATGAAGAGCTTTATAATTTATATGGCTCATTAGCCCAAATCCAAGGTTAATCACTTTACCGAAAAAAGCCCACAATAGTGGGCTTTTCAATATGTTTAACATATTAATCTTCTATTATCACTTTCTTTTTGGTCATTACCATTGCAATGATCAACAATAAAATTAAGAAAATAGATAAAGTTAATAGTAAAGAATAGAAACCGTTCCACTGGTATTTTTCAATCACAATGGATAATGGATAACCTGCAATTGACGCACCTATATAGGCAAATAAGCTCACGAAACCTGTCGATGCACCAGCAGCATTTTTATGGGAATTTTCAGCAGCAGCCATAGCAATTAAGAACTGTGGGCCAAAAATAAAGAAACCCGTCATAAAAAATAAGAACGAAAAGACATATTCATTATCAACAGGTACAATCCATAAACAGAATGATGTGATAATAATACCCAATGCGTAAATTACGTTCATTTGCGCACGGTTACCTTTAAAGATTAAATCAGAACCCCATCCTGCAACAATTGCACCGAAGAAACCGCCAATCTCAAACATCATGACAACAGCATTAGCCGAAAGCAAATTAAAGCCATGTTCTTCGATTAAATATAAATTAGCCCAGTCATTAATACCTGTTCTGACGATATAAATAACCGCATAGGAAATCGCGAGAACCCAAAGGACTTTATTTTTGAAGATGTATTCGTTCAGAATTTTACCTAAAGGCAAACCAGCCCCTTTAGCTTCATACTTTAATTCCTCAAGGTCATTACGCCACTCACCCACAGTGGGTAACCCCATGGTACGAGGCCTATCACGCAAAAGAATACATAACCCAATACCAATCACAATGGCAATGATACCAGGAATGATCATCCCATAGCGCCAACCTAACGCAAGTGCAACTCCCCCTGATAAGATGGGAATTATTGCCCCACCAATATTATGGGAAGTATTCCAAATCGCCCACCAAAGACCACGCTCATTACGCGAATACCACGTATTGAGGATTTTGGCACAAGGCGGCCACCCCCAACCTTGGAAGAACGCATTCACCATCCATAAGAAAATAAACATCGATATTGAAGAGGTTAAACCGAATAGAATATTCACAACGCCCGTTGCGATTAAACCAATTCCCATAAAATAGCGCGGATTCGACCTATCACCGATAATACCAGAAAGGAATTTAGATGCGCCATAAGTTAGGTAGAACGCGGTACCTACCATACCGATGTCAGCCTTAGTGATCCCTAAGTCAGTGAGCATCTCTGGCATCACGAAGTTAAAGCTTTTGCGTGTGAAATAAAAAACTGCGTAGCCAATGTAGCTCACAATCATTAAATGTAATCGCCAGTATTTGTATTTAGCGTCGATTTCAGATTTCGACATTGTGACTGGTATATCTGGTTGTTCCTTAAATATTGACATATTTAACCCCGTCTAAAAGTACAAGCAGGCAAAAATATGACAATAAACATGCAGCAACAATAAGTGAATACACTTAAATATTACATTTTTGTTACGTTTTTGTTTCAAAATGTTGTGTGCATCAAATAATGCATTTTTTCTTATTTTATCTATAACACTAAAATAAAAGTGCTCAGTAAATTGTTATGCAAGTTGTTTCGATGAAATAATTCTCACCCCTTTTTCTGAATGAATAGCTGAATTTAGCAAAGCGCTAGCAATATTTTTTGCAGGGCTAATTTGGCAACTCGCAGGTAATATTCGGGATAAACAAGAAATAAGACGAATAACAATAACTTCACCAAGGCGCTCTTGATTGCGATGACCACTAATGACATTAGGACGCACTAATGTCAATGACTCAAAATTCAAGGCGATTAAGCTTCGTTCAAGCTCCCCTTTTATTCGGCTGTAGAAGAATGGTGAGTTTGCATTAGCACCTAATGCAGAGGTTAACGCATAAGTTGGACACCCCCATTTTTTGGCAAGTTTTGCGCACTCTAAGGGATAAGTGTAATCAACTTGGCGAAACGCAGATTTTGAACCCGCCACTTTCATTGTTGACCCTAAAGTGCAAATCACTGCATCCACTTCCCATATCATCGCATCATCGGGAAGCTGTTCAAAATTAACAATCGGTGCGAATAATTTGGGATGCTCAGGTAATGCATGGCGTACAGGGGCAACAATTTGGCTAATTCGAGAGTCTGCAAGCGCTTGCTCTAACACATGACTACCCACTAACCCTGTTGCACCTATTAGTAATATTTTCATGGATAATCCTCATAAATTAGAAATAAGGCCAATAATGCGGACTCAAAAAATATCCGTATCAATGCACTGAATATAGAAAGTTATTTTAACCAATCCGAAAATCATCACTTAACTGAGCCCAGTGCCTAATTAATTGTTCTTTCTGTTCTTGGAACATAGGCAACTCCTTTAGCATCAAGGGCCAATACGCTCTCGCATGTTGCATAACATCTAATAAATGAGGCTTGATGACAAGCCAAGGAACACCAACTTTTTGTGCCCACTGTTCAAAATGCGCCAACGTAATCTCATTCCATTGTTTTGTACCAACAAATTTTAATGCAAGTTTATCGTTCGCAATGTAAGGACTCGTGAAAACCACATCATATAATGGTGATAGGCAAGGGGATATTTTATCTCGGTAGATTAGTGACCAATTTTTTAAATGGGCATCTCCATTACCTAATAAAATATTAATTAACAATCTCCTCGCCATTTGTTGAATATCTTTATATTTTTCTGAACTTGAATAATAAAGCGTGCTTCCTAAAATTTCATAATTTGCTTTTTGATACTTATCAGTGGGATATAAACCAAATATTTGAGCAAAATCCTCCGTATGAATTCGGCCTTCTGGGCTACGATCAAACCGTTTAATCCCATAAGCATATTCCTCATCAGCCAACTTTATATCTGGAAGATCCTCAAGCTCTGCTAACTTAATTAACCGTATTTCGGGGATGTCTGCCCCTGCACTTTCAGCTAATCTCATGCAGGTATATTCATTGACTGGAACACCCTGGTGCAATGTGGAAGGCGTTTTAACAATCCACATATCCTCTGAAATTTCTTGATTAATATAGTAGCGTCCATCTAAATAAGAAGACGAAAATTTTATTTGAACGCCCGCTAATGAAAATTTGTTATCTGAATGCTTAACATCAATTTGTTGTGGTTCAGTCGAAGTTCGATATTGCAAAGCCCAATCAGGCACTTTTCCAGCACGAATTGGTTCTACATATAATGCCCCAGATAAATTACGTCCTAAATATGCCAAGAGCGCAAATTCATTGTCTATCTGACATTTAATCATTTTTGCAGTGTGTTCCCTTAAAGCCCCTTCAGGTAACAAATTGGATAAAATAGGAGGGAGCTTTATTCGACTCATTAATGGGCTATCAAGATAATCTGTGTCCATTAACTGCCGCAATGTGAACACTGGACGCTCTAGCACTGACATACCCACAAAGTCAGGATGAAAAACGAGTATATTCCTTTCCCCTGCATAATGAACAACAATGGCAACCTCTAAACCATATAACTGGATCCTGAGTCCTTCAACATTTTCAGTTTGTTTACTCATTTCGTCCTCGTGATATTTGTCCAAAAATCTAAATCATCACTCTGTGAGGTTTGTAAATCTTCCTGGTCATCTGGCAGGTGTGTTTTTTCAGCATTAAATTGTAATGATGTTTTATGCGAATCTTTCTGTACAATTGAAAGCGCTAAGTCTAACCCTTCAAGCACACGAAGAAATGTTGATAATTTAATATCGTTACCTGCTTCAACACGTTGGTATTGTTGCTGCTTCATACCAATACGCATGTACATATCTTTTTGCTCAAGACCTAAATTTTTGCGTTGTTTAATCAATATGCTCGCTATTTTTTTAATCTCGTCCATACCCACCTCAAATTACAACTTAAGTGATGTTTGTTACTCAACAATACAACTTTAACATTGTAAAACATCAAAATACAACTTAAATATTGTACAAGCCAAAAAAACAACCTGTAGATTGTTTAAATTAAAAATTACAACAAAAGAGCTGTATTGTAGCTTTAATACAATAACTAAGTTGTTTTTAATTCAAAATTTGCAGCTTGTAGCTCTTTTGTTGTTTGATTGTGAAAATCACTTGATATTGGCCATAATTATAAAGATAATCATTCTCAATATCATTTCTGTTATCAGTATAGTTAGCATGGTAAATAATATGACAGCGCCAGTTGCAGAAAATATCGCCGAAACGGCCAAGCAAACAATCAAAACTGACGTCGTAGAGAGCCAACAGCTCTTGGGGCCGACAGGAAAGGTTTCCATACAGCACAATGGCGAGCTTTACCAGTTAAGGCAAACACGTACAGGTAAATTGATTTTAACGAAGTAACGTTCCAACAAAAATTTTATTCGCAAGCCACCTAGGTCACTCATCCAGGCAGCCAGCTTAATCTAAAACATAGGAATCGGTTTCTATGGAGTTTAAACTGTCGTCTGTATTTGCTGATTTTTCATCCAAAAAGCAAACAAAAAGGTCATACTCCGACCGCGTAAAATTCGCAATCATCACTCGCACACTTTGCGATATTCCTGCGCATCTTACATTCGAAGCTCCCCATGTAATGCCTATTTCCTATCCTCCTGATGGGCAATCCGCCTGTCTATATGCATTTTCACCATTACATAAATAGCCTTTTATTTTCGCTAGTTAGCCTAGCAAAAAATGAAATTTTTACGGAGTATCACCATTATGTCTCATGTTTTACGGATATCCGTGTTGACCAGTGCGATCCTAAGTGTCATCGCCAGCGCTCATGCACAAGCGGCTGAACCCTCAACGACTAAAAAAAGCAATGACGTCATGACTGTTTATGCAACAGGGACTGAACGTGATAGCTTTGATGCGCCCATGATGGTAAGCGTGATTAAAAATGACTCACCTGAAACCCAAACGGCAAGCACGGTTAATGACATTCTACGCAAAGTTCCCGGCATTAACGTGGCAGGCACAGGCCGTTCAAATGGGCAAGATGTCTCTATGCGTGGCTTTGACCGCCAAGGGATCTTGACCCTAGTAGATGGCGTTCGCCAAGGCACCGACACAGGCCATGTGAATGGCACATTTATTGACCCTGCTCTGATTAAACAAGTTGAAATCATTCGAGGCCCATCCGCCCTGCTCTATGGTAGCAGTGCAATGGGGGGAGTCATCGCATGGGAAACCGTTGATGCTAAAGACCTACTACGCGATGGGCAAAATCACGGCTTTCGCGTATTTTCCCAAGCTGCAACAGGTGACCATAGCTTTGGTTTTGGTGGTACAACGTTCGGGCGTACCGATAACCTCGATGGTGTTTTTAGCTTTGTAACAAAAGAAGTGGGTGATATTCGCCTCAGTAATGGCGATGATATGGATAACAAAGAAACTATTGCCAACCTGCTAGCCAAAGGCACATGGCAAATTAATGACGAACAGAAGCTTGCAGGTCAGGTTCGTTACTATAATAACGACGCCCATGAACCTAAAAATCCACAGGCATTGAATGTCGGTAAAGATAACCTACAAGTTAACCGCACCACACGCCAACGTGATGCACAGGCAACTTACCAGCTCAACCCTGCATCACAAGATTGGTTAAACCTAAAAGTTACCCCTTACTATTCAGAGGTCAATATTACAGCAAAAGGGATTGGAACCCCTTATGAAGGCCGCACACAAAAAACCTACGGCTTAAAAGCAGATAACCGTTCTAACGTTTATGATTTACCGCTGGCGGCTCATAACCTCACCTATGGCAGCGAAGCTTATAAGCAAAAGCAAACCCCTTACGCAAACACAACCCAATTCCCTGATGCGGATATCACCTTTGCTTCTGGCTTCTTGCAAGACGAAATTGCCCTAAAAGACTTACCCGTGTCATTTATTGTGGGGACACGTTATGACCACTATAAAGCAAAAGCAAAAGGCAATGAGGACGTTAAAGCAGATAAATGGTCATCAAAAGGTGCGGTAAGCATTACGCCAACAGATTGGTCCATGCTATTTGCATCCTACTCTGAGGCTTTCCGTGCGCCGACAATGATGGAAATGTATAACGATGCAATTCATTTCCCTATGGGGCCCAACAAATACAACAGGTGGCGACCAAACCCAAACTTAAAACCAGAAACAGCCCAAACTACTGAATATGGGATGGGATTACGTTTTGATGATTTATTGATGGAAAGAGATAACCTGCAATTTAAAGCCAGCTATTTTGATACAAAAGCCAAGGATTATATCAATACAAGCGTTAACTTTGCTGAAGGTTATACCACATCTGTTAATGATAAACGCGCCAAAATTTGGGGTGTAGATGCATCACTGGATTATACAACAGACTATTTCACGTGGAACCTAGCCTACAACCGTACAACAGGCAAGAACGAATATGACGGCAAATCAATTACGTCAATCAAGCCAGAGTCATTAACCAGTAACCTGTCGGTTCCTGTTGCTAATAGCAGTTTCTCTGTGGGCTGGTTAGGGAAATTTACCCGCCACACCGACTTTAATAAGGCCTCTAAAGCTAAGCAACAAGCTGGCTATGCCGTCCATGATTTCTACGTTAGCTACCAAGGCGACGGTGAACTCAAAGGTTTAGGCACGAGCGTGGTGTTAGGCAATGCCTTCGACAAAGAATATTACTCATCACAAGGCATTCCTCAAGATGGACGTAATGCCAAGCTACTGGTCAGCTTCCAGTGGTAATTCATACAATACTAAGGAGATAGACGTGAATCCAACCATTTTCGAGCGTTACCAACAAGCCAAAGCAGATAACAAAGCCAAATACGCTCGTGATCTTGCCGCTTACCTGAATATTTCTGAAGCACAGCTACTGCACAGCCGTGTGGGTCATGATAAAGCCGCGCGTTTAGAAGTTGACGCGCCAACCTTGTTGACTGAATTAGCGGCAGTTGGGCAAGTCAAAGCCATTACCCGCAATGAATATGTGGTGCATGAACAAGTGGGTCGTTATGACAATGCAACATTCAGCCCTCACGGTGGTTTGATTTTAAACCCTCGCGCGCTTGATTTGCGCATGTTTTTTTCCCATTGGGATGCGATTTTCGCACTGACAGAAGACACCAAACACGGTGAACGCCACAGTATCCAGTTCTTTGATAAACAAGGTGATGCGCTGCATAAAGTCTACACCACAGATGAAACTGACATGACGGCTTGGCAAGCACTGATTGAAAAATACACTACCCCAAATAACCGTGAATTAGCCCATGTACCCGCTACGCCATTCACTAACCAACCTGTTAGTGATGAACTAAAACAGCAATTAGAACAAGAATGGCGCAACATGACCGATGTGCACCAATTTTTTGTGTTATTGAAAAAGAATAATTTGAGCCGCCAGCAAGTTTTCGCCGCTGTGAGTGATGATTTAGCCTGGAAAGTGCCGAATGATTCCTTCAATCAGCTGATTAACACTGCGTTCAATGATCAGAACGAAATCATGATTTTTGTGGGCAACCGCGGATGTGTGCAAATTTTCACTGGTGAAATCAAAAAAATCATGCCATATCAGAGTGAAGGTTCAGACTTGAAATGGCTTAACATTTTCAATCCTGATTTTACCTTACACATGATTGAAAATGGTATTCATGAGTGCTGGGTAACACGCAAACCAACGCAAGATGGCTTTGTGACTAGCCTTGAAGTTTTCGATATTGAAGGGAATCAAATCGCACAAATGTACGGTCAACGCACTGAAGGTACGCCAGAGCAAGAACAATGGCGCCAGCAAGTCACTGCGTTACCCCGCATTTAAAATTTAGGTAAATTTATTATGAAACAATGGCTTCTAACCTTATCGGTCCTGTTTGTCTCATTCAGTTCTTATGCTACCCAGCGCATTGTCACCCTCGGTGGCGATGTGACAGAAATAGTTTATGAACTTGGCGCTCAAGACCAACTTGTGGCCCGTGATAGCACCAGCTTGCACCCAGAGCAAGCGACTAAGCTTCCTGATGTGGGCTACATGCGAATGCTTAATGCAGAAGGCGTGCTTTCAATGCGCCCAACATTGGTCCTTGCCAGTGAATTAGCAAAACCATCCATGGCGTTAACGCAAATAGAAAAAAGCGGCGTTAAAATCATCAAAGTCACGGGAAAGCCGAGTTTAGAAGCCATTCCAGAAAAAATCACCACCATTGCCACTGCGGTTAACAAACCTGAGCAAGGCAAGCAATTGGTGGATAAATTTAATCAATCACTTAGCCAAGTCAACACCGCGCCAATTGATAAAAAAGTTTTATTTATCATGAGCCACGGTGGCGTACTTCCCCTTGCTGCGGGGAAAAAAACCGCGGTTGATAGCATGATAACCGCAATTGGCGCAAAAAATGCAATGGCCAATTTTGATAGCTATCGCCCGCTTTCCTCGGAAGGTTTATTGTCCAGCCAACCAGACTTAATTGTTTTCACTGAAGAAGGCATTAAATCATTAGGTGGCGTTGATCGCGTGTGGAACTTGCCTGGTATCGCCATGACCCCTGCGGGGAAAAATAAAGCACTCGCCGTCGTTGATGATGTGGGCATGCTGACATTCAGTTTAGGCACGCCAAAAGTTATGCAGCAGCTACGAGAGGCATTAGAGAAGTCCCAATGATCCGTTTTAAACGCCCTTTTTTCGTTATTCTTATTTTATTATTCGTGCTTTGTGGCTTGACGTTTATTGCATCCAACGCAGGGCCGATAAATTTTTCGTTCAATACACTGTGGCAGGCTTCTGCCACTGACCCTGACTGGCAAATTTGGCTAAATATTCGTTTGCCACGCGTCTTAATTGCCATTTTAGTGGGGCTAGCATTGGCTGTGTCTGGCGCCATTATGCAGGGGCTTTTTCGTAATCCACTCGCTGACCCTAGTTTACTGGGCATTAGTAGTGGTGCAGCATTAGCCGTTGCCGCTTTTATCGTTTTATCATTTTCATTACCAGCAGTAATGCAAAACTATGGCCATATCGCAGCAGCTTTTATTGGTAGCTTAGTTGTCTCCTTAATTATTTTTAGCTTAAATCGTTCATCCAACGGTAATTTGGCGCGTCTACTCCTGGCTGGTATCGCGATAAATGCACTGTGTATGTCATTTATCGGCGTACTCAGTTATATCAGTAATGACCAACAACTCAGAACCTTTAGTCTCTGGATGATGGGTACACTGGGAAATGTGGATTGGATGTCTCTAGCCATTGCCGCTACGGTCATTTTACCTGTCACCCTAGTGTGCTTATGGCAGGGAAACAAGCTAAATATCCTCCAATTAGGAGATGAAGATGCTCATTACCTTGGTTTGAATGTTGAACGGGCTAAATTTACCTTGCTGTTTCTCAGTGCCTTATTAGTCGGGTGTGCGGTGGCGATGAGTGGCGTAATTGGCTTTGTTGGGTTAGTGGTTCCACACTTAATCCGCATGACATTAGGCCCCGACCATCGTTGGTTAATACCAGGGGCAGCCATTGTGGGCGCTGCCCTGTTATTAATCGCCGACACCATTGCCCGTACCGCGGTCGCCCCTGCTGAAATCCCTGTGGGTCTGCTTACAGGGCTAATTGGTGGGCCATACTTCTTATGGCTTATTTTACGCCAGCCTGCGGGGAGAATGTAAGCAATGCAAGATAAATCTATTTTATTAGAGGCACAAAATCTCATTTATCAAATAGATGATAAAGTATTGATTAACAATGTCAGTCTCTCGATTAAACAACATGAAATGGTGGTCATTATTGGCCCTAATGGTGCAGGAAAATCCAGTCTACTAAAACTGTTAACGGGCTATAATTCCCCCACACAAGGTACCTGCTTGTTAGAGGGGCGCTCTTTAAAAGAGTGGCAAGGTAATGAGTTAGCACGTAAACGAGCAGTAATGAAGCAACATAGTCATTTGCAATTTGCTTTTACTGTTGAAGACGTTGTAGCCATGGGACGTACCCCTTATGGTTCGGAACACAAGCAAGTTGCTATTGAAGAAGCATTATCCCTGACCCATTGCCAAATGTTGCGCCACCGTGATTATCGGCAACTTTCTGGCGGTGAACAACAACGTGTTCAATTAGCACGTGTGTTAGCGCAGTTATGGCAACCCACACCTCAAAGCGCTTGTCTATTTTTAGATGAACCCACGTCGGCTCTGGATTTATACCACCAGCAACATAGCTTGCGCTTACTTCACCAGCTCACCCGTGAACGCCCAATTGGCGTGTGCTGCGTACTTCATGATTTAAACCTAACTGCATTATATGCCGATCGCGTTTTTTTAATTCACGAAGGGAAATTAGCCGCTAGCGGTACTCCTGCGGACGTGTTAACAGCAGAAAATCTCACTCGCTGGTACCAAGCAGACTTAGGGGTGAGCAAACACCCTGAAAATGATACACCTCATGTCTATTTGCGCCATTAATCGTTAAGTTCAATTTATACCTCATAAGAGCACACAAACGTCGTGCTCTTTCTTCATATCGACTAAAACATTCTACTCATTTGTTTTCTTTGAGCTATTCATTTCACAATTATCTTATAGCACCTAAACTTTCGCGATAAATCAATCATTCACTTACATCTCTAAAAAGGCGTGAAGTTGGTACAATCTATTGATAGTCATTTGAAATTTGAAGATAAATATTAAGAATTTTCCCCTAGAATACGCCTAAATACACAAATGGACTAACAAGGCAGAAAATGGAAAACAATATTATCCAAACATTGATTGAATTGACGCATCGTGGCAATGATGATGTGAAAATTGCCGCAATTTCTGCGTTAGGGGATTATCGAGCGACAGTCGAACAACAAACCGCAGTTCATCGTCTACTCGATTTATGTAAAGACCCAAATAAAGATGTGGCTGTATCCGCGATTAAAGCACTAAGTAAGTTATCTGAACATTTTGAATAAAAACCTTTGCCTTCGATTAAGTTAATTCGTTAACGAATCCACTGATATTTTCGCTCGTTTTTTTAGCCTCCTCCCCACACTTTTTCTTACTAAATCAAAAACTCAGGTAGGTACGGTACACTCTCTGCCGTCCTGTCATTTTTATCGTCAAAACCAATAAATTACATCTCATCTCATTTCATCCGTTTTTTTTTATATTTTTAAATAAATAATTTTGATAATATTAATATCATTGGATTTAAATGCTGATATATATTAAATATCAGTATATTTAACTACCTTAATATTTATAACATGATTTCGTAGGATGGATAATGGATACACAAGTCATCAACACACTGCTCGATTTAACCAATAGAAAAAATGACGATGTCAAAATAGCGGCAATTTCAGCGCTTGGTGATTGCAAGTTGCCAATAAACCAAATGAATACCATGAGCCGGTTGCTAGAACTTTGTAATGATCCGAATCGTGATGTGGCTATCAGCGCGATTAAAGCTGTGAGTAAGCTTTTAAATCATGATAATGAATGAGACAAATAACTTATTCACAATTGTGATAACTAGAAGGAAATAGAAGGGTAAAATTAATTATAATCCTACCCTTCTCTATATTTATTACGCCTGCTTTAAATGACGTGCGTGAAAAGCAATATGTTCACCAATAAAGCTGCTAATAAAATAGTAGCTATGGTCATAGCCATCACGTAAATGCAGTGTGCAATCAAACTGTTTTTGCTCACTTATTTTTGCGAGTAACTCAGGCTTTAATTGCTCATAATAAAAGGGATCTGCCGTGCCTACATCCACTAACATTGGTGGCGTTTTTTCGGCTTTGCCCAGTAACTCAAGCGTGTCATATTGTCGCCATTGTGCTGTATTGCCCCCCAAATACGCGGTAAAGGCTTTTTGCCCCCATGGTACTTGTGTCGGTGCAATAATCGGCGCAAAAGCAGATAAACTGCAATAACGCTCAGTATTACGCAAACCAATCATTAACGCCCCGTGTCCTCCCATAGAATGCCCTGAAATTGCTCGTTTGTCAGTTACGGGTAAATAATTTTCGACTAAAGCGGGTAACTCTGAAACGATATAATCATACATTTGATAATGACGTTTCCACGGTTCTTGTGATGCATTGACGTAAAAACCAGCCCCTTGCCCCAGGTCATAGGCTGCATCATCTGCCACGCCTTCGCCCCTTGGGCTGGTATCTGGTGCAATCAGGACCACGCCCTGTTCTGCGGCAAATTGTTGCGCCGCTGCTTTAGTGATGAAGTTTTGCTCGTTACATGTCAGCCCTGACAACCAATAAATCACAGGGCAAGGCTGCGTTTGTGCCTGCGGCGGCAAATAAGCTGCAAATTTCATTTCACAACCTAGCACCGTTGATTGATGTTGATAAACATCCTGCCAGCCACCAAAGCAAGCATGGCGCTCAATTCTCTCCATCAAAGACTCCTTATTCGTAGTGAATGACGGTGCGGATAGACTTGCCTTCATGCATTAAATCAAAGGCTTCATTGATGCTATCAAGGGGTAATGTGTGAGTCACAAACGGCGCGAGTTCTATATCACCTTTCATTGCATCTTCAACCATTTTTGGCAGTTGACTGCGCCCTTTCACACCGCCAAATGCGGTTCCACGCCATGAGCGACCAGTCACCAATTGGAATGGGCGAGTTGAAATTTCCTGTCCCGCACCTGCAACACCAATAATGATCGACTGCCCCCAGCCACGATGTGCGCTTTCCAATGCCGCACGCATGACATTCACGTTACCAATACATTCAAAGGTGTGATCGACACCCCATTCGGTCATTTCAATCAATACTTGTTGAATCGGCTTATCAAAGTCCTTTGGATTTAAGCACTCTGTTGCACCGAATTGGCGGGCTAATTCGAATTTTGAGGGATTCGTATCAATAGCAATAATACGACCCGCTTTGGCTTGTCTAGCACCTTGAATAACCGCCAACCCAATACCGCCTAACCCGAAGACCGCAACTGAGTCCCCTTCTTGTACTTTCGCTGTATTATGTACTGCACCAATACCCGTTGTCACACCACAACCTAATAAGCATACTTCTTCATGGTTCGCTTCAGGATTAATTTTAGCGAGGGAAACTTCAGCGACGACGGTATACTCACTAAATGTTGAGCAGCCCATATAGTGATAAACAGGCTCACCATTATAAGAAAAACGCGTTGTACCATCAGGCATCACACCTTTGCCTTGCGTCGCACGAACAGACACACATAAGTTCGTTTTGCCTGATTCGCAGAAAACACACTTCCCACATTCAGCGGTATACAATGGAATAACGTGGTCACCTACGCTGACACTCGTCACACCCTCACCGACCTCAACCACAATACCTGCGCCTTCATGGCCTAACACAACTGGAAATAGCCCTTCTGGGTCATCCCCTGAAAGTGTGAATGCATCTGTGTGGCAAACACCTGTATGGCTGATTTTAACCAAAACTTCACCCGCTTTTGGCGGCATAACGTCGAGCTCAACAATTTTCAGTGGCTCCCCAGGAGCAAATGCAACTGCTGCACGTGATTTCATCGTTGTTCCTTTTTTATTTAACGCAAATAAGTGCGAATAAGTGAAATAGCATCATCAACGGACTCTTTTTGATGCTGTGTGGTGGCAGACTCTTGGAGCCCCTCGCGTAAATGACTTTCTAGTACCCCCGCCATTAATCCATTAACAGCACCACGAATGGCAGCAATTTGCTGTAAAACTGCAGCACACTCCACTTCATCCTCTAGGGCGGATTCAAGAGCTAAAAGTTGCCCTTTAAGTTTACGAACCCGAGTCAGTACCGCTTTTTTTTCTTTTGGTGAATGTGGCATCTTTGAGCCCCTTTCATATACATAGGGGGAGTATAGTATCTATATTGCTATCAGTACAGAATGACACTATTTAATTTACTTATTTAAAGCACAAAAAAAGAAAAAATGGCAAAGTGAGCTCTGTTTCACTTTGCCAGTTATGGAGATATAACAATAGGAATTACAACAAATTAAAGTATTTATCAGGTTTATTGACAGGGGGAAGCGGTTTGAGATCCAGCATGTCCATTGCATTTCGCTCGATACTATTGCAAATCGCATTTAATGGCAGGTCATTCGCAGAAGTCCCAAAAGGATCTTCCAATTCTTCCGCTAATGAGTCCCACGCTAAAAAGGTATATGAAATAAATACCGAAACAAATGGGGTCATATAGTGTAAATCAACCACTAACGCAAACGGCAATAACGTACAAAATAAATACACAGTGCGCTGCAAAATCAAGGTATAAGCAAAAGGAATAGGGGTATTCGAAATACGTTCACAACCACCTAAAACGTCAGATAACGCATTAATATCTTTATTGATTGCTTGGAATAATACATCGCTAATCACTTTATTATCACGCAATTCCCCGACCTTCAGGCCAATCTGCATTAAAATACGGCTACTTGGAAATGGACTATGAATGACTTCATCAAAAATAGCGCGCGGCAGCAGCCGATATAAATCAACAATGGGGCTGGTTTTTCTTAGCTCATGTTTTAAGCTCCAACCAAATGCAATCAATAAGTGAGCGAATTCTTTTTGCGCAGCTTTGTCATTTGGTAATAATCCTTTAATATTTCTTAATATATTGCGTTGATTAATCAACAAATTAGCCCAAAGTGTTCTCGCTTCAATTAAACGGCTATAACACGCGTTATTACGAAAACCTAAAAAGATAGCGATGGCTATCCCTAATAAACTAAAAGGCGCAATAGTTAAATGAATACCTAATTGTTCGTACCATTGGTAACTCAATACGGCAACAATCGAAATCATGATATTAAGAGATAAGCGAAAGGTGATTTTTGACAGCACGGAACCGTGCCAATCGAACAACCGAAAAAACCAGTGTTGATGCGGGCGAATGACCATAATGTAATCAATAATAATTTAGCAAAACGACATAAAACTTATTATTTCATTTATCAAACTGATAATCTATAGGCCATAATTGATTAACAGTTTCCTAGTAATTTCATCTAAAGATAAAAAATAGCTGATGGACACTCTCCAGAGCAGCTATTTTTTCTATATTATTTATTCCATTGTGCTATTTCGTTTTCAGTTAGCATTAAGGGTTGCGTACTGCCAGTCTCAGCCGATTTTACCGCAGCTTCCAGAACTGCCATAACCGCCAGCGCTTGCAATGGTGTTACGGGATTAGATGCATGGCCATTCAATGCATTACGGATGCCCACATAATACTGGCTTTGGTCACCTTTTGGTGTTTGCTGCTGCTTAGGTACCAACGTCTCATCGATTAAAATAATGGAATCATTATCCAATCCCCATTCTTTATCTTGAGGAGTGATCCCTTGCAGTAATTGTTTTTCTTGTTGATCTGGCTGAGATTTTACAGCACTGCCTTTATCACCATGCACAGTGAAACGCGTAAATCCACCCGCGGCTAACATGCTGCAATGTAAAATCACTTTATGGGTTGGGTAGTTTAATAACACATGTGCCCAATCATTAATTTGACCATTATTCCTTAACGTCGCAATATTACCTTGCACAGACTGCGGCAGACCAAACAGTTGTAGTGCTTGGTCAATTAAATGTGGGCCTAAATCAAACCATAAGCCACTACCTGGTAAGTTTTGTTCACGCCAACGTACTCTTACTTCAGGGCGAAAGCGGTCGATGTGAGATTCAAAGTGCTTTATTTCACCTATCTGTTTTTGTTCAATCACATTTTTAATAGCAAGGTAATCGCTGTCCCAGCGGCGATTATGAAATACAGATAATAAAATATTGTGGGCTTTCGCAAGTTCAATCAACTCTCTTGCTTCTTGCATATCCAACGTAAATGGCTTATCAACCACCACATTTTTACCCGCTTCAATTGCTAACTTTGCCAATGGTGCATGAGTCGCATTTGGGCTTGCTATCACCACTAAGTCAATATCAGAACGAAGAATAGCCTCCTCGGGTGATGCTATCACCGTGGTGTTTGGAATATCACGTTTTACTTTTTCTTCATCACTTGAAGCGACGACAGCAAGATTCAACCCATCGACAGACCTAATTAAAGGTGCATGGAATGTTTTACCCACAAACCCATAGCCAATCAGTGCAACATTAATTTCTTTGCTCATAATCTTACCTGTTCATTAAATACTAAGAGAATTTACAGTCACCTTGCTATTAGGACTGAGTTCATCCCAACCACAATCTAAAAATAATTGGTCAATTTCGTCTAAATTAGCAACTAAATAAGGCTGACATAGGTTTAATTTCGTGCTGTCTGCAACCACCCAATGCATTTGACTATTGGCAATCATGGCGCGCTTTACATCACAATCCGCTTCCTCTGAAGCACTTAGTCCCAGCGTGGAGTGCAGTGCACAAGCGCCTAAAATGGCAATATCCGCTCTGTACCTCGCCAGCATAGATAATGTGGCACTTCCAGAAAATAACCTTTGCTGAGGATCCCACTCACCACCGAGCAAAATTAACTGGATATCGGTGCGGTCACTGAAGTGGGTCGCGATGTCCAAGGATGTGGTAATGATTTTCATCGGGCCTTGGATAAAGCTAGCAATAGCCATTACCGTACTGCCAGAATCAAGGAAAAGTGTTGAGCTCTTCGGAATCAATTTAGCAACCTGTTGCCCTAATTGTTTTTTAACCTCAGGCAATAAAATATTTCGCCCGCGACGGCTCATAACTGGCACATTGAACCCCACAGCGCCGCCATGGTTTTTTTGTGCCAAACCTTGGTTTTCTAGTTCAGTTAAATCACGCCGGATAGTATCAGCAGAAACATGCAACTGATTAGATAAGTCTGCAACACTCACCTGACCATTTTTTGCTATTATTTCAATAATATAATTCTGTCTCGCTTGTTTATGCATAACCGCAAAATCTCGCAAAATACTGCAATATGCATCATATTACCGCAATACGAAAAGAAATAAACATGAAAATAGCGCAATTATTACCGACATTTTTAATTTTATTAAATTGACATACTGTTATGTTGAATAAGAAAGGAGATTGCACATAAGAGAAAGGTCGAGATACAGTAGAAAACCGCCTATTCGGTTCTCTACTTAGCTTGAATTAAAACACTAGCTTTTTAACGATTCTAACCGTTTAATTTCATCACGTAATGCATCAATTTCGCGTTCTAACTGACGACTTTCATCTGAATAATATTTACTGTTCAGTTTTGTTGGCCCTGTAGCCCCAGAGTAATGATCATAACAACGGTTTTGTACATTAGAAATAGCACGTTGTAACCCAGCGACTCGATGACGGTTCCCATATGCTTTTGCGTATTTTAGCTGTTTTTCAAGTTGGTAAATTTTATTATCACAACCAGAGTAATTAGAACCCGCTTGGGAAGATAATGGAATAAATAGTGTTGATAAAATAATTAGCATTATCTTTTTCATTTAACTCTCCAAATATAAAAAATAAATTAAATTTTACCTATTTCATCACTTTTATATTTTATTAATATAAGCAAGCTCCTAATTTAGCTTAAGATAACAATTAAATCTAAAATAGTCACATTATAAAGCAGGATAAATGATAACATATATTTATAGTTAAGACGTCAAACAGGTCTGATCACTTTTTATGATAATTTATTACAGACAGACATAATTTTCCTTGTTACCTTACTCTCATGGACTTTTCTCTACACGGATGTAGACACTTCTTACTTCGAACGGTCATAAGCGCTAGGCTGCTTTTCAAACAGATACTTCAATTTATTCAATTAAACCTTGTCTTTTAGCTTAATTTTTTAAAATATTTATTAAGCACAAATAGCACAAAATTATTTTTATCTAAAAATAAAAAAATTCATTTAATTTGTATTTACTTAAACCTATAGGAATAAGTTTAAATCCCCCCTTATTTTCATATATTTTTTGCAGTCTCTTTATGGGCAAAGATATACTCTAGCCAAAGGTAATACTAAAGAGAGTAACCATGCACTCAACTAAATTCGAGCTCACATTTGCCAGCGCTGACGAACAACATTTTCATACAGCCTTAAAACAAGCCAGCCAAGATTATCTACAAAGCAAACACGATCACGTATATGCGAGTAAAACCGATATTGCAGTAGTCATCATCTTATTCAGTATCGCAATATTATGCTACCTACCTACGCTGTTTACCTCATCCGTATTAACTTACAGTTTATCCTATTTTATTTTTGTTCTGCTCATCATGTTCCTCAATGTCATTGGGCAACACGATGCTTGTCATAATACGTTATTTAAAAATAGTTGGAAAAACCGGGTATTTGGACGTTTAGTCACCTTACCTTTAGGGTTAGAGCCTGAATTTTGGCGAACCCGCCATGTTCACTACCACCACCATTTTGCCAATATTGAAGATTATGACTTAGACACAGAAGAAAATGGCATCTTTCGCCAAACGCCTTTTCAAAAATGGCGACCTTTCATGAAGTATCAACACATCTACTGGCCATTTATTGCGTCTTTTTCTTTAACATGGATAGCACTGGTTTTTGACTGGTCGGATAGAACAGGGAAAACACGCCTGAAAGATAAAAAGGTTTTAGCGGGAAAAAAAGGTTGGGCACTTTTTATTACTAGCAAAATTGGTCATTTACTACTGATGCTAGGCTTCCCTTTACTTTTTGCCCATGAACATGGAATAAGTTTAACCGCTATTTTTGTCACTTATATTTTAAGCCAAATGATTGCATCTATTTTTGTCATTTATTTACTTTTGGGGACGCATTGGGCTGAAACTGAATTTTTTACTGCACCAGAAGACAAACAAATTAAGCATGGTTGGTACCATCATAATTTTGTTACTGCCTGTGATTGGATACCAACACCACATTGTCTATGGCGTTTAACTGGCGGACTTAATTATCATCTCACCCATCACCTTTTCCCCAATTGGCACCATCGCCACTACCCTGCCTTGGCAAAGATTTTGGGTGAGTTAGCGACGCAACACAACATGCCTTACCGCTGCATTCGTTATAATGAATTGGTCGCAGCACAAATTCGCTTCTTAAAAAAAATGGGTGAAAAACCACACTAAATGTCGTCTCACTGTATGCATATTCTATTAATACAGTGAGGTCATTTTTCTATTTAAACAGTTACTCAACAAACTAATTATTTAAGCATTTATTAGACCTTAAAATAAATGCTTAAGGTTCATTAACCAACCATATGGTATCCTACTAAATAACCTATACCCGTATTATTTTTGGTGAATAATTAAAACAATTGATTTAATTATTGATATAAATTCAATCAAAAAACCATAATATTAATTATTTTAACATTCATTTATCACTTGTTTAATTTTCATTTATTAAGGAATTATTAAATTCACTATTGCATTCATTGATACTTCATTTAAGTTATCCAAAATATACTTCATAAAAAATAATATTTCTAATTTACACACTACATTTTATAGAATGGTTGACACTCGCATGAAAAAAGCAGAGTACATTATAAAAAAACTACGCACATTTATTATTAGTGATAAGCTTTATCTTACTAATAAATTTGCAAAAAAACTAAATTATCGCCCTGATTTTAAAACACCTAAAAGCTTCAATGAAAAGGTGAATTTTAGAATGCTGCGTGATAAAAACCCACTGTATACACAGCTTGCTGATAAACTAGCCGTCAGGAGCTACATCAGTCGAACCATTGGCGATGAGTATTTAGTTCCTATCTTAGCCACCTATCGTCATGTAAATGAAATTAATATCGATACACTTCCTGAACAATTTGTTCTTAAATGTAATCATGATAGCGGCAGCAGTGTAATTTGCCGAAACAAAGAAAAATTTGATTGGCAACATGCCAAAGATAAATTGTCATTTCATTTATTCAAAAATCTTTATTACATTACTCGCGAACGTCATTATAAAAATATTTCACCACAAATTATTTGTGAAAAATATATTGACTTATTCGCCAATAAAAATAGAAAACTCGTTCCTGAAACTTGCCGTATACATTGTTTTTCAGGTAAGCCTGTCTATGCAGAAATCGATTATACTGATGAGTCAGGTGAAGAGTTTATCAATATCTATGATATTAACTGGCAATTGCAACCCGTCACTTTTGGCTACCCAAATATGTTAGAGCCAGTATCTGAGCCACCTCTCTTTAAAGAAATGCTACGCTTGGCTGAAATTCTCGTCACACCATTCGATTATTGCCGTGCAGACTTTTTGATGTCTGATGAAAACACCTTGTATTTTAGTGAACTCACGTTTGCCCCTAATGCAGGTAGAACAGAAATATCACCATTGTCGTGGGACTTTAAATTAGGGGAGCATTGGGAACAACGCATTACCCAATCTGCGGGCTATGCGCCTCTCGAAGGTGCCTTATCAACTATCTCCGTGAATAAGAAAAAGTAACGAATAGAAAAAAGGCCCTGTGAATTCACAGAGCCTTTATAAACCATATTAACTTAAACAGTTAATTCGCCAGCACACTCGCTTTACGACGCAAGCTGGCTATTAACATATAAATTGCCGTCACGAGCAACACAATAAAGAAGAAATCCACTAACCCATTATGCTGACTTAATAATGCGCCCGCCGCGATTGGGCCCATTGCTGAACCAATGCTATAACTAAATAACATCACTTGTGTTGCAGCAACAATATAGGATGAATCCAAGTTATCACACGCTAAAGTAATCGCAACCGGGTATAACGCAAATGAAGACATTCCTAACAACGCTAATGCAACAATCATCACTAAGTAGTCGCTAGAAATATAAATAACCCCCATCGCGAATACCCCTAATAAGGAAACCATCGCTAATAACAAGGTTTTGCTCATCAAAATTGACAACTTACTGACAACAGGCTGGATCAACATACCACCCAAAATAATTGAAGCCATCAAAACCCCAACTTGGTCAGTCGTGAATTGTTCTTTCTTCAACGATAAAGGCATCAACCCATAAATCGTACCCATAGTGATACCTGAAACCATACACCCAATAATTGCAGGTTTACTTAATCGTGCAATTTTTTTCAGCGATAATTTTTGGTGTGACCCGCTATCTGGTTGCCCTTGGCGAACGAATAATGGGGGCATTACAGCTAATAACAATAAGCCCAATACAACCATAAAAGGATAAGCACCTTGGGTTCCGATAACGCCAATCGCGAGTTGCCCTAACGTTGTCCCGCCATATAATGACGTCATATAAAAGCTTAATCGCTTAGCTCGCTCTTTCGGGCTGTCACCAATCAGCAGCCAGGATTCAACCACCACAAAGATACCCGCAACCGCGATACCTGCAATTAAACGGTTTGGAAGCCAAGCTTCAATCGAAGGTGCCCACGGCAAAACCACAACCGTTGCGGCTAGCATTAATAAAAAACCAATAAAAGCGAGGCGATGACCAATTTTGGCAATCACGGGCTCAATTAGCATTGAACCAATTAATAAGCCAATGTAGTAGGCACTTGCTAACCAACCTGCGTACTGCGTATCAATTCCGAAGCTCCCCATTGATAATGGGATTAAGCTCATTAAATAACCCGATGCAATAGCAAAAATCGTTAACCCTGCAACAGGAACGAATGCATTATCGCGTTTGCGCATGATAGTAGTGGACTGATTCACGCCCCACTCTCCAACAAATAAAAATAAATAATATGCGCTGCAACTACATCGTAGAATACGACAAGGCTGTGATCTCAAAAAAGGAACACATTTCGGCGATTAGTGCAGGAGTAAAATATAAAAATAAGACTGATTTGAGCGCAATATAGAACGTTAAATCGGTAAGTTAAAATGAGAAAATCTAATGGTGACTAGTAAAATAATTTATGTGAGAAAAATCACGTTTTTTCCGAAAGAGAATTTAAATCAATATCGACCATTAAAACAAACAAAACCCTTTAAATTCATACCGATAAAAAAACAATCACTTTTCTTTTTTTGTTACAGATTGACACAACTTAAGCCAAATGGAAAAGGCCATAAAAGTACTCAATGGTAAAATAATTTATTTATTATTTAATCTTGCTATCACGCCCAATGCAAAATACCTTTTTTGCTGGCAAGAGAAATGAAAGTAACTTAATTTATACTTCTATAATGCCCTATTTAATTCATTTCGTTTTTAGTCAAAAATACTTAATAGAACATACGGTTTAATAATTTCTTTCCGCATAGTTTACCAACTAGCATTTTTCTAATGCACAAAGGCGGCGCCAAAGTGTTGTTCTGCTAATCCCTAGGTACTGAGCTACCGCTTTACGATCACCATTAAACCTTGCCATTATGTCAGTAAGTGATTCCTTACCTCTATCAATAACAACATCATTGTCATTTACTATCCACTGGCGTTCGGGAGATAAACTGATCAGCATCTCTTCAGTAATGGCCTTTTCAGGGTATGCACTACAATAAAGCGCAACTCGCTCCATTAAGTTTCGCAGCTCACGCACATTTCCTGGCCATGCATAATTTAGAAAAAAATGACGACAGCTTAAAAGCTGCTGTACCCGAAACGCAGGGAGCGGTAAAACCAAACCAGCAAAAGCCAATTTTAAAAGCCTCTGTGCGAGAAAAAGAATGTCTTCACCTCGCTCATTAAGCGCAGGTACTTGCATCCGAAGTACCCCTAAACGGTAGAATAGGTCAGCACGAAAATGCCCATTTTTCACCCAATCATCTAAATGGCAATGGGTCGCACAAATCACACGCACATTGACTTGCAAAGGTTTATAACCACCAATCCGTACCACAGAGCGCTCTTCCAGCACCCGCAAAAGTCGCGTTTGCAACGCTAATGGCATTTCGCCAATTTCATCTAAAAATAATGTGCCACCATGAGCTAGTTCAAACAACCCTGCTCTTCCCCCACGCCGTGACCCTGTAAATGCCCCCTCTTCATAACCAAATAATTCAGCTTCTAATAATGTTTCAGGGATCGCGCCACAATTAACCGCGACAAAAGGCATTTGCTGCTTACTGCGTTTGTGCTGATTAAATAATGTAAATTCATGGTGAATCGCTTGTGCCACCATTTCTTTCCCTGTTCCACTTTCGCCTTGGATCAGTACAGTAGCCTCTGAGCGTGCATATAACATAATCGTCTGTCTTACCCGTTCCATTGACAATGATGAACCAATTAAATCATTGATTGTATGGCGGACTTTTGGCGGGGTAACTGGTCGATATTTATCTGATGAATGGCGATTACGGTGAGACATTCGGCTTAACTCAATAGCATCGGAAAATGCCTGCCGTATGGTTTGAGTTGAATAGACAAAAATGCCTGTCATTCCCATTTCATCCGCTAAGTCCATAATCAACCCAGCGCCGACAACCACTGAAATCCCCATCGATTTCAAAGCCTTAAGTTGTTCTCGTGCATCTTCGGCGGTAACATAGCTACGTTGTTCAATTTGCAATGCAAAACGTTGCTGAAAATCGGTTAATGATGGAATGGTATTTTTATAATTAATAATACCAATCTTATCACTGATTTCTCGCCCCTTCGCAAGTGCTTGCATTACGTCAAATCCGTTGATATTAACGATGATAACAGGCACAGAAACATGACTTTTGAGGTAAGCACCGTTTGAGCCAGCACTAATGATAGCATCACAATGCCCTTGCTTTAGCCTCTCTCGTACCTCTTCCGCCGCCTGTTCAAATCCCAGATTTAACGGTGTAATGTCTGCTTGTTCACTAAATTCGGGGCTTATATCGCGAAAAAGTGTATATAGCCGTGAAACAGACACTGTCCAAATAATCGGTTTTTCCATCTATTTCACTCCCTCACAGTTATGTTTCAAAAAATGTTTCAATTAACAATAGCGCGTTTCAATGAAACATGCTAATCACAGATTAGAAATTTGTTTTCTTTATCACAAACCCACACAACACCCAACCAATTAATTTATAAAGATTTATTTCAAATAACCCACCTTTAGGCTAGTTGGCATGCCAATTGCTATATGATTATAGTGACCTTAAATAAAAACAATTTATTAACAATTAAGAGGCTTCTATGACATCTATTCCTGCTGGACAAAAATTCCGCGATGCTGTCGCTCAAGAATCCCCCCTTCAGTTAGTTGGGACGATTAATGCCAATCATGCCCTTCTTGCCCAACAAGCAGGCTATAAAGCGATTTATTTATCTGGTGGTGGCGTCGCGGCAGGATCATTAGGTATGCCTGACTTAGGGATCTCCACTCTAGAGGATGTGTTAATTGATATTCGTCGCATTACTGATGTCTGTGATTTACCCCTGATGGTTGATGCCGATATTGGCTTTGGCCCTTCAGCTTTTAATGTCGCTCGCACCGTCAAGTCATTTTGCAAAGCAGGTGCGGCGGGATTACACCTTGAAGACCAAGTCGGTGCGAAACGCTGTGGTCACCGACCTAATAAAGAGATTGTCTCAACACAAGAAATGGTAGATAGAATCAAAGCCGCGGTAGATGCCCGTACTGATGATAGTTTTGTGATTATGGCTCGCACAGATGCACTCGCCGTCGAAGGCCTAGATGCTGCACTTGAACGAGCTCAAGCCTATCTCGATGCAGGTGCAGACATGTTATTCCCTGAGGCTATTACTGAACTGTCTATGTACCAACAATTTACCCAAAACACCCCCGCACCTGTTCTTGCTAATCTTACAGAATTTGGCCAAACCCCATTGTTTACGTTAGATGAGCTTCGTAGTGTCGGTATCGCTATCGCACTCTATCCGCTGTCAGCTTTTCGTGCGATGAATAAAGCCGCAGAACAGGTCTACACTGCAATACGCCATGAAGGCACACAGAAAAACGTTATTCCTTTGATGCAAACACGTGATGAACTTTACCAAAGCATTCATTACTACGATTACGAACAAAAACTGGATGCCCTATTTTCGCAAAAAAAACCATAGACACACAGGCGGCACCAAGTTGAGTCTCCTCTATCCCTTACAAGGAAATTACGATGAATGAACAACTTAGTAACACCGTATCACCACAATTTAAGCCCAAAAAATCGGTGGCACTTTCAGGTGTTCCAGCGGGAAATACTGCACTTTGTACCGTAGGACGTAACGGGAATGATCTGCACTATCGTGGTTTTGATATTCATGACTTAGCCACTCAATGCGAATTCGAAGAGGTTGCACACTTACTGATACACGATAAGCTCCCCACACAAACTGAGCTCATCGCCTATAAAGCAAAACTACAAACCTATCGCGGGCTACCTGCAAGTGTGAAACAAACTTTAGAATCTGTTCCCGCAAATGCACACCCTATGGATGTCTTACGAACAGGGGTTTCGATGATGGGCTGTGTACTCCCCGAAAAAGATTCACACCCATTTTCAGGTGCCAGAGACATTGCTGACCGATTGTTAGCCTCATTAGGCTCAATGTTACTGTACTGGTATCACTTTAGTCACCATGGTCGTCGTATCGAAACGCAAACCGATGACGACTCAATAGGTGCCCATTTTTTGCATTTGTTGCATGGCAAAAAACCGCCAGCTCAATGGGAAAAATTCATGCATATTGCCGCAATTTTATATGCAGAACATGAGTTTAATGCCTCAACATTTGCCGCTCGCGTCATTGCAGGCACAGGTACCGATTTTTATTCAGCAATAACAGGCGCAATAGCCGCCTTACGAGGGCCAAAACATGGCGGCGCAAATGAGGTTTCATTAGAAATCCAGCAGCGCTATGCCTCAATGGATGAAGCCGAACGAGATATCACGGCTCGTATTCATAATAAAGAAGTCATTATTGGCTTTGGCCACCCAGTGTACACCCTTGCTGATCCACGCCATCCCATCATTAAATCCGTGGCATTGCAGCTTTCAGAACAAAATTTGAATCGCCATTTATACAGCGTTGCTGACCGTATCGAAACGGTAATGAAACGTGAAAAAGGCATGTTTCCAAATTTGGATTGGTTCTCTGCAGTGGCCTATCACTTAATGGGGGTACCAACCGCCATGTTTACCCCGCTATTTGTCATGGCGCGGACTGCAGGTTGGTCTGCCCATATTCTCGAACAAAGACAAGACAATAAAATTATTCGTCCATCGGCCAATTATATTGGGCCAGAAAATCAATTATTCACTCCAATAGAACAGCGTTAATAAAGGTAAAATAATGACAACACAAACCGTGAGTTCTCAAAAAATTGAATTTGATAAAGTTATCAGTGACATTGTTGATTATGTAATGGATTACCCAATTGTTTCTGAACTAGCTTACGATACCGCCTATCATTGCCTGCTCGATACGCTAGGCTGCGGCATGGAATCGTTAGAATACCCGGCCTGTAAAAAACTGTTAGGCCCAATAGTACCAGGAACAATTGTTCCCAATGGCACTAAAATTCCTGGCACCCAATTTCAATTAGACCCTGTTCAAGGTGCTTTTAATATTGGCACAATGTGCCGCTGGCTTGATTTTAATGATACTTGGCTCGCCGCTGAATGGGGCCACCCTTCAGATAACTTAGGTGGCATCCTTGCTACCGCCGATTGGTTATCGAGGGAAAATCTAGCTAAAGGCAAAAAACCGTTAATCATTAAAGATGTATTAACGGCTATGATTAAAGCACACGAAATTCAAGGGTGCATCGCCCTTGAAAATGCCTTTAACAAAGTCGGGCTCGACCATGTTATTTTAGTCAAAGTCGCCTCAACAGCTGTTGTCTCACAAATGTTAGGTTTAAACCGCGAACAGATCCTCAATGCTATTTCCCTAGCGTGGATTGATGGCCACAGCTTACGTACTTACCGCCATGCGCCGAATACAGGTTCAAGAAAATCATGGGCAGCAGGAGATGCAACCTCCCGTGCAGTTAGGCTCGCATTGATGGCGCAAAAAGGCGAAATGGGCTACCCAACGGCATTGACTGCCAAAACATGGGGGTTTTATGACGTTTTATTTAAGGGGCAGCCGCTTCGCTTCCAACGCCCTTATGGTTCCTATGTTATGGAAAACGTATTGTTTAAAATCGCTTTCCCCGCTGAGTTTCACTCTCAAACCGCCGTCGAAGCTGCATTACAATTACATAGAACATTAGCCGCAATGGGTAAAAGTGCCGATGATATTGCATCAATTACAATTCGCACCCATGAAGCCTGTATTCGCATTATTGATAAGAAAGGCCCACTCAATAACCCTGCTGACCGTGACCATTGCATACAATACATGGTGGCTGTGCCACTAATTTTTGGTCGACTCACCGCCGCTGACTATGAAGATAACATTGCGCAAGATAGCCGTATTGATGCGCTTCGTGCCAAAATACATTGCCATGAAGACACGCAATTTACCGCCGACTACCATGACCCAGATAAACGTTCAATTTCTAATGGATTAACCATTACGCTAAATGATGGTCACGTGTTGGATGAAGTGGTGATTGAATACCCTGTAGGCCATAAACGCCGCCGTAAAGAAGGGATGCCGTTGTTATTGAAGAAATTTAGAATTAACTTGGCAAGGCAGTTTCCTGAAGCGCAGCAGCTGCGTATTCTTCAAGCATCACTCGATAAACCCATGTTAGAAAAAATGTCCGTAAATGAATATATGGATTTATTTGTGATTTAAGCTCGTTCCACCTTTAATAATGACAAAACGCCGCTATATATTGCGATATTGCGGCGTTGCTATTTTTTAGCATCAATAAATTAAAAAATAAATTGATAGCGGGTTTGACTGGAATAAATCCGCTGTGATTCAGCAATACCCGTATATAGATCCCCCCATTCAGGGTGATTGACCGCATCAGGTGGAAACTGTGTTTCTAAAGCCACCCCTGAATATGCGGTATAAGTTTGGCTTTTTCCTGCAATAGCAAACAACTGATTACCACTATAAAGCTGCATCGCAGGCATTGTTGTGCTAATTTTCATCTGTACATCACCATCAGGCGCACCTAATGTTGCCACCGTTTGCAGCCCATCCGCCATACCGCTATTAAAGATGAACGTATGGTCATACCCACCAACCGCCGCTTGTACATCATCTTGTAAAAAATCTCGGCCAATGCGTTTGCTCGCTCGAAAATCAAAGTTCGTATCAGTGACATCCCGCCACTCCCCTGTTGGCAGCCCTTCCGCGGTTGTCGGTAAAAATGTATCAGCCGCTATCTGCAAGTCATGCTCAAATACGGTTCGAGCTGAATCTTCCCCCGCAAGGTTAAAATAGGTGTGATTCGTCAGGTTCACTGGACAATCTTCTGTTGATTGGTATTTATAATCAATAACCACTTGATTATCTTCAGTTAGTTCATAGCTAACCTCAACCAATAATGTCCCTGGAAAGCCTTGATCCCCCGCAGGCGAAACTAAAGAAAAAACCGCTTTGGATGGACTAGGCTGAATGATCCCCCAAATTCGATAGCTAAAATTGCTTTTTCCACCATGTAAACAGTGGATATTTTGATTATTGGAAACTGTATATTGATGGCCATTTAACGTAAATCGTGAGCCACAAATGCGGTTTGCAACTCGCCCGATGGTCGCACCGAGATAAACACCCTGCTCCATCTGCTTCGCCATGTTGGGTGACCCTAAAACCACATCTCGCTTCCCACTTGGTAAAGGCAATATACAGCTAACCCAGCTGGCGCCTAAACTTGTGAGTAAAACTTTCATTCCATTTTGATTAGTCAGTGCAATAACTTTTGGCGATCGGATAGCGTGACGCTGTTCTTGAGTAAACCGCATTTTTCCCTCAATATTCGACAGTAATCTATTCAGCTGAAGGGGTAAAATATTAACATTTGCTCAACCGCCCCTTCCGCGTGAACAAAAAAATTGTTCCATCCTGCAACAACAAGTTGATTTTCCACTGGTTGCCTATTGAGTGCAATAACTTATTGGCTGATATTGTTTTAATGTGACAAAAAAATAACCGAATAAGACACAAAATTCGGTTATTTTGAAAACATATTGGTAACCATTTTATTAATGCTTGATGTGTTTGTCGTAAGGGTCTAAGTGAGTCATCACATCTAAAATTTGTGGGTTTTCCATGAGTTTTTTACGTGTATTAACAGCAATATCATGCCCTTGTGTAATACTCATATTTCCATCAAGCTCTAAATGCACATCAACTAATAAAAAATCCCCTGATTTGCGGGTTTTTAAATCATGATAACCCGATAATTCGTCGATGCTATCTAGTACATCGCGGATTTCTTGTAGTGTCTCCTCATCAGCGCCTTTATCCATTAAATCTTGCATAGATTGATTGGTAAATTTAAAACCCATTCTGAAAACAAATGTCCCCACAATCATTGCAGCAAGTGGATCAAAAATACGCAGTCCACATAAATTACCCACAATACCAATAGCCACAACCAAAGAAGATGCAGCATCAGAACGTGCGTGCCATGCATTTGCAACTAACATGCTGGAATTCACTTTCTTTGCTACATACAACATATAACGGAATAATCCCTCTTTTGCGACTAATGCAACCAATGCTGCCACTAATGCAATCATATGAACTTCAGGGATCAAATCAGGATTGAGTAGCTTTTCAATGGCAGACCACACCATTCCCACTCCAACAATCAATAAAATAATCCCCAAAATCAATGATGCCCCATTTTCATAACGAAAATGTCCATAAGGGTGGTCTTCATCTGGTTTTTTGTGGCTCTTTTTATTGGCGATCAGAACAACAAAATCCGCGATTAAATCGGATAATGTGTGGATCCCATCAGCGATTAAACCTGACGAGTGAGAAAAAATACCAATAATGATCTGCCAAATAGATAGCAGCGTATTGACCAACACACTAATCAATGTGCTTTTTTTCGCCGCCTTAAATTTAGCCTGCTGAACGACAAATTCCTTGCTTGGCTGCCCTACCGCTTCATTTTTATTCATACCATCATTTCTTTAATGAAAAACAAAATAATTATCATTTAAATAAACTTTTTAAATCAATAAGTTAAATAAATACTCTGCCAATACTCGCACATTAAATGTTAAATGTCTCATGATAATTTGTAACCAGTTAGCTTGGATGAAAATGGTTATTCTTTATTTTTGATTACAAATGCGTTCATTATTTAAAATAGCGATAAATGCGCACTTAATAGCATTTCTTCTATCTTATTTAACTTATAGTATATAAATAGTGAATTGCTATAATCGATTTCAAATAACATATGAATGAGGTGGCTATGTATAAAAAAATTCTAGTTCCTATTGATTTACTAGAAGATGAGCTGAATCAGGACATCATAAAACACGTTGAAGCCTTAGCCATGTTGGGGGCACCTGAAATTCATTTTTTATCCGTCATTCCGAGTGTTGAATTATTTTTTGGTATTGAAATCGCCGCATTGCCCGAGAGTCAAAAAAACTCTGCGGAACGCTCTGTTTTAGCGATGCGTGCACTGGAAGAAATAATTAAAGACATAAAAGTGCCAGATGCTCAGATTAATTGCAAAGTCAGCATTGGCTCAGCGAAAGATGAAATCTTAGATTACGCACAAGAGATTGATGCGGATTTAATCATGGTGGGCTCACACCATCCAAGTACCTCAACTTATTTATTAGGTTCAACAGCGTCAGCTATTGTTCGTCATGCAAAAACATCGGTCTTTGTGATCCGCTAAAATAATAGATAAAAAAATGCCGCAAATTTATGGGGGTCACCTTCAATTAGCGGCATTTTTTATTTATTTTTTGGTGGAATCAATTAGCTTATCGTCTGTTGACCAAATACGATATTTAACATCCATATCTGCAGGCGCATAAACAACAATAGGGAGCTTGCTGTTATAACGAACAAACGCATCATCACCTAATTGAGTTGTGATAAAACGATCTTCAGCTGGCTTAGTACAGGCCATCATTGTTGATGCAGGCCCTTTAATTTCATCCAATTTATAGTAGTCGTAACCCCACCCCTCTAAGGTTTTCTTATCAAGATCCCCCATAAACCACTGATGGTTACAATCTGCTTTAATTGTTTTACCAATGACCAGCTCAACCATAAAGTTATTTTCATTTTGCTGGTTTGCAAGTTGAATCACATGACGAGTCATACCTGATTCTGCTTTTGGATATGGTGCGATCTTTTCCAAGTCCTCCGTTGCTACTGCACAAGATGAGACAAGTGCCGCTGCCATTACAGATAAAATCGCTTTTTTCATCATTTATTCCTATTTCAAAAGAGAAAATCAATTAAAAACTCTAAGTTCCATTACATAGTAAGTCAATTACACTGCAATTATCACTATAGATGATTCTTAATTACAAAAATATAGGTTTTTCACAGTAGATAGACGTAATAGTACTTAATTTTAGTATAAGGATCATAAAAATGATAAAAATTATGTAAATTACCCGCTAATTTAATGCACAAAATATGCGCACTGATTATACTAAATTTGAGGCTTAATACATTCTGAGGAGGTAGTATGTTATCAGCAGATCAAGATTTAGTTTCAAAATTAGTATCCACACATCCCCGTTTTCAAACGTTATATGAAAAGCATCATCGACTCGATAAAGAAATCAGTAAACTCGAAGGCCCATCTGGCGCTGGTTATAACGAGCACGTAGCCAAACTAAAAAAAGAAAAATTACATCTTAAAGATGAAATGCAAAAAATAATGCAATCTAGTCTGTAACCTATTAAAGATAGGCTCGATGAGTTTATCTTTTTATTGAATATCCAAGTGGTTTCAGTAAAAGAGGGTGGCCCACTGGTTAGCCCTCTTTTTCATTATCCCCAAATTTATTGAACTCTATCAAAGAATCCATCGTTAAGCTCTCATAAGCTTTCTATTGAAACCATTAAAATGTATATTAAATGCATGTTTTATTTTAAGCAGAGACAATCATGGTTGGTAAACGAATAAATCGGGAAATTAAAACGATTGAAAAAATGATCAACATCTATGAGAAAGCGCACTCAGCCCCCAATGACATACCAGATTATTATCAAAAGCTTTTCACTTATGCCGTTAATCGCTTAGAGAAATGTCGTTATGGGGAAGCAAAGCCTGCCTGCAAACAATGCCCTATTCATTGCTACCAACCGAAAATGCGAGAACAAATGAAGGCAGTGATGCGCTGGGCTGGCCCTAAAATGCTGTTACACCATCCAATACTCGCAATTCGACACCTACTTGATGACCGTAAGCCAGTGCCCAAACTTCCAGCTAAAGTTAATAAGCGCGCAGCGCAGAACCAAGACATAAATAAGTAGAATTAACTTAAGGGCAGAAATATTACAGCATAATCCACATAAGCGTAAGCTACATTTTTTATGCTTATTTACATAAGGTAGTCTTATTCTTTCAATATACTCTCACCATTAAGAAATTATCAATATCCAACTGATATATTTATGTTTTTCTACAAAAACACCTTTTATGCGTAAACATAAAAATGAGAAATACTGGAATCCATCACCTTAACACTGACTATTTATGACTGAAATATGCCCTTATAAAAAATAGTAACCCAAAATAACTAATTACCAAAATCTATATTTATATTACCTATTAAAACCATTAACACCACCTATCAATTGAAAATAGAGACATATATCTCATTATCATGCAATTAAATGCCATTTAAATAAAAATAACTAATCATGACGACAAATTTAATAAATAACTCAATTAAACAATTAATAAATACATAAAAATTACTTATAAATAATATTTTTTACGAGTATTTAATCAATTATTGTCATGGCAATAAAACCGATTACTACACGAAAAATGATGATCCTATACAAAAATAGAAAAAAAACACGATTAAAGGGTAAAAAACAACAAAAAATTTACAACCAGACAGAATGTTAAAATCAGAATAATAAACCATATGTTACCCGTAACTATAGAATATTATAAAATAACAAGCTTAATAGCATTTGTAAATCCGATCTATAATGCCAATTGATTCGGAAAAACTATATTTTGAAACATTTATTTATATTTAAAATAACAAAATGACACATAAATAATCGATTTATATAATTTCAACCATACAGGTAATGTCGATTTTTTATATCAAAGTCATTTCTTTTTTTGATATTTAATTTTGATAGTGATATTTAAATAGTATGAATACGATTACTTAGGTGGCTATAATGCAAGTTAAAAGCAATTTAAATCAGACCGTTATAAAAAAAATGACTATTGATAACGAGGTAGCACATACCATTATCGATTTAACATCCAAAGGCGTCATTATTGTAGAAAAAGGAACACTATTACTGGAAACCCCTGCCAATGTACAAACTTTAAATGAAGGTGATATTTTATACCATAAACAAGGCTCTTACTCATTTCAGTCTGCTGATTTAACAACAGATTGTCAGTTACTCTGGGTAGGTTTAAACGATGACTTTCTACGTGAGTTTATTACTCTACACGGTTCACAACTGACTGAGATCGAGCGATTTGAAGATACATCATCTGATGTCATCAAGTTTACCTCATTTCCATTAATTAAAGACATTAAAAATAGCTTAAATGCAATCATTGACCACGATTATCCTGAAGCTATCGTATCATTACGAATAAGCGAATTATTGCTGTTATTATCCTACAGTGAGCAAGGTGCTATTTTACTTTCTAACTTTAAGCAATTAAGTAACCGTCAAGCCCAACGATTGCAATTATTCATGGAAAATAATTATTTGAAGGAATGGAAGTTAAGTGAATTCGCTCGTACATTTGGAATGGGTTTAACAACATTTAAGGAACTATTTAATACCGTTTATGCAACATCACCCCGTTCATGGATCAGTGAAAAACGAATTATGTATGCACACCAATTATTGGTAAATACATCAATGAGCATTGTTGAAGTTTCAATGGAAGCAGGCTTCTCTAGCCAATCTTATTTCACACAGAGTTATCGAAAGCGATTTGGTTACACCCCGAGTAAATCAAGAATAACCTCTTAATTACTCAATAAAACCGAATATAGACACATGCCCTGTCAGTTATAGAAATTTATGATTTAACTATAATCTGGCAGAAAGGCAACCCAAAGTCCCTTCCTTTATTTCACTTTTAACTATTTTTCATCTCCAGTTACTCGCCATAAAAAAAGGCAATTTGCCTGAATGACAAATCACCCTTTCAAAAACCTAAACGAATTCTTTGGTTATTTGACTTTCATGATCTTCAAGTCAATGATAGACATAGAGTTTGGTGGTATTTCACCTGGAACTCCCTCTACCCCATAACCACCTTCTGGCTTAATATAAACTTTCACCATCCCGCCTTCCCCTGCACGTTCAACAAACGAATTTAATGGCGTCGGTAATTCATTATAAGGCAGCGTCACAGGGTTTTTATCCGTATACATAACAGTAACCGTTCCATCCGTTAACTGCTCTCTCATAATAAATGTGATGTCTTTCTTTTTAACATCGTTAATCGGCGTACCACGCTGAATAATTTTATAGTATGTATTATTATCCAGCTTACTGTATTTTTGTGCCGTAATATCTTGAATTATCTTCTGATTTTTCTTAGCATTTTCTGCGGCAACGACCTTGATATCTTTACTTGGTGGCACGCGTCCTGCTAGCCCTGCGTTCGAGCCAGTGTTACCTTTCGCTTTTAACGCATTATTTTCGTCTTGCAACAAAGTTATACGACGATTTAAATCCATAATTTGTGATTTAAGTACCTCATCACTTGAGAATGATTTTTGCTTCTCTAGCTCAGCCTGTAGTTTTTTCAATTGCTCTTGCGCAGAAGCTAATTCTTTTTGTGCTTTGGTTGCAGAATCCAATTTTTGAGTATCTAATTTCAAAGCACTAATTTGTTTATTTGCATCAGCCAGTTGTGACTCAACCTCTGCTTGTTTTTTAGCCTTAGCCGCTATTTCATTTTCAAGCTTGCTAATTTGCGATTCTTGTTCTTTTGTTTGTTTTGCAAATTGTGAATTTTGTAATTCGAGTTTTTTTCTTTCACTTTCTTGTGCCATAAGTGCATCTTGAATCGCTTTTTTCTCTGAATCAAGTTTACCCAAAGCATCTTCTTTTTGCTTCAACAACGCTAACTGCTTATTCAAATCTGCCGTTAATTCTTTTACTTGCTGGTCACTTGCTTGACCAATTAATGCCGTTTGTTTTTCAACGTCTTTTTGCAGTTTTTGCAAGTTATCATTAGCCTGAGCCAGCTGCTTCTGAGCCGACACATAATTTTGCTCATTTTCAGTCAATGTGGCCTGAAGTTTCTGCAGCTGTTTCTGGCTTTCTGTATATTGTTTAGAAAGCGTATTTTGAGCTGCTTGATGCTCTTCTAATTGCTGTTTAGCCAGTGTAAGCTCAGATTCTAGCGTAATTTTTTGAGCAACTTTAGCCGATTGCTCAACGAGTGACGCTTGGATTTTATCTGCTTGCTGTGTTTTGTCTTTCAATTGAGCCGAAAGTTGCTGATTTTTTTGCTCTAATTCTTTCGATGTTACTTGTTGCTTCGTCAATGCCTCTTTCGCTAAACGGCTATCTGTCTCTGCTTTCTTCAAGCCATCTTCTTTTTGCTTTAACAATGCAATTTGTTTATTTAAATCGACAGTTAATGCTTTAATTTGCTGATCCGTAGCTTGGTTCATTAATGCAGTTTTGGTTTCTATATTCGCTTTTAACGTTTTAAGCTCTAAGTTAGCTTTGTTTAATTGCTCTTGCGCAGCAACATAATTTTGTTCATTTTGGCTTAATTTGGCTTGCAACTCAGCCTGCTGTTTTTCACTATCAGCCACTTGTTTAGCTAACGCATTCTGTGCATTTTGGTGTTCAACCAATTGTTTTTGCGCCAATGCTAACTCACTTGCCAAGCTAACTTTGCCTTCCGCTTTAACTGTTTGAGCAGACAATAATGCTTGAATTTTATCTGCTTGCTGAGCTTTTTCACTCAATTGTGCGGCTAATTGTTGGTTTTTTTGCTCAAGCTCTTTGGCTGCAGCTTGCTGTTTGGCGAGCGCATCACGGGTTGATTGGCTTTCTACTTGGGCTTTTTTCAAATCGGCTTCTTTCTCTTGAAGTCGCGCAACTTGCTTATTAAGATCAAGCGTTAATGCTTTGATTTGTTTATCGTTCGCTTGCTCCATTAATGCAGTTTGTTTTTCAACGTCTTTTTGCAGTTTTAGCAGGTCTGCATTAGCTTTGTCCAACTGCCCTTTAGCCGTTGTAAAATTTTGTTCATTTTGGCTTAGTTTCGCTTGTAGCTCAGCCTGCTGTTTTTCACTGCTTGCCAGCTGTTTCGCCAACGTATTTTGCTGTGATTCATGTTCAGCTAACTGTTTCTTCGCTGCCGCTAATTCTGTTTCTAACGCGGCTTTATCCGCAGCCTTCGCCGTTTGTTCAGCTAATGCAGCTTGAATTTTATCGGCCTGTTGCGATTTTTCTGTTAGTTGCGCGGCTAATTGCTGATTTTTCTGCTCAAGCTCTTTAGCTGCAGCTTGCTGTTTGGCCAGCGCATCACGGGTTGATTCGCTATCTGCTTGCGCTTTTTTCAACCCATCTTCTTTTTGTTTTAGCAACGCTATCTGTTTATTTAAATCAGCCGTTATTGCTTTCACTTGTGCATCACTGGCTTGATTTAGTAATGCCGTTTGCTTTTCAACATCTTTACGTAATTGCTGTAAATCCGCATCGGCTTGCTTCAACTGAGCCTGTGCAGTGGCATAATTTTGTTCATTTTGGCTTAGTTTCGCTTGTAGCTCAGCCTGCTGTTTTTCACTGCTTGCCAGCTGTTTCGCCAACGTATTTTGCAGTGATTCATGTTCAGCTAACTGTTTCTTCGCTGCCGCTAATTCTGTTTCTAACGCGGCTTTATCCGCAGCCTTCGCCGTTTGTTCAGCTAATGCAGCTTGAATTTTATCGGCCTGTTGCGATTTTTCTGTTAGTTGCGCGGCTAATTGCTGATTTTTCTGCTCAAGCTCTTTGGCTGCAGCTTGCTGTTTGGCCAGCGCATCACGGGTTGATTCGCTATCTGCTTGCGCTTTTTTCAACCCATCTTCTTTTTGTTTTAGCAACGCTATCTGTTTATTTAAATCAGCCGTTATTGCTTTCACTTGTGCATCACTGGCTTGATTTAGTAATGCCGTTTGCTTTTCAACATCTTTACGTAATTGCTGTAAATCCGCATCGGCTTGCTTCAACTGAGCCTGTGCAGTGGCATAATTTTGTTCATTTTGGCTTAGTTTCGCTTGTAGCTCAGCCTGCTGTTTTTCACTGCTTGCCAGCTGTTTCGCCAACGTATTTTGCAGTGATTCATGTTCAGCTAACTGTTTCTTCGCTGCCGCTAATTCTGTTTCTAACGCGGCTTTATCCGCAGCCTTCGCCGTTTGTTCAGCTAATGCAGCTTGAATTTTATCGGCCTGTTGCGATTTTTCTGTTAGTTGCGCGGCTAATTGCTGATTTTTCTGCTCAAGCTCTTTGGCTGCAGCTTGCTGTTTGGCCAGCGCATCACGGGTTGATTCGCTATCTGCTTGCGCTTTTTTCAACCCATCTTCTTTTTGTTTTAGCAACGCTATCTGTTTATTTAAATCAGCCGTTATTGCTTTCACTTGTGCATCACTGGCTTGATTTAGTAATGCCGTTTGCTTTTCAACATCTTTACGTAATTGCTGTAAATCCGCATCGGCTTGCTTCAACTGAGCCTGTGCAGTGGCATAATTTTGTTCATTTTGGCTTAGTTTCGCTTGTAGCTCAGCCTGCTGTTTTTCACTGCTTGCCAGCTGTTTCGCCAACGTATTTTGCAGTGATTCATGTTCAGCTAACTGTTTCTTCGCTGCCGCTAATTCTGTTTCTAACGCGGCTTTATCCGCAGCCTTCGCCGTTTGTTCAGCTAATGCAGCTTGAATTTTATCGGCCTGTTGCGATTTTTCTGTTAGTTGCGCGGCTAATTGCTGATTTTTCTGCTCAAGCTCTTTGGCTGCAGCTTGCTGTTTGGCCAGCGCATCACGGGTTGATTCGCTATCTGCTTGCGCTTTTTTCAACCCATCTTCTTTTTGTTTTAGCAACGCTATCTGTTTATTTAAATCAGCCGTTATTGCTTTCACTTGTGCATCACTGGCTTGATTTAGTAATGCCGTTTGCTTTTCAACATCTTTACGTAATTGCTGTAAATCCGCATCGGCTTGCTTCAACTGAGCCTGTGCAGTGACATAATTTTGTTCATTTTGGCTTAGTTTCGCTTGCAGCTCAGCCTGCTGTTTTTCACTTGAAGCTAACTGGGCCATCAGAGCATTTTGTGCTGTTTGTGACTCTTTTAACGCTTTCTCTAATACAACTTTTTGCTCTGCTTGTGCTGTTTTTTCAGTTAAAGAAGCCTGGATTTTTTCCGCTAGCTGTTCTTTCTCTGCTAACTGAGCTAACAATTGTTGATTTTGCTGCTCTAATTGTTTGGCGTCTGCTTGCTGAGCACTCAAAGCCGACTGGGCAACATCTTTTTCATTTTTTGCAGTATTTAGTTCAATTTCTTTTTGTTTGAGTAATTCTTTTTGCTGCAAAAGTTCATTGGTCACTAATTTCACTTGCTCATCTGAATTTCCTGCAAGCTGTAATTGGTTTTTAGCATCCAGCTCTAATTTTGCAATATCTGCCGTTAACTGCTCAATTTTTAAATTTGCAGAGGCATACAGCTCCTCTTTCTCAGCAAGTTGTTGTTTGATTTTAGATTGTTCAATTGCACTTTCATTTAATTGTTTTTCAAGTTGAGCAATCGTTTCTTGGGTTTGCTGATTCTCTTGGCTAAGCTGCGTTAAATTATTCTGTTTCTGTTCAATCGTTTTTTCCGCTTCTGCCAGTTTACGATTTAGCGTATCAATTAACGATTGATCATCTGAAGATGAATTTAATAGTGCTTGTAATTGCGCAATTTGATTTTTATTTTGTTTAACATCGTCATTAAGCTGATTAATTTCAAATTCTTTTTCTGCAATTGTCTGTGTTAATTGCGCGATACTCTTATTGTGGTTAATTAGCTCAGCGACAAGTTGTTCATCATTTAACAAATTGTTATACGAAATAAGTTGTCCTACACCTTGTGCAATACCAAATTTATACAAATTGGTTAGCTGCTGGCGTTCAATTAATTTTGCAAGTTGTTCAAGATAGGCTGAGGTATCTATTCCTGAGGGTCTGGCAAATTTAGAAGAATACAACCCAAGAGGATCGAGAACTAACTGATATTTAGCAAAGTCCCTTGCTAAATATTCAGGGCTCCATTGGTTACTTTGAAAAAAGTATGGATAGGAGGAGAGTAAAATTGGCGCAGACGCGTTATCTGTTGTCACCGCACAGACATCAGAAAAAATCGTTTTTTCTGGTTCTGTTGGCGTCACTTTAGCCGAATCAACTTGGCTTGCCGATGCTACGCCAGACTTTCTTTTACCCGTAGTTTTCCCTTTGGTTCCTTTATTCGCTGCCGCAGACTTTTGTTTTTCCTTCGGCGCAGGCACTGTCGAGAGTGAAGAGAAAATATCGTAACCTTGAGCTTGTGTATTAACTGGCTGTTGTTGTTGTTTTTGCTCTTTTACTTTGCCTTCGCTTTCCAATTGGAGGTAAGTGTCAAAATCATCAATAACGCTATTAAATTTGTCTGCTTTTGGAGCATGACTAAAAAATGTCGTAACAAGTGCCAGCGACACACAAAGCCTAAGGTTTATTCTCATAATCCACTAATTTTCTTCAATGTTGATTCGGTAGACAATACTGAGTTATAGCGAACTTTTGCACAGAGTACTTTCGTTTTAGATTCAATCGCCATTTGCAGTAATTCAATTGTGTCAGGGCTAGCAGTGCCTTCAACTTCTCTGTAGAGACGATTGATTTCACTAACCTCTTTGAATGAACCTACTAAACGGTTGTAATCCTTTGGCGAAAGTGTTTTTAGTGCGTTTAATTCCTTAACACACGTATTTAGGTGAGCAAATGTTTGTTGATCAGCGCCACTTTGTCCATAAGTTGTTGACGCTATTGGTGTACGATTAATAGCGCTATTTAAAACTTTTTGTGATTCTGGATAAGAATCATCAGCTTGGGTCGCACTTGCTGATGGTTGCTCAGCAGCAGGGGCGGTATTTGCTGTTACGGTTTGTTTACTTGGGGTATTCGGTGTTGCTGTATTGTATGTGTCTGAGCCAAATGTACAGCCAGAAAGAAGAGCCGTACCTGCTATAAGCAAAGATGCAACATGAAATTTATTTTTTAAAAACATATGGTTACCTTACCAGTACTTTTCTTCGCTATTATAATGATGTCCAAGAAACCTAGTGTAAGCTAAAAGTTAGCTATTTTCTATAAGTCCGAATGTAGAAATAGAGTCATCTCATAAATTTAGATTAAAATAATTTTAGTTTTAAACTTATTTAATCGCTACCCTTTCGTAACTTTTATGAGCTTATTCTTATTAATACACCAAGACAGTCATAAATTAACACATTTAAGGTGCTATTTAATTATATTATGTTATCCAAACATTATTTTACTAGTTTATGTAACCATAAACATAACAGCTCAATAACACAAAACCCGCGTTCTTTTTTATCTTCCTGTTGTAACACTTACTAACAAATAAAATAGTTTTTTGTTACACAAGAAGAGTGTTTTAAGCACTCTCACAGTATCTGTACTGCTTTAAAAACATTTCAGTGCAACCACTTTACTTAAAAACTCAAAAACAAGTAACTTACTTGGAATTCATTTATAAAAAAGACAGCGAACAATAAATTTCATGCATTCTCAATAGGTTATATTTCAAAAAACCAACATATACCATACGTAGCACTTGTGTAATTATACCAACTCTTTGGAATAATTACTTATACTAAATTGATACTATTCGTAACTCAAATTTATTTTTAACATTATTATATAGACTACTTTCCGCTAATTAGCGAATACGAACAAAAAAAAGACTGGCACATATTATGTTGATATTAGATTGAGAGGCTTGAGGAGTCGCAAGATACGTAGAATAAAAAACAAGGAAAGTTTGAACATATTAAGAGTAAAATGATGTGCCCAGTATTATCTGGGCACAAAAACAACATCGGCTATTTTGTCGGACGTAATGCTGGGAATAAAATAACATCACGAATGGTATGACTGTTAGTGAATAACATCACCATACGGTCGATACCAATACCAAGACCTGCAGTTGGCGGTAAACCATGTTCTAAAGCAGTAACATAGTCTTCGTCATAGAACATTGCTTCATCATCACCTTCGTCTTTTTGACGAACTTGCTCAGCAAAACGTTCTGCTTGGTCTTCTGCATCATTTAATTCCGAGAAACCATTACCAATTTCACGACCACCAATAAAGAACTCAAAACGGTCAGTAATAAATGGATTGTCATCATTACGACGTGCTAAAGGTGAAACTTCAGCAGGGTATTCAGTGATAAATGTTGGTTGAATTAAGTGGCTTTCAGCGACTTCCTCAAAGATTTCACACTGGACACGACCTAAGCCCCAACTTTTCTCAATCTTAATACCTAATGATTGTGCAATCTCAACGGCCTTATCCATATCGTCTAAATCAGCCACATTGGTTTCTGGACGATATTTACAGATAGCTTGCTTCATGGTCAATTTAGTGAACGGCTGACCAAAATCAAACTGTTGGTCGCCATACTGAACGACTGTGTTGCCTAACACTTTTTGTGTCAGTGTACGGAATAAATCTTCCGTTAATTCAATCAAATCACGGTAATCTGCATACGCCATATAGAGTTCCATCATAGTGAACTCAGGGTTATGACGAGGCGATAAACCTTCATTACGGAAGTTACGGTTAATTTCAAAAACGCGTTCGAAACCACCGACCACTAACCGTTTTAAGTACAGTTCTGGTGCGATACGCAAATACATATCGATATCTAACGCGTTATGGTGCGTGATAAATGGACGTGCTGATGCGCCACCTGGAATAACTTGCATCATTGGGGTTTCCACTTCCATAAAATCACGACCAACCATGAAGTTACGGACTTCAGCTAAGATTTTAGAGCGCACAATGAAGGTGTTACGTGATTCATCATTTGCAATCAAATCCAAATAACGCTGACGATAACGTGTTTCTTGGTCTGATAAACCGTGAAATTTATCTGGCAATGGACGCAAGGCTTTGGTTAACAAACGTACTTCATGACAATGAACAGTGAGTTCACCCGTTTTCGTTTTAAATAAACGCCCTTTCGCACCTAAAATGTCACCCAAGTCCCATTTTTTGAACTGTTCGTTATAAACGCCTTCCGCTAAGTCATCACGTGATACGTAGATTTGAATACGGCCACCAACATCTTGCAATGTTGCAAATGAAGCTTTACCCATGATACGGCGCGTCATCATACGACCCGCGATAGAGACTTCAATATTCAAGTCTTCCAGCTCTTCCGATGACTTTTCACCATACTGAGCATGGATTTTGTCTGAAAGATCTTCACGACGAAAATCATTTGGGAATGGAATTCCTTTTTCACGCAACGCCGCAAGTTTTTCTTTACGGGTTTTAAGTTCGTTATTCAAATCGGGAGCCTGTTCTGCACCCTGTTGCTCTTGAGACATTTTTCCCTCACAGGCCAGCTTTTAAACTAGCTTCAATGAATTTATCCAAATCACCATCCAGTACGGCTTGCGTGTTACGCGTTTCCACACCAGTACGTAAATCTTTTATTCTTGCATCATCAAGGACATAAGAACGAATTTGGCTTCCCCAGCCAATATCTGATTTGTTCTCTTCCATCGCTTGCTTGTCCGCATTTTTCTTTTGCATTTCCAGTTCATATAGCTTCGCTTTTAACTGGCGCATTGCTTGGTCTTTATTTTTATGCTGCGAACGGTCGTTCTGGCACTGCGTCACAATATTCGTTGGAATATGAGTAATACGTACCGCTGACTCCGTTTTGTTTACGTGCTGACCACCCGCACCTGAAGCGCGGTACACATCAATACGTAAGTCCGCTGGGTTAATTTCGATATCAATATCGTCATCAACTTCAGGGTAAATAAAGGCTGAGCTAAACGAAGTATGACGACGCCCGCCCGAGTCAAATGGACTCTTACGAACTAAACGGTGAACCCCAGTCTCTGTTCTTAACCAGCCGTAAGCGTAGTCGCCAATAATTTTCACTGTCGCTGATTTTAGACCCGCGACATCACCATCAGACTCTTCAATAATCTCGGTTTTAAAGCCCTTCGACTCCGCCCAACGCAAGTACATACGTAATAACATACTTGCCCAATCCTGAGCTTCAGTACCACCAGAACCCGCTTGTAAGTCGATATAGCAATCAGCGCTGTCGTATTCACCCGAAAACATGCGGCGAAATTCCAATTGCTCTAATTTGCCTTGTAGTAATTCAAGCTCCGCCCCCGCTTCATTGAAGGTATCTTCATCGTCAGCCTCAACGGCCAACTCCAATAAACCTTCAACATCCTCAAGACCTTGTGTTAGTTGATCGATTGTTTCAACTATCGCCTCAAGAGATGAGCGTTCTTTACCAAGAGCTTGCGCTCTTTCTGGCTCATTCCAGACATCGGGTTGCTCTAGCTCTGCGTTGACTTCTTCTAAGCGTTCTTTCTTGGCATCATAGTCAAAGATACCCCCTCAGAACCGATGTCCGATCAGACAGGTCCTGAATCTTACTTTTTACTGGGTTTATTTCAAACGTCATTTTCAATATCTTATGGTTGGTCAAAATAATTTTTATTTACAAACCAATTAGTATAACGGAATTTATCTCAGGTTTATAGCACCCTAAAACGCTATTTCATCCCATACTCATCGATAATATTTGTGTTTAATCAGGCCAAATATGCTCAACCATTAATTGTACGCTTCGTTGCCCTCGGTATTCATTTACATCGAGTTTAAACGCAATTTTAGCTTTCTTAATGCTGTTATCTGGCCATCTGCGCACATCAATGTTAAACATAATTGCATCCAGCATTGGACCGCCATTGGCAGGTTCTACCATCAGTTTAAGGTGGCGCTCTCCCACTAACCGTTGCTGTAATAATAAAAAGTGTCCGTCAAACACGGGTTCGGGGAATGATTGCCCCCATGGCCCGCTTTCACGAATTAATTCTGCGGTTTCTAGGCAAAACTCGTTGCGAGACAGCTCACCATCGCTCCAAACAACACCCGCTAATTGTTCTGGTTTAATGAGCTCCCCCATTAAACGCTCAAAATGATGCTTAAAATCCTCAAATTTACTTTCGTCTAAAGTCAAACCCGCAGCCATCGCGTGGCCACCAAACTTTTGCATTAATCCAGGTTGCAAGGTATTTAAACGTTCAAGGGCATCACGCATATGCACACCTTGAACTGAACGCCCAGAACCTTTGAGTACGCCATCCCCTGCGGGAGCAAATGCAATCACAGGCCGATGATATTGCTCTTTAATTCTAGATGCTAAAATCCCAACAACCCCTTGATGCCACTCAGGGTGATAAATGGCAAGGCCATTGGGTAGTTGATTATCACTGTACTCAAATTTGTTAAAAAGCACCGACGCTTCGTGCTGCATTCCCTGTTCAATTTCACGACGAGTTTGATTTAACCCATCTAATTCGTTAGCAAGCTCCCTCGCATAAGCCATATCATCAGTCAGCAGTAATTCAATACTCACAGACATATCATCCAACCGACCCGCCGCATTCAACCGTGGGCCAAGGGCAAAACCAAAATCATTGGCAACTAGCCTTGGTAAATCACGCTTTGACACCTCAACGAGTGCCTTAATACCTGCGCAGCAACGCCCTGCTCTAACACGGTTTAATCCTTGGTGAACCAGTATCCGATTGTTGGTATCAAGAGGTACCACGTCCGCCACCGTGCCTAATGCAACCAAATCAAGATATTCGGCTAAATTAGGTTCGCTTAACCCTTGTTGGATAAACCATTCTTTTTGACGTAAATGTGCGCGCAGTGCTGACATTAAATAAAATGTCACCCCGACGCCTGCTAATGATTTTGAGCCAAAGTGACACTCATTGAGGTTTGGATTAATAATAGCGTCGGCTTCAGGCAGCGTTTCTCCTGGTAAATGGTGATCGGTAATGATGACATTAATCCCATATTGCTTTGCAACGACTACACCTTCATGAGATGAAATACCATTATCCACGGTGATAATTAAATTTGCCCCCCGCTTGTGTGCTTCTTCAACCACCAGCGGTGTTAAACCATAACCATTTTCAAAACGATTCGGTACGATATAATTTAAATTGGCATAACCCATCGATTTTAATGCACGAATAGCCAGTGCTGTACTTGTTGCACCGTCCGCATCAAAATCCCCTACAATGGTAATGGATTCGTGCTCAGTCAGTGCTCGGTAAAGTAAGGCAAGTGCATTCTCAATGCCTGATAGCGAACGATAATCCAGCAAATTTGTGGCTTTACGCTCCAGCTGAGCCATATCCGTAATACCACGATGCAAGTAAATACGCTGCAATAATTCAGGGAGCCCTGGAAGTTGAGCAGACTCACCATCAACGTGCCGTTGTCGTAAAAAAGTTTCTACATTCACAATAATTAACTATTTTTCGTCGAGTAATTGAATAAGTGCATCAGGTTTTAGGAAGCCAGGTAACATTTGACCATTAGGTAAAATAATCGCGGGGGTGCCAGTCACTTTAAATAAATTAGCTACATTCATATGCTTACTTAGATCAATTTTACAGTTGTCTATCATAGCGATTTCTTCACCCTTAAACGCTTGTGTTAACGCATTTTGTGGTAAGCCATTACACCAAATAGACGCCATCTTTTTACCTACATCACTTTGGGCACCTTGACGAGGGTAAGCAAGGTAACGCACCGTCACACCTTTACTATTAAGCTCGCCGACAGTTTCATGGAGCTTTTTGCAATATCCGCAACTAATATCAGTGAAGACAGTGACCACGTATTTTTCTTGTGGCGCCTTAAAATAAATCATTTCATTTTTAAGGGCTTCAACCTTTTTCATTAGCGGCTGGTTACTAATATTCACGGGGTTTTTTCCACTCATATCGTAAATTGGCCCTTGAAGTAAATACTTACCATCATCCGTAATGTAGACGATACCCGTCGTCGTTTCGACCACATTCAACCCAACGATAGGTGAAGGTTTAATTGACTCCACTGTCATATCGTATTTTGCCAATGTATCACGAATGACTATCTCTTCCGTTGCACTGTATGCGTTCGCGGTAATCGCAGCAAAACAAGCCACCGCCAGTAATAGCAATTTGCGTTTCATTAATAATCCTTTAATTGTCATCCTCTTGGATGATGTTGTTCATGTAGCGCGCGTAATCGTTCAGTCGCAACATGGGTATAAATTTGCGTTGTTGATAAATCGCTGTGGCCTAATAACATCTGTACGACACGTAAATCTGCCCCATGGTTCAATAAATGTGTTGCAAAGGCATGTCTAAGGACGTGAGGCGAGAGTGATTCTGCATCAATTTGTGCCAGCACCGCGTAGTACTTTATTCGATGCCAAAATGTCTGCCGGGTCATTTTTGTTCCACGTTTACTCGGAAACAAAATATCACTAGTTTTACCCTTTAATAAATCAGGGCGACCTTCATCAATATATTTTTCCAGCCAATATATTGCCTCTTCCCCCAAAGGAATCAATCTTTCTTTATCGCCTTTACCGACAACACGAATGACGCCTTGGCGCAAACTAATGTCAGAAAACGTTAAACCAATCAGTTCAGAAACACGTAAACCGCAGGCATATAAAACCTCTAGCATGGCTTTATCCCGCAATTCTAGGGAGTCTTCTGTTGCAGGCGCATTTAATAAATCATCGACTTGTTGTTCACTGAGGTCTTTTGGTAATCGCTGCGGTATTTTAGGTGCTGCAATGACAGCTGAAGGATCATCGCTACGCAACTTTTCTCGATATAAGTATTGAAATAGGCGACGCATCGCGCTTAATAAACGAGCAGAGCTAGCGGCCTTATAACCACCATCAATACGTTCAGCGAGAAAAGATTGCAAATCAATTGATTGAACACTCTCTAAATGTAAATGATGCGCATCAAGCCATCTATCTAGTGATTGAAGGTCATTACGATACGATGCTAATGTGTTTTCCGCTAAATCCTGTTCAAGCCAGATTGTATCAAGAAATTGCTCAATTAATGGATTAAGGTGTTTTGTTTCCACAGCTAATTCGTTTCCTTTGAATAATACCACACGATTCTATTATGCCTGAAAGGGGGGGCTTCTGTTACAATACCCCTCTTGTCATCAAAACCATAGCTGGACGTAGTAATAATATATATGAAAATAGGCCTTTTTTACGGTTCTAGCACCTGTTATACCGAAATGGTTGCTGAAAAAATACGTGATATTCTCGGTGATGATTTCGTCACACTGAATAATGTTAATGATACTCCCCCCAGTGAAATGGAACAGTATGATATTCTAATTTTGGGAATACCCACCTGGGATTTCGGTGAAATACAGGAAGACTGGCTAGAAATTTGGGACGCGCTTCCCAACCTTAACTTAACGGGCAAAATTGTTGCTATGTACGGGTTAGGCGATCAAATAGATTATAGTGAGTGGTTCCTCGATGCATTAGGGTTGCTATACCATCAACTTAAACCGACGGGCGTGCAGTTTATCGGTTTTTGGCCAACCGAAGGATATACTTTTGATAGCCCAAAACCTTTAAATGAAACAGGCGATATGTTTGTGGGGCTTGCGCTTGATGAAGTGCACCAATTTGAACAAACTGATGAACGCATTGCCCAATGGTGCGTACAAATTTTACAAGAAATTGAAGCGTCCCTTTAAGACGCAATTCTGGCGGTAAATATTGTTCCTACTTAACTATGGATTGAACTCACTTTTAAATATCTGGGTATTGGAGCAATAACTGATTGAGATTCCGCCAGTTTTCTTCTGAAACTGAATCTCTGGCAACCCACAAATGAATCTTCTGCGCCTTTCCTTGCAGAGCTTCCAGTGTCAGTAATATACCATAGCGGGTCAGCCACGGCGCTTTCACGATATTCCATTCGTTTTTCTTCCATTGAACTTTATTACCGTTTACCAGTACAGCAACACCTTTTATTTTGCTGATATTTTTTTGGCTTTTAGCCCAACTAGCCACCACAACAACGAGTAATGGCAGCCAAAACACAGAATTACCTTGTGACCATGGAGCCAATAGCAAAAATATGCCAACGACACCATGAACACAGGTAGAAAAAAATTGTGTCTTCCATGAAATGGAGAGATTAGATTTCCACAGGACCACGATTTTTATTTTTTTCCTGAATAAGTTTGACCATACGGAACAACTCGTCATCCTCAGGACGACCGTGATTCATTAACCAATTGAATAAGTCTGGATCCGCACACTCTAATAAACGAACAAAAATTTGTTTGTCGTGTACCGTTAAGCTATCGTATTCATACTCAAAAAAAGGCATGATTGAAATATCTAGCTCACGCATTCCACGACGACAAGCCCAATGAATTCGTGCTTTATTCTCAATATCCATTCCACTACGACCTTTTGTTGCAGTTAACTGATAAGATTGATTATTTTCAATACTCTAACAGATTATCTGCGAAGAAAACATGTCATAGACTACATTGTTGTAATTTTAGTAGTAAAATGCCGTTTTTCTACAAACAGATGATAAAAAAATCCGAGATAATGCAAGCTGCATCATAATAACTACTTGCAATGTTATCTAGCTATTTTACCATTAAGCACCTTTAATCTATCCAAGAACAACAGGTGAAATCATGACTACCCACATTGATAGTACACAGCAATTTCCCCTTGAATCTCAGTCTTTACCACTCGTTTTGATTTCACTGGAAAACTGGGAACTTATTCATCTTGCAGGCCTCGATGCAGAAAAATATCTGCAAGGACAAGTAACTGCAGATATCACCACACTGGGACAAGCTCATACTTTAACAGCACATTGTGACCCAAAAGGAAAAATGTGGAGTGACCTACGCTTATTTCATCATTTAGAGGGTTTTTCTTATTTGCTTAGGCGCAGTGTTGCAGACTCGCAATTAGCTGAGCTTAAAAAATACGCTGTTTTCTCCAAGGTAACTTTTGAGAAAAAAACCGAGATAAAATTACTCGGTGTTGCAGGAAAAGGGGCAAGAGAAGCACTCGCAACGTTATTTACCACGTTACCTGATGAGCAAAACCAAGTTGTCTCTGAGGGTGATGCTACGTTGTTGTATTTTTCATTACCTGCTGAACGTTTTTTAGTGTTAGCCACTGAGGACGTTGCACAAAAAATGGCTGAAACATTAGGTGCGACTCAAGTCAACGATGACCAATGGCTCGCGTTAGATCTCGAAGCGGGTTTCGCAGTTATCGACCAAGAAAACAGCGCACAGCACCTGCCGCAAGCAACTAATCTGCAAGCACTTCCTCACGGGATCAGCTTTAAAAAAGGCTGCTATACTGGCCAAGAAATGGTCGCTCGAGCAAAATTCCGTGGTGCTAATAAACGTGCGATGTATTTATTAAAAGGCACTGCCACAACACTTCCAGCTATTGGCGAAGGTGTAGAATGGCAATTGGGTGACAAGTGGCGCCGCACAGGAACTGTTCTTGCCGCTGTTCGCCTAGGTAATGGTGAAATTTATGTGCAAATCATTATGAATAACGATATGGAAGCCGACAGCATTTTTCGTGTCATGGCTGATGAACAAAGCCATTTAACCATTGCCGCTTTACCTTATTCATTAGAAGAAGAACATTAATTGAGGTTTTTATGTCATCTGCATTAAGTAACAAGCCCATTGAGGTGGTTAATTTTGGGGCTTTTACTGAAGTCGTCCAATTTTTAATGGAGCTCGATAAGCTTAAAAGTATTTATCGTAAAAATAAGCTACTCAACCGTGAACGCCATGAAAATACCGCGGAGCACAGCTGGCAATTTGCCGTTGCCGCAATGAGTTTTGCGCCTTATGTTCAAGGCGTGAATATCGAACATGCAATTAAACTGGCTCTCGTGCATGATATTGTTGAAATTGATGCGGGTGATGTATTGGTTTTCGATAATGCTGCTCGTGATGCTATTCATGCAGAAGAAGTCAAAGCCGCAAACCGTATTTTTAATCTTTTACCAAGCCCACAAAATACAACATTGTTAGCACTGTGGAACGAATACGACGCATTAGAAACCCCTGAGTCGCTCTATGCGAATGCGATTGATAGAGCCATGCCAATGCTGATGAACTTGCATAATCAAGGTCAAAGTTGGGTCGAAAATCATATTCGCCTCGAACAAGTACTCAGTAAATGTGATTACATTGAGCAAATACTTCCTGAGTTCTACCAACAACTTAAGCAACAATTAGAGCTTGCTCAACAAAAAGGTTGGTTGCTTTAATTAATCGGCTAAAGCGGCTTTTCTGTCGCTTTAGCCTAATCCAGAAAGCATCTCTTCACTTACCTCCTCCTTAAATAAAACTAGCCTAATTAATAGCCATTTATTAAATCAAATTAAACTATACTTAGATAAATAATTGCCTAGTAATTTATCTTTTATGCAGTTTTGATTCGCTGTCAATGAGGTTAGATATGCCAAAAGACAATAAAAATGCTTCCCCTTATTTGTTATTGCTTGATATTCATTCCCCTTCTATTGTTCAGTTCAATAAGTCAACTCATCACCTAATGCCTCTAATTGAAGGACTCGGGGGTACACCTGACGGTATTGCAGTTGATCCTGATAATCGCTTAATCTATTGGAGCAACATGGGGGATAATTTTGATGAAAATGATGGCTCAATCAATGTTATGCATTTTGATGGTAGTAATAGAAAAATGCTATTAGGCAAAGGAGCAATAAGAACCCCCAAACAATTACAACTCGATCTGCTCAATCAACGGTTATATTGGTGCGATCGTGAAGGTGGAATGGTTTGCTCCTGCAGCATTAATGGTTCTGATCTAATGACCCACATTGCAAGGCCGCGAGATAAAAATGATCAAGTTGACATACTCGAACAATGTGTAGGCTTTGCCCTTGATCTAAAAAACAATTGGATTTACTGGACGCAAAAAGGAACGCCTAAGGGAAACTTAGGACGCATTTTTAGAGCACCATTAAGACCCAAAAATCCGCAATCTCCAGAAAGCCGCAGTGATATTCAGTTACTCTTGGCTGATTTACCTGAGCCTATCGATTTGTTACTCGATGAAGAAGCGAATATTTTATATTGGACTGATAGAGGGGCTGAACCTGATGGTAATAGCCTAAATTGTGCCAATGTCACCCTTCACGGGCTCACGAATCACCGCGTGATCAGCCGAGGATTCAAAGAAACAATAGGCCTAACTTATGATAAATCGGCACAACTGATGTATGTCGCCGATCTCCGTGGCGGCGTTTATCAAGCTAATATAACAACGGGTGAGGTTGAAAAAATTTACCAAGGCAACAGTTATACAGGTATTGACCAATATTCTGGTTAAACGATAGAAGAATAAAAAGGCTTGCCCCAATAAAAATGAAAAAGGAAGCAAGCCTAATATTTATCTAACTAAATATATCTAGTTTACCCGATTAATCAATTACATATATTCTTCAATCGGCACACATGAACAATGTAAATGACGGTCGCCATAGACATCATCAAGACGTTTTACTGCTGGCCAATATTTGTTCGCTCTGGTTTGTTCCGTTGGGAATACTGCCAGCTCGCGGCTATAAGCGTGTGGCCACTCACTTGCCAGTTCAGTTTGCACGTGAGGGGAATTCACTAACGGGTTATCTTCTAATGTCCATTTCCCTTCAACCACTTGGTCAATTTCATCACGTATCGCTAACATCGCATCGATAAAACGATTGATTTCTGTGATACTTTCAGACTCAGTTGGCTCAATCATCAATGTTCCCGCCACAGGGAAAGACATCGTTGGCGCATGGAAGCCATAGTCAATCAGACGCTTAGCAATATCTAATTCGCTGATCCCAGTATCTTTCTTAATAGGACGCAAATCGACGATACATTCGTGAGCCACATAACCCTCTTGCCCCGTGTACAGAATGTCATAACGACCCGCAAGGCGCTTAGCGATGTAGTTCGCATTCAAAATCGCCACTTGACTAGCCTTTCTTAAGCCATATGAGCCCATCATGCGAATATACATCCAGCTGATAGGTAAGATTGACGCACTACCAAACGGAGCAGCGGAAACCGCGCCTTGATCAGTAACCATATCTAATTCAACCACACTATGCCCTGGCACAAATGGTGCGAGATGCTTTTTCACACCAATAGGCCCCATACCTGGACCGCCGCCGCCATGTGGAATACAGAAAGTTTTATGTAAATTAAGATGAGAAACATCCGCGCCAATGAAGCCAGGTGTCGTCAACCCAACCTGCGCATTCATATTGGCACCATCAAGGTACACTTGCCCACCGTGCTGGTGAATGATTTCACACACTTCGCGAATGCTTTCTTCATACACTCCATGGGTGGATGGATAAGTGACCATCACACAGGATAAATCATCGCTATGCTGCTGTGCTTTTTCACGCAAATCCGTTAAGTCGATATTACCTTCATCATCACAACGCACCACCACGACTTCCATTCCTGCCATATGGGCAGATGCAGGGTTAGTACCATGCGCAGAAGCAGGGATCAAACAAATATTACGCGCACCTTCATTGCGGCTTTCATGGTAACGGCGAATAGCTAACAGACCAGCATATTCCCCTTGTGCACCTGAGTTTGGCTGCATACAAACCGCATCATAACCCGTTAATTGCACCAACCAGTGAGAGAGCTGCTCAATCATTTGGTGATAGCCTTGAGCTTGATCCGCTGGACAGAATGGGTGTAGCTCGCCAAACTCTGGCCACGTAATTGGGATCATTTCCGCGGCAGCATTGAGCTTCATGGTGCAAGAACCTAGCGGGATCATGGCTTGGTTCAGCGCTAAGTCTTTGCGCTCTAAGCTATGCATATAACGCATCATTTCCGTTTCGCTGTGGTAACGGTGGAAGTTAGGATGCGCTAAGATTTCGTCTTTACGCTGTAATGCATTGGGGATGGCTTGTTCAATTTCAGCAACTTGCTGATCTAGCTTTTCAAAATTTAGTTTTTCGTCTGAGCCAGTGATTACTGCAAATAATTGATTGATATCTTGGCGAGTGGTTGTTTCACTTAGTGTGACACCTACAGCGCCATGAATATCAGTACGTAAGTTGATTTTTGCTTTTTCTGCACGCGCTAATACCGCAGTTTTGTCTGCCACCTCAATCGCTAAAGTATCAAACCAGGTTTTGTGACGTGATACAAAACCTGCATCTGCTAACGCTTTCGCCAAAATTGATGTAAAGCGGTGGATACGCCCTGCAATCAATTTAAGCCCTTCAGGGCCATGATACACCGCGTACATGGCAGCAATATTAGCCAGTAATACTTGGGATGTACAAATATTCGAGTTCGCTTTTTCACGGCGAATATGTTGTTCACGGGTTTGCATTGCCATGCGTAATGCCGTATTACCCGCTGCATCACGTGAAACACCAATAATACGACCTGGCATAGCCCGTTTAAACTCATCACGGCATGCAAAGAATGCTGCGTGAGGCCCACCATAGCCCATCGGTACACCAAAGCGCTGAGCGGAACCAAAAACAATGTCCGCCCCTTGTTTACCTGGGGCCGTTAATAATACGAGCGCCATCATTTCTGCCGCAACACAGCTGACAATTTGACGCTCTTTTAATTGGGCGAGCAGCTCAGTGTAATCATGAACATTGCCTGTTGTGCCAACTTGTTGTAACAACACACCAAATACGCCTTCATGATCTAAAACTTTTTCAGCACTATCGACAATAATTTCAAAGCCGAAAGTCCCTGCACGCGTGCGCACTACATCAAGCGTTTGTGGGTGAACGTCATCCGCCACAAAGAAACGCTCCGCATTTTTTAATTTACTAATGCGCTTCGCCATCGCCATCGCTTCTGCCGCGGCAGTGGCTTCATCCAATAATGATGCAGAAGCAAGGTCTAACCCTGTTAGGTCAATAGTCAGTTGCTGGAAATTAAGCAGAGATTCTAAGCGGCCTTGGGATACTTCGGGTTGATATGGGGTATAAGCCGTATACCAACCTGGGTTTTCCAGTAAGTTACGTAAGATAACAGGTGGCAATACAGCAGGTGCATAGCCCATCCCAATGTAGCTTTTATAGCGTTTATTCAACGATGCAATGGCTTTTAACTCAGCCAATGCTTCTTGTTCGGTGGCTCCGCCGCCTACTCTTGGCGGCTCTGGAAGTAAAATGGCCTTCGGCACAATTTTATCCATTAAGTTATCGAGCGATGACGCCCCCACGGTATCTAACATGGTTTTTATTTGTTGTTCTGAAGATCCAATGTGGCGCGAGATAAATTCTGAACGGTTTTCTAATTGACTCAGTGACATCGACATATCTGTGTTCCCATCCTTTGTCTGCTATGCATAAGTTGTCGGGCGGTTATTACGGAACTTGCGAGATAACACTCAAAATCAGTGATGTAGCGATTTGTTTCTTGTTTCTTGTTTCTTGTTTCTAACGAATTATATTTTATCAATCCTCTAAATAGTTCAACTTGTGGCTAGGTGGCAAGCAAATGAGCCCCTAGGAGCATACACAAGTATGTGACTAGGGCGAGTGAGTGAAGCCAACACCGCCACAAGATGAAATATGACGAGGATTTTATTCTAAATAGCTTGAGTTGTGGCTAGGCGGCAAACGAAGACAATCTTGGGGAGCATACACAAGTATGTGACCCAAGTTGTCGAGTGCAGCCAACACCGCCACAACACAAAATATGACGAATAAACTATTCTTCAGCTTCAATCATAGAGGTATACCCCGCCGCATCAATCAAATCCGCCAGCTCTGCGGTATCCGATGCTTTAATACGGAAAATCCAACCTTCTTGGTATGGTTGTTCATTTACCAGCTCAGGAGAATCGCTCAGTTCGCTGTTTACTGCCACAATTTCGCCGCTCAGTGGTGCATAGATATCGGATGCCGCTTTAACGGACTCGACCACAGCAACATCATCACCTGCACTGACGACATTTCCCACCTCAGGTAAATCAACAAACACCATGTCCCCTAACGTTTCTTGCGCATGTTCAGTGATACCAACGGTATATTCACCATTGCCTTCATCACGCAGCCACTCATGTTCACGGGTATACATTAACTCTTTAGGTGTATTGCTCATCATTAGCCTCTCATTTTAAATTTATTGATTGGGTTAGCCCAAATTACACTAAGCGGTTACCTTCGCGGACAAAGCCCGGTTTAACCACTTCAACTGGCATTTCTCGCTGTCGAATTTCAACAATCGCTTTGTCTTGAATTCCGTTCGGGACACGTGCCAACGCAATACTAAAACCTAAAGTGGGTGAGAAAGAACCACTGGTAATGACGCCTTCTTTCAATTCACCCAAATCATCAGTGAAGCGAATCACTTGCCCTGCACGCAGTATACCCTTATCGCGCATCACAATACCGACAAGTTTTTCTGTTCCTTGCTCACGTAATTTTTCGAGCGCTTCACGGCCAATAAACTGGCGGTCTTCAGGTTTCCACGCAATCGTCCAACCCATATTTGCAGCAAGAGGAGAAATTGTTTCATCCATATCTTGGCCGTATAGGTTCATCCCTGCCTCTAAACGTAATGTATCACGGGCACCTAAGCCTGCAGGATGAATACCTGCTTTCAATAATTTATGCCAAAAATCAACAACCTGTTCTTTTGGCATTGCAATTTCATAGCCTTTTTCGCCAGTATAACCCGTTGTTGCGATAAACAAATCGCCAGTTTGAACGCCATAAAATGGCTTCATACCCTCAATGGCATGCTTTTGCTCTGGGCTCAATAATGAATGGACTTTCTCTGGCGCTTTAGGGCCTTGAACAGCAAGAAGAGCTAAATCATCACGCACTTGGATATCGACGGCATAGCCTGCAGCGTGTTGCTCAATCCATGCAAGGTCTTTTTCCCGTGTTGCCGAGTTAACCACGAGACGATAAAAATCATCAGCAAAGTAATACACAATCAAGTCATCAATCACACCACCTGATGCATTCAACATACCGGTATACAGTGCTTTACCTTGCTCGGTGAGTTTATTGATATCATTCGCTAAAAGGTAACGAAGGAAGTCACGACAGCCACCGCCATGCAAATCGACAATGGTCATATGGGAAACATCAAACATCCCTGCATCCGTTCGAACAACATTATGTTCATTAATTTGCGAACCATAATGCAATGGCATCATCCAACCATGAAAATCCACCATCTTTGCACCACAAGCAATATGCTCGTCATACAGTGTTGTCTGCTTTACCATGAATACCCTCTTTGTTCGATTAAGATATTTTGGAATGTTTACGGGTTAAAAATATCAATTGGTCATTATTAAATGGGCATTTTTAACCTAACGCAAACGATAACTTCTGTTAAAAAACTACCACTGTTTGCCTTCTGACTCTATAAAAAAAAATAGGGCGATATCTCCCTCTGTATTACTGATTACCCCCTACTTTTACCAGTGATTTTTGTTAAATAATTGAGAATGATCACTCAAAAACAGCCCAACACTGCTTATTTAGCTCAAAATATCGTCAGGCAGCTCTAAAAACACATGAATGGTTTAATTAATTAAAAGCCCATTAAATTAGAAAAACTAATGCGAAAACTTGATATAATTAGTTTTTTTCAGTCATTGATGGAAATAATAACAGAGCAAAATTAACTCAGAAATGATCATCAATGGCGACAAAAGATAAAAAGATGAATGACTCAATTATTTAAATTGGCAATTGATGTTATGAAAAAATAGGTCACTGATAGTGGAAAATTGGAAGGTTTTAATCATTTGAGAAGGCATAATTTATATTATGCCTTCTGAGAAAGGAATTTATACTACTTCATCAACTTGTAGCTGTTCCAACCACTTAGGCATATCAAACAACCCCATCGCGTGGTTCAATAATTGGGGTTTTACACCTGGTAGGCTATCTGCCAATACTAAGCCTATATCACGCAAGAGTTTTTTCGCTGGGTTATTGCCATCGAACAACTCACGGAAACCTTGCATCCCTGCTAACATCAATGCAGCGCTGTGTTTACGACTACGCTCATAATCGCGCAAATAAAAATACTGGCCAAAATCCTTACCTTCACGATGTAAACGCTTAATTTCACCGATTAACATCGCCACATCCATGAAACCAAGGTTAACCCCTTGCCCAGCCAATGGGTGGATGGTATGAGCTGCATCACCCAATAAGGCTAATCGCTGCGCCGCAAACTGCCGTGCATAACGCCCTGTGAGCGGAATGGTCATACGGTCACTTTCGACTTGGCAAAGGCCAAGCTGAACATCGAACGCAACAGCAAGTTCTTTATCAAAATCGGCTTTATCCAACGCTTGGCGCCTTGCGGCTTCTGTTGCCGGCTGTGACCAAACAATGGAGCAAAGATGCGGATCAGCTAATGGTAGAAAGGCTAAAATGCCTTCGCCATCAAAAGATTGGTGAGCAACACCTTCGTGCGGTTTTTCTGTGCGAATAGTTGCCACCAGCGCGGTATGTTCGTAATCCCAAAACGTCAGTGGGATATCGGCATGGCTGCGTAACCACGAATTCGCGCCATCAGCGCCTACAATCAGCCTTGCAGTCAACATGTTTTCATCATCTAACGTGATAAACACATCATTCTCACCCCATACGACTTTTTTAATGGTTGCAGGTGCCAATAATGTCACATCACGCAGTTCAGAAGCCTTTTGCCACAATGCATCGCGTACCACATTATTTTCGACAATATGGCCTAAATGAGTCAGATTGCGCTCTTGTGCTGAAAATGTGATACGCCCAAAACTGTTGTTGTCCCACACTTCCATACCGTTATAGGCGGCAGCTCTCATGCTTTTAATCGCTGGCCAAACGCCCAAATGGGTCAACAGTTTTTCACTTGCCGCATTAATCGCGGATACTCGTAATGCATAAGGCTCCGACGCAGAAAATGTCTTTTTCGGTGGATGATTTTCCACCACAGCAACGCGCAGGCCGCTTCCTTCAAGGCCACATGCAAGGGCAAGCCCCACCATGCCACCACCAGCGATAACCACATCAAACGATTGCATACTTTTTTCCTCTTTATATCGTGGTTATTGGTGAACAACCCAGCCCAATGTTTGACGAGCCAAAACATCGCGGACAGGCGGCAACATCTCCATTGCCATTAAACCTAAATTTCTTCCCACAATTAATGGGATACAGCGATTTGCAAATACGCGAACCAAACCATCAGTCATGGTCACGGTTTTTTCTCGGTCAATTGCACGAGCCTGTTGATACTGGCTTAATAGGGAATAACTGCCAATATCTTGCTGATTTTCATGAGCCTTAACCACAATTTGTGCCAATTGCATCACATCACGAATACCAAGGTTAAACCCTTGCCCCGCGATAGGGTGTAATGTTTGAGCTGCATTACCGACTAAAACGACACGGTGACTCACTGGGTTCAGTGCTTTGCGAAGTGCCAGCGGGTAGCAATGGCGTTTACCCGCCATTTCTATTTTCCCTAGACGCCAACCAAATGCGGTCTGCAATTTGTTAATAAAGGTTGCATCATCCCATGCATTAATCGCCTCCGCATGTTCTTGATGATGACACCAAACTAGCGAGCTGCGCCCCTCTGACATAGGTAATAACGCCAGTGGCCCAAACTCAGTAAAGCGTTCAAAAGCTTGGCCTTTCGGGTCAATGGCCGTTTTCACATTAGCAATAATGGCGACTTGGCCATAATCATCCTGCTGCCACTGCATATTGCAGGCTTGACCAACTAAAGAACGACTACCATCTGCAGCAATCAATAGTTCACCACTCACCATTTTCCCCGTATCTAATGTCACGGTGACTGAATCTTGTTCGCGGCGAATACTGTCAACTTTTGCAGGGCAATATAACGTGACGCCAGGCGCCTTTCGTAATAGCGAAAAAAGACGAGCACCCGCTTCGTGCAACTCAATCACATTGCCAAGAGCAGGAATATGATAGTCTTTTGCGTTGATATTCACAAAACCTGCGTGCCCACGGTCAGAAACATGAACGTGAGTAATCGGCGTTACACAATCGGCAAACGCTGGCCATACCCCTATTTTCGCTAAATATTGGCACGTACCATGGGCTAATGCGATAGCACGCGCGTCGAATCCAGGGTGTTTACCTTCTGGTAAAGAGGCCTCGATTAATGAAACCGATAATTTTCCTTGGCTAAGTGAAGAAATTGCCAAGGCTAATGTCGCCCCAGCCATTCCTCCACCCACGATGATCACATTCATGGGTTGTTTATTACCTTTTTATGATTAACCTTTTACCGTTAATAACCTCTACCCTAAACGCTGCTTTGCAGCCGCCATTAGGGCTTCTATTTCATCAGGGTCTTTGACTACTAAATCCGTTAAGTTTTCATTCCCGTTTTCAGTGATCACAATATCATCTTCAATACGAATACCGATGCCACGGTATTGTGGCGGTACGTCAGCATCTGGCGCAATATATAAACCAGGTTCAACCGTCAGCACCATTCCTACTTCTAGTGTACGGTCACGGTCTGTACCATAGAAACCAACATCGTGCACATCTAACCCTAACCAATGACTTAAACCATGCATAAAGAAAGCTTGATATGCTTTGTTTTCGATCAATTGATCGACGTCGCCCTGTAAAATTCCGAGTGCAACTAACCCTTCAGTCTTAATCCGCACAATTTCACGTGTCACTTCATGGATACTGGTACCTGGGCGATACAGCGTTAATGCAGTATCCAGCGCTTTAAGAACAATGTCATAAATTTCACGCTGTGCTTGACTAAACTTGCCGTTCACTGGGAAAGTGCGGGTGATGTCCCCTGCATAGCCGTCAAACTCGGCGCCTGCGTCAATCAACACTAACTCGCCATCTTTCATTTGGCATTCATTTTCGGTGTAATGCAAAATGCAGGCATTTTCGCCGCTACCCACAATCGAGTTATACGATGGGAAACGTGCTCCATGACGAGTGAACTCGTGTTCTAACTCGCCACAGAGTTGATATTCATACATATTTGGTCGGCAGGTTTCCATCGCACGAATATGTGCTAAGGCAGAAATTCGCCCTGCCTCACGCATGGTATTCAGTTCGGCCTCAGATTTAAACAAGCGCATTTCATGGACAATTGGACGCCAATCGATAACCGCTTGCGGTGCACGTAGATTACGGCGACTGCCTTTACGCAAGGTTTCCAGCGCATCAAATACCAGCTTATCTGCATACGCAAATTCCCCCTGAGCATGATAAACCACATCCAATCCATTCAGTAATTGGTAAAGTTGTTCTTCAATTTCATCAAAGGGCAATGCTTTATCAATCCCCAGTTTTTGAGGGGCGGCTTCTTGACCAAGGCGACGACCAAACCAAATTTCAGCCGTTAAATCACGAACGCGGTTAAAAAGAACAGTATGGCTATGTTTTTCATCACTTTTAATCAGTACTAATACCGCTTCTGGCTCACTAAACCCTGTCAAATAAAGAAAATCACTGTGTTGACGATACGGGTATTCACAATCGGCATTACGCTGCGCAGTTGGTGCAGAAAAAACCACTGCTGCACTTCCCGCGTCCATTTTTGCCAATAATGCATTGCGACGAGCAACAAATTCCTGTTTATTCATACCGTTTTTGCCTTATTGTCTGAATTATTAGGTTGCTAACATATTGTTGGTGCCAATATGCGCGACGATAATGACTTAACACTGATTAAAATCGACCCAAAGCCGCTTCGTTCTACCTTTCGATAAAACAAAGTGGCGTGTTTTTAGTCATAAACAAGTCGGGATTAGTGAAGGATCGGCTTGTTATTCTCAACAACAGTTGGGCCTTTTTTCGGCTCAACTAACGCGATATAACATAACTGCACAGCCACTCTCACGTATTCAACCACTTCTTCTAGTGCCTGTTCTAGTTCTTCTTGGTCTTCATCTTCATCGTAACCAAGCATCCCGATATTACGCAGATCCGTAATGACTTCACTGATTTCTTTTTTATCAGCTAATTTCGGTTGTGCGACACCCACGCCTAATAGAAAGTGATTAACCCAGCCCGCTAATGCGTCTGCGTGGTCAAATATCGACGCCTCTTCATCAGGGAATAGCATGGTAAATGCAAATTCACTATCATCAAGCGCTTCAAATGTGGTATCGAACAATTCACGCAGAGGTTGAGCGACAGTTTGCGGGAATGCAAGACCATCGTTAGCAAGGTCATGGACAAGTGTTTGCCAGCCATGATCACGGCTTCCACCACAGATTAAGCCCGTAATTAAACCATGGATTTCCGCCGCGGTAAGTGCTATTGAGTGCTGTTGCAGCAGTTTGTCCAGTGATTCATAGTTTGGTAAAGATTTTTGTATAGACATCTGAATTCGTCATGTTAGCTTATGATTCGTGATATGCTACCATCAAGGGTAGTCGCTAACCAGTATGCTTTTGTCTTATCTATTAATTGCGCCAAATATGATGTATTTATGGCGAGTATTATTCAGTATGGAGGTTTCATGTCCGCACAACCTGTCGACATTCAGATTTTTGGGCGTTCAATGCGCGTTAATTGCCCATCAGAACAAAAAGAGGCCCTTCTTGAGTCGGCTAAAGAATTAGAACAACGCTTGCAAAATCTGAAAGATAAAAGCGGTGTTACCAATATGGAACAACTTATTTTTATCGTAGCATTGAACGTCTGTCACGAATTAGCACAAGAAAAGACAAAAACGCGTGATTATGCTTATAATATGGAAGAGAAGATAAAAATGTTGCAACATACGATTGAACAAGCCTTGCACGATCAGGTGAAAATCACTGAGAGGCAAGTATTGCCCTTAGAGTAAATCTGCTTATTAATCAGACACTAGTAAAAAAAAATATACAAAATTAGGGTTGCATTTTAAATCTAGTTTCGTACAATGAAATCACTGAGTAACGATAAGTTCTCAAACCAAATTTCTCTGAGATGCGCGTGAGTGGGCGAGTCCCCTGAGCCGATATTTCAACTAAAAAGAATGCGGTTATTGCGCTGGTGAGCATGCCTGATTCGTTCAGGAAGCCTAAAGGTTGCTAAACTGCGTTCACCTTGAACCAAGGGTTCAAGGGTTACAGCCTACAACGGCATCTTGGAGACCCTCAATTTTTTCTGTTGTACTTTCAATTGCTTAATCCCTCAAGCCCAATTTATTAACCTGCACTATTTCTGACCTTACGATATACTATTTTGAATATTGCTATTTCCTATCGCCGTTCACAGTAGGTTATTGATATGCAAGACACACTTTCTACCCAGCGCCAACAAATTCGCCAAACCATTCGTCAAGCTCGCCGTCAGTTAACCCCTGAGCAGCAAAAAATTGCGGCTGAACAAGCTAAACTCAATGCGTTGCAGCACCCTAAAATTGCACAAGCAAAAAATATCGCCCTGTTTTTATCGTTTGATGGTGAAATTAATACCCAACCGCTTATTGATGCCTTATGGCAACAAAATAAACAGATTTACTTACCTGTTTTACACCCTTTTAGTGCCCACCATTTGCTATTTCTTCACTATCACCCAGATTCACAGCTAGTGAAAAATCGCTTTAATATTGCGGAGCCGCCATTAGATGTGCGTGATGTTTTACCACCCGAGCAACTTGATGTGATGTTAATTCCGCTAGTGGCCTTTGATAGCCAAGGACAACGCTTAGGAATGGGTGGCGGTTTTTACGATAGAACGTTAGCGAATTGGCAGAAAAGTGGTTTTTACCCCATCGGTCTGGCCCATGATTGCCAACATGTTGAACAGTTGCCTGTTGCTCATTGGGATATTCCATTACCTGAAATTATTACCCCGAAAAAAATATGGCGCTGGTAATCAATACCTGCGCCATCGCATTAGAAATAAAACGGGTTATACGAAATTAGAATAACAGACGTGCACGAATAGTGCCTGGTAAGTCTTTCAGTTTTTGTAACGCTTCATCTGTTTGATTTGGTGTTTGCATCAATACGTCAATAACGACGTAACCAACATTGCCAGATGTCCGCAAATACTGACCCACCACGTTAATGTTACTTTCAGTAAACACTTGGTTAATGCTATTCAAGATACCAGGGCGGTTTTCATGGATATGCAAGAAACGGTTAGTATCTTCAGTATGCACTGGCAGAGAAACTTCTGGGAAGTTAACCGCAGAGAGCGTTGAACCGTTATCTGAGTATTTCGCCAGCTTACTTGCGACTTCTAATCCAATATTTTCTTGCGCTTCTTCTGTAGAGCCCCCGATGTGAGGGGTTAAGATCACATTATCGAATTTAATCAGTTCAGAAATAAATGGATCATTCGGGTCATTATTTGCCGCAGGCTCACTTGGGAATACATCAACTGCTGCACCTGATAAATGCTTACTTTCCAGCGCAGCTGCCAATGCAGGAATATCCACCACAGTACCACGTGACGCATTAATAAAGATTGAACCTGGTTTCATGCGGTCAAACTGTTCTTTAGCAAACATGTTTTTCGTGCTAGCTGTTTCTGGGACATGGAGGCTGACGACATCACTCATATTGAGTAACTCAGTCAAAGAACGCACTTGTGTTGCATTTCCTAAAGGCAATTTATTTTCAATATCATAGAAGAAAACATTCATACCAATACCTTCAGCCAAGATCCCCAGCTGGGTACCGATATGGCCGTATCCAACGATACCAAGACGCTTACCACGTGCTTCAAAACAGCCTTTTGCTTGTTTTTCCCAAATGCCACGGTGTGCTTGCATATTCGCTTCAGGAATACGACGTAACAGCAGTAATAGTTGACCTAATACCATCTCAGCAACGGAACGGGTATTTGAGAATGGTGCATTAAAGACAGGGATACCGCGTTTTGCCGCAGCGTCCAAATCCACTTGGTTGGTTCCGATACAGAAACAACCCACCGCCACTAATTTTTCAGCAGCGGCGAAAATCTCTTCAGATAAATGAGTGCGGGAACGGATACCGACAAAGCGCGCATCTTTGATCGCTTCTTTTAATTCTTCATCAGATAATGCGCTTTTATGGTATTCAATATTGGTATAACCCGCCGCTTTTAGGTTATCAACAGCGCTCTGGTGAACACCTTCTAGCAGTAAAAATTTTATTTTGTCTTTATGCAAAGATACCTTGACCATTTCCCTACCCTATCGTGAACGTTTTAAATTTGTGACAGATGAATTTGCTTGTTTGACTCATGGTTTTGCTCAACATAATTCAAGGCATATCCATACCAGCACATTCATCTACCTTGAAATCTGAAAAGAGTATACCAACATAGCAAAATTCCGCGCAGTATCAATACAACCGTTTGCTTAAGAGGTGCTAAAAAGCGCGAAGAAAAAGAAGTTAAATGGTAGAAAATCAGGAGCAGTAACACAAAATAAGGATTTTTCCTGCACAATACATATTAGTGTGAGATATATCACCAAAATCGCGGAATAATAAAAATAATGAAATAAATTTCAAATTAATGATATTTATAAAACTGGTCAATTGTTTTCCTATCTACCCACTAACTAAATACGTTAATTCCTTTTTTACCTTATAAAAAAGCCAGCAACTAAACAGTTTGCTGGCCTATAAATTAGGTCAATTAATTCACCAAAATAATTAGCGATTATAATTTGATCGTTTTAACACCTTCATCTGTTGTTCCCATCAGGACAACATCAGCACCGCGATTAGCAAATAAACCAACAGTGACAACGCCCGCAATACCATTAATGGTATTTTCTAACGCGACAGGATCAACAATGCTTAAATTGTGAACATCTAAGATCACATTGCCGTTATCAGTGATCACATTTTGACGGTATTCTGGTGTACCGCCCAGTTTAACCAATTCACGTGCCACATAACTACGTGCCATTGGGATAACTTCAACAGGCAGAGGGAACTTACCTAATACATCAACCAGTTTTGATTGGTCAACAATACACACAAAGGTTTTCGCGATCGCAGAAACGATTTTTTCACGTGTTAACGCAGCACCACCGCCCTTGATCATGTTCATATGGTGATCGACTTCATCCGCACCATCAACGTAAACATCTAATGAATCCACTTCATTGCAATCAAAAACAGGAATACCTAATGATTTAAGTTTTTGAGTAGACGCTTCAGAGCTAGAAACAGCGCCTTCAATTTGCCCTTTCATTGTCGCTAAAGCATCAATAAAGTGCGATGCAGTAGACCCTGTACCTACACCGACAATTGTGCCTGGTTTGACGTATTCTAGTGCTGCCCAACCCACCGCTTTTTTTAATTCATCCTGCGTCATGCTCATGCCTTTTGCTATTTAATTGAGACGTAATTGTGAATGAGTATATACCGAACCGAAAATAAGTTGCAGTGTTGTTCGCTGCATTTGTGCGTTACTTCTTGCGATTTGTCGGAAGCTCGCAATAATTGCAGGTGTTATCAATAAAAATATGGCATAGTGCTTAGCAGAATAACAACAAGGAGACTTTTTGATGAAGCGCCCTGACTACCGCGCATTACAAGCACTGGATGCTGTTATCCGTGAACGCGGCTTTGAGCGTGCAGCTCAAAAGCTTTGCATCACGCAATCTGCTGTTTCACAACGGATAAAACAGTTAGAGAACCTGTTCGGGCAACCTTTACTTGTGCGAACCGTTCCGCCACATCCGACTGAACAAGGGCAAAAACTGTTAGCACTGCTTCATCAAGTTGAATTATTAGAAGAACAGTGGCTTGGAGATGAAAATACAGGGTCAACACCTCTATTACTTTCCCTTGCAGTTAACGCCGACAGTTTAGCAACGTGGTTTCTCCCTGCACTCAACCCAGTTCTAGGCAATAGCCCTATTCGGTTGAATATCCAAGTGGAAGACGAAACTCGCACTCAAGAACGTTTAAGACGCGGTGAAGTGGTAGGTGCAATCAGTATCCAGCCACAAGCGTTACCCGGCTGTTTAGTAGATAAACTAGGCGCCTTGGACTATATCTTTGTTGCTTCTCCTGATTTCGCCGCAAAATATTTCCCTGATGGCGTCACTCGCTCATCCCTATTAAAAGCCCCCGCAGTCGCATTTGACCACTTGGATGATATGCACCAAGCTTTTGTTCAGCAAAACTTTGGCTTATCGCCGGGCAGCGTTCCTTGCCATATTGTTAATTCGTCAGAAGCCTTTGTGCAATTAGCTAAGCAGGGTTCTACCTGTTGTATGATCCCTCATTTACAAATTGCCGAAGAATTGAAAAATGGTGAGTTAGTCGACTTAACACCGGGGCTATGCCAACGTCGTATGCTGTACTGGCACCGTTTTGCACCCGAAAGCCGTACCATGAAGAGAGTGACTGACGCCCTCTTAAAAACTGGGCGTCAGATGCTAAAACAAGAAGACGAAAATGAGACTGAAAGTTAACGTTTCAGTTCAAATACAACATCAACTTGGTCATTAAAATCAATACTTTGCTGTTCATAGGTCTCATCAATATTGAGATCTTGAGCAGCGGCTTTCATTTTACCACCATAAGCTCTTGCCGCTATTGGATAAGGCACTGCCGCAGGTGCATTGTAACTAATGCTATACACTGGGCCCAACTGTGCATTAAACCCTTTTGCAACTTCAGTCGCTTGCTCTGTCGCATTTTTGATAGCTTGCGCACGAGCGGCATCACGGTATTGCTCAGGTTTTAACACCCCAAACTGCACAGAATTAATATCATTTAAACCTGCGGCTAACGCACCGTCTAATAGGGTGTTTAGTTGGTCAAGTTTAGTGACTTTCACTTCAACTGAACGGATTGCGGTATAACCTTCAATCGTCGATTTTTGCTTCACGCTGCTGTAATCATATTTTGGCTGCGTACGCACATTGGCGGCGTTAATGTCTTGTTTCTCGATTCCGTTTTTCTTTAAGAATTCGAAATACTCGGCAACACGCTTGTCTACTGCAGCCTTCGCAGCCGCAGCATCTTTTGCTGTCACTTCCACAACGATATTCAATGTCGCCATATCAGGTGTTGCTTTCACAACAGAATTACCCGATGTGGTAATGTGCGGGCCATTTGGTAGCGCATCGGCCAGAGACAGGGTAGGAACCGCTGCACCTGCCACCATGGCAGCGAGAACTAAAGATTTTAATTTCACAGAACCTCCCAATACAATAATTTGTCGCTAAAAAAGGGACAGTTCACCATAAACTATCCCGAGTACAAATTAACAGTAACACATCATAAAAAAAGTGCAGATCAGAATAATAAGAAATTCATAGTATTTATCATTCTGTTGAGGTTATGTTGTTATTAGGATACTAGCCCCAATCCTTTAAGCCCTTGTATTGCAAGTTGAAATGCAATAAACCACATCACACTTCCTACAAAGATATTAATAATTCGCTGTGACGCTGGCTTATTCAATACAGGCGAGAACCAAGCAGCCAAAATCGCTAATGCAAAAAACCACACAAATGATGCTGTCAGCGCGCCTGCCGTAAACCAAGGCCGTAATTGGCTTTCTAATTGCCCTCCCACGCTACCAAGCACCACGAATGTGTCCAAGTAAACATGCGGATTTAGCCATGTGACGGCAAATAGCGTAACTATCACTTTCCAGCGAGTAATCACTTTATTTTCAGCTTGTAAAACAACATCATCTGGGCTGAGTGCAGTACGGAACGCACCATAGCCATACCACACCAGAAAAATAACCCCTGCCCATGTAATTAGCTGCATCAATATTTCGGATTGGCTCAATAGAGCGCTGCCACCAAATACCCCACCAATAATTAACACGGTATCACTTAAAGCGCATAGAAATGCACTCATCATATGAAACTGTTTACGACTGCCTTGTTGTAAAATAAAGGCATTTTGTGGCCCTAGCGGTAAAATCATCGCTGCACCAAGAAGTGCACCCTGGATATAAGTTGTAAACATGCAAAAAATCCTAATAATTATTCAGTTCGTACACGCAAATAGTAACGAGAAAAAATTATTAGTGGAAATGATTAACTCTAATAGGTCATAAGCTAGGCTTATATAATAGAATGGGAATACAGAGACAAAAATAGCGCCATAAATAGCGCTATTTTATTGAGTCTAATTAAAAATTCTTTTATTGAATTTTGTGGGTTTCAGAACCTTGTTTATGTACATGCACATCCATTTGTGGGAATGGAATACCAATGTTGTGCTTATCTAATGCACGTTTGAATTCTTCTAACAAATCCCAATAGACAGGCCACGCATCACCATTTGTTGTCCAAAAACGAACTAAATAATTTAATGACGATGGAGCCATATCATGCAAACGAATAGTCACACCTTTACCGTGTTGAATACGGCCATCAGCGGCAACAATGTCACCTAAAACTTTTTTCACCACATCAATATCAGAATCATAAGCCACACCAATAATAATATCTTGACGACGGTTAGGCTCTCGAGTTGTGTTGATGATATTATCTGCGATTATCTTACCGTTCGGAATAACAATAATTCGGTCATCGGCTGTTTTCAGTGTAGTGGAAAAAATCTGGACATTTTGCACTGTACCTTCCACGGCACCAATAGACACATATTCTCCCGCTTTCAGTGGTCTAAACACCACCAGTAATACGCCTGCAGCAAAGTTACCCAGTGAATTTTGTAATGCTAAACCAACCGCTAAACCAGCCGCACCCATCACCGCAATAACAGAAGCCGTTTGAACGCCAATCTTGCCTAAAACAGCAATTAAGGTAAATGCAACAATGGTATAACGCGCAATTGCCGATAAAAAGTCACTAACAGTGCTATCAATACCTTTTAGGGTCATCACACGGTGTAAACCGCGACCAACCCATTTCGCAATCATCATACCGACAATCAGGATGACAATGGCAGAAACAATATTCACCACATACTGGACTAACAGATCTTGGTTTGCGACAAACCAGTTCGTTGCATCATTCAACGCACCTGTAACATCATCAGTATTCATATGTGTGTTCCTTTCGCTTTTGTTATCAAAAAATAAATTTCCGCTAGCTTATCTTAACTAAAGCGTTAAACCGCTAGTTTCACACTGCAAATAATAATGATAATTTGTTAAAATACAAAACTTATCACTAAAAAAAATGCATTTATCGATTTTCGATAACAAAAACACGATAATCTTTTAACATTAAGAGGAAGTCGTCAATACCACAAAAGGCAACGCTTTCATTATCATAGTAGCTCATTCCCTCTTCAAGCCCCTCAGTTTCAAACGACAACTGATTGGCTTTAATCATCACTTCTTCATCATCAAGTAGAAGCGTGTATTCATGGCCAATCAGCTCCCACTGATTTTCGCTGCCTTTTATTTTTTCGTAATTTTCTTCGATAGTATCGAGCAGACTAAGGTCGTTTTTAACCTCTTCATTTAGCCAATATCCAATCGCCTCATGATCCATCGAGAATTTTGCGGAAATAGCGCCTGTTATGTCTTGGAAAAATTGGTAGTCCATATGCAATACCTCTACTCTTGCGTCATTATGGCTCAGTATAACGCGAGACAATTCGATTTGTTGAGCGGTATTAACGCCTATTGCGCGATATTTAAATAAAGGCATCAATTTCAACGCCGCCTCGATAAAATTCGCTTAAAATTAATGCAAATGATATGAATGCAATGAATAGGAGCGGCAATGATCAATCGCTTAGACCATATCGTCCTGACGACAACACAATTAGACGCCTGCCTTGATTTTTACCAGCGCGTTTTAAAAATGCAGGTAATAACCTTTGGTGAACAGCGTTATGCCCTACAATTTGGCCAGCAAAAAATCAATATTCATCAGTATGGTAAAGAGTTTGAACCCAAAGCACACTTGCCTGTACCCGGTGCGTTAGATTTGTGTTTTATCAGTGACATCCCTCTCACTGAAGTTCAGGCGCATATTCAGCAGCAAGGGATCGAGATTATTGAAGGGCCCGTTAGACGAACAGGGGCAATGGGCCCCATTCTGTCTATTTATTTACGTGATGTGGATTTAAATCTGATTGAAATTTCGGAATATCTTTAGACAACAAAAAAGGCCTCTAGTCAGTAGAGGCCTCATCGTTAACAAAATAACAGATTACACTGCGGTTTGGAAAATCACACCGTCAGCTTTTTCCGTATATTGTGATAACTGGTCAAAGTTCAGATAGCGGTAGGTATCTGCCGCAGTTTCATCCACCTTGTCCATATATTGCAGGTATTCCGCAGGCGTTGGTAAACGACCTAACAATGACGCAACAGCGGCCAACTCAGCGGATGCAAGATACACATTCGCCCCAGTCCCTAAACGGTTAGGGAAGTTACGTGTTGAGGTCGAAACGACGGTAGCGCCATCTGCCACACGTGCTTGGTTACCCATACACAGTGAACAGCCTGGGACTTCAATACGTGCCCCACTCTTACCAAATACGCTGTAATAACCTTCTTCCGTTAATTGTGCGGCGTCCATCTTCGTTGGTGGAGCAACCCATAAACGTGTTGGTAATTGGCCTTTATGCGAGTCTAATAACTTACCTGCGGCACGGAAGTGACCAATGTTAGTCATGCAAGAACCGATAAACACTTCATCGATTTTCTCGTTCTGAACATCAGACAGCAAACGCGCATCATCAGGGTCATTTGGTGCACACAGAATTGGCTCTTTGATATCATTTAAGTCGATTTCAATTACAGCTGCATATTCCGCATCTGCATCACCTTCAAGCAGTTGCGGGTCCGCTAACCAACTTTCCATCCCTTTAATACGACGTTCGATAGTACGACGGTCGCCGTAGCCTTCTGCGATCATCCATTTTAACAGGACGATGTTAGATTGCAGGTATTCTGTGATTGGCGCTTTATCCAGTTTGATCGTACAACCTGCGGCTGAACGCTCAGCAGAGGCATCCGCTAATTCAAACGCTTGTTCAACTTTCAGTTCTGGCAGACCTTCGATTTCTAAAATACGACCAGAGAAAATGTTTTTCTTCCCTTTTTTCTCAACCGTCAGAAGGCCATCTTTAATCGCATATAATGGGATAGCATGTACAAGGTCACGTAACGTGATACCTGGCTGCATTTCACCTTTAAAGCGCACCAATACAGATTCTGGCATATCCAGAGGCATAACCCCTGTTGCCGCAGCAAACGCCACCAAACCAGAACCCGCTGGGAACGAAATACCGATTGGAAAACGTGTATGGGAGTCACCACCTGTACCAACGGTATCTGGTAACAGCATACGGTTTAACCATGAGTGGATAATACCATCGCCTGGACGCAGAGAAACACCACCACGGTTCATGATAAAATCAGGTAATGTGTGGTGAGTTGTTACGTCAACGGGTTTTGGATACGCCGCAGTGTGGCAGAATGACTGCATCACTAAATCCGCAGAAAAACCTAAACACGCTAAGTCTTTTAACTCATCGCGAGTCATTGGGCCCGTCGTATCTTGCGAGCCTACTGAGGTCATTTTTGGCTCACAGTATTCACCAGGGCGAATACCTGGGCGACCACAAGCACGACCCACCATTTTCTGTGCTAATGAGAAACCACGATTGCTTTGTGCAACAGATTTCGCATGACGGAAGACGTCGGTTGCTTCTAACCCTAATGACTCACGCGCTTTGCTAGTTAAACCACGACCGATAATCAGTGGAATACGACCACCTGCACGCACTTCATCAATCAGCACGTCAGTTTTTAATTCAAACGTTTCGAGTAACTCATTGGTTTCGTGGTTGCGAACTTCACCTTTAAATGGATAGATATCAATGACATCCCCCATATTTAGTTTAGACACATCCACTTCTATTGGTAGCGCACCCGCATCTTCCATTGTATTAAAGAAGATAGGCGCAATTTTGCCACCTAATACCACACCGCCACCGCGTTTGTTCGGCACGAATGGAATATCATCGCCCATAAACCACAATACGGAGTTAGTTGCAGATTTACGTGAAGAGCCCGTACCCACAACATCACCGACATACGCCAGTGGGAAGCCTTTTTTGCTCAGAGCTTCGATTTGTTTGATTGGTCCAACGTTACCTGCGTCATCTGGTTCAATACCTTCACGGGCATTTTTCAGCATCGCTAACGCGTGCAGAGGGATATCTGGGCGTGACCATGCATCTGGTGCAGGTGATAAATCATCGGTATTGGTTTCGCCTGTCACTTTAAACACTGTGACAGTCATTTTTTCGGCTAACGCAGGGCGTTGTTTAAACCACTCGGCATCTGCCCATGATTCAATAACTTGTTTCGCGTGTGCATTCCCAGCTTTCGCTTTTTCTTCTACATCGTAGAAGTTATCGAACATTAATAAGGTGTGGGAAAGGGCTTTTGCCGCGATAGGAGCTAATTTAGCATCATCCAGCGCTTCAATCAGTGCATGGATATTATATCCACCCTGCATAGTACCAAGCAGTTCAATCGCTTTTTCAGGGGAGATCAGAGGGGAGGAAGTTTCGCCTTTTGCGATAGCGGCTAAAAATCCAGCTTTTACGTACGCTGCTTCGTCAACACCAGGGGGGACGCGGTTGGTCAGCAGGTCTAACAAGAAATCTTCTTCACCTTTGGGTGGGTTTTTCAGTAACTCTACCAGTGCAGCTACTTGTGACGCATCTAATGGCTTAGGGACAATCCCTTGAGCGGCACGCTCGGCTACGTGCTTACGGTATTCTTCTAGCACGACGTTCTCCTCGCTTCTTTGTTATTTATATACCCGGCTGTCTGCACCTTATTGACAAAATTATCATCCGGTGCCAGGTCAGAGGAATTTGCTCGCATAATCTCAATGGCGGTAAAATTATGCCCAGCTTCGGGCTCTCAGCATAGCAGAATTTAAACGTAATGTTAATTCATTCACAAGAAAGTAACATTTATCTACTAACTTCATGCCTTAACACTTAATTACGGGTTATTTTTTAGCTTAAGAGACTATAAATCATCATAAAAAGCTGAAAAAACCATACTTTTTATAATGCATTTTACTGAGTAAAGCACCCTCTTTTGTGGCTTTTTCCCTCAGGTATCACAAATTATATTTATTATCGCAATTTTATTTACATTACTAATTGATAAGGTAAATCATTGCGATTGGTTTTTATAAACTTAAAGGATTTAATTGATTTTATTGACCTTTTATTCCAAGCAAGTTTCCGAAGGGATCAACGAACTGACACATTTGCTTGTTACCATCGATTAACATCGGTCCACGATACAACTTAGCCCCTAGCTGAGTGAAATGCCCAAAAGCCAAATCAAAATTATCGACCTGCCAATACAATACCGTCCCTTTTTTACCCTCGCTCACTTTGGCATCCGCTTGTACCACCTCAATCGTGAAATCCCCGACATGTAATAAGGTGAAATCAAAATCAGGCAGGTACTCCGCCCTAGCATGTGGAAAGGCTTGTTGGTACCAAGCCAAACCCGCTTGGACATCAGGCACATGAATTAAAATTGCAGTAGGTTTTAGTTCCATAGCGCTTTCTTATTGATATGTATTATTTTGTTTTATCTACACGAATGATTGAAAGTTAGTAGATGCAGATAAGGTGTAAACAATAGCCAAACCAGCATTTGCCTACACCTTTAGCATCATCAAGTCAGATCATATTGCGTGTTTTTCTGATAAATAACGAAGAATGGCTGATACATTGACTCTGTAAATATACAGAACTATTTACAGAGTAATATTGTATTGTTCTAACCCAATTTAGATAAAAATTTAGGAACCCACATATTTTCCTGATTCATCTCGCCATAAAATTGCTGACATTTCATAAAAATAGAAATTCAACTCATCATCATCTTCTGCTTTCGCATTTTCAGGCCAGTGTTGTTCAAGATAATTCATAATATCTTGGCTATTCGCACTCCAGTACGGAACCACTTTGCCTAAAGGGTCATCTGGTGAACAAAATTTAATTACTTGCTCATCTAATAAATCTTTTATCATAGAAAAAAATATACTCCGATGTTCATAGAAAGATTTATTTGGATTCCAACCCACGATGGAACCAAAGAGCCCTGATAACCATAACCCTTTTGAATCATTCAAAATTTCATTAAAATATAACGTTTTTTCCATTATAGACTCACTTAAAACCAGCTATTGCTTACACCTTTAGCGTCATCAAATCAAATTATATTGCGTGTTTTTCTGATAAATAACGAAGAATGGCTGATATATTCTTTAAGTTATATTTTACAAGTAGTTCATTTTCTTTAGCTTTACATAGCATCTCATAATCAGCCTCTAATTGCCCAATATCTAACTGAGTAGGCTCATTGTATATATCATAAATAGATTCAGAAGGCACATTCCAATAAAAATCTGCATCTAAGTCTATATTATCCATTCCCTGTACTTTCATTTCTTTGAAAATGGCTACTATAGCCTCTTCCAGTAGACTCAGTTCTATTTTCATATTTTAACCTTTACCATTCTTAATTTCATTTATGTTCTAAACATTTAGTTAGTCATCAATAATATTAATTTCTTTATCAATTAACCGTCCTAAATTTTCACTATGAGAGATTACTGATAATGTTTTGTCTAATAGATCTTTTATCTGAACGTGAAGATCTTCTGGATATAAACTTGCCACATCATCTAATTCACAACCTAGGTTTATTATATCTATCAATTTTTCCTCAGAACCCATTTGTTCAAGTAACTTGGCCAAATACGGTTTGAAAATGAATCCTTCCGCTTCATCAATTGATATCAAATTTTTATCTAATGCAGTTAATACACCTAAAGTTAAAAAGCTTATAAATTTGCTAGCCTGTTTACCACTAATACTATAATTAAGCCTCATCATATATTACTCCAGCCCGGTTTAACTTTTACATTAATTACTCTACCACTTTGGTTCCCCCACGCTAAAAATGGAGGAACCAACCTGCTTATGAGGAAATTAAACTAAAGGTTCTAAACGTAAAAGATGATCTTTAGCTTTCTCTATCAATAATAAAAATTCACTGTAATTAAATTCTAAACAATCCGAGTCAGGATAAATAATAATTTTTACCTCTTTTTTATCTTCAGACAGTGAAATTTCCCCCCACTGAACATCATTAAAGGAGAGCTCAGCATATAAATCATCTCGGCTTAAAGAACTTCCAACACTGTATTCCAACATAAAATCCCCCCATCAATCATTTGCAAACATTATGGCTCTCTAAAACCAATAAATTTCTTACCATCTATACTAAATCTTAATACCCGACCATCAGGTGATTTAGCATCAAGCACTTCAATTCTTTTCCTATTTTCATAAATAGTTCTAGGTCTTATTATTACATTTGGATTATCTAATACTTCATCGATTAATGCTTAGCTTCCTGATTCAATACTGAAGCCTTTTGGTTGGAATATAAGTATGCAGATCCTTCCCTACCTCCATGCTTTTGGAGCGATCTGCCAGCATTTGTTAAACCATTGCGATTGATTTTTGATGCTGCTTGCTTTAGTTCTTCTTTAGAAGGAAGGCCATTATTTTTTATAGAGAACTCATCAGGTTCCCACCCCTCCGGTCATCCTGCCCTAGAGCCCCCTACCTCTACTTTATCTGAATTTGATAACTCTTTTCCAACATTTGGATTTTTTGCTGCTTTATCTATATCATTTGAGCAACTCATTCCAAAAAAGCAATCAAACGTTTCAGCTAAGCAATCACGATATTGCCTAAGGGAGCCACTCCCACCTCAGCCAGCGGGACGGTTGATTATCCGGTTGGCTGACAGCTAGTAAGACCGTTAATTTAGCTCCCAGTGTGGGCTGGGATATCCTTACTTTTAAAAATCAGACCACTCTGCATAGCTAATATCATCCTCGGTTAATTCAGTAAAACCATCTTGACTTAGCATTTTATTAAAATAAAGGATCGTGTCTTCTAGTGCCTCTTCAATAGTATCTCCATAGCCAATAGCACATTCGGGAGTACCATCAAATTTTCTTTTTATTGCCAAGTCAGTCATACCAGTAAAATTTCCGGATTGACTTTCATAAATTTTCACTTTCATCTTTGAATAAGGCAAAATAGGGATCATCGTAATCGTGAATTCAGCAACTGTTTTCTCTATACAGCTCACATTTGTAATATTTAAATCATGCCACATAAGACATTCCTTTCTATTAATCTGATAGAACCTACCCTCTACAGCTCTACGTCCATTCTATTGTCCCATCTTTAAGTATCCAAACGGCCCCATCAGGGCATCCTTCATCAAAAAACCAAAATTGATCAATTAATTGCTCCTCTGTTTCCGGAAATGCAGTCATAGAATGACTGTAATTGTTCATCTATTGAACCACTTAAAAATTTACCGTACTTAGCTAATTTTAATTTTCCATCACGTAATAATTTGTCTAAAAACAAAAAAATATTTTTTTCCTTTCCTGAAAAGGAAAATTATCATACATGGCATGGAGTGAAGGAAGCATATCTGGGGTGATATACGCCCATAACCCATCAAGCGCTTGGGTTTCAGCGTATTCAGCAATAGTTTTATATTCAATATTTGATATCATCTTATTACCTAAACTTGATCTCTGCGTTTCTTCCAAGGCCGTTCTCTACTTGGCGTAAAGTTGGACAATTGATTATCCAGCTGACTGAAGGGGAGTAAAGCGGCTAAGGAGATCCCAACCCAGAACTGGGCTCTCTCTTTAATTATTTTAAACTACAAAACCATCAACCCAGCCATCTCTATCTAGAACTTCTTCACTAATACTAAACCCATCAGGGTAATCTATGAATCCAGGTTGATTAGATACCTTGTCTTGAGCCTTTTGAGCAAGCTCAAAACTTGAGTAAATTCCAATAATTTTCATATCTTCATCCTTGGTATCTTCATCTCGAATATGGTAGAGCATATAAACTGTTACCATCATTTAAAGCACTCTCTCTAAACTAGTCAGTAATATGGTCATAGTTCCCCCATTCAGATTGCATATATGGGTTTTCTTTAACAGGTAAGCGTGTTCCAATAACCGTTATTGAATCTACATGCGTCATCTTGTCCATAAACCAACTTCCTTATTAGTTATAAAAAACAGAACAAAGAAATTAGAATTTAATATTTTTATAGTCAACTAACCGTTATTACTAATAAAGATTCGTTAGTTAAAATTAAAAATATATTATTTATAAAATGATTAATATCGATTTTAATAAATAATTGAACAGACACATGCGACTAATTATTTATATTCACAAAAACAAAAAAAGTCAATGTGTTTCCATATTGGCCTCTATACGCTTTGGTGATAAACAGCATACTAGAGATACTGTTTATCTATACGATTAAAGAAAATTATTTTTCCTTTTTCGCTTTTGCGTTTGGTAAATCAGTAATGCTACCTTCGTAAATCTCAGCAGCCATACCGAATATTGCCTAAGGTAGCAATTACACACTCACGCACCAAACTAGACAGTTAATCATCCAATTAGCTGACAGCGAGTAAGACCATTAATTCAATAAAAGTTTATTGTTTCTTTAATGTATCTCTGGCTTCAATTAATATTGAAATTAGATCATCTAAAGGCATTTTCGCTGTAAAACCGCGGGATAGATCTGAACCAAATAGTTCAACTTCTAAATTGTCTACACCTTTATCTTGATTAATTTCTGCAACCCGCCCCCAATTTAATTGAACTTCTAACGTTAGATTCTCATATTCCATTGGACTTGAAAAAAATAGTTCTAATTTATTATCTTTCATTTTATTGCCTTCTTTGGATCTAACACAGTATTAAATGAGCCATCCGTATTATATCTAACGCCTTTTCCACTAGGCAATCGATATTCAAATGCACCGCCACCTAAATCGTTTCGAACGACTTTAGGATCGTTAAAGATTTCTCGGATGAAGTTCTCGGCAGCAGCATTTTTTTGTGCTGGATTACCATTTAAGGGTTCAAAAACGCCATTGGGTCTAGCAGCATGTTTGCCCCACACACGTACAGCAACAGAAAGCCTTTGCTTATTTATTATTTTATTGGCTGAAAAAATGAGCTCTTGTTTAGTAAAGTTTTCAAATTTACTCTCATTTTGTCTTTGATTATTTCTATATTCTTCATCATCTGGCTCAAAACCATTCGGTGTCCCGCTAGTGCTTCTTCCACTTGAGATCCCAAGCGCTTCTTTTTCTTCTGCTGTTAACTCTTTCCCTACATTCGAATTTTTTGCTGCTTTATCTATATCATTTGTGCAACTCATTCCAAAAGAGCAATCAAACGGTTACGCTAAGCCATCACAAATATTGCCTAAGGTAGCCACTACACACTCACACGCTAAACCGGACAGTTGATTATCCGGCTGACTGAGGGAGAGTGAAACTGTTAACAGAGATCCCTGCACTTACAGAGATCTTTTAACTTTTAAAAATCAGACCATTCTGCATAGCTAATATCATCTTCGGTTAACTCAGTAAAACCATCTTGACTCAACATTTCTTTAAAATAGAGGATAGTATCTTCTAACGCTTTCTCAATGGTACTTCCACGTCCAATAGCGCACTCGGGGCAACCATCAAATTTTCTTTTTATTGCTAAATCCGTCATACCTGTAAAAAAACCCGACTGATCTTCATAAATTTTTATCTTCATTTTGGCGTAAGGCAAAATAGGGATCATAGTAACTGTGAATTCAGCAACTGTTTTCTCTATACAGCTCACTTTTGTAATATTTAAATCATGCCACATAACATATCCCTCTATATTATTGTTTTCCAAAAGATATTATCTTTCCTTCGGATGTTCTATCTAAATATTTCCCATTTTTATAATAACGAGTCACATTATCAGTCGCACCTCTTACTTTCACTGTTCTAGCACCTTTTAAGTTTTTGACAAATTCTTCAGCTTTGTTTCTATACTGCTCAACACTACCCGCTCCAACTTCTTTTCCATGTTTTTCATAATGCTTCTGTAATGATTCGTCAGGAGAGTTAAAACTACCCTGATGCCATTTATTTTTAATATTATTTTTGTTTTCAGATAAATAGGCAATATCTTCTACTGTAATCTGATTAGGCAGTGGGGTTATATGCGTATTATCTATATGTTCAGGTATTTGATCTCCGCCAGTATCCGTCCGCCCTTGTTCAGGTATCTGTTTTCCACCCGTATCAATTTTTCCTTGTTCGGGTATTTGGTTTCCACCTGTATCTATCCGACCTTGCTCAGGTATTTGGTCGCCACCAGTATGAGGTTTCCTAACATTCGAATTTTTTGCTGCTTTATCTATATCATTTGAGCAACTCATGCCAAAAGAGCAATCAAACGTTTCCGCTAGGCCATCGCGAATATTACCTAATGTCTTTTCGATACCTTTTACAATATTGCTATTTGCCGTTTGTGTTACTTGTGAATTTGAAGCAACGCCATGAGGTAATGTAGGAACATTCGGTGTGGGAACAGCAAATACACTACTTTGGGCTATTTTCAGCTTATTTAATTCATTTACATTAAACTGAATTTTATCCGTAATACTTTTATGTTGTTTTTTAATTTCGAGCAATTGATTTCTAGCATCACGGTCAGCTCGCTTATTAACCGCATCTATATATAGATCTATATTATCAAAAGGAAACCTCGGTATACCCGGTATATTATCGTCAAAATCATCTGCGAGGAGCCTGTCTCTATCTTCAATTGTGCGAAATTTAAAGGTTGCTGAAATTTTTAATTTTGAGGAGTCTGAAGATTGAAAATTCCATTTATATGTACAAGGGTACTTTTGCGGATCAATGATAAATTTCCAGCCAGGCGATTTCTCAATCTTCGCAATATCCTTTCTCAATGTAATTAAAGCATTTTCAATTAATGCTTGTTTATATTTTAAATCATCCTTAATTGTAGTAGAAGAATCTTGAAAAGTATCGACTTTATGATTATCAACATCATCATGGATATGAGCTATATTTTTATTATCATAAAGATTTTCATGTAAAATATTTTTTAATTCTTCATACCTCCCAGTTAAATCAATATCTTCATGAGCATTATCATAATTATTAAAATAATCATTAAAATGTTCTCTTGGATTGTTTCCCCATACAGTTATTGTACCTAGGTGTGTCACATCATCCATAAACTAACTTCCTTATTAGTTGTAAATAAAAATACAATAAAGAAATTAGAATTTAATATTTTTATAGTCAACTAACCGTTATTATTAATAAATATTCGTTAGTTAAAATTTAAAACATATTATTTATAAAATGATTAATATCGTTTTTAATAAATAATTGACAGGCACATGCGACTAATTGTTTATATTCACAAAAATAAAAAAAGCCAATGTGTTTCCACATTGGCTTCTATACGCTTTGGTGATAAACAGCATACTAGAGATACTGTTTATCTATGCGATTAAAGAAAATTATTTTTTCTTTTTCGCTTTTGCGTTTGGTAAATCAGTAATGCTACCTTCGTAAATCTCAGCAGCCATACCGATTGATTCATACAGTGTTGGGTGAGCATGGATAGTTAATGCTAAATCTTCAGCATCACAGCCCATTTCAATTGCTAGGCCGATTTCGCCCAGTAATTCACCACCGTTCACACCGACAACCGCACCACCGATAACACGGTTAGATTGCTTGTCGAAAATCAGCTTAGTCATACCTTCTGAGCAGTCAGATGCAATTGCACGACCTGACGCAGCCCATGGGAAAGTCGCAACTTCGTAGCTGATATTTTGTTCTTTCGCTTCTTTTTCAGTTAAACCAACCCATGCAACTTCTGGCTCAGTATAAGCGATTGATGGGATCACTTTCGGGTCAAAGTAATGTTTCAGACCAGAGATAACCTCTGCTGCAACGTGACCTTCGTGAACACCTTTGTGAGCCAACATTGGTTGACCAACGATATCACCGATAGCGAAAATGTGTGGAACGTTAGTGCGCATTTGTTTATCCACGTGGATAAAGCCGCGATCATCAACTTCAACGCCAGCTTTGCCTGCATCTAAGTTTTTACCGTTAGGAACACGGCCGATAGCCACTAACACAGCATCATAACGTTGTGGTTCTGCGGAAGCTTTTTTACCTTCCATAGAAACGTAAATACCGTCTTCTTTCGCTTCAACTGCGGTAACTTTCGTTTCTAACAGCAGGTTGAATTTTTTGCTGATTTGTTTGGTGAATACTTTAACCACATCTTTGTCAGCCGCAGGGATGACTTGGTCAAACATTTCAACCACATCGATTTGAGAACCCAGTGCATGGTACACAGTTCCCATTTCTAAACCGATGATGCCACCGCCCATAACCAGAAGACGCTCTGGAACTTCTTTCAGTTCTAACGCATCGGTTGAATCCCAAATACGTGGGTCTTCATGAGGAATGAATGGTAATTGAATTGGACGTGAGCCCGCTGCAATGATTGCGTTATCGAAATTGATAGTCGTACTACCGTTTTCGCCTTCAACAACCAGCGTATTTGCACCCGTAAATTTACCCAGACCGTTAACGACGGTCACTTTACGACCTTTCGCCATCCCAGCTAGACCACCCGTCAGCTGATTAATGACTTTTTCTTTCCATAAGCGAACTTTAGAGATATCGGTTTTTGGCTCACCAAATACGATACCGTGCTCTGCTAATGCTTTCGCTTCTTCGATCACTTTTGCAACATGCAATAAAGCTTTTGAAGGAATACAACCCACGTTTAAACAAACACCACCAAGGGTTGAATAACGTTCAACTAAAACAGTTTCTAAACCTAAGTCAGCGCAACGGAAAGCCGCAGAATAACCTGCAGGGCCTGCACCAAGCACAACGACTTGGGCTTTAATTTCAGTACTCATCATGACCTCTTTTTGTTTTGTCCAGCGGTACTGCTGAATAAACGATCTTCCACTGGAAAAGTACACACCGAGAGCAGTTTACAGAATTGTTAACACCCTGAAAAGGCTCATTTCGTGATGTAACTCCCAACCTTTCGTAGCAGCAGCAAAAAATTCTGCCTCAGCCTAAATAAAACAGACCGGCCTATCAGCCGGTCTTATTATTTACATCACTAAACGGCGAATATCGCTCATTAATTGCCCTACTAGGGTGATGAAGCGTGCTCCATCAGCCCCATCGATGACACGGTGGTCAAAGGACAGTGACATAGGCAGGATCAGGCGAGGAACAAACTCGCTACCGTTCCAAACAGGTTTCATTGAAGAACGTGACAGCCCCATAATAGCCACTTCTGGTGCGTTCACGATTGGTGCAAAACCAGTTGTACCGATACCACCAAGGCTAGAGATGGTGAAACATCCGCCTTGCATATCAGCCGCAGTCAGTTTACCTGCACGCGCTTTCTTAGAAACTTCCATCAGTTCACGAGATAACTCTAAAATGCCTTTTTTGTTAACGTCTTTAAAGACAGGAACAACTAAGCCATTTGGTGTATCAACCGCGATACCGATATTGATATATTTTTTCAAGAACAGACGCTGTGCATCTTCAGAAATCGAGCTGTTAAAGCGCGGCATTTCTTCCAGAGCGCGGGCAACTGCTTTCATGACAAAAACTAATGGCGTGATTTTCACGTCCAGTTTTTTCTTCTCTGCTTCTTTATTCTGTTGCTTACGGAATTCTTCAACTTCAGTGGTATCCACTTCTTCCATCAGCGTAACGTGTGGGATCATCACCCAGTTACGGCTCAGGTTTGCACCAGAGATTTTTTGGATACGACCCAGTTCGACTTCTTCAACTTCACCAAACTTGCTGTAATCTACTTTCGGCCATGGCAGCATACCAGGTAAACCACCACCTGCTGCAGCTGGGGACTCAGCACGTTTGACTGCATCTTTCACGTAAGCTTGGACGTCTTCACGCAGGATACGGCCTTTACGACCAGTACCTTTTACTTTCGCTAAGTTAACACCGAACTCACGCGCTAAGCGGCGAATAACCGGTGTTGCGTGGATGTATGCGTCGTTCTCAACAAATTCATTTTTGCTATCAGCTGCTTTTGCGGCTGGAGCTGGTGCTGCTGCAGGTGTAGGTGCTGGTGCCGCTGCTTGAGCAACTGGTGCCGCAGCTGGTGCTGCACCGGCAACTTCAAAAGTCATGATCAGCGAGCCAGTTTTCACTTTGTCGCCTGTCGCAATCTTGATTTCTTTAACAGTACCAGCAAATGGTGCAGGAACTTCCATTGATGCTTTATCGCCTTCAACCGTAATGATTGATTGCTCAGCAGAAACGGTGTCGCCCACTTTAACCATTACTTCGGTAACTTCAACTTCATCACCGCCGATATCTGGCACGTTAACGTCTTTAATTGCAGAGGCTGCTGGAGCCGCTGGTGCTGCTTGTGCAACTGGAGCAGAGGCTGGCGCTGCGCCTGCGACTTCAAAGACCATGATCAGCGAACCAGTTTTCACTTTATCGCCTGTCGCAATCTTGATTTCTTTAACAGTTCCAGCAAATGGCGCTGGGACTTCCATTGACGCTTTATCGCCTTCAACAGTAATTAAAGATTGTTCTGCGGTCACGGTGTCACCCACTTTAACCATGATTTCAGTGACTTCGACTTCATCGCCACCGATATCTGGTACAGCAACGTCTTTTGACGCTGCTGCGCTTGGTGCTGCCGCAGGAGCTGCTGGCGCTTGTGCGGGAGCTGGTGCTGCTGCACCCGCTTCTGCTTCAAAGACCATGATTAGCGAGCCAGTTTTTACTTTGTCGCCTGTCGCAATTTTAATTTCTTTTACCACACCCGCTTGTGGTGATGGGACTTCCATAGAAGCTTTATCACCTTCAACGGTAATGAGCGATTGCTCTGCTTCTACTTTATCACCAACTTTAACCATCACCTCGGTGACTTCAACTTCATCAGCACCGATATCTGGCACTTGGATTTCAATAGACATTGATATTTACCTCTTATGCCAAACGTGGGTTAACTTTTTCTGGGTTAATGTTGTATTTTTTAATCGCTTCTTCAACGACTTTAACATCAACCTCACCACGTTTAGCTAATTCACCTAACGCTGCTACGATGACATAGCTGGTATCCACTTCGAAGTGGTGACGCAGGTTTTCACGACTGTCAGAACGACCAAAACCATCAGTACCCAGTACGCGGTAATCACTTGCAGGTACATAAGTACGAACTTGTTCAGCAAACAGTTTCATGTAGTCAGTTGATGCAACTGCTGGTGCGTCATTCATTACTTGTGCAATGTATGGAACGCGTGGTGTTGCAGATGGGTGCAGCATGTTCCAACGCTCACAATCTTGACCATCACGTGCCAATTCAGTGAATGAGGTTACACTGTAAACATCAGAACCAATGCCATACTCTGCAGACAGAATATCTGCCGCTTCACGAACGTGGCGCATCATTGAACCTGAACCTAACAACTGCACTTTACCTTTGCTACCTTCAACAGAAGCCAGTTTGTAGATACCTTTACGGATACCTTCCTCTGCACCTTCTGGCATTGCAGGCATGTGGTAGTTTTCGTTCAGAGTCGTGATGTAGTAGTACACGTTCTCTTGTTTCTCACCGTACATGCGCTCTAAACCGTTTTGCATAATCACTGCAACTTCATAAGCGAATGCAGGGTCATAAGAAATACAGTTAGGAATAGTCAGTGATTGAATATGGCTGTGACCATCTTCGTGTTGTAAGCCTTCACCATTCAGCGTTGTACGACCTGAAGTACCACCAATCAGGAAGCCACGTGCTTGTTGGTCACCCGCTGCCCACATTAAGTCACCAATACGTTGGAAACCAAACATTGAGTAGTAGATATAGAATGGGATCATCGGCAAGTTGTTAGTACTGTAAGATGTTGCAGCCGCTAACCAAGAAGAACCTGCGCCCAACTCATTGATACCTTCTTGCAGGATTTGACCTTTCGAGTCTTCTTTATAGTAGGCAACCTGTTCTCTGTCTTGCGGTGTATATTGCTGACCTTTCGGGCTATAAATACCGATTTGACGGAACAGACCTTCCATACCAAATGTACGCGCTTCGTCAGCGATAATTGGCACTAAACGCTCTTTAATAGAGTTGTTTTTCAACATCACGTTCAATGCACGAACGAAAGCAATTGTGGTCGAAATTTCTTTTGATTGTTCTTCTAATAATTGGCTGAAATCTGCCAGTGCAGGGATTTCCAGTTTCTCATCAAAAGTTGAACGACGAGCAGGCAAATAACCACCCAGCGCTTGGCGACGCTCGTGCAGGTATTTGTACTCTTCGGAATCTTTTTCGAAAGTAATGTATGGCAGTTTTTCGATTTGCTCATCAGCCACTGGCACATTGAATTGATCACGGAAGTGGCGAACACCGTCCATGTTCATTTTCTTCACTTGGTGCGCAATGTTTTTACCTTCAGCTGTTTCGCCCATACCATAACCTTTAATGGTTTGCGCTAAAATAACAGTTGGTTTGCCTTTGGTTTCTTTTGCTTTCGCAAATGCAGCATAGACTTTCTTCGGATCGTGACCACCACGGTTCAATGCCCAAATTTCATCATCAGTCATATCTTTAACTAATGCTGCAGTTTCTGGGTAACGATTGAAGAAGTGTTCACGAACGTACGCGCCGTCGCGTGATTTAAAGGTCTGGTAGTCACCATCTAAAGTTTCGTTCATTAACTGAACAAGTTTGCCGCTCGTATCTTTACGCAGCAGCTCGTCCCAACGGTCACCCCACATAACTTTGATAACTTGCCAGCCAGCACCGTTAAAGATACCTTCTAATTCGTTAACAATTTTTCCGTTACCTGTTACTGGGCCATCTAGACGTTGCAGGTTACAGTTGATAACGAAAACTAAGTTATCTAGTTTATCGCGTGTTGCGATAGTAATCGCACCTTTAGATTCTGGCTCATCCATCTCACCATCACCTAAGAATGCATATACGCGCTGCGCAGATGTATCTTTCAGGCCACGGTTATCAAGGTATTTCAGGAACTTAGCTTGATAGATAGCATTGATTGGGCCCAGCCCCATTGATACTGTCGGGAATTGCCAGAAGTCAGGCATCAATTTAGGGTGCGGATATGAAGATAGGCCATTACCACCAATTTCTTGACGGAAGTTGTTCATTTGCTCTTCAGTTAAACGCCCTTCTAAGAAAGCACGTGCATAGATACCTGGAGAGATGTGACCTTGGAAGAATACTAAGTCTCCGCCATCATTATTGTTATGAGCACGGAAGAAGTGGTTGAAGCAGACTTCATACAAGGTTGCTGATGACTGGAAAGAAGCCATGTGGCCGCCCAGTTCTAAGTCTTTTTTAGACGCACGCAGAACAGTCATTACTGCGTTCCAGCGAATTGCAGAGCGAATACGGCGCTCTAAGTCCATGTTACCAGGGTATGCAGGCTCATCTTCAACAGCAATTGTGTTGATGTAATCAGAACGACCAGATGCACCAGCAGCAATACTTACGCCGCCTTTACGCGCTTCGCTTAATACCTGTTCGATAATAAACTGAGCACGATCAACACCTTCTTCACGGATGACCGATTCAATCGCCTGTAGCCAGTCGCGAGTTTCAATCGGATCCACGTCATTTTTTAACATATCTGACATGGTGTATTCCTTATCTGTTATCTATTTTATATGGTTATGTGGAGCCTATCTTCCCGCTATTTTCCCAATATTGCTAAAACAGCGGGAAGATAGGCCCTGATGTAGTTGCCGCTTTAACTCTCTTTTAGAGCATTCACAATAATATAGACGCAGCAGTCAGGATCTATATTACTAAGTTAAATCAGGGTGTTGCTGTAACCGCCGTAAAGAACGTTCTCTACGAGTTTGCTCTCGGCTAATATCCAATAGCAAATCTTCAATAAAAGACAGGTGACGGTGAGATGCTTCGCGCGCTTTTTCAGGTTCTCTTGCCATTATTGCAGCAAAAATTTGTGCTCTATGGGAGCTAACCGCGTTATACATCTCTTTACGGGTATACAAAAATTCAAAGTTTTGACGGATATTCTGTTCTAACATTGGGATCATGCAGCGCAATAAATGCAATAGAACCACGTTGTGAGCCGCTTCTGTCACAATGAGTTGGTATTGGAGTACCGCATCTGACTCGGCATCTAACTCGCCGCTTTTTTGCGCGGTTTCGATAAGTTCATAACTTTGACGAATACGGTCAAGATCTTCTTCAGTACCACGGAGTGCAGCATAATAGGCCGCAATACCTTCAAGGGCATGACGAGTTTCAAGAAGATCAAATTGAGATTCGGGATTACCTTCGAGTAACTGAGCTAAAGGATCACTAAAGCTTTGCCACATTTTCTTTTGTACGAAGGTGCCGCCGCCTTGACGACGAGATAGAAGCCCTTTCGCTTCTAATGTTTGAATTGCTTCACGCACTGATGGCCTAGATACGTCAAACTGTTTTGCGAGTTCACGTTCAGGGGGCAGCTTTTCGCCAGGGCGCAATGTCCCTTCGAAAATAAGATGTTCAAGCCGTTGCTCTATTACATCTGATAACTTTGGTTGGCGAATTTTACCGTAAGTCATAATCTGCCATATTCATAAGTGAGTAATTATTGATTACGTATTACCCAGTGTTAATTGGTAATACCAATTTGTTTATGGGCTAATAAAGTAACAAAGTATTCACTATCTGTCCATAAAGACCTTGCGCTAAATCATAAAATCCTGCAAATATTAACAATTTATTTTAAAATTTAGCATGTTTTGATAACTAAACAACCAATGTCGTGAGAGTATTTTTAACATAAAAAACATCATTTACCGATTAAAAATACAAACTGAATCGTAAAAGCAATCACTTTAATGAATAAAAATTCATTAAAAGCAAATTAAAAATCAAATAAAACCTTAGCTGCTCTATTATACTTAAACGTCTCACTTTTTTTGTTTCAAAAATGTTAAAATCACAACTGAATTTACACTTATCTTAAATTCTAACCGCATCTTCAACTCAAATTGGCCCGCTTTCTATAGAATAATATTGATGCTTTTAAAAATAATATGCCAATACTTCCACTTTATGAATACTGATATAAATCACTTAATGAGAAATAAAAGAACTGTATGATGAAATTGAGCAATACAGTTCTTATATCAAACTTTGATAGCGTAATGATGCTCTAGGAATGGTTCTCAACAAAACGCATTGATAAGTCCATCGCTTGAATATGTTTAGTCAAAGCACCCACTGAAATAAAATCAATGCCAGTTTCTGCAAATTCTTTTATTGTTTTTAGTGTCACATTACCTGAGACTTCAAGCGCAGCCTTCCCTGCAGTTAGCACTACAGCCTCTTTCATCATTGTCGGTGTAAAGTTATCTAACATAATGATGTCTGCGCCTGCTTTTAGCGCTAGAAGTAACTCATCTAGGCTTTCCACTTCAATTTCAATAGGTACTTCAGGGTGTGCTTGTCTGGCAAGTTCAACCGCCATATCCACCGAACCTGCTGAAATAATATGATTTTCTTTAATTAAATAGGCATCTGACAATCCCAAACGATGGTTAAATCCCCCTCCCATAAGAACAGCATACTTCAATGCAGTTCTTAGGCCAGGAATCGTTTTGCGAGTATCAAGTAGCTTGGCACGAGTTCCTGCAATCTCTTTTACATATATCGCAGTTACTGTCGAAACCGAAGAGAGTGTTTGGATAAAATTCAGCGCAGTCCGCTCCCCTGTTAATAAAACTTGAGATGGTCCCTGCATTTCACATAACACTTGATTTGATGTGACGGTATCACCGTCTTTCACTTTCCAATCAATTTTAACTAGCCCGCCTAATTGAAGAAAGACTTCTTCTAACCATTGTTTACCGCAAAAGATACCGTTTTCCCGTGTAATAATACGGGCGGTTGCAATCGCGCTTTCACTAAGTAGCTGCCCTGTGATATCTCTTTTATAGTCAACAACCTGTCCAAGGTCTTCTTTTAATGCAACTGTCACCATAAAAGGGATATCAACTGCTAATCGCTCTAATAGAATGCCGCGTCTTTGCTGTTCATCATAACGCCGTATAGCCATTTCTTTCTCCAAAATATGCTCTCGTCTTATTGTATCTATGCTAATCTTTCCATCCAAAGATAACGAGCCCTGACAAAAAGAAGATAGAATACTATGGATAACGAGATGAAAATACATGATGGTTGGTTAAATAATGTGACTCATATCCCCTCACCGCATCATGATCAACGCCCTGATGGTGTTACTCCCTCTTTGCTTGTTATCCATAATATTAGCCTTCCTCCAGGTCAATTTGGTGGGCCTTATATTAATCAATTATTCACGGGGGTTTTGAATCCTCAAGAACATCCTTTTTTTGAGGAAATAAAACACCTTCGCGTTTCTGCTCATTGCTTAATTCGCCGTGATGGCTCAATTATTCAATATGTTCCTTTTCATTTACGTGCTTGGCATGCAGGGCAATCAAGCTACCAAGGAAAAGAAAAATGCAATGATTTTTCAATTGGTATTGAGCTAGAAGGCACTGATTTTGAGCCGTTTACTGAATCACAGTACCAATCTCTCGCGACTTTAACCCAACAACTTATTACTCAATATCCATTGATTGCCCATAATATTACGGGTCATAGTGATATCGCCCCTTTACGTAAAACCGATCCTGGCCCATTTTTTGATTGGCAATATTATAGAAGCTTACTTTAAAATTAGTTTAATCATATATAGCAATGAAAATTAATTATTTTTTAATTGCTATATATTTATTATTCTTAATACATCCATTTTCCTTTAATTAAAGAAATTAAAAAAGGCCAATATTAAAATTAAATTATATTTTGCGAAGCCGATCGATAAAAAATGTAATAAACCATCAATTCATTTATTTATCTACAAAGCGTTTCGCAACATCATTTACAATGAATAAAATATAGAGAAAAATAGCTTTATGATAAAACCTCACTTAACAACAGAGGTTTTATCATGCGCCAACAAGGATTTTCACTTATCGAAATAATGGTTGTTATTGCAATAATATCTATACTTGGTGTTATTGCTATTCCTGGTTATCAAAGCTATATGCAAAAGGCTGCAATGACCGATGTCCTGCAAACCATTTTACCTTACAAAAATAGTATTGAAATATGCCACTTCAATTTCGGTAGTCTATCTCAATGTAATAGTGGCAACGATAATATTCCAAATAATATTTCAGGGAAACACATCAAAACCATTGATGTAAAATCAGGTATTGTGAAACTGAGTGGAGATAAAACATTATCAGATCTTAATATTACACTAACACCTGTTGTCACAGGTAATAACTCGCCATTTAAATGGAATGTTGCTTGCGAAATAAAAGACAATACAAATTTAAAATCTTTATGTGAAAAAACGTTTAGTTTTTAATTAGGGGTAATTATGAATATAACGAAAGATAACCAGTTTATATTTAAAGAACTAAAAAAACTATGTGATAAGCACTATATTATTATCGTGGATTATAACCATAAAAGATTATCTATAGCCACGGTTAAAAAACCTGATGATAATCTTATGGCAACTCTAAAGTTTATTGCTAGCGTTCCTGTTTGCTATGATATTTGGCCTAAAGAAAAGGTTGATCATTACTTCAATAGTGTAATACATCAAATCAAAGAGGAGGATATCCCTTACCAACCTAAAGAAGCAGAGACATTAAATATTACATCCCCTGCGGTTGATTTTGTTGAGAATTTACTTAAAACCGCAGTTCATAAACGCTCATCAGATATTCATCTTGAGCCATCCAAACAGGGGTTAAAGATTAGGATTCGTGTTGATGGGAAACTTTACTTTCTTCCTTCTGCACCCTACGAAATTAACAATGAAATCATTGCTCGGCTAAAAATACTTTCCAAAATGAATATTGCGGAAAAAAGACGTCCACAGGATGGACAAATGAATTGGTATTTTGATGGGCAAAATTACAGCATACGCCTTTCTAGTATTCCCACCTTATATGGTGAGAAACTCGTATTAAGAATTCTTAATACTCAATTAAAATATTCATTAGAGCACATAGGGATGTGCTCTTCCCTTCTTGACTCATTAAAAAGATACTTAAATCAGCCTCAGGGTCTAATCTTAGTGACAGGCCCTACAGGCAGTGGCAAAACAGTGACTTTATATAGTGCCCTGGAATTTTTAAATCAATCTTCTCGGAATATTTCAACAATAGAAGACCCAATTGAAATTCCTTTGCAAGGAATTAATCAAATACAGGTTCATGAAAAATCCGAACTTAGCTTTGCTTTTATTCTTAGAGCACTATTACGCCAAGATCCCGATATTATTATGATTGGTGAAATAAGGGATGAAGAAACCGCCCAAATTGCTACTCGTGCAGCGCAAACTGGCCATTTAGTTTTATCTACATTGCATACTAATTGTACTGTAAGCGCTATAGAACGTATGATCCAGCTTGGCGTAGAAAAAAAACAATTAATGTCTTGCTTAAAAATGGTGATAGCTCAAAGATTAGTACGTAAATTATGTCCTAAATGTAAAATACCTACACCATCAAAAACTCAGCTAAATAGAGTGTTAACGATTAATGAATGGAAGTCTAAGGGATGTGAGCACTGTTTTTCTGGCTTTATGGGAAGAACAGCTGTTTATGAGTACATTGACCAGCAAATAATTCAAGATTTACAGGAGCAACAAGGTCGTAATATTGTAAATTTTGAACGTCTTTTTCAAGCAGGTATCAAGCTCATTGAATCAGGGGAAACAACGTTACAAGAAATTTACGCCATTGTTGGCAACGAGGGGGCTTGAAATGTTCATTTATTCATATATTGCACTCAATGCTCACAACCAAATAATTGAAGATACCTTGTTAGCTAAAAGTAAAAAAAAAGCTTTTCTTATTATTACTGAAAATAACCTTATTCCATTGAAAATCAAAATTAAAGCGATTTTTAATTTAAATCACGCCTGTATTAACTATCGAATACATTTCTTTCATCAACTAGGTGCCTTAACATCATCTGGGATAACACTAATACAAAGCTTAAAAATACTTTCAGAAAATTGCCACCTTCCTTTTTGGCGTCACTTTATTAAAAATTTGATTCTACATATCGAAAAAGGGGAGCTTTTTTCCGATTTTTTAAAGAATCATCCACAAATTTTTAGCAGTACAATTATTAGCCTTATCATTGTTGCAGAAAAGACAGGTAAATATGATGAAAATTTTAATACGATTAGCTTTATGTTAGAGCATAATGAAAAAATCTCTGCATTGTTCAAAAAAGCAATACGTTATCCGCTCACTCTCTGTCTATTTTCAGGTATGTTACTATGTATTATGTTTTTGTATGTCATTCCTCAATTTAAAGAAATTTACGATAGCTTTCAACAGGAGCTACCTCTATTAACACAAGCTATGCTTTACGTATCCGACTTTATAAAAGAACAATTCACATATTTTTTATCAGTTATTTTCGTTCTTCTAATATTTACACTAAAAATAAATAAGCATCAGCACTTACAACATTTTTTTTCACAACTGCCAGTATTCAAAAGTTTAATCTCCTATCATTATCTAAGCTTGTATTTTCTAACAGTATCATCCACATATAAAATCGGCCTTCCGCTAATTGATTGTTTAAAATGTACAATACAAACAATCAATAATAAGCAATACAAAAAAGATTGTGAAAATATTCTCTCTGCTGTTCTTAAAGGTGGGACACTTTCAAATGCAATGAAAGAGACTGTTTTATTCCCAAGTTTAGCAGTTCAATTAATCGCCGTTGCTGAAGAATCAGGTAAACTCTATTATTTTACAAGATACCTATTTAAGTTCTACTCCGAACAATACATGCTCCATATAGAGAGAAAAGTGAAAAACTTGGAACCTGTCCTTCTTGTATTTATTTCACTCTTAATTGGCATCATTATGCTAGCTATGTATCTTCCAATATTTAATCTAGGGAATGTTGTCACTGGATGATAGTTTTTAATAATATCTATCTCATATTATTAAGATACTCTAACCATATAGAATCATGTTATATAAGTATTTTTAACTATATTCATTCAAGTTAATTTGAGTGAAGACAAACGGATAATTTCAGTGTAATCTATTTTTATTTTCTATAAGTGATCGAAAAATTTATGCCTTATATCGTTGCTTTAACAGGGGGAATTGGGAGTGGTAAGACGACCATTGCAAACAACTTTGCTAAATTTGGTGTCCCCATCGTCGATGCTGATGTAATAGCTCGCCAAGTTGTAGAGCCGAATACCCCTGCTTTTGACGCTATCAGGTCACACTTTGGTAAAGAGATTATTTCTTTAGATGGCACGCTAAATCGAGGCCTTTTAAGAGACATTATTTTCTCAAACACTAATGAAAAAAAATGGCTAAATACACTTCTTCACCCCTTAATTCAGCAAGAGACGCAAAAACAGCTCTACCAAGACAATTATCCTTATGTTTTATGGGTTGTTCCTTTATTAATCGAAAACAACATTTCTCATTTAGCAGATAGGGTATTAGTCGTTGATGTTACCCCTGAAGAACAAATTCAACGTACAATAAAAAGAGACAATATAAGTCTCGAGCAGGTCAAAAATATATTAAATGCACAAGTTAGCCGTGAAAAACGATTATCTTATGCTGATGACGTTATTACAAACCATACTAAAGACACCAGCATTCAAGACAAGGTAGCAAATCTTCACAATAAATATTTAACACTAGCAAAAATAAAACCATAGGAATTAAAATGGGCGAACTAGCAACTACAAATTTAATCACTTATGAATATCCAATGAATGAAAAGATCCGTTCTTGGTTGCGCCTTGAAACTCTTTTATCTCAAATTTATGAGCTCAGCAATATCACCTCCTACTCTTCTGGTATCGCATTTTTTCGTTCAGTCTCAGAACTTATTGAAATTCTAGATAGAGGCGAAGTCCGTTCAGATCTTATTAAAGAGCTTGAAAAACAACGCACTCGCTTATCAAATTGGGCTAGCGACCCTAATGCGGACAATCAACTAATTAGTTCATTACTCACTGATTTATCAGATAAAATATCTCACTTAATGTCTGCACCTCGCTTTGGTCACCATTTACGAACAGATAAAATTATTAGCATGGTTCGCCAAAGACTAAGCATTCCCGGTGGCTGCTGTAGTTTTGATTTACCTACATTACAATTATGGTTAAATATTCCAAAAAATGAACGAGATAAAGCCATCAGTGGCTGGCTTCAAAGTCTCGATCCTTTAAATGATGCTTTAAAAACAGTTCTGTCATTAATTCGCCAATCAGGAACGTTTGAAACTAAAGAGTCATTTAATGGCTTTTATCAAGATAGTGTCGAAGGTAAAGAGCTACTGCGCATAAAATTGCCCGCAGAAAACTTTATTTACCCACAAATTTCAGGTCACAAAACACGCTTTGCTTTACGTTTCCTGCATATCGATAGCGAGAATGGTATACTCCCTGATATGATCCGTTTTGAATTATCTTGCTGTTAAAGTAGAGAAATGTTTTATGAGTGAAATTATTGAAGTTAACTGCCCAACCTGTCAAAAAGTTGTGATTTGGAATGAAAGCAGCCCTTTTAGGCCTTTTTGCAGCAAGCGTTGCCAGCTCATTGATCTTGGTGAATGGGCCAGTGAAGAGAAACGCATTGCAAGCCAGAGCGATATCTCTGAAAGTGATGATTGGAGTGAGCAACCAGATAACTAGCTTTATATTTTTATAAAGTGGAAAATGTAACTTCTGTTTAAACTTGTATATTTTCCACTTTATTTTCAATGTATTAAAAAATTATTACTGTATAAGCATCTCTACAATAACACGGTTTGCAGGTGGGAACTCATTCTCAACCAATGCTTTTTGTTCTACCCAGCGTGAATCCTGCCCTTCTTTTCCATAAGGTTCATTATCCCACGCAGAGACAATAAAGAAATAAAGCGTAATAATTCTATCTTCAAACTCATGATCTACACGGTGAAATTGTTCATACTGAGTGGCAATAATCCCGACTTCTTCCTCAAGCTCACGAATCAAGGCAGCTTCAGGTAATTCACCTTGTTCTAGCTTTCCGCCAGGAAACTCCCAAAAGCCAGCCATATGTGTGCCTTCTGGTCGTTTAGTAATAAAAATTTTTTGCTGGGAATTACGAATAATTCCAGCCGAGATATGCAGATGTTTTTTTTTCATAATCTTTTCGTCAAAAAGGCGGGTTACCCCGCCTTTTTTATATTAATGAGTTAATAGTAACTTAATTCAAACGGCCATGGCATTGCTTGTATTTTTTACCTGAGCCACAAGGACAAGGGTCGTTACGACCAATTTTGTGACCTTGAGTTGCTATGTTAGCTTCGGTTTCAGTCATTAAAGATTCAGCGCCCGCTTCATGACTTAATTGTTGTCTTTTCGCTAAACGCTCAGCTTCTTCACGACGCTGTTGCTCTAATGCTTCAACCTCTTCAGGTAAACGAACTTGTACCTTAGATAATGTGCTGATAACTTCATATTTCAAGGCTTCAAGCATATTAGCAAACATACTAAAGGATTCGCGTTTATATTCTTGTTTAGGGTCTTTTTGTGCATAACCACGTAAGTGAATGCCTTGGCGCAAGTAATCCATTGAAGCCAAGTGCTCTTTCCATAAGGTATCTAGTGTTTGTAACATGACACCTTTTTCAAAGTTACGCATCGCTTCTGCACCAACAATTTCCTCTTTACGCTCATAGATTTCAACCGCTTTTTGCATGATACGTTCACGTAAAGTTTCTTCATGCAATTCAGGTTCTTTATCCAGCCATTCTTTCATTGGCAGATCAAGATCAAAGTCATTAACTAAACGCTGATGCAAACCATCAATATCCCACATTTCCTCTAATGATTGAGGTGGAATATAGGCATCCATCGTGGTGGTAAAAACATCTTCGCGAATGCTGTCAACCGTTTCTTTAATATCACCACCGTCGAGCAATTCATTACGCTGAGTATAAATAGCACGACGTTGATCACTCGCAACATCATCATATTCAAGTAATTGTTTACGAATATCAAAGTTACGGCTTTCAACTTTACGCTGTGCGTTAGCAATCGCTTTAGTTACCCATGGGTGCTCAATCGCTTCTCCTGGTTTCATACCCAGTTTTTTCATCATGCCAGTCACACGATCAGAAGCGAAGATACGCATCAGAGCATCTTCCATCGATAAGTAAAAACGTGAAGAACCCGCATCCCCTTGACGACCTGCACGACCACGTAACTGGTTGTCGATACGACGTGATTCATGGCGCTCTGTACCAATGATATGTAAACCACCCGCAGCTAAAACCGCATCATGGCGCACTTTCCAATTCGCTTTGATTTCATCAATTTGCTCTTGCGTTGGCTCTTCTAACGCAGCAACTTCCGTTTGCCAGCTCCCACCTAACATGATATCCGTACCACGGCCTGCCATGTTCGTTGCAATAGTAACTGCACCAGCTTGTCCCGCGTTTGCGATGATATCCGCTTCCATTGCGTGGAATTTTGCATTCAGGACGTTATGGGCAATTTTGGCTTTTTTCAGTGCATTAGAAATTAATTCAGATTTTTCGATGGAAATTGTACCAACAAGAACAGGTTGCCCATTGGCGGTTCTTTCACGAATATCTTCAATAATGGCTGCAAATTTATCGGTTTCGTTCATATAAACGAGGTCAGGTAAATCTTTACGCACCATTGGACGGTTAGTTGGGATAACAATAGTGTCTAATTTATAAATTGAGCTAAATTCAAATGCTTCAGTATCCGCTGTACCCGTCATACCCGCCAGTTTTTCGTATAGACGGAAATAGTTCTGGAATGTAATCGACGCTAAGGTTTGGTTTTCATTTTGAATTTCAACACCTTCTTTTGCTTCAACCGCTTGGTGTAAGCCATCTGACCAGCGACGACCTTCCATTGTACGACCTGTATGTTCGTCAACAATAACGATTTGGCCATCTTTAACGATATAGTCAACATCTAAGGTGAACAATGCATGAGCACGTAAGCCTGCCATTACGTGGTGCATAAGCATAATGTTTGTTGGTGAATATAATGATTCGCCTTCATCCATTAAGCCTTCTTTTGCCAAAAGTTCTTCAATTAACACCAGACCGCGTTCGGTGATAGTGACTTGGCGTGATTTCTCATCAACAGAGAAATGCCCTTCCCCTTGGAAAGTATCTGAATCTTCTTTTTCTTGGCGTTGCAGATGTGGAATTAACTTATCCACTTTTTGGTAAAGTTCTGAGCTATCTTCTGCAGGACCTGAAATGATCAGCGGTGTACGCGCTTCATCGATAAGGATTGAGTCGACCTCATCCACTAATGCATAGTGCAATTTACGTTGTACACGCTCTTCTGGGCTAAATGCCATGTTGTCACGTAAGTAGTCGAAACCAAATTCATTATTAGTACCATAAGTAATATCTGCAGCGTAGGCTTCGCGCTTCGCAGGCGGTGCCATACCTGGTAAGTTGATACCAACCGTTAAACCTAAGAATTCAAATAAAGGGCGGTTATTTTCCGCATCACGTTTTGCTAAGTAGTCGTTTACCGTCACAACATGGACGCCTTTGCCACTTAACGCATTAATATAAGCAGGTAATGTCGCAGTTAATGTTTTACCTTCACCTGTACGCATTTCTGCAATACAACGCTCGTTCAGTACCATCCCACCAATTAACTGCACATCAAAGTGACGCATACCAAAAACACGACGGCTGGCTTCACGCACGGTCGCAAATGCTTCTGGAATAATGCTTTCTAAGCTCTCGCCTTTAGTTAAGCGTTCACGAAATTCAACTGTTTTGGCTTTTAACTCATCGTCTGATAGCTTTTCAAAATCAGGCTCTAAGCGATTAATTTTTTCCACTTCTTTGCGCAGTCTGCGCAGAGTACGATCGTTACGGCTACCGAATACTTTGGTCAAAATTTTAGTTAACATACTTTTAATCTCATTAAATCAATAAGTTATTTTATTATTTCATAGATTTTAAGGCGCAGATTTTCTCAACATTGAGTTGATAAATCTATTAAGAGATCAAGCAGTTAATGGACCAGCACGAATGCCATGTACTTGTGCAACCCAAATAGCAGGCTGGTAGGTAACAAAATGAGGGTAAATATAATGACTGACTAGTACCGTGCTTTCGTGCGTTTGAAGCGAACGCTCTGCCAACATGGCATAAAGCGTATCCAGCATCAATTGTGGTACAATAAGCTGTTCGGATTCTTCTTTTGTCGTCGCTACGTCATCATCTTCATTTGCAGAAAAAGCAAACGTGAGTTGGCGAATAACATTGCGCACCGCATGTTGCTGCCAATAATTAACCGAGTATGATGATGAAGAAGAAGAACGCTGAGAATTTTGCTGCGCAAATAAGTTATCAAATGCATTAACCGCTTGGTTTTGGCGGTTCGCAGGTGATGAGTTAACTTGCGTAAGCTGAGATTCGGAAAGAGCATTTAAAATTGTAGGCAAGCCGACACCCGTGGCAACCACACCTAATAATAGGTGGGACCAAAAGTATTTTCTACCAAGTTGTCGCCAAAAATTTAAAATGCCCATTAAACTCTTTTATAATGAATAAATGACAATATTATTATCTGTACATTAGTTTTCATCATTGTTAGCCGGAGCCAAAAATGAGAGATAGTCATCCACAAGCACTTTTCGATGTTCTTGAGGGATCATTGGCAAATTCATCAAATACTTTACAAACTATTCAGCGAAATGCAAAAGCCATTATCAAGCTGAACCGCGCTGTAAAGGGCTTATTGCCGGCTGAAATTAAGCCAATGTGCCGTGTTGCAAACTACCGTAATAATATTATGGTCATTGAAGTGGCAAATGCCAGTTGGATGACCCGTCTTAATTATGAAAAATTAAACTTACTTTCCGCATTAAGAACTTCTATTCTACCATCATTATCGTCTATCGACATCAGAATCAATCCTGATTTAATGCGAAAAACCAAACAAAATAGCTCAGTAAATAACCGAACAGCTGCATCAACACAAAAAATGAACGAAAGGCAGATAAGTACACAAACAGCACAAGTATTATTAAAATTAGCGGAAAATAGCCCGAAAGGATTAAAAGAAAGGTTTGAGCGGCTGGCTGCACTAGCCGGAGAGAGTACTAGTGCAACCAACAGAAAGCGCTAACCCAGATTTGGGCTAGCCGCATAATAGTTATGCGTATACAGCTGAAGGCGCTTTGAATGCCACAGGCAATTCAGCTTCATCTTCAAAGGTGACCAGATCCCAAGCTGACTCTTTAGCAAGAACCGCTTGCAGAAGTTTGTTATTCAGTGCATGGCCAGATTTGAACGCAGTGAATGCGCCAATAATGTTGTGCCCACACATAAATAAGTCACCAATTGCATCCAACATTTTGTGACGAACGAATTCATCTTCAAAACGTAAGCCATCTTCATTGAGGACTTTATAGTCATCAACAACGATAGCGCAGTCGAAACTACCGCCTAAACATAAGCCTTGGGATTGCAGATATTCGATATCACGCATAAAACCAAACGTACGTGCACGGCTGATTTGGTTCACAAATGATTCCGCAGAGAAATCAAGTGAATAGCGCTGAGTGCTGCTATCAATCGCCGGGTGTTGGAAATCGATAGTGAAATCCAGGCTGAAACCATTGTAAGGTCGCATTTCTGCCCACTTATCGCCATCTTCAACACGAACAGTTTCTTTAATACGTAAAAATTTCTTCGCACAATTTAACTCTTCAATACCGCCATCAAGCAGTAAGAAAACAAACGGTGCAGCACTGCCATCCATGATCGGGATTTCAGGCGCATTGACTTCAATAACAATGTTATCGATACCTAACCCTGCTAATGCAGCATTCAAATGCTCAACGGTCGAAATACGTACGTTATCTTCATTGACTAAGCAAGTACATAACATCGTATCGCGAACGGATTTCGCATCTGCCGGAAAATCAACCGGTGGATTAAGGTCAGTACGACGGTAGATGACCCCGGTGTTTGCCGGCGCTGGACGTAAAGTCAGCGTAACTTTTTTGCCGGTATGTAAACCAACACCAGTCGCTGTAATAATACGTTTTAATGTCCGTTGTTTGATCATCGTCTATTTCTCGCAATGTTATAAGTCCTACTGATCATCATACAAAATAATCAGTAGGAAATTTTAGCACAAAAAGCGGAGAATCCAATATAAATAAAATTAATCGGCTTGCTTACGCAAGAACGCAGGAATATCGAGATAATCTGGTTCTTTGTTTGTTTGCGTATTTTGGTCATTGACCGCTTTAGCCGCTGCTGGTTTCTCTTCGGTTAATGAAGACATGCTATTTTGCATTTGCTGATAGCGTTGTTCCATTGACGCCTGCTGTGACATTTTGTTGCTAACTAAGGTAATTTCAGGGCGTTTGTCCATACCAATACCTGTTGCAACAACTGTAACGCGCAGCTCTTCATGCATTTCTGGGTCGAGAGAAGTACCGATTACCACAGTCGCATTATCAGATGCGAATGCACGAATAGTGTTACCTACCGTTTCAAACTCATCCAAACGCAGGTCGAAACCAGCGGTGATGTTGACTAACACACCACGAGCGCCTGACAGGTCGATGTCTTCCAGTAATGGGCTAGAAATTGCCATTTCAGCAGCTTCTTCGGCTCTATCTTCACCGCGTGCCACACCAGACCCCATCATCGCGTAGCCCATTTCTGACATAACGGTACGCACGTCAGCAAAGTCCACGTTCATTAAACCTGGGCGAGTAATCAGCTCTGCAATACCTTGTACTGCGCCTTTAAGTACGTCGTTTGCCGCACCAAAAGCATCCAGTAATGAGATACCACGACCAAGAACTTTTAATAATTTGTCATTTGGGATGGTGATCAAGGAGTCAACGTGTTTTGATAACTCAGTGATACCCGCTTCTGCAAATGCCATACGCTTTTTGCCTTCAAAATTGAAAGGCTTAGTCACGACCGCAACTGTCAGAATACCCAATTCTTTCGCCACTTCGGCAACGACTGGCGCTGCACCTGTGCCTGTACCACCGCCCATACCTGCTGCGATGAAAACCATGTCAGCACCATCTAATGCATTACGTAGCGCTTCGCGATCTTCTTCCGCAGCATTGCGGCCGACTTCAGGGTTTGCACCTGCACCCAAACCTTTTGTAATACCCGTACCGATCTGGATAGTTTGTCCGACTGCGGTTTTACGCAGTGCTTGTGCGTCCGTGTTGACGGCGAAGAATTCGACGCCTTCAATACGTTCACGCACCATGTGTTCAACGGCATTACCGCCGCCGCCACCAACACCGATGACTTTAATCACCGCATCGTTAGTGAGCTCCATTGGTTCAAACATAATGTCTCTCCGTTTTGTGCTTACTACTTTTGAAGCTAATAATAGGCTTCTTTATTAAAATTAGAATTCTTTTTTCAACCAACTGGTGATTTTACTGAACCAACCTGTGACTGAGGCACGCTTTTCTGTCTCGGTATCATCGCCAAGATGGCTTTCTTTACCGTAATGCAGAAGCCCTACCGCGGTAGAATAATATGGCTCCTGCGCGTAATCTGTTAACCCCGTAATATTTAACGGCGTACCAATCCTTACTTGGGTGTGGAATACTTTCTGGGCACATTCAACTAAACCGTCAATCTGTGCAGCGCCGCCCGTTAAGACAATACCAGCCGCTAAATGGTGTTTGACACCTTGTTGACGTAACTGTTCCTGTAAATTTAAAATTTCTTCATTTACTAAGTTTAACAGCTCAGTATACCGCGGCTCGATGACTTCTGCTAAGGTTTGACGTTGTAAACTTCTCGGTGGTCGACCACCAACGCTCGGCACTTCAACCGTTTCATCTTTACTCACAATCGAACCGACAGCACAACCGTGGCGAACTTTAATCGCTTCTGCATCACTTGGTGGCGTACCGAAGGCATACGCGATATCGCTGGTAACCACATTCCCTGCGTAAGGAATCACTTTCGTGTGGCGTAACGCACCGCCAGTATAAACGGCCATATCCATAGTACCACCACCGATATCCACCACGCACACACCTAATTCACGTTCATCTTCAGTTAATACGCTATAACTTGCTGCGAGACCAGCAAAAATCAGCTGGTCAACTTTTAGTCCACAACGTTCAACCGCTTTAACAATGTTTTTCGCCATATCATTATGGCAAGTAATTAAATGAACTTTTGCTTGCATGCGCACACCCGACAAACCTACTGGGTTTTTAATCCCTTCTTGGTAGTCGATCGCAAATTCTTGCGGGATTACGTGCAGAATTCGATGCTCATCACGCACACGCACTGATTTCGCCGTATGCACCACACTATCAACGTCTTCTTGTGTCACTTCTTCTTCAGAAACTGGCACCATACCAATTTCATTTTGGCAGCTAACGTGTTTACCTGAAAGCGCCAAATAGACAGAGGAAATTTGGCAATCTGCCATCAGTTCTGCTTGGTCGATAGCCCGTTGAACACATTTTACAACAGACTCTAAGTCGTTTACGCCGCCTTTATCCATTCCACGAGATGGGCAGCTTCCCACCCCGATAATATTAACCATACCATCGGGCAGAATTTCGCCAACAAGGGCTGATACCTTGGAAGTTCCAATTTCAAGGCCTACCACTAATTTTCTGTCCGTTGCTTTAATCATTTCTTCTGCCTAATTTGAGTTATTAGCAATATTTTTTATTGTAACCCCGGTGGTGCATCGACCAAAACTGGCGCCCAGCCCACCGCAGCACCACTGGTATAACGTAAGTCAACGTAGTCGACGCGTTTGTCCGTTGTTTGCTGCAAGAGCGGATAAAGTTCAAGGAACCGATTTAACCGCTCTGAAACATCTTTTTTACCCAGTTCGATTCGGGTGTCGTTATCCAAAATGATCTGCCATGCATGACGGGCTGTCATTGATAACGATTTAAGCTTTAACTTATTTGTCGCAAGCGTATTTTTAAAGTTAGCGAGCTCTTTTAGTACCTCTTTTTGGCTACCTTGTGGGCCATAAAGCAATACATAATCCCCTTTACCATTTTCGCTTGCTGGTAAGTTAAACACCCTACCTTCTACATCCACCATATTTTGATCGTTCCATCTGGCGAATGGTTGATACTCAACAATATGAATTTTTAATTCATCTGGCCATTGTTTACGCACAGTAACTTGGCGTATCCATGGCATCATACTTATTTGGTTTTGGATAGCGTTGACATCGACAGTCATAAACGTACCCGGTTGCCCTAACGATAAAATCGCCTTTCTTACATCATCGTTCTTGGTGTAATGCCGCTCACCTGTTAAGACGAGCTTTGACATCGGTAGCCTGTCAGCATCTTTCATCCACGTCATCACCATCCAACCACTCCAAACGATGGTACCGACAACGATGAGAAAGAAAAATAACCCGCCTAAAAATGCCCCATTACTTGGGCCTGAACGTGGGTCATCATCATTGTGATGATTATGATGCCTGACGTTTAACGCTGCTTGTGACATATCAACGAGCCAATTCTAAAATTCGCACAACTAACTGCGAAAAATCTAAACCTGCCTGACGCGCGGCCATTGGTACTAAGCTGTGGCTTGTCATACCTGGCGAAGTGTTCACTTCCAACAAGTAAAACTGGCCATCGCTATCTTGCATCACATCAACACGCCCCCAACCATCACAACCGACCGTTAAATAGGCGTTCATCGCTAACTCAGCAAGCTCAGACTCACGTTGTGTATCTAAACCACTTGGGCAGAAATATTGGGTCTCATCAGACAAATATTTTGCTTCGTAGTCATAAAATATTCCTGGCGGCTGGATACGAATCGACGGTAGAGTTTTATCACCTAATACCGCGATGGTGTATTCAGGACCACTGAGCCATTTTTCAATTAATACGGTTTCGTCGAAACGAAACGCTAATTCAAGTGCCGCAGGTAATGCATCTAAGCTGTCCACCTTACTCATACCAACACTCGAACCTTCTAAGCTTGGTTTTACAATTAATGGCAAATCCAGAGCCTTAACTTTTGCAGTGATTTGTTCACTGCTCATCTGCAAATGTTGCTGTTTAGTTAAGTATATATAAGGAGATACACTTAGTCCCGCACCTTGCCATAATTGTTTTGTTCTGAGTTTATCCATACTCAGTGCCGATGCCATTACGCCACTTCCAGTATAAGGCAAACCAAGGTATTCAAGCATCCCTTGGATCGTACCATCTTCACCACCTCGACCATGTAATGCGATGAAAACTTTATCAAAACCTGCTTCTTTTAGTGTAATAACAGGGAAAGTTTTGGTATCAATAGGATGCGCATCAACTCCGCCTTGGCGAAGCCCTGCCAATACGGCATTTCCTGACTGAAGTGACACTTCACGTTCAGCTGATGTCCCACCAAATAGCACCGCAATTTTCTCTGCCATGTTTATTCCTCGACCATTGGCGGCTGTAATTTCGTTTCCGCGAGCGTTTTGGCTATTTTACCAATATTTCCTGCGCCTTGAACTAAAATTAAATCATTTTCATCAAGAGTTTGAGCTAAAAGGTGAGAAATTTGTTCCGGTTCTGAAACATAAATAGGATCAATCTGACCACGACCTCGAATTGTGCGGCACAATGAGCGGCTATCAGCCCCTGCAACATGCTTTTCACCCGCTGAATAGACATCCAACATCAGCAATACATCCACTTGCCCTAATACATTGACAAAATCGTCGTATAAATCACGGGTACGTGTATAACGATGAGGTTGAAAAATCATCACAATGCGTTTATCTGGCCAACCTGCTCGTGCTGCTTTAATGGTGGCATCCACTTCTGTTGGGTGGTGACCATAGTCATCTACTAACATGACCTCACCTTCTTTGCCGTTGACATTGCGTAATGCAAAATTACCCAAGAAGTCAAAACGGCGCCCTGTACCTTGGAATTCCACCAATGCAGACAAAATGTGTAAGTCATCAATGCCTTCTTCCGTCGCAACCGCAACCGCAGCTGTGGCGTTTAATGCATTATGGCGACCTGGTGCGTTCAACACGACCGTCAATTCCGGCATATTTTCACGTGCAATAGTGAAAAATCCTTGATTGCCTTTTTGTTCGTATTTGGTGATGCGCACATCGGCGTCCTCACTAAAACCATAAGTGGTGATGTAGCGGCCAATTTTTGGTAGCAATGAACGAATAACAGGATCATCAATACACATCACTGCTCGGCCATAAAATGGCAAGTTATGCAGAAAATTAATGAAGGTGTCCGTTAAATTATCAAAGTTACCTTGGTAAGTATCCATGTGGTCAGCTTCGATATTGGTCACTACTGCGACTAATGGCTGCAAATGCAAGAACGATGCATCACTTTCGTCCGCTTCTGCAATCAGATAACGGCTACTCCCTAAGCGTGCATGTGTTCCCGCTGATTTCACTAACCCGCCGTTAACAAACGTAGGGTCTAAACCTGCTTGTGCATAAATGCCTGAAATCATCGCCGTCGTAGTCGTTTTACCATGTGTTCCCGCAACAGCGATACCGTGACGGTAACGCATTAATTCAGCTAACATTTCTGCACGACGAATAACTGGAATACGGAGTTCTTTCGCCGCTTGAATTTCAGGGTTTTCACTTGAAATCGCCGTTGAAACGACAACCACACTGGCATTCTCAACATTTTCTGGACGGTGATTAAAATAAATCGTTGCACCTAATTCAGTTAATTGTTGAGTCACAGCATTGGGTGCCAAGTCTGAACCACTAATTTCATAGCCTTCATTTGCCAACACTTCAGCGATACCACCCATGCCTGCACCGCCGATGCCGACAAAATGGATGTGCCTGACTCTTCTCATTTCTGGCACTGATGTTCTTAATTTCGCTAATTGTTGTGTATTCACTCTGTTTTCGCTTCTTTATAAAATCGGTATCAAATGTGACTAAAACTATTTAGCCACTTCGCAAATCACGGCTGCAACACGTTCAGTTGCATCACTAATTGCACAATCATGGGCTTTTTCAGCCATCGACAACAATTCTGCTCTATCCCACTGCTCAAGCAAGTTTGCTACCGCTTCAGCGGTAAATTGTGGTTGCTCTAAGATCTTCGCAGCGCCCGCTTTTTCCAGTGGTAATGCATTCCAATATTGTTGGCGGTCTTTGTGCTGAAAAGGAACAAAAATAGCAGGTAAACCTGCGGCTGCAACTTCACTGACGGTCAATGCGCCAGAACGGCATACAACAATATCTGCCCAAGCATAAGCTTGCGCCATATCGTCAATAAATTCAGTAACTTTATACTCAGAATTGCCTGAAACTTGCAGCTGTTCATTATACAACGCTTCAGTGGATTCCTTACTGCCTTTTCCCGCTTGGTGCCAGATATTTAACTGTTTGCCTACTTTTGCAGCAACTTGCGGCATCACTTGGTTTAAAATCCGTGCGCCTTGGCTACCACCGACAACTAACACGCGTATCGCGCCTTCTCGGCCTGCTAAGCGAACCGCTGGCGTAGGAAGTGCCAGTACATCTTCACGAACAGGGTTACCAACTACAGGCGCATCAGGGAAAGCCCCTGGAAACGCTTGCAAAACCCGTTTTGCGATGCGTGATAACCATTTGTTCGTCAAACCCGCGATGCCATTTTGCTCATGCAGAACAACCGGAACACCACACTGCCATGCCGCAATACCACCAGGCCCTGAAACATACCCACCCATGCCTAATACCGCATCGGGCTGATAACGCTTGATGATTGTTTTCGCTTGTCGTATCGCTTTATAAATACGCCATGGCGCGCCTAACTGTGCGGCAATACCTTTGCCTCTTAAACCTGAAATCTGAATAAACTCAATATCTATGCCATGTTTTGGCACTAAGGTCGCTTCCATTCTATCGGCAGTACCTAACCAGCGAATTTCCCAGCCCTGAGTCTGCAAATAATGCGCCACAGCGAGCCCTGGAAAGACATGCCCTCCTGTTCCACCTGCCATGACGAGTAATTTTTTGGGCTGACTCATTTGGTACTCCTTACAAACGCCTGCGCTTTTTCTAGGCGTGTTTCAAAATCAATTCGCAGTAATACCGCTATCGCTGCGGCCATCACTAATAAACTGGAACCACCATAACTAATTAGGGGTAACGTTAACCCTTTCGTTGGCAGCATACCTGAGGCTGCACCAACGTTAACCAAAGCTTGGAAAGTAAACCAAATACCAATAGAGCAGGCCATATAGCCGCCAAATAATTGGTTAGACATCAACGCACGACGCCCAATCATCATCGCCCTAAATGCCAACATGAACACCATTAACAGGACTAATACAACTCCGACATACCCCAATTCTTCCGCTAACACGGAGAAAATAAAGTCAGTATGCGCTTCAGGGAGGTATTCCAGTTTTTGAACTGAATTTCCTAACCCTTGGCCTAACATTTCACCACGACCAAATGCCATTAATGACTGTGTTAACTGGTAGCCACTACCAAATGGGTCATCCCATGGGTTTAAAAACGAGGTCACACGGCGCAAACGGTAAGGCTCAAACCAGATCAGCGCTAATACCCCCACCGCACAGGTGGCAATACCGATAATAAACGGTGCCAGCCTTGCGCCCGCTAAAAACAGTAAGCCTAATGTTGTGACGACTAATACAATGACTGTACCTAAGTCAGGCTGTAAAAGCAGTAATGATGCCATCACAATCAAAATACACATCGGTTTGATAAACCCGAGAAAGCGAGTACGAACTTCTTCTGACTTGCGTACTAAGTAGCTTGAAACATAGCAAAATAGAGTGAATTTCGAAATTTCAGCTGGCTGAATTTTCACTAACCCGACGTCAATCCAACGAGATGCCCCGTTAACCGAACTCCCTGCCACTAATACCACGACTAACATGCCCAGTGAGCCCATCAAAAATAGGAAATTATACTTTTCCCAAAAAGCCATCGGTATGCGCATGACCGCTAATGATAAGGCGAAAGCAATAACGAGATAGACCATGTCGCGTTTTGCAAAGTAAAACGGGTCTTCTGTCAAACGCTGCCCTACTGGCATCGACGCCGAGGTCACCATAATGAAGCCGATAGCCGCTAAACCGAATGCCAACCAGACCAATGTACGGTCGTACAGCGTTGAGCCTGAAATTACGCCATTTTTTTCACCAATGACCCAATTTTTTAAACGCATCGCACCCGGTATGGTCATTACCCAAGCTCCTTCGCTAATTGAGCAAAAATAGCGCCACGCTGCTCAAAGTTTTTAAACTGATCTAAACTGGCGCAAGCTGGCGATAATAACACCATATCCCCTGCTTTTAATTGCGGTGCAATTTGACGTAAGCTTTGCTCCATCGTGTCAGTTAATACTGATTTTTCAGGGGCTAAAGCGGCTAATGATTTACCATCACGACCAAAGCAGTATAAATGGTAGTTATCCGCGGCAATATATTGTTTTAACGATGAAAAATCAGCCGACTTACCATCACCACCTAACAATAGATAGACTGAGCCGTCAACATGCAACCCATTCAATGCGGCTTCAGTACTGCCCACATTAGTGGCTTTGGAGTCATTAATCCAACGTACTCCATTGTTAAATAATACCAATTCAAAACGATGTGCTAACCCAGCGTAGGTTTTCAACACCTCAATACAAGCAGGGCGCGGAATATTTACCGCATCCGCAAGGGCTAACGCAGCCAGTGCGTTCAAATAGTTATGCTGGCCCGTCAAGCGCATCTCATTCACGTCTAACAATGTTTTACCGTTGACCACCAACGCACGATTTTTCGTGTCAAAGCAATACTTGCCACTGTTCACCCCAAAACCAATACATTCATCAGCGGATTGGTTTTCAGGCAGCGTTAACGCATCTTGCATATTCACGATACAGTTCTGTGCACCATGATAAATTTTTAATTTCGCACCGCGGTATTGTGATAACCCCAGCGGATATCTGTCCATATGGTCTTCGCTGATATTCAGTACCGTTGCTGCTGCCGCTTTTAGGCTTGATGTGGTTTCGAGTTGGAAACTGGATAACTCTAGAACGTACAATGCATGGCCTGAATTGAGTAAAGACAGCGCTGGCGTGCCAATATTGCCACCCACACCGACAGAAATCCCTGCCGCGCTCGCCATCTCCCCGACTAATGAGGTAACAGTGCTTTTCCCGTTTGACCCTGTAATCGCCACAATTGGCGCATCCGCTTCACGACAAAACAGCTCGATATCACCGACGATTTCAATACCGTTTTGCGCAGCTTCCTGCAATTGTGGTGTCGCTAATGCAATCCCTGGACTTGCAACAATCAAATCGGCTTCTTGAAGCCATGCGTTGTTCAAACTTCCGCTATGGCACTGCACATTTTCAGGCAGTTTATCCACACCCGGAGGTGTTGCACGGGTATCCATCACGCGTGGCACAGCACCACGCTCAATGAAAAATTGAACGCACGATAGACCTGTGACGCCCAGACCTATAATGACAACGTTCTTACCCTGATAATCAACCATATTAACGCACCTTCAACGTTGCTAGCCCAATCAGCACTAGCATCAAGGAAATAATCCAGAAGCGCACGATAACACGAGGTTCTGGCCAGCCTTTCAATTCATAATGGTGGTGAATTGGTGCCATGCGGAAGATCCGTTGACCACGTAATTTAAACGAACCGACCTGTAAAATAACGGATAAGGTTTCAACCACAAACACCCCACCCATAATCACTAATAGGAATTCTTGGCGCAGTAAAACGGCGATTGTACCTAATGCACCACCGAGCGCCAGTGAGCCTACATCCCCCATAAAAACTTGTGCTGGGTATGTGTTAAACCAAAGAAAACCTAAACCTGCCCCAACAATAGCCGTGCAAACAATCACCAACTCACCTGCGTGTGGTAAGAATGGAATATGCAAGTAGCCCGCAAAATTGACGTTACCTGTCGCCCATGCCACTAATGCAAAACCAGCTGCAACAAATACCGTTGGCATGATGGCTAAGCCATCAAGGCCATCCGTTAAATTCACCGCATTACTGGTACCGACAATCACAAAATAGGTCAGTAAAATGTATAACATGCCCAGTTGTGGCATCACATCTTTGAAGAATGGCACAACAAGTTGAGTGGCTGGCGTGTCTTTGCCTATCGTATACATAGAAAAAGCAACAACTAACGCGATAACGGACTGCCAAAAATATTTCCAACGAGCGATTAAGCCACGCGTGTCTTTTCTTACTACCTTGCGGTAATCATCCACAAAACCAACGATGCCGTAGCCGATTAACACCAGCAATACACACCAAACATAAGGGTTATCTAAGCGCGCCCACAGTAAAACTGACACTGTAATTGAAAACAGGATCAACAGACCGCCCATAGTTGGCGTGCCACGCTTACTGAAGTGTGACTCAGGGCCTTCGCTACGCACGACTTGCCCAATCTGCATTTTTTGCAGATAAGCAATCAGGTGCGGCCCCATCCATAACGCAATCGCAAGTGCAGTCAGCAAACCGACAATGGCTCTGAACGTCAGATATGAAAAGACGTTCAAGACGGAAAACTTGTGGACCAACATTTCGGCAAGCCAGACTAACATTCGAAGCACTCCTTCAATGCATTCACCACATCTTCCATCGCGGAGCTGCGTGAACCTTTAACTAAAATGGAAACAACATCATTCTGCTGTGCTAGCGGAATTAGTCGGGTTAATAAATCGCTTTTTACCGTAAAGTGCTCACCACACTCACTAAATTCGCTGATCAACTTACTGAGTTGACCAACGCTGAATACTTTATCTAAACCAGCCTGTTTAGCCGCAACGCCAACACGTTGGTGGCACTCTTCTGCGTAATCGCCAAGCTCGCCCATATCACCGACAACTAAAATGCGGTAACCTGGCATTTTTTCCAGTACGTGAATGGCGGCAATCATGGAGCCATCATTGGCATTGTAGGTGTCGTCCAACACCACTTTGTGTTCTGCTAAGCGAACAGGAAACAAACGGCCTGGCACGGCTTTGGTATTTGCTAAGCCATTCTTGATATCTTCAAGGCTTGCCCCAACCGAAATGGCTAATGCACTCGCCGCTAATACGTTGGCAATATTGTGGACGCCTGGTAGTGGTAACGTAATATCAACGCACCCAACTGGCGTATGTAACACAAAATCTGTTGTTAGCTGTTTGATTTGAATATCTGTTGGGTAAAAATCAGCTTTAGGCTGTTGTGTTAATGAGTAATACCACACCGTTTGGCGTGGTTGGAACTGCCATTTTTCACTGTAGCTATCCAAATTGACAATTGCCGTCCCTTCTTCTGGGATACCTTGGTAAATTTCACCTTTGGCTTTTGCCACGCCTTCTGGCGAACCAAACCCGGCTAAGTGCGCACCAAATAAATTGTTTACTAATGCCGTTTCTGGCTTAACAATATTAGTGGTGTAAGCAATCTCATTTGGGTGGTTAGCCCCCATTTCAATCACAGCAAAATCGTACTCTGGCGTTAAGCGAAACAGCGTTAACGGCACGCCGATATCGTTATTTAAGTTACCTGCGGTATATAAGGTTTTGCCTCGCTCAGCCAAGATAGATGCCGTCATTTCTTTCACGGACGTTTTGCCCGATGAACCTGTTAAACCAACAATGCGAGCACTCACTTGCTGGCGAACCCAGGCAGCCAGTTGCCCCATTGCAATACGGGTATCATCAACAACCACTTGTGGGCAATTTACGGCCAGTTGGCGATCGACTAATAAGGCTTTTGCACCGCCTTCCACCACTTGCTCAGCAAAATCATGAGCATCAAAACGCTCCCCTTTAAGGGCAATAAACAAACCGTTCTCACCAATTTTACGGCTGTCTGTGCTAACGCTTTCAAGCACAAATTCGCAGTTAGATGCAAACTCAATCCGCCCTGAAGTGATTTTTGCGAGTTGCGTGAGGGTTAATGGGATCATGCTATCACCCCCAATAACCGTGCCACCGTTAAGCGATCTGAATAATCTAACTTACGATTACCTATAATTTGGTAATCTTCATGCCCCTTCCCTGCAAGGACAATCACATCATCTGGTGAAGCTTGCAAAATAGCATTAGTTACTGCTTCTGGACGCCCTGGTATCGCTAGAGCACGACTTGAATCCAGTAAGCCCGCCATAATATCGTTGATAATATCCATTGGGTCTTCACTGCGAGGATTATCGTCAGTGATAATGATTTTATCTGCCCACTCTTCTGCCACAGCACCCATAAGTGGGCGCTTACCTTTATCGCGATCTCCACCGCAACCAAACACACACCAAAGCTGCCCTTTACAATGTAAACGAGCTGCTGCAAGCGCTTTTTCTAATGCGTCAGGTGTATGAGCGTAATCAACAACCACGGTCGGTTTGTTTGGTGCACTAAAAACTTCCATTCGACCACAAACAGGGGAAAGGGAAGATGTGGATGCTAATAACGAGTCAAGTGGGTAACCCATCATTAACAATGTCGCCATCGCAACTAATAAGTTACTGACGTTGAACGCCCCCATTAATGGACTTTCAAATGCGCCGTTACCCCATGTGGAATCAAAATGAATAGTCGCGCCTTTATCGTGGTATTCCACTTCAGTAGCTTTTAACCAAGGCCCTTGCCAGTTGGCTGGAATACGATTTTCCATCGTTACCGCACATGCTTGTGGTAGGCGTTGTAACCATTTCAGCCCAACGTCATCATCTGCATTAATAATTTGATTTTTAGTTTGATGCGTCGAGAAAAGTAACCATTTTGCTGCTTCATAATTTTCCATATCACCATGGTAATCAAGGTGATCACGGCTTAGGTTGGTGAACACTGCGGCAGCGAATTGCAATGCAGCGACACGCCCTTGTACTAAACCGTGGGAGGACACTTCCATCGCAGTCAATGTGGCTTTTTTATTTAATAACTGCGTGAGTTCTAACTGAATATCTACCGCAGAGCCTGTCGTATTCTCCGTTGGTGAAACCTGCCCTAATAAACCATTTCCAACAGTTCCCATCACAGCGCTTGTCTCGCCAAGACCTTGCGCCCACTGTGCAATCAGTTGGGTTGTTGTTGTTTTACCATTTGTTCCCGTCACGCCGACTAATTTCATTTTGGCAGAAGGCTGGTCATAAAACTCACCTGCCAGTGCAGATAAACGATTGTTTAAGTCATTGAGATAAATCACTGGCACACCATGAACAAAGCGAATTTCGCCTTCTTCAGCTTCACCTTGTGCCTCTGCAATCACAGCACCACCCCCTTGTGCAATCGCTTGAGGAATATAATGCCTACCATCCGACTGATGGCCTTTTATCGCAATAAACAGATCGCCCGCGGCAGCCTTTCGACTGTCTAGCGTCATCTCACGTAGTGAGATAGGAGTTGTGCTTACACCAAATGGCGCAAGAAGATCACAAAGATTACGATCTGCCACTTTTAACCTCTTTTTGACTGTTCACAATTTCATTTTTATCATCAGGTTGTAACGCATCTGGCTCAATATTCATCAGTCGTAAGACTCCGCCCATAATCGAACCAAACACAGGAGCAGAAACTGCCCCTCCGTAGTACTTACCACCGCTTGGCTCGTTGATTAATACAACAAGCGCATAACGTGGATTACTTGCAGGGGCTACACCCGCTGCATAAGCGAGATATTTTTCAACATATCGCCCTTCAGGACCGACTTTTTTCGCGGTACCTGTTTTAATTGCAATACGGTAACCTTTAATCGCGGCACGAGCACCACCACCACCAGGCAGAGCTACACTTTCCATCATATGCACCACCGTACGCATAATTGGCTCAGGGAAAACACGAGTTCCTGGTACTGGTGGGTCAACTTTTGTGATAGATAGCGGCCTATAGATACCAAAACTACCAATTGTTGCGTAGGCTCGCGCTAATTGTAACGGTGTTACCATTTGCCCATAGCCAAAAGAAAAGGTGGCCCTATCTAAATCAGACCACCGTGTTTTTTTACTTGGAAAGATGCCACTACTTTCCCCGACTAACCCCAGATTAGTCGGCTTGCCAAACCCAAAGCGGCTATACACATCCACCAGCTCTGTGGCAGGCATCGCTAACGCCAGTTTAGAAACACCCACGTTACTCGACTTCTGTAAAATTCCAGTAATCGTTAATTCCGCATAGCGCGCAACGTCTTTAATTTCATGTCCACTAATACGATATGGATAAGTATTAATGACTGAATTTTCTTTAATAATTTTGTTGTGTAATGCGCTCATTACCACCATTGGTTTTACTGTTGAACCTGGTTCAAAAATATCGGTAATTGCGCGATTACGCATAGCATCCATTGCTGTGCCAGCAAGGTTATTTGGGTTATACGATGGGCTATTGGCCATCGCCAATATTTCCCCAGTGTGTACATCCACTAAAATCGCCACACCTGATTCCGCTTTATTTTCTTGCACGCCGCGAGTCAGTTCACGGTAAACAATTGATTGAATGCGTTCATCGATACTTAATGTCAGGTTATGCGCCGCTTGGCTATCGACTGATGAAATCGTTTCGATCACGCGACCATTTCTATCTTTACGAACAGTACGCTCTCCTGGAGCGCCTTTTAACCAGCGGTCAAAACTTTTTTCAACACCTTCAATACCTTCACCATCAATGTTTGTCACACCTAACAAGTGTGCTGTCACAGGGCCTGAAGGGTAATAACGGCGAGATTCTTTGCGCAGGTAGATACCTGGGATTTTTAATTTTTTAACGTAGTCACCGATAGATGGGTTAACTTGGCGCGCTAAATACACAAAACGGCCACGTGGATTGGCCGATATTTTCTTGGTAATTTGCTCGAGTGGAATTTCGAGTGCGTCTGCAAGCGCTTTCCAGTGCTCATCATTGCTAATTCCACCTTTCTCAAACACTTCTTTTGGATCTGCCCAAATTGCATTAACTGGCACGCTGACCGCGAGCTGCCGACCTTCACGATCGCTAATCATACCCCGAGCAGTTGCCACTTCTTGAACACGCAAAGAGCGCATATCCCCTTCTTTAACCAGTTTTTCAGGGGCAATAATTTGCAGGTAAGCCACGCGCGTTAATAACCCTGCTAGCGCTAAGACAATACACCCGCACAGCAAAATAAAGCGCCAGCGGACAAAGCTGGTACTTTCTTCTTGTTTCTTATTTTTTGCTGTTTTTGGTGCTTTCATTGGGAACCTTTTTTATTGTTGAGAAACAATAATTTTTTCTTGTGATGGCTCAACTTGAACCATCTGTAATTTATCAACGGACAAACGCTCAATACGGCTATGGCTCGCTAATGCGTTTTCCTCGAGGATCAGATTGCGCCATTCAATATCCAACGAATCTTTTTCTTCGTACAATTTGTCTTTAGCTGCGGTTAATAAGCGAGTTTCATGTGCCGTTGTAACCACAAACACGGCGCTAATAATAATCGCAGCCAATAAAATCAAAGGAACGATGCCGTAGCGAAATAAATCACGTCCAATTACGCGTGCTAGGCTGTGCCTTTCAGGAACCATTATTGCGTCGCCTTTTCTGCAAAACGCAGCACAGAGCTTCGTGCGCGTGGGTTTTCGTCAATTTCATTATCTGAAGGCTTCATTTTGCCTAAGTCACGTAACTGCGCACTACCTAATGCTTTAATTTGCGTTTCTGTCAGTGGGATCCCAGCAGGCACACTTGGCCCTTTACTGTTTTTACGGATAAATTGTTTAACTAACCTGTCTTCCAAAGAGTGAAAACTGATCACTGATAAACGCCCTTCTGGTGCTAAAACCCTCATCGCACCGTTTAGTGCCTGCTCAATCTCTTCCAGTTCACTATTGATGTAGATACGAATAGCCTGAAAACTGCGAGTTGCAGGATGTTTATGTCGGTCTTTCATCGGGCTGACTTTTGAAATTAATTCAGCCAGATGGCGTGTTCGTGTTAATGGCTCTTCTTCGGGGTTATGATTGCGTTCCACAATCGCCCTAGCGATACGCTTCGAAAAACGCTCCTCGCCAAAGGTTTTCAGCACCCATGCAATGTCATCAGCCTCTGCGTTCATTAACCATTGCTGTGCCGATTGCCCTTTGGTTGGGTCCATGCGCATATCCAATGGTCCGTCTCGCATAAATGAAAACCCTCTTTCTGGGTCATCCAATTGCGGTGAAGACACGCCTAAATCCAATAAAACACCATCAATTTGCCCTGTTAACCCTTCTTCTTCCACATATTGTGCAATGTCAGAGAACGGGCCATGCTTAATCATAAAACGTGGATCATCAATGGCTTCGGCGGCTTTAATTGCCTCTGGGTCACGGTCAATGGCGATTAAACGCCCATGCTCACCCAATTGACTTAAAATTAAGCGAGAGTGCCCACCTCGACCAAAAGTGCCATCGATATAAATACCATTTGGCTTAATATTCAAGCCATTAACGGCTTCATCCAATAATACGGTTACGTGCTTAAATTGCTGTTGCGTCATTGTTATAGTGACAAATCCTGTAAGCGGGCTGAGAGTGGTTCAGTGGTGAGACGCTCCGCAGCGATATCATTTTCCACTTGTTTGTACCAAGTTTGCTCATCCCAAAGTTCAAATTTATTAATCTGGCCAACCAACATGACCTCTTTGGTTAGCCCTGCGTGTTGGCGCAATGTATTGGCTAACAAAAGACGTCCTGCATTATCCATCTGGCATTCGCTAGCATGACCCAGTAAAAGTCGTTGTACACGTCGTTCTGCTTCGTTCATGGTAGATAAACGAGACAGCTTTTCTTCAATGATTTCCCATTCAGGCAAGGTATAAAGCAGCAAGCACGGCTGGTGAAGGTCAATGGTACAGACCATTTGCCCTTTCGCTTCCTCGGTCAGCATTCCTCGATAACGAGTAGGCACGGTTAGCCGCCCTTTGCTGTCGAGATTAACCAGTGTTGCCCCACGAAACATACCCGATTAAACCCCTTTTATTTCCTAGCTACCCACTTTACCCCACAATTCTCCACATATAAAGTTTACGAATGGTATGAAAACCTTGTCAAGCCAGTCACACCTGGCTTTAGGTTTATTTACAGAACAATTCAGAAAATAGAAGGACGAGTAAAATCTTACTTGGAAAGAAAATAAGAAATAACAAATTGATATAATTAGCTTATTTTATAAATTTCGCACAAAATAGCAAAGTGGCTGTTTATTGTTGAAAAATTACACAAACGACGCTAAATCCAATCTCTATCTCATTTTTAATCAGTGTATTTCGTACCAATTCTTTACTTTTAATCTGTTCGTAAAACAGTGTTGATGCACTGTAAAGATAAAAACGCCTCTCCAGTAAAATAAAACCGTTATATTTCATTGAACTAAACAACTGTTTTAATAAACAGTATTAAAATTACAAAAGAAGTAACCAACCCAATGCAAACCTATGCAAAAACCTTTTTTATTTTTGTTTTTATCGCATTTAGCTTTTGTTACAAAATAAATAAATAATCGACTAGGATAATTCCTAAAGTTAAATATTTACTTATTTTTAGCCTATAAAAAAAGGGCGCCTACATTGTAGGGGCCCTTATATTACTCATAATCGTGATCAACATCACTCATTATTGAATGGCATTACACTGATCGCCTAAAGTTGCGGCTATTTTTTATTGCTTACGACCTAAACTTCCACGACGACATAAGTCACGACGAATTCGAGTGATACCTGCCTCGGGTTTTTGCTTTTCATCGAGGCTAGCTAATACTAGTTCTAAGATACGCTCTGCAATATCACGGTGGCGCTGAGCAAGTGATAGCACAGGGCAACCGAGGAAATCCAATAATTCGTTATCCCCAAAAGTCGCAATAACCATATGCTCAGGCAAACGGCCACTACGTTTAAGAGCCACATCCAGTACGCCTTGGAGTAAGGAAAAGGATGTTGTAAATAACGCATCTGGCATCTCATTACCGCTGTCGAGCCAATTCGCAAATACTTCTGCGGCAGCATCTCGCTCGTAGCTATTTGCATACAAATAGTCAACTTCACGTTCACGCGTATCGCCATTCCATGCTTTACGGAAACCTTGTTCACGTAAATAGCTGACAGACAGTTCAGGTAATGCCCCTAAGTACAATACCGATTCAGCTTTGAATTTACGCAATTCAGCTGAAATCATAAAAGCATCTTCTTGGTCATCCCCTACAACACTAATAAAGTGCTCTTTTTCAAGCGCCCTATCCAGTGCAATGATAGGAAGTGAACGGTTCGCCCAGCGCTGATAAAAAGGGTGCTCTGGCGGAAGTGCAGTCGACACAATAATAGCATCAACTTGGCGCTGCAAAAGGTGCTCAACACAACGGATTTCGTTGTCAGGTTGATCTTCAGAACACGCGATTAGCAGTTGGTAGCCACGTTGACGTGCCTGTCTTTCTAGATAATTTGCTATACGTGTATAGCTGGTATTTTCCAGATCAGGGATCACTAACCCAATGGAACGGGTGCGCCCTGCACGTAACCCCGCAGCAACTGCATTTGGATGGTAATTGTGCTCTCTGACGACTGCCATCACTTTTTCAACAGTTTTATCGCTGACTCGATACTGCTTGGCCTTGCCGTTGATCACATAACTAGCCGTTGTGCGGGAAACACCCGCTAGACGGGCTATCTCATCCAGTTTCACGTTAACCTCTTTTTAATTTCGGGAGCAGCCTCGAGTCATTCGAGGCCTTATATCCGAGTATTCTACCTTTGGAAGATAAATTTTTCACCGCATAATTTTGTCACCACGCGAAACACCGACAATACCCGAGCGTACAACTTCAACAATTTCAGCAACACCACGTACTGATTCGATGAAAGCATCCAGTTTATCGCTTGTTCCTGCGAGCTGAACGGTATAAAGCGTTGGTGTAACATCAACGATTTGCCCACGGAAAATATCTGCACAGCGTTTCACTTCATCACGCCCATAACCAGACGCTTGAAGCTTCACTAACATGATCTCACGTTCGATATGTGCTGAAGCCGTCAGCTCACTCACACGCAGAACATCCACCAGCTTGTGCAATTGTTTCTCAATTTGCTCAAGAACTTTCGCATCGCCTTTGGTTTGGATAGTCATTCGTGACAATGTTGGGTCATCAGTGGGTGCAACCGTCAAACTTTCAATATTATAACCACGTTGAGAAAACAGACCTATGACACGGGACAAAGCACCTGATTCATTTTCTAATAAAACGGATAAAATACGACGCATAATCAGGTCCTCTCTGTTTTACTCAACCACATTTCGTCCATTGCTCCACCACGGATCTGCATTGGATAAACGTGTTCGGTTTCATCAATATTGATATCAACAAATACTAAGCGTTGGTTTTCATTCACTTCCACAAGCGCTTGCTTGAGTTTTTCTTCCAGTTCATCAGGAGAAGCAATTGAAATTCCAACATGGCCATATGCCTGCGCTAATTTAATAAAATCAGGGAGCGATTGCATATAAGATTGTGAATGGCGGCCTTGATAAATCATATCCTGCCACTGTTTCACCATCCCTAAAAAGCCATTATTGAGGTTCAGAACTAACACAGGCAAGCCATATTGCAATGCCGTTGATAACTCTTGGATATTCATCTGGATGCTGCCATCACCCGTCACACAAACCACTGTTGAGTTTGGATGGGCTAACTTCACCCCTAATGCAGCAGGTAAGCCAAAGCCCATCGTGCCGAGACCACCTGAATTTATCCAATGTCTTGGTTTATCAAAAGGATAATACAATGCGGCAAACATTTGATGCTGACCAACATCAGATGTCACATATGCCTCACCATTTGTTAAACGGTAAATCATTTCAATGGCTTGCTGTGGTTTGACTTTTGTTTGATTGGTTTCATAACGTAGACACTGTTTTTTGCGCCACTCTTCAATGTCTTTCCACCAATCTTTTAATGCATTTTCATCTTGTTTTGCAACAGCTTGATCTAATTGCCCTAACATTTGTTTTAAGGTTGATTTCGCATCACCAACAATCGGAATATCTGCATTTACCGTTTTTGAAATTGAAGTTGGGTCAACGTCAATTTGGATCACAGTCGCATTCGGACAATATTTTTCTAAATTGTTCGTAGTGCGGTCATCAAACCGCACGCCAACAGCAAAAATGACATCTGAATTATGCATGACTTTATTTGCTTCATAAGTCCCATGCATACCTAACATCCCTACGGATTGCTTATGAGTTTCAGGAAATGCCCCTAAGCCCATCAACGTGGATACAACAGGCAATTTTAATGACTCTGCTAATTCAATGATTTCCGCTGAGCAATTGGCGTTAATCGCACCGCCACCAATATAGAAGACGGGTTTTTTCGCAGCGACTAATTTAGAAAGTGCTTTTTTGATCTGCCCTTTGTGCCCTTGCAGTGTAGGGTTATACGAGCGTAAAGAAACAGATTCAGGATAATGATAAGGAAACTTAAGTGCAGGGTTTACCGTATCTTTCGGGAAATCGATAACGACAGGTCCAGGGCGACCACTCGCCGCAATGTAGAAGGCTTTTTTAATCGTCTCAGGAATTTCTTCAGCACTTTTAATTAAGAAACTGTGTTTCACTATCGGGCGAGATATTCCTACCATGTCACATTCTTGGAATGCATCATTACCGATTAAAGAGCTAGCAACCTGCCCTGATAGCACCACCATCGGCACAGAGTCCATATAAGCAGTTGCTATGCCAGTAATCGCATTAGTTGCCCCGGGGCCTGAAGTGACGAGAACTACACCAACATCCCCTGTTGAGCGAGCATAGCCATCGGCCATATGCACTGCGGCTTGTTCATGACGCACCAGAATATGTTCCACACCACCAACGGTATGAAGCGCATCATAAATATCTAATACTGCACCGCCTGGATATCCAAACACGTGCTTTACTCCTTGGTCAATCAATGATTTGACGACCATTTCAGCTCCCGACAACTTCTCCATGAGTTTGCCCCCAGACATTATTTGCAAGTTAAGAGGTATTAATTACCCCTTTATTTTTATCGTTTAAACAGGTTAATGCGTGCTATTAACATATCTCTCTGGCTGAAACGAAGCAAACATCATTTCAGCACAAAAATAGCAAGTATTTCACATCATCTTAAACATTTATCGTTCACAGAGGGAATAACTGCATATGGAAAAAATGGAAGAAATATTGACTATTTTCCAACCAACTAACGACGTGAAATATTTTGTACTGCAGGCAGTAATGAATAAGAAAAAAGAACATGGATGAAATGAATATATAGAAATCAGGCTCACCTACCGACATAGATAAGCCTGATAATAAAACGCTTAATTACTCTTGATACATAGACTCAATTTCTAATTGATAGCGTTCAGAAATAATCTTACGGCGCAATTTCAACGTTGGCGTTAATTCCCCTTTTTCCATTGAAAACGTAGTGGGCAACAAGGTAAAACGCTTAACCTGATGAAAATTCTCTATATTTTTTTGCAGATCTTTTAAGCGAGCTTCAAAAAGTGCCACAATATTAGAATCTTTCAGCAACTCAAGGCGATCACGATATTTTAAGTTAATCGAATGCGCGTACTCTTCTAGGCTGTCATAACAAGGAACTATCAATGCAGAAACAAACTTACGTGCATCGGCAATGACGGCAATATGCTCAATAAATTTGTCTTGGCCTAATACCCCTTCAATCATTTGAGGTGCAATATACTTGCCGTTAGACGTTTTCATTAAGTCTTTGAGCCTATCCGTAATATATAAATTACCTTGCTCGTCAATTTTCCCTGCATCACCTGTTTTTAACCAACCGTCGGAGGTAAACGTGTCTAAGGTTTCATTCGGGCGATTGTAGTAACCTTTCATCACGACAGGGCCCTTGACTTGGATCTCATCATCTTTACCGATACGCACTTCAACCGAAGATAATGGTGTACCAATCGAACCTAGTGGATATTTACCTTCTTCCCAACATGAAACCGTCGCGCATGTTTCTGACATACCATAGCCGTATTTAATATCCACGCCTGCGGATAAGAAAAAGGCAATAACATCGTCATCTAAACGCGCTCCTGCGGCGGGCATAAAACGAATGCGCCCCCCTAACCCCTCGCGTATTTTACTTAAAACCAATTTATCCGCTAATGGGAAGATAGCCTGATTGATTAATGATGGTGTGCCGCCTTTTGACAACGCTTTAATGCGACGTTTACCAAGGGAAATTGCCATCTTAAATAGCATTCTACGTGCCCACGACGCTTTCGATACCTTACTTTGCACCGCACTGTAAACTTTTTCATAGAAACGCGGCACTGCACACATCACCGTTGGTTTGACATCAGCTAGCGCTTCTCGCACTAAATTGGTGTCCGTTAAATAGACGTTAAGTGCCCCCACGTGTATGACATAGAAACTCCAAGCGCGCTCAAACACATGAGATAACGGTAAAAAGCTTAACGAAATATCATCGGCGGTGAGTTGTAATCGTTCATCGTGCAGATACAGTTGGGCAGCCATATTGTAATAATCCAACATAACGCCTTTTGGCTCGCCTGTAGTGCCTGATGTATAGATAATCGTAAATAAATCACTGAGGTTATGGGCTGAAATTCGGGCATCCAGCTCCATTTGGTATTCAGGTTGTGCTTGTGCCATAAAAGTCGACAAGTGTAAGGTTGCCACTGAGTTATCAATCAACTCAACACTCTCGTCCATGACGACAATCATTTTTAATTGCGGGCAAAGCGCAGGCAATTGGCACGCAATGTCATATTGCGTTTGTTCACCGACAAACAACACTTTAATGTTGGCATCGTTGATAATATAAGCGGCTTGTTCAACACTGCTGGTCGCATAAAGCGGAACCGTCACTGCTCTAATCTGAAGTGACGCTAAGTCAATCAGTGACCAATTCATGCTGTTATGGGCAAATAACCCAATATTTTCCTGTGTTGAAACATCTAAGGCCAAGAGGTGGCGAGAAATCGCAGAGATGCGCTCCCCCACTTCATTCCATGTTAATGAGCTTTGTTGCCCATTATTCCATTGACTGAAAGCTATCCGGCTCGCTGATTCGTGTGCGTTAATTCTGCTACGTAAGCGATTGACTAAATGGTATGGATATAGATTTTCAGTAATCAAAGTTAATTCCCTATCGGTCATTATTGATATAAGTCACTCGGTATCTTCACAAGAACTTAACCGTTTCATTATTTCAGCTTACAAGTGTTAGCTGAATATCGGCAGTGTATCGACTAATAACGTAGGAGGAAAGTTTTTGTATGTAAATTTTCTGCAAATGTTATGTTTGCCGCAAAACTCATCATAGTATTCTCTAGAATGAGTGAATTAACTTGTCTTGGAGCCAAGAATCCTATAGTTCAAGGCTCCATTCAGAGTATTTACCTTAAGCCGCGACAGCTTGGTCCAAGAGTTCCGCAATCATTTGGCTGAATTGCGATTTCATCCATTGGTGGCCTTTATCCCTTGCAGTTGATTCATGCCATGTCAGATAACAAGGACGAGACTGACTTTCTAAAAGCAACGGTAAAGTACGTAATTTCAGTTGCCCTGTATAATGTTCAACTAACCATTTAGGCGCAATTGCAACTAAATCGGTTTGTGCAACGATATTTAATACACTACTGAGGTCAGTGCCTTGATAACTAATAGTATGGGACAATTCAGTATTGTAATAATAAGGTTTGCTGAATGAACCAATATTGTCCATTGACATGATTGCGTGTCGTTCATTCATTAAATCATACTCTTTAATAGAATTAACAATTCGTGGATGGTTATTCGCTGTAACTAATACCAGTTCATCATTAAATAAAACCTGATGTTGATATTCGGGTTTTTCGAATTGGTTATATCCAATAAAGAAATCTATTTCTTGATATTTTAACTGATGTGCAATGTTATTATCCAAAAATGAATGAATAAACACATTAATATTAGGTGAGGCCATTTTAAATTTTGCAACAATCATAGCAGCCAAGCGAATATCTAAAGGTGAACAAATCGATAAATTAAATATACGGTCGCTATCTTGTGGATCAAAACCTGCGCCAGGTAATTCATTATGCACTAATTGCAACGCTTGTCTTACAGGCCCAAAAAGCTGTTTTGCCCGCGATGTAGGCTGGATACCACGGCCATAACGAACAAATAGTTCATCGTTAAACATTGACTTTAAACGTGAAACCGCATTACTCACCGCGGGTTGAGACATCCCCAAAACTTGTGCTGCTTTCGTGACATTTTGCATCTGCATAACGACATCAAAAACGGTTAATAAATTTAAATCAACATTACGTAGGTGAATATCGCTGCTTTCTTTTTTACCTGTTGAAATCGTATCAAAATCAGTCATTTTTTACTCCACTAAATATATTTATCATTTTTCATTAACGAAAAGACAAATTCACCTTAAAAATACCGACGAATATATAAACTCGTTAAATATTATTTCTGAAACAACTTATAGATAGTAAGCTATTTCGCTTTCCCTGCATTTATTAAAACGACGTTTCTATTACTTTACTCATTAATTATAATTCACAGAATAGATATCATTATAAAACGCAAACATTCACCAAGGTAATGAGTGATATTTTTGTATTAGAATCACGATTACTCTCAGTAAAAATAATAAAACAATTTCCCGAAGAAATCATAATAAATCGCATTTGGATTCTGTAATTATTCTTATTATCAGATTAATTTTTACTTATTCATTTATTAGACAACTAAGTTAATCAATAGCTATTGATTTTAGTAATTAATTTTATGTGTTTTATCTTTTTTACAAATCATTAAACCCCAAAAAAGGCAACAATAATTTAAAAAACAATAAGTTATATGAATCAAAGACACCAATAAAATTCATTGAAAGAATTTTACCCTAAGTTTAGACTCAAAAAATAGGCAAAAACATCATAGAAATTAGTGAAAATAGTCACATACCCTAACTCAAGGGCTTAATTCACAATTGGTAAAAAACAGTCAGAAATCCATGATTGACATTAACTTTAAGATCACGTATCAATAAATACAGTTTAATTTAGATATTGATGAGAGACAGTTTAAAATGACATTTTCTATTCGCCTACTAAGCCTACTACTACTCGCATTAAATTTGCGCGGTATGCTTATGGACGGAAAATAGAAAGGCACTGTCCACAAACATTAAGAACCCGCGCAACCCGCGGGTTTTTTTATGCCTGCGGCTTTGGAAGAACATAAAACTCAATTTATTAAAACAAAATTCGATATGAGGAACACAATATGAGCAACCAAGTCATTATTTTCGATACCACATTACGTGATGGTGAGCAGGCGTTACAAGCAAGTTTGTCCGTAAAAGAGAAATTACAAATCGCATTCGCATTAGAACGCTTAGGCGTTGATATTATTGAAGCTGGTTTCCCTGTGTCATCACCAGGCGATTTCGAATCAGTTCAAACTATTGCTCGTGAAATTAAAAATAGCCGTATCTGCGCATTGGCTCGTTGTGTTGAAAATGATATCGATGTTGCGGCAGAATCCTTAAAAGTGGCTGAAGCCTTCCGTATCCATATCTTCTTAGCCACCTCCAATTTACATATGGAGAAAAAATTAAATAAGTCGTTTGATGGTGTGATGGATATGGCAATCAACTCTATCAAACGTGCAAGACGCTACACGGATGATGTTGAATTTTCTTGTGAAGATGCAGGACGTACAGACCCTGACAATTTGTGCCGTATTGTTGAAACGGCTATTAATGCAGGTGCAACCACCATTAACATTCCTGATACCGTAGGCTATACAACACCTTATCAATTTGGCGGTATCATTACCGATTTGTATAACCGTGTTCCAAATATTGATAAAGCCATTATTTCAGTTCACTGCCACGATGACTTAGGCATGTCCGTCGCAAACTCTATTAGCGCCGTTCAAGCGGGAGCTCGTCAAGTAGAAGGGACTATTAATGGATTAGGCGAACGCGCTGGAAATACAGCATTAGAAGAAGTCATTATGGCCATTAAATTGCGCGAGCAAATGTTAAATGTCCACACCAATATTAATCACAAAGAAATTTATCGCACTAGCCAATTAGTTAGCCAATTATGCAACACCCCAATCCCAGCCAATAAAGCAGTAGTTGGTAGCAATGCGTTTTCCCACTCCTCAGGTATTCACCAAGATGGCGTATTAAAAAACCGCGAAACTTACGAAATCATGACGCCTGAGTCAATTGGTTTAAAAGCAGAGAAATTAAATTTAACCTCTCGTTCTGGCCGCGCTGCCGTGAAACACCGTATGGAAGAAATGGGCTATCACGAAGGCAAAGACTTCAAATTGGATGAGTTGTACACCGCGTTTTTGAACTTAGCCGATAAAAAAGGTCAAGTGTTTGATTATGACTTAGAAGCCTTGGCATTCTTTACTAAGCAACAAGATGAAACCGACCACTTTGTGATGGATTATTTCAGTACACAGTCTGGTTCAAGCATTGTGGCAACCGCAACTGTCAAAATGCAGTGTGGCGATGAAGTGAAATCTGAAGCTGCAACAGGCAATGGTCCTGTAGATGCTATCTACCAAGCCTTTAGCAACATCACCAATTACCCAATGAAATTAGTTTCTTATCAGTTATCTGCAAAAGGTCATGGTGAAAACGCATTAGGCCAAGTGGATATCGTGGTGGAATGCCATAACCGTAAGTTCCACGGCATGGGATTAGCGACAGATATCGTTGAATCCTCAGCAAAAGCGATGGTTCACGTCTTAAACAGCATTTGGCGTTCTGAACAAGTCGAAATCGAAAAACAAAAAATAAACCAAGAATTACAATCAAACACAAAGGAAGCAGTGTAACCATGTCTAGTTATCAAATTGCCGTATTACCGGGAGATGGTATCGGTCCAGAAGTAATGGCACAAGCGCATAAAGTCTTGGATGCAGTGAGCAAACGCTTTGCTATTACGATTAACACTAAAGAATATGATGTCGGTGGTGCGGCCATCGATAATCATGGCGAGCCACTGCCACAAGCGACGGTAAAAGGTTGTGAAGAAGCTGATGCGGTGTTGTTTGGCTCAGTTGGCGGCCCAAAATGGGAACATTTGCCACCCGATAGCCAACCAGAACGAGGGGCATTATTACCATTACGTAAGCATTTCAAATTATTCAGCAACCTGCGTCCAGCGCGCTTATACCAGGCCTTAGAGGCATTTTGCCCGTTACGTGCAGATATCGCTGCACAAGGCTTTGATATTCTGTGCGTTCGTGAATTAACAGGCGGTATTTACTTTGGCCAGCCGAAAGGCCGCAAAGGCGAAGGTAGTGAAGAATATGCGTTTGATACCGAAGTGTATCATCGTTACGAAATCGAGCGTATTGCACGTATCGCGTTTGAATCTGCGCGTAAACGTACACATAAAGTGACGTCAATCGATAAAGCAAACGTCTTGCAAAGCTCTGTATTATGGCGTGAGGTTGTCAACCAAATCGCCAAAGAATACCCAGATGTAGAAGTTAATCATATGTATATCGATAACGCCGCGATGCAAATGATTAAAGCACCATCGCAGTTTGATGTAGTTTTATGTTCTAACTTATTTGGCGATATTATCTCTGATGAGTGTGCAATGATCACAGGCTCAATGGGCATGTTGCCATCGGCGAGCTTAAATGCAGACGGTTTTGGTTTATATGAACCTGCAGGCGGCTCAGCACCTGATATCGCGGGTAAAAACATTGCAAACCCAATTGCCCAAATTTTATCTGCCTCAATGTTATTACGCTTTAGCTTAAACCAAGCCGATGCTGCTGATGCAATAGAGCGCGCAGTTAACAAAGCATTAGAAGATGGCCACAGAACATCCGATTTAGCGGGTGCGGGCAAATCAATCAGTACCAGTGAAATGGGCGATGTTATTGCTCGTTATATTGCACAAGGGGTTTAATCATGGCCAAAACTTTATATCAAAAATTATATGATGCTCACGTGGTACGTGAAGTCGAAGACGAAATCCCTTTGATTTATATCGACCGTCATTTGGTACACGAAGTCACTTCTCCACAAGCATTTGATGGGTTAAGAACCAAAAACCGTCCATTGCATCAACCAAGTAAAACGTTTGCTACGATGGATCATAACGTATCCACCCAAACCAAAGACATCAATGCTTGCGGTGATATGGCGCGTATTCAAATGCAAGAACTGATGAAAAACTGCAAAGAGTTTGGTGTCACCCTGTATGATTTGAACCACCCATACCAAGGGATAGTTCATGTAATGGGGCCAGAACAAGGGATCACCTTACCAGGTATGACGATTGTGTGTGGGGACTCACACACCGCAACCCATGGCGCTTTCGGTGCATTAGCGTTTGGTATCGGTACGTCAGAAGTTGAGCATGTTATGGCGACCCAGACACTGAAACAAGCTCGTGCAAAAACCATGAAAATTGAAGTGGTCGGCAAGGCGCCTGCAGGCATTACAGCAAAAGATATCGTTTTGGCGATCATTGGTACAACAGGCAGCGCAGGTGGTACAGGCTATATTGTTGAATTTTGTGGTGAAGCCATTGAAAACCTGAGTATGGAAGGTCGCATGACGGTTTGTAATATGGCCATCGAATTGGGTGCAAAAGCAGGTATTATCGCACCAGATGCGACAACATTTGATTACATGAAAGGCCGTCAGTTTGCACCAAAAGGCCAGCAATGGGATGACGCCGTTGCTTATTGGAAGACCTTAAAAACGGATGATGATGCTAAATTTGATAAAGTCATCACCATTCAAGCTAGCAGTATTGCACCACAAGTGACTTGGGGAACCAATCCAGGACAAGTGATTGCAATCAACCAACCGATCCCTGCACCAGAGTCTTTTGCGGATCCTGTTGAGCGCGCATCTGCTGAAAAAGCTTTAGCTTATATGGGGTTACAATCAGGTATTAAGTTATCTGATGTCAAGATCGATAAAGTGTTTATCGGTTCATGTACTAACTCACGTATTGAAGATTTACGTGCAGCCGCAGCAATTGCTAAAGGCAAAAAAGTGGCTGATGGCGTACAAGCTATTGTGGTTCCAGGATCGGGGCCTGTAAAAGCCCAAGCAGAACAAGAAGGTTTGGATAAAATTTTTATTGATGCAGGCTTTGAATGGCGGTTACCTGGCTGCTCCATGTGCTTAGCCATGAACAATGACCGCTTAAACCCAGGTGAACGTTGCGCGTCCACCAGTAACCGTAACTTTGAAGGTCGCCAAGGCCGAGCAGGTCGCACCCATTTAGTCAGCCCTGCAATGGCAGCTGCGGCGGCGATTAATGGTCATTTCGCTGATGTTCGCGATATTCAGATTTAAAGGAGAGAAAAATGGACAAGTTAATCACCCATGTGGGCATTGTTGCTCCTTTAGACGCCGCGAATGTGGACACTGACGCGATTATTCCAAAGCAATTTTTACAAAAAGTCACCCGCACAGGTTTTGGTCAACATTTATTTAATGACTGGCGTTTTTTAGATGAGAATGGTCAGCAGCCTAACCCTGATTTTGTACTGAATAAACCTGTTTTCAAAGGGGCGAGTATTTTGTTAGCCCGCGAAAACTTTGGCTGCGGATCGTCTCGTGAACACGCCCCATGGGCACTGACGGATTTTGGTATCCAAGTGGTTATTGCACCAAGCTTTGCAGATATTTTTTACGGCAACTCATTCAATAACCAACTGTTGCCAATCAAATTAAGCGAGCAAGAAGTGGATGAGATGTTTAACTACGTCAACAGCCACGAAGGTTGCCAGTTTACCGTTGATTTAGAAGCACAAACGGTCACTGCAGGGGATAAAACCTATCATTTTGATATTGATAGTTTCCGCCGTCATTGCATGATGAATGGGTTAGATAGCATTGGTTTGACATTGCAACATGTCGACCAAATAAAGAATTATGAGCAACAAATCCCAACCTTTATGAACTAAGATACTCGTCATATTTCACATGGCAACGGCTTCACTACGCCTGCTTCGGTAGGCGTATTTCCGCTTTTATCTCACATTTATTCATATATAGCCGCTTTTCACCTCAAAAATGCGGAATTAACCCTTCTTAACAAATTTACGACTCCAAACGACTTCCCTATTAATTTCTTCCTGTATAATTAATAACAAAATAAATTTTTGCTTTTGCTTTTACTTTTGCTTTTAACTGACCGATTTTTTCTAAATAGTTTGAGGTGTGGCTAGGCGGCAAGCGAAGATAGCTTGGGGAGCATACACAAGTATGTGACCCAAGTAGCTGAGCGCAGTCAACAACGCCACAGCGCAAAATATGACGAAAAAATAAAAAAAAGCCGGCGAACCGGCTCGGTGATATATACACCATTACTCTAAATGGGGGAGTCGGCTTGCAATTGCACGCCAAACGAGCTACTTACTGCCACCTATTATCCGCAGATATTAGGAAATTAAAATTGATGCAATTTTTGCCGGAGTTCCTCTTTTATGTCTAATACACGCTTACAAACACAATTCGTTCGCCTCTGGCAACATTTTCAAGGGCACGATAGTGAAACCACGTTGCAGGATATTGCTGATATCTTGTTCTGTTCGCGCCGTCATGTACGAACGTTATTAAATAACATGCAAGGCCATGGTTGGTTAAGTTGGCAAGCGGAATCTGGTCGAGGCAAGCGTTCTACACTTATTTTCCATGTGAATGGGTTAGAACTCCAGCAAGCCCAAGCAGAACAACTGCTTAAAGAGGAAAGCATTGAAAAACTCGTGGCGTTAGTGGGTGATAAAGAAACTATCCGACAAATGGTGCTTTCCGAATTAGAGCGTAGCTATCGGCAAGGAAAAAATCTCTTACGCATTATTTATTACCGTGATTTCCCCAATTTATTGCCGGGAGCCCCCATGCGCCGCTCCGAAATTCATTTAATGAGCCAAATTTTTAATGGGTTAACCCATATAAATGAGGAAAAAGGGGAAGTAGAAGACGGGCTAGCCCACCACTGGCAGGACATCAGTGACACCCATTGGCGTTTCTATTTACGCCCTGCTATCTATTTCCATCATGGGCGGGAAATGCTTGCGGAAGATATTATTCACTCATTATTACGTTTAAAACAGTGCTGGCCTCTATTTTCCCATATTCAATCTGTGAGTTCACCACTGCCTTATGTCATTGATATTCAGTTAAATCAGCCTGATAAACAACTGCCTTGGTTGTTAGGTAGTCACCATGCGGCTATTTTACCTAAAGAATGGGAAAGCCTAGAAAACTTTAACCGCTACCCTATTGGCACTGGCCCCTACCAAGTTGATAAAAACCTGCCTCAAAAGCTGACCATTACCGCCTTTGACCGCTACTTTGGTTATCGCGCGCTCTTGGATGAGGTCACCATTTGGGTTGTACCTGAACTTTCAGAACAAATGGTGTGTACCACTCTAAAAATGGATGGTGATAAACACCATAATGATTCCTTAGAAAGCCGTATGGAAGAAGGTTGTTATTTTTTATTGATGGATCAACGCTCTGAGTTATCACAGCGGGAAGACGTTCGCAAATGGCTATGCAGCTTTCTCACGCCTGTCAACCTACTTGCTCATTGTGAACCTTTTTACCAGCGCCATTGGGCACCTGCTTATGGTTTATTGCTGCACTGGCATCACAGCAAAATGCTAACGTTATTTCCCAAACCTGACGACCTCACAGAGCTAACGGTCACATTTTACCATCACCACCACGAGTTCTATGCAATCAGCCAAATTATGAAGCGAGTGTTGCATGAACAAGGAGTCGAGTTAAAAATCAACATTGTTGACTATGATGACTGGTTTAACGGCAATTCCCAAAGTGATATTTGGCTAGCCACCGCCAATTTCTTTAAACCCCTTGAGTTTTCTATCTTTGCCACCTTGTATGAAATGCCACTATTACGTCAGTGCCTTGGTGATAGCCTCGATACGCAATTAAATCAATGGCGAAATAATACTTTTGATGTCGAAGCGTGGTGTGAAAGCTTAATTGACTCACAAATCTTTCATCCTATATTTCACCACTGGCTTGAGTTGCAAGGTCAACGCACTATGCGCGGCGTTAGGATGAATACCTTTGGTTGGTTTGATTTTAAATCCGCATGGTTTAAGCCTTCTGAGGATAACCTGTCTAATTTATGATAGTTATAAACAGCCAAAGTGAATAATAAGGATGTTATTCACTTTTTCTGTGGATATCCATGTGAACAACCCTATAGCAATCAGGGTATATCCCCAAATCAGGTTTTTATCAAAAATAATTAAAATCTAATAAACTTTGATAAATCAACGAAATAAAGCCCCAAAAAACACGTTATCCACTGGTTAATTTTTTCACTAAAAAGCTTAGGACTTTAACTGAGCAAATATCAAACAACGTCGTATTTATCCACAACTAATGTGTTTAACTTACTCTATTTTTGTGATGAACATCATAAAACCCCATTCGTCAAGGCTGTAAATACACACAGTAATCACTGTTTTACACAGTTATCCAGAAAACCTGTGGATAACCTAGTGTATGATCCTGTGATTATCTTGGGATGAACATGAATAACCCGATAAACAAAATTTAATACCGTTGGATAAAAAGCATTAACTACATATATATCATGCAGTTAAAAATAGTCATGAAAAAGTGTTATACTCTCTTAGTTATGTGAATTATTTTTGATTGTTTTTTATACATTTAATTTTTAGAGCATTATGTCATTTACGCCACCACAACCACCAGATAACGAAGCTACCTTAATGAGTCGGGCTCAAGCGCTTGCCGGCTATACTTTAGGTGAACTCGCCCAAATTGCCAGTGTCCCTATCCCCCCCGATCTAAAACGTGATAAAGGCTGGGTAGGCATGCTACTTGAATATTATTTAGGGGCGAGTGCAGGTAGTAAGGCGGAGCAAGATTTTGCCCACATTGGCGTTGAGCTCAAAACTATCCCTATCGACCGCCATGGTGTTCCTCTCGAAACGACCTTTGTCTCCGTTGCCCCTTTAACAGGGAACAGCGGTTTAACATGGGAAAATAGCCATGTACGGCGTAAACTATCGCGTATACTGTGGTTTCCTATTGAAGGTGAACGCCAAATTCCCTTAGCGGAACGTCGGGTCGCTAACCCAGTAATTTGGAGCCCATCCCCGCTTGAGGAACAGTTACTACGGCAAGATTGGGAAGAATTAATGGATTTGATTGTGTTGGGAAAAGTCGAAACAATTACGGCACGCCATGGGCAAGTTCTACAAATCCGCCCAAAAGCGGCAAACAATAAGGCTCTGACAGAAGCCATTGGCGAGTTTGGCCAACCCATTATGACGCTTCCTCGCGGTTTCTACCTTAAAAAAGATTTTACCGCCCCACTGTTAGCTCGGCATTTTAATCTCACTTAATCAACAAGGTGTCGCCTGTACCAAAGCAGACGATAAACATTTATCCCTGTTTCATAATAAAAGGTACACAGATGTTTGAATGGATACTCGACCCCAATGCTTGGATGGCACTTGCCACTCTAACCATTTTGGAAATAGTTTTAGGTATCGATAATATTATTTTTTTGAGTATCGTAGTGAGTAAGCTCCCCGCTCACCAACAAAATAGTGCCCGGCGTACAGGGCTAATTGCAGCGATGGTCATGCGCCTTGCCTTATTAGCCTCAATTGCCTGGTTATCACGCCTCACAACCCCGTTATTCACCATTGCAGACCATGTCGTTTCCGCTCGAGATATCATTTTATGTGCAGGGGGAATTTTCCTGATATGGAAAGCCAGCCAAGAAATTTTTGAAACTATTGAAGGAGAGGATGAAAACAATCTTGCGCAGCGGCAAGTGCATTCATTTTGGGGCGCTATTGTACAAATTGCCCTGTTAGATATTATTTTTAGCCTCGATTCCGTTATCACCGCCGTTGGGCTTTCTGATCACCTGTTTATTATGATGGCCGCAGTGATTATTGCAGTGCTTATCATGATGTTAGCCGCAAAAAGTATTGGTGACTTTGTCGAACGCTACCCATCCGTTAAAATTCTCGCGCTCTCTTTTTTAATTTTAGTCGGCTTTACACTGATACTCGAAAGCGTACAAGTTCATGTTGCTAAAGGGTATATCTATTTCGCAATGTTCTTTTCCATGGCCGTTCAAATGCTCAATATCCTGCGCAGCAAAAAATGGAAAATGAAACACAAAGTAAATTAACGCCCTGATTCAAGCGCTTGCTTTGCAGCTAAGATAGCCCCTTCAACTGCTTTCTTAGCTTGTGGGCTATTTTTCCAGCAACTTGAACCTGTAAGTGCAGCACCAGCAATTAAAATTTCATCATAAGATGCTTCACTAAGCTGAGCCAATGATGAAAACCCCATCTGTTCCAAACGGCTGATCACCATCGGGCCAACCCCTTTCACTGCCAATAAAACCTGCTTTTCTGACGCCGAAAATGCCATGAACACCTCTTTTCGTTAATTATTCAGCTAATATTTTGCAATTTACCTCTTTAATACTTTAAAATTGCAACCATAACAATGCCAGTTTGAATAATTATTAACTGAACTATCTTATCACCCAATCTTTCTTTGCCTGTTTTAGGAATTTACCATGTACAATGTGCCGTTGATTAACCCACGCCAACACTTCATGACGCTCTCTGATGGCCGTCAACTTTGCTGGTTTGAATCAGGGCCCAAAACAGGTTTTCCTGTGATTTTTTGTACTGGTGCAGGAATGAGTGGCAACCTTGGCTTTGGCTTAGATTTGCTGGAAAAATACAACATTCGCTTAATTGTGCCAGAACGTGCTGGCCTCGGTGATTCCACTTTTCACGCCAAAAAATCATTAAAAAGCTTTGCATTCGATATTCAAGCACTACTTGATAACCTAGCAATTAACCAATTTTCGGTACTGGGTTTTTCCCAAGGTGGTGTTTTCGCGATGGCGGTTGCCCATTATTGCCAGCCTGTTTCCCTTTCGATTGTGTCTGGGCAAGACCAATTCGAATACCCTGCGACTCGCGCTAAATTAACCGCTGACGTAGTGAATATGCAGGAACAAGCACTGAATACACCTGAGAACTTATCCGACTGGTTACAGAAAAATGTCACTGGCGAATGGTTACTAGCGTTTATCCTCAATTGCAGTGCAGAAATCGACCAACAGTTATACAATGAAGCACATTTTTTAGAGGCCTATACCGATTGTATACGCCGTGCTTTTTCTCAAGGCAATCAAGGCTATGTGCAGGATTTATTGCTTTCCCTGCAGAACTGGGAGTTCACCCCTGAAGACATCACCTGCCCAACCTCATTATGGTATGGTGAATTGGATATGAGCACCGTGCATTCCCCTGATTTTGGCGATGTTTTGGCCGACCGTTTTTTCAACTGTAGCCATCATTTATACACACAAGAAGGCGGTTCCTTGCTCTGGACACAAGCCGACGCTATTTTAACTGACCTGCAAAACCACGCCGCATAACATAAAAAGCCGCGGTGAATAATTCACAGCGGCTATCATTGCCATCCTAATATTACTACCTTCTATTAACGGTAAACGATCCCGCCATCCGTCAGGATAGATTGTCCTGTAATATAGTCAGAGTCATCGCTTGCTAAGAACGCCACTAAGCCCGCGACATCATCAGGAGTTTGAGCACGGCCTAATGCGATACCTTCAACATATTTTTTGTAAGTCTCACCTTTTGGTGCGCCTGTAATTTCAGCAAAGCGCTCATCGATTTCCACCCACATGTCTGTCCCAACAATACCTGGGCAATATGCATTTACAGTAATACCTGAACTTGCGTACTCTTTCGCCGCCGCTTGTGTTAAAGCACGCACCGCAAATTTGGTTGCTGAATATACACCTAACATAGCGAAACCGTCATGGCCTGCAATAGAAGAGGCATTAATGATTTTCCCTTTGTGCTTACGCTCTTGGAATTTCTCACTGGCAGCTTGAATACCCCACATAGTGCCATCTACATTGATTTTGAAGATTAAATCCATATCTTCTTGGCGAACATCAGCGATTGGCTTAACTTGCGCAATCCCTGCGTTGTTGATCATCACATCAAAACCACCTAGCTCAGCTTCTGCATGAGCAACCGCTGCAAACACTTGGTCACGCTGGCTAATATCCGCAGCAAACGTCGTGACTTTACGACCTAATGCTTCAATTTCTTTAGCCACATCTTGCAGTTTGTCTTTTTTCAAATCAACCAGTGCAATGTCCGCACCTTCTTTTGCTAAACGCAGAGCAATACCACGACCAATTCCCTGTGCCGCTCCGGTCACTAAAATAACTTTGTTATTTAAAGCCATACTGTTCTCCTACTTATTCATAGCCAAAATGACTAGTCCACCATGACTTATAAGTTAACAATAATAACAATAAGTTACAAAGAAATGATTTTAATCTACCATTTGGAACTTATAAAAAACATTTCACTATCTGATAGCGCTATTTATTTTACTCACCAACGAAAAGTACACAAATTCGTAAATTAGCAGGTATTCGTTAATAAAAATCATTCTCAAACAAGTGAGCAAAAAGTGCGAAACTCCACTATTTAATTCACGATTGTTGAATATACCAACATAAAAAAGCCACCAATTTGGTGGCTTCATGATAGCTAACTATATCGCTATAAGCGGATGATTATTTTTTAGACGCTTGAATATACAGCATTTCTAAAGCAATCGATGCCGCGGCTAATGCGGTGATTTCAGATTGGTCATAAGCGGGAGCCACTTCCACTAAATCCATCCCAACGATATTTAATGGCTGTAAACCACGCAGTAATTTCAGTGCACGGTCTGACGTTAAACCGCCAACGACTGGTGTGCCTGTGCCTGGTGCAAACGCAGGGTCAAGGCAGTCAATGTCAAAGGTTAGGTACACTGGCATGTCACCCACGATCTCTTTAATTTGCGCAACCATCTCGTCCACACCGCGGTCATTCACTTGCCCTGCATCGAGTACAGTGAAACCGTTGTCGCTATCGTGCTCAGTACGGATACCAATTTGCACTGAACGCGTTGGGTCAATCAAACCTTCTTTTGGTGCATGATAGAACATGGTGCCATGGTCATATTGACTACCATTGCCGTAAGTGTCAGTGTGAGCATCAAAATGCACTAGCGCCATTTTGCCGAAGTGTTTTGCATGTGCACGTAACAGTGGCAGCGTGACAAAGTGGTCACCTCCAAAGGTTAAGCAACGTTTGCCTGACTCTAACAGTTTTTCAGTATGTGCTTGCAGTTTATCGCACATGTCTTGTGCATCACCAAAAGCAAACACGACATCGCCGCAATCTACCACGTTTAAACGTTCTGTCAGTTTGAAGTTCCACGGCCAACGATGGCTTTCCCATGCTAGGTTAGTAGATACTTGACGGATTGCCGCAGGCCCATGACGGCTACCTGCACGGCCAGAGGTTGCCATATCAAATGGCACACCTGTAATAACCCACTCAGCGTCTGAGCTATATGGTTGAAAATTCAGTGGGAAACGTAAAAAACCAAATGCGTTAGAAACCAGTGAATTATCAACTTGATTACCTAATGTACTATTAATCATTTTTTATTCCTCAAAATAGACCCGCCTATTAGCAAGCCCCTTTAATATTTGGTTCGAATGGTTTTTACCTAATCAACTTCGCACAGTATAAATAACAAGTCATGTTATGCGCATAAAGTTATTATCTATTCACCTTCTTGATGCGCTAAATAGTTCGCGTTGTGGCTAGGCGGCAAGAGAGGATATCTCGGGGAGCATACAAGAGTATGTGACCCGAGTAGCCGAGTGCAGCCAACACCGCCACAGCACGAAATATGACGAGCATTAAGTATTTATTCGTCTTCTAAATAAGTATAACCATACAACCCATTTTCGAACTCTGCCACAAAGTCTTTTTGCAGCTGCTCGCTCAGCCCCGTACCTTTGACTTGCTCTGTAAAACTGTCTAACAGTACCTCTGGCACCAGTTTGACGTATTGCAGCATATCTGCCACTGAGTCGCCTTCTTCACTTTGTAGGTAACGAATATTACCTTGGCTATCGACCCACACATCAATTGCTGCAGTATCTCCGAATAGGTTATGCATGTTGCCTAAGATTTCTTGATAGGCACCTATCATAAAGAAACCAATCATTGGTGGGTTTTCTGGATCATACGCTGGCATTGGCATGGTGGTTTCGACACCATCACCATCAACGTAATGGTCGATTATGCCATCGGAGTCACAGGTGATGTCTAATAGCACCGCGCGGCGATCTAACGGTTTATCTAAGCCTTCAATCGGTAACACAGGGAAAACTTGGTCAATCCCCCATGAATCTGGCAGAGATTGGAATAATGAGAAATTTACATAGAACTTATCTGCCATGCGCTCTTGCAGCTCGTCGATGATTGGACGGTGAGCGCGGTTGCTTGGGTCTAAGTCTTGCTGGATACGACGGCAAATATTGAGGTATAGCTCTTCTGCCCATGCGCGTTGAGTTAAATCAAGTACGCCATGAGCATACTGGGTATGGGCTTCTTGCAAGTCGAACTGGCTATCATGCAACCATTCACGTAGCGAACGACTATTGCCTTGGTGCTGCATGGACTCCCATGTTTCCCACAGTGATACCAAAGAGCGTGGTGCGTCTTCATCTGGCGGTGAGGTTTTGGTAAATTCGTTACGCTCAACACCGATAACATTCGAGACCAACACAGTATGGTGCGCTGTCAATGCACGACCTGATTCCGTAATGACGGTTGGATGTGGAAGGTCAAATTCTTCACACGCATCGCCAATTGCCCAAATCACATTATTCGCGTACTCGTTCAAGCCATAGTTAACTGAACAATCGGACTGCGAACGTGTTCCTTCATAGTCAACGCCTAAACCGCCACCCACATCAAAGCATTGAATATTGACACCTAAACGATGCAACTCCACATAAAAACGTGCAGATTCACGAACCCCTGTCGCGATATCGCGAATATTGGCCATCTGTGAGCCTAAATGGAAATGCAGTAATTGCAGGCTATCTAACCGATTTGCATTGCGTAAAATTTCCACCAATTGCAGAACCTGCGTAGCCGCCAAACCAAATTTTGATTTCTCGCCGCCACTGGCTTGCCATTTGCCTGATCCTTGAGAAGCTAAACGTGCACGCACACCTAAACGAGGCGTCACATTCAAGCTTTCCGCTTCTTTTAACACCATCTCAATTTCAGACATTTTTTCGATCACAAGATAAACCTTATGACCCAATTTTTCCCCGATTAACGCTAAGCGAATATATTCACGGTCTTTATAACCATTACAGACGATGACGGTTTGTGTTTTGCCTGCGTTGGCGAGTACCGCCATAAGTTCCGCTTTCGAACCTGCCTCAAGCCCTAATGGTTCTCCTGAATTAACCAATGACTCAATCACGCGGCGCTGCTGATTTACCTTAATTGGATAAACCAAAAAATAGTCGCCTTTATAGCCATAGGATTCACGAGCGCGTCTAAATGCGGCATTAATTGAACGCAAACGGTGCTGTAAGATTTGAGGAAAACAGAACAATGCAGGCAAGCGCAAATGCTCTTGTTCTTCTTTGACTTGGTTAACTAATTCAGCAAGATCAACAAAAGTGTCAGGGTTTTCAGGGTTTGGGCAAACACAGACATTTCCGCGCTCATTCACCTGATAGTAACCACCGCCCCAATACGCAATGTTATAGGTCTGGCGCATTTTGCGTGCGATATTATCATTCATAATAAACTCCTGTATGGAGGGGTGAGTGGCGCGCTCTCATTCCTGATATATGTCAGTAAAGACATAGCACTGGCAAGCAGTTATATCGGAGGAAACGGCAATACTCAGATTTTAATAAAAAGTGCTTAGAATTCTAAACAGTGACAATATACGACCTTAAGCTGACAAATTAATGACTCAGCCTTGAAGGTGTATTAAAGATGTGACGGTAACTTCGTGATGAAGTAAAGAATGACAGGAAAGTAAACGCCAAAGTCACACGGCGATCCGCATATGACGGTTGGATACTGTTATTCAGTAGATTATGGATCATTCCCCATTAACCCCCAATATAACTGTTTAGCCCCTTCAGATTTCAATGTTGTAGCACTATTTTGGCAGGCTGACCTGTTGATTTAAGCTATATCACCTTGTGTTTTATTGAAATTCAAAAGTTTATAAACATTCCTGATAGATAGTAGGCGCTTTATTTTGACCTACTGGTATATAACGGGAAAAAACAACCATCCGTTACGGTCGCAGTTTATACATCTATTGGACGCAAAAAGCAAAAGCAAAATGCCGAAATTGCGATAAAATTTTAACGGCAATAAATCGAGCTATTAATCACGGCGACCTATAAGCAAAAAATAGCTCATCGATATAATGCTATTCACCCTAAATGATTTTTAAGTGAAAAACAGCCAAATAAAATAAACCTCCCTTTCCTTAAGGATTTAAAGCGATTTTGCTTAGTTTATGACGTGTTAGTAGGGATTACGCCTAGGGGATGATAGTTAATTTGTGCCTCTATTCGTTTTTTGTATAAATACAGGTAGAAATTTTTACTTCATAGGACTAAAATAGCCGTCTAGATGTTAAAACATCCAACTATAAATTCTGCGAATTCTTAAGGTATTAAACTCATGGCTACACATCTCTTTACTTCTGAGTCTGTATCAGAAGGGCATCCAGACAAAATTGCGGATCAAATCTCTGACGCAGTACTTGATGCTATTCTTGAACAAGACCCAAAAGCTCGCGTTGCCTGCGAAACCTACGTCAAAACAGGTATGGTAATGGTCGGGGGAGAAATCACCACCAGTGCTTGGGTTGATATTGAAGAAATCACACGCAAAACGGTTCGTGAAATTGGTTACACCAGTTCAGATATGGGCTTTGATGCCAATTCTTGTGCTGTTTTAAGTGCGATTGGTAAGCAGTCTCCTGATATCAACCAAGGTGTTGACCGTACAGACCCATCAGAACAAGGTGCGGGTGACCAAGGCCTGATGTTTGGTTATGCAACCAATGAAACTGATGTGCTAATGCCAGCGCCAATTACTTATGCACACCGCTTAGTTCAACGCCAAGCAGAAGTGCGTAAAAATGGTACATTGCCATGGTTGCGTCCAGACGCGAAAAGCCAAGTCACCTTTAAATACGATAACAACAAAATTGTGGGTATCGACGCCGTTGTTTTATCCACTCAGCATTCTGAAGATATCCAACAAAAAGAACTGCATGAAGCGGTGATGGAAGAAATCATCAAGCCCGTTCTGCCAGCAGAGTGGTTATCAAAAGAAACGAAATACTTTATTAACCCGACAGGCCGTTTTGTTATCGGTGGGCCAATGGGTGACTGTGGCTTAACAGGCCGTAAAATTATCGTTGATACCTACGGCGGTATGGCGCGTCATGGGGGCGGTGCGTTTTCTGGTAAAGACCCATCAAAAGTTGACCGTTCAGCAGCCTATGCAGCACGTTATGTTGCAAAAAATATTGTTGCGGCTGGCCTGGCTGATCGTTGTGAAATCCAAGTGTCTTACGCGATTGGTGTTGCTGAGCCAACCTCTATTATGGTGGAAACATTTGGTACAGCGAAAGTTGATGAGACTTTACTTATCCAATTAGTGCGTGAGTTCTTTGACTTACGTCCTTATGGTTTGATCAACATGCTTGACCTACTACACCCTATTTATCAGCAAACTGCGTCTTATGGCCACTTTGGCCGCCCACAATTCCCGTGGGAAAAAACAGACAAAGCAGAAGCTTTACGCGAAGCTGCTGGTCTGTAATACATCGAACTAAAACGTATTACACAAAAACCCATCATAGTGATGGGTTTTTTTATTGCTTGTGACTTAAACCCTATAAAATGGCTTAGGATTTTTGGCTAAATTGGTAAACGGACATCCCTGCAATCATTGCCAGCGTAAAAATAATTCCTTGAGTGATCCCCAAGCCAGTTAATAATAATGCAGGTCCTGGGCAAATCCCTGCAAGTCCCCAACCAAGGCCAAATACCGCACTCCCAGCCAACAACTTTTTGTCTATTTTTTGATCAGTTGGAATTTGCAACGGGCAATTTAACACACTCACTCGGCGCTTTTTCACCCATGCATAAGAAACTCCGCTAATCGCCATCGCAACAGCCATCGTCACCAGTAATGAAGGATCCCAATTTCCAGTGATATCTAAGAATGCTAAAATTTTGGCTGGATTTCCCATCCCCGCAAGCACTAACCCCAAGCCAAATAAGACCCCTGAAATTAAGGCAATAAGAATTGGCATCAGTTTATCCCCCTAACCCAAAATGATTAGAAATCGCAACGGTCACAAAAGCAACAATCATGAAAATCAACACCGCGACAATTGAGCGACGGGAAAAACGCGCCATACCACAAATGCCGTGTCCACTTGTACAGCCGCTCCCTAAGCGCGTGCCAAAGCCAACGAATAAACCCGCGATGATCAAAATAGGCGTACTTGCCGCGATATTGACTTCAGGTGTATAAGCAAACCACGTAAATAAAATCGGCGAGATAATAATGCCCAAAATAAAGGCAACCTTCCATGCGGTGTCCCCTTTAGTCGGTTTTAAGATCCCTCCCAAAATACCGCTAATCCCAGCAATTCTGCCGTTAAAAACCAACAAAATTGCCACAGCAACACCAATGAATACCCCACCGATTGCTGCTGAGACTGGTGTGAAATTTGCCCAATCAATACTCATCTTATTTCTCCTGCACGGGGCAATAAAGTTGATATAACGTATTGAGTAACGTGAATAATTTTTCATCCGCAATTGCATAATAAATGCGTTTGCCCTCACGGCGAGTTTTCACAAGCCCATCATTACGCAACACCGTAAGTTGCTGGGATAATGTAGGTTGTTGGATACCGAGTTGTTGCTCCAAATCGCTGACGCAAGCCTCCCCTTGAGTCAATTGGCACAATAAAATTAGCCTATCTGGGTTACCCAACGTTTTTAATAAGGAAGCCGTTTGTGATGCCGCCTGTTTCATAGCTGAAAGCTGCTGTTCCGATGTGATATTATTCATACAGTCACTTATACTTAGCAATATTATATATAAATACAATATATTATTTAATATAATAACTGTCAATTTTTACTTGTTTGAAAGCAACTGCATCACGTATTCTTAACTAATGAAAACCATTCGAGTCCCCATATTCCTACAACAGCACGTTATGCGAGTTCTACGCGAAAAGCTGGCCCTTGCTGAACAAAAACTGGAACAAACATTTCCTGAGCCCGCTGTTAACTACAAACAGCGAGGTACCACGGCGGGTAGCGCTTACCTGAAAGAGTGGGAAATTCGCCTCAATGCAACCCTACTGATTGAAAACACAGAAAAATTTATCGATGAAGTCATCCCTCACGAACTTGCACACTTGTTGGTATACCATGTGTTTGGGCGTAAAGGTGTTGCCCCCCATGGGAAGGAATGGAAATGGATGATGCAGCATGTATTAGAGGTTGATGCGAAACGCACACACAACTTTGCCGTTGCAACGGTAAAAAGCAAAACATTTGCCTATCACTGTGCTTGCCAAACCGTACATCAATTAACCATTCGTCGCCATAATAAAGTGGTACGAGGGGAAAACCAATATTTGTGCCGTCAATGTGGGGAGATTTTAAAACAAGAAAAATTAATCGAAACTGCGGCAGAAAACTGATTTCCTGCCGCATCAAATTTGAGGCGTGTGCTTAAGCGAACTCCGTCATCACTAATTTAGCAATTTCAAAGTAAATGATTAAGCCAGTTCCATCGATAAAGGTCGCGATAAACGGTGCAGATACCACGGCTGGGTCAACTTTCATTTTCTTTAAAACCATTGGAATAATTGAAGAAACAATCGCACTCCACATTGTAATCGCGACGATAGTTAAGCTCACCACGATAGTCACTTCATGGCCAACACCTAAAATCCAAGCACGGATTAGGGCTGCGCCGCCAATAGTAATTGCGACTAAAAACGAAGTTGAAACCTCTTTCTTCAGGACTGTGCCTAAATTACGCAAACTCACCTCGCCCAATGCCATCGCACGGACTAACGTTGAGGTAATTTGTGTTCCACTGTTACCCCCCGTTCCAATTAATAATGGAATAAAGAAAGCCAGTGAAATTGCGGCTTCAAGTTGTTCTTCAAATGCTTTTAGTACTGTTCCTGTGTATGCTTCCGCCACAAACAACATTAATAACCAAACCACACGCTTACGCCATAATGTGACTGGGCTTGTGGTTAAGTAAGGTTCATCAAGTGGTGTGGTTGCGCCTTGTAACTGCGCATCAAGTGTATTCTCATCTTCAATCAGTTCTGCGATATCTTGCGGACGCAAAACCCCCATTAACTTGCCAAATTGCACCACTGGGATCATATCTAACCCACTATGGTTAATCAGGTCATAAACATCATGACGAGATTGTTCAGGCGCAACTGAAAAATAATTGTGACGCATAATATCTGACACAAATAAGTTTTCAGGTGATGCTAATAATGATTTAACTGAAAGAATACCATTTAAATAATTGTCGTTATCGACAACAAATAAATAGGTGGGGATTTGCTCGCCCTCAAGGTGCTCAATAAGGTTTTGTTTTACACAAGCAATTGAATCTGCGACAGAAACTGGCAAATATGATTGGCTCATATATGCGCTGACTGTGGCGTCATCGATTTTTGGTTGTTGTGTATTGTTGCCTTTGAGGCGTGCGTCTTTCATCGCGGATTGAGCAATGGCAACTGCTCCCGCTTTGTTCTGGGTAGTGAATGTCATTTTTTTAGTCCCTAGTTACTGTTGGTTACTCAAACAGTACTCACATAGGGGCGAAACCAGATGAGAGAATGCGAAAGCTATCTCTTCGTCTCGGTTTTAGCACTATACAACGTATCCTGTCTTTAACAGGAAGTTACATGGGGATATACCTTCGGTCGATATATCCTGTCCTAATCTTGGGCGTCTCTCGACGTCGTCAGATCAGTAACCTATGTTTGTATAGGAGCCTCGCCTAACGAGATACTGCACTTTGGATGCGGCGCGAATTATACCCACTGAGAAATTAATTACCACCCTATTCCTACGGTTTTTTACGCATTGAAAACTTACCGTTTAGGTCTCGTTTAAGTTAATGTTTAAAATAAACTAATAAAGTAACAAAATGTAATTTTAAATAATTTTCATTACTTTTCTATTAACAGTTAGCATAAAAAATAAATAACCATGTGGAAAATTAAAAATGTATTTAAAATAATCGTTAACGTTTTTTATATTATACAAAGAAAACAATGACCAAACTTCATGACTACAGCCTATTTCAGCTTTTCAAGATAGATTCGCCCCATTTAATATAATGTGAACTCATATAGCGAGTAAGATAAATCACTCATACTATTATATCTTACAATCCTTTCTTTCACCAAAGGGAAAAAAACAGAAATTTAGGTATGGAAATTTACTTATGGTGATATTTAATTCCAAAAATTAACATAAGGGCACTTTTTTAATTTTATATAAATATTTTTTTATTTTAATTCAGAATTAAATATCAACGGATTTATCTTAAAATAAATCAAGATTTATTAACCGTGAAAATTTTATTATGGATAAAGTAATTGTAGGAATGTTAACTAGCTTAACATTTCGTGTAAATGATGAAATAAAAATCGCGGCGATTTCCGCTTTAGGAGATTTTAAAGCAACGATTGAATATAATGATGCCATTATAAGAATCATAGACTTGTGCCAAGATCCGAATAAGGAAGTTGCTGTTTCAGCGATCAATACATTAAGTAAGTTATCGGTGTATTTTATACAAACCCCGCTATTAGAACATTAAATCTTACTCTTATTTTATGTATTGTAAATTTTAAATACCTTTTATATGGAATACTGTCCCATTAAATAACACATGAGACAGTATATTATTATTTAAATAACATTAGGCTATTTCAGTGTCGCCTTGTAATTGACAACTACATGCTAAAACATACCCTTCTGCTATTTCAGCGGCGGTCAATGTCATTGTACTTGTTGTTGTATAATTGCCTGATAATACTTTTGTCTTGCAACTTCCGCAAACACCTGCACGGCATGCAGCAATAACAGGCTGTTTATTTTGTTCTAATGCAGATAATAACGAAATCCCCACAGGCACTTTAAAATCAGCGAGGCGCTGGCGAATTTTAAGCGTCAGCACATCTTCGCTATTAACCACTTCTGGCTCAGTTGAAAAACGTTCCATAAAAAAATGTTCGGCAGGTACACCTAAATTAGCCGCAAATTGCTGAGCATTTTTCATATAAGGAACTGGCCCACAAGTCATCACTACCCGTGAAGCAATATCGGGGACTAATGCTTGTAGTTTTTCTTCATTTAATCGACCTTGGGCTAACTCCCCATTATCTGGCGTTTCAGCCATAATACATAACTGTAAACGTTCTGGGTATGCACGTGTCAGTTGTTGCCATTCCTGCGCAAATATAACTTGCTTGTCGTCTCGCACATTAAATAATACTTTAACATGCGTTTCTGGACGATTGGCCATCAACCAGCGTGTCATTGACATAATTGGCGTCACGCCACAACCCGCAGCAAGCATTAGATATTGTTGGCTTTTCACATTTGCACAGGTAAATTCCCCTTGAGCTTCAGACAACCAGAGGTAATCCCCAGGCTTCACTGCACGAGTTAACCAGTTAGAGCCCATACCATCCTCTAATCGCCTAACGGTAATTGAAATATAACGGCTTTGACCTGGTGATGAAGAGAGAGTGTAAGCCCGCATGACATCATCACTATTTTTAATACTAACCAATGCATATTGCCCTGGTGAATACATATAAAAATCATGATTAATTAAGTTGATCGTCCAAACATCCGATGTTTCTTGGATAATCGAATGAATTTGCATTCTATTTGGACATAAACTACTTGGCATTGTCATCGCACGACTCCTTTAAAGGGGCTTTCGCCCCTCTCTTCTCATATCTGTGTTTAGGCTTGTTATATTTTTCTGGCTAATTATGCAGGTAAGATTTCAGCCAAATCTTGCTCAACTGTCGTAATGCTACGCATTCCAAACTTCTCATTTAATACATTGAGTAAGTTTTCAGTTAAGAAACCAGGTGCACTTGGGCCGGTATAAATGTTTTTCACGCCAAGGGCCAGAAGGGTTAATAAAATCACGATGGCTTTTTGCTCAAACCATGACAAAATTAAGCTCAGCGGTAAATCATTGATACCACATCCCAGTTTTTCTGATAAATTCACAGCAAGCATAATCGCTGAGTAGGCATCATTGCACTGACCCACATCAAGTAAGCGTGGTAAGCCTTCTAGGGTACCAAAATCTAATTTATTGAAACGATATTTACCGCAAGCCAGTGTTAAAATCAGGCAATCTTCAGGTACTGCACGTGCAAAATCAGTGTAATAACTTCTTTCATCACGGCTGCCATCACACCCTCCAACAAGGAATACATGACGTAATTTTTTCTGTGATACTAAATCAATTACCGCGTCTGCTGCACTTAACAGGGTTTGGCGACCAAAACCAACCGTAATTTTGTGTTCGATTTCGGTATATGGGAAACCCGCTAATGATTGTGCTTGCGCGATCATTTCTGCGAAATCATCACCCTCGAGGTGTTTTGCTCCAGGCCAACCGACAATACTGCGAGTCCAGATCCGGTCTTTATAATCCCCCACATCTGGGTCAATAATACAGTTTGAAGTCATCAATACAGGGCCTGGGAACTTCGCAAACTCCACTTGCTGATTTTGCCAACCGCTACCGTAGTTACCCACTAAGTGTGCGTATTTTTTCAGCTCAGGGTAACCGTGAGCAGGTAACATTTCACCGTGGGTATAGATATTAATCCCTGTTCCTTCCGTTTGTTCTAATAGCATTTTTAAGTCTTTCAGGTCGTGACCTGAGATTAAAATACATTTCCCTGCAACAGGGCGAACATTAACTTCCGTCGGCGTTGGGTGACCAAACTCGCCAGTTTCACCTGCATCTAAGATTTCCATGATTTTGAAGTTCATCAAACCAATTGCCATGGAATTATTGAGCAGTTCATTCATATCAGCAGGTAATGTACCAAGCCAAGCCATAATTTCATGATATTGACCATAAACATCATTATCATATTGGCCTAAAACATGTGCGTGCTCCATATACGCTGCCGCACCTTTTAAACCATACAAGCAGAGCATACGCAGACCATGGATATCCTCACCCACTTGTGCTTTATCAATATCTAATGCAAATTTTGCCGCTTGTGCTTGTAGTGTTGGGATGTCAGAGCCATCTAATTGTAAATTAATGAGTGGATGATTAAATGCGACTGCGCTATTCACAGATTGGCAGTGTTTAATTAATTTATCGCGTAAATAAATCGCTTCACGTGCATAACCAATAATACGGTCTGAATCAAAGTTCACGTTGGTTAACGTGGAGAAAAATGCGCGGGGTGCAAAGCTATCGATATCATGATCAATAACGCCTAAAGTCCGTGCAGTAACCGCACTCGCAGATAAACTTTGCAATACAGCAACTAATAAATCTTGTAGATCAGACGTTTCAGCTGTTTTACCGCACATACCCTGCGCGTATGCACAGCCATTTCCAGCTGGAGTTCTAATTGTTTGTTCACATTGCACACAGTACATGTTGTTCGCCTCTTAAAGTTGCATTTCAAATACAACATTAAGATTACGCTCTTTATTAGAATAAAAAAGAGACATTTCAGGTTATCTAACCATTTATTGATCTATATTAATATTCAATGTTAATGAGAACTATTCACATCAATTAAAGTATGCTAAATAAACAAATTCGCCTTTTTTTGTGTTACTTTTTGTTCCTTTCAGCCTACCTTATGAAAAAAAATCATTTCCTATGATGGTTTTCGAGTAAGCCTTGGTATACTAAATATAAGTGGTTGTTATTTGGTCGTAATTAGAGAATCCAATAAAGATGATACAGGCAAACGCGTCCCAAAAATCTCCCCCTTCTTCAGCCAAAGGGTTATTCACACGAATAAAAAGCTCAGACAAGACGCCATTAAAGATCCTATTACTGTCCGCCATTATTGGCGCATTTGTAGGATTAGTCGGCTCTTTATTTGAAATGGGCACAACATGGGTCAGCAACATTCGAGTTCAATCGGTAGATGAACTTGTTGATAACAAGTGGCTGGTTGTTGTAACCATGTTTTTTGTTTCCGCCATTTTAGCGATGATTGGCTATTACCTCGTAAAACGCTTTTCTCCAGAATCTGGAGGGTCAGGGATCCCTGAAATTGAAGGCGCTTTACAAGATTTACGCCCTGTCAGGTGGTGGCGAGTGATCCCCGTAAAATTTATTGGTGGCCTTGGCACATTGGGTTCAGGAATGGTTTTAGGCCGTGAAGGCCCAACAGTACAATTAGGCGCAAATATTAGCCAAATGTTCTATGACCTTTTTCGCTTAAAGGATAATGAATCCCGCCATACTTTATTAGCTTCAGGGGCAGCAGCAGGTTTGGCCACTGCGTTTAATGCCCCCCTTGCAGGCATATTATTCATTATCGAAGAGATGCGCCCGCAATTTAAATACAGTTTAATCTCCATTAAATCGGTGTTTATTGGTGTAGTGACTGCCACAATTGTTTACCGCTTAATCAACGGTGAAGCTGCTGTACTCAATATTGGACAATTTTCTGCTGCTCCGATGAATACCCTGTGGTTGTACCTTATTTTGGGTATGTTATTTGGCATTATCGGCATTTGTTTTAACCACTTCCTGCTGTTCTTACAAAGCCAGTTTCAACGTTTTTACCAAAATAAACTTTCTCGTTTTGTCATGATGGGCGGTTTAATCGGTGGCCTTTGTGGCGCAATTGGTGTTTACATGCCTGAAATTGTGGGTGGCGGTTATGCCGTGATCCACCAGATGGTTGCTGGTAGTTTTACCGTCACCTTATTATTATTGTTTTTTGCACTGCGTTTTCTGACGTCGACCATTAGCTTTAGTTCAGGTGCACCTGGTGGGATTTTTTCACCTTTACTCGCTTTAGGTACATTATTTGGAGGGATTTTTGGTTACAGTGCATTAGCGCTTTTTCCTGAATACCAAATCGAAGTGGGCACATTTGCCATCGCTGGAATGGGTGCTTTATTTGCAGCAACAGTAAGAGCCCCATTAACAGGGATAGTCTTAGTTTTAGAAATGACCAATAATTACCAGTTAATCCTACCGATGATTATTACCTGTATTGGCGCCACTATGATGGCTCAATTCTTAGGCGGTAGACCGCTATACGCTGTCTTATTAGAAAGAACCTTAGCACGTAGCGAGAAAGAAAAAGCAGCAAACGCATAACTCTTGTGTAAAAAAGGGGGCTTTATATTAGCCCCCTTTTTTAATTATTTCTTTTTAGCAATTAGCGTCGCAAAATTTAATTTAATGCGGTTACCTTGTGCATCTGTACGATGTAAATGCCCAGGATTTTCATTGTATTTTAAGATATCCCAATCTTGGTAATAACCCTCTAATTCACCTGGTTTTAAGAAACACTTGAATGGTACTAAATCCAATGGTGCATCTGGCGTTTCAACTGCGCAGACAATCACATTGACTCCACCAGATAACGTGTGTTCTTGCATGTTTCTCACCACATCAGTAATTTTTTCTCGCTGTAAGAACATCAATACCACAGTAGAAATAATTAAATCGTAATCACCTTGAATTTGGTGACTATTGATGTCATAAACTGCGGTATTAATATTATCAATACCTGCTTGTTTTTTAACAAAATCAATTGCCTGAATATGTTGCGGATTGATATCAACCGACGTGACATCATACCCTTGCAATGCAAGATAAAAACTGTTTCGCCCACGTCCTGAACCAAGATCCAGCGTTTTACATGGCTTAGCAAGATTATTTTCACACAGATAACGCACTTCAGAATGTGGGGTTGTTAAACCGTATTCTTTATAAAACTTAAGTTCAGGCTTACACATAAATGAAAGCTGGCACTGCATATCATCGCTACATTTAGAAATGCGGTGCCAAACTTGCGGCTCAATTATTGGTGGCTGGTTATTTATATCAAACGTGAAATGTTGTTCACTACCATCATCATTAAAAATGATGAAATCTAAAGAGCCTTGCAGCACCTTCAATTGCGCATAAGAATCTTCTTTTGTGTTATGACGTTCTTGAAACATTAAAGGAAGAGACGCTTTATCCCAGACAGGCATGGTCTTGTAACACACTAGCTCGTTCATATCATCACCAATAAGTTGCATTTTAAATGCATCTTATACTGTTAGTTTATTATCTGCAAAGTATTCATCAATAAATTACTGAGGCTTTGATACATATCAACCTACAGCAATTACCGTAGGTTGATACCCCAAGATTGGACACTAATAACCTAATTGTTTTGCGCTAAGCCCTAAGAACTCAAATGGTTTTGTCACCACATAATTATTAGTGGCATCCCCTGAATAGATATGACTTTGCTCTTCACCTAGATCCAACTTTTTCACTTTTCCAGTCTCAGCCGAAAAATCGATTTTCGCTAAATCCGTCCAAAAAATATTAGGCGTGAGTGCAGACTCAAAAAAGTATAATTGACGCTTATGATCTACAAGGGTACGCCAACGAGTTGAGGATATTTCAGGGGAAGATTCAGAACTTAAACCATAAGGTACAGAGACGTTACGGATCACCCCAAACACACTCGCAACCGCTTTATTTGCCGTGGTATTTTGAGGGATGGCATTGACATAAAACTGAGCACGAGCGAACCTGTCTGCTGATCGGTTAGTACCTGGTAACATCACAGTGCCACCAATACCTTGCCAATATTCCTGCATTGCCAGTTGTTTTTCATAGGTTGGTGAGTTGGTCATGACTTGATATTGACGGCTGTGATGAATAACTTGCTTACCATCAATATATTCAATGATTGCACTATCACCGCTAGCATCAGAAATCGATAGATGTAAGGTGGCTAAACGGTCTTGGCCAGGAACATTATCAGTGGCCACCAGCAATGGATTTTTTTCAAGCGCCTCAACGGCCTCGGCGACAGTCGCATAGTTGTCTAAAACATATTGCGCCCATAGTGAAATTGATAATGCAGGTTGTTTGTCATTGACTTGCGGATATTTAGATTCTGCTAGCCACAATAGATTGGCAACTAAACCTTCTTCATTAATACCATCAGTGGTCGAAATATCGTACCCTGAAGCAATCACACTGCCGTATTTCGATTTCCATTTCACTGAATTCGGCCCCGCTACACCATCCCGCGCCATACCACGTGGAAAGATCCAAAGATTAGTGCCGATATCATATTTCCAGTCCATGGTTCGCCCTGTCATGATTTGCTCATTTTCCCCTAAATACACAACACGGGTACAAGCTTGGCTAACCACGGCTGGCAAAGAAATTGCCGCTAGGGTAATGAGCGTCACAATACTTTTTTGAACGAACTTCATGCCACCTCCAAAAGAGATAAAACTAACAGATTGATATAGTAAGCATACTACATAAATGCAGATAATAAGTTTTGCACAGATAAAGTATAAAAAATGGCAGGAGATGTGAATAAAATAAATGTAATAATTAATAATACGTAATAGCACCCCATTAAGAGGTGCGACTATTTAACCTAAAACTAATTATTCACCGATGAAAATAAAGAACGTAATAATGCGGCTTTTTTCCCGTTATCAGGGATAGCAAGAATTTCATCATAAAAACTGATGGATATTTGGCAAGCAAGTGCAGGGGATTTTTTACCTGCCTCTAAATTCCCAAGAATTGCAGCATCTGCACCATATTCAGCACTCAGACCAGCGGCTAATTGGCTGAGTGTTTCCGTATATTCAGTGGGTGACATTAACGCCTGAGTTTTACCTGCTTCACTGGAAATCAATAATTCATTCGTCGCTTGAATTTGCTTCAATAATACTGCTTGGCTTTTTTTCGGTGGAATGATTTCAGCCGTTTCTCTTAAATGTGGAAATAGTGAATAAAAACAGGTTTTCCCTGTAGGGTCTTCTTCCAATAAAACTTTAAGATAATCATTAACCTTACTGGTAAAATTAATCACTGCATCATCAGATGCGTATTCCATTCGTTCTAAGACCAGTTTCATCACACTACCGACAACTTGGTCGAATAATTGGCGACGAATATCTTCGTTTTCAGGGTAGTATTGTGTAATCAGGTGTTCAAAGCTTTGATAGGTTTCAGGGCTGATTTTTTTCACCGTCGCAATAATTGGCAGCTCTTTCTCAGCTTGCGCTAACGCTTCCGAGTGGATAGCGGTATTATTGTCTGTAGATAACACATTGTTATCTTTGCTTAACCAGTAAAAACCGACTGCAAATGCAATAAATATAATGCTAACTATCAATGCGGTTTTACGTGAACTATGTGTATTCAAAGTCGCCCTGCCTTTTCTTAATAAAACGAATAACTACTCTCATTTTCACGTTATTACGTTACCTTTTCGTCACATTCAATCACCCAAAGACATTAAGCCTCTTAGGTAATTATAGTGTGCATTACGATAACATCCTGAATTAACCTGAAAAAAGTGATATTGGCTATTTTAGCCTGTATCAATGCGGGCTAGCTATAGGAATAAGGGAAATTGCGAGGGGAAAAAGAGAGGAATTGCCACAAAAAATCAATTCGTTCTTTTATGAAAAAACACCCTCAAGGTTTATTTCCCCGAGAGTGTTGTCATAGAATTATTTAGTCTGAACGCCTTCAACTGAAATTAACAGTTGAGCTTCTTGGGATTTAGGGCCCAAATCAGACTTAATATTAAACTCTTTCAACTTAATGTTACCTTGCGCTTCGAAACCTGCACGGTATCCACCCCATGGATCTTTACCTTCCCCCATGAGTTTTGCATCTAATGTAATTGGTTTCGTTACACCATTTAAGGTGAAATCACCCGTAATTTTGTAGGCTTCACCGTCTTTTTTCACTTCCGTTGAAACGAATTTCGCTTCTGGGAATTTAGAGGCATTTAAAAAGTCTGCGCTGCGTAAGTGTTTATCACGCTCTGCATGGTTAGTATCGATGCTGCCTGTTTTAATCGTCACTTCAACTTTGTCTTTTGATGGGTCTTTTGCATCATAAGTAAAGTTACCATCAAAATCTTTAAAACTGCCGTATACCCAGCTATAACCTAAGTGCTGAATACGGAATTCGATGAAAGCGTGTTGGCCTTGCTTATCAAATTGATAAGTTTCAGCAAGTGCTGAACCTGCCGTTAAAAATAGAGCACCAGAAGCCAGACCAAGAACCGTTTTCTTCAACATAATTATCTCCACGTTACTTATCGGGATTAAAACCCAACATTCTTTTTAATGTAATATCACGATCAAAGATGTGATGTTTAAATGCAGCAAACGCATGTAAAACTGACAATAAAACTACCGCCCAAGCGAGGTACAAGTGAATTTCACCTGCGGTATCCGCTTGTGTTGCAGCGCCAGTAAATAAAGCGGGAACATCAAACCAACCAAATACGCTGATTGGCTGTCCATCAGCGGTCGAAATTAAATAACCGCTAATCAAAATACTGAATAAAATAATATAAATCAGAATTTGAACAGTAATAGAACTGACTTTAGTTAATTTACTGTAACTTGATAATGGCTTTGGTGGCGGTGAAATAAATCGCCAAATCACACGAAATGCCATAACAATAAATAATAATATTCCTATACTTTTATGAATTTCTGGTGCTTGGTGGTACCAACTATCATAATAGCCCAGCGTCACCATCCATAAACCTAAAGCAAACATTCCATATACGACAATTGCGACTAACCAGTGGATGAGCAGCGAAATGTGCCCATAACGGGTTGTATTATTTTTCCATTGCATGATAAAAAACCAGTTAGAGATGAAGGTGATATTTAATTAACTAAGCCGTAATAATCATAAGGTGAAATTAATTTTATTCCTATCCCAAAGTTAGACAAATATTTTGTTGAAGATATTCAAATACGATCACCATTATAAAAAATAGTTTATTATTCCATTTTGTCTATATTAAATAATAAAATTTGAATAAAGTTTTTTCCAGTTTTGTAAATCACTATGACAGTTTATTTTTTAATAGTGTTATTCATTCTATCTTATTCTGATTCGTTATATTCTGTTTAGCGATAAAAAACATTTGTAGACCCATCATCTTCCTTTTACATTGGTATTCTCTCTTCCCTACTTTTTTGATGAGCAGGTTCGCCTATGTACACACTTTGGATTGCTAACAAAAATTACTCTTCTTGGTCATTACGTCCTTGGGTTTTATTAAAAACGTTGCAAATTCCTTTTGAGGAAAATATCTGTTTTTTTGAAAGCGGCAGAAGCAGTCATGATAAATTTAGCCGTTTTTCTCCGACGGGGTTAGTCCCTTGTTTAGTGGATGGGAAACAAACCGTTTGGGACTCTTTAGCGATTTGCGAGTATGTGGCAGAAGATCACCCCCAAGTGTGGCCAACAGGCCGTGCAGCTAGGGCTTGGGCACGTAGCGCCAGCGCTGAAATGCATTCAGGTTTCACTGCCTTACGCCAACAATGCCCAATGGATGTTTCTCGCAATGCACCATTAACTGAAATATCCCGTGAGTTGCAAGCAGACATCGATCGAATTTCACAGTTGTGGCAAGAAGGGCTGGAAAAATTTAGCGGCCCTTGGCTGGCTGGACATGAATTTACAGCGGTAGATGCTTTTTATGCCCCTGTCGCATTTCGTATCCACAGTTACCAGTTGCCAGTTAATGCAGCGGCACAACAATGGGTTGCCCGTATGCTGAGCTTGCCTGCGATGCAAGAATGGCGACAAGCTGGCATTCAAGAGCCCCATATCGACCATTAAAAAAATAGCGCAGAGTCTTTTTTCTCTGCGCTATTTTCAACCGATTATTGTTCGGTAAAAAATCACCTGCACGAGCATCAAAATTAATTATTAAACAATGTGTTTAACAAACAAACAAGTTACGTGCATTTTTACGACAAACTCAATTTAAAGTGTTTCATCCCACGGATCTGCTGTCATCACATCACCTTGTGGTGTATGCAATGTCACCTGGTCATTTTTAAACCACTCCGCTAATGAAAACCCCCCTTTCGGCGTTTCCACATGAATATCGATGGGGCAATAAGGTGTATTCGCTTTGATGGCAAATTCAGCAAAATCTTCTTTTTGATGGCGCGTTGGGCAGCGCAGTACTACATCGAGGTCGCAATCGGACAGCATGCTTTGAATATCCGTTGCCAACGTATAGGCACAGCTCCCCGCTACGCCCCATTTCCACGGCCATTTGGTTTGTGAAATTAGCCATAAAACCTGTACAGGTGGCAATGCAATAAACATCGACCGTTGTAATTCAACGGAATCAGCCACCAATGATTCCACATTCATAATGTGAGTGATTGCTGATTTTTTGATTTGTGTCGTAGCACGTTGATGCGGCTTAATGCCCCGTATTGCGACTGTCACATAACCGTCTTCTGCCTTATCACGGTACACCGTCAGTGGCAATTTGCTATTCCACTGTGCGCCAACCCATTCAGGGAGTGATTCTATCTCGACATCTTCATTACTGCCGACCCAAACAAAATCATGAGGATTGATTATTTGCATTTTTTTACCTTTATGATTGTTACGACTGCTCTTTGTCTATTATGCCTTTTTTGCTATATAAAAACAGAAGTTACCTCGACTTTGCTTTGGCAATAACATTTATTTCCAATCTGATAAAATACATATTCTCCCTTGTAATCCCATGATGCTTATTATTTAATTACCTTAATAATTAATAAGTTAAATATCGGTTTATGAGCGTCGTATTATGAGAACATTTCCAGCTATTCACGATGGGATAACCTTTACCAGTTGCATACTTTTCAGTGCGGCAACCGCTTTTGCAATTTTAGATGCGCAAGCGGCTATGTGGGCGGCCTTCTCGACCTTATATTCCTTTAATTTATTCAATGCTGCGAAAGAATATAAAAATTATGCTTATACCGCGTTTTGTTTATTGATGATCTTAGTGGCAATTTTTATTGGCGATACCCTGCGTCTTGGTACTGCTTTTTATCTTTACCTGGCAGTCTTTTCGTTCATTTATTATCAATTGTACGGCACCGATCCCGCCATGGATTTAACCATGAAATTTATGATTATCATGTCAACCATTGGGACGATTTTACCCGATATTTCTAAAAGCTTAGCGCTGGGATTTATTATTGGCAGTACAGTAACACTGATTACCTATTATGTTCTTAGCCACAAAATGACGCGCCACAGTGTGGTCACCAGCGCCTTAGTTGAACGCAATTTATTTACCTTGCGTAAAAATATTATCCCACGGTCAATGACCTATGCACTGGGATTATTACTTGCACTTGCGATCCCACGGTTTATCGACCTCGGGCACTTTTATTGGACACTACTGACTTTTGTGTTTGTTTTGCACCCCAAATCACAAAGCATTATTAAGATTACCTTGCAGAGAGTCTTAGGCAGCCTGATTTCTGTTTTACTACTCTATTTTTTATTTAATACTCCACTCATGCCGTATATCGGGTTAATTGCGATGGTCGTTTTTGCTTTTTTAATGCCAATGAGTTTCCATCACGGGTATACCTTTATGACTTTTGTTGTAACGAGTTTGATACTCTCCGTGCTTGAACAAGTGGTGTATTGGCGCCATCCAACCTATGAATTACTGTTCGACCGCGTATTAGAAACCGCATTGGGCGGTGCAATTGCCATTGTGACGAGTATTATTTTGAAATTGTTCCGTGAGGGAAGCTCAACTGGGCAAACCGTGGAAAAAGGTTAATTTTCCACGGCGGCCGCATTTACCAAGGCAGAGGGGCTTTCTCATTATTTGCGTGTTCTCCGTAATATAATGACGGTAAGAAACGCGATAAATAAGTAAATTCGTTATAACAATGGCGCATTAATTCAAGCCCGATATTGTCAGGTAATTCATTGATAGGGTCAGCTAATGAAGCGCCCAGTAAAAAACGGCTCCGCAAAACGCAGCCAAACTCGGTGTCTCGCGTAATGTGCATCATTTTGCCATCGACTGGGTAACCTTGAGCATCCATCAATACATTGTTCCCAAAACCAATTGAAGCACAAACTGCCCCCGAGATTGATTGGTTTTCAATCGCTTGTTTCAGTGCATTTGAGTCAAAAAAGTCACTGGCTTCGCGAAATTTCAATTTAGCGGCAACAGGGGGGATCTCCCCTAATGATTCAACCGCATGAATTGATGCACCAATATAACTTTCCCCTTTTTTCCACTTGTCATCCCATCCATGGTGGGCAACATGGTCATGGGGATGCCACCAGCGGATGTGCTGCGTTGTTTCAAAAAAAGTAAACCACCACTCCACCATTCGGCCTTTACAACCGTGTAAGTCCGTTCGAACTGCAACAGTAAGTAACCCATTTTCATCCCTTTCAATTCCCATCTCTAACCGTAATGGTGCAGGTAACAGTATGTCATTTACATTTTCGACGGCCCAAGCGGTATTCATTTTCATCTTTCACCTCAATTAGGAAACTTTATTTGTTTCCTAATTATATTTGAGCTAAAATACGCCTAAGTCAAGCACAAAAAATAGAGCGCCATTTATGCAAAAAGATGAACCGAGCAAATCGACACGCGGTAGACCCAGTGTTCCTGAAGCTGAATTAAAAGAAAAAATTATTCAGGCCACAGCGCAATCTCTCCTTGAGGAAGGTTACTTATCCACCACCATTGATACGGTGGCAAAACGAGCAGGTGTGGCGAAAAAGACTATCTACCGCTTTGTTGATAACCGCGAAACGTTAATTGAGATGGTGATTTTGAGTTGGACAGACAGCTTTGTTCCCCTGTTTGAGCAAGAAGCACAATCAACCGATAACTTTTTTGCCTTGCTTACCCAAAACCTCAATGCAATTGCACAAAAAGTATTGTCTTATGAAGCCGTTGGGCTCTTTCGTTTATTGCAAACCGATTTCAAACAAAAACACATTTTGCTCGATAAATACCAAAAAAGTGGCATCGAACGCAGCCGCCAACTGTTGACGCAGTGGTTAGTTCGCCATAAAGAAAAGCAGCTTATCAAACAAGCGGATTTTGTGGTGCTCAGCGATTTAATCTTATCCATGGCCATCGCCGAACCATTGAGGCAGATTTCCTTAGGGCTCTCCCCTGCGGGGTTAACACCCACAATTGAAGCAAGAACAGAGCAAGTCGTTGCCCTTTGTAAACACGTATTGCACCCATAAAAACTGGCGAATAATATCAAGAAAATGCATTAAGTACATTCCGCAGAAGATAAATCTGCCCTATACTTTAATGAGATGATATTTACAAAATCAATCAAACAACAGTGTGTCACACACTAGGGGTTCCGTATGAAAATATCGATCATTGGTGCGACCGGTTTTGTGGGAAAAGCATTAGTTGCAGAAGCGCTGCGACGCCATCACCAAGTGACTGCCATTTCTCGCCATAGCAACACCCTGCCGCAACATGCTCATTTGATAACAGAATCTGGGGATATTACCGATGTGGCTTGGCTAACGTCTCGCCTTAAAGGCCAAGATGTGGTGATCAGTGCATTTAACGGTGGCTGGCAAAATCCGAACTTGTACCAAGACACGGTTACAGGGAACAACGCCATTTTGCAGGCGGTACAAAAAGCCGCGGTAAAACGCTTTATTGTGGTAGGCGGTGCAGGCAGTTTAAAAATCGCGCCTAATTTGGATTTAATCGACTCCCCTGATTTCCCAGCTGAAATTAAACCTGGCGCACAAGCCATGCGCGAGTTTAAAAGCCAATTGCAAACCATCGATACCCTTGACTGGACTTATGTGTCCCCCGCAGCCATGTTAGAACCTGGTGAACGTACAGAAACGTTCCGTTTGGGTGGTACTGAATTGTTGATGAACGGTAATGTGCCTGCGAAAATTTCGGTCGAAGACTTTGCCGTTGCTGTCCTTGATGAAGTCAATAATGCCCAATTTGTTCGCCAACAATTTACAGCGGCTTATTAATCACAGATAAAAAAGCCGGTAAATAATTTACCGGCAAAATAGATAACAGATTTGGTGCTTATACTCTAAATCATTCGAGTTGCATATAGGCGGCTATCTGAGTGTAGCCAACCCCCATGCAGCACGAAGGATAACGAGCATACAACTTTATTTCACTTTATTCACAACTACTGGTAACAACTTACTGCCCTTTGTGCTTGGCGGCATACACATCACTATTGACCCAATTATGGTCTTTTTCCCATGTGAATAACCACTTACGTGTTGGCCCTGCCATCACATTTAAATAGTAGTTATCGTAGCCTGCCATGGTTGCCATTGGGTGATATCCTTTTGGCACCATAACCACATCTTTGTTATACACCGCCATACACTCGTCTAACTCACGGTCGTCAGTGTAAACACGCTGCATACAGAAACCTTGTGATGGGTTCAATCGGTGATAATAGGTTTCTTCTAAATAAGTTTCATTGGGTTCATTATCGGTATCATGTTTATGGCTTGGGTACGAGCTGGTACACCCTTCATCCGTAAATACTTCCACGACTAATAAACTATCTGCCGCTTTATCGTCTGGTAAAATATTGTGGACATAACGTTTGTTATAACCATGGCCACGTTGCTCAGCACCAATATCATCGGGCCCAATTAAACGGGTTGGATAAGTCCCTTTGCCTTTCGCACTACAAACAGCAAGCTCCAATGCTGTTTCGGCTTTAACTTCTGCAAATTCTTGCGCTGTTACATACACTGCATAGGGTTTTTTACGCTCAAATGGATCCATGCGGTCGCCGATATTTTCAAACGCTTGATTTGGCGTTTTGATCGTCGCCTTACCTGCCACTAAGACTAAACACATTTCATTTTCAGAGGCAGGCAAGGAAATGGATTCACCTTGTTTCAGTTCATACACATCAAAGTGTACATATCCCCAGTTGGCAATCTGCGGCGTGATATGCTGAGTACGCTTATGTGCATCTGGAGCATGGTATTTCGACAATAATTTTGACATAACTTTCCTCTAGCTTTTTCAAGTTGCCTGCTAATACTCGCAACCTGTTTAATGAAATTTTTAACGTTCAGCTTTTCAACCCCCATACGTGAAGTCGTTCAGTCTGTGGCACAAGTATATGAACTGTGTGGTCGAGTGCAGACACCAACACCACGGACTGAATATAAAGCTGAGTTAGATTAAACCAGCCTCTTTAGCCAACTTAGATAAATTATTGTACCCAAGTGTTGCATATGTCAGTGGGTGTGCAATTGCTGGGTCTTGCTCCGCTTCTACCACTAACCAACCATTTTCATATTGGCTATTTTTCAATACTTTGAAAACTTCTGGGTAGTTAACACAGCCATCGCCAGGTACTGTAAAGACCCCTGCCAGTACCGCATCTAAGAAGCTTGTTTTACGGTTTTTCACATCGTTAAGTACGTCAGCACGAACGTCTTTACAATGTACATGGTTAATACGTTTAGCCCAACGTTTCGCCACTTCAACAGGGTCTGCCCCTGCAAACGTTAAGTGACCCGTATCAAGCAATAAACCGACTTCATCACCCGTATATTTCATTAGGTTATCCACATCTTCGGCTGATTCAATCACGGTACCCATATGGTGATGATAGGCAATTTTAACGCCTTGGGATAACGTATATTTCGCAAATTCCGTCAGTTTCTTACCGTATTCTTCCCATTTGTCCGCAGGGAACAGTGGGCGCATATGCACAGGCTTATTTTGATCCCCATGAATACAATGGGTAACCTCAGCGAATACCATCACTTTCGCACCAAGGTCGCGTAGTAGCGCTAAATGGCCTTGGACGGCTTCAATTTCTTCTTCTACACTGCGGGTTAATAGCTCACCCGAATACCAGCCTGAAACTAATTGTAAATCGTGTTGTTTTAAAATTGGCCCTAAAACGTCGGCTTTACGGGGAAATTTATTTCCCAGTTCAAAGCCTGCAAACCCTGCCTGACGGCCTTCTGTCAAACAAGTTTCCAGTGACGTTTCCGCCCCCAGAGTGGGTAAATCATCATTGGTCCATGTTAAAGGGTTGATACCAAGTTGGATTGCCATGATGAAGCTCCTGTGTAGGTAAGAGGGATATTATTTACGCTGACGCCATAGGGCTATCAGGTTTAAATAGTTTGTTTTAATTTTCTGCACTAGCTCGTCATCATTTAGCTCGCCTTTCATCCATTCTAAGGAGGGTTTACCAAACAATGTGCGACCTACTGCGAATCCTTTAACAATTGGTTTTCCTGCTGCGGCATTAAAACCTGCTTGTAGCTCATCTTGCGGTGCATCTAACCCTAATAACACCACGCCGCGGCAATACGGGTCACGCTCTTGAATTAAAGCATCCACCGCATCCCAATTTTCCGCTTTCAGCGGTGGCAGCTTCCACCAATCAGGCTTAATACCTAGGTTATAGAAGCGTTTGATGGCGCGTAAATACAGCTCGTCAGTGCGTTCCATATCTGCAGGTAAAATCACTTCAAGCAATAATTCATGGCCAGATTGGCAACATGCGCTATACACTTCTTGCACCGTTTTTTCTTGTTCTAAACGCAGAGGGTGGTTATCTTCTGGGTGGAAGAACACCAAACATTTCACGATATGCTCTTTCGGCCAGCTAATCAGTTGTGAGCCAATATTGCCATGCTCTAAACATAATGGCCTTGATGCTGGTAATTCGATTGGGCGACCAATCCACCAGCCACGACCTGTCACATCATTGAGTACATCTTGCCCAAAGGTACTGTCACACAGTAAACCAGCTTTACCTTGTAAATTCGCTTCTTGCGACACTTCAAGGCTGGCGCGGAAAATCAGTTTTTTCAGATGAGGGATGCAGGAAATATCTGCTCCAGCAGCACGCGCCATATCCACAAACTGAATACGATGGTCAAATGCCATCACACAAAGTTCATTCCACTGTGTGCTACGTGTGGTGACTCGGTGTAGATGATTTAATATTGGATCAAGATCTGGGCGCGGCACTACGGCAGCTCGCTGAAGATAGTTATCCAACTCAACCTTTGTTGGCATTGCTGGCGCACAGCCGTGGCGTGAAACCACCAGCGCACCACAAGCATTCGCATAGGCACAGGCTTTTTCCCAACCATCACCATTTAGGTAGCCCCGCAGCAAGCCTGACATAAACGCATCTCCCGCACCTAACACATTAAGTACGTCAACTCGAACACCGTGAACCGTAATGCCTTCGTCCAGAGTCTCTGGGATAGCGCCACTGAATACCGAACAACCTAATGAACCGCGTTTACACACTAATTCAGCATCCGTTAGTCTACGGATATTTTTCAGTGCTTGAATGGTGTCGGTTGTTCCCCCTGCAATGTGAAACTCTTCTTCAGTTCCCACAATTAGGTCAAACATCGATAACACATCTTGCAGTTGCTGCGTCACACTTTCTGAGGCAATAAAGCGGGTTTCGCCATCACCCAAAGAGGTTAACCCCCACAACACTGGCCGATAATCGATATCAATCGCAGTCTTCACATTATTGTGCTTCGCATATTCCAACGCTTTCAAAACTGCTGCGCGAGTTTTTGGGTTCGATAAATGCGTACCTGTGATCGCTAAACAACGGGAAGAGGCGATATATTCCTCAGTAAAATCATCTGGCGTAATAGCCATATCCGCACAATTATCACGATAGAAAATCAGCGGAAACGTATCTTGGTCTTTGATCCCTAAGATCACTAATGCCGTTAGTCTGTCTTTATCCGTGATCAAATGGCTCGTATCGCACCCTACGCGTTGCAGTTCCTCACGTAGAAAGCGCCCCATATGTTCATCCCCCACACGGGCTAACATCGATGATTTCAAACCTTGTATTGCTGTACCAAATGCAACGTTACCTGATGAGCCGCCTAAATATTTGGCAAATGTACTCATGTCTTCTAAACGAGAACCTATCTGTTGTCCGTACAGGTCAACGGCAATACGGCCCATACAGATAACATCTAACTTCTTCTGCTTATCCATTAATCACCCCTTAACTACAACAGAATTAATTGATTTCTTTTACTTTGACCCAGCGCTGCTCTTCATAAGAACGCGCGATGGCATCTAAAATACGCGACACTTTCCAACCTTCTTCAAAGTCTGGCCACAGGGCTTTGCCTGTCGCTACACCATCAATTAAATCGCGCACTTCAACTGTTTTTTGATCGTTAAACCCGATTCCATGACCTGCCCCTCCGCAAAATGGCGCATAGTCTGGGTGCTCAGGCCCAACTAAAATTGTTTTGAACCCTTGACGGTTCGATGGCTCATCGTGGCGATATAGTTTTAATTCTGCCATTCGCTCTTGGGTAAATGACAACGTACCTTTGGTGCCCGTCACCACATAGGTCAGCCCCATTTTGCGGCCAGATGCGATGCGGGAAGTCTCGATCACCCCCATGGCACCGCCAGCAAAACGCACCATTGCATGTGCTTGGTCTTCATTTTCTACCGCAACCATCACTGAAGAACCTGCCTTTTCAGGGCGTTCTTTAATGACAATTTCCATATCGCCACACACCGTTTCAATATCGCCCACTAAATATTGCGCCATGTTGATAATGTGAGCGCTAAGATCCCCCAGCGCACCCAGTCCCGCCTTTTCTTTAAAGCAGTGCCAATGAATCGGCGCCGTTGGATCCGCCATATAATCTTCGTTATGGGTGCCGTAGAAATGGATCACTTCCCCGATTTCACCATTTTCGATGATCTCTTTTGCCAATTGCGCCGTTGGGTTCTTCATATAGTTAAACCCCACCAAGGTTTTTACTCCTGCTTTTTCAGCTGCGGCAACCATCTCTTTTGCATCGTGGGAATTAAGGGCTAGTGGCTTTTCGCAATAAACATGTTTGCCATGTTTAATGGCTTCCATCGCCATCTCTTTGTGTAAAAAGTTAGGGGAACAAATATCCACCACATCAATATTTGGATCCGCTACGAGTTTGCGCCAATCATCCGTTGAACGATTAAAGCCCATTTCCTGTGCACGGGTTTGTGCAAGCTCTGGTGTGACTTCCGCAATCATTTCGCGAACTAACGTTCCTTTTAGAGGGAAGACCGTTGATGCTTGTGCATAAGCAATCGCATGAGCGCGCCCAATGTAGCCTGTTCCAATCATACCAATACGGATTTCTTTCATTTGTTCTCTCCCTCGCACATTCTGTATGGCGCAATGGCTGTCCCAATGCTTTATTGAGTACTTTTGATTTGATAATACTGTTATACGGAATATTTATTTCATTTTCAATAAAATTAGAAATATTAATTTCATTATGTGATCTGGCATAGATTTTTCTGTAATTAGCTAATTTATAAAGAATTAAAAGTTCATAGTTTCTATTTAACCAAATAAGCAGAGGGGGAAAGTCAAATAAAAAGACACTAAATGAAATGAAAAATGAAATAAAAGGGGATGTGATTGGTATTGTATGAATTTAAATTACACTTATAGATTAATTGAATCTATAGCTTCATTTAACTCCTGAGTATCATTATTTCTCTTTTACTGTAATGTTCATGGAGGGTAACAATGTTTAAAATTAAAATTCATGAAGATGCATTATTGCAGGAATTAAAAGCTCTGCCAGCCTCATTACAAGGGAAAATGGTTCGCCAGATAAACAAACTATCTGAATTCGGTACCTTACTGAAAGAACCTGATGCTAAAGCTATCACAAATGGTTTTTTTGAACTTAGAGCAAAAGCAGGCAATATCGGTCGGGCGATTTACGTTTATCGCTATGGAAAAAAATCTACATTTTAAAGATTTTTGCTAAAAGTACGGCTAAATTACCATCAGCTATTTTAACTTCAGCAGCAAAGCGACTAGAGGAGATGCTAAACGATGAGTAAAAAATCAATTGCTTGGGAAGATGCTCTGCTGGGCTAATGAGTTCTCAAGTTGCAGCACGATTAGGCATTTCCCCTTCAGCCGTATCGAGAACCGAAAGGCATGCGGAAAAAGCAACAATCGAAACACTCGCTCGCTATGCCGCCGCATGCGGTATAAAAAAACCTAAAATTATGCTGTAAACTCGGAATATTACACCCACCATGTAAGTCAGTATCACCATGGTGGGCGCATTTATGTGCTAAAACATTAACGATGAAGGATACTCAAAAATTCCTCTTTGCTTGAGGTGAGTGATAGCGCATTCGCAATAAATTCATCACTAAAGATCAACGCAATTTCTCTGAGCACATCAATATGCTCCCTTGATTTTGCGATAACACCAATAGCGATGAACATCACATTTGTTCGGTCCCAAATTACCCCATCGGGAAATTGGAAAATCTCTACACCACTGTGCAAAATAATGTCATTCGCCGATTTGGGTAGGTGCGGTAAAGTAATACCATTACCTAAAAAGGTCGAAATTTGCTGCTCTCGCTCTGTTAAAAAGTGGACGCAGTCCCTATCGACATAGCCTTTTCGTTTAAATTCAGCGCCAACCATTTGCAATACTTCGGCTTTATTTCTTGCTTGGCAACCTAAATGCAAGCTTTGTGTGGTTAGTTGTTCAATCATATTCCACCCTATTGTAAATTCATTATGTGCATTCACTAGATGAATGCACTGTAATTACATTGATGACAATTCTTCTTCCAGCTGTTCCAGAGATTTGTTTGATGTTTCAGGCAATAATTTCACCACAAACACAATAGCAAGATAGTTTATCACCGCGAAAATCAAGAATACTGGGCCTAATCCTAGCTCTGCCTGCAATACAGGGAACAGATAACTGACAACCGCGTTCATGATCCACATAAAGAAAACAGAGATCCCCATGGATAGCCCACGAATTTTCAGCGGGAAGAGCTCTGCCAATACCACCCAAGTTAGGAAGCCCATAGTCCCTTGCATTACTCCGACAAACACCGCACCCAACAACCAAATTAAGGTCGCTTTCACATCTCCAGTTAAGAAGTAATCCGTTGCAGCGATTAATAAGTGCAATGAGGCCATCAAGGCAAACCCCCCCACAATCAGGGTTTTACGTTTGAAACGATCAACTAAGAAAAGTACTCCGATAACCATACCACCGACAGAGAATACTCCGTTAAGTACGTTGAAAACTAACGATGTTTGCTCAGAAAAACCGGCTGTTTTTAGGATTTCGGTCCCGTAGTACATAATCACGTTCACACCCGTGGTTTGCTGCAATGCTGCCCACACCATACCGATGAGAACTAACTTTAAAATCCACGGTGTATTGAGGATAAGGGCTAAATTTCGCTTGTTAGCATCTGGATTTTTCTTCGCTTCTGCCGCTTCAACGTCTAACAGCGTCACGATGTCTTCGTACTCTTGTATTGCACGTTTTTCAGGGCGAATTTGCTTTAGAATTTTCAATGCTTCTTCACGGCGATTTTTGCTCATTAACCAACGTGGGCTTTCAGGTGCTTTCCACATACCAAATAATAAGCACAATGCAGGAACAGCTTGAACAAGCAACATATAGCGCCAAACGTCGGGTAAATGTCCCCAAATAGAGCCAATAATGGCATTAATCGCAAATGCTGCTAGTTGACCAATAACAATAGCAACTTCGTTGAGCCCTGTGAGTTTTCCCCGCATTTCTGTCGGGGCCACTTCCGAAATAAAGGTTGGTGCTGTAACAGAGGCACCACCAACAGCAAAACCAAGAATAAACCTTGCCACTAATAAAACTTCGATATTTGGTGCAGCCGCGGATAAAAATGCCCCAAATAAGAATAAAAAGGAAAGGTAAAGTAGGTAAGTTCGTCGCCCCACATAGTCAGCGACACGCCCACCACAAACACTACCGAGCGCTGCGCCCACTAACAGAACGCTCATCACTAAGCCTTCAGTCGTTGGCGTGAGCCCCATATTTTCTTTCAGTGATGAAAATGCACCGTTGATAACACCGGTGTCATACCCGAAAAGTAATCCACCAAAAGTGGCAACCAGTGTAATTTGGTGCAACCTTTTTCGCTGTTGTTCATTGAGATTCATTATTAATGACATATTATTACCTTATTATTTGAATCATTATGTCAGTCAAAAAATACCTTTTCAGTATTTAAGTAAATGCTTTAATTTAAGGTTTAAATAATGAAAATATTTTTTAACACGCTGAATTGAATCACTATTTAATTAACTTCATTATGTTTTCAAACTAGCTCCACAGAGGGAATTAAAATCAATAAATACAACAAGTTAATTAAATAGAGCAAAAATAAGATTGTAAAAATCCCTCAATCTATATCGGAATATAAAAAGTCTGAAGAGTTTTTTATTAAGTATAAAATCCATTGTTTTTATATTTGATTGATGCGTGGACATCATTAAATACATTTAGGATTTTACTGCGGACGAAATTATTTTTCGCCCGCAAATTTGTAATCGAATTTAAAACATGTTCAAAGAAACAAATTACAACTTAACTTCTTTACCTGATTTTAATGACTCAAGTGCTTTATCCGCTAAGTACAGCGCTAACTCACCATCTGTTCCTGTCGTTTCTGATTGCGCGCGACCAGCTAAAATGTCCACGAAATGTTCCCATTCCGCCTTATAAGCTTCATGGTAACGTTGCAAAAAGAAATATTCAGGTTTCGCAGATAATGCCCCTGCTTCACTTAACAATGAAACACTGTTTTCCTTAATGTTCCCTGCGGTTAATAAGCCTTTTTCACCATGTAATTCGATGCGCTGGTCATAGCCATAACCTGAACGGCGGCTATTGGAAATGGTAGCCATCGCTCCTGATGGGAATTTCAATATAATAAATGCGGTATCGATATCACCAGCTTGGCCAATAGCAGGGTCAACGACATTGCTACCCTGAGCAAAAACTGAGCATGGTTCTTCGCCTATCATAAAACGCGCCATATCAAAGTCATGGATAGTCATGTCTCTGAACATGCCGCCAGATACTTTGACATATTCTGCTGGTGGAGGTGACGGGTCACGAGAAGTAATAATTAAAGATTCCGCTTTACCAATTGCGCCTTGTTGGAATAAATTTTTCAGGTGGCGAAACTGTGGGTCGTAACGGCGGTTAAAACCGATAAATAAGGGTACATTATGTTCTTTAACGCTTTTGATACACTGTTTAACACGTTCTAGGTCAAGGTGAACTGGCTTTTCACAGAAAATGACTTTTTTATGTTTAGCAGCAAGTTCGATTAAATCAGCGTGGGTATCTGTCGCAGAAGCAATCAAAACACCGTGAACATTCGGGTCTTGCATCGCTTCTTCTGTCGTTTGCACTTTTGCTTGGTATTTTTCAGCCAAGGCAACCGCGTTGGGTTGATAAGGGTCGATAACAGAATAAAGTGCGGTTTCTTTATGGCCGGCAATATTAACAGCATGAACCTGTCCGATACGTCCTGCGCCGAATAGTGCTATATTGAACATTCAAATGCTCCTTGATACTTTAAATCCACTATTTGGATAGTATGAAATATACCAAACAAAACGTTCATTTCAATTTATAATTTTTTGGAAATTATGTTTTTGGGCTCTAGGTAACAAATGTTACATTAAAGTGGATTTTTAGTGTTATTTAGATCACAAAATAATAATGCAAGCTATCAGCATCTGACAATAAAGTCTGCGCGCTATATCCCTTTTTTATTTCATTGTCTCCTTCATCAACTTACCAAAGTGATATTTTAAAACATTCATTCCATTTTATTTATTTTTAAATTATTAAAACCATAAAAAAACCCAGCAAAAGCTGGGCTAAAATGAAAGTAAGCTAACGCGCACGTTAACCTCAGAGAATATAGAATAAAAAGCAATCCTTGCTAAACTTCCAATAACGACCCTACCTGACGATGTTAACGCTATAGGCATGACACACAGAAGCGCTCCTCGGCGGTTAACAACCGCCGATTCCATTCAATGAGTCACTAGACATTCATTAGTAAAGACGAACGTTGTTCTCAACCATCTGTTTAATATTTTCTGCCGCTGCAACGATTTCTGGTTTCTCAGAGACTTGAGCCGTACCTGTACGCCACCATGCCTCATAGCCATTTGTCATTGTTTTTGGCAATACCTTAATATCAATCAATACACAACCTGAATGTTCTTTAGCACCCTTAAGTGCTTCCAAGAGCTGTGTTTCATCATGTACTCGATAACTTTTACATCCATAACTTTCTGCGTTTTTCGCAAAGTCCACTTTCACTAATGGCCCATCCATTAAGCCTGTTTGTGGGTTTCGATAGCGATTTTCTGTGCCAAAACTGCCCATACCTTGGCTCATCTGTAAGTTATTAATGCAACCAAACCCTGCGTTATCAAACAATAAAATCGTGATTTTAATGTTCTCTTGAATGGCGGTTTGTAACTCACTATGCAACATTAGGTAAGAACCATCGCCAACCATCGCATACACAGGTTGCTTCGGTGCGGCAATTTTAGCACCGACTGCTGCCGCAATTTCATATCCCATGCAGGAATAGCCGTATTCTAAATGGTAGGTATCGCGTTGTTTTGGTAACCAAATACGCTGTAAGTCACCAGGTAATGAGCCCGCTGCTCCCACAATAATGGCGTTATCTTCCAGATGTTGCTGCATCAGCCCCAGTACGCGAGTTTGCGTCAATTCGGTACCTAGAACTTTACAATATTCTTCAAGTTTATCATCGAGATGACCTGCAATTTCAGGAACAAAATCTAACGGCTGGTACTGAATACTAAACAAGCGGTCGAGTTCCGCTTTCCACTGTGATTTCGCCTGTTTAATTTCATCACCCCATTGCCCTTGGTAGCCCGTCACTTTCATTTTAGCATCAAGTGCTTGCAGTCCTTCTCTTGCATCTGCCACCACTTTTAATGCATCCAATTTACTTGCATCAAACTCAGCGACATTAATGTTCAAGAATTCAACTTGGGGATGACTAAATAAAGATTTAGAAGCTGTTGTAAAATCGGTAAATCGGGTGCCGACACCAATAATAAGATCAGCTTCTTTCGCTAATAAATTCGCCGCTAATCCCCCTGTCGTGCCGATCCCCCCCATGTTAAGTGGATGACTCGCAACAATAGCACTTTTCCCTGCTTGGGTTTCACCAAATGGAATGTGGTAATCTTCTGCAAACTGGATAAATGCATCATGTGCTTCAGAATAACGCACCCCTCCACCGCAGATTAACAGTGGCTTTTTCTTACTTTGAATCAGGGCAACCGCCTCTTCAATACTCACCGTTGTTGCAGGGCGCCGCTCGATACGATGAACTCGTTTTTCAAAGAAGTAATCAGGGTAATCCCACGCTTCACCTTGCACATCTTGTGGTAAGCAAATGGTTACCGCCCCTGTATCCGCAGGGTCAGTTAATACCCTCATGGCATTAACCATAGCAGCCATCAATTGTTCTGGCCGTGAAATTCTATCCCAATAGCGGGAAACAGGACGAAAGCAATCGTTGGTGCTGATAGTTCCATCACCGTATTGTTCAACTTGCTGTAAAACAGGGTCTGGCTGACGCGTTGCAAACGTGTCACCAGGTAATAACAACAATGGGATACGGTTTGCCGTGGCGGTCGCAGCAGCGGTGATCATATTCGCTGCACCAGGCCCCACTGAAGAGGTAACCGCAAAAATCTGCTTACGTTTTTTTTGCTTAGCAAAACCTGTCGCAATATGCGCCATGCCTTGCTCGTTACACCCTTGATAAACACGCAGGTGACCAGGCGCCTCTTCAAGCGCCTGACCTAAACCTACAACGTTACCATGGCCAAAAATCGTAAATACTCCCTGAATAAACGGATACTGCTCACCATCGACATCAACATATTGTTGGTTAAGAAACTTTACCAATGCTTGAGCTGTGGTCATTTTCTGCTTATTCATCTGGGTCTCCATTTATTCCATGGTTGGCATTGTGAAACTACTTTCGTGATGCTCTAAACGCACACTGGCTGGCCAACGGCTTGTCACCGTTTTCATGCGAGTATAGAAGCGTACACCATCATTTCCATGCACATTTAAAGGGCCAAAAATTGAACGTTTCCATCCACCAAAGCTGTGGAATGCCATTGGAACAGGAATGGGAATATTGATACCAACCATACCCGCTTGAACATTCTCTTGGAATTCACGCGCCGTTTCGCCATCACGGGTAAAAATCGCGGTTCCATTACCATATTCGTGTTGATTAATCAGTTTCAACCCCGTTTCAAAATCTGGTACACGGACAACGGCAAGCACGGGTCCAAAAATCTCTTCTTTATAAATGTCCATTTCAGGAGTGACATTATCAAATAATGTTGGCCCAACGAAATAGCCATTTTCAAACCCCGTCACTTTAAAATCTCGACCGTCAACTAACAGAGTCGCGCCTTGTTTTTCACCACTGGTAATGTAGTCACAAATTTTGGCTTTATGTTGCGCAGAAATAACTGGCCCCATATCATTTTCTTTACCTTCTGTGATACCAGGGCCAACTGTCATTTTAGCGATTTGCCCTTTCAGGTTGGCAATCAACGCATCTGCGGTTTCATCACCAACTGCTAACACCACAGATAGAGCCATACAACGCTCACCCGCGGCGCCAAAACCTGCACCCATAATGGCATTTGCAGCCTGACCCATGTCGGCATCAGGCATTAAGATACAATGGTTCTTCGCACCGCCTAATGCTTGGCAACGCTTGCCATGAGCAGATGCTGTTGTGTAAATATATTCTGCAATTGGTGTTGAACCGACAAAACTGACCGCTTGGACTTCTGGCGCGGTTAATAAGACATCAACAGACTCTTTATCCCCTTGTACAACGTTAAACACGCCATCTGGTAATCCCGCTTCTTTCAGCAGTTTTGCTAGTTCCAATGCTAAGGATGGATCTTTTTCAGAAGGTTTTAAAACAAAGGTATTTCCCGTTGCAATCGCTACTGGAAACATCCACATTGGCACCATTGCAGGGAAGTTAAACGGCGTAATCCCAGCACACACGCCTAAAGGTTGCATTAATGAATGGCTGTCCACGCCCGTTGCCACATTGGCTGAGTGCTCACCTTTTTGTAAATGCGGAATCCCACAAGCAAATTCAACAACTTCCAATCCACGGGTCAACTCCCCCACTGCATCGGAAAAAACTTTACCGTGTTCTTTTGAAATTAGGCGAGCCAAATCATCCATGTTGTCTTCGAGTAATGCTTTAAATTTAAAAAGGATGCGAGAACGTTTTAACGGTGATAATTTTGCCCATTTAGGGAATGCGTTATGTGCAACTTCTATGGCTTTTTTCGTTTCATCAGCGCTGCTAAGCCCCACTTGTGCAATTTGCGTTCCTGTTGCAGGGTTAAATACTGGCGCAAATCGCCCACTTTGACTGGATACGATTTCACCACCAATAAAATTATGAATCTGTTCCATGCTGCCTCTCTTTAGCTGATAGAGTTACCTTGTGTTATTTAATGTATATGAAATATTCATTTCATTTTCAACCAAATTTGAAATAACATTCAATTTATGTGATCCAGCCAAAGTTTTTATGAAATTTTCTATTCACTTTAAAGACACTCGTTTCAAAAACTGTATTTAGCCATTAACTCCCCCAAGAACAATCAAACTTATCGGGTTAAATGCGGCGGTTCTAGTGTATTCAATAAAAGAAGAACATGAGGTAACCCATTCAATTTGTTGAATGAAAACTACATAGTTTAAGATAGGCGATGAGAAAAGGCTTGGTCGTATGAACTGATTGTTTCAAAAAGATTCGACTAACGGCACAAAACAACTACAATTAGAGCCAAATCATGGAGGTTATATGTCAAGTGCAGCAAATTTAAATGAGTTTCAAGAGCAAGTTCGTGCACGTTATGACGAACTCAGTAAACGCTTACAACAGGTAGCGAGGTATGTGCTCGATAATACTAACAGCGTTGCCTTCGATACCGTTGCCGTTATTGCTAAAGAAGCCGATGTTCCCCCATCAACACTGATCCGCTTCGCCAATGCTTTCGATTTCAGTGGCTTCAATGAAATGAAACAACTATTTCGAATGAATTTGGTTGAGGAAACCGCTAGCTATACAGATAGAGCAAGACTCTTTCGTGAAATGGATAGTGAGCAGGAGCTAAGCGATGATCCAGCTCAAATTTTAAAAGAATTTGCGCATTCAAACGCACAAGCATTGCAGCAAATGGCAGCAAGAACGCCTGCTGAAGATATGGAAAAAGCTGTATCATTATTGGCAGGAGCACAAAATGTCTACATTATTGGCTTACGCCGTTCCTTTAGCGTTGCAACTTATCTCAGTTACGCACTGAGTCATTTAGAATGCCGCCCAATTTTAATTGATGGGCTGGGTGGAATGTTTAAAGAGCAAATCAGCCGAATTAGCGAAAATGATGTTGTTATATCGATCAGTTTCACACCTTATGCCTCAGAAACTGTGATGGTAAGTGAAAAAGCGGCTCAAACAGGGGCAAAACAAATTGTTATCACAGATAGTCAAATCAGCCCATTGGCCAGTTTTAGTGATGTCTGCTTTGTGATTAAAGAAGCCCAAGTTGATGCTTTTCGTTCACAGTCTGCTACATTATGTTTAGCCCAATCACTTACTGTAGCCTTAGCCTATCGCCAAGGCAGCAAGCTCATATAAGCATAATTGCTCTTAACTCACTCCTCCATGGGTTAAGAGCCTTCTATTTAGCTGCTCTATATTAGCCATTCTTCCTCTCCCACACTTTTGTTCGACTCGACAATTTAAATGTGATTTTTCGACATTATTTTCTGTAAATTGTGAGTTACATCAGAAAATACAAATTCCAACAAAACATTAAAATGAAATTATTATTTCACCCTGTTATGTTGAGATTATGTGAATTTCCGATAGGCAGCAAAAATAGGGGTAAAACATGGTAAACACACACTTTCTGTATTTACTAGGTCACCTTCGTTTACTTGAAGAGCAACATTCCGTCACGTCCCTAGAGCGTACTGGCGTTGGTTTAATCGGAACGTACAACCAAAATTTACCGTATATTCAAGCAGTCAAATTGAGCGCACATCATTGTGAGCTCAAAGCAATTTGTGATATTGAACCATCGTTACCATCAATGAGCTATTATATGTGCCAAAAGCGCAAAATCGAGGAACTGATAAATAATGATGATGTGAACTCCATCATCATGACATCAGTGTGCAGTGATGAATTACTCAAATTCACGATAGAACGCACTATCGATGCAGGAAAAGATCTCTTGCTGAATAATATCCCCAACTATAAAGAGCCTGAGCTAACTGAATTATTTAAACAAGCAAAACGTAACGGCGTTTGCATTTATTACAACCCAGTGCTTTCTTTTGAAGATACATTTAATCAACTCAAAACGTCTTTAGCTGTTAAAAATAAATCCGAAACAGGGTTATTACGACTTTCTTCCCATCGAATGATCGAGCCTGAAAATAGACTCCCTTTCAATACATTACGCAGTGCATTGACGCAAAAAGTTGAATTACTTTTATCGTTATTACCTGACTTATCCCTAACCGAAACTTCAGTTCAATACTCACACCCTTTCGCAAAAATGGAAAATGGTGATGTTCTCATTATTAACCTTCGCCATAAAGGCGGGCTGCTCGTTTCAATTGAGCTATTTTTTAATACTGGAAATATTACCGATAAAATTTCACTTAAACAGTGTAATCACAGCTATGAAGCTGAGAGTAAATTTATTATTAATAAAGAAAATCAAAGCATTAACGAGAAAACATCTATCGTTAAGCAACTTGACCAATTTATCCTAAAATTACATAACGACGAAAAATTATTGCAAAAGAATCACTGGTTACAAGCGAACAAACTTACTGACGAAATAATAAACCATCTAACTAATAATGGTTTTATTTAGTGTAACTTCATTTTTGAATACCTGATGAAGTAAAAAGCAATTCGCTTTCGTATTTCATAACGTATTGAATTTATATAATGTATATTCAAAATGACAATTCACAAAAGACATCTTATAGAAGCTAGTCTGATGACTGACATTACAAATTAACTAATGCAATGTACTGCGCACTCCACTATTCGTGTTAACAACGCCATATAAAAAAGTGGTTGGCTCTAAATTAAATAAATAAGCAAATTGAAATAATGAATCAACATCAATACAGCTATCACCGTTCTCAAAACGACTCATTTCATCCTCCGAAACGCCAATTAAAGTCGCTGTTTGTTTTATTGTCATTTTATGACTCTCTCGTTGCATTCTAATTTTTAAGCCTAACATTTTAGCGATATTATCTTTACTCATAACTCCCCCAAATAGATTTAATAACATTACAATTAATCGAGGCGTAAATTACCATTCCCATTAAGTGTATAAATTGATTCATAATAATAAAACCTCAGTTAAACACATCAAAATAAGACTATTTCTTTATAAATAAAACCAAAAAATAGAAGTATCCATTTGAAAATAAACGTTTTTTAAGATTACATCGTTACACTCTAAAGTTGAATTAGATCACAAATTAATTCCCCAAAAAACAAAATGGATTTTCTTTTTAAGAATAATCCAATAATGTTATTCTAGTTTTGTAATTTACTTTTTAATTAAGTTAAAATTCTAGCTTATTTTCCCTATCTTATAAAATCAATCTGAGCTATTTATTGTTATTTCCTTAGAATTAACGTGACAATTTGTTTTCAACCGTATCAATAAGTTTCCATCACCAAGGATTAGTCAATAAAAACAAGCTCAAAACTAATTTTCAACCTTCAAATCATAAAAAATTCAGATATCTATAAAAATATTCAAATAACTTATCCCCCCCATAAAATAAAGACAAGATTATCTGCTGCATACAATTCTTTTTTTAATAATCATTAAAATACCATCTAATATTGACGTATCATAAGTGATAATCTTCTACCTTATTTGACACCTTATTTTTATATATTAATTTAATACTAAAATTAAGTTTATAAAAATTGAGTTTTATCTTTTTATTAGGCAATAATTTAAGTTAACACCGAATAGGCGTATTGCGTTGATTTTTATTTAAATCATACAATTGCAAAACTTACTTAACTTCACATCTTTTTAATTAAATTGTCAGTAGACATGCTATCCTTATTTAGAGGACTCATGAATACTCACCTAACATTGGCTCCTGCTATTGATAGTTTTGCATTCTGTTGATCTTAAGTAAAAAGCGAATTGAAAGGATTATCATGCTACAAGAAAGCGTTATCAGAGAAATCATTCTTTGGATTGAACAAAATTTAGAATCTCGCCTATCCCTTGATACAGTTGCCGATAGGTCTGGATATACTAAATGGCACTTTCAGCGTCTATTTAAAAACCAGACGGGCTTAGCATTAGGCTCTTATATTCGTGCTAGGCGTCTATCTTGTTCCGCTGTTGCGTTGCGATTAACCAATGATAGCATTATGGATATTTCTCTTCGTTATCGCTTTGATTCTCAGCAAACATTTTGCAGGGCCTTCAAAAAGCAGTTTAACCTGACACCATCTGAATACCGAAAACGTGAAGGCTGGAAAGTTGACGGATTCTGCCTCCCAATTCGAGATAGCAAAGAATTACAAGTGCAAGTTAGATTAACCCAATTAACTGCAACCAATTTATTGGGTGTCCAACACCGTTATACACAAGATATCAATGAATGGAACCTTAAGACTGAAGAGCTCAGACGTCATTATTGGAAATTATTCCTTGATAATAACCAATATGTTACCCAACATTTATATGCTATTCATGGTGTTGATTTAAATGCTACCGAAGAAGGCCGTTTCTTATATACCACGGCTTTAGATGAAAAAGATGTAGATATCGTTCCTGCACAAGCAAAAAACTTACAAGTCCCCGCAGGAAATTATTTAGAAATCAAATTCGATGGCAGTCTGCAAGGGATTGATTATAACGATATCATTTACACAGCATATGGCAAAGTACTCGCAGAAATGGACATTATGCGTGGGGATGGCTCCGATGTTGAGCTCTACATATTGAAGTCTAAGCCAACTTATCATGATTTTATTAATGACCCACATAACTATATTCAAGAACTCAATTATTATATACCCGTCATAATTTAAAAAATTTCTTAGTAACCCGCTAATAAATAGCGGGTTACTCTCATATTATAAATTAAAATGTCACGTTTACTTTAGCCCAAAACGTTCTACCAGGTTCATTCACTGGCATATTAGATGAATAACCAAATCCGCTATTACCCGCTAAATTTAAGTGCTCACTGTAGGTTTTATCAAACAGATTATCGACCCCAGCGCTTAATTTCACATTTTCATTCACTTTGTATGCAGTATTTAGTGAGAAAATGGTAAAGCCCGCGCTTTTGCTAAAGTCTTTTCCCACCACATTGCCGTCATTGATAGCCACACGGTTTTGGCGACTCACAACACGAACTAAGCCCGTTGTTGTCCAGTCCCCTTTTTCCCATGACAAACCAAAGCGACTTTCAAGAGGTGGCATCTGAGGAAGCGCTTTACCGTCTGTTCTGTTTTCTCCCCATGCATAAGCAAGGCTAGCATCAGCTTTCCACTCGTCACTAAGTTTTTGTGCTACGCCTAGCTCTCCCCCCATAATCATAGCATTCACATTTTCAACTTGACTCATCCGTGGATTGCTGGCGCTATAACGGAAAAGAATGAAATCATCAACACGGCCAATATAGGCAGAAACCCACGCATTGGTATTTTCATGGCTATACTTTGCCCCAATATCAAGTTGAGTTGTTTTTTCTGTTTTTAGGCGGTCAAAAACATTGTGGGTACCATCCGGCCCCATTTTCGGTGAAAATAATTCCCAATAATCTGGAAAACGTTCAGTGTAACCGATACCGGCATACAGCATAACAGGGGTATTTTCGAGGGAATGCTCATAACGAGCAAAACCTGCTGGCATAACGGTGTTACGACCTGATGAACCGATTTCTTTATTATTTTCAACAAGTACACGATCCAAACGTGCCCCGCTGACAACCTTTCCTTGTGTGGTAGCTTGCCATGTTAACTCACTAAATAGGCCGTAATCTTGGAATTGTGCATCTTTCACCCAACCACTTGTACTTTTGCTGCGGTGCTTATTGGTTTGCATATCTGCCCCCGCTCGCAGCTCATAGTCCGTCCAGAGCCATGTTCCCATCACACGGCCGCCCATCGTTTCACGGTCAACACGCATTTTCATTGGCATATTCATCATACCGTGACCGCCATGCCCCATCCCCATATGTCCGCCCATTCCGCCACCTGATGGTGAGCGTAGAGAATAGTTATCCATAATATGGTCAGCATAATTGTAATAAGCACTGGCTTCTATTTTGTCGAGAACATCACCGATATTGCTCTTTTCAAAACGAAGTCCATAACTTTCACGTTTAAATTGAGAGCCATCCATGCCACGCCCTGCATAACGTGCTTCACCATCACCTTTCCCAGCAGTAAGTTCTAATAACGTGTATTCATCTGGCGTCCAGCCAATTGCAATATCCGCATTCCATTTGTCCCATTTCGACGGGACTTTATCGCCATTGCCATCTTTATAGTCATTAGAACGGGATTTATTGCCAATAACACGTAAGTAACCTGTTTCGTTGCCCACGCTAACATCCGCATTCGCATCCCAACGGTTATTTGACGCGGTTAGCGCGCTTGCATTTCCTTTAATTCCACCTTCGGTGAATAACGGTTTTTCACGTTCAAAACGAATTGTCCCTGCTGAATTACCGGGTCCCCAGAGCACCGTTTGAGGCCCTTTAATCATATTAAGCACATCAAAGTTTTCAGGGGATATATAAGATGTTGGCGCATCCATCCGTGATGGGCAAGCCCCTAGCATTTCGCTGTCATTGGTTAAAATACGCAAGCGCGAACCAAACATACCACGAAAAATAGGATCGCCATTGGTTCCACCATTACGAATTTGGGAAAAACCTGGGATAGTTTTGAGGTAATCAGAGCCATCACTAGCAGGAACAGGCTGCCTTGGTGTTTTTGGCGACGTCGTGATCGTTAATGGTGAATCAACGGGAGCAGTGACAATCATGACTGAGCTTTCAGTGATTGGGCTTTGGTTAATCTCATTTTTTGCCATAACCGAGGCGGAACAAATCGCGCTGATAACCAATGTTGCTGCAGGTGCAAATTTAAATTGCAGTGTATTCATTTTTAACCTGTTTCTTATATCAATAAAAATACCACCACCTTTGCTTTAATCACAAAATCAATGCTTCCCTACAGGGATGTTTCTTGAAAATATAATCAAATTCAAGACGTACGCAATCGACCTTGCTGAATAAGGCAAAAATAGAATTAGTTTGTTGAAATATTCATGCTAAAGAAAATCAGATTATTGGTGGTGCTCTGGCTAAACGCAAAGTCCAAGGTCTAAATAACCAAAGCTGGACACTACGTTCAAATGGTAGGAACAGTGTTAGCGTTGCGAGCTGCCGAATAACGGCTGCAATTAATAAGATAAGAAACGGAAAATGAACCAATAACTGACAGTAACCGCAGGCAATATCTTCCATCGGTGACTGCCCAATCCCCGTCATTAACAGGTGATTCATTGCACTGCTATGTTCACAACCTTCAGGCATCAACATCCCTTGATGCAAATGCATCGAATGCTCTGCCATTACAGTGTTCTCTGTAACGTTATTCGTCGCTATACAATGATTCATCTGTTCCATCGATTTAGAGATCAATGGCGCAATGAACAACATAGCAACGGCTAATAACGCCAGATAGGCAGCAAGTTGTCTGATTGAGGGGCGCAGGTGCAACGTTTTTCCGTCATCTGGGTAGATATTTATAGCGCGCAATTGTATCTTATTTAGATTCTCATTGTTATTGATATTTGTGTAATATGTTAATTCAATATGAGTTTTATGAGTATTTTTAGTGATATGCGGTCAATATTCTTCAAGAATAAAATCAATCAGTTGTCTGATTAACAAACTCACTCAAGCTCCTTGAAATACCTTATCAAACTAAAAAACAAAAAATGCGGCACTCCAATAAAGTGCCGCACATGTTTTCTCTTCAGATAAAACGCAAAATAGATCAGTGTATTTATGCCAATAAATTTGCTGGGTTATCAATACAAAGACGGTTAATCATTGATTTATCAATACCTTTTTTCGCAAGTAAGGATAAGAAAACATTAGGAACAAACCCCCAACCATTTCCACCATTTTTAGCCCACATCTGCTTAAGGAACACATCATGGCTTAACACAATTTGCTGACCATAGCCCATCTCAATCAACTTACAAACCGCATCTGCAGTTTCTGTCACTGTAGGAGCAACCCCTTCTTTTGGAAATGAAATATCAAGGCCTATCATGTCAAATTCAAGCCAAACTCCTCGGTCTAACATCCGACGCTGGTAATCAAAGTCTTTCCCTGATGGGTCTGAGTGCGCCAATGAAATTTTAGCTGGGTTAACGCCCATTTCCTTAATTAAGATATCAAGGACTTCATCACCACGACGCTGCCAGCCTGGCATGTGGATATTCATAGAAACGTGGTCATTTGCCAACTGTGCAACAGAGGCCGCGCGTAAACTGTTCTTTTCACCTTCAGTAAAAAAAGGTGAAACACCGATTTCACCAATCATACCAGCACAGATATCGGTTCCATCAATACCAATATTCAGCTCATCATCAATCATTTTAGCCATGGCATCGATATCGTTGACGAGGCGAGAGCCTTCAAACTTTTCGATATATAAACCAGAAGAAGCGACAACATTAATGCCCGTTTCAATCGCCACTTCACGTAATTGGTGTACATCGCGACCAATCGCCTTTGAGCCTGTTGCATCGACTAATGTTCTGCCACCTAATTCTTTGAAGTTATTCACTTCATAGATAACATCTTCAATGGGTTTTTTATCCATGTTATCGCAACAGCAATACGGGTCATGTTTAAGGCCCCATTGGATGTCTGCACTCACTTTTTTATCAACCAGAACGTGCGAGAAATCATAGAATGGTTCATCGACAACCGTTGATAAATCGTTAAACAAATGTTCATGTGGTAGTGTCAGTCCCATATCTTCTTTTTTAACAGGCCCAATCACTGTTTGGATATACCCTTTCATCTTTATACTCCTGCGGCTTTTGTCGCTTTTGCTTCTCTAAACTCAGGAATGGTGGTGATAATCGCTCCCACTAAAGCAAATACAGTGCCGATGATAGTGACTAAATAAACGGTATTACCGAGAGATGGTAATAGAAGGTCAATTAATACAGAACCAAGTAACTGGCCAGCCGTTGAAGCCACACCTAACATCAACAAACCTAAACCGCGAACTAAAATAGCCATTAATGCAATCGACATAAGCCCTAATGGACCACCTAAATACATCCACCAAACGCCAGGTAAATCAAGGGTCAAATGGCCTAATGCCATACGGATCACTAACGCAATCGTTAAAACAGTAAAGCCAACAATAAAATTCCATGTGATAGAAACCATCATAGAGCCAGTGGCTTCGGCCACTTTTGAGTTACCTGCAGGCTGCCAACCTGCTAATAAACCCGCTAAGAAAGGCAGAATAGCTAAATAAATTGCTGAGCTGGAATGCCACTGTGGCGACACCACAAATAAAGTAGCAACGACAGCAAAAACGGCGCCTAATACACGAAAAGTAGTAAACGGTTTTTTCTCATCAATACCAATGCCAAAACGGTCGCATAATAATCCTGAAAGTAATAATGCTGAAATCAGTGCTGTTTGGAAGGTAGCAATCCCTAATGCGCTGGCTGATGCCCCTTCAGAAAATACCACCATTGCGCCACATAACCCTGCAAACCAATTCCATAGTGGGATTTTTTTGTTCTTAATTAAACTCGGAATTGCTGCAAATTGTTGTCGAGTTTGTTTTTTCGCAATAATGATAAAAAACATCACAACCAAACCACTGGCAAAGGAAATAACCGCACTCGCATTACCATCTTTTAAAACATCACCGAGCTGCCCATTCACTGCAGATTGCATTGGCGATAACATACCGGCCAATACCGTTGCTATCATTAAAAACGGAGTAGAATAACTTTTAACACTCATAAAATATTCCTTTTGGATTTTGACTATGAGTCATTATTTTTTGTAATCGGCTTACAAAGTGCTGAACATAATTCAGCACTTATTTTCTTTATTGTTTGGTTTTTTACTTTTAAAGAATTAATTAACGTGCGATTTGCTTTAGAATATTTACCCACATATCTGAATAATGTTCCCAAGCCATAAACTCACGACTTCCCCAATGCGGCGAACAGTCACTCATAAAACAACCTGTTTTTCCGTTTTCATATTGGCCAAAGACCAATAATGGATCATCACCAATATTTAAAACAACTTCTGTATTTTCTCTTGGCTTAACTTTGTTATAGCCTAAGAACATCGGCCAATTACCAAATCCTTTAATTGCTTCATGCTGCATATTTTGGGGTGTTGCGAAAATACCTTCTGGCGTTTCCACACGGTCATCGCCATCTAACATTTCGACTGGTAATACATCGGCTAATAACGTATTTTTATAATTCGCTTTGGCCTCAATACCCATAAAAGATAAATAACCACCGATCATTAATAAGCCGCCACCTTGACTAACGTATTGCTTAATTAGGCCTAATGCATTTGGTAATACTTTCATATTATAGAAAGTATCATTTTGTAATAGGAACGTATTAGCACCGATATCACTGATTACAACAACATCATATTTTTCTAATTCTTCGACAGTTTTCGGAAATGCCATTTGCACTGTGTGGGCTGGCATATAATCAATTTCTACACCTTTATTTTTTAAGCACTCTAGTAAAAATGTAGCACCTTCTTCATATTTACTTGATGTAAAGCTGTCATAACCTTTTGTGTGGATCATATGGATATGCCATGATTCACCAATAAATAAAATTTTCATTTTTTTCCTCGTTTCAGAATATTAATTTATTCAGGGGATTGAGTCACAACCTGCGAGTAGGTTGTTTGATTAATACGATGCATAACATTAATATCTTCAGGCATTTCTGAAGCGTTGCTTGTTTCAACAGCCAGGGATGAAAACGCTGATGCATAACGTAAGGCATAAGAAAATTGTTTTCCTTTTGCTAATGAAGCGGCTAGAGCCCCATTAAATGCATCACCTGCACCCGCCGTATTTTTAACAACGGCAGTGTAAGCCGGAGAATAAATGAACTTATTACCATCAAATGCAATAGAGCCTTTACTTCCGAGTGTAATGACAACCTTTTTTACGCCTTTGTTATAGATAATTTCAGCTGCTTTTTTGGCAGTTTCAATGTCCACAACATTGATGTCAGAAAGCAAACTTGCTTCTGTTTCATTCGGTGTCAAAATATCGACCTTTCCAATTAGCTCATTTACGATGTTATTGTAAGGCGCAGGGTTTAAAATAATCGGAATTTTATATTCATTGCCAATTTCGATTATTTCCCTTAATGCTTCAACATTCGTTTCTAATTGAAGAAGAATAATATTTGAATTTACAATTTTATCTTTCTGAATTTTAACTTCATCCGCAGAGATATCCATATTTGAACCTGGATAGATAGAAATAATATTTTCCCCACTATTTTCAGAAACAAATATAGATGCCGTTCCTGTTTGGTATTTTTCTGTTTGGTATATTGTTGATGTTTTTATTTTTGATGAAGAAATAAAATTTATTGCATACTCACTAAATTGGTCTGTTCCTATTTTAGTAATAAAATGCACAGGAGAATCAGAATAACTTGCAGCTAATGCTTGATTACACCCCTTTCCACCTGGTGAAAAAATAAATTTATTCGATAATAATGATTCACCCGCTTCAGGAAGTCGAGGTAAATAACTAATCATATCAACGTTAAATGAACCTAATACACATACTTTACCTAACACGGCATCATCCTTATCTGTTCTTTCATTAAAACTTTCATTGCACTCAAGAAATTGAATAATTTCTTTCTTAGCAACTTTGTCTAGGGTTTCAAATTCAATATATGCGCCACCATGGCAACGGCTAATAATCCCTTTTTTTGCTAAAGAATTTAAATCCGCCCTAATGGTTTCTTTCGTGACATTAAGTTCTTTCGATAAAACAGAAACTTTTGCTGCGCCTGTATTTTTTAAAATACTAATTATTTTCTTATGTCGTTCTGCTTTCATGCCATTTTTACCTCATGGCATTTACTCTAATTTATACCTTGTTGCGTTAATGTGACTATACTCATACCTTCCTATTCAAAAGCAAAAAAAAGCAAAAAGCATAAAAATAAAAACAAAAAAAACCAAAAAAGAACAACCAAAGTAAAATACCCTATTATTATCAATATAATATTAGAATTGATTAATTAATTTAATTGAATTTCAACTAATAACTTTAAAGATAAGAAAATATTAACTCTCATTTTATTCGTTATTTAATTTTCAAATAAATAGTTTGTTTATTATTTTAAAGTTAAATTATCAATCTGTTATGCGATACAGGTTTAATTTTATTGCAATAAATATATTTATTCATCGCTATAATCTATCAATAAAGAAGAAGTGTCTATTTGTGATGATATTCACAATTCAATAAATTAAAAAAAATCTAAAATAGGAACACGCTTAATTTGATAAATAGGGCAAAGGTAAGCTAAGTGGAATTGGGATGATCTGATAGAAACGTTCCCCCTTAAAGCAAAAAGTTGTTCGCTGAAGGCGCTAACGTGACCTGAATGAATTTGAAACTATAAAAACAAAACGGGGGCTTACGCCCCCGTTTAGATCATATTGAGCAAAATCGATACTACTTATCAGCTGACGAGCCTTTCTTTTCATGCACCATCATCAGTGCTTGCTCCACGCTACGCTCAATAATCACTCGGCGCTGGTCATTCTCGGGCAACAGTTTTAGCATCATTTGCCATGCTGAAATTGCCTCTGCATAACGTTCTTGTTCAAATGCATTGAAGGCAAAAATGCTTAACGCTTTTACATTCGTGCGGTCTTCTGCAATCAGCTTTTTCAGTAACTCTGCACCTTGACGGTTATCTTCAGGATCAGAAGAACGCGTTAACACTTCTGCATAACCTATCACTACATTTTCATCTTTCGGCGAAAGACGATACGCGCGGCCATAAGCATCAGTTGCCATAGTTGCATTACCAAGCACCATACCAATGCGCCCTAGCATCACCCATGCTTCTAAATTTTGCGGATCTTCTTGTAAGCGAGTACGCAAGCCTAATGCTAAATGCTCCATTTCTGCATTATTCAGCGGTGGCTCAGAAGGGTCTAAGGCTCTATCCAGCAAAGCAGGTGCTTGTTGATAAGCATTGTTCCAATCAGTCACCTTTTCATAACTACCCACTTGGTAATATGCCCCCGCCGCAACACCTAGTGCAATCAATACGCCTGGTAAATAGACCCAATTACTTGCCCGTGAAGCTTCAGGAACTTCATCTTCTTCACCGTTTTCCACCTGCTTGATACGCACACGTTTTTTCGAGCGGGCAAAAATAATCCAGCCACCAATGATGATAGCGACAAATGGCAGCCCCCATAACATCATTGTTAATGGCGTTAAGGGTGGGTTATAAGTAACAAAGTAACCATAACGCGCCACCATATAATCGACGATTTCATCACGGTTTTTGCCTTCTTTCATCAACTCATACACTTTTTGGCGTAAATCCAGCGCAATCATCGAGTTAGAGTCGGCAATACTGTTATTTTGGCACTTAGGACAACGCAGCTCTTCTGTTAATTTACGAAATTGCTGCTCTTGTTGTTCGTTATCAAACGTAAATACTTCCGTAGAGGCATACGTGATTGTTGCACTGAGTGCAAGCATCAATAGACCGAGTAAATACCTCATTGGTTCGCCTCCTGGTTATAGCGCTCCCAAAGGGGTTTAAATTCTTTTTCCCAAATACGTTCATCCATTGCCCCTGCGTGGCGGTAACGAATAATCCCATTGCCATCAATAAGGAAGGTTTCTGGTGCACCATAAACCCCGAGATCGAGCGCTAACATACCTTCACCATCAAATAGGCTTAATGCGTAAGGGTTACCCAGCTGACGCAACCATACAATTGCTTTATCGCGTTTGTCTTTATAATTTAAGCCAACCACACGAACACCTTGCGCTGATAACGAGTTGAGGTACTGGTGCTCCGCACGGCAAGTGACGCACCATGTTGCCCAAACATTCAATAAGATAGGCTGACCTTGCGTTAACACCTCTGACTCGTAATGCTTTCCAGGGTTTTCTAACGATTCCAAGCGGAAAACAGGTACGGGCTTACCAATTAATGCAGACTCTAATAAACGTGGGTCATCGCCTTCTGCATTACGCATTAACTGCCACAGCAACACCGCGGCTATCCCTGCGAAGATAATAAAAGGGATTAAAAAGACTTTGCGGTTCATGCCGTTTCCCCTTGTAATTTACGACGACGATAACGTGGGTCAAACAGGCAGAATAATGCGCCAATTGCCATTAACACACCACCAGACCAGATCCAGCGAACAAATGGCTTATAATACAAACGCATAGTCCACGTATTTTTATCGACTTCCTCACCAAGGGCGGCGTATAAATCGCGGGTAATACCACCATCAATCGCGGCTTCCGTCATGACAGCACGGCTCACGCTATAAAAGCGTTTTTCAGGCATTAAGATACTCACCACTTTGTCGTTTTTGGTGACAGAAATACTGCCGATAACCCCTTGATAGTTCGGGCCATCTGCTTCACGTACACCATTAAAGGTGAAGGTGTAACCGTGAATAACAATGTTATCCCCTGGTTTCATTTTCACATCACGCTCAATGCTGTAGTTTTGGCTAAAGGCAATCCCTACAATCGTTACCGCTAAGCCTAAATGAGCACATACCATACCCCAGTAGCTTGGCGTCAGTTTGATTTTTTTGCTGATGCGCACTTTCATTTCAGCGAACGCTAAAATGGCAATCCATATCGCCATCATCAAACCAACAACGGTCAATGCCTCAACGCGGTCTTCCATTAGCATTGGTAATGCGAATGACAGAATGAGCGTCATCACTGTCGCAATAATCAGCATTTTTTTAATCGCTGCAGGACGGTCTCGTCCCCAACGAACCAATGGTCCAATCCCTAATAACAAAGCAAATGGCACCATCAATGCAATAAACATGGTATTAAAGAACGGCTCACCGATAGAAATGGTGCCTAACCCAATTTGTTTATGAACTAACGGCAGTAATGTGCCAAGCAGCACGACGAGCATCGCCGCAGTTAAAATCACGTTATTACCCAATAACATTGATTCACGCGACCATAGCGCATTGTTAACGCGTGAACGTACTTTATGGCCTCGCAGTGCAAACACGAGCAGCGAACCGCCGATCACCAGCACCATAAATGCTAGGATGAAAAGCCCACGGGATGGGTCAGAGGCGAACGCATGCACAGAAACTAACACGCCCGAACGCACCAAGAATGTGCCGAGTAAACATAATGAGAAGGCAAATATCGATAAGAGCAATGACCACGCTTTAAATGTCGCTCGTTGTTCCGTCACCGATAAAGAGTGAATCAATGCCGTTCCCACTAGCCATGGCATAAAGGAGGCATTTTCTACTGGATCCCAGAACCACCAGCCGCCCCAGCCAAGTTCATAATAGGCCCATGCGGAACCTAACATGATTCCAAGCGTTAAGAAAAACCATGCAGCCATCGTCCAAGGACGGGCAAAACGGGTAAAGGAGCTGTCTAATCGCCCACTGAGCAAGGCCGCAATCGCAAAGGCAAATGCCACTGAGAAACCCACATAGCCCATATACAATAAAGGTGGGTGGAAAATAAGACCGGGGTCTTGTAACAATGGGTTCAGGTCGCGCCCTTCAATTGGGAACGACGGTAATGTGCGTGAAAATGGGTTTGAGGTAAAAATGATAAACAGTAAAAAGCCAACACTCACCATCCCCATCACCGCAAGCACACGAGCTACGATGTCTAATGGCATGCGATAGCTAAACAGCGCGACCGCAAATGTCCAGCCACTCATCAACAAGACCCATAACAACAATGAACCTTCGTGAGCGCCCCACGTTGCGGCAACGCGATACCAAATCGGTAGTTGAGTATTCGAGTTGTTCGCCACATAAGTGACAGAAAAATCATTTACGACAAACGCATTGACGAGAACAAGAAATGCCCCCGTTACACAAAGAAACAGTAACCACGCCAACGGACGCGATGAGGCCATTAAACGCGTATCGTTACGCGCCACTCCCCACAGTGGGTAGATAGACAGCAAAACGGCAAGGCCGAGTGCCAAGCACAGTAAAATGCTACCAATTTCTGGGATCATGACGCATTTTCCTTATAGGCTGCGGCTGGTCTCCGATGGTTTTCTTGCATTGCTTTTTCCACTTCTGGCGGCGTGTAATTTTCATCATGTTTGGCTAACACTTCTTTCGCTAGAACATGATTATTTTCTTGTAATTCACCTTGTACGACCACACCTTGCCCTTCTTTAAATAAGTCTGGCAAAATTCCGTCATAACTGACATCAATTTCTGCTTCTGCATCATAAACGGTGAAGGTGATTTTTAATGATTTTGGATCAGCATCACGCACAACACTGCCTGGCATGACCATACCACCCACACGTAAACGCTGCCCAACTTCAGGCATCTGCTGAGTTTCACGTTTACCGTAAATGATTTCACCGGGTGTATAAAAGAGATCAATACTTGAGCGCAGTGCGTAGAGGATCAGCGCTAGCGTTAAGCCAACACCAATAAGTATGGAACAAATTAACCAAAGTCGGTTACGACGACGAATATTCACATCTCCTCCCTACGCGCTCTTGCGGTTTTTTGTCTTTGTTCGCGAGCTTGCTGTTGAATAATGGCATTAATGATCATTTTTCGTTGGATAACGGTATGCACACAGAGTAGCAATATAGGGATTAAGGTCAGCGCCACCGCCAACCAGACATAAAACCCATAGCCTCCCATCGCAAAGAAATCGCTCCAAGATGCAAATGCGCTGGTCATTTAAGGCGCCCTCCTTTTTTCACAATATCGAGCACCCAAGGGCGGTTACGTTCGAGGATCAATAACTGATTACGTAAGCGAATGAGTGTTAAAGAGATAAATAAGAATAGATACCCAAGGATAGCTAGGCGCAGTGGTGTGCGCATCGCTGGGTTGATACTTTCTTGCATGCGTGTCGACGGCTGATGCAGTGTTTGCCACCATTCAACAGAGTAATGAATGATAGGTAAGTTAATCACGCCAATTAATACTAAAATCGCCGCAGCTTTGCCCGCTGTACGGCGGTCATCAAAGGCATGCCATAACGCAATAACGCCCACATACAGAAAAAATAGAATTAATTCAGAGGTTAAACGTGCATCCCACACCCACCAAGCGCCCCACATCGGCTTACCCCATGTCGCGCCAGTGACTAATGCAATAAAAGTAAAGACCGCGCCAACGGGTGCCATTGCGGCAATCGCCAGCTCCGACACTTTCATCTGCCACACTAGCCCAATAAAGGCAGTGATCGCCATCGTGGCATAAATCCCCATTGACCACATCGCAGCAGGTACGTGAATATACATAATACGGTAACTCTCGCTTTGCACTTTATCGGTTGGTGCAAAACCAAAACCCCAGACCCAACCTACCGCTAAACAAATCACACTTAATATAATAAACCACGGTACTAGACGCCCACATAACCGGTAAAGGTTAACGGGGATGGCAAGTTGATGAAGCTTTTTCCACATAGTTTAATTACCCTGATTTATTATATTGTTAGTAAATGCTGAGTGACAGCATCATACAATACACATTAAAAAAGCAAAGATATTGATTTAACACAAATATAACTTAGGCTGATTATACTCTTATGCATAATCAGCCTATTTCATGATCATCACTTATAATTCATTGAGATAACCAATCATAAAACGATAACTCCAGATTAAAAGCCTGGTTCAACTTCACGCATATCAGGAAGCTTATGTGCAATCCCTTTATGGCAGTCTATACAGGTTTTACCCTCCGTAACGGCTTGGTCATGCATTTTGGCAGCCACCCCTTTTTGGGCAGTGAAGTCCATATACTCAAAGTTGTGGCAGTTACGGCACTCCTGCGAGTCATTGTTTTTCATTCGCCGCCACTCACTTTGCGCCATCGCTAAACGGTGATCTTCAAATTTTTGCGGCGTATCGATAATGCCAAAAATTTTCCCGTATAATTCTTTACTGGCTTGGATTTTACGCACCATTTTAGGACCAAATTCGTGAGGTACGTGACAATCTGGACAGGTTGCACGAACACCACTACGGTTAGTATAGTGAATCGTATCCATATATTCTTCATAGACATTTTCACGCATTTCGTGACAGCTAATACAAAACTCTTCTGTATTCGCCATCTCCATACCTGTGTTAAAGCCACCCCAGAAGATCACGCCACTGACAAAACCAATCAGCAATAACGTGCCTAATGCTAAGCGGCTAGGTCTACGCCACCATTGCCATATACGTCCAATCAGCCCAAACAAGCCTTTTTTCTTCGGCTTTTCACCTGTTGTTGGTTTTTCGTTATTATTTGCCATAATTCCCCCTTATTTCCCAAAACCTTTGGATGGGGTAAATGTGTTATCAATGATTGCCGGAGTATCCGATTGTGGTACATGGCACTGTAAACAAAAATAACGGTTTGGTGCGACTTCCCCCAATACTTTCCCAGTTGCATCCATAAAGTGTGTTGGGCTAACACGTGGAGCACCTGTGGTACGGTAGTTTTCAACGCCGTGGCATTGTAAACAACGGTTCGTGTTGGTGGTAATTTGGTAACCCTCAACGCTATGTGGGATCATCGGCGGCTGGTTCACATAGTTTAGTGCCATTCTTTCTTGCTCTTTAGGAATATGAATACTTCCCTCAGTCGTACCAGACACTTCTGGCGATTGCGTCAAATCGACACCATTAGCAGCCCAAACTAGACCACTGACAACAAAGACCATACCTGCGATTGCGCGGCTTAGCGTCTTTTTCAGGACTGAATTTTTCATGATTTAGCTCCCGAGCTCCATCGTAGTGTTATTTTAAAAACATCCTCAGAACAGACATCGATACAACGACCGCAAGTAATACAGTCTTTATCAGAAATCAGTGCTGGGGCTTGTTTATCGAGGACCGGCGCACGCAACACTTGCGGCTCCGGGCAAACGTGGAAACAATCCATACAGCGGCTACAGTCTTTTTTATTCACCGCAGTGACGACCAGTGCGCCCTTACAACCCGCGACACCATACAGTGCGCCTAATGGGCAAAGGTGACCGCACCAGCCATGTTCCACTACCAATAAATCGAATAAAAACAGCGCAACTAAAACCAATGCACCACTTCCAAAACCGAAAATTAAACTACGCCCCATTAATGAAACTGGATTTAGCCATTCCCACAGTAAAGTACCTGTCACCGCTGACCCCACTAAAATCACCACCAGCAACACATAACGAATGTAGCGTGGAATGGTGGCGGATTGGTTCAAATCAAACTTACGGCGCAGCCATGCTGCAGCATCAGTTATCGGATTAACAGGGCAAACCCAACTGCAAAAAATACGTTTACCTAATAGCGCATATACACCGAACACAATAGCGGCACCGATCAGCGCAGAGATCCCTGGTAAGTAACCACTTGCTAAGCTCTCTAATGTAATCAGTGGGTCGGTCAATGGGACTGTGTCTAACAATAAGCTACTGCTATAGTTTCCGTGTAAGATCCACACACCAAGCCATGGACCACTCAAAAACATCGCTAGCACCAATAATTGGCTGACACGCCTTAACACCAACCATTTGTGGCTTTGCCACCACCCTTTTTTTGCCTGAGCTTCACGTCCGGCGTCGCGTTTACGATTTGCCATTGTTTCCCTCCAGCCAACCAAAACGGTAATGATGGCCTAATTCACCTTTCGCCAAGTCTCTTGGCAACACTTTGATAGCCGCTTCTTCCAGCACACAAGCTTGCTCGCACTTACCGCAACCCGTGCAGTAATTGCTGTTTACCGTTGGTAAGAAACGCGCGTGTTTACCTGTTCGATGATTCTGCTCAAGCTCCAATGTGATCGCTTCGTCAATAAGCGGACAAACGCGGTAACACACATCACAACGCAACCCTTGGAAGTTCAGACAGTTTTCTTGGTCAAGTAACACAGCCAAGCCCATACGCGCATCATTGATAGACTCAATGTCTTTATCCAGCGCACCACTTGGGCACACTTTTGCACATGGAATGTCTTCACACATTTCACACGGGTTTTCACGGGCGATAAAATACGGTGTTCCCGCTGCCAGACCCGATGCCAATGTCGCTAATTTCAACATGTCATAAGGGCAGGCTTGAACGCATTGACCGCAGCGCACACAGGCACTCGCAAATGCAGCTTCATTTAGCGCACCCGGCGGGCGAAGTCTCACACCGCTCGCTCGGGAGGTTTGTTGCTGAAGCCCCAGTACCACACCAACAGCCACTAACCCACCCGCAGCACGCCCTACATCACGCAAAAAGCGACGGCGACTGTTCTGAGACTTAACCTTGTTAGGATGCGTTTTCTGGGGCATTAGCAATTACACCTTTTCCAGTTTAACGGCACATTTTTTGTAGTCCGTTTCTTTCGAAAGTGGATCAGTCGCATCCAGTGTTAAATTGTTCACTAATTGCGCTGCATCAAAGAATGCCATGTACACCAAACCTTTTGGTGGTCTATTACGGCCGCGAGTTTCAACAATCGTTGTCACATCACCACGGCGAGAAACCACTTTGACTTTGTCGCCACGACGTAATCCACGATCTTTCGCATCAAGTGGGTGCATAAACACTAATGATTCAGGGAAAGCGCGGTGAAGCTCAGGCACACGACGCGTCATACTGCCAGTATGCCAATGTTCAAGAACACGCCCTGTTGATAACCACAAATCGTATTCTTTATCTGGTGCTTCTGCAGCGGGTTCAAACGGCAGTGCAAAAATAACCGCTTTGCCATCAGGTTTACCGTAGAATTGATAACCTTCACCCGCTTTAACGTAAGGGTCATTTCCTTCGCTATAACGCCACTGGGTTTCTTTGCCATCCACTACTGGCCAACGAATACCGCGAGCTTTGTGGTAAGCATCAAAGTCTGCTAAGTCATGACCATGTCCACGACCAAAACCTGCATATTCTTCAAATAAGCCTTTTTGTAAATAAAAGCCTAACTCACGGGATTCATCGTTTAATTGGTCTTCTGCTAACTCTGTCACTGGGAATTTAGTGACAACTTCGTTGGCAAATAACACGTCATACAAGGTTTTACCGCGTAGTTCTGGTTTTTTCGCCAGTAACTCTTCAGGCCACACTTCATCCGTTTTAAAGCGTTTAGAAAATAACACCATCTGCATTAAATCAGATTTTGCTTCACCTGGCGCTTGAACTTGTTGACGCCAAAACTGGGTACGACGCTCTGCGTTGCCGTAAGCCCCTTCTTTCTCTACCCACATCGCGGTAGGTAAGATTAAATCAGCGGACAATGCACTGACAGTTGGGTATGGGTCAGATACCACGATAAAGTTACGCGGATCGCGCCACCCTGGCATACGCTCTTGATTGATATTTGGGCCCGCTTGCATGTTGTTATTACACATGACCCAGTAGAAATTTAGCTTCCCGTCTTTTAAGGCGCGGTCTTGTGCAACGGCGTGTAAACCAACTTTTTCTGGGATGGTGCCCGCAGGTAATCCCCAAACACCTTCCACTTTTTCACGGTGTTTTTCGTTAGTGACCACCATGTCCGCAGGTAAGCGGTGTGAGAACGTCCCCACTTCACGCGCGGTACCACAGGCTGATGGCTGGCCTGTTAAGGAGAAAGGACCACAGCCTGGTTGAGAAATTTTGCCCGTTAATAAATGCAGATTGTACGCAAGATTATTTGCCCAAACTCCGCGGGTGTGCTGGTTAAAGCCCATAGTCCAGTAAGAAACTACTTTGGTTTTCGGGTCTGCATACAGCTTCGCTAACTCTTCTAACTGGTCTTTTGGTACCCCAGTCATTTCCGCAGTTTTATCTAAGGTATATTCCGCAACAAAGGCTTTATATTCGTCCCATGTCATTGGTTCAGAGGCATCAGAACCTGCATTTTTCGCGCTTTTTTCTAATGGGTGAGTTGGGCGTAAGCCATAACCGATATCTGTTGCACCGCGGCGTAGGTTAACGTGTTTATCCAGGAAGTCCTGATTAACTGCATTATTTTGAATAATATAATTCGCAATATAGTTCAGGATCACCAAATCAGACTGCGGCGTAAATACAATGCCGTTATCGGCAAGTTCAAAGCTACGGTGTTTAAACGTAGACAATACTGCAACACGTACATCTGGGTTAGATAAACGGCGGTTAGTAATGCGAGACCACAAAATAGGGTGCATTTCAGCCATGTTTGAACCCCACAGAACAAAAGCATCTGCGTGCTCAATATCATCATAACAACCCATCGGTTCATCCATACCAAAAGTACGCATAAAACCCACTACTGCTGACGCCATACAGTGACGCGCGTTCGGATCTAAGTTGTTAGAACGAAAACCACCTTTAAACAGTTTAGAAGCTGCATAACCTTCCCAAACAGTCCATTGGCCTGAACCGAACATGCCGATCCCTTCTGGCCCTTTTTCTTTTAAAGTGGTTTTGACTTTTTCTTCCATGACATCAAACGCTTGTTCCCACGTGATCGGTGTGAACTCACCATTTTTGTCATATTCGCCATCTTTCATGCGCAACAATGGCTGCGTTAAACGGTCTTTTCCGTACATGATTTTCGGTAAAAAATAGCCTTTGATGCAGTTCAGGCCACGGTTTACAGGGGCTTCAGGATCACCTTGGCTCGCAACAATACGGCCATTTTGAGTGCCAACAAGAACGCCACAACCTGTACCACAAAAACGGCAAGGGGCTTTGTCCCATTTAATACTTTCTTGTTGACCGACGACCGCTTTGGCAATACTGGGAGTGCCAATACCTGCCGCCGCAGCAGCGGCCGCTATCGCATTGGCTTTCATAAAGCTACGACGACTGAGTTTCATAATCTTCCTCACCTTGCTCATCCTGCTGGTGATACACCAGCGAAACATCTAGCACGCCTTCGATATCGCGTACTAAATCAATAGTATCTAACAACGTTTTACTGCCTTGCCCTTCAACAACGACAATCAGTTTTCCATTTTCAGGGGCGCTAATCGCCACTTCACAGTTCGGAAACTGATTTATTTTTTCGGTCACAGCAGACATTCGTTCGCTTTTTATTTGTACAATCAAACTGCACACTTGATATTTACTGTGCATGTTCATGCTCCACGGTAATGGCTGATACAGGGCAGCCTGCAACACAGGCACCACAGCCTGTACAGCCTTGTGTTTCTATTTTTGGCTGGTAAATACCTGCCAGTGACGGACGAAAAGAGATAACTTCAGGCTCACAACTGTCTTGGCAACGGCGACATTCAATAGATTTAAACGCAAGGCAGTTCTGACCGATAGAAACGGTGATATCCCAAGGTTGGGTTTGTTGTGGCAGAAAAATAGGTTCAGGGCAGGCGGTCGCACACGCGTAGCAAAAGGTGCATTCGCCACGTTTAAAATCGACAACAGGGTACCCACCTGCGCCAGCGTATAAAATTGTTGTTTCACAACTTTCTACACAAGCATTGCAGCGGGTACACTTTTCAATAAAGTGCGCTTCACTACCACTCCATGGCGGTCGAACCACTGGAGCGGCATTACGCCACGCACCAGTTAATACTCCCCGACGGGTGAGATCAACCATGTTGATTTCCTTTACATTGCCAACAAAATCGTAAAAAAGTACTGATAAACCGCAGTTTTTATATGTGTATTATTTATGAGAAATATTAACGATAGAGGTTAGAAAAATACATACTACCAAGTAGGTAAAAGGAGTAATAACACCACTTACAACGGAAAATCACCGCATTCGAATTCTTGATAACTTTTGAACATCAGAATGACTCAAAACAGGGAATACCGACAGTTTTTTAATTATTTTTTAACAATCATTCAATATAGATATTTAATTTAATCGTGAGTTTTAATGTTGCAAGTTTAAATTAACACCAAGAACTACTACTAAAGTGGTAGATACAATGTCATTTTAGAAAAAAATAATTGCAAGTTTTTTGATATTACGCACGATTTATTTCTTATTTTAATTTACGAAATATAAAAAGGATTACATCTAGAAATATTACTCTTAAAAATCAAATAACTAAATAAAACAAATCGTGTTGGTAAAAATAAGAATCATTACTAAATTATTATCCTAAGTGATCAGTTTAAAACCAGTCATTAATAACTATAGCAGTTTCTTTAATACTCCGTATTTATTATTTATCTGCATTCTATTTCTTTAATCCAAATTATATTTTGATCAAAAACAATATTTTTTGTGTGGTTTTTTGTTACACATATAAGTTGGCAATGTCTTGATAGCATCCATCTGCTTGCTATCAAACCTATATAACAAAAAATACCCAAAATCGTTCGAGCTGATATACCCCCCCTAAAATAGTCGCTCGAAAAATGAAGGGATGGTTGGCTCACATTACTCGAGGCCCTTTTTATGGCAAACATAAGAAATAATGTACTGTGCTTACTGAGTCTAGTGGCAGGAATATTTCTCTTTACCTCTGTTCATGCACAAACCCCTACTCCGACTAAGGATGGTACCTCCACAATAAATACACGAAATGAAACTTTCGAAGCCGCTCATCCAGACCAATATCACTCTTGGCGAGCAACTTCTGAACAAGCGAACCGCGAAGATGCCCTCGCAGAAGACCCGCGTTTAGTCGTTCTTTGGGCGGGATACCCATTCTCCCGTGACTATAACAAACCGCGGGGTCATGCGTATGCCATCATTGATGTACGCGAAACATTGCGCACAGGTGCACCAAAAGATGCACAAGATGGCCCATTACCAATGGCTTGCTGGAGCTGTAAAAGCCCCGATGTTGCAAGGCTTATCCAAGAACATGGTGAAGATGGCTATTTTGAAGGCAAATGGGCAAAAGGTGGCCCAGAAGTCGTTAACGTTCTCGGTTGCGGTGACTGCCACAAAACTGATTCCCCTGACTTTGCGAAAGGAAAACCCGAGCTAACTCTGACACGCCCTTATGCAGAGCGCGCGATGGAAACCATAGGCAAGCCTTTCGATAAAGCCAGTCGTTTCGACCAACAATCCATGGTGTGTGGTCAATGCCACGTTGAGTACTATTTCTCTGGCGATAAAAAAGCCGTTAAATTCCCATGGGATAACGGAACCAAAGTCGAAGAGATGGAAGTGTACTATGACAACATTGGTTTTTCTGATTGGACAAACACACTATCCAAAGCACCAATGTTAAAGGCACAGCACCCTGAATATGAAACCTGGAGTGCAGGTATTCATGGCAAAAATAATGTGACCTGTATTGATTGCCACATGCCGAAACTACAAAACGAAAAAGGCGAACTGTATACCAGTCATAAAATTGGTAATCCGTTCGATAATTTCGAGCAAACCTGTAGTAACTGCCACACACAAAGCAAACAACAGCTGCAAGATGTCGTCGCAGAGCGTAAACACGCTATCCAAGAAATGAAAATCAAAGTGGAAGATCAGTTAGTTCGTGCTCACTTTGAGGCGAAAGCCGCATGGGATGCAGGTGCAACCGAAGACGAAATGAAACCAATCTTAACCGACATTCGCCATGCACAATGGCGCTGGGACTTAGCGATTGCGTCTCACGGTATCCATATGCATGCGCCTGATGAAGGTTTGCGTATGTTAGGTGGCGCAATGGATAAAGCCGCTGATGCGCGTACCAAACTTGCTCGTTTGCTCGGTTCGAAAGGCATCACCCATGAAATTGCCATCCCAGACATTTCCACCAAAGAAAAAGCGCAACAAGCCATTGGTTTAGATATGCAAAAAATCAATGCTGAGAAACAAGAGTTCTTAAAAACTGTTGTACCTCAATGGGATGAACAAGCTCGTAAAAATGACCTATTAGCCAAATAACCGTCATTTGCCCCGATGATAAGGGGCAATACAACCAATGGAGTAATTATGAGCGTACTACGTTCGTTATTCACTGCTGGGGTGCTGGCAACAGGCTTATTATGGGCAACTGCCGCCTCCGCTACACCTCAACTTGCTGAGGAAAATGCTGATGGCCGTTGGGTTGTCACACAGCAACGCAGCGCTGATGGCGCATGCTTGGATTGCCACAAACCAGACAAAGAAGGCATGCACGGCACGCACTCAGAAGTGGTCAATCCAAACAATAACTTACCAGTGACTTGCACCAACTGCCACGGTAATCCTGGGCCTGATCACCGCGAAGGCGTAAAAGATGTTATGCGCTTCAACAACCCAATGTACACCGTGGAACAACAAAACAGCGTCTGTTTATCCTGTCACTTACCAGAGCAACTGCAAAAAGCGTTCTGGCCCCATGATGTCCACGTGACAAAAGTGGCCTGTGCCAGTTGCCATGACCTCCATCCAAAACAAGATACGATGAAGGTCCTGACCGATAAAGGCAAGGTGAAGATTTGTGTTGATTGCCACTCTGAGCAGCGCGATAACCCTGCTTTCAACCCAGCAGCGGTGAAATTGCGTAAGGAGCAGCCATGAGTTGTTCTCGTCGTCAATTCATTATTTATTCAGGAGCACTGGCGGCGGTAGGAGGAATAGCTGGCCAAACTCTAGCGAATACCATGAAAATAGACGGCGTTCGCTACGGCATGATCCACGATGAAAATTTGTGTATCGGCTGTACGGCATGCATGGATGCGTGCCGTGAGGTTAACCAAGTCCCAGAGGGAGTTTCACGGTTAACCATTATTCGTAGTGAACCCATCGGACAGTTCCCAGATATCAAATATCGCTTCTTTCGCCATTCATGCCAACACTGCGAAAGTGCACCTTGTGTTGACGTCTGCCCAACAGGCGCTTCTTTTATCGATAAAACGACAGGCATTGTTGATGTCAATCCTGACTTATGCGTGGGCTGCCAATACTGTATCGCGGCATGCCCTTACCGTGTGCGGTTTATTCATCCTGTCAATAAAACAGCGGATAAATGCGATTTTTGTCGAAAAACCAATCTAAAAAATGGCAAGCAACCTGCTTGTGTTGAATCTTGCCCAACCAAAGCACTTACATTTGGTAATTTAGATGATCCTAAGAGTGATATTTCCTTGATGCTAAAGGAAAAACCCACTTATCGATTCAAAATCGCACTCGGTACTCACCCCAAAATGTACCGAGTCCCATTCAAATATGGGGAGGTTAGCCAATGACAACCGCTTCTGCTTTCCATTTTGAATCACTGGTTTGGGACTGGCCTATTGCGGTATACCTATTTTTAATCGGTATTTCTGCAGGTCTAGTTGTATTGGCCGTGTTACTGCGCCAGTACTACCCTAACGCTGCTGGTAGTAACAGTACTCTAATGCGTACTACGCTAATTTTAGCACCAACCACCATTGTACTGGGCTTGTTAATTTTGATTTTCCATTTAACACGTCCATGGACGTTTTGGAAATTGATGTTTCATTACAGTCCAACTTCCGTCATGTCGATGGGGGTAATGCTATTCCAAGTATATATGGCGGTCTTAGTGGTATGGCTGGCTAAAATCTATGAGACAGAACTGATTAGCCTGCAACAAAAATGGCTACCGAAACTCAGCATAATTCCTCGTGTACTCGCGATGCTTACTCAAGCTATGCGCTTTCTCGATATTATCATGCTGGTTTTAGCAGTATTACTGGGCGCCTATACGGGGTTCTTACTGTCTGCCTTAAAGTCCTATCCATTCTTAAACAATCCATTATTACCCGCTTTATTCCTATTTTCTGGAATATCGTCAGGAATTGCCGTGTCACTAATAGCATTAGCGTTACGCTACCGCAAAAATATTCATAATCCAGAATCAACCTTTTTACACCGTGTAGAAGGGTTTGTGATTTGGTTAGAGATATTCCTACTGGCGGCCTTTTTTGTCGGCTTAGCCTTAGGTGATGATGGTAAAATTCGTTCATTAATTGCTGCACTAGGCGGTGGTTTCTGGACATGGTGGTTCTGGATTGGTGTGGTTGGCTTCGGCTTTATTATCCCATTAGGCTTAAAAAAATGGGTAGATAAAAGCCATCGTGCAACAAGAATTTTGCTGGTCAGTGGTTCGAGTTTATTCGGCGTATTTTGCCTGCGTTTCTTTGTGCTATACGCAGGGCAATTAACGGTTGCATAATTTATTCAAGATTAAAGGTGATAATTGGAACTAATACTCCCAGAAGTGGGTTTCATCTGCCTTGTGCTGGCTCTGGGTCTCACCAGTTTTCAAGCACTATTTGGGTTTATTGGTCACTTCAGACACGTTCCGAGGCAAATGCCTCAGAACGTGTTTTGGACATCTTTGCAGTTTATCCTATTACTCAGTGCATATATTTGTTTAACCATCAGTTTTGTTAACAGTGATTTTTCGGTGGTTTATGTTGCTCAACATAGCTACCGACTCTCTCCGTTATCCATTAAAATTGCCGCCGTTTGGGGCGGGCACGAAGGGTCATTATTTCTCTGGTTATTGTTTATCTCAGCTTGGAGCACCTTATTTGCGTGGCGCTATCGCCAGCAAAAACACCCATTATTTTCATTAACACTCACCCTAATTGCGGTCATTAATGCGGCTTTATTGCTGTTTATCGTCCTGTACTCCGACCCTTTTGCTCGTATTTTTCCACCTGCAATTGAAGGGCGAGATCTCAACCCAATGCTGCAACATTGGGGGTTAATCTTGCATCCTCCGCTGCTTTATTTAGGTTATAGCGGTTTAATTATTGTTTGTGCTTTAGTCATTGGCTCACTGTTATCAGATGCATTTAATACAACAACAGCTTGGTTGTGCTGGCGCTTTCTAGTACCAAGTTGGTGCATACTCACTCTCGGTATCATTCTAGGTTCTTGGTGGGCTTATAGCGAATTAGGCTGGGGCGGGTGGTGGTTTTGGGACCCAGTCGAAAATGCTTCTTTACTACCGTGGCTCAGTGCCACCGCACTGCTTCATAGCTTAGCTGCATCACGAAAAAATGTGCTTTATCGCCACTGGTCTATGTTATTGGCAATCGCCACATTTATTCTCTCTTTATTAGGAACCCTGATTGTTCGTTCTGGTATTTTAATGTCTGTACATGCCTTCGCATTAGATAATGTGAGAGCCGTCCCCCTCTTTATATTATTCAGTTTTTTAAGCCTAACCTGCTTACTTATCTACGGATGGAAAGCCAAAACTACTGACAATGCAACACAAAGCAAAACACAGCGTGACGTTTATTTATTACTCACATTAATCCTATTTGTCGCTGTGTTATTTATTGTGCTTACAGGCACATTGTACCCGATGATTTATACGTTATTTGGTTGGGGGAAAATTTCGGTTGGTGCTCCTTACTTCAACCAGACCTTGTTGCCCTTTGGCATTTTAATGTTGCTGGTAATTACATTAAGTGCATTTAATCCAAATCCAAAAAAACGTCGTATTCTTTATATTGCATTTTTCGGCTTACTACTTGGCCTAGTTTTAGCGGCACATGGTATTATTATTGCTACGGCGTGTAGTTTATTAACTGTTGTTTTATTGGTTTTATGGTTAAAACCTTTCTACATTATCCGACAACAACTCCCTTCTTTATTAGCGCATACTGGCGTAGTTATTTTTGCTGCGGGTATTGCATTTTCAATCGGTAGCCGCCAAGAAACTAGTGTTAATCTAGCGGTTGGGCAAACTATCACATTAGCAGGCTATCAATTCAAATTTGCCGATTTACAACTCGCGGCACAGCCTAATTACACCACTGAAAAAGCTATTATTCACATTACTCAAGAGAGCCAATTTCAACATAATTTAATTACTGAACGCCGTTTTTATCTTGCTCGTCAGCAATTAATGATTGAACCAGGCATTAACTGGGGGTGGTTATGTAATTGGTATGTGGTGCTTGGTGAAAAGACTGGTGATCAACATTATGCAATGCGCTTTTATGTGCAAGATGGCATTCAATGGATATGGGGCGGCGGCATATTAATGTGCCTAGGACTCTTATTTGGCTGGATACGAGGGCGAAAAAAATATGCTTAATCTCTTACGTGCCCTATTTTTATTATGTATTTCAACCGTAGCGAATGCGCAAATTGTCGATACATGGCAATTTAACAGTGCTGAAGAACAAGAGTATTCTTTACAGATTGCTGCACAACTACGCTGCCCTCAGTGTCAAAATCAAAACCTATTAGAGTCTAACGCCCCTACCGCCGTCAGTATGCGCCATCAAGTCTATAAAATGGTATCCGAAGGGAAAAACCAACCCCAAATAGTGCAATATATGAGAGAACGGTATGGCGATTTTGTTCTGTACAACCCACCCGTCAATTTTACTACCGCCATTCTTTGGTTATTGCCTTTTTTTGCATTTTGTCTGACTTCTTACTACCTAATACGCGCTCTCCGCACACAGAGAAAACAGGCGTCGACACAATCATCAATAACCCCATCAGAACAATTACTGACGATACCTAAAATAAACCCAAACCTTAATACATGGAATCGTAAGCTCAATGCTTTACTCATCGTATTGGTCGTAGGGATCACCGCAAGCTATTTTTTATTACCCCGTTTTCAATTAGCTTATAATGAATATCAACGCATTTCAGATCCCATAAATGCCTTCACGCCATTAGAACAAGAACAAAGTGACCTATTACGCTTACAAAATGATATTCGCCAATCACCTAAAAACGGTGAACTTTGGGCCGTACTTGGGGAGTATTATTTATACCAGAATAGTTATGACAATTCGTTAATTGCCTACCAGAGAGCACTAAAATACACGGGGGAAAATGCACAACTGTACTCCGCTATCGCCACTGTTTTATATTATCAAGCGGGCCAGCACCTCACTGATGAGACACTAGCCGTTATCAACAAGGCACTTAGCCTTGATAATAATGAAGTCACTGCGTTGATGTTAATTGCTTCCGATGCGTTTATGAATGCAAACTATGATAAAGCTATTCAAATTTGGCAAACTCTACTCGATAGTAATAGTCCACGAATTAATCGAGCACAACTTATTGAAGCAATTCAAATGGCAAATATCATGAATAATAAACAATAATAAATTTATTCTAATATTACTAACGCTAGGTATTAATACATGGTAATCTATCACTAAGTAAAATTGTCACTAGCAAAATAATGACAATCTATTTAAATATGTAATTTTTCGTTTCTTATTGATTGTCATTATTTCCTTTCTATATTACTTAAAAAAAATTTATGCTAGATTTAATAAAATCAGCATTTCTTAATACACATACGTACAAAACCGTAATTAATATAGTCATATAGCTACATATACTGCTTATATGCATTTTCCTGTTTGTGTGTTTATTAAGGATAATTAAAATAACTACATATAGAAATAAATACTATGAGAAATAAAATATTTTCATTTTTAGTCGTAGGCCTTATTGCTGGCGTCTCCTTTATTGGCGGCGTTGCGAGTAATTATACTCCTGATTTAGATATTGTCTCTAAATCACAAAAAGCAGTAGAGGACTTTTTAGCATTCCCAAAGACAGCAAAGTATAAAAACGTTAAATATCATGAAATAAGAGAAACACTAGATCATGGCATGCTCGGGTATGTTTGCGGTGAAGTTCTTATCTTCACGACCCAAAACTCATACAGTTTTAAGCGATTTATTGTCAAAACATACCTACATCAAGATGGACGTAATGTCGTTTCTATTCCATTAATCGATAGTGATGAAAAAGAATTTCCAAACGATGAATTTAATATCATTTGGAATAAATACTGCAATAGTTAACAAAACGTAAATATCTAATTCTATTTATTATAAATTTAACTTAAAAGAAAAAATGAAATAGATATAAATTAAATATAGGATTTATATCTAATGTCAATAACTGCACTTCATTTATATGATAGTTGATAACAAATTAGAGTCCCATATTTTCATATGGGCTTTTTATTGGTCAGCTTAACGGTTGAGCAACAACAAGAAGACGAGCCATTAATTTCGGCCTCTTGAATCGGTGGACATTTAACTGAACCATAAGAGCAAAAAACACAACAATCCCCTTTTAATGGCTTCAATAAAACACCACAGTGCTTGCATTCATAAAACCATTGGCATGCATTTGTTGGCATTTCTTCCGCTTCAGATTTCCTACACTCAGGGCACGTGATCACTGATATTAATTCTATCTGTTTATGACTCATTTTAGCTCCATAACATCCGCGTTTTATTTTCATAAGAATAGCCCTTCTTCATTACAAATTCCTTGAGCTAAGAACAGATCAAGCTAAAAACTACTATTCTGATAGTAATTCTAATCTGCTTGATATAAAGTCTTCCCCCTTTTTTCTTTGGTCACTTAATTTTTGGAGATGAGATGTTTATTGGTTTTGATTATGGAACATCCAACTGCGCTGTCGCGATAATGGAAAATGGCGTACCTAAATTGCTGCCTTTAGAAGGTGAGCAGGCTTATATTCCATCGACTCTTTGCGCGCCAACGAGAGAGTCCGTTTCTGAACATTTATTTCGCCATTGCAAGATTTCACCTTCCGATGATATTGGACAACAAATTTTAAGAAGATCAATGGCATTTAACCAAGAAGAAGGTGTTGAGTTAGTACCTGAAGACATTGTATTCGGTCAAGCTGCGTTAGATTTATATTTACGGGATCCTCGTGATGTCTATTACGTCAAATCACCAAAGTCATTTTTAGGGGCTTCTGGTTTACATGAAACACAAATAAGTTTTTTTGAAGATCTTGTCTGCGCCATGATGCGCAATATAAAAGACACCGCCGAAATAAGTACACACAATCCAATTACAGATACCGTTATTGGACGCCCTATTAACTTCCATGGCCGTGGTGGTGAAACAGCCAATCAACAAGCAGAAGCCATTTTATACCGCGCGGCAAAACGTGCAGGTTTTCATAATATTGCTTTTCAATTCGAACCCGTTGCGGCAGGTTTAGAATATGAGTCAACGTTAAATAATGACCAAATAATCTTAGTCGTTGATATCGGTGGCGGAACAACAGATTGCTCATTAATTCAAATGGGGCCAAGTTACCGTGGTTCAGAAGACAGAACCCAATCATTATTAGCTCACAGTGGCCAACGTGTCGGTGGGAATGATCTCGATATCTACCTCGCTTTAAAACAACTTATGCCGCTTTTTGGCATGGAGAGCCAATCATCATCTGGGTTAAAAATGCCATTTTTGCAATTTTGGAATCCCATAGCCATTAATAATGTCGAAGCACAAAAAGAATTTTATTCAAGACCGAACTTATTGGCACTTACGCGTTTAAAGCAAGATGCGAAAGAACCTGAAAAAATTGCGCGCTTGCTCGAAGTCTATAACCAAACATTGGGCTATAGCCTTGTTCGTAAAGCTGAAGAAGCCAAAATTGCCTTATCAAATAGTCCTGAGTATTTGGCTCAAATAGCCTTAATGAATGAAGCGTTAGAAGTGAATATTCAGCAAGATCAGATGGTTGAATCTATTGAATCACCAAAAAGTAAAATGATTGAACTAGTAAAAGAAGCCGTAATTCAAGGTGGCGTACAACCAAATGCTGTTTTTGTCACGGGAGGAAGTGCTCGTTCACCGATACTACACCAAGCTATTGCTCAGGAACTGCCAAATATTCCTATTGTAAAAGGTGACGATTTTGGCTCTGTCACGGCAGGATTAGCACGTTGGGCAGAAACCTGTTTTAAATAAAAAACGATAACTTGCCTAAAATTAATGCCGCATTAAGCGGCATTAATTAGAAACTATTTTTTTACTTTATGGACAATATCAAAGTACTTATCTTTGCTATCTTGTTCAGGGTAAATACGGTAAGTATATTCTTCTGGTGTTACTGTGACGTTTTCAACAACACGGGTAAATAATACTTCACCTTTATCATTTTTCGCCGTTAATGAGCGAGTTTTTCCATTTTCATCAAATGACCAATCCCCTTTCATTTTCGGTTTGCCATCGAAAGTGGTCATATTAAATGTGCCATCAGGGTAATACTCAGCTAAGCCAAAGAAATTAGCGACTTGCTTATCATCAGCACTTACTGCTTTTTTGTCTTGATCCAACGCTTCCGTGGTTGTCCAAACTTTACCGACCATTATTTCTTCATAAGCATTTAATTTATGCTCCGCGCTCTGAGCTTGGCTCACAGCTTGAGTTGTAGCGGCATGAATACCAAATGACATAGTAGATACAACAGCAAATAATGTAGGTACTAATAATTTTTTCATTTTCTTCCTCTCAATTAACGCTAACAACAGAACTTGTTTTATTTAGGTTAACGACATGAGTCTTATTATCAAAATAGTATTACGTTTATTTACATGAAAACATTTTGTTACATACAATATTTAGTTTTTTAATCTAAAAATGACATAAAAATTCCACAATAACAAAACTAAAAAATATTTATTTAAACCTTTTCCTCAAGTAGCTTATTGATTAACCAATAGCCTGCTTTTCCAGGTGGCGTATTTTTAGACCAAACTAAATCAACATCGATTTTTCGTGGCCACAAATCATAATTAAGGCTAACTAACACATCATGGCCAAATTGTTTAACTAACCATGTGGGTAAAATAGCCCAGCCAATACCTTGCTCCGCCATTTCCAATAACAATAAATAGTTAGGTGCTAACCAGTTTTTCTCGCTATTAATAATAATTTGACTACTGCTACTCAAACGTAACTGACGAGTCATCGTTAAATGTTGGTAAGTCACCTTTTTTACTAGCGCTAAAGGATGTGTTTTTAATACATATAATCCGAGCTCACCTTGAATAGGTAACCGTGAATATGAAATATCCGCGGGGTATTCAGTTCTTGATTCTATCATTCCAACATGGGCCTGCTGATTTTGGATCATCTCAATAACCGCATTATTTTCTGCAATTAGAAATTCAAATTCGATATGCGGAAATTGTCTATTGAGTGTTGTGAGAATATGCTCAGCATGAGGTGGCTGATAAATATCCGAAAAAGCACAACTTAATTGTGGCTCAATATCTGGAGATAACTCGACTCTTAATGCTTGCAAGCGCTCATCAGCTGATAATATATCTTCAACCAAGCTCAGCACTTTTTTCCCGGCCAACGTTAACGTCGATTCACGCCCTTGACGGTCAAATAATACAAAGCCCATATCATCCTCAAAACCACTGATTGTGCTACTAATCGTGGACTGACTTTTATTGAGCTTCCTTGCCGCCGCAGAAAATGATTTTAACGATGCCGCTTCTACAAAGGTACGTAATGTTTCAATGGAATAATTCATAAGGTATCGGTTTTATCGATGGCTGCCATTTTGTATATATAGTAAAAATCACCAATAATTGCACCTGTTTTTTTACTAATACATTATTTTGCTATAAGTTTGAGGTTGTTATGAGCAAGCATACAAAAACATTAACTGAACGAGTTTTTCACGCAGTTTCATTCGAAGTCATTGCAATAGCAATAACTGCACCGGTCAGTGCGTGGGTTTTAGGACGCTCAATTTTCCAAATGGGAACAGTGGCTATCGTACTTTCCACACTCGCCATGTTATTAAACCTATTTTATAACATGCTGTTTGACCATTTTTGGCCTTTATCAAAAGGACCAAGATCTACAAAAGTACGTATTGGCCACGCCGTTGGTTTTGAACTTAGTTTCGTTATCTTAGGTGTCCCAATGTTGGCTTTATTATTAAACATGACCCTATGGGATGCCTTTATTTTAGAAGTTGGCTTTTTTACTTTTTTCTTATTTTATACGTATGCATTTAATCTGGTATATGATGTTTTACGCGTACGTTGGTTTGAACATCAAGAAAAACACGCCAAAGGTGCTAATCCTATCGTAAAACGTACTTAATTCGCCCAGTAACACCGGATATCGATATATTCGGTGTTACCTGTGTTTTCTCTTCTATTTCCCCAAACTATCCATCTCTATAATTGCAAAAAAATTCCGTTTATTAATTAATAGATGCGTTTTTTGCATTCAACATTTGCAGAAATGTCAATTTTCCCTTTGCTTTTCATCACTTATATTTAGCGCATTAAAGAAACAAACACTTAAAGTCACAAGCCAATATTAGCTGGCTAAACTGTTTAAAGGTATTTAAATGAAAAAAATATTTATCTCATCAGCATTTTTTTTAATTTTTCACATGAGCGCACAAGCCGATATCCGCGCACATGAAAATGCAATTGTTTCATTAAGCTTTAATGAAAATAACACATCTTATGCAAATGAAGCGGCAATCGCGGCCCATGCAAAGGCCGCAAATTTACCTAAAAGTGGCATCAATGGAGTGGCTAAGCCTTTTTCACAAATGAACATTCATGAAAAAGCCATAACCACATTAAATTCCACTGAAAATAATACGTCGCCCGCTATTTTGCATATTATCGAGTCGCATATTAAAGCAAGCCAACTACCTTCTAATAAAATTTCAGGGGTTAGCAAATCTCTTTCAGACATGGATTCCCATGAAAAAGCAGCTGTTGCATTAAGTTTTACCCACAACAACCAGTCCCCTTCAATGATTTATGCAATGGAACAACACTTAATCCGGAGCCAAACAAAATAAGAAAATTCGTTATTAACACACTATTTCGATTTATCACACACTAATCATGCTCAAGGCTTAGGAACTATTCTGAGCCTTTTTAGTTACCCCGCATCTCAAAAAACCTATTAGCCGATTAGCCTCACGAAAATTTTGGCACAATCATTTATACTGAATATTGAATTTAATTAATTTTAAAAATAAAACTCATTCCCATTAAACTTAATAATTACAAGCCAACTCACGAATAATAAATTCAATTAGAAACTTATGTTAAAATAATGAAAATATTTTTCATTAGATAAATCACATCATATAAATAAAGATAACTATTTTTTTCGTCCACAGATAAAATATTTCTCTATTTCGCATTCAAGAATTAAAAATAGAGAAACATTTTTCATCTATCAGTTATTATTAACAAAATAATCGTACTCCCCCAACCAAGATTCAATTAAAATCATTTATTATCAATAGATTGGAAACTTAATATTTTTTAATGAAAATTAATTATTATCAATAAGTTACCAACCAATAAAATATTAATTCATTGATATGACGCAACAAATCATCTTAATCAAATAGTAAGATGATTTCCTGAAAACCATATATTTAGTATGGTCATAAAGGTCATCACAATGAAGATAAAAAATAAATTATTAAATAGCCCTATTTCAAGACGTAATGTCGTGAAATCAGGAGCTGCAAGCGGACTATTTGCAGCTGTGGGTGGTTTGTCTCTTCCTTTTAATGCAAAAGCAATGAATGCCTCCTCTTCAACAAACTTCTCTGAGGATAAAGTCGTTTGGAGTTCATGTACTGTAAACTGTGGAAGCCGCTGCTTACTTCGTTTACATGTCAAAGATGACGAAGTGTTTTGGGTTGAGTCTGATAACACGGGTAACGACGAATATGGTAACCATCAAGTACGTGCTTGTTTACGTGGCCGTTCAATTCGCCGTCGTATGAATCACCCTGACAGATTGAAATACCCAATGAAACGAGTGGGTAAAAGAGGTGAGGGTAAATTTACCCGAATTTCATGGGAAGAAGCACTCGATATCGTTGGCGATAGCTTACGTAACACATTGAAAAATTATGGTAATGAGGCTGTACACGTTTTATATGGAACGGGTGTTGATGGTGGCAACATCACCAACTCTAATGTCCCTTATCGCTTAATGAATTCATGTGGTGGTTTTTTAAGTCGCTATGGTAGTTATAGTACCGCTCAAATCCGTGCAGGTATGAACTACCTATATGGTTCTCAGGAAGCCAATAGCCCCGATGACATCGCAAATACTAAACTTGTCGTGATGTTTGGCAACAACCCAGCCGAAACTAGAATGAGTGGCGGCGGAGTTACCTATTATGTCGAGCAAGCTCGTGAGCGCTCAAATGCACGAATGATTGTTATTGATCCTCGTTATAACGACACCGCTGCAGGTCGTGAAGACGAGTGGTTACCAATACGTCCAGGTACTGACGGTGCTTTAGCAGCAGCATTAGCCTATGTCATTATCACAGAAAACATGGTTGACCAGGATTTTGTTGATAAATATTGCGTAGGCTACGATGAAAAAACATTGCCAGCTTCCGCTCCACGTAATGGTCATTATAAAGCCTATATTTTAGGTGATGGTGCTGATGGCATAGCTAAAACACCACAGTGGGCCTCGACTATTACAGGGATCCCCGCTGATAAAATTATCAAACTCGCACGTGAAATTGGGCAAGCCAAACCCGCTTATATCGTTCAAGGTTGGGGGCCTCAGCGCCATTCAAATGGAGAGCAAACTGTACGAGCCATTGCAATGCTCGCCATTATTACAGGTAATGTAGGGATTAGCGGAGGAAATTCAGGTTGCCGTGAAGGCACTTATGATTCAGGCGTTGAATGGTTCCCTATGCTTGATAATCCTGTAAAAACGCAAATTTCGGTGTTTACATGGACCGATGCGATTGAACGTGGAACTGAAATGACCGCCACTCGCGATGGCATTAAAGGAAAAGATAAACTGGATGTACCGATTAAATTCTTATGGTGCTATGCCAGTAATACGTTAATTAACCAACATAGCGAAATTGCACGCACTCATGAAATTTTACAAGATGACAGTAAATGCGAAATGATTGTCGGTATCGACCATTTTATGACCGCATCGGCAAAATATTGCGATATTTTATTGCCTGATTTAATGCCAACTGAACAAGAAGATTTAATTCCGAGTGAATCAGCTGGGAATATGTCCTATATGATTTTAGGGCAACCCGCCACCAGTGCTAAATTTGAGCGCAAACCAATTTATGAAATTTTATCTGAAATTGCAAAACGCTTAGGTCCAGATGTTGAAAAAACCTTTACAGAAGGTCGCACTCAGCATGAATGGGTTAAATACCTCTGCGAAAAAAGCCGCGAACGCTTCCCTGATATGCCAACTTATGAAGAGATGAAAACAGTGGGTATTTTCAAACACAAATGCCCTGATGAACATGTCATTGGTTTTAAAGAATTTCGTGATAACCCACAGGCCAACCCACTGAAAACGCCATCAGGAAAGATCGAGGTCTACTCGGAAGCTCTTGCTGAAATTTCAAAGAATTGGGAGCTATCCCCAGATGATATTATCGACCCATTGCCAATTTATGCCAAAGGGTTTGAAGGGCATCAAGATAAATTAAGCGAGAAATATCCACTCCAAATGACAGGTTTTCACTACAAAGCTAGAACACACTCAAGCTACGGTAATATTGATATTTTAAAACAAGCTTGTCGCCAAGAAATCTGGATTAACCCTATCGATGCTAAAGCTCGGGGCATTGAACAAGGTGATATTGTTAAAGTTTTTAATGACCGAGGGGAAGTGCATATTCCTGCCAAAGTCACACCGCGGATTATGCCTGGCGTAACTGCGATGGGGCAAGGTGCATGGTTAGATGCTGACATGTTTGGTGCAAAAGTCGACCAAGGCGGATGTATTAATGTTCTAACAACGCAGCGCCCATCACCGCTTGCGAAAGGAAATCCGCAACATACTAACTTAGTCGAAATCGCAAAACTGTAAGGAGCCCGATATGTCACAACAATATGGTTTTTATATTGATACACAACGATGTACGGGCTGTAAAACCTGTGAACTCGCTTGTAAAGACTTCAAAAATTTATCAACGGATGTTCACTTTCGCCGTATTTATGAGTATGCCGGTGGGGATTGGACTGAACAAAATGGTGCTTGGCAACAAAACGTTTTTTCCTACTATCTGTCCATCTCTTGTAATCATTGCGATGATCCTGCCTGCGCTAAAGTATGCCCAAGTGGCGCAATGCATAAACGTGAAGATGGTTTTGTTGTTGTCGATGAAAGTGTTTGTATTGGCTGCCGTTATTGCCATATGGCATGTCCATACGGTGCACCTCAATTTGATGCAGAAAAAGGTCACATGACCAAATGTGATGGCTGTTTTGAGCGAGTTGCTGAAGGTAAAAAACCGATTTGCGTTGAATCTTGCCCGTTACGCGCGTTGGATTTTGGCCCTATCGATGAATTGCGAGCAAAATACGGCAACATTAATGAAATTGCCCCTCTTCCACCTGCACATTACACCAAACCGAATATTGTTTTAAACCTTAATAATAATTGTCGCCCCGTTGGTGATACTACGGGCTATCTTGCAAATCCGGAGGAGGTATAAAATGGGTGCTGGCTTACATGAATATCCATTAATACTCTTTACTGTTATCGGACAAACAGTCGCTGGCGCTTTTATTTTAATGGCGCTTGTTTTACAACTTAAACCTTCCGCGCAACAGCATCACCAAATCGTGATGAGTATGTTCGGATTATGGTTATTAATGGGTATCGGCTTTTTATTATCCATGTTACATATGGGTTCACCCTTACGCGCTTTTAATTCGATGATACGTGTAGGACATTCTGCATTAAGTAATGAAATTGTCAGCGGCTCCCTCTTTTTTGCTTTAGGTGGGTTATATTGGCTTATTTCATTTTTCAAAAAAATGCCTCGATCACTTGGTCAAATTTGGTTAATGATCACCATGTTTGCTGCTGCATTTTTTATTTATGCAATTTCTCGCGTTTATCAAATTGAAACAGTACCAACCTGGTTTAATCAATATGGTAGTTTGCAATTTATTTTAACTAGCTTAATTGCAGGCCCTGTATTAGCTGCTTTTTTATTGCGTATAGCCAGCTATGACATTAGTCGGGTACGTTCTTTTGCGCTCATCAGTATTATCGGCATAATAGCTAGCTGTATTTTAGTCACGGCTCAAGGATATGAACTTGGTTCAATTCAAAGCTCTGTGCAAAAAGCCAGTCAACTAGTACCTGACTACGCATCATTAATGGGATGGAGAACTATCTGTTTATTCCTTGGTTTAGCTTTTTGGCTTTATCCTCATATTAAGATGAGAAATCCCTCAATTATCAGCTTATTCATTGCTGTTTTATTTGTAGTGTTTGGTGAACTTATTGGTCGGGGTATTTTCTACGGATTACATATGACTGTTGGTATGGCAGTGGTAGGTTAATTGCTCTTCATGAGGGGGATATCCCCCTCTTCTCGTCGACAAATATCTGATGATTCGTTACGATGGTTAAATCAATATGTTGATATTTCCATAAATAAGTACAATCGAAAACCACCCTTTATTTCATTTGAAACTCAAATGGTTAAAAATTTTTAGTAAAATTAAAAGACGAAGTGAATCAGTATGGAACAAAAACAATTAGATGACATGTCACTGTGCACCCAAACTTTAGGCGCACTCTTTTCCTATGACCCTTCAGACCCTCGAGTTAGCAGACTCATTGAGCTATTTAGCACCAGTGAATGGTTAACCGAGTGGCCTCTCACCGCTCATTATGATTGCCAACGAATTAATCAGTTATTTCAAGGTGATACTAAGCAATCTGAAACGCTAAAAGAGGCCTATGAGCGATTATTTATTGGCCCTAATGCACTCCCTGCTCCGCCGTGGGGTTCTGTTTATCTCGATAAAGAAAATGTTTTATTTGGAATTTCTACCCTTGAGTTAAGAGCTTGGCTACGTAACAACCAAATTAATATTGAATTGAATGCCAATGAACCAGAAGACCATGTTGGCTTATTGTTCTTATTAACAGCGTGGGTTATCCAAAATAAGCCTGAATTGCTAAATGATTTATTGGAAATTCATTTCTTACCTTGGGTATATCGTTATTTGGAAAAAATGCAATTACAAAGCGGTAATAACTTTTATGAAGCTACTGCGTTATTAGCAACAGAAACCTTAAAATACTTGCAGAAAGAAGCTCAATTGACACCGGTGAATAAAGAGCTTTATCTATAGTTTCCATTATTTATTCAATGACAAGCACCCTAAAGAATATTAGGGTGCTTGTTTTTATTATGGATGCTGTTTAGGTATATGGTAAGTATCTACTAAAAACGCAATGATTTGGCTTAAGTCAGAAATATAAGACGTGTTTTTATACACTCCAGTTTGATAAGAAGACGTTATCCCCTCTGGTAATATTAAAGCAGGTAAAGATTGATTCTCCTCGCCACACATATCCACTAATTCTTCTCGTGGTTTCTCAAAAGGCAGATAACTTACATCAATGAAATTGGATAACCTCGGGTTTTTAGCGAGTATTCCCTCTAGCATTGTGCAGTCTGGGCAAAAAAAAGTGTCATCTTGATAATTTTTATCTGAAAAACCCATATCTAAAAGATACAATTTACATTTCATTGTGATACCCATTTTTGTAAGGAATAAAGATGAAAAATAAGCCTTCAGGTTATAACGTTGATAGTGCGTTATCTAAATCAGCTAATAAGTCACTAATGTCTTCACAGCCAACTGAAAAACGTAGCAACCCATCCGTTACTCCCTGTGCAATGCGTTCCTCTTTAGGAATACAGGCATGGGACATAATCTTAGGATAAGAAATAATTGACTCAATTCCCCCTAAGCTAACAGCGACCAATGGGATACGAATCGCATCTAAAAATAATTTCACATTTTTTTCATTGCCTAAATCAAACGAAACGACCATTCCGCCATTTTTTGATTGCTGCATATGAACCTGGTGATTTGGGTGTGAAACCAAGCCTGGGTAAAACACCTTTTTTACTTTCGAATGCTGGTTAAGATATTCTGCAAGCTTCTGTGCATTTTCACTGGAACGCTCAACACGCATTGCCATTGATTTTAAACCGCGCATGGTCAGCCAACTATCAAATGGTGCAGCAATACTGCCTATAGCAACCGCTGATTTGTGTAACCATTTGGCATATTCGGCATTATTTGTTGCAACGGTTCCTAAAATAACGTCGCTGTGCCCATTAATAAATTTAGTGGCACTATTAATCGAGAAATCAATACCTAACGAAATCACATCCGACAATAACGGCGTCATAAATGTGTTATCACACACAGTGATTAAATTATTCTTTTTTGCCAAACCAATGACCGCATTTAAGTCTGTTACTTGCAGTGTCGGATTCGATGGCGTTTCAATGTAAAATGCCTTAGTATTTTCTTGTATTGCATCTGCATAGTTTTTAGGATCTGTCGCATCAACAAATGTCACTGAAATACCGTAACGAGGTAAAAACTCAGTCATTAACTGAAAAGTGCCACCATAAATACTTTTACAGGCAACAATGTGATCTCCCTGGCTAAACCCTAATAAAACTGCACTAATAGCAGCCATGCCCGATGAAAAAACCTCAGAAAATTGTGCGTTTTCAATTGAGCAAATAGCTTCGCTTAGTGCATCACGGGTTGGGTTTGAAAAACGCGAATAAATATACGCGTAATTTTCTTCAATATTACTTTGCGAGTAAGTTGACGATTGATATAACGGAATAGATGAACTTCCCGTGTACTTATCCGTCATTGGATAACCGTGTATAACTTTAGTATTAATCTTCATAGGTACATCACATCTTTAATATAGTTTTAAATACTTGCCACATTGATTTCAGGATAAGCAAATAAGGCAGGTGAACCGCCAGTATGAATAAATAAAAGCGGCTGACTGCCTTCAATAGTTTCTTTTAATACATTATCAATTAACCCTGCCATGGCTTTGCCAGTATAAACAGGGTCGAGTAAAATCCCTTCTTTTTGTGCTAATAATTCAATTGCTTGTTGCCCCTTGCTATTCGGTGCACCATATGCAGGTGAAAAGTATTGATCCCATAATTGTACATTCGGAAAATCAGCAAGGTTTAATAATTCACTTATTTCATTTTGCAGCTTTTCAACTTTTGGCTGTTGTTGTTCAACCGTACGCGAGACTGTTACGCCAATAACAGGAGTTTGAGGTAAAACGACCTGTAACCCTATAGCTAAACCAGCATGGGTTCCCGCACTACCTGAAGCAACAATCACCGCAGCAAAATCAATATCTTTTGGCTTTTGTTGTGCAATCTCCAAAGCACAACTGACATACCCCAGTGAACCTAGAGCATTCGAACCACCGACAGGTACAACATACGCATTTTCTAACCCTAATGACTCAATTAATGCTTTCATTTGTTCATTAGGGTCACTTAATTCTTCACAAAAATAACAGCGAGTATTAAATAAATCTGTCAGCAGCTTATTGCCATTATTTAAAAATAGGGAATTCCCACTTTGCAGCGGGTTTTCCAATAAAGCCACACACTCTAAACCATACATTGCTGCAATAGCGGCTGTTTGGCGAACATGGTTAGATTGTATAGCGCCTGCAGTGACTAATACTTTAGCTTTTTTCTGTAGTGCATCCGCAATAATAAACTCTAACTTACGCAGTTTATTGCCCCCCATCGCAAGGGGGGTCATATCATCACGTTTAATATAAATTTCTCGACCAAGGTATTCAGATATATTATTCAATTTCACCAATGGCGTTGCGGTGTGCAATAAATTAATTTTCGCTATTGCTGAAAGCCTTTCTTGTATATTCATTTGAATATTATCCAGATTAATATGTGAAGCCTAAATAGAGGTAGACCATCAGAGCAAATGCAGCTGTCACAGTAGCATAAGGCATTTGTGTTCGGATATGTTCAATATGGTCACAATCTGTTGCCATGGAAGCCACAATCGCATCACTGGAAATTGGGGATGTCATATCGCCGTAAATAGACCCTGCGATAGCTGCACCAATCATATATTCCACTGGCATTCCCACTGAAATACCTAATTGCACACCGATAGGGATCATAATGGCAAACGTTCCCCACGATGTGCCTGTTGCCAATGACATTACAGCACTAATTAAGAAAATAAAACCGATTGAGAATGCAGGGGAAATAACACCAGAAGTCACTTCAGCAATATAAGCCCCAGTATTTAAATCTGAGGAAACTGTCCCCATTAAGAATGCTAATATCATGACTGAGCTGATTTTCACCATGCTAGCGTAACCGATATATAGTTCTTTAAAGAAACTCTCAATATTTAATACGCGACGCGCTAAGAACCAGACAAAAGAAACTAGCGTTCCAAACATGACCCCCCAATAAACAGATGTTGAGCCGCTGCCTTTACTAAAGTCACCATTACCAGTGATATATAAAGCCACTGGGACCATTAATACCGTTGATAAAATTGGGATAAAGAAATTTAAAGATGTATGGCAATTAGGATGTTCAATAATATCTTCATCATCTTGCTCAGTATTTTCCGCGGATAAGATGGTTAACGATTCTTCATGAGCTCGCAATTCTGCTTTTTTCATCGGCCCCCAAGAAAAATTGGAGAAGATATAAAATAAAACCGAAGCTAAAGAAAACCATGCCATGATATTAAATACCATCGAGCTGGCTAAAATTTCAAAAGGTTCACCCGTAATAAAACCTTTTGATATCTGCACGCCAATCACCCCCATCATTGCCGCCCCCCAACCGTTTATCATCGCTGACGAGCACACCGACACACAGGATGTTTGCACGATATAAGACATTTTTTCTGGCGAAACACCATAATTCTTCGCGAGTGTTTTTGTTGACGCACCTGCAATTAACTGGTTAATTGAACTTTCAATAAAAATTAATGACGTAATAATCATTGCCATTAATTGAACTGCTTTTCTATTTTTAATCAACTTGGTTTTATTAGTCAATAATCTAACAAGTGACCTAACACCACCTGTAACCACAACAAGGCGCATAATACCGCCTATCATGACCATAAATAGAATTGTTTTTGTATTTCCAGGTGAGGCAAAAGTATTAATAATTCCATCGAGTGTTCCGTTAACACCTAATAATATATTATGATCATTAATAACGGTAAACCCGACTAATATTCCCAATAATAAAGATAAAATAACTTGGCGTGTAAAAATGGCTAAAAGTATCGTGACCAGTGGAGTGACAATGGTCCAAATTCCATAATCATTCATGGGGTGCTCTCTTATTATATTTTATTGTGATTTTAATTAAGATAATGCTTTTTCTAAATCATTTAATAAGTCGTTAATATCTTCAATACCTACTGATAAACGCAATGTCGTATCGTAAACATGAATACTTTCTCTTTCTTCTTTAGTCATTGAACCATGGGACATGGTCGCTGAATGGTTTACCATACTTTCCACACCACCAAGAGACTCCGCCAATACAAAATAAGTCACCTTAGATAAAAATGTTTTTGTATCCTCAATATCACCTTTTAATTTAATCGTCACAACTGCCCCCCCGCTTCGCATTTGTGTTTTACATAGCTGATGTTGTGGGTGTGATGGTAAACCTGGGTAATAAACGTGCTCAATTTTCGGGTGTGTTGCTAGATATTCTGCGACTTTCTGCGCATTACTGCATTGTGCTGACATGCGTAATGCCAATGTTTTTAAGCCGCGTAATGCAAGGTAAGCATCAAAGGGAGAAGCAATTGCACCGAGGGTGGTTTTTAAAAAATCAAGTCGACTGGCAATATCTTCACGTTGTGTAATTACCGCACCACCAATTAAATCAGAATGACCACCGATATATTTACTGGCTGATAACATCACTAAATCGGCACCTAATTCTAATGGTTTTTGGTTCCATGCTGTTGCAAATGTATTATCCACGCAAGTCAAAATATCATGCATTTTTGCCAACGAACAAACCGCTTTAATATCCACTAACTCTAATAACGGATTAGTTGGACTTTCAATCCAAATTAAGCGGGTATTGTCTTTTATGTTAGCTTTGACCTCATCCAGATTATTTAAATCAACATAATCTATTTTGTGACCACAGTTTACGGTTGCAACACGCTCAAATAAGCGGAAAGTTCCACCATAAACGCCCTTCATTGCAATAATATGAGAGTCTTTTGGTAGTAAATTTAGCACTAAACTTGAAGCCGCAACACCTGAAGCAGTCGCTGTTGCGTAGATTCCACCTTCAATTTCCGCTAACAGTGTTTCATAGGCATAACGAGTTGGGTTACTGCAACGGGAATAACAATATTCTCCATGTTCAGTTAAGCTTTGTTGGACAAAAGTACTCGCGGTTGTGATTGCAGGGAAAATCGCATGATTGACAGTATCTTGCTGTTTTCCACCATGAATTAAAACAGTAGCAATATTCTTAGTCATTATTAAAACCCAATCATAGAAAGAGAAAAAAGTGTTTATTTATATTTGTTGCTGAAAGGAATATGCCATAGGGAAATAGAAAAATTTTTCTAAAAATCGATGACTTTATACAAATTTAGAGAAAAATTTTCTAAATTTAAATTAATAATCTTAAAATACAATAAGTTAATCAATAAACATGAAATGAGCGAGCCGTCACAATATCACTATTTAGTTTATCAATATCTACTTCACCAGTAGATAAAATTCATTAACCTATTAAAATTAAAGAATAATTGTATATTAAAAGTTAATTATATTACTAACCAATGTAATCAGGCCTAATGAAAACCATGATTAGCATCATAGTCCTATCCGAAATTTCACTTACCATCTCTACCGACTTACTCTTTAATGGTGCTATTGTAGAAACTTATTCTCTTTTGCCATCCTAACTATTCTCTCTTACAGATTGCTCAGCTATATCAGCTCATTTATTACCAACCACAAAGTGAAGAACAACAATTACCCTATCAAACCTCTGTAAGGTAGCTAAAAACGTAGCTTCATTTTATGTTTCTAATAATATCGCCAATTAACCAAGTCAGCATTTAGCACATTATTTAAACAAAGTAATACTAATTATTAATCTCAATTTAACCTACGAACAAAAATCACATAATTATACTTATTTAAAATCAAAAGCTATCCACAAAACAAAGTGTTCAATAATTGTTCGATTCAAATCCTAAAGACCATAAAGTTTATTATGTTTATTAAATTCAAATAAAAATATAAATTTTAATATTGGTTTATTTACACTCTAAATTATACTTTATATAAGCAAATTGAATAAAATCAAACAAAAAAACCATTGCTGTAAAACAAAAATCCAAAATATAAAGTTCCTTAATTATTTATAGCGAATGATTAAATTTATTTAATTATTTTGTATTTTTCATTCAATTTCAATGCGTTAAATTAAAATAAAACAAAACTTGTATCCAAATTATTTAGTATGATAGAGTCAAAAAGTACCGACCGCTATCGGTATCCTGCATATTAACCTTTCACATAATAGTGAAGTTATATATCGAATCATCAAATTCGATTTAGTTAATCCGTGTCATAGAAACATAACAGAGACGATAAAAAATGCTTACAATAATTATTGAAAAATTTTAATCAAATAATTAAAACTGAGTACTTTATCAAGTGGTGCATATATTTATTTAATTTAAAGAAAAATGAAATTTCTTACATTGCACTTATTCTTATCTTTATTTTTCGATGTAATACCACATGCAGAACACAATAAAAACAGTCTCATTAACGACAAACACAATATTAGGAATCCATTATGACTAATCATTTTTTAGTGCACGAGCCCGCCATGTTAGAACTACTGGAACAGGTCGTGAATATCGAATCTGGTTCTTATGACAAGGCTGGCGTCGATAACCATGCTGCCGTGTGGTGCGAAAAATACCAAGCAATGGGATTTGAAGTTGAAGTCATTGAAAATGAATCATTAGGCAATAACTACCGTATTTATTACCCATCGGTAAAGGCCGATATCTTAATTTTACTGCACTTAGATACCGTTTTCCCAAAAGGCACTGTCGCAGAACGTCCATTTAGTATCAAAGGTGATAGAGCCTATGGTCCAGGTGTGATTGATATGAAAGGCAGTCATGTCATGGTGTATCAAGTCATGAAGCAACTGTACGACAACCAAGACTCTCGCTATAAAAATATCGAAATTTTACTTAACTGCGACGAAGAAATTGGCTCTATTTCATCCCGCGGTGTGATTGAAAAATGTGCATTAGGCAAGCGTTATGCCTTAGTTATGGAACCTGCACGTGCCAATGGCGCCATTGTTAGTGCACGCCGTGGCGTCGGCACTTATGTACTGAGCATCGAAGGGAAGGCTTCTCACTCGGGTATTGCCCCTGAAGCTGGTATCAGCGCTATTCAAGAGCTATCCCACAAAATCCAAAGCTTACATGCACTCTCTGCCCATGACCAAGGCTTATCCGTTAACGTTGGTCTCATTTCAGGTGGAACCTCAGTCAATACTGTGGCACCCAATGCGAGAGCAGAAATCGATGTACGAATTTCTTCTGAAGAACAAGGCGTAGAAATTGATAAAAAAGTCAGAGAAGTGTGCAGCAAACCGATATTAGATGGCATTAAACTGACGCTAACTGGGGGAATCAATCGCCCGCCAATGGCTAAAACGGATGAAAGTACAGTACTTATCGACATCATCAAGCAAGAAGCGACGAAATTAGATATCGAGTTAATCGACGTTTCAACAGGCGGCGGCTCAGATGCTTCATTCACAGCAGGTGTCGGCACTGCTACTGTTGATGGCTTAGGCCCAATCGGCGGCTACCAACACAGTGATAAAGAATATTTAGAAATTCCATCATTAACTGAGCGAGCACAGTTATTTTTCAATGTATTACAACGTATTACACAATAAATAATAATCCAACAGGATAATAATATGGCAACAACGTCAACAAATACACCACCACCAGCGAAAAAACGTTCGGAAGGTTTGAACCCTTACGTTTTATTGTTCTTCATTTTAGTCATCGCAGGTATTGCTACTTGGATCGTTCCTGCGGGGCAATATGCATCAGAGACTAAAGTCATCACCATGGTCAAAGATGGCATTGAAACTAAAGTATCTAGCTCTTACACCATACCTGGTAGCTATGAGCGTTTACCTGAGCAATACGGTATTTTACCGGGGCAAATCTTCACGTCTATTGCCGATGGCTTAGTAAAAGCTGCACCAATTATCTTTTTAATTATTTTTACAGGTGGTGCGTTACATCTTCTTGAAGAAACTGGTGCCATAAAAAAGGTACTGAATAATATTTCGCGCAGTAAGAAGCTCAATGATTTTCTGTTAATCACAATTTTCTTTGTGGTGTTTTCTATTTTAGGCACTACTGGCATTGTCGTTAACTCAATCATTGCATTTGTTCCTATCGGCCTGCTAGTCGCAAAATCTGTTGGGATGGACGATAAATTTGGTGCCGCATTGGTCTATGTTGCTGCCTATGCTGGTTTTAATGCCTCAATCATGGCACCGATGACGGTTGGCTTATCACAAGGCTTAGCAGACGTTCCCCTGCTATCTGGCCTTGGTTTTCGAATGGTGATTTATATCGCTTTCGTCATCGCGGGTATCTTATTTTTAACGTTCTATACTAAAAAATGCCGTAAGCAAGGTATGGTTCGCCCAGAGATTGCTGTCGATGACGCTGATCACCAAACCTCAAAAATTTCGGCGCTACATATCATCACTTTGTCATATAGCGCATTCTGCTTAGTCGGCTTTATTTTTGGTGCTGTCGAATGGGGCTGGGGTGAAAAAGAGATGATGGCGATGTTTATCATCTTAGGGGTCGGTGTTGGTGTACTCAACCGTATGTCACCAAATAGCATTGCAACAGGCTTCTTAAAAGGCTGTGCGGGTATGGTTGGCGGTGCATTTATCGTTGGTATGGCACGTGCTATTGCGATTGTATTATCTGATGGCATGATTTTGGACACCATCGTCAATGCGATTATTTCGATGATGGATGGTTTGCCAAAAACCCTTTCTGCACTCTCTATGTTTGCAACTGCAGCGATTATGCACTTCTTTATTTCTTCTGGCTCAGGTGAGGCCGCTGTATTAGTGCCAATCTTTACTCCGATGGGCGACCTACTCGAAATTACCCGCCAAACTACCGTACAAACGGTTCTGTTAGGTGAAGGTGTGGTGAACTGCATTAACCCAACATCGGGGATCTTAATGGCCGTGCTGGCTACGGCGAAAATCCCATATACCACGTGGGTGAAATTTATTTGGCCATTAGTCTTCACATGGATTGCCATTTCTATTGTGGCTCTGGTTTATGCCGTCCTGACCAATTTAGGGCCGATTTAATCCCTAGTTAACAATAGAGAACACTGGCTCAAAGCTTCCTTTATTATAAGAAAGGAAGCTTTTTATGACTTACCTTTCTATTTTTTCAATAAAACACATCACGTCATTCATCAGTGGGAACAGCTGTTTTTCTATTCCAACAAATAGTGCACTTTTTTGCGTGAAATCAGGATGAGAAATTAGCATAGTCGCTAACACACTGTATTGCGGCATTTCAGTCAAATGTGTATTCCATGGACTGGATTTTAATTTTTGCCAATATACCTTTTGTATTGATGCATTTTGCCCCATCAACCATAATTCTAAACACAATTTACGGTGATTAAGCACAATACCAAAGCGCAGTTTTCGCTGTTTCAAAAATGTATTTACAATAGGAAAATATGAGTAATCTAGGTAACCTGGGGAGATATTTCCATATTCAAAACCACGTTCAGATTGATTTGCAAGATATTGCTTTGCTTGCATCATGGTTTTAATTAAATACTCATAGACAACGTTGAGTTCACTTTCTTGAATTTGTCATTGATAATGATTGAGCCGCTGCTGCAAATTGTCCATTTAATTATCCTCCAGTCTGGTTTATCTAAAATCTTACCTGAACCCCACCTTTCCTACCTTAATTTGGAATTAAAAACAGACAGCATCATGCAGGGATAGTATCATTGGCGCCATTAGCTCCTTTTTATTATTTGAGATTTTATTGTGACTTCATTTGCTGATCTTAACGCGCTGAGCGCGGAACAACTGTCTAACCTACAAGAGTTAGGTTACCTCAGTATGACCCCGATCCAAGCGGCCGCCCTTCCTGCTATCCTGTCGGGGAAAGATGTTCGTGCGCAAGCCAAAACAGGCAGCGGTAAAACTGCTGCATTCGGTTTGGGGTTATTGCAACGTATTGATGCCAAATTATTTAAAACCCAATCATTGGTTTTGTGCCCTACTCGCGAACTCGCAGAACAAGTCGCCAACGAATTACGCCGCTTAGCCCGTGCAATTCCAAACATTAAAATTCTCACCTTGTGTGGCGGTGTACCTTTTAGCGTGCAGCGCGATTCCCTTGCTCATGCAGCCCATATAATTGTCGCGACGCCAGGCCGCTTACTTGATCACCTAAACCGCGAAACCGTTCAACTTGATGAATTGCAAACGTTAGTGCTGGATGAAGCGGACAGAATGCTAGATATGGGCTTTATGCCTGACATTGAAACCGTAATTAACTACGCACCAATAAGCCGACAAACTTTACTGTTTTCCGCTACTTGGCCAGATGAAATAGCACGCATTAGCCAACAAATTCAGCACGAGCCACAAACAATTGAAATCAATAGTGTTGATGAATTACCTGCGGTTGAGCAGCAATTTTATGAAGTCTCACGCCACGGTAAAATCGAATTATTACAAAAATTATTAAGCCGTGAACAACCCGCTTCTTGCGTCGTTTTTTGTAACACCAAAAAAGATTGCCAAGCGGTGTATGATGCACTAAATGACAGCAAGCAAAGTGTGTTAGTGCTACATGGCGACTTAGAACAACGTGACCGTGACCAAACCTTGGTGCGCTTTGCAAATGGGAGCAGCCGCGTGTTGGTTGCGACCGATGTCGCTTCCCGCGGACTCGATATTAAAGCCCTTGAAATGGTGATTAACTATGAATTATCGTGGGATCCTGAAGTTCATGTGCACCGTATCGGCCGTACTGCTCGTGCAGGTGAAAGCGGTTTAGCCATTAGCCTATGCGCCCCTGAAGAAGCACAACGCGCAAATGCCCTCGAAGAAATGCTAAATATGAAGCTAAACTGGCAACCCGAACCCGCAGGTCTTCGCATTACACCACTTGAAGCCACAATGGTGACGTTATGCCTTGATGGCGGCAAAAAAGCTAAAATGCGCCCTGGTGACATTTTAGGAGCTCTCACTGGAGAGGTCGGCCTTGACGGCGCAGACATTGGTAAAATTGCCATTCACCCAACCCACGCCTATGTGGCAGTAAAGCGCTCCGTGGCTCAGCAAGCGTGGAAACACCTGCAACAAGGTAAAATCAAAGGTAAATCCGTTAAAGCGCGACTCTTAAAATAGCCTTTCTGTTGTGATTTAGCGTCTAAGCTTATTAGGCGCTAAATTTTTCTTTTTATTTCTTATTTAACATCAAGTTTAAACCCATTAATTCACCAAATGATAGTTGACCCTTGAAATTAATCGTTATATAAATCAATTTACATCGAAATACTAGGTTATATAACAATGAAAAAATATCTTATTGGCCTTTTGGCTTTATCTTGCTCATTCGCCAGCTTAGCTGAGCGAGAATTTACCGATCAATTAGGTCGAAAAGTTGTCATTGACGACCAGATTGAACGTGTCGCCGTTCTCCAACACCAAACATTAAATTTACTGGTTCAGTTGGATGCCACCGATAAAATCGTTGGCGTCATGGGGAATTGGCGTGAACAACTTGGGCAAAATTATGAAAGACTTGCTCCTGAATTGGTCAAAGTTCCCAATGTCGGTGACCTCAAAAGTGTTAACCTTGAAAGTTTAGTGCAATTAAAACCTCAAGTGGTATTTGTAACAAACTATGCCCCGCAAGAAATGATCGATAAAATATCCCAAGTGGGCATTCCTGTTGTGGCAATTTCATTGCAAAAAGAAAATAGTGGCAAAGCAAAAAACAATGTCAATCCTGAACTTATCAACGAAGAACAGGCATACAACGAAGGCTTAAAAGAAGGCATTGCGCTGATTGGGGATATCGTCAATAAACCCGACAACGCAAAAGCACTGATTAAAGAAACTTTTGATAGCCGCGACGTTGTAGCTCAACACTTAAAAAATATTCCTGAAAATCAACGTATTCGAGCCTACATGGCGAACCCTGAGCTCACCACTTATGGCTCTGGAAAATACACGGGTTTAATGATGCAACATGCAGGGGCGATGAACGTTGCCGCATCAACCATCAAAGGATACAAACAAGTTTCCTTAGAACAAGTGATTAGCTGGAACCCTGAAGTCATTTTCATTCAAGACCGATACCCAAGCGTAGTGGATGAAATCAACAATGACCCGCGCTGGCAAGTTATTGATGCTGTTAAAAATAAACGCGTCTTTTTAATGCCTGAATATGCGAAAGCATGGGGTTATCCAATGCCTGAAGCTATGGCGTTAGGTGAATTATGGATGGCGAGCAAGCTCTACCCCCAAAAATTTGCTGATGTTGATGTGGATGCAAAAGTGAATAATTGGTATCAAAAATTCTATCGTACTCAATATCAAGGCAACCATTAATGCATATTATGGCAGCGGGCAGTCTACGTGGCGCATTGACTGCCATTTTAACGCATTTTCCGCAAGCGGATGAGCATGCAATCACCTGTGAGTTTGGCCCCGCAGGTCTATTACGGCGAAAAATTGAGGCAGGTACATATTGTGATCTGTTTCTTTCTGCGGATAAAGCACATCCCCTAGTATTAATGCAACAAAATATCGCCTATGCCACTTTGCCCTTTATTACTAACCGCCTAGGAATCACCACAACGACACTGCTTGCCCAAAAGTACCCAAATTGGCTGCAATTGCTTAGTGCACCAGATATTATCATTGGCACATCTACGCCCCACGATGACCCTTGTGGGGATTATGTTATCCAACTCTACGATAAAATTCGCCTGAATCATCCTCACCTTGCTAATGAGATTCAAGCTCGTACTCGCCACTTAGTCGGTGGGAAAAACTCTCCCGTGATCCCTTCTGGTCAATTAGCTTCCCAATGGTTAATAGAATCTCATCAGGCAGACTTATTTATTGGCTATCATCACTATCAACAAAAAATTGCAAAACTGCCAAACCTCACCACGCTCCCAATTCCAAATCACGATAATATCCAAGCGATTTACACCATGGCATTGATAACAAAAAAATCAGAAATTTTCGCAAATTACCTATTACAGATTGAATCACAAAAACTTTTTACTGAATATGGATTTACCACTCTGCAATAAATCACCTAAGAGCACACATTTCAAATCAATAAATTAAAAATATTGAACAATATACGAAAACGTTTGCTTTTTATTTTGATGGCTATAAAATGCGTCGGATTTTTTTGGCCTGAGAAAAATAACTGGAGACAATCGTGCCTGAAGATAAAAATTATAGCCATGGGCCCGTGCCCATATCCGCGCGAAAAGGCGGACTAGCATTAACCTTTGTGATGCTAGGTTTAACGTTCTTTTCAGCCAGTATGTGGACCGGAGGCGCTCTCGGTACCGGTCTTAATTTTCATGATTTCTTCCTCGCAGTTCTTATTGGTAATCTTCTTCTTGGTATCTACACCGCATTTCTTGGTTTTATCGGTTCAAAAACTGGCTTAACAACTCACCTCCTCGCGCGTTACTCCTTCGGTATTAAAGGCTCATGGCTCCCTTCATTCTTACTTGGCGGCACGCAAGTCGGCTGGTTTGGTGTGGGTGTTGCGATGTTTGCTATCCCTGTTGGTAAAGCCACAGGCTGGGACATTAACTGGTTGATTGGTATTTCAGGCATTTTAATGACCATCACCGTATTTTTCGGTATTTCCGCATTAACCGTCCTTTCTATCGTCGCCGTTCCCGCGATTGCTATATTAGGGAGTTACTCTGTCTACCTCGCGATCACCGATATGGGGGGAATGAGCGCACTACAAGCCGTTGTCCCTGCAAAACCGATTGATTTTAATTTGGCACTTGCCATGGTGGTCGGCTCATTCGTCAGCGCAGGCACCTTAACCGCAGATTTTGTTCGCTTTGGTCGCAAACCGAAAGTCGCCGTTTTAGTCGCACTCGTGGCTTTCTTCCTTGGTAACTCATTAATGTTTATCTTTGGTGCAGCTGGGGCCGCGTCACTCGGAATGGCTGATATCTCAGATGTCATGATTGCCCAAGGTTTGTTATTACCCGCAATTATCGTTTTGGGTTTAAATATTTGGACAACCAATGACAATGCCCTTTACGCTTCAGGTTTAGGCTTCGCCAACATTACTGGGTTATCCAGTAAAGCCTTATCCATTGTGAATGGGTTAGTTGGTACTTTGTGTGCATTATGGTTGTATAACAATTTTGTCGGCTGGCTAACCTTCTTATCTGCCGCCATTCCACCGATAGGTGGGATAATCATTGCTGACTACTTGATGTATCGCCATCGTTATGAAACATTCGATCGCAGTAAAATGCGTGATGTGAATGTCAGTGCGTTAATCGCTGTTGCAGCGGGTGTCATTGCGGGGCATTGGTTACCTGGAATTGTGCCTGTTAATGCCGTCCTTGGGGGCGCTTTGTGTTACGCTGTACTTAATCCTTTATTAAACCGCCGCCGTGCCACGGATTCGGAGCTAACTCGTGCATAATCAAACTATTAAACATATCCATAATGTCCGCTTACCTGAGCGTAATGGCTTATGGCGCATCGATATCGATAACCAAAAAATCACTGCAATTACCCCGCAAGTGGATGGCGAGATCTTGCCAGAAAGCTTAAATGGTGAAGGTGGGTTAGTTTCGGCTCCTTTTGTTGAGCCGCACATTCATTTAGATACAACCCAAACGGCGGGACAACCTAGCTGGAACCAGTCTGGTACCTTATTCGAAGGGATTGAACGTTGGGCAGAACGCAAAGCGATGCTCACACACGATGATGTGAAAAACCGCGCATGGCAGACCTTGAAATGGCAAATTGCGAATGGAATTCAACATGTTCGTACTCATGTTGATGTGTCTGATCCTACGTTAACGGCACTGAAAGCGATGCTTGAAGTGAAGCAAGAAGTGGCGCCATGGATCGATTTGCAAATTGTCGCCTTTCCACAAGAGGGCATTATGTCTTACCCAAATGGTGAAGAACTCCTTGAAGAAGCTCTACGCCTTGGTGCTGATGTCGTTGGTGCAATTCCTCACTTTGAATTTACCCGTGAATACGGTGTGGAATCACTCCATAAAACCTTTGCTTTAGCTGAAAAGTATGACCGTTTGATTGATGTTCACTGTGATGAAATTGATGACGAGCAATCGCGCTTTGTGGAAACTGTTGCCGCGTTAGCACACGCGAAAGGCATGGGCTCCCGTGTGACTGCGAGCCACACTACAGCGATGCACTCCTATAACGGTGCTTATACATCCCGTTTGTTCCGCTTGTTAAAAATGTCGAAAATCAACTTTGTTGCCAATCCGTTAGTGAACATTCACTTACAAGGCCGATTTGATACCTACCCAAAACGCCGTGGGATCACGCGAGTAAAAGAGATGCTGGCTGCGGATATTAATGTGTGCTTTGGGCATGATGACGTTTTTGACCCGTGGTATCCACTTGGCACAGCCAATATGTTGCAAGTCCTGCATATGGGGTTACATGTTTGCCAATTAATGGGTTATCAGCAAATCAATGATGGATTGAAACTGATTAGTGAATACAGCGCACGTACCTTGAACTTACAAGACTACGGTGTCAGTGAAGGTAAACGCGCAAGTCTGTTAATTTTGCCTGCTGAAAATGGTTTCGATGCGGTGCGCCGTCAAGTGCCAGTGCGTTACTCTATTCGTGATGGACAAATCATTGCCAATACCCAACCTGCGGTAACCCAAATTCACCTCGAAGAAACTGAAACCGTTCGTTACGGATATTCCCCACTCGTTTAATCATTGTTGATTAAACTGATTAATAGCGCTCAATAATTTATTGAGCGCTATTTTACCCACTAAGATTATCTGCAAACAAGAATAGCCATCTACACATCTGTAACTATTTAAACTTACTTATAAAAATAGTGTTCATCATTTTGTCACTCACTTAAGTCATACTAAAATATAATGGTATAAGGGCAATATCCCCTTCATTCACCTTGTTTTTTGGTGATAAGTGCCTTTTATGTTATTTAGTTGTAATTTTGATTGAAATTCACACTGAAGGTTTTATATTTTTTAGAGAGTTATCTGAAACTGGATTTGAGCTTTATTTATAGCAACAATAACGCTAATACACTGTCTGCCATACAGTGGTGGTCAATATTCCTGTTTTGCTGTACCGCGAATACGTCACAAATAAAGCTCTCTGAATCCCACTTTGCTAAAAATTGGAGATCAGATGAGTACTGAACATGCTGTTAATCAAAAAACCTCTGTCGACTCTTGGAAGCGCATTGTTAGTGAGTTATTAAGCGAAGCTGGCATTGAAATTAATGGCTCCCAACCTTTCGATATTCGTGTCCATAATGACCAATTTTATAAACATGTCTTACAACAAGGTTCCATTGCACTTGGTGAAAGTTATATGGCGGGTTGGTGGGATTGCGAACGTTTAGATATTTTTTTCCACCATGTACTCCGCCATGGTCTCGATAAAAAACTACCACATAATTTCAGCGATATACTGAAAATTGCGATTGCACGCATCCGTAATTTACAAACACCAAAACGCGCACGCATTGTAGGTGAAGAGCATTACGACCTTGGGAACGACCTATTCTCACGGATGCTTGACCCTTATATGCAATATTCCTGTGGTTATTGGAAAGGTTTAGATAATACCCCCGAGAACTTGCCGATAGCACAAGAACAAAAATTAAAACTGATTTGCGAAAAACTGCAATTAAAACCAGGAATGCGTTTACTTGATATCGGTTGTGGTTGGGGAGGCCTTGCGGCTTTTGCTGCAAAGCATTTTTCAGTGTCGGTAACGGGTGTAACGATTTCGGCTGAGCAACAGAAATATGCACAAGCGCGATGTGCTGAACTTGATGTGCAAATTATGTTAGAAGATTATCGTAATCTTAATGCCCAATTTGACCGCATTGTTTCCGTTGGCATGTTTGAACATGTCGGCCCCAAAAATTATGCAACGTATTTTGATGTGGTGAAACGAAATTTAAAACCAGATGGGCTATTTTTATTGCACACGATTGGTTCCAATCGAAATAAGGTAAATGTTGACGCATGGATCAATAAATATATATTTCCAAATGGTTGTCTGCCTTCACTGCAAAATATTGGCGAAAGTAGCGAAAACAAATTAGTGATGGAAGATTGGCATAACTTTGGTGCTGACTATGATAAAACGCTTATGGCGTGGTATTCACGTTTCCAATCAGCTTGGCCTGAGCTAGAGCATAATTATACACCGCGCTTTAAACGGATGTTTTCTTATTACTTGAATGCCTGTGCTGGCGCTTTTCGAGCCCGTGATATCCAGTTATGGCAAATTTTATGGAGCCCGCAAGGGGTCGAAGGTGGCTTAAGAGTTGCAAGGTAAACAATGATGCCGTAAAAAGGCGATTAAATCGCCTTTTTCACAACATTTGAAACTTGAATCAAGTCGATTGGTTTTCCAACCATTTTTCAATCACTTGTAACCCATCTTCTATTTCTTTTCTTAATTCAGTGGATTGTAAAGGTTCTTTTTCTAAAAGAACACACGTCGCCATCGCCATTTGTAGGCCTAAACTGGCGCAGCTGCTTTTTAATTGATGAGCCAACTTTTTTATACGTTCAGTATCATTATGTTGATAAGCAGCCTCAATATCAGCCAATAAGGGGAAAGAATGCTGTTTAAAAATAGCTACCCAGTCCTTGATTTTTGGGTAACCCATTAATTGTGCATCATTTTCCAATTGCACTAAATTAACTGACTGTATATTCTCAGGAATAATAGATGGAATTGAAATGCATTCCCCACCCGAAATATATTTAGTAATTAATTGATTTAGTGTATCCCTCGGAACAGGCTTTTGAATGATCCCACGGAAAATTTTATGAGTACGTTGTCGCAACGTTTCATCAATCACATGGGCACTAAAACCAATCAGGAGAAGCAACGGATATTGCTCTGATAACTGCTTCGCTAATGTAATCCCATCAATATCTGGCAAGCCAAAATCGACTAGTGCAGCAGTAAAGGAAGGTTGTTGCGAGAGTATTGCCAGCGCTTCTGCCGCTGACCCCGCGACTGTCACTTTCGCCCCACTTGAAATTAGCATTTCACTGCTAATTTTTTGTGTCAACGGGTTATCTTCAATCAGCAATAAACTCACACCATGCATGTTAACAGGTAAATCAGAAGAATTATCAATGGGCTTTAACGCAGGGCAAAGGGGTAATGTTAAACGAAAACAGCTTCCAACACCCAACTCACTATTCACAGTAAGCTCTCCCCCCATGGCCTCAGCCAAGCTTGCACTGATGGTCAACCCAAGACCTGTTCCGCCTCGTTGGCTATCCACTTGCACAAACGGTTTGAAAATATCAGCTAGGCGCGAGCCTTCAATGCCACACCCAGTATCTTCTACCTCAATAAACCAGTATTTACCAAAACGACAACTGCGTAAGGTAATTTGCCCTGCCTGTGTAAAGCGCAGTGCATTGCTCAACAAATTAGTAATAATCTGTCTAATACGTAATGGGTCGCCCTGTAGTGCCACAGGCAAGTCATCCGCAATATCTGCCACCATTGTGATAGCGCGGTTTTTATTGCTCGCATTCATTAAATATAATGTGCTTTCTAGTAGCGGTTTTGGTAGAAAAGGTTCATCGCTGATAGAAACATTCTGCCCGCCTGCTTCAATGGCGGAGTAATCTAAAATATCATTTAAAATAGCCAGTAAAGACTCACCTGAATCTGTGATGGCGTGCAAATCTTCACGATATTGCTTAAGCGGTGGCTTTTCTAATAACAACTGCGCTGTGCCTAAAATACCATATAGCGGTGTGCGAATTTCATGACTCATGGCAGCCAAAAAGGCAGATTTTGCGTGGTTGGCCTTTTCCGCTTCGGCGCGTGCTTTTCGGTGCTCTACCACCAATACCCGTAATTCCGCAGTCCGTGCTTTGACTTGATCGGCGAGCTGTTCACGCTGACTATTCAGCGCATGAACACTTGAGCGAAACGCATCCATCAAACGACCGATGGTGTCTAATTCTTTCACCCCCGCTGTTTCAGGAAATGCGGAATCAATATCCCCCTCAAGTAACCGCTGGAGAGCTTGTGTTTGCTGCGCGAGTGGTTTAGTCACTAGCCGATAAACCACACGCCATAAAATCAAAATAAATGAAAAAAGTGACACAACACTGAGTAACAACAACCAGTTTTGCCCCCGTTCACTGGCTTGCTTGAGTTCGACAAGTGCTGTTTGATTACGTTGTTCAATCGTATCAACCAGTTGGGTAACTTCACTGCTAAAGCGTGCAAATTGGTCAATATTATTTTGCGATAAAATCTGTAAACGCGTGGTGATATCGTTTTCTTGGCGATATAGCGAAATCAACTCCACATAACGGCTAACGATGTCTAATGCATTTCCTACTTGGTGACGAACTGCAGGATCTTCAATGTATTTTTGCCGACGTTGGAGGATTTTCACTGCTTGGTTGAGTTGGTTATCTAACTCCACTGTATTTGGGGTTAATGGCAATGTACTTAAATTTAACACCATCTGTTGAACACGCATCGCACTGAGCCGTAATTCATTCATTTGACTGACATATTCAAGGTCAATATCAATTAAGCGATCAAGTGCCGCCTGCGCTGATGAAGTTCGTTTTTCTTCAATTAAATCATATAAACTAACTTGCGTTGCTCCTGCAGAGGTTGTGGCATTATTTGCCTGCCCATGAGCTAACTGCGCAATTTCCCCTGCCGCTGAAATAATTCGTTGGCGTAGTTGTCGCTGTGTATTACGCAACGTCAGCCGTTGGCCAACAAGCTCCCCCTGTTGGCTTAACGACTTGGCGATCTCTTTTTCTTGCTGTTCAATTGCTGATGTATCAAACCCTTGTTCACGAAGGGTTTTCAATAAGTTCGTAATTTTTAAGCTTTGTGCTGTTAGCATTCGGCCTTGGGCAAGCCAGCTGTTTTCATTATCTGCATTAGTCAAATTTTGTGCTGAAAAAAGCTCCCATGCGCTGGCTTCACTTAATTGGCGCGCCATATTCATGGTTGGAATTAGGGCTTGGGTGTTATCTTGCTCAACCTGACTAACAAAACGGAGGTTATACCAGCCCACTAGGGTACTGATGAACGTCAATGCGGCCATTAAGGCAAAGCCCATCCACAATCGTCGAGTTAGTGATAAATTCACAGTTTACGTACCTAGCGGTTAATAAAGGTTGAGTTCATATTACAAAAGCATTTAGGATAAAGGTTTATGACCAGTGAGGCTATCATGCGCGCATTTATTTTACTGTTCGTCACGTTTTACGCGGCACTCGGTTATGCTGCGGATAAAAACGAGTCGCTATTGCGTTGGCAAGATAATTTGTCTTTCAGTCATCAAAAACACCAAACGCCCCAAACCGACAAAGTTTGGAAGTTATGTGCCCTTTACCCAAGTTTAAAAGATTCTTATTGGTTATCCATCAATTATGGTATGCAAAAAGCAGCCCAGACTTACGGTGTCGATTTAAAAGTTTTGGAAGCGGGCGGTTATAATCAGCTAGCGACTCAGCAAAAACAAATTTCCCAATGCCAACAATGGGGAGCCGACGCGTTGTTGCTAGGCAGTAGCACCACATCATTTCCTAACTTAAGCCAACAAGTAGGTCATTTACCTGTTATTGAAGTGATAAATGCCACTCACAATAACATCATTAAAACTCGCGTGGGTGTACCTTGGTTCCAAATGGGCTATCAACCTGGTCGTTACCTTGTTCAATGGAGCAAAGGCAACCCATTAAAAGTATTACTGATGCCAGGCCCTCGTGATGCAGGTGGCAGTCAAGAAATGGAAGACGGTTTCCAACAAGCTATAGCTAAAAGCAATGTAACTATTCTTGATATTGCCCATGGTGATAACGACCTTGAAATTCAACGTAATTTGTTACATGAAATGCTAGAGCGTCACCCTGATGCCGATGTGGTGGTCGGTACGGCCATTGCCGCAGAGGCTGCGATGGGTGAAAAACGAAACCTTGCAAAACCACTCAATATTGTTTCTTTTTACTTGTCCCACCAAGTCTATCGTGGCTTAAAACGCGGCCGAATTATCATGGCAGCCAGCGACCAAATGGTTTGGCAAGGGGAACTCGTCATTGAACAAGCAATTAATGTGCTCGAAGGCCATGCCGTACCAGATAATATTAGCCCACCCATTTTAGTATTAACCCAGAAAAATGCCGATAGTGAGCACTTACGTTGTTCACTTTCTCCTGGGGGATTTCGCCCTGTTTATCAATATACATCAGCCGCTAAAAAATAACCTTCACCATGCTGAGTAACCAATAAATCCGCCTTTAATTTATGACGCAAACGGCGGATTAGCACATCGACAGTACGCAAATCTGGGTTATCAACGCGGCGTGCTGATAACATACGTAATAACCGCTCACGACTTAGAATTTCCCTTGGATTCGTCACAAAAGCCACTAACATTTCATATTCAGCACGCGTTAATTTTATGGTTTCTTGGTTAAACTCTAACGTGTGCATAGACACATTGAGGCAATAACCTGCAAATTGGTAGCAATTTTCTTGGGAAATAGGTTGCGAGTGCGCTTGGTTTGCTAAGTCAATGCGCCATAAAAGATTTTTCACACGCACGACTAACTCCCGCAATTCCAGCGGCTTCGTCACATAGTCATCCGCTCCCATCTCTAAACCAACAATACGGTCAATTTGGTCGCAGCGCCCTGTCACTAAAATAATCCCTACCGTAAATCGCTCTCGCAGTGCCCTTGTGAGCATCAATCCGTTCTCATCAGGTAAATTAATATCTAATAAAATCAGGTCGACAGGCTGAAGCTCCATAATTTCACGCAGACCCGCACCACTCCCCGTGACCGAAACACGATACCCTTCTTGCTCAAAATAGGCTTGCAACCGTGCCTGAGTCACGGGTTCGTCTTCAACAACCACAATATGATGTGATGCCATCAATTTCTTCTCTTCTGTTCATATCTGTTCATATTTATTCACATCTTGCCGCATGCTGTTCATCCTGACCAGTACCGCTATTCATATTTGCTGAATAAGATCCTCTATATTAAACCATATTATTTTAGGGGATATTATGCGGAAACTCTGGAGAGCGTTATTAAGGCCAAGTGCGCGCTGGTCAATGCTCACACTACTTATCGTCGGTATTGTTGTCGGCGTTGCACTCATCGTTGTTCCTCATGTGGGAATGAAAGTCACCAGTACAACGGAATTCTGCGTTAGCTGTCACAGCATGGAAACCGTTTATGAAGAATATAAACAATCTGTTCATTTCCAAAATGCTTCTGGTGTTCGTGCAGAGTGCCACGATTGTCATATACCAAATGACCTCCCTGGCATGATTAAACGTAAACTCGAAGCGAGCAATGATATTTATCAAACATTTATCGCACATTCGATCGATACCCCAGAAAAATTTGAAGCGAAACGTGCAGAACTTGCAGAACGCGAGTGGGCTCGCATGAAAGAAAATAATTCCGCGACATGCCGCTCCTGCCATGATTACGATTCAATGGATCACGCTAAGCAAAACCCAGAAGCGGCACGCCAAATGCAAATTGCAGCGAAAGATAACCAATCTTGCATCGATTGTCACAAAGGGATCGCCCACCAATTACCCGATATGAGCAGCGGTTTTCGTAAACAGTTCGATGAATTACGTTCCAAAGCAAATGACGATGGCAATACATTATATTCCCTTGATATCAAACCGCTTTATGCTCAAAAAGGCGATAAAGACCCAGCAGGCTCATTGTTACCAGCATCTGAAGTGAAAGTGTTAAAACGCGATGGTGATTGGCTACAAGTCGAAATTACGGGTTGGACAGAAACCGATGGCCGCCGCCGTGTACTTTCTGAGTTACCAGGCAAACGTATTTTCGTTGCGTCCATTCGTGGTGATGTTCAAGAAAATGTAAAAACCCTCGAAAGCACGACCGTTGAAGCCACTGATACCTCGTGGAGCAAATTGCAAGCCACTGCGTGGATGCAGCAAGGGGATATGGTCAACGATATCAAACCAATTTGGGCTTATGCAGACTCCCTGTACAACGGTTCATGCAACCAGTGCCACGGTGCACCTGACATCGCCCACTTCGACGCCAACGGCTGGATAGGCACCCTAAATGGCATGATTGGCTTTACCAGTTTAGATAAGCGCGAAGAACGTACCTTATTGAAATACCTGCAAATGAATGCATCTGATACAGGTGGTGCGGCACATGGTGACAACGGAGAAAAATAATGAAAAATAATCCGACATTTCAAGCTTCTCGTCGACGCTTTCTTGCCCAACTAGGCGGGCTAACGGTGGCAGGGATGCTAGGTCCTTCATTACTAACCCCACGAAAAGCCAGTGCAGCAACGGCAGCAGAACAAACCGCTGTTGTACAAGAAGGCATTTTAACGGGATCGCATTGGGGTGCTATTCGCGCCACCGTTGTTGATGGTCGATTTATCGAAGCGAAAGCATTTGAGCGCGATAAATTTCCATCCAAAATGATCGCTGGTTTACCTGACCACGTACATGGCACTGCACGCATTCGCTACCCAATGGTGCGGGTTGATTGGCTACGCAAGCGCCATTTAAGTGATACCACCCAACGGGGCGATAACCGATTTGTGCGTGTTTCGTGGGATGAAGCCCTAGATTTATTCTATCAAGAGCTTGAACGCATTCAGACAACTTATGGCCCAAGCGGGTTATTAACCGCAAGTGGCTGGCAATCAACGGGGATGTTCCATAATGCTTCTGGGATGCTTGCCCGCGCTATCGCCCTGCACGGTAACAGCGTCAGCACGGGTGGCGACTACTCCACGGGAGCTGCGCAGGTTATTTTACCTCGCGTAGTGGGTTCGATGGAGGTCTATGAGCAACAAACTTCATGGCCACTGGTATTAGAAAACAGTAAAACCATCGTGTTATGGGGCTCTGATCTCATTAAAAACCAACAAGCTAACTGGTGGTGCCCAGACCACGACGTATACGCTTATTACGAGCAGCTAAAAGAAAAAGCAGCAAGTGGTGAGATAAAAGTAATTAGTGTCGACCCAATCATTACCTCTACTCATGATTATCTTGGACGCGACAATGTTCAACACATTGCCATCAATCCACAAGCCGATGTACCTTTACAACTCGCTTTAGCCCACACGCTATACACGGAAAATTTACACGATAAAAACTTCCTTAAAGATTACTGTGTTGGTTTTGAGCAATTCTTACCCTATTTACTGGGGGAAAAAGATGGGCAAGCCAAAGATGCAGAATGGGCAGCTAAAATTTGTGGTATTGATACTGAAACAATCCGCACACTTGCACGCCAAATGGCGGCAAACCGCACGCAAATTATTGCGGGTTGGTGTGTGCAGCGCATGCAGCATGGCGAACAATGGTCGTGGATGATTGTTGTGCTCGCCGCGATGTTAGGCCAAATTGGTTTACCTGGAGGTGGGTTTGGTTTCGGCTGGCACTATAACGGTGCAGGCACACCAAGCCGCCAAGGAATTATTTTAAGTGGCTTTTCTGGCTCAACCAAAGTCCCGCCAATCCACGACAGCAACGATTACAAGGGCTATAGCAGTACCATTCCAATCGCGCGTTTTATCGATGCGATTCTAGAGCCGGGTAAAACCATTAATTGGAACGGTAAATCCGTCAAACTACCGCCATTAAAAATGTGCGTGTTTGCGGGTACTAACCCGTTCCATCGCCACCAGCAAATTAACCGTATTATTGAGGGGTGGCGTAAGCTTGAAACGGTGGTTTCGATTGATAACCAATGGACATCTACCTGCCGTTTTGCCGATATTGTCTTGCCTGCCACAACGCAATTTGAACGTAATGACCTCGACCAATACGGTAACCACTCTAATCGCGGCATTATTGCAATGAAACAGTTAGTTGAACCGCAATTTGAATCGCGTAACGATTTTGATATTTTCCGTGACTTATGCCGCCGTTTTGGGCGTGAAGACGCATTCACCGAAGGCTTAGACCAAATGGGCTGGCTCAAACGGATTTGGCAAGAAGGCAGCCAGCAAGGAAAAGGCCGCGGGATCCATTTACCTGCTTTTGATGCGTTCTGGGAAAAAGACGGTTATGTGGAATTTGAACATCCACAAATGTTTGTTCGCCATCAAGCCTTTAGGGAAGATCCAGATTTAGAACCATTGGGCACACCAAGCGGCTTGATTGAGATTTACTCAAAAACCATCGCAGACATGCAGTACGATGACTGCCAAGGCCACCCAATGTGGTTTGAAAAAGTTGAGCGCTCCCATGGTGGCCCAGGCTCTAAACAATGGCCTTTGCATTTACAGTCTGCTCACCCTGATTTTCGCTTACACTCGCAATTATGTGAGTCCCCAGCACTACGCCAATATTATTCTGTCAGTGGCAAAGAGCCCGTATTTATCAGCCCTCAAGATGCCAAAGCTCGTGGAATTCATAACGGTGATGTGGTTCGAGTCTTTAATGACCGCGGGCAAGTTTTGGCTGGTGCTGTGGTTTCTGACTTGTATGCGCAAGGTGTTGCCCGTATTCACGAAGGTGCCTGGTATGATCCTACCAAAGGCGGTGAAATCAATGCACTTTGTAAATATGGCAACCCTAACGTATTAACGTTAGATATTGGTACATCACAACTCGCCCAGGCTACCAGTGCACATACCACCTTAGTGGAGATCGAGAAATTCACAGGGCAATTAGATAGCGTTAGTGCATTTGATGGGCCAATTGAAATGGTAGCACAATGTGAATATGTGCCTGCATCACAGGTGAACAAATGACCAAGAACAGCGTGTTAACCGGGGAACAGATAGCCTGTATTTATGCATGGCTAGCACAACTATTCTCACGTGAATTAGATAGCGCCCAATTGGCACAGCTTCAGTCCACCGATAGGGTGGACTGGTTTACCATTATCGAGCAAGAACCGAGATTAATTGCACCAACGCATGAATTACAGATAAAAATCGATGCCCTTACGCATCGACCTGACGCCCAATTAGAACTAGCTGCGGATTTTTGTAGCCTATTTTTAATGTCAGATAAACAATCTGCCTTACCTTATGCCTCGGTTTACCCAAGTAATGCGCCAAATAACGTACAAATTGCGAGTTTGTTATTCGAAGCAGGAATGGAAACCAGTGATGTATTTAATGAACCGTTAGACCATCTTTCCATCTTTTTGGAATTACTCAGTCACCTGCATTTTTCACTCAGTGAACCCCATATCGATCACGAAAAAATCAGGCAATTACGCCAACAAACCTTATCGTGCTTATTACAGTGGTTACCTACATTTAGTCACAATTGCCAACGTTATGATGAATTCGGTTTTTATGGTGCCTTGAGTCAATTATTACTCACATTAGTTCAGTTAGACGAACAAAATCAATAACGTTGTGACTCATAACTATTGGGTTGCGTGTGTTTACACGCGACCCAATTTAAAACAACCTAAATTCGAGCTTGAATTAAACTTGATTCGATTAAGTTTTCAAAGCGTGTTTGCTGACCCGTTGGTAAAACATGGCATAGCGTTTCTTTCCGCTTTTGTTTATCAAATAGTGATTCAATCAGCCAACCGACAAGGTACAACGTGGATAAGCATCCCCCCGCTGTAGCGATTTTCCCATGACAAACAAGAGGCTGGTCAATCGGCTCTATCTGCCTTAATTGTAACGCTTTTCTTGCCTCTTGGTGAGTTGTCGCTTTTCGTTCAGATAATAAGCCAAGCGCATCTAAAATAAACGCTCCCGCACAAATCGAGCCAATATATTGACGGTTTGAATCTAACTGTAATACAGATAAAAAATTCGGATCCGCCAATACGTCTGGCACGCCTTTTTTACCACTGCTAAACAACACGGCATCGGCTTGATTCGCGTCAGATATTGAACCATGCACTGGAATTTCCAGCCCATGAGCAGAACGAATTGTGGGCGTGATGGCCAAAATACGAACGTGCCAATCTCGTTGATTCCGCCCCAAAATATCCCACATGAAAAACAGGTCAATATCTGTAAAATCATCAAATGCAATAATCGCTATTTCTTTCATATTGGTTCCTTTATGCTCTCGTTAATGGCAAATTAAGGGCATAAAGTAACAGTAGTATTTCCACCATACACAGCCTGTATTGAACAATGAAAAAATTAACCAAAGCGTGTTGGATTAAAGCGGGATTTGATGTGTTAGACACAGAAGGACACACTCGATTTTCCAGTGAGCACATTGCGCGAAAACTCAATGTGACCCGCGGTTCTTTTTACCACCATTTTAAAAATCGTGAAGAATATGTTCGCACTTTACTGGAATGCTGGGAGTTAGAGTACACGGAACAGATGTTAGCTCAGGCCAATTCTGCTTATACTCTTGATGATATTTTGAAGAAATATCTTGATGTTGCATCGCAAAAACACCCATCAAGAGAAGTCGCCATTCGAGCATGGGCGCTCAACGATCCGATTGTTTCAGAGTACCAACAAAGGGTCGATGAAACCCGATTAGCTTTTGTGACTCAAAAACTCAATCGTTTATTTATTCCTCGCCACTATACTGATTTGCTCAGCAAACTGATCCATTTATGTTTTATTGGTGGCCAAATGTCTGGTGATAGGCATAACAACCAAGAGTTTAACCAGTTGATCCTTGATGCGCTCCGCTTAAAGGCGCGACTCTTTAACTTTTGATGATGCTTATCTAGCACGTAAAACACCACTTATTATCCTAAAATTCCCTACAATTAGGATGACTGAGAGAAACATATTTAGGTATTTTATGATTATCCGATACAGGCAGTGCCACACTTCACAGCTTACTGATGACGAAAAAGACACGTTATTCGATATGTTATTTGTTGGGTTTGAAGGGGATTTCACTCGGGATGATTTTGAGCATGCCTTGGGCGGCATGCACGTTTTAGCCTATGACCAACATCGTATCGTGGGTCACGTGGCGATAATTCAGCGCCATATGGCGATAAATGATAAACCGATTTCAGTGGGGTATGTCGAAGCCATGGCGGTACTGGAAAGTTATCGTCGCCAAGGTATTGGGCGTGAATTGATGTCTATGACAAATACGATCATCGGCAATTGCTACCAACTTGGCTTGCTGTCGGCCTCTGACGAAGGGTTCCATCTGTATCAATCCCTTGGTTGGAAAGTGTGGAAAGGCACCTTGTTTGAATTATGCCAAGGCGCCTACGTCCGCTCTGAAGGCGAAGAAGGCGGCGTGATGGGCTGGTCTAGAGATAATTCTATTGAGTTTACTGAATCCCTGTACTGCGACTTTCGCGGTGGCGATCAATGGTAACAGGCTGATAACGATAATCTAGCCTTATTTACTGATAGTCAGGTTTGGCTGAATAAGGCTATAGATTTGATTTTTCAATTCTGTTTGACTCGCAAGTTGGTAAACCTGCGCAGCAACATCGGCCCGCATCACTAACCCATGCGCTTCAACAGTTTGCTGCAAAATGGACTTTCCTGTCGCATCCCCATGAAGTAACCCGCCTGGTCGCACAATCGCAAAATCAAGGGAACTGGTTTGTAACCATGATTCAGCCAGTGATTTTTCCCTTACGGCGTGTCCGAAAGCAGCTCTTGCCCGTAAAGAAAGATATTGCCATGAATCCCCGCATCCCAAAGATGTCACCAATACCATACGGGAGATCCCTTCTTGTTCCGCACAGTCAATCACTGTACGGTTCGCTAAATAATCTTGTGAGCCTCCCATGGTGGAAATCACCGTTGCATTGGTTCCCGCCGCTTGGCATGCTGCGGTTACAATGGCCTTATCGCAAGCATCCCCCACAAATACGTTAACCCCCTGTAATGACAACTTTTCCGCGGCTTCAGTATTGCGTACCACTGCCACCACTTGCTGCTGATTTGTAATCGCCAGTTGGGCTATCATGTTCCCAACCCCTTTCCCACCTGCCCCAAAAAGTAGCCACTGCGCCATACATTCACCTTTGTTATTCACTGAAATTACCCACCACGCTACCAAACTAATTGAGATATAAATACCATTCATTTTGAAAATACCATCAACCAAGCTCACGTTTATTCCCTTTTTCTATCCAATAATATCCTCAAAATACGCTCGGGGCTTAAGTTCGCGATGATAATGGCAATGCTGTTATCAATGATGGTGGGGGAACGATGATGAAGTTTGTGATGAAACTGGCGCAGGGAAGCACAGTCAGTTAGGGCTTTTAATACTTAAGCGCTTTTAGCCCTTGATGATCACAGGGCTGAGAATTGATGACTTATCGTTGAGTTTATTGAGCAAGTAATTCCAATAATGTTTGTTCCAAAACAGGCAAAGCAGCGCCATAAATGCGAGAGTTGCGGTTAATTTGGCTCATTGAAAGCTCTGGAAGAGTTTGTCCAAAAAATGCATTTTGCTGCTGAAAGTTTTCACAAAAAGTCGCCCAAACTTGTGGATTTTTCACAAATGGGCCTGAAACAATGAGGCGTGAAGGAAAAAACACCCGACATATATTTGATGCTGCATTCACCATATGAATAATTGCTTGCTGCATGACGGGGTTACTGGCTAAATCACAGCTTGCTAATATTTCAGCGATATTTTCCTCGTCATCATGTGCCTTGAATTTATTTCCAAGTACATCAGGCCCGATGGACCATAACGCGGCCACCGTTTCTAAACATCCCACTTGCCCACATTGGCAAGGTTTTATTTGCTGGGGAATATGCCAATGGCCTATCTCGCCAAACCCGTGCCCACCTACGTTAATCTGGTTATCTGCTGTACTAAATGCAACACCAACGCCATATCCCCAATGAAGTAATAAAGTACTTCTATTGCGTTCAAGAACATGAAGCATCAGTTCATCATCCAGCGTACGCGACAAAACGACTCGATAATTCTCTGGAAACAATTTTTTGATATTCAGGTTATTCATTCGAGGCCATCGGGAAGCATGTATCCAATGGTAAGTTTGGCTATCGAAAATTCCCCCTAGAGAAAACACGCACCCAGCCACTTCGGCTGATTTCGGGATCTTTACCATAATTTTTTCATGGAGCTGGCTAAACTTATCGGCCAATGCCTGATTATCGCAATCTGGGGATGCCTCGAGTTGCTCATGAGCAATAACATTTGACACTAAATTGATAGCAAAAACGTGCAACGACAAGCTAATTACTTGAAAAACTAATGTAATTAACCGGTTAGGGTTAACAACTAAAACCATTGATGGCCTTCCCCGACCTGAATTTTGGCTAATGGTCTCAGTTAATAAGCGGCTATCAAGAAGTTGTGCAACATATTCAGACACTGTTGTCGAGCGAATATTCAACAACTTCACGGCTTCGCGGCGAGTTGTGATTTGCCCATTTAAAATAGCAAAAAATATACGCTCTTTATCGTGGGTTATGGGTTGCGTTATCGGTAGGTGAGAAAGAAAACCTGTCGTTTGTTTAAGTATCATAATAGTGAGATATAAAGCTGTTTAATCAATAGCTTACCCTAAAAACAATTGTCTTAAACGACCGGGAAAATACGCTATTTATCGGCAGCCTAGCCCTTATATGTGCGGAAAAATGGTGAATCACTATCAACAAAGTATGCCTTAAGGAATAGTAGTCAATCAATCCCTATCCACAAAAGAAAATACAAACAAAACATTAGAGAAGCGCAAGAGGCAAGAAGAAGGTTTAGGTATAAACACTTATTGCACCTATAAGTAGCCAGAGCAAACCTTTAGCTCTAGCTACTGAGTTATTAACACATTCTATAGCTTATTATTTTAAAATACATATTCGCGCGCGATATCTTCTCCTAATACACAACTGACGACATTCATGTCTTCATCCCATTTCACCGCAGATATTTGAGGGACTATCCCATGGAAGTCGAACGCTGATTGCAAATAGCGTAATGGGTTCATCCTCGCCATCATGATTGCCTCATCAAATTTAGCCATTTTATGTGTCACAACATTACGAATGGCTTGATCTAACGTTAAACTAGACCCTGCTAAATTGACCTCTCCTGGTACCCGTACTGTGCCATCAGCCGCCCGCTCAATCGACATTGTTGCAAATTGGTAGACCCCAGCTTGATGACATCCCGCTGCGCTGACGGCATCAGTAACCAGTATTGACCTTGCTACCGTCTTTGTTCGCAATAAATTTTTTAACGCAGGAAATGGAATATGGATCCCATCTGCGATAAAACTTGCGCCAATCGCATCGCAACTTAATTGAGCTTGCAGCGTATTTTCCAATTTATGCAAATGTTGAGGGATCCCATTACCTAAATGGGTACTCATGCAAACCCCTGCGCTGGCTGCCGCTTCCATTTGGTTAAAGCTAACATTCGAGTGGCCCACTGCAATACATTTACCTTCCGCGACTAACTGCTTTGTAAATTGAAAATCGTCATCAAACTCAGGTGCATAAGTGATCAATAAGATTGGCTTAGTGATTTCCTGCTCTAACCGACTTATCAAGTGCACATCAGGTTTAATAATTTCGTTAGGTGGATGACATCCTGCATAGCCTATTGCTGAATTAATAAAAGGGCCTTCTAAATGATAGCCAGGCACCATCCATGGCCCTAAGCGACTTGTGGATACCGCCTTATCAAGCGCTCGAAAGCGCTTTATCAAAGATGATTCCGATGCTGTTATTAATGTTGGCAAACAGAGTGTGACGCCTGTTTTTAACATCGCCTCTAACGCATGATCCAATGCCTCTGCGGTGATTTTTTCGTCATTAAAATCAACACCCGCAAAACCATTGACTTGAATATCAAATAAGCCACCCGTCATTTTCATAATTTGTTCCTTCAATACTTTTCCTTAATCAACCTTTGATAACAATGACGCAGAATCTTTATCTAAAAATATTTGGCATTGGGCATGATTTTGAACAATAGATGCAGGCACACGAGGAGTGATTTCTCCTTCAAGTGTGTTTTTCACCGCCCTCGCTTTTCGTAAATCAGGAATACTCAGTATTAATGATTTTGAACGCATGATCTGTGGAATACTCATCGAGATAGCCTGTTTAGGCACCTCATCTAAACTCGCGAACCATTTTTCACCCAGTTGTTGTCGTCTACAATCTTCATCAAGATTAACAACAAGATATGCAGAGGTAGCATGAAAATCAGCGGGTGGATCATTAAATGCTAAGTGCGCATTTTCACCAATACCAGCAAAACAGACATCAATTTCATACTGCGAGATAATCTCGTTAAGCCGTTGAATTTCCTTTCCAATATCAGCAGCAGAACCATTCACACCAATAAATTGGTGTGGCGTGGGTAATTTATCCACTAAACGTTCTTGCAAATAACGGCGAAAACTCGCTGGATGAGTCTCATCAAGGCCAATGTATTCATCTAGGTGAAAAATAGTCACCCTTGACCAATCAATATCTTCTTTGATTAAGCAATCCAACATCTCAAACTGACTGGCACCGGTGGCAACAATAATGGCAATTTCGCTTTTTTCGCGCATTGCTTGTTTAATGGCCTGCACTCCAGCTTTACTGGCTTTTTCACCTAGTGCATGTTTCGTGTCGGAAATAGTAATATTCATACGAACCTCATATTTAAATATTGATACGACCACAAATGGCCTTATTGATGCTGTTTTAAATTTTTCGCCATTTGCACTGCGGCTAACGTCAGTACACAACAGAAAATCAGGTAATAAACAACATAGGTGGGTTTGCCATCACCAACGGTAACAAGGGCGGTCGCAATGACGGGAGTTGACCCTGCGAAAATCACACTGTTTAATTCTCGTGAAAGTGCAATACCTGAATAACGATATTGTGTTGGGAATAAATTGGCTAGGAATGCACCTTGTGCACCTGACGTAGCACCGTGTCCAATACCATACGCAATACACATACCGAGCGTTGCTAGTACTAAACTGCCACTCCCCAAAAACCAGAATAAAGGAAAGGCAAAAGCACCTAAGAAAATAGCGCCGAAAGAGAAAATGGTCGTAGTTCCGTATTTATCCGTTAAACGTCCCATGACAGGAGTCATTATTGTATTCACCAGCACAGCAACCATTAACGCCATCAATCCATCTGATTTTTCCATTCCTAATGTATTGGTCAGATAGCTAATACTAAACACACTAAGAACATAACCATTTGCTTGGTGCCCCGCTAAACTGAAGAAGCCACACAATAAATTTTTTCGGCTATGTATAAAAAGCTCTTTAATTGGGATCTTTTGCTCTTTTTTCTCTTTCTCCGCTTTTTCAACGGATTTAACGTATTCAGGTGTTTCATCTAATTGCTTACGGATATAAATCGCAACAATAAATAAAACGATGGATAACAAGAAAGGTATCCGCCATCCCCAACTCATAAAAGCTTCATCGGGTAGCTGCGTCACGGCAAAAAATGCGGCTGTGGAGAGCAAAATTGCAATCCCCGTAGAAGCATTAATTAGCGATGTATAGAAGCCCCGCTGCTTCATGGGGACATATTCCGCCACAAAGGTTTGCGCACCTGCTAATTCAGCCCCTGATCCAAACCCTTGCATTAACCGAATAATAACCAGAGCAATCGTTGCCCAAATGCCGATATGGTAATACGTGGGTAATAACCCAAGCGCTAATGTCGCAATCCCCATTAAGACGATTGCAAAAATGAGTGCTGGTTTTCGCCCATAGCGGTCACCAATATGGGCAATGATCACACCACCGAGTGGTCGTGAAATAAAACCGACGGCAAAAGTTAAAAATGCAGCCAGCGTTGCAATTGTTGGTGATAAGTTTGGAAAATAAAGTTTGTTAATCACCAATCCTGCTGCTGCGCCATAGAGTGAATAGTCATACCATTCAATTACGGTGCCTGACACGCTTGCCATCATCACTTTTCTAATCGTTTTTTTATCTGCCGCGGGCTTATCAACCGCGGTATCTGTGGCTAATTGTTCTGAAATAGTGTCACTCATACTGCCCCCTACATTTTAGGAATACATTATTTGAGGTATGTTTTGTTCAAACAAAACGGACAAAAAGCGCGCACCATTGAAACTAACACTGAGACAATTATTTTAGAACATAATTGTTCTTAATTTATTTAAAAATGAGATCGAAATCAAATTTAATCGATAAAGCAGTGCTGTCATTTGAATAATTCAATTTTTCCTTATACTCAACCATCGAATTACCAACTTTAAAAATAAATAAAAATACATACAAATCAATAAATTAAAATCATAACCAAATTATTTCTTTAATAAATATTTTAACGTTGTACACTTTTATTATTCATGACACTTTTTCTATTTTTATCTACAATTTAAAACAAAATTGTTTTTAAAATCTAAAATAGTAAAGTGTGCGTAGCGCATATTCTTTTTATGATAGGGAGTGATAATGGATAACAACAGGCATCAGTTAGTTCCTCGAATAGTACACCTTGGTTTCGGGGCATTTCATCGTGCTCATCAAGCACTTTATACACATCTATTAATTGAACAATCTCAATCTGATTGGGGATATTGCGAAATAAACTTAATGTCGGCGCGCGGGGCAGAACTTATCCGTCAGCTAAAGAAACGCCACTGCACTTACGTACTATTAGAAAAAGATGAAGAAAGAACCACGCTAACACGGATTAATTCAATAAAAGAAGCGATGCACCCACGTATTGATGGGGTACATGCCGTGATTGAAAAAATGGCAGCGCCTGAGACTGCGATTATCTCTTTGACAATAACAGAAAAAGGCTATTGCACTGATCCTTCAACGAATAAACTCAATTTATCACATCCTGCAATACGCCACGATATCGCCTATCCTGAAACGCCAGAGTCTGTTTTAGGCTATATCCTTGCCGCTCTCAAAATACGCTTTCAACAAAATCTTCCCCCTGTGACCATACTTTCTTGCGACAATATTAGAAATAATGGTGAGGTTGCACGAAATGCTATTTTAAGTTTGGCTGCACAACAAGATAGTGAATTAGCATTGTGGATTAAGCGAAATATCACATTTCCAAGCACGATGGTGGATAGAATAGTCCCTGCGATGACCGAAGATTCTTTTGCTGAAATCAAGCAATTAACAGGTGAAGATGATCCTTGTGCGGTTATCAGTGAGCCATTTCGGCAATGGGTTATTGAAGATTGCTTTGCGAACGGCCGACCTGATTGGCACTATGTGGGAGCGCAATTTGTTAAGGATGTGGCACCTTATGAAATGATGAAGCTAAGAATGTTAAATGGCAGCCATTCATTCCTGGCTTATTTAGGCTATTTAGGCGGTTATGAGTTTATATCAGATGCCATGCAAAATCAGGATTACTACCAAATCGTACAACGCATAATGCTAGCCGAACAAAAACCGACTCTCAGCTTGCCTGATAATATTGATCTTAACCAATATGCCCAACAGTTATTAACTCGCTTTGCTAATCGAGCAATTAAACATAAAACAGCACAGATAGCCGTTGATGGTAGCCAAAAACTACCTCAGCGCCTACTCGACTCTATACTTTGGCACCAGAAAAAGGGGTCAGACTACCCATTACTTGCTTTAGGCGTTGCCGCCTGGATGAGATATGTCAGTGGTATCAATGAGGACGGAGAACCTATTCCCATCAAAGACCCACTTAGCGACGAGTTTTCGAAGATTTATCAACACCATGGTACATCTTTAGAAGCCGTTGATGCCCTATTAAAAATTGATGCAATATTTAGCCCAGAAATATCACAAAACAATGATATTGTTAATAAAATAAAAACCGCATACCAACAATTGTTGACACTTGGAGCACGACAGACTGTCAAATATTACTTAACAAAAATCGATTAATAATATTGAAATTCCACTCGGGTTAAGTCGCTCACTCTAGCCCGAGACACTTTGGTCTTATGATGCAGACCTACCTTCAAATTACTCCCCCATTATTGCTTTTCAATTAACAAATGTTCAATTTTGAGATCTTGATCAAAAACCCCTACCAATGTAGGTATATTTTAAATTATCAAATTTATTTTAGAAAAATGAATAAAATCAACACTAGATAATTATCCCTTAAATAATATTTAACCAAGATTAAAATAGAAACAAAAGAACAAAAAATCCATTATTAATGCTATTTAAAATTCAATTTTCATCATTATATAAATAAATTTAAATTAGCCATTTTTTCAGAGTGAATAGAAAAACAAGAGCAAAATCACATTTTCCTATAAATTAACGGTTTTTTACTAAAATTCAGCAAGCAATCAAAAACACTTATGAAACAACATGTTAAAAATTTAACATAATTTTATATCTCGATGAAAAATAAAAGAATATTACCAAAAACACAATTGAGAATAATTCTCTTTATTTTAATTTATTAATAAATATTAATTTATGATTTTTAACCATGCCTTTTAGGCATGCCTGAGACTTTTTCGGAATATTGTCAGGAAAATAGTTTCGTGGATAGTATGAATACGCAAATAATGCTTTTTATTATAAATATATACGAATTACTCTTAAAAACATTTCCAATGAAAGGTAACACTATGGGTATATTAAAAGATAGTAAGTTGCTTTTGGTTAGCTTACTTATCATTCTTCTTTCAGAAGCAATAGGGCAAATTAAAATCAGTCTCGTGATGGTTTTTCCAATGCTTTATTCCATGTTGATGGGTGGTATTGTCAGTTTCCCAAAATTCAAAATTCTTAATGAACAAAACATGGCACGTGCTAGCTCAATTATGAGTGTCGCGTTAGTTATCTTAATTGCAAAATTAAGCACCTCTGTTGGTGCATCTTGGGAAAAAATTATTCAGGCAGGTGGCGCGCTGATCCTTCAGGAAGTTGGCCACTTTATCGGTACTATTCTGCTCGGTTTACCGCTCGCCATTATGTTAGGTATGGGACGTGAAGCCGTCGGAGCAACCTATTCGATAGGTCGCGAACCAAACATCGCCATCATCGAAGCGAAATACGGTTTAAGTTCGCCAGAAGGCCGCGGCGTCATGGCAATGTACATTTGCGGTACATTATATGGTGCAGTTTGGATGGGGATTATTGCCAGTGTTATTGCAGGACTCGATATTATGAGCCCACTTGCATTAGCCATGGGCGCTGGTGTTGGTAGTGGTTCGATGTTAGCTGCATCTGTTGCACCGCTACTCGAACTTTACCCTCAACATGCAGCGGATATCCAAGCATTTTCATCATCCGCAAACTTGATGTCTTCCGTTTTAGGTCTGTACATCTACATTTTCTTCTCCTTACCTTTTGCCTCTTTCTTGTACAACAAACTGAAAAGAAAACGTGCAATGGCATCAGCGGATACAGAATAAGGATACGAAATCATGAAAAAGATGGCAGAAATTGCAATAATCATCGTATTAGTTATCATCTTCACTTCATTGGGTGATGCACTGGGCGGTTCAATCTATGGCCGGGGTAGTTTTGGCGCAGTCTTTAGCGACTCGCTAATCGCGATGGCGCTTTTAGGTGGTATGTCATTTGTGGCGTACTTAATCGCACAAATCCCACCATTAGGTAAATTACCCGTTATTTTCTGGGTATCCCTCATTGCTGCGGGTCTGTGTTCACCATTATTCCCTTACGATAAAGAAATGATCGCAATGACAGGCAAAATTTCACTTGCTGTTATTAGTACCACGGTACTGGCATTTGCAGGTCTTTCACTCGGTAAAGATATCGAAAAATTTAAAGCCATCTCTTGGCGGATTATTCCAGTTTCACTGGCGGTATTCACGGGAACATTCTTATTCGCTGCACTTATTGGTCAAGTGACTCTTTCATGGAGTGGCGTTATCTAAATAGAGGAAAATATTAACCATGACAATGACCAAAGACCAATTGAAAGCCAAAGTATGTGAAGCTATTGCGTCTAACAAAGACATAATCAAAAAGCTAGCAGACGATATTTGGGCAGAGCCTGAACTGGGTTATAAAGAAACCAAAACAGCAAAAAAAGTTGAAGCCGCATTTTCCGCTTTAGGCGTAAACTACCGCAATCAACTTGCCCTAACAGGTGTTAAAGCACGCTTAAAAGGTGGCAAAGGAAGCAAGCACAGTATTGCCGTGATTGGCGAGTTAGATGCCATCATTTGTGCTGAGCACCCTGATGCCGATGACCTCACAGGCGCGGCTCATTGCTGTGGGCACAATGCGCAAATTGCCAATATGATGGCGGTGACAATTGGTCTGGTTAAGTCAGGTGCAATGGAATACCTCGCGGGGGACGTGGTTCCCTTCGCGGTTCCCGCTGAGGAATATGTCGAGCTTGCCTACCGCAATAAATTGATTGAACAAGGAAAAATCAATTATATCGGTGGCAAGCCCGAATTAATCTCCCTTGGTGAGTTTGATGATGTGGATATGGCGATGCAAATCCACTTAACCAGTGTTAAGCCTGAGCGTGATATCGGTTTTATCGAGATGTCGACAACCACCAATGGGTTTATTGGCAAACTGATTAACTACAAAGGTAAATCTTCCCATGCCGCAGCGGCACCCCATTTAGGTGTGAACGCACTGAATGCGGCCATGATGGGTATTATGGGGGTAAATGCGATTCGCGAAACCTTCCAAGAAAAAGATTATATCCGCTTCCACCCAATCATTACCCAAGGTGGCGATTTAGTAAATGTCACGCCAAGTGATGTGCGGATGGAAAGTTATGTCAGAGCCTCAAATGTCCCTGCGATGGTTGATGCTAATGAGCGGATCACTCGTGCACTGGTTGCTGGGGCAATGTCTGTTGGCGCTGAAGTGGAGGTAAAAGATTTACCAGGTTATTTGCCACTTTATAACAACGACACACTCAATGACTTACTACAGCACAATGCTCATGACTTAATTGGTGAAGACAATGTCTGGGTTGCAGAACATATGACAGGTAGCACAGATACTGGCGATCTTTCCCACATCATGCCAGTGAGCCACCCATGGATTGGTGCAATTCGCGGTGGATTACATGGTAAAGATTACGTGGTATTTGATGATGATATGGCCTATATCCGTCCAGCTCAAATGATGGCAATGACCATTATTGACCTGTTGTTTGATGATGCTGCTGGCGCTGATGCTCTTATGGATAATTACAAGCCATTGATGAGCAAAGAAGAATACCTCGCATTTATCAGCTCCTTTAAAAATTAATTTGTCCCCTAAATATGTTGCTAAAAGCTACATATTTAGGAGGTATTTCTTATGCACTCCTCCTCACCTTCCTTTTATTTATCGTTATCAACGATTATTCTTAAATATATTTAATTTTATTGGGCATTCTTTATTTATCAAATCAATTAACTTATTTTAAATAATGTTTTTAAATCATAAAAACCTAACGGAAATCCATCTAAAAAATATAAAGAAACACTAAAACCCATACAACAAAACCACAAAACACACTGATATATAATACATTTTTAATTAAATTTATTTTTCTACTTTATTTCCTTTGCTTACCATCTAAATTCTTCATGAGCCATGAAATACTGATATGATATAAATACGATCCCCATCACGCATACTTTCTGAATATTAACGTTAAAATCTAGCTAACCAATAATAATCAACAATAACCACTAACAGATATTTTCTGAAATTTGGCTTATTTTGAAAATAAATGACAATGATGTTATGTCATTGCAGCACCAAGAATTGAACACGCTTACACCAGGGCCCCTTTTAACAGCATGAAAATTGCTTTCTGTATACGGGAAATAATGTAATGACCAATAAGTACAATATTAGTGAAAAACTCTTTTCGCTTGAGACATTTAGCAAAAAAACGCGCCAAGACTTACATAAAATCCCTGAACTCTCAGGTCAAGAATTCAAAACATCGCAATACTGCCGCGAGCTGATGCAAAGTTTTGGCTACAGCATTCGTCTATTTGAAGGTTATACCGGTTTTACCGCTGATCTGATTATTGACCCTGCTAAGCGTTTAATTGCTTATCGTACCGATATCGATGGCCTTGAAATGCCTGATTTAACCTGTAACGAACACAGTTCTGTTCATGAAGGTTGTGCCCACAACTGTGGTCACGATACCCATATGACCATCGCACTGACCGCGGCAAAATACCTGAGTGAAAACCGCGATGAACTGACCCATAACGTTCGTTTTATCTTCCAGATGGCAGAAGAAGACATGCGTGTTCCTGGCGCCAATAAAATGGTTGAAATGGGCTGTATGGATGGCGTTGATGAGGTTTATGGCTTACACAATGATGCGGCATTTGAAACAGGCAACATCAAATTTAACGCTGGCGTGATGTCCTCTTATGGTTCAGCTTGGACACTGGATGTACACGGTGTTTCCGCACATGGCTCAACACCGCATAAAGGGCTAGATGCCATTCGTGAAGCAACACGTATTATCGATTACATGGATTATATTGTTGCGAAAAAAACCGATCCTTTTAGCCCTGCAGTCTTTGGCTGCGGCATGATCAACGGCGGAACTATTCCAAATGCATTGGCCGATCATGTCCAAGCACGTGGAACCATTCGTTCAATGGATGAGGAAACCGACAAAATCTTAAAAGCAAGCTTTAAAGAAATTGTTGAACGTAGTGAAGCTGGCGGTTTCAAAACGACACTTGAGTGCAGTGGTTACCCTGCAGTCGTAAACCACCCACAAGCCGCTAAAGTGATTTACGATGCAGCGGCGGCATTCTTACCCATTGAAAACATTGAGTCAAATGGCAAGCCAATGACAGGAAGCGAAGACTTCAGTTTTATGGTCAATGCCACAAAAGATAAACTTGGCGCCATGTACTTTTTAGGTAGCGGTAACCAAGCAAAAGGCATCAATAACTATCTGCACGCCAATCCCTATTTTGTCGACGATGACTGTCTGTTAATTGGCGCTCAGATTTTTATTAATATCGCGACACGTTAAAACTAAAATAATACACACAGTAATCTAAAGCCGAATAATCTAAATTATTCGGCTTTTTTCTTAGAGTTCAGGTAGTGAGCGATAGAGCTCGTCACGCTCGTTTTTATCCGTTGGAACCCATTGCGCAGATTGGTGAATATAATTTAAATCAAGGTGAGGGGCATAGCTGGAAATAAAGTCATACATATAGTCTTTCAGGTGCATATGTCGACTAATACAAACATGTGTATAACTTGGCTTCACTAAATTACTAATATCAATGCAACGTAATGTCTCGCTGTCTTCTTCAGGGTCAAAAGCAACGGTCGAAATAATACCAACCCCTGCTCCGTGCTTCACATAGTATTTAATAATTTCTGTATCAACTGCCGTTAATACAACATTTGGCGTTAATTTATTTTGATAGAAAACTTGGTCGAGCTTTGATTGACCTGTAAAACCAAACACATAGGTAATTAGTGGGTATTGAGCAAGTTCCTCAATCGTTAATTTTTCACACTGTGCAAGTGGGTGATCATGGGGAACGATAACGCTACGTGACCACTGGTAGCAAGGCAAGGCTAATAAGTCATCGTAAAGGTGCATCGATTCTGTTGCGATAGCAAAATCCACATCCCCATTGTTAACCATTTCTGCTAACTGCGCTGGCGCACCTTGATGAAAATGCAGGGAAATATTGGGGTAACGTGCATTAAAGCGCTCAATCACCTTTGGCAATTTATAGCGGATTTGTGTATGTGTCGTGGCAATATGCAGATTTTGTTTAATCGTCGTGTCTTCGTGGGAAACAATATTTTTAATTTTATCAAACTGCGCCAAAATATCGCAGGCCACTTGGTGAACTTGTTCTCCAATCGGGCTTAATGAAAGTAAGTTATTATTTTTCCGATTAAATAAAGAAACATTCAGCTCATCTTCCAATAGTTTAAGCTGCTTACTCACTGTAGGTTGCGAGGTATACATTTTCTCAGCAGCATTAGTGATATTAAAATCACTTCTTACCACCTCAACAAAACTTTTTAGCTGACTAATGTTCATTGCTGATTTATCCAGTTTAAATGGATCAAAATAAGAATTAAAAGAGACAATTTTTTATACAACATACACCATGTTGTGCGCAATAATTGTATCACAAAAAGATAAGCCCACTAAATTAATGGCTACTCATTATTCTTTTCTAATGATAAAACTCGTTCAACCTTGGCATAGGTTATGCATTTATTTTGTAATGACCTCTATTCATAGCACTATCCAAGGAGCATCTCATGAAAGACAATAATATATTTGACTTACGTCTCCCTGCGGAAATGGCTAAAGTCGCAGAGCAAGCAGGCCTTTATAAAGTCAGCAAAAAAAAGGATATTAGCTTTTTTTTAGCGATTATGGCTGGTATTTTTATTTCTATCGCATTTACGTTCTATATCACGGTTACGACAGGCGCCGTTCCCGCAAATTCACTCACTAAATTAGCAGGAGGGCTTTGCTTCTCATTAGGGCTGATTTTAGTGGTAGTATGTGGAGCCGATCTTTTCACCTCAACAGTCCTCACCGTTATGGCAAAAGCCAGCAATTTAATTACGTATAAGCAATTGATTGGTAATTGGATATTGGTTTATCTTGGTAACTTTGTTGGCGCAATTTTCTTTGTCGCGCTTATCTGGTTTTCAGGCCAATTAATGAACAGCAATGGCCTGTGGGGACTGAATGTTTTGCAAACGGCTGACCATAAAATGCACCATACGTTTGTTGAGGCCGTTTGCCTTGGCACACTGTGCAACTTGATGGTCTGTCTTGCGGTTTGGTTAAGTTATTCTGGTCACTCTTTGACCGACAAAATTGTCGCTTTGACGCTGCCGATCGGCATGTTTGTCGCCAGTGGCTTTGAGCACAGCATCGCCAATATGTTTCTTATTCCCTTAGCCATTGTCATACGCAACTTTGCTCCCGACACATTTTGGAATGCAATCCACAGTTCCGCTGATAGCTTCCCTGCTTTAACCGTCAACAATTTTATTACCGACAACCTTATCCCTGTCACCATTGGCAATATTATTGGTGGTGGCGTACTCGTGGGGATTACCTACTGGTGGATTTATTTGAAAAATCAAAAAAGTGAGCATTAATAAAATTAAAAATAACACCAACACACATTCACTATCTATGGTTGAATTAATACAGAGAGTTAATTTTATAGTATATCCATTAACTCTCTGTTAATTATGCAGTTAGGCCGCCATCAAGCACCAATGTTTGCCCTGTCAAATATTGGCTATTGTCACCAATCAGAAACTCTACCATTTTGGCAACTTCTTGTGGCTGGCCTAAGCGACGTAACGGAATATTTTTACACATCGATTTTAATTTCGCTTCAGGCATCGCTCGCGTCATATCACTCTCAATCAACCCTGGTGCAAGGCAATTTACCCGTAAACCAAACCGCCCAACTTCATGCGCTAAAGACCGAGCCATCCCCATCATCGCCGCCTTACTTGCTGCATAAGCCGTTTGCCCAACATTCCCTTTTAACCCAGTAACCGATGACATCAATACAATAGAACCTGAATTCGTCATTAACATCGCAGGTACCAATTTGCGGTTCCAATTCACAATGCAAATCAAGTTATTATCTAAAACATCTCGCCAAATATCCCCATCCTGATGAATATGCAATGCATCTCGAGTAATACCTGCGTTATGTATAATGGCGGCTGGGGCGCCAAATTTATCCAATAAAGATTGAGACAACACATCGACTTGCTGCCCATCTTTACCATCACATTGAAACCCTTTTATCCATCTATTTGGACGTCTATTTTCGAGTAAAGAAAGCGTACTCGCTATACTTTCAGTACTACGTCCAGTGAAGATAACATTCCAGTTATGTGATAATTCAGCGACTAATGCCTGACCAATTCCCCGGCTTCCACCAGTGACTAACACCCACTTATGGTTTTCCATTTAGGATTCAGACTCCTTATCAATATGTTCACAAAGTTCTTTAATTGAAAGATTTGGATGCTGAATGAAAAAATCAGCGTCTAAAGCAACATTAAAATCACGTTTTACCAGTACCATTAATTCAACATAATCGAGGCTATCAAATTCTAATTGAACTAATGTGAGGTTCTCATTCACCTCTTCGCTTTCTAAATCTTTTGCATCACAGATCATTTCGCTAATTTTGTTATAAATTGTTTGATATTGGCTCATTTTTTTATCCTTCCACTGTTATCAATTTAACGCATTCACTTTTAACGTTATTAAATTACTGATTAATTTATTGTCATAACGACCAATAATATTGATATTAATTAATAGCCCACCATCTAAATCCCCCATCACTAATGCAGGTAGAATGTGTATCTGCATCGGCTTAGGTTCCTTTATCGGAGACCACTTCTTAAGAAGATCTCTATCAAAAATCACTTCCTGATGTGTTTGTACGATGGGGTAGCGGGAAAAAATATCTTTCAGGGTTGCTCCTTCGGATAACCATTTCGAGATATCTTTTTGTTTTAATAATGAATTATCATGTATCAAATATTGAAATAAAATTGCATCTATAAATTGCCACTCATACATCTCTGTTGGATAAAGCGGAAAAGATAGCTGTAATTTCGCCATCTCCTCTGAAGAAATATGCGCCCCCCAATCCAACACGTTAGTGTTTAAGCCATCAACTGGGGATAATTGACAAGTTAGGCAATTTTGCTGCTCTTCTGTAGATAAAATAGCGACTGAACCCGCTTTATTACGCGCGACTAAATCATAGGATTTATCATTCCATAATGGACTTCTTAGCCGTACCGCACATTTAACAAACGCTGATTTTGTTCTCTGCTGAGCATCTTGTGAGCCGTGAAGAAATTGCTCACTTGCAAATTGTTTCGCATCAAGCAATGCCCGCATTCCATGGACGCTTAATTGTTCCCCACCAGCCGCTTGCACCCACTTAAGATCAAAATGAATCGGGTTATAGTCTCCAGAAAATTTCGCCCACCCAGCTGCATCAGCTAATGTGTAATACAACGCTCTCATTTCGCGCGCTCCAATATCAGCGCCGCATTTGCACCGCCAAAACCAAAACTGAGATTCAACGCCCTTTCTACTTTTTTGAAACGGTGGTCATTCGGAATATAATCAAGATCGCATTGTGGATCAGGGGTATGGAGGTTTGCGGTTGCGGGCATCACGTCATGTTCCATCGCTTGTAAGCAAATGATAGTTTCAAAACTCCCCGCTGCTGCGATTAAGTGCCCACTATATGATTTAGTGCTGGAGATTGGGATATCGTAAGCGGCTGCCCCTAAGGCTTTTTTAAGTGATTCCGTTTCATTCAAATCATTCAACGCCGTCGAGGTACCATGGGCATTGATATAATCTAATGACGCAGGCAAGATCTTCGCTTGCTGTAACGCCATTTCTATCGTTTTAACGCGAGCTACGCAGTCCTCTGCAGGTGAGGTAAAATCAAATGCATCTGAATAATTTGCATACCCAGTAATTTCACCCAATATCACCGCCCCTCGGGCAATTGCACTGTCACGCTCTTCTAAGCATACGACCGCAGCACCTTCAGATAATACGAACCCGCTGCGCTCTGCACTAAATGGGCAACTGGCACGCGTAGGGTCTGTTTTCTCTCGTGTTAAAGCACCTAACACGTCAATATTCCACACAGCGCAATCTGTACGTAATGATTCCCCCGCCCCCGCTAACATCATGGAAGCCCTACCATTGCGGATCACTTCAAACGCATCCCCAATCGCGATAGTCCCTGTGGCACATGCGGCTATTGTCGTATTTTGATATCCTCGTAAATTCCAAAATTGGCTGCATGCCGCTGTTGTGACATTTGGCATCGCATAAAAACAGTTGAATGGCGATGTCATGCCTGTCGCATCAAACTCACTCACCGACATATAACTTTCATCTAAACCTGCCCATCCAGTTCCCATAATCACGCCACACATGAGAGGGTCATAAAATTCTGATGGTGAATTCCCTGAAAATGCCATTTCCATGGCTTCTCGAGCTGCACCTAATGCTAGGCGGGTATGCCGTGGTAACCGACGGCGAATGGCGGCAGGAACACCTTTTAAATTGGGTTCATTATCAATTAATCCCAAAAAGTGGCTGTGAATATTTTTATCCGTTTTATCAACGTAACGGTATCCTAATTGCTTATCCATGATAGCTTGCCAACATGCTTGCGCGGTTCCACCAAGGGGAGTGACAGCGCCATATCCTGTCACAACAACGCGTTTTAATTGGGTCTTTTGGTTCATGATTGGTTGTCCTCGTGATGAACGCTACCACCACCTTGTGCTAGCCAAAGTTGCAACGTTGCATAAAGATAATCGTATTGGTTTTGCGCTAATGAGTTTTCGATGGATAACAAATCATCCTGCGCATTAAGTAGTGTTTGATAGTCAACAGCGCCAGCGCGATAACGGTTTCCCGTGAGCTTTAATCTTTGCTGGCTAAGGGATAATGACTGCTGTAACTGTGTCCGTATTTCATCTGCAGTAAAACGCGCCTCCATGGCATTATCAATTTCAGCGAGTGCGCTATAAGCTGTGCTTCGAAATGACACTGCCGCTTGTTGCACCTGCAAATCTGACTGTTCAATAGTTAGTTTTACGGTATTCCATTGAATAAAGGGGAGTGAGATGCTGCTGCCAATAACTCGAGAGGGGTCACTAAACCATTGAGAAAATAACTGGCTTCCTGCGTTAAGCGCACCTTGAAGAGATAGCGTAGGATAGAAACTCAACTTCGCAGCATCTGAATCAGCAAGTGCAGAGCGCAAACGTGACTCTGCGGCTTGAATATCTGGGCGTTGTGCTAATACCGCCAAAGGGGTCATTCCCTGAATCTCAACTCGCAGGTCACTATTAAGAGAAGATAATTCACTCACATGCTGCTCTGCAGGGCGATTTAACAACAGTGCTAAGGCATTACGTGAGTTCTCACGTTCCTTGATAAGCTGACGTAATTCATTCTTACGACTAATTAGCGTTTGTTCTGATTGCAATAAATCTAATTGGCTTACTTTCCCAGCTAAATACCAAGACTGAATGAGTTGCTGGCTTTTCTGTGCAATTTCCTGACTTGCCGTTAGGTTTTTTATCTGTTGATTTAATAGCGCAATATTCCAATAGAGCTGTGCCGTTGTGTTGATTATCACAAGCGTCGTTGCATGGTAATCTTGTTCAGTAGCGACGGCCTCCCATGCATTTTTCTCACGAACACGTGCTAATTTACCCCATAAATCAATCTCATAACTTAATGTTAAGTCTGCACTATAACTTTCTTGTGATGAGTTGCCATGGCGAATTGATTTTGAGTTACTCGCAGATCCCCCTAATGAAAAATCAGGCGTTATATTGGTATTTGCTAAACCTGCCGTATTGCGAGCCAGCTTTAATTTAATTGCGGCTAATGCTAAATCATTGTTATTTTCTAAAACTTGATTAATCAATTGGGATAGCTTGGGATCATTAAAATTTTCCCACCAACGCCCTACTGTATTTCTCTGCAGGTCAGATGGCATAACATCATTCGCACTTGATGAACGCTGAATTTTATCATCCCATTGCTGAGGTAAAATAAGTTCAGGACGTTGGTACTCGGAGCGGGTAAAGTTCCCACACCCACTGAGTAAACAGATAAAAAGTACCACTGAACCAAAATAAGGCGATTTTATTTTCATTCCCGTGCTAATGCCTCCGTTGGGTTAAGCTTGGCTGCCCTACGTGCTGGGAAATAACCAAAAACTAAGCCAATTAGCGCAGAGAAACCACAAGCCAATAACACGGGTAACAGTGTGAATACCATGGTAAATTCAGTCGTGATGTACGCAAAAATGCCACCTGCTAACCACGAGCCTATAATCCCAATGAGCCCTCCTAACGCACAGATCATGACGGCTTCAATTAGAAATTGGTTCATGATATCCGCAGGTCTCGCTCCCACTGAAAGGCGGATACCTATTTCGTGGGTTCGCTCTGTAACTGAAACCAGCATAATATTCATAACACCCACCCCTCCCACTAATAAGGAGATGGCTGCAATCGACGTGATCAGTAATGACATGGAATCAGAGGTTTTTTGTAGCGCGCTAGCCAGTTGGTCATCAGACTGAATAAAAAAGTCTTTTTTTCCATGTTCACGCAGTAAATGCTTTTCGACCTGCACTTCTACTTGTTTAGCGGCTAACATTTCGGGAAAACGTAATGTGATATATTCAATAGGTTTATCACCGAGAACTCGCTGCTGAAGAGCCGAGTAAGGAGCCCATCCCATAACATATCCGCTGGACATTTTCGGGCCTGGTTTACGCGCAATTCCAATGATCCGCCAAGGTGAACTACCAATTTGGACAATTTGGCCTAAAGGCTCTTCATCGGGTGCAAATAAAATATCCCGACTAGCATCATCCAGCACAATAACAGGCTCACTGTCATTCACATCTAACACACTAAATTGATTTCCAGACAACATTTGAATACCTTGAGCTGCAAAGTATTCATCAGAAACACCATTTAGCATGATGGAGTAATCGAGCCCTTTATTGATAGCTACTGTCATGCTGCTGACAACTGGCGAAATAGACTCAATCCATGAGAGCTGTTTTAGGCTTTTAATATCATTTAATGATAACGCGCGTTCCATATCTGGCCGCTTTGCCCCCCATCCAGTACCTGGGCGAATTTCAAGCGTTGTGCTGCCTAACTTACCAATTTCATCCATAATGGCACGTCTTGCGCCTTCACCGACCGCCATTGATGACACAACAGAAGAGATGCCAATAATAATGCCCAGCATTGATAAAAAAGCGCGCATTCGGTGCCCTAATAATGCCCGCCAAGCCATACGAATCGACTCATAAATGCCACGCCAAAGTGATGCCCGACCATTATCTTTAACAGAAGGAAGATTATGCTTAGCACGTGCCTGCGCTTGTGAAAGGTTTTGATTATCGGCGACAATTTTCCCATCACTGATTTCGATAATACGTTGAGTTTGCTCAGCAATATTTCTATCGTGGGTCACAATCACCACGGTATGGCCGTCTTGATGAAGTTGATGCAAAATATTCATTAATGCATGCCCACTCGAGCTATCCAAAGCGCCCGTTGGTTCATCCGCTAAAATGACTTGTGCGCCATTAATTAATGCACGGCACACACTGACCCGTTGTTGTTGCCCTCCAGATAATTGATATGGCTTATGGTTCAAACGAGATTGTAAACCGAGCTTATCAGCTAAAAGTTGAATTCGCTGCACACGCTCATCTTCAGGCATTGCGGTGTACAGCGCTGGAATGGCAATGTTTTCTTCAGCGCTGAGATAAGGCATCAAATGATATCGCTGGAAAATAAACCCAAGATATTGGCTACGCAGCTCAGCAAGCTGCTCACTGGTCGCCTCATGAACAGGGATACCATTGATAAAAACTTCGCCACGAGACGGTTTATCTAAACAGCCAATAATATTCATCAAAGTTGATTTACCAGAGCCAGAGGCTCCAATAATGGCAACCATTTCCCCTTGATTTATCGATAGTGTTATATCATTCAATACAGGGATGATTTGTGTTCCAGCCGAAAACTCACGATAAACATGGTGAAGTTCAATTAGAGGGCGAGATGAAGATAACGTTGGTGATATTATCTTCATGATTAACTCGCTATTTTCTCTTGTTGAACAACAACTTGCTCACCTTCAGCGATACCCTCCAGAATCTCAACAAAATGGCGATCATTTATACCTACTTTGACGGTTCGAGCTTCTGTTATTTCATTTTTGATAACAATGACTTCATATTGGTTAAGACCCAGAGAACGACCTAACGCACTCACGGGTAAACGCAGCGCATTTTTAGCTTGGGCAACACGAATAAAAACCTGTGCCGTCATCGATGTTTTTAATGCGCGGTCGGTGTTATCAACCTCAAATGTTCCATTATAATAAATCGCGCTATTTTGCTGACCAGCTGAATTATTATTCCGCTCATCAAGGGCTTCGGGCGGAATAGGTTGCACGTACCCCATGGTGCTTTCGTATTGTTTCTCAGGATTTGCAATTACATAGAATGTCAGTGGCTGACCAGGTTGAATTTTTTGAATATCCGCTTCTGAAATGCGGGTTTGTACTTGCATCTTATCTAAATTAGCCAGCACCAAGATCGTAGGTGCCGTTTGTGAGGAAACGATGGTTTGCCCCTCATTTGCAACAATACCCAGTACTTCTCCATTAATTGGAGCCACAATGCGGGTAAAGTTCAAGTTAGCCTGAGCCGTTTGCACATCCATTTCTGATTGTGTGATTAACGCTTCATTAACGCTAACTTGCTGTAATTGTGCTTCATATTGCGCTTGCGCTTGCTCATATTCACTGCGAATGCCAGAACCGTCGCGCTGCATGATTATCTGGCGCTGATAAGCTTTAATGTATTGAATTAACGTTGCTTCTGCTGCGCGCTTTTGCGCTTGTGCGCTCAATAGGCGTGCAGTCGCATTTTTAAGCTCAGATTGCTGAATTGTTGGGTCTATTTCGGCTAATAACTGCCCTTTTCTGACTCTATCACCTTGCTTTACAAATAATTCTCTAATTTGCCCATTAACCTGAGCCCCCACATTCACTTGAATAGACGGTTTTAGTGTGCCAGTCACCATGACCACTTTTTCAATATCCCCCCGATCAACCGAAAGAATGACTCTACTTTGTGCGGGTTCTGTCGGTGCTTGCCAAGCAAGGCTCGTCAACACAATGACAAGTAACAATGCAATGAGACCAATCCAAACACGAGCTCGCATAAATAAGTGTAAAAATGTCGGCTTAATGCGGGGAGAAGTCATAATCAAAGCTCTCCTATGCTAGCAAGCAAAGACGTTGTAGGCTGAGGTGCGTCCTCACGATTACCACCATCATTTCTGATTGATACTTTTTTATGTAATTCACCCGCAGTAATTCGATAAATTGAATCAAATCTTGTCGTGATTTCCTCACTATGTGTCACAACAATGAGGGTTTTCCCTGTTTTTAGGCAATGTTCCTGAATTGTTTCTATAACGATTTTTGCCGTTTCTTCATCTAAGTTTGCGGTAGGTTCATCCAGTAAAAGAATTGGGCGAGAACTATAAAGTGAACGAGCTAGCAACAAACGTTGGCGTTGCCCAAGAGAAAGTGCAGAATGGCTTTCCCTAATCAACGCATTTAAACTGCCTGGTAACTGGCTTACCACTGTGCCTAACGCCAGTTTATTGAGTAAGTTTTCGACCGTTTTTCGGTCTTTTTCGCGGAAGTTAGGGTCAAACAACGTGATGTTATCTAACACAGTTGCATTGAATAAAATATCCTCTTGGCTTTGTAAACAAACAAGTTGCGTAAGCTGTTGTACACTTACAACCTCTTCATTTGACAAACATTTTCCTTTCTGAGCACTAAATAGCCCTGCAATAATTCTCAACAAGGTACTTTTACCCGCCCCAGACTCACCCACAATGGCGACTTGAGCACCTGATGGCAAATCTAGCGAGATATCATTTAATATTGGCTTCGATGGGTCATAGCTAAAATGAATGTTTTCGAAGGTAAGGTTCGGGGCTACTCTACCTGCTGGTGATATTGTTTGAGGTGAGACCGTGCTTTCCTCACTTTTCTGAGGAAATAAAGAGTGAGCGCGTGTATCAATAATATGCAGCTGAGATTTGTGAATAATCGCATAAAAAATTCGAGTAACATAGGTAGTGAAAATTTGACGTAAAAAGCTATAAGCAAAAAAATCACCTAAGGAAATCAGGTCATTAGCAACCATCGGCAGCACAACCAACATAAAAATAACCATTTCGAGGCTACCTGTTAGCTGGTAAATACCATCTTTAATTTGTTGGTACACATTTCGACGCTGCATGCAGGTAAACAATTCACGGCTTAGCCACGCAAATTGCGCCTTACGTTGCTCTTCGATACCGGCTGTTTTTATGGTCAGAATGCCCTGTAAGGTTTCCATAAAAAAGTCATTAAGCTCAGCAGCTTTAAGCTGTAATTGCTGGGTGTACCAACGATCGCGAATAATTGCCCATACACTAATGAGCCCCATCACGGTCACCCCTGCCGCTGAAATAACGGCAAGAACAGGAGCAATCCAAAACATCACACCCAATGCAATGGCGCAAATAATCCAATCAGTTCTAAGCCCATTATCAAGCTCAATTTTCTCAGTTAATGCGCCCTGCCAAGCAACAAAACGACTGAAAATATCCCCTGGTGCACGTTTTTCAAAAAATCGCAAAGGGTTACTCATTAACCGCGAAAAACCCACCCCACTGTTAATTAACACAAAGTGTTTAACAAACCGTTCGCTTATCATACGAACACCAAGCGCAAGTAGCGTGGCAACAACAAACGCGACAATAAACCAACCATAAGGAAACACTGCATTTTTAGCATCTGAAAATGCTTGGTTGATTGCATTACTCACCATTGCAGGCATTAAAAACAATGTTAGCGAAACGAGGAAAACAAAGGTCATTAACCAATAAATACCTCGCACCTTAGCGGTTTCTTTCAAACTCATCGCATGAGGTACTTTCTGTGTGGAGGCCTTGTTTGTAGCCTGTTCAGAGGAAAGTGATTCGACTTTTTTCAATGCCGTATCTGGCTCTAAAATCAACGCATAACCGCTAATTTCAGCTTTTAGTGCAGAAAAAGGCAACCATTGCTGCCCTATCGCAGGGTTCATTACACAAACATTATTTCCCTTACGATAAGCAAGTAAGACAAAATGATTTGCGCCATAATGCAAAATCGCAGGAAGCGGCAGGCTACTTAATTCGTCATGCTCAAATAAGACAGGCGTAGTTGAAATGCCATAATTTACTAAAATTGAGGAAAGATCGATCAATGAAGTTCCATGATCAGAAGCTGGATGAACTTCCCTCAATGCATTAAGGGAAAGCGAAAGGCCTTGAGTTTGGGCCAACATCGCAATGCATGCCAAACCACATTCATTCGTTTCTTCTTGAGCGACAAAATTTGGAATAGTATTTTTCATTATTATTAGTGACTAATAAAATAAAGTGAATGGCTATGCCATAAAAGCCAGTCATTGGGATATTCGCGAATTGAATTTTCGATAATAACGGGCATTTGAGCTGCAACATCCTTTGCAGCAATAGGTGGATATATCTTGATTTTTAAGCCATTTTGATAATACAGATGATAAAAAACGACCTGCGCTGAAATCGCATTAGATAAACGTACAACCCCATTATGTAATTTCGCTGCTCGACCAAATAACTGACACGATAATTTACTCGACATCCCTTCTTCAGTTTGAATGGTGTAATCTGGCGTGATATCTGGAAATACAATCATATTTTTTTGGCCCGTCGCAGTTTCTGTCATTAAAGTCATTAATTGAGTCGCTAATGACTTATTGTCTTGATGAATTGAACAATACGACAAATTCACTTGGCCTAATTCACGGGCAGAGGCATTGTATTTTTGTTGCTCCGCACTGGATGAAACCACTACCGTAGCGTTGCCTGGAGTAACTCCAGAGCCGACTATCGTAGCCAGCACATCAGAAACCATATGTAATGGCGCCAAAACAATCGGTTTATTTTGCTGATGCAAAGGTGCAACAACACTATCAAGGGCAAGAATGCAGGCTTGTAATTGCGCCATAATTTGGCGGTTTTGCCCCCATGTAGCCGCTTCTTCCAAAATAAAGCGCTGTACTGCGGCCCATCTCGCATCGACGTTGCCATTCGTCTCCACTAAACTGCGATAATTTTGCGTTGCAACTTTGTTTTGATTACGGTATTTACGACCGAATACCCCAATTCGGCAACCCAGTTTAGCGATTAGCAGAACTGGGACAATATAACCTCGACGCAAAAGAAAGCGAAAAGAAGAGATTCCATAGTGGCTGAGATTTTCATATCCTTTTTTAAACGGTATTAAGCAGCTTTTTACACTGAACACCGTCCAAACAATTAAAAACCGGATCACTGTGACGCCTTATTGCTTTTTTCCAATAATTCCAACATATAAGCTGAAAATTCAGGGAAATCACGATCCTGATAAACTACATATCGTTTATTAATAATAAATGCAGGGGTGCCTGTGATTTGGTAATACTGGGTAATATCAGCCATATATTTAATACGTTCTTTAACTGCGCTGGTTTGGCTAATTTCATGATATTTTACTGAGTCAATGTCATGCTGCTTTAACCATACATCTAAAATATCTTTCTTGGTTAAGTCCAGTTTTTCGTTGATAACTGAGTTATAAAGTGCCTGACGTAATTCGGCTTCTACCCCCATTTCTTCAAGGGTTGCAAAAATAGGCGCGTATGCAGCAAGCCCTACGCTATTATCCATTGCTAAATGAATGGCTTTAAACGTAACACCCTCTGGAAGCTCCTTTTCAAATTTGGCCATATTGTCATGGCTTAACGCACAATAATGGCAACCATAAGAAAATATTTCTATGATGCTATTATCTTCCTTTATTGGGCTTGATAAAACTTGTGCAGTATTAAACTCGACAAAAGAAGAATCATCTAGGTTACTATTTGAAAAAGTATTAAAGATGAAAATATGGTAGAACAAAACCGTCATGAGTGAAGAAATCACAGCAACGAATATTGTGTAAATTGTGATGGTTATTGGTTTAAAATGCATATTCATAACAGCCGTTCCAATTTAAAGTAAAATATACATGGGGGTCCATCCCCATGTATTAATTAAAGGTAGTTAAATTAAATCTTATGGTTTAACAGCACCTGAACAGTTTGCAGCGTCAACATTTTTAGCTTTGTATGTTTTATTTCCATGCTTGTCAGTACAAGTTGTAATTAATTTACAAGATGAAACACCACCAACAATGATACTTTCATAAGAATCAGTACAAACTTGTTTAGTTCCACCAACTACAGCAGCAGCTTCGATAGCATTTAATGTTTTCATGTTATTTCCTTTTAAGATAAATATTAATTAATAAAACACATATCTGTTGATGATTTTTCACCAACAAATTCTTTAGAATTTTTTATTTTTAGAAAAGAAGAACAATAATAACCAACTAAAAATTCAATTGATTTAACCTTTCATTTTCGCCAAACAAATAACTCGCCTTATATCTAACGTCTCTTGCTTTATCCTTTTCACCTAGCTCATTTAAAACCAGAATCCAAGAAATATAAACATTAATGTCAGGAGATGAATTTGATGCGTCCATGGCCCAATCATTAAATAAATTAAGGTACTTAATATCCTGCGTTTCGTTATAGCGCAATAAATACCCCATATTCAAATCAAACTGATAACGGTCATACATCAATAAATAGTTCCAATTATGGTAAAGAGGCTTTTCTATTGATAACAACATTTGCTGTCCCGTTTTTTCTATATAGGTTAAATATTGTTGTGCTTGTAATGTCATGTATAACAGAATGACTGACAAGGCTGAGCCAAATATAATAATTCCTTTTGAAAAGTAGTTCACCATCTTATTTAGTTTATATTTTTTATTTGGTGAATCAGCACAGCGTAATAACAATATTAAAACTATCCCATGAGGTATCGATAACCACAAAGGAAATTCTGTCATCATATGGAATATGATAGGCAAAGCCGCTACCCAATAAATGTAATTTTCATTTTTATTTTTAAATGTAGATAGCAATAAAGCTACACCACCGATAATAATTAAAACTGTCGCAATAAGCCCAACAAAACCACCTTCGACCATCCAACGTAATATTTCATTATGTGGATGTGACATTATTCTTTCATTAGTCTCTAGTAAACCACCACCAAATCGCTCTAAAAATACTGACTCAAAACTTCCTACGCCCCATCCCAATAATGGTTTTTCGCTGAAAAGATATAAACTATGCTGCCATAAAACCCATCGAATTCGTGATGTATTTAATTTACTTTCAGTCGCATCTATAATATTAAGACCATTCTTAATTCCATAGCCAATTATTAAACCAAGAATAACAACCAGAAATAAAAATAAAATTTTCTTACGATGATACTTTGCAATTAAATAAAAAACAATAAAAATTAAAATTAAATTTAAATAACCTGTTAATGATTGAGACAAAGGTACTGTTGCACTCATTAAAAGCAAAGCAGTAGCAATAAAGCCAACTAAATACCATTTAGCATTCTTTATTTTGATCAACAAACTTACTGCACTTGCTATTCCTACGCAAATGAAACTAGAAAAAATATTAACCTGTTGAAATACACCATATGGCCTATCTCCATTTAATGGCGGATAAGGTAGACCTATTAATGGCAATAGATTAAAAACTTGAAGCATCGCCAATATACTTTCTATAATAGCAGCAACAAGTATTCCATAAAGTATAATTTCACGGACTACATTTGAAATATTAAATTGAACTAAAACCTGATAACATATCAATATCCCTAATAACCAATAAGCTATTAAGTAAGCATTGTAACGATAGTTCTCAGGCGAAAAAAAACATAGCACCATTAAGATAATTAAGCCTAATGAAATAAAATTACTTGCTAATGAATAAGTTATACTTATCTTTTTTATTTGAAAAAAAATCGCCACCACTAAAAATAAAGCCAGAAAAAAGGCACTAACGATATTTAATGGTAGTGAAAATCCTGCCCCACCTAAATTAGGTAGATAGATGTGAAATATAATTCCAAAGCACACAATCACACTACCGATAACAACCCAATTACTCTGACTATATAAATATAAATTATTTGATTTTTTTATTACACTCATCGTATTTATTTTACTTATCACTGATAATTTAATGTGTAATATGCGGTGCTATAAAATAGCCCATATGTAATAGTCTGATTAGTTCGAGCTTCTGGTTCAGCTTCAACATAAGCTTTAAATTGAAGCTCAGTATTATTATCCGCCAGATTTTGCGCCAATGATGGAACATTTAACTCTATCGGTGTTTCATTTAAATTTAATAGTCCAATCCCGATTCCATTCGCTTCGCTTTTGTCATTAATCGCTAAATGATCAGGGAGATTAGTATTTTCTACTCCATTAAATGTTACTGTTACCGCGTTAAATACAGACGTATTACAGTTTATTAAATGAATCGAAAATAATAAAGGTTTCGATTTTCCTGTTGAATAAAGCTCTTTTACTGAAACCTCTTTAAAGTCTACTGGCACCTTTTCACTACCTGGTGCAATTTGGCAAGGTGTAACCATCACATTACCCCTAAAAGAATAACTCCCCATATTAGTATGAGTAATATCTGCAACAGCCTGATTTGAACCAAATAAAAAAAGGCAACATACCGATAAATAAATTGTGTTTAATATTTGATTATTATTTTGCATTGTTAACCTCATTGGAATTCAGCGAGGATCGTGCCTGTCGCTGTAAATTCACCATCGTCCACTGTGCTACCTGGAGCTGCAATTGGTGCCGCAGTTAAATTCCAAGTACCTTGGTTATTAAAAAAATTAGGTACAGTATAAGCTTGGTTAGGTTTAACTAATGCTCCCGTCAAATTCTCTTTAATAACAATGCCAAGGTTTGTTCGCTTCACGCCATTTTTTAATGTTCCGTAATAATCCGCATTAAAATCGGCTTGACCTGAAGCACCTGGGAGTAAAGATAACTTGATGTTCAGATCCCCCGTCGTAAAGCTTCCACCTCTACATTTCACTGGGATATTAAAAGGTTCTGCATAATTAATTCCATTTAATTGTTCACTTGTATTTGCAACATCTTTAAAGTCAATATTAATTGGATTTCCATCATTTATCGTACATTCATCAGCAACTGTAATAATTCCCGCAGCCAGTACAACACGTGTTGATGGAATTGGTGGATAAGACGTTAATCCATTAGTCGCGGTTCCTTTTTTAGCAAATACTTGAACTAATTCCGCTTGGTTTATGGTAATTCCATTAATAATCGGTTTTTTTAACCTAAACGTTACTGTTCCGCTAGAGCCTGTTCGAAGCGTTACTGCATAAGGACGGCTATTTGTACTCGTCGGCCTACACTCCATTGGATCAGACCCCCCATTCCACAAGTTCGATGCTGGAACAGCCACTTTCCTAGGCTGCGTCCCGCCAAGCTGGATTTCAACTTTCACATCGAAATACTCATTTAAGGTCAAATAACCCGGATTTTGCATTGATTGGGGTATTGTTGACATTAAATCAAAGGTCATTCCAGAATCGGGATTGTTGTTACCTGGCCCACCAGGCTGCATATAAGTTTGACAATAAATATCAAAATAAGGCCAGTCTGTAACATCAAAATTAAATACCGTCTCTGCGTCTTTTTCATTTATCAAAAGCTGGTTATTCATTCTTGCTTCGAATGTATAGGTCCCTCCATCGGGTATTACAGCCCCATGTGGATACCCAAATACTGACAGAGGTAACAATGCCACTACCGCCAAACTAGTCGCGATCGCTATATCTTTTAATATTTTATTGTTGGATATAGACATTGTTATAAATACTCCAGTTTTAACCTAACTAATCCGCTAAAATTACCTGCTGAAACAACTTGGCTTGTTGCTTCTAAAGATGCGTTTAAGGTAATGTTATTATCCCCTGGCTTAAGCACCCATGAGCCTTTAGGTTGGTTAAGCATTAAATTCTCATGGTCTTGGCTGAAAATACGCAATCCCGCACCTTTAACACCACCACTAACTCTCACTAAATCTGAATTATAGAAATCAGAATCCCCCGCAATACTCAACGAAACCGCGCTTTCACCTGTTAGGTAATAACGCTTACCATTTTGCGTTGCTTCTCCCGCCGAATTTACAAAGGATCTAGATGCACCACGCTGGCAATCTTTAAGCCTCACGCTAAAAGTCACTGGTGTACTTCTATCGCCAATACGATGAAATGACCGCGCACTTACCTCACCTAAATCAACATATTGTTCCTGAGTATTTAATTCAAGAACGCAAGGCGATGCATACACACTCCCTTGAAAATGCACAGTACTGTGTACATCCAATAAGGTTTGACGCGAGGTTTTATCATCAGCCATTTCCGCAACCGCAGAAAAACTGCCGACCCCTAGTAACACAAACCCTAAGCATTTAATTTTCATTCGAATACTCCTAGCGTGGCTGTTGCTCCGGTGGTAGTGCTTTACAGACATTTCCATTACAGCTGTATTTTAGTTCTGGATGGCCGCCGTAATCGTTCACATACATCATGGTAAAGCTTTCACCTGCTCCATTAACCTTAATATCTAGATGAGATTTAGGCGCTACCATTACCCCTGGAAAATCCGTTAATTTTTTCCCACCCTCTGTAATCAACTTATTATTTAAACTAATAATAGTGACAAAATAAGGTGTCGGGTTTTCAGCTCGCCAGTTATTTCCTTGCTTATAAAATGTCACTTGGTCTTGCCAAATTGCACTTTTTGACGTGGGAATAATTGCCGTTGGTCGATAAAATAATTTGATGCGCGATTGCATCGCTAATTGTAAAACATTTGGTTTATCTGGCTTTGGTGGCACTTCCCTAACATTTAAATAAAATAAACTTTCGCGATCTTGAGGAAGTTTATCTATTTCCGCTGTTTTTGAGACTCGAGCAACACCTTTTTGTCCGCCATTAATTCTCTGTAATGGGGGTAATACAACTAATGGAGATGTAATTTTTTTCCCATTTGCATCTTCAACCCAAGATTGCGCTAAAAAGGGAATACTTGAACTGGTGTTTGATAAATTAGCACTCGAAGAGGTTTCCGCACCGGTAATAATCAACCGAGTTCTATCTAGTGATATTCCTGCATATGATTGGCTTACTCCAGCCATAATTACCAGTAAACCACCCACCCATTTTTTTATACAAATCGCCATTTTTTATACCTTATTTAAAAACTTGTTCTGATTGTCATTTCATTATTGGCAAGGCAGTAAAACTGACATACCAGGATTAATTTTTTCAGGTAATTGAATTTTGCATTGCGCTTTCCCACCCCAAGAGACCGTTAATGTTTCTTTAGGATTTACAGCCATCAAATACGCCAATCCATCTTCCATCAACATTGCAACATTAATACCGTCAGCGTTGGTCACATCCGCCCCAAACGGAGGAACTGTATTATTAAAGCGAATTGTGGCAATCAGTTTTTCACCTTGGGCAACAGCAAATCGCTGGTAACCAATCGCCCCTTCCGTCAGTGTTGACGTTGCGATCGCTTTGTTGGTATCAACATCACTATTTAGCTTATCGACATCAATACGGGTATCGAAGCTGTAATAACTCACGATATCTGGTACCACTGAAATACCCGCCCAGTTTGTTCGTGTTTTTTCATGGTTAAATGGCACACCACTAATTCCATTGGTATCGACCATAATCCTGGCTGTATCAGTTGTTGCGCTACTATTATGTAGTGCGGCACCATAGGCTGTTGCGGTAAAGCCGCCGCGCAATGTCCCATTGATGGATGCAGTTTGTCTTTCTTGATAGCTGACGTTGGTATTTACATCAGCAAGTTGAGTGCGCTTTTGATAATAACCGTCAAATTGCACACGATCATCACCACTACGCCCAGCTCTTACTCGCCATAAGTTATTGAAATCTCTATTATCGCTATACGACAACATATGACTTGTTTTACTTCCGCTATTTTGTAAGTCATATCCCGCCCAACGGCTATCACCAACAGGCACAGAGACAGAAAGGGAGACACTATCGTCACGTCTTCCTCGATAATCTGAACGATAAGCGGCAATATTCGTAGAAACCCCATCGATGCCCATTAATCGGAATGTTCGACCAACAGACAAGCCATACCTATCTTGAGATGTTTGATCCCAAAAAGTTTGATGCGTGTAAGTTAAAAATAGTGTTGTTCGCCAATCAGGCTCATCTGCCCAAAACGTTTTATTCGCGGTGATGGTATACATCTCTTTCTGGCGACCTATACCTAAATAACGGTTTTCACGTTCATCTAAATATTGTGATAGTGTGCGAAACTTATCTTGTGAGAAGCGATATCCCGCAAATGTGATCGTACTGTTTATTTCATCAAAAGATTTTGAATAACTCAGACGAAAAGAAGACCCCGTTTCTGTATTTTCACCAGGAATTCGGCTAACTGATTGTGTCACATCCGCAGACAAAGCTCCGAATACAGATAAGTCACGGCCTAACCCTGCTGAAAGTGCGGTATAATCCCGGCCGGCAAATAAGATCCCTCCAATTAACGACCAGTTATTACTCAGCCCCCAAGAGAAATCTCCTGTCGCAAACATTGGCCCTTCTGGCTTATGGTTAAAGCGAGAAGGCTTACCCATTGAGACGTTATAACGAACATAACCAGGTCGAGTTAAATAAGGGATATTGGCGGTATCAATCTGAAAAGTGGATACATCACCGTCATCACCTTCAACTCTAACATCCAAAGTTCCTCGAATTGAGCTTTGCAAATCTTGAATACTAAATGGCCCCGCAGGTACTGTCGTTTCATAAACAACACGCCCTGCTTGGCTCACTATCACCTTTGAATTACTTTTAGCAATGCCATTGATTTGCGGCGCATATCCCCTTAAATTTGGTGGTAACATACGCTCATCGCTGGCTAAGTTAAGTCCTGTATATCGAATAGTATCGAAAATTTGCGAATTTAAATAAATTTCACCCAGAGTTAATTTAGCCGCTATATGAATTAAAGGGCGGTATGCATAAAACTGATTCCAATCGAATTTTCTGTCACCACGCTCATTGTAATTTGCTTGGTAATCAGCTCTAAAACGCCATGCACCTAAATTCACTCCAGCTTGGCCATAAGCAGATAAAGAATGTCTACTTGTATGCCTGACTAAAGAACGTGAAATCGAACCATTTAGGTTATAATCGAACAATAAACCTGAAACACCTGTATCCCAACGCTCAGGCGGTACCCAGCTTGGGTCTGAATACTTCATCCAAGCTTGCGGCATTGTGATATCAAGCTTACCTTCGAAGTTATTAATTTTGACACCTGATATAGGTAAAATATTCGAGCATCCTGGTGAGATCGCCTGAATTTTCTTTAATGCATCTTCTTTAAGTGCCAGCATATCAATTTGTTCAGGCGTAAAACAAACGAGCGTTTTTTCACTATCCTGAGGGTCAATGATATAAGTAACTTTTTGCTGCGATAATGATTGCCCATTAATATAAACATCTAATAGATAAGTACCAGGAAATACAAAGTTGTCTTTTGAAAAGCGAGTTAAGTCAATATTATTACGATCCCCGACATCTAATACATCTGTATTAAATTCAACAATATCGTTAGCTAACATATTAGGTGAGTAACAAAGCATTGCAATATATATTGCAAATATTTTTTTTATATTCCCACTGAAAATAATCATTTTAATTCACTCTGAATTCACTAGCTATTCTAAAAGACCAATCCGATTCTTAATAAAATCGCAAATATTTTTATATTTATTCAAAAATAATCCATTCTAAATCTCAATACACCTGCAAATTCACCCGCCTTAATGTATTTTTGATAAGCGACTAAAGTTGCAGTAAACTCCAAACTGTTTCGTCCCTCGAGCAATGTATAATCAGGTAGCTTTGTATTGAATTTTAGTATTTCTCCATGAGAATTTTTTAATTGAATACCAAAACCTTCTGAATCGCCATTAACTTGAAGTAACTGACCGCGGTCCACAGTGCTTCCCATCATTGTTATTTGAGCTCTTGATGCACTACCTTTATCTTCGGAAGGAAGCGTACAACCGACTAGCTTTATATTAAAATTTTTACTTAAAAGTAAATTAGCATCAGGCGTGATTTCACGTGCACTCACTTCCCCGAAATTAATCCAAAGCTCTCGACTATCAGGATCGATATTACAAGAAGCCTCAATTAACTCGCCTTGCATAACAATATCACCTGGGGTGTTATTTACAGCACTTCCCCAGCTTAATAAGGGCCATAATAAACTAGAGCTTAATGCTATTTTTTTAACTCGAATTATCATGGGTAACACCGCTTTAATTATATTTCTAGGCTCAGTATTGCGGAGTATTTAATACTCCGCATACAATCACTAAATTAATTCCAAATTATTGGTAATCGATTTGGAAGTTAATTGTAGAATCGAAGTTACCTGGAGTAACAGCATTAGATGCGTTATCTGATTTCAGGTATGCAACAAATGGAATTGTTGTTTTACCATTAGTTAAGTTAACCGCTGTAGAAGCCTGGCCCCATACAACATCTTGATTTCCATTATCTCTTAAACCAATACCAGCACCGCTTGCTGTTCCTGAAGTAAATGCAGCTAATGCGCTATCATTCGGATTTACTGTAGATGGCGTGTAAGTAACAGTTGCAGTTTGAGCTACTGTAGTATCACAGCCTTGCAGAACGATATCTTTTTTAACATTACCTGCACGCTCACCATTTTTTAAATTTGATACAGGGATTTGGTAAAAATTAACTTTTACAGGGCTTGACTCTTCGCTTAAACCACAAGCAGAGTTAACAAGCTCACCTGTAATTTCAATTGTACCGTTAGTTGGGGTACCTGTATAAGCGGCCATAGCTGCAAATGAAGCAAAACCTGATGCTAATACTGCGCCGACTACAAATTTATTTAATTTCATATTAATTTAATCCTGTATGATTTATATTTTGCTATAATAGTTGTTCATAACAACTTTAGATAAAAATAATCATTAATCCATATAATGATTATTTTTAATAAAGTTATCACCTTGACAAGTTAAATTTATTTATTTGTATTATCTGTTTATCATGCCTTGTTCTTAATTGTCATGAGCAAAAATTATCGCCACATTTTTTTTGTATCTTTATCTAAGATCGAATAATAGTTTTTTTCATTCATTACAATGCATTTTAATCTTTCGTTATCATGCTTATCTATTACATGATTAAAAAAATCTCGCCATGACTTATTAAATAGTGCTAAGATGGTGTCCATCATTTCAAACGTTAATTTCGTTTTTCCCGTTTCATAGCGAGAAATTTGTTGTTGACTCACATTTAACTTTTTTGCCAGTTCGCTTCCTGTTAAGTTTTGCTCTTTCCTTATCCCTCGCAAATACTGTCCTATTTCTATATTTATCCCTTTAGAAAAATAAGCCATCTTTATTTAACCTTTATATTAAATAATAAATTTTAGACACTTTGTTAAATTTAGAATGATTATATGTCTGAATATTTAGTTTGTATAATTGATAGTGCAAATCTATTTTTATTAAAAAAAAACACCGCCCTATTAAAATAAGTATTTGTTACAAAAAAATGAAACTTAAAGTAAATAACCATTGAATAACAAAGAGTTAATTTTTTGGTAGTGAAAATACTTAGTTAAATATTTACAAATTGATACAATTTAAAATATCAATATATACTTTTAACCCGCGCCATGTTTATTTAGGTTAAAATTTAACCACTAAAGTTAATGAAATAAAATTTTTCCACTCGTATTTTGGGTTTAATTTTATCTTAAATATTTTTTTAAGACTTATCTTAGCCTGTTAAAAAATGAAGTGTTTAGCTCACTAAGCGTAAAGGGGATTTTTAGAATCATATTTATGTGGTTTTAGAATCATAGTGAGAGGATTCATCAGTGAGGTCGAGAATTGAAGTTCGAAATTTCCCTTCTAGCTAAGCCCTTCCCACAAATATTGTTTCAGCTTTATCTTATCATTTGAATCAAAAATAATGCCTTCACTGATAAGTGCTTTTTTATGTCGCGTATAGCTCTCCCCTTTCACAGACAATTTCCCTTGCCCATTTATAATGCGATGGCACGGCAAAGTACTGTCTGCGGGGATCGTGCGGATCACTTGGCATACTTGTCGTACATAAGTAGAGTAACCCGCCATTTTGGCCAGCGTGCCATAAGTCACGACTCGGCCTTCAGGGATACTACCGATTAAGTGATAAATTATATCTTGAAAAGAGGGAGTGCTATTCATAATAAATTGCTTATATTCAATATGTTACTTAACTTAGTAACGTTATTAAGTAGGCCTATATTTAATATAGAAAGCCCATGATACGTCTAAAATCAGAGCAGACAATAGAATGTATTATCACTCTAAATCGCCTTCACAGCCACGACCCTATGATTTTTAATTGTTAAACACACCTAAGTTTCTTTAATATAAAATAAAGTCAAATTGAGGTTACCGTTCGAATTTCATGAAAATACTCTTAATTGAAGATCATATAAAAACCCAACATTGGGTTAAAAATGGCTTAGAAGAAGCAGGTTTTCTTGTGGATACTGCCCAAGATGGCCGTGATGGTCTCTATTTTGCCTTAGAGAATAACTACCAGTTAGTTATTCTCGATATTATGCTCCCTGGCATGGATGGCTGGGACATTTTGAAAATTTTAAGGACATCTAAAAATGTTCCTGTAATTTGCCTCACCGCTCGCGATGCAGTAGACGACCGAATTAAAGGATTAGAGCTCGGTGCAAATGACTATCTCGTTAAACCATTTTCATTCTCAGAATTACTCGCTCGGGTTAAAAATCTCTTAAAAGTTCATCAACCCACATCTACAAATATGGCGGTTGCGGATTTAAAAATAGACCTTACTCGCCATGAAGTTGAACGTGGTGGTATAAAAATCACCTTAACCCGTCAAGAATTTTCTCTTTTACTGTTTTTTGTACTGCATTGTGATGAAATCTTGCCGAGAGCATTAATTGCAAGTGAAGTTTGGGGGATTGATTTTGACAGCGATACCAATGTTATTGATGTCGCTATTCGCCGGCTAAGAAAGAAAATCGATGATAATTTTGACGTTAAACTCATCGAAACGATTCGTGGTATGGGATATCGCTTAAATAGGCCAGAAAAATGAAAAAAAAATCGCTACGCTTTAAGCTTATTTCATTATTTATTGCTTTGATGGTTGTAAATGCAGGTATGGTGACGTGGGTTTTGTATCACTCACTTAAAAATGAGCTCGTTGAACAAGATAACAACTTACTCATTAACCGAGCCCACCAGCTCGCCAAGTTAATTTCCAGTGGTATTGATATCAAAACGCTTCCCATGTATTTCCAAAGCATGATGGATATGCGCCAAGATATTATCCAAATCTCGGATGACGCTGGGCGCGTATTAGTTTCGACAAATAATGCGCAACTTGATACCCAACAACTCAAATTAGTGCCACAAAAACAATTAAATCTCAATGTTATCAACCATGGGAAAACAGCGCAGGGGATCTCCTTTTCCTCCGTATATTTCGTTTCAAACTCCCCACAAGGGCCCTTACAAGTTGTTCTCGGCAAAATATCGGTCGACCGCAGTGGCATCTTAGCCCAATATTTAACCCAAAGTATGCTGGTTTCAGCATTTTCAATATTACTCATGGGGATACTCAGTATATGGCTCTTGAAAAAAGGACTGTCAGATATTCAATCGCTTAGCCAAATCACAGCAAAAACAGATATTTATACATTAAAGAACCCTATCGATATTGAGCAGTTGCCGCAAGAGCTTAAAGAGCTGGGTAAATCAATGAATACCATGCGCCAACGATTGAAGCATGATTTTGTTAAACTCACCCAATTGGCTGATGACTTAGCCCATGAGTTAAGAACCCCAATTAATGCTATTCGTGTGCAGAATGAAGTTACATTGCAGCGGCCTCGTAGTGTTGCCGAATATGAAACGATGATCGTCAGTAATATCGAAGAGTTGGATAAACTGGCTAAAATGATCCAAAACACCCTATTTATTGCCCGTGCTGAAAATAAGAACATTACGTTGAATCGCGAAAACATCGTTTTATTTCAAGTTATTGATGAGGTGTATGAGCTATTTTCCGCCTATGCACAAGAAAAACAAATCGAGCTATCATGTGAGCCATCGTCATTAACCCTTTATGCTGACCCTACACTACTCACCCGAGTTTTCATTAACATTTTCTCAAATGCAATTAAATTTTCTCACGCACAAACTCGCGTACTCACTGAAATCACTACATATCCAAACCACCAAGAAATTAAAATCACTAACCAAGGCGATCTGCTGCAAGATAATGAGGAAATTTTCACTCGTTTTTGGCGGGGGGATAATGCTCGTTCAACAGAAGGCTCTGGTTTAGGATTAGCAATTGTTAAAGCAATTGTTGAATTGCATGGTGGGTCAGTAAGCTTTGAACACTGCTCAGGTACCAGTACAATTACCCTCCGATTTCCTACAATCAAGTAAGATGACAAATTTGTCATCTTACTGTCAGCTTTATTTTTTGCGCGTTTGATATAACAGATTTAACCCACCTTATTACTCTGGAGCGCACAATGAAAAAAACACCAAAAATTCCGACGTCTCAAATCACAGATGAGTCGATTTTTTTTATGAAACGCCGACAACTTCTTAAAGCCTTGGGTATCGGAGCCGCAGGATTAACCCTTGCATCTACGGCAAATGCAGGTTTATTTTCTTGGTTTAGTGACGATACCCCCGCGACTCCAACCGTGCCTAGAAAATCGCTGATATTTATTCAACCTCAGGAATACCAATCATCACTTATTCTGACACCAGAAGATAAAGTGACTGGGTATAATAACTTTTATGAGTTTGGACTCGGTAAGTCAGATCCCGCCGATAATGCTCATACATTAGTCACTGACGAATGGACTGTCACGATTGAGGGTGAAGTTAGCCATCCAATGACTCTCAATTTAGATGACATCAACACTAAGTTTCCCTTAGAAGAACGTATTTATCGAATGCGCTGCGTAGAAGCGTGGTCGATGGTTATTCCATGGGTTGGTTTTCCACTTGCGAAGTTATTAGCGCTAGTGGAACCTACGAGCAAAGCTAAATATGTCGCCTTTGAAACACGTTACGCCCCCGAACAAATGCCTGGGCAAAAAAGTCGTTATGTTGGTGGCGGGTTAGCCTATCCCTATGTGGAAGGATTACGCTTAGATGAAGCAATGAATCCACTCACTTTATTGGCCACTGGCGTATATGGAAAAAGCTTACCTAACCAAAATGGCGCACCTATCCGACTAGTCGTTCCTTGGAAATACGGCTTTAAAGGCATTAAGTCTATCGTGAAAATCCGCCTAACTGAGCAAATGCCCGAAACAACGTGGAACCTTTCTGCACCAGATGAATATGGTTTTTATGCCAATGTAAATCCTCACGTAAACCACCCCCGCTGGTCACAAGCAACTGAACGTTTTATTGGTGCAGGTGGCTTAGGCCAAGTAACTCGGCAACCCACGTTGCTCTTTAATGGATATGCCGACCAAGTGGCAAGCTTATACCAAGGAATGGACTTGCGGAGATACTATTAATGTCCCAAGAAAATAAACTAACAGTATTGTTAACCAAAGGGAGTATTCACCTTGTTGCTCTACTCCCTTTGTTGTGGTTAATTTTTTTAATAGATACCCAGCAACTTGGCGCCGATCCCACTAAAGATATACAACATTTTACAGGGATCACTGTGTTACGTTTATTAGTTCTGATTGCGTGCATCCCACTTATTGCTCAATTATTACGATTTACCACATTGTTTCAAACACGCAAAGCACTTGGGCTCTGGTGTTTTTTTTGGGCAGCTCTACATTTAAGCAGTTATCTGTTACTTGAAATCGGTATAAATAATTTGGGGTTATTTTTTGAAGAAATTTATTCGCGAGTTTATTTAGTTATTGGCGCTATCGCTTGGCTATGTTTATTTCTGATGGCTATTAGCTCATTAAACTGTATACGTAGTTGGTTAGGTACATGGTGGAAAAGAGTCCATATGCTACTTTACCCTACCCTCTTACTTGTACTTTGCCATTACATTTTGTCACTCAAAACACTCACACCTGAACCTTTTATCTATTTAGGGCTAGTTGGATGTGCATTTTTTTATCGTATAAAGAATCAATGGAAAATGTCTATTTCATCATAAATATAAATTGAAATGAATAAAACCTATCGTTTATTTTTTTATATCTTTTTATGATATGTTTAAACATAATTCGAATACTTTTAAACACCTCTAAAAAATACATGCCAACAAAAATAATTTTATATTTTCAATGTATATTCAGAGTTATCACAGACTAAAACAATTCTTTAATTTACGATATAACTCGACTAAGATAGATGGTGAAAATAACTAAAAAAGATAGAGTGAGTAGTTAACATGAAAGATATTAATAAAGAAAATAAATATATTAGCTTTAGAAATAATGGAGTTTTTTTGATTACTGCCATAGTCAATTCAACTATTTGTTTTTCTTTATTTGGCTTCATAGGTGGGACATTTGGTCTTTTAACAACACTATTCTCTAATGTCGTTTATGATACAAAGCCTGATAGTAGTAATATTTTTTATGTATTTTTTTTATTATGTTTAGTTATCGTTGGTGGGGGGGTTGGTTTTATACTAAAGCTAACAATTTATTTTCATATTTACTTATTTATCCTCTCCTATTGCTATTACCTATTTTACAAAAAAGATGATTACTTAGATCGTACATTTCCATTTTTGATTATCTTTTCTTGTATGGGAACAACACTTGACTCTATTAGCTTTGACTTGCCGATGGCCTTTATCTCAGGGGTTGCTATTAGTCTGCTTACATTTAGCTTACTTAGACATAAAAATTTTGAAAGTCATGCATTTAAAAATGGATTATTTTCAAAGGAAATATATCATAGTGATGAAAAAGTATATATACGCGCTTTCTTATTCAGTTTTTTTCTATTTTTAAGTCTTTCAATACCTGACTATCTAAATTTATATAAACCTTATTGGTCGCCTCTAACATTCATTATGTTACTCCATCCAAAAGAAATGCACATAATAAAGGTTACCTTACTTAGGTTTTTAGGAAGTCTATTGGCAGCCGTTTTTGTTATTGCCATGTTTAGCATAACCAAATCACAGGAAACTTATATTTACTTAGCAGTTTTAGCTTTAATCATATTTTTCATGCCAACACTTTTCCGCTTAAATTATCTACTAAAAACATTTTCTATTACTGTTTTTGTTCTACTTCTTCTTGAAGAAACTCAATTTTTACATAACCCAAGTTACTTACTACCGATATCAAGAGCATATGAGACATTTATCGGTGGTGCTGTTGCAATTCTTGCAAGCTTAGTTTTAAATATTTTTAGGATCCTAAAAAAAGAAAAATCATAAATTAAAATTTATAGTAATAAAAATAAGGAAGCCTTCTTTAAGTAAATGTTGAAGCTTCCTCTATATTTAGACTGCCATTGAAGAAAACCATAACAAAAAAAATAACTACACTCTTATAAAAGTTTTCATACATATTATTTATTTTTACTTCTATTACAATACCAGCGGCTAAACCAACGTGTAATGTAAATATAAACTAAAATAATTAATGTAATAGTGAAAATATCCATATTTAATGTTTTTGTGTCAAAACCAATTATGCTGATAAATATCACAGGTGATAATACCAAAAGTATTAAATCAAAAAACAATTGTAATCTATAAGGCTCTGAAGTAATTCCATGCCATATTGATTTAGCTATTTTCATTTCAAAGCTCCTTGTTCTATTGTAAACTTAAAAATAACAGTATCATATTTAACTATATTGCTTATTACTCACTGAGTATCCAATATAGATAGCAGCAAACCCGATAACGACACTTAAAATCAAGTAACTAACTGCCACTAAGAAAGCCCCTGGATACTTCATTATCTCAACGGCGCCATAGACAAAACTAGAAAATGTTGATAATCCACCCATTACACCTGTGGCAAAAAATGCATTCATCCCTTGGCCTATTTTCTTCCTCATTAATAGTCCAGCGACAATGCCCAGCAATAATGATGCGATAATATTTGCTATAAATATGTCAAGGGGAAAGTGATCATTCATGGTAGGAACAGACACCATCAGTAATTCTCGGGAAATTGCGCCAATTGCACCACCAATAAAAACTAAGATCATAATATTCATTTTTAGCCCCTGTTAGTTTGCTAACCAAGCACCAATAAATGCCGCAGCTAACCCAAATAAAACCGAAATTAATAAGTAAAAGAGTGCGAGTAATTTTTGTTTAGTTTGAGTCAACTTCAAGGCATCAAGCTGCATGCTACTGAATGTTGTATACCCCCCCAGTAACCCTGTTAAAATAGCTGATTGTAGAAATGTCCCATAGCGGTCATCCCAATCAATAGAAAAATAACGGCTTAAAAAACCAATAACAAATGCGCCAGAAATATTAATGATGAACGTTGATAATGGAAATTTTCCGTGATAGCTCTCGCCCACTAGGCGACCAATCCACCAACGCAGTAGTGAACCAATACCTCCGCCAGCTCCAACTAATAAAATATCAATAGCTACCATTGCAGCATCCTCTATTTGATATCATAGATATAAAAACATCGTTTCTAGAATTTAAATTAAATACATTAATGTAATATCAAAAATTAACAGTCATTAAATGAGCATAATTAAATAGCCAGTGAATACTTTTGATAATTTAAAATAGTTCACTCTGATATTGTTATATTCCAAATCGATGTACATACCTTTTCTAATAGGAATTTATTGTGGCTAAAAACAATCATCGATAATGGTCTTTCTTCCGAGAGCTGAATTAAAAACTGCCATATATCTTTCTGTAAGTGAGCATCTAATTGTGCAGTGATTTCATCTGCAATTAAGGTTTTTGTTCTTGGGTCTAATGCTCTTAATAAGGCAATTCGAGCAAGCTCTCCGCCCGACAGTTCATTTGGTCTTCTAGCCAACCACTCTGATTTAATAAACAAACGTTCAAGGTAGTATGGAGCAGGCTCCCAAGCATCCTTCACACTTTCACCGACTGTCCGATAAGGGTTAAAGCACTTTTCAGGATGTTGAGGAACGAGCTGAACAGGGCAATATTCGTTTTGAGACAATTTTTTTCCATTAAATAGCACATCTCCTTGCGCAGGTATTTGCCATTGGGCTAATACACGGCCTAATGTTGTTTTACCAAAACCACTCGGTGCTGAAATCCCTAGGCGCTCATTTTTATTCAGTGAAAATGACAGTGAATCCCATAATGTACGGTTATCTTGCTTTATACATAAGTTTTTGACTTCTAACATGTTGAAACTCTCTATAAACTAATAGATGGATAACCAAACAACAGCAATAAAAATACAAATAATGGAAATAATACCGCCTGATTTTGTAAACTCTAAAAACGATATTTTAATACCATGCGCAGAGGATTGCTCAACAGCAATAATCCCTGCAATACTACCAAATATAAATATATTACCCGCAAAACAGGCCCCTAAAATTAACGCAGCACCTAACAAATCGACATTGCCATGAGGGTAAACAAACTGGATCAATAAAATCACCGTTGGTGTCGTCCCTACAAAAATACTCATTACGATGGTGACCAAAAATAACGTAATAGGGCTATTTAGGTCGATACCTTTGCCCAATAGATAATGCAATATCTCCTGAGGGATACCAGTATTAGAAAATGCGGTATTAATAATAAATAACCCCATCATTAAAAGAATTAAGTCTCCATCAACATGCTTTAACATGTCACTGGACGCTATTTTTCTGTTTAACAATAAAAAACAGGCTGCTGACAATGCAACAAGCTCACGAGGTAAATCACTAAATAAAAAAGCGAGAATAACCGCAAATAAAACCGTAGCGGCTTTTATCGTTTCCCACCAATTGAATTCAATAATCGAAGGTTCGCCATTGGACAATGTTGACTTTTTATCGTCAGATAAATACCAACGATTACGGTAAAGCAAAGTGATCACACACCATACAATGGGAATTGAAAATAAGACTGGAATAGCCGTAATATTGAGTATGCCAATAAAAGATAAATCCAATCCTTGTGCCACAACCATATTTTTAGGGCTGCCAATTAAAGAACCTGCGGCACCGTTATTGGCCGCAAAGCAAAAGCCAAGTAAAAATGGAATTGGGTTAAGACCACGAGATAATGTAACGGAAACCAATAAAGGCGTCATCGCCACCACAACAATATCGTTTGTAAGTACAGAGGCAAGAAGTGCGCCAACCATAATGAAAACAGCCATTAATTTAGGTGGGCTAATATTTAAGCTCGCCACTTTTTGTGCCGCTTGGTGATAAAATCCTGATACTGTAAATGATGCAGATACCACCATTAAGCCAAATAGTAATCCAATCGCACTGTAATCAATTGCATTCCAAGATACTTTGGGCGAGATAATCCCAAACCCTATCATGGCCAATGCCCCCGCTACAGATGCACCAGTACGGTCAATTTTAATCCCTGGGAAAGTCCCAAAAGCCATTGCGACATACACTAGAATAAAAATAATAACGGTTAGATCCATAATAAACTCTCTATCTCTTATCTATATTTTTATTTCTTCGTATAAATGATAAAGCTGCAGATACTCCACAGCAGCAATTTTCTATTGGGACTCCAGCATATTATGATTCTAATATGTTGTTTGAAAAAATAATATTTTCCATCACTTGGTTATTAATGTTTTCACCAAAGATCATTTTAATCAGAACTTCACTTCCTAAAGATGAAAGCGAAATGAGTAAATCCGCATGTAGTAGCTGCATGTTTTCGTAGTTTTTGTCATCATTTACAGCAATAACACTTTTAATATTTCCACCAACAATTTCTTTCGCAGCCAACATAGAAATGGTGTTTTCAGAATCAGAGTCACCTAAAATAAATAACGCTTTTGCCTGATCTAAGTTAGCGCTATTTAATGTATGTTTATTAATTTGCGCTGTGACAATAACTTGCGCATTATCTGGATAGCTCTTTTTTTGATCTTCATGACAAAGCACCATGACATCTAAGTCGCGCTTTCTTAATCCGTGGTAGGTGTTTAAAGCTAGGGGGCTTGCGCCAACAATAATATAGTGGTTTTTCATACGGAATAATCTCTTCTTAACAATTTCCTGTGTGCTTTTTGCAAATACCCCTAAAAAATAAACAATAGAGGTTGTGAAAATTGTAATACCTAAAATTACAATCGAAATGGTGAACAGTCTTGCCTCAACGCTAATTGGAATAATGTCACCAAATCCCACCGTCGTCATACATACCAGAGCAAAGTAAAATGCTGATGAAATATCAGTAACATGGGGTTGAAATTGTTCGCCTAAATACAAAGTTCCAAATACAGAATAACCCAATAATACGCTTAAGCTCATGAAAGCAACAAAGCCTGCACCAGATAAGCTATGGCGATTAAATGCTTTCCAATTTGCAACAGCAATAATCAGTACTATCAGTGAAAAAGTTCCAGTCAGGACATTTTCCCTTGCTAATACCAAGTTAATTAACATAATAATAAACAGCATAAAGCAGCTAAATAACCAACCGATCCGCAGGCCTAAATATGTAGGAATAGCAAGGATAATGAGTACAACTCCAATAGCAAATCTTGGAATATCTAATAACTTAACTAATCCTAAAGATTGTAGCCAATCAACAAAACCTAGATGCTGAGGGTATAAATGAAAATCATAAGTTGAGATGATGGGGATAATAATCAATATCCCATCTACAAGTATTAATAATGAGAGCACTAAGCGTAGCATTCTCATATTTTGAATATATTTATATATTGCATTTTTTTTCATAATTGAATACCAAAAAGTTTTAGTGCAAATATTACTGCCGATGCTTAGGCATAATATCTTGATTCGGTACTAGAAATAGCCATGATGCTAGAACAAATGGCATCGTTAAGGTCGGGATACCAAATGGTTCAAGAATAATATCGAGTGCCCCTTGAACAAATACGGTAAATATCACACCAACGATGGCATAAACGACCACTCGATAGCTCGGTTTATTAAAGGTAGAACCTAAAGCAATCGCAGTTAATACAGCGCTAAATGAATATAAACCAGTATGAATACTCGAAAAGTCACCTTTTAAAAGAGTTGCAACAATAAAAGCAAGAAGAGAACCAAATACGGCAAATATCGCTGCCCATATAGAGCTAACCGCAAGACCAATGACAAAAAGAATGCCGACAATCATGCTACTGAGTAAAAATACTTCCGAGACACCACGGAAAATATCAGCAACCAGATCGCTATGAGGAATTAACCCAATAGGTTCAATAAGTTGTTTAGGTAATGCGGGGGTCGGCAATGCAACACCTTCAATACCTAAGAAATTGTAACTCGCGAGTAAAATGATCCATGATACTAAAACAAAAGGGGCTGTTAATGCTGCAACTTTCCAGTTTTTTAGAAAATCCATTAAAGAGATAGTCGCTATAACAGAAACGATACTCCCTAATACGATTGTTACCCAAACAAATGGGGTATTCTCTAAGAAAGTAGGAAGAGCAACCCCAACTAAGCAACCATTGTATCCATAAAGCCCCGAGCGCAGTGATTCAGTATCTAATTTACTAATATAAGCGGTAAGTGTAGCCACAATGGTACCTAACAAACAACCTAAAGCGACTTGCGGCATGCCTTCTAAAAACGCACCGATGAAAATGGCAATAAAAAATAGAAGTCCGGTGAGTGCGTTATTTTGAAACATAACTTGAGCACAGCCACGCAAGACGATATCAATAAATTGTATCGCTATATTTTTGCTGGCTAACTTATTCCAAGCATTCTGATTTATTATTTTTTCCATCATGAAATTCCTTGATAGGAATATCAGTAGAGAAATCATAAAAATTACTCTACTGATAATATATTAATAAATTACTTTGATAACCTAACCGGTTATTTCAGTCACTTTATGACAACCATTACTATTTTGTATTAAATGCAATAATAAACATTTAATGTAATAAACCGCATTTAACGCCATAAAAAAGGTTCTTGTAGCGAAATACCTAATATCTCTTCTCTCGCTATTTGCCAAAAATATCTGACAGCATCCTTCACTTTTGGACTATCAACCCCCAATGCTTTAAATATTAATCCACAGTCATTCGGTAATTGAGTTGCACCAAAAGCAATTTCATTTTTCGGGTCATATATCGCATCTAGACGTTCTAAAATACGCTCATGATGAATTTTAGGTGTCAGTAAAATAACATTGCCAAAAGTATCAAAGCTATCCATAACCGCTTTAAGATTTAACGGTGATTTTTTTGGCTCTAAAATGTATTTCTCAACAAATAATTCTTTATTGAACGATGATTCTGCTCGAATATGGGATGAAAAAACATCAAATCCAAACTGTTCATCTGGGTGGTGATATTTCCTGCCCGACATGAGTATTTCGGAATAAATCATTGTCGCACTTGGATGAATATTAATCCGCGTGTCAGTAATAAACCGAGAATTACGGTGAGGAATTATAGGATCGGGTAAATACTCTAAATACCCATCTTCCTCAACGATAATATTCTGGTACTGTGTGGCATAGTTGGCTTCCATCATATGAACCTTGGTCGCAGATTGCGTTGTCACATGAGCACAAGCACCTTTTTCAACTATAATATCAAGGGCTTGCCTATCACCTTGCAGTAAACTACCAGAGGTAGAGATCATAGTGACGCAGGGTAGATGGGGCATCAACTCATCCCAATACAGCGCTTTTTGCACTAAAGAAGGAACGCGACGCTCCATTTCCACCAGCTCACTACGATACTCTCCTTGAGCAAACCTTAATTTTAAGTAACCACTTTTACCAACAGCACCACTTTGCATTTGCTTCGGTTCATCTTGATATGCGGCGAGTTCAGGTGCATTGCTGCCTAAAATATGAGCTTTAACACGCGTTGGAGTATTTGCTATATCTGCCCTGAAATTCGTCATCTTTACCCCCTTGGTACTTGGTGCGTAAAGAGGAATTTATCCATGATCATATCAACCAACTCAACAACCCCTTCCCCCGTTTTACAGTTAGTCAGTATATAAGGGCGGTCGCCACGAACAATTTTGGTATCATGTTCCATCACTTCAAGACTGGCACCAACATAAGGCGCTAAGTCAATTTTGTTGATAACTAAAATATCGGCTTGAACTAAACCTGGACCATTTTTACGTGGAATTTTTTCACCTTCAGCTACATCAATAACATAGATGTAAAAGTCAGCAAGTGCAGGGCTAAAGGTTAAAGTTAAATTATCACCGCCACTTTCGATCATAATCACATCGCTATCAGGGAAGCGTTCTTCCATATCTTCAACTGCAGCAATGTTCATACTTGGGTCTTCACGTACTGCAGTGTGAGGACATGCCCCTGTTTCAACACCTAAAATTTTCTCTTCATCAAGAATGCCTTTCAAGGTGCGTTTTACTTGTTTTGCATCTTCAGTCGTCACAATGTCATTCGTGATGATTAGCGGTTTAATACCTCTTTCAATGAGGATCGGGGTGATCACTTCAATAATTGCTGTTTTTCCTGAACCTACTGGTCCACCAATTCCGATCCGAGTCATTTTTTTCATCATTTTTCCCCAAAATTTTTAGTTGTTCGTTAGTTCATAAACAAACGGACAAACGATTTAGTGTGTACCGCAGCTAAGACATCAATCACAGGAACATATGAGGACATTTGCTCTATGTCACCATTAGCTGCGATGTCACAAAAAACCTTAATTTCTTCATTTAATTCAAAAAGAATATGCTGTGTTTCATAGTGTGTGATACGCATTAGCCGCATCGCAGCACTCAAAATGGTCATGGCAATACCATATTGGTGCATCACAACAACATCTCTTTCCGCGATCCCTTGAACAGCCATAACAATGGCTTGTGTTACTGGCTGAGTCCCTGGAACCTCATTAGCTTTGATTTTCGCAAGCCACCCACTCACTTGTGGGTTCTCAAAAATATGGACTGAGATTTCAGCGAGTTTTTTCCCCATTCGGGTTGTCATTATGCGTGCTTCTTCATTCAATTTACGGTTATGTACCGCCCAATCAACCTTCGCTAATGTGTCGTTATCTTGAGCAATAGCAGCACGATGAGCCGCCACAATGGCGATACAATCTGAATGAGCTGCGACACTCAAAGACGTATGAACAAAAGATTTCAGCGTTTCTTTGTCGTGGACAACACCTTTTTGAATGGCGGATTCAACCCCATTTGAAAATGTAAATGCACCAATTGGTAGTGCTGAATCACCAAACTGCATAATTCTAATTAGGTCAGATGCTTCCATATCACTTTCCTTACTCATGAACACGAACGTTATTTGTGTGTATGAGTGTGCCCATGGTCATGATGGTGATCATGACTGTGACTGTGCCCGTGGATCTGCCCTAATTCCACATGAACATGCGTATCTGTTTCCTCTGCACCACCAAATAATAAACGCGCTTCAGAGTGGCTCAATTCAGGTAAAATGCTTTCACCTTTCACAAAGGCAAATGTTTCTTCACCAAAACCATGTGTGCGCATGACCGAACCCATGACTTTTTCACTTACCGTCAGTGGTACGTAAACAAGATCACCCTTTAAAACGGCTTTCCAGTGCTGGTTACCTAATGCATGCCCTAATTCGAAACTAATACGAATATGCTCTTCAGTACTTAGGTTTTTCAGGTGGGACAAATTGACCATCATGACGTCACGTAAAGAGATCTGAACTATCGTCATTGTATTGGTTGTTTCATCAAATAGCAGGACATCACCATCCGACAACAAGACTTTTCTGTCCAGCGCAATACCTAAGTCTTGGCCTTTTTCAGTATTTTTACGACAGCGGCTTTTCTGTGCTTCTCGTTGATCAAGGATCAACGTATCAACGTCAGCATTTTTCTGGCGCGCTTGCCACACTGGGTCTTTTTTAACATTGCCAAGAATATGTTCAATAATGATCATAATATTACCTTTTATGTTAATTCTGCCTGCCACTGGCAGGCAGATAATCCAAACATGTACAATTAGCTAAAGAAATAACGTTGATTCATTGCGGCTTCGCTAATCGGCTGGCAAGTTGCATGTTCACCATTTACTTTTACAGCAAAGGTTTCAGGGTCAACTTCAATATTTGGTGTCTCACCGTTACGCACTAAATCACGCTTTCCAATCGCTCGGCAGTTATTGACAGCAACCACTTGCCGCTCAAGGTCTGCTTTTTCTTTAATGCCATCATCTAAAGCAGCTTGTGAAACGAAAGTCACACAAGTGTCGTTAACGGTTTTACCCATTGCACCAAACATTGGACGATAGAACACTGGCTGTGGTGTTGGCAGGGAAGCATTCGGATCGCCCATTGCTGCCCAGTTGATCATGCCACCTTTAATAACCAGTTTAGGTTTAGCACCAAACATACGTGGGTCCCATAATACGAGATCCGCCATTTTGCCGACCTCAATGGAGCCTAGAATATGGCTGATACCCTGAGCAATCGCTGGGTTGATGGTGATTTTTGCCACGTAACGTAGGACACGGAAGTTATCATTGCCTGGCGCATCTTCAGGCAGCTTGCCACGAGACGCTTTCATCGCGTTGGCTGTCTGAACAATACGTAACCAGTTTTCACCCACACGCCCCATCGCTTGTGAATCACTTGAGAACATCGAAATAGCGCCCATATCATGTAGCACGTTTTCTGCTGCAATGGTTTCAGGGCGAACACGGCTCTCTGCAAATGAAACATCCGACGGGATATTTGGATTCAAGTTATGACATACCATGATCATGTCAAATAACTCTGACTGGCTGTTAACACCGAACGGTAAGGTTGGGTTTGTTGAGCTTGGTAATACGTTAGGCTGGCTAACAACTTTTATAATATCAGGGGCATGTCCACCACCAGCACCTTCTGTATGGTAGGTGTGGATAGTTCTACCTTCAAAGGCTTCGATGGTATCTTCAACATAACCACCTTCATTTAGGCTGTCTGTATGTACTGAGATTTGCACATCAAATTCATCAGCAATACGTAACGCATGGCGAATCGCATTTCCTGTTGCGCCCCAGTCTTCGTGAACTTTTAGGCCAGCAGCCCCCGCAACCAGCTGTTCTATCAGTGGTTCACGAGTATAAGAGTTGCCTTTACCTAAAATACCTACGTTAATTGGTAAACCTTCGATAGCGCGTAGCATGGAGCGCATGTTCCAAGGGCCTGCCGTTACTGTCGTACCGTTAGTTCCATCGGTTGGGCCAATACCACCACCAAAGAAGGTTGTCACACCGTTTGATAACGCCGCATAAGCTTGTTGCGGCGAAATTAAGTGAATATGAGTATCAATACCCGCAGCCGTTAGAATCAAGTGTTCACCGGAGATAGCATCCGTTGATACCCCAACAACCATACCTGGCGTGATGTTATCTTGAATATTTGGGTTACCGCTTTTACCAACACCAACAATTTTGCCTGCTTTAATCCCCACGTCGGCTTTGATCACACCTAAACGCGCATCGACGATAGTGACGTTAGTAATCACTAAATCTAAAACACCGTTATCACTCGTGAAAGTATTATTCGCGCCCATACCATCGCGTAAAGATTTACCACCACCATAGACAGACTCCTCGCCATATCCACGTAAATCTTTTTCGATTTCAATATATAAATCGGTATCGCCTAAACGAATTTTATCGCCAACTGTTGGTCCGAATAAACCGTTGTATTCTTGTCTAGAAATTTTTGGCATGTTATTTACCTTTAACGTTAAGAAGGTGCATTGTTATTTATCATTACTGACATCTAACGCGCTTACTGTTCCTTATGCTTAAAACCACGAGCAATTGCTTTATTTAAAGCGATTGCTTTAGCAGGACGCTCAGTAGCGGCAACGTTGTCACCCGCCCAACCATCAACAAGGTTATTAAACCCATAGACACTTTGCTTTCCACCATAAGGGATCAGAGAAACTTCCACTTCATCACCTGGCTCAAAACGAATTGCCGTTGTAGAAGCAATATTTAAACGCTTACCGTAAGCCGCTGCACGGTCGAACTCTAATGCGTGGTTAACTTCAAAAAAATGAAAGTGGGAGCCAATTTGCACAGGTCTATCACCTGTATTACGAACTTTAATTTTTGTTTCAGGTTTGCCAACGTTGAACTCAATAGGCTCATCTGCAAAAATAACACCACCTAAAGGAGTCGGGGCTTTAATGCTTGTTTTTGAATTACTCATATTTCACCTCACCCTTCATTTATTTAATCGGATTGTGGACAGTCACTAAGCGAGTACCATCAGTAAAAATCGCTTCAACCTGAACATTTGGAATTAAGTCGTCCACACCATCCATAACGTCTTTTTTCGTTAAAACAGTTGCCGCTTCTTTCATCACATCTTCAACGGTTTTACCATCACGTGCACCTTCAAGTGCGGTAACCGTAATAATGGCAACAGCTTCTGGGTAATTTAATTTCACACCACGCGCACGGCGTTTTTCAGCTACGTCTGCGAGTGTGTAAACCATCAATTTTTCAATTTCTCTTGGGGTTAACTGCATAACGCCTCCTCAATTGATAAAGCTTAGTATTGTTAATACTGATAAGTATTCATTTTACGAACCAATAACTCATTTTCATTTGTAAAATATAAATTGAGTTAAATATCCAATAACGACGAGTTAAATAAATAAAATCCTTCTCAATAAACATTCCAATTTAATTAATCCAAATAAGACTGGATACGTATTGGCTATTTATTAAATTCAATTTTTAAATCATATTTATTCACTGGGTCCAATTTATAAATTGTTGTTCGGGCAAAGAATTCCACAGAGATTGAAAACACTTCCCTCCTCCGCCTCGCTTTAATATTTCACTACTGAGTACTTCTTCTAAAACACCATTACGTAATAGCGCAATGCGATCAGCAAAACGCACAGCCATTGCAAGGTCGTGGGTCACCCACAAAACACCTTTACCATCAAAGCAAAGAGATTTGATATGTTGTAGAAGTTGCATCGCATGTTCATCGTCTAGCCAAGATGAAATTTCATCTGCAAGAATATATTCAGCTTGAGAGAGTGTCGCGCTACAAGCGAGTACACGTTTTGCCATTCCCCCAGAAAGCTTATTGGGATAGCTATGGATTAAATCTGCTTGTAAATTATATTGTTGTAAGTGCAACGCGACGTCATGCATTTTAATATGCTGTCCACTTAATACAGCGGCACGTTCAAGTTGAGGGCCTATCTTAATGAGAGGATTTAATGCACTAATCCCTTGAGGGATATAGCACAGTGAATTACCACGATATTGCTGTTTAGATTTTTCTGTTAACTGGCATCCATTTAATACAATATCACCACGACAGCGCATATTTTCAGGTAATAGACCTAAACTACTTTGTAGTAATAAGCTTTTCCCTTCTCCGCTTCCACCTACCAATGCAACCATTTCACCTGGAGCCACATCCAATGAAATATCTTGTAAAAGCGGTGACCACTGTTTTTTGCCTAACCAGCGGAATTTCGCAACATCAATCGTAAGGTTATCAAAACTTAACATCAATCGCTCCTCAACCATAATTGTTGTACCGCTTTAGCAAACTGATCAAATAACAGCACTAACCCAACTAATGCAATGCCTGGAAACACAGCTAACCACCATGCACCTGTACTTAAGTAACGCAATGCATCTGACAGCAAAATACCTAACGATGCTTCATGTGGAGACAAACCAAACCCCAAAAAACTCAGTGCCGCACTATGTAATATCGCATGTGGAAACATTAATAATGACCCCACTAACCATTGTGAAAGGATCATCGGTAAATAGTCATATCGGCATCGGTAGAGCGCACTATTTCCAATCCGTTTCGATAACATGATGTAATCTGTTTGCTGCACTCGGAGCAATTCGGAACGTAAGATCAACGTCAACTTTGGCCAGTGTGTCAACGCAACCGCCCAAATTACCCCCACTTTGCCGCCACCTAATGTAAAGCAAATCAATATCAACAATAACAAGTGTGGCAACGCTAACAACGAATCAATACATCCACGAATAACATAATCCATCGTCTTACTAAAAGAGGATAAACTTGCCATCACTAGCGCTATCACTCCGCTCGATAATGCTGCGATGGTACCAATTTGTAAGCTGGTCGCTATTCCTTGGAATACTCTGTCCCACAAGTCTCGACCTAAATTATCAGTACCAAATAAATGAACCAACGATGGCGCTTGTCGGCGGTCGAGTAAATTCACTTCTACATCAGTTTGGGAAAGCCATGCTGCATAAGCCCCTAAAGCAAATAAGCACAATAAGGAAATAACTAACTTAATTAAGGCCTTATTTGGATTATAAGTCATGGCTCTCGGAGTACTCCTTTGTTCACGCTCTTGAGCAACCTATCAGAGATACTATTACTAAAGAAAATCACTACCGCACATAGCATCACGATCCCCATTAATAAAGGGATGTCACCCCGTAAACCTGCATCAATGGTCGCTTGCCCTAATCCTGGGTAAGCAAACACTTTTTCAGCTAGCAATGCACCACTGAGCAATTCCCCCATTGAGGCAAACTGTAAACATATTGCAGGGGTAATCGCATGTTTTACGACATGAAAGCTGATCATCGGCCATCCTTTATCCCCTTGAGCTTTTGCATAATGGATAAACTCACTGTTCATTACTTCAGCAACTTTAGAACGCGTATGCAGTGCGATATTACCAATACCTAACATCCCTAAAGCCACTACAGGTAACACAAGGTGATGCACTTTTTGTGACAATGTTGATGTTTGTTCATCTAAGCCTATCGGCCAAGCGCAACAAATTGGCGCCCACTGTAATGAAACAGCAAAAAGTGACAATAAAAGTAAACCAACCCAAAAAACAGGAATTGAAGCCAATAAATAAGATAGCGTTGAGATGATTTTATCTGGCCATCTATTTAGGTATCTCCCTGCTATCAACCCAAGTCCAAAACCAATCGCTCCAGAAAATAGCCATGCCGATAATAACAAGGCTAATGAAGGTGCTAACCTATCAGCAATCACTTGTGAAACAGGGGTGTTATAGAGCATGGAATACCCCATATCACCTTGTAATATCTGTGAAAACCAACGCCAGAACTGCATCCATAAAGGCTGATCAAGCCCCCAACGAGCTGCAATCAATGAATATTGCTCAGGGGGAACATGCATTAAATCATTACCAATGTAGGCTTTAATTGGGTCTATTGGTGAATAGCTTAGGAGAATAAAAACCCCAAATGCTGTCACCAATAATAAACAGATAAACCGCAATAAAAGCCCGATGGTTGTCCGCATTACTTGCAGGTCCAAGCCCAGTCATCTACATTATTCAACACTGACCACGAGCCGTGAATTTCAGGTGCGCCCTTTCCTAGCTCGACACAATTATTCAATAAATAAAGATGTTGTACGTTCATTAACCAAGCCCAAGCAGCATCACCTTGAATACCTGTTCCTGTTTTGCCATCCCAATCCACTTTCTGCCAAAATGGAATAGCCGCATCTTGGTCTGGCTGGCGAAGTGCCTCTTCTATCACCTTATCAACAGCTGGATTTTTATAGTAACCCGCATTATAGAACCCTACGCCAGCAGCCTTGCTGCTGTAGTTATGAACCAGTTCCATCGGGTCAAGGCTACCCCAACCAAACAATGTTGGGTTGGCATGCATATATTTTTCAACGGTTTCCCAGCTGCCTGATTTTAAATCCATTTCAATGCCAATTGGCTTTAAGCTTGCTCTCACGGCCTGAGCTAAATCACGACGAGTGCTGTCGCCGCTGGCGTACCAAAGCGTTAGTTTTGCCACTTTGCCATCTTTTTCTCTTAAGCCGTCTTTATTCAGTTTCCAGCCAGCATCATCAAGAATAGTTTTCGCTTTTTCGACATCCCCATCTTTAAATGAAGATTGAGGATTATTCCAAGGCAAGCCTTCAACGCCTGTATATGCAGGGATCGCAAAACCTTCTAACACCGCATCCGCCAATAGCTTACGGTCAATGGCGTAGTTGATCGCTTTACGGATAGCGACATCTGAAGTAATGTCATTTCCAATTGGGTCACCTGCCGCATTTTTCTCTCCCGCAGGTGGAATTGGGAAGGAAATCCCTCGGTTTTCAACACTGTGGCGCTCAATCAACTTCATTCTTTTCACATCTTTTGCATTATTCGCAACGGCTGCAGGAATACGAACAATGTCTAATTCACCACTTTGAGCTGCGGCAAAAGCGCCATCTTCATTCAAGAAGACAAAAACCATTTTATCGAAATCGTTTTTGGGCCCCGCATAAAATGGGTTTCTTTCAACAATTAATTGCTGGCCTGGCTGGAAGTTCACTAAGCGATAAGGGCCTGCCCCGATAGGATTATGTGCGTATTTTTTCGCATCATATTTATCCGCAGAAACAATCCCTAATGAACCTAATACATTAATAAAGGTACTTTGCGGAGCAGATAACGTCATTTTAACGGTAGATGGGTTAACTTCCTCTGCTTTAGCAAAGTTCCCCATATCGACTTTTCCACCACTTGCTGCGGCATTGTTATAGGTAAAAACAACATCTTTTGCGGTTAATGGGGAACCATCGGAGAATTTAAGCCCGTCTTTTAATTTTAATGTCCACTCTTTACCGTCATCTGAATGTTCATATTTTTCAAGCATGTAGCTATGCCATGATAAATCAGCTTTTTGTTTTAATAATGGACTATGCAAAAGTAAATAGCTGCCGTGGCTCCAACCTAACATTGGATCAAACCCCTCGGTTGGCTCAGAGCCTATCGCTAAGCGCAAAGTTTGCGGTTTCTGAGTATCAGTCGCAGCATTTACACTCATCGATAGCCCCATAAAACAAATAGCCTGAATAGCTATTGCTACTTTCTTTTTCATATACCCATCCTAAATTACCAGCTGTATTTAGCAGCTATCCCAACCGGTGGTTCAAATAAACCTACCAATTAGGATAAACTGCAAGAAATAATATATTTGATAACTAATCTGCTTTTTCTCGATATGCGTCTTCATCAAATTCAACGGTATCTAAATTGTCACCAACCGCACTTTGGTCAACTCTGACTGGTGTAAATTTATTGATTATCCAAAGAATTAAGATTGTAAAAACAAAGGACCAAATACTGGTAAAGACAACTGCCACAGTTTGCTTCACAATTTGCATCCCGTTACCTTCAATTAACCCAGCAGGACCTTTCGCATTCCAAACCGTTGATGCAAACACGCCGACTAAAATAGAGCCAGTAATACCACCGACACCGTGCACACCGAATACATCTAATGCATCATCTAAATGACGCCTGACTAAGAAAACACAGGTGTAACAAACGATACTCGCAATAATCCCAATAATTGCCGCAGAACCAATTGAAACATAACCTGAGGCAGGCGTAATAGTGGCTAATCCCGCTACAGCCCCCGTTAAAAAACCAACAAGTTTAGGTTTACCTGTATGGAAACGTTCAATGATAAACCAAGTAATTGCTGCAAATGCCGCGGCAATATCGGTAGTAATAAACGCTGAAACGGTTACGGTATTGACTTGCAGTTCAGAACCCGCGTTAAAACCATACCAACCAAACCACAATAAAGCCGCGCCAAGTGCAATATAAGGAATATTGTGAGTACCATCTGACTTAATGACTCTTTTACCTACATATAATGCTGAAGCAATTGCAGCAAACCCTGCAGTTGCATGAACGACAATACCACCCGCAAAGTCAACAACCCCCCATTTAGCAAAAATACCATCTGGGCTCCAGACCATATGAACGAATGGTGCATAGACAAATAATGTCCATAAGGTTAAAAAGATGAGATAAGCAGGGAAATTAACTCTATTTGCGAAAGCCCCTGTAATTAAGGCGGGCGTAATAATCGCAAACATCATTTGATATCCAAAATGAACCAGTATTGGCAAACCACCATCATTACCGGTATACATCGTCTGAGGATCAATGTTATTCAAGAATGCATAATAAAGTGGGTCGCCAACAATCCCATTAATTGTAGGACCGAACGATAATGAATACCCAACCGCAAACCAAATAATTGCCACCCACCCCATAGAAAAGAAACTCTGGGACATAATGGTAATAATACTTTTACGCGAAACTAATCCACCATAGAAAAAAGCAAGCCCAGGAGTCATTAGCATAACAAGACTAGTACAAAGCAGCATAAATGCTGTATTTGGGACATCCAAAACTGACAATACATTTTCCATGGATACTCCTAAATTAACATAATGATATTTAAAATTTAGAGATATTTATTACTTCATTAAATGACTAGAATGATTATCACAATTGAAATTACATTCATAATAGAGTGATCACTAAGATAATCAATAAAAAAAAACAAATTAGATAATAAAAAATAATTCATACGTTTTTTAATAATCGATAAATGATTAACCATAAATGACTAATTAACATCGAAAAATAAAAATCATTTTAGCCAGTGAAACATTCATAATTTTCAATCAAAAACAAGGCATCTTCTTAATTAATAACAATCAGATTTAAAAGCATATTTTTTACATTTTCCCGCATTCTTTATTTTAATAGGTATAAAAATAAATCTATCCTCCGAAATCATTCATAAACATTACACTTTCATTACTATTAAATTGAAAAATAGCGTAATTAATTCAGTATACTCAGTTAAAAAACAGAAACCTACACAGCACTAATCAAATAAACTGCAAAAACCATTAGCAACCATAAATACAAAAACAAAACCCCGTAAATTCCTTAAAAGAAAATAAATTAAATAATATTAATTAAAAGAAACCCTACTTAATAAAAAATTCATCATGGTAATTCCAATACCTATAAAGTTAGTATGGTTTTATTACACTTATTTTTAAAAATATAAGAAGGGTTTATTTTTCTTTTCATTATTCAGTGTACTCATTTCATTTTCCACAAATGTACTTATTCTTGATATCTTAAGGTTGCTTCAAGGCATAAGTGCCGCAGCCGCATTTTCTGGGGCAATATCTCATATTTTATTTAATTAACAGCATAAACACATACAGAGTGTTGAAGTTGCCAACAACACCCAATCCCATTTATCTTCTTAAGGTTTATGCTTACTAGCCTCTTCATTTGCATTTTGTACATCGTGACGACCAATCACTATTTGACCATCTTCCTTGATAAATTCACTTTGTTGCTGGTTAGGCAATATATCTAACACTACCTCTGAAGGTCGACACAACTTTACGCCTAGCGGAGTGACGACAATCGGCCTATTAATCAGTAGCGGATACTGCAACATCACATCAATGAGTTGGTCATCTGTATAGCTATCTTTTTCTAAGTTTAATTGCTCATAGGGTTCAACATTTTTTCGTAGTAACGCCCTTACCGTGATTTTCATATCAGCAATAAGTTGCACTAACACATCTTTAGCCAGCGGCGTTTCTAGATAATAAATAATCGTTGGCTCAATACCACTATTGCGGATCATCGCAAGCGTATTGCGTGAAGTGCCGCAGTTTGGATTGTGGTAGATAGTGATCTCATTCATGGGGCTACCTTTAATTTAACAGTGAAAGTCGAAGTACTAAAGCAACGAGTGTGACAATGAGCACAGGGATCGTCATGATAATCCCTGTTTTAAAATAGTAGCCCCATGTAATGGTCATGTTTTTTTGCGATAAAACATGCAACCACAGCAATGTAGCCAAACTACCAATCGGTGTAATTTTAGGCCCCAAATCGGCACCAATCACATTGGCATAAACCATGGCTTGCTGAATTAATCCTGTCGCTTCACTCCCTTCAATGGATAAAGCACCAATTAATACCGTTGGCATATTATTCATAATTGATGATAAAAATGCGGTAATAAACCCAGTACCCAGAGTTGCTACCCATAACCCTTTGTCTGCAAGGTAATTGAGCGCTTCAGAAAGATAATCGGTTAACCCTGCATTTCTTAAACCATAAACCACCAAGTACATACCTAAAGAGAAAATGACGATTTGCCACGGTGCACTACGTAACACTTTTTTGGTATTAATCGTATGGCCTCTGGCTGCAATCACCCAAAGAATTAAGGCGCCAATTGCCGCAATAGCGCTAACAGGAATACCTAATGGTTCTAAGACAAAAAAACCGATGAGCAACAACACCAATACCAGCCAACCTGCTCTAAACGTTGTCATGTCCTTAATGGCTAAAGTCGGTTCACTCAGTTTAGTGATATCATACTGCTTAGGAATATCTTTGCGGAAAAACCAATGCAGCATCGCTAATGTTACAATAATTGCTGCAATATCCACTGGCACCATAATCGATGCATATTCAGTAAATCCAATATTAAAGAAGTCCGCAGAAACGATATTCACGAGGTTTGAGACAATAAGTGGCAAGCTCGCTGTATCTGCAATAAAACCCGCTGCCATGACAAATGCTAATGTCGTGCCTTTGTTAAAACCAAGTGCCAGTAACATCGCAATTACAATGGGCGTTAATATCAAAGCTGCGCCATCGTTGGCAAATAAAGCAGCAACCATTGCACCAAGTAATACAATATAACTAAATAGCAGTCTTCCTTTACCCCCGCCCCACTTAGCAACATGCAATGCAGCCCATTCAAAGAAACCGCTTTCATCTAAAAGCAGGCTAATAATAATTACTGCAACAAATGTCGCAGTGGCATTCCAAACAATATTCCAAACAATCGGAATATCTTGAAAACTGATCACACCAAAGATCAGTGCCAACACCGCTCCTGCCGATGCACTCCAGCCTATACCCAACCCTTTGGGCTGCCATATAACAAACGTAATCGTCAAAACAAAAATTAATGCCGCAATAAACATAACAACCTCGTACTTATTACACTTACAACACATATGTTTTTTCATATGTGTTTATTTAAAAAATTATCTTGCGCAATTACCCATCGAATGTGTTTTCGCTATAGCTGAGAGTAAGTTTGATACTCTCTTTTTTTCTGTTAAATACGTTATATCAATGATATTTTTTACCCACGGTAGTAATGCCGGAGATAATCGATAATGAACCCATTTACCATGTTTTGAATCGAGCAAAAGACCCGATTCTCTTAGCATTGCTAGGTGTCGAGAAGTCTTTGGTTGCGATAAATTTAAGGCCGTATAGATATCACAGACACATAGCTCACCAGATGCTTTCAAAAGCAACACGATATCGAGCCTTGTTTGATCACCTAAAATTTTAAACAGTTGTAGTGGTTCCATATATTCTCCTGAATGCTCTATGGGCATTCTACCCCCTAAAAACATATATGCAAAATCAAATATAACAATAAATACTAAAAAGAATTTTTAAGCTGAAGGATCGCGAGTTAATTTGAAGACCTAATTAGTCGTGTTTCTATAAAACAGTGACTAAGACTAGATTACAAAAAATATACTCGAAAAATCAAACAGTAAGCTAAATATAAAAATAGCTTTTCTACTTCCCCCGCTATTAGTTCTATATCTTGAATAGGGGTAAGTGTGTGAAAAGATCCTTTTTCATGATAAACTTACATTGAAAATATAAAGAGTTAGGTTGATTCAGACTTAGTATAAAAGTAAGCTTAAAACTGGATTTTAGTCATGAAAGAAATCAAAAAAATGTCAGATAAAGACTTTGTTGATACACTAATACAAGAATGGCTGGAAACCGTCCCTACATTGGATTTGAGTGGTTTACCCATTATCGCCCGCATAGTACGTATGAGTCATTATATCTCGCAATTTGTTGATGCGAATTTGGCCCGATACAATCTAAATGTGGGGGAGTTTGAAGTGCTAGCAGCACTTGCTAGAAACCCTGACCGTCAACTTTCCCCCAAAGAACTGCAAAAGAAAATTCTTATTTCCTCTGGTGGATTATCTAACCGAATTAATCGATTAGAAGAAAAGAAATTCATTGTTAGAATTCCAGATCCTGCTGATCGACGTGGTGTTATTGTAAAAATAACACCAGAGGGACGAAAATTGACGCTTGAAGCAGTAGAAACTCACGTAGCGATTGAAAAATCATTAATTCAAGGCTTAGATGCTGAAAATAAAGATCAACTCGCTATGCTACTGAAAAAACTTATTCAATCACAAAAATCTGAGCTCAACGAGAAAAATGGAGCTGAATAAAAAAACACCCCAAAGTTGGAGTAAACTTTAGGGTGCAGCTCACATTGAGCTATTTTCATTCTGACGTAATCATTTCAGCTAAGCTTTTTGCTGGCCCTCAGACTTTAAAACTAACCATAGACCAGCCAAAATCAAACATAATCCTATTACAGCCAGCATATTGACGTTTTCATGCGCAACAACAATCGCAAGGAAAAACGCCACAATGGGCTCAATTAAACCCAACGCCACACCTGTAGGAGCACTGATATGTTTCAATGCTTGGGTATATAACAGATAAGCCACGCCAGTTGTTAATAATCCGAGGTAAAATATCACTGCAATGCTCACCCAACTGACCGTTGGTGTTCCTGCTAATATCCAAGCAATCGGAACCGCAATAAATATAGCAATGCTAAATGTATGCTTAGTAATCGTTAATGGAGAATCAATACTGACCAATTTCTTACTCATCAATGTATAAAGTGCATAGCAAAAACCCGCACTCAAACAAATAAGTAAACCACCTGTATTAATTTGCCAACTACTACTTTGAGAAAGAACCATCCATGTTCCTCCTGCCGTTGCACAAAAAGTTCCAAGCCACCAAAGCAAAGACGGTGATTTCTTCAGAAGAATCGCCTGCATTAAGCCAGCCCAAATAGGGGCACTACCAATCGTTGTAGCTGTTCCTATTGCTATTCCAGTCGCCTTAATACCTGCAAAAAAAGTTAAGTTATATAACCCCATACAGATACCTGCGATAATGATATATCGCCAATATGTCATTGACCCCTTGGCAGAATTATCTGTTTGTTGTTGCTCATTTACGTTTAGTGCTTGGCGGTTTGTAATTCGATAAAAAAACAACAAATGAAAGAATAAACACGCAACAAGCAACCTAAATGCACCAATCCAGTAAGGTGCTGTTGCACCTTGCACAAAACTTTGAGCGGTCCCCGCAGTTCCCCATAAAAAAGCCGCACAAAGCGCCAGCGAGATCCCAATTAAAGATACTTTTTTCATCGTCATTGAATTTTTACCACCATTTCAATAAAAATATATCTTCACACTAAGATACTTAATGTGAAGATACAAGGGGGTTGAAATTAAAGAAGACAAAATAGTAATCATTTATGACAAAAGTCAATAATTGTACGTTTTGTGATTGATATTAAAACACCAATTATTAATATTGATATATCTTCTCGTGAAGATACTTCCAATAAAGAAATAATAATGAGAGGCAGCTATGACTGTTATAATTATCAGTGTAATAGTGTTGATACTAGCGGGTTATGCAATTGCGAAGAACTACGAGGCAAAAATTGTATTATTCACCGCAGGTATTGCGCTGATGCTCAGCGCAGCAATGTTAGGAATGCCTATTTTAGATATAAAACAAAGTACAGGGAATATCTGGCTTGACCCACTAAAACAAATACAACTAGGATTTATCAAACAATTTGGTGGCGCAGGGATCATAATCATGGTCCTATTCGGCTTTTCTTCTTATATGTCACGCATTGGTGCAAACGATGCCGCTGTTCATTTAGTTGCAAAGCCTATTTCAAAAATTCGCTCTCCTTATATTCTAGTTCCAATTGTTTTTTGGCTCGGAAACTTACTGTCGTTAGTGATCCCCAGTGCCGCGTCATTAGCCGTTATTTTAATGGCGACTCTGTACCCCATATTAAGGGCTGCAAAAATGTCATCAATGACAGCGGCGGGGATTATTGCGACCACAGCAACAATTATGCCAACACCATTAGGGGGCGATAATGTTGTTGCAGCTCGCTTACTCGGTTTTGAGCATGTTGTCGACTACGTCACTTTACATCATGCCGTTATCTCTCTCCCCGTTTTATTATTAATGGGTTTTGCCCATTATTTTTGGCAAAAGTATATGGATAAACGGCAAGGCGCATCAGCATTTACTGAAGTTGATGAAAGTAAAATCGAGGGTAATAAAGAGCTACCTCCCTCCTATTACGCCTTATTTCCGCTTGTTCCACTTATTCTAATTATCGTTTTAGGGCTGTGTTTTCGAGAAATCAAAGTAGGGCTTGTTGAAATCACACTATTCTCATTTGTGCTCGCATTTGCCACAGAACTTATTCGTAAAGGCAACCCGAAAGAACAAATGGTTCAAGCAGGACTCTTTTTTAAAGGAATGGGTGAAGGATTTTCTCAAGTCGTTGTCCTGATTGTTGCCGCAGGCACACTAGTAGCAGGTCTTAATGCTATTGGCATCATCGATATGATTTCAGGTGTTGTTAAGAACGTAAATAATGCAGGCGTTGGATTAATGTTTATTTTCTCTGGCTTAACAGCGTTAATCACCTTTATTAGCGGTAGTGGTAACGCGGTGTTCTATTCATTTATTGAATTAATTCCATCTATTGCAAATCAAGCCCATGTTGACCCGATTATGGTTGCTCTTCCAATGCAATTTACGTCTAACTTAGTCCGAGCCATCTCTCCAGTTTCTGCTGTCGTTATTATTGTCGCATCGGTTATCAAAGTGAGTCCTGTTGAAGTAGTAAAAAGAACCTCAGTACCTTTAGCGGTAGGCACGATAGCAACGTTAATTTATGCATATTTTCTGTATGCGTAGAATGGGTTATTAAAAGGAAAACCAAAATGACTACAATAAATAATGCCTCATTAGTTGCATGGCGACGTGAATTTCACCGTTACCCAGAAACGGGTTGGGGGGAATTTTACACCACTGCCACCTTGATTAAACTACTGGAAGAAATGGGACACCACGTATTAACAGGCGAACAGATTATCAACCCTAGTTTTATTCGTGGACGTAACCCATCAATAGTTGAAAAAGCCAAACGCGCAGCCAAAGAGCGTGGCGTAGATGATTCACTACTCGCAAGAATCGGTGACTATACAGGTTGCGCGGTGATCTTCGATACAGGGCGCCCTGGCCCAACGGTTGCATTTCGTTTTGATATTGACTGCGTCAATGTGCAAGAAACTGATACGGCAGAACATATTCCAAACCAAGAAGGCTTTAATTCTACCAACCCAGGTTATATGCACGCTTGCGGCCACGATGGGCACATGGCTATCGGTCTCGGAGTCGCAAAATGGTTGATAGAAAATAAAGATAGCCCACTGAAAGGCGTGATTAAACTTATTTTCCAACCCGCAGAAGAAGGCGTACGAGGGGCAAAACCTATCGCCGAAAGTGGTATTCTCGATGATGTTGATTATTTTGCTTGTGGTCATCTTGGTTGTGATGTCCCGAGTGGCGTAATTGTCGCTGCACCTGAACGTTATCTTTCTACATTAAAAATGGATCTGCGCTTTAAAGGTAAAGCCGCGCACGCAGGAATGGAGCCACATGCAGGCAAAAATGCGTTACTCGCCGCCTGTAACGCAACAATTCAAATTCTAAGCCTACCAACTCACGGCGAAGGAATGACTCGCGCTAATGTCGGAGTATTAAATGCAGGAGAAGGCCGCAATGTGATCCCTTCATACGCGCAAATGCAAATTGAAGTACGTGGCGAAAATGAAAAAATCAACAATTACATGACAGAAGAGGCTTTAAGACGTGCCCGCGGAGTTGCACTCAGTTTTGATGTTGAACTCGAAACTGAGGTCATGGGGGAAGCCGTTGATTTCATTCCTGACGATGAAATGACTGACTATATAACCGAAGTAGCCCAAACCATCCCAGCGGTAGAAAAAGTACAACGTACAATGAATTTTAATGGCAGTGATGATGCCACTCTATTGATTAAACGCGTACAAGCCCATGGTGGAAAGGCGGCTTATTTTGTGATTGGCTCAGACATCAAAGCTGGCCACCATCAAGCCAAATTTGATATTGATGAAAATCAGCTATTCACTGGCTTTTCAATCTTTACAGGGTTACTACAACGCTTATCAGTATAAAAACAGCAAATCAATATAAGCCAATTATAAAACCTTATAGCGGATGATGTTATAAGGTTTTTTTAAGGAAATATGATGAAAAAGACATTATTAAATACATTACTTTCTAGTTTGATTTTATATACCTCTGTTTCACTAGCTGCTGGTGCTATTAAACCCAACGTTACCATTTTAGCCACTGGGGGAACCATCGCAGGAAGCTCAAAATCCAACCTTGATACCACCGACTATAAAGCGGGCTCACTGGGTATTGATGTGTTAATCAATGCTGTGCCGGAGATCAATGATGTTGCTATCGTCAAAGGTGAACAAATTTCTAACACTATCAGTGGCAATATCAGCAGCGAAATCCTATTAAACCTCAGTAAACGCGTTAATCATTTACTAAATGAAGGAAAACAACAAGGCATCGTTATCACTCATGGGACTGATACAATTGAAGAAACAGCCTTCTTCTTAGATTTAACCACTCAAAATGAGCAGCCTATCGTTATTGTCGGAGCCATGAGACCAGCAACTGCTATCAGTGCGGATGGCCCAATGAATCTGCTTGAAGGTGTTGTACTTGCTGCGGATAAGAAAGCTAAAAATCGCGGCGTCATGGTCGTTTTAAATGATCGTATTGGTTCTGCTTTTTATACCACCAAAGCAAACTCAACTACCCCTGATGCATTTAAATCTTATGAACCTGGCTATCTTGGTGTCTTTGTCAGCGGAAAACCTAAATTTTACTATACCCCTGCACAACCCGTTGATCGTACTTTTTTCGATGTCAGTAAGGTAGATAAACTCCCTAATGTCGAAATTATTTATGCATACCAAGACCAGACCCCCGCTATGCTTGATGCTGCTATCAACAACGGAGCAAAAGGAATTATTGTTGCGGGAAGTGGTAATGGAAATGTATCGAGTAACATGGAGGAGGCAATTAAGCAGCTCAGTGATAAAGGTATTCCTGTTGTGATGGCAACCCGAACAGGCTCTGGCTATGTGAGTAGTAAATCATTTGCCATAGGATCTGGCTTTTTAAATCCACAAAAATCTCGCATTCTATTGCAGCTCGCACTTGCAACTGGTGCCGACCTTAAGCAAATATCGAATTACTTTGATAACCAGCGTTAAAACCATTACTATTTTACGATTAATAGGCGCCTCTAATATAGGCGCCTTTTTATTTATTAATAACTTTAATTCTTAATTAAATTAAATGTAAAAATTAAAACATAACTCACCAGCCATTTAATTAAATGGATATTAATTTGATTATTAGAAATACGTTTTCTATCTAAATTTTTAAAGACTTTCTTTTTTTGCTAATAGGTAGTAAATAATTGCTGTAATCGGAAATGCAATAAAGAATGCAAAATTATAGCCTATCATACCTGAGATCAATCCAATCACTAGCGCAGTAATCCCTGGTTTTCGCCAGTTAGGAATATCATCACTGTATAGATTCTCTAAATTAAGATGGCATTTACGAATAAGGTAATAATGCACTAACATAATCGCCAATATAGGGGCGAGTATTGCAGAGAAAATCATTTGTACGTAATCAAGATAACTTAATAATAACCATGGCATCATTAGAATACTAATCAACCCAACTAGCCATGTCGCTTTCGCAAAAGTTAATTTAGGAAAAAAATTAAGCATGATCAATGTTGCGGGGAAAATATTCGCACAAGTATTTACTGTCCATTGCGCAAATACAATAATAATACAACTAACAATTAATATACTCGAGTTATCAGCAAAAGCAATTTGCAACATACCAATTGGATTGTCACTTTTCGTAAGATAAGCACTAATTAATCCTGCGAGAGTCAATAATAACCCCGTACCAACGAATCCGAGTCCAAAGCAAAATATAGTGCGCTTATTACGTGAAAAGAAGCTGTTTGAACTTGTGTTTTCAGGTAGTTTTAACTTTCTGGTTAAGTCACTACCATTTAGTGCTTCAGATAACCATCCTCCACTAAATATAGCGATAACAGTAACAAAGCTAAACCCAGTCCCTTCTAATGGTGAAGCGGTTATAACCTCTGGTAACGAAATTTGATGTTCTTGCAATAACCAAACGACTAACGAAACCAATCCACATGCAAGAATAGGTACTGCTAATGTTCCAAACTTACTCATGCTATCCACATTACGACTTGCATTAAATAACTGCAAAGACGCATAAGTAATAAATATCACCCAGAACATTGAAATTCCTGTGACAATTTCAATAATCGCATTAATCGCTTGTGTTCCTAAAAATAAAATCACACCACACCATGTTAAACAGACAATGGCTCGACATATCGCCCCAATTTTCGCCCCTTGTTTTCCTAAACAGTCGCGAATAAAAATAGTGAAAGGAACGCCATAGCGTGTTCCGATATCACCCGTTAACGTAATTAAAATAGTGACTAATAAAAACCCCAAAAAACATGCCATCAATACTTCTATTGGGGAATATCCTCCTCTTAAAAGTACTTGAGCGGGGATCACTAAGCCAACAACATTAATCACCATTGACGAGCAAAGTACGAGTAAATCACGTGTTTTTAAGGTTCTATCCTTTTCCTGTGTTGGCAAGAGTTCTTCATTGGCTTTAGCAAGCAATTCCTGTGAAATATTCTGTCCATTATTCATGAGTTTAGCCTCATCTTTATTGTCGTTTTAGTTTAATTTCAAAATACGTTTAATAAATTTCCCTTGTCCTTTACTTCCCATAAAGGTGTTGTTATCCATAATAATTTCACCACGTAAAAGAGTTGTTTTTACCTTTCCTTTCGCTTTATATCCTTCATGTAGGCTATAGCCAGCACCACTGTGTAAGTTATTGGCTGAAATAATCCATTCCTCATTCGGATCAAAAATGACAATATCAGCATCAGCTCCTGGCAATAGCGTCCCTTTTTGTGGATAGCACCCCATGGTTTTCGCAATGTTAGTGCTGCATAATGCAACAGCGTGGTTCATCGTGATTTTTCCACTTGCCACCCCCTCAGTTACCATCAAGTTAAATCGGATTTCGAGACCAGATAACCCATTAACAACTTTAGTAAAATCAGGAATGATTTTGCCGTTTTCATCACGCTGTAAAGCCTTTTCTTTTTCCTCTCGAGTAAAAGTACAATCATCGGAGCCTATCAAGGTGATCGTACCGTTCTTAATGCCATCCCAAAGTTCATCCCGCTCTTTACGAGTACGCAATGGAGGCGAGCAAATCGCTAAATGTCCATTGTCAACATCATCATAAAGTTCATCGAAAAGTGTCAGATAATGAGGACCCGTTTCGATATACAGCTTTTGACCGCGCTCTTGTGCTTGCTGTGCAATATCAAGACAAGGGCCATTTGTGGTATGAACAATAAGAAGAGGAACTCCAACTGATTCAGCAAGTTTAGCCACACGACCAAAAGCTTCTGTTTCACAAATAACGGGTTTACTATTGGCAAAATCACGCCAAGTCAGTGTGTTATTTTTGATGCACTCATCCACCGCGGTTTCTGCTATCGCATTACTTTCCGCATGGATCAATGGCATACAATTATTTTCTTTTGCGCGTTTGAAGACCTGCATCAGTGTCATATCATCTGCCATCACACCTTCTTTACGGTAGGTCATAAATAACTTAAATGTTGGGCACCCTTTTGCTGCAAGATGTGGGATCTCATCTAATAACTGTTCGTTCGCTTCAACAAATTTGCCATGAACACTAAAATCAATTGCAGATTCAGTCATTTCCTCAATACGGTCATCTAGAGCCTGAAGGACACTTGAACCTTTCCAAGTATTGGTAAAATCCATATAAGTGGTAACACCCGCAAACGCGGCACAAATACTTTGCTGATAAAAAGTTAGTTGCGGGGAAATCCCTTGAAATGGAGCCTGTGTGTGCATATGAGCATCAATTAAACCTGGTAGAACTAACCGACCTTGCGCGTCAATTTCTTTTTGGCATTCAGCGTACTCATCAGGGCCAAGTAACGCTGCAATTTTGCCATTTTTAATTGCCAGATCGGCACGGACAGTACCCTCTTCAAGAACCAAATGCCCATTTCTAATAATTGTGTCAAACATAACTATCTCCAACGATTTTTATGTCACAACACAGCGAAAAAGAGGCTGTGTTGCAGCTATTATTGATTGATCAACTCAGCGTTCCTTTCCGTAAAACTTGCCCACTACAGGCATAACTTTCAATATGATTAAACAGCGCAATTCGGCCATTAACCATCACAAGCTCGATACCATCAGGGTATTGATTAGGTTCAACAAAAGTACCTTTATCTGTAATGGTCTGTGGGTCTAACATCACGATATCGGCTTGGTAACCTTCTTTAAGTAATCCCCTGTCGGTTAAGCCTAAAACCTCAGCAGGTTTACCCGTCATTTTGCGAATTGCCGCTTCCCAAGTTAAACAAGCTTCTTCGCGTACATACTTCCCAAGCACTCGAGGAAATGCTCCAAAAACACGGGGATGGGGCTTACCAGCCCCCATTAAGCCGTCCGTACAAACATTCTGCTCTGGCCGACACAGGAATTTAATCACATGATCTTCTGTCCCATAAAAGTCCACCATTCCAACTGCGTTATCTTCCTCATATAACAGGTCAAAAGTGGCGTTATAAGGGTCTTTACCGCGTAATTCGCCAAGCTGAACTAAATTTAAGCCCACGGCATCTTGGTTTTTCGGTTGCTTCACACTGGTAATAAATATTTGCTCTAACCCTGCGAAATCAATGAAGTTATCCCACCCCGGGATCCCTTTTTCTATATCGTCAATCATGCGTTGGCGTAATTCAGAAGATTTCAGGCGTTCGAGTAGTTTTTCCGTGCCACCTGCATGCACCCACGGTGGTAAAATCACCCCTAGCATGGTGCTACCTGCAACATAAGGGTATTGGTCGAAAGAAATACGGATCCCTTCTTGCTGTGCTTTTTCAAGCATCGATAGCATTTCATCGATCAGCGGCCAGTTTTTCTTACCACACACTTTCATATGGGAAATATGGAGCCAAACTCCAGATGCATGAGCAATATCAATAAGTTCTTGAGTAGACTGAATGATGTCATCCGCTTCACTACGCTGATGAACCACAAAAATACCATTATATTTGGCTGTCACTTTGCAAAGTTCGGTAATCTCAGCGGTATCGCCAAATGCACAAGGCATATAGATAAGGCCAGTGGATAGTCCATAAGCTCCCGCTTGTAACTCTCGTTCAAGAATCTGGCACATTTTGGCGACATCTTCCTGCGTCGATGCCTTACCATCCAATCCCATCGCTTCCATACGAATATTACCGTGGGGAACAAGGTAAGCGAGGTTCGTGGCACTTCCTCGCGACTCTAACATGTTGAGATACCCCTCAGTATTCTTGAAATGCCAGTCTATCTCATCAGAGTCACCATCAAGACCAGCAATATTTTTACGCCACGCTGAAATATATTGTTCAGGCAAAGGTGCCAATGCGACGCCGTCTTGTCCCAACAGCTCAGTCGTGATCCCTTGGCGAATTTTGGCGGAAACTGCGGGGTTTAATAACACCGATAAATCAGAGTGAGTGTGTGTATCAATAAAACCAGGGCAAATAATTTTCCCAGATGCATCAATAACTTGGTCCTGAGTGTTGGCGCAAATATCGCCGATTTGAATAATTTTACCTTCATTAACAAGTAAGTCGCCGTGATACTGGCTTTCCCCCGTACCGTCAATGATGGTGGCATTTTTAAATAATGTTTTCATTGTTCTCTTCCTTTATTGATGCCTTAGTAATCACAAAGGCATCAACTGGTAACTATTTGTTATTATTGTAAATATTTGAAATTATGCTGTAGTAACCTTTGGCTGAGCCTGTTAATTGATCTATCTCGATATATTCATCAATGGTATGCGCCAAATTCTCTCTCGAAGGCCCAAAACCAATCGTTGGAATATTAGCTTCCCCCGCATAATGGCTACCATTAGTGCAGAATGAATATTGTGTAACTGTTGGGTCGAGGCCGACTTTTTTGAGGCCTAATAATGCATGCTGAACAAAGTTATCCGATTCGTCTAAGACCCAGCCAGGGAAGAAACGCTCTCCCTCAATCGTATTGCCGGTATAACAAGATTCTGTTCCATAGGCATAAGATACTCGCGCCTTAAACTCAGGATCAGACTGTGTTATTTCATCTAACGCTTTTTGGATAGGTTGGAGCACACTCTCTTTGCTCTCACCGACTAATAACCTGCGGTCATAAGTCGCACGGCAATATTCAGGAACAACTGATGCCCCTGGATATGGAGACGATTTAATGTCTGTTAATTCAAGTATTCCTAACCCAAGAACTGGGTGAATGGTAGGGGGAAGCATTCTAATTTTTTCAATCAATGTAGCCATTTTATAGACCGCATTAATACCCGCTTGTGGGTTTGCAGAATGAGCAGGTTTCCCAAATGTTTCTAACACGACTTCAGCTCGGCCACGTTGACCTATTTTCAAATTAAGTTCTGAGGCCTCACCGATAACTACATAATCAGGATGATATTTATCAGTAACTAGCCGTGCAGCAACGCCTTCAAAGCACTCCTCATGTACAATACAAGCAACATAAATTTTCCCTGCAAACTCACGCAGATGGTCTTGACCAAAAAAGCCAACCGCTGAAATCATAGCAGCAACCGCACCTTTCATATCGGTCGTACCACGGCCATAAATTTTGCCGTCTTTGATTTCTCCGCCAAATGGATCTTGCGTCCATTGGCTTTCATCGACTGGAACAGTATCAATATGTCCATCAAAAACCAGCGTTTTCCCAGGGTATTTCCCTACAATCCCACCAATAATATTGCCGTATCTATCAATATGAATGTCATCAAATTCATACTCTTCCATCATGGATTTAATAACGTTGACAACATTACCCTCTTCACCGGAGTAACTTTTTTCGCGAACTAAAGCCTGACAGTTTGTGATGACTTCATTAAAACGACTTTCTGAAAACATATTTTTCACCCCGACTAAAATTGACCAAAACTTGGGAACTCACCATCCCAAACAATATCCCGATAACGTTGAATATCCGTGTCGCCCTCAGTACTGATCACCAAAATGCGTGAATTTTCATTCAGCTCCAGCTCGTTGCGCACATCAGCATAATTTTCAGACTGCATTAGAATAGAAAGTAACCCTGTCGTGACCGCACCTGACTCACCCGAAACAATTGGAGGATCAGTCGGTAATGGATTGCCTAATATCCGCATCCCTCGCGTTGCGACAAAATCGGGGCAAGAGAAGAAAGCATCAGCGTAGTCTCGTAATAATTGCCAACCGGTAATATTGGCTTCACCACATGCCAACCCAGCCATAACTGTTTGTAAATCACCGCCAACAGGGATCGCATCTTCATTTTCAGCAACCGCTGAACGGTAAAGGCAATCCGCAATTTGAGCCTCAGCAATAATCACTTTTGGTCTATCTTCTCCATAAAGCGCCGTTAACATCCCCTGCACCATGCCAGCAAATGAGCCAACACCTGCTTGAACAAAAACGTGGGTCGGTTTCACTTTATGTAACTGGGACAAAGCTTCAAACATTAGCGTGCTGTAGCCTTGCATAATCCACTGAGGGATCTTTTCATAGCCAGCCCAAGCGGTATCTTGCACCACCACCCAGCCATATTTCTCTGCCATTTCGGCAGTCATACGTACCGCATCGTCATAATTCATATCGACAATTTCTGCTGTCGCACCTTCATTCAAAATGGCATCTAAGCGTTCCTGAGAAGAACCTTTAGGCATATAAACCACTGATTTTTGTTTAAGTTGGCGTGCCATCCACGCCACACCTCGCCCATGGTTGCCATCCGTCGTAGTGGCGAAAGTAATGCCATTTAATTGTTCTCTAACCTCATTGCTGACCATGACGTTATAAGGAAGCTCAGAGATATCTTTCCCCAACTCTTCGGCAATATGGCAGGCCATTGCATAGGAGCCACCTAATGCCTTGAATGCCTTGAGGCCAAAGCGTTGAGACTCATCTTTTAAGTAAATCTGTCCAACTTTTAATGACTTGGCGAACACAGGTAAATGATAGAGTGGTGTTGGTGCATACTCAGGAATTGAGCGGTGAAATTGCCACGCTTTATGTAATTCAGCTTCCGAAAAAGAGACAAGGTTCGCCGTCGGTTTCTGCTTAAAACGGCTGTGATTAATGTAGTATTTTAATTGCTCCTGCATGGAAAACCTCATGAACTTATTATTAATAAACAAGACAATTAAGTCTTAATAAAAAATAGGTTTACAACTTAGGTAGCAATACACATGCCAAGATCGCCATTTACGTATAATTATAATGAGGGAATAATGTAATTAGTTGATACAAAACATAATTTAAAATAAACAATATAGAATTGTTTTTAATAAATTTGAGATCATTGATTTACCTCATTGATAAATTATCAAATATGATAAATAGTGTGATGGCGGTATATAAATAATTTAATACATTGATTTATAAATATATTAATAATTATCACTTCAATTAAATTTATTAATATTTATCAATCTTGATAATAAGGAAAAAAATGACATCCATTCTGAGTACTATCCAAAATGAAATTTGCCATTATGCAGAAGCCATTTCTGGCGTGACTGGAACAGATGTCGAAATTATTGATGAATATCTGATCCGTATTGCAGGAACAGGTTATTACAAACACATGCTTAATCAAAACGTTTCACGTAACGGCTACATTTATCGTCATGTTTTACGAGTACAAGAAACCGTATTAATTAAAGATCCAGGGGAAAATAACCTCTGTCATCTATGTGAAAATCGAGAAACTTGTACGGAAGAATTAGACCTTAACGCACCGATTTTTTTAAATGGCAAAGTCATCGGGGTCATTGGTATTATTTGCTCGACTAAACAACAGCGAGCCGTATTACTTCAGCAACTCAATAAATTCATCACATTCATCGAACAGATTGCTGAAATGATATCGAGTAAGGTCTTTGAGTGTCTTGAACGCTTGAGAGCCCAAGAATCTTTACATGCATTCCGACGATTGATTGATGCCATGGATAGAGGCGTGATAGCAATTGATAGCCAACAAAAAATTTGGCATACCAACCGCTCTGCATCCCGCTTTTTTAATAAAGATATTATAGGCCTGTCACTGTCCTTTGAGCTAACAGGGGATATTTTATATGGTGATGAAGAAGCATGGCTAGAATTAGAAGGCCAGCGCTATCATGTACTCTGTCGTAATGTCACTTTTACTTCACTGGAAAATGATACGTTAACCATGATCATTTTTCAGGATGCCCGTGATTATATTACTCATGTCAATCAATCATCCGTTGAAATCAGCGAAGTCCCTTCCCAGTTAATCGGTAATTCATTAACCATGATGAACCTTAAACAAACCATCAAGAAGGTTGCTATCAGCCATGCAAACGTGCTGATCACGGGAGAAAGTGGCTCAGGAAAAGAAGTTGTCGCTTATGCTCTACATGCACAAAGTGCTCGACATGATCAGCCCTTTGTCACCATAAACTGTGCTGCAATACCAGAGCAACTCCTAGAAAGCGAACTCTTTGGCTATATCAGAGGCGCATTCACTGGAGCGGATCCCAAAGGGCGTATAGGTAAGTTTGAATTAGCTCATGGGGGAAGCCTATTCCTCGATGAAATTGGTGATATGCCTTTGTTATTACAGGCTAAATTACTGCGCGTTTTACAAGATAAAACCATCACCCGAGTTGGCTCAAATAACCAAATACCTACCGATGTCCGCATTATTGCAGCCACAAACAAAAATTTATTAGAGATGGTCGAGAACAAAACGTTTAGAGAAGACCTATATTACCGATTAAATGTTGTGCCAATCCCTGTTCCTGCATTGCGGGAGCATCGTGAAGATATTGCTGATTTAGCAAAGTATTTTTCTGACCAATTTTCAATACAATATGATAGAGAAAAGCAAAAGATCCCTGATACAGTAATGAATTATTTATATGGCTATCATTGGCCAGGTAACATACGTGAACTGCGCAATGTCATCGAGTATATTTATGTCATGCAAGGCGATCTGCCTGAAATGAACCATAGCCATTTGCCTGAGTATATTACAAAAACAAATTCATCTGTAGAATCATTAGGCTACATCACAAAAACCGCCGCAGTACCTACGCACCATTATGAAAAAGAGACCATACAACACGTACTTGAAAAAACGGGTTACTCCATGAACGGAAAGAAAGAAGCGGCACAAATATTAGGTTTAAGTATTGCAACACTGTATCGCCGATTAAAAAAATACGATATCACCAGCTGATATTCATTTTGGGTACGCATGTTGCCTTCTTCCCCTTTACGCCAATCTGTTTCACTTATCTAAAAACAATCACAAAATGAACAGTCTTTTTGTGATGACCATCTTACCCACTTTGGTTTTTTCGCCAATTTCAAGAATATCTGGCTAAAAAATACAATTAATCCTAATTCATTTTACTTAGATTAGGAGCGCCAATTTATTTTTAATCAATTGGTAGACAGGTTAATTATGCCACTAAGAATGGCATCATAAATAAATTATAGGTGCAAACATGAAAAGAATTAAAACTAAGATTCTCTTGTTATTTTATATACTTATTTCAATAATCTCCACCAGTGCTTTAGCCACATCAGATAACGATGCCCTTTATTTTTACCTTGTTAGACATGGGCAAACTTATTCAAATATTAAAGAAATGACCATTGGCGGAGGTGGTAATGCTCAGCTCACAGCCAAAGGACGCTATGATGCACGTAGCCTTGGTTTAGGTCTAGAAGATGTCAATTTTATTGCTGGATATAGCAGTACATTAGGTCGAGCCCATGAAACTGCCAGTAATATTTTAACTGGCCGTAATATGGATATTATTGAGATTGAGAACCTAAAAGATATATCTTGGGGTAACGCTGAAGGTGGTAGAATTGATGACTTAACGAGCCAATACGGCCATTCTGGTAATGAATTTGAATACTATTTTGGTCACTATAAGGACAAAAACTTCAAATCTATCGTCAACACTGAAAACATGTATGATTTTTCTCAACGCTTCGAGTCTGCATTATTGGATATTGCTAATCGCCATAAAAATGAAACAGGTAATATTTTAGCCGTTGGCCACTCATCAATGGCATTTTATTTGCAAAAATACCGTCAAGATGAACCATTATCAGGGTTAAGCAATACTGCCGTTTCGGTATTAAAATATAAAGATGGGCAATTTACTCTTCTCGACTTTAATAATACGGATTATTTAAAATCAGGTTATGCAAAACAAGAGAAACTTCCGCCTCTTGAAATCTCGATTGTCATCAACCCAATGACTATTTTAAATGATGCCAATATAATGGAAGGTACCTCAGACTCCGATCTCAGTAAATCAGGTGTTGCGGCGGTTAATCAATTGAAACAACACATTAACCCTACTGACTATTTTGCGGTTTATAGCAGCACATTAAATAGAGCCAAATATACTGCAAACCACTTATTTGAAAATAGCCCCCTACCAATCCAAATTAATCGTAATTTAGATGAAATTTTCCTTGGCCTTTGGGAAGCAGAGAAAATCAGCACATTAGAAAAAGAACCTGAAGGCCAGTTTGCCAAGCTACATTCAGGGACAAATGTGTTGAGCTTTGAATCCCCAGTCGATGGTGAAACTGGGGCTATTGCAGCCTACCGATTAGAAAGCTTACTCAGAGATATTGGTATCCAAAATGAATTCCATACAGGAAAAGTGATGGTGGTTACTCACCCGATTATTTTCAGTGCATTTTTAAATAAAGTTCAGCCAGAGTACCAATTCATCCCTAAAAAAGACTTACAACTGATTACCCTGCAATATAAAAATGAAAAATTCAGTGTCAAAAATATCCAGTCTTTTAATGGTAAATAAGAGAAATTAACACCTTATAATCGCCAATAAAAAACCTCGCCATTGCGAGGTTTTTATCTCTTCAGAAAAGCTCAAAACGAATTATACATTTTTCCTTTCGATAGTTTCTTCCCCCCAATATAGCCTATCCGCGGTGGTCTTCGAAAAGGCAAGAGGTAAAACCTCATCAGAGCCTTCTTCCCAAATTTGTTCCGCTAGCACTTCATCATTATTCGCTAATTCAAAAATAGCTTGAGCAATTTCAATTGAGGTTTCTCTAACTTTAGCCCATTCGGCTATATGGTGAGGATCTTTCATTATTCGCTCCTGATTCAATGGTTCTGATAAAAATACTCATATATTTCAACTCTGTGAATAAGATCACTGTGACTTTAAATATATTGCCATTTTTCCTTTTTAGTGGCGCTCCATTAAACGCGCTCATTGTTCACTCTCTCTAGTATATGACTATAAGTTAAGTAATAGAGATAAAAAAAGTCATGAATATTCGCCATGTTGTTGCTATTGATTTAGGCGCATCTAGCGGTCGTGTCATGTTGGCTTGCTATGATGTGCATAATAAAAAATTATCGTTAGATGAAATTCATCGTTTTACAAACCATTTGATCACTGAAGGTGAACACTGTTATTGGGATCTGGATGATCTTGAAGCTCAGATACTGATTGGCTTACATCGTGTAGAGCAATCTGGTATCAATATTGACAGCATTGGCATCGACACTTGGGGGGTTGATTATGTCCTCCTTGACCGTGATGGGGCTACCGTTGGTCGTCATTTTTCCTACCGTGATAACCGTACTCAAGGTGTCATGGAACAAGTTCAAGCCGATCTAGGTGTGCAGAACATCTACCAAAAAACTGGGATCCAATTCCTCCCTTTCAATACTTTATACCAATTGAAGTCCTTACAACAATCACACCCTCAATGGCTGGAACAAGCACATCATTTATTGTTGATCCCTGATTATTTGTCATACCGCTTAACTGGGAAAATCAACCATGAATATACCAATATCTCCACCAGCCAAATGATTAACCTGCAAACGGGCGATTGGGATGATGAATTAGTCGAGTATTTACAGTTGCCACGCCGTTTATTAGGTGAAATCAAGCAACCAGGTAATACCATTGGCTATTGGCACACACCCAAAGGCCAAAAAATCCCCGTGATTGCTGTGGCAAGCCATGACACTGCCAGCGCTGTCATTGCGGCACCGATAACCGATAGCCATGGTGCCTATTTAAGTTCAGGAACATGGTCATTAATGGGCCTCGAGCGCACATCCCCTTGTACTTGTGAAAACGCATTTTCTGCCAACATTACCAATGAAGGTGGGATTAATGGTCACTACCGTGTTCTAAAAAATATTATGGGGCTATGGTTATTCCAACGCATTTGCCTTGAGCACAATGTGCAAGATATTTGCAGTCTCATTACCTCGGCAGAAGCAATTCCAGCATTCACGTATCTGATCAACCCCAACGATAACCGGTTCTTGAACCCAGAGTCGATGAGCCAAGCCATTAAAGAGGCTTGTCGGGAAAACCAACAACCCGTCCCAAATACTGTCGCTGAGCTAGCTCGCTGTATTTTCGACAGTTTAGCGCTGCTTTATCGTCAAGTATTTCTTGAATTACAACAGGTTAATCATTCCCCATTACAACAGCTGCATATCGTCGGTGGTGGCAGCCAAAATGCTCTACTTAACCAATTATGCGCCAACACTTGCGAAGTTCCTGTGAGTGCAGGACCGGTTGAAGCCTCCACCTTAGGCAATATTGGGTATCAGTTGATTGCCCTAAACACCATTCCAGATGTCCCCACTCTGCGCTCCATTATTGCGCAAAATACTGAACTTTGTTGGTTTCAACCTCAAAGCATCGCACTGGATGAACCTTGGAAACGATTTAAAACCATTACGGGCTAACTCAGGTTATTAACCGTAAATCGATAAGTTATAAGGAAAATTTCATGTCTAATTACAAAGAAAGTTATCTTATTGCCAAACAACGTTTTGCTGACCTTGGTATCGATACTGAACTAGCGATGCAAGCTATGGCTGACTTGCCTGTATCGATGCATTGCTGGCAGGGAGATGACGTAGCCGGCTTTGAAAAATCAGCAACCGCTTTAAGCGGCGGTATTCAAGCTACAGGTAATTACCCCGGCAAAGCGACTAATGCGATTGAATTACGTGCAGATATGGATAAAGCAATGAGCTTAATTCCAGGCCCTAAACGCGTTAACTTGCATGCTCTTTATCTCGAAGCAGATACTGCCGTCGAACGTAATGAAATTGAACCTCGCCATTTTGCTAATTGGGTTGATTGGGCGAAAAAAAACCATATCGCACTCGATTTTAACCCTTCTTACTTTTCCCATCCGCTCAGTAGCGAAGCAACTCTTACTCATAGCAATAAAGAAATTAGAGACTACTGGATTGGCCACGGGCAAGCTTGCCGCCGTATTTCTGCATATTTTGGTGAGTCATTAAACAGCGCTTCCGTGATGAATATTTGGATCCCTGACGGCATGAAAGATCTCCCTATTGACCGCTACGCTCCTCGTCAACGCTTAGTCGAGTCATTGGATGAAATTATCAGTGAAAAAATTGATATTAAATATCATATCGATGCCGTCGAAAGTAAATTATTCGGTATTGGCGCAGAATCTTACACCGCAGGCTCCAGTGAGTTTTATCTGGGCTATGCCATCACACGTAAAACCGCTTTATGTTTAGATGCAGGGCACTTCCATCCAACCGAAGTCATTTCGGATAAAATTTCAGCGGTCATTCCTTATGTTGAACGTCTACTGCTGCACGTCAGTCGCCCTGTACGTTGGGACAGTGACCACGTCATTTTGTTAGATGATGAGACTCAAGCCATTGCCAATGAAATCATTCGCCATAACTTAAAAAATCGTGTGCATATTGGCCTCGATTTCTTTGATGCATCGATTAACCGTATTGCCGCTTGGGTCATTGGGACTCGAAATATGAAAAAAGCCTTACTACGTGCCTTACTTGAACCAACAGCAAGACTACGCCAACTCGAAATTGAAGGGGACTTCACGGCTCGTCTTGCGCTATTAGAAGAACAAAAATGCCTGCCATGGCAAGCGGTTTGGGATGAATATTGCGAACGCAACAATGTTCCTGTCGGCGAAAAATGGTTAGATGAAGTTAAACAATACGAAAAATCAACATTATTAACACGTTAAGGTGAATTGTATGCAAGATATTCTGACATCTTGGTTTGTTCAAGGAATGATAAAAGCCACCAGCGATATGTGGCTCAAAGGCTGGGATGAACGTAATGGCGGTAATGTGAGCTTACGACTCACCGAAGACGATGTTTCGCCATTTAAACACACTTTTCACGCTGACCCACGTTATATCGAAGCGACAGAGCCAGTTAAAGAGCTCGCAAACCAATATTTTATTGTTACAGGCTCCGGTAAGTTTTTCCGTAACGTTGCCTTAGACCCCGCAGATAACTTAGGTCTGGTTCGTATCGATAGCGAAGGCCAGGGTTACCACATTGTTTGGGGCTTTGTGAATGGTGCAATACCAACCTCTGAATTTGCTGCACACTTTCAATCGCATATCACACGTATGCAAGCCACTAATGGCACTAACCGCGTCATCATGCACTGTCATGCAACTAACATCATTGCATTAAGTTATGTTTTACCACTCGATAGTGCATCCATCACTCGTCATTTATGGGAAATGAGTACCGAATGTTTGGTAGTTTTCCCTGATGGTATTGGTGTGCTGCCATGGATGGTCCCCGGCACAGATGGTATCGGTTTAGAAACAGCGGAACAAATGAAACAACATGGCTTAGTACTTTGGCCATTCCACGGTATTTTTGGCTCTGGCCCAACTTTAGATGATGCTTTTGGTTTAATTGATACCGCAGAAAAATCTGCGGAGATATTGGTAAAAGTTCTCTCCATGGGTGGTAAAAAACAAACTATTTCAACAGAAAATCTGATTGCGCTTGCCAAGCGATTTAATGTCACACCAATGTCTGATGCATTGAAATAAAACCTGTTTCTCTGTGGATACCCCTTTCCTTCCACAGAGAAATTAAAACGATAATAAACAGAGAGGAATAGTTCATGGGCAGTGGAATTTTACTCGGTATTTTTTGGCATTTTGTCGGCGCAGCTTCAGCTGCCTGCTTTTACGCACCATTAAAGAAAGTTAAAAACTGGTCATGGGAAACGATGTGGTCCATTGCCGGTATTTTTTCGTGGATTATTTTACCTTGGACCATCAGTTATATTTTACTTCCTGACTTTTGGGCCTATTACAACTCTTTCAGTGCAAGTATTCTGATCCCTGTATTTTTATTTGGCGCCATGTGGGGGGTTGGTAATATTGGTTATGGCTTGACCATGCGCTATTTAGGTATGTCAATGGGGATTGGGATTGCCATTGGTATTACACTCATCGTTGGTACCTTGATGACCCCTATTATTCAAGGCACATTTGGCGAGTTGATTGCCTCGACTGGCGGAAAACTAACGATTCTTGGTGTCTTAGTGGCTGTTCTAGGGGTTGCTATCGTTTCCTATGCTGGGTTACTGAAAGAAAAGGCGACCGGAGTGCAAGCTGAAGAGTTTAACCTGAAAAAAGGCTTATTACTGGCAGTCATGTGCGGTATTTTCTCAGCCGGTATGTCATTCGCCATGAGTGCAGCCGTCCCTATGCACGAAGCTTCCGCTGCCCTCGGAGTTTCTTCTCTTTATGTCGCATTACCAAGTTACGTCATCATCATGGGCGGCGGCGCATTAATCAACTTAGGCTATTGTTTTATTAGGCTTATTTACCGCCAAGATATCTCTTTCAAATCAGATATCTCTGTCCCCAAAGCCCTACTCGTCAGCAATATTTTATTTGCCATTTTGGGTGGCGGTATGTGGTACTTCCAATTCTTCTTCTACGCATGGGGACACGCCAATATCCCATCACAATACGGCTTTATGAGCTGGATGCTACATATGAGTTTTTATGTTCTGTGTGGCGGTATTGTGGGGTTAGCCCTAAAAGAATGGAAAGGCACTGGCAGAAAACCTGTCCGAATTTTATGTTTAGGCTGCTTAGTGATTATCTTAGCTGCAAACATTGTTGGCTTGGGAATGGCAGCATAACGTAACGACTTTTTATTTTAATCGATCGGGAGGTCAGCGATGACCCATAGAATGATACTCAATGAAACCTCATACTTTGGCGAGGGAGCTATTAATCACCTTGTAGAGGAAATTCAAAAACGCCAATTTAACAAAGCACTGATTGTTACGGATGCGGATCTGGTTAAATTTAATGTTGTCAGTAAAGTTACCCAATTATTAGATAACGCTAAATTAGACTACGCCATTTATGATGCCGTTATTCCTAACCCAACCATCGATACGGTCCAACAAGGACTAGAATCCTTCAAACAATCTAATGCAGATTATCTTATCGCTATCGGTGGTGGTTCTCCACAAGACACCGCCAAAGCGATTGGGATTATTATCAATAATCCACAATATGAAGATGTGGTGAGCTTAGAAGGTGTCGCTCCTACCCAAAACCCAGCGGTTCCAATTATCGCCATCCCAACTACCGCTGGAACCGCGGCTGAAGTCACGATTAACTATGTCATCACGGACAACAAACTGTGCCGTAAATTTGTGTGTGTTGACCCCCATTGTATCCCTGTGGTTGCGATTATTGACCCTTCAATGATGGCATCTATGCCCGCTAGCCTAAAAGCCGCTACTGGCGTTGATGCCCTCACTCATGCCATTGAAGGCTATATCACGAAAGGAGCTTGGGCACTTACCGATGCTCTGCATCTTAAATCCATAGAGTTGATCAGCAATTCGTTACGGCAATCCGTTAAGGGCGACCCGCACGGCGTTGAAACAATGGCTCTCGCACAATATATGGCTGGAATGGGCTTCTCTAACGTTGGATTAGGGTTGGTTCATGGTATGGCTCACCCACTTGGGGCGTTTTACAATACACCTCATGGCGTCGCCAATGCCATTTTATTGCCCCATATCATGGCGTATAACGCAAATTATACAGGGGAAAAATACCGCGATATCGCCCGTGCAATGGGCGTAAAAAATATAGACTCCCTACCACTTCAAAAAGCCAGAGATACCGCCATTGCAGCTGTCTTTGCGCTAAACAAAGACGTTGGTATTCCTGAAAAACTGCGTGAAATCGGCATGAAACCAGAAGATATTCCCTCCCTTGCTCAAGCCGCCTTTGATGATGTGTGTACTGGGGGTAATCCACGTGACGCAACATTAGAGGATATCGCTGAATTATATCAAGCGATTTATTAGAGGACAGTATCATGATAAAAAAAGCATTTGTGATGCAAGTTGCTCCTAACGCCCACCAAGAATACCAGCGCCGACACGATGAAATTTGGCCTGAATTAGTGCTTACACTCAAAGAACACGGTGCACATCACTATTCTATTTTCTTAGATAACAAGCGAAATTTATTGTTCGCCTATGTGGAAATTGAATCACAAGAACGCTGGGATAGCGTTGCACAAACGGAAGTATGCCAAAAATGGTGGAAATATATGTCGGATATTATGCCATCAAATCCTGACAACAGCCCTATCAGTGATGAGTTAAGAACGGTATTTTATTTAGACTAATCCCCCCAGACAGTGCTAGCCTTTGGCTAGCACTTACCTCAATTTATTTTTCTGTAAAAAACAGCGTCGATATGCACTTGCGGTCATATTCATTTTTCTATGGAAAACACTCGAAAAATAATTACTATCCTCATAACCACATTGCCCAGCGATTTCACTGATCGACAATGAAGTACTACGTAATAATAATGCCGCTTGGCATAAACGTAGTTGTTGCAGATATTCCATTACCGTCATTCCTGTTTTCGACTTGAATAAACGCTGTAATGAACGAGCGGACACCTGGTTTTCCTGAGCAAACTTATCTAATGAAAATGGCGTATTGATACTTAGATTTAAACGGTTTATTAACTGATCCAGTTGATGTAATAAGCTTATTGGCACTTGGTCTGGCTGATACCGTAAACGATAAATATAAATTGCCAGTTGTAAGAATAACCCTTCGCAAAGATGAATGGATGGGATATCAGGTTTTTGGCACTCTAATGCCATTTTTTCAATAATTGGCGTTAAAGTCGATAAACTTGAAGGCGGTAATTTCCAATGCCGAGATATTATCGGCTCATGGCTTAATGGTACATACTGTTCGATAGATTGTTTTATGAGAAACTCATTAGGCTTGTATAATATATTAACTAGCTTTAAATTATTTACAGAGTGATAGCCATGATAATCCTCCGCATTAATATAAAACAGATCTCCACAAGTAATTGGGTAATCAGAACCATTCCAATGATGTAAACCATTTCCTGAAAAAACAATAACAAACTCATTAAAATCATGACGATGAATAATAAAATCTTCCTGAGAATCTCGCTTTTCTATCGTCACAGTATTTTCAGGCCGAATAAAATAATCACCGCTGTTGAGAGACAGAATTTTTTGTATCATGGCCACCTCAGAAAAGAATATGGATGATCATGACGATCTTTGTTAATTGCTACAATGACGCAAGTCACGAGGTGTGAAATTATACTCGCTTTTAAAACACGTCGAAAAATACGCACTATCATTAAAACCATTTTCCAACGCAATATCCGTAATGGTTTTATCCGAAAAACGGATTTGATAATAAGCTTCTGATAACCGCAATTTTATTAAGTAATTTTGTGGCGATATACCTAAGTTATTTTTCATATAGCGATGAAAAGTCCGCAACGAGACCGAAAACTGAGTCGTTAAACTTTCCCAATCAATTTCTTCCGTAAAGTTTGCATTCAACCAGCGTAGCATTTGGATAATCCGTTGTTCATTATTCCCTTCACCTACATAGTTATAACGCCCCTCTTGCAGATTAACAATTAACTGCAAAAAAAGGCTCTCAGTATACGCAAGGTCAGAATCACTTTCATGGAGTTTAACGATAATCTGTTGCGCTCTATTGTAATGCTCTTTATTTAATAGCCAATGGGAAATGTTTTTTTCAGTATCCGCAGGGAAAAAATGACTGATATTATTTAAATAAGTAAAGCTGGAGTCTGAACGATATAACACGTTAGTTAAATTGAGGTTAGAGACATTATCAAATAAGTGATAATCGCTGGATTTAATATAACACACCATACCTGGGCATAATGTATAAGGCCGCCCATTAAGTATATGTAGACCAATGCCCTGAGTTACCAAAAAAATCTCACTAAAATCATGTGTATGTTCAGGAAAAATAGGCTGAGGCACTCTTGGTTCAACCGTAATGTGCTGCTGTGGTGTGATAAAAAAATCTTCGCTATAGAGTTTCATGAAAGATCTCCGAGTAAACACTCCTCCCCCGTAGAACCTACCATGGACTTACTTATCATTCATTAGCCCATCGTAAATACCCTTATATCCCTATTCTAGCGTTCTCATCTAAAATCACCTTGAAATTACTACCAAGCAATCACAAGTTATTGGCTATATTTTCAAGAGTTCATCAAATAAATGTGCAAAATGTGACCTTGAATACACAAAGGCGACTTCATCTAAGATCGCAGTTTTGCAAAAGGGGGCAATCACCAGCTAGTTAACTATCTGACTTATCAAAATAGGATTGGTTATCAATAAGCTGTAATCACATGAAAACATAACATTGTATTTTCACTTTTCGAAATGGTGGCCTATGGCTTAGAAGAGTGTAGAATTAATACTTTATAATCAGTCAATTACAGTCTATCTCAGTGTTCAAAAGCTACAAAGAAGATAAAGTAATTCAAAGTTGTTTAAAGTCGTTCAATCATATTCAAACTTGAACGTCACAACCACGTCCTATCATTCCCCTCTCATTTTTTGTATCACAATTTCGGCATAGCTCGTCACAGTAAATTAAACCTAGTAGTTAACAACGTACATATACTTAATTGATGATATATTAAATATCCCTTTAACTTCTAAAATATTGTCGTTACGTATCACTGCATCACCAAACCCGCCGAATCTAATATCAATTGCAATTGAGCACATCGTCCCCCTTCACCACAGGCAGCACATCGAAATTTGTCGTGTTTACTGGTGATAAAATTTCGCACTTCATCTGGTATTTAAACCAAAAACAGCCACTAAGGACTGTTTTAGTTTTATGTCATAGGCCGTGGTTACTCAATAAGAAAATTGACATCTAAACTTCCTCTATAACCCCCTGGTGCTATTTCCCCATTAACACATAAAGCAAAGTTTAGCCCTTGAATAAAATTTTTCCCTACCGTGCTATAAACTTGCTTGCTCTCTGTATATTTAATGGCCTGCGACGAGTCGGTAGTACAAACTTCATTACCTTTTGCTGCCGTTCCTACTGATGTAGCGATATAGGGCAAATCACCAGAATGGCCATCTAACGATTCTAACACCATGCCCGTTTGATTTCCGCTCACCAAAGCGTTATTTGGCTTAACAGACATGAAGTATTTACCTGTATTTGGGCAGCTGACATTAATTTGAGCAAGGGCATTCGCTAAATTTTTCGGGCTTGGATAGGTCCCCGCTAGCTGAGAACCAAAATTAATTTTAGTATTTGTAATTGGAGCAACTTTACATGTATCTACTGCAAATACACCTAAATCTTGATACTCATTAATGAATGTAGCATTCGATTGATTAACTGAAAAACCATCACCAGGGCCATCACGATGCGCCATGATTAACCTATCATCTGCAAAATAACGACCTTTTTTTAGTGGTTGAGGTGCATACGCAGAATAGCTCGTAATAATGCCTGTGAACTGCATAGGAGCAACTGAAGAATCTTGAATCCTATTAGCTAAATAGCCACTCACTCCGCTTTGAGGTTCCAGTCCAAAATTTAATGGATTTGGAAGCGAAGAACCAATAGGTACATGATACATTCTATCTGATGATGTCATTTTTGAGTTTTTCAGCGTAAAGGAAGCGCCTTCCCACATATAACCTGAATTTGCGTCACCAATAACTTTATACCGCAAATATTTCACACTAAATGTGCCATTTATCAGCAAGATTATTCTATTATTTTTGTCAAATTCATTAACTAGCGTAACGCCATATGCCCCTTCAGGTGGATAATAGGTGTATTCCCAGTTAGGGCTTCCTCCCTTCTTCCATGTTATCAATTCAATAAATGGGAAATTTGGATTGATCCTACTTGTTCCTGCTCGCTCTTGAAAATTAACCACCCTCAAAGGCGGTGAAACCTCTCCCAGATAACCTGTAGCTCCAACAGAAACGCGCAAATTATCTCCATACGAAACAGGAGTAAGCGCACTCATAGCGAGTACAGTCACACACACAAAATAACGTATTATCTTATTCATACCTTGCACCATAATTTTTAATCATTTTAAGTTGCATTAATCATATAACCCTTTTATTTATCTGAGTATGAAATACACGCATAAATTGTAACCAGAAATTACTCACACTAAGAGTTTAAAAGGAATTAAATGTCATCAATTGATTAAAAGTAGTGCATGTACTAAAAATAACAACTCTAATAAATAAATCTAACTTAACTCTCTTACCCATTAATAGACTGTGGGTATACACAGTAATACCTACTTAGTACGCATTGATACCTAAAAAACACCTATCTAGAATGAGAGTTTTTGAGGATAGGTGGCATGGAAAGAAAATATAAGCATCCGCAGATTAACCTCAGATTACTGACTAATTTAAAAAATAAAATTCAAGAGTTAGCTGAATGTAATAATCGGTCAGCAAATCAAGCAATGGTCGCAGCTATCGAATATTGGATATTGCGTCATTCTCATGTTGAAGTTTTAACGATTTGCGATGTGGCTGAGCTCATATTCCAACTTGAACGAGAGATGGAAGTCGTTAAGGAAAAATTAGGGATTAAGAAGTAGTCCCCACTATTGAGGGCTTTCTCTCACTCACGATAGTATTGATTTTTACGTCATTTACGGCACACATGAGCGAGTTGGCTAATTCAGTCTGGCGTCCTACTTTCAGTTCTGCAAGAAATGGGCGGCTGGGAATCAGTTGATATGGTGAGAAGATATGCTCACTTAGCACCTAATCATTCAATTGAACACGCTAAGCAAATAGACACTATTTTTGGCACTTGCGTCCCAAATATGTCCCAGTTAGCAAAAGTGGAGAGTTTTAAATGATGTTGAGTTGGAGCTAGGATTAAGCTCTGAAGATGGCAATTTAGTTGTGGATGCATATCATGATATTCGCACCAGTAATCATCGTTCTAGTGCAAGAATATCCTCAGCCCTTGTTAATCCAGAAATTGGGGTTTCATTAATTAGAGCGCTTCAAACATCTGACGACTCCCATGACTACCGTTTGCCACCTGCTGGACATGAATTAGAGATAAATGATGACCCATTTTTACTGCATGGTTGGCTCAACGAACACTCTAGGTAAATGGATGTCCCATCACCTAGCTGAGTTGATGCAAAGGGCTGAGCATGAAGAGAGTCCAGAGAAAAAAGAAAAATACCAATAGCAAGCTGTTGAGTTAATATTAAAGCTATGGGGGCATAGGCGTAATATGAGTAGCAATGCTTATCCATTAGCTCGTTTTAGGAAAATTATTGAATCACTGAGTATATTATCTCCTGAAGCTAACGTATGGGAAAGGAACAAGTTAGGGAAGTATGAATCCTTAGCTGCGGATACATTTTCGATGATAGTTGACTTGTATAGAGCGCTGCATTTTGTTGAGTTTACTTCATTGAAAATACATAGAAGTCACCAAGTACCCCCTTCCGTACTCACTTCTGAAGAGCAAGAAGTATATGATTTTTTAATCTCATGGGCTGAAGAGGAAATGAACTTTCGCTCAGCTAACGAATTACCTACCGAGAAAAGTGAAGTTCAACATGTGTCAAAATTTCTTAGTGATCATATTGATGATTTATGTGAGAAATTAAATATGCTCAAGAATGAGCTCTCCGAAAAATAGCTTTTTAAATTGTCCAATATCGACAATTTTCCCTATGTAAGAATAGCTAGAAGTCCAGTATAACAAGTGCAATCACTTGGAACTACTTCCCGCTATGTTACAAACTACTCTGTGTAGCGAGTATGCCATTTGCATACTGGAGCTAATCTGAAAATACGTTGATTCCACATAATCCCTAACTCAGAAATGTCCAGAAACGAGTTGTGAAGACTATTTAGGAAGTGATGCCAATGGCCCCAAAAAAAATCATAAATGCCTAGCGAGTAGCGAGCAGTGCGAGCATCAAGAGTGGCTTTATTATTTTACTTATATCAGCTCAGACCTTACTGACAAGTTTTATTGATAAAACACAACTATGCCTGACAGTCTGGTATGAGCGAATTGCGGACAATGCTAACGGAGTTCTATGTGAATGAACGGGGAGTAGGCCAAAGTTAAAAAAGGGTATTTGATGAAGTAAATCACACTTTATTGTACCGTACATACCCATATTTAAATTGTGTGTTAACATTACACCCTGTAAATACCTTTCAACTCAACCCGAGGCTTTGATGCTGGAGAATGTAATCATCCGATAATCAGCTTACCGACCTTTTCAGGCCGAACTGATTATCAATGCGCCGAAATCGAATGTGGACACCGCAGTGTGTTTGCAAGTTTTGCACATGATGATTAAACAGGTTCTTCAGTATGAATTTATCCCGTCAGGAACAACGTACCTTACACGTTCTCGCCAAAGGTGGCTGTATCGCGCACGTCTGCGATGCGTCTGGCCGCATCACCGCCGTTGAATGCTACACCCGTGAAGGGCTGTTGCTCACCGACTGTACCCTCACCACTTTCAAAAAACTCAAAACCAAAAAACTTATCAAGTCCGTCAATGGTCAGCCGTACCGAATCAACACCACCGGGCTGAATAATGTTCGCGCACAGCTTGATAACCGTTAAGGAGAGCATAATGGATATCAATACCCTTATTTCTGCATCCCGACACATCCAGCTGTCAGAGGATGAAAGCAAAATTCCCTGGGATGAACCAGCCTTCAGCCAACGCATGCTGGCGAACCATTTATCGCAAGATCACGACTGGGCCAGCCGTAGACAGAGCGTCATTGAGCAGCAGGTAAAATGGATCGCAAACCAGTTATTACCTGGTGCACAAATCCTCGATCTCGGCTGCGGTCCTGGCTTTTATACCCACCGCTTAGCGGAGCTTGGATTTCACTGTACCGGCGTGGATTTCTCACCAGCATCCGTGAGCTGGGCTCGCCTGCAGGCGCAGAATGCCAATTTGAATATCGACTATGTTCAGCAGGATATTCGCACATACTGGCCAGATAGGCCGTTCGATTTCATCATGATGACGTTTGGGGAACTGAATGTGTTCAGCACGGTGGATGCGCGCGTCATCATCAGCCGCTGCGCGCTTTGGCTAGAGCCTGGTGGCAAGCTGCTCACTGAAGTCCATACTTTCGAAGAAGTTAAACGCCAGGGAATGGCTAAAGCAAGCTGGCAGCGCTGCCCAGACGGACTGTTTCTGGACGTCCCTCATCTGCTTCTGACGGAGCATGGCTGGGATGAAGAAGCGCAAACCAGCTCAACACAGTTCTGGACCATAGAGGCAAACGGTCACACCACACGATTCGGTAGCCAGATGACGGCCTGGCGCGATGACGAGTACGTCAGCCTGCTCGATAATGTCGGATTTACCCTTCTTCCTTCTCCTGAAAGCCACGACTGGCCAGTCAGCGAGACATTTGAAGGGAAACTATTTGCTCTGCTGGCTGAAAAAGCAAAAAACTCAGAGGAACTTCCTCTTAATACTCAACATAATAAAAGGAATTCAGCATTGGATATCCCACGTATATTTACCATAAGTGAAAGCGAACACCGCATCCACAACCCGTTCACCGAAGAGAAGTACGCCACGCTAGGCCGCGTGCTACGCATGAAGCCAGATACCCATATTCTCGACCTCGGCAGCGGATCTGGGGAAATGCTTTGTACCTGGGCCCGGGATCACGCTATTACCGGGGTCGGTATCGATATGAGCCAGTTGTTCAGCGAACAGGCCAGACACCGCGCAGAAAAACTCGGCGTCAGCAGCAGGGTGCAGTTCATACATAACGACGCCACCGGGTATGTTGCAGAGGAGAAATTCGACGCGGTCGCCTGCATCGGCGCGACATGGATTGCTGGTGGGTTTGCTGGAACCGTCGGGTTGCTAGCTCAGAGCTTGAAACCAGGCGGATTCATGCTTATCGGCGAACCCTACTGGCGTCAGTTACCCGAAACAGAAGAGATAGCGCAGGCCTGTGGTGTCAGCACGATAGCTGATTTCCTGACGTTGCCAGAGCTTGTCAGCGCGTTCGACGGCCTCGGCTATGACGTGGTGGAAATGGTACTGGCAGATCAGGAAGGCTGGGACCGGTATGAGGCCGCGAAATGGCTGACCATGCGCCGCTGGCTGGAAGCCAACCCTAACGACGACTTCGTTGCAGAGGTCAGGACTGAGCTAAATATTTCACCGAAACGCCACGTAACGTACGCGCGGGAATACTTCGGCTGGGGTGTGTTTGCGCTTATAGCCAAGTAACAACAGATCCCCAGTATTTCTTTCTGGGGATACTTACAGTACCACTCTAGCATAGATAAAAGCGGTGATCTTAGCTACAGAAATGATCAATCTTGTTAGAACCTATCTGTAATTAGATATAAAATGAGCTATTTGATAGCATCATGCTCAGGAAAAAAGATGTATAACCCTATCCAAATACCCTATATGCTTAACCATGAATTCAATAAACATGTTCGGTATGTAGAAAAAAAATATCCTCTATTTGAAAGATTTTTTATTTGTTTTTGGGAAATGACATCGTTACCCAATACAGATGAATGTGTTGATAATATTATCATTCCAGATGGTTGCATTGATCTTATTGTGGATTATAAGAATAAACGTATAGGTTATGCAGGAATGAGTAAAACTAGCTTCCATTTTAAAATATCCCCAAATTCTCAGTATCTTGGCGTAAGAATGAAGCCTGGTGCATTTAACCAACTCACTCAAGTTTCAGCATACCAAGTGATGGATAAGTTTATTCCTATAAACGATATTGATCATGATTTCGACTTAAAAAATTTTTTCTCTTTACCAATATTACAGATTAAATCACTATTGAAGAAATATTTATTTGAACTAATAAAACTAAAAGAGCCTTCATATTTTATGCTATTATTTGATCAAATCTATAGCACCTCCCCTTTTATGTCAACGACTGAAATTTACCAGAAGTTAAATTATAGCCCTCGCCAATGTCAGCGGCTTTTCATGAAGCACTTTGGTATTTCCCCTAAAATGGTTTTAAGCGTTATCCGATTTCAACTAGCATTAAAACAACTTTGTTCTTCTGAACAAAAACATAATAACATAGAAGGATATTACGACCAATCTCACACTATTCATGATATTAAGAAAAATATTGGCATTACACCTATAGAACTTATTCGTCGTTATAAAAATTAATTATATGGCGTATTTTTACAATTAATTTTAATTTATATTTTATATAATAACTATAGTTTTCAAAAAAGGAATATGAAATGATTAAATCAATAACGACAAATATGATGGTTACTAATGTTAAAGAAAGTGTCAGTTTTTATTGTGATACACTTGGTTTTTCACTCATTAACTCAGTCGCCAGTCATGAAGGTTATTTAAATTTTGCGATTCTTTCTAAAGATGACCAATTAATAATGCTACAACAAAAAGATAATTTTATTGCAGAGTACCCTATTTTAAATACAGAAAAGGTTAGCCCCTCTATTTCACTCTATATTGTGGTAGATAACTTTGATGATATGTATAATTTAGTTAAAGATAAAGCCTTAGTCCTTATCGATATACATACTACATTTTATGGTAGTAAGGAGTTTGCGATTGCAGATAATAATGGCTATGTGATCACAATTGTCGAAGAGAAAATTTAATATAGGATGAAATTATGAAATATAAATGTACGATGTTAGTTGTTAATGATATAAAAAAGTCAGTTGAATTTTACACTCACATTTTACAATTAAAAATCATTTCAGATTTAGGTGCTAATGTCACTCTAAGTGGTGGAATTGCTTTACAAACGAGAGAGTCTTGGCAACAGTTTACTAATAGCCAAATAGCATGTGTATTTGAACCAAATAACAATGTTGAATTATACTTTGAAGAAAATCATTTTGATAAATTTATTGCAAGGATAGAAAACAAAGAACTCGAGTTTTTAGGCGAAAAAATCACTACTTTCCCATGGGAACAAAGAGTTGCTCGATTTTATGATCCTGATAGGCACATTATCCATGTGGGTGAAGATCTTGTTACCGTGGTAAAAAGGTTACATCATCAAGAAATGCATCTTGACGAAATTATAAAAAAAACATATTGCCCAAAAGACATCGCTGAAAAAATTATACTTAGTTTCGATAAGCGATGAAAACATAAAAATCCTTAGTAAACTACACTCATCATTGTCTACATAAGAGTCTTCCTTAATTGTAGTGGGTGGTATATTATTAATTGCACGTCAAGAGTCATACCATACCGGTATGGTCTATTTTTTAAAAATAGGGAATTCCTGATAGGTGTACAGCATACAAAAGTTGAATTATTTTTTGCTATTAATAAATTTTAAGTAAATTAATTACCTTAACGTAATCCAGCTAAAAATTATATTAAATAACTCAACGTATGGAATGTCCGAGACCTTGTATCGTATCTACTCAGATGGAATTCCCTTATTATAAATTAGATCACTTCTGATACTAAAAGTCTACCTGTTAATTATTCAGAAGATGGCTAGAAATAGAAATAGAAATAGAAATAGAAACTTAGGTTATCCTTCCTCTCTCATTTTAATATAATTATCGAATGTTTTTATAAAAGTAACGAATGAGTTACAGAGGATAAATAAGAATATCTATATCCAGATTCGGGTCTAAATACGCTTGAGTCAGGTAATTTTCTAACTTAGTTGTATCTGTACTATCCACCTTAAGCAGAATATTTTTTTAGATTTTATTTTTATGCTATCCCCAATTTTTATAATGTCAAAATAGGCTTTTCTTGCAATATCACTCTTACACCATTATAATTAAACTTCCCTTTTAAGTTCACCCAACCTTCATGCTCCCCCAAGGTATAGGTAGAATTTAGTGATAGCTTCACATTTTTTCAATAGAAATTTTTTTGAAAGAAGAGCTGCAAACAATATTTTCCAGCTCATTAAATTGATACACAGCGATAGATGAAATAAGAAAAACTGATGTGTATATAATAAATTTTAAAATATTTTTTCATTTTTAACTATCTCAACCAATCTAGAATATAATAAGAGACACACTCATTTTTTCTCAATGAGAATGAGTCTAGTTTTCTAGTACAATAAATAACTGATATTTTATCTGTAAAATTTCTTATTAAAATATATAGTCAATAACCATCTTTATATAAAGATGGTTATTTTTCACTTAAAATTCACACTCACCACATTCCCTGCCCCATACTCCAATTCATCAATATAATCCGCATACCACTGGTATCATCTCTCTTCTGTTTTCAAGGTACTGAGCATGGTTATACCTGCCACGGATCGTGTTCTTATCAACGTGAGCGAGTTGAAGCTCAATCCATGCCGTATTGAATCCCTTCTCATGCAAGATAGTGCTCATTGTGTGCCTAAAGCCATGTCCAGTCACTTTTCCATGATAACCAATACGTCTAAGAACCTTATTAACACTCGCTTCGCTCATTGGCTTAGTAATGTCATTTCTGCTGGGGAATACCAATTTATAGCGCCCAGTAATGGCTTGAACTTCACGTAATGCCGTGATGACTTGAGTCGATAATGAAACAAGATGCGGGCGGCGCATTTTCATTCTTTCTTTGGGGATCTCCCAAATACAGCGTTCGAAATCAAACTCGCCCCATTCGGCTAAACGTAGCTCAATAGTTCTCACGCCTGTTAACATCAAAATTTTAGTTGCTAGCCGAGTGATTGGGCTACCTGAATAATGATTTAATGCATTAAGAAATTCAGGTAATTCGTTTGCGAGTAAATGTGGATAGTGTTGTGCTTTGGGAGGTGTTAATGCGCTAGCAAGTTCAGAGGCAGGGTTATATTCAGCTTTACCCGTTACAATAGCGTATCTGAAGACTTGGTTACATGCTTGACGGATCTTACGTAACTTGTCTAGCACTCCTCTTTTTTCTAGTTTACGCAGCGTACTAAGTACTTCTAGTGGCTTTATTTCAGCAATTGGCCTTTTACCTAGATCTGGGAAAATGTCATTTTCAAATGACTCCATCAGATCTTCAGCATAACCTTTAGACCAGTTTGGCTTTTTATATTCGTGCCATTCAAGGGTTACTGCTTGAAATGTATTATTCACCGCCGATTTACGTTCTATCTTTTCAAGCTTTTTCTGCTCTGAAGGATCAATGTTGGTAGCAATTTGTCGTTTTGCTTCATCTCTATGCAGTCTTGCATCCGCTAAAGAAATTTCAGGGTAAACGCCAAGTGCCAATGTTTTTTGTTTTCCGTCAAATCGATATTGTAACCGCTAGTATTTAGAACCATTAGCATGCACGTAAAGATGCATTCCTTCACCGTCAGTGAGTTTGTATCCTTTATCGGCAGGCTTTGCCGTTCTTACCTTCACATCTGTTAGTGCTATATAGGAACTCCCATGAGTTTGTGTTGGTATAAGAGTTCATTGAACCTGTATGTACCAACGCATATACCAACAAATATTACTTGATGTAGGTTGATATAGGTAGACGTCAGTTGAACGAAGAAAGGTTAAAATCAGCTAATTTACTGAATTTTAGGCATAAAAAAAGACATCGGTTGATGTCCATTGACTTCTAAATGGTACGCCCTACAGGATTCGAACCTGTGACCTACGGCTTAGAAGGCCGTTGCTCTATCCAACTGAGCTAAGGGCGCATTGTTAATGCAGGCAGCCTATCTGGCTGATGGCGTTGAATTATACGGTTGCTGAGCGCTGAGTCAATGGCTTTTCGCTACTAAAATAGCTATATGCTCATTTTATGTAACAGTTTGAACTGACAATGACGTTAACTTCTGACAAAATAGAGCCATCACCGTGTCTCATATATGGATTAAGTTACAGATGTTAGCAAAAATTATTGATGGGAAAACGATTGCGCAGACAATTAGGCAGGAAGTTGCCCAAAAAGTACAGTTACGTTTAGAACAAGGAAAACGTGCTCCAGGTCTCGCCGTCATTTTAGTTGGTGCGAACCCTGCTTCCCAAATTTACGTCGGCAGTAAACGCCGTGCTTGTGAAGAAGTAGGCTTTATTTCACGCTCTTATGATTTACCCGACACCACCACAGAAGCTGAACTTCTGAAACTGATTGACGATTTAAATCAAGATGTTGAAATTGATGGCATTTTAGTCCAGTTACCCTTACCTGCTGGTATTGATAATGTTAAAGTGATTGAACGTATTCATCCAGATAAAGACGTTGATGGCTTCCACCCTTATAATGTAGGCCGGTTGTGCCAACGTGCGCCTCGTTTGCGCCCTTGTACACCACGTGGGATTGTCACACTGCTTGAACGCTATGACATCAATACTTATGGCCTCAATGCCGTCATTATTGGTGCATCAAATATTGTCGGACGCCCAATGAGCCTTGAATTATTATTAGCGGGCTGTACAACAACTGTTACCCATCGATTTACTAAAGACTTAGAACAGCATGTACGCAATGCGGACTTGCTGGTTGTCGCTGTCGGTAAACCTAATTTTATTCCTGGAGAATGGATTAAACCTGGTGCAATTGTCGTTGATGTGGGTATTAACCGCTTAGAAAATGGCAAAGTGACAGGCGATGTGGACTTTGATGAAGCATCAAAACGCGCTGCGTGGATCACCCCTGTTCCAGGTGGTGTAGGCCCAATGACTGTCGCAACACTGATTCAAAACACGCTGCAAGCGTGTGAAGAGTATCACGATATTTAATGTACTTTGGAGTAATTAATGGAAATTTTCAATCTTGAAGGGCACCCACACGTTGAACTGTGTGATTTGCTAAAAATTCAAGGCTGGGCAGAAAGCGGCGCAATGGCTAAAGCCATGATCGCTGAAGGTTTAGTACAGGTTGACGGTGTGGTAGAAACTCGTAAACGCTGTAAAATTTTGGCAGGTAAAGTTGTCTCCATGGGCGACGAAAAAGTCAAAATCGCTGAGTAAGATTTTGGGTAAATAGGTTAGCCTATTTACCCATCTTTCAATCAAGCTTATCCCCTTGATTGACCTAGTTTATTATCAACTCGAATACTATCAAATAAATCCTTCGGCACCCTTTCCCCAAAAGCAAACTGTGAGATACCACCAGCCACTTTATCTGACTGATTTTGGTAATTGTTTCTATTTGGGTATGAACTCAAGGTACTCCGCAGATCCATTAATTCAAACATACGATTAGTCAGCCCTGCTTTTTCATTTGGCTGCAATTTAATTTCTTCAGACCAATTCGTTACATACATGACTGGTACTGAGTATTGTTGATTATTATGGGTAATCGTTAGGTTATAACAATCCAGATTCAAGTTCCCAATGCACTTCGTCACTGCGGTTTTAAATGAACGTGTTTTCAAATCACCAAACTGTTGCTCTTTAACCCCCTCAGAAAATAGTGTTTTTCCTTGTTTTTCTTGCTGCTGCGTTGATGACCAAACAATAACCACTTGGGGTTTATTTTGTCTAATTTCATTGAGAAATTGTTCAACGGGTGGCGCTTTGGGCTTGCTTGATTCAATCTCTGCGACAACGACCTTTTGATCGTTTTTTATCGGAACTTGGCTTGTATTACTAGACGCTATAGTACTCTCAGAGGGTATCTTACTTGAAATATACCAAGTTGCAGTGGGGATATTCGCTGGTTGCCTTTTAATCCCTACTAGTTTTTGTAAAAAGTTGATAACACTTTTTTTAATCGATGTTGGAGACCATAAACTTCTAACTGAGGTGCTGATTGGTGATGGCATAATTATTCCCCTTATTTCAAATAATAGTGCCACCGCATTGTGCGTACTTTGATGGCTGCTGTTGTTCATTAATTGAACTTATTATTTGATGAAAAAAATAATTATTTCTTGCAAATTTAGCCACTAAATAGAAAAACGGCCAGATATTGTATCAATCAATACCTAACCGTTTAATTTTATCAAACTCTAACTTTTTAACGCGCTCAATACGCTAAATAGTTCGTGTTGTGGCTAGGCGCCGAACGCGGATAGCTTGGGGAGCATACTCTAGTATGTGACCCAAGTAGCCAAGTGATGGCAACACCGCCACAGCGCGAAATAATGTTCATATCAAATAGAAAAACGGCCAGATATTGTATCAATCAATACCTAGCCGTTTAATTTTATCAAACTCTAACTTTTTAACGCGCTCAATACGCTAAATAGTTCGTGTTGTGGCTAGGCGCCGAACGCGGATAGCTTGGGGAGCATACACTAGTATGTGACCCAAGTAGCCAAGTGATGGCAACACCGCCACAACGCGAAATATGACGCGTAGGTGTTTATTTACGGCGCCACGTTGTCCCCGCAGATGAATCCTCCAGCACAATCCCCATCGCTGTCAGCTCATCACGTGCAGCATCGGCTTGTGCCCAATCTTTATTTTGACGTGCATCTAATCGCTGTTGAATTAACGCTTCGATTTTTGCGACTTCCGCATCATCTTCACCTTGAGCGCCGCCTTTTAGGAAGTTTTCTGGATCTTGTTCTAGTAAACCGAGCACGCCTGCTAGTTCACGCAGTTCTGCAGCCATCCCATTAGCAGCGGCCATATCTTCCGCTTTCAAACGATTGATTTCACGTACCATGTCAAATAGCACAGAATAGGCTTCTGGTGTATTAAAATCATCGTTCATGGCTTCAACGAAACGGGCTTTAAAGGCTTCTCCGCCCGCTGGTTTTGCAGATTTTTCTGTGCCACGTAATGCAGTGTACATACGCTCTAACGCGGTGCGCGCTTGCTTCAGGTTTTCTTCCGTATAATTCAGTTGGCTACGATAATGGCCTGAAAGCAGGAAATAACGCACGGTTTCGGCATCGTAATACTCAAGCACATCACGAATGGTGAAGAAGTTATTGAGAGACTTCGACATTTTCTCTCTGTCTACCATGACCATGCCTGAGTGCATCCAATAGTTCACATACGGGCCATCATGCGCACAAGTGGATTGAGCAATCTCATTTTCATGATGCGGGAACATTAAATCTGAGCCGCCGCCATGAATATCAAAATGATTACCCAATGTTTTGCTGTTCATCGCCGAACATTCAATGTGCCAGCCTGGACGACCTAAACCCCAAGGTGACTCCCAGCTTGGCTCACCTTCTTTGGACATTTTCCAAAGCACGAAGTCCATTGGATTGCGTTTAACATCCGCCACTTCAACACGCGCACCCGCTTGAAGTTGTTCTAAATCTTGGCGAGATAGCAAGCCGTAATTTGGGTCAGTTTTCACTTCGAACATCACATCGCCGTTATCTGCCACGTAAGCATGACCACGTTCAATTAAGCTTTCAGTCAGCTCAATAATTTCGCTGATATGCCGCGTTGCACGTGGCTCGCTATCAGGGCGAAGAATATTCAACGCATCGAAATCTTTGTGCATTTCCGCTAACATGCGAGTGGTGAGTTCTTCAACACTTTCCTTATTTTCCGCGGCACGTTTAATGATTTTGTCATCAATATCCGTGACGTTACGGACATAATTCAAATCATAGCCCAAATAGCGCAAATAGCGGCTAATTGCATCAAATGCCACAAATGTCCGGCCATGGCCGATATGACACAAGTCGTAGATAGTGATGCCACACACATACATCCCAATCTTTCCTGCGTGGATGGGCTTAAACTCTTCTTTTTGACGACTTAGTGTATTAAAAATTTGTAGCATCTGGACTTTTCCATGTAAGTGAAAAATGATTATCGATTTCTATCGGTAAAATACCATGTTATTGAACCCCGATCACCTTAAGAATGCAAGGGTTTACCCTGCCTTTTATTGTTGGATTCAATAGGCATTTAATACACACCTATTATGCTATAAACCACCTGCAAAACGCACTGTCGCTTCAAGTCAGGTTTTATCTGTGATATAAACGTGCAGATCTCAACGCTTTCGCAAGATAGCGCACAAAAAACAATTATTCAGGATAGCTATTATGGTTACATTTCATACCAATCACGGCGACATTGTTATCAAAACATTTGACGATAAAGCGCCAGTCACAGTCGAAAACTTTTTAACTTACTGCCGTGAAGGTTTCTACAATAATACCATTTTCCACCGTGTTATTAACGGCTTCATGATCCAAGGCGGTGGTTTTGAGCCAGGCATGGAACAAAAAAACACGAAAGCGCCTATTAAAAACGAAGCAAACAACGGTGTAAAAAATACCCGTGGCACACTAGCAATGGCTCGTACTAACGACCCACACTCTGCTACTGCACAATTCTTTATCAACGTCGTTGATAATGACTTCTTAAACTTCCGTTCAGAGCGCCCAGATGGTTGGGGTTACTGCGTATTTGCTGAAGTTGTTGAAGGTATGGACGTGGTTGATAAAATCAAAGGCGTTTCAACTGGCCGTAGCGGTTTCCACCAAGACGTTCCTCGTGAAGATGTGGTGATCGAAAAAGTGACTGTCAGCGAGTAATCCTGTCTCTATGTCTACTTACATCATTGCAGATCTGCATTTGAGTGAAGATGAACCGGCGATCACCGCCGGTTTTATCAATTTTATTCAACAACGAGCCATCCACGCCGATAGCCTGTATATCCTCGGTGATTTTTTCAATTATTGGGTGGGCGATGATGATGATAACCCGCTTCATCAGCGCGTTGCGAACGAGCTAAAACAACTCACAGCCAAAGGTATTCCTTGTTACTTTATACATGGCAACCGTGATTTTTTAATTGGTAAACGCTATGCCAAGCAGTGTGGAATGACGATTTTACCCCAAGAAACTGTTCTCGATATTTATGATAAGCGCATTTTAATTCTACACGGTGATACCTTATGCACTGATGATATGGCTTATCAAAACTACCGTAAAAAAGTTCACACTCCTTGGATACAACGTATTTTTCTCACGCTCCCTCTGTTTATTCGCCGCCGAATAGCACAGAAAATGCGTAAAAATAGCCAGTACGCCAGTAGCATGAAAACCGAGTCTATCATGGATGTTAATCCACAAGCGGTTGTTAATGCGCTACAAAGACACCAAGCGCAGTGGATGATTCATGGCCATACCCACCGCCCAGCCATTCATGAAATCAATATTGATGGCAGGCTACATTTCCGAGGTGTATTAGGTGCATGGCATCATGAAGGCTCAGCCTTTGTGATTAATGAACACGGTATTGAACTGATTTTCTTTCCCTTTGAATAATACCCATGAAAGTTCTTGCTCGTAAACGCGACTGTTTGCTTACTTATTAATCACGCAAACGTTTTCCTTGCTGCTTTGTCATGATATGATCGACTCAATTCAATTCTCCACCTTCGGGTGACGTTTTTTTCAATACAGGAAAGCACCAAATGACTGCCCAAGCTTCTGCTCAATCTGCGGCAAAAATCGCCATTGTTATGGGTTCGAAAAGTGATTGGACGACCATGCAGCACGCTGCTGATGTATTAACCGAACTCCAAATTCCTTTTCACGTCGAAATTGTTTCTGCACACCGTACACCCGATAAACTGTTTTCGTTTGCCGAAACCGCCAAAGAAAATGGTTTTGATGTGATCATTGCAGGTGCAGGTGGTGCAGCCCACCTACCAGGTATGATAGCGGCCAAAACCTTAGTGCCTGTTTTTGGTGTTCCTGTACAAAGCGCGGCACTCAGTGGTGTTGATAGCTTATATTCCATCGTTCAGATGCCAAAAGGCATCCCAGTGGGTACGCTTGCCATTGGCAAAGCTGGTGCAGCAAATGCCGCGCTGTTAGCAGCGCAAGTATTAGCCATTGCAGATACCGCTGTTTTTAATCGCTTATCCACTTGGCGTGAAATACAAACTAACGACGTACTCAATAACCCAGACCCGAGGGATGCGTAATGAAACCCGTTTGCGTACTGGGCAACGGTCAACTGGGTCGCATGCTGCGCCAAGCTGGCGAACCATTAGGTATCGCCGTTTTCCCTGTCGGATTGGATGCAGAGCCTGAAGCAGTTCCTTATCAACAAAGCGTGATCACCGCTGAAATCGAGCGTTGGCCTGAAACGCCTTTGACTAAAGAGTTAGCTAGGCACAATGCCTTTATTAACCGCGATATTTTCCCGCGTTTAGCTGACCGCTTCCCACAAAAAAGCCTGTTTGATAGCTTACATTTGTCAACCGCCCCTTGGGTACTGCTCGAATCCCCGGAGCAATGGCCTGAATTGTTTGCCTCACTGGGTGATTTTCTGATAGTCAAACGCCGAACAGGCGGCTATGACGGGCGCGGCCAATGGCGTGTACGCCCAGGTGACGAACTCAGTTTACCCGCTGAAGTTTACGGTGAGTGCATTGTAGAGCAAGGCATCCCTTTTGATGCTGAAGTCTCGGTGATTGGTGCTCGTAATGCTGCTGGGGAGTCAGTTTTTTACCCTATCACCCACAATCTACACCAAGAAGGTATCCTGCGCACCAGTGTCGCTTTTCCGAAATCCACCAATCCTCAGCAAGATCAAGCGCAAGCGATGTTAAGCGCTGTAATGGATGAGCTCGGCTATATTGGTGTGATGGCGATGGAATGCTTTGTTGTGGGCGATAAACTGCTGATCAACGAAATTGCCCCTCGCGTACATAACAGCGGACATTGGACCCAAAACGGTGCATCAATCAGCCAATTTGAGTTACATTTGCGTGCCATATTGAATCTACCAATGCCATCCCCTGAAGTATACAGCCCTGCGGTAATGGTGAACTTAATCGGCACTGATGTGAATATCGATTGGCTCAATTTGCCACTAGTTCACTTGCATTGGTATGAAAAAGAGGTGCGTCCAGCCCGTAAAGTTGGCCATTTAAACCTCTCCCACAGTGACTGTAATCAGCTAACCGAAACGCTCAGTGCACTTATCCCACTCTTACCAAATGAGTATAAAAGTGGCATTGAGTGGGCAAATGAAAAATTAGACTGGTACTCTCACCAATAAATAGGGAAAATAGCCTTAATCGATGCCCGAACTTGTTTTCGGGCATTTTGCTATTTTCGCCGTCATCCAGATGATAATTCTCCTGACTAAAGGTGTGCGGCATGACTGGAGTTACTATGTCCTCGCAGCATTTTAGTCCGTTTTATCAGTGGTGTATTTTAATTCTATTAGGGTTAGTTTATTTTTTAGCCACAGCCACGACTTTCACCTCTTTAGGCGTTGTATTGCCAGAAATGATCAGCGAGCTAAAATGGAGCTGGAGTGAAGCGGGTTTTGGCTTTACCTTATTGGGCTTGACCTGTGGGCTTGCCAGTTTCTTACCCTCTTTGCTGATCCGTAAAGTTGGCGTGCGAGCCACATTACTGCTGGGTACCTTAGTCTTTGTCGCTGGGTTTTATAGCCTGTATTCCACCAACACCATCAGTACATATTTCTTAGGTACAGCCTTGATTGGTATCGGTTTTACCTTATTAGCCACGGTGCCTGGCACTTACGTGCTTTCCCGATTATTTGAAAAACAGTCCCTCGCTTTTGGCTTGTATTTCACCATTGGTGGGCTCGGCGGAGTTGCAGGGCCATGGATTTATTTCTATGCTTCAAACCAATTGGGCTCATGGCGCATGCACTGGGTTTTGTGTGCGATTTACCTCAGCATCATCACGTTAATCACTATCTTTATGTTACGTGAAGGCAAACAAGAGCAAGAACATGCCAAGAAAGTGATGCAAAAACAAGTCAGTGATGCAAGTAAACCCATTTATCGTACAGCTGAAGTGTGGACAGTTGGACGCGCACTGCGCACATGGCAGTTCTATTTAATTGCAGCGACCTATACCTCTTTTCTATGGTGTGGTATTACCGTTAACAGTTTTGCTGTTGCCCATATCGAAGAACGTGGTTTTGGTATGACCGTTGCAGTTTCATTACTTAGTACAATGGCTTTTGTTAATGCATTTTCACGATTTATTGGCGGCGCAGCTGGAGAATGGTTGGAGCCCAAAAAACTGCTGATTGGCAGCTTAATTATCATGGTGCTTGGTGTTATCTTCCTCAGTATCGCAAGCTCTTGGTTCTGGTTAATTTTATTTGTTTTGTGCGTAGGAATTGGTTACGGCATGACGTTCTTAGCATCAAGTGTTTTGTTATCAAACTACTTTGGTCGTGGCCCCTATTTGGAGCTATTTTCTGTGGTTAACTTGATTTCAACTATCGCCTGTTTAGCGCCATTTATCGCAGGTGGGATCAAGGACTACACAGGTAGCTTCACCCCTGCATTTTTAGTCATTGCCGCCCCTGTGGTGGTTATCCTCGGCTTAACATTAATGATGAAACCGCCCGCACTCCATACCAAATAAAAAATCCCGAGTATTAACTCGGGAAAGATTGAAACCAAAGGGAAAATAAGCTTAAGACCAGATATTGGATCAAAACATGCGTTTCACATTGTGCCACGACAAACTGGAATGAGGTGGCACAAATTCAATCAAGGCTTTAACAATTCAGGGACTTTCAACAGAATAAATTCATTATCATCGGCTTGATTTGGCTCACGGCTGGATGAGAACGGGTAGTTATTGTCATTACCAACAATGATATGTTCACCGTCGACCACATCCACATTCTCAATCGTAAAGAATGGAAAGGTAAATACCCCGTCATTCAGTGGCTTTCTTGCTTGACTATTTGGGTCTTTAATATTCATTAAATCAATGTACGCCTGCTTATCAACCGCTTCACCGACGTTTTTATCTGAAAACTCAATACGGTATACACGCTTAAATTTCGCTAAATTACTAAAGCAATTTTCCGTGTTCATACTGCCTGCAGCACAGGCTTTATCCGATGTCCCCTCGCCATTATCACGCTCGATGATTAGGCCATGAGTGTCATCGATTAAATTAAAATCGCCGATAGCATTTTGGTTATCTTCGAACACATATAGCCAGCTTCTGCCTGTCCAATCTTGTTTTTTTACATCAAACTCAAGAATGCGTGCAGCGCGTTTACCATCCACATTTTCATAATCTTGTTTTTCATCAACCCAAATTGCCCCTTCAAGCATTGGGTACAGTTTTGAACCGTCTGGTGAGGAAGCCATACCTTCAAACCCTTTTGAGCGATTCACTTGGAAGGTGACTTTATCTGTTGGTTTTCCTGGTGTGGTGACTTGATAATGGTCTGGAGAAACCACTTTTTTGCCATCGACCTGCGTTTCAAACAAGGCTAACACTTTGCCATCCAAATCCATTTTTATCAGATATGGGCCAAATTCATCCCCTACCCATAATGCACCATTAGCAAACTGAAAACTTTCTGGGTCGAAGTCGCTGCCCGTTAAGTAACGTTCCTTTGTGCTCTCATTAATAATGTGAAAAGGAATGATTCTGTCGGGGTCATGGAAAAAAACCGTTTTGAGTGGTGTTGTTTTGCCTGATTTAAAATCAATATCGTATTGCGTCACATACAGCATAGAGTCTGGTGAATTCACTTTATTACCAAACCCATTATCCGTTAACACCCAATAGGTGCCATCCCCCATCCGTTTAATTCCTGAATGGCCTTGCAATGGCTGCCCTTTGATTGGAATGTGTTTCCCCGTTGGACGATCAGCGGATTTTCCTTCGACTTTGCCGAGAGTGTCAACGCGTGTGCCAGTGGTGAATTTTCCGCTCACTTGAAGGTCTGCAGGCGCATTTTGTGGCGCTGAAACGGTGGAATCAACGGAAAGAATGGAATGCCCCATTAATGTGGCAGGCACTTCTTGTTGAGCAAACCCTGAGAAGCTAAATGAAATCAAACTTGCCAGTAAAGAAAATGAACCCAACGTCTGTTTAATTGGGTGTGTAATTGAATTTTTATGCTGCATGGTTATGTTTCCATTTTAAGGCTATCAATAATCGACGGCGGAATCATAACCTGAGTAAATGACGATTTTGTGAAGGATTCAAGACAGTTATTTTAATTGGGCGTAAATAATTTCACGCCCAATTATTCCCTATAAATTAATCATCCATTGGGTAATCGACGGTGCTGGCTGCCTGTTCCTAATAAGCGAAGACCTAGCCATCCCCCACAAATCGACAACAAAATAGCTGCGCACAGTGGTAATAATAGCCACATACGCCATTCAGGTTGCCATGGAAAATCAAACACTTTACTTTGCAATAACCACAAGGCAATTTCAGCACCAAAGGCCGCAGCAAGGCCTGCCATTAAGCCAAGTAATGCAAACTCGCTCCATAATGTTCTGCGCATCAGCTTTCTGCTCGCACCTAAGGTGCGATAGACCACCAGTTCGCGCTCACGTTGGCTCATTCCCACTTGAATCTGTGCCAACAATAACAGCAAGCCACAGAAAATCACTAAGACGACCATCACTTCAAGAGCTTGGCTGACTTGCTGAAGGATTTGCTGAATCTGTGTAATGATCGCCCCTGTATCCAGCACATTTATGGTTGGGTAATGGCGGCTAAGTTGCGTCAATAACTGGCCGTCCCCCCCATAATGGAAACTACTCAGCCATGTTGCTGGCATTTTCGACAAGCTTTCTTCCGAAAAAATAAAATAAAAATTCGGTCGTAAACTTTCCCAATCCACAGTGCGGATGCTGCTTACCGTCGCCGTAAAAACTTGAGCTCCTGCGTTAAATGTCAGTTTATCCCCCAGTTTTAACCCTAGCTCTTTCACCACGGTTTGTTCAATGGAAACCTCCCCCGCTTTCGGCGGCCACGTGCCTTCATTCACGATATTCGCAGGGGCCAATTGAGATTGCCACGTTAAGCTTAATTCACGCCGTACCGTATTATTATTTGGGTCACGTTTATCGGCCCATTCAATCGCTGACTGGTCATTAATATCGGTTAAACGCGCTAAAACCACAGGATTGAATTCCGTTGGCTTCACTTGATACTGTGCCAGTAACTCAGTCACAGGTTTAAGCTGTGATTGGTTCATGTTAATCAAGAAATAGTTCGGGCTATCTGCTGGCAATTGCTGCTGCCAGCGGTCAAGTAAATCACCCCGAACTAAAATTAATAATGCCAGTAACATAAACGAGAGCGAAAAGGCGCTCATTTGGGTGATAGTTTGCAACGGTTGGCGCAACAAGCGGCTGACCGAAAGGCGTAAACTCAGCTGGCGAAATTTAATATGGCGCAGCCCCCAAAGCCCGACCCAACCAATTAAAGCCAATAGAATCGCCACGACAACAATCCCTGCAAGAATCGACCATAACAGGGGGTTTACTCCCGCAAAAATAAATAACCCGCCCACGACAATTAATATAACCACAGGGAGATAATAATGCAGCGGCCATACTGGGGATTTTGCATCTTCACGTAACACCCGAGAAGGTTGGGTCGCCATCAATTGGTAATAAGGACGACTGCCTACAATAATGGCAATGATAAACAATGTCCCTATCGCCCAGACCCACGGCATTAGGCTAGCAGGAGGCAATTCTTTTGGCAGCATTGCGCCTAGAATTTGCATCAAAATGCCTTCAAAGGCTAGCCCTAATAACGAACCTAATAACGCCGCTGCCACTAAAATGACCAACCACTGGCCAATGATCCATTTACGCAGCGCACTGCGTCCAGCCCCAAGTGTTTTTAGAACCGCAATAAGCTGGTGGCGGCTACGGCAATAGTGGGTCATAGAAACCACAACAGCTGCAATCGCCAGTAATAAGGTTAATAATACGGATAACAACAAAAATTGCTGAGCACGTTGGAAAGTTTTCCCCACCGCGCCATTGTCTTCACTTAAGGTATACCATCGCTGGTCATTGCGCAGTTCTTTATCAAACTTTTGCTTAAATGCATCAATAAGTTGGCTATCACCCGCGAACATATCGCGATAGGTTAAACGGCTACCTAACTGAATCGCCCCCGTTAACGGTGCATCTTCAATCGCAATTAATACTCGAGGGGCAATTTGGAATGGATTGAAGCCACTATCGGGCTCTTGGAGTAATTTCCCCGAAACCTTTAACGTCGCATCGCCGATATCAATATTATCGCCAATATTCAGGTTCAATAACTCTAATAAGCGAGGTGCCACTAACACCTCCCCTTGGTTTGGTACTAACCCTTCAGGTTCTGTAACTAACTCGCCATACAGCGGATAAGCCTTGTCGGCGGCTTTGACTAACACCAGCTGTGGGCGGGCATCTTCATCTTCCGTTGCATAGGCCATCGTCGAAAATGATATCTGCTGGCTCAGTTTTAACCCATCTTTTTGTGCCTCTTGCAACCAAGCGGGCTCGCTCGGGTGTGAGGAACGCAGAACCAGATCCCCTGCAAGTAGCTCACGGCTTTGGTAGCTCATGCTGTTTTCGATACGATCACTAATGCGCCCTAACGCTAAAACACAGGCAACGGCGAGAGTGAGTGCTAACCAGACAATCAATAATGACGGCGTTTTCCATTCACGCCAAAACCAACGCCAAATCATGCTTCTTCCCTCAGTTGTCCATCAACCAAGCGTAAGCGACGCTGACAACGTGCAGCGAGTTCGTTATCGTGTGTAACTAAAATCAGCGTAGTACCATGTTCTTTGTTCATGGCAAACAGCAAGTCCGCGATTTTATCCCCAGTCTGTCTATCAAGGTTACCTGTCGGCTCATCGGCAAATAAAATTTGTGGACGACCGTTAAATGCGCGTGCCAGTGCCACACGCTGTTGTTCGCCACCAGAAAGTTGTGGCGGCATATGCTTCATGCGATCTTTTAAGCCTAAATCAGTCAGTAATTCAGCGGCATGTTGGTGGCTAGATGACTCTGGCTCTCCACGCAACAAGGAAGGTAGCTGCACGTTTTCAATCGCATTTAATGTAGGGATTAACATAAACGATTGGAACACAAACCCCACGCTTTGCGCGCGCAAACGAGCTCGTTCCTCTTCATCCATGCGGGTCAGGTCTTGCCCCAATAAATTGACCGAGCCACACGTACCGTCATCTAAGCCCGCAATGATCCCAAGCAGAGTTGATTTCCCCGATCCTGACTCGCCAATTAAAGCAATTGTTTGACCAGACTCGACAATTAGCTCAACACCTTGCAATATAGTCAGTTCATGTTCACCTTGACCAACACGTTTAATGAGATGATGAACTTCAAGAATATTATTCGCCGACATATATTGGTTTTTCTCCTGTTACTGACTGCAAGTGGACACGCCCTTGCGTCAACTAAGCTATTGATCTTAGGTGATAGCCTAAGTGCAGGCTACCGTTTACCCGCTGAGCAGGCGTGGGCCTCTTTGCTTGCCAACCGCTGGCAGAAACTGTCTCCGCCTATTGAGGTGGTCAATGGCAGCATTAGTGGCAATACATCAGCACAAGGGCTGGAACGCCTTTCTACCTTATTGGAACAAAATAAACCGAGCTGGGTGCTGATCGAGTTAGGTGCTAACGATGGTCTGCAAGGCTTACCTGTCGAACAACTGGAAACTAATTTACAGCAAATAATCGACCAAATCGTGCAATCGGGTGCAAAACCGCTCTTAATGCAAATTCGTATTCCACCAAATTATGGAAAACGTTATACAACAAGCTTTGAAAAAGTGTACCCGAAACTGGCGGATAGCAATCAAATTCCGTTACTGCCTTTTTACATGGAAACCGTTATCACTAAGCCTGAGTGGATACAACAAGATGGGATTCACCCGACGGTTGAAGCACAGTCATCCATTGCTGACTTTATGGAAAAACAACTTTCCGCACATATTTTACCCTCAAACAAGTAAAATAGACGGTAAACAAACGCGATAAAGGGCTCTTTATACGCGAAATAAATTCAGTTGCATGAAATGAAGGTAAAGTTATGCAAACATCCGCACGAAACGGAAAATCGGTTCTGATCACTGGAGCATCAAGCGGTATAGGCTTTTGTGCTGCCCAAACTCTGCGCCAACGGGGCTACCATGTGATTGTCGCCTGTCGCAAAGAGAGCGATATCTTCCGCTTAAGAGACCTTGGCTTTGATACAGTTGCTCTCGACCTTGATGATAAGAATAGCATAGATACAGCGGCAAAAGAGGTGTTAACACTCTGTAATCACCGACTTTTCGGATTATTCAACAATGCGGGTTTTGGGGTTTATGGGCCATTGAACAGTGTTAGTCGGGAACAACTCGAAGCCCAGTTTTCCACAAACTTTTTCGGCGTGCACCAATTGACCTTCCAACTGCTACCCGCCATGCTAGCACACCATGAAGGGCGCATTGTGCAAACCAGTTCGGTGATGGGCATTATCTCTACCCCAGGTCGTGGTGCTTATGCAGCGAGCAAATATGCCTTGGAAGGTTGGTCAGATGCCTTACGGTTAGAGCTAAAAGGCAGTGGTGTTTTCGTGAGTTTGATTGAGCCAGGGCCAATTCACACGGCATTCACTCAAAATGTTGAACAAACTCAAAAAGATAAACCTATTAAAAACCCAGGGATCGCCTCGCGCTTTACCTTAACCCCAGAGCATGTGGTGGAAAAGCTTATCCATGCGTTAGAAAGCCCACGCCCACGCGTGCGTTATTCTGTCACGCTTTTAACAGTGGCAGTCCGAGTGCTTAAACGTGTTTTACCTGACAAACTGATGGATAGAATACTGGCAAATCAGGGAAAAAAGGCTTGAAAAAAGCAAATTAAGCCCCACTCTACTATTAATGCTAACTCATTCAAAAGAGATACCCTATGTTTGCGAATAACGCACAAATTATTGATATTAACGAAACTAATCTTCATCAAGTCATTGAACAATCAATGAACTTACCCGTCATGTTTTACTTTTGGTCACCTCGTAGCCCTCATTGCCAAGAGTTTGGCTCAATGTTGGAAAAAATTGCCAACGACTACGCAGGTTTATATATCTTAGCTAAAGTTAACTGTGACGAAGAACAAATGATTGCCAGCCAGTTTGGCTTAAAAGCCATCCCAACGGTATATGTCCTGCAAAATGGCCGCCCCGTTGATGGCTTTGAAGGGCCGCAACCGGAAGAGGTCGTGTTAGAGATTTTATCTCGTGTTCTACCAAGCCCTGAAGAGTTGAAAGCGGCACAAGCGGCTGAATTAATAGCGGAAGGTAAAACACAAGAAGCATTGCCTCTGCTGAAAGAAGCTCATCAACTAAACCCGAAAAATAGCGATATCACGCTGTTATTGGCAGAAACGCAAATTAACCTAAAACTCGTCGATGATGCACAAACCACCTTAGATGTGGTGCCATTACAAGACAAAGACAGTCGTTATCAAGGGCTGATTGCACAAATTGAGTTGTTAAAACAAGCAGCGGATACCCCTGAAATTCAACAATTACAGGACGAATTTAATCAAGATCCGCAAAATACCACGTTAGCCGTTCAATTAGCACTAAAATTACATGAAGTGAACCGTAATGAAGAAGCCCTTGAAATGTTATTTAGCTTCTTACGTAAAGATTTAGGTGCGGGTGACGGTGCTGTGAAAAAAACCATGATGGATATTATGTCCGCCATGGGTACTGGCGATGCGATTGCGAGTAAATATCGCCGCCAAATGTATTCATTACTTTATTAATTAAGGGTTAGATATGGACTTGTTCGCCTTTGGTGCCATTCCGATTATTATTTTTGTAGCCATCGTTATTGTTTTTACCTGCGTTAAAACAGTACCGCAGGGTTTTCAATGGACAGTTGAACGTTTTGGGCGTTACACCCGTACATTACAACCTGGGCTGCATATCATTGTGCCATTTATGGACAAAATCGGCCGTCGTATCAATATGATGGAACAAGTCCTTGATATCCCATCACAAGAAGTTATTTCACGGGATAACGCCAACGTCACTATTGATGCCGTGTGCTTTATTCAAGTGGTTGACCCTGTTCGTGCTGCTTATGAAGTCAGTAATTTAGAACTGTCCGTGCTTAATCTGACAATGACCAATATTCGTACCGTGTTAGGGTCTATGGAACTTGATGAAATGCTGTCTCAACGAGATTCGATCAACTCCCGCTTATTGCATGTGGTGGATGAAGCAACTAACCCATGGGGTGTGAAAATCACCCGTATTGAAATTCGTGATGTGAAACCGCCAAAAGAACTTATCAGCGCGATGAATGCGCAGATGAAAGCGGAACGAACAAAACGTGCCGATATTTTAGAAGCGGAAGGTATTCGTCAAGCGGCAATCCTTAAAGCGGAAGGTGAAAAACAATCACAAATTTTAAAAGCCGAAGGGGAAAGACAATCTGCTTTCTTACAAGCTGAAGCGCGTGAAAGGGCTGCAGAAGCTGAAGCGAGAGCAACCCAAATGGTATCTGAAGCAATTGCCGCTGGGGATATGCAAGCCATTAACTACTTCGTGGCACAGAAATACACAGATGCGTTAACCAGTATTGGCTCGGCACAAAATAGCAAAGTGATTATGATGCCATTAGAAGCCAGCAATTTAATGGGCGCGATCGGCGGTATTACCGAACTCATTAGCGAAAGCAAAAAAACAACACAAAAGGCGAAAGAATGATAGAGCTTATCAGCGCTCAACCCGCATGGTTTTGGCTGTGCCTCGGTGGGCTATTGCTGATTGCTGAGTTACTCGGCACGGGTGGCTATTTGCTTTGGTCGGGGATTGCCGCTGTCGCCGTCGGTTTATTGACTTGGGCTTTACCCTTCCTAAATTGGGAGTGGCAAGGGATTTTATTTGCCGTCTTTACCCTTGTTTCTGCCGTGTTATGGCGCAAATGGTTAAGCGGCCGTAAAAGAAGCAAAGCTGACGATGTCAATCAAATCAGCCACCAGCTTGTGGGGGTTAAAGCGCGTTTGTTAACGGATACCGAAGAAGGCTTTAGCCGTGTTCGCCTTGCTGATGGCAGCTGGCGGGTTTTCAGCGATGTCCCACTTCTTGCTAATACTGAAGTAGTGGTCATCGCCGTTGATGGCATTACATTGCAAGTTAAACCTTCTGGTGATGGCAACAGCCACGTGCCAGGTGGTCAATAATTGGGCAGTTAGCGCCATCATCCCCTGGGCACACATCCACCAGCTCCTGTAATGTATCGCGGATTGCAGACAGTTTAAAAATTGTCTGCTCTATTTCATTTATCTTAGCAATGGTCGTGCTTTTCACATCAGCACTGTGTCTGGTTGGATTACGAAACAGCCCAAGCAGTTCACCGCATTCATCCAAGGTAAAGCCAACATCCTTCGCTTGTTTTAGCAATATCAATTCGTTTAAATGCCGTTCTTGGTAATAGCGGTAGCTATTCTCCCCTCTTTCAGGTGGCGTAATCAGCCCTTTATCTTCATAAAAACGGATTGCTTTTGCAGTTAGGCCTGTTTTTTTGGCAATTTCACTAATATTCATAATAACCCCTTGACCTTAACCTTGCTGGAAGGTGTAACCTTTGCTCATTGTCGAATTATAGACCTAATTGTCGATAAAGTTATAGACCCAATTCATCGAACGGGTTCGGAGGCTGCAAAATGAGTAACAAAACTATCCTAAAATTACAGGGGCTAAGCTGCATGCACTGTGTCGGCTCAGTCACTAAAGCATTAGAAGCTCGCGGTGATGTGATAAATTTAAACGTCACTATCGATTATGCGACATTAGAAAGTGATACCAATGTTGCTGATATCATCAACACGATTACTGAAGCTGGCTATGAAGCCGAAGTTGCATCAACACCTGATGTCGAATTGCAGCTTTCGGGTTTAAATTGCATGAAATGTGCAGGCAAAACCCAAAAAGCCCTTGAAGAGGTTGAAGGTGTTGCCGCTGCGGTTGTTAGCACAACTCAGGCAAAAGTGTATGGCTCTGCTGATGCACAAACCTTAATCGCTGCGGTTGAACAAGCAGGCTTTAAGGCCCAGTTGCCGCAGTCCAATGAGGTGACGTTATCCCTTTCAGGATTAAGCTGCATGAAATGTGCGGCGAAAACCCAACAAGCACTCGAAGCTGTTGACGGCGTAGAAAGCGCGCAAGTGGATACAACGTCTGCGGTTGTACAAGGTTCTGCATCAGTTTCGGCATTGATTGCTGCCGTCGAAGCCGCTGGCTACCAAGCTACAGAAGGTGAATCTCACCCAAAAACTGAGCCGCTGACCACCCAAACTGAACAGCCGGATGCTGATTCAGCGGCAATTTGTGACATTCCGGCACAAGAGTCAGATTTAGGTGAACAGCCTGACATCCCCCCAACGGATGACAGTGTGCAGTTACTGCTTGATGGCATGACCTGTGCCAGCTGTGTGAATAAAGTACAAAAAGCACTCAGCGGCGTCCCCGGTGTGGAAAACGCACGCGTTAATTTAGCCGAGCGTAGCGCATTAGTCACAGGAACTGCAGATCCCAATGACCTGATTAATGCCGTGGTTAAAGCGGGTTATGGTGCTGAAATCATTCAAGATGAAGCCAAACGCCGTGAACGCCAGCAAGAAGTTGCTCAAGCCAATATGCGCCGTTTCCGTTGGCAATCAGCCTTAGCCTTAGCCCTTGGTATCCCTGTCATGGTATGGGGAATGATGGGCGATAATATGGTGCTGACTGAGCAAAATCACACCACATGGCTTACCATTGGGGTATTAACCTTCCTAGTAATGGTGTTCGCAGGTGGGCATTTTTATCGCAGTGCATGGCAAAGTTTAAAAAATGGCAGTGCCACTATGGATACCTTGGTTGCACTGGGTACAGGAGCTGCATGGCTCTACTCTATCGTCGTTAATATTTGGCCTGAATGGTTCCCTGACCAAGCTCGCCACCTTTATTACGAAGCCAGTGCGATGATCATCGGTCTGATTAACCTTGGCCACGCTTTAGAGCAACGGGCACGCCAACGTTCCTCCAAAGCCCTTGAAAGGTTGTTAGATTTAACACCGCCAACTGCACGTGTTGTGACGGAGCAAGGCGAAGTTGACATGCCATTGGAGCAGGTTAAAAAAGGCATGATCTTACGCTTAGCGACGGGTGACCGCGTACCTGTCGATGGGGAAATCATCGAAGGGGAAGTTTGGCTAGACGAAGCGATGCTGACAGGTGAACCTATCCCGCAACAAAAAAGTAAAGGTGACCCTGTACATGCAGGTACTGTCGTGCAAGATGGTACGGTACTCTTTCGCGCCGCGGCAGTGGGAAGCCAAACCACATTAGCGCGAATTATTCACCTTGTTCGTCAAGCACAAAGTAGTAAACCGCAAATTGGCCAAATGGCGGATAAAATTTCGGCAGTGTTTGTCCCTGTAGTTGTTGCTATTGCATTGATTTCGGGGGCTATCTGGTACTTTATTGGCCCTGCGCCACAAATTACTTATGCCTTGGTTATCACCACAACTGTGTTAATCATTGCCTGTCCATGTGCTTTAGGATTAGCAACGCCGATGTCGATAATTTCAGGTGTCGGTCGTGCAGCTGAGTTCGGGGTGTTAGTCCGTGATGCGGATGCCCTTCAGCAAGCTAGCGAACTGGACACTATCGTCTTTGATAAAACAGGTACATTGACCGAAGGTATGCCTCAAGTTACCGACATCCACGTATTTAATGGTTTTGATCAGGACGGCGCATTGCAGCTCGCAGCATCGTTGGAAAATGGTTCAAACCACCCATTAGCGCGTGCTGTCTTAGCAAAAGCGAAAGGCTTAACCTTACCCGCTAATGAGCAATTTAGGACATTAGCAGGCTTAGGTGTAAGCGCAATTATTGATGGTAAAACCATTTTGTTAGGTAACCAAAAGCTGTTAGCGCAAAGCAGTGTGGATACCACAGATGTCGACGGTATTCTGCATCAGCAAGCCTCTCAAGGGGTGACCCCTGTACTGTTGGCCGTTGAAGGGAAAGTCGCTGCGTTGTTATCTATTCGTGACCCATTGCGTGAAGACAGCATCAGTGCTCTTGCTCGCTTACATAAACAAGGCTTCCGTTTGGTGATGTTAACAGGGGATAATCCAGTCACCGCAAATGCTATCGCTAAAGAAGCGGGTATTGATGAAGTGATTGCTGGCGTCATGCCTGATGGTAAATCAGCCGCAATTGAAGCCCTGCAAGCGAAAGGTCATAAAGTAGCGATGGTCGGTGATGGCATCAATGATGCCCCTGCACTTGCCCGTGCTGATGTGGGTATTGCGATGGGCGGCGGTAGTGATATCGCCATTGAAACAGCATCTATCACCTTGATGCGTCAAAGCTTACACGGGGTTGCTGATGCGGTTTCTATCTCAAAAGGGACGCTGCGCAATATGAAGCAAAACCTATTTGGTGCCTTTATATATAACACGCTGGGGATCCCAATTGCTGCTGGTATTTTATACCCACTCACAGGGACTTTACTTAACCCAGTAGTTGCAGGAGCAGCAATGGCGCTCTCCTCTATCACTGTAGTGAGTAACGCAAACCGTCTATTACGTTTTAAGCCTGAAAAATAACCTTTAAAAAAGGGTGGGGGCCTCTCTCACCCTTGAGGTTGTTGACAAAGCAGGATAAAAGCGTGGTTTTTCCTGCTTTGTGTTATCAGCCGAAAATCAATGAATTGATTTTCCTCGACTATTTTCAAAACCAATCCAACCTGCAGTCAAACCTAATCGGTTTGTCAGCAGTCTGAAGGGTGGGAGCCTCTCTCATCCTTTCTCGTCTTATTTCAATCATCAAAATACGCTAAGTATTTGCCTTCCAAGATTTTATTATTTAAATCGCACGATCTTTGATGCCCTTTCTCGTCGGCTAGGTCTATACTATTAAATAATTAGCTACTTAATATTTGGAGCGCAAAATGCTTAATATTGATCGTGAAAAACTTGCCAAACTCGCTGGTGAGGAATTTAAAAAACAGCGAACTTTTTTATTAATTTTGTCCTTTTTGCTGTTGGCTGGCGGCATTTTTTGTATTGTTAACCCAATGATTTCAGGCATTGCGGTCAGTACGGTATTAGGCGTTTTACTGATTATTGGTGGTGTCGGTGCCATTGTTAGCATACTTAGCACGGTAATTTATACGGGATGGTCGCGCTTATTTGGTTTTGTGATTGGGCTAATCTATATTATTGTCGGCTATTCCTTTATTAAAGACCCACTACAAAGCTTAATCGCTCTCGCGATTTTAGTCGCCGCACTATTTATTGTCGGCGGTGTCATTCGCTTATATGTGGGTTTTCAACAAATAAAATCCCCAAGCGGTTGGCTGCAAATTCTTATCGGGTTATTAGATTTCTTTATTGCCTTTTTGCTTGTTGGCAATGGGCCATTAACGTCGATTACGCTATTAACCACGTTAATTGGTATCGAAATGGTGTTTAGCTCATTCAGCTTATTTGCGTTGCTAAGTGTGTTTAAAAACATTACTAAAAACAGTTAATTCAATTTGCCCCCTATTTGGGGGCAATCACTTCATCGATGACGACGACTGGTACTGGGTTGATTTTTATCAAGCTGATGGCCACGACCTCCTGAGCTTTTGGGGGGTTTAGGGGGAAATGACTTTTTGACTCCCTTTCCGATAGGAAGATTCCCAAACACACGTTCAAACTCATTGGCATACATTGTATAGAGTGTTTTATCCATCCCTCCCCAGAAATTCCCCATTCCAACCTGAAACTCTATATCTTTATAGTCGTATAATGTGAAACTCGTTTTCCCTACCGCCACTCCAGCAGAATATGAAGAGTTTTTATAGCGAGTTCGTGACTGCCCATGTTGTATGGCTGCAAGAGGTAAATCACCATCTCGAAGAATCATCGTTGTGAAGCGACGTTTAGGCATTGATTGTCGAAAAGTATACATGGCATTTTCACAACTTGAACATAATTTAGCCTTTTGGGATATGATTAAATTACTTATGTTAAAACTATCATGAGCCGTTAATGTTCTTATTAATGCCTGCTCCGCATGATTAACCGTTTCCCAGCCAGGCTGACGCTGGCGAGAAGTATTTTGATAGCTTAATTTATTTGTCGCCCATGTCTTAAACTCCTCACTTTGCGAGTCCATCTCCAAAAATTCATATAAATTAATAGCATATGTAAATTTAGATGTTTTATCTTTGTAAAATAATTGCGCCATACTAATGACTCGGTTGCGAATTAATGATGGATTTTTCGCAATTCTTTCAATTTTAGAGGATGCATTAAGCAGCTTTGATACTGTTTGCTGGAAATCAGCAAACATATCATCCTGTGTATCAAAAAGTCGAGGTGCTAACCCATGTTCATCCTGATAGGTCAATGGGTTGTTACGTACCATCCGATACAGATTTAAACCATCAATAGTTCCCGCGGGATCTGCGCTTAACCAACGCCCCACCCAAGGCTGATAATAACGACGACCATAATAATAAAGCCCTGTAATATCACGCTCTTGCCCTGAATAGCGCCGTGTTTTGTAGTTTACTTCCAATGCGCTACTTACCGCCCAAACAGCCGTTCCACCAAAGGGATAAAACTCCTCTTGGCTAATCAAGTTTCCATCCATATCGAGTTCTAAACCGCTATTGCTGGCAAGCCCATTAATACTATAACGAACGGTATTATTTACCATTTTATCTGGTAGCCCAATTTCCCAATGCAATACTTGGGCTAGTACCTCACTGTCTTCCCCGATACAGATCACATGGTATTTTTCATTATGTTCAATTTGCCTAATCTCTAGGTTCGGTAAATAAACAACCTTGCTTTGTTTTTGATTATATTGTGTTATTTTTAATGCCCGCTGGCTGTCGCCATCGTAGCGGTAAAACTCATTCCCGCCAGCACCATTAACACTTTGCAGTTCTTGCCTTGATGTCCACGTTAAATTTTTTCCTTGCAAAAGCTGTTTTTGCTGTCCACTTGGCGTGAATAATGGTTCCACTTGATGAGGAAACTCAGCTAAATCTGCCAGTACTGCATGGTTACTTCGGCTGCTCGTTGTCATTTTGATTGTATAAGCTTGCTGCATCGCAGGGGCACGGTGGTGAATTTGAATTAAATTCCCGCCTTTATCATAAGAATAGGCACGGAAATACCGTGTATATACCGAATTATCAATTGATGAATGGTGAGGAAGGTAGTGACTTTGCTGGCTAATACCCGCTATTTCTCGCCCTGTCGCATGGACTAATTGATAAAGCGTGTCATATTGATATCGATGCTTGGGTTCGACTTTTTGATTCCGCCAAAAAACCTTTTTTTCTGCACTATTATAAATTGCAATCACATTGCCGACAGGATCGTAGTCGTAATGTAAACTCTGAAATAATTTATAACCCAGTGAGTGATTTACTGGCCTATAGGTCTGAATAAGGATTAAGCGCTGTGTCTGCGCCTCGTATACATACTCAGTCACGGCACCATTACCATAGATCTCTCGCACTTTCTGACCGACTGCCGAATATTCAATGATCTGAGTTATTAGCTGCGTATCTTGTCCTTTAACTGTGAATGTCGTTCTGATTAACTGACCTGTAATATCATACTCTCGCTGTTGTTTATGGCCTTTTGCATCAATAATAGAAAGGCAAGCACCTGCAGCATCAAAATGTGTTTGGTGAGAAAATTTTTCGGGTGATAATGCTGTTAAATCACTATCTCCTTGCCAATCAACATTAAACTCAGCATTATCAACTTGTTGAATAAACTGCCGAGTCAATAAAGTCGGTTCCCCTTGCAGTGATACTTCCTGTGTTTGCAATAACCCTGCAGTATCAAAGTGACTAATACATTGCCCAGCTAAATTTGCCAATTGTTCGGTATGCGAATTACCTGCATATTGAAAACGCTCGCTGACTCGCCAGTTCCCTCCCTCTATTTTCTCACTGACACTTTCGAGGCGACCTAATGAATCATTAGCCTCATAGCAACACCATTTAAACGTTTTATTTGCGTCAATGCTTACCATAAGCCGCTGTTCAATATCATTCAGTTGGTAAATTTCACCGCTATCAACACCTTTGTTTAATAAAGAGAACCCCATTAAATCCGTATGATAATAAAAGTTATCTTGCCCACTTTCAGACAAACGTGTATCTGCATTTTTCTGTAAAAAACCATAAATATTAAAATAATGAAATTCAAGACGCTCCTGTACATCCTGTTGAATATTAGGCTGTCGATAGTATTGAAGTGTACGAACCGTAAAGTGACGGTTATCGAATGCCGTTATTGTTGGTGTGCCCGCATGAATATTTGAAATTTGAGGCGTTATCATGTTATCTCCAATTAAGGCTAACAAAATGATAACACCATCTTGTTAACGTATTGCTTCATATCGTGAAACCATAATTGAAGTGTGCCTAAATTGTCATTGTCCATTTTTATCAGGACAGACGAAAAATGCGTAATTGACGTACAACATTCGCAAATTCGCGAGAGATTGTTTACCCTATTAACCCAAGAAAAATGCAGGGTAAAATGATGGGAAAACTGTTTGAAAGCTTTAAAAATTGGCTCCATATGGAAACGGCGCTGGTATACCCCTATCCTGCGATTGATGTTCGCTTATCAAAAGGCCTTAAATTGCACATTGTAGGCAGTATTCATATGGGAACAGAAAATATGTTTCCGTTATCTGCCATATTGCTCGATAAACTGAATCAAGCGGATGCATTAATTGTTGAAGCGGATATAACCCAAGCTCAATCCCCTTTCCCTCATGAAGTTGATGAGCAGCGCCCTGTTCAGCAACGTTTGAGCGAAGAACAATACGCCTTATTTTTGCAATGTTGCCAAGAAATTCACCAGTCACCCGAAAAATTTGATAGTCTCCCTTCATGGCAAATCGCCTTGATCCTACAGGCCACTCAAGCACAAGGGCTTGGCTTGCGCGGCCACTATGGCATCGATTATCAGCTTATTCGCAACGCTCAGACCCAACTTAAACCGATCATTGAACTTGAAGGCACTGCATCCCAAGTTGAATTGCTGCTTTCCTTGCCTAATAATGGGTTAGCGCTCTTACAAGACTCATTAGTCCATTGGCGCGCAAATGCACGTTCACTGCAAACCATGATTGGTTGGTGGCTTGATTATCAACCCAATAACCACATGACTTTACCTAATACTTTCAGTAAAGATGTCTATCAAGTACTAATGGATAAACGTAATGCAGTTTGGAGTGAACAACTTAAGGCGCTTCCAGATGGCAATTATGTGGTTGCTGTTGGTGCATTACACCTATTTGGTGAAGACAGTCTTGTTGAGTATCTGCGCCATTGTGTCAGAGATAAATAAAAGGTAAAAAAATGACTCCTGCTGTTAAATTACTTGAAAAACAAAAAATTAACTTCACATTGCACCCTTATGATCATGACCCAAATGAGAGCAACTTTGGTGATGAGGCAGTACGTAAATTAGGCTTAGATGCCAAACAAGTGTTTAAAACGTTATTAGTGGCATTAAATGGTGACCAAAAAACATTAGCCGTTGCCGTCACCCCTGTCTCAGGGCAGCTTGACTTAAAACTGGTCGCAAAAGTGTTCAAAGTGAAAAAAGTGGAAATGGCCGATCCCCAAATCGCGCAAAAGACCACTGGCTATTTATTAGGTGGCATCAGTCCATTGGGCCAAAAGAAGCGATTACCCACGGTAATCGATGACCAAGCCCAGCAATATGCAACAATGTTTATTTCAGGGGGAAAACGCGGGTTGGATATTGAATTAGCGCCAGCTGATTTAGGTAACGTACTCAATGCTACTTTTGCTGAAATTCGCAAGTAAATACGCGCATTGATAAAAAAAGCCTCATCGATATGAGGCTTTTCATATTATAAAATGAATTATTTATTGTTATAAATAATCTCACCTTTTGGTTCGTAATCTGCAGCTTTTAGTGGAGAATGTTTCTCGATATAACCTTTGAGCACTTCCGCATCCACAAAACCTGTATTCACATAGTTAGGGTGATTATCAATTTTCGGATAACCATCACCACCAATCGCATTAAAATTCAATGTTGCCATACGATAAGTTTTTGATGTATCAACAGGTTTACCATCGATTTTCACATCGCTAATCGTACCATCTTTATTCAACGTCAAGTTTACATTATAGAATTGACCATATGCCCCTGCATCGGGTTTCATATTCGCGACCGCAGTCAGGTAAGGAATGACTTCATCCCCTTTAAAATCAACGTACACTAATTCATTCGCAAAGGGTTGAACTTTCAGCACATCTTTATACGTGATATCACCGCTTTCGATAGAATCACGGACACCCCCCCCACTCATGATGGCAAAATCAGCGCCTGCGCGCTCTTTTTGAGCTGCTAACAGAAGGTGCCCCATATTGGTTTGCACAAAGCGCACTTTGCTACGATCGCCTTCCAGTTTGCCTTCAACAGAACCCACTTTGACGCTTAATTGCTTATCACCTTTCTCTTGGTATGGCGTCAGTAATTTCATCATATCTGGGTTGTGGGCGATTTCTTGTGTGTAATAAACACGCTCACTGGTACCATCTTCTTTGGTCACTTTTTTCTTCAAGTTAATTGGAATTAACTGGTAGTGTTTTAAGGTAAATTTGCCATTTTTGAATTCAAAATCAGCACGTCCTACATATTTACCCCACTCATGGGCTTGAACAATCCATGTACCATTTTGATTATCTGGCGCACAAGGAGTCCCTGGTACATAGTCCGCTTGTTTATAGTCTTTGTTTTCTTGGGACATACAAACGGGGTCTTGTGAGTGACCACCCACTATCATATCTAAGTAACCCGCAGGTAAACTGCGTGCCATTTCGACGTCACCTGGTGCGTTTGAACCATGTTTGCCGTCATCATAGTGCCCCATGTGGGTTGCGGCGATGATAATGTCAGGTTTTTCAGTCTGGCGCAGTTCTTCAACCACTTTTTTCGCTTCATCCGCAGGTACGCGGAATTCGACATCAGGGAAATTTGCTGGGTTACCAATACGTACAGTATCGTCTGTAGTCAGCCCCATCACTGCAATTTTTACACCTTGTTTATCAAATATTTGATAAGGTTTAAACAGACGTTTACCTGTGCTGGTTTGGTAAATATTAGCGGATAAGAATGGGAAGGTTGCCCATTTTTCTTGCTGACGTAGCGTTTCAAGCGGATTATCGAACTCATGGTTACCCAATGCCATTGCATCGTACCCGACTAAATTCATCCCTTTGAAATCAGGCTCCGCGTCTTGTAAATCAGATTCTGGAACCCCTGTATTGATATCACCACCAGAGAGTAGCAACACACTGCCACCTTGCTTCGCCACTTCATTGCGAATTTCATCAACGACGGTTTTTTGCGCTGCTAAACCGTATTCGCCGTGGTCGTTATGCCAAAAGTGACCATGGTGGTCATTTGTATGCAAAATAGTGATATTGTAGGTTTTGTCTTTTTCCCACGCGTTTGCCATCGTCGCGGGTATTAACGCTAACGATACTGTTAATGCACATGCGGATGCTTTAAATGCAAACTTCATACACTTCTCCCTGCTGGTATAGGAATTTTTATTCGTTAATATTAGATTATAGTTTGTCACTGCCCGCAGATTTATAGCATAAAAATATGAGCAAGATTTGATACCTCTTGCAGAATAAGAAATTCGTTTCATAAAAATGAGATCACCATCAAATAATTCACTGATATTATTTTTCATGTGGCTTATTTATTCATTTCAATAAATTGTATTTCAGTTATATTGATAACAATTATGTAACACAGAAAGTTGATAATTATGAGTGAGCAAACAACAACCCCTAATAACGCAAATCCATCAAAACCCGTGAATAAAACAGGGAAAACCGTCTTCAGTATTCTGACAGCAATTAGTGTCTCCCATTTATTAAACGACATGATCCAATCGCTTATCTTAGCGATTTATCCTTTATTACAATCTGATTTCTCGCTGAGCTTCGCGCAAATTGGGATGATCACCCTAACGTATCAGATTACCGCATCCCTACTGCAGCCTGTTATTGGCTACTACACGGATAAACACCCTCAGCCATACTCATTACCAATTGGCATGAGCTTTACATTGACTGGGTTAATTTTATTGGCGATGGCAGAAACCTTCCCAATGATTTTATTTGCAGCCGCTTTAGTCGGGACGGGTTCTTCAGTCTTCCACCCAGAATCATCTCGTGTAGCTCGAATGGCTTCAGGTGGTCGTCACGGCCTTGCTCAGTCATTTTTCCAAGTAGGCGGTAACTTAGGGGCATCACTAGGGCCGTTGCTTGCCGCATTAATTATTGAACCTTATGGAAAAGGCAACTTAGGTTGGTTCTCCCTTGCGGCTTTGTTAGCGATTGTGATTTTACTGCAAGTCAGTAACTGGTATAAGCAGCAACATCGCGCTGCCAGTAAAAAAACCATTTCCACTGACAACATTAAAATCTTACCTCGCAAGGCGGTTATTGGTTCGTTAGCGGTCTTACTGGTTTTGATTTTTTCTAAATACTTCTATTTGGCTAGCATTAGCAGTTATTACACCTTTTATCTTATAGAGAAGTTTGGTGTTTCTGTGCAAAATGCCCAGATTCACCTATTTGTTTTCTTATTCGCTGTTGCCGCAGGGACAATGATTGGCGGCCCTATTGGGGATAAAATAGGTCGTAAATATGTTATTTGGTTCTCAATCCTCGGTGTCGCCCCCTTTACCCTCATTTTACCGTATGCTTCGCTGTACTGGACGGGCGTGCTAACTGTAATCATTGGGATGATTTTAGCCTCTGCGTTCTCAGCTATTTTGGTGTATGCACAGGAGCTGATCCCCGGTAAAACCGGCATGGTATCAGGATTGTTCTTCGGTCTTGCATTCGGAATGGGCGGTGTTGGGGCAGCAGTTTTAGGCCATATTGCTGACCAAACCAGTATTGAGCAAGTTTATCATTATTGTGCTTTCTTGCCATTACTTGGGATTTTTACAGTATTGTTACCAAATATCGGTCATAAATAGATTTATTTTCTTATTTTACCCACACTTAATTAAAAATAAGTGTGGGTCTTTCCTACCATATTTCCTAAAAATTTCAGCTAAAAATCGCCTAATCCTAAAGTTTGTAACGATTTAGCACCTTTAGTCTGTCTTTTTTTTAAAAACATTTCATTTTTTTAAGGAAATATTTCTCAAAAAAAGTTAAAATAGAAAAACATGCAAATTGGCATTTTAAAATGAAGGCCTCATTTTAAAAGTCAACGGCATGTACCCACCTTATATTTTCATACTAACCAGAGGAGACTAAATGGAGCATTCAACGCCCTTAATCACAACCATTGTTGGTGGTCTCGCCCTTGCATATTTGTTAGGTATGATCGCACAGCGATTAAAAATCTCCCCACTTGTGGGCTACCTTGCAGCAGGTGTCCTTGCAGGCCCATTTACCCCAGGGTTTGTGGCAGATGCAGCGCTTGCACCTGAATTAGCTGAAATCGGCGTTATCTTGCTGATGTTTGGCGTGGGTTTACACTTTTCACTCAAAGATTTACTAGCCGTTAAAGCCATTGCTATTCCTGGTGCAATTGCACAAATTGCGGTAGCAACCCTATTAGGTCTCGGCCTGTCGATGTTATTTGGCTGGGGCATTTTTACTGGTATTGTCTTTGGTTTATGTCTTTCAACCGCCAGTACCGTGGTTTTATTACGCGCATTAGAAGAACGGCAACTCATTGAAAGCCAACGCGGGCAAATTGCCATTGGCTGGCTAATTGTGGAAGACTTAGCCATGGTTCTTACCCTGGTACTGCTTCCTGCCGCTGCTGCTATCATGAACACAGATGATGCAAGCTTTAGTGAGCTCGCATTAAGCCTTGCCTGGACAATTGGTAAAGTTGTTTTATTCATATTCATTATGATTGTGGTCGGTCGTAAAGTCATTCCATGGATTTTATCTCGTACCGCCTCAACAGGTTCTCGTGAGCTGTTCACCTTAGCTGTTCTCGCCCTTGCGTTAGGTATCGCTTATGCCGCTGTAGCTATCTTTGATGCTTCCTTTGCGCTGGGGGCGTTCTTCGCGGGTATGGTTCTGAACGAGTCTGAGCTGAGCCACCGTGCAGCACAAGACACCTTACCACTGCGTGATGCATTTGCGGTTCTGTTCTTCGTTTCCGTTGGTATGCTTTTCGATCCGATGGTTCTGATCCAGCAACCTCTCGGTATCTTGGCTGTTCTGGCTATCATTATTATTGGTAAGTCCGCTGCGGCCCTGGTTCTGGTCAGAATGTTTGGGCACTCACGGCGAACCGCATTAACCATCTCCGTCAGCCTTGCGCAAATTGGTGAGTTTGCGTTTATATTAGCGGGTATGGGCCTCACCCTCGGCGTGATGGATAAAGACGCACAAAACTTGGTGTTAGCGGGTGCTATTGTCTCTATTATGCTTAACCCAGTATTATTTAGTTTGTTAGATAAATACCTTGAAAGAACAGAAACGATTGAAGAGCAACTTCTGGAAGAAACGCTGGAAGAAGAAACACAAGTACCTGTCGATATCTGTGGTCACGCCATCATCGTCGGTTATGGTCGTGTCGGAGGTATGTTAGCGGACAAACTGCGTAGACGAGAAATCCCTGTTGTCGTCGTGGAAGACACCCGTGCTCGCTTTGAGGAGCTGGCTGAAAATGGCTTCAGTGCAATCCTCGGTAATGGAGCGAATAAAGAAATCATCAGCCTTGCCCGCATTGAATGTGCTAAAACGTTATTATTAACCATTCCAAATGGTTATGAAGCAGGTGAAATCGTCGCAACCGCGAAAGAGATGAACCCTGACGTTACCGTTATTGTTCGTGCCCACTATGATGATGAAGTCAGCTTTATTAAAGAGCGCGGCGCTGATCATATCATTATAGGTGAACATGAAATTGCCAAATCCATGGCGACACTCATGTGTAATGATGTGGAAGAGTTTGGCTGTTCTATCGATGATATGCTTGATGGCGGCAACGATAAAAAAGGTGAAGGCAAAAGTTTAGATGATTATCTAAAACCGGCTCACTAACCTCCTCTCTCTATAAATACAAAAAGGAAGCCATGGCTTCCTTTTTTATCTTTTGCCTTCTTTCATCTCAGCATTTGTCTTTTACCTTCCATCCCTCATCACTCACTCTAAATAATTCCCGTTGAGGCTAGGCGGCAAGTAAATGAATCCTTAGGAGAATACATAAGTATGTGACTAAGGTGAACGCACGCAGCCAACAACGCATCAGCGTGAATTATGACGAGTGAGCGATAAATTCATCACTGGTCCAAACTGGCAGCCCTTTATCTTTAAAAAACTGAATTTCAGCTGCAACACCACCACTCTTTTCCCAACCTGGTAGCGTCAGTACAATTAGCCCATCACAACGTTTTAAGAATTCCATATCAATGGATGACCATGCTACTTTTTTCCCTTCAGTGGCCAAATATTGATTAATTGGGTGCGTCATGGTGATTTGGCTATAGGTCGCAATTCCTTTTAGCGCAAGTTCTGCTGCAAATTTAGTACATTCAGCAAAACGCATTTCTACAATATTGCTATCGGGATCAGAGTAAGGGCAAGCTATAAAATAAAGGCTCATAATAATTCCTGATGTTAGTGTATTCAAATTTTAGATACAGTTATCCCGTGAAAAATAAGTGATTATTTTCCAAGGGATAGGTTTAAATAGGTGCTACGTTAAAAACTTATTCAATATCAGCAACAATGATTTTGGTTTTTGGTCGCTTTTTATTTTCGGGTAACTTAAATTCTTTACTGGTTGTCACCAGATAATCAATATTATCCCAATTAGTGACAAAGTTAATGGCGTGCTTATTGGCCTTAGTACCATCCGCCAGCACAATCAGTTTGTCACTGTTTTCCATCATTTTTTGGGCTATTGCTGCCTCATCCACATGCTGATCCATCACGCCATGTAATGCATGGATAGCCCCTGCACCAATCACTGCATAATCTGCAAAAAACTCGGCAATATTTTTTAACGCTATTGCGCCTAAACAGGCATTTTGCGCCGCATTAAACTGCCCTCCAATTAAAATGGTTTCAATGGATGGGTTTTCTTGCAGTGTGGTCGCTAATAATGGCGAATTAGTAATTACCGTTAAATTATCAATCAATTTAATACGTTGACTAAATTCAAACGTCGTCGTACCAAAATCAATAAATAAGGTATCGCCAGGTTTAATCAATTCAGCTGCCTTGATGGCAATCGCTTTTTTCTCATCCACAGCAGCTTGAGCACGTTCAGTAAAATTCCGTTCAAATTTTGACTGAATATTCACCGCCCCGCCATGGACTTTCTTTAATAACTTTTGTGATTCCAGCTTACTGAGATCTCGACGGATTGTTTCCTGCGCGACATTAAAATGCTTTGCGAGCTCCTGCACGTACACCTGACCTTGAGTCGACAATAACTCAATGATGGTTTGATGCCGTACTTTTGAAGAGCGCCCTTCACACATAGTTTAATCCTTCTTGACCATTTAACATTTCCAGCACTATACAACAGTGATACGAATTTCAGTAGCGTCTGGTTGTATTTTTGTTAAATCGATATTTTTCAATAAAATGCGTCTTGTTGGTAAACAACGGTGCTTTTTCTCATACAAAACCGTATTCCCCGCCATGACTTTGATTGTGCCTTGCAACGCTTGTTCAACTTTAATATTGAAGTCGATACATCCTTGGGATAGCGCGTCCATATTTATACAAGCAGGAACGCTAAAGCTGATATTTGAATCTCTGCTCACAGGGATGCGCTGTACAGGCTGAATTTGCGGCTGATGGTGATTGGCTAATAAATCATTCGCAATATTCTCCCCTGTCAATAAACCTTCTTGGTAGCACTGATCCCCCATATCCGCAGGGTGCAACATATTCCCCGCCGCATAATATGCCCCATCCGAGCAGCGACTAAATTGGTCTGTTACAGGCTTCCCTGTGCTCGCATCAAATTCAAGGTGACTTTTGCGGATTAATGTATTTTCCCCCACAAATTGCCCCGTAAAAATGACCGAATCACACTCAATTTTGTGGTTTTTTCCGTTGGTTTCCACCATCACATACTCTACACGGTCAAGGCCACCAATTTCAGTGATTTTACTGTTTAAATAAACGGGTGTTCCCATCGCTTTGGCAAATAAGGTCGCGGGTTTAAATGCCAGAATGCGCTCCCCATCTTCCACCATTGCCTGCGCTTTTACACCTGCATTTTTTAATGTCCACAGGGCAGAAAAACTGACTAACTCACTTCCCACAATGACAGGGTTTCGGCACGGTTTTTTACCATTAAGGTAAACAAACTGCTGCAATGCCCCTGCGGTTAAAACACCTTGCGGGCGAAGGCCTGATACCAAACGTGGGTGACGCGGTGTTTCACGAACCCCTGTCGCTACCAAGATGCGCTTAGCGTGCATCTCAACTAACCCCTCTGCGGTAGAGACCGTCAGTTTTCCATTTGGGTGAAGCTGCGTCACGGTGCTGCGGGTAAAAATTGGGGTATCACCGAGGCTTTCCACAATTTTCGCTGCAAATTGATTACCTTTCATCGGCCGCTTAAATACCAACAAACCAAATGTTGGGTGTTGGCAATGACGAGGAACACCGCCTGCATGGGCTTCTCGCTCAAGAATAGCGATATTCTTAATGCCACGACGGCGTAGAGTATGAGCTGCGGCAACACCAGTTGGCCCTGAGCCAATGATAATCACATCATAATATAAACTCATTTTACCGCCTCCACTGCCAGTGTATGGTCAAAACGACCATTAATGATTTCCGCCACCTGACTACTGCAATAAAAGCCATTACAACGCCCCATCATAACCCGCGTTCTACGGCGCAAAGCCCCCAAGCATTCAGGCGGAATATCAGAGTCAAATGTCGCTTCGATTTCCCGTTGTGTTACCAATTCACAATGGCACACAATGCCGCCATTGCTTTTACATTGGTAATCACGTTGATGATATTCAGAAATCGAGGGCATATTCGGCCAAATAAGTTCTTCTGGCGGCAATAATTCAAATAATGGCGTGAAGTTTTCTTGGTATAACTTACCCAAGTGATTTGCGACACCCAGTGCTGATGTTAAGCCTGTAGAACGTATCCCCCCTGCACAAATCCATTGTTTTTCAGGGTAACCATTGATACGGTAATATTTTTCTTCTGTTGCAGGACGTAAGCCCGCATAAGTCGCCGTCACACTGTAATTCTGTAAAGACGGTAACATGCGAGAACCTTGGGCGATTAAATCTTCCATCACCTCTTGTTTGACTTCCGCTTTCCAACGGTCATCCTGTTCTTCGGCTGTTGGCCCTAACAGCAAATTACCGAAAATAGTTTTTGATAACAAAACACCCTTTGTGATGGCGGTTGGTACAGGTAAAATAATCGCATTGATATCCGCAGCTGCCGCTTTGTCATATACCAAAAATTGCCCTTTGCGCGGTTTTATTTGGAATGGTGATGGATGGCAAATCGACTCAACAATATCCCCGTTAATCCCTGCACAGTTAATCACTAAACGGGCAGAAAACTCACCTTTTGTTGTGGTTAAATGCCACAGTCCCGCCTTTAGCTCACCGCCTTTGACTTCACAATGAAAATGGTATTGTGCTCCGTGTTTCACGGCTTGGGTTAAATAAGATAACGGTGTACTCCACGGGTCAATCACAGCTTCACCTGGAACCGAAACCGCCGCTAAAGCACCATCTGCTAAGTGAGGTTCACGGCGGTATAATTCGTCTTTATCAATAATTGCCACATCTAATACATTATTAGTATGTGCTTGTTCAACAATGCCTGGCAGCTTACTCAGTTGTTCTTCATTCCACGCAACAACCAATGCCCCCGTTTCGAGGATCGGCAAATTCATTTTTTCTCTGATTTCAAGGAATTCGCGATACCCATCTTGCATACATTCCAGTTCTAGACTCCCTGGTGTGGCGTCAAAACCTGTATGTAATAGTGCGCTGTTGGCCTTACTCGCCCCTGACAAGATGTCACCACCTCGTTCTAGCAGCAAAGTATTTGCCCCCATCAGTGTGAATTTACGTGTCACTGCACAGCCAATGACACCACCGCCTATGACAATGACATCCCAAATTTTTTTATTATTAATATCCATGGCTGAGATCCTTTACTTAAAACTTGCACACATAAAACCACATAATTCCCACAATCACAATAATTAAAACAACACAAAGTACAACAACAAACCAAAAACTACTCACATTGTTACTTTATTGTGAGTTTTGTCACATCAGTGAAACTTATTGTGAGTTTTTTGTGGACTTTCCTTCCGATTAAACGATAGTAGGCAAAAAAACAGACCTATTTACAACATTTATAACACTGGGAATACTGTGATGCTCAACCAACGTTATGCCGCAATCGATCAGGGAACAACGGGAACCCGAGTCGTGGTCTTCGAAGAAGGCGGGCACTATTACTCCCCGATGAGTATTCCTCATAAACAAATCACATTGAATAGTGGTTGGGTTGAACACGACCCAGAGGAAATACTCGCTAATATTATTAAGTGCTTGAATAGCTGCGAAGTCGTCGATGCTATTGGTTTATGCCATCAAGGTGAGAGCATTGTCGCTTGGGATGCTGACAGCAAACGCCCACTTTACAATGCGATCGTTTGGCAGGATTTACGGACTGAAAAAACGATTTCTCATCTCAAAGAAGCAGGATTAGAACCCGTGGTTCAGTCCAAATCAGGCTTACCACTCGACCCTTATTTCTCCGCCAGTAAAATGGGTTGGATCATGGAAAATGTGGTGGGTGCGAAAACTTTAGCAGATAAAAACAAATTACGTATTGGCACCATGGATGCCTTTTTTCTAGACCGCTTATGTGGCGTGTTTGTGACTGACTATAATTCAGCCTCTCGCACCTCTTTGCTCAATATTCACACATTAAAGTGGGATAAAGAACTGTGTGACATATTTGGAGTGCCAATTCATTGTCTTCCACCAATTAAAGACAATATTGGCGATTTTGGCGCTATCAACCTTGACGGCCACTTAACCCCTGTTACAGCGGTGATTGTTGACCAATTTGCTGGCACATTCGGTCACGGTTGCCGTGAAAAAGGCGATGCCAAAATCACCTTTGGTACAGGTGCCTTTTTGCAAGCACTCACAGGGTTTGAGATCCCACAAACTCATGAAAGTGGCTTGTTACCCACTCTATGTTGGAAATTCCCTAATGAAGCCCCCGTTTTTGGCTTAGATGGCGGTGTGTATAACGCAGCATCCGCCATTAACTGGGCAAGAAAAATTGGGCTATTTGATCAATTCGATGAACTCAGTGATTTCAGAGCAGAACCTGCCATTAAACGCGGTTTAGCGTTTGTTCCCGCATTATCTGGCTTAGGCTGCCCATATTGGGATCGTAGCGCTGCTGGCTTGTGGGCAGGCCTTTCATTAGATACCGACAAAAAAGACATGATGCAATCGGTGTTGGAGGGGATTGCCGCTCGCTCTGCCGAAGTCATTTTTGCAATGGAAAAAATTTCACCACTGGGACAATCAATCTCTGTCGATGGAGGGCTTTCTTCAAATCAGTACTTTAAGCAATTTTTAGCCAATTTATTACAAAAAAATATTGAAGCACCAGCAAACCGTGAAGTGACTGCACTTGGCGCTGCCTTATTGGCACGCAAAGGGTTAGGGCTGACTCACGATATGGCAGTTAGGCGCAATGCAACCATAACACACCCCGATGGCACCAACATGCAAGGTGTAATGGAACAGTACCGCGACATCATTGCCCGTTCCCGCCAATTAAGACACTAAAATAATAAAAGGAAACCCTACCATGGCTGAATTCGGAAATTACATTATTTATTTAATCATGTGCGGTGCCATTATTGGTGCTGTCGCCTCTATCGTTAAACCGACCAGTGATCTGGGCAAAGAATTTGTTAACGGGATTTTCTCCATTGGCCCTGTATTTCTTGCTCAAGCAGGGATCATGGCTGCCGTACCACTGCTTTCTCAGTTAATTTCTTATGTTTTAGGGCCTATATTCTCTTCTGTGGGCTCCGATGTCTCTATCGCCGCATTGTCGATCATTGCTGTTGATATGGGGGGCTACCAGCTTGCAGATGCGTTAACCACGAACCGTGATATGTGGATCACTGCGATGTTAATCGGCTATACCTCAGGCGCGACGATTGTGTATCTCATCCCTGTTGGCTTAACTATGTTAAATCGCAAAGATCACAAATACCTCGCACTCGGCGCAATGGCAGGGTTAATCTCCATTCCATTTGGTGTACTGGCTTCACTGCTATTAATCACATTCAATAATATTCCCGTTCGCGATATTATTTCAACCAATTCCCCCGCAGCACATCAACTCACCCTTGATTTTATGACCATGCTGCAATATTTGATGCCACTGTTTGTTTTCTGTTTCTTATTGGCCGCGGGCTTGAAATATCGCCCAATGCTGATGGTTACAGGCTTCTTAATCTTCGGTAAGATTATGGATGCCTTTGTCAAACTGGTTCTGGCTTTCTCGATTGTCGAGCACTTTACTGGCGTATTTACCAAAGTTTTCGGTGCGTGGGGCTTTGACCCGCTCTTTGCAGACCAAAATGAGCTGTTCCGTGCCATTGAAATAGCAGGTTATATTGGCATCATGTTGGCAGGGACATTCCCAATTTGTTACCTATTCCAACGTTATTGCAAACCGTTAGTCCGTGCATTAAGCAACCGTTTGAAACTGAGTGATACTGGGTCGTTAGGTTTTATCATGGTGATGGCAAACATTATTGCAACTTATCATTTATTCAAAGATATGCGTGCAAGAGATAAAGTTCTGTGTGTCGCATTCGGTGTCTGTGCACAAGCCACCATCGGCGATCACTTAGCCTTTACCGCCAACTTCCAACCAACGCTCGTTCTGCCTATTTTATTAGGAAAACTGGTTGGGGGCTTCTTAGCGGTATTTATCGCAATTAAAATTTCGGTTCCACAGGCATTGCGTTATGAAGAGGAAGACCAAAAAGCAGTGGATGCCGTTAAAGGTGATGCTGAGTTAGCGGTTGCCAAACAAAGTTAAATATAATTAATATTAAACAATTTAATAACTGCATTCGAAATATTGCAATTAAATAATATCGAATGCAGTTTTTTATTATTCGTCATCATCAGTGATATTATTTACGACAAATTTTGATAGTTAATTTCTGCCTATTTGTCTATGTTTTTTTACTATCGATATTAATTATTAATTTACTTATAAATTAAGCTTTATTCTTTTATTAACTTATTAATTAAATACCCATAATGGAGTATATAAAAACACATTAATGCTCTTTCTGATATTAATGTGTTTTTATATTAAACATATCCAAACTGGACGAATTATAACCTAATCATTAACGTTCCCAATAAGACTCTTCTAAACTGTCTTCTTTTTCAGGAAGCCCACGAGTTAGCCGAGGGGAATGCTGGGTTAACACTTGATAACTCACTCGATTTGCATACTTACAAACTTGAGCCAATGAGGAATAGGTTAAATATTGGCGCTCATGTTTGCTGGAATTAGGCACATTTGAACGATGGTAAGAATTCGCTGTAATATCATGCAGTAATGCAGATAAAGCCCCGTCTCCAGCACCATTCGTGTTCATAATTTTCTCAGGGCCACCCATATACGGTTCAATATGCGAAAATATACGCAGTGGTACTTTGCAATCTTGCTGGCGCATTGCACGGCTAAATTCATATAAATTGAATTCTGCAATCGCACCAGGCAACAATGGGTGCTGAGTCGTCCGTTTGTAGCTCTCTTCTGTATATCCTGCCATATATAGCCCTGATGGGCCCGCCGTACAGAGCACCAAATCAACCCAGTCTAAAGCCATATTAGAGGCTAATAACGGGTCACTCAGACCTGTCAACTCTTGCGCTTCATCTTCATTCATCGCAACGACCGAAATATGCTCAGCAAGGAAGTCACGCCAAAATTGCGGATCTTGAGCAATCACAAATTTAGTTCCCAATGTGAGCACCACAGGAACATTGTGTTTTTTCGCATAGGCTATGGCTTGCATTGTGGCATCAGGCATGGTTTCACCGGGTTTGCAACGCACCAAATACGCCGTTAAAACTAACGCAGACGCCCCAGCGATAATCTCTTCAGGAATACTCATTGGATGCAGGCGATTCATATGCCCAGGGCTAATGGCAAATGTCCGTTCACCATTTTCGGTAATCAATGTGAAACAACGACCAATTGGACCATCAACGCCTTGCAGATAGTTCAGATCCATACGGCTTGAGGTATGGCACAGGTAGCGATAAGCATAACTTCCTATTTGGATATTATTACACATCGTCCCTAATAATACCGACCTATCATCTGCTAACACTGAGTAGTTATGCAGCGTGTTACCGATGGTGCCACCCGCAAATTCATGCGTAATCAACGCATTGTCAGTCAACTCTTTATACAACGCTTCAGCAGCATCATCTTCAATAACCAATGAATGCCCTTTACTGAGCTGATAACGTTGAATAAAATCATCATCTACTTTCGCTTCAATATCGACGAGAGTTTGATCTATCCCCACAATATAGGATTTACAATTCTCATCATCAGCCAACGTCTCTTTTAATGGCTGTAAAAGTGGATCTCTGAGACTAACAGGGAAATAATGTTTTGACTTGCGTTGACCAGGGAATTTCATAAGTAAGAAGATTAACAATGGAACATCACGCTATTCTAGCACGATAAAATAAAGCCAGCACCTTCAAAGAAAGTACTGGCCTCATTGTTTGTCTTTTGTAAGGTTAGCTTACTGATTTTGCATTTTATAATCGCGATAAAGCTCACGGCTTAATACAAATGCACAACTTAAAATTAAGCCTAAAATGGCGCTTAACGCCACAATCAATGCTGATTTAGGTGATTCTTTATTCAATGGCAAATCAGGTTGTAATATAAAAGTGACTGGCGTAAAAGCCAATTCCTTACTCTTCAATTCAGTGATTTCATTGATATAAATCTGGCGATTTTGCAAATTTTCACTCATCAAGGCTAAATCACGGTTTTGTGTCTCAATCAGTAATTTCTTTTCTAACGCCTCAGCTCCCAACGCAATAGGATAGTCTGGGTCATCATTAATCGCTTGAGAATCACTGGCTATAGGCTTTTCAATCCCTGCTGCTTTAGCAATATCCACTGCACGTTTTAACCTTTCAACTTTAACGTCATACTCAGTTTGAATTTTGCTCACTTCACGCTTAAGTGATTCAGTGGCAAAAATAAGTTGCTGTGAGATCGTATTATCAATTTCGTTTTTAATCTGACTTCTCACTTTAGATGCGCTATAGCGGATATAGCCATCCAATAAATCTTGGGCTTCTGTTGGCTGTGATGCCGTAAATTTTAAGATAATATCGTTAGAGGTACTGTTTTTCTCTTTAGATTGGTCTTGAATTTGAATATCGTTATTGATGATTTGATTCACTAAACGTTGCTGTGCCACCATATCATCTTTAGGATCAACATTTTGTGCAAGTTTATGATAGTACTGGGTACTTCTAACATAGTCGCTTTGATTAACTTTAGAACGATATTGGTCTATAAAGGCATTAAAAATACGTTGAGAAGTTAAATCGATAGGTATTTCAAGTACATCCAGTTGAGCTTTTAGTGCATTAACTTCTTTCATGCTTTCGGAGGTTGGCGGAATGACAATGGCCGTGCTGCTCCACTTTTGAGGTAAAAGCTTGACAATCCCAGCACTCAACGCAATACATAAAGCCGTAAAAATGGTAATCAATAATTTATTTTTTAATAAAACACTCAATAATGCCATGAGATCAATTTCATCACTCTGCTGAATATGAAATTGATGAGCAGAATTTGACTTCTGCTCAATACTTTTTCGTGGCGGCTGCTCATTGCTCATATTAATTCCAAAAGACATAACATTTCTTTAATAGTTTTTAATTTAAGATAAGTTATTATAGTCTATATTTGAAATTTTGATATATCGATTACTGAACTTTTTAGTATCAATTTAAGCGATCACTGATTTAATTCATCTTGAATAATTAAATTAATCATGCGAATACTATTTAGATTATCATTTAACGCCGCTATGTAATTATATTTACTACCCCCACTACTGATAAAGAATTCTTTATTTTGTTCGCTAATTTCTTCTAATGTTTCCAAACAATCAACAGAGAAGCCAGGGCAAATGACCTGAACAGAGTTTACCCCTTGTGATGGTAATTCATGCATGGTTTTATCCATGTATGGCATCAACCAAGGTTCACGACCAAAACGTGACTGATAAGTGAGCAACACTTTTTCACTTGGGTAATTCAGCGCCTCTCGAAGCGCCTGAGCCGTTTGTTCGCATTCTTGCTGATAGATATCCCCTGTATCACAATAACGCTGTGGGATACCGTGGAACGACAATACCAGCCTATCAGGTTCACCATGTACTGCAAAGCTCTCTTCAATTGATGCTACTAATGCTTGAATATAAGCAGGGTGAGTTGCATAACTGCGAATAAAACGGACTGACGGAATGGTACGCCTACCTTGAAAAGCTCTCGTTACAGCATCATACACAGCAGCAGTTGTTGTGCAGGAGTATTGTGGATATAACGGTAAAACAACTAAATCATTAACGCCTTGCTCCATTAAACTATCAACAGCACTTTTAATGGAAGGCGAACCATAGCTCATCCCTATTTCTACGGGGGTGTTTGGCATCAACTCTGCCAGCTTTTGTTTTTGACGCAATGAATACACCAATAAAGGTGAGCCATCATCAAGCCAAATTGACTGATAGAGCTTAGCCACTTTAGATGAGCGCAGCGGTAGAATGGCTCCATGTAAAATGGGTTTCCAAATCAAACGAGGTACATCAATAACGCGCTTATCACTAAGAAACTCGGCTAAATAACGTCTAACAGCTGAAGTTGTTGGGGCATCAGGGGTTCCTAAGTTCGCTAACAGAATGCCGGTTTTTTTTTCTGACATGAAACAGCTCCTAATTGATAATCATTCCCAACTTTATCACAATTAAATAACGATTTTTGTCACCAAGTGGTATAAAAAAGAAAGGCAGCGATATTCGCTGCCTTCATATAATACATTCATACTCTAAATAATTCGAATTACAGTTATCAATACTGTAATTTAGCGCATGATACGTACAAATATTAACCTAAAATTTTCGCTAACTCTGCGCTAACTTCTGCGACTTTACGAGTACCGTCTAATTTAAAGTATTTAGTGTTACCCGCTTTAGCTTCGTTTTGATAATAAGCAATCAATGGCGCAGTGAGTGCATGGTATTCAACCAGACGCTTACGAACCGTGTCTTCTTGGTCATCTTTACGGATAGTCAGCTCTTCACCTGTCACGTCATCTTTGCCTTCCACTTTTGGTGGATTGAAGTTGACGTGGTAAACACGACCTGATGGTGCGTGAACACGGCGACCGATAATACGCTCAACAATGATTTCGTCTGGTACGTCAAACTCAAGTACGTTATCAACAGTAATGCCCGCTTCTTTCATCGCATCCGCTTGTGGAATTGTGCGAGGGAACCCATCCAACAAGAAGCCGTTACGGCAGTCATCTTGTTTGATGCGCTCATTAACCAGTGCGATAACAAGTTCATCCGTCACTAATTTGCCGTTATCCATCAGCTCTTTAGCTTGTAAACCTAACTCGCTCCCTGATTTAACAGCTGCACGTAACATGTCACCTGTTGAAATTTGTGGGATCCCAAACTTCTCCATAATAAATTGAGCTTGAGTGCCCTTACCAGCGCCCGGAGCGCCCAGCAGAATGATACGCATTGCGTAAACCCCTTGCTATTTAGTTTTTTATAATTTGAAAAGAAAACACGCTACCATACCATTAGCATGGCGCTTTACTCAAGAACACACGTAAACGTTTTCGCATTTATCTTTTTTCGCAAAAGAAAAAAACCACGCTAAAGCACAAGCAAAAGCGCGGTTTATGTTCAGAAACGAAAATACAATTTCACATTACTTTAGAAGTAATTCATTGATTTTTCGTATAAATAGATTTGGATCTTCTAACGTCCCGCGTTCTGCCAATAAGGCTTGATCCAGCAGGACATCTACCCAGTCAGCGAAAACAGACTCATCTGAGACTTCAGACGCTTTTTTCACCAGTGGGTGTGCAGGGTTTAGCTCAAAGTTATATTTCACCTCTGGTGCTGCTTGCCCCGCCGCCGCAAATAATTTCGCCATTTGCGTACTCATTTCATCCGCGTTGGTGGTAACAATCGCTGGAGTGTCGGTTAAGCGGTGCGTTAATTTCACCTCTTTAACACGCTCACCTAAGAAGGTTTTCACGCGCTCAACAAATGGTTCAAGCTGTTTGTCTGCTTCTTCTTGTTCTGCTTTGTTTTCATCGGCAAGTTTATCCAATGATTCATCTGCTTTACTGACTGATTGGAACTGTTTACCGTCAAACTCAGACAAGTAGTTCATCATCCATTCGTCAATGCGGTCGGATAACAGCAGGACTTCGATACCTTTTTTGCGGAACAATTCCAGGTGTGGGCTACCTTTCGCTGCTGCGTAGCTGTCTGCGGTGATGTAATAAATTTTGTCCTGACCTTCCACCATACGGCTAACATACTCTTCCAACGACACGTTTTGTTCGCTGCTATCGGTATGTGTTGTGGCAAAACGCAGAAGTTTCGCGATTATTTCGCTGTTCGCCATATCTTCAGCAGGGCCTTCTTTCATCACAAGACCAAATTGCTGCCAGAAGGTTTGATATTTTTCTGTATCTGATTTTGCCAGTTTTTCGAGCATTTGCAGAACGCGTTTCGTTAATGCACTGCGTAAACTGCGAGTCAGCGCGCTATCTTGTAAGATTTCACGCGATACGTTCAGTGGCAAATCATTGGAATCCAAGACACCGCGGACAAAACGCAGATAATTAGGCATAAACTGCTCTGCATCATCCATAATGAATACACGCTGAACGTACAGTTTTAAGCCATGTTGTTGGTCACGATTCCACAAATCAAACGGCGCTTGAGAAGGCACATACAGCAAACTGGTGTACTCTTGCTTACCTTCAACACGGTTGTGAGTCCACGTTAGTGGATCAGCATAATCGTGGGAAATATGTTTATAGAATTCAACATATTCCTCGTCTGATATTTCAGATTTGCTACGTGTCCATAGGGCTTTCGCTTGGTTGATTTTTTCCCAAGTGACTGTGCCGTCTTCTTCGTTTTTATCTTCGATTTCAACAGGCAAGGCAATATGGTCTGAATATTTACTGATCACTGACCGTAAGCGCCAGTTATCGAGGAATTCTTTTTCGTCATCGCGTAGATGTAAGGTTATTTCAGTCCCACGCTCCGCTTTTTCAATATCCGCGATGGTGTATTCACCCTCACCCGCGGATTCCCAGAAAACGCCTTCATCAGCTGGCGCACCCGCAGCACGGCTGCGTACAGTGACTTTATCCGCCACAATAAACGCGGAGTAGAAGCCCACGCCAAACTGGCCAATCATTTGGCTGTCTTTGGCTTGGTCGCTACCGAGAGTTTCTAGGAATGCTTTTGTACCCGATTTTGCGATTGTCCCAAGGTTGTCAATCACCTCGTCACGGCTCATCCCGATACCGTTGTCGCTGATAGTTAGCGTGCCTTTATCTTTATCGGCGCTGATGCGTACACGTAATTCACCCTCATTTTCATACAGCTCTGGCTTAGATAGCGCACGAAAACGCAGTTTATCTGCCGCATCAGATGCGTTAGAGATAAGCTCACGCAGGAAAATTTCTTTATTGGAATAAAGAGAGTGGATCATTAATTGGAGGAGTTGTTTAACTTCTGATTGGAAACCACGCGTTTCCTGTCCTTTCATACTCATTAATCGCCTCTATTTCATCAATCTAATTGGATAGGTTTGACTTACCGATGCAGATTAGTTGGGGGCGAAAAACAGAAATTCAAGCGAAAAAGACAAAAATTTTTATCGAATAAAAACCTAAAACCAATGATTAAAAAGGAAATAATAACAACATAAATTATTTTGAAGGAAACCAAGAAGGAGATCTTTTTACCACCTCCCAGTATATACTCTAAATAATTTGTGCTGTAGCTAGGCGGCAAATGAGGAGAGCTCGGGGAGCATATATGAGTATGTGAGCCCAGTCGCCGAAAGCAGACTCCTACAGCTTACCCTCTCCAGTTATATCCTCTAAATAGTTCAAACTGTAGGTAGGCGGCAAATGAGAAGATCTCGGGGAGCATACATGAGTATGTGACCCGAGTCGCCGAGTGCAGCCAACACCCCTACAGATTGAAATATGACGAGGATATCAAAGTTTAAGGCGGCCGGAGAGCGAATGGGATAACGTCGTACTATCTACAAGCTCCAACTCCCCCCCCACTGGAACCCCGTGGGCGATACGGCTCGCCGTCACCCCATATTGCGCGCACATTTGCCCAATATAGTTTGCCGTTGCTTCGCCTTCCACCGTCGGATTGGTGGCTAAAATCACCTCGACGATTGATTCGGCGGCTAAGCGCTCTTCAAGCCGATCCAAGCCGATATCCATCGGGCCAATACCATCTAGCGGTGATAGATGCCCCATCAGAACGAAATAACGCCCTGAAAATTGCCCCGTTTGCTCAATAGCGTATATATCCGCAGGGCTTTCCACCACACAGATCAAGCCATTTTGTTGGCGGCGGGGATTATCACAAATATTGCATACATCTTGTTCAGTAAATGTTCTGCAATCACGGCAATGGCCAATTTCAGACATCGCACGTGTTAACGACTGCGCTAAACGCATCCCACCACTACGGTCACGTTGTAGTAGTTGGAAAGCCATTCGCTGCGCTGACTTTGGCCCAACACCAGGGAGACAGCGCAGAGCTTCCATTAATGATTCAAGAAGCGGACTAGTTTGCATTAGAATGGCATCTTAAAGCCTGGTGGTAATTGCATACCACTAGAAACACTCGCCATTTTTTCTTTTTGCGTCTCTTCGATACGACGTGCTGCATCATTAAATGCCGCAGCAATTAAATCTTCCAGCATTTCTTTGTCGTCTTCGAGCAGACTAGGGTCAATTTCTACGCGACGACAGTTGTGTGAGCCATTGATAGTGACTTTAACCAGACCCGCGCCAGATTCGCCTGTAGCTTCTAGTTGAGCGATTTCTTCCTGAACCTTTTGCATTTTGTCTTGCATTTGCTGGGCCTGTTTCATCAGGTTACCCAATCCACCTTTACCGAACATAGTTTTCTCTCACAACTGAGGCTACAGCTAAATATAAGACTGTAGCGTTAAACGGGGCGAATACTCTCTTCGTCCAACTGCGCATCAAACATTGAGCGCAGTTTTTGAATCGTCTTATCCGCAATAATAGACTGGCGAGCTTGTGCCAGTTTCTCTTCATAAATCGCCTGTCGCCATTCCAGCGGGGTTTTCACCTCACTATTATCATCGTGAACGATTTTCAGTTCAACAGTACGACCATACAGTTCACTCAGAGCCTCTTCCAATGCTCTATGGGCAGAGGGTTTATCAAGGTGTTTCTGAGCGGGACGCAAATGCAAAGCAATTTGCGACTCACTTAATTCTTCTATATATGAATTCAAAGCTAATTGTTCAACTAGCTTGGGAATATTTAATTTTGCAATTTGACCTGACCAGCTATCTCGTTCACGCCCTTCTTCGATAATTTTTACTGCTAATTCAGGGGTTTTCTCATATTCGAGCGCCTCTTTAATCTCCGTTGGCGTGGTGACCGCCTCTTTCGAGTTCATAACGGCTTCGTTTTGTGGCTTCCACTGATACTGCTTCGGTTTTTCTGGTTTTGCAGACCCCGATGCCTTGTTTGCCACATTTTGTTGATGTTTGCTGGTCACGGCGGCCAGCCTTTCCAGTGCTGATACCGCCGGCTTTGCCCTTTCAGACATCACCGGTTTAGCCTTTTTTGGGCTAGGATCCTCACTTTGTGGCACTTGCAGCGCCTGCCTTGCTTTGAGCAATTGCGCTGTCGGGCTATTTTCAGGCAAATTTTCTGAACGAGGCATCGAAGGTGCAACACGTTGCTGAGTAACGGGCTGGTTCACAACAGCCGCTTGCTGCACTATTCTTGGGGGCGGTTCAATCTCTTCAATCACGCTCTTTGGGTGAAAAGCTAACGCCCGCAATAGCGTCATTTCAACCCCCATACGCCGCTCTGGTGCATAAGGCAGCTCTTTTCTGCCCACCAAAAGAGTTTGGTAAAAAAGTTGCAAATCCGCAGGGGAAACCACCCTAGCCACTTGCCGTAAACGCCCCTCTGTTGAAGATGGGTCGGTTTCTTGTTCCGCAGGCAGTAATTGGATCATCGCGATGCGGTGCAGTTGCGATAGAATTTCCACTAATAAGTTTTCCCAATCAGCACCGCGACTTGCCGCGTGCTCCACTTGGGTCATAACCGCAATGCTATCTGCTCTAACGAGGGCTTCGATAATGGCTAAAGGTTGCTCATCATCCAACGTTCCTAACATTTGGCTGACTATGTCTGCGGTGACTTTACCTTGCCCCATAGCAATGGCTTGGTCAGTTAAACTTAATGCATCACGCAAGCTGCCATCCGCAGCACGAGCAATTAATTGACGTGCACGTTGGTCGTGCTCAATATTTTCTGCATTGAGAATAACCTCGAGCTGTTCACTGATTTGCGTGACATCCAACGCTTTAAGATGGAACTGTAAGCAACGCGATAAAATCGTCACTGGCAATTTTTGTGGATCCGTCGTTGCCAATAAAAACTTGACGTGCTCAGGCGGTTCTTCGAGGGTTTTTAACAGCGCATTGAAGCTGTGCCGTGAAAGCATGTGAACTTCATCGATGAGGTACACTTTAAAGCGCCCTCTCGCAGGTGCATATTGCACGTTGTCTAGCAATTCACGCGTATCTTCGACCTTCGTTCGCGAAGCGGCATCAATTTCAATGAGGTCAACAAAACGACCTTGCTCAATTTCAAGACAGTTTGCACATTGGCCACAAGGCGTTGCTGTGATCCCTGTTTCGCAATTGAGCCCTTTAGCAAAAAGGCGTGCGATTGTGGTTTTCCCAACACCGCGAGTCCCCGAGAAAAGATAGGCGTGATGAAGCCGCTGGTGCTCCAGCCCATTAGCAAGTGCAGTCAAGACATGTTGTTGGCCAACAACGTCTGAAAATTTTTGAGGTCGCCACTTACGGGCAAGTACCTGATAGCTCATGGATCCCACAGTAATTTAATAATGGTGTGTGAATAAAGGTAATCATAGTACATGCTACCACAGCCTCAACCTCTGCGGCGAGACTGTGATAAAAATAGAGGAAAAATAAAGATTAATGGCCAGGGAATTCAACCAAGCTGTATGAAGAAACGCCTTCTTTTTGTAAGCGTTCAACGCCACCTAAGTCAGGTAGGCTAATGATAAATGCAGCCTCAACTACATTTGCGCCAAGTTGCTTGATCATTTTCACGGTCGCTTCAACTGTTCCGCCTGTTGCCAGCAGATCGTCAACCACCAGCACATTATCTTCTGGACGAATGCTGTCTTTGTGGATCTCAAGGGTATCAGTGCCGTATTCAAGATCATAAGTCATACTTAATACTTCGCGCGGTAATTTTCCTTTTTTACGAACAGGAACGAAACCCACGCCTAAACGTAATGCGACTGGTGCGCCGAATAGAAAACCTCGCGCTTCAGTTCCTACAATCTTAGTGACGCCTTTATTTTGATAATGCTCAACTAACATATCAATCGTTGCTTGGTATGCAGCAGGGTTATTTAACAAAGTCGTAATGTCACGGAAGATCACACCTTCGATTGGATAATCTTGAATGGATGCGATACTTTCTTTAATCAATTGCAGTTGTTGCTCTTTAGCGGTCATAATAAAAGCCATGTAGTAAACACGAAAGTGTAGAATCTATGTAAAGTACCATAAAAATGCAATAAGCAGCCGTCTATTTGCGGTGAGTTTTGTTGCTGAATATCAATTTTACGCGATTTTTCACATTTAATGGGAACAAAAAATGAAAATACAAGCTCTGTTGGATGCGTTAAAAAAGCAAATTGACGAGTTAGAAACCCGTGTCGCTCCCATTAAAGATAACGAGTTTTCCCACTCACGTTTTGATATGCAACTGTTTAGCCATAAATCGACGCGCTTAGGGGATTGCCAAAAAGAGTTAAATAATCTTTATCAGCAGTTGTGCAACAGTGTCACACTGAACCATACCGAACAAGTGAATTTTCTCACCGAAAAAATTGTGCATCAAATGCAGGCTATTTCCCGCGAAATTTCAACGCAATCGTTGCGTGAAAAAGAATCATCCTTTACCAAGAAAAAGGAACAGGTTGATTTATATGAACGTTTATCACAACATCAAGATTATGAGCGCCGCTTACAAGCGATGGTCAGTGAAAAAGAACTTCAATTATCAGGGCTAACAGACCACCGCTTACAGCACCAATGCCAAAAAGAGCTCGCAACATTAGCAGGCCGTTTGTACCGTTGCCGCCAAGCTCTTTTACGTATTGAAAAGGCCATAGAGCACCAAGAAAATCAGTATTTTGAATAATACGACACACCGCAATATAAGGAATACGAATGGACTCACTCAAAGATGCCTCCCTCGAAATACAGCTTGCCGTTGATTTGATTTACTTGTTAGAAACGTCAGATATTGAAACCGATATTGTTCTTAAAGCCCTAGATATTGTTAAAAATGATTATATTTTAAAACAACAAAAGCAAACGGCAGAAACAGCCTGCTTTGAAGAGCTTTAATTATTTCCCGCTATCTTCGCCATTTTCTTTCGAGGAACGTTGCACTTCCTGTACTTCCTCCCCTTTATTATTGTGCAGATGAACTTCCAGCTGATTAAAGGCGATATCAATGTCGTTTTCTCTGCACAGTTTATCAATCGCTCGATTCACTTCATCACTGGTCACGCTGCGATCGCCAATTTGGCGGACGTAGAAGCGCAGTTCATGGTCTAACGTGCTCGCACCAAACGTGGTGAAATAAACGCTCGGTGCGGGCTCTGTCATCACTTTGGCATTACTGGTGGCCGCAGAGAGTAATACACGCTTCACTTTGTCCAGATCCGATCCGTACGCTACGCCCAGTGAAATCGTGATCCGCGTAACTGTATCTGACAACGACCAGTTGATCAGCCGTTCAGTGACAAACGCTTTATTAGGAATGATCACTTCTTTGCGATCGAAATCAACAATGGTGGTCGCACGAATACGAATTTTGCTCACCGTGCCTGAATAGGTCCCGATGGTGACGGTGTCGCCAATACGGATCGGTCTTTCGAATAAGAGGATGATCCCCGAAACAAAGTTCGCAAAAATTTCTTGTAAACCAAACCCCAACCCGACGGTTAAAGCGGCAGCTAACCATTGTAATTTGTTCCATGTCACGCCAATCATGCCCAGAGACGCAATCGCACCGATCCCCACAATGATATACGTTAATATCGTCGTTATGGCATAAGTTGACCCTTGTCTCAATTTTAAGCGTGATAAAACAAGGACCTCTAATAGCCCAGGCAAGTTGCGGGTCATCACCCACGCAACAATAATAATCACCACCGCTAAAATGAGATTGGCGAGTGTCACGGACTGAAGAATATTCGTACCTTCAGGAGAAACATCGGTATAGCGCCACAGTTCCACACTATCAAAAAACGAGAAAATGGTAATAAAATCAGACCAAATACCATAAAACGCCAACGCAAAGATGATAAACAACACCATGGTTGTTAAACGCAAAGATTGCTGGCTAATCAGTTCAATGGTCATTGGCGGCTCTTTAATTGGCTCATTTTCCGCATCTTCCTGCGGTTCCTGCCTTTCTAGCCTTAATGCTTCACGACGTTCGACTGCACGTTGATAAGCCAGCTTGCGCGCCACCAGCGTCAAGCCCCTTAAACAGGTGTTATAGGTGATATACCAAAGCAACAACAAATACAAACTATCAAGCCAACGGTTTGCCAAACGTAGCGTGGTGTAATAGTAACCCGCCATCATCAGCCCCACTAAAATAAGCGGGGAAAACGTCAATAATGTGATGACAATCGTCCGCGTTAAATGGCTACCTTTCTCTTGCCAGACTTGTTTGCAAAATGGCACGGTAAAAATACACAACAGCAGTAGCGAAACTAAAACTATCAATTGCCCAATCACATCTTCTGATACTTTTAGTGGGTTGATCACGCCATAAGTTGAAAAGAAGATTAATGGGATCAGCGGGATAGATAACCGTGACATACGGCGACGAGTACGTGAGATAGTGCCTTGGTCTATCCCAAAATGCTTCTGTGCAATGCCTTGTGGCTTCAATATGCGGAATGTCAGCTCAAACAACGCCCAAAAAATGGCAAGTTGTTGGCAAAACTGCCAAAAGAACGGCCCTTGGACATTACCTGTTTTTAAGAACCAATAACCTATCGCCAATAATAATAAAGAGATAGGCAGGGTTTGCATCAATGTCAGTAAGAGCGCTATTGGCGTGCTCAAAACACTGTCATTCCGTAGGCTCGATAAGCGTTGGTCAATCTCTTGTAAACGTCGGTTAATTTTGCGATGAAACCAAATAAAAATCACCGCAATCAATACCAGCGGGATCACCACTAACAACGAGTTTGTTATCCCGCGCTGAATACTGCGAGACGATAAACTGAAATCAAAACTGCTGATTTGGGCTGCCGCAGCTTCTGGGAAGGTTTTAATCCACTCCAAATCCATCGGTTTATTGCTGTTCACCCAAAATATTTGCTGAGCTAATGTATTTTCAAGGGAGCTTACCACACTCAATAATTGGTTTTGGTCGAGCTGCAAGTTAATTGCTTGGGAAATTTGCCCGCCCAGTTGCTGGTTAAGCTCATCTAACAAGCCACGCCTGACATCTAAAAGCTTGGTCAATGCGGCCTTATCATCTGTTGATAGCAATGATCCGCTGCTCTGTTCTTCACCTGTTTTGACGGCCAGTTGGCTCTCTAAACCAGAGATGTAGTCATTAGGTTGATACAACGCATCACGCTGCTGATTAATATCAAACTGTTCAAGACGTAAATCCGCAATCGTCACAGGCAAGTTTTTAGTTAAAATATCTGGCGGTAAATCGATTTGCTGTTGGAATAAGATACGAGATAGCAATAAGCTCCCGCGTAAAACGTTAATTTGCTCTTTCAAATTACGTTCTGACTGCGTTGCCCTTTCTAACCACGCTTTAACACGGATACCGTTTTGTACCAGTTTATTGCTTTCCTCGGTCACTTGGATCAATCGGTCACTGAGCGCATTATTAATAGCGACTTCTTTTTGAATAACGGGGTTTTGCTGTGCTTGAATATCCGCTTCAGAAGTATTTAAAGCTTCACGCACAGTTGATTGGGAATCATCTAGACGGCGATTACTGATAGCCGCTTGTAGCTGTTGAACCTGATCCTCAAGCTGCACAATATACGCTGCGGTATAATCACGTTGCTTTTGCAGAACATCTTGCAATTGCGTGTTAGTTTGCAAAATCCGTTTTTGGTATTCATTTTGTTGCTGCAAGAGATACTGCTCGACTTGTAGCATATCAACCTGAGAAGGCCGCAAGCTCACTGAGTCATTAAGTGTACTGTTTAATTCATTACGAATTTCTTGTAATCGCCGCGCATTATCTAACATCAACGCCTGCGCACGTTCTGGTTGAGTTTGTAAACCGATAAGTTGGCTATTATAGGTTGCTAGGTCGTTTTGTTCAGACTGTAAGTTTTCTAAGTAGGTCGATTGTAGGGTTTCTAATTGAGAAAGTGAGCTACTTTTTATCTTTTCAGCGAATTGGGAGGCTTGTCGTTCGCTTTCATTTCTAACTTGTTGCAAACCTTGAATAGCAACTCTTGATTCTTCACTTGTTCGATTAAGTTTTTTTTGCAGTTCTTCCGTTCGTTGCTCAAGTTTATCCAATTCATTATAAAAATCAGATGTTTTTTCTAAGTCCCCACGCACCAATTTTTCTTCTTCACTTAAGCTACTTTTTTTACTTAACGCAGTGAGCGAATTTTTAATGTCGTTTTTACTAGGCAGGTTATTGGGAGCTAAAGCAGATGCGGAGTAAGAAAAAAATATCATTGCGAGTAACAACACAGCGCTAATAAAATACCGCTCTATTCTTTGTTGTTTTATCATCATAATATTCTTATACCCGCTCATATTCTTTCTTTTGTTCCAGCTTTATCCAGAAAAGTAAAGTGCCAGTAATACATTACCAGCACATACGATTAGGCTAACATTTTAAACCAACAAATTAGAATGTTAAGACTTTATCTGATGTTAATGTCCAGCTAGCCAATTCCACTAGTGTGCCAACTTCAACGCCATCCGCTAAAGTTAACTCACTGATACCACGGGCATCGGTACATGTCTTACATAATTTAACAGGCACCCCTTGAGCCGTTAAAATCTCTAACATTTGCTGAAGGTTATAACCTTCTTTCGGCTTTTGAGCAGCTAAACCTGCACAAACCGCATCTGACATTAAAAAAATTTTTAAATCTAAATCTGAATTTTGCTCTTTTAGCGTGATAGCAAGACGCAGGGAGTTGAATAAAGTTTCACTACCATATGGCGCGCCATTGGCGATAATCAGAATAGAGGCCATCTGTTACTCCAGTTTATTATATTTGAGTGGGTTTAAGTCGTATTGCTGGGTTACACTTTAATGTCTCTAATAGTGTCTCAACCAACGTTATCGTGTGTTGATTTATATTAAAGTTCTCAGGTTGTAATAGCCAGTTTTCTAACAAACCCGACATTAATGAACGGATCATGATGGCAGCGCATTCAATATCAAGGTCAGCAGGTAATTGCCCAGCATCGATACAATCTTGCAAATTACCGACAATACGACACTGGCTAGCCACATAATTAGCCCGTTTAAAATCGACTAATTCAGCCATCTCACCAACTAATTCGCATTTTAAAAAGAAAATTTCCATCAACGCACGGTTTTTGGGATTGTCGATAAAATCGGTCAAAATAAAAACTAATAATTCTCTTAGTATTGAAAGTGGATCATTGGTATATTTAGAACGATAATATTCTTCAGCTTGGATTATTTGGTTATCACCAAACTCACAGGCCTGAAAAAAGAGATCAACTTTATTTTTAAAATGCCAATATATTGCACCTCGGGTTACCCCCGCTGCTTTTGCAATATCGGCTAATGATGTGGCTGAAACCCCTCGCTCAGAGAATGTTTTGATGGCAGCATCTAGTATTTCCTGGCGGGTTTCTTCAGCCTGTTGTTTAGTTTTTCGTGCCATTGTGACCCGTTTCTATCGAAAGCTGATTTACATACATTCGTGTATGTTTGTACTATAGCACAGTGATAAATCATATTGTTTACCATTTTTCTTATTTTTGTTTTGAACTCATATTGATTAATTGAGGTTAACTTATGCGAAAAAACAGAGGGGTGTTACCTCTGGCTCTGTTGGTTCTTTCAGGTGGCTTAGCTTTATCAGGTTGTAACGATGAACAACAAGGTGGCGGAGAACGCCCGGCGCCTGAAGTAGGAATTGTTACGCTGAAAGCCGAACCTCTGACTCTCAAAACCGAGTTACCAGGCCGTACATCTGCATTCCGTGTTGCCGAGGTTCGCCCACAAGTGAGCGGCATCATTTTAAAACGTAACTATAAAGAAGGTAGCGACGTAGAAGCTGGAACATCTTTGTATCAAATTGATCCTGCTCCTTTCCAAGCAACCTACGACAGTGCAAAAGCAGAACTTGCAAAAGCGCAAGCGAATGCAAATATCGCGGCTCTGACGGTTAAGCGTTATAAACCATTATTAGGGACGAATTACATTAGTCAGCAAGAATACGACCAAGCGACTTCAACTTATGCCCAAGCGCTTGCTGCCGTCAAAGCAGCCGAAGCAGCTGTTGAGACTGCGCGTATCAACCTGAACTATACCAAAGTGACCGCACCAATCAGTGGCCGTACTGGCAAATCGAATGTGACTGAAGGGGCGTTGGTCTCCACAGGACAAGCAACTGAATTAATGCGAGTTCAGCAACTTGACCCTATCTACGTTGATGTGACGCAATCGAGCGATGATTTTCTGCGTCTAAAAAATGAGATAGCACAAGGCGCTGTGCAAAAAGAGTCTGGTCAGGCACCTGTTAGTTTAATTAATAACAATGGCCAAGAATACGCACAAAAAGGTGTTCTCGAGTTCTCTGATGTCACCGTGGATGAAACCACAGGTTCCATTACTATGAGAGCCGTTTTCCCTAACCCGAACAAAGAGTTACTTCCGGGAATGTTTGTCCGTGCAATTTTAGAAGATGGCGTTGTTGAAAATGCAATTTTGATTCCTCAACAAGGTTTATCGCGTACTGCTCAAGGTACCTCTCAAGTCATGGTTGTTGGCGCAGAGAATAAAATTGAAGTCAGGACGGTTAAAGCAGGACAAGCGGTTGGCAACAAATGGCTGATTAAAGACGGTTTAAAAGCAGGTGATCGCGTTGTCGTCATTGGCTTACAAAAAATCAAACCAGGAATTGTTGTGAATCCTAAGGAAGCAAACTTAGAAACGCAATCCATAGACAATCAGGCTAAACCTGAAGAAAAGTCTAAATAAGGGAGCGGCTGATTAATGCCTAAGTTTTTTATAGAAAGACCAATTTTTGCGTGGGTAATTGCGATTATCACCATGCTTGCTGGTCTGTTGGCAATTATCCAGTTACCTGTTTCTCAGTACCCGACCATCGCACCTCCAGCTGTTTCTATTTCAGCTAACTATCCAGGAGCGGATGCTGAGACGGTACAAAACACAGTAACGCAGGTTATCGAACAGAATATGAACGGTATCGATAACTTGGTATATATGTCATCGAGCAGTGACTCATCAGGTTCTGCTAGCATTACGCTTACCTTTGAAGCAGGAACTGATGGTGATATCGCGCAAGTACAGGTGCAAAACAAATTGCAACTGGCGATGCCATTGCTGCCACAAGAAGTTCAACAGCAAGGTATTAGTGTCGATAAATCAACAAGTTCGTTCTTAATGGTTGCAGGTTTCGTGTCCAACGATGGGTCGATGGGCCAATATGACATTGCTGACTACGTAGGTTCGAATATTAAAGACCCATTAAGCCGTGTAAATGGTGTGGGTGAAACACAGTTGTTTGGTACCCAATATGCCATGCGTATTTGGTTAAAACCAGAGCAACTCGTTAAATACAATATGACGACGACCGATGTCATTAATGCAATCAAGGTTCAAAATAACCAAGTTGCAGCAGGACAGCTCGGTGGCTCGCCGTCAATTGCAAACCAACGTTTAAACGTTTCAATCATTGCACAGACACGTTTAAACAGTGCAGAAGAGTTTTCTAATATCTTACTGCGTGTTAACCAAGATGGTTCGCAAGTTCGTATTAAAGATGTTGCGGATGTTCAATTAGGTGCGGAAAACTACAGTACCGTAGCGCGCTTTAACGGAAAACCTGCTGCAGGTATCGGTATTAAACTAGCGACAGGTGCGAATGCGTTAGATACCTCTAACAACGTACGTGCTGCGCTGGAAGAGATGAAACCGTTCTTCCCGCAAGGGTTAGAAATCGTTTATCCATACGATACAACACCATTCGTTAAAATCTCGATTAACGAAGTTGTTAAAACATTAGTTGAAGCAATCATGTTGGTTGTCGTGGTTATGTATTTGTTCCTCCAGAACATTCGTGCCACATTGATCCCAACAATTGCCGTTCCTGTTGTATTGTTGGGGACATTTGCCATCCTATCGGCATTTGGTTACTCAATAAACACCTTGACCATGTTCGCGATGGTACTCGCCATCGGTCTACTCGTCGATGATGCCATCGTTGTTGTAGAGAACGTTGAACGTGTTATGCAAGAAGAAGGCTTATCACCGAAGGAAGCGACCAAAAAATCAATGGGTCAAATCCAAGGTGCGTTAGTCGGTATTGCAATGGTGCTGTCTGCGGTATTTATCCCAATGGCCTTCTTTGGTGGGTCAACAGGGGCAATTTACCGTCAGTTCTCAATTACCATTGTTTCATCCATGATCCTCTCAGTTCTGGTGGCGATGATTTTAACACCAGCACTGTGTGCCACGATGTTAAAGCCAATTGAAAAAGGCAGCCATGGTAGCCAAAAAGGGTTCTTTGGATGGTTTAACAGAACGTTTGAAAAACAAGCTCACCACTACACAGACAGCGTAAGCCGCATGCTTAACGGCACAGGTCGTTACCTGGTGATTTACCTGATTTTAGTGGCAGGCATGGCATTCATGTTTGTTCGTTTACCGTCGTCCTTCTTACCAGCAGAAGACCAAGGTGTATTCCTGTCAATGGTTCAATTACCACCAGGATCAACACAAGAACAAACTCAAGCTGTATTAGATGAAGTCAACAATTACTACCATACTGACGAAAAAGACAATGTTGAATCTGTCTTTACCGTTGGAGGCTTTAGCTTTGCGGGTCAAGGTCAAAATATGGGTCTCGCCTTCGTCGTTCTGAAAAATTGGAGCGAACGTAAAGGTGATGAAAACCACGTTGATGCGATTGTACAACGCGCGAATATTGCGATGTCCAAGAAACAAGAGGCACTGATTTACGCCTTTAACCTACCCGCAATTGTTGAGTTAGGTACCGCAGACGGTTTTGACTTCGAGTTAGTGGATAAGGGTAACTTAGGGCATGACAAACTGATGCAAGCACGTAACCAATTACTTGGTTTAGCGGCTCAACATCCAGAAATGCTCCAAGGTGTTCGTCCAAATGGTCAGGATGATACGTCACAATATCGTATCTACATTGACCAACAAAAAGCGCAGGCACAAGGTGTCGCAATCAGCGATATTAACGCAACACTCAGCTCCGTCTTTGGTGGAAGCTATGTAAACGACTTTATCGACCGCGGTCGTGTTAAGAAAGTTTACGTACAAGGTGATGCAGAAAGTCGTATGTTGCCATCGGATATTAGCAACCTGTATGTTCGTAATAACCAAGGCAAAATGGTTCCATTCTCGGCATTCTTAGATGAATCCAAAGACCCTTGGAAATTTGGTTCACCACGCTTAGAACGTTATAACGGTGTGCCAGCAATGAATATTCAAGGCCAAGCAGCACCAGGAAAAAGTACGGGTGATGCGATGCTATTGATGGAAAAACTCACGACTGAAAACCTGCCAGAAGGTATTGGTTATGAGTGGACAGGTATGTCCTATCAAGAACGCTTAGCGGGTAACCAAGCTCCTGCTTTATATGCGATTTCCTTGATAGTGGTATTCCTCTGTCTGGCTGCTCTTTATGAAAGCTGGTCAGTGCCATTCTCCGTTATGTTAGTGGTTCCATTGGGTATTATCGGTGCATTACTCTTCACCAGTATTCGCGGTTTAGATAATGACGTTTACTTTAAGGTTGGCTTATTAACAACCATTGGGCTCTCAGCGAAAAACGCAATCTTGATTGTTGAATTCGCCAAAGACCTAATGGAAAAAGAAGGTAAAGGGTTAGTTGAAGCAACGCTAAATGCCGTTAAGATGCGTTTACGACCAATCCTGATGACATCACTGGCATTTATGCTGGGGGTTATCCCGCTAGTGTTTAGTAATGGTGCAGGTTCAGCTTCTCAGAACTCAGTAGGTACAGGTGTTCTGGGTGGTATGTTTGCTGCTACCTCTCTGGCTATCTTCTTTGTTCCTGTATTCTTCGTGGTGATCCGTCGCCGCTTCTCTAAGAAGTCTGAAGATATTGAACACAGTCATCCACCTGCAGCACACTAATTGCTGATAAGTAACATATTAATAAGAGCCACTGAAATGTGGCTCTTATTTTCTTCTTAACTCAATATAATTACCCCCTTTTACCTGTTTCTATCAATCCCATACTATTTTTTGATTGCTTTGAAAAATGCATTCCCCCTTATACTCCTTAGCGATTAAGGGATTTTTTAATAGCAGGGAGCTGATAAATGAAATCAATAACGACACAAACTATCACTGTCTTTTTCTTATTTTCGCCATTCATTACTAATGCAAATGAGCTCAGTATTGATAAAGCCAAAATCATCAATATCAATGCACCTCTAAAAAACCATATTTCATTCAATACGTTCGAGACCTTATCTTCAAATGAACATGGTTTGATTTTTAATAATGATGTAGCGAGCAATAATAACTTGGGTGATAAGGCAGCAAAGTTAATACTCGCAGAAGTGACAGGTACCGAAGAAACTCAGATTCAAGGGGTATTAGGTATCAAGGGACAACGAGCAAACCTTGTTATTGCAAACCCAAATGGTATTTCTTGGAAAAAAGGCACGATAAATAATATCAATAGCCTGTCTTTAATTGCAGGGAAATTAGAACAGCAATACGTTAGAAATAAAGAAAATAAGAAGCAACTTGAACCTAAAAAAAAGGAGGATTACAGTAATCTTAAATTTTCAACCCACCCGGCTGGGCTAATCAGCATAAGCCAACAACAAGGCAATCCTATTCAGTTATCTAAAATGAATATATTTGCCGATCAAATAAAACTGCAAAATAACCTCAATATCAATGCTGCCTTGCAAAACTACATAAGTACGTCAGGTAGTGGAACACTTTCACCAAGTGAAGGTGTGATAAAACATAACACTAAATTCAAAACAGATATCCCATATTTTCAAGGAAATCACTTTGAATTAAGTGAACAAGCGAAATTAACAGGGCATACTGTGATGTTAGAAAGTCATCAATATCAATGCAGTAATGATTTTCTTTGCCCTCAAAATAAAATCGATATTCATGGGACAATTAAAGCAATAAATTTCTCATTACGTGGTAACAGTGAAATAACATTTTCAAATACAGGAGTTCTTCAGATAGGGAAGAGTCAACAAGCACTCGTCGCACGCCCCCCTCAATAATATCGAAATGCAAAACAACAATGTAAAGCGGCCTCAAAAGAAGAGGCCGTAAGGTAGATTTTTGAATTACATCCAGAAGAACCAAGCAAATAATGAAATCACAATGATACAAGCGACATTCAGTACAGCTCCAACTCTCACCATTTCTATTTGGCGTATATAACCCGAACCAAACACAATCGCATTAGGTGGTGTTGCTACAGGTAACATAAAGGCACACGATGCACCGATACCAATAATCATGGTTAGCACAATGACAGGCATACCCAACGCTTCAGCCACTGTTGCAAAAATAGGAACTAATAACGCAGCACTTGCCGTATTACTGGTAAATTCTGTCAGAATGATAATAAAGGTCGTGACCGCTAAAATAATGACAAACCAATGACTTTGGCCAAATGTTAGCTGCATCCAATCCGCCATAATTTTACTTGCGCCAGAAGAGCTCAAAATTGCACTCAGTGTTAAACCACCACCGAATAACATCAATACGCCCCACTCTGTATTTTTTTGAATCTGAGACCAATTTGCGACGCCCGTGACACAAATTAGAATTGCGGCGCTCATCGCAATGATGGTGTCTAAATCTTTCACACCACCGAATGCATCGCTGATAAAAGTACTAGTGATCCAACAGACTACCGCTAACAAAAATATTATCATTGCAGTAATACGTTTACTGTTCCATTCAACATGTTCTAATTCAATTTCAAAGCGATGTTTAAGGTTTGGACGCAACATCATGTACATTAAAACAAACATCATCGGCAATAACACAACCATAATTGGAATGCCGTATTTCATCCAAGAAAGGAAGTCTAAGCCTAAAGCAGAAGCCGCAATGGCATTTGGAGGGCTACCAACGATCGTCCCTAATCCGCCAATACTTGCACTGTAAGCCACACCAAGCAAGACAAACACAAATGTATTACGTTCATGACGGACATCAAGATTGGACAAAATACCGAGCACAAGCGGTAACATCATTGCTGCTGTTGCCGTGTTACTGATCCACATTGACAAGCCCGCCGTTACACCAAATAACAGCAATACAGCAACTGAGAGACGCCCACGCGCAGCCATTAATAAGCGATTCGCGATAAGCCTGTCTAAACCTTGAATATGCAAGGCTGTGGCTAATGCAAACCCACCAAAGAATAAGAAAATAATGGGGTTCGCAAAGGATTTAAGCGCATCCCCAGTATTCATTAGCCCAAGTCCCACGGCTAAAATAGGAATGCATAGCGCTGTCACCGTAACGTGTATAGCTTCAGTAAGCCAAAGCACGCCAATGAAAACCATCATCGCTAACCCTGCATTCGCTTTCTCATCAAAAGGTAGGTATTTCAAAAGTAAAACCAACAGCACAATATCAATTGCTAAAATAATCCAACCACGCTTATTGGCGGGAGTTGGACTTACTGCCGGCGTCAAAGATTCAGAAGCATCCATGTAAGACTCCATAGCTCGGAAGCAAATTGTTTTCGAGTATTATTGTTAATATTTATTTACAAGGTCTGAAATATAGAGTTAATTGAATGGAATGAAAATGTGGAGTAACCAAAAGTGCGATCTATGCCGTGTAATTTGCTAATCTTTACCATAAACTCTAAAAAACCGAGCTATTGCATCGCAAAAATCGAAGAATTAAAAACCATCATATGAAAAGTGTGCAATATAAATCTCTTTTTATTCCCTTGGGTAAGAATAAACATAACTTGCTGATTTTTATATAATAAAATAACTTATTCCATTGGTTAATTTATTGCTATAAAAACCAGCTATGAAATCAATCAGTTAAATCTATAAGTAAGGTGATAAAAGTGGTGGCATCAAACTTAATGCACGTTCTGATGGAAAATAAGCACCAGTGTCTTGCTGTGATAAATCAAGGTCAAAATTAAACATCACTGCTTTTTCAATAATTAATTGAGTTTGATGTTCACTCATTGCGCTAAAATCACCTTGTTGTGCATTAAATAAACTTTCTGTATGTATTGTATCACGAGTAAATTCACTCAGACTCATAGAGTATGATTGATTGTGTATTCGGATCTTTAAATGATTATGTGTTTTAGCGTTTTGACCAAACACCTGCCTAATAACTAATGATGTTGATGAATTTATATCAAAAATAACTAAGTCATCATCCCGACGAAACGTCATAAGTGAACGGCGATTTAATGCAGGCAAAATGAGAAGATCCTCTTTTTCATCATAGCTATCATTATCAATAATAATCGTTTGGTAATTCAGCCATGATTCTTGGCTGATTAAATAACTATCTTGTCCTTCTCCGCCACTTAAAATAATATTTTTCACGTTTTTGATTATTGATGGGCTAAGAATATCATGCTCTTTTCCACCTTGAACAATCAAAGAAGAGCTTAAATGATTAGCACTAAATTCATTATTTGACTGGCTGTTTAATAAACCAATATAAAGTATTTCTCCATTTTCAGCGGAAATTAATAAACCTTCATCTACTCGTTCTACTTTATTAATTTGAAAGCCAGAGTAAAGGTCAATTATAGCAGGTAAATCAGTTGGGTTATTGAGTACTGAGCCTTCAGAAAATGCAGCCATTAATTCTTTTTCTGTTGCGAAGTGTTGTTCATACAATTTTTTTTGCTTTCTATCAAAAATTAACCCTCCAGAACACGTTGCGTTCAGACCTAAAAATTGCAGTTCATTTTCTGAAGAAAGTTGATGTGCAATGATGACTTTCCCTTGAACACTCCATGCTGGAAGTATTTTGCTATTATCAACACTTCTAATACCAAGTAATGGAAGAACCGTTTTATCCCGATAATCAGATTCTAAGTTCCGCCACCAATATGCATGCTCTCGAAGCCATTTATCAGTCAATGCAACTGTAGATGAAGACCTATTAACATTTAACTGGCTAACAACACCAATGCTATCAACAAGTAGTAAATTTCCTTTCCATGTAAATACACGCTCTAAATTAGGCATGAACATAAACCAGGCTGAAGGTTTTATTACATTTAATACATCTTGCCCCGCACCTCTTTGTTGATATAGTGATTTTTCCTTATCACTATAAAAGTAAAAGACTTCAGTCCCATCGTTATCAAATAATGATGAGACTAAATGTAAATCCTCAGGGATTGCCCAATGACTTTGCCTCAAAGTACGATCGACGGGAAAATGACCAAACCCTAACGAAGCAGATAGGTTAGGCTTAATCAGTTTATTATCTTTGAGTCTAATCCAGTAGCGGTGCTGAGCTTGATTGTAGTCACTTCCAGATATCATCACCAAACTGGCTAAGCTGGAGTATTTCAATTGTGACATTCTAAAATTATTTTTATTATCAATTAAGTAACGCTGTAAAATTTCTTCAGGTTCAGTACTTCCTAACTGAGTATGAGTGCTAGCTAAATCGACTAACAGTTCAGGTGCTGAAACAAGACTCACCAATTCAATGTTGTTTTCTACAATTTGGTAATTTGCTACCTCGAGTGAATCTTGATAGCGACAAGAAAAATAAATAATATCTTCTTCTGACCATACTTTTAAAACATCTAAATTACGTGCCATTTTGTTTTCTAATCGGTATTCAGAAAGAACCTTTCCACTATTAAGGTCTGTCACCCAAATCAGAGGCGAGCCTACTGAATAAAAAATAGCCTTATCTTTTCTAACCCACGCTAACAGTGCATTTTTTTTCTCTGCATCAATTGAGTCTGTAAATAGTATTTTTTCCGTTTTCACATCAAAATAAGCACGGCCTACATTGTTTCCATTATGCTGATAATTTTCAATAATAACATACTGTTGATGTGTTCTATGTTCCAAGGCTAAAGTGTGTAAATATGCATCAAAACCTTTTATGTTATTTTTCCATACTGTTTCATCAATACTCACAACTGTCATCGATTTTGTTTTGAAATTTATTTCGTTTACTTCATTCTCATTTCCAATAATATAATATTTACTTCCTGGATTTTTATTCTTGATAAAAAAATCAACCTCCCCAACGCTTACTCGATCATCAAATATTTTTATATTATTATTATCTTTTGAGTTAATTATCCATTGAGAAGAGTTCTGGCAGCTTGAGCAATCTGATAATAATACATTGACTCCTTCATTAATATTAATGGTATATTTTCCCCCACACCCTTCTAGATCATAACTAACAAATCCGTGCCACTCTTTTGGTAAATTAGGTATAATTAGATTACGTTTTTTATTGTCTAACCTAACACTTATTGGGGTATTAACATACTCATGGTAAATATGAGTAATTGTATTTTCGCTTGGGAAAATATAAAAATCATAATCAAATTTATCAGTCCGCTCTAGCCTACGAATAACATCAAAACCATTGTCGTGCCTTGTTGTTGCCCCAGGCCATAAATTATAGTCATACTTTATATATGATTTTGGTGTCACTGGTAAAAAAACATTCTCCTGTGAAGCGAAATCCACAGTATGGTACCTACTTACATAGCCTATTCCTGTACGAATATTAATTGCTTGTTGTCTATCATGTACCATAGTTGGAAAATTACCCGCCCAAAAAATATAATTTTTTCGCCCCCCGCCAGAAGATTTCTCACTCGTGCGATAAATATATTGACTATCAAATTCGATTTTATCCGCTTGTAAGTCGATAGTTTTAAATACAGCACCATATTTAGGTATTAAAGTTTTATTATCTTTCGAATATTCATAACCGTTACCTTGGTATGCTTTATCCAGTGCGCTAAAATACAAACCAACCGCTTTGGCATCCTCACCTATGATGGCAAAATTACGCGCAAGTGCTGTGAAACCAATCCCAAGCCCAGAAACAATGACCCCCATTCCACCGAAAGAGGCTGATGCCGTCGTGTAACCAAAAGCATCAGCACCTATAGCCACAGTATTAGCTAAAAAACTTGCAGAATCAAAAACGAGTTGAGTACTAAAAGTGATTGTCTGTGGCTCATTTTCAGCTTGTGTTATTTCATAAATATCAAACCCAATCAATGCACCATTAAATAATGTCGATAGCCCCTCATTAGCAATTTTAGCGAGTGATGATGAAAAGAGATTCATTGAGGGAGCTACTGCTTTTGTTTGGTAACTTAATGCGGTTTTAGCTAATTGCGTTATATGAGCAATATCTTTTACTGTGCTCTGGGTGATTAATGCATAATTTACATAGGTATGAATTTTTAAAGCCATAGCTAAATTTGATGTATTCGAAGTCTTTGTATTTTCAATCCGGTTTCTGTCTTCTACCCATTGGATGATTGATTGAATCACAACCCCCGCATTTAAACCATCAATAGAATTACCTTCTACAGTTAGGCTTTTTTGTCTGAACTCTTCTTCAATAAAATGATAATCACGCCCAAACTCCGTCATTTTTTCAAGGCTATATTGGTGAAAATCTTTAAATGTTTTATCGGTTGTTTCAACCCATTGAGTTAAATCTGTGTTATCTAAGTGAATAAATTGAATACGATAATGCCCCTCTTTCTCTTCTTCTATATTAGAAAACAAGGGAAGCCATCGATCATCAAGGTTATTTTCTACAGATAGTTTAACGCTTGCTTCATGAATTTTTTCTGCCCACTGGTTTGCATCCAAGATGGATAGTGAACATTTTAATTGTAAATCTTCTTGGTATATTTCATTTTGGCCTCTTAATATTAATCTTGCTTTATTCTGCCTCGCTTCTATTGTGCTAATCTCATTTTCATCGCTTAAATTTTCAACGGTAAGCTGGTTACCTATCGAAACCCCACTCATTTTATGAGTATCGATATAAACCAGATTAAAAGCCGGCTTTCCATCTACGTCAAATGCAGAGTAATAAGGTGCAAATTTTTTCTCAATAAAGAACTTTGTTATTGCATTAAATAAACTTTGGCTATTATCAAATACAAAAATACCAAAGTTAGGATCATAAAAATAGTAGTTACTCTTACCATTTTCCACTTTTTTCCCTAACATCATTGAATGACTATTAGTATTTAATGCAAACATCATTGTGTCATCACGAACAGTTAATAACTCTTGGATCTTGTTTAAGCTCATTTTCCCATAGGAAAAAGAAGATTCAACAGCACCGGTATTTGAGTGTAGGTTATTCAACCCCTCCTTTAATAAAATGGAATTTTCATCATCTGGATTTGCAGCAGCGACATAGAGTTTATCTATGAGCTTATCAGCACTATTTTGTCCCCCTTTTGCCAATGCAACAGACATCGCCCTAACCAGTGGATAACAGCGTCCACCAGATTCACTTTTAATAATTGATAAGTAAAAGTCCTGGGGGATCAACCTATTTCTTTTACTACCATTTTCATAAAAAAACTCACTGATCTTACCCGTTTCAATAAGAATTTTATCGATATACTCCGCATAATCAGCATCTTGAATCAATCGATATAATGCACCTCTTTCTTTTGCGGAAATCTCCGCTAATACATACTGTTTTTTTAATTGCCAAGACGTTGCATTACTATTAATTTCTTTAATTACAATATTATTATAGTTTTTCATTCCTTCATTAAATTCATTTCTAAAATCAATATTCTTTGATGTTCTATGTAAATACAATAAATTTTCATAGCGCTCGATTATTGTTAGCCGACTACGTTCATCTGCTTTAGATGATGAAGACCCTGAGTTTATTCCTCGAACCACAAAGTCCATACCTTTATTCTGTTTAAGTGTTTGCAAATAAAAAGCATATTCAACCTCAAGCAAGCTCGAGTATACCTCATTAAATTGTTCATTTTTTATTCTATCTAAAATCTGATTAACATCTATCGTTGCTTGCATATCAGAAATAATATTTTCATCATTAATTCTCTTTAAATTTAGTTCTATATTTCTAATTCTATTTTTTAACTCATCTGAACTCGCTTGGACTTTTCTTTTTAGTTCATTAGCTAAATTTACCCAATGAATAGAGTTAACTTTTTTTTCATCTGTGACTGAATACTCTTCAGCTGTAGAAAAATAGACGTCTAGTTTTTTTGCAAAAAGATTCAACTTTTCGTGTACATTTTTTCTGTAAAGATTAAATTCCGTTATTTTTTCATCTAAAAAATAACTCTCCGCTGATTTAATTTTTACACTATCAGGAAAAAAGTGTAATCCATCCTGATTCGTTCTATCTTGAAAAACCAACTTCCAATTTTCATCATCAAAATATAAAAAAACAAAGGGGCTATCATGCTCCCTATTTTTATAATCCCGCTCATCTATAGCCATGGTAACATTATCATAAAGTAAAGAACTGTTATAACGGCTATCATAGAAAACTCTATATTTTTCTGAATCTAACTCTGTTACAACAACAGAGCCTTTATTAACCTTACTTAAAAATAAAAATTTATTTTCTGGAGATGTTTTTTCTATATCAATATAATTAGAAAAGTCTTTATCTGCCCCTTTTGAGTTAGTATCTAAAAAATAACTCTCTAGCGCATAAGCAGGATTTGAATGATAAGTATCATCAACATACTTTATTTCATATTCGGATTTTTCATTACGGTAAAATACAACTTTCCCACTTACTGGTATTTCGTCTATATCATTGAGATAACCTGCATTAACTTTATATGAGTAGCAAAATTGCTCGGGGTTTAATACAAATTGTTGTATATCTCGACTTGGAGCAGCAGTACCTAACTCTAAATTTGAACCATTCAGCCCTGTTTTCAAAAACCTATCTTTAATCGTTTGAGAAATAAGCGCAGGGTCTTTAGGATCATAGCCAAAACGTTGTAATGTTCTTGGTAATGTGTTTATTAACCTTTCACCTGTTAATAACGATTCAGTGACTGCCTTGGCCATAATCACTGCCCTTAATTCACCATAGCTACTAGATTGCCCCTCTACCGTTTCAGAATAAGAGATCCCTGTCATTAGCCTTTTCATACCAACGGGCGTATGTTCAATAAGTGCATTTGGTGGTAACAGTGATTTTAATTGCTGGCTAACTTCTTTAGCAGACACAGAACTCGCCTCTGCAAGGTAAATAACGGCTTGATTGGTTCTGTTACCTAATTTTCTTGGCCCCATAATTTTTGATTGAAAGACATTTTTTTGCGGATCATTGTCATATAACTTAATTAAAGCATTTGCTAAATCAATGTAATTTTTCTTATTAACATTAACCGTTAATCGAGCCATTAATTTGGATCTACTCAAATAACGTTGACGGTAATCTTTTGGTAAAATACGATAAGCACTTGCATTCAATTGTTGTTCTGAACTTAATTTAAAAAAAGATTCTTCATTTTGCCCTTGGGCTCTAATACTGACTTTATCCCTAACCTCTGAATTTAGAAGAGTTTTAAACTCATCTAAAAATAAATTTCTTTCTTCAAGATTTAACCTACTTGATTCTGTCGGGATATCATTATTATATAATTGATAAATAATGTCAGTTATTTTATCTTCAATATACTTCTTTTTTTCTATTAGTGTCGAATCCCAATTAAAACTATTATTTTTATAACCAATTTTAATCTCTTTAATTAAATCGATAATTTCCTGAGCAGTTCTTGCTTTATCTCTGCCTTCCCTTGAAATGGCAAGTAACGACTCATAACCTTCCTTTTCCATATTCCACCATTTAATATCAAAATTAATTTATTTTAAAGACTTATTTCTATCACAGAAAATAAATATTATTGAATTCGTTTTAATAAAATAGGTAAATTTAAGATTAACTTTAATATGGAAAAAATGATTTTTTTATCGTTTTTTAAAATATCATTTATTTTAAGCATAAAAAACGGGAAGCCGATGCCTCCCGTTGCAATCAATTAGCTTAGCAATTAAATTATGCTTGGCCTTTAACTTCTTTTAAACCGTTGAATGGTGCACTGTTACCCAGAGCTTCTTCAATACGGATTAATTGGTTGTATTTAGCAACACGGTCAGAACGGCTCATAGAACCTGTTTTGATTTGCCCCGCTGCAGTACCCACTGCTAAGTCCGCAATAGTTGCATCTTCAGTTTCGCCTGAACGGTGAGAAATAACAGCAGTATAGCCTGCATCTTTCGCCATTTTAATTGCAGCCAAAGTTTCAGTTAACGAACCGATTTGGTTGAATTTAATTAGGATTGAGTTAGCGATACCTTTGTCGATACCTTCTTTCAGGATCTTAGTATTAGTTACAAACAGGTCGTCACCAACCAATTGGATTTTGTCACCAAGAACTTTAGTTTGGTATGCAAAACCATCCCAGTCAGATTCGTTCAGACCATCTTCGATAGATACGATTGGGTACTGTTTAGTCAGCTCTTCTAAGTAATGAGTGAACTCTTGAGACGTAAAGGTTTTACCTTCGCCTTTCAGTTCATAATTACCTGTTTCAGCGTTGAAGAACTCAGATGCGGCACAGTCCATCGCTAACGTTACGTCTTTACCTAATACATAACCTGCTTGTTCAACCGCTTCTTTGATAGCGGCTAACGCTGCTGCGTTAGATTCTAAGTTAGGTGCATAACCACCTTCATCACCTACAGCCGTGTTCATACCTTTAGATTTCAGTACTTTTGCTAAGTGATGAAAAATCTCAGAACCCATGCGAACCGCTTCTTTCAGCGTTGGTGCGCCAACAGGCTGGATCATGAATTCTTGGATATCAACGTTGTTATCTGCGTGCTCACCACCGTTGATGATATTCATCATTGGCAGAGGCATTGAATATTGACCGTGAGTCCCATTCAGATCAGAAATATGCTCATACAGAGGCATACCTTTTGCCGCTGCTGCTGCTTTTGCGTTTGCTAAAGAAACAGCCAGAATTGCGTTCGCACCAAATTTAGATTTGTTTTCAGTGCCATCAAGGTCAATCATGATTTTATCGATATTTGCTTGATCTTTTGCATCTTTACCGATCAGGGCTTCTGCGATTGGGCCATTAACTGCACCAACAGCTTTCAGAACACCTTTACCCAGGAAACGTGCTTTATCACCGTCACGCAGTTCCAGAGCTTCACGAGAACCTGTCGATGCACCTGATGGTGCAGCTGCTAAACCAACGAAGCCACCTTCTAAGTGAACTTCAGCTTCAACAGTTGGGTTACCACGAGAGTCAATGATTTCACGGCCGATCACTTTAACAATTTTGGACATTAGGTTTTCCTCAGTACAAGTTAAATTTCGGGAAGTTGGTGCCAATGCGCCGACTTCCCCATATCTTATTTCAACTCACCTTTCTGGTACTTACCAGCGGCTTTAACAAAACCTGCAAATAATGGGTGACCATCTCTTGGGGTCGAAGTGAACTCTGGGTGGAATTGGCAAGCCACAAACCAAGGGTGATTTGGGTTTTCAATAATTTCTACCAGTTTGTTATCTACTGAGCGACCTGCGATTTTTAGGCCCGCATCTTCGATGCGTTTCAGTAATAAGTTATTCACTTCATAACGATGACGGTGACGTTCAACGATGGTTTCAGCACCATACATATCACGCACTAAGCTACCATTCACTAAATGGCATGGCTGCCCGCCAACACGCATTGTACCGCCAAGGTCGCTCTCTTCAGAACGCACTTCAACGTTACCCTCTTCATCACGCCATTCTGTAATCAGCGCAACAACTGGATATTTACAATCTGCTTTGAATTCTGTTGAGTTTGCATCTGCCATATTGGCAACGTTACGTGCAAATTCAATCAGGGCAACTTGCATACCCAAACAAATACCTAAATAAGGGATTTTATTCTCACGTGCGTATTGCGCTGTCAGAATTTTCCCTTCTACACCACGCTCACCAAAACCGCCTGGAACTAAAATTGCATCAAGCCCTTTCAGTAATTCAACACCACGGGTTTCGATATCTTGCGAGTCGATTAGCTTAATATTCACGGTTAAACGATTTTTCAAGCCGCCGTGTTTCAGTGCTTCGATAACTGATTTATACGCATCTGGTAACTCAACGTATTTACCCACCATTCCGATAGTTACTTCCCCAGCAGGATTGGCTTCTTCGTAAATAACTTGTTCCCACTCAGACAGATTCGCTTCAGGCACATCGATACGGAAACGGCTACAGATGTATTCATCCAAACCTTGGGATTTTAACAAGGCTGGGATTTTATAAATAGAATCAACGTCTTTTAGTGAGATAACTGCTTTTTCTGGCACATTACAGAATAACGCGATTTTCGCGCGCTCGTTTGCAGGAATCACACGGTCTGAACGGCAAATTAATACGTCAGGTTGAATACCAATGGACAGCAATTCTTTCACAGAATGTTGCGTTGGTTTGGTTTTTACTTCACCCGCAGCTGCAAGATATGGCACTAAGGTTAAGTGCAAATATAGTGTACGTTCACGACCCACTTCCGCCGCCATTTGACGAATAGCTTCTAAGAATGGCAGAGATTCGATATCACCGACAGTTCCGCCAACTTCAACGAGAACAACATCATGGCCTTCACCACCACGGATGATACGGTCTTTGATTTCATTCGTAATATGCGGGATAACTTGGATGGTAGCGCCTAAGTAGTCGCCACGGCGCTCTTTGCGCAGAACTTCAGAGTAGACACGGCCTGTCGTAAAGTTATTACGACGTGTCATTTTGGTACGGATGAAACGCTCATAATGACCCAAATCCAAGTCAGTTTCAGCGCCGTCTTCTGTAACGAAAACTTCCCCGTGTTGGGTTGGGCTCATTGTACCTGGATCTACGTTAATGTAGGGATCCAGTTTCATAATCGTTACATTGAGTCCACGGGCTTCGAGTATAGCCGCCAACGAGGCTGCGGCAATGCCTTTACCCAGAGAGGATACGACCCCGCCGGTCACAAAAATATAGTTAGTTTTCATGCTGAACCTGAAAGTTTAGGTTTAAAAGATGATGGATATAACAGGACGGGAAAACAGTATACCCGAACCTTAATTTCGCTACAAATGTTCTAAGCATAATAAGGCTAAATTTCATCAACACTCTAATATTATCAGCAAGTTAAAAACGAAAATTATTTATCGCTTCAAAAATAGTCATCTGCGTCTGTTTTTATACATTAACACAGTTTAAAGGCAAAAGCTAAATCCTTTCAGCTCATTCTATAGCGTAAAAAATGCAATTCTGCACTAAGTTTGATTTTGAATAACTATTTACTCTATCACTCGCTATTTGACGCCTAAAAATGCCATTCTATTCATTGTTTTTGAAGCTTTATTTGGGAATATTAAATAAATTACTTTTAGAATAAACCAACAACATCCAAATCTTAAAACGACAAATAGTTTCAATACTTACATGTAATGGCTCTAAATAGTTCGCATTACAGCTAGGCGGCAAGAGAGGATATCTCGGGGAGCATACATAAGTATGTGACCCATGTGCCGAACGCAGCCAACAACGCTGTAGTGTGAAATATGACGAGACATTTTATTCTTGGCTTTTAACCTGCAGCCAAAGTGCCTCCATCTCTTCAAGTGTAGCACCTTCTACAGACTTACCACTTTCGGATAAGCTTTTCTCGATTTGCCTAAAACGTCGTTCAAATTTATTACAGGCTTTTTGCAGTGCAATTTCGGGCTTATGGCCTAGGTGACGAGACAAATTTACTGTCGCAAACAGCAAGTCTCCAATTTCTTCTTCTAAGCGGTTTTGATCTACAACCACCTGAGTGGCTTCTTCCATGACTTCTTCAAGTTCTTCATGCACTTTTCCAACCACTGGGCCAAGCGTATCCCAATCAAAACCGACAGAAGCACAACGTTTTTGAATTTTATAGGCTTTCATCAGTGCAGGGAGTGAGTTTGGAATATCATCAAGTACAGAAAATTGAGACTTTTCAGCACGTTCTTTTGCCTTACGCTTTTCCCATCCCTCAATCACTTCGGAACTTGAAAGTTGGTTGTTCGTATCAAAGATATGTGGGTGACGATGCTCAAGTTTGTCACTCACCGCTTGGCAGATATCATTAAAATCGAAAAGTGATTTTTCATTCGCCATTTGTGCATAAAAAACGACTTGGAATAATAAGTCACCCAATTCGCCTTTTAGATCAGAAAAGTCCTCACGCTCTATCGCATCAAGTACCTCATAGGTTTCTTCAAGTGTGTAAGGTGCGATGGTTTTAAATGTTTGTACTTTATCCCAAGGGCACCCCGTTTTTGGGTCGCGCAGCTGTGCCATGATGGATAGTAAGCGTTCAATTTGGTGATTTTGCTGACTCATTGTATTACCCTTTGATTTTCTTTTGTTTCTACATTGCTACCTTTATTTCAAACTTACCAGATATAAAGGCTAATCAACAAAGAAAACTTGAAAAGGATCATTTCAAAATAGTTGGTGTTGTCGCGAGGAGCGCGCGCAGCCAACAACGCTGCGGCTCAAAATATAAAAATGGTTAATTATAATGGTGCCGATTTTCAAAATAGTTTGAGTTGTAGGTAGGCGGCAAGATTAGCTATCTCGGGTCACATACATAAGTATGTGACCCGAGTAGCTAAGTGTAGCCAACACCCCTACAACGCAAAATATGAAGAAAACCACTGACAATATAACAGTACTGATTTTCAAAATAGTTTGAGTTGTAGGTAGACGGCAAGATTAGCTATCTCGGGGAGCATACATAAGTATGTGACCCGAGTAGCTAAGTGTAGCCAACACCCCTACAACGCAAAATATGAAGAAAACCACTGACAATATAACAGTACTGATTTTCAAAATAGTTTGAGTTGTAGGTAGGCGGCAAGATTAGCTATCTCGGGGAGCATACATAAGTATGTGACCCGAGTAGCTAAGTGTAGCCAACACCCCTACAACGCAAAATATGAAGAAAATCACTGGGAATGGCGTTTTGCCTCAATAACATCCGGCAACTGATTTAATTTTGCTAACACCCGGCTCAGCACCTCAATATTATACAGCTCAATTGTCATATCTATCGTTGCTAATTGCTGCTTCACATCGCTGCGGCTACTGACGCCAAGCACATTAACCTTCTCATTAGCTAATATTGTCGTGATATCACGTAGTAGACCACTACGGTCATTGGCGACAACTCTAACCACGAGAGAATAACCACTGGAATAGTTTTCTCCCCAAACTGCATCTATCACGCGTTCTGGTGCGTGACTTTGCAGCTCAGCTAATTGTTCGCAATCCGCACTGTGAATAGAAATACCTCGTCCTTTCGTGATAAAACCGACAATTTCATCCCCTGGAATTGGCTGGCAGCAACGTGCAATATGGTGCATTAGGTTACCAACCCCTTCAACCACCACTCGACCACTACCATGGGATGGTGCTCTTGGGAGTGAAGACTTACTTTCTAATGTCTTCATTGCCGCGCGGTCTTCTTCTTCCGCCGTTGCTTTATTGAATTTGCTTTGTAAGAAATTCACCAACTGGTTAATTCGAATATCACCGCCACCAATACCTGCTAATACTTCGTCCAGAGAATGAACGTTATAGCGGGCAATAAGCAGTTTTTCCGCTTCACGCAGGCTAATATCAAGCTGAGATAGTTCACTATCTAAAATCTGGCGTCCAGCAAGAATGTTTTTATCTCTGTCTTGTTTACGGAACCAGTTTTGAATTTTGGCACGCCCACGGCTGGTTGTGACATAGCCTAAGTTTGGATTTAACCAATCACGGCTTGGGTTCGGATGTTTTTGGGTGATGATTTCAATTTGATCCCCCATTTGCAGTTGATAACTAAATGGCACGATCCGACCACCAATTTTCGCACCTATACAACGATGCCCTACATCACTGTGAATATGGTAGGCAAAATCAAGTGGAGTTGACCCTGTCGGTAAATCGACAACATCCCCTTTCGGTGTAAAGACATAAACACGATCATCAAATACCTGGCTACGAACTTCATCAAGCATTTCACCTGAGTCTGCCATTTCTTCCTGCCATGCAATTAATTTACGCAGCCATGCAATACGATTTTCGTAGCTGCTTCCCTTGCCAATTCCTGTTGCGCCTTCTTTATATTTCCAGTGTGCAGCGACCCCTAACTCTGCATCTTCATGCATTTGGCGGGTACGAATTTGAATTTCAAGGGTTTTACCGTTGGGGCCCAACACAACTGTATGAATTGATTGATAGCCATTTGGCTTGGGGTTTGCTACATAGTCATCAAACTCATCAGGAAGATGGCGAAAATGGGTATGCACAATTCCCAGTGCCGCGTAGCAATCTTGCAAACGTTCAACCACAATACGTACAGCCCGCACATCGAACAGCTCATCAAACGCCAATGATTTCTTCTTCATTTTGCGCCAAATACTGTAGATATGCTTGGGACGACCGTAAATATCAGCCTGAATGTTTTCTTTTAGCATATATTTACGCAACGTACCGACAAAATTATCAATATAATCTTCACGGTCAATACGGCGTTCATGGAGTAACTTAGCGATTTTTTTGTATTCATCAGGGTGCAAATAACGGAAGCAGAAGTCCTCTAATTCCCATTTTAATTGCCCTATCCCTAAGCGATTCGCTAATGGCGCATAAATATTGGAGCATTCTTTTGCGGCTAATACGCGTTCATCTTCTGTGGCGTCTTTGACTTCACGCAAATGCGCGATACGCTCTGCTAGCTTGATGACAACACAACGAAAATCTTCCACCATCGACAATAACATACGACGGATATTATCGACTTGGACTGAGCTTGTTTCACTGGATTGTGTCGCTTTTAATTGACGAATAGCATCCATCTCAAGCACGCCTTTAACAAGTTCGTGTATCGAATTTCCGAACTGTTCAATGACTTCGTGCTCTTCCAGCTTGCCTTCTTCTACTAATGGAAATAATAATGCGGCTTGTAAGCTGCCAATGTCCATGCTGAGCGTAGATAAGATTTCGGTCATCTCGATGCCACGCCACAGCAATAAAGGCCCAATTTCTTGGCCTGCTAATTTATCGTGACAAAACTGCCAGGTATGGATGAGCTTTTCTTCTGATTGTTTATTGCTCAAACCCAGACCGCCTACCCATTTTTCTGGGGCAAACTCACCTGCTGGGGTAAGATGTGCGCTTCTTACTGCAACCATATATTCTCCCTACCTGTTAATGCTCTGGCCGACGGATAAATAGTGCCATTGATTCTAAATGGCTAGTGTGCGGAAACATGTCTAACATCCGCAAATGTAACAATTGATACCCCTCATCAAGCAAAACTTTACTGTCCCTTGCTAATGTCGTTGGATTACAAGAAACATAGACAATTTTTTCAGGCATCAGTTTAATTAAATGTTCCATCACGCCCGCCGCCCCTGCTCGTGCAGGGTCTAATAATACTTTATTGAACCCTTGAGCTGCCCACGGTTGTGTATGAATTTCGGCTTCTAGGTTCTCATTATAGAAGGTCGCGTTGGAAATAGTATTGAGCTGAGCGTTGTTTCGCGCCTGTTCGACTAAATTTTCGACACCTTCAACCCCAACAACTGATTGCGCTAATCGTGCTATTGGTAACGTAAAATTACCCATTCCGCAAAAAAGGTCTAATACCCTATCTTCACGCGTTAGATCTAACCATGCTAACGCTTGTGCCACCATCAATTGATTTACTTGCCCATTCACTTGAATAAAATTCAATGGGTTAAATTTAAGCACTTCACCTACCACTTGATATTCTGGCATTGGTGAGCTCGACGTCAGCGCTTCTAATGCATTGTCATTTCCTGCCAACCAGATAGACACGTCATATTGCCTTTCAAAATCGTTAAGTTTCTGTTTATCTGCATGTGAAAAAGGCACTAAATGACGGATCATGATGATATTGCTGTTATCCGCATGGATAAGCTCAACATGGCCTAATTTCGGCTTAATGCTAAGTTGGTTAAGACACTCAGAAAGGGGGGTAAGTAACATATCCAGTTCAGGCACTAACACTGGACAGTTTTTAATATCAACCAGCGTATTGGACTGTACTTGACGAAACCCCATCACCAACCGTTGATGTTTAGGTTGATATTGCAAGCCTAAGCGAGCACGGCGGCGATAGCCATAAGGTTCACCACTCATCACGGGAGCTGCACTTTTATCAACTCCCGTTTCTCGCATCATTAAATATTGTAAAGCCTCGGCCTTACTTGCTCTTTGTAATTCAATATCAATATGTTGCTGTTGGCAGCCACCACACTGATTAAAATAACGGCATTGTGGCTTCACTCTCTGTGGACTTGTTGATAAGCGCTTAACCACTTTCGCTTTCGCAAAACTACGCTTATCTTCCGTTAACTCAATCTGAGCTTCCTCCCCTGGTAATAAATCCGCAACAAAAATTGTTTTCCCGTCAAGACGTGCTATACCTTGCCCTGCGGCATCTAAGCTATCAGCAATGACCGTAAGTTGACGGCGTGGAGTGGTGCGGCGGTTCGGAGAGTAAAATTGAGCCATAAGTAGTCACAACGAAGTATTAGTTACAAAAAAGGGTCCTTGTTTGTTTCCATTTCAGGCATTTTTTATTTCTGAAAAGAGAAAAACAGACATGCCTAGTATACCTGTTTTTCCTTTTATTTTATTGCCTACTTTTCGATTTTATTACTTAGCGAATTAATATTATTAATTACTCACCATAAATTTTCTATATTCTTCATAAGCATAGTGATCTGTCATACCGCTGATGTAGTCTTGAATCAAGCGGGCTCGATAGTAAAACTCAAGAATAGATTTATCCGCTTCATTCGTTGCAGAGACTTTCTCAAGCGCCTCGTTATAGGATAAACGGTGCTTATTGGATAACTTATGGAATAACCGCGTTTCAATAAAAAAGTGTTTGTGGTAATTTTTTTCCACTAAATCTGCAAAGTCAGTTCGGTTCATCATTAGCAACGGACTATAAAAATCGAGTAATCCACTGATAATTTTATAACCTTGTAACTCTAACTGCTCGACTTCGTGATGGTTAAATACATGTTTAAATGCAACGGTTTTCAACACTTTCAGCAAACGATGCTCAGGGCTTTTGTCTTCCAATAATGCGCTATTAAAACAACCATGATAAATTTCAGGTAGGTTTTTAATAAAGCGCTGGGCACTATAGTGCGCTAACTTACCTGTAATATTAACGCGTAAGTACATAAAAAACTGGTCTTGCTGAATCCGCCTTGTGTGGTTATCACTAATATTGTTATAAGCACGCATAATGGTTTGATCGAATAAATCATTCTGCTCAACTTTCCCCCACTCTGCGCGCAAATAATCAATTAATTGCTCAACGGTAAAGATCCCTTTTTCTGCAGCGTCATCCAAATCAGCAATACAATAAGAGATATCATCTGCCGCCTCCATAATGTATGAAAGTGGGAAACGGCAATATTTCTCCATATCGAGTTTCTTGGTAAGTTCACTGACAAAATCCGCTTCAGACCAGTAATACCCTGGTTTTTTCATCAAATAATCAAATTCTGCTGGGATTGGTTCTAAATCATAAGCTCCTCGCGTATATTTCAAGATAGAACCAATTTGTGCGTAGGTTAGGTTAAGTTTCAACAAGCGGTGAGCCATTCGTAAACCTTGTGCATTCCCCTCAAATGAACATAAATCTCGCTTCAATTGGCGACGAAAAAGGTCTTGCTTTTCATTGCCTGTTAATTGCAATGCTTCAATTTGACAAGGGTCGGGTAGGTCAGATGAAAATAGATACTCAGGGGCGAGTAGTTTGCTAAACCAGCGCTGAATAGCAGCCTCACCAAAATGTCCGAAAGGTGGGTTACCAATGTCATGCATCAGGCAGGACATCTCCACTAAGCTTTCAAAAGCATCACAACGCTCATCTAACCCATAGGTTTCTAACAATTTTTTCTTTTTCAGCTCACCAAGCACAGTTTTACTGATATAGCGCCCCACTTGCTGAACTTCAAGTGAATGAGTTAATCGGCTGCGCACCGCCGCATTTTGTTCTAATGGGAAAACTTGTGTTTTTTGCTGTAAACGACGAATAGCAGCGGAATTAATAATACGCCCACGGTCACTTTCAAATAAGCGGTTTACGGCGTCTTCATCCTGTGGTGAGACTTTCTGGTTTTTAGCACTGCTCATATAGTTACGCTGAAAGCTCAGTTTCTTTAGAAAATTAATTTCACCCACGCTGCCACCTTCCCTATCTCAATTGATGCTTCATTATATAGCCTAAACACAGGAAAAATACTTCACGACTCACCTTTCAATGTTACACTTCGTGCATCTTTGTAATTTCGTTGTCGAAATTCGAGTTGTTGCAATAAAATTTGCGAACCCGCTCGAAGAACACAGCACTAACACAATAAAACATTATCTTCCCTAGTCAAAATATTGACACTAATCGTACAAATTGAGCAGGGAAAAGGAGACAAAATGAAAGTTGGGATCATTGGAGCGATGGAGCAAGAAGTTGCTATTCTTCGCTCACAAATTGAAGGCTGCCAAACCATTAGTCGTGCAGGTTGTGAAATTTACACTGGGAAAATTAACGGTGTTGATATTGCCCTATTAAAATCAGGTATTGGTAAAGTTGCTGCTGCTATTGGTACGACTTTGTTGTTAGAACATTGTCAGCCTGATGTTGTGATTAATACAGGTTCCGCTGGCGGGTTAGACCCTCGCTTAAATGTGGGTGATATCGTTGTTTCGACCGAAGTACGCTATCACGATGCTGATGTTACGGCATTTGGCTACGAGCCCGGCCAGATGGCACAATGCCCACCTGCTTTTGTCGCTGATAACAAACTCATTGATGTTGCTGAGCAATGCATTAAGTTGCTCGATATGAATGCAGTTCGTGGCTTAGTGTGTAGCGGTGATGCCTTCATTAATGGTGCAGAACCTTTAGCACGCATTAAAGCGACCTTCCCACAAGTTGCTGCTGTTGAAATGGAAGCGACGGCGATTGGCCAAGTCTGCCATCAATTCGGCGTACCATTTGTTGTGGTTCGCGCGATTTCAGATGTTGCAGATAAAGAATCGCATACCAGCTTTGATGAATTTCTTCCCGTTGCAGCTCGCCAGTCTTCACTGATGATCAATGCAATTTTAGCTAAGCTGGCTTAAATTCAACAAAAAAGGCATAACTAATTGTCAGGTATGCCTTTTATCGCCACATGATGATGCGCCATGAAAAAATTAACTGCCTATTCATCCCACGTTATTACTTTATTATTGGCTTGTTTTATCTCCTTTTCTGCTCTGTCTGAGCCAAAACAGCGCGTGGTTAGTTTATCCCCCGCAAATACAGAGCTCGCCTATGCTGCTGGGTTAGGTGATAACTTGATTGCAGTTAGTGCTTACTCCGATTACCCCGAACAAGCAAAGAAGCTGGAGCAAGTTTCTGATTGGCAAGGGGTTAATGTCGAACGTATTATCGCGCTTAATCCTGATTTAATTTTGGCATGGCGAGGGGGAAACCCGCAACGGCCGCTTGATCAGTTGGCATCCTTTGGCATTCCCATTATCTATTTTGACCCACAAACCATTGATGGAGTCATCGACGCTGTCAATGAGTTATCCCAATACAGTCCTAGACCTGAGCTGGCTCAGCAAAATATTAGCGCTATGCGAGCTAAGTTGACTCCTTATCGAAATCAAAAAAAGTCAGATCTCAAAACCAAAAAAATCTTTATCCAACTGGGGACTCAGCCTTTATTTAGTACGGGTAAACATACATTGCAAAATGATGTCGTGACATTTTGTGGAGGGGAAAATATTTTTGCTAACAGCGCCGTGCAATGGCCGCAAATTAGCCGTGAGCAAGTGCTCACTCGTAATCCTGATGTGATTGTAATGACTGGCTCAATTGAACAGGAAAAAGTTGTAAGAAATTTTTGGCAATCACAACTGGATGTCCCAATCATTCGTCTAAATGAAGATTGGTTCCATCGTGCAGGCCCACGAATCATCGACGCCACCGAACAACTTTGTGAGCAGTTAAACGCTTTATCCGATTGATAAAGAAGAATTACGAATTACGAATTACGAATTACGAATTACGAATTACGAATTACGAATTACAGAAATTTTCTAAATAGTTCGCGTTGTGGCAAGGCGGCAAATGAAGATATCTCGGGGAGCATACACAAGTATGTGACCCGAGTAGCTGAATGAAGCCAACACCGCCACGTAGCAACTCTGCAAACAATAAATGTCTTATCCAATTAAGAATTAAAAATTAAGAATTAAGAATTAAGAATTAAGAATTAAGAATTAAGAATTAAGAATTAAGAATTACAGAAATTTTCTAAATAGTTCGCGGTGTGGCAAGGCGGCAAATGAAGATATCTCGGGGAGCATACACAAGTATGTGACCCGAGTAGCTGAATGAAGCCAACACCGCCACAGCACGAAATATGACGAAAATTAGACGCTAAAGGATGAACCGCATCCACACGTAGACTTAGCATTTGGATTTGTTACGATAAAACGAGAACCCTCTAAGCCCTCTGTATAGTCGACACTTCCACCCACCAAATATTGCAGACTCATTGGGTCGACGACCAGCGCAACACCTTGTTTCTCAATGGTCATATCACCATCGTTGATTTGATCATCAAAGGTGAAACCGTACTGGAAGCCGCTACATCCGCCACCAGTGATATAAACACGCAGACGCAGATTTGGGTTGTCCTCATCAGAGACTAAATCTTTAACTTTAATTGCTGCCGCATCAGTAAATTGCAATGGCAGAGCTGCATCATCACTCATTTTTCACTCCAAACCGGTGACCGGTAAATTCATGTGTGGGCTAAAAACCACTCAGATCAATTAACCCAATTATCCGCCACTTGACTAAATCGTTCAAGTGTTGTTACGCAATTAGACACATTGTGCATATCTTGCTAGCAACATTTGGTTTAATTGATGCAGTGCTTTAGAATGGTGGCAAATTTTTATTTCGCCCTTTTCTGGAGCCCTGCCATGTCGCAATCTGAAATTCTGTATGAGCAAGCAAAACAACAAATTCCTGGCGGTGTGAATTCGCCAGTTCGCGCCTTTAATGGTGTCGGTGGTACGCCTTTATTTATCGAAAAAGCGGATGGTGCTTATATTTATGATGTTGATGGTAAAGCGTATGTCGATTACGTTGGCTCATGGGGACCAATGGTCTTAGGTCATAACCATCCAGAAATTCGCGATGCGGTGATTAAAGCCGTCCATAAAGGTTTGAGTTTCGGCGCACCAACTGCCGCCGAAGTTGAAATGGCCGAATTAGTATGCGAACTTGTTCCTTCTATGGATTTAGTTCGCATGGTGAACTCTGGTACTGAAGCTACCATGAGTGCTATTCGCCTAGCTCGTGGCTATACAGGCCGCGATAAAATTATCAAATTCGAAGGTTGCTACCATGGCCACGCAGATTGCTTATTAGTGAAAGCAGGTTCTGGTGCGCTGACCATGGGCGAACCAAACTCGCCAGGTGTTCCTGAAGATTTCGTCAAACATACGCTCACTTGCACTTACAATGATCTTGCATCTGTGCGCCAAGCGTTTGAAAATTATCCTGAAGATATCGCTTGTGTCATCGTGGAGCCTGTTGCTGGGAACATGAACTGCGTGCCACCCACTGCAGAATTCCTACCTGGTCTACGTGCGTTATGTGATGAATTTAATGCCGTACTGATCATTGATGAAGTAATGACAGGCTTTCGTGTTGCATTAGGTGGCGCACAAGATTACTACGGTGTTGAGCCAGACTTAACCTGCTTAGGCAAGATTATTGGCGGTGGTATGCCTGTGGGTGCATTTGGTGGTCGTCTTGAAATCATGGAAAAATTAGCGCCTATAGGCCCTGTTTACCAAGCTGGTACTTTATCGGGTAACCCTGTTGCAATGGCAGCGGGCCTTGCTTGCTTAAAAGAAGTGTCCCAACCAGGCGTTCATTCACGTTTAAATGAGCTAACAGAAAAATTAGCCCGTGGGTTAAAACGTGTTTCCCAAGAACAAGGAATTCCAATGGTCATCAACCATGTCGGGGGGATGTTTGGTATTTTCTTCACGGATGCAGCAACAGTGACTTGCTACCAAGACGTGATGAAATGCGATGTGGAGCGCTTCAAAAAATTCTTCCATTACATGTTAGAACAAGGCATTTACCTCGCACCATCCGCTTTTGAAGCTGGGTTTATGTCTATCGCACACAGCGATGAAGATATTGAAAAAACCATCAAAGCTGCTGAAACAGCGCTGGCGAAAATCAAAGCGAATTAATTTGCATTAAAAACAAAGAGGTGAAGCACTCTAGTTTCACCTCTACCTTTCTAAGGTTAACTTTTATAGTTATACATCTTACACAATAATTCCTTATATAGTTCGCCTTGTGATAGGTTTCGGGAAAATTATTTTCTAGGCATTGAAGTGGTCAATTAAAAGAATTAGATAGCAGAAAGTTAGAAAACTGAATATATCGTTAATTTTCTAAATAGTTCGAGTTGTGGCAAGGCGGCAAGTGAAGCTATCTCGGGGAGCATACACTAGTATGTAACCCGAGTAGCTGAATGTAGCCAACACCGCCACGGCTCGAAATATGACGAAAATTTAGGGATTATCGCCAAACATATCCTTCACCCAATCTGGCGCATCACTTTTTTGCTCATCATTATTACCATTTAAATTCCACGTTGGTGCTTGGTCTTCTGAGGCTTGGCATAGACTGTCTGGGTTATCAGTCCAAATCGGCAACATTCTACCACCACCAAAGTTTGAGCAGCTTAACTGACCATCAGCCGTGACTTGCATATCGACAATGCCCTCTGGTGCACGATTAATCAGAGCTAATGGCGCTTGGTTATCAAGGTAGCGTTGGTAGACTTTTAAAGCCCCTGTTGCCCCTGTTAACTGTGTCGGACCATTGTTATCACGCCCTACCCAGACGATTGCCACCTCTTTGCCATCAATACCCGCATACCAGCTATCACGCAAATCATTGGTTGTCCCTGTTTTACCAGCCAAATTGTACTTACCGTATTTGGATAATAAAACGCGACCTGTTCCTTGATTCACCACTTGCTGCATACCATAAAGTGTTAAATAAGCAGCTTGTGAAGGTACAGCACGCTCTGCGGATGGGTAACTTTGATAAATTTCGTTACCATCACCGTCGATGACGGAACGCAGGGAGGACAATTTCGCCCGATTGCCTTCACCACCAATGGTTTGATAAACCTGAGCCACTTCCGCTGGCGTTAAGTTAACAGCACCTAAGAACATTGCTGGCACTTTTTCCATCGCTGCGGCTGGTGCCCCTAGACGAACAAACGTATTAAACACTTGGTCGAGGCCAATATCTAACCCTAAGTTTACGGTTGGGATATTCTGTGATTTTGCAAGCGCATCAACTAGCATCATACGGCCATTGAAATTACGGCTGTAGTTTCTTGGGCTCCAATTTTGGTTGCCGACTTTAACCGTCAGCGGTTCATCTTTTAACCATGTGTTCAAACGGTAACGATCAGGCTCACTCAGTGCGGCGAGGTACACAGGCGGTTTTGCTAATGAACCAATACTACGACGTGCGTTCAAAGCACGGTTAAACCCTGAAAATTGTGGCTGAGAACCACCCACCATGGCACGCACTTCACCGTTAATACGGTCAACCACCACCATTGCACCTTCAATATCGTCTAATTTACGGGTTTTGCGTAAATCTGCGACACCATTTTCTACGGCATTTTCTGCTGCAGTTTGCGCGACAGGGTCTAAGGTTGTGAAAATTTTCGCACCTGATAATTCTTTGACTTTATCGCCCAATTTTTCATTGAGTTCTAAGCGAACCATTTGCATAAAGGCAGGTTGGGATGCCACCAGCCCTTCTTTATTTTTCACGCCAAGTGGCCTTGCACTAAGGACTTGGTACATTTCTTGGTCAATCACACCGCGCGTTTCAAGAATTTTCAACACGATATTACGGCGTTTGATGGCATTTTGTGGTTTTGTCCAAGGGTTATAGGTTGATGCCCCTTGTACCATTCCCACCAACAAGGCTTGCTGATCGAAGCTTAATTCATTAATTGGACGACCAAAATAGTACAAGCTCGCTAATGGGAAACCACGAATTTCATCATTACCATTTTGACCTAAGAAAACTTCGTTTAAATACAGTTCTAAAATACGTTCTTTGCTGTAATTATAGTCCAACAGGAGAGCCATATAGGCTTCGTTAGCTTTACGCTTTAAGGTTCGCTCATTAGTCAAAAACAGGTTTTTAACTAATTGCTGTGTCAGGGTACTTCCCCCTTGTACTGAGCGCCCAGCAGTTAAGTTAGCAACAACAGCACGGCCGATAGAGTACAAACTGACACCATCGTGCTCGTAAAAGTTTCTATCTTCGGTTTCAAGTAAGATTTTCACCAGAGATTCAGGAAAATCCGCTAATGGCAGCACCAAACGCTGCTCATTATTTGCAGATTGCATCATGGTGATAAGTTTTGGATCTAAACGGAAAAAACCAAATGAGCGGCCATTCTCCATATTTTCAATCTTACTTAAGGCATTATTTTCAAACACCATACGAGCCAGAATCTGCCCTTCTTTTTGATCAGGGAAGTTAAATGGACGGCGTAAAATTTCAATGGTATTGCCACGCAAAACAAACTCACCCGATGTGGTGATTTTACTGACTTTGCGATATTGCATACCTTCGAGCAAGCGTGTCATTTCCGCTTGGCTATAATCCATCCCTGGCTCCAGGTTGACCATGCGACCGTAAACCGCAGCGGGTAGATCCCAAACTTTGCCATCGAGACGCTCTTTAATTTGTTGATTTAAATAAAAACCATACGCCGCTAATAGCACCGCAAACACGATCATCAACTTGACGAGTAGCCAAAACCAACGCCATTTGCTTTTTACTTTGCGCTGTTTTTTATTTTTTGAGCCTTTTTTAGCCATGTGCTCTTCTTCATCTTCATCATCGAGATATTGTTCTTCAATATCATCATCTTGGTATAAATCTTCATCATCATAATCATCGCGATCTCTACGGCGGCGTGATGAGGATTGTTTTTTATCAGCCGTTTTTTTATTACGTCGGCCAATTGGTTCAAAATCTTTACCGGACATGGTCGCTCCATATCACCTTACAAAATTACTTAACAACTTAATTATTCACTAATTGCTTAACGCCTAGTGGTTAATTTTGGCCCATAACCCTTGAGATTTCACCAAAGAAAGCTCTTAATTACATTTCCTTACTCTGCTTTGCCCATTCAAGCCCGTTTTGGAAACCCGCTATTAGAGCACAAAAATCGGTTATTTCGTACTCATCATCGCTTTTTTTGTTTGCCTTGTGGGTGCCGTATTCGCGGGGTCATCTGGCCACAAATGCTTTGGATAGCGTCCTTTCATCTCTTTTTGAATCTCTTTGTAGCTACCTTGCCAAAACGCACCGAGGTCTTGAGTAATTTGCAGTGGTCGCATGGCAGGCGATAATAAAGACAGCGTTAAGGTAAGTTTTCCCTGAGCAACAGTTGGGTTTGTTTTTTCACCGTACATTTCTTGCATGCGAATTTCGATAAATGGCGGTTTATCTAAGGCATAGTGAATACTCACATCGTGTAAGGATGGCGCGTGGTAAGTGTCTGGAAACTGACTCTGCAACCACTGCTGTTGCTGCCAATCCAAACGGTTGATTAATAACTTGGCTAAATTAATTTGCTGCAATTTTTGCTTGTTCGTCACGCCATCCAAATAGGGCTCTAACCATTCACCCAAAGAATCCAATAGTGCATTTTCATCAAAATCAGGGAAGTTAACTTCAGGAAACAACTGTTTCGCTAATGTGCAACGAATACACAATTGAAGTGCATCTTCCTGCCAATTCAGTTGTTGTAAGCCATTTTGCTTTAGCCAGTAAACCAATGCTTGGCGAATTTCTGTTTTATCTGGGTTAGTAAGCCGCTCTGATTTCACCACCAGTTGCCCACATTGCAAGCGTTTCCACGCTAATAAAGTGCCCTTTTGCTCATCCCATTCCACGGTTTCTTGCGACCTAAATAAAGTAGGGTTATCAACTTGCAACTGTTCAATTTCAATCGGATAAGCTAATGAAATTCGTGCATCTGCCGAATTTTCAGGCTGCCAAACCGAGACGACCATTAACCATGGCGAGCCAATAAGCGAATCCGATTCATTCAGGGATGCACCTAAGCCGCTAGCGAGTTGATAACGCAATTGGTTATCACGAGATTTGGCGATACGATCTGGGAAAGCCGCAGCTAACAATGTTGGTAACCACTCACTTATCAGCGCACCTTGTTGACTAATTTTATTCGATACTTTTTGTTCACTCAGCATTGATGCACGTTTACACCAATTGTCTGTCGGCCTTTCTATAAAACTACGTAAGTCGCATCCCCCATTACGTGGAGGTTCTTCAATGATTGCCGTTAACAATGCGGCGAGCTGCATCACATTTTTATTTTGACTTTCTTGCGCTTTACAGAGCATCGCAGCAGTTCGCACCTCGCTAGCGAAAGCCGCCATCTTTTGCCCCAATACCGTTAACTTGCCTTGGCTATCTACAGCTCCTAATTTTGTTAATAACCCCTTCGCAGCGGCAATCGCAGGTTGCGGTGGTGGCGATAACCAATTTAGTTGCGCCGTATCATGACATCCCCATTGTAATAAAGAGAGCCATAACCCACTGAGATCGCTTTGGTTAATTTCAGCCTCGCTAAACTGGGCGGCACGTTCGGCTTGCTCCTCACTGAATAAATGCCAACACATACCCGCTTCTAAACGTCCTGCTCGCCCAGCTCTTTGAGCCATTGACGCTTGGCTTATTCGTTGTTTTACCAATTTTGTTAACCCTGTACGTGGGTTAAACTGCCCAACACGTTCAAAACCGCTATCTACCACTAAACGAATACCCTCTATGGTTAAACTGGTTTCTGCAATATTGGTTGCCAACACCACTTTGCGTTTTCCTTTGGGAGCAACTTGGATGGCTTGTTGTTGAGCTTGCAGTGAAAGTGCACCATATAACGGACACAAAAGTATGTCCTCACTTACCATAGAGGAGAGTTCTGCTCTCACTTTCTCTATTTCCCCAACGCCTGGGAGGAACAAAAGTAGTGAGCCTGGTTCTTGTTGCAATAATTGCCACACCACTGATGCCACTTCTTTATGGAATAACTTGTTAGAGTTAATTGGATGGTATTCACGCACAACAGGGAAAGTACGACCTTGAGATGTAATGACTGGCGCTTCAGGAAATAACTGTGTCAGGCCTTGGTTATCCAATGTTGCTGACATTAATAAGATACGCAAATCATCTCGTAGTGCTTGCTGAGTATCTAATAACAGGGCAAGGCCGAGGTCTGCCTGTAAATTTCGCTCGTGAAACTCATCTAAAATCACCAACCCAATACCTTCAAGCATCGGGTCACTTTGTAACTGCCGTGCAAGTACGCCTTCCGTTACCACCTCTAGACACGTATGGCGGCTCACTTTCGTTTCCGAACGCATACGTAACCCTATCGTGTTACCTACCTCTTCGCCAAGCTGCTGTGCTAAACGCGTTGCGACTGAACGCGCAGCAAGACGACGCGGTTCTAACATAATAATTCGCCCATTAATGACGCCACTTTTGAGTATTTCAAGGGGTAATACCGTTGATTTACCCGCGCCTGTTGGGGCGTGTAATAAAACTTGTGGAGAAGATTTTAAGGCTGCCAGTAACGATTCACTGACTTCTAATATAGGTAACACGAAAGTAACTACTCCCTGCATTTAACTTTTGCTATCAGACATTGTAGCATTAGCCTCTTTCATCAGTCAGCTTATCACTGGTTAGCACCGCGGAGACCTTATGGAATTTCATCCCCCTTTACAACCTGCCACTTTAATTAAGCGTTATAAACGGTTTCTAGCGGATGTCACCTTACCTAATGGCGAAGAGATAACAATTCACTGTGCCAATACAGGTGCGATGACTGGATGTGCAACTCCTGGAGATACCGTCTGGTATTCCACCTCTGACAATGCAAAACGCAAATATCCCCACAGTTGGGAGTTAACTCAAACAACACAAGGACACTTTATTTGTATCAACACCCTTCGTGCAAACCAACTTGTCGCTGAAGCCTTAACCGGAAAGTGCATTCCAGAATTATCTGACTACAGCAAGATAAAACCTGAAGTGAAATATGGAACAGAAAATAGTCGCATTGATTTTCTTCTCTCACACGATGGGTTACCTGACTGTTTTATTGAAGTTAAATCAGTCACTTTACTGGAAAATGAACACGGTTTTTTCCCTGATGCGGTGACGCTTAGAGGACAAAAACACTTAAGAGAACTCATGCATATTGCGAAAGAAGGAAAAAGAGCCATACTATTGTTTGTTGCGTTACATACAGGTATTCACGTAGCATCAGCAGCGGCGCATATTGATAAGAAATATGCGCAATTATTAGAGGAAGCAAGGCAAGGCGGTGTTGAAGTACTTTGTTATCAGGCAGATATAACTGCTCAACAAATGTCGTTAAGTAAACAGATTAGTTTTACATCTATTAAATAATATTTTTTAATAGATTTTTATACGGGGCCGCTGAGTTCTGGGGCGCTAAAAGGGAATAAACACGCTCGCCCTCACAGCATTACAAAACTCATTGCATGAACGATTGCCAAGAGAGCTCTCTTCTGCTATTTATAGCGACCTTAAATTTTCCCCCTTGGGGTTTTTGTAAAATTTGCGTGTGTAGGAGAAGCATTATGCAAGAAGGGCAAAAACGTAAGACATCGTCCTTAAGCATTCTCGCCATTGCTGGGGTTGAGCCCTATCATGAAAAAGCTGGCGAAGAGTACATGAACGAAGCCCAATTGGCGCATTTTAAGCTCATTCTCGAAGCATGGCGCAATCAACTCAGAGATGAAGTGGACCGGACTGTTACTCATATGCAAGATGAGGCAGCTAACTTTCCAGACCCCGTTGATAGAGCCGCTCAGGAAGAAGAATTCAGCCTTGAATTACGTAACCGGGATCGTGAACGTAAATTGATTAAGAAAATCGAGAAAACGCTGAAAAAAGTTGAAGATGACGACTTTGGCTACTGTGAATCATGTGGTGTAGAAATTGGCATCCGTCGTTTGGAAGCCCGTCCTACCGCTGATTTATGTATCGACTGTAAAACATTAGCTGAAATTCGCGAAAAGCAAATGGCAGGCTAATTGCTCAAATGGAGTCCTGAACGGCGCATATTGCGTGCGCCGTTGTAAGGGTTTCGCCCCTTTAAAATCCCCTCTTTTTCACACAATCTAATACGCGCCTTTATTCATTCCTTATTTTTGCTATCATTTTTGATAAAATTCATGGCTAGCAAACGAATACGTTAATCAGATCTTAATAAAAATGCGATTTTTCAGTAAATTTTTTATTGAATTTTACAGTGTATTTTTCAGATTATGGTTTAAATAGCGCTTAATGTCTTTGTGGTAAAAACCCACTAAAATAAGGTATTCTGCGCCATAAGTGATGAAACCAAGAAAAATATCGCTTGTTTTTTAATCTATTTTTATTGATAAAAAAAATGATTAGACGTGACTTTTATTCGTTTAAGCATTCTCAAAGAAACTTCTGTGAGCTATGATTAGCCGCTTATTTTGTTTATTGAACATTGGTAATCACATCGAGGTGTACTATTTTTAACCGAGTAGCAAATTTCTGCCGTCACATTTTATCTCGTAATACCACTGCATCGAATAGTGAAGATTCCTTGCAGCACACGCATACTCAGCGAGATACCTCGGCAGCCGGTAAAAGGCCAGTCACTCATTCCGATAAGGAGCAGACATCTCCTCGTACTCGGAACGCTAAACAAACGCCAAAAACAGCGTCTATTAAAAAAACGGTTCGTCAATCTCAACGTGCCGATTCTTCGTCTGAGAAACACCCTACAATGACAACCGAAAATAACGAAAACATTACTGTTATTCCGCGTTCTGAACACTCTATTTCCCGCAGTGACATCAGCGATAATGCGCTGAAAGTCCTCTATCGTTTAAATAAAAGTGGCTATGAAGCCTACTTAGTGGGTGGTGGTGTTCGTGATTTATTATTAGGCCAAAAGCCAAAAGACTTTGATATCACAACAAATGCAACGCCAGAGCAAATCCGTAAGCTATTTCGCAATTGCCGCCTTGTTGGCCGCCGATTCCGCTTAGCGCATATTATGTTTGGCCCTGAGATTATTGAAGTTGCAACTTTCCGCGGACATCATGACCAGAATGCCTCAGATGATAAGAACTTGTCATCACAGGCACAAAATGGCATGTTGCTGCGCGATAACATTTTTGGTTCTATCGAAGAAGACGCTATTCGTCGCGATTTCACCGTTAATAGTCTGTATTACAACATTGATGATTTCACTTTACGTGACTACGTCAATGGATTGGCTGATCTTAAAGCGGGTGTTATTCGTCTTATTGGTGACCCTGAAACTCGTTACCGCGAAGACCCTGTTAGAATGCTCAGGGCAGTACGCTTTGCGTGTAAGTTGGATATGACTATTGAGCCAAAAACCGCAGACCCAATTTATCATCTTGCTCCATTATTAAGGGAAATTCCTTCTGCAAGATTATTTGAAGAGTCCTTAAAATTACTTCAAGCAGGTCAAGGTTATTCAACGTACAAGATGCTCAAGAAATTTGGTTTATTTGAGCAACTATTCCCTGTTATTTCGAGCCGTTTTAGTGAAACTGATGACTCGCCAATGGAAAAAATCATTGAGCAAGTCTTGAAAAACACAGACTTCAGGCTTAAAAACGATAAGCGTGTCAACCCTGCATTTTTATTTGCGGCCATGTTATGGTATCCCGTTACTGAACATGCAGAGAAGCTGTCCCAAGAAGGTGGCCTCGCTTATTATGATGCCTTTGCCCTTGCGATGAATGATATTTTAGATGAGCAATGTCGTTCAATTGCCATCCCTAAACGTATCACGACAACAATGCGTGATATCTGGTTACTGCAATTACGCTTACCACGCCGCCAAGGGCGACGCGCCAATAAATTAATGGAGCACCCAAAGTTCCGTGCCGCCTTTGATTTATTAGAGCTTAGAGCCAATGTAGAACATCGTAATGAGCTACAAGAACTGGCACTATGGTGGGCAGATTTTCAGCAAGCTAACAACAGCAAGCAGCGTGAGATGATTTCAGAATTAGGCAATGCCCCAACTCGCCGCCGTCATCGCCCGCAACGCTCCTCTCATGCAGGGGCACGCAAACCCAATAAATCGTCATAAATAGAGAGCCCGTTATGGAACAAGTCTATATTGCTGTAGGAAGTAACCTTGGTGAGCCTCTTAAACAGGCACAACAAGCTATTGCAGCATTAGACGCTATTCCTAATAGCCATGTTACTGCAACATCATCTATTTACCGCACGAAGCCGTTAGGCCCGCAAAATCAGCCAGATTTTTTAAATCTGGCTGTATGCCTTGAAACAACGCTTGAGCCAGAAGCACTACTCAACTATACCCAACAAATCGAGCTTGACCTTGGTCGTGTGCGCAAAGACGAACGCTGGGGGCCGAGAACCCTCGATCTCGATATCATGCTTTTTGGTAACCGTGTTATTAATACACCACGATTAACGGTTCCACACTATGGGCTGAAGGAGCGAGAATTTATGTTGTATCCACTCAGCGAACTTGCCCCTACTCTTGTTTTTCCAGATGGTGAATTGCTGTCTGAAAGACTCACACACGTCCCGCGTAACGGCCTAACATTTTGGGATATTAACGCCTAAAATAATCAACCTCTTCTGAGGTGTGGTCGTTGGGAGATCATTTCCGGAGGTTATTATAATGAAACCAATTTCTCTGGCTGATTTATGTCAGTTTAAAAAAGACAAACGCAAATTTGCTACCATGACCGCCTACGATGCAAGCTTTGCTCAATTATTTTATGAGCAAGGGATCCAAGTGATGCTGGTAGGTGACTCGTTAGGTATGACTATTCAAGGTGAAACCAGCACATTACCCGTTACTGTCGAACAAATTGCCTACCATACCCGCTGCGTCCGCAAAGGTGCACCAGACGCCTTTATCATCGCAGACATGCCATTTATGAGCTACGCTACCCCAGAGCAAGCCTGTGCTAATGCCGCTATTCTTATGCAGGCGGGAGCAAACATGGTTAAAATCGAAGGTGGTAGCTGGTTATGTGATACGGTCAAAATGCTAACTGAACGTTCTGTGCCTGTTTGTGGCCATTTAGGGTTAACACCACAAGCGGTGAATGTACTGGGTGGGTACAAAGTACAAGGTCGTGACGAAGTGACAGCTAATCAGCTAGTAAAAGATGCAATTGCCCTCGAAAATGCAGGGATACAGCTGTTAGTACTTGAATGTGTGCCAACGTCATTAGCTAACCACGTCACAGAAGAATTGTTATTACCCGTTATTGGTATTGGCGCAGGAAATGGAACGGATGGGCAAATTTTGGTGATGCATGATGCGTTAGGGATTACCGCTCGCCCACCGAAATTTGCGAAAAATTTCCTTGCGCAGGCAGGCAACATGCATGATGCCATCCGCTTGTATATTCAAGAAGTGGAAGCAGGCATTTACCCAGCTGAAGCTCATTCATTTTCTTAATTGACTCATATATAAGGACGACTTGTATGCTTATCGTTGAAACGGCACTGATACTTCGCCGCGAAATTCGCCGTTGGAAACAAGAAGGCAAACGCATCGCACTTGTCCCAACGATGGGAAATTTGCATGATGGTCACTTAACGCTGATTGACCAAGCCAAACAGCAAGCTGATATTGTTATTGCGAGTATTTTTGTTAACCCAATGCAATTTGATAGACAATCAGACCTCGCAAATTACCCTCGCACACTGCAAGAAGACTGTGAAAAACTCAAACGTAAGGGCGTAAATTTAATTTTTGCACCCTCTTCGCAAGAATTCTACCCTGACGGTATGGAAAAACAGACTTTTGTTGAAGTGCCTGAGTTATCAACGATGTTAGAAGGTGCAAGCCGCCCTGGGCATTTTAAGGGCGTAGCTACGGTTATCACAAAGCTGTTTAACCTCGTTCAGCCTGAAATTGCCTTATTTGGTGAAAAAGACTATCAACAACTGCAATTAATTCGTAAATTAGTTAATGACTTATCTTTTGATACCCAAATTATCAGTGTCCCAACAGTGAGAGCCAAAAATGGTCTAGCACTGAGCTCTCGTAATAACAATTTATCTGCCGATGAGCTAAAAACCGCACCTATGCTGTATCAAATTATGCAACAAGCGGGAGAAAAATTAGTAATTGAGCCAAGTTCATCTGACGATATTATTGCCGACATGAATAACAGCTTACGTGAAGCAGGTTTTACCCCTGACGAGCTGTTTATTCGTGACGCAGAAACATTATTGCCACTTAGTGATGCAAGCAAACGTGCTGTAATTTTAATGGCTGCATGGTTAGGTCAAACCCGTTTAATTGACAATTTACAAGTTGACCTGAAACGCGATATTAAATAAAACAATAAGACTTATAATACTTTCACAGCAACCATCTTGCTGCGTTGATAATCCAGTTACGACTTACATTGCACGTAGCCAACAACGCTGCAGTTTGAAGGCACAATGATTTCTTCAAAGTCATTCAGATTGCAGCTAGGCGGCAAGTAAGTGAGTTCCTGGGAACATACATAAGTATGTGACTAGGGCGAATGCACGTAGCCAACAACGCTGCAGTTTGAAGGCACAATGAATTTCTTCAAAGTCATTCAGATTGCAGCTAGGCGGCAAGTAAGTGAGTTCCTGGGAACATACATAAGTATGTGACTAGGGCGAATGCACGTAGCCAACAACGCTGCAGTTTGAAGGCACAATGATTTCTTCAAAGTCATTCAGATTGCAGCTAGGCGGCAAGTAAGTGAGTTCCTAGGAACATACATAAGTATGTGACTAGGGCGAATGCACGTAGCCAACAACGCTGCAGTTTGAAGGCACAATGATTTCTTCAAAGTCATTCAGATTGCAGCTAGGCGGCAAGTAAGTGAGTTCCTAGGAACATACATAAGTATGTGACTAGGGCGAATGCACGTAGCCAACAACGCTGCAGTTTGAAGGACGAAGAAGAAAAAAATGTTAAGAAAAATGTTACAAGGCAAACTCCACCGAGTCACTGTCACTCAGGCTGACCTCCACTACGAGGGTTCTTGTGCTATCGACCAAGACTTTATGGACGCTGCGGGTATCCTTGAATACGAAGCCATTGATATTTATAACGTTGATAATGGTGAACGCTTTTCAACTTATGCTATTTCGGGGGAAAGAGGCTCGCGTATCATTTCCGTTAATGGCGCTGCTGCTCGTCGTGCTGCGGTGGGTGATAAGCTGATCATCTGTTCATATGTGAATATGAGTGATGAAGATGCTCGCACTCACAAGCCAAACGTCGCTTACTTTGATGAAAATAATGTGATGAGCCGAATTGCAAAAGCAGTCCCTGTACAAGTGGCTTAGCCCGTAAATTACATATTTAACTAACTGATAATTATGTTATTTAAATATAAAAAGCTGCTTTTGCTATATTGCATAGCAAAAGCAGCTTTTTCATACAGAATTCAATCGTCCATTCTTAGCTTCTAAGCCCTCTACCCTGCTCAATTAAATACCAGGTCAGTAAATAGAAAACGACTAAGAAAATCATTAGTACTCCAAGTGTAATTGCAATTGACACATCTGCAATACCAAGAAAACCATACCTAAACCCGCTAATCATATAAACGATGGGGTTTAACTTTGACACGGCTTGCCAGAATGGCGGCAATAACGATAAGGAATAAAATACCCCACCCAAGTAAGTTAAGGGTGTTAGTACAAACGTTGGTACAATACTAATATCATCAAATGTTTTTGCAAAAATCGCATTTAATAGCCCAGCAAGTGAAAACACAATCGCTGTGAGCAATAGTGTCACCACGACCATAATCCATGAATGCACTTGTAGTGGAATAAAAAACAAAGAAACCAATGTGACGAGGAAACCAACTAAAATTCCTCTCGCAACACCACCACCAACAAAACCAGCGATAATAATATGCGTTGGAACAGGCGCAACAAGTAATTCTTCAATATTTTTTTGGAATTTTGAACCAAAAAATGATGAACAAACATTCGAATATGAATTGGTAATAACAGCCATCATAATCAGACCAGGAACGATAAATTGCATATAATCTACCCCTCCCATATCACCAATTCGTGAACCAATTAAATTACCAAAAATCACAAAATACAGCGACATGGTGATCACGGGTGGTAATAATGTTTGTATCCAAATACGGCCAAACCGAGTGACTTCTTTTATCCAAATAGTTTTTAATGCAACCCAGTATAATGAGATCATCTTGTTATCTCCTTTTCGGTCGCATTACTTTCTTTTTTGACTAAACTAACAAATAATTCTTCCAAACGATTTGCCTTATTACGCATACTTAAAATTTGGATACCTTGTTCGCTAAATTGACTAAAGACACTATTTAGCCCCTGCTCTCTCTTTACATCCACTTCAATCGTTGATGTGTCTACCAAACGAGATTCATACCCTAATAATTGTGGTATAGGACTTTTTGGCATTAAATCAAAAATAAAGGTCTCTGACTCTAATTTGCTCAACAACTGTTTCATACTGGTATTTTCAACAAGTTCACCGTGTTGAATGATACCGATATTACGACACAGCATTTCTGCTTCTTCTAAATAGTGCGTTGTTAAAATAATTGTTGTGCCTTGTGCATTCAAATTCTTTAAAAAAGACCACATAGAACGGCGTAATTCAATATCAACACCCGCAGTAGGTTCGTCCAAAATTAATAACTTTGGTTGATGCATTAACGCTCGAGCGATCATTAATCGGCGTTTCATCCCGCCTGATAAATTACGAGCGCGTTCATCACGTTTCTCCCACAAATCCAATTGCGTCAAATATTGTTCAGCACGTTGGATGGCAACAGAACGCGGGACACCATAATAACCCGCTTGGTTTAGGACAATCTGCAAAACGGTCTCAAATGGGTTGAAGTTAAATTCTTGAGGGACCAACCCGAGTTGCTGCTTCGCAAGTACAACTTGTTTTTCTAAGTCATAGCCAAATACTTTAACTGAGCCGCTCGTTTTATTTACTAATGAGCTGATAATACCGATAGTTGTTGATTTGCCTGCGCCATTAGGCCCAAGCAAAGCATAAAAGTCACCATCTTCAACATATAAGTCGATTCCTCGCAGAGCCTTAACGCCACCTGAATAGGTTTTTGTTAACTGCGATAACTCAAGTGCATACGTCATATATAAAAAAACCCTTTATTCTTAGGACGGTTTGGAGGCAATATACTCTTATGATGCCACTTTTTTCTGCTCTATGTTATGCAGAAAAGAGATAATAGATTTATATAAGATAATTCAATATGTTACTAATTGAGGGTTGTCTTGTCTAAATGAGTGGTTCATTATACCAATGTTGTAATTAGTATAACTAATTATTAATTAATCAATAAATGTTGTATAAGATTTTATCGCACAGTAACACAACTAGGCTATAAGTCATGATGAGAAAAATCGAAGAGCTGTTTGCTAATAATGAAGCATGGTCAGCCTCTGTAAAAGAACAAGATCCTGAATTCTTTAAAGAATTATCAAAAGCACAAAAGCCAAGATTCCTATGGATTGGCTGTTCAGACAGTCGAGTTCCTGCTGAAAAATTGATCAATGCAGCGCCTGGTGATCTATTCGTTCACCGTAATGTTGCAAACTTAGTTATCCATACCGACCTTAACTGCTTATCCGTCATTCAATATGCTGTCGATGTTCTGCAAGTTGAACATATCATCATTTGTGGCCATTACGGCTGTGGTGGTATTGAAGCGGCTGTTGATAATACCGAACTTGGTTTAATTAATAACTGGTTACTTCACATACGTGACATATGGTATAGGCATAGCTCAATGTTAGGCGAACTCAAACCTTGTGAACGCTTAGACCGTTTATGTGAATTAAATGTTGTTGAACAAGTTTATAACTTAGGACATTCTACAATTATGCAATCAGCGTGGAAGCGTGGCCAAAAAGTGATGATCCACGGTTGGGTCTACGGTATTAATAATGGCCGTTTACAAGATTTGCATATTACTGCAGATAGCAGAGAAAAACTCGAACTTTGTTATAGGGAATCTATTGCAACATTAACACAAAAAAATAAATAAAGTTACAAATTGAAAGCTCTCTTATGAGGGCTTTTAATTACAAACATCCTAATTCAGAGTAATAAAAAATAAATAAAAATATAAATAAAAGAAACAAATAAAAATATAAAACAAAATTTAACATTAACAATAATTAAGAGTAAATAAGTAAGTATACAAGCATAAGTAATAACACATACCCACCCCGCCGCAGAGTAAACATTATCAATTGATAATAAAAGAATTAATCATTAAATATACACTTTAACCTGCTTTTATTAAATCCCCAACATTTTGTTTCATAAAAAAACCACAATCTCAATTAAGTATTTTTAAATATACTTATTTTTATTTTCACTCATAATTTATTGGTCATAATAAAATATCATTATTTTACAAATATTAATCTCAAATCATATTTAGGGATATTTCTATGAGTCAGCCTATTCAAATTGGGTCCTATACACCCACGTTAAAGCTAAAACCGATTGTTTTATGTGTTTCCGCCATTTTAGGTATTACTTCTGTCGCTCAAGCAGAAATAATTAATACCAATGGTGCCGGCGTCATGAATAACAGTAATGGTCCAACGATCGTCCATATTAATAAAGCCAGCGATAAAGGTGTTTCTCACAATATATACAGTAAGTTTGATGTTGATAATAAAGGGGTTATTCTAAATAATAGCAAAGATAATGTTAATACCCAATTGGGTGGAATGATTAACGGCAACCTTAATTTATCAGGTGGTGAAGCCTCCGTTATTATTAACGAAGTCAACTCCAATAATGCAACAAACTTAAACGGTATGGTTGAAGTTGCAGGTAAAAAAGCACAAGTGATTGTTGCTAACGCATCTGGAATTACTTGTAATAGTTGTGGATTTATTAATACCGAAAGTACCACACTCACAACAGGTAAACCTATTGTGACTAACGGTGAATTGCTTGGCTATAACGTATCCAAAGGGCAAATTATCGTTAATAAAGGTTTAACTTCTGATTCCCCTACTGAAATTATCGCGCGTTCAGCGGTGATTAACGGCCAACTAAAAGCAAAAGAGCTCAAAGTCGTCACTGGACATAACTTTGTCGATACTAACGGTGATGTTGTCTCTACTGTTGCAGCTACAGGTAGTAGACCTTCTGTGGGTATTGATGTTTCTGCGTTAGGTGGTATGTACGCTGATAAAATCACCTTAATCTCTACTGAAAATGGAGTCGGTGTAAAAAATAAGGGGATTATATCAGCGGGTGATAAAGGCTTATCGGCTAAATCTGCATGGGTTTTCTCTAATGAGAGTAACAAAATAGAGTCTTCTGGTGATATTGACTTAAACGTAAACACTTTTCATAACAAAGGGTTAGTCAGTGCTAAAAATGATCTTAATATTCTGACGAATGAAACTAATTCTGGATATGTAACCTTTGATAACGATAAAGGCAAACTTATTTCAACCTCAGGTGATATTAATTTACGCACCAATAATACTGTTTTAAACCGTAACGGTGGGAGCATCCAAGCTAAAAATAATATTAATATTAAAACCAATGAGATTCAAAATGGTGGCGGTTTAATCAAAGCCGAGACAGGTGATGTCAATATTGACGCTAGAGGTACAATTTATCAGTGGCGTGAATATTCAAGTGTCAGACCTGAAGATAGAATTATTGCTGGTAGAGATATTAATATTACCGCAGATAGAATTATTAGTGAAAATGCTAAAATTGATGCAGGTAGAGATGTCATTTTAAACACTGTATCCTCTATAGAAAATATTAACTCTGTTATCACGGCTAAACGTAGAATGAGCATTGATGCGAATAGTCTAACAAATAAATCATCATCGATTACTGCCACTAATGCTAAATCTGATTTAAATGTCACTAATTATATTACTAATGACGCAAACTCAGTCATCAGTAGTGGTCGTGGATTAAATATTACATCTGCAAGGCTCACTAATGCAGGTAAAATCATTTCCCCAACTAATGTACCAAATACGGTTCCAACGCCAACCTACGAGTCCAACATTAATGTTAAAGATATTGATAACAAAGGCGGTTTCATTGCTGGCGATAAACTGAGCATTACGTCTGATTTTATCTATAATGACCAAGGTTTTATTGATGCAAAAACACTTGATATCAATGCTAACTATTTAAACAATAACGGTGGATATATTCGTTCATATAACAATATGGCGTTAAATACTCATCAACTAAATAATTATAATTCAAGTAATTTTAGCCGAGTTTCCAGTAAATTTGGGTTAATCAATAAAGTGGGTGGTATTGAAACCTTAAATGGTGGCATTACCGTTACAGGTCATTACCTATATAATAACTACGGGTTATTCAAAAGCGCAGCCCAAGATAGAGCTGCACCTTTGGGTGGTATGGAGTTTAATTTAACGGGTGATTTTAATAATACTTATGGTGAACTAACCAGCGATAATAGTATTGCTATCAACACTAAATCACTCAATAATTACTGGGGTAAAATTAACTCTGGCAATAAATTAATCATTAAATCGACAGGTTCCATTAATAATTACTATGGAAAACTATCCTCACTAGGTGTTACTGAACTTTATACCCCTTCAGTTTTAACCTATGATTCAAACGAAACCTATAGTGTTGATGGAACTGGTATCATTTATAGACCTGATGGTCTAAATATTATTCACATCAAAAAGCCTACTGATAAAGGTATTTCACATAATACTTATCAAAGCTTCAATGTGAAAGATAAAGGAGTCATCTTTAATAATAGTAGTTCATTAACCACAACTCAGTTAGCTGGCAATATTAATGGTAATGACAATATAACAGCAGGAAAAGAAGCTCAAATTATTCTTAATGAAGTTGTCGGTAATAGCATCAGTACCATTAATGGTATGATGGAAGTTGCAGGTAATGCGGCTCAAGTCATTGTGGCTAATGCATCAGGTATTACCTGTAATAGTTGTGGCTTTATTAACGCAGAACGTGGGGCATTTGTCACCGGTACACCATTAGTCGTTGCTGGTAATTTAATTGGCTATAATGTTACTAAAGGACAAGTCACTATAAATAAAGCAATATCCTCAGCTGATGCAATTGATTTTATTGCTCGCTCAGTACTTATTAGTGGTGATGTTAATGCAAAAGAGTTAAATATCGCTACAGGTAATAACTTATTTGATGCAAATGGTAATGAGTTATCTACACTGACTAATACCAATATCTCTAGTAAAGGGGTGACCATTGGAGCTAATGGGAAATTAAATGCTGATAAAATCAATATTAATTCAGTCGGTTCAGGTTATTTACTTAATAACAATGGTTTAATTAATGCAGGAAGTACGGGATTAACCGTTAATTCGGATTCTATTTACAATACCGCAGTGATCCAATCTGTCGGTGACATTAATATAACATCGACTAGCAACATTGTATTTAATAATAAAAATTCCATTACATCTAGTGCCGGCAATGTTGATATAACATCTAATGGCCAGATGGTAAATCATCCTAGCGCATTAATTAGCGCTTACAAAAATGTCAGTATTAATTCCCTTGATAGCTTTTACGGTAGTGGAAGCTTAGTTAAATCAATCACTGGTAATATTGATTTTAATTTAGCAAAAAGTTTCATTCATTGGAGTGGATATTACAGTAAATGGGGTGCAGATACAGTTATTGCTGCAGGCGATATTAATATAAATGCTGCATCAGCGACTATTGAAAAAGCAAATGTTAGCGCAGGCAGAGACTTTACCTACACGGGTTCTAATTTAAGCATTGGTAAGTCTAGTACTGTGAGTGCTAATCGTCGAGTTATCATTGATACTGACAATTTAAATAATAGCGCTTCCGTTCTTAAGGCTGAAACTGGTCGTATGGATATTACCGCACGAAATGCAATACAAAATGACAGTACCTCAGTAATTAGTAGCGATAAACTGTTAAATATTACAACGCCTAAATTAACTAACACAGGTGTTATCGCCTCAGGAAATGGTAAATCAACATTCCGTGTCGATAATTTGGTTAATACTGCAGGTTATATTAAAGGTTTTAATCTTAACTTTATCTCTGAGTATCTAAACAATACAAACGGGTTGATTAAAGCTGATAATAATATTGTGATGGATGCAACGTATGTCTCTAATACTAATTCCTCTAACTTTAGCAGATATGCGACCTACCTTGGCTTAGTACAACAAAATGGTGGAATTATCGCTGAAAATGGCAGTATCAAAATGCAAGGTACCCAATTGAATAATACTTCTGGCATTATTCAAACCAATGCTGTCTTCCCTGCTTCTGGCGAAGCCGATATTAATATTACAATGGGTAATGAAATCATTAACAACTATGCTCAAATAAAAAGCGCAGGAAATCTGAAAGCAACTGCAAATACAATTTCCAACTATAGTGGTTTAATGAATGCAGACCTTGGCTTAACCGCTAAAGCTACGCATTCTATTAATAACTATAATGGAAAAATTAACTCAAGAAATGTCACTACAGTGACAACACCTAGCCTATCAAACACTAACGGGCAAATCTTGGGCAGCAATGTCATCATTAATACCCCCTAAAATATGACTGGTATGCCATAAAACAAAAAGGACAGCTTAGCTGTCCTTTTTTATGGGATTGCCCAGAATATTAATCTTCGAGTAACGTTACATGGCCAATATAAGGCAAATGACGGTACTGTTGTGCGTAGTCGATACCATAACCAACAACGAATTTATCTTCGATTGAGTAACCAATCCATTCAACTGGAACATCCACTTCACGGCGTGATGGTTTATCCAACAATGTGCAAATAGCGACAGATTTAGGGCCGCGTAATTCGAAAATCTCACGAACTTTATTTAAGGTATTACCAGAGTCGATAATATCTTCAACAATTAAAACGTGCTTATCACGAATATCTTCGTCCAAGTCTTTGACAATTTTAACATCACGGCTTGATGTCATCGCATTGCCGTAACTTGAAACAGTCATAAAATCAACTTCATGGGGAACATTAATTTTACGGCATAAATCTGCCATAAAAATGAATGACCCTTTTAATAAACCAACAAGGACTAAATCGCCTTCAAGTGGTTGATAATGAGCACTGATTTTTTCAGCTAATTCGCTGATTCGTTGAGCAATCTCTTCTTCAGAGATCATGACTTCAAGGGTATGTTTCATCTTCAATTACGCATCTATGGGAATGGAAAGCGCGTAATTTTACCATAGGCGAAGCGTAGATACTAATAAAGGAAAATGCAGCAATAACATTTAATGCTGCATTTCGTCCTAAAACTAAAGTATTTGGTTAACTCACTGTAAAACCAAGCATCATTCCTGTGTCTTCATGTTCTAATAAATGGCAATGTGCCATATACGGATGCTCTTTCGTCGCAGGGTGTTTAAATTCCACTAAAATTTCACTCACCTGCCCTTCAACTTTAACAATATCTTTCCAGCCTTGGCGATGCGGCTCAACAGCCTGGCCATTTTCTTTCAGGATACGGAATCGAGTTCCGTGTACATGGAATGGATGCAACATCATGTCACCACGCCCTGAAACGACCCATATTTCTTGGCGGTTCATTGGCGCATCAAATGCTGGGTGTGTCATTGAGAACACTTGCCCGTTAATGGTATTCGCGTTATGGATATCTAAATCACCAGTCCCTGTGCCGCAATGCCCGCCATTCCCCATGCCACCTCGCATATTTCCACTACCCATATTACCTTGACTCATATTACCATGGTTCATGGTGCCATTGTTCATCATCGCGCCATGATCCATATTGCTCATCATCGCGCCATGACCGCCCATGTTCCCCATCGCTTGAGCACCATACTTTTCGCGCAGCATCATCATACCTTGCATGTCTAAACGCATATCCATCATAAGGTGGAAACGGCGGCGATTTAATCCTGCTAAAGAAGGGATTGCAGAAATTGCAGCAAGAGTTGAAGGTAATTTACCTTCACCATTTGTTAATGTAGTTTCGATACGTAAAACAGGTAGAGGTTGGTCAAATGGTGCAATAGTCATCCCCATTTGCCCTACGGGTAATGTCACTAAATCAAATGCACGACCATCTGAAGCATCAATTAGCACCTCAAAACGCTCTCCCATTAAGATAGGTAACTCTGTTACCGCAATCGGCTCGGCCAACAAACCACCATCACTCGCAACGACATACATGTTACGTCGATCACTGGTGGAGATATTTAAACTACGAGCGTTACAACCATTTAAGAGCCTTAAACGTAACCAGCCTTTGGGAGCGACATGTTTAGGATAAACTGCACCATTGGTTAACATTATGTCACCAAACCAACCTACCGCAGCGCTCATCACATCTAGTTGGTAATCGATTTGCCCATCATCTTTCAACCGTTTATCTTGTAAAATCACAGGGATATCATCAACGCCCCAATGGCTTGGTAAACCATGTTTTGCCGTGTCATCATCTTGAATTAGCACAAGGCCTGCCAGCCCCATCGCCACTTGGTATCCGGTTTTTCCATGAGTGTGAGGATGGAACCAACAAGTCGCTTCGCTTTGATTTACCGTAAAATTTACGTTACGACTGGCACCAGGTTGGATTATCGCTTGAGGGCCGCCATCTTGTTCACCTGAAATTTCTAAGCCGTGCCAGTGAACAGTGGTATCTTCAGGGAGCTGATTCACAATATTAATATTAACACTTTGGCCATTTTTTAAGCTGATTGCTGGGCCGAGCAAATCACCGTTATACCCCCATGTAGTCGTTTTCTTACCAGGGACAAATTGGGATGTTCCTTGCTTGATCGCCAATTGAATATTCCCTTGAGCATCAGGCTCTAGTAACGGGGGAATTGCCAATGTGGGATAGTTTTCAGCCGCTACTGCGATGCGGCTCCAAATAGGCAGCGCACTTGCAGCATATGTGATAGCACTTAATTTTAAAAAATCGCGACGTAACATTGATAACCTTCCTTTTATTATCAAATCAATAATCACTGGCAGAGTATGTTGAGGGAAATTACCCTTTCTCTGCAAAACATGGTTTAATAAAACAAATGATAAAGCCTCCCCTTACAGGAAGGTCAATAAACCCACTCAATAATTATGGGTTTATTACATTCATTTAAGAAAAATATAGTTGACTAACAATTCTATTCTTATGCTAACGTTACTTGACATAGAAACCCGATAGAATAAAGAATGCGCAAATTTATATTAATGATGTCATGCATAATGACTCTGTTAGGGATAACCAATTCTGCCAGAGCTCTTGCCCCTAACGAAGCTGAAGATCTGGCTGATCTGACGGCTGTTTTTATTTACCTAAAATATGACTGTGGGTACTCACAAATTCCCGATAGAGAAATTGAACGCGCTATCGTGTACTTTGCGAAAAGCAATAAATGGGATTTGAGCAACTACAACTCTGAAAAAATGACTCAGCTAAATAAAGAAAGTTATAACGACTTGAAGGGAATACCACTCACACAAGAGTTTAAATGCCAGTCACTCGCACGGGATTCACTTGGCCTTTTCGCCTACGTAAAATAACCCCATGCTCTAAGTCGAGAAAACATGCAAGGATTTAAGTGCATGTTTTCTTCTCCTACTAAGCACATTTATTGCATTTTTTTAGCCCTACGTTCTTGCCAAAATAAAACAACAGATGGAATGCTTTGAATAATCACCATGCGGATAATATGATTCGACATGACAAATCCTGCATCCAAATTCATTGTAATTGCAGCAAAAGTCATCGCTTCCATACTACCTGGCGCCCAAGCAAGTAATAATACCGAAATATCATACCCCGTTAACCATGCTGCAAATACCGTAATCAAGAATGTCAAAATAATATTGATGACGACAACTTGCGCAGAGGAGTAAATATTTTTAATTAATGATGAAAGCGGAAAAACCACAAAGTGATTACCGATATTCATCCCAATTAATACCATACTCAGTTCAGTCAGCATTAATGGGAAGTTTAATGGAATATCGACCCAACTTTGTATTAATGTTGCTGCGGCTAATGATGTGAGCATATAAGGTGCAGGAACTCTAAAACGCTGCAATATCAAGCCTGTAATCACCCCAACAACAACAATGAGCAATAACCACATTGTTGCAGCCAGCGTTAATGAAGGAAACTCAATAATCGGTTGCGGATCGCCATCGCTCCCAACCACAATCCCAGCTAATAAAATTAATATAATAAGGCGAATAGTATGGGAAATAACAATCTTCTGTGGTGGTGTGTGAGTATGGTCAGTTAAGGCCAAAATGGCAGCCATTGCCCCTGGTACAGACCCCAACATAGCTTCTTGTTTTGTCCAGCCAACCTTGCGGTAAAACCAAAAAAAACTAAAGGAAAATTGCACAGCTAGGCACACAACTAACATCAATAACAGCAAGAATAAATTATCAGCCTCATTGAGCGAAACCTGGTTAAACATCAAACCAACCGAGGTACCTAATGTCACTTGAACAAAAGAAATTGTGTGTTTTGGTATAGCAAAAGAAATGCCAAAGCGATGAAAAATGATAACAGCGATAATTGGGCCAAACATCAGTGCAAGTGGGACACCAAGGTAAGTTAGTCCCCCTCCAATCACTGCGCAAACAACGATCCCAATTATCATATTAAATAATTTCATCATACAACATTAACCGTTAAGATTATTTATAGTCTTAATTTATATCATATTATTAATGCCTGATGACCTTAGTTTTCATTTATTTATTATGATAGTGATCATTCACTGCGGTTTTACCATTATTAGTTTTTGATTTCCTTATTTTTACTGCCTCCCAATCTGTCTTTAAAGAGCCTTATTTTGACATTTAGCATTATCGGTTATGGCTTGGTTAATTATCGCTTTTGCCATCCATTGTGCTAATTCAATGACCTGCTCATTATCCATCTTCCAAATATCCTTTAGCACTAAGAAAATCTCCGAGCCATAAATAACGGAAAATGCTTTGATTACCTTATCAACAATTTCTTGCGGATATTCCGATTTCATCGGTGCTGTGACCATTGTTAAAATATCTTTGCGGTTTCCCCGTTCGAATTGCTTATTTTTTACCTCTTGCGGAGCAGAACGCCCTTGTGCCCATTGCTGCAATGAGGCTTGTAATGCAGCTCTTAAAGCGCCTTCATGCTCAAACATTCTTGGAAAAGCGAAGGTCAGCAGTTCATCAATACGCTCTTCCGTTTTTTCACTCTGAGGCCGCCATGTTAAAATGGGCCCTAAGCTTTCATTAACAGTTGCCGTGATTAAATCACTTTGAGTGGGAAAATACCGATAAGCGGTTGCACGGGAAACCCCCGCTTCAAGTGCTAGCTCAGAAACGGAAGGCATTGCCCCTTTTTCAAATAAATCTAAAGCCGTTGTTACCAATAATAGATAAGTCCGTTTTCGCGTTCCCTTATATCCCTGAGCCGAATTAGTTTTAGGCATTTTATTTATCCTTAAAATACTGTCTCTTACATCAAGTCTAGTCAATAATACTGAGAAAACACAAGCAAAAATAAGTTATCCTTCTCAGTGACATACCGTTAAATGTTTAATCTCCCAAACTATCCTGTATATACAATTAAATATTGTATCCCTATCACAAATTTAGCAACCCTATGATACAAAGCACTAATAATATTTCTGATGTTTTATCAATATGATATGCATAATATCAACTAATTGTTTCTTCAATAAACCCAAAATGAGACTGCAATCTCATTTTACAAACGTAAAAAATGATACTATAGTCTCATTGCGGTGAAAAATTCAACGCGAACTCTAATCTGAAAGGATTTTTATATGAAAAAACACCCTGGTTTTATCTATATTGCCACAACGCTGGATACCAAAAGTGCTGAAATATTTTATGTCAGTGAATTAATTAAAAGCGCTGGGTTAGCTGTTCGCACCGTTGATTTAACCACTCAACCAACGCAATTAGAAAAAGAGGCAGATGTCAGCGCACACACCATCGCAAGCTTTCACCCTCTTGGTGTGGATGCGGTTTTTTGTGGTGACCGTGGCAAAGCGATTGAGGCGATGGCTCACGCTTTTAGCCTTTACCTTGCTGCACAAACTGATGTCGCGGCAATCCTTGGTTTAGGGGGCTCGGGCGGGACCGCATTAATCACCCCTGCAATGCAAGTGCTCCCTGTTGGTATTCCTAAGTTAATGGTCTCCACTATGGCGTCTGGGGATATCTCAGGTTATATCGGTGCAAGTGACATCTCGATGATGTACTCAGTCACCGATGTTTCAGGATTAAATATTATTTCTCGTAAAGTGTTAAAAAACGCAGCAAATCAAATAGCAGGTGCCGTCTGGTTTAACCAAGAAGAAGAAAATATTGATATCAAACCTGCCATCGCCCTAACTATGTTTGGCGTAACGACACCTTGCGTTCAACAACTTACCGCACAATTAGAAGAGCAATACGACTGCCTCGTGTTTCATGCCACGGGGAGTGGTGGTAAAGCGATGGAAAAACTGATTGATAGTCAATTACTACATTCTGTGCTGGATATGACGACAACAGAAGTGTGTGACTATTTATTTGGTGGCGTTTTAGCCTGTGATGAAGACCGTTTTGGTGCCATTCAACGTACACAAATACCTTGCGTCATGTCTTGTGGTGCGTTGGATATGGTGAATTTTGGTCGCCCCGCCACAGTACCTGAAAAATACCAAGACCGCTTATTTTACCATCACAATGCGCAAGTCACATTGATGAGAACAACCAAAGAAGAAAACCAACAAATGGGTCGTTGGATTGCTGAGAGATTAAATCGCTGTGATGGCGAAATCCGTTTTATTGTTCCAACATCAGGATTTTCCGCATTAGATACCGAAGGTGCACCGTTCTGGGATCCTATTGCGGACCAAGCGTTTATCGATGCACTGAAAGAAAATTTGATAATAACAGAAAAAAGACAGCTTATTTTGAGTCCTCACCACATAAATTCCCAAGATTTTTGTGAACAGGTTATTCAGCTACACCAGGAAATTTTGAACAAATAATAGAGGTTAATATGAAACATAACCGCGCAGAGTTATTGAAAAAATTCAGAGAAATGATTGCTCGTGGAGAACCAATTATCGGCGGTGGTGCAGGTACAGGTTTATCCGCAAAATGTGAAGAAGCTGGTGGCATTGACTTAATCGTTATCTACAACTCAGGCCGTTACCGCATGGCGGGTCGTGGTTCACTTGCAGGCTTGCTCGCTTATGGCAATGCCAATGAAATCGTTATGGACATGGCAAAAGAAGTCTTGCCTGTTGTTAAGCACACTCCTGTTCTTGCAGGTGTTAACGGTACTGACCCATTTTGCCAGTTTGATAAATTTTTAGATGACATCAAAGCGACAGGCTTTGCGGGCGTGCAAAACTTCCCGACCGTTGGCCTGATTGATGGTAATTTCCGCGCTAATTTGGAAGAGACGGGAATGGGCTATGGCCTAGAAGTAGATATGATCCGCATGGCACACGAAAAAGATTTATTGACCACTCCGTATGTTTTTAGTGCTGATGATGCTGTTGAAATGACCAAAGCAGGTGCGGATATCATTGTGCCACATATGGGTTTAACAACAGGTGGGAATATTGGTGCCGAAACAGCACTAACGCTCAAAGACTGTGTACCTCTTATCAATGAATGGGCAAAAGCAGCTAAAGCGGTGCGTGATGATGTCATTGTCCTTTGCCACGGCGGCCCTATCGCAACACCTGAAGATGCCGAGTATATTTTAGCAAACTGCCCTGACTGCCATGGTTTTTATGGTGCAAGTTCAATGGAGCGTTTACCTACCGAAGTCGCACTAACAAAGACTACACAGCAATTTAAATCAATAACACGTTAATTTTTTTATTTTTTGCCAACACCAGGCGCCTATTTCGATAGGCGCTTTTTTTATCTCTTTTTTGGGTTTAAAAAACGCCACAAAACCCAAAGTAGCGATGTTGAATAATACAAAACACCGAATTGAATAATCATAAGCGGTTTTTCCGTCATCCCTGTCATTTTTAACATGCTATAATAGTTATTATCTTCAAGGTATTGATCCGTAAGCCCCCCTTCAGGCAAATAATGCGTTAAAAATACAGCAATAATAAAACACGCAACATAATGACGTAATTTAGCAATCCCTTCATCGAAGGCATTAAAATTATCAAACTCATTCCCTTGCTGACGCCCAATAATAATTCGGTTTATTAACGTAGCCGCGTAAATATAAAGAATGGCGGAAGAATTAATTTGCGTAGTATGAAAAATATAAGCCACGCCACCTAAAATAGCGGCCACAAAAATAAAGAAAAAACCACGCTGAAGTACTGCCATCATTGTGCCCATATGCACTAGAATAAACTCAAACAACAGTATCAATACCATATTGTAAACCACTTCAACACCTGACCAATCAGGGGAAAACCACAAAGACAATAAAAAACCGATATAAAAAATAGTTAAGCCGTGATCCACCAGCGAAGGTAGAAAGTGCATAACACCTTGAGGTTTACCTGATGCAATAAAATGGCGCTTCCCTTTTACTGAGAATGATGATGAATGCTTATTGGTATTTTTTTTGTTTCTTATCTTCCTTGCCACGAACTTACTTTCCTTTTTCTCGGTAAATAGAGTGACCTTTACACAAGAAATTCATTAAACAGGCCATAAAAATGGGTAACCCAAAGTAGAGCACTCCAAACGCAAAAGCGACATGAGGCTTGTCAGGAAACTCTCCCCCCGTGGAAATACTGGCGTAATAACCAATAGACCGCAAATACTCAGGTGTTAACCCACCATAAGGCACAAGGAAAGATAAAATTAATACGAGAAAAATACAAAACATAAAATTGAGCGCCATTAGTGCTGAATAGCCCATATTTTCATTGCGTTCTTGTTCGCTGCGGCTGGTTAAACCAAATAGCATCCGGTTCGCGACCGTCGCACTATATAAATAAAGTATCAAGGGTGAATCCCCTAATACTGACATATTAATTACCAATGCAAATAAGCCATAGAAAAGCGCAAATAAGGTTAATATTCGCCAATCACGAAATACCGCCATAAAGACGCCAGAGTGAATCAAAATAAATTCAAAAATTAGAATAATGGTCAGGTTATAAATAATTTCCACAGTGTAGTACTCAGGAAAGAACCAAACGGATAAAATAAACCCAACATAGAAAAGGGAAAAACCGTAATTAATTATTTTAGAAAAAGCACGAATAAGGCTAAAAGAGTGCGAGCTTTCTTTCACACTTTTTACTGAGGGTTGTTTTGGGAAGAAACCTTGATTTTTATTTTTTCCTGTTTTTAATTGCTCATTCCCTGACGGCTTAACCATGATCTCACTCCAGATTATCAATTTTACTTTCTGAATAAGCTACTTGATAACGCAAAAAATAAATAGTGGCCAAAATCCGAATGACAAAGTACAACCAAGATAAAGTGTAAAAAACATCAGCAAGATGGCATGAACTTAACGTTTCATGCCACAAATAGAAGCGTAATTAGACGAGTTTGGCAATCAATGTGTCTAAATCACCTTGCAGGAAATTCACCGGTGGGATTTCAATTACAGTATAAGCACCCGCCGCCTGCTTCATTGAAGCGCGCGCAGCTGAAACCATAAATTGTGATGTTAATGCAGGGTTATTGATACGCATTGAATATTCGAACAATTGGTTGTGTGTAGCACCCGAAACGCCTTTGTGCGTCATGTGTACACCGTGCCCAACGTCTTTTAATGCGTCAATGCTATCGACCTGGCGAATATGGGTTTCATCAGAGGCAAAATAGCTATCCGCTTTAATCGCTTGAGCAACATCATCAAATTTTGCGCCTGCGTCTAATTCAATGTACACCATACGGCGATGTACCCCAGTTCCTAATGGAATCGTTACCGATAACGCATCTTTCACGCCATCAATCGCTTTTGCCGCAACACTGTGCCCCATGCTCATACCTGGTCCAAAATTGGTGTAAGTCACCCCTTTTGGCGCCATGGCTAACATTAAAGTACGCATGATAGAGTCAGAACCTGGATCCCAGCCAGCTGAGACAACGGCGACGCTATTATGCTGCTTGGCAACATCATCGAGGCTTCTTTTCAGCGCCACAATGTCTGAATGCACATCAAAGCTATCAACAGTATTGATGCCTAATGCTAAAATTTTTGCCGCAAGTGGCCCGATTGCACGGGTTGGTGAGCACAGGAGCGCAACATCCACTTTCCCTAGTTTTTCAATATCATCGACGACTTTATACGAGGCAAGTTCAGCAGGGATATCTTGTGTATTGCGACGAACGATACCAACAAGCTCAAAATCATCAGCGGCCAGAACAGCTTCTAGCGCATAATGGCCAATATTGCCATATCCCACTATTGCTGCTTTAATTTTTGTCATTTTTACTCCTATACAGTTCTGATGTTGCTTATTAATTAATTTATAGCGAAATTAAATCTAACAGATTAATTAAAAGTAAACAAAACATTCACTTTACGAAATTGGGGGCATTTTAACCCTATTTTCATTAATGAATTCCATGTAGAATTCCCAGTTCAAACGACTATTCTTAATTCTCATAAATATATAAAGGTTCTCAATGCATCAGTCTGATGTGACTGAGCGGTCACTCTTTTCGCTCAGTTGGCCAATTTTTATCGATATTTTTCTGCATTTGGCCACATTATTAATTAATACTTACATGGTTAGCCATGTATCGACGGCTTACCTTGCTGCAATGGGGGTGGGTAACCAAGTCTTTGATCTTTTTATCACTATTTTTAACTTTATTAGTGTGGGATGCAGTGTGGTTATCGCACAATATTTAGGGGCAGGCCGCCGTGAAAAAGCCAGCCAAGCGATTCACATCTCCATCGCCTTTAACTTTATTCTGGGTTTTTCCAGTGCATTAGTCGCGGTATTCTTTGGCTATACCATCCTAAAAATCATGAATATGCCATCCCATTTAATGGCGGATGGTTATACTTATTTACGTATTTTAGGGATTTGTTTAATTCCTGAAGCAATTTCCATTATTTTAGCGGCATGTTTACGGGTTTATGGCAAAGCACAGCCTGCCATGTGGGTAACATTGATTGCCAACCTGATTACTGTTGTTGGTAATATCATTGTGCTTTATGGTTTCTTCGGCTTGCCACAATATGGTTTAGAAGGTGTGGCATGGTCAACCGTAGTCGGACGTATTGTTGCTGTCATCTTACTTTTCTGCTTATTATTCTATGGGTTACGAATAAAGTTTGTCCCAATGATGCTCATTCATTGGTCACGTAAGATGCTCGGTAAAATTTTGCATATCGGTTTACCTTCAGCGGGGGAAAACCTTGTGTGGATTTTACATTTTATGACAGCATCTGCCTTTATTGGGTTAATGGGAGAAACTTCCCTCGCTGCGCAAACGCTTTATTTCCAATTATCTTTATTTATCATGTTGTTTGGTATTTCTGTCAGTATAGGTAATGAGATCATGGTGGGTCATCTGGTTGGCGCAAAACGCTTCCAAGATGCCTATATTCGCGGTATCAAGAGTCTAAAAATGGGCTTTTATGTCACTATCGGTGTTGTTATTGCTTTCTGGTTACTTCGCGATCCTATTCTAAACAACATTACCGATGACCAAGGTATTATCGATCTCTTATTACCCTTATTTTTACTCTCAGTATTTTTAGAGCCAGGGCGCACCATTAATATTGTCATGGTGAATGCGTTACGTGCCTCTGGGGATGCGCGCTTCCCATTATGTACTGCCATTATCTTTATGTGGGGAGTGGCGATTCCACTCGGCTATTTTTTAGGGATAAAAATGGAAATGGGCTTGCTGGGAATTTGGCTCGGCTTCTTTGCCGATGAATGGCTGCGTGGCTTAACTAATGCATGGCGCTGGCGCTCACGGAAATGGCAAAGTAAACGCCTTGATGTAGAGAGTTAATCGGTAAAACAATCACAATGTCCTGCCCTGTTTTATAGGCAGGATTTTTGTGACAAAGCTCAAATTTAAAAATATTTTATTTTTATCTCAACATTTGGAGATTTTTTTTCTCCCTCTCCCCAATATATCCCCGAACATAGTGAAGTTTTTCTCCAACAGGTTGTTTAAAATAATAAAATCAAAGAAGATTTCATTAAGGGAAGCTGCCATGCATGCGCAATCACAACCATTACTTTGGCAATATTTTATCAATGCGGTAAAACAAGAAGTTAAGCCTGCTTTAGGTTGTACCGAGCCAATTTCACTGGCTTATGCTGCAGCAAAAGCAGCGTCCTTCCTTGACGGTGACATCACTCGCGTTTGTGCCTTTGTCTCCCCTAACCTGATGAAAAATGGTATGGGTGTCACGGTGCCAGGTACAGGCATGGTAGGGTTACCTATCGCTGCCGCTTTAGGTGCGGTTGGCGGCGATGCGGATGCGGGTTTAGAGGTTCTAAAATCCGCTTCGGCCGATGCCATTGCATTGAGTAAAACTATGTTAGCACAAGGACTAGTGACTGTTGATATCAAACACCCTTGCGAAGACGTTATCTATTCCGAAGCGACGGTACATACCCAAACAGGCTCAGCGACTGTGATTATCACGGGTTCACATACCAACATTGTGAAGATAACCCATAATAATGAAACTGTGTTTGATACCTTATCAAGAAAACCCCTAGAGGATCTTCCTGTTGATTGTGCAGCAGATATCCCTTTACCGCCCGTTACCGCAAAGGCCGTCTACCAATTTGCAACTGAAGCCCCATTAGACGATATCCGTTTTATTTTAGAAGCCGCCCAGCTAAATGAAGCCCTTTCCCAAGAAGGTCTGCGTAATGTCTATGGCCTACATATTGGGAAAACGTTGCAAACTCAGCGTGATCGCGGTTTGTTATCGAAAGACTTAATGTCCGAAATTATGATCCGCACCTCTGCCGCATCCGATGCCCGTATGGGCGGCGCGGTTTTACCTGCAATGAGCAACTCTGGCTCAGGTAACCAAGGTATTGCCGCAACCATGCCTGTTGTGGTAACTGCAGACTATTTACAATCCTCTGAAGAACAGTTGGCTCGTGCGTTGATGTTATCCCACCTAATGGCTATTTATATTCATAATCAGTTACCTGCGTTATCTGCACTGTGTGCGGCAACAACCGCTGCTATGGGTGCAGCGGCTGGGATTGCATGGCTATTGGAATCACGCTATGAAGTCGTCGCAATGGCGATTTCCAGCATGATTGGTGATGTCAGCGGGATGATTTGTGATGGTGCATCAAACAGTTGTGCAATGAAAGTCTCCACCAGCGCCAGTGCAGCCTATAAAGCTGTCCTCATGGCCTTAGATAATAGCTGTGTGAGAGGATCTGACGGTATTGTGTCGGATAATGTTGACCAGTCGATTGCTAATTTGTGTGCATTAGCAGCAGGGTCAATGAGGCATACTGATGTGCAGATTATTGAGATTATGGCGTCAAAAGCTCGTCCGTAGCGTTGTTGGCTGCATTCACCAACCCTAGTCACATACTTGTGTATGCTCCTAGGGATTATTTCTTTTGCCGTCTTGCTACGGCCGCTAATTCTTCGTCCTTAACGCCGTAGCGTTGTTGGTTGCATTCACCAACCCTAGTCACATACTTGTGTATGCTCCTAGGGATTATTTCTTTTGCCGTCTTGCTACGGCCGCTAATTCTTCGTCCTTAACGCCGTAGCGTTGTTGGCTGCATTCACCAACCCTAGTCACATACTTGTGTATGCTCCTAGGGATTATTTCTTTTGCCGCCTTGCTACGCCGCTAATGACTTTGAATTTTTTTTTGAATTTCTTTTTTTGAATTTCTTTTTTTAATTGTTCTATTTTGAATTAACTTCTAGGGCGGCGAATTTTTCACGGATCATATCTTCGGGTAGGTCAATACCAATAAATACCAATACACTGCGGCGTTGTTCATCAACTTCCCAGTCTCTATCCCAGTCTGCACTATAGAGGCGCTGAACCCCTTGGAATAACAGACGTTTTGGTTCGCCTTTGATGGATAAAATACCTTTGTAACGCAATAAATTATCCGCAAAGCCGAGCAGTAAATCTTCCATTACCTGTGAAACTTCCATTAATTCAACAGGGTAATCGAATTCCACGACAATAGATTCCACTTCATTTTGCTGTTTTGGTGCAAAACGGAAAGTCGGTTTATTCACCTTCAGTTGCGAGTCTAATAAAAAACCTTCAATATCTAATAAAAGCTGTAAGTTAATGTCGCCATGAATAACTGGGTAAATTGGCGCTCTGGCATTAATACGTTGCAATCGCTCTAACAGGGGATCAGTATCTGGATTGATATCGGTTTTGGTTAATAAAATTCGGTCTGCATAGCCAATTTGAGCTTGAGCAATCGCAAAATCATTCAGTTGTTTCTCTGCATGAACTGCATCCACCAACGTAATAATGCCATCTAATAAAAATCGTTCGCATAACACGTCATGGGAAAAAAAAGTCTGCGTAATAGGGCCAGGATCTGCCATTCCTGTACATTCAATGACTAGGCGGTCAAAATCCAATTTGCCACTGTCGAGGCCATCTAATAAATCCAATAATGCATTTTCTAATTCGCTTGAACGAGAACAACAAATACAACCGTTACTCAAGGTAGTGATTTGTGTGGCTCTGTCACCAATAATAGCATTATCAATCGGGACTTCACCAAATTCATTTTCAATGACTGCAATTTTATGCCCATGTTCTGCATGAAGAATATGGCTAAGGAGCGTGGTTTTACCCGCACCGAGAAAACCGGTTAGGATTGTGACATTAATTGGTTTCATTATTATCCTCTTTGCATCATTGTTTCACTGTGAGCATCAACAGCAGCGGAATCCGCCTTTACCACTTCCACCATACCGCGCATCTTGTCTTTCACGAAAAAATTCTTTGTAAGTCATGACAGGCTTATCAGGGTGATTGTCACTCATATGTTGAACATAAGTATCATAATCAGGAATACCAATCAGCATACGAGCTGCCTGCCCTAAATATTTGCCTGTTTTACCAAGGTTTCCAAACATCAGCCTCTCCAAATACAAATGCCCTACATCATGAACACACAATGTAGGGCTACCGTTCAGTTATCGAGCCACATTAACCGCTCGATGGTGTCGAATGGTCACTAGTGTGTAGATGAAACTTTCACGCCCTCTTTCGGTACAGGGACATATGGTGTTTCTTTGTCTGTACGCTCTGGGTTTTTGTGTGCTTTCATTCCCACGCGGATACCATAGAAAATGATACCGTAAACAACCACTAAGAATAGGATACTCAGGCCAGCATTGGTGTAGTTATTAATAATAATGTGATTCATATTAGTAATTTCTTGTGCTGTCAGCTCTGCACCACCTGCGGCAATCTTATCTTTATAAGATTTCGCTAAGTACAGGAAGCCTTCAAGCTGCGGGTTATCACTGAATAATTTCAGTCCTAACGCCCAAGTGGTACAAATCAATAACCATACCGCAGGTAATACTGTCACCATGATGTATTTACTGCGTTTCATCTTAATCAGGACAACCGTACTTAAGACTAACGCAACTGCGGCTAACATTTGGTTCGAGATACCGAACAGTGGCCACAGGCTCTTAACGCCGCCCAGTGGGTCAACAACGCCTTGATACAGTAAGTAACCCCATAAGCCAACACAACCTGCCGTACCAATGATACCTGCAACCAGTGAGTCAGTTTTCTTCAAGAATGGAACGAAGTTACCCAATAAGTCTTGCAGCATAAAGCGGCCAGAACGGGTTCCTGCATCCAATGCAGTTAAGATAAACAGCGCTTCAAACAGAATACCAAAGTGATACCAGAAGCCCATATTTGCCGCAGGCATGATTTCGTGGAATACGAATGCAATACCAACAGCTAATGTTGGGGCACCACCTGCACGGTTCAGAACAGACGGTTCACCGATATCTTTCGCCGTTTGCATGATTTGCTCAGGTGAAATCACAAAGCCCCATGAACTGACCGTTGCCGCTGCGTGAACAGAAACATCTTTCAGTTGAGCCATAATAGCCGCACCATCTGGGCCACCCAATTCATGCAGGTTAGGCATTGTAATGCCTAATGCTGCTGGTGGGGTGTTCATCGCAAAGTATAAACCTGGTTCGATAATCGATGCAGCAACCAATGCCATAATCGCAACGAAAGATTCCATTAACATTGCACCGTAACCGATGTAACGTGCATCTTTTTCGTTTGCTAACAGTTTCGGTGTTGTACCGGAAGAAATTAAGGCGTGGAAACCAGATACCGCACCACAGGCAATGGTAATGAACAGGAATGGGAACAGCGTACCTTTCCAAACTGGACCTGAACCATCAACAAATTGCGTCACAGCTGGCATTTTTAACTCAGGGTTTAGAATAACGATACCAATCGCTAATCCAACAATAACCCCTATTTTCAAGAAAGTCGCCAGATAGTCACGAGGTGCTAAAATTAGCCATACAGGTAATAGTGCAGAAACAAATGCATAACCAACCAGCGCATAAGTGATCGTAGTGTCTTTAAATGTCAGTGCAGGACCCCAGTATGGGTCGTGAGCAATAACGCCACCGAACCAAATGGATGCCACCAGCAACACGATACCGATGACGGAAACCTCACCAACACGCCCTGGTCGGAGATATCGCATGTATATCCCCATAAACAAAGCAATTGGTACCGTCGACACCACGGTGAATACACCCCATGGACTTTCTGCCAAGGCTTTTACGACGATCAACGCCAATACGGCAAGGATAATGATCATAATGAGGAAACAGCCAAAGAGTGCTAGCGTTCCTGGAATTGGGCCTAACTCTTCTTTAACGATTTCCCCGAGTGAAGCACCATTACGGCGAGACGAAATAAACAACACCATAAAGTCTTGTACCGCACCCGCTAATACAACCCCTGCCAGTAACCATAGCGTACCTGGTAAATACCCTACTTGCGCTGCCAGTACAGGCCCAACTAATGGCCCTGCCCCTGCGATTGCCGCAAAGTGGTGACCGAATAGGACATTTTTATTAGTTGGAACATAGTTTAAACCGTCATTATTAATGACCGCTGGAGTCGCACGGGTTTCATCCAGCTTCATCACTTTTTTCGCGATATACAAGCTGTAATAGCGATAAGCAATAAGGTAAACCGCCACCGATGCGACGACTATCCATAGCGCACTAATGTGCTCGCCGCGCCTTAGCGCAACAACCCCTAAACAAATTGCACCGATGATCCCAAGGATCATCCACGGAACGTGCTTTAAAATACCATTTTTGTTCATAGAACACCCTTCTGAGGTAAAACGAACATGCCTTTGATTTTGTATTTACCATCACGCTAACAACATCATAGTGCTGCTTGTCATTGATGGTTTTTTAATTGGCAGTGGTTGAACTGTATTAAATCGAAAATTTTGAGCTCTGCCATGGTGTCTATGGTAAGAAATTACACTCTGCAAATGACTAAAGTTACACTAAGCGGTGCCATACAGAATTAAGCGGTTTGAATTTTGCCGTGAATGGTTTTAAGGAAGGTTTAACAGGATGAAAACTGTGATCTACATAACAATAACAACTGTTTTTCAATAAGTTAAGTAATATAAATAATATGGTTAAAATCGAATTAATTGTAAATAAACATCATGAAAATCGTAAAAAACGTCTTAGATACCCGGAAAAAGCGTATCTAAGTACTTAGTCCCCTTAGGGTAGTGTGATTGTTGTCCAATCCCCGCCAACCCACCAGCTGTGTTCACCATCTGTTTGCGTTTTACACCCTACCCCAACTTTAGCTTTGCCGTCTTCAAAGGGATAGGCGCAATCATATGTTGCCTCAATAACCACCTTCCCTGTTACAGCATCTGCAAAACCAATTTTATTTCCCTTTCGAATACGATAAACCCCCTCTTGGGCTTCGTCAGGCCAATTATCAAAATAGTAAATTTGATAAACTTCTTGATTATGTTTATCCGCAACAATTAACTTGCCATCTTCTGATTGTTGTAAACAATATTGAAAAGGCGATTTGGCTTCAAAGCAATGAATTTGGCTTTTTTGGTCATCCACCCATAGGCTGTACTGTTGATCCAGATTTTGTGCAAACAAAGGTGCAGAGCCAAATAAGGCAAGTAACACAGCAATTTTAGATCGGTTCATCCTATTCCTTATTCCTTTATGGCTTATAATTTAGCGAAGCATCGCTGGATTGGTTAAAAGTCACTGGAATTAATAACACTTTATTTTGAGACGCTGAATTAAACCGCCACTGATAGGCAACTGAAATTAAGCCATCATCAAAATAATCCACACCACTACTCTGCTGTAACATGATAGAGCTTGGCACGCCCCCTTTTGGTACATCAATTTTCAAAATTGCTTCACCTTGCTTATTCCCCACAAATTCGGTTGAGATAATAGGAAGTTTCAATGTTTTTTCTTGAATACCAAAAGCCGAAGCATCTACATTTACTATCACTCTGTCAGTCAGGTTTTCATTTCTCATAGGCGAAATGCGGGGGGATGAAACAAAAGGTACTGCCGCAGGCATCACTTGTTGAGCCAACGCCTTTTGTTCTTCAAGCTCTTGACGTTCCTGCTCTGTAGCTGATGCAGGCAATTCACTTTTACTATACAGCAGTGCCATACGCGCATTAATAATATTCACCCGCGCTTTGGTTTCATCAGGCAAACCAAATAAAAAGAAACGAGATTGCGCCACCATCAAACGCTGATCTAGGCTATTACCCGCATTATAATGCATTAATGCAAATGCACCTGCCGCCAACTCAGGGTCTTCATCTATCATCGTCACCCCCCAAGCAAACCAGGCGTCAATGCGGTTTGGGTTAATGGTGATAATTTGTAGGTAGTGTGCCCGTGCACTCAACAGTAAATTACGCCAATGTTGCTCATCATCAACAAAGCCATCTTTTATGGCAGATGCTTTATTTTCGGTTAATAACGTGCGCGCCGCATTGAAATGCATTAATTCCATTCTTGCCGTTGTACTCAGCACTTCAATGTTATTTGGGTACTTTAGTAATAATGAACGAACTCTTTGCGTGTTACTTTCCCACGCTTCACCGTTGGATTTAGAACGGCTATCCGCTTGTCGCAATGTTGCGCGTATCTCTTTTGAGATCTCCTGCTGCTGCTGGTAATATTCATAAGATGAACCAGCGCTGCGTGTATATTTAGCGGGGACTGTATTATTCACATAACTCACGAGCCTTTTGATCACATATCCGAACGATTTTTCATTATGCCTTGCTAAAGCCTTACTGGCGCTCTCCACTAAAAGCCCAACTTCTTGCGCATAATCATCCAGGCTTTTCACCGTACTTTTAAAGCTAACAGTGACTAGGTGGCGAGCTGGCTGCTTTGTCGGCTCAAATCGTAATTGACTCACTGCATATTCTGCTGCGATATCATAATTTTTTACACCACTGGTGGTATCGATTAACGTGAATGCAGGAACACCTTCTTCATTCACATCTACCGCAACAGTTGCGGTAACATTATCGATGTCATATTTAATCGAAAGGTAACGAACGTCATTAACAGAGCTAGGCTCAATTGCAGTTCCCTCTGTATTAATCGTTATTTTCCCAGGGTAACGAGGGTCACTTCGATCATAGTACGTCGCAAGCTCTACAACCCCATATATTCCTTTAATTGATAATGGTTGTTTTGCCAATACTTGTGTTTGTTCATCCACGGTTTCTCTGAACCAATCTAATACCTGTATATTGCTCCTTGCCTGCAAGATAAAAAAGTTTTGGCGTTCCACTGTAGAAAGATGTTGAATTTCTTTTGCAAATATTGCGGCGCTTTGCGTATCAAATAATTCAGAGGGGGATTCTGACCATTTATCACTGAGACTCAGATATTGTGCAAAAATAAGTGCAGCATACGCATTCTTTAAATTCGCATCGCTATTATCGACTTGGCTTTTTATCAAGCTATATGCGAGCCCCAAACCTTTCCAATAAGTGGCGTTATTCGGCTGCGCAGCAATAGCACGAATAAAGAAAATAAGGCTATCTTCTGCGGTCTCAGTTTTGCGTAATGTAAGCAAACCAACGGCGAAAGCAAGCGCCCCATCTTGCGGCAAATATTGGCTCGCATTTTGTAATTGAAAAATTTCGTCGTTTGAAACTGGCGCATTTGTTTGCAATAAGGGTTGCCATATTGCACGCATTGCTGCGCTTTGTGGCTCTAATTCTGCAAGCTTATCCATCTTATCAATACGCGCTTGCAATTCATGGTATCGCGCTTCAACTTCAGTGTTAGCTTCATGGTTATAAATAATTCCTGATAACACACCACTCACAGCCGTGTTTTGTTCATTCTGGAATAATTGCCAATCACGCTGTTCAATGAGTGTTTGTGCCCGCCAACGTTGGTTTGATTCCGAACTTAACGGAATATTTAAAAGTGTAATGACGCTAAATACTGCCAATGTAATAATAGCTGCCCGCCAATATTGCCTCGCTTGAAAGCGAACAGCACCTATCGACAATGCAATAATAAACGTCAATCCAAATAACCACATCACTGTCAGGAATAAGTTATCACTGACATTCAAAGCACTCGGCCAAATTAATTCACCGAGTTCAAATAACGCAATAAACACACCATAGCTAAAGAAAAAAGGCAATGCAGGCACAGCAAACAACAAGACCAAAGGTAATAAAAGAAGTGGGCTCAGTTTTATTTTCAACGTCATCCTTCCTTATGGCTTTTTGGTCAAAATCGATTTGATGGGTAAAAAGAGCCCCAACCAGAAAAATAAGCCCAGTCCCAATATGCTGACTAAAGTAATAAGACTCAGAGCCATATCAGCCCCTAAATTTTCCTGCGCCCAATGTTGATAAAAAGTCGCAGGTGATAATGTTTCGGGTTTCATGTTTTGAGTAATGCGACTAATAATAAACGCCATCAATAAGGGAACAGCGATAGCAAAAAATGTGTAAATATGTACCTTTTTAATCGCCGTAAACCACGCTGGTGGTGTAAAGGTAATTGGCGGTGCAGGTTGAGGACGAACAACTCGACGAGTTTGCGTTTGCCCCCTAACTTGTGTTTTATACACATTTTTTTGCTGCCGTGTTTTTTGTAATGCTTCACTGGCAACTTTTAATTGCTTAACCCGTTCACAGGCAGCACATTTCAATCCAACAAAATATTGATGTTCTTTATTTTTGCTACATACCACCATCTTTTTCTGGCTACGCAGTGCATAAGTGCGTAAACACTGTACCCACTCGGCTGCACTTGGCCTTTGCGCTGGAGAGCCACTAAACGCTTTATCAAATAATTGGCGAATATCATTAGGTAAGAAAGTATGTCCACTGGTTGGCACAGGGCTTATCCCTTGATGCGCCTTTACCCCATAGGCATAATATTTTCCTGCAATTCGGCTGGGTAAATCATTTGGCACTTGATTATGCAAAGGTCGACCAGAAAATGGATGAATGCCAAAATTCAATAATTGAAATAAAATCACGGCCAAAGAAAATCGGTCTTGCTGGGATTCTTGAGATTGAGGAACACTTTTGGCGTGTTGAAATTCAGGGGCAAGGTAATCGACCGTAAATTGACCTGCGGCAAAACGTTCTTTTTCCCCTTGAATACTAAAGCCATCACAATCTAACATTGATACATATAAGCTTTCCCGATAAAAACGCAAATTCACGGGTTTCATGTCAATGATAAAGTGGTTTTGTTGATGAATCGCCTCAACCAATATTGCCAAATTGGTTGCGAGTTGAATTTTAGCCCCCAATCCAACGGGTAAATTATTTTCCCTCGCCTGCCTTTCTTGCAAAATATATTCAAGCTCAATGGATGCTCTCACATCCAGCTCAGGCATAACGAAACCAACAAACTGTTTTTTCTGGTTAAATAACTGGCTGATTGGCCATGCCAACTGAACGACGGGAATTGCAGTATCAGTAATCGGCGGTAAACTCGGCTTTAATGCTAACATTGCTGATGTCTTTCGACGATATAACGCTTTATCAATTTTATCGTGGTAAAGCTTAGCGACTTGCCCCTTCGCTGATGCAATATGATAAACACTGCCCGCCCCACCGCTTTTAATTAATTTACCCAGCTGGATAACTTGCCCTTGCCCATCGACAAGTTTTATCTTATTAACCACCGCCATTACATTTCCCTAAATGCTACAAATAATGTTTTATCATCCCCAGTGATTGAATAAGTGCGAGGGTCATCAAGCGTCCCTTTTAGTGCTTCACTTCCCGTTTGCTCATCATTTTGCTGTAAAAAACGAGTGACAGGTTCAATAAAAGGGAGATAAAGCGCGTCACATTGTTTATTCATAGCAAAGGGTTGTACGCCATCAGACATTAAAATGATCCGCTCTATTTTTGTAACGATAGGCGTAATACGTAAGTGTTCCTGCCAATCACTTGAGGTTAAAAACCACGTTTGATTGGCATACTCCCCATTTTCTGGCACGGAAACCTTATCAATAAGACGCCCATTTTGTTGGTAAGAAGCGATGGCTACCCCATCGCCTAAATGAAAAAGAAAGCCTTGGCGTTTGCCAACCCATGCAGCGACAAGCGTGCAAGCAAAATCCTTTAACTCACCCTGCTTATCATTTGCAAGGGAAACCAATTGTTCACGAATAGCACTCAGTGTACGAAGAATAACAGGTTGTATTTCTTCAACACTTAAATAGTCAACATGACCAAATTCAGAAATTCGCTGAACAAATAACCTTGAAACATAACGTGAACCAATCTCACTATAACGAGCAGACCCTGCGCCATCACATACACAAGCCGCTAAGCCATTTGTGGTATGCTCCACAGACCATGCATCTTGACAAGGCTGGTTATTTTCCCGATGAGAGTGCCCTTGAACTGATGCGCAATAAATTGACCAACTCATACGTTATACCGACACTGTAGACCAGCTATCCGTTGAAGGGAGTTGAGCTTGCCCACCTGGTGTCGATTGGGAAACCACTTGCATACTCGCACTCAACCACAAAAAGAGTTCTTTAAATTGCAATCCTTTTAGCTTTTTCACGCCATTCAAGCCTGCAATACTGAACTCCCCCATAACTTGCGCACTTGCCCCATCAACCATAATAGGGAACATCGCCACTTTTTGATCTTTTTGCGCTTGGCGACAAACTTGTGCCGATTCTTCCCATAAATCTGTAGGAGCACCATCTGACATTAAAAATAACCAAGGACGGGTATAAGCGACGCCCGCTTGGCGAAAACGTTGTTTTTCAGCTTCTATTTCATCTAACGCCACCATAACAGCTTGCCCTGTTGGTGTTGTCCCATTCGCTTCTAATATAGGTGCAGTAAAATCCATGGCATCACACCAATCACCAATAATCGAACATTGGTCGTTTCCACCATATTGAATAACAAGGATCCTAACCCGCTTTGCCGCAATAACATCATCCTTCAATTCTTTTTCGAGTATCTGTAAACCTGCATTTAATTCATTTATCGGCTCGCCGTACATACTGCCAGAACAATCTAATACTAAAACCAATGGTGTTCGTTGCTCACTGTTATCAACTAGAGCAACATCAGGAATGATAAGTTGACTCATGCACTTTCCTTATTTTATTGGGACGAAAATACCAATATACAGAATCACACCACGAATGAAACTAAGAAAAAAAGAGGAATAGATAAATATAATAAGAATAATCTCAAGAATATGATAACTTTTATCTCTTATATATTTTATCTTAAATGAGAATTATCCTAAGTATTTAAACCTAAAAAATTAACCAATATAATTAAAAAAAAGAAAAACAATGAATATTTATAAAAATACCAGCTTAAAACTAAATGTTTCTAACATCCATTATTCATTAGTAACATCCCTTACCTATACGCACGATAAGCGTAAAAAAGAGAGACAAATTATGAATAATTGTTAATATAAGATTTATAGTCTTTATTTACAACCAAAATGGACAATTTTCAGAATAAAAACCCAATAAAGACAATGAAATTTAACTTAAGAAAATGAATAAAATTACAATACATTGAAATAAAACAAAAATAACATTTAGAAAACTATTAAAAAGCACTATAAAATTATTTTCACCTAGTTTGACAACAATAATGAGTACAACTAATATTAACCCCGTAGTCAGCGAGCAAGAGTTCGCAAATACTCAGAAAAAAACAAACTTTAAATTAAGCCGAAATAAATACTGTCTATTTAAATGAGATGGAAAATAAATTTAAATATTTATAATTTTCAAATCAAAAAAAATAGCAAGATTTAATGCTATTAAAGCAAATAAAAGCTTAATTGATATCTCTAAAAATTAGATACAAGAAACTTTAAATTTTTAAATTATCTATCTCACATACTTAGGAATGATTATTATGAAATTAAATAAACTTGCTTTCATCGGTGCTTTAACCGTTGCAACTCTTTCTTCACAAGCTTTTGCTGCACAAGACGCAACAGTAAACTTCAATGCTCGTTTAGTTGCTGCAACATGTGATATCAGCGCATCTAAATCTTTAGTTAATTTAGGTACGCACTCAATTGAAAAAATTACTGATATCAACAAAGCATTAGCAGAATCAAACTTCAACTTAGTATTAAACAAATGTACTAAAACTTATTCTGATGACACTACTGCAACAGAAGTTTCAATTCTAGCAACAGGTGAAGCTTTAACAGGTCACTCTGATATGTTTGCAGATGCTCAAGCATCACAAGTTGGTGTTAAATTAAAAGCAGGTACAACTGAGTTAACACCTAATGCAGAAACTACTATCAATAACCTGAAAATTTTAGGTGAGAACGACTATATCGTTGAAGTAACTGCTGGTTTATATGCAACAACTAAAGATGCAGTCGCTCAAACGTTAAATGTTCCAGTAACTTTCAGCGTTGCATACGACTAATAACTACTTTTGTTAATTAGCTAGTTGAGCAGGCAGTATTTATTTACTGCCTGCAATAAAGGAAATAAAAATGACAAAATTAAAATCCTTATTTTTTATCTTATTAACTTTTTCATTTGCAACCCAAGCGGGTGTTGGCTTAAGCCAAACACGTATCGTTATTGAGGAAGCAACGAATTCAGCCTCTATTTCAGCACGAAATGAAGATGACAAGTCTTATTTAGTCGCTAATTTTATTACACAACAATTAGATAGCAAAACAGCTACTGAAGGTTTATTTGTTATTACGCCTTCAATTTTCAAATTAACGCCGAAACAACGCAATATCATTAAAATTAAGGCTATTACAAGTAAGTTTCCAAACGATAGAGAGTCAATGTACTACTTTCACTCTCGTAATGTACCCGAATTAAACGAAAATGATGGTGTGAAAGTCGGCTTAGAAAATGTCATTAAGGTTTTCTATCGCCCAACAAATTTATCGATGCCACAAGAAACAGCTTTTAAAAATATAAAAACAAAAAGTACTGCAAACGGTATTAAGTTAATTAATGATTCACCTTACTACGTCAATTTAGCTGGATTATTTGTTAACAATAAAAGCATCAAACTCAATAAACAAAATAATGTGTTGGCCCCATTCTCTGAAATAAGCTATCCAAGCCAAATAAAGAATGGAGCAGTGAAATGGGCTGTTATCAATGATCTTGGAGGATATAATGAATACCATGGGACGGTTCAGTAAAATAGTACTCGCTCTATGTGTTATCCTATTTTCAAGTCAACTTGTTGCCCAAAACGGACAAATACAGTTCAAAACCCGGATTACAAAAGGAACTTGCGAATTCGACGATAACAGTGATTTAAATAAAACTATCGACTTTAATAAAATTGGAGTCCTTATTGCATCAGAGGTTGATGGGCAACCAATTAAAAAACCGATTTTAACTGAAAATTTCTCTTACACCATTATTTGTAAAAACTTCCCTGCTAATACTGAGAAGAATATAAAAGTAAAATCAAAATCAGCTGCTTCAACACTATTTAGCAATGGAATGTTTTACGGATCAAATGATACAACTAAAACGGGTTTTTTACTTGAATCATGTAACAAAAGCAACCAAACTTGTAAGGAAGTGAATGAAGAAGGTGTTGCTACTTTTCCATCCACAACCAGTGACTCAGTTGAAGTTAATTACCGAGTAAGTCTAGTAAAACGCGAAAATGGTGTAAAACCAGGTGATTCTAACGCTGCCGTGACTTTTGAATTTTATCAGGATTAGGTGTCATGAAAAAAATAGAACAAGTATTAATCACTTTTTTAATGTTTTTCATGTATTTCCCTGCAATAGCGGCTGATGATTACATGGTTAGATATGAATTCTCTGTTTTATTTTTAGCTAAAACTTGTGATATTGATGTTCCTTCTGAAATATTACTGGGTAATCAAGCAGGTATCACCACCGTAACAGAAATTAAAAATGATAGCGTAACCAAAAGCTTTACCATTGGTTTGAAAAACTGTAACAACCAATCGCAAAGTACGGCACTGGTTTATCTGTCATCAGGTAATACATTGAACGGAAGTAATAATTTTTTCAATGATGATCCAAACGGTGTTATTGGGGTTCAATTATTAGATGGAAATCGTGTTATCAATATTAACGGAAACCCTTTGGGTAAGCCCAGTCCAGCATCAGTTATCTGGGAGAATATTGAAAGCACCAGCGCAACGAAAAACATCAATGCTAAGTTACGTTGTGCAGTAGATAATTGTGAACCTAATGAAGGTGATTTCTCTGCAACATTAACTATTGGTTATTACGCCGATTAATAATAAAGCGGAAATTTACATGAAGAAGATGGTAAAAGCTTTTCTGGGAATTTTTTTTATTACCCAAAGTTCTGTTGCTGCTGTTTCACTAGATCACTCAAGAGTTATATTTACTCAAGATGATAAAAGTCAAAGTGTAAGCGCTTATAACACAGCAAATAAAAAATACCTGATTCAAAGCTTAGTTTTTTCTGACTTAAGTTCAGAAAACGAACCAAGCCATAATTTCACGGTAATACCACCAATCGTAACATTAAATGAAAACTCTAATAATGCATTAAAAATCCTGCCAAAGGGATTGAATGAACTACCACAAGATAGAGAGTCGTTATTTTATTTGATGGTTAATTTTATACCTGAGACAACAAAAAAAAATAATGATCAAAATAATCAAATAAATACAAAATTTAATTTATCTACAAAGATAGTCATAAAAATGTTTTACCGTCCAACTGGCATTAAAGGTAATGTAAAAAACTATATTAATGAACTAACAGCTAAGCAGTCTGGGAATAAAATTATTATCAACAACCCATCTCCTTATCATTTTACGTTAGTTAATATCAAAATGGACAATGAGTCATATAACAGTGATAGAGCACCTATGGTCGCCCCTTTTTCTAAAATTGAGATACCAGCAAATAAAAAAGTATCGAAATTAGAATGGGACATGATTAATGACTACGGAGGGGAAACCCCACTACAGCCAGTAATATTAGGTGGAACTAAATAATGATAAAAAATAAATTACTAATATTTTTTCTTTTGTCTGTTTGCTTGCCGGTAGCCGTATTAGCAAAATCGCCTACAGGCTTTGATTTTCTGCTTAAAAGATACGTCTATAACGAAAGTAATAAAAGTGGTATCAGTATCGAGATACTGAATGGAAACGACAAAAGTTATTTAATGGAAGCCTGGATAGCAAACGTTGATAAAGAAACGTTACTACCAAAAGAAAAAAAAGAGACTGAAATAGTTCCTTTTATTATCTTACCACCATTAAAAAATATGGGACCAGGATCCCAAACTTCATGGAATATAAGGCGTACAGGTATTGATATTAATGGCGTTAATATGCCAAAAGATAGAGAAAGTCTCTTTTGGATTGGAATCAGGGGCATTCCTAGTGAAGAAAAATCAAAAGAAGAAAATAGTATTCAGTTAAATGTTATCCCTAATTTCTACTTTAAACTACTGTACCGTCCAAAAGAAATTCAAAATTTAAAAACGAGTGACTTAGCTAAAAAAGTTAAACTAACTCAAAATAGCAGTGTATTAACAATAGAAAACCCAACACCTTTTTATTTAACATTTGATTATTTAAAAGTTGCAGGGCATGAAATTAAAAATGGCGAAAGAGAAATAACATTGACACCTTTTTCAACAAAGGAAGTCACGCTACCAAACAATAAAGTTGGAAAGATCGAGTGGCGATTCACGGATGAATATTTGATGGAATTAGATAAAGAGTCCTTAAATTAAATTTCAGTTGAAATATTATTAACTATAACGATTGACGATGAATGGTGATGCTGTGAAAGGGATGAAATTTAAAATAATAGCATTAGAAGTTTTTGCATGTTGTTATGCAATGACTCCTGCTTTTGCACACGCCGAATCTTATTTCGATCCCGGCCTGTTAATGCATGGTAGTGGTATTGATATCAATCAAATCAATTTAAACGATTTCGTACAAAACAACACCCTAACACCTGGTACTTATGACGTCACCATCAACGTTAATATGATCCCTTCAGGGGAGTTGAGTATCCCATTTACTAAAGCTGATGGTGATAAAGTTTCTCCCGTTTTTACTATTGAGCAATTGCAAAAACTCGGTATTAATACCTCTGCAGTGCCAAGTTTAAGGGGCTTAGCTGAAACCACCGAGATTGCTAACTTATCTGACTATATTACTGATGCTTCGGTCACTTTTGATGTGCAAACCTTGACTGTCAATTTGTCTATCCCACAAATTGCGATGGTACCTAATTTTACAGGTTATGTTCCGCCAGATGCTCGCGATGATGGTGTAACAGCGTTAATTATGAATTATGTACTTAACTACAGTAATAACCGTCAGCTTTCCAAATACCACCAAAAAGCAAGCACCTCAGATTCAATATTTACGAATATTAACGTGGGGATTAACTTTGGTGCATGGCGCTTAAGAACGAGTTATTTGTACAACTACAGTAAAAATAGCGGGGCCTCAAGTTACAGTGATTCTGATTTCTCAAATACTTATGTATACAGAACCATTAATGCGATTAAATCAACCTTAAGAGCCGGTGAAATTTCATCTGGTGGTACAATTTTTGATTCAATCCCAATGAAAGGGGCGAGTTTAAAGTCAAACCCAAACCTTAATCCGAATAGCATGCAAGGGTATGCCCCTGTTGTTGAGGGTTTTGCCAACTCAAATGCGACAGTGACTGTACGTCAAAATGGTAGTGTTGTTTACCAAACGTTCGTTGCACCAGGTAGATTTGTGATCCGAGATATTCCTGCCAGTGGTTTAGCTGGGGATATGGAGGTCACCATTGAAGAAGAAAATGGTAAGCAAACGGTTTATACACAAGCTTATTCATCATTACCAATGATGGAAAGACAGGGTATGTACAACTATGAAATTGTTGCAGGCCGCTATAACGGAGGTATCGCTACGGACTCCAAAAGAAAAACATTTACCTTAGGTACGTTCAGTGTTGGTTTACCATACAACATAACGAGTTACGGTGGTTTATTGGTCTCCAATGGTTATAACTCTATCGTGGGGGGGCTTGGCTTTTCTTTAGGTGTACTCGGCGCTTTATCTACGGACGTGACTCATTCTGATGCGAAATTTTCTAATCAGCGCTTAAAAGGGCAATCTTACCGTATTCGTTATTCGAAAAGTTTACTCTCAACAGGAACATCGTTTGACTTAACAGCATTACGTTATACCACAGAAAATTTTTATTCATTCTCTGACTATAACAATACGGGTTACGATATTAAAGAGGGGTTAGCACCGTGGACAGGCTCAAGGCAGCGTTATAGTTTCCAAACATCAATTAGCCAGTCTTTTGATTCTTATGGTTCTTTATCATTAAGAGCAGCGAAAAATACCTATTGGGGTGGGCAAAGCTCAAACACCTCTGTTGGTATGTCATACAATAATAACTACAAGGGTGTATCTTACAGCTTAAGTTATATGGTTGACCGCGTGAAAAGCTACAATAACTCATGGCCAGAAAACCGTGTTGTTTCTTTAGATATTTCAGTACCTTTAAGCTTACTGACGAATAGCGAGATGGCTCAAACCATGAGTGCTCGCTATGGTATCAGCGTTGATAACCATGGTGAAACACGAAACCAAGCAGGTTTGACGGGAAGTGCGCTGGAAAATAAATTCAGCTACGGTTTATACCAAAACTATAACAGCCAAGGCAGTAACTACGGCGGTAGCGTAAATGGCACATACTCAGCAGATAACTCCACATTATCAGCAGGTTATAGTTATTCTGACTCGAACCGTACAATGAATGCAAGTATGAGCGGCGGAATGATCGCCCATTCAGATGGTATCTCACTATCCCCAAGTGTGGGTGATACTCTCGCTATCATCACTGCGGATGGTGCTAGAGGTGCAGAACTCACCATGGGTGCCAAGTTTGACCGTTTTGGGAACGCGATTATTCCACAGTTAGCAAGCAACGCGGCGAACCAGATTTCAGTCAACGTTAATACGTTGCCAGATGATACTACCTTTAAAGATACCTCAATGATGGTGTACCCAACGGAAGGGGCAATCATCAAACGTAACTTTAAAACGAAAATTGGTTACCAAGCCATGATTAATATTAACACAACGGGAAAAATGCCACCATTTGGGGCGATTGCAACACTCGTCTCTACTGATAAAAATAATGATATTAATACAGGTATTGTTGGCTCTAATCATCAGCTGTACATGAGCGGTTTACCTGATTCAGGAAAACTGAATATCAAGTGGGGTAATCAAGGTGATCAATGTTCAATCAGCTATGCTTCATTGGAAAGTATTGCTGTCACCGCTGACTCACCAGTTAGAACAATAACAGCTGAGTGTAAATAATAAATATTCACTGTCAAATTGACGAGCAAAAGAATAACTATGAAAAAAATGACATCCTATTTCTCATTTTCACACAAAGTGGCATCCGGCTTTCTACTAGCGCTTTTATTTGGAGCACGCACTCCGATAAGCTAACCATTCGTGCGGGGCAGATAGGTTATTTAGTACCCAATTGGCGGGTAATAGAACCAAACAGTTGCTAGAAACGCGTCCTGCGTCAATGTCAATAGACTGTGTTACCACGGGTAAATTGCTGATGGTGTTATCCGCTAACCAACAACTGCATGGACAAAGCAATGCAGGAACTGGATCAAGTACTAACCTTGCAGGTATGGCATTAGACTCGGTGACAGGTAACTCATCTAACTCGACTGAACGCCCTTATATCGTGACGTCGAAAGTTCCACCGTCTTCAGATATCTGTAGAAGAGGAAACTCAGATGCTTTAGTGTATTATGACCGTATAAAGCTAGGGGATATTGCCACGACCAATTTACGCCAAAACCTATACTTTAACCTTTGCCAAAATGGGAACGTACAAGCGGGTGGCTATAGAGGTAGCATCGACGTCTCTTTCTACCTTGAATAATCGCTTGTTATTATTTTCATTTTTTGGCCCATTAATTTTTATATTAAAGGGCCATTTTTCATATCATATCTAACCTGACACATTTACTGCACTTGCCGCTTTTTTTGCCCTTTCGAGTGCTTTTTCGATTGAATCTGCAATGGCTAACGCAACACCCAACCTGCGAGTTCCTGCAATTTCAGGCTTACCAAATAAACGTAGTTGGATATCAGAATCGAATGCATTCTTAATATTAGAGAACACCACATTTTGGCTATGAAGTTCAGGTAAAATAACCGCAGAAGCACTTGGGCCATATTGGCGAACGTTACCAATAGGGAAGCCTAGAAATGCACGTACATGTAAGGCAAATTCAGAAAGATTTTGCGAAATCAGCGTCACCATTCCAGTATCATGAGGGCGTGGGGATACTTCATTAAAAATGATGTCATCACCACACACAAATAACTCAACGCCAAACAAGCCGTAACCACCTAACGCAGAAACGATTTTTGCAGCAACATCTTGAGCCTTTTTCAGCGCTTTCTCGCTCATCACTTGCGGCTGCCAAGATTCGCGATAGTCACCTTTTTCTTGACGATGTCCTACAGGAGCACAAAAATGGATCCCATCTACAGCGCTAACCGTTAACAGGGTAATTTCAAAATCAAAATTGACCATTTTCTCAACAATGACTCGACCTTGCCCTGCGCGCCCCCCCTCTTGAGAATAATGCCACGCCTTTTCTAAGTCCGCACTTGAACGAATGACACTTTGCCCTTTTCCTGATGAACTCATGACGGGCTTTACAATACATGGGAAACCCATTTTTTCAGCGGCTTCAATAAAATCTGATTTATTTTCTACGAAATAATATTCCGATGTAGGTAAACCTAATGTTTCAGCAGCAAGACGACGGATACCTTCTCTATCCATTGTTAAAAAAACGGCTTTTGCAGAAGGGACGATTTTTTGCCCTTGCTCTTCGAGTTCAACTAACGTTTGGGTCGCAATTGCTTCAATTTCAGGCACAATAAAATCAGGCTTTTCTGCGATCACTAACTGTTTTAGTGCCTCACCATCCAGCATATTGATGACGTGGCTACGGTGAGCAATGTGCATAGCGGGTGCATTTTTATAGCGGTCTACTGCAATCACTTCGATACCTAAGCGTTGGCATTCAATGGCAACTTCCTTACCTAACTCCCCTGCGCCCAGTAACATAACTTTTGTTGCAGATGCACAAAGTGCCGTACCTAACTGTTCCATGATTGATGACCTTATATGCGAAAATAATACCGATGATTATATACGCAAACGTTTGCTTTTGCTATCCACGTAATAAAAAGGCCATGATAAAACATATTCGTGTCTTGAAATTAAATGAAATATTGTCTAATTCTGCGGGGTTTCATCTCGCCCGGTAATAAAAGGTTCTTTTTGGGAAAATTTGGCATATTGCTTATGCAATAAAGCCAAAATACAAAATAGTAAACCAATCCAGATTAATGCAAAGCTAATCCCTTTAACCCAATCAAACAGTTCATTAAACAAGAACACAGCGAGTAAAAATTGGATAGTTGGCTCTATATATTGGGCCAAACCAATAACAGTGAGTGATGTGCGTTTGATAGCCGCAGTAAAAAACAGCAAGGGAATAATCGTCACAGGTGCCGCTAACATATACAAAATACGAAGCTGCCAATCTCCCGCCTCCACTGCGCTTAACCCTTTTGACGATAACCACCAAGTAATACCCATTGCAATAGGCAACAACCATAATGCTTCTAAAAACAATGAAGTAATAACATCAAACCGAATAAATTTACGGATCAATCCATATACCGCAAACGCACTCCCCATCACGAGTGCTAAAATAGGCAATTCACCATATTGCCAGATTTGATAACCAACCCCAGACAAAATAAACGTAACGGCCATTTTTTCCACAAAAACTAACCTTTCACGTAAAAAAACAACACCGAGCAAAATAGAGAATAATGGATTGATAAAATAGCCCAAACTTGCGGCTAACACTTGCCCATGAGTGAGTGCATAAGTGAATGTGGTCCAAGAGATAGCCATAATGGACGAACTAAAAAGACAAAGGATAATGGACTTTTTATCAACCCATACTTGTTTCCATATTGTTTTATTTTTAATGACTAAACGGATTAAAAATAGCAATGGAATTGACCAAATAAGACGTTGGGCAAGGAGTTCTAGCGGTTCAGCTTCAGGAAGCAGCCGATAAAATAAGGGCGTTATTCCCCATAAAATATAGGAAAAAATAGCTAGAGCCACACCTGAACGCAGCAACATAATATAGCCTACAATAAAGTCAAATAAGGTAAAATTTGCTCCACATCATACGCCAATATAAAGAAAATAAAATGTTACTAACGCTCATTCTAAAGCTATCTATTTAAGATTATATGCAAATAAAAAATAGCATATAAAGCCAAATTTTATTTGCACGTTAACTCTTCACATTAAAAAATCTGTTTTTGGTGCAATGGCGGCTGCTGCTGCATAAATTCAACAAGCTCTTGAGACGTTGGCGCTGCGGAAATTGCCCCTTTTTTAGTTGTGGCTAAAGCCCCACAAGCTGTTGCCTGAGAAATAATCTTCATCAAATTATCTTTTGTATTAGCCATGCCATATTGATTAATTGCCGCTAACAATCCAGCCATAAAAGCATCTCCAGCGCCCGTGGTATCAATACTATCGACTAAATAAGCACTTACTGAAAAATGATACTCTGTCGTAAATACCCTGCACCCTTGCGAACCTTGCGTCACGACCTTAAGCTCCGCAGGATAATCACGCAATTTTTCAACCGCCTTATCAAATAGGCTCTCACCCGTTAACCAAAGTAATTCATCATCAGAAAGCTTTAAAATGTCAGCCTGTTTTGCAAAGGTGTCCACAACTTGATGCATTTCTTCGTGATCTTCCCACATTTGTGGACGAATATTTACATCAAAACTTAATCGGCCCCCAGCTTGCTTAATTTGAATTAATCCTTCCGTTAATGATGTACGGCATATTGGGTGAACAAGCGCGAGTGAGCAAAAATGCAATATATCCTGACCAAACTGAGGTAAGTTTTTTGAACTTAAAAATTGATCTGCTGAAGGCGAAACTAAAAATGTAAACTCACGTTCGCCATTTTCATGTAATGAAACTAATACTGTACTTGTTCGATATTCTTCATCAAATTCCATTGCCTGTGTATCAACACCTAGGTCAAATAAGGTTTTTTGCATAAAATGACCAAATGTATCTTCTCCGACTCTACCAATAAATCCGCTTGGATGGCCAAGCTTAGCAACGCCAGCCGCAACATTGACAGGGGCCCCCCCTGCACAAGCTTGATACCGCATATTTTCTAATGGAATTAAATCAATAACAGCATCGCCCAATGACCATATTTTCATATTTTCACCTTTTTAGTTTCCGACCAGGAAAATTTAAGCTAGTAAATCTAAGTTGTTAACGTTAACATAAAGTATAAAGTGATCGATTAGAAAACACACGTATTATCTCACCCCATTTTATCCATTTCAGATTTGTTATAGCAAAAAAGGTTAGGGATCCATTATGGAAAAACAGATTGAACGAGCAAATCAAGCCATTAAAAAAAATGCAAAACAGCTAAATACCCTGTTTTATCCGCACTATCATTTAGCACCACAATCAGGTTGGATGAATGACCCTAATGGATTAATTTATCATCAAAACTTATACCATGCTTTTTACCAACATCATCCCTACAGTTCCGTGTGGGGACCAATGCACTGGGGTCATGCAACAAGCACTGATATGGTACATTGGCAACACCAACCGATAGCGCTTGCTCCGAGTGAGGACTATGACCGTGATGGCTGTTTTTCTGGCTCAGCCGTCAGTCACGAAGGTAAACTGTATTTATTTTACACGGGCCATATTTGGCTAGCCGAAGAAGGCGATGACAGCCAAATTCAGCAATCTCAATGCTTAGCAGTAAGTAATGATGGCATTCATTTTGTGAAAAAAGGTATTGTTCTTCCCGCCCCTGAGGGATACATGCACTTTCGCGATCCAAAAGTGTGGCAACAAGAGGGCAAATGGTGGATGGTTGTTGGTGCAAGGGATACATTTGACCAAGGGAAAATTCTGTTATTTAGCTCAATGGATTTACTTCACTGGGATCCTAATTTTCAGATACTCGCTAAAACAGATGACAAAAATGTCTACATGTGGGAATGCCCTGACTTCTTTCCACTCGATGACCAATTTATTGCTTTATTTTCTCCTCAAGGAAAAAAAGCAATAAATTTCCAATACAGAAACCTCTATCAAAATGGTTACCTTATTGGGCGTTGGTCTCCCAATTCACCTTATAAGATTACCCAACCCTTTACTGAATTAGATTTTGGACAAGATTTTTATGCACCTCAAACTTTTTTAGCAAAAGATGGGCGCCGTATTGCGATAGCATGGATGGATATGTGGGAAAGTCATATGCCTTCAAATAAACATGGATGGTCAGGTTGTTTCACATTACCAAGGGAGCTTACCTTATCAAAACAAGGTAAAATTATAGCAAAGCCCATTCGTGAATTAAAAAAATTGCGGCGGTCAGCGGTCCATTTTCCAGAAATGTGCTTGCAAAAAAACACCACACTTTTGCTAAGTGAAGATGCAAGTAGCTGTGAAATTGAATTAATTTGGGACTTAACACAAAGTGCTTCAGCAGAAAAATTTGGTTTCTGGATTGGAAATGGGCTGCAATTTTATGTTGATAACCAAAGCCACCAGTTAACATTAATGCGACACTATCCTGAATATATTATCAGTGATAGTCGTTGCGCACCTTTACCACAAGTCAAACAACTCAAAATTCATGCCTTCGTTGACCAATCTTGCCTCGAGATTTTCATCAATGAGGGTGCAATAAATTTTAGTTGCCGCATCTATCCAGAGCTACAGCAGAGAAAACTACAACTATTTACGATAAACCAGTCAGCGCACTTGAAAGAAGCTACTTATTGGCCGATAAACAACGCGATTGAATAAGTCGTTATGTTCGTTGGAATAGTTTGAATGCCGTTAAAATGAGCTGCGCTCAAGAAGGTCACATGCCACATATTGAATATCTTGTTGCTGACGCCCTTCTATTATGTGAAGCGCAGCTTGTTGCCCCAACTGATAGTGCGGCAATACAACTGTGCTCAATGGGGGATAAAATAAATGCCCCACCCCAATCATGTTATCGTAACCAAGAATGGCAATATCATTTGGGATATGTAAACCCCGACTTAATAAAATTTGATATGCTAAAAAAGCAACACGGTCATTTCCACAAATAATAACATCAAAATCAGGCTTATTATTTTGAAAATGAGAATCAATTAGAGAAATAATATCAATATAATGCTCATCACCAAGCTCAAGATGATATTGCATCAAGTCTTCGTGCGGTAAATTAGCATTTCCCCATGCTGTTTCCACTGCTTCACGGCGTATTTTCCCTGCTAACGTCTCATATGGAATATATAAACATAATGGCTTTCGGTAACCTTTCTCTATTAATCGCTCCACCGCTCTGTATTGACCATTAAAGTCATCAGGAATATAAGCAGGGAACAATTTATTTTTATCAACGCAGTTCGCTAAAACCAACGGGCTTTGATGCAAAGCTTCAGGAATTGTGACTTCCCTTAACCCCATTGTCGTAAAAATAATACCATCAGGACGTTGAGACAATAGCTGTCGAACCGCCCTGTCGTTATCTTCCTTTGATGTAATATTCACAACAAAACTGTTCCAACCATATTGCCTAGCTGTTTGCTCTATTGACAAAATAATTTCAACAGAAAAAGGCGTCGTTGCTGTATCTAAAGCTAGTACCCCTACCGTTGAAACCTTAGAACTTTTTCCTCTAATTTTTCGCGCTGAAAAATCAGGAACGTAGTTGAGTGCATTAATTGCTAGCTGAACTTGTTTTAATGTATCTGGTTTTAACAATTCAGGGCTATTAATTGCCCTAGAAACTGTCATTAAAGATACATTTGCAAGTCGAGCAACATCTTTTAAAGAAGCCATTAAGTATATTCACTCAGTTAAAAAGGTTTGTAATAAATTCTACCATGTCAGAAGCAAAAAGCACCTTAACTTCCAAAACTACATATCGCCCCCCTTACTTAATAAAATCGCATAAAATATACTCCTTAGGCTTTTTATGACTTACTATTTAAGATATTATTGAGCCAGTCATAAAAATTTCAATCTGATTTTTGAGCCTAAAAAACTCGCCAAACAAGTAAAAGCACCTAAAATGTTACATAAGATTAATCGATTCTTACGCATTGACACAAAATTTAACCATTGTTTCTATTTTATATTAAATTTAACTAGATGATAATTTTAATATAAATTAAGGTCAGTAATACATTAATAAAAAAAACAACGTTCTGTAGAAAACATTATCGCTAAATTTATTTTTAACGATATTTATCTACTTATTTTATCAAATTAATATGAATATCAAATCAGTTCAACAGGAGTATGGTGATGAATAACACCATTCACGTAATCATAGATAGTGATAATGTCTTTAAGAATAAACTGAAATTAATGATGGAATCATTTGGTTTTGTCTTTAATTTTTATAATAACGAAGACACATTTATTAGTAATTATACTTACCCTTTAGAAAGCAATGTAAAGGAATGTATTTTGTTATTTTTAAAAAATAACGAAAATCGTATTAGCCGATTAACCAATATAAATAACTCTTTTGGTATTGTTCCTTTTATTGTCCTTGCTGAAGAACCTTCGGTTAGCCTCTGTAAAGAAAGCTTTAAGTCTGGTGCTTATGACTTCTTCCCTTTTCCATTCAAAGACATTGAGATTCTCAATGCAATCAATAGTGCCACAGAGCAATTTTTAAGTTCATATGAAAAGCACAAGAAATATACCTATCTATCTGACAAATTTGAGCGTTTATCCGTCAGGGAAAGAGAAATAATGGATATGATCTTAGAAGGTAATACCAGTAAAGAAACTGCTGAAAAACTTTCATTATCTCCGAGAACTGTTGAAGTACATCGTTCGAACATCTATACAAAATTAGGTATAAAATCACTCCCTCAACTTATTCAAGAATACGAATATATTAATACCTATTCAAAATATAGGTAATATATACTATATGCTTTTACAATCTAGTAGTCATTATATCTGATGGTTTTATTTCAAGCCGTCAGATATTATTTCTCACAAAATATTAACACATAAGAATTTTGATAAACATAGATTAATATGCTATTAATTTCACAAATTACCCTTACTCTCATGAATAAGGGCAATTTGATTACACGACTATTACACAAAATGCACTTAAGTTAATTAATGATTACAGATGTAATAATTACATAGATTATTTACTATTTTAGATGGAGTAATATTGTTTATATTGCACATTTCCATTAAGCCCTCATTGATAAAAATCTAAATTACACCTCTCATGCATTATTTTGACATCTATTTTCTTAAACTAAAAAAATAAGGCTGCTATTAACATACTGACAAGTAATATCGAAAGATAATGCAGTCTCTTTTTCATTGCTCTTTATCTCAATACAGCCAACTTCAGAGGCTATTTGCAGTAAGTGTTGGTCAGCCTTTTACGCTTCAGCTATTTTAGATGATACATCTCCATCCAAAATACGCCGAAGCATTTTTTTTACATAACCACATGAAAAAACACCGAGCGTGACTACTTATATTCTTTAATATTAATGTCATATTGCTTCAGTTTTCGCCACAGCGTCGTTCTTCCCATGTTCAAAATCTGATGCATTTGCTGAACTTTACCTCGACAGTTTTTTGCCACTTCAATAATGAGAGCTTTTTCAACCGACTGAATATTCAAATCTGCAATGCTTGGAGCCTGAAATGGTTTCGTTGAGGATGGTTGTATATAAGATTGGCATTTCAGCTTTGCAGTAGATTCTCTTGCCAATGATTGCAAAAGAGCAAGAAGAATATTGCTATTCATTTGAGCTGTTGATAAAGCCACAATCAACCACAACTCGCCAAATTGCGAATATATCGGCGCTAAATAATAAAATTTCCCATGTAATTCAATAGGATTAGCAAAAAGACGCTCCTGAGCGTTCTTGCTCATTTCACCTGATAGTAAATCGGCTATTGCAAAATAGTCTTGTGACTTTTGGCTTAACCATAATGTTTCACCTTGAATATTCAGCAAAGAAACATCGGCGTTAAGTTCATGAAGTGAAGACAACCCTGATAAAACAGTATCACGTATTAACGAGATTAGAAGCTCATTATCATCTAAATAAGCTGTATTTTCTTCTATTGGTGTATTTGTAAATAATGAATGAGCCGACATAGTTATCCTTATTCTTCGATAAGAGTTATCTGATTATGTCAACTTGCCATTTAATTTTTATATTCTAGATCAAGTTATTCTTTAATAGATTTTCGGCGCTTGATCTACGTCAATTTTTAACAAAGATAAGGAATAATTTCAAAATGAAACCAAAAAAGCCTACTTATTAAACAATAAGTAGGCTCGAAAAGATACAAACAATCTTTGTCTATTATTTAGTAACGATTGCGCCCCATAGGTCATACTCATCAGCGTGCTCAACAAGCACTTTAACGATATCCCCGACTTTTACATCAAACTCACCGTTTAAATACACCATCCCATCAATTTCAGGTGCATCTGCCATGCTACGGCCAACAGCCCCCTCATTATCAACCTCATCAATAATCACCCAAATTTCACGACCAATTTTATCTTGCAGCCTCTGCGTTGAAATTTGTTGCTGTAATTGCATAAAGCGATGATAACGTTCTTCTTTGACGTCTTCAGGAACTTGATCGGCAAGTTCGTTAGCTTTCGCGCCCTCCACTGGGCTATATTTAAAGCAACCAACGCGGTCTAATTTAGCTTCAGTTAAGAAATCCAACAACATTTGGAAGTCTTCTTCTGTTTCGCCTGGAAAGCCCACAATAAAGGTTGAACGTAATGTTAATTCAGGGCAAATTTCACGCCAGCGCTTAATACGCTCTAACGTCCTTTCCACCGCACCTGGGCGTTTCATTAATTTTAATATTTTAGGGCTTGCATGCTGCAAAGGAATATCCAAATAAGGTAAAACCTTACCTTCTGCCATAAGTGGAATAACGTCATCCACATGCGGATAAGGGTAAACATAATGCAAACGAACCCAAACACCCATAGAAGCGAGTTGTTCACATAACCCAATCATGCTTGTTTTAACTGGCTGACCATCCCAAAAACCTGTGCGATGCTTAACATCCACACCATAGGCAGAGGTATCTTGTGAAATAACCAAGAGTTCCCTCACACCAGAAGCGACTAAACGTTTCGCTTCATTTAATACATCACCAATTGGGCGGCTATCTAAATCACCACGCATCGAAGGAATAATACAGAAGGTGCAACGGTGATTACAACCCTCTGATATTTTTAAATAAGCATAATGCTTTGGCGTTAACTTAACGCCTTGTTCAGGCACTAAACTCAAGAAAGGATCATGTTCTGGTTTCGGGACATAATGATGAACATGGTTTAATACTTGCTCATAACTATGCGGCCCCGTTATCTCCAAAACTTTTGGATGGACTTCACGAATTTGGTTTTCTTTTGCACCAAGGCATCCTGTCACAATGACTTTACCGTTTTCATTTAACGCTTCGCCAATCGCTTCTAACGATTCTTGTACCGCGCTATCGATAAAACCACAGGTGTTTACAATGACCAAATCAGCATCATCATAGCTTGGGACAACTTGATAACCATCAGTACGCAATTCAGTTAAAATACGTTCTGAGTCCACCAAGTTTTTTGGGCAGCCGAGTGAAACGAAGCCAATTTTTGGCACCGGATTAGTATTTTGCGACATAACTCACTTCTTTTATTGTTTTAAAAAATGGGCGAAATTTTACCTGAAGAATAGTGGAAATTGTATAATTTTCTGCCAAAAAAATGATTTTCCGAACGAAAAATAGATTGTCATTCGCTCGGAAATAAAAGAGATTTAGCGGTTAATTGACCGCGCAATTCGAGCGTAAGTATGGCGAACACCACGGATAACAATGCCGTAATTCAAAATATTTTCAGGTAAGGCAATTCCGTTGTACCCTGAGTCGCCAATGTGGTGCAAATCAGTCCCTGCCATTTTGCACATCAGGGCAATTTGACGGATCGTCTGTATATCCGCACCTTCCTGTGAAGTGCCAATTGCCGTCATTGTCATCACACCTTGGGAATGGCAGTAACTCACCATTTTTTGCACAAATTCTAATGAAATACCTGGAACCGTTCCTGGCGCTGGCAATAAAATAATATCTGCGCCACTGGCAATAAATGCCCGAATATCATCCTCAGTGATAAGTTGCTCTGCCGATGCATTTAACACACCTGCGGCATGCATTTTTCCTGTAATCAAAATGACATCATTGCCAACAACCGCCTTCAATTCTTTCAAGCTTTGATTAATTTCTTGGTTAGTGACACCATTGCCAGGATTCCCCGTCAGAACAATAATATCGACCCCCATTTCTTTTAATTTCATCGCATTTTTAACGGTTGCTAAACGCCCTTCAGACATTTTCCACTGAGCATCTTGAGTTGGGTTATTAAACCCAGCAGGGACAGGCTCTAAATTAACACCTATCGCACGCCCTGTTAAATGTTTCAATGTGCGGATAATTTCCTCTGGTGCAATACCTTGGGGTAAACCTTGCATAATCGGTTGATTAACATCGAAAACGTTTAACAACAAAATATCAGCGCCTTGGCTTGCTGCAAGTTCTGCATTCGTTACCGTCATTAAAACAGGCTGAATCGTCCCGATAGTTTCAGAGACGAGTAACCGCCCTTCACTGGCTTTTATTGCTTCTAACAGACTCTTTTTACTTAAATTTGCAATCTCTGAAGCTGAACAATCAAGATAACGTTTTTGCATTTGCAACACCTTTATTTATCAACAGATTTCTCAGTAAAATAATTTCCTTTAATGGAATATATCATGTAATAAATAATAAACTGTTTTACAGTGCACATTCTGTATAAAGTTATTTTTCAAAGAATAATAACTTTATCTAACACCTAGATTTTTATCAAAAAACAACCATTTCGTGCATTTAAATGGCCACTCATCGAAAATACTCACTTGTAATCTTGCAATAGTAATGATTATCATTACGACTCTAACTTAAATAATGGTAAGGACGTAATAATGAAACTCGCCTACAAAGCTGCTGTTTCGGGTCTCGCGTTGTTTTCAATTTCTGCATTTGCTCAAGAGTATCCGCTTGGCCACCCAGTGATTAAAAACGGAATGGAAATTCAAGGTGTCTATTTACAACCCATTACAATGGATACTGAAGAAGGGCATCATAAAATGGCCCACTTAGCGGCAGATAAAGCCGATATCCACTTAGAAGCTGACATCCATGCAGTGGAAGATAATCCGAATGGCTTCGCAGAAGGCGATTGGATCCCTTACCTAACTATCGAATACTCCGTGACGAAACTGGGTGATAAACCGCAAACTCAAACAGGCACTTTTATGCCTATGGTTGCCAGTGATGGCCCTCACTATGGGGAAAACATCAAGTTAGATGGCAATGGGAAATATCGTGTGACCTATAAAATTTACCCACCTTCACATAATAAAGATGTTGCCTTTGGTCGCCACATTGATAAAGAAACGGGTGTTGCTCCTTGGTTCCAACCCTTTGAAGTCTCTTGGGACTTTGACTACGCAGGTGTAGGCCGTAAAGGAAGCTACTAGTTTTATCTAAAGTGAGCAAAGGGTCTTGTAGGAACTCTCATTGTCTGCAAGCCCTTTTTCTGTTTGCGCTAATAAATGGACTCCCTAAGCCAAAATGAAAATATTACTGAGCTTTTTACTGGTTATTGCCTGCTCTTTTTTGCCTCAATCTGTTTTTGCGGCAGAAAAATACACCGTGGAATTAGAAATGAAAAATGGCGATTTAATTCCACGCGTACTGGAAGTTCCTGCAAAAACAATCATCCGTATTAAAATAACCAACACAGGAACTGAACCCGCTGAATTTGAAAGCATTCAACTACGTAAAGAAAAAGTGTTAGCGCCAGGAGCCAGCTCCGTCGTTGTTATTGCGCCTCTCAAACCAGGTACATATACCTTCTTTGATGATTTCCATCTTTCTAGCCCTAAAGGCGAAATTGTAGCTAAATAGAGGGGTTAAATATGGGACAAGTTCTGTTTGTTGTTTGGCGAGAAAGCTTTGAAGCCCTACTCGTTATTGGCATTATCTATGCGTGGATAAAACGCCACCCAGATGCCCGTAATGGTATGAAATTCCTGTGGGGTGGTGTCGCTCTTGGTGTCATCATCTCAGTCTTGCTCGCCTTGCTTATTTATGGCGTGTTTAATGTTCTTGATGACACTGGCCAATCCTTATTCATGATCTTCATGGAATTACTTGCCTGTATATTAATCGTCCAAATGGTGTACTGGATGAATAAACACGGCAGCTCGATGAAATCAGAAATAGAATCGGGTATTAACCGTAATGCTGCACACCATAATTGGTGGGGAGCCGCATTGATTATTGCCATTGCTATCGCACGTGAAGGCAGCGAAATTGTGGTGTTTCTCTCCAGCTTTATCATGTCGCTTACATCAGCAAATGCATCTGCATTTTTTGCCGAAGTGGGAGGAGGAATTGCCATTGCAGGCTTAACGTTATATCTATTCCTTCTCACCAACCGCCTTATTTCATGGGCAATTTTCTTCCGAGTAACTGGCGTTATCCTGTTATTTTTAGCCCTATCCTTGCTACTTAAAGGTGTCGAAGAAAGCGCGAATTTATTCATTGAATATGATTATTCAATCCCTGAGTTTTTAATCTATCCTGCATGGGATACCACTGGATTACTCGATGATTCAGGCATTGCAGGGAACTTTATTTCATCTTTCTTCGCATATCGTTCTCAGCCTATTTGGTTAAGCGTAATCACTTTTGTCCTTTATTGGCTCATTGTTATTCCATTATTTGCACGGAGCAAAAAACATGTACAGCTCGCTAAGGCATAAGACGAGATGGATTTTTTTTAGTTTAATACTCACCATAACCATTTCAACAACGGTTCAAGGTAAGGCGCTACGCTCCCCTGTGCAAACAGGGGATGAGATTATTGTTGCCAAAGGGGATATCCCAACCCCCGAAAAATACCAAACGAGTATCCAAACTTATCTTAATTTTGCCAACGCTGAGTTGGCAGAAATGGTTGAAGAATTAAACCTACTACAACAGTCGCTAAAAAAAGGGGATTTAGCCAAAGCCCAATCCGCCTATATTGCGGCCCACCAGCATTATGAAACAGTGCGTCCAATCATTGTGCTATTTGGTAATACAGATAGAACCATTAACCCTCGTGCCGATTATTTTCTCGATAAAGAAAAAGATTATCGCTTCACTGGTTTTCATCTCGTTGAATACCAATTATTTGACCAAAAATCTGCCCAACAAGCGCTTGCTCCTGCCGAAGAACTATTATTAAAAGGGCATGACTTACAAAAGCGAGTCATGACAGAAACGATTGAAATTCCTAAGCTAGTTCAGGCCTCTGCTGACTTTATGGAAATGATTATTGAAACAAAGTTAGACGGTAAAGAAAATATCTACAGTTTGTCAGATTTAACCGATATTGCAGCAAACCTCAAAGGTTCTCAAGAAATCATTGAAATTCTTAGCCCTTTTCTTGAGCCTAAAACCTTAGATCAAATAAAAGAAAATGACCAAAAAATGAATAAGATTGTGCAGGCCTATCAAGTTTCAAATGGTCTGTATCAACCTCACAGCCAATTACAACAAAAAGACAAAATGGCACTCTACTCCTTATTAACTCAACAAGCTGAAATCTTAGCGACATTAAGAGCGCAGCTCGATGTTGATGTTTACTATAAATATTAAGGCATAAATTTATGCAAGCTAAACTTAGAAGCCAACCCCCTGCCAATGGGCTATCTCGCCGTTCTGCATTAAAAGCCCTCGCGATTGGTAGTGCCATTTTTGCAGCCCCTGCGTTAAAAGCGAAAGAGCAAATCGCTAACTGCCAGTTAAATTACGATAAAACAATAAATTATCTCGGTCAGCACCAAGCTGGGGTATTAACACCCGAGCAAAAAAATGCCTCTTTTATTGCTTTCAATATCACCACGACCAAGTTTGATGAACTACAAACTGTTTTTTCGCTTTTATCGCAGAGGATAGCCTACCTAACACAACCTCAGCAGGCACCATCAACCACAAATGATAAAATGCCACCTGCTGAATCAGGTATTCTTGGTACCCACCTACAACCTGATTCGCTCACCGTCACCGTAGCACTTGGAAATAGCCTGTTTGATTCACGCTTTGGATTAGACAAAATAAAACCAAAACAGCTCGTGGAAATGGCCAGCTTCCCAAATGATCGGTTAGAAGCAAAATGGTGCGGTGGTGATATCATGCTGCAAATTTGTGCGAACAGCCAAGAAAGCGTCATCTATGCCTTAAGAGACATCTTGCGTCATATTTCACCTTACAGTTTTCCACTGTGGAAAATTGATGGTTTCTTGCCTTCCCGTGACATCGATAACCACAGTACACCTATTAACCTATTTGGTTTCAAAGATGGTACAGGAAATGCTTCAGCCGATGATGCCGCGCTGATGAATGAATTAATTTGGATCTCTGGCGGTAAAGAGCCCGCATGGTGTGATGGTGGGACTTATCAGGCTGTGCGCTTGATACGTTTTAACCTTGAATTTTGGGATAGAACGCCTTTAGAAGACCAAGAAAATGACTTTGGTCGCCATAAAGCTACTGGGGCACCAATGGGCATGAAGCAGGAACATGACGATCCTGCTTTTGATAAAGACCCTCATGGCGATCGTGTGTTATTTGATTCCCACATGCGTCGTGCTGAGCCGCGTAATCCTGAACGCCATACCGCCAAGTTAAGACGCCGAAGTTACAGTTATTCATTAGGATTAACAGACGCTGGCGCTCTGGATATGGGGTTAATTTTTATTTCTTACCAAAGCAATTTAAAAGCAGGCTTTATTGATACTCAAAAACGGTTAAATGGTGAACCGCTTGAGCGCTATATTAAACCATTTGGCGGGGGATATTATTTTGTTTTACCAGGCATGCAATCACCACAAGATAGCCTTGCAAAAACAATGTTTGACGCACTAAAACAAGTAAACTAATTGATAAATGCCCTTAGGATATAAACTATTCTTAAGGGCATTTTAGTCTACAACTTCACATTCATTTACGGATCCAATCTTATGTTAGCCTATCTCCTGCGGCTACTCATCCCTGATTCCCCATCCTTGATAAACTCCCTCTAGGCTTGGTTACCTTATTATTTTTTGCGTTCCTTCACATCAGCTTCAACTTCCTGTTTCCAATCCTCTGATATTGGTGCAGCTTGTTGCTTCGCTTCGACGGCTTTATTTACAGCGCGATACGCTTTATCGTACCCTTCACCGTCTTGTACATATCCCGTTGCATTCGAACTTTTAATACCAATATTTTCAGCTTCCGAAATCGCATCAATATTGGCACCTAAGAAAATAAAGTCCCATTTATCTTCTGTTTCTGCCGACTTAATCATGGCTTTAATTTTAGAAGATGAATATTTGCGGCTACTATTCTCTTGTCCGTCTGTAATAATGACAAAAAGAACATTATTGTTTTTGGTGATTTTTCTATTTTCACGCATTTTTTCGATGCCCTCACCAATAGCATCAAGTAATGCGGTATATCCACCAACAGGATAATCATTCAGCGTTAAGTTAGCCACTTTGCCAATTGGTTCACGATTATGCAATAAACTTGTTTTGTCATTAAATAAAATAGTCGTGATATAAGTTTTTGATTTTTTATCTTTGTTTTCAGCAAGTACGCTATTGTACCCACCAATAGTGTCCGACTCGAAACCAGACATCGAACCGCTTTTATCGAGAATAAAAACTAAATCTAATACTTCAGGATCTTGTTTCGTCTCAATCACAGTTTTACTGCTTGAAACCGAAGAAAACAGCAATAAAAATGCTGTTGATATGACGGTGAAAATTGATTGTTTAGATAGGTTCATCGCCGAGTTCCTTGGTGAGATTAATATGAGTATTGCCACACCAATGTCTCGTTTTATGACATTATTTCACATAAGATTACTCTGCTTGCTGAATAAGCATATTCTGAATTAAAAACAAACAAAATAGATTACCTTAAACACGCAAAATTAAGGTAATCAACGAAAAATATCTATAATAAACTTAATTATTGGATTTTACCCATATACCATTTCCTCTAAGCATATTAACTTCTTGAATAAAATCGTTATATTTTATATTTTCCTCAACTGTATTATTGGTGGCACTCACAGCATGCTTATCGACTAACTCAATCGTTGCCTGATGAAATTCTTTATTTAATTTTTTATGAATATCAACATCATCTGTATTTTTCAACTGTTCAGTAAGCGCAACAAGTTGTTGCGCTTTTAATTGTACATTTTTATCATTAAATACAACTTTCGGTATGTCATAATTAAAAACCATATTAATAGAATTAATACCTTCGTCACCGAGCGTAGCTGGCATTAAATTTTGGTCATATTCATTAGCCATATACTTAACCAATTCAAGTTGGTCAAAACATTTAGATTTAATATTACCATCTGAGTTATCATCATAAAGTGTAATTGAATCAGGAAAAGCTTCTCCTATTGGGTAACTACATCTAAATAAATTAGTATCAATGATTACTGCATTAGCACTGCGGATCGGTAAATCTAGCTTATGACCATTAATAGTAATAGGGTAGCTTACAGGTTTAAAGCGGTCTGACTTTCCATCTACGGCATAAACCTCAGATAAGGTATAATAGATAAAATGATTTGGGTTAAGGATACCCCCAGAGTTATTTTCAAAAATCATAAACTCGGTCATTTCGCCTTTATCATTTTCTAAATGATGGACACCACTAGAGAGCATAATAACGCCACTTCCATTAGGTAAAATTTCATAGCGTTTCCCATCAACTTTAAACCAAATATTACTGGTACTTGGGTTGCTATAATAAAACTTACCTTTACTTCCAATGGCATCAAAATCGTCACAAGCTGAAAGTAGTAGCAACGAAACCGTTAAGCAGCTGAATCTCAGGAGTGTTTTCATTAAATATTCTCAATAGACTGAGCATTATAGTAATATATTTAAAATCAATTGGTTATATTTTATAATATTAAACATCTACTAAAATGCATTTTTATTCATCTATACGATTTAAATATAAATAGACAAAAATAACTTTACGTTAAATGCTTTAATCTTGAGTGTGTACTGAGTTATGTTTTTATAATAATAAATAGCGTTACACTCGATAAGAAAAAAGTGTAATAATTTCGTTACCCTCTCTTATCCTTTAATGCATTTAAAAGCACCTGAAAAATAGACTCTATCATTGGTGTCTCCGCTGCATTATTGCGAATTAACGCTACAGTTCGAGCAAGTTCAGGTTGTTGTAGTTGCAGTACTTTTAGTTCAGGGTCACGTAAATTGACAGTATACAGTTGAGGCAAAATCGCAATGGCTAATTTTGATCGTACCAAACCATACAGCGTTTCAATATAATCCACTTGATAGCGTGGATTTAGTTTCAATCGATGACTTTCAATTGTTGCAGTCACCAACCGCTGGATATTTCCTTTTGAAAAAACAGCGATATCACGACCATTAAGTAATTTCCAAGGTAAATGAAATTCATTACTAGCCAATACATCATCGGAATGAATTACCGCTACAAATGGGTCATCTTGTAGAGGGAAAATACGTAAGTCTTGTGGAACAAAGCTATCAATGACCCCTATCCCAAAATCTATTTCATGATTAACCAATTGGTTTACCAGCGAATCATTGGTTTGGTCATAAAATTCAATTTTTAACCTCGGAAAATGTTGGCTTAATAATTCAGGCACCGCAGGAAACAATAATGAACTCACTGAAGGAACAAGGCCAATCCGTAGTGTGCCATCGCCCCCCTCTTCGATAATTTTTTGAATTTCACTAAATGCGCGATGGGAAACACTCAATATCTGTTGAGCATGAGGCAAAATAGCAATCCCTAATTCTGTTAAAGAGACGGATGAAGCCGTTCGGTTGATCAATTTCCCGCCTAAAACAGACTCGATTTGCCGTATCGCGCTACTCAACGCAGGCTGACTGACAGATAAGCGGCTTGCCGTTTCTGTAAAATGACGTAACTTTGCCAACGTGACAAAATACTGAAGTTGCTTAAGCGTGAGCGCGGGCAAGCGTTGCCAAGGTTCAGTCATAGCGGCCTATTATTAAATTGATTAAATATTCCTGAAGTATTCATCGCATTATAACCTTTTCTTATGAACTGATAAATTTTATCATCTTGGCAAACGTTTGCGTTGCTCATAAAGTAACTGTCATAAATTATAGGGATGGTGTCTTATGTGCAAAAAAGAGCAAAGTCGACGTCACGTCGTTCAGTCTGCAAAAGGGGATATTCCTTTTGACCTTTTACTGACCAATGCCAATATCATTGATATGGTCACGGGGGAAATTCGCCCCGCGGATATCGGGATCACGGGTAATCTTATCGCTAGCGTTCATCCAACAGGTACACGTACAGATGCAAAAGAGACTCATAATTTATCTGGCTATTTTATCTCTCCAGGGTTGATTGACACACACGTGCATTTAGAAAGCTCCCATTTGCCTCCTGTACGCTACGCAGAAATTGTCTTAACACAAGGCACGACAACCGTCTTTTGGGATCCCCATGAGCTTGCTAATGTATTAGGCCTTGACGGTGTACGTTATGCCATTGATGCTAGTCGAAATTTACCACTGGATGTCATGGTCGCCGCACCGTCTTCAGTGCCTTCCACTCCTGGATTAGAAATGTCAGGTGCCGATTTCGAAGGCGAAGAGATGTCGACTATGCTGAGCTGGCCAGAAGTCCACGGCGTCGCTGAAGTCATGGACATGTTTGGTGTGCTTCATGGCAGTGAACGCATGGAAGAAATCTTAGAAGCGGGATTACGCTCAGGGAAATTGATTGAAGGGCATGCCCGCGGGCTAAAAGGGGCGGATTTACAAGCCTATCTTGCAGCAGGTGTCACATCTGATCATGAGCTGACGTCAGCGGAAGATGCCCTCGAAAAATTACGCGCAGGGCTCACTCTCGAAATTCGCGGTTCACACCCTTACCTGTTACCCGACATTGTCACCACGTTGAAATCACTGCCCCATTTATCTTCACAAATTACCGTGTGCACGGATGATGTACCACCCGATATGTTATTGGAAAAAGGCGGTATTATTGCGCTACTTAACTTATTAATTGAACACGGAATGCCCGTGACTGATGCACTACGCTTTGCGACACTGAATGGCGCAATCCGTTTACAACGTAATGACTTAGGTTTAATTGCTGCAGGTCGAAAAGCCAACTTGGTGACTTTTGATTCACTACAAACATTAAAAGCCCATTCAGTGTATGTTGCAGGCCAAAAAATTGCCGAAAAGGGTAAGCTACTCACCACTATCCATTCACCAAGTGATGTTTTACCTCCTCGTGAAACGATGCGACTTTCCCCGATTACTGCCGATGATTGCCAACTTAGAATTGATGGAGTCAATAACGGTACGGCGCGTTTACGCCATATTCAAGGCGCCCGTTTTACCCAATGGGGGGAAGTTGATGTAGAAATTAATGAGGGTGTTGTCCAGCTTCCTGATAATTTTAGCCTTATTAGAGTTCAACACCGCCATGCACGCCATGAATCAAAGCCCCAAATCGCGCTACTAGCAGGTTGGGGAGAGCTCCGCGGAGCCATAGCAACAAGTTACTCCCATGATTCCCATAACCTTGTTGCATTAGGCCGTGATCCACAAGATATGGCCATTGCATGTAACTTACTAATTGAAAGCGGCGGTGGTATGGCATTAGTGCAAAATGGCAAAGTCTTAGCCCATGTTGCGATGCCAATTGCAGGAATGTTATCAGACCTCCCAGCTCCTGAGCTTGCAGCACAATTTCGACAACTCCGTGATTTAAGCAGTGAAATTGCGGATTGGGAGCCACCTTACCGTGTATTTAAAGCGATTGAAGGCACTTGCCTTGCGTGTAATGCAGGGCCGCACTTAACCGATTTAGGGCTCACCGATGGCACAACGCGCCAAATTGTTGATGCAGTTATCCACCGTAATGAACATGCATAACGTAATTAAAATAATAAAAGGAGAGCCAACTCATGGCTGACAATTCAATTAATAAGCCAGTATCAGGGAATTGGCTTGAAAAACGCTTTGCCTTGCGTGAACGCGGCAGTTCAGTCAAAACGGAATGTTTAGCGGGGATCACAGGTTTTTTGGCTGCGGCTTACCTTCTTGTGGTGATCCCTGGGTTACTGGCTGCGGGCGGGATGGATAAAGGCGCTGCAACCACTGGCACTATTATTGTGTTCGTACTCGCGAGCTTATTAATGGCTTTTTATGCGAATTTACCTTTTATTGTCGGCCCTGGAATTGGCGGTTCAGTCTTAGTCGGGATCACCCTTGCTGGCAGTGAAGGCATTGATTGGCAAATCGGTTTAGGTATCGCTTGTTGGTCGGGTATTTTATTTTTCCTGCTCACTAAGTTTGGCTTGCGTGAGGTCGTGACGCGCTCTGTACCGCAATCCATAAAGCTTGGGCTTACCGCATCAATAGGCTTGTTTGTCGCGATATTAGGCTTTCGTAATGCAGGGTTAGTCCTTGCTAACCCAAAAACAAATGCACTGATGTTAGGGGATTTTTTGTCGCCTGGAGCTCTGGTTGCACTTGCAGGATTTTTTGTCGCCATAGCCTTGCAAGCTCGTAAAATTCCAGGCGGTATTTTGTGGGCCATCTTATTTGCCACCCTTTTAGGTATCCCTTTTGGTGTGACAAAACTACCTGAAAGCTTTATTGGCGTGCCACATTCTGTTACCCCAGTATTAGGCCAAGTGGACTTAATTGGCGCCTTGAATATTGCCTTTTTACCGTTCTTATTTGTCTTTTTTGCCGCCGAATTCTTTTCCACAATGGGCACCACCTTAGCCGTCGGCGGGGAAGCGGGTTTATTAGATAAAGAAGGCAATATGCCTAATATTAACCGCCCGTTTATTGTGGACTCCATTGCGGCAGCATTAGGGCCATGGGTAGGAATTCCTGCAGCAACAGCATTAATTGAATCATCCGCTGCCGCAGAAGCGGGTGGCAAAACAGGGATGACTGCGCTGGCCGCTGCAATTATGTTTTTATTGATGCTACTATTTACCCCAATCGCATTAATGATCCCTGCGCAAGCCACTGCACCAGCCCTGATTTTAATCGGCTTAAATATGTTCAGCGGATTACGGAAAGTCGATTTAGCTAACTTTACCGACGGATTGCCTGTATTAATGATGGTAATGATTACGTTAATCGCCAATAGTTTCGGGACAGGCATTGCTGGTGGGCTGCTATTTTACATTTTAATTAAAGCCGTTGCAGGGCAATGGCGAGAAATTCCAATTAGTTTGTGGATACTTGCAGTTCCGTTAGTTTACTACTTCTCAACGCTCGTTAAACACTAATAAGCTGTGATATGAAAAAGCTGATTTGATTATCGGCTTTTTCAATTTTTTCGGGTTAATTTAAGACCGCATGGGCTTCAATTTCAATTAGCCACTCAGGTAATGAAAGTCCTGTAACAATAATCCAAGAAGAAGCGGGTGGTGCATCACCAAACTTTTCTTTTAATGCCTTAGCGATGTCTAATTGTTCTTCGTGGCTATTCGCCCCATCTTTAATGTAAATACGCAAAACAGTCACATTCGATAAGTTTCCCCCCACCTCACGCAGCACATGTTCGATATTTACCAGTGACTGAACAGTTTGTTCATAAATTCCCCCCGCCACTGTTTCTTGATTAGCGTTTACGCCCACTTGGCCTGATAAAAATAATTGGCGAGTTCCCGTTGTTTCTATTGCTTGGCTAAAGCCATACTGCAAAGAATTAAAGACAGTTGTAGGGTTAATTGATTTTTTTTCCACGTTTTTGTTCCCTCGTTAATCAAACAGCAAAGCAGTATAAATCATGTATTTTTTAGATTCTTTAAACATCCAACAAACAGGGTTTTAATCGCACTTAAAGAGCACCAAAACACACATCGATTGAGCTCATCTAAGAACAAGTACGAATACATTCAGCTAAATAGTCAACACACGGCTTAATGCCCTCTGTTTGGTCTGCCCAGTCAGTAGAAGCCCCCGTTAAATAGTCATTTTTGGCCATTATAATTATCGAGGATAACGCCGTAGGCATTAAATCTATTGCCCAATTGGCAGCCCCATCCTTTGAAATAAATAACCCTGTCTTCATGGTGTACCACATTCGCACAAGGGTAAGTAACACATTGCGTTCATCCCCCTTTAAAGATAACAGTAAGTTAGGAAGAGCATCTAATATCGCTTTTCGTATATCAGGCTGGACTATCATGGGTAAACTGTGCATTTCCTTATGCCATAAAGCGACCGCATCTTGTGCAGCTTGCGCTAACATCAATGTAAATTCAGGGTCTTGGGTTTGCCCTTCAAATACCCCTTGTTCATACTCTGTGCGTAACCACTCCCCGTACATTAATTCACATTTTGCTGGGGAAGAAAGCATGTTTAATTCACTTGATAAAAACACGGCAACTTCAAGTGGTCGGCGCCCTTCTGGATCAATCGGGTATAAGCCAGAAATCGCCATTAGCCCTCGCACAAGCTGTTCACGGCATATCTCTGTCAGCGGCTTGTCAACCACAACAAGTAAATCAATATCACTCGTTGGTCTTAGGCCACTCGAAACAGCCGATCCATGCAGATAAACTGCAATTAATGAATCAGATAAATATTTTTGCAAAATAGCTAAAGCGAGCTTTGCTTGAGGATGGGGCGTCATAAATATCGAGTCCTGTCTAACTTTATTAAATAAACATCATAATTTATCGACTCTATCTATTCCTTGAATAAAACATAGATAAAAAAAATAGCCCCTAACGAGGAGCTATCCAATAAAGTCACTAACATTAAATGAGTGGTGGAATTGAAGGCAAAATAGGGACTTCAATTACCGTCGGCCCATTACGCTTAAACGCCTCTTCACACGTTTTTTTCACATCCTCCACCGTTTCAGCTCTCACCGCAGTGCAACCATACCCCTTACCTAAAGCCACAATATCTAAGTTTGGAATATCAAGCCCTGGCACGCCTGGGGTCTCTTCCAATACCGCAAATGATTTTAAAATTGCATATTCATTGTTTTTCACAATGATAAACACAATTGGTAAATTCTGCTGCGCTGCACTCCATAAACCTTGAATAGAGTACTGCATGGAGCCATCTCCAATAATGGCCATCACTGGGCGATGACGCCCACTATCCCTTTCTGCTAATGCAATCCCCACACTTGCAGGTAAATTCCAACCTAATGAACCGCTTGCAAATGTATAAAATGAATCAGGGGATTCAATTGGCCATTCACGATGAAGCTCACCTAGGTTTGAAGGTGATTCTTCTACTAAGACAGTCTCTTTCGGTGAAACTTCCCTTAACGTGCGAAATAACTCTGTTGCACTCAATATTGAGCTCTGGCTCGTTTGTTCAGGTGCTGCTGGGTGCGGCGCCAAACCATGAGGCTGTTTCACCACACTGTTTGATGCAGCACGCGGTGCAACTAAGTTGATTAACCCTTCTAGAGCAAGCACCGCATCACTTAATAAGCTATCGCCAACAGGGGCTCTCCCAGCTTCTATGGGGTCATCCGTGATATGCAATAATCGCAACTTTTCAGGAATATAACTCCCTGCAACATAAGGGTAATATCTAAATACTGGCGCACCAATAACAATAGCTAAGTCATGTCCTTCCAGTTTTTCAGATAATGGTTTAGTCGCAAAAGGTAACCCGCCTGCATATAACGGGTGCGTCTCAGGGAATGGCGGGCGTTCAGAAGCAGGCGCCGCCCACACGGGGACATTTAATTTCTCTGCAAGCTTAATGCCGATATCCCACCCTTGCCCTCGAGCAATGGCGGAACCATAAATTAGCACGGGATTCTTTGCATTAGATAACGCAGTGGCAAACTCTTGTAATCGAACAGGATCATAACCAATACGCTGTGGCACTGAACGAACGACTGCCTCTTGTGCTAATGCAGGTTTGTCCCAATCATCCAGCGGGATTGACAAAAATACGGGCCCTGCAGGCGGTTGCAGCGCCATCGCATAAGCACGCATAAAAGCCGCGGGGACATCTTCTGCACGTACTGGCTGATAGCTCCATTTTACCCACGGTTTCGGTAAGGTTTCTGGCTCAATATTGGTAAGCCAAGGTTCCATTAATAACATTTCTCGCGTTTGGTTCCCCGCTGTAATGATTAATGGCGTGCGGTTCATATATGCCGTCAAAATATTACTCATGGCGTTGCTTAAACCTGCAGAAGTATGTACGTTGACCATTGCAACCTTACGCATTCCTTGTGCATAACCATCAGCGGCAGCGACAGCGGAGGCTTCTTGCAAGGTTTGGATATAACGAAAATCACTTGGGAAATCTTTCAAGAATGTTTCTTCTGTTGAACCTGGGTTCCCAAAAACAGTTGTAATATCCAACTTACGTAATAAATCAAAGGTGACTTGGCGGATCGTTTTTTGCATTTAAAACACTCCATAAAACAATATTAAAAACACCTAATAAAAAAGAAATTTTGAATTAAAGATATGCTTTTAGATTTGCACACCACTGCATGATTAAACAACCTAAATATAACCTAACCTATTGTAATTAGGCCATCATAGCAAACAATTGACTGACGAGATATCCGAGTAAATTTGACTTTTATATGGGTTTAAAACAATTTAAATAATAATAATCTTATAAAAACAATCTATTAATAAACAAGCCAAATTCGATGGCCTTAATAAGATGGTAAAATAAACCAAATATAAGCCTGAAACAAAATTATCAAATAACGTTTGTTTATTATATTTGTACTTATTCCATTTAAAAGTAACCATCCACAATTTATCATCGATAAAAGATTGATGTGTATTACTTAAAATCAAGAGGTTAACAAAATACCTGACACTTAATTGTCGATGTTTTTTTAGACGACGCTTTCGACAAAATTTGCACAATGCATCAAAAATAGATTATGTGCCCCATATTCCACTCCTACCTGTCTATTTTCTTTTATGTTGTACATCACATTTCTTATAATTACTTATGCTGCATGGCGTTCAGGCACATCCGTTTAAATTTCATTGTTATATCGCCACCTTCAAATAAATAAGTTCTTTGGAAACCTGCTATTCACGCTACTTCTCGCGATTTTCGCTTAATAAATACCATATTTTCATCCTGCCTAATACACAGCCTAGAGTTAACTAAAGGTTATAGATACCCAAACAAAACTCATTGTTAAACAAAGGTTGCGCAAAGTAGCTTAATTTATCATTAATGTTAAATAACGATAAAAGAAGCTCTGGTAAGCTTATTTGAGGTAAAATAATGATTTTAGATGCCAGCTACACATTATTAGTCGCTTGTTTAGCGCTATTGATTGGGATGTTTGTTGTTAAATACACGCCCTTTTTACAGAAAAACCATATTCCTGAAGCCGTTGTTGGCGGTTTTATTGTGGCCATTATTTTATTGATTATCGATAAAACTGCAGGGTATTCTTTTACTTTCGATGCATCCTTACAAAGTATTCTGATGATCACCTTCTTCTCATCCATTGGGCTAAGTTCGGATTTTTCACGATTAATAAAAGGCGGCAAGCCACTGGTATTATTAACTATCGCCGTCACCATTTTAATTGCAATTCAAAATACTGTGGGTATGGGCATGGCAGTCATGCTAAATGAGAGCCCATTTATTGGCTTAATAGCGGGTTCAATCACCTTAACGGGTGGCCACGGAAACGCGGGGGCTTGGGGGCCAGTATTAGCCGATAAATATGGTGTTACAGGTGCCGTTGAATTAGCGATGGCATGTGCTACTTTAGGTTTAGTATTGGGTGGTTTAATTGGTGGTCCAGTAGCTCGCCATTTATTGAAAAAAGTGACAATCCCAAAAGCCACTGAATTAGAAAAAGAAACGATTGTTGAAGCATTTGAACAACCTAGCGTTAAACGTAAAATCAATGCCAACAATGTCATTGAAACTATCTCAATGCTGATTATCTGTATTGTTGTTGGTGGGTATATTAGTGCCTTATTCAAAGATACAGTTCTGCAATTACCGACCTTCGTTTGGTGTTTATTTGTCGGTATTATCATCCGAAATGTATTAACGCATGTATTTAAACATGAAGTGTTTGAGCCTACCGTTGATGTTCTTGGTAGCGTTGCCTTGTCATTATTCTTAGCGATGGCATTGATGTCTTTAAAATTCGGTCAATTAGCCAGCATGGCAGGCCCTGTTTTATTAATTATTGCTGTGCAAACTGTAGTTATGGTGCTGTTCGCCTGCTTTGTGACCTTTAAGATGATGGGCAAAGACTATGATGCGGTAGTGATTAGCGCGGGACATTGTGGATTCGGTATGGGGGCAACGCCTACTGCTATTGCAAATATGCAAACCGTCACAAAAGCATTTAGCCCGTCCCATAAAGCTTTCTTAGTCGTGCCAATGGTGGGGGCATTTATCGTGGATATTTCAAACAGTATCTTAATTAAAATATTCATCGAAATAGGTACCTATTTCGCCTAACCTACTTTATAAAGTGCCAGTTTATAACCAAAAGATATAGACTGGCATTTTCCTTTCTCGTTAAAGTATCTCCTTATGCAAAAAATTCTTTTCTCGTATCCCATCACAAAATGACGACCGCATCGGATTAAATAGGATTAATTCGGTAAAATACCTTGATAAACAAAAATGGTAGGTTTCATAGCATGAAATTACGGCATCTTGATATATTTTACGCAGTCATGACTTGTGGTTCTTTAACACGAGCGGCAGAAGTCCTTCATATTTCTCAACCCGCGGCGAGTAAAGCGTTAAAACATGCAGAACAGCAGCTTGGATTGGTTTTATTTCAACGAATTAGAGGAAAACTAATCCCTACAGATGAAGCGAATTTATTGTTTGAAGAGGCAAAAGAAGTTTATCAAAATTTAGATAAGCTCAGAATTTTAGCACAAAATTTATCCCGTAATCCGCAAGGTAAATTAGCTATCGGCTGTTTGCCAAGCCTAGGGTTAAACCTAGTACCCGAAGTCACCGCCCTGTTTATTAAAAAACACCCCAATATAAAACTCACGATTGGAACCCACCACACAACAGATATTCTGCAATTATTAACACAGCAAGATTTGGACATTGGTATTGGCTTTAATCTTGAAATCGAAGGGGGGATTACTGTGCTGCCAATTGCTGATATTCCCTTAGTCTATGTTGACAGTCAGCCACCATTACACACCCCCGTTTCCTTAGTTGATATTGACCAAGAACGTTGGATCCATCCTGGCTCTGATTCATTGTCTCAGCTTTTACAAAAGCGTCATCAATTCGCTGAATCAAATATCAGCGTACACACTTACCATATGGCTGCCGAGTTTGTTCAAGCAGGGTTAGGTTGCAGCATTACGGATATTTTCTCAGCAGAACACACACTACCAGAATCGATGATCTATCCGTTAAAAGAAGGACTGCGATTAGCGGTTTCTGTTTTCCACCGTGCAGATAAACCATTAACCAAAGCCGCACAAAATTACGTCAATACATTAGCGTTAACTCTCGAAAAAAGGAATAAAGTCGTTAACCAAAAGTTATACTCTGGTAATGAAAACTCAATTGTTTAGTTAGCCTATTCGCCGTTAAATATTCATTCCTACATTATTATAGGTTGTGGAATATTATGGCTAAACATGTGGTGATTATTGGAGCGGGTGTGATTGGGTTAAGTACCGCATACGCGTTAATTAAAGCGGGTCAAACCGTCACCTTGCTTGAATCTGATTCAGATGTCGGAATGCAAACCAGCTTTGCTAACGGTGGGCAGCTGAGTTACCGCTATGTTTCGCCACTTGCCGATTCTGGCGTTCCCTTACAAGGGCTGCGCTGGATGGGGAAAAACGACTCCCCGTTGAATCTGAAAATAACCCCATCAATTCAGCAATGGTCATGGTTAGCGCAATTTACCCTAGCGTGTAACCGTAAAACCAATAAAATCAATGGTGCACATATTCTGCGCTTATCACTATTAAGCCAAAACATAATGAATATGTGGCGGAAAAATGGTGATATCGCTGACTTTGCTTGGGAAAAATCAGGGAAATTAATTATTCATCGCGATAAAAAAAGCTTTCAAAAAGCGTGTGAAACGGCTGATAGTCAATTTCAAAAAATCTTAACGCCCGCTGAAATTACTGAGTTAGAACCCTCTCTAAAACATATCCAATCACAGCTCGTTGGCGCAATTTATGCCCCTGATGATGAAAGTGCCGATTGTTATTTATTTTGCAAAAACGTGCTGCAATATTTAAACACGCAGCCACAGTTTACTCTCTGCTTGCAACGTAGTGTCAAATCCTTTACCCAACACAATAATTGCATTACTGGAATAGTCACTCACCAGGGAAATATTCAGGCTGATGAGGTTATTGTTTGTGCTGGCAACGGCAGCCGAGAATTACTTAAACCGCTGGGAATTGATGTCCCTATGTTAGGCTTAAAAGGTTATAGTCTTAGCGTTGAATACCCACAAGCTGAGCATTGTGTCCCTAAGATGAATGTGACTGATTATGGTAATAAAATTGTTTATGCCAAATTGAATGACCAACTGCGCATCGCTGCCATGGTCGATATTGGTTATGATGATTCAGGGCTGCGCGATAACCGCGTGAATGCCTTAAAGGACATTGTGAAAAAAACGTTTCCACATTTACCTAAAGTGGATGATGCCCCTGCATGGTATGGGTTACGGCCATCAACACCAAAGGGCCCACCACTATTAGGAAAAACTACCTATAAAAACCTTTGGTTAAATATTGGCCATGGTAGTTTAGGGTTTACTCTAGCTGCGGGCAGTGCAGAAATATTAAGTCAATTGATTACGACAAAAACATCCCCCATTTCTCTTGCAGGATTAACGAGGTAAATATGAGTATTAAACGAAATAATCCAAAGCCACGCCTAGCAGACAGTGTTGAGTTTGGTGGCCTTGTGTACTTATCTGGCCAAGTTCCTAGCGATTTAACGGGTGACATTACACAACAGACTCAAGACGTTCTTGATAAAATTGATGCATTATTAGCAGCAAGTCAAAGCGATAAAACGTGCATTTTATCCGCTCAAGTTTGGATTAAAAATATGCATCGGGACTTTGCTGCATTTAATGCGGTTTGGGAAAGCTGGATGCCTGTTGAGCACAGCCCAGCACGTGCAGCTGTTGAAGCGAATATGGCGCGGGAACAAGTACTTGTAGAAATCATGGTGACTGCTGTACAACGATAACATCAGATATCATTAAAGACAGGGCGATAAACTGGCCGCCCTATCTTAAACTTTAACTTATTGATTTACCGCCGATAAATGATTTTTTATTTGTTTATCGTTCTGGCCTTTCACACCATTTTTGTATGCGACAATGTCTGCCATTATCGCTAACGCAATTTCAGGCGGCGTTTTGCTACCAATTGGAATACCAATAGGCGCGTGAATACGGTCGATTTCCGCCAATGACATTCCGCCAGCGCCCAATAACCGTTCACGTCGACGTGCACTTGTGCGGCTTGACCCCATTGCACCAATATAAAACGCAGGGGTATTCACAGCCTCCATCAATGTTAGGTCATCAATACGAGGATCATGTGTTAAAGAAACAATGGCCGTATTTGGCGTACAACTTTGGGACTCTAAATAACGGGCAGGAAATAATTTAATCACCTCAAACTGGCTAGAAAGCTGCCCAGAAAAACGCCCTAATTCATCCTCACGGTGCTCGCAAATGATCACTTCGAACCCCAATGTTGCCGCAAAACTTGCACAATAAATCCCAACATTCGAGATCCCTGCAATAATTAACCGTGGTGGTGCGGCAATATAAAATTGAATGTCATCACCAACACGCTCTATTTGGGTTGGAATCTGTTGATTATTGGCTGTACTAATTTCACCGCGTTGGGGCAAGATGATTTTTTTATTAATTGCGGTATATCCTAATAGTGCTTGATGTATTTCAGTGAGATAACTAACACTTTCGTCACTCTTAGGTAAATATTCAATTAAAACATCTAAACTACCATCACAAGGCAAATTCACTTTCGCCTCTAATCCACCGCGACCATAGCGAACAATTTGACTACCATTTAGGTATTTCGCATCTTGAATACGCTGAATAAAATCTTCCTCAATACAACCACCTGACAAAGAACCAACATACTGGCCATCCGCTTTTGCGACAAGGAGCGACCCTGGGCTGCGAGGAGAAGAACCATACGTACTCAGCACAGTACACAACCAAATGGGCTCTTCTTTTATCCAAGAAAGGGCTTGAGAGATAACAAAAACATCTTCACGCAGCATACTTGCTCCTATTCATTATCAACTATTGGATAATCAATATCTTTAATAACACTTTCATCATTTATCTCTAATTCATAAACAAAATTGTGACGTAATATTGATTTTGCCCCATCATCCCCTGCTAATTTAATTAATTCTGAATAATACTTTGCAGATATTCCCACTGGATGACCAGGCAATCCACCATATACAGGTCTAACGAGCGAATGGTGATTGAGGTTATTGGCAACACAGAGGAGTAGACTGCTACTTATATAAGGCATATCCGCTAATTGAATTAACCAACCATCTAAATAAGATGTATTTTTAATGCCCAACGCTATAGATTCGCCTAATCCATCACTATCCAACAATGAGAATGGAATATTATATTGTAAGCAACTGTGAATAACCCCCTCATTATCAGGCCTGGTTACAACATGAACAGCAAGCTTGCTATCCATTGAATTTAAAAGTGTTTTTTCAAAAACAGTTTGTTCACCTAATAGAAGATTCAATTTACTGCCTTTTCCACCTGCATTTTTAAAACGCTGGCTGCGACCAGCTGCTAATATTAATATGCCAATATTCATAATTGTAATTATTCAGACGTATATTTATTTATGCTCTAATAAATAAGGGATATTCAATAAGATAACAAGTTATTGTTAATAGTAGCTTGCCAACCATTCACAATTAGACAATATTTGAATCAGTATGTAATAATTTTCAGAGTAATGATAAATAAAACAATATAGATGTAATATAATAAGTGTAAGGGTTTATTATGAGCAAAAGCAATGTCGAACTCTCCCGCAGACACTTTCTAAAATGTGCCGTTGTTGCTGGAATTTCAGTGTATCTCGCCCCTTTATATAGCCGCGCTTTTGATGTGCTATTTGAGGAAAAAATTCTTCAGTCCCCAGACTGGAACCCCGTTGATAAGCGAATAAAATTTCGTATTGATGCCTTTTCTAAAGTGCAAGGTGAAAAAGTTTTCGCCAGAGACATCCGAGCACGGGATATTCCCCACTGGCCAAAACAACAAGGCCACGCATTTTTACTCAGAGTGACCCAAGCGGACAAAATTTACCAAGGTTTTAACCTCGATAGGCTCAGCGATGGCTTGATGCCAGACCGCATTGTGACGGCAAGTGACTTAGAAAAAGACGGTGTTGCTTTCCCTGAGTTTTACGGAGAAGACTTGCTTCTTCCCGAAGGGAAAACCCCTGCCTATTTAGGCCAAGCTGTGGCACTGCTCATTTACCATGACTTTGCAAAATTCCGCTTTGCCAAAGAAACGCTTAAATTCCACGATGATATTATTCAATATGGTGCATTTACAGGGCCATTAGAACGTGACCCTTGGGGCACCTATCGTGGAGTACGTATTGGAAGTGAAAACCCTTACGACCCAGATATTTATTCCAGTATGAAAGACATGCCGATATCACCCATTGGGATGAAAAAACATCTTCCCGTATGGCCTGAAGGCCGTGAAGGTGGAAAACTGGATGAAGAAGGTATGTTTTTTGCCGATGCGCTAGCCAAACAATTGGAAAATCCCCCTGAAGACTGGTTAGTCATTAAACGCAAATATTCAACTCAATCCATTGATACCGCTGCATTAGAGCCTGATAATGCCAATGGTTGGTATGATGCAAAAACGCAATCATTCCACCTTGTGATCCCAACTCAGTCACCACAAGAAGTGGCGGCATCGTTGCCTGAAATGCTGGCTAAATCAACGTTCCCAATTAAGCAAATATTCCTACATCCTTGTTTTACAGTAGGTTATGGTTCAAAAGACCACGCCCCATTCCCTTATTATGGCGCCATGGCAACACTATATGGCGATGGCGTACCTATTCGTCTAGCTAATGACCGCTATGAGCAATTCCAATCCAGTATCAAGCGCCACGCTTTCGACATGGATTACACATTAGCCGTCAACAAGAAAACACATAAAATTGAAGCTCTCAGCGCCTCATTTATTGGTGATGGCGGTGGACGCTGTAACTTTACACCATCCGTTGTGATGGTTGGTGCCACGGGAGCACAGGCGATTTATTATATTCCTCGTAGTGACCTTTCTGCAGTTGGCATTGCATCACGAGCGGTCGATGCTGGCTCTGCTCGAGGTTACGGCACACTGCAAGCCATGGCTGCTACCGATATGTTAATGGAGGAAGCTGCGAAGCTGCTCAAGGCTGACCCCATTGAATTTCGCCTAAACAATCTAATCAAATCAGGGATGAAAAATACCCAAGGGGCAATCCCAGGCGGCGCGATCCGTGCCGATGAAGTATTAACGCGCTGCGCAGCTCACCCGATGTGGACCGAAAGGGCCAAACGCAAAGCCGATTACGAAGCCAAAAATAGTGGGAAATTTTTTGGTACAGGGATTTCCTGTGTGCAAAAAGACTTTGGGACAGGCGCGGAATCGTCATTTGCTCGTGTAGAGCTAACGCGAGAAGGCAAAATTGCCATCTACCATAGTGGGGCTGAAATGGGAACGGGCATGTCTACCTCTCAAGCCGTTGTATGCGCAAAATGGCTTGGAAAACCCGCTGAACTTGCTCACTTTTCTGTAGCTGACTGGTCGATTTTGCCTATGATATCAACGGGTAACCCGTTTGCCATGGCACAGGAAGAACAAGACCGCTTAGCGCAAAACCCACTCTGGACGCCAAATTATTGCTCACCGTCAAGTGCCAGTAATTCCGCATACTACTTTACCCACAGTACAGAAGAAGCGGCTCGACTCGTGTTCGAACATGGACTGTGGCCAGCTGCAATGTCAATTTGGCAAGAGGGCATTGGCGGAGGGCAAGCCGCACCATTAGTTGTACGCCGCGAAGATGCACGCTGGGTTGCTGAAGGGCTAACTGCCGATGGATTAGAGGTGTTAAGTTTACAGCGATTAATCGATCGCACCTTTGAAATGGGGGGTGTGACAGGTGCAGTTAGCCACGTATTTAACCGCTGGCAATGGGCTGAAGCCGATTTTAGCATTCAAGGCGAAATGCGCCGCTTACCCGTCGATGGGCTCGCGTTGCGTTTTGCTGAAAAGGATTACCAAGTCTGTCATCGTGAAAAAGCCTATTACCCTGATACGCAAAGAAATAACGCAGGTGTAACCTACTACAGTGCAGTAGCGACTGTCACAGAATTGTCCATTGATAAAGCCACGGGGCAAGTTGAATTACTTGACCATCACACCGTTGTGGAATGCGGTAATTTAATCGTTCCACAACTGGTTTCAGGGCAAATCCAAGGTGGTCTCGCAATGGGTATCGGTCATGCCCTCCATGAATATTTACCTCTGTATGAAGACGGCCCTGGTAATGGAACATGGAACTTCAATCGTTACCATCTTCCACTCGCCAGTGACGTTGCAGTTTGGCAGCAGACCAGTGAAATCCTACCAGGACTCTCAGAAACCGATCCCCCAAAAGGGGTTGCTGAGGTAGTGATGATCCCTGTGGTTTCATCTATCGTCAATGCTATCGCCGATGCAACTGGCCACCATTTCTTGCACCTCCCTGTGCGAGCTAAAGACATTCAAGAGGTATTATCATGAGCTTAAATTTCCTTCCGCTGACATTAACCATTAATGGTCAATCTTATGGGCCAATGGATGTACCTGAAGGCCTCATGATGATTGATTTCCTTCATGAATATGTTGATTTAACGGGTTCACGTCTAGGTTGTGGTCAAGGTATTTGCCACGCCTGCGTGGTGATCTTAGACCACCCTTCAGGTACCAGTGAAGAGATCCGCACCTGCATCACAGGCGCTCACTTTTTTAACAACAAAAGCATTCGTACCATTGAGGGGGCTGCAACTAAAGCGGAAAATGGGGATGTGAAATTATCCCCTGTGCAACAAGCTTTTATTGAGCATTTTAGCTTCCAGTGTGGCTATTGCACTCCTGGTTTTGTCAATGCAGCAACCGTTTTTATTGAGGAACTTCAACGTAACCCAATTAAAGAGGAAGAATTAGAGGAAGCCATTAAGCAGGCTCTGAACAACCATATTTGCCGTTGTACAGGCTACGTTCGTTATTATGATGCGGTGCGAGAAGTTGTTCTTGCCACTCCTGGGCTTATCAAGGAGGCAATCAAATGATCAAAAAAATCATTTTATGGCTGATTGCGATAATTATCGTCGTTTGGGCTGTACTTTACTGGTATGAAAGCCGTACATTGGATGGTCCCGCTCAAAAAGTGACCTCAACTCCCCAAGAAATTGAACGAGGTCGCTACCTGACTCTCGCTAGCGACTGCGCAGCTTGCCATACCAGCACTAACGGCGCACCACTTGCGGGCGGATTTCCCCTTGATACGCCTTTTGGTACCATCTATAGCAGCAACTTGACCCCTTCTGCAGATTTTGGGATTGGCCGCTGGACAAAAGATCAGTTTTATAAGGCGCTTACTCAAGGGATCTCACCGCCGAGTAAACACCTTTACCCTGCGATGCCATATACCTCCTACAAAGGTATAACCCGAGAAGACTCCGATGCAATTTACAGCTACTTGATGAGCCGCCCAGCAGTGGATGTTGCACCACCCGAAAACTCATTGCCTTTCCCTCTAAATCAGCGCATGGCAATGATTGGTTGGAACCTGCTATTTTTTAACGATAAACCGCTTCCAGACAGCTCTCAAGGCAGCTCTCCTGAATGGCAACGTGGAAAATATTTAGTTAACGTATTGGAACATTGCTCTGAATGCCACACGCCAAGGGGAGCTTTAGGTGAAATGGATTTGGACAACTATATGAAAGGTGGTGCATTAGGGCGCTTTATCGCACCTGACATTACGCCAGAGGCGCTCGCTGCACGTGGCTGGACAAAACAGGATTTACAGCAATTTTTCATGACGGGTATCGCCCCACAAGGTTCAGCCTATAGTGATATGCACCCTGTGATTTACCTGAGTTCACAGCATTTAACTCCTGAAGATAATAGCGCAATCGCCACTTATCTGATGGGCGACAACCCACCGACCACATTGCCACTAAAAATGGGCGAAGGTAACCCACAAGGCCGACAAGTGTATTTAGAAACTTGTTCCGGCTGCCACGCTTACGATGGTGGCGGTAAACCGAATGTGGCCGTTGCGATGAAAGGCAATTCAACATTACGTGATGTAGACAGTACCAATCTGATTAATGCTATTTTGGATGGTTTACCAGAACAACAATTTCCGAATAACCAAAGCCTACAAAGCATGCCAGGTTTTGCGAATAAGCTGAGCGACCAACAAATCAGCGAATTAGTCAATTTTCTACGTGTTGAATGGGGTGGTCAACCTGCTGATGTAACGCCAGAACACGTTAAAGCCTTACGTCAATAACCTAAAAAAGCCAGACTAACAAAATGAACCGGTCAGTCTGGCTTCTCATTAAAATTAATAACAATCAAAAAATAGAATCGTTATATATTTAATTATATATTGAATTTATTTAAAAATAATCAAAATGATTTTACCCCATTAACTCAACATGAATTTTAGGCAGTGATTTTTGTTAAAATTGTCCAATTAAGATTACTCCACCAAGATTATTCACTTTCTTGTATAAAACCCTTTACTCATTTCCCATAACCCTTTATAGATACCCATACTATTTATGTAACTTATTGAGTAATCACATATTAACCATCTAAATGTGATTTGATTTATTCGTCATAAAATAATCTTATATTTAATTATACAAATACATTATTTATTACTACCTCTAATGCAAATCCCCCTAATAATAAAATTTGGGAGTACATAATGACGGGACATATTTCTAGGCGTAATTTTATTAAATTAGGTACCATCGCAGGGATTACCGTCATGGTAGGTAAACTCCCTTTTGCCCTTGCGGTTGAATTGGATTCAGATTCACCGAAAACCGACTGGATTGGGCAAAATGGTAAAGCGCGTTTTCGTTGGGATGGCGTTGAAAAAGTCACGGGGAGAAAAAACTTCGCCCGTGATTACCGCGCCAAAGATATTCCAGGCTGGCCAAAAAAACAAAGTTATGCCTTTATGTTAAAAGCCACCAATGCGGATAAAATATTTGAAGGTATTGATATTTCAATGCTAGGGCCAAACTTACAGCCTGATAAAGTCATCTTACAAGAAGACCTCATCCGTGATGGCCTGAATATCCCCCAAGATACAGGGATGGGCAAAGGTTTTTACGGTACCAATGTGCTAGTTCCGTTAGGGGAAACAGCACCAATTATTGGCCACCCAGTTGCCATTTTGATTTACCAAGACTTTGATAAATACAGTGCAGCGCAGCGTATGTTGCGCTTTGCAACGAATACAGTGAAATATGGCGCCGTTACAGGCCCTAAACCACCTGCAAACTATGGGGCGGCCCGCTATGTACGAATTGGTGGGGAAACGCCGCTTTCCCCATCAATTTTCTCCCCTTACCAGGATTCTGGGATTAAAGGCGGTTTTGATGGCAATACACCTGTTTGGCCTCCTTATGACCCTAAACATGCCATCACCGTTCCCCCTGTTATTCGCAAAGATCGTGGTGGAGGCTTTATTCAAGCCCTTCATCAAGCAGAACAACGGCCTGATAAGCAAGAAAGAGCCATGGATTACGCACGGGAAATTGAGCAAGAAATTGCCGCAGCACGCCAAAACCCAGACAAATTTGTGCTTGAACGCCACGGTTTTTCGCAATCCATCGACCCTTGCGCCATGGAGCCTGATAACTGCAACACATGGTATGATGCCAAAACCAAAACTCTGCATATTTTGACGGCGACACAATCTCCCGCAGGTGTCGTCAATGCAGCGGCAGAATTATCGAAAAATAACAAACACTTTTCTGTTGAAAACATTGTTTTATTAACAGGCTCAACGGTGGGCTATGGTTCGAAAGATTATTCGGTTTTTCCATTCTATGCCTTAGTTGCCAGTTTTTACGCAGATGGCCTGCCTGTGCGCATGGCTAATGACCGTTATGAACAGTTCCAAATGGGGATGAAGCGCCATTCGATTGAAATGGACGTGACCATTATCGGCGATAAAAAAACGGGGAAATTTGATGTTTTAAAAGGCACATATAACTGCAATGGCGGAGGGCGTGAAAACTTATCCGTTGCGGTTTCTCATGTTGCGGTACGGGGTGCACAATCTATTTATTATTTCCCAAAATCTGATTTAACCGCGCTCGCCATGGCAACGCCTGCGGTTGAAGCTGGTTCAATGCGAGGTTTTGGGTCGCTGCAATCCATGGCAGTAACTGAATTGATGGTAGATGAAATAGCGCATAACCTGAATATCGACCCAATAGAGTTACGCCGTCGTAACGCCATTTTAGAAGGTTATCCGAATACCCAAGGTGGCGTAATCGCAGGAGACCCACGCAATGTGGAAATGCTGAACTTGGCAGAAAAGCATCCGATTTGGCAAGATCGTGAGAAAAACAAAACCGAATATGATGCCAAAAACCCTGGTAAGCTGTACGGTGTTGGCTTTGCTCAAGTTCAACAAGTGTATGGTTCTAGCGGCGTACCTACCATCCTTTCCCTTGAATTTGATGCCGACGGTAAACTGACCATGCGCCACTGCATGCAAGAAATCGGCACAGGGGGAACGACTGCTCAACAAGTGATGGTATGGCAAGCTCTCAGTAAAGCTCCTGATGTAGTGGAGTTTGGCGTCACCGAATTTGCTGAATTACCGTTAAAAACCAGCTGGGCAGATCAGAAAAAACAAGACGAACTTGCCAAAAGCGACCCGTATTGGACACCTGCGTTAATCCCTGATATGAGCTCATCCAGTGGAGTCTACTATATCGGTTTTGGCACACGCCAAGCGGGTCACTTCTTACTGGAAAATACCTTATGGCCTGCGGCAAAAAGCATTTGGAGCGAAGGCCCTGGAGGCGGTGCATTTAACGGTCTAAATGTTGAGTTTTCAGATATTCGAGTGGGGCCCGATGGCATTGGAGGTGGTGGTATGAAGCCCATCCCTTTCAATATTTTAGCCAAGCGTGCCCATAAAATGGGACTAATCACGGGGATTGCAGTACATGGTTATTCCAGCTGGCAATGGGCTCGTGCAGACTTTGATATCCCAACAGTGGGGCTAAAAAACCTGCCTCTTGATGCCATATCCATTCGCTACGGTGATGGTGCGCCAAATGAATTGAAGAAACAAATGACAACGGGCGGTTACCACTTTATTAAACGTAAAATGGCGTACTACCCACCAACTCAGAGGGCGAAAGCAGACCCAACAACGGTCACTCCCGCGTGTTGCTTAGTCGAGCTCAACGTCAACACCATGACGGGGGAAGTGGATGTAATGCGCCATCATATGATTATGGACCCCGGTACCATGATAGTCCCTGAGCTGGTTTCTGGGCAAATTCAAGGTGGTACGGCAATGGGCATCGGGCATGCATTGATGGAAGAACTGCCACTGTATGAAGATGGCCCAGGTAACGGAACGTGGAACTTTAACCGTTATGTTTTACCTCGTGCAAAAGACGTGGCAGTTTGGCAGCAAACTATCGATTATTTGCCACCACTGTCTGAAACTTCGCCGCCAAAAGGCATGGCAGAACTGGGGATGATCCCTATCTTGCCTGCCACCAGCAACGCACTCACTCACGCGACGGGGAAACGTTTTTATGAATTCCCAATTACGGTAGATAAAATTAAAAAGGCCCTCTCATGAATATCACCAATGCCGTTCCGATTATTGAGCGCAAGCCATTAACTCTGACTATCAATGGTCAAAAAATTGGCCCTATTGACGTCCCTGTTGGGATGCCAATGATTGAATTTCTTCATGAATACCTCGACCTAACGGGGACTCACTTTGGTTGCGGGCAAGGAATTTGCCACGCTTGCACCATCATGGAAATTCAGCCCGATGGCACCACCGTTGAAAGCCGTACCTGTATTTTTGGCGCGCACTATTTTAATAACAAAAACATTGTCACTATCGAAGGGCAAGCAAAGCTGGATGAGCAAGGTAAAGTGGTTGAATTAACCCCGATCCAACAAGCCTTTATCGAAAACTTTTCGTTCCAATGCGGCTACTGTGCCCCAGGTTTTGTGACAGGCGCTACCGTATTCCTCGATAAGCTCAAGAAAAATCCAGTTAAACGGGCTGACCTTGAACAGGCCATTGAAGAGGCGCTAAATGAACATATTTGCCGCTGCACTGGGTATGTGCGTTACTACGAAGCTGTGAGAAAAGTCGCCCTCGACACTCCTGGCTGCGTAATTGATTAGGGAGAACGACGATGACTAACTCTCGTTCCATACGTAAAACGCTCTATATCATCATTGTACTATTTGCTGCACTGATGCTTTCAATCCTGTTTGGTGCATTTCGTACCTCCAGCATTGGCCCTGACTTAGACAAACCACTCACCTCGGAAGAAGTCGCAAGGTTAATACCTCGCGGGCAAGAACTGGCTATTGCAGGGGATTGTTTTGGTTGCCACTCTTTACCTGAGGGGCCTCTAGCCGCTGGTGGACGGGCTATCGGGACACCTTTTGGTACCATTTATTCCACCAATATCACTCCTGATAAACAATTTGGTATTGGTAACTATACCCGTGCCGATTTTCATCGTGCGCTTAAAGATGGCATTGGCAAAGAGAGGGGTAACCTCTACCCTGCCATGCCGTTTGTTTTCACGCATATGACTACTTCAGAAGATATTGATGCGTTGTATGCCTATGTGATGACCTTGCCGCCAATGGCCGTGCCCAACAAAGAGAATACAGGCGTATTTGTTTTACCTGTTCGCCCGTTTATGAACTTTTGGACGCTGCTTAATTTCCCGAAACAAAATGCGCCACATGACCCACAGCGCTCTGAGCAATGGAACCGAGGTGCATATATCGTGGAGGGTCTTGCCCACTGCGGTGCCTGCCATTCACCACGTAACCTGATGATGGGCGTCGAATTTTCTCGCTCATTACAAGGGGGGGAAGAAGCGGGTCTGGCAATTCCAGATATCACTGCACAAGCGTTATCTAAACATGGCTATGACACTGCGTCTTTGAGCCAGTTTTTACTGACAGGTAATGCCCCTCAAGGCTCAGCATTTGCCGATATGAGCACCGTGACACATTTTTCCACAAGCCAAATGAAGAAAAGCGATGTCGACGACATGGCGATTTATTTGATGACGGATAAACAAGGAAAGGTGTTAGGCGCCAAAGCACCACCCGCGCCATTACCTGAAGCCAATGCTCAACCTACCGCGGATATTGGCGCAACAATGGAAACGGGTCGCTTGATGTATATGTCCACTTGTGCGGGTTGCCACGGCATTACAGGTGAAGGCGTACCGAATGGTATTCCGGCTTTAAAAGGCAATGCTATTTTAGCGATGGACAGCCCTGAAACTTTTATTAGCGTAGTATTAACGGGTATTCCTACCACCACATTCCCTAATGGGCAACGCATGTACGCCATGCCAAGTTTTGCCGACGATTTGGACCCTCAAGAAATCGCTGATTTGCTTTCATGGGCACGCGCCGAATGGGGTGGTCAAGGCAAGCCCGTTACCGCCGAACAAGTTGAAAAGCTGAAAAAATCGATGCAATAACAAAAAACGCCTCTTAAATTAAGGGGCGTTTTTTCACCTGCTCAACGTCGTTAAACTTATTTTCGCACACAAACAAGTAATGCCCACACATTTCAGACTCTTTATCACCAAACTCAAGTTGCCCTCTATCACTTTGGCGTAATACCATAGATAAATCCATGCGTAACACATTTGCCTACTCTCATTTGATGGGATCTGTGGTATTTTATACCCTTTAGTGAACGTTAAACACGCTCACAGAACTTCGTTAACTCAATACGCTAGAACAGACAACACTATGACTGATAAGCAAAGCTTCGAATCCCACACACCAATGATGCAGCAGTATTTAAAACTAAAAGCACAACATTCAGACATACTGCTGTTTTATCGTATGGGGGACTTTTACGAACTGTTCTTTGATGATGCTAAAAAAGCCTCACAATTACTGGATATCTCCCTAACAAAACGCGGGCAATCTGCGGGTCAACCCATTCCGATGGCGGGTGTACCACACCATGCTGCCGAAGGTTACCTCGCCAAACTGGTGCAAATGGGCGAATCTGTCGCGATTTGCGAACAAATTGGCGACCCAGCGACCAGTAAAGGCCCCGTTGAGCGCCAAGTGGTACGCATTGTCACACCAGGCACCATCACCGATGAAGCATTATTAAATGAACGCCAAGACAATCTACTCGCCGCAGTATGGCAAGATGCTCAAGGCTACGGCTTTGCCACACTAGACATCACGTCAGGCCGCTTTATTATCAGCGAAATTTCTGATGAAGAAACCCTGCAAGCCGAGTTACAGCGTACGCGCCCTGCAGAGCTTTTGTACCCAGAAGATTTCGCCAGTATGTCCTTGATTGAACATAATAAAGGCTTACGTCGCCGTCCATTATGGGAATATGAACTGGATACGGCAAAACAACAGCTTGGATTGCAATTTGGCACCAAAGATTTAATCGGTTTTGGCGTAGAGAATGCCCATAAAGCCCTACGTGCTGCAGGTTGTTTGCTGCAGTATGTCAAAGATACCCAACGCACTTCGCTACCACATATCCGCAGTATTGTGATGGAAAAACAAAATGATAATGTCATTTTGGATGCGGCAACACGCCGTAATCTAGAAATCACCCAAAACCTTGCGGGTGGCACTGAAAATACACTCGCCTCTATTTTAGACATGTGCGTAACACCAATGGGTAGCCGCATGCTAAAACGCTGGTTACATACCCCACTGCGTAATATCCAAGTATTGAATAACCGCCAGCAAGCAATTAGCGCTTTGCAGGAACACGGTTTTGAATTACAACCGTTTTTACGCCAAATTGGTGACTTAGAACGCGTTCTTGCTCGCCTTGCACTGCGTTCTGCGCGACCACGTGATTTAACTCGTATGCGTTATGCATTCCAGCAATATAGCGATATACATCAAATTCTTAGCCAATCCAGTAGCCCGTATTTAAAAGAACTACAAAGCCGAATTGGGCAATTTGATGAACTACAAAGTTTATTGGAAACCGCAATTATCGATGCTCCCCCTGTATTAGTACGTGACGGTGGTGTGATTGCCCCTGGTTACAATAGCGAACTCGATGAATGGCGTGCTTTGGCCGATGGCGCGACAGATTACCTCGACCGATTAGAAATTCGCGAGCGCGAAAAATTAGGTATCGACACCTTAAAAGTTGGTTATAACGCGGTTCATGGTTATTATATCCAAGTCAGCCGCGGCCAAAGTCATCTCACGCCAATCCACTATGTACGTCGCCAAACCTTAAAAAATGCTGAGCGCTACATTATTCCTGAGCTCAAAGAGTATGAAGATAAGGTTCTAACCTCTAAAGGGAAAGCATTAGCCATCGAAAAAGCGCTATATGACGAACTGTTTGATATGCTACTTCCACACCTTGCTGCGTTACAAACCAGTGCAGAGGCATTATCAGAACTCGATGTCTTAGCCAACCTTGCTGAACGCGCAGAAACATTAGGTTATGCCTGCCCACAACTCACTGAAAAAGCAGGTATTCAGATTACAGAAGGCCGCCATCCAGTCGTTGAACAAGTATTAAGTGAGCCGTTTATTTCCAACCCGCTTTCATTATCTCCACAGCGCCGTTTGTTGATCATTACAGGGCCAAACATGGGCGGTAAAAGTACCTATATGCGTCAAACTGCGCTGATTACCTTGCTTGCCTATATCGGTAGCTTTGTGCCCGCTAGCAAAGCGGTTATTGGCCCAATTGATCGTATTTTTACTCGTGTAGGTGCCTCGGATGATCTTGCTTCTGGTCGTTCAACATTCATGGTGGAAATGACTGAAACAGCCAATATTTTGCATAATGCAACCGAACACAGCTTGGTCTTGATGGATGAGATCGGTCGTGGTACCTCAACGTATGACGGGCTTTCTCTTGCATGGGCTTGTGCTGAAAACTTAGTCAATAAAATCAAAGCAATGACATTGTTCGCAACCCATTATTTTGAACTGACAACCTTACCTGAAAAACTGGAAGGCGCCGTAAATATCCATCTTGATGCCATTGAGCACGGTGATACCATCGCCTTTATGCACAATGTTCAAGAAGGTGCAGCCAGTAAAAGCTATGGCCTTGCCGTTGCGTCGTTAGCAGGTGTGCCTAAAGAGGTGATTAAACGCGCCAAGCAAAAACTAAAAGAGCTAGAGATTATCTCGAATAATGCCAATGCGAGTCATGTCGATAGCGCACAACTGAGTTTCTTAACAACGGAAGAGGCGGAACCCTCTCCAGTGTTAACCACACTGGATGGCATTGACCCAGATAAGCTGACACCTCGCCAAGCCCTTGATTGGATTTATCGTTTAAAGGATATGAATAACTAACATGGATGAGTATGCGGTGTTACTCGCACCAATTCGGCAATTTTTACAGTGTGAAACCCCAGATGAATGGGTGCAAAAAGCGAGTCAGCCTGAAAACTTACCGATTATCCTTAAAGACCACTTATTGTGTGAGTTAAAAGCCGCGCAAAGTGCTCTATTTTTAATCCGTAAATATGCCGTGGATAAAGACAGTGCGGCTACGTTACTCGAATGGTTTAAACCCTATGAGGCTTTTGCTTACGATAGAATTGGTGATGTTCACACTTTAAGAAATAAAAACCAGATTTCCAAACAGATACTAGCGCGTAAACAATCACCTTATAGCCAAAATTTAATCGATAAAATGGTGCTGCTCATCAAGGAAGAGTTACATCATTTTTACCAAGTGTTGGAAATCATGCACGAGCGTAATATTCCTTATGATGGCATCACTGCAGGCCGTTATGCCAAAGGATTATTTAGCCATATCGATCCGCACGATCCAAAAACCTTAGTCGATAAGCTGATTATTGGTGCTTATATTGAAGCACGTTCTTGTGAACGGTTTGCAAAATTAGCGCCTTATTTAGATGAACAACTGGCTAATTTTTATATTTCATTATTACGCTCAGAAGCTCGACATTACCAAGACTATTTGCAGTTAGCTCAGTTAATTAGTAAACAAGATATTACTGAGCGTGTTAATTATTTTGGAATCATTGAAGCTGAATTAATTTCAACGCCTGATAATGATTTTAAATTTCATAGCGGTGTTCCCATTAATTAACGCTATGTCTAGTCATAAAAAAATCCCTATAAACTTTCACTTATAGGGATTCTTATTTATCTTTTATCTCATTAACACTCTACATATTGAATAGCGACTCTAATGTCAGTTCTTCGCCATGTAAAATATCTTTTAACCGTCTTAAACCTTCCACCTGAATCTGACGAACTCGTTCACGAGTGAGCCCAATTTCGCGCCCAACCTCTTCAAGAGTTTCTGCTTCATAACCTAAAAGCCCAAAACGACGTGCTAAAACCTCCCTTTGTTTTGGGTTCAATTCATATAACCACTTAACAATATTATCTTTTAAGTCGTTGTCTTGAATTGTATTTTCTGGGCCTGAATCATTATCATCAGACAATACCTCAAGCAAAGATTTCTCTGAGTCCCCTGCAATTGGAGTGTCAACAGATGTAATTCGTTCATTTAAACGCAACATACGGCTGACGTCTTCAACAGGTTTATCTAGCTGTTCAGCGATCTCTTCAGGGCTTGGCTCATGGTCCAATTTTTGGGCTAATTCACGTGCAGTACGAAGATAGATATTGAGTTCTTTTACGATATGAATAGGAAGGCGAATGGTGCGGGTTTGATTCATAATGGCGCGTTCAATCGTTTGACGGATCCACCACGTCGCATACGTCGAAAAACGGAATCCTTTTTCTGGATCAAATTTTTCAACAGCACGAATCAACCCAAGGTTACCCTCTTCAATCAGATCGAGTAAAGCAAGGCCTCGGTTATTATAACGGCGAGATATTTTCACAACTAAGCGAAGGTTACTTTCTATCATGCGCTGGCGTGAAGCTACATCGCCACGCAGTGCACGTCTAGCATAGAAAACTTCTTCTTCTGCTGTGAGGAGTGGTGAAAATCCAATTTCACTTAGATAGATTTGGGTAGCATCCAGAACACGTTGACTCGTGTTCTGGAGTAAATCCATTTCTTCATCCTGTTCAGAAACCAGATCTTCTTCTTTAAACTGACTCTCATCAAAAGCGTCGTCTAAATTGCTTTCGTCAAGGTCATTATATAACTCGTTAACTTTCAGCGAACTTTGGCTCATCAGTGACTCCTACCCTAGATAATGCGGACAGAATGTCAAAGCATTCTGCCCAGTTTATCGTTGCGGTAAATAACGCAACGGGTTTACTGATTTTCCCTTGTAACGAATTTCAAAGTGTAGTCTAACTGAACTTGTACCAGTACTACCCATAGTAGCTATTTTCTGACCTTCAGTTACATCCTGTTGATCGCGCACAAGCAACGTATCGTTGTGTGCGTAAGCACTCAAGTAGTCATCGTTATGTTTTATAATTATTAGATTTCCATATCCACGCAAAGCATTACCTGCGTAAACGACTTTTCCTGGCGCAGAAGCGAGCACAGATTGACCTCGGGAACCGGCAATATCCACCCCTTTGTTCCCGCCTTGGGCATCAGAGAAACCTTCAATCATTTTCCCTTCTGCTGGCCAACGCCATTTTATTGACGAATTATTTGTGCCACTTGCTGCTGTAGAAGCAGTTGATGCAGTAGTCGTATTCGTTGTTGTAGAAACTTGCGTTGCAGGTTTTCTATTATTCGGCAACATCTTACCCGAAGTTTGACCACCACTGTTTGCAGGATACTCATTAGTTGTTCGGAGATCAACTGGTTGCTGATGACTATTTGATGAATTTGACGCCAATTGCGTGCTCGAGTTCACATTTGTATTACCAATATTAATTACCTGACCGACATTTAAGCTGTATGGTTCAGGTATATTGTTTTTCGATGCTAACTCGCGGAAATCATTACCCGTTATATACGCGATATAAAATAACGTATCGCCACGCTGAACAGTATAACTATTCCCACTATAACTGCCTTTTGGAATACTGCCATAATCACGGTTATAAACAATACGACCATCGCTGCTTGTATTTACAGGCGTCGACGTACGGTTTATCGGCTGATTATTCGTATTACTCGATAAGTTTGGACGTGATGATGGCATTGCCGTACTCATCCCTGTGCTGTTTGACGCAGTAGATGTTGTCCTTTGAGCCACTGGCTGACGCGATTGGCTATCATTCACACTCGAAATAGGTGCTGCTGGATGATATGGCGTAGAACACCCTGCCAATAGCGCTCCGCTAAATGAAAAGATGACTGCCCATCGAATTCTGCTTATAGGGCTAACAATTTTCATGCTTCTTCTCCCGTGAAGAAAAATCTGACGCGACAATTCAGTTTTATGTCAGTAATAGAGTTACCATAAAATATTTCACTTATTAAAGCAGAAATACAAAATAGTGAACAAGTTAAATATATCAAAAAGATAACAATTTGAGATTATGACTTAATAGTTTAAGCCACTGATTCAATTTTAGATGGGTAAAATATCATATTTGGAATGGTTTTACTTCTATTTGAGTTAGTAAAACTTTTGCAATGGCATTTTATTTAACATCATTATAAAAAATCAATCCGTTTTATAATGCAGAAATACCATTGCAAATAAATTAAAGCAGTTCACCCGCAATAAGAGGCACAAAACGTACTTTTTCAATGACGTTTGCATGATAATCATTTCCCCGTCGAGTAATTAACTTCAGGGATTGCTCTTTATCCCCAACAGGTAATACCATTCGACCACCATCTTTTAATTGCCCTAACAACAGAGTCGGAATTTCTGTTGGTGCTGCTGTAACAATAATGGCATCAAATGGGCCTTTGGATTGCCACCCTTCCCAGCCGTCACCATGGCGAGTAGACACATTATGCAGATCCAGCTGTTTAAGCCGACGTTTAGCTGTCCATTGCAGGCTTTTAACACGCTCAACCGAGAACACATGGTGTGCAAGATGCGCCAATACCGCAGTTTGGTACCCCGAACCTGTACCGATTTCCAGCACATTATCATTCGGTGCTAACGACAATAACGCCGTCATTTTTGCCACAATATACGGCTGTGAAATAGTTTGCCCATGACCAATTGGTAACGGGATATTATCGTAGGCTTTATGTGAGAGCGCTTCGTCCACAAACCGTTCACGAGGAACCTGTGAAATAGCATCCAATAGGCGCTCATCGTGAATTCCCTGTTGGCGTAACTGTGCCAAAAGTTCTTTCATGAGCCCTGTTTTCATTTTACTGTCACTCCTGATTTTTCCAACCACTCTTCGACCAATGTGTGCGCTTTATACGCCGTTAAGTCAACTTGTAATGGCGTAATGGAAACATAACCATTTTGAACGGCTTCAAAGTCTGTCCCTGGCCCTGCATCGCGAATTTCCCCGACAGGCCCTAACCAGTACAGCATATTTCCTTTAGGGTCTTCAAGATTATACACTTCCGATGCCGCGTGGCGGCTACCACAACGCGTGACTTTGATACCCTTAATTTCTTCATAAGGGATATCAGGTACATTGATATTCAAGATATTTCCTGCTCGTAATGGGTTCTTTTGTAACATCGAGAGAATATCACAAGTCACTTTTGCCGCCGTTTCATAATGGATTTCACCATCTAGCGAAACGGCAATCGACGGCAACCCTAAATGACGGCCTTCTGTTGCTGCTGCCACCGTACCTGAATAAATCACGTCATCACCCAAATTAGGGCCACAGTTAATCCCCGATACCACGATATCAGGGCGCGGACGAACGACTTTATTCACGCCAATATAGACACAATCAGTCGGCGTTCCTTCTTGGACAGAAAGATCGCCGTTACTTAACGTTTGAATTTTTAGCGGTCTATCTAATGTAAGTGCATTAGACGCACCACTGCGATTACGATCAGGCGCAATTACTTGAACATGATAATATTGGCGTAGCGCTGCCGCAAGCGTTTGAATTCCTGGAGCATTTACACCATCGTCATTACTCAATAAAATCTTTAGCATCGACATTATCCTGCCCATTCTGATTAATAATTTCTCGTACCACGCTAGTAGCAAAACAACCTGAGTTCAAGAAAAACGCCAATTTTACTGTCGAATCATCTAACCATTGCCATGAAAAATTTTGCGGTTTAGCAATAATCGCACGCCTAACTGGAGAAACGCGTTCGCGTTGCATCAGTGGGATAACGGCTTGATATTCTGTTAAACATGCCGTTTCAAATGCCAGTGCGTCATCTTGTGTACCTAACTCACCATCTCCAGGTAAAGGTGCGGTGACACTCAACTCTGATGATAGCAAACGGCTTTGCAATGATGGAAGTTCTTCTTGTGTTGCCACAAACCAACTACCACGCCCCGTTAATTGCAAGGCATCACCTAGCAGCACTTGCTGCTGGATTCCTTGGGCAATTCGCTCGCTCGCCACATGATTAAACATCGCACTGCGTGCCGCAGACAAATAAAAACTGCGTTTATTGCGTTCGCGAACTTGAATTTCTTGGTTAGCCCAGCGCAAAGCTTGTGTTAAATTTTGTCCATCACGCCCAAAACGCTGCTCACCAAAGTAGTTTGGCACACCCGAAGTGGCGATTTTTTGCATACGCTGCTCAACATCATTGGCATTAGAAATATCACGCAGCGTGATTTCAAATTGATTTCCTTTCAGGGAACCAATACGTAATTTACGCTTTTGTCGCGTCACAGCAAGCACGCGGCAACCTTCTAATTGCCACGCTGAGAAATCAGGTGTGTCTTTGCCTGGCATTTGCAAACAAAACCACTGTTCGGTCACCGCATGTCTGTCTTTTAAACCTGCATAGCTAACAACACGGGCTGAAATTTTGGCAAATTTGGCAAGTTGCTCTGCCACAAACAGCGTATTACAGCCTGTTTTTTCCACGCGCACCATCACGTGCTCGCCTTCGCCATCTAACTCGAAGCCTAGATCTTCTTTAACAATAAAATCTTCAGGAATACTTTTTAATGTCCCTGAAGAAAGAGGTTTACCATGCAGGTACTGAACATTCATTGCTTTCATTACTATTATCTTTCACTAAAAGGACAACGGCGGCACACGCGATGCCTTCTTTACGACCCACAAAACCTAATTGCTCTGTTGTTGTCGCTTTTGCATTCACGTCATCCATATGACATTCTAAGTCTTCAGCAATATTCACACGCATTTGTGGAATATGAGGCAGCATTTTCGGGGCTTGCGCCATAATGGTGATATCGATATTACCAATACGATAGCCTTTAGCACGCACGTGGCAAAAGGCTTCCCTTAATAAAACACGGCTATCCGCCCCTTTAAATGCAGGGTCAGTATCGGGGAATAATTTTCCGATATCCCCCAATGCCGCAGCGCCTAAAATAGCGTCCGTTAACGCATGTAACACCACATCACCATCTGAATGAGCCAGCAAACCTTGCTCGTAGGGAATACGCACGCCGCCAATTACGATAGGGCCTTCGCCACCAAATTTGTGTACGTCAAAACCGTGTCCGATTCTCATTGTTTTTCCTTAGTTATTCATTCTTGAAAGATAAAACTCCGCCAGCGCGAGGTCTTCAGGCTGCGTCACTTTTAAGTTATCCGCTCGGCCTGCCACGAGAACAGGTTGATAGCCACAATACTCAAGTGCTGAGGCTTCATCGGTGATCACGGCGTTCTCTTTCAAGGCTTTACTTAGACAGTTCCGTAAGAGTTCCAACGGAAAAAATTGAGGGGTCAATGCGTGCCATAGCGCCTCACGTTCAACCGTGTGGTCAATGAATACTGAGGTTTTTACACTACGTTTCATTGTGTCACGCACAGGGGCGGCAAGAATACCACCACAGCAACCTTGTTCCGTTGCTAATTGAATAATGTTGTTGAGATCTTGTTGGTGGAGGCAAGGCCTTGCCGCATCATGCACCAGTACCCAACAATCATGATAATCGGGTTGTGATGTAAGGTAATTAAGCCCTGCCAAAACAGAATCGGCACGCTCTTTTCCACCCGTGACTACCGTCACCCTAGGGTCTTTCGCAATATCAAGCTGCTGGAAATAATCATCATCGGCGCTAAGTGCGATCACCACCGTATTGACGGTATTATTCGCTAACAATGCATCAATAGTATGTTCGATAATCGTTTTGCCCGCGACGGGTAAATACTGCTTAGGGCAATCAGCATTCATACGACTGCCAATACCTGCTGCAGGGATCAGTGCAACAATTTGTGGGGCAACACTTGGATTTGTCATTATTTGGTTCTTACATCAGAAATTATCAGGCAAATGGGCTCATTGTTTTAGGTTTCATATTATTGAGCAGATTTCTGGTTGCTGCTTTCTTTTACCATGCGATAGAAAGACTCACCTGGTTTAATCATACCAAGCTCGCTACGCGCACGTTCTTCAATTGCATCTTGACCATCATTGAGGTCATTAATTTCAGCAAATAATTGTTCATTACGCATTTTCAAGCGCGAGTTAACAATTTCCTGTGCGGCAACATCGTCTTTAACTTGGACATAATCATGTATGCCATTCTTGCCTAACCATAAGGAATACTGCAACCATGCTAATATCGCGATTAATAGTAGCGTTAATTTACCCATCTTGCCCCCTGAAATGATGTGCTAATCATCCCATAACTCAGCGAATCGCGCTACTGTGACAAAAAATTATATTAAAAAGTCAGAATAAATCGGATTTGTACCCCTTAACTATCACCTTATTTTATCACTAAAGATCAAGATCTGTGATTTAAGATAATAGCTAAGTGGCATTAATAATCCATTTGAATGATATTATTGCGCAGTAATAGCGCAATAATATGAGAAAGAGAATCGGAGATAGGTTGCCGCCCGTCAAGCCGTAATTCAGGGCTTAAGGGTGTTTCATAAGGGGAGTCAATCCCTGTAAACTGTTTAATTTTCCCTTCTCGTGCTTGTTGATATAACCCTTTCGGGTCACGTTGTTCACACACATACACTGGCGTATCAACGTATAACTCAAAAAATTGGTTTGGTTCGAATAATTCACGAACACTTTGCCGATCCGATTGAAAAGGCGAAATAAACGCCGTTGCTACAACTAACCCCGCATCCACCATTAGTTTAGCAACTTCACCCACTCGCCGAATATTTTCTTGCCTGTCAGCCTCACTAAAACCAAGGTCACGACATAACCCATGACGAATATTATCGCCATCCAATAAATAGGTTTTCACGCCAATAGAGGCCAGCTGGTGTTCAATGGCGCCCGCGAGTGTCGATTTACCCGACCCAGAGAGCCCAGTAAACCACAAGACGGCCCCTTTATGACCATTATTACTTTCCCGTAAAGGGCGCGTGACCACATGTTGATGCCATACAATATTGTTATCTTGAGTCATTGGTTTATTTTCCACCCAGTACGTCCCGAGCCCCCCAATGAGGAAAATGCCGGCGAATCAGCTGGTTAAGCTCAATTTCAAATTCACTAAATTCCCCCGTTGACTCAAAAATTGGCTCCTGTGCTTCTCGCACGAGTCCAGCCCCCACAGTCACATTCGTCAGCCTGTCGATAAAAATCATGCCCCCCGTGTCCGCATTGCGTTGGTAGTTTTCCAATAATAATGGCTCATCAAATGAAAACTCCACTAAACCAATGCCATTTAACGGTAATTCCGTTGCCACTTTTTGTGTGAGGTTATTCACATCCACTTGATATTGAATATTTTCAACTTTCCCTCGGCTGCGTTTTCCTGCAATTTTAATATCTAATTGCTGGCCTTGAACAAGGGGTTGTTCCGCCATCCACACCACATCAATCGACGCATGTTGCGTGGTTTGCAAGTTTTCGTTTTCTGCGACAATCAAATCGCCGCGGCTAATATCGATTTCATCATCCAACACCAACGTGATGGCTTCACCAGGTACGGCGAAATCCTGTAAGCCCGAAAATGTCACTATTTCCTTAATTTTGGCCGTTGCCCCCGATGGCAGCACTTTAATTGCTTGTCCAACTTGAACAATGCCTGACGACAGTGTGCCGCTGTAACCGCGAAAATCTAAATTGGGTCTATTCACATATTGCACAGGAAAACGCAACGCTTGCTCTGAGGCTTTTTGCTCAACCTGCACATTTTCTAAAATAGACAATAACGTTTCCCCTTGATACCAAGGTAGTTGCTCACTCGGGTTAACAATATTGTCACCATCAAGGGCTGAAATCGGTACAAACCAAACATTCAGCTCGACGGGTAATTCAGTAGCAAACTGTTGGTAATCCTGTTTAATTTTGTCGAATACAGCTTCACTGTACTCCACCAGATCCATCTTATTCACCGCAACAATTAAATGACGGATCCCCAGCAATGTACTAATAAAACTGTGGCGGCGAGTTTGCTCTTGCACGCCTTTTCGAGCATCGATCAACAAAATAGAAAGTGAGCAAGTTGATGCGCCTGTCGCCATATTGCGGGTATATTGCTCATGTCCTGGGGTATCTGCGATGATAAATTTGCGCTTTTCTGTCGAAAAATAGCGATATGCCACATCGATGGTGATCCCTTGCTCACGTTCCGCAGCAAGGCCATCCACCAACAGGGCGAGATCAAGCTTTTCCCCTTGGGTGCCCATTCGCTTACTATCGCTTTGCAGTGTTGTGAGCTGATCTTGGTAAATTTGGCGAGTATCGTGCAATAAACGACCAATTAATGTACTTTTCCCATCATCCACATTGCCACAGGTTAAAAAACGCAAAAGTCCTTTTTGCTGTTGCGCAAGTAAGTAAGGTTCCACGCCACCTTGCTGCTCAATTTGCAGCGCGATTGATTCGTTATAAACGGCTTGTGCCATAATTTGCTCCTTATCTTGCGAATTAAAAGTAACCTTGGCGCTTTTTAAGCTCCATAGATGCAGACTGGTCACTATCGATTAACCGCCCTTGTCGCTCACTCGTGGTCGAAATCAACATTTCTTCAATGATTTCAGGCAATGTTTGGGCTTGAGACTCAACCGCGCCAGTTAGCGGCCAGCAGCCTAACGTTCGAAAACGTACTTGCTGTTGACTGATCACCTCTCCGACTTTTAAATCAATTCGGTCATCATCCACCATTAGCAAAGTACCATTTCGCTGGATCACCGGGCGCTCTTTCGCAAAATACAGCGGAACAATATCGATATTCTCCAAGTAGATATACTGCCAAATATCCAACTCTGTCCAATTCGAAAGTGGGAATACGCGAATACTTTCCCCCTTGTTGATCTGACCGTTATAATTGTGCCAAAGTTCAGGGCGCTGGTTTTTTGGATCCCAACGATGAGATCGGTCTCTAAATGAGTAGATCCGCTCTTTTGCTCGGGATTTTTCTTCGTCACGCCGCGCGCCACCAAAAGCCGCATCAAAACCGTATTTATCAAGTGCTTGTTTCAATCCTTCCGTTTTCATGATATCCGTGTGCTTTGCACTGCCATGTACAAAGGGGTTAATTCCCAACTTTTCCCCTTCAGGGTTACGGTGAATCAATAATTCAAAACCGTATTTTTGTGCGGTAGCATCACGAAACTCATACATTTCGCGGAATTTCCACCCTGTATCCACATGTAACAATGGAAAAGGTAATTTCCCAGGATAGAAAGCTTTGCGCGCTAAATGCAACATCACAGAAGAGTCTTTACCGATGGAATACAGCATCACAGGGTTTGCGAACTCAGCGGCAACTTCACGAATAATATGAATACTTTCAGCCTCTAACTGCTGCAAGTGGGTCAATTTTTTCTCGTTCACGACAATCTCCATCATTAAGCCAGTTCCAGCACAGCGCTACGCCAGCGGATATCTTCTGTTTGCGAACCAAACCATGCGAGCTCATTGTGTAATGCTGTAACCTCGCCAATCACAATCAATGCAGGTGCGGGTGCTTGTTGGGCAAGTGCCTCGAGGTCATGCAATTGACCTGTTACCACTTTTTGGTCTCGTCGTGTCCCACTCCCCACAACGGCGACAGGGGTGTCACTCGCGCGACCAAATTTAATCAATTGCTCACTGATATTGGCCGCCTTTACGGTGCCCATATAAATCGCTAATGTTTGCTGACCGCGAGCCAATGCCTGCCAATCCAGATCCGCGCCATTTTCACGGCAATGTCCAGTAATAAACGTGATGCTTTGCGAGTGTTCTCGGTGAGTGAGAGGAATTCCTGCATAAGCCGTCGCGCCGATTGCAGCGGTTACACCTGGCACCACTTGGAAAGGGATCCCTGCTTTTGCAGCAACTTGTAATTCCTCACCGCCACGACCGAAAACAAACGGATCGCCGCCTTTTAATCTCACCACTTTTTTACCTTGCTGAGCAAATTTCACGATCATTTCATTGGTTTCTTCTTGAGAAACACTGTGATTGCCCGCCCGTTTACCCACACAAATTTTGTCAGCATCACGGCGTACCAATTCGAGAATCTCCTCGCTCACCAAATGGTCGTATAAAACCACTTCCGCGCTTTGTAATACTCTCAGCCCTTTTAATGTAAGCAGTCCTGCATCACCGGGGCCTGCACCGACTAAAACCAATTCTCCACGGTTATCTTGCTCATAAAGCTGGCGTTCAAGCTGTTGTTCCGCTTCGCTTAACTGGCCTTTTTCCACCAAAGAGGCAAAGCGCCCACTAAAACTTTTTTCCCAGAAACGCTTTCTTTCTCGCATATTACTCAACGTCTCTTTGACTTTACCGCGCCAACGCCCTGCGATTTCGGCCATCTTGCCTAACGATAATGGCAGCATGGTTTCCAATTTTTCTCTAAGTAAACGCGCCAACACAGGGGCGGTTCCACCAGAAGATATCGCCACAATCACAGGCGAGCGGTCGATAATCGAAGGCACGATAAACGAACACAGCGGCTGGTCATCAACCACGTTGACAAAAATTTTGCGCTCATTGGCATCGTAAAACACGGTTTCATTGAGGAGCGCGTCATCCGTTGCTGCAATCACTAAAAAAGCATCATCCAACAGCGAAGAAAGGTACTCTTGCGCCAACCACTCAAAGTGGCCTTGCTGATGCTGTGTTTGTAATTGAGGACATAACGACGGGGAGATCACCACAAGCTTAGCCTGTGCTTTGATGAGCAATTCGGCCTTGCGCGCGGCCACTACACCGCCGCCAATTAACACCACTTTGCGCGTACGTACATCGACAAATAACGGTAAATAATCCATCTTGCTCACCCATCGTTATACAAACAAATTATATGAAACATAAAATTGACTATATGGCGTAAAAGTTAAGGTTTGAAATGCTAAAAAAATATGACTTGTAACAGAAAGGAATAAGCCAAATACTCATTAATTAGCAACAAATAGAGACCAAAAACACCAAATAGACAAAACTTAACTTAAACTTTATTTTGAAAGTAAATTTATAAAAATTAAGGAATATCTATTTTTTAGATATAAACATCACTTTGTAATTAAACAAATATTTTATTAAATCCATCACTATTTAGACTCTAAACTAAAACTATAGCTTGGGTTACAAATAACTAATACTCTAAATAATTCATGTTGTCCCTAGGCGATAAGTAAATGAGTCGCTAGGAACATACACAAGTATGTGACTAAGGTAGCTGAGCGCAGACAACAACGCTGCAGTTTGAAATATGACGGGGATGACGAGTACTTAGTTTTCATGAAGCCCACACTCCCTCTTTAGGCCAAAGAAACGCGTATCTTCCTCATTCATGCCCGCTTCCCATTTGCGGGTTGTATGAGTATCCCCAACAGATAAATATCCCTTCTCCCACAACGGATGGTAAGGCAAGTTATGCTTTGTTAGGTATTCATAGACTTGCTTATTATTCCAATCAATCACGGGTAGAATTTTAAAAATCCCTTTGCCTATGCCAAGCACAGATAAATTTGCACGGCTTGCAGATTGCTCTCGCCTTAACCCTGAAAACCAGCTCTGCGCCTGTAGTTCATGTAAAGCTCTTTCCATGGGCTCCACTTTGTTCAATTGGTTATAATGTTCTATCCCTTCAATACCTTGCGTCCAAAGCTGCCCATGAATTGCTTCTTGCCAAGCGGGTGTTTGTTTCGCGCGATAAACCTGTAAATTCAGGTGTAATCTCTCCGTTAATTGCTCAATAAATTGATAGGTTTCAGGAAAAAGATAACCTGTATCCGTCAATATCACAGGGATTTCAGGTAATACTTGCGTCACCATATGTAAGGTAAGTGCCGCTTGAATACCAAAACTGGATGACAATACAAATTGTATGGGTAAATTTTCAACTGCCCATTCAATGCGCAGCTGCGCAGTCTTATTTTCCAATTGAGTATTAAACTCAGACAAATACTCCGTTTGCTGCTCTTTATCTAACCCAATAACGTCTGCAAGCTGAAGTCGGCTCATACCGCCTCCTTAACCTCATAGAAATCCACAGCAGAATTTAGCACAGGCTTCACAACCTCAGTACGGATCAGAAAATCACCAAACCCCTCTTGTGCTAAGCGGTTTTTCGCCCAATCGCCAATAAGATCATCAAGGATGGATAAAATTTCTGCGCTGCTAATATTTTCACGATACATACGAGGAATACGAGTCCCAATGCGGTTGCCACCAAGGTGTAAGTTATACCTATCTAACGCTTTCCCCACTAACCCGACTTCCGCCAACATCGCTCTTCCACATCCATTTGGGCAACCTGTGATACGCAAAACGATGTGCTCATCTGCCACATGGTGTGCTGCCATAATATTCTCAACATGGGTCGTAAACTCGGGTAAAAAGCGTTCGGCTTCCGCCATTGCCAGAGGGCATGTCGGAAAGGAAACACAGGCCATGGAATTTTCACGCTGTGGTGTAATGACATCGCTCATTAACCCATGGGCTCTCGCAATGGCTTCAATGGTCGCTTTTTCACTTTCGGGCACACCCGCTACGATGAGATTTTGGTTAGCCGTTAAGCGAAAATCCCCTTGGTGGATACGTGCTATTTCTGCAACACCCGTTTTCAACGGCCTATCTGCTAAATCAATTAATCGACCATTTTCAATAAATAATGTTAAGTGCCAACGATCATCTATCCCTTTAAGCCAGCCAATCTTGTCACCGCGTTCGGTAAATTCATAATGGCGGATCGGCTCAAAATTCACGCCTGCACGCTTTTCAACCTCAGCTTTAAAAGTGTCAACACCCACGCGTTCTAAGGTGTATTTCGTTTTGGCATTTTTACGCTCAGTACGGTTCCCCCAATCACGCTGTGTGGTGACAATCGCTTCCGCAACTGCCAATGTTTTGTCTAATGGAATAAAACCAAATTCACTGGCTAAACGTGGAAATGTTGCGGTATCCCCGTGAGTCATTGCTAACCCGCCGCCCACTAACACATTAAAACCAATCAACTCACCATCTTCAGCAATCGCCACAAAGTTCATGTCATTAGCGTGTAAATCCACATCGTTCAATGGCGGAATGACGACTGAGGTTTTAAATTTTCGTGGTAGGTAAGTTTGGCCTAAAATCGGCTCCTCATCCGTGGTCACTACTTTTTCTTTATCTAGCCAAATTTCGGCGTAAGCACTGGTGCGAGGCAGCAGATGCTCAGAAATTTTCTTTGCCCATTCATACGCTTGCTGATGTAATTCTGATTGCACAGGGTTAGATGTACATAACACATTACGGTTAACATCGTTTGCCGTAGCGAGTGCATCCAAGCCAACATGGCTTAACATTTGGTGGGCAGGTTTTACATCCCCTTTAAGGATGCCATGAAACTGAAACGTCTGACGATTTGTAATGCGCACACTGCCATATAATGTGTGTTCTGAGGCAAATTTATCAATATCAATCCATTGTTTTGGCGTGATAATTCCCCCAGGTAAGCGACAGCGCAACATCATTGCGTGGCGAGGCTCTAATTTTTGCTCAGCTCGCTCAGCGCGAATATCACGATCATCCTGCTGGTACATGCCATGAAAACGGATTAATAAAAAATTGTCCCCATCAAAGCCACCTGTTAAGCCATTTTTTAAGTCCTCCTTAATGGTACCGCGCAAATAGTTACTGTCTTGCTTCATACGTTCGCTATCGGCTAACTTGCCTTCGACGATTAAGGGTTTTTGTTGCTGTTCATTGCTCATTAATAAACATCCCTCTGATAACGGCGCATTACGCGCAGCTCACTTAAAAATTCATCGGCAGCCTCAATGTCCATGTTGCCGTATTGACCGATGATATCCAATAAAGCCTGTTCAACATCTTTCGCCATACGGTTTGCATCACCACAGACGTAAATATGTGCGCCTTCTTGCAGCCATTGCCACACCGCTTCCCCTTGTTCACGCAACTTGTCCTGTACATAGATTTTTTGTTGTTGATCGCGCGACCAAGCCAAAGAAATTTGCGTTAATAAGCCCTCTTTCACATAGCGCTGCCATTCCACTTGATACAAAAAATCATCGACAAAATGGGGGTTACCAAAAAACAACCAGTTTTTCCCCGTTGCGCCGTCGTTATCTCGTTGTTGTAAGAAAGCACGGAATGGAGCAATCCCCGTTCCTGGGCCAATCATAATGACAGGCGTTTCTGGGTTCGCAGGTAAACGGAAATTATCATTGTGTTCAATGAAAATACGTAGCTCATCACCTTCATTGAGTCTGTCAGCTAAAAAACCCGATGCGCCCCCAGTACGCAAGCGACCATCAATGTCATAGCGCACCACCCCTACCGTGACGTGAACTTCGTCTTCAGCCTCTGACTGAGACGATGAAATGGAGTATAAACGAGGCGTTAATGGGCGCAGCAAATCAATAAACTCTTGTGCACTTGGCTGAGATGCCGCTTGGCGCACCATGTCCACAATTGGCGTATTTTGTGCGTAATGCAAAATGGCTTGCTTATCACTGATCAGCGATAACAACGCATCGTCTTTAGAAAGTTGAGCGTATTTTTCCACAATCACTGGGGTATTTTGCGTTAACTCTAATTGGTAAATTAATGCATCACGTAAAGAGTGGCGTTGAGTCCCAATAAAGACGTCTTCGTCGCCCTTTAGCCACAGTAATGCCACCAGCTCATCAACTAAAGCAGGGTCATTATCGAACCACACACCTAACGCATCCCCTGGTTGATAACGCAGGCCTGAATCTCCTAAATCAATTTCAATGTGCCGCACGTCTTTTTGTGAATCTCGGCTGGTGAGTTTCTGGTTACTGAGCAGCGATGCCGTTAATGGCGCGGTTTTACTGTACGGGGAAGTGTGAATTTCATTCATACTTCCCGCTTGTGCAGACAACAACTGACTGTCGCTTTGTGCGGGTACACGCGCTTTTAAAATACGGGTTAAATTTTCGACCCATTCATCGGCAATGGATTGGTATTCCACATCCGCATCAATACGCTCAAATAATGATTTCGCACCCAACAAGGCTAGTTGTGAATCAAAATCTTTGCCTGCTTGGCAAAATTTTTCATAAGAAGAATCGCCCAGTGCAAATACCGCGTATTGCGTTTGGGATAAATCAGGAGCTTTTTTCGAGAACAAGTACTTGTAAAGCGCAACCGCCTCTTCTGCTGGCTCCCCTTCTCCTTGAGTCGATGCCACAATAACCAACACTTTTTCTTGGTTAATTTGCTTAAACTTATAGTCGCCCGCGTTTACTAAATGGACATTAATTTTTTCACCGACTAAACGCTCCCTAAGCTGTTCCGATAAACGGCGAGCATTCCCCGTTTGCGATGCAGAAATAATTGTCACGGTTTCTTGAGCCGCAACAGGGGCATTCACAGACACATCCGTGGCTGCCGTTTGGTTTACCATTCCCCATAAATACCCCGACAGCCATGCAAGCTGATGAGATGAAAAATCGTCGACCGCAGTTTGTAAACGCGCTAATTGCTCAGTTGATATTGGCAGCAATGTTAATGGCGGCTGTTTTTTTGTCATTATCCTGTAACCCCAGTGTCGCTCATCGTTGAGTTTGTCTTACAATCGAGTGAAATGGGCAAATTTGTTCAGCCACTCGCTCGGAAAAGTTCTAAAACCTATCGCTCAATCGTTTCCCTAAATAATTCAGGTAGCAAAGCAAAAAATGCCGAGTTACCTCCAATATGCAGGGTATACGATTAGGTTATAACAACCGTCAATAACGGGATAAGAAACGATAGCCATAAATCATAACTAAAAAGCCTAAATCAATTACCAGATGGATCATATGGATAAAACAGGTTAGCGATAATTTGGCAAATAACGACAATCTGCTCTAAAAATACAGTACAATACGCTGTTTATTAACACTAAGGAGCCACTAATGAGCACAACTATCTATAAAGATTTCACCTTCGAAGCTGCACACAAATTACCCCACGTTCCTGAGGGGCATAAGTGTGGACGCCTTCATGGGCATTCTTTCATGGTGCGTTTGGAAATCACGGGTGAAGTCGATGCACACAGTGGCTGGATCATTGATTTTTCTGAGGTCAAAGGGATATTCAAACCGATTTGGGAACAACTAGACCACCATTACTTGAATGATATTGCAGGCTTAGAGAACCCAACAAGTGAAGTTTTAGCACAGTGGATTTGGCAACAAACGAAACCCCATTTGCCATTACTCAGCGCGGTCACTGTGAAAGAAACCTGTACTGCGGGCTGTGTTTATCGCGGGGAAGCTTAAATAATACCATTATGTAGAGTGGTTTTTCCCCAGCCATATCACTTTTTATGGCTGGGGTTTCAATTATTGAATATTTAAATACTTATGTGTTTGAATGGATAAACGCCAATTTCGTTGAATACACATCTCAATACACAATTTTGTGGCTGCTGTTTTTTGGCTGATCGGTTGCAATGCAACAATTGGCGGGTTAACTGATGTACGCAACGCTAAAATAGCTTCTAGAGCCTCAATATCTTTTTCCCGTGCAACAGGATGTTTAACCTCATTTGCTCGGTTAACTGCCTGAGCCAAAACTTTAAGCCCACCTTTCATACCCACTTTTGGTGAAACCGTTACCCATGTTTTTTCTGTGCATTGAATAGGGTAAGTTCCGCTGGTTTCAATCTGGCATTGATACCCGCTTTGTTCTAATGACTCCGTTAGTGGCGTTAAATCATAAATACAAGGTTCTCCCCCTGTAATCACAATATGCTTTGCTGTAAACCCCTTCGTTTTCATCAATTGAATCAATTCGTCGCTATCAGCCATAGCCCATGTATCTGAATCAAGCGTCTTTAATACGATATCACCAAGGGTGGTTTGTTTGTCTTGTTCTTTTTCCCACGTTTGCTTGGTATCACACCAGCTACACCCTACTGGGCAGCCTTGTAAACGAATAAAAACTGCTGGAACACCTGTAAAAACCCCCTCTCCCTGCAATGTTTGGAAGATTTCATTAATTGGGTATTTCATATCACTCCTAAATTAGTTAACTAAGTGGACATTATATTGCAGATATCTATCTCACGAACAAGGGAGTTTGTGATAATGTAGCCATCTTGGGTTCAATAATGTACGTCCAACTTAATAAACAATACCGAAATTACATTCGGAACGATATCTCCTAAGAAAAGACAGGAAAAGACATGCAAAGTAGTCAAACAAACCAACTCAGAAAGGGACTGAGTGTCAGGCACATTCGCTTTATGGCTTTAGGGTCTGCGATTGGGACTGGTTTATTCTATGGTTCCGCATCCGCAATTCAAGCTGCGGGTCCTGCAGTTCTGCTGGCCTATATGGTTGGCGGTGCTGCCGTATTTATGGTCATGCGCGCTTTAGGCGAAATGGCCGTTCATCATCCTGTCCCTGGTTCTTTCTCGCACTACGCTAGCCATTATATGGGCCCCCTCGCAGGCTTTTTAACGGGTTGGAATTATGTCTTTGAAATGCTGGTTGTTTGCTTAGCAGATATCACCGCTTTTGGGATGTATATGGGCTTTTGGTTCCCAGATGTTGATCAATGGATATGGGTATTAAGCATTGTATTATTTATCGGTGCGCTAAATTTATGCCACGTCAAAATCTTCGGTGAAATGGAGTTCTGGCTATCCATAGTGAAAGTTTCCGCAATCATTGCGATGATTATCGGTGGAACCTTCTTGATGTTTTACGGCTTTGGCCAAGAAACTGACCATGCTGTAGGCATCCAAAACTTGTGGGAACATGGCGGTTTTATGCCAAATGGTATTTCGGGGGTGATTGCTTCTCTTGCCATTGTTATGTTTGCTTTTGGTGGAATTGAGGTGATTGGGATCACAGCCAGCGAAGCGCAAAACCCAGAAAAAACCATCCCGAAAGCCATTAATGCGGTGCCTCTTCGCATCTTATTATTCTATGGATTAACGTTATTTATCCTGATGTGTATCTATCCATGGAACCAAATTGGTCAAAATGGTAGCCCATTTGTCCAAATTTTCTCCAGTTTAAATATCGCATCCGCCGCAAATATTTTGAACGTTGTGGTTATCACAGCAGCAATTTCTGCAATTAATAGTGATATTTTTGGCGCAGGCCGCATGATGTATGGCATGGCACAAGACAAACAGGCGCCACAAGTTTTTACTAAGCTGACGAAAAACGGTGTGCCTTGGGTCACTGTTTTAGTGATGTCTGTCGTGATGTTATTAGGTGTGTACCTGAACTACCTGCTACCAGAGAAAATCTTTGTCATTATTGCTTCGATTGCGACATTCGCAACCGTCTGGGTTTGGTTGATGATACTACTATCCCAAGTCGCTATGCGCCGTCAAATGAGCAAAGAAGAGGTTAAAAAACTGAAGTTCCCTGTGCCATTCTGGCCTGTAGGGCCTGCGATTACTATCGCCTTTATGGTATTCGTTATTGCATTGCTCGGCTTTTTTAAAGATACACAAGTGGCGCTGCTAGTTGGGTTTGCGTGGGTCGCGATACTCAGCGTGACCTTCTTCATTATGCGTAAATTTCAAACCAAATAACCGTTCGTATTCGTAATATAGAGCCCAATATCACAATGATATTGGGCTTTTTTTCATTATGCTAACGCTTGTTTAAGATCTTCAATCAAATCTCTCGTACTCTCGAGCCCAATTGATAAGCGAATTAACCCATCACTAATCCCGTACTGTTGCCGTTCTTCAGCGGTATAAGTTGAATGAGTCATACTTGCAGGGTGCTGAGCAAGGGATTCACAATCTCCCAAACTAACCGCTCGAGCAAATAAATTTAAACGGTTCAGAAATTGCTTACCAGCCTCAAGTCCACCTTTAAGTTCAAACGCAATCATTCCCCCAAATAATCTCATTTGCCTTTGAGCCAGCTCATATTGGGCAAAACTAGGTAACCCAGGATACATCACTTGAGCAACATGAGGATGTGATTCTAAATACTCGGCCACTATTTGCGTGCTTTCTACAATGCGCTCCATACGAACAGGGAGGGTTTTCATTCCTCGTAACACAAGATTTGCATCATGAGGAGATAAACAAGCCCCTGTCATATCCTTGAGCCCTACCAATCTAATTTGTTTCGCTAAGGCTTCTGTCGTCACAACAGCCCCCGCCATTACATCACCGTGACCATTCATATATTTTGTCAATGAATGAATAACGATATCAGCCCCTAATTCTAATGGCTTTTGGATATAAGGCGTACAATAGGTATTATCTACTACCGTGAATATTTCCTGTTGGTGAGCTTGTCGGTATTGATGAACTATATCGCTTACCGTTTTAATATCTACCAAACGCATATTTGGATTCGCTGGTGATTCAAAAAATATAATGCGTGTTTTATCGGTTAATTCGCGAGCAATATTCTCTGGTGCACTCATATCAATATGGCGAACCTTCACACCAAAGCGCGCTAAACCATGATGAAAAAATGCATAAGTACAACCATATACGGTCATATCCACCAACAATTCATCACCTGGGCTCAATAACGTCCAAAGTGTTGATGTTATCGCTCCCATGCCAGAAGAAAATACAATTCCAGCTTCCCCTTCCTCTAAATCTGCAATTCGTTTTTCTAAAAGACTCAAGGTTGGGTTGTTGATACGAGTATAAATATAACCATTCGATTCACCACTAAAGCAGGCAGCACCTTCTTCTACACTGTCAAAAACATAAGTTGATGTCTGGTAAATAGGTGCAGTTAGTGAACCTAAATTTTTGATAGGATCGTAATAATTATGTATCACACGAGTATCAAAAGAATACAATTTATCTAAAATCATACCACCTCCGAAATATTACCCCTCCTGGGTCTTATTCAATCGAGAACCAACAATTTGTAAAGTTCGTAAAACGGTACTTATTCCACGTAATGTATCGGGATCTTTTAATAAACTATAAACAGAACGAAAATTATGTGTTTTATCTGAATATTTGGCTTCCATCTTTGCCATGTTATAAGCGGTACCTAATTCCCACACTGGCGTTAAAGTATCCTCAAAACTATTTGCTAATTTTTCTACCGTCCCCGTATCCATAATATCTACGAGGTCAGATAATAAAGATAATAAATCAACTATATTGTCAAAACGCTGTAAATATAATAATGGGGCTATTTTTTCCGCTAAATGATTTGCAGGTTCGCTATTTAGTAATTCCAGAAGTTTTGCTTGTTGATCATTACTTGACATGATTATTCTCCTATTACACTAAACCACGAATAGCAGCCCAATATATTCCTCGATTAAAACCATTTCTTAATAACCCTCCCACTTTTGTTGCTGGGGTAGGAATTACATCATGCTTATAATCGTATTGTAATGGCATCCCCGCATTAAGCCCCATTTGGGCAACAGCTTGGACACGCCCATCATAAATAGCGGAAGGGTATCCATAAGTAAGCTCTCCGCAAATATTATCTGCAATTATGGCGGCCTGATTATGACAGCTTCCTCCTGCTTTACTTATTGGCAAATCAACAGTGTCACCAATAACATAAACACCATCTGTACCATATACTTGCATAGTTTCATGGTCCGTTGGTAACCAACCTTCACCATTTTTATGTTCGCTTAAATTTGTATTCACTACGGCTTCAACCGCTGTAATTGGAGGTGTGCTAATTAAAATGTCAAATGGTTGCTCATCCCCCTCTTTCGAATAAGCAATTTTTTTATCTGGATCGACCTTGTTTAAGGTAAAGCCGCGCTGGGCTTTGATGTTTTTAATATTAAAAATTTCAGGTATCGCTTCACATACAGGTTGCTGTAAAAACAAACAATTCCTCAGTAATTGTGAAACCGTCGGGTAAGTATAAACAATTTCAATATTATCCCGAACTCGCCGTTTACGTAAGAACTCATCAAGCATCAATGTTGTTTCCATTGGTGCTATTCCACATTGGTGAGGTACATTTGGTGTTTCAGGAAATGATACTGTAATAAAAATACGTCCCTTTTCAATCTTAGCAATTTGATCCGCTAATTTTCTTGCGGCATCATAAGCATAAAAATGATTTCCTATCTCTTTCAATCCTTCAATTCTATCTGGCCTCGGTACGCATCCTGTAGCGACAACTAAAAAATCATAATTATATTTTTTTCCACTTCTAGAGTGTAGTTCTTTATTTTTAAAATCGAATGATTCAATTTTATCAATCTCTAATTGAATTTCAGGTCTTAATAGTGAACTCTGATCTCTCATCAATTCTTCTTTAAAAAACAAATTGAATGCAACATACATAAAGGCTGGTTTGTAATAATGAATAGGATTATCAGTGATGAGTGTTACTTTTATTTTTTTTGAGAAAATTTCTTTGTTCAGTTTTCGGGACAATATGTTTGCCAACATTGTTCCACCTGTACCACCACCAACGATCACTATATTTATCATAACATCTCCAAACTAAATATTTAAAATGGATGGCAAGACATCAATTAAATTAAAAAACTGATACCTTTTAAATATAGTTCAATTCTAATAATTACCAATACAATTAATTGAATATAATTCAACTAACAACAAGAAAAATTAATCACACTAAAATATAAATACCCATGAATAAATTAATGATAAAAACTATCATCACTGTAACCATTTTAATTTAAAAAAAATTCAATAAGAATAATGACCTATCAATTTCCATTTAAATAAAACATCTTCCGTGACTTGACCATAACCAATATTATGCATAATCAAATAATTTTTATTATTAACAGATTTTATAGAGGTCACAATGCCAATATGTGGTCTTCCATTATCTAATCGCCATGTAACAATATCACCTGGCACATAATCTTTTGTATCTTTAGTGACAGGTTTTTCCTGTCCTTTACGTGAGAAAAAAACTTCTAAATTAGGCACTCTGCGGTGATCAATATTGGTATCCGTTTTACGCAGCCCCCAAATACGCTGACTCGGATATTTGCTAAAATTCGATTTCATATCCTCATGTACTAATTTTTGTAGATCAATCCCCATTTTTCGATAACTGCGAATAACAACATCAGAACAAACGCCGTAATGTTCTGGAATATCACCATTAGGATAAGAGATCTGTCGATATGCTGGATCATAAATAACAAAACGAGGGAGCGCTTCTGCATGTTTAGCTAACGTTAAATTAGCACTACTTGCAGTGTGAGAAAGGGCTAATAATAAAATAGCTGACATTATAGTTTTCAAAGAGATACTCTCCATATCAATATATGAATAAAATCTACAATAAAAACAGAGAAAAATAAGGTGTGAAAATCTTAATTATCTAGACACATCAAACCGAGTGATAATCGGGTTATGATCAGAAGCATCTGTGATTAATACTTTACTATCAATAGCTTTGAGCCCGCGATAAAAAACATAATCTAGCGGTCGACCAAAAGCTTTGGTCCGTAAATCCTCATCAATCGTAATTTCTTTTAACCCCACACTGCGAATGAAGCGTTTTAGCGCATTCACCCTTTGTCGACTCCATGCGTTAAAATCCCCCGCAAGAATCACAGGGCCAACATGTTTACTAATATGAATACCAAGCTTATTCAATTGCCTTGTATAAACATCAACCCCAAAGCTAAAGTTAATAGCATGGACATTTGCCACCATTAATTGCTGCCCATTAGGTAAGGGATAAACCGTAATCAACGCTGATTTAGCGAGCCGAAGCAGTGGTTCTTTTTCTCGTAATGGGCAGCAATAAATAGGATGAGCAGTGGCAAGGGTCATCACTCCCGACGGATGGGGAGAAAAAGGAAGAGCAGGGACTTGATCTGCAATAAGCTGCTCAGAAGCAGCAAAAGAAATCAACTCAGGGGACATTTGAGCTTCTTGTAATAAGATCAACTTACGACCTTTAACCAGCTCGCTTAAAGCTATTTTCCAATTTGGCCGTTGCTGTTTATAAATATTCCATATAACAACATCGAGAGTTTCGCTGGCAGCAAACAAAGGTAACCCGATTGGGAGAGATTCCCCTAGCATATGCACAGGTGTCGGCTGAATACGTTTAGCGGGTTGACCTGCAATATATCGAACTGAATAGGTTCTTTTCGCCAAATTCAACTTCCTACTTATCTCAATGAAATGATAAATTCTACGCTTTATAACTTATCTCTGTAGCCAGTATACCAAACACACCCTGTTATGGCCTATCAAATTTAGTGAATAACATCTTTCGCTCGGCAATATCGTTCAATAAACAGTTACCCTATCCATATCCCGAATGACTCATTGACGCTCTTCCAACTCTAGCCTTACAAAGAAATGAAAAAGCCATCATGAGGAATACAAGTAGTAATCAAGCAGAAATTAATAGCGACAATACAGGCAAAATATTCTGAAAAAAAGACTGTAGGAAAAATCCTTAGAATTGAGTATTCCGAGTCTAAGGACCAATCAAGTGCTAAGAGAGAAAAACAGTGAACAAAAATACGACCTAAGAGACAACGAAAGTAATGAAAACTGTGATAACACAAGTTAATTACTGAGCGGATTATTGATTAATTTAGTTTTTTCTTCCTTAGCCCATTAGAGAAACAACTAGCGGAGTTAATCAAGAAAATATCCTCTACTCATCTAAGCGACAAAATACAAGTCACTTACTGAGCTGACGACTAATTAGCTTATTAGTCTTTCATACTCTTTTCCTGTATAAACGTCGCTTTATCAGAGTAAACAATGAGTGATTATCCATAGGCACAGTCAATACGTAGACAAGGAATAGTATAAAAAGAGCAAATACGATAAAGAACAAGACAACACAAAGGCGAGCGACTGAATTATTGATTAGCTTACCGCTATTTATCTAACCTTCAGCTTGTCATACCAGTATCCCGCGCCATTCTTTAATTTTCCACTTATTGTCATCACAAAATGCGATTTACTGTAATCAACGACAGTTGCTAAGGGAGCGTCGGATAAGCTTACGAAGATTTCTACCTTTTACCCACAAGCCATAATGACGTGAACACAGAAATACAGAACACTAATAACACAATGATTAGTTGCTAAGTGGACTATTGATAAGCTTGCAAAGATCCCCCCGTTTTAATCACAAGCCATAATGACGTGAACACAGAAACACAGAACACGGATAACACAACGATTGGTTGCTAAATGGATGATTGATAAGCTTAGAAGAATTTCTACGTTTTAATCACAAGTCATAATGACGTGAGCACAGAAATACAGAACACGGGTAACACAACGACTGGTTGCTGAGGGGATTATTGATAAGCTTGCAAAGATTTCTCCGCTTTAATCACAAGTCATAATGACGTGAGCACCGAACACGGGTAACACAACGATTGGTTGCTGAGGGGATTATTGATTCGCTTAGCTTGCGTTATTTATCTCATCATCTCGGCCTTTTCTTGGCCCCATTCCCCAAACGCAAAAAAGCCACCCAATGGGTGGCTTTCTCACTAATTTAATGTCTGGCAGTTCCCTACTCTCACATGGGGAGACCCCACACTACCATCGGCGCTACGGCGTTTCACTGCTGAGTTCGGCATGGGGTCAGGTGGGACCACCGCGCTATTGCCGCCAGACAAATTCGGTTCGTTCCCGTTCAGCGCTTTTCTTCGCTAAACCAGAACATCAATCTTGAACAAGCTGCTGTGTCCGTCACCTTTCGGCTTCTCACGCATATTCGAAAACTATCTCGTCTCTCTAAAACACCTTCGGTGTTGTCAGGTTAAGCCTCACGGTTCATTAGTATTGGTTAGCTCAACGTATCGCTACGCTTACACACCCAACCTATCAACGTCTTAGTCTTAAACGTTCCTTTAGGACCCTTAAAGGGTCAGGGAAGACTCATCTCAAGGCAAGTTTCCCGCTTAGATGCTTTCAGCGGTTATCTTTTCCGCACTTAGCTACCGGGCAATGCCATTGGCATGACAACCCGAACACCAGTGGTGCGTCCACTCCGGTCCTCTCGTACTAGGAGCAGCCCCTTTCAATCTTCCAACGCCCACGGCAGATAGGGACCGAACTGTCTCACGACGTTCTAAACCCAGCTCGCGTACCACTTTAAACGGCGAACAGCCGTACCCTTGGGACCTACTTCAGCCCCAGGATGTGATGAGCCGACATCGAGGTGCCAAACACCGCCGTCGATATGAACTCTTGGGCGGTATCAGCCTGTTATCCCCGGAGTACCTTTTATCCGTTGAGCGATGGCCCTTCCATTCAGAACCACCGGATCACTAAGACCTACTTTCGTACCTGCTCGAGCCGTCACTCTCGCAGTCAAGCTGGCTTATGCCTTTGCACTAACCGCATGATGTCCGACCATGCTTAGCCAACCTTCGTGCTCCTCCGTTACTCTTTGGGAGGAGACCGCCCCAGTCAAACTACCCACCAGACACTGTCCGCACCCCGGATAACGGGGCAACGTTAGAACATCAAACATTAAAGGGTGGTATTTCAAGGTTGGCTCCACGCAGACTGGCGTCCACGCTTCAAAGCCTCCCACCTATCCTACACATCAAGGCTCAATGTTCAGTGTCAAGCTATAGTAAAGGTTCACGGGGTCTTTCCGTCTTGCCGCGGGTACACTGCATCTTCACAGCGAGTTCAATTTCACTGAGTCTCGGGTGGAGACAGCCTGGCCATCATTACGCCATTCGTGCAGGTCGGAACTTACCCGACAAGGAATTTCGCTACCTTAGGACCGTTATAGTTACGGCCGCCGTTTACTGGGGCTTCGATCAAGAGCTTCTCCTTACGGATAACCCCATCAATTAACCTTCCAGCACCGGGCAGGCGTCACACCGTATACGTCCACTTTCGTGTTTGCACAGTGCTGTGTTTTTAATAAACAGTTGCAGCCAGCTGGTATCTGCGACTGGCTTCAGCTCCATGGGTAAACCACTTCACCTAATGCCAGCGTGCCTTCTCCCGAAGTTACGGCACCATTTTGCCTAGTTCCTTCACCCGAGTTCTCTCAAGCGCCTGAGTATTCTCTACCTGACCACCTGTGTCGGTTTGGGGTACGATTAATGATAATCTAGAGCTTAGAGGCTTTTCCTGGAAGCGGGGTATGAGCTACTTCGCCACCGTAGTGACTCGTCATCAGACCTCAGCATATAGTGAACCGGATTTGCCTAATTCACCTGCCTACATCCTTAAACCGGGACAACCGTCGCCCGGCCAGCCTAACCTTCTCCGTCCCCCCATCGCAATTATCACCAGTACGGGAATATTAACCCGTTTCCCATCGACTACGCATTTCTGCCTCGCCTTAGGGGTCGACTCACCCTGCCCCGATTAACGTTGGACAGGAACCCTTGGTCTTCCGGCGTGCGGGTTTTTCACCCGCATTATCGTTACTTATGTCAGCATTCGCACTTCTGATACCTCCAGCATACCTCACAGTACACCTTCACAGGCTTACAGAACGCTCCCCTACCCAACAACATCTAAATGTCGCTGCCGCAGCTTCGGTGCATAGTTTAGCCCCGTTACATCTTCCGCGCAGGCCGACTCGACCAGTGAGCTATTACGCTTTCTTTAAATGATGGCTGCTTCTAAGCCAACATCCTGGCTGTCTGAGCCTTCCCACTTCGTTTCCCACTTAACTATGACTTTGGGACCTTAGCTGGCGGTCTGGGTTGTTTCCCTCTTCACGACGAACGTTAGCACCCGCCGTGTGTCTCCCGTGATAACATTCTTCGGTATTCGTAGTTTGCATCGAGTTGGTAAGTCGGGATGACCCCCTAGTCGAAACAGTGCTCTACCCCCGAAGATGAGTTCACGAGGCGCTACCTAAATAGCTTTCGGGGAGAACCAGCTATCTCCCGGTTTGATTGGCCTTTCACCCCCAGCCACAAGTCATCCGCTAATTTTTCAACATTAGTCGGTTCGGTCCTCCAGTTAGTGTTACCCAACCTTCAACCTGCCCATGGCTAGATCACCGGGTTTCGGGTCTATACCCTGCAACTCATTCGCCCAGTTAAGACTCGGTTTCCCTACGGCTCCCCTATACGGTTAACCTTGCTACAGAATATAAGTCGCTGACCCATTATACAAAAGGTACGCAGTCACACCCTAAAGGGTGCTCCCACTGCTTGTACGTACACGGTTTCAGGTTCTATTTCACTCCCCTCGCCGGGGTTCTTTTCGCCTTTCCCTCACGGTACTGGTTCACTATCGGTCAATCAGGAGTATTTAGCCTTGGAGGATGGTCCCCCCATATTCAGACAGGATAACACGTGTCCCGCCCTACTCGTCGAGTTCACAACACTAACACCTTCGGATACGGGGCTATCACCCTTTACTGCCAGCCTTTCCAGACTGTTCTCCTGATGCTAATGCTGATTAAGACTCTGGGCTGCTCCCCGTTCGCTCGCCGCTACTAGGGGAATCTCGGTTGATTTCTTTTCCTCGAGGTACTGAGATGTTTCAGTTCCCTCGGTTCGCCTCGTTTGACTATGTATTCATCAAACGATAGTGCAACGAATTGCACTGGGTTTCCCCATTCGGACATCGTCGGTTATAACGGTTCATATCACCTTACCGACGCTTTTCGCAGATTAGCACGTCCTTCATCGCCTCTGATTGCCTAGGCATCCACCGTGTACGCTTAGTCGCTTAACCTCACAACCCGAAATTGTTTCAACGTTCACTTTACTGTCATGGCTGTGCGTGGTGAACTTCTTCGTTGGGCAGTGCTCGCCATGCTCACGTACCTATGTACGCTGCGCTGGCTGTGCGCTGTCCGCCTTGAATTTCACACTGCTCGCGCATGCCGCTCGAGTTAGTGACCGAAAATTTCAGGTCTGAAATTTTGAGAGACTCTCACATTGTTTAAGCGATAAACAATGTGCGTTGTTTTCAATTTTCAGCTTGTTCCAGATTGTTAAAGAGCATAATTATTCGCAATAGACTATTTGACTAATCTATTCTGAATAATCAGAAAAATTTATGGTGGAGCTAAGCGGGATCGAACCGCTGACCTCCTGCGTGCAAGGCAGGCGCTCTCCCAGCTGAGCTATAGCCCCATAAAGGTTTTTTTAGTATCGATTAATCTCCTGATAAGATTCTTTCTTACTCGGAGGTCTTTTTTCTTAGGCAAGGCGTGGATTAGCGACGTTTACTTTTGGGTAAACAAGCTGAACCATAACGCAGCATAAGAGAAAAGTGGTAGGCCTGAGTGGACTTGAACCACCGACCTCACCCTTATCAGGGGTGCGCTCTAACCACCTGAGCTACAAGCCTATCGATACCGCACTTTAATTTCATCAGACAATCTGTGTGAGCACTTCACAAAAACACTTCAATGGTAAGGAGGTGATCCAACCGCAGGTTCCCCTACGGTTACCTTGTTACGACTTCACCCCAGTCATGAATCACAAAGTGGTAAGCGCCCTCCCGAAGGTTAAGCTACCTACTTCTTTTGCAACCCACTCCCATGGTGTGACGGGCGGTGTGTACAAGGCCCGGGAACGTATTCACCGTAGCATTCTGATCTACGATTACTAGCGATTCCGACTTCATGGAGTCGAGTTGCAGACTCCAATCCGGACTACGACGTACTTTATGAGTTCCGCTTGCTCTCGCGAGGTCGCTTCTCTTTGTATACGCCATTGTAGCACGTGTGTAGCCCTACTCGTAAGGGCCATGATGACTTGACGTCATCCCCACCTTCCTCCGGTTTATCACCGGCAGTCTCCTTTGAGTTCCCGACCGAATCGCTGGCAACAAAGGATAAGGGTTGCGCTCGTTGCGGGACTTAACCCAACATTTCACAACACGAGCTGACGACAGCCATGCAGCACCTGTCTCAGAGTTCCCGAAGGCACCAAAGCATCTCTGCTAAGTTCTCTGGATGTCAAGAGTAGGTAAGGTTCTTCGCGTTGCATCGAATTAAACCACATGCTCCACCGCTTGTGCGGGCCCCCGTCAATTCATTTGAGTTTTAACCTTGCGGCCGTACTCCCCAGGCGGTCGATTTAACGCGTTAGCTCCGAAAGCCACTCCTCAAGGGAACAACCTTCAAATCGACATCGTTTACAGCGTGGACTACCAGGGTATCTAATCCTGTTTGCTCCCCACGCTTTCGCACCTGAGCGTCAGTCTTTGTCCAGGGGGCCGCCTTCGCCACCGGTATTCCTCCACATCTCTACGCATTTCACCGCTACACATGGAATTCTACCCCCCTCTACAAGACTCTAGCTGACCAGTCTTAGATGCCATTCCCAGGTTAAGCCCGGGGATTTCACATCTAACTTAATCAACCGCCTGCGTGCGCTTTACGCCCAGTAATTCCGATTAACGCTTGCACCCTCCGTATTACCGCGGCTGCTGGCACGGAGTTAGCCGGTGCTTCTTCTGTCGGTAACGTCAATCGTTGATGATATTAGCATCAACGCCTTCCTCCCGACTGAAAGTACTTTACAACCCTAGGGCCTTCTTCATACACGCGGCATGGCTGCATCAGGCTTGCGCCCATTGTGCAATATTCCCCACTGCTGCCTCCCGTAGGAGTCTGGGCCGTGTCTCAGTCCCAGTGTGGCTGATCATCCTCTCAGACCAGCTAGGGATCGTCGCCTAGGTGAGCCATTACCTCACCTACTAGCTAATCCCATATGGGTTCATCCGATAGCGCAAGGACCGAAGTTCCCCTGCTTTGCTCCTTAGAGATTATGCGGTATTAGCTACCGTTTCCAGTAGTTATCCCCCTCTATCGGGCAGATCCCCATACATTACTCACCCGTCCGCCGCTCGTCAGCGGGAAGCAAGCTTCCCCTGTTACCGCTCGACTTGCATGTGTTAGGCCTGCCGCCAGCGTTCAATCTGAGCCATGATCAAACTCTTCAATTAAAAAGCTTGATGCTCAAAGAATGTTTACTGTCGTATGTCTTCTTACGAAAACATATTACCTATTAGTTCATATATATGAATTAACGTGTTAGTCACTCTTCAAGACTTAAAATCAAATATTTTTTTGATAGTGTCCTGTGAGTGCCCACACAGATTGTCTGATAAATTGTTAAAGAGCGTTGCAGCATTTCGTCGTGAAATTGACCTTCTGGGTCGTTGCTGCGAGGAGGCGTATAATACGTTTTCCTCCGTGAGAGTCAAGCAATTTTTTGCTTTTTCTTTTCAGAATCTCTCGCTGCCGTTTCAGTGTTCACCGCGCTTTGCGTTGTCTTGTTCCCGGTCAGTGGATGCGCATTATAGGGAGTCAGAAAAATCTGGCAAGTGTTTTTTTGAAAATAATTTTCAACTGATTATCTTTTGCACTTCACGCCCAGTTTTAGACCAAAAAAAGCGATTTTCTAACCAAATTGATAAGAAAAAGGCGGCATATCGAATGCCGCCTTTAAGTTTTACTACTGAATCAACGAACTAAACTTCCTTCATTGATTACTGTTTTGCTACGATTTCGTTGTTTTCAACATCTAAAACAACAGGTTTTCCTGGAAGTAACCGACCAGACAAGATTTCTTGTGCTAGCGGATTTTCAATTTCCTGCTGAATTGCACGTTTCAACGGCCTTGCACCAAAGATTGGATCAAAACCTGCTTCACCAATTTTCTCAAGTGCTGCTGGTGTCGCGGTAACTTCATAACCGTGCTCTTCAAGACGTTTATATAAACGAGCCAACTGAATATTTGCAATATTCGTAATTTGCTCTTTGCCTAGTGGGTGGAAAACAACCACTTCATCAATACGGTTAATGAACTCAGGCCTGAAGCTGTGAGATACCACTTCCATCACCATATCTTTCATCTCTGAGTAACCAATCATGCCAAATCTTTCTTGAATTAAGTCAGAGCCCAAGTTAGATGTCATGATGATTACTGTATTACGGAAGTCTACGGTACGGCCTTGACCATCCGTTAAACGCCCATCATCCAACACTTGCAATAAGATGTTAAAAACATCAGGGTGTGCTTTTTCAACTTCGTCTAGCAAAATGACAGAATATGGACGACGTCTGATAGCTTCTGTGAGATACCCACCTTCTTCATAACCAACATACCCTGGAGGTGCCCCCACTAAACGTGATACCGCATGTTTTTCCATAAATTCGGACATGTCGATACGCACCATTGCATCGTCACTGTCGAACATAAAGTTCGCCAATGCTTTACATAACTCGGTTTTACCGACCCCTGTTGGCCCTAAGAACATAAAGGAACCAATTGGTCGATTGGGATCAGACAACCCTGCACGGCTACGACGGATTGCATTCGATACCGCCACTACTGCCTCGTCTTGACCAATCACACGTTGATGGAGTTGCTGTTCCATACGTAACAGTTTCTCTCTTTCGCTTTCCAGCATTCTTGAAACAGGGATACCAGTCCAGCGCGCTAGAATTTCAGCAATTTCAACGTCAGTCACCTTGTTACGTAAAAGCTTCATGCTTTTACCTTCCGCTTTAGTTGCGGCTTCAAGTTGTTTTTCTAATTCAGGAATACGACCATATTGTAATTCAGACATTTTTGCTAAATCACCCATACGGCGCGCTTTTTCCATTTCGATACGCGTATTTTCCAGTTCTGCTTTAATATGCTGAGTGCCCGTTAACGAGGCTTTTTCCGCTTTCCACTCTTCTTCTAACGCAGAATATTCACGTTCTTTCTCTGTCAGTTCTTCTTCTAACATTTCAAGACGTTTTTTACTCGCCTCATCCGATTCTTTTTTCAGTGCTTGCTGTTCAAGTTTCAGCTGAATAATACGGCGTTCTAATCTATCTAAGGATTCAGGTTTTGAATCCATTTGCATACGCAGGCTTGCACCCGCTTCATCAATTAAGTCGATAGCTTTGTCTGGCAACATACGATCGGTAATATAACGATGCGATAACGTTGCTGCTGCGACGATCGCAGGGTCAGTAATTTGTACATGGTGATGAAGCTCATAACGCTCTTTCAAACCACGCAAAATTGCAATCGTGTCTTCTACTGAAGGCTCTGCGACATACACTTTTTGGAAACGACGTTCTAACGCAGGGTCTTTTTCAATGTATTGACGGTACTCATCTAACGTCGTAGCACCAACACAGTGTAATTCTCCACGGGCAAGCGCAGGTTTCAACATATTCCCCGCATCCATTGCACCATCTGCTTTACCTGCACCAACCATGGTATGCAATTCGTCAATAAAGAGAATAACGTTGCCTTCTTGTTTTGCGAGGTCATTCAAAACAGCTTTTAAACGCTCTTCAAATTCACCTCGATATTTAGCCCCCGCAATCAAGGCCCCCATATCAAGGGATAAAACACGTTTGTTTTTTAGGCCTTCAGGTATTTCACCATTCACAATACGTTGTGCCAGCCCTTCAACAATGGCGGTTTTACCTACACCAGGCTCACCGATCAGCACTGGGTTGTTTTTTGTACGACGTTGTAATACTTGGATAGTACGGCGAATTTCTTCGTCGCGGCCAATCACTGGGTCTAATTTGCCTTGTTCTGCACGTTCAGTTAAATCAACAGTATATTTTTTCAAGGCTTGGCGCTGGTCTTCAGCGCTTTGGTCATTCACTTTTTCTCCACCACGCATCTGTTCTATTGCCTTTTTTAAATTATCTTTATTAACACCTGCTGCTTTGAGCATGTCTGCTAATGTTGTATTGGCTTCTAAAGCGGCGATAAGAAATAATTCAGAGGAGATAAAGTCATCTCCGTGCTTTTGTGCCAATTGATCACATAGGTTCAAGTGACGCATTAAGTCACTTGATGGTTGAACGTCTCCTGCCACACCTTGTACTTGAGGCAAACGCCCTAATGCATCTTCAATCTTTTGCTTAAATTGCACCGCGTTAACGCCAAGTGTCGTCAGCAAAGGACGGACTGTGCCACCTTCTTGATTAAATAAGGCACTTAATAGATGAATAGGTTCGATAAACTGGTTTTCACGCCCAAGGGCTAAAGATTGGGCGTCAGCGAGAGCTTGCTGGAATTTATTAGTTAAACGATCCAGACGCATAACACCTCCGATAAATGAGATTAAATTTGCTACTGGATACTAGATGAGGTCTATTTTTAAATATTCAAGTTTTGCATTGAATAATTTTTGTTATATCTGTTAATTTAGAGTAAAACGCTAAACACTAGTTATTTACCCATATCAAAGAAGCCATTCTTCCCGTTTTTCCCTCACGTCGGTAGGAAAAAAATCTGTTTTCATCACTTACCGTGCAAAAATCGCCACCATAAATGGCATTAATCCCTACCGCATTGAGCTTTTTACGGGCTAATAAATAGATATCAGCAAGATACTTTTCATTATGAGACGTAAAAGCAGAAGCTAAATCAGATGATTGATTAACAAACGCCTGTTTAACTTCAGAGCCCACTTCAAATTTTTTTGCACCAATTGCAGGGCCGAGCCACGCTATTATTTCATTAGCAGGACTAATAAATTGACGAACCGTATTTTCAAGAATGCCATTGCATAACCCCCGCCACCCTGCGTGAGCCGCTGCAACTTCTGTTCCCGCTTGATTACAAAATAAAACAGGCAAGCAATCCGCCGTCATAATGGCACAAACTTGCCCTGCTTGATTGCTATACACTGCATCTGCTTGTTTGTTTTTGATTTCACCACCATTAAGATGAAGAACGTGCGTACCATGGACTTGCTCAAGCCACACGGGTTGTTGTGGTAATTGAGCAAGTTCAACAAGGCGCTGGCGATTTTCACTGACGGCTTCAGGGCGATCGTCTACATGGTCGCCAAGATTCAAACTGTCAAAAGGTGGCAGGCTCACACCACCCGCACGGGTTGTGCTACAACTTGATACGCTTTTAGGCTGCGGCCAATCAGGGAAAATCAGTGTGCTCATTACCAGTCCATATTGTCTTTATGAAGTTCAGTATCTGCCTTTAAGGCTTCAATAAGCTTAACCATATCATCAGGTAGTGGTGCATGCCACTCCATTTGAATACCTGAAATTGGGTGATATAAGCGCAGCATTGTTGCATGCAGTGCTTGCCTATCGAAATTACGCATCACTTCTAAAAACTCTTCCGTGGCACCTTTTAATGGGCGAGGACGGCCACCGTATAATTGATCGCCAATTAATGGATGGTTAATATGTGCCATGTGAACACGAATTTGGTGCGTTCTACCCGTTTCTAAACGTAAACGTAGACGCGTGTGTGCTCTAAAATGCTCCATGATGCGGTAGTGTGTGACCGCTGGTTTACCCATTGGGTGAACCGCCATGTGAGTTCTTTTCGTTGGGTGGCGAGAAATCGGCTCTTCAACCATACCACCAGCAGTCATACGACCCACCGCCACAGCTTCATACTCACGCGTAATTTCTCTTAACTGTAAAGACTCGACTAGATGGGTTTGTGCTGGAACGGTTTTTGCGACCACCATTAGTCCTGTGGTGTCTTTATCAAGACGGTGAACAATCCCTGCTCTTGGAACATCAACAATTTCTGGGTAACGGTATAATAAAGCATTTAGGATTGTTCCGTCTGGGTTTCCAGCCCCTGGGTGTACAACTAATCCACGCGGTTTATTAATAATTAGGATATCTTCGTCTTCATAAATAATGTTAAGTGGAATATCCTGAGGTTCCCAACGATTATCTTCTTCAATAAGGGCATCGATTAAAATTTGTTCACTACCTAAAACTTTTTCCTTTGGCTTATTGATAACTTTGCCATTAACCTGCACTCTATCATCTAAAATCCACTCTTTTATGCGTGAACGTGAATAATCAGGGAACAATTCGGCCAAAGCCTGATCTAAACGTTGACCGAGCTGTGATTCAGCGATAGTTGCACTAAGTTGTACTTGTTGAGCCATAAATTAATCTACTTTTTGGTGTTTGTATTTTGACGGCGCTGCCGTTTCATTTAAAATATATGCTATTGTAACTCGAATTTTGCCGGGAGCCTTATGGATAGACTCCCTCGAAACACTCAGAGGATAACCTACACGTGATGATACGTATGAAAAATCTGGTGGCTGCAGCCACGTTGAGCCTGGTTTTAGCTGGGTGCTCCAGCAACCCTGAAGTCAGCCCTGATAGCTCCCCAGCTGAAATCTATGCAACGGGTCAGCAAAAACTACAGGACGGTAACTTTAAAGCTGCCATCAAACAGTTTGAAGCCCTTGATAACCGTTATCCGTTTGGCCCATACGCCCAGCAAGTTCAATTAGACCTGATTTACGCCTATTATAAATCAGCTGAGCTGCCTATGGCGATAGCGGCAATTGACCGTTTCATGCGTTTAAACCCGACTCATCCAAATATTGACTATGTACTTTACATGCGCGGTTTAACCGCTATGGCCTTGGACGATAGTTTACTGCAAGGCTTATTCGGTATCGACCGTTCAGATAGAGACCCTCAGCACGCTCGCGTCGCCTTTAAGGACTTAAGCCAGCTAGTTCGCTACTATCCTAACAGTATGTATGCAAACGATGCTAGCAAGCGCTTAGTCTACTTAAAAGAACGTTTGGCAAAATTCGACCTTTCTGTGGTTGAATATTACAACAAACGAGGTGCTTATGTCGCGGTTGTTAATCGCACAGAACAAATGCTGAAAGATTACCCAGACACTGAAGCAACACGTAATGCCTTGCCATACATGGAAATTGCGTATAAACAAATGGGTTTAAACCAAGAAGCAAATAAAGCCGAAAGTATTATTGTTGCGAACCCACAATAATCTCGAGTTTGATCTAAAACAGCAGCCTCGGCTGCTGTTTTTGTTTGTCTGATTGGCTTCCAATCGTTACCGTATTCTTTTACTTTTTTATTTGTATTAATCAATCTTTTAGATTAGCTAAATTTTAACCCAAAAAAAGATCCGACTATTAACCGTACCGATAGCCAACCTAATCAGTCTCCACTAATCCATTCATTTTGGCAATGCTTTTCCTCCCCTTTTTTATACAAAATCACACTTCGGATGCGTGTTGACTCTCCCCTGAATCAGATGTGATCTACATCAATTTTTTATTACTGATAACGCGTATTCTGAATTCATCAAAGACGGAAACAATGAGAGGTAACACTATGATAGTGAACATAACTAGCAAACAAATGGATATTACCCCAGCTATTCGTGAACACATTGACAGCCGTCTAACAAAATTGGATAAGTGGCAAGTTTCCCTGATAAATACGCATATTGTTTTATCAAAAGAGCCACAAGGTTTCATGGTTGATGCAAATATCAAAACAGCGACAGGTAAATTAGTCGCTAGCGCCAAACATGAAGATATGTACGTTGCAATAAATGAACTGATCAACAAACTCGAAAGACAACTCAATAAAGTGCAACATAAAGGAGAATCAAGAAGAGCCAACAATAGTGTAAAAGAAGCGAACCTCGTTACGTTATAATTTTATATTATCTATCAACTTATCTTGAAACTTTGTAAAACGCGCCTGCAATAGGCGCGTTTTTTATGTTTATGATTCTTTTTTATTGACTTCTTATTGCGTATCGGGTTTATTTGAATCAAGTTTATTTAAAGGTATTCACATGAAACGTAATTTTGTTTTCTTTTTCTTCTTTAGCAACTCCTAATTAGGGGCTTTTGTCGTTCAAGAAAGAAAAGAAGACAAAATTAGAAAGCCCCCAACTAGGGGGCTTTTTTTATATCACGACATTACAGGGTGGGCAGGATGGAAAACAGCACTAATTTACTGAAAGTAAGAGAAAAAATAAGCCAGTTAGATAGTGAGCTCCTAAACCTTTTGGCAAAACGCCGTGGGTTTGCAGCAGAAGTTGCGGAAACAAAAATTGATGACAACCGCCCTATTCGTGATAAAGACCGCGAACGTCAGCTTTTAGATGTGTTAATTAATAAAGGTAAGCTACTGGGGCTTGACGGCTTTTATATTACTCGCTTATTTCAGATGATCATTGAGGACTCTGTATTAACCCAACAAGCGATTTTACAAAAGCACTTAAACTTAACACCAAGTGACACTGCCCGTTTTGCTTTTTTAGGCCCCAAAGGTTCTTACTCACATATCGCGGCTCGCCAATATTCGGCCCGCCATTTTGACCAACTCGTCGAATGTAGCTGTAATAAATTCCAAGATATATTTTCATTAGTCGAAAGTGGACAAGCAGAGTACGGTATTTTACCGATTGAAAATACCAGTTCTGGCGCAATTAATGATGTTTATGATTTACTGCAAAATACATCACTCTCTATTGTGGGGGAAATCCGTTTACCCATTAACCACTGTTTGCTTACCACGGGTAATACTGATTTAAGCCTCATTGATACGGTTTACAGTCACCCCCAACCTTTCCAGCAGTGCAGCCAATATTTAGCCCAGTTCCCACAGTGGAAAATAAAATATTGCGACAGTACATCAACTGCGATGCAAATGGTGGCGGAGCAAGACTCCCCTAATGTTGCAGCCCTGGGCAGTGAAGCAGGTGGCGCACTGTATAACTTACATGTTGTTGAACACAATTTAGCAAACCAACAAATCAATATGACCCGCTTTATTGTCGTTGCACCACAGTCTATTGAAGTCACTGAACAAGTTCCTGCTAAAACCACGTTATTAATCACCACAGGTCAGCAAGCTGGTGCATTGGTTGATGCGCTAATTATCTTAAAAAATAATAAGATAATTATGAGTAAATTAGAGTCTCGCCCAATTAATGGCAAACCTTGGGAGGAGATGTTTTATGTGGATGTTCATGCGAACTTACGTTCAGATAACCTGCAACAAGCACTCAAAGAACTTTCTGCAATTACGCGCTCAATAAAAGTGTTAGGCTGCTATCCATCTGAAAATATTGTTCCCGTTGAACCTGAAAAAGTAGCACCATAATTAAACGTAAAAAGGCTGCTTAAATAGAAAAGCAGCCTTCATTCAAAATTATACCGTCGTTTCTGACTGGTAGTTAGAATTAACGCGGAAGTAATTCACGAGTTTTTTTAGATGGAATGCTTGTTCATTTAATGAGTCTGCCGCCACAACGGACTCCTCGACTAAGCTAGCATTTTGTTGCGTGGTTAAATCTAACTGCCCTACAGCACTGTTAATTTGTGAAATGCCATCGCTTTCTTCTTGGCTTGCTTGGCCAATTTCTCGTAATAGCGTGTTCATTTCTTTCACACTATCAATCATGCCATGAATTTGTTCTGTCGCTTTCTCTACGAGCTCCATACCTTCTTTGGTTTGCGATGAAGAGTTCTCAATCAGCCCTTTGATATCATTGGCTGATGCCGCACTTTTTTGTGCCAATAAACGTACCTCTCCCGCAACGACCGCAAAACCACGACCATGTTCGCCTGCTCTTGCCGCTTCAACCGAAGCATTTAATGCCAGAATATTGGTTTGGAATGCAATGGAATCAATTAAGTTAATAATATCAGTCATCTGTAATGATGACGTATTAATAGCTCGCATTTTATTCGTCAGCTGATTCATCATTTGACCATTATTCTGCACAACAACGGCCGCTTGTTCCGCTAACATACTTGCTTCATGAGTATGTTCAGTGGTGTTTTTTACTGTTGAGGTAATTTGTTCCATAGAACTTGCTGTCTCTTCAACAGATGCGGCTTGTTCTTCGGTGCGGGCGGCTAAGTTCTGGTTACCTGCCACAATTTGTCCAGCGGCCGCGGAAATACTTTCAGAGCCTCTTTGCACCTCTTGAACAATTTCAACTAACTGGCCTTTCATGTCATTCAATGCATTTAATAAAATACCTGTTTCATCTTTTGAATCTACTTTAACGTCTTTCGTTAAATCACCACTCGCAATAGACTGCGCTAAACCAACCGCATTTTCGAGTGGTCGGGTTATCATAATGGTAATAAACCAGCCCATCGCACAACCCGCAGCAATGCTGATCACAGAAAGAATCGCCAGTAAAATTTTATTGCTTTCATAATGGGTATTGACGGTACGCCCAATATCCTGCATTTCTAAATCTTGGATAGCCATTAGCGTTTGAATATGGTCTCGATAATCACGCTGAATACTAGACGTTTTTACCATCATTTCATCAATAGCCGCTTGACGGTTATTTTCAGAAAGGAATGTATTGATACGAGCGATTGATGCATGAAATTGTTGGCGAATAATTCGCAATTCAGAAAGGACTTCTTTAGAACGATCATCCGTGACATTTTTTTCTAAGCTGTCCATCAATTCATTAATTTTCAATGTAATTTTGGCTAACTCTTCACGTCGCTTATCACTCCCTCGGTCATCAAGTAAAATCAATTCTTGAATACCAATAAATGAATAAAAATTATCCATCATCTGCCCTGCTGTTGAGGCAATGGGGTAACTTTCATACAGAACTTGTTTCATTCCATCATTGGCTCGGTTCATATTGGCCAAAGAAAAGAGTGAGCTCAGGATAATAAGCGTAACAAATCCCCCAAATGCTATCGTTAACTTCATACTAATTTTGAGATTTTTAAAAGACATATGTTTACCACGCTAGCCATCGTTGAATGAGTAATGTTATCGGTAAAATACGTCACATCTTTACCAGATAAATCGATCGATAATTAAATATCAATTTTATAAATCGATTAATTTACCCTTAAATAGAGGAAGATATCTGTTTTAGATTAGAAAGGAGATTTTTCAATAGAAAGCACAGGAAATAAGTAAAATTACTTATTCAAAATAAAATATCGAATTTAGAAGGTCGAAAAAGAAAGATTACCTGAAATAACAAAAAATTAACAGTAAAAAAGCCCTCTATTGCAAACAATACAATAGAAGGCGGGGATAATTACTTACGATTATCGTTGGCGCGTTGCAACAATGACTGGCTTTCTTTCATAAAATGGTGAGCATCTTCGCCGAACCACTCACTAACTTGATTAAACTGGCGAATAAATTCTGCTTTATCTTTATTTTCAAGCATTTCAATAGACTGCCCTAAAAGCTGATGATAACGGCGAATTAATTCTACGTTTTTATCTGAAGACATGATGATATCTGCATACAACTGGGGATCTTGAGCAAATAACCGCCCCACCATCGCGAGTTCTAAACGGTAGATGGGAGATGACAACTCAAGAAGCTGCTGTAAATCGATATCCTCTTTCGCCAAATTTTGCCCATAAGTGAACGTCGTAAAGTGGCGCAATGCTTGGATAAAACTCATGTTTTTATCATGCTCTTGCGCTGAGATTTCTTTCAAACGCGCCCCCCAAACTACTAGCTGTTCAAGGAACCATTGATAAGACTCAGCACCACGGCCATGACAATATGCAAAAACTTGTTTTGCTACGCTGCCAATATCGGGGCCAAACATCGGATGAAGCCCCAAAACTGGCCCTTCATGTGCCGCTAGCATGGCTTCTAATGGTTGTTGCTTGATAGATGCGATATCCATCAAAATAGTGTCTTTATCCAATTTTGGCAGTTGATTAATCACCTGAACAGTTAAGTGGATAGGTACGCTGACCACCACCACACTTGCACCCGCAACAATCGATTCTGCCTGCGGCCAATCATTTTGATTCAGCGTTTTTACTTGGTAACCTGACAACGTCAGAAGACGATGGAATAACCTCCCCATCTTCCCATCGCCACCCACAATAACTATTGTGCCAGCATTCGGGTTGAGTGTCTTGAAACCTTTGTCATTTTCACGTGCGTAAGACTCACGCATGATCCGCCGTAAAATATCCTCAATCAGATCAGGCGGGATCCCCATACGTTCTGCTTCGGCGCGCCGAGCCGCTAGCATGCTCGACTCACGCTCAGGTACATAAATTGGCAACCCATGTAAGCTTTTGACTTCGCCAACTTCCGCCACAAGTTGCAACCTTTTGGCTAATAAATCCAATAAGGATTTATCAACCGCATCAATTTGGTCCCGTAAATGGGATAACTCAACAGACATACTAATACCTTGATCAGCTCACTTTGCTCAATTTCTGCGTGCGTTGTTCAAGCACAGGCAATAATGCCTGATGTAAATGACGCAATACAGTCTCTGTTGTCTGCCAGTTAATGCAGGCATCTGTTACAGAAACGCCGTACTGCATCGCATCGCGTGGCTGTTCAGATGTTTGGTTGCCTTCATTAATATGGCTTTCCAGCATAATACCTGTAATTGACTCATTACCATTAACAATTTGTTCGATAATTGAATCAACCACCAGTGGCTGACGGCGGTAATCTTTATTTGAGTTACCATGACTGCAATCCACCATTAGGGATGGTTCCAGCCCCGCTTTACGCATTTCAGCTTCACACGCCGCGATATCTTCTGCGCTGTAGTTGGGTGTTTTACCACCGCGTAAAATCACATGACCATTGCTGTTGCCTTTGGTGTGCAATAAGCAAACTTGGCCCGATTGGTTAATTCCCATGAAACGATGTGGCATTGCAGCCGCTTTCAATGCATTAATTGCGGTAGATAAACTACCATCAGTCCCATTTTTAAACCCTACAGGCATTGAGAGTCCTGATGCCATTTCACGGTGGGTTTGTGATTCAGTGGTTCTTGCACCAATTGCAGACCAGCTGAATAAATCCCCTAAGTATTGTGGGTTATTTGGGTCTAATGCTTCAGTTGCCAGTGGCAGCCCCATATTGACTAAGTTAGTCAATAAGTCGCGAGCAATATGAAGGCCTTTTTCCATTTGGAATGAACCATCCATAAATGGATCACTTATTAAGCCTTTCCAGCCCACAGTTGTCCGTGGTTTTTCAAAATACACACGCATCACAATATATAAGCTATCACTTAACTCTTCGGCTAATTTTTGTAGGCGTTCACCATATTCAATCGCAGCATCCACATCATGGATTGAGCAAGGACCACATACCACGAGTAAGCGAGGATCACGTTGATGGATAATATCCGCAATAACTTGACGCGATGTCGCAATGGCATGCAGGTTGCTGTGACTCAGCGGATATTTCTCTTTCAGACTCTCAGGAGTGATTAATACCTGCTCGTCTTGAATATTCACGTTGTTGAGTACATCTTTTTGCATGATCATTTTTTACCTACTTAATTAGCTTATATTTGCTTGGTTTATTGTTTACATATTGTGTTTGAGTGCATGGGTAATAACATACCATGCATCGTAAACAATTCAATCCATTTATGTAAAATATTTCCACGTCAGTAAACAATAATTTACACCAAACTAACCAACTGATAAATAATTAATTTAACAAAAAATAAACATTAAAATAATTTAAATTAGAACTGTGATGCATTTTATTGTAAACATTTATTTACGATTAATGAGTTAACTTCTCAACCATATTCTAAATAATTCGAGTTGTGACTAGGCGGCAAAGTGAGGACACCGCAGGGAGCATACATAAATATGTGACCTGTTGGCCGAGCGAAGCCAACATCGCTACAGTTTGAAATAAGCTTCCTCAACCATATTCTAAATAATTCGAGTTGTGACTAGGCGGCAAAGTGAGGGCATCGCAGGGAGCATACATAAATATGTGACCTGTGTGGCCGAGCGAAGCCAACATCGCTACAGTTTGAAATAAGCTTCATCAACCATATTCTAAATAGTTCGAGTTGTGACTAGGCGGCAAAGTGAGGACATCGCAGGGAGCATACATAAATATGTGACCTGTTGGCCGAGCGAAGCCAACATCGCTACAGTTTGAAATAAGCTTCCTCAACCATATTCTAAATAGTTCGAGTTGTGACTAGGCGGCAAAGTGAGGACATCGCAGGGAGCATACATAAGTATGTGACCTGTGTGGCCGAGCGAAGCCAACAACGCTACAGTTTGAAATAAGCTTCCTCAACCATATTCTAAATAGTTCGAGTTGTGACTAGGCGGCAAAGTGAGGGCATCGCAGGGAGCGTACATAAGTATGTGACCTGTGTGGCCGAGCGAAGCCAACAACGTCACAGCACGAAATATGAAGAATAAAAAGGCCCGCACTAAGGCGGGCCTCTTCAACTTTCGGATGTAGCGAAAGCGTATTACTTGGCGTTCAGACGCTCTTTGATACGAGCTGCCTTACCAGAACGCTCACGCAGGTAGTACAGTTTAGCTCTGCGAACAGCACCACGGCGTTTAACAGCAATGCTATCTACGACTGGTGAGTGAGTTTGGAAGACACGCTCAACACCTTCGCCGTTAGAAATTTTACGAACAGTGAATGCAGAGTGCAGACCGCGGTTACGAATAGCGATAACCACGCCCTCGAATGCCTGCAGACGTTTTTTAGAGCCTTCTACGACCCATACCTTAACTTCCACAGTATCACCCTGACGGAATGAAGGTACGTCCTGCTTCATTTGCTCTTGTTCAATTTGTTTAATAATGTTGCTCATAATAACTCTCTTACCCTAGGTAAACTGATATGTTTAGACAATTAATTGTCTGGATTCATTTGTTGCTCAGACTGATATTCACGTTGGAACTCAGTCAGCAACATCCTCTGCTCGTCAGTCAGAGCTAGGCTTTCCAGAAGCTCAGGTCTTCTAAGCCAGGTACGGCCAAGTGATTGTTTCATGCGCCAGCTATCTATTTTAGCGTGATTCCCCGAAAGTAATACATCCGGGACTTGCATGCCATCTAACACTTCAGGGCGGGTATAGTGAGGACAATCTAACAAGCCATCAGCAAAAGAATCTTCTTGAGCTGAAGCTTGATGACCAAGCACCCCTGGTATAAACCGAGATACTGAGTCTATCAACACCATTGCAGGGAGTTCCCCACCACTGAGAACGTAATCGCCGATTGACCATTCTTCGTCAACTTCGGTTTGAATGATACGCTCATCAATGCCTTCATAGCGGCCACAAACAAGTATTAATTTCTCATTGGTTGCCAGCTCGCAAACACCGTCTTGACTTAGCTTGCGCCCTTGCGGTGAAAGATAAATAACCTTTGCACCCTCACCAGCCTCAGTTCTTGCTGCGTTGATTGCATCCTTAAGCGGTTGCACCATCATCAGCATGCCTGGACCACCTCCGTAGGGGCGGTCATCAACAGTTTTGTGCCGATCGTGAGTAAAATCCCGCGGATTCCAGCACTCAAATGTGAGTAGGCCATTTTTCACTGCCCGACCAGTTACCCCGTACTCGGTTATTGCGCGGAACATTTCGGGAAACAGGCTAATTACACCAATCCACATGATATCGTCCCACTTATCAAAACCGTTCAACCGGAGATTTAAAAACCAGGATCCCAATCCACTTCAATGAGTTTAGCATCGAGATCGACTTTCTTGATAACCTGCCCATCAAGAAACGGAACCAACCGCTCCTTGATGCCAAATGCATCTTTTAAATTCGCCTTAATGACCAGTACATCATTCGAACCAGTCTCCATCATGTCAGTGATGGTACCAAGGTCATAGCCTTGTAACGTCACTACGTGGCAGCCCATCAGGTCTTTCCAGTAGTATTCGTTTTCTAACTCAGGAAGTTGGGTTGAATCAACCGCAATTTCAAAGTTAGTCAAAAGCGCAGCTGCATCGCGGTCATCGACCCCATTCAGCTTGACGATGATATCCTTGTTATGATGTTTCCAGTCTTCAATTTCAATGTGTTGCCATTGACCTGAACGTTGGATAAACCAAGGCTGATACTCAAAAATACTTTCAGCATGTTCGGTGGACGAAAAAACTTTGAGCCAACCACGAATACCGTATGCCGCACCTAATTTCCCCAATACGATTGGGTTTTCAGGTGGCTGTAGTTTAGTTTGCTTGCTCATTGTTACCACCGCGACAGATTAAGCTGCTTTCTTAGCTTGTTTGACCAGTTGTGCAACACGGTCAGAAATAGTTGCGCCTAAGCCAACCCAATGCTCAACACGGTCCAAGTCTAAACGCAGTTCTTCTGCTTGACCTGAAGCGATCGGGTTGAAGAAACCGATACGCTCAATGAAACGACCGTCACGCGCATTGCGGCTATCGGTTACAACGATTTGGTAGAACGGACGTTTTTTAGCGCCGCCACGAGATAAACGAATTGTTACCATAACATCCTCATTAGTTAACAAAACAACCAGACTCCATCGAGGGATAGAGTCCGGCTGTCATATAAAAAGCCCGAAAAGTTTACTCACTTTGACGCAAAAATCAATCAAAAGTGCGTTTTGTTTGAGGCTTTATTGCTTAACGCCCCGGAAAACCCGGAGGCATCATACCCTTCATGCCGCGCATCATCTTGGCTAAGCCACCTTTTTTCATTTTCTTCATCATGCGTTGCATATCATCAAATTGTTTTAAAAGACGGTTAACTTCTTGCACGGTCGTTCCCGAACCTGCCGCAATACGGCGTTTACGAGAACCTTTAATAATCTCTGGTTTTTCGCGCTCTTTGCGCGTCATGGAATTAATCATCGCTTCCATACGAACCGTGATTTTATCATCCATTTGGGATTTAACAGCATCTGGTAACTGGGACATTCCAGGCATTTTGCTCATCATGCTCGCCATGCCCCCCATGTTACGCATTTGTTTTAATTGACTTAAAAAGTCATTTAAATCAAAACCATCACCCGTTTTTAGTTTTTTCGCTAATTTTTCTGCTTCATCACGGTCAACTTTGTGCTCAATCTCTTCAATCAGAGAAATCACATCACCCATCCCAAGGATACGGGATGCAACACGTTCTGGGTGGAACGGTTCTAAGGCATCCGTTTTTTCACCGACCCCTAAGAATTTAATTGGCTTACCTGTAATTGCACGAATCGACAGCGCAGCACCACCACGCGCATCACCATCAACTTTGGTTAATACAACCCCAGTCAGTGGTAAGGCTTCATTAAACGCTTTTGCGGTGTTCGCTGCATCCTGCCCCGTCATCGCATCGACGACGAACAAGGTTTCCACAGGCTTAATAATACGATGGACTTCTTGGATTTCTTCCATCATCGCTTCATCAACGTGTAAGCGACCTGCGGTATCCACCAATAATACATCGTAGAATTGAAGTTGAGCGTGCTTTAACGCTTTTTGCACGATAGCCGCGGGTTTTTCTTGCACATCTGATGGAAAAAAATCAATACCAACAGATTCAGCTAAGGTTTCAAGCTGTTTGATCGCCGCTGGGCGATAGACGTCAGCAGAGACCACTAAAACTTTTTTCTTTTGCTTTTCTTTTAAGTGTTTACCTAGTTTCGCAACGCTGGTTGTTTTACCCGCACCTTGTAAACCCGCCATTAAGACAACCGCAGGCGGCTGAGCCGACAAGTTGAGTTGATGGTTTTCTTCCCCCATCGCTCGAGTCAGTTCATTTTGAACAATTTTGATGAACTCTTGGCCTGGTGTTAAGCTTTTATTTACATCTTGACCAACGGCACTTTCTTTGACTTTCTGGATAAATTCACGGACAACTGGCAACGCTACGTCGGCTTCCAGCAATGCCATGCGAACTTCACGTAATGTATCTTTAATATTGTCATCAGTGAGACGTCCACGTCCGCTGATATTGCGCAACGTGCGCGAGAGTCTGTCGCTTAAATTATCAAACATATGTCTTAGCTCAATTCTGTTGATGGGCCGATGTTTAGCCTAATCTGGTTGCTAATACACCTAATTTCAAGTGTTTTAGTGTCAACAAGTTGAATTATAAGTAGCAAACCTTCAATCAAATGAAGGAAAAAGCACGATAAAAAATATTTTCCCGATTGTACCACATCCGCTATTTTTTCGCTGCCCTCTGTTTGAAACAGATTATACAAGCTATGATAGCGTTAGTTTCATTGTTATCTGTACAACCCTATAGGTACATGAAATGCTATCTATCGTGAATATACCGCTATTGGCTCGGCCAATAGTTGGAGCCTGCTCCCGTACACGTTATACTATAAAATAACTTTCCACTAAAAATGAATATCGACACTATACTATGCCAGTATTTGCAGTCATAGCAGTTTGTACATACATGATTAGCCTACTGCTGATCGTCCCAGGCCAAGTGCGTAAACAACCCCTTTATCGCCGTTTGGCGATACTACTTGCGATTGTTGCATTAGTGACGCACGCCATCACACTAAAATTACTCATTTTTAGTGAGGCCGAAGGGCAGAATCTCACCCTATTAAACCTTGGTTCAGCGGTGAGTTTACTGATGTGCTTAATTATGACGGTTGTCGCCTATTGGGGAAAAGCGTGGTATTTAACCCCGATAGTGTACAGTTTCGCTATCATTAATTTAATGCTTTCTACCATTATGCCTGGTGAGTTTATTACTCACCTAGAAGCCAGCGTGCCTCTATTTGTACATATTGGCTTGGCCTTATTGAGCTATGCCACGCTACTCATTGCTGCCTTGTATGCATTTCAAGTTGCGTTAATTGATCACCAACTCAAAAATAAAACCTTAAAATTTAGCCCTGATATGCCGCCAATGATGGTGGTAGAGCGTAAAATGTTTCACATCACCCAAGTGGGTGTCATTTTACTAACTCTGACTTTATGTACAGGGTTTATTTATATGGATAATATCTTTGATAAAGAAAATATCCATAAATCTGTGCTATCAGTGATTGCTTGGTTTGTCTACATTACTTTACTTTGGGGCCATTTCCACGGCGGCTGGCGCGGAAAACGCGTTTTATTCTTCCATGTTGCTGGCTCAATCATTTTAACGATGGCTTTTTTTGGTAACCGTCTACTCCAACAGTTTATGGTACCTTGAGTTTTTCTAACCTTTCCATATTGTAATAAGGAACCTTGTTTTGGATGATGTGTCTACCAGTACGCTAATCATCATACTGATTGTTTTAATTTTTATGTCAGCCTACTTCTCTGCCTCAGAGACGGGGATGATGACATTGAATCGCTATCGTTTAAAACACTTGGCAAAACAAGGTAATCGTTCGGCAATTCGAGTCGAAAAACTGCTAAAACACCCTGACAAACTGCTCAGTCTTGTCCTGATTGGCAATAACTTAATTAATATCGTCGCCTCAGCCTTAGCCACCATCATTGGTATTCGCTTATATGGTAACGCGGGTGTCGCGATGGCAACTGGGATCTTAACGTTTGTGATCCTTATTTTTGCGGAAGTGATGCCAAAAACATTAGCTGCGCTCTATCCAGAAAGAATCGCCTTCCCCAGTAGCTACTTTCTCAAGCCATTGCAAATCATTATGATGCCTGTGGTATGGACCTTTAATACTATTTCCTCACTACTTTTGCGTTGTTTAGGCATTCGCTCCTTAACGGCTCGCACAGATGCGGTAAACAAAGAAGAGCTGCGTACTATTGTCAATGAATCAAAGCATAAAATTAGCCGCCGCAATCAAGACATGCTGATTTCAATACTGGATTTAGACAAAGTGACGGTGGGTGACATCATGCTGCCAAGAAATGAAATTGTAGGCATTGATGTTAATGATGATTGGAAGTCAATTATAAGACAACTTACACATTCCCCCCACGGTCGAATTGTGCTTTATCGCGATTCTCTCGATGATTCGATAGGGATTTTGCGTGTCCGAGAAGCTTATCGATTGATGATGGAAAAACGAGAATTCAATAAACAGAACCTGATAAAAGCCTCAGATAACATTTATTTCATCCCAAATAGTACACCACTAAATGTTCAGCTCATTAATTTCCAACACAAAAAAGAAAAGTTAGGGATTATTGTGGATGAGTATGGCGAAATTCAAGGACTTATCACAGTAGAGGATATATTAGAAGAAATTGTTGGTGATTTTACCACATCGATGTCACCGTCTTTAGCAGAAGAGGTTCTACCTCAAAGTGATGGTAGCGTCCTGGTGGACGGCACTGCTAATATCCGTGACCTAAATAAGGCTTTTGATTGGAATTTGCCTGTAGACGGCCCTAGGACGGTTAACGGCATGGTGTTAGAGGTCATTGGCGATATTCCGCAGCTTGAAGAGCAAATCGTGGTGGGTCATTACATGATTGAAGTGTTAGCGATGAATGAAAATACCATCAAGCAAGTGAGGATCACCCCGCTCACTTTTAGCTCGCAAGTCCCCGACTTATAAACTTTTCACCAAAAATAAAGCGCCAACATGTTTAAGGCGCTTTGTTCATAAGAGCACACCAAGAGATTAAACGTGAAGCTGTTCCAGCTTATCTGCAGGTAATGCTAAATCGTCATTTTTATTGATACCAATATTTGAGGACAACACATTACGTGCGATTTGCTGAGCTTCTTCCAGTGAATGCATTTTATAAGTACCACACTGATATACGTTCAACTCAGGGATTTTATTTTGGTCTTTGACGTTTAAAACATCTTCCATTGCGGCTTTCCATGCATCAGCAACACGCTGCTCAGCAGGCTGACCAATCAAGCTCATATAAAACCCTGTACGACAGCCCATCGGGGAGATATCGATAATTTCGACACCGTTACCGTTAAGGTGGTCACGCATAAAACCTGCAAACAAGTGTTCTAATGTGTGAGTCCCTTTTTCCGTCATAGCCTCTTCATTTGGCACGGTAAAACGCAAATCAAAAACAGTGATGGTATCACCACTTGGCGTTTTCATCGTTTTTGCCACACGAACAGCGGGCGCTGCCATGCGAGTATGATCGACAGTAAAGCTATCTAATAATGGCATTTCGTGACCTCCTCAAAAATTAAAAATATATTTTTAAAATAAATGAAACTATTTTGAAAATGCGGAGTCTTAATTAATGAAAGACGCGCAATTTGTTATCATCCCTAATTCTCTAAGAGATTTTTATTTGGCCACCTTGAGTGGCCACTTTCTTTTAGCGTCCTGCGTGAATGCGTAGATAGTCTTCAAAGGATTCAGTTTCGCTCTGTTCCATCGCCGCTTGTTTCTCAATAGAAGCTAACCTTGCTTGTTCAAACTGTTCTTCCGTGATCACTTCATACGGCTCATTAATTAACTGTTCAAAATATTTTTCAGCTAATTCTAACCCGTAACCACCGATGCCTTTTTCTAACATCTCATCCATAACTAACGCAGAGTATGTTAGGGTTGGGTCTTCAAACATCGCAACAAACTGATGGCAAACATCTTGATATTTCGCGTCACAACAAGTGTCGAGCACTTCAGCGACACGAATCAAATCATTAAATAACTGCTGGCCAACTTCCACTAAAGGTTTCACTTCGCTACCACAACCAAAACCAATCACTTGGCCAGGTTTGCGCCCTTCGAGGATCACTCGGTTCCAGTTTTGACGACAACAATCAAGTTCCTGAGCATTCATTTCTGGCGCATCGGCAAGCACGCACCATATTAAGAATAGATCAACAAAACGCGCTTGGGTTTCATTTACACCAATCGCACTGAACGGGTTGATGTCTAAAGAGCGCACTTCAATGTATTCGATGCCCCCACGCAATAACGCATCAGAAGGCGACTCAGTGCCTTTAGGGACGCGTTTAGGTCTTATTGGGGCATAGAGTTCATTTTCAATTTGCAACACGTTAGAGTTAAGCTGAACGTATTTACCATCTTTTTTCACACCTAGCTTTTCAAACTCAGCGGAAGGCTTATGAATGGCTTTTTTCAAATTTTCAACGTATTCACCCAGCTTATTAAATGTAATATTCAAATCGCTTTGTGATTTATTGGTATAACCAAGGTCGCTCATGCGTAAAGATGTCGCATAAGGTAAATAGTAAGTTCCACATTCTGTTTTATCGAATGTTAGCGTGGTATCTCTGTCTTTTAAGAAAGAGCCACAAATGGCAGGAGATGCACCGAATAAATATGGGATCACCCAGCCAAAGCGATAGTAGTTTCTGATCAAGCGTAAATAGCCATCAGAAATTTTTTCTTTGCCGCTTTCACTTTCAGGATCATCAACACCAGCCCATGCCTGCCAAAACTCAGTTGGCAAAGAAAAGTTATAATGCACCCCTGCTATCGTCTGCATCAATGCGCCATAACGATTTTTAAGGCCTTCACGGTACAGGGTTTTAAAGCGCCCGACGTTAGAAGTACCATATTGAGCAAGAGTGATTTTATCTTCACTTTCGATAAAGCACGGCATACTGAGTGGCCACATTCTTTCATCTTGAAGGTGACGTGCAGTATAGCGATGTAAATCCCTGAGAAAAGCCAAGTTATGGCTAATGCTTTTATCTACAGGAGTAATAAATTCGAGTAAGGACTCCGCAAAATCTGTCGTGATCCATTTATGTGTTAAAGCTTGTCCCAGCCCTTCAGGGTGCAACGTTTCTGCAATTGAGCCTGTAGGCGTCACACGCAATGTTTCGCGCTCAATACCACGTTGAATACCATTTAGTGTTTCTGGGTGCGCCTCTAACCATGAGAGCGCTTTCGATACGTCCGGGATCAAATCGACCTCCCGCCTGTGATGTTAATTTATTTTATTAAGGCAATTACTTTAGCTTAAATCACATAAATTGTCGCTGTCTAGATGTGTGGTTTAGGAGGGATTAAAACAAAAGATGCATCGGAAATGTTATTTAATTGACTTTTCAGGCAAAAAAAAACTCCTCAAATTGAGGAGTCTTTCTTATGATGGTGCATCCGGGAGGATTCGAACCTCCGACCGCTCGGTTCGTAGCCGAGTACTCTATCCAGCTGAGCTACGGATGCAAAATTCTGTCGACAAATATCGATTAATTCAATAACTGAGAATGTCTACACTAAATGGATTATTGATACGCTAACTAATTAGCTAAGAGATGGTGCATCCGGGAGGATTCGAACCTCCGACCGCTCGGTTCGTAGCCGAGTACTCTATCCAGCTGAGCTACGGATGCATAGTTACTGCAAGACGTGCTTCTCTCTCAAACTTCTTATCAACATCTACTTCTGTAAATCAGTTTCTTCGTTACCACACTATTTTGATTGCTTACTAAGTAGAACCAAAATAAAACCCAACTAGGTTTCCCTGTAGGGTTAATATGGTGCATCCGGGAGGATTCGAACCTCCGACCGCTCGGTTCGTAGCCGAGTACTCTATCCAGCTGAGCTACGGATGCATAATCTAAAATGGCGGTGAGGGAGGGATTCGAACCCTCGATGCAGCTTTTGACCGCATACTCCCTTAGCAGGGGAGCGCCTTCAGCCTCTCGGCCACCTCACCATATTTTAGTTACACACGATTTGTTTTTTCAAACATCTCGTCTCTGTGTGGCGCACATATTACTTTCCTAGACTTAGAAGTCAAACAATTTTTCCAAACTTTTTGCATTCCGCAGTCTGTTTGCACATTTCACAAGCAAGATGCTTAGTTTAACACCGAAAAAGAACTTTTTCAGCCCTTAAATAACTTACTTTATGAATAAAAATGAGAGAGATAAAATTGCTTTTGAACCAAAAAATTATTTGCTCGCTACCATGATACGGCGCAATTATAAACAAAGATGAAAAGGTGTTTGTTTACAATGCCTCATCACGCTCAACAAAATAAGTGAGTGAAGCAAATAAAACGAAGTTTGAGAACGTGAAATTTTTTAAAACGCAGTAAGACAAGCGCCCATTCTTGCTGTGTGATCAATCATTGGACGCTTATTCATTATTATTGATTATCTGGTTGAGTCTTTTCGGCCTGGATCCGTTGATAAATTTCTTCACGGTGAACAGAAACTTCTTTTGGGGCATTAACACCAATACGAACTTGGTTGCCTTTAACACCCAATACAGTAACTGTTACCTCATCGCCTATCATGAGTGTTTCACCAACTCGACGAGTCAGAATAAGCATTCTTTGCTCCTTGAAATATTAAAAGAGTCGGGTCTCTAGGTATCCCCCGCTATTGTCCATCACACACCGTGAAAACGTAAAGTAATGACATGCACCTAAAGCATTGATGCCATCAAGGCAATCATTCTAATTATTTACAAGCAAAATATAGCACTACAAGTAATACATTAACAATGCCGCAACAGATTTAAAGTTGCCTTATATTCCTACAAGGCAACTTTTGGTAAGTACTTACAGTCGTGATTCAACCCACTCTTCAACACTAGCCATTGCAGCAGGTAATGCACTTACATCAGTGCCGCCTGCCTGTGCCATGTCAGGCCGCCCACCACCTTTACCACCTACTTGTTGTGCAACATAAGAGATCAAGTCACCTGCTTTAACTTTAGCAGTCAAATCATTAGTCACACCAACGATCATACTGACTTTATCACCACTTGTTGTTGAAAGCACGATAATCGCTGATTTCAACTGATTTTTCAGATCATCAACCATAGTTCTCAATAGCTTAGGATCAGTATCGCTTAATTGGTTCACTAACAATTTGACGCCTTTCACATCTTTTGCTTTGCTACTTAGTGAAGCACTTTCTTGAGAAGCTTGTTGATCTTTTAGTTGCAAAATCTCTTTTTCTAGCTGACGAGATTTGTCTAACGTAGATTTCACTTTCTCAACGAGACTATTAATATCACCTTTTAATAGGTGAGCGATTGCCGAAAGCTGTTCTGATTGATGGTGAACACTTTCAATCGCCATTACACCTGTTGTTGCTTCAATACGGCGAACACCCGCAGCTGTTCCTGATTCACTCAGAATACGGAACAGGCCAATATCACCGGTACGTTTTGCGTGTGTACCACCGCACAATTCAATAGAAAAATCGCCCATACTCAATACGCGAACACGTTCTTCGTATTTTTCACCGAATAATGCCATAGCCCCTTTCGCTTTCGCCCCCTCTAAATCCATCAACTCAGTTTCAATTTCTGAATTTTGGCGAATTTGAGCATTTACAATGTCTTCAACTTGGCGGAGTTGCGCTTGGGTCATAGCTTCAAAATGTGAGAAGTCAAAACGCAGGTACTTGTCATTAACAAGTGAACCTTTTTGAGATACATGTTCGCCAAGTACTTGACGTAACGCAGCATGTAATAAGTGCGTTGCAGAGTGATTCAAACGAATAGCATTACGCCTTGCGCTATCAACCACAGCGGTAATACGATGGTTAACAACTAATGAGCCTGATTCGACTTTACCGATATGCCCAATTGCTTGACCATATTTTTGTGTGTCTGTCACATTGAAGCGAGCATTGTCATTATTTAAGAAACCAATGTCCCCAACCTGACCACCTGATTCGGCATAAAATGCGGTTTTATCAAGAATAACTAAGCCTTCTTCACCTACATTTAAGCTATCAACAGGCTGACCATCTTTATATAATGCGGTGATGGTCGCTTGTTGCTCATCATATTGGTAACCTGAGAATTCGCTGTGCTTATCAACTTTGATTAATGAGTTATAGTCAGCGCCAAAACCACTCGATTCTCTTGCACGACGACGCTGGTCTTCCATCGCACGCTCAAAACCGTCTTCATCCACTTTGATATTGCGCTCACGGCACACATCAGCGGTTAAGTCGATTGGGAAACCGTAAGTATCATAGAGGCGGAATGCAGCCTCACCATCAAGGGTATCCCCTTTTAAAGATGCCAGTTCTTCATCTAATAATTGCAAGCCACGCTCTAAAGTACGTGCAAATTGCTCTTCTTCTGTCTTCAGAACTTTTTCAACCATGGCTTGTTGACGTTGAAGTTCTTCAGCAGCCGAGCCCATCACTTTGATCAATGGAGCAACTAATTTGTAGAAAAACGTTTCTTTAGCACCGAGCATGTAACCATGACGAACGGCACGACGAATAATACGACGCAGAACATAGCCACGACCTTCGTTTGATGGAATAACACCATCACTAACAAGGAAAGCACAAGAACGAATATGGTCAGCAATAACACGCAGTGATTTATTTTCCAGATCGGTAGCACCTGTCGCTTTCGCTGCCGCTGCAATTAATTCACGGAAAATATCAATGTCATAGTTTGAATTGACGTGTTGCAGTACCGCAGAGATACGCTCTAAGCCCATTCCTGTATCGACAGAAGGTTTCGGCAATGGTTCCATGGTACCGTCTGATTGACGGTTAAACTGCATGAAGACAAGGTTCCAGATTTCAATATATCGGTCACCGTCTTCTTCTGGGCTTCCTGGAGGGCCACCCCAGATATGATCGCCATGATCATAGAAAATTTCAGTACAAGGGCCGCAAGGACCGGTATCACCCATCTGCCAGAAGTTATCTGAAGCATAAGGTGCGCCTTTGTTATCACCGATACGGATAATACGCTCTACTGGAACACCAATTTCTTTATTCCAAATATCATAGGCTTCATCATCTGTTGCATAAACAGTGACCCACAATCTTTCTTTTGGCAGGTTAAACCATGCTTCACTTGTCAGTAATTCCCAAGCAAAGCGAATTGCATCGTGCTTAAAGTAGTCACCAAAGCTGAAGTTACCTAACATTTCAAAGAATGTGTGGTGACGAGCTGTATAACCTACATTTTCTAAGTCGTTATGTTTACCACCTGCACGCACACAGCGTTGTGCAGTTGTCGCTCGGGAATATGCTCTTTTATCCAGGCCAAGAAATACATCTTTGAACTGGTTCATCCCTGCGTTTGTGAACAATAGTGTCGGGTCATTGTTAGGCACTAGCGAACTGCTGGTGACCACCTGATGACCTTTTGTATGAAAAAAGTCGAGAAACGCTTGGCGGATCTCAGCGGTGCTTTTACTCATATTTATCCCGATATCAAGCTGGAAACAGAATTATGAATTGTTGAGATGGAGTGTAACATCACCTCTAATCAACTCTCCGATTAAAAAGTGACTGATAAGATAAAGTCTCTTTGCATAGAAGTAAAATTATAGCTACATCCATTCGTGGCTTTCATTGTAAAGCGTCTAGATATTTTCTGAAAGTATGTTTATACCTCTGGCCAGCGTATTTTTCCACAGAAAAACTGTTGAATAAACTATTATTACGATTGGAAAAAATAAAAAAGGCGCTACTCAATAAGAGCGGCGCCTATAATCTAATGATTAATCAAGTCACTAGCTAATAATTAAAATTCTTCTGGTGTTTCTTCTTCATCAGAATCACTGATAAAGTCTGTTGCAGCACTGCTAAACTCACCAGTATGATTGAGTAACATTTCTCGCAGTTTTGTGTCAATTTCTTGCGCAACTTCAGGATGTTCTTTTAAATAAGTCGTTGAGTTAGCTTTACCTTGACCAATTTTATCGCCGTTATAGCTATACCAAGCACCCGCTTTTTCAATTAGCTTGTGTTTAACACCCAGGTCAATTAGTTCACCAAAGGTATTAATCCCTTCACCGTAAAGAATTTGAAATTCCGCTTGTTTAAATGGCGCCGCAACTTTATTTTTCACCACTTTAACGCGAGTTTCACTACCGACAATTTCTTCACCATTTTTCACCGCGCCAATACGACGGATATCTAAACGAACAGATGCGTAGAATTTCAGTGCATTACCACCCGTTGTTGTTTCTGGGTTGCCGAACATTACACCAATTTTCATACGAATTTGGTTGATGAAGATCAGAAGCGTATTTGAGGTTTTTAAGTTACCTGCTAATTTACGCATTGCTTGGCTCATCATACGTGCAGCAAGCCCCATGTGAGAATCACCAATCTCACCTTCTATTTCCGCTTTAGGGGTTAATGCAGCAACGGAGTCAACGATAATAACGTCAACAGCACCTGACCGAGTCAGAGCATCACAGATTTCGAGCGCTTGTTCACCAGTGTCTGGCTGAGAACACAGTAAGTTATCGATATCAACGCCGAGTTTCTTCGCGTAGATAGGGTCAAGTGCGTGCTCGGCATCGATAAATGCACAGGTTTTACCACTGCGTTGTGCAGCAGCGATGACTTGTAAGGTTAGGGTGGTTTTACCTGAAGATTCTGGACCGTAGATTTCAACAATACGACCTAATGGCAGGCCACCAGCACCTAATGCAACGTCAAGAGATAAAGAACCCGTTGAAATGGTTTCAACATCCATTGAACGGTCTTCACCAAGACGCATAATGGAACCTTTACCAAATTGCTTTTCAATTTGACCCAGTGCCGCAGCCAGTGCTTTTTGTTTGTTTTCATCAATAGCCATGTTTACTCCCTAAGTGCAATGGCCTTGCCACTGCGAATAAAACGATTGAATTTGATTTGTTGGAACTAATTATACTGTATAATCATACAGTATCAAGGAAATTTTTAATTTAACAGACTCAAAAGCGTTTCTAGAGCATAACCTGTTGATTGAAAACGAATTTGATTTCTATCACCTTGAAATACACGATGCCTAGCGATAACCAACACCGCACCATCTACCTGTTTTTGGGCAAAACCAAACCATACAGTTCCAACGGGTTTGTCTATACTACCGCCACCAGGGCCTGCAATACCACTGACTGAAATCGCAAAATCGGCTGTTGCTTCTTTCAGTGCCCCTGATGCCATTTCTTCTACCACTTGCTGGCTAACAGCGCCAAATTGTTGCAAAGATGCGTCAGTCACACCAATCATTTGATGTTTAGCTTCGTTACTATAAGTGACAAAGCCACGCTGGAAGTAATCCGAACTTCCAGCAATATCGGTCAGCACCTTTGCAATCCAACCCCCCGTGCAAGACTCTGCAGTAGTGACTGTTTTACCTTGCGCTTTCAGTTTTTGCCCAATCTGAATACTTAATGTTTCGAGTCGCGTCTCATCTACCATTATGTAATCCGCCTTTTACATCTTTGTTTTACGAGCGCGATCCCAGATCCATAAGCCTGCAATCGCAATCGTAAATACGGCACCAAAACCAATACCTGCATTCACCACAGATAAGCCGCCCTTAATTGCCAATGAATATAAGCCTAGCATAATCAGCATCGCGCTGTTTTCGCCTAAGTTCTGTACTGCAATGGCATTTCCTGCACCAACGGTTTCCTTTCCTTTATCTTGTAGTAAAGCATTTAGGGGCACAACAAATAACCCACCAAATACCCCTAAAGTAATCAAGATAAAGTAGGATGGAATAATATTAGTTTGCAAGGAAAGTAACACCACCATCACACCAATAATAACCCCTGCTGGAATACAGCGGTAAACTGTTTTCAAGGTAATAAATTTAGCCGCAAGCCCTGCCCCTGCAACAATCCCCACAGCAACCATCGCATTTAAGATAGTTGGTGTTGTGTTATCTTGTAAACCTAAAGCTACAGGTACCCAAGCAACTAATAAAAAACGTAATGTGACCCCAGCGCCCCAGAACAGGCTGGTTCCAACTAGCGAAAAACGGCTTTCCTGATTTGCCCATAAAATACGGCATGCTTGAAAAAAATCTGTGACCAGTAATTTGAGATCCCAGCCTTTTCCTGGCCTTGCCGCCACAAGATGTGGAATAAAGACGTTAGCAATAACCGCCAGTGCATATAAAATCGCACATGTCCCTAACGCTAATAAGAGATTGATATCGGAAAGCATTCCCCCAACAACAGAACCCACTAAGATTGCCGCAATTGTCGAGGCTTCCATCACACCATTGGCTTTAACAAGGTTATCTCCCCCTGTTAATTCGCCTAAGATACCGTATTTAGCAGGTGAATAAGATGCTGCACCAATCCCCACTAATCCATAACAAAGGAACGGATTTAACCCAAAGCAAATCCCTAGCGCTCCAATAAATTTAAAAATATTGGAGAACAACATCACGCGCCCTTTGGAGAATCTATCGGCAATTTGCCCAACAAATGGGGCTAAAACGATGTAAGTAAACACAAACACCATTTGTAAAATAGGGTGACTCCATTCTGGATAAAATTCAGCTTTGAGTTGCGCTAATATAGCAAATAACAGTGCGTTATCCGCAAATGCAGAGAGAAACTGAGACGCTAAAACGGCCTTCATTCCTCGGCTCATCAACGGTAAATTCGAGGTACTTTCTTGCATATTAGGCATCCTTTAAGGCCATTTGTTTCAGTGTGACAAAATCCGTTTTTCCACTACCTAGCACAGGTAACTCTTTCACAAAACGAATATCACGGGGAACCGCAAGCTCAGTTAATCCTCTGCTTTTCGCCGCCGCCGATAACGCACTTCTATCTAACTCTTTATCGGTAGTAAACAACACTAGCGCCTCACCTTTGCTACTATCTGGTTTTGTCACTACGCCATGATTTGCATTTGGCGACAAAGCGGCAACCATCTGTTCAATGCTTTCAAGGGAAACCATTTCCCCTGCCAGTTTCGCAAAACGTTTCACACGGCCTTTGATAGTGCAGAAGTTTTTATTATCCAACTCAACAATATCCCCTGTATCGTACCAGCCTTCTTCTACCTCGCCCTGTGCGTTTTCAGCCCTTGGCGTTTCAAGCACGCCTGGCGCTTCAACACGTAAGTACCCTTTCATGATATTAGGGCCTTTAAGTTGCAGTTTACCGCCATTTTCGATACCAGAGATGGGGATAATACGCGCTTCCATTTCAGGTAAAATTTGCCCTACCGTGCCTTCTTTTGCCGCCATTGGAACATTGATAGAGACAATTGGTGCACATTCGGTCACGCCATAACCTTCGAGGATACGAATACCGAATTTTTCAAACCAAATTTTCTTCGTTTTATCTGAAAGCTTTTCAGCGCCTGCAACGACATAACGTAAACGAGCAAAATCATATTGGTGAGCAAAACGGGCGTAATTCCCTAAGAATGTTGATGTACCGAACAAGACTGTACAGTTTTTGTCATACACTAGTTCAGGAATGATGCGGTAATGTAATGGGCTTGGGTACAGGAAAACGCGACTGCCCGAAAATAGAGGAATAAATAAACCAACGGTTAAACCAAATGCGTGGAACAATGGCAAGGATGACATAAAACGATCCCGCGGCGTAAAGTCAGCGATGGTTTTAATTTGCTCAACGTTTGCCATCAAACTGGCATGGCTATGCACCACACCTTTTGGTGTCCCCTCAGAACCAGAGGTAAATAAGACAATGGCTTCATCCGATGCTTTTCGCGGAATAATGGCTTTATGTGGATTGAATAAGTGCTTAACAATCCATAGCTTATCCTGCCAAGTCACTGTATCTTTTAAATCTTCAAGGTAAATCCAATTAGCTTCAGGAACTTGCTCTGGAATATGGGTGAGATTCCCTTTTTCAAGAAATTGTCGCGAAGTGAACACCACTTTAGCTGCTGAAGCTTTAAGTGCATTACTAATTCCATGACTACCCGCAGTGTAATTTAACATCGCAGGGACACGACCTCTCATCAATGCCCCAAAAATTGCGGCTGCCGTCACTGTTGCATTCGGTAGCAAAAGACCAACACGCTCATTTTCATGGGTATAACGCTCAATAATACGCCCTACCCCTAGCGTTTTCTTCAGCAATGTTTGGTACGAGTCTTCTTTAAATGCAATGTCTTCAATACAAGGTGTGCGGCGACCAAAACGTTGAACACTGCCGATAAACTCTTCAACCAGCGTCACTTGTGGCAAACAAGCCATACGTGCAGACTTCATGATTTGATACAGATGTTCGCCCGCGAGTGCACGGCGCTCAACCGATTTTGGCGCTTCTGGCATCGGAATAGTTTGCGCAGGTAAAATGTGCAAGGTAATTTTTGGGAACCATTTTAACGGAATAATTCCTTTTAAGCGCCCAAAGTGACTGCGTTCTGCTCCTTCAATACGAATAGGAACAATTTTTGCTGCAGATTTAGCGGCAACAAACGCCGCGCCCTCATAGATTTTCATTAAAGAGCCATGCACCGAAATTCGCCCTTCAGGGAAGATAACGATCGGGCGCCCTTTTTCTACCTCTTTAACGAGGTGGCGAATACCCAATGGATTGGCAGGGTCAAGAGGGACAATATCAACATAAGGCTTAAGGCGCTTCACCATTTTAGGTGTTGCAAAGGTTGAGTAAACGGCAAATACAGGTTTTACAGGGAGAAAAAGCGCGATCAAAACACCATCTAAAAAAGAGACGTGGTTGGGTGTAATCAAGCATTTATCTTGATCAAACTCTTTCGCATCACCAATAACTTCAACACGAAATAAAAATGTAAGGATGGCTTTGATTATTTTCACCAACATAATGAATCCCTATATTATGATTATATTTTTGTATGCTACCAAAATATTGTTATGCCGTAATAACACTTATCTTACTGACCAATATGCTCTCCACTAGGGGTATAATCCGAAAACACCCGATATGGAAAAGCCGCTTTCTATAATGAGTTTAAGATAAATCATTAAGTTGCGCGATAATTTCGTCAATAGGTTGGGTCGCATCAATAATATAATGAGCAGTCGCGCGGTAAATAGGCTCCCGTTGCTGCATAACCTCTGCAATTTCTTCTACTAAAGATTTACCCGTTAGGCTTGGCCGTTGATCTGCTTGGGGCTCTGCGGCAAGGCGTTTAGCCAAAATTTCAGGCTTGGCATTTAAATAGATCACCGTCCCATTGTCTCGCATCACTTTTTGGTTTTCGTCAGCAAGGATTATCCCTCCCCCTGTAGAAATAATCACATCATCTTGTGCAATTGATTTTAAAATTTCACTTTCTAGCTGTCGAAAATAATCCCAACCATGCTGCTCAACAATTTCTGCAATACTTTTACCTGCTTTTTCAAGTATTAACTTGTCTGTATCAACAAATTGGTAGCCTTTAGATTCGGCAAATAATTTCCCAATTGTTGTTTTACCTGAACCTCTTGGACCGATAATGTAAAACATTAATTTCCATCCCATCATCATGAATACTAATAAAATGTTGCCAAACATGGCAAACCATAAAAAAGAAAGCCACACTTCACTTGTGTGGCTTTCTCATTTTGTATATCAACTTCTATGGGCGATTTAAAAAATCGCCATAACCAATCCACTTATAGGTTGTTAATGCATCCAGCCCCATAGGGCCCCGTGAATGTAATTTTTGCGTACTCACCGCAACTTCAGCGCCTAAACCAAACTGCCCACCGTCCGTAAAGCGTGTGCTCGCATTCACGTAAACTGCTGCTGAATCAACACACTGTACAAAATAATCCGCTTGGCTGATCGATTCTGTCAAAATAGCGTCTGAGTGTGCGGTACCATAATGGCGAATGTGGTCGATAGCCGCATCCACATCGGTAACAATTTCCACATTTAAGTCCAGCGACAACCACTCATCAACTAAGTTTTCAGGTTTAACATCAACCACTTTTGCTGGGCCTTGTTGTAAGAATGGCATCGCTTGTGCGCTGGCATGTAAAGTGACTTGTTGCTCTGCCATTTTCTCACTGAGTAATGGCAAGAATTCAGCGGCAATATTTTTGTGAACGAGCAATGTTTCAAGTGAGTTACAGGCACTTGGGCGCTGTACTTTTGCATTAATAATGACATTGATGGCTTTATCAAAATTGACAGACTCATCAACAAAAGTATGGCACACACCAATTCCGCCTGTGATCACAGGAATAGTTGATTGTTCACGGCATAACTTATGTAACCCTGCACCACCGCGAGGGATTAGCATGTCGACGTAACGATCCAATTTCAGTAATTGCGCCACGAGTTCTCGATCAGGGTTGTTAATCGCTTGCACCGCTTCTGCTGGCAACCCACTATTTTTTAAGGCTTTTTGGATCACGCTGACAACTGCCAGATTTGTATTATGGGTTTCTTTCCCACCACGCATAATCGCCGCATTGCCTGTTTTTAGGCACAAAGAAGCCACATCGACAGTGACATTAGGACGCGCTTCGTAGATAACGCCAACCACACCCAATGGAACACGACGACGCTGCAAATTTAAACCACTATCTAGCTTGCTGCCATCAATCACTTGGCCTACTGGGTCTGCAAGTTGGCATACTTTTCGGACATCATCAGCGATATTTTTTAAGCGCTCTGGTGTTAATAACAAGCGGTCTTGCAGCGCTTCGGTCATGCCACTCGCTCTTGCTTGTTCCATGTCTTTTTTGTTTGCGGCCAAAATTATTGCACTTTCTTGCTCTAATAAATCCGCAATTTGCAGTAATGCTGCATTTTTTTGTTTGGTGCTTAGCTGAGCTAATTGCCATGATGCAGCCCTTGCTGCTTTGCCCATTGTTTCTAACATAATTAACTCACTATCATATCATCGCGATGAACAGCCACAGAGCCGTGCTCATAGCCAAGTATCTTGTTTATATCTTGAGAATGTTGACCTGCAATCATTCTGAGTGCGTCACTGTTATAATGGGTGACGCCATGAGCAAGGTCTTTCCCCGCCATATTGCGGATGCGGATCACTGCGCCACGAGAGAAATCCCCCTCGATTTTCTTAATACCTTTTGGCAATAATGAGCTACCTTTTTCCATAATCGCCAGTTGAGCACCGTCATCAATGTACACATCACCCGCCGCTGGTGCACCAAAAATCCAGCGTTTACGGTTTTCCATGGGGTTTTTCTGCCCGTAAAAACGGGTTCCCACTGGAATATTTTCAATGACTGCATTAATGACATCAGGCTTATTGCCCGCCGCAATCACCACATCAATACCCGCACGGCCTGCAACATCCGCAGCTTGCAACTTAGTGGCCATTCCACCCGTTCCTAAGCCACTTACGCTACCACCCGCCATTTCCCTGAGTTCATCATTAATACCATACACTTCAGGGATCAATTTTGCATCTGGGTTACTACGAGGATCCGCGTCATACAGCCCCTCAATATCTGTCAGTAATAACAATTTATCTGCATCACCGAGAATTGCAGCGAGGGCAGATAAGTTATCATTATCGCCCACTTTTATTTCCGCAGTTGCAACCGCATCATTTTCATTGATAACAGGAATGATTCCATTATCAAGCAACGCTTGTAAGGTGTCCCTCGCATTTAAAAAACGTTCTCTGTCTTCTAAATCCGCACGAGTTAGCAACATTTGTCCGATATGGATACCATAAATAGAGAATAACCTTTCCCATAATTGAATAAGGCGACTTTGACCAACCGCCGCGAGCAACTGCTTAGATGCAATGGTCGCTGGCAGTTCGGGGTAATTTAAGTGCTCGCGACCTGCGGCAATTGCCCCAGATGTCACGATAATAATACGGTGCCCTTTTTCATATTGCTGCGCGCATTGTCTGACCAACTCAACAATATGAGCTTGATTTAAACGACGCGAGCCCCCTGTAAGTACACTGGTACCTAACTTAACGACCAGCGTCTGGCTATTTTTCATCATTTTTCTGCCATTAGGATTAATAAAACAAAAAGTAGGTATCATTTTTATCAGGAGAAGCGCGTTATGCCAACAGGCATAACGCAAAATTCAACAAAAGTTGGTTTAAAACAAATTTATGCGCTTAATTCCAATTTTAATTCTAACATTAGCGGTGAAGGAAAGAGGCTTAATTCAAGGTCAGATAATTGCTTAGTAAGGTTTTGGTGAAAAGAGACCAAATTCTTTTCGACAGCTTCCGTGGTTGCATTGTCTTTTAATGCTTTAACCTGCCAACTGCCATGCCCATTGTACAGCCCTAAATGGTAAGTAAATTCAAAACCTGCATCAGTTGCAATTAACTTTAACCACCATCCCCAAAATTCACGTTTTTCAGGTGCTATGTTGGCATTCACACACACAACCAAGCTATCAAATATGTAACAACCATTTAAGCATTGTTTTTCTCTTAAATACGGACCTATCGCTGCAAATTTCTTTAAATATTTTCCATTTGTGTAATCAGTCGGTAAAGCCATGTTAAGGATCTCCTTCTTGGGAAGATCCCTTTTTAACAAATGGGAAAAAATAAGCAAGTTATTAAATTATTTTAAAGTATTTTTGTTTTCAACCAAGACGTTGTTTCACTTAGTGCTTTCTCAAAGTTGGCGAATACGGGATGACTTGGTAACATAATAGCGTCCGCATCGATAGAAGAGCGTTTAATTAGCTCCGCTTCCGCCTTCGGGCTATAAATATCATCTTTTAAACTGACCGCCAACATAGGAACTTTGCTTCTCCTACCCAAAAGCCCCTGATTTTTAAGAGAATAACAACTAAGTTCATGACGCAACGCGGAGCCATCAACTTGGTAAATTCCCAGACGACTGGCGAACACATCCAAAACCATCCGAGGAATATCTCGTTGATATTTCTCTTCGTGCAATAAACTGTGCACAATTGGACCTATCACAGCGACCGCTTTAATTTTCTCGGGACACATATAAGCTAACCTTAATGCTATGTTTGCACCAAAGCGCATTCCTACGATGCCAAAGCGCGTATGGTCAATCCATGCTATATCATCGATTTGGCGAACAATTTGCTCATGTAATGTGCTGGTTTCTTGGGTTAACTTGTATTTGACCGAATAACCAATGGATGGCATATCCAGTGTTAACATCGCTATCCCTAATGGTTCAAGATAATCACGAAAATAGCGACAGAAATCAATCTGTAAGCTATCTAGCATACCGCAAATCATCACCGTTGGATAAGGGCCTTGCCCATGAGATGGGATATGCAAAAAACCGTAAACTTCTTTACCGCCATCCACTTTAAAAGGAATTTTCTTTAAACGATATTCGGAGAACTTTGCGGCGCTATCATAGGCTTTGTTAGCCAGTAGAATCGCTTGATCCGCCAGCTCATCACCTTTGATAAACGGATAGGCTGCAATACTGTATAAATTTGCTGAACGCAGCCATGCATTACCTGCATCAATACCTTGTTCGAACTCTAAGGCTTTTTGTTGCCAATGCATCGCTTGTTGAGACCATTCAAAACACCAATTACCTGAACGATTACCGATGACGGTATCTAGTTGACGCTCATTACTACGTTGCGCATTAGAAATCGCAATACGACTAAGCACGTCTTCAATTTCTAATGCATCTATTCCGCGCCAAATCCACATCAAGCGGTTAATCATGCGATACCATCCTGTATGATGTGAACCACTCAGTACACTGTGCTCTTTGATTTGAGGCAGCGTTTGGGCGGAATAAGAAACCAGTGTCGATGTTTCAATCTGTCTGACTTTAGGCTTAAAGAGTTTTTCGGATAAATTTTGTTGAGTCATCCCAATTACCTGTATACCGTCGCTGAATGGAACCCAAAAATAAGGGGAATGCACATAATGCACTCCCCAAATTATATCGTGTTTATCTCAAAAACTTTAGGTATTAATGTGTTCTCGTCATCAATAAAATCCATAAGACTTTATTATTACAATATTTTTACCTAACGCTAAGTGACAAACAGATTTATTTATCTTGTTCACACAAAGGTTTAACAAAGACAACGCCCATATCCCAAGGCTGTTCAATCCATGTATCTTGTGGAATATCAACCACATAGTCATCAACTAATGGACGCCCTGCAGGTTTTGCAAAAATGGTCACGAAGTGAGCTTTTGGATACATATCACGGATCGCTTGGGCAGTGCCGCCTGTATCGACTAAATCATCAATAACGATAAAGCCTTCACCATCGCCTTCTGCGCGCTTGATAACCGTTAATTCACGTTGGTTATCATGATCATAGCTAGAGATACAAACGGTATCAACGTGACGAATACCCAGTTCACGTGCAAGAAGTGCACCTGGAACAAGTCCACCACGGCTAACCGCGATAATACCGGTCCATTGTTCTACTGGTAATAAACGTTGTGCGAGTTTACGGGCATGTATTTGCAACATATCCCACGTTACGACATATTTTTCGCTCATAAAATTCGGGTCCCGACTGCTGAGTAAATCTGAAATGTGTCTTGCGGAAAAAAGGTTGCGCGAGATTATAGTGATTCGGCGCGCTAAAAACCAGTAAAAAGCATCATTCGCCATTAATTATTATCATTTACACTGTCCATTATTCAAAAGAAAGTGTTATCCTGATTTTATAAAAGAGGCGGCCTTTAATTCGAAACTTCAGGCTGTTAGGTCATAATTACAGCAATGTCCCTTTTAAAAATTGAAGCTGAAACTCGCGTTGACTGTCAATCGGCTGCTGTCTAGATGATTCAGGGAATTTTCCCTAAATAGTTCAAGTTATAGCTAGGCGGCAAATGAACAAATCCGAGGAGCATACATTAGTATGTGACGCAGGTTTGTGAGTGTAGCCAACAACGCTATAGCTTGAAATATAACGGATATTTTCCCTAAATAGTTCAAGTTATAGCTAGGCGGCAAATGAACAAATCCGAGGAGCATACATTAGTATGTGACGCAGGTTTGTGAGTGTAGCCAACAACGCTATAGCTTGAAATATAACGGGAAAATCATAGGAGATAAACGTGTCTGAATTATCCAAACTATCCCCCCAACCACTGTGGGACATCTTCGCTACCATCTGCTCTATTCCACATCCTTCGTACCACGAAGAAGCCTTAGCAGCACATATCGTTGATTGGTCAAAACAAAAAGGCTTCCACGTTGAACGTGATGAAGTCGGCAATATTTTGATCCGTAAACCAGCGACTGCTGGCTACGAAAACCGCAAAGCCGTTGTGCTGCAAGCCCACTTAGACATGGTGCCACAAAAAAATAACGATACTGTGCATGACTTTAAAGTTGACCCAATCCGCCCGTATGTGAACGGTGAATGGGTAACTGCTGAAGGGACGACATTAGGTGCCGATAACGGCATTGGTTTGGCTTCTGCACTGGCTGTTTTAGCTGATGATAGCGTTGAACACGGCCCAATGGAAGTGTTGCTGACCATGACCGAAGAAGCTGGGATGGAAGGCGCATTTGGTCTGAAAGCAGGCTGGTTACAAGCAGATATCTTAATCAATACAGATTCCGAAGAAGAAGGCGAAATCTACATGGGGTGCGCTGGTGGTGTTGACTTCACAACCACTTTTGACCTAACTCGTGAAGCATTACCACAGGGTTACCAAACCTTTACCTTGACCTTAAAAGGTTTAAAAGGTGGTCACTCGGGTGGTGACGTTCATTTAGGTTTAGGCAATGCAAACAAACTATTAGCACGTTTCCTTGCTGGCCACGCAGAAGATCTCAGCCTAAAACTATTAGAGTTTAAAGGTGGTACAGTACGTAATGCCATCCCACGTGAAGCACATGCCATTATTTCTGTTCCAGCAGATAAAGTTACTGAACTGACTGCATTAAGAGCTCGTTACGAAAGCATCCTGAAAAATGAGTTAGCGGTTGTTGAACCTAACTTAGTGCTGTTGTTAGATGAAACACAAAGCGACTTAAAAGCACTGTCTGATGACTGCCAACAACGCTTTGTTTTCTTCTTAAACGCTGCGCCAAATGGCGTTATTCGTATGAGTGATGTCGCAAAAGGTGTTGTTGAAACCTCACTGAATGAAGGCGTGGTACGCATGACGGAAGACAAAGCAGAGATTATCTTCCTCGTCCGTTCACTGATTGATAGCGGTAAAAACTACGTCGTTAACATGCTAACTTCTATCAGTAAATTAGCGAAAGCACAATACCGCGCAGAAGGTAGTTACCCAGGTTGGCAGCCAGATGCTGACTCTGCAGTAATGCATTTAGTGAGCGAAACCTATAACAAATTATTTGGTAAAATCCCGAATGTGATGGTGATCCATGCTGGCCTTGAGTGCGGTTTATTCAAAAAACCTTACCCAGACATGGACATGGTATCCATTGGGCCTACCATTCGTGGTGCTCACTCGCCAGACGAACGCGTTCATATCGCCAGTGTTGGCGAGTATTGGAAACTGTTAACTGCGGTGTTAAAAGCGATTCCAGTAAAAGGTTAATCTACTAATACTGAATAAAATGCTCATCCTTGTGGTGAGCATTTTTTTAAAGTTCAAGTAATAACTGCCGCTCTAATTGTGGGCTTTGTAGCATCACATGTAGCCCCACTAACCTAACGCCTCGCTTTAACCGACGATTCTCCCAAACTTGCTGTGCGAGTTGCACTAAGTCTTGCTTATTTAGAATGGGATACACATGTTCTTGTGTTGTTTGTTGGAAATCCGCAAACTTAAATTTAACACCTTGGCGTGCAATACGCAGATCGGGTTTTACCTTGGCTAAACGGAGCTGTAGCTCATCATACAGTTTATCTAACAGTAGCAGACAATCATGCCATTCATGGATATCTTTAGCGAGCGTACGTTCAACTCCCACCGATTTTCTAAGTCTATCCGGGTTGATGGAACGTTCATCAATACCATGGCAACGTTCCCAAAGTACCTGCCCAAATTTACCCATACTTTTGATCAGGGTGACCACATCATATTTTTGTACATCACCACAAGTTATCAGCCCCATATCAGCCAATTTTTGTGACGTTACCTTACCCACCCCGGGGATCTTTCTAAGGGGCAAATTAAGAATGAATTGATCCATATTTTGTGGTGTGATCACGAATTGCCCATTTGGTTTGTTCATATCTGAAGCAATTTTGGCCAAGAATTTAACGGGTGCGATCCCCGCAGAAGCTGTCAGTTGGAGCTCATCAAAAATTTGTTGGCGAATAGCCTCTGCAATAAGCGTTGCAGAACCATGTAACTGCGTACAATCAGTCACATCCAAATAAGCTTCATCAAGAGAAAGTGGCTCGATAAGGTCGGTATAACGCGCAAATATTTGGCGAATATGAAGGGAAGTTTCTTTATATAACGCCATATGCCCTGGGACGACTTTAAGGTGCGGGCATAACCTAAGTGCGACGGCTGTAGACATGGCACTGTGAACACCGTAGCGGCGAGCTTCATAATTTGCGGTACTAATGACCCCTCGGCGATCAGCACTTCCTCCCACCGCAATAGGTACATTGCGTAGGCTTGGGTCGTCACGCATTTCTATTGCCGCATAAAAGCAGTCCATATCAATATGAATAATTTTACGCACGAGCTAGCCCTGAAAATCAAACACCTGATTAAATATACAGTGTTTTTATTAGCCATGCAATTAATGTCCCTTTTCCTAAAAGCTGTTTAATAAAAAAAGGGTTAACTTAATGATAATTAACTCATTCATCTTACTGCAACAATCATCTGCCAAGCTCATTAACTGACGACTCAATTTAAAGTTTGTCTTAAAAACAAGTAGAAATACTTACTTTTATATAAAAACGTAATAAAAAGGGTTATTTCCCCAACAACAATACTTTGACAAATTATTTATGGATCACACCTATGGCAATTATATCAACATCAAAATATATTCAATTTATGGCAACACTCGTACTCTTGCTTGCAAGTCAGACCGCTTTCGCTTTATCACCTAAAATTGTTGCTCACCGAGCAGGAACCGCTGACGCCCCAGAAAACACAATTTATGCCATCGATTTAGCAAAAGAAAATAAAGCTGATGCGATTTGGCTTACCGTACAGTTGAGCCAAGATAATCAATTGGTTCTATACCGCCCAAGCGACCTTGATTCGTTAACAGATAAAAAGGGGAATGTGTCCGCTTATACTGCTGAGCAACTGAGTAAAATTAATGCAGGCTACCAGTTCAGTAAAAAACATAATCAACAGCTTCCATTACAAAAGACCACCATCAATACCTTAGAAACTATTCTACAAAAATACCCTGATACCACTTTTTATATTGATTTAAAATCGCCTGATGCCAACCCTGACGTTCAAGCAAAAGCAATTCTGGCGCTTTTAAATAAAACCAACACATTCAATCAGGTACGCTTTTATTCCACCAATGATGAGTTTTTAACAGCACTTAAATCTCTTTCAGCAAAGATACCGCTATTTGAAAGCCGCGATGAGACCCGTACTATGTTGGCAAATATTGTGATGAACCATCAATGTTCCGTGGAAAATGACACCACGAAAACGCGTTGGTATGGTTTTGAGCTACATCGTAAAGTCGAAGTCGTCGAGAAATACACTTTAGGTGAAGCACGTTCACCGGCTACCCTTTCATGGGATAAAGAAGCCATCAACTGTTTTAGAAAAAATGGCAATGCCTATATCATTGTCTTTGGCGTTAATACTGACAATGACTACCAACTCGCAAAAGAAATTGGTGTGGATGCTGTAATGGTTGATTCACCTAAAGCATTTAAAAAATAATCCACTAACATCACCTAAGCTATTGTTACTTTATTAATAGCTTAGGTATTAAATTATATCCTAAAAGTATTTATCTCTTTTCATCAATTAATAATAATTGTTCTTAATTTACCTCTATATAAAACTTGATATATTTAACCCACCCAAAAATTCCATTTAAAATAAATTAAAAAAAGGTTTTATATGTCAAAATTTGGAACAATGACTGTCGAAAATTATTGGAATGAAACATTAAGAAAAATTGAAATACACTATCATAATAGTGATAACCCCTATGATAGTGTCTTTATATTTTATAATCTAGGAGACACCACATCTAGCTCTAATTCATTCTCTTACTCAACAACAGGTAAAAGTGCTTGGAAAGCTAAAATTACAACGAAAAATAATGAACTGTGGAGTAGTGGTGACTTTTTACCTTGCCAAATTAACAGCAGTGATAATGGGAAGGTTACGATTAGATTTGATGGCAATACAAAAAGCATGCATGTTAATTACCCTGTCTCTGCTTCATGTGCTAAAAAAATGCAGCTAATTTAGACCATATAATAGAAAAATAAGATAGCAATAGCGTATTTTAAATTATCTTAATTTAAAAATAAAACTCATCTTATTTATATTATTATTTATTCTTAGCTAAGAATACGTCAATTTAATTACATTCAAAACTCTATATTAAAAATAGAGTAAATTTATATTAAGAGGTTAATATGGTAGCACCATTAGGTTTAGTCACTGTTGAAAATTATTGGAATGAAAATATCAAAGAACTTGAATTAGTCATTAATACATCTGATTTTATGAAAACCTATAAAGTTTTTAATGATATAAAAGATAAACAAGTTTTAAAGGATGCCTATAGTTTTGTTTTTTCCTATGGAAAACAAATATCTTGGCGAGTCACGTTTATAACAGAAAGCGGTGAAACTTGGGGTAATGGTTCATTTCTTCCTTGTAACTTCGCTACCTCAGATAATGGGAAAGCAATCATAGGTGTTAATGGTGATTCCAAACGCTTGTATGTTGCCTTTCCTTCATCTAGTTCTTGCTCAATGGCTTTAACACGGATGTCATGAAGTTGTTTATGACTTATTCTTAGTAAATATTGATTATATTCTTGCTCATACAAGATAAAATAATATGTGGAGATGTCTAATAATTATGTTTAGACACCTCCAACTGATTACTAGTTATACAACCACTAAATATTACTATTCAAATAATACGGTTTTTATCCAGTATTTTTTGGCGGGCTTCTTCACGAGCCATACGTTTTTTACGTGCATCGCAAGGCTCAGGGCAATCACACACCTTTTCAACACCAATACTGCTTAACCCGCCACAGCTACCTTGAATACTCTTACGTTTAATAATGTACCCAAGCGACATGCCTAAAAAGGCCAGTAAAAACAGTACAAAGGCAGCAATAAAAACATTCAGCATTCCTTTATCCTCCTACAACTACTGTTTTTTGGTTAAAAACGGTTCGAATGCCTTAGTATAACGCTCTTCGAAACCTTTATCTGTCTTAACAATCATAAAAACAGGCACATTCATTTTCTCAGCTAAAGCAAAGCCCGCTTCTGGACCTAAAACATTTAGCCCAGTTGATAAGCCATCTGCACTCATACAATTGTCTGCGATCACAGTGATAGACACTAGGTTATGCGTAATTGGCTTCCCTGTTTTGGGATCAATGGTATGAGAGAAACGAATGCCATCTTGTTCAAAATAATTACGATAATCACCTGATGTAGCAATAGAACGGTCACCTGGTTCAATAATTTCTTGTGCTGTTTGGCTCAAACCATCCGTTGATGGTTTTTCAATAGCAATACGCCATGGCGCGTCTTTGCCATTTTTACCTTTCGTGCGCACTTCGCCACCGATATCGACCATATAGTTATTGATACCCTGTGACTCTAAATATTCAGCAACAACATCAACACCATACCCCTTAGCAATAGAAGACAAGTCAACATATAGCTCTGGAATGGTTTTAATCAAGTTGTTATCTTGTACTGAAAGTTTTTCAATCCCGACCCATGCACGGCGTTTGGCGAGTTCTTCATCTGAAGGTGTTTTCGTCACACGACCTTCTGGCCCAAAGCCCCATAAATTCACTAATGGCCCAACAGTCACATCCAAAGAACCATCCGTCAGTTTATTAATTTCAATGGCCTTACTTACCACTTTTGCTGTCGCCGCTGATACAGGAAAAGGGGTATTCACTTCCTTGAATTGGTTAAAGCGACTTAATTCAGAATCTGGACGATAGGTTGACATCTGGTCGTTAACTTCCTCCAAACGCTTATCAACTTCAGCTTGAATCGCTTCAGGTTTTTGTTCTGAAGAATCAGTGACATATTTTACAGTATAATAAGTCCCCATTGTTTGCCCTTGCAAATTTTGTTGCTCTGGGCCACCACAAGCGGTCAAGAACAGCGCAGCAACAAACAACAAGACTGAGGTATAAATTTTTTTGTTCAGCATAATTTTCTCCGCGTCAATCATGAGCGCGTATTGTTAGATTCGCTCAGACTATTAACACACTTTACATCGTCACCCATGCAGAGAATGTTCAAGTCAAAATAACTCTCAACCTATTAATAACCAATAAAATAATTAGCAACTAACGGTATTAATATAAATAATAAAGAGGGAAAATTTTTCCCTCTTTATTTGATAACTGTCCGTACTTTACTTGGTAAGTACAATAAAGCCAATAAAATTAGTTAACCACCGAAATCATCCAGTAAGATATTTTCATCTTCAACGCCCAAATCTTTCAGCATTTTGATCACTGCAGCATTCATCATTGGTGGTCCACACATATAGAACTCACAATCTTCAGGTGCAGGATGGTCTTTCAAATAATTCTCATACAGAACATTATGAATAAAGCCTGTATAGCCATTCCAGTTATCTTCTGGTAATGGATCTGAAAGTGCTACATTCCACGTAAAGTTTTCATGTTCTGCCGCCAACTCATCAAAGTCTTCTGTATAGAACATTTCACGAACAGAACGCGCACCATACCAGAAACTGATTTTACGTTTTGAATCCAAACGGCGTAATTGGTCGAAAATATGGGAACGCATTGGTGCCATACCTGCACCACCACCAATAAAGACCATTTCAGCGTCCGTTTCTTTCGCAAAAAACTCACCAAATGGACCTGAAATTGTCACTTTATCACCGGCTTTTAATGACCAAATATAAGATGACATGATCCCAGGTGGAACGTCAGGATTACGTGGTGGAGGTGTTGCAATACGTACGTTCAGCATAATAATACCGTGCTCTTCAGGGTAGTTAGCCATTGAATATGCACGCACCGTTGGCTCTTTAACCTCAGAGACATAACGGAACAAATTAAATTTATCCCAATCTTCTCGATACTCCTCAGGAACATCAAAATCTTCATATTTTACAATATGTTCTGGGCATTCAATCTGAATATAACCACCAGCACGGAAAGGAACAACTTCGCCTTCTGGAATTTTCAGTTTTAATTCTTTAATGAAAGTCGCTTTATTATCATTAGAGATAACTTCGCACTCCCATTTTTTCACACCAAAAATTTCTTCTGGAAGCTCAATTTTAAGGTCTTGCTTCACGTTAACTTGGCAGGCTAAACGACAGCCATCTTTGGCTTCACGTTTGTTTATGTGCGAAAGTTCAGTGGGTAAAATATCACCACCGCCCTCTTTGATTTTCACACGGCACTGACCACATGAACCACCACCACCACATGCAGAAGAAACAAAAATACCTTGGCTCGATAACATGCCAAGCAATTTGTCACCCGCAGGGGCTTCAAAGCTTTTATCAGGATCGCCATTAACTTCAACTTTGATGTTCCCTGTATTGACCAACTTGGATTTTGCAAACAAGATTAAACCTGTCAGCACCAAGACAATCAGGGTAAACATCACTACACCTAGAATAATAATTTCCATGAATTCTTCTCGCCTTTATAGCTGCACACCGGAGAAGGACATAAAGCCCAATGCCATCAAACCGGTCGTCACAAAGGTGATACCTAACCCTTTTAGACCTGCTGGGATATCAGAGTATTTCATCTTCTCACGGATAGCAGCCATCAATACGATAGCAAGCATCCAGCCGATTCCTGAACCAAACCCATAAACAATGGATTCACTAAAGTTATAATCACGCTGAGCCATGAAAGAAACGCCACCAAAAATTGCACAGTTAACGGTAATCAATGGCAAGAAGATACCTAATGCGTTATACAGCGATGGAAAATAACGGTCCAAAATCATCTCGAGGATCTGAACCAGCGCCGCTATCACCCCAATAAAGGTAATAAAATTTAGGAAGGATAAATCCACTCCTTCGGCTATCGCACCATCACGCAGCACAAGGTTGTACACCAAGTTATTGGCAGGAACAGAAATTCCAAGAACGACCGTAACGGCAATCCCTAAACCAAACGCGGTTTTCACATTCTTCGATACCGCAAGGAATGTACACATCCCCAAGAAGAAGGCTAACGCCATATTCTCAATAAAAATGGATTTAACAAATAGGCTTATATAATGTTCCATTTGATTAATCCTTCTCTACTTGAGCGGGTTTCAGGGTACGTAACCCCCAAATCAGCATGCCGATAATAAAGAATGCGCTTGGAGCCAGTAAGAACAGGCCATTTGGCATGTACCAACCACCGTTTTGCAGTGATTCAAATACGGTGATACCAAACAGTTTACCCGAACCAAAAAGCTCACGCAGGAAACCAACTAAAACAAGGATGACACCGTAGCCAAGGCCATTACCAATACCATCCATAAAGCTTTCAATCGGAGGTGATTTCATGGCATAAGCCTCTGCACGCCCCATGACAATACAGTTAGTAATGATTAAGCCAACAAATACTGAAAGCTGTTTTGATATCTCATAGGCATAAGCACGCAATATTTGGTCCACCACAATAACCAGTGAAGCAATGATGGCCATTTGCACGATAATACGCACACTGCTTGGGATGTAGTTTCGAATCAATGAGATAAAAAAGTTGGAAAATGCAGTAACCAGTGTCACCGCAATGGTCATCACCAACGCTGTTTCTAGTTTTGTCGTGACGGCTAATGCAGAACACACACCCAACACCTGTAAGGCGATTGGGTTATTATCGAATAGCGGCCCAAGTAGGACGCGTTTTACTTCTTTTGAATCAGCCATTATTCAGCGCTCCTTCACGTACTTTTTTCAGGAACGGACCAAAGCCGTTGTCACCTAACCAGAAATCAAACATGTGCTGAATACCGTTTGATGTCAGCGTCGCCCCCGAAAGTCCATCGATACCATAAGGGCTATCGGTTGCACCACTACGCACAATTTTAATTGCTGGGATACCTTGTTCATTAAACAGTTTTTTACCTGGCCATTGCGCTTTCCACTGCGGGTTATCCACTTCCCCACCCAGCCCTGGTGTTTCACCATGTGCGTAGTAAGTGATACCTCGAGATGTCACACCATCAACATCAACTGCAATAAAAGCGTACATAACTGACCATAAGCCTGAACCGTAAACAGGTAAAATGATTTGCGAGACTTTGCCAGAATCATCTTTTACCAAGTAGATTTCAGCACTATTCGCACGACGACGAATTTTCGCAATATCTTCCTGCGGTGAAAGTGCAATACTCGTTTCATCACTACGCAGTTCATCATTTAACACAAAACGCCCAGTGCTATCAGATAACTCATTTGTTTTGAAGTTTAAAAGCTTAGGTTCGATACGCTCGCCATACACTTTCTGCACTTCTTCTGCGCTCATTTTCGGCGTTGAAAGCCCCGCAACACTCAAAATATTACGTTGAGTATCTAATTGGATTTGTTCCTGTTGCTGTGGTTTTAACCCAACCGCGGCCCCAGCAACAATAATTGAACACACGAGGCATAGAATAAACACAACAAGAAATGTTCTGCCGACGCCATCGTTATTGATTGTTTTTTCATTAGCCACGAGCTTTTCTCCGCTTAATATTTGCCTGAACGACCAGATAGTCAAACAGAGGAGCAAACAGATTGGCGAACAGGATAGCCAGCATCATCCCTTCTGGGTAAGCTGGGTTAACCACCCTGATAAGAACACACATTACGCCGATCAGAATACCGTAAGCCCATTTACCTTTATCTGTAAATGACGCGGATACAGGGTCTGTCGCCATAAAAATCATACCGAATGCAAAACCACCTAACACCATATGCCACCACCATGGCATCGCAAATAATGGGTTGGTGTCTGAACCGATAAGATTAAACACATAAGACATCGCGATCATGCCTAGCATCACGCCAGCCACAATACGCCATGATGCGATGCGAAAGAACATAATCAGCGCACCACCGATAAACAGCATCAGTGTCGATACTTCACCGATAGACCCAGGCATGTTACCTAAAAACGCTTGCATCCATGTAATAGGTTCGCCACTCACGGTATTCATCAGTGCGTGCTCACCGCCCGTTGCCCATTGGGACAATGGCGTTGCACCTGAAAAACCATCCGCCGCAGTCCAAACTAAATCGCCCGAAATTTGTGCAGGGTAAGCAAAGAATAAGAATGCACGACCCGCTAATGCAGGGTTTAAGAAGTTACGCCCTGTTCCCCCAAAGATTTCCTTCGCAACAACCACACCAAAGGTAATCCCTAGTGCAGCCTGCCATAGTGGAATTGTAGGTGGAACAATCAATGCAAATAAGATGGATGTGATGAAAAAACCTTCGTTGATTTCATGGCCGCGGATCATGGCAAATAAAACTTCCCAGAACCCGCCAACCAAGAAAACAACTGCATAAATAGGAAGAAAATACACTGCACCTAGCAGCATTTTACTTCCCCATCCCGCGTCCATCGACAATGATGCGCCTAAGAACTGCGCTAAGCTGTAATGCCAATCACTCGCAATAATTTGCTGTAATTCAACACCACTATATAGTTGATGTAATGCAGGGATCGCTTGATTTCCCACATTATACATCCCCCAGAACATCGCTGGAAAAACGGCGAGCCACACCAAGATCATCATACGTTTAAGATCGATAGTATCTCGGACATGAGAACGACCTTTAGTGACTGTACCTGGCGTGTAGAAAACAGTCGAAACTGCTTCATACAGTGCATAGTATTTCGCTAACTTTCCACCGGGCTCAAAATGGTGCTCATATTTTTCAAATAAATGTTTCAGACCCATGGAATTACCCTTCTAGCTCTATCTTGGACAACACATCACGTAGCACCGGACCGTATTCATACTTCGCTGGGCAGACGTAGGTACACAACCCCAAATCTTCTTCATCCAGCTCTAAACAGCCTAGTTCTTGTGATGTATCGGTATCCCCCGCAAGGAGATCGCGCAACAAGTGCGTAATCATAATGTCCAGTGGCATCACACGTTCGTAGTTACCAATTGGTACCATTGAACGCTCACCACCATTCATCGTCGTCGTGAAGTTAAAGCGTTTATTTTTCAAAAAATGCCCAATCGTTGTGCGGGTAATAGTGAATTTATTTACCCCTGGCATAATCCATCCAAATAATTCTTTTTCACGACCTTCTGCGAGAACAGAAACTTGGTTATGAAAACGACCAAGATAGTGATGAGCTTCATCACAGGTAACCCCCCAAAGCACAGAACCCGAAATAATACGGTTTTCACCTGCTTTGAGTTGTCCTTGAGTCAATTCATATAAATCAGCCCCAAGGCGGGTGCGGAGTAAGCGCGGTTTTTCAACTTGAGGCCCTGCAAGGGAAACCACACGGTCAGTGTATAAGTGACCCGTAACAAATAGCTTCCCAATAGCGATAACATCTTGATAATTCAAGCTCCACACTTTTTTCTTGATGCTAACGGGCTCCAAGAAGTGAATGTGAGTACCAGCTAACCCCGCAGGGTGTGGCCCGCCAAACTGGGTATAAGTAATTTGTGATTGGCTGTTAACCTTTGGCAAATCTCCCTCTCCATGACATACATGGATTTTACCTTCCGTTAAGCGGCTAAGAACCAATAAGCCATCATTAAATGCTTGCTCATTTTCGCGAATAATACCAACAGGGTCAGCAGCTAATGGGCTGGTATCCATTGCAGTCACAAAAATAGCAATCGGTGAAGAGCCTGGTTGCGGAGAACGGCTAAATGGACGCGTTCTTAAAGAGGTCCACATACCTGATTTAATTAGGTTATCTTCGACTTGCTCACGAGTTAATGCAGGTAGTTCATCACGGGTATATGCAGCAAAAGTGACTTGCTCATCCCCCTCAATTTCGATGACTACAGATTGAAGTACACGACGCTCACCACGATGAATAGCAACAATTTTTCCGCAGGCAGGACTCGTAAATACGACCCCTGGGTTCTTTTTGTCTTCAAAGAGAACCTGCCCTTTTATTACACGCTCACCTTCTTTAACCAGCATCGAAGGACGCATTCCGACATATTCCTCACCTAGCAATGCTACGTGTTGAATTTTCGGGCCGTCTTCTATCACTTGGGCTGGCTCACCTGCGATGGGAAGGTTGAGGCCTTTTTTAATTTTAATCATAAGATCTGCACAAGTTTATCAGTTAAACCCTAAGCTAACGATTCAGCAATGAATGATAGCGACTCAGTCATAAAAACTACTCAAGTCACCTTCGTGACTTGAGCGAGTATTCTCACAAAATTGTTACTAAATTCCTGTCTTCTGCCAGTCGTAATTTTATCAGTTTCAGCTCACGCTGTCCGTCTAGAGAAGTGATATAGTTCAAGCAAATTGCATTATTATTTAATTTTTTCCATTAACAATTCGATATTGCCGAGCAATAAACTCATGTTTATCGATGACTGTTTATTATTTAGCCAATAAAGATTCATTTAAAAACTATTAACAACCTATATTAATTTTTAAACAGCTCGTCTAAAATGTGTAAAATATGTGTTATTTTTAATCAACTCCACCTTAAATATTTGGCTTAAGCATGAAAAAAAGTAAACTACTTTGTGCCATATCTCCATTTGTACTCATGTATACATTGGTTGCTCAGGCAAATAACGCTTCATTTTTGCTAAAGAATGAATCACGAGCAAATCCAGATTCATCGATATTTATACAAATATTTAAGCAAGAAGGTGTACTTGAACTCTACCAAAAAACACCATCAGGCAAATATACCTTGTCGAAAACCTATCCCATTTGTAAGTTTTCTGGTGGGTTAGGGCCAAAGAAAATAGAGGGTGATCTTAAAAGCCCCGAAGGTTTCTATCAAATTACAGCAGAGCAACTCAACCCTAATAGTCGGTATTACCGATCTATCAATATAGGTTTCCCTAATGAGTTCGATAAAGCCCAAGGGTATAGCGGAAGTTACCTGATGATCCACGGCAGCTGCGTATCGGTGGGTTGTTATGCGATGACCGATAAGTACATGGGCGAAATCTACCAAACGGTAGAAACTGCCTTGCTAAATGGCCAATCGACGATTAGCGTAAATATCTATCCGTTTAAAATGACGAAAGAAAATATGCTGCGCTACCGAAATTCAAGCCATTACACGTTTTGGCAGCAACTACAGCCTGCCTATGAGTATTTCAACCAAACAGGAAGACTCGCACAGGTCTCTGTAAATTCAGGAAAATATGCAGTCATGGGCCTACCTGATACCCCAACAAAATTGTTAGGGATGAAATCACAGTATGCGCTGACCAAGGTGGAATAACACAAAATTACCTGGCTCAATCTTTTGCCAGTCTTCATTGGCTGTCAAAGGTTGAGTTGCAATCACAGAGACGATATCTGTTGGTGTTGTGCACTGTGCAAAATCAATTTCAATATCTTGATCGAGCAACTTAGCCATGCCAAACGGCGCTTTACGCGTGATCCAATGTAATTTCGTTGAGCTAAACGCCATCAAATATTGCCCATCAGACAACAACATATTGAAGACACCTTTACTCCGCAATTGATCAGCTAAAGTTGCAATAAAACGAAAGACACTTTTCCAGTTTGACGGTTTTCGTGGATATTTTTCACTCAGCTGTTGCAAAATCCAACAAAATGCCCATTCACTGTCTGTTTCCCCAATAGGCCAATAACGCCCTGTGTTAAGGGAACGGTATCCCTTAAGTTGTCCATTATGAGCATAAGTCCAATTACGTCCCCATAGCTCTCTGGTGAAAGGGTGAGTGTTCACTAACGATACATCCCCTCGATTAGCTTGGCGGATATGCGCCACAATACTTTCAGACTTGATGGGGTATTCCTGCACAAAACGCGCAACGGGGGATGTAAAACTCGGTTGTGGATCTTTAAATGTGCGACACCCGAGACCTTCGTAAAACGTGATTCCCCAGCCATCTTTGTGTGGCCCAGTTTGACCACCACGAGAAATTAACCCACTCAAACTAAAGGTAATATCGGTTGGAACATTGGCACTCATGCCAAGTAACTCGCACATTTAAAAGCTCCTACAACGGCTAAATCGTTACTTCACCATCTCTTTTTCAATTAATTGAATAAGGATATGGATAACTTTGATATGAATTTCTTGAATACGATCCGCATAACCAAAATGAGGTACACGAATTTCAATATCTGCCGTGCCTGCCATTTTGCCACCATCTTTTCCTGTTAATGTGATGACTTTCATACCTTTTTCACGTGCAGCGGCAATCGCTTTGATAATATTTCCTGAGTTACCTGATGTTGAAATTCCCAGTAACACATCACCTTTCATGCCAACTGCTTCAATAAAACGAGAGAAAACAAACTCATAACCGAAGTCATTACTCACACAGGATAAATGGCTCACATCTGAGATCGCAATAGCAGGGTAACCTGGACGGTTTTCACGATAACGGCCTGTCAATTCTTCAGCAAAATGCATCGCATCGCAGTGAGATCCACCATTGCCACAAGATAAGACTTTGCCGCCGGCTTTAAAAGAATCCGCTAATAACACCGCCGCTTGTTGAATGGCTTCGATATTCGCTTCGTCACTTAGGAAATTTGATAACGTCTCGGCCGCTTCAGTTAATTCACTGCGGATCAAATCTTGGTACATGAGGTTTCCCCTTAATTAAGAATACGTTATTGAGAATATAGCCAACTTACATCCAAAATGATTTACAGTAAATCGATCTCACTAGGACACAAATTCAGATGGATATCAGTCATTAAGCTTTAATACTCAGATTGTTGCACAGGGGGCTTTTTGTTTCTACTTTTGATTGTGCTGTCTTGAGCTCGTCGACAAAAATAACGTTTTGTTATACTTAATAACCTTATTTTATTTAATGGTAATAATTTTAATTTCAACTATCCCTTCCATTATTTGATTTTTTTGTGAACTAAGTTGTAATTAAGATGTAAATATATTGCTAATTCTTTATTGCTAGGTATAGATTGAGTTATCAAACAGGTCAGACCTCTTACAAGTCGACAGGAGATCCACTATGATCCTTCTTAGCATTGTGTTATTTCTCGCCTTAATTGGCGTACTTAGTTATCACAGAACCTCCCTTGTACTCAGTACAGTACTGCTATTAGCCTATACTGTCGTCATGGGCATGTTAAATATTTGGAGTTACTGGATGTTGTTGCCAGTAGCTCTGGTCTTATTCCCATTTGTTTTTTCTCCTGTACGCCAGTCTCTTTTCTCATCACGAGCCATGAAAATGTTTCAAAAAGTCATGCCGCCAATGTCGAGAACTGAAAAAGAGGCTATTGACGCAGGAACAACATGGTGGGAAGGCGACCTTTTCCGTGGTGCACCAGATTGGAACAAACTGCATAATTATCCAAAACCACAGTTAACGGCGGAAGAACAAGCGTTTATTGATGGCCCAGTAGAAACTGTGTGTGGCATGGTAAATGATTTTGAAGTTAGCCATGAGCTTGCTGACTTAACGCCTGAAGTTTGGCAATACCTTCGCGATCACCGCTTTTTCGCCATGATCATCAAAAAAGAATATGGTGGTCTTGAGTTTTCAGCTTACGCGCAATCACAAGTATTACAAAAACTCGCAGGTGTATCAGGTATTTTAGCCATCACGGTGGGTGTACCAAACTCATTAGGCCCAGGTGAATTATTACAACATTATGGCACTGATGAGCAAAAACAACGCTACCTACCAGGCTTAGCAACAGGCGAAGAAATTCCGTGTTTTGCCTTAACCAGCCCTGAAGCAGGCTCCGATGCAGGTGCGATTCCCGATTCTGGTGTTGTCTGTATGGGAGAATGGCAGGGTGAACAAGTGTTAGGTATGCGTTTATCATGGAATAAACGCTATATTACCTTAGCACCTATCGCCACTGTACTTGGCCTTGCGTTTAAATTGTCAGATCCAGACAAACTATTGGGCGGTGAGAAAAACCTCGGCATCACCTGTGCGTTAATTCCAACCAACACGCCAGGCGTTGAAATTGGTCACCGTCACTTCCCACTCAATATTCCATTTATGAATGGCCCGACTCGCGGAAAAGATATTTTTGTCCCTATCGATTACATCATCGGTGGGCCCAAAATGGCTGGTCAAGGCTGGAGAATGTTAGTGGAATGCCTGTCTGTAGGGCGTGGTATTACACTACCATCAAACTCAACAGGTAGCTTGAAAAGTATCGCTATTGCAACAGGTGCCTATTCTTATATTCGCCGCCAATTCAAATTACCGATTGGTAAAATGGAAGGTATCGAAGAACCCTTAGCACGCATCGCAGGTAATACTTACTTGATGGATGCAGCAGCCACATTAATCACCTCAGGTATTATGTTAGGCGAAAAACCCGCAGTACTTTCGGCTATCGTTAAGTACCACTGTACCCACCGCGGTCAGCGCGCCATTATTGATGCGATGGATATCACAGGCGGTAAAGGTATCTGCTTAGGGGACTCCAACTTTGTTGCACGGGCTTACCAAGGTGCGCCTATCGCAATTACGGTTGAAGGTGCTAATATTCTGACTCGCAGTATGATTATCTTCGGTCAAGGTGCAATTCGTTGCCATCCTTTCGTCTTAGACGAAATGGCGGCTGCGCAAGATAACAATCTGCACAAATTTGATAAAGCCGTATTTGGTCACATTGGTCATGTCATTAGTAACCAATTCCGCAGCTTCTGGTTAGGTTTAACTAACGGTCGAGGTAGTCACGCACCAACCAAAGATGAAACACGCCGCTATTATCAGATGTTAAATCGTCATAGTGCTAACTTAGCGTTGTTATCCGATGTCGCAATGGGCGTGTTAGGTGGCAGCTTAAAACGTCGCGAACGTATTTCAGCTCGCTTAGGGGATATCCTCAGCAACCTGTATCTTGCATCTGCAACTTTGAAACGCTATGAAGATGAAGGTCGCCAAAAAGCGGATTTACCACTGGTAAAATGGGCTGTTGAAGATTGTTTATATCAGTCTGAAAAGGCAATTGATGATCTACTGAAAAACTTCCCGAACAAAATGGTGGCAGCGATTATGCGAATAACTTTGTTCCCTACAGGACGTGCGATGTCCATGCCATCAGACAGACTTGATCATAAATTGGCACAGCTGTTGATGGAGCCATCAGAAACCCGTGACAGATTAGGCCGTGGTCAATACTTAACGCCAACGGAAAATAACCCGCATGGCTTAGTTAACCAAGCATTACTGGATATTATTGCTGCGGAACCCATTTTTGAACGCATCTGCCGCCTGAAAGAGCGTAAACTCAGCTTTACCCGTTTAGACAAACTGGCTGATCAAATGCTGCCTGAAAATGTCATCACGCAGGAAGAAGCCGATATCCTACGTAAAGCAGAAGCGAGCCGATTACGCACAATTAATGTCGATGAGTTTGAATTTGATGACTTAGGAGTGCTTCCGTCAAAAAAGTCTCCTGATGAACCATCAAACGAAGACGCTAGCAAGAAAAAGAAAGCCGCTTAGTTTATAGATAAGTAATAAAACTCAAGGAGCATCCTACTCCTTGAGTTTTTTGTTAGTGCAAATTATACATCAATTTTCTACGTACTCGGGGGTTCTCGTTGTTTAGCCTCTAATATATAAGGTCGTAATTTAATTTTATTATCCCAATCACTCAGTTTAAATTGACAGATTTCCCCACCTTCATTTGCACAAATTGTTAGATACTCTTTTGCTTTATTAAGCTCATTAAACTCATAAAAATATATTTCAGCTGCTGCATCTAGCGCTAATAAACGGTAATAGCCTTTAGTTTTTATTAACATTTCCCAATATTTCATTGATTGTTCTAAATTAATTTCCATACCAATGCCATAATTATTGAAGTAAGCTAATCGGTATAAACCCAGCTGAAAATTAGGTTCAATCATCACAGCTTTATGTAAATATTCTAATGCAATCAAACAATTTTCATCTGCAATCCGCTTTAAATTGACTAGGCTTTTTTCAGAACAGTTCGAATCATCAAAATATAATAAAAACAAAAGATAATTGGTTTTGGCATCACCTTCACCAGCACTATTTTTAAGTAGATAAAATTTCCCCGCTGTTTTAATTGGTATCATGGCCTGAAAAAGTTTTTTCTCTTCTTCATACTTCATATTATTAGTAGAAAAAGCCAGCATTCTATATGACGGCGGTTTTACGTCACTACTTTTAAAAAAGCTTTCATTATAGGAATATGACTCATATCCACTGAAAATAAAAGCCAGCACAATTAATAACCACTTCATATTATTCCATTAAATAAACGGGCGTTATTTGATATTAAAAATGGGAATGTACTTGTCATTGAAGTAACTAGTTTGTTATTTAAGCTTATGGATGGCTCATTATTAAATAATGAAATAAACTCAACTAGTTGGTCTTCAGGATGGGATATTTCTTTTTGTTTAAACCACACATCAACAACATCTGTTTTTTTTCCATCAATCCAAGTTACCTCTGATATTAATTTATGTTCATTACTATTTTCATCCACATAGTCAGAAAATGAATAATTTAAGTTTATTGATGAAATACCTATTTCACTTAAACCTAGTAGCTCTTCAGGCTGAGTTTTACCATCACTGTTCTCATCTCGCCATAATTTAAGATATTCCCAGTAAAAGTCACCATTACTAATAAACCCATCATTATTGCTATCAAAATCCAATAAACCATCAAAACCATTTAATGCAAAACAACCATTTTCTTTCAGATAATCATCCCCAAATAACTCACTAGAATCATTAATAATACCATCACTATTTTTATCTATAACTAATAATGCATCACTAGGAGAAACCCATCCGGTTTGTTTTAGTTTTCCATTGAACTCAAATAATACACCAAGATCATATGATAAAGTTTCCACACCATTATTATTTAAATCAATAATTAAAGGTGTTCTATATTCTTTTGCTATCATCTTTATTTTCTTTAAATTTTTCTTTGGCGTCTCTTCTAGTTTTATACCATTGACGCCAGATTTCTCAAGAAAATCACTCACAAAGTCAATACAATTGTTTGATATCAAATTATAATTTTCATTACCATCCGGGTTGTTTTTAATTGAGTTATATGTATTAAACAAATTGTTTAAATCATTGTGGAATATAGGCCCTTGCCCCACAATTGTCACAGATGATGCTTCTGAATATTTATTATGGTCATCGAACGAAATATTATCCGTATTTGTCAAATAGCTATTACCCGCACTAAAGCCTATTGATACACTTTCAAATTGGTTACTTTCCGGATTTGTACCTTTAAGACCAATAAATACATGACCCAAAGAAGAATCCCCTATACTTGTATTATCACCTACAACATCTATATATTGGCTATCTGGCGGAGCAATAAATATAGTAAAACTAGGACCTCCATAGCTAGAGAAACCATTATCATCTAGTTCGATTAACCGACTATCACCTTCATTCACGCTTTGTAAATAATGTTCCGGTATATATTCTTTAACTTCCATCCCCCCTCCTATTATCTTCATTTTTTTTTCATGTAGTAATCTATATCATTGAGATATTTATTACATTTATCGCTACCATTTTTCGAGCCAAGATTTGCATAATATCTTGCTTTATCAATATCTTTTATGTTTCTTTCATCATCAAAAAGAGTAATTTCAACTAAATAATCACAGACTAATACAGAATCTCGTCCTCCTTTTTCTATTATCTTATCTAGAATTAAATTTGCTTTATTTATATTTTCATCTAATACAACCCCTTTATAATAAAGTTTACTCATTTCAAATAACGCTATATTATTATCAGGATTTCTATTAACCGATTCAATTAAGTAATTAACAGCTTTTTTACAAATAAAATTAGGCATGGCAGGTTTAAAATCAAAATACTTACAATTAGAATCTTTAAGAAATAATTTAAACAATAATAAATTACTATTGGAATCTCCTGATGCTGCCTTTTCAACTAACAAGAAAAAATCTTTTTCATTTCTTGGTGGTGGATACTCATCATTAATAGACGGTTCATATATTAAATATTTGCTATCATAATTAAATGACAGCATCCTATATGATGGCATAATGACACCTCTTTTCAAATCTTGAGCTTTACACTCTAAAAAAACGAGGCTAAGTATAAAAAATATCAATTTCATATTATTCACTTTAAATAAAATAAACCATTAGAAATAATAAATTTATTTTTACAGATGGGAAAATATTGTAAATAACCTAAAAGAGTAATTTTAACCTTAATTAAAAACAAAAAAATCCAGCTATTTATTCAATAGCTGGACCCATTAATTTTTTTGAAGAATGATTTAAACTACAGCTCTAATGCCAATAGTTCTTCAATCGTTTGACGACGGCGAATTAATTGCGGTTTCCCCTCAACAAACATCACCTCTGGTAATAATGGTCGGCTATTATAGTTTGAAGACATAGATGCGCCGTAGGCTCCTGTGTCGTGGAAAACCAAATAATCCCCCACGTTGACCTCAGGTAATGCGCGAGTCACCACAAGCCCACCTTCAAGCTGAGTAAACACATCCCCAGATTCACATAAAGGGCCGGCAATAATGGTGTCTTTTAGTTGTGACTCATCCGCAGCACTTCCGTCTGCAGGTAAAACAGAAATATGATGATAACTGCCATACATCGCTGGGCGCATTAAATCATTAAAACCACTGTCGACTAAGACATAATGACGGCTTCCTATATCTTTAACAGCACGCACTTCCGCCAGCAAAACGCCCGATTCAGCCACTAAATAGCGACCTGGTTCGATTTCAAGTTCAATCGCGTGTCCTAGATGCTGCGCTATGCGCTGGCGCGCGTTATCCCATAAACTATAATAATGCTGCACATCGATTAATTCATCGCCTTCACGGTAAGGTGTCGATAACCCACCACCCGCTGAAATAGCATGAAGATCCACGCCAGCAGTTGTCACCAGCGCCACCATCGAATCACATACATCTGCAAGATGTTGATAATCAACGCCTGAGCCAATGTGCATATGAATACCGATTAACGACAAATTATAATGACGAATTTTTTCTAAGGCTAAAGGCAAATCTTCATGCCAAATACCGTGCTTGCTATTTTCACCGCCCGTATTGGTTTTTTGGCTATGACCATGACCAAAACCCGGGTTGATACGAAGCCAAACTGGGTGCCCTGCTTTTTGCTGACCAATTTGGTCTAGCATATCAATTGACCCCGCATTGACAGGTATATCCAGCTCCGTCACTTTAGCCAGTGTTGCTCTATCAAGCACGTCCGCAGTAAACACGATTTCTGACTTTTCACGACCTGGCTTGAAGCCGGCCACCAGCGCACGTTCGATTTCCCCTAAAGAAACTGAATCGACTTTAACGCCCTGCTCTCTCATAAGGCGCAAAATATGAATATTTGAACTAGCTTTTTGAGCAAAGCGCACCGTATCAAAGATTTGTAATTGCTTAATACGCTCAATGATGACTGCACTGTCATATACCCAAACAGGGGTACCGTATTGTGCAGGTAGCGCACGTAAATGTTCAGGGGTTAAATACTGGCTTGAAGTGGTTGCGAATGAAGTCATTATGTTTCTCGTTTGCAAGTTTTTATTATATTAAAGTCTATTATTCAGAGAAAAGATGGGAAAAAAAATATCCATTTTGCTAAAGTCTATTCATATTTGATATAGCTTTGGTTTTGAGGTGAAAAATGCAAGCCATTTCGTGGCGACATATTGAGATATTTCGTGCAGTGATGACCGCACCGAATTTGACGGAAGCCGCTGCATTGTTGAATACTTCACAGCCTACCATCAGCCGTGAACTGGCACGCCTTGAGCATTTACTACAATTTAAGCTTTTTGATCGCGTCAAAGGGCGCTTGCAACCCACCGCGCAAGGGCTGCGATTTTTAGAAGAAGTTGAACGCTCTTACTATGGGTTAGAGCGCATCAAAAACTCAGCAGAAACAATACGCCGTTTTGAACATGCCCAAATTTCTGTCACCTGCTTACCCGCTTTTGCCCAATCCCTTTTACCGTCAGTCTGCCACTCTTTCATGGAAAGCTATCCTGATGTCAGTATCACCGTAATCCCTCAGGAATCTCCTGTGCTCGAAGAATGGCTCTCTGCCCAGCGCTATGATTTTGGTTTAACAGAACATTTGCAAATGCCGCCAGGTACTGAGCAACAAACGCTTGGAAGTTTAAATGAAGTGTGTGTGTTACCTATAGGGCATCCTCTCACTCAAAAAAAGGTCTTAACCCCCAGTGATTTTCAGCATCAACGCTTTATTAGTTTGTCTTTAACTGACAGCTACCGCCAATTAATTGACTCAACCTTTGCGGAGCAGCAAATTGACCGAAAAATGGTGATGGAAACACATTCGGCTTCTTCTATTTGTGCGATGGCTCTAAAAGGTATTGGGATTTCCATTGTTAACCCACTAACAGCGTTGGATTTTCACCAGCAATCTTCGGGTAAACTAGCGCTGCGTCCTTTAAGCTTTTCAATACCCTTTACGGTGAGCTTAATTAGACCTATTCACCGCCCATCATCACAACTCACTGATATATTTACCAAACATTTAAAAAAACAATTTAACCAGATTGAACAACATTTAGCGCTGGCCTTGCTGCATCAGTGATAACCAATGGGGTGAGGTAGTAAACCAGTTAGCAAGATAATCGATCACCGCACGTAGTGAGGTTGGCATTTTTTGCCGACTGGCATACACAGCGTAAATACCTAATGGCATTGGTGTGTAATCAGGTAATAATTGGATTAATTCGCCTGAATCCAAATACTTTGCAACTGAATAATAAGGCTGCATAGAAACCCCTGCGCCATTTAAGGTCGCTTCGGCGATAAAAACAGATTCATTAGCACTCAACCTTCCATCCACTAACACTGTGTGCTGTTCGCCTTCTTTTTCAAACACCCATAAACTACGCCCAAAAAAGTTATAAGTTAGACAATCCAGTAATGCTAAATCCTCGGGTTTTGTAGGGTGCTTTTTTCCTTCCAAAAAACGGGGAGATGCACAGATCACGGAATAACAGGTCGAAAGAGGCTTCGCAATCAGACTTGGCTCTAGCTGATTAGTAATACGGATCGCTAAATCAATTCTTTCCTCAATAAGATTCACTGATTTATTCGAGATCTGCATATCAATAGCCATATTAGGGTACTGTTGCATAAACTCGGTCATTGCCATGGAAAGCGCACTTTGGGCAATAGATTGTGAGCAACTAATACGTACCAGCCCTGATAATGCTTGATTATCATGCTCTTGCTGCACAGGAACCGTTTGTGAAATCGCATTTAGTTGTAACGATTGTTGGTAAACCCCTTCCCCTGCAGAGGTTAAACTAAGCCGCCTTGTTGTACGGTTTAATAACCGAACACCCGCCCATTGTTCCATCTCAGATAAATAGCGAGTTACCATCGCACGAGACATATCTAGCTTATCTGCCGCACCGCTTAGGCTGCCACTCTCCACAATGGTGATAAACACTTCTACCGCTTTTAATCTATCCATGCCCCACCAATTCGACCGATTTATGCAACAAATAAAGCCTAATTATGCTGTTTTTCCCATCATTATTACAATCTAATATACACGCCAAGCCAAACAACATTTACCTGCATCACTTAATTTTAGGATATAAAAATGAAACTTACCTTATTAGCAGCAACGACATTATTCGCAACAACTATGCACATGGCACAGGCTAAAAAGCTAACATTAGATGTGTATAACCCAGGCCATAACAGTGTTTTCCCTGTTTCATCTGAAATTATTAGCGGCCCAACTGAAGTGGTTTTAATTGATGCTCAATTTCAAAACAACGACGCACAAAAATTAGTCGATAAAATCCAAAAGCTGAATAAGAAATTAACCACCATTTATATTAGCCATTCAGACCCTGATTTTTATTTTGGTTTAGAGACGCTGACAAAAGCTTTCCCTGAAGCCAAAGTGGTTGCAACTGCCGAAACCGTCAACGCCATTAATGCAACTAAAGATGGCAAACTTGCCTATTGGGGCGGTGAATTAAAAAATGAAGCACCAAGCCATGTTATTGTTCCTGAAGTCATTAAAGGGAATAGCTTTACCGTTGATGGTGAAAAATTAGAGATTAAAGGCCTAGATGGTGCCTCACCAGACAGAACTTATCTGTGGGTACCCTCTTTAAAAGCAGTCGTGGGTGGCGTATTAGTTTACGATAATCTCCATGTGTGGATTGCAGATACGCAAACTGAAACCTCACGCCAAAACTGGCAACAAGCTTTAGAGAGTATTAAAGCACTTAAACCCGAAACCGTTGTACCAGGGCATTTTACTGGCAATTCTAAGTTTGATATTGGAACCGTTACATTTACTCAGCAATATTTAAATGACTTTGAAACTGCGACAAAAGCAAGCAAAAACGCGGATGAACTGATTAAAAAAGTAGAAACGCAATACCCTAACTTAGATGAAAAATCGAGCTTAGAGCTCAGCGCCAAAGTGATTAAAGGCGAAATGCAGTGGCCTCAGTAAGCCGATAAATTGCCCCCTATTTCATTTGTTTTGGTACTTTTTGTAACTTGTGGATACACATTAAAAACAAAATGATCTAGGGGGATAGTTTATGCTATCACCTTGAGTATCTTAAAAATAATTCAGCGAGACATTATTATGAGCAATATTACCCTACACTATATTTATGACCCTTATTGTGGCTGGTGTTATGCTGCTGCACCGTTAATTGAAGTTGCTGCGAAACACCCAAATATTCATATCGAAATGCATGGTGGTGGCATGCTCGCAGGCAGCTCTCGACTACATTTAGATGATAATTTCCGCCAACACATTATCCAATCAGATAAACGCATAGCGTCAATGACAGAGCAAGTTTTTGGTGATGACTACCTCACAATGTTACATGAACCTAACTTTGTAATGGACTCCGCAATACCGCAAACCGCAATACTGGCAGCAACAAAACAAGGTAAAGGCTTAGAAATGCTAAAAGCGATTCAAAAAGCCCACTATATTGCAGGGCGCCACATTAATGATAGCGCTGTCCTGTTAGATTTAGCACAAAGCATTGGGTTGGATGTCGCTCAATATACGACTGACTACGCACAGAGTGAGCTAAGTGAAACTAAGACCCACATTCAAAACAGTAAAACACTATTAGCGCAATCAGGTGCATCTGGCTTCCCTACATTACTGATTCAGCAACAAGGCCAGTGGCTACGAGTCCCACTACAAAACTACCTTGGCGCGCCAGATAAATGGCAACAATTCTTAGATACCATGGTTAATGCTGCTAAATAACCAAACGAGCAAATCATTTGGCTGTGTTATTCATTTATTATCATTGAATAAGTGATAAATACAGCCAAATACTCGCACTAACCAAAATCGCTGGCCCAAAAGGAATAGTCGGGCCCCCCATATTCATACCTTCTCCACTTTTCAAATACGATTTTCCGCCAACGCCATGGAACTTAGGTAATAGCCAATAACTCGCACTGTAGTGCAAAAGCCCTAGCACTGCTGCTAGACCTAAAAAATGCGGTAAATTCAGTACACCAAGCCATGATGCACACGCAGCAATCAATTTAAAATCTCCCCTTCCCATTTGCGGCTGTTTTTTGATTTTTTCCACCAGCGTTGTGATAAACATAATGGCCAAATAAGCCACGATAATGGCATAGATAGCCGAAATCACATTACCGTTTGGAGAGCTTATTTGATACAACAACCCAACCACTAAGAATGGGTAAGTTAATATATTCGGTAAATACCCTGTTTTATAATCAATAATAAACAACAACACAGTGAAGTTTAAAAATACGAATAAAAATAAGATGGCAAGCCAATAACTCAACGAATAAAAAACGATAAGACCCAACACTGAATAAATAAAAAACAATGAAAAATAATTAACCTCAATGGAAGGTAATTGAAAATATTTTTCAGGAATAGATTTCAATAGCTTAAAGGTCATTATTACAGATAACACTAAAAGCATTAAAATCAAATAAACTTCCTTATTGACCATAATGTTACTGAATTTAATATAAAAACAGCTCCACTTTGTTTTCAATTTAAATAAAAGATTCATTATTTCATTAAAGATAAAAACGAATTTTTCTAAAACTGCGCACCATAAGTCGAGCATATTAACTCCTTATTCCATTATGGAGAAAAAATAAATATACGCAGAAAAATAACCAACCTAAACACTTTAATTCCGTTCAATACAATCAGTTTATTCGAGCTCAAATTTTTTCTATTTATTTATCAATTGCGTCTAATTTAACGGCGATGGCACAGACGTACTATAAATACGTTTTTTTTCGTTATAAACTAGATAGCAAAGCTTGAGTTTTGCGATTCAATCCCCATATTCACCAAAGCTATCCTATTTATTAATCGAGTCTGTACTAAGGAAACACCATGCGCATTCCACGCATTTATCACCCTGAGCCAATACAAACCAATACAACCATTTCTCTTGGTGATGATGCCGCAAACCATGTGGGCAGAGTCCTCCGTATGGCTCCTGGTCAGAAGCTTGAGCTGTTTGATGGTAGCAACCAAACTTTTAGTGCTGAAATTACGGAAGCTTCGAAAAAGCATGTTTTGGTCTACATTGAAAGTGGCAATCTTGATGATAGAGAGTCCCCCCTCGATCTCCATTTAGGCCAAGTCATGTCACGCGGGGAAAAAATGGAATTCACCATCCAAAAATCTGTTGAATTGGGTGTTAATACCATTACCCCTTTAATTTCAGAGCGTTGTGGTGTGCGTTTAGACCCCGAGCGACTCGAAAAAAAATTACAGCAATGGCAAAAAATTGCGATTGCTGCATGTGAACAATGTGGCCGAAACCGTATCCCTGAAATTCGCCCCGTACAAAGCCTTGAAACTTGGTGTGCGGAGGATGACGGTGCATTCAAGGTAAATCTTCACCCAAGAGCGACAGAAAGCATCAATACCCTGCCGACTCAATTGAAAAAAGTAAGACTGTTGATTGGCCCAGAAGGCGGGCTTTCAGCGGATGAAATCGCCATGACAGCCAATTATCAATTTACCGATATACTGTTAGGCCCTAGAGTACTTAGAACAGAAACGACTGCGCTAACCGCTATCACTGCACTGCAAGTGCGCTTAGGTGATCTGGGTTAAGGAGAAAAAATGATCAAGCTCGGTATAGTGATGGATCCTATTTCATCCATCAAAATCAAGAAAGACACCAGTTTTGCAATGATGTTGGAAGCTCAGCGTCGTGGTTACGAAATCCATTATATGGAAATGAATGACCTTTATTTGCACCAAGGTGAGGCTCGCGCACAGACTAAAATTGTCACCGTCGAAGAAAATCCTGCGAAATGGTACGAATTCCATGGTGAACAAGATATCGCCCTCGGTTCCCTTGATGCGATTTTGATGCGCAAAGATCCGCCGTTCGATACCGAGTTCATTTACGCAACCTATATCTTAGAACGCGCAGAACAAGCAGGTTCATTGATTGTGAATAAACCGCAAAGCCTGCGTGACTGTAATGAAAAATTATTCACTGCTTGGTTCCCTGAATTAACGCCAGATACGTTAGTGACTCGCAGCCCGCAAAAATTAAGAGAATTCCATCAAAAACATGGGGATGTGATCTTCAAACCCCTTGATGGCATGGGCGGTGCATCGATTTTCCGTTTAAAACAAGATGACCCTAACGTGGGCGTGATCATCGAAACATTGACAGAACATAGCTCCCGCTATTGTATGGCTCAAAACTTTTTACCTGCCATTAAAGAGGGCGATAAGCGTGTGTTAGTGGTTGATGGTGAGCCAGTGCCGTACTGTTTAGCGCGTATTCCAGCGCAAGGTGAAACCCGTGGTAATTTGGCCGCAGGTGGTCGTGGCGAAGCGCGTCCTTTAACAGAAAGTGATTGGGCAATTGCGCGTGCCGTCGCGCCAACATTGAAAGAAAAAGGCTTAGTGTTCGTTGGGTTAGACATTATAGGTGATCGCCTGACTGAAATTAACGTCACAAGCCCAACCTGCGCTCGTGAAATCGAAGCGGCTTTTGATATTTCTATCACAGGTATGTTGATGGATGCCATTGAACGTCGCTTGAAAAAATAAGCAATAAAACAGGCTAAAAAGGCGATTTCTGCCTTTTTAGCCAACGAATTCAATAAAAATGAATGGAGTTTAAGTTTGAATCTACAAAACCATTTTCTTATTGCCATGCCATCCCTCACAGATCCTTATTTTGAGCAATCTGTAGTGTATGTGTGTGAGCACAACGAAAAAGGCGCAATGGGTTTAGTCATTAATAAACCCATTGATGACTTTTCAGTTGATACCATGTTAAGAAAGCTTGAAATTACGGTATCCGATAAAGTCAATAAACGTAACCTACAACGCCCCGTGATTGCTGGTGGCCCGGTTGCAGAAGAACATGGTTTTATCTTACATACACCAATTAGCGGCTTTTTATCTAGCTTGCATCTTAATGATGAAGTGATGGTCACTACGTCGAAAGATATTTTAGAAACTCTTGGTAGCGATCACTCGCCAGAAAACTCTTTAGTCGCCTTAGGTTATTCCAGTTGGGAGCCAGGTCAACTAGAGCGAGAAATCATGGAAAATAGCTGGTTGACAGTTGAAGCATCCCCTAAACTCATTTTTGATACGCCAATTAACGAACGTTGGGCTGCGGCTGCCAATTTAATTGGTGTCAATATTCATACGATTTCCATGCAAGCGGGGCATGCATAATGTCAGGAAGAACGCTATTAGCCTTTGATTTCGGAACAAAAAGTATTGGTGTTGCTATTGGACAAGAGATCACAGGTACAGCACGCCCATTAACATCACTTAAAGCCAGTGATGGTCGCCCTGATTGGCAACAAATCGAAAAGTTACTTAAAGAATGGCTTCCTCAGTTGGTTATTGTCGGCCTACCCCTTAATATGGATGGCACCGAGCAACTGGTCACCAGTCAAGCGCGTAATTTTGCCAATCGTATTCATGGCCGTTTTGGTGTTAAAGTCGAATTGCACGATGAACGACTTTCCACGGTTGAAGCAAAAGCAGGCTTATTTGAGCAAGGTGGCTACCGCGCATTAAGCAAAGGAAAAGTGGATTCGGCTTCCGCTGTGGTGATCCTTGAAAGCTGGTTTGAGCAACATAGTTAATTTTGCACAGTTTTGAGGTTATTTTTCACGGAAATCTCATGCAAAGGTGCCGTTCTAACGCGAATTGCTTTACACTATGGTCAACAGTCACTATTCATGCACTCTGTGAATAAAATAGTTTTGAATTAAACCATAATGAATAAATACATGACCATTCAAAATAATATCTCTGATGTTACCGCACGTATTCAAACTGCTGCCGAAGAATGTCATCGTTCACCCCAAGACATTACGCTGCTGGCTGTCAGTAAAACCAAGCCTTGTGAGGCCATTTTAGAAGCCATCGAAGCAGGCCAGCGCCAATTTGGTGAAAATTACGTCCAAGAAGGCGTTGAGAAAATCCAATATTTCGCAAATAGAACTGACCTTATTTGGCATTTTATCGGCCCATTACAATCCAATAAAAGCCGTTTAGTCGCTGAACACTTTGATTGGTTCCACACGCTTGACAGAGCTAAAATTGCTCAGCGTCTGAATGACCAGCGCCCTAGCAATAAAACGCCACTAAATGTACTCATCCAAATTAATATTAGCGATGAAAACAGCAAATCTGGCATAACATTAGGTGAGGTTGCTAAGCTTGCTGCTGAAGTCGCAACTATGCCAAACCTTGTATTACGAGGTTTGATGACGATCCCTGCTCCTGAATCAGACTATGACCGTCAATGTGAAGCGTTTCGTCAAATGGACAACGCATTTAAACAGTTACAAACTACTTACCCAACAGTCGATACCCTATCGATGGGAATGACTGACGATATGCGCGCCGCTATTCACTGCGGTTCAACCCTTGTTCGCATAGGAACCGCGATTTTTGGTGCGCGCCAATATCATCAATAATAAGGAGAACAGAATGCAACACCGTAAAATTGCTTTCATCGGCGCTGGAAATATGGCTCACGCTATCATCGCAGGGCTTGTTAGCAATGGTTACCCCGCATCAATGATCACCGTTTGTTCTCCAACCCCCGTGCGCCGCGATAAAATTGCCGCACAATATGGCATTATTAGCAGTGATGATAACCTTGCTGCCGTTAAACAGGCCGATGTCATTGTATTAGCAGTAAAACCACAAATGATGAAAGAAGTCTGCGAACCCCTGCAAAATGCCACTGATTTTGATAACAAACTGGTGTTAACCATTGCCGCAGGCATCCCAGCAGAGCGCTATAACGATTACTTTGCACATCAACTGAATTTAGTGCGCATCATGCCAAATACCCCATCCTTGGTTGGTAAAGGCGTAAGCGGGTTATTTGCGCAAGCCAAAGTGACTGAGCAAGACAAACAATTTGCGCAGGAATTAATGCAAAGTGTCGGTTCAACGATTTGGTGCCAGAAAGAGCAAGAAATCAATAATATTATTGCAATTACAGGTAGCTCCCCCGCTTATTTCTTCTTATTTATGGAAGCGATGCAACAAAAAGCAGAGCAACTCGGTTATGATGCAGAACAAGCACGTGAATTAGTGTTGAATGCCATTGAAGGCTCCGTTGAACTGGCGAAATCCCAGCACGACACGGCTTTTTCAACCTTACGTGAACAAGTCACCTCTAAAGGCGGTACCACCGCGATGGCTTTAGAGCAATTTTACAACGAAAACCTTCCGCAAACTGTTGCTAACGCGATGCAAAGCGCCATCAACAGAGCAGAAGAAATGGAAAAACTTTTTTAATTAATCGCGGAACTTGCCATGCAGACTTTAGTATTTGTCGTTACCACTCTGATCCAGCTGTATATTTTTGTGTTATTGCTCCGCGTTTGGATGCAGTGCGTTCGTGCGGATTTCTATAACCCATTTTCCAAGTTTGTGGTCAAAGCCACACAACCGATTGTCGCGCCGCTACGCCGTGTGATCCCTGCGATTGGTTCAATTGATACGGCGTCTGTTGTTGTTGCTTTTGTTTTAGCCATTGCCGCAATTATTTTTGGCATGTGGGCAACTAACTTACTGCCTATCTTAGGCGTAACGATTCTCCCAATGGGGATCATTTTATTACTAACGTATGCAGGTAAATTGATCTTCTGGATGATCTTGATCCGCGCCATCCTCAGCTGGGTAAGCCAAGGCCGTAATCCTGTTGATTATTTATTATACCAATTAACTGAACCGCTAATGGCGCCAATTCGCCGTATTATCCCAGCAATGGGTGGGTTAGATTTCTCAGCAATGATTGTGATGTTTATCTTAATCGCCCTGAATTATTTGCGTGTGGATATTTCCCTGATGATTGACCCATCATTGACCGCAATGATGTATTCCATTGGTATTATGTAAAAACGAGTTTTAAACGATGCAAAAAGTTGTTTTAGCGACCGGGAATCCGGGCAAAGTAAATGAATTAGCCGACTTACTTCGCGATTTCGGTATGGATATCGTTGCACAAACTTCATTGGGTGTTGAATCTGCAGAAGAAACAGGTTTAACCTTTATTGAAAATGCCATCCTGAAAGCTCGACACGCGTCGGCACAAACGGGTTTACCCGCTATTGCTGACGACTCAGGAATTTCGGTTGATGCCCTTGGTGGCGCGCCAGGGATCTACTCTGCCCGCTACGCTGGTGAGGAAGCAACTGACGAGCAAAACCTCGTTAAGCTATTGGATGCAATGAAAAATGTGCCTGATGACCAACGTCAGGCGCAATTTAACTGTGTGCTGGTGTATTTGCGCCACGCCGAAGACCCTACGCCATTAGTATTCCATGGCCGTTGGCACGGTATTATTACCCGCGAACGCAAAGGCCAAGGCGGTTTTGGGTACGATCCTATCTTTTACGTACCAGAGCTTGGCTGTACCTCTGCAGAGTTAAGCAAAGCAGAAAAACAAGCTGTTTCCCATCGTGGTAAAGCCTTAGCAATGATGCTGGATGCTCTGAAGAATGCATAAGTTGCCACCACTGAGCTTGTATATCCATATTCCTTGGTGTGTGCAAAAGTGCCCTTATTGTGATTTCAATTCGCATACTCTAAAAGGAGAAATCCCACAAAAAGAGTATGTTGAGCACTTATTAGCGGACTTAGATATTGATGCCAAATTAATTGCTGATCGCCCTGTTAAAACGATTTTTATTGGAGGGGGAACACCGAGTTTGCTGACGGCTGAAGCCATGCAAGCATTGATGGATGGTGTTCGCGCACGAGTTCAATTAGACCCAAACGCAGAAGTCACCATGGAAGCCAACCCTGGAACCGTAGAAGCAGACCGGTTTGCAGGCTACCAGGCTGCGGGAATCAACCGTATTTCAATCGGCGTACAAAGCTTTGGTAACGATAAGCTGATCACTTTAGGCCGTATTCATGGCCCTGATGAGGCGAAACGTGCAGCAAAATTGGCCACTCACCTCAACTTACGCAGCTTCAATCTCGATTTAATGCATGGCTTACCCGCACAAACGCGCGATGAAGGCTTGTCAGATTTAAAACAAGCGATTGAACTTGCGCCGCCACATTTGTCTTGGTATCAGCTAACTATCGAGCCCAATACACAATTTGGTTCAAGGCCACCAACGCTGCCTGATGACGATACCCTGTGGGACATTTATACCGAGGGTCACAAGCTACTCAGTGCAGCGGGTTATGTACAGTATGAAACCTCTGCCTACGCAAAATCGGGTTATCAGTGTGAACACAACCTCAATTACTGGCGCTTTGGTGATTATCTCGGTATTGGCTGTGGTGCTCATGGCAAAATTACCTTTGAAGATGGGCGGATTTTACGTACGGTAAAAACCAAACATCCTCGAGGTTATATGGAAGGTCGGTATCTTCAGCAGTCTTATGATGTAGAAGCCGAAGATAAACCATTTGAATATTTCATGAACCGCTTTCGGTTACTTGAGGCCATGCCCCGTCAAGAATTTACCCAATACACAGGTTTGCCCGAATTAACTGTAAGGCCTGCTCTTAATGAAGCCTTAGCCAAAGGGTATATCACAGAAACTGATGATGAATGGCAAATTACAGAACATGGAAAGTTATTCTTAAACTCGCTGTTGGAGCTATTTTTAGGCGAGGAATAATAACCAAATCAGTGAACTAATGAAAGCCCGCGAGAGATAACATTCTGCGGGCTTTTTATTAGAGATAAAAATGAGATCGACAAAAATAACAATAAGGGTATTTCATATTGCCGCTATCGCTAGGACAACGGCAGATATTCATTAAAGCGCGTTAACAACAGCATTAACTTGTTCTGTTAAGCTGACAAAGCCACCACCTGATAAATACCAAAGGTCAGATTGCAGGTAAGTGATCTTACCGTCTTTGTATGCTTTGGTTTCTTGGATATTGCTGTCTTCAAAGACCGTTTTTTCTAATTTCCCAGCACCGATAGCTTCACTGCGGTCAACAATTAAGATGACATCAGGATTTGCTTGCGCAATGGTTTTGGTATCGACAACACGGCGTTTTGATTTATCCGCATTTTCATCAATCTGCAATTCTGCACGCTGTGCTTTTACCACATCATAAACCACGGCTTGGTTATTTGGGATTAATTTGCCGTCATTGTGCATCAGTACTAAGACTTTTTTCTTAGAATCAGCCGCTTTTTTCTGAGCATCTGCAATGGTTTTGTCTAACTGAACGAGCTGTTCATCAACGGCTTTTTGATTACCGTATAAATCACCAAGTACGGCTAAGTTTGCTTTTACTGATTCAATATAATGTTTGCTGTCAGAACCTAAATTAATGGTCGGTGCAATTTTGGATAAGGCTTCGTATGATTTCCCCTGACGCCCCGTGATGACGATTAAATCAGGTTTTAATTGCTCAATTTTAGCCAAATCAGGCTGTTTCATGCCACCTGCATTTTCCATTGATGCTGGAATACTGCCTTTCACATAAGCAGGCGCATTTGCCGTCGGTAAAGCCACCACGTTATCGCCTAAACCCAGTTTTTGCATTGAGTCGTATACACCGAAGTCAAATAAAACCACTTTTTTAGGTTTTTTAATAACTTCTGTTTCACCCGATAAATGCTTAATTGTCACTTTTTCGACGCCTTGTGCAGTGACAGCATTTGGAGCAAAAGCAGCAGATTCAGCACCAAGCGCTAAAGGAGCAGAGAGTGACAATACAGAAACAAGTAAAGCAGGAATGAACTTTTTCATTTAAACGATCCCAATTAAGTCATTAAGCCAAACTCGCATTGTAAAGAGAGAGGCCTACATGTCAATCAAATAAGAATCAATTTCATTTTCATTCCCATTAATGGAACTAAAATCACATTTATAAATCCACATAATAACCATCATAAATAAAAAAACAGCCATGCAGTTAATACAGGGCTGTTTTTAAGAAATATAGATAAATGGATTATTTGGCTTTTAAGGAATTCAATAAAGAAACCCGTTGTTGCTCAATGCCAGTGACTTTTGAACACACTTGAACACCAAACAATTGGAAGCTTTTCTCTTGTTTTTTCCATTCTGTTTCAAGCTCTTGCTGCAAACCACCTAGATTGCCCAGCATGCCTTGTAGCGCTTGGTTAGCATCACCACCTGATAACAGTTGCTTGCGCCCCATTTCGTTGATGCTATCTTGTAAAATACCGCCCAAGCTTTCATTCACCAACTGCTTGCCTTTTGTTTCCGCATTTTTCATCGCTTCATGATGAAAAGCATAGCCATTCGGACGGGTTTCAATAATTTGGTTGATTTGGCTATTCAGGTCTTTTTCTAGCTTAGTCAAACGTTTACGTACATTACTGTCGCTGCCAATGACCTTAACAACGACTTTATCTACCGTTTCACGTGACGTTGCCAGTTTTTTCTCAGACTCTTGTTTTATCCAAGGTAAATCATTACGAATTGCCGATTGATAACGGATCGCTTGCTGTTTTTGAGCCTCAGTCGCCGCAATATTTTTGCCGTTTAACGTGATCTCACCATTAGGTGTAATCACTAAATCGCCACTGCGACCAACCACTCGCACGCTTTCTGGCGTCATGAAAATATCATCGTTCGGTGTCACTGAGCAGTTATAATCCGCAGCTTGGCTCGCTGCACTCGCTAACAGTGAAAATGCAATTAATGTACGGCGTAACATAACATCTCCTAGAAGGCGTTGAATTAATTAGAAAACAGAACGCCCAATTCGTTTCGATAATAGCTCTAAAGCAGCGCAACCCACCAGAGAATTCCCTGCTGCATCGAGTTCAGGTGACCATACCGCCACAGTAAATTGGTTAGGGACAACACAAACAATACCGCCGCCAACACCTGATTTCCCTGGCATTCCAATACGAAATGCAAATTCACCAGAGCCATCATACATTCCACATGTCATCATCAATGCATTGATTTGCCTTGATTGTAATGGGGTAATAATGGGGTCTATGGAGCAAGATGACATTCCTTGCGATGTTAAATAGGAGAAACATCTCACTAATTCAACACAGTTCATACTTAGAGAGCAATAATGAAAATAAGTTTCGAGCACCGTCAAAACATCATTTTCAAAATTACCAAATGATTTCATTAAATAGCCGATTGCTGCATTACGGCTTGCATGTTCCATTTCAGAGCGAGCAACGGTTGTATCGTAGGTAATATCAGGCTCACACGATAATTTTCGAACAAACTCTAGCATACGTTGTTTTGGCGCACTTAAACGCGACTGCAACATATCTGCAATCACAATCGCACCTGCATTAATAAACGGGTTTCGTGGGATACCTTTTTCCATTTCAATTTGAATTAATGAGTTAAATGGTAGCCCTGATGGCTCTTTGCCAACACGGCTCCAAATTTCATTTTCTTCGTAGCGCGTCATCGCCAATGTCAGGCTCAGCACTTTTGAAATAGACTGAATGGAAAAACGTTGATAGGCATCCCCTGCGGTGAAAACCTCACCGTCAATGGTGGAAACGGCGATACCAAGATGATGAGAAGGCACACAACCTAGCGCAGGAATATAGTTGGCAACACAACCTTGGCCTATTAGCGGCCGAACTTGGTCTAGAATGTCGTTAAGTAGCTGGTTAGAAAACATAGCACTCAAAACTTTTACTCCAGAAAATAAAGGCACCCAAAACTTGGATGCCTCTTCAAACACTGAGAAACTCAGCCTATTTATTTAGTGTGATTTAATCAACCAAAAAGTGATTATTCCCACCAAACATCAAACAGTTCAGAAACAACAACGTCGTTCATCCCTTTTGCTTTTAACCAATTTTCAACGATTTGACGGTGTTCTTCGGTACATTTACCAATTTGCTGTAGGCAAACAATCCCTTCCCAGCTCAAGTAGCCGCTTGCTTCGAATGCTAAACCGTTTGGTTCAATAGCTTCAGCAATCAGTTGGTCAACGGTAGTGTCAACTTCTTCGATCGGTGTACCTTCTTTAAAACTCCATTTAACCGTAAAACCTAACTCTTGGAATTCATCCAAACGCATTTTTTTACGTAAACGACGACTACGTGGTTGTTTAGCCATTATTTGGTCCTCTCAAACATTAAATCCCATACACCGTGCCCTAACCGCTGGCCGCGCTTTTCAAATTTTGTTTCTGGTCTTGATTCTGGACGAGGAACATAATCACCTGTTGGTGATAAATTTTTATACCCTTCGACACTCTTCATGACATCAAGCATATGTTCTGCATACGGCTCCCAGTCGGTCGCCATATGGAAAACACCACCAACCGCTAATTTACTGCGAATTTTTTCAGCAAATGGCACTTGAACAATACGGCGTTTATTGTGTTTTGCTTTATGCCATGGGTCAGGGAAAAATAACTGAACCATCGCAAGGCTTCCATTGGGCACCATGCAATCCAAGACTTCAATCGCATCATGGCACATCACACGGACATTACTGACGTTTTCTTCTTTTGCCGATGCTAAGCATGCGCCCACACCTGGCGCATGAACTTCAATGCCTAAAAAGTTTTGCTGTGGATTTTGCGATGCCATAGTCACCAATGAGGCGCCCATACCAAACCCAATTTCCAGCGTCACTGGGTTTGAGTTACTAAATACTTTGGCGAAATCAAAGGGTTCATTGATAAAATCAATCCCCATTTCAGCCCATTCTTTTTCTAATGCGTCTTCCTGACGTTTTGTCAGACGCCCTTGACGGCGGACAAAACTACGGACACGGCGCATAACCCGCCCTTCTTCATTATATTCGGGGGAGATAACATTATTGATCATAATAAAGGTTCTAAAAAATAGTTGCCCAATTAAGTTAATGTGCCAACGATCAAGTTCTATAAGGCTAGTAAATAGCAATTATGTTTAAATTACCCTTGCTAATTCAAACCATTAGATTAATTACCTAACAGTAATCGCAGGGTAAGAGTAGGAGTTTAGCAAAACTTCAACAAGGATGCAGTTGATAATTGGCTAACTTTACACTAAACCACACAATAAGCGGTTTACAGCCTACCGCGTCTATGTTGCAATCCTTAGCATTATTAAAAAATCGATAAAAAAATAAAGTGTTCAATGGAAGCTCAACAATTTTCTCATGCAGTGCTCGACTGGTATCACAAATATGGACGCAAAACATTACCGTGGCAGCAGGAAAAGTCCTCTTACCACGTATGGCTGTCTGAGGTGATGCTGCAACAAACCCAAGTCAGTACCGTTATCCCGTATTTTGAGAAATTTATTTCTCGTTTTGAAGATATTACCGCCCTTGCCAACGCGCCATTGGATGAGGTTTTACATTTATGGACAGGCCTTGGCTATTATGCCCGTGCCCGCAATTTGCACAAGGCAGCAAAAGTCGTTGCTGATCAGTATGGTGGGAAATTCCCAACCACTTTTGATGAAGTGTTGGCTTTGCCCGGGGTTGGTCGCTCTACGGCTGGCGCAATTTTATCTCTGTCCCAACAGCAACATTACCCTATTTTAGATGGCAACGTAAAACGCGTGCTGGCTCGTGCTTATGCCGTTGATGGCTGGCCCGGGAAAAAAGAGGTAGAAAACCGCCTGTGGGAAATTAGCACCGATGTCACGCCCAATGATGGCGTAGAATATTTTAACCAAGCAATGATGGATTTAGGCGCGATGGTTTGCACCCGCAGTAAACCAAAATGCGAGCTTTGCCCACTTAACTTTGGCTGTGTTGCCTATGCCAACCATTCATGGCAAAACTACCCAGGGAAAAAACCGAAACAAAAAATCCCTGAAAAAACCGCCTGGTTTTTAATTATGCAACATGAAGACAATGTCTGGTTAGAGCAGCGTCCCCCTTCTGGTATTTGGGGTGGGTTATTCGCCTTTCCACAGTTTGAGTCTTCAGAACAATTAACAGCATGGTTAGCGGAATCAGGCCTTTCTTATGACTCTCCTGAGCAGTTAATTGCCTTTCGCCACACGTTTAGCCATTTCCATTTAGATATTATCCCTGTAAAAGTTAAGATTCAGGCATTTAATTCTGCCATGGATGAAGGCAAAGGACTCTGGTATAACTTACACCTAGGCGCAACTATCGGCCTTGCCGCCCCAGTTGAAAGTTTATTAAAACAGCTCGCCTTACTACCTGATATTTGAGGAAATTTTAATGAGTAGAACGATTTTTTGTACATTCTTACAACGTGACGCAGATGGGCAAGATTTTCAACTTTACCCAGGTGAGTTAGGGAAACGTATTTTTAATGAGATTTCTAAAGAAGCATGGAGCCAGTGGATGACGAAGCAAACTATGCTAATTAATGAAAAGAAACTCAATACAATGAATCCAGACGATCGTAAGATGTTAGAACAAGAAATGGTCAAGTTCTTATTTGAAGGCCATGATATTCACATTGACGGCTATACACCTGAAAAATAATCTGTCTGTCTACCTACTCTGTAGGTAGACTTTTGCACCAATACTGTGAATCGTATGAAAAAACTATTTGCGCTGAGTTTATTGATCCCGCTACTTGTTTCGTGTTCCAGCAACCAAAAAACGGACTTCAACCCTGATTATGTCAAAGACACCAATGGATTTGATATTTTAATGGGCCAATTTGCCCATAATATCGAAAATATTTGGGGAATTAAGGAAGTCCTCATTGCGGGGCCAAAAGATTACGTTAAATATACAGATGAATACCGTACACGTAGTCATATTAATTTCGATGCAGGGACGATTACAGTTGAAACCATTTCCGCTGTAGAGCCATCGCAACACCTCAAAAAAGCGATTGTCACCACCTTATTGATGGGCGATGACCCTAACTCCATCGACCTCTATTCTGATATTAACGATATCCCCTACAGTAAAGAACCATTTTTATTTGGCCAAGTACTCGATAACACAGGGGAAGCGATTCGTTGGGAGTGGCGAGCAACAAAATTTGCAGATTATCTGATAGAAAACAAAATACAGCGCCGCCAATCTGGCATGAATATCGTTTGGTCAGTCACGATGCAATTAGTGCCTAACCACCTAGACAAACGCGCCCACAAATATTTGCCGTATATTAAAAAGTCATCAGCAAAATATGGCGTTGATGAGTCATTAATCCTTGCAATTATGCAAATTGAATCGAGCTTTAACCCTTATGCCGTAAGCCGCTCAGATGCACTTGGTTTGATGCAGATAATGCCAAACACGGCAGGTAAAGACGTTTTCCGCTCACAAGGAAAGTCCGGTGTGCCTAGTCGCAGCTATTTGTTTGATCCAGAAAAGAACATTGATACGGGGACTGCCTATTTGGCTATCTTGCAAAACAGCTATTTAGGCGATATTCGCAATCAAACCTCTCGCCGTTATGCTGTTATTACCGCATACAATGGCGGCGCAGGCAGTGTCCTGCGAGTGTTCCATAGTGATAAAAAGCAGGCAGCTCAGCGTATTAACAATTTAGAACCAGGTGAAGTGTATGAAACGTTGTCCACTAAGCACCCAGCTGCTGAGTCACGTAATTACCTCATTAAAGTGAACAAGGCACAGAAAAAATATTTGCGCTAACATTGGCGAACAGATGAAAATCACCCGTTAAACAGCGGGTGTTCTTCATTACCCAGATATTTTTAGGGCATTTCGTTTAAAAAGTAGCTAAGGTGTTGAAAAAAAGCGCATACGGTCGAAAGTTTTTATAATGCGCCTTGACTCAACTGATGGAATCAGGTTTAATACGTTCCGTTGCCCGGATAGCTCAGTCGGTAGAGCAGGGGATTGAAAATCCCCGTGTCCTTGGTTCGATTCCGAGTCCGGGCACCACTATTTAAAGAAACCAGCCTAAAGGCTGGTTTTTTGCTTTGTAACGCTTATCAAAATTAACAATGCAACTTTTACCACATTGCGCTCACCAATCCCCCCACTCTATCGTTCCCCTTGGGTATCCACTAATAAACGCTGATTAATGTATTCAATGGTTTCTTCTATTGTCATGATCTTATTCACCACATTAGTAATCCCTTGACCAATGATCACTTCAGCTTGGCGCAAATTAAATAACTTACCGTTTGGAATGGAGGATTCGCGGATCCCGCGGTTAATCTCTTGATAAGCCAGTGGCATCCAAGGGTAGCGATGGCAGATTTCTTGGTTATGGCTGAAATCTTGGTGGTTACTATTCCCACCCAATAAAATAAGATGATCCATCACGATAGGTGAATAGAGCCAACGATAAAATTGCTCTGCATAATGTGATTTTTGGCTATAACGAGATACTCCGAGCGCGCCTCCCCCGAGTTGTGGAAGCCCACCTGGCACAGAGGCATAACCAATTTTTGGAAAAATATCGCTATGAGCCACATCATTAAACAGATTCATATAGGCAATTAACATAGCAAGTTCACCTTGCTCGAATTGCCTAACGGATTCGCTCCACCACTTTTCATGGATATTTTCAGTGACAGAAACTTGGTGTAGATAATCGCTTAACACTTTGCCCGCCAAAGGCATTTCTAATCGAGGGATACCATCACCCTCAATTAACCGCCCACCTTCTGCATAGTAGCGCAGCAAATATTCACTTGCTATTAAGCCAGCACTTCCCAATGTTGTTGATGCACCAATTGGGCGAGAAAATTGCCCTTTTTCATGCTGCTCTGTAAAAAACTGTGTGACTTGGTCGTATTCGTGAAAACTCGTCGGCACAGCCAATTCATTGCCTGTTTTCTCGTAATACCTACGCCTTAGGATCGGGTCTTCAAACAAATCTTTTCGATAAAACAACAACTGGGCACTAGCATCAAATGGCATAGCATAAGCAGTGTCCCCGACTAAACTAAATTTTTGTTGGGTTGGTTTGGAAAAGCTGCTTAATAAATCCGTTAAGCCGTTCCCGACATTATCTAGTGGCTGTAATATTCGCTCTGCAAACCAAGGAAAACAGGCCATATCAATCCGCAATAAATCATAATAAGGATGTAAATGGAGCTGTCCCAATATTTGGTAGACTTCGTCATAAGGATGTATGGCTAAATTAACCTTAATGCCCGTTTGGCGATAAAAGTGGGGTAAGAGCTTTTTGAGTGCATTTGTCGAAGGACTTGGCAAAATAAGGAGATTCAAACTCGGCTCATCTTTATTAACAGTACTAAGTGCTGGTGTTGCAGTATAAAGGTTGCCACTTTGGTTACGCACATAAACAGTGTTTGCCCCCAGATTCTCGCTTTCCAGTTCATCCTCTTTCATTAGCTCATCAACAACCTCTAACCCTAGCTGCGCATAATTCATCGGAAAACAGTGTAGCCCTTTTAATATTGGGGGAATATTGCCACTTAAGGCAAAAATAGCAGGGCAATCACTGTTGCTACCAAAAAAACTGGCTTGAGTTAAAAAACTTGCCTTTTCAATATCTTCAGCAACAAACAAGTCTGGTGTTTGGTCTAAGGTGAAAAAATCAAATGCAGCTTTATAGGATTCATCATTCGATGCTCGGATCACAATATATTTTTTATTTGGTGCACACTGCTTGAGGCTTTTTTGTAACTCACTCACAAACGTTGAATGTTCTAACTCACCATGTTCATCGCTGAAAATCCCCACCAGTTGACTGCGGCTGGTCGCAATTTGTTGGCAAATCGCCTCTGCTGCTTGAGAAAAATCTAACGTGAAAAAATGATGGGCATTTGCTGGTTGGCGATAAATAAACACAATCTGAGAAGCAGGTAATTTTAATGTATCAAAATAAGTGTTCGCGTCTTGCAAACAACTCACAGCAACCACCTGTTTATATCCACCCGCTGCAATTTTTTGTAATGCATCTAACTCTGTTGTTTCAAGATCATCCGTCAAAAATAGATCATAGGTTATCTCGGGGTACAAAGAGATTGATTGCCTAAATGAATTAAAAAAGATTGCGTATTTATCGGACACTAACTGCGGTAATAGTATCGCGATTTTGTGGCTTTTATTGGTTCTCAACAATTGCGCTTGTGTATTGAGCTGGTACCCCATTTGCTTTGCTGCTTTATAGACAGCTTCAATTTTCTCTACACTCACATTTCCACGTTTATTCAAAACGTTAGAAACCGTTCCATGAGAAACACCCGCCAATTTTGCAATGTCTTTAATTGTTGCCATTTGTCTTTTCACCTTAATTGCTTCTCGCAATAGCATACCTGAATTATTTATCACGACCACCGATAATTAATTTGAACCTTCCAAAATAAATATGCAGATAAAACAATCAAATAATGGAAAGTATTAACATTCGATACACACAAAGCAAAAAATAAAAAATATAACTATTAATCAAGTAGATAATTATTTTAATTTGAATGAGATCACTGATCTGAATATCTGTCATTGGCAAACTAATCTCACCAAATTATCATTGGAACGTTCAAATAATAGTTTTATCGATTTAACACCAGCACCAGGGATTTAATAACCCAAAATAAAACAATAAGATAAAGGAAATTATCATGAAAATTCATTTTTTAGGCACTGCGGCTTCAGAGGGTATACCAAACCCTTTTTGCCGTTGTGAGCACTGCCAAAAAGCAAGGCAACTTGGTGGTAAAGATATCAGAACTCACTCCTCTGCTATTGTGGATGATCTCATGTTGATCGACGTGTCTCCCACATTTAGTTATCAACTCATGCGTGATGGAATGGATGCAACCCATTTTGAAAGCCTGCTATTCACTCACACTCACCCTGACCATTTTAATGTGGGCGATCTGTTCAGTAGAATGGAAGGTTATGGCTTTGAAATTCACCATCCACTTCATATATTTGGCAACGATCGTGCAATCAATGGCTGCCTTGAAGTGCTACCGGGGTACAGCAAAGAGCGTTTCGCTTTTCATTGTTTAATCCCTTTTGTCACCGTTGAAAGAAATGGATATAAAATTACCCCATTACTAGCAAACCATGCGAAATGGGAGCTCTGTTATGTCTATCATATTGAAAAAGATGGCAAAGCGATTTTCTATGGCCACGACTCAGGCTGGTTCCCAGAACTGACTTGGCAATGGCTTGAAAACAAACCGCTAGATATTGTTGTATTCGAATGCACTTATGGACTAAATGGCAATAACCGTACCGATAACCATATGAGCCTAGAAACCGTCTTTGCAGCACAAGAAAGGCTGCAACAACAAGGTTGTTTGCATTCTAATACTCAAATTGCCGTTTCTCATATTTCACACAGTGGTAAATTACTGCATGAAGAATTAGTGGCGGTTTGTGCTCCTTATAATATCCGTGTCGCGTATGACGGACTAACGTTAGAAACACATTAAGAGGGAAATAAAATGGATATGAAAATCACTTCCCGCTTGCTGATCATGATGTTTGTGCAATATTTCATGCAAGGTGCGTGGAATATGACGATGGGACTGGTATTAAGCACCTATGGTATGGCACATATTATTGGTAATGCTTATGCGTTATTAGGTGTCGCGACCATTATTTCACCGTTATTTATTGGTATGGTTGCTGACCGTTTCTTTGCATCACAAAAAGTGATGGGGATCCTTCACTTAATTAATGCCGCCGTCATTTTATGTGTTCCTCAATTTATTGAGGCACAAAACAGTGGCATGACCCTATTTTTGATCTTTATTATTGGCCTGCTGTTTTACCCAACAACCGCACTTTCTAATAGCATCAGCTTCTCCCATATTAATGGTGTGAAATATTTCCCTATCATTCGTGTATTCGGTACGTTTGGTTTTATGGCTATCGGATTTATTTTAGGGGAAATGGGCTTCTCGGGCAGTACCATGACATGGTATATCGCATCTGCAGTTGCAGTCGTATTAGGCTTTTACTGTTTTACACTGCCAAATACGCCACCAAAAGCTAAAGGCAAACCGTTCTCCACACGCGATATTTTATGCTTAGACGCATTGTCATTATTTAAAGACCGCTATTTCGCTATTTTAATGTTTAGCATCTTTGTATTAATGATTCCAAAAACAGCTTATTCCGCCTATATCCCTGTGTTTATTAAAACGCTTGGGTTTGATAATGCTGCTTCTATTATGCAAATTGGTATTGCCTGTGAAGTGCTGTTTATGTTCTTCCTATCGTTCTTCTTGATGAAGTTCGGTTTTAAAATCACTTTATTATTAGGTGCAATTAGCTGGATTATTCGCTCAACATTATTTGCCTATGCTGCGGTCGATACCAGTTTATATTTTATTGTCTTTGGGTTGATGCTTCAGGGATTATGTTGGGACTTCTTCTTTACCGCTGGCGATATTTATGTCGACCGTAAAGCAAAACCAGAAATCCGCGCACAAGCTCAAGGATTACGCTTTATTATTTCAAACGGCTTCGGTTTATTATTTGCCTCCACGATTTGCGGGCAAATATTTAACTCAACAGTCACGGAAAAAGGTAGCGAGTCCTTACCACAATGGGAAACCTTCTGGCATTACCCTGCTATCGTCGCTGCCGTTGTCAGTGTGTTCTTTATCTTCTTCTTTAAAGATGATGTTTCTAAAAAGAAAAATAACGACGATAAAAAAGCACCAGAGGGCGCTGTAGCACCGTAATTCGAAATATACAGAGGTAAGCCATGGATGCTCTTATGCAGTTTGTCGACACCATTGGCCCTTTGTCACTATCAAGTATTGCTAAATTACTCGCCGCCTTTATTTTAGGCGGCTTTATTGGCTTAGAACGTGAATCAAAGGGAAAACCTGTCGGCTTTAAAACCTGTGTCATTATTGCTGTTGCTAGCTGTTTATTAACCATCGTTTCTATTCAGTCTGCCGAATATTACGCCAATATTTCAGATAATATTCGCAGTGACCCAATGAGATTAGCGGCGCAAATAATCAGCGGAGTGGGCTTTTTAGGCGCGGGCGTTATTTTACATCGTCGTGATGATGCGATTTCAGGACTGACAACCGCAGCGATTGTTTGGGCTTCAGCTGGCGTTGGAATTGCGTGTGGTTCTGGCTTTTATTGGCACGCATTAATTGTCACCATTCTTTTTTTCTTGGCGATTCAACTGAGCCCACAAGTGGCATTGTTTCAGATGAAAAATCAAAAATTAGGCAAGATTAAAGTTCGAATGTTGTTTACCCATGAAGATGGCGTCCCCTTACTCATTGAGTATTTAAAACAACATAAAGACATTATTGAAAACCTAACAATACGTGACATAAAAAAAGAGCGAGTAGAAGTCAATTTAAAACTGGTGGTTCGCCAAAAAACCACATTGCCTGAATTTTATTGCTCGTTAAAACAGCTATCTTATGTTCATTCTGTTTCTTTAGATCACTAATATTCAATGACTATATGGTACAAAACCCGCGACTAAAGCGGGTTTTCTCGTTATAGGATTTCTATTAAGTTTTACAAATGCTTTAAATCCTCTGGAATATTTTTCTTCAAAATACGCCAAAAATCCTCTGCGGTTTTATTTAAGCGAGTGTCCATACGGTAAATGTAAGCTTGAATTGGAATCGTCAATTCTGGGGTATCAAGACAAACCAATTTCTTTTCTTTCAGCTCATTGACCACAGAGTAAATCGGCAGCCATGCGATGCCATGACCATCCAATGCCATATTTTTCAATAATTCACTCATGGAAGACATAAACAACGTTTTTGAACTAATTGCACCGAACTCGCTTAACCTGCGATTAACTAACCGCCCCATATAAGAAGCACTCGTATAATTCAACAAGGGAACTTGGGGTTGGTAAATATCGAATAACGGTTTACCAAATTCATCTGCGGCACAGATAGGGTAAAGCTCAGACTCAAAAACATTCAAGCAGGAAAATGGCGATTGCATTAAATCCTCATCATAAAATGAGATGATAAAATCACTTTTCCCTTCTCTTAGTGCATTAACCACCTGTACCACGTCAATGGCTTCAACATGATAGACAAATTCTTCCCCGAAACCTGACAATGCGTGAACTAGTTTGGGTAGCAGTGTTAATGATAAAGAATGGGCCGCCGCAATTTTAATATTAGGTAAACTTAAAATATTATGCCCAGAGAGTTCATTTAAATTACACTCTAATTGCTGCAACAAGCTACGGGCTTGAGAATGAAAAACTTTGCCTTCTTCAGACAACTGCAAGGGGGACGTGGTTCTATCAAACAATTCGACACCGATCGCCTCCTCTAACGCTTTAATACGCCGACTAAAAGCGGGTTGAGAAATGTTTCTCTGCTCAGCAGCATGGGAGAAATGTCGACAAGATTCCAAGGTTAAAAAATCGTACAACCACTTTGTTTCTATATTTTTCATGTTATTAAGCCTTAAGCAGACTCGCTGTTAAAATATATACGCTAAATCATTCGAGTTGCATGTAGGCGACAAGTGAAGATAGACCGATGAGCATACAAAAGTATGTGATTCGGCTATCTGAATGCAGTCAACACCCATGCAGCTTGAAAAAGTGACTAACCTATATACGCTAAATCATTCGAGTTGCATGTAGGCGACAAGTGAAGATAGACCGATGAACATACAAAAGTATGTGATTCGGCTATCTGAATGCAGTCAACACCCATGCAGCTTGAAAAAGTGACTAACCTATATACGCTAAATCATTCGAGTTGCATGTAGGCGACAAGTGAAGATAGACCGATGAGCATACAAAAGTATGTGATTCGGCTATCTGAATGCAGTCAACACCCATGCAGCTTGAAGGATGACGCGTATAAAATAATAATGATATTCTTATTGGTATATTTAGTTAACTGTCAGTTAAATTATCATTCATGGATTGTATGTCTATTATTTGTATTATGCATAAGGTTATCGTTTTAAACATTAATAAAAATCAAAATTTATTTTCTATTAACTAGAGCATTATCGTGAAAGCCAATTATATTCAGGCTTTGCCTTTCATTTCATTGAGCTCCTTCGAGTTAACATTAAAATCTTAATGCATATCTTGCATCATCCCATACTTACTTGCATTTCTCTTACCTAAAAAACATTGCTAAAAATTAGACACCGATTAATTAGAAGCAATCGTTAATAATTAATTAAATAATGTATCTCATGTTAAATAAGTTAAGCAATATCGCGTTTAATTTATCTTAAATCAAAAAAGATAAAAATCGCAGGAGTGTAATAATGAAAGGTTTAATTGGTGTATTAGGTGGAATGGGTCCAGCAGCAACCGTCGATTTATTTAATAAATTTGTAACATATACTATTGCTAATAAAGACCAAGAACATATTCCATTAATTATTTCATCTATTCCTGATATTCCAGATCGTACAGAAGCATTGCTAAATCACGGAGTCTCACCACTCCCTTTAATGACTAATTACTTAAAGAAACTTGAAGATGCAGGGGCAGAATGCATTGTTATCCCTTGTAATACTGCACATTTTTGGTTCGATGAACTAAAAAATACTTGCCATGTGGATATGCTGAGTATTGTTGAAACCACCATGCAAGAGGTTCTACTAACTAAGAAAAAAAATATTGGCTTATTAGCAACTAACGCAACTATGTATATGGGGCTTTATCAAAAAAGTATTGAACAAAAAAAATTAAACTGCATCACTCCCGATGAAGAAAGCCAGAAATTAGTCATGAAAAGCATTTATTTATTAAAATCTGGAAATAAAGATGCAGCAGAAGAAATTATGAAGTCGCAAGCTGAATTATTATTTTCACGTGGAGCTGAAGTCATTATTTTAGGTTGTACTGAAGTCCCTGTTATTTTAGCCAATGAAGTTAAAAAACACCCTAATAAGTATATAGATTCAACAGGTTCTTTAGTTAGGGCTAGTATTCATTGGTATGAAAATAGAGTTGGAAAATCGCATTTAATAATAACCGAAAATTTAAAGTAAATATTTAATCATTATTAAAAACAATCAATTTTAGAAATTTTATTACTAATGACAATATATTGTCTATTGGAGACGATTATGGTTTGGCTAGAGATCATTGTTGTACTAGGTGCTATTTTCTTCGGTATACGCATGGGCGGAATTGGTATTGGCTTATGCGGAGGATTGGGGTTGGCAGTATTAACCATTGGATTTGGTTTGCCAATAGGTTCTCCCCCTGTTGATGTTATTTTAATTATTATGACCGTTGTTGTCGCTGCATCAGCATTACAAGCGGCTGGAGGAATGGACTATTTAGTGCGCCTCGCCAGTACATTTATGCGTAAAAATCCGAAGTACCTAAACATTATTGCGCCAATCACCACGTGGGTGATGACCATTATGGCTGGTACGGGATTTATCGTATTTTCAATGCTTCCCGTCATTGCTGAAATAGCCAAAGACTCGGGTATCCGCCCTTCTCGTACACTGGCAGGCTCCGTTGTTGCTTCACAAATAGCCATTTCAGGTTCTCCGATAAGTGCCGCAATGGCGGCAATGTTAACCATTATGGAAGGTAATGGCGTTACCTTTATTGTTGTTATGTCAGTGTGTTTACCTGCATCCTTTGTGGCTGCAATGGTTGCTGCATTTATTGCGTCACGCCAAGGTTGTGAATTGGAAGATGATGAAGTTTATTTAGACCGCTTACAAAAAGGGTTAGTCCATAAATACGAAGAGAAAAAAGGCGAAAGTACTACCCGTGAGAAATTTTCAGTTGTCGTTTTTCTTATTGCAACCGTTGCGATTGTGATATTGGCAGCTTTCCCTCAATTACGCCCAGGTTTTGATATCGGCAAACCGATGGGTACCCGTGATATCATCATCATCTGCATGCTCAGTGCAGCCTGCTTGATGGTTATTTTCTGTAAAACATCACCAAACTCTATCGTTTTAGCACCAACGTTCCGTTCAGGAATGAGCTCTCTTGCTGTCATATTGGGAATTGTGACATTAGGCACCACTTTTGTTGATGCCCACATGGATCAAATCAAAGCTATCGCAGGGGATGTATTATCTGCCTACCCTATATTGTTAGCTGTCGTACTGTTTTTTACCTGTGCATTGCTCTACTCCCAAGGGGCAACAACACCACTAATCATTCCACTGGCCATTGCTTTGGATGTACCAACATGGGCTATTTTAGCGTCGTTCGTTGCTGTCACTGGCGTGTTTGTTTTACCCACTTACCCAACGTCATTAGCAGCAATCGAATTTGACTCCACAGGTTCAACCCGTGTCGGAAAATATATTCTTAACCATCCCTTCATGCTACCAGGGTTAGGTGGAATTATTGCTGGGGTTGTCTTTGGATTTATTATCGCACCGATGATTGTTTAACTTGATGAGTTAGGTCTAATCCCTCACTCATTACTATAAATAAAAACACCTATTTCCTTACAAAATGAAGTTATTAATTGGTATTTTTTTGGCTTTATTCTTAGTTGAATTTATTAAATACTCTACAGAATAGAGCCTTTTTTCTTTCAAATCTTATTTATTCATACTCAATCTTGATAAAAATTTAATTTGCAGCACTTATTACTTTCATGTCTAACCATAAAATAATTTTTAATAAATAAAATTTATACTGATTTTCGATTTTTAATCACCTTATTCAATGAAAATGAAATTAACTTTCATATAAAAATGTGAGCTGAAATGTTTTTGCATGAATTATCCACTTCTGAAAACAGTTAAAATAATTATACTCGGCTTCATATTCATTTCTTAATAACCCTAACACGAGGAATGAATTTTATTTTATTACTTATTTTTCATCGTGTTAGATACCTATGATTGACGTTTTTCACCCCTTTGACGGTGCTCTAAAAGCAATTAAAATTAAGAGTTAAATCACAAATCTTAGTTTTTCTTCTCTGCACCTTCAAAAATGACGACGTCGTCATATTAAAAATAAATTATTTTATCTATAACATTAAAGAACCATTTTTCTTACATTCGTATCCAAATTTATCGTTAAGCGTAAAAATTAAAGTCATTTAGAGATAAAAAAACGCTTAATGTTGACGTCAACATTAGGGCTAACAACTAGAAAGAGGTTTTAGAACATGAGTAACCTACCTGAAAAAATGAAAGCCGTTGTTTGTCATGGTCCCCATGACTATCGTTTTGAAAATATTAGAAGACCTACAGCTGGCTTTCGAGAAGTTGTCATTAAAGTCGATGGCTGTGGGATCTGTGCGGGTGACTGCAAAGCCAATGATGGCGCACAAATGTTCTGGGGGGATGACCCATGGATCAAAGCCCCTGTCGTACCTGGTCACGAATTCTATGGCAGAGTCGCAGAATTGGGCGAAGGGTCCGCTGAAAAATTCAAATTAAAAGTGGGTGACCGTATCCTCGCAGAACAAATCGTCCCTTGCTGGGAATGTCGTTTCTGTAAATCAGGTAAATACTGGATGTGTGAAACCCATGATATCTACGGTTTCCAAAAAGAAGTTGCCGATGGTGGGATGGCTGAGTATATGCGTTTTTCTGAGCGCGCTATCATTCACAAGATCCCAGATGAACTTTCCGATAAAGACGCCGCATTAATTGAACCAATGGCCTGTGCCATCCACACCGTTCGCCGTGGTGATATTGATTTAAATGACGTCGTCGTCATTGCAGGTGCTGGCCCGCTTGGTCTGTGTATGATCCAAGTTGCAAAACTCAAAACACCAAAAAAATTAGTCGTGATCGATGCTATCGACGAACGCCTTGAATTAGCGAAAAAATTTGGTGCTGACGTGGTGATCAACCCACTGAAAGAAGATGCCATCAAGTTAGTCAAAGAGATGACGGAAGGTTACGGCTGCGACGTTTATATCGAAGCGACAGGTGCCCCTGTTGGCGTAACCCAAGGATTAGAAATGATCCGTAAACTTGGCCGTTTCGTTGAATTTAGCGTATTTGGTAAAGAAACCACAGTTGACTGGTCAATTATTGGTGACCGTAAAGAACTTGATATCCGCGGTGCGCACTTAGGCCCATATAGCTATGAGGTTGCTATCGATCTCTTTAGCCGTGGCTTAGTCAATGCTGATGATATCGTTACCCACTTCTACTCCATCGATGATTGGGAAGAAGCCTTTGTCATGGCGAAATCTGCCGACTCAATTAAAGTCGTCATCAAGCCATAGACATGCACTAACTGTTTGTAATAATTAATAATTTAAATAAATACTAGACGAGTAAGACCCTACATATAATTAAACGCTCTTTAGGAGAACATCTTATGTTGAGTAAATTCAAAAAGTTAGCTGTAGCAGCTAGTGTCCTGACTTTAGGTATGGCGTTCAACGCTACGGCAAAACCTGTTTCAGTTGGCATGTCGTTTCAAGAATTAAACAACGAATATTTCGTCACGATGAAAGAAGCTCTGGAGAGCGCAACTGGCGATATGGGTGCTCAGCTGTATATTTCCGATGCGGCGCATGATGTCTCGAAACAAACCAGTGATATCGAAGATATGTTACAGAAAAAAATCGATATCCTGCTAATCAACCCAGCGGATAGTGTTGGTGCAGAAACGGCAGTACTGGCAGCGAAAAAAGCGGGGGTTGTGGTTATCGCTATCGACGCACAAGCGAATGGCCCAATTGACTCCTTCGTCGGTTCTAAAAACTACGATGCTGGCTTAATGGCGGGTAAACGCTTAGGTGAAGCACTGGGTGGAAAAGGTGAAGTCGCCATTTTAGATGGTATTCCAGTTGTGCCAATCCTCGAACGTGTTCGTGGCTTTGAAGCGGCAATGAAAGAATATCCAAATATTAAAATTGTTACTAAGCTGAATGGTAAGCAAGAGCGTGATACTGCGATGAATGTCACAGAAAACATGCTGCAAGCTAACCCAACTTTGAATGGTATTTTCAGCGTTAACGATGTGGGCTCACTTGGTGCATTAGCGGCTATCGAATCTTCAGGCCGTGACGTAAAACTTGTCAGTGTTGATGGTTCGCCTGAAGCCGTTGCTGAAATTGCGAAAGGTAACTCACCGTTTATCGCAACTTCTGCACAGTTCCCACGTGACCAAGTTCGTATCGGCTTAGCAATGGGTTTGGCAAAATATTGGGGTGCTAACGTACCGAAAGAAGTTCCGATTGATGTTAAATTAATCGACAAAACAAATGCGAAAGATTTCCACTGGTAATCGAATATTGACTCATTAATTGTATTGCACCTGTACCTATGTATTGGGTGCAATACCTTCTCATAACAATTAATAATTAAATGCATATTGGAATCACTTTATTCCAGATGACTTTGTTACCCATTTTTAAGCGGTTAAGAAATATAGGGAAGCAATATGATGCAATTATTAGCATTACAAGATGTCAGCAAAACTTTCCCTGGAGTTAAGGCGTTGGATAATATTAATCTCTCCCTTGAAAAGGGTGAGGTTCACGCGTTATTAGGTGAAAATGGCGCAGGTAAATCTACGCTAATGAAAGTTTTATGTGGGATTCATAAACCTGATAGTGGAAAAATTCTGATAGAAGGCAAAGAACATATTTTTCATAACTACAGAGATGCTATCAAAGCTGGTGTAGGTATTATTTTCCAAGAATTCTCTCTAATTCCTTATTTAAATGCGTTTGAAAATATCTTTTTAAATCGTGAATTAAAAAATAAATTTGGTTTATTAGATAGAAAACTTATGCGCCAAAAATCTCAAGCTTTACTCACAGAGCTTGGTGTTAATATTGATATTGATGAACCCATTATCCATTTAAGTATTGCAGAGCAGCAATTTGTTGAAATTGCCAAAGCACTTTCTTTAGACGCTAAAATTTTGGTATTAGATGAGCCGACTGCAACATTAACACCTAATGAAGCAAATCATTTATTCGATGTTATGCGCGATCTAAAAGCTAAAGGTGTTGGCATGTTTTTTATTTCTCATCACTTAGAAGAGATTTATGAAATATGCGATACCATCAGCGTGTTACGTGACGGGCAATATATTGGATCACGCAAAGTCGATGAAACAGACTTAGATGTCATTATTGAAATGATGGTTGGCCGAGAAGTAGAAAATATTTATCCACATAAGCGCGAATTCTCCCAACAGGAAATTATTCTTGACGCTGAAATTCAACGTTTCTCAAATAGCCCTGTTAACCATCTTCAATTGAAAAAAGGTGAAATTTTAGGGCTAGCAGGCCTTGTTGGTTCAGGGAGAACTGAAACTATTCTCGCCATGATTGGCGCGGATAAAGCGTATAAGAAAAAAGTCACTTTAGAAGGCAAAGAGGTCAAAATTAAATCTGCGGCGGCGGCACTGCAATTAGGTATCGGCTTATTACCTGAAAGCCGTAAAACCCAAGGTTTAGTTTTACCTTTCTCAGTCAATGAAAATATTTGGTTAAATAACCATGCGCAAAAATTGTTTTTAATCCAAAATAAAAAAGAACTCACTTTATCTATTGATTTAATTTCTCAAGTAAAAGTTAAAACACCAGAACCTCACACTGCGGTTTCCACATTAAGTGGTGGTAATCAGCAAAAAGTTGTTATTGCTCGCTGGCTAAATAAACAAGCCAAAATTCTTATTTTCGATGAACCCACTCGAGGTATTGATGTTGGGGCAAAATCAGAAATTTATCAGCTAATGCGCTCACTCACTGAAAAAGGGATCTCCATTATTATGATCTCCTCTGAATTACCCGAAGTTATTGGTGTAAGTGATAGAGTTTTGGTCTTTCGTGATGGTGAAATTGCTGCTGAGTTAAGTGGAGAAGATATTAACTCAACTCAGATTATGGTACATGCAGCTGGCAATATTATATAGGATAATGACTATGTCTAATCAAAGTGCAATTCCACTAACTAAAACTAAATTTAGTTTTTCTAAATTAACAAAAATACCTGCATTCTTACCACTTGTTGGTTTAATTCTTTTATTTACCTGCATGTCCATTTTTAATGAGCATTTTTTAACGGTAAATAACCTTTCCACCATTGCACGACAAGTTTCAATTAATGCCATTATTGCTATTGGTATGACGTTTGCCATTTTAACTGGCGGAATTGATTTATCTGTTGGTGCCGTTATGGCTTTATCGGGCACCTTGATGGCTGGCCTAATGAAATATTATGGTATGGATCCATATGCAGCCATTGCTCTGGGTTTATTATCAGGGATTGCATTTGGTTTTATTAATGGAATTTTAGCCGCTTACGGTAAAATGCCTCCCATTATCGTCACATTAGGCGCGATGATTATTGCGAAAGGTTTAGCGTTAATTTATACCGGTGGCTATCCAATATCAGGATTACCCAAAGAATTTGCCTTCTGGGGCCGTGAAGAGTTAATGGGCATTCAAGTGCCAATTTTATTAATGCTTGGCCTTTATCTTATTTTTTACGTCGTCTTAAACCACGTCTCATTTGGTCGTTATATTTACGCTATTGGTGGTAATGAAGAAGCCGCTCGCTTAAGTGGTATCCGCGTTGAACGCTACAAAATGTTGGTGTATGTAATAAGTGGTTTTACTGCTGCATTTGCGGGTTTAATTTTTACATCACGCGTCATGAGTGGGCAACCTAATGCAGGAGTCGGCTTTGAACTAGATGCGATTGCCGCAGTGGTTTTGGGTGGCGCTTCCATTGCGGGTGGACGTGGTATGATCATCGGTACATTAATTGGAGCCATGATCCTCGGCGTATTAAATAATGGATTGAATTTACTAGGTATTTCCCCTTACGTTCAATACATTGTGAAAGGCTTAATTATCTGGGGTGCAACATTTATTAGCTCAATGAAACGCTAGATTTTTCATAATTCAACCTTATCGGTTAATTGCCTGTAGATTATGACTGTCAATTAACCGATTTTTTTAATCACAAATTAAAGTGAAATATAAAATAGTAAAGGAAAGATAATCGGATAAAAGAGCCCCTTAACGAGGCAATTATATATTATTAATAAATAACAAGCTTACCATCAACAAAAATTTGTTTCGTTTCATGGCCTTTATTTGTATCACGCTCTATTTCTGAGAATAATAATTCTGTGGTTAATTCCCCAAGGTAAACGGAATCATGATGAACACCAGAAATAGATAAATGATAGGTATCTGCATAAGGTGGTAAATCGACTGAAAAATAACGGCAAGATAGCCCTAATTCCGCAATTATTTTATACATTCCCGCGGTAATAATTCCATTTAGCCCAACAATATACATTCCTGGAGTGTATAGATCTTGAACTTTTTGTCTTAAATACGCTTCATCTTTTTTATTAAACATATAACTACTATATAAGACATTAAGGTTTTTTCTATTTGGAAAGCTTGCATATATTCCTGACAAACGAGACAAGCTGATTTCTGAATTTTTAGGGCCAGAAATAATTAACGTATTTTCGCTATTTTGTTCATTAAGGAATTTTCCTGTCAATGCACCAATTTCAAAGTTCTTCAAAAATAACCCAGAATATTTTTTCTCATAGCCATAAATCGCACGGTCGACAAATACTAACGGAACATTATGTTGGTCGATTAATGAAAGATAACTAGGCTGGTAGTCTTTATCATCACGCACTGGTGATAGTAAAATGCCACTCGCCTTATAGCTAACGAGTGTTTCGATTGCCGTTTTCTCCGCTTTTTCATCACTATCTGAATCAAAAATCATCACTTGATACCCTTTCTCTTTTGCTAAACGAGAAACGGTTTGAATGAGAACAACATAGAAAGGGTTAAATGTACTGTCAGTAACCACACCAATTATGCGGCTATTTTTATTTTTCAGATTTCGTGCAAAAAGATTGGGAACATAGTTGAGTTCTTGAGCAATCGCTAATATTTTATCCCTTGTTTCTTTCTTTACCATTTCGGGATGATTAAATGCACGTGAAACGGTAATATCAGTAACATTTGCACGTTTAGCTATATCAATTATTGTTGTTGAGCTATCTTGTTTTGTCATAATTATATTAGTCAACCTTTAGTGCCCCCCTGATTGATATAATCAAAAATCCTTTTAAGCTATTATCAGAGAAGATGAAATGCGATTGTTCATTATACCGCATTGAAGGTGAAGATAAATCGTTTTATTCACTAACAATACAATAATCCGTCAATATGAAAATCATGTTATACACTATTGAATATAAAAACAGTTAAATTGCTAGTTGAATAATCTAATTTGTTAACATTTACCTTTAAAGCACAATTTCATAAAACATTTAACTCATCTAAGACTGAATAGATTAAGCTAAAAGAAACAATAATAATTAGGCTTGCAAATATATTTTTAACTAATTTTATTGAAATATAATTTATGATGACTCTCCCTATTAGTAAACCAATGACACAGGATGTGATAAATATTAAGCTAATTTCCTTAGGGTATTGAAATCCATTTAAAATATTGATTAAAATACTCACACTACCGATACAAAAAATCACCATCAATGATGTTGCAATAATACTTTTTATATTTAAATTGGATACCTTTCGTAACGCAGGAACAATCACAAAGCCACCACCAACACCTAATACCCCTGTTAAAAGCCCTGCAATAATTCCTATACCACCTAATATCGACGCTGTTTTTATATTCCAAATAAACTTCCCCGTCTCTTGGCTAATTTGGCACGGCGCATCATTTAATTCAGCCATTTGAGCAAAAAAAGTACGATATGCAACATAAAGCATCACTAAGCTAAAGATTAAAGTCAGCCAAACAGGCGTAATTATTTGAGCAAGAAAAATACCATATTTAGCAAAAGGAATGCTGACTATCGCTATCCATATAGCGGCTTTATATCGTATTGTTTTGTTAATAAGCCCTTGAATAACACCAATAAAAGCAGCTAATGTTATTGCTAGAAGTCCAACAGGTGCAGCAAGCGCCACCGTCCAATTTTGGCTTGCCATCAACGCAGGAACCGCTAAAATACCACCGCCCGCCCCTGTTAACCCAAGCAAGCATCCAATCAGTAAACCTTCAAAAATCAATAGCAGCATAACGATGAGCTTATTATTGTTATAAAGAGGAAAAAGCCACTTTAAACCGAACGCCTAATTAACACAAAATATTTGGTTTAACGTTTCTACGGCTTGAGTGAAAGAAACCTCTCCCGCAATCACTTTTATCAATCGAGACTCTTTAAAAATAGCGATTGTTGGGACAGATTTAATTCCATATTTAGGCGCTAATATGGGGGACTGAGCGATGTCAACCATACCGAATTTAACCGCACTTTTTTCAAAATGATTCGCCAATTGTTCAAAAACAGGCTTCATCTTTTTGCAAGGGATACACCATGACGCTGAAAAATAGACAACAACAACGGGTGAGTCTTGCTCTTGCGGGTTATACAATGTGCGTGAGAAACTTTCGCTATCTAACAATAAAATATTAGGCATCTAAACCGCCTTGGCTAGTATTGGAATCCTATTAATTGCTTAAACTGTATCATAGGTAGCAGCATGATTAATGACTTAAAAGGCCATTCAATTCAATCTTATTATGTTGTTCATTATTCTATTTTTTACAGATAAACTGCACATAATACGTTCTATTAAAGTGAGGAAGGCGATGCTACACCAACATTCCAACTCTGAGTTTGAACTCAATCTGGATTCAAGCTGTCGAGAAGAAATTGATACGCTTATTTTAGCGCCTTTTGATTACAGCTTGGTAAGCGCCTATAACAATAATCTCAGTGCATTTCCCTACCGAGTAACTCACTGTGAAAACCTAAAAGTGCTTAATCTTTCTTGTAATCAAATTCAATCGATCCCCGCAGAAATAGCAAAGTTAACGCGGCTCAAAATGTTAGATTTAGGGCACAACCATATTGTTGAAATTTCCGATGAAGTGGGTAACCTGCATCAATTACAATTCCTCTATTTGAGCGATAATGGCATTCACACTTTACCAAATTCATTATCTCAGTTAAAAAATCTGGTTTATTTCAATGCAACGGATAACTTGTTAACGCAGATACCCTCTTGGTTTTCTCAGTTAAAAAATCTTAAGGAACTGCGTCTGTATAATAACCAAATAGAGCGTTTTTCCAGCTCACTTTCTCAATTATCCAATGTGCATGAAATACACTTGATGAATAACTGTATTTCAGAGCTTACGGATAATATTTCGGGCCTATCTTCTCTTCGTATTTTGGATCTAAATCAAAATAAAATTCACACTATCTCCCCTGCAATATCTGCACTTAAGAAATTGCATACTTTAAATTTAAGGTTTAATCAGTTAACTCAACTACCTGAATCAATAGGTGAAATGCTATCTCTCCAATACTTGGATTTACGTGCCAATAAACTTCAAACATTACCCGACAGTTTAATAAATTTAACTGACCTCATTAAACTCGATTTGCGGTGGAATAGCTTTACAGAGGAACCAAAAGTGATTAAAGCGCTAAGAAATAAAGGCTGTACTATTTTTATTTAATGGTGACTTTAAGCGTGCCGTAGTCAAAACGCTACGGCACCACTGAGACTTATTTTTTGAGTTGATTCACGAGCTCATTCACATTACCACCCGCTTGCTCTAACTGCTTAATCACTTCTTTAATTAACCATACATTCATGGTTGCAGTATCACTTGTATCACCTTGATAACCTAGCTCTGCAGCAAGCTTTTTCCGCGCCGTTAAGCTATTATCCAAACCTAATAATGTTAACAAATCAACAATAGACACTTTCCAATTAAGTTTTTGCGGGTAACTTTTTGCCAAGCCTTCTAACACAGCTATGGCATCAATTTTATTATCTGAAATAGCATCATTACTGATATTAATATTGGCTCTAATCGCTTCCGTCATTGCAGCAACAGGGTCTGCACTATTTTCTATTTTGGCATCCGCGGGTTTAAAGACCTTAGTTAAAATCTCTTGGAAAAAGCTCATAAGTCCCTCTCTCATATTGTGCTAAAGGATAATATTCTTCACATAAACTATAGCACCCTACGCTGATAAATCTATTTTTCTACTTATACGCTAATGTGGATATTTTTAGGTAATCAAAGTTGGATGACAGTATTAGCTACAGACTAAATCGCTCACTAGAAGGTTAAAATAAATTAATTATTTTTTATAAAAATTTATAATAACGTTGCTTAATTCTTAGCATTGATTTCTCAACTGATATTTTATCCGTAGGATTATCAATGACATAATTGTCTGATATATATTGCATTAACTCTATAAAAATAGACACTGTCATTTTGGTACTTTCCAGCCCACCAACGTAAAACTCAACAGAATTAAAGTCATTTGGATCATCATAATCACCATCCAATGCAAAATCGAATCCTTCACCTTCACCATTACTAATGCCATGAGATGCATCATAAAGAAATTGTCTATATGTTATTTTTTCCCTTTTAATCAATGATTCAACCAAATAATAGAGATCTCCACCCTCATGACTTATTAAATAGTTTTTTGTTTTTTCCAGCCAACTAAGGTCCATAAACTTTTACTCCAAAAACTATTAATTCAGCGTTTATTTCTCACATATCTTTTTAAAATTAGCCAGTATCACTGTGATATCAACTAGCTGTAAAAACCTGTAATGCCAATCATATCGTCAATCTCAGACAATGTCTTTTCTTGCAATAATTCAAAATAAAAATGAGTTTACCTACAAACGGCGCGACTTCATATATACCCACCGTAATATCAAAACCGCCTTTGCCTGCATTGATACCCGTTTGTTTATCCACCGATTGATAATCACTGTGCATCTCGGTTTTATTCACATTCACCGATGCCGTGGTATTCAACCCTGTGCCAATACTGCCCGACAAGCTGCCACCTTTTTGCTTCGAATCGTATTTGTCGGTGGTTTGTTCGGTGTTTTTGAACAAAAAAAGAAAGGGAAATAACACGATAGGCTTGCAATATTTGGATGGGTGATTAAAGAAGAAGGGGTTAAAACCAGGCAATATACAGTGGGCTACGCCCCTAACCGCGGTAAACCCAACCCCAATCCATAGATGAGTATCAGCAGTAATTGCCTGAAAGAGTTAGGTTTTAAGTGGGGTGCACTACACCCTCACTCGCCAAGCCAGACAGTTGATTATCCAGTTAGCAGAGGAGTGAGCGAAGTAGACTAAGGATGATCCCAGTCTAGAACTGGGACTTATTCATTATCTACTTCATATCTTAACGATGTATTGATAGTAACCAGTATGTCTTTTACCTTTTCAAGAAATTCAATACATTCTGATGGTATTTCATGCAGAAAGAATATTTCGATCAAAAAATTATTAATTCCTTTCGATTCAGGGAAAGCTTCATATACCTCTTTACTTTCAATAAAACGAATATAACTATTAATTTTCTCTTGTAATAAATATAAATGTTCAAGTATATCGTCATTCCAACATAGATGATCAGTTATACCTAATCGAACAAGATCTGTATTATCTTTTGGTATACCAATCATATCTACTTTATCGGTATCTACTATTGACATTTATTCCCTCTATTTTTCTTTATCTGGTCTGACAATTTCGCCTTTAGTTGGAGGTAATTTTGTTCCTCCCTCAAAACCAGGTTTGCCTTCACCGACTATTATCCCACCATTTTTTTCTAAATCTGGGTATCCTATTTTTTGATTATCGGTTAAAGGTGCCGTTTGTGAACTCTTACATTCAACGCAGTTTATTACTCCGTTCTTATCTTTACCGATCATATCAACCCTAACTTTAGTCCCACTCTCAGTTTTTATTGTAATTTCTCTCTGAGAAGTTATGTTTTCTTGTTGATATTTTTCATAGTGTTTTTGCTCAAACTCCTTGCCTTTTTCACTATTTTGCTGAACATTTGTTGGCGGATTTGGTGATGGCACTTTCCTCTTAACACCATTTTCAAAAGTATAGTATCCACCATTATTACTATAAACAGTGTTTCCTGATGCATCTGTCTTGCCAGTATTACTATGCCCCATCAATAATGGCTCTAGCATTATCATATTGAAATAATGGAATAGAATACGTAATTGTTGCTCCAGTGTTTGGGTCAACATAACTTACTGTAAATTGCTCATTCGCAAGCTTATCACGTAATTCAGCATACTCTGGCTGATTACCAATTTGTTCCAACTTTTCGTAATACGCTTTTTCAGGGGTACCTTCTGCAAATCCAGCAGAGCATTTTAGTAACGCACAGGATGCGGCATCTAGCTCTTCTTTTTTTGCAATACCTTGAGTTGTGAATTTATCAATAACGTCTTTTTCTAAATGATTAGCAAGTCATTATTTTCAACAACAACTAATTCCATTGCGAAACGGGCAGATAAAACCATTTTTTATTAGTCTATTCAGCTGGTTAGTATTAAATTTCCAAAGGTTTTTTTAACCTGCTGAGCCGATTTTCCCGACGTGTGTTTTGAGATTAAAGATAGAAGTGAAGGCAGATAAAGAATAAGCTCAAAAAACTAGATAATACTCAATGGGTTATCTGAAGATCCGAGGTAAGCCCAATCCTAGCCTCAACTGACCACTAGCGGTAAGTGGTTGAAGGAGTTGGGGGTTGAAGTAGGCAGTCACTACACTCTCACTCACCAAGCCGGACAGTTGATTATCCGGTTGGCTGAGGGGGAGTAAAGCGGTTAAGTAGATCCCTGTATGAGGCAGGGATACACTGTTCTTAAAGTAGTACAAGTACTTAATCTTTAATATTTTTTTCTTCATATGTCAGTTGAATTTTAATAGACGACAAAATTTCACTAACTCGATTTATAAACTCAATACATTCATGAGGAATGCCATACTTAAAGTAAATTTTAAACATAACCTCCTTTCCAAAGGCATCTGGATATTTATCTAACATTTCTCCACTTTCAACAAATTCTATATATTTATTAATTTTTTCTTGTAATTTATATAAATGATCATTGATATATTCTGACCACTGTAAATGATCTGTAATAACTAATATAACTTGTGGAGGCACTATGTCTTCGCAAGTAACTGTAATTAAATCGATTTTATTTAAATCTTCTATAGACATGTAATATCCTTAATTATCAGTTGCTTTTGGTCTAACAACTTCAACTTCTGTCGGTGGTATTTTAGTTCCACCTTCAAATCCAGGCTTTCCTTTTCCAACAATGGTTCCGCCTTCAGCTTTAAGTTCAGGAAAACCTTTTTCTTGGTTTTTAGTGAATGGAGCCGTTTGAGAACTCTTACATTCTATACACTTAATATTTCCATTTTCATCTTTAGCCATTATATCAATTCTAACTTTAGTTCCTTTATTTGTTTCTATAGTGATTTCTCTTGAAGGCGTTTTTAAACTAGGATTTGATTTTATTTCATCAAAAAATAGAGCTTTCAAACTCCTTACCTTTTTCGTTATTTTGCTGAACATTTGTTGGCGGATTTGGTGATGAAACTTTAGTTTTAACACCATTTTCAAAGGTATAATATCCGCCATTATTACTATAAACCGTGTTTCCTGATGCATCTGTCTTGCCAGTATTGCTATATGTACTTCCTTTCGGACCGACTATTGCGTTATCTTTTGCGCTGTAACCAGTCGGTAATTTAGAACCTTTGCCTATAATGTTGACTTTGGAGCCACCCTTGGAACCAATAGCGCCTACCGCAGACTCCATCAACATCAAATTACGTTATTCTTCTTGTACAAACTGAGCAGCATCCGCAACCGTCATCCCTGAGTTGACTAACTCTTTCTGGCGTAATTCTGTGTCGAAGAAACCGGTTAATGGACCTTGACCGTTATTTGTCCAGCTTAAATTTTCAGAAACCCCAATTTTGCCACCTTCTCGATAGCCCCTGACTGCTAACTCTTTCCCTAATTCATGGTTGATGAAGGCTAACTCTTCACGACTCAGTTCACCATTTAGCGCCATTTCTTTCAAGGTGCTAATCGTAGCATCGCTCGCGGCACGATAGTCTGCCCAAGCAGCTTTACGACAGGCATCATCTTGGCAAGAAGTTAGCTTATCACGCATCGTTTCAACCGACGGTAATCCTTTATCTAAGATGCGTTGATTTAGCTCTTTTGCTTTACCACATGCCGCCGGTGACATGGTTAAGCAATCACTTTGGGCTAACTTTTCAGAGGATAATGCATTATTCTCAACAATAACACTATGTTACAGATAAAATATAACGATCATTTTCTAGCTCATCAGAATTCAAATTTACTAAAACATGATTTCCATTCGGGTTAATTAATATCCACTCGAATGGATCAACATTTTCATTTGATATTAAACAATTGGTACTCAAAAAATTGCATAATTCTTTTACTATTTTAATGGCTGTACATGTTATATTTTCATCTCTTATAAAGACCATACAACTCAGTGAAAAGTCACCCTCTATAGGAGTAGTAATACACCATATTTTTATTTCATCACTTAATGGTGTATCAACATAATCATCTGATATAAATATGTTTTTCTTTAAGACACAAAAAGCAGTAGCCATAGCATTTTTTAAATCTTTTTCAGTTACGTTTTTTTCAATGATGATATCAAAACCACTCATTTCTGGTTCCTTTTCCACGTATCAAGAGCTTTTATTTTAGCTTCAGAGCTCGTATTCATATTGGTCAGAATATCTCTAGCTTTTTGTGTATCGCCAAATTGTTTGTATACACCGAGAGCTTTAAACTCGGCTCTAGTAAGAGTTGTAAAACCAGCTCCAGAAACAGGGTATAAAACACCCGATTCTTTTCGCTCATAAGTTCTATTATTAACTGTGATTGTATTTCCTTTAATTGATGCTTCACCATTTTTTATTGCAGCCATATCTTTTGCTACATCTACAGAATTATCGATTACGGTATTTAGCTCTTTTGTTGTCGTTTTTTGATTAATACTATTAAAATTATGTCTACTGTTTGGTGTTTTAATATCATTAACCCAATCAGGCAACTGATTTTTGTTAGCAATTATATTGCTATCTTTAGGAGATGTAACTCCTGGTTTAGTAGTGTTTGAACCATCAATAACTTGGTTACCTTTCGGTGGAACTACATTTGGCTTAGCAACATCTTTTCCGAACTGTTTAACTAACGCACCTGAGTTCGCAATTGCAGACATTCCACCAAAAATATAAATAGAACCGACATAGACTCCTGCACGAGTGCGTGCTTCTTCATCGGTATAACCGAAATTTTTAAAGGCTTCAGTATAGGACTCCAACAGATTGTACGCCTGCTGTGCCTCTGGTGAAGTTGAATTCAATAATCTTTCGATTTCTTGATAACCCGCTTGTGCTGTTTTTGGGTTTTGATACGTCAAACTGACGTAAGTATCTATCGTTTCGAATGCATCTTTTCTAGCTGCGGTACATTCAGGCGAAACACCTCCGGCACAGGTATCAAGTAATCTTTGTGTTGTCTCCGTATCTTTAATTCGCAACTCAGCCAGTTTCTGTTGCTCGACTTCCGTGATCTTACCTTGCTTCTCTTTCAGTTCCAGCGATGTCTTCTGGCGGTGCTCTGAGTCGCTCAGATAGTTATTCTCAACCGTGGTCTTCCCTGCCTCTGCGGCATTTGCCGCACTCGACGTATCCCCGCCGACTAACCCTCCCGCTATACCCGCGGCCAGGCTCGCAAACGCACTCACCGTCGATTTTTCATCTTCCGTTAGCTCACTTGGCTTTTTCTTATACAGCTCTTGCGACAGCATTCCCACCGCTTCTGCCGTCATCGCACCTAATGATTGCGCTCCTGCATTTTCACCTTTTGCCAGCGCTAATGCAACATTCGCAATACCGTGCGCCGCTATACGACCCTCTTTATTTTCAGCTGGGATATGTTGCGCTATTTGATTCGCGATATACGGCGCACTCGCATTCGCCACCGCTTTATTTACATCCCCATTCACCAAGCCTTGGATTAACGCTGTGCCCGACTCCACTATGCGGCGTTTATCACCTCCCACGCCCCATTCAGATTTGTTAACTTGAGCTTGAATAGCATCTTCTCTTTCCTTGCCACTCAACTCAGGGTGCGCTCTATCTACATCCTTCGTGGCTTTTATGGCTACATCCGTCACCGCAATATCCGTAATCTGCTTACCTAACTCGTCGACTACCCTGTGCCAATGCTACCCGACAAGCTACCGCCTTTTTGCTTCGAATCGTATTTGTCGGTGGTTTGTTCGGTGTTTTTGAACAAAAAAAGAAAGGGAAATAACACGATAGGCTTGCAATATTTGGATGGGTGATTAAAGAAGAAGTGGTCAAAACCAGACAGTATACAGTGGGCTACGCCCCCAACCGCGGTAAGCCCAACCCCAGCCCACAACTCACCTTAAGCGGTAAGTGGCTGAATGAGATGGGCTTTGAGGTCGGTAGTCACTATACCCTCACGCGCCAAGCCGGACAGTTGATCATCCGGCTGGCTGAGGAGTGAGGTAGCTAAGGAGATCCCAGTGTGGGGCTGGGATCTTTTGTATTAGTAGGATAAGATAAAAGTTGATGATTAATAACTCATTATTTTTAAAATATCTTGCTGTAAGTCTTTTGACAGTTCAGTAAGATCCAATGATGTCAAGATTCTTTTAATTTCATTAATGCTTCCTATATTCTGACTAATATCCTTACCTGACAGTGATGCTATAGAAGCAATTAATTCACCATCATAATACTCACCTGCAAGTGGTTCATCTTTTAATATATTGCATGCATTAGGCAATATTATTTCTAAAAATAGCTTTTGCCTAATAGCGCGACAAATATCTTCAATTGATAAATCCGATATTGGCACATCAATTACTCGATAAAACCAATCATCTAAAGGTGATGTGTGCCTTTCACTTGTATCTATTGAATTTTCAAGTAGTGTTCTAAAAGTAATCATATGCCATAACCCTTAATAGATGACTCTATCTTATCGATTGCTTGTATAGCTCTATTATATGCGGCTTGAGCTTCGGGGTTATTAATATTTTTCAGAGTTTCAGCATTATTACGTAATCCTCTAAGTGTATTATTCATTTCTTGCATATGATCCCAATATCCGCCATTTGGTTTAGCTACTGGATTTCCGTCCATATCTTTAAGCGTTCCCATAATATCATGGTCTTTCATCGCTTTTTCTATTGCATTATCGATTTTACGGACAGCGCTTTCTTGCTTCTGATTAAGTTTTTGTACTTGCGTGTTTTTTTGAGGTTCTTTTGATTTATTTTCATCATCAGGCTCAAAACCATTCGGTGTCCCGCTAGCACTACCGCTACTTGAAATCCCAAGCGCTTCTTTTTCTTCTTTAGTTAGTTCTTTCCCTTTATTTGGATTGGATTCATTACCGTTACCTGATGTATTGTTTTCAGATAATGTAACCTTGTCTCCCCATGTTTGTGTACCAAACATCAGATCACCCAAACCGCCACTGGCTAGAATTTGGCTATCCAACCACAATATTTGGTCTACAGATAAGTTAGCGATTTTCGATGGGTCTCGGCTGATCCCTGCATTCGTAGCTTCTTCAATTTGTTCTTTGGTTAAAACGAATGCGGTTGATAAGCCTAACGTCCCTGTTACGGCATTGCGACAACCCGGGTTTTGCGCGCAAAGTTTAATCGCACCTTTTCCTGATTCTTTCGCTATCGTACCGCTCAGATAGTTATTCTCAACCGTGGTCTTCCCTGCCTCTGCGGCATTTGCCGCACTCGACGCATCCCCGCCAACTAGCCCTCCCGCTATACCCGCGGCCAGGCTTGCAAACGCACTCACCGTCGATTTTTCATCTTCCGTTAGCTCACTTGGCTTTTTCTTATACAGCTCTTGCGACAGCATTCCCACCGCTTCTGCCGTCATCGCACCTAACGATTGTGCTCCTGCATTTTCATCTTTTGCCAGTGCTAATGCAACATTCGCAATACCGTGCGCCGCTATACGACCCTCTTTATTTTCAGCTGGGATATGTTGCGCTATTTGATTCGCGATATACGGCGCACTCGCATTCGCCACCGCTTTATTTACATCCCCATTCACCAAGCCTTGGATTAACGCTGTGCCCGACTCCACTATGCGGCGTTTATCACCTCCCACGCCCCATTCAGATTTGTTAACTTGAGCTTGAATAGCATCTTCTCTTTCCTTGCCACTCAACTCAGGGTGCGCTCTATCTACATCCTTCGTGGCTTTTATGGTTGCATCCGTCACCGCAATATCCGTAATCTGCTTACCTAACCCTGTGCCAATGCTACCCGACAAGCTACCGCCTTTTTGCTTCGAATCGTATTTGTCAGTGGTTTGTTCGGTGTTTTTGAACAAAAAAAGAAAGGGAAATAACACGATAGGCTTGCAATATTTGGATGGGTGATTAAAGAAGAAGGGGTTAAAACCAGACAATATACAGTGGGTTACGCCCCCAACCGCGGTAAACCCAACCCCAGCCCACAACTCACGTTAAGTGGTAAGTGGCTGAAAGAGATGGGGTTTACGGTGGGAAGCCACTATACCCTCACCCGCCAAGCCGGCCAGTTGATTATCCGGCTGGCTGAGGAGGAGTAAGACAGCTAAGGAGATCCCAGTGTAGGACTGGGATCTTTAGAAGTTAAATAACAATAAGTTCGCCGCATTCGTCGAATGGAGCTTTTATTTTATAGTTTCGCGTATAGACATTAACTATGTGTTTTAAATAACTGTTTAGATCCCAGTCAGTCGCTTCTACCGTTTCTTCATTCTCATCATATTGATAAATTATGTTAGGAGTGTCAGATGCCGTTAGAACAAAAAAATATTGTGTATAACTTTCTACTGATATAAAAAATGGTTTTTTAGGTAATAAATCATGTCGTTGTATAGATGCTAAGTCTTGTCGTGAACCCACTTGAAATAAAATATCACCTCTAATTGTTTTTTGCCCTTGATAAAAAACAAGAGGGGTATCACCAAATAAACCTCCGCTACAACGACCAATACTAGTTAAAAAATCATACAATTGATCTTTCACTTCGATATCGTATAGACGCTCAATTTTTTGAATTTCATCTGCGGTGTACCCTCGCATATAGCTAAAATCAATCGGTAACTCCGGATACACTGAATGTAGGTATTCAATTAGCTTATTGTTTATCACTTATTTTCTCCAGTTGATCCTTGATAAATATTCACATTAAGATTTTTATTATTGTCTGCGAAATTTTGGCTTGTATAACCGCAACCAACACACATACCAGGATCTCGCTTAGACGTATTTTGTATTGCCATATTTACATCTGCTTTTTGGCCTTTATAAGCATCTTGAATGTGATTAAATAACTTTTGTTCCGCATGATTAAAATTCGTTTTCTTGGCATCAATGTCACCGACACTGGTAAAACTGTTTTTATCATCCCGGATTACTTTATAATTTGTTCCACCAATATTGACTTTATCTGGGGATTGACCTGACCATGACTTACCACTCACCGAAAGATAATATTCAGTTTTACCATTTACTGTGACTGGTGCTGTTGCATAACTTATAGCCGCATCTTCTTTTTGAGCTCCTAACTTAAGATATTGTTTTGTTCCTTGTCTAATAGTATTTAAATTTAATGCTGGATCATTAACTTGTTTCAAGTCATGAACTTGCTAGTTATTTAGTTTATTACTGCTAGTTTGGTTAGGAGATGTCTGTGTATTACTTCCTGTATTTTTGCTTTCGTTACCTTTATTTCCTTTACCAATTTTACTTCCAATCGCACCACCAATCCCAGTTCCTGCTAATGTAGACCCAATATCGGATACGGCAGCTAAATCCTTACCAAACTCACTGGTATGCTGATTGATAACTGCATTATCTTTAACTGTTTCTTCTTGAACGAAATTGACAACATCAGGATCAATCCCTAGCCAAAGCCCATTGGCCATGTTTTCATTATAAGCTTCATTGGCTAACTCGCGCCCGAAACCACATAAATCTGGGTTATCTATGCATGACGCTTTATTTTTTTCTCTATCTTTTTCAGCTTTTGCACGAGCTTCTTCTAAAATTGGCGTTATATCTTCGCCTTTTCTTTTAGCCTCTTTGATTTTCCTATCTAAGGTGAACATATCACCCGATAAATAGTTATTCTCAACAACAATTATTTATGATTAATTGCATATGATTAATCAATATTCATTCTCTATGCTTCTTTATGCATTAATTTTCGTAAAAAATCACGAGCTTCTTTTTTAGCTCGCCCTTTCCCTTGAAGACTTTTTTCATACTCTTGTACAGTCAAAATTTCATTTTTAGTTATACTATGATCTATAGTCGAGAGGTCGAACTCTATTACAAATTGTTTATTTACTAAATAAGCATAAATTTCAACACATTGGTCTATTCCTTGATATAAAATATCTACCGAATTTAAAAAAGAAAACTCATTTTGAAGAAATGGTAAAATAATTTCTTTTTCAATTTCTTTAAATTTTATTAACTCATCATTATTATTCATGTTTAATTTATAACTCCAGGAGTTGCTGTAACTAAATTTCCGTGCTTATCAGTAAGGATAGTCATTTTATTCGTAGGACCATTACTAAATTTATCAATTCCAATTTGTTTATCTAAAATTATTGTTCGTTGATATAATATTTCTTCCTTACCTGTTGCTTTATTCAATGACGTTTGAGTCTTACTTATCGGTATCTTTACTACCTCTGGATTTTGTAATAATGATTTAAGTTCGGATTCACTAATTGTAAATTGGCTAGCATTTGAATTTCCAGAAAAATGACGTTTGATAACATGCTCCCAGCCAGCTTTTGAATTGCCATTTTGGACATTTATACGGGACTGAGTGATCGGATTAGCTAAATTACCTTTATCTATCGCATTAGGAGAGCCATTTGAAACTTGATACTCACCTGCATTAATTTTCGAATCATTTGGCTTCCATGCACCACTGGATGACTGCGAGGTTGGATTAGAAGGCGATTTTGTTGGTATGACATCACTCGCTTCTTTTATAAGCTTATTAGCACCATCAAGATCACCAGCTTTTAATAGTAATTTGGCTTCTTTCAGTGGTTTTGTGAAAACTTTAGCAAAAGGCAATGTGCCCGCCGCAGCTAATGTGTAATCAATCCAGTCATCTGCTTCAGCAAAACTTTTAAAATCACCGACCACTGGCACAAAATCAATACCTAAAGAAGCGGCTTCTCTGAAGAACTTATCGCGATCTTCTGCCATTTTAGCTGAGCAGGCACCTGCACTCATTCCTGCGCAGTTTTCTTTTTTATAGCGCTCAATTTCGGCGTTTACACGTTCTTCAGCGACTTTTTGAGGAGTTTTCCCCGCCGCTTGAGCTTCAACAAGATCACTGAGTGCATTATTCTCAACCGTGGTCTTCCCTGCTTCGGCTGCATTTGCCGCACTGGAGGTATCGCCGCCCACTAATCCACCTGCAATACCCGCCGCCAAGCTCGCAAATGCACTGACTGTCGCTTTTTCGTCTTCCGTCAGCTCACCGACCGTTTTACCGTACAGTTCCACCGACAACATGCCTACCGCTTCACCCGTCATCGCTCCCAGCGATTGCGCTCCCGCATTTTCACCTTTTGCCAGCGCTAATGCAACATTCGCAATACCGTGGGCGATAATCCGACCTTCCTGATTTTCTTTTGGTATTTGTTTGGCGATTTCATTGGCAATATACGGCGCACTCGCATTCGCCACCGCTTTATTCACATCTCCACTGATAAGCCCTTGAATCAAAGCGGTGCCTGACTCGACTATGCGTCGTTTGTCTCCACCGACTTGCCAACCTGAACCGTTGATTTCAGCCTGAATCGCCTGCTCTTTGATATAACCGTCTATCACACTTAAATCATTTGTCTCTACACCTTGTTTTGCTAGCGCTTTTTGTGCATCCTCTCTTTCCTTCTCTGTTGGCGTTTTATTTTCCGCATTCACCTTCTTCGTGGCTTTAATCGTCTCATTCGTCACCGCAATATCGGTAATCTGCTTACCTAATTCGCCCACTAACTGCGTTTTTTCTATCCGTTTTTGCTCTTTTTCTTTGTCAAAAATCGTATTGAGTTTCTCATGGGTATTGTCTGTATCTCGGCTTAAGTCGTTGATATCTTGCTTCTGATTAGCCTTATCACGGATAACAATTTCACCTTCCGACACCGCTGAGTGCGTGGTGTTGCTGTCTTTGCCTTGGTTGTTCACATTAGTCAACAAGGATCCCGCGGCATTCCCCGCAAGCTGGTCTGCAAATGGAGAGCCCCCCGTACTAAAGCCACCACTTTGACTATCCACCTTGTACTCGGCCTTGTTTTTGATGTCCCCAAAGCCCAGTGTGCCCGTATCCAATGTGTTCTTATCAGCCTCTGCCGTGCTACCAATCACCGCACCATCGAGCTGGGTGTGATTGCCCACCGTAATATCAAAACCGCCTTTGCCTGCATTGATACCCGTTTGTTTATCCACCGATTGATAATCACTGTGCATCTCGGTTTTATTCACATTCACCGATGCCGTGGTATTCAACCCTGTGCCAATGCTACCCGACAAGCTACCGCCTTTTTGCTTCGAGTCGTATTTGTCGGTGGTTTGCTGGCTCGATAAAGTTAAATTGCCGCCAACATTGGCTTTCACTGTTTCGCCGCTGACCTGCGCACCTGTTAATGTGGTATCTTTGCCGCTGTTCAAGGTCAGTTGTTTACCTGCATCCACCTGTGTATCGGTGTAATACTCACTATTACCTTTTTCGAAACCGCTGCCTTTATTAACGCTGGCATTGACGTTCCAACCGCCTGAGCTGATCCCCGCACCAATTGAACTGCCTGAGCTTGAGTTTTTGCCATCCACCGTTTGCGTGTTGCTAGCACTGGTCAGGTCGATATCATTTTTTGCTGTTAAGGTGATGTCTTTATCTGCGGTTAACTGGCTGCCTTGTACTGCCAAGTTGCCTTGACTGCCTTCTTTTTTGCCCGTGGCTGTAAGGTTAATATTATCCCCAGCGCTCAGGCTGCTACCAGATGCGGTATTTTGCTGCGTTTTTGTCGTGGATTTTGACGAGCTACTGCCATAAGACACGTTCACACCAAAGGCATCTGTGACACTGCCGCCTTTTTTCAGCCCAGCCAACTCACCAGCTTGTTCTGCTTGAACACCTTGCAGACCCGCTTTCATCCCTTTAAGTGCCGCTAATTGGCCATCGTCTTCCTGTTTCGCCGATTTCGCTGTCTGCGCCATACCGTCTAACATACTGCCCGCAGTACCACCTAATGACACCGTGAGGCCACTGGACTTACTTTCCACCGTCGTGATATCGGTTCGGCTATTTTCAGCGGCCGTAATATTCACGTCACTGCCTTTGATATTAATATCTTTCGCGGCGATTACATCACTGCCATGGATGTTCGCTGAACCACCAGCCTCCAGTGTCACATCACCTGCGGAGCTGCCGATTACGCTGCCTTTTTTCAAGTTACTGTCACTATCAGTCGTGACTTTTTGAGACGTTGATCCGACAGTTAAACCCAAGCCGCCTGTACTCATCAGCCCTGATTTCTTCGTCTTGGACATATGAGTTTCATGTAACGCCTCATCAGACGTAGTGACATTCAGCTGGTTACCTGCATTGACGGCAACATCGTTAGTTCCCAGAACATTGCTGCCCTGAATATTCACGTCATTACCTGCGGTCATTTTGATGCTATCGCCACTTAATGTACTGCTGATCGCAGTACGCGCGTTGACTTCATCATGGGTTTCTTTTGTGGTGCTCGATAGAAAACCTTTGTCCGTGTGTTTGGTGTGCTTAGCATAGTCACTGCTTTCCACCCCTGAGGTCAGGTTAATATCACGCCCCACATTCACAGCTAATTCGCCGCCACTGGACACATTCGCTGCGCGAGCGGAGAGATCTTGCCCTGCAGACAGTGTTAAATCCCCTTGAGTTTGGATTTGTGTGCCCACTTCTGTGCTATTAGCGCCACGATAGTAATTGCTTGAATTATGTGTGTAATCAAACGCTGAGCTAACATCGCGCGTTTCTAAACTAATATCCTGACCCGCAATAATGGAGGTTTTACCATCAACGCCTAAATTGCCAACATTTGTAGCGATCAGGTTGATATCTTGCACGGCTTTTAAGGTAAGCTGACCGTTATCACCCGTGACATAAATGCTGGCAGGGCGGTCGAGCCATTGTGATTGGCCATCTCCACGCTGCGCGGTTTCGCTGAGAATATCGCGCCCCGCGATGAGTGATACGTTATCTAAACCACGGATTTCACCACCCACATTTTTTATATCTTTCAATGCGTTGAGCTGAATATCCTTCCCTTGAATACGCCCGCTGTTTTCAATATTTTCTGCGCGTAAATCTGTTAATTCGCGGCTGTTAATTTCACCACTATTGAGCAAATCACCCGTAATATTGGCAGACACATTGCGCCCTGCAAGTAGTGCGCCATTGCCGTTTAGATCGCCTTGGCCTGCACGAACATACACCTGGGGCACACTTACCATCTCAACACGTCCATCTGGCAAGGTGACTTCTTTATTTACCATCCACACAATATCGGTTGTTAAGTTCGCCATTTGTTCTGGTGATAATGCAATACCTGGAGTCAGGTTAAATTGATTACCAAACGCAACACCATTCGTCAGCAGCGCACGGTATTGTTCTTCATCACTATTGTAGTTGCCTAATAAGCGCTGCCCTGTAGTTTCAATCAATTGATCGCGAACTAAGCGTTGCTCATAATAGCCATCACCTAAGCGCTTATGTAGCTGCTCATTAGTGACAATATCAATGCTGGATAACCATTTTTTGTAATTAGTGAAGCGAGAGTCCGTTTCAATTAAGAACTGGCTATCCGTGCCTGGTATGACGTTAAACAAGCTGTTATCTGGCAATTGGGTACTTGGCCCAACGGTTCTGATCACGGTATCGAGGTTGTCTTTACCTTGGGGCGCTTTTTCTGCCGTGATATTTTGCCCTTTACCTACGTCAGTTTGGCCTTGAATATCAGTACCATTCCCCACATTGGCATCACCTGTCTGCGCTGTCGCGCCAACAGTTTTATCATCGCTCACGTCAGCTTTCGCCGAAACCGAAGGTAATTGCGTTACTTCAGCCTGTTGGCCTGCTGTAAGCTCAAGAGGCGTATTTTGACTGTCTTTTAATGTAGTTTCCGCCAGCAACGCCCCTTGGTTATCCGTTATCGTTGACTCAGACACGGTATCCGCTGCGCCATCGAGCGGATTGACTTTCACACCATCCAAGTGAGTTTTATTAATTCCCCCCGCTTGCTCTTTTACCTCCAGTAAATGTAGCGGTAAATCTTCTTCGCTATTAATACCTTGGTATTTTGACGTACTAGTACGCGTTTTCCATTTACCACCGCCTTTATAGCGATAAATCGTATTTCCATCCTCAAAAATATGACGAACACCTTGTGCTTCTTTATTGTTTAGCTCATAGCCTGTTAAGATCAGGTTTTGCCCCGCAACAACGCGTGAATTTTCATTGTTCAGTTGCTGTCCATCAATCGTTAAGTGTTTACCACTGGTGATTAATGCTGCATCGCGTTTGATGATTTGCGTTTCATAAATTATACGGTCGTAATCATATTCATAGAAATTTTTAGTCCAATTACCATACTCAAACATCCGCCAGCGATTGGATTTTTCATAGTGAATACCCACTTCCTTGTTGAGCGTACCATCGTCATTAATCGCATAACGGGTTTGGTTACCATTACGTGGCTGAATTTTATAGCGCTTACCATTACCGTAATCGTACCAATCAAAGTGCTCGCGGCTAACTTCAACTGGTTTTTCAGTCAGCTCTAAGTGAATATCTTTGTTTTCCAGTAGATCAGTTTTGAGAGTAAGATTGCCATCCGCTTCAATATTTGCACTGTGGTTTTTCACACTTTTAGCATGGCCTGTGGCTTGTAGCTTGTCGTTGAGCACATTGCCGATGGCTAAATCACCGTCACTGTAAATTAAAGCGTGATCGCGGTTTACCAGCTCAGAAACTGCGAGATTAACCTCTTTACGCCCTGCAATAACCGCCGATTTATCCCCTTGTTTATCATTCAATAAGGCATTGGCTGCTATTGATAAGAAATCGCCATAAATACGCCCTGTACCTACGTTATCGAGATTTTTTGCAACAATGTGGGTCAAGGTACCATCAATTATCCCAGTATTGAGGACGTTGCCACTGGCCTTGATTCGCGTATTTTGCCCACTAATTTCCCCAGATAGCTGATTAATGACAGCCGTCGTGCTTAAAGCAAGCTCACCAAGGCTAGACATTAGCCCATAATTTGTGAAACCTTGGGCAAAATTAGCGGTTAAGCGTTCGCCCGCCTGAATACGCCCATGATTTTCAAATGCTTGATTAATAGCGAATGTCAGTGCTTTTTGGGCAATAAGTTTCCCTTCGCCTGTTAATGTGTTCGCTGATACACTCGCAGAACCATTGCTAACGATGACCCCTTGCTGGTTTGTCAGCGTTAAAGCTTTTCCTTTCACATTATCAGTAATGGTCAAATCTGACCCTGCGGATACCATGCCTTGGTTATTATTTAAGGATTGAGCGATATTTGCCTGAATAGCTTGCCCTGCGCGCACTGCGCCACGTTGGTTATTCAATTCAGTCGCTTTTAGCGTGGTATTTTGCCCTTCAATCCCTTGCCCTGCTTGGGCGGTATTTTGGTTATCAATATTCTTTGCGGTGATATTCAGGTTACCATTAGCTTTAATCCAGCCTTGTTGGTTATCAAGCTGTTGCACTAAAAGCAATTCAACGTTGTTTAGCCCTTGAAGAGTGCCTTTGGTGTTATTCAGGTATTGGCTAGCAACCTGTAAATCTGCCCCTGATAAAATTTGCCCTTGTTGGTTATCAACACCTTGCGTAATCGTCAGGTGGCTATTTCCCTGTGATTGCAATGTTCCTTCGCGGTTATTCAGGGTGGTGCCTGTGATTTTCGCTGAAGATTGACTTAAGAGTGTGCCTTTTTGGTTATCGATATGATTAACATCGACATTTAAGCCTTGTTTACCTTGTACGAACCCTTGCTGATTCTTCAGATCATTGGCTGTTAGGGTGAGTTTCTCTTCACTCGCTAACACGCCCTCTTGGTTCAATACATCATTTTTCTGAGTATTGATATCCAATAAGCCACCCGAATAAATCCGCCCTTGCTGGTTATCCAAGGTCTGAGAGGTTAATACATTTACCCCCGCACTTTGGATTTGCCCTTGCTGGTTCGTTAATTTGCCGCTGTTGAGCGTGAGGTTCCCACCACTTAACAACCCACCACTTTTTTGTGTGTAGCTATTGTTGAGAAGCTGCCCATGAGTGTCCAAGGCTAACTGCAGACCTGCTTGAACCCGCCCTTGCTGGTTATCAAACTCCCCACTGTTCAAGCTTAACCCGAAACTGGCTAAAATTTCCCCTTGGGAGTTATCGACACGGTTTTTCTGTGTATCGATTCTAATATCACTCGCTTGAATATGGCCTTGTTGATTAATCAGCTCACCAACCGTTAACGCCAGTTTTTGGCTAGCAAAAATCCCTTGATCGTCTGTTTTTGCGGTGTTGGTTAAACGTTGGCCTTGAGTATCAAGGGTGATAGATTGCCCCTTAATCGTGCCTTCGGTGTTATCCAACTGCTGAGTTTTCATCGAGATAGCAGATTGGCTGCCAATCAAACCTTGCTGGTTAGTTAACGCTTGGCTATTAAGCGCCAACTGGCCTTTTGCCACAATACGGCCTTTTTCGTTATCGAGCCCCCCCGTGGTTAACGTTAGCCCGCCTTGTGCATAAATACCTTTATTATCATCACTTTGCGTATTGTTTAATTGCTCACCATGAGTATCAATCAGCATGTCACTACCTGACTGAATGGTGCCCTGCTGGTTTTCAATTTTACCGCTATTTAACGTGAGTTTTTGTTGCGCTAACAATGCCCCTTGTGTGTTATCAAATAACTGGCTTTGGGTATTGATATTGATGCTATTGGCCTGAATGTACCCTTGCTGGTTTTGCAGTGCTTGGTTACGCATCTGCAATACTTGCTCTGCCGCAATAAGTCCCGCTTGGTTATTGATATGACCCGCAATATCTAATGTGCTATTCCCATGGCGTGCGACAACCTTACCCTGCTGGTTATTCAGTTCACTCGCTGTGATTTTCAAGCCATTTTCACCGACCAAAGCACCATTTTGGTTAACTAACTCATTTTTTACATCAATGGATAAGTGACCATTATTTGCTGTTAAAATCTGGCCATCTTGGTTATCAAGGGAATCCGCTGTTATCGTAAAGTGGCCATTACTGCCAATTTCACCTGCTTGGTTGTTTAACCGCCCTTGCAGCGTGATTTTTCCTGCTTTATCACCTGTTTGTAATAATTTGCCATTTTGGTGTTCGAGGGTGTTTGCCGTGAGAAAAACCTGATCTGCCTGAGTAACCCCTTGGTTTAATGACAGCGTTTCACCTTGAATATTCAAGGTATTTGCAGCCAGTAGCTCGCCTTTATCACCATCAAGAGATTGGCTGTTTAAGGTAACATCCCCCATACTCGCAATCACTTTACCTGTACGGTTAATCAGTAATTGAGTATCGGCGAATACCCCTTGGCGTCCAGTTAAGGTGCCGCTTGTATTATCCAGTACCTGTTGAATTTGTAGGTTTAACGCCCCCATTCTTGCACTGAATATTTTGCCTTGTTGGTTTCCTAACGTATTTGCCGTTATCTGCCAAGAACCATTACCACTGATGTTACCCGCTTGGTTATTTAGGTGTTGAGAAACGAGAAGTGAACCTTGTTGCTCTCCAAGTTGAGTCATTGTCCCTTGCTGATGGTTTAGGTTTTCCGCTGTCAGCTGAATGTGATTGGCTTGTGTATTTCCTGCGCTCAAGTCAATGTCTTGTCCATGCAGTACAAGCTCCCCATCCGCGATAATTTCCCCGCGCTGGCCTTGTACATTTTCAGCAACAATGAACATGTCTCCTTGCTTGCTAATCACCTTGCCATCCACATTAGTGAGTTGCGAGGCGTTCAATGTGAAATCATGTTCGGCAAACAGCGTTCCTGCTGTGTTATCTACGCTGTCTTGTGCATGAATAAACAATGCCCCCACTTTCGCAGCAACGACAGTACCTTGTTGGTTAGCCAACGCGTTCACATCCAGATGTAAAGCACCTTGGCTACTGATATTACCCGCTTGGTTATCAAGGGCTTGAGTCAGTTTTATTTGGCCTTTTTCACTGCCCGTTTGCAGCATTTTCCCACGTTGATGAGAAAGATTTTTCCCGTCTATCTGAATATTGTCAGCTTGGGTAATTGCGTCATTAAGGTTGAGATTATCTGCCGTTAAAGTCAGCTTGCCTTTCGAGAGTATTTCGCCTTTCTCGCCCTCTAGCTGCTTAAGTGTTAGCTGGTTATCTCCAAAGCTCGCAATAAGTTTACCTGATTGGTTAATCAAACGATTTGCTGCAAGTTTAATACCTTGATTACCTAATAATGTGCCTTGAGTATTATTCAATGCTTGTTGAATATTTAGGGATAATTGCCCTAATTTCGCTGCAATAATTTTGCCGTCTTGGTTATTCAACGCATTGGCTGAAATCTCAATTTGCCCATTGCTGGAGATTTCCCCACGCTGATTATCAAAATGATTTTGAATGCGTAGTTCTGTTTTCCCTTCCCCTACTTGCAGTAACGTTGCACCTTGATGGGAAAAGTTATTGGCTAAAATGGTAATTTGATTAGCTTGCGTAAGCCCATGATTTAAATTGATATCTTGACTTTCAATGTGCAAAGAGTTTTGTGCGAAAACCGTTCCTTTATGGCCATCCACCTGGTTTGCGGTGAGTAATGCAGCGCCTGATAAACTGCTAATTTTTCCTTGTGTATTCACCAGCTGATTGGCTTTGATAGCTAAATATTTATCAGTTTGGATCACGCCCTGCGTGTTATTCAATTTTGTGGTTGCAGTGATCTCTAACTGTTTGTTAGCACTGGTGAATAATTTACCATCACTGTTATCAAGGTTATCGGCCTGTATGTGCAGGTCACCTTTGGATGACACTCTTCCCCCATGGTTATCCAAGGTCGTCGCAACATCCACCGTCATGGCTTTATCGCCTGTTTGTAGGATATTTCCTTGGCGATGAGAGAACGCATTGGCTTTTAAGGTGATTTGTTCAGCTTGAGTCTTCCCATTATCCAAATTCATGGATTTCCCAGTTAAGCTTAGGGCGCCACTGGTCAGAATTTCCCCTTTTTTTCCATCCAACTTGTCTGTTTTGATGGATAGCCCTTGTTTGCCAGAGGCTAAAATCGTGCCTTGCTGGTTGTTCACATTTTGACTTTGAATATCCACTTTGCCATCACGGCTGAGCAGCTGCCCTGACTGGTTATTCAACTGCTGCGTGATGATTGCGGTATCACCCGCAAGGTTAATTTCCCCATTTTGGTTATCAAGCAGTTGGGTCTGTAATGCGTTTTTCGAATTGCCCGTTTGGACCAATTTACCTTGTTGGTTATGGATAAATTCAGGGGCAATTAACAACAAGTCTTTGGCAACAATTTCCCCTTTTTGGTTATCAATCCCTGTTTTTGCCGTTAATGTGACTTTATCCGTTGCCTGTAAATGCGCTTCTTTGGTGCGAATATCTTTTATTGTCGATGTCAGTGTGATGTTTTGAGCTTGGGTATTTGAGAACGAAAGGTCGAGTTCACTCCCTGTCGCTGTTAACGATTCTTTAGCAACAATATCACCTTGAAGTGTAACGTTTTTATCACCTTGAACCGTTAAAGAGCCCGCCGAGGTTAATTTTCCTTTGCTGTCGACCCCTGCCGCGAGCAAGGCTGTTTTATCACTGTTGATTTGTGCGGCATTTAAGGCCGTATCACGTCCAGCAACCATTTGGCCTTTATCGGTGTTGGTAATTGCCTGTTTTGCATTGAGCTTCACATTTTGCTGAGCTAAAACAGTACCTTGGTTATGAATTGATTGTTGGCTGTCGATGGCAATGTTTTGGCGTGCCGTGATCACCCCCGAGTTCCCCACTTTACCATTCGCTGATAAAGTGATATCCCCAGCTTCTGCCCCAATATGCCCTGCATTTCGTACACCCACGCCATTTTCTGTTCCACGCATTTTGATGGTATTGGCGTACATCCCCCCCAATGCAGCAACATCTAAAGCAAACTCAGGTTTATCATCCGTTGTGGAATTATCCGTTTTGAGAATGGTTTTCCCATCCGCTGCAACCGTGTTTTTCCCTGTGGTAATGGCTAAGTCTTTAGCATGCAATTTAGCATTAATATTGACTGAACGGGCGATTAACGCCGTATAGTTGGTACCATTACCGTTGTACCCCTTACCAACAATATTGATACTGCCTTTATCAACTTCAAACCCTTTGATTTTGCCATTTTCAATCAAGGTTTTGCCTGCCGATAGCAAAGCTTTATCCGCATTGATAAACCCACAACCATTACAGGTGATCCCCGCTGGATTGGCGATGATCACATCGGCTTTTTTCCCTGCAACTTCGATAAAACCGTTTAATTGACTCGGATCGCGGCTATTTACCTCATTTAAGATGATTTTCGCCTCGCCCTTTGCCAACCACTCATTGCCTTGGATCATTCCACCCAGTTGAGTGTTGACGTCGTGGCGGCTGTTATTCAGGATTGCCCCTTTGTTATCAACATCAAATTGGCTGTATTGGTTACGTGAAACGCCATCGCGATTAGGCGCTTGAATATTCACTTGAGGTAACCCATTTTGGGTATTCACAATCGTCGGTTGCTGATTACTAGGCGCATTACTATCCGCTTTAATGTTCGATGCGGAGGCGCTAATGCTCACCATACCCAACGTCAACCAAAGACTGGTAACAATGGGTTTAATTGACCAACGAACTCGGCTATTTGCTGTTTTTTTAACACGATTTTCTGTTTGGCACGCAGGCCCTGCTTGATGACTGCGAGTAATGTCCGCAACGACCATCACCATTTGGCGCGCTGCATTAAAAATTAAGCGGTAAAATAACTTATTCATCCTGAGATACCTTAATAATTCCAATTAACAGAAAATGCAAACGTCGCCGGATCCGTTTTAAATCCGTCAGGTTTAGAGAATGGCGTACCAATAGAGAGGTCGTAGCTGAGGTTAGCCGCACTGATTGCTCCCCTCAGACCAATTGCGCCCCCCGCTAGGTGATTGCCAAGATTACGGTATGTACCGTGTCCACCAATTTCCCCATAATCAGCCCCAAGATAGAGCTCTTGGTTCGGGAGCGGTGTTACCCATGAAAGGGTATTTCTTAGCGTCCATCCTTGGTCTGCACTGAGAGTTCGTTCCCCATCAAAGCCGCGAACCGTCCAGCGGTTACCGATACTGAATTGATCTTGAGGAGTTAGCTGTCTGTCACTAATTTGGCGTAAATATTGAGTTTCAAAACGCAGTTGTTGGTCTGAAACACGAAAAGGAATACTTGCGGAGGCTGAAAATTGCATCACTTTTGCCAGTGCAGTGGCATATTCCCTTGAGTTGGGATCGTTCGTTTCTTCAAAAGCAGGCATCGCACCAAACCAACGCGTTCCATGTTGATAGCTTGCGCCAGCGGTGATCGTTGACTGCCCGATATATTGACGATGGTTGAGACCCAGTTTCCAAGAGGTAGTACGGCGCTTTTGGTTTTCAATTTCGGTATCACGAACAAAGTTACGTGTTTCGCGTAAGTTAACATCATACGTTGCCGTCGTTTTTGCTGTTGCATCACGATATAACACATTGCTGAGCTGCAAGTTTAAGCTCTTACTTTTTCCACGATATTGAATATCATCATTCATACCAGCAATTGTTTGTGTATATTCATAATCACTCGCCGTGGTCGCAAATTGCCAATAACCAAAAGGAACAGAATAGTGGGCACTGTAGTTCGTCGTATCCTTGCTACTTGAAAAGCTCAAGTCACGAGTTGCAGTAATGTAGAAAAGATCGCTCAGTGAGGTCGGATTATCCAAGGCAAGCATGATACCAGCTTGGTTTTTACCCGTACTTTTTGACCCTGTGTTATCTGCCCATGCGCTCGCATGCCAATAGCGTGATTGTTGCCGATTAATCACAATTTGCGTTTCGCCTGGCCCATCCCCAGGGATCATTTCCATTGAAGCTTGTACCGTTGGTAAGCGTTGTAAATTTTCGAGGCCTTGCTCAATATCACGCAAATCTAATAAATTTCCCGAATGCGCTGGCATCGCGGTATATAACGTGCTGTATTGAGATGAGTTATCAGTAAAGAGAACTTTTTGTACCTTACCAGGTAGCACCACCAATTTAAGTGTGCCCGTAGATAAATCTTGCTCAGGTACCAACACTCGTGAAGTGATCCAGCCATGACTGATCAAACGATTCTGCACGTCGGTAATTAAGAGATTGATACCATCAATACCAATACAATGCCCAACCGCCTGATTGGCTAAACGTTGTACAGGAACCCAATGAGGTAAGCCTTCTTGCCCTGTGATTTCAACTTGTCTAATCACAAAGCAGGGGGTTTCCTCAGGGAATTGCAACTGTGTTTTTGCAATAGGTGAAAGCAAGCTGACATCAGGAGACTTCGCGTCAAACTGTTGTTGTTGCGCTTGCTGCTGCTGCGTCTGCCGATTAAATAAGTTATCTGTATTATCAGGCTTCAATAGTGAGTCTTTTGCGACGGTAGGAAAACAAAAGGTAAATAAAATTGATCCATAGATAAAATTACGCTTTAAAAACATTATTTTTATTAATCACTATGATTTGAGTTAAGTCAATATACGCAACTTTACACAATTTGACTTAAATTACAATCGGACTAGCCCCTGCATTTTTATTACACCCTTTAGTATTTTATTTAATGAATTGATTTAAATGTAATATTAAACTGTAAAAAAGTTTTTCATAAAAAAAACAATAGAAAAACCAGCTTATTTAAACGGCGTTAAGTTCACTGATAAACCTTATTAACTTGGCATAAAAATTATTTCCACCATTATTGTTACGTTAAAAAAATAAAAAATAACTAATAGCCACCCAAAAAATGAGTAAATATATCTTATTGATTTAGATTTTATTGTGAACTAGAGCTTGATGAGTGAAAATAACTAAGAAAGGGCGATAAGGGCAATAATTCACCCTTATTTAAAGATAAATGATGTGATTTTTAGCTATTGCTAATATTGATTTTCAATGCTGCTGCAATCGCTAAAGGGGAGAAAGTAATACTTGCGGCAAATAATGCAGCGAGAATGGCAAAATAGCCATCTAATGGCATTTTGAAACTGTGCGCTTCCATGGTACCTGTCGCATAAATCAACACAGGAATATATAAAGGCAATACCAGCAAACTAACTAACACGCCACCTTTTTTTAATGACACCGTCAGTGCTGCACCTATCGCGCCAATAAAGCTTAAAACAGGCGTTCCCAGTAGTAATGTTCCCGCTAATACCATTAGGGTATCGCTAGTAAATGACAACATCAATGCAGCGATTGGTGACAATAAAATCAGCGGTAAACCCGTCACTAACCAGTGTGCAATCACTTTTGCAAAAACAGTGATAAACAAGGGATGAGGTGCCAACAATAGCTGCTCAAGGGAGCCATCAAGATAATCATCTTTAAATAAACGCTCTAAAGAAAGTAAAGATGATAAAATGGCAGCAACCCAAAAAACCCCTACAGAAATACGTGATAATAGCTGTGGCTCTGGCCCAATACTCAGCGGAAAAAGCGTAATGACAATCAAGAAAAACCACAGTGGGTTAACTAACTCAGAAAAACTGCGAAAGGCAATTTTCAATTCTCGTTTAATTAATAACCAAAACATGATTCACCTCCACCCGTCAGTTTTAATGAGCCAAATCGCCCTGACATCGCCTGATGAGAGGTAAACAAAATAATCCCCCCTTGATTAGCATGTTGATGAAAACGCATCGTTAACCGTTCAACCCCTGCCACATCAATTGCGGTAAAAGGCTCATCTAGGATCCACAATGGTGCTTCACTTAACCACAAGCGTGCTAAGTTCACACGGCGCTGCTGCCCTGCAGAAAGCTGGTTCACAGGAATATCTTCAAAGCCAATCAACGAAACTTCCTCTAAAGCCTGCCATATGCTATCCCCTTCAGGCCCTTTATGGTGCATTTGATGATAAAACTTGAGGTTTTCATACGGCGTGAGTAACGATTTAACAGCAGGTTTGTGGCCTAAATACAGCAAATGGCGAGTAAATTCTTCTTTAAGTTTGTCAATCGGTTGATTTTGCCAACATACCTCGCCCTCATCAGGCTTAAGTAGCCCAGCCATCATTCGTAAAAGCGTGGTTTTTCCCGCGCCATTAGGCCCTTCAACCTGCAAAATTTCACTCGGTTGAACGGTAAAATCGAGCTGTTGAAATAAAATGCGATTTTGACGATGGCAACTGACTTGTTGTGCACTTAGCATGCCGTTGATTTCCTGTTTTTTATTCTAAGATTTGGCAATTTTGTTCAACAGCATATCACTGATGGAGTCACTCGATATTGCTTCACCGCAAAGCACTTGCATCAAAACTTCAGAGCCTAAAGTGGATAGAGAAAATAACATGTCGGGTTTAAGCAAGCGGATTTTATCCATATTGCTTTCTTGATTGATCAATACAACGGTTTTTACTGTGCTATCGCTGCCCGCTAACTCCCTCACGCCTAACAAAGCAAATGTGCTAAGTGAGTCACTGTCAGTCATGATCAACACACACTTCGCATGTTTGACATTGGCGGCGGCAAGTAGCTCAGAGCTGGTTGGATCACCTGTGACAATATTGTCTTTTTCAGGGTAATGGCTACGGTGATTCTCTTGACAAATAACGGCTACAGGTAGCTCGCGTTTTTTTAATCCTTGATACACATTGACCGCCATTGGCGTACTACCAATCACCACATAATGATTTTTCATATATGAAAACCTCTTACGCACAATTTCTTTTGTGCCTTTTGCCAATACGCCAACAACATACACAACTGAAGTGGTGAAAATAGTAATACCTAGAATAATGACAGTCACGGTAAATACCCGCGCATCTAACGTCACGGGCACAATGTCGCCAAAGCCAACTGTCGTCATGCACACCAGTGCGAAATAGAAGGCCGTTGTACCATCTTTCACGACGGGTAGGAACTCATTGCCAATATATAAAGTACCGAAAATGGAATATAACAATAATGAAATAATACAGGTAATTGCCACAAACCCCGCGCTGGTTAAGCTGTGATGGTGGTAAAGCTTCCAAAATAATCCCAGTGCAACAAATAAGGCCAAAGAAAAATAACCTTGGTGAATATTTTCTTGGGCTAGTCGTAAATCAACAAATGAAATGATCCCTAATAAAAATAGAGAGAAAATCCACGCGATACGCGCGCCATTTAACATAAAGAGAGAAAGAAAAATGAGTGAAATACCAAGTAAAAAACGCGGAATATCTAATAATTTCATAAACCCTAATGATTTCAACCACTCGGTAAAACCATTTTCACGCCAGTCAATGTAGTCCGTATATGCACTTAAAACAGGCTTTAAAATCATCGAACCATCAATGATGATCAAGATAGAAAGCACTATCCTGATCGTTAAGGATGATCTCAAAAAAGCCACAAACGCGTTATCTAACATGACTGACTTTCATCCTTTTTTAGCAAACCATTAAAACTTTTTATATACCATAAATATAACAAAAGATAATATCAATTCCGTTTGCCCGATAACAAATCGTCATTCGTTATCGGGACATTTAGATTATGAATGATAAAACATCGTCTATAATTGGAAGTCACCTCATTCGGTGATGGGCTAAAATGAGTTAATCTCACTTCCATTTTGCTGAAAAAACAAAACATTAAAGAATACTTAAATATTAGTGATCATGGCCAAACTATTTTGAACTTAAGTTTGACCTGTAAATCTAAACACCGATTTCTCAATTATTTTTCAATATTACTTAGCGATTAAAGAAAATAAGAGTTTAAAAACACTATGCTTAACACTACACGCACAGAGAGATTTAGCTGGTTATCACTACTCTGGCTATTAATCTACTTTTGGTATTTCTCGTCGTTATTGCAACTATATGTGGTCGTCACAGGCCAAAGTAACAGTATCGGGTTAAGGGATTCACTGCTGTATAGCTCTTTATGGCTAATTCCCGCGCTACTTTTCCCTCGGAAAATTAAGCTTATTGCAGGCGTTATTGGGGTTATCTTGTGGCTATCTTCTGTCGTCGCCCTCGCTTACTTTGTGGTTTACGGCCACCAAATCTCACAGAGCGTTATGTTTGTGATGTTTGAAACCAATACCAATGAAGCAGGGGAATTCCTCAAACAATACTTTAGTTTTAAAGTCGTCGGCATCATTCTTGCCTACACCTTAGTGGCTATTTTCTTGTGGTCACGCCTAAAACCCGTTTATATACCGAAAAAAGGCAACGTGGTTGTTTCCTTGCTAATATTGATCATTTTGTTTGGTGTGCCGTATTACAACAAAGGCATCAAACAAGATAGACCACTAGCCAATGTGGCTTCTTATGTAAATAGCAAACTGGCCTATGCAGCACCATGGCAGTTTGTTAGTGGTTACTTTCTCTATAAAAACCAGTTAGCTAATATGGAGGAGTTGATCAGAGACAACAGTAAAATTCCACCGCTCGCCAACTTTGTCGATGCCAATGGCAACACGCCACGTACCTTTGTATTAGTGATTGGTGAGTCCACCAGCCGCGATAGAATGAGTTTATACGGTTATCAGCGCCCAACGACGCCAGAATTAGTAGAACTTGCAAAAGACTATCCTGCTAACTTATCGGTATTTAATGATGTGGTAACGCCACGCCCATATACCATTGAAGCGCTACAACAAATTCTGACGTTTGCCACCCAGACAGAGCCTGAACTGTTTAACTCTCGCCCTTCTATCATGAATATGATGAAGCAAGCGGGCTTTAAAACGTTCTGGATCACCAATCAGCAAACTATGACTGAGCGAAATACCTTACTGACGGCCTTCTCTCGCCAAACGGATAAGCAGTATTACCTCAATAATGATATGGCTCAGAGTTCACGTATCTATGATGACGTGGTATTTGATCCTTTCAAAGAAGCACTTGCTGACCCTGCGGAAAAGAAATTTATCGTTGTACACCTGCTAGGCACACATATGCGTTATGAATTCCGCTACCCAGAAGATAAAGCGATATTTACGCAAAGAGACAGCCTGGTACCTGCTAACCTGAAAGATGACCAAGTCAAAGATTACAACGCGTATGATAATGCACAGCATTATAATGATTATGTGGTGTCAACCTTAATTAAAGACTTTGATTCTTCTAAAGAAAATGGCTTCTTAGTCTTTTTCTCTGACCACGGAGAAGATGTCTATGATACACCACCACATGAAATGTTAGGCCGTAGCGAAGGTAAGCCAAGCAAGGTTATCTACAATGTGCCATTCCTTGTTTGGCAATCACCTGAATGGTTAAGTACCCATCAGTTTGATTTAAAAGAAAAAACAACTCGCCCATTCAGCACGATGGATTTCATCTATGCATGGTCTGACTTAGCAGGCTTTAACTACACAGGTTATGAACCAGAAAAGAGCTTGTTTAGCACAGAGTTTAAACCTCAGCCTCGTTACATCGGCGACCCTGATAATAAATCCTCAATCATGCTTTATGATGATTTGAAGAAATAATGTCATAACAAGTAGGTGGAGTGCATTGCATTTCATCTACTTGCCTATCTTAAGCAATGCTTTTTAGTTCATGTGTACCTTCGCGGTTTATTTTGCCATCTTGCAAAATAAAACTGACTTCACCACGCCAGAACTCCGCTAAGAAAATATCATCGAGCGATTCAATACCTTGAAATTCAATCTGTTGTTTTAACCAAGCTTCATCCCTTTCTATCGATTCCAACTCACTGGTTCTTATCACGCCATCTTTCATTAAAAGTACCGAAGGCATATTTTTTTCATCACAAATGATGGTGAGCTGCCCGTCAGGTTCGATTTGTGCGTAGTAAATTTCTTGAAATGAATGAATACCTTGAGCATGAATGCGTGATGAGATATTGATGATATCTATTTTATTTTTTTTCTTTAATATATTTTCCATAATGAATTGCCCCTTTTTAATAATCGGTATTGGGTTACCAATTGCGACATTACGGAAAAAATTCACTTTCTTTGTTAATAAATTCAAAGAACTAATCAATAAAACACCGATTATTAAGATCGTTATATATTGATACAATGGTATTGTATCACTGTAGATCACCCCTCCGATAATTCCCCCTAAGACAAAATTACCAATGAAATCAATTGGTGTCATTTGAGAGAGCTGCGTTTTTCCAGACAAATTCATATGAGTAATAACGATAGCGAAACCAATAATGAACTTTAAAATGATAAACGAATAATAGTACGTCATATTGCTACCTTTTATATTATCTAATTCAAAACATTTTTTACTTCTTGTGCTTGTACAATCAGTTTAGCCTGTTTACGCCCCTTTAGATGTAATGACTTCACGAGTCATTAAAAACCACGCACATTCAGCACAAGGTTGTAATTAATGATATCAGACAACCAAACATCCTTTTAATATTTCAAAAATTCACCTATTGATTTTATAAAAATCTTAAAACCAGCTATATTAAAATATAAGCATAAATATCAATGCTGAAAAATGGTTTTAAACTCATTTTATTCTAAGGACATATTTATGAATAAGAAAATCATCGCTTCATTATTTTTTGTCGGCCTATTTACTGTCATAACAGGCTGTGATGATTCATCTAAACCCAGCGATACTGTTAAGCAAGCTGAAGAAAAAGCTCAGCAACTCAAAGCTGATGGTGAACAAAAAGCCAATGAACTTGCTGAAGAGACAAAAAATAAAGCTGAGGAGCTGAAACAAAATGCTTCTGATCTTAGCCAAGAAGTTAAAACTGATGCCATTAATAAAGCGGATGAAATTGCAACTGATGTGAAAGAGAAAACAGAATCCATCAAAGCTGAAAATGATGCTAAAACAGAGAATAAGTAATGTTTAAAAAAGTGCGAGAGTAAAACGCTGTAATCGCACTGACTCATGCCCCCAAATGCAGGTTTTTTCGCCTGCATTTGCCTGTTTTATCTATTCCCATACTAAAAAGCACCAAAACCTACCTGTTCCAACGGCTATCTCGTTATATAGTAAACCTTCTTTCATTTTATGACGTCAATACTAGGACTCACCATGGAAATCAAACACAGCCTTGGCCATGCAAACCCTGCATTAGTCGCAGATGCCTTTGACCTACGCCAACAAGTCTTTACCCAAGAACAGGGGTTCCCCGCTGAAATCGATATTGATGAGTATGATGATACAGCACTGCATGTCGTTTTATATTTAAACCAGCAGCCTGCAGCCGTTTTGCGTTGTGTATTGTTAGATAATGGGTTGATCAAAGTAGGCCGTGTTGCAGTGCAAAAATCGCATCGCGGTAAAGGCTTAGGCCGTGAAATGATGAAGTTTGTCCAGCAATATGGTACTGCAAACCAGTATCAAAAAATCGGCCTTTCTGCCCAACACACTGCTATCTCATTCTACCAAAGCCTAGGTTATCAAACCGAAGGGGAAATGTACGATGAAGATGGCATGGATCATATTTTTATGAGCTTATCTTTAAACCGTTAACTTTGCCCTTGAAATTAATTTTCTCGCCGCCATATTAAGATAAGGTCAATTATTAACCAATTAGAGGTATACTATGGCGAACGGCTGGGCAAATGAAAATGCGGTGCAGGAACAAATTGATGCCACGCTCGATGACGCGATTGCGAAAGCACGTGGCCAGTTGCCTTCAGGTGAAAGTGCTGAATTTTGTGAGGAGTGTGGAGAACCTATTCCTGAAGCGCGCCGTTTGGCGGTATTAGGCGTGAAACTCTGTCTAAATTGCCAATCTGAACTAGACAAAAAACAAGCCGCCTTTAGTGGTTACAATCGGCGTGGTAGTAAGGATAGCCAATTAAGGTAACACACTTTTCTTATCAAAGAATTGGCTATTTTTTGCAAGTTAATATCCTCTTTCATCTATCTTCTTTAACTTATTGGTAAAACATATAAATTTATCATTCTTAATTATTAATAAATTGATAATTAACACGATATTTTATCTGTCTTTCTAATCTTATTCCCCACTATTGTTGATCATTCATCCATATCATGGCAGTATAACCGACTATTTTTTAACTTACTGAGGTAGCAAAGACTCGACATTTATGTTTTTTTCGGCCGTTTTCACTGCCAACAACACCACGTATAACGCGTTTTTATTGTTCTTTCTATTACGTTCCCTTAGGGAATATTTTCGCAATTATCCATTGTTTCATTAAGAAGGACTGGTCGTTGCATACCGTTCTCGCTCTTGGTATGCCAAAAATAAAATAAAACAAAAGAAGGTTGTTATGAGTCAAATTGATACTGATTCGAAAAAAGTTCGTTCTAAAATTAGCCCCCCTGTATTTTATAGCTCTGCTATTATCATTTTGGTTATTGTCGGCTTTGCCGCACTAATGCCAAAAGTCGCAGAATCTCATCTAAGTCATCTTCAACAAAACTTGTTTAACAACGCCAGTTGGTTCTACATCCTTGCTGTAGCCATCATCCTACTGAGTGTGACTTATCTGGGACTCTCCCGCTATGGGCAAATAAAGCTAGGGCCAGACCATGCGCAGCCAAATTTTAGTTATGTGTCGTGGTTTGCCATGCTGTTTTCCGCAGGTATGGGAATTGGTTTGATGTTCTTTGGGGTCGCTGAACCCGTGATGCATTACCTCAACCCACCAGTGGGTGATGCACAAACTGTTGAGGCAGCTAAGGAAGCTATGCGTTTGACCTTCTTCCACTGGGGGTTACACGCTTGGGCGATTTATGCCATTGTTGCCTTAATTTTAGCGTTTTTTAGCTATCGCCACGGGTTACCACTGACCTTACGCTCTGCTCTGTACCCTATTATCGGTGAACGTATCTATGGCCCTATTGGCCATGCTGTTGATATTTTTGCGGTTGTTGGTACGGTGTTTGGTGTCGCTACTTCATTAGGCTTTGGTGTATTACAGGTCAATGCAGGCTTAAATCACTTATTTGGGTTGCCAGTAAATGAGATGGTACAAGTTGGGCTAATTGTCACCTTTACCGCACTGGCAACGCTTTCTGTGGTCTCTGGGCTGGATAAAGGCATCCGCATTTTATCAGAACTTAACCTAGGTCTCGCGTTCTTGCTGCTACTGCTGATTGTGATACTGGGGCCGACTGTTCTGTTATTAAAATCGTTTGTGGAAAATACAGGTGGTTATCTTTCTGAAATTGTGACCAAAACCTTTAATTTGTACGCTTATGAACCTAAATCAAGCGATTGGTTAGGTGGCTGGACGTTACTGTATTGGGGTTGGTGGTTATCATGGTCACCGTTTGTGGGGATGTTTATCGCCCGAATTTCCCGTGGTCGTACTATCCGTGAGTTTGTTATGGGCGTGTTATTCGTGCCTGCTGGGTTCACATTAATGTGGATGACATTCTTCGGTAATACCGCCATTGACCTTATCAAAAATCAAGGGGCAGTAAAGCTTGCCGAAACCGTGCAATCGGATGTCTCCCTTGCCCTGTTTGAATTCCTAAATTATTTCCCATTCTCTTCAGTGCTATCATTTTTTGCCATGTTGATGGTGGTGGTGTTCTTTGTCACTTCTGCAGATTCAGGGGCGATGGTGGTCGATACATTGGCTTCTGGCGGCGACTCCAATACCCCAATTTGGCAACGTATTTTCTGGGCAGGATTAATGGGCGTCGTCGCCATCACCATGCTGCTGGCGGGGGGGCTACAAGCGCTGCAAACTTTAACCATTGCCAGTGCCTTGCCGTTTGCAATGGTCCTGCTTGCCTCTATTTATGGGTTATTTAAAGCACTGCGAGTAGATGCTTATAAACGGGATAGCCAACAATTAGCCACCATTGCACCTACGGCAAGCCGTAACCCAATCCCATGGCAACGCCGCTTACGTAATATTGTCTATTTCCCTAAGCGTGCCCATGTGAAGCGCTTTATGGAAGAGTCCGTTAAGCCGTCAATGGAGATGGTTTCTGAGGAATTAGCGAAGCAAGGCACAGTTTGCCATATTCACACAGACAAAGATGACCGTATTGGTTTTGAAGTGGATTTAGGCGACGATATGAACTTTTTCTACGAAGTTCGCCTCCGTTATTATATTCAGCCGTCTTTTGCCTTAGCCGGTATGGGCACAGAAAGTGATGAAGAAAAGAGTGAAGAACAACGTTATTACCGCGCCGAAATTCACCTAAAAGAAGGCGGCCAAGACTACGATGTGATGGGCTGGGCAAAAGAACAGATCATCCACGATATTCTCGACCAATATGAAAAACATATTCATTTCTTACACTTGTTGGGTAAGTAGCCTAAAAAGAGAAGCGTTACCTAAAATGTGTCGATAAAAATTCACAGGCGGCTAAAAATATAGCCGCCTGTTTTTTCCATCTTTTTTGCTCAATTCTATTGAACTTAGAGCTACCTACACCCTATCATTGGGGCTTACTGATTGTTATTACCTGATTTTTATAATAATTTTTCAGGAAGTATTACGTCTTTGCCTTTAACGTAATCCCATACCAAGGTGAATATCTTTTTATATATCGAACTTTCATATTGTGATAGGTGCATTAATAGTTTTGATAGTTCATCAGACGATCTCATTACTGATATCTCACCATCCTCAGGATACGCTATAAAAACGTTGTTAACACCGTTTAAGGATATAGTTAAAAAGGCCTTTCCATTAATATATTGTATATTATTGAGATATACACTACTGACTAAAAACGGCATTTCCATTACTTGCACCTTCCTGTTGTTCCCTGATATATGGAAATATTATAGTTTTTATTTTGCTCTGCAAATTCTAAGCTCGTTTTTAATTAGCTATAGGATTATTTTTTGGACCTAACCATTTTAGTTGCTCTTTTAACTCATCAGGTACTAAATCAAATAACATTTTGATATATTCAATATTTTTTGAGTAAAGTATACTAATTTTTGGCGTGCAGTTTTCATAATAGTATTTAGCTTGATAGTTTAAAAATGATATATCACCACTAGTAAACTCATTAATTAGTATTTTATTTGGCAAGTTATGTATTAGTTCAGATTCATAGTAACATGATAAATCCTCAGATTTTATTTTTGCATCCTGAGATTGAATATTTCTTATGTATGGAAGGATCCAAAATAACATATCTATATATATTTCACTTTTTGTCATGAGATTATCCTATTAATTTCTAGATGGTAATGATTTAGCTCCAACAGGAGCGGATTCGACTACAGTCCACCTTCCATTTTCAATCAATTTATTAATATACTGTGAGTCTCCTGTTTTAATATATATTTCTTTAGCAGCTACCATTCTATGATTGCCTTCTGAAATATAATAAACTCCTTTTTTATCGACATATCCAGCAATAATACCTTCTGGCGCAGTGAATTTATAGTTATTACTGAGCATGTCTATTTTCATTTGATCTACTTGATTAGGGTGTTTTAGACCCGTTTGCGTACTTTTTATTACTGATGTTATTTCATCAGAACCTAGTTTAGATATTGTAAAGGCGCTCTTTTGTATAAGTTGTTTTCCTATCCAACCTAATGAAACAACAGATGCTTGTATTTCAGGATCTGATATTAATACTGCTGCTTTTGTCCAACCCGGTGTTTTTGCGTTTATTTTATTTAAGTCTTGTGAGTTCCAATACATTAAATATTGTTTTGCTAGATCATTTTGCATGACATCAAAGCCGAGGTAACTAGCCCAGTAAGGCCTTTTAGCTAAATCAAATGCATTTGATATTCTCGTTTTAGTGATATCTTGTGTAACTAATGGGTTATTAGTTATTTCTAAATCTAAATTTCCACTGTTTATTATGCTGAACATAGCATACTTTTTTATTTGTGTAGCTTCACAGCTTGTATTACCTGCACATTTTTGCATATTTCTATCAAAATCCATGGCAAGTTCGTGGAGTAGATGGTTAAACCTGAAGGTACTTTCTGCCGAGTCCGCGCCACTGTAGACCCCTCCTGGCTCACCAGTAAATATTGCACCCGCAAATCCACCCAGTACTCGGGATAATTGAGCGTATTTCTCAGAATCTTTTTGCCACTCTTTTTCATTGATTAAATTATTGTTTAGCGTAATTCCTGCTAACTGAACAGCAAGACTACCAACTATTGCCCCTTTTGCATTTCCACCTGCAATTTCAGCGCTAATACCCGAAACCACAGAATGGCCTAAAAGCTTGCCTGAGTGACCTAAAATGTCCCCTTTATCCCCAATAAGTTTGGCTCCCTCCGCATTCACCTGACTCCCGATATTACTGAGTAAGGCACTCTTAAAGTTATCAGTGAAACTACCGCCTTGTATCGTGGTATTCACGGTTGAGCTAATCACAGATTGCGCGGCAACACGTTGAGCAACCTTATTCCAATCTCCATTACTTAATAGCGGTAATTTAGCATCTGCTGGGTTACCTTTAGTCCATTCCATTTTTACGTCTAGGCCATTGAGCGCTCCTGAAATCGCCATTTGGGTAATAATAGATTTGACGGTATCACTTTTGCCTAGTGAATTAAGTGTCTTGGATAGATTTCCTTGGTTTTCAGCCAGAGCGACCGCCGCTTGCGTGGAGAGTGCTGTCATTCCAGAGTATGCTGCCCCAGAAATAATAGTGTGAGCTGTACCTTGTGTTCCTGATGCTGCCCATGCAGCAAAATTTTGAGCTGTACCCGATGTCATCGCTGCAACGGTTATCATAATCAACGCAGCAGCAACCGGGTTTAAACTCTGGCTTTTATAATCCCAACTGTCATAGGCATCTTTAACTAAGTTCCACTGTACATCTTTACGGTCTTTTAAACCCGCGAGCCATTTTGTACCCTCGGTTTGTCCAAGGGCATTCAGGGCATTTTGTAAGCTTTGATTATTTTTCGCTTTAATGTCTGTTGTGATGCCGTTTGCGGCATCGATGGTCAGTTTGCCACCAATATGCAGGGCGGGCAGTATCCATTTATCTTCGGTATACCCTTTGTTGCGTTGAGTGATATAAAACCCTTTCGAGTTAGAAATTACTTGCTCAAAAGTGGTGTTCTTGACCGCTTTGAAATTCACTTTACCGGTTTGGCTGGTGATTTTGGCATTCTTGCCCGCATTAATTTTGGTGGCTTCTAACGTGACATCATCTTTGGCGTACAAATTAATATCGCCACCTGCGGTAAACTCAGTGACTTTATTTTTGGTTTCACTGCGCGTTTTTTTGACTTCTTTTTTGGTGATGCAAAGTGTCCATTTATTGCATTTTTTCTTTTGCTCTTCATAGTGGCTGGTTTCTTCCATGGCTTGGGCATAGAGATACCCACCTTTTGCCGCAATATCCATCGCACCTTTGGCAACGAGACGAGACGCTTGGAAAAGGATGCTCCCCTCAGACAAAATGGTCAGGGTTTTACCACTATTAATTTCAGTTCCAATTTGGCGATATAGCTCTTCAAATTTTTTCCCTGACTGTTTTCGATAATTCGTTTTGACCGACTCTAAGCGCACATTTCCGCCGCTTGATAATGTGATATCACCTAGGGATTTGATTGTGCTGCCTTGTGCGGTGAGTGCGCCATTGGTGGCCAGCGTAACGCCTTTATCACCAGAAAGTGTCGAAGTCACATAACGTACATCTTGGTTATCTTCATTGGGGTTGGGAATGGCAGAGTAGGCGGTAGCGGTTAATTTAATATCACGACCTGACAATGCAGTAATTTTGTCTTTGGATTGAAGATTAGCAGATTGCAAGTCAATATCACGTGCGGCATTTAACGTGATATTGCCATTCGCAATAAGTTGAGAGCGTAGCTCTGGGTAGCGATTGGTCTTGAATACATTGTCGGCATCTTTAATTGCCTTAGAGCCTAACAAAATATCTTGGCCTGCATTGAAAGCGATTGATTTTCCACTGTTAAAGGTTATTCCTCGCGCTTCAATATTTTTACCTGCAGTGAGGTTTATTTCCCCTGAACTCACCCAACTTCCTGTTTTCGTGAGTAACTCATTGATATTTTGGGTAGGCTCTGAAGCCGCGAGTTTCATTAAATTGGATTCATCGCGACGAATAACAATACTGTCATTGGCAATAATGTTCAGAGTCTTGGCTTTATTAAGCAACGTATTTTCAAATATCATGCTTTTTCCAGCATTGATAAGAAGAGCGTTTGTCGCGGTTAATTGATTTAAGCCAGTATTGGTGTTCAGCGCTTTAAATATGGGGGACTTAGTATTTTTTAAAAAAATGTTCCCATTTTTTGAAATAAGGGTGATATCTGCACCAGATAATGTATTTTGACTTAAATTTAAATCTTTTTGTGTTAATAGTGAGAGGGACTTTACCGCACTTAATTCGCTTCCTGCGATGTTTAATAGTTCACTTAATAGCGTTATATTGTCGGCTATTAATTTTGAATTATTGATATCTAACTGATGGGTATTTATAACCATATTTTTAGCAGAAAATGGTGCCGAGTGAATTGTCGTGCTGTAATTTACTTGGTTGTATTCAGAGGCAACCGCAGGCGACAGGATTATTTTTTGAGTAAAATCCAAGACTAAATTGTTTCCTGCTCGAATTCCTTGATTGTCTTTTGCTTTATTTTCAAAAATTAATTGTTTGATTACTTCCTCTTTTTTGTAGGGAATTTCAACCCAAATACCTTGAATAGGGTATCCATTTGCATGAGTAATGCTGTCTTGGTTTTTATCCTGTCTGTATATGAAAAAATCATTTACCCGATAGCTATAACGCGGCTGATATTCTAATACTCCTCCTGTCATGATAACATTGTTCTTGGCGGTAATAAGACCATTATGGTTATTTATCTTATTACTATTGAGGTAAGCGTGTTTACCGCTAATTATTTCACCTGGTTTTGATAATGAATTTAAAGTGAGTAATGTTTGTCCTGTATTAACCCAAATATCTTTATCTATATACTCTAAATTATCTTGCGCAAAATTAGCTTTACCAAACCATTTACTAGGTAGATTTGATGTTATTTTTGCTATGAATTCAATATCATATTCATCATTGTAAGCTCTAACTTTATAAAGTTGTAAGTTTTTATCTGTAGAGTTTGGCGTTAATTCTTTCACTGTCATATTCGAAGAGTCACTGTCATTTACGAGCGCTTTGCTTCTAACAATCAAGTCCCCTGCATTGGTTTTTATCGTCCCCGATTTATTCTCAATCAAGGTACTCAAATCCCCCTTGGCATTCTTTTGCATCCACAAATTATCTTGAGCCTGAATAAGGGCGCCATTACCCGTATTACTGATTTTGTCAGCAAAGACACGCATATCCTTGCCTGCGGTCACTTTTCCGTTATTGGTCAGGGTGTTGGTGGCTAATGTGATGTCTTTGGCGGCATTCACATTGGCATTGGCGTTAATTTGCAGGTTTTTGGTGCTGACATTAATGCCTTTTTTCCCTTGAATATTGCCTGCAAGGGTAATTTTGCCATCGACGGTTAACGTCAGGTCATTTTGGTTGGTTTGCACATTGCTGAGATTAATTCCCACCCCAGCCTCGGTGCTGACCAATTTCACTTGGTTGGCATACATCCCCCCAAGTGCCTTGGTATCCACAGAAATACTCGGTTTTGCCCCTTCACCTGCAATGGGTGTCACTGTGCCTTTTTGAAAATCAACACGGTTGGTGCCTTGCATCAGAGTCAGGTTTTTGGCTTTGATTTGCCCATTCAGTTCAGTGGCGCGACTGATAATATCGGCATAGGTTTGCGCTTCGGCATTTAGGCCATTGGCACCGATAACCACACTGCCTTTTTTCACTTCAACCGCGGACAAGGCACCCTTGTTATCCAGGATGGGTTTCCCCGTGGTCAAGGTAATCGCTGGGGTATTCACAAAGCTACAGCCATTGCAGGTAATGCCATTCGGATTGGCAATTAAGACGTTTGCTTTAGCGCCAGCAACCTCTAATTTGCCTTGCAGTTGTGAGCGACTACTACCTGTGACTTCGTTGATAATCAGATTGGCAGCATTTCCCTTTAAATTGGCATTGGCTTTGATTTGCCCCGCGATTTGAGAATTCACATTGGCAGTGGCGTTATTGAGTACCGCGCCTTGCTTATCAACATTAAATTGTTGAAATTTATTGTGCGATATCCCTGCCCCATTTGGTGTGGCGATATTAATAATCGGGACGTTATTTTGTTGGCTGATTTGTGTATTTTTATCTGCCGCTGTCATGGCAGCTCCCCAAGCGGGATGTAAGGGGTAGACAGCGGTTAAGAAAATAATGGTGTAACTTAATAGCCGCTTAGGGCGCGAAGGCAACTGTTCATTTAGCATAAATAATCCTTTAAAAACGTAAAGCTACAGAGAAAATGAGACAGACCAATAGGCCGACCAATTGTCTGGTTTAAGTTGTGACGGATAATGCAAAGGCTTGCTGAGTAAAAACTGAGAATAAAACAGGCTATTGCCAGTAAAAGAGAGACCAATGGCTCCCCCCGCTAGGGTGTCATGTTCAACGTGGTATTTATCTGAGGCAATAAACCCGTAATCTAATGCACCGATAAAACGCAGTTGCCCAATTGCCGTATTGGCGATGTCTTTATTGACTTCATTACGCCAATAGCCACCTCGGTTACCACTTAAAGACTGCTCATGGTAGCCTCGAACAGAGTACTGCCCGCCGATGCTGATGCGTTCAATGCCGTATAAATTATCGGGCGAATATTGGCCGTAAAATGAGGTTAGATAGGTCAAACCATTGGGAAAAAAATACTGATAGCTACTGCTTAGACTAAATTTGCGGTAATGGCTACGGGGTGAGTCTTTCGCGAGGGTGTCGGGTGAGGCACCAAAGGCGGATATTCCCCATTCAGCCGCAGGGTTAAACGTGAAGTAACCTTGCCCGAGCGTGGTGCTGTACTGCGGAGTAAACGAGAGGGCGGTTAAGGTTGGGCTGCTAATCGTCAAGGTTTGGGACGCTAATTGCGTAGTCGCATTTTTATGTTTTAAGCTACTTTGTAGTGTAAGCCGTTGCTTCCCATCGCGATAAACTAAGCGGCTGATATCAAACTGTTGATTGGTGTTTTTGCCTTCATAACGGTATTGCTGGCCCGATGCCTGAAACGGTTGTAACGTACTATTACGGTAAAATTGGTAACGGTAAGACCAATAGCCATAAGGCACATTCAAATTCGCAACAATATAACGATTATGGTGGGATGGGCTTCCATCCATATCTGTATTGGCCGAGGCTGACCACTGTTCACCAAACCCTAAAGGGGAGTCCACCGTTAAACTACCAGTAAGTAGCTGTTTTCCCGTTGCTTTCATGCCTGAATTATCAAAGCTCAATTGGCTCGTGATAGGCCATTTTTTCCCTTGCTGATGAATAATAATCCGAGAGTAGCCATTCTGGGTTCCTGGCTGGATATCGATAGTGTATTTGGCAGATGATAATCGGTTGAGTTGCTCTAACCCCTGTTCAATGTTCCGTAAATTTAATATTTTACCTTGTTGATGAGGAAATATTTGATGAACTAAGCGCTCAGGGGAATTTTCAATCTCAATTGTTTCAATATGCCCTTCAATGACTTGTAAGCGCAATTGATGTGAGGATAAATCTTGCTCAGGAATGATGGCTTGAGAGGTAATAAACCCCTGTTCCATATAATAATTAGTCACATGCTTGGTGAGCTCGTATATTTCACCCAGCGTGAGGCAGCGTTTTAAGTAAGGTGAAGTTAATTGGGTTTGTATTGTGCTACTAAGCCGTGTTGCACCAACAAATTGGATCTCGCTGATAGGGAAACATATTTCATCTTGGGAAGGAGGAGGCAAAACACCCTCAATGGGGATGGTAGTTTGTTTTTCCAATAAATTACGTTGGCTTAGCTCCGACTCCAATCGTTGTTTCTGTTCAAATTGAATGCTTTCTTGTGTCGAGGGTAGCAGTTGATTTTCTGTATAGCCATAAGGCGAAATCATGAATAACGTTGAGAATAATAAACACCATAAAACCTGATTATTTGTCATTTTATTTGAGTTTACGTCATTAATAGTAAATTTTACGTAATGTAACTCATTATCATTATCTGTTTTTAGATAAAAAAGAACCACCATAACTAAAATTGAATATTTTCATGTTTAATACGGTTTTTTGTATTTTTTCATTAAATTATTTCGTTTAACCCCTCCTTAACCGTAAAAATCAATGTCAAATGCTAGAAATCAATTGATTGATTTTATTGAGAATGATTTCGTTGAAGAATTTGTCACAAGTCACTCTACAGGTAATTTCACAATGCTAAAAAGGATATGACAGTAAGGGATTTAGAGCTTATCTAATAAGTATAAGTGAAGCTCGACTTCAGTGAATCTACAGGGAAAATAAATCATTTAAGTAATAGCTATACTCTAAATAATTCGAATTGCAGGAAGGCGGTAATTGAAGATAGTTTGATGAACATACACCAACATATGGCCCAACTAACCAAGTGCCAGCAACAACGTCACAGTGCGAAATATGACGAAGGCAAACTAATTTCCTAGATACAAACTAATTTTCTAAATAGTTCGAACTCTAGCAAGGCGGCAATTGAGGATAGTTTGGGGGGCATACACCAACATATGGCCCAACTAACCAAGTGCCAGCAACAACGTCACAGTGCGAAATATGGCGAAGGCAAACTAATTTCCTAGATACAAACTAATTTTCTAAATAGTTCGAACTCTAGCAAGGCGGCAATTGAGAATAGTTTGGGGAGCATACACCAATATATGGCCCAACTAACCAAGTGCCATCAACAACGTCACAGTGCGAAATATGGCGAAGGCAAACTAATTTCCTAGATACAAACTAATTTTCTAAATAGTTCGAACTCTAGCAAGGCGGCAATTGAGGATAGTTTGGGGAGCATACACCAGTATGTGACCCAAATAGCCGAAAGAAGCCAACACAGCTAGAGCTCGAAATATGACGAAAATTAGGCGCTCTTTTTCTTATCAGCAACGATACTACTATAATCTGGGCTCTCTAAAGCGATAAGCTCATCCAACAAGGCGGTCAGTTGTTGCATTTTCTCTGGAGAAAATGCCAGTTCGATTTTTTGATAGCCTTCTTCGACTTCCTGACGAGCTTTATCGTACAGCTCTTGCCCTGTTGGCGTTAGCGAAACGTAGAGTTTACGTTGGTCATTCAGGGGTTTTAAACGGAAAATTAAACCTTCGCGCTCCATACGGGTTAAGATCCCCGTTAGGCTTGGACGGAGAATACAGGTTTGAACCGATAACTCATGAAAATCAATTGAACGGTTATCAGCTAAAACGCGAATGATACGCCATTGCTGTTCAGTCAAATTATACGACTTTAAAATGGGCCGAAAGAACCCCATTGCGGTTTCTCTCGCTTGCAATAATGCAATTGTCAATGATTCATGCATAAGCTTAAAACTCATCACTTAATTAATGTTATTTAATCCCTATTTAGGTGCTTTGAAGTTATGCTTTTGGGCTTGTTGTTAATAAAAACACACTATTTTCACCCTGACTTCAATACACCTCGCTCACCTCTGTTAAAGAGTAGCACGCTCAAATAACAATCTCAAAGAAAAACCCTAAAATATTAATGAGTAAATAATTTTTTAATTATCATTCAAGTTAAATAATTGTAATTAAAAAAAAGTTGAAAAAATAATAAAATATTTAATAACAATAGCTTACATATTGGCAGTTGCATTTTGTTAATGCGATCACAATTAAAATTAACATTTCTATAAAGGTATTGCTAATTTCAAAATTATACTTTATTAATATGTTAATAATTACTCGAAAGTTGAATTCTTTTCATTAAGGAGTTGTCAATGAAAGGCACAGTATTTGCCGTTGCCCTCAATCATCAAAGCCAACTTAGCCATTGGCTCGAGGCATTCCAGCAAGCCCCTTATAAAACCCCACCCAAAACCCCAGTGTGGTTTATTAAGCCGCGCAATACGCGCATCAATTCTGGCGAGCAAATTTTGCACCCTGCGGGCGAAGAAGTGCAAAGTGGAGCAACCCTTGCACTGGTGATTGGCCAAGATGCACGCAAAGTCAGCAAAGCGAATGCAATGAAATTTATTGCTGGATTTGCTCTCGCGAATGAAGTGAGCCTGCCGGAAGACACCTTCTACCGCCCTGCTATCAAAGCAAAATGCCGTGATACTTTCTGCCCAATTGGTGAGATGGTGAAAACGTCACTAAATGCCCCTGTTGATATCATCACTCAAGTGAATGGCAAAGAAGTCGACCGTTGGTCAACAAAAGATTTAATCCGTGATGCCAGTGAGCTAGTTGCTGCCCTCAGTGATTTCGCCACCTTAAAACAAGGCGATGTGATCCTGATGGGAACCCCACAACAACGCATCACTATCAAACCAGGTGATGAAGTGGTGGTTCAAGCAGAAGGCTTCCCAAGTCTGAAAAACACGGTTGTCGCGGCAGGAGGAAAATAATGTCTACTATCACTAAACGCGCAAAAATCCTTTTTAAAGGGACAGAATATGCCGTCACTGTTGGCGATAACGAAGCCATCACATTACCAAACGGGAATGTTGTTGCTGGGGATTCATCTGATGTGACGTGGTTACCCCCTGCGCAAGGTACCCTATTCGCCCTTGGTTTGAACTACGCTGACCATGCCGCAGAGTTAGAATTTAAGCCACCTGAAGAACCATTAATTTTCTTAAAAGCAGAAAGTAGCTTAACAGGCCACCGTCGAGTTTCTGTACGCCCAGACAATGTTGAATATATGCATTATGAGTCTGAGTTAGTGGTGGTGATTGGCAAAACGGCTCACAAGGTTTCAAGAGAAGATGCGATGGATTATGTCGCGGGTTATACCGTGTGTAATGACTACGCGATCCGCGACTATTTGGAAAATTACTATCGCCCCAATCTGCGTGTTAAGAGCCGCGATACATTGACACCTATTGGCCCTTGGATTGTTGATAAAGATGCAGTGAAAGACCCGCATAACCTTGCGCTTTATACCTATGTGAATGGGGAATTACGCCAAAAAGGCACCACGGCTGATTTAATTTTCGATATTCCATTTTTAATTGCTTACCTCAGTGACTTTATGACACTGCAACCAGGCGACATGATCGCCACAGGCACGCCGAAAGGGCTGTCAGATGTGGTACCAGGTGACGAAGTCATTGTTGAAGTTGAAGGCGTTGGCCGACTGGTTAACACCATTATCAGCGAAAAAGACTATGAGGAACGAGTGTAATGACTAAGATTAATCATTGGATCAACGGTAAGAACGTTGCCAGCAAAGAGTATTTCCAAACGACGAACCCAGCTACGGGTGAAGTACTCGCTGAAGTCGCCTCTGGCGGTCAAGACGAAATCAACCAAGCCGTTGCCGCCGCGAAAGACGCGTTTCCAAAATGGGCTAACACGCCAATGAAAGAACGTGCTCGCTTAATGCGCCGTTTAGGTGAATTGATCGACGAAAACGTACCGCAAATTGCAGAAATGGAAACCAAAGATACGGGTTTGCCAATTCACCAAACCAAAAATGTGTTGATCCCACGCGCTTCACACAACTTTGAATTCTTTGCTGAAATTTGCCAACAAATGAACGGCCGCACCTATCCCGTTGACGACAAAATGATGAACTACACCCTGATACAACCCGTCGGTGTGTGTGGATTAATCTCTCCGTGGAACGTACCGTTTATGACGGCAACATGGAAAACGGCACCCTGTTTAGCACTGGGTAATACTGCCGTGCTGAAAATGTCTGAACTGTCTCCGCTATCTGCAAACCGTTTAGGGGAGTTAGCGCTTGAAGCAGGAATTCCTGCAGGCGTCCTGAACGTAGTACAAGGTTATGGTGCAACGGCAGGTGATGCACTGGTGAAACATCACGATGTGCGCGCAGTTTCATTCACCGGTGGTACAGCAACAGGCCGTGCCATTATGCAAAACGCAGGGCTGAAAAAATATTCAATGGAATTAGGGGGTAAATCTCCAGTCCTAATTTTTGAAGATGCTGATATTGAGCGCGCAATGGATGCGGCGCTGTTTACTATTTTCTCTATTAATGGTGAACGTTGCACCGCGGGCTCACGTATTTTCATTCAAGAAAGCATTTATCCTGAGTTTGTAAAACGTTTTGCTGAACGCGCAAACCGTCTGATCGTTGGTGACCCGAACGATCCGAAAACACAAGTCGGTGCATTGATCAGCCAACAGCACTGGAACAAAGTGTCTGGTTATATCCGCATCGGCATGGAAGAAGGCGCAACTCTGTTAGCGGGTGGCCCAGATAAACCAACTGATCTACCTGATCACCTGAAAAATGGTCATTTCTTGCGCCCAACCGTTCTGGCTGATGTGGATAACCGTATGCGCGTTGCACAAGAAGAGATCTTCGGGCCCGTCGCTTGTTTGATCCCATTCAAGACTGAAGAAGATGGTCTACGTATGGCGAACGATGTGGAGTACGGCCTGGCTTCGTATATTTGGACGCAAGATGTCAGCAAAATTCTGCGTTTATCTCGCAGCATCGAGGCAGGTATGGTGTTTGTTAACACCCAAAACGTCCGCGACCTGCGTCAACCATTCGGTGGTGTCAAAGCTTCCGGTGTTGGCCGTGAAGGTGGCGAGTACAGCTTTGAAGTGTTCGCCGAAATGAAGAACGTGTGTATCTCCTACGGAGACCACAACATCCCACGCTGGGGTGTGTAATAAAAAGCAAAATTATTCCGTAGCAAGCTACACCATTTTTTATTCTAAGTAATTTTGAATCAATGATAATTAATTCAGCTACTTATTCTAAATAATTCGCGGTGTAGCTAGGCGACAAACAAGCTAATCCCTAGGAGCATACATAAGTATGTGACTAGGGTTAGCGCGAGCGGTCAACAACGCTACAACGTGAAGTATGACGAATAAGGGGAAGAAAATGGGTAAGTTGGCACTAGCTGCAAAGATCACACACGTCCCATCCATGTACCTATCTGAACTACCAGGTAAAAACCATGGGTGCCGCCAAGCCGCTATCGATGGCCATAAAGAAATTAGCCGTCGCTGCCGTGAATTAGACGTGGATACCATTATTGTTTTTGACACTCACTGGTTAGTCAACAGCGCGTATCACATCAACTGTGCCGATCATTTCAAAGGTATTTATACTAGTAATGAACTTCCACATTTCATTCGCGATATGGAATATGAATATGATGGCAACTCTGCCTTAGGCCAGATGATAGGTGAAGAGGCGCGTAAGCTCGGTGTTCGTGCTCAAGCACATGAAATTCCAAGCTTAACTCTCGAATATGCAACCTTAGTTCCAATGCGCTATATGAATAGCGATCGCCACTTCAAAGTCATTTCAATCTCTGCATTTTGTACGTCACATAGCTTTGAAGACAGCCGCAAGTTAGGCGAAGCCGTCCTCACTGCCATTGAAAAATACGATGGTACGGTGGCGGTATTAGCCAGTGGCTCGTTATCACACCGCTTTATCGATGACCAAAAAGCGGAAGATGGCATGAATAGCTACACCCGTGAATTTGATGAGCAAATGGACAAGCGTGTCGTCAAATTATGGCGTGAAGGCCGTTTTCAAGAGTTCTGCAAAATGCTGCCTGAATACGCGGACTACTGCTACGGCGAAGGCCATATGCATGACACAGTTATGTTGCTTGGCATGTTAGGTTGGGACAAATATTCAGAGAACGTAGAAATCTTAACCGATTTATTCGCCAGCTCAGGTACAGGGCAGCTCAATGCGGTTTTCCCACTACCAAGCTATATCACTGACAAGCAAACTGAAACTGCGTAAGGAATTGTTATGCCACATTTTTATGCAGAATGTACCGAAAATATCCGTGAAGAGGCTAAGCTTCCCGAATTATTTGCCAAAGTAAATGAAGCCCTTGCGGGTACAGGTATTTTTCCATTGGGCGGCATTCGTAGCCGTGCAATTTGGTTAGATACATGGCAAATGGCGGATGGTAAACATGACTATGCTTTCGTGCATATGACGCTAAAAATTGGTGCAGGTCGTTCCCTCGAAGACAGGCAAAAAACAGGGGAAATGCTTTTCGACCTAATCAAGGCGCATTTTGCAGATTTAACTGCAAAGCGCCTATTAGCGCTGTCATTTACCATGGAAGAGCTTGACCCCATATTGAACTACAAACAAAACAACGTTCACGCTTTATTCAAAGCGTAATCGTTGAGCGAAGAAAGCGAGGGCACGATGGTCAAAAGTTTCGATAAACACATCCCACACTGGCTGATCCCATTATTAGGATCATTGGTGGCATTTGGGCCATTGTCTATCGATATGTATCTTCCTGCCCTGCCTCAAATGGGGACAGCTCTACAGGCAACACAAGGACAAATGCAGTATACCCTTGGAGCATTCTTTGCGGGTTTCTGTGTGGGCATGCTGTTTTATGGCCCACTCAGTGACCTACTGGGTCGCCGAAAAATGTTGTTAAGCGGGCTGGCTATTTTTACCGTGGCAAGCTTGTTATGTGCTCAAGCGACTAATGCTAATACCTTGATTATTTTCAGAGCATTACAAGCGTTTGGTAGCGGTGCTGCAATTGTCATGGCAAGGGCAATCGCGCGGGATGTTTACCCTGCAAATGAATTACCCAAAGTGCTGTCATTGATGACCTTAGTCACCATGATTGCGCCTTTGCTAGCACCCCTACTGGGTGGTTTTTTATTGATTCATTTTCAGTGGCAGGCAATTTTTTATCTGTTGGCGTTAGTTGGTCTAGTTTCGGTGAGTACAATTTTCCTTCTGTTGCCCGAAACGTTAGTCCACCAGCGCTCGTCAGAGAATTTACTTTGTGTGGCGTTTAAAAACTACACGCAGGTGCTCACAGACCGAGAAGCACTGAGTATTATCGGCACCATGGCCTTCTCTTTTGCAGGAATGTTTGCCTTTATCAGTGGTTCACCGTTTGTGTACATCAACTATTTTGGGGTATCTGAACAGCATTATGGCTTGTTGTTCGGCTGCAATATTTTGGGGATGATTGTGATGTTATTGCTAAATGTGAAACTGCTAAAAATTTACAGTTTAACACGCATACTCACCATGCAAAGTGGCTTTCAATTAGCATTTGGTCTGCTTTTGCTACTTTTTTACCAACAAAATCTCCCCATAATTGTTATTCTTGTGGTGCTGTTCCTATCGATGGTCAACGCTATCGGCACCAACAGTTTGTCACTGTTACTGCAACATCGCGGCAAAATTGCTGGCAGTGCAAGCGCACTTGCGATTTCAATTCAATTTGCGTTGGCGGCACTGGCGAGCGTTGCAGTTTCTGTCTTACAGGATGAATCCCCTTTTGCTATGGCACTTGTGATGGCGATTTGTGCTGGATTAAGTTTTACGAGCCAACGTTTATCGGCTAAAAACATCCGCCCACAAATTCAATCCGTGTCTTCGGAGAAAAACGAAAAATGAGCATAAACACCAATTCTACATTATTCCGCCAACAGGCTTATATCAACGGTCAATGGGTTGATGCCCAAGATAAAAGCGTATTTGATGTGACCAACCCTGCGGATAACACGGTGATTGCCAAAGTCAGCAATGTGGGCGCAGTAGAAACCCAACGCGCTATCGAAGCGGCCGAAAAAGCCTTACCTGCTTGGCGGGCAAAAACTGCCAAAGAGCGTAGCCAAATCTTAAATAAATGGTTCCGTTTAATGATGGATAACCAAAAAGAGTTAGCGCAACTGCTAAGCGCAGAGCAAGGCAAATCGATGACAGAATCGATGGGTGAAATTGCTTACGGTGCTAGCTTTATTGAGTGGTTTGCTGAAGAAGGTAAGCGTGTTTACGGTGAAAGCATTCCGTCCCCATTACCGGGTCGCCGCCTTGTAACCATCAAACAACCTGTGGGCGTTGTCGCAGCCATCACACCATGGAACTTCCCGAATGCGATGATCACGCGCAAAGTGGGCCCAGCCCTTGCGGCAGGCTGTACGATGGTGCTGAAACCTGCGGCTGAAACGCCACTGTCAGCCCTCGCTCTAGCGGTTCTTGGTGAAGAGGCTGGTATTCCTGCTGGGGTATTTAATATTGTTCCAGGGACTGACGCGCAGGCTATTGGTGGCGTTATGACATCAAGCCCAATTGTGCGTAAGCTGACATTCACTGGCTCAACCCGTGTTGGTAAATTATTGATGGAACAGTGTGCCAACACCGTGAAAAAAATGTCATTAGAACTTGGTGGTAACGCACCGTTTATCGTATTTGATGACGCTGATCTAGACGCCGCAGTTCAAGGTGCTTTAGCCGCGAAATTCCGTAATAGCGGCCAAACTTGCGTATGTGCAAACCGCATTTTAGTGCAAGAGGGTGTCTATGATGAGTTTGCAGCTCGCTTAGCCAAAGCGGTTAATGCACTCAAAATTGGCCCTGCAACACAAGCCGACTCCCAACAAGGCCCATTAATTAACCAAGCGGCTATCGACAAAGTCTCAGAGCACATTGCAGATGCTGTTTCTCATGGGGCAAAAGTGGTTGCTGGCGGTAAAGCAGCAAGTTTAGGTGGCTTGTTCTTTGAACCTACTGTTATCACTGGCGTGACAAAATCCATGAAAGTCGCCAAAGAAGAAACCTTTGGCCCGCTAGCACCACTATTTAAATTCCGTGATGAAGAAGACGCTATCGCTCTTGCCAATGATACTGAATTTGGCTTGGCATCTTATTTCTATTCACGGGATATCGGCCGTATCTATCGCGTTGCTGAAGCATTAGAAAGCGGCATGGTGGGTATCAACGAAGGCATTATTTCGAATGAAGTCGCCCCATTTGGTGGCATTAAACAGTCTGGACTGGGGCGTGAAGGTTCGCGCTACGGCATTGAAGATTATCTGGAAGTGAAATACCTCTGCTTTGGCGGTCTTTCTAACTAGTTAATTAGCAGACTATTTTTCAATAAATTGCAGATAAAACCTAAGCTCGAAGTATAACTTGAACGGATGATTTTAAATCCAAATTGTTAGCTCTAAATAATTCGAGTGAGAACAAGGCAGTTAATGCAGTTCTCACTCGAAGCATGACGAGCTGAGGTACAAAAGGAAAATAAGATGTTACAGAAAGACATAATCTTGCAAATAGCGCAGCGTCTAAATCAAGCGGAAAAAAGCGGTGAGCAGATCCGCCAGATTTCTTTAGATCACCCTGAAATGACGATCGACGATGCTTATGCCGTTCAAAAAGAATGGGTTGGGTTAAAAATCGCTGAAGGGCGCGTGCTCAAAGGCCATAAAATTGGGCTGACATCAAAAGCGATGCAGGCCAGCTCACAAATTGATGAGCCAGATTACGGTGCGCTACTTGATGATATGTTTTTTGATGACGGCTGTGACATCCCAACCGACCGCTTTATTGTACCGCGCATTGAAGTTGAACTCGCGTTCGTTTTAGCAAAACCACTGCGTGGGCCAAACTGCACAATTTTTGATGTTTATAACGCCACAGACTACGTGATCCCCGCGCTTGAGCTGATCGATGCCCGTTGCCATAACAATGATCCTGAAACTAATCGCCCACGTAAAGTGTTCGATACTATCTCAGATAACGCCGCAAACGCCGCGGTCATTTTAGGCGGACGCCCAATTAAACCACGCGATTTAGATATGCGTTGGATCAGCGCCCTGCTTTATCGCAATGGTGTCATTGAAGAATCTGGCGTTGCGGCAGCAGTGCTGAATCACCCTGCCAATGGCGTTGCATGGTTAGCCAATAAATTGGCGCCACATAATGTTCAACTTGAACCTGGCCAGATCATTCTTGGCGGGTCCTTTACCCGCCCAGTTCCCGCACGTAAAGGCGATGTGTTCCACGTCGATTACGGCAACATGGGTTCTATAAGCTGCCGTTTTGTATAAGGAAATTATAATGGACATCTTAGAAAATAAATTCAAAAAAGCGCTAAAAAGTGGGCAACCTCAAATTGGTTTATGGCTGGGTTTATGCAGCCCGTATAGTGCCGAGTTGTTAGCGGGTGCTGGCTTTGACTGGCTACTGATCGACGGAGAGCATGCACCCAATAATGTACAGACAACATTATCGCAATTGCAAGCGATCGCCCCTTATTCATCGCAACCCGTTGTGCGTCCACCATGGAATGATCCTGTGATCATTAAACAACTGTTAGATATTGGCGCACAAACTTTGTTGCTGCCAATGGTACAAAATGCCGAACAAGCGAAGCAAGCAGTACGCGCAACACGCTACCCACCCGCAGGGATCCGCGGTGTTGGCAGTGCATTAGCACGTGCATCTCGCTGGAATCGAGTCCCTGATTACCTCACTCGTGCCAACGATGAAATGTGCGTGATCGTGCAGGTCGAAACCCGCGAAGCAATGAATAACCTGCCAGAGATCTTAAAAGTAGAAGGCGTCGATGGTGTATTTATCGGTCCAGCTGATCTCAGTGCAGACATGGGCTTTTCGGGAAATCCTAACCACCCTGAAGTCAAAGCCGTGATAGAAAAAGCGATTGTACAAATTCGTGCTGCGGGTCTCGCCCCTGGCATCTTAATGGCAGCCCCTGAGGTTGCTGAACATTATCTGAAACTCGGCGCACTGTTTGTCGCTGTCGGCGTTGATACTACGCTGCTAGCACGTACCGCCGAAGCCCTTGCCGCAAAATTTGGCAAAACGGTCTCGGAAGTGACATCCAGCACACCTAGTGTTTACTAACTAAACCTGCTTATTTAGATAACTTTTTACCCTACAGACAAACGGCTTATCTAAACGAGTGAAATATTAAAATCGCAATAAAGGGCAGACACCACCATGACTGCCTCATCGTCCCTTGTACCTATAATAATTTTCAGAAGAAAGAATTGAGGGCCCTACAATGAGTAATCAACAACTTGCAAGCACTAACCCTGCTGAACAACATAAAAATTTAACTGAGCCGCAGCAGCGGGTCATTAATAAATTATTCAAACGGCTGATCGTCTTTTTATTCGTGCTGTTTGTTTTCTCTTTCCTAGACCGTATTAACATTGGCTTTGCAGGTCTCACCATGGGGAAAGACATCGGCCTGACCTCAACCATGTTTGGTTTAGCTGCCACCTTGTTCTATGCCACCTACGTTATTTTTGGTATTCCAAGTAATATTATGTTGGGGATTGTTGGTGCGCGTCGCTGGATAGCCACCATCATGGTACTTTGGGGGATTGCTTCAACGGCAACCATGTTTGCCACAGGGCCAACAAGTTTGTACGTTCTGCGAATGTTAGTGGGTATCGCTGAAGCGGGCTTCTTGCCAGGGATTCTGGTGTACCTAACTTATTGGTTTCCAGCCTATTTCCGTGCCCGTGCGAATGCCTTATTTATGATTGCGATGCCAGTGACTATGGCGTTCGGATCCCTAGCTTCTGGTTATATTTTAGGGATGGATGGTATTTTAGACTTAAAAGGCTGGCAATGGTTGTTCCTGCTTGAAGGTTTCCCTTCCGTGATTTTAGGTGTATTAGTCTGGTTCTATCTTGATGATTCACCGAAGAAAGCCAAATGGCTGACGCAAGAAGATAAAGACACTCTGCAAGAAATGATGGATAAAGACCAGCTGGAACTCGTGCAGCCACAAGGGTCAAAAAGCCACAGTGCCCTGCAAAATACCAGTTTGTGGAAAGAGATTTTCACCCCTGTTATCTTGATGTATACCGTCGCTTATTTCTGTTTAACCAACACGTTAAGTGCGATCAATATTTGGACACCGCAGATCATGCAGAGCTTCAACCAAGGCAGTAGTAATGCCATGATTGGGCTACTTACCGCTATCCCACAATTCTGTACGATTTTGGGGATGATTTACTGGAGCCGGCGTTCAGATAGATTGCAAGAACGGAAAATGCACACCGCCTTGCCATATTTATTTGCTGCCGCGGGTTGGGTTCTCGCTGCAATGACTAGCCACCCAATTATTCAGCTGATTGGTATCATTATGGCATCAACGGGTTCATTCACCGCGATGGCGGTATTCTGGACAACGCCAGACCAATCGATCAGTTTACGCGCTCGCGCCATCGGTATTGCGGTTATCAACGCAACGGGTAATATAGGTTCTGCCGTCAGCCCACTATTGATTGGTTGGTTAAAAGACCAAACGGGTAGTTTTAACTCAGGTTTGTATTTTGTGGCTGGCCTGCTGGTGGTCGGCGCGCTGTTAGTCATTGCTATCCCAATGAAAAACTCAAGGCCAAGGGCAACACCTTAAAATTTTGATGGTTCGAATGTTTTAAATGTTTTAAATGTTTTAAATGTTTTAATAACTTATGCTGCAAATAATTATTAAAGGGTGTTACCCAAAATAATTTGGTTTGCAGCTAGGCGGCAAGCAAGTTAATCCCTAGGAGCATACTGAAGTATGTGACTAGGGTTGGCTTGTGAGGCCAACAACGCTGCGAGCCGAAGAATGAAGGGTAACTCAACTTTAATTACGAATATCGACATCAGTACAGACTACGACGAAACCCAAGGCACTGACGACGTCCACTACCAAACCTTCGGCAACATGGCTGCCTTTTTTGGTCGTGATATGCAGGCGCATCGCCATGATGGTTTCTTCCAGTTGCATTATTTGGTCACTGGCCACATTACCTTACAGCTTGACGAATTACGCTATTCTGTCCAAGCACCGTTGTTTATTTTAACTCCCCCTTCTGTCGCCCATGCCTTTTTTACTCAAGAAGACACGGACGGGCATGTACTGACTGTGCGACAAGATCTTATCACACCACTGCTTGAGTCTCTTTATCCTGCTCATCCCGATTTAGTGGATATTCCTGCTATTTGCTTATCTGTTGCCGATAAGCTCGATGATATTGATACTTTCAATCATTACTGGGCACTGATGGCGCGTGAATCAGCAAATAACTATGTAGGGAAACATCAGGCTTTATCCTCTTTGGCGCAAGCACTTTTTACTTTTCTACTACGGTCAATCCCATTAGATGGGCACCCGACTAGCGGCGTTCGAGGGGAGCATCGCCTATTCCAACGGTTTAACCAATTAATTGAATTACATTATCATGAGCACCTTGCCGTACCTGAATATGCACAAAAACTTGGCGTAACAGAATCGCGCCTCAAAGATATGTGCCGCCGATTTGCTAATCGGCCGCCAAAAAGACTCATTTTTGACCGTATTCTACGTGAGGCTAAGCGTTTGCTTATTTTTTCGGACAGCCCTGTTTCTGAAATTGCTTACCAACTCGGGTTTAAAGACCCAGCCTACTTCGCTCGCTTTTTTAACCGACTCGTTGGCAGCTCACCGAGTACTTGGCGTGAACAAAATATCCATTAAGCGATTAAATATTTCCCTTTCACTTGAAAAATTTTATTGCCGTTGAACAATTCAGCGGCAATAAATTTTATTTTACATTTTAAAAACATTTTTATCTCTTATCAATTTTGTTTTAACTTACTTAAATAAGGTTATCCAGAATAACAAAAAGTGAAATTAAAGGACAAAAAATAGGCATATTAATAAAATAAAATTATTTATTATTAATATATAAATAGATTTTAATATTATGATATTTAAATTGTTTTAATTAAAAATAATGATTACATTAACATTAAAATATCGATAAGATCACATTTCTTTTATAAACTTTCCATACCAACGAAAAGTACCAGCAAACCTTTCTAAAGTCTCTTTAAAATTGTCTCAGAAAGCGATTCAATTAATAAACACAAAACAAACATAAAATTAACATACTCGCTTGCACCTTTGTCCCCTATCAATGCAAGCCCTCATTGTGAGATAACGAGGTAGACATGAAACCAGAAGATTTTCGCTCAGATGCTAAACGCCCTTTTAATAGCCAAGAATACCTAAAAAGCCTACAAGATGGCCGTGAAATTTATATTTATGGCGAACGCGTAAAAGATGTCACCACTCACCCTGCTTTTCGTAATTCAGCGGCTTCTATAGGACAGTTATATGATGCGCTCCATGATAAAACGACTCATGACCAGCTTTGCTGGAACACCGACACAGGTAATGGTGGATACACGCACAAGTTCTTTCGTTTCGCGAAAAGTGCGGACGAATTACGCCAACAACGTGATGCAATCGCAGATTGGTCACGCCAGAGCTACGGATGGATGGGACGCACTCCAGACTATAAGGCGGCATTCGCCAGCTGTTTAGGCGCAAACCCTGAATATTACGGCCAATTTGCGGATAACGCGCGCAACTGGTACAAACGCATTCAAGAAAGCGGCTTATACTTTAACCATGCGATTGTTAACCCACCAATTGATCGCCATAAGCCCGCAGATGAAGTGAAAGATGTTTATATTAAACTCGAAAAAGAAACTGATGCAGGGATTATCGTCAGCGGCGCAAAAGTCGTCGCAACCAACTCTGCATTGACTCACTATAACTTTATCGGTTTTGGTTCTGCGCAAGTGATGGGCGATAACCCTGACTTTGCACTGATGTTTGTTGCACCAATGGATGCCGACGGTGTGAAATTAATCTCTCGCGCCTCTTATGAATTAGTGGCTGGCGCAACTGGCGCACCATTTGATTACCCACTTTCCAGCCGTTTCGATGAAAATGATGCCATCTTAGTGATGGATCATGTGTTAATTCCATGGGAAAACGTCTTGATTTACCGTGACTTTGACCGTGCTCGTAATTGGGCTGTACAAGGTGGGTTCGCACGTTTATTCCCATTACAAGCTTGTGTCCGCTTGGCCGTTAAATTAGACTTCATTACCGGATTGTTACAAAAAAGTTTAGAATGTACAGGTGTTATTGATTTCCGTGGTGTACAGGCTGATTTAGGTGAAGTGGTCGCGTGGCGTAACCTGTTCTGGTCATTGACTGATGCAATGACATCAGAAGCGAAAGCGTGGGAAGGCGGGGCATTCCTACCAGATACCCAAGCTATCCAGACATACCGTGTTATGGCACCTATGGCTTACACCAAAATTAAAAATATCATTGAAAGTAACGTAACGAGTGGGCTGATCTACTTGCCATCCAGCGTTCGTGATATGAATAATCCAGAAATTGATAGGTACTTAGCCAAATATGTACGCGGTTCAAACGGAATGGATCACGTCGAACGTATTAAGATCCTCAAACTCATGTGGGATGCAATTGGTAGTGAGTTTGGTGGGCGCCATGAACTGTATGAAATTAACTACGCAGGAAGCCAAGACGAAATTCGTCTGCAATGTCTGCGTCATGCACAAGGTTCTGGCAACATGAAAGCCATGACAGATATGGTTGATCGCTGCTTATCAGATTACGATCAACACGGATGGAAACGTCCACACCTGTATAACAACAATGATATTAATCAGTTAGATTCGCTGCTGAAGTAATCAGTAGCAGGAGGTCAATATGTCTTTAGAAAATGAACATCGCCTGCGTTTCAGAGATGCGATGGCTAGTCTCGGTGCAGCAGTGAACATAGTCACCACGGATGGTACTGAAGGTCGCTGTGGAATTACAGCAACTGCAGTCTGTTCAGTTACGGATACGCCACCAACTTTGATGGTATGTGTCAACCGCAACAGTGCAATGAATGCGGTATTTCAAAAGAATGGCCGCCTGTGTGTGAATGTGCTAAGCCATGACCAAGAAGAATTAGCGTGCCATTTTGCGGGAATGAAAGGTTCCACAATGGAAGAGCGTTTTAACTGGAATGTGTGGGATAACGGTATTTTACAGCAACCATTACTGAAAAATGCCCTCGCCAATCTTGAAGGCGAAATCACGCAAGTTCAGGACATTGGTACGCACTCTGTCTACATGGTTGAAATGAAACAAATCATTGTGAATGATACAGGGCATGGGTTAGTTTACTTTAAACGTAAATTCCACCCTGTTATGCATCAAATCCTTGAGCCAACAGCTTAACGGATAATCTAATACATCAAAGCCCCCTAACCGGGGCTTTTATTGTTTAATTAAACATAATAAAGTTGTCATTACATCAATTAAATCCCACTTACCCCTTAGATATTTATTTCGCATTTTCCACTTTAAATAATATAATAAATTACTCTAATTCAGTTTAATTGACATATCCCGAATTACGGGTATAAACTGACACCATACAGTTGTATTCCACTATAAATAAAAACCCATCCTAAAATGAAATATTTAATTAATCAGCATGTTACCTATGACAGCAATCAGGGGCTGTTGTATACGAGTCACGTTGACGACGCAATTAAGCTGACGACAACGTTAAATCGTTTACTTTTAGTATTAGCACAAAATAACGGAGAAGTTTTAGATAGGGAAACTTTATTACGTCGTGTATGGGAAGAACACAACCAAGTTGTTTCTGACAATAATTTAAATAGCAGTATTTCTGTTTTGCGCCGCCATTTATCATCTTTTTTTGATGAAGAAATTATTTCAACTATTCCAAAAGTAGGAATAAAATTTTCAGCTAATTTAACCTTTGAAATAAGTGACGAACAGCCTGAAGAAACTATTTCAGAAATCCCCTCCCTCTTATCTCCATCGACTGAGTCTTCTTTAGAAATAGATGAAGAAAACGAAATAAATGCCAAAACCCCCGTTAAAAAAGCTTATATTTTAAATAATCGCTACCTAGAAATAACACTGATTGCCGTTATTATCTTTTGTTTGCTTTATTTGTTTAAAAGCTACTTTTTTGCTAGCCGTACTGAATACCCAGAAGTCGGTCAAATTGATCAGTGCTCAATTCGTTATATAAATAGTTACCATAAGGCAGATACTCGCTCGATGAGTTTTTCTGTACTAAAAGATAGGCTAAAAAGTTTAAATATTGATTGCAAGAAACCCGCTACTATTTTTTATTATAATGTAGGAATTATCACCCAAAATAAAAATTTCGATGATGACTATCTATTTTTATCATACTGCCCTAAAACTGCAAAAGATGGTGCTACAATAAGTTGTGAGAATTTCTATGCCAAATAACAAGCCTGTACGATTTGTTTTTTTACTCCTCACCACCATCACTTTGATTTTAATTAGCTTATATACATATATTCAAATTAATACACCTATTGTGCCTGACTGCCGTGCAACTTTAAAAATTGATATCTCAGACGATCGCTCTAGCTTAAATGGCTATTACTTATTGAGTATCATTCCAAGTGAGGATAATGATAATCAATATTCTTTTATCATGTCAGGAGAAATTAATTTTAATCATAAAAAATTCATTATCTCCCGTAAAATGCTTATTGAATACAAACAGCAAGGCGGTCATTTTTTTTCTCGGATAAAAAATATTTACATTGACCCGAGCGACCAGGCTGGCGATGACATTTATATCCGAGGCCTCCCGCAGCTTAACCAAATTTACTTCACTAGAATAAAACGGTTAAACGATAAAAATTATATTTTTGAAGAAAATTACTCGCCAATGTTTATTTGTACAATCTAATCACTGTTAGTAACCCTCAAAAAAACAACAAAATGCATCAGATATTCTAATATCTGATGCATTTTTTTTGTATTTTAAAAAATTCATACATTGAAACATATTAAAACACCTTAAAATCACAAAAATTAATTATTTACTTCAATATTAATAAAGCATAAAAATATTAAAACCCATTAAAACACAACAACAACTAAGAACAAACGTTCATATTAGATTAAAATTTAAGAATTTTATTTCTCTATACACTCGGCAAGGGTAATATAGCTCTCGTCGAATAGACTGATATTCAAATATCATTTCCTGATATGAAAGTACGAATGGACACAGGTTTATAAAAGGCCCAATTTTTCTTTTATATATAACCAGTTACATCCCAATGATGGGTAAGTAAATCAATTCCTATAATGCCCGCTAGTTAAGAAGCTTCATTATGGAAATTGTTAATTTTTCTCTTAAGGATTTTAGTATGAAATTAAATAAATTATCTGTTGCTATTTTATTTGCTGCGTCAACACTGTCTACCTCTGTATTAGCAAGTGGCAACTCAGGCGAATTACATTTCAGCGGCCAAGTTGTTAATGCGCCATGTAATATTGAATCTGAAAGCACTAAACAAGAAGTTCCTTTTGGTCAGCTTTCTCGCGCATCTTTAGAAGCAGGTAATGCAGCTGAAAAAGATATCGCGATTAAAATCAAAGACTGTAATTTCGATGAATTCAGTAAAGATAAAGATGATAACTGGGTTGCAGTTAAAGATATCAAAATTACCTTTGGTGGTAAAAACTATGTGGGTACTAACAAAGAATTCTTAGGTACTAGAGGTTCTGCAACAAACATCGGTGTTCAGATTAAAGACTTTAAATTTGATGAAGCTAAATCTGTGATGAACCAAATTCGTAATAAACAAGGTGAAAACGTTTTAGAATTTACTGCATTAGCTAAACGTGTTGATGGTGCTGTTGCAGTCACTGAAGGTGAATTTAGCTCTATTGCTGATTTTAAAATCACATACGAGTAATTTTTTAAGGGAGGATTTTATTCCTCCCTATAAAAAGGTTCATTATGAAAAAAAATATTTATATATTAACCACCTTATTATTGAGCTCTATTAATTCTTATGCAATAGATTCTAATTTAGGACATGTACAAGATGGGCTTCGTGGTGAGGCGGTAATGCAAGGCTATATTGTTGCTGCCCCCTGCTCTATTGAAACAGATAGCCAGTATCAGTATATCAATTACGATTATATATCTAACTTTAGTATTAATGAAATAGAAGATAGAAAAATAACGCGTAAGCCATTTTATATAAAATTGAATAACTGTATTAGCGAATATGACAATAATAACCACAAAGGCATTAAAATTCGCTTCTTTGCCCCGCAAGATATATATAGCAATGCAATAAAACTTTCAGGCCCTAAGCCTGGTGTTGTTCTATATATTTACGACAGCAATGACAACTTATTAATGCCAAACAAACTCTATTCCATATCTGATAACTATATTTACTTTGATCATAAAAGCAAAGAAAGCTATTTAAAATATGAGACAGAATTAGGCACAAGTAATAATGAAATTACGCCTGGGGATTATTTTACCACTATTAAATTCAACGTTACTTACGATTAATAAATAAACACATAATTAATTCGATGAAAAAATCATGGTTAGACTTAATATTTATTCCTACATTATTGTGACGTCTTTTTTATCTTCTATTTCTTCAATAGCCTATGCTGTCGAATTTAATACGGATATGTTAGATACCGAAGACACACAGAATATTGATTTTAGCCAGTTTTCTCAGGCCGGATTTATTATGCCTGGCACTTACCATTTAACACTCAAAGTCAATAATGAGAGTATGGGAAGTGCACAAGATATCACAGTAATCGCACCGCAATCTCAAGAAAATAATTTATTCGATACGGTTTGTATTCCTTTCAATATTTTGGATCGCTTAGGATTAACGCCTGATGCAATCAAATTAGTTCAATATCGTGATAATGGAAAATGCTTGGATTTATCCGCGCTTGAAGGTGCAACGCTAAATGTTGATTTATCCACATTAACACTCTCCATTTTAATTCCACAAAGCTATTTAGAATACACTGATCCAAGCTGGGTTCCTCCTTCCCGCTGGGAGGAAGGTGTTAATGGCTTTCTATTGGATTACAACCTAACTGGCTCTTTAACGCGCAGAAACTCTGGCTCTCGAGAGTCATATATTTCAGCCAATGGAACAACAGGCCTTAATTTTGGTGCATGGCGCTTACGGGGTGATTACCAAGCCAATTACCGTAAATCCACGGGGAGCTTTGAGAACCAATATAGCGATGTCACATTTAGCCGTTTATTCGCATATCGTTCAATAAAATCAATAGCATCTATTTTAACGCTAGGTGAAAACTACTTTTACTCTGCTATTTTTGACTCTTGGCAGTACACCGGTATTTCTCTTGAAACCGATGAAAATATGATGCCGCCAAAGTTAACAGGTTATGCCCCTGAAATTATTGGTATTGCCCAGACCAATGCCACCGTTATTGTCAAAAGCCATAACCGCATTGTGTTAGAAACAACGGTGCCTGCGGGACCGTTTCGTATTCAAACTCTAGATAGCTCCATTCGTGGAACGCTCGATGTCACCGTGCGTGAAGAAAACGGTGAAGAACAACAATTTAGTATCACCACTGCAGCGTTACCTTACTTAACTCGACCAGGGCAAATTCGTTATAAGTTTGCTGCGGGGAAACCCCGCTTTAATGGCCGAGAACTCGAAGGTGATTTAACCGCATCAGGCGAATTATCCTATGGGTTAAATAACCTGTGGTCTATCTATGGCGGTTCAGTTTTATCAAAAAATTACCAAGCCTTTTCGGCAGGTTTTGGCCGTGACTTATTTACATTCGGTAGTCTTTCGTTTGATGCCACCCAGTCACATGCTCAGTTGATTGATAAAACCTTAACAGGACGAAGCTACCGTCTCAGTTATTCAAAATCGTTTGACGAAGCCAGAACCGATATTACGTTCGCAGGGTACCGTTTCTCTGATGAAACTTACCGTTCATTGCAACAAACCTTGGATGAGCGACGTACAAGGAATGAATCCCAAGCGCAAAAAGAAAGCTACCAAGTGAATATCAACAAATATTTTGATGATTTTTCTTTGGGAGGCAACTACCAATACAACACCTATTGGAATAGTGAAACCGAGGAGCAGTACAGTTTATATCTGAGCACCTTGTTAAATTGGGCTGCGGTCGGGCTGAAAAATATTAACCTCACCGCATCTGCGACTCGTTCAAAAAGGGCGGGTTATCAAGATGATGCGATAAGCCTATATTTTACGATCCCATTATCCCAAGGCAGTAGCTTCAGCTTTTCGGAAGGTTACACACGGGATCAAAATGGCAAGCACAGCTCAACCCACAACGTTGGCTACAGCGGATATAGTGAACAACGCAGCTATAACCTGAATGTGGGTTACCAAACTGGAAATAATCAAGATGATCAAACTAGCTTTAGCGGGTATTTAAGCCAAAACCTCCCTTATGCCTCTATTTCAGGGAATGCCAGCTATGTGCCGAATGAATACCACAGCGTGGGGGGATCAATTAATGGTGGTATCACGTTAATTAAAGAAGGGATTGCTATGCACCAAGCAGCCTATGGGGGCACACGCCTCGTAGTAGAAACCCCAGGCGCTGCTAACGTACCACTCAGTGGTGGGGTATACAAAACTAACCACTTCGGCCTTGCTGTATTACCGAATGTAAGTAGTTATCGGAAAACTAGCGCATCAATTAATACCAGTAAGTTACCAAAAGACGTCGAAGCATTAGAGACCGTCACTGATGCCACGTTAACCCGTGGAGCCATTGGCTATCGCAGCCTGAATGTTATTCAAGGTGAAAAAACTTTTGCACGTTTAAAACTTACCGATAACAGCTATCCACCATTTGGTGCCAGCGTGCGCAATAGCAACAATATTGAGCTAGGCATTGTCGGTGAACAGGGCATTACATGGATTGTCGGTATCCGCGCCAACGAATTATTAAATATTTATTGGGGAAATAAACTTCAGTGCAGTGCACAGGTTCCTGACGTGATTAGCCCTCAGGAAGTTTACCCTACTATCATTTGCCGTTAATAAGAGAATTAAGATGAAATTGAACCGCCACTTTTTACGCTTAACCACCGCATTCACACTTATGGTTGGTATCTTGAGCACAACTCAAGCAGCTGTCACGCTTGATCGTACTCGTATTATTTTCGATGGGAATCAGCCATCTATCAATATTACTATCCGCAATGATAACCCTGAACTGCCTTATTTGGCGCAATCATGGTTAGAAAATGCCTCAGAGCAAAAACTCGAAACAGGCCCTATCATTGCCACGCCACCTATTCAACGTATGGAGCCAAAATCCACCAGCTTGGTTCGCTTAAGTACCGCGCCTGACGTAGCGAAATTACCCCAAGACAGAGAATCTCTGTTTTACTACAACCTGCGCGAGATCCCGCCTAAATCATCAGAAGCTGGCGTGCTGCAAATTGCGTTACAAAGCCGCGTAAAACTGTTTTATCGCCCTGAAAGCATCGTGGCACAAAGTAAAACAGATTGGACAAAACTCGTCACGCTAACGCCTGCAGCAACGGGCTATACATTAAATAATCCAACACCCTTTTATTTAACCGTTATAGGCATTGGAAACAGCCAAAAGCAATCTGAAGAGAGTGATTTTGAAGCTGTCATGGTGCCACCAAAATCGAATCAAATCATTAAATCAGCTAAATTTTCAACACCTTACCTGACATACATTAATGATTATGGCGGAAAGCCATCACTGGCATTCAAGTGCCAAGCATCGCAGTGCAGCGTGACTGAATAATGCGTCAAAATAGAAAGGAGCAGAACTATGAAATTACGTTACTTAGCGCTATGGGCCTTTGCAGTCCCTACTTTTGCGCAGTCCACTGCACCTGTCACTACAGGCACAGTCTATGTCAACGCACGTATTGTCACTGCTCCTTGTCTACCGCAGATTTCATTAAAATTGAATGAAAATACGTTACTTGTACAGACCTACCAATTGGAAATGAATTTTTCCCATTGTCGCTCATTGGCTCAACAACAAACTTGGGTACCTTTTACCTTGAAGTTAGGGGCAAAAAAATATGTATTATCACGCCCTCTGCACAATAACGCATTTTTACTGTCTATTCCTGCTAATAATATGGCTCAACGTTTGGAAATAAATTATGACTAAGTACTCAATATTTTTATTTAGCCTTTTATTCCTAACGGCAAATAGCAGTTTTGCAAACAGCTTAACAGTTTATTTTGAAGGGGTATTAGTGCCTTTAGGTTGTCGCCTCAGTGATGATGATGCCCAGAAAAAAATCTACTTATCTGGGCTCCGCTTTTCATCTCTTGAAACATTAGGCCGTTCTGACATTCAGCCTTTTCAGCTTGATATCGTGGACTGTTCAACGATGGCATTAAATAAAACCATCAAAATCACCTTAAATACCCAAAATACCGAAGTACATAATGGCATTAATTATCTAAAAACAACGGGTGAGTCTAATGTGTTATTGGCGCTGACCGATAGCAATGGCAAAGAGCTCGATCTGAATACAAAAATAGATGTGAGTACCGTCACTGAATCAGGAAAGGGGTCAATTAACACCCTGTCATTTGGCGTGTATGCACAAAAACCCTTTAATGCACGTTTAAAAACGGGCAGCTTTGCCTCAACCGTAACATTCAGTCTTGATTACCAATAGGGAGAATAGAATGAAACTGACACGTTTTGTATTTCCTTTAGTGGGTCTATTTATTTCCTTTGGTACTCAAGCCGATATCTTACTGTCACTGTCTGCCAAGTTAGTGCGACCAGCTTGTGTGTTAACCACCGAAAGTGGTGAAAAAGAGCTATTGATTAATTTCCGAGAAGTTTCCTTAGATAGACTAACCGAAGAAAAGCAGTCCTTTGGTATTTTGATTAAGCAATGTGAGCTCCGTAAAAATTTACAGGTTTATCTTTCACCAAGGGAAGGCAATACCCTAACCGTCAATAACGAAACGGTACTGGCGACCTCAATTACAGGGCTAGGTATTCGTTTCTCAGAAGAAAATAAAAGCACGGCCTTGAACTTGAATAAATGGGAACGGATCGCCCCCACCGTCAGTGGTGATACTGGGAAAATCATTATTCAATCGCAACTTGTGACTAATCAAGCCCTAGAAAACCTTACCGCAGGGCCATTTACAGCCGCTTTGTCTGTGATGGTTGATTACCTGTAATATTGGGAAACCTTATGAAAAAATTAAAAATTTATACACAATTACTTTTATTGTTACCGCTGTGTTTAGGAAGTTTACAAGCACAGGCTACCCGCTACGCAGGCGCTGGCGGTGGGTATAAAGTGAACCTCATTTCTAACAATTCGGTTGTAGCAACGACTCCAACAATTGGCACCGATAACAATAAATATTATTTAATTGCCCCACCAAATAGCACAGGGATTGTAATTAATGAAACAACGTCACAACCTTTTGGCCAAGTAAAATGCACCGTTAATTACCTAGAAGGAAACTATAGCGCAGGCCTGCATTGGACTTATGCTTATCATCGTGTTTTTGCTTATATGCCAGAAGCTGGATTTAAGCTTAAAGGCTTAACAACCTATAAAATCAACTCAAATACCTTCTTTACCCTTAATTCTGATAACGGCATTACTAGCGGGTGGCGAAATATTTCGGGACATGGATGCTCAAATGAAGTAATGGGGCCATTAGAAACGTCTTTCTTTACCGTACACTTCCCCTTTGAAGTGAGTATTTATGTTAAAGAAATCCCTGTCGATGGCAAGATTGTTATTCCTGATGCAATGATTGCGGGTTATACACGCTTATTTCAAGATACGGGTACACCGACTATTACTGTTCCCTCAGATAAAGCCACTGTGAAATTAGACCTTGCCACATCAGTGATTAATTATCCATCAAATTGCCATTCCAATATTGATAATCTCAATATTGACCATAAAACACTGGATGCCTTTGAGTTTAATAGTAAGGAAACACGCACAGTCACCTATACCTGTGAGCGAGTTCAGCCTGTGAAAATAAAATTAAAATTAGATTATACAACTGACACCGACCCAGAAAAACGCGTTCCACTAAAATCAGGCAATAATACAATTTACTCTGAAGTTACGCTGTTTGATGAGCAAACCAACCAAAGTGGGAAAGAAATTGAAACCACTATTGATAAGGTCAAAAATATTCGCATTGAAAGTCAGCTTTCAGGTTCAGACGCTGAACCTGGGGACTACAAAGGCAATGCTTGGTTAATCGCTACCTTTATTTAATACAGTGGTAATGCACTATGATTATGATATCCCGCTCATTATTTATTGGTATATTTATTATTTGGCATTTAACTAGCCTAATTTATATTGATAGCCTGGGAAGTTTACGTCAATCACTTCCGCAAAATATCATTGCCTGGCTTGCTATTGCCATAATTATTTCGACTGTTTCATTTACTGTTTTTTATCGGAAGAATAAAATTATTATAACTGTACCCGCAATTTGTTTTTTGATTGCGTTAATTTTTTTAGCCATGGGGCTTGCTTATTCGACAGATATAAAAAGTGACCTTATTTTTTGGTACTGGTCAGGTATTACTATTGGTGTTTTATTATATGTTACTGGGCTACAAATAAAAGATAGATGGCGGGTACAGTCATTTTGTATTTATTGCAATATTACATTCTCAGCTATTCAAGCGCTCTTAACGGGTTACCAGTTTTTTACTCAGCCCGATATTTTTTATTTCGCAACTGATATGCGGTCAAATGGCTTATCACAACAAATTAATATATTGTCAGTGAGCGTAGCGGCATCATGCTTACTTGCAATGATGACACTGATCTTATCACAATTTACCTTAGCGAAGGCTAAATATGAAAATATACGAGCTATCGCCTTAGGCTGCTCAATTTTTTTATTTACTTTAACCCTCGTAACACTTCAGTCCGTCACGACATGGTTAAGTTTTATTGTGGCAATATTCATATTCATTTGTTTTTTCTATAAAAAAAATCAGCTGAGAGTGATTGCTAGCTACTTTATCATGGCTGTAGCTGTGTTTATTGGTATTTACCTCATTAAATTATGTCCTCAGTTTATCAGTGCTGAGGTGATTAATCAGTTTCATTTAAAACAAATGTTACGATTTTCGATTACCCTTTTTTTGGAGCAACCTGATGATATATGGGATCCTTCGTTAATCCCTAAGGATAGTTATGGCAGAACACCATTACCCTTTTTAAGTCCAGAACAATACATCGTACCACATTCACATAATGAAATTTTTCTTTGGATTATGAGAGGAAGCAATATTAATTTAATTTTTATGTCGTTACTGATAACAGGGAGTATTTACGTTATTTTCCAATCTTTTATTAAATACAAAAAAAATGGTAATGGATATTCATTAGCGATGATCATTGCCATACTCCCCATCGTTATTCATAACAACGTTGAATATCCGTTTCTTTTATCGGTACTGCATTGGGGGACGATTATATTATTTTTATCTTTTTCTGACTCTGCATTCTCACTAAAAGATCAATCATTATTTTATATTAATAAAAATTTATCCGCATTATTTAGCGTTATAATATCTATTATTGGAATTAGTGTTTTTATTTTAGGGATCGTTTTATTTAATGGAGAAAGTTATATTTACCCCAATGATGATATCGAATTAGTAAATATTGATTAATTATTGATTACATACCAATAGTTTAATACTAATTTAATTCATTATCACTTGATTAGAGTTATATTATGACAAAATACCATACAGATATTTCAAATTCTTATATTGGGCATAAAATACGCAAGCGTCGTTTACAAATGGGCTTAACGGGCAATAGCCTAGGAGAAAAATCTGGCTTAAGCCAGCAACAAATATCCCGTTACGAGCGCGGCGTACAAAATTTTACCATTCGTCGACTTTGTATATTCGCCAATATCCTGCAATGTGATTTAAACTATTTTCTTGAACAAGAGAATAATGAAACTATAGCAAATATAGATAAATTTTATTAGCTAATAACTAATAGAGATAACTTAGTTTGTCGTTTTATAAAATTAAGTTATCTCTCTAACATTATGAATGAATTTTTACAGTAGCTTAATTATTAATATAAAAGCTTATTGATATAATGTAGTGCTAATTCTAAAGTATTATACTGCTGATTCGCCTCTTGCATAATTTTTGCTTGTTGATGCCATAATGGCGTTGATAACATCTCAGTGACCGCATTTAATATTTGTTCATCACTCGGCATATCTGTTTGCAAACTAATTCCACAACGAGACCTAAGGACTCGGGCTATCGCCTCTAATTTACCATCGCCTATCCCAGCCATTATCATTGGAACACCATGGCGTATGGCAGATGTCACTGAACCATACCCTCCATTAGTAATTAAGATTGATGCTTTGGGTAGCCAGTCTTCAAAATTAATACAATCAACAAGATAAGCGTTATCGGGAAGTGGAACCTCTGACAAATCAACCTTACGCCCCCCTGTAATAGCTAATACACGTACAGGTAAGTTTGCTAATGCCCTCAGCGTTGGCCTGAGTAATTGGTTAAAATCAACATTCGCTAATGTGCCTTGTGTCACGATAATTAAAGGCTGGTTTTCGTTTTTCCAATTAATTTGTATATGATCTTCTCTCGCGTCTATCGCCAATGACCCAATAAATTTAACGTGACTCGGTAAACTTGTATCAAAAAATTCAAATACTGATGTTGCAAGCTGCAAATAACAATCTACACCGCATATCAATGCTTCATTTTGATCTGTTTTCAATGGTAACCCGCCTGCAGCTGTCACCATCTGAGAAAATTTCTCTCTAACACTTTCAATTAATAAATGTATTTCTTCATTAATTAGCTGCTCTCGTGTAATTTCTGCTGGTAATATTTCAGGGGGTATTCTAGCGCCCCAAAACACACTATCGACAGAGGGCCAAGCTAATGGCGTTACCCCAATAGCCACAACTGGTATGCGCTTAACAAGCGCTTGTTGCAACAATGGTAAAGCAGCATAAAAGGTATTATCGATAACTAATAAGTTAGCTTGTTTTTCTTGAATTAATTGCATTAATTGCTTTGATAAGACTGGAATAGGTTGTGCAAAAAATTGTATTAAGCCTTGTGCCATTTGGCTATTACCTGCGGGGTATAAGCCCCGTTCAGGAAAATGATGTTCTAAATCACGATGGTCTATATCGACCATACTGTCAAAACAAACAAAGTTTGCCCCGCTCGCCTCCACTTGTTGTCGAAAAAAAGACCCCGTAAAAATAGTAATTTCATTTCCTTGGCCAATAAGCCCTTTCGCTAAAGTTAAAAGCGGGTATACATGTCCTGGCGTCGCAATCGCCGCTAATATTATCTGTGGCATAAGTGATTACCGAATAATTTTTTAATCTGTAAAAGAATAAAAATGAGCATTTTTACAAACAGGTACACCATGAATATGAACCCGCTGAAGTTGGCGAGGTGCTTTAGAAATAAAAGCCTCTCGACCATGTAATAACGTGAAGTTATCACAAATAGCCACATCCCCTTCTTCCCAGCTATGCGCATAATAATACCGGGGGTCATATAACCTGCTATTTAGTTCTTTTTCAAACAGGGTTTGGTTTTCTCTAGACATTCCTTTAATTATTAAAGAGTGATGATCTGCATATTTATCATCATCAATTTTCATAGGTTCGTTGTAGCGCATCACCCACTTATTGTTATTTGGGTGTAAGCAAACAAGGGGGGACACAACCTCGCCCCCATAGTGGGTAACCTGTTTTGTTTTATAGCTAATAATGGTGTCTTTCCATAATTGAACCTCTTCAAAACTGGATTCATTAAGGAGCTTTTCTGTATTAACAAACGTTGTTCGCCCCCCTTGAGATATCACTGGGGCATGTATGCAATGAAAAATTTGGAATTCTGGAATAGTTTCTCGATACATCCCATCCCAATGCAATGGTATGTAGCCATTATCTAAAACATGGTCTGAAGGGTTCGAGCGCTCCTGAATATCTAATACACTTCCAAAAGACCATTTCATGATATCCCCCCAACATTCTGAATATTCAATCAGTTTATTTTCATCTGTAAAACCTGACTGAAACCCCCGCAGTATAACCAGTGAATATTGACGAGCTAAGTGACGTAATAAGCTTATTGGCAATGCTGTAATGTTTTGATGTAAAACACATGGTGTTAATAACACCCCAAAAGGGTTAATTAATTTAACATGACAATTTATTGAGCTTATATTCATAAAACCTCACGTTATTATTTACCTATATATTTATTTTTATTAATACAAATAAACTTCAATTAAATAGATTCAATTACGTAATGGCTGGGTGAACCGTTAACCTCAACAAGTTTTCCGTTCATTTTCTTTGCTGTTTCATTTTTCATTAATATAAATCGGCCATTTATATTAACGGCAACACCGTGCCATGGTGTTAACCAATTATCTCTGGTTGGCATTAAATGAATACCCATTTTAATACTATCCGCGGGTTGCGGATGAATGGAAAGACGGATCGCAGATGGGAACTTTGTTGATAACAAATTCCCCCATGCTCGACTACGTTGAATAACGCCTACAGCACGCTGTTTAGCATTTCTTTGCAGAGCTGCTTTCGACCCCGTGTAATCGGGAAGAAAGCTATCTTCATATAAAAAACGCGTAATAGCTTGATATAATTGAATACCCCCATTCGTCTGCTTGAGTTCTCCTTTTATCTCCTCAATAGAGGTTGCGTAATTTTTAACTAATAACGACCTTAATTGGGTATAATCTTGAGAATATTGAGTTAATTCTTTAACACTACTAAGGGAATATAAATATAGACTCTCCCCATCTAGTTTAGATAATAATTTATTAAGTTCTTTTTGATAAAGCGTAATGTCATTATCATCAACATAAATAAGATCACTAAACACATGTCCATCAGAACAGATAATAATCTTAGCACCTAATGAGTAAATATCTTTTATTTTCTGGCAAAGCGAATTCAAAAAAACAAGCGATAACTTTTCTGCCATATCTGGTATCTTTCCTAATACCTTCTTAGGGTTTGGTGATTTAGTCGGAAAAGCAGGTAAAATAAATTCAATAGGCTGACTTTTTTCAATAAATGCACGGATCCTTGGAATTTGAATTTCAGATACCTTTCTTTCCTCATATTCATTACACTCATTTGATTGAGAAAAGCAACGGCGATATTTTAATAATTCTTTTAAAACCTGATGAGAGATATCTATTGAATCAAAATTTTCCATAATTCATCACCTTACCATAAACATGATTCGATAAAATTAATAAAAAAAATAAGGCCATGAAAAACCAGATACCTTTTGAATACATATTAAAAAATAAAAAAGAAAATAAAAACAATATAAAAAATATAACGTTAATTAAAAATAATATGATTATTAATAATTAAAATTAATTTTATTATTTCAATAGCTAACTCATTATATAAAAATAGAGTAAGATAACTTTAGGTTAATTTCACTATATCCATAGGCTATTATTTTTTGAGTTGATTTGGTGAGATAACGAAGCATCCATGAAATGCCAAAATCGCTGTGAATCAGAACCCCCTCGGCGAACACGAAGAAACGCCCCAACACAGTGTTCTTCCTATGTTGAGTGGGTTTGAGTGAATGTTTTTCCAATACGTTGCGGCATAGTCGTTCATATTGAATAAACAACTATGTCGCTATCTGGGCAAAAAACACCAAAACAACAATAACCATCGTTCGTAATAAAATAACGGGAATTTTTTATTTTAAAGCAAATAGTTGGCTATATCCTTTCGGGTTTAAACGTAAATAAAGCAGCAATGTCACTAGCACAAAAATAACATGCATTCCCCACACCCAAGTGAAACTTTGGCTTAATTGATGTAACCATGCCGCGAGTAGTGGGCCAAATGCAGCGATAATAAACCCGCCCGCTTGCATTAATGCCGTTAATGCCCCCGCGCTAACTGGATGGGGAATATGATCCAGTGCTGTAATTATGCTAAGCGCAAAACAGCCCCCTAACCCAACGCCTAATAGTGCTATCCATAAGAAAGGCACATCACGGGCAAACAACATTAACCCAATAAACCCGATGGCTTGGCAACTTAGCGTCGCAATAAGCCAGAAACGACGATCGATATTGTGAGAAGCGAGTACAGGGATCATCAGAGCTGATAAGGCCTGAAACACCGTCAGCATGGCAACAAAAGAGCCACTTTGTGCAGCACTCATTCCCTGTTCTTGGAAAAAAGGCGCTAACCACGTGACAACTGTTCCATAACCCGCATTGATTAACCCAAACCCCGCCATTAATAACCAGGCCCGTGGCTTTTTAAAGAAAGCGAATACGGAAACGTGACCAACGCTAGTTTTATTCATCGTGCGAATATTTAATAGGATAGCAATTAACGCGATCAGCGCAGGGAGTGCTAGCCATGCCAACGCACTTTGCCAATGGCCTGTTACACTTTCTAAAATAGGGGTTAACTGTGCGCCTATCGCACCGCCCGCCATTAACGTTGCAGAATAGAGCCCCGTCATCATGGCCATTTTTTGTGGAAAATGCGCTTTAATAAAACCAGGAAAAACCGCTTGAATATAAGCGGCACCGGCACCACACAAAAACGCTGTAAACAATAATATGTGACCATTTTCGGCAAAATAACGGAAAAAAGAACCGAAAAATAGCAATAACATCGCCAAAGCAATTCCACTTCGCTCGCCTATTCGTTGGTTTAATGCGGGGACAACCAATGCACCAATCCCCATCAATAACATGGGCAATAACGTCAGAAGCGAAATGCTTTGGTAGCTCATTCCTGTCGTGTGAATAATATTGTCGATGACAGGGCCAGGACCTGTCATAAAGGGCCGTAAATTCAGCCCAACTAACACAATAGTGACCACTAACGCGAGGGAGTACGACGCTGTTTTACCCATTATTTTTGCTGTTCCCACCACATTTGGTACAGCGCTGAGCGCGGTGCATCATTTGGCCTCAATTGCTCAAATTTAAAACCCAATTGTTGCTCAGGTGCCACACGTAACGCCTTGGCAATTTCCGCGGTTGATAAGCCAAAGGGCTCTGCATCTTGGTTTGAATAACCATATACCACGCGAGAAACCCCCGCCATGCGCATTGCAGCAAGGCACATTGGGCAGGGTTGCCCACTGGCATAAACAATACAATCATCCAGTTTAACGCGGTTCAATGCCTTCCCCGCTTGGCGTAATGCCATTAATTCCGCGTGCGCGGTGGGGTCGTGTAATTCAAGCATTTGATTTACCCCTGTTGCCACTACTTTACCTTCTCTAACAACAACAGCACCAAATGGGCGACCACCCGCCTGCACATTTTCTTCAGCAAGCGAAACCGCCTGCTGTAAAAATTGCCTATCCGACATTATTTCGCTCCTGCTTTTTCAAGGATTTCAATCAAGTTACGGTAGCCTTTACTTTTTGCTAACGTTAAAGGCGATATCCCTGAGCCATCCGCTAAGTTGACATCCGCCCCGCCTTCAATCAACAGCGTGACAATTTGCACGTACTTATCGCTACCATCCCCCAAAATAATCGCTTCAATCAATGCCGTCCACCCGAGGCGATTAATATGGTTTACGTCCACACCCGCATCAATCAAGGTTTTAACCGTGTCGATATGGCCACGTTCTGACGCAGGGATCAACGCCGTACCGCCATAACGGTTGGTACTGTTTAAATCAGCCCCATTTTTCAGGGTTAATAATAAAATATCTTGCAGCCCACGCGCTCCTGCATAAAGGTACGGTGAATCTTGCATATTATCCTTCGCATTCACATCTGCGCCATGCTCAATTAAGTAGCGCGCCACATCCACACGGTTTTCATGAGTAGCTGCCATTAATGGAGTACGTTGGCGCAAATCCCGTTGCTCGATGTTAGCTCCTTGCTCAATTAGCGTTTGAACTTGGTATAAATTGCCTTGCTCAGCCGCGCTAACCAGTATATTAGATTGTGATGTTGCCATTCCTTTCACCATAAAGATCAATGAAATTGAAAGAATACCCAGTAAATAAACCAACCACTTAACACGTAACAATGTTGTTTTCATGATTTATCTCCTTCTCATCTATTTAATCTACTCAAAAAGTATGCTATTTAGAAATTAAATAACCAAATGATAGGTATTAAATAAATGAATCCATTGCTCAATTTAGTCCTGTTGAACACCTTTGTCACCGTTGCCGAAACAGGGAATTTCACTGTGGCTTCACAGCATTTAAATTCAACGCAATCTACATTGAGTCAGCAAATTCAACGCTTAGAAACTCTAGTGGGGCAGCCATTGTTTGTTCGAGGCCACCGCATCTTAACGTTGACCGAAACAGGTGAAATCCTACTGAGCTATGCGAAAAAAATCTTAGCATTAAACGACACATTTTTTATGAAGATCACGGGCAGTGCGGTGATCCACACGCTTCGTCTTGGTTTTCCTGAAGATCTGGCATCAGGGCAAGTTACCCCTACCCTTGCCGCCTTTATGCAAGCAAACCCCAATGTGCGCTTAGAAGTCACAAGCGGTTTAAGCCGCCAGCTACATCAGCGCTATCAACATGGGGAATTAGACTTAATCATCGTTAAACAGAAAAAAGGGGAATTTAAGAGTGATTACAGCTGGCCTGAACCGTTATGCTGGCTAACAAGCAATCAACGTCAATCACTCAATAGTGATTCTGTCCCGCTTATCGTTTTCCCTGAAAATGGCTTGTATCGCAATGATATGTTTAAGTTATTAGATAACGAGCAACGCCCTTGGCACATCACTTATACTTGTTCAAGCCTGGCAGGCATTCAAAGCGCCATTACGGATGGCTTAGGGATCAGTTTACTGCCCCAGCGTGCTAAGTTGCCACAGCACCGCATTTTAACGGAAGAGGAAGGTTTCCCTGCTGCTCAAGAAATGGAAATTGCGATGCACTTTCATCGCAATGCCTCAGATACCCTCACGGAACTTGCTGAAAAATTAGCACAACAACTGGAGCAACGCTAATCGTGGAAACGTTATTTAATATCCTGATTGAGTTAGAAAAAAAACTGCATTTTTCCGCTAATCGACAAAATATCGATTTTCTTCAAGATATCCTACACCCTGATTTTTTTGAATTTGGCCGTTCTGGTGGCACAACAGATAAACCCGATACCTTAGCCTCTTTGATTGATGAGGCCCCAAAAACGATTTATTCAGAAGGCTATCACTGCACATTATTGAGTGAGCACACGGTATTGATGGCTTATATGAGTTATGAATTACAACAAGGGGAAAAAATAAGGCAAACCAATCGTTCATCGATATGGTTAAAGAATTCAGCAAATAAATGGCAACTGAGGTTTCATCAGGGGACGCCAACAGATAATCAATAAAGTGGGAAATATCTCCCACTTTATTGTTAGTTCAGCATTAATTAACTCCGTTATTTTTTATCAAAATACCCTGCTCGAATAGATGCCCCTATTAAATTCACCACAAAGCGCCCAGCAGTAACGCCTGTTAGTTTAGAGGGGATATCTTTTGCAGGCGTGATTTCAACGATATCCATACCCACAACCCGACCTTTTTTCACTAAACCGTGAATTAAGCTACGCGCTTGTAAGTAAGTTACTCCACCTGGTGCAGGGCCATCTACACCTGGCATAATGCTTGGGTCGATACCATCTGCATCAATACTGATATAGTAATTTGAGTTATCTGGGATACGGTCTAAAATTGCCTTCATTCCTACTTCATGCAGTTCATAGGCAGGAATAACATGAGCACCATGATCTTTAGCTGCTTGATAATCTGCGGGACGTCCACTCCCTTGAGCACGTAAACCTATCTGAAAAATTTTACCGATATGTTTCATTTCCGATGCACGACGAATTGGACTAGACAAACCTGTATTCACACCATTAACTTCTTCACGCCAATCTAAATGAGCATCAATATGAACTAAAGTGACTGGGCCAACTTCATCAAATCCCTGTAAAATCGGCGTAGTTATACCGTGGTCACCACCTAAAATAATCGGTAACGCATTCACCCTTAATAATTGCCTGATTGCTTCTGCGGCTCTTTCATGATGTTCACCCAGTGGTTGAGATAAATCAGGGATAACGTCACCGCAATCAACGAATTTAATATCTTTACGTCCCTGCAATAGTGGACCATCAATATCAAAGTCATAATGATCTGGATGCCGAACAATTCGGTCACTCATATCACGTAAATATTGTGGTGCTCTTGATTGATCATTTGTAAAAGCATGAGCGCTATAGGCAGAGCTAAATGGCATTCCAAGTATCGCAATATCGGCTTCGATATTATTTAAATCGGTCGCAAGTTCAGAATATAAAAATGTTTTATGGCCAACATGTGGCGCTGTCGTTAATTTTTTCATCTACTTTTTCCTTATTAAACTTTAAATTTATTCTTTATTTTTATTAGCCGCCAAATGTATTGGCTAAAAATACAAATAGAGGGACACCGACAATGTCAGTTAATACTGTTCCTGCAATAGGAATAATAATGAATGCTTTCCTTGAAAATAGGCCATATTTATTACAGATAGCATCCATAACAACTAAGCCATTTGGTGTTGCACCTAATCCATGACCAATAAAACCAGCAGACATCACTGCCGCATCATAATTTTTACCCAATGCACGATATACGATAAATACAGCAACAAGAATGGTAGCAATAACCTGAGATATTAATATGATCGTTAATGGCAGAGCTAGCTCATAAAGCTCCCATAATTTTAATTTCATCATTGCCATCACTAAAAACATTTCTAATGAAATAGTTGAAATTAGAGCTACCGTATTTTTTGATATTTTTATAATCGGTTTTCTTTCATTAATTGAATGAAAAACAACACCTACAAATAAACTAAAAATATGCCCTGGTATTGTAAACCCTGTAATTTCACTTATCCATTTAGCAGTTGGCATTCCTATTGCAAGAATAGTTAAAATGGCTGCACCAGCGACAATACATTTCTGTGCGCTAATTTTATCTTCCTGGGCATCAACTTCAGCTAAATTATTTAAATCAACATGGTCTGTTTCAATTTTCAATTTATTTCTTTGGATTAGCCAATTACCGACTGGCCCGCCTAATATCGAACCTGCAATTAAGCCAAATGTTGATGCAGCCAAGCCAACATTAAGCGCTTGGTCATAACCAAATGACTCAACGAGTGGTGCTAATGAAGCCGCCATCCCGTGCCCTCCCTGCATTGAGGCTTGTCCTGCCATCATTGCAACCAAAGGCTCTATATCTAATATGTAGGATAACCCAATGCTGACACCGTTTTGGGCAAATGCTAACCCCCAGCAAATAACCATATAAATAAGTAATATTTTCCCACCACTGATTAATAATTTGACTCCTGTCATGAGTCCGATAGTGACAAAAAATACATACATAGCTAAATCATATAATGTATTATCAAATCCTAATTCTACAATATTAAATTGATACGCTAACCACATCATGATAGAAAATAAAAATCCACCAATAACAGGACTAGGTATTGAATACTTCATAAAAAATGGAAACTTCTTTATGATTATATTACTAGCAATTAACAACAAAGCACCTAATGCTGTAAATGTAATCATATCTAATTTTATTGTTAACATTTCATCTGTGACCATAAATTAGAATCCTTTTGTATTTATATATATTTGGATTAATTATTATTTTGGCGCCACCTTAGTAATAATTTATTAACAACTACAACTTTAAGATATACATGTTTTTTAATAATAAAAGTGATATTTTTGACCCCTTGGTTTCATAAAATGAAACCTTTTAAAATTAATAAAAACAATTTTAATTATTAAAATAAAACAGTAAATTTAGGCTATTTGTATCTAGTTAAAAATTGAGATAGATTAGCAATAAGTGATTGAATTCACGCAATAGGTAAAAATATGCATAATAAAAAACTAACAGAAAAAGATTTAAAATCATTACGTGTTTTTATTTCTGTTGCCGAAGCTGGCGGTTTTTCGATTGCTGAAAAAAAACTCAACATGTCCAAAGCATCTATCAGTCGGCATATACGTGAAATCGAAGAAAAACTAAGTGTTCAACTTTGTGAACGAGGACCATCCGGCTTTAAGCTGACAGAATCAGGGCTATTAGTCATTAAAAAAGCCAACACTGCACTTAAGGCACTCGATAATATAAAAACAGAAGTCGATGAACTACAAGGGATCTTATCAGGCGTGCTGGTTATTGGTGTTGTTGAACATATACTGACTAACCCACAATGTCACCTTTCTTCTGCTATTGCTAAATTCACTGAAGCGGCACCACATGTAAAGCTAGAACTCATTGTGCTCAATCATAATCAATTAAATCGAGCTTTGAGTGATCGGACAATTCAAATTGGTATACGTGGTCAATTTCATGAAAATAGCCGCTTCAACTATCAATTTTTATTTATTGAAAAGCATAAACTGTATACTTCAGAAAGTAGTGCTAAAAATAAGCATAATTTGGCATTGGTTTATCGCCCACATCCGTTCACTGAAAGTGTTCTAGCTTCTGGAGAGTTTAATAAAGGCCCTGATGCAGCAGGTTTAGAAGCTGTTGCAGCATTTATCGCTTCTGGACACTATGTTGGAATTTTGCCAGAAAACTATGCCTCTCATATTAATGCACGTCATGCCCTCGTTGAAGTAGCTAATTCCCCTGTTTTCCAAAACCGTATTTGTGCGATAACCGAATCAAGCAAACCACTGGCACAAAGTGAAGCATTATTTTTAAAATTACTTTCACAGGCCAGTGAAAAACCATAAAAAATCCCCCAGCAAGTCACCTTACTGGGGGATTTTTAATTCAAAACTGAGTCTGTATTAATTACAGAACATCAACACAGTTCAGTTCTTTGAAAGCTTGTTCTAAACGAACAACCATTGAATCTTGTGCTTTACGCAGCCATACACGCGGGTCGTAGTATTTTTTGTTAGGTTTATCTGCACCTTCTGGGTTACCTAACTGACCTTGCAGATAGCCTTCGTTCTTTTTGTAGTACTGTAAAATACCATCCCAAGTTGCCCACTGAGTATCAGTATCGATGTTCATTTTGATAACACCGTAGCTAACTGCTTCTTTGATTTCAGCAGCACTTGAGCCAGAACCACCGTGGAATACGAAGTCTAAGCTGTTGTGTGGCAGGTTATATTTTTCTGAAACGTAGTCTTGTGAGTTGCGCAGAATTTTTGGCGTTAATTGAACGTTACCTGGCTTATAAACACCGTGAACGTTACCGAAAGATGCTGCGATAGTGAAACGTGGGCTTACTGCATTGAGTTTCTCGTATGCGTATGCAACATCTTCTGGTTGAGTATACAGTTCAGAGCTGTCCATACCTGTGTTATCAACACCATCTTCTTCACCACCCGTACAGCCTAATTCGATTTCCAACGTCATATCGATTTTAGCCATACGCGCTAAGTATTTAGCACAGATTTCGATATTTTCTTCCAGCGTTTCTTCTGACAGGTCAATCATGTGAGAAGAGAACAGTGGTTTACCTGTTTTCGCATAGTGTTTTTCACCTGCATCTAACAAGCCGTCGATCCATGGCAGTAATTTTTTCGCACAGTGGTCAGTATGCAGAATAACTGGCACACCATAGTGCTCAGCCATTTGATGCACATGATAAGCACCAGAGATCGCGCCTAAAACCGCTGCTTGTTGACCTTCTGCCTTCAAACCTTTACCTGCGATAAATGCTGCACCGCCGTTTGAAAACTGAACAATAACAGGCGCACGCACTTTCGCGGCCGCTTCGAGTACGGCGTTAATTGAATCCGTACCAACACAGTTCACCGCTGGCAATGCAAAGTTATTTTCTTTGGCAACTGCGAAAACTTTCTGTACATCATCACCCGTGATAACACCCGGTTTAACAAAATCAAAAATTTTAGACATGTGAAAAGGTCCTGTGGTAAACAGGCAGCCTACGCTGCCTGTTGTGTATGAACAATTAATTACGCTTTAGCACGTTCTTCTAGCATCACAACGGCAGGGAGCTTTTTACCTTCAACGAACTCAAGGAAAGCACCGCCACCCGTAGAGATATATGAAATTTTGTCTGCAATACCGAATAAATCGATAGCCGCTAATGTATCACCACCACCCGCGATGGAGAATGCATCACTGTCTGCGATGGCTTTTGCAACGATCTCAGTTCCTTTACGGAAGTTAGGGAATTCAAATACACCAACTGGGCCATTCCACAGAATGGTTTTGGCATTTTTTAGAATTTCAGCCAGACGCTGCGCTGATTCATCGCCTAAGTCCAGAATTTGCTCGTCGTCTTTGATTTCAGTACTTGATTTCAGTGTCGCTTCTGCGGTTTCAGAGAACTCAGTAGCAACGCGAACATCTGTCGGTACTGGAATTTGGCAGTTAGCCAGTAATTTTTTCGCTTCAGGAATTAAGTCATCTTCATATAATGAACGACCAACATTGTTGCCTTCTGCTGCGATAAAGGTATTTGCAATACCCCCACCCACAATTAGTTGGTCAGCGATTTTAGACAGTGAATCTAACACGGTCAGTTTTGTGGAGACTTTAGAACCTCCAACAATCGCCACCATTGGGCGCGCTGGGTTACCCAGTGCTTTACCTAATGCTTCTAACTCATTGCTTAATAATGGACCTGCACATGCAACGGGTGAGAATTTTGCCACACCATGAGTTGACGCTTGAGCACGGTGAGCCGTACCAAATGCATCCATCACATACACATCACATAATGCAGCGTATTGTTTTGACAGTGTTTCGTCGTCTTTTTTCTCGCCTTTGTTAAAGCGAACGTTTTCCAGAACGACTAACTCACCAGCGGCAATATCAATGCCATTTAAATAGTCTTTGACTAAACGAACTGGGTAATCGATTTTATCTGCCAGATAGTCAACAACAGGTTGCAGTGAAAACTCTTCGTTGTACTCGCCTTCAGTCGGGCGACCGAGGTGAGAAGTGACCATGACTTTAGCGCCTTGCTTCAGAGCAGCTTCGATTGTTGGTAATGAAGCACGAATACGTGCATCAGAAGTAACTTTGCCATCTTTGACAGGAACGTTTAAGTCAGAACGAATAAAAACGCGTTTACCCGCTAAGTCTAAATCGGTCATCTTAATTACAGACATGGTGAATCCTCTTGTTGATTCTCTATAAAGTTTCCATCAACTACTGGGCAGAGGCGAAAAGGTTATCATGCCCTGCTGTCTGTCAGTAGCCAATTAGTTTAAACCTGTTGCTGCCATCGCTAGCGTTGTATCTAGCATCCGGTTAGCAAACCCCCATTCGTTATCACACCAAACTAGGGTTTTTATTAAATGTTTTCCGCTAACTCGCGTTTGCGTACCATCAATAATAGCACTGTGTGGATCATGATTAAAATCCATCGAGACTAACGGCAGTTCTGTGTAGTCCACTATACCACGAAAATGCCCCTGTGCGGCGCTTCTCAGTAGTTGGTTCACTTTTTCAACACAGACATCGTCATGTACGGTAACACTCAAATCAATCGCTGTCACATTGGTTGTCGGTACACGGACAGAGATGGCTTCAAAATGATCTTTGAACTTCGGAAAAATTCGCGTAATTCCCGCCGCTAATTTCGTATCAACTGGAATAATAGATTGGCTGGCAGCGCGCGTTCTTCGTAAATCTTTATGATAGGCATCGATAACGGGTTGGTCATTCATTGATGCGTGGATCGTCGTAACGGTTCCTGACTCAATCGTAAATGCCTCATCAAGCAATTTAATAATCGGGATAATGCAGTTAGTGGTGCAAGATGCGTTTGACACGATATTGTCTGAAGCCGTTAAGCTTTCGTGGTTAACGCCATAGACAACAGTGGCATCAAGGTCATCAGTACCTGGGTGAGAGAACAGCACTTTTTTGGCGCCTGCCGCGATGTGCATTAAGCCATCATCACGGGAGCCATATGCCCCACTGCAATCAAGGACAATATCAATACCGAGTTCTTTCCAAGGCAAATCACGGATATCGGTTTGGTGAAATAAGCGGATATTATCATCGCCGACTTGCAAGAGTGAGCCATTAAGTCTCACATCCCACGCAAAACGCCCATGGCTGGAATCATACTTCAGCAAATGCGCGATACCTTCTGGTTCAGCAAGTTCGTTAATTGCAACAACGACGATCTCTGCCCGACGGCTCGATTCATATAACGCTCTTAAAACGCTTCGACCTATTCGACCAAAGCCATTTATTGCCACCCTGATTGCCATTCCACACCTTGTATATGAGCAAAATCACACGGTTGCTAAGGATAACTGACTCACACCAACTCTACTGCTCATTTTAGCAGTTAAAGGTTAAAAGTGTGCTGTAACCTACACTTTTTAAAAATTTTTTCATTGAATTTCATTTCACTGAAACGGTTCAGCTAATCTAAGGTTAGATTAAGGGATAAAGTAACAGAACGCAATAGAAAATCATTGATTAGTGCACAAAAAAACAACGCCTAACGATTAGCTAGGCGTTGTTCAGCAAAATAAGCACATACAGGGCATTCAACGCATGAATACCCCATCATTAACTTACTTATTTCAGAAGAGATTTCGCTGCTTCAACTGCTTTTTCTACGGTGATGCCGAACTCTTTGTACAGTTCTTCCGCTGGCGCGGATTCACCGAAGGTATGCATACCGATGATAGCCCCGTTTAAGCCAGTGTATTTGAACCAGTAGTCCGCGATACCCGCTTCGATAGCCACACGAGCGCTAACATTTGCAGGTAAAACAGCTTCACGGTACGCAGCATCTTGTTTATCAAATGCATCCGTAGATGGCATTGAAACAACGCGAACTTTGCGGCCTTCGGCAGTTAGTTGGTCTGCGGCTTTCACTGCCAACTCAACTTCAGAACCTGTTGCGATAAAGATAAGCTCAGGGGTGCCTGCGCTATCTTTCAGAATGTAAGCCCCTTTCTCGATATTCGCTAATTGCTCAGCGGTGCGAGGTTGCTGCTCTAAGTTCTGACGAGAGAAAATCAGTGCACTTGGGCCATCTTTACGCTCAACTGCATATTTCCATGCAACCGCAGACTCAACTTGGTCGCACGGACGCCATGTGCTGACGTTTGGCGTCACACGCAGGCTTGCCAGTTGCTCAACAGGTTGGTGAGTTGGGCCATCTTCACCCAGACCGATAGAGTCGTGAGTGTAAACAAAGATGCTACGAATTTTCATCAGCGCAGCCATACGCACAGCATTACGCGCGTATTCAACGAACATCAGGAAGGTTGCACCGTAAGGAATGAAACCGCCATGTAATGCGATACCATTCATGATGGCAGACATACCAAATTCACGTACACCGTAATGGATGTAGTTACCCGCAGGGTCTACGTTCAGTGCTTTAGAGCCTGACCACATGGTTAAGTTACTTGGTGCTAAGTCAGCAGAACCGCCCATAAACTCAGGTAATACTTTACCGAAAGCTTCCAATGCATTTTGTGATGCTTTACGGCTAGCAATATTGGCAGGGTTTTGTTGCAGTGTTTCAACGAATTTTTTCGCTTCTGCATCAAAGTTTGCAGGTAATTCACCGTTCATACGACGGGTAAATTCAGCCGCTAGTTCAGGGAAGTTCGCCGCATAAGCTGCAAATTTCTCATCCCACGCTTTTTGTTTCGCTTCGCCTGCTTTACGCGCATCCCAAGCGTCATAGATATCTTGTGGAATTTCGAAAGGACCGAATTTCCAGCCCAGTGCTTCACGTGTTGCTGCAATTTCAGCATCACCTAATGGCGCACCGTGAACAGATTCAGAACCCGCTTTATTTGGTGAGCCAAAACCAATGATGGTTTTGCACATAATCAGCGTTGGTTTATCTGCTTTTTTCGCTTCATTGACGGCAGCATTGATTTGCGATGCATCGTGACCATCGATGTCACGAATAACATGCCAGCCATAAGACTCAAAGCGCGCAGCGGTATCATCAGTAAACCAACCTTCAACTTCACCATCAATAGAGATGCCGTTGTCATCATAGAATGCGATCAGTTTATTTAATTTCAGTGTACCCGCTAAAGAACATGCTTCGTGCGAGATACCTTCCATCATACAACCATCACCCATGAAGACATAAGTGTGGTGATCAACAACATCATGGCCAGGACGGTTGAATTGCGCCGCTAATGTGCGCTCTGCAATCGCAAAGCCGACTGCGTTTGCGATACCTTGACCTAAAGGACCCGTTGTTGTTTCAACACCTGGAGTATAGCCATATTCTGGGTGGCCCGGTGTTTTAGAATGTAATTGGCGGAAGTTTTTTAACTCTTCGATAGATAAGTCATAACCAGTGAGGTGCAGCAAGCTATAAATCAGCATTGAACCATGGCCGTTTGACAGCACAAAACGGTCACGATCCGCCCAGTGTGGGTTTGCTGGGTTATGATTCATATGGTCACGCCACAGTACTTCAGCAATATCAGCCATGCCCATTGGCGCGCCAGGATGCCCTGATTTTGCTTTTTGAACCGCATCCATACTTAGAAAGCGGATAGCATTAGCAAGGGTTTTACGAGTCGTCATCAGTATACTCCAGGTAGGATAAAAACGTACTTAAACCAATTTTTACAACGCAATACGGATAGTGCTACTTTGATTTCGCTATAACGAAAAACACCAATTTACCGATACATCACCCCATGTTCCTTTTTCTAAGGGCCATAGCGTATCAACAAGAAATTGAGCATTTCACGAATAGAGCGATTGAAAGTAACCCAATTCTACCCATACCGCAATATTTGCTATGTTCATGGCAGCAGATCGCTAATAAATTGAACTGCCGCAAAGCTGAATCCATTCCATTGCGCAAAATATCCCTTAAGGCTTACATTTTTGCGCAAGTGACTAACCTTATTAAACCTGAGTTCACTGTCTGGGATCAAGGTGATTTATGCATCTAGCACATTTAGCTGCCACATTAGTGATAATTGACAAAGTTTTAAGCAAAAAAGTGCCTCAATATGCCCGAATATTTTTGTTTGAGTTTACGTAAAAACACGCCTTCCAATAACAAAAATAGCAAATAAGGTGCGATAATTCGCACCTTATTTGAAAATAAAATTTCAGAAAATAGCTCTCAGATTACGATAAACTGTAATAGAAGCTTGTATAAGCGTTTGTCAGTAAATGACTCCCAAATTTAATCCCCTCTTTAATTAAATCTTGAGCCTCTGGTTCAAGCCAATTTTCATTGACCACTTTCAAAAAATCTTCAGCATGTTCAATATCAATTTCTTTATGTAATCCATAGTGAGTAATTTGGCTCTCCTCAAGCCAACCATAGTTCTTGATTGCTTCATAAATGAGAGTTGATGCATCAACAAATGTACGCTCAATACCTGCATATACCGCTGATGCAAAGCGGTAATCTGAGAACGAAGAAACACTACGGATTGTTTCGTTAAAAATACGCGCATTCAATGGCGGCTGGTGAATATTGATTTTGGCAGTATCACCACCAAGACGAGAGATTAATGTTAAGATCGTATTACCATGAACATTTTCTTTAATTCCTTGCCCATGTTCTTCCCAAAGATTTTCGACAATGGCAATACGCGGTATTGCATCAGGAACGTTTGCGATAATTTGTGCCATTGGGCGACTAAAGAAAAAAACCATTGTCGCGAACTCATTTTGCGTTTCTACAAATTGCTCTTGAGATAATTCACCTGCACATAATGCTTTAAAATAAGGGGTTTCAGGTAAATTTACGGTATTAATCGTAGATTCTAAATAATTTTTTAATTCACTATTTAATGCCATAATTATTTTCCTCCTGAATTATCAGATAAAGAAAAGCACACGATATTAAATTCAAATGAGAACCTAATAATTAGATAAAAATTAATTCTCACATAATTTTCATGCTGCGCATTAAAATGAAATATGTTAGCTATTATCAAGAAACAATGTGTAACCTGAATTGAAAAAAAAACCAGTAACAATAAGCATTACTGGCTAATCATATAATATGAAACTTTAAACAGGCTAATCGCAGTTGCCTATAGAATGGTATTTATCAAATATAACAATATACTTACGGCTTTTTTTCTTTAGAATATTATGGCGAAACTCTTGTTGTGGTAACAGATTGAGAACCAATGGCTGCTCATCATCTTTTACCTCACAGCTTTCGTGAACCAATACCCTGAAATAAGTATTCCCTGTATTTTTTAACACTCCCTCATTAGCATCCATAGCATATTGGAAATTAATATTTTTCGGTCTAACGACAAAGTAAGTTTCTAAACTCACTGTTGGATAAAATAACGATTGTTGTTTTTGTGCGAGATCGTTTTCGACATCAAGTGATGTTTCACTAATTACAATTTTATAATACCGTTCTTGATTATCTTCTTTACCTCGATAAAAAATTTTAAAATACTCTTGCTCGCCAGGTAATAAGATTTTCTTTAAGGGCGTAAAAATAATTTCGCCATCTTCTATTGGCTTTCCCTGCTCTTGAATATCTGGTTTATCTATTTGATAGGCGCTAAATGTATATAAATTCACCTTTTTTGTATCATTGATGTAGGCCTTCGAAAAAAAACTTTTATTCGGCTCAAGTGCTGAAATATCTGAGCTCAAATACAGTGCATGCGCCTGACCAAAGAATGAAAATATCGCCCCAAATAATACAAAGCCGAAAATTTTTTTTGTGTTTATTCTTCTCATACTATTTTTCAATAACACCATCAATTCATGCTTATAGATGCACATCAGGCCCCGTCCAAATCGCTTTCACAACAACGGTTCCACTGGCCGATACCGTTCCTAACCAATCAATGCCATCCAAAGTAAACAACGAATTAGAGTCATTCATCGGAAAACGTAAATCTAGATAGGTTCGATAGAAGGAGCCTAAATCTTGGTTAGGGATATCCCACGGCGTTTCTGCCCATAAGGCGTCATTCATCGATATTTCTGTGCCATCACAACTTGAACGATAAGATTCCTCTGTACCTGAAGCATTTTTAAATGATAAATAAGCCGAGAATGGCACGCGGAATTTATCATCGTCTGAACTGAACAGACAAAAGTTTTGACCATTCACATTTACCGTTGGGCCTTCTACTCTTGCGGTAATAGAGTCAGCCTGCCGAGGCCCACTGGTCGTCACAATATAGTTAAACTCAATCGGCGGTTCTTCTGGGCCAATCTTTCCTGTCTTTGACGGGTTTGGAATATAATCCGCAGGCACAATACTGATACTATAATCGCGTGGTTTTATCACTAGCTGGTTTGATGGCGTAAATTCATAATACCCTGACTGTGGCGCCGCTGCGGGGTTAGTAAACGAAAAGGTAAAAAAGTCTTGGCTATTGGTAAAATCCACATTATTTGTTATTAACTGCTTAAAGAACGTATTGGAAAAAAAGATAGAAACATACTGATTCGAACTTTTAAAATACGTATTGGCAGCATATGTTGAATTATAATTACGCCAAATATTCGAGCCATCATCAGGCCCAATTTTTATTGATGCGCCCGCAACAGTAAATGGGATCAGCGTTGAGTTAACTTTTAAACTCAATATAACATTGGCAAAAACATCCCCTGATGTCTCGTGTTTTACAACTTGGCAAATCAAGCCATTGACATTAGCGACAACGCCAATTCGGCAAAATTGTTCGCCAGGGCCTAAGCTTGGGTTCCCATTGCTGTCAATGTAAACCTCTTGCATTGCCCCAGTAGAGCTGAGCTTAATATGGGCAGATTTAGTAATCGTAAATTCATGGGATGCAATAATTCGCCCGCCAACACTTTGGCAACTTTCCCCTTTCGCTGGGTCATAATCCAAGTCGGTCATGCATGCACGATAACTGTAGGTTTCAACCGCCCCAACAGCCATCTGTCTAAAATATTGATAGGTTGATTCGCTAAAAATACCTCGCGCGTATGCCCCTTCTCCCAATGTATTGTCCTGCACAATTTTATATGCACCATTTCGACCAACGTATTGTGCAGGCCAATAACCTGTATCTCGGTTGCAATAATTACGCATACAACGGTTGCCGATAAATGGGCCATCAATAGGGGAATTTTCAAACCAAATATCCACATTCTGATTTGCTCGAATCGAAGTATTGGTGTAGCCCATATACCCTAAACTTTCTTGGTTTTTTGCTGAATAACGAGAAAATTTATTTGCGCCAGTAAAGCGGGGGTCTAACGACCTCGGTGTGACAAAATATTCATCATCCACACCATTCTCAACAAAAACAATGGAATTACTCAGTGCAACGGCACCCACCGTTGAACTGAATAAAGCACTGAATATCATGCTACTAAGAGACAGAAAAGAAATCGGTTTAATCATCATAAAATTCTCATTGCCTTAATGCGACTGTACGCTGCGGGTCGCAAGTCACATCGCCTAGCCACAACGCGCCTCGAGCACCTTCTAAATTTAAATCAGCTTCGCATATAGTTTGCTCATCCTCTTGTAAAAGAGAAATAACGGGATATCGCACATCAACATCCATTGAAAACTCACCATTGTGATCCGTTTTCGTACGACCAATATGATTACGAATAGACGCATATTTAATAAATTCACCATTAGGGGATTTCAAACGGCCAAATACCGTTACTAACTGCCTAACTTCTGGTTTATAGATAGCAATATTCCCAGGGTATAAAGTGACAGACTTATTTCGCCCAGACACAATGTCAAAACTGTCTTTAGACTTCTCATTATTCATTAATTGAATGTCATAGTCTGAATAAGGCGATAAAGGGATAAACGTATTTTTTCCACTAATTGGGTAACTTTGCCCATTAACTCGAGCGGTCATACTCCCTGCCCCATAAATATCCGAATTAATGATGACGCCCGACTTCCCTTGTTGCCCGCTGGGCATAATGGTGCCATCGCTATAGGCTAACGAACCACGAGATGTAAAGTTACCATTCAATCTTTGATTATCAGGTCGATTAACCGTTAGCATCCCTGAGTTATATTTCGTTTCGTAGGAGGCATAACCCATCGTTGAGAAATCAGACTCTCCATTATTTTTATCGCGCACTAATTTAGAAACAGATCCCCCGATATCGGTAATAACAGAATCTTCGAAACGTTTATTCGCGTAAATATTGGCTTTCATATTGCCATTACTTGAAGATAGACCTGTACTTAACCATGTTGATAACGGTAATGAAAAATCAAGACTGATAAATTTTTCATTCAGGCTTTTTTGGTCATCATAATGGTAACGCTGGACGCCTGTTCTTAATCCAATCGTGCCATAGCGGCCTGAAAATAGTGTATTTGAATATTCATAGTTAATTGAATCACTACCAATACGTTTATCTGTTGTACTGCTAATGGTAAATGACCCTGCTCGGTCAACAAGCTTATCAAGGTTCAACGTCGCACCATAAGATTCGCTATTTGAATCATAAATAGGCAGGTCACCTTTAATAACCGCTTTTTCTTTCGAAGCCCAAACAGAGCCATAGCCGTCTGGCACACTGGTTGATACTGTCGCAATATTCCTAAAGCTGCCATGATTCTCCACCATACCTTGCCAAGAAATTGAGACATATTGGTTCAATGAAAGGTTAATACTGCTTTCATTAATTAAATAATTGTCATAACCGTAGTTCGACATTTGAAAATTTATCCCAGACAACACTGGGAAATTTTTTGCAACAGACGCCCCGAACAAATAACTTTTTTCTAATGGTTGGCGTTCTGCTTGTTTCCCTCTGACATAACGTTTTTTATCAAAATCGATATATCCGCCATAAACTTCCCAGCTAAGCTTGTCAAAATCAGCACCACTTGAACTAAATGACTTATTAATTGTTTGACGCTGTGATGTCACAATTTTGCCATCAACAACAGTTTCAATCATTACGTCATAAATACCAAAGGGCAAAATACTGGTATCCACTTCATAACTTCCCATTGGAAAGTTCTGGATATTTAATAATTTTTCATCACGATAAATTCGCACTTCGCCTGGACTATTTAAAAAGACATAAATTGGTGTCAGGGAGTATTTTTTATTGACTACGACACTTGAAGCATTATTTCCAATAGATGCCGCATATATTTTACTGCGATTTAAGGTTGTTAAACTCGCAATAGACTGCAAGTTCCACGTACTCATTAACCCGATGGCAAAACGTAGGCCATTAAAGTCACGCTCATACATTGCCCGATAAAGCTCAATATCAGAGTTCGATTTACCAATACTGTATGCTGATGCATTCACGTTTATATGGTGCTCTGCAATCGCAAATAACGTGTCTAAGTTAAAATAACTGCTTGATGAATTTTTTCCTTTTTTTACCTGACTTTCAAAAATACCGAGATCATAGTTCGCAACCGTCGAAAAAGTGTCAACGGAAGAATCACCTAATGCAAACTGTCTGACTTTTTCATTAGCGGCAATCGCTTCTTTATTAACATCGAGAGATAAATTAAACGAAGCAATATTCAATTGCAGCACTGCATTTTTATCAACGACAATATTATTAAGCTCATTAAAGAAAACATCTTTTTTTTGTTCTAAACTTTCAATCAGCAAAGGTTGTATTTTGGGGCCTTTATTTGTGTCGATAAAATGAATATTGGCAAGTTTAATCTTCCCTTCAGCTATAATGATGATGGCATCTGCAATTTTATCTTCACTTTGATTTTTCCCATCATCTGATTTTAAACGTAGAAACACAGGCACCGACATTCCTTCCTCTAAAGCCAAAACAAAAGCAGGAGGAATAACATACCCACCAATTTTAATTCGCTTAATATCTTTAGCATAAAGAGTACTTGAAAAAATAAAGCTCATTATTGATAACGCGATAACACTTTTACGCATAATTAAGACCCAACCCTAATTATTTGACAACAATAAACTCCCCTTTGTGCCAAATACCAATACTTGTTTTTTTATTATTTATATCAACCAACTGAAGGTTAACGGCTAAATTAGGTAAGAGATAATAACGTTCACGACAAATACCTTCTGCGCCATATTTTAACTTTTCGGTTAAGCAAGGGCCTGATGCAACAACCCGAAAAGAGCTATTCCCTAAATTAGCTATTTTATTTTTATCATAATTATATTTAAAACTTTCAATCCTTGGTGCTACGACTAAAATTGTACTTATTGTTGCGGATGTCGTTGCAGACGCTGACTTGGTACTTTTAGTCATTCCGCTTTCACTAATTGGGTCATCTGTCCAGTTTAACCGGTAGTAACGTTCCTGTTCGTCTTTCGGGCCTTGATAGATAATTTTAAAAATATCTCGTGATTTGCCTGGAAGTATAATGTTCGCTGGTGTTGACAGTATTTCGTTAGGATCGTTAATAGGGATAACCTTTCCACCCTCAAGTGGAGAGTCTATCTTTTCAATACTTAAGTTAACCAATCTTGCCGCATCAACAGTATTTTCAATTTCTTTTGCTAAGGTTTCTTCACCTGAAGAAATAATTTCCGTAATATTACCAACGTTAACGGCAAAACTATTTTTTAACGGTAACATGGATAATAAAATAACTGTAAATGTGATTTTATTCATTATAAAAACTCAAATAGAAAACGATAAAGATCAACATCCTTATATTCTCTTTATCGTAATATAAAATTTATTATTTAATTAACGATCTAACTTATGGAGTAGTGAAGCTACCTTCCCAGTTTGCTGTAAACTGAATTTTTACATCACCATCCCAAACACCATCAGCTAAATCTTTAAATTCTGCGTCTACACCAGCTGCTTTCGCGTTAGCAATAACGAAAGTAAACTCACCGCGGTCTGTTGAACGGTCTGAAACATCCCAAGAGCCATTTGCAGCTAAGTTGTCTAAACCTGAAGTGATACCTTGTGCGACATCAATTAAAGTTGTATCAGTAGTCGAGTCTAAATCTGCACCATTCCATTTAACACCAACTTCTAATGTAGAATCATCAGTTGTTCTTGCTAAGGTATTTGCAATAATTTTTGATGTTAATTTAAAATCAGTTGCACCTGCTTGGCCTTGGATAGCAATATCAAATGCACCGTTTTGCTGGTTAAAGCTTTTTTGTCCTTCAGCGTAATTGAAAGTCAAACTTTTAAGTGGGGTAACAACTAACATACTTGTTGTGTCTTTAATTGCAGTTGCTTGCCATGTTGCTGTCGCTTGAGCAGTACGCGTATCTGCATTTGCAACAGTAGCAAAAGAAGCAGCAATAATCCCAGATAATAATACAGATGCCATTTTTTTATTAAACATATTGTTCTCTCTAATTAATATTCAAAATATAACAAATAGAAAATTACATAGTATAAAAAACACTTTCTTGTGTTTTTTATAAAATATAATCTGACCACTGTTCTTTAATTAACGTAATATAATTATTATTCTTTACTAGATACAAAATCCATTAAATACCGACCTAATGAATAGCTTTCCTTTTCTTCTATTTCGTTTTTTAAATTATTCTCATTCTCTTTTTCATTTTGAACAAAGAGAATAAGGTCAACCCAACTTTTATCGAGTAGAGATAATAGCTGATGTAATTGATCTAAGGTTAACGGTGTTTTACCTGTTTCATAACGAGAAATTTGTTGCTGACTTACACGCATTAACTTTGCTAATTGCTTACCAGTTAGATTTTTTTCTCGTCTAGATTTTCGTAAGAAAAAACCAGCATAATAACTTAACTTATTTGATTCCATAAGCATTTCCAAAACTTTCCCAACGGTGAAATAATTCGTATAACTCTATAAAAGCTAATTATTAATATATTTATATTCTTGATTAAATAATTCAAAAATTAATTATTCGTAACTAATTTGTTCTTAATAATATAAATGGATACAAAATCGTGTAAAAATGTTTAAAACTATTAAAAAACAAAAAAACAATAGCCCGCGGCTATCAAAATATTTTTTCTGCAACATTTCCCTATCTAAAAACAACAAAAAACACGTAATCAGAGTATTAAATTAATAAGTAACTATGTGATTAATAGATTAATTTTAAATGTTGCTATTTTGTTTTTAATATGCGCGAATTAAGTTATAGATATAATTACTTATTTTTTTAAATATATATTAGAGACACCCAATTTAATAGGCATTTTCATTTTGTTACAAATTGGCATGGAATGTATTATTTGAATGGGGATTTAACACCAAATACGAGTATTAAGGTTTTTCACCTAAAAAAAATTCAATATCTAGTGTTAAGATCGAGTACGCCAAGTTTATCTTTGGGAAAGGAAAATGTACTCTTTACTTTTCAACTTTTCTAAGCATTATAAAAATGAGAATGATTGTTAGAATAACATTTCAAACTGAAATAGTTCATCAATGATATAAAAAAAAACATTTTTTAATCGTCACAATAACGCATAAAAAAGCACCTAATTACCGTCATTATATTAATAATGAAATAAAATGTGTTACTGTTCGAAATCAAAAATATGAGCCTTACTAGCAGTATGCGTTGCAAAATCGTCATATACAAAAACAATAAACGCATTCTATGCGTATAACACCAATTTGTTACGATATGAATTAATGAAACAAAATTTATGTGAAGGGCAAATTACGATAAAATGCAAAGTAGAATTCGCATAAAAAAGATAAAAAAAAGCCCCGAGCAAATGCTCAGGGCTTCAATGTTTGGCGGAACGGACGGGACTCGAACCCGCGACCCCCTGCGTGACAGGCAGGTATTCTAACCAACTGAACTACCGCTCCGAATGTTCCCTGTTGGGAACGCCATGCATATTACGAACACTTCATTAAGCAGTCAATACTTTTTCTTGAAAAATCGCGCAGTTGAACAGTTTTTAGCCCAAATAATAGGATAAATCACCGCACCTTTATTACGCTTAGCAAAAACCACTCAAAACTAATGCAAAATTTCTTCTTCATCAGACTGCCGCCAAAGGCAAGGTTTTCCACCTTTCTTATCAACAATATCAAGGCGAGCTTCATGAGCAATAAGTTCTTCATCAGAAGCATATAACACAGTTAAACCACTTGAAGGTCGTTCAATACGTTGAATTTCATATGCTTGCTCATTATTTGCTGATTCGGCATCCATCGAGAATGATAACGACGTTTGCCCCCCCGTCATCGCAAGATACACGTCCGATAAAATTTCAGCATCGAGTAAAGCGCCGTGCAACGTACGTTTAGAGTTATCAATTAAATAACGGTCACATAAGGCATCTAAGTTATTGCGCTTACCTGGAAATAACTTTCGTGCCAACACCAAACTATCCGTGATAGTACAAAAATCGGCTGTGGGTGGGATCCCTCTATTGAGTTTACGGAACTCATAATCCATAAAACCGATATCGAAGGGCGCATTGTGAATAACTAATTCTGCCCCTCGAATAAATTCAAGAAACTCATCAGCAATGTCAGCAAAGACGGGTTTATCTTGTAAAAATTCATCACTGATCCCATGAACCTCAAAAGCTTCAGGATCCACTAAACGATTCGGTTTGATATAAACATGGAAATTACGACCAGTTAAGCGTCGGTTAATGACTTCAACCGCGCCAATTTCAATAATATTATGGCCTTCATAATGAACACCAAGCTTATTCATACCTGTTGTTTCAGTATCAAGGACAATTTGTCGGGTTATCGCCGTGCTCATAATGGTATTTTGTGTCAAACTAGAGGTGAATGAATATTATAGAGTGTACCAGAAATGACAAAGCAGGTAGAAATTTTCACGGATGGTTCCTGTTTGGGTAATCCAGGACCAGGTGGATACGGTGTTGTCCTTCGTTATCAACAACATGAAAAAACGCTCAGTGACGGCTATTTTATGACGACTAACAATCGCATGGAGCTGCTTGCTGCCATTGTTGCCCTTGAGTCCCTCAAAAGACCATGTGATATCATCCTAACCACAGATAGCCAATATGTTCGCCAAGGTATTACTCAATGGATCCATGGCTGGAAACGTAAGCAATGGCGTAAAGCCGATAAATCCCCAGTCGTTAATGTGGACTTATGGAAACGTCTTGATGAAGCAATCCAACCCCACACGATTGATTGGCGCTGGGTGAAAGGCCATGCAGGCCACCCTGAAAATGAAAAATGTGATGAGTTAGCACGCGAAGCTGCATCATCTCCAACAAAAGAAGACACTGGATATCAACCCGCAAAAGACTAAGCACTTGGCTTTTTCGTGCGTTTACTTAACTCTTTTGCTGCCCCTAATGCGGTGCCAATTTTCATTTTCGGTTGTTTGAATTTTAATGGTGTTGGCGTGAGCGGGTATGTTCGTTTTCTCGCCACGATGACACTAAGCACACCAATTCCACCACCGCTTTTATTGATCCACCGCTGCGGGCTCATCCATGGAATTACGTGGCAATTCCGATGATATAACACTTCATAATTTAATAGACTCAGCCAATCAAATACCCTAACCGATGGAAAGAAACGGCTACAATAAGGCTGTCTTTTACGTAAAACAGGAACTAACTTTGCTAACCCTGCGAGGCTAAATGGATTAAACCCTGTAATAATCAGCCAACCATCATCGATTAATACGCGGTCAACCTCTCTCAATAGCCAATGTGGATCATGGCTATATGCTAAACAATGTGAGACTAAACAAGCATCAATCGACTTTGCTGTAAAAGGTAAAGCATCGGGCTGCGCAATAAGATTAAAGCGAGGGTCGTTCTCCCCCACATTGAATTGATGGGAGATTAGACATTCTTCGGTATGGATTTCAGTGCTTAAATGCCCTAACTTAAGGAGATGAAAACCAAACATTTTCGGCCACCAAGGACGAAGCTGGTTTTCCAGGGCTTGCTGGTATTGTTCGCCAAAAGGAATATCAGACCAACTAACGGGCATTTGAATTTTTTTATCAATACGCGCAGGCTTCATGACATTCCCCTATTAAACAGTTTTCGAGGTCATTATGGAGTTAATTCGAGTCCCCGCTTTAAATGATAACTATATTTGGGTTTTAGCAGATAACCAAAAACAGTGTATCATCGTTGACCCTGCGGAGGCAGAGGCTGTGCTCGAAATAATCACCCAGAGGCACTTAACCCCTGTCGCCATCTTATTAACCCATCACCATAATGATCATACAGGTGGTGTGGAAGATATTTTAAACAAATTTACAACGTTACCTGTATTTGGTTCAAAAGAAACCGCAGATAAAGGCGCAACTGAATTAGTTGCAGATGGCGATAACGTCGTCGTCAATCACTTCAACTTCCAGGTTATCTCTTTATCTGGGCATACCACTGACCATATTGGTTTCTATCAAGCACCTTATTTATTCTGCGGTGATACTTTATTTTCCGCAGGCTGCGGCCGTATTTTTGAAGGTACGCCAGAACAAATGTATCAATCTATTCAGAAAATTGCTGCCCTGCCCGATGACACTCTCATTTGTTGCGCCCACGAATATACTTTATCAAATCTAAAGTTTGCGCATCATATTTGGCCTGAAAATGAAGCAATTACACAATATTTACAAAAGATAACGCAAATGCGTGACAAACATCAACCTACAGTACCTACCACATTGAAAACAGAGAAAAAGATAAATATTTTTCTTCAGTGTGATAATCAGCAATTACAGAAAAAATTGCAAATTAATATGCAAAATCCACCTTTGAGGGCCGTTTTTACCCTGTTACGTCAATTAAAAGACCAATATTGAAGTTTATTGATTGTCATATCGGGGTGGGGTAAGTATTATTGTTCGACTTTTAAACATTAAAATGAAGAACAATAGAAAAAATGAAGATAATCGCGACGCTTATCGCCATTGTTCTGCTGGCTGGATGCCAAACTACCCCGAAAAAAGTTAAGCAGAATAAACCCACAGTAAATCATACAATTGAAACCATTGCTTCACATAACCAAGCGGCTAGTCGACAACAATCTAAAGTTGATTATGACTTATGGGGCTATATTAGTGATGAATTAAAAATGGACATCCCTGATAACCCACAAATTAGGGAAATGGCCAACAGTTATATGAATAAACAAAGTTTTGTCTACGATGTGGCATTAAGGGCTGAGCCTTATATGTACCTCATCGTAGACGAAATTAATGAACGTAACCTCCCGATGGAACTCGCTTTAATCCCAATTATTGAAAGTTCATTTAATCCCAAAGCGACCTCCCCAGCACAAGCCGCTGGCTTGTGGCAAATAGTGCCAATCACAGCCCGCTCTTATGGGTTAAAACAAACTCAATGGGTTGATGAGCGCAGAGATGTTCTTTCATCTACCAATGCTGCATTTGATTTACTCGAGAACCTAAATGTGATGTTCGGCCATGATTGGGCACTCACTTTAGCGGCTTATAACTGCGGTGAAGGTTGTGTACAAAACGCGATTAAAAAGAACGAAGCAGCTGGCCTTCCAACTGACTTTTGGTCACTATCATTACCGAAAGAAACTAAACAGTATGTCCCTAAAATTTTAGCACTAAGTAAAGTATTAAAAAATCCAGAGCAGTATCAAGTTAATTTACCGACAAGCAATAAAAATAGAGCACTAACACAAGTGGATGTCGGTCAACAAATTACCTTATCCCAAGCGGCTGAGCTGGCAGGGTTAACAGTTGAATCCGTCAAAACCTACAACTCTGGTTATACCCGAGGGATTACATCTCCCACAGGGCCACACTATATTATGTTGCCTACTGCAAAAGCAGAGCAATTTAAAACCTCACTAACAGACCAAGAGGTTTTAGAAACAATTCGCCTTGCCACTGTGCAAAATCAACAAATTAAAGCAATAACACAACCAACAGCGATTTCAACGGCTCGCCAAAATCGTGCCAAGGTCACCACGTATAAAGTCCGCAAAGGTGAATCTATCGCCAGTATTGCTCAAAAATTCAATACGACAGCGAAAAACATTCAGAAGCTTAATGGCCTTAAAACAGCTAGCGTGATTAAACCAGGCCAAATGCTCAAAGTTTCAGGTGCCGCACCAGTCGCTAATAGTCGTAAAAGCACAGTGTACAAAGTTCGCAAGGGTGATTCTTATTACAGTATTGCAAAACGCCACGGGATCAAGCTGAATGATTTAATGACTTGGAACTCTGGAGTCAAAATGGCAGACCTGAAACCTGGCGTTACATTAAATCTCTATCTCTAAGTTGCAACCTAATTTAAAAACCTTTACTTCATTTTGTGAAGGTTTTTAAATACCTCATCTAATAGGTTGAATAAAACTATTTAAATACTCTGAATGGAGTAATACTTTTTATAAGCTGTCTTATGTCAACTTTCATCTCTGATTGTATTTAAAATACACGGGTGATTTAAATACACTATAAAATTGTGTTTAGTCAGAAAATCCCGTATCCCCTCTAAAGTAGAAAAAAGTGGTTAATAGAGGGTGACTTATGTCATAATAGTGATATTATTGCTCTTACACTGAGGCGGTTTTCACTGCTAGTCTGTATTTGAATATTACTTATGTTAATAGTATAAACCTTCAAACATTCAATGTTTTTATAATAACCTTATATTTTTCAATATATTAACAACCCATGTTTTTACATTGAACATAAGTGCTTTTAATTAGTTATTATGGCTGTATTATTGATATAAAAGATACATAGCAAACGTCAGATTCGCCTGCGGAGGTGATTATGGATGAATACTCACCCAAAAGACATGATATAGCAGAACTTAAATACTTATGTAATAGTCTGAATCGGGACGCTATTTTAAGTTTACAACAAACAAATACACATTGGATTAATGACTTAAGCTCTGACCAAAGCGCGGCGCTTAATGAACTCATAGAGCACATCGCAGCATTTGTTTGGCGATTTAAAATCAAATATCCAAAAGAAAATCTTGTTATTTCATTAATCGAAGAATATCTCGATGAGACTTACGATTTATTTGGTAGCCCTGTCATCACATTGAGTGAAATTATTGATTGGGAAACAATGAATCAAAACCTTGTCGCTGTGCTGGATGACGATCTAAAATGTCTAACCAGCAAAACTTAAAGACTTTATTTATCTTTAGTCTAACTATCATATTGTATATTACCGAGTTATTTCTCATAAAAGAAAGGGCGTTATGACCAAATCTGATTATCTGATGCGTTTAAGAAAATGCACAACAATTGAAACACTTGAGCGAGTGATTGAAAAAAACAAGTATGAATTATCTGATGATGAATTGGAATTGTTCTACTCAGCAGCAGATCATCGCCTTGCTGAACTGACAATGAATAAACTCTACGATAAAATTCCAGCTTCTGTTTGGAAATTTGTTAGATAATATCTTAGAAACACGCACAGATAGTAAATGGTTATAGCCGGTAACAACATTTATCGGCTGAACTCATTATTATTCAAACACAATTATTGGCATTATTTTAATGCTAATACCCCTTTTACGCTGTTTATTTTCCTCTCAAACTTAAAAAGCAACTCATTTTAACAATTAATGCGATATTTTTAACTTTGTTCTATTTATATATTAGGCATTATTTAAAAACACAAAACCACCTTAACACTTATATAAAATTTAAATGTTAAATAAATTAAAGGTAACTTTATTAGTTATTAGCACTGGGTTGAATGAATTTAAATAATATTAAAGGATAAAGTAAGAAATGAAATTTTGGGTGGGAGCCCTGCCAGCGACATCCCGGCACACACGACCCCTGCTATGGCTGCTTCCTTCCGGACCTGACCAAGTTAACAAGTTAGCGTTGCGGGAGAACCAACAGAGCCCCCATTGAATGCTTCTTTCGAAGCAAATGTATTATGCTCGATCGCCGTTTAAATAGCAAGAATACTGCGGCTAAGTGCTGATTTATTACACAAAAAAGACAACCTATTAACCGTAAAATCGAAAAATTAGGTGCGATAAAAATAACGTTAATTGGCAGGCACCATTAATAATTCAATATTTTTGGTGACACCATTATTAATCACTTCAACCACAGAATCCGTGATATAAAGCAGCTTTCCATCAGCATTAACCGTTGCATTCACAGTCAGTTTACCTTCAGGCCTTACCTCATTTTTATGATAAGTTAACTCAAAAGGTATGGTCGGGCGATTATTGAATGAATCATAGTATTTTTGAGACAAAATAAGCGCAGGCAAATCCGTGATTGAAGTATCTGCAAGCGTAACAGTCATAACCGCACCTGCAGGTATAACAGAGCTCTGCACAATCACAACACGCCCTTCGATTTTTCCTGAATCAACAGTTTGGTTGTTATGGCTAGTTTTACTATTCAATGTTTTTTCACCTGGCTTCGTGTTATTCCCTTCACAGCCGATTAAAGAAAAAACAAATATAAAGCTAACTAAGTAGCGTAAGAACATCATAATTATGACCTATAAGGCAATGTTTAATAACATATTTAAAAAACTTGAAATTGGAGAATCTTTTTTTGATGTGGGAATTGAAAAAAGTATAACCAATTTGAATAAAATAACAAAATAATATTTCAAATTGTAACTGCAAGTAAGCGTTAGTTTACCCTTACACAATCTATCTACCTATTTTGGTAAAATAATGGGAAAATACCGACATCTCATTATTTTTAACGGTATTAAGGTAATTATGAGCCCAGAATTACAGAACTTAATTAGCCTCATTGAACTAGAAAAAATTGAAGAAGGTATTTTCAGAGGGCAAAGCGAAGACCTTGGTTTACCACAAGTTTTTGGTGGTCAAGTTGTTGGGCAAGCCATGTATGCCGCTGAACAAACGCTTCCTGAAGATCGCTTTATTAACTCTTTTCACAGTTATTTCTTACGTCCTGGCGATAGCTCTCGCCCTATTGTGTACGACGTGGAAATTTTACGTGATGGTGGAAGTTTTAGTGCACGCCGTGTCAGTGCCATTCAAAATGGCCAACCAATATTCTTTATGACGGCTTCATTTCAAACCCAAGAAGATGGATATTCACATCAAAACTTGATGCCTGACGTTCCACCTCCTTCTCAATTAATTTCTCAAGATGATATTGTGCAAGCATTGGCCGATAAATTGCCTGAAGCCGTCAAAAAATATGCCTTAAGGCCTAACCCTTTCGAATTTAGGCCAGTTGAATTCTACAGCCCATTTGATGCGCCACCTCAAGAGCCATTCCGCTATATTTGGTTTAAAGCTAAAGGGCAATTACCCAATATACCTTCACTACATCATTATTTATTAGGCTACGCTTCTGACTATAATTTTTTACCTGCCGCTTTACAGCCCCACGGTCGTGGTTTTATGGAAAGAGATTTACAAGTCGCGACCATTGATCACTCAATGTGGTTCCATCGCCCTTTTAAAATCGATGATTGGTTACTTTATGCAGTCGAAAGCCCATCAGCGTCTGGCGGAAGAGGCTTTGTGAAAGGGCAAATTTACAATCCTCAAGGTGATCTTGTTGCAACAGCTGTGCAAGAAGGTGTTATACGTCAAAGGCAACCTCGCTAGACAACATCGATTGAAAAGTAAGTGATTACTTACTCAGCAAAAAGGTAATGGCAGTGTTGTGTATACTGCCATTATCAATTTGAATAGAACACAGTTTTATCCTGAATTCATAAATAAAAGTACGTGGCAGCCTTAGTTATAGGCACTTTCACCGTGGGAAGTAATATCCAAACCTTCTCTTTCCTTTTCGACACCAATTCTTAACCCTGATGTCTTCGCTGCAACCATAAAAGCAATAAATGCAACAACAGCGGTCCATACAACACACACTAAGATGCTAAACGCTTGGATACCGACCTGTTTTAGCATCGTGATGCCTTCCGCAAAGCCACTTCCTCCTAATGAACTTGAGGTAAATACCCCTGTCAGCAAGCAACCTAAAATACCGCAGACACCATGAACGCCAAAAACGTCACAAACATCATCGACTCTCAGCTTACGTTTTAATATTACCACGCCCCATAACCCCGCAATCCCTGAAAGCAGCCCAATGATTAATGCGCCGCCAACGCCAACAGTTCCAGCCGCAGGAGTGACCCCAACAAGTCCAGCTAAGCAACCCGAGCAAGCACCAAGTAAAGACGGTTTATCCCTAAAAATCCATTCCGCCAATGTCCACGATAAAATCGCACCAGAAGCCGCTGCAACGGTGTTAACAAAGGCTAAAGCAGCTATACCATCAGCACTTCCCGCAGATCCTGCATTGAATCCAAACCAACCAATAAATAAAATGGATGTCCCCATAAATACCATCGGCAAGTTGTGTGGTTTAATCGCCTCTTTACCAAGCCCTGTACGATGGCCAAGTAAGTAAGCACCAACTAAGCCTGCGACTGCCGCATTAATATGTACGACAGTTCCCCCCGCAAAATCCAATGCCCCATCTTGTGAAAGAATTCCGCCCCCCCAAACCATATGTGCCATAGGTAAATAAGCAAAAGTGGTCCAAATAACAGTAAAAATTAAAACGGCTGAAAATTTAATCCTCTCGCCTAAAGCTCCGATCACTAGCGCCACGGTTAAACATGCAAACGCCCCTTGGAATGCAACATGAACAAACTGCGGAATTGTTGCGGATAAGCTTTCCACTGTAATTCCCTTTAACATCACAAGGCTAAATCCACCAAAAAATGCATTCCCCTCACTAAATGCTAAGCTGTACCCATAAACAATCCAAATAACAGAAACCAACGCTAGAATTACTGTCGTCTGTGCCATAAGTGAAAGTACGTTTTTGCTTCTTAATAACCCGCCATAAAACAAAGCAATACCTGGTACAATCATGAAAATCACCAAGGCCGTGGATATCATCATAAAGGCATTATCTGCTTTATCTAATCCCTCTTGGGAAGCCAAAACGGTCATTGGAAAACTACTTGCTGCTATTAATATATATTGAAACCATTTACGCATCGCCGTTCTCCTAAAGTGCTTCATCTTGTTTTTCACCCGTACGAATTCGTACTGCTTGCTCAAGTGGCAAAATGAATATTTTTCCATCGCCAACTTGACCGGTGTGTGCCTTTCTCTCGACTGTTTCAATGACTAACTCGACTAACTCATCTGGAACGGCAATCTCCATTCTCACTTTAGGTAAAAAATCGACGGTATATTCTGCCCCTCGGTATAATTCAGCATGCCCTTTTTGTCGTCCAAAACCACGCACTTCTGTCATTGTCATCCCTTGAATGCCAATTTCGGACAACGCCTCGCGAACTTCATCTAATTTAAATGGCTTAATGATTACGATGATATATTTCATTCTCACTCCTATAAGTCATCTCAATAGCACGCTCATCCTCTATGAGCGCTACTGACTTATGAGCAAATCTCATGCCAAAAACTATTTATTGTTTAAATTCAATTAGAAACAACAAAATAAAAAACCACTCGAATGAGTGGTTTTTTAGGATGCATTATAATAGTGCAGAATAATTAGCTAGTTACAACCTCAACCCCAGCATCACAGCGGGCATTTAAGGATTCACCGACCTGTTGCAACTGGTACATTTGATAATAACGCCCTTTTTGTTGTAAAAGATGCGAGTGAGTCCCTTTCTCAACAATTGCACCACGATGCAGCACAATCACTTCATCAGCATCAACAATGGTTGATAAGCGATGCGCAATTACCACCAGCGTTGTATTTTCACGAATAACACGTAACGCCTTTTGAATCGCTTGTTCTGTGCCTGAATCAATATTTGCAGTTGCTTCATCCAAAATAAGAATTTTAGGCGTAACTACTAGCACCCGAGCCATCGCTAATAGCTGCCGCTGCCCAACAGACAGTGTATTTCCTTGCTCGCCAAGTACAGTATCTAAACCCTCCGGAAGCTGTCGAACTAAGCCTGCAAGTTGCACAGTTTCAAGCACTTCCCATACTTTACCTTGGCTAACATCACGCCCTAATGCCACATTATCAAAAAATGAAGACGCTAATACGACAGGGTCTTGCTGAACCATCGCAATACCGTTACGCAAAGTTTGGTGAGACAAAGTGTGTAAATCACGACCATCCAGCAATATTTCACCTTTTTGCCATGGGTAATACCCCATAATCAGGTTAGCAATCGTGCTTTTACCGCTTCCAGTGTGACCAACCAACGCAATAAAGTGGTTATTCGGCACATGCAGATTAATATCATTCAAAACTAATTTATCATCGCGATAGGCAAAAGAAAGGTGATTAATGGTAATTGAGCCACCTTGTAATGGAGCAATGCTTTCGCCATAGCCTTGCTGTGGGCTATCCATTAACTCAAAAACACGCTCACCAGAAACCACGGCTTGCTGCAACATCGATTGCTGTGATGTTAATTCAATTAGCGGTTCATTTAATCGGCCTAAATAATTAATAAAAGCATATAAAACGCCTACCCCAATCGTTGTTGTCCCTTCAATGCCAAATAAGAATAGTAAACCACACAGGATAGAAGCAGAAAATAAGCTAAGTAATGGACGTAGCAACAAACCATCCAGCTTTAATGCTTTCATTCTCGCTTTATAATGCTCTTGACTCACATCCTGCATTTTTGCGCCAAACCGAGCTTGCTGCAAAAATTGTTGGATCACCGTCATACCATTAATAACTTCATTAAAACCGTTATTTATATCCGCAAGATATGAACGAACTCGACGAATAATCGGTGTGCTTAGACGTTGATAAGCTATCATCACAACAAATACAGCAGGAAAAATCATTACTGCAACTGATGCCATTCGCCATTCAAGGGAAAACATCGCGACTAACATGGCGCAAATCAGCGCTAAGCTACGAAACACTGTCGGAACAACCATAACAAAAAGGTCTTTGATCACTTCAGTATCATTAGTAACGCGAGAAATTAGCTGACCAACGGGCTGTTTATCAAATGCACTTAACGGTTGCCGAAGCGCCGCATTCATCACATCAGTACGCAAGTTTTGCACCACGCCGACAGCGGCTTTATTAAATAAAATGATTTGGTAATAATGCAGTAGCGCAGCAATTACCTGTAGCAATATAAAACCAATAACCATATACAAGGTCAGTGGCATGATAATTTCTTTTTTAGCCACCATATTATCAATAAAGTAGCTAACGAGCAGAGGCCCACTGACCTCCGCAATTGCAGCTAGCCATAACATACCAATAGCAATACCCATCGTGCCACGGTAAATTTTCCCGTAGGAAAGAAGCCGTTTTAATGCTGGCCAAAGTGGTTTTTTCTGGCTCATAGTTCACCATCCAAAGCCGCTTCAATTTGTTGATAATGATACATATCTTTATACCAGCCTGGCTGACTTATTAGAGATTCATGCTCACCTTGAGCGGTTATTGTCCCTTGAGATAGCACTAAAATAGTATCGGCCTCCACTAAGGCAGATAACCGATGAGCACTAATAATTAACGTTCGTCCTTGTCGCCAGTGGCTTAAGTTCTGCAATATAGTAAATTCTGTTTGCCCATCCACTGCGGAAAGGGAATCATCCAACACCAATATTTCTGCGTTTTGTAAAATTGCCCGTGCAATAGAAATACGTTGTTTTTGCCCCCCTGAAAGCATAACGCCCCGCTCACCCACTTGCGTCTCATAACCTTCTGGCAAACGCAAAATATCATCATGCACACAGGCAATTCGTGCCGCTTCTTCGATTTCAGCTTGCGTGGCATCTGGTCTGCCAAGAGCAATGTTTCCTGCCACAGTATCTGAAAACAAGAAAGGGGATTGGTTCACAATCGATAACCTTGCACGCCATTCATCTAGTTTAATTTCAGATAACGGCAACCCTTGATAGCAAATGTCCCCGTCAGTCACATCAAATTGTCGCTGTAATAACGTTAATAATGTGGATTTTCCTGATCCAGTCGGCCCACAAATACCTAAAAACTGCCCTGGTTTTAAGTTGAATTGGACATTGTATAGCGAGGTTCGAGCTGTTTCTGGGTAGCTAAAAGCGCTAATGTTCACACTCAATTCACCTTTTTCAGGTTGCAATGAATGCGAGCCATCGTTAATCACCAGTGGCTCATTTAATAAGCTTAAAATTCGGCTATAAGCGGCACTACCGCGTTCAACAATATTAAACATCCAAGCCAGGGCTAACATTGGCCAAATCATTAGCCCTAAATACATAATAAAGCTAGTGAGTTCACCTAACGTGAGCGAACCATCTAATACCATCCAGCTCCCACCCGCGATAGCGAGTAAATTCGCCATGCCGATTGCCATAAATATGGTTGGGTCAAAACGCGCATCAATTTTTGCGACATGCATATTACGGCGGCCTGCTTCGGTCGCCACTTGCTCAAACTGGTTAGATTGATGGTCTTCAAGACCAAAAGCCTTGATCATGCGAATGCTTGTTAAACTTTCTTGTGCATGGTTGTTTAATGATGAAAATGCGCCTTGGGCATGCTTAAACCGATGGTGAAGCTGATCCCCATAACGCTTGATGACGATAGCCATAATTGGCATCGGAATCAACGCCAGTAAGGTTAACTGCCAGCTGATCTCAACACTCATCATAATTAAAACAGCGCATCCCATAACCAACGAGTCAACTAGCGTTAACACCCCTTCCCCTGCTGCAAATACGACACGATCTACGTCATTTGTCGTACGAGCGATGAGATCCCCTGTACGATATTTCAGGTAAAATGCTTGGTTTTGCAGACTTAATTGGCGATAGAATTTCTGGCGTAGTTGAACAGCCAGTTTATAAGAGGCACCAAATAGCCAAAGCCGCCAAACATATCGCAAGCCATAAACAATTAATGCAATGAATAACATTAGCAGGACGTAGTTGACTAGTTGACTTCTCGGCATGGTTTCTTTGCTAATCCCATCAACAACCACACCAACAATGCGAGGAGGAATGAGCTGTAAGATAGCAATGACAATCAAAAAGCAAACAGCGCCGAGATAGCGCCGCCATTCACTTAAAAAATACCATTTTAGTTGTGAAAATAATCGCACGTATTGCTGCCTTGAATGATTTTAATTAATTTATACACCTTAAGCTGCCTTATATTGTCTTTTCTGCCGACAATCTAATCAGGGATAGGTAAAACTGTTGTATATTTGATTTTTTCCATCGCAAAGCTTGAAGTGACATCAATTAAACCCTGAACACCATTCACCAGCTTTTTATAAAAAAGGTCATAAGATTTCATATCATGCACTTCAACTTGCATCAGGTAATCATATTCCCCCGCCATACGGTAAAACATCAGTACCTCTGGCATCTGACTAACAAATGACACAAATTGCTCATACCACTCACTATTATGGTGCTGAGTTTTTATCGTTACGATAACCGTCAAGCCTAACCCCAGCTTTTCGCCGTCAAGTAGCGTAACTCGTCCACGAATGTAGCCTTCATCTTCGAGACGTTTTAGGCGTTTCCAACACGGTGTAGAGGTTAAATTAACCGCTTCAGCGAGTGTATTGAGGGATAAGCTACTGTCATTTTGCAATAAACAAAGCAGTTTTTTGTCTATTTTATCTAACATGATTGCTCTCTTGGCTTAGATGTAAATGCTTTTTGTTATGTTTTTAATATTGGAAACCTTATTATGCAAAACATCATCATTCAAAAAAAATAATAGTGTCACCAATTCGCTTTATTATAGAATAATTTTATACAAATTAAAGAATAATAGGATAAATAGCACATCAAATAGACTAAACCTATAAAAATAAAACTGTTAATTATGTTATCACCTCGCTAACATGGAAAACTAAAACCTCATTTTCTTGAATTACATGAATTATCACCAAGGAGTGACTATGAAACGCGCGGTTGTCGTCTTTAGTGGTGGGCAAGACTCAACAACTTGTCTGATCCAAGCCTTAGAAAATTATGATGAGGTGCATTGTGTCACTTTCGATTATGGACAACGACATCGTCAAGAAATTGAAGTTGCGCTGAAATTAAGTGCATCATTAGGCGCAACAGCCCATAAAGTTTTAGATGTCACATTACTCAATGAATTAGCCGTGAGTAGTTTGACGCGAAACAACATCCCTGTCCCTGATTTTGAAAAAAGCGAGGCGAGTGGATTACCGAGTACCTTCGTACCTGGGCGCAATATCTTATTTCTGACCCTAGCAGCAATCTACGCTTATCAGGTCCAAGCAGAAGCAGTGATTACTGGCGTATGCGAAACCGATTTTTCAGGTTACCCCGATTGCCGTGATGAATTTGTTAAAGCGCTTAATCACGCCGTCACTCTTGGTTTAGCAAAGGATATTCGCTTCGAAACGCCCCTTATGTGGCTAAACAAAGCCCAAACTTGGGCGTTAGCTGATAGTTACGGTCACCTTGACACCATCAAAGAACAAACGCTAACTTGCTATAATGGTATTCAAGGCGCTGGCTGCGGTGAATGTGCAGCCTGCCATTTAAGAAGCAATGGCTTAAACGAATACTTAAACCAAAAAGAAGCTGTAATACAGTCATTAAAACAACTACAAGCTAAATAATGCAGTAAGCAAGTTTACCTACCTGATAATCAAGATCAGGTAGGCTTTCATTTAATTAACTAATAAAATCATCAATAACCGCATTAAATGACTCCAGCTTCTCACGCAGCTCTTCATCAATCATAATCGCTTTATTAGTGAGGTTATCAATAAATACGAAAGTGACATAAGCATCAGAGACGACTTCTGATTGCCCTGCTTTATTACGAATAATTTGTTGATAGCACACCGCGCTTTTAGAACCGATTTTATCCATCCGTGTCACAACAGTGAGTTCATCCCCCAGCAATACCCCCTGAATATAGTTCACATTGATATTCACGGCAGCCATGGTTAAATTGCTTTGTATTGCCCAACTGATAAAGTTGCGCTTATTCATCCACTCCCAGCGGTCTGCCTCGTAGAACTCTAAATAGCGTGCATTGTTTACGTGCTGGAATACATCAATATGATAACCATGAACTTTAATCTTTGTTGTCATAACTACTCCGACCAGTTTATATTCCGATAACATAAAAATAACAAATGTACGGAAAATATGCTGAATAAATATCACGAATAAGACTTAGCTCTCAAATTATTTACCATAAAACAGTAAATCAGATTAATAAATAGCCATATCATAAGTAGCTCCCCAATCATTCGAATGAGGAGCCATGACATCAAAGCATGAGTTTATTCTTATTTTTTTCTAAAAACGCAGGGCCAATTCCTTGGACTTCCAAAATATTTTCTATGGTATTAAACGCACCGTATTTTTCCCGGTACTCGACAATAGCTTTTGCTTTTTGTTTGCCAATACCATTCAATTTTTGAGCCAGCTCTTCTGCCGTTGCGTTATTAATACTCACTTTATTTGATTGGTTGATATCAATAGCTTTTACGCTTTCTGTAGATTCAGTTGGCTGAGAGTGTGTTATTGCGTTTTTCTCTGCTGTGTTTTTTTTCGCCCATGTTAAAGATGAAAAGCCCCCCAATAATGCTAAGCATAATGCTGTCGCTAAACTACGTTTAACAATTGTTTTCCATGACATGATGTTTCTCCTATGTATGTAGAGACATCACAGTGCCAGAAAAAAATCATCTCGGCATTTTGCGAAAAATAAAAATGCGAAAGGCCACCCAAAGGTGGCCTTTTAATAATATGCTTACAACTTAAATTGCGAAGCTACTCGCAATTATTCAAGATTCAGAACTTCAATTTTCGCATTTTCACGTAAATTAAGCATCAACGCTTCATTCACAGCAGAGCTCATCACACCTTGGTATTCACGGGATAACTGTTTCAGCTCGTCTTCCGTTGGCTGGCCTAAAGTCACTTTATCCAACTGAATAACAACATAGTTGTCAGATTCATCACGTGCAATAGAGTAGGCAGGCTTACCATCAACAGGTTGAGCCATGTCCATTGCTGTGTTAATCGTCGCGGTTTGTGGCATTAAACGCGAAACAGTTTGCACGCCAGTAAATTTAACGCCCGCTGTACTTAACGCTTCTTCGCCTTTACCAGCTTTCAAGTCAGCAAGTAGCTTGTCTGCGGTTGCTTTTAGTTCTGCATCGGCTTTCTGGCGCTTAACTAATGTTTCAATCGCAGGTTTAACTGTTTCAAACGGCTCTGTGCTTTCTGGTTTGTACTCAGTCACACGAACAACAAATGCACGGTCACCTTCAACGTTAATTACGTCAGAGTTAATCCCTTTAGAGCCATTTTTATCAACTAGACGGTCGCTAAAGACTTCATTGATAACTTTAGGGAAATTTAACGCCGCAGGTGGATTGTTACGATCAAACCAATCTGTTGTCACCATTTTCAAGCCAGAAACAGATTCAACTGAAACTAATGATTCCATATCGCTTGTGGCAGCCTCACTGACTTTCTGTTGTAAGTCATAGAACTGCTTGATGTTTTTATCTTGCAGCAAGCTAACTTTGATGGTTTCAGAAACTTGTTCAAACGGTTTTGTTGACTCAGGCTTAATATCATCTAAACGGAAAACAACGTAGTTATCCTGCGCTTTAACTGGTGCCGAAAGTTGGCCTTTTTCTGTTAAGTTTGCAGTGATAATTTCGCTCGGCGTTGAAGCGGCCTCCATCCAACCAATCAGGCCTTTGTTACCCGCACTGAATTTATCCGTTGATTTTTCAGCCGCTAGCGTTGCAAAATCTGCACCTGCTTTGATTTCATTGATGATGTCGTTCGCTTCTTTTTCTGAAGCTACTTGGATCATGCTGTATTGTTTTTGCTCTGCCTGAGTGTAATTTTTCAGGTTTTGCTCATAATACGTTTTCACTTCTTCATCAGAAACCGTGGCTTCTGGCATAGATGCTGCGTCCATTTCAACATAGCTGACTTTCACTTTTTCCGGTGAAATAAAACTATTTTGATTCGCATCGTAGTATGCTTTCAGCTCTTCTTCAGATATCGTTTGTTTCGCTTGCACATCAGCTAAGGACAAAGTTGCAGTGCGAATTTCACGCTCTTGCATAAATAATTCAGCATATGCTTTAACTTCTGATGGTAAAGCGAAGTCCGTCCCAGTAAAAGATTTCCCTAGCTGAGCACGTGTTAAATCTTGGCGAATTTGTGCCGCAAAACTATCCGCATTGATGTTATAACGACTTAAGATTTCGCGATATTTGTCGCTATCAAACCGACCATCAGTTTGGAAGATTGGCATAGAGAAAATGGATTGCTCAATCTGTTGATCGCTTGCTGAGAGATTCAGTTCATTAGCATATTGATTAATCAATTCATTGTTAATCAAATTATCAAGCGCTTGGCGACGCAGCAAATTCATGCTTTCTTCATTACTCGCCACTTCAGAGAATTTATCTCCCAAGTATTCTTGTAATGATTGGCGTTCCTGCTGAAAAGCCTGCTGTAACTGTTCCTTGCTAATTGGCTGCCCATTAACTTCTGCTGCTTTGTTGGCACTATTGCCACCTAAGCCGCCCATCATAACGCCTGTCAGCACGAATGACAGCATAATGAGCCCTAGCAAAATTTTAATAAAAGGACTGTTGGCCTTCGTGCGTAGATTTTCCATCATAAAAAGGCTTAACTCCGCTTTGTTGAATTCAATTTCTTAATAATACGCTAATCTTAACTCAGAAAGAAAAAAAAGCGCACCATTTCCATGGTGCGCTTATATATTAGCTGATTAAAGGCATTCCGTCAGTTTGAGTTTTTGCAAAAATGCAAGAAAGACAAACTAAAATACTTAATTAGCTATTAACAGCGTCTTTAAGACCCTTGCCTGGACGGAAAGCTGGAACTTTCGCCGCAGCGATTTTAATCTCTTTGCCCGTTTGTGGGTTACGGCCTGTACGTGCAGCACGCTCACGAACAGTGAAATTACCAAAGCCAACTAAAGCAACATCGTCTCCTTTACTCAAAGAACTCGTTACAGTAGCAACGAACGCGTCAACAACGCGACCTGCAGCAGCTTTAGAAATATTCGCATCAGAAGCGATTTGATCAATCAGTTGAGCTTTATTCACTCTTATCATCCCCATTATTAGTTGGACTATAAACCATCAAATTAACTATAGCAGCTAGCTTCTATTCGTACAGCTAATTAATGATTTAGCCGTTATATCAATCCTGATTACCAATGGCAAGAGAACAGATTGCATACAAACAATTATCAGAATCATCGCTAAATTAACGATGAAAAAAAAGGCTGACAAGCCCTAAATTAGCTGTCAGCCTTAGTTTTATGCAAACTTCTTGATTCAGCTCACTCTTTTCGCTTTCTTTTTAACAACCTCAACCCCGAAAGGCGGGTTAACTAAAGCTAAAGAAAGAACTTCTTCAATGGTTTTCACTGGGTGAATTTCTAAATCAGCGATCACATTTTGAGGAATTTCTTCTAAGTCACGTTCGTTTTCTTTAGGGATTAATACGGTTTTTATTCCGCCACGGTGTGCAGCTAATAATTTTTCCTTTAACCCACCAATTGGGAAAACTAACCCTCTTAATGTGATTTCTCCCGTCATTGCCACGTCTGCACGAACTGGGTTACCTGTTAAACAAGAAACCAAGGCTGTTGACATCGCAATACCTGCGCTTGGGCCATCTTTTGGTGTTGCACCTTCAGGAACGTGAACGTGGATATCGCGTTTCTCATAGAAATCGCTGTTAATACCCAGTTTTTCAGCACGAGCTCTCACCACGGTTAAGGCCGTCTGGATCGACTCTTGCATTACTTCACCTAAAGAACCGGTATAAGTCAACTTGCCTTTACCTGGTACACACGCAGTTTCAATGGTAAGTAAGTCCCCACCCACTTCAGTCCACGCTAAACCAGTCACCTGGCCGACACGGTTTTCAGTATCTGCTTGGCCGTAGTCGAAGCGACGAACCCCCAGATAATCTTTTAAATTATCTGCGTTGATTTCGATGTGTTTGAGTTTTTTATCCATTAATAATGCTTTAACGGCTTTACGACACAATTTCGAAATTTCGCGCTCTAAACCACGTACACCCGCTTCACGCGTATAGTAACGAATAATGCTCATTAATGCGCTATCATCGATCGTTAATTCGCCTTTTTTCAAGGCATTACGTTCAATTTGTTTCGATAATAAATGTTTTTTAGCAATATTCAGTTTTTCGTCTTCGGTATAACCTGAAAGGCGAATCACTTCCATACGATCCAGTAGTGGCGCAGGGATATTCATCGAGTTTGACGTTGCAACAAACATAACGTCAGACAAGTCGTAATCCACTTCTAAATAGTGGTCGTTAAACGCGATATTTTGTTCTGGATCAAGCACTTCTAATAATGCTGATGCAGGGTCTCCGCGCATGTCTGAAGACATTTTGTCTATTTCATCCAGCAGGAACAGTGGGTTTTTCACCCCAACTTTTGCCATTTTCTGGATAAGTTTACCTGGCATTGAACCAATATAGGTACGACGGTGACCACGGATTTCTGCTTCGTCACGCACACCACCTAACGCCATGCGGGTGTATTGGCGACCCGTTGCCTTCGCAATAGATTGACCCAAAGAGGTTTTACCAACCCCTGGAGGCCCTACCAAGCAAAGAATTGGCCCTTTGATTTTACTGACACGGCTTTGTACTGCCAGATACTCTAAAATACGGTCTTTAACACGCTCAAGGCCATAATGATCGGTATCCAGCACTTCTTGTGCTTTAACTAAGTCTTTTTTGACTTTGCTACGCGCATGCCATGGTACTTGCACCATCCAGTCGATATAACTACGGACAACCGTGGCCTCTGCAGACATTGGAGACATCATTTTCAGCTTCTGCAATTCTGCTTCTGCTTTTTCTTGTGCCTCTTTTGGCATTTTCGCTTCTTCGATTTTACGTTTTAGCGATTCATATTCATCTGGCGCGTCATCCATTTCACCCAGTTCTTTCTGAATAGCTTTCATTTGCTCATTCAGATAGTACTCGCGCTGACTTTTTTCCATCTGCTTTTTAACGCGATTACGGATGCGTTTTTCGACTTGCAGTAATTCTGTTTCTGACTCCATCATCGCCATCAGGAACTCAACACGTTCAGCAATATTTGCCATTTCAAGAACGCGCTGTTTATCCGCTAATTTTAGCGGCATGTGGGATGCAATAGTGTCTGCAAGTTTATCAAGCTGGTCTTGCTCTATCGAGTGCAATGCAGTCAGCACTTCTGGTGGAATTTTTTTGTTGAGCTTAATATAGCTTTCAAACTGGCTCACAATGGTGCGATACAGCACTTCATTTTCTTTTTCATCAAGAATTGATGCTGGAGTGCCCGCTGTGGTTTCGTCGTAAACGGCACCTTCAGCGTGTTTATCTTGTTCGGATGCTAAATACTCAGCTTGCGCGAGGAAATACTCGCCGTTATCCGTCAAGCTAGTAATACGCGCACGTCTTAAGCCTTCAACTAAGACTTTCACTGTGCCGTCTGGCAGTTTTAGCATCTGAATAACGGATGCAACTGTACCAACAGCAAATAAATCGTTCACCCCTGGCTCATCAGTCGAGGCTTCTTTTTGCGCAACCAGCATCACTTGTTTGTCATGATCCATCGCTGCTTCCAGACTGTGAATGGATTTTTCACGTCCAACAAACAGTGGGATCACCATATGTGGGTATACCACTACATCACGCAGAGGCAATACTGGTATTTCAATGCGTTCGGAACGCTCTGGATTCATAAAGCTCTCTCTTCGTTTAGCTCACGCTAGTTTAAGGGTTTCTGTCTCTCGCTTGAAAAATATTCTCAAAAACAAGGAAACCACACCTCAGAATATAAACTATATGGGGACAAGATTTTAGCATTCAATGGGTAGTTAAACATAAAAAACAAAATGAGGGATATCCCTCATTTTGTTTGATTATTTATTGAACGCTTTCTTAAAGATTAGTTATCACCTGAAGCTTGAGCATCTGGCTTGCTGTAGATCAACAAAGGTTCTGATTGTTCGTTAATGACATTTTCATCAACGACGACTTTTTCGACATCCGTCATAGAAGGAAGGTCATACATGGTATTTAACAGAGCAGCTTCAACAATTGAACGCAAGCCACGGGCACCCGTTTTACGTGCCATCGCTTTTTTCGCAATAGCTTTTAACGCTTCTTCTCGAAACTCAAGTTCAGTTCCCTCAAGACTAAACAGCGCTTGGTACTGTTTAGTTAATGCATTTTTCGGCTCTTGTAAAATTTGAATTAGCGCTTCTTCGCTCAGCTCAGTCAACGTAGCAACCACTGGCAGACGACCAATAAACTCAGGAATTAAACCGAATTTAATTAAATCTTCTGGCTCAGCTTGTGTTAATAATTCACCTTCTGTTGCTTTGTCTGACTCGCCTTTTACTTCTGCCGCGAACCCAATACCTGAACGGGTATTTAAACGCTGACCAATCACTTTATCTAAACCAGCAAATGCGCCACCACAAATAAACAGAATCTTCGAGGTATCTACCTGTAAAAACTCTTGTTGTGGATGCTTACGCCCACCTTGTGGAGGAACAGCCGCAACGGTACCCTCGATAAGTTTCAAAAGTGCTTGCTGCACACCTTCACCCGAAACATCGCGGGTAATGGATGGGTTATCAGATTTACGAGAAATTTTATCAATTTCATCGATATACACGATACCACGCTGCGCTTTTTCTACGTCATAGTCACATTTTTGCAGTAATTTTTGGATGATATTTTCGACGTCTTCACCCACATAACCTGCTTCGGTTAATGTCGTGGCATCGGCCATAGTAAATGGCACATCCAAATAACGTGCTAAGGTCTCAGCCAGCAGCGTTTTACCACTCCCCGTTGGACCAATTAACAAGATATTACTTTTGCCTAATTCGACACCATCACTGGTTTTGTCGCCATTACGCAAGCGCTTGTAATGGTTATAAACCGCAACCGCCAAGACTTTTTTCGCTTTTTCTTGACCGATGACGTAATCATCAAGGTGTTGCCTAATTTCATGTGGCGTAGGCAGTTCACTGCGCTCACGGTGTGGCGCAAGTTCTTTAATTTCTTCACGGATGATATCAAGACATAAGTCTACGCATTCATCACAGATATAGACTGACGGACCGGCAATCAGCTTACGTACTTCGTGCTGACTTTTTCCGCAGAAAGAACAGTAAAGCAGTTTACCCGTTCCCTCTTTGCGTTTCTCTGTCATCAGTTGACCTCACTTTTATCCATATTGCCTTGTTTTTGTTTGATTAAAACAGGAAACACAGCAACGATTTTCTTAAAATAGTTTATGGTATGAATTAATTATACCAAAAGTTAACCAATTAGCGGCTACTATAAATTTGGTCGACTAAACCGTACTCTTTCGCTTCATTAGCTGACAAGAAACGGTCACGCTCAGTGTCACGGCTGATTTCTTCAATGGACTTACCCGTGTGGTGAGCCATGAGTTCATTCATACGAGTTTTCACTTTTAAAATTTCTTGTGCATGGATTTCAATATCCGTTGCTTGGCCTTGATAGCCACCTAGCGGTTGGTGGATCATTACACGCGAATTTGGCAAGCAAAAACGCTTACCTTTTGTGCCAGCAGTCAACAAAAATGCGCCCATAGAGCACGCTTGTCCCATACAAATAGTACTAACATCTGGCTTAATAAATTGCATGGTATCATAGATAGACATACCTGCCGTAATCACACCACCTGGTGAGTTGATGTACAGTTGGATATCTTTTTCAGGGTTTTCTGCTTCAAGGAATAACATTTGAGCGACGATTAAGTTCGCCATATGGTCTTCCACTTGACCCGTCAGGAAGATGATACGTTCTTTTAATAGACGTGAATAAATATCATATGAGCGCTCACCTCGAGAGGTTTGCTCAATGACCATTGGCACAAGAGCCATTTGGGATGCTAATTGTTCCTGACCGCCAAAATGTGACATCGAAATCTCCTATTAAAAACTTTCTGGTGCTTGCGCCTAATTTGCTATCTGCTAACCATCATCTTGAGCAAAGGGAGTGTTGCAAAACAACATGTTTAAAAATACCTTTTTTTGCAAACTTTCACGATCCTCTTATTTCTCTATTTTAGCCTATATTGGACTGATTACGGGTGAAATAAGAAGAAAGTGCAGTAAACTGTGCTGAAGTCAATAAGACGCTCTTTCAATAAGTCTAACACAAGTCTGTTTACTTACACGGTATTATCCCATTAGAAAACCATAATTGATTTTCAAAAATGACGAAATAACTCTTTTGGTGGAATTCGTCTCTCTTTTGATATTTGCTCTACAAAATAGTTCAAATCGCAAGCAAAACTGAATACATGCTAGATGAAGTATTAGGGATATAATTAGGGTTTAAATGTGATTTTCAAGGTTACCCTATCTTAATTCACAAAAAAGTTGTTATTCAAAAGCTTTAATTGCAAAAAAACCCGCAGTAAGACACCGCGGGTTTTTATTTTGTACAACAAGAAATAAATTAACCAGCTTGAACTTGGTTCATCAGCTCAGTGAAATTAGTTTCTTTTTCAGTGACTTTAGCAACAGCTAGAACAGTTTCAACCGCTTGTTCTTCTAATGCTAAGTTACGAACGCTGTTCATCAGCTCTTCGTTTTTGCTGTAGTATTCGATAACTTCAGCAGGATCTTCGTATGCAGATGCCATTTCTTCGATCAGCGCTTTAACACGATCTTCGTCAGCTTTCAGTTCGTTTTTGTTGATCACTTCGCCTAACAGCAGACCGATAACAACACGGCGTTTTGCTTGTTCTTCGAACAGTTCACGTGGTAATTCCATCGCTTGTTGTTCGTTGCCACCAAAACGTTGTGCCGCTTGACGACGCAGAACATCGATTTCACCATCAACCACTGCTGCTGGAACTTCGATGTCGTTCGCTTTGATCAAACCATCAAGAACTTGTGCTTTAACACGGTTACGCACCGCATTTTTCAGCTCACGTTCCATGTTTTTACGAACTTCTGCACGCAGACCGTCTAAAGTACCATCAGCGATACCGAAACGCTTGATGAATTCTTCAGTAAATTCTGGCAGTTCACGTTGTTCTACTTTCTTCAGAACGATAGCGAATTTCGCTGCTTTACCTTTCAGGTTTTCAGCGTGGTAATCTTCTGGGAAGTTAACTTCGATATCGAACTCTTCGCCAGCTTTGTGGCCAACAACGCCGTCTTCAAAGCCAGGGATCATGCGGCCTTCGCCCATAACCAGTGCGAAATCTTCTGCTTTACCGCCTTCGAACTCTTCACCGTCGATAGAGCCTGTGAAGTTGATAGTGATGCGTGAATCAGCTGCTGCTGCCTCGTCAACTTCTTTCCACTCTGCTTGTTGTTTACGCAGAGTATCTAACATGTTTTCCAGGTCTTCGTCTTTAACAGAAACCGCTGGTTTTTCAACTTCGATAGTGTCTAAACCGGTTAATTCGATTTCTGGGTAAACTTCAAACTCAACTGCGTAAACAAAATCTTTACCATCTTCCAGTTGCTCTGGCTTGTAGCTAGGCGCACCAGCTGGGTTGATTTTGTTTTCGATGATTGCATTGATGAAGTTACGTTGCATCACATCGCCCAGAACGTCTTGCATAACAGACGCACCATAACGTTGTTTAACGATGTTCATTGGTACTTTCCCTTTACGGAAACCATCAACACGTACTTTCTTAGCAACGCTAACCAGCTCGCTATTTACTGCTTTTTCAATATCAGTGGCAGGAACGGTGATTGTTACACGACGCCCAAGGCCTTGAGTCGTTTCAACAGAAACTTGCATCTTCTTACCTCAAAATAAATCTTAGTGATCGGTCTACTCCAGAGTTATGCCATTAAGCAATTAATGGCCTTCTCCCTTCCAGAACCGGGGGCGTTACTTACGTAACGGTCAATCCCTGATATCAGAAGCGTCCCGAAACCTTACTGAAAATTAGACGCAGCATTATACCGATGACAGCGCCCTGAGTCGAGAAAAGCAGATAAAAGAAGCGATTTTTCCTCTTTATTTGTGACTTTTCTGACTAAAATTTTTATTTCCTCACGAAAATTGAAGAAAAAATACCCATCAGACTCCTTTTAGGTTTGATGGATAATTCCAATCGTCCCAAGTAAAGGCCAATTGGCTACACAAATTAACGACTAACGCCACCTACACCACGACAAGCTGGCGATTTTAACGCGGTATCTGCCAATTCATCCCATTCTTTTGGTGTATAGGTATGCAGAGCAAGAGCATGGATGCCCCCCGCTAATTCATCGGCTAAAATAGCATAAATTTCACGGTGACGGCCAAGCATTCGTTTATTTTCAAATTTATCAGTGACTAAGATGACTTTGAAATGACTTTCCGAGCCAGGTAATACATTATGTTGATGGCTTTCATTAATAACATTCAAGTGACTTGGTTCAAAAGCATCTTGTAATTTTTGGCTCACACGAGACTGCATACTTTGTGATGCATTGGCGACCATAAAATACTCCTTAATAGCGACCCGCTCTAGTATTGATAAGTTCAGTAAACTATATTGCACATCTTGATTATTGCTATCTTCTTATTATAGAAATATCCGATCATGACTTGGCAATGTTATGATATCGACACATTAGTGCGAATTTTTTCAAAAACTGTTGTCTAATAGTTCAGGATAATTTGGCCACTCGACTTTATATCGAGTGGCGGCTACCCGCACCATAACGAAACATTTTCAATTAGGAAAGATGAACTGGAAAAAATTATGTTAAGAAAACTGTGTTTTCCACTTTTTGCGTTGTTTCTACTTGCTGGATGTGCAACTAGCAGCAATACACTCTCGCTCGAACCCAAAATAGCGTTACCCGCTAAAAATCCGACGCTGAATGCAACCTCAATTAGCGTTAGCAGCGTAGACAACCGTACCAATAAATCATTAGCTGAAGTCAATCGTAATGGTAGCCTAGTGGTGCTTAATCCATCCCGTGATCCCCGCTATTTGATGCAAGAAGCCGTTGAAAAACAGATGGCTGCTCGTGGCTTTATGGTCACTTCACCCGCCAATGTTAATTTAGTCGTTCAATTGAACAAATTGGACACTAAAGTTGCTGAAGGTAGTCTACGTCATAATATTACTGTTAATTCAAGTGTAAGCATCACAGCAACTGCACCAAATGGCTCAACAAAAACGCGCTCATTCACCCGTAATTTTAATACACAAGAATTGTTAGCGGCGAATAATGCAAAAATTGAAGCTGCAATTAATAGTGCATTAGCTGATTTAATTGCCGACATGGCATCCGATCAAGAAATTACCGATTTTATCAGACAAAATTCACGCTATTAAACGAGCGAATACCATCATTTCGTATTAAGCTATCCAAGTTAACACTTGGATAGCTTTGCGCGGTCAATACCTCTGCAGCGCTATGTATTGCAGCAAAATCACCTTAGGCTTAGAGGGAATAATGCCTCGTTTCACACTACCGAATAATATTACTTTAATCCTTTTAGGCTTCGTTTCTGGCTTACCTTTAGCGCTGACTGCAGGGACATTGCAAGCTTGGTTAACGGTTGAAAACGTTGATATCAAAACAATTGGTTTCTTTTCCTTAGTCGGGCAAGCTTATGTTTTGAAGTTTTTATGGTCTCCTATGATGGACCGTTATACACCGCCTTTTTTGGGGCGTCGTAGAGGCTGGCTGTTAACCACACAAATTCTTCTTATTATTAGTATTGCCGCAATGGGATTCATGAACCCTTCTGAGCATTTATGGTATCTCGCCGCATTAGCCGTTACCGTCGCTTTTTGTTCTGCATCCCAAGATATTGTATTTGATGCTTATAAGACTGACTTGCTAAGCGCAGAAGAACGCGGAATTGGTGCTGCAACCTCAGTGATGGGCTATCGAATCAGCATGTTAGTTTCTGGTGGGTTAGCCCTTTGGCTCGCCGATAAGTTCCTTACATGGAAACAGCTTTACCTTGTCATGGCAGGGTTAATGGTCATCGGTGTTATTGCGACTTTGCTAGCCAAAGAGCCCGAAGAAAATAGCGTCCCGCCTACCTCGTTAAAAAAAGCCATCTATGAACCTCTAGCCGAGTTTTTTAGCCGTAACAACGCATGGCTCGTCTTATTATTATTAGTGTTTTATAAATTGGGCGATGCTTTTGTTATGGCGCTCAATACTAACTTTTTACTCAATGCGCTGGGCTTTAGCCTTAGTGAAGTCGGTACAGTGAATAAAACAGTCGGAATGGCTGCTACTATCATTGGTGCATTATTAGGTGGTTACTTAATGAAAAACATGAGCTTGTTTAAGGCTCTGTTTCTTTTTGGCTTGCTCCAAGGTGGGTCGAACATTGGTTATTGGTTCCTCGCTGTCACCCCGCCTCATATCATGACGATGGGCTCCATTATTTTCCTTGAGAATATTTTTTCAGGGATGGGTACCGCAGCATTTGTTGCACTGCTAATGACGCTGTGTAATAAATCCTTATCCGCAACGCAGTTTGCACTCCTCTCTGCCCTTTCTGCGGTAGGACGGGTATATATTGGCCCAGTCGCCAGTATTTTCGTCAGTAACTATGGCTGGCCACTGTTTTATTTGATCTCCATTGGCGTTGCCGTTCCAGGGATCTTATTGTTATTAGCCTGTCGCAGTTCTTTGCTATATACCCAGGCTACAGGGCTGTTCCAGCGCCGTGAGCTATACGCAAATGGCTATCGTTTCGCTGTTTATGCCCTACTTGCTGCAGTAACTTGCCTTGCGATTTGGCTACTTTCTCTATTGGCATTTTCTTTTAGTGGAATGAAAGTTTACCTATTCACCACGCAAATTGAATTTTGGCTGGCTATCCCTAGTTACCAAAATATTTTGTTTAATGCTGGGATTAGCATTGGTGCCATCAGTTTAATTATTGGGGGGAGTTTAGATTTCCTCGCTGTGCGTAAAACTGTCAAACAATAATTCTTTTTTCTCTCACATTTACTTATCTATTTAATTGATTCCCTAAGACTAACTTATTAGTTTAGGGAATCTGATCATTTAAATAAAATAGCCCTTAATCACAAAACACCTCAAAATCACTTTATTATCGTGATTATGATCACTCATCCAATGAAAAATATTTCTTAATTGCAATTTTAAAGCCTAATATATCACATGTTAGAGACTAGTTAGATAACACGTTAACGAATAGTGCACTACTCAACCCCATTAATTAATTAACGAAAATAATCTATTATGAAAAAACTCCTTTATATTGCCGCCTTAGCTTCTGTGGCAGGTACGGCATATTCTGATGATCTTTTAGGCTATCAAAATGGTTTTGCTGATATCAACATTAACTATTTAGACTGGTCTCACCGTACTGAGACCAAAACGGAGAAAACGACTCGTAAAAAAGATTTTGCTTATGTTGAATTAGAAGGTGGAGCTAATTTTAATTGGGGTGAACTCTACGGTTTCTTTGATGTGGAAAACCCTCTCCATACACAGCATACCGATTCAGGACGTAATAAACGCTACACCATCAAAACAACAGGCCGTTTTTATTTAGGTGATACTGGTTTTAATCTGTACGGTCACGTTTACGGTACATGGTCATTGCCAGGAACAAAATATGGCGGGAATTTCCATGATGTGAATACATTATATGGTATCGGTTACAACACCGCTTTTGGTGACTTGTGGTTTAAGCCTTTTATCGCCCTAAACTATACTGATCAAACATTCTATTCTGGTAACAACGGTTATACCGCTGGGTGGGTAGCGGGTTATAATTTCAGCGCGTTTGAAGAAAACTTCATGATAACCAACTGGCACGAAATGGAATTTGCACGCAATAAACGCTACAACGGAGGAAAGCGAAATGGCATTAATGGTGCCATGGCTTTTTGGTGGAATGCGACGCCACATTTAGCTGCGGGTGTGCAATATCGCTATGCTGACAATAAATTAGGCGATACATTTTATCAAGACGCAATCATTTATACATTAAAGTATACGTTCTAATGCGTTATTGAAAATTGTATGGCGATTTATTAATTTTCTTTTTAAATCAAAATAGTAATAATTTTTCTAAACTATTTTGCCGATAAAGCGACTTAAATAGCTTTATCGGCAATAAAAAACGTAATTTCCCTTACCATATTGCTTATGATTCATATCAGTTTTGTCATTTTTTCACTTCTTTTGTATATATTTTTCTTTGAAAAATTACTAAGATAATTTAGTATTAAAGGGCTTTTATCAATATATACTTATAATCCGTATCAATTTTAACTTTTTCTTTATAAGTTCTTTACATGTGATCATATTAACATAAAGAGCTAACAATTCCGTTTCTTTGCCTTACAATCATTTACACTCGCATAACCTTACCGTAAAATGCCCGCACTGATGAAACGACAATTAGAATCTTGTCATTTGGGGTCGTGGATGAGACTTATGAACTACAAAAAAAGTATCGGAGCAATCTCACTCGTTGTAGCAACCTTATTATTAGGTGGTTGCGACATGGTGTTGATGGATCCAAAAGGCGCCGTAGGCGTAAAACAAAAAGAGCTAATTCTTATTGCAATTGGCTTAATGCTGCTTGTTGTTATTCCCGTTATTTTTATGACGATTATCTTCGCCAGAAAATATCGTGAATCCAACACGTCTGCTACATACCGTCCAAACTGGGCTCACTCAAATAAAATTGAGTTAGTCTGCTGGACTGTTCCTATCATCATTATCATCATTCTGGGTGCTATCACTTGGAAGACGACACATGAGCTGGACCCGTATCAGCCATTAGTGAGTGATCAGGAACCTGTCACAATCGAAGTTATTTCAGCTGACTGGAAATGGATCTTTATCTATCCAGAGCAAGGTATTGCTACAGTTAACGAAATCGCATTCCCTACTGGTGTGCCAGTTAACTTCAAAATCACGTCTGATTCGGTGATGAACTCGTTCTTCATTCCATCTTTAGGTGGCCAAATCTACGCGATGGCAGGTATGCAAACTAAACTTCACTTAATCGCCAATGAACCAGGCACCTATAAAGGCTTCTCTGCAAGCTACAGTGGCCATGGCTTCTCTGATATGAAGTTCAATGCGATTGCAACCCCTGACCGCCAAGGCTTTGATGAGTGGGTACAAAAGGTAAAAGCGTCTCCTAAGACAATGGATACAATGCAGGCATTCGACGAAGTCGCTAAGCCAAGCACAAATGTTCCTGTTACCTACTTCTCTAGCGTGAAACCTAACCTTTATAACGATATCGTTCTGAAGTTTGGTCATGAGCACCATAAAGGTCACGCTCCTGTAGAAACCAAAGAAGAATCTACAGGTCATTCTATGCATATGAGCCATAATGCTCATGCAGCAGGCGCTGAGGAATAAGGGCATGTTCGGAAAATTAACACTAGATGCAGTTCCGCTCCACGAGCCGATCATCGTTGTCACACTGATTGCTATTGTCCTTGGTGGGCTTGGCTTAGTCGGTGTGATCTCCTATTTCGGTAAATGGAAATGGCTGTGGAAAGAGTGGTTAACCTCGGTTGACCATAAAAAAATTGGTGTCATGTACATCATTGTAGCAATGGTTATGTTGTTCCGTGGTTTTGCGGATGCCATCATGATGCGTGGTCAGCAAGTGCTTGCTTCTGCTGGGCAAGAGGGCTTTTTAAACCCTCATCACTATGACCAAATCTTTACCGCACACGGCGTTATCATGATTTTCTTCATGGCAACTCCATTTGTTGTCGGTTTGATGAACCTCGTTGTACCTCTGCAAATTGGTGCGCGCGACGTTGCCTTCCCATTCCTTAACTCATTGAGCTTCTGGTTCTTTGTAGTTGGTGTTGTCTTAATCAACATCTCTTTAGGGGTAGGTGAATTCGCACAAACAGGTTGGTTAGCTTATCCGCCATTATCAGGCTTGGAGTACAACCCAGGGGTCGGGGTCGATTACTGGCTCTGGAGTCTCCAGATATCGGGTATTGGTACGTTATTAACAGGGGTTAACTTCATCGCCACGATTATCCGTATGCGTACTCCGGGTATGTCGATGATGAAAATGCCTGTATTCAGCTGGGCTGCGTTATGTACTAACGTATTGATTGTTGCTGCTTTCCCTATCTTAACCGTCACTCTGACGCTTCTGACGTTAGACCGTTATTTAGGTACCCATTTCTTCACTAACGATATGGGTGGCAACATGATGATGTACATCAACCTGATTTGGGCATGGGGTCACCCTGAGGTGTATATCCTTGTTCTACCAGTGTTCGGTGTGTTCTCTGAAGTTGCAGCAACCTTCTCGAAAAAACGTTTATTCGGTTATACCTCATTAGTTTGGGCAACAATCGTTATCACCGTTATGTCCTTCATCGTATGGCTGCACCACTTCTTTACGATGGGTTCAGGTGCTAACGTAAACGCCTTCTTCGGTATCGCCACCATGATTATCGCAATCCCAACAGGGGTTAAGATCTTCAACTGGCTGTTTACTATGTACCAAGGTCGCATTGAGTTTAAATCACCAATGCTGTGGACTATTGGTTTCATTATCACCTTCTCTGTGGGTGGTATGACAGGTGTTCTGTTAGCTGTACCAGGTGCAAACTTTGTTCTGCACAACAGTCTATTCCTGATTGCTCACTTCCATAACGTTATCATTGGTGGTGTGGTGTTCGGATGCTTCGCGGGTATGACTTACTGGTTCCCGAAAGCTTACGGCTTTACACTGAATGAAAAATGGGGTGTCCGTGCATTCTGGTTCTGGATCATCGGTTTCTTCTTAGCATTCATGCCGTTATACATTCTGGGCTTTATGGGGATGACTCGTCGTTTAAGCCAGAATATTGACCCGACCTACCACACAATGTTGGTTGTTGCTGCAGGCGGTGCTGCGTTAATCGCTATCGGTATTGCATGCCAAGTTATCCAAATCATTGTGAGTATTCGTGACCGCCATGAAAACCGTGATTTAACGGGAGATCCATGGGGTGGACGTACTCTTGAGTGGGCAACTTCTTCACCACCACCATTCTATAACTTTGCGATTGAACCACACGTTCAAACTCGTGATGCTTGGTGGGATTTGAAAGAAAAAGGTCTTGCTCATAAGAAACCAACTTCATATGAAGAAATTCATATGCCGAAAAATACTGGCGCTGGCGTTATCATCGCAGCATTTAGCTTAGTTTTAGGTTTCGCAATGATCTGGCACATCTGGTGGATGGCAATCATTGGTTTCGGTGGAATGATCGTAACTTGGATTGCAAAAAGCTTCGACGAAGATGTTGATTACTACGTACCTGTGGCTGAAATCGAAGAAATCGAGAATAAGCACTTTGAAGAATTACGTAAGGCAGGTGTGAACGATGTCAACTAATACAATGACTAACCAAAATATCGCCCATGCTGAGCATGGGCACCACGATGCAGGTGGCACTAAAGTATTCGGTTTCTGGCTCTATATCATGAGCGACTTGATCCTGTTTGCTTGTTTGTTTGCAACCTATGTTGTTTTGGCTGATGGAACTGCTGGCGGTCCCGCTGGTAAAGATATCTTCAGTCTGAAGTTCGTATTAGGCGAAACCTTCTTACTGTTAGTAAGTAGTATCACTTACGGCTTCGCTATGATTGCGATGCATAAAGGAAAAATCGGTGCAGTTAACTTATGGCTGTTCGCGACATTCCTGTTAGGCCTTGGCTTCGTTATCATGGAAGTCTATGAGTTCCACGAACTGATCGCTGAAGGCTTTGGCCCTGACCGTAGTGGTTTCTTATCTGGTTTCTTTGCACTGGTTGCAACGCACGGTCTGCACGTTTCTGCGGGTCTGATTTGGATTGTTATCATGATGATTCAAGTCACTCGTCGTGGTTTGACTGACGTTAACAAAACACGTTTGAACTGCCTGAGCCTGTTCTGGCACTTCTTAGACGTGGTTTGGATCTGTGTATTTACCGTTGTTTATCTTCTGGGGGCTATTTAAATGAGTCATGCAAAAGATGCTCACACTGGAGCAAGCCACGGTAGCGTTAAGACATACCTGATTGGCTTTATTCTGTCAGTTATCCTAACGGTTATCCCGTTCTGGATGGTGATGGAAGGCACAGCGACGACGTCAACAATCCTTTGGACTGTTGTCGGTATGGCAGTCGTGCAAATCTTCGTTCACTTAGTATGTTTCTTACATATGAATACCTCATCTGATGAGCGTTGGAACTTGGTTGCATTTCTGTTCACCATGCTTATTGTCGGCATCGTTGTTGTCGGCTCGCTGTGGATTATGTACAACCTGAACATCAATATGATGCTCGACTAAAGAGTTGCCGATATGTTTAAGCAATACCTGCAAGTGACCAAACCAGGAATTATATTCGGAAACTTGATTTCTGTGATCGGCGGTTTTCTTTTGGCCTCAAAAGGGTCAATTGATTACCCGCTGTTCGTTGCGACTTTGCTGGGTGTATCACTGGTCGTGGCTTCTGGTTGTGTTTTCAACAACTACATCGACCGTGATATCGACCGTATCATGGAAAGAACTAAGAATCGCCCTTTAGTTAAAGGGCTGATTGACCCGAAAGTTAGCCTGATTTACGCCGCTGCATTAGGTATTGCTGGTATGGTACTGCTACTCGTAGCAGCCAATGCCTTGGCAATGCTACTTGCAGTCATCGGTTTCATTGTTTATGTAGGCATTTATAGCCTGTATATGAAACGTAAGTCAGTCTATGGCACGCTAATTGGCAGCTTGTCTGGCGCAGCACCACCCGTTATCGGTTACTGCGCTGTCACCAATGAATTTGATGCAGGGGCTCTAATCCTGTTATTAATTTTCAGTTTGTGGCAGATGCCTCACTCGTATGCCATTGCCATTTTCCGCTTTAAGGATTACAAAGCCGCGAACATTCCCGTGTTACCGGTGATTAAAGGAATTTCTGTCGCTAAGACACATATTTTCCTGTACATCCTTGCGTTTATGGTTGCAACGTTAATGTTAGCTATCAGCGGATACGCGGGCTATAAGTATTTGGTCGTGGGTGCAGCAGTTAGCTTGTGGTGGCTGGGTATGGCGATTTCAGGTTTCAAAACCGAGAACGACGACCGAGTCTGGGCAAGAAAACTATTCATTTTCTCAATCGTAGCAATTACTGCATTGAGTGTAATGATGTCTGTTGATCCTACCGTTTCAACCGATACTGTTATAGCTCTCGTCAGATAACCTATCTGCTCTCTGATGATAACAATGTCTAAACGGCGGGCTTTCCCCGCCGTTTTTATTTGTCTCTGATGGCTTTTACAACTCACTTTTACGCATTCTGCCTATCCTTATGAATCTATTTTATGGTTAAATAGCCCCTTGCTATTATAAGCTAGATATAAAATGCACTATTAAAAATGGCTAATAAGCTGATATTTCAACATATTTTTAATGTAATCAGACACTATCTAAAATAGTTTGAATTACTAATATGTGAGACCTAGCTAGCTAAGAGAAGCCAATACCGCTACAGCTCGAAATATGAAGAATAAAAATGAACGATAACAAAATGACATCAGCAGAGCTCAGATCCACGTGGGGATTAGGTTCTGTGTTCTCCTTGCGAATGCTTGGTATGTTTATGGTTTTACCCATTTTGACCAGCTATGGAATGCACTTACAAGGGGCAAATGAATTTTTAGTGGGCATTGCCATTGGTATTTATGGCCTTAGCCAAGCACTTTTTCAGATCCCTTTTGGCTTGATGTCAGACAAAATCGGTCGTAAGCCACTCATTGTTATTGGCTTAATCATTTTTATTATTGGGAGTATTATTGCAGCGCTCAGTAACTCAATTTGGGGTATTATTATTGGCCGCGCATTGCAAGGCGCTGGTGCGATTTCAGCAGCTGTCATGGCGTTACTATCTGATTTAACCCGAGAACAAAATCGCACCAAAGCAATGGCATTTCTAGGGATAAGCTTTGGGTTAACTTTTGCGATTGCGCTTGTTTTAGGGCCTATCATTACCCATCTAATTGGGCTAAATGGTTTATTTTGGGGGATAGCCCTACTTGCCGTTGGCGCGATTGCACTCACCATTTTTGTTGTACCAAACACCAACACCCATGTTTTGAACCGTGAATCTGCCTTTGTGAAAGGCAATTTAAAAACCGTTTTAGCTCAGCCTCAATTATTAAAATTAAATATCGGTATTTTGTGCCTACATACATTGCTAATGTCGAGCTTTGTTGCTCTGCCACTGATTATGACAAAAGCAGGCTTTCTCGCCCAAGATCACTGGAAAGCCTATTTGGTCACAATGCTAATTTCCTTTGTGACTGTTTTGCCTTTTATAATCTACGCAGAAAAATATCGTAAAATGAAGCAAGTCTTCCTGGTCTGCATCGCACTATTGGCAGTTGCAGAAATCACATTGTGGTTCTCAGGTAGCCAGTTATGGATCATCATCCTTGGCTTACAGATCTTTTTTATTGGCTTCAATATTATGGAAGCCATTTTGCCATCATTGATTAGTAAGGAAGCACCCGCAGGCTATAAAGGAACCGCGATGGGGGTTTATTCCACCAGCCAATTTTTAGGTGTCGCACTTGGGGGGATTGTCGGTGGATGGTTATATAATTTTGAAGGGGCAAATACTGTCTTTATTGGTGGTTTGATCCTGACAATCCTTTGGTTTGTCGTTAGTCTAACCATGAAACAACCACCATACGTCAGTAGTATTCGTATCGAATTGCCTACACACTTAAAAAATACTCGCGCCCTAGAACAAAAGCTACGAGCTCAAAATGGGGTTATGGAAGCTTTAGTTGTCGACGAGGAATTAAGTGCCTACGTTAAAGTTGATCGAAAAATCATTAATCGCGAGCAACTGGAAGCGATTATTCAGCAATAAAAAATAGGCCTGCAAAATTGTAGGCCTATTTTTATTGATAACTTACTCGTCGTAATTAATCACGGAAGTTATTAAATTGGAAAGGCTGGCCTAAATTCCCGCCACGCACTAGTGCCATAACCGACTGTAAATCATCGCGTGCTTTACCTGTCACTCGCACTTGGTCACCCTGAATTTGCGCTTGGACTTTCAGTTTGCTGTCTTTGATTAACTTAATGATTTTTTTAGCAATAGCCGCATCGATGCCTTGTTTGAACGTCACTTCAACGCTATAAGTTTTCCCACTATGAACAATATCGTCAGGGACATTTAGCACTGCGCCATCAATACCACGCTTCGCCATTTTTTCCCTTAAAATATCGACCAGTTGGAGGACTTGGAAATCCGATTCACTGGTGATTTTTACTGATTCATTTTTATCGTTAAGTTCAAAGCTTGCTTCAACATTTTTAAAGTCCCAGCGGCTCGTAAGCTCGCGCTGCGCATTCTCTACCGCGTTACGCACTTCATTCATTTCAACTTCAGACACAATATCAAATGATGGCATTGTTCAGACCTCTAAGGATATTTTTTGTTGCATGCATGATAACGTTTTTAGCCACTGCACTTCAAGTTATCAGGGCTCTCTCCTTCCTTACGCTATAATTAACGCACACTAAGGTATATACTTGGTTAGATAGCCAATGTCAGAGATGACAAGGTGTCAGAGCACATATTTCAGAGGGACACTATGAAAATAACCCTGATCGGTTGTGGTGCTATCGGTAAGCTTTGGCTTGCTGGCCTCACCTTACAAGGCCATGATACTCAAGGCTGGCTGCGTGTGGCTCAGCCCGATTTGTTTGTCGATGTGAATGAACCTGGTGGACGTACTTTTCGCGAACTCATTCCTTGTAATAATATCAATCATCTACAAACCAGTGAACTGGTGATTGTCTGCTTAAAAGCATGGCAAGTTTCCGATGCCTTATTGCCTCTACTTGGCAATATTCCTGAAAAAACACCCATTTTACTCCTCCATAATGGAATGGGGACAATAGAAGAGCTGGCACCTTTGCGACACCCCGTTTTAGCAGGTGTGACAACCCATGCGGCTTGGCAAGAAAACAACCAAGTATTTCATGTTGCTCACGGAATGACACATATTGGGGCAATCAATTCACAAGCACAAGCTTATTACCCTATTGCAGATATCCTACATGAAGCACTTCCTGACGTTGCTTGGCACAATCAGATTTTGACCACCTGTTGGCGAAAACTGATCGCTAATTGTGCTATCAACCCTCTCACGGTAGAACATAATTGTAAAAATGGTGAATTAACTTACCACACAGAGCAAATTTCACGGGTTATTGATGAAATCTGCCACGTTATGGCAGCAGAAGGGTTACACACCGATAAAACAGAACTGACTGAGTATATTAATGGCATTATTCAAAATACCGCTAATAACTACTCGTCCATGTTACAGGATATTCGCAATAATCGTCGCACAGAGATTGATTACATCACGGGATTTTTAATCAAACAAGCCCGAGCTCATGGCCTAAATACCCCTGAAAATGACCGTTTATATCATTTAGTCAAAAATAGAGAACAACAATATGACGACTTCCGTTCTAATTTGCATCACCCATGGTAGTGAAGAGATTGAAATTGTCACTACTGCGGATTTATTAGTCAGAGCAGGCATTCAAGTCACTCTTGCTAGTGCTAATGAAGACGGCTCCCTGCAAATCACCGCCTCACGGGGTATGAAAATCGTCGCAGACATCCCATTAATTAAAGTGGCTGATGAACCTTTTGACGCTATCGTTCTACCTGGCGGCATCCAAGGCGCTGAAACATTTCGTGATAGCCCATTAGTCGTTGAAAAAGTTCGCCGTATGCATCTGGACGGTAACATTGTTGCAGCAATCTGTGCTGCCCCTGCCATTGTATTAGAACACCACCAACTATTTCCCCTTGGTAATATGACCTGCTATCCGTCGATGAAAGATAAAATTCCTGCGAGTAAATGGGTTGATCGCCGAGTTTACTTTGATGAACGCGTCAATTTGTTGACCAGCCAAGGGCCCGCTACGTCCTTTGATTTTGCATTAAAACTAATTGAATTATTAGTTGGTCGAGAAATCGCAGGAATCGTTGCTGGGCAGCTTGTTTTACCGAATGGAATTAACGATTATTTGGAAGATAAACCCTCTACTCATACCCATCATGAATAATTGGTTAAGAATCAATTAAGACACTGAATTAAAATGATTTATTTTACAGATAATGACTGAAAAAGCCTTTGAAGCTCACGGCTTTTTGTTATGATTGCGACGGGTGCTTGGATCATTTTGGTTCAAGCATTTGCCAGAGCCAAAAAGACGAAAGCCCCGAATTTAGATGTTAATCTTAATCCGAGGCAGTCTCAAAACCCAAACAGTTTGATTCTGTCTCCTTTTAGAAAAGGAGTCAAGAGGAATGGCCAAAATTGCCCTTGTAGGGTTAATTACCGTGTGTCTTACGGTATTGAGTTTTTCAGGCATGATGCAAGAAAGATTGTGTTCGTTAAGCATCAGTAGCGGAAATACTCTGGTTCAAGCTACTTTATCGTGCGGTAAGTAGTCTTGTGGGGGAGTTATCTCCCCCACATTTCTCTTTCTATTGTCGGTTTGTGGTACAAGCACCCTGTCTAATTATCGCCACCAAAATACCCCGAGGTGATTGGTTTTACCGAATGGAATCAACGACTATTTGGAAGATAAACCCTCTATTCATACCCACCATGAATAATTGGTTGAAAATCAATTAAGACACTGAATTAAAATGATTTATTTTACAGATAATGACTGAAAAAGCCTTTGAAGCTCACGGTTTTTTGTTATGATTGCGACGGGTGCTTGGACCATTTTGGTTCAAGCATTTGCCAGAGCCAAAAAGACGAAAGCCCCGAATTTAGATGTTAATCTTAATCCGAGGCAGTCTCAAAAACCTAACAGTTTGATTCTGTCTCCTTTTAGAAAAGGAGTCAAGAGGAATGGCCAAAATTGCCCTTGTAGGGTTAATTACCGTGTGTCTTACGGTATTGAGTTTTTCAGGCATTATGCAAGAAAGATTGTGTTCGTTAAGCATCAGTAGCGGAAATACTCTGGTTCAAGCTACTTTATCGTGCGGTAAGTAGTCTTGTGGGGGAGTTATCTCCCCCACATTTCTCTTTGATAAGTTTTGGATGATACAAGCACCCTGTCTCGATTATGGGCGGTAAACCTTAATATTATCAAACCCTTGTTCTTTGAGGTACAACGCCTGTAAACGGCTCATCACCCCACGGTCACAATATAATAGATAGGTTTTATCTTTTGGTAAGTCACCAAATTGTGTGCTGAGTTTGTAGAATGGAATATGTTTGATTTCCATACCTTCAACTTTCAAAGGTTTATCTTCGAACTCATCAATAGAGCGGATATCCACAATCACTTCATTTTCCACTGAAAGCTCACTGACCATTTCAATTTCAGGGACTTTCTCTAGACTTTCTTGTGCGATTTGGCGAATATCGATATTTTGTGCCTGCTCAACAACAGACTCTAAAATACAAAAGTCAAAGTTAGCTTCTTCCGCTTCGATCCGTGCTTTTACCGCTTTCACTGTTGGGCTTTTCGAAATCACACCACAATATTCTGGCATGGTTTTCGCAAAATCTTCCGTCCCAATTTGACGAGCTAATTTGATAATGTGCTCTTTGTCATGGGAAATCAGCGGTCTTAATATTAACGTATCAGACGCATTATCAATCAAACGTAAGTTTGTTAAGGTTTGGCTAGAAACTTGCCCAAGTGCTTCCCCCGTCACAATCGCTTGCACACCATAACGCTCTGCAACTTTCGACGCCGCACGCACCATCATACGTTTTAATACAACACCCATTTGGCCATCGTCGACTTTTTCTAAAATTTCTGCGACGACAGGTTCAAAGTTAACGGCAATAAAGCGCACTTTATGGGAGCTCCCAAAACGGTTCCATAAATAGTGCGCAATTTGTTTCACACCAATTTCATGGGCTGCGCCGCCTAAATTAAAGAAACAATAGTGCACGCGACAGCCACGGCGCATTAGCATGTAGCTGGAAACGCCTGAGTCAAAGCCGCCTGAAATTAACGATAAAACATCTTCTTGAGTACCAATTGGGAAACCACCGATCCCTTCAATACGCGCTTTCACTAGGATGAGTTTGTCATCTTCAATTTCTAAATGTACGGTGGTATCAGGGTCTTTAAGCTTCACTTTCGCAGAAGCAATGTGTTGATTTAACCCACCGCCAATGTAGCGCTCAGCTTCAATAGATGAAAACTCATGTTTACCGCGGCGCTTTACACGCACACAGAAGGTTTTATTTTCCAATGATGGGCCGTAAGCTTCGTGGGCCATTTCAAAGATATGGTGCAAACTGGTAAACGGTTTTTCTTCAACTTCAAGAATATGGTGAATACCTGGAATACGACCGAGCATGTCACAAATTTCGTCATGCTTCGTTTCCCCTTTCACACGCACTTCTATGTTATCCCAATTACGGACAACCGAAATTTCTTCGCCAAGTGACTTAAGCACGTTACGGATATTACTGGTCAAAATTTTAATAAAACGTAGCCTAACAGTTTGGCTTTTAATGGTAATTTCTGGGAATAACTTAATGATAAACTTCATAATAGCTGCATGTTCATGGTTGTTGGGGCTAACGAATGTATCTCACAGTGACACATGTACACGTTACCAATTGTCAATAAAGAGGCGTATTATAACACTATCTTGCGGACTGAATCTAAAAACACCAATAATAAATTGTAACCGTAGCAAGACTGCGTTAGTCTGCTAAATATTTAAAATACTCCAAATATATTGATTTAACATTAGTGGCTAAATAACATGGCTAAAGAAAAATCTCAGCAAGTTCCAACTGTTAGTTTCGAAAACTCACTTCAAGAGCTGGAGCAAATTGTTGCTCGCCTCGAATCTGGCGATCTTCCACTAGAAGATGCGCTCAATGAATTCGAGCGTGGTGTCCAAATCGCCAAACAAGGTCAAAAAGTACTGCAACAGGCCGAACAACGCGTACAAATATTGCTTAGCGATGATGAAAATAAACCCCTTGCCGATTTTTCACCTGAAACTGAATAAATTATGTCTGAACAACTTCCAGATAGCTTTGCACTGCAACAAAAACATGCCTACGACAGAGTTAACCAATACCTATTAGATACGCTAAATGCACTGCCTTTTGCAGAACTGCCATTAGCCAATGCAATGCGTTACGGTGCATTATTAGGTGGGAAACGTTTACGCCCCTTTCTAACCTATGCAGTCGGCTCCATGCTGGGTGTCAGTGAAGAAAACCTTGATGCCCCCGCCTCAGCAGTTGAATGTATTCATGCTTATTCATTGATTCATGATGATTTACCCGCTATGGACGATGATGATTTACGTCGCGGCCAGCCGACTTGCCATATCAAGTATGGTGAAGGTAATGCCGTTTTAGCGGGTGATGCCTTACAAACCCTCGCGTTTCAGTTACTTGCTTCAGCGAAAATGCCTGATATTTCTGATAACGACCGTATCGCGATGATAGCTGAACTAGCTTACGCCAGTGGCCTAGCAGGAATGTGTGGTGGCCAAGCCCTTGATTTAGATGCAGAAGGCAAACATGTTGACCTTGCTTCATTAGAACGTATTCATCAACATAAAACTGGTGCGCTCATTCGTGCAGCGATTCGTCTTGGGGCATATGCCGCTGGCGATAAAGGCCATCAATTGTTACCAGCCTTAGATAAATATGCTGAATCCATTGGACTTGCCTTTCAAGTTCAAGACGATATCCTAGACGTCATTGGGGATAGTGCGGTAACGGGTAAACGCCAAGGCGCGGATGCTGAACATGAAAAGAGTACTTACCCATCGCTACTCGGCCTTGAGGCTGCACAGAAAAAAGCGCGTGAGCTATATCATGATGCAATAGACGCTTTAGAGACGATCCAATCCCATGGGTATAATATAGAGATGCTAAGTGCTTTAGCTAATTTTATTATTGAGCGTAAAAGCTGACAATATGCTTTGCCTTTAGGCATTAAGAAGACTGATAATTACGGCATTGATTACCCGATGTAGTTTAAGCTGTAAAACGGGCTTTACCTTAACTATTTGATGTGATGGGTCAGTGGCTAATAGAACAAATCGCGAAACATCGATTTTTATGTATGTCTAGCGTAAGAAAATACAGCCCCTTACTGTCGCTGAAAATAGGATGGGTATTTTTGATTAATTATAAGTGAGCACCTAATGAGTATTGATATCGCTAAATATCCAACGCTAGCACTGGCTGAGACGCCTGATGAGCTTCGTCTGCTGCCCAAAGAAAGCTTACCTAAGCTTTGTGATGAACTCAGACAATTTTTACTGAGTAGCGTGGGTCGCTCTAGCGGTCACTTTGCCTCTGGTCTTGGTGCAGTAGAACTGACTGTTGCCTTGCATTATGTCTACAAAACCCCCTTTGATAACCTAGTTTGGGATGTCGGCCACCAAGCGTATCCCCATAAAATCTTAACGGGACGCCGTGACCGTATTGATACTATTCGTCAAAAAAATGGTTTACATCCATTTCCATGGCGTGGTGAAAGTGAGTATGACATTTTAAGCGTTGGCCATTCCTCAACATCCATTAGTGCTGGTTTAGGTATGGCCATTGCGGCAGAAAAAGAGAAACAAAACCGTAAAACCGTGTGTGTCATTGGCGATGGTGCAATCACGGCAGGGATGGCATTTGAAGCCATGAACCACGCAGGAGATGCCGCGCCAGATATGCTGGTTATCCTCAACGACAACGAAATGTCGATTTCAGAAAATGTTGGCGCGCTCAATAACCATTTGGCGCACTTACTTTCTGGCAAGCTGTACACCACATTACGCGAAAGTGGCAAAAAAGTGTTCTCTAACATGCCACCGATTAAAGAATTACTGAAGAAAACCGAAGAACACATCAAAGGTATGGTGGTGCCTGGTACAATGTTTGAAGAGCTTGGTTTCAACTATATTGGCCCTGTCGATGGGCACGATGTTGTTGCACTCACCCAAACATTGAAAAATATGCGTGACTTAAAAGGGCCACAATTTCTGCACATCATGACCAAAAAAGGCCGCGGTTATGAGCCTGCGGAAAAAGACCCAATTAGCTGGCATGCAGTACCTAAATTTGACCCAAGTACCTTTACGTTACCGAAAAGCAAAGAAACTGGCCCAACATTCTCCAAAATTTTTGGTGATTGGTTGTGTGACGAAGCAAAAGATGATGGCAAATTAATGGCTATCACGCCAGCCATGCGTGAAGGCTCTGGTATGGTGCGTTTTTCAAAAGAATTTCCAGACCAATACTTCGACGTCGCTATCGCTGAGCAACACGCTGTAACCTTTGCTGCAGGTTTAGCGATTGGTGGTTATAAACCGATTGTCGCTATCTATTCAACGTTCTTGCAACGTGGCTATGACCAAGTTATTCATGATGTAGCAATCCAAAAAGTCCCCGTGATGTTTGCAATTGATCGCGCAGGGATCGTAGGTGCCGATGGGCAAACTCACCAAGGGTCTTTTGATATTTCATTCCTGCGCTGTATACCAACCATGGTTATCATGGCCCCTAGTGATGAAAATGAGTGCCGCCAGATGCTACACACTGGCTACCACTATAACGATGGTCCAAGTGCTGTCCGTTACCCTCGTGGTACGGGTACAGGGGCTGAACTCCAGCCTTTAGCACCATTACCTATTGGTAAAGGAGTCATCCGCCGCCAAGGTGAAAAAGTGGCTATTCTGTGCTTCGGGACCTTACTCAGCCACGCGCTTGAAGCCGCAGAGCAATTAAATGCGACCGTTGTGGATATGCGCTTTGTGAAACCCTTGGATGAAGCATTGATCCTCGAGATGGCAAATAGCCATGATGTGTTAGTGACACTCGAAGAAAATGCCATCATGGGTGGCGCAGGGAGTGGCGTGAACGAGTTTTTAATGCATGAAAAGAAAATAATTCCTGTATTAAACCTTGGCTTGCCAGACTACTTTATCTCCCAAGGTAGCCAAGAAGAGCTGATTGCCGATCTTGGATTAAATGCCAAAGGCATTGTTAATTCAATCACAAGCTACCTGAATAAATAACCTTTTATTAAATGAGAGTCATTATTTCGTGTAATGACTCTCATTTTCTTTCAAATACGCATTAATTGAGTATTAGATTAATTTGTTATAAAAATAGTTATCTAAAATAACAACATTTACATATTCCCCTTAGTTTAATAACATCCCTTTCAATAAAAAAACCAAATATAATCAGATAATAAACAACAATGTTTATCTCTTCACCCAAAAATAGAATATAAACAAAATTATTACCTTAAATGTAATTTTAAAAAATAAATACATGCAAATTATTTTTAAATCTATTATTATGAACCTTGTCACTGTATGACTGCGCAATTTAGGCTCTGACTTATATTCGTTATAAATTACTTAACTATCTAAAAGCAAAGTAAAATAAATCAATAACAAATATATTATTTTAACAATTTTAACCAGGCTTTAATAATTAATTATTTTCCTTTAATTTATTACGGGAGATAAATAACATTATTCCAACTACAATTTACATATAGTTTCTCTTTATTTATTCAATTTTAATAATTAGATTTGGGAGCGCTTATGTGTGGACAATATATTAACGAACCCTTGTATTTATCCATAGCACATTGGGTAATGAAGCAAGGTCGTTGGACAACCGCCAGAGAAATATCTAACAATTTCGATATTCCGCATCCTAATGCTGTTAATATTGTTTCTTATATTCTATCGGATGTGGCTGAGATCCAATGTGAAGTTAAAATGATCCCGAATAAACTATCGGGTCGTGGGTGCCAATGCCAGCGTTTAATTAAAGTGAGTAAAATTGATAACCAACTTTATTCTCGTTTAAGAAACCACCAATCGGAAAAAGTCACCATAGATTCCCCCGTGAAAGCGGCTTCAATGCCACCAAGTGAACTGAATAGAGAACAGAAATGGCAATGGATGTTATCCAAAGCACAGCGCCGCTAGTTAATATGTTATATCAATAAAAAAACGCAGGTTTTAAACCCGCGTTTTTTTATTTCCGACCAATACCTATTATTGCCCTTTAGGCTTCACTTCTGTGGTACCAAATAGTTTTGGTCGATTAATTTCAATTTCAGTGAGGGGCTTAGTCTCTTCTAACCCAACAAGATAACGCCCAGCAAGATCCTGGTACTCTTTTGTATTCAATTGCTTCCAATGTAGTTCTTCATCCTTAACCTGACGAAGAAATCGTGCGGGGCTCCCCACTAACATTTGCCGTGGTTCGCCTTGAAAACCAGCTTTAACAAAACTCATTGCAGCAACAATGCTTTCCTCACCAATCACGGCGCCATCCATGATGACGCTATTCATTCCGACTAAAGCATCGCGGCCAATGATACACCCGTGTAAAATAGCGCCATGACCAATATGCCCGCACTCACGCACAATCGTTTCTACATCACTGTAACCGTGCATAATGCAGCAATCTTGAATATTGGCCCCTTTTTCAATCACTAAGCGCCCATAATCCCCTCTGAGTGACGCATTCGGCCCAACAAATACTCCTTCTTTGATAATTACATCACCAATCACGACCGCGGAAGGATGAACATACGCCGTTGGGTGTACCACGGGCCTTACGCCTTCAAATGAATAGAAGCTCACAATTGACCTCTCAGGTGGCTAGATTATCGGCCTTTCCAACTTGGAGAACGTTTCTCTGCAAACGCTAACGGCCCTTCTGTCGCATCTTCAGAGTGTAAAACCGCTGGGTAATTAGTTAATACCCCACTGCGCATCAGTTTGTAACCCTCTTCGACGGTCAACTCCCCAGTTGCACGGAAAATTTCTTTTAATGCCGCAACCGCTAATGGTGCGCTTTGCGTGATTTGCTCTGCCAGCTCACGGGCTCTATCCATCAATTTTTCAATAGGCACCACATCATTCGCAACGCCCCAACGCAATGCTTCTTGAGCATCCATGCGCCTGCCTGTCATTACCATTTCATTCACGATAGGTGCAGGCACTATTTTTGGCAGACGTAAAACACCGCCACTGTCTGGAACAATCCCTAATTGGGCTTCTGGCAACGCAAAACTGGCATTTTCTGAACAAATAATCATATCTGCCGCCAATGCGAGTTCGAAACCGCCACCAAATGCATAACCGTTAACCGCCGCAATCACGGGTTTATTAAGATTAAAAATCTCAGTCAACCCAGCAAAGCCACCAGGACCAAAATCCGCATCAGGGGCTTCACCTTCCGCAGCGGATTTTAGATCCCACCCTGCAGAGAAAAAACGTTCCCCTGCCCCTGTAATAATGGCGACTCTTAAAGATGGGTCATCTCGAAAGTTAAGAAAAACTTCACCCATTTTGAAACTGGTTTTTGCATCTATCGCATTCGCTTTAGGCCTATCGAGTACGATTTCCAAAATGGAGCCATTACGGGTAATTTTTAATGATTCACTCATAGTGCAATCCTTTCGTCATCATAGGGGGATACCTCTGTTTTAAGTAATAAACAGAGGTATCCTCAGAATTAATAGAATGATCCGATTATTGCAGATGTTTTTTCAGTACTTTCCCAGAACAATTTCGCGGCAAATCTTTGCGCACTTCAACACACGTTGGTACTTTAAATTTCGCCATTTGTTTTTCACAAAAGGCAAAGAACTCCTCCTGCGTTAAGGTTTCCCCTTCTTCCAGCACAATAAACGCCTTAATGGCTTCGTCACGTATATCATCCGCAACACCAATGACCGCTACATCCACAATGGCAGGGTGTGAGGCAATGATATTTTCGATTTCACTACAAGAGACGTTCTCACCACCGCGTTTGATCATATTGCTGCTTCTATCAACAAAATAGAAAAAGCCGTCTTCGTCTTGGTAAGCGAAGTCCCCTGTATGCATCCAACCTGCGCCATCAAAGGCTTTTTCTGTAGCCTCGGGGTTGTTGTAATACGCTTTAAACAGCGTTTTACCGCGCTCACCTTTAACACACAGTTCGCCAATCACTCCTGTTTCAACGGGTTGGTTGTTTTTATCCCGAATTTGCGCTTGGTAACAAAAACCAGGGCGGCCAATTGATGGCCAGCGGCGGATATCACCAGGTCTGTCCCCAATCAACCCCACTATCGTTTCGGTCATACCATAAGAAGTTAAAAAGCGTTTCACGCCAAAACGTGCCATAAATTGCTCTTTTTCTTCATCGCTTAAATTGAGATAAAACATGGCTTCTCGCAGGCAATGCTCTTTTTCGTTATCCGCCAGCGGTTGGCTTAATAACGTTCGGATCATCATTGGGATTAACTCAGTCACAGTGGCACGATGCCTAACAATTTGCTGCCAAAAACGCCGCGCACTGTATTTTTCGATTAAGACAAACGTTGCACCAACGGAGAAAGCTGCCATCGATGCCGTACATTGACAGTCAATGTGGAAAGCAGGCATCACCGTTAAATACACATCATCGGCACGTAACGCGTTTTGCCATGAAGAGTAGTACCCCGCAAAACGTAAATTATAGTGGGTGATAATCACCCCTTTAGGCTTTGACGTTGTTCCTGAGGTAAATAAGATTTCCGCAGTATCGCTCACACTGAGCTCAACAATTTGTGTGAGCGCCGCTGGCTGAGCCGCTTGTTCTGATAAAAAGTCCGAAATGCCATCTTGTTGTCGGACGGGTGTATCTGCAATTAAAAAAACATGTTCAAGACAAGTGCTTTCATCCGCCAAAACACGTTGATAAATATCTAAAAATACGGTGCAAGTCACTACCATACGAGGTTGGCAGTTCTGCATAATCCACGCGCTTTCGTTATATTTATACCGTGCGTTGATGGGCACCATAATTGCGCCGATTTTCGCTAAACCAAACCAGCAAAAGAAAAATTCAGGGCAATTATCCAGATGTAAGGCAACTTTATCCCCTTTTTGAATGCCATAGGCTAAAAAGAGATTCGCTGTGCGATTGATTTGCTCATTCATTTCTAAATAGCTGAATTCACGAATATTTCCATCGCAAGACTCAAAGATAAGCGCCTTATTGTCTTGGTGAGTTAACGCAAGGTCGTCCCACATTTGACGCAAATTTTGTCTACCGATTACATCCATTAATTGTTTTCCCTCTATTTCCCCAATGAACATTCAGGCCAACAGGAAAGATTGACCTGAATAATCATTTAATTACTCAACAATTTTCGCTAGTCCTTTATCGACCAGCTCCCGAATATCATTTTCGTTGTAGCCAATGTTTTTTAGTATTTCAGTGGTGTCCATACCGTGAGATGGCATACCACGCCAGATTTGTCCTGGATTGTTTTTGAATTTTGGCATCACATTTGGGCCACGACAGGTTTCCCCATCCATGGTTTGCCAACTGGTGATGGATTCACGGGCAATATATTGTGGGTTAGTTTCTAACTCAGGAATGGTTAACACTTTAGCGCTCGCAATATTCAGCTCAGCTAACCTTGCAAGTACCTCTTCGATGGAACGTGCGCCTAACCACTCATCTAATTTTTCCTCAACGAGTGGCCCATATGGGCATTCAACACGGTGAATCAGTTGTGTGCCTTCTGGGATCTCAGGAGTACCCAATAAATGTGCGAGACCAATATCTTTGAAAATTTCTTGGATTTGCGTGATACCGACAATTTCCATGACAATATAACCATCGTTACAGCTATACAGGCCGCAACCTGCATAGTACGGGTCTTTCCCTTTGGTCATACGTGGGCAAACTTCACCACCATTGAAATAATCCATCATGAAGTATTGCCCCATACGCAGCATCACTTCATACATTGCCACGTCGATGCTTTCCCCTTTCCCTGTTTCGCGCGCTTTATATAACGCAGCTAATGCCGCGGTTGTGGCGGTCATACCCGAGAAATAGTCTGCCGTATATGGGAAAGCGGGCATTGGTTGGTCTTTATCACCGTTTTGAATCAGGTAGCCACTGAAGGCTTGAGCAATGGTGTTATATGCAGCAAGATTGGTATATTGCGGGTCGCCATACTGGCCAAAGCCCGATAAGTGAGCGATAACCAATTTTGGATTGTGCTCCCACAGCACTTCATCCGTGATCCCTCGGCGGGCAAAAGCAGGGCCTTTACTCGCTTCTATAAATATATCCGTCGTTTCCATTAACTTAAGAAATGCTTCTCGTCCTTCATCCTTAAAGATATTCAATGAGAGCGCCCGTAAATTACGTCGCGATAGCTGCGGGTAATTTGGCTGGACACGAATAGTGTCTGCCCATGCCACGTTCTCAATCCAAATAACTTCTGCCCCCCATTCCGCAAACATTTGCCCCGCGAATGGGCCTGCAATTTCGATTCCTGAAAATACGACTTTAACCCCAGAAAGTGGGCCAAATTCAGGCATAGGTAAATGCGCTGCCATGTTCGATTCTCCTGTGAAACTCGGTTGACCCTCTAACCATGATCAAAGGGTCAATCCACGACGGTTACGTCATTAGCGGTACTGTTTCAGTACACTGCGGCCTAGTGTCAGTATTTGCATTTCATCTGAACCACCCGATACGCGGTCAACACGCAGGTCGCGCCAGAAACGTGCGATCCGATGTTCACCCGCGATACCAACGCCACCCAGTACTTGCATCGCAGAGTCCACCACTTCGAATGCGGCATTTGCACAGAAGTATTTACACATTGCTGCATCACCTGAGGTGATCAGCCCGTTATCACTCTTCCATGCAGTTTCGTATAACATGTTGCGCATTGAATTGAGCTTGATCGCCATATGTGCAAATTTTTCTTGAATTAATTGATAACGACCGATTGCTTCGCCGAATTGAACGCGTTGGTTGGCATAACGCGCCGCATCTTCAAATGCACACATCGCTGTACCGTAGTTAGTTAGCGCCACTAAGAAACGTTCATGGTCAAACTCTTCTTTTACGCGGTTAAAGCCGTTTCCTTCGCGACCGAACATGTCTTTTTCATCCAGTTCGACGTTATCAAAAGTAATTTCACAGCAGCTATCCATGCGCAGGCCCAGCTTTTCAAGTTTGTTAACCTTGATACCTGGTTTGCTCATATCCAAGAACCACTCAGTAAAGACGGGTTTATCTGGCGAATCTGCATCGCGACTCATCACCACAATGTATGGCGTATAGGCGCTACTGGTGATAAAACATTTGCTTCCGTTCAGGTAAACTTTACCGTTACGGCGCTGATAAGTAGTTTGCAGGCTACCCACGTCAGAACCCGCGCCCGGCTCAGTAATGGCTGAGTTCCACATTTGTTTCCCCGTGCCGCGGAACGCCATGATTTTATCAATCTGTTCTTGCGTCCCTTCACGCAGTACGGTATTGAAACCACCCGGCAGTTGATACAGCACGTATGTTGGCGCACCTAAACGCCCCAGTTCCATCCACACCGCAGCAACGGTGATAAACCCTGCATCTAAACCACCATGCTCTTCTGGAATCAGCAGGTTATCGATTTCCATATCCGCTAACGCTTTGACAAAGCGTTCAGGGTATTGGCTGTCGCGGTCGCATTGTGCGAAGTAGCTTTCCCAGTTTTCACTGGCCATCAGTTCACGGATCCCTGCGACAAACAGCTCCTGCTCATCATTCAATCTAAAATCCATATCAATAACCTCTTAAATGTTGTTTCTGAGTAAATTAGTCATCTTTCCAATGCACTTTGGCATCTTTAATAAACGAGAGCGTTACCATAATGTTGACGAAAAAAAGTGGGCATCCTCCGGCAATTATCGCTGTTTGAATTGGTTTCAATCCGCCTAGAGCCAGTAAAACAATGCCGATGACACCAACTAAAACAGACCAACCGATGCGCACTAACAATGGCGGCTCTTCACCGTCTTTCACTGCGCGACAAGTCGACATGGCGAGAGTGTAAGAACAAGCATTAATTAGTGTCACAGTGGCGATAAAGCAGAGGATGAAGAAGCCCCAAATTGTTACAGTACTCAAAGGTAAGGCAGCCCATGTCTCAATGATGGCGCGTGGAACGCCAAACTCATCAATCAGTTTTGGAATGTTAATAATATTTTGGTCGACAAGTTGCAGTGTGTTACTGCCTAAAATCGTCCAAATCAGAGTGGTACCTGCGGTCAGACCCGCGACCATACCAATACACAGTTCACGAACGGTACGACCTTTAGAGATACGTGCGAGGAAAATACACATTTGAATTGCGTAGATAACCCACCAAGCCCAATAGAATACTGTCCAGCCTTGTGGGAAACCGCTTTTACCGACCGCATCTGTATAGAACAGCATGCGCGGCATATACATCATTAATACCCCGATAGAATCGGTAAAGTAGTTAACGATAAAACTTGCACCACCAACAATGAATACCCATCCAAGCATTAAGAAACTCAGGTAGCTACGTACATCACTGGCAATTTTCACCCCTTTTTGCAGACCGAATGCCACACAGATTGCGTTCAAAACAATCCAGCAGAAAATAATGATCGCATCAAGCTGTAAAGTGTGAGGGATACCGAATAAATACTGAATACATTCAGTCACTAGCGGAGTTGCTAACCCTAAACTAGTGCCCATCGCAAGGATTAACGCCACTAAATAGAAGTTATCAACAATTGTTCCGAACCAACCATTTACGTGTTTTTCACCGACCAGCGGTACTAATGTACTACTTGGGCGGATAACATCCATTTTACGTACAAAGAAGAAGTAACCAAAAGCAACCGTTAAGAAGCTATAGGTTGCCCACGGTAATGGCCCCCAGTGGAATAAGCTATAGGCAAGCCCAATACTTTTCGCCTGAGTTGAATAAGGGGCAAATTCAAAAGGCGGCGTTGAAATATAATAATAAATTTCAATAGACCCCCAAAAAAGTACCGCTGCCGATGTACACGAAGCGAACATCATGAAAATCCAGCTCGCACGGCTAAATTCAGGCTTCTCTTCCCCTAGGGTTTTTTTCGCATACGGCCCTAAAATCAACCAAAACCAGCCACCAAGCATCACGACCATATACCATTCAAATGCCCAGCCCCACACGTTTGTCACGTAGCTAAACACTTGGTTGATCACTTCATTCGAAGCATCAAGGTCACGGACGGTTAACCAACACAATAGTCCAACAATGATCAATGGAGGAAAAAACACTTTCGGTTCTATCCCACCCTTTTTATTTTCTTTGCTCATAGTTCGATCCCGATTTATTATTTAATACATAAGTTTTAAAATAGATATTATTCGCAATACCTCTCCACTTATTTATTATTTAATTCCTATAAATTTAATTAACTATTAATCCAATCACTATTCAAATCATGTCGGCTCATCATTAACAATTCTGTTATTAAGGTCACAATATTATTCGTGATAAATATTTGTTACTGTTTTTTCGTGTTTTTATTATCAAAATAACCAATCAATACAAACAGATAAAATATCTTGTAACGGCAATGTTATTAAATACCTTCAGTATTGGTGATTAGGGTAGCAATATTGAACATTTCGTCGCTAAGTTGATGATTTTTACAATATTGGTGAGTAAGGTAGCAGTATGAATATTTAAAACACGTTTAATTTCAAGTTTTCAATATTGGTGACCTAGGTTTTATTTTTAAATATCCAGTTCATGATAATTATATAATCCGAAACCAAAACGGATCATATTTATTAAATATATTTTTAGGAGATGTAATGAATATTATTACATGTTATAAATCTGTTCCTGATGAACAAGATATTATTATTAATAGCTCAGATGGCTCTTTAGATTTTTCCCGTGCGGATACCAAAATTAGTCAATATGATTTAAATGCCATCGAAGCGGCTAATCAAATTAAAGCACAACAACCCGATAGCAAAATCACAGCATTAAGTATTGGTGGCAAAGCGCTGACCAACATGAAAGGCCGTAAAGACGTGTTATCTCGCGGCCCAGATGAATTAGTCGTGGTTATTGATGACCAATTCGAACATGCCCTTCCTCATCAAAGTGCCATTGCCCTTGGTGCAGCCGCACAAAAAATAGGTTTTGACTTAATCATTTGTGGTGACGGTTCTGCTGACCTCAATGCGCAGCAAGTCAGCATTCTACTGGGTGAAAGCCTGCAAATTCCTGCCATTAATGGCGTGAAGAAAATTGTTTCTCTTGGGGCAGATAACATTGTCGTTGAGCGCGAACTTGAAGATGAAATTGAAACATTGTCGCTTCCGCTGCCAGCCATTATTGCAGTGACCTCCGATATTAACGTCCCTGTTATTCCGTCTATGAAAGCAATTTTAGGCGCTGCGAAAAAGCCAGTTCAAGCATGGGGCATCGCTGATATTGCACTAGCAGATGTCGCCGCTTTATCGGCTCAATCGATTGCAGCACCGAAGCAAAAAGTGCGTCAACGCATCATTATTGAAGGTGATGGCGAAGACCAAATTGCACAATTTGCTGAACATTTAAGAAAAATTATTTAATCGGAGGCGTCATGAGCAAATTATCAACCGTTTGGGTCTTTAGCGATATGGCTTCTCGTCTACCCGAATTGATTGGCGGAGCACTCACCCTCGGTGAGCAAGTGAATGTATTAGCATTAGATGAAGCACAAAGTTCCCAAGCATTTCAATTGGGTGCAACACAAGTCTTTCAATTAACGGGCAAACCTGATGACCGTATTTTGGAAGACTACGCTGATACCATCGTTGCGACCATTAAACAACATGGCGACAAAGGCCTGTTACTACTACCGAATACACGTCGTGGAAAATTACTGGCTGCTCGTTTAGGTGCAAGACTGCAAGCTGCCGTATCGAATGATGCGGCATCGATTGCTATCGAAGCCGACAAAGCAGTCATTAAACATATGGTCTACGGCGGCTTAGCTTTTGGCCAAGAAACCTTAAATAGCATCTTTTCCATTGCAACCGTTACCACAGGCACCTTTGAAGCAGCTGCAAGTGATGCATCACGCAGCGGGACGGCTCAAACTGCACAATGGGTCGAACCAAAACAATCTGTTGTACGTACCTCGGTTCAGAAAAAAGCAGGCAACTCCGTGGAATTAGACAAAGCTCGCCTTGTAGTGAGTGTGGGTCGCGGAATCGGCAGCCAAGAAAACATTGCCATTGCCAAAACGCTTGCGGATGCCATAGGTGCTGAAATTGCCTGCTCCCGCCCTGTCGCTGAAAATGAAAAATGGATGGAGCACGAGCGCTACGTTGGGATTTCCAACTTAATGCTCAAACCTGAACTTTACCTTGCTGTCGGTATTTCAGGGCAAATCCAGCACATGGTCGGGGCAAATGGCGCACAAACTATCGTTGCCATTAACAAAGATAAAAACGCACCTATCTTCCAATTTGCCGATTACGGCATTGTCGGTGATTTATTCAAAATTCTGCCTGCTTTAACGCAGCAATTGGCGAAATAAGCCTATCGCAGTGGAGTTGTCACTCCACTGCTTAGTATGATTTGGAGAAACTATGTCCGATGATATTTTTGATGCAATCATTGTTGGCGCAGGCCTAGCGGGTTCTGTCGCTGCACTGGTGCTTGCCCGTGAAGGTGCGCAAGTTCTCCTAATTGAAAGAGGAAACTACGCTGGCGGGAAGAACGTCACAGGTGGGCGGATGTACGCCCATAGTTTAGAACGCATTATTCCTGGATTTACCCAAGAAGCGCCTATCGAACGCATGATCACCCGTGAAAGGCTGTCATTTATGACTGAAACCGGTGCCGTCACCGTCGATTTTCAAAATAGCGCCGAGCAGAGCCCAGACGAAACATCTTGGTCTGTTTTACGGGGAAAACTCGATCCGTGGCTGGTAGAACAAGCTGAAAATGCGGGAGCGCAATGCATTACAGGTATCCGAGTTGATAAACTGGTCGAGCGGGACGGCAAAATCGTTGGTGTCGAAGCGGATGGTGATGTGCTTGAAGCCAAAGTTGTTATTTTGGCTGATGGGGTGAATTCACTGCTCGCCGAACAAATTGGCATGACGAAGCGTGTGAGCGCTGAACATGTCGCTGTTGGGGTTAAAGAATTAATCGAACTCCCTAAAGATGTTTTATGTAATCGCTTCAATATTAAAGACAATGAAGGCGTTGCATGGCTATTTGCTGGCTCGCCAACTGATGGGCTAATGGGGGGAGGATTCTTATATACCAATGAGGACACTGTCTCTTTAGGTCTGGTTTGTGGTTTGCATCATATCAAAGATGCCAAAAAATCTGTTCCACAAATGTTAGAAGATTTTAAGCAGCACCCCGCTGTCGCCCCGTTAATTGAAGGCGGCAAGATGATTGAATACGCTGCACACGTTGTGCCAGAAGCGGGCTTAAAAATGCAGTCGGAACTTGTCCGTGATGGCGTGTTAATTGCGGGTGATGCAGCGGGTATGTGTATGAACCTTGGGTTTACCATTCGCGGCATGGATTTAGCCGTTGCCTCGGGTGAAGCGGCAGCTAAAACTGTGCTTAATGCAATGAAAAAAGAAGACTTTAGCAAGCAAGGGCTCAGTGCATATCTTTCACTATTAAATGAAGGCCCACTGCGTGACATGAAGATGTACCAAAAAATGCCTGAGTTTTTGGATAACCCACGTATGTTTACCGCTTACCCAGAAATGGCAATTGGGATTGCGAAAAAATTATTTACCATTTCGGATGAAGCGCCTGTTCCACTGCGTAAAACCATGCTGCAACATGCGAAAAAAGTGGGCTTCATGAATTTAATCAAGGATGGAATTAAAGGAGTGAGAGCAATATGAGCCAGCCAGTTAACGTTGATGTCAAACTTGGTATCAATAAATTTAATGTCGATGAAGAAAATCCACATATCGTCATCAAAGAACACCCTGATATGCAAGTGCTCGACACTTTAACAAAGGCCTGCCCCGCAGGTTTATATAAAAAACAAGAAGATGGCTCAGTCCGTTTTGACTATGCTGGCTGCCTTGAGTGCGGTACTTGCCGTATTTTAGGCTTAGAGAGTGCACTCGAAAAGTGGGAATACCCACGTGGCACTTTCGGCATTGAATTTCGTTACGGCTGATTAGTATTACTCTCGAAGTTTCAAAGACTTCGAGAGTTTTATAGCGTATTTTACGCTGACACTGGGATACACAATGAAACCGAAAAGTTTTGATGATATTCAATTCTCCTCCGTGCATCGGCGGATCATGCTGTGGGGCAGCGGCGGGCCTTTTCTTGATGGTTATGTATTGGTTCTGATCGGTGTCGCACTTGAACAACTCACCCCTTTACTCAATTTAAGCAGCGAGTGGATAGGCTTACTCGGCGCAGCAACCCTTGCAGGGTTATTTATCGGTACATCACTCTTTGGCTATATATGTGACCAAGTCGGTCGACGCAAAATGTTCCTCATTGACATTGTGGCGATCGGCGTCATTTCTGTCGCCACCATGTTTGTCTCCACGCCATTGCAGCTACTTCTCATGCGCTTTTTGATTGGCATTGTGATTGGCGCTGATTACCCCATCGCTACCTCAATGATCACCGAATTTTCAAACACCAAACAAAGGGCATTTGCCGTCGGCTTTATTGCGGCGATGTGGTATGTGGGGGCAACTTGCGCCAACCTTGTGGGCTATGTGCTGTACGATGTCGAAGGCGGCTGGCGCTGGATGCTAGGCAGCGCAGTAATCCCTTGCATCGTTATTTTGATCGGTCGCTTTGATTTGCCTGAATCGCCACTGTGGTTGATACGTAAAGGGCGAATTAAAGAATGTGAAAAAATGATGGAAAAACTATTCGGGCAACCCGTGGTGTTTGAAGCGGAAGAACAGAAGAAAACACATTTCCTGCAATTATTCACTAAACGTCATTTTTCCTTCGTCTTATTTACCGCAATTATTTGGACTTGCCAAGTGATCCCAATGTTCGCCATCTATACCTTCGGCCCACAAATTGTTGGGCAGCTCGGTTGGGATCAAGGTAAAAACGCCGCACTCGGTAACGTCGTGATCAGCCTATTCTTTATGTTAGGTTGCCTGCCTGCCATGTATTGGCTCAATAAAATGGGCAGACGTCCCTTACTTATTGGCAGCTTTGCCATTATGACACTTGCACTAGCGACCCTCGGGCTATTTTCCAACCTTGGGATCTGTCTGGTGATCATTATGTTTGGGATCTACGCCTTTTTCTCTGGAGGGCCTGGGATCTTACAATGGCTCTATCCAAATGAACTGTTCCCAACGGATATCCGTGCTTCTGCCGTCGGTGTGATCATGTCAATTAGCCGTATCGGAACCATCTTTTCTACGTGGGCTCTGCCTGTGTTTATCAGTGAATATGGTATTAGTAATGTGGTATTGATGGGGGCGGGAGTGTCGTTATTAGGTTTAGTCGTTTCGATATTGTTTGCTCCAGAAACCAAAGGGTTAACGCTAGCACAAACATCAGTAATGGGAATTAGTCGTCGAAAGGAATAATTTTGTTAATGATGACAAGCAAGGCCATCCATTGATGGCCTTCTTATTTTACTCATAAAAAGGAGAGCAAATTAAACTTAACACATAGCCAGACAGTTGCATAAGCGAAAATCGCCGCGATGATATCGTCGATCATAATGCCAAAACCGCCGCCAACTTTACGGTCAAAAATACGGATCGGCCAAGGCTTCCACATATCGTAAATACGGAAAATAAAGAAAGCGGTGACAACCCACTCAAAATCCACCACAGGGATCGCCATCAACGTAATCCACATACCGATAAACTCATCCCAGACAATACTGCCGTGGTCATGAATTTTCATGTCGTCCGACGTGCGTTGGCAAATCATACAGCCAATCCAGAAGCCTGCAACAATCACCACCCATAAACTCCAAACGGGCATCCCTGACATCAATAGCCAGAATGGAATTGCAGCGAGTGAGCCCATCGTTCCAGGAACAATCGGCGATAATCCACTGCCAAACCCCGTAGCAAGTAAATGCCATGGGTTACGCATGTTTAGCCGTTTTTTCGCTTCTACTTTTTCTTGGCTAGTCGCCATAAACACCTTCCGAAACAAAGTGATCGAAACCTTTAAGGTTTACATCAACTTCTTGGTTATTGCAAAAGTAGCGGATCCCTTCGGATTGGGGTTTGATCTGCCCAATACAGGTAAAACCAGAGCCTGTATGTGCTAACGCCATTTCTAGCGCACCACGGTTGATTTCAGGTACTGTGAAGCACAATTCATAATCTTCACCGCCACTGAGCGACCATAAGCGCCCTTGTTCTACACTACAACTTTGTTTTAACGCCTCCGATTGTGGCAACGAATCTAAGTTGATCCGCGCACCGCAGCCACTGGCTTTTAAAATATGGTTTAAATCGGAAACCAAGCCATCAGAAATATCAATCGCTGAAGAGGCTAAATTACGCAGGGCTTGGCCTTGTAAAATACGCGGTTGAGGACGCAAATGGCGTGCAACTAACCACGCATTGTCTTCGGTGTTCGCAACATGCAGTCTATCTTGCAAAATAGCGAGCCCTGCCGCGCTATCCCCCAATGTGCCTGTCACATAAATCCAATCGCCATTACGCGCACCAGAACGGGACATTGCTTTACCAACTGGCACTAAGCCATGCACTGTATAGGTTAAGCTCATAGGCCCACGAGTCGTATCACCACCAATTAATTGCATTCCATAATAATTTAGTTGTTCGAACAAACTATCACTAAAAGACTGCAACCATTCACAATCGACACAAGGCAGTGTAATAGCTAAAGAAACCCATGCAGGATCAGCCCCCATTGCAGCAAGGTCACTTAAATTAGAGGCTAATGATTTGTACGCAAGGTCAGCGGGAGAAATCGTAGGTAGGAAATGAATGCCGGAAACGAGAGTGTCAGTACTCACAGCAAGTTGCTGTTTTTCCGGGATGGTCATCAACGCACAATCATCACCAATACCGATATTCACATCACGTCGGTTAGTGGTTTGACGGTTAAAGTAACGTGCGATGAGGTCAAATTCGCCATATGACATGGTAGATTTTCCGTTTTCGCTATCTCTATTTTCGTTTTAAACGAAATAAATAATTTATACTCTGAATAATTCAAGTTACAAATAGGCGGCAAATGACTGCACTTCCTAAAATAGACTAAAACCTGCATTTGAGCCAATTCTAGCCAATACACCTGTAACTTAAAGTATGACGAGCCTATAAGTACAAAGGTAGACTGAAACCCAGCCTACCTCTCGACTACTGTAGTGTTACAGGAGGGAACCCTGATATTATTATTTTTTACGACGAACCGCTGGTGCCGCTTTATCTAATACACCGTTAACGAATTTATGGCTATCTTCTGCGCCGAATACTTTCGCTAATTCAATACCTTCATTAATTGCGACTTTGTAAGGCACATCTTCACGGAAGCTCAATTCAAACATAGAGACACGTAAAATCGCTTTTTCTACCTGACCCAGCTCTTCGAGTTGACGAGATAAATAAGGCGCCATCAGTTGATCAAGCTTAGTTGCATTGGTCGCAACGCCTGATAACAGTTCACGAAAATAGTTTACGTCAACGTCTGACATGTCCTGTTCAGCAATAAACTCATATTCGACTTCAGCAATTGGATTGCCAGATAATTGCCATGAATAAATGGCCTGTACAGCACACTCACGAGCGCGGCGACGAGCAGCAGGTTTCACAAGATTCCCCTTAAATTTAAAAACTATACACAATAATTTGTGTCGCAAAGAGGTTTACACACTCTCCGCGACGTCACATTATTTGTGTATTATTTGCCTTTGATGGCTTTAATCACATTAATCATTTCAAGTGCTGTTAAGGCAGCTTCAGCGCCTTTGTTGCCCGCTTTAGTACCCGCACGTTCAATAGCTTGCTCGATATTTTCAGTGGTTAATACACCAAAAGTTACAGGCACTTCGCTATTCATTGCAACATGGGACAGGCCAGAGCTGCACTCACCCGCAACGTATTCAAAATGAGCAGTACCACCACGGATAACCGTACCTAGTGCAATAACGGCATCATATTTTTTAGTTTCAACTAGCGCTTTCGCGGTTAATGGCAGTTCATAGGCACCCGGGACCCAAACGATAGTAATGTTGTCGTTTGAAACTTGGCCAATACGCTCTAACGCATCAACAGCGCCTTCCAGCAGACTATCATTAATAAAGTTGTTAAAACGAGCAATAGCGATAGCAACACGCGCTTTCGGCGCAGCAACAACACCTTTAATTACGTTCATAGTCTTCCTCTAATATTAATTATAACCCGCGGGGCGCGGATTTTATCACATTCTTTCGTTTATCGTATGCGCGAATTTCAAAAAAACGCACTTACCAGACAGGGCGTAGCCTGACACGCAGGTCATCACCGACTTTCGTCACATCTGTAAATTCAAATCTTGGCGCATCCACCAAGGCATTTAATGCAGGGAAATCAACCAAACCACGTGCATTGTTGCCCAGTAATTTAGGGGCAATATACACAATCAGTTCATCAACAATACCCAGCTTGAGTAACGATCCCGCTAATTTGGCCCCCGCTTCTACCCAAATACTGTTTACGTTACGTTTCGCCAGCTGCATCATTAAAATAACCAGATCAGTGCCGTTATCATCAGCGGGAACGGCAATCTGCTCAACTTTTCCTTGCCATGATGTGTTTGCTTCTGGGGTTGCGCGAACTAACCAACACTCACCATCAAGTTGTGTGACTTTATGGTCAGCCGTCACGCGGTTGTGGTTATCCAGCACAATACGGATTGGCTGGCGCACTTGGCTTTCTGGGTAAACGTGTTGAATATCCGCGGGGAGCTCGTTCCAACGCACTGTCAGAGATGGGTCATCCGCAATCACAGTGCTACTGGTGCTTAAGATGGCGCTAGCCTGGGCACGAAACTCTTGGACATCTTTACGCGCCGCAGCACTGGTGATCCACTTACTTTCGCCTGTCTCTAACGCGGTTTTACCATCGAGTGAGGCGGCAAGTTTTAACTGAATATACGGGAAGCCAGTACGCATGCGTTTTAAGAAACCGCGGTTTGCCGCTTCGGCTTCCTCTAATAAAACATTACTGCGAGTTTCAATTCCCGCTTGAGACAACATGTACAGACCACGCCCAGCGACCTGTGGGTTGGGGTCTTGCATCGCGGCAACAACACGACTCACGCCTGCGTTAATCAATGCTTCTGCACAAGGTGGTGTACGGCCATGATGGCTACAAGGTTCAAGGGTGACATACGCCGTTGCCCCTTTCGCTTTCTCGCCCGCCATTCGCAGTGCATGCACTTCCGCATGGGGTTCACCCGCTTTTTGGTGATAGCCTTCACCCACAATTTCGCCATCACGTACAATCACACACCCGACGTTTGGATTCGGTGATGTGGTAAAACGGCCAAGACGTGCTAATTCAAAAGCACGCGCCATGTAAATGTTATCTTGTTCAATCATTGGCGCTAATCCTGTAATTTCGCGATTTCTTCGCCAAACTCACGCACATCTTCAAAACTACGATAAACCGAGGCAAAACGGATATACGCCACTTTATCGAGCTTTTTCAGCTCATCCATTACCAAGCTACCAATTAATTTCGACGGAACTTCACGTTCCCCTGTCGCACGGAGCTGGGACTTAATGGAAATAATAGCTTGTTCAATATCATCAGAGCTAACAGGGCGTTTTTCCAACGCTTTTTGCATACCGCGATTGAGTTTTTCTTCATCAAACGGCTCACGCACTTCATCACTTTTAATGACTCGGGGCATGACAAGTTCTGCCACTTCAAACGTGGTAAAACGTTCATGACAAAGCAAACATTGGCGGCGTCTACGGACTTGAGCACCTTCACCAACCAGACGCGAGTCGATGACTTTCGTATCTACAGCTGAGCAAAATGGGCAATGCATAGCGTTTCCTGAGTCCTATTTACGGAGGGATAGTTTACCCTACTATGCAAGAAAAAACACCTTGTAAGGTAACTTACAAGGTGTTCGTAACTCTTCATATTTCGTGTTGTGAGGGTGTTAGCTGCACTCCGATACCCTAGTCACATAGTTTACTATGTTCCTAGGGATATCGCTCGCTTGCTGCCTACTCACAACACAAACTATTTTGAGTACTAATTGGCTTAGTTATTTATCGTTTTTAAAAACTAAGGCAGTAATGACTCTTGGTCTGCGCCTTCTTTTTCGACTTTTACTTGCATCAAGTGTTCACGCTTCATACCCATCTTCAGTGCTAATGCAGAAGCCACATAAATAGATGAGATAGTACCGATAGTTACACCGATTAACATAACCAGTGAGAAGCCTTCCAACATTGCGCCACCGAACAGGTACAGCATCAGAACCACTAATAATGTGGTGGCTGATGTCATGATGGTACGGCTCAATGTTTGCGTCAAAGAGACGTTCATGATTTCGTACGGTGTACCACGACGAATTTTGCGGAAGTTTTCACGGATACGGTCGGAAACAACGATACTGTCGTTCAGCGAGTAACCAATAACCGACATCAATGATGCTACGATGGTCATATCTATCTCAATATGGAACAGAGACAGAATACCCAAGGTAATCACCACGTCATGGGCAAGAGACAATACGGCACCCGCTGCCAGACGCCATTCGAAACGGAAACCGACATAAATCAAAATACAGATAAGCGCAGTTAACAGAGCTAATGCCCCTGTTTGCGCCAGCTCTGCACCGACACTCGGCCCCACGAATTCGATTCGTTTTACAGTGGCTTTATCATCAACGTTTTGGTTGATAATCGTAATAATCTCTTTGCCGACTTCTTGACCCGCAGTACCTTCAATTGGCGGGATACGGATCATGATGTCACGGCTGCTACCAAAGTTTTGAATCAATGGGTCTTTATGGTTCGAGTTAGACAAGCTATCACGAATTTTATCCAAATCAGCAGGTTGACTTAGGTTAATCTCAATAACCGTCCCCCCAGTGAAATCTAGACCCCAGTTAAACCCTTTTAGTCCGATAATGACAACTGATGCAACCAATAACAGAGCTGAAATCGTGAAGGCAACGTTGTCCCAGCGCATAAAGTCATAGACTTTACGGCCATAGTTCAATTGTTCAACAGTATAATCCTGTGCCACAACGTGCTCCTTAAATTGACAGCTTGTTAATACGTTTACCACCATATAGCAGGTTCACAATCGCACGTGTACCTACAATCGCTGTAAACATAGAGGTTGCGACACCAATCGCTGTCGTAATTGCAAAGCCTTTAATCGACCCCGTCCCCACTGCATATAGAATGATAGCGGTGATCAATGTCGTTAAGTTTGCATCGATAATACTTGAGAAGGCACCTTTATAACCTTCATGAATCGCTTGCTGAACGGATCGCCCGTTTTTCAGCTCTTCTTTAATACGTTCGTTGATCAGTACGTTGGCATCGACCGCAACCGCAAGGGTTAATACGATACCCGCAATACCTGGCATGGTAAGTGTTGCACCTGGCAACAACGACATCACACCCACAATTAACACCAAGTTCGCTAACAGCGCGCTACTCGCAATCAAACCAAATTTACGATAGTAGATAATCATAAACAGGATAGACGCTAACAGACCCGCGATACACGCCTTCAGACCTTGCTCGATATTTTGCATACCCAGTGTTGGACCGATAGTACGTTCTTCAACGATTTGAATTGGCGCAATCAACGCACCTGCACGTAATAATAATGAAAGCTGGCGTGCCTCATTACCATTATTGATACCAGTGATACGGAATTTGCTACCAAAACGTGCAGAAATACGTGCAGCATTGATAACTTTTTCGTCTTTCACCAAGATTGAACGGCCAGTCGCATCTTTTTTACCGCTGTCTTTATATTCAACAAACAGCGTTGCCATTAGCTTGTCTTGGTTATCACGCGTAAAGTCAGACATGATAGAACCACCAGAACTATCAAGGCTGATGCTCACTTGAGGTGCACCGTTTTCATCGGCTTCAGAGGTGGAGTCAGTGATATGATCCCCCGTTAAAATAACGCGTTTATATAGGACATATGGCGCCCCTTCACGGTCATATTTAACTTCAGAGTCACCAGGTACACGGCCACTTTCTGCAGCGGATGAATCCACGCTGGTATTGACAAGGCGGAATTCTAATGTAGCGGTTGCGCCTAAGATTTCTTTAGCACGTGCTGTATCTTGAATACCCGGTAACTCAACCACAATGCGGTCTGCACCTTGGCGTTGAACTAAAGGCTCAGCAACACCTAATTGGTTTACACGGTTACGGATGATAGTAATGTTTTGAGAAACAGCATAGTTACGAGCTTCACGTAAGCGCTCGTCGGTCATCACAGCGATCATCGTGTTGTCGCTGCCATCACTAAACACGAGGTCTGGATATTTACGTGCTAGTGCTTTTTCTGCTTGGCTACGATCGTCAGCATTACGGAAGCGAACTTCAACGCTGTAATCATTGCCTTTACGAATAGAAGAGTACGCAATGCCTTCTTGACGCAGGTCATTACGCAAACCATCCATGTTTTGTTCCTGCAACTTACCTAATGCAGTGTCCATATCAACTTCCATCAGGAAGTGAACCCCACCACGCAGGTCAAGACCCAGCTTCATCGGCTCACCGCCGACAGCTTCGAGCCACTTAGGCGTCGCAGGTGCAAGGTTTAATGCAACAACATACTGGTCACCCAGTGCATTCATGATGACTTCACGAGCACGTAACTGAACATCAGAGTTGTTGAAACGGGCTAAAATTGCCCCATTTTCCAGAGAGATAGACTTACTCTCAATGTTGTCATCTTGTAACGATTTTTGGACTTGGACCAGCGTTTGTTCATTGGCGGCGGTTCCCCGCACGCCAGTGATCTGAACAGCCGGATCCTCACCATATAGGTTAGGAAGCGCATAAAGCAGACCGATGAGGATCGCAACGATCAACATCAGATACTTCCACAAAGGATAACGGTTTAGCACGGCAGTTCCCTTCGGGAAAATCAGAATTAAATTGCTTTCATTGTGCCTTTAGGTAAAACAGCAGCAACGAAATCACGTTTGATGGTTACTTCTGTGTTCTCACTCAGTTCAAGAACAACATAACCTGTTTCAGACACTTTAGTCACACGTCCGATTAAACCGCCAGTTGTTAAAACTTCATCACCTTTAGTGATAGATTCCATCAATTTACGGTGTTCTTTCGCACGTTTTTGCTGTGGACGCAAAATCATGAAATAGAAGATCAGCGCAAAAACAACAAGCATGATAACCATGGTGTATGGGCTACCTTGCGCTGGTGCACCTGCTGATGCCGCTGCTTCAGAAATAAAAAAACTCATTCAACTTTCCTCATTGTTTTATTGAAAGCAATTTTAAGTACAGACTCTAACTAATTCAGTGCGTTTATATTCGAAGTCTAACGAATAAACCAAGCTAACTATGCTACACAGATTAGCGTGATTTCGCACTTAAATTCATTCGATATTTAACGAAGGTTCAGGTTTTCCAATCTTTTGATAGAAATCTTTCGCAAACTCTTCGAAATTACCGTCTTCAATGGCTTGGCGGATACCCGCCATTAAACGTTGATAATAACGTAAATTATGGATGGTATTGAGCCTTGCGCCAAGAATTTCATTACATCTATCAAGATGATGCAAGTAGGCACGACTATAATGACGACAAGTATAGCAGTCACAATCCGCATCGAGCGTTGATGTGTCAGATTTATACTTCGCATTACGAATTTTTACCACGCCATTTGTGACAAATAAATGGCCGTTTCGTGCATTTCGTGTTGGCATCACACAGTCGAACATGTCGATACCACGACGAACGCCTTCCACTAAATCTTCTGGTTTACCGACACCCATTAAATACCGCGGTTTTTCTGCCGGAATTTGTGGGCAAACATGCTCTAAAATACGGTGCATATCTTCTTTCGGTTCGCCAACGGCGAGGCCGCCTACAGCGTAACCATCAAAGCCAATTTCCACCAGCCCCTTAACCGAAATATCACGTAAATCTTCGTAAACACTGCCTTGGATGATACCAAACAACGCATTTTTATTGTTTAACTCATCAAAACGTTGGCGGCTACGCGCAGCCCAGCGCAGTGACATTTCCATTGAGGTCTTTGCATAATCCCAATCTGCTGGATATGGCGTACATTCGTCAAATATCATCACGATATCTGAACCGAGGTCGTACTGAATTTCCATCGATTTTTCAGGGCTTAAGAAAACTTTCTCACCATTAATTGGGTTACGGAAGTGTACGCCTTCTTCTTTAATTTTACGCATCGCGCCAAGACTAAAGACTTGGAAACCACCCGAATCCGTTAAAATTGGACCTTGCCATTGCATAAAGTCATGGAGGTCACCATGCAACTTCATGATTTCTTGGCCGGGACGTAACCACAGGTGGAAAGTATTGCCTAACAGGATTTGGGCACCCGTTTCTTTCACTTCTTCTGGGGTCATACCTTTTACGGTACCGTAGGTGCCCACTGGCATAAATGCAGGGGTTTCAACCACACCGCGCTCAAACACTAAACGGCCGCGGCGTGCATTGCCATCGGTCGTTTGTAATTCATATTTCACGTTTGCCTCCAAACATCAGAAAAACAGTCTGATGTTATCGATAATATTAATTTGCTAAGCAAGCAGCCGATGCCACCGCTTATCACTGATTATTCGCCAATTTTTTCGAATTTAGCATTCGCATTGGGGGTGATAAACATCGCATCACCATAGCTAAAGAAACGGTATTGCTCAGCAACCGCTTCTTTGTACGCATTCATTGTGTTTTTATATCCAGCAAATGCAGAAACCAACATAATTAATGTCGATTCAGGCAGATGGAAGTTAGTGATGAGTGCATCAATCACCTGATATTCATAACCTGGATAAATAAAAATTTGGGTATCATCAAAAAATGGAGCAATTAAAGCATCTTGGCTGGCTTTAGCTGCGCTTTCTAATGAACGAACTGACGTTGTTCCCACTGCAATAACACGGTTACCACGCGCTTTACACGCCAATACCGCATCAACCACATCTTGTGGCACTTCCGCATATTCGGAGTGCATGATGTGGTCTTCGATGGTATCAACACGAACAGGCTGGAACGTCCCCGCGCCAACATGTAACGTGACAAACGCCATTTCGACACCTTTTTGGCGCAAAGCTTCAAGCAAAGGCTCATCAAAGTGTAGGCCAGCCGTTGGTGCTGCGACAGCCCCCGGTTTTTCGCTATACACGGTTTGATAAAGCTCTTTGTCCGCTTCTTCATCAGGTCGGTCGATGTAAGGTGGCAATGGCATATGACCAATTTGGTTCAAAATGCTCAGCACATCCCGTTCATCATCAAAACGCAGCTCAAATAAAGCTCCATGACGCGCCACCATCGTGGCGTTGACGCTTTCATCTTCACCCAGCAACAATTCAGTGCCTTCTTTCGGCGCTTTTGAGGCGCGAACATGTGCTAATACACGGTGCTCGTCCAACATGCGTTCAATGAGAACTTCAATTTTACCGCCGCTAACTTTACGACCAAATAGCCTTGCAGGGATCACGCGAGTATTGTTGAATACCAGTAAATCCCCTTTCTCCAATTTTTCTAGAACATCCGTAAAAACACCATGCGTTAGCTGCCCCGATCCGCCATCTAGACTTAATAAGCGGCAAGCGCTACGTTCAGCCTGTGGGTAGTGGGCAATCAGTTCTTCAGGTAATTCAAAAGTAAAATCAGAAACACGCATTGTATTGACATCAATCTAAAAAAAACAGGCGACTAGTCTAGTGCCGCACCGCCTTTGGCGCAAGAAATAAGCGCAAAATCGCACAAAAAACCACCATTATTTAACAAATATTTTGTTAGCAAAAAATTCTGTACGCTATTTATCCATTCGATAAATGAATTATTTCTGTTTTTCCTTTTATCTCTCAATACTCATACCTCATGAATTTCGAATTAGAGGAATTCTTTATTATTCCTCTACCAAGTAATGTCCTGTAAGTTTCGAATTCAACATAATTACTGCTATAGTTTGAGCAATCAAAAAGTTAGCTAAGCTGCGTTGCATGTCCTATGGATTTCGAATCACAGGTAGGCAGCAAGTAAAGATATCCCGATGAGCATACATGAGTATGTGATTCGGGTGGCTTTACGAAGCTAACACCCCTGTGGTTTGAAAGACGACGGACATTTTAAAGTGAATTATTTAGCGCACCTCCACCTGGCCCACCTCGCTGACAGCTCCCTGCTCGGCAATACAATGGCTGACTACGTTCGCGGCAACCCTGCGGGCATTTACTCGTCCGAAATTGTCTCTGGCATTATGATGCACCGTGCCGTCGATCGAATTACTGACACACATCCCTTAGTCAAAGAAGCCAAATTGCTGTTTCGTGAGGAATATCGGCGTGTTGCGCCGATCACCTTGGATTTAGTATGGGATCATTTTTTGTCTTTGCATTGGTCGACAATTGAGCCAGCCATTTCATTGCCTGAATTTGTGCGTTATTGTCGAAATATTATCGAACCTCAGCTTTGTCATACCCCTGAAAAATTTCAGGAGCTAAATGAGTATCTCTGGCCGCAGCAATGGTTAATTCGCTACGCAGATAAAAGCTATATCGGTAAATCCCTGAATGGGATGGCGAAAAGAAGGCCTAAACTGAGTGCGCTAAGTGGTTCATTTGATGATTTTTTATTGCAGTATAGTGAACTTGAAAATATTTTCTTTCAATTTTACCCACAAATGATGGTGAATGCGCTGCAACAAATTTTTGTACAAGATGTCACAATACAGGCAAAGGAATAAATTAATGCTTGCACTTTGGCAGAATAAAACTATCTTATTGATATTAATTTATTAAACCAGTACAATTGATAGCTAAAACCTATCACAATAATTGGTTTAAATGTCTTTATTATCAAAAGATAATTTTTTATCCTTTTGGAAGTCTATGTCCGAAAATACATAATTTTTTGTAAAATCTCTCGGACAAAAATCAAACTCATAGGAGTAAATTATGGTTCTGGTAACACGTCAAGCCCCTGACTTTACTGCTGCTGCTGTTTTAGGTAACGGTGAAATCGTTGAAAACTTCAACCTGAAAACCCACCTGAACGGCCGTCCAGCTGTGATCTTCTTCTGGCCAATGGACTTTACTTTCGTTTGTCCTTCAGAGCTGATCGCATTTGACCACCGCTATGAAGAATTCAAAAAACGCGGTGTTGAAATTGTTGGTGTTTCTTTTGACTCTGAGTTTGTTCATAACGCATGGCGTAAAACCCCAGTAGATAACGGCGGTATCGGTGAAGTTAAATACCCGATGGTTGCTGATATCAAACGCGAAATCATGAAAGCTTACGGTATTGAACACCCAGAAGCAGGCGTTGCCCTGCGTGGTTCTTTCCTCGTTGACAAAAACGGTGTTGTTCGTCACCAAGTGGTTAACGACCTGCCATTAGGCCGTAACATCGACGAAATGCTGCGTATGGTTGACGCACTGCAATTCCACGAAGAGCACGGTGATGTTTGCCCAGCTCAGTGGGAAAAAGGAAAAGAAGGTATGAATGCTTCTCCAAAAGGCGTTGCTGACTACCTGACCAAAAACTCTGCAAAACTGTAATCAATCGATTTAGTTTTTCGAAAGCGGGCACTGCCCGCTTTTTCTTTTCATAAGCTCGTCCTAAGAAACATCTCAAACAACCCCAAAATCTCCCTTATCATTTATCTCTGACTATAAACCTTTCCTTATTTATATTACCGTTACAATTAGAATCATTTAATTACAAATAAATAACAAAACTAGGTATCGGAAAATGAAATTAAAACTCATCACCTCAATCGCTCTCATCAGTGCATTACTTGCAGGATGTGATAGCAGCCAAACCGCATCAGAAAGTAACTTCAAAAAGTCTATCCAAGATTACCTCGATACTAAGAAAGCGATTTGTATCAATGTAGATCCTATGCCAGCAGGCTTTATCACCAAATTCAGCTACCGTAATATTGAACAACTGGATACTTTAGTGAATGCAGGTTTACTGGCAAAAAGCGAAAAACAAGTCACCGTGAAAGATATGTGGAGTGGAGAGCAAGTAGGGGATGGCGTCGAATATACATTGACCAGTGAAGGGCAAAAATTTTATAACGAGAAGCAAGCCCAATCTTCAGGCCGTGGCAGTTTCTGCACGGGTAAGTTAGTCGTTAACGAAGTCACTAATTTTACTGAGCCAGCTGAGCGCGGTGGTCAGCAGATTTCTATCGCCAACTACACGCAAAAACTGGAGGATGTTGCTGCATGGGCAAAAAATGAAAAAGTGATTGCGGCTTATCCTCAAATTAAATCAGCACAAACACATGCTGAACGTGCACAGCAAAGCCCTCTCATTTTAACCAATAATGGTTGGGTCCACATGGCATTGTTTAATAAGAAATAATATACTTCATGGGCTCTTTTTGAGCCCTTTTCCTATCCATATTTAAATCCTGCTTATTGATAAATAACCCTACCCAGTTAACACTTCTTAACTCAAATATTCAACGTTCTGCACTATTGTATGCTATACATTAAAAACACAAATAATTAACAAATTATTCATATTATTGATTTGTGTTACATCAAACTTTACCTTAACTGGGAGATACGAATGATCAGAACATCATTACGCCCTGCTGCATTATTGCTTTCCTTATTATTTTCAAGCCAACTCTTTGCTGCATCAGAACCTGCCGTTGAAGCCAAAAAAGGCATGGTCGTTTCATCTCAACATTTAGCCTCACAAATTGGCGCAGATATCTTGAAATCAGGCGGAAACGCTGTGGATGCTGCAGTGGCAGTTGGCTATGCCCAAGCCGTTGTTAACCCGTGTTGTGGCAATATTGGCGGTGGCGGCTTTATGACCATTCACTTGGCTGATGGCAAAGACCTCTTCATTAATTTTAGAGAAACCGCCCCTGCCGCAGCAAGCGCTGACATGTATCTTGATAAAGACGGTAAGTTAATCAAAGACGCAAGCCTGTATGGCTACCTCGCTTCGGGTGTGCCGGGTACCGTAAAAGGCCTTGATTACGCATTAGAAAAATACGGCACGATGAGCCGCCAACAAGTGATGGAGCCTGCAATTAAGCTTGCCAGAGAAGGCTTCACCCTAACCCGTGCAGATACCGATGTGCTGGATACAACCACCGAGCGCTTTAAACAAGACCCTGAAGTTGCGCGTATATTCTTAAAACCTGATGGTAGTGCTTTCCAGCCCGGTGACTTATTGGTACAAACCGATTTAGCCAATACCCTTGAAAAAATTGCCAAAAATGGGCCGTCCGCTTTCTATGAAGGTGAAATACCAAAAGCGGTCGAGGAGGCGTCAAAGAAAAATGGTGGCATACTCACCGCGAAAGATTTTGCCGATTTTACTATCACGGACACAACACCAGTTAGCTGTACCTATAGAGGCTATCAATTTATTTCTGCGCCACCGCCAAGCTCTGGTGGTGTTACTATCTGCCAAACCTTAAATATTTTAGAGGGTTATGACCTTAAAGAGATGGGTTTTAATTCTGCTGAGTATATTCATACCCTAACCGAGGCTATGCGCCACGCCTATATGGACCGAAATACGTTTCTTGGCGACCCTGAGTTTGTGGATAACCCAACCGAAAAATTGTTAAGCAAAGCCTACGCCGAAGAGCTGCGCAAAGAAATCAAGCCAAACCAAGCGACACCTTCAACACAAGTTCAGCCAGGTATGGGGCCTCATGAAAAGCCAGAAACAACGCATTACTCGGTTGTTGATGAAAAAGGAAATGCCGTTTCAACTACTTACACAATCAACGGTCGATTTGGCTCCGTGGTTATCCCTCCAGGAACAGGTTTCTTCCTTAATGATGAAATGGACGATTTCACCACAAAAGTTGGAGAGAAAAACCTTTATGGCTTAGTACAAGGTGAACGAAATTCTATCGCGCCGGGTAAACGTCCACTTTCATCAATGAGCCCAACTATTGTCACCAAAGACGGCAAAGTATTCTTAGTGCTTGGCTCACCGGGAGGCTCACGGATTATTTCTATCACCCTGCAAACTGCTTTGAATATCATTGACCACGGTATGCCACCACAAGAAGCCGTCAATGCACCGCGTATTCACCATCAATGGCTACCTGATGAGGTATATTACGAAGAGCGCGGTGTGTCGAAAGATAGCTTAGCCCTCCTCGATAAGATGGGCTATAAAATGGTTGAGCAAACACCTTGGGGCGCCGCTGAGCTAATCATGGTTGCTATCCCTGATGGTGCTGGCGTCAGTGCTAAGTCATCGGGTAATGACTCCGCCGTTTCTGGTAAAGTCCGCGAAGGCTTTATTTACGGCTCTAATGATGTTCGCCGACCAGCAGGTAGTGCGGTAGGCGTGGATTAATTCAGCGTAATAAAACCAAGCCCTGTACTATCATGGGCTTGGTTAAACCCGAATATTCCTTAACTCATCGATAATGCTAGGTTTTTTTTCAATAAGAAATAAAATTTTAAGTGCCATGCCCGATGGGAATCTACGCTTTTGCTCCCAACTACGGACTAAATCCACACTTGAGCCAATCGCCTCAGCAAACTCTTGTTGCTTCATTCCAGTATGTTTGCATCCGCTAGTGCGACTTATCGTGTCACCATATTCATAATTTTCTAACAAAAATGTCTGAAATAATTGAAACTCATCATCGTCCATCAATAACTTTCGCTCACGACTAAATACTGTCGTTTCAATAAGCTCTAAGTAGTTCATCTGCACCTCCTTGCGCATACACACCACTTCATTCGTACCGAGTACTAATTTCAACAAAAAAACTCTACATTTATTTGGTAAGTACATTTCAGTTTTGAAAACACTCAAAAAGAAAAAGGGAGCCAATCGGCTCCCTTTTATTTGATAATTCAGATAATTAAGCTTGCTTATGCTGCACTGATGGTGACACCACTTTGTCACAGACAATCGCGACAACTAAGACAACAAGCGTAGGTAATACCCAAACTAAATCTTGTTTATACAATGGCATCGCTGTCATCCACTCTGGGATATAGACTTTCAAATGTTCGGACGCTTTCACCGCACCAATTAAACCGACCACAAAGCTTACCAGCATCGTTGGGGCTATCACCACCGTTGGATTTTTCCACCATTTCAATGTAAAGCTCAGTAAGATCAAGACAATACAAGGTGGATAAATTGAAACCAGTACAGGTAATGAGAAGGCAATTAATTTACTCAAACCTAAGTTTGAGATGACCATAGAGAAAATACCTAAGATCAACACCAGCTTACGGTAAGAAATTGGCACGTAGCGGCTAAAGAACTCTGCACAAGCACAGGTCAAGCCAACCGCAGTCACCATACAAGCCACAAAAATCAATACCGCAAGGAAGAAGCTACCGTAGCCACCAAACGTGTATTGCACATAAGTATGTAGGATATCCGCACCATCTTCTGGATTTGGGATCAACGAGCCACTGTTTTCACCCAGTTTAAACAAGGATAAATACACCAGCGTCAACAGTACCCCAGCAATTAAGCCTGCCCACATGGTGTAGCGAGTGAGTAATGATGAGTTTTCGATACCCCTTGAACGCGCCGCATTCACGATAACAATCCCAAACACCATCGCCCCGAGGGTATCCATAGTGAGGTAACCGTTAATAAAGCCATTTGAAAAAGCCATATCACGGTAGTCTACCGTCGACGGAATTGGATCGCCCGCAGGCCACATCACCGCTGCAACACCCAAAATAGCCAATGCCAGCATTTTAACAGGCGCCAAAATGTGCCCTACGCTATCCAGCAGTTTCCCTGGATATAGCGAAATACCAATTACCAACACAAAATAAACCGCGCTATAGATAAACAGTAACATATCAGATTCGCCACCAAATAATGGTGCGATCCCGACTTTATACGATACTGTTGCGGTTCTTGGTGTGGCAAATAACGGGCCGACAGATAAATAAGCGACTACCGCTAGCAGTAAACCCGCTGTTTTCCCAACTGGCGAACTCAGGGCTTCAATTCCGCCCCCAACTTTCGCCAATGCAATAACTGTTAATACAGGTAGACCCACACCCGTGACTAAAAAGCCAAGTGCGGCGGTCCAAACTTGTTCCCCTGCCTGTAAGCCAACCATCGGAGGGAAAATAATATTTCCTGCCCCGACAAATAACGCAAAGGTCATAAAACCTAATGCGATGATATCTCTTGATGATAAACGATGAGCCATATTATGTTAATTTTTAGTAGCGAAAATAAAAAATTACGGATATGCACTTAGCAACCCTTTGAAATATATATAGCGAGATAGAATTCTGATAAACATACTGTTAACAATATAAAAAAGTATGCCTGCTTGCCTATGACAAAACGAAAAATCAAAAAACAGAAAAAATCGCCAATAACTGACAACAAGTAGAACTTTTATAGGGCAAAAAGGCAATAGCAAACCCGAAAACAAGAGGAAATAACTAAACTAATTTTCAGAACCAGTGATTCCTTTCAGTAAAATCACAATACTCGTTATATGATTTGTTCGAAAAATAATCAACTCATCATTTTGTCATTCATTTTTTTTACTAACTGGTAGGATATATAATATCAAAATCATTAATTGGCAGGATAATATAAAAAAATAATGTATTAACAAAATTAATTAATAGGTAAGCAAGCAGGATCCACTTTATTAACAAGTTGATTATATTAATAAAGTGGGATCATTTAGGATTTTTTCAATTTTTTATCATCAACGATTAGCACAGGTGGCAAAGTAAATGAGAACTCACTCCCTTTACCAACTTGGCTAGTGACCACCAGCTGGCTGCTATGGTGCTGAACGGCATGTTTCACAATAGCCAACCCAAGCCCTGTTCCACCACCACCTTGACGTGAACGTGCTTTATCCACACGGTAAAAACGCTCTGTCAAACGTGGAAGATGCTCTGACGGGATCCCTGGCCCATTATCCTTCACACTAAATTGAGCACCAAGACTGGTTTTACGCCAATCCACACGAATTTTTGTGCCTTCAGGCGTATGGTTAATAGCGTTATACACTAAGTTCGCCACAGCACTGCGCAGTTGCTCCTCATTGCCATGTACTCGCAGTGATTCATCGATATTAAACTCAAATTGCTGGCGGCCCTGGCTTAAACTTAACGCTTCTTGCTCAATCATTTTGAGGATTACTGGAATGTTTACCTGCTCATCAAGGTTGATTTGCGGTGCAATTTCGATACGAGATAACTGCAAAAGCTGTTTAACCAAATTATCCATTCTATGAGCTTGCTCTTGCATCACATTCAGCGCTTTTTTATTGACGGCTGGCATACCTTCCTGGTCATCCATTACCTCAAGATATCCCTGAATAACGGTAAGTGGAGTACGTAGTTCGTGGCTAACGTTAGCAAAAAAATCCCTACGCGCTTTCTCCAACCGACGTTTTTCAGTGACATCTCGCGCCACCATCAGTAGTTGCCCTTCGGTATAAGGCAAGATACGAAACTCAACAATTTCCCCACTATTCAGCTCAATGGTTAATGCTTGGTCGTAGCTTTTGATTGAAAAATAACGACTAAAATCAGGGTAGCGCAATAAATTGAAAATATGTTGGCCATTATCTTCTGGCCAGCGAAAGCCTAACAAAGCCTGAGCGTGGCGATTACACCAAAAAATATTGCCTTCAGTGGTCATCATCACAACGGCGTCGGGTAAGGATTCAGCGCCACTACGAAAACGTTTAATCAACTGCCCTAATTCGCGGCGACGTTTACGATTACGCTGCTGCATCTGGTATATACCGTAAAATATCGGCTCCCATCCTCCTCGCCCCTCGGGTGGTAACATACTTTTATCCAACCAAAGCCAATAAGATAGTTTTAGCAGGTTATATGCATGCCACACTAAGGCTGCCAGTAACGAAACCACCAACAGCCAAGGCAAATGCCCGATAAAAATGGACAAAATCAGCGCTGGCAAGATAAATAAAAACAGCCCCCAAACCAGCTGTTTAATCGATAAGCGTTCAAGCACGCATGTCTCTCCCTAGTTTGTCGTTAATAACGAACAGAGAAACGGTAACCCGTACCGCGTACTGTTTGCACCATTTTATCATGACCTTCAGTTTCTAGCGCTTTTCTTAAACGCCGAATGTGCACATCCACCGTTCTATCTTCGACGTAAACATTCGCGCCCCACACATAATTCAAGAGCTGCTCACGGCTGTATACACGCTCAGGGTGAGTCATAAAGAAATGCAGAAGCTTATATTCCGTTGGCCCCATATCAATCGGGGTGTCATTACTCGTCACACGGTGGGAGGTTGGGTCTAACGTTAACCCATTCATTTCGATGATATCTTCTGTCGACATCGGAGAGATCCGACGGAGAATAGCTTTAACGCGAGCAATTAACTCTTTCGGGGAAAACGGCTTAATCAAATAATCATCAGCGCCGACTTCAAGCCCTTTCACACGATCTTCTTCTTCCCCGCGTGCTGTTAACATCATCACGGGAACATCACGCGTCGCGCTATCGCGCTTCATATGTTTAATCACTTGGAGACCTGAACCACCAGGGATCATCCAATCCAATAAAACCAAATCAGGGAGAGGATCAACTAACTGTGCAATTGCGCTGTCATAATCATCAGCTTCAATTGGCTGAAAACCATTCTGTTCTAATACAAAACAAACCATTTCTCGGATGGGCGCTTCATCTTCAACCACTAGAATGCGTCTTGCCATGATTGTTCCTGTAAATAAGAAGACATTGTTAATGTGAACGCATTATGCGTCACTTTTATGACAGAATTATGAATGTCTATTCGCAAATCAAATATTTCTCCTTATATTAGCGGGTAAATGTCATCTAAGTGAAATAATTCCGCCATAACACGAGAAAAACACGAGGTTTTGATAGGATCAGGTATACTGGATAGCAGTAATTTATGCCCTTTATCAAAGACAGGAACGGATGGCTCATGCGCATTATTCATACCTCTGACTGGCATCTTGGCCAATACTTTTTTACCAAAAGCCGTGCGCCTGAGCACCAACACTTTTTAGATTGGTTAGTAAACCAAGTCGAAATTCATCACGTTGATGCCGTTATCGTAGCAGGGGACATTTTTGATACAGGGTCACCACCTAGTTATGCCCGCGAGTTATATAATAAATTTATTGTGGACTTGCAAAAAACGGGGTGCCAGTTGGTTATTTTGAGCGGTAACCACGATTCCGTCTCCGTTCTGAATGAATCGAGCGCATTATTAAGCTACCTCAATACCCAAGTGGTCACCTCTGGCAGTGAACCGAATGTTATTACTCTACACAATAAACAATCGCAACCCATTGGCCTCGTGTGTGCCATTCCTTTTTTACGCCCTCGGGATATTCAATTGAGTGTTGCAGGGCAAAGTATTGAAGAAAAACAGCTTTCGCTACAAACCGCTATTCATGACCATTACCTAGCCAGCTACCAATTTGCCCTCGAACAACGCGCAATGCTCGGCGTGGATATTCCAATTATTGCTACGGGGCATTTAACTGTCATTGGCGCGGAATTAACCGATTCCGTGCGTGATATTTATATTGGCACATTAGAAGCCTTCCCTTCAGGGGCGTTCCCCCCTGCGGATTATATTGCTCTTGGCCATATTCATCGCCCTCAAGTGATTGGTGGAAAACAACATATTCGCTATTGCGGATCCCCTATTGCCCTCAGTTTTGATGAAACCGCCCAACAAAAAAGTGTCTGTTTAGTTGAATTCACAGGCAGCGAATTAACCGAAATCACCCCGTTAGCGATCCCTATTTTTCAGCCCTTACAGACGATTAAAGGCTCATTAAAAGAAATAGAACAACAACTTAGCGTATGGCAAGATTACCAAGGTGAGAATGCAGTTTGGTTGGATATTGAGGTGGCCTCTCAAGATTATCTCGCGGATATTCAACAACGCATCGAAGCACTCACACAAAACCTTCCCGTTGAAGTCGTGTTACTGCGCCGTGCGAGAAAGCAAAAACAAGGGCAAAACCTTGCGTTGGCCAATGAAACCCTGAATGAACTTACAGTAGAAGAGGTTTTCTTACGCCGCCTTAGCGAAGAAACGCTAGAAGACCCTGAACGTGAACAGCGTCTAACCCAACTTTTCCAACAATCCTACGACGCATTACGCCAAGAGCAAGGGTAATTGATATGAAAATCTTAAGCTTACGCCTCAAAAATATTAATTCTCTCAAAGGTGAATGGAAAATCGACTTTACGCAAGAGCCGTTTGCCAGCCAGGGGCTATTTGCCATCACAGGCGCAACGGGTGCGGGGAAAACCACCTTATTGGATGCCATCTGCTTAGCGCTATATCATCGGACACCACGATTAGATTCAATTTCCGCAAGCCAAAACGAACTGATGACCCGCCACACCGGGGACTGCCTTTCAGAAGTGGAATTTGAAGTCAAAGGTGCGGCCTATCGCGCATTTTGGAGCCAACGCCGCGCAGGTAATAAACCAGATGGCAACTTGCAACCACCGAAAGCGGAACTTGCCCAAGTGGCTGATGGCAAAATCATTACCGTTAAGGTATCTGAAATTCGCGACCAAATAACCAAAATTACAGGGTTAGATTTTGGCCGCTTTACAAAATCCATCTTGCTATCGCAAGGGGACTTTGCCGCTTTCTTAAACGCTTCCGAAAAAGAACGCGCTGACCTACTTGAAGAAATTACAGGCACAGAAATTTATAGCCAAATCTCCAAATATATTTTTAACCAACACAAGCAAGCAAAAACAGATTTAGATCTCTTAAAAGCCAGAGCGCAAAGTATTAATTTACTTACGGAATCAGAACACCAAGAGCTGCTAGAACAGCAAAATACGTTACTGAAACACGAAACTGAAATAAAGCAAAAGCGTGCACAGCATCAACAGGAACTTAATTGGTGGCAACAACACAACCAGCTCACTGTGAGATTACAATCACTTGATAATGAACTAAAAAATGCCCAACTTGAATACCAAACGGCGCAACCACAACTGAAGAAACTATCGAATGGCGAACCTGCGGAGTCGCTACGCCCTCTTTGGCAAAATATTGAAAGTCTACAGAGGCAACTCACTGAATACACAGAACAACAACAGCAGTTACAACTCAATCTGGAAAAACAACAGGCCGAACGAACGCCGCTACAAGCCACACTCATTCAATCTCAGGATGAACACCGCAAACATATTGATTTTGTAAAACAACAAAACCAAATGATTGATGAAACAGTTCGCCCTCTCGATAACCAAATTTTGCAGTTAACGCAGCAACAACACGAATTAAAACAACAAATAGCTGAAAAAAAGGTAACTTTTGAACAAAAACAACAGTGGATAAATGAGACACAAGGCCAGATTCAACAGGCAACCCATCAACTTAACGAGTTGAACATATTTCTAAATGAAAAACAAAAAGATGCAGATATCAACGCGCAAATAGGCAGTTGGAAACAGCAAGGGCGTTTTATTTTTGAATTAGGAGATCAGCTCAATACCTTATTACAGAAACAAAAGAAACTCTCAAAAGAAATTGAACAACTGCAAGTGGATAAACAAAAACGCACAGAAGAATTAACACAAACTACGTCCACCTTAGAAAAACACACACTCGCGTTTAAAAGACAAGAACAACAATACAAAGCCGACCAAGAAAAATACGATATTTATGCAGTTAATCAACAGATTGAGCAACTGCAAACGCGTTTACAGCATGCCAAATTATTACCGTTAATGCTGTCCCAATACCTGAGTGCGCAAGCCCAATTACAGCAACACAATCAGCAACATGCTGATTTACAGCAACAGAGCAGCCAAACACAAAAAGAACGCGAACTGACTGAGTCTCAAATCAATGAGTTGGCACCTCGCATCAAACTAACCAATGAAAAGTACCAATTAGAACAGAAAATTGTCAGTTTAGAGCAAGAACGTCAACAACTCGTTTCAGGAAAACCGTGCCCACTATGTGGCTCCACGCAACATCCAGCGGTACAAACATACCAATCCATTCACCTGAGCGAAACACAACAGCAACTCATTCACTTAACTGAGCAGCTTGACCACCTTAAACAACAACAAACTAAGTTATCCACGCTATCCGAAACACAGCAGCTACGCCAAAAAGAGCAAGCACAACAATTGCAGCAAACCACTGCTCACCTAGATAGCTTGGTTCACAACTGGAAAAAAACATGTGAGCAAGCACTTACACCTGAATTAGCACTGAACGAGCAGGCTGTGAGTGCCTTTATCAATGAGCTAACTGCTAAACTAACACAACAACAAAAAATCACCCATGAATTCATGACATTAGAGCGTGAATATCAGCAAGCTAAGCAGTTGCAGCACGACCAGCAAACGTATTTAACTCAACAACAAGCAGGCCTTTCACTCATTGAAGAGCGATTAAAATATCAAACCCAATTATTTGATGAATCGCAGAGAGAACTGGCTCAATTACAGCAACGAAAAAATGAACAAACTGAGCAATTTCAAACAGCTTTAGTCCATTTTGATCTGAACTTACCAGAAAGTGAAAACTTTGATAAATGGTTGAGTGATATCACTCAACGTGGTGAGTTTTACAATACTCAAAAAATCACCGCGCAGGCTCTAAACCAAAAAATTGAGGTCACAAGCGCCACACTTAAATCTGAATCCGACCAATTAAAGCAACTCAATCAGCAAATTGAAAAAGAAGAAACTCAATTTAAACAAGCTAATATAGTCCTTCAGCAAAAAAACGCTGAGCGCAAAACACAACTTTCAGGACTACCTATACCTCTATTTATCCAACAGATGAATACTCAACAAGAGGCACTTTCGTTAGCTCAAGAACAACTTAGTCAACAGCTAAATGAAGTTGATAAAAATATTGCCTCACTTAATGGTCGCTTGCAGGAGATTATCAAGACACTCAATAAAGCCAAATTCGAACATCAACAAGCGCAAGAGCAATTTAATGATGCACTGGCAAAAAGCCCATTTAGCACGCAACAAACCTTCCTTGAGGCATTGTTAAACCTTGAAGAAAAACAACAGTTAGAAGCGTTAAAGCAACGAGTCAGCCAAACGCTATTGCAAAGTGAGACCCGCCATCAAGAAGGCATGCAAGCACTCGAAGCCCTTAGTCAGCAACGTTCCACAGATTTTTCGTCACTTTCTGAGGCACAATTAAACGACATTATCACAACCCTCGATGAGGAAATTAAACAATATAATCAACAACAAGGGCGCATTATTAATCGCTTAGATACCGATAGACAACAACGCCACCAGCAACAAGATTTACTGCAAGAAATAGAAAAAAGCCAACTCAGTTACGATGATTGGAGTTATTTAAATGCACTCATTGGTTCCGCTGAAGGGGATAAATTCCGCCGCTATGCACAAGGCCTAACGCTTGATTGTTTGGTAACGTTAGCCAACCAACAACTCGATAAGCTCCATGGCCGCTATATATTGCAACGTAGCCACCAAGCTAACTTAGAGTTACAAGTTATCGATAGCTGGCAGGCTGATTCTGTCAGAGATATCAAAACGTTATCTGGGGGGGAAAGCTTTCTTGTTAGTTTAGCATTAGCACTGGCACTTTCAGACATGGTCAGCAACCGCACACAATTAGAGTCACTATTTCTAGATGAAGGATTTGGTACTTTGGATGCCGAAACGCTAGATATTGCCCTTGATGCTCTTGAAAGTCTGAATGCTTCAGGGAAAATGATTGGCGTTATTAGTCATGTAGAAGCGATGAAAGAGCGTATTCCAGTACAGATAAATGTGAAAAAAGCCAATGGCCTTGGTTTTAGCGAGCTACCATCTCAATATCGGTTAAATTAGTCAAGAAAATGGAGAGGAGCAAACCTATTCCTCTCCATAATATTTAATCGCTTAGATGGCGTCTAATGCTTGCTCTAATGCATGTTTTAGGTCATTTACATTCTCGATACCAATAGATAAACGCACTAAGTTATCACTAATCCCAATTTTCTCACGTACTGCTTGTGCAACACCTGAGTGCGTTGTTGAAGCAGGGTGGCTTGCCAATGATTCCGTTCCCCCCAAGCTCACTGCTAGTTTAAAAATCGCGAGATTATCTAAAAAACGGAACGCATCAGCTTCATCTTTTCCAACATTAATGGAGAACGTTGAACCTGCACCACTACATTGTTTCTGATAAACGTGGTATTCAACACTGCCTTTCGGAAAAAATGCAGGGAAATGCACTTTGCTCACTTTCGGGTGCTGATATAAAAATTCAGCCAGCGTTTGTGCACTGTTATTTGCCCTCTCCATCCGCAATTGCAGCGTTTCCAAAGAACGCCCTAACATCCAGCTTGAATGCGGGTCTAATTGCGTTCCGATGGCATTACGTTGCGCTTTGACTTTTTTCACCAGTTCATGACTACCTGCAACAGCCCCTGCAACAAGGTCAGAATGTCCACCCACATATTTAGTTAGTGAGTACACACTTAAATCCGCACCTAATGCGAGAGGTTTTTGAAATACAGGGCCCAACAACGTATTGTCACAAATCAATAGTGGGGCTTCTCCACCTTGTTTTTGACCAATTAGTTTCGCTGCTTGGCTCAATAACTCAATATCAACCACTGTATTTAGCGGGTTTGATGGCGTTTCAATATAAATGGCCGCAATCTTTTGGCCTTGCTCAATACTATTTGCCACGTCTAAAACAGCGTTTAAATCACAGCCATTTTGAAAAGGCACTGATGTAATACCAAACCGCTTTAACGTATTGAGAAACAAAGTTTCTGTTCCACCATAGAGTGGTTGTGAATGCAGTAATACATCTCCAGGTTGTAACACCGCCATCAAACAAGTGGTAATCGCTGACATACCGGATGAAAATAAAGCGGCACTTTGTGCCCCTTCATACAACGCTAACCGGTCCTCAACAATTTCACTGTTGGGGTGATTAAATCGTGAATAGACGAGCCCTTGCTTCTGGTGACTAGGCGCTTGTGTGCGCCCACTAACCAAATTAAAGAAATCTTTTCCTTCCTGAGCCGTTTTAAATACAAACGTTGACGTCAGAAAAACGGGAGGCTTAATCGACCCTTCTGAAAGCTGCGGGTCATACCCATAACTCATCATTAAGGTTTCAGGCGATAATGCCCTTCCATTTAAGTCTTTTTTGTAACTTTGATCTGACATACTTAGCTCCAACTGATTTTCTTTTATCAATGTCAATTTGTTCTATTCGTTATAGGATATTACTGTTATTTATTATTTGCGCATATTCCGCAGGGTAAAATCTGCGTGTTACCGCTAAATGTGAACGTAAACGGCCTTTAATCATATTTTTTCCTAAATTGGTAAATAAAGGGTTGAGAGGATCGCTATCAGGCCCTAAAGCTTGTTGTGCTAAATAACTTGGTAAGGTTAATAATGGCACTTCATCAGCAAAAATACTTGGTGTAATAAAGTAAGCGATGGAATAACGGGAATCACTGTTTTTCTTTCTCACAACTTGGTGCACGTTAGCTCGTAAATAACCGTTAGTTGCTAATTCAAACACTTCACCAATATTTACAACAAATGCATTTTCCAATGGCGCGACATCAATCCAGCCATTATCCGTTTCGACTTGTAGGCCGCCACTGTTGTCTTGCCACAATAAGGTTAAAATACCTGCATCTTTATGAGCACCAACACCTTGTTCTCCATCGTTATTATCTTCTCTCGCGGGATAGTGTATAAGCTTCAATAAATGCTGGGCAGGTTCAGCAATAATGTGCTCAAAGCTATTTTCAGGGAGATCTAAAGCAACCAAAAATGCTTTGATGAGCTTCACTGCAATGGCACGCATATCACTTTGCCATGCCAGCGCTTGCTGTTTCAGCTCGGGTAAGGCCTGAGGCCATTGGTTTGGTCCATGTAAGTTAAACCAAATTGGGTCATTTTCTGTCAGTTCGAGCGCGGGTAACTCTTCACCAATATCAATTTGTTCACGGTAATCAGGCTGATTTCGAGTGCTTTCTTCTGTTGACGCAGTGTAGCCGCGAAAATGGCGAGAATGCGCCATAGAAATCGTTTCTTTTTCTGCCTTTGGTAAGGCAAAAAATTGTTTTGTCGTGGTTAAGAGCTGCTCACGAGATTCTGGTGTAATGTTATGACCAACTAAATAAAAGAAACCGATTTCACGAGCGATAAAACGTAGCTTTTTATAAAAGTCATCTCTGGTTTCAGGATTATCAAGTTCATGTAAATCAATAATAGGCAATTGTGTTAAAGACATAATTAATCAACCTTTTAAATTATTTTTTAGATGGTGAAGAATTTTCACGTTTATTTTTAATATCTGATTAGATACCACAATAAATATTGCTAAAAATAATTTAAAACTATATCGATATAACAATTTCGAATGAGTTCATGTGTATTTTCTGTATATAACCAAAAGCTTAGAGTCTGAATAAAATATTATTTATAAAAAACTATTTTTGTTTGATTAGATATCACCAACAAAAATTATTAGAGATAATCGAATGAAAAAAATATCTGCATTATTATTAGCTTTGTCATTTTCTACGCTAACCGCTTGTTCACAAGAGGAAAGTTCAACCGATAAGCCAAATCAGCAAGAACAAACATCGCAAAAAATTATTATTGGCAGCCATGGAAGTGATGCTGATATATGGAAATTTATTGCGCAATCTCCAAGTGCGAAAGAAGCAAATTTAGATATTGATGTCAAAATCATTGATGATGGGATCACACTTAATGTGGCAACAATTGATGGGGACGTTGATGTCAATGCATTTCAATCATGGGGTTTTTTAAAAGACTTCAATAAAAACCATAATAATAAATTGGCCGCGATTTCCACCACTTATTTTGAACCAATGGGCATTTATTCGGTAAAACATAAAAACCTTGCAGATTTGCCTAAACAAGCCATTGTGGCTATCCCTAATGATGCAGCTAATCATATACGCGCACTAAAATTACTTGAAAAGGCTCAATTAATCACATTAAAACCTGATTTTAATCAAGCGACTGGATCGACTAATGATATTATTGCAAACCCAAAAGATTTGGTATTTAGACAAATAAAATATGCACATGGCCCAAGAGCTTTGCCTGATGTCGATATTGCCATTATCGGTAATACTGCAGCACAAGAAGGTGGACTTAATGTGTTAAAAGATTCTTTATTTAGAGAACAAAATGATGACACTATCAAGAACAATATTAATTTATTAGTCGTAAAATCGGATAATAAAGATGACCCTAAATTTGCTAAATTAGCACAGTTGTACCACACTGAAGCTGTCAGAAAATATATCATTGATAACTTTGGTGGAACCAAAATTGAAATTACCAAAGATGTCAGTGAACTCAATTAAGTAAAACTAGTTATCATTTTTGTCTAGCGGGATTACGCCCCCGCTAGACCCTTTATCTTGATACATCTTTCCCCCTTTAATATCCTCAATTTTTTTCTACCCATTTGATGCCCAATGTCCTATTTTAACTTGTCAAAAACTAAATACTGCAAAAAAATAAATTTAATATATTGAATTTATTACTTATTTATAAAAATAAATCTTAGCCTAAAATTTTGAACCTTACGGTTAAATTTTTTTTCTATGATTTTAACTTTCCCCCGTTATAGTAGTTACTATTGAAACGAACTGCGGCTTCTAAGATAGATTCTATAAAATGCCGTGCGCTAATGAAGATCTAGGAGACTAAAATGTCTAACGCATTTATCGAAATGATTAAAAATCGTCGTACTATTTATAACCTCGGCGATGCTTTACCTGTATCTGAAGAACACGTAACAAAATTAATTAAAGAAGCTGTAAAGCATTCACCATCGTCGTTTAATTCACAAACTTCGCGTGTGGTCATTCTGTTTGGCGCTGAACATAAGAAATTATGGAATATGACCAAAGAAGCTCTGCGTAAAATTGTGCCAGATCAGGCTTTTGCCGCTACAGAACAAAAAATTGATAGTTTTGCAGCGGGTGCAGGTTCTATCCTGTTTTTTGAAGACCAAGACATTGTAAAAGGTTTGCAAGAGCAATTCCCTTTATATGCAGATAACTTCCCAATTTGGTCAGAGCAAGCAAGTGGTATTGCACAATTCGCTGTGTGGACTGCGTTGTCTCAAGAAAATATCGGCGCATCATTACAACACTACAATCCATTAGTGGATAATGATGTACAAAAAACGTGGAACACACCTGCTAATTGGGTCTTACGTGCTCAAATGGTATTTGGTTCGATTAATGCGCCAGCAGGTGATAAAGCCTTTATGGATGACGATGTACGTTTCAAAGTTTTCAAATAAAATGAAACAGTAAGATTTTAAAATAAATGCCCTTATAAAACTATTTATAAGGGCATTTTATTTTCACCATTTATTAAATCCCCCACAAAATAAATCATCACTAACGATTACCTTAATAAAGAAAATAGAACACCAAATTACTTTTATATTTAAAATTTATTTAATGTAACAATAAATTCAAAAAACATATTTACCAATAAAATTTAACTTAAATAAAAAGATAATTTCACACCACCCTTCTTTGCTATTAATTCAAAAAAAACAATGATTAACGATCAATCGAATGATATAAGAATAAAATAAATTTTGATGTTTATCAATGAACTAAATCGCTCCAATACTAAAATCCAAATATATTTAGAAAATTTAGTTTGCATTACTAATAATTGAACTACACTAAAAGTGAAGGCAAAAAAACACTGTTCTCAGTGTTATTTAGGGGGTGGACTATGAAACGTTTATCTTTACTCACATCTGTAGTTGCTATAATCATTTCAAGTTGTTCTTTCACCTATGCTAGTAATAACTCATCAGGAGGGACAATCACATTCACTGGTTCTGTGTATGAACCACAATGTGCTATAAATGCGAATGACCAAGAACGTGTCAATGTTGTGTGCTACCGAAAAGGAAAAGACATTTCAATGACAGGCTCTTTAAAAAATGGCAAAAAAATAGAATCTGAGTATGTTAAAGTCGAATACGATAAGTTCAGTAAACTACCTATGTTGAATGTGTTTTATGAATAATTTATTAGGTGTCAAAAATCAATAACCGCTCGACGTGTTTCGATAGTTGTCAGTAAAATGCGCCGAGCGTTATTTATTTACCATCAAAATATCTTCCTACCCCATTTTTCTTATTTTATTAATATAAAAAAGCCCACCCAATAGGGCAGGCTCACTATAACGTTAATTAAAACGCTTACTTAGCCGTTAGATCCACTTGGTAGATAGCGAAACCAATGTCATCAGTACCCACTTTTTTCATTGGATACTGTGCATTTTCTTTAATAAAGTTAGCCGCTTTTTCACTTGGTGCAGTTTCAAAGCGAACATCCAGTTTTTTGTCTGTCTTAATTGGTGTAAATGACCAGTTGTTTGCCGCTTTCGTTGAAATTTCACCTTTTTCTTTAGACACTTTAGCAATATACGCGGCTAAAATTGAACGGTTTTCATCTGGAGAAGCAAATGCAATATTACTATCACCTGTACCTGCGAATTTACCACCGTAGCCACGATAGTTGTTGGTTGCCACTAAGAAAGTTGCTTTTGGATCAATCGGTTTACCTTGGTAAGTGACGTTTTTGATTCGGTTAGCATCTTTATTCACGGTTTGGCAATCAACATCATATTTCGCAGGCTGGGTCAGGTCGATTTGATAATCCACGCCACTTATTGTGTCGAAGTTATACGTTCTGAAACCGTTCCAGTTCAGCAAGCTTTGTGGCGCCGTTGATTGTGGGTCGATTTGGTTATACATACCCGCAGAACATTCTAGCCATTCAACCACATCCGCCCCCGTTGCTTTAACCACAACTAACGTGTTTGGATACAGGTAAAGATCCGCTGCATTACGGAACGTTAAATCACCTTTTTCGACTTCAATAAATTCAGTTGGTGAATTCTTACGACCACCCGCTTTAAACGGTGCGGCTGCTGCTAACACAGGTAAATCGGCCAGATCAGGGTCACCCTGAATGAAATTTTTGGTGTAATCGATTTGCGCATCATTGACAATTTGTACCGTTGGGTCACTTTGCACCAACGCTAAGAAGCTGTACATGTTTTCAGACGCTTTACCAATATGTTTACCGACAAACTTACGGGTATCTTCGTGCTCTTTTTCGATAATTTTCGCAAGGTCGCCATCACGTTCAACAAGGGCTTTTTTATTTGGTTTGTCATAAACAGGGCGAGCATGTGCTGTTGCATCAACCACTTTCCATGCACCATCGTCATTGCTAACCACTAAATCGACAACCCCTAAATGATCCCCCCATTGACCTGGCATAACAGCTGGAACACCATTGACAGTTCCTTTTGCAATGTCGACACCTTTGATATCGCTAAAGTCTTTGCTTGGGAACACACCATGTGAGTGACCAAACATAATGGCGTCAATTCCTGGGACTTCACTGAGGTAATACACGGAGTTTTCAGCCATTGCCTTGTAAGGCTCTTGAGAGAAACCTGAGTGAGGAATAGCAACAACTAAATCAGCGCCTTCTTTTTTCATTTGAGGCACAAATTTTTTCGCCGTTTCAGTAATGTCATTAACTAAAACTTTGCCTTCTAAGTTTGGTTTATCCCAAATAAGAATTTGAGGTGGAACAAAACCGATGTAACCCACTTTAATGGTATGCGTTTTCCCGTCTCTATCTTTAACTGGCGTATCAACAATAATGTATGGGTTGAAGTAGTTTTTACCTGTTTTTGCATCAATAATATTGGCATTGATATATGGGAATTTTGCCCCCTCAATGGCTTTATGCAAGAAATCTAATCCAAAGTTGAACTCATGGTTACCAAAGTTACCGACGGTGTAACCCATTGTATTCAGTAGTTTGTGCGCAGGGTGAGATTCGCCATCTTTTAGGCCTTCACCAACGATATAGTCAGCCAGTGGGCTACCTTGGATTAAGTCTCCGTTATCCACGAGTACAGCGTTTGTAGCTTCTTGTTTTGCCGCTTTAATTAAAGTCGCAGTACGAACATAACCAAATTGTTCTGTTGGTTTATCTTTATAATAGTCGAAGTCTACAAGGTTACTGTGAACGTCTGATGTTTCCATAACACGTAAATCAACCGTTGCCGCGTTCGCATTAAATGCGACTAACATAGCAAGTGTTGAGAGCTTCAATACTTTATTCATTTGATCCCCTTAGTTGCCTTTATTGAGAGAAAATTGCCTCTCGAATCCGTATACACACCTTATGCCATTGAGCAAATAACCAACAAAATGGCATTAAAATTTTACACAATGTGCATAACGTCAATTTTTAATGATAATACACTGCAAACAGTAACCATTTTTTGTGACTAAATCACGGTTTTCATCTTTTTATCGAGCCTGATTTTTATATCTGTCACAAAAATGAATTATTCATGACAAATTCACGCCAAATAACTGAAATTATTTTTTTAGTGTTTTGTGAATAATTTTCGTAGGAAAAAAAGAATTGTGATTGATATCACTTAGTATTGAGAAACTTATTTAACTTAAATTTTATGTTTTATAAATATACGTATTATTTAATTTTTAATTAATATAAATTTAATTTAAGCAATAAAAGATGATTATTTAAACATGAAAACTAACACTCTATTTCTTGTTAATTTTCATCACATCCACACTTTTTTCTAAATAATTCGAGTTGTGGCAAGGCGGCAAAATGAAGACATCCCTAGGAGCATACACAAGTATGTGACTAGGGTGGCTGAATGAAGCCAACGTAGTCACAGCTTGAAGTATGATGAAAAAATGAGTAGCCGAGTGCAGCTAACACCGCCACAACGTAAAACTCTATTTCTTGTTAATTTTCATCACATCCACGCTTTTTTCTAAATAATTCGAGTTGTGGCAAGGCGGCAAAATGAAGACATCCCTAGGAGCATACACAAGTATGTGACTAGGGTGGCTGAATGAAGCCAACGTAGTCACAGCTTGAAGTATGATGAAAAAATGAGTAGCCGAGTACAACTGACACCGCCACAACGTAAATTAGGACAAATAGAGAACCCTATTATTTTCTAACTAATTTTCGGTGTGGCTAGGCGGCAAAGGAGGCTAGCTCAGGGAGCATACACAAGTATGTGACCTGAGTAGCCGAGTGCAGCTAACACCGCCACAACGTAAATTAGGACGAAAATAGCCAAGCCGCGCCGCGTACCCCGCTCGAATCGCCATGCACCGCTTTACGAATGGGTGTATCACACTCACGCCCAAATACCCATGAGCGAATGCGTGTGGGTAGCTCTTCATAGAGGCTATCTACGTTACTCATTCCTCCCCCTAACACGATGACATCAGGGTCAAGCATATTGATCGCCTGCCCTAATGCTTTTGCTAGTCGATTCAAATAATTATCCATCGCAATTTTAGCAAATTTATCCCCTTCTTGGGCTAACTTAACAATGTCTAAACCTATTTTTGCCTCACCCGATAATTTAGCATAATCGGCCATAAAGCCTGTCCCAGAGACAAACAACTCTGTGCAGCCTGTTAAGCCACAATAGCAGTTTTCATTTGATAAGAACTGCCTGTCGCTATCATCTTGCCAGGGTAATGGATTGTGTCCCCATTCCCCTGCTACGCCATTGCCGCCTGAGTGTACTTGCCCATCAAGTGCAATACCTGCGCCACACCCCGTCCCAATGATCACGGCAAAGACCACTTTTGCCCCCGCACCTGCGCCATCAACCGCTTCGGATACCGCTAAACAATTCGCATCATTCGCGACTTTAACTTCACGCCCTAATAATTTTCCTAAATCGGCATCAAAAAACTGGCCATTCAGCCATGTTGAATTGGCATTTTTCACTTTTCCAGTCACAGGAGATAAGGTGCCTGGAATTCCAACTCCCACACTTCCTGTTTGCCCAGTTGCCGTTTCCGCATCATTTACCAAACCGACAATAGCGCTGAGTGTTGCAGGATAGTCGCCTTTTGGTGTTGAAACACGCTTACGAAATAAGGTTTCACCATCATCATCTAATGCAATCACTTCAATTTTCGTGCCACCTAGGTCAATTCCTATTCTCATTGCGCAGCTCTCTTTGATTTTCTTGTTTATCTTCACCATCATGACCTGTCTAGGATGCTTTTTTCAAGTATAAGAGATAAAAACTGAAGGATTGCTTAACTTCCTTAATAGGACCTTAGGCCAAATATATTTTTTTCGCTTAATAACCGACAATTCGTTATCATAGGCCCTGCTCTAACTGGCTATTTATCAACAAAGGTAGGTTTTTCATGTGGTTCAAGAATATATTGGTCTATCGCCTGAATCGAGATTTGGCACTCTCTGCAGACGATCTGGAAAAACAACTTGCCGCACTTGCCTATCACCCTTGCGGCAGCCAAGACATGATGCAAACAGGTTGGGTCGCGCCGATGAATGGTGCAGATGCCTTAACCCACGCTGCAGGTAACCAAATTCTGATTTGTGCTAAAAAAGAAGAAAAAATGCTGCCATCTCCTGTCATTAAACAAGAAGTACAGGACAAAATAGAGAAACTCGAAGCAGACCAAGGCCGAAAACTCAAAAAAACTGAAAAAGATGCCTTAAAAGACGAAGTCGTTCACACCTTACTACCTCGTGCATTCAGTAAATTTAGCAAAACCTATATTTGGATTGATACCGTCAATCAACTCATTATTGTCGATGCAGCAAGTGCGAAACGCGCTGAAGATAACTTAGCCTTATTACGTAAAAGTTTAGGCTCTCTTCCTGTTGTTCCTCTTACATTTAAAGACCCAATTGAACTCACACTCACCGAATGGATCCGTTCAGGCTCACTCCCTCAAGGCTTTGCTGTGATGGATGAAGCTGAGCTAAAAGCTATCTTAGAAGAAGGCGGAATTATTCGCTGTAAGAAGCAAGATCTGATCTCTGATGAAATTGCGACACATATCGAGGCAGGTAAACTCGTCACGAAGCTCGCTTTAGATTGGGAAGAGCGCATTCAATTTATGTTATCTGATGATGGTTCGCTAAAAAGACTTAAATTCAGTGATACATTGAAAGACCAAAATGACGACATCGGCAAAGAAGATTACGCACAAAAATTTGATGCGGATTATGTTCTAATGACAAGCGAACTGAGCGCCTTAATCGCTCGCTTGATTGATGTTCTGGGCGGTGAAGCAGAACACTAACCCTTCTTAAATTTTCTTTCTTATCTCACGATGGCAACGCACTAAAAAGTAAGTTGCCATTTCTTTTTAGACTCCGCTTGCATAGCCACAATTAAGTCATTGACTGGTTGTGAAATCTCTGGTTGATTAAATTACAACCCTGTAACAAATTTACTTTAGTTTCAAATTTGTTAAATAAAAATAATAAATATCAGCCTCCATTATTGGAATTATGGTCAATATTCTATCGAAGGAATAGTCATGAAAGAGCTTATCGAACCTGAAGTGGATGAAAATTCATTAGTTACCTTACAAAAAATCACTGCGGACAATTTCTCAGAAATTTGCCTACTTAGCCACACACTGAGTGAAGCACAACGTAATATGGTTGCTGATAATGCTTACTCAATGGTTGAGGCACAGTTTTCAGACTGTGCCTGGTACAGAGGGATTTATGCGGATGATACCCCCGTTGGATTTATCATGCTGCACTCTGGTTTAGATGATGACGAGCTCGAATATGATGGCATCATGCTCTGGCGCTTCATGATAGCGGAGCCTTACCAAAAATTAGGCTTTGGTCGCGAAGCATTAATCCAAGTAATACGTTATCTAAAAAAGAAAGGTTATCCACGCCTTTATAATAGCTGTGGTGAAGGGGAAGAAAGCCCATTTGAGTTTTATAAAAAACTGGGGTTTATTCCAACTGGCGGATACATCGATGATGAATGTGAGCTGGTGTTAGATATTGCTAGCTGGCAGGACGAATAACCACCACTAATTTAAAATATGAATGCATTGCATCATGATAATCACTGCATTGCTCTAAATAGTCATGAGGTGGCAAGACGGCGAGTGAGGATACGCGGAGCATACACAAGTATGTGACTAACGAAGCCAACAAAGCCACCACTTGAAATATGGGGAGCAATCATAGGGAAGTGACTAGAGCCTGTGAGCGCAGTCAACAACGCGGCGGCAAGAATTCATCACGTCAATCAACGAATGATATGGCCTATCATACCGCTAAGATACCCTAAATAATTAGTGTTGCAGCTAGGCGACAACCGAACAGGCTCTAGGAGCATACTAAAGTATGTGACTAGAGCCTGTGAGTGCAGTCAACAACGCGGCGGCGCAAAGTATGACGGGTATCTCGGGTATCCGTTATTTTTGGATTAAATAACGTATCGTCGGCCCATCTTGCTGGATATCCAAAACCGTATAGCCGTAGTTTTTTGCATCTAACGGAATATTATTAATGGATTGTGGGCAATCGCTTACCACTTCTAATATTTCGCCACTTTTTAGTGATGGCATCGCTTCTAATGTTGCGACTGCAGGGTATGGGCAAGGTTCCCCGACCATATCTAAACGATAATCAGGGATAATTTCTTTCTTACTCATATTGCCTCCGCTGATGTTTGCTGTGATTTTTGTGTACGCTTACGGAAAAAGTGCTTCTCCCAGACTAACATCAGCACAAAAGCCACTGCCAATAATGCATACGTCACCAACAGACCACCTTGTGGCCCAAAGGTCTCTAATAAATTCACTTTGTCAAAATCGGTCGCTAACCAAGGGCCTAAATCATCCCAATAATAAGCGAGGATAGTGGCACCAATAATATTACCAAAACCAACCCACCAATAGTGAACCTGGCCTTCCACTGCTCGGTACATCCAACCTGTTTCACAGCCACCCGCTAGGACAATACCAAAACCAAATAGTAAGCCGCCAATCACTGCATTTGGGCCTGCCCATAAAATTTTAGGTGTAGCCCCCAATTGAACATAGCTAAAGATACCAATCGCACTGACAGCCATCCCAATAATAATGGCTTTAGCCATATGGGTTCGACCGGTGATCCATAAATCACGAAAAGCAGAAGTAAAACAAATTTGAGCTCGTTCAATTAATAAGCCGAAGCCAATTCCACAAAGGATAGCAAAACCCATCACTGGAGAGTCAAGCAAGGTATAAAAACCCCACGCCAATGCTAAGGTAAAAATAATCATCCCTAACTTAAAGCGTCGTTTCGCCACATCATGATTTTGCGTTAATGGTGATGCCGCACTGACTTTTTTCAGTTTGACTGGGATCCTAAACATCGGCATCAATGTAAACTTAGCGCCAAAATATGACCCTGCCGCAGTCGCAACAGCGAAATACCATGCGTGTAGAGAAAACTGAGGGATCCCAGTAAAGAATGCTGCCAAATTACATCCCATCGCTAAACGCGCACCAAATCCAGCAATAATACCACCAAGAATAGCTTGGAAAATGCGAATACGATGCTGTGGCATTCGTAATTTAATATTATTGGCCCAAAGCGCTGCGGCAAAACACCCCGCAAACATACCAATAATCATGACGCCATCGATACGATCAAGTGGTGATCCTTCAAAGCCAATGACTTTGAAATAACCCCACGTTTCTGGATGAGCGCCAAAGAGTTGCATAATGTGTCCACCCCAGCGAGTGAACTCACCCGTAACGGCCCAAAATGTACCCGTTAAGCCAAAGTAGTAAGTTGATAAAATACCTGCGGCAATCACTGCGGGCAAAGGTTTCCAAAAACCGATGAGATAGTGAGATTTGAAATCAGACCAAGTCATTGTTACATCCAATTTATTCACGCCAGATCCTGGCAGAGAAGTTCGCCGTTGTATAATTATCTTTATAATCTGTTATATCGATACCCCACAGCGAAGTGAAAATATCATACGCGGATATTTCTTTTCGTGAAGTTCTTTTATCAAAAAATAGGGAAAAGATTGATTTTCTGCATTATTAAGGGACATTTGGTGCTAGATTGGCGGTTATTCCATTCTGATTATGTTATTGGTGCGAAAAAATACACATTTATTATACGATAAAATATTGAGTAAAAAAAAAGCGTTACCTTAAAGGTAACGCTGGAAATGTAGTCTTATTTTATCTATAGAGGAGTATAATATGAAATTGCCATTTCTGGCTTCGCTTGCTATGCGTAGTCTGTAGTCAGCCCATTTGACTCCAGTAATAACATTCATGTTGACTCAAAAATATAATGTTCTACCTGAGTTACCCAATTAAGTAGTTATATCTACTTTTAATATAAAGCCTAAAATCTTGCTAATCTAAATTATTTTTAAAATTAGCATGGCTTGATTATTTCCCTAGCTCGAGTAAATTTCAAAAATAAATAACTTGGTATAATAAAATATTTAAAAGTGTTTCCAAATGTTATTGATTGTATTATAGCCTAACACTTAGGTTGCGCAAGTGTTTTTTTGTTTAACTTAAGAAGTCATCTAAATTTAATTAAATGTAAAAATATCAAACAGTTAAAGAAATCAAGCAACATAAAACGCCTATTGTTAAGATATTACAATCTATTTACATATATACATATTTACTATTCATTCACTATTTACTTTATATTTAAATTAAATATATTTATATTATTTTAAATATAAAGTGCTGATGTAAATATATTCAAAATAAATACTCGATTCTAATTTCATAAAAAATATTTACATAATCATTATCTTTCTTCGAAGTAAAAATAATCCTTTTTTTATTTACATCCATATACCTATTCTATCAAAACTAAATTTCCCCATAAAAAACAATCATTTTATCTAAATTTTAATTTTTTAATTTACCCATGTGATTTATGTGGTTTAATTATTATATTGATAAAATAGTCATTATTAATAAAACCATTCAAATATAATGGTTTATTTTTTGTTATGTTTTGTTGGTTTAATCACATTGAAAGTAGTCAAATACACCCTATTTCAGACTACACTAAGCTACATTTTCAATGAAAAACCGCATTAAAAAAAGAAGCTCAGCTTATAATTGAGTCAAAAATGTCACGTTGAAATACGGTTTCATTCAATTACCTTATCTGAAGCCAGATAAAAAATATCGAATATTCATCAATTATTTTAATATACTTCTTGTTTTATCACTTTATCTTAGCGCTAAATACCCCATAAGAGAGTATTTTACATGCGACTAAGGCTCTGTCCTCTCAATCAAACACAAATAAAACGCGTGAATATAGGATAAAAATCTTTTAATCATGATTTAATCATACAAATAAATATGACATTACACAGAATAATTAGCATTCGATAGAAAAATCAGGCAGCTATACACTCGCTTTGATGCACTTTTGTTTGATTCATAAAAAACGCGCTTTATCCTTAAAGATAAAACGCGTGATAACAGCTGATATCGTTGATATTGACTATTTAGACGAAGTAGCTTCCATTCCAACTAAGCCAATTTTTAGATAACCCGACTGGCGTAATGCATTCATCACATCCATCATCGTTTCATAATCAACACTTTTATCTGCTTGGAAGAAGATCGTTGTTTCTTTATTTGAACTTGTTGCTTGGTCAAGTGTTGCAGAAAGCTGTTCTTTTGATACAGCTTGGTCGCCAATAAATAACTGGCTATCCGCTTTAACTGTTAAGAACACAGGTTTTTCTGGCCGTGGCTGCGGCTTCGCGGTTGAAGCAGGTAAGTCAACTTTAATATCTACAGTTGCCAAGGGAGCCGCGACCATGAAGATAATTAATAAAACCAACATCACATCGATAAACGGTGTTACGTTAATTTCATGCATTTCACCGCTATCATCTTGTTCGTCACCTAAACGCATTGCCATAATAATTACCTTGCTTTGCTATTTGCCAGATCAAGATCACGCCCTAATAATAATGCAGACTGTGCAGCCACATCCCCTACCTGACCACGGTAGTTATTAATCATTCTGGCGAAAATGTTATAAATTACCACTGCTGGGATCGCAGCGATAAGACCAATTGCCGTTGCAAGAAGTGCCTCTGCGATACCAGGCGCAACCACTGCTAAGTTAGTGGTTTGTGAATGAGCGATCCCGATAAAGCTATTCATGATGCCCCATACCGTTCCAAACAAACCAACAAAAGGAGAGATAGCACCAATAGTCGCTAAGTAACCATTACCACGGCCCATATATCGGCTGATTGCAGCAACGGCCCTTTCAAGGCGGAATGACGTCCGCTCTTTCGTACCAGACAGGTCGGTACTATTTGCCGATAACGCTCTTTCTGTTACTGCTTCATTAAGCAGCATTCGTGTAATACTATTTCCTTTGAAACCTTCAGCAATTTTCACGGCTTCATCAAGGGATTTCACTTCTGCGATCGCTTTCGCTTCGTCTTTTAAACGACGACGAGCAACTAAAATTTCGAGGCCTTTAGAGAAGAAGAGTGCCCATGTAATGACTGATGCAATAACCAAACCTATCATCACCGTCTTCACGACATTATCCGCATTTTGGTACATGCCCCAAACAGATAAATCCTGATCAAAACCCCCTGTTGGCGCCTCTGTCGCAATTTCGATATTTTCATTCACAACAGCAGTATTGACTGCAGGCTCAGAAGATACGGGAGCAACTTCACCATTTGGTGCTGTAATTGGCGCCGCAGGATTTGCAGCAGGTGTCGATGATGTATTTTGAGACGCAGCTGGTGTTGTTGCTGGTGTGGTTTCAGCGACCGCCGTCCCCATCAAGCCGAACGCCAATAGAATAGAAGCTGTTAGTTTACGCATCAGTTGGCCTTTACTCTCTTTTTAGTGTTGTATAAAAAAATTCATATCGATGATTGTGCCATTCATCGACTAACCTTTAAAAGCGAAATTTAACTCGCGCTGTTCGTCTCTTTTCAAAAAGACGGTGCTGATGATATCAAAGACAGCGCGAATTGATAGTAATTATCATTAGTATTCACAAATTTTTTTATATTTTTTGTTCTCAAACAATGAAGTCCACGCCTATTACACGGGTATTGCTTGTTTATTCTTATTAATGCAATAAATGTATTCAATGGACAAATATACTCCCCCCTTCTTCTATACCAATACGATTTATTGAACTTTGTAATACTGAAGAAAACTCAAGTTACATTTCCCCACGAATGCATTAACGTCATAGTATCCACGCCTCTGGATAGGCTAAATTTGAAACCATAAAGGAAAGATCATGGCAAACACCAAACCAGAAACCCAATTAGTGCACATTGGTCGGAACCCTAAATTCACACAAAAAGGTGTAAATCCTGTCATTCAACGAGCATCTTCGATTATCTTTGACACGCTTGAAGAAAAACGTCATGCAACTCGGCATCGTGCGGATGGTGTGCTTTTTTATGGCCGCCGAGGCACACAAACCCATTTTGCTTTCCAAGAAGCCATGGCTGAATTAGAAGGTGGAGCAGGTTCTGTACTTTACCCATCAGGTGCTGCTGCCATCACCAATGCAATCTTATCCTTTATTTCTGCAGGAGAGCACATTTTAGTCACAGGCTCCGCTTATGACCCAACACAGAATTTTTGCGACCATATTTTAACCAAATTACAGGTTAAAACGACCTACTTTGACCCGCTCATTGGCGAAAAGATTACAGATTTGATTCAAGCGAATACGCGCATTGTCTTTTTAGAATCTCCAGGTTCAATTACCATGGAAGTCCACGATTTACCTGCTCTCGTTCAAGCTATACGTAACAAAGCACCTGAAATCATCATTATGATTGACAATACATGGGCAGCGGGTGTCCTGCTCAAACCTTTATTGTTCGATGTGGATATTTCAATACAATCCGCAACAAAATATATTAATGGGCATTCTGATGGCATGTTAGGAGTCGCAGTAGCAAATAAGCGCTGCATCGAAACTTTACGTGAAAATTCATATCTGCTTGGGCAAACCGCAGACCCCGATACCGTTTATATGGCTAATCGTGGTTTGCATACCCTCCCTACGCGCCTAAAACAGCATCAAGAAAACAGTATACAAGTAGCAAACTGGCTGCAAGAACGCCCCGAAGTCGAACAGGTTTTTCATCCAGCCCTGCCAACTTCGCCTGGTCATGAATTCTTTATTCGGGATTTTTCAGGGTGTAATGGCTTATTTTCTTTTCAACTTAAGTCACGCCTATCCACTGAACAGTTCGCTGCTTTTATCGAAAATTTAGCTCATTTTAAAATGGGGTATTCATGGGGTGGATTTGAATCGCTAATTTTAGGTTACCAAAAAGAAGATTTACTCAGCATGAGACAATATGATTTTCAATTGAACGAAGGGACTTTTTTCCGTGTTCACGTGGGGCTTGAACACCCACAAGATTTAATTGATGACCTACAATTGGCTTTTGAACGCATTTAAAATAAAAAATGAAAATTGCAGAAAACACTAAAATGTTTTCTGCAATTCATCGACTAATGAATGAATACCCCCAAACAAATCAAACCCAATCTTATTTTTTCCTGTAATATAAATAAGGAAATTCGCTTTTAGACAAATACAGGAATGATTATGGAAGTCCTACGCGAAATCGTACTAGCGCTTTGGGATCACGATTTCCTAAAACTCTCCAACCCCGAAGTACTTTGGGTTATTTATACCGTACTTTTTGTTGTTATTGTTTTGGAAAATGGGGTTCTTCCCGCCGCTTTTCTGCCTGGAGATACCTTGTTAATCCTTTCTGGCGCATTAATCGCCAAAGGAGTTTTGCACTTTGTCCCAACCATTTTATTGCTCGCCACAGCTGCGAGTTTGGGTTGTTGGTTAGGGTTTATGCAAGGTAGATGGCTCAGTGAAACGAAAACGGTCAAGCGTTGGCTAGCCCAAATTCCTGATGAGTATCATGCAAAAGCAAATAATATGTTTAATAAACAAGGTTTATACGCCTTACTTATTGGTCGTTTTTTAGCTTTTGTTCGTACATTATTACCTTTACTTGCAGGGCTCTCTGAATTAAGCCATCGCCGTTTTCAGTTTTTCAATTGGCTAAGCGGACTTTTGTGGGTAGGTATTATCGTTTCTTTAGGCTATGCCCTTAACCAAATCCCGTTTGTAAAAGAGCACGAGCAAGTGGTTATTAGCGCATTAATGATCATCCCTGTTATCTTATTAATTAGTGGATTAATTGGCTCTATTGTGATGTATTGGAAACACCGCAAGGCATTAAGTAGCAATAAATAACACAAATATCTATGGCCGCAATATTGCGGCCACTTGCATTATTTCCCCATCAAAATATTCACCGCTGAAAATAAATATTGCCCGATTTCTGGCGTCATCCAAGTACCTTGAGAAACTTTAGGCTCTTCACGGTAAACTGTGCGGATCTTTTCCTGAATGATAGGGTCACCTCCAGTGAATTGAATAAACATGTCTAACCATGTACGAGCCAGCACTTGTACTTCAGGTGAGTCTGGAGATTTATGTGCTTTCAATGCATTATGCAGCCCAGCAATCAGCTCAGGCCAAACTTGCCCCGCAGTAAAATAATGTTGCCGAACAAGCGCAAACTGCTCTTCTGTTAAATGGGGCTTAAACAGCGCTAATTGATATTCACTAAACCCTTGTGCAACAAATTGGATCATTGACTCAGAAATACCTGATGAATAAGCTAACGCGTTGTCTGTTAAGTGAATTTTATTCAACCTTGCAAAAAAATCTGGGTTTCCACCCGTATCTCTTTCCAGAGCGACCATCCATTCATACCCCAGTTGCTGTGCTTCAATTGATTGAGGTGTCATACCTTGTTGCATTAATGCATTCACCGCCGCCACTCGTTGCTGCCACTCTTGGTTTTTCAGCGTATGTGCGGTGTATAGCGGTAATTGTTCTAACTCTTGCGGTGTAAAATATTTATCAAACATCGTCATCATCTCCAATACAGAGAACCAATCGACCTGAGTTGAGGTATCGCCCATTTGCATCTGTTTTTGAAGTTGCTCCAACCGAAAACGCAATGTTGCCATTTGCTGCATTTGTTCAGTTAATAAAGCAATTCGTTCCTGCAGAAGGTTTGTCATATCTCCACTCTGACCATCCAATATTTCACCGATGTTTTTGAGTTTGACTCCAACTTGGCGCAGTAATTGAATTTGCGTTAATCGCTCAATACATTGCATGTTATAGAGTCTGTAACCTGCATCGGTTCTTGCAGTTGGAAGCAATAAGCCAATTTCTTCATAATGATGAAGTGTTCGGATGGTTAACCCCGTTTTTTCCGCGATTTCACCCACTTGAAATAGCATACGTTCCTCCTGTAAGTGAGACTGAGGTTACGGCCTCACGTTACGTGAGAGTCAATGACCATTTTGCCTTTTTTTATTTTTTTTGCACCTTTCCCCTTCAAGTAAGCAATATATAAAAAAAGCCCCAGTCGGCAGGCTACCGCTGGGGCTCAATTCAATACGCGTTGATTACTTAATCAACGCGTGCATCTCTTGGACTGAAATCACTTTTTCAGTCGGATCTGCACTCAGTGACATTGTGGTTGCAAAACCACCATTCAACGTCGTGTCATAGTGAACCTTATACTGCAATGCGCTGCGACGGATTAGTTTTGAGTCTTCAATCGCTTGACGCCCTGCGGTTGTATTCACGATGTAATCGTACTCACCATTCTTAATTCTATCCTGAATGTGTGGACGACCTTCATGTACTTTGTTAACTAAGCGCGGGTTAATCCCTGCTTCACCAAGAACAATCGCCGTACCGTGCGTTGCATCTAGCTCGAAGCCATGTTTTAGCAATTTAGCCGCTAAATCAACAACGCGAGTTTTATCGCCTTCACGCACGGACAACAATGCTCGACCTGATTTTTTCATGGTTGAGCTGCTACCTAACATCGCCTTAGCAAACGCTTCTGCAAAAGTACGACCAACTCCCATGACTTCCCCTGTTGAACGCATTTCAGGGCCAAGAATTGGGTCAACACCTTGGAATTTGTTAAATGGCAGAACCACTTCTTTGACTGAATAGTAAGGAGGAATAACTTCTTTCGTCACACCTTGCTGGGTCAATGTCTGGCCAACCATAACACGAGCAGCCACTTTTGCCAGCGGTACGCCCGTTGCTTTTGAAACAAATGGGACAGTTCGCGCAGCACGAGGATTCACTTCAATCAAATACACTTCGTTATTTTTGACTGCGAATTGAACATTCATTAAGCCACGTACACGTAATTCGAATGCTAAGCTGCGAACTTGCTCACGCATCACATCCTGAATTTCTTGGCTCAGTGTATACGCTGGCAATGAACAAGCAGAATCACCAGAGTGAACGCCCGCTTGTTCGATGTGCTCCATGATCCCGCCAATCAGCACCATTTCACCATCACAAATCGCGTCAACATCCACCTCTACAGCGTCATCTAAGAAACGGTCAAGTAGTACTGGTGCATCATTTGAGACACTGACTGCAGTTTGGAAATAACGGCGCAGGTCGATTTCATCATACACGATTTCCATCGCACGACCGCCGAGAACATATGATGGGCGTACAACGAGTGGATAACCAATTCCAGCCGCTTTTTCAACAGCTTGCTCAATCGCTGTGACCGTCGCATTTTGCGGTTGTTTTAAATTCAAACGATTAACCGCTTGCTGGAAACGTTCGCGGTCTTCTGCACGGTCAATCGCATCAGGGCTAGTTCCAATGACAGGAACACCGGCGGCCTCAAGTGCACGTGCCAATTTCAGTGGCGTTTGACCACCATACTGTACGATCACACCTTTTGGCTGCTCAATACGCACAATTTCTAACACATCTTCGAGCGTAACAGGTTCGAAATAGAGACGGTCAGACGTATCATAGTCAGTTGAAACGGTTTCTGGGTTACAGTTAACCATGATAGTTTCATAGCCATCTTCACGTAGCGCGAGTGAAGCGTGCACACAACAATAGTCAAACTCAATACCTTGACCAATACGGTTAGGCCCTCCCCCCAGAACCATCACTTTTGGCTTGCTATGGTTTGGGTTGGATTCACACTCATCTTCATACGTGGAATACATATAGGCAGTATCGGTTGCAAACTCAGCAGCACAGGTGTCAACACGCTTATAAACGGGGTGCAAATCATAACTTTGGCGTAATTTACGTAGCTCAGCTTCTGATACACCAACTAAACTTGCTAGGCGTGCATCCGCAAACCCTTTACGTTTTAATACACGTAAGAAATCTTTGGTTAAGCCGTTGATACCTAACTCCGCAACTTCTTCCTCTAGACGCACCAGCTCTTCAATTTGTACTAAGAACCAGCGGTCAATGTTGGTTAAGTTGAAGACACCATCAACGGACAAGCCCGCTCGGAATGCATCTGCAATAAACCAGATGCGTTCTGCTCCTGCATCTTTTAATTCACGACGAATGCGCGTCAGTGCTTCAGGGTCATCCTGTTCAACTTTAGGATCAAAACCTGTTGCGCCCACTTCTAAGCCGCGTAACGCTTTTTGCATCGACTCTTGGAAAGTGCGGCCAATCGCCATCACTTCACCCACCGATTTCATCTGCGTGGTTAAACGGTCATTGGTACCCGCAAATTTCTCAAAGTTAAAGCGTGGAATTTTAGTCACAACGTAGTCGATAGAAGGCTCAAACGAAGCAGGTGTACGGCCACCAGTAATATCATTCATCAGTTCATCGAGGGTATAACCGACCGCCAGTTTCGCTGCAATCTTCGCGATTGGAAAGCCCGTCGCTTTAGAAGCTAGCGCTGACGAGCGAGAAACCCGCGGGTTCATTTCAATAACAATTAAGCGCCCATCTTTTGGATTAACCGAAAACTGAACGTTTGAACCCCCCGTCTCAACACCAATTTCGCGTAAAACTGCCATCGAGGCATCGCGCATGATTTGGTATTCTTTATCTGTTAAGGTTTGAGCGGGTGCAACGGTGATTGAGTCACCAGTGTGGATCCCCATTGCGTCAAAGTTTTCGATTGAGCAGACAATAATGCAGTTGTCATTTTTATCGCGAACAACTTCCATTTCATACTCTTTCCAACCAATCAATGACTCATCAATTAATAATTCATTGGTTGGCGATAAATCTAAACCGCGCGTACAAATCTCTTCAAATTCTTCACGGTTGTAAGCGATACCACCACCCGTTCCGCCCATCGTAAACGATGGGCGAATAATACAAGGGAACCCCACATCGTCTGCAACGGCATACGCTTCTTCCATGTTGTGAGCAATACCTGAGCGTGCAGTACCTAAACCAATTTTTTTCATCGCTTTATCAAAGCGTTGACGATCTTCGGCTTTATCAATGGCGTCTGCTGTTGCACCAATCATCGTAACGCCAAACTCAGCAAGAACCCCTTTACGCTCAAGTTCAAGCGCACAGTTAAGCGCTGTTTGCCCACCCATTGTTGGTAAAATTGCATCAGGACGTTCTTTTTCAATAATTTTACGAACCACTTCCCAGTGAATCGGCTCAATATACGTCGCATCGGCCATCTCTGGGTCGGTCATAATCGTCGCAGGGTTAGAGTTAACTAAAATGACACGATAACCTTCTTCACGTAAGGCTTTACATGCTTGAGCCCCAGAATAATCAAACTCGCATGCTTGACCGATAACAATTGGACCCGCACCTAAAATCAGAATGCTTTTTATGTCTGTACGCTTTGCCATGATTTGCTCCCGATTATTGTGCGTTTTGACGTGGTGTGGTTTGACGATATTCGTTAATCAAATCAATGAAGTGATCGAATAAATTGGCTGCATCATGTGGCCCTGAACTTGCTTCAGGATGGCCTTGGAAACTAAATGCAGGTTTATCTGTACGGTGAATACCTTGTAGTGTTCCATCAAATAGTGACTTGTGAGTCACACGCAATGTATCGGGAAGTGTAGATTCATCGACTGCGAAACCATGATTTTGTGCCGTGATCATCACAACATCTCGATCCAAATCTTTCACAGGATGATTTGCTCCGTGATGACCAAATTTCATTTTCAGGGTATTTGCACCGCTAGCTAAAGCCAATAATTGGTGCCCTAAGCAAATACCAAAAACAGGGATATCCGTTGTTAAAAATGTTTTAATCGCCTTGATTGCATAATCACATGGCGCTGGGTCGCCAGGGCCATTCGACAAGAAAATTCCGTCTGGATTCATTGCGAGTACTGCTTCTGCTGATGTTGTCGCAGGCACCACCGTTAAACGACAACCACGGTCAACTAACATGCGTAGAATGTTGCGTTTTGCACCGAAGTCGTAAGCAACAACATGCAATGGTAACTCTTCAACTGATTTAGCACCTTGTTGGCCGTTTTCTAGCGTCCATGAGCCTTGGGTCCAACTATAGGCTTCTTTAGTACACACTTCTTTTGCCAAATCTAACCCATTAAGCCCAGAAAAATTACGTGCTTTTTCTAGCGCAAGCGCCACATCAGGGTTATCTCCTGCAATAATGCACCCATTCTGAGCCCCTTTCTCTCTCAATAAACGGGTCAGTTTACGTGTATCGATATCTGCAATTGCCACAACCTTGTGGCGCTTCAGATACTCGGATAGCCCTTCTTGCCCACGAAAGTTACTGTAAACCAATGGTAAGTCACGAATGATTAAGCCTTGAGCATGAACATTTGGGGATTCTTCATCATCAGCATTAGTGCCGACATTACCAATATGGGGATAAGTGAGAGTAACAATTTGGCGGGAATAGGAAGGGTCTGTAATTATTTCTTGATATCCGGTCATTGACGTATTGAAAACGACTTCTCCAACTGCGGCCCCTTCAGCACCGATGGCACGCCCGTGGAATTGGGTTCCGTCTTCCAGAACCAATATAGCTGACTTAATCAAAACACCCTCCGGAGAATAATAAATCACGTTTTTTGCATATTAATTCAGATTTTGCGATCTAAATCAATGCCAAAATGAGTTTTTAAGCAAATTTTTGGCAAATTGCGCGCATTCTAATGATGAGATAGGGTCTTGTCTAGAAAAAAATGCATTTTTTACACTTTTATCTTACTTTTATAGACAACAACCCCAGTTTACTTAACGTGAGCACTGAAAATGATAGCCAATATGAATAAGTAAACGGTTGCCAAGTAAGATAACTGCACAATTGATAATAACGCAGCTTGAATTGAGATTAAAGGGAAATTAACTCGAATAAAAGTCAGTTTTATAGATGAATTAAACGGAAAATAGCAATTTAAAATAAAATAATAACAAAAGCCATTATAAACCAATAAATAATAAATAATTTATTGATTTATAATGATAATTTAAAATAAAAAATCAAAGATCATCAAGACAAAGCACATCTTTCATATCATATAACCCAGATTTTTTAGAAAAAACCCAAGAGGATGCTTTAATAGCACCATTTGCAAAGGTCATCCTGCTTGATGCCTTATGTGTGATCTCTACGCGTTCGCCGATATCAGCGAACATCGCCGTATGTTCACCAACAATGTCTCCTGCTCGAATTGTTGCAAAACCGATAGTGCCAGCTTCACGCTCACCAGTATAACCTTCACGGGTATATACTGCGCAGTCTTTTAGATCCTTTCCTAGCGCACCCGCAATAGATTCCCCCATAGCTAATGCAGTACCAGACGGAGCATCAACTTTGTGACGATGGTGAGCTTCCACAATTTCAATATCGGTGTAAGTTCCCATCACTTTTGCTGCTTTTTCCAGTAATTTAAGGACTAGATTAACACCGACGCTAAAGTTTGCCGCGAACACAATTGGAATGACTTTTGCCGCATCAGCAATAGCTTGTTTCCCTTGTTCATCAAAACCTGTTGTGCCAATAACCATGCCCTTTTGGTTAGCTTTGCAAAATGCTAAATAATGCAGCGTGCCTTCAGGCCGGGTGAAATCAATAACAACATCAAAATCATCAACGACTTTATCAAGAGAATTCGTAATATAAATTCCTAGTTTACCAACTCCTGCAAGCTCACCTGCATCTGCGCCAATCAGCGAAGAGCCTTCTCGCTCAATAGCAGCGCCTAATTGAATGCCATCTTGTTGTTGTGCCGCTTGAATTAACTGCCGTCCCATACGACCACCTGAGCCGACAATCGCAACACGTACCACTGAATTTTCCATGGTTCATCCTTTTTCATTATTGATGCAAATGACTAAATTTAAACTGAGTATCTCACGTGAATATCAATATTTTTCACAAACAATTTAGTTTATTATTGCGTTACAGATTAACCATCATGATGAGATTCTGCCAGTATTAATCGACAGTTATTAACAAAAACGTAGAACGCGGACTGATTATCAGAAAAAGTGTTGATGATAAGAAAAGTAGGAAAGAAAAAATCAGAATAAAAAAGACCGAGCCACCTTGATGATACAAAATGACTCTTTGAATAATATGCTGCTATGTATGCTATGTATTAGTTAATTTCTTTAACTTCGACTCGCAATTCTTTTGGCACTTCAAAAACAATATTTTCTTCACGGCCTTGTAGTTCAACAACAGAGTCTGCACCAAGCTCTTTTAATCTATCAATAACTTGACGAACTAAAATATCAGGCGCTGACGCCCCAGCCGTTAAACCAATAATATTTTTATCCGTTAGCCACTCAGTTTGGATGTCTTCTGCACCATCAATCAAAAATGCAGGTTTTTGCATTCTTGATGCAAGTTCAGCAAGACGGTTTGAGTTTGATGAGTTTTTAGAGCCTACAACTAGCACAATATCTGCACGCTCAGCCAGCTCTCTTGCCGCTTCCTGCCTATTGGTTGTTGCATAACAAATATCATCTTTACGTGGCCCAACAATACTAGGGAAACGTGCGGTTAGTGCATCAATGACATCTGAAGTGTCATCCACAGAAAGTGTCGTTTGTGTCATAAACGATAAATTATTTTCGTCTTTGACTTTCAATTTCCAAACATCTTCTGGGCTTTCAACAAGATACATACCACCTTCAGGGTTGCTATATTGCCCCATTGTCCCTTCGACTTCTGGATGCCCCGCATGCCCAATCAAAATCGCTTCTTTACCTTTACGGCTTGCACGAGCGACTTCCATGTGTACTTTAGTCACTAGTGGGCATGTTGCATCAAATAGCATGGTCAAATCACGAGAACGTGCTTCTTGGCGGATAGCTTGTGACACACCATGTGCAGAAAAAATTAAGATTGAACCATCTGGTACTTCAGAAATTTCTTCAATAAAAATAGCACCACGCTGACGCAAATCATCAACTACATAACGGTTATGAACCACTTCATGACGAACATAGATAGGTGCGCCGTATAGTTCTAATGCCCTTTCTACAATGCTAATTGCGCGGTCAACACCAGCACAAAAACCACGAGGGTTAGCCATTAATATTTGCATTGTGATTCTCCAATTGCGGGTCTACTTCAAGCACTTCAATTTCAAAGCTAATTTGTTGCTCAGCGAGTGGGTGATTAAAATCAACAGTGATCGATTCACCTTCGATCGATTTTACTACACCAGGCATTTCGCTGCCATTCATTGCGGTAAATAACATGATAGTCCCAATTTCAGGGATACCTGTATCCATAAAATCACGCAATGAAAAATACTGCACTAAATCAGGGTTATGTTTACCAAAAACAGTATCACCAGGTAATGAAAAATTTTTCTTTTCACCTTCGTTAAGCCCAATTAATTTGGCCTCAAGTTCAGGTGATAACGAATCATTCCCTAACACAAACAACGCAGGCTTTCCTTGTGCGTGTGAAGAATCGGCTGTAGAGCCATCTTCCAATTTCAATGTGAAATGCAGTAAAACTGCGCTCTGAGCCTGTATTTGAGTAGACATAAACCAAACCTATTTTGTCATAAAATTCAGCCCAGAAAATCTGGGCTGTGTGTCATTACATTGTAACCTATTGTGCTACCAATTTATTTGGCTTTTTCCTGCTTTGGCTTTTCTGGTAAAAAACCTTCCAAAATAACTAAAGCAGCACCAATACAAATTGCCATATCAGCTAGGTTGAATGTTGGCCAGTGCCAATTACCGACATAAATATCAAGGTAATCAACGACAAACCCATGAACCAGACGGTCGCTAAGGTTGCCAATTGCCCCGCCAATAATGAGTGCGTAAGCAATATTGGATAGGCGTTTTTGCGCGCTTTGGCGGTACATCATCACCATTAAAATAATGGAAATTCCCACCGCAATACCCGCAAAGAACCAACGCTGCCAGCCGCCTTCATCAGCCAAGAAACTAAATGCCGCACCAAAATTTTGGGCGTACATGATGTTGAAAAATGGCATTACAGCATGTGGTTCATACAGATTCAGGTCTTTTAGCACCAACTGCTTTATTCCTAAATCTGCCACGATAATCACGATGGTTAGCCATAACCAACGCAGGCCAGTAGAACAAATAGGCGTCTTCATTAAGCAAACTTACGCAATTCGCCGTCACCGGCTACGTTCGTCACACAGCGACCACAAATTTCTGGTTGCTCGCTTGATGAGCCGATATCGCTCGCATAATGCCAGCAACGTGGGCATTTTTCGCCTTCCGCTTTACTAAAGGCAATTTTAAGGCCTTTTAACTCGCTCTCTTGCGCATCAGCAGACGCCGTTGCAATATCCGCGACAGTCGCTTGAGAAGTCAGCAGAACGAAACGCAGTTCATCACCTAAACTTTGCAGTTTGTTTGCTAAGTCTTTATCTGCATATAACGTCACCGCAGCCTCTAGTGAGCCACCAATGTGTTTATCTGTACGCGCTTGCTCTAACACTTTATTCACTTCACCGCGAACCGCCAGCAGTTCAGACCAGAAGCTGTTATTCATTTCATTTGACTCATCTAAACCAAATAAGCCGTTATACCATTCTTCGGTTAGAACGAATTGAGCACGTTTTCCTGGTAATTCATTCCAGATTTCGTCTGAAGTGAAAGAAAGTACTGGGGCTATCCAACGTACTAACGCTTCAACGATATGGAACAGAGCTGTTTGGCAGCTACGACGCGCTAAGCTGTCTCCTTTCGCTGTGTACTGACGGTCTTTAATGATATCCAGATAGAACGAACCCATTTCGATAGAGCAGAAATGCATTAAACGCTGAATAACGGAAAGGAAATCATATTCATCATACGCTTTGGCGATTTCTTGTTGTGCTTCAAGCGCACGGCTAACCGCCCAACGGTCTAACACCACCATGTCTTCAGGTTTCACCATGTCCGTTTCTGGATTGAAACCATTAAGGTTCGCCAACAAGAAGCGGGCAGTATTACGAATACGGCGATATGAATCCGCTGCACGTTTTAAGATTTCATCAGAGACCGCGATTTCACCTGTATAATCCGTCGAAGCAACCCATAGACGCAGAATATCTGCACCCAGTTTATTCATGACATCTTGTGGACTTACCGTATTGCCTAATGATTTAGACATTTTACGGCCTTGGCCATCAACGGTGAAACCGTGCGTTAACACTTGGCGATATGGCGCTTTGCCTTTCATTGCTGTTGATAACATCAATGAGGACATGAACCAGCCACGGTGTTGGTCAGAGCCTTCCAAGTACATGTCAGCTGAATTACCATGGAATTCAGGACGTGCATCAACCACGGCAAAGTGTGTAGACCCAGAGTCAAACCAGACGTCTAGTGTATCTGGTACTTTACGGTAGGTTTCAGCTTCATCACCCAGTAATTCAGCTGGGTCAAGATCCCACCATGCTTGAATACCGTCAACTTCAACACGTTTAGCGACTTCTTCCATTAATTCTAACGTACGAGGATGCAGCTCTTCCGTATCTTTATGAACAAACAAAGACATCGGCGTTCCCCAAGTACGCTGGCGAGAGATACACCAGTCAGGGCGGTTTTCAACCATTGACTCAATACGTGCGCGACCCCAACCAGGGATCCACTGAACGATATCAATTTCTTTCAATGATTGTTCGCGTAAGCCATTTTTATCCATGCCAATAAACCATTGTGGTGTTGCACGGAAAATAACGGGGGTTTTATGACGCCAGCAACATGGGTAGCTGTGCGTGATTGCTTTTTTATACAGCAACGCGCCTTTTTCATTTAACAGCTCAACAATTAAATCATTAGCTTTAAAAATGAACACACCATCCAGTGTTGGATAGGTATTGGCTAAGAAACAACCGTCTGGCCCAACAGGGTTTGCTGTCTCTAAACCGTATTTTTGGCCAACCACATAGTCCTCAGGACCATGACCTGGCGCAGTATGAACGGCACCTGTACCTGCATCTAATGTAACATGGTCACCTAAGATAGCAGGAACATCAAAGCCCATAAATGGATGTTCAAAACGCAGCAGTTCAAGCGCAGAACCTTCACATTCACCTAAAACTGCCCATTCGTCGATACCAACAGTTTTCATTACATCTTCAACAAGGTCAGCTGCTAAAATGACTAATTCGCCATTCGCTTGTACCAAGTTGTATTTAAATTCAGGATTCAACGAGATTGCGCGGTTAGCAGGCAATGTCCACGGTGTTGTTGTCCAGATAACCAGTGATGGCGTTTTATCACTCGTAACCCCGAATTTTTCACACACCACTTTGCTATCTACTGCAGGGAAACGAACGTAGATAGATGGGGAAGTTTTGTCATAATACTCAACTTCAGCTTCAGCTAATGAAGAACCACATGCTGTACACCAATGAACAGGCTTAGCACCTTTCACTAAATGGCCGTTTGCAATGGTTTTTGCTAACGCTCTGATGATGTGGGCTTCGGTTTTGAAGTCCATGGTTAAGTAGGGTTTATCCCACTCACCTAATACACCAAGACGTATAAAGTCAGCTTTTTGGCCTTCAATTTGCTCTTTTGCATATTGGCGGCATTGTGCACGAAATTCAGCGGCGGAAACTTTTTCTCCTGGTTTACCCACGATTTGTTCAACTTTGTGTTCAATCGGTAAGCCATGGCAATCCCAACCAGGAATATACGGGGAATCATAACCCGCTAATCCTTTGGATTTAATAATAATATCTTTGAGAATTTTGTTAACTGAGTGACCAATATGAATACTGCCGTTAGCATATGGAGGGCCATCGTGCAGAATAAAGGTTTTCTTGCCCGATTTTGCTTTACGGATTGCTTGGTACAAACCTTCTTTGTACCAGCGCTCTAACATCTGTGGTTCGCGTTTAGCGAGATCGCCACGCATTGGGAACCCTGTTTCTGGTAGATTCAGGGTATTTTTATAGTCACTCATCGATTCTCAGTTCCAATTTTCCGCTAAATTATCTGATTCCTATTGCAGTAAGATATTCTCTTGCTGCAATTACATCATTAGCAATTTGCTCCTTAAGCGCTTCCAACGAAGCAAACCGCTGCTCATCACGTAATTTCTTACGTAACACTACATCGATATGACGCCCATATAAATCCATAGTGGCATCAATCAGATGAACTTCTAACTGCGTTCCTTTTCCAGATACAGTCGGTCGTGTGCCGATATTCGCCACACCAGGCAAAGGCTTATCACCTAAACCATAAACTTCTACAGCATACACACCCGTCACTGGTGTGACTAAACGTTTTAATGGTAGGTTTGCCGTCGGAAAACCTATTGTTCTGCCAAGCTGGTTACCATGAACCACTCGCCCACTAATACGATAGGCATGCCCTAACAGGTTTTCCGCCAATTCAAGGTCGTTAACCTGAATAGCCTTACGAATGGCCGTGCTGCTGATGCGAAGACCTGAATCACAAAAGCTTTCTGTATCAGCAACCTCAAACCCAAACTCTTCACCTGCTTGCTGCAAAAAGGCAAAATCCCCCATGCGATTTTTCCCAAAACGGAAATCATCACCGATGGCGAGATATTTCACCCCTAATTTGTCAACCAGTAAATCTGAGACAAACTCAGCGGGTGTTAAAGAGGCAAAGTGCTGGTTAAATTCAACACAAAGAAGGTAGTCAATACCACTGTCTGCGAGGTATTTAACTTTATCTCTTAAACGTGTCAAACGCGCAGGCGCTTTGTCACCAATAAAAAATTCAAGAGGTTGTGGCTCAAAAATCATCACAACCGTAGGTAAGCCAAGTTCCTTACCCTTGAGTTTCAAATTTTGAAGTAATACTTGGTGCCCACGATGAACACCGTCAAAATTACCAATAGTCAGCACGCAACCATGATGGCACGCCCGGATATTCTGTATACCGCGAATTAGCTCCATAACAGGCTCAATACCGAGGAAATTGCAGGATTATACCTTGTACGACGCATAAGGTTAACCTTAGTTCGCAAAAGGTTACATTAAACCCTATTTTTTTGATTCTAACACGACCTAATAGCCATCTATTTTACGTGAACAACAAGCCACAATGCTACCCAATATGAGCAATTAGGCATAGATATCAAAAAATGTTGGGATAACCAATGGATTATCAATACAACAAATTTGTTCCGAGGTCTCTAAAAATATTCAATTTTTATCGTTTTCTCATCAATGCCTATAGCTAAACACATTTCGTGATTAATAAGCAATCAATAAGCGAGCAAATATCATACTCTCCTCTTATTGATGGGCTAAAATTTTTTTCTATCGTGATTGTTTTTAATTTTCTGACATCAATTACGCATTTTTTCACGCTAAGATCTGTATTCTTCTCATATTTGCTGATAGAATCTTGCACCATTCACAGCGCATGGACATCGAAGTACACGATGTTTATTTGCACAAATCCATTGACAAATGCAGGGCGAAAGGGCATATTCCTCGACCTTTGAATTGTCCTCAATAGAATACATTTGGGAGTTGGACCTTGGCTAATATCAAATCAGCTAAGAAACGTGCCGTTCAGTCAGAGAAACGTCGCCAGCACAACGCTAGCCGTCGCTCTATGGTACGTACTTTTATCAAGAAAGTTTACCTTGCTATCGCTGCAGGCGATAAAGAAGCTGCTCAGAAAGCATTCAATGACATGCAACCTATTGTTGATCGTCACGCCAGTAAAGGCCTGATCCACAAAAATAAAGCAGCACGTCATAAAGCTAACTTAGTTGCTCAAATTAAAGCAATGTAATTTTGCTTCTTGATTAGCTAAAAAAAACCGGCCTAGGCCGGTTTTTTTATTTGCTTAATTTACTGCCCTAACTTGTCAAATGACACTGAAAATAATTCTGAAAAATCTTTATTGCAAACTCGCTGCACTGCTGGATGCTGAATCATTCTTTCTGCAAAAATAACGTAATATTCTTCTTTTACATTTTCTAATCGCCCTAATTCTACAATATCTTCTCCGCCTAAAAGGTCAGGTGTATACTGAGAAGGAGCAACAAAAATAGCATTATAATGCATGCCAAACGCTTTCATTAATGCAGCATCATCGAACTCGCCTAATACCTCAACTTGTAAATTTTTATTCCGTATCCAAGCTAAAATATGCCGACCTAAAAGATAACGTCTTCCAGGAATCAGTAAGCGACGCTCTTCTAAACATTCAGGAAATGGCTTTTTCGGTATTGGCTGACGGCAAAAAAAGCTCATACTGCATTCACCCAATTTAACGGAAAACAGGCCTTCCTGCTGTGATGAATCAACTGGGCAGTCCGATAAAATCATATCCAACTTATGTTGGCTAAGTTGCTCTAATAACAGCTCGTGAGTTGATTCAAAACAGCGCAAGTGAATCTGTTCATGCTCAACAACTGTCGTTTCCAATATTCGGCTAACTAACTGTTTTGACAATGTATCAGCAACACCAACATCAAATAGTAAGTTGGACTCTCTGCTGTAATTAACTATATCGAGCATTTCTTGGCTAAGCATAAACATTTTATCTGCGTAGCGAAAAATAAGTTGCCCGAGTTCGGAAGGCACTAAACCACGCCCCTGTCGCTTAAATAATTTACCACCTAAACGCTCTTCTAGCGCCTTTATTTGGCCTGTTATGGTCTGAGGAGTCAGGTAAAGTGCTTCAGCCGCCCCCACGACAGACCCCTCTTTACATACATGCCAAAAGTAGTAAAGATGGTTAAAATTTAAATGTGAAACCCGCATATCGATTCCTTTTGTATCGTCAATAACCACACTTGGTGCTATTCACCATACATATCTACCTGTCCCCATGAATCAGGGGCTTTTATTATGTATAACCGTAGTGTATCTGCAAAAGATACACTACGGCATATCATAGAATATTAGTTCGGAAATTCTTACTAAGAATTAACTAAATTACTTTATAATTCTAGTTCACGCTAACTGTTTTTGTTTCGGTAAGACTACTCTTAACATAAAATAACCGAGCACTGCTGCCACTGTGGAGCCAATTAAAATACCTAGGCGTGAGTAAGTACTATATACCTCATCAATACCATCGAATGCGAGCCCAGTTATAAAAATAGACATAGTAAAACCGATCCCACATAACACCGAAACGGCAAAAACTTGCTTCAAATTAATCGACTCAGGTAATTTCGCAAAGCCAAGTTTTACCGAAATCCAACTAAATAAGAAAATCCCAATTGGCTTACCCAATACTAACCCTGCAGCCACACCAAGCGGTAACGGACTCAATAACCCATCAAAGGTGATGCCTTGTAATTGAACGCCTGAATTTGCAAATGCAAAAATAGGTAAGATTAAATAGACAACCCACGGATGTAAGACATGCTCAAGCTCTTCAGAAGGTTTTGTTTGATTTGTGCCCCTTAATGGAATTAAGAAACCAACAATCACCCCCGCCAATGTAGCATGAACACCTGACTTTAATATACATACCCACAATATCAGCCCTATAACTAAATAAGCTGCTGTATTTTCCACTTTGCGCCAATTCATAGTGACCAATATTGCAATACATAAAGCAGCTAAGCCGAGCGCAATCATTGATACAGAGCTTGTATAGAAAAAGGCAATAATCACAATAACACCAAGATCATCGATAATAGCTAGCGCCAATAAAAAGACCTTTAACTCAGTGGGTACGCGCTTACCTAATAACGCCATAACACCTAAAGCAAATGCAATATCTGTTGCCGCTGGTATTGCCCAACCTTGTTGAGTGATTTCATTTCCACCATTAAAAAGCAGATAAATTAGCGCAGGAACAATCATCCCACCTAATGCTGCAATTGCTGGAAATATAGCTTTATCACGACCAGCTAAGGATCCTTCCAATAATTCACGTTTAACCTCAAGACCCACGACTAAGAAAAAAATAGCCATTAGGAAGTCATTAATCCATAAAATTAATGGTTTATCTAGCCCAAAGTCTGAAATTTTAATCGATACTGGGATCGTTAAAAATTGCTGATAAGCGCCTTGCAATGGCGTATTAGCCATAATCAAAGCAACTATGGCAGCAATAATCAGGAGTAAGCCCCCTGCTGCTTCTAACCTTAAAAATTTACGAATAATTGCTGTCATTTATTTTAACCTCAATATTTTTTGAATGTTAATATTATGCTAATTATTAATTCGTAAAAAATCGTTTATTCATCCATTAAAAATCGGAATTAACGATCTATTTAGGTTAGAGATCACTCAAAATGATAAAAAAACGTTAATTTCACTATAGACAACTTTTATAAAAACAAATAATAAATTTTTTAAAAAGTGACTTTATAAATTCAACTTTTTCTCGTTTTTCTAATTTACATTTTTTGATGTTCTTGTCGCAATCATCTATTTTTTCTGTTCGAAGGGTTTCGCAATAATTTTTAATATGGGAGACTGAGTTACAATCGTTTTGCGAAGCGTTTCGCAACAACAACGTTATTTATTTTTCAAACAAAAAAATAATCTTTATCCTTAAATTATGACTACTTACGTATTACTCGCCGTCCTTTTTGCTGCTTTTTGCCATGCAACTTGGAACGCTTTAGTTAAATTTGGTAATGACCGTTTTTTTGGTCTCGTCATGATTTCTTTTTTTTCGGGTGTGCTCGCCATTCCAGCAATATTTTGGTTGGGGTTACCTTCTCCCCAAGCAATGCACTGGTTGGCCTTATCGGTATTGTTCCACATTGGCTACACCTACTTTTTAAGCCAGGCCTATACTCACGGTGATTTGAGCCAGATTTACCCTATTTCACGAGGTTCCGCGCCACTGATTACAGCATTGCTTGGCGCTGTATTATTCAATGAGTTTATTCCATTAATGGGTTTTATTGGCATACTGCTCATTATTAGTGGTGTTTTACTCATCGCCTTTGCTGGAAGAAAATTTCAATTAAATATCAAAGGAAAAGCGTTAACTTTTGCCTTATGTACAGCCTTTTTCACAGCCTGCTACACACTTTCAGATGGCCACGGAGCTCGAGCCAGTGAAGACCCTGTCGTCTACACACTTTGGCTATTTTTATTAAATGGTATCGTCTTAACTATTTCAGGTATTATTAAATATCGCACAACACTTGTGCTCGGTATTCAGCAATATTGGCGTTCTGGGTTATTAGGTGGGTTAATGCAATTAGTGAGCTATGGCATTGCTATTTGGGCAATGAGCCAAGCACCTATAGTTATGGTAGCAGCCATCAGAGAAACCAGCGTACTCTTTGCAATGTTCCTTTCGATTGTCTTTTTAAAAGAAAAGTTCAACTTAATGCGAGTTCTTGCCTGCATAGTTATTTTATCGGGTGTTTTACTTGCCAAACTTAGCAGTTAGCCCGCGATAAGGGACTGAACATAAATATCAATCCCTTATATTTAGGTATTAGAGTGTGGTTTTTAATAAATCCACTTGAGCCTTTTATAAAGAATAAAAACTGATTTTTCATTTGGATATGAGGTAACAATGTCTTTTACAAAGTCTTTATTAGCACTTGCAACAATGACGTCTTCTTTTGCAAGCTTTTCTGTCACACCTGTGGATATGATGATAGTTGATGGTACAGTCTTAACGATGGATGCTAAAAACCATATCATCAAAAACGGTACCGTTGTCATTAAAGAAAATAAAATCATTGCCGTAGGTGGACCAGAGCTTGCAAAAGACTATCAAGCTACGAATGTGCTCAATGTCGAGGGAGACATTGTCATGCCAGGTCTAATTAATACCCATACTCATGCATCAATGACTGTTTTTCGTTCATTGGCGGATGATGTTCCAGACCGCTTACATCGTTATATATTTCCCCTAGAAAACAAGATGGTAAGCCGTGAAATGGTACGCGTTGGTGCGAATCTTGCCAATATTGAAATGATTAAGGGGGGCGTCACAACATATGTCGATATGTATTATTTTGAAGACGAAGTGGCAAAAACGGTTGATAAAATTGGCTTAAGAGCTGTTTTAGGTGAGTCCGTGATCCAGTTTCCTGTTGCTGATGCGCAAAATGCAGATGAAGGTATTCAATATGCAGTGAGTTTTATTAATCAATACAAAGACCATCCACGCATAACTCCAGCTTTTGCACCCCATGCTCCATATACCAACTCAACTGAGCATTTACAGCAAATTTCAACATTATCTCAAGAATTAAATGTTCCAGTCATGATCCACTTAGCCGAAACCGATCGCGAGCAAGAAGAAATTGCTAAGCGAACAGGTGGTAAAAGCCCTGTTCAATACATGGCTGATATTGGTGCACTGAATAATAAAGTCATTGCTGCACACGCAATTATGGTGAATGAGCAAGATATGGATTTGCTGAAAAAATACGATGTCGGTGTCGCACATAATATCAGTGCCAACACCAAATCAGCAAAAGGCGTTGCGCCTGTCACGACTATGTTAGAAAAAGGCATTCGGGTAGGGTTAGGAACCGATGGCCCAATGTCGAGCAATACTCTAACAACATTAAATGAGCTTAATTTAGTCGGTAAAATTCATAAACTAGAGAACAAAGACCGAGCTGCAATGCCGCCGCTCACTGTTGTCGAGCTAGCCACCAAAGGCTCAGCTAAAGTTCTGCATATGGAAGATAAATTAGGCTCACTTGAAGCGGGTAAACTTGCAGATATTATTGTTATTGATACTAAATCACCTAATATGGTTCCAATGTATAGCCCATATGCCGCACTTGTTTATGGCGCGAATGGGGCTAATGTTCGCCATACGATAGTAGACGGTAAAGTTTTGATGCAAGACCGCCAATTACTCACCGCTGATGAAAAAGTGATTATCCAAGAAGCACAAGACTTTGCAAACAAAGTACGTGAAACCGTTATTGCTAGCGGGGAAGTGGTTAAATAACATAAAAAAATGGCTGGTTCTGTATTTCACAGACCAGCCATTCTAATTTATTAAATAATTAACACATTATTTGTTCGTTAAATCATCAAAGAATTTTTTCACGCCATCTAGGAAGCTTTTGGAACGCGGACTATTTTTTTCTCCGCTTTTGCCACCTAAAGACTCGCCAAACTCTTTGAGTAACGCTTTTTGTTTCTCATTCAGTTTTACGGGAGTTTCAACAACAATGTGGCACATCAAATCGCCTTGCAGACCTCCACGCACAGATTTCACACCTTTTCCTTTCATACGGAAAATTTTACCTGTTTGTGTCTCTGCTGGAATTTTCAGTTTTACACGACCATCAAGGGTTGGAACTTCAATTTCACCGCCCAAAGCTGCATCGGCAAAGTTAATTGGTACTTCGCAATGCAGGTTATTACCATCACGCTCAAAAATGTTATGAGGTAATACATGAACTTGAACGAATAAATCGCCTGCTGGAGCTCCGTTCTCACCCGCTTCACCTTCACCCGATAAGCGAACGCGATCACCCGTATCAACCCCCGCTGGAATTTTAACTGATAGTGTTTTATATCTTTCAACACGACCATGACCATGGCATTTGTTGCATGGGTCTTTGATAACTTTTCCGCGACCGTGGCAAGTTGGGCAAGGTTGTTGTACCGAGAAAAAGCCTTGGCGCATATGCACTTGGCCCATACCATGACAAGTGGAACAAGTATCAGCACTGGTTCCTGGTTTCGCACCATTACCATGGCACACATCACAGGTTTCTAGCGTCGGAATACGAATTTCTTTGGTCACTCCACGGACAGCCTCTTCAAGAGTCAATTCCATGTTGTACTGCAGATCAGAGCCACGGCTTGGGCGTTGCTGTCTGCGACCGCCTCCGAAAATATCACCGAAGACGTCACCAAAGATATCGCTAAAGTCAGCGCCACCGCCAAACCCGCCGCCGCCCATTCCGCCTTGTTCAAACGCAGCATGACCATATTGGTCATAAGCGGCACGTTTTTGCTCATCGGAAAGAACTTCGTAAGCTTCTTTAATTTCTTTAAATTTTTCTTCAGATTCGTCTTTATTGCCCTGATTACGGTCAGGATGGTATTTCATTGCTAAGCGCTTATACGCTCTTTTTATGTCTTTTTCTGAAGCATTCTTTTCAAGTTCTAAAACCTGATAAAAGTCTCTTTTTGCCATTTAATTTACCCTTAACATGCGGAACGGGCGCAGAGTTCCCTCAACGCCCGTATCCGGTATCAGTAACTATTAACCATCTTCGCTACAGCTACTGCGCCCGCTAAGGGCATTATTTTTTGTCTTTGTCGTTAACTTCTTCAAACTCAGCGTCAACAACATCATCATCTTTCTTCGCTTCTGCGCCAGCTGCACCGGCACCGCCTGATTGAGCTTGTTGCTGTGCGATTTCCAGAAGTTTTGCAGATGCAGTGACTAAAGCTTGGATTTTCGCTTCGATATCTGCTTTATCTTCGCCTTTCGCTGCAGCTTCTAACTCAGATGTTGCTTTTTCGATGTTTGCTTTATCGTCCGCTGGTAATTTGTCACCTGCTTCTTCGATTTGTTTACGTGTACCGTGAACCAGTTGGTCAGCTTGGTTACGAACCTGCACTAACTCTTCAAATTTACGGTCAGCTTCTGCGTTCGCTTCTGCGTCACGTACCATTTTTTCGATTTCTTCGTCGTTCAGGCCTGAAGAAGCCTTAATGGTGATGTTTTGCTCACGACCGCTGTTTTTGTCTTTCGCAGACACATGTAAGATACCATCAGCATCGATGTCGAAAGTCACTTCGATTTGTGGCATACCACGTGGTGCTGCTTGGATACCGTCTAAGTTAAATTGACCCAGTGATTTGTTATCACCCGCACGTTTACGTTCACCTTGCAGAACATGGATCGTCACGGCTGCTTGGTTATCTTCCGCGGTTGAGAACACTTGGCTGTGTTTTGTTGGGATAGTGGTATTCTTCGAAATTAACGAAGTCATCACGCCACCCATGGTTTCGATACCTAAAGACAGAGGCGTTACGTCAAGTAACAGAACGTCTTTAACATCACCTGCTAAAACACCACCTTGTACTGCAGCACCCATTGCAACCGCTTCGTCTGGGTTAACGTCTTTACGTGGTTCTTTACCAAAGAAGTCAGCAACAACTTTTTGAACCATTGGCATACGTGTTTGGCCACCAACTAAAATAACATCGTTGATTTCACTCACACTTAAACCTGCGTCTTGCAGTGCAACTTTCACTGGCTCCATTGAACGCTTAACTAAGTCTTCTACCAGTGACTCTAATTTTGCACGAGTCACTTTGATGTTCATGTGTTTTGGACCTGTTGCATCAGCAGTGATATATGGCAGGTTCACATCAGTTTGTTGTGCAGAAGACAGCTCAATTTTCGCTTTTTCTGCAGATTCTTTCAGACGTTGCATTGCTAACGGATCGTTACGCAGGTCAACACCTTGTTCTTTTTTGAATTCTTCAACTAAGTAGTTGATTAAACGTGTATCGAAGTCTTCACCACCTAAGTGAGTATCACCATTGGTTGCTAACACTTCATAGGTTTTTTCGCCATCAACTTCATCAATTTCGATGATTGATAAGTCGAATGTACCACCACCTAAGTCGTAAACAGCAATTGTACGGTTACCAACTTCTCTATCTAAACCATAAGCTAATGCTGCTGCTGTTGGTTCGTTGATAATACGTTTTACTTCTAAACCAGCGATACGACCCGCATCTTTAGTTGCTTGACGCTGAGCATCGTTAAAGTAAGCAGGCACAGTGATAACCGCTTCTGTGACTGGCTCACCCAAGTAATCTTCCGCTGTTTTCTTCATTTTTTTCAGAACTTCAGCTGAAACTTGTGGCGGTGCCATTTTTTGGCCTTTCACATCTAACCAAGCATCGCCGTTATCTGCAGCAATGATTTTGTATGGCATGATAGCGACATCGCGCTGAACTTCTTCGTCTTGGAAACGACGACCAATCAAACGTTTGATTGCAAATAAAGTATTTTCTGGGTTAGTAACAGCCTGACGTTTTGCTGGCTGACCAACTAAAATTTCACCATCTTGAGTGTACGCAATGATGGAAGGAGTAGTTCTGTCACCCTCGCTGTTCTCCAGAACACGAGCGGTAGTACCATCCATAATTGCAACGCATGAGTTAGTTGTACCCAAGTCGATACCAATAATTTTACCCATCTAAAACGCCTCCAAAGGAATTCTTTTCACTATGATTTCGATATCAATCTATATGCGGCTCAATATTTCTTTTTCAAGGGCATTTTTCACCCTGAGCCTAAATTATTTTTCAATACGCAATAATTCACAGAGATATCGGTTGATGCTTTAAAGATGGGGTCGTAAATCCATTCATCAAGGGGGGAATTAAAAAAAATTTGCATTTATTGCAAAAAAACCTGTCTTGTGATCATTGTTTAGGCAACTAAAACTGCGTATGATTCGCCGCCACTGCCATTTTAGCGGTGTTTATTTCTTTTTATCTATTTGAATTTTATATATTTTACCAGAGGTTATATGCAGTCTAGCTCTCTTGCAAATCCAGGCCCACTTGGTTTACTAGGCTTTGGTATGACAACCATCCTGTTGAATATTCATAACGCAGGATTTTTTCCGCTTTCATCCGTTATTTTAAGCATGGGTATTTTTTATGGTGGGATTGCCCAATTTATCGCAGGGCTGATTGAATATAAAAAGGGCAATACATTTGGCGCAACCGCATTTACCTCTTATGGGATGTTTTGGATTGCATTAGTTGGTTTATTATTTTTACCAACTATGGGGTTAGCCGAAGCCACCTCGCCTGAATTTTTAGGCGTTTTCCTTGCTATTTGGGGGATTTTTACCTTTTTCATGTTCCTTGGCACATTTAAAGCTAACGTTGTGCTGCAATTTGTTTTTGGTAGCTTAACAGTCTTATTTGCCTTACTTGCTATTGGCAATCTAACGGGCAACGCTGCGCTGCTCCAATTTGCAGGTTTCGAAGGAATTATCTGTGGTGCGAGTGCGTTCTATTTAGCGGTCGCAGAAGTGTTAAATGAGCAATACGGCAGAACTGTGCTACCTATTGGCCAGCGCGGCTAATTATTGCTAATGGTATTTAATCAGGTGAGTGAATGCTCACCTGATTGTATTCAAAACTTATTCAGTACGGATCGCCGATTTTGGCCTAAACGCCTTAACGATTGTAGGATCAGTTTCCACATACGGGCCATCGAGCAATTGAATGCAATAAGGAACACTGGCAAAAATCCCTGATACCAGTACATTTCCTTCCTTATCTTTCAACCCTTCCAATGTTTCAGCAATGGCTTTTGGCTGCCCTGGTAAGTTTAAAATTAAGGCCTGATTGCGGATCACGCCGACTTGACGCGATAAAATAGCAGTGGGAACGAATTTCAAGCTAATTTGGCGCATTTGCTCACCAAACCCTGGCATTTCACGATCGGCGATGGCTAATGTTGCATCTGGTGTCACATCACGACGAGCAGGCCCTGTGCCACCTGTGGTAAGCACTAAATGGCATGCAAACTCATCCACCAGCTCACACAAAGTTTGTTCAATCATGACTTGCTCATCTGGAATTAACCGCGTTTCAATGCGAAAAGGCGTTGTTAGCGTTTTTGCTAACCACTCTTCTAATGCAGGGATGCCTTTATCTTCATAAATACCGCTCGAAGCACGATCAGAAACAGAAACCAGACCTATGCGCAATTCATTCATACAAACCTCAAAAATTGACTTATCAGAAACTGTTTATTTGCCCATAAACAGGTGTAATATCATACCATGAAGCATATTTTCATGCAGCGTTGTGGCTTTTTTATATTTAAATTGAGATATAAATCAATGAAAAATAGCCATAAAAAAACCCAACCAATTGGCTGGGTTTTGACGACGCTAGAAAAATTACAGTAAATCCGCAATCATTTTTTCCAGTTTTTCTTGGTCTACAGCAAACTTACGGATACCGTCAGACAGTTTATCAACCGCCATTGGATCTTGGTTATGCTGCCAGTAGAATTCAGCTTCAGTCAGTTTAGCACCTGGCTCTTGCGTTTTACCCGCGTCAGTCAGTTTACGTACTAATGTGCCTTCAGACTCAGACAGCTCTTTCAGTAAGCCTGGGGAGATTGTTAAGCGATCGCAACCTGCTAATTCAATGATTTCGCCCACATTACGGAAACTTGCACCCATAACAACTGTTTTATAGCCGTGCGCTTTGTAGTAGTTATAGATTTCAGTTACAGAAACCACACCTGGATCTTCTTGTGGTGCAAACTCTTTTTTGTCAGTATTTGCTTTGTACCAGTCAAGGATACGGCCCACGAATGGAGAGATCAGGTAAACACCTGCTTCTGCACAAGCGCGTGCTTGAGCAAAAGAAAATAATAAAGTCAGGTTACAGTTGATGCCTTCTTTTTCCAGTTTTTCCGCTGCACGGATACCCTGCCAAGTAGACGCTAATTTAATCAGGATGCGATCATTGCTGATACCCGCATCGTTGTACATTTTGATTAAATGACGTGCTTTAGCAATACAGGCTTCTTCGTCATAAGAAAGACGTGCATCAACTTCGGTAGAAATACGACCCGGAACTAATTTCAGAATTTCCAGACCGATATTCACAGCCAGTTTGTCACAAGCATCAATAATTTGTTGCTCACGATTGCTGCTTTGCTTACGTGCCCATTCAACCGCTTCATCAATTAATTTACGGTACTCAGGAATTTGTGCAGCATTTAAGATCAGCGACGGGTTGGTGGTCGCATCTTGTGGTTTGTAAAGCTTCATTGCTTCGATGTCGCCTGTATCAGCAACAACAGTTGTCAGACTACGTAAGGAGGTCAGTTTATCGGTCATTTCTTTAATCTCGTTGTTATACCCGTTATATTTCAAGTTGTAGCGGTGTTGGCTACGCTCTCTCGCTCTAGTCATATACTAATGTATGCTCCTAGAGACTCGTTTACTTGCCGCCTACCTACAACTTGAAGTATTTAGGGTAACCCGTCATGCTTCAAGTTGTAGATGTATTGGCTAACAGACTGCAACTTGAATTACTTTGCGTATTATAAAGGAATTGTGGCTATCGCCGCACCGTCTACAGATAATATCATGCATCCATATTGCTGCAAGCAAGGAAATCTAGTCAAAAGCAACTATTTGATTGGCAATCGGTTTCGCAACTTGATATCAAGCTGAATCCTTTTAGCGAAATATCTCGTCAGCTAACAATAGCAAAGAATAATATTGATTTGCCTTATTGCATCAATTAGCTATTTAGGATGAATTTTTGCTAAAGTAAGCGTTATTATTCTTTTATAAAGGGTCAAGTCATGCTTATTACTATTTCACCTGCAAAAACACTAGACTACGAAAGCCCGCTTGCGACAGCAAAATTTACGCAACCTGAGTTATTAGCAGAATCGCAAAAGCTCATCAAAGAATGCCGTAAGTTAACCCCTGTGGATATCGCCAGTTTAATGAAAATCAGTGATAAATTGGCAGGCCTCAACGCCGCTCGTTTTGCAGAATGGCACGCAGACTTTACCCCTGAAAATGCACGCCAAGCCATTTTAGCGTTTAAAGGTGATGTTTATACGGGAATGAAAGCAGAGACATTTTCCCCAGCAGATTTTGAATTTGCCCAATCCCATTTACGTATTTTATCGGGTCTTTATGGTATCTTGCGCCCATTAGATTTAATGCAGCCTTATCGCCTTGAAATGGGAATTTCACTAAAAAATACCCGTGGTAAAAACCTCTATGAATTCTGGGGCGATATCATTACCAAACAATTGAACCTGGCTCTTGCTCAGCAAAAAGACCAAGTCTTAGTCAACCTTGCATCTGACGAATATTTTAAATCGGTAAATACCAAAAAATTAGATGGGAAGATTATTAAGCCTGTTTTCCTTGATGAGAAAAACGGCAAATACAAAGTCATCAGCTTTTATGCAAAGAAAGCACGCGGTTTAATGAGCCGATTTATTATTCAAAATAAACTGACAAAAACCGATCAATTGTCTGACTTTAATTTAGAAGGTTATCAATTTGATGAAAGCCAATCTAAAGGTAATGAGCTCATTTTTACTCGCCCAGAACAAATTTAATCTTCTAACAGAGGGTATTCACTCACAGTGAATACCCTCTGTTTTCAATGCATCCCAAAATTCTTCGTACACCATCACAATTTCGCGATAAAAAGACCATACTAAATTAAATTAGCATCGATTCCTCAGCTCACATTTGGGGTTTATGACAATATCAGAATGATTTTTGCTCACTATTTTGGAGGTGAAGTATGCCTTATGTCGCATCATCAAAGCGCTATACTGAAATGGAATACCGTTTATGTGGCCGCAGTGGACTGCGTTTACCACTGATTTCATTAGGGTTATGGCATAATTTTGGCGATAACAAATCGTTTGATAACTGCCAAGCCATGGTGCGCCATGCTTTTGACCTTGGTATTACGCATTTTGATCTTGCCAATAACTATGGCCCTCCTCCAGGATCTGCCGAAACGAGGTTTGGCCAGATCTTACAGCGAGATTTTCTACCTTATCGCGATGAAATGATCATTTCATCAAAAGCGGGGTTTACCATGTGGGATGGCCCCTATGGCGATTGGGGAAGCAAAAAATATTTGGTTGCCAGTCTCAACCAAAGTTTAAAGCGTATGGGGCTTGATTATGTGGATATTTTTTACCACCATCGCCCAGACCCTGATACGCCATTAGAAGAAACCATGGCTGCTCTTGACTTAATTGTTCGCCAAGGAAAAGCACTGTACGTTGGGATTTCAAACTACCCCGCCGATTTAGCGAAAGAGGCCATTGGTATTCTGACTGAATTAGGAACACCCTGCCTTATCCACCAACCAAAATATTCCATGCTTGAACGCACGCCCGAAGAAGGTTTGTTTGATGTTCTTGAAGAAGAAGGCGTAGGTTCAATCGCATATTCTCCACTTGCTGGCGGGATCTTAACGGATCGCTATTTAAATGGTATCCCCGCCGACTCACGAGCTGCTGGTAATCCGTCATTGCCTCCTGAGCGACTGACTTCTGCTATCTTAGCAAAAGTTAAACAGTTGAATGAAATTGCGGCAAAACGCGATCAAAAGCTAAGCCAAATGGCATTAGCGTGGTTATTACGCCATGATAGGATCACTTCCGTTTTGATTGGGGCAAGCCGTATTAGCCAAATTGATGACGCAATAGGGATCTTAAAAAACCGCGATTTTAGCCAAGAAGAACTAAAATCTATTGAGCTGATATTAGAAAGCTAACCACCGTCACAAAAGTTGCAGGTTCCCCTGCAACTTAATCTATTTTTCTGAACTAACGGTATTCGCCATTGGCTTTAAATTGAACCACTGAATACGGCTGCGTTCTTCCATCTGGCTGCTCCATCCCTAAGCTGCCAATTGGCATACCTGGTACTGAAATTCCAACCACATCCGCAGGCAACGTATCAATCGCATCTAAACTGCTCACAGGCACATGCCCAACAATCACTTTACCTTTATATTTCGCGATATGGCAGCTGCGTAAGTTATATGGCACATTCAGCTCATCATTCAGCTTGTTCAATTCATCATAACTGATTTCATTGACCACAACGTCATACCCTGCTTTTTTTACTCCTTCTCCCCATAACTGGCAGCAACCGCAATTGGCATCTTTATATAGTTGCACGCTCTGGTTTTGAGAAAATGCAGAAAATGACAGTAAAAACATTCCACCTAAAATTATCTTTTTCATTGCTATTTACCTTATCAATAATAATGATTAATACCTGTAAAATTTCTATTTCTTATGGCGTATTTGGCAAATTAATTTATATGCAGCTGGAATGATAAATAACGATAATAATGGTGCCGTTATCATCCCGCCAATCATTGGGGCAGCAATTCGGCTCATCACCTCTGACCCAACTCCTGTTCCTAATAAAATTGGCAATAATCCCGCTAAAATAACGGCAACTGTCATCGCTTTAGGTCGGACGCGCAATACTGCCCCTTCATATAACGCACTATCTAAATCCTGATTGGATAATGTATTTATTCCTTGCAGTTTTTCTCTGTCTTCAATGGCATGCCTTAAATAAATCAACATCACCACACCAAATTCAGCGGCAACCCCTGCTAATGCAATAAAGCCAGTCCCTGTTGCAACGGATAAATTAAAGTTCATCCCATATAGGAACCAAATCGCACCCACTAATGCAAAAGGCAAACTTAATAAAATCAACAGAGCCTCGCTAAAGCGCCTGAAAGCTAAATAGAGCAAGACAAAAATAATCATAATAGTAGCAGGTACCATTAACATTAATTTTTGGTTGGCTCTTTCAAGTAATTCAAATTGCCCTGTGAAGGAGTAGCTGACCCCTGGTTTCATTTGAATATTATTTTTTATTGCCATATCAATATCATTAATGACAGAGACCATATCCCTATCCCGCGCATCGATATAAATCCAACTGGTGGGCCGTGCATTTTCTGTTTTTAGCATCGGTGGCCCCATTTGCACTACCACATCAGCCACATCACTGAGAACGATTTGTTGCTTATTGGGTGTTAAAATCGGTAATAGTTTCAATGCAGAAACACTGTTTCGATAATCCTGTGGGTATCTTAGGCTAATGGGATAACGCTCAATCCCTTCAACGGTTTCTCCTATCATCTCCCCCCCTGTCGCCATAGAGATATAAACCTGTACATCGCTGATACTCATACCAAAACGAGCGGCTTTTTCCCTATCGATTTTGACATCAACATACCGACCGCCCACCAGCCGTTCGGCTAATACAGAGACGACCCCTGGGACTGTTTTCGTCACTTTTTCAATCTGTTGCGCAAATGCATCGATTTCTTCGAGGTCTTTCCCTGAAACTTTAATGCCTATCGGGCTTTTGACCCCTGTGGAAAGCATATCGATTCGATTACGAATCGGTGGAACCCATAAATTAGCAACTCCTGGCAAACGCACAGTTTCATCTAACTCATCGATAATTTTTTCCAATGTCATCCCTTCACGCCAGTCAGACTGTGGCTTTAAACGAATGGTGGTTTCGATCATTTCCATCGGTGCCGAGTCAGTAGCAGTTTCTGCTTTCCCCACCTTGCCAAAAACGGTATCAACTTCAGGAATAGTTTTGATTAGCTTATCGGTATTTTGTAATAAAAACGCCGCTTGAGCAGGAGATACCCCCGGTAGTGTCGAGGGCATATACAGCAAATCACCTTCATTAATTGACGGGAGAAATTCACCCCCTAAATGCTTTAATGGCCATATCACAGTAAACAATGACAGAATGCCAATCAGCAATGTCGTTTTCGGCCATGCCAACACTTTTAATAAAATTGGGCTATATATTGCAATTAGCCAACGGTTTAGTGGGTTTTTATTTTCATTTGGGATATTACCGCGGATCCAATACCCCATTAATATCGGAATTACGATTAATGCTAGTGCAGCAGCCCCAGCCATCGCATAGGTTTTGGTAAATGCCAGAGGGCCAAATAAACGCCCTTCTTGGCCTTCCAACGTAAAGATGGGAATAAAAGACAACGTGATAATAAGTAAGCTGATAAATAATGCAGGCCCGACTTCAACCGCTGAGTCAGTAATTAATTTCCAACGCTGTGTATTATCAAGAATTTGCCCTTCATGTTGATGTTGCCATTTTTCTAATTTTTTATGGGCATTTTCAATCATCACAATAGCCGCATCAACCATTGCGCCAATCGCAATCGCAATTCCCCCAAGCGACATAATGTTTGCATTTATTCCTTGGTAACGCATAACAATAAACGCAATAAATAGCCCTAGAGGTAAAGAAATAATCGCTACTAAAGCAGAGCGGAAATGCCATAAGAAAACTGCACAAACTAAAGCAACAACAATAAACTCTTCTAACAATTTATCGCTGAGGTTATCAATCGCATTATCAATCAGAATGCTTCTATCATAGGTTGTGATGATTTCAATACCGTCTGGCAAACTCGCGCTCAAATCTTCAAGCTTTTGTTTTACATCATGAATAACATTTCGCGCATTTTCACCTGAACGTAATAAAATGATCCCACCGACAACTTCACCTTCCCCGTTAAGCTCAGCAACACCACGGCGCATTTCAGGGCCTTCTTGAATGCGAGCCACATCTTTCAGGTAGATTGGGACGTTATTTTCCGCCATTTTTAGGTAGATTTTATTAAAGTCATCCATGGATTGCAGGTAACCATTGGCTCTAACCATAAACTCAGCTTCGGCAATTTCGATGGAAGACCCACCAGCCTCTTGGTTCGCCATTTCAACTGCTTGTTTTATTTCAGGTAACGTCACTGAAAACTGCGTTAATTTAAGTGGGTCAACAATAATTTGATAGGACTTCACTACACCACCAACTGTTGCAACTTCAGAAACATTTGGCAGCGCTTTTAATTCATATTTCAAAAACCAATCTTGCAGCGATCGTAATTCAGCTAAGTTATGTTTACCGCTTTTATCAACCAAGGCATATTCAAACACCCAACCTACACCCGTTGCATCTGGGCCAATTGAGGCGACCGCACCTTTTGGCAGTTTTGCCTGAACTTGGTTTAAATATTCCAAAACCCGTGAACGAGCCCAATATAAATCCGTATTATCCTCAAAAATCACATACACATAAGAGTCACCGAAGGCAGAAAAACCGCGAACTGTTTTCGCCCCTGGTACGGATAACATTGTGGTCGTAATCGGGTAAGTAACTTGATTTTCAACCAGCTGGGGAGCTTGCCCTGGGTAAGTGGTTTTGATGATCACCTGCACATCAGATAAGTCAGGCAGTGCATCAACAGGCGTACTACGGATACTCCATATTCCTATTATGACTAAAAATACCACCCCCATTAAAACTAAAAAGCGATTCGCAACCGAGCGTCTTATAATCCATTCCAACATAGCCTACTCCTTAGATTTATGCGATGAATGATTTAATGACGTGGATTGCACGGGAAGCGCCTCCATTCGGGCTAATGCACCCGCAATATTTGCTTCTGAATCGATCAGGAAAATACCTTGCGTCACAACCTTTTCGCCAACTTGTAACCCTTGTGAAATAGCCGTTGTTTGCTGGGACTCTGCCATAATACGCACGTTCTTAGGGATAAACTCCCCTTGCTCCCCCACCACAATAACGTGTTGTTCTTTCCCTGAATCCACAATAGCTTGAGAGGGGACTAATAAACTTTCTTGGCCTTTCGCCAATACGTTTAAATAGGCGGTCATTCCTGGTTTTAATACATTGGCGTTATCTTCAATTTCTGCACGGATATTGATGGTACGGCTTGCTTGATCCGCACTTGGTAATACTAACCAGTTTTTCACTATAAATTGCTGAGTTGAATAAGCGGGAATAGAAACAGAAAACTGGGCTTGTTTAGTCAATAATTCCGCCGCTGATTGGGAGACGGATGCATTCACCCACAGGGGATTAGTTCCCTGTATTTGGGCGATAGTCACTTCTTTAGAAATATTCATTCCTAAACGTAGATTTAATGCAGTAATAACACCGGATATCGGTGCTTGAATGGTAAAGCGTGTTTGCACTTTCCCCGTTTTAATAAATTGGGATAGCGATCCTTCAGGCATTCCATTTAATCGTAAGCGCTCGATCACGCTATTAAGATCAGATTGGTTAGCACCCATTTGTTTTAACGCTAAATATTCACTTTGCGCCTCAACCCACGCAGGGATCGTTAAATCTGCAATTGGAACGCCTTTTTGAATTCGTTCACCAACGGTAAATGGATAAACTTTTTCCACAAAACCGCTTTCCCTTGCTTGTACAATCGCAAATTGGTGATCATTAAACGTAATTTCAGCAGGAAATGTTAGGTCATAGCTTAATTGCCCCCATTTTACCTCAACCGTTTTTAACCCTAAATTTTGGGTTTGAGTTGGATTAATGGTGACTCCTTTACTCTTTGCTGATCCTTGGTTTTCATCGGCATATTTAGGCACAAGATCCATGTCCATAAATGGCGACTTACCTGGTTGATCAAACTTGGTATTTGGATACATAGGGTCATACCAATACAATACCGTTCGTTCTTGTTTTTCCATCAGTTGACTATTATTTTCTTCAACAAAAAAATAGCGATAAAACAAGATTGAAATAACGCTCGATACAATAATAACCAACAGCAATTTAGTGAGGTTAATTAATGACATAACATCTCTCTATCTAATTAGTTTATTTTTTCGACGGATTTCAATATTGAAAGATTGCCTTTTTGCTCAAAGGAAAATTTTAATTCGTCATTGTCTTGTAAGCCTTTAATCATATTTTCATCTTCATAAGTGAAGCGCATCGTCATTGGTGGCCAACCAATACTTTCAATCTCTTTGTGGTTAATCGTTAATTTCTTATTTTCTTTATCAATAGAAATTAATTTCCCTTCCGTATTGATAACAGGTTCTGCAACTTTTTCGGGGTAAACTGAGTGATTATGATCCGCTGTATTTGCGTAACCTGTCGCAGTGAACATGCCGATTGAAAGGGCAAAAATAATGCCGTTTAACTTTTTCATACTTATCCTTATGATTTAATAAACCCACCACCTAGTGCAGAGAATAAAGTCACCTCATTCTTCTGCTGTTCGATTTTTAACTTCAGTAAATTTTGCTGCTCAGTAAATAAGCTTCTCTGTGCTTCAAGTACATCAAGGTAGCTAGCACCCCCATGGCGGTAACTTGATTGTTTCTGTGTTAAGACACTCTGCAATGTATTGACGTACAGTACCTGCTCACTTAATTGCCTCTCCAAACTCGACTTAATAACCAACGCATCTTTCACTTCACGAAATGCTACTTGAATACTTTTTTCGTAGTTCACTATGGCTTTATTTTTACGAATATTTGCGAGCTCTAGATTTCGGCTATTTGTTCCCCCAGTAAAAATAGGTAAGGTGATTTTAGGAATAAAATTCCAAATACCATTAGAAGAATCAAATAAGCCAGATAACGAGTCGTTACTGTTAGCAACACCAGTATTGAAGGAAATCGACGGGAAAAAGGCGGCTCTTGCTACGCCAATATTGGCATTTTCAGAAATAATGTTTTGCTCTGCTGCTATAATATCTGGACGGCTTAATAGAATGTCAGACGATAAGGCTGAGGGGGCTGTAATCAACGGGTAATTAAGCTCAAAACCACCTTCTGGCATTTTGACTTGTTGAATATAGTCATTCGTTAAAAAATTCACTAAGTTTTCATTTCTGGCAATTTCGCGGTGAATGTTTTCGATATTGATCTCAATTGACTGAACTTGCCCTCTCGCTTGTTCTAAATCAGCTAATGTCGCTTTTCCCGCTGCCACTTTTTGTGCCACAATCGACTGGCTATTGAGGTAACTGGCTTTCGTCTCTTGTGCAATCAATAAGAGTTGCTGGTTATACGCCACATCTAGATAAGCCTCAGCGACCGTTTTAATGGTTAAAATTTGAGTCGCTCTGAGCATCTCTTCTGAGGCAATAAATTTGGCTCTATCGGCTTCAGTTAAGTTCCTTATTCGCCCAAAAAAATCCAATTCATAGCGAATATCTACGCCTGCATTATATTTTTTATCGAATACAGCGCCTTGCTGTAACCCTTGGCTATACTCGCTCCCCATTGAAGCATTCATCTGCGGATATTTTTCTGCACTGGCTAACCCAAAACGGGCTCGAGCTTCTTCGACATCCAATACCGCTAAATAAAGATCACTATTTTTTTCAAGCGCACGCTGAATAACCGCTTTTAGTTGCGAGTCTTGAATAAATGCTTGCCAGCTTGGTACTGAAAATGTTGATTTTTCACTTGAGGTGGGTGCACCGCTGTTTAATTGGTTCGGGATATTTAAATTTGGGCGTTGGTATTCAGGCGCTAATGAAACACAGCCACTTAAAATTAGGGCATTCGCTATCAATAATATTTTGGGAAAATACATGGTATAGCCATGCCTCTAGTGATTTAAATTAGCGTTATCGTAAAAAAAGCCATCTGTTAGATTCATGACATGAAAATGACAAATTTGTCATTTTACATTTGTGGATTTCAATGCTTAGAATGAAGTCGTACAAATATTGTCGTTGAGGTGACTGTGAAATTACTGATTGTGGAAGATGAACATAAAACCAGAGAATATTTATCCAAAGGATTAACAGAATCTGGCTTTGTGGTTGATGCAATAGAGAATGGGATCACAGGCCTACATATGGCGACAACTGAAGCGTATGATTTAATTATTCTTGATGTGATGCTACCCGATATTAATGGTTGGGAAATTGCCAAAAACTTGCGATCAATGGGAAAAAATGCCCCCATATTAATGCTAACAGCCTTAGGTAATGTTGAGCATCGAGTAAAAGGGCTCGAATTGGGAGCCGATGATTATTTAATCAAACCTTTCGATTTTTCTGAATTACTAGCACGCGTTCGTACATTACTGCGCCGTGGTAATAATAGTATCCAAAAAACTCAATTTCATATTGCAGACCTTCATGTCGATTTAATAAAACGACGCGTTACTCGTGCCAACGATAAAATTAATTTAACCAGTAAAGAATTCGCGCTACTTGAATTTTTTGTTTTACACCAAGGTGAGGTTTTATCTCGCTCTTTGATTGCCTCAAAAGTGTGGGACATGAATTTTGACAGTGATACCAATGTCATTGATGTGGCGATTAAGCGTTTAAGATCAAAAATAGATCTCAATTACGAGCCAAAATTGATCCATACCATCAGAGGAATGGGATATTTACTAGAGATCCCAGAAAATGATTAAATTATTTAATACGCCTGTCTCTATCTTAACTCGACTCGTCATTTTGATCGGTGCGACACTATCACTGGCTTTATTATTATTTAGTTGGATCATGATCAACTCCGTTGTGTTACATTTTAAGCAACAGGACGAATACACCTTAAGCCAGATAAATTTAACCATTAGTAGCTTATTAAGTGAAAACTCAGATCCACAAAATGAACAATTTTCTCGTATACAAACTATTTTAAATGAGCACCAAGATATTGCTGTTTACCTTTCAGATAATCAGGGTAATACGTTAGTTTCCCCCAATACGAATAAAGAAATTATTGAAGCATTAAAAAACTATAATGTTGAAAAAGATAACCACGACCAATATCTTGAAAATTACCGTATTGCTGAAAGTCATATTCAGGTTCGCGTGCCGAATGACACAAAAAAATATCGATTAGTAACCGCACTTTCTCTTAACTTTCATCATGATTACCTGAGCTCCTTAATCAATAACTTAATCATTAGTGCTGTTTTACTCTGTTTATTAACAGTTATTATTGTCTATTTTCTCGTCATTAAAGGGCTTAAGCCCCTTAAAGAAGTCAGTGACAAAATTAAAAATGTCACGTCGGAAAATTTGAGCATTCGGTTAGACCCCACATCCGTACCAAAAGAATTAAAGCAGCTCACTGAATCATTTAACCAAATGATAGTGAAAATTGAGGATGTTTTTGTTCGGCAGACTAATTTTTCTGCCGATATCGCTCACGAGATGCGAACACCGATTACAAACTTAATGACAGAAACTCAAATTTCGCTAAATAAAAATCGGACAAAAGAGGAGCTTGTCGAAGTCCTTTATTCAAACCTAGAAGAATATAACCGACTTTCCAGAATGATATCCGATATGCTTTTTCTTGCTCAAGCAGATGATAATATGCTTATCCCTGAAAAAAAACTTATTCATATTAAAGCTGAGATTGAGTTAATTTTTGATTATTTTGAATATCTTGCTGAAGACAATGAAATAAAACTGAAGCTTATTGGAGATGCAGAACCAATTATGGCTGACAAAGATATGCTTAGAAGAGCTATCACAAATTTAATTTCAAATGCTATTCGTTATACGCCCAAGGGTGACACTGTTAGTATTAATATATCCAATATAAAAAATGGTATTGAGCTTATTATAAGTAACCCTGGAGTTAAAATACCAGAAGAACACTTACCAAAACTTTTTGACCGTTTTTATCGAGTTGATAAGTCAAGACAACGAAAAAATGAAGGAAGCGGAATTGGCCTAGCAATTGTTAAATCAATTATTTTAGCGCACAAAGGATATATAACAGTCTCTTCAGATGATTATTCAACACGTTTCACTTTAATTTTGCCAAAAAATTTTTAATCCCAATAACGCTTAAATGGCATTTTTGTCATTTAAGCGTCAGCATGAAGACAGAAATGAAACCTTATTATAGTAACAAGAAAAGCAATTTAATTTAATAAGGATTTATTATGAACAAGTTTGTCTTTGCCTTAACGCTTCTGGTATCAACAACTCAGGTTGCATTAGCCCAAACTAATGCTGAAATACATGAAAATGCGGCTACAGCACTAAGTTTCACCGAGAACAATACGGCTTATTCCAATCTAAAAGCGATTAATAGTCATTTAAACCAAGCTGGTATATCCACAAATAAAAACACTCGTTCTACCGAACCATTTTCGCAACTGGATAGTCATGAACAAGCCGCTATTGCTTTAAGTTTTACCCACAATAATACCTCAGCATCTATCTTGAATATGATTGAAAAACATCAAGAAAAATCAAAAAAATCGACCAAAAGTGAAACCTCAGTAGCAAAACTATTTAGTGATATGAATGAGCATGAAAAAGCCATTGCCATGCTAAACTTCAACAAAAACAGTTCATCTGAATCAATTCAAAAAGAAATACAGTTTCATTCCAATAGAATGAATTAGAGTATAATTAAAAGCCATATTAATATACAAATATGGCTTATTCTTAACATATCAAATTATTAAAATTAATTTTTATTATTTAATTGACTAAATTAAATTTTATTACGTTATCTATTCTAGATTTGCTTTTAACCTGACCATAAATAAACTAGTCTTTTTTATGCAGTTCAATTTTAACTTTTAAAAAAGGAAATTATATGTATATAAAATCCACTCTATTCTCATTAATATTATTCCCTCTAGTATCTTCTGCCTTACCAATTTTTCCACCGATTCTAACTCCACCTATTATTTATCTACATTCAAATCAGACTCAAGCAACAAATGGAGATGATGGTGATGTTTGGGTAGAAGAAAAAAAAGGGGATGAGGGCGATGTCTGGGTTAACAACAATAAAGGCCATAAACATTCTTAAGTTATTAAGATATAACATTGCACTTAATTTATTCACCTGAGCAATAGTTATATAAACAAATGATAGTTATGTTTTGGCAATACTTAAAAATAAAGTGGGATATTCTCTTTGTTTATCCCACTTTGTATTATTTTTACGAATGATTTCTAATTATGATTTAGGTGCAAGTTTCATCAAAAAGTGACGTAGCTGCGCAAAATCAGAGGGTAAGAAATGCGATAACAATGGCAAATCTGCACGCTCAGCTAATTCTTTCGGTAAAGGTATTTCCTTATTAAGGATTTCTTCAACACTTTCCTTAAACTTAGCAGGATGTGCCGTACCTAAAAATAGACCATATTCACCCGCTTGGAGTTGATCACGTAACACACGGTAAGCAACCGCCGCATGAGGTTCAGATAAATAGCCTTTTTTATCCAATTCGCGAACAGTATCTTTTGTCACTTCATCATCAACTGCACCAAATCCAAGTTCTTTCAAAGACCAACTTTTGCGGCGAAAGAGTTCTTCAATACGTGGCCAGTTATTTGGCTGGCTCACATCCATCGCATTAGACAATGTTGCGACAGTTTGATGCGGTTTCCACTCACCTTCGACTAAATAACGTGGAACAGTGTCATTCACATTGGTTGCCGCAATAAAGCGTTTAACAGGTAAGCCCATGGATTTCGCCAATAAACCTGCCGTGAGATCGCCAAAGTTGCCGCTAGGAACCGAGATCACCAGTTGATCGCGTTTTTCTGCTGGGATCTGTGCAACCGCTTCAAAGTAATAACAGATCTGCGCTAATAAGCGGCTGATATTGATCGAGTTCGCGGAGTTTAAAAATAACGCTTTTTTCAACTCTTCATCATCAAACGATTGTTTAACTAATGCTTGGCATGCATCGAAATCGTCTTTAATTGCCACCGTGTGAATATTTTCACCCAGCGTACAGAACAGTTTTTCTTGTAGCGGGCTAATTTTGCCTTCTGGGTAGAGGATCACGACTTGGACGTTATTTAAACGATAGAAAGCATGTGCCACTGCCGCACCTGTATCACCAGACGTTGCGGTTAAAATAGTCACAGGTTGCTCACCTGCAACTTGCCCCAGAGCTTGTGCCATAAAGCGTCCACCAAAGTCCTTAAATGCCAATGTTGGCCCGTGGTATAGCTCTAGAGTTGCCACGTCATCTTCCACTTTAGAAACAGGTGCAGGGAAAGTAAATGCCGTTTTAACACGCGCCGCAAGCTCTGCTTCTGGAATCTCATCACCAATAAATGCGCTCAGAATTTTACTACTGCGCGTAACGAAATCTAATTTTAATAATTCGTCGATTTCTGCTGTGCTAAATTCTGGCAAATCTTGTGGAAAAAATAGGCCTTGTTGCTTGCCTAAACCTTGCTTGACGGCTTGCGCAAAGCTGACTTGTTCGTTGTTATCTTTTAAATTATACAGTTTCATTGTTTACCCTATTGTCCTTGCCCCGGCGAGATCCAAACGGCAGATATGCACAAAGCCTTCATCATTCTGAATATAATGTTGTTGCAAATACGTGGCCATTTTTTCGGCGATGAGTTTGTCATCACAAATAGCAAATAATGTTGGCCCTGAGCCAGAGATCCCGCAAGCTAATGCACCAATTTCTTTAGCATTTTGACGAGCCTCAGCAAAGCCAGGTAGCAATTGTGTACGGTATGGCTCTGCGACAACATCTTGGATCATCGTCGCCGCCAATAATGGCTGGTGAGTATGACAAGCGTGAATAAAGCCCGAGAGATAACGCCCATGATTAACGATATCATGACGCGGATAGCTGTTTGGTAAGATAGCACGCGCTTCAGCTGTCGAGACTTTAATTCCTGGATACGCCATTACCCAATACCAATTTTCAAATGCTGGTACAGGTTGTGAAATAATACCATTTTGCTCAATAATCAGCTGTAATCCGCCAAGGAAACACGGTGCGACGTTATCGTAATGCACGCTACCTGAAATACGCCCTTCCAATTCTCCCATCATGCCAAGCAGCTGAGTGTCATCGAACGGCTTTTGCGCAAATTCATTCAGCGCCATCAGTGCAGCAACAACAGAACATGCGCTCGAACCTAAGCCAGAGCCAATTGGCATGTTTTTCTCCAGCGTCATTGCCACATTCAAGGTTTTCCCCAAACGCTCACAAAACAGCTGCCAACATTGGTAAACGATATTGTGCTCGTTTTTCTTTGGTAGCTTAGAAACAAATTTGCCTTTATTGGTTAACGAAAACGTCTCTGCCGCTTCGACAGTCACACAATCGCCTAATAATGAGCCGTCAGCGGGTGAAACCGCCGCTCCAAGGACATCAAACCCGACACTAACATTACCAATTGAAGCGGGTGCATAAACTTTAATCACTTATTAAACTCCCAATTTCCATGACAGAGTACGTAACATATCTGCAAATACACCCGCTGCTGTAACATCATTACCCGCACCATAACCTCTTAATACTAAAGGAATTGGTTGGTAATAGCGTGTATAGAAAGCCAATGCGTTTTCGCCATTTTTGACTTTAAAGAGCGGGTCATTACCATCCACTGCAACAATCTTAACTTGGCAGCGCCCTTCTTCTATCAATCCAACATAGCGTAACACTTTTTGTTCTGCTTCAGCGGCTTTTATGCGTTCAGCAAATTGAGCATCGAGTTGCGGTAAACGTGCCATAAACTCAGGAACTGGGCCTGAGCTGTCAAAATCAGCTGGGAGAACGGCTTCAATTTCAATATCTTGTAACTCTAATTTATAACCTGCTTCACGGGCTAAAATTAATAATTTACGCGCAACATCCATCCCTGATAAATCATCACGAGGATCTGGCTCAGTAAAGCCTTTTTCTTTCGCCAAGGTTGTTGCTTCAGATAATGACATCCCTTCATCTAACTTACCGAAAATAAAGGATAATGAACCTGATAAGATACCGCTAAAGTGCACCAGTTCATCACCTGCATTCAATAAATTTTGCAGGTTTTCGATAACAGGCAGACCCGCTCCCACATTTGTATCATATAAAAACTTACGCTTTGACGTTTCACTTGCGGTACGTAATTGGTGGTAATAATCCATGGATAACGTGTTTGCTTTCTTGTTCGGTGTCACCACGTTAAAACCATCTTTTAAGAAGTTCACATATTGTTCAGCAATTTCTTGGTTAGAGGTGCAATCGATGATCACTGGGTTTAAGAAATGATATTCACGTTCTAAACGGATCAAACGACTTAAACTAAACGGTTCTTTTGCTTGTGCTAATTCTGCTTTCCAATTATCCAGATCAATGCCCTGCATATTGGTCAACATTGCGCGCGAATTAGCAATACCGCACACACGCAGGTCGATGTGTTTTTGCTTCAACCATTGCTGTTGGCGATGAATTTGTTCAATCAATGCATTACCCACACCGCCGACACCAACGATGAATGCTTCAATCACTTGTTCTGCATTAAACAGCATTTGGTGACAGAGGCGAACCGCCGTTGTCGCTGACTCATTTGCAATCACAGCAGAAATAGAGCGCTCAGACGAACCTTGGGCGATTGCCACTATGTTGATATTACCGCGGGTCAATGCCGAGAAGAAACGCGCAGAGATGCCTTTTAATGTGCGCATACCATCACCAACAACGGAGATGATAGCCAGTTGCTCCATCACATCCAGCGGGTCTAATACGCCATCTTTAAGTTCTAGATAGAACTCTTCTTCAAGAGCTGTACGTGCACGCTGCAATTCTCCTTGAGGCACACAGAAGCTAATACTGTATTCAGACGACGATTGAGTGATTAGCACGACAGAGATCCCCTTACGAGACATCACTGAGAAAATACGTGCAGCCATCCCTACCATCCCTTTCATTCCAGGCCCTGAAACGTTGATCATCGCCATATTGTTCAGGTTAGTAATGCCTTTTACTGGTGTGCTATCATCTGTTTGACCGTCACCAATTAGGGTGCCTGGAGCGCTTAAGTTAGTGGTGTTTTTGATTAGGCAAGGGATTTGGAACTGGGCAATTGGGGCAATTGTTCGAGGATGAAGAACTTTAGCACCGAAATAAGAAAGCTCCATGGCTTCTTGATACGACATCCCTTTCAATAAACGGGCGTCAGGTACAAGACGTGGGTCACAGGTATAAACACCATCAACATCAGTCCAGATTTCACAACAATCTGCGCGCAGACAGGCAGCTAATACGGCTGCTGAGTAGTCAGAACCGTTACGCCCTAAAACGACTAACTCCCCTTTTTCATTACCTGCGGTGAACCCAGCCATTAACACAAAGTGGTCTTTGGGAATATTTAGATCAGCAATACGCTTTGTTGACTCATTAATATCAACTGTAGACTCGAGGTAGTGCCCCTTGGCTAATAAACTTTCGACAGGATTGATTACCGTGACGTTATGACCCCGAGCTTTTAAAACGGACTCCATAATGGCAATTGACAGTTTTTCACCACGACAAATAATTGATGCGTTAATGCTATCAGGACATTGGCCTAGAAGAGTAATACCATGCAGTACTTGTTTAATTTGCGCGAATTCTTGTTCAGTGAGTTTTTTCAACCTGTCATATTCAAAACCAGGCTGTTTTTCTTTCAATCCTTTTAACAAGCTAGCAAAAATCATTTCGGCATCATTCACATGCGTGATGACATCCTGACCTGCAACCGTTTTATCAATCATTGCAACGAGATGGTTTGTGATTTTTGCTGGTGCTGACAACACCAGAGCCACTTGCCCATCTGCTAATTTACTTTCAGCAATGTCAGCAACATTCAGTACTCGTTCATCATTCGCAACCGAAGTACCGCCAAATTTAAGCACACGCATGGTATTTCTCTCCTGAATTAACACCAAAAAAAAGCCCGCATCTGGTAGGGATGCGGGCTTTTTCATTTTTATTTTTTGGATGCGTCAGCCCGCCCCGTTTCCTGTGGTTACGGTGGTGGTGGTAATAATAATAGTCAGGCTGATATTACGCATAAATTCTGTCTGTCTCATTTGATTCATTAGGTTTCTCCCTATACGGTTAAAGCAATTGCTATAAATTGTCAAATTTATTTGTAAAAACATATGGCTAAAATTGCTTTTTTTGATTAAAAACTATCTACAAAAAGAGCTAAACCTTGAATAAAAACAGAGTGAATACAAAAAATGCAGTTTTTAACACCATAAAATATTAAATTTTAAGTTTAATATCTTTTTGAAAATTTTAATTCAAATCAGGTCATTAAATAACCAAAAATAACAAGTATTCTGGCTTTACTGTGAGCGATGTACATCTCTAAAAACAAAAAATTCATTGTTATTTTGATTTTTTCTTCTCAAGTAAAATCACCTATCCAAAACTAAGTTTTTTTACTTAGTATTATGATTTTATTGGTATCTACCCAACAACAACACTGAGTAATATGTTTCTTAATTGTAAAAAAAACCAATTAATTAAAATAAAATAGAGAACTTTCCAAACTAAACACCACAAAACCCCAAGATGGATGTTTTTATTTTATCTTCCCGCTATCACTGATTCTCCAAAGAGGCTTTCTGGCAACACAAATAACCCTCTAGAATTCGAACTAGGTCACAAATTGAGCATTAATAGTCATGGTATATTTAGCTGGCTAAAAACTTATTGCTTTAATATCAATCCCAAACAGGAATCCCTCTCATTAGCTCCTGCAATTTTAAGCTCCTATCTGATATCTAAACCACAAGTTAATTTATATAATTATCTACCTAACAATTTTTGTTAACGTGCTACAATTGATTTTGATATGTATCAACAAAAGTTAGTTTTTTAGGTGGTAAATGCAGTATTAGCTGTTATATTGCTGTTAACAGCCCAATATTGGGAGAGTGCTTATATTTTGATTCACTTTTAGAGTCAATTGCTAGAAACGGCAATATAAAGTCACTGTTGAATTTCAAAACAAATTTATACTCATAAACGTGTTTTCCCAGAGAACAATATTAATAACCACCTAACTGGAAACGGCTTGTGAGTTCAGTATTTTTATTTTAATACTTAGGTAGCAACTATGCAGACCCCACACATTTTGATTGTTGAAGATGAGATTGTCACACGCAATACGCTGAAAAGTATCTTTGAAGCGGAAGGCTATGTGGTCCATGAGGCAACTGATGGCGAAGAGATGAACAATATCCTCTCTGAGCATGACATCAATTTAGTCATCATGGATATTAACTTACCAGGTAAAAACGGTTTATTATTGGCACGTGAGTTGCGTGAGCAAGAAAGCATCGCTTTAATGTTCCTAACAGGCCGTGATAACGAAGTCGATAAAATCCTTGGCCTCGAAATTGGCGCTGATGATTATATCACCAAACCATTTAACCCACGTGAACTGACCATTCGTGCGCGTAATTTATTATCTCGTACCATGAATTTAGCAGGTGGCACTGAAGAACGCCGTCTTGTTGAAAGTTATAAATTCAATGGTTGGGAATTGGACATTAACAGCCGTTCATTAGTCAGCCCAGCAGGTGAACACTACAAATTACCACGTAGTGAGTTCCGTGCGATGCTGCATTTCTGTGAGAATCCGGGCAAAATTCAAACCCGTGCTGATTTACTGAAGAAAATGACTGGTCGTGAATTAAAACCACACGACAGAACGGTTGACGTAACTATCCGTCGTATCCGTAAACACTTTGAATCGACACCAGACACGCCAGAAATCATCGCGACTATTCACGGTGAAGGCTATCGTTTCTGTGGTGATTTAGACGAATAATTAGCTCTCTATTTTTCGATGTAAAAAAGCACCTGAAAAGGTGCTTTTTTGTGTTTATCACTCGCTCAGCATCACCAAGGCATAATCGGCACAGCACTTAAGGCATTTTTCGGGGAACCGTCGATCATTTTATCTGAGTAAGTTAAATAAATTAGTGCATTCCGTTTTGGATCATAAAAACGCACCACTTGCAGCTTCTTGAAAACTAACGACGTTCTTTTCTGGAAAACAACCTGACCTTTTGTTGGCTTGCGTTTTACACGGTCGCTCAGCTCAATAGGGCCAACTTGTTGGCAGGAAATTGCTGCATCTGAAGTATCTTCCGCTAACCCCAACCCGCCCTTGATCCCACCCGTTTTTGAACGACTCAAATAGCATGTGACATTTTCAACATCAGGGTCATCAAAGGCTTCAACAACAATTTTATGGTCTGGCCCAAAAATTTTAAACACAGTATCCACTGAACCAACTTCTTCAGCGAGCGCTGAACCAGACGCCACCGCTAATAATGACGCAAATACAACCTTTTTTAATGTGGAAAAACGCATACTGGGTTTCCTATTCAATTTAAACCAATAAAACACCGTTACAGAGTTAATTATTCACTTTTCTAACTAATTCTCAAATACAACTCATTTACTATAAACGAAAAAGATAACTTGATATAGAATAGCAATTCATTGATAGATTATATCTGTTCGATAAGTCGCATTGGCTGGGGATATACATGGATCAAACTAATATTATTCGCGACTTGCTTCGCTGGATAGATGATAACCTCGATAAACCGCTTTCGCTGGATAATGTCGCCGCAAAAGCAGGCTACTCTAAGTGGCACTTGCAACGTATGTTTAAAGAGGTCACTGACCAAGCGATTGGCGCTTATATTCGAGCCAGAAGGCTTTCTCGTGCGGCTGTAGCACTACGTTTAACCAGCCGACCAATTTTAGATATTGCTCTGCAATATCGCTTTGACTCGCAACAAACATTTACGCGCGCCTTTAAAAAGCAGTTTAACCTAACGCCCGCTTTTTATCGCCGCAGTGAAGAATGGTGCGCCGCGGGTATTTGCCCGCCAATTATTTTAGATAACCACGTCAATATTGATCATGAGTTTATGCAAATGCCTGAGCTGTCACTGGTTGGCTTAGAACAAAGCTGTTCATATGCTCTCGAAGAATGGTCAACTGCGTGTTCGAAAATGCGCCAATCGTTCTGGCACTACTATTTGGATAACACTACAACTATTGCCTCTGAGGTTTTTGGCTTGCATCATGCGATCCATAATCCCGAAAAAGAGGATGAGCAGACGGTGTTTTATACCACGGCTGTAAAACCAGAAGATGCGAGTTTCAATACGGATCAATACTCGAATATCACCCTACCGAGTGGAAATTACGTCAAATTTTCATTTAGTGGTGTGCCAACTCGTGATGCACTACAAGAGTTTCTGTATCAAATCTACGGTGTTTATTTACCAAAACTTAATTTAACCCGTCGACCAGGTTATGATATCGAACACTATCGATTAAAAAACATAGAGCTACATAACATAAAACCTGACAGTGATGACCCCAAAACGCACATCGATACGTTTGACTATTATGTCCCTATCAAAACGGATGTTGCTGCAGCAGCTTAAACAAAAGGCGTTTCACCGTTGAAACGCCTTTTTTCTATCACTATCCCTGCTGTTCATCCAACGCGGGTTGCGTAAGATGAGTAACTTCCCCTGCCGTTTCAACAATCCAACCACTCGCTAACCAAGGGCTGTTTTGGTAATCCACGCGAGATAACGAGCAATTACGTAAACGTAAACGACGCTCTGAGTATGCAGGAACCCCCATGATACGGCTAATTAATGAACTCAATGCAATACCGTGACTCACTAATAATGGACGACTACCTTCGGGTAAATCTAAGCAGCTATTCAACGCGGCAAACATACGAGTGTAGAGTTCCTCCATGGATTCACCATTCGGGATACGTCCACCACGAGTGCCATCAATCAAACTTTTGCGCCATTGTTCTTCTTCTGCCGTCAATGATTCAATCGCTCTTTGCTCTAACACGCCCATATTTAGTTCACGTAGACGCGGTTCTGTGATAATTTCACATCCGCATACACTTGCAATGATTTGTGCAGTTTCTAGTGTGCGCCCCATATCACTAGTGATAATATGGGTAATGCCTTCTGATTTTATCCTTTCAGCCACCTGCTTTGCTTGCAATCGTCCTGTGGCTGTCAGAGGGCTATCAGATTGTCCCTGGATGCGACGAGCCAAATTCCATTCAGTTTCGCCATGGCGAACAAGATAAACCTGTAACATAGATGTGTTCCGTTATTACTTTTCGAAGTATGTGTTCAAAGGAAAATAATGAATGTACCAAGTTATAGCTGCAACGACTAACCCTGCCAAAATTAAAGCGATCAATCTAGCTTTCGATGCTGTATTTGGGCCTGGCAGTTATCAAATTGAAGATATTAATGTCGATAGCAGTGTTCCACAGCAACCTATCGGTAATAATGAAACCCGTACAGGTGCTAGACAACGCGTGATGGCTTCAAGACAAGTTCGCCCTGAAGCCGACTTTTGGGTCGGTATTGAAGCGGGTATTGATGATGACATGACTTTCGCTTGGATTGTCATTGAACACAAACAAATTCGCGGTGAGTCTCGCTCTGCAAGTATTATGATCCCAGAAAAAATTCTGGCAGGTATTCGCGAAGGTCGCGAACTTGGCGATGAAATGGCCTTTTTGACGGGTATCGATAATATCAAACAACAAGGTGGTGCCATCGGTTTTTTCACTGACGGTGTATTAACCCGCACCAGTGTTTACCAACAAGCCTTGATACTGGCTTTGGTTCCCATTAAGCATGAAATTTATAAAGAGCTAAACCAAGTCGAAGACTAATTATACTCAAAATAATTAAAATTGCATGTAGGCAAAAGCACCACTTTTATACACACTAAAGTATGGGAAACCATACTTTTTTTTGCCTATCAATTCAAAATATGAAGAGTATTAATATTCTAAATAATTCTTACTGTGACTAGGGCTAGCAAGCGCAGCCAACACCCCTACAATTTGAAGTATGACGAATATCAAAGGAGTTGCTGCTCCAACCACACCTTCACAGGAATAGGCGCTGATTTTAAGCTATTTGACCCACGTGTAATTGTTGCGATCCCAACACCGAGCTCATTTTTCAATTCTCGTTGGCTCATTTCACCGCGCATCAATTCTTGCACGATTTTTACTCGGGTTGCTAACGCCGTTCGTTCATCAGGGGTGAGTAATAATTGCAGAACTGGCAATTGAATATCTTGTTCAAATGCCAATTGAAGTAAATTCACAAAGCGCAGCCAGTCAGCGTTCTCATCGGCCGTTAGCGCCGGATCATTGTGTTGATTTGCTGTCATCGTTTATCCATCCATACTATTTAACTAGTACAAATGATAACACACTCTGATTAGAAATCATCAACCAACCAAACAAAAAAAAAGCGAATTTCATTTAGTTACTGCATTAATACGCTAAATAATTTGAGTTGTGGCTAGGCTAACATATGAAGCCAACCCCCTATCATTCGAAATATGACAAGTCTTAATACTCAAAATAGTTCGGATTGTAGGTAGGCGGCAAAATGTGTTAGGCCCTAGGAGCATACAAAGGTATGTGACTAGGCTAACACATGAAGCCAACCCCTATCATTCGAAATATGACAAGTCTTAATACTCAAAATAGTTCGGATTGTAGGTAGGCGGCAAAATGCGTTAGACCCTAGGAGCATACAAAAGTATGTGACTAGGGCTAACACATGAAGCCAACACCCCTACAATTCGAAATATGAAGAGTATTTTTAGTATTTCATATTCCATTCGTTAGGCATAAGAACCTTACTATTCTTTTGCCCCATAAAATGGCGATAAAATAAATCATACGACAGCACATTTTTCACGTACCCGCGAGTTTCCGAGAATGGAATACTCTCAACAAATGCCACGGCATCGATGCGACCACCGCTGTTTCCTAGCCAACGTGTCACTCGTGATGGGCCTGCGTTATAGGCTGCACTGGCTAAGATACGGTTGTTACCAAATTGCTGATACACATCTTCCAGATAAGCCGTCCCCAGCTCGATGTTCATCGTTGGGTTAGTTAGCTGGCTAGTATTCACATAATCAATGCCTTGCTTCTGTGCCGTATGTTTTGCGGTTGCTGGCATTAACTGCATCAAACCTGTCGCACCAACAGGCGAACGTGCTTGCGGGTTCCAAGCACTTTCTTGGCGGGCGATCGCCATCGCATAACTTTTTTGTATGTCTTTTGATTTGGTATACAGATTAAATTCTTTATCCCACGCCAATGGGAAGCGCTCTTCAAGGTGATCCCACAGTTTTGCCGTGATCGTCGCTTGCACGCTGAGATCCGCCCATTTATTATCGAACGCATAGCGGGCCAACTGTTCTTGTTGATTAGCTGGGCGGGATGCCACCAAGCTTGCCCATTCTGAGCGCGCTAAATTATCCATTTCCCAATACATTAGCTCTCGCACACGTTGGACTTCAGGGAGCTGGCTGATGCTCGCATCAGGCTTCACCGCGCTTTTGACTAACACAGGGTAATCAATCTCTAACACTTGTGCGGCAACCATCGGGTAGAAACCACGTTTTTCAGTTAGCTGGCGAAGCAGCGTTTCGCCTTCCGCTTTTTTCCCTGCATCAATTAGCGTAATCGCCTGCCAATATTGCCATTCTTCTTTGTTTTTCACTTCCGCTGGAAGCTGCCTTAACCATGAAGCGACACCCATTTTATCCCCTTGCCCTAACGCAAGACGAACACGGCGCTCTTTTAACGAAGCTGAATTCGTTTCCTGAATAGTTTCATCACGCCACTGCGCTTGTTCAGGAGTCACATCTCCCATGTACTGCCATGCAATGCTGTCTTTTAGCTGCTGGCTTTCAGCCATATTCATTTTTTGCGCAGAGCTTACGCGGCTTAATACGGAGCGAGCAGCATCTGGCGATTGGCGAGCATAACGGTTAAATGCCGCAATGGTTGCTTGGCGAGTAAAATCCGTTGGGGTGACAGTGTTTGCAAACGAAACCACCGAAGCTGGCTCATTTTGCAATTTAATCAACGCATCACCAATGGTTTTATAACTCGGCGGTAGACGTTTTGCTAAATAACTGGCAATCGACGGGTTCCCTTCTTTAATCGCCAGATTAATACGCTCCAGCACCATTTCAGCACTTAAATAGCCTGCTTTTTCCCATTCGTTAAATAGTTTATCGCAGGCAGCGGGCATTGAATGGCCATTTAACCACGCTTTTTCAGCGCCTTGCCAAGCCACTTGTTTGTTCCCAACCGCCCAGTTAGCAAAATAGAAATTACATTGTGCTTCGGCAGGTTTTGGTGCCTCAGGACTAAATTCAAGCAATGATTTCCACTCTTGGCGACGGGCAAGTTCATTGACAAAACGCGTTTTTAAATTCTTAGCAACAGGTAGCGTTGGATAGGCATTAATAAACTCTTGAACTTGACGAGGTGAAACAATATCAAGATCTTGCGTCAACTCACGGTAAGCCAAATAGGGATAAAGAGGATAATCATGCAACGTCGGCAATAAGCGCTCCACTTCATCCATTTTATTTGCATCCCAAGCGGTTTTAATCGCTTGATACCGCTCCCGCTGTGACTGTAGGGAATCTGCCCATACGGTGCTAGAAACCAGCATCATTGTTACTGGAACTGCCGCTAACCAACGTTTCATATCCTCTCGCTCCATCGCTAAACTAAAGTCAAAATACAGGAGAAACCTTAACCTATATATACCCCAAATAATTCGAGTTGCAGGTAGGCGACAAGCGAAGATAGGCGAGGAGCATAGATAAACTATGTGACTCTGCTAACTGAGCGCTGTCACTTATACCTCAACGAAAAGCGCTGCAACTTGTAGGATTACGGGTATATTAAACATATATCAATACTGTGAATGCTACCGAAAGTTTTTATTTAGTAACAGAGGAGAGTTCTTGAATTTATCGACTTTACAGTCTTTTACGTATCAGTCAGCCCATAAATGATTTAAAGTCTTTGCTCCTCGGAAATAACGGTTTAATTGCGGGGCGTTCTTCCAAAGAAGCTTGCCAAAGTTCACATTGAGCCTGCATTTCTACCCACATCTTTGCACTGGTTCCTAATGCCATTTCCAAGCGGATCGCCATATCTGCTGAAACGCCACTGCTACCATTAAGAATACGCGACAATGTTGCACCAGTGACACCCAGCCCTTTCGCAGCGTCTGTCACTGAAATTCCCTCTAAATACTCACGCAGCACAATACCAGGGTGTACAGGGTTATGCATTTTATTCATGATTTTCACCTTAATGATAATCTTGATAATCAACGAGGATGGCATCTTCACCCTCAAATTTAAACGTTAATCGCCAATTTCCATTGACGGATATTGACCAATGACTTTGCAAATCAGCATCTTTTAACTGATGTAGTTTCCAACTAGATGCAGACATATCTTGTGGCCTTTTGGTCGTATTTAACGCAGTAAGCGGTATCCATAATTTTGTAATATGTTTCGCTGGAATACCTGAGGTAATTACCATCCTAAAAAACGCTCTATTCCTTTGTGCATAAAACTTTTTATCACAATTCACTCCCTGTATAGCGTATCGACTCACTATGCAGTCAGAGTTAAAAAAGTAAATGTTTAAAAATAAAACACCGCTGTTATCTGCCTATCTCTCATCAGATAACGGGGAGGGATGGATGATCCTCTGATGTTCAGGTATAGTTCAGGACAAACAATTTATCGCGGTTTTTCTCTGTCTTTTAGGGCATTTTCCCCTGACGTACAGAAAACAGCATAAAATTAAAATTCCCTTTATAAAACAAAAGGTAAATAACTTGGCTCAATTCGTTTATAGTATGTATCGGGTTGGAAAAATTGTTCCACCGAAACGTCATATTTTAAAAAATATCTCTCTGAGCTTCTTCCCGGGGGCTAAGATCGGTGTTTTAGGTCTCAACGGTGCAGGTAAATCAACATTACTGCGCATCATGGCGGGTATTGATACCGATATCGAAGGTGAAGCACGTCCGCAACCTGGTTTAAAAATCGGCTACCTGCCACAAGAACCAAAACTGAACCTTGAGCACACTGTGCGTGAAGCGGTGGAAGAGGCTGTTGGCGAAGTTAAACGTGCATTAACGCGTTTAGACGAAGTTTATGCCGCCTACGCTGAAGAAGGTGCTGATTTTGATAAACTGGCCAAAGAACAAGGCGAGTTAGAAGCGATTATTTCAGCACAAGATGGCCACAATTTAGATAACCAACTGGAGCGTGCTGCTGATGCGCTGCGCCTGCCAGCTTGGGATGCAAAAATCGAAAACCTCTCCGGGGGGGAACGCCGCCGTGTTGCAATTTGCCGCCTACTGCTGGAAAAACCAGACATGCTGCTGCTCGATGAGCCAACCAACCACTTGGATGCCGAATCCGTTGCGTGGTTAGAGCGCTTCTTACATGACTACGAAGGCACCGTTGTCGCCATCACGCATGACCGCTATTTCTTAGATAACGTTGCAGGCTGGATCCTCGAACTTGACCGTGGTGAAGGTATTCCATGGGAAGGTAACTACTCCTCTTGGCTTGAGCAAAAAGATGAACGTTTGGCGCAAGAAGCATCAACTGAAGCCGCTCGCCGTAAGTCTATCGAGAAAGAACTTGAGTGGATCCGCCAAAATCCAAAAGGCCGTCAATCGAAAGGTAAGGCACGCCTTGCTCGCTTTGAAGAACTTAATAACGTTGAATATCAAAAACGTAATGAAACAAGCGAGCTCTTTATTCCACCTGGACCACGTTTAGGTGACAAAGTGATCGAAGTTGAAAACCTAAGCAAATCTTATGGCGACCGCGTATTAATCGATAACCTGAATTTCTCCATTCCTAAAGGAGCCATTGTTGGGATCATCGGTCCAAACGGTGCGGGTAAATCCACGCTGTTCCGTATGATTTCAGGCCAAGAGCAACCAGACTCAGGCACGGTCACCTTGGGTGAGACGGTAAAAATCGCGTCTGTTGACCAATTCCGTGACTCAATGGATGACAGCAAAACCGTGTGGGAAGAAATTTCCAACGGACAAGACATCATGCGCATCGGCAATTTCGAGATCCCAAGCCGTGCTTACGTTGGCCGATTTAACTTTAAGGGCGTTGACCAAGGTAAACGTGTTGGCGAATTATCCGGTGGTGAACGCGGTCGTTTACACTTAGCAAAACTGCTGCAAGTGGGCGGCAACGTGCTGTTACTCGATGAACCAACCAACGACCTCGACGTAGAAACCTTACGTGCATTAGAAAATGCGCTGTTAGAGTTCCCAGGTTGTGCGATGGTTATTTCCCATGACCGTTGGTTCCTTGACCGTATCGCTACGCATATCATTGATTATCAAGATGAAGGTAATATTACGTTCTTCGAAGGTAACTTCTCTGAGTATGAAGATTACAAGAAGCGGACGTTAGGTGCAGAAGCATTGCAGCCGCACAGGATGAAGTATAAACGTATGACCAAATAAATCCCTGCCATAATTTCGGATTATAGCGGTGTTGGCTGCGCTCGTGAGCCCTAGTCACATACTAATGTATGCTCCTAGGGACTCACTCCCTTGCCGCCTACCTATAATCCAAATTATTTAAGGGATAGATGGAGTAATAGAGTGTTAGTAAAATAAAATTAGCACCTAATGATGCCGTTTTTATTGGATAATTTTATAAGTCATCTAGCATCAATAACTGCTGAACGAGGGTGACACACTCCAAGAAGCGTGTATCGTAATCTGAGGATTCCACCCGCACAAATTCAATATTATTTTTCTTAAGCATTTCAATCAGTAGGTTTTGAAAAGCTTTTCGGTCTTTATCACTGCCCAAGCTTCTTAAACCATCTGCCACCCAAGGGGTGTTATTCTCTAAAACTATTACCAAATCGAATCGGTATTCGTCTATCAATGCCTGAACAAATGGGTGCTCTTTACCTTCATAGCGTAAACAAAAGGCTTGAGTCGTGACGAAGTCGGTATCAATAAATGCGACTTTATTGGCATATTTCACTGCGAAATCAATGTACTGTGCATGCCCCAATGCAATTTTGTCGTAGTCCGAATATTGCAATGCCATCTCATCACCACCTAAGTGGCTAAACACATAGTCACGACCATATTCCCATGCACTGGAGGTATTGAAAATATTAGCTAACTTATTGACTAACGTCGATTTTCCACTGGATTCACCACCAAGAATAGCGACTTTACGAACAAAGAAGGGTTTAACTTCCGTTGGGATATATTCCCAATAACGAAAAGGTGCTTGGCGAATTTGGTTGCCGCTGATATTCATAAAAGTACGTTCAGGGTCAATTAAAATAGTTTCGACACCTAAGTGTTTCTTGTACCGCAGAGTATCATTGGCTTCCCCAGAATAAATATATCTCGGGTTAATATTGTGCTTTTTCAAAAAGCCTTTCATTCCATCGCTCCACACTTCCCAACCGTGTGGATAAGGCTCAATACCTTGCTCATCAAACGAATGAATATGAATATTTTTTTGATATTTAAAGGTTTGTAGCAACCAACGCAATCTGTCGCTCACCGTGGGTTGTTGGGACATGGAGCTATTGACGAACAGCTCTTTATCACGAGGTTCATCATGGCACAAAATAATGTGCAATTCATCCACTTGGCTACACGCCCGCTGAATAAGATAGATATGCCCCGTATGTAGCGGGTAAAATTTACCAAAAACCACACCAATCGTTTTTTGCTGATTGGGGAATTCCAATCCAAGAAAGCGATGAAGCGCAGCGATTTTTTGGGCGCTTGGGCTCTTAATTTTGTCGTTAATCAACTGGCTGAGATAGCCTTTGGTCATATCTGTCGCATCCGCAACCTGTTGAAGCGTATAGCCCGCTCTTTTGATCGCGTTTTTTAGATAGTCAAATTCAGCCATGGTTTTTCCTTTTTGCTCTAAGCGTTATAGCTCATCCAAAATACTTAATGCATCCGCTAATTTCTTCACCCCATACACTTTCATATCTGGTGGTGATTTTTTCGGCATATTGGCATGGGGAACAATAGCGCGTTTAAAACCGTGTTTTGCCGCCTCTGAAATACGCTCTTGCCCACTTGGTACTGGGCGAATTTCACCCGCCAACCCGACTTCGCCAAAAACAACAAGGTCGCGCGGTAATGGCCTGTCACGGAAGCTGGATACAAGAGACAATAGCAAAGCGAGATCAGCACTGGTTTCAGTCACTTTTACGCCCCCTACTACATTCACAAACACGTCTTGATCCGACATTTGCAAGCCACCGTGACGGTGCAGCACCGCCAATAAAATGGCTAAACGGTTTTGCTCTAAGCCAACAGCTACACGACGTGGGTTCGACATCATTGAGTGATCGACCAGCGCTTGGATTTCCACCAGCAGTGGGCGTGTCCCTTCCCACACCACCATCACGGAACTCCCAGACGTAATTTCATCGCCGCGACTTAAGAAAATCGCGGAGGGATTGCTCACTTCTTTGAGGCCTTGCTCTGTCATCGCAAACACCCCTAATTCGTTCACTGCCCCAAAACGGTTTTTATGGCTACGCAAGGTACGGAAACGGTTATCGGCATCACCATCTAACATAATCGAGCAGTCAATACAGTGTTCAAGCACTTTAGGCCCTGCCAGTGAGCCGTCTTTGGTCACGTGACCTACCATAATGATGGCGACACCGCGGGTTTTGGCAAACCGCGTTAAATAGGCAGCAGTTTCACGGACTTGCGCAACACTGCCCGGTGACGATTGGATATCCGCCATATGCATCACCTGGATGGAGTCAATCACCATTAATTTAGGCTGTTCTTGCTCTGCGGTTAAACAAATTTGTTCGATGCTGGTCTCAGAGAGCATATTGAGCGAGTCTGTCGGCAAACCTAATCGGTGTGCGCGCATCGCCACCTGTTGCAATGACTCTTCCCCCGTAACATACAGGGTTTTCATTTCACGAGATAACAAACACATGGTTTGCAGCAACAAGGTACTTTTACCCGCCCCTGGATTTCCGCCGATCAAAATGGCACTTCCTGGCACAACTCCACCGCCCAATACACGGTCAAACTCTTTAAAACCTGTCGTAAAGCGAGGCAATTCTTCAAGGCTGATATCAGAGAGTTTCTGAACTTTACTCACCCCAGCCGCATTCCCCGCATACCCCGTTAACCGGTCATTACGTGAAGCCGAGTTTGTTGAGGCAAGACGCACTTCCGTAATCGTATTCCATGCATGGCAAGCACTGCATTGCCCCTGCCAACGCGGGTAATCCGCCCCGCATTCATTACAGACAAACGCCCTTTTTACCCCTTTCGCCACACCAAACTCCTCGTTAAAATTATGCTGTTTTACAACCGACGAACCACAATGTTCTAATGTTCTTGAGTCTTGAAATCTCGAAAATTAAATTAGCTTAATATTCAAAATGGATTGTGTTGTAGCAAGGCGGCAAGTGAAACTAAGCCCTAGGAGCATACACAAGTATGTGACCCAAGTAGCCGAGTGCAGCCAACACCGCCACAGCAAACTCTTCTTATAAACTAAATTAATTTAAAACTAATATTCAAAATAGTTCGTGTTGTGGCAAGGCGGCAAAGGAGGATGTATTGGGGAGCATACACCAGTATGTGACCCAAGCAGCCGAGTGCAGCCAACACCGCCACAGCACGAAATATGAAGAATATTAGCGTTCCTCGTGCTTCAGGCCCCCACTGAGTACACACAACACCCCCATGAGATCCGCATGACGAATCGCCACTTTTGCTCTCGCATACACCTTTGGTTTCGCATGATATGCTATTCCCAGACCTGCCTTACGGATCATTTTTAGGTCATTGGCACCATCGCCGATCGCCACGGTTTGCTCTATTGGGATCTCGAGTTTTTCCGCCAGTTTTACTAGGGTTTGCGCTTTATATTTTGCATCAACAATCGGCCCTTTAACTTTCCCTGTTAGCTTACCATTTTTCACTTCAAGCTGGTTCGCTACAGCCGCCACTAATTTGAGTTTTTGTTTTAGGTTGTCGGCGAAAAACGTAAAACCGCCTGAGGCAATTGCAATATGCCAGTTCATCGCTTGTAGCTTACGAACAAGGTTCGTTAACCCCGGCATTAATGGCAGTGTTTCTAAGACTTTATCTAAGATAGCTGCATCTGCGCCTTCCAATAATGCGACACGGGCACGTAGGCTTTCGGTAAAATCCAGCTCCCCTTGCATTGCTCGCTCAGTGACTTCAGCCACTTGCTCACCCACCCCTGCTAAGCGGGCGATTTCATCAATGCATTCGATTTGAATTGCGGTGGAGTCCATATCCATCAACAAAATCCCCGGCGAACGTAAGCGCGGGATTTGCCCTAATGGCACCACGTCTAGTTGACATTCATCAGCGAGCTTTTTAATTCTTGGCGTGATGCTGCCTGCAATCCTTACAACTTGGTAGTCATCAATGCGCCATGAAGACACAATCACAATCGCAATTCCCAGACGTTGTTGGAAATTACTGATCCTCGCTTTATCTAAACCGCGACCATAGAGCAACCACCCACTGTCACCAGCACGATAATCAAGGGGCATCACTTCTTCCCCACTTAAAGAAAGGGGCAGACCAGGCCATTTTTGGATTTCGTCGGGTAGGTAACAATAGGTCAAACTCGTTGACATGAAAATGCGCTCCTGTAATCGAAATAACTTTTTTATAATGATGTGTTGCGAGTAGCCGAACGAAGCCACTATACTAAACTTTAAGGCTTTATAACCTTACGTTTTTACTGCGAAAACGAAATATAAACCCCTATTACTTGAGTATAAGGCTATCTTTATACTCAAAATAAGTCGAGAGCACCAATAAAGCAATGAAACGCACCTTCAGGCTACATAAAACTGTCATTATCGTTATCTGCGTTGCGCTGGTAACTTTACTGATGCACGGCATTTCCTATTTAGGTTATAGCCAAAATCAAAGCCGAATCGAGCAATTTAAACAATTGACTTATGTTCTTGCTGAACAGGTTGCTTTCAGCTTATCTGATTATATTGTTCCTGGCAGCAAAGATTTTAATTTGGAACGAATTAATGCCAATTTAAATAATGTGGCAAAAGACCGCTATATTTTAGATGCGAGTATCTACACCGCGAGTGGGACATTGGTCACTCAAGTTGGAGAACCAACAACAGTCAAAGAACGCCTTGCCATTGACAATAATTCTTCGCTGCAAAACTTTCAATATCAACTTGTTGTCCCTATTCAAGGCGCGAAAGAACCGAAAGGCTACTTACGCCTGACAATTGATACCGAATTGCTAGCAGCGGAAATTCAGCAAGCAGATAACAGCACCAACGTATTACGCATTTTTATTTTATTCGCGCTGTGCATAGGTTTTGTTTTGGCCAATACCTTACTGAAATTGAAGAAAAAGAAAGGCCACAAACAGCCACCACCGTTAGTGGTAAATACTGAAGAAAATAACGAAGAAAATGAAGTAGATAACCAAAGCGATGAGCCGGCTATCCGCGCAAAATCTGTCCGATTGCGGCGCAAAAAAGAGCCTCGTCCTTATCGGCCAAAACGGCCTGCCTCAAAGCGCAAGCCGTCACAATCGGAAAAATAACGCTTAAATTGAAGTTGTATCAAATACAATCGGAGCAATAAATTCCACACGTCCATCAACTAATAAAGTTTCTGGCGGTACTGGAAAAGGTGCCGCGCGTGAAATTGTTGCAATGGCTTCTTTATCTAAAATTTTTGTGCCTGACGAATTAAACAAACTCGCGGTGACAACTTCCCCTTTGCTATCCAGCACCACTTTCACTTGGGAAACCCCTGTTGAGCGAAAACGCAGCGCTGCACGTGGGTAACGCTTTGTTTTTGCAATACGTTGATGAACTTCGCTTTGCCACCCTTGGTGACCACTCACTGCCATCGAGGCATTGCTAGAAAAGTTTGCACTGCTGCTGGATTCACTTCCTGACGCGGGTGCGGATGTCACTGCAGACTCTTGGGTCGTCACAGGGGCATCTTCAAACACTTTTTTCTCTTGAGGAATTTTTTTCTTTGGTGGGCGTTTTCTCTCCGTCACTTTCGTTAACGTACCATTATCCACCAGTGCAGTTTCAGGCAATTTCTCCGCTTTTTCCACCACTTCTGGCAAGGTTTCCTCGCGAGTCACCACTTGCTGTTTAGGCGCATGGTTCACCTCAGGCTCCGCTTGCTGCTCTAGCTGGTAAACCCCGAGTTGCAAAGAAATTGCGGGTGGCAATACGCCTGTTTTGGGGATGGAAGACGTAAACCATCCAATAAAAATAATTGCTAGTGTTCCATGGAAAAGACAACTCAACGCCAAACCGCCCAGTGGACGGAAAATCGGGCGTTCTAACTTGCCCGTTATACTGCTCATATTCTGCCTCACGACTTTATTTTTTGCAGATTATAGGCATAATACAAACAAAAATGATATTCATTATTATTATTAAAAATACAATAATTAAAATAAGATATTGATTCATAATAAAAAGTAATCTGAGCGGATTATTCATCAGCGCATTTAGGGCTCCCATCCTGTTATTTGCGCACTTTGATAACATTGACACCAGTAAAATGACCATCGATAAATCCCTTGCCCGCAAAATTAGCGGTGCGTATCAGTCAACTTATAGCCAACTTGTACGGTTTTTCCGCAATCGGCTAGACAACAGCAACGATGCTGATGATTTATCACAGGATGTGTTTACACTATGGCTTAATCGCAAGGAACAAACACCAGTAAAAGAGAGCCGCGCTTACCTGTTTAAAATTGCAAATCATGTGCTGATTGATCATTGGCGGCGTAACCTGCGCCAAACCAAATCAGAAACCGCCATTGATGAGATCGCGCATGAACACAGTTTAGAGCAACGCGAAGCTGATCCCAGTGAAATACTGGAACATCAGCAACGCATTCAACGGTTAAGTGAAGCCCTTGAAACTTTGCCTCCTCGTCGGCGAGAAGCATTCTTGCTATATCGTTTTGATGGGTTATCGCAAAGTGAAATCGCTGAGCGAATGGAAATTTCAATCAGTATGGTGGAGAAACACATTGCGGCGGCGTTAGTTCATTGTAAAAAACACCTTGATAATCAGGGCAATAAATAGTCATGACACACGAGCCTTTGCACGAATCAGAGGATACAGACCGCATTGATGAAGAGGCTGCACTTTGGTTTACCCGAATGCACAGCCAACGCATCAGTGAACAGGAAACCGCGCAATTTAAACAATGGCTTGCGGCGTCCTCTGAACATGCAAAAGCCTATGACGCAATGGCGTCAGTATGGCGTGATTTTGATGCAATGCCTCGCCCTGCCAGTGCTAAAAAAGAGGCAAGTGAAAAACGCCCTTTTTTTCGCCTCTGGCGGCCGCTGGGTAATACATTAGCCGCATTTTTTATCGCTGCTATTTTATTTTTACCTTACAGCCATTTACCCTCCATGTTATTGAATAACATGACATTAGTGACGATGGATACTCCAAAAGAAGTCACATTACCCGATGGTTCTCAATTATTTCTCAACCGCCATACCCGTGTCCGTGTTGCCTATGAAACGCCTGTGCGTAACCTGTACCTTGATGAAGGCAATGCGTATTTCAAAGTAAAATCAAACCCTTACCGCCCCTTTGTTATTCAATCTGACCAACGGCGTATTCAGGTTGTTGGTACCGAGTTTGAAGTAAATAAGGCCGCACAACAGGTTTCGGTGAATGTTAGCCAAGGCATTGTGAGCTTCCAAAGCGAACAAAACTCCCACCCTGTTTTTTTGCTCGCTGGCGATAGCGCGGTCAGTGCCAGCCCGAGTAGCAAAATTACCCGACAACACGTGGATGCGCAGGATGTCGCGCGCTGGCGCTTTGGCGAATTGGTTTTTGTGGATAAACCCCTTGCTGAAGTACTCGCTGAACTCAAAAACTATTCTGCTGTTAATGTTGAGCTTTCACCTGCCACTTTAGCAAACAGTAAAATCTCAGGGCGTATCAATATCCGTCAGCCAGATCTGTTTTTTCAAGCCCTTCCGTCACTATTACCTGTCCAAGTTGTCTATCAAGATAAAAATAACATTTTGATTATCAACAATAAAAAAAATAAATGAAAAATATTTTCATTTACAGGTGAGGATAATTCTCATTTCACCCTCTTCTTAAGTAGTTCGTTTTTTTACTGACTATTTTCCGCACACTTTTTGTGCAGCTTAAGAATAAGGGATATCCATGTCTATTCAGTTTACTCAAGGCCGGTTAAAGCCGCTTGCCCTTGCTGTGGCAGTTGGTAGCGCAATAGTTTGCCAATCCGCAGCTGCACAAGAGCTGGCATTCTCACTACCCGAACAATCGCTCGCAACCTCCGTTGCAGAAATTAGCCGCCAAGGCCAAATCCAACTATTGTACGATAAAAGCCAATTAAATGGCTTGCGTGCACCTGCATTGTCTGGCAATTACTCAGCACAAACCGCATTACAAAAAATACTTATCGGTAGCGGGTTAGAACTTGTCAGTGAAAATGGCGTTTTCGTGATCCGCCAGCAAAATTTAAACCAAGGCACATTGGTTTTACCTGAAACCCAAGTCTCGGGTGTGGTTCAGAATCACCCTGCAACCGATGTGATGTCAGCACCGCAATATGTTACCGCCGAAGAAATCAGCCAAAAAAATACAGGTGATGGCAACATTACTGACCTGATGAAAACCAACCCTGCGGTGCAATTTGCCAACAACGACAGCAACTCCATGAACCAAGGGGAAATCAAACCTTCCCGCGTGTCGATCCACGGTTCAAGTAGCTACCAAAATGCCTATCGCCTTGATGGTGTGAGTTTTAATAATGACTTTGACCCTGCTGATAACGGTTTAGGGGAAACGTCAACCCGCTTAAGCAGCAGCGACCAAGGGATTTACATCGATAGCCGTCTCATTGACAGTATGACGGTGTACGATAACAACATTCCTGTCGAATTTGGTGGTTTTACGGGGGGGACCGTTGAGGTGAATAGCCGTCGCTGGCAAGGGGAAAATAGCGCCCATGCCTATTACCGCTTAACCCGTTCAGGTTGGAATAATTTGTTCCACGATTCATCACAAAGCATCGATACCACTAAAAATGATACCGCCAACCCTGCGCGTTTCCAAAACCGCTACGATAAAAATGACTTTGGTGGCTGGTTTGAATTAGGAGTGAGTGAAAATTCAGGGATTGTCTTCTCTGCCTCACGCCGCAGTTCGACCATTCCGATGACAGTCACGGGGGGTGAAGCCTTTGTGCTGGAGAATAACCAAGTTGAGCCAATCACCACTGATTCGGGTAAAAAAAATCAGCGCCGTACTTCGGATAACTACTTTTTAAAATATTCATTGGATTTATCCGATAAGAGCTCATTAGATTTATCCGCTAATTACGCCAACTATGATAGCCGCCTTTTTTCGTCTTCAATCAGTAACTCAGGCTATGATTCAACGCACAATGGCTTAGGTTTTACCGCCATATTCAAGCATCAGCTAGATTTAGGGCAGCTAGAAGTCACGGCGAATACCCAAGATTTAAAAGATGATCGAAAAAATGACCAGAAATATTCCCTAACGATCAGAGCATTCGACGACAATTGGAATATGATTGAACGCAATAGCGGAGGTCTTGGCGACTTAGAATCTAAACAGAAAACTCATGGACTAAAAACCGTGATGCGTTTTAATTCCCAAGAGGATGCACTTGGATTAACACACCAACCCACACTCGGCGCTGAGGTAAATTACACCAAAGGAACCTACGTTCGTGATCAAGACTATTTCCGTTACACCTACACTGGCGACATCATTGATAATGACTTATACGATGGTTACTTAAGTAATGTCACTCGGTTTAAAAAAGGCTCATATTCTGCGGATTATACCAATTACGCCATCTTCCTTGATGATAGCATTCAATATGGCAAATTAAATTTGCGTCCAGGGGTGCGTTTGGATCGCGATGATTTTGTCAATCGTACCAATATCGCCCCTCGTTTAAGTGGAACTTATGATGTCTTCGGTGATGGCTCAACTCAATTGATAGCAGGGGCTAACCGTTATTATGGACGTTCAATGCTCACTTATGCGTTATACGGTGCACAAAATGACGGGATGCAAAATTGCTTGGGCTATGGCAAAGATTTCGCATGTTCGCTTAACCCTGACAATAACGATTGGGATAATAAAAAAGATTACGAAGGCATCGATTCACTAAAAACTCCATATAACGATGAGCTCACCTTAGCACTGCAACAAGAGATCCTTTCGACTACATGGCGCTTGCAATACGTACACCGTGAAGGGTATGACGAAGTCAGAACTCGCACCAAATATGACACACGCGATGCCGACAAACGCAGTATTCGCATGTATGACAATGGGGGGCGTAGTTCACATGATACAGTCACTTTATCCGTGAAAAATAGTCAACCATGGGAATGGGCTGATGCCTCTCATGTTATGAATGCGTCTTTTACATGGCAACAAACAGAAAGTAATACACCAAAAGATTCAGGCTATAACTCTTTCGATCCCGCCAATAAAGTGAACCTGAATAAAGTCTGGTATGACGGTAAAGTTATAGATGCCTCAAAACTGCCTTCAACCAGCTTTAACTCACCTATCAAGTTAAACCTCGAACTCACCAGTGTCTGGGATGAATACGATGTTACTTGGTATAACCGTCTTCAATGGTGGGGAGCTCGCAGCCAAGCCGTTCGTTATGACAACTCTTATTATAGCGACCCTGAAGTGGGCCAACTACGCAAATACACCAAGCAAAACTTTGCCAGCAAATACACATGGGATACCCGCCTCGGCTGGAAACCCGACTTTGCCCATGGCTTCGGTTTCTCGGTTGAAGTGAACAACATATTGAATAATAAAAATATTGCGGACCGCTTTATGTTCGAAGACCGCGTGCTGAAGTCCTATGACCCGGGCCGTCAGTTCTGGTTACAAGTGAATTACGACCTGTAATCCACCAGCAATGTGAGCAATTAAAACAATATTAATCATTAAAATAAAACAACAAATGAATAAAACGTCATGAAGACACTGAAACAATTTTTCTATTTAGTAAAACCTTTTTGGGGGCAGCGTGCTGCCCTTTTGTGCTGGATACTACTTTTCGCCTCGCTGGGGCTAACGCTCTCATCCGTGTGGTTCAACGTCAAAATGAACATGTGGAACGGCGACTTTTATAACGCGCTACAAAAGCTTGATGGGCAAGCACTGTATGGCTTATTACAGTACTTTGTTATCTTAGTCAGCGGATTAATATTTGTAGTGGTCATGGGGAATTACCTCAAACAAATGTTGATTATCCGTTGGCGCAAAGGCATGACTGAGCAAGTCCTTGGCCGTTGGTTATCCCCCAACAGCAAACATTACCTATTAAGGTTGACCGCCCAAGAGCCCGACAACCCAGACCAACGTATTGCCGAAGACATTCGCTTACTGATTGAATCAACCCTCAATTTGGTAGTGACATTCCTACACTCAATGTTAACACTCGTCTCATTCGCGGCAATTTTATGGACGCTCTCTGGTAGCCTGTCGTTTAACTTTGCCGATAGCGATTGGACTATCCCTGGTTATATGTTCTGGGCTTGCATCATTTATACCCTAATTGGTATCGCCCTCACCCAGTGGATTGGCTTTCCACTGCGCCGTTTGCATATGGACAAGCAGCGCCGTGAGGCAGATTACCGTACCTCGCTCATTAACTGCCGCCAACACGGTGATGCCATCGCAGGGCAACGTGGTGAAAACCAAGACAGAAAAGAGTTAATGGGGCGTTTTGGTGAAATCATCACTAACTGGAACCGTTTGATCCGCTGTGAACGAAATTTATCTTTTTACACTGTGGGTTACCAACAAGTCACCGCATTAGCACCTGTTTTATTGGCCTTGCCTAAATTCCTTGCAGGGGAAATTATGTTAGGTGGGTTAATGCAATTGCGCCAAGCGTTCACTAGCGTTGCCACCTCTTTGGGCTGGTTTATTTTCGCCTATAAAGAAATCGCGGCATGGCAAGCTACCGTCTCTCGTTTATATAACTTCGTGGTGTTATTGGAAAACGACAATAAAGCACAAGTCACTGTTGATGAGCAACATGCGCCGTTAACCGCCAAAATTAGCGTATCAACGGCAGATAACCGCCTACTGGTTGAAGATGTTAATTTTACGGCTAAACAAGGGGAACTGACATTAATTTCAGGGCGCTCTGGCATTGGTAAATCCACCTTACTGCGCACACTTAGTGGGCACTGGCCGTTCTTTAGCGGTACGATTTCACGTACAGAGCACGTCATGTGGATCCCACAGCGCTTGTATTTACCTATCAGCCGCTTAGATAACCTATTAGCTTACCCACAAGCTGCCAGCCAATTTAACCAACACGATTTCCAGTATGCACTGACCTTAGTGGGGTTAGAAAAACTACACCATCAGTTAGCCTTAGAAACGGACTGGAACAACCGCCTATCTGGAGGCGAACAGCAACGCATTATGTTTGCGCGTTTGTTGCTTAACCGCCCGAAACTGTTGTTACTTGATGAAACCACATCGGCGTTAGATGAAAACAGCGCATTGGAATTGCTCGCGCTGCTAAAAGCGGAACTGCACGATAGCGCGATTGTCCTCGTCAGCCACCAAAGCTTTGTCACGCAATTTGCAGAACAAAAAATTCACCTTTCAGAGTCTGTCCGTACTGACTCTTTAATGACAGGAACACCTGAATATGCTTCGTAAAATCACTTTTGTTACTTGCATCAGCTTAGTGTTGGGCGGCTGTGCAGGTCATGCTACCACTAGCCAAAATGCACAAACTTTACTGCCTGTGCGTAGCGACCTACAGCATTATAAATTAGATAACGGCCTGCAAGTTTACCTCTTACAGCGTAGCCAGCCAGGTGTTGAGCTGCGTTTATTAGTGAGTAGCGGCTCATTGCAAGAAAATGAACAGCAGCTTGGCCTTGCTCACTTTACCGAGCACATGGCGTTTAAAGGCACTAAACATTTTCCCAGCACAACGGGCTTTAAACAGCTGGAACAACAAGGACTGAAGCTGGGTAGCCACGTCAATGCCATCACCAGTTTAAATTCCACCCTGTATAAGTTGTCGTTACCCGATGCAACCACAAAACAGGTAGAGACAGGCTTGCAAGTCATGGCAGACTGGGCTTCAAATATGACGTTCGACCAAGACGCATTTGAAAAAGAACGTCCAGTGATTGTCGAGGAGTGGCGTTTACGCCAAGGGATGGGTTATCGCATTAATGATAGCCTTGAAAAACTACGTTACCACGGCAGTCGTTATGCAGAACGTAACCCGATTGGCTCCCTCGATATCGTACGCCAAGCCCCAATTGAACAAGCCAAAAACTACTATCAAACATGGTACCAACCACAACGCATGACCCTGTTAGTGATTGGTGACTTTAATAGTTCTTCAGTTCGCAATCAGGTCAATACGTTATTTGCCTTACCTAAACCTGAAAAAGTGGCGGAAGATAACCCACAATGGAAGCAATTTGCTAGTTCCACCAATATGTTAGTGCAAGGAATTTTTGATAAGGAACAAGGTGCACGCTATGTCCAATTCGCATTGCAAAAGGATGTTAGCGCACCGCTAAATACCCGCTTAGGGCAGCAAGAAGACTTATTAGACAGTTTATGGCTCGCCATTTTAAACCAACGCTTTACGGTGATGGTAGATAACGGCGTTCTACCGTCAATCAGCATCAATGAACAAGGTGCAATGCTGGATAACCAACGTTTACAGCAACTGATGATTATCCACCCGAAAGGCAATGACTATGCAGGTGCCACGCAAATTCTGTTTACGGAATTACAACGATTAGCCACAGAGCCTGTAACCCAAGAAGAGCTCGATAGCGCAAAACAAGCGATGTTGAAAAAACTCAGTTTACAAGCCGCCTCTGAACAGCGTTACAGCAATGATTATCTGGCAGGGCAACTGACGACCGCCCTTGAGTATGACATGCCAATGTGGAATAAACGCCAGCAATTGGATGGCAGCTATCAATTGATTAATGGAATAAAACCACAAGCGTTACAGCAACACGTGGCAAAATTCCTGCAAGTGGCTTCCCCGCGCTTAGCGCTGATTGGCCCAGATACTGATGCCCCAACCGTGGATAAATCCACATTTAATACCCAATGGCTCAACGCCCGCCAAAGCTCACCAGGGCCATTTACGTTGCGTTCAAAAGCGATTACCTTGCAACTGCCTGAAGTAGTAAAAGGCACTATTGTTAAGCAAGACAAATTGCCTGTTGATAAAACCGAGCAATGGACATTAAGTAATGGCATCAAAGTGATTGTTAAAACGGATAAAAATCTTAAAGATGATATTCAGTTTAACCTTCAATTACCAGGCGGCCGTTCCTTAGAAACCCAACAAACTGCAGGTTTAACCGACTGGGCATTGAAACTGCCTGAAAGCAGTGGTTATGGTCACTACAGCGCGCGTGATTTAGCGCTGCTGGCAAAACACAACCAAATTTCGCTACGCCCTTACAGTGAGTTACTGACACACGGTTTTCGTGGTAAAACCCCTGTAGATAACCTCGAAACGGCATTGCAGCTGCTGAATTTAAAGCTCACTGCGCCGCAATTTAGCGGGGAAAAACTCGAGCAACAAAAACAGTCTTTCGCGTTAAATTTATCGAAAACCCCGGTAGAGCGAACCTTCCTAGATAATATCAATCAGGAAAGTTATACCCACGGTGAATTTTTAGTCATCAATCCACAAGGTGGCTGGCAGCAATTCACCGCACAACAATTGCAACAAGCCAATCGCCAATTGCTCACCTCAACCGCGGATATGACGTTGGTCATAACAGGGGCGATGAATAGCAAGGACCTGAAACCAATGTTAGAGAAATGGGTTGCTTCACTGCCATCTAGTGACCAAAAATTGGTATCACGCGACCAAGGCATCATGCCAAAAATGGCGAGTTTCAATAAAACCTACCCAATCAGTAGCAGTGATAAAAGCATGGTAAGCATTCAATTTGCGGCGCCTGCGGTTTGGTCGCAACAAGATCAACTGGCACTGCAATTGATTGATACCCTTGTTAGTCAACGCTTACGCGGGGAACTACGTGAAAAAGCCAGCGGAATTTATGCACTCGGTTTTTCGCAGATGTTAGCGAAAAAACCACAGCCTTATTACCTTGCTCGCTTGAACTTCACCACCTCCCCTGAGCGTGCGCAGGAAATGACGGCAATCGCGCAAAAAACCATTGCGCAAATTCGCCAATCGGGTGTGAGTGAAAAAGAGTTAACCGAAGCCAAAAATATTTGGTTAACAGAGAATTCACAAGTCACTGATAGTGCGAGCTATTGGACTGAAGCATTGGCACAAATCGCTGCTGATGATGGGCAATATCAACGTTTAAACCAAGAGCAAGCTATTGTACGCCAACTCACGGTTGAAGATATAAACCGTTTGGCTGGTCAATATTTAGGGCAAAATAGCAAAGTGTTTATGATGACGCCTTAATATCAGAAAAACCAACAGCTTTATTTATCAAGCTGTTGGTTTCCATAGGTACATTAATCGTACTATTATTTAAATGAATGCCTTACGTTATAGATAAAATTTAACACTCGATTATTTAAGTTATTAAAGAATGAAGATATGCGCTCTTGAAATGACATTCTTTTAGATTTCGCTATTTCAACCTCTAGTTTTAATTGTTCCATTGAAATATTCAGATAGTGTTCAATATCGTTAGTAATTTCATTACCTTTAATTCTTTTACACTGGAGAATGTTGATAATTAAATCAATTTTAGAGGAAAGCAGCTCTATCTTTGTGTCACTTCTTTCTTTATTAATGACTTGAATCACAGAGTCTACAATACTTTTAGGTATTTTTTTTGCTATTAACATTGATTCAATTCTATTAATAGCAGCATCTATAATTTCATTTTTCTTTTTAATATACTGGTTATATGCATTTATTTCTTCTAAATATTTCTCATTATATTCAGATTGTAACAATTTAATATCTAAATTTATTTTATCTTTTATAAAGTCAATAATTCTTTCATCCGTTAAATTATGACTCAGTTCCGTTAAAAACTTTCTGTTCTCACTTGTAAATTCATTTTCAGAGAGAACATTTTTAATTAAATTAATTTTATCAATACTTTCAATCTCCTTAAAAACTGAAAAATCCGAATGTTTTTTTATGTTTTTAATATATTTTTTATACTCAGATTCGTTTAATTTAATCTTAGATAAATATTCATTCGAATAACCAATAAGGCATTCTTTAACTTGAGTGATTATTTCCTTAGGGAACTTTTGTTTTTCAAGTAAACTTTCTATCGCGTAGGTTTCAACTCGACAGGATGCGTTATATAGAGATAAGAAGCGTGCATTTTGATATATAAGAAGAATTTTTCTTTTATCTACATCATTATTCAATGAATCGTGAATTTTCTTAAATAAACCTTCAAGTTCCCCCCTTACACTTTCATTTCTATCGATTGTATTTTTTGTTATAATGTAACTCATCAAAATTTTTATATGATTCAATCCATTCTCAGATAAAGCGCCTCCTTTTTTTAAATCATTAATTAAATCATCAAAGCTATCATATTCAACTTTCTTTATTTCCTCACTCTCTTCAGCTCTCTTTTTTTCTTTTGTTGACTCCATTTTACTTTCAATATTACCTGCCATTTTATTTACAGCCTGTTTAAATTTCTTTTCTATCTTACTACTAAAATCGCACCTCTCACATTCATTTTCAGAATTAGATATTTCTTTATCTTTAACACCTATAAGTTGGAGCGTTGCCCCTTTATCACTAAAGTTTATCTTTATATTTTTATTTATTGAAGGATCACTATCAACTTTCAACCCTTGATTAAAATACTTATCAATTTTTTCTTTCGCTTTCCCGCTCGCAACAATACCCCATGATTTATTTATTTCTGCCCAGCCATTCTCGCCATTGTTTTTGGCTGTTTTTATTTTATTGATAATGATATCGCTTTTCCCTTCGAAAACCCTTGGATTTCTGGTTATTGCTATTACCATCTCATTCAATGACATAGTTAGATATTTTTGTTCATCAAATTTTTGTTTTCCAAAAATTGGCATATCAATCCCCCTCTAACATTCGTTTTATTTTTAAATAAAAATTTATATATCATAAAAATAGTATAGTGATAGATTAGTCTTTTATATCAAATAACGATTATAAAACGTTTACTTTATTTCATCGTTTTTTATGTAATAAGTCTTATATCTCATTGACATAAAATAATTTTGATGTGATTAATATATTCTAGAAACGACAATAATGAGTAAAGTAATGAACAACGTAACCATCCGCAGAGCAACACTGAACGATGTGCCTGCAATCACCAAAATGCACGCGGACTATTCGGCGTATGCCAACACCTTACAACTACCATACCCAACGACAAAAACGTGGGAAGCACGCCTTGGGACGAATGACCCACTCGTCACCCAGTTTGTCGCCACCATTAATGAAGAAGTTGTGGGTTTGCTGACTATCAGCCAGCCGGGTCAAGTTCGCCGTCGCCATGTGGCCACCTTTGGCATCACGGTTAGCGAAGCACACCAAAGAAAAGGCATTGGCTCAAAGCTGATGCAAGTGATGGTGGATTACTGCGATAACTGGTTGAATGTGCGCCGTATTGAATTAGAAGTATTTGCCGACAACGATAATGGCATTGGCTTATATAAGAAATTTGGCTTCGAGCAAGAAGGTAGAATGCGTGATTATGCATTCCGTGATGGGCAATACGTTGATGCGGTGATGATGAGTAGGATCAAAAAATAGCGATAAAAAAATGCCACACAATACGTGGCATTTTAAAGAAATCATCTCGGTATTTCGCTAACGACTATTTGTCGCCTAACAGCACTGAATCCAGCGCAATTTCAATCATTTCGTTGAATGTTGTTTGGCGTTCGTCAGAAGTGGTTTGCTCGCCTGTTTTGATGTGATCAGATACAGTACAGATAGCCAGTGCGCGCGCACCGTATTCTGCCGCAACACCATAGATACCCGCAGCTTCCATTTCAACACCTAAGATGCCGTATTTTTCCATCACTTTGAACATGTCTGGATCTGGCGTATAGAACAGGTCAGCAGAGAACAGGTTACCCACACGGACGTTAACTTTTCTGGCTTTTGCCGCTTCAACCGCGTTGTGAACTAAATCATAATCTGCGATTGCCGCGAAATCTTGGTCTTTGAAACGCAGGCGGTTAACTTTAGAGTCTGTGCAAGCACCCATACCGATAACAACATCACGCAGTTTCACATCATCCATCACTGCACCACATGAACCTACACGGATAATCACTTTCACACCGAAATCGGTGATCAATTCTTTTGCATAGATTGAACAAGAAGGGATACCCATGCCGTGACCCATAACAGAAATCTTACGACCTTTATAAGTCCCTGTAAAACCTAACATGCCACGAACATTGTTCACTTGACGGACATCTTGCAGGAAAGTTTCTGCGATGTATTTTGCACGTAATGGATCACCTGGCATCAGAACGACATCAGCGAAATCACCCATTTCTGCATTAATATGTGGAGTTGCCATGATTATTTCCCTTTAAACAATAAAATTTTTTAAAATAAATAAGGTGGTCCCCCACCTTATTATTAGAATCAGTATGCCATTACCCTAAGCAATGTAAATTTTAGCCAACACCGTACAGCTCAAAGTATGACGGTAAAGTTTGCTCATTACTCTAAGCAACTTATTACCCTAAGTAACTTATTACCCTAGATAATTTGAGTTGTAGCTAGGCGACTAGCAAAACCATCCCTATGAGCATACACAAGTATGTGATTAGGGTGGATTTGTGCTGCCAACACCGTACAGCTCAAAGTATGACGGTAAAGTTTGCTCATTACTCTAAGCAACTTATTACCCTAAGTAACTTATTACCCTAGATAATTTGAGTTGTAGCTAGGCGGCTAGCAAAACCATCCCTATGAGCATACACAAGTATGTGATTAGGGTGGATTTGTGCTGCCAACACCGCTACAGCTCAAAGTATGACGGGTAATTGGGATTAAAGCATTGGTTTGCCGTAATCCATTGGAGACAAATCAAAATACTTAGCGACTGTCTGACCAATATCTGCGAACGTTTCGCGGTGACCTAATGAACCTGGTTTCACTTTTGGTCCATAAACCAGAACAGGAATGTGCTCACGAGTATGGTCAGTTCCTGGCCAAGTTGGGTCACAACCGTGGTCAGCAGTTAAAATCAGAATGTCATCTTCTTTAACCAGTTTCATTAATTCAGGTAAGCGACGGTCAAATAATTCGAGTGCTGCGGCATAGCCAGCAACATCACGGCGGTGGCCGTAAGCTGAGTCAAAGTCAACAAAGTTAGTGAATACGATGGTGTTATCACCCGCCAGTTTCATTTCTTCTACTGTTGCATCAAACAGTGCATCGATACCTGTTGCTTTGATTTTCTTAGTGATACCAACGTGCGCGTAAATATCCGCAATTTTGCCGATAGAAACGACTTCACCTTGTTTCTCATCCACTAATTTTTTCAGTACAGTTGGTGCTGGTGGCTCAACCGCTAAATCGTGACGGTTGCCCGTACGCGAGAAGTTACCTGCTTTATCACCCACAAATGGACGCGCGATAACACGACCAATGTTATAACCACCTTTGGTTAACTCTTCACGTGCGATTTCGCACAGCTCATACAGTTTGTCTAAGCCATACGTTTCTTCGTGACACGCAATTTGGAATACAGAGTCTGCAGAAGTATAGAAAATTGGTTTCCCAGTTTTCATGTGCTCTTCACCCAGTTGGTCTAGGATGACAGTACCAGATGAATGGCAGTTACCTAAGTAGCCTGGCAGGTTGGCTTTTTTAACTAAAGTATCTAGCAGTTCTTGTGGAAAGCTGTTTTCTTCGTCAGAGAAATATCCCCAATCGAATAACACAGGTACACCTGCGATTTCCCAGTGGCCTGATGGGGTATCTTTACCAGAAGAAATCTCGCTTGCGTAACCATATGCACCGATAATTTCAGCATTAGGATCAAGACCCGCAGGGAATGAACCGCTTGATTCTTCTCCTGCTTTACCTAAACCTAATTTTGTTAAATTAGGTAAATGCAGAGGCCCTTTACGACCAATATCCGCTTCGCCGCGTGCACAAGCATCTGCAATGTGACCCAATGTATTTGAGCCTTCATCACCAAATTTATGTGCATCGTGTGCAGCGCCGATCCCAAAGGAATCCAAAACCATAATAAATGTGCGTTTCATATTTTTCTCCTGCGGTATTTATTAGAACGATATACCACTAAAATCTATTTGTATTACTCGCTGATTTGGCGATAAACCATCGGCGTTTGCTCTGGGGAATTTTCACCAATTACCATTGCTGCGCGCACTTCTTTTGCCGCTTCTTCCCATGCTTTTTCACTGTTTGCATGGATAATTGCCAATGGTGTTTGTGTATCCACTTTCGCGCCGAGTGCCGCGATATCACTCAAACCAACACTGTAGTCAATTGGGTCAGTTGCTTTACGGCGACCGCCGCCTAATGTCACAACGGACATCCCCAATGCACGCGTATCCATTTGCGTGATAATACCGTCTTTCGGTGCATAAACTGCTTTGCTCAGCACAGCAGTTGGTAGGTATTTGTCATAATTTTCAACAAAATCTGCTGGGCCTTTTTGTGCTGCAACCATACGACCAAACACTTCTGCCGCTTTACCGTTATCCAGCACCGCTTGCAGTTTTTGGCGAGCCTCTTCACGAGTAGCCGCTAACGAGCCTGAAACCAGCATTTCCACACAAAGTGCCATTGTCACTTCATACAGACGCGGGTTGCGGTATTCGCCAGTTAAGAATTGCACTGCTTCGCGCACTTCAACCGCATTACCCGCACTGGACGCTAACACTTCGTTCATGTCGGTTAACAATGCCGTCGTTTTACACCCTGCGCCATTTGCCACTTTGACAATTGACTCTGCCAGTTCTTCTGATTTCTCATAGGTTGGCATAAATGCACCAGAGCCGACTTTTACGTCCATAACTAAGGCATCAAGGCCTTCAGCCAGTTTTTTACCTAAAATGGATGCCGTAATCAGCGGAATCGAGTCAACTGTTGCAGTAATATCACGGGTTGCATAAAAACGTTTATCTGCTGGCGCTAATGAATTGGTTTGCCCAATAATTGCCACACCCACATCTTTAATAATGTCACGGAAACGAACATCATCAGGAAAGATGTCGAAATTAGGGATAGCTTCCAGCTTATCCAACGTACCACCTGTATGACCCAGACCACGGCCTGAAATCATAGGGACATAACCGCCACATGCAGCGACCATTGGGCCTAGCATCAGCGAAGTCACATCACCAACACCGCCTGTAGAGTGCTTGTCCACCAACGGGCCGTTAAGGTTGAGTGATTTCCAATTCAGCACCGTTCCTGAATCACGCATAGCCAGCGTCAGTGCAACACGCTCAGGCATCGTCATATCGTTAAAATAGATGGTCATTGCCAGTGCAGCAATTTGACCTTCCGAAACAGAATTATCACGAACACCATTGATAAAAAAGCGAATTTCCTCTTCGCTTAATGGTTTACCATCGCGTTTTTTACGAATAATTTCTTGTGCCAGAAACACGATATACTCCTTTAAAGTCGAATTTATCGGCTAACAATAATGCGAAAATTAATAACTGCTGCTTGATTTTTTAACGTCGTAGCCCAGCGTGTTTAATAAATTTGCTAATAAGCTTGATGCGCCAAAACGGAAGTGGCGGCTATCAGCCCAATTGTCACCTAAAATTCGGCCTGCTAATGCTAAGTAATCAGCCGCTTCTTCTGCGGTACGTACACCACCAGCAGGTTTGAAACCAACGGTTTTTGCAACGCCCATATCACTGATGACTTGCATCATGATTTCTGCACTTTCTAATGTTGCGTTAACAGGCACTTTACCTGTTGAGGTTTTGATAAAGTCAGCACCAGCTTTAATTGAAATTTCAGACGCTTTACGAATTAACGCAGCATCTTTTAATTCACCCGTTTCAATGATCACTTTCAGTAACACATTGGCAGCTGCACATGCGTCTTTACACGCTTTGACTAAATCAAAACCAATTTGCTCATTGCCTGCGATCAGCGCACGGTATGGGAATACAACGTCAACTTCATCCGCACCATAAGCGATAGCGGCTTTAGTTTCTGCTAATGCGATTTCAATATCATCATTACCGTGTGGGAAGTTGGTTACGGTCGCGATGCGAACGTCAGGCGTACCTTGCTCACGCAAAGTTTTACGCGCAATTGGAATAAAACGAGGGTAGATACAAATTGCCGCTGTGTTGCCAGCAGGGCTTTTGGCTTGATGGCATAATGCGATCACTTTTGCATCAGTGTCGTCATCATTCAATGTGGTTAAATCCATCAGGGTCAGCGCGCGTTGTGCGGCTGCTTTTAAATCAGTCATATAACTCTCCAACGTTATTAATTCTTCAGAACGACACGTTCTTTGTTGGCGAGCGGGCTTGGTTCCTTAAAGATGCCAGCCGGATGCTTCCGAACTGAGCAGCTGAGTTCCTTCTCACCGCACGATGCCCTAGAGTCATTCGACTCTGAGAACTAGCAGTTCCATTAGCAGCTTACTAGTGTCTATTTGACCATGGAACAGCGTCACTTTATGTGCTACAAATCACATTAATCGACTGAATGTTACATTATTAAATATAATTATGTGAATAAGATCTCATTATACCCGATCTATCTGTTAATTTATTCACTCAAATGGCTTTTCTAACCTTAAACAATCATTAATTGACTAAGTTAAGAATAGTTGAAATTCTGCCTTTGAATATAAAAGATAGCAAAAGAATATAACCGATAAAAATAAAAGCGAAAGAGCTACACCCTTCCGCTTCTATAGTGAACAGGCTGAATAAACCTGCCTAAAATCTTACACGATGCTTTATGCTACCGCGGCTGCCCCCAAGGTCAAGAAGAAGCCAGCAATAGTCGCACTCATTAAGTTAGACAATGTTCCTGCCATGACAGCTTTCATGCCAAGACGCGCAACGTCGCCACGGCGATTTGGTGCCATTCCGCCTAAACCACCCAGCAAAATTGCCACTGACGATAAGTTCGCAAAACCACACAATGCGAATGAAATAATGGCTTTTGTATGATCAGACAGTACTTGCTTACCTGCCGCAATCACTTCTGCATCTGCCTTCATGTATTCACCGAAATTCATGAAGGCAACAAATTCATTCACAACAATTTTTTGACCAATAAATGAGCCCGCAATAGTGGCTTCACTCCACGGCACACCAATTAAGTAAGCGATAGGCGCAAACAACCAACCTAATAGCAACTCAAGGGACAGCTGAGGATAATCAAACCAGCCACCAATACCACCTAAAATACCGTTGATTAATGCAATCAATGCAATGAACGCTAATAACATTGCGCCAACATTCAATGCTAATTGCATCCCTGACGATGCTCCCGCTGCTGCGGCATCAATAATATTTGCAGGACGTTCATCTTCTGCAACTAAATCAGTCGCGTTAACTCTATCGCGCGCATCTTCTGTTTCAGGAACCATCAGTTTTGCGAATAACAGACCACCAGGTGCTGCCATAAATGATGCAGCAATCAAGTATTCCATTGGCACGCCCATTTGTGCGTAACCCGCTAACACAGAACCCGCCACTGACGCTAAACCACCACACATAATCGCAAACAGTTCAGAAGTGGTCATGGTTGCAATATAAGGACGAACAACTAAAGGTGCTTCAGTTTGACCCACGAAAATGTTCGCCGTCGCAGATAAGGACTCAGTTCGTGATGTACCAAGAACTTTCTGTAAACCGCCACCCAATACTTTAATCACCAACTGCATGATACCTAAGTAATAAAGTACAGCGATCAACGATGAGAAAAACACAATGATAGGCAGAACGCGAAAAGCAAAAATAAAGCCGCCACCGCCAAATAATTCAAACATTTTGTCGGACACTAAGCCGCCAAAAATAAAGCTCATACCATCTTGACCATATCCGATGACTTTAGAAACACCATCAGACATCCCTTGTAGCACGCTGCGCCCAGCAGGGACATATAACACTAATGCGCCGATTGCCAACTGGATAATAAAAGCACCACCTACAGTGCGAAGTCTTATCGCTCGGCGATTGCTAGAAAATAGGATAGCTATCGCGATGAGTACCGCCATTCCTATAATACTCATAATGAGTTGCATGGAAGGATCCCTGTTCACTTGATTCTAGGTTGATATATAAGGAAACGTGTAAGTCGCCTTGTCTCTTTGTGTGATGATTATACCTAGTCATCATGAATAACTCGCAATGTTCATCACAAATACGAGGTGCAAGAAACACTGAAAATTCAAATAATGTGATAAAAATCACAAAACTGAGTCAGTTTTATCTGGAAAGGCCCTAAAGGTGCCATAAGTCGTAGTAAAAGCTGAATGGATTAAATCAGATGGGAAACAGATTTATATAAGTATTACTTATCGTTTTAACTGTTTTTACTTTGTCAGATTAAATAACGACAGGCTATTATTGTAAAGTTGTTGAGCGATTTCTTCTGGAGATTCGTGGCGAAGCTCACAAAATGAACGAAAAACCCACTCAAGACGCTCTGGCCGATTGGGCTCTCCCTGGAAACCTGAAACAGGCATATCTGGCGCATCAGTTTCAAACAATAATGATGTGAGTGGTAATTGCGACATCACATAGCGAGTTTTATTAGCGCGCTTATAGGTTATCGTTCCCCCTACACCAATATAATAACCAAGTTTAACAAAAGCTTGAGCTTGGGATAAGCTCCCCGAAAAACCATGTACCACACCGCGAGCAGGCACATCAATACGGCGCAATATCGCTGCTAGTGGGTCATGCGTTTTGCGGGAATGCAAAATGACAGGTAAATCAAACTGCTTTGCCAGCTTAAGTTGCGCGATTAACAATTGCTGTTGGCGCTCAAACTGCGGGTTTGGCATGTATAGATCGAGTCCAATTTCCCCTACTGCCACGCAGTTTTTATTTTTCTGCTGAAGGTAATCCACTAATACATCAAAATGTGCATCTTGATACTGACTGATATACAGAGGATGAAACCCCATCGCTGCATGCAATTGTGGGTATTGCTGCGCCAATTGCCATACACGAGCGAAGTTATCTAAACTCACCGTAGGAATAACAATCTGTTCTACGCCACTTTGTTGTGCAAGGTGCAAGCTTTCGCTAAGCGCATCACTAAAAGGCGGAAAATCAAAATGGCAGTGTGTATCAATAAATTGTGGTTTATCCATTACGATTTTCATTCACTGGAAATATAATTGAAGGTGCCTCGACAAGCTCTGGCACTAAGTCTTCAGGCACTGATGCATTTTGCTCTGAAGGTTCGATATCAATCTCGAGGGGATTGAGTTCCATCTTCCGCGCCAAAGTGCGACTGAAGCTGTTTTGACTCTGATTAAACCCTGCACCAAGAGCAGCAATGAAATAACGCCCACAACGTCGCCCTGTATGATAGTCTTCATTTAAGGAAGAGACTTTACTCCCCAACGCACTACTTTTTAGCGGAACAGGTGGGTAAATTTCGAAAACTTGCACATCTTTAGGCGGATTTTCAATAAATTCTTGCGTCTTACGATAGCTTTTCAGATGCACTTTCAACATCGCCGCCATGCGCTGTAATCCGTTATTCTCACCTTCCAACCAGCGCGTCATTCTTTTCACCCATTCAGGGGTGAAATACATTTGGGATGGCACAGTACGGATCACCACAATTGTTTCAGCCCCGCGTCGGTAGGCTTCTTCAACAGGGATTGCCGCACTAATCCCACCATCGTGGTATAACGTGCCATCAAATTCAACGCCTTCGCGGTAGAACCCAGGGATTGCACTCGATGCACGAATAATATCCAGCCAAGTATCTGCATTGGGTTGTAAAAACTCAGCAGAAAAATTATCACTACGGCTAGCCCCCATATAAAATTCACGGCCTGAATCCAAGAGATCCAGCCCCGCTTCCATTCTCAAAGGGAGCTCTTTTGCTGTGGTTTCTATCAACCAATCGAGGTCAATGAGGTGACCCCCACGGATAAAACGTAGTGGATTAAAAAACGCAGAATTGGTGGTATAACGGGTGATCACACGGCGAGCGTAGCCTGCTTGCCCGCAAATATAAGCAGACAAATTTTGCGCCCCTGCGGAGGTACCAATCATTAAATCAAATGGATTAAAGTCAGAAATCAGAAACTCGTCCAGTACACCTGCAGTAAAAATCCCTCGCTGCCCGCCACCTTCACAAATCAATGCGGTTTTTCCTGAGTTGATATTATCTAAAAATGCGAGAGGCTCAATAGTGCCTAAAGTGACTGAAACGTGTTTTCCCATAATACACCTGAATGAATTGAATAGCGTTCATGACTCAAAAACAGAATGAGCTTCCCTTTGAAAGCTCATTCTATCGGCATTGTACAATAAACATTCATCAATTCGGGCTATTGAGACATTTATTTACAGATTAGTTAGCAAGCACTAATCCATTTTGCACAGATTTCACGCCATTAACGCGGGAAGCGACCTGCGTAATTTTATCGATTTGGTCAGCTGATTTCACAAAACCCGAGAGATAGACTACACCGTTAACAGTTTTGACGGATACACTATTGCTGGAAATTCCCTTGGTGCCCAGTAATTTTCCTTTCACATCTGCAGTAATTGCCGAATCATCAATGTATTCGCCCGTATTTTTTGCGCCGCTAGAAATAGCATTCCCCGTATCTTTACCTGCCATTTCAACGGTTTTGGCCGCACTGTCCCACGTTTCAGAAGCTTGTTTTTTCAGCGCGCCGTCTGATGATGAGCTGCATGCAGTGAGTGCAAAGCTCAATCCAATAGCAGTAAAACTACTTAATAGCATTGCCTTTTTCATAGGAACCTTCCTTTCACTGTGGTAAACGAGTTAACGTTACTAGCCTAAGTAAAAAAACAGAAAAAATAAAGTGGTTCAAGGGTAAAGACAGAATATTCTTGATGAAATAGTTTTAAAGATAGGAAAAGGCTCTCTAAAAGAGCATCAGGAAGAGATAACCCGCTACTTCATGATGAAATAGCGGGTTAAAAACAAGACTAGTGCTCGCGTGTTTTACGGAACCGAACGTCTGGGTAACGTTCGCTGGTCAGGTTGAGGTTCACCATCGTTGGTGCGATATACGATAAGTTATCACCGCCATCAAGGGCTAAGTTTTGCTCATTTTTGCGCTTAAATTCTTCGAATTTCTTCGCATCATCGCACTCAACCCAACGTGCCGTTGAAACGTTAACAGCTTCGTAAATCGCTTCAACGTTGTATTCACTTTTCAGGCGCGAAACGACCACGTCAAACTGTAGTACCCCTACCGCACCGACGATTAAATCGTTATTGGTTAATGGACGGAACACCTGCACCGCACCTTCTTCAGATAACTGAACCAGCCCTTTCAGTAGCTGTTTTTGCTTCAGTGGATCACGTAAACGAATGCGACGGAACAGCTCTGGTGCAAAGTTCGGGATACCCGTGAATTTGAGTTCTTCACCTTGGGTGAACGTATCACCAATTTGAATCGTCCCGTGGTTATGCAAACCAATGATATCCCCAGCGTAGGCATTTTCGACCTGAGAACGATCCCCTGCCATAAAGGTTAATGCATCGGAAATTACCACGTCTTTTTTGATTCGCACTTGGCGTAACTTCATTCCTTTTTCATAGGTGCCTGAAACAATACGCATAAACGCAACGCGGTCACGGTGTTTCGGGTCCATATTAGCTTGGATTTTAAAGACGAAGCCCGTGAATTTTTCTTCTGTGGCTTCAACTTCACGCACGTCAGTTTGGCGGGCTTGTGGTGCTGGCGCCCACTCGACCAAGCCGTCTAACATGTGGTCAACACCAAAGTTACCTAATGCGGTACCGAAGAAAACAGGGGTCAATTCCCCTTCTAAAAACGCATCATGGTCAAATTCGTGGGAAGCGCCTTGAACTAGCTCTAACTCATCACGCAATTGTGCAGCCAATTCATCACCCACCGCCGCATCTAAATCAGGGTTATTTAACCCTTTGATGATACGAACTTCTTGAATTGTATGACCTTGACCTGTTTGGTAAAGAATCGTCTCATCACGCAGTAAATGATAAACCCCCTTGAATAACTTACCGCAACCAATAGGCCAAGTGATTGGACAACAAGCAATTTTCAGCTCATTTTCCACTTCATCCAGTAGTTCCATTGGATCACGAATATCACGGTCGAGTTTATTCATGAAAGTCAGAATTGGCGTGTCACGCAGACGGGTAACTTCCATCAGTTTACGAGTACGATCCTCAACCCCTTTACCAGAGTCAATAACCATTAAGCAGCAGTCAACAGCAGTTAACGTACGATAGGTATCTTCAGAGAAGTCTTCGTGCCCTGGGGTATCCAGTAAGTTAACTAAGCAATCATTGTACGGAAACTGCATCACAGATGTGGTAATCGAAATACCACGCTGTTTTTCCATTTCCATCCAGTCGGATTTTGCATGCTGATTGGAGCCACGGCCTTTTACTGTACCTGCACGTTGAATAGCGTGCCCGAACAGCAATACTTTTTCTGTAATCGTGGTTTTACCCGCATCGGGGTGAGAGATGATAGCAAACGTTCTACGCGTGCTAACTTCCTGTAGAAAATTCTGATCTGTCATTTAACCGTTCTTTTCGTCTGAATACAGATTTATAGTGGCACGCGTCTTAGCTTAATGTAGCATTTAGCAGTGCAAATCCGTCTTGTTAAACATAATTGGCGGATATTTTCGCAGATCTTGGGGGTATTAACAATCAAAGCATCGAGGTATGACAAAAACAATACCCCGATGTGACATAAAAATGACTTAAATAACGAACGGATTACGACAAAATCAATTGAGTGATTTCATCGCCTAACGCCTGAGTACTTGCATTACCGCCCATATCACGGGTTAAGTGACGGCGCTCTTTGATCGCCGTTTCCACCGCAACCATAATGCTATCATGCATTTCAGGGCAACCTAAGTGTTGCATCATCATCGCTGCCGCCCAAATCGTCCCTATTGGATTAGCAATATTTAACCCTGCAATGTCAGGGGCTGAGCCATGGACTGGCTCAAACATCGATGGGAAGTCTTTTTCTGGGTTGATATTGGCAGACGGTGCAATCGCAATGGTCCCTGTACAAGCAGGGCCTAAATCAGACAAAATATCCCCAAATAAATTTGACCCAACAATCACATCGTAAAACTCTGGCATGCGCACTAAATTTGCCGCAAAAATATCAATGTGAAATTGATCGACTTTAATCTCTGGGTAGTGTTTTGCCATTTCTGCCACGCGGCTATCCCAATACGGCATGGAGTGGAATAATCCGTTAGATTTAGTGGCTGAACTCAGGTGTTTTTTCTCACGAGTTTGCGCTAATTCAAACGCATATTTTAAAATGCGGTCAGTGCCTTTGCGGGTAAAAATACTTTGTTGCAGCACCATTTCATCTTCAGTGCCTTCATATTGAATACCACCAATAGCAGAGTATTCTCCTTCTACGTTTTCACGCACCACATAAAAATCAATATCCCCTGGTTTTTTATCCGCCAGTGGACATTTGATCCCATCAAATAAGCGAACTGGGCGCAGGTTAACATACTGGTTAAATGCACGGCGAATAGGCAACAATAAACCCCATAACGAAATATGGTCTGGTACACCAGGGAAACCTACAGCACCAAGAAAAATCGCATCAAACTTTTTCAGTTGTTCTAAACCGTCTTCTGGCATCATACGCCCAGTGCGGTGATAGGTTTCACATGACCAATCAAATTGTGTAAAGTTGAGTTTTACATTGTGTTTGCTTGCTGCGGCTTGTAAAACTTTTAACCCCTCGGGGATCACTTCCGTACCAATACCATCGCCAGGAATAACCGCTATGTTGAATTGTGACATGGTGAAAACCTCTGATAAATGAATTAGGTGTGTTTTTCTCCAGTTTAGGGATTGCTGTGATAAAGTATAGACATGAACTGTAATCCTTAGGTTTACAAACTATGAACAAGCTCCCTGCGTTAGAGGACATTCGCGTTTTTGTCACTGTCGCCCACTTAATGAGTTTTTCTCAAGCGGCAGCACAGCTATTGGTTTCACCTGCCTATATTTCTAAACGAATCAAACTGTTGGAAGAAAATCTTGGGCAAACGCTATTTTTTCGAAGTGCACGCTCAATTAAACTCACGCATGAAGGGCAAATTATTCTACGCAGCAGCGAATTGATGTTAGCGGAACTTGAACATATGCAAGAAACGCTCAATGCTTGCCGTGAAGAAATTCGTGGTACACTGCGGATCAGTTGTAGCACAGGGTTTGGCAGCACTTATATCAATCCGTTTATCCTATCATTACGCGCTCAGTATCCTTTATTAGCTATCGACCTGACGTTAACAGATAAATCCGTCGATATTATTAATGAAAACATTGATGTGGATATTTGTATCGGAGGCACTATCTCCGATCAGTTTATTGCACGGCGTATCGCTGCCAATCAACGCATACTCTGTGCCGCACCTCGCTATTTAGAAAAAAATGGCTATCCAGTATATCCACAAGAACTTGAACAAAAACATTCTTGTATTGCGATTAAAGAACGCAATCAAGCCCCCGCGGTGTGGAAATTAGCCCACAACCAAGAAAGTATGACCGTTAGCCCAAACAGTCAACTCACCGTGAATAATGGTGAGGTTGCAAAGCAATGGTGTTTAAGTGGGGAAGGCATCCTACTACGATCATTGTGGAGCGTCTTGCCAGAATTAGAATCTGGACAGTTAGTGCGTGTTCTCCCAGAATGGTACCAAACCGCAGATGTTTATGCCGTTTATTCGAGAAGTATTCGAACAAGTGCTAATCTTAGAGTTTTCATTGAAAATCTCGAACAATACCTTGCGACCCATTTGCAAAATGGATTTATGGCAACACCTTCAGTAAAGGTTGATAGCAATTGATGACAGAAACTGAGACATTCAAAGAACGTTTATTAAAATTACTCAAACAAAAGAAAATGAGCCAACTTAAGGCGGCACAAGCCCTTGGCGTCTCCCGAACCGCCGTCAATAAGTGGACAAAAGGTGGTATGATCGACGAAGACAACCTTGATAAATTGGCAACGTTACTGGATGTCGATAAAATTTGGTTAAAATACGGCGAATATACGAACAACCAAATCACGGTCACCAATGCAGGGGTGATGCGTAACATCAACGAAGTGCACCTGCAAGAATCTGCCGATATCGTAACGTGGGAGTGGGATTTGCTCACAGGGGAATTGAACTACTCAGATAATGTCGAAGCCGTTTATGGCATTAAAATTACGACTAATGAAGATTTTTGGGCATTGATGGCGCCTGAGTCCAAAGAGAAGCTGGTGAATGGTTACTCAAAAATCATTCGTGAAGGCGGTGCCCATGAGATGGATTTTAAAATTAACTGGGAAGGCGAGTACCGTTGGATCACTTCTCGCGCCACAGGGGTTAAAGGGCCAAATGGTAAAGTCACTAAATTGGTTGGGATCAGCCTTGATAATACCGAACGCAAGAATAGCGAATTACGCCTACGAAAAATTAAGTGCTATTTTGATGTTTTACTCTCCCACTTCAATTACTTAGTCGCTTTCACTGACAAAGCTGGTGAAATTCTTGCCAGTAACTTAAGTAGCCAATCCACTGAAATTGACTACCTCGAACTGCAACGTTTATTGTACCAACTCATCATTAATCACAAAACATGGCTAGAAGAAGTGTGCCAAACAGGCCGTGGACAAATTGTGTTTCAAGATAAACAAATTACTGCATATCAACATTTTAATGATGAAAACCAACCCTTTTTGATGTTTGAACTCAAACCAATTTAATACTTCCCCCACAAACAACGGTGGGGGAATGAATTTATAAATCAAGTACTAAACGCTTACTTCTTGCCCTAGATACGCATAACATCATGGTTTTTTGCTCTGCTTTCTCATCGTCATCTAAATAGTGGTCACGATGATCAGCTTCGCCTTCAAGGATCGCGGTTTCGCAGGTTCCGCAAACCCCATTACGACATAAACACTCCACATTGATGCGCTTATCCGCTTCAATAGCCTGTAAAATAGACATATCTTTGCCAACTTCTAAGCTAAAGCCTGAACGTTGAAAGTAAACTTCGAAAGAATCCCCTTCACTGGCGACTTCACCAAAGTTTTCAAAATGTACCTGTGATCCCCCTAAGTATTGGTTACCTTTTTCAATCACCTCATTAATTAATGATTGAGGGCCGCACACGTACACATGGCTAGACGAAGGTTGGGACTGAATCAATTGCTCGACAGGCATCCTCTGCCCTTGGCTGCCATCATAAAGGTGCAAGCGTGAGCCAATACGCTCTTGTAAATGCTCGACAAACGCAGCGGTTTTCACATCGCGAAAGCAATAATGTAACTCAAAGTCCATACCGCCTTGCTCTAATTCATACAAATAAGACAAAAACGGTGTGATACCGATCCCCCCAGCAATTAGCAAGTGCTTACACTGGTTATCCTGTTCAAGGGAAAAAAAATTTTGAGCAGGTGAAAGATGAATACAATCGCCAACAGACAGCTGCTCATGCATAAATGCCGATCCACCTTTCGAGTTTTCATCACGCAAAACAGAAATACAGTAACTGCCTCTATGTTTTGGGTCGCTAATCAGCGAATAAGCGCGCTGTAAGCCCGTTTGCTCCCCCATGTATACAGTGACATGACTGCCTGCACTAAAAGGCAAGAAATTTCCCTCTTGGGCAACAAATTCAAACATTTTAACGGTTGAACTCACTTGTTCGATTCGGCTGACATTCACTGCAATTTTTTCTTGGCTCATCACCGCGTCCCTCTTATTCGCCGACATCTAAGCACAGGTATTTGATACTTAAGTAGTCTTCAATACCATATCGAGACCCTTCTTTACCTAGCCCTGATTGTTTAACCCCACCAAATGGTGCCACTTCATTAGAAATCAACCCTGTATTGATCCCCACCATGCCACTTTGCAGTTTTTCAGCGACGCGATAAACACGGTTCACATTACGGGAGAAGAAGTAAGCCGCGAGTCCATAAATGGTATTATTTGCTCGCGTAATAACTTCATTTTCATCAGTAAAGCGGATCAACGTTGCGATAGGTCCAAAGATTTCCTCGTGCACAATGTCCATCGAATCATCAACATCCACCAGCACTTTTGGATTAAAAAAATGACCTTGCTCTTTGATTTCATTTCCCAATACCAACTGTTTTGCACCTTTTGCCAATGCGTCTTGCAATAGTGCATTCATGCCTTCAATAGCCCGCGTGGTAATCATTGGTCCAATATCTGTACCAGCATCCGCCCCGTTTCCAACTTTCAACTTGGCGACTTCTGCAACAAACTTGGTCTTAAATTCGTCGAAAATAGCATCATGAAGGTAGAAACGGTTTACGCAAACACAGGTTTGGCCGCCATTACGGAATTTCGCTTGAACTGCACTGCTCACCGCTTTATCAATGTCCGCATCCTCGAACACAATAAACGGTGCATTACCGCCAAGCTCTAACGACGTTTTCTTGATGGTTGATGCACATTGTTCTGATAGCACACGACCGACTTGTGTTGAACCTGTAAATGAAAACTTGCTGATAAGCTCATGTTTTGTCAGCCTTTCCCCTAAAACTCGAGAATCCCCAGTGATGACGTTAAATATCCCTGCTGGAATACCGGCTTCATCCGCCAGCTGCGCTAATGCGAGAGCAGTAAAAGGTGTTTCTGTTGCAGGCTTAATAATGATGCTACAACCCGCGGCCAAAGCGGGGGCGGCTTTTCGCGTGATCATCGCCGCTGGGAAATTCCACGGCGTGATAGCGCTACAGACACCAATCGGCTGTTTTATCGTTGAAATACGGTTGCTACCAACAGTTTGGGGGATGGTTTCCCCATACACACGCTTACCTTCTTCCGCAAACCACTCAATAAAAGAGGCTGCATAGCGAATTTCTCCTTTAGCTTCGTGCAGCGGCTTACCTTGTTCGAGGGTCATGATCAGGCCAAGATCATCAACATTGGCTTCGATCAACTCAAACCAACGGCGTAAAATGATCGAACGTGCTTTCGCGGTCAATTGTTTCCAACTTTCCATTGCACCGTAAGCCTGTTCAATAGCGTCATCCACTTGTGCTGCCGTTAGGCTGGGAATAGTCCCCAGCACAGATTGATCAGCAGGATTCGTCACAGAAATTTTTTTATCTGAATCAACCCATTGCCCATTAATATAACAAGACTGACGAAAAAGCGTCGGGTGAGTGACTGTCTGCATATGTGACGGCTCCTTTCATTATTCTTCGGTATGTGCACCAGCAACAATTTTGTGGAAATGCGCCACACCGTGCTCACTGATCCCACTGCGTTGTCTGTCGGCCATAATGCGTCCTTGACCACGGTAGCCCCGCGATCTCAGCCCTTTTTGAACACTTTCAACTAAGCGCAAATCTTCTGGGCGGAACACGGTGCGATACCATTCCACTAAGTTTTTCTGGTACTCAGTCAATTCTTCATTAAGGAAATAAATATCATAGTGTTGCAAGGTCTCCCCAGCGTTCACAGGGAACTCATAGATAACCGTCATGAAGTCTCCTCCTGGCGGCATATTGAACATGGTGCTTGGCCAAATCCAAAAACCAAAGAAGCGCGGGTCTAAAACGGATTCATCAAACTGATAAGAAGATTCAGACGGTTTTGCTTTACCAATTTGTACCGTCCAATTATCCAGAAGTTGGTGCTCGTAAACATTCACATCCACAGAACTGGCGAAACTGACGTGGTTGGTAGGGCAGTGATAGCATTCAATATAGTTATCAACAATGGTCTTCCAGTTAGCTGGCGTATGACTAACAAAACGTGCTGCCAATTTTAAATCGCTAATCACCGCACAAGCTTCTTGCATTTTTTCAGCGAGGCCAGGTAATTGCTCTTCGATCGGTTGCGGCTCACCCACGGTCATATTCACATAAATAAACCCTGCATGTTCAATCACATGAAAGCTGCTAAGTGACATCGCATCAGACTCAAAGTTATTCACATTTTCACAGTTTGTCGCATGCGCTAACTGACCATCGAGTTTGAAAGCCCACGCATGGTAAGGGCAAGTAATTACATTTTTAACTTTACCGCTATCACCGCTAATTAATTGGTGACCACGATGTGGGCACACATTATAAAAACCACGTAAAACATCATCACGACCACGCACAATCACTAAGCTTTCACCGATCAATTCACGGGTGATATAGGAATTTTTTTCTTTAACTTCACTAACGTGGGCAACACAAACCCATGAGTTAGCAAAGATTTTTTCTTTTTCATATTCAAAAATATCATTAGATGTGTAATAACGCGCAGGGATTGTCCATGCGTTATCAATATCAAGGTGATCATTAATCGAAATGACTTTAGCTGCATTGCTCATAATTGCCCTCACTTATGTAAACTTATAGTTAACATCTTTTTTATGGATGTTAACGAAGATCGCATAAATGATCAAACAAAATATTGCGCAATATTCAAACAATATTTTATTTCATAATTAAATCATGCGGTTAAATGATATTAAATCAAACCAACTGTTAATAATTGGTTAATTACTTGTTGACTACACAATCTTTGCATGGCTATTCTCTGTAAACCCAAAGTAACCACAATTAGCTGTACCCTTAAAAAATAAACAGGCATTCCCTGCAAGCCAACTCTCATAAAAGACAAAAAATAAGTGAGCAACTGGAGAAGAGGTATGATGAATCATAAGAAATCCGTATTTTACGTGTCGTTAGCCATTAGCTTGGCTATCATCAGTGTGGGCGCATTTATCCCCGACAAACTGGAAGCATTTTCACATTCTGCTCTGAGCTTTATCTATAACAACCTAGGTTGGTTCATTCTGGGCTCTGTTTTTATCTTTTTTAGTTTCTGCATGTTCCTTGGTTTTTCTAAATTCGGTCATATTCGTCTTGGCGATGACAGCGATAAACCCGAATACAGTACGGTGACATGGATTGCCATGCTATTCAGCGCATCTATTGGTATCAGCTTGATGTTCTGGGGAGTTGCAGAACCTGTTTCCTACTACATCAGTCCACCCATTGGCCAAGGCTCAACTGAGCAATCCGCAAAATCAGCGATGCAGTATGTTTACCTTCATTGGGGCGTTTCCGCATGGGCCTGTTACGCACTGGTCGGTGTCGCTTTAGGGTATTTTCAATTTAGAAAAAAGCTACCTTCATCAATTAGTTCCGTTTTCTATCCCTTAATTGGCGATCGAATTTATGGTTCTGTCGGTAAGCTAATTAATGTGTTAGTGATGCTTTCCGTTGTGATTGGCATCGCCACATCATTGGGGTTTGGTACACTGCAAGTTAACAGTGGCATGAACTACTTATGGGGGCTTCCAATTAGCATTTACGTGCAAATTGGGTTAATTGCAGTTATCACTGTTGTTTATATCGCATCAACCATCTCTGGATTACAAGGGGCGATTAAACACCTATCGAACCTGAATATCATCCTCGCATTAGCATTGATGGCATTTATCTTTATCTCTGGTCCAACTCAAACCATCTTAAAAGTGTTGTTCCAAGGTATTGGCGATTACGTACAAAACTTTGTCAGTATGTCATTTCGTACTGAGCCTTATAATGACGGTACTTGGATTGCTAACTGGACACTGTTTTACTTCGGCTGGTGGATTGCTTGGGCACCATTAGTCGGTAGCTTTGTCGCGCGTATTTCGAAAGGGCGAACCATTAAAGAATTTATGATTGGTGCAGTATTTATTCCAGTATTAAGTGCCTTTGCATGGTTTGCCGTAATGGGCGGATCGGCTATTCATTTAATTCAAAACTTAGGGCAAACAGCACTCGCGGATGCAGTGAAAACCGATGTGACATCAGCGTTATTTAAATTCTTAGATTATTTCCCTGCATCTACTTTCATTAGTGTACTTGCCATTGCATTGGTGTTGATCTTCTTTATTACTTCAGCGAACTCGGCGGTGTTTGTTTTGGGCATGGTCAGTGAAAATGGTAATCCTAACCCATCCCACATCACCAAAACAATTTGGGGTGTTGTGATTGCCGCGATTGCGGTTGTACTCATCATGACGGGCGGGTTATCAGGATTACAATCAGCGCTAGTTGCTATGGCAGTCCCTCTTTCCATGATGATGCTGTTAATGTGTTATTCCACTTATAAAGGGCTGAACGAAGAAGTGAATGCACAGGTCGCAGTCCAAAGACAGACAAAAGAAGATCTCTCAATGGCCAATGAACCTGTATTACCCGAAAAATAGTTAAAAAATGAATTTATAGTCGCTCAACAATAAAAACCCCAGAACATTTGGTATGTGCTGGGGTTTTTTACTCGCTTTCAGGAGCAACTATTGGGAGCCAAACAGTGTGAGCGCTAAGACTAATGCGTCTTCTCGGCCTTTTTTAGCAGGGTAATAGTCTTTTCGTACAGTGACTTCATGAAAACCGAGCTTTTCATACAAATGCAATGCAGAAGCATTTGATTCTCGGACTTCTAACCAAAGCGTCATAATGCCTTTATTCATCAGCTCACTAATCAACTGTTCTAGCAATAAACGCCCATATCCCTTGCCTTGGTAATCAGGGTGAATAGCGATATTAAATAGTGTTGCCTCATCCAGAACACATTGCGTTATCGCATAACCAACAATCTGATTATTAATAGAAATTTTTAGGTTATGATACTTTTCCCCTTGATTCCCATAAAAAACTCGCTCAGTCCATGGAAAATCATGGCTTAACTTCTCAATTAAGAAGGCAGTAGCAAGATCAGATTGCTTTAGTGTTGAAATTTTCATCATATTGATAAATTTGTTTCCATAGTGCCTGTTTGGCGCTGATACTCGTCATAAGCTCAGACAAAACAGGTGAAAAGTACGTCATTTTTGAACCTTCTGGATGGGTTTCCCCCCCGAGAACCCAACAAGGAATTGTTATTGGTGTTGGGATTAAATTCAGCTGCTCAGAATTAATGCAAACCACATCATCTTGTGCAATTCGCATTGAAAGAAAAATATCTTTTAACAGCTGGCTATTTAAATCAAGGTTCTCATCAGTAATAATAATAAGCTTAGTCGACGCTGGGATCCTGACACCACGTTCACCACGTAACACAGCTGGATTTCTCACCATCCATTGAGTGATCCCCATTTGTTCTAAAAGCCTGTCACGTCGTGTCATTTATTTTTCCAGTCGCTATTTTACAACCCCATCTTATCAAAGGGGATTAATAGCGCCAACAGAGCAATGCGATTTCTCGCATTTCTGGTATGGTGTTAGCAGTTTTTATCATTTTAGGAGATTGACAGAATATGTCATTACTGACACCGGCCAGTGAAGTTATCCAGCGCCATCTTGAGCATTTTACGGATCGTCATGTCATTTTGGCTGGTGACATTCAGGATGAATTGGCTGCCACTCTCGAAGCAGCAAGTGTTCGCGTCGTAACAAATCAATACCATCGTTGGAAAAACCTGCAGCCTTTGATGGGCGAAATGGTTTTATTTTCATCAACCACACCCGCTGAATTTATTCAGCCTTGCGATACATTGATTTACTTCTGGCAAAAAAATAAACAAGAAGCTTGCTTCCAACTGGACGATCTGTGCACCCATCTTGCTGCGGGTAGTCAAATTTTTATTGTTGGCGAAAACCGCAGTGGCGTCAAAAGCGCAGAATCCATCATGGAAGGTATCGCGACCTTACAAAAAATCGACTCGGCCCGCCGTTGTGGATTGTATTATGGTGAATTAGAGCAACCAACCACCTTTGATATTGCACGCTGGTGGCGTCACTATGATCTTGATACGGTTAGAATTAATGCACTACCTGGCGTGTTTAGTCATAATGAGTTAGATATCGGCAGTGATTTACTGCTTTCAACATTAACAGAGCCAATGAAAGGCGATGTTCTCGACCTCGCTTGTGGTAATGGTGTTCTTGCAACCGTCATTGGAACGCAAAACCCTGATGTTAAGCTGACGTTAAGCGATGTTAGCGCCTCCGCATTAGACTCCGCAGCCTCAACACTTGAAGCGAACAAACTCACGGGAGTCGTCATTGCAAGTGATGCCTATTCAGATATTCACGACAAATTCGATTGGATTATCTCTAACCCACCTTTCCATGATGGGCTAAACACCAGCTACAGTGCCGTTGAAAACATGATTTACCAAGCCCCTAAATTCCTGAAAAAAGGCGGTCACTTGCGCATTGTTGCCAATGCATTTTTACCTTACCCAGACTTATTAGATAAAGCCTTTGGTAGCCATGAAGTGCTAGCAAAAACAGGTAAATTCAAGGTATACCAAGCCACGAAACGCTAGTTAATGACCCTATTATCGTGCAATTTAGCGGTCAGCCTCATAGGCTGGCCGTTTTTTAATCAAAAAAAAATAGATGATTAAAAAAATATTGACGTCCGCTAAAATTAGCCTAAAATCCGCTGCGTATTATCGCTGTAAGAAAAGTTAGATTTGGCATTGCGAGGGTGGCGGAATTGGTAGACGCGCTAGCTTCAGGTGTTAGTGTCCTATGGACGTGGGGGTTCAAGTCCCCCCTTTCGCACCACTAACTTTAGATAAACACAGTAGTTCAGCATTGACGAAACAGTATTGCGAGGGTGGCGGAATTGGTAGACGCGCTAGCTTCAGGTGTTAGTGTCCTTCGGACGTGGGGGTTCAAGTCCCCCCTTTCGCACCACTGGTCAATGAATGTTATTTCCCCAGCAGCCTTGCGCGCATTTTTCTGAAATCTTCCCAGATTGCATTCAGCTCAATTAACACTTTCGCAAATCAAACTACCTTTGCAACACAAAAGCCATCAAAAAGCACAGTAATGAAACTACAGCTGGAATAATCAATAAACGGCGAGAGCCGCGATTAAATAACATCCCCGCCGTTGCGATCATCATAGTGATCATCACCACTCTTAGGTTATCAAAACCCATATTGCTGAGGACATAAGCAATGCTTAGCAATACCACGGCAAAGACACCCCATAGGCCAGCGCCTATACGCCGTAAACCTGCGGTTTTTGATATGCTAGTTGGCATAGTGACCTCAATAATCTTAAATGATAATGATTATCAATCATATCTAATTTTTAGTAAATTTCAATCGTTTTTCTGCGAAAACACCCCTAAATTAACACGATTTTTACAAAATAGATAACTTAAGAAAACCAATAAACAAAATGAATATCTTCTGGTTCCAGGGCAAACAGCTCTGGGTCTGGTGTTTCAATCAAACCACATCCCATGTATTGGTAAAAATGCACCGTATTTTCAGATGGCGTTGCAGAGATATACAGCCCCTTCGCCCCTTTTTGAGTCGCAATATCTACACATTGTTGAAATAACATTCCCGCAATCCCCTTGCCTCGATATGCATGGCTCACGTGTAAAAAGGATAACTGCAGTAAATTCTTTTGCTCCCCTCGCCAAATATTATCCACGCTTGCAGCCGCAATGATTTTTCCTTGTTCGAAGACACCCAGAAAAATAGCACCTTGGTCATAACTGTCTAATAAATGTGGGGTATAAGCCTCGGGCTCGCCTTCTGGCCAGCCTTTCATATCAAAGCGCTGCTTCGAAAGCACCAGTTTGCCCTCTTGGTGTAAATAAAGGTGTTCAATTAATTCAGTGCGATCGATTGACCAAACAGAAGGGATTTCATCTCGTTGTAATTCGCGGATTTCTCTCATGATCTTATTCTCATTATCAGCGCCAATATAAACGCTCTTTATTATTATCAGGTGAATTTGTTTTCCAAGATAACCGATAAAAAAATAAGTTCAACCATTTCAATAAGCTATTAAGGCAAGGTTGAAATAAAAGCAAGATATTCAAAAGAGATGGGAACATAAAATAAAAAATTCCCCACAACATCCATATTGCGGAGAATTTACACTACAGGGTTGGTTTATTGCTTCAATCCCATTGCATCACGCATGGTAAAGAACAAATCGGTTTGGTCAGTCAGACCCATCACATTCGCAGCGTGTGGACCATAAGCCGCAACACGCAGCTGAGCACCAGTATGCTCTTGTGAATCATCTTCCTCAGAGTTACCGTAATTCACCACCATCACAGAGCCGTCTTTGGTAATCAACGCTTGAGTTAACCCCGTTGATTTCGTGCCTTCTGGAATAATTTGGCTTGAATGTGAATGGTCAGCAGTCACAATAACTAATGTATCACCATGTTTTTTCGCGAAATCTAAGCCCACTTGAACCGCTTGGTCAAGAGCAACCGTTTCACCAATTTGGCCGCATGGGTTGGCTTTATGATCTTGTTTATCGATAGATGCACTTTCAACTTGTAAGAAGAAACCATTTGGATTGACTTCTAACAGGTCAATAGCCTTTTGCGTCATTTGCGCTAGCGTTGGTGCGTTTGGATCTAATTTTGGATTCGGCTTACACTCCAGCGGAGCATTGTTGATGTTGCCATAGTGCACCGCCTTTGGCCCTTCCCACGCGACTGTCATGTTGCCATCGTGGAATAGTCCAAGTAGAGGTTTGTCTTGGTTTGCCAGTTTTATATCGTTCAGCGACTTCGCATCACGCACAATAGTATAACCGCGCTCAATCGCTTGTTGCTCAAGCGTCTTACCTTTATAGTCACCCGCTTTCGCTTCTTGTTTAAAGCTCTTCGCACCACCGCCCAACGTCACATCCGCACGGGTTACCAATAACTGTTCAGAAATCGAACCACGACCACCATTTTCAAGGGCATTGGTTCCACATTTTTCTGAAGTTTCTTCTGGGCCGTAACATTTACGTGCCGTCACGTGGGAGAATTGCGCCGCTGGCGTTGCATCTTGGATCTCAGAGGTCGTCACGTTACCTGTCGCTTTACCGTTACGTTTAGCGATTTCAATTAATGTTTCGTGGTCTTTACCAAAGACGTCTACCCCTAAAGCCCCATTGTAGGTTTTCACCCCAGAAGACCATGCTGTAGCGGATGCCGCTGAATCTGTGACGTAATCAGGCTTTTGCGTCTTTTTATCTAGCGCATAATGCGTATATTGCCCTGTAATTGGCAATGCATCGATACCTTTAAAGAATCCAGAAGCCCCTTCTGCATAGTTACGTGCAACGGTGATTTCTGAATCACCCATGCCATCACCAATAAATAAAATCACGTTTTTTGCTTTGCCATTATGTAATGCGGCTTTCATGATATCCGTTTGCTCGGTCGCTAAGCGACGTGCACCACCAAACTTGGTGATATCACCTTGTGCTGCGCGGTTTTCTGAAACTGCATCATTTTTATCCGCTGCATAAGCTGGAAGGGTGCTACCTAACATTAATGTGCTGACTGTGACAGCTAAAAGGGATTTCATAAAATTACCAGTCATAACTGTTTTCCTTGCCAATCAATAATGAAAAAAGAGGAAGTATGCTTCAAATAATGACAGGCATGCTAAAGTAACCAGATGACAGTTGAATGACGCTTTTATGGCGAAATGAAGACGATTGTCATAAATGTGAAAAAAGCAGCGCATTATCCGCTGCTTTTTTATTGAAATTAACGCGCTATTACCACTGAGAAGACAGTTGTTTAGTGCCTTCGTATAATGTTTCGCACCAAGAAACATAATCGTGCCCGCTGGGTAATTCAATGGCATCCACTAAATAACCTTTATGTTTCAACACTTCTAATAACTGATAATGATTTTGAATGATCCCGCCCCAGCTTCCTCGTTGCTCAAATAAGCCTGCTTCGAGGAAAAAGCGAATAGGCTTCGGTGGCATCGTTTCTATTTCACTGATTAACCATTCAGGATCTTCCCCTTTTGGCGCCCACCAATAAGACCCTGACATACTCAGCACATTGCCAAATATTTCAGGGTGTTGTAGTGCATTCCACGTTGCCCCTAACCCTCCAAAACTTGATCCAGCAATAATGGTATGTTCCGCTTTCGCATCAATACCTTTTTTCGCCAATTGCGGCATTAATTCATCCACCAGCAATTGCGGGAAAAGCGTGTTCGGAGGCAGTTCTTCGCCACGCCTATCAGAGCTAATACTGTCGACAAACACAATATTCATTGGTGGGAGAGAGCCCTCGTTCATCCAGCTATCAAAAAATTTCGCCATTTGATAAGTATGAAGATAGATTTGCCCATCCAAAAGTACCAATAACGCAGGCTGTTTCATCTGAATATTTGGGCGGTATACCGTAATTTGCCGCTCATTATTCAAAATTTGGCTAGATAAGGTAAAGGTTTCTAACTGCCCTTGAATGTGTTTTTTTTCAATAGCAGGAAATTGACACTGGCGAATATTCGGTGCCAGTGATAGCAAGGAAAAGCGATTATATTTATCCGTTGAGCCAGAAGGGATACTTTGTGAGTTGTAAGGGTCAGCCTGGGCGGTGACTAAAATGGCTTTGCGCTGTGCAAAACCGCCTTCAGGTACGGTAGGGATATCAGGGGCAATTTTATATTGAGTTAATGTATCCGCTGGAATGATGAAGGAACGGTGCCAAATATCCGTTCCTTCTATTTGCGCCATTCTTTCATGATTACCCGAAGGCGCTCCTAAAATATACGCATTGGACTTTGCTCCGCGCCATAAAAATGTCGCTCGTTTTTGTCGACCTGCAAGGTCTTCAATAAGCGGCGTCCCTTGCTTGGCAACCTCCTGCCAAAACGCATTAGTATCACCATGATGATAATGTTCATTGAGCAGGCTTTGTAGTTTAGGGCTAATGTGCTCGTTATCTTTTTTAATCTCTAAAGGCTGATAGTCACTCACATCAAACTGTAATTGCCATGATTTACCTGGAGAGCCTTGTAAATCGAGGTAATACACACCATTTGTCGGCACGATGTAATCAGCTGTATGCGGTTCTTTGTCGGAACCATATGCCTGTAATACACGGACAGGCTGCTTGTCAGCATTTAATAAAACAACCTGAGAGAACCCCTCACCGCGCTGCTTAATAAAATCTTGCTGCAAAGCCTCAAAATAAACGCAGCTATGGCCTTCGCTATCATGTACGCCTTCCACAGAAGAAAGCTCACCTAAACGAATGCAGTCAGATTGCGTTGCCATCGCTGCACAGGAAAACAAAATACAACCTAAAAGCGGCAAAGATTTCACATCTAATTCCAAGGAGTCAACTGATAATAATTATTACTATCAAAAAACCTTTTTAAACTCAATGGGTAGCGGTATGTTTTTCCATCAATTGGTTAATCAGCTGAAGTGAACTGAGTAACCGGTATCGCTGCGTTGGCGCTATTTTCAAGTAACGCCTTGTTGCTGGAACGCGGCTAACAAGTTCCGATGCGGTAAAGGGCTCGATTTCACAACGCCAGTGACCATGGCTCAAAGTTATTTGGCATGAATTAAAATCTAACTCTTCCAGTGTCTCTCTAATAATTGGATAAGCATTCAGCCAACCAATCACTTTTTGCCCATCGGGTTGCTTCGACACAAAATGAATGTGTTTTTTTCTCACGCTACCACGCGTTTTCACGACAATTTTTGCATTTAAATTTTCATCACAAAAACCTGACACTGAAAAACGGCTGTACACAATAAACGCGAGGAAGAGTTTTCTAACGCGCTCAGTGACGTCAATGGTCAACGAAGGTTGCGGCAGAATAAGGAGCACGCCTGGTGCTCTCCACTCACATGGATAAGGCGCCATATCCCGCTCAATTCGATTTAACGTTAACCCGGCTTGGTAACCTGTTGGTAACCGTTTTTTCGTTAAGCCTCCCAATCGCTGTAATAGCGAAGGTTTAGGCGAGGTGACGTAATGGCTCAAGTTGTACCTCCTCATTTTCTTCATCTCTAAATGAATTAGACAGAACAACTTCAACATCAACGGGTTTGAACGGATTGACCTTCTGAACAAATACTGTCCAAATCAGTGCATAACTGGCCGTTAAACCTAACATTATCGCAAACGGAATATACACATCAGACTTATTCATACCTGGCGGTGTGATATACACAATCGCTAAAATAATCCCGACACTCGAAATAATTTGAGGAATTGGGAAAAACGGCGAGCGGTAAGCTCGGTGTAAATCAGGGCGGCGAATACGCAATAGCACCACGGAAATAGTCACTAATAAATACGCAGTTCCCCAAGAACACACTGCCGCTAGCACCAGAGGAATAATACGGTCAAGATCACCTTGGATAGCAAAAGCATGTAAACATGGGATCATCACAGCCACTAAAATACCGAATACGGGTGTTTTAAAACGTGGGTGCAAATACGTGAAGATGCGCGGTAATGCACCATCTAGTGCCATGCCATATAAAATACGCGGCACAGCAGCCATCAGTGTATTAATGGTTGCCCCACCCGCTAATAACAGTGCGACACCAATCCAGTATTTACCAAATTCCCCCATGACTCGCTCTGCAAACGCAGGGATTGCCATCGGTGTTTCCAATAAGCGCGTGCCTGTTTGTGGGTCAACCACCACGTTTTCCACTTGATTGGCCAGCGCAGCACCAAACAGCACCATACATAAGGCCACGCAGAATAAACCCGTTGTCATGGCGCGAGGGATCACTTTGGCGGAATTTTTAATTTCTGGCGCCATTGGTGTGACAAGCTCACAACCAACAAACATAAACATCGCCATACCCACAAAACTTAAAACCAGTGTTGGATCAGAGATATTTAGCTCTGCACCAAACCACCCCTCCATCGGTACGTTAAACGGTAACATCAAGCCTGTAATACTAAAGATCACCAGTGTTGACCACATGGCGAAAGTCAATACCACTTCAACCTTACCAAACGCTTCAATACCAAAAGCATTTAAGATACCGAAAGTGACAACTAAACCCACACCAACCATCCAAGACGAATTACTGGTTTCCAGTACCGTATTCAGGTGCTCAAAGTTCACTAACGCCATAATCCCCGACAGAATAGTTTCTGCGGTTCCCGCAAAGACATGCACAATCAAATACGCTGATAATGCACCAGTGATAGCCCAGAAGCGCCCCATACCACAAGAAATATAGTCATACACGGAGCCAGAGGTGGGTAAAATCGCCGCGGCCTCTGAAAAAGTGGTGAGCTGTGCCTGCATCATAATGAAGCTCAGTAACACGGCTAATGCAAACGTATCGCCACCAATACCAAACCCACTGGTGACGGTTAAGATAACAGGGCTTGCCATAATCAAGCCCGCGGAACTCGCCAGCGTCGTTGGGAACCCAACTTTCCCCTTTTCGAGATGTGACGTTAATTTTGAGGATAAATTCATTTTGCTTCCCTCTCGCTCTATACGCAGCCATGGATGTGAATTTTTTGTAAAAAAAGCGTGACTACATTGCCACTATAGAAAGAAGCACAAAGAGGCGACCATCGTCCTAAAGAACGATACCCAGAGAGAGGGGAGTTCTTATAACTATTCGAAAAGTACCAAGAAAATCAACAGAAATAAAAATATATACTTTAATATCAATACATAACAATCATTTTGATCATTAATATATTAATAATCAATTAACCAAAGATACCAAATCCTAACAAATCAAGACTGAACCAATTTTTACTTGTTTTAAATACTGTTATCGACCTCACGTTATTAACATGTTTGCTTTATGTTAATAACAATAAAGCGCATGATAATTATCTGACTCACTATGGAAGGGGATAAAATGAGCCCACCTCAGTTTAGCGACCACCAGCAAACATTGATTGATTGCTGCCTAAATACCATTGCACACATTATCCCTATTACTGCGTCAGTGTATTACCTGGTCAACGACCACTGGCAGCCAGACAACTATGTGTTATATGGGATCCCTGCTCAAATGCACCGAGATTATCTGGCTTATTTTCATCAACTCGATCCACTCCATCCCGATAAATTTCGAGAAGATGATTTAAGATTAGTCAGGATGTCTCCTGAAATTCGTCAGCAAAATCAGGCTTTTTTTCATGATTTTATGCAACCTAATAATCTAACAGATATGGCTGAGATTTTTATTCGTCGGAAAAATAAAATTATTGCTGGAGTTTCAGTACTGCGAGACAGCCCGTTCTCGCAACACGAAATCATGCGGTTAAATGCGATTTTACCTGTTGCAGAGCTGATGACATTTGATATCTTGCCTGATTCTTTAGTATCTTACACACCAAAAGAACAAGAAATCATTCATTTGGTGCGTGAAGGCGCGAGTAATAAGCGTATTGCGTTGTTATTAGGCGTGTCATTATCCACCGTAAAAACCCATCTGCGTAATATCTTCACTAAAGCCAATGTCACTAACCGAACTGAACTTGTGTCATCAGGGTTTATTATTCGTCAGGAAAAGTTTTAATTAACTAGCGACCACCTGCCGCATCAATAATTGAACCCGTCACATAGGATGAAGCATCACTTAACAACCATGAAATAATTTCCGCAATTTCTTCAGGTTCTCCGCCTCTTTTCAGTGGTAACTGTGCCGCAACCCGATCAACACGCCCTGCTTCACCGCCGTCTTGGTGCATCTGCGTATAAATGTAGCCAGGACGAACACCATTAACACGTATCCCTAACTCAGCTAACTCTAATGACAGCCCCTTTGTAATGGAGTCTACCGCACCTTTTGACGCGGCATAATCGATGTATTCTCCAGGCGCACCTAAACGTGCTGCCGCTGACGAAACATTCACAATCGCTTTTTTATCAAAGTGGTTAAAATGGCGAGCCAGTTGGATAAACTCACGGCAACATATCAGTAGCCCAGTGACATTAGTCGCAAGAACAGTATTAATTCGCTGTGCTGTTAACGCTTCTGTTCTGCATTGCTGAAATAAAATACCCGCGTTATTTACTAAATAGTGCAAATCACCATGTTGCTGCTTAACGGTCTCGAACAGCTTAACAACCTCACTTTCACTGCTAATGTCGCATGGTAATGCATATGCGACACCTCCAGCCGCCTGAATTTCTGCAACAACCCCTTCCGCAGCCTGATGGTCGCTTTTATAATTAATAAGCACTCGCATACCGAGCCGTGCGAGTTGTAGTGCTGTTGCACGACCAATTCCTCGGCTTCCACCAGTAATCAATACCGTCTTCATACCACCACCTAGCTCAGAAATAAGATACAGCTATCATAGCCCTATTCTTCATCACCACGTGAATAAAAGCATAAAAAAACCCGGCACAATGGCCGGGAAGCAGTTGATTAATACTCAAAATTAACCACTAATAACGCACCATGACAGATTTTAACTCAGTGTAATACTCAATAAAGGCACTGCCAAACTCACGACCAATACCTGAAGACTTAATACCGCCAAATGGCACCGCAGGATCAAGGAAAGTGTGCATATTCACCCAAACCGTCCCCGCTTCAATACGAGAGATCATCCGCATCGCCTTACTGAGATCGTTTGTCCATACACTGGCTGCTAAACCAAATGGTGTGCTATTCATCATCTCAATCAGTTGTTCTTCGTCATCGTAACTTAAGAAGGTGCCGACAGGGCCAAAGGTTTCTTCCTTCATCAATACATCGTCTGGGCTATTCGCTCGAATGATAGTCGGCGGAACAAAATACCCCGCCCCTGTAATCGGCTGGCCACCATAAATAATTTCGCTGCCATCTTGGCGCGCTTTTTCAAATAGGCTGAGGATTTTTTCGTAATGGGCTTTGTTCGCAAGCGGCCCCATTTCGGTTGTTTCGTCTAATGGAGAACCTATTTTTATCGCAGATAAACGGACTTTAAGTTCAGCCAGTACCTCATCCATTAATTTGGATGGGATATAAAAACGCTCTGCCGCTGCACAGATTTGCCCTTGATTAAGGTAACCCGCTTCGATAATGCCATTCACGATCTTCTCAACAGGTAAATCCGCCAAGAATGCCGCACCGTTTTTCCCCCCTAGCTCTAATGTCACACGGGTTAATTTTCCTTCCATTGCTGTGCGCCCTACCGCCAGCCCAGTCGGTACCGATCCGGTAAAGGTCACTTTAGAACACAGAGGGTGTTGAATAAGTGCAGGCCCTACTTCGCGACCACCACCGTTAACGATATTAATCACGCCATCAGGAATACCTGCTTCTTTCGCTAATTCCGCCACGCGTAACATCGTCAGTGGCGTAAATTCGCTCGGCTTCAAGACAATGGTGCAGCCACACGTTAATGCAGCCGCTAATTTCCAAATGGAAATCATAATGGAGAAATTCCATGGAATAATCCCTGCAACAACCCCAACAGGCTCGCGTTGTGTAAACGCGGAATACTTTTCGCCATTAAATGATGGCAGTGACACATTTAACGTTTCACCGCTAATTTTTGTCGCCCACCCCGCGAAATAGCGTAAAAACTGCGCCGCCGACCCCACCTCAAGGAAACGGGAAAGTTGAATCGTTTTCCCTGAACATAGGGTTTCAAGCTGCGCGAGTTCTTCAAGGTGCTTTTCAAGTAAATCCGCAAGGCGGTTTAGGCAATTTCCACGTTCCATCGGTGTGGTATTTGCCCAAATACCTTTGAATGCCACATGTGCCGCACTCATTGCCGCATCCACTTCTGCTAACGTCCCTTCTTTGACTTTAGCGATAACCTGTTCAGTGGCTGGATTAACAACGTCAAAAAAAGTCTCACCCTTGCCAGAAATCGGCAAACCATTGATAAAATGCCCATGTTGACGTTTCAGAAATTCGCTGACTTCAGGTAATAGGGTTAACTCACTCATTGCAATCACTCCACTAAATAATAATTAATTAAGCATTCACACAAGCTAGGTAGTGCTTAACGAAACGCGGGGTATCAATTTCCCATAAGACTTCAGTACCTTTCGCAGCAAACCATGTATCGCCTTTATGGTACTCAACCGTCACACCCGTTTTAACATCTGTCAATTTAACTGAGCCTTCGTGTACTGTTGCCATTTCATCAAACGGATAAACCATTTTGAATTTGCCTGTTGTACACGCAAAAATACCGCAAGTTAGGTTATCCGTTGGCTCGCCATGAACCATCGCCACACTGGCTTGTGGGTCACCTTCGACAACTACAGAGCCTAAGTTTGTTACGCTACCAATGTTCAGCAGCTCTGGAAGCGGTTTATTCAGCAGTAATGGACTAATCATGATATTTACCTTTAATCGATTTCAATAAAATAATTATACGGATACGAATTATCGACGGCCTTGCCAGTAACCCGATGTTTGGTGCATGATTTTCGCAAGTGAAACAATCACATTACGCATGCTGTCTTTGCCAATAATATTGGCGTGAGGAATCGAACTCATTAAGTCATAACGATGAGAACCTTCCACCATGCCTTCAGCCAACACTTTGCACACGATCTGGCTTGGCGTTACGCCGAAACCTGAATATCCCTGTGCATAGAACACATTTTTATGTTGAGGCAAAGAACCTATTTGTGGGAAAAGATTCGCACTACAGGCCATCGGGCCACCCCACGCTAATTCGATTTTGACATCTTTTAGATAAGGGAAAACCTTCAACATTAAATTGCGATTCCAGGCTTTTAAATCAGACGGAATATACTCAAGAAAATGCGTTGAACTACCGAATAACAGACGGTTTTCGTTAGTGACCCGGTAATAATCAATCACAGGACGAATATCACTATATGCACCGCGGATCGGGCTAATTTGCTCAATTAATTCGTCAGATAGCGCTTCTGTCATTAATTGATAAGCGTAGGTATTGATGGTTTTTGGGTAAAGCGTGGGCTCAAGACCATTTAAGAATGAGTCACATGCCCATAACATTTTCTGTGCTTTAACGGTTCCCATCGCCGTTCTAACTTTGATGGTATTACCATACTCAACATTCAAAACTTGGCTATTTTCAAAAATCTTTGCGCCATAAATCTCGCTAACTGCTTTTGCCTCACCCAATAAGAGATTTAATGAATGTACATGCCCACCGCCCATGTGCTTGATACCACAGGTATAAGCATCTGAGCCGATAATCTGCTTTAGTTCTGAGCCACTATAAAATTCAATTTCTTCATCAGGATCAACAGATTTGAAATCTTTCAGCCAACTACGTAATGTTTTTTCTTGGCGAGCATTGCTGCCTAAATAAGCATATCCACGGCAAAAATCCGCATCAATATCGTATTTAGCAATACGTTCACGCATGATCCCTGCGCCCATATTGCTAAGCTTAAAGATGGTTTCTAACCCTTCTGGACCCACATATTTTTTGATTGCATCGATATCATGCCCAATTCCAGCCATCACTTGGCCGCCATTACGCCCTGATCCCCCGTAACCAAGGTAACGACCCTCCAAAATAGCGATGTTTGTGATCCCTTTTTCGCATAGTTCAAGCGCTGTGTGGATCCCTGAAAAACCTCCTCCGATGATCACGACATCCACATCAAGATCTTCTTTCAGTGTTGGAAAACGCAAATCGTATTTCTTTGTTGCTGCGTAATAAGTTAATGATTCTACTTGGTTATTCATAATGGATACCCTGTTTAGTATCTTGCAATACCTCGATTATCTTAACCTTGCATTAACAATTACATAGCCCTTTAGGGACATTTAAAACAAAGATTTAACAAATGTGAGCCAGGTAGAATATTTAAATAAAAACAAAATATTTTTAAATTATTTTTTTTATTTTAAATTCAATTGGTTAATTAAATATTTCGATATTAATAATAATTAAATACATTTTTTCAAAAAAATTTAAATTAACATAACAAAAAAACGCAATCATATGATTATTAAAATATAATTATAGTTCTTCATTATTCGCACTGCATTTATACTCATGCTATACAGTCACTGAATTACTCGATTCATTAATAAATTAAATAGTTCAGCTTGCGAGTTAATATTCAATTTTTGGTAGATATTTTTACGATGATTTTTGACTGTACCAAGGCTAATAAAAAGTGACTCTGCAATTTGAGGTGATCCTTTGCCTTCCAGAATCAACTCCACTACCTCACATTCCCTTGGCGTGAGGCCGAAACGAGTTTGCCTATCTGCATTTTGATAGTGGTTCGATACCACATTGGGAGAAACTTCTTTATGCAATCGAGCCATGCTGCAAATAATTTCAAACGCTTCTTTTAAGGGGGCTTGAGTATATTTTTCTGAGAAAAATGGTCTGTCTTCATTACCAAAAAATATTCCCAATTGCCTATCCGCAGAAATTTCCAGCAACAGTCCTGCTTCGTCACACCAGCCCGTTTTGCGATAAAAATTCAGGTAATAATCTGTATGATAAAAACCTTTAGGTGCCAATTCCTTCAATGTAAGAACCTTGGACGTCCCTCCTTTTTGGATCTCTTGGTAAAAAGGATCCATTAAATAAGCGCCTCGCTGATAGATTCGGTTCACACTATCACTGTTTCGTCGTTCAACTTTTGAAAGAAAACGTGGAGGCGTATCCTTTTCAAAGGCATACACGATGGCATTATCAAAAGCGATAAAGGATGATAACCATGATAATAAATTAGGATAAAACTGGTTAGTTGCAACAGAATCAATCACATCAGGTAATTTAGTGAGATAATTATCCATTCCGCCCCCAAGTTTGTTAACTTATTAATAAATTAAATATGGCTCATAAATACATTAAGCCAAAAGAATATAAAAAACACATTATTTGTATAAGCTCAAACCACTTGTTATTAATATGTTAATCAAATCACAGTATCGTCCAAAAGTATTAATATTTTGTTACTAAATACTTGAGTGATGACAGATAAACAAGAAGCAGATCACAGGAAATTTCACCATAATTTCTTAGTCTACCTCATCAATAAAAGCGTTTTAGACAAGGAGATATGATGTCTTCACACAAAATTATTCTGGATTGTGACCCTGGCCATGATGATGCCATGGCGATTTTATTGGCTCTGGGTAATCCAAGTGTGGAACTATTGGCTGTCACCACCGTTGTGGGGAATCAAACCCTAGAGAAAGTCACTCACAATGCACGCGCGCTCCTTGAATTTGCGGGCGCAAGACATATCCCGATTGCCGCAGGTTGCCCACGTCCATTAGTTAGAGACATTCAGAATGCTGCTGAAGTGCATGGAATTAGTGGGTTAGATGGCACACATCTCCCTGAACCAACATTACCCCTTGATAAGCGCCATGCTGTTGACCTGATCATCGATACGCTTAAAGCTCATCCTGCAAAAACGGTTACATTAGTGCCCATTGGCGGGCTAACAAATATCGCCCTTGCGGTAAGAAAAGCCCCTGAAATTGTTGAATTAGTGAAAGAAATCGTGCTAATGGGTGGTGGATACCATACGGGGAATCGTTCAGCTGTCGCCGAATTTAATATTGCCATCGACCCAGAGGCCGCACATATCGTTTTCAACGAAAAATGGCCATTAACAATGGTTGGATTGGATTTAACTCACCAAGCAAAACCAACAGATGCCATCATGGCTAAAATTGCCGCGCTCAATACACCAATTAGCCGATTTGTTGTTGAATCGTTGAACTACTATACGGCAGGGTATCGCCAACGTAACGGCTACAGTGACCATGCGCCCGTTCATGATCCTTGTGCTGTTGCCTATGTTATTGACTCCTCAATGATAGAAACGTGCAAAGCCCCTGTTGATATTGAGCTTCAAGGAACGTTAACGCTTGGAATGACAGTAACCGACTTTCGCGCTCAAGCCCCCGCGGATTGCCATACACAAGTGGCGACGAAGCTTAATAACCAGCGGTTATGGGAAATGTTTATCGATGCGCTAAAGCGATTAGATAAATAGTAAAAAGGTAGCTTATTCCGCTGCATAAGCTACCTGCTTTGAATACTAGTCTTTGATAATATCTTTTAATTTCGTATAGCGCCTAATTAAACGCCACTTTAATTTTACCGTTGTCGCATGGTTCCACACAATTTCCCAATATCCTTTGTCGAAAAATTGCTGCACCATTTCTTTACGAATTTCAGGGGATTTAATCGCAAGTAAAGCTTGAACAACGCCTAATCCCTCTTTACCTACTTGCCAAATACACGCTGGTGCTTGTTTGACTTGTTCAGGATAACGCTGGTAAATCGCTAATAACATATCGATAATTTTCAAATAAGTATTAATTTTACGCACTGACCGTTCGTCACCGCTCAACGAATGAGAAACAGACTGGTTGTGGATCAAATAGCGATAATATTGCTCATTAATAAATTGCACACGTTTCGCAACCAATAAAACCTCAGTTGTCCAGGGAATATCTTGATGATGCAGCTTCGGCTCAAAGAAAAAGTTATGTTGGCGCAGCATATCTAAACGGTATAGATTCAGCCAAGTTACGTGCAAAAATTTACGTGAGCTTAGCCCTTTTTCTAACCATTCAGGGCCACTTATCACCCCTGTAGAGGCTACCTTATTTGGCGGGAATATCGCTTTCGGTACATCGCCATTAGTATAAACATAGGTACCATTACAAGTTGCAACATCTAAGTCACCCGCTAATGCAATTTCTAACAATCTGCCATACATTTTCGGGCTAATTTCATCATCGATATCAGGAAATGTAATATATTTCCCTGTCGCTTCAACCATTCCAGTATTACGAGCAACTGACACGCCTTGGTTTTCTTGAGACAAAATCTTCAGATGACTGAATTTATCTTCATACTCTTTGATAATTCCTTCGCTGTTATCCTTAGAGCCATCATTAACAACAATGAGCTCCCAATTTTCTAAATTTTGCGCTAATAGACTATCAAAGAACTGAGGTAAAAACTTTTCACCATTATAAACCGCAACAACAATACTCAAAACTGGTTGAGAAGACATGTATTAACCCTATACCAATCGATTTAAAAGTACTAACCCAATGCAACATTGCTCAATAACATAAACAAACTCACCTGGTGAGTTTTTAGAAATACCCTAAATTAGAAAAGAAGAAACCATATTGGTTCCATTGTCATAAAAATTTCATAATCCAATAACTCTAGGCATTCTTCTTAAAGGAATAATTAAAAATTCGAATATGTTATAAACTCTAATGAACTAATTATCACTTGATCAGCCTAATAAACATTAACGACATCTTAAACAAACTTAATTGAGGATCTCTTGTGGCTGGAAGTAGTTTACTGACCTTACTTGACGATATAGCAGCCGTGCTTGATGACGTCGCAATGATGACAAAAATGGCCGCGAAAAAAACATCTGGTGTTCTAGGAGATGACCTTGCTTTAAATGCTCAGCAAGTATCAGGCGTTCGTGCTGAACGAGAAATTCCTGTTGTCTGGTCCGTTGCTAAAGGCTCATTTCTCAATAAATTAATTTTGGTTCCTCTCGCTCTATTGATCAGCGCGTTTATTCCCTGGGCTATCACGCCTTTATTAATGTTAGGTGGCGCTTACTTATGTTTTGAGGGGGCAGAAAAAATTGCCCATAAAATTTTTCACTCTAATGCAAAATTAGCAGCGAAAACACACTCGGTGCCTGAAGAAAAACTGGCTGAATTCGAAAAAGAAAAAATCAAAGGCGCTATTCGCACTGATTTTATTTTATCCGCTGAAATTATTGCAATTACATTAGGCATTGTATCTACCACAACGATTATTAATCAACTCGCAGTACTATCTCTTATTGCTGTTATTATGACTATAGGTGTTTACGGGCTCGTTGCTGGAATTGTTAAACTTGATGATTTAGGGTTTTATCTGCAAAAGAAAACATCAGCATTACTACAAAAAATAGGCAATGGGCTTATTTATACCACACCATATCTGATGAAAACACTTTCCGTTGTCGGCACAGCCGCAATGTTTATGGTTGGAGGTGGTATACTCACTCATGGCATTCGCTATATGTCTGAATGGATTGAAGAAATATCCTTCACTGCCTTATTAACACCTATTATTGGGAGTACTATGCAGTTTATCCTACCGACAATAATTAACTTATTTTTTGGCTTCATTGTTGGTATGTGCCTTGTTATGGTTTTATCTTTAATCAAGAAAATTCAAAAAGCCTAATACCAAAAATAGAATACGGCTTTTTATCCGCATTATTCTATTTTTTCGCTTGATGAAATAAAAACTTTTCTACTTAGATTCCTATTAATTTACTTTCTCTCACATTATCGATGTATAATAAAATACATATTGATAGGTTCAAATTTTGTGTATTTTAGGGATTATTAAACCTACCTTTTAGAAATCATAAAACATCTAGTCTGATCTAAATCAAAAGAAACTCACCTTTAATTTACGTTATAATACGTAACCATTATCAGAAAAAACACAAAGCAGCCTATTTTTACCTATTAATATCAACAAGTAAGGATAATCGCAGATTTCAATCTTCTATTTTCAGCGCGTTATACGCAAATTAAGTCCTTTAAGTTAATACTAAGGTAGTATATTTAATTAGGTTACCTTTATGAACAATATCGCCAACCTAATCTTAAAACTAGTTGTACCACGGATTTTTGAGGAACTATAAATGCCGACTCTGTATCGTCGATTCTCTATTATTAACCAAGTTATTGGCCTAATGTTGCTAATTGCTATCCTTGGAATTATAGGAATGACGATTTCAAATAGAATGATTATCAGCGTTCAAGGTAACGCTCACGCAATCAACAAGTCTGGTTCATTACGCATGCAGAGCTACCGGCTGCTCTCATTAGTTCCTCTTAATCAGCAAAATCAACATTACTTAGATTCTCTAGAAAGTGATTTACTAAGCCCTGAACTCACCCAGGTCGTCAAAGTTGAAGATTTAACGCCACAATTTAATGAACTTCACAACTTTTGGCTGCTTACATTACGCCCTACATTAATAAATGCAAATACACCAAATGATGCAAGATATGAAGTTATTTCGTTTGTTAATAAGCTTGATGAGTTAGTCCACAGCATTGATGAGAAAACTGAAAGAAAAATAGCCTATGTCGCCATGACACAGCTCATTTTCATTAGTTTAGTATTCTTACTACTCATGGGAACTATATGGCATTTGCGGCGAAAAATTTACTACCCATGGATGAAATTGCTATCAATGGTAACCGCTATTGGACAAAAAGATTTCAGTCAACGCTATCCAAAAAATAACCGACAAGACGAGTTAAATGCATTGGGTGAAACATTGAACCAAATGTCAGAAGAACTCGCACAAAGCTATCACCAATTAGAAGAAAGGGTGGCAGAAAAAACGGCCGACCTTACGAAAAAAAATCGTGTATTGTCCTATTTATACCAGTCGAATCAAATTCTTCACTCATCTGAACCACTTTATTTAAGACTGCAAAAAGTCCTGATTGAACTGAAAAATATTACAATATTAAATAATCTGAGTTTACGGTTATATGAAGATAGCAATGAAGCTTATTTTCACAAAATCAACTGTCAGTCGATAGGATTAGATGGCGAATCTCCCCATTTAAATGAGCAGCAAGATAGTTTATTAGCAAATGAAAAAATCACAATTTTACAGTGGGAGTTGTCAGATAACATGCACCGTTATGGTGTCATTATCGGTGAAATAATGGCTGACCAAACTCTATCTGATGAACAAAACAATTTAGTCTCAATGTTAGTTAAACAAATATCTGGCATGCTCGCAATGGAACACCAAATTGAACAACAGCAACAATTATTAATTATGGATGAGCGCTCGGCCATTGCACGTGAACTACATGATTCAATTGCACAATCACTATCTTGTTTAAAAATGCAAATTAGCTATCTACAATTGCAACCTGAACCATTACCCGAAAAACCTCAGCAATTATTAACTGAAATGCGCAGCGAAATTAACACCGCTTATAGTCAGCTAAGGGAGCTTTTAACTACTTTTCGATTAAAATTAACTGAACCAGGGCTACTACCCTCTTTAGAGAGTACGATTAGTGAATTTAGTGAGCGGATGGGTTATACGATTAAGTTACACTATGATATTCCAGCGAAGAGTATCTCACCACATCAATCAATTCATATTATACAAATAATCCGAGAAGCCCTAAGTAATATTTTAAAGCATGCTAATGCAAGTTGGGCAGAAGTCTCATTAACACAAAATTCAGGTATTATTTGTATCAAAGTTATCGATGATGGAGCTGGAATCACTGCAAATGTCGACAAACTCAATCACTATGGTTTAATTATTATGAGAGAAAGAGCCCTTAGCCTTAATGGCGAATGTTTTGTTATACCCAGACCTCAAGGCGGAACAGAGGTTAAGGTAACTTTCCCTTTATCTGACGCTTAATACACCAGAGAGAATCATCTATGGAAAATACAAATACAACGAATGATAAATCAACCATCCTGCTGATTGATGATCACCCAATGCTACGAAATGGCGTGAAACAACTGATTAGTTTAGAACCTTCATTATACGTTATAGGTGAAGCTGGTGATGGGAAAACAGGAATTCAAATCGCAGAAGAACAAGATCCTGACCTCATTCTTCTAGATCTCAATATGCCAGGCATGAATGGGTTTGAAACACTCGATGAGTTAAGAAAAAGAGAGCTGTCAGGCCGGATCATTCTCTTCACCGTCTCAAATTATAGCGATGACTTAGTGAATGCTTTAAAACGTGGTGCTGATGGCTATTTATTAAAAGATATGGAGCCAGAAGAACTTATTGTCGCACTTAAAGAAGCCGCAAGTGGGAAACTGGTTGTTAGCCCAACACTCACATCTGTTCTTGCTGAATCTTTACGTGATAATCCTAACAATAATGAAAATAATATCGCGACCCTAACACCAAGAGAAGCTGATATTTTAGAGTTAATCTCACAGGGACTTTCTAATAAAATGATCGCTCGTAAACTCGATATCGCAGAAAGTACTGTAAAAGTACATGTGAAACACTTACTTAAAAAATTAAACTTAAAATCTCGTGTAGAAGCTGCTGTTTGGGTTTTACAACAAAAATAAATATTAAAAGTGGCAGTACAAATAATAATATAGCTGCCATTTTAAAATAAATACACTGTGAACATAAATTAAGTATTATGAATAAATAGCTCAATTCTACAATTTTATTTTTTTAGTTATAATAAACTACAGCAATAATTTTAATGATAGGAATCAGGTCGATGGAAGATGAATTAATTTTAGTTAACGAAAATGATGTTGCTATCGGCACTATGCCCAAATTACTCGCGCATCAACTCGGCCGCTTACATCGTGCTTTTTCTATCTTCGTTTTTAATGAACAAAATGAGCTCTTAATTCAACAAAGAGCACCACATAAATACCACTCTTCTGGTCAGTGGGCTAACACATGTTGTAGCCATCCAAAACCCAATGAAGAAACGCAAAGTGCAGCTGAGCGTAGACTTCAAGAAGAATTAGGTTTTACTACACCACTAACCCATGTAGGCTCTCTTATATATCGAGCCGATGTAAATGGCGGGTTAATTGAACATGAATATGACCACCTATATGTTGGCCACTATAATAAAATGGTTTATCCCAATGTAGAAGAAGTCTCATCCATCCGTTGGATTAGTATTTCTAAACTTATTTCTGAAGTTAACCAACAACCAGATATCTTCACGCCTTGGTTTAAAAAAATACTGACTAAATACCCATCCTTACATTTTAGTAGAGATTAAATAATGTTTTGAAGATTATATTTTACAATTAAAAATATAATCATTAATTAGTCTTACTTCTTTCGAAAGTGATTTATCCTCACCATTTAACTCTATGAATTCACTTATCGCACGGTAAATACCCTCTGTTTTTGGAGATAATAAATAAGAGGAATCTTTCGCTTTTCTTAGACTAATCGCTTGCACCACACATAAAAAAACAATTGAAATTAACTCATATCCATATGTTAATTGATTTTGTAATTTTTCAGCAACTAATTGCGCATTTGTCGCTGTATCTTCGACATTACCTGCGATAGAAAAGTAATCTAATGAAACAGGCATTGCTAGATTTTTAATTCTCATCCCCAAAGCAACTGCAGGTTTTTCAATAGCACCAAGTGCATGAAATGCTGTTTTATTACCCAAAAATCGGGTTAATTGTGTAAAATAAGGATCATTGAGTTTTACTATCTGCTGCACATTTGCTAATGCATTATGAGCTATCGCTAAACTTAATTTTTCAACGGCTAAGACCCAAGGTAATGTTTCAAAGTTCCCACTTGGAAGCACAGCCTGATGATCATAATTCCCAGTCAAACTATTATTTACATTTTTAGTGAGCACACATGGATTATCATTTGAACCGTTAACCTGAATAAGAAGTTGCTTTTTCGCTTGCTCATAACTTAAACGCAATTCTGCTAGTCGATATACCCCGCAGCGATAGCTTAATGGATCTTGTAAATGTCGTTCATCATCATGAGACTCTAGCGAAGAACCAATTAATAAATTTCTAAGTTTAGCGCCCATTACAATAACTTCAGGGTAAGCACAAGCATCCAAAACCCGTTGATTTAAAGGTGAGAGATTACCATTTAAGGCTTGTAAATTTAAACAATACAGCAATTCACTTATATTTATATAATGCGCTATTTTTAATAACGCAACTGCTGTAATAGCAACAGAATAAGCATTTGAACATAATAAAGATAGTGAATCTTTTGCCCAGGGCTCTATGGGGGTGATTCCAACAAGTTGAAGTGCCTTTGAAGAAGGCATTGTTTTACCTTGGTAAATTACCGCTCCTTCACCTAGCATTGTCAGTCCTATATGACTCAATATAGTAATATCCCCCTCACCAATCGAGCCAATACTGGGTATACAAGGAATAATATCTTTGTTAAGCAATTCAACATAACTACTAATTATTCTAGGCTGAATTCCACTATAACCATTGAGCAACATGTTTATATGAATCCCCATTACAGCCCTAACTAAACAACTATCTACAAGCTTACCTATCCCCACAGAATGTGCACGTATCAATTTTTTATTAAAAACAGTCGATTTCTCAATTAGCTCTTCAGTAAATTTTCCATTTAACTTTATATATTCTGTATCTTTATTTAAACCAACTCCCACTGTTAGACCGTATATTTTTGCACCTTTTTCTGCTTCTGATATTAATACTTTATGGCTTTTATCTAATTGTTCCATTGCTGCCCCCTCCACAGCAATACATTCGCCGTTCATAATTAATTTTACATCATGAAGTTTCAAATTTTTTCCATTTAATAAAATCATATTCCCCCTAAAAAATAGAATAAAAAATAAGATAATTATCAACTATCCTTTTCACTTACTTATATTAAACACTAATTTTTTATTTTTAAACGTCAACTATCAGTCATTATTCATTAGAGATAAATTAATAATAATCATTAAGTAATGCTATTATTTTAAATAACAATATTGTTAAGCATAAAAATACTTACCAAGGAGATTATTGATAAGCTTGCAAGGATTCCTATCCTTTAATTACAAGTCATAACAATGTAAACATAAAAAACATAACATGCTGATGACACAATGATTAGTTGCTAAGTGGATTATTGATAAGCTTACAAAGATTTCTCCGTTTTAATCACAAGTCATAACGACGTGAACACAGAACACGGATCACACAACGATGAGTTGCTAAGTAGATTATTGATAAGCTTGCAAAGATCCCCCCGTTTTAGTCACAAGTCATAATGACGTGAACACAGAACACGGATTACACAACGATGAGTTGCTGAGGGGATTATTAATAAGCTTAGAAGAATTTCTCCGTTTTAATCACAAGTCATAATGACGTGAGCACAGAACACGGGTAACACAACGATTGGTTGCTGAGGGGATTATTGATTCGCTTAGCTTGCGTTATTTATCTCGTCATCTCGGCCTTTTCTTGGCCCCATTCCCCAAACGCAAAAAAGCCACCCAATGGGTGGCTTTCTCACTAATTTAATGTCTGGCAGTTCCCTACTCTCACATGGGGAGACCCCACACTACCATCGGCGCTACGGCGTTTCACTGCTGAGTTCGGCATGGGGTCAGGTGGGACCACCGCGCTATTGCCGCCAGACAAATTCGGTTTGTTCGCGTTTAGCTCAACACACTTTCGGTATCTTGCTAAACCCAAACTTCAATCTTGAACAAGCTGCTGTGTCCTTCACCTTTCGGCTTCTCACCCACATTCGAAAACTATCTCGTCTCTCTAAAACACCTTCGGTGTTGTCAGGTTAAGCCTCACGGTTCATTAGTATTGGTTAGCTCAACGTATCGCTACGCTTACACACCCAACCTATCAACGTCTTAGTCTTAAACGTTCCTTTAGGACCCTTAAAGGGTCAGGGAAGACTCATCTCAAGGCAAGTTTCCCGCTTAGATGCTTTCAGCGGTTATCTTTTCCGCACTTAGCTACCGGGCAATGCCATTGGCATGACAACCCGAACACCAGTGGTGCGTCCACTCCGGTCCTCTCGTACTAGGAGCAGCCCCTTTCAATCTTCCAACGCCCACGGCAGATAGGGACCGAACTGTCTCACGACGTTCTAAACCCAGCTCGCGTACCACTTTAAACGGCGAACAGCCGTACCCTTGGGACCTACTTCAGCCCCAGGATGTGATGAGCCGACATCGAGGTGCCAAACACCGCCGTCGATATGAACTCTTGGGCGGTATCAGCCTGTTATCCCCGGAGTACCTTTTATCCGTTGAGCGATGGCCCTTCCATTCAGAACCACCGGATCACTAAGACCTACTTTCGTACCTGCTCGAGCCGTCACTCTCGCAGTCAAGCTGGCTTATGCCTTTGCACTAACCGCATGATGTCCGACCATGCTTAGCCAACCTTCGTGCTCCTCCGTTACTCTTTGGGAGGAGACCGCCCCAGTCAAACTACCCACCAGACACTGTCCGCACCCCGGATAACGGGGCAACGTTAGAACATCAAACATTAAAGGGTGGTATTTCAAGGTTGGCTCCACGCAGACTGGCGTCCACGCTTCAAAGCCTCCCACCTATCCTACACATCAAGGCTCAATGTTCAGTGTCAAGCTATAGTAAAGGTTCACGGGGTCTTTCCGTCTTGCCGCGGGTACACTGCATCTTCACAGCGAGTTCAATTTCACTGAGTCTCGGGTGGAGACAGCCTGGCCATCATTACGCCATTCGTGCAGGTCGGAACTTACCCGACAAGGAATTTCGCTACCTTAGGACCGTTATAGTTACGGCCGCCGTTTACTGGGGCTTCGATCAAGAGCTTCTCCTTACGGATAACCCCATCAATTAACCTTCCAGCACCGGGCAGGCGTCACACCGTATACGTCCACTTTCGTGTTTGCACAGTGCTGTGTTTTTAATAAACAGTTGCAGCCAGCTGGTATCTGCGACTGGCTTCAGCTCCATGGGTAAACCACTTCACCTAATGCCAGCGTGCCTTCTCCCGAAGTTACGGCACCATTTTGCCTAGTTCCTTCACCCGAGTTCTCTCAAGCGCCTGAGTATTCTCTACCTGACCACCTGTGTCGGTTTGGGGTACGATTAATGATAATCTAGAGCTTAGAGGCTTTTCCTGGAAGCGGGGTATGAGCTACTTCGCCACCGTAGTGACTCGTCATCAGACCTCAGCATATAGTGAACCGGATTTGCCTAATTCACCTGCCTACATCCTTAAACCGGGACAACCGTCGCCCGGCCAGCCTAACCTTCTCCGTCCCCCCATCGCAATTATCACCAGTACGGGAATATTAACCCGTTTCCCATCGACTACGCATTTCTGCCTCGCCTTAGGGGTCGACTCACCCTGCCCCGATTAACGTTGGACAGGAACCCTTGGTCTTCCGGCGTGCGGGTTTTTCACCCGCATTATCGTTACTTATGTCAGCATTCGCACTTCTGATACCTCCAGCATACCTCACAGTACACCTTCACAGGCTTACAGAACGCTCCCCTACCCAACAACATCTAAATGTCGCTGCCGCAGCTTCGGTGCATAGTTTAGCCCCGTTACATCTTCCGCGCAGGCCGACTCGACCAGTGAGCTATTACGCTTTCTTTAAATGATGGCTGCTTCTAAGCCAACATCCTGGCTGTCTGAGCCTTCCCACTTCGTTTCCCACTTAACTATGACTTTGGGACCTTAGCTGGCGGTCTGGGTTGTTTCCCTCTTCACGACGAACGTTAGCACCCGCCGTGTGTCTCCCGTGATAACATTCTTCGGTATTCGTAGTTTGCATCGAGTTGGTAAGTCGGGATGACCCCCTAGTCGAAACAGTGCTCTACCCCCGAAGATGAGTTCACGAGGCGCTACCTAAATAGCTTTCGGGGAGAACCAGCTATCTCCCGGTTTGATTGGCCTTTCACCCCCAGCCACAAGTCATCCGCTAATTTTTCAACATTAGTCGGTTCGGTCCTCCAGTTAGTGTTACCCAACCTTCAACCTGCCCATGGCTAGATCACCGGGTTTCGGGTCTATACCCTGCAACTCATTCGCCCAGTTAAGACTCGGTTTCCCTACGGCTCCCCTATACGGTTAACCTTGCTACAGAATATAAGTCGCTGACCCATTATACAAAAGGTACGCAGTCACACCCTAAAGGGTGCTCCCACTGCTTGTACGTACACGGTTTCAGGTTCTATTTCACTCCCCTCGCCGGGGTTCTTTTCGCCTTTCCCTCACGGTACTGGTTCACTATCGGTCAATCAGGAGTATTTAGCCTTGGAGGATGGTCCCCCCATATTCAGACAGGATAACACGTGTCCCGCCCTACTCGTCGAGTTCACAACACTAACACCTTCGGATACGGGGCTATCACCCTTTACTGCCAGCCTTTCCAGACTGTTCTCCTGATGCTAATGCTGATTAAGACTCTGGGCTGCTCCCCGTTCGCTCGCCGCTACTAGGGGAATCTCGGTTGATTTCTTTTCCTCGAGGTACTGAGATGTTTCAGTTCCCTCGGTTCGCCTCGTTTGACTATGTATTCATCAAACGATAGTGCAACGAATTGCACTGGGTTTCCCCATTCGGACATCGTCGGTTATAACGGTTCATATCACCTTACCGACGCTTTTCGCAGATTAGCACGTCCTTCATCGCCTCTGATTGCCTAGGCATCCACCGTGTACGCTTAGTCGCTTAACCTCACAACCCGAAGGTGTCTTCTGATAACGAGTGACTGTGCTTCATGATTTCGGCGTTAGTCCGTGCGCGCAATGCTCACGTACCTTAAGTACGCTGCGCTTGCTGTGCGCGGGCTGCCTTGAACTCATTTCGCTCGTCGACTCGATAGGTCAAAATACACGATTCAAGTTGAGATTTTTGAGAGACTCTCACATTGTTTAAGCGATAAACAATGTGCGTTGTTTTCAATTTTCAGCTTGTTCCAGATTGTTAAAGAGCATAATTGTTAAACCAACTATTTGCATAATTGGCTTAATCATTATTGGGGACATCGTCTTTCACTCGATATCGGCGCAATTGGCGTCCCCTAGGGGATTCGAACCCCTGTTACCGCCGTGAAAGGGCGGTGTCCTAGGCCTCTAGACGAAGGGGACACGAAAATCACAAAAACTTTTTGCGCTTTTCATGTAAGCCCTATTCTTGCGAATAAGTCTCCCACGTATAGCCTATTGCTCTACTTTCTATCAGACAATCTGTGTGAGCACTTCACAAAAACACTTCAATGGTAAGGAGGTGATCCAACCGCAGGTTCCCCTACGGTTACCTTGTTACGACTTCACCCCAGTCATGAATCACAAAGTGGTAAGCGCCCTCCCGAAGGTTAAGCTACCTACTTCTTTTGCAACCCACTCCCATGGTGTGACGGGCGGTGTGTACAAGGCCCGGGAACGTATTCACCGTAGCATTCTGATCTACGATTACTAGCGATTCCGACTTCATGGAGTCGAGTTGCAGACTCCAATCCGGACTACGACGTACTTTATGAGTTCCGCTTGCTCTCGCGAGGTCGCTTCTCTTTGTATACGCCATTGTAGCACGTGTGTAGCCCTACTCGTAAGGGCCATGATGACTTGACGTCATCCCCACCTTCCTCCGGTTTATCACCGGCAGTCTCCTTTGAGTTCCCGACCGAATCGCTGGCAACAAAGGATAAGGGTTGCGCTCGTTGCGGGACTTAACCCAACATTTCACAACACGAGCTGACGACAGCCATGCAGCACCTGTCTCAGAGTTCCCGAAGGCACTAAAGCATCTCTGCTAAATTCTCTGGATGTCAAGAGTAGGTAAGGTTCTTCGCGTTGCATCGAATTAAACCACATGCTCCACCGCTTGTGCGGGCCCCCGTCAATTCATTTGAGTTTTAACCTTGCGGCCGTACTCCCCAGGCGGTCGATTTAACGCGTTAGCTCCGAAAGCCACTCCTCAAGGGAACAACCTTCAAATCGACATCGTTTACAGCGTGGACTACCAGGGTATCTAATCCTGTTTGCTCCCCACGCTTTCGCACCTGAGCGTCAGTCTTTGTCCAGGGGGCCGCCTTCGCCACCGGTATTCCTCCACATCTCTACGCATTTCACCGCTACACATGGAATTCTACCCCCCTCTACAAGACTCTAGCTGACCAGTCTTAGATGCCATTCCCAGGTTAAGCCCGGGGATTTCACATCTAACTTAATCAACCGCCTGCGTGCGCTTTACGCCCAGTAATTCCGATTAACGCTTGCACCCTCCGTATTACCGCGGCTGCTGGCACGGAGTTAGCCGGTGCTTCTTCTGTCGGTAACGTCAATCGTTGATGATATTAGCATCAACGCCTTCCTCCCGACTGAAAGTACTTTACAACCCTAGGGCCTTCTTCATACACGCGGCATGGCTGCATCAGGCTTGCGCCCATTGTGCAATATTCCCCACTGCTGCCTCCCGTAGGAGTCTGGGCCGTGTCTCAGTCCCAGTGTGGCTGATCATCCTCTCAGACCAGCTAGGGATCGTCGCCTAGGTGAGCCATTACCTCACCTACTAGCTAATCCCATATGGGTTCATCCGATAGCGCAAGGACCGAAGTTCCCCTGCTTTGCTCCTTAGAGATTATGCGGTATTAGCTACCGTTTCCAGTAGTTATCCCCCTCTATCGGGCAGATCCCCATACATTACTCACCCGTCCGCCGCTCGTCAGCGGGAAGCAAGCTTCCCCTGTTACCGCTCGACTTGCATGTGTTAGGCCTGCCGCCAGCGTTCAATCTGAGCCATGATCAAACTCTTCAATTAAAAAGCTTGATGCTCAAAGAATGTTTACTGTCGTATATCTTCTTACGAAAACATATTACCTATTAGTTCATATATATGAATTAACGTGTTAGTCACTCTTCAAGACTTAAAATCAAATATTTTTTTGATAGTGTCCTGTGAGTGCCCACACAGATTGTCTGATAAATTGTTAAAGAGCGTTGCAGCATTTCATCGTGAAATTGACCTTCTGGGTCGTTGCTGCGAGGTGACGTATATTACGTTTTTCTTTTAGAAAGTCAAGTGTTTATTTTCAACTTTTTCTTTCTTCACACCGTGTTATCACTTACTTTCTCAAGTTTGGCTTAAGGCTTTTATTTTCTAACCTCACCACCGAAGCGGTTTGCCGTGACAACGGATGCGCATTATAGGGAGACGAAAAAATCTCGCAAGTGTTTTTTTGATATTTTCCACTGACAGCTTAATAATTAAACAATTCGTATAAAAAAAATATGATTTGTTGATAAATCACACTATAGATTATCAAACTCAATCGCAAAGTATGAAACCTTCTCCCAATTGGTGTACTCAATTTCAGTATTAGGGTCTGTTGGCCCATCTGTCATTTTCATAATGAGACGGATCATTACTTTATCGAACCATTTATAGCGCGGGTAAAACAACGCCCCCGCAAAAACAGACTTCAATGCTGGCTTCCAAGGGCAAACCTCCAGAAACTTACGCGTATAAGCATTTGTCTCTACTGTATTCTTACCTTCTTTCCTTGCTGTTAGGTTCACTGCAAAGAAAGCGGTCTTCATTGAATTCAGCTGGCTTTGATGAGAAGTCGCGAAACGCTGAAGTTTTTTATTGAAATGCCCATAACGGATAGAAGCCCCTACCAGCACCTTATCATAAGCAGATAAATTAAAATTTTGCTCTGTATTCAAATCGCGAATATCACATTCTCGGCCTAAGCTACGTAATTGCTCTGCTATTTTTAAAACAATTTTTTTTGTCTGCCCATCCGTACTGGAATGTAGAAGTAAATAACTCATTATCGTTCCTAGATTTTTATCATTTCTATATAGCAATATTGTACTGAATTACTCACGCCAAAACGTTGGAGTCAGTAACACTAATAAGGTAAACACTTCTAAACGACCAAATAACATAGTAACGACCAAAATCCATTTACCCGCTGGATTCATACTTGTGAAGTTATCCGCTACTGTGCCTAACCCTGGTCCTAAGTTATTCAATGTAGTCGCAATCGCAGAAAACGCTGAAAATTCATCGACACCTGTTGCGATAAGCAATAAGAGGCTGACAACAAAAACCAATGCATACGCTGAAAAAAAGCCCCAAACAGCCTCTATTATACGTTCAGGAAGTGCTCTTTGCCCAAGCTTGATGGTATAGACTGCATTTGGATGTACTAGTCGTTTTAGTTCGCGGGAACCTTGTAAGAACAATAATAAGATACGGATAACTTTTAAACCGCCCCCCGTTGAGCCTGCACATCCACCAACAAATGCTGCACACAATAAAAGCATTGGCAAAAATAGCGGCCAACCAGAGAAGCTATCTGTCGTGAAGCCCGCCGTTGTGGCCATCGAGACAACTTGGAAAAAAGCCTGATCAAGTGTTTGACCAAAACCGCCGTAGACAGAGTGATACATCAATATCGCAGTACAAACCACCACGAGGACAAACTGGAAGCTGATAAACATCTTAAATTCAGGATCGCGCCAATAAATACCGAGGCTTCGCCCAGTTAAAACTGCAAAGTGCAAACCAAAGTTACACCCCGAGATAATAAGGAAAACACCAATAATGGTATTAATTGCGGGGCTATTAAAGTAACCGATGCTGGCATCGTGGGTAGAAAACCCACCAATAGCAATTGTTGAAAAGCTATGGGAAATCGCATCAAACACATCCATCCCAGCTATCCATAACGCAATTGCACAGGCTATCGTCAATAAGACATAGATAAGCCAGAGTGTTTTGGCTGTTTCCGCAATTCGAGGACGCATTTTATTGTCTTTCAATGGCCCTGGCATTTCTGCACGATAGAGCTGCATTCCCCCAACACCTAACAGGGGAAGAATAGCAACTGCAAGCACGATGATCCCCATCCCCCCAAGCCACTGCAACATTTGTCGATAAAATAAAATTGCTTTAGGTAAAGAATCAAGTCCTGTTAATGTTGTTGCTCCAGTCGTCGTTAAGCCAGAAAAGGATTCAAAAAAGGCATCCGTCACTGAAAGGTTTGGCCTTTCAGAGAAAATAAACGGTAATGCTCCCACACTGCCCAATACGGTCCAAAATAAGACAACAATAAGAAAGCCTTCTTTCGCTTTTAATTCATGTTTGCTATTACGCGTAGGTAACCATAAAAATAGACCAATTAATAATGCCGTAACGAAAGTCTGGCTGAAGGCTCGCCCTGCACCATCGCGATAAATTAACGCGACAATACCAGGAATAACCATGGTAAAAGAAAAAATGATGACAAGCAGCCCGACAATACGGGTTATTGCACGAAAATGCATTCGGCAGGTTCCTTGCTAAAGCGATTGACTATTCCGATTCTGGCGTGAGCGCTAAGGCACCACGGCTTATATCGCGTAATTTATCATTGACCTCCTGCTCAAGGGTAGCAGGAATTGTAATTTGCAAAGCAACAACTTCATTATAATCACTGTGCAAGATCACGCCATTGACCTGAGCAAGCAGCTGTTCTATTGCATTAATTAGCGAATAATCACACACTAAATTAAACACTTTTTGTGGGACTTTGGTTTGTGTCGATAGTATTTTCAGCGCTTGTTGTGCGCCATTACCATAAGCTTTAACTAGCCCACCAGTACCTAATTTGATCCCACCAAAATAACGCACAACCACACAAGTGATTTCCCCTAGTTGACTACCTAAGAGCTGCGCCATAATAGGTTTACCAGCCGTCCCTGTAGGTTCCCCATCATCGGAAAAGCCCAATTGTTGAGAATCGTCAGGGCGGCCAGCAACGAATGCCCAGCAATGGTGCCGAGCATCGGGGTATTGTGCTTTAATCGATTGAATGTAATCTTTCGCCGCTTCAATACCCTCGGTATGAGCTAAGTAAGTAATAAATCGGCTTTTTTTAATTTCTTCTGTAAAAGAAATCGTTTCTGCCGGTATTAAATAAGGTTTCATTAACGTAAATGCAGGTCTCGAGTCATATTTTCGATACGGTTAGCATGGATCACGATATTATCTTCAATACGAATACCACCGTATGGCTTAAAGAACTCAATTCTATCCCAATTAAAATGCTGACTAAACTCACCCGCTCTCCACGATAAAAGCAGAGATTCAATGAAGTAAAGACCTGGTTCGATAGTTAACACCATTTTGGGTTCTAGAACACGAGTACAACGCAAGAAAGGATACATTTTTGGTGCTGCAAGATGTGTCCCATTGTCGTCTTGCATAAATCCAGCTGCATCATGGACCTGCAGACCTAATGGATGCCCTAAACCATGAGGTAAAAATGGTGTAGTTAAACCATTCTCAACCATTGATTCTTCACTAATACCAGTAACAATATCATGTTTCACAAGGATTTTTGCTATACGGTGATGCATATCCACATGGTAATCAGTGTAACGAACGCCCGCTTTAATTGTGTCGATAAGAGAAAGCTGCTCTTTATTAACGTCCGCGACTAATTCAGCAAATTCATCCTTGCCTTTTGCTGCATACGTTCTCGTGATATCAGCCGCATAACCGTTATATTCGGCGCCTGCATCAATCAAGAAACTCCGTAATTCAGCAGGAACGGATTGCTGTAATTTAGTGTAATGGAGCACTGCTGCATTTTCATTCAATGCAACAATATTGCCATACGGCACGTTAGTATCACGGTGGCCTGTTGATTGTAAGTAGCTGACATTAATATCAAACTCACTCATTCCAGCACGGAAGGCTTCCAATGCAGCAAGATGGCCATTTACCGCCATTTTTTGCGCTTCACGCATGCAATACAGTTCGTAGTCTGTTTTATAGGCACGATGAAAATGGTAATAATCTAAGACTGGCTTCGGATTAATATTATCTAAAGAGATGCCTAAAGATTCGGCTCTTGCTGCCGCTGAACCAATATAAGCAACATTCTCTTTTGGTAAACTGGCCAGGAACCCTTTGATATCATCTGCATTTTTTAGATGAATCAGTTCGACATCTTTCGTCCAAAAGCCATTTGGAAGTGGCTCAACACTGTGCCAATAATCAACGGGTGAGTAAAACCATAATTTAGGTTTATTAACGCCGTCAACTAATAACCAAGAGTGGGGGACATCCGTAACAGGAACCCAAGCCTTAAAGTGCGGATTAACCTTAAATGGGTAGTCACTATCATCAAGAAAGATGCGAAGTGGTTCACCCGAATGAATCAATATGGCATCTAATTTGCTGCGCTGTAAGACTTGCTGAGTTCTGTTTTGTAACGTTTTAATATGATCAGCGTAGAGTGCAGTCAGTTTTTCCATTTCCTTCAACCTTTCAGCATTAATTAGAAAATTCAAGCTTATCACGTTCTGTTCTTAACGGATATGCACTCCGTTGCAAATCCAAACTAATTAATTGATAAATAATAAAAATATCATTTTAAAACAACAGTATTTCACTTAATTGCTGTGACCAAGATTCCAAATTTGTTATTAACCGTTTGCAATTAATTAACATTCTAGTCACACTAAAATCATCTGGTCGTACCAGATAACTTTTTCATGTAAAGGAGAACAGAATGCTTTATCAAAGTGAAACAATCTATATTCAATGGTTGAAAAAAGGTATTGCAGAACTGGTTTTTAATTCACCAGGGCCAATCAATAAGTTGGATACCCACACCGTTGCTTCACTGGATGAAGCCGTGTCTGTTCTTGAGCGTCAACCTGATCTGCAAGGTGTTATTTTCCGCTCTGACAAATCTGCTTTTATTGTCGGAGCTGATATCAAAGAATTTCTCTCATTATTTGAAGCACCGAAAGAAACCCTCAGTGAATGGCTGCAATACGCTAATAGCATCTTTAATCGCATTGAAGATCTCCCTGTTCCTACAATTTGTGCAATCAATGGTTATGCACTTGGTGGCGGCTGTGAGTGTGTTTTATCAACAGATTTTCGTATCGCATCCCCTGATGCTCGTATTGGTTTACCTGAAACGAAACTTGGTATCATGCCAGGGTTTGGTGGCTCTGTTCGCTTGCCAAGGTTAATTGGTTTAGATAGCGCGCTAGAAATTATTACTGCAGGCAAGGATGTCAGCGGGCCTCAAGCACTCAAATTAGGGTTAGTTGATGCCGTAGTTGAAACCGAAAAATTGCCACAATCTGCTTTAGCCATTATTGAATCAGCCATTGCGGGTAACATGAATTGGCAGAAGAAGCGTCAACCTAAACTGGCCCCTCTTCAATTAAGCCCACTTGAGCAGACCATGAGCTTTAATGTTGCGAAAGGCATGGTGTATCAAGTTGCAGGAAAACACTACCCAGCACCAATGGCGGCAGTCAATACCATCGAGAAAGCAGCGAATTGCACTCGCGATGAAGCGCTAAAACATGAAACAGCAGCTTTTGTCCCTCTCGCTCACAGTGATGTTGCCCGTTCATTGGTCAGTATTTTTCTTAATGATCAACAAATTAAATCCAATAGTAAAAAACTGGCTCAAAATGTTAAAGCGCCAACTCAAGCCGCCGTTTTGGGTGCAGGTATTATGGGTGGAGGGATAGCTTACCAGTCCGCCAGTAAAGGTGTGCCAGTTCTAATGAAAGACATCAATGAGAAGTCTTTAGATCTTGGTATTGAAGAAGCCCAAAAATTGTTAAATAACCAGTTTGAGCGGGGGCGCATTAGTGCAGCTAAAATGGCAACAACTTTAGCCGCAATCCACCCTTCATTATCTTATAATGGTATTGAAAATAGCCAAATTATTGTCGAAGCTGTGGTTGAAAATCCCAAAGTAAAAGCCGCCGTGCTATCTGAAGTGGAATCACTTGTTTCACCAGAAACGATACTGGCATCTAATACTTCAACAATTCCAATTTCCACATTGGCTCAATCCTTAAAACGCCCTGAAAACTTTTGTGGAATGCACTTCTTCAACCCTGTACACCGAATGCCTTTAGTGGAAGTTATCCGCGGTACACAAACGTCTGACGATACTGTCGCAAAAGTCGTTGCCTATGCGAATAAAATGGGCAAAACACCAATTGTGGTGAACGATTGCCCAGGTTTCTTTGTGAATCGTGTTCTATTCCCTTATTTTGCAGGTTTCAACTTATTACTCCAAGATGGCGCGGATTTCAAAGAGATCGACAAAATCATGGAAAAAGAATTTGGCTGGCCGATGGGCCCTGCTTATTTACTTGATGTCGTTGGTATCGACACCGCCTTCCACGCTGAACAAGTGATGGCGCAAGGTTTCCCTGAGCGAATGAGTAAAACGGGTAAAAATGCAATTGATGTGATGTATGAACAACAGCGCTTTGGCCAAAAGAACGGGAAAGGCTTTTATCAATACGAAAAAGATAAAAAAGGGAAACCTAAAAAAGTCAATGACCCACAAACTGATGAACTACTGAATTCTATCTGCAAAGTTAAGCGTTCATTTACGAAAGAAGAAATTATCGCTCGAATGATGGCACCAATGATAAACGAAGTCGTTCGTTGCTTAGAAGAAGGCATAATCCAAAGCCCTGCAGATGCAGATATTGCGCTAGTTTATGGCTTAGGCTTCCCTCCATTTAGAGGTGGCGTGTTCTGTTATTTAGACACAATCGGTAGCCAATCATACTTAAAAACTACGGAAGTATTAGCATCATTAAGCCCGCTTTATCAGGCTCCTGAGGGCCTAAAAGCAAAAGCGATGACTAATGCTACCTATTACCCACAACCGCCTGTTGTGGCTATTGATCTCAAAAAAGTTGCGAGGGGTTAATTTTATGGAAAACGTCGTCATTATTGATGGAATACGCACACCAATGGGCCGTTCAAAGGGTGGAGTATTTCGCCATGTTAGAGCTGAAGACCTTTCTGCGCACCTTATGAACGCAATTTTTGAACGCAATCCTAATGCAAGTAAAAAAGAATTAAATGACATTATCTGGGGATGTGTACAACAAACTTTAGAACAAGGTTTTAATATTGCAAAAAATGCCGCTTTATTAACGGATATTCCTCATACAGTGCCTGCTGTCACGGTTAACCGCCTTTGCGGTTCATCAATGCAGGCGGTACATGATGCGAGCCGGTTAATTATGACGGGTGATGCAAATTCAGTCTTAATTGGTGGTGTGGAACATATGGGGCATGTGCCTATGACACATGGCATCGACTTTAACCCTAGACTTACATTGCGAGTAGCAAAAGCCGCAGGAGCAATGGGGTTAACCGCAGAAATGCTAGCCAAAATGTACAAGATTAGTCGAGAAGAACAAGACGCCTTTGCACTTAGGTCTCACCAACTTGCCGCTGCTGCCACAAAAAATGGAAAGTTCGCCAATGAAATCGTAGCTATTGAAGGGCATGATGCTGATGGGAATCTTATTTCCGTAAATTATGACGAAGTCATCCGCTTAGACGCGAGTCTTCAAGGGTTAGCCGCCCTTCGCCCTGCCTTTGATCCTGTAAATGGTACAGTAACTGCGGGGAACTCATCTGCTTTATCAGATGGCGCATCCGCCATGTTACTTAGTAGCGAAAGCTATGCGAAGCAACATGGCATAAAACCGAGAGCTAGAGTCAGGGCAATGGCCGTTGTTGGCTGTGATCCATCTATTATGGGATTTGGCCCTGTTCCTGCGACTGAAATGGCGCTAAAACGAGCAGGCTTATCTTTAAATGATATTGATATTATTGAGTTAAATGAAGCATTCGCGGCTCAATCCATCGCATGTTTAAAAGGACTGAATATTGCTGAAAGCCTCATTGATGAGAAGGTAAACCTAAGCGGAGGGGCTATTGCGCTGGGTCACCCATTAGGTTGCTCTGGAGCAAGGATCACTACAGCATTACTGAATCAGTTAGAGCAAAAAGATAAGCAATTTGGTTTAGCCACAATGTGTATTGGTTTTGGTCAGGGTATCGCCACAATTATTGAACGAGTTTAATACCCCTTTCGTCAAACATTGCATTTTGTCGATGTTCCCGCCTAGTCAGGGGCGGGTTTTTTTTGCCTTTTTTGCCAAATACCCGTGAGTCGTCTGCCATAATTTCGACTAATAGTTGGCGACAAAAAATTATTTCAAAGCGTTTTAACCTTGAAATGACTGTAAGAACTAAGTGAAGTCCCCCTGCAATCTGCAACACTGCCATATTAAATAATATACCAATGCAGGTTTACCCCTCATAGTTCAGATTATAGATAGATAGATAGCAAGCAAAGATATTCCTAGGAGCGTAGATAACTACATGACTAGGGGAGCTAAGTGAAGCCCCCCTACAATTTGAAATATGGCTGGTTAAATAAATTCGTAGGCATCACCAAACAAGCGTTCAACTTTAGCTCCACGCTCATTACAAAAACGATCCCTCGCGCTTTTCGCCATCTCAAAACGACCTGCAATATAAATGTCATGTTCTGAAAGGTCGCCAAAATCCTCTAATACTGCGCTAAGAACTGTCCCTGTACGGCCTCGCCATAATTCATCGGGTTGTTCAACAACAGGAACGACTTTTAGACTAGTGTATTTTTCACTCAGCGCCTGAAGTTCACCAAGATCATACAAATGCTCTAATTGACGCCCACCCCAATAGAAGGTGATATCCCGTTGAGGGTTTTCAGCTAAAGCGGCAAGTAATATTGAATGGGTATAAGAGAACCCCGTTCCCCCCGCAATTAAAATCATTGGGCTTTGACTGTCTTCACGAAACCAGGCTTTGCCATGGGGAATATCGATATCGATGCGTTGTTGATCTAAAATCCTATCCATCACCGCCATGGCATATAAATTAATTTCAGAGGCACCAATATGCAGCTCGATTGTGCCTTTGGTGCAGAGTGTGGATGCCATTGAAAATGGTCGTTTATCTCGCTCATCCATCACAACCATCAAATATTGACCAGCTTTAAAATGAAAGGGACCATCTGGCAACAAAATAACCCGATAAACCGTATCCGTGATTGATTCGACAGATGTGACTTTACAGCTTAAAGTTGCCATGCTTTCCCTCTTATTTTTCAAAAATTTTCAATTGTTCCCAGATATCATCAATGCGAGATTTAACGCTTTCCGTCATGACAATTGGGCGGCCCCATTCACGGTCTGTTTCACCTGGCCATTTGTTTGTCGCATCAAGCCCCATTTTTGAACCTAAACCAGACACAGGGGAAGCAAAATCAAGATAATCTATTGGGGTATTTTCCATCATAACCGTATCTCTAGCAGGGTCCATACGCGTTGTAATAGCCCAAATAACATCCTTCCAGTCACGTGCATTGATATCATCATCGCAAACAATAACAAATTTAGTGTACATGAACTGACGCAGGTATGACCAGACCCCCATCATGACTCTTTTTGCATGCCCTGCATATTGCTTTTTCATTGTTACAACCGCTAAACGGTATGAACACCCTTCGGGGGGGAGATAAAAGTCGACAATTTCAGGAAATTGTTTTTGCAAAATTGGCACTAAAACCTCGTTTAGTGCTTCACCAAGTACCGCTGGCTCATCAGGTGGGCGGCCAGTATATGTTGAGTGATAGATAGCATCACGGCGTTGAGTAACATGGGTGACTGTGAACACAGGGAAGTTATCTATTTCATTGTAATAACCCGTATGATCGCCATAAGGTCCTTCTGGCGCCATCTCACCAGGTTCAATATAGCCTTCAAGGATAATTTCAGCACCAGCAGGTACTTCAAGATCATTGGAAATACACTTAACCACTTCCGTTTTATTACCGCGTAATAAACCCGCAAAAGCGTATTCAGATAGCGTGTCTGGCACAGGAGTAACTGCGCCTAAAATCGTTGCTGGATCAGCACCCAATGCAACAGCTACAGGAAACTTTTCCCCTGGATGTGCTTGGCACCATTCTTGGAAGTCTAATGCACCACCACGATGAGACAACCAGCGCATGATCACTTTATTTTTACCAAGGACTTGCTGACGATAAATACCGAGGTTTTGACGCTCTTTGTGTGGCCCTTTAGTGACAGTCAACCCCCACGTAATAAGTGGTGCGGCATCTTCTGGCCAACAATGCATAACTGGAATTTTAGTTAGATCAACATCTTCACCCGCCCAAATTTGTTCCTGACACGGAGCTGAGCTTAAGCGCTTAGCAGGCATATTCAAAACTTGTTTGAATTTAGGTAACTTATCGAATAAGTCACGGAAACCCTTCGGAGGATCGGGCTCTTTTAAGAATGCGAGTAGCTTGCCAACATCATGCAAGGCTTTAATGTCTTCTTGCCCCATTCCCATTGCAACCCGCTTGGTTGTCCCAAACAAATTACATAGAACAGGCATATTGTAACCTTTTGGATTTTCAAATAATAAGGCCGGTCCCCCTGCTCTTAGGGTGCGATCTGCAATTTCAGTCATCTCCAAATAGGGATCGACTTCCATTATAATGCGTTTTAACTCGCCTTGCTTTTCCAGCTGCGCGATAAAATCTCTAAGGTCACGATATTTCATTATCTTCTTTTACTATTACAGAGGGAGTCTCATTATAAGACGTCCGGCCAAGGTTACAAGTTACTGTCTAAATCATTTAAAAATCAATATTTTTCTGGTTAAGTATACCATTTTACTGGCAATCAAAAGGGACTAATTTTTCTAATAATAATGTATCGAACTGCTCTGGGAATGTTTTGTTGTGCTGAAATAATTTAAAACCTTCATTCTTACCACTAAAATAATGGAGTTCATTCCCTTTAATTTGCAAACCGCTACCTTCTCGAAGCGCAACAACCACTTCATGTGGGTTAATTACGCAAAACTCTTGTAGTCTTTCATCACGTGTTTCCCCCATATGCCCAGAAATATGTGCATCAATGTAATGTGGGTTAATTTGTAATGGAAAGAGCCCCAAAGATGGCATAATAGCTGCATTACTCACAGGCATATCATTGGTTGTGCGAATACTTGGTGTTGCTACATTACAACCTGCACTCCAACCAATGTATGGAACACCACGCTCTCTAACCGCACGTTGAATCGCCACAATCAAACCATTTTCATGTAGGCACTTGTTTAACCACCAAGTATTACCACCGCTAACCAGAATACACTCTGCTTGTTCAATGGCTTCAACTGGGCTAGAAAAATGCTCTATAGTCGTTACTTTAATGCCTAGTGCTTCTGAAAGTTGTTCTGCACGCTCATCATGGGATCCACGGAGAACAGCATATGGAACGAGAACAGCTGATTTGATATTTTTACGGGTAAGTGTTTCTTTAATTCGAGGTAAAGCATAGCTTAACCAAACTGAGTTTCCTGGTAATTTACCATTACTCAACAAAAAGATATCCATTGTGTCTCCTACAAACTTAGGTTCTATATTACAGTGTTCATAAGCCGCAGCTTGATGATTTTAACTTACGGATATGAATAATATTGTGCAGAGGTTCATTAGTCACATTGTTCTGTCGTAATTTGTTATCATAAACATATTATTGTCATACGAGATTCAAAAAATGGAAAAATGGTACCTGCTTTATTGCAAACGAGGCCAAATTGAACGTGCTATTGAGCATCTAAATAGACAGAACGTGCTCTGTATGACTCCCATGACTGAGATGGAAAAAATTGTTAGGGGTAAAAGGACAACGGTGCAAGAAGCATTATTTCCGAATTACTTATTTGTAAAGTTTGATCATAACGAAATTCATACTACGACGATTCAATCCACTCGGGGTGTTAGCCATTTTATTCGTTTTGGCCAATTACCGACTGAAGTACCAGAAGAAGTGATTGAGTTATTACAGCTGACTCCAATTACCCATATGGTTGCACCAGACCTTCCAAAATCAGGCGATAAAGTGACAATTACAGAGGGTATTTTTGCAGGAATTCAAGCTATCTTTGATGAGCCTAATGGAGAGTATCGTTCAATTCTTCTATTGAATATTTTAAACAAAAATGTCCCAAAAGTGCTCGAAAATACGCAATTCAAAAAATCACCTGAGCTGTAATTCAAGACAATAAAAAGCCCATCATTAATGGGCGTTTTATTGTCAGTAAAATCAGGAGCTCGATGCATCTATTAAGGTTAAGATTCTTCTTTTTCATCTTCCTCTTCTTCTTGACGCTTCCTTCCTTTACCTACGTAGAAATTAGAAAGTAAAACACCAAGCTCAAAGAGCAAGTACATGGGCACTGCAAGTAGCGTTTGAGATAATACATCTGGAGGCGTTAAGAACATCCCGACGATAAATGCCCCTACAAGAATGTATGGACGTTTACGCTTAAGTGCCTCAGGGGTAGTGACCCCAGTCCAACACAGTAAGATAATGGCAATAGGCACCTCAAAAGCCGCACCAAACGCCATAAACAAAGTCATAACGAAACTAAGGTACTTACTGATATCAGGAATGAAGTTAACGCTATCTGGCGTTGTTTTAACAAAGAAGCCAAATGCTAGTGGGAAGACAACAAAATAAGCAAATGCCATTCCAAGATAAAATAAAAAGCTACTTGAAACCAGCAGAGGTAACATCAATTTACGCTCATGCTTATAGAGTGCTGGTGCAATAAATGCCCAGATTTGATAAAGAATAACAGGTATCGATACAAAAACCGAGACCATCATTGTCAATTTAATCGGGGTAAAAAATGTTGATGCCACATCAGTCGCACTCATTTGCGAACCCACTGGCAGCTTATCAATCAAAGGGGCCGCAACGAGACGGTAGATATCATTTGAAAAATAAGCAAGTGCAGCGAAGACAATTAAAACTGTTATTAAACAGTTTAATAGCCGTTTGCGAAGTTCAATGAGGTGGCTAATAAGTGGTTGTGTATCATTTACAGCCATGTGTTATTTTTCACTTTCGGTTTGATTCGAGTTTTTAGCTTTAGTATCTTGCGAGTCTGTTGTTGCTAAAGCGACTGGCTCATCAGTTTTTGCTGGTTCCTCAGTTTCAACTTCCTCAACAACAGCAGCCATTTTAGCCGCATACTCAGGATCTGGATCCGATTCTTGCGTCTGTTCAGCGCTGTTTTTCGCATCTTTGACAGCTGTATCATAGCTATCAGTGATTTCTTTAGCTTTATTTAACTCTGTTTCAATATCATTAGTTGTTGCTTGATAGCCACTTTTCAGTGACTGAGCTGCTGTCCGCAGTTCTTCCATAGACTGCTTCAGTTCAGGAGACAGCGCTTCTAGATTAGCTTTCTCCTCAACTTTTTTCAGCGTTTCTTGCAATTCCTGTAATTTCAGCTCTTGCGATAGCTCATTTTGTACATTAGCAGCCATTGAGCGCATGGTACGAATCCACCCAGCAACGGTTCTCACCGCCACAGGTAAGCGCTCAGGCCCTAATACAACAAGACCGATGACAGCAACAAGCAACAGTTCACTAAAACCTATGTCAAACACGGTTTAACCCTGCTCTTTGTTTTTGCTCTCAACTGGGCTTTCTTTTTTCTCTGCAGCCTGTTGTTCCGTAATATTTTTAGTCGCAAAATCAGCATCTTGCTTTTCTTGTTCTACTTTCGCTTTTTCATCATCACTCATCGCTTTTTTAAAGCCTTTGAGTGATTCACCTAAATCAGAACCTAAAGAACGTAATTTTTTGGTGCCGAAAATTAAAATAATAAGCAAAGCAATAATAATGAGTTGCCAAGGACTACCAAAAGCAGCCATTGCAATAGTTGATTCCATTGTTAATACCTCTATAGTTTTGGGATCAATTGTTATTAGGTCTATTATATACAACCAACACAAAATACGGAAATGTTCACAGCCTTATAAACTTGTCGCAAAACAAAGTTTACTTAATTTTCGCCTGTTTTACACCAACCAAACAACCACGATAAAGCACCAGCAGCCATAAACACTGCGGAAAGACGCGTTAAATCGGAAATAAAGAATAAACTGCCACAGAGGATAAATGTAGCCCCTATTCCTAATAGGTATTGCGATTTTCGCTGTTTATTTCGCTGACCTTTCAACTGCTGTGCAAGTTGTTCAATGTTTGACTGCAAGTACTTGTGTTGTTTCAGGGCACCATAAATTAAATCTGGTAGCTCAGGCATTTTTTCAGCCCAATAAGGTGCTTTTTCTTTCAATGCTTGTGTAATTGCAGGTAAGCCAACTTGGCTATGCACCCAATCCTCTAAAAATGGTTTTGCTGTTTTCCATAAATCCAACTGAGGGTATAGCTGCCGACCAAGACCTTCCACATACAATAATGTTTTTTGCAATAGTACTAACTGAGGTTGCACTTCCATATTAAAACGGCGCGCCGTATTAAATAAATTCAGTAGTACATGCCCGAAAGAGATTTCGGCTAATGGCTTTTCAAAGATAGGTTCGCATACTGTACGAATGGCGAATTCAAAATCCTCCACATTAGTATCTTGGGGAACCCAACCAGAATCGACGTGAAGCTCCGCAACTTTACGGTAATCACGATTAAAAAATGCAATAAAGTTTTCAGCTAAATAGCGCTTATCTTCTTTATTTAATGAGCCGACGATACCACAGTCAATACCAATATACAGAGGGTCTTCTGGGTGCTCATAACTGACAAAAATATTCCCAGGATGCATATCCGCATGGAAAAAGCTATCGCGAAACACTTGAGTGAAAAAGACCTTTACACCGCGCTCAGCTAACAGCTTCATATTGGTTCCCTGCGCTTTGAGTGTCGCAATATCTGATACAGGGATCCCATAGATACGTTCCATTACCATGACATTTTCACGGCAATAGTCTGGATAAACTTCAGGGATATACAGCATAGAGCTGTTTTCAAAGTTACGTCGCAGTTGAATAGCATTCGCCGACTCGCGTAAAAGGTTCAGCTCATCAATTAATGTTTTTTCATATTCACGAACCACTTCTTTTGGACGCAAACGGCGCCCATCAGGTAATAACGGCACCCAATTTGCGATACGGTACATGAGCTTAATATCCGCTTTGATAATAGGTAAAATATCTGGGCGAATAACCTTGATAACAACATCTTTGCCATTTTCTTTTAAAATAGCCGTATGAACTTGAGCGATAGACGCAGATGCGAGTGCTTGCTCATCAAAATGATCAAACCATTGCTCCAGAGGCCCACCTAAAGAAGCCTCAATATAACCACGTGCTAATTTACCATCGAAGCTGGCAACTTTGTCTTGTAGTAAAGAGAGTTGATCTGCGATTGCAGGTGGAAAGAGATCTCGGCGAGTCGATAACATCTGGCCAAATTTAATCCAAACGGGGCCTAATTCTTGTAATGCAAGACGTAATCTTTCACCAAGTTCTTTATCTTTGTGCTGATTCCTAATCCAAAAAAAACCCAAGCGACCAATACGAAGTGGCAACGTAAGTTTAATTTTGGGGATTAACTCATCTAATCCGTAAGAGAGAAAAACCCGAATAATGAAGTAAAGTCGTTTTAATTCACCGGGTGTCATTCTTCTCCTCCAGTTGGCTTAGCCGTTGTTCCAGCGTACTCATTGAGCTCTCAATTTGCTCAATCTCATCACTAAAATGCACGAATTCAAGTTGGCTTGGCGCCATTTTCCACTCTTCAATCAGGGCATCTTTAACATACGTCTTTTGGCGTTTAACCAAATGAGTTACAAGGCAAACACCTTTATTTAGCAGCTTGCTCAACCCTTCCGCTGCTACATCGCCGATATACGGTGATAAATAGTGAGCTGGATTCCAAATCGCTAAATCGAGCAAAGAAGACCAATGTTGGACAATCTGCATATCCCCTTCAATCACGATATCACCGTGATTAATCAATTGAGATAATTGTTGTTTGTCTTTCAACTTCACTAAAGTGAACAGCGACGTTTTAATTGTACAATCTGCCGCTTCAGTCCATTCGCTCAGTACATCAACATGATTTTCCGCAAAAATCAGGGTCAGTGTTTTATTAAGCTCTTTTAACTCAATGGACATCACCTTACCCGCCAAACGCATCCTAGCAGGCTGCAGAACTTTCTCTTTAAACAGCATATGATTAAGAGAGGTTTCCATCATTGCTGTTATTAAAGAATACAAAACCGTATGTTGGATTTCGGTATGTGCTGATGCCGCTTCCATCTTAGAATTTAAACCCTTTGTGCAGTGCAACAATACCACCGGTCATATTTGTATAAGACACTTGTTCAAAACCGGCATTTTCCATCATCCCTTTCAAAGTTTCTTGATTTGGGTGCATACGGATTGATTCTGCTAAGTAACGATAACTATCTGGATCGTTGACAATAGCCTGCCCAATACGCGGTAAAATATGGAATGAATATGCGTCATAAGCTTTATTCAGTGGCTCAATAACGGGTTTTGAAAATTCTAAGACCAGCAAGCGACCGCCTGGTTTTAGCACACGAAACATTGAACGCAGTGCTTTGTCTTTATCGGTAACGTTCCGCAAGCCAAAAGAAATGGTAATACAATCAAAATAGTTATCTGGGAATGGTAGTTCTTCTGCGTTAGCTTGAACATAATTAACATTTCCCACAATGCCGAGGTCACGTAATTTTTCACGCCCCATTTTCAGCATGGAATCGTTAATATCTGCCAGAATGACTTCCCCTTTTTCACCCACCAAGCGTGAAAATTTTGCGGTTAAGTCCCCTGTTCCACCCGCAAGATCCAGTACACGCTGATTACGGCGCACACCGCTTGCTTCAATCGTGAAACGTTTCCAGATACGATGAATACCGAATGACATCAGGTCATTCATTAAGTCATATTTTGATGCTACAGAGTGAAAAACATTCGCTACTAAGCCAGCTTTATCCTCTTTGCCGACAGTGCGGAAACCAAAATCAATGGTTTCTTTCGTTGGTTCAGTCATTTCTCTTATGCCTGCTTATCATTCAAACTTTGTAGGAAGTGTAACAGCCTTTGAGGTAAAACCCTATTAGAAGTCTACGATTCAGCACAATTAGGTGAATCTGACCGCTCTACAAGTTGAGGCTCAATAGGTTGTTTTATCTCTACCCCAAGCTCCTTAAAACTTTCCGCTTGGCTAATCAAATTACCCCGCCCTTGAGCAAGGCGTTTCATCGCCGAATGGTAAGTATTATTCGCTTTATCAAGGCTGGTGCCTAAAACCTGCATATCATCCACAAATAAACGCAGCTTGTCGTACATTTTTGCTGCCTTATCTGCAATTTCTTGGGCATTTTGCCCTTGTCGCTCATAACGCCATATATTATTAATTGTTCGAACCGCCACTAGCAAGGTGGATGGACAAACTAACATAATATTTTGCTTTATTCCTTCATCGAGTAGCTCAGGGGCTTCTTTCAAAGCCAGCAAATAGGCTGGCTCAATAGGAATAAACATTAAAACGTAATCCAGTGAACGAATTCCTGGTAACTGATGATAATCCTTTCGGCTCAGCATTCGCATATGATTACGAATGGAAGCAACGTGGTTTTTTAACGCTTGTTGCTGCTCATGAGGGTCTTCACTATTGAAATAGTGCTCGTAAGACACTAATGACATTTTGGCATCGACAACCACATCTTTACCTTCAGGAAGGTGGATAATGACATCAGGTTGATAGCGGCTATTATAACCCGTATTAATACTGACTTGGGTTTCAAATTCGCTGCCTTCACGCAAACCGGAAACTTCTAAGATACGGGTTAGAATAGTTTCTCCCCAATTACCCTGTATCTTGTTATCCCCTTTCAGCGCACGCGTTAGATTAACGGCCTCTTTGGTCATCTGATTGTTGAGCTGCTGCAACTGCCTAATTTCATAGGCCAATGTATGCCTTTCTTTCGCTTCTTCACCAAAACTTTGTTGAACTTGTTGGCGAAAACCATCTAATTGCTCACGAAAAGGCGATAGCATTGCGAGTAAGCTTTTTTGCTGCTGTTCTGAAGCACGACGCTCATTTTGTTCAAAAATACGATTCGCTAAATTTTCGAACTGAGTCGTTAAGCGTTGCTCACTGTTCTGTAAAATGCGTTGTTTTTCTTCGTTAGCAAGCTGATTTTGCTCTAACCGTGTGATGACTTCGCGTAATTCGGCCTCTTGTTCCCGGTTAATGTCACGTTGTGTACGAAGCTCTTGATCAAGCCTGTCATACTCCTCTTTCCACTGAGCAAGATGCACATTTTTTTCATCGCTGGCTGCAAGTTGGCGGTAAGCCTGTTGTAGCTCTTGATCTTTGTGCGCGATTTTTTGGGCAATAGAAAACCACGTCGCTAAACCACCGACTAAAATGCCACTCAACGCACCAATAACGGCATATAAAAGAGAGGTATCCACGATTAAATCCTTACTTTACAAAATCTAGTGTAAGGTAATGGGATACTGTATAAGTGTCCAGAGGTAATTTCATTTGCCGCCGTTTATTTGCGAGCCGCTTCGCAAGCCTAGCCTATCCAACTCGCAAACCATTTAAGACCAAGGGCTCCTGGGGCGAGTATGCCAAACGCCCAGATCATCGCAGAGGCAATATTGGCAAGTTGGAAATGGCGTTGAGGCATCGCACAGATCCCTGCAACCAAAGGGACGACGGCCCTCAATGGCCCGAAGAAACGGCCAAAAAAGATCCCCCAAATCCCCCATCGATCAAAAAAAACTTGTCCTTTATCAATCATTTGCGGATTACGGGAAATCGGCCACATCTTGCGTACGTTTTCTTTGTAATGAAAACCAAACCAGTAAGAAAGCCAATCGCCAAAAAAGGCCCCTAGCGCAGCAGCCAACCAAATAGGCCAAAAAACAATATTGCTTTCACCAATCAAAGCGCCAAGCGCAAGCAGTATCACTGTTGCAGGTAAAAGAAGTGATAAGAAAGCGAGAGATTCACCAAAGGCGAGAAAGAAAATAATGGGTAGCGCCCATACTTCATGTTCACGAGTAAAATCCGTCACAACGGTCACGATTTCATTGAGCGTCACGGTATATTCCTTCCATCAATGGTTAGATGTATTACAGTAGCGAAAAACGTATAAATCAAGATTAAACAGGACAATAAATTCAGCTGAGTTATGTGCTCATACCTTTATTCACACAACATCAGCCAAAGTAACATCTATTATTCGAGGAAGTGTTGCTGTAAGTCTTCACGTTGTTTCAGCCCTAAGCCAAAATCGGTTTCCAACCACTTATTCACATTACCATACTGTTTTTCAATGCTTTTTAAGGCTGTTTGTAGGAACTCTTCACGGACAGAATACACATACTCAAACTTTTTCACGATGCTATCACTCATGGTTTTTGCGTGTTCTTCCAGTAAGTGCTTACGATATGGCGCTAATGTTTCGTTAGTGAGTAAATAGTCTTCCATTACCGTTTCAAGATCAGCACCTAAAGCAAATAAAACCAACGCCGAGCCGACACCAGTGCGGTCTTTCCCGACGGCACAGTGCTGAACAATCCCCCCTTTTTCGGGTTGCTGTAGCATGTTCACCAATTGATGATATGCGGGGTTATTCAACGGTAATAATTCATACAAACGAAACATAAAGGCTTGTGGATCAAACTGTTCCAATATTTCTGGCGTAAGCTTATCTAAGTTTGCTGTCACTTCTTTGGCGAGCGGGTTTGCCGGAGCATGGACATAATGTGCACCTGGCCAAACAACATCAGGCTTAGCAATGATTTCAACTTCGTCACGATAATCAATAATTTGGAAAAGATTTTGTGATTGTAAAACCGACTCATCATCCTGAGTTAAGCGATCTAATGCCCCTGAACGGAACAGCACGCCAGGTTTGATTTTATTGCCATTTGATAGTTTTTTCCCACCTAAATCGCGGAAATTAATCCCCCCTTTCAGTGGAAGGACGGAAGGGTGAAGGTAAGGTGTTGTTGACATAATGATTCCTTTTTGCCCACAGCACACGTCTAAGTTGCAAATAAAGAAGATGCAACCCAAACGATTAAAGGGCACATAATATTGATAATTGTTTTTATGACAATAACAGATCTAATGAATAAGAGGATCACGTTATTTTCTGGAAATTCATTACAAACTGTTAAAAACTTGGCAGGATTATGATTCAAATAAATAATTTGAAGGGCAAACTAAGCCCGCCTATTGCCTTTCCACAACCGAGTGAATTTTAAATAGGCGAGCCAGTAAATCATTGATTACAGTAAACGACGTGCCGCTTCAACAACAATACTCAGCACATTACCTTCTGTTTTCTTCAGTAATGCTTCATTTGGGATTTCTTGTTGTGTACGATTAACAATCACCCCTGCAACCATACCTGCACGTAAGCCTTTGCTGCTTGAGCACATGGTCAGTAACGTTGCTGATTCCATTTCATAGTTCATAACGCCCATGTCTTGCCACTCTTTCATTGAGCCTCTGAAATGGCGCATTACACGACCAGTATAGGTATCATAACGCTCTTGGCCTGGGTAGAAAGTATCTGAAGAGGCTGTTACACCAACATGAACCGTTGCACCCGCATCTTTTGCCGCTGCAAATAATGCATTAGTACAATCAAAATCCGCCACTGCTGGGTATTCAAGTGGCGCAAAGTGCTGGCTCGCACCATCTAAGCGTACTGCACCTGTGGTGACTAATACATCACCCACATTAATATCTTCTTGGATTGCACCAGTTGTACCAATACGTAGGAAAGTACGGATACCTAATTGCGCGAGTTCTTCAACTGCAATAGAGGTAGATGGGCCACCAATACCTGTTGAGCAAACAATAACAGCTTTACCATCGAGCTCACCACGCCACGAAGTATACTCACGTAATGACGCAAGGTGTACAGGGTTATCCATCAGACGTGCAATTTTTTCAACACGGTTAGGATCCCCAGGAACAATCGCTACGGTTGCACCCTGTAAGTCACTTTTCTTTAAACCTAAGTGGAAAACGTCAGACATATCAAACTCCTTTACACAATGGCATCATTGAATTAATTAGCTACTATTAATATAGCGATAAGCACAAGTTAATTTAGTGACGAGTATCTCTTTTAATGAAAACATCATCATTTTATTTTCAATAAAACGTGATTTTAATCACAAAATAAAGGTGCCATATTGAGAATATGTTTAAGATGCAATCAGTATAGATGAATGTACCTGGTTATCGAAAAAAAGCGCCTGTAAAGGCGCTTTGGATTGGCAGGTAAAGCTTAAAGTACAATTTTAGAGAATTACATCAAGGACAAGGACGCCAACTAAACCAATCGCCCACGCTATTGTTGTAGGTATAGACCAAACGATCATTTGTTGTTTTACGTCTTTAATCCCCATCATTCTGTTCACAACCCAATACAGGCTGTCGTTGAAATAACCGAAGAACAGAGACCCCATTGTTGCCGCTTGCGCCGCAACCAATAAGTTAATATCGGGTATTTGGCTGATGATTGGTGCAGATATGGATGCTGCTGTGATCATCGCTACCGTGCCAGACCCTTGAATTAAGCGCACTAATGTCGCGATAATAAAAGGAATTAGTACAGGTGTAATTGGTAAGTTTGCAACGTGCTCAGCAAGAATATTACCTGTCCCACTATCACGTAATACTGCGCCTAACGCACCACCAGCACCTGTCACTAACAAGATAATCCCAGCGGCTTGTAAGCCTTCTTCCATACGGTCGATGACTTCTTCTTTTGTTGCTTTTGGCATTAATGTGTATACCGATATCAACACACTAATTGATAAAGCAATAATTGGCGCACCTAAGAATTCAAATGTCTGAAAATACCAATTGCTTTCCATTCCTTGGAATGATTCAGTTTTTAAAATCAAGCCATTAATTGCATTGATAAAAATCAACAAGATTGGCGTGATAATCGGTAGTAAAGATAAAAATAAGCTTGGTAATGGTTTGTTTGCTTTTTCTTCCATGTAACGTGCATGAACTTCTTTCAGATCTTCACTGCCCGTTTCATCTGGCATAAACTCAGGATATTTAGTTCCTAACCATTTTGCATAAAAAACAATTCCGATTACACAAGGAATAGCGAGGCTCATTCCAGCCAGGATCATCGCCCCAACATCGACACCAAAAATACCAGCAACGCCTAAAGGGCCTGGTGTCGGAGGAACTGTATGGTGCGTAACAACTAAACCACCAGCCAGTGCAACACCTAAGGTTAATATGCTGCGCTTACCATTTTTCGCCAGCGCTTTTGCCAATGGATATAAAATGACGAAAGCGGAGTCAACGAAGATAGGGATACTGACAATATAGCCCGTAATTGCCAGTGCCCACTCCTCACGTTTTTTCCCTAACCATTTGATAAAGCTATAGGCGATTTGTTCAGCAGCACCTGAAACTTCCAGCACCCTTCCCATCATTACCCCGAGTCCGATAACAATACCGATGCTACCAAGTGTTGACCCAAAGCCTTTTGTAATGACTGTCACTGTCTCCGCTGCTGTTAAACCACCAGAAACACCCGCAATTGCCGCGGCAATGAGCATTGCCAATAACGCATGAACGCGCGTTCGTAATACGAGAAAAATCAGAACGAATATGGCCACCGCGAGGCCAATAACAGGAATATAGGACATAGGCTATCTCCTAATTAGACGAGCCGTGGTGGGTGATAAACGAACGGATCGCATCACCAAACGAGCCATCTGCACGGAAACCTAAATCCAATGCACGGCTAATATCAAATTTGCCTGGCCAACTCGCCACAATGCGATTAATGGCTTCATCGGGCTCAAAACGGATAAGATCAACCGTTTCTTGACCTGCAACATCACGCAATGCGTCAATCATTCCCTGAACCGTGACGGTGATGCCTGGCAAATTCACTGTCCGTGACTGGCCAAATTTTTCCGCAGGAATACTCACCGCATGAATAAAATTGTTAATCACCGTTTCTGGGCTTGATAACCATAATGCTAAGTCAGGTGAAACTGGACAAACGCTCTCAATACCATTTAATGGCTCACGAATGATGCCACTGGCAAATGAAGAAGCGGCTTTGTTTGGTACTCCAGGGCGAATACTAATTGTTGGCAAACGCATAACCCGTCCATCTATATAGCCTTTACGGGAGTAGTCATTCACCATTAACTCACACATCGCTTTTTGCGCGCCATAAGACGACTGTGGGTTCACAACACACAGATCAGTGATCACATCAGGTAATTGCCCACCAAAAACAGCTAATGAGCTGGTGAACATAAATTTAATTGCAGGGTTCTTCTCACGAGCAGCTTCCAATAATTGGCGCGTTGCTTCGAAGTTGACTTTCATGCCTAGATCAAAATCGCTTTCAGCATGGCTGCTCACAATAGCTGCAAGGTGGAAAACCACATCCGTTTGCGCATCAATCAGTTCATTAGCTGCGCCAGTCTGGGTTAAATCCAACGCGACACAGGTCACTCTCGCATCTTCAACTGGCGATGTAGGGCACTGAATATCGGCTAAAACAAGGTGGTCAAATTTTAAACCCTGGCTATTTTTAAGCAAAGCAGCGGCTAGCTGCTGGCCCAGAAAGCCTGCGCCACCAGTAATAATAACTTTCATTGTAATTCTCCTTGCTATAGCCTTTTTCTGGCTATGCAGTTCTAGGTAAGATTATTTATGTTTTATGTCTTTATTAAATGAAGTTTTATGTTTTGTTCTGTTATCCGTTGCACCACATCGATGGGTAATCGATCATCACAAACAATGTCGTGCAACTGATTTAGAGGGCAAACACGGAACATGCCATACTTGCCAAATTTGCTACTATCTGAAACCAACACACAGCGTCGGCTTACATCTAGTAGCGTTTGTTTTATCTGTACTTTTTCCTCATGAGGTGTTGAAACACCATGTTGCAAATCCCATGAGCTGGTACTGATAAACGCAATATCCACATTCAAGGTTTGCAACATCATCGCGGCGGTATTCCCAACGCAAGAATGATTGCGTTTGTCCACTTGCCCACCTGTGTGGTAAAGGTTGAGCTGCGATTTATCCATCAAATACTGCATGATAGAAAAATCATTAGTGACAATCGTTAAATTAAAACGTTCACCAAGGACACGAGCGATTTCAAATGTTGTCGTCCCCGCATCGAGGTACACAACTTGCCCATCCTCAACTAACGAACTGGCAAACTGGCCAATTTCACGCTTATGACGGTGATGCAATCGCGCCTTTTCACTCCAAGGTAGTTCTTGACGCAACACATCATTTAACTTAACGCCACCACTGATACTGAGCACCTTCCCTTCTTCTTCTAGCATCCGAATATCACGTCGTACGGTCATATGAGAGACATTCATAAGCTCAACTAAGTCACTGATCGACACAGTTTGGCGCTCATGTACGTAACGGTAAATAAAATCACGACGCTCAGAAGGGAGCATAGGTTCTCCTAATTATGAATCTGCTTGTTTAAGCCAGCCTAACCCATCTTCGGTACGGCCTGCAGGATGATATTCACATCCTAACCAGCCGTCATAACCCATTTCATCCAATTGTTTGAAAATCCAAGGGTAATTCACTTCGCCACTATCGGGTTCATGACGGTAAGGGACTGACGCTATCTGAATATGACTAAATTTACCCCATAAACGTTCGATTGTTTTCAATAAATCACCTTCCATAATTTGGCAGTGATATAAATCCAACTGGATAAATACGTTTTCACGATTAATTTCAGGTAATAATGCTTCAGCTTGCTTTTGAGTCGTTAAAAAATACCCAGGCATATCACGGGTATTGATTGGCTCAATCAGTACACGGATCCCATGCTCCGCCATCACATCCGCAGCATGTTGAATATTTTTGATAAAACACGCTTTTTGCTGTTCTAATGTGACGTTTTCATTCACTTTCCCCGCCATTGCATGCACTTGTTTACAACCCAATGCTTTCGCGTATGTCAGAGCCGTTTGTACACCTTCGGCAAATTCAGCCTCACGACCTGGAAGAGATGCCATGCCACGCTCGCCCGCAGCCCAGTTACCTGCAGGCATATTGAACAATGCCTGCGTTAAATTGTGTTTTTTCAGTTCATTCGCAATTAAATTGGCATCTTCTTCATAAGGAAAAAGATATTCAACGCCTTTAAAACCTGCATTCGCTGCACTTTCAAAACGTTGCATAAAAGGCACTTCGTTAAACATCATGCTGAGATTTGCTGCAAACTTAGCCATTTTTTGCCTCCTTACTTTTGTGGATAACGACTCTCGAGCAACTCGACTTGCTCTTGCGTTAATGTCGTGAAACCGTGTGGGCGCAATGTGATATATAAGCGAGCTGTATCTTCTAGCTCTTCTGCATTAAAAAATGCTTGTCTTAGTGTTTTTCCACCCACCACAGGTCCATGGTTAGATAGCAATACCGCATTATGCGTCGGTGCTAATTTCGCAATTTCCTCACCAATTCGGTCGTCCCCTGGCGGCAAATACTCAATCAATGGCAGTTTCCCCACACGCATGACGTAATAAGGCGTAATCGGGGGCAAGCAATTTGCGGTATCTAACCCAGCTAAGCACGAGAGCGCAGTAAGCCATGGAGAGTGTAAGTGAACAACAGCTTGGCAATCAGGACGTTGCTGATACATTGCCATATGCATAGACACTTCTTTTGTTGGCTTATCACCATCAATCCAATTTCCATCGGCATCTAGCTTACTCAGTTTATTTGGATCTAAATCCCCAAAACTGGAATTTGTTGGTGTAACAATAATGCAGCCATCAGGTAGCCTAGCGCTTATATTTCCTGCTCCACCGCTGCTATATCCACGGTTAAACATTGACTTAGCCCAATCGACTAACTCTTGACGCAGCGCCTTTTCATCACTCATTAAACATCTCCTGTGCGAACTGGAAGAAATTTTCTTGGCCAAAGTTGCCTGATTTCAATGCTAACCAGTTTCCGCTTGCTAAATCTTGTACCCAAGGAACGCCTGGGGCGATCGGTGAACCAATACTTAATTGCTCAATACCAAGGCTTTGAACGACTTTGCCCGACGTTTCACCACCCGCGATAATAAACGTGTTAAACCCTTGCGATTGAAGTTCCTTCACCACTTCACCAAATACGTTTTCTACTGCACTGCTCGACGCTACAGCGCCATATTTTTCTTGTGTTTTCTTTAATAATTCAGGTGGCTGAGTCGCATATAGTAATGGTGCTAAGCCTGTCGATTGCTGCTCTTGAACCCAAACTGCCAATGATTTTGCATACGCTGGGTTATTTAAGCACTCTCCAACATCCAACGCTTTTGCAGGCGCAATTTGCTGATAAGCTTGTACTTGCTTGTTTGTCATAACAGAGCAACTACCTGACAAAATGACTGTTTTCCGAGCTAAGCCAGTCGGTTTTTCCCCTCTGGTGGTGTTACCACCCCACACACATTGGCTATCAATGTTTGCCAGTGCAGCGCCTAAACCAGAGCCGCCAGTGAGTAATGGCATTGTTTTCACTGCACTCGCGATGGGTAATAAATCATCCATGGTGATCGCATCGACAACCGCATAACTCATGCCTTGTTCAGCAAACGCCGCTAGCTGTGCACTTATCGTGTCGTGACCCTGCTGTACCTCTACCAGTGAAATTAAGCCCGCTTTCCCTTTCGACTGTTTCTCCATAACGCGCAATAAATTTGCATCCGTCATTGGTGTCACAGGATGATGTTGCATCCCACTTTCGTTAAGCAACTGACCATTAACAAATAAATGGCCATGAACAACAGTTCTGCCATTGATGGGTAATGCAGGGCAAACTAAGGCTAAATCCGTCCCCAATTGTGCCATTAATGCATCAGTGACAGGACCGATGTTGCCTTTTTCTGTCGAGTCAAACGTCGAACAGTATTTAAAGAATATCTGCTGGCACTGCGCTTTTTGTTTTAGCCAGTTACACGCATTGATTGAAGCACTCACTGCTTCATCAACAGGACACGAGCGACTTTTTAAACTGACAACAATCGCATCAACATCATGAGGTACAACGGTATTTTCATCAGGTTCGTTCAATAGTTGAACGACCTTCCAGCCGTTTTGTACCATAAAGCCCGCAATATCGGTCGCACCGGTAAAATCATCGGCGATTACGCCTAACTTCACTGTCATGCTTTTTTCTCCGGTAAAGTAATTCCTTTAAATGTTTTAATCACTGCGCTGTCATCTTGCAGACCAAAGCCTTCGTTACTCGCAGAAATAAACATTTGATGGGCAGTCGCGGCGAGAGGAAGCGGGAAGTTTAACGCTTTCCCCGTTTCCATCACTAAGCCTAAATCTTTCACAAAAATATCAACGGATGATTTTGGTGTGTAATCCCCGTCTAATACGTGCTGCATACGGTTTTCGAACATCCAAGAATTCCCTGCCGCATGCGTGACAATGTCATACATCACATCAAGGTCGATACCCGCTTTTGATGCTAGCGCCATACTTTCTGCTGCTACAGCGATATGTACACCCGCGAGTAATTGATGGATGGTTTTTACCGTTGACCCTAAGCCAACCTCATCACCAACACGATAGAGACGCTCAGAAATGGCATCAAAGACAGGTGATAACCTTTCAAATAAAACGGGTTCACCAGAAGCCATTATGGTGAGTTTGCCTTCAGCCGCTTTAATCGCACCACCTGAAATAGGTGCGTCCACCAATGATAATTGGTAACTTGCAAGGCGTTTTGCAATTTGTTTAGTTTGCTCAGCAGCTAAAGTGCTGTGTAAGACAATGATTGTCCCTGGGTGTAGTTGTTCAACAAGTGGCTTATCCCCAGAAAATAAAATAGCTTCAACTTGGCGGCCATTAACAACCACGAGCAATAACGCCTCTATTTCCTGGGCAAATTCAGCGGCATTTTGCCCTACAGCTTTTGCCCCAACACGAAGTAAGTTTTGACAAGCTTCTTGGTTTAAATCAAATCCATAGGTTGGAATATTCTTTTTTATTAGAGATTGTGCAATGCCCATCCCCATGGAACCAAGGCCAATAACGCCAATATTATTAACGAAATTTCCCATAATGACCCCTGATGTTGTTAATCTTCGTGACTGTTGTGAATTTTCACACAACAAAATTCACAAACACATGACCAACATCACATTGCCAATAATATAAAAAACAATCAATTTCGATACAACCTACTGATATAGAACAAATAAATAAATTCACACCTCATGAGGGTCATTCACACAAATGTGTGATAAAAAATGTGACATCGGTTGTGCTTATTTACATCCTCCATAAGCTCAATCACATCACCTTGTTATATCGGGTTATCTTAAATGCATCATTTTCATTGACCTGAAAAATAAATTAATCAAAATAGCCGACTACAATTTTTCAAATAATGCTCCATACTATGAGTGAGAGCATCAAGTGACATGTTACCTAGGAGTCAAAAAATGGGGCTATTCGATCAAATGTTAGGAATGGTTGCAGGTGATAAAATGCAACAATTTCAATCCGTTATTAATTGGATTGAAAACCAAGGTGGCCTTTCTGGTGTCGTTGATAAATTTAACGAACAAGGCTTAGGTGGCATTATTACGTCGTGGATTAGCGAAGGGGCGAATTTACCGATTGATGGAAGCCAATTAATGCAAGTGTTTGGCAATGTTAATCTTCAAGAGTTGGCTCAATCTGTGGGCTTAGATACACAATCAACATCAGATTTAGTGGCTAAATATCTACCCCAACTGGTTGATAGTGCAACACCAAATGGTGAGCTTCCTGAAAACCTCGATTTGGCTTCTATTGGTATGAATCTGTTGAAATCCAAATTATTTGGTTAACCCGTTAACCAACCTGTATACGCAAAAAGGCAGGTTTCCCTGCCTTTGAGATTGTTAACAAAGCAGGATAAAAGCGTCGTTTTTCCTGCTTTGTGTTATCAGCCGAAAATCAATAAATTTATTTTCAAAACCCATCCAACCTGCCTTTTATTACGCTTTAAGATGAGTGCTCATTTCTTAGCAATTTCGCGGCTTCAACCATATTGGCTAACGCTTGACGGGTTTCCGTCCAGCCGCGGGTTTTCAGTCCGCAGTCTGGGTTGACCCACAAACGCTCAACAGGGACACGTTTTTCCGCTTTTCTGAGCAATTCAACAATCCACGCCACATTTGGTACATTCGGTGAGTGAATATCATAGACACCTGGCCCAATTTCATTTGGATAATCGAAATGTTCAAATGCATCCAACAGATCCATATCTGAACGCGAAGTTTCGATAGTAATCACATCTGCATCTAGCGCCGCTATCGAATCCATGATGTCATTGAACTCGCAATAACACATATGGGTATGAATTTGTGTGTCATCCTCAGCGATGGCAGCGCTGAGTTTAAAGGCATCGACTGCCCATTTTAAGTATGCTGCCCACTCATTTCTACGCAGTGGTAAGCCTTCACGCAACGCAGGCTCATCAATTTGAATAATACCAATACCCGCTTTCTGTAAGTCATCCACTTCATCGCGTAGTGCCAGTGCGATTTGTTTTGCGATGGTTTCACGGCTAACATCTTCACGCGGGAATGACCAACACAGGATAGTGACTGGACCTGTTAACATGCCTTTGACAGGTTTTTTCGTTAGCGATTGCGCATATTTCGCCCACTCAACGGTAATTGCCTCAGGGCGGCTAATATCCCCAATAATCACTGGTGGCTTCACACAACGCGAACCATAGCTTTGTACCCAACCATTTTGCGTAAATACATAGCCATCAAAGTGTTCACCAAAGTACTCAACCATGTCATTACGTTCAGCTTCACCGTGTACCAACACATCAATATCCAAAATTTCTTGCTCTTTAATCGCCTGTTTGATGTGCTCGCTAATATTTGTACGGTAATAGGTTTTATCTACATGACCTTTTTTGAAATCTAACCGTAGCGTTCTGATTTCACTGGTTTGAGGAAAAGAACCAATCGTGGTAGTTGGCCATAATGGCAAGTTAAAGCGTTTACGCTGAAGCTGTGCACGTTGTGAATATGGGCTGGTACGCTCTGCATCCCCCTCACGAATTGCCGCTAAACGTTGTGCGACGGTGGCATTATTCACTCGAGTTGAGGTTTTACGAACTCGAATCGGCGCACTGTATGTTTCTAACGTTGCAATGTTTGCATCAGTGGGTTGATTGAGTGCTTTACTCAGCAAGGCAAGCTCTTCACATTTTTGTAATGCAAACGCGAACCAGCTTTTCACTTCCGCATCTAAACGCGTTTCATCATTCAAATCAATGGGGCTGTGCAGCAGTGAACAGGAGGTTCCTACCCACACTGAACGTTGACCCAGCAGTGGTTTTACTTGGGTAAATTTTTCACCTAAATCGGCTTTCCAAACATTACGGCCATTAATCACACCTAGTGATAAAACCCAGTCAGCAGGCAGCGCTTGGTGCAGTACTTCAATATCATCTGAACCCGCCACAACATCGACATGTACCCCCTGGACAGCTAACTGTTTGATGATATCTAAGTGATGGCTAACGCCATCAAAATACGTGGTCAACAATAATTTTATGTGGCCTGATAACGCTTGATAGGCCTCTTTGTATGCTTGTTGCCATTCAATAGGTAAATCCAGTACCAGTGCGGGTTCGTCAATTTGTACCCATTCAATGCCTTTTTCAGCTAAGCGCGCCAATATTTGTTGGTAAACTGGCAGTAATTCATTCAGCAACGATAAACGATCAAATGATTCGCCTTTAACTTTCCCTAACCACAGGTAGGTAATTGGCCCCACAATCACAGGTTTAACTTTGTGACCTAGCGCAAGTGCTTCATCAACTTCATCAAACAATTGATTCCAAGATAACGCAAATTTTTGCCCTTTTTGAAACTCAGGCACGATGTAATGGTAGTTTGTGTTAAACCATTTGGTCATTTCACCTGCTGGCGCTGGAGTCCCTGTTGGTGCACGGCCACGAGCGACTCTAAATAAGGTATCTAAATCAATAGAACCATCTTCATTTTGATGGCGTGGCGGCACGTTACCTAATAGTAAACTGGTTGTCAGAATTTGGTCATACCAAGCAAAATCACCAACGGGTAATAATTCAACACCTGCATTTTTTTGCTGCTCCCAATGGCGAACGCGCAACTCATGCCCCACCGCTAAAAGCGCCGATTGGTTAATTTTGCCTGCCCAATAATCTTCTTGTGCTCGTTTTAGCTCTCTTTTCAGACCGACGCGTGGAAAACCAAGTGTATGATTTATAACAGACATATTGACCCCTTAAAATATTTAGCCGTCTAGATGTTTACACATCCATAATCAACAGGTACTGTATAAAGCACAAGCGCAAATATTTCATTGTCACCATGAAGGTTTCTCATGATCGAACTAAAACATTTAAAAACATTGCAAGCGCTCAGCCAGTACGGCTCATTAGCGGCTACAGCAACACACTTGCACCAGACACAATCAGCTCTGTCACACCAGTTTAGTGATTTAGAGCATCGGTTAGGCTTTCGCTTATTTGTACGAAAAAGCCAGCCATTACAATTTACGCCACAAGGGGAAGTTTTATTGCAGCTGGCACAACAAGTACTACCCTTGGTCAAAGATGCCATTCGCGTCTGTAATGAACCTGGTGTCTGTGCGCTACGTATTGCTATCGAATGCCACAGTTGCATTCAATGGCTAACACCTGCATTGCAACAGTTTAGGCAGACCTGGCCGCAAGTGAGTGTGGATTTTAAATCGGGGGTGACATTCGACCCACAGCCTGAGTTGCTTTCAAGAGAGCTCGACCTTGTGATGACGTCAGATATCCTGCCTGACCAAGGTATTCATTACACGCCAATGTTCGATTATGAAGTGAAATTGATCGTCGCCTGTGACCATCCACTTGCAAAGAAGCCACACATTGAACCACATGATTTGGCGAATGAAACGTTACTGCTCTACCCAGTACAACGAGAACGTTTTGATGTTTGGCGCCACTTCCTGCAACCTGCGGGCGTTTCACCAAATGTAAAAAATGTAGATAACACATTGATTTTAATTCAAATGGTAGCAGCTAAAATGGGAATTGCCGCATTACCCCATTGGGCCGTAGATTCCTTCGAGAAGCAAGGGTTGATTAAGACTAAAACATTGGGGAGTGGCTTATGGAGCCGGCTGTACGCTGCGTGCCGTGAAGGAGAACAGCGCCAGCCAGCTATCGAGGCATTTACTGAGAACGCGACGGATCACGCTGTGGAGAGCCTTTCGTATGTGAAGCCCGCGAAAGTATCCAACGTTTATGCACCCAAAGAGACGCAATTATTAGGCTCGATCCAATGGTAAAACTCAACCAATTAGGATGTTGCTGCCAAATGGCAAAATTCACTAATAGGCCAGCTGGAACCATCATGTTATTCATAATAGCAAGGGTTCCAGCATCAACTTTTGTTGCCCCATAGTTCCACATAAAATAACCAATACCTGATGCAGCAATACCAAGCCACAGCAGTACTCCCCATTGGAGGTTTGTGGTTGGCATCATGGATTTATTACCAAAGAGCAACCAGCCAATCAGTGCCACTAACGTCGCCCCCAAATAGAACCACGAGAAAGCCTGATGTTGAGGAATGGGATGTACCTCCATCAAACGCTTATACCCCACTTGCCCGATAGCAAAAAAGATATTGGCTAACTGCACAAACAATAACCCCAACCAGAATGATTCGCTCAAATGATCATAGCGAATAATTGCCGCACCAATCACCGCCAGCAAAGAACTAAACAAGTACCCTTTACGCAGTGGCTGCCGTTCTAATAAGTCATAAATTAATGTGACATACAGTGGCGTTAATACCGTAAACAGTAAAAACTCAGCAACAGTAAGATATTGATAGGCATGGAAAACAAACAGGTACATGATCCCAAGCTGGCAAGCACCCACTAACATGTAAAGTGAAATCACTTTAGCGCCAAATTGACGCCAGCGAAGAAAAGGCAGGAATACTAATGAAGCAAGGCCAACACGCACCAAAACTGAGAACCAGCTGTCGACTTGGCCTGCTAAATATTCACCAATCAAACTAAAAGACGCTGCCCAAAGCAGCGTCGTGATAACAAGTAACCACATAATGCTGTATTCTGTCTCAAACTAAAGAATGCTGAGTAGAATACTCGGTTTTTCGTTTTAATGCTCTTTTTCGATCAGTACCGCTTCTAATAAATCTAAATCGACCAACAAAGATTGTAGTGTCTCATTGCTGATTTTTTTCGTAGCACGCAAGTGATAAAGCTCACCACGCTCTGCACGCAACGCGGTCAAACGGAAACGGCGCTCAAGGTCTTCAATTTGCAAGTTATGTTCAATTTCATCTTGCCCTGCCGTACGACGTCTGAGATAACCTGTCACGCGAGAAGCAACCTCACTGATATCTTCTGAATCAAGTTTTTCGTCCACGTCCGCAGATAAACGCTCTTCCATTTTATTCAAGCTAACGATCGCTACTTCTGCCATTTTAGCCTTCGCCATACGTATTTCGTTGGCATCCGCTTCTTTGTCACCCACTTTGAAATTGCGCAGCAATAACGGTAATGCGATCACCCCTGCAAAAATGGAGAACAAAATCACCCCAGCGGCGATAAACACCAGTTGGTAACGAGCAGGGAAAGGAGAACCGTCGGTTAAAAACAACGGAATAGAGAGCACACCCGCTAAGGTAATCGCCCCACGCACCCCCGCAAAAGAAGCCAGCCACAGCTCACGCACGGTATAATTAGCAAATTGCAGTGGTTTTTTCTTTAGGAACAAACGGCTAAACCTTTTCATCAGCCACAGCCAACAAAAACGCAGCAATAACAAGGCAAAGTAAATAATGGCAACGGCTGCAAACAACATCCATGTCTCAACACTTGGGTCGAGATCTGCTTGAATGACGGAAGTTTCCCATATCCCTGGCAACTGTAGCCCTAACATGATGAAAACTAGGCCGTTAAATACAAATTCCAACATTGACCAAACACTATCCGCACGTAAACGCATTGCGAGTGGCGCATTACGGATCACGCCAGATTTGGTGATAGTCATCCCTGCGGCAACAGCGGCTAAAATGCCAGAAAACCCAATATGTTCTGCAATCATGTATGAAGCAAATGGCAGCAATAGCATGAAAACAATCTGTGTTGCAGGGTCATCACCACTCCAGCGGCTCATTAAACGCAAAGATTTACTGTACAACCATGTCACAATAATCCCTGCAAGTAAGCCACCCACAGCAACTTTAAAGAATTCAATCGTCACGCCAGATGTGCTAAATACCATTGTCCCCATCGCAATGGCAACTGCGAATTTTAATGCCACCAGACCTGAAGCATCATTCATTAATGCCTCACCTTCTAGGACACTCATCATACGTTTAGGAATACGCCCTTTCCCCACAATGGAAGACAGCGCAACCGCATCCGTTGGTGAAAGTACCGCAGCTAGGGCAAATGCGGCGATGAGTGGAATACCAGGCATTAACCAGTAAATTAAGTAACCAATACCTATAACTGTAACCAATACCAAAACCAACACGAGAATAAAAATTTCCCGGCCATTTTGGAAAAATTCACGGGTTGGTGTTTTCCAGCCATCAACAAACAGTAAAGGCGGAATCAATAAAACCATAAACAATTCGGGGTCAAACGTGACATGCAAGCCAAATTGTGGCCAAGCTAATAGTGCACCAATGGCTATTTGAATGAGGGGAAGTGGAATACGAATAGGAAGAATTTTAGCAGCAACCCCTGACACAGAGACAGCTAAAATCAAAATAAGAATAGTAAAGAAAATTTCCATGTTGCCCTTACTGATTAACTAGACGACCAGAACTCAAAATTGCCTGCCGCCGCATAGTAAGAGATAGCACCGTCCAGACCTCGATTATGACAATCAAGCGGTCACGAGTGGAAAAATGGGACTTCCACTTGATTCACCGCCTTATATCTATTCTATCCCTAGCTACCGTCCTATGGGAAAAAAATTTATACTTTGCGATTAATCGAAATAATGCGTTACAAGGCGGTAACAACCCCCGCCTTTTTAATTTAATTACCTTTAAATGGCCAAATCAGCAGCATAAAACGCCACCAAAAGCACAGCAATCACAACAGTACCAATATTCAACTTACGCCATTCACCCGCACAAATGCGACCGATCACTAATGCTGCAAAGCCAAGCATAATGCCCGTTACGATATTGCATGTCAGGACGATAAACACCGCACACAGCAGGCCAGACATCGAATCAACAAAGTCATCAAAGTCTAATTTTGAAACGTTACTTAACATTAACAAACCAACGTACATCAGTGCTGGTGCTGTCGCATAAGCCGGCACTAAGTATGACAATGGCGATAAAAAGAGGATCAGTAGGAATAGCACTCCAACAACAACAGCAGTTAACCCCGTACGCCCACCAGCAGCTGTTCCCGCGGCTGATTCAATGTAAACCGCCGCTGGTGAAGCACCTATCGCCCCCGCAAAAATGCTACTTACGGAGTCAGCGGTTAATGCTTTTCCACCATCAATAATTTGCCCGTCTTTATCTAATAAGTTCGCTTGCCCTGCAACGGCACGGATTGTACCCGTCGCATCAAATACGGCAGTCATGACTAGCGCCAATAAACTTGGCAGTACCATTGGTTGCAACGCACCCATGATATCCATATTAAAAACAAGAGAAAGACCATCGTCACCTAATGACGGTAATTTAAAGAAACCTTGGTATTTCACTGCAGGATCAAAAATTAAACCAATAATTGAGATCGCAATAATGACTAATAACACGCCACCTGGTACGCGGCGCTTTTCTAAGCCGAAAATAACTGCAAGACCCGCTAATGACATTAAAACAGGGAAAGAGGTAAATTCACCTAAAGCCACAGGTAGGCCAGCATTTGGGTTTTTAATCACTAAACCCACGCCATTTGCAGCAATCAATAATAAAAACAGGCCGATACCAATCCCTGTACCATGTGCAATGCCCATTGGCATATTACGTAAAATCCAACTACGAATGCCTGTTACAGAAATAATGGTAAACAAGCACCCCATTAGAAATACGGCGCCTAACGCAACAGGGATACTAATTTGCTGGCCTAAAACTAAGCTGAAAGCGGTAAATGCGGTAAGTGAAATGGCACAACCTATTGCCATCGGCAAATTCGCCCATAGCCCCATTAATAATGAACCGAAACCCGCCACTAAACAGGTAGCAATGAACACTGCAGTAGGCGGGAAACCAGCCTGCCCCAACATACCAGGCACCACAATAACAGAATAAACCATCGCTAAGAATGTGGTTAGCCCTGCAATGATTTCACGGCGAACGGAAGAGCCGCGAGCGGTGATCTTAAAAAATGAATCCAATTTGCAGTTGGATGAAGCCTGTTGGCCTGACATGGTGTACCTCTGCTGTTAATGGTAAACGAACACGCTAAAAGCCAATAAGTTTATATGCCCATCTTACTGGCTCATCACACTCCCGCTGACGTAAACGATTACGTATTTCTAAAAACCTTATTGACCGAGAGGAAAAATCTCAATCAAAACAATGGCGCAATCGTTTGGCTTAAAAATAAGAATAGGGCGTATTGTGAGGAGAGCAATTATCGTTCGAAAACGGGCAAATGATCAAGTGTTTTTAGTTTTTTCTCTGCATCAAACTCATTTTCCACCTCGAAAAATAGAATAAAATACCCGATGATAAATACGGCTTTATTAATAATATTTATTATTCTTCACCATTTATTAAAGATAACATTAGGTAAAAATAGCTAATTCAATTTCATATAGACTTTGTTTATATAGCGAGATTATTTTTTTTGATATAATCACTGAATATTTGCTTACAAAACGGTTAGCTAACTCATTATTATTTCATGGTAAAATAGTTTAAATATGTGTTAGTGAATAATATTTTCAAAAAATATAAATATCCGTCAATGAGTAAATATTATTTTTATATATGAGCTAAAAAACTATTAACCGTAGTTATTATTTTATTTTTATCACCGTGAACTAAAGTCTTAAATGAATATGCCAAATAAAAATACACCATCCATCACATTACAACGGGGTGTTTTACTACTTTTTATCAGTTTCCTTGTCCTATATTTACTCCCTGGTATCTATAGTCATAGTCCATGGAAACAAGATGAAAACTACAGCTTTGGTATTATTCAAACCATGTATGAAACAGGGAAATGGTTAGTTCCAACCAATGCGGGTGAGCCTTTTATGGAAAAACCCCCGCTTTATTATTGGGTTGCAACCCTAACCTCCCACTTATTTTCAGGGTTTATGCCACTCTATGATGCGGCACGAACTGCCAGCTTATTTTTTTCAGTCATTAACTTTTCATTTTTTGTGTTCTTAGCTCGCCGCTTTTTTACTGCAAAGGACTTTACTGATATCCGTATTTGGATTGCATTTGCACTGTATGCTTGCGCGCCAGGGATCCTCCGCCATAGCCATGATATGTTTACTGATGTCGCCCTGGTAGCAGGTGCAACAATCGGGCTTTATGGGCTATTAGGGTTGATCCAACAACAAAAAATGGGAATGTCAGCGGTTTGGCTCTGCGTGGGAACAGTGGTAACGATGCTCTCAAAAGGTGTCTTTATTCCTGGAGTCCTGTGGATTTGTCTGCTATTAGCCCCTGTATTTTTAACTCAATGCCGTACAAAACAATTTTGGTGCTATAGTTTTGCGGCTGGATTAGCGGCGCTTATTGCTATCCTCCCTTGGCCAATCATGCTTTACCAGCAACACCCTGATTTATTTATGGTTTGGTTTTGGGAAAATAACATCGGTCGCTTTTTTGGCTTTTCTGTTGAAAAACTCGGTGCAAAAGCAAATTTAACACGTATCCCTGCAGCCGTTTCATTGTTTGCTCTACCATCGGGTTTGTTGGCAGTCGCTTATTTCTTACGCCACCCAATCAAACGCTTAATGACTTCTAACACCTATTTACTCACATTATTCCCGCTCTTAGGCATAGTCTTTTTGCAAATTTCTGCCTCTGGCCGTGCACTATACCTTCTTCCTTTTATCGCACCAATGGCGATTATTGGTACACCTGCACTTTTGGCTATTCCTGAAAAAGTTCTCAATGGGATTTCACGTTTCTCTGCTGTGTTTTGGTCATTCTTAGTCGCATTTCTATGGGTCAGCTATTTCATCGTATTAACGGGCCACCATCAAGAATACTTAACATTATTTAGCCGTTGGCTCCCCATGAGTTATCAAATGCCCTTTTCCACTATCACTTTCATCTGCGGGGTATTGATTACACTGGTTTGGTTCTTGCGTAACCAAATCATTCCAAACCTTTCCCCCGCTTTTCAAATGATGAAAAACTGGGTACTCGGGCTCTGTACTGTTTGGGGAATGATCTTAACCTTATTTTTGGGTTGGGTTGATTACACAAAAGGTTTTGAAGGGGTTTTTGTCGATTTAAAACAGCATTTAGTAGGCCAATATACAGCTGATGATTGTATGGCCTCTGATAATATTGGAGAATCAGAAGCGCCAATGTTGTATTACTACACAAAAGTTCTACACCAACGACAGGATAAGTTCCAAAAACCAGAGCACTGCCGCTGGTTAATCGTATTATCAAAAGAAGTGAAGCCTGCCCCACAAGGTATGGTACTTTTTTGGCACAACCATCGACCAGATGAATACCGTGAGAATTTAGTCGTTTATAAAGTCACAGAATAAAGTGAAGCGGGTGCTAATTCACCCGCTAAAATTAATATGTCGCTTGCTCAGTAACTTGCGCACTGTATTTCGCTCGGGTAAACCACAAAAAAATAGCCGCAGACAAAATCAATAAAATAGGTAGGCCTGATGGTGAAATTGATGTCGCCACCCCTGCGAGCAGAGGCCCAGATAAGTTACCAATCCCCCACAACATCGCTGCTGCCGCATTCGCAATAATCAGCTCATTCCCTTTAAAATATTGGCCAATCTGCACCAACGCAATGGTATAAATTGCCCCCGCAGTTGCTCCCAATACAAACAACAATACCCAAATTAAATAAGGCTGAGTAATGGTAAATGGTAATAAGAAACTAGCTGCCAATGTTACAACACCACAGATCCGATAGAGTTTCTCCCGATTCATGTGGTCAGCAAGCCAGCCAAAAGGTAGCTGCATGATTGCATCACCCGCTAAAATCGCGCTAATCATCAGTGCAGCCACCGCTTCTGTGTGTCCCATCCCCATCCCATAGATAGGGAACATGGATAAAATCGTGCCATCAAAAAAGGCGAAAAATAATATTCCCCCACAAATTCCAGGCGCAACTTTCACAAACTGGATAATAGAAAAATTTGATTTTTCTGCTGTAGCGGACAATCGATCACCTACTTTTTGATCCATTAATATAAATAACACAACCGAAATCAAATGGATAAGGGTACAAATAAGCAAAGGGGATTTATCTTCTACACCATAATAAGCAATAAAAGAAGGCCCAAGTAGCTGGCTCACAGTAAATACCGTGGTATAAATCGCGAGGATCCGTCCACGTTTGTTTTCAGGCGATAATTCGTTAATCCACGTTTCGCCTAAGCAAATCATGACACCACTGGCAAGCCCTGTTATCAATCGTAAAGGAAATAATAACCAAAGAGGTAGCGTACTTAATAGCGGTAATAAGCTAATACCTGAAATAATGGTGGCAATTAACATCGCTTTGCGCTTGCCTGACCATTGCACAATACGCTGTACAACAGGCGCGATTAAAAACATCCCTAAAGCTGGCGCAGCGGAAATAATACCGATGGTGAGTTCATTCACACCATAGTTATTTAATCTCAAAGCTACCATTGGAATACTTAACCCAATGACGATGCCAATAACGGCAATACTGGTCGTAATCGTAAAAATAGCAAATGAAGGGGAATGTCGAAAATTGTGTAAACACTGATTATCAGAGCTCATTTTGGTATTAATCTAAATACTTAATCAAAGAATTAGATTTTAACTCCATAAAATTAATTATTAATAATATAAAAAACCGCCGCATTATCAATAAACCTAATAATGCCAGCGGTGATTGTAGCATGCCGCCTATATTCTGCTATTTATCTTTATAAAATAAATTTGTGTTTTAACGGGTATTTATAATTAAAGAACAAAGAAATATCGATATAACAAGGCTATGCCTGAAACTAAAATCACTAGATTAATAATTTTCAAAAAAGCTTCACGGGTGATTTTTAATGTAATGTGCCTACCCAACCAAGTTCCAAGCAACATTGCTGGACAGAATGCTAATGCAATCAATAAAGTATCAAGGTTAAGGTACACTCCCATAACCAAAAAAATGACCACACGTGTTAGCGTACTAAAACCAATTAGTGTCATTTGGGTGATACGAAAACGCTGTTTATCTTCAATCCGACTGGATAAATACATTGCATAAATAAAACCACCGCTCCCAAATAACGCGCTAAAAACCCCGCCAATCAAACTAAAAGGGACAACGAGTGCTTTTGAAAACGGTTTTTTGTTTTTTTTTGATAAGAAAGCATTTAACACATAACCAATAACAAACAGCCCTAATAACAAAACTAATATATCTGGTCGTGTTTTTAATAAAATCGCTGCGCCAATTAAACTTCCCACTATCATTAGGGGAATAATCCATTTTATTTCCTGATAATCCGCATTTTTTCCATCTTTAAGTAAATTTAATACCGCAGCCGTTAAATCAATTAACGCTAAAATGGGAACGATCATATTCAGAGGTAAATACAACGCGAGTACAGGTGTAGCAATCAGTGCAGACCCAAAGCCCGCCATTCCAAAAACAATATAGGCAAACAACAACGTCGTAAAACAAATCGCCATTTCTGGTGAGAATAATTCAAACGGCATAGCGCTTAACTCCGAAAGTTTTTAACGCCCTCACTATAGTTATTATCAGATTTATTAAATAGCTTTATTTTTTTCATTTTTAAAAATTCAAATCTCTATCAAAAAATTAAATAACGCATTGAAATAGTATGGATAACCAAGAGTATGTGATTTGATTCGCTGAGTGATGTAGAATTAGCACAATAGACCAATATTCAAGGAAAGACACAACATGGATAAAAAAATTAATATAAAAATTGGCCAAAAAATTCGTTTACTTAGACAAGCGAGAAATCTTTCACTTAACGAACTTTCTCGCCTTTCAGGCATATCTAAAGCGGCGCTCTCAAAATTAGAATCTGGGGATTCAAACCCACGTATCGATACATTGGAGTCCATTGCTATAGCACTGCGATTTCCGCTAAGCGATTTATTTACGCGTCAACATGAAGCCTACCCTTATTTTGTAAAATCTACACCGAGTGATGAAAGCGAGTACTCTCAGCAATTTAAATTTCGTATCAGCATGGGAAATATCTCGGAAATCTGGCAGCTAACCATGAAACGAGGCGCAATCATTAATAGCCCTGCTCACATGACGGGAACCCACGAACATATTATGGTTAATTCAGGTTCGCTCATGTTACGCTTAAACAACGATCAAAATATTGTCTTAGAAGCAGGGGATTTTTATGCATTTAGCGGCGATTTTCCACATTCCTACTTATGTATGGATGGTGAACTTCAAGCAACTGTAGTGATGACATATTCACATCTTAGTGATGGCGTTTAAACTGTAACATGCTGTGCATCATAGCTAATACGTAACGTTCCCTTTTTAAATTTCATCGACTTAATTGAAAAATGGCAAATATTATCTAACGAGGCGACATGCGTCCCTCCGCATGGCATATCTTCTGTTTGGTCGATATAGCTTATCCGCATTTCACCATTTTGCTTAATATCAACCTTACGGGCACTTTGTAAACTTTGATTGATAATGCCTTCAATTTCAGCGCTATCAAGTTCTTCAAAAGGGGTTACTTGATTTTCCATCATAGTAAACTCTACTCTTGATTCATCTGGGAAATGATGCCCTTTTTGTGCCATCCAGCCAAAACGACGTAATTCCCAATTTAACAAATGCCCTGCAGTATGAAGCGCAGCATAGCGTCGGCGTTTCTCACTATCAACTTTTGCTATAACCCTTTCCTCAGCATTGAGAGAAGCGCATTCAGGTAAATAAGCAACAATTAACCCATTCAAGTGTTTCTTTATCCGAACACTAAATTCATTAACCCAGGCTGTGTCCGCAGGTTGACCGCCGCCTTGAGGATGAAAAATATTATCTTCAAGTGCAATCCACTCACCCTCCTCATCATGGCCTGTATTAACTAACATTGTCTCTACTTCATATTGATAGGTATTCGAAAGATAGATATTGTTTTGCATCGTTTTTGTTCCCTTTATTCTTCATCATAAACTGAGAAACTATTTGTTTATCTTTTGATGTTATATCACTTTCGTTCGTTTTAAGAAACCCTGATTCAACATTATTTGGCTAAAAAATATGCCCATACCAAAGTATGAGCTTATTTGAAAAACCAAGTTTAAGAATTACTGCAAATAATTTTGCATTGTTTCAAACAGCTGTAAATTATCGCTAAAACGTACTTCCCTAACATCTTCAAGTTTTTCGACTTGATTAATCATTTGCGATAAGCGTTCGTCTTTTTGGACTAATAACCAAATGCGGCTTTCGTCTTTATCTTTAATTGGCATACAAAGAATGCCATCTACGTTAAATGCTCTACGAGCAAATAGGCCACAAATATGAGACATAACGCCAGGGTGGTTACGCACAATTAACTCTAAAGCAATTGGGTGGTGTTCAAGTACCATAATTACGCTCCAATCATATCAATATTAGCGGCACCTGGCGGAACCATTGGATATACCTTCTGATTCACATCGATCAGGGCATGTATTAAACAAGGGCCTTTGGTATTCATAACCGCTTCCAGTGCCATTGCAGGGTCTGCCTCATTATTCAAATCACAGGTTTGTAAACCAAAGCCTGCCGCTATCTTAATAAAGTCAGTTTGGTACGGATAAGCTGCAGCAAATATACGGTTTTCAAAAAATAAATCTTGTTGCTGATGAACCATACCTAACGCTTGGTTATTCATTAAAACGATTTTGATATTTAATTGATGTTCAGCTGCTGTCGCTAATTCTTGAATATTCATCATCAGGCTACCATCACCAGAAAAACATACGATGGTTTTTTCAGGTTCAGCCAAAGCAGCACCAATCGCAGCAGGTAAACCAAAGCCCATCGTGCCTAAACCGCCTGAAGTTAACCATTGGCGAGGGCGAGACAACGGATAAACTTGTGCAGCCCACATTTGGTGCTGACCAACATCGGTTGTGACAATGGCCTCTTCACCCGCGGCACGAGCCGCAGCTAACACCAAACCATAGTGGTTTAATGGGTTATCTGCATCGCTTAAGTTTAATGGGTATTTTGCTTTTAACTCATCGACTCGTTTGATCCATTCATTTCGCGTATTTCGCTCAACCAATGGCAACAATAATTCCAAAATTTGCCCTGCATCAGCATGGATAGCAATGTCTGGACGCTTAATTTTACTGATTTCCGCTTTATCAATATCAACGTGAATAATTTTGGCATTAGGGCAAAATTTTTCAGCTTTTCCGATGGCTCTATCATCAAAGCGTGCTCCAATAACAATCAGTAAATCTGATTCTTCCATCACCATATTGGTACTTGCCGCGGCGTGCATACCTAACATTCCCAAATACAAAGGATGTCGCATAGGCACAGTACCCAATGCCATCAAGGTCATGGTTGTGGGCAAAGCAGCCTTTTCTGCAAATGCAATCGCCGTTTCTGTTGAAGCAGAGCTGATCACACCACCGCCAAAATACAGCACTGGACGTTTAGCTTCGTTGATCATTTGCGCCGCTTGGAGTACTTTTTCCATATCAAAATTTGGCGCTTTATCTTTCGGTAAAATGTCAGGTATCTCGGTTAACTCAATAGTCGCGGTTTGAACGTCTTTCGGTATATCAATCCAAACTGGCCCTGGACGGCCTGATTCAGCGATACGAAAAGCATCGCAAATCACCTGTGGCAAATCATTTATGCTGCGAACTAAATAGTTATGCTTGGTAACTGGAATAGAAATACCATAAGTATCAACTTCTTGGAATGCATCTGTCCCTATCATTGAAGAAGGCACCTGTGCCGTAATACAAACCAGTGGAATAGAATCTAGTTTTGCATCAGCAATTGCAGTCACTAAGTTGGTTGCGCCAGGGCCACTCGACGAAATACACACAGCGGCTTTGCCTGTTGTTCGAGCGATACCCTGAGCAATAAAACCCGCCCCTTGCTCATGACGAGCAAGAATATGGCGAATTTTTTTGCTTTTTCCTAATGCATCATAAAAAGGCAAAGCTGCCCCACCTGGAATGCCAGAAACAATGGTAATACCATGTTTTTCCAGTAAATGTACAATTAATTCTGCGCCCGTAAAACGCGTTTTCTGTGGTGATGTGTTGCCCGATTCGCTCATCATAATTATCCTTTGCTAGCCTGCGGATTTGAGCGAGAGAGAATAAAAAACCCCGCTCGGTTTGCGCCGGCGGGGTTTCTAAATCTGCGTTGATTTGTACCCGTTACGGCGCTAAGCCCACGACCACCACCACACGCACGACCACCGCAGCACGTGGCGCGGTTAGTAGTAGGTTTAAGTGATTAAAAGTCATGTTCACGGGGTTTTCCTGTTTTAGTCTGTTTGTTTAATTTTTTGTTGTTTTCTTAACTCCCTTTAAGAAAACATAATTTTGTTACTCTGACAATCATTTTTTCGTTTTTCAGTTCTCATCCCTCCTAAATGCGAGCCTCATCACATTCAACCATATCAGAGCCATCATCTTAATTTAAATCAAAATAAAGCAGAATTAACTATTAAAACATCCCCAACCTATCACTTGACTTAAAGTTAACTTGAAGTTGTAGCATAGAGCCAAAGAATATGACGATGTGAACAAAATTCATATTCAATAAATTGATTTTATTTGATTTTTATAAGAAAGAGGTCTCTATGCCAAGGTCTGTTTGGTGGTTAGCCACCACACTTGCATTATTTATAACAGGGAATGCCATTGTTCTTTCAGTTGCTGTTGTGATTGGCGAAAACTTAGCAACTGACCCAAAACATGCCACAATTCCCCTGTTAAGTCAGTATGTTGGTTTGATACTCGCAACAATCCCTATTGCCTTTTTGATGCAAAAATATTCAAGAAGAATTGGGTTTATTATCGGAAACATTGGCGGGCTAATTGGTGCTGGATTATCGATTTTTGGGGTTTTAGAAAGTAATTTAATCTATTTCTCCCTAGGTTTATTTTTCACTGGAATTGCGATTGGCACTGCACAACAATTTCGCTTCGCTGCTATCGAAGAAGCCCCTATTTCACTGCGCGCTAAAGCGATTGGTCTTGTGATGAGTGGTGGTATTGCCGCTGCCTTAATTGGCCCAACACTGGCTATTATGACCCAAGGATTTTTTGCAAAATATCCGTTTGCAGGCCCTTTTGCTACGTTAGCGGGTATTTATGTTATCGCATTTATTTTATTGCTCATTGTGCCATTGAAAAAAATGGTGAAAGTACCACTCGATGAAAATTTAATTAAACGAAGCTATAAGACATTGTATTCACAGCCAATACTGAAATTAATCGCGATTGTGAGTGCCATTGGTTATGCGATTGTCGTCTTTACTTTTGCCTCTATTCCACTCTCGATGAAGCAACATGATTTTCCATTTTCATCAATCGCAATCGTGTTTCAGTTTCACGTATTGGGTATGTTTGCTCCCTCATTTTTCACAGGGACATTAATTCAGCATTTAGGGGCAAAACGCATTATTTTATGTGGCATCATTTTATTGATTTTATCTGCTGTGATGAATTTACTAGGTAATGGTTTTTATCACTATTTGCTCTCTGGTATTTTTGTTGGGATAGCTTGGAATTTACTTTTAATCAGCACCACCAATTTACTGCCCCACAGCTATGAAGTTCATGAAAGAGCAAAAGTGCAAGGAACAACTGATTTTCTGATCTACTTTTTTGGCGGCATTGGCAGCCTCGGGGCTGGCATTCTCTTTTTCACCATTGGCTGGCAAGCGATGAATATACTATCCATTATAATTTCCATCGCTATTTTGCTCAGTTTTTGGAGACTTAAAAAATATATTCCAACACACTGATCCGTATGAACTGTCTCGATCCTGGTGATTGTAATGCTTATTGTAGGATCGAGGTTCAGTTATCACTCGTTTTACTCGATTCCTGATAAATATATTATCTTAAGGCAAACACTACTGGTTAGAGATTAATTAAAATTTGCTATTAATGTCATTTAACAAATTAACAGCCTGTATTCCTATTTGTTTAGTATTTATTTATTGGCTGTTTACTTAATGAAGGATATGATTAAAAAGTAACTCGTAGGAAAAACATTATGTATAAAGAAATCCCTGTTCCCTATAATGGGAAATACACAGAATTTCAATCTACAGTTGTTAATGAAATAATAGTTTGGATTGAAATGAACTTAACCAGTCGTCTATTACTGGATGATATTGCACTAAAATCTGGATATACAAAATGGCATTTACAAAGAGTGTTTCGTAAGGTTGTCGGGATACCTTTAGGTGAATATATTCGTCGAAGGCGGATTTGTGAAGCAGCAAAAGACCTCTGCACCACAGAACTACAAGTAATTGATATTGCATTAAAATACCAATTTGACTCCCAGCAATCATTTGCAAAGCGATTCCGCGCTTATTTAGGTACGTCGCCATCAGTCTACCGAATTTCCGGTGAAAGTCAGAATGACCCTTTACTACTGGAACCTAAAGTAGCCTGATACGCAATATGAAAATAAAATTTGTACTTACCCTTTTTATTCCACCTTCAATACAAAGCTCCAAGTAAGTTAATTACTGGAGCTTTTTTATTATTTATTTTTGATAAAAAAATTAATAATCCCTTAAGGTTTATAACCATTTTTTATTTTATTATCTTAATAAAAAATTTTTATTTGATAGTTATATTTAAAATATAAAAGAATAAAGGCTTCACGAGGAAGCCTTTTATATATTTATAGTTATTAAAATAACAAATTAAAACGGGATATCGTCATCGAAATCCATTGGTGGCTCATTATTTTGTGGTGCTGGCGCTTGTGAGCGTGCAGGTGCAGCACCGCCACCACTGAATTGTTGTGCAGCTTGTGGCTGTTGAGGTTGACCCCAACCACCTTGACCACCTTGGCCTTGTGATGGCGCATCACCGCCACGACCACCTAACATTTGCATAGAACCGCCAATATTCACAACCACTTCCGTCGTGTAGCGATCTTGACCGCTTTGGTCTTGCCATTTGCGCGTTTGCAAAGACCCTTCGATATAGACTTGTGAACCTTTTTTCAAGTATTCACCTGCAACTTCAGCTAATTTGCCGAAAATCACCACGCGATGCCATTCAGTTTTTTCACGCATCTCGCCAGTTTGCTTATCGCGCCAGCTTTCAGAAGTTGCCAGAGTCAGGTTTGCCACAGCTCCGCCGTTAGGCATATAACGGATTTCAGGATCTTGCCCTAGGTTACCGATAAGAATTACTTTATTTACGCCTCTGCTGGCCATTTATTGCTCCTGATGCATTGAATTTTAATCTCTGGATTAGCCTTGAAGTTTACCAATGACCGAACTGATTTGCACCAACAATTGAAATTGCATATTTAAACTTGCGAAACGCTTTCCAAAATTAAGTGAAATCCCAGAGCACTTTTTTCAGTATAGACACAAAATTATTCTCTCAGTAGCACGCCTTCCAACAAATTATTTTTCCCCTTGAATTTGTTTGTAATTTTGTATTTTTCACCTCAAAACATTCGATTCTGAATACAGCTAGTCGGTAAATGAATGCATCGTAGGGAGCTTACTACTACGCAACTAAGCGCAGCCAACAACACAGCGAATTTAAATCGGTACAGGCCAGAAAATATAACGAGTACTGTATATCCATTCAGGGAAAAATATGTGATAATGATCGCTTGCGATTGTTCAATATCAAATCATCCGGGAAGTGGTAAATGGATAATATCGAAGTCCGCGGCGCACGCACGCATAATCTGAAGAACATCAATCTCGTTATTCCTCGTGATAAACTGATTGTTATCACGGGTTTGTCAGGCTCTGGAAAATCCTCTTTAGCCTTTGATACCCTGTATGCAGAGGGCCAGCGCCGGTATGTTGAGTCACTTTCTGCCTACGCGCGCCAGTTCCTGTCCTTAATGGAAAAGCCTGATGTAGACCATATTGAAGGGCTCTCTCCTGCGATTTCGATTGAACAAAAGTCCACTTCACATAACCCACGTTCTACCGTGGGAACCATCACTGAAATTCATGACTATTTGCGGTTATTGTTTGCGCGGGTTGGTGAGCCTCGCTGCCCTGATCATGATATTCCATTAGCAGCGCAAACCGTCAGCCAGATGGTTGATAATGTTTTAGCGCAGCCAATGGATCGCCGTATGATGTTACTTGCTCCCGTCGTCAAAGATCGTAAAGGGGAACACGTTAAATTACTCGATAACTTAGCGAGCCAAGGTTATATCCGCGCACGCATTGACGGGGAAGTTTGCGATCTTTCTGATCCCCCTAAACTCGAATTACAGAAAAAGCACACCATTGAAGTCGTGGTTGATCGCTTTAAAATCCGCGATGACATCGCGCAACGTTTAGCTGAGTCATTTGAAACCGCGCTAGAGCTTTCTGGTGGTACCGCTGTTGTTGCCGATATGGACGATCCACAAGCAGAAGAGCTGGTCTTCTCTGCAAACTTTGCGTGTTCCGTTTGTGGCTATAGCATGGTGGAACTAGAACCGCGTCTGTTTTCCTTTAATAACCCAGCTGGGGCTTGCCCAAGCTGTGATGGTTTAGGCGTTCAGCAATTTTTTGACCCTGAACGCGTGTTACAAAACACAGAAATTTCTTTAGCAGGCGGCGCTATTCGCGGCTGGGATCGTCGTAACTTTTATTATTTCCAGATGCTAATGTCATTGGCTGAGCACTATAAGTTTGATGTTGAAGCCCCTTATGATTCACTCAGCCCTGCAGTGCAAAAAATCATTTTGTACGGTTCAGGCAAAGAAACCATTGAGTTTAAATATCGTAATGATCGCGGGGATATTACCGTTCGCCGCCATCCATTCGAAGGTGTTCTCAATAATATGGAGCGCCGTTATAAAGAAACCGAATCCACCGCCGTTCGTGAAGAACTCGCAAAATATATCAGTAACCGCCCTTGTGTTTCCTGTAATGGAACGCGTTTACGTAAAGAAGCACGCTTTGTATTTGTTGAAAACACCACGTTACCTGAAATCGCAGATTACAGTATTGGCCATGCGATGGAGTTTTTCCAAAACTTAAAACTCAGTGGCCAGCGCGCGCAAATTGCTGAAAAAGTACTGAAAGAAATTGGTGACCGCCTTAAATTCTTAGTTAACGTTGGCTTAAACTACTTAAGTTTGTCACGTTCCGCAGATACCTTATCAGGTGGTGAAGCACAGCGTATTCGCCTTGCTAGCCAAATTGGTGCAGGTTTAGTGGGTGTGATGTATGTGCTTGATGAACCGTCAATTGGCCTGCATCAACGGGATAACGATCGCCTGTTAGAAACCTTGATCCACCTGCGTGATTTAGGCAATACCGTGATCGTCGTAGAGCACGATGAAGATGCTATTCGCGCCGCTGATCATGTGATTGATATTGGCCCAGGTGCGGGGGTACATGGTGGTCAAATTGTCGCCCAAGGTACATTAGAAGATATTGTTGCGAATCCTGACTCCTTAACAGGTAAGTTCTTAAGCGGTGAACGACGAATTGAAATTCCGAAACAGCGAGTTCCTGTCAATAAAGACAAAATGCTCACTGTGTTTGGCGCAAAAGGTAACAACCTGAAAAATGTGACTTTAAAAGTGCCAGTCGGGTTATTTACCTGTATTACGGGCGTATCTGGCTCAGGTAAATCCACACTGATTAACGACACATTATTCCCAATTGCCCAGCGCCAACTCAATGGGGCAACCACCATTACCCCAGCACCTTATTTGGATGTTGAGGGCTTGGAACATTTCGATAAAGTCATTGATATTGACCAAAGCCCAATAGGGCGAACACCGCGCTCTAACCCTGCGACCTATACCGGTGTGTTTACTCCTGTTCGTGAGTTATTTGCAGGGGTGCCAGAGTCCCGTACCCGCGGTTATAACCCAGGCCGCTTTAGTTTTAACGTGAAAGGCGGGCGCTGTGAGGCCTGTCAGGGTGATGGCGTTATCAAGGTTGAGATGCACTTCTTGCCTGATGTCTACGTGCCATGTGACCAGTGTAAAGGTAAGCGCTATAACCGCGAAACCTTGGAAATCAAATACAAAGGTAAGAGCATTCATGAGGTTCTCGATATGACTATCGAAGAGTCCCGTGAGTTTTTTGATGCGGTTCCTGCCCTTGCTCGTAAGCTGCAAACCTTGATGGATGTAGGGTTATCCTATATTCGTCTTGGCCAATCAGCGACCACGTTATCAGGCGGTGAAGCCCAGCGTGTTAAGCTGGCTAAGGAACTCTCCAAACGCGGTACAGGGCAAACTATTTATATTTTGGATGAACCAACGACAGGCTTACACTTTGCTGATATTCAACAACTTTTAGTCGTTCTGCATCAGTTACGTGATCAAGGCAATACCATTGTCGTCATTGAACATAACCTTGATGTGATTAAAACAGCAGACTGGATTGTTGATTTAGGCCCTGAAGGGGGTAGCGGCGGCGGTGAAATTCTCATCGCGGGTACACCAGAAGAGGTGGCCGAATGTGAGAAGTCCCACACTTCAAGGTTCTTAAAGACGATTTTAGAACGCGGCTACTAATATTCTATGAATACCCTTGTGTTATTGGCAAGGGTATTCATTAGCCCAATTCGAAACGCAAATGGCTCTTTCTAAAGTCTCGAATTTTGTATTCTTGCTCAATGAGTTGAGCACCATCATAACCATCAATAATAGTTTGTTCGCAAATAGGTAATTGGCTATGAAAACCGTAATTTTTTACCCACATCACTAGGTTCAAATTAGGTTGTTTCCCTCCCCACCCTATAAACTCATACTCTTCTCGTCGGCAAAGAAAACAGACGCTTTCCCCCGCTTTTATCATCAATGGAACCGTTTTTCGTGGGAAGTGAGTGGTAATATCCCCTAGTTCCGACACGCTATGAACATCAAAATAGTATGGGGCTAATGACTGAATATTTTCAAACATCAGCGCGTCACAATCACCTGAATATTTTGCGACTTTAGTTTCACTCTTCGCTCTAACCCATTCATTTTCATGGAAGTATTCCCCTGTCAATTTCATGATTGCACGCGTTGATGGTGATTGCCAAATTTGTTGTTGCTCTTGACTCATTTGTGATGAAATCACAGGTTGATAGGCATTGAAGCCCCACTCTTGCAAACATTTATCCCGCTGAATGAATTCTTCGTGGACACGTTCAAAATAACGATATCGGCTAGCCTTTGAAGTTCCCATATAGAAAAACGCATCTTCAGGTAATTGAGCTCGGGTAGAACCTTTACCAAAAAAGGAAAATTTTCGGACAAAAAATTCAAGGAATAAAACAGGAGAAGATAGACTTAATTGTTTCATAAATATAACCGAGTAATAAAAAACGCAGGGATTAGCCTGCGTCTATTTACTTATCATTGAGTTAGCTTTAACTATTGGCTAACAGCAGCAAATGCCTCAACGATACGTTTTACATTGTGGCGGTTAACACCTGCCATACATACTCGGCCCGTACCCACTAAATACACCGCAAACTCGTCTTTTAGACGAGCCACTTGTTCTTTAGTGAAACCGGTATAACTGAACATCCCGCGCTGTTTCAATAAATGGTCGAAGTTTTTGGTTGGTAACGCTTTTTTCAGCTCATCCACCAACACGGTGCGCATGTCTAAAATACGTAAACGCATTTCTTCCACTTCTGCTAACCATTTTGCTTTTTCTGCGCTGTTGGTCAGTACCGCAGCCACAATTTTTGCCCCATTAGAGGGTGGGCTTGAATATAAACGGCGCACACCAGCTTTAAGCTGACCTAATACACGATCGCGCTCATCGGTGTTTTCACAAATCACCGATAATCCACCCGCACGTTCGCCATAGATACCAAAGATTTTAGAGAATGAGTTGCTGACAAATACGGTCAAACCCGCTTTAACCATCGCTCTAATCGCGTAAGCATCTTCGTTGATACCTTCAGCAAAACCTTGATAAGCGATATCTAAGAATGGGATCAGTTTGTGTTCAATCGCCACTTTCGTGACTTCATCCCACTGCGCCGGTGTTAAGTCAGAACCCGTTGGATTATGGCAACATGGGTGCATTAAAATGATGCTATTTGCTGGCAATTTCTTAAAGGTTGCAAGCATTTCATCGAATTTAACGCCTTTGGTTTTTTCATCAAAGTATGGGTAATAATGAACTTTTGTGCCCGCACCGGAGAAAATAGAGGCATGATTTTCCCATGTTGGGTCACTGCACCAAACTTCTGAATTAGGATAGTATTGATGTAGAAAATCAGCACCGATTTTTAATGCACCAGAGCCACCAATGGTTTGCACTGTTGCAATACGCTCTTGTGCAATCAGCGGGCAATCTTCACCAAATACCAATTTTTGCAGTTCAAGACGGTAATCTTTTAAGCCTTCCATTGGTAAATACAAGGAAGCACTTGCAGGTAACTTGTTTAGTGACGCTTTAGCGGTACCCACCGTTGCCAGTTCAGGCGTTTTACCTTCACCATCGTAGTAAAGACCTATACTCAGATTAATTTTGTTATCACGAGTGTCTTTATTAAATTCATCCATTAACGACAGAATTGGGTCGCCCGGATAAGCATCAACATGTTCAAACACAGGACATCTCCTAATCATTATTTGGCACTGATAATGTCAGCGCGCATTGCGTTATTCAGCGTGGTTATTACGTTGTTACTTGAAAATAACCCTTTGTTGACTATTCGTCTACATATTCCATCGCAACTCGTGAGGTCAATTTAGTGAGCAACTCATAGTTGATAATACCCGTTTGTGCGGCAATTTCTTCAACTGGCAGTCCATTCCCCCACAAAACCACGTCATCACCAACTTTATCGGTGGCATTTAACCCCAAATCCACGACAGTCATATCCATCGAAATTCGACCAATAATCGGCACTTTTCGCCCATTAATTAATACTGGCGTCCCAGACGGCACGTTACGCGGGTAGCCATCGCCATAACCAATGGCAACAACCCCAAGGCGAGTATCTTGATCACTGCACCACGTTTCACCGTAGCCAACACATTGGCCTGCTGAATGTTCTCTCACAGCAATTAAGGTGGATTTTAAAGTCATGACTGGCTGCAAGCCGAAATCTGCCGCGCTTTTTCCTTCTTGGGGAGAAGCGCCATACATCATAATTCCTGGACGAACCCAGTCATAGTGAGCTTCAGGCCATAATAGGATACCTGCGGATGCCGCGATAGATTTTTCGCCTTCTTTGCCTGCAATAAACTGTTTGAAGCAATCGATTTGACGTTGAGTTGTTGGCAAGTGCGGCGCATCAGCTTGACAGAAATGGCTGACAATATTAATAGGCAGTTCAACATGTTGGCAACGTTGCAAGCGTTGATAAAAAGCCTCAGCGTCTTTTGGTAATACACCAAGGCGATGCATCCCTGTATCTAATTTCATCCAAACTTTGAGGGAATGTGGTAACTTAGCCGCTTCAAGCATTTCAAGCTGTTCGATGCAGTGAATAACGGTGTCAATTTTGTGCTCTGCCATCAATACTAAGTCAGACTGCTCAAAAAAACCTTCCAGTAAGACGACGGGCTTTGTAACGCCATGTTGGCGCAGTAGCAATGCCTCATTCAACCTTGCCACGCCAAAGCCATCCACCAGCGCTTCCACTGCACTTCCCACTCCAACTAACCCATGGCCATAAGCGTTTGCTTTAACAACTGCAATCAGTTGGCTATTGGGTGCAATCTCTTTCACCCGTTGCAAGTTGTGTCGCAGAGCGCGGCGGTTTATTAATGCGGTTGCCGCTTTCATGATCCCCTCGTTTGCTTCTCTCTAATTTGTCTAAAAATTAAGCTGCACATTGGCAGCTTAGTCTATTCTCTATTTGTTATACGCTAAAAAATATCAATTTCCATCCGATATTATTTTTATGAATCATTTAATTTTAATATTCTAATTCCAATACTCTAAATAGTTTGGGTTGTCGCTAGGCGGCAAGCGAAGATATCGCGGGGAGCATACACGAGTATGTGACTCGCGTAGCTGAGTGCAGCCAACACCGCGATAGCTCAAAATATGACGAGTATTTCCATTAGATATTATTTTATGAACCATTCAATTTTAATACTCTAGTTCAAACACTCGAATTACAACGTCCTAATTCCAATACTCTAAATAGTTTGGGTTGTCGCTAGGCGGCAAGCGAAGATATCGCGGGGAGCATACACGAGTATGTGACTCGCGTAGCTGAGTGCAGCCAACACTGCGATAGCTCAAAATATGACGAGTATTTCCATTAGATATTATTTTATGAACCATTCAATTTTAATACTCTAGTTCAAACACTCGAATTACAACGTCCTAATTCCAATACTCTAAATAGTTTGGGTTGTCGCTAGGCGGCAAGCGAAGATATCGCGGGGAGCATACACGAGTATGTGACTCGCGTAGCTGAGTGCAGCCAACACCGCGACAGCGCAAAGTATGACGAGTATTTATGACGAGTATTTAGTCTTCGTCGTTATACGCAGGCCCCGCATAGTTATCAAAGCGCGACCACTGCCCATTAAACGTCAACCGCACCGTACCAATTGGCCCGTTACGCTGCTTACCTAAAATAATCTCCGCAACCCCTTTAAGCTCGCTGTTATCGTGGTAAACCTCGTCGCGGTAGATGAACATGATTAAGTCCGCATCCTGCTCAATAGACCCCGACTCACGTAAGTCGGAGTTAACGGGGCGTTTATCCGCACGTTGCTCAAGGCTACGGTTCAACTGTGATAATGCCACCACAGGCACATTAAGCTCTTTCGCTAAGGCTTTTAGCGAGCGAGAAATCTCGGCAATTTCAAGAGTACGGTTATCAGAAAGCGAAGGAACACGCATTAACTGAAGGTAGTCAATCATGATCAGGCTTAAACCACCATGTTCACGGTAAATACGCCTCGCACGGGAGCGTACTTCTGTAGGTGTCAAGCCAGATGAGTCATCAATGTACATGTTGCGCTTTTCCATCAAAATCCCCATCGTGCTGGAAATACGCGCCCAATCCTCATCGTCCAATTGGCCGGTACGAATACGCGTTTGGTCAACGCGAGAAAGTGACGCAAGCATACGCATCATGATCTGGTTACCTGGCATCTCCAAGCTGAAAATAAGCACTGGCTTTTCTTCTGTCATCGCCGCATTTTCACACAAGTTCATCGCAAAGGTAGTTTTACCCATCGATGGACGCGCTGCCACGATAATTAAATCTGAACCTTGTAACCCTGCAGTTTTCTTATCAAGGTCTTGATAACCTGTAGAAACCCCCGTTACCCCATCATGAGGTTGCTGGTAAAGCTGCTCAATTTTTTCGACGGTTTCGGACAAAATAGCTTCAATGCCTTTTGGCCCTTCATCTTTGTTCGCTCGGGATTCTGCGATTTGGAAAACTTTGCTTTCCGCTAAATCCAACAAATCTTCACTGCTACGCCCTTGTGGGTCGTAACCCGCATCTGCAATTTCATTGGCAACAGAAATCATGTCACGCACAACAGCACGTTCGCGAACGATGTCTGCATAAGCATTAATGTTCGCCGCACTTGGCGTATTTTTGGATAATTCAGCTAAGTAGGCAAAGCCCCCTACGCTATCAAGCTCACCTTCTTGCTCTAAGGATTCGGACAGGGTAATTAAGTCGATAGGCTTGCCCCGCTCTAGCAATAATTGCATCTGCGAGAAAATCGTGCGGTGAGGGCGGCTAAAAAAATCAGCGTGCGTGACCCGTTCAGAGACAGTATCCCAACGTTCGTTATCCAACATCAAACCGCCTAAAACAGATTGCTCCGCCTCAAGAGAGTGCGGTGGAAGTTTCAAACCTTCCATTTGGTGATCCCGAGGGGCATCTGTTTTAAAATTCGATGAGGGTTTTTTAGCCATACATTTGCATCCAAGTCTATAATTAACGAACAGCTTCTAGTATACGCCAATCTGATTTTTGTTGTGGCTTTCTTTACGCCCTCAGGCAAGAGAATTGCCTGCTAACGTTTTCAACAAAAAGCACAAACCAATAATTCTTCTGATTGAAACATGGCGTTATAGTAAAACGATTGATATTGTAAACAAAACTAAATGGTTCTTATTGGAGATTGTCATGGCAAAACGTATCGAGTTCGCGCAACATGGCGGCGCTGACGTTCTAAACTTTGTAGATTATTCCCCAACCGCACCTGCTGATAACGAAATTCAAATCGAAAACCGCGCAATCGGCATTAATTTTATCGACACCTACGTTCGCAGTGGCCTTTACCCTGTCGCTAAACTGCCAAGTGGTCTCGGAACTGAAGCCGCTGGTATCGTCGTTAAAACAGGTGCCCACGTCACAGGTTTCAAACCTGGAGACCGCGTGGTGTACGCCCAAGGCCCGCTGGGTGCCTACAGCGAAGTGCACAATGTACCTGAACACGCTGTTGCTCATTTACCTGATGGCATTACCTTTGAACAAGCCGCAGCGAGTTCACTCAAAGGAATGACGGTATATTATTTATTCCATCAAACATATCAACTTAAGCGTGATGAAGTATTTTTATTCCATGCTGCCGCAGGTGGCGTAGGCCTAATTGCCTGCCAATGGGCAAAAGCACTGGGTGCCAAAATGATTGGTACCGTGGGCTCTGCGGATAAAGCACTGCGTGCAAAAGACGCGGGTGCATGGGAGGTGATTAACTACCAAACCGAAGATATCGCTGCACGCGTTAAAGCGATCACTCAGGGTGAAAAAGTCAGTGTGGCTTATGACTCTGTGGGGCAATCCACATGGCTTGCTTCTTTAGATTCACTGAAACGCCGCGGATTGATGGTGAGTTTTGGTAATGCATCAGGCCCTGTCACGGGTGTAAATTTGGGCATTCTCAACCAAAAAGGCGGTTTATACGTCACTCGTCCATCTTTGGGGGTGTATGTGACTAACCGTGCAGAGTTAGACCAAGCCAGTCACGCGTTGTTTGATATGATTTTAAGTGGCAATGTGAATGTGGATGTGCCGCAATCACAAATTTTTGCCCTGAAAGATGCACAAAAAGCCCACTCAACGATTGAATCAAGAAAAACCCAAGGGTCGAGTTTATTAATTCCGTAATAAGCCACCCAACATGCAAAAAGCGCCACTTGGCGCTTTTTTGGTGTTTACTCGCCAGTTATTCACCGCGAGTCACAAATTCCAGTGCTTGCTCGACAACCGCTAAGTCCGCCCCTTTCTTGTGGGCATTTTCACTTAAATGACGGCGCCACTGGCGTGCCCCGGGGATCCCTTGGAAAATCCCTAACATATGGCGAGTCATATGGCCCAAATAAGCGCCCTTCGACAACTCTTTTTCGATGTAAGGGTACATGGCTCTCACCGCATCAACACCATTTGTCACGGAAAAATGTTCACCAAACAGTTGGTTATCTACCGCCGTTAAAATTGATGGGTTCTGGTATGCTTCACGCCCCACCATAACACCATCTAAATGTTGCAGATGCTGTTTAGCTTCTTCCAACGTTTTGATGCCCCCATTAATTGCCATGGTCAAATGCGGAAAATCACGCTTTAACTGGTATACTCGCAGGTAATCTAAAGGTGGAATTTCACGGTTTTCTTTCGGGCTCAACCCTGACAACCATGCCTTACGTGCATGAATAATAAACATTTCGCAACCGCCTTTATCAGAGACGGTTTCAATAAAGTCACACAAAAATTCGTAGCTGTCCTGTTCATCGATCCCAATACGGGTTTTCACGGTTACCGGGATTGAAACCACGTCTTGCATGGCTTTCACACAATCCGCAACCAGTTGTGCATCCCCCATCAAACAAGCGCCAAAACGCCCATTTTGCACACGGTCAGATGGGCAACCCACATTTAAGTTTATTTCATCATAACCGCGCTCTTGTGCAAGCTTAGCACATTGCGCCAAAGCAGCAGGGTCACTTCCCCCAAGCTGTAATGCAACCGGATGTTCTTCTTCGCTAAATGCCAAATAATCCCCTTTCCCATAAATAATCGCCCCAGTGGTGACCATTTCGGTGTATAGCAAGGTATTTTTGCTCAGTAAACGATGAAAATAGCGGCAATGGCGATCGGTCCAATCGAGCATCGGCGCAACGGAAAATCGGTTTAAATTGGTATAGCCTTGTTTTGAGGTATTTTGATGCATGGTGATCTTGTGTGTTTAAATCAAATGGATAGCCCCAAAAAGCAAGGAGCCAAGCAAAAACAGTGGCTATTATAACATAGAGAGAACTAAGTGCGATGATGACGAAAATAAGCTGCTGGGGTCAGTTAATTTAACAAAATAACCCCCGATATGAGCAATGCCATATCGAGGGTTTATAAACCAATTATGTCATTTTAATACTTAGTCACGCACTATTTTTTCCCTGAAAGCAATGCATAGCTGGTCATCAGATTACGATAATCTGGGATATGGTTTGAGAATAGCGTTCCTAAACCTTCCACGTCATTACGCCAGTCACGGTGTAACTCACATGCTGCACCAAACCAACTCATCAGCTGAGCACCTGCTTTGGACATTCTATCCCACGCGGCGTCACGTGTAATGGGGTTAAATGTACCTGAGGCATCAGTGATAACAAAAACTTCATAGCCTTCTTCCAGTGCAGATAGTGCAGGAAATGCCACGCACACTTCTGTCACAACACCCGCAATAATTAGCTGTTTTTTACCTGTGGCTTTGACAGCTTTTACGAACTCTTCGTTATCCCACGCGTTAATTTGGCCAGGGCGGGCAATAAAAGGGGCATTAGGAAAGGTTTCTTTTAATTCAGGGACTAACGGGCCATTAGGGCCATCTTCAAAAGATGTCGTCAAAATAGTTGGTAAGTTAAAATACTTTGCCAGATCGGCAAGTGCTAACACGCTATTCTTGAATTTATCTGGATCTTGGTCACGAACTAACGATAACAAACCCGTTTGATGATCAACAAGTAATACAGCTGCATTATCTTTATCTAGGCGGTTATATTTAAAACTCATCTCAACGACTCCTCAATTATCAGATAAAAAGTGGCATTGAATCTACTTACAGCCTCATAAACACCACTTTTCATCAAAAATATTTCAATAAGAGAAACTCACACAATTCGTTATTTAGTTTCTGCGCTCATTGTGACAAAGTTACCCATACGAGCACTGGTAATTGTGTAGCTGTCTGCACCCGCTGCTTTGGCTTTAGCGGCAATCATCGCTTCGGTTGAAGCCAGTGTATCGCCTGTTGCAGTGATTGTTGCTGCTGATGCACCAAATGCGACCATAGATAATACTGAAGCTGCCATCAAAGTTTTTAACATGTTCATAATCTAATTCCTTCACTGTGTATACGATGAGACAACCCTTGTTGTCTGCGATGAAGGTATCATAGCGGTAATGACATTTAGGTTAAATCTAATAATATCGTTCGAATCATTCAAATTAATTGAATATTTTGATTTGTCTGAAACCCGCCTATGCAATAAAACCGAGAAACATAATCAAACGGCATTGTGATATTCTTTCCCACTCGTTGGCTTACTTCCGGTGCAACCTTTATTAGGAACTGTATATGGCGCTCAATAACCGAACACTCCCTAAGTTTAAATACCATCCAAACCCAATTGAAACAGAAGCATTTCTGACAGATAAAACAGTAAACTGTGATTGCTGTCAGCAACCTACTGATATTTATTATGAAAGCCCTTTTTATTCTATTGATGATATTGAAGCACTTTGCCCATGGTGTATTGCTGATGGCTCTGCGAGTGCAAAATTTGATGGGGAATTTCAAGACGCTGCCAGTGTTGAAGGTATTGATTGTGAATATGATGAGAACGGCGAGTTTTTACAAACCATAAACCCCTATCCGACTGAAAAGTTTGACGAGCTGATTAAACGAACACCGGGGTATCGTGGATGGCAGCAAGAAATTTGGCTCGCACACTGCCAAGAACCCTGTGAATTTATAGGCTATGTTTGTTGGGATGACATCAAAGATAGGCTGGATGAATTTGTTTCCCTTGAAAATGATATCGCTGATTATGGTTTTTCAATCTCAGAACTGGAAAATATTCTCCACCAAGATAGCGATGCCCAAGGTTACTTATTCCGTTGTTTACATTGCAAAAAGCTGCGTTTGCATTTTGATTTTAGCTAATTCATCACGATTAAACCGCGTGAGGATGCTTATCTTCACGCGCTCATCTTCAACTATTCATCAATTCAATAATGTGTTCGGCCAATTCCGGTGTGGCTGTTGATAGCAAGCTCCCCGCGAACATGGCTTGCTGCCGTTTGCCATCTAGCGCACACACCTCGCCGCCAGCTTCTCGGATACACGGAATCAGTGCCGCGCTATCCCATGGTTTCATGATGGTATCAATGGCTGCGTGAATACGCCCACTGGCCACCATGGCATGTTGATAAGCATCATTAGCAAAAATAAAGTCCCTAGCTTGGCTGACGACGGCATCAAGATGATAAATATGAGCCCCTTCACGTGGGTTATAATTACTACTGTGAATACCAGATGCGCTTACCACTGCCTCTGATAATAATTTAGGCGATTGACTACCCAATTTCAGTTGCCTTGGCGCCTGCCCTGCGGTTTGCGTCCAGCAGCCTTCCCCTTGCGAAGCCCAGTAGAGAGTAGATATTGCAGGAAAGCTGATCACACTGAGTAATGGTTCCCCATTTTCCACGTAAGCAATTAAGGTACTAAATAATGGCACTCCATAGATAAAGGCACGGGTGCCATCGATCGGGTCAATCACCCAACCCGAGCTAAATTTTTGCTCACCAGCACAGCCAAACTCCTCACCTAAAACAGCAATATTCGGGGTGCGCTGAGCAAAAAGTGCTCTGATGGTTTCTTCAACGCGGATATCCGTTTCCGTGACCACAGAACGATCGGGTTTATAATCAAATTTGCCCGAACCTTGAAACGCCTCTACTGTCATGCTTTTGACTAAGTTAGCGGCTTCGAGTGCAATATCTAACATGCGCTGGCTCCTGGTTGAAAAAACCGAGTATAACGGATAGGTTATGGAGAAAAAGGGGCTAAAGTGCCTTATCAACCAACGGATAACGCACTGAGTTTGCCATTAAACTTGTTGTAGGGACACTTTACCAAATGTCATGAAGATCAGCGTATGCCCCGCAATGCCACGGTATACCCCTTGCTGGTTGTTAAGCTCACAGGCCAGCGCGGTTAATTGCCATGCGTCATATTCTTCGATTTGACTGACCCGCGCTGTTAATAGTGCGTTGTCTTTGCGTTCACCATAGGCTTTCACCGCAATCGCATCTTGTGTTAATGCGCTGTCAATAGAACTGTTTGCCCAGCCCCACATCCAACTCCCTTGGCTTTGGTCATAGGTACCAACAATTTGTACCGGTGCGGTTGCCACTATATTGTCTGGCGCATGAAAAATAATGGTGCCTTCGTCTTGATTGACTGACCAGTCTGCCTCATCTAACTTCCACGTATCGCAATGGAATTGGTTTTTAGCTTGTAAGGCATTCATACTGCGTTCAATTAATGCCTCATAAGGCATTTGTTCCAAGTTATTACTCATTTATTACCCAATATTTTTCAATGCGTTGATAATCAGCTGCCAAAATTTATGGTGGTCTAGCTTCACGGCGACCTGTGTGTGGCAATCCGCTGGAGCAGGATGGCGGAAATCCGCCACCGTCATACCTAATGTTAATGTCCCCGTTAGCTCAATATTGATAGGGACTTTTTGTGTGGTAAGCACTGAAGGGTCAATCACATAGGCAACCGCACAAGGGTCATGAACCGGAGGCGCATCAAACCCTTGTGCCTGTTTGTACATTTTACCAAAGAAGTCCAACAGTTCGACGACAAACTGTGAACAATCGCTACCGACCGCCGCAATTTCCGTAACAACATCAGGCGTCGCAAGCGCTTGGTGGGTAAGGTCTAAGCCCACCATCGTTAATGGCCATTTTTCATTAAAGACAATATGTGCCGCTTCAGGATCAATTTTGATATTAAACTCCGCCACCGCACTCCAATTACCGACATGGTAGCCACCTCCCATCAAAACCACCTCTTTCACCCGCTCAACAATACGTGGCTCAAGACGAGCAGCAAGGGCAATGTTTGTCAGCGCACCTGTCGGAACTAATGTGACGGTTTTCGGTGGGTGAGACATGATGGTATCGATAATCAATGAAACAGCATGCCTTTCATCAAGCTGTAAAGTTGGCGTGGGTAATACAGGCCCATCAAGCCCTGAATCGCCGTGAATATCAGGTGCAACCTCAATGCCACGAACTAATGGGCGAATCGAACCCGCAGCAAATGGAATACCCGTGATCTTCGCCATTTCAGCGATTGCCAGTGCATTACGAGTCACTTTTTCAAGGGTTTGGTTACCTGCAACGGTTGTTACAGCCAATAAATCGATATCTGGGTTACCGTAAGCCAGTAATAATGCGATAGCATCATCATGACCAGGGTCACAATCAAGAATGATTTTTTTGCTCATACCTTACCTTATAAATTTGGAGTCAGAGATGGCTCTGACTCCAATGTAACGACCCGATAAGGCAAAATCTACGCTTAAAGTCTGAATACGAAGGAAATTATTTTAAAACATGCGCATAGACACGTTTTTTCTCGCCTTCATTTTTCGAAATATACACGCCTTGCAGCTCAGGTGCGAAGCCTGGTAACGCATTAATCCCCGCTTCAAGAGCTTTGAAATAACGCAGCACAGGGCCTGACCACACCTCCCCAGGCACAACACATAAGACGCCAGGTGGATATGGCAAAGCGCCCTCTACCGCAATGCGCCCTTCGAGTTCATCCAATGGCAATAGCTCACAATTGCCACGAATAAATTCTAAATGCGCTTGTTGTGGGTTCATTTTGACTTCAGGGAAATGCGCCTTGCGGAACATCTCTTTTTGCAACTGCTTGATATTGTCATTAACGCTCAATTGATGCATTTCTTGGCATAAACGACGCAATGTATAACCTTGATAATGCTCTTGGTAGCGCTGGTATACTGATGGAAGTACATCTTCTAATAACGCATCTTCATCCAATAATTGTTCAAAGCGTACTAAATGAGAAACTAACAGTGCGAGTTTTTCCGTCGTTTCTGCAGGGGTTAATAAAAATAAAATCGAGTTTAAGTCACATTTTTCAGGGATCACACCGTGTTCACGTAAAAAATGCGCCAAAATAGTTGCAGGTACGCCAAACGACTCATATTCCCCACTTTCGACATCAATACCAGGCGTCGTTAACATGAGTTTGCATGGGTCGACAAAATATTGGTCTTGAGCATAGCCCTCAAAGGCATGCCAACGTTCCTTAGGGATAAAATTGAAAAAACGTTGTTCCGAAGCAATTTGTTCTGTCGGGTATTCATGCCATGCTTTTCCGTCAATCAATTCAGGCACAAACGGCCTAAAATAGCGACAGTGCTGGAAAATTGATTTGCGCACTTCAATACCCGTTTTTACGCAATCCATCCACATCATTTCACCCGCTGCGCCTTGGTGAATGCGTGCATTAACATCTAACGAGGCAAATAAGGGATAAAATGGGCTAGTAGAGGCGTGCATCATAAAGGCATTATTCAGTTTCTTATGGGAAACAAAACGTTCTTGTCCTTTGATATGGTTATCTTTTTTGTGAATTTGTGACGCTTGTGAAAACCCCGCCAGTTGCTTGTGCACTGACTGAGTGACCATAATGCCTGGGTCACTTTCATTTAATTCAAGCAACAAAGGGGAACACTGGCGCATCATCGGGATGAACTGTTCATAACCCACCCACGCCGAGTCGAATAAAATATAGTCACATAAGTGGCCTATTTTATCGACCACTTGCCTTGCGTTATACACGGTGCCGTCGTAAGTACCGAGTTGGATCACCGCCAAGCGAAAAGGGCGCGTTTGTTGCGTTTTTTCAGGCATCACATCTTGGATTAACTCACGTAAATAACGCTCTTCAAAGCAATGGGCATCAATACCACCAATAAAGCCAAACGGGTTACGCGCCGTCTCTAAATAAACGGGGGTGGCCCCCGCTTGAATCAACGCACCATGGTGGTTCGACTTATGATTATTGCGGTCAAATAGCACTAAGTCACCCGGTGTTAACAGTGCGTTTAATACCACTTTATTGGAGGATGACGTGCCATTTAACACAAAATAGGTTTTGTCCGCATTGAAGACTTTAGCAGCAAATTTTTGCGCTTCTTTCGCTGCCCCCTCATGAATTAGCAAATCCCCCATTGCCACATCCGCATTGCACAAATCGGTACGAAACAGATTTTCACCATAAAATTGGTAAAATTGCTCCCCCGTAGGGTGGCGACGGAAAAATTGCCCGCCTTGGTGCCCCGGGCAAGCAAAAGTGACATTATGACCCGCAGCATAATCCATCATTCGGGCAAAAAATGGCGGTAATAACTGCTCAAGATACTGGTTTGCAGCATCAAGTAATTGGCGGCTATTTTCTTCGCGGGCAGCAGGTGCTGGCGGCAAGAGTGCCGTTAAATACGGGGGAAAGTTGTCATCGGTTGGCAGCTGTTTATCGCTAATGATAAACAGCGGAATACTGAGCTGACTTTGCACCACTCTTTCCCACAGGCCTTGGTTGGCATCTTGTTCAGATAGCACCACCGCAGCAATATTGTTTAACTGTGCATCGCGAATATCTACCCACTGAAATTCGTTAGTGAAATAGATTGCGACCCCCTGGCTACATGCCACATTGATTTTGTTCATAGCAGTCTGGCTCTTAGTTAGCTGAGGAAAAGAGGCGGACAATATACTTGATAGATCAGGGAATTGAAATGATTAGCACGGCGGCAAAAAACGGGGGGATTTAGTAAGTCGAATATTTTCTATAAGCCACTGGTTAATAGCAGAAAAATTTCGGCCCACCCCTACCTATACTTTAAAGCTTAAGGTTAGGATAAAGCAAATAAAAAGATAAATTGACCAATATATATGTAAATAGCCATGGTTTAATCGGTCAATTTATCCTGCATGGGACGTTAGTTGTTTTTTTCCACATACAACGTTTGTGATGGGAATGCAAAGTCTGCATCGTGGCGTTTAACTATCTCAATAATCTTCAAATAAACCGCTTGTTGCGCAGCGAGCCACTCTGCCCACACCGTCGTTTTGGTAAAGCAATACACCATAATATTTAACGACGAATCAGCAAAAGCATCAAAATACACCAATAAGGTTTGGCTGGTATCAATATTTGGATCTTGCTGCAACATTGCACGGATATCGTCGACAATCGCACCAATTTTGTCGGAATCTTCGTAACGTAAGCCAATTTCAGTTTTAATTCGTCGGTTGGTCATACGCCCCGGATTTTCCACACTAATCGACGAAAATACCGAGTTTGGAATGTATAACGGGCGATGATCAAACGTGATAATTTTAGTGATCCGCCAGCCGATTTCCACCACGGTTCCTTCTATATTTCTGTCCGGTGAGCTGACCCAATCCCCAATATTAAACGGGCGGTCAAAATACAGCATAAGCCCCGAGAAAAAATTACTCAGGATATCTTTACCCGCCATACCAATAGCAATGCCACCAATCCCACCAAACGCCATGAGCCCGGAAAGGCTCATGCCGAAGTGCTCACCAAACAGCAGCACCATAACGACAAATATCGTCGTTTTAAATACACGTGCAACGATACGTGCTGAGGTAGGGTCACTGCCTTTTTTAATTTGGGCTTTTTCTAACCGGTTCGCTAGCTGGAACAGTTTTCGCATTAAAATCAATGCAATCAATACGATCGTAACAAAATTAACCAAGGAGGTTGAAATAAAAGTGAGGTCAAAATCAGTTGCCGCCATGTCCACATATTGTGCCGCCACGATCACAATGCCACAAAGCACAACGGTTTGAATAACATGGATCAGGATGCTTTTATGTTTATGTTTGTGTTTACGCCGCTTATGAAAAACCTCAAAAGCCAAATAGATTGCAAGACACACCGCAATCAATGTCATCCCAATGGCGTACTTTTCAAGTAATGCTTCTATCATTTCTAACCGCCCTAAAATTTACCTGATAGATATTATTTTTATGTGTTTTACTGTGTATGATGTTAAGTTATCTTGTTATTAAGATAACAATTATAAATATAATTTTCCCACTAATTATCAATTACCTTTTAGATTATCCAATCATGAATAACAACTCATTTTCCCCTAATGATAAAGAAATACAAAATGTTCATGCCCTTGGCCCATACCAAAAGTACCACTATTTTGTCGGTAAGGTCGCTGACTGGGAGCAAGTGTGGACAGTAAGTGATGGGGAAAACTTCGTCACCCTCAGGGATCAGGAAAACGGGATTGCTGTTGCGTTGTGGCCGGCTAAAGCTTATGTCGAACTATGTTTAGTGCATGAGTGGGCGCATTTTACACCAATGCAACTGACCCTTGAGCAACTCATGACAGAGCTCCTTCCCGATATGCATGAAGCGAACATTAAAGCTGCAATCATGATGAAGCCCAATGGAACCAATACGCCATGTTATGATGCTTATGATGCCTCAATGTTACTTGCCGATTTAGCAGAAGAGTGCCAGCAGTACGAATGAGGCAGTTAACCACTGCCTCTGGTGTCGTCAAAAAATCACGATTTTTCCACGCCGGTGGTAACCGTAAACTGGCGCGTTTCCCCTGCCGCTAACCAAATTAAGGTTTGGTTATTTTTTGCGGCTAAAAAGCCTTCTGGGCGGCAAGTGGCGGGTAACACAAATGCGCCCACTTTTTGGTCGCCATTATATAAAATCCAGCGGGTTGCATAGTTAAGTTCACTGGATTTAAAACGGGTGATAAACGTATCTCCCGCTGGGGAGGTCATTTTAAATTCAGGTTGTGCCGTGTATTGGCTGAGGTTATCCATAAAGAAGACAATCTCAGGGTCACACATATGTGGTTGATTAAGTTGATTTAAAGTAACTTTGCCGGATTTCAATGCTTCGTTAAATTCAAGCCATTTTTCAGTTGGCTGCACATGCCCCGGTATCGATTCACGTAGTTTAATTGCGTTATCAGGCACGTTTTGTGTCAATGTTGCATTATCCACATAGGCATAATTCATATGGCACATATATTGAAGTGGCATAGGAACCGATGCTAAATTGGTGACTGACATTTGAATATCAAACAGTGCGCTATTTGCCTTTAACTCTACAGAAGGTGTTGCGCGGTAATGGTGGCCAAACCCCATCACATATTCATATTCACCGCAAATTTTTAAACCGTTTTCGGTCAATTCTAGCCATGCGCTGTCCATCGGTGCGCAAGGCATTTCGCCGTGCAATGGGTGGTTATCCTCTGGTGAAGGGCAGCCATTACTGATTAATCCTGAGTGAAAAGCAAAGCAACCATAGGTTTCAATGACTGTAGGAACCGATTTAGGCGCTGAAAACATATTTTCCATTTTCAGATTTTGGCCACAAAATTCGGCATCCCAAATCATTTGCCCTAAAAAAGGTAAAATCGTTAGATAACCTTGTTGATTTTCAATACGTAAACCTTCCACGCCAGTGTGATAACGAAATGCAGTGGCGGTGAATTGGTCATTTTTAAGAATAAGCGTCGGGTTTTCCGTAAATACGCTTTTGTGAAGAGGAATTTGTGTATTCATTTTCATACTCACGGTTAATAAAGGAAATTGGGTAGCTTTCACTACCCAAACTAGAGATTATTTGGCTTCTTGCTTCGCTTTAAAGCGGCGTTCTCCAACAAAATAAATACCGACATACACAAAGCACAGCATTGAAACTAAGAAAGAGAGTTGTAGGGAATGTAATACGTCGGCCACGTAACCTTGAACGGCAGGCACCACAGCAGCACCGACAATTGCCATCACAATCACCGCCCCTGCCATTTCAGTGTGTTCGTTATCTACTGTATCCAATGTGCCTGCATAAATTGTTGCCCAGCAAGGCCCAAACAGAATACTCACCATCACGGCGGCATAGACCGCGGTGAAGCTAGGAATAAATGCAACATAAATTAAGAACAGTGCACCAATCACCGAGTAAATAATCAGGACTTTTTCGGCATTAAAGCGAGTCATTAAGATATTGGCGATAAACTTACCAATAAAGAAACACGCAAAGCTGTACACCATGAAATTCGAGGCATCACGTTCGTTAATATCGCCCATTTCCAGCGCTAAACGGATAGTGAATGACCAAACCGCAACTTGCATACCCACATATAAAAACTGGGCAATGATCCCTTTTCTAAAGCGGCTATTTTTTGCTAAATATCTTAAGGTTTCTAATGCGGTTGGGCGTTTATGATCTTGGGTTTCTGCCACTTTACATTTCGGGAACTTAGTAATGAGGAAGAGGATCATCACCACCACCAATACCATAATCATATAACGGTAAGGTTCGAGGGTGTTTTCCAACATCGCTAAGCGAAATTCATGAATTTGTTCTGCATTCATGCCTGCCATCTGGCTTTGTAAGCTATCCCCTTCGGAGAAGACTAAATATTTCCCCAGTAAGATCCCGCCCGCAGCACCAATTGGGTAGAATGTTTGGCTGATATTTAAGCGTAATGTGGCGTATTGTTTAGGGCCAATCATTGAGCTGTAAGTGTTCGCTGCAGTTTCAAGGAAGCTTAAACCAATCGCAATGGCGAAGATTGCCGCCAAGAACATAGTATAAGTTGCCATATGGGACGCAGGGAAAAACATACTGCAACCTGCGATATAGAGAATTAACCCCACCATAATCGCATATTTATAACTGGTTTTTTTGATCACTAAAGAGGCTGGGATCGCAATTAAAAAGTACCCGCCATAGAATGCACTTTGTACTAAAGCTGATGCGAAGTTACTGAGTTCAAAGACACTTTTGAACTGGGTAATTAAAATATCATTTAATGCTGCGGCGCATCCCCACAAAGGGAATAAGCACGATAGTAGGATAAATTGGAATAGAGGAGTCCGACTCAGGTACCCATCAGGTAACTGAGTGATGTTCTTAATGTTCATAGTAACCCTTATATTTTTATAATTTATACCCTAGGAGTTCCTATTCCGCTCTAATGGCGGATTAATACGTCAAAGGGTATACAGCTACGTTGAGTTTTATTATTTAGCTATGCGTTTGAGGTGTTGATTTGCACAAATTCATTGAATTGCTCAACACTTGGATAAGAAGATTGAGTCCCTTTCCCTGTCACACTAAATGCAGAAAACATCACTGCTTTTTTCAGTGCTTCTTCAATATTCCCCGTGTGTACATAATAATGAGAGAAACAACCAATAAAGGCATCTCCCGCACCACTTGTATCGATGGCATTCACTTTGATTGCCGGTATGTATAACTCGCTATCGCGGGTCATCCACAAAGCGCCTTTTTCCCCTAAGGTCACAATGAGGTTTTTTAACCCTTTATCCAGCAGAGATTGTGCTGCTCGGCGGACGTTATCCATCGTGTCGACTGGCATATTGGTTAAAATTTCTAATTCCGTTTCATTCGGCACAAAGAAATCACAACGGCAAGCAAAATCCAGATCAAGCGAGCGCTGTGCAGGAGCTGGGTTAAGCAGGACAGGGATCCCATGTTTGTTACCAAATGAAATCGCGTGATAAACTGTTTCTAACTGCACTTCTAATTGCAGAACGATCAACTTACATTTCTTCAGATCTTCCGCTGCACGGTCGATATCTTCAGGTGATAAGAACTTGTTGGCGCCTTTGACGATCAGAATACTGTTTGATGAGTTTTGATTAACAAAAATCGGTGCAACACCGCTTGATGTACAAGGCACTTTTTCAACATAACGGGTGTTAATACCGTAAGATTCAAGGTTACGAATGGTATTATCTGCGAAAATGTCATCTCCAACTTTGGTTAACATAATCACTTTTGAATTTAATTTAGCAGCGGCAACCGCCTGATTCGCACCTTTACCACCACAACCTATTTTGAACGCGGGCGCTTCTAACGTTTCGCCTTCTTTTGGCATTTGATCAATGTAAGTGATCAAATCAACCATGTTTGAACCAATAACTGCTATATCCATGATGCCCCTCGTGTTAAATAAATCACATAATGATATGATAGTAACATTATCATGTTGCAAAAATATCATTTGTGATTAGGATCTCGAATAACGAATGATCAAGTGTTACATCTACCACATTTCCTCATTCTTTGTTGTCTATCCCACATTTATATAGGAAAGTTGAAAATGCAAGACTTAGCAAAATATATTGATCACACTTTACTTGCTGCTAACGCAACTGTCAGCGATGTCACAAAATTGTGTGCAGAAGCGGCTGAACACCACTTTGCTTCCGTATGTGTAAATACAGGCTATGTTCCTTTAGCCAATGAACTTTTAAAAAACAGCGATGTAAAAGTTTGCTGTGTGGTAGGCTTCCCATTAGGTGCTTGCTTAACAGAAGCAAAAGCTTTTGAAGCAGCTGAAGCTGTGCGCCGCGGTGCGGATGAAGTGGATATGGTGATTAATGTTGGCATGTTAAAAAGTGGCGATTTAGACTTTGTCCGTAAAGATATTGAAGCCGTATTTGCTGCCTGCGGTAATGCAACATTAAAAGTCATTTTAGAAAATTGCCTGTTAACTGATGAAGAAATTACACAAGTTTGTGAAATTTGCCGCACAATTAACGTCGGTTTTGTGAAAACTTCAACAGGTTTCAGTACAATGGGGGCGACTGAGCACCATGTTGCGTTAATGCGTAAAGTCGTTGGCAGCGAAATCGGTGTCAAAGCCTCTGGTGGCGTGCGTGACCGTGAAACTGCGATTAAAATGATTGAAGCGGGCGCAAACCGAGTTGGTGCGAGTGCCAGTGTTGCGATTGTCACAGGAACGGCAACAAAGCCGAGTGACTACTAAGTGATGGGGCGCGGTCTAACCGCGCCAATTTTGTATATCATAAAAGGATTGTAGGGTGATAGAAACTAAACAAAAAGAACGCCTTCGCCGCTTAAGTGAATGTTTGAAACGTTCAGGACGCATTCATCTTAAAGAAGCCGCTAGGATACTCGAAGTCTCTGAAATGACCATCCGCCGAGACCTTAACGCTGATGCAGAAGGCCCTATTCCGATGTCACTGCTTGGTGGCTACATTGTTTCTGTTACCCAACCTGTAAATTTAGTTGCCCAGGAGCAGCAAGCCGATGTTTTCACGCCAGATCAAACCGAAGAACTCTATATTCCTAATCTCGCGGCGAGTATGGTCACAGAAGATGACGTTATTTTCTTCGATAATGGCATTGAGATGGCGACCTTGATTTCCCTTATCCCAGAAGAAATCAGTTTCACGGGAATTTGTTATTCCCATAACGTTTTTCTCGCCCTTAGCCAGAAAAAAAACGCCACCGCCTTATTATGCGGTGGTGAATACCGCCCTAAAAGCGACTCGTTTTACAACCCTTCTCTGCCTTCCTTGCTTGACTCCATTAACCCCAAAAAGGCCTTTATTTCTGCCGCAGGCGTCCACAGCACATATGGCGTAACCTGTTATAATATTGACGATTTACCAATGAAGAAAAAAGCGATGGAAAAATCCATCCGTAAAATTTTATTGGCACCTTATAACTTGTTTGATGAAGTGGCGACCGCCAATATGGGGGAATTATCACAATTTGATGTGATAGTCACAAACAGGCAGCTTTCCGATGAGTATGAAACTTACTGTCGTAATGGATTTGTGAAAGTAATTTACTGAGTCAAAAATAGGTGGCGGGCTCATCATTGCCCGCTAAATCAAATCTTCACCGTCAAATAATCTTCGGCAATTTGAGTCTCCGCGAATTCAGCTTGGCACTCCATTAATAACCTTGGAATATCTTCGCTCATATAACGCCCACTCAAGTGAGTGGCAATAAAACGCTTTACCCCTGCTTCACGGGCTAATTGTGCCGCTTGCACTGTTGTTGAGTGCCCACGCTCATTCGCTTTTTCTGTAAAAGCTGCTTCCAACGTGGTTTCATGCACCATCACATCCGCATTTCTAGCAAGTTCAAACGCCTGTGGCGTCGGTTGTGTATCTCCAAAAATAGCGATAACTTTACCAGGGATAGGTTCACCAAGGTAATCTGCACCATTAACCACACGACCATCTTCAAGGGTTATGGTCTCACCCGCTTTAAGCGCTTGCATCCATGGGCCACGGGGAATGTTATCACTCGCCAATTTGTTCGCATCTAACGGCCCACTTTTGGCGTGTTCTTCAATACGATAACCATAACATTCTACACGGTGATCAAGAGAGTAAGCCGTCACAATCAACTCACCATCATCAAATAACTGCCCCGCCTCAATTTCAATAATTTCAATTGGATAAGTCATATAAGACACACTAAGAGACAACACCGTTTCAATATATTGCTTGAGCCCTTTTGGCCCATACAGTGTCAATGGCTCCGTTGCCCCGCCCATTGAACGGCTGCACAAAAGCCCTGGTAAGCCAAAAATATGGTCGCCGTGCAAATGGGTAATAAATATTTTCTCAATTTTTGGTGCTTTAAATGGGCTATTAAGGATACGGTGCTGTGTCCCTTCACCACAGTCAAACAGCCAATAACTTTTTCGAATGCCGACCAAATTTAATATCATACTGGTGACATTGCGTTCTTTTGTCGGCACCCCTGCACTGGTTCCTAAAAATGTAAGTTCCATACTTCCTCTATCTATTTATTTGTTTTTATTAAAGTAAGATTTTTTCCAAACAATAAAATATCAGCTTGTTCTAATTATTATTCGATATGCTCGCGGATGTTAATCAACATCACCAATTCCAAACATTTCCAGCGTACAAATTTCCTTTCCGTATTAATCCAATTAATTCCCAAGCGTTTCCAGTCGCTCATATTCCAAAATAATAGTAATGAATATCCAGACTAGGAATAGATTTAATGTTTTGCTCTAAAAATAAATTTCCCACCCTTTGTGCCTTATTGATGGCGGTCGGGCCATTAGCTATGGTACCAATATTACCCAGCTATGCAAAAATGCTAACACCAGATGAGCTTCCAATTTTAGGCAGCCCTAACCAAATGGCAGAAAATAACGATGGCGAGCGCAATTTAGCTCAATACAGTAAAACTGCAGCAACATTGATCGCCTCACAAAAAAGTGGCCATGAAATCTCACAAATGGCGCAAAGTTATTTCAGTAATCAAGCCGCTAATGCCGCGATAGAAGAGATTACCCGTTGGCTGTCAAAGGCTGGTAATGTGAAAGTTGGCCTGAATTTCGATCAACAATTATCCCTTAAAAACAGCCATTTTGATTGGCTGATCCCTTGGTACCAGCAAACTAATATGTTGTTGTTTACCCAGCATAGTATTCACAATACAGATGGGCGATTACAAAGCAACAATGGGGTTGGTCTACGTCATTTCAATGATAAGAGCACTGTGGGTATCAATGCATTCTTTGACCATGACCTTTCACATTACCATTCCAGATTAGGCCTTGGCGCTGAATACTGGCAAAATTACTTAAAGCTAAGTGCGAATACTTATTTCCCTGTTTCTTCATGGCGTAGCTCATCTGAGCTACCCCAATCTTATAATGCACGCCCTGCTCGTGGGTGGGATTTACAAGCACAAGGTTGGCTACCCGCTTACCCTCAACTCGGTGGAAGCCTTAAGTTTGAACAGTATATCGGTCATAATGTGGCTTTAATGGGGAAAAATAAACTGCAAAAAGATCCCATGGCAGCCACTCTCGGCGTAAGTTGGACTCCTTTTACTCTTGTCACCTTTAGTGCAGATCACAAAATAAGCAGTGGATTACAAGATACCAGTGCCAAAGTACAATTTACTTGGGCATTTGATAAGAATTTCATTGAGCAAATAGACCCATCTAAAGTCGGTGAATCACGGCATGTTTCGAATAATCGCTTTGACTTCGTCAATCGCAATAACAATATTGTTCTTGATTATCAAAAGAAAACTGAAATTCAATTGAAACTCGTAGCAAAAGTTCAAGGGGAGGCAGGACAAGAGTTACCACTCGTACAATCAATAACAACTCAATATCCACTTAAAAAGATTGTCTGGAATGCACCTGAACTACTCGCTGCGGGCGGTGTTATTCATGCTTCTGGCCAAAATACTACTGTAAAGTTACCGCCTTATAAAACCGCATCAACCCCTTCAGAAAGTAAAAAATTGAATCGTTATCATTTAAGTGCTATTGCCTATGATATTAACGGAAATGCCTCATCAACAAGTAACACTCTGATTGAAGTCACTAATATCAGTACCGTAACAACTAGCCAGGCGCGTATTCATAGTTTCACTATCGACCAAACAGGCGCTCTCTCCGATGGGAAGTCAGCGAATATGGTCTCAGCTTATATTACCGATGCTAAGGGCAACCCTATAGCAGGTGAAACCGTCAATTTTACCGCTACTTTAGGGGATATTGCGGCTCAAGGTATTACTAATAAAGCGGGGATCATTAAAATGCCTTTGACGAGTATGAAAAGCGGAACAAGTGAAGTTACCGCAACTATCAATGGCCAAAAAGAAACCATTGCCGTTTATTTTGTCAGTGGAACTTTGAAAAAAATTGAGATCCTGAATACTCAGTCAACCTATGCAGGAAAAGAGATAACGATGTCACTCAAATTAACCGATGTGAATGGCAATCCAGTATCTGGTGCGGATGGGATCATAATGGTCAACATTGGCAATAAACAAATTCCCGTCAAGATCGAAGAAAGTTTAGTTAATCTAGGTGAGTATTATGGGTTACTTTCAGGACAAATGGCTGGTGATTACACCATTTCCGTTTCTTTGAATGGAAAAACATCACCTAAACATACGTTAACTGTGAATCCACCACTAACTATCAATGCGATTAATTCTGATGGTAGCGGTCCTAAAGGCCAGTTAGGTGTCGTCGAAAACATTGAACTATCAACATCGTCCACTCATCATGTCACCGTTGGTGGTGATGTACTCATTACGGTCACTCTCAGCGATGCCTTTGGAAACACACTTGAAGGTGTAAACCCAAACAATATCGACCTTGGCCACCATAACTCCAATATATTAGACTGGAATGAAGAAAGCGATGGAGATTATTCTACCTACTTAACACTATTACCATCTGGTGACACTAACATTATTGCTTCAATCAATGGGCATTCAAGCCCTAAGCTTACCGTGTCAGTAACACCTTAGCATCTTAGACACTCCCCCCTCTACTTTAGAGCGGGGAGTAAAAAAACTTTATTAATCAAAAGATAGCAACGCCCATTTCGAACGATTCCACAACACGAATACCCTTTCCGTTTAAATCCAATCAATTCACAAGCACAGACCACTATTTGCCCTGAAAATAACAGTATTAATATTGATATCAGGATATATGTTCGATGAATTCCCCTTCGTCAAAATTGAACTCAAAACTACCGAGCAGTTTAATACTCTCTACGGTAATTTGGTTCACGGCTATTGGGCTAATAGTGCCAAGTTATGCCCAAATCGCCTATTTAGACGATTTACCTACGCTAGGTAGCAATGCCTTTCAATTTGAGGGAACCCAATCAGGAGATAGCACTGAACGTTTTTTAGCAGAATATGGGCAAAATGCAGCAAACTTTGTATCTGAAGAAAAAAAACAAAAAAAACTTGCAGATATGGCACAAGATTACGCTCGCCATAAAGCCGCAAATATCGCTACTGATGAAATAACACATTGGTTATCTAAAGCAGGTAATACTAGGCTAAATATTAACCTTAATGAAAAGTTATCAATTAAAACCTCTCAATTAGATTGGCTAGTACCTTGGTATGACCAACATGACTTTTTACTATTTTCTCAGCACAGTATTCATCGTACTGATGGTCGTCTGCAAAGTAATAATGGTATTGGATTACGTCATTTTCATCAAAATAGCATGGTCGGGATAAATGCTTTCTTTGACCATGATTTATCCCATTACCATTCGCGCTTAGGACTTGGTTTGGAGTATGCTCAAGATTACGCTAGGGTGAGTACGAATAGCTATTTAGGGCTATCGACTTGGCGTAGTGCATCCGAATTAGCCTATGATTATTATGTACGCCCAGCCAACGGCTGGGATATTCAACTTGAAGGTTGGCTACCCGCTTATTCTAATTTAGGTGCTAACCTAAAACTTGAACAATATTACGGTGATGACGTGGCTTTATTTGGTACAAATGAACGCCAGAAAAACCCAATGGCTGCTACCGTCGGTGTCAACTGGTCTCCATTCCCCCTCCTTGCTCTAAATGTAGAACATAGAATAGGTAATAATGGAGCAAATGAAACAGGTGCAAAAATTGCGTTCAACTGGTTGTTAGGGAGAAGCTTAGAGCAGCACCTTGATACTTCAGTAATAGAGGCTAATCGTCATATACCCAACAATCGCTATGACTTTGTTAATCGTAATAACAATATTGTGTTGGAGTACCAGAAGAAAACCTTAATTTCGTTATCATTACCGAAAGTTATTCAGGGCGTGACAGGAGAAGAACGCTCTATTATCCGCAACTTAACCACTAAATATCCTATAGAAAAAATAGTTGTAGATGCCCCTGAATTGATAGCTGCTGGGGGAAGACTCCACCTTAATGGAATAGATAGTTCAGTAAAATTGCCGTCTTACAAAATTACCAACAACGCATTTAAAAACCAACAGCTCAACCTCTATCGCTTAACCGTGACGGTTTATGACACGAAAGGCAATGTTTCACCACAAGTGGAAACGTTAATTGAAGTAACTGGCACAGGCGCGCTCACTATCACTCATGAAAATACCAAGAAAAGAAATAATGGTATCGCTGATGGTAAGGACGCAAATACATTCGCCATCGTAATTAAAGATCCTCTTGGTCACCCTGTCCCCAATGCGAAAGTCAACTTCGTATTGCCTGCAAATCTTAGATCTATTGACCAAAAAAATACGGGATATTATTCATTACTTAATCATTTTATGTGGAAAGCCAAAGCTAAAAAAGCGGTTTCTGAGCAAAAATATAACATTATCGCCAATGATAAAGGCGAGGCATCTATACAATTTACTACTTTTATATCAGGAAGTTATGTAGTAAAAGCAAACACTGAGTATGGCCCAGAAATTAATGAAATGTATCACTTTAAACCCGATATTAGTCAGTCATTTATTAGTAGTATTGATATCATTCGAAACAATGTAGCGGCAGATGGGATCAGTAAAAACAAAATCAAACTGCGTATTATAAATAATAGCCGACAAAGCATTGCTGGTGCACTTGTTCACTTTGAAGCCTCAAATGGCATTATCTCACCAGCTAACCTGACTGATGAGTATGGAAATACGGAATTAGAGATCAGCAGCTTAGTTGAAGGTTCCATAGATATCATTGCTACCTTGAATGGCGATAGTAGAACAATACAAGTGAATTTTCTAAAGTATGCACCTACCTCATATATTCAACCAAGTACAGAGAGTCTTTTCAAGCCCTCAATAAATGAGCAAAACAGACATACATCGTTAAGTTTATTAAGGGAACTATTTCAAAAAATTGGATAACACTACTTGCGATAAAATAAGTTTAATTTATTTGCTCTCTCAGAGGCAAAATTTGGTTCTTAACATTTTTTAATTCAACTCGCCAGTTGATGGATTTATTGGATATATGCACAGTATTGTTTCTTTTAACATTGCCAGTAAAAGCCTTCCACTCCACGTCTTTCCATTTTGGAAATTCCTCTTCTGTTTAAGTCAGAGTAATTCACAAGCTCTTACCTATATAAAAATTCAACAATAACCGAATTAATATAAAACCAGGAATAAATTGAATGAACCCCGCTACGTCAACGATAAAATCCACACTGAGACACAAGATTTCAAATGGTTTTGTCCTCTTTACGACAATATGGTCTTCAGCCATCATACTCGTTATGGCTAGCCATGCAAAAATGCTAACTTCTGATGACCTGCTAACACTGGTGAATATTCCCGTACTAACAGATGATAACAAGGTAGGACAGTTTATTACTGAATATAGCCAAAGCGATGCAATAGATGATGTCCATGTGAGTACAAGTGGCATTGCATCAATCAAGAAAAGCGCACTGATTGAGCAGCCACTGAATAACTCAAACGAAATGGGTCAACAAGGCAGGAAAGGCGTTATTGACAAAGTGGCTATCACGCTTGATCACAGTCACCGTTTTCAATCCGGTAATCCTCTTGATATCACGGTAACGGTGACTGATACCTTTGGTAATGGCTTAGCGGGCTTAAATACCGAGAATATCGATATCGGTAAACACAAAGGTAATACCTTAAACTGGATGGATAATAACGATGGGTCTTACACCACTACTTTGACATTAACAGACGTTGGGAGCAATGATTTAACGACCTTCATCAATAGCACCCGTAGCCCTCTCACTGCAGTACAGGTTAATAACGCAGCAGGAACATCCCATGTTGATAAGGTGAAAATCACTAACATAGAAAAGCGGGTGTCTGGCACAGATAGCATTGCGATTATCGAGCTAATCGATAAATATGGCAATTTGGTGACCAGTGAAGCTGAAATTACCGTCAATATTGATGGGCAAGCCTATACACGTCCAGCGAAAGAAGGAAAAACGGGTATTTATCATGTGACATTACCTGAGCTAAAAGCAGGCAATCACAATATTAACGCGAGTGTGAATGGTAAATACTCAACTGACACAACCTTAGTCGTCAGTCCTCTCCAATCAAGTCGAAAAAATCAAACTGAACAGGTAGAAAAAATAAAAAAAGCATTATGGGCCATATTGTCATAACAGCGGTGATCAATTTGAGATGGCTCAAAAACTTTAATCTCGGCAATTAATGGCTATCTCCCTGAAAAACCATTTCAGGGAGCCTCAGGTTAGAAAGTAACGAACACAACAAACCGTATCTACCAAACCATAAATCTCAGCCTCAGCGGAGAGATTTATTTCTGCAATTTAGCAATATAAAGCCTCTTAACCGTCAGCTTTCACACTATCCCAATCTAACCCAAATTTCGCCAAATATTTTCGTAGTCTATCTGCATCATTGGGTTGTTTTTTCTGTTGCCGAGATACCGCAAATAGTGCACGCCCCGCCTCTGAAAGGGATGAAGAACGGCGGCACACATCCAGTACTGTGGCTAACTGTTGTTGGTCGAATAAATCAATTTCACCCACGTGTTTAGGTAATGGATTGCTTGATTTAACTTGCCACTGGGATTGCAAACGCTCAATTTCCTCTTCAGCTATCGACTTGGTGACCCGCCCTTTTTCAGCAAATGTTGCCATTCGGCTAATCGATGCCCCCAGTTCGCGGAAGTTACCGCGCCATAACGCCTGTTCTGAGCACGCAAATTTCACATACACGTTGCGCGCTTCGCTATCAAAACGGATTTGGTTTTGCGCATCTTGGCTGAACTTCACAAGCTCATAATCGATATTCGGCTCAATATCTTCACGGCGATCGCGCAAACCAGGTAAAGCAAACGTCCACATATTGATGCGGGCGAATAAATCTTCACGAAATTTCCCCTCTTCAACCTGTTGCACCAAGTTGCGATGGGTTCCCGCAATCAATTGAAAATCACTGTGAATTTCTTCATCGGCACCATAAGGGAAAAAACGTTTTTCTTCGATGGCTTTAAGCAGCATCGCTTGCTCATCAAGGCCGAGCTCAGCGATTTCATCGAGAAATAAAATGCCGCTATCCGCTTCTTTTAACAACCCTTTTCGGGAGTTTAACGCCCCCGTAAATGCCCCTTTCACATGGCCAAACAACGTCGACATGGCATTATCACCGCGTAACGTGGCGCAGTTCACTTCCACAAACCGCCCTTTCACTTGGTGACGGCTTTCACGCAATTGGTAAATTCGTCGAGCCAGAAATGATTTCCCCGCACCTGTCGGGCCATTCAATAAAATAGGGGCTTTTGAGCGTAGCGCCACCCGTTCAATTTGCTCAATCATGGTATTAAACGCGCTGTTACGCGTGGCAATACCTGATTTTAAAAACGAAACTTGCTGCTGTTGCTCTTTTTGGAAGCGACTAGTGATATGGGTGTAACGGCTTAAATCAAGGTCAATCACCGTGTGAATACCCATCGGGTCTTTTTCCCTGCCCTTTTCACTGGGTGATGTTTGAATAAGTTTAGCGGGCAAATAATGCGCTTCAGTTAATAAAAACCAACAAATTTGTACCACGTGCGTCCCTGTAGTGATGTGCACAAGGTACTCTTCGTTATCCGTATCAAAGGGGTAACTCGCAGAAAAATCGAGCAGCGAGGTATACACCTCCTCGAAATCCCACGGATCTGCAATATCCACCTCATGCAATACGACCTCCGTTTGCGGTGAGGCTTGCTCGATATCCTCTTTAACACGCTGCGCCATCGAGTAATCATTGACCTGATGAATCAATTCAAAGCGACCAATATTGATATTCGGCTGTTGGCATAGCCCCACAGTTGGACGCCATTTGGTCCAGCGATTGGCTTTTTTACCTCGCCTGTCTAATACCGTGCCAAGCACACCTATCACAACCTTGCGTTTCTCGCTCATGATTTATATAAATTTATAAAATACGATATAAAAAGATAATAAATAGCCTAATTCATTTTCTCTCTCATTGTAAGCAACATTTAGCCAAAAAATAATTAGTCTTTATTTTTCATTAAGATAAAAATATTTTTCACCTCATTTAAAAAGTTGGCACGCTTCTGGCAATTATAAATTTATCCACTGCCGGAAAATGTCTGAACTTCGAGTTCAACCGGTGCAGACATGGTGGCTGTTGTCACTACATGGTCTGTATGCCGCCGTCGGTAAGATACCTTGGTAATAGCCTAGCTATCAGGTTCGACTCCTGAACTTAAAATACGATTCCAAACGTAAATAAAACCTAGCTGAAGTTTAGCTAACAACTGGCACTCGAGAGCCTCACCGAGTGATGAGCAGAAATTTAGACAGCCGATTTGGCGCTCTTTCTTTCCCCTCATAACTTCGTTTTGTTCTTCAGCGCCAGACACATAAATAAAAGGAAAAATAATGAAAAAAATAAATGTTGCTCAAGGACTTATTGCACTAACGTCAAAAAATGGTGATTTCAAACAACTGTTAGTGGCAGGCGAGCACCGCGTACAAGATTGGTTTAATAAACTGACGGTTTCATTTTTCACATTAAACAATGAACCGATTGAAGAAAAACTGGCAAATCATTTGCGCCAATTCCATATGGATTGGGTAAATACGTATTGTGTTGATATTAATTTATCCGATGATGAAGTCGCTTTTTTATACTTACATCATCATTTAGTTGAAATTATCGCGCCACAAACACGCCGTTTATACTGGAAAACCAACGATGATTTACGTATCGAAAAACATAACGTGACCCAATTAGCCATGACCAATGAATTAACGGATCATTTAGTGCACAAAAAAGGGGTTAAAGGCCGTGATTTATGTGTAATGGCGCAAATTTTTGCGGGGCAAATTGGCCTGCTCAAAGTGGATGGTGAAATAAAAAGCCTGTTAGAAGCGGGAAATTACGGTTTTTGGTCAATTAAACAGAAGCCTGAGATTCAAATCATTGATGTTTGCTCACAGTCCATTGATAAACCAATTGATTCTGTGCTTGCTGAGCAAATTCGCCAATATCACCCAAATTGGGTAGCCTCCTATGGCGTTGATATTGATTTATTAGATGATGAGATTGGTTTTTTATATTCACACAATAACTTGGTTGAAATTTTATCGCCAGCAACGCGCCGTCTGTACTGGAAATCTGGCAATACACTGCGCGTCGAAAAACAAAAAGTGGGGCATTTAGTGTTACCAGAAGCCTTAACACAGCGCTTAGCCGCGAAAAAACGTATCAAAGGCAGCGAGCTGTGCCTTGTCGCTCAAATACCCGCTTGGCATATTGGCGTGTTAAAAATTGATGGTGAAATCACGGGTTTACTTGAAGCAGGTACGCACGGTTACTGGCGTGTAGAACACACGCCTGAAATTGACATTATTGATACGCGTTTACAATCACTGGAAGTCAGCGGGCAAGAAATCTTAACCAAAGATAAAGTGACGTTGCGCATTAATTTGTCGGCTAACTGGCGCTATGCCGATGTGCTACATGCATTTTCTCAATTGAGTCAACCAGTAGAACATTTATACCGTGAATTACAGTTTTCATTGAGGGAGATCGTGGGCACCCGCACACTGGATGAACTATTAGAAAACAAGCAGTTAATCGATGAACTCATGCTAATGCAAGTGGTGCAAAGTATTGCGGAGTTTGGCTTAGAGGTCGACAGCATTGGTGTAAAAGACATTATTTTACCGGGCGAAATGCGCACTATATTGTCCCAAGTGGTTGAAGCTGAAAAATCAGCACAAGCTAACGTGATCCGCCGCCGCGAAGAAACAGCCGCCACGCGTTCGCTGTTAAATACTGCCAAAGTGATGGAAAACAACCCTGTTGCGCTGCGCTTAAAAGAGCTCGAAACCTTAGAAAGCATCGCACATCGAATCGACCAAATTTCCGTTTACGGTGGATTAGACCAAGTATTAAACGGATTGGTAAAAATTAAGGAATAACAATGAGTCATAATAATTTCAATCAATTAATTCAAGAAACTGGCGTACCTGTAAAAATGTGGACTAACGGCGTTCCTGTTGATCCGAAAGCGGTAACACAATTGCAAAATACCGCCAAGATGCCCTTTATTTTTAAACACTTAGCAGTAATGCCAGATGTACACGTAGGGAAAGGATCAACCATCGGGAGTGTGATCCCAACCAAAGGGGCGATTATCCCTGCCGCAGTGGGAGTCGATATCGGTTGTGGAATGATTGCAGTGCGTACATCCCTAACCGCGTCTGATTTGCCTGATAGCTTACAGAATATTCGTTTTGCTATCGAAGCCGCTGTGCCGCACGGACGAACGACTCATCGACACGGACGTGATAAAGGCGCATGGCACCGTACACCAGATATTGTGGATACCCATTGGGCGCATTTGGATGAGGACTTTAAACGTATTTGCGATAAGTACCCAAAACTACGTGGGACTAACCATTATAACCACTTAGGAACGCTGGGAACGGGGAACCACTTTATTGAACTGTGTTTGGATGAGCAAAATCGTGTATGGGTGATGTTACATAGCGGGTCACGCGGAGTAGGAAATGCGATAGGTAACCTATTCATTTCATTGGCACAAAAGGATATGCAGCAACATATCGCTAATTTGCCAGATAGGGATTTAGCGTACTTTGAAGAAGGCAGCGTGCATTTTAATGACTATATGGAAGCCGTGGGTTGGGCGCAGGATTTCGCCCGCCATAACCGCGAAGTGATGATGCACCGTGTGTTGGAAGCACTTTCACGTGAAATTCCAAAACCGTTTACCACCCAACAAGAAGCGGTAAATTGCCACCATAATTATGTGCAAAAAGAGCAACATTTTGGTGAAGAAATTTTGGTGACACGAAAAGGCGCAGTGTCTGCTCGAAAAGGCCAAATGGGGATCATTCCAGGGTCAATGGGAGCGAAAAGCTTTATTGTGCGCGGACTTGGCGATGAAGAAAGTTTTTGCTCTTGCAGTCACGGTGCAGGCCGTGTGATGAGCCGAACTGAGGCTAAAAAGCGTTTTTCAGTCAGCGACCAAAAAATGGCAACTGCGCACGTTGAGTGCCGAAAAGATAGCGATGTGATTGATGAAATTCCAATGGCATATAAAGACATTGATGCCGTAATGGCAGCGCAATCATCATTAGTTGAAATCGTGCATACCCTACGCCAAGTGGTGTGTGTGAAAGGTTAAAAAAGGAGAAAGCATGGAAACCAACCGTGGAAGCGTATCCGTGCTAATGAAAGAACGGATATACCGTACCTTAAAAGACATAGAAGAAAGTCACCACGTTAAAGTTCTTTTTGCTTGTGAATCAGGCAGTCGCGGTTGGGGCTTTGCCTCCCGCGACAGCGACTATGATGTGCGATTTATCTATGTTCATAAATTAGACTGGTACTTAACGCTAGACCCCAAGCGGGATGTCATAGAGAAACCGATAGATGATGAGCTGGACGTTTCTGGCTGGGAATTATCCAAGGCTTTAAAATTAATGCGTAATTCAAACCCCGCATTAATAGAATGGCTACATTCCCCTATTGTCTACTTTAAAGACAATGATTTTTTTGCTGAGCTAGAGCAACTTGCTGCAAGATTTTATTCACCATTAAAGTCTAGATATCATTATTTATCAATCAGTAAGCGTAACTTACATACGGATTTTAAAGGTAAAGAAGTCAAACTTAAAAAGTATTTTTATCTGCTTAGAGCCGTTTTAGCACTGCGTTGGATAGAAATGCATAAAAGTATGCCACCGATGGCTTTTTCAGAATTAGTGACTGCAACCGTTACCAATAAATCTGTGTTGGCAGAAATTGAAGCACTGTTAGTGATAAAGTCGAATGTCGACGAAAGCCATTATGGTGCAAGGCGCCCTGCGATAGATGCGCTAGTGATGGAGGCCGTTGAACGCGCTGAGCGTTTGGATTTTCCTGAACCTGCATGTCGAGACAGCAGCTTGTTAGACCTATTTTTCCGCGAAACTGTGTTGAAAAATGACTAATTCAACAGGTTATTGTTCAAAAAAGAAGACCATCAGAAAATCTTGATGGTCTTTTCTCAAAGCAATGTCAAAACACTTAACTAAAATTTATTTATCGCCAGCATGCATTGCGCATCACTGAAAATCGTCCTGAGCCCATAAATGCCAATGCAATGGCACTTAAGAAGAAATACACAATACTTTCAATCGCCCATGCCCCTGTTTTATCCAGAACGAAGGTTTTATCTAAACCAATCATCAGCCATGCAACAACCATGGTAAACGCCACTAACAATGCAGATGGACGAGTTAATATCCCTAAAATAATAAAAATAGGGGCAACGACTTCGCCTAGAATAGTGCCGTAAGCGATAAATTCAGGTAGACCGTAAGAAGCCAGTAACGCCTTGATACCACTAGCACCTGTCATTAACTTGCTCATTCCATGGAACAGCATTAGCCCGCCCACAGAAAGACGTAACAGTAATTTTCCCGCATCTTCATGGGACAACAGCCGATTAAATAGATTGACCACTTTATACCCCCTTCGCTGTAAATACCTATCATTAAGTAGTATGACGTAAAAATGTATTATGGCTTAGAAAATTAAAGTGGGAATCATTTTAATTTGCATTTCTTATAACTAAATCAATTTTCATTTAATTATAAATTGTTAACCATTTCCTCATTCAAATATTACGTTTAATTAACCATTTAACATTCAAATATACTGAATTAAAAGTCACATTGATAAAAGACTAGCGGCATGATTTAACTGTGACTAGCGCTAACTCAGTTAATGGCGAATAAAAAGAATTTGGCATTGTTCTATTTAGTTGATGGTAAAACTGTGGTAACCAACTTTCCAAATGGTCAACAAGTAATTCTTTTAATGCATGCTCTCTCACCTCTGACGCTAATACCGCTGCCTGAAATAACATTAAACCAACATGGTCTGAAGGTTCTGGGTAACGTGTTTGCACTTTTAACCGCTCGCGTTGTAAAAATGCACTTAACGCTTGCGTTGAAGAACCTTGCAATACCCCCTCAGGGTCGAGATACACCGAGCCCCAAGGTGGAGCGGGTAATGTATTGGGGCCAATAAACAAATCAGCCCATTGCTTATGTAATTGTTGCCGTTCAATATTTAAAAACTGCGTGATTTGATGGCTCAATTGAGGACTTATTTTACAAGGCCATTGTTCAGCAAAATCATCCAATTTAAAAAAGCTTAATGCATAGTGACTTGCATCATCATTGGGCGAAAACAAATAGCAAGTCCCCAAAATATTAAAAGCCGCTGCGTAATGTGAAAAGTGGATCATAATGACCAAGACTTCCTAAAAAATGAATCACAATTGCCTTAAATATGAATAGAGTAAAAGCAATAACGCAGCATAAACTCAGCAACAATCGCACAGGCACACCCCAGCACTAAATAGCCCTGACCGTTTGAAGTTAATACCTCACTTGACGCTGTGCGCATACGACGGAATATACCAACGCCTAAAACTATCACCGCTAACATTCCTACCACCCAGCTGGTCATACGTAATGACCAAATCGCTTGATAAGCATGAATAGAATCGATAGGAAAGGTTATCGACTCATTGTTATAACTCGTGTGGACAAGGTAACTTTCATAAGCGGGTTGATAAACCAGGCGAATAAATAAGCTCACCCCTATAACTGCCCATAATATCCACAGCCCGCGGGTCGGAATTTGTACCCCAGTGCTACCTGCTTTAAAACGCAGTAATAAACTGATTAATAAATAATAACCCGCAGCGCCAGCCGTTAGCATCGTGCCGTAGAACATCAGATAAGTATTATCATTCATCCACGTTAACATTGATGTATAACGATAGATTGACGCCATAGCATATACATCACACAGCCCTGCAATAATCGCCATCCCCAGTAGCAGATAAGACAATTCTTTTTTAAACCAAAGCCATAAAAAAGTGAGTCCTAAAAATGTAAAGTAGGTGGCAGTAAGAACCACTTCTCGACTTAGCCAAGAGGAAAAAAGATTTAGCAACGAATTAGGTGCATTGAGTGGCACACCTAAGTGGGTAATCGAAGATAATAATCCTACCCCCGCAAAGACACAGGCCACAAATAAATACCACAAGAAAAATTGCGAATTAATTTTACCTGCAAACACCGAAGACAGTTTCTTTGCAGAAACGCCTAACATAATGCTTAACCCAATAGATAACTGCATCAAAAAGGTGAATAACAATAATGGCCATTCGTTCATTTAGTTTCTCCTTGTGTGTCTTGAGACTGACGACCAGAACCTTGGTGTGGGTGAATAACAAGGTTAGGGTGTGTAATCGAGGAATCTGGTAACCCTCGTACATCCGCCAATTCACCATAACGTTTTCTGAGCTCGTCAATTGGGCCAAACTGAATTGCACCTAATGGGCAGGTTGCCACACAAACGGGTTGCTCACCTTTGAGCTGCAGGTCAATGCAAAAATCGCATTTTGACATTTGTTGTGTCTCAGGGTTCATCTGCGGCGCGCCATACGGACAAGACCATGCACAGGTGCCACATCCAACGCACTTGTCCGTATTAACCATCACAATGCCGTCACCTTCGCGCTTATGCATCGCGGTGGTCGGGCAATTTTTGACACACATAGGGTCGGCACAGTGGTTGCATGAAATAGATAACGTATAGGCAAAGACATTATTCACCAGCCCCCCTGTGCCGTTTTCGATAAACTCACCGCCAGTTACTTCGTAAACACGGCGGTATTTGCGCCCGACGTCGAGGTTGTTTTTATCTTTACAGGACACCTGACACGCTTTACAGCCAGAGCAGCGTGCCGAATCGATATAAAACCCGAGTTGTTTGTCACTAACTGCGGGATAAACGTGGAATTTACTCATGCTTTTGTTACCTCCACCAATAATGTTTGATGGGCATTTCCGTGAGCCATTGCCGTGCTACGCGCTGATGTTAATACGTTGGCGCACCCACCTTGGTCGATACCATTTTCATCAGGCTGCCACCATGCACCTGCTTGCAGTGCAACGACCCCTGGCATAATGCGCTGAGTGATTTTTACTGGCACTTGCGTTACCCCACGGTCATTGTTCACTTTGGCATAATCACCTTCAACAATGTTTCGGCGCTTAGCATCAATTGGATTAATCCATAGCTCTTGGCGCTGGACTTCTTGCAGCCATGGGTTAGCAAATTGCGTTGAGTTGGCGCGATTTCGGCCTTTCCACGTAATAAGCTGCAGCGGGAAACGTGTCGTTAATGCATCTTCTGGCCCTTCAATCGCTGGGACATAATGAGATAACGCAGGAATATCAACATCATGACGCTCATACAAACGCTTCGAGAAAATCTCAATTTTCCCAGATGGCGTTTCAAATGGGTGTTTTTCAATATCATTAATGTTTTTTTCAAACGCCACATGCCCGATATGCGGTTTGTGTTTCAGTAAATGACGACGTTTTACCAACAGCTCATCAAAGGTAGGAATTCCATCCTCAGGGCGTTTTTGGTGGGCATCGTTAACGAGATGTTCAATCCACTGTTTTTCTGTACGGCCTTCACTAAATTTCTCGCCAACACCGAGCTTTTCAGCTACTTCACACAACCATTCATAATCACTGCGGCGTTCAAACTCTGGCTCAATGACTTTTTCAGATAAAATAATGTAGTTACCCGTTCCCCAAGTTCCCCCCACATTCCAGCGCTCTAAAAAACTGGTTTCGGGCAGTAAAATATCGGCATATTTGGCACTCGGTGTCATATATAAGTCGCTATAGACGATAAATTCCACCTTACTTTCATCCTCCAGTACTTTGGCGGCGTGCAATATATCGGGATTTTGGTTGGTCATATAATTACCCGCTAACGAGAAAATCATTTTTATCTCGGTATCGAGCTTTTCGGCATTTTTCAGGCCGTTATTTGGTGTGACAAGGCTTTTATCTTCACAGGCTTGAACCCAATTGGTAATGTTGATTTTCGCCTTAACTGGGTTTTCGAATAAGCTTGGGCCCGCCAACGTTTTGCGTAAATCTGGGGTAACGGCCATACCATACCCCGCAGCCCAACCCCCTTTCACACCTACATTACCCGTGATAGTCGCTAATAACGTTGCACCACGCGCTGAGCGCTCACCGCAAATATGGCGTTGAGGCCCCCAACCTTGCATCAATGCTGCAGGTTTAGTACCTGCATATTCACGTGCTAACTGGCGGATGGTATCTGCGGGAACTTTGGTTATGGGTTCCGCCCATTCAGGGGTTTTCACTACCCCATCTTTTTTGCCCATTAAATAAGCCACCAATGACTCATTTTCAGGCACACCATCAGGCATCTGGTGCTCATCAAAACCGACTGTATATTTATCAATAAAGGCTTGGTCATGGCGATTTTCACTGATGATCACATACATCATCGCGTCCATCATCGCGTTATCCGTAGTTGGTAAAATGGGGATCCATTGGTCAGCTAATGACGACGCAGTATCAGAATAGCGTGGGTCGACAACAATAAATTTGGTGCCATTTTTCTTCATTTTTTGGAAATAATGATTGGAATGCCCAAAAATGGTTTCATTGGGGTTATGCCCCCATAAAATCACCAATGGAGTATTTTCCAACGTATCCAAAGTACTGCCACTCGCGGAAGTTCCATAGGTATAAGGTGTTACCGCCATGGTGTTGCCATTACTGACCGAGTGGTAATTCTCTAAAAAACCGCCTGTGATATTGAATAAACGGCGTAACATGTTCGCACCAGAAAAAATCCCCCCAGTAACCCCAGTACTTAAGCTAACAAAGCGTGAAGCGGGGCCATATTGTTCATTGATTCGTTGCATGTTACTTGCGATCAGCGTGGTGGCTTCCTCCCAACTGATCCGCTCAAAACGCCCTTCTCCACGTTTACCAACACGTTTCATTGGGTATTTCAGCCGGTTAGGGTGGTAAACAAATTTCCGATAACTACGACCACGCACGCATGCACGCATGATTGGCATCTCTTCATCAAGATCAGCATCAGGTCGAGTGCTAATACGCGTGACAACACCTTCTTTAACATGCGCACGAATATCGCATTTCCCACCACAGTCAAAACTACTGCAAGTGGAAACGACGCGTTCCCCTTCATTATTAATCGTTTTTGTTGGAATGATATCTGGGTTTTCTGGCGTTGAAGCAACCGTATTTGCGGCTAAAAAAGGGACAGCCATGAGTGCAGAGCTGCCCTGAATAAACCGACGACGGGTTAAAGGTTCAATCAGGCCGACTTGCTCATCATTCTGATTGTTGTAATTTTCCATGATAACTCTACCTCAGGCATACATTGGGTTTCCGCGCTAGGGTAATCATTTTCCGTTTTACCAACTTTCGAAAAACAGCCAAAGAGATCGGAATTTCAGCCAACCATGGAAAACATGTGGTTATATCAATAAAAATTGCCTATATTCGAAAAAAAAATCATTATGTTTGTATTTCAGCCAAGAGGAATTTCCATGAGAAATATCCCCCTTAAAACCGTTGATTCGGTTCCACGTGATGTTCTCGCGATCGGAACTGATTACTTACCGAATGTGTTACTGGACTCTCATGTTCACCGCCGCGCACAATTTTTATATGGTGCAACAGGTTTGATTGAAGTGAGCACAGATGATGGCGAGTGGGTTATTCCTCCAGATAGCGGTGTGTGGATCCCCTGCAATACGCCCCATGAAACCCGCATGCTAAATGTGAGTACGCGCAGCTTATATATCGAACCCGCAGCGGCACCACGCAAAGGGAACAAATGCGAAGTGCTCCGCGTTTCACCATTACTTCGCCAGTTATTACTGGAAGCTGTCGATACGCCTATCGAATATGACCTTCATGGCCGTGATGGCGCCATGATCCAATTGATCTTGCACGAAATTGAGCGTGCGGAGCCTTTACCATTTTATGCGCCGATCCCACGGGATGAGCACCTCGCCCATATGTGTCGTGAATTTTTAAAGGCGCCTCAGATCACCTCTCTTCCCCAAGAGTGGGCAGCGAAACTCCATAAAAGTGAGCGTTCTTTTAGCCGCTTTTTCGGAGCACAAACGGGATTGTCTTTCTCAGATTGGCGCCAGCAAGCTTGTTTGCTCAGTGCCATCACTCATATTTCCGCAGGAAAATCGATTACCGAAGTGGCTTTTGACTTGGGTTACAGCAGTGTCGGGTCTTTTTCCACCATGTTTAAAAAGTGGCTGGGACAAAGCCCTTCTAGTTTTATCCAGCGCATTGGTGAGTAATATCAGCCTATTATTCACTCATTGCTATCCGCTGACTGCTAACTTTATGCGTTCATTGCATTTTTCATTTTTTAACCTTACGCCAGCCCCTATTATCCGTTAGGATAAAACAAAAAAGGAGCTTGCAATGACAACCAAATTCTATAGTTATCAACCAACTAAAGGGCATGGACTTCCCCATGATCCTATTCCATCTTTAATCGGCCCACGTCCTATTGGTTGGATCTCAACCTGTGACAGCCAAGGCCGAACCAACCTTGCTCCTTATAGCTTTTTCAATATTTTTAACTATTCCCCCCCCATTTTGGCCTTTTCCAGCGTGGGTAAAAAAGACTCTGTCACCAATGCCATCGAAACAGGGGAATTTGTCTATAACCTTGCGACACTATGCCTTGGTGAGCAAGTTAATATGAGCAGTGCCGCCCTTGAGCGAGGGGAAAGTGAGTTTGCTTTAACACAACTTTCCACCCTACCTTCAACATTGATTTCGCCACCACGCATAGCACAAACTCCCGTCTCGATGGAATGTGTGGTCACTCAGTATCAGCAACTTAAACGCGCTGATGGCCAATTACTGGATACGTGGATGGTCATGGGAGAGGTTGTCATGGTGCATATTGATGAATCCACCTTAACTGATGGGCTTTATGATTGTGCAGTGCAAAAACCGTTGCTACGTGCAGGTGGCCCCGCAGATTACTATTGGATTGAACAACAACAAAATGTGAAGATGTACCGTCCAAAATAATCAATATTTTCAGCAGTCTGCGAACAAGTTAGACCGCTGAAAATATCACCTATTCAGGATAAAACTGGCAATTTAATTGTTCATCTGGCGCAGGGTAAGAAAAATGTGCGGTGATTAAATCAAACTGTGTGTCTGAGGTGTGAAAAGGGTTTTCACCTGTTAAATTACGCGCTGCAAGCCGTGCTTTGCACTCATCGTTATCAACCTGTAAAACGTGAAAAACATACGGTACATTCGATAATTGGGCGAGTGATTTTAGCCATTGGCGCTGATTTGGTGTATTGGCAGGGAAATCCATCACGACCGTATTACCTGCCTCCATCAATTGCTTGATATGTTTTTCCAACACCTTTTTCACCAAGGCGCTTTTAGCTATATAGTGTGAAAGCTCTGTGATTTCATTGGGGTACAACGTCGAAAGCCATTCATCTTCACTCAATAAAACCGTTCGAGGCTGCTTAGCTAACTGTTTGGCGAGAGTTGACTTCCCAGACGCAATTTTCCCACAGAGAAAATGCAAACGAACTTTGTTATCAGAGAGTTGTGGTGTTCCAGTTAAATTCATATATGTTTCCTTGCTGATGATTTGACCAGACAAGAACAAAAAACCCGCCTTGCCTGGCGGGTTTCGGTTGTCGCTTATCCCCACCACTAAGTGATGGTAATAATCATGCTTAAACGTGCGACAACCTGTGACATATTTTTTTCCTAAATAGAGTTAACGCTAACTTATCAGCCATCAATACGATTAGTCAAATACGGTTTTCACTCTCATTTATATTGTTCAGAAAAAGGCCTGAATAAATTCAGGCCTCAGACTGCTGACAAACCGATTAGGTTTGGCTGCAGGTTGGATAGTTTTGAAAATAAACGAGGAAAATCAATTTATTGATTTTCGGCTGATAACACAAAGCAGGAAAAACCACGCTTTTATCCTGCTTTGTCAACAATCTCAGGCCTGAATAAATTCAGGCCTTTAATTTCATAAACTAGTGTTTACCATTTTTATGGTGATTCAGCGTTTCTTCTTTCAGATCCAATTCATCGCGTAAACGGTGATAAACCCGCTCATTAATGTTTTTATTTTTCCGCATGAGATATAGCGCTTCACGTTTTGCTTTCAATGCAGAGTTAGACATTTGACGTTCCATCTCAATCATTCGATGTAAATCATATACATCAGATTCTGTTTCATCGGTGTTATCGAGTCGTCTGCCATAAATTTCTAACAATTGTGCCCCAACCTCGGTACGCATAGCGATTTCATCCATATCCTCTGAAGGGTGGTTCATTAGCTCACGTAAGTGGGCCATAGCCGCTTCATTTAGCGCTAACCGAGCACGAATTTCATCATTGTCATATGGCAAGTCTTGGACTAAACCTTTTGTTAAAATCGGTAATGCAATACTGGCTATCAATAATGAACACAGGATAACGCCCATTGCCAAGAAAATCGCCACATCACGATTTGGGAATAAAGAACCGTCCGGCATCAATAATGGCAGTGTTAAAATACCTGCCAATGTAATTGCACCTCGTACACCTGCCGTCGCCATAATCGCCATCATACGAATATGCACCACATCCGCTTCTTTACCACGGCGACGGTTATGGAATACGGTCAAGGTCATTGAGATCCAAACCCAACTAAAACGTAAGATTGCCAGCGCCACCGTAATAATTGCAACGTAAACAAATAACATCCAAGGATGGCTTGCCCCTGCGGCGGCCGCAACTTCTGGCATGTTTGTCCACATACCTGGTAATTGCTCACCCAACAAAATAAAGATCATCCCATTCAATGCCGTTTGAACAGTGTCCCAAACGGCTTTACTTTGCATCCGTGTCGCTGCCTGCATACGCCCTGCAATTTTCTCATAGTGCATAGCAATACCCGCAACAACCGCGGCTAAAATACCAGACACATGCAAGTGCTCTGCAAGTAAATAAGCCGTAAACGGCATTAGCAGGCTGATCATGATTTGGATAGCAGGTTCCTCACCTGTACGCTTAACCAAAAATTGGTTTAACCAACCAATTGCCCAAGCGACCACTAAGCCAATTAAAATTCCACCGAATGCAACAAAGACGAATTCTCCCGCCGCTGAAGCAAGGGAAAATGTCCCCGTTAACGCGGCCACTACGGCAAAACTAAAGCAGACTAAACCTGTTGCATCGTTGAGCAGTGACTCGCCTTCCAGTATGTGCGCCATCCTCGATGGTAATGGAGAGTTTACTGTCATCGCAGAAACTGAAACGGGGTCGGTCGGCGACAAAATCGCGGCAAGCGCAAAGGCAACGGCCAATGAAATGGCAGGAATTAACCAATGAATAAAGAACCCCATGCCAATAACAGTAACCACAACAAGGCCTATCGCTAATGACATAATCGGTTTAATTTCTTGGAATAAGGCTTCTTTTGGAATACGCCAGCCATCAAGAAACAGCAATGGTGGAATAAATAAGAAGAGGAATAAATGAGGCTCAAATTCAACCGTAAAACCATACAGAGACAGCCCAGCTCCCAGCGCTATCTGAATAAGGGGTAATGGAATAATATCTTTGAGCAATCGCGAGATAAACACACTCACAATAACCGCAAGTAAAAAAACGAGTACAAGTGTCACAACTGACATTGATTGCTCCATATTTAGCTAATCATTAATTATCAGTAATGAAGTTAATAGATAAATTGAATCAATGTAAAGTAGCAATTAATTAACAGATACAAAAAAAACAAAATTCAGAAATTACCTATCTATCATTAGGTTATCATTTACCCCAATAGTGTCACCAAGTGTGAGAAAGTTACCTATCAACTTGATAATTAACAATAAAAACATCCGTAATACAAAAATCATTCATCTAGGATAAGATAGCTCTCTAAGTTATCATTAATTGATTATTCAATTAAATTTTTAGTGTTATTTTTATTTTTTAATTGTTTTTTGCTGGTTGCTTTTTTCTCAGTGTTTCCTGTCTCACTTACGTTCTCTAAGCTATGGCGCTCAATTAACTCCTGTAAGACTTCTTTAAGCATCTTACTCTTACGCAGACCTAGTGGAGCGAGTACCACCTCTTCATGTTGTTGTGCTTCAACTAATAGCCCATCGACTAATGCCATCCCACTGGAGGTAACACTCACCAATGTAATTCGCTTATCACTCCCACTATGATTATTGTGACGGAGCACATGCCCTTGCTGTTCTAAGCGTTGTAAAACACGAGTAATTGTCGGTTGTTTACTAACTGTTTTTTGCGATAGTTCAGTGATCCCCATCGAGCCATTACCCGCTAATGTTGATAGCACCCGCCACTCCAATACCGATAACCCTTTTTTTTCAACAATTGCATGAAATTCAGATGAAACTAACATCCATGCCTGCCCTAATAGGGCAGGCAAGTAATTATCAACAAAAACCTTTGAGTCTGACATCTGTCCCTCTCGATACGCGCTATGCATAATTGCATTTAATCTAGCCCCTCAAGAGTAGCAGAAGGAGACGATAATTCAGCTAAAACTTTCCACTGAGTAAAGACCCAAATCCATCAGCCCGTGTCTCTAAGCCAAGCTTTTTCAACATCATATAGGTTGTCGCCACCGAAGAAGACAGCACAGGTAAACCCACTCGGTCTTCAATTAATTGCACCGATGGCAATGATGGCATTTGCACGCAAGCCGATGCGACTATCGCATCCACGTTGGAGTTGAGTCTCTTAGTGATTTCCACTGGCGCCAGCGGGTCTTGCCTACCCACTGCTAAGTTATCAGGGATTTCCAACGAAATGCTGTCCACCACTTCAATACCTTCGCTTTCAATATACTCAATCACTAATTGCGTCAACGGCTTCATGTATGGCGTCAAAATAGACACTTTTTTTGCACCAATGGCATGTAGCCCATCCACTAACGCCCCCGCACTGGTCACAATCGGTGCGGGGTGGCCGTTATCCACCGTACGTTGATGTAAACGGCTTTCCGACACGCGGTGGTAACCTTTCCCCATGCTCATGATGGCAACCAAGCAGGCATACCCCAGGACATCCACCGCCGCATCCGATAGCTCAAGAGCGCAGCGGTCGCTGTCAGAATCCATTTGAGCCAGCTCCTCTTTGGTCACTTTTTTCATCCGCATACGACTGGAATGAAAGGTAAAACGCTCCGCAAACTGCGCTTCCCGTGCTCGTAAAATGGCGGGAATTTCCGTTTCCATGGTGGTGTTCGAGGACGGAACAATCTGCCCAATCCGAAATGTGCGTGCCAGACTCATCATTTTTTCTCCCCAAACGGTTCATCGCTATCAGTCATGGGATTTAATTCATCCACACTTTGCCCCTCGCCATAAAAGCGGGCAGCACTCAATGGACGGCGGTTTACCTGTAAATCGAAGATATCAAAGCGGTTATAGTGCCCCGTGATATCGTGCATTTGCCGCGGTTGAATACAGCGGTTTAAATCAATATCACCGTACACAATCCCTTCTTTATCAATCAGTGGTTCCCCCACCACACGACCATCGGGGCCGATAATGCCCGAAAATGCACTGTTTGGGCGAGCCAACAAATCACGCGCTTCAGGGTGGCTCGCTGACATCGCATCGATAATCTCCGTCGACACCGTCGAGCAAGAAACGATGGTGAACACTTTTCCCTCAAAACAATGTGCCGACGCACGCAGGCGAATGGCCTCAGCCATGTCATAATCTTTCGGAGCCACAGGCAGTGCAATATAGCTGGCAATGTGCACTAATTCTCCTTGTGCCAATAACGCAAAGCGCGCCAAGGTATTGGTATTTTCCCCGCACGCCAAGGCACCCAGTGGCCCGACGCTGGTTTGGTGCACTTTTAACGAGGACGCATCGCCATTTGCCCATGTCAGTTTTTCCGCCCATGTCGGCACCAATTTGCGGTGACGCCCCAGAATTTTACCCTCATCAGAAATGGTCACTAACGTGTTATACAAGGTAGCAATACCGTGCGGGTTACGCTCATTGACGCCAATCACCACATTGATACGGTGACGTGCCGCAGCTTGAGCGATTTTTTGGATTTCTGGCCCTGGGACTTCAATGGCCGATTTGCACAGTTTTTCAAACCACGGGCTGCCGTCAATCGGGTTCATCACCCAACTCCAATACGGGTAACCCGATATAAACACTTCAGGAAACGCCACTAATTTGGCACCGTTATCCGCCGCCTCTTCAATCAGCCGACAGGCTTTATCCACAGTGGCATTCGTGTCCAAAAACACGGGGGCCGCTTGCACCGCTGCGGCTTTAAATTGCGCTAAGTTCAACATGCTTTGGCTCCTTTTTTACACCGCCACTACAGGATGGCGCAGCTCACCAATGCCTTGTACATATGCCTCAATCACATCCCCTGGCCACACCCACTCTTGCGGTGAGCGCCCTGCCCCCACACCTTCAGGGGTACCCGTGGCAATAATGTCCCCTGGCTCAAGAGTAATCCCCTTGCTGATATCTTCAATTAACGCGTTCACGTTAAACAACATATGACGAGTGTTGGATGATTGCTTGGTCACGCCATTAACTTTTAAGCTTAAGTCCAAGGTGTGTGGGTCTGGAATTTCATCCGCAGTAACAATACATGGGCCAAATGGTGCGTAGGTATCTTGCCCTTTTGAGTAAATCCATTGCCCAGCGCGACGGCAATCACGGGCGCTCATGTCAATCATTAGGCTATAACCAAACACATAATTCAGCGCATCTTTCGCTGCCACCCCTTTGGCTCGCGTACCCATAATCACCGCCAGTTCCACTTCCCAATCCAGTTGTTGGGTAATTTGAGCGTTATGTTCAATTGCATCTTCTGGGCCAATCACTGTGGTCGGTGGCTTAGAGAAAATCACGGGCTCTTTAGGAAGCTCTTTCGATGTGTCTAAGGTACGACTGGATTCCGCCACGTGCTCAACATAATTGAGCCCAATACCAAAGATGTTTTTGCGGGGACGTGGGATCGGTGCCAAGATTTTCACGTTTTGCACTGGCCAAGCCGTTCCTGCAGGAAATTTCCCTTGGTAGGTGTTCAGCAACTCGGTCCCCACACGTATCCCTTGCGGGCCTAAATCAATAAAGTCCAGCATGTTATCGGGTAAGTACAGCCCTTGCTCTTCTGCCAAGCACGCCAAGTCGACGACTTGGTGGTCAACAATCGCACCCAAACGGGCCGCAGCAGTGATATCAGAACGGTAAGTAATTAAGCGCATGGTGTTTTCTCCTCAGCATACGGCGTTTCGCCATCTGCCTATTTCAGGTAAAATCGGTTAATCAAATATAAATAAAAAATAAACTAACAAAATCAATTGAATAAATAATTTCATCGAGGTTAGGACGTGAATCTTGCCCCTTACTCCACCACCTAGCCCGTCATTTTTTGATGGCCATCGTTGTCCACTAATGCCTCTTCGTAATACAACCCCAATGACTGCATCACGGGTAAGTCGTTAAAACAGAACAGGCACGCATCATCAGTCTGTGAGGTGTTCACATGCTCATGGAACATCCACGATGGCACACAGAAAATATCCCGTTCTTGCCAATCAAAGCGCTGTCCATTAATAATCGAATACCCCTGGCCTTTCGCCACTTGGTAAATGAAGCTCCCCGTGTGACGATGGGCTTTGCCAACAAACCCTGGGCGCAGCAATTGCATACTCGCACCGATGGTGGGCATCACGTGACCACCCGTTACAGGGTTGGTGTAATGCATTAGCACATCATCAAATAGCGAACCGTCGGCCACGTTTGCGGCTCGGCACAGTGCCTCATAGGTTGGCCCCCATTGATATTTAAATAATGGCGAATAGGGTTTATCCCAGCCGATATCGTGTGGGCGTAAGGCAGTACCGCCCCACATCCCCACAGGGTAATCAATAGGGCGCGTGTGTGCTTGGTGTAAGTCTGGATGGACTTTGTAAAAACCCGCTTCCATCGCATTGACCAGCGGAATGTCCAGTCCATCCTGCCAAATGCACGGCAAGCCATCTTCCGCGACACCGTGTTCGTGCCACGTCCCATTCGGGGTTAGTACAAAATCATTCGCTTCAAGCATCATCTTTTGCCCTTCCACGATGGTGTACGCTCCGCGCCCTTCCATAATAAAACGTAGTGCTGAAGAGGAGTGGGCATGGGCAGATGCTGCTTCCCCTGGGTGCATCACTTGCAAGCCAGAGTACAACCAGCCCACGGCTGCCGCCACGTCTTGACGACCTGGGTTATTGAGATAAACCACTCGCCTCCCCGCTTTTTCAGGGGTCACCAGCTCCACTGAGCGCAATACATGTTCACGCAAATCACGGTAACGCCATAACACAGGGACTGACGACGACTGCGGCTGCCATGGCTCAATCTTGTTTGCTACCGTCCACAAGGCCCCCGTTTTCAGGTCGGCTAACTCTTGGTAATACGCCACAAGCTCAGGGGTATCTGCTACATCTGCGCGGCCTGCCACGCTTTCACGGTATTGGTCATGGGATTTCATGTTCATCGGCTCGTTCTCCTCATTCACGGGGCGATTAACGCCCGTTGGATTTGACTTGCTGCAACAGCTGTTGACGCCCATATTCATACGGCGCAGGCCACGTGACCTCCCAACCGTGACGGGCACATTCGTGCAGCAGCCACGCAGGGTTCGATAATAACGGGCGTGATAGAGCACAAAGGTCAGCACGCCCCGCGGCAATAATGCTGTTGACTTGGTCAGCATCTGTAATTGCCCCCACCGCTATCACAGGGACTCCCGCCTCATTGCGCACGCGGTCTGCCATCGGTGTTTGGAACATACGCCCGTATACGGGTTTTTGTTCAGGGGACACTTCCCCTGATGAACAATCGATAAGGTCAGCACCCACTTGTTTCATCGCCTTGGCCATCAATACGGCCTCGTCCACGGTGGTACCACCCTCAACCCAATCGGTGGTCGAAATACGTACCGCCAACGGTTTCCCCCACACGTGGCGTACCGCCTGGATCACCGCCAGTGGGAAACGCAGGCGGTTTTCAAGGTTACCCCCGAAGTTATCAGTGCGCTTATTCGTCAGTGGCGATAAGAAGCTCGACAATAAATAGCCGTGCCCTGCTTGTAACTCTAACCAATCAAACCCCGCATGGTCTGCCCGTTTAGCTGCTGCTACAAATTGATCAATCACCGTCGCCATTTGCGCTTCTGTTAAAGCCGCTGGCGTTTGGGACACGTTCGGTAAATACGGCAAGGCAGAAGCAGATACGAGCGGCCAATTCCCGCTCTGCAATGGGTAGTTTTCCTGCTCCCACCCCCGCTGGGTTGAGCCACGGCGCCCTGCATGCCCCAACTGAATGCCGATTTTGGCCGTACTGTGTTGATGCACAAATTTTGTCACACGTTGCCACGCCACCGCCTGCTCATCATTCCATAACCCTGGGCATCCCAATGTCATACGAGCATCTGGGGCAATAGCCGTCATTTCGGTCATCACTAATCCCACACCACCTAGGGCACGGCTTCCCAGATGCACTGTGTGAAAATCACCCACCACACCATCAGTGGCGCTGTATAACAAAGTCGGCGAGGCCACAACGCGGTTGTTCAACGTAATATCTCGCACCTGAAATGGTGTAAGCATTGGAGGAACATGCCCTGTTGCGCCTGCTTGCGTAGCAAACCACTGCTCATAGTTATCCAGCCACGCCGCATCGCGAACGCGTAAATTTTCATGGGAGATGCGCTGAGAACGTGTTAGCAGTGAGTAGGCAAACTGCTCAGGGGCAAGGTTTTCATAGCGACGAACATTTTCAAACCACTCAGTCGAGTTACGCGCTGCATTTTGAATTTTTAGCACTTCCACGCTGCGTACCGCTTGGTAATGTTCAAGTCCTTTACGCAAATCCCCTTCTGTGGTTTTCAAGCTTTCACACAGTTCAATCGCATCTTCTAAAGCCAGTTTGGTGCCTGACCCAATAGAGAAGTGGGCGGTGTGCGCCGCATCCCCCATCAGCACCACAGGTACGTCTTTACCTGGTGAAGGCTGTGTCCAATGCACCCAGTTATCACAAATCACCCGTGGGAAACGGATCCAAATTGCTGCACCGCGCAAATGCGCTGCATTGGCAATCAATTTCTCCCCATCTAACCACGGGGCAAACAATTTTTCACAATACGCAATGCCATCTTCTTGGGACATCTGATCGATACCCGCTTTGAGCCATGTTTCTTCGGTGGTTTCAACGATAAAGGTCGATAACCCCTCTTGGAACTGGTACGCGTGAACTTGGAACCAACCGTGTTCATTTTTGGCAAATAGGAAGGTAAAGGCATCGAAAATCTTTTTGGTGCCTAACCAGACAAAGCGGCAACGACGCGGGTCTATGTCGGGCTTAAAGACATTTTCATAGCGGGTACGTACCGCGCTGTTAATCCCGTCAGAGGCAATCAATAAGTCCGCGTTGTACTCACGTGCAATGGCTTGGTCATCCGTTACTTGGGTTTCAAATACCAGCTCCACCCCCAGCTCAAGACAACGATCTTGTAAGATATTCAATAGCTTTTTACGGCCAATCCCAATAAACCCGTGCCCACCGCTGCGATTACAGGCACCATTAAAGTGAATGTCGATATCGTCCCAGTGACTAAACTCTGCAGAAATGGTCTGCGCAGACACAGGGTCAGCGTGACGTAAGTTGTTGAGCGTCGCATCAGAGAACACGACACCCCAACCAAACGTGTCAAACGGGCGATTGCGCTCAACGACCACTACGCGGTTCTGTGGGTTTTGCAGTTTCATCAGTAGCCCAAAGTACAGCCCAGCGGGTCCCCCGCCAATACACACTATATTCATGAAAGTACCCCTTTGTTTATACCGCTGACTGAGCCGTGAGTGCCTGATGCAAGGCCTCTGGAATAGGAATGGCTTGGTGTGTAATCAACGACGTTGTAACGTAGGTTTGTGTCACTTGCATACACAGCTCCCCCGTCACACTGATACAACGTTGGCGCAGCGTGAGTGACTTGCGCCCAATTCGCTCAACTACCAGCTCTAAGATGACGTCATCCCCCATGCGACTAATGGCTTTAAACTCAGCCTCTAGGTGCACAGTAGGTAACCCGAAACGTTGTTCGAGGATGTATCCAGCAAACCCTTGGGGGATCAGCGCATCAATCCAACGTTCAAGGAGGTTATTGAACATCACGAAATATTGTGGATAAAACACGATCCCTGCAGGATCACACTCAGAGAAATGGATCTTATAGGGTTTAGTAAATTTCAATAAACTCATGATGTTATCCTTAATCCATAGCCAAACGTTGGCGACATTTCTTTAATTCATGGCCATATTCATCAGCAAGCGCAGCTTCACGTAATTCGCGTAAGCTAATCGGCGCTAATTTGCTACCTTGCCGCGTCACGATGTCCATCAAAACCTGAAAATTACGCAAACCTCTCGCATGAGTATCGCTATACCCTTTTACTACCCGCTGGCATTGCGCAATTTCAGTTGCCAAAGCGGGGTTTGTCCGTGCGGCATCAACCACTGCTGCGAGCCATTTTTCAATTCGCTGATTTTCTAATTGATAGCGTAAAGTTGAGCGTCTGCCTTTTCTCCAAGCGGCGAGCACATATAACTGTAAAAACCCCCACAAAGAACTGGTAGTGATTGTTCGCCCTCGTTGCGTAAGTTTGCGAAGCGCTTTGTGAAACCAATGTGGCTTCATCAACCAATTACCTAAATTCTTGGGAAGCGTTTCGCAAATCTCTTCAATACGTGGATGCATAAATTCATTGATATCCAATAATTGGTCATCTTTAGCGTGAACTTCATTACGTACTCGAGTGAATCGGCTATCACGAATTTTGAGGTCAGCCACGCGAATGGTGTCTTCATAAGACATCCATAATGCTAAGTGGCGAACAAGTGCTCGTTGTAAACGCTCATCTTGGCCACCTTCTTGCGCAAATAGGTTGTTAAGGCGGTCTAAATACAACGCAGCATAAGCAGGGTCTTGGTAATCAATTAACCGGCGAACACCTTCTGTCACTAAATAATGAACATGAGGAGCAAATTCATGATCAATACGCGCTAATAGCGCAGAAATTTGTTTATTTTTAGGGGGTAACGAAACTGTTTGAGCTGATTGAGCTTGGTATGCCTCTTCGGGTTGCGCGGCTTTTTCAGCACCAAGCGCAAATGCACGCAGGCTGGGTTTTACCCCGACACCACCGCGCACGATGGTTTCTTCAAATTGTGTGCGGCTAAAAGGTAAAACGCCTGAACCAAATAAAGCGCCAAATAATACTGCGCTGATCACGCTACCGCTTTCTTGAGCGGCTTGCGCCATATCAAAGTGAATGAATTGACGAGCTGCAAGCCCCGCGTGGCGGATCAATGCTTGGCTATCAACCCGACCGTCACCCATGGCTGATTTCTCAGCAATAGAGTAAACACGGTGTGTAGAGCTAATTAACGTCGTGCGTTCTGGCGTAACAAAACCACGTTGAACAGAGCGACCGGCCTCCATAAGTTCAGAGGCAAGGACAACATCCACATCGCCTGGCATTGGCATCAATGCCAAAACAGGTGCTGGCGTTTCTGGGTTATCCGCGCCAGGAAACAATTCAACGTAATAAATCGTTGCTCCTGTACGTTGAGCAACGCCTGGTACAGAGGTGGTTTGTGCAAAATAACCGTTTTCTTCGCCTAAATTAACAATCCAGTCCGCGAGGACGCCGCCGCCCTCACCCCCCATGGCTAAAATGGCGATTTTAATGGGCTGTAATGCGATTGATGATGGAGATGAAAGCATTTATTCCCCCTTAGAAACTGAGTTCTTCACGACGACGTGCATCACGACGTTGTAAATAGCCAATAAACCAACCGCGGACACGGTGGCGTAATTTGTCCCAGCGATTTGGATTGGTAATAATTTGTGCTTTAAAAAACGAAGGGCATAGAACGGCAGCGTGTGAAACCTCGCCGCATAAACCACATCCCACACAACTGTCCATCACTGTCGCCACAGGATCTGTTCTTAATGGATCTGGATTTGGTTTTATCGATAACGATGGGCAACCCGAAAGGCGAATACAGGAGTGGTCCCCCGTACAGGTGTCAGGGTCAACACCAAAGCGCTCACGGACAACGCGTTTTCCTGCAGCAACATCACTACGAACTTTTTTCTTTTCGCGACGCTGTAGATTTAACATGCATTCACTTTGCGCAATCAGTACTTTAGGGCCTTTCTCATCGGTAGTCAGTGCTTCACGCAATGTATTAGTCATTGTTTTTAAGTCATAAGTGCGCTTGATGGTTTTTACCCAATTCACACCAACCCCTTTCACTGCTTTTTCGATTTCATGGCCTGTGCTGCGGGTTGGGTTAAGTGCTGTTGATGACAAGATGTCTTGCCCACCTGTTGCTGATGTATAACTGTTATCAATAACAATGGTTAAGTTATCACTACGGTTAAATACGCTATTAGCGATACCACTGGTTAAGCCGTTATGCCAAAAACCGCCATCCCCCATGACTGAAATCGCGCGTTTCCCTGCTTTGGCATTTAATGCCGCTGCTCCTGCACCACCCAAGCCATACCCCATTGTTGTATTACCGAGGTTGAATGGTGGAAGAATAGAGAATAAATGGCAGCCGATATCAGCACTGACATGGTGCTCGCCAAGTTCACGCTCAACCAGTTTCATTGCTGTAAAAATAGGTCTTTCAGGGCAACCTGTACAAAACCCTGGTGGGCGCGCATGCACAGTGTCATCGAGTGTTGGCTCTGCTGCATTGACATATTCAGGCAATAATTCTTCGGTTTGCCCAGCAGCAATGTTAATTGTTGGAATACGAATTTGTTTCGCAGCCGCTTTGACTTGAGGTTCTATTTTTCCGTATCGTTCAAAAAAAGAACGCAGACCTGCAAGTACCGTCGCGGTGTTATACTCTCCCGCCATTGGCAGCATATCTTTACCATGTAATTCAATATCGATGTTTCGCTGACGTAAAATGCTAGCAACATTCTGCTCAACAAAATTCGGTTGTCCTTCTTCCAACACTAAAATCGCTTTTTTATTACGACAAAAACGTTCAAACTCTTCATCAATTAATGGGTAAGCAACATTCATGACATATAATGGAATTTTGCTATTACCAAACACATCGGCTAAACCAATTTGGTTGAGCGCGCGGATCAATGTGTTATAGCACCCCCCTTGTAACGCGATGCCAACATCATCAGCATCCTCAGCAAAAAACTCATTTAATTCACGTTGTTGAATAAACTTAACAGCTGCTGGCCAACGTGCTTCGATTTTCTCTTTTTCATGCAAAAAGCTCGCAGGAGGCAACACAATGCGGCTCACATCGCGAGTTGGGTTTTCAAGTGCATCTTTAACTGTAAATTTTGGATGTTGGTTATCTGCACAAACAAATTGCCCATGCACATGACATGAACGAATACGCATTTGCAGCATAACGGGTGTATTACTGGCCTCAGATAAATCAAAACCATCTTTAACAGCTTGAACAATCGAAGGTAAATTTGGACGAGGGTCAAGTAACCACATTTGTGATTTCATCGCAAATGCATGACTGCGCTCCTGCATAATTGAGGAACCTTCGCCATAATCTTCCCCAACAATAATCAGTGCGCCACCTAATACACCGCCTGACGCAAGGTTTGCCAGAGCGTCGGAAGCAACGTTTGTTCCAACAGTTGCTTTAAATGTTACCGCGCCGCGCAAAGGATAATTAACAGAAGCCGCTAACGTTGCAGCAGCAGTCGCTTCGCTTGCACTATTTTCGAAACGAATACCATATTCAGACAGAATATCCTGTGCATCTGCCAGAACATCCATGAGATGTGAAATTGGCGCCCCCTGATACCCTGCAACATAGGAAACACCAGATTCTAATAAGGCTTTTGTCACTGCAAGAATGCCTTCACCACTGAAAACATCACCTTGCCCTTGTCGTAACTTTTGAACTTCTTGAACAAACGAGCGCTCAGCCATTTTAACCTCACCAGTCAACGTCAGAACGTTTTTTATCTTTTTTGTGTTTCTTAGTTGTATCTCTTTTGTTAATTAAAGGTCAATCCATGATTAATCATGTAAATTGAATTTATGCAGAGAGTGGATAAGCCCTGCAGATAAGGGACAGATCACCTTTAAAAACAAGAGAAAAAGAGAGATTTACGACAAGAAATAGCCCATAAAGAAGAACAAAAGATAATGTATAAAAAAGGCGTTAAATCATTAAGTAACAGTCAATTACCCCTACAATAAAAAAGGTTTTGGCATTTTAAACCACTAAAAAATTGATTTTCAGATAATGAAACCAATAAAAAGTTAAATTAAAATACAAATAGAACGAACAATATGATTAATCATGTATATTTTACTAAAACAAAATAAAAATAACTTTATTTTTTATATTGTTATGGCTATCACAATAACCACACTGTTTCTGATTTCTTGCACTTTCTGGATAGTTTTTGCACATATTTAGCTAGGTAAGAAAAATTGTTTATGATATGTTCAACTGACAATTGGTTAAAAATATTTTAACGAAATGTTAATAACAAAAAGGTTAATCATCATAATAAATAAAATAAAGTATGTTGAATAAAAAACCTAAAGCACTTTTGCCTTAAATAAAATAATTAATTGAATTCATTGAGAAAACCTATAATAAGCAAAAATAGCCAAGCCACTACTTAAGTCAGTCAATGGGGGGTTGGCGACTCATTTTGGAGGTACCTTCGATGTTGAGCAACTCGTGGTCCCATTCATCTGCGCCTCAGATTGAAAATCAGATCTGTTCGTCAGAACGTTTGTTATTTACATCTGCTGATCCTGAAGAAATAAAATCAATGGTGGGTCGAGTGATGAAACCGCACCAATTTCATCAACTCAATCCCCATCAACGCCTTGATGCACGTATGCATTATATTCCTATGGGTGATATTTCCTTAAGCCGCTTACGCTATGGTGCGGATGTGACAATTGCACCAGGAAAATTAGAGGATTTTTTTCTTTTACAAATGCCACTTGCAGGCAGTGCTATCATTGAAAGTGGTGGAAAACGTCTAGAATCTACACCGCAAATGGCTTCTTTATTAAGCCCTGAAGAGTCAACAACCATGCGTTGGAATAGTGATAACGACCAATGCATGTTAAGAATTTCTCGATCATTATTAGAGAGATCATTAGTAGGCCAACTTGGCCATACGCTGGATAAACCACTCGTGTTTGAATTAGGCTTTGCATGGCAATCTTGTATTGAATGGCGCACGTTGATGAATTACCTGATTGAATGCGCTACGAGAACCCCTGATCTTCTGCAACATAAGTTAATTGCCACGCAAGTGGAGCAATTAGTCTCTGTTACGCTACTTTCTACACACGCCCATAACTATACTGAAGATTCGGGCTTACGCCGAGCGACAATCCGTCCCCGTCATGTTCGCCGCGTGCAGGAATACTTAGAAGCTCATGCCCACGAGCCAATTACAGTGGAGCAATTAGCACATATTGCAGGTGTCAGTTTACGTAGCTTATATGCAGGGTTTAAAGAGTTTTTAGATATTAGCCCCATGCAATATTTACGTGATTTGCGTATGGAGCGCGTACGTGCAGAATTGTTATCAGGTGAAGCCACCAATGTCACTGGGGTTGCACTGCGTTGGGGATTTGCACATATGGGCCGTTTTAGTGCTGAATATAAACAACGCTATGGTGAATCACCAAGTCAAAGTATAAAAAAAGCTTAATAACAATAATTATTATATTTATTAAGCTATTGTATATAATATGATATTAAAATATAAGAAAAAAAACCCCTCTTTACTCTAAAGTATAGAGGGGTATCTAATATAGAGACAAAAATGAAAAATACGTTATTCAGATTTTCAATTAATTTTTAACTCACACATAAAAATTCAAAAATAAGACCATAAAGCATTCATATAAATTTTTACGTTAAAGCAAAAATGTTATATTTTTAAATGATTAAAACACTAAAAAATAAATAAAAATCAATGCAATAAGAATATCTTAATATAGAAATTTAATGCTAGTTTATATTACAACTAAAAACCGAGCGAAATAATATACACTTAAAACATTAAGTCAACTCTATTTTCAATATTAAGGATAAATTAGTTAATTTAACTTACACCAATAAAATGGAAGTTAAAATCCATTAAACCTTCATTTAAATATAAAGATACATTTTTATCTTTTTATTCACAAAGAATATCATTTATATATTTACAGTATAAATAAAAAAGCACAGCATGGTTTTTATTATGCTGTGCATTCAAATCAATAAAATTAAATAGTTAGAAAGGAATAGAGGCTTTTAAATAAATTTGAGAACCTTCTGGGCGGTTTCTGACTTCAAAATCTTTTTCCCATTTAGCAGTAAACAACCAGCCTTGTGGATTCGCGTAGCGAATTGAAGGGCCGATGGAGTAAGCACGCGCTTTTCCTTGGGCCGAATTCGGGCCACTGTCATCTGTTGTTTGCCAAAAAGCATAGCCGCCAATCCCTGCTACCCACCCATTACCAAATCCCCAACCTAAACCATAATCTGCATGAAAGGCTTGCCCTGAGCGAGTTTTCGTATCGTTATTGCGAAAATTGAAGTCATACATCATTTTTAAATCCGCATTCACGCCCACAGGGGGAATATAGCTAATTGCCCACACGGGTTGTAACGCCCAATAATTTTTACCTAAACTAGAAGGGTCTGTTTTACTGTATTTTCCTGTCGGTGCATAGGCATCTAACCCAACCACATAATGTAAATCTGCCGAAGGGTGGAAGCCCAGTGCAGGTCCAAACGTTACATCGCCTAGCCCACGACTCGTCTCTTTTTTACCTGCCGCTTTTGCAGTCACATCCAATAATGGCACGATGGTATGGAAGGCTAAGTCACCACCCAGTATTTTTTGATCCGTTACCCAAATTAAGCGAGGAGCCAATACATTCACATTCACGCTAAAACCTGGCACAGGAATTTTATCCCCTTTATTATCGCGAATACTGTCATAATGGGCATTTCCACCATACATCAGCACATGTACACCTTGCGGAGGTAATGCACCTGACATAAAGTTTTCGAGACCATCGGGATAGATCCCTAGCCCACCCCCTTCCGTCGCGAGGGTACCAAACGAAAGTATGCTGAGACACGAACCTGCAACAAGCTGACTGATTATTTTTTTATTCATCATGTTTCCTGCCATAGTGGGTTTTCTTACTGTGTGTGCTTTGCCTGTTATCTCGCAGTTCCCTTGCGTTTTATTTATGTCCTATTTTTTCGTCAATTTTTGCGCTACAAGGTAACCTGAACCACCGCTAAGGCCAGGCCCTGGATGTGTTGATGCGCCAATATGAAAAAGGTTTTTAACCGCTGTTTTGTGTGTTTTTGTTTGACCTGATGCTGCAAAAGGCCGTAACCAGAAAAATTGGTCGGGGGAACAAGTACCTGAATAGGGATCGCCACCGACAAGATTGCAGTTATAACTTTCTAAATCTGCAGGAGAAATTGCGTGGCGCCCCACGATCAACGAAGAAAAACCAGGCATGACTAACTCTAAACGTTGCTGAATTCTATCCGCGACCGCCTCTCGTACGTCTTCATCCCACCGCCCATCTTCAGGGATGCGAATTTCTCCTGCGGAATCACCTTTTAGGCGCCTTGGCAATTCTTGCATTTGGATCCATAAAATCCATCCGCCATCTGGCGCACGGCTGGGATCTAACGTAGTAGGTTGCCCAATGCCAAACGTTGGTTTTTCAGGTAGATAGCCATTGTTCGCTTGAGTTACGGATAAACAAACCTGTTCCATGCTTTCAGTGAAATGAACGAGTGGAACATTTAATAATTCGGGATTGCACCAAGGTGGTGGCGCACTTAATGCAAAATGAATTTGCATACCTGCACGGCCATAGCGGTAGCCTTTTGCCCTTTCCATCACCTGAGGCGATACATTATCAAGTAATGAGCCATATAGCTGCGTTGGGGTTACGTTGCACACCACACTTTCGGTAGCTTGGATCATTTGTCCATTGACGATAACACCCGTCGCACGGCTATTTTTCCCCTCACCTTGAGTCACCACTTTTTCGACGTGCATCCCTGTTTTGAGCTCACCACCATGGGCTTCAATCACTTTTGCAAAAGCCTCAACGATACGATAACTGCCGCCTTTGACGACAGGCATCCCACCAGCAACAACGGCAGCGAAGGTTAATTTACCAATTAGCGCCGAACTCGCTTCATCAGGCCCTAACCCTGTGTGAAGTACCCATGGCGCCATCAATGCGCGGCTAAAATCGTGCTGTAATTCACGTTCTGACCAACGACGAAAGCTTTCCACACCTGATTTAGCAAAATCCAACAACCCATCGACACCCCGTTTACGCCATTCAGAAAACAACAGCTTTAACATACCGCCGCTATAAGGGTTTTGCCCTAATAAACCAAATGTGAGCGCCGCATCTTGGGTGAATAATTTGTCTGCCATTTTACGAAATGCTAGCCCATCACCAGGCGCAATGAGATCGAGCTGTTTCGCGGCCTCAGCAACATCCCGCTTCAGTGCAATAGACTTCCCATCGGGTTGTACTAACCCTGTTGAATAGTCGCATTGGGCAAACTCTAATCCATACTTTTTCAGATGGGGTTCTAATTCTTGATAGCCGGGGCTACCAACAAACAGTGAATACCAACAAGAAAGCAGATCATGGGTATACCCTTCAAATAAATTTTCAGTCCGAATACAACCGCCTAAGCGATCGTTTCGTTCTAACACCAACACCGATTTTCCGCGCACCGCCAGCAAAGCCGCGCACATCAAGGAATTCATCCCGCTACCAACGACGATCACTTGTGGGTTAGAAAGTGTTGCCATACCTCACCCCACTAGTGCCAAGACGCGTAATGGGCTACCTGATCCCCCTTCGATTTTCAGCGGAGCCGCAACAATTACCACGCCTGTTGGCGGTAATTTATCTAGGTTTTTCAAGCACTGTAGGCCATATTTATTATTGCCATGCATTAAGGTGTGGCATGGGTAAGGTACAGGCCAACTGTAGGACTGCCCTGCATCAGTATTGATGGTCTCAACACCAAACCCTTTTACGTCACGCTCGTGAATGAGCCATTCAACCGCTTCTTGGGAAGGCCCTGGTGTGTGAGCCCCATCTTCACGCATACTCACATAAGCCGCAGGATCATCCGCTTTTTTCGACCAATCCGTTCTAAAAAGTACCCAAGCCGCTTTGGGAATTTTGCCATGCTTTTCTTCCCATTTTTGCAAAAACTCGACCGTTAACACCCAGTCTGAATTTTCAGCCACTTCTTTGCTTGCATCAACCACCACGGCAGGGGCAACAAAATTTTCAACAGGGATGGTATCGACCGTGTTATTCGCTTGGTCTTTTCCACTGATCCAGTGAATAGGTGCATCAAAGTGCGTGCCAGTATGTTCGCCACAACTAAAGTTATTCCAATACCAAGCAGGGCCATTATCATCGTAACGGGAGATTTGCTCCATACTGAACGACCACACCTGCCCAAACTGCTCAGGTAATTGCAGTGCAGGGAATGATGGCGATAAGGTTTGTGTTAGATCGACAACCTGAATATTGCCTTGCTGTAATTCTTTAGCGAATATCATCAATGCTTGCTGATTCATGGTGTTTCTCCTACGCCAATGGCGATTCATGTAAAGCGGTAAAGCCACCGCCGTGGAAAACTAACGGCTTACCCGTTTCACTACCGATACGGCGCACATGCCCCACCATCAATAAATGGTCACCTAGAGTATCTTGCTTGTGGTTTTCACAAACCAGCGTCGCAATCGCGCCGTGCAAAGCAGGCACGCCTTCAGGGGTCAGATGGATAGCCACCTCTTCAAACTTGTTTTCAATGCGTGGATTCGCAAAGCGCATAGCAAGTTCTTGGTGCCCGTGGCCTAAGATATTGATGGTGAAATGTGAGCAATCACGAAATACCGCTAAGTTTGGTGAATGATTCACTAAGCTCCATAAAACTAATGGTGGGTCGAGTGATAACGAGGCAAATGAGTTAATGGTTAGTCCCACATCACGGCCATCTGCGGTTCGTGTTGTCACGATTGCGACCCCTGTTGGGTAGCACCCGAGCAAATTGCGCAAGGTTTTCGACTCAAATTCGGTATGACCCCATTCCCTTTCGCACATAAATGTATCCTCTGCAATCATAGACATAGCCAATCCTCCCCGTTAAGCGCGGGCTTCTTCCATCATTTGTGATTGAATGTAGGCCTCACATGCCGCCCCATCTTTCCACCAAGGGAACAGAACTGGCGGGTAGTTAAAAGCATTTGCAATAGTGTGTGCGAGGGATGGTAATTGCTGGGCAGCACCTAACAGATGCAAAATATGTGGCTCTGGTGGCGCTAATAATGAGTTTGTCCACTCCACAACATGGCGACCATATTTCCAGAACTGTTCGAAGGTGTCGTTCATCCACTGTGCGGTATAGGGCTTATCACCGTGCGCTAAGATCGCGTCATAGTAGACTTTACAAGCCTTAGTCGCGTTATTCGAGCCTTGGCCTGTTAATGGATCGTTCGTCACTAACGCATCCCCTAAACCAAACACAATCTTACCCGATGGCAACGTTAATACAGGCTTGCGCACCGTCGGTGCAAAGCGCCCAGCTAAGATGCCGTTATCATCCGTCAATTCGATATTACGACAGCGATCGGCTTCCCAAGGTAAATAGGTGTTAAGGATTTTTTTACTGTACGCCAAATGTTCTTGCGGTGTACGCGCCTCACCCCACTGATCCATTGGGCCACCAGGGATACCTTCAAAGACCATAATGTGGCAATCACCGCTATTGGTCAGGGATGGAAACACAAAGTACTCACCAACACCAGGGATCAAGTTAAACGACACTTGAGAGTATTCAGACGTTGGCAACATGCCGTGCACATAAGTGAGTGCCAAGGCACGTTGGGGTTTATCATATGGCGAGCGCGTTTCATCACGTTCAAGCAGTTTAACAATTTCCCCTTTCCCCCCCGCCAACACAACGAGGTCATGGGTTTCTGCCAAACGCTCCAGCTCTGCAACGCCAACATCTTCAATACGTAAATTGCCGCCACGTGTTGCAAACAATTCCATCCAATAAGGCATTTTAATGCGCTGATCGACGGCTTGTGCATAGTTGTCTAAGCGCGAGCGCCAAGAAATGGCTTTTTCACCTGTTTTTTCAGGATGAGGAACAGTAAAACCGATGCCTTCAACAGGAGGGCATTTGTCTTCCCAAAAGTTAATCCCCAAATCACGCTCAAATTGCAGCGAAATATCAAACATGCATTGGCTCGACATCACACGGCCATTTTTAACATCCTCTGGTGTGCGGTTTGTCGCAACAGTAACGAAATAGCCTTTATCTAACAAACCTAAAGCCAACGGCATCCCCGCTTGACCACCACCTACGATAGCAATACGACGCATAGTATTTTCCTCAGCAAAGTTTAAATGGTGTCTTATTGTGCAAGACGGGGAATTGCAGGTTTAGCCTGTTCAGGGCCCATAGCGGAGTAACCGCCATCAACGGCGTAATCTGCGCCAGTCACGAAACTCGCCAGATCAGAAAGTAGGAACGCAACAACTTGAGCCACCTCTTCAGGGTCACCCACGCGTTTTAATAAGTGATAATCCGCAGCAACACGGTCGGTTTTTTTGCGGTCGCCCCCCGTAATTTCATCCATCACACGGGACCATGTCCAGCCAGGGGAAACCGAATTCACACGAATACCGTTATCGGCATAATCCATCGCTTGGCTGCGAGTCACTTCCAGCATCGTTGCTTTTGATGCGGGGTAGAGCCAACGGCCTGTTTGAGCAACAGAAGACGAAATACTGGTAAAGTTGACGATGGCACCTTTACCTGCTTTCACAAAGTGTGCTTTGGCAAATTGCGCCGCCATAACGGCACTGACCACATTGATATTTAATGCAGTTAACCAATCTTGTCGTGAAGATAGCTGGCCTTCGTCAAGATAAGTCGCGGCCAGATTAACCAAAAAATCGAGTTGCCCATACTTTTGAGCAACACGATCAATGCCCTGTTTAAGTTGTTGATCGTCAGTGATATCCACAGGCAAGAAATCAATATTTGGCTCACTTTGTGCGACTTTTTCACCATTGACTGCGTCAATATCAAAAATAGTGACTTTAACACCATAACTGCTCAGCACTTTTGCCACTGTTGCGCCAATTTTGGTCGCGCCCCCAGTCACAATTGCAATTTTGCTATTCAAACCTTTCATCGTTGACGCCCTCTTTTCGCTCTCATCTTATTACAATGAATTTACAAAAAATTAACATAACTAATAATTACGCAGAATGAGCGAAAAGCTGTAGCCGCTGGGCGCAAAAAATATCCACCCAGTGCGGCAATTTAGTCAACAAAGCGATGATATATGAAGGGAAATAGCCACTTTTCGCAGCAGCTATCCAAAAAATGAAAAGTGTGATTAATAGCAGGACATAATTCTATCGTTATTTAAGGTCGCTCTAAAATACGTGCGCCAGGGCCTCTTTTCCCTAATACGTCATCAGGGTTACGCAACGGGCAATCACTTAATGATAAACAACCACAACCAATGCAATTATCCAATTCATTACGTAAACGCGTGAGCTGCCGAATACGTTTATCCAACGAAACACGCCATTGTGTGGACATTTCCTTCCACTGCTCCGACGTAAGTGCACTATTTGCAGGAAAACGGCCTAATGCATCCTGTATTTCTTGCAATGGAATACCTGTACTTTGCGCAACTTTAATAATGGCAATATAGCGCAATACGACTGAATGGAATCGCCGTTGGTTGCCGTGTGTTCGAGTACTTTGTATTAATCCTTTTGATTCATAAAAATGCACAGTAGAAACAGGGACACCTGAACGTTTAGCGACCTCACCAACCGTTAGTGCCCTTGTAGGATCGATGTTTATTCCGCCATTTTTTTGGGGTTTTATCGCTTTCGTGTCTTTACTTGCCATTTTTGCTTACCTTTGCTTGACCTCAACTTAACTTAAGGTTTTATAGTGCGACCCTGTGACTTTGTCAATTGACGTTATTTTTTGAAAGGGGATAGGTTCATGCCATTGGTTATCACCAAAATGTTAGAAAGCAATAGCTTATGGTTTATTGCTCGCTTACTTGTCTTGGTTTTATTTATTTCATCAGGGTTAGCCAAAGTACTTAACTATGAAAGTAGTCTCGCTGAAATGCGTGCTGCTGGTCTGCATCCAGACTGGTTCTTCAATATAGCCTCTGCCGCTGTGATGCTGATTGGCTCAGTTTTCGTATTACTTAACCGTTTGTTATGGCTTGCAACAGGGGCACTTGCCACCTTTTTGTTCCTCACCATTGTGATTGTGCACACTTTTTGGAGTTACACGGGAGAACAAGCACAAATCGCCATGTTTTGGGCTATTGAACATATTGCTGTCATTGGTGGGTTAATTGCCATCGCGATTGCAGGGCATTTTCGAGGTCTTTATTTCTCGCTGAAAATGCAGAAATAGAAGGAAAATTAAATGAGTAAAAAAACAATAATCACACTATGTACTATTTTAATCGCAGCAGGGGGCGGTAGCGCCATTTATTCCACCTACGCACAAAATGAGGGCGACGAAAAAGCGGCATACCAATACCCGCCAACCAAGGTTGCACTCGCTACGGTCACTCTAGATACGGCACCACGAACGTTTTATGGTGTGGGAGAATTAGAGGCTGGCAGCCAAGTGCAAGTTGCGGCAGAAACGAATGGCCGAATTACTAAAATAACCTTTGAATCTGGACAACAAGTCAAAAAAGGCCAAGTTTTAGTGCAGCTCAATGATGCCGTAGAGCAAGCGGATTTATCTCGCTATCAAGCACAGATGCGTAATGCAGCACGCTTATATCAAAGAACCAGTTCGTTATCTGCGCAACATTTAGTAGCTGAAGCCCAAGTGGATAGTACTCGAGCAGAGCGCGATATTGCTCAAGGGCTCATTCGTCAAACTCAAGCGTTAATTGCGCAAAAAACCATTCGTGCACCTTTTGATGGCACGATTGGTATTCGTCAAGTGCATGAAGGACAGTATCTAACACCTGGTGAAACCATCGCAAGTTTGGTTGATACCAAAACGTTAAAGCTGAATTTTTCATTAGACGAGCAAGCATCCCCTGAATTACATCAAGGGCAAGTGGTTGATGTTACGGTAGACGCCTACCCAAATAAAACCTTCCCTGCTCGCATTACTGCGATTGATCCTCTCATTGGTAAATCACGCACTATTGCGCTACAAGCGACATTAGAAAATAGCGATGGCACGCTCAAAGCGGGTATGTACGCCAACGTGAATGTGGTTCGCCAAGCCAATAATCAGGTACTTACTATCCCAGAAACAGCTGTCACTTATACCGCTTACGGGGATACAGTCTTTATTACAGAGGGTGAAGGTGATGCCATGACGGTCAAACGCGTTTCCGTCAAAACAGGCCAACGTTGGGATGGCAAAATTGAAGTTGAACATGGGTTAAGCGCTAACGATAAAGTGGTCACATCAGGCCAATTACGCCTCAATAATGGTTCTGCAGTTACGCCAGTTGCGCAAGATACCTTGTCTGAACCCACCGCACACACTCAGCAAGGTTCATAAGGAGGCGTGATGAAATTTACTGATATTTTTGTACGCCGTCCTGTTTTAGCCTTAGTGGTCAGTGCGTTAATCGTGTTGATTGGCTTATTTGCTCTGAGCAAATTACCCATTCGCCAATACCCACAGCTAGAAAGTGCCACAGTGACGATTACGACACAATATCCTGGCGCATCAGCAAAACTGATGCAGGGGTTTGTCACCCAGCCTATCGCCCAAGCCGTTTCTTCAGTTGAAGGCGTCGATTATTTATCTTCATCTTCTGTACAAGGTAGCAGCCTTGTCACCGTGCGTATGGAATTAAACCGCGACTCAACTCAAGCCCTTGCGCAAGTGATGGCGAAAGTTAACCAAGTGCGCTACAAGTTGCCGAAAGAAGCTTATGACCCAGTCATCGAATTATCTTCTGGCGAATCAACCGCGGTTGCCTATATTGGGTTTTCAAGTACCGAGTTGTCCATTCCTGCGCTAACCGACTATATTTCTCGTGTGGTCGAGCCGATGTATTCTTCTATTGAAGGCGTCGCGAAAGTACAGGTATTTGGTGGGCAACAACTTGCCATGCGCTTATGGCTTGATGCCGATAAACTGGCTGGCCGCGGGCTTTCTGCTGCAGATGTTGCACAAGCCGTTCGCCAAAATAACTACCAAGCTGCACCAGGTAAAGTCAAAGGCGAATATGTCATTTCTAATGTCTATGTGAATACCGACTTAACTAATGTGGATGAATTCCGTGACTTAGTGATCCGCAATGATGGTAATGGATTAGTTCGCTTAAAAGATGTTGGCACCATTGAACTCGGAGCCGCCTCGACAGAAACGAGTGGCTTAATGAATGGTGAACCCGCAATTTACCTCGGTTTGTTTGTAACCCCAACAGGCAACCCACTTGTCATCGTTGATGGCATGAATAAATTAATGCCAGATATTGATAAAACTTTGCCACCAGGAGTGAAAGTGGAAATGGCCTTTGAAACTTCACGGTTTATTAAGGCCTCTATCGACCAAGTTATCAATACGTTAGTCGAAGCTTTGCTGATCGTTATTGCCGTAATTTACCTATGTTTAGGCTCAATTCGCAGCGTGATTATTCCTATCTTAGCCATTCCTTTATCCATGCTGGGTGCTGCGGCTCTTATGATGGCTTTTGGCTTTAGTATCAACTTATTAACCTTACTAGCAATGGTTTTAGCGATTGGACTGGTGGTCGATGATGCCATCGTGGTGGTAGAAAACGTCCATCGCCATATTGAAGAAGGGAAATCCCCTGTATTAGCTGCCTTAATTGGTGCCCGAGAAGTGGCAGGGCCCGTCATTGCGATGACCATTACCTTAGCCGCCGTTTATGCGCCTATTGGCTTGATGTCTGGCCTAACGGGCGCGTTATTTAAAGAATTCGCCCTAACGCTTGCAGGTGCGGTGATTGTTTCTGGTATCGTGGCATTGACCCTTTCCCCTGTCATGAGCTCCTTTATGCTGAACTCAAAACAGAACGAAGGCCGCATGGCACGGATGGCAGAAAAATTCTTCACCACTCTGGCGCACTATTACACCATTTTATTGAATTTTTCGTTAAAAAACCGTTGGATAACGGGTGTGATTGCCGTGGCGGTATTCATCAGCTTGCCAATGCTTTACCAATCCGCACCGCGCGAATTAGCCCCTGTTGAAGACCAATCGAGCGTATTAACCGCGATTAAGTCCCCACAACATGCCAACCTTGAGTATGTCGAACGGTTTTCTCGTAAATTACATGATGTTTTCATGGAACTACCTGAAACCGAAAGTACGTGGATTATTAACGGAACTGATGGCCCTTCCGCCAGTTTTGGAGGTACCAACTTGTCTTCTTGGGAAAAACGGGATAGACCTGCTTCTGCTATTCAAACGGATTTACAGGGGCGCGTTGGCGATGTGGAAGGAAACAGTATTTTTGTTTTCCAATTACCAGCATTACCTGGTTCCACTGGGGGGTTACCAATTCAAATGGTGTTAAGAAGCCCGCAAGATTACTCGGTGCTATATAAAACCATGGAAGAAATCAAGCAACAAGCGCGGGAAAGTGGTTTATTTATGGTCGTGGACAGTGACCTCGGCTATAACAACCCTGTGGTAGAAGTACGCATTAACCGCTCTAAAGCCAACAGTTTAGGCATTCGTATGCAAGATATTGGTGAATCCCTGACTTTATTAGTCGGCGAAAACTATATTAACCGCTTTGGGATGGATGGCCGTTCTTACGATGTAATCCCACAAAGTATGCGCAACCAACGCCTGACGCCAGAAGCGCTTTCACGCCACTATGTCAAAGCAGAAACTGGCTCAATGATACCGTTATCTACGGTAGTGGATATTCATACACAAGTTGAGCCGAACAAACTCACGCAATTTAACCAACAAAATGCGGCAATATTCCAAGCCATTCCTGCTCCTGGTGTTACTTTAGGACAGGCAGTTGCTTACCTTGATGAAATTGCCAATGAACTTCCAGCTGGCTTTAGCCATGACTGGCAATCCGATTCGCGCCAATATAAACAAGAAGGTAACACCCTCGCCTTAGCCTTTATGGCGGCGCTTATCATTATTTATTTAGTACTCGCAGCGCAATATGAAAGCTTGGTCGACCCGCTGATCATTCTTATCACTGTACCATTATCGATTTGTGGTGCACTAATCCCACTATCCTTGGGCTATGCCACACTAAATATTTATACCCAAATCGGCCTTGTGACCTTGATTGGTTTAATCAGTAAGCATGGAATATTGATGGTGGAATTTGCCAATGAATTACAGGCTAATGAAGGATTAGACCGCCGTCATGCCATTTTAAAAGCCGCGCAAATTCGTTTACGCCCAATTTTAATGACAACAGCGGCCATGGTGATTGGCTTGGTGCCGTTGTTATTCGCCACGGGTGCGGGTGCTAACAGCCGCTTTGGCCTCGGGTTAGTCATTGTCACAGGGATGTTAGTTGGGACGCTATTTACGTTATTTGTTCTACCAACCATTTATTCAGTATTAGCACGCAATCACAGTGCTACCACATTGACACCTAGGCGTTATGAGCTTGCTGAAGCCAATCGCCTGATCAAAGAAACTCAGGAGACTTCACAATGAGAAATACAGCAAGTAACAAGCAAAACCTTCGCCAAACGCCCCATACTGTAGAGATGAATACGATGAGTAACAGTATGGCAATGCTGTTAATTTACCACGGGGTAGCGACTAACACTGGCAAGGCCAGCATTGCAGATAATGAAATAATGACGACTAAACCAACTCGTTAATTAGCCTTTTCAAACCAAACCGCATAATTCATTATGAGTTATGCGGTTTTTCATCACTACCCTTCGTAAAAGGCAAATATCAAATTGCCCTCTCGAATAATTATTGGATTACCAGGAAGCGCATCAACCAATTCATGTTGTGAGCCTTCCACAACGACAGCTACATTTTTGTATTGATGGCTTTCTAACAATGCAGGTAATTGACTCAAGCGATAAAAACGGTTTGCAGCATCAGGATATTGCAGCCCGTAGCCTAATTCCCCCGTTTGATGCAACATCGTAATATCACTGCGTTTTAGCACCCAAGCTAGTGCCGTGCCTAAACCCACATTGTTGGTCAATAATACCGATTTATTTTCCAGTTGATGCGAATACTTGGCGACTAACTTCTGAGGGGTATTGTTACTTGCCACATAATTTGGGATCACATGGCCCACACTTAAACTAATCGCTACCGTACATACAGCGGCTAAATACCAAAACCGCGGCTTCATTGAAATAAAAGCAACCACTAGCCAAAAAATAAAGGCCCCTGCCGCCAACCCTAATTTATAGCTTTCATCTGCCTGATAAATATTAATTTTAGGTATATATGGTGATGCAATGATTACGCCCGCAGCCAGCCCGCCAATCACCATATTAATCACCGCGTTTGCACGGATGGCGAGTGTTTTTTTCTCTGTTAGCATTTTTTCAATATACGCAGCCATTAAGATCGCGATGGGTGCAATACACGGCAAAATATACGTGAGTAGCTTACCTTTAGTGATGCTAAAAAAAATAAACGGCGCAAGGAACCATAATAAGAAATAAAAATGCATCCCTTTTTGCTGCCATGCTTGGCGCAAAGCACCAAATAAGTAACCTAACCACGGCAAAACTGCCGCCATCATGATAGGAATATAAAACCAAAATGGGGATTTGTTTTGAGCGTTATCAGCCATAAACCGCTGAATATGTTCGACCCAGAAGAAATAACGCCAAAAATCAGGTTCACGACTGGCAATCACAAATGCCCATGGCAAGCAAACCACAAAGGCCGTGAAAATCGACACAAATGAAAAAACAAAAACGTCTTTAAATTTTTTAAAATAAATTCCAGCGACTGAACACACTAACACTGGCAAAACTAAAACTAAGAACCCCTTCGTTAATACCCCTAAACCACAGGCCACCCCCAGTAAAATATAGGCCAAGAGCTGGTGGGAAAATCGTTTAGTGGTCAACCCCCATTGGAAAAAGAAAATCACCATCGTGATAAATGCGGTAACGATAGGGTCAAGAATGTTATAAGTGCCAATGGTAAACACCATCAACATGGAAAGGTAAATAAACGTGGCATTAAACGCGATACGTGGGTTTTTCCACGCCATTTTAGCGCTAAGGTAAACAAATAACCCACTGATTAGTGTACTAAATACAACACCAAGGCGAACAGAAACATTATTTTCACCAAATAACATTTGAAAAATAGCACCAACCCAATAACCAAAAATGGGTTTTTCGAAATAACGAACATCCAGCAGTTCTGGCACACTCCAATTATAACTGATGATTAGTTCACGACTAATTTCAGCATAACGGAGCTCATCAGGCTGCCATAACAGCCGCCCGTTTAACGGCAAAAAATAGGTTGCAACAATAAATACAAATAGTAGACACCACTTAAGGCAGGCAATTTTATTATTTGCCATAATCATCTCATCTCAACCATTCTTGTTATTAATATTTAATACTTTTAAGCTGTTAGCGTGAAAGCAACGCTTGCCATTTTCTATTAGGTTATTATCATTGCGACAATTAAACCCCGCATAAACAAATCAATGATTACCCTGTTTTTCACATTGATATTTATAAACAATCAATAAATGAATACCACATTTTATTCATCTTAAAAAAGAGATAAGAATCGAGTGTTAAGACTCGTTATATAAAAAATAGTTCATTCCCTAAGGGGATTCTATTAATATTTAAAAATTAATTAATTCTTAATGTTTAAAATTAAAATAAAAACCTTTTTATTTATGCTCAAACAAAAAAAACAGTCATGGTATTACCCATAACTGGTTTTTCTTGATAACAACTAACAACTATTTTGCAGCGACTAAGGCTTGCTCAAGGTCTGCAAGAATATCGTCAATATGTTCAATCCCGATAGATAAACGGATCATATCTCGTGAAACACCTGCTTGGGCGAGCTCTGCATCATTTAACTGACGATGAGTTGTAGATGCAGGGTGACACGCCAGTGACTTGGCATCACCAATATTCACCAGCCGAACAATCAGTTGCAGTGCATCAATAAAACGAGCCCCTGCTTCTTGTCCGCCTTTAATACCGAACGACATAATGCTCGCAGGCTTACCGTTCATGTATTTCTGCGCTAACGCGTGCTCGGGATTACTGGGTAATCCCGCATATTTAACCCACTCTACTTGAGGGTGTTTTTCAAGAAAATTAGCCACTTTTAGCGCATTTTCTGTGTGTCTGTCCATTCTTAATGCCAAGGTTTCTAAACCTTGTAAAATCAAGAATGAATTAAATGGGGATAATGCAGCCCCCGTTCCACGTAAAGGGGCAACACGGCAACGAGCAATAAAGGCTGCTGCACCAAAGTGTTCAGTATAACTGACTCCGTGGTAAGCCACATCGGGCTCAATCAGTAGTGAGAAACGATTTGGATATTGTGTCCATGGGAATTTCCCAGAGTCAACGACCATACCGCCCAGTGATGTACCATGACCGCCAATATACTTAGTCAATGAGTGAACAACAATATCCGCGCCATGTTCAAAAGGTCGGCATAAATACGGCGTTGCGACCGTATTGTCCACAATGAGTGGTACGCCATGACGATGTGCAACTTCCGCCAGCGCAGCAATATCGACAATAAACCCAGCGGGGTTCGAAATAGACTCACAAAAAACTGCACGGGTTTTTTCATCAATCAGCGCTTCTAATGCCGCTAAATCATCGTGTTCTGCGAAACGAGTTTCAATCCCTAAGCGAGGCAAAGCATGAGCTAATAAGTTATAAGTTCCGCCATACAGCTTTGCAACAGAAACTATGTTATCCCCAGCTTGAGCAATAGTTTGAATCGCGTAGGTAATCGCCGCCATCCCAGAGGCAACCGCCAGCCCAGCGACACCACCTTCCAGTGCAGCAACACGTTTTTCCAGCACATCATTAGTCGGGTTCATAATTCGCGTGTAAATATTACCCGCAACTTTTAAATCGAACAGATCCGCACCATGTTGCGTATCATCAAAAGCATAAGAGGTGGTTTGGTAAATCGGAACGGCGACAGACTTCGTTGTCGGGTCTGGAGAGTAGCCGGCGTGAATCGATAATGTTTCTAATTTCATTTGTTATCCTTGTTATGATGCACTGGAAAAACACTGCCAGATTAGGTATCGAGTAAGAGGTTCGATGCTGTGTTAACACTAGATATTACCTAAGACTCTTTGATAGACAACTATCTAAACTTGAAATTATTTCATATGAGTTAGTTCATTTTGTTATAACTGTGCGTGATTTTCATCCTCTTCATCTTAACCATCAGGTTATATCAATGTCGATACTTATAACCTATTGCATCTTGATATAAAAAAAGCCACGCCCCGTAAGGCAGTGGCTTTCTCTGTACGTTATTTTCTCAGATATTTACTGAAACGCGCCGTAAATAACCGATGTAATAGAAGCTAATCCGCAGATAAAGGTAAAAATTTGCGCCAGTTTTGATGTGCTAAATTTCTTCATTGCAGGAATAATATTCATCGATACTACAGGCAAAATGAACAGGATAGCAGCAATCATTGGTGCCCCCATCGTTTCAATCATGCCTAAAATACTTGGGTTACGAATGGTGACAATCCATGTAGTAATCACGATAAACAGCATCGATACCATTTCAATTTTCTTTAGTGAGAAAGAAGAACGTGATTTGATTAAACCCACTAAACCTTCATGAGCCCCTAAAAAGTGCCCAAAATAACTTGATACGATTGCGGCGAAGGCAACAATTGGGCCTAAATAAGACAGAATCGGGGATGGATTAATATTCGCAATATGCGATAACACACTGATATTTTGTTCTTTGGCAATAGCCAGTTCTGCTGGGCTCAACGATAGCACCACAGAGAAAACGAAGAACATCACAAAACCCGTGAGCATCAGAGCTGCGCCACCAGTGATCATGTCAGTTTTGATAATTGCCTTATCACCAAATTGTTGACGTTGGTCTTTGGTAAATTGGCTAATGATTGGGCTGTGGTTAAATGAGAATACGATCAATGGGATCGCCATCCACACCACAACTGGCATTGAACCCCAGTCTGGTGCGACTTCTAGCATTGACATATTCCATTCAGGAATTAAATACAAAGATAGTGCTAATAAAATAAATACCAGCGGGTAGACCATAAGCGAGGTCAGCTTTAACATTAAATCACGGCCAAAAACCACGCCTGCTGTCATTGCTGCAATCAAAACACCCGATAATAACCAACGTGGAAGCGGGTCCATACCGATTTGATTCACGAGGAAAGAATCGACCGTATTTGTTATCCCAACACCATAAATTAATACAATTGGGTAAATCGCAAAGAAATAGGCAAAAGTAATAATATTTGCGCCTGTTTTACCGAAATGCTCTTCAACGGTATCGGTAATATCTGCATTTGGATTTTTAGATGATAAAACAAAACGTGCAAGCCCTTTATGTGCTAGCCAAATCATTGGCGTTGCAATCAATGCCAACACGACTAATGGCCAAAACCCCCCGGCTCCCGCTTTGATAGGTAAAAATAAAACGCCTGCCCCAACTGCGGTACCGAATAAAGAAAGTACCCACGTAAAATCCTTATACGTCCATTTACTTACTGGCTTATCCGTAGCAACCACTGCTTTTTCAATTGTGCTCATAGTGTATTTTTCATCATTAACGTTATTAAAAAAAGATGAGCCGATTTTGCATTAAATGCGTACCAGTACCTAATTTAATCGCGTTATTTCACTCAACTTTTTGGCGTAGATCTCGTTAATAACGTTAAACAAAAAAATGAGTTGTCATTGTTCTGCTAAAAAATATTTTCCTACGTTATTAAAATAGTATTTTTTATATATAAAGCATTTAATTTCATGCAAACAAAAAAAATGGCTGGGTAAAGTTAACCCAGCCATTTATGGCAATCATTAAAAATTTACAGATGAATAGGGACTAAAATTTCAGTAGCAATAACCACAACAACCAAGCCCACTAAGACTGGAACTGAAGTTCTTTTCACTACTTCAAACGGTGAAATTTTTGCCATACCAGAAACTGCAACCACAACCCCTGAAACTGGGGACAAAGTACGTCCCAAGTTAGATGCTTGTAGCATTGGAATAACCAAGTAAGCAGGGTTAACTCCCATTTGTTTTGCTAAGTGTGGGATTAATTCCACAAAAGCATAAAATGGCGCATTACCTGAACCCGTAGTCATCGCCGCTAACATGGTGATAATCACTAATGCAATCATCATCACAATAGCGCCTGACCCAAAAGATTGTGCAAGGTTAATCAACCCTGAAATAAAGCCAATTGTGCTTAGACCTTGCGCAAATACCCCAGCAGCCACTAACAGCATGACCACCGTTGCAAATGCATCCGCCATGCCTTTATAGCAAACTTCCAAACCACCATAGACGTGTTTAGCACTGAAACTGCGTAAAAATTCAATAATTGCAGCTAAAATAATACAGCCAACAATAATCGTAACAATGTGCAATTCAGGTGCCCATTTTCCGTCAAACACTAACACGCCAATAATGGGTGTGAAAGGTAAGATGGCATAGAAAGAAGGCGCATGAGTTTTGATCTCATTCACATCTAACATTTCTGTTTTAACGTGCTCTTTTTTATCGAGATAACGTTGCCAGAAGAAATGTGCAATCGACATCGCAACAATCGCAGCGATGGAAATCGGTAATGTGGTTTTAAAGGCAAAATCAATTAATGGCATTTCTGCAGCTTGTGCCGCCAAGATCACGTCACCCGATGTTGGAGCCAAAATAATTGCAGCAGGTGAAGCACAAATTGCAGCAGCTGCACCGCGGCTGATCCCAACGTTTACCATCACGGGGAATAAGGTTGCCATTAATAGCACCCCTAAGCCAGTTGCCGATGAAACCGCCAGTGACATCAAACATGCTACAATATAAGCCGCTACCATTAATAAATACGGTGAGTTGATCATTTTCAGTGGTTTCGACGCGATTTTTACCACGACATCGTTGGCACCAATGTGTGTCATATACGACGCAAACCCACAAAGCACCATGATCATCATACCAAGGTCACCACCTCGGCTCATTAGGAGGAATTTAATGTATTCCAGAATGTCTGTTACACGCCACCCCGTCGTTGGAACAGAACCAGGTAAAATACTTTTTCCCATAATAGCGGTAATAATCAGCAGTAAAATACCGCCTGTCATTAACACGCCCGTTGCCGAATACCCTTTGATGATATAACGCCCAACTCCAATGGCGACAATGACGCCGATTAAGAGCTCAATCATTTGTTTCTCCTGCCTGTCTTATTTTGTAATTATAAAAAAAATTACTCTGCCTAATAGTTAAGCAAAATTCACTGACGATGATCATGTCAGCAGATGTTTTTTAATATAGAAATGAGTAAAAATACAAGAGAAATAAATAATAAATCTTTTTACTAACTTACTTTGCAGATAATTTTATCGATTATTATTTGAACACTGGAGGATAAGGCTTTTATTCATAAGGAAATGATGAGCGTGATAGGCCAACTTAACAACATGTCTGTTTATCATCGCTAATTAAATACGTAAATTTACCCATTAAAGAGTTCGTAAATCATATCACCAAAAAAACCGCGATATTGTAGATAACGAATTTGCTTACTTTTCTCTTTAAAATCATCGGGCAATACATCACCAAATTTTTTGTTGCGCACTTCAGCTGCTTTTTCAAACCAATCCACCTCAATATTGGCAAGATGTTGGTCGACAAGTGTTTGAGAAAACCCCTTTTGGCGCATTTCTTGTTTGATACGTAGCGGCCCGTAACCTTTACGTACATAGCCTTGCAGTAATAGAGCAACCACACGGTTATCATCGAGAAAATGTTGCTCGCTTAATCTATCCAACACCTGTTCAATCACTGTTTCATCAATGATGCCGTCATTTTTTTCGTACATACGCCGTTTCATCCGAGCAAATAACTCAGCTTTTCCATAATCACGGCGTGAAAGCATAAACAGGGCGTATTGGTAAAGATCAGATTCATTCATCAAATTAAGCTTTTAACTGTCAATTGGGCGCATTGCGCGCCCAGTCTATCATGCCAAACGCGACTAATGAACTTGTGCGCCACTAAGCAACTTGTAAATCGTGTCAGGGGTGTAGCTGCCGTCTTGGAAATAAATTGTCCAATCCGTAATGTCATCACGGGTTAATGGATAAACCTCCCCTTCTTGCATTGTTTGCACATAGAAAGGATGGTTGATTAAGCGCCCTTCAAATTGATCCCCATTCCATGAGACAGGCTCAAACCACATGTGTTCATGGCCATCAAAGTCCTCTTCCGCATCGTGATAACCAATGCCACACTTCACCAAGAAACGCCATTCTGACCCTTGTTCTTCATCATTTTTACCGAGGAACTTAGCAAAGAAACCTTTTTTCTGCACCGCGGGTTTCGGGCCATAGTTATCCAACATATGGGTGAAATATTCCCAACGCAGCTTCGCTTTACGGGACATATCCGCCGTTTCTTCATCTGTGCGCATAAACATCATCGCATTTTGCTCTTCAAACCCTTCAAAGAAACTTTCCAGCGTTGGGTTTTCTTGCGTTACGCGAAATAACATGGCGGACGGGTGCTGGTGAGACTCGTCTCTATCATGCCAATCCCCCATAAAACGTTCAGATGTTTCATCACCAAATTCGAAATTCATCTCTTCCAGCGGTTTTAAATCATCCACTGGCGTTGATTTACCCACGTGCAACAATCCTTCCTCAAAAGGTAATGCCACCAAGTATTCATAACCTGATTGTGTTTGCCCAATAAAAATTGGCTCATTAAAGACAATTTTACCGTGGGTGATGCTGTTATTCACAAAACTCCAAAACAGTTCGGGAATACCATAATAAGAAGAAATCGGATGCGGGATAATAATTTCAGCTTCGGATAACCCACAACGCGCTAAACCATGGGTATGGAACCAGTACATAGTCGGCGCGCGTTCTTCTTCAGGTTTATCTTCGTTATCGTCTTGGTCATAAATCGCATGAACAACATATAAAGAATCAATACTTGGCATTAAATCATCAATTAATTGGAAATTTAACCACTCACGAGTAAAGACTTTCCCTGCCGCTGAAATATCCAGCCCTAATAATAAATCGGGCACTAGAATTTGGATGATTTTTAATTGCTGCAAGTAATTAACCAACGGTTGATCATGGAAAACACACTCGACAATAACCGCTTGTGCCGCAGCACTCGCTTCGGCATAGAGTTCAGGGGTAATGGGGTCAGTCGCAAAATAAGGATTAATTGTATAATCTGGGTCGCTATCCACTAACGCCACATAAAAGCGCAGCTCTTCTTCCCCTTTTTTACAATTAAAGAAAAAACCATCTTCATCAGGAATATAATCAATTTCACCTTCAGTGAAATAGGTTTGTTCTTCTAAACGCTGTTCAAGTAATGCAGAGGTCAATTCAGATGCAGGAATAGCAACCATCATGGAGGCTTCTTTTTCACCTTCACCTGCAGCTGTATCAAGGTAGTATTGTTTATTGTTCATTATTCAGACCCGTTAATAAGTGACTGAGGCGAGGATATCAGCTTATATTCATTAAGAATATTGTGAATATTCTTAACCAATTCAGATTGTGATTTGATCCCTCACATTTCATCTAAGTAGATAAATTATCATTATTCGACAATGATTTATTCTACTTTTCATACGCTATTGGCTAAGGCACAATAGTGCTCTTTCTTTTATTTCCCTTAAAATAACGGGTAAATAACTCCATTCCAATATAGGTGATGAAAATATGGCTGACTTAACAAAAGAACAAAAAGAATACGTTGATGACCTCGCGATGCAGCGTGTTTTCGATATGAATAATGACGATGTATTTGTAAATGCGTTAGAGCAAAAAATCCATCAGATGGAAGATCACCTAAAAGCCTATTTCCATGAGCGTGTCCGTTTTCACCAACAAAATAAGCCATAAACCCATTTTTTATTTAAGCCGATATGGTTCATATCGGCCTTATTCTTTACAACAGAATAACCATCTTAAATATTCCTTCAACATACTTGGGTTAACTTGACTTCGTGGTTTAAAAAGCATTAAGCGCCACCCAAACAATCAACATCAATGATAAAATTCCGACTAATATTGTGAGATTATCAATAAACCGCTTTATACACTTCATGATTCCCTAAATATTGAGTTAACTTTATGAAACGCATTCAACTCAGCACTGCGCTGATCCTTTCATCCTTTATAAGCATTTCTACCAGTTTTGCCGACAGTGACCGCCCTTTATTTTCAGTCACCATGAGTGAGTCTGGTGTCCCTCAAAATAATGGCCAAGGGGGTATTACTCGTTCTTCTTCCTCAGAGTCACGAGTATTGCCTATTTGGGGGGATGAAGCCCGTGCCAGAGGTTATGACTTACCTGAACCTTTTGGGGTGAGCTATGGGTATATGAATCTTCGTCAGGATATTAAAGTTGATAAAATAGGTTTTAGCTCAAGCTCAGGTTTAGACCTTGGTAAAATATTGAATATTGAAACAGGGCATACCCGCAGTAAGAATGAATCTCATATGCTCAAATTGGATGCTTGGGTTCTACCATTTATGAATGTTTATGGCTTATACGGTCATACTAAAGGCACTTCCAAAACCAACTTAAATAATGTAGAAGCTAAGCTCGGGCCACTCACTATCCCCATAGGTAAAGATTTGCCATTCGAACTAGATTACAAAGGGAAATCTTATGGTGGTGGAGTAACTTTCGCTGGTGCTTACAACCAATTTTTCAGCACATTAGATTTTAACTACACAAGGACAAGCCTTGATATTTTAGATGGCGACATTACCGCTTTTGTGGTTACACCAAGAATTGGTTATGAATTTGTTTTTGAACCATTAATTGCAGGACAAGGGAATACAAAAGTTCAAGTTTGGACAGGGGCGATGTACCAAGATATCACTCAACGCTTCAAGGGTGACGTCAGTAAGCTAGATTTACCTCCAGAATTAAACAAGTGGATGATTTTAGCTCCTGATGATACAAAATTCGATGTTAAACAACATCTTGCTCATAAATGGAATAATACTGTTGGGGCACGAGTTGAGCTCACTAGAAACTTTAATGTGTTAACCGAAATTGGTTTTAATAACCGTAATAGCTTCTTTATTTCTGGAGAATTTCGTTTTTAATGAAGCGATTGGCTCTTATACAAGGGCTGGCACTCGCTAGCCTTTTTATGCTCTTTCCTGCAAAAGCAGATATTTTCCCCGAACGCCCGCAAATCGATGGCTGGCTAAATGAGCTTGGGGGCGAAAACCACTTTGATGAAAGCAAAACGATTGATTGGGGCGTTTTGCCTGGCCCATTTTATACCCCAGAAATGGGCATTGGTATTGGCACCGCACTGGTCGGGCTCTACCGAATAGACAAAGACGATAAAACAACACAGCCCTCTTCGATTGGGCTCAGTGGCTTTGCCTCCTCTACAGGTGCTTTTGGTTTAAATTTCACCAATTATAATTTTCTCGATAATGACCAGTGGCGGCTATTTGTCTCTGGCACAATAAACAACGTGCCAACCTATTATTGGGGAAAAGGCTATGCGGCAGGAAAGAATGACCATAATAAAGAAAAGTACCATTCTCAAGAATTTCAAATTACCCCAAGAGCACTTTATAAGCTAACCGATGCTACCTATGTTGGCCTTGGCTGGAACTTTTCATCCATCAATGCCAGTGATCCTGATGATGGCGCAAAAACCTACTTTGCAAAATCCGTGGGTGGACGGTCAGTCTTAAATTCAGGGATCAGCGCTTACTATAGCTTTGATACCCGCGATTTTTTACCCAACGCACATAAAGGCCAAACTTTTGAGGTAGTTTATACTTATTTTGCACCAAGCCTTGGTAGCGATACGCGTTTTCAAACCACACAGTTACAATATGCCTACTATCATGAGCTAACGCCAAACACCGTTGTTGCCCTTGATAACTATGCTCGTTTTGCGACAGGGGATGTACCATGGAACCAGCTTTCCCTATTAGGTAATGGCAACCGCATGCGTGGTTATTACGAAGGGCGTTATCGCGATAACAATATATTCACCAGCCAAATAGAAGTGCGCCAGAAGCTGGATTGGCGCCATGGTGTTGTCGGTTGGTTAGGCACAGGGACGATGAGTGATGCATCATCGGACTTAGGTAAAGGGCACTGGCTACCAACGGTCGGTGTAGGTTATCGATTTGAATTTAAACCAAGAATGAATGTGCGTTTAGATTTTGGCATGGGCCGTAACAGCTCTGGGGTTTATTTTCAGGTGGGAGAGGCATTTTAATGGGTAAGTGGTTGACTGCTCTAAGTTTTACACTATTTTTAGCCGCTTGCCAAAGCCGTGAGCCACTTGAGCTTTCCGCCATAAAACCTGTGTTAACCACATATTCATTCGAAGAAGCACCTCAAGCCTGGCCTGTGGTAACGTCATTGCCTCCTCCACAAGGCTTACGCGCCTGCTGCGCTTTCGGTTATAACCTACAAGCGGAACTGTGGGGGCTCCCCGTTCCATTTTATACTATCGATAATATTGTCGAAGCCGATAAACTTGGCGAACACCATTATAATGATAGCTTTTTGGGTGCGTCTGCAGCATTGATGGGGATAAGCAATGAGAAAATTGGCTTACTCTATACTGAGCAAGGCGGATTTATTGATATCTCCCATGTTAGGGATACCGCAGATTATACATTCTATTTGTTCAGCCAAATTTATTCGCGCCTCGGTGAAGCATGGTCACTAACACTCAGTGATGAACTTGCAGGCCGGCAAATCCATTTTAGCGCTTTCACACCGCCGCAATCCCCTGAACAACGCTATACCCTCAGCGCTTATCTTGCCGCGAAGCTTGCTTTTCAGCTAGCGGCTTGGCATGAAATCGCACAATGGTATGGTTATCAATCTGTCCCAGGTTTTTCTGAGGGTATTTCTGCATTTTCACCTGAAGACCTTTACTCGAATCTCCTCGGGGCACGCCTTGCGATGACTTTAATTCTACAGGGACGTGCAGCTTCTTTACCAATTTACTCACAATCAATGGAAGATATTTTACCGTTAGCCCTTGAACAATTAAGCAATACGGATAAAAAAACGACCCAGAAGATGTTTGATAGTGTAGATGGCTTATGGTGGAACAGTTACCGACGCGTACCTGAAAAATTTCTTGTTTTAACAAGGGACTACGAAATAAGTGATAGCCGTTTCCCTCTACTTCCTATGCAAGTGGTACCCACGCAACGCTTAATGCTAACCTTACCAAACCAATACCATCAGTATGATTTATCCTTACTGGCACAACTGCGCTTGCTCCCCACAAAACATATGGCGAATTTACCCATTCCTATTCAGTATTGGACTAAGAACGATTTTTCTTGGTTAGCTGAAGATGCAAAAAAACAGGATTTACAGCAACAAATATTGCAACCATAAACCGTTTTTCCTGCAATTTTAACGCGTCAAATTTCTCATATCTCCACCCATTATTTAGCAAGAAAAAAAGTCATTTCTTTGCACTTTTTTTCGTTATCGAACGTCATTTTTATTTAGCTTAGGTCTTCTCTATCACATCTAAGAAAAGGATGAGTTTCTTATTTTGGCTAAAAAACAACCTACTGATCGCTTATTTTTTAATCAAAGTAACCATAAAATAACTGTGCCATTTGTTCGTTTTTCAATCTAATTTAGCTTAAGTGAGAGGAGTAGCAAAGGAAACACTGAAGATTTATTTATACATACACATACATGAACATACCATTAATGACTGAAATCTGATTAAAAATCATTTAAAACACAAAAACATAAAAAACACAACAAAATAATACAGTAATTTTGCTAATGTTGGCTTGATAAATGTAGCTCGTGAAAAATTATTCTGCTACTATTCGCTCGAATTTTGTTCAGAGAAACTTAGGAGAAGCAAATGCCCTCTCGAACGATGAGGACAAAAGCCGTCTTCGCTTTCTTATTTTTATTATTATTTTCGAGCTTAAGTCTCGGCTCCACCAGTACCAGCAAAATGCTCAGTAAAGACTACTCAAGTAGCACTGTGCAAAATGTCAGTCAGGCTAAAACCTCACTGCCTGATTTGCGAAAATATCCCTCTGGTACGCCACGAAAGAAAGCATTTTTGAAAACGGTTGTCCCTGTAATTGAAAAAGTGAATAAGCAAATTTTGGAAGAACGTAATTGGTTGTTATCCGTTCGTGCAAATAAGAAGTGGAGCGCTCAAGAACTGCGCCGTCTTAGCCAAATTTGTGATAGCTATGGTGTGAAGTGTAGTAACCCAAAACGCATTAATTGGGACAAACTACTTAGTCGTGTTGACATCATGCCGACGCACTTAGTTGCAACACAAGCAGCAACAGAGTCTGGTTGGGGTACATCACAACTCGCTCAACAAAATGGTAATTTATTTGGTATGCGCTGCGGTAGCGGCTGTAAGGCCAACAAAGGTAAGATTAAAGGTTATTCGACCTACTCAACTGTAGAAGAAACAGTAACCGCCTATATGAAAAATATGAATACCCACAATGCTTATGAGTCTCTACGTACATCGCGAGCTAAGCAACGTTTATCAAAAGATGAGTTAGATACCAATAAACTTATCAACGATATGAAAGGGTACTCCGAGTTAGGTTCATCCTATAACCGCTATCTACAAGAAATGTACGCGAGTAACGAAGAATTGATTACACAAGCTCAAAAAAGAGCATCCACTCGCATCTAAATTTTTGTATCACCAGGTACAAGACATAAAAAAATCCACTTTGCTAAGTGGATTTTTTTTATTCTTTTTGAGTCGCATTTATTTGATTTTTGATTTTTTCAGATCTCAAGGGTTGCTCTAAATAGATAAAGTGGTGGCAAGGCGGCAAGAGAAGATATCCCTAGGAGCATACATAAGTATGTGACTAGGGTAGCTGAACGCAACCAACAAAGTCACCGCTTTAACTATGACGAGCAATATTCTGATTGCATAGAACCAGATAATAAATATCATAGGCTATCTTCTACCAAAATAATTAACATCTTTGAGTCTAATATGAATTTCTTCTCGTTTGAGTTTCTTGGCTCTTTTTTAATTTTTTTTCTTATTTATTGGGGCTGTCAGCCCAGCGCAAAACTACAAAATGGGCTCTTAATTACTGCTAGTTACTTTTTTGTTTATTCTTTTAGTCCTGACTTTGCTTATATTTTATTTGGCTATACCCTTTTTATCTACTTATTAACTAATTGGATAACGAACTGGCTCTCCAATCGTTGGATTTATGTCATTCTCGCTACAGGTATTATCGGGTGCTTTACGTATTTTAAATATTATTCATTCTTTCAAGAAAGCATCCAACAAACATTAGATAAATTCGGTTTTAGCGTTGGGCTGCCTATTTTAGAAATACTGGCGCCGTTGGGGCTTTCTTTCTATGCCTTTCATTCCGTCAGCTATACGGTTTCAGTGTGTCGAAAAGAGATTCAAAAAGCCGATTTTTTTGATGTAACACTATACCTTGCATTTTTCCCAAGCATCGTTGCTGGCCCGATTAACCGTGCGAAAAACTTTCTTCCGCAAATCCAAGCTGAAACTCGCACAATTCTAGATAGCCGCAAAGCCATCCTCTTAATTTCATTAGCGTTGGTAAAACTTTTCTTATTTAGTTCTTATTTATCTGAAAACTATGTTAACCCTATTTTTGATGCGCCAGTCGGTTATAGCGCAGGAGAGATCCTTATAGCCACCTACGCTTACGCTTGGAATATCTATTTTAACTTTTCAGGTTATACCAACCTTGTCACTGGGATTGCCTTATTATTAGGTTTCAGAGTACCTGTTAACTTTAATGCGCCTTATTTAGCCGCTAATTTAAAAGAGTTTTGGGCTCGTTGGCATATCAGTTTATCCACCTTTATTCGCGATTATATTTATATCCCCCTTGGTGGCAACCGCAAAGGTTTCAGCCGAATGAATACTAACGTCTTCCTTGCAATGGTCATTTCAGGGCTCTGGCATGGCGCGGCAATGACATTTGTCGTATGGGGTGCAATTCATGGCTTAGGGATTGTATTACTCAACCTTAAGACTTTGTGCATGGAAAAGTTGGGGTGGACAAAAGTTATTCCTAACAAAACGCTATCCATTTGGGTTTCGCGGATTATTACGTTCCATTTTGTCTGTTTTGCGTGGATTTTTTTCCGCAGTCAATCCTTTGATGACGCAATATTAATGCTCAACCAAATCATTGCGCCAGGCTTTATTGCTTCTATTCAAGCCAGCCTTGGTTTGTTAATTGCGTTCTGGGTCTTATTAATTGCTTATCCTTATTTTGTGCAAGGCTACCATGTTGTCGCGAAACATTATCAAAGCGTGCCTTGGTATTATTACCCTATTCCCCTTGCCATTATTTTAACGATTATGTTTATGCTTTCGCCTTCAGGAATGCCGGGGTTCATTTATGCTAACTTCTGAGTTTAAAAAGACCCTCGTTAAAATGGTTCAGGTGCTGTTAATTGTCTTAGTGGCAGGTTTACTCTTGATTTGGTTAAACCAAAGCTCTCTAGAGCGTTTCTGGCAGCAGAAATACCACCAAGATACCCCATGGGCAAAAATGGCAGGTAATCCTATCTGGGATTATGGGGCTTCTTTGCATGATGGCGCGTTAGAAGCGGGAACAACATTTGCTTATCATGCATCAGGGCAAAAGGCCAAAGAAGAGAAAGAAGCAACGCAGCTCGCGCTGGAAAACCAAGGCAAAAAACGAGTCTTTCCAACGGATTTCCAAGTGGGTCTGCACTTTCTTCATGGCTACACTTACCCAGCAGAAAGCTTGTCTGTCACTTTTCCTGAATTACTGAAACGCCCACAAGCCAGAGAAAAAGCAAAAGGGGTTAATTTTAGCGGCTTGGCTATCAAAAATAATCAGCCGATTGTTGCCAAACACATCGCCAATATCGAAAAAGATCAGAAGGTGTTATTTGCTGGTGATTCGATGATGCAAGGCGTTGCTCCTCATGTGAAAAATATGCTGTTGAAAAAGTATAATATCGATAGCATTAATTTAAGTAAGCAGAGCACGGGGCTCGCTTACCCACGCTTTTTCAACTGGCCACAGACTATTGCCAAAGCGTTGAATGACAATCCAAATATTAAAGTATTAGTGGTATTTTTAGGGCCTAATGATCCTTGGGATATGCCACCACAAACAGGTTATAAATACGTCAAATTTAAGAGTGAAGATTGGGAAAATGTTTACCGTGAGCGGATTAGTGATATAATATCCACCGCCCGCCAGCACAATGTTGATGTTATTTGGGTTGGCCCCCCTAATATGCGTAAAAATACGCTATCTGATGGTATGAAATTCTTACGAAGCCTCTACCAATCTGAAGTCGAGAGCAACGGTGAAATCTACTTCTCCGTCAATGATGTCTTTAAATATAAAGGCGATACCTACTCTGACTATATCGGCGATGAAAGCAGCACAATTAAATTACGAAGTGGTGATGGCATTCATTTCAGCGGAAAAGGCCAACAGCTCATCGCGGAAAAAGTATTTTCTCTGATCCACTTCGTAGAGGAAGAAAAGGAACCTCATGAAACTGAACAACCTGCGTCAAGCTAAGTCCAAAATTTTGGCTGGTAGCGTTATTGCGCTGCTGTCATTAGGCTTATTGTCTTGCCAGAACACATCAGACAAAACGCGAACACCGAGCTCGACGAAAGGTCAGGACGCGGTTGAGCGAGGGCAACTTGTAAATAACGCAGAACCAAACCTGCGTCAATTTGCCAATAAATTGCACCAAGGCAACCAGCAAGTGCACATTGTCCAAATTGGTGACTCTCATACTGCTGCTGATTTTTTCAGTGGCAATCTGAGAACGTTATTTCAGCAACGCTACGGTGATGCAGGCCCTGGTTTTATCCCACCAATTTCAGTACCAGGTCAACGCACTGCAACCATTAACCGCATGAGCGAGAAAAAAGAGTGGTCGCTATCTTCAAGCCGTAAAGATGAACGCTTTGATTACCCACTAGGCGGCTTTATTGCAGAGCCCCAAGCAGTGAACAGCAATGTATTGTTAAAACCATTACAGCCCGCGCAGGGGGCTTATCAGTTACAGGCGCTATATCAAGGTTCAAATGATTCACAAATGCGTGTATCCCCCGCAGCTTCCCCAAATGTGGCGTTACCTGCAACAGGGAACCAGTGGCGCTTCTCAACGCCAGTAAATACCCAGTTACCTGCGCAGATTTCCGTGAGCAAAGATAACAACCTAAAAATTGGCGGTTGGTTAGTGCGCTCAACAAAACCAGGCGTGATGGTGTCTGCACTGGGAATTAACGGCGCGACATTAACGATGGTCGATAAATGGCAGCCTCAGTGGAGCGAAACGTTAGCGCAAATGTCCCCTGATATGATCATTTTGGCCTACGGTACCAACGAAGCATTTAATGACACATTAGATTTAGCCGCTTATGAGCAAAATTTGCGGGCGAAAATACGCTTAATCCGCCAGCAAATGCCAAATAGTGTAATTCTATTGGTCGGCCCGAATGATTCACTAAAATTTAGTCAGGCGGCAAGTTGCCAAGCACAAATGCCCGTGAACTTACTGAATGTGATTCAAATTCAAAAAACCGTCGCTGCGCAAGAAAACACGCTGTTTTGGGACTGGCAAGCCTTTATGGGTGGCCCTTGCTCAATTCGCTCATGGGCAGCGCAAGATTTAGCACGACCGGATAATGTCCATTTGTCTGTTGATGGTTATAAAAAGAGCGCACAAGGGCTATATAGCCAATTAAATCAAATATTGAATTAGCAGCGTCTTTATTTCCCCAATAATAAATTTCAGAATTAGCGCTAAATTTCCCCCTCAATATTAGAGAAATCTCTTACTGAGGGGCACATCACTCTTTGTACTATTCTTATTCCAATTTGGATTTCTTCTGACTTATTTATATTTAACTAAATTCCGATTTATTAAAATAATAAAAATCACAATAAAAACAGTACATTGAAATGGATTCCATCAGATAACCCATGATTATCTTTGATTTTTTTTTCGGCTTATAAAACATAAAAAATAACGATTTTTAATTAAATAAACTCATGCGATATAAAACTAGTATCCCATCTCATTCAATGAATAACATATTTGTATGTTCAAGCACTATTAATAAGCGATGAATAAAAACCTTAGATATGTGTTCTATTGACTACTCACAGCCGAGATAGATCCCAATCAAACCTATAGGATTTTATGGCTGATTTCTGTGAATGATACTTTTAGGTTTATTTTATGTCGACTACATTCTGTGAAAAATCATTTTACTCATATATTAACTCTTTACCTGATATAGCAAAAAATAGCTTTTATCTGGTGCACTCCCTATTACTAAAAGTCACTACAAATGAAATTAATATACGCATCGAAAATGGGGAATGGCAAACACTCACTCCCTCAAATATCTGTTTTCTTCCTAAAGGCAAGTCTATTGAGATTATCAACAATGATAATTCTCATCCCATCACCGTTGATATACTCCCTATCACCGACGAAATGTTAAAATACTTTTACCTACAACATACTGAGTTTTTGGTTAGCGAAAAAAAAACAAAGCTGAATAATCGGGTCTGTTTTACTAATTTGCATGAAAATCCTATCATTGAAAACGCATTCTTATCTATCAAAAAAGAAATATCAACATCCACTGATAAACATAAGATTAAGATTTACTTGAACTTTATTTTATCATTTTTTCTATTAGTCGATGGATTCATCTCTTCTCTCCATGAATCCATAAATGTATCAATAAAAGACAAAGTGTATGACTTAATTTTTCACAGTACTGGAAAACAGTGCTGTACTTTAGACTCTGTCGCAAAACAATTACACATGAGTGCCTCCACACTAAAACGGCGCCTTGCAAGTGAATATACGAGTTTTTCTAAAATCAGTTTAATGTCGAGAATGAATAAGGCCATGATATTATCTAAAGTTAATAAAATGCCCATGACACGTATTGCACATGAGGTAGGTTATGATGATGTCCCTTTTTTCATGTCAACGTTTAAAAATTACTACCGTAGCCAACCTTCTCCTCTTTTATAATTTTTACTCTCCATCGGTATCTACAAAATGGATAAATCTGCCTACATTTATTGTCTTTTATCAAAATTATTGAGCAAAATAATTTATTGATTTTAGCTGATAACTCGCTTTGCCAACAGCCAAACACCACCTTAAAATAAGGTGGTGTTTGGCTTTATTAAAAGTGAATATCTTCTGTCGACAAATTATTATCAACCTCTGGTAACTGCATGAAAGCGGACGTCAGTTCATTAGCCTTTGTAGGAGGCAAACTGCTATTTAAAGTATCAACGGTAATTGTCCCTTTTTGCGAAGCGGATTGATTCCCCGCCACATCAGTTGCCGTTATCGTATACTTATGCAATCCGTCTTTCAGTACGGAGGAGGGAACCGTAAACGACCATTCCCCTTTTTCGTTCGTCGGAATGTTGTCATACAAATTCCCGCCTATCTCTACCGTGATCACCGAGCCAGCTTCACTGCTGCCTTTAAAGGTGGGTGTCGATGAGTTCGTTACGATAGACTCTTCGGCCTTTAATGTATTTGGATTAACCGCCCCCGAATCCACCAGCGTTGGGGCAACCGTATCAACGGTAATTGTCCCTTTTTGCGAAGCGGATTGATTCCCCGCCACATCGGTTGCCGTTATCGTATACTTATGCAATCCATCTTTCAGTACGGAGGAGGGAACCGTAAATGACCACTCCCCTTTTTCGTTCGTCGGAATGTTGTCATACAAATTCCCGCCTATCTCTACCGTGATCACCGAGCCAGCTTCACTGCTGCCTTTAAAGGTCGGTGTCGATGAGTTCGTTACGATAGACTCTTCGGCCTTTAATGTATTTGGATTAACCGCCCCCGAATCCACCAGCGTTGGGGCAACCGTATCAACGGTAATTGTCCCTTTTTGCGAAGCGGATTGATTCCCCGCCACATCGGTTGCCGTTATCGTATACTTATGCAATCCATCTTTCAGTACGGAGGAGGGAACCGTAAATGACCACTCCCCTTTTTCGTTCGTCGGAATGTTGTCATACAAATTCCCGCCTATCTCTACCGTGATCACCGAGCCAGCTTCACTGCTGCCTTTAAAGGTCGGTGTCGATGAGTTCGTTACGATAGACTCTTCGGCCTTCAATGTATTTGGATTAACCGCCCCCGAATCCACCAGCGTTGGGGCAACCGTATCAACGGTAATTGTCCCAGAGTTCTTCACTTCATTACCTGAACCATCAACAGCTATCACTTCATACTGATAAGCTTTATCTTCCCATTCATCTGTGACGGCTATTTCCCACTTCCCTGATGCATCAACAGTGGCCTCTTTATATGACTTACCATCAATCATCAATACAATCTTGACATATTCCTCACTCGTACCGCTAAAAACAGGTTTCTTGTGATTGGTCGTTATCTGGTTTTTGCCGTTGTTTGCATCTACCCCTGCAATATCCAATGTCAACAACGGAGGTGTCGTGTCAATCACAACTTTACCGGTTAGCCCAGTACTGCTGAGGTTTCCAGCAATATCTTCCATTATGATAGTATATTCATACTCGCCATCAGGAAACGGTTGTGGAAAGGTGTATGTCCATTGGCCTTGTTTGTCTACTTCAATTAGGGCAAATACAGATTGGCCAAACATCAGTTGCAAATTAGCCCCTGGTTCGGCAAATCCACTGAAAGTGGGTGTTGTGTTATTAATCAGGATATGGTCTTTAATCATGAGATCCTGGTGATCAACAACGCCACCAATAAGCCCCTCTGGTGCTATTGTATCGATGGTCAGCTTACCGCTGATTTGACCAGAAATGCCTTGCTGTAGGTCTTTAGTGGTGATCACATAATCATGAGGACCATCTTCTAATTTAGATGTAACCTCTATTACCCACTGACCTTGATCATCGGCTATCGTTTCATAAGCAAAAGCTATTTTATTATCAAAGATAAGTCGTACAATCGCATTCGGTTCTGTTATACCTTCAAATTTAGGTTTATTGAAATGGGTAATTCCATCATCCTGAATGCCAGAATCTTCATTGGGATCTAAACCACCTGAAATAAATGCCGTCGTTTTGACGATTAAATTACCATTGACTTTTTGTGTGCTGACTTGCCCGAGAACATCGGTTGCTTCTATCTTGTATAAATAAGAACCATCATCGAGAGGCGTTTCTGGGGGAATAGTATAATTCCACTTTCCATCAGAACCTGCTGTTGTTGTAAATACGTGGGGACCAATCGTCAGTTTAACATCTGCATATGCTTCCGTTTCGCCACTAAAGGTAGGTGTATTAATATTGATTTGCTGTATATCTTCTAATAAAACATCGTCGACAGCGCCTGTAATTTCGGGGGGTTGATTATCATAAGTAAGATTAAAGTTTAATTGACTTTCGCGATCGAGTAGATCTTTTACATTAACGACCAACTGAATACTTTCATCATGTAAGATCCCAATAGGAATAAGACTTTCAGATAATTGTAGTTCCCATACACCGTCATTATTCGCTTGAGTTGTTCCTAATAAATGGCCTTGTGCATCCATGACTTCGATATTACTGCCAGGTGTTGTGGTTCCAATTAACTTCAGGGTATTATTGTTAAACGCCACATGCTTATCTGATTCAGATATTAATAATTTATCATGTAAACCCACTGAAATTTTAGGGGGATTAATTGCTTGGTCTCCCGCTAATACAGGTATTATAATATCGTGTTCTAATATGTTACCGGCTTTATCATAAGCAATCACTTTACCATGATGCACACCATTAGGTAGTGTTAATACACCACCAATTTGCGTGCTATTTCCATCAAAGGGTTTTTCCACCCGATTATGTGTAATTGTTTGGTTATTGATTTCAATCGTATAATAATCAACTGGCGTTTTGTAATTTAAGAAAATATGAAATTTATTATTATTCGCGACTAAAGTACCTGGATGGGCATTTCCAGAATAAACACTTCCATCTATATATTCAGGGGCTATCGTATCAATAGTGAGCGTATTTTTCGCGACAATCACCCCATTATTGGCTTGAATAAATTCAATTTGATAATCCCCATCCCCTGTTATTGGAACTTCAAAACTCCATTCTCCATTGTTATCAACATCAATTAGATATAATACTCCATTAACTTTTACGGATAATTTTGCACCAATCTCAGCAATCCCTTTATAGACTGGTTTCGTAGTATTGGTAACATGGTCACCTAATACATGTGAATCTGTATCTACATCAAGCCAGTACTTTAATTCATTTACTACTACATTAAAGGTAAAATCTTGGCTAGAGCCATAGCCATCATTTAAAGTAACAGTGTAAGAATTATCCCCCGACGATAACATAAGAGTGTCTGGTGCATTAAAATACCATTTAGCTCCATTATCTGATATCGTTATTGGGTACTTATTCCCCCCAATAAAAATATGTCCACTGAGTTGATGATATGTATTATTTCCCGTAATCTCCCCAAATAAATTAGGTTTTCGGGTAAAACTAGAATAATCGTGACTTTCCCCTGTGGAGCTAGAATCAGCAGCAACATGGCTAGTTAAAACCTGATCACCTTTCATTACCCAAAGACCTTTATAATGAAAATTTTCAACTGATACGTTTCCAGAGGATGACGTAGCCGTAACCTTAATATTATCTACAGAATAACGTTGACCTTCTTTAAATAAACCAGGGGGTATCTGCAAATACCAGGTTCCATCTTTACCAACATCTGTTATTCTATATGAATAAGGCCTACCATTCGCTGTAAATGTAAATAGCATATCTGCTTTAGTATCAGGATCTATTTTCCCTTTAAAAATCGGTGTCAATACATTAGTTGCATGCGCGCCTCGATACCATACATAGTTTATATCTAGTGTTATTTTATCAAGTAAAGGTAGCGTATTATCAATAACTAATGTATCTATTCTTTCAAATAGGTTTCCAGCCGCATCAATACTAGTTATTTTAAAATCACCCATAAATTTCTCAGGTAATTCTTTATCAAACTTTAATTGCCAATTACCGTTACTATCTATTATTGTAGAAACCGTTATATTATTTAATGTAATGGTAATTTCTTGTCCTGGCTCCCCTTTTCCCGTAAAAATAGGCCTACGATTATTAGTAATAAAATCCCCTTTTATTCCTGAATCTGTATTATCCGTTAAATGAATCGTAGGTACGGAGGGAGTCGTATCAACAAATGTATGTCCGTGTACTTCCGTTGGTTTGCTATAATCAGGGTGTGTCGCGGTAACCACATAACTATTATTTCCTTCTGGCAATGGTTTGGTCGTAACTGTCCATTCACCTGTGGTCATATCCGCGGTGGTTGGGTAATCTACACCATTAATAGTTAAGGTAATTAATGCCCCTGCTGTCGCAATTCCTTCAAATTTAGGTGTATTAACATTTGTAATGTTATCACCTTGTATACCGCTGTCACTGTCAATATGTAACTTGGCTGTCAGCTCAGGGATTCTTTCTGCACCGACAAGGATAGGTAAAAAGTTAAAATCTTTGGTGATTGTTTTCTCGTTACCTGCGATATCACTCGCCGTAATCGTGTACGTATTACCTGTATCAGTATTTGCATCGACATCAAATACCAATGACCACTTCCCATCTTGATCAGCATATACAATTTTAGTCGTGTCTTTGAACTGCCCTGTAATTTTAGCCCCTGACTCTGATGTCCCGCTAATCTGTGGACGGGCTAAATGCGTTGTTTGCCCATCAAATACGGTATCACTCTGACTCGCAGGATCCAAATCCACCGTCAATGCAATTTGAGTATCAATGGTATATTGACCTTGATATGACGAGGTATTACCCGCCAAATCGGTGACTGTGACAGTATACGTGCTTGTATTATCAGATTGTGGAACGGTAAGGCGAACTTCCCAATAGCCATTTTCATCTGCAATTCGCTCTCGCGTGCCTCCCGCATAACCAGGTAAATTAATTATTACGGTTGAATAAGGCTTCGTCACACCACAAATAAATGGCTGTATATTCTGTGTAATGTTATCCCCAATCACACCTGTGTCAGTTCCAGCCTTCATGGCCGCGTCCGCAGAAGGAGGGGCGGTATCAATCTGGACATTTTCCATGAATACGCTTTGGTTACCCACGTTATCGGTTACCTTAACCGTTAATAAATGGGAGCCATCAGTCAACGCATCAGAGATTTGTAACGACCAATCCCCATTCTCATCGGCTTTACTGCTGTACTCATGCTTTCCTATTGTTACCTTAATGGTCGCATTTGCTTCGGTTTTTCCTGATAACGTTGGTGTGGTTTGGTTTGTTAGAAAGCCATGCCCTCCCTCTAAAATGGTCGTTGCATTGGGCAAGGATGTTTTTATGATGACCGTATCTTCTACCGTTTTCTGATTTCCCGCCGCATCAACCGCGGTCACTTGGTATTTATATAGCCCTTCTGGTAACGGTTGTTTGACCAGAATATCCCAAACACCGTTTTCGTCCGCAACCGTAGTCAGTATTTGACCAGCAATATTGAGGGTAATTTTGCTGTTTGCCTCCGCCATACCTGAAAAAATAGGTTGTTTATTGTTAGTTAGCTTATCCCCTACCGCGCCGCTGTCTGTTTGAGTATCTAAAGCAACGGTAACGTTTTCTACTGTCGTATCAAGGGTAAAAAACCCATTGAATGAGGATTCGTTTCCCGCTAAATCAGTAACATGTACTTGATAGTCGTAATTTCCATCTTGAGTGAGCGTTGGCAGAGTCAAATGCCATGAACCATCAGCTTCGGTGGTCACTGGATATGAATTGCCATCAAAAATAATGCGGATCGCTGAATCAGGTTTCGTGGACCCCGTCAATACAGGTTGAGGGTCTTGGGTGATATTATCCCCTTCATTTCCACTGTCACTTTCGCTTGTGAGTTTTGCCGTAGCAGAAGGCTTTCGCGTATCTACCACTATACTATCGGTAACCGTACTCTGATTTCCCGCCGCATCCATTACCTTGACGCTAAACAAATGGTTTCCATCTGGCAACCCTTGCAGAATTTGTAATGACCAATTTCCTTGGTCATCTGCCTGCGCGCTGTACTCTTGACCATCAATAGATACCTTAACCGTTAATCCCGCTTCCGTTTTCCCCATTAACATTGGCTGCGTCTGATTGGTTAAAAAACCATTGCCCCCATCAAGAGTAGCGGTAATTTCTGGTGCCGTGGTTTTTATTGTCAACGTGTTCGTGGTCGTATTTTGGTTCCCAGCAGCATCCGTTGCTGTCACATGGTATGTATATTGGTCATCCTGAAGCAAATTTCCTACTGTCACCCGCCAGATGCCTTTTTCATCCGCGACAGTCGTCAGTACCTGTTTATCAATTGTAAGAACAACAGTGCTCCCAGCTTCCGATACACCAGTAAATGTCGGTTGTGAATGATGCGTCAGCTTATCTCCTAACGTGCCACTGTCAGCATGCACATCAATATCAGCAGTTAATGTGTTAAGCGCTGTATCAATTGTCAGTTGCCCTTTAACCAGTATAGGTGCCTCATTACCTCGCGATGCTCCTAATTCATAATCATGTACCCCATCTTTGAGCGGGGGAGTAATTTGCAATACCCAGTTACCATTGTTATCGGCGGTAATGGGGTAGCGTGTACCACCAATCATTAAATAGGCATTTGAGTCTAATGAAACAGTTCCCGTAAAAGTTGGGGTATTATTTTGAGTAATGTGATCCCCAGCTTTGCCTGAATCGCTCTCTTCGCTCAATTTCCCTGATATATATACTGTCGAAGGAGGAAGAATAGCAGCATTATTATCTTTAGGTTTACTCGCAGAAGAGCTTGTTGACACTGATGAAGACGGTGGAGCAGGCTGAAGTGAGGGGGAAACTGAAGGCTGTGTAGCAGCCTCCTCTTGTTTATCAGCCGCCTGTGCTTTCGCTTTTGCTTGTTGTTCTAATTGGCTATTCGCTTCAGCTAACTTTGCCAATGACGCATTTATTTGCGCCTCTTGGTTTTCATTTATCAACTCCAAACCGCTTACAATCTCAGCTAACTCTTCGTTCTTTTTATTTAAAGCATCTAATTTTTCAATAAATTTCTGTGAATCATTTTCTATGTCATCCTCAATTTCTTCATTATCGTTCATTTCAACAAAGTCACTGGAGAACTGCTCTTTGATATATACTGAATCCACACCAATATTCATTTTTATTGAAGATATAATTTCATCTTGAGATATTGAGTTACCATTTTCATTTGTTAAGGTAATATTCCCCAAAATAATATCAGATAGTCCATTAGGAATTTTACTCGATGTTCCATCTGGTTTAATAACAATGAGATCTAACCCTTGAACTTTAAAGGATTTAATCACTATATCTTTTTTATCTGACGAATTATTTATACTTTCCATTTTCCCACTTAATCTTCTATTAATTTAAAAAATAAATATTTCTATTTTTACATTATATAGGCTTTATAAAAAATAATTAGACTCACAGCGCCATATGAACTGATACTCCATTATTTTGAGCTGATTATCTTATGAGCTAAAGATAATAATACCTATAATAACTCGCAGTAGAAAATGCTCGTGGAGTTAAAAATAAAATGAAAGAAGAGGACTATGATGGCTCGGATGAAGAACTCGCCCCCATGGTTGATGGATTAAGTGGAACACTATGTATTATAATTTTAGTTTCTATGGTTTTTATATTCAGTGGCATGAAAAGCGTTATCTCATATATAAACTATGAAAAACTTAATTTTGAAAGTGTTCATATTGATATAAAAAAAAGAGTTATTTATTTCAAAGGAGGCATTAACTTACAAGAAGATAACGCTAAAATACTCATTGAGGAATTTAGAAATAGCATTGGTGACAAAATAATATTGAAAGGATATGTTGATAATAAAATATCTGAAAGTAAAGATAAAAACATCTATAACCTTATTTATATAGCATCATTAATAAAAAATCTTGAATTGAATAAAACCGTACTTTTTGAAAAAGGAATGAGTGAGTATTGTTCAGGATGGAATTCATGTATTTATTGGGATTACAAATAATATGTATTATATTGGATTATTCTTTTATGCGGTGACTTTTTCAGCCTCTTTTTTACTAAAAGAAGTTAGAGAAATGATAGCACAATGTCTTTTATTAGCACCCGAGATAAGCTATGCCATGATTGGTATATATATTTATCCGCTAATTATTTTCTTGTATCACAAAATTTTCAAACGGAATGAACAGGAAAACTATATTTTTCTATCTAACCAAACCAAACTCTCTGCATCTGTTAGTGTGTCATTAGGGCTAATTGGTACATTTATCGGTTTAACAGGGATGATAACTGCGATTTCTGCATCACTCGGTGGCGATGGCGATGTCTCGGCAAAAATGAATGCCATGATTTCGTCGATCTCTATGGCACTAAATTCAATGTCATTTGCTTTTTTAACCTCAATTCTTGGTGTGGCCATCTCAGTTTTGCTATTGATTAGTCTAAATTTCTTTAATTTCTTTTATAAAAAGGAACAGAAAAAAGAGAAAAAGGAATCTATTTCAAAATACACCAACGAAATCGATGATATTCAACAAAAGCTGGCTTCATTAAAAGATATCAATATTAATATCGCTGAAAAAATAATTTCCATTTCAGAAAACAATGATTTAGCCAAGGAAATATCTGTTCACTTAGCAACGTTATCATCTTGTACGATGGAAAATCTTAATGTTTTGAAATCGATTAAAACATCTCATGATGATTGGAAAGAAATACTCGAAAATCACTTAACTGAAGAAAAAAACATAAGAAAAATTGATAATGCCAAAATGGCAGAAATTATATTAGAAATAAATAAAACCACGCAATGGATGAAAGAAAAATCCCTTGAAAATAAAAACAAAATGATAGCATTGCTATCGATGGATTAAAGCATGCGTAAAATATATTATACATTAGCTATTTCTATGGTTATTTTTTCTATCAATCATTGTTTTGCAAATAGTGAAAGCTTCAATTTATTTATTGATAAAGTATTAAATAATTCAACTTCAGTAAAAATAAAAGAGCTAGAACTAGAAGCTGAAGGATATAGAGCCAAACAAACTGAATATTTTTATTTACCCAAAGTATCTGCTACTAGCAAGATTAAAAATAACAAAGAGCCAGCAGATGGAAGCTTGACGGCAACATCACTGATTTATGACAGCGCTCTAATGCATCGATTTTCAGAGAAGAATCTCAAGCTAAAAATTTCTGAGCTTGCACTCAATAAAGAAAAAGAGGAGCTTTATACAGCAGTAACGGGAAATTTAATTGGCATTCATTTCCTATCTGAATTAACTAAAAGCACAACAAAATTACATCATAATGCACAAGATATCTTTAACCTAATTAACCGACGCTATAATAGTGGCGTTGCCAAAATCAGTGATGTTGAACAAGCAACATTACTAATGCAACGCATTGAGACAGAAAGAAAAAACATTGAAAAGGAAATCGAACAATATAAATCGAATATTGAAGTGATCTCTGGTATCACCTTTCCTAAAGAAGGTGTTAACATTCCTAGTAGGTTAATTAAAAATTTAAAGTCAACCTTTATTGATAATGACCATACCAATCAAAATATAGATTACAACATGCTGAAGATGCAAGCAGATGCCATAAAAGAAAATGCTTATCAGCAAAATTCCCTGTTCAGTATTAATTTAGTTGCAGAAGAAAAGTATGCCGAGCAAAAAAGAAGTCATAATGAGTCTTATATTGGATTAGATCTCAAAGTTAATGTTTTTGATATTGACAAAATTTTTTCCGAATCAGCTCAGCTAAAAACATATGCCGCTGTACAAAAAAAAGCTGATTATAAATATCAAGAACTCACTGCAAAAATAAAAAATTTAAAACTGATATCATCCTCTAACCAATCAGAATTGGCAGGACTCCAAGAGCAACGTAATACTATGTACTCTATTATAAAAAGCCAAGAGCGAGAATATAGTATTTCACAATCGTCATTTTACGAAATGGTCAATACCTTATTCGATATACTGACAATAGAAAGGCGTATTGCAGAACTAACGATTTCAGACATAAAAAATAAGATGGAATATATACAACTAATTGGAAATATAAATGAAATTAAAAAACTGCATCAGTAACATTTTCCGTACATCGAAAAAAATTCGTGTTTTCATAGGCATAATATCCATATTTATAACATATTTAATTTTTGCTGAAATTGATGTTTCTTCTCCTGGTGAGGGGGTTATTTCTGGCACATCTAATCGTTTAGAGATTGTAAGCCCTGCATCGGGTTTTATTAATCAATTTAATATAAAATCAGGTGATAATGTTAATAAAGACCAAATTTTATTTTCATATACTAACTTGGATACTTTTCATCAAGAGAAAACACTCACCAATTTAGTTAGTTTTGCTAGTGACAGAATTAGTGAACTAGAGGAAAACAAAAAATTATTAAATAATATTTTAGATGGCGAGATTAATAATGAATCAGAGTTTCTTGCTAGAACCACCCATAAAAAAAGTAAGACATTCAGTGCTTATAAAGGGTTATATGAAAATATTTTATTGCACATGGAGATCCATAACCTAAAAGAGCAGTATATTGCTCAAAATAAAGATTTAATTGAACTAAAAAATCAAATTACAATTCTAAAAAGAAAAGGAAAGTTATTGGCTTCAGCTGGAGCCCCTGAAATAGAAAAACTGAATAATAATGCAGATATCAGCAGAACAACCTCATTAGTAACAACAGGGGAGTTGAATGCTCAAGGATTACTAAGAGAAATTGCATTATCAGAAAAAAAATATACAACTAAATTAATTAGTGAAATACAAGATAATGAAGATCAACTTAATCGACTGAAAAAAGAAAGGCTAGAAAATATAGGTCAAGTGGAATTACTGCAAAACAAAATTAGAGCAAATAGTGTCCTCTCCCCAACTGATGGTATTGTATTAAGTATAGAAAAAGATCTGGAGCAAGGATCCTATGTCGAAGCTTCAAACGTTGTTATGGTGATCAAAAAGAATCAAGACTCTCGGGTTATTGATGCAAAAGTACTTGCTAAATATCGACCATTCATTAGTCTCGAACTTCCTGCAAAGGTGATTGTGAACTCCCCTGGATTCAAGAAAATCATTCTTGGGAAAGTGACAAAAATTAGTGCAGACTCTTTTGCAGATAAAGAACGGATGAGTAATGAACGTTTTTATTCAATCCAAATAACGCCTATACAAGATACTGTTATTTTACCTGAACATGATGGTTTACCTGTCATGGTTTATATATCAAGTAAGAAAGTATCAGTTCTGAGTTACTTAACGGCATTAATTAGCGATAATATTTCATTCAACGTATGGTGATTATATGTTAGGTTTCATTTCTGCCTTATCAGCAGCCGTTGCAACCATGATACTCCTCATGTCAGTACTATTAGCAAACGTCTTAGCAAGTGCATTAACAGAGGAAGAAAATAAAAATAAAGCAGTTTTAATGAATATTGATTATCAAGATAAAGGTAAAGGTGAAGGTGAAGGTGAAGGTGACGGTGAATATGTTAACTTAAAAATGATGAAATCATTGATATTCAGTAGTGAGGTTTTAACAGCAATAAAAAAAACTCAAACTAAAAATATCGACCTTTATTGTAGTTATGGTCATAACTTAAACTTAGATGCAGCACTAACTTACACTATCTATAACACAATATTAATTAAACGAAACATTCAAAAAGTTAATGTAACGGCCAATTCACCTATTGAAGATACTGAAAATATTAACACATGTTATTTGAAGAGTAACGATAATGAAAGAACATAATTTTCATGAAGCAATTAAGAAATATTTTTTTTTACTGGGTGAGCCACTGATGTCATCATCATTATCCTATGACCAAAAATATATTTTAACACATATTAATGAATTTATTGATAATGATTTTTTCACATACCAATATGCTGCTATAGATTATAATAACGATACTGCAAAGCCAACATTATTCATAATGGAAATTTTTGAAGATAAGTATATAGTCATTAAAAATCAAGGAAATAAATTTATAAACCTGACGACTAATGAAATTATTAATAAAGAACTTCTTGAAAATAAAAATTTATTTTTCTTTAGAGCTAGTGAAAGGCCATTAAGTGAAGATGGAATATATTCATCATTGATAAAACTAACACCTAATTCAAACTTATTCTCTCTGCCTTTAATCCTTTTCGCTTTATTATTGCCTTTATACTCTAACCTTTTTAACTCTAGGTTAGTCTATAGCGAATCAGTTACATCTTTAATCTATATTAGTTTTATTTTTCTTTTTGTTGTTGGATTTGAATTTTTTCTTAAACATCTTATTCATGAAAAAAATCTAAAAAAGATTAAGTTAAATATTGGTATATGTAATCGATATTTTATTAATTTATTGAGAAAATCTAATTGCAAAAATGCGGCCATCAAAATCAGAACCATTGAAACATCTATTTCACAAATATGGGAAATTAGACCACAAATAATTTATGATATTGGCCTTACAGCTTTATTTTCCTTATGCATCATCGGTATGCTCGGGTTTTTCTCCATTTTTCTCCTACTCTATTACACAGGACTAGTTTTTCTTTGCCTGCATATTCGTTTTAAATCATATAAAAATATGTTAAAAGCAAATACGCTTAATTATGAAAAGTCCGCTATGCTTTACTCATTAGAGCAGAAGAAAAAAGAGCTTAACTTTATCAATGATTCGCATTTTAAATACTATATTGATGCTAAAACCAATGAAGATGAAAAAATAAAATTACAGCTTAACGAAGCAAATCATCATTGGATGGAAGTCATTAAAATGAATTCATTTATATCGATGATAGTCATGTATGTATCCTGTTATCTAGCTATCGACAGCGGAGCGCTTAGCCTGGCATCAATAATTGCAGTACTCATTATTAATGGCCGGCTTTCAGCTTCGATCACAAGTACAATTAACCGCTGTTTTGTAGCCAAAACACATTTATTTCATATTAAATCGAGTATTAATCAGCTAACTCAAAATGCTATCATTAATTACAAAGAAGAAGGTGTTTTAATCGGCTCTATAAACAGTGTTGATGCAAAAAATATAGCGATAAGTTTCAATGGAAAAACAATTATTAATGACCTGAATATTGAAGCAAAAGCAGGTGATATTATCGGTATCACAGGCCTATCTGGTTCTGGAAAAACATCTCTTATCAATGTACTGAATGGCACATCAACAAATTATACTGGCGAAGTAACAATCAATGACGTGAAGCTCAATGAAATTTCCGTACGTTATTTTCAAGAAAAAGTGGCTTATCATTCTGGCATTTCTACTTTTATTAATGGCAGCATCCGGGATAACTTTAACCTTCATGGCATTTTCGACAATGCCATCATCATTCATATAATCAAATTATGCTGCCCAAGACTGAATATTAGCAAAGAAACATTGGATGATATGTTCATCAGTGACGTTCAAGCTTCAACTGGTGAAAAACAGAAGTTAATGTTAGCTATTACATTATTCAAAAGGCCTGAAATTCTCTTTTTAGATGAATCAACTTCGTTTATGGCAACGCATGATGCGATAGTATTTATCCGATTACTCATCAATGAGTTTAACCTAAAAAATTCCATTATTTTCTTTTCCACCCATGATATGGGGCTATTACCTCTTTTTACACAACATATTGCATTATCCCCTACGGATACAAATATTCGGCTTGTTTCAGGAGCTAAAAAACAGAGAGACGAAATTATTATTCCTAAAATCACATTGAACTAAATATCAAAAAGCCTTCACTTCAATGTGAAGTGAAGGCTTTCGTGATGTATGAATATCAATAATTTCTTACTGTGCTAACTTACAAAAAAACAAAGAAAATCATTCCTATAACCGCACCTGTCGTGCCCAAAATCGTTTCCATCACACTCCACGTTTTCAGGGTTTGTGCTTCTGTTGCGCCCGTAAATTTACCGAACAACCAGAAACCTGAGTCATTCACATGACTTAAAATTAATGAACCACCTGAAATACAGATTGCGAGTGCGGCTAACTGCGCACCAGAGTAACCGAGTTCATTGATAACAGGTAACACTAAACCAACTGTTGTTAAACAAGCTACTGTTGCTGAGCCTTGGATCACACGTACAGCTCCCGCGAGAACGAAACACGCAACAGCAATAGGTAAACCTGCACCAATTAAAGAATCACCTAGCGCAGGGCCAACACCAGAATCCACCAAAATTTGTTTAAATACCCCACCAGCACCTGTTACAAGCAAGATAATCCCAGCAGGTTGGATAGCCGCAGAACACACCGCCATGACTTTTTCTTTATCCATACCATAACGGAAGCCTAAACCATAGATTGCCAGTAAACAGGCTAACAATAATGCAGTAAAAGGGTGCCCAATAAATTCTAGCCAATGTTCAAGCGGGGTCCCTTTCTCAACTAAGTGTGTTCCAATCGTTTTTAAACCCACCAACACTAATGGAAACAGCACTAAACATAAGCTGAATCCAAAACTTGGCATTTTGCCATGCTCTGTTTTAGGTGCTTGGTAATCCGCAGGAATATCAATATGAACAAACTTGCTGATAAAATTACCAAATAAAGGTCCAGCTAAGATCATACCTGGAATAGCGGCACACAAGCCGATTAAAATCATCCAGCCATAGTCAGCACCCATTTGCGATGCAACCAACATCGGTGTTGGCCCAGGTAATAAGAAGGCCGCTGCGGCTGCAACCCCAGCAAATAATGGGATAGCAAGGCGAACAACATTATGACCAGTACGATTTGCGACGGCAAACACCACACCGATTAACAAAACAATAGCCACGTCAAAGAAAAGAGGCAGTGCACAAATTAGCCCAGCAACACCCACTGCATAATGGGCATTCTTTTCACCAAACAAGTTAAGTAGCTTATTCGCTATCTGGTCTAATGCGCCTGTTTCATGCAAAATCTTACCGAACATCGCACCGAGTGCGACCACAATTGCCAAGAACCCCAATGTTCCCGCCATCCCTTTTTGCATGGTTTCCGTGATTTGCTGCACAGGCATCCCTGAAAATAGTCCTGCACCTATGGAAACAATCATCAACGCGACGAAAGCATGCAAGCGTGCGTACATCACTAAAAATAGCAGCAGAACAACAGAGCCCACTGCGGTGAGTACCAACGTGAGCGTACTGAGCGTTTCAACGGTATTCATACTTTATCTCCTGCGACAACCTGTGTAATCGTTGAGCAGGTATTACCGATGACGTCTTCAAGAGGCTGGCGAATATCAACCGCATGCACATCAGTTTCTGCTTCATTTGGCTCTTCTAAAGTAGCAAATTGCGTTTTGAGCATTTCTGGCTTGAAAAAATGCCCTTTACGCGCTTTGAGTCGTTCTTCAATAACGCTAGCATCGCCTTTTAAATAGATAAAAAATAAGTTCTTATTACCTTCTCTTAAAATATCACGATAGGCTTTCTTCAGTGCAGAACATACCACTAACGAAATCTCATTCGTTCTTTGCATAGCAAAAATAGCTTGGTTCAGCGACATCAACCAAGGCTGACGATCTTCATCATTTAGAGCATGCCCTGATGCCATTTTTAAAATATTTGATTTAGGGTGCAGAAAGTCACCGTCAAGGAAGGCCGCTTGCAATTGCTGAGCAACACCGCTTGCTACAGCAGATTTACCGCTACCCGATACCCCCATTAGGACAAATGTGTAGTTTTGTTTTTGGGTATCACTCATAGGAAACTCCTTAGGCTTTATTGTTGTTCTATTCTTTTCATCATCCAGCAATATGTTACCGGTAACGTTATTACGGGTAACATTATTATCAGTACGGATTTATTGCAATCAAATTGGCGAATAAGAGAACAGATCTGTGATACCACTCTCAATCTGTAATCAGAAAAGACAGGTGAAGAACAAAGCAAAACTCGTAAATAAAAAACAAAAAGTATATTTAAAATTTATTCTTTCTCTTCAAGCATTCCCCTTCAAACATTCCTCTAAATAATTCGTGTTGTCGCTAGGCGGCAAACAAGCCAAGCCCTGGGAACATACATAAGTATGTGACTAGAGTTGGCGAGTGCAGGCAACAACGCGACAGCGCGAAGTATGACGAGGAATAATTAGATGCTTTCGCCGGTAAGGACAGAAAACCCCACATCAAAGTGCGTCTCCGTAAGCTTCTTACCTGACATGCGGGCTAGGAGCACTTCTGCCGCCTTGCGCCCCATTTGATCTCTTGGCGTAAGGATACTGGCCAATTTCGGTGTCATCACTTGACCCACATCGTGCCCATGGAAACCTGAAATAGCTAAGTCTTGCGGAATATGAATCCCCAACCGCTGGCATTCAAATATCGCCCCTATCGCCAAGTCATCATTGGTACAAAACAACCCATCTGTATCGGGGTACTTCTCTAAACAATCATGCAATAACTTCGCCCCTAGCGAATAAGATGAGCTCTCCTGTGTCATCACATTACGGAACTCTAAATGGGCATCTAACATGGCTTGCTCGTAGCCTTTTAAGCGGATAAACGTTCGCTCATCATGCCTCGCCCCGATATACACCACTTTGCGACAACCTCGTTCTATCATCGCATGTGTCATTTGGCGAGAAGCTTCAAAGTTATCAATCCCCACGGCAACATCTAAGCAAGGTGAAACACTGTCCATAATCTCAACAACAGGGATGCCTGCAGTTTTTAGCATACGTAAGGTGCGCTCAGTGTGCGTCCTCTCTGCCAAAATCACGCCATCAATGTTATAAGAGAGTAATGAGGTTAGCCTTTCTTCTTCTTTTTCAGGTAAATAACCGTAGTGAGCTAACATGGTTTGATAGCCATGACAATCAGTGACCGCTTCTATCCCTCGGATCACTTCCGCAAAGACTTGGTTAGTTAATGAAGGAAGCAAAACACCAATCGCGTGGCTAGTTGAATTTGACAAAATATCAGGGGCTTTATTGGGAATATAGCCCAAACTTTCGAGCGCTTCGGCAATTTTCTCGCGCAAAGGCTCTGAAACTTGCTCTGGATTACGTAAAAAACGGCTCACCGTCATTTTCGTGATGCCGACTTGATCTGCTACATCCTGCAGTGAGGGTCTTTTCTTCTTCATAAGTCCAAAGTGATATTCATTAAATTAACGTTCTCTATGTTCAGCTATCTTTTTATTGATAGCAATGTTTGTTACTGATTTACATCACACAAATGTCGAGTTTTTCTAACAACTCGACTTTTCAGGTTGACTCTCTACTATGACTCCGCTAATTTTCGCGCTATATAACTATTATCATAACGGGTGTGTTCATATTTATTATGGCAATCAATCGTAGACAATTTCTTCAATCCAGTGCCTTACTTGCGGCTTTCTACAGTTTGCCTAGTTTCGCTAAAGGCCAGCGCTTTGTCGAAGAAGCACTCTTTGGCGAACTTCCTCTTGCAAGCCATATTCAGCGCGTTATCAGCTCGGGACCACCCTCTGATTTACTGATGTTTGCTCTTGCCCCAGAAAAAATGGTGGGGTTTGCTTCGATTTCACTAAACAAAGGCCATACTGGGCTTTTCGCACAACAATGGCGCAATTTTCCCGTTTACGGCCGCTTAGCGGGTCGAGGCAGTACGCTATCATTAGAACAACTTTTATCCTATAACCCTGACTTAATTATAGACACTGGCAATATTGATGATACTTATCGCTCACAAGCAGAGAAAGTGGCGAAACAGACCAATATTCCCTATTTATTGATTGCAGGTGGATTAAAAGACTCCCCCCAACAACTCACTCAGCTTGGTGAAACTCTCGGTGTTGAACCTCAAGCACAAAAACTCAGCCAACTCGCCCAGCGTTATCTGGATGATGCGGTTGCCTTTGCTAATAAACCCCAACAAAAACCATTAAGTTTTTACCTTGCTCGTGGGGCAAAAGGGCTAGAAACAGGCGCTAAAGGCTCGATTCATACCGAAGCCATAGAAATGCTCGGTTTGCGTAACGTCGTAGATATCCCTAATTTTCGCGGGCTCACCTCCATTTCCATGGAGCAACTTTATCAATGGAACCCTGATATTATTATAACGCAATATGATGAAGCCATTGAATTTATGACGTCCTCACCACTGTGGAAAGGGCTAGATGCTATCGCCAATCAGCAATTGCTTGTCTTTACGGGCATGCCATTTGGCTGGTTAGATGGCCCTCCTGGCGTTAACCGCCTTCTTGGCATGCGCCGTTTACAAAGCCACTTTGATGGCCATATTGCCGCGACGATAAAGCAAGATATTGCTGAATTCTTTGACCTTTTCTATCATTCACCATTAACCTCTGAGCAGGTTGATTTACTGATGGAAAAATCATGAGTGGAATGACGTACAAAGGGGTTAAACCCTTATTATTAATTCTCATTTTATTCGTTAGCTTAGTGATTGCTTTAACGAGTGGTAAGTATTCACTTACCCTCGATGAACTGTACCGCCTATTTGCCAGTTTATTTTCCTCTCAAGTTGATGTTAGTGACCCACGTAATGAAACCGTTTTTTGGCAAATACGTTTCCCTCGCACATTAGCTGCAATTATTATTGGCGGAGCACTATCCATTGCAGGTGCGGCTTACCAAGGTATGTTTCGCAACCCACTGGTTTCCCCCGATATTTTAGGGGTTTCAGCAGGTGCTGGCGTTGGCGCTGTTGTCGGTATTTTCTTTGGACAATCATTGATTTATATTCAGTTAGCCGCCTTTATTGGGGGCTTAATCACCGTGGCCGTCGTGTGTTTTATTGCGCGTCTTGCACGCCAACATGATCCAATTTTATCGTTAGTCCTTGTCGGTGTTGCCATCAGCGCCATTTGTGGCTCTGCCATTTCTTTGATGAAAATTTTGGCAGACCCTTACACCCAATTACCTTCGATTACATTTTGGTTGTTAGGCGGGCTATCATCCATTACGCAAGAAGACCTTTTGTCCGTCTTGCCATTAATGATAATCGGCATCATTCCCCTGCTATTATTACGATGGCGAATGAATTTGCTGAGCTTATCGGATGAAGAAGCCAAAAGCCTTGGTATTAATGTGAGTTTAATGCGCGCTATCTTTATCGTCTGCGCCACGTTACTCACGGCGAGTGCGGTATCCATTGCGGGGATTATTGGTTGGATAGGGTTGATTGTACCCCATATCACTCGGATGATAGTGGGCGCTAACTTTCGTTACCAGCTCCCTGCATCACTGGCGATTGGAGCAATTATGCTGCTGATCACGGATACCCTCGCTCGTACAATTGCCGCCATTGAACTACCGTTGGGGATCCTCACCTCTGCGGTCGGTGCACCGTTCTTTTTGGCTATTTTATTGCAAACAAGGCGGGTCAAATGACGATAATGACCCTTAATAACGTTGCCATTGGCTACCACAACACCACAATCATTGATGGCATCAATCTTTCCTTACCTGAAAAGGAAATTACTTGCCTGCTGGGTGCAAATGGTTGCGGCAAAACCACCTTAATGAAAACGTTATTAGGTTTGCTACCCGCAATCCATGGCGAAATTTTGCTCAATAATCAGTCCATAAAAACGCTAAAACAGCGGGACATCGCAAGAGTGATTGCTTACGTACCACAAGCTCACGATACGCCTTTTACCTTTACTGTATTAGATATGGTTATGATGGGCTTAACCCCTCATATTTCTTTATTTTCTGTCCCTGGTGATAGCGAAAAAAACCAAGCTCTTCAACAACTCGAACGGCTGAACATCCCTCACCTTGCGACTCGCCTTTACAGCACACTCAGTGGCGGCGAAAAACAATTAGTCTTAATCGCCCGTGCGTTAATACAAAAACCCTTGCTACTGATTATGGATGAACCTGCCGCTAGCCTCGATTTTGGTAACCAAATTCGCCTACTTGAGCAAATTGAGAAATTGAAAGCCCATGGCATGACCGTGTTGATGTCGACCCACCACCCACAACACGCCGCCGCCATCGCTGACAACGTCATTTTGCTAGACAAACAACAAAAAGCGCGACAAGGCTTATCAAAAAGTATGTTAACACTTACTAACTTGGCAGCACTTTATAATGTGGATGAGCGCAGTATTCAAGCTCACTTCCAGCTTCCATCAACGTTTTCTTATTAAGGTCAGGGATCATGTTAATCAACCAAATTGATTTTTCTAAAATGTACCAAGAGCATATGCAGCAAGCGCATAGAACCCGCAAAGAACCCGAACATTGGGATAAAAAAGCCCAGCAAATGGCACAAAATTGTGCAAATCCTAATGACCCCTATTTAGTACGCTTTCGTGAACTGATGGATTTTACGGGCGCACACACTTTGCTAGATGTGGGCTGTGGCCCAGGTTCGATTAGCCTGTGCCTCGCCAATGAATTTAAAGAGGTTATTGGTATTGATTACAGCGGTGGCATGCTAGAGATGGCACGGCTTCGCGCTAAAGAACTTGGTATTCCCAATGCCCACTTTGAGCAACTTGCCTGGGAAGACAGTTGGGCAACTCTGCCTAAAGTGGATATATCCGTCGCTTCCCGCTCAACGTTAGTCGATGATTTAAAAGCGGCACTACTTAAGCTAAATCGCCAGACAAAACTGCGCGTTTACACCACGCATACCATCAACCCAACCTTTATTGATGAAAATATTATCCGTGAAATTGGCCGTGAAGTAATTCGTTTGCCAACCTATATTTATGCGGTGAACATCCTGCATCAAATGGGTATCAATGCCCGTGTCGATTTCATTAAGAGCCCAAATAAAGGCGGCTTTGATAACTTTGAAGCCTTTGTAGATAGTGTCAATTGGTCACTCAAAAATATCACGCCAGAAGAAACGGATATTCTTCGCCACTATTACGATGTTCAAACAGCATCAGGTAAGAAAATATCTTATCCATCAAGGGACTGGGCGATGGTCTCGTGGGATGTTGTGGATGAATCGGAACTGACATTATGATTTATCTACCTGATGCATTAATTGACCAGCTGCTGTTAGACGATATTCAATATGGAGACTTAACCACCCGCGCCTTGGGGTTGCACTCACAACTTGGCGTAATGACATTTGCCTCCAAGCAAGGGGGCTGCGTCAGTGGTATTCACATTGCAAAACGCATGCTAGAAAAGCTAGGGATTACCTGTGAATGCCATTTTCATGATGGGCAGATTGTCGAACCGCAAAGTATTTTAGTTCGTGCAACAGGGCCGATTGAAGCGTTACATCAAGGCTGGAAAGCGGTGCAAAACGTCCTTGAATGGTGCGGGGGTGTTAGCCACTACACCCAGCAAATGGTCTCTATTTTGCGCCAGTATCAACCTAATGGGCAACTCGCTTGTACGCGAAAAACCATTCCAAACACTAAGCCTCTTGCCTTAACTGCGATTTTGGCAGGAGGCGCCATTATTCACCGAACAGGCAGCGCAGAAAGTATTTTGCTGTTTACTAACCATCGCCAGTGCCTTGAAAATCCAGATGATTGGAATGCGCATGTGCAAGCTTTACGCCAAAATGCACCCGAAAAGTTAATCATTGTGGAAGCCGACGATTATCAACAAGCTGAACTTGCCATCAAAGCGCAAGCAGATATTGTGCAGCTCGATAAATTGCCAACAAACCAAATTCAGCAATTACAGCAGCTGGCTAACGCGCAGAATCGGCCTTGTCAGTTGTCTTTAGCGGGTGGAATCAATTTAAAAACCATTGAAGAATTCGCCCAAACAGGCGTGCCATTGTTGGTGACTTCCGCACCATATTATGCGGCACCTCGAGATATAAAAGTGAAGATTTTTAAGCAGTAACCTAAGAAGTCTGCGTTAAAAAAACCATTCGCTAAAACAGCCTACCCCCATAGGCTGTACTAACTTATGGCTAATGACGCACATCGTTATATAAAAAATAATATATCGTAATTAATGAAACTGGAAAGACATAATGAAAATAAAACAAATAACCTATTTAGTTGGGATGGCTTTATTCGCAGCACAAGGGCACGCCGCATCTGACCCTAAAGCAGAGAAAAATACTGACGTGATGTCTGTTTGGAGTACGCCACTTGCAGCGGATGCCAATGTCATCACTGAAGAACAAATGAAGCAATTGAATAAAACCAACGTAGCGCAAGCATTGAGCACCATGCCAGGGGTCTCTATTCAAAAATCAGGTAACCGTAACGAAACACAGGTGAATGTGCGTGGTTTCGATAGCCGCCAAGTACCTATCTTCTTTGATGGTATCCCAACCTACGTGCCCTATGATGGTACGTTGGACTTAGGTCGCTTTATGACTAGCGAGTTGGCGAGTGTTGAGCTTTCGACGGGCTATACCTCGTTACTGCAAGGGCCAAACTTGATGGGTGGTGCAATTAACTTAACCACCGCAACACCGAAAAAGCCGTTTGAAGCCAATATCAGCTTAAACCAAGGTTTTGCCCGCGGTGCAGATAATGCCCACAATATTAGCGCACGATTAGGTGGCCGCAATGACTTAGGGTTTATTCAAGTCAGTGGTAGCCAGTATAAGCAGCGTTTTATGGGGATCCCAGGATCTGAGAATGATAACCCGTTAGCAGGGAGCAATGGACGCCGCCCTAACTCTGCAACAGATGACAAACGGATGATGGTCAAGGTGGGTTGGACACCACGTGAAGCCGATGAGTATGTTGTGACCTATCTTAAACAAGATGGTGACAAGAACAGCGCACCAAGTGTCACGAATAAGAAGCCTCAAATTTGGCAATGGCCAGCTTATGATAAAGAAAGCATTTATTTTAATGGGACAACCCAAGTCACTGACGATATAGCCTTACAAAGCCGTTTCTATCACGACACCTTTAAAAATACCTTGCACCAATACAAATCGGTCAAAGATTACGAAAAAGGTATCTATAACTACAGTCGTTACGATGATTACAGCAACGGTGCCGACATGCGTGTTGATTTCACCGTGCGTGAACTCGATATGTTGTCATTCGCCGCACACTGGAAAGAAGACGTTCACCGTGCTCGTGCAAGAAAAGATGTGCCCTTCGACCGCTATAAAGACAATACCTATTCTATTGCCACAGAATATCAATGGGTTGCCACTGATAACTTAGATATTATCGGTGGTATTGGTTATGACTGGCGTAAAAGTGCTGATGGTAAACGTTATAATTACGACACAACAGACTTCGAAAAATACGATGGTAATAGTCAGCATGCCTTCAACTGGGAAGCCATGGCGCGTTACCACTTAGCAAATGAAGACACAGTACAATTCTCAATTTCTGAAAGAAGCCGTTTCCCAACGCAAAAAGAGCGTTATACCAAAGAAAAAATGAAAACACCTGTCACTTTTGTTATTAACCCACATCTAAATGCAGAACGTGCGCTGACTTACGATTTAACTTACAAAGGCCATATCTCTCCTCTTTGGTCATATACCTCCAGCATTTATTACAACCATGTCTCAGATGCTATTATGGCACATCGTGTCGGTACTGATAAAAATGGAAATCCTTTATTAGAAAACCGCAATAGCGGAAAAGTCGACTACTTCGGTATTGATTTAGGCACGACAGGCCAAATTACCGATTGGATGGAAGCAGGTTTAAGCTACGGGTATATTCATGCCGATCCAAAACACTACAGCGTCAAGCATGTGGCTGAGCTGCCAACCCATAAAGCCTTTGCTTGGGTGAAATTTACCCCTTACGAACCGTTTAGTATTACGGTGACTGAAGAAGCCAGAAGCTGGGCATTTAACTATGTGGATGCTGAAAGTAAAGTGCGCGGATTTGCTAAAACTGACCTGCGTTTAGATTATGACTTAGGGCAAGGCGTTTCCGTCAATAGCTCAGTGAATAACTTATTTGATAAGTCTTATGAATATACCAATGGCTATATTGAAGAAGGTCGCAACTATTGGTTAGGTATTGAATATAAATACTAACCCATAATATATTAGGCAGAGATTTAATTCTTTGCCTAATATTTATTATCGTATCTATAGAATTCCAATATTTATTATTAATAAATAAAAATATATTCATTGTTTTCTCCATTTATTATTTCTTTTATTTTTCATTTTTATCTAACAAAATTCAGTTGAGTACATGCCCTTCTCCCTTCTACTTTCTCTTTTCAAGCTATTTCAGTCAGAAAACTATGATAAACTTGTTCCTATAGTCGATACTTAGTTTTCGAAGTTGGAGTCAAAAATGAAAAAAATGAGTGAAGATAAGATACTTGTGATGGCAGAGCGTATCTGCCAATCAAGGGGCGTTAGATTGACTCCACAGAGAGAAACCGTGTTACGTCTTATTGCACAGCAACACGGAGCTATCAGTGCCTACGATTTATTAGATTTGCTGCGTGAAGTTGAACCACAAGCAAAACCACCCACTGTTTACCGTGGGCTTGAGTTTTTAATGGAGCAAGGCTTTATTCATAAAATAGAGTCAACCAACAGCTACGTTGTTTGCCATCACTTTGATAACCCAAGTCATATCTCAGTGATGCTAATTTGTGATCATTGCGGTAGTGTGACTGAAAGTGATTGCGCAACAATAGAAGCCGCCATTATTAGCCTAGCGGAAACTAATCAGTTCCGTTTAAGGCATACTGTTGTGGAAAACCATGGTTTATGTAAAAAGTGTGATGAAATTGATAGCTGCAAAGACCACGCACACTGTAGCCATGACCATGAGCAACCGATCACTGCAAAAAAAAGTAGCAAATAACGTTGTAGAATCCACGACATTACTTATATAAGAAAAGAATACGAAAAGTAGTATAAAAAAGGATATAAAAGATAAGAACTAAGTAAAGCAGGCAGATCTCTATACATCAATGTGAAATCTGCCAGCAATAATGGAAAAATCAAACAAGCAGCGCGCCGCTACCTACCTGATAATCTAAGAATTAATACCAATCACTATTACGGATCACCCCAACTGCTAAACCCTCAATGGTGAAGCTTTGCTCGCGTAAATCGACAACAATCGGCGCAAACTCAGGATTTTCAGCGATTAACTCAACACGATTACCTTGTTGTTTAAAACGTTTAACAGTCACTTCATCATCAATGCGCGCAACAATCACTTGGCCATTATGCGCATTTTGTGTTTTATGAACTGCTAATAAGTCACCGTCCATAATACCGATGTCTTTCATCGACATACCATTCACACGTAATAGGAAATCTGCGTGAGGTTTGAAAAGTTCAGGATCAACCTGATAATGACTTTCAATATGTTCTTGTGCCAATAAAGGTTCGCCAGCGGCAACGCGCCCAATCAAAGGTAACCCTTGATCTTCAGCCTCTTCTTCAAGAAGTAGACGGATGCCTCGTGATGCCCCAGAAACAATTTCAATTACACCCTTGCGAGCCAAGGCTTTTAAATGTTCTTCTGCCGCATTAGGCGAACGAAAACCAAGACTTGCTGCTATTTCAGCACGTGTAGGAGGCATACCTGTTTGCGAAATGTGGTCACGCACCAGATCATAAACCTGCTGTTGTCGAGCCGTCAGTGCTTTCATTCCGTTCCCCTGTTTGTTTATACAGTCAAGCTGTGAGTATATACAGGTAAATGAAGATTTGAAACAGTTAAATTGCTGAATTTAGGCATTTGCTATCGATTGACTCTCTTTTCTCGACTCTAAACAACGTTTATTGGCTAGGCAGAAAAATAACGCTGCCATAAAATCAGTGCCCATATAAATAACGCTAAACCAATACTGATGAATACAGCCGCTGACCCAATATCTTTAGCGCGCCCTGAAAGTTCATGATATTCACTGCCAATACGATCAACAACAGCTTCTATTGCACTATTTAGTAACTCGACGATAGCCACCAGCACAACGGAGCTGATCAGCAATATTCTATCCACGTAACTGATATCTAAGCAAAAGGCGATAATAATCGCAATGACTGCGGCAACAGACTCCTGCCTAAATGCCGCTTCATTTATCCAAGCCGCTTTTAACCCCTTAAGGGAGTACCCTGCTGCTTTAATCACGCGGGTAAAACCCTTAGTTTGACTTGCCATATTTATTCCTTAAAAAATTCAAACAATAATCGATTTTTACAGTCAAAGTGAATCGTCAGTAACAGATCTACCAGTGGATTTCTGGTATGATTGAGCAGCATTGTTAACAAGAGGCTATAATCATTTATGTCACTATGGCGTAAAATATATTACAACACGTTGAATTTACCACTTAAATTATTGGTAAAAAGTAAACTAATTCCATCGGACCCAATTACAGAGCTGCAGCTTGATACCAACAGGCCAACGCTGTATGTATTGCCTTATCACTCTAAGTCCGACCTCCTAACGCTACGGCATCAATGCTTGGCTATCGGTCTGCCTGACCCTTTGGTTGATAACGACATCAATGGAACAAAGCTTCCTGCTTATGTGTTTATCGATGATGGCCCACGCGTATTTCGTTATTACTCACCAGATCCGCGTAAAGATTCCGTCAAAACATTCCATGCGTATTTAGATTTGCATAAAAACAATCCGAATCTGGATATTCAAATGCTCCCTGCATCGGTTATGTTTGGGCGCTCTCCAGGTCGTGAAGGGCATACCCCTGCACCACCACTGAAGCTATTAAACGGAGTGCAAAAATTCTTTGCTGTCCTGTGGTTAGGTCGTGATAGCTTTGTTCGCCTATCGCCCCCCGTTTCCATCGGGAAAATGGCGCAAGACCACGGCACAGATACCATTATTGCGAATAAATTAGCGCGTGTCGCCCGCATTCACTATTCCCGCCAACGCCTTGCGGCTGTCGGCCCGAAATTGCCCGCACGCTATGAACTATTCAATAAGCTTTTGACCTCAAAAGCGATTGAAAAAGCAGTCGAAGATGAAGCACGCAGTAAAAAAATTCCACTGAAAAAAGCACAGCAAAATGCGGTGAATATGATGGAAGAAATTGCTGCGAACTTCTCCTATGAAGCCGTGCGTTTAACTGACCGTGTACTGAGCTGGACATGGAACCGCCTCTATCAAGGCATTAATGTGCAGCATGCTGAGCGCGTTCGCCAATTAGCGCAAGATGGCCATGAAATTGTGTATGTGCCTTCCCACCGAAGCCACATGGACTACCTATTGCTGTCTTATGTTCTTTATCATCAAGGCTTAGTCCCGCCGCATATCGCCGCAGGGATCAACTTGAATTTTTGGCCAGCTGGCCCAATTTTCCGCCGCCTTGGTGCCTTCTTTATCCGCCGCACCTTTAAAGGAAATAAACTCTATTCCACGGTTTTCCGTGAGTATTTAAGTGAGTTATTTGCTCGCGGTTACTCTATTGAGTATTTTGTTGAAGGTGGACGTTCCCGAACTGGCCGTTTATTACAGCCAAAAACGGGAACGCTATCAATGACACTGCAAGCCATGCTACGTGGTGATTCGCGCCCTATCACTATCGTACCTATCTATATTGGTTATGAACATGTGATGGAAGTAGGCACTTACGCAAAAGAGCTGCGCGGTGCAGAAAAAGAGAAAGAAGGCTTATTTTCAATGATCCGCGGCTTGCGCAAGCTGCGTAACTTAGGTCAAGGGTATGTGAACTTTGGCCAGCCAATTTCCCTTTCTCATTACCTTAACCAACGCGTGCCAGATTGGCGTGATTCGATTGACCCTATTGAGCCGCAGCGCCCAACTTGGTTAAACCCAACAGTCAGCTCGTTAGCAGATAACATCATGGTGAATATCAATAATGCTGCCGCAGCTAACGCTATCAACTTGTGCGCAACGGCTTTACTGGCCTCACGTCAACGTTCATTAACCCGTGAGCAGTTAATTGAGCAAGTGGAATGTTATCTGCAATTATTACGCAATGTTCCATACACCGCCGATGCGACTACGCCAAATAAAACGGCTGAACAACTGCTCGAACACGCGTTGCAAATGGATAAATTCGAGGTAGAAAAAGACAGCATGGGGGATATTATTATTCTTCCTCGTGAAAATGCCGTATTAATGACCTACTACCGTAATAATATCCACCACTTATTGGTGTTACCGTCACTGATCACCAGTATTGTGTTGCACCATGAGCGTATCAGTCGTCAAGAAATTCACCATCAAGTCAGCCAAATCTATCCGTTCTTAAAAGCTGAACTGTTTATGCGTTATAACGACGAACAGCTGCGTGAAACAGTCGATACTCTGATTGATGAGCTAAATAATCAAAAACTTATCTGTCTAAGAGACGACGAAATGGTGGTATTGAACCCACGCCGTATTCGTCCATTACAACTCTTAGCCGCTGGTGTCCGTGAAACATTACAACGCTACGCAATCACGCTGTCATTACTCAATGCCAGCCCTGAAATAAGCCGTAATACGTTGGAAAAAGAAAGCCGTATTCTTGCACAACGTCTCTCTGTACTTCACGGTATTAATGCCCCTGAGTTCTTTGATAAAGCAGTATTCTCAACGCTCGTTGATACGCTTAGAGAAGAAGGCTATATCGATAACAATGAAAATGATATCTTCACCACTAACGCTAAAAAACTGTATGCGGTTCTTGCGCGGTTAATGTCCCCAGAAATCCGTTTAACCATTGAAAGTGTTAGCCAAGACGATGAGTTTTCAGAAGAGAAAAAAGTGGCTAAGCCCGATGAGTCCGCTCAAATCACAGAGCCAGAAAAAGACTAATCTGGTTTTGTAAACCGATAAAAAACAAAAAGGTAATGTTGAAAAACATTACCTTTTTTGTTGGTCTATTGAACATCATTCACTTGCTAAAAATAGCTCACCATGATGCCAATAAACAAAATCAAGCCAACGAAGTTATTATTCATAAAGGCCTTGAAGCAGGGAGCTCGTTCGCGGTTCATCATCAGTTTTTGCTGATAAACAAATAACCCCACAACCAGCGCCAGAGAAAAATAGTAAATGCTCCCCAGAGCAGCCAATGATCCCACAGCCACCAGCAAGCCGACCATCAGTAATTGCAGTAACCCAATAATTAATTTGTCATACTGGCCAAATAAAATGGCTGTTGATTTCACGCCGATTTTTAAATCATCGTCACGGTCAACCATGGCATATTGCGTGTCGTAAATCACTGACCAAATAATATTTATGAAAAACAATACCCAGCATACTAACGGAAGTGTTTCACCCACCGCAGAGAAGGCCATTGGAATCGACCAGCCAAATGCTGCGCCCAGTACAACCTGAGGTAAATGACTGACTCTTTTAACAAAAGGGTAAATCCATGCCAAAGCAAGCGCCGCAATGGACAACCAAATTGTCATTAAATTTAAAGTTAAAACCAGCAAGAAGGACACACCCACTAAACTTGCAAACAAAATTTTAGCTTCTTTTTCCGTCACATCCCCACTGGGTAATGGGCGATGTTTGGTGCGTTCCACATGACCATCAAAATGTCGGTCAGCGAAATCATTAATCACACAACCTGCGGCGCGCATGAAAAACACCCCCGCAGTAAACACAATCAAAATGTGCAAATTGGGCGTGCTTTGAGCAGCTATCCAGAGTGCCCAATACGTCGGCCAAAGTAATAACAGTGAACCGATGGGTCTATCAATACGCATTAAACGGCTGTATGCATGCCATTTACTTAGCGTCATACTTCCCTCCACTTTGTCGTGCTCCTTTTCTCACTCCATCATACTTCAAAATAGGTAGGTGTTCACACCACTCAGTTGAGCAAATCACGGATTTTTGTGTATTAGTGTCGTGTTTTGCCAAAATCTATAATTTGAAATAGTTTGGATAATTAACGATATGCAGGTGATTCTGGTAAAAATATCTCGGTTAACAATAAAGGTTTATCGGATAACCTTAATCGAGAGCGGCGAACCCAACGTTCTGCGGAACGACCAATATGAATGTAATCACGCGTTAGGTTATCTCGACTAAATAAATAGCGCCCTAATGGCATCCGACCAATATCCACTAATTGCTGGTCATCATCGGTGAGTGTTTCTTCCGGAATGACCGTACGACCAAGCAACCACGGAGTACCATCTCCATACATAACCACTTCGCGCACCCAGTAACGATGACTTGCAGGTAAATTTTGTGCTTCTTCCGTACTCAGCATCACTTGCGATACATAGCGTTCTAAATATGGAATGACAGTCACTTTCTGGCTATGTTGTTCAAAACGTTTTGTCATGGAGCCAAGTTCAAGTAACCAATCGAGCATGTTAGCGGGAACTCTTTCATCATCCTGCGCAATCCATTCAATTGGCTGCGAGGTAAATAGCGTTTCATCCATTACGTAAATTCCACCATGAATAACATGGTTATGATTTCTGTATTTCTTACCAAGTAGAATATCACGTTGTTTTGCTACAAGGTTAAAGTTAGCTAACAATTTATATAAAAAGTCACAAATTCAACACAAATTGTAAAAAAATAGTGAAAGATTCCATAATTAATAACATGTTATAAACAAAAATAAAATTCGTTAATACTTTAATAATCTAGCTGACATTAACTTATTCTGATGTTTCTTCTAATAAAGAAAACGGGAAGCCACCAACACTTCCCGCTTAATTTCACGACGTAATTTCAATAAACCATTAACGCCAAGCTTTATAGTTGTTAATTAAGCCATTGGTTGAACTGTCGTGGCTGCTGACTTTTTCACTGCTTTCTAATTCAGGCAGAATGCGGCTCGCTAATTGTTTACCTAATTCTACGCCCCATTGGTCAAACGTGAAGATGTTTAAAATCGCCCCTTGAGTAAAGATTTTATGCTCATACATCGCGATTAACGCACCTAATGAATATGGCGTAACTTCTTTGAGTAAAATCGAGTTCGTTGGGCGGTTACCTTCAAATACTTTATACGGTGCCACATATTCCATATCGGCCACTGATTTGCCTTGCGCAGCAAATTCAGCATCGACCACTTCACGCGTTTTTCCAAATGCTAGCGCTTCTGTTTGCGCAAAGAAGTTAGAAAGCAGCTTCTCGTGGTGGTCACCCAGTGGATTATGTGTGACTGCTGGCGCAATAAAGTCACAAGGGATCATTTTTGTCCCTTGGTGGATCAATTGATAAAACGCATGTTGCCCGTTCGTCCCTGGCTCGCCCCAAATAATTGGGCCAGTTTGATATGAAACGGGTTTTCCATCACGGCCGATATACTTACCATTGGATTCCATATTGCCTTGTTGGAAGTATGCCGCAAAACGATGCATGTATTGGTCGTATGGCAGAATCGCTTCAGTTTCTGATTCAAAAAAATTGTTATACCAAATGCCAATCAACCCTAACAATACGGGGATATTTTTCTCCAGTGGTGTTTGGGTGAAATGCTTATCCATTGCATGAGCGCCATTCAATAATTGAACGAAGTTATCAAAGCCGACAGATAAAATGATGGATAAACCAATCGCTGACCATAATGAGTAGCGGCCACCAACCCAATCCCAAAACTCAAACATATTGTTAGTATCAATACCAAACTTAGCGACTTCTTCACCATTGGTGGAAAGTGCCACAAAGTGCTTAGCAACCTGGCTTTCATCTTTTGCAGATGCTAAGAACCAATCACGAGCTGAATGCGCATTAGTCATTGTCTCTTGCGTAGTGAATGTTTTAGACGCAATTAAGAACAATGTCGTTTCTGGATTCAGTGTTTTCAACGTTTCAGCGATTTGCGTGCCATCCACATTAGAAACAAAGTGCATATTCAGATGGTTTTTATAAGGGCGTAATGCTTCAGTCACCATGAATGGGCCAAGGTCAGAACCGCCAATCCCGATATTCACAACATCGGTAATCGCCTTACCCGTAAAGCCTTTCCATTCACCACTAATAATGCGTTGGCTAAATTGCTGCATTTTTTCCAGCACAGCATTAACGTCAGGCATCACATCTTTACCATCTACGTAAATTGGTGTGTTGTCGCGATTACGTAAAGCCGTATGCAGCACAGCACGGTCTTCCGTGCGGTTGATTTTTTCACCCTTGAACATACTATTAATGGCACTTTCTAGCTCAGTTTCTTTTGCCAGTGCTAATAAATTGTCTAAGGTTTCTTGCGTTATTCTATTTTTGGAGAAATCCACTAAGATTTGACCATCGAACGTTGCCGAAAATTTGGTAAAGCGGTCTTTATCTTGCTCGAACAAATCACGCATATGCACATCTTTTATTTGCGCAAAATGTTGTTCTAGCGCCCGCCATGCAGCCGTCTGGCTTGGATTAATACTTCTCATGGATAACACTCTCCAAACAATTTTCAATAGAAATAGATTGTAACCCGTCAAGGAAACAGGGCTTATCGGTTTTCTGCGTTATATTGATATTCCCCAATTCTGCCGTACTTTTCCAGACTTAATTATCCCTTTTATATGAAATACGCACTTTCAATGCCATTTAGCTTAAAAAAAGCGACAAATGAAGATAGACCGATGAGCATACACAAGTATGTGATTCGGCTATCTAAACGCAGTCAACACCCATGCAGCTTGAAAAAGCCACTAATTTACATACGCTAAATCATTCGAGTTGCATGTAGGCGACAAGTGAAGATAGACCGATGAGCATACACAAGTATGTGATTCGGCTATCTGAACGTAGTCAACACCCATGCAGCTTGAAAAAGCCACTAATCTACATACGCTAAATCATTCGAGTTGCATGTAGGCGACAAGTGAAGATAGACCGATGAGCATACACAAGTATGTGATTCGGCTATCTGAATGCAGTCAACACCCATGCAGCTTGAAAAAGCCACTAATCTACATACGCTAAATCATTCGAGTTGCATGTAGGCGACAAGTGAAGATAGACCGATGAGCATACACAAGTATGTGATTCGGCTATCTGAACGTAGTCAACACCCATGCAGCTTGAAGGATGACGCGTATGACGAAAACCGATAATAACCCCCCCATCATTAGAATTACTGATTTGCTTCGATTCTTGATTGACGCGATTCTATTTACCCGATAAATCTATATAAAGTTTAGGTTTAACCAAAGGGATTGACACCATGAATACCGTAGCGTCTTCGTCAGACAACAATCAGTTTGTTATTGCAAAATTTGGTGGCACCAGTGTCGCGAACTTTGAGGCAATGAACAACAGCGCAAATATTGTTCTTTCCAACCCCAACGTGCGCGTTGTGGTACTTTCCGCCTCCGCAGGCATTACTAACTTATTGATTGAATTGGCTGAAGGTTGTGACGCTGATAAACGCAATGCGCTACTGCAAAAGGTTAAAGATATTCAATATGCAATTATTGATAACTTACAGACTGCAGAGGTTATTCGTGAAGAAATCAATCGCTTACTTGATAACATTGCCCATTTAGCAGATTCTGCATCTCTTGCCACTTCAGATGCATTGACAGATGAAATGGTAAGCCATGGGGAATTGATGTCGACTCTGCTTTTTGTTGAAGTTCTACGCCAACGCAATGCCAACTCACAATGGTTTGATGTGCGTAAGATCATGAGAACCAACGACAGTTTTGGACGTGCTGAGCCTGATCTCAACCAGTTAAAAGCCCTTTCAGAACAACACTTACAAACTCGCTTAGGCGAGTCAGTCGTGATTACGCAAGGCTTTATTGGCCGCGATGAAAAAGGCCGAACAACCACATTGGGACGCGGTGGTAGCGACTATACCGCAGCCCTATTGGCTGAAGTATTGAATTTATCTCGTGTCGATATTTGGACAGACGTTCCTGGTATCTACAGCACTGATCCGCGCGTAGTAGCAAATGCACAGCGTATTGATGAAATCGCCTTCGATGAAGCGGCAGAAATGGCAACTTTTGGGGCAAAAATTCTGCATCCAGCCACATTACTACCTGCGGTACGCTCAGGTATCCCTGTGTTCGTAGGCTCCAGTAAAGCTCCAGAAGCGGGTGGGACAATTGTCAGTGACAAAACCACGAATCCACCGCAATTTAGGGCATTGGCACTGCGTCGTAAACAAACATTATTAACATTACATAGCCTGAAAATGCTGCATGCGCGTGGGTTCTTAGCAGAAATTTTCACTATCTTATTGCGCCACAATATTTCCGTGGACTTAATTACCACTTCAGAGGTGAGCGTTGCATTAACGTTAGATACCACAGGTTCAACAGGGACAAATGGCAGCTTACTCACCAACGCTCTCATGACAGAGCTTTCTGCATTATGCCGTGTTGAAGTGGAAGAAAACTTAGCGCTAGTGGCAATTATCGGTAATGAACTGTCGCAAGTGAATGGACTCGGGAAACAAATTTTCGGTGCATTAGAGTCCTTCAATATTCGTATGATCAGCTACGGAGCAAGCAGCCACAATATTTGCTTGTTAGTTCCAGGTGATGATGCGGAAGATATCGTTCGTACATTACACAGTAACTTATTCGAATAATCCACACGATCCGATCAAAAAACGATAAGGCGATCTTCATGATCGCCTTTTAATTGGAAACTTAACGCTTTTTCAAGTTTTCCATCGATTGATTGATATTATCGGTATAGCGCAGCATCGAAGCCTTAACCTCTTTATTATTCTGCAAGAGCGATAAATTACGTTTTGCCGTTTCATTCCCTAACTCTGCTGCTCGCTCAAACCACATCACAGAACGAAAAATGTTTTTCTCTCCGCCTTCACCTCGGGCATACATCACCGCAAGGTTATTTTGCGCATCACTATTTTTCTTAAAAGCCACTTTTTCCAATAGTTGGCGTGCTTTCTGTGTATTTTGCGCAACACCCGTTCCCGTTAAATAGAAAATCGCTAATTGGTTTTTGGCTTCAAGGCTATCGTCTTCCGCCAGCTGCAGCCAATTGACGACATCCTTGATATTCACATCATTTACTTCACCAGCAACATACATCTTCGCTAATTTAATTTGCGCATCATCAGACTCATTCTTGGCTAACGCTTTGTATAGCTCAATGGCTTTTGCTGGGTTTTTCTCAATACCACCTAATCCTTTTTCATAAAATTCAGCCACTTTCATACCCGCATCCAGTGACTCATTTTGTGCAGCACGCTCGTACCAAACAAATGCTTCGGCTAAATCTTTTCCGACGCCATCTCCAGCTTCATAGGCACTTGCGATAGCCAGTTGCGCATCAACGTTATTTTGCTGAGCGGCTCGTTTATACCAGTACATTGCTTGATAGCCATTTTTTTCGATGAGCAAATGGCCTTGCTGATAAAAGTCACCCATATTGTTTTGCGCAATCGCAGAGCCCATATTGGCCGCTTGGCGATAGAGATAAATAGCGGTTTCATCATTTTTTTCAACACCTTCACCATTTTCATACATCACGGCAAGGTTGTTAACGGCGGCGGCGATATTATTGACAGCACTTCGCTCATACCATTCACGAGCTTTTTGGTAATCCACATTCCCACCAAGACCATCATGGTAAAAAAGCCCCATAGCAAATTGTGCATTAGCATGTTCTTGCTCTGCAGCTTCCGAATACCACGCTTTGGCTTGCTTGAAATTTTGTGTAACACCTAAACCATGCTCATAAAAGTAGCCCAGCGCATATTGGCAATATGCATCCCCTTTTTCTGCACCACGCCGATACCAACGCTCAGCTTGTTTATATTTTTCCTGATTTTGCAATAACATACCGAGATAATAATCCCCATCAGTATTACCCAAATCAGACACTTTTTTAAACCAACGATAAGCTTCTTTATCATCAATGTTTAAAAAATCAGTTCCTTCCATATAGGCAAGCCCAATATCCACCATCGCATCAACATCCCCTGCTTTAGCCGATCTTAACTGAGCTTTAAAATCATCGGGAAGCACCACATCACGACTCTGCGCTGTCGTTTCTGCTGGTTTATTTTTTGTGGAAGGCGCTTCAGAAGTCGCCTGAGCAAAAGAGGTTATACCCAAACAAACTACTAAAAATAAATACCGTAATTTCATCACCACAACCTATTCATTGGCGTTATATTGCTAACATAACACTCCAATAAAAAATTCATAAGGGATTCAAGCTGAAAAAACACGATTAGAAAGGAATTTCGTCGAAAAGCTTAGGTGATGTTCATTCACGACTAAAATGACCACCACCTAAATCAAAGATTAAACCATCAGAAACTTAATTAACACGGTAACCACCATGTTTACTAGCAAATAAATTAAATTTGCCCCATTCAATCAGTAAATGCTCCAGTTTTTGATGGCTAATTTTGCATAACTCAGAAATTTGCGACACCACAAAGTGGTTTTCACTCACCAACTCGGGAGCGAATACCTCTGCTATCCATTCGCACTCTTTCGTCGTCACTAACCAACCATCATTAGTGGAGAACTTATGGACTGGGATCATGCCCTCTTTGCTACTTTCTTGCGATAGTAGCTTGTTTTCATCCACTTGTGCCTGATGAAATGCCGCAATCTCTTCTTGCGAAGGCAAGGGTTCTACCGCTAAACGTTCTTCCAGAAACAAATAAATTTCTTCTGCACGTGCGGGGGTTAACTCACTTTTTAACCAAATTTGGTTAAAACAGTGCTCATCAAGGGACTCATCTGTATCGAGCTTATCCATAATTTGTAAGATGCTCATCATGGCACTAACCGCATCTTCACTCATCAGAAAAGTGCCAGGTGCCGCACTGTTTTGGCTCTGATAAGGAAATGCCACAGATTGTGGCAGTTCATTTTCAATAATAAATTCATAGCTCATCATTGGACCCCTTTAATGTCTTTATCCATAAGATGGTGCCAAACACCTGAAAAATCAATACACTGTTTTATCAATCTTCAGGGTCATAGCCTAAGTTAGGGGCTAACCAGCGCTCCAGTTCCGTTACCGACATCCCTTTACGCTGTGAATAGTCCATTATTTGGTCTTTTTGCAACTGCGCCACCGCAAAGTATTTACTGTCTGGGTGACTAAAATACCAGCCCGATACCGCCGCCCCTGGCCACATTGCATAGGAGCTTGTCAATTTCATCCCCACTTGGTTTTCAACGTCTAATAACTGCCAAATTTTCTCTTTTTCTGTGTGCTCAGGGCAAGCAGGATACCCTGGTGCAGGACGAATACCTTGGTAATTTTCGCGGATTAGCTCTTCATTACTCAAATTTTCATCCGCCGCATAGCCCCAATATTGGGTACGCACCTGCTGATGTAAATATTCTGCAAATGCTTCCGCGAGCCTATCCGCCAGCGCTTTGACCATAATTTTATTATAGTCATCATGCTGTTTTTCGTATTCATCCGCCAGCGCATCCTCTTCAAGGCCACCTGTAACAGCAAATGCCCCAATATAATCTGCTTTACCGCTATCTTTTGGTGCCACAAAATCTGATAAGCAATAATTCGGAAAATCCGTTTTTAAGGTTTGCTGGCGTAGATTCAAACTCCGCGCTTGAACGTTAGCACGAGTTTCATCCGTATAAATTTCAACATCGTCACCAACACGGTTGGCAGGGAATAGGCCAAAAATACCTTTGGGAATCAGTAAATGCTCTTTTTCAAGTCTATCTAACATCTCATTGGCATCATTCAATAACTTACGAGCTTCAGACCCGACGACTTCGTCTTCTAAAATACGCGGGTATTTGCCTGCCAATGACCATGTCATAAAAAATGGCGTCCAGTCGATATACTCTCGCAAGGTCGCTATTGAGGCACTAACTTCTTGAACGCCTAGCGATTTTGGTACAGGAGGCTGATAAGCTTGCCAGTCAATATTCACGGCATTCGCTCGTGCGATATCCAGCGTAACGGGTGGGGTCTTCGGCCTTCTTCGCCCATGTTGTATACGCACAGTGTCATACTCACGACGCGTGCGCGCAACAAAATCCTCTTTTTGTGTTTCAGATAAGAGTGCAGCAACAACCCCAACAGTACGTGATGCATTCTGTACATAGGTAGTTGGCCCTGTATAATTTGGCTCAATTTTTACCGCAGTATGTGCTTTCGAGGTTGTTGCGCCGCCAATCAATAATGGCAATGTGAAACCTTGCCTTTCCATCTCTTTTGCGACGTGCACCATTTCATCAAGAGATGGAGTGATCAAACCAGACAACCCAATAATATCGACATTTTGCTCACGCGCCGTTTTTAAAATTGTTTCACATGGTACCATTACACCTAAATCGATGATTTCATAGTTATTACACTGAAGTACTACCCCAACAATATTTTTGCCAATATCATGGACATCGCCTTTTACGGTGGCGAGTAATACCTTCCCTGCACTACTACCTGACTGCTTAAGCTCTTGAATATACGGTTCTAAATAAGCCACTGCTTGTTTCATCACACGAGCCGATTTCACCACCTGGGGTAAGAACATTTTCCCTTCACCAAACAGGTCTCCGACCACGTTCATGCCGTTCATTAATGGCCCTTCAATAACTTCAATGGGGCTCGATGCACGCTGGCGCGTTTCTTCTGTATCTTGAATAATAAATTCGGTAATCCCTTTCACTAAAGCATATTCTAAGCGCTTTTCCACATCCCAACTGCGCCACTCCGCCTGTTGAACTTGCTGCTCAACCGAGCCTGAACCGCGATATTTTTCAGCCAGCTCCAACAAACGCTCCGTACTATCATCACGGCGGTTTAAAATCACATCTTCGACGGCATCTTTTAACTCCGTAGGCAGGTCGTCATAAATGGCTAATTGCCCCGCGTTGACGATCCCCATATCCATGCCATTACGGATCGCGTAATACAGGAACACCGCGTGGATCGCCTCTCGAACAGGATCATTTCCCCTAAATGAGAAAGAAACGTTGGAAACACCACCAGAAATCATCGCATGGGGAAGCTGTTCTTTGATATCCTTACAAACCTCAATAAAATCAACTGCATAATTATTATGTTCTTCGATACCTGTCGCGACAGCAAAAATATTAGGGTCAAAAATGATATCTTCAGGGGGAAAGCCCACTTCTTCCGTCAAAATCTGGTAGGCACGGCGGCAAATTTCAATTTTCCGTTCACGTGTATCAGCCTGGCCTACCTCATCAAATGCCATGACGACAACAGCAGCACCGTATTTGCGCAATAATTTGGCGTGTTCAACAAAGGCCTCAACTCCCTCTTTCATTGAAATGGAATTCACAATACCTTTGCCTTGTATGCACTTAAGGCCTGCCTCGATAACGTCCCATTTCGAGGAGTCAATCATAATTGGCACTCGAGCAATATCGGGCTCTCCCGCGATCAAATTCAAAAAGCGCACCATAGCCGCATGGGAATCCAACATGCCCTCATCCATATTAATATCAATAATTTGGGCACCACTTTCCACCTGCTGGCGAGCCACATCTAAGGCTTCTTGGTAGTTTTCTTCTTTAATCAAACGCTTAAATTTTGCTGATCCTGTGACATTGGTTCTTTCCCCCACATTCACAAACAACGATTTTGCCCCAATGTTTAACGGTTCTAACCCTGAAAGGCGGCATTCAACAGGTAAACTGGGTAATTGACGGGGCGATATCCCCTTTACAGCTTCCGCCATTTTACGAATATGCAGCGGTGTTGTTCCACAGCACCCACCAACAATATTCAAGAAACCTGCTTTTGCCCATTCTTGGATCTGCTGCGCCATGTTTTGTGCATCAAGGTCATATTCACCAAAAGCATTTGGTAACCCCGCATTAGGGTGAGCACTCACATAACATTCAGCAATTCGTGACAATTCTGCAATATATTGACGCAACTCATCTGGCCCTAATGCACAATTCAGCCCAAATGATATCGGCTGCGCATGACGCAATGAGTTATAAAAAGCTTCTGTTGTTTGCCCTGAAAGTGTTCTGCCTGAAGCGTCAGTTATTGTTCCTGAAATCATGATAGGCAATGACACGCCCAACGCTTCAAGCTCAGTTTCTACTGCAAAAATAGCTGCTTTGGCGTTCAACGTATCAAAAATAGTTTCGATCATGATCAGATCAACGCCACCTTTTACAAGTGATCGAGTTGATTCTCTATATGCCTCAACTAATTGATCAAAGGTGATATTACGAAAAGCAGGGTCGTTCACATCTGGAGAAATCGATGCAGTTCGGTTGGTTGGCCCTAATACCCCAGCAACATAACGTGGCTTTTCAGGGGTTTTCCGTGTCCACTCATCTGCACATTCACGAGCAATACGTGCAGCGACTTCATTAATTTCTGCGGAAATTGCTTCCATTTTATAATCCGCCATCGCAATAGATGTGGAGTTAAATGTATTGGTTTCAACAATATCTGCGCCCGCTTCAAAATATTGACTATGAATTTCTCGAATGATCTCAGGCTGAGTGAGGACTAACAGGTCATTGTTGCCTTTTAAATCACTTGGCCAATCCGCAAAACGCTCACCACGAAATTGTTCTTCTGTTAGTTTGTGCTGCTGGATCATTGTCCCCATCGCACCATCTAATACCAATATACGTTTTTTTAATTCTTGTTCTAATTGATTCACTTTTTCGGACACTGCACTGCCCTCCTGATCGGAAACACTGAGAAATAAGTCAAATTTTTACACTTAACATCCTACCATAACTTTTGTGTTTGAAATTCACTGTTATGATGAGAGTTTCTCAGGTTATGTGACGATCACTTCCTCACTGATCCGATGAGTATTTTCAGCTTAGTTAGTTCATAATAGAATCAAATTTCATTACAGTCAGGAGAGGCTTAATGGCAACGGCACCAATTACAAAAAAACTTAAAAAAGCAAAAGGGCCAGCAAGTGGTGCAACCGCAGCAGGGCAAGTTCAATCATTAAGCCGTGGACTCACACTGTTGGAATATATTTCTGAATCTACTGGGGGCATTGCTTTAACTGATCTCGCATTACAAGCGGGCTTACCAAACTCAACAACACACCGGCTATTAATGACCTTAGAACAGCACGGCTTTGTACGCCAAACGGGTGACTTAGGTTTGTGGGTTATCGCCTCCAACGCCTTTATTATTGGTAGTAGTTTCTTAGAAAGTCGGAATTTGTTAGCGTTAGTTCACCCTATTTTACGTCGTTTAATGGATGAATCTGGTGAAACCGTCAATTTAGCGATTCTTGACCATACTGAGTACGATGCCGTTATTGTCGACCAAGTACAATGTACTGCATTAATGCGCATGTCTGCGCCAATTGGTGGCAAACTCCCTTTACATGCATCTGGTGCAGGTAAAGCGTTTATCGCTAATTTACCTGAAGATAAGCTCATTCCACTTTTAAGCCGTAAAGGGTTACATGCTTATACCCCCTTTACCTTAACCAACCCTTCTGCATTAAAAGAAAATTTACAGCAAGCCAAGAAACAAGGGTTTTCTTATGATGATGAAGAGCATGCTTTAGGCTTAAGATGCATTGGTGCCTGTATTTATGATGAACACAAAGAGGCTTTTGCTGCGATATCTATCTCTGGGCCGTTATCTCGAATCACAGATGACCGCATTACAGAGTTAGGTGCGATGGTCATCAAAGCGGCAAAAGAAATTAGCCGCGAGTATGGGGCAAATCGCTAGTTTCAGCATCTCAGAAACATAAAATGCGGGGAAACCCGCACTTTTATTGGTAACACACTGTAAAACCAAGGGAGTTTAAAAAACTAATCCCCTTGCTGTGTAGTAGGGACATGTTCTAGCTGCCTCGTTCTCTCAAAGGCTTTAAATTTTGATATATCACGATATTTTTCAATCAATGCAAGGGCGATAGCTTCTGTCTCTGCATCCGCTAACCCCTCAATATCCCGCGGTCTGAAGTGTAATTGAAATGCACGTAAGGTTTTTTTCGTTTGTACATCCAACTGACCTGATAACGAAATACCTGAATACCCGTAAAACTTCAGCGCTTTCTGGAGACGAAGTATATTAGCAGGCTCATTCACATTTCGTTCTGCAAGGTACTTACTCACTGTTTTAGGATCAGGCCAAGCCCCGATGCCTTGTTGTGAAAGGCGTTGCCATGGAAAGGCTCTACCAGGGTCTTGCTTACGTAACGGTGCAATATCACTATGACCAATGATATTCTCGGGAGGAATGTTATACCTCTGCATAATATCTTTTAATAACGGAATTAAGGCTGTAACCTGTGACTCATTAAAAGGAGGCCAGCTTTTGTCCCCTTTTTTATCTCCCTGAAAGCCAGCATTCACAATTTCAATCCCTATTGAAGAATCATTCAGGCTGGTATGGTAAAGCCACCGGCTATCACCTGCATGCCAAGCCTTTAACTCTTCAGGAACGAGTTGCAATACAATAGGTTTACCCTCTTTAGTATCTGGATGACTTGGAATTAGATAGTGAGAACTGACCTTACCTTTCGTCAATATTTTAATAGAATGATTATCATCAGACACCGTATAGTGCAAAATAACATACTGGATGCGTTCACTGGTATTTTGAGAAGGGTAGCGTTTATCGACGTAATAACCATTATTTGACGTGGGAGCTGTACACCCAACAAGTAAGAAAATGAAAAATATCCCTATATATTTCAACATCAAACTTTAACCTTATCCTACCTGTAGTGTGTTACATATTTAAACACAAGGTTATCGATAACACTATAGAAACCGTACAGCTTTTCTATAGTAGAACTTAATAGAAAAATTGTAGGTAGAATAAATTAGCATAGGTGCATTTTTTAAAGCTTACCTACCCTCTTCTATCTCTTATAGAAAAAATAAGTAAGCTTGTTTTTCATACTACAATACATTTTTTATGTTCAGAATGAAACAAAAAAACTTTCATCAATCACCATTTTTTACTAATAGGCGCTTGTTGTTACCTACTTAAAAAATGAAATAAAAATACAAAAAATTATTAAGAAGATATTAATCGCTTTAATTTGAAAAAATATTAATTCAATTAATTACAGTTGTGCAAAATAGACTTGAATATTTTTCACTCTTAAGAATTTATCATCATAACGATACTTATAACAGTAAGTACAATCCATTAATTTATTTTTATTAGGCAACGTAATAAATGAGAAATCAGTTCCTTGTAGGTAGAATCACTTTTTAATACAGCAAATTAACCATGAAATTTATTGAAATATCATAAAAAATTTTTAACTTGGTATTAGCTCATTTTTTTCATACTCAACCTGCTTTATGATCAATTTAGTAATTTCATTAATATCGATATCTAGAAAAATGACTATTTCAATTAATTTATCTAAACTTAATTTGTTAATTCCTAACTCATAACGAGACACTTGTTGCTGGCTTAACTGAATAACTGAACCTAGCTCATTCCCAGATAACCCCTTGCTCACTCTAGCTTTTCGTAAATGATTTCCCAATAATGCATAAATATTTTTCTTGTTAACGATATGCATAACCATCTCCTAAATAAGAAAATAAAATTTAGCTAGTATTAATCATTATAAAATTAATCGAATACATTTAAAATAGTTATGAACAATCAAAATAACAGAAATTGATAGGTAAACCTGTTTTTTATATACAAAAAAAAGAGACTTTCGTATTATTTATAAAGCAATCTATTGCTTTATAAAAGCTTTTTTTAAATTTAATGCATTTAAAATATATTGTGATACTTTATTGATCAAATCGATAATTTAATATCCTTTTACACTTTTAATGTTACTGGTAATAATTAGTAACTAATAAAAATACATACCAATTCATATTCTTAATTTAATTTCATTTTTTAAAAAAAGTGAAACTAACTGTTTAATTGCTACCTAAATGAAACTCCCTTTTATTTATGACAAATAATCAGCAAAAATGATTAAATAGCTATTATTTTAATCCTTATGATTTGATAATTAATCTATTTTGCCCTCAAAATAATAATGCCCTGTTTTCCTGCTAAATAATGCTTTAACTCGGCATCACTGACTTTTAAGTTTCCTTTTAGTGACGATGCATTTCTAAATAAAGTATTATCTCCTTGTTTAATAATGATACCGACATGTGAGACATCCAACCCACTGTTTTTAGAATAAATACCAATGTAATCCCCTGTTTTTAAATGATTAATGACATTATTATCAACAAATCTCACTGGTATATAGTGGATTAGCCTGTCTTTTACAGACACCCCTGCAATAAAAAAACTACCCTGGTTATTCAAATTAAGTCTTTTATTTACCATTACCGCATGTGGACTGATTTGTGGAGTAATATCCCAAGCGATTGGGTTAGGTTCTTGTGCCCAATCCGAAAAAAAATGACGCCGATTAGTAAAGCTAATATTCTGATCAACATAACGAATATCTGTTAAGTTTGTTATAAATTGCTCATAACTTTCAGAGCGTTTGAATGCCTCTGTATATTCAATAAACGTCATACAATCCATCGCTTTTAAGTTCACAACGAGTGTTTCTATGGTGGCCCGAGATTGATTTAACGTATATTTATTATACGGTGTGCCTATTAAAGACTGAGTAATCATTTCAACTTTTTCTGCTTGCTGATGATGTTGACTTAATTCACGTTGCTGGCTGAGTATATTCATCAAAACCGTATACGACCCTGCGGATAGCGCTACCTGTGCATTCACAATGGATGCATATAACCACACTACAACAATAACAACGTGTTTTAGCATTCGAAGACTCTTGTATTTTTATCCGCTACATTTAACTCAATCATCGTATAAATAGCATCAATCAGCCATTAACACCTTTATTTTTATCACTATAGCATGCGATTTGCTCTTTTTCTGCACAGAACTGTTGATTGGCTAATTTTGATTAAAGTCACAGTTAGTGTTTAATTTTCACTTTGATGATTGCTATTTAAACTTTTTAGCTAAACAATGTTACCGGTAACAATGTTTGATTTTGAAAAAATAACGGCTGCTGAATGAACAAGACACAATCTAAAACCAAGTAGAAATCATTATTTTTTATCCGCCTTATGGAGCAATTATCATGAGCAAAAGTATCTCTGAAACCATGACATTAACCACTATCCATGATGAACTGGCACATATCACTCAACGCATTATTTGTCGTTCAGCACAAACACGTGCCGCTTATCTGAGCAAAATTGAACAGGCTCGTACCACAACTGTTCATCGCGCTTCGTTAGCTTGTGGTAACCTCGCTCACGGTTTTGCTGCCTGTCAGACAGAAGAAAAACAAATACTCAAAAGTATGACTCGGGCGGATATTGCCATTATTAATTCTTATAACGACATGTTGTCTGCGCATCGTCCATACGATCACTACCCAGAACAATTAAAAAAAGCATTACTTAATGCAGGCTCTATCGGACAAGTCGCAGCTGGCGTTCCTGCCATGTGTGATGGCGTGACTCAAGGGCAAGATGGTATGGAACTATCTATGCTCAGTCGTGATGTCATCGCAATGTCAACAGCAATTGGCTTATCTCACAATATGTTTGATGGTGCACTATATTTAGGCATTTGTGACAAGATTGTGCCTGGTTTAATGCTTGGTGCTTTATCATTTGGCCACCTTCCCGCGATTTTTGTTCCCGCAGGTCCCATGTCTACAGGGTTACCCAACAAAGAGAAAGTGCGTATTCGCCAGCTATATGTTGAAGGGAAAGTTGGCCGAAGCGAATTATTAGAAGCCGAAGCCGCATCCTATCATGGTATTGGAACTTGTACTTTTTATGGAACAGCTAACTCAAACCAAATGGTTATGGAAGTCATGGGCTTACATTTACCAGGCGCATCTTTTGTTCCTCCCGAAACGCCCCTACGTGATGCATTAACAAACGCAGCTGCACAACAAATCACTCGTTTAACTGAACAATCAGGCCAATATTTACCTATCGGGCATTTAGTTGATGAAAAAGTGATCGTCAATGGTATTGTTGCCCTACTTGCAACGGGAGGTTCAACCAACCTCACCATGCACCTCGTTGCCATTGCCCGTGCCGCAGGTATTATCATTAATTGGGATGATTTCTCTGATCTCTCTGAGATTGTCCCGCTGATTTGCCGTATTTATCCAAATGGGCAGGCGGATATCAATCAGTTTCAAGCAGCAGGGGGGGTTGCATTATTAATTCATCAATTACTACAAAAAGGGCTATTACATGAAAACGTTAATACGGTTGCAGGTTTTGGCCTTTCCCGTTATACACAAGAACCTTGGCTAAATAACGGTCATTTAGAATGGCGTGATGGCCCTAAAGATTCATATAATCCCGAAGTCATTGCACAAATTGATAAGCCTTTTTCCCATCATGGTGGAACAAAATTACTTTCTGGTAATTTAGGCCGTGCAATGATGAAAACATCTGCGGTTCCTGAAGAAAATCAGATTATTGAGGCTCCTGCGGTTGTCTTTAATAATCAAAATGATATTGCCGCCCAATTTGAGTCAGGAGCTTTAAATCGGGATTGTATCATCGTCGTTCGTTTTCAAGGCCCATCCGCTAATGGCATGCCAGAGCTTCATAAATTAATGCCACCTCTTGGTGTGCTAATGGATAGGGGCTATAAAGTTGCCCTAGTGACTGACGGACGACTTTCAGGCGCATCAGGTAAAGTACCATCGGCCATTCATGTGACACCAGAAGCATACACTGGTGGGCTCCTATCAAAAGTCAAAGATGGAGATATGATCAGAGTGAATGCGCTAACTGGTGAACTACAACTCCTTATTGATGAGCAAGAAATCGCGAAACGTCCCGTATGTAAACATGGCTTGAGTGATAAGCATATGGGTTGCGGCAGAGAGCTTTTCGGTGCATTAAGACGCAATTTATCTGATGCCGAAAAAGGCGCCTGCAGTATTGATTTTTAATCTATTTTTACTAATAGGAATAAAATATGAATAATTGGAAAACGTCAGCAGAGGCTATTCTTAAACAAGGTCCTGTCGTCCCCGTCATTGTTATCAAAAAACTAGAACAAGCCGTACCTCTCGCAAAAGCCCTTATTGATGGTGGTATCAACGTGTTAGAGGTGACTCTAAGAACTGAGTGTGCCATTGATGCAATTCGTTTAATTGCTCAAGAAGTACCAGAGGCCATTGTCGGAGCTGGTACTGTCATTAATGCAAAACAACTCATGGAAGTTTCCCAAGCAGGTGCTCAATTTGCCATCAGCCCAGGTTTAACCGAAGAACTATTAGCCGCCGCAGTTCAAGGAAATATCCCCTTAATTCCAGGTATTTCTACCGTTTCAGAGCTGATGCTTGGTATGAATTATGGTTTAAAAGAATTCAAATTTTTCCCCGCTGAAGCGAATGGTGGCGTTAAAGCACTCAAAGCCATTACAGGCCCATTTTCGCAAGTAAAATTCTGCCCAACTGGTGGGATATCATTAACTAACTATCGTGACTATCTAGCTCTAGATAACGTGCTTTGTATTGGTGGGTCATGGTTAGTCCCTGAAGATGCATTGAACTCTGGGAACTATGAAAAAATCACACAGTTAGCTCAAGATGCAATTCAAGGTATACAAGCCTAAATTTATCAACGACTCGGCTATCACCGAGTCTCTATCTAACTCGCCTTACAAGGGATAATACGACCACTCAACAAGGTAGTAATTCGTTAAATTGATAGCAAAAACGTAATTCTTCACGGTATGCATAAACATCCTCTACATGACCATTTAAAATGCGTTTTTGTCGTGTTTGCCAATAATCCGCTGAAAACAAATCGGCATGATGTTGCTGTAAATAATCACGAATTTGCCTATTTTGGCAAATAAATGAAGCAAACTCCTCTGGGAAAACATCATGCTCGCCGATGCTATACCACGGCTCCCCAGATAATTCCTGCTCAGGGTACTGTGCTTCGGGTATATGACGAAAATTGACCTCCGTCATATAACAAATTTCGTCATAATCATAAAACACAACTCTCCCATGCCGTGTGACACCAAAATTTTTAAAAAGCATATCCCCTGGGAAAATATTTGCAGCGGCCAACTGTTTAATTGCCCAGGCGTACTCATTCAATGCATTATTTAGCTGCTCACCATTTGCGTTATCCATGTAAATATTCAGCGGCACCATCTTTCTTTCCATATATAAATGACGAATTAATATCTTGTCCCCCAGATCTTCAATCTGTGATGGTGCTTCATTTAACAGTTCTCTCATTAATTCGTGGCTAATCGCACTTTTATTTATCACAAAATTTTCAAATTCTTGGGTATCCGCCATTCGCCCAACTCGATCATGTTCTTTGACGATCCGATAACACTCTTGCACCCTTTCTTTTGTCACATTTTTTTGCGGTGCAAATGTATCTTTAATAATTTTAAATACCCGATCAAAAGCAGGTGCAGTGAACACCAACATCACCATCCCTTTAACCCCTGGCGCAATGGTAAATTGCTCTCTAGAAAAGTTAATGTACGCTAAATACTCTCGATAATATTCTGTTTTCCCATGTTTTTGGCACCCAATCGCCATATAAAGCTCAGCAATCGACTTACTTGGCAGGATTTCCCTTAACCAAAACACCAGTGCTGCAGGAAAAGGGGCATATACCATAAAATAAGAACGAGCAAAACCAAATACGATACTCACCTCATCAAATGTGACTAAACAAGTATCAATATATATTTTGCCATGTTCATCTTGATGAATTGGTAATAAAAATGGATACACTTTATCGTTAATATAAATTTTGCCTACCAACCAAGCTGCTTTATTGCGGTAAAACAGCTCATTTGCAATATGCAGGCTACATTTTTGCAAATTAGCATTCAAAAACTGATGTTCAAGAGATTTTATAATACATTGAATATCAAAACTTAAATTTCTCCAAGGTAACCTTAATGGCAACCCACTCAAAATTGAAAACAGCAAAGAAGCTAAATTATCATCCGCATGGTATTCCCTCGCGAGAGGCCGCGGAGAAGAAGAAAAGCGTCTCGCTGGCTGCGAGGTAAAGATAAATAAGTTATCCTGGGTCAGTTCTCTATGCTGAAATAATCGGCAGTATACTGAGTTAAAAAAACTTTCTGCAATTTCAAAGCGTGGATAATCAGGTAACAATGTTTTATAAACATTTTTGATTAACGCCAATTTATCAGGTGTTAATGATTGTACTAACCCCATAAATTGTAACTGAGCAACAACTAATCCAACATGATGATCATATAGTTGAATACGTTGTTTCATCGCAGATTGCACAGCATGCCAGTCTGCCCGCTCAAACCGTTCTTGAGCCCCCGATGTTATTTCAAGGAAGCGCCCATATTGCGCATCAAATCCCTGCAAGATTGTTTGGGCGATGATCTGCTCAGTTGTCAGGATCATATTGACCCCCCATTTATTTCTTTAAAGAAAAAACAGGCACTTAACGTGCCTGAAAGTTAACCGATACATCAAATAAACAGAAACACCGAATAAAGAAAATACTGACTAGAATTGCTCTTCTTCTGTTGACCCCGTTAAAGCCGTCACTGAAGAAGTTCCACCTTGAATAACAGTTGTCACCTTATCAAAATAGCCTGTCCCCACTTCTTGTTGGTGTGAAGAGAAGGTATACCCCTTATTCATTGCCGCAAATTCACATTCCTGAACTTTTTCTACATAATGGCGCATTCCTTCTCCTTGCGCATAAGAATGTGCAAGGTCAAACATGTTAAACCACATACTGTGGATACCTGCTAATGTAATAAACTGGAAGCGATAACCCATAGCTGCGAGTTCATCTTGGAAGCGGGCAATCGTGGCATCATCTAAGTTCTTCTTCCAGTTAAACGATGGAGAGCAATTATAAGCCAGTAGCTTTCCAGGGTATTTCGCATGAATAGCATTCGCAAATTGCCTTGCAGCTTCTAAGTCAGGTTTTGATGTTTCACACCAAACAAGGTCAGCATATGGTGCATAAGCTAAGCCACGACTGATCGCTTGCTCAATACCCGCATTAGTACGGAAAAAGCCTTCTGATGTACGTTCTCCCGTCACAAAACCTGCATCATACTCATCACAATCGGAAGTCAAAAGGTCAGCAGCATCCGCATCTGTACGAGCAATTAAAATAGTTGGAACACCAGACACATCCGCAGCTAGCCTTGCAGCAACCAATTTTTGGATAGCTTCTTGGGTCGGCACTAAAACTTTACCCCCCATATGACCACACTTTTTCACTGCCGCAAGTTGGTCTTCAAAATGTACAGCCGCCGCACCCGCTTCTATCATATTCTTCATTAACTCAAAGGCGTTTAGTACTCCACCAAAACCCGCTTCGGCATCCGCAACAATAGGCAAAAAGAAATCAATATATTCTTTGTTATCTGGCCCAATCCCATTAGCCCATTGAATTTGGTCAGCTCGACGAAAAGTATTATTAATCTTCTGCACAACTGAAGGTACGGAATCAACAGGGTAAAGTGACTGATCTGGATACATACTCGAAGCAGTATTTGCATCAGCAGCGACTTGCCAACCTGACAAATAAATCGCTTCAATGCCTGCTTTTGCTTGTTGCAAAGCTTGCCCGCCCGTTAATGCACCAAGTGCATTAACATAGCCTTTTTTAGATTTCCCGTGCAGCTGTTCCCAAAAACGTTCAGCGCCTTTACGTGCTAATGTATATTCCAAATTAACTGAACCACGTAACTTAATAACGTCTTCAGCCGAATACGGGCGTGTAATACCTTTCCAACGTGGTTTTTTCCATTCATTTTCTAATTGGGCAATTTGCTCTAAGCGCGATGTCGTCATGATCCACTTCCTTTATAAAAATATGTAGGGTTTATCGAATGTTATATTTGCAATTATTAGTCTAATAATTGGTATCCAGGGATAGTCAGAAACTCAATGAGCTCGTCTTGCGTTGTAATGCGCCTCATTAAATCTGCCGCCTCTCTGAAACGCCCACTTTGAAAGCGCTTATCTCCCAGCTCTTTTTGGATAACCTGAAGCTCTTCATCTAACATCTCTTCGAAAAGAACCTTGGTTACCTTTTCACCATTTGACAAGGATTTACCATGCCTTATCCATTGCCAAATAGAGGTTCTTGAAATTTCAGCTGTTGCCGCATCCTCCATTAGTCCATAAATAGGGACACAGCCATTACCCGATATCCAAGCTTCGATATACTGCACTGCAACGCGGATATTCGCTCTCATTCCAGCATCAGTTCTTTCACCAGAACAAGGTGTTAAAAGCTGCTCAGCGGTGATTTCTGGGTCAGAATCACGAGACACATCAAGTTGGTTAGCCCGCTCACCAAGTGTCTTATCAAAAACCGCCATGACAACATCAGCTAAACCTGGATGCGCTACCCAGGAGCCATCATGGCCATTTATTGCTTCTAATTCTTTATCAGCTCTTACCTTGGCTAGAATCGTCTGGTTTTCTTCTTCATCTTTACTCGGAATAAATGCAGACATCCCCCCCATGGCAAACGCCCCGCGACGATGGCACGTCTTAATTAACAAACGAGAATATGCACTTAAAAAGTCTTGGGTCATTGTGACGACTTGCCGGTCGGGCAACACCCTATCAGAGTGCTCTTTTAATGTTTTGATATAACTGAAAATATAATCCCAGCGTCCACAATTTAATCCAACAATATGGTGGCGCATGTGATAAAGGATCTCATCCATTTGAAATACGGCAGGTAATGTTTCAATCAAAACCGTTGCTTTAATTGTTCCTCGAGGTAATCCTGCAAAGTCTTCGGCAGCACTAAAAACATCACTCCACCATTTCGCTTCCTGCCAAGATTCTAGCTTTGGAATGTAAAAATAAGGACCACTGCCTTTTTTTAACAATGCTTGATAGTTATTGAAAAAATACAGTGCAAAATCAAATAACCCGCCAGGAATTGGCGTGTCACCAAATAACACATGCTTTTCATCGAGGTGCAAACCCCTGACGCGGGCAATTAATACAGCAGGATCTGATTTAAGCTGATAAACCTTACCATTCTCATTGGTATAGGAAATATCACCGTTAATAGCATCACTTAAGTTGATCTGCCCATCAATTAACTTTTCCCAAGAAGGCGAAAGAGAATCTTCAAAATCTGCCATAAAAACTTTAACGTTAGCGTTCAAGGCATTAATAACCATTTTGCGTTCCACAGGGCCTGTAATTTCAACACGACGATCACGTAAGTCTTCTGGAATATTTTGTATTTTCCAATTTTCATTTTTTATGGAATTCGATTCCGAAATAAAACCTGGCAATTCACCTGCATCAATTTTTGCCTGTCTTTCCAGCCTTTCTTTCAGTAATTTATTTCTGCGAGGTAAAAAAACCTCAACTAAATGAACAAGAAATTCAATAGAATCATTATGTAATACTCGATTATCTCGATCAGCTATTCCTTTAGTAAATATTAAATCTGATGCTAATAATTGGTGTTCCATTGAGCAACCCTCATTCATATTTGTTTATGAATTAAGCTTAATCTCAAAAACAAAATAAATCAAAAACGATTTCCATTTTAATGAAAAACACTAATAACTAAATGATAAATATGAGTTTTTTTATAAATTTTTTTAGGTTTTTATTTTCGTTATTAAAATAAAATATGTTAACTATCTGTTAAATAAAGTAATTATCAAACGATTTATAATTAGAATAGTTTGTCCGAAAAACAAAAAAGCAGCTACAAAGTAGCTGCTTTTATACTGTAAATGATCTTTTAACTGGAATTTAACCCCATAAAAATTAATAAAGTCCCACATTCCTAATGATTATTAAAAAACCAGCAAAATAATGATTCTTTTTTAGTCTAAAGTCGGCTCCATGTGACTAAGATCGAAAGGTGTGATCTGGTACACATAATAATTCAACCAATTAGAAAAAAGTAAGTGCCCATGACTCCGCCAACTGATCAATGGCGGGTTGTTTGGATCATTATTTTTAAAATAATTACATGGGATCTCTGGAGATATCCCCGCATCAAAGTCACGCCAATACTCCTGAGCAAGCGTATCTTTATCGTATTCAGGGTGCCCTGTAACAAAAGCAAGGCGTTTATCTTTAGATGCAAATAAGTAAGCTCCAGCTTCTTCAGAACTCGCTAGTATTTCCAAGTCCGTATACTCTCGAATAAGCTCCTCAGGAAAATCAGCATACCGTGAGTGAGGCGCATAAAATGAGGCGTCAAATCCCCGAGTTAGTAATGCATGTGGCTCTAATGTATCATGTTGATAAACACCCGAAAGTTTTTCTGTACGTGTCCATTTTGGCAAATCATAAAGCACTTTTAATGCTGCTTGTACCGCCCAGCAAACAAAAAGTGTTGAAGTCACATGATCTTTAGCCCATGTAATCACTTTTTCAATTTGGCTCCAATAACACACATCATCAAATTCCACTAAACCTAAAGGAGCTCCAGTGACAATTAAGCCATCAAAATTTTGTCCTTTAATATCCTCAAAATCACAATAAAAATTATTCAAATGCTCTATCGGTGTATTTTTTGACTCTCTTTGGTCAATTCTCAATAGTTGAATATCAACCTGTAAAGGTGTATTCGACAATAGCCTTAGGAACTGGTTTTCAGTTTCTATTTTTTTGGGCATTAAGTTTAATATTAATACTTTCAAGGGACGGATCTCCTGAAGGCTAGCCCTTGTCGTTGTCATGACAAAAACATTTTCTTCGCGCAAGAAATTCACAGCAGGTAACTCGTCTGGTAAACGAATCGGCATCGTTCATCCCCTTTTTACACTTTTATACGTTTAGACTTCTAGAATGCTAAATAATCTAACCAATGTTAAGCACCTTGTCGAGTATTTCAAGGGTGATTGAAATAATTTCATGCCAAGTGACTTGTCTTGATTTCTTTTCAAATATAGCAGAGACGTAACTAGCTGATTTTATATATTTTTTATCTACTCATGATAATTTATAGATACTGATTTAACTTATACACTTTTGATATTAATTAGAGCTAATCTAATCTTCTTCTTCCCTTAACCAAAAGGGTCTACCAATTCAAATTAATTAATAAAAAATAATAAAATCAATTCATTAACTAGAAAAATCAAAATATTGTCATCTACTTCACCATAATCTAATAAGAAGTAAAAAACACAGTAATGTTAGTTACTGAGAAGGATTATTGATAAGCTTACAAGGATTTCTCCGCTTTAATCACAAGTCATAACGACGTGAACACAGAACACGGATCACACAACGATGAGTTGCTAAGTAGATTATTGATAAGCTTACAAGAATTTCTCCGCTTTAATCACAAGTCATAACGACGTAAACACAGAATACGGATCACACAACGATGAGTTGCTAAGTAGATTATTGATAAGCTTAGAAGAATTTCTACGTTTTAATCACAAGTCATAATGACGTGAGCACAGAACACGGGTAACACAACGATTGGTTGCTGAGGGGATTATTGATTCGCTTAGCTTGCGTTATTTATCTCGTCATCTCGGCCTTTTCTTGGCCCCATTCCCCAAACGCAAAAAAGCCACCCAATGGGTGGCTTTCTCACTAATTTAATGTCTGGCAGTTCCCTACTCTCACATGGGGAGACCCCACACTACCATCGGCGCTACGGCGTTTCACTGCTGAGTTCGGCATGGGGTCAGGTGGGACCACCGCGCTATTGCCGCCAGACAAATTCGGTTCGTTCCCGTTCAGCGCTTTTCTTCACTAAACCAGAACATCAATCTTGAACAAGCTGCTGTGTCCGTCACCTTTCGGCTTCTCACTCACATTCGAAAACTATCTCGTCTCTCTAAAACACCTTCGGTGTTGTCAGGTTAAGCCTCACGGTTCATTAGTATTGGTTAGCTCAACGTATCGCTACGCTTACACACCCAACCTATCAACGTCTTAGTCTTAAACGTTCCTTTAGGACCCTTAAAGGGTCAGGGAAGACTCATCTCAAGGCAAGTTTCCCGCTTAGATGCTTTCAGCGGTTATCTTTTCCGCACTTAGCTACCGGGCAATGCCATTGGCATGACAACCCGAACACCAGTGGTGCGTCCACTCCGGTCCTCTCGTACTAGGAGCAGCCCCTTTCAATCTTCCAACGCCCACGGCAGATAGGGACCGAACTGTCTCACGACGTTCTAAACCCAGCTCGCGTACCACTTTAAACGGCGAACAGCCGTACCCTTGGGACCTACTTCAGCCCCAGGATGTGATGAGCCGACATCGAGGTGCCAAACACCGCCGTCGATATGAACTCTTGGGCGGTATCAGCCTGTTATCCCCGGAGTACCTTTTATCCGTTGAGCGATGGCCCTTCCATTCAGAACCACCGGATCACTAAGACCTACTTTCGTACCTGCTCGAGCCGTCACTCTCGCAGTCAAGCTGGCTTATGCCTTTGCACTAACCGCATGATGTCCGACCATGCTTAGCCAACCTTCGTGCTCCTCCGTTACTCTTTGGGAGGAGACCGCCCCAGTCAAACTACCCACCAGACACTGTCCGCACCCCGGATAACGGGGCAACGTTAGAACATCAAACATTAAAGGGTGGTATTTCAAGGTTGGCTCCACGCAGACTGGCGTCCACGCTTCAAAGCCTCCCACCTATCCTACACATCAAGGCTCAATGTTCAGTGTCAAGCTATAGTAAAGGTTCACGGGGTCTTTCCGTCTTGCCGCGGGTACACTGCATCTTCACAGCGAGTTCAATTTCACTGAGTCTCGGGTGGAGACAGCCTGGCCATCATTACGCCATTCGTGCAGGTCGGAACTTACCCGACAAGGAATTTCGCTACCTTAGGACCGTTATAGTTACGGCCGCCGTTTACTGGGGCTTCGATCAAGAGCTTCTCCTTACGGATAACCCCATCAATTAACCTTCCAGCACCGGGCAGGCGTCACACCGTATACGTCCACTTTCGTGTTTGCACAGTGCTGTGTTTTTAATAAACAGTTGCAGCCAGCTGGTATCTGCGACTGGCTTCAGCTCCATGGGTAAACCACTTCACCTAATGCCAGCGTGCCTTCTCCCGAAGTTACGGCACCATTTTGCCTAGTTCCTTCACCCGAGTTCTCTCAAGCGCCTGAGTATTCTCTACCTGACCACCTGTGTCGGTTTGGGGTACGATTAATGATAATCTAGAGCTTAGAGGCTTTTCCTGGAAGCGGGGTATGAGCTACTTCGCCACCGTAGTGACTCGTCATCAGACCTCAGCATATAGTGAACCGGATTTGCCTAATTCACCTGCCTACATCCTTAAACCGGGACAACCGTCGCCCGGCCAGCCTAACCTTCTCCGTCCCCCCATCGCAATTATCACCAGTACGGGAATATTAACCCGTTTCCCATCGACTACGCATTTCTGCCTCGCCTTAGGGGTCGACTCACCCTGCCCCGATTAACGTTGGACAGGAACCCTTGGTCTTCCGGCGTGCGGGTTTTTCACCCGCATTATCGTTACTTATGTCAGCATTCGCACTTCTGATACCTCCAGCATACCTCACAGTACACCTTCACAGGCTTACAGAACGCTCCCCTACCCAACAACATCTAAATGTCGCTGCCGCAGCTTCGGTGCATAGTTTAGCCCCGTTACATCTTCCGCGCAGGCCGACTCGACCAGTGAGCTATTACGCTTTCTTTAAATGATGGCTGCTTCTAAGCCAACATCCTGGCTGTCTGAGCCTTCCCACTTCGTTTCCCACTTAACTATGACTTTGGGACCTTAGCTGGCGGTCTGGGTTGTTTCCCTCTTCACGACGAACGTTAGCACCCGCCGTGTGTCTCCCGTGATAACATTCTTCGGTATTCGTAGTTTGCATCGAGTTGGTAAGTCGGGATGACCCCCTAGTCGAAACAGTGCTCTACCCCCGAAGATGAGTTCACGAGGCGCTACCTAAATAGCTTTCGGGGAGAACCAGCTATCTCCCGGTTTGATTGGCCTTTCACCCCCAGCCACAAGTCATCCGCTAATTTTTCAACATTAGTCGGTTCGGTCCTCCAGTTAGTGTTACCCAACCTTCAACCTGCCCATGGCTAGATCACCGGGTTTCGGGTCTATACCCTGCAACTCATTCGCCCAGTTAAGACTCGGTTTCCCTACGGCTCCCCTATACGGTTAACCTTGCTACAGAATATAAGTCGCTGACCCATTATACAAAAGGTACGCAGTCACACCCTAAAGGGTGCTCCCACTGCTTGTACGTACACGGTTTCAGGTTCTATTTCACTCCCCTCGCCGGGGTTCTTTTCGCCTTTCCCTCACGGTACTGGTTCACTATCGGTCAATCAGGAGTATTTAGCCTTGGAGGATGGTCCCCCCATATTCAGACAGGATAACACGTGTCCCGCCCTACTCGTCGAGTTCACAACACTAACACCTTCGGATACGGGGCTATCACCCTTTACTGCCAGCCTTTCCAGACTGTTCTCCTGATGCTAATGCTGATTAAGACTCTGGGCTGCTCCCCGTTCGCTCGCCGCTACTAGGGGAATCTCGGTTGATTTCTTTTCCTCGAGGTACTGAGATGTTTCAGTTCCCTCGGTTCGCCTCGTTTGACTATGTATTCATCAAACGATAGTGCAACGAATTGCACTGGGTTTCCCCATTCGGATATCGTCGGTTATAACGGTTCATATCACCTTACCGACGCTTTTCGCAGATTAGCACGTCCTTCATCGCCTCTGATTGCCTAGGCATCCACCGTGTACGCTTAGTCGCTTAACCTCACAACCCGAAGGTGTCTTCTGATAACGAGTGACTGTGCTTCATGATTTCGGCGTTAGTCCGTGCGCGCAATGCTCACGTACCTTAAGTACGCTGCGCTTGCTGTGCGCGGGCTGCCTTGAACTCATTTCGCTCGTCGACTCGATAGGTCAAAATACACTATTCAAGTTGAGATTTTTGAGAGACTCTCACATTGTTTAAGCGATAAACAATGTGCGTTGTTTTCAATTTTCAGCTTGTTCCAGATTGTTAAAGAGCATAATTGTTAAACCAACTATTTGCATAATTGGCTTAATCATTATTGGGGACATCGTCTTTCACTCGATATCGGCGCAATTGGCGTCCCCTAGGGGATTCGAACCCCTGTTACCGCCGTGAAAGGGCGGTGTCCTAGGCCTCTAGACGAAGGGGACACGAAAATCACAAAAACTTTTTGCGCTTTTCATGTAAGCCCTATTCTTGCGAATAAGTCTCCCACGTATAGCCTATTGCTCTACTTTCTATCAGACAATCTGTGTGAGCACTTCACAAAAACACTTCAATGGTAAGGAGGTGATCCAACCGCAGGTTCCCCTACGGTTACCTTGTTACGACTTCACCCCAGTCATGAATCACAAAGTGGTAAGCGCCCTCCCGAAGGTTAAGCTACCTACTTCTTTTGCAACCCACTCCCATGGTGTGACGGGCGGTGTGTACAAGGCCCGGGAACGTATTCACCGTAGCATTCTGATCTACGATTACTAGCGATTCCGACTTCATGGAGTCGAGTTGCAGACTCCAATCCGGACTACGACGTACTTTATGAGTTCCGCTTGCTCTCGCGAGGTCGCTTCTCTTTGTATACGCCATTGTAGCACGTGTGTAGCCCTACTCGTAAGGGCCATGATGACTTGACGTCATCCCCACCTTCCTCCGGTTTATCACCGGCAGTCTCCTTTGAGTTCCCGACCGAATCGCTGGCAACAAAGGATAAGGGTTGCGCTCGTTGCGGGACTTAACCCAACATTTCACAACACGAGCTGACGACAGCCATGCAGCACCTGTCTCAGAGTTCCCGAAGGCACCAAAGCATCTCTGCTAAGTTCTCTGGATGTCAAGAGTAGGTAAGGTTCTTCGCGTTGCATCGAATTAAACCACATGCTCCACCGCTTGTGCGGGCCCCCGTCAATTCATTTGAGTTTTAACCTTGCGGCCGTACTCCCCAGGCGGTCGATTTAACGCGTTAGCTCCGAAAGCCACTCCTCAAGGGAACAACCTTCAAATCGACATCGTTTACAGCGTGGACTACCAGGGTATCTAATCCTGTTTGCTCCCCACGCTTTCGCACCTGAGCGTCAGTCTTTGTCCAGGGGGCCGCCTTCGCCACCGGTATTCCTCCACATCTCTACGCATTTCACCGCTACACATGGAATTCTACCCCCCTCTACAAGACTCTAGCTGACCAGTCTTAGATGCCATTCCCAGGTTAAGCCCGGGGATTTCACATCTAACTTAATCAACCGCCTGCGTGCGCTTTACGCCCAGTAATTCCGATTAACGCTTGCACCCTCCGTATTACCGCGGCTGCTGGCACGGAGTTAGCCGGTGCTTCTTCTGTCGGTAACGTCAATCGTTGATGATATTAGCATCAACGCCTTCCTCCCGACTGAAAGTACTTTACAACCCTAGGGCCTTCTTCATACACGCGGCATGGCTGCATCAGGCTTGCGCCCATTGTGCAATATTCCCCACTGCTGCCTCCCGTAGGAGTCTGGGCCGTGTCTCAGTCCCAGTGTGGCTGATCATCCTCTCAGACCAGCTAGGGATCGTCGCCTAGGTGAGCCATTACCTCACCTACTAGCTAATCCCATATGGGTTCATCCGATAGCGCAAGGACCGAAGTTCCCCTGCTTTGCTCCTTAGAGATTATGCGGTATTAGCTACCGTTTCCAGTAGTTATCCCCCTCTATCGGGCAGATCCCCATACATTACTCACCCGTCCGCCGCTCGTCAGCGGGAAGCAAGCTTCCCCTGTTACCGCTCGACTTGCATGTGTTAGGCCTGCCGCCAGCGTTCAATCTGAGCCATGATCAAACTCTTCAATTAAAAAGCTTGATGCTCAAAGAATGTTTACTGTCGTATGTCTTCTTACGAAAACATATTACCTATTAGTTCATATATATGAATTAACGTGTTAGTCACTCTTCAAGACTTAAAATCAAATATTTTTTTGATAGTGTCCTGTGAGTGCCCACACAGATTGTCTGATAAATTGTTAAAGAGCGTTGCAGCATTTCGTCGTGAAATTTGACCTTCTGGGTCGTTGCTGCGAGGAGGCGTATAATACGTTTTCCTCCGTGAGAGTCAAGCAATTTTTTGCTTTTTCTTTTCAGAATCTCTCGCTGCCGTTTCAGTGTTCACCGCGCTTTGCGTTGTCTTGTTCCCGGTCAGTGGATGCGCATTATAGGGAGTCAGAAAAATCTGGCAACCCCTTTTTTGCATTTTTTTATTCAACTGCTGCATTCCACAGCAAAACCCCTACTTATACTGACTTATCCACCAAGTTATCCACAAAGCGAAAATAATTTAAAATTTATCGCGCATTACGCAAACGTTTGCGTTACAATTAGCGCGAAATTTCAGCATTGATTTTGTTTTTATGTTCTGAAATTGTTAGTGACTTATATATCGCTATTGAAGAAGCAATCAAATTCCGCTTTTATAAATAGGTATATAAGAAAAGCCAGTGGCTTTTCACTCATTGATATTCGTATTGCCTTATTTATTCAAATCCAAGGGATCTATCTCATGCAACTGCTTCGTCCTATTCGTCGTGCCCTGCTTAGTGTGTCTGATAAAACAGGGGTTGTTGAATTCGCTAAAGCGCTTTCCGAACGTGGTGTTGAACTTCTATCAACTGGCGGTACTGCGAAACTCCTCGCAGAATCAGGTCTTAACGTGACTGAAGTTTCAGATTACACGGGATTCCCAGAAATGATGGATGGCCGCGTAAAAACGTTGCACCCGAAAGTTCATGGTGGCATTTTAGGGCGTCGTGGCACTGATGACGCAATCATGCAAGAACATGATATTTCGCCTATTGATATGGTTGTTGTGAATTTATACCCTTTTGCTCAAACAGTAGCAAAACCAAACTGCACACTAGAAGATGCGGTTGAGAATATCGATATCGGGGGCCCAACCATGGTGCGCTCTGCGGCTAAAAATCATAAAGACGTTGCGATCGTAGTCAACAGCAATGACTACCAAACTATTATTGATGAAATGGATGGTCACCAAAATTCGCTGAATTGGGCAACCCGTTTTGACTTGGCCATAAAAGCGTTTGAACACACCGCCGCTTACGACAGCATGATAGCGAACTACTTTGGCGAGTTAGTTGCCCCTTATTATGGTGATACCACGCAGCCTTCTGGTCGTTTCCCTCGCACATTGAATTTAAACTTTATCAAAAAACAAGATATGCGTTATGGCGAAAACAGCCACCAAGATGCCGCTTTCTATATAGAAGAAAACCCAAAAGAAGCATCGATTGCAACCGCACAGCAAATTCAAGGCAAAGCGCTTTCTTATAATAATATCGCCGATACCGATGCTGCTCTGGAATGTGTGAAGTCATTCGATGAGCCTGCCTGTGTGATTGTAAAACACGCGAACCCTTGTGGTGTCGCTATCGGCAAAGATATTCATGCAGCTTATGATAATGCATTCAAAACTGACCCAACCTCTGCGTTCGGCGGTATCATCGCATTTAACCGTCAGTTAGATAAAACAACTGCACAAGCTATTATTGAACGTCAATTTGTTGAAGTCATTATTGCACCTTCAGTAGCAAATGATGCATTACCGATTCTTGAAACCAAACAAAATGTTCGCGTACTTGTTTGCGGTGAATGGAATAAACCCGTTGCAGGCTTAGATTTCAAACGCGTTAACGGTGGTTTATTAGTCCAAGACCGTGATTTAGGCATGGTAGAAAAAGAAGAACTACGCGTTGTTACGACACGCCAACCTACTGAACGTGAACTAAAAGATGCCTTATTCTGCTGGAAAGTCGCGAAATTCGTTAAGTCAAATGCGATTGTTTATTCTAAAAATGACATGACCATCGGGATTGGTGCAGGCCAAATGAGCCGTGTGTACTCAGCTAAAATTGCGGGGATCAAAGCGGCCGATGAAGGTTTAGAAGTTGCAGGCTGTGCGATGGCCTCAGATGCTTTCTTCCCATTCCGCGATGGTATCGATGCGGCTGCCGCCGTTGGTGTGACTTGTGTTATTCAACCAGGTGGCTCAATTCGTGACGAAGAAGTCATTGCTGCGGCAAATGAACATGGTATTGCGATGATTTTCACTAATATGCGCCATTTCCGTCACTAATTATTAGGAGATTATTCATGAATATATTAATTATTGGCGGTGGTGGCCGTGAACATGCATTAGCGTGGAAAGCAGCGCAATCGCCTTTAGCAAAAAAAGTTTATGTTGCACCAGGTAACGCAGGAACAGCACTTGAGTCTGCTATCGAAAATGTGAATATTTCTGCTACTGATATTGATGGCCTGCTGCAGTTCGCCAAAGAAAAACAAATCGATTTAACGATTGTCGGCCCTGAAGCCCCTTTAGTGATTGGCGTTGTCGATGCATTTAAAGCGGCAGGCTTAACAATTTTTGGCCCAACAAAAGGGGCTGCACAACTTGAAGGTTCAAAAGCATTTACTAAGGACTTTTTAGCTCGCCATCATATTCCGACTGCGGCTTATGAAAATTTCACAGAAGTGGAACCCGCGTTAGCGTATTTAGATAAAGTCGGCGCACCTATCGTGATTAAAGCTGATGGCTTAGCGGCGGGCAAAGGTGTTATTGTCGCGATGACACTTCAAGAAGCAAAAGACGCTGTGCAAGATATGTTAGCAGGCAATGCCTTTGGCGATGCAGGACACCGTATTGTGATTGAAGAGTTTCTTGATGGTGAAGAAGCCAGCTTTATCGTGATGGTCGATGGTGAGAATGTCATCCCAATGGCCACTAGCCAAGACCATAAACGTGTTGGTGATGGTGATACGGGCCTCAATACAGGCGGAATGGGGGCTTACTCTCCCGCTCCAGTTGTCACAGATGAAATTCATCAACGTGTGATGCAGCAAGTGATTTATCCTACTGTTAAAGGCATGGATCAGGAAGGTAATCGTTACCAAGGCTTCTTATACGCAGGGTTAATGATTGATAAAGCGGGCAATCCAAAAGTTATCGAATTTAACTGCCGCTTTGGCGATCCTGAAACACAACCTATCATGATGCGTTTACAGTCAGACTTAGTCGCACTGTGTTTAGCCGGCGCGAACGGTGAGCTGGCAGGCAAAGATTCACTGTGGGATGAGCGCCCTGCTTTAGGTGTTGTCATTGCTGCTGGGGGTTACCCTGGGGATTACTGTAACGGTAATGTTATTTCTGGATTGCCAACCACTGAAGCCGCTGATAGCAAAGTGTTCCATGCAGGCACTCGCATGAAAGATGGTGATGTCGTTACTGCTGGTGGCCGTGTACTATGCGTGACCGCGTTGGGTGATGATATCGAGAAAGCCCAAACTAAAGCATATGAAGCCGCTAAGAATATTCACTGGAATGATAGCTTCTACCGCAACGACATCGGCTACCGCGCTATCGCTCGTATAAAATAATACAAAGTACTAAACCATTCCCTGAGCTGATAAGAGGAAACTTTTATCAGCTTTTTTATTTTCTATTTTTTGAATTTGTTTTTGCCTTTGACCATTCACACAGACAATGGCTCTAAGTATTTCGAATCACAGCAAAGCCGCAAGAGAGAGAATCTCTAGGAGCATACATAAGTATGTGACTAGAGTGAGCGAACGTAGCAATATAGCTGTGGTTCGAAAGACGACGAGCGATTATTTATAAGCTATCTTTAGAAGGTTGCCAGCGGCAAAAATCCGTATCCGCCACCATCAAAAGCTGATTTCCCTCGGAAGACTCCAACCACGCCAAATTCAGCTGAGAATGCCACACTTTCGCACGGCTTTGTAACCAGTTTTCAGCATATGGTTCGAAAGTCACGTCTCTCACATCACCTTCGCAAGTCGTCACTTTACCTTGCTGCCAACGCCCTTGATAAAGTTTAACGCCACCCACGATAAGCGCGGTGTTGGTCTCAAGTACCCGAGCTGCTTCAAAGCGCCAACGCGTGATTTCATCGGTAGAAAGAGGTGTTTTAGTACCATCCTGAGCACGCTGCATAAAAATAACATCATTATTTTTATCGAAGCGTAATTGTTCCGTAATATCGCCACCTTTTTGGTTCAAGATTTGGCTGCGAATTTGCCAGAGATTACCAGAACGGTATTCGAAGAAATTAACGGAAGTATCAGTGCCTTTATAAGGACTGTAAACCATCATCAGGACAAGGGGTTGGCTTTTTGCATCATTCAGCCGCCACATACGAATGACGCCATCATCGGCAATAAAACCACTTGCACTAAACTCTGGAAGCTTTGGTGCATTCGAGGAACAGGCGCTTAGCATTGAGAGAGCTCCCAATACCAGCAACCCTTTTTGAATAAACAAAAGGGGTAGTTTCTTACCCCCTCTGATAATTCGAGTATACAATGTACTTATTTTACAGCTTCTTTCAGTGCTTTACCGGCAGAGAAAGCTGGTACAGTTGTCGCAGGAATTTGGATTTCTGCTTTAGTTTGTGGGTTACGACCAGTACGAGCAGCACGGTGGCTAACTTTAAAAGTACCGAAACCGACCAGTTGTACACTGTCACCTTTTTTCAGCGTTTCAGAAATAGCATTCAGAGTAGATTCTAAAGCTGCTTTTGCCTGAACTTTGGTCAGGTCTGCTGATTCTGCGATAGCATCAACTAATTCAGTCTTGTTCATAAATTATCCTTACACAGTGTGTTTATCGTTTGCAAAGCATCGAGTGCGTCGGATATGCCAAATTGACAGCCCCTGATACACGCCCCCGATAGCCACTTCTTCTCGCCCCTAAATGTAGACCAGAGTAGGGGCAAATGTGAAGTCTTAGTACTCAGCATTACTGCGCTAAGTCACGTTTTCGATAACGAAAGCGTAAAAATTAGCCTAAAGTAATACCTATATTGCTCACCCCCGCTTCGCGAAGGTCAGATTTTAATCCTTTAATTAACTCTAAGTCGCGCTCTTCACAAGCTGCCAGTAAACGGAAAATGTCCCACTGGATATCCCACTCTTCTTCAATCGCAGGAATTTCTTTAAGTTCTTCATCTGTCATTTCCCGCCCTGCTTGAGTCATTTCGAGCATGGCAACCGTACGAATGGAGGCTTCGCTAACCAATATTGCGTGCTCAAGGGTTTCCCCACTCAATTTTGAGTGAATGATTTCACCTAATGCAATACAGGCATCAATAGCTGGATACACACCATACATATCGAAATCATCTGCTGATGGGATAATTTCTTCTAATTTCTCTAACTGACTGTCGAAATTGACTTTGCTATCTTTAATGACCAAAGTTTCCCAAACTAAATCAAGGATGGAACGATAAACTTTTGCATCGGCAAATTCAGTTTGCTGACAAAACATCTGAAAATTGGGATACATTCTTTCACATAAACTTGCCATGAAAGTTGTATGTTGCCAGCTTTCTAATTTTTCCAACCTCAAATGAATGGGATTTCTTAACATAATTTCTGACTCATCAATCTTAATACTTCGCAGTTTACCTGAAAATCTGTCAATGCCACATATTTTGCTGATAATTAGCTGATTTTCTCATTCATTCGCTTAAAAAACGTTCGATTTGATGCAATTCCGTCAGCAAAACGTGTTGGTTCAGGCAACCTATAACCCTTTAGACACTGCTTAACCCACGATAAGGAAGACGAAAAACCGACTTTATACCCCGGCGAAACATATAATGGTTTGCAGCGTTTTTTGCTCCGCAATACCCAACCGAGTTGATTTTTCCCTGCCATTAATGGCTGAACACTTTCGGGAGAGTCGTCTAATTCAGCTGCATCACCACATAAACGACTTTTTGCAACGCCTATCGTTGCAACATTGGCCTGTAAACCAAAATGGCAAGCCACGCCAAAGCGCCTTGGGTGAGCAATACCTTGCCCATCCACGAGGACTAATTCAGGCTTGTGCTGTATTTTTTCCCACGCAGCCATTAGACCAGGCACTTCACGAAAAGAAAGTAACCCAGGTATATAAGGCAACTGAGTCGGGATTCGTGCTATTTGATACTCAACGAGTTCTAACTGTGGCCAAGACAGCACAACGATCACTGCACGGGTAATTGTGCCTTGTTGTTCAAAGCCCACATCCGCCCCACCAATCAGTTTCAATGATGGAAACTCATCCTGCAAAATGATTTTTGAGGCCTGGCTAGTTTGTTCTTTTCGTAGCTGTTGAGTATCTAAAACCATAGCGCATCCAATGCTTCGATACTTAATTATTCTTAATCATAGATGATAATGGTGTACTTACAAGGTTCTATAAATACACCACAAATCAAGAAAATCAAGAACATCAAGAAATGATGACTACTGATGATATTGGCGAGAGAAACGGTGAACCGCATCAACAAATGTGCCTGCATGTTCAGGTGGCACATCCTGATGGATGCCGTGACCTAAGTTGAAAACATGCCCTTCGCCGTGACCAAAACCAGACAGGATATTTTGCACTTCGTCTTCAATACGTGCAGGTGGCGCATACAACATAGACGGATCCATATTACCTTGCAGCGCAACTTTATCGCCAACACGGCGGCGCGCATCGGCAATTTCTGTTGTCCAATCAAGGCCTAATGCATCACAACCAGTTGCAGCCATTTCTTCTAACCACTGCCCGCCACCTTTGGTGAACAAGGTAACTGGCACACGACGGCCATCGTTTTCACGAATTAATCCATCAATGATCTTATGCATATAGTTCAAAGAGAACTGTAAATAATCACGTTTAGTTAATACACCACCCCATGTATCAAAAATCATGATGGATTGTGCGCCCGCACGAATTTGCGCATTTAAGTATAAAATGACGCTATCCGCCAGTTTATCCAATAATAAATGCAGTGTGTTCGGGTCTTCATACATCATTTTTTTGATTTTAGTGAAGGCTTTACTACTACCGCCTTCTACCATGTAAGTAGCTAATGTCCATGGGCTTCCAGAGAAACCAATTAGTGGCACGCTCCCTTCAAGGGCTTTACGAATAGCACGAACAGCATCCATCACATACCCCAGCTCCATTTCAGGATCGGGAATTGGGATGTTTTTTACATCCGCCACAGAGGAGATAGGCTTTTGAAAACGTGGACCTTCGCCTGTTTCAAAATACAGTCCAAGTCCCATGGCATCAGGAATAGTTAGGATATCAGAGAATAAAATTGCGGCGTCTAATGGGAAACGACGTAATGGCTGCAATGTCACTTCACACGCAAGCTCAGTATTTTTGCACAGCGCAATAAAATCACCAGCCTCGGCGCGCGTTGCTTTGTATTCAGGCAAATAACGCCCCGCTTGACGCATCATCCATACCGGGGTCACATCTACAGGCTGACGTAGCAGAGCACGTAGATAGCGGTCATTTTTTAACTCAGTCATTATTTACTCCATTATTATTAGTGGCCGCCGCAAATGGCTATAAGCAAAGATGGCTATTGTAACATGTAAAAGGCAACAATATCAGCGCACTGCTACTTGTCCGATTCGTACTCACTTTGACGACACAACGCTACTGTGTCCTCAATTAAGCGCCTTGCGATAGTATCCCCTGGAGGGATAAGCGGTAAGTCATTGTAATGATACCAATTTGCGCTGACTAACTCGTTTGGATCAACCTGAATATCACCGCTCTCATAATCCGCAAGGAAGCCCATCATTAAGGAATGAGGGAAAGGCCATGGCTGTGAAGAGACATAGCGAATATTTTTCACTTTTATCTGGCTCTCTTCCATGACTTCGCGCATAACGGCTTCTTCTAATGTTTCACCCACCTCAACAAAACCTGCTAATACGGTAAATAATGGGTTTTGGGAATGACGACGGTGCTGCGCCAAGAGAATATGGTCATCACGACGGATCCCTACGATAATACAAGGGGCAATTTGCGGGTAATAACGCTCATGGCAATGATCACACAAACACGCCCATTCTGTTGCACTGTGGCGCATTGCCGTACCACAGTAACCACAATAGCGGTGGGAACGATAGAATTCAGCCAGTTGTACGCCGCGCCCAGCTAGGCGGAATAAGCCTTCATCTTGCGCTGCAACAACCCGCGGAGACGCCATATCTGATGGCATTTTTTCTGCGATCAGCCAGACAATTTCCCCTTGCCATTCACCGATTGGTGTCGCACTTTTACCTTCTAATGAATAGTCTTTAGCACTGCCGCGTGGAATATCCCCTTTCGGTAACCACAATCGACCAGCGAAACAGACGAACCACCAGCCACTTTCTGTTCCTACTAACGTTAATTTATTCATTTTCTCTATCTTTTTTAGCTTTTTGTTGTTGATAAAAAGGTTGTCGATAAAAAATCAGTCTCGAATCACACAATACACTTCTTTGACACAATGTCATTCAAACGTTTGTTTCATTTCCTATCTCTGTCAATTTTGACAGTTTTTAGACAATTCATCCCTTAAAATGTCTAAAAACTGTCATAAAACGGTCAACTCACTGTCACTAATTAAAATTAGGATGCTCAGTAACCAATCTGGTTCACCGTTCCTCAAAAGTGAGAAAACAATGAAAGCTATCGTTCCTGCGATTTTACTATCACTGACCGCATCCAGTATGACATTTGCTGCTGATGCTAATTTAACAGAGTTAATCAATGCAGCGAAAAAAGAAGGGCAAGTTTACAGCGTTGGGATGCCTGATTCTTGGGCAAACTGGAAAGGAACTTGGCAAGATTTAGCCACGCAATATGGCTTAAAACACCAAGATACGGATATGAGTTCCGCACAAGAAATTGCCAAATTTGCCGCCGAAAAAAATAACGCAACGGCAGATATTGGGGATGTAGGCGCATCGTTTGGCCCTGTAGCGGTACAAAAAGGAGTCACCCAGCCTTATAAACCCACCACATGGTCACAAATTCCTGATTGGGCAAAAGATAAAGATGGCCACTGGGCATTAGCCTATACCGGTTCAATTGCCTTTATGATTAATAATGACTTAGTTAAAGATGCACCAAAAAGTTGGGACGACTTATTAAAAGGCAAATACAAAGTCACCGTAGGTGATGTTGGCATTGCAGCACAAGCCAACAATGCCGTTTTAGCCGCTGCATTTGCCCGCGGTGGTGATGAAAATAACCTTAAACCTGCCATTGAATTGTTTGCTGAGTTAGCTAAGCAAAAGCGCCTATCAGTCAATGACCCTACCGTTGCAAATATTGAAAAAGGTGAAGTGGAAGTTGGGATCTTATGGGACTTTAACGCCTTGAATTATCGCGATCAGATCAACCGAGATCGTTTTACTGTTGTCATTCCATCCGATGGCTCAGTGATCTCTGGCTACACCACTATCATCAATAAATTTGCAAAAAACCCAAATGCGGCCAAGTTAGCTCGTGAATTTATTTTCAGTGATAAAGGTCAGTTGAACCTGGCAGAAGGCTATGCTCGTCCAATTCGTGCCCAATATCTGACATTACCTGATGATGTTAAAGCAAAATTACTACCAGAAGAACAGTATAAAAATGTTCAGCCAATCAAAGATGCTGACGGCTGGGAAAAAGCATCGCGTAATTTACCAAAAATGTGGCAACAACAAGTTCTGATCCACCAGCAGTAATTGAATTTGTTGAATTTAGGAATAAAAGTCTGATGTCTGAAAAAGTCATACTTGTTGTCCTAGACGGCTTAAGTTATTCAGTAGCCCATCAGTGTATGGGCTATCTCAATGGACTTATCAAAGCCGATAGCGCAACACTTTATCAATTGGAGTGCGAACTCCCTTCCATGTCCCGCCCGTTGTATGAATGCATTTTAACAGGTGTGCCGCCAGTGAAAAGCGGGATCGTCAACAATGAGGTTGTACGTTTATCCCACTTTGACAGCATTTTCTCTCTCGCACGTCTTGCAGGCAAAACCACAGCAGCTGCCGCTTATTATTGGGTGAGCGAGCTATATAACCGCGCACCATTCGTGGCGACTCGCGACCGCTTTACGCACGATGAATTGCTCACTATTCAGCACGGCTGTTTTTACCAAGCAGACAGCTACCCCGATGACCATCTCTTGCTGGATGCAGAGTATTTGCGTAACCAATTTGCTCCTGACTTCTTGTTGATTCACCCGATGAACATTGACGATACAGGGCACAAGTTCGGGTTTGATTCACCGCAATACCGCAATGCAGCTCGTCATGCCGATATTATTTTGTCGAATTACATCCCAACATGGATTGAGCAAGGCTATCAAATTCTTGTCACTAGTGACCATGGCATGAACAATGACCGTAGCCATGGCGGTACACTCCCCGAAGAGTGCTGGGTTCCGCTGTTTGTTATGGGTTCAAAATTTGCCCATCAGCCTTGTGATATTCAGCAAACTGACATTTGTGGCACAGTATGCCGTTTATTGGGTATCGACCCGCTCGACAAGCCTGTGTGTGATGCGCTATTACAAGGAGATGCATGATGGCTGACCTGACTGCGCCCTACGAGCAAGCCCAACCACAGCTGGGGAAAATGGCCATGTTAAAAAAAACCTTTGCCCGTTTTCATTGGCGCGCAGCATTACTCTTGTTGCCCTTTTTTCTATTGTTTGGCCTATTTCAACTCGCCCCGATGATTTGGGTGTTTATCAACAGTTTTATCTATGAAGAAGCCTGGTCCTTAGGTAATTACTTTGATGTGTTTACCAATGATTTTTACCTGCAAGCCTTCGAAAATACCTTATGGTTATCGTTGATTTGTAGCGTGATCGGTTTGTTTATCGCTAGTGTTACCGCCTTTTCTATCTACAAGATGCAAGGCAAGGTGCGCCGAATGATGATTTCATTCACCACTATGGCAAGTAACTTTAGCGGCGTTCCGCTGGCCTTCGCGTTTATCATTATTTTGGGCTTTAATGGCGCAATCACTTTGCAGCTCAAAGCGTGGGGGATTATCGAAGATTTTAATATCTACAGCGCCAGCGGGTTAATGCTGCTTTATGTCTATTTTCAAATTCCACTCGGTGTATTGTTGCTCTACCCTGCCTTTGATGCCCTCAAACCTGAGTGGGAAGATGCGGCAAAAACCATGGGGGCTAGCAAATTAACCTATTGGTTGAAAGTCGCTATTCCAGTGCTTTCCCCAGCTTTACTTGGCACTTTTATTATCTTAATTGCCAATGCGATGGGTGCGTACGCCAGTACCTATGCGTTAACCAGCGGTAACTACAACCTTGTGACCATCCGTATTGCCAGTTTAGTGTCTGGTGATTTATTCCTCGAGCCAAATATGGCGGCGGCGTTATCCGTCCTACTTATCGCTATCTTAGGGTTTATCACGGGTATCCATCATTGGTTAATCAAGCGGAGCTACCATGCAAAATAACAATGTGATTAGCCCTATAATAACCAATAAGAACTCTGGATTATGGTTTCATAAGTTAGTGCTAATCAGTGTTGCCAGCTTATTAGCACTGCCTATTATTGCTACGTTTGTGTATTCCATCGCCAGTTCTTGGGGCGCAACCGTGTTACCCGATGCTTTGTCCATTAAATGGTATCTGCAATTGTGGCAAGACCCGCGGTTTTTAATGGCATTTGGCCGTTCGTTAATTATCTGTTTTGGCACGCTGTTAATCAGTACCTTGGTCATTTTACCGATGACATTTGCTGTGTTTTATCGCTTTCCCAAGCTAAAAGGGCTAATGGATTTATTGATAATCCTCCCTTTTGCGATCCCCCCCGTGGTGTCGTCCGTCGGTTTATTGCAAATTTTCGCGGATGAACCATTTATGTTAGTGGGCACTCCATGGATCTTAATTGGCACCTATTTCACCATCACACTGCCATTTATGTACCGCGCCCTCGCCAATAGTTTTCAAGGGATTAACTTACATGACCTAATGGATGCGGCACATTTGCTGGGGGCAAATACCTTTAATGCTTTCATGATGATTGTGCTGCCAAATATTCGCAAAGGCATGTTGGTTTCATTATTAATTTCATTTTCATTTTTGATGGGTGAGTTTGTGTTTGCCAATATTTTAGTGGGAACACGTTATGAGACCTTGCAAATCTACTTGTTCAATATGCGCCAAACCAGTGGGCACTTCACTTCTGCACTAGTGATGTCTTACTTCTTATTTACGTTATTGCTGACGTGGTTAGCAATGCGTTTAAATCGTTCAGGAGATGAATGATGAGCTATGTTATTGCTGAAAACTTAACGAAATCTTTCGGGTCAAATCAGGTCTTCGCCGATATTCAATTTACCATTGAAAAAGGCGAATTTATCACCCTATTAGGGCCAAGTGGTTGCGGGAAATCAACGTTATTACGCTGTATTGCAGGCCTTGAGCAACCTAATAGTGGTGAGCTTTATATTAACCACAAAAATATTACTCACCAACCTGCCCAACAACGCGGTGTGGGCATGGTGTTTCAAAGCTATGCGCTATTCCCCAATATGACCGTCGCAGACAATATCGCCTTCGGCTTAAAAATACGTAAAATCGATAGCAACGAAAGAACCAAAGCCGTTGCAGAAGTAATCGAACTGGTTGAATTGCAAGGTAAAGAGCAGCAATTTCCCCACCAATTGTCAGGCGGACAGCGCCAACGCGTGGCACTAGCAAGGGCGCTAGTAATGAAACCGCAAATTTTATTACTCGACGAGCCGTTATCCGCCCTTGATGCACGCATTCGTAAGCATTTGCGCCAGCAAATTCGACATATTCAGCGGGAACTTGGGCTAACGACGATTTTTGTCACCCATGACCAAGACGAAGCGATGATCATGTCTGATAGGATCTTTTTGATGAATAAAGGGCAGATCGTACAAAGTGATACGGCAGAGAATATTTATACCCAGCCAGCGAACGAGTTTGTTGCTCGTTTTATGGGGCACTACAATTTGGTGGATGCTCACAAAGCCAATACCATGTTAGGGTTAAATTTACAGGGTACACTCGCCATCCGCCCTGAATCTATTTATGTGAAAGAAGCGGGTCGCCAATACGGTACACATATTTCTCACCCTGTGGATGCCGTGATTTTAGATCATCAGTTGCTTGGCAATATTATTCGTTATAGCGTGAATACCCCTGTAGGAGATATGACCGTCGACCTACTCAATCGCTCTTCTGAACGTTTATTTGAACCTGGCACCCGCCTTGAGTTAATGTTTAATAAAAATGAAATTCGCGCACTTAGCTAATCATACGATAGGAATATAATGCAAAACCAATTAGCCATTTTTGACTTAGATGATACGTTGATTCAAGGGGATAGCAGCGTATTGTGGACACAATACCTGTGGGATAAGCAAATCATCAGTGACCCGCAGTTTGTGGAAGCCGATAAAGCCATGATGGCGCAGTATAATGCAGGCACTTTGGATATGCCGACTTACCTGCATTTTAACCTGCAAACCCTCGCTAATATCAAAACGGAACAAGTGGATATCTGGCTGGATGATTTCGTGCAAAGCGTGGTTTTACCAAAGATCTACCCTGAAGCGAGTCAAACGATCGCCCGCTACCGCGCCAAGGGGATCCCGATTATTGTGATCTCTGCAACCGTTTCATTTATTGTCAAAAAGATCGCGGCTCAACTCAATGCCGATGTCGCCATGGGCATTGATATTAAGCAGCAAAATGGCTGCTATACGACCGAAATTGATGGTATTCCAACCTTTAAGGAAGGTAAGGTTAAACGCCTTATGAATTGGGTTCGCCACCAGCCAATCACCGATGCGTATGTATACTTCTACACCGACTCTGCTAACGACCTCCCGATGTGCCAATTCGCCGACGAAACGTTTATTGTCAACGGCGACCACCGACTTCTCCAAGCCGCCAATGAAAATAATTGGCCGCAATATCAGTGGAATTTATAAACCTTATTGTTATCCGAACCTTGATTTCAATTTTTTAGGTTTTAGGTTTTAACTAACTTGCCTTTCAAAGGTTCCTCTAAATTATTCGTGCTAGAGGAAGGAGATAAATAGAATTATCCCGATGAGCATACATAAGTATGTGACTTGGGGAGCCGAGCGCAGCCAACGCACTTATCGCTTGAAGAATGACGAGGAAATAACCTTATTCCACTTTAATTTCCTCTTTCCTCTAAATAATTCAAGTGAGAAGAAGGCGGTAAACGAGGATATCCCAAGGAGCATACATAAGTATGTGACTTGGGGAGCCGAGCGCAGCCAACGCACTTATCGCTTGAAGAATGACGAGGAAATAACCTTATTCCACTTTAAGTTCCTCTTTCCTCTAAATAATTCAAGTGAGAAGAAGGCGGTAAACGAGGATATCCCAAGGAGCATACACAAGTATGTGACTTGGGGAGCCGAGCGCAGCCAACGCACTTATCGCTTGAAGAATGACGAGGAAATAACCTTATTCCACTTTAATTTCCTCTTTCCTCTAAATAATTCAAGTGAGAAGAAGGCGGTAAACGAGGATATCCCAAGGAGCATACACAAGTATGTGACTTGGGGAGCCGAGCGCAGCCAACGCACTTATCGCTTGAAGAATGACGAGGAAATAACCTTATTCCACTTTAATTTCCTCTTTCCTCTAAATAATTCAAGTGAGAAGAAGGCGGTAAACGAGGATATCCCAAGGAGCATACACAAGTATGTGACTTGGGGAGCCGAGCGCAGCCAACGCACTTATCGCTTGAAGAATGACGAGGAAATAACCTTATTCCACTTTAATTTCCTCTTTCCTCTAAATAATTCAAGTGAGAAGAAGGCGGTAAACGAGGATATCCCAAGGAGCATACACAAGTATGTGACTTGGGGAGCCGAGCGCAGCCAACGCACTTATCGCTTGAAGAATGACGAGGAAAGCTTATACTGAAATCTCTTGTCGGAGTGCCTAGTATGCATAGCATCAGGCTGAGACCGTTAATTCGGGATCCGCGGAACCTGATCGGGTTAATACCCGCGAAGGGAACAAGAGTAATCACTCAGCGCCATTTTTGACCTTTTCCTTTTGGTGAAAATTTAAACGCAACGTCTTTTTTATTACTCCTCCGAACTCCTGACAAGCAACTTTCTTTCGATAAACCCGCTTGGTGCGCTTTGCATCATAGCCGTGACAATGTCAGGAAATTGCTATGTCCAATATTACAAATAATGTTATACCGACCGCTGATTTATCCCCACAAGCTGCACCTGCTCGCACGCGTAAGGCCCAACGTGACGCTGCTGAAAACTTTATCAACACCGTTTCTGGTGTTTCATTTCCGAATTCTGAGCGTATTTATCTCCAAGGTTCAAGAGACGATATTCAAGTCCCGATGCGAGAAATCCAGCTTTCGCAAACCCTCATTGGTGGCGACAAAGATAACCCGCAATTTGAAGATAACGAACCCGTTCCTATCTACGATACCTCAGGCCCTTACGGCGACCCAACATCAGAACTCAACGTTCACAAAGGCCTGAAAAAAATTCGCGCACCGTGGATAAACGAACGTTCAGACACCACCGAAGTCGAAAACTTAAGTTCTGACTTCACACAACAGCGTCTCGCTGATGCGGGTCTCGACCACTTACGCTTTAACAACCGCCCACACCCATTAAAAGCGCAAACCAACAAATGCGTCACCCAACTTCACTACGCTCGTAAAGGCATCATTACCCCAGAAATGGAGTTTATCGCCATCCGCGAAAATATGGGTCGTGAACGTATTCGTGGTGAGGTTTTGCTGCAACAACATCCAGGGCAAGGCTTTGGGGCTAATTTGCCCGAAAATATCACGCCTGAGTTTGTTCGCCAAGAAGTCGCCGCGGGTCGCGCCATCATCCCAGCCAATATCAATCACCCTGAATCTGAGCCGATGATTATTGGCCGTAACTTCTTGGTGAAAGTGAACGCCAATATCGGCAACTCGTCGGTCACTTCATCCATCGAAGAGGAAGTGGAAAAACTGATTTGGTCAACGCGCTGGGGCGCAGATACCGTAATGGATTTGTCCACAGGCCGCTACATCCATGAAACCCGTGAATGGATTTTACGTAATAGCCCAGTCCCCATCGGCACAGTTCCCATCTACCAAGCCCTTGAAAAAGTCAATGGCGTAGCGGAAAACCTGACGTGGGAAATGTTCCGCGATACGTTATTAGAACAAGCCGAGCAAGGCGTTGACTACTTTACTATCCATGCTGGAGTCTTGCTGCGTTACGTACCAATGACCGCTAAACGCTTGACGGGCATTGTCTCGCGCGGTGGTTCTATCATGGCAAAATGGTGTTTATCTCATCACCAAGAAAACTTCCTGTACGAAAACTTCCGCGAAATTTGTGAAATTTGTGCCGCTTACGACGTTTCCTTGTCATTAGGTGATGGCTTGCGCCCAGGCTCCATCCAAGATGCAAACGATGCCGCACAATTTGCCGAACTTCATACCCTTGGCGAGTTAACCAAAATTGCGTGGGAATATGATGTCCAAGTGATGATTGAAGGCCCCGGCCACGTACCGATGCAGATGATCCGCCGCAACATGACGGAAGAGTTGGAGCATTGCCACGAAGCCCCATTCTATACCTTAGGGCCGCTCACAACCGATATTGCACCAGGTTATGACCACTTTACCTCAGGCATTGGTGCAGCAATGATCGGCTGGTTTGGTTGTGCAATGCTCTGTTATGTCACACCAAAAGAGCATTTGGGCCTGCCGAACAAAGACGATGTTAAACAAGGGCTTATCACCTATAAAATTGCAGCGCACGCAGCTGACCTTGCCAAAGGCCACCCAGGTGCACAAATTCGCGACAATGCCATGTCAAAAGCACGTTTCGAATTCCGTTGGGAAGACCAATTTAACTTGGCATTAGACCCCGAAACCGCACGTAAATATCACGATGAAACCTTGCCACAAGCTTCGGGGAAAATTGCCCATTTCTGTTCAATGTGTGGGCCGAAATTCTGTTCGATGAAAATCTCCCAAGAAGTACGTGATTACGCAGCCCAAAAAGAAGCAAACGAAAAAGAAGCGGGTATGGAACAGATGTCTGAAGCCTTCCGAGCCCACGGTAGCGAGCTATACCATGGCGCAGAAATTGTGAATGCAGAGGTCGCTGATAATGAAAAAATCGCCTAATCCTATTATTACGCCAACATCGCCATTTCCCGAAACCGAGCAATACCTCGGTCTCTACCCTGTTGTTGATTCCGTTGAATGGATTGAACGCCTGCTTAGTGCAGGTGTTTCCACCCTTCAATTACGCATCAAAGACAAAGCGGATGCTGATGTACGCGATGATATCCAAAAAGCTATTGCTTTGGGTAAAAAACATAACGCACGGTTATTTATCAACGACTACTGGCGCTTAGCCGTGGAGTTTGGCGCTTACGGCGTACACCTTGGTCAAGAGGATTTGGAAACCACTGACTTGCTGGCAATCCACCAAGCAGGGCTTCGGTTAGGCATTTCAACTCACGATGAACATGAGTTAGCCATCGCCAAATCCGTGCGCCCCTCTTATATTGCAATGGGGCATATTTTCCCCACACAAACCAAAGAGATGCCGTCATCTCCTCAAGGATTGGAAACGCTAAAAGCGATGGTTGAGGCAACACCTGATTACCCAACTGTCGCCATTGGTGGAATATCCATTGAGCGCGTACCTGCTGTTTTAGCAACAGGTGTTGGCAGTGTGGCACTGGTCAGTGCAATTACCAAAGCCGATGATTGGCGGGCAGCCACTGAAACGTTACTGAATTTAATTGAGCGTCATCGCGCTTGTTAATTAATTCATAATCAAATAATTAGCCGTGTATTTAGTGAAATAGACACACGGTTGATAATTCGAGGAATTTAATCATGTTAAGTGACCAAGAATTCATGCGTTACAGCCGCCAGCTATTACTTGAAGACATTAGCCCTGAAGGGCAACAAAAACTGAAAAATAGCAAAGTGCTGATTGTCGGTTTAGGTGGGTTAGGCTCTCCCGCATCCCTCTATTTAGTTGGTGCAGGCGTTGGCGAATTATGGCTTGCTGACCACGATAACCTGCATGTCTCTAATTTACAAAGACAAGTGCTCTACAATACTGATGATATCGAACAGTCAAAAGCCCAACTTGCAGCAAAGAGGCTTCATCAACTCAACCCGCTCGTGAAAACACGAGCAGTTGTGCAAAAACTAGAAGTTGAAACATTAATCCCACTCGTTGAGCAGGTCGATTTAGTGCTTGATTGCTGCGATAACATGGCAACACGCCATGCCGTCAATGCCGCCTGCGTCATGACCAACACGCCACTCGTTAGCGGTAGCGCAGTGGGCTTTGGTGGACAGCTAATGGTGCTCGAACCGCCGTTTAGTTCAGGGTGTTACGCCTGCCTTTACCCCGATCAAGATGAACCTGAGCGAAACTGCCGCACAGCGGGAGTATTAGGGCCTGTCGTTGGTGTTATCGGTACGCTACAAGCACTTGAAGCCCTTAAATTACTTGTCGGGTTGCCTTCATCTTTAAGCGGAAAACTACGCTTGTTCGATGGAAAACAACAACAGTGGAACACTTTGCAGTTAACGCCTTCGCTGCAATGTCCAGTTTGTCGGGAAGAAGCATGCATATCCTAATTAATGACCAAACTATGGCGCTTGATGCCCCGCTGACTGTCAACCAGTTATTTGAGACGCTAGGCCGCTCCACCGCTGGCACAGCGCTGGCTATCAACCAAGTGATCATTCCAAAGAGTCAGTGGGATTCTCATCTCATTAATGACCAAGACAATATCTTGTTATTTCAAGCTATCGCTGGGGGCTAACAATGTTAAAAATCGCCGATTTTACCTTTCAATCACGTCTATTTACAGGAACAGGAAAGTTTGCCAATGCCAGGCTAATGCAAGATGCCATTCAAGCCTCAGGTAGCCAATTAGTCACCATGGCCATGAAACGAATTAATTTGCGTGGACAGGATGATGGTATTTTACAACCTCTTCAAGAGCTTGGCGTAAAGCTTTTACCCAATACATCGGGGGCAAAAAACGCCCAAGAAGCGGTATTTGCTGCCCGCCTTGCTCGAGAGGCACTTGGCACCAACTGGGTCAAACTCGAAATTCACCCTGATATGCGCTATTTATTACCCGATCCTATCGAAACCCTGCTCGCCGCGGAGCAGCTCGTCAAAGAAGGGTTTGTGGTATTACCTTATTGCAGTGCAGACCCTGTACTGTGCCGCCGTCTTGAAGAAGTTGGCTGCGCGGCAGTCATGCCATTAGGTGCGCCTATCGGCACCAATAAAGGCTTAGCCACTAAAGAGATGCTGCGGATTATTATCGAGCAAGCCACCGTGCCCGTTATTGTCGATGCAGGGATTGGCGCACCGAGCCACGCCGCAGAGGCTATCGAAATGGGGGCTGATGCGGTGTTGGTGAATACCGCGATTGCCGTTGCCAAGCACCCCATTTTAATGGCGAAAGCCTTTAAACTTGCCGTCGAGGCCGCTGAACTAGCTTATCAAAGTGGATTAGCGGCACCGAAGCAACAAGCCCAAGCTTCCAGCCCACTCACCAGCTTTTTGGAGGCATTATCATGATCCCCCGTTTCCAAGAGCGCTTAAGTACATTGGATTGGGACGACACAACACTGCGAATCAACAGCAAAACCGCCCACGATGTAGAACACGCTTTAGCGAGTGATATCCTCACCCTCGATGATTTTATGGCGCTGCTCTCCCCTGCTGGACGCCCTTATGTCGAGGCAATGGCACAAAAAGCACAAAGACTCACCCGCCAACGTTTTGGTCATGCAGTTGGGTTTTACGTTCCTCTTTATTTATCCAATCTCTGCGCAAACGATTGTACTTACTGTGGTTTTTCGATGAGTAACAAAATCAAACGCAAAACACTCAATGATGCTGAGATAATCAATGAGTGCGAAACGATCCGCAAAATTGGGTTTGATAGCTTATTGTTAGTCACAGGGGAACATCAAAGTAAAGTGGGGATGGATTATTTCCGCCATACCTTGCCTATCATTCGCCCTTATTTCAGTTCGTTGATGATGGAAGTGCAGCCATTAAGCACTGACGAATATAAGGAATTGAAAACATTGGGCTTAGATGGTGTGATGGTGTATCAAGAAACATACCATGAGCCAACCTACCAGTTGCATCACCTCAAGGGTAAAAAACAAGATTTCCACTGGCGTTTAGCCACCCCTGAACGCCTTGGTGAAGCTGGTGTGGATAAAATTGGTCTTGGGGCATTAATTGGTTTATCTAATAGTTGGCGCACCGATTGCTACATGGTGGCCGAGCATTTACTGTATTTGCAGCAATATTATTGGCAAAGCCGCTATTCCATTTCATTTCCGCGTTTGCGCCCTTGTGCGGGTGGCGTTGAGCCTGCATCACTGATGAATGAAGCGGAATTGGTCCAACTCATTTGTGCCTTTCGGTTACTTGCCCCCAATGTTGAGCTTTCACTGTCGACTCGTGAGTCTCCGTATTTTCGCGACCATGTAGTACCACTCGCGATTAATAATGTCAGCGCAGGCTCAAAAACCCAACCAGGTGGCTATGCAGATACCAAAGAAGAGCTAGAACAATTTTCCCCAAATGATAACCGCAGTGCCGCACAAGTAGCGAATGCACTTGTGCAAGCCGGTTTACAGCCCGTTTGGAAAGATTGGGATGGTTATTTAGGCCGTTAAAATTTTACTGAAAAAAGAGCATTAGCTGCACAACCGCTTAGTGCTCTTTTATTATTTAGGAGATTTTATCCCACTTGATCGTATTTTCTAAAATAAGAGCCAATATAATGCCTATAAGTAACCCATTACCCAGTAAAGAACTAAACATTGTTGGTAACGAATTTAGTACCGCTGCAGGTGCTGACATCAAAAAAATGCCAATAAAAATAGGTAATGCGAGGCGATAAATATTACGTGCATTTAATTTCATATCCGTCAGAAATGAAAATGACGAAAACAATAACGGCAAATAAGTTGCTAACATAACCGCGCTACCAATGGCTAACGGCAAAGAGCGGAAAAATTGAGTCAATACTGCAACCCCGCCCACACATAAGAAAATAAGGCTGCCAATAGTAAAAGAGATACGTGAACAGTCTTTTGTTTGAGTAATTAGACCAATTGATGAAACAAACGGTGAAAAAGGCACTACGCCTATCGGCGCTGCTAATATTGTTACAACTCCTGACATCATAAAACTACGCCGATATAAGGACTTAACGGGTAATGAATTAGGGTAAAAAACATCCGTTCCGCGCATTGCTCCAAACGTATTTGATGTGTTTAATATCCCAGCCAAAATCGCTGTTATCACAATGCTTATATTAATTTCATCAGAGCGGCCTAATGGAAATAATACCCATTCCCCTGATGAAACAGATGATATCGTGCTACCAAATAACCCACTATAGGCAACCCACCCTATGATTGTTCCAATCAATAATGCATATTTGCTAATATTCACGGGTAAATACACAATTACCCCTATTACAAATATCAGTACTGCGAGCGCCAAAAAGAATACAGGATAATTAACTGTAATATTTTCACTGCCAACACCAAAGGGTAGCCCTAACATTCCTTTTAAAAAAATAGTGACCAGTTGCGCGCCAAGTAAAAACATAAAGACCACCAGCACACCAGGCTTGAACAAACCCGCTAACCAACCACCAAGACCGCTTAGGCCAATAAGAATAGTAATAATCCCAGACAGAAAAATCCCCATGGCTAAACTCCATCCAATCGTCTCAAGAGGAGTTCCTTGCATAGATTCTGACAAAGTTACGGTTAAAATTGTTGCCCACCACAACCCTGTTGGCCCCTCCATCACGGAGCGTTTATGGCCTATAAATGCTTGCAACAAGCAAGCTAAAGCTGTTAATAAAAAAGCATACTGAGTAATAACAAACGTGGTTTGTGGTGACAAATGAAAAGCAGACTGTAACGTCGGGGGAATAACAACCGTATTACAAAAGATAAAAAAGAACCATTGAAAGCCAGAAATAATATTATTTTTTGTAATAGCAATATTCCGCATTTTCATTCCTTACCGGTGATTATATATCTGACCAGCTTAATGTTTATAACGGAAAATTTCTAATTTAAATCTAATTGTTATGATATTTATAAATCATCATTTATTCTTATCATTATAAAAAATAGCTTCATACGCTATTAATTCTCTATTTTTATTTTCATTCGACTAGTTGATAAAAATAAAGCGGGGGAAAATATTATTCCCGCTTTATTTATTACCTTTATTGCCGATATAAAAGTACGTAGTTACCAATAAAAATTATAGATAGGAAAGCGGCCAGTGTTTAAAATAAATATGCTTAGCTTGCCAATCCACTTTATCAATATTGTCGACCAATAAATGTTTTGCAACTGTAAATGCAAATTCAAAACTCACACCAAGCCCTTTTGCACTGATAAACTTTCCATCAACAACAACATCCTGATCAAGATAAATACCATCATTAAATTTTTCAGCCAGCTTGTCGCCTGTACTATAGTATCTCCCTTCCAGTAACTCGTGTGCGGCTAATACCTTTGCGCCTGAAGAGCATAGTGCACAAATATATTTATCCTCATGTATATGCCGACGAAGAAAATCAACCACCTTTTCATTCGCATACAAGCGATCAGTTCCTTTTGGCCCCCCAGGCATCATCACCGCATCATAACTATGGGCTAGCTTATCGACTAAAAGATGATCTGCACTAATTTTAGTACCAAAATACGTATTTAAAACAAGCGTATCCATGCAAGACAGCACATCTACATGAATATCTAACCGGCGCATGACATCAATGAAAACGACCGCTTCTCCTTCCTCAAAACCATCAGCGAGTAAAACAGCAACTTGTTTCATAACATTCCTTTTTTTAAAAAGATCTACTGCGTATCATCAACAACAAATTTGGTTTATACATCAAACAAATTCAGATTATTTTGGCTTATTAAAGTGTTCCATCACTTTTACAAACACGAATTTTATCCATCACAACCGCTTTCATCGCCGCCTTTCCGGGAACCAGATAATGACGGGGATCTGTCGCTTCTGGGTTTTCAATGAAATACTGCTTAATTGCATCAGAAAATGCGATTTTGAGTTCTGTTGCGACATTGACTTTACAAATTCCAAGCTCAATACAATGCCTAACATCCGCATCAGGGATCCCCGAAGCACCATGAAGCACTAAAGGCACATCTGTTTTTTTACGGATTGCTTCTAGCCTAGCGAAATCCAGATGTGGCTCACTTTTGTACATACCGTGAGCTGTTCCGATTGCAACGGCTAATGAATCAATACCCGTTCTTTGAATAAAAGTAACGGCGGCATCAGGGTCAGTAAAAAGCGCATCCGCGGCATCAACAACTAAGTCATCTTCTTGTCCGCCTAAACGCCCCAGCTCCGCTTCTACTGTGCAATCCCATTGATGACAGAAATCAACAACCCGTTTAACGATTTGAATATTTTCATCAAACGGAAAATGAGAAGCGTCAATCATCGCAGAGCGCACCCCCGCAGAGACTTTCTGGAAAATATCTGGAATATCTTCATGATGATCGAGATGTAAAGCGACTGGGACTTTATAGCGCTCAGCCGCTTGCTGACAAATAGCGATCAAGTAGTCACTTCCTGCATAAGAAAATGTACTCGGTGTCCCCGCTAAAATAACGGGAGACGCCATTTCTGCGGCAGTTTCCATAACAACTTGAATGGTCTCCAAATTGTGAATATTAAATGCGGGAACTGCATAGCCTCCCAGTTGGGCTTTGTTCAACATATTACGGGTAGATACCAAGTACATAGTCGCCTCTTAACTTTCGATTGATTTCGATTAATATTAAACGAAAGAATAGGAAAGGTAAAAGATCTAAATCACATTTCCATCCCTTTCGCACTGAAAGCAAATGAAAGAAAGGCTAGAAGTAGTGAGCCATTTTAGAGCTATAACTCGTGACTCCTTTACGTAACAGATTGTTTTTAGGGCGCCTTGATTGACCTAATAGCATTTCAACTACTTTCTGAGAACATAACTGCTTTTCTAAGCAACGTGTCAGAGGAGATTGTTGTTTGAGGTAATCTTCACGAAATATCACAGTAACCTCTTGTGTTTCTTTCACACCAATAACCGTTGCTGCAATGGACGATATTTCGAAATGAAAGTCTGAGTGTTCAATTGGCAGCGGACTGCTAGGGCTATCCCAAAGTTGAATGCGGTTGCCACAATACAAAGCAATAATCACTGCACGTAATGACCAAAAACTACTCGCAGGACCACTATAATTATCGACTAAGCGGGCATCATAACCAAATAAACCTTGAGTTGGCGCTCCTGCTTTTAAAGCACCATGGCCAATAAAATAACGTAAAGTGCTTTCTAGTGCATTTTTAGCCTCACCCACACTCACTGCATCACCACCTAAATCAACGCCTGCAAGTAAAGGCGCGGACACCGCGAGGCGATAACATGCACTGCGGCCAAAAAAAGGGATCCCTTGTGGTGTCATAAAATAACGATAATGATGGTTAAACTGATTTAGTGAACTACGAATGAATTCTTCATCGAAGTCTGGGCAAATTTGGTTTAGCCAATATAATGAGTAGTAAAATCCCCATGCATTGTAATAATCGAAGTTACCTTTCGCGCCATCTCGAAACCAGCCATCACCCACGTAAAATTGTTTCACTCTTTCATACCGCCACGTTGCAATGGCATCTCGACCAGTGAGAGCTTGGAGCACAAATTGCACAGTAAGCGGGAAAAGGTGCCAGTTATTATCAACGATATCGCAATGATTAACCTGTTCAAACCACTCAATAATTCGTTGTTGCGCAAGGTTATCTAATTTTTCCCATACCCACTCACGACTCAACCAGAGAGTCAGCGCTAAATCTGCAGATTCACAAATTTTTTGGTCATAATTTTCAAGCCTTCCCCAATAGCCTTTATGAGCAGGGTCTGTACCATGTAAAAATGCATTTTTGATGATTTCAGAAAGGTCAATTGATGCTAAATTTAACCCATTCAATGTTGCTTTTTGGCTGTGAACTAGCCATGAAGCAAGTAAAGGTAATACCCTACTAACCCCTTCTAGGGCATCAGTTCGCACTGTTTGCTGGCCTGGGCTACCAGGGTAGTAAGCGTGGGAGTAACCCCATGTTTGATAATGAACAAAGGCTTCCGTGGTATAGCGTACTAATAATTCGCAAAGAACTGAAAGGGGTTGATTTTCATCTTGAAAGGCTTTGGTGATGTGGTTATCGTTACATTGATAGGCTGACTTTCTAATTAATCTTCGAATGATATTCTCTTTGAATAACTTCTGATAAATTTTGATATCAGGGTGTTCATAAGGCAGCTTTGGGCGTTCAGTCGGTATTGTCATACGTATTTCTCTATGATGCAAACAGGCGCATCCTTGCGCGCAGATTAAAATAAAATCTTGTGTTTATTTTGCTGATTCAATCAGAACTTGGTAACGATCTTGCCCCCATACAACGGGTTTAGGCTTATCTTTAACCCATTGATAATAAGCAGATTTTAACTCTTTTACTTTTTCTGGATATTGCGCCGCTAAATCATTCGATTCGGCTGGGTTTTGTTTATCATTGAATAATTGAAGCTGGTTAGAACCATCATCATAAAAATAAAGTGCCCATTCCCCATCACGGATCGCCCATGAACCTTTCGATAGTTTTTCTAAATTTGGGTTGTTTGGAATTTCTTTGCGTTGATAAGTGATCCATTCATGGTAGCCATGCCAAAAATCTTGGTTTTCTTCGCTGTAATGTTTCGTCCCTGGCCCTGTCCAATACAGGTAGTCATGTGGTGACTTTTCTGCTTTACCCATTAAGAGTGGCATAATATTTTTGCCTTCAACCTTCATGCTATCAGGTATGGAAATCCCTGCGTTTTGTAATGCAGTTGGTAAGATATCAATCGCAGAGACCATCGCATCACTCTGTTTACCCGCTGGAATATGCCCTGGCCAATAAGCGACAAATGGAACACGTACACCACCATTAAACATTTGTCCTTTAAAGCCTTTATCCATCGCATTCATTGGCATTGGCGACTCATGCACTGCGCCATTGTCAGAAATAAAGAAAATTAGCGTATTATTTAATTCACCATTTTCCTTTAGCGTGTTGATAATTTTGCCAATTCCCTCATCAGCCGCATTTAATGCAGCAAAATATTTGTCGGCTTCAACATTACCCGTGTTGAATTTATCCATGTATTTCGCTGGCGAGGCTTCTTCTAATGGGATGTGTGGTACGCTGTATGAAAGATTGATAAAGAAAGGTTTATCTTTGTGCCCATCAATGAAATTAATAGTTTCATCCGTTAGTAAATGCGTGGTATAGCCAGACGCTGGCACATTTTCACCATTTCGCCACATTGCCGGAGAGTTCCAAAGTGCCGCTCCCGATGCATAGAAACTATACGCATAATCGAAACCTCTTTCATGAGGTGAAAAACCAGGCTCTGGTGTCGAAATCATATTATCGTGATAATCACGAGTTTGCTTTTCTGATGCAATTTTAGGTTTTTTCAAGACCTTCGCATTATGCCATTTCCCGATACTAGCTGTGGCATAACCATTTTCTTGGAATAGTGCCGGTAATAGTTTGATGTCTTGTGGAATACCTAACATCGCATCATCATTACTGTAAGTGCCAAAGCTCGCAGGAGAACGCCCAGTAAAAATACCCGCTCGTGATGGGCCACAAACAGGATGAGCAACAAATGCATTGGTCATCTTAATTCCACCAGCAGCCATATCCGCAACATTTGGCATTGCCACTCTTGCTGCTTCCACCATCTGATTAATATCACCCTGATAACGCTGTGGTGACGGGCGCTGTGCAAGTTCTTTGACATCAAGACTATCAAGCACAAAATCGAGCTGCCCTGTTCCTAAGTCATCCATGATAATCAATAAAACATTCGGCTTTTCTGGTGTCCCGCCCGCATTCGCCGCAATGGGAGGCACTAGGCTACTCGCTGCTATCAATCCAGCTAGCAGGCTTCTCTTCATAGAAGGTAATCTCACAAAAATATCTCCAGATAATATGATTATTGCTTGTAAGCATGCTGTATTGCACCCAGTGCATCACTGGCTAAAGCGCCACGTGATATCGCTTGGCGCATTAACTGCATACCTAAAGCGGTATGATGAAAAATCTTTTTATATGAATGACATAAATAATTATGGCGATATTTTTCACCTTCTATCGCCGTGATCCGGTGCTTAGGGCAACCACCATAACAAAGGCTTTGAACCTCACAGCGCTGGCAAAGATTAGTTAGCTTGTCATATTTATTTTGCCCAAAACGGACTTGCTGCTTAGAGGAGACAATACGAGAAAGGGAGTGTTGTTGTACGTTACCTAATCGATTTGCGGGGTACACATAGTGGTCACAGGAATAGACATCCCCATTAGATTCAATAATCAGCGCTTGCCCACACGTTTTAGATTGCACACAGGTTGATGCTGGATAGCCCATCCAAGTCCCTAATAAGCTATCAAATAGACGAATATAAACTTTGCCAATATCTCCTTGATGGATCCATTCATCAAAAACATCAGCCATAAACTGCCCATAACCTTCAGCGGGCACTGAAAAAGGTGCCATTACGGCATTTGGCCCAGGTGCATAATGGCCACCTTGGATATGAGGAAAGCGCCTATCCACCTCAACAATAGGGATAAACTGAAAAAACGTGGAACCCAATGCTTTCAAAGCACGGTACGTTTCTTTCCCTTTCCGCCAATTTTGGTCATTAACAACGGTTAAGGTATTAAATTCAACACCATATTCGATCAAAAGCTGAATTGCTTTTTTAACACGCTCAAAAGTTGGGTTGCCATTAACGGAAATTCGATATTTATCATGAACTGCTTCTAAACCATCAATAGATACACCGATTAAAAAATGATGATCTGCAAAAAACTGCGCCCATTGCCGATTAATCGCTATCGCATTAGTTTGCACACTGTTTGTGATGGTTTTTCCTTGGGCATATTGCTTTTGATATTTTACAACTCGCTCAAAGAATTCGAGCCCTGCAAGTGTTGGCTCACCACCTTGCCATGAAAAATCGACCTGCTCACCTGCATGGGACTGGATATAGTCTTTGATATAACGACGTAGCACGTTATCAGGCATAACGTCATGTTGGTCTTGCGCAGGTTGCTCGTGAAACACATTTTCTTTTTCCAGATAAAAACAGTATTCGCATTTAATATTGCAGCGATAACTCGTGGGTTTCGCCATCATATGAAAGTAAGTGGGTTGGTTTGCAGGCATTTAAATTAATCCGAAACAGTCAGGTTATTTTTATAGCATTACCCAAAACACGAAAAATCAAAAGAGATTGAAATCACAAAATAGCAAAATGAAAGGATTTGAAAGAAAGTAGTTTGAGTTAGAACAATTGAAGAGAGTATAAATAACATACAGTAAACCGCTGACTTTTGTTTTTGATTTAAAGAAACTTCTCTTCCTTTCGAAATTTAAATATCACCTTCACACTTTATGCCGATTTTTGAGCTTATATTCCGCGAATTTTTTGCAAATATTGCTAATATTTATGCAAAACACCGAGTTTGCTCAGTAAAAGTACAATTATTGATACTTTATTGATTGGATACTTTCTTATTCGAAGATATGATATTTAAAATTTGAAAATATCCGTAAGCAAACAACACGCAAATCGAAACTTTGTGAAAGAGATCAAAAGTTTTGTTTTTTTTCGTTGTCGGTATTTTTTAGCGTAGTAAACTTAATTCGAAATCAAATGAAAGCAAATCATTTGGTTTCGTAAGGAGACGAAAGTGAAAGCGGCAGTTGAACGGCGTATGGAAATCCTCGACATGATTAACCAACAAGGTAAAGCACGAGTCGAAGATTTAGCCGAAATATTTAAAGTTTCAAGTGTCACCATCCGTAGCGATTTAAGCTTTCTTGAAAAGAATGGTTATGTGGTCCGCTCCCATGGGGCAGCAATTCCGAATACTGGGTTTATTGCTGAACTAAGCATCCACGAAAAGCGTGGGCAGAATGCGGGCACAAAAACATTAATAGGGGAAGCCGCCGCCGCGCTCATTAATGATGGCGACACGATCATTTTAGACTCGGGGACAACGACACGGGAAATTGCGACACACTTAAAGTCGCGGGATAACGTCGTTGTCATGACTAACGGTTTAGATGTCGCAATGGAGTTAGCAACAGCCGCAGGCGTTGATGTACTAATGACTGGCGGCGCATTGCGCAAAAATGCTTTATCGTTTTCTGGCTCACAAGCAGAAAATAGCCTCAGAAATTATCGTTTTGACAAGGTTTTTCTTGGGGTTGATGGATTCGATTTACGCGTTGGTATCACAACACACAATGAACAGGAAGCTAGCCTTAACCGGTTAATGTGTGAAATCTCGGAAACAGTTATTGCGGTTGCTGATTCTACGAAATTTGGTAAGCGCAGTTGTCATATGATCCGTGAATTCGCTGATATTGATGTTTTGGTGACAGACTCTGGGATTCCTGAAGAATATGTCCAAGAGTTGAAAAACCATAAAATTGAAGTAGTCATCGTCGATAAAGAGCAATAATTCGCTAACTCCATTAACAATACAACCGTGTTGATTGTGGAGTTAGTATTAATGCATCCTTTAGAAAAGATTGTTCAGCAAAATAAACTTGGTAAACAGAATGGTATTTATTCTGTTTGCTCAGCCCACCCATTTGTGATTGAAGCATCATTGCACCAAGCGCTGGATAATGATTCCTTTCTTTTAATTGAAGCCACATCGAATCAAGTTGACCAATTTGGTGGCTATACGGGTATGACTCCGGCTGATTTTTTCAATTATGTAGTTGAAAAAGCAGAAAAAATCAATTTCCCTCTGAATAAGTTAATTCTTGGTGGTGACCATTTAGGTCCTAATCGTTGGCAAGGGCTTAATGCCGCTGATGCCATGAATAATGCGGATGTCTTAATTGAGCATTACGTTGCCGCAGGGTTCAAGAAAATCCACCTTGATTGCAGTATGTCCTGTGCAGATGATCCCGTTCCACTCACGGATGAAATTGTTGCACAACGTGCCGCTCGACTCGCCGTTATTGCAGAAAAGACCGCCAAAGAAAAATTCGGTTACAGCGATATCGTGTATGTTATTGGTACAGAAGTTCCTGTACCTGGTGGAGCAACTGAAGATCTTGAAGGCGTTGAAGTGACAGCCCCACAAGCCGCGAAGAAAACATTAGACTGCCATGCGAAAGCATTCGAAAAAGCAGGTATCAGTGATTGCTGGACACGTGTTATTGGCCTAGTCGTTCAACCTGGCGTGGAGTTTGACCATATTCATGTTATTGATTACCAACCCCAAAAAGCACAAGCCTTGAGTAAAGTTGTTAATGACTATCCTCACCTCGTTTTTGAAGCACACTCAACCGATTACCAAACACCAGATGCCTATAAGCAGCTCGTTCAAGACCACTTTGCCATTTTAAAAGTTGGCCCTGCTTTAACATTTGCTATGCGAGAAGCACTCTATTCTCTATGTGAAATTGAGGATGAAATGTTCCCGACGGAACAGTGTTCCCACTTAAAAGAGAAAATGGAACAGCTGATGTGCCGTGAGCCAGAATTTTGGCAAAAGTACTACCATGGTGATGCCCAGCAGCAAGCGTTTGCACGCGTTTATAGCTTTAGTGACCGAATTCGTTATTACTGGCCTGATAAAGAAATTAACCAAGCCATAGAAACACTGATGGCTAACTTATCTTCAAAACCGATCCCGTTACCACTTTTAAGCCAATACATGCCGCATCAATTCCAACAATTGAGAGAAGGCATGATCGACGGCTCAGCGAAGTCCTTTATTTTTGCAAAAATTCGCGACGTACTTTCGGTATATGCCGATGCATGTAAATTTAGTCACTGAGGTTTGACATGGAATATTTAAGCTATCAAACACCTGAACTCGAAAAGCTAAACGCATTCTGGACAGCAAAAGAAATTGAACAACAACCTGAGTGTTGGGAAAAAACAAACCAGCTAATACAAAAGCAACGCGCTGAAATTGATGCATTTTTAGCTAAAGTACTTCAGGCATCAAACGCACGGATTATCATGACAGGTGCTGGAACATCAGCCTTTGCAGGGCGCGCTCTTGCCCCTGTTCTAACAGGCCATTTAAAACGTCGCGTAGATGCCATTGCCACCACGGATTTAGTTGCCGACCCAAAAGAATATTTAGCGGAAGACGTACCAACGTTACTCATTTCTTTTGCTCGCTCGGGCAATAGCCCCGAAAGTGTTGCCGCCCTCGATGTGGCAGAAAAATGCTTAACTCAATGTTATCACTTAGTTTTAACCTGTAACGAACAAGGACAGCTATATCGTTATTGCCAAAATAATACCCATGCATTAGCCATTTTAATGCCTGAAGAGTCAAATGACCGTTCATTAGCAATGACGTCAAGCTTTTCATCCATGATGATGGCTGCACTGTGTATCTTCTTAACCGAATCCTTCTATTTAAACGAAATTAAACCTTATTTCCAAGATTATCACGACAGTTATACCCAATTTAACCGTCGTATCCGGGAAGATTATGCAGGTAAATTTAAACGAGTCATTTATTTAGGTAGTGGTGGCCTACAAGGATTAGCACAAGAAGCCGCCTTAAAAATGTTGGAATTAACGGCTGGTAAGGTCGTTGCTAACTTCGATACTCCTTTAGGCTTTCGCCATGGACCGAAATCTATCGTCAATAAAGAAACGTTGGTCGTGCTGTTTCTGTCAAACGATAAATACACCAGACAGTATGAAACTGACTTATTAAGAGAGGTAATTCACGATAATGCTTCAGCAAAAGTGATCGCGGTCACCTCCTCTTCTGATGACACACAAATAGAAGAAAGTTTTGTTTATATTAAAAAAATGGAGAAATGCTCAGACTCAGCCCTGTTTTTTCCTTATTTAATGTTAGCACAGGCCTTTGCATTCCATAGTTCCATTGCACTGGGGAATACACCTGATAACCCATCTCCAACTGGAGAAATTAATCGAGTTGTTCAAGGTGTCACTATTTACCCGTTCTCATATCAAGAAGATGGCGTCATACCTTCTTAATGATAAATATAGCTAATAATAAGAGAGCAATTATATGCACGCACCAAATATTGTCTGGACCCGAATCGATGAGCGTTTATTACATGGGCAAATTCGAATCACTTGGGGTAAACACACTGAAGCAAATTTAATTCTTGTTGCTAATGACGATGCTGCGGATGGCCCTAACGCCGCTTTTATGCAAGCAGGAATGAAAGCCTCCGCGGGTGGAGAATATGCCGTCCGGTTTTTCTCTATTGAAAAAACCATTGATGTCATTCACAAAGCATCTCCTCGTCAAAAAATCTTTATTCTTTGCAATAACCCAACAGATGTTGCTCGTCTTGTCGAAGGCGGCGTTCCTATCACTCACTGCAACGTCGGCAATATGCATTTCCATGAAGGAAAGCGCCAAATTGCCAAAACGGTGTCAGTGGATGAAAGCGACTTAGATGCATTTCGTCGGCTTGTTAACAAAGGAGTAGCTTGCACGATTCAAAATACTCCCGATCAAACCCCCGTTAATGTTCTGACTCTCGCATCAGCATAGGCAGAGTGAAATAACAACTTAACACTAAGGCGTTTAAGGAAAACTATTATGATTTATGAAGCTTCTCTTGTGGCTTTATGGGCCTTCTTTTGCGGTATAGATAAGTATGACGTTGCACTCAATATCCACCGCCCGCTGATCACAGGGCCTGTAGTTGGCCTGATTATGGGTGATATGCAAGTCGGTTTAATTGCAGGTGCAACATTAGAATTAGCTTGGCTTGGGCTTGTTCCAAATGCTGGGGCTCAGCCACCTGATGTCACTTTAGGAACTATCGCTGCTGTTGCATTTGCCATCATGACTAACCAGTCACCAGCGGTAGCTATGGGGATCGGAATGCCAATTGCCGTTCTCATGCAAATGATCATTATCGGGTTTTTCGCTATCACCGCATTCACCATGGGGAAAGCTGATCGCTACGCGGAAAAAGCGGATGCAGCTGGGATCTCCCGATTATTAATCGCCACAATTACCGTTCGTTCTTTACTCTATGCGATCGTCGCCTTTGTAACAGTTTACTTTGGTGAACACGCAGCACAGTGGATTGATGAAAACACGCCAAAAGTGCTCCTCGAAGGCTTAGGTATTGGGGCGAAAATGGTTCCAGCAATTGGTTTCGCTATGCTGTTAAAAATCATGTGGTCAAAAGAAGTGGCTGGCGTGTTCTTTGTTGGTTTCGTTATGACCACTTATCTCAAACTACCAATTATGGCCGTAGCAATACTCGGTGCATCTGCAGCGGCACTGTATTACTTCTTCAGCGGTAACAACAACAAGAATAACTCACAACAAAATGAGGATTTTGAAGATGGTATCTGATAACAAAACTGCAGTAGAAACCAAAAACTTACCAGCGGAATCCTACGTTGATGGCATTGATGAGTATCAAGATACCACTGTCCGCAAAGTCATCACGAAAGGCGATCTATGGCGTTGTGCTTTTCGCGGGCTATTTATGGAGGGTAACTTTAACTTTGAACGTATGCAGGGGGGAGGATTTGCATTCTCCATCATCCCAGCACTACGCAAAATTCATGGTAATAACAAACGTGATTATGCAACCGCACTGAAAAACCACTTACAGTTTTTTAATGCGAGTCCAAAATTATTTACTTTCTTACTTGGTACTGCTGTTGCCATGGAAGAAAACAAAGAGAAGCCTTCTACTGTTAACGTCATGAAAGTAGCGGGTATGGGCCCAACAGGTGGAATTGGCGATGCTATCGACCATATGACATTGATGCCACTGACTTTAGCGTTAGGTGCATCTATCGCAATGGAAGGCTCAATTGCTGGCCCATTCGTTTTCTTCTTTTTGTATCAAATTGTTCACTTTTTTGTCTATTTCGGCTTGATGTTCATGGGCTATCGCGCAGGTACTGCAGCGATGGTTAACATGAGCGACGCAACAGAAAAACTGGCTAAAGCCGCTAACATCATGGGTATTTTTGTGATTGGAGCACTTTCCGCCACTTTCATAAAGGTACAAACCACCGCCGCAGTCGAGGTGGGTGGCAAGGTGGTCGAACTACAAACCGCCTTGTTCGACAAAATCATGCCTAACTTGCTCCCTCTGTGCCTTGTCTTTTTGATGTTCAAAATGGTGAAAGGGACTGGTTTCTGGGCAAAACCACCAGTACTTATCTTCTCTGTCTTAGCCTTCGGTGTTATTGGCCATGTACTTGGTGTGATGTAACAGAATCGTATTAAATTGTTTTTAGGTGGGTAACTAAGTTACCCACCAGCAAGGAGTTGTAAATGATTGGTTTGATTGTTTCTGGACACATTAATTTTGCAAGTGGCATGGCTTCCGCAGTTAAAGCCATCGCAGGTGAACAGGAAAATATGGTGTTTATTGATTTTGTTGAGGCCCTTTCTCCCAACGAATTGGAACAACAAATGCGAGCAGCAATGGACACCATGAATTGTGAACATGTGCTTTTTCTCACCGACCTTCCTGGTGGAACCCCTTGTAATCGCGCTATGGCAATTATGATGGAAGATAAATCCGTTGAAGTTTTAGCTGGCGTTAATCTGCCGATGATCGTCAATGCGGCATTAGAGCGTGAAGGCGTTGATACAAAAGAACTTATTTCTATCTTACACGATATTGGCACTAGCAGTATTCAAGACCTACGTCAGCAACTGACTATGATATCAGCACCTGAATTTGAAGAAGATGGCCTATGAAACAGCAATATGCCATTTTAGCGGATCGCACCTTTACTCCAGAGGGAATTCGCTATCAGCAATATGTTCGAGTGTGTAACGGTATTATACAGGAAATTACGGATACCGCCCCCGAACACTGCCCAGTCATTCGTCTTGAAGGCCGCTCCTTACTACCAGGATTTGTTGATATCCATATTCATGGCCGTGCTGGTGCAGACGTCATGGATGCAAGCCAACAAGGGTTGCAAACCATTGCTGATGCATTAGTCAAAACAGGTGTTGTGGCTTGGGTGGGAACGACCGTCACCGCCCCCATGGATGATATCAAACGCGCACTAATCCAAGTGTGTGAATTTATCACCAAGCCGCAAACATCAGGCGCCCAATTAGTCGGCAGTTTTTTAGAAGGCCCTTACTTCACTGAACGTCATCGAGGATCACATCCTGTTAAGTACTTAAAGGCGCCGAGCATTCATGAGTTGGAAGACCTTGTGCAATGTGCTAACCACACCCTTTTGCGTGTAGCTGTTGCACCTGAAGCAGAAGGCGCTATTGAGGTTATTGATTGGTTAGTACAACACGGTATTAAAACCAGTGTTGCACATACTGCTGCCGATTTTATACAAACCCGCCTCGCATTTTCACATGGTGCAGATTGTGGCGTGCATCTTTATAACGGCATGACGGGTTTACATCATAGAGAGCCTGGTTGTTGTGGCGCAGTGTTGTACCACGATGTCCTTGCGGAACTGATTGCCGATGGCATTCATGTTCACCCTGTCATGATGCAGTTGGCTTATCGAATGAAAGGTTACCAACAGCTAGCGTTAATCACGGATTGCATGCGAGCTGGAGGGCTACCAGATGGTGATTATGCCCTAGGGGCACAGACGGTGAAAGTCACCCAAGGGCAAGCTCGCACTGCAGATGGTTCTCTTGCTGGTAGTACGTGCAGCCTTGATAACGCACTGCGCAATATGGTGCAACTCGCTCATGTTCCTGAGTGGGAAGCTGTACAAATGGCCACATCGGTCCCCGCTCAATACCTTGGAATTGATGACCAATTTGGCTACATCCGAGTTGGGGCTCAAGCTAATTTTGCCGTTGTTGATAATAATTTTTATCTAACAGACACATTCATCAGAGGTGAACACGTTCACTCTGTATTCGGGGATACCGACCATTAAGGTTGGTTACCTATCAGTAAATCATGAGGTATTTATAATGGAAATTCGTCAACCAATTCACAGTGAGCATGCAAAAACACTTGATACTGAAGGCTTACGCAAACAGTTCCTGATCGAGAACTTGTTCCGTGAAGGGGAAATGAATCTCACTTATAGCCATATCGATCGCATTATTGTGGGCGGCATTGTTCCAACACAAAAGCCACTCGCTCTTATGGCAGGAAAAGCATTAGGCGTTGAGTTCTTTCTTGAGCGTCGTGAACTGGGTGCAATTAATATTGGGGGGGCAGGTCAAGTTATCGTTGATGGCGAAACTTATGATATCGCACCAAAAGAAGCTATTTATATTGGTATGGGTGCTAAATCTGTCGAGTTTATCAGTAACGATGCCATTACCCCTGCACGTTTTTACATCAACAGTGCTCCTGCACACCATACCTATCCAACACGCAAAATTACTATCGAACAAGCTTCACCAGAAAAATTGGGTAATGTTGAAAATTGTAACGTTCGAACCATTTATAAATTCTTACACCCATCTATTTTACCAACCTGCCAATTATCAATGGGTATGACAGTTCTAGAGCCTGGCAGTTTATGGAATACCATGCCATGCCATACCCATGAGCGCCGTATGGAAGTGTATCTGTATTTCAACATGAAAGAAGACAACGTTGTTTTCCATTATATGGGTGAGCCTTCCGAAACACGTCACATTGTTGTTCGTAATGAACAAGCCGTCATTAGTCCAAGCTGGTCTATTCACTCAGGCGTGGGAACTGCGGCTTATACATTTATATGGGGAATGGTTGGGGAAAACCAGGTATTCCACGATATGGACCATGTCGCGATGAAAGATCTGAAATAACCCTTTTATCTTTTTAACATAATAAAAAACGATGTGGCAGTACTGTCACATCGTAAGTGAGGCACAGATGAACTTATTTGATTTAACAGGAAAAGTTGCGATTGTCACTGGATGTAATACCGGTTTAGGTCAAGGGATGGCAATTGGTTTAGCCCAAGCAGGTGCGGATATTGTCGGGGTTGGTATCCAAGATGCCCCTGAAACACGTGCTCAAGTTGAAGCTTTAGGCCGTAAGTTTCACTATATTATTATGAATTTAATGGAACAAGATGGGTTACAAACTTTGGTTGATGATGCAGTATCCGCCATGGGCCATGTTGATATCCTTGTCAATAATGCAGGTATTATTCGCCGTGAAGACTTATTAGAGTTTAGTGAAAAAGATTGGGACGATGTGATTAATATTAATCAAAAAACCTTATTCTTTTTATCTCAACGCGTTGCGCGCCAATTCGTGAAACAAGGTAATGGCGGGAAAATTATTAACATTGCGTCAATGCTCTCGTTCCAAGGTGGTATTCGAGTTCCATCATACACGGCAAGTAAGTCAGCTGTCATGGGGCTCACTCGAGCACTTGCCACTGAACTTTCCCAATACAATATCAATGTGAATGCAATTGCCCCAGGTTACATGGCAACAGACAACACGGCGGCACTGCGCGCTGATGCAGATCGCAACGCAGCTATCTTAGAACGTATTCCAGCAGGCCGTTGGGGAACACCAGAGGATTTGGCGGGACCTGCCATCTTTTTAGCCTCCAAAGCAAGTGACTATATTAATGGTTATACCATTGCGGTTGATGGTGGCTGGTTAGCTCGCTAACCCATCTGGAGAAAAGAATGGAACAATCATCATTACCAAAACCATTACAACGTAATACAGTTTTAGACGATATGAAACGGGTTTACCGTTATCAATCAAAAAACCAAGTACGCAGTGTGCTTCGTCGTAGTGGCAAAACCCGTTTTATTAAAGATACGGACTGGGAACGTGGTGTTCTGTGGTCTTGTGTTGCTGCTGCATGGCAAGCAACACAGGATAACGAATATCTCGCTGGTGTATTGGATTACACATTACATACAGGATTTCGTACAGGACCTAACCCGCGATTTGCCGATGACCATGTCTGTACCCAAGCCTATTTAGCCGTAAGCTCACAATTTGATCATCCAGAAGTCCTTGAGCCCACTATTAACGCATTCAACCTTATGTTAGTTGAGCCAAAACCAGGTCGAGAGGACTGGTGGTGGTGTGACGCTCTTTTCATGGCTCCTCCCGCTTTTGCAGCATTATCTGCACATACAAGTGACAGCCGTTATTTAGATTATATGCATACTGCTTATTGGGATGCGATAGAACATTTACGAGATCCTGAAACTGGCTTAATTTATCGTGATTATCGCTATATTCCTGATGGCAAAGGTGGTGAGTTGCGTGAAAAAAATGGTGAAAAAGTATTTTGGAGTCGAGGTATTGGCTGGGTTATAGCTTCTATCCCGCGCATCTTACAATCTTTACCTGATGATTTTCCTGCTCGTCAGCAGTATGTGGATTTATTTACTCAGCTAATAGAAACTGTCATTCAATACCAACAAGAAGATGGTTTCTGGCGTACCAGTTTGCTGGATCCCCAAAGCTTTCCAGCTCCCGAAAGTAGTGCCACTGCGTTATTTTGCTATGGCTTAGCGTGGGGCTTAAACCAAGGTTTACTGGAAGAAACACACTACCTGCCTTTGCTCGAAAAATCATGGGGCGCACTGCAAAGCTGTATTCATCCCAATGGGATGTTAGGTTGGGTGCAGCTTCCAGCATTCAACCCACGAGATGTCCAGTATGACCATAATATGGATTATGGCGCTGGAGCCTATTTATTAGCAGCAAGTGAAGTTATTCAACTCAAAATTTAATTTATTAAAACCCAATTTACCATTGCTCAAGTTGTCATTTCATTAATTTATTTTTGGCCAATTTATTGGCCATTTTTCTTACTGTTTTTCGTATCATTCTTCCACTTTTATTTACATAGCCAGCAATAAAAAAACCCACGATCACTCGTGGGCATATAGTTATTTAATAGAAAGTGATATCACCAGGTATATTGAATACCCACACGGAAACGTGTTTGTCGGTCACTTGAAAATCTATTTTCTTTTACATTACCCACTTCAACAAATGGGCGCCACAAAGCACCATCATCAGCTTTGATATCATAACGAAGACGAACATTGTGTTGATAATCGAATTTCTTATCATTATAAAGAGGTTGAGCGTTGTCAGCCATTTCCCACATTAAATCTAACTGATATTGTAAATCTAAATTACCCCATTTGTAGCCGATCCAACTATCAAACTCTTGGATCTTAGAGTGATAATTACTGCCATTCTCCCCTGCTTGGCCATAATCCCATACTTTCCATTTATAACGGCCTTGCAAACGAATGCCATTATCGAATGTATAATTTAAACGAACATAAGGAACATACACTAGACCTAATTTATCAAAATCAAGAGAAGCACCAACTAGTCCCACTAAATTTGGGTTCAATTTTTTATAATAAAATGCTGAGAATTCGGAGCCATCAATTTTCATTGCATCATAGGCACCATCTTTATTCCCATAACGAGCATCTAGTTCAAATCCAATATTTTTCCCTGTATCCAAAAAAGCCTTAATTCTATCTCCACTTTTTCCTGATGCATCTAAATATTGATGGCGATACTCAATTGTTGTTTTATAGTTATTTGCAAGAGCATATTGTGATGAAATTGAAAGTAATACTGCACTAGCAATAATTAATTTTTTCATTATCTTTATTCCAAAGCTGTGTACTATTTAAGCACGAGGATAGTGATTCCCTGTTTTATTAGAGAATAATATTTTCATTTTTTTAAATTAATGCCACCTAGTTTATTAGGTGGCAAAAAATGATTTATTTAACTTCACAAGCTGAAACTTTTTTATTTAATTTATTTGTTGTTGCTGTAATGAATTCTGTTGGTCTCCAAGAATCACCCGTTTTTTCTAACCATGGTATGAGCTCATCTTTAATTAATTCATCAATAATTGGCTTATTTTCGTCTGCCACATTTTTCATTTGATAAGGGTCGTTTACATTATCATAAAGCGTATATTTCAATGGTTGTCCATCTTGGCGGTCAATAACCAATGTATGTGTTTTCGTTCTTACGCCACGTTTACCAAACGAAGGTTCACCATAAGGAATAAATAAATAAAGTTGAGAATTGGCGACTTCACCTTCACCAGTAACGACACGCTCAGCTAAGTTACTGCCTTCAACTGAGCCAGGGATCCACTGCTCTAACCCCAATAAGCCTAGGATCGTTGGATAGATATCTGGTGCTGACATTAATGCATCATCTTGTCCTGGTTTAATTTTACCTGGCAAGCGGAACATCATCGGAACACGCATCGATTCTTCATATGGGTTATTTTTCGTCGGTTGGCCATTTGCACCAAGACAACTCCCATGATCCGAAAAGAAAACGACTAGTGTATTATCTGCAAGCCCTTGTTTTTCAAGCTCATCAACAATACGACCAAATTGTTCATCGACGCCGTTTACCATTGCCAGATATTCTTTAAAATATTGAGGGCCGTAACCTTCTTGGTATTCCGTATCCCATTTAACATTCTGCCGAGTATTTAACTCTTGTGATGTTTTTCCTTTATAGACATCGAGATATTTTTGTGGAACTTGGTCATACGGTGAATGTGGGGGGTTCATTGAAACAACCAGCGCAAATGGCTTTGTATTGTCACGATATTGCCCATTTTTATTCTGTAAGAATTTTATGGCCATATCCGCTTCATGTTCTGGTCCCCATTGGTCGACATAAACAGGTTTTTCACGTGGCGTATCGTTAGCCCAATACATTGGCTTCATATGCAGGTCATATGTCCCATAGGAGTACCAAAAATCAAAGCCATGGCGGCGATTTGGCGCTGCCCATTCATTCCAATAACGCCCTTCCATCGGGTTGTTATAACTTTCAATAAAAGGGGCGTATGGCGCATCTAAATGCCATTTACCAATATAACCTGTGCTGTAATCTAGTGATTTTAATACATCAGACCAACAATTAGCATAAGGCGATAAATCAATCCCTACCTTTCCGCCATAATCATGTGCATTGCCAGTGATACCATTACGAACAGGATATTGTCCTGTCATAAACATGCCACGGAATGGAGAACATAATGGGTAATTTGACGCCATTTGCGTCATGACTTTCGCCTGTTTGGCAAACTTATTTAAATTAGGCGTAATTGACGGATCTTCTCCCATAAATTGTAGCGCATGGGCACGCATTTCATCAGGAAATACTATCAATAAATTAGGCGCATTATCAGGCCGATAAGGTGTACCGTTTGAAGGTTTTCCTTCATTGGCTAAAATGGGACTAGAAACCGATATTGCTGCACCGCTGGCTGCTAATCCTTTTATAAAGGTTCTTCGCGAAACAGTCATTGCTTCATCCTCTTTTTGTTTACGTTTTCTTTCGTTTTTGGTTAATACATATTATTTATACTTTTACATAAGATCAAAAAGTAAGTGATCGAAAATACCAAAATTCAAGTAGAGATCACAAAAAGTAAGCAATTCATCGAAAATAAGTCGATTACCTCGCTGTAAAAAGATGATAACAACTTAGGAGAAAATAACCATAATCAACTGATTTTTAATAAAAATTAATAATTCAGAGATACTGAGCACAAAAGTGGAATTTTGCTTTGAAATTACATAGCAAGTGGTAGTTAAACAGTCGACAGCAAGTTTTCATTTACTTTCAAATAAGGGGTAGATAGAGGCAATGTGAAACAATACAAAGAAAAATTTTTATCACTACCCTATAAAAATCAACCAATATAAGGGGCATTATAAAATTTATTCAATTATCTAAATGAAAGATAAAGAAATAAAATGTCAAAATATGATTTTAAGCATTCATTCCATCTACTTTTCTATTAATGTTGTTAAATTAAAATTGTTTTTATTTTTAGAATAAATTATCTTTTAATTACCTAACAAAAATATATATTAATTAAATTTAAGATAGAGCGAGTTTAATACTAGGTGTTAAATAAAATATACATTATGAAAGAATATTATCACGTATCAATATCAATAATTTAACAATGCAAAGTTAGGAAAAATAAGGTAGGAATAAAGTCGCTCATTTTAATTCATTATACGAATAATGCCACTATTAATTATCAATTTTATATTCTCACTAGCATTTCTTAGAAAAATTCAACAGGTCTGATATTCAAAATATCTTTAGTTGTGATACAAGAATAATACTGTGAAATGAAATTACAGTCACAGATATAACTAATGTAAAACGCATTCTATAAGATGCTGGGGAATTAAAAGAATGAATATTGTTGAGCGGTTTATTTCTTACACCAAAATTAACACCACCACTGATAGGGAAAAGGGCGCGGCAGGAATTATGCCATCCTCAGAAGGGCAACGTGTACTTGCGAAACAACTGGTTCAGGAGCTAGAGGCTCTGGGCGTTGAAGATATTAAATTGCGTGACACTGCCATTGTCACCGCCACACTGCCCTCTAACCTTGATTACGACGTCCCAACTGTCGCATTTTTTGGGCACTTAGACACAAGTGCAGAACAAACTAATGATACTAAAGCACAAATATTGCCTTATACCGGCGAAGACTTGTGTATGAACAAAGAACTGAATATTTACTTACGTAAGAGCGACTTCCCTGAGCTAGTCAATTACATTGGCGATGACATCATTGTCACCGATGGAACCAGCTTATTAGGTGCTGATGATAAAGCGGCTATCGCATCTATCATGGATATGCTGCAGTACTTCAAACAAAACCCTGACGTAAAACACGGAACCATCAAAGTTGGTTTTGTACCTGATGAAGAACAAGGCCTGCGCGGTGCAAAAGTGTTTGATGTTAAAGAGTTTGGTGCAGACTTTGCCTATACTCTCGACTGCTGTGGTATTGGTGAGTTAGTGTATGAAAACTGGAACGCAGGGGATGCAGAAATTATCTTTACAGGTAAATCTGCCCACCCAATGTCTGCAAAAGGTAAATTAATCAACTCATTACTGATGGCACAAAAATTTATTGCCATGTTACCTGGGGGTGAAGCACCCGAATATACCGAAGGGCGTGAAGGCTACTACTGGGTTAAACAAATGTCAGGAAACAGCGCGCGTACTGTGTTAAAAATGGACGTTCGCGATTTTACTGAAGAAGGCTACCGTGCACGTATGGCTTTCTTGAAAAAACTGGCTGAAAACTGTGAAGACCTGTGGGGCAAAGAAAGCGTCGTTTGCAAATTAGCCGACCGCTATTCAAATGTGTATAACAGCCTGCAAGGTGATAACAGCTATCCGATTGATATTGCTGTTGATGCTTACCAAGCTTGCGGAATTACACCGAAAGTTATTCCAATGCGTGGGGGTTATGATGGTGCGGCATTGTCGCAAAATGGCTTACCTTGCCCGAATATTTTTACTGGCGCTCATAACTTCCATTCAATCTATGAATACCTCCCAGTAAAATCTCTGTACGCAGCAAGCGATGTTCTGAAACAAGTGGTCCAAATTACGGCTGAACGCTTCAAACCAGGAGCGAAAGCATGATCCCAATTCTAACGGTTCTGATTATCGTTGTTTTGGTTGCGCGGTTTATTTTGAAGGGCTACAAAGCAGAACCTGTGTTACTCATCGCGGGTTTAGCACTGATGATCTTCACCATGGCACTGGGTTGGGGGCCAATCCTGCCTAAAAACGTCGCAACAACAGGGATAACCTGGCTCGATCCATTTGAAGTAATGCGTGACCTTTTCAGTAGTCGTGCGGCAGATCTTGGTTTGATGATCATGGCTTTGATGGGCTTTGCACAGTATATGGACCATATCGGTGCAAATGAAGCCGTTGTTCGTGTTGCCACTAAGCCACTGAAAAACATGCGTTCGCCATATGTGTTGCTGTTTTTCTCTTTCTTATTGGCAAGTATCCTACAACTGGCAATCCCGTCAGCAACTGGTCTTGCTGTATTACTGATGGGAACCATGTTCCCGATAATGATTGGCTTGGGTTTATCCCCTGCATCCGCGGCTGGGGTTATTGCAACCTCCCTCGGTGTTGCATACACACCAACCGCCATCGATGCGATTCGTGGCGCAAAAGCCGTTGATATGTCTGTCGTTGAATATGTCCTTTACTACCAAGGCCCTGCGGCATTAGCCACTGTGCTGGTGGTAGGTATTACACATATTTTCTGGCAACGTCATTGTGACCGTAAACAAGGCTTTGTGCCTGAAATCGGTAAAGCCGTTCAATCCAATGAGAAAGCTGAAAGCAAAAAATCCGTTCCAGGATACTATGCATTTCTTCCTATGCTACCAATCGTGATGGCGGTCGGTACATCCAATCTATTCTTTGCAGGTATTCACTTAGATGTGGTGACCATTGTATTGATTGCGATGGCAATTTGTATGGTGATTGAAACCCTAAGAGTACGTAATTTTAAATTGGTATGTAATGGCTTTCAGACGTTCCTTAACGGAATGGGACATGCTTTTAGTAACGTTGTTGGCTTACTCGTTGCAGCTGGGGTATTTGCTCACGGTATCAAAGTCAGTGGTGCGATTGACCAACTGATTTTAGGGGCGGAATCAGTCGGCTTACCGCCATTTGCTATGGCGATCGTCTTTGCCCTAGTGACACTTGCTGCCGCAATTATCATGGGCTCAGGTAATGCGCCATTCTTAGCGTTTGTGGAGTTAATTCCGCAAATCGCACACAGCATGGGCGTGAACCCGATCTCGATGATCCTACCGATGCAACAAGCTTCCCATATGGGTCGTGGTATGTCCCCAGTAGCAGGCGTGATCATTGCCGTATCCAGTGGAGCAAAACTACAGCCTTTCGATGTGGTGAAACGAACGGCGGTACCGCTGATGGTCGGTTTTGTTGCACACTGTGCAATCATTGGTATCTTCTATTAGTCTGTATGACTATGAGTCACAAAATAGAAAAGAGGGAGAAACTCCCTCTTTTTTTGCTTAAAAATCAATGATCACATTGGCAAGCCTTAACCACATCATGGTGCTTCTCGGATCCTCCTGGACAACAAGCATCTATCGTTTTATTGATAATTTCAGCCAATGTATTAACTGTCGCGATAATTAAAGGGAGCTGTTCACAAACCGTTGCACAGCTAGACTTCTCTGTATCTGGGCGACTCGGAGGCGTTAAGCTATCACATAAAATCTCTTGCAGAACCAACGAAAAATTCGCTATTCCAGTAGTATAAATATACGCACGTCCCCCCGTTTGTACTGCTAAACGCTCATACTCTTTCGTGACTTTGTCTCGGTCACTCAAGGTTGGGAAACGGTCAATATTGGATGGATCATCATTTGGTGTGCCTTGATAAGTATATACTTTTACATGGGCATTTTGTGCAACGGCAATAGCCTCGTTATTTTTCAATACCGCCGCGCTCGTTAACGTCCCTCCGCCGCCTTCTAAGCCTTCATCCCCCAAGACAAAAATCGCTCTACGTGCATTATCACGCCAATCAAAATAGTTACTGACATCAATCACCGCGCGACACAAATCTTCTTTATTACCTGCATGGTCAATACCATCAGCTTCTTTAAAAGGCTGCCTTGCCTGTAAACTACTTTGATTAACGCCTAAAGCAGTTAAATAGTCACTCACTGATTGGTCAAATTTTGTGTTATCCCATGTCCCTTGGATACCTAAAAAAGTGGCTCTTAACTGAGAAGGACAATTCGCAGCTGCTTTTTCGATAGCCGCATCAATTTGCTGACTCAGGTCATTTGACTCATCAGACATTGAACCACTGGTATCAATAATAACGACTAAATCCAATGCAATAGAACCACTTCCAGTGACAATCTGGGAAGTATTAATAGCGGCAAAATTATTCGAAAAATTCCCTTGTTGGGTAGACAAGTTCATTTTTTCATTATCACTCTGATTATTTATAATATCTTTATCCATTTAATATTCCTTTAAAATTTAAAATAAAAAATAATTAATCCTCTTATTATTCCCTCTAATTGATATCGAGGTCATTTATTATCACTATTTTTTATTTATCATCATCCTATAAAAATTAACAACATCTAATAAAACTCAATATTTACATATAAATTTACCAACATTATATTATTTCAAATTTTTTTCAAAACTCATGTGAGAGAAAATAAATAACCAGTAAAAACATCCAATTAAAAAATTATGATAAATATAAAAATAAACGATTAATTCAACTTAATAAATAATTTAAAGTAACATGAAAAAATTTGATCAACTTACTGAAATTTACAGTCATGCCTTTCAGTGGCCCTTTCGTATGCATATCGATATTCCTACGATAAAACCATATATAGATAAGCTAGAAACACTGGCTATTTTAGATTATGGATGTGGTGCAGGGTTTATATCACACTGGTTAGAGAAAGAAGGAGCAAAAAATATAGTTGGGTTTGATATTTCATCCAACATGCTCAATTTGGCAAGAAAAAATGCAAAACTGAATAATTCAAATATTATTTACACCTCTAATCTTGATAATTATTTTGAATATTTTGATTTAGCTCTTGCCATTTATGTTTTTCCTTATTGCCAGCATACGAATGACATACATTCTATTGTGCGGTCAATTTATCGTGTATTGAAACCAAATGGTCGCTTAACGATATTAACAATTAACCCTGATTTTTCTGGCAATAGCGAATATTATTATAATTATGGTTTTCGATTAATTGAAAAGCAACCAAGAAAAGATGAAAGTTCTATTCATTTTAATATTTGCCTCCCTCCGTATAATGAAACAATACAAGCTTACTATTATTCCTATAACACTTTAGGTAATACTATTTTACAGGCTGGATTCAGCTATCTTCAATATGGAAACATAATTGCCGACCATTCTGAAACTACAGAGCTATATTTGGACTACCTACAATGTCCCCACGCCCTACTTATAACTGCATCGAAAACCGCATAGTTATTTCTAATAAACCTACAATTTTGATTAAAGGACCCTATATGAATTTAAAAACACGCAGTTTATTACTACTGCAAAATACCCGCTTTTTAACACTGGCTACACAAGGTAATGATCAATTACCTTGGGCATCAACCGTCGAACATTGCGTCAAATTAAACCCACTACGCTTTATTTGGTTTTCATCTCGACAAGCAAAGCACTCTAAGAATATCCAACAAAATGAAAAGATCAGTGGCTCATTATTTAATCACTCATTACCTGAAATGCTAAAATCAGGTCTAGATGGAATGCAATTTACAGGGAAAGCACGAGAGCTCACGGATGCGGAATGTGAAGAAGCCCTTGAAGAATTTTATCCCCAATCACCTTTTGATGAAATATCGCCCTCTTTCACTCAGGTAAACTTAAATGCATTACGTAGCAATGGCCATTCACGCTTTTATGAAATGACAGTCGATCATTTATGGATGTTTGATATAAAAAGCTGGGAGGATAAGCAAGAAAGTCGAAGAGTCACCGTTCCAATATCATTACTTAGTAATAAATAGGCGTTTTTATCATCTGTTAGGCATAAAAAAACTGGTGCCTTACGACACCAGTTTTTATCAAGAAACACTTGGAAATCAGAAATTAATTCTGGTTGTCACTCGTGAAACCTGCATTTAACAGTTCAGCTAAGTTCGCTGTTGCTTCATCTGCGCTAACTTGTGGCGCTTCCACAACGTCGTTCAGATGACGGCGACGGATACGGTCTTGGTGATACGCAAAACCAGTACCTGCTGGGATCAGACGTCCAACAATAACGTTTTCTTTCAGACCACGCAGTTCATCACGTTTACCTGCAACGGCTGCTTCTGTCAGTACGCGTGTTGTTTCTTGGAACGATGCTGCTGAGATAAAGGACTCTGTTGCCAGAGATGCTTTAGTGATACCCAACAGGTCGCGTGCGTAATTGGCTGGAATTTTGCCTTCCACTTCCAATTTACGGTTAGAAACTTTAACACGTGAGTACTCGACTTGTTCACCTTCAAGGAATTCAGAACTTCCTGCATCCGCGATGGTGACTTTACGCAGCATCTGACGAACGATAACTTCGATGTGTTTATCGTTTATCTTAACGCCTTGTAAGCGGTAAACTTCCTGAACCTCATTAGTGATATAACGCGTAACAGCATGGACACCACGCAGACGCAGGATATCATGTGGAGATTCTGGACCATCAGAAACAACGTCACCGCGTTCAACAATCTCACCTTCGAACACGTTAAGCTGACGCCATTTAGGGATCATCTCTTCGTACGGATCGCTACCATCTAATGGGGTGATAACCAGACGACGTTTACCTTTGGTTTCTTTACCAAACGAGATAATACCGCTGATTTCAGCCAAGATTGCAGGCTCTTTCGGACGACGTGCTTCGAACAAGTCAGCTACGCGTGGCAGACCACCCGTGATATCTTTAGTACCCACAGATTCTTGTGGAATACGCGCTAAAGTATCACCCGCATTGATAGCAACGCCATCGTCTAACTGAACAATTGCTTTACCCGGTAAGAAGTACTGAGTTGGCATGTCCGTGTTAGGGATAAGAACATCGTTACCATTTGCGTCAATAACACGCAGAGCAGGACGCAGGTCTTTACCACCACTGGTACGTTCCGCAGTATCCAGAACAACGATTGAAGACAGACCCGTTAATTCATCAGTCTGACGCGTCATTGTTTGACCATCAAGCATGTCAGAGAAGCTGATGAAACCAGAAACTTCACTGACGACTGGCATGGTATGTGGATCCCAGTTCGCAACAGTCTCGCCGCCCGTTACCGCAGCGCCATCACCTTTAGACAGGTGTGCACCGTAAGGTACTTTGTAGCTTTCTTTCGTACGACCGAATTCGTCAATCAGACGCAGCTCAGTATTACGCGAAGTAATAACCAGTTTGCCTTCTGAGTTCGTAACGAATTTCGCGTTAACCAGTTTCAGAGTACCTGTGTTACGGACTTGGATGCTAGATTCAGCTGCAGCACGAGATGCCGCACCACCAATGTGGAACGTACGCATCGTTAACTGTGTACCTGGCTCACCGATTGACTGTGCCGCGATAACACCGATAGCTTCACCTTTGTTAATGATATGACCACGAGCAAGGTCACGACCATAACAGTGTGCACACACACCAAAGTCTGTTTCACAACTTACAACAGAACGTACTTTCACGCTGTCGACAGAGTTAGCTTCTAACAGGTCACACAGTTTTTCATGAAGCAGGGTGTTACGTGGAACCAGAATGTCCGCTGTACCTGGGATCAGGATATCTTCAGCAGTCACACGACCCAGTACACGCTCACGCAGTGGCTCTTTAACGTCGCCACCCTCGATAACCGGAGTCATCAGGATACCCTCGTGAGTTCCACAGTCGTCTTCAGTCACAACCAAGTCCTGTGCAACGTCGACTAAACGACGAGTCAGATAACCAGAGTTCGCTGTTTTCAATGCAGTATCGGCAAGACCTTTACGCGCACCGTGCGTCGAAATAAAGTACTGGAGAACGTTAAGACCTTCACGGAAGTTTGCCGTGATTGGTGTTTCGATGATGGAGCCATCTGGCTTAGCCATCAGACCACGCATACCCGCTAACTGACGGATCTGAGCGGCGGAACCACGAGCACCAGAGTCGGCCATCATAAAGATACTGTTGAAAGAAACTTGTTGTTCTTCGACGCCATCACGGTTGATAACGGATTCAGTTGACAAGTTTTCCATCATCGCTTTAGCAACACGTTCGTTTGCCGCTGCCCAGATATCGATAACTTTGTTGTAACGTTCGCCTGCTGTAACCAGACCAGACTGGAACTGTTCCTGAATTTCTGCCACTTCAGCTTCTGCTTCGGCGATAATCCCAGCTTTTTTCTCTGGAATAACCATATCGTCGATACCAACTGATGCACCTGAACGTGCCGCATAGGCAAATCCGGTATACATGATTTGGTCAGCAAAAATAACCGTAGGCTTCAGGCCCAGAACACGGTAACAGGTGTTCAGCATTTTAGAGATCGCTTTCTTACCTAACGCTTGGTTAACCAACGCGTAAGGCAGACCTTTTGGTACGATCATCCACAAAATTGCACGACCAACCGTGGTATCAACTAACCCCGTGTTGATAGTGATGTTACCTTCCGAATCTTTCACTTCTTCAGTGATACGGACTTTAACGCGGGCATGCAGTGAAGCATGACCTGAACGGTAAACACGCTCAGCTTCTTTAGGACCGGCTAATACCATGCCCTCGCCTTTCGCGTTTACACAGTCACGAGTCATGTAGTAGAGACCCAATACAACGTCCTGAGAAGGAACGATGATAGGCTCACCACTTGCAGGTGACAGGATGTTGTTGGTTGACATCATCAACGCACGTGCTTCTAACTGAGCTTCCAGAGTCAGAGGAACGTGTACCGCCATTTGGTCTCCATCGAAGTCGGCGTTGTATGCCGCACAAACGAGTGGGTGCAATTGGATAGCTTTACCTTCGATCAGAATTGGTTCGAACGCTTGGATACCCAGACGGTGAAGTGTTGGTGCACGGTTCAGCATGACTGGGTGTTCGCGGATAACTTCATCCAAGATATCCCAAACAACCGCTTCTTCGCGCTCAACCATTTTCTTCGCAGCTTTGATGGTTGTTGCCAGACCACGTAATTCTAATTTGCCATAGATAAATGGTTTGAATAACTCAAGAGCCATTTTCTTCGGCAGACCGCACTGATGCAGACGTAGGTATGGACCTACGGTGATAACAGAACGACCTGAGTAGTCAACACGCTTACCAAGTAAGTTCTGACGGAAACGACCTTGTTTACCTTTGATCATATCAGCCAAAGATTTCAGAGGACGTTTGTTAGAACCTGTGATAGCACGACCACGACGACCGTTATCTAACAGCGCATCAACCGCTTCTTGCAACATACGTTTTTCGTTACGTACGATGATGTCTGGCGCAGCCAGATCCAGAAGACGTTTCAGACGGTTATTACGGTTGATCACGCGACGATACAGATCGTTCAGATCTGATGTTGCGAAACGGCCACCATCCAGTGGAACTAATGGACGCAGATCCGGTGGTAATACTGGCAGCACGTTTAAGATCATCCACTCTGGTTTGTTACCAGATTGAATGAACGCTTCCAGCAGTTTGATACGTTTGGTCAGCTTTTTACGCTTAGTTTCAGAGTTAGTTTCGTTTAACTCTTCACGCAGCGTTTCACACTCGTTCTCAAGATCGAGGTTTTTCAGCAGGCCTTGGATAGCTTCCGCACCCATTTTCGCATCAAATTCGTCACCGAATTCTTCCAGCGCATCTAAGTATTGCTCTTCTGTCAGAATCTGTGCGCGCTCAAGGCTAGTCATCCCGCCTTCAACAACAACATATGATTCAAAGTACAGAACACGTTCGATATCACGCAGTGGCATATCGAGCAGCAAACCGATACGAGATGGTAGTGATTTTAAGAACCAAATATGTGCGGTCGGAGAAGCAAGTTCAATGTGACCCATGCGCTCACGACGGACTTTGGTCTGTGTAACTTCAACGCCACACTTCTCACAAATCACACCGCGGTGTTTTAAACGTTTGTACTTACCGCACAGACATTCGTAGTCTTTCACTGGCCCGAAAATACGCGCACAGAAAAGACCATCACGCTCAGGTTTGAACGTACGGTAGTTAATCGTTTCTGGCTTTTTCACTTCACCGAATGACCATGAACGGATCATATCAGGTGATGCCAGAGCAATCTTGATAGCATCAAACTCTTCGGTCTTGGTTTGCGCTTTCAGAAACTTTATTAAGTCTTTCACAAAATGCTCCTGTCGGAGTTAGACCTGTCAGGTGAGTATTCAAAGACACTCTCCCCAAATCCCAGTGCTTACATAGGCCGGAAGGCGAACCCTCCGGCACAAAACGAATTACTCGTCTTCCAGCTCGATGTTGATACCCAGTGAGCGGATTTCTTTCAGCAATACGTTGAAAGATTCCGGCATGCCAGGTTCCATCTGATGGCTGCCATCGACGATGTTTTTATACATCTTCGTACGGCCGTTAACGTCATCCGATTTAACTGTAAGCATTTCTTGAAGAGTATAGGCTGCACCGTATGCTTCCAGTGCCCACACTTCCATCTCCCCGAAACGCTGACCACCGAACTGCGCTTTACCACCCAGCGGTTGCTGAGTAACCAAGCTGTAAGAACCTGTTGAACGGGCGTGCATCTTATCGTCAACCAAGTGGTTCAGTTTCAGCATGTACATGTAACCGACAGTAACTTGACGCTCGAAACGCTCGCCAGTACGACCATCGAATAATGTAATCTGACCTGAAGTTGGCAGACCGCCCAGTTTCAGTAGTTCTTTGATTTCTTTCTCTTTCGCACCATCAAACACTGGTGTCGCAATTGGCATACCTTTTTTCAGGTTCTCAGCCAAACGCATCACTTCTTCGTCAGAGAAAGTGTTCAAGTCAACTTTCTGGCGTGGATCATCACCTAAATCGTACGCTTTTTGGATAAATTCACGCAGTTTGGCAACTTCTTCATGCTGTTTAAGCATAGCATTGATTTTCTCACCAATACCTTTTGCTGCCATCCCCAAGTGGGTTTCCAAAATCTGACCGATGTTCATACGTGATGGTACGCCCAGTGGGTTCAGAACGATGTCAACTGGGTTACCGTTTTCATCGTAAGGCATGTCTTCAACTGGGTTGATTTTTGAGATAACACCTTTGTTACCATGGCGACCCGCCATTTTATCACCCGGTTGAATCTGACGTTTAACAGCCAGATAAACCTTAACAATTTTCAGTACGCCAGGTGCCAGATCATCACCTTGGGTAATTTTACGACGTTTTGCATCGAGTTTTTTCTCGAACTCAGATTTCAGTTCGTCGTACTGTTCAGCTAATTGTTCTAACTGGTTTTGCTTCTCTTCATCAGCTAAAGATAACTCTAACCAACGATCGCGAGGCAGCTTGTCCAGTTTGTCAGCTTCAATTCCGCCGTTAACCAGTACAGAACGGATACGGGCAAACAGGCCAGCTTCGAAAATACGTAGCTCTTCTGTTAAGTCTTTCTTCGCATCACGTAACTGAGTTTCTTCGATCTCTAATGCACGTTTGTCTTTCTCTACACCATCACGGGTAAATACTTGTACGTCAATAACCGTACCAGAAACACCGTTAGGGACACGTAAAGAAGAGTCTTTAACGTCTGACGCTTTTTCACCGAAGATAGCACGCAGCAGTTTCTCTTCTGGGGTTAACTGAGTTTCACCTTTCGGTGTTACTTTACCAACCAGAATGTCGCCGCCTTTCACTTCTGCACCGATATAAACGATACCGGATTCATCCAGTTTAGAAAGCGCAGCTTCACCGACGTTTGGAATATCCGCAGTGATTTCTTCAGGCCCTAATTTGGTGTCACGAGACACACAAGACAGTTCCTGAATGTGAATAGTCGTGAAACGGTCTTCTTGAACAACACGCTCAGAAACTAAGATGGAGTCTTCGAAGTTATAACCATTCCATGGCATGAATGCCACGCGCATGTTTTGACCCAGTGCTAATTCGCCGAGGTCTGTTGAAGGACCATCTGCTAACACGTCACCACGCTCAACTGGCTCACCTAAAGATACACAAGGCATCTGGCTAATACAGGTGTTCTGGTTAGAACGGGTATATTTAGTCAGGTTATAAATATCGATTCCAGCTTCGCCTGGATACATCTCATCTTCGTTAACTTTGATAACGATACGAGACGCATCAACGTACTGAACTGAACCACCACGTCTTGCAACAGCCGTTACACCCGAGTCAACCGCGACTGCACGTTCCATACCTGTACCAACTAATGGTTTGTCAGCACGTAAAGTTGGAACCGCTTGACGTTGCATGTTCGCACCCATCAATGCACGGTTGGCGTCATCGTGTTCAAGGAATGGGATCAGTGACGCACCAACAGAAACAACCTGTTGAGTCGAAACGTCCATATATTCAACCTGTTCACGGCTGAATAAGCTTGATTCACCTTTGTTACGACAAGTGACTAACTCTTCGATAAAGCTACCATCTTCACCTAATACGGTGTTCGCCTGAGCAATGATGAAGTTACCTTCCTCAATTGCAGACAGATAGTGGATTTCATCAGTGACTAAGCCATCACGAACTAAACGGTATGGGGTTTCTAAGAAACCGTACTCATTGGTCTGTGCATAAACAGATAATGAGTTGATCAGACCGATGTTTGGACCTTCAGGCGTTTCGATTGGACATACACGACCGTAGTGAGTTGGGTGTACGTCACGTACTTCGAAGCCCGCGCGCTCACGAGTCAGACCACCTGGGCCTAATGCAGAGATACGACGTTTGTGCGTAATTTCAGACAGTGGATTGTTCTGGTCCATAAATTGTGACAGCTGGCTGGAACCAAAGAACTCTTTAACTGCGGCTGAAATAGGCTTAGCGTTAATCATATCCTGTGGCATTAATGCATCAAGATCACCCAGAGAAAGACGCTCTTTCACTGCACGCTCAACACGAACCAGACCAACACGGAATTGGTTCTCTGCCATCTCACCAACGGAACGAATACGACGGTTACCTAAGTGGTCGATATCATCGACTTCACCTTTACCGTTACGGATATCGATGAGTTTACGCATCACCTCGATGATGTCTTCTTCGCTCAGGATACCTGAACCTTCGATTTCATCACGGTTCAGTGAACGGTTGAACTTCATACGACCTACAGCAGACAAGTCGTAACGATCTTCAGAGAAGAACAGGTTCTCGAACAGGTTTTCTGCTGCTTCACGGGTCGGTGGCTCACCAGGACGCATCATGCGGTAGATTTCTACCAATGCACTCAGACGGTCGTTAGTTGGGTCGACACGAACGGTTTCAGAAATGTAAGCACCGTGGTCTAAGTCATTGGTAAACAATGTTTCGATTGTTTTGTGACCAGACTGGCTCAAACGTGCCAACATGTCTAAAGAAAGTTCCATGTTCGCTGCACAAATCAGCTCACCAGTACTTTCATCGATGTAGTCTCTTGCAACAACTTTACCTGCGATATATTCAACAGGTACTTCGATGTTGCTAACTTCTTCTTTTTCTAACTGACGAATATGACGAGCAGTGATACGGCGGCCTTTTTCAACATAGACTTTACCGTTCGCTTCGATATCAAAAGAAGCAGTCTCACCACGCAGACGCTCAGGAACCAGCGTCATCATCAGTTTGTTATCGCGGATTTGGAATACAGTTTTTTCGAAGAACAGGTTTAAAATTTCTTCGGTGTTGTAATCCATTGCACGCAGAATAATGGTCGCTGGTAATTTACGGCGACGGTCAATACGTACAAACAGGTTATCTTTCGGGTCAAATTCGAAATCAAGCCATGAACCACGGTAAGGGATAATACGTGCGTTATAGAGCACTTTACCTGAAGAGTGTGTTTTACCTTTATCGCTATCGAAGAACACACCTGGACTACGGTGTAACTGAGATACGATAACACGCTCTGTACCGTTGATAACGAAAGTTCCGTTTTCAGTCATGAGTGGAATTTCACCCATGTAGACTTCTTGTTCTTTGATATCTTTAACGGTGCCTTCTGGTGCTTCACGCTCATAAACGATCAGGCGTAATTTAACACGTAGAGGAGCAGAATAAGTCACACCGCGAATTTGACATTCTTTAACATCAAAAACAGGCTCGCCTAAACGATAGCTGACATATTGAAGTTCAGCATTACCGCTGTAGCTCTGAATTGGAAACACAGAACGGAAAGCTGCTTCCAGCCCATTCTGGCCATCTGGATCTTGCTCGATAAACTTCTGGAACGAGTCAAGTTGGATAGAAAGGAGGTAAGGTATGTCCAAAACTTGTGGACGTTTACCAAAGTCCTTACGAATACGTTTTTTCTCGGTATAGGAGTAAACCATAGGTTTCCTCAGCTCGTTGATCAGTGACCCAAGTGGTTAGCTCTTAAAGTAAGAGTCTTAACCGCAACGCGTTTTATATAAGAAATGGAAAATGAATACTTTCCTTAATACTCATTGCTATTACTCTTAAATCATTTCATTGCGCGCTTTGGCTACCGAGCTACCCGAGCGGGTCGTAGCGAAGAACACAGTATATTAAGTCGTCAATAGAAAGAAGTATTGGAGGGTTGTTGTTAACATTAAAACTGCGTGAAAAGCTGTTAACACCCATCACGCTTTACAGCGCAAAAAGGCTGGTGATTAAAAAATCACCAGCCGTCAGCCTAATTAAATTAAGCTGCGTTCTTGAAATTGAACTTATTTAAGTTCAACAGAAGCGCCTGCTTCTTCAAGAGCTTTCTTCAGAGTTTCAGCTTCGTCTTTGCTTGCGCCTTCTTTGATAGTCGCTGGAGCTGATTCTACCATGTCTTTAGCTTCTTTCAGGCCAAGACCAGTTGCGCCACGAACTGCTTTGATAACTGCAACTTTGTTACCGCCGATAGCAGACAGAACAACGTCGAATTCAGTTTTTTCTTCAGCAGCTTCAGCAGCAGCACCTGGAGCAACAGCAACAGCTGCAGCAGCAGAAACGCCGAATTTTTCTTCCATCATAGTAATCAGTTCAACAACGTCCATTACAGACATTTCTGCAACTGCATCAAGGATTTGGTCTTTAGTGATAGACATAACAAGTGTTCCTAAAATTCAGAAATAGTTTATACGTTAAAAAGCAACGAAGGAAAGGGCTTATGCAGCTTCTTTCTGATCGCGCAGAGCAGCCAGAGTACGAACCAATTTGCCGGCAGCGGCTTCTTTCATGGTTGCCATCAGGCGTGCGATTGCTTCATCGTAAGTTGGGAGAGTTGCCAGACGATCGATATCTTTCGCTTGGATTAACTCACCTTCAAAGGCCGCAGCTTTAATCTCAAATGCTGGATTCGCTTTCGCGAACTCTTTGAACAGACGAGCGCCAGCGCCCGGGTGTTCGTTAGAGAAAGCAATTAAGGTTGGACCAACAAACGCGTCTTTCAGTACATCATAAGAAGTACCTTCAACAGCACGGCGAATCAGTGTGTTACGAACAACACGGATATAAACGCCAGCTTCGCGACCTGCTTTACGCAGTTCAGTCATTTTTGCTACAGTTACGCCGCGTGAATCAGCAACAACTGCAGAAAGCGCGCCTTTGGCTACTTCGCTGACTTCAGCAACAATCGCTTGTTTGTCTTGAAGATTTAGTGCCATTAGCTTCTTGCTCCTGGATTAACCGGGAAAACCCCGGGACTCACATCACTCGAATACAACATGTATTTGAGCGCTAAAACACGGTGAGCAGAATAGAATCCAGAATAAAATTCTAGGTATCTCTGTCACCGTCTACGCAGGTAAATTAAGTGACTATAAATAGCACACCTGCGGTCTTGGACGGGGTCTGGAAAGGCCAGACTCCATACCGAAATTTGTGGTTTGTTGGATACATTTCTATACCCAACAAACTCAAGGCGTCAAATTTTATACAAAATCGACGCAAAGGTAAAGCCTAATTACTCATTAGCCGAAGCTATAGCAATTAAACTGTCGCTGACAGACCTGCTTGGTCAACAGCAACACCTGCACCCATAGTGGTAGACAGGCTAACTTTCTTGATGAAAACACCTTTAGCAGAAGCTGGTTTTGCTTTTTTCAGCGCGATCAGCAGTGCTTCTAAGTTTTCTTTCAGTTTGTCAGCGTCGAAATCAACTTTACCGATAGTGGTGTGGATGATTCCGTTTTTGTCGTTACGGTAGCGAACCTGACCTGCTTTAGCGTTATTAACCGCTTCAGCAACGTTAGGCGTTACAGTACCTACTTTCGGGTTTGGCATCAGACCACGTGGGCCTAAAACTTGACCTAATTGGCCAACAACGCGCATTGCATCTGGAGAAGCAATAACAACGTCAAAGTCCATTTCGCCAGCTTTGATTTTATCAGCCAGATCTTCCATACCAACCAGTTCAGCGCCAGCAGCTTTAGCAGCTTCAGCATTTGCGCCTTGTGCGAACACAGCAACGCGAACTGAACGGCCAGTACCGTGTGGCAGTACAGTTGCACCGCGAACGTTCTGGTCAGATTTACGAGCATCGATGCCCAGGTTAACAGCAACGTCAACGCTTTCAACGAATTTAGCAGTCGCTAATTCTTTCAGCAGTGCAACGGCTTCAGCGATGTCATACTGTTTAGTAGCATCAACTTTTTCACGGATATTGCGCATGCGCTTAGTCAGTTTAGCCATTGTCTTAGTCCTCCACAACCAGGCCCATGGAACGAGCAGTACCTTCGATTGAACGCATCATTGCGTCAACATCAGCACCAGTCATGTCCGCAGCTTTAGTTTCAGCGATTTCGCGAATCTGAGCAGAGGTCACTTTACCAACTTTCTCTTTGTTAGGCTTGCCTGAACCAGACTTAACGCCAGCTGCTTTTTTCAGCAGAACTGCTGCAGGTGGAGTTTTGGTAACGAAAGTGAAAGAACGGTCTGCGTAAACAGTAATAACAACAGGAATTGGTAAACCTTTTTCCAGGCTGTCTGTTTTTGCGTTGAACGCTTTACAGAATTCCATGATGTTAACACCTTGTTGACCCAGAGCTGGACCAACTGGTGGACTTGGGTTCGCCATACCAGCTGCAACTTGCAGCTTAACGTAGGCTTGAACTTTCTTAGCCATGATATTTCCTCTAGATGGGTGATAACGCCTTAACGTTCGTAAGGCTCCCCGTTACATTAAACATGCCCTGCCTATAATATAAGCTCAATTAAGAAGCAAAACTGGCAAAGCATAAAAACAAAAGGCGCGAAATTGTAGTCAAATTTCACGCCTTTTGCAAGTCAGTTTTGTCGTTTAGATTAGGCTTTTTCGACTTGGCCAAAATCCAATTCGACAGGAGTTGCACGACCGAAAATAGAAACAGAGACTTTTAAGCGGCTCTTTTCATAGTCGATTTCTTCAACAACACCGTTAAAGTCAGCAAATGGACCTTCGCTAACGCGAACCATTTCACCTGGTTCAAACAATGTTTTCGGACGTGGTTTATCACCAACTTGTTGTAAGCGGTTCATAATAGCATCAACTTCTTTATCGCTAATTGGTGCTGGACGGTCTGAAGTCCCACCAATGAACCCCATTACACGAGGTACACTACGTACTAAGTGCCAAGAGTCATCATTCATGACCATTTGGACTAAGACATAGCCTGGGAAGAATTTACGTTCACTCTTACGGCGCTGACCGCTACGGATTTCAACAACTTCTTCTGTTGGAACCATAACTTCGCCAAAAGAATCTTCCATAGCATGTAATTTGATATGTTCACGTAAAGATTGTGCTACGCGACCTTCAAAACCAGAGAATGCCTGAATGACATACCAGCGCTTTTTAGGTGAATCGGACATTTAGAATAACCTCAGGCTTGTAATAAATGAAACTAAACGCACCAGGATACCATCTAATCCCCACAGTATTAATGACATTACAGCCGTTACTGCGGCAACAATTAAAGTAGTTTGTAATGTTTCCTGGCGAGTAGGCCAAATGACTTTTCTCATCTCGACACGAGCTTCGCGTGCAAACGCCAGTGTTGCTTTACCTTTTGTTGTCCATAAAGCGACAGCACCTGCAATAGCGACCACAGCCACAACTGCAAAAGCACGCAGCGCGAGATTATATTGACGGAAGTAATAGTTGCCAACAATTGCAATTATTAATAGGGCACAGACAATCACCCATTTGAAAATGTCTGCACTGCGTCCACTTCCTTGAGCTTCGCTATTCGCACTCATAATTCAACCTGTTACCATGAAGTATGTACAAAGCCTGTTTGCTTACAAAGGTAAAACAATCAAGCCAAACCAATAGAATATGCCAACATATCCCTCAATTACTACAAACTAAGCCTGCAAAATTTGATAGGGATATCAATAACATCACCCGCGAGTTAAAACAATTAGCCTTGTTAATGGAGGTAATTAGCGCTATTCGTTCTGCAAATACAGCCCATTGCAGCCACATTCTATTTCGCAAGTACTATTCGTTCGTCAGTACTTTCCATTTCACAAGTGCTATCCATTTTGCAGGATTTTCAGCATGCTCAGTAAATTTTCAGCCACACCAATAGGAAAAACCAGGTTCTTTTTGTGGCAGCGGTAAAATATACCATATCTTCGGAGCAAAACCTTAATAAATCTCATATAACTGCGCAAAGGAACCAACGCAATTATTAATTCGTTGTTTCAGAGCCTATCTCACCAATAATTATTTAGAAATGATTGATGAGATAGGTTCTTAATTTTGCAACGTATAAAAAGGACGTCTATAAGACGCCCTTTTTACTAAGTAGTTCTTTCTTATTCAGAAAGAGCGGTATTATGCAATAATTTTTGCAACAACACCCGCACCTACAGTACGGCCACCTTCACGGATTGCGAAACGTAAACCGTCGTCCATCGCGATTGGGTGGATCAGGGTAACGATCATGTTGATGTTATCACCTGGCATTACCATCTCTACGCCTTCTGGCAGTTCGATAGTACCTGTTACGTCAGTTGTACGGAAGTAGAACTGTGGACGGTAACCTTTGAAGAATGGAGTGTGACGACCACCTTCATCTTTGCTCAGAATATAAACTTCTGATTCAAATTTAGTGTGTGGCTTGATTGAACCTGGTTTAGCAAGTACTTGACCACGTTCGATTTCTTCACGCTTAGTACCACGCAGCAGAACACCAACGTTCTCACCCGCACGGCCTTCGTCAAGAAGTTTACGGAACATTTCAACACCAGTACAAGTTGTTTTCGCAGTCTCTTTGATACCAACGATTTCAACTTCTTCACCAACTTTGATGATACCACGCTCAACACGGCCTGTTACTACTGTACCACGACCTGAGATTGAGAATACGTCTTCAATTGGCAGCAGGAATGGACGGTCAATTGCACGCTCTGGTTCTGGGATGTAAGAATCCAGGTAACCTGCTAATTCAACAATTTTCGCTTCCCACTCAGCTTCGCCTTCCAGCGCTTTCAGTGCTGAACCGCGAACAACTGGAGTGTCGTCGCCTGGGAAATCGTACTGAGACAGAAGTTCACGAACTTCCATTTCAACTAATTCTAACAGTTCTTCGTCATCAACCATGTCACATTTGTTCAGGAACACGATGATGTAAGGAACGCCAACCTGACGACCTAACAGGATGTGCTCACGAGTTTGTGGCATTGGGCCATCAGTCGCAGCAACAACCAGGATTGCACCGTCCATCTGTGCAGCACCTGTGATCATGTTTTTAACATAGTCGGCGTGTCCTGGGCAGTCTACGTGTGCGTAGTGGCGAGTTGGAGTATCGTACTCTACGTGAGAAGTAGAGATGGTGATACCACGCGCTTTTTCTTCTGGTGCGTTATCGATTTGGTCGAATGCACGAGCAGAACCGCCGTAAGTTTTTGCCAGAACAGTAGTGATAGCTGCTGTCAGAGTAGTTTTACCGTGGTCAACGTGGCCGATAGTACCAACGTTAACGTGCGGTTTTGAACGTTCAAATTTTTCTTTAGACACGACTCTATTCCTTATGGAGTTCCCTCTTCACGATAAAGAAGGAACTTAAATTAAAGTAGTTAACCGATTTAAAATCGATTATTTAGCGTTACGAGCTTCGATAACAGCCTGTGCAACGTTGTTTGGTGCTTCATTGTACTTCAGGAACTCCATAGAGTATGAAGCACGACCTTGTGTCTGAGAACGCAGGTCAGTAGCATAACCGAACATTTCGGACAATGGTACTTGTGCACGAACGACTTTACCAGTAGGCAGGTCATCCATACCTTCAATCATACCACGACGACGGTTCAGGTCACCAATAACATCACCCATGTAGTCTTCTGGTGTTTCCACTTCGACTTTCATGATTGGCTCAAGCAGAACAGGTTTAGCTTTTTTGAAGCCATCTTTAAACGCGATTGAAGCCGCAAGTTTAAACGCCAGTTCAGAGGAGTCAACATCATGGTAAGAACCGAAATGCAGACGAACACCCATGTTAACAACAGGGTAGCCAGCTAATGGGCCAGATTTCAGCTGCTCTTGGATACCTTTATCAACCGCAGGGATGTATTCAGTTGGAATTACACCACCCTTGATTTCGTTGACAAATTCGTAGTCCATTGGCAGACCGTCTTTATCGTTTTTGTTCAGTGGGAACATATCGATAACGACATGACCGTACTGACCACGACCACCAGACTGTTTCGCGTGTTTACCTTCGATGTCAGTCACTTTAGCAGTGATTGCTTCACGGTAAGCAACTTGAGGTTTACCAACGTTCGCTTCAACTTTAAATTCACGACGCATACGGTCAACCAGAACGTCCAAGTGCAATTCACCCATACCAGCGATGATAGTCTGATTAGTCTCTTCATCACTTGATACGCGGAATGATGGGTCTTCTTGAGCCAGACGGCCTAATGCGATACCCATTTTTTCTTGGTCAGCTTTAGTTTTTGGTTCGATTGCAACAGAGATTACTGGCTCTGGGAATTCCATACGCTCCAGGATGATTGGCGCATCAACTGCACATAAAGTATCACCTGTAGTTACGTCTTTCAGACCGATTGCCGCCGCGATGTCACCAGCGCGAACTTCTTTGATCTCTTCACGTTTGTTAGCGTGCATCTGAACGATACGGCCAAAACGTTCTTTTTTCGATTTCACTGCGTTCAGAACTGTGTCACCTGAGTTAACAACACCAGAGTAAACACGGAAGAACGTTAAGTTACCAACGAATGGGTCAGTTGCAATTTTAAATGCTAATGATGAGAATGGCTCATCATCACTTGCGTGACGCTCTGCAGGTGTGTCTTTACCGTCATCCAGAATACCATTGATTGCAGGTACATCTGTTGGCGCAGGTAAGTAATCAACCACTGCATCCAGCATCGCCTGAACACCTTTGTTCTTAAATGCAGAACCACAGGTAACCAGGATAATTTCGCTTGCAAGAACACGTTGACGTAATGCAGCTTTAATTTCTGCTTCAGTCAGTTCTTCACCGCCCAGATATTTTTCCATCAGTTCTTCTGATGCTTCTGCTGCGGTTTCGATCAGGTTGTTGTGCCACTCTTCAGCTGCTTCTTGCATGCTCGCAGGGATATCTTCGTATTCGAAGGTAACGCCCTGGTCTTCATCGCTCCACTTAATTGCTTTCATTTTCAGCAAGTCAACAACACCTGTGAACGCTTCTTCTGCGCCGACTGGTAATTGCAGTGGAACTGCGTTAGCTGCTAAACGTGTTTTTAATTGCTCAACAACACGTAAGAAGTTCGCACCCATACGGTCCATTTTGTTAACGAACGCGATACGTGGAACTTTATATTTGTTAGCCTGACGCCATACAGTTTCAGACTGTGGCTGAACACCACCAACTGCACAGTAAACCATTACTGCGCCATCAAGAACACGCATAGAACGTTCTACTTCGATTGTGAAGTCAACGTGTCCCGGGGTGTCGATGATGTTGATACGGTGTGGCTCATACTGTTTTGCCATACCAGACCAGAATGCAGTAGTCGCTGCAGATGTGATAGTAATACCACGCTCTTGCTCCTGCTCCATCCAGTCCATTGTTGCAGAACCTTCGTGAGTTTCACCAATTTTATGGTTTACACCAGTATAGAACAGAATACGTTCAGAAGTTGTGGTTTTACCGGCGTCGATGTGTGCACTGATACCGATATTACGATAACGTGCTATGGGCGTTTGACGGGCCATTTTTTCCTCTCTCGTGGGCGTTCAATGCTTCATATAAAGGGTAGCAAATGGCTACCCTGAGATACATCACTAATGTAGGTAAGAAATTATTACCAACGGTAGTGTGCGAACGCCTTGTTAGCTTCTGCCATACGGTGAACGTCTTCACGTTTCTTAACAGCGGAACCTTTGTTCTCAGCAGCGTCTGATAATTCATTTGCCAGGCGAAGTGCCATAGATTTATCACCGCGTTTACGAGCAGCATCAACGATCCAACGCATTGCCAGGGCATTACGACGAACCGGGCGAACTTCAACTGGAACTTGGTAAGTTGAACCACCAACACGGCGGGATTTAACTTCCACAGTCGGACGCACGTTATCCAGTGCTAATTCGAATGCATCAAGTTCAGTTTTACCAGAACGCTGAGCAAGGGTTTCAAGTGCGTTATATACGATTGCTTCAGCAGTAGATTTTTTCCCGTCTACCATCAGGATATTTACAAACTTGGCCAGTAATTCTGATCCGAACTTAGGATCTGGAAGAATTTTACGTTGACCTATTACGCGACGACGTGGCATGGATATGACTCCGTTGTTAATTCAGGTTTGTCCAAAACTCTACGAGAGTATTTTGACATTAAGATTAAAATGTTTGGCCTTACTTAACGGTAATCCATTAAGCCTTAGGTTTTTTCGCGCCGTATTTAGAACGAGCTTGCTTACGGTCTTTAACACCAGAACAGTCCAGTGCGCCGCGAACGGTGTGATAACGCACACCTGGCAAGTCTTTAACACGACCGCCACGGATAAGGATTACGGAGTGTTCCTGCAAGTTGTGGCCTTCACCACCGATGTAGGAAGATACTTCGAAACCATTAGTTAAACGAACACGGCATACTTTACGTAATGCTGAGTTTGGTTTTTTAGGAGTGGTAGTATATACACGAGTACATACGCCACGTTTTTGCGGGCAAGCTTCCAGTGCTGGAACGTTGCTTTTCACAACTTTCGAGCTACGAGATTTGCGTACCAGCTGATTAATAGTTGCCATTATTAAAAAAGCTCCTGGTTTTTTTGCTTCGTAAACACGGATTTTGACCTCGTTCGCCAACATGACGATACACGAGGACGCGAAATTTTATTGCCGACTGAGTCAGGTGTCAAGAAATATACAACTTTTAGTGCCTTTATAGGGCAAAATGTTGTTTTTGGACTTCTGTTAGCTTCACAAAACCTTGATATGTGATCACAGAAACGGCGGGTGATAGGGTATTTTGCAACCCTCGAGCGTTAATATCGACATCCAAGGCATATAATTGTGCCCCCGTTTTTTGTAATGCATCAAGGAAAGGTGACTGTGATATTGCAGTAGCCACGCCATCTTGCATCAATAAAACCGCGTCTTTATCTGTCATTAGGCGAAGTATAGCCGAAAAATCACAGTTAAACGGAGATGTTGCTAATGTATAAAGCATAGAAACGATCCTACTATAGATCAAAACGCAACCCAAGCTTAAAATACGAACAATCGATTAAAATTTCAACACCACATCGCAAGCGGCTAATTTTAGCTGAATTTCACATGGGTTGAGGATTTTAGGCGTAACAACATACTCACCGTTTTCAGGTAACCCACGTTCCCGAAGGGATTCCCGACAAAGATAAATATTTTCAATGTCATATAGCGGTAATATTTTAAATGTTGCGATATAGTCCCGCGCAAGAATGGCTTTAGGTTGTTGGTTTACTCGCAGTTGAAAGACGCCATCAGCAATAAAAAACACCTCAATTTCATCCGTTAATGCAGATGTTGCCAGCAAGGCATCCAACCCTTCTCGCCCACTTGCATTTCCATGGGGCATTGTCGTAAAAACGAAGGCAATTTTTTTCACGGGATACCTTACTTTCTTAAAATTGAAGGGTTCTATCTGCTGTCATCATGGCTTCCGCTAAGCTACCTAACCCACTCATCATAAACCCACTCGCTAAATTATTGACTGGTAATGATAAGTTTTGAGCCTGTTCTTGATCAACTACACCACGCCGTAACGCCGCAGAAACACAAATATGCATCTCACAACCAGCGTCTTTTGCCAATTGCTGCCAAGCCGTGAGTAAATCGAACTCGTCCGTTGCGGGGGATGTGAGTAAGTTTGCGTTCAGCACGCCTTCACGATAAAAAAATATGGTTTTTAACGTGTGCCCTTCTTCGAGAAGGGCTTTGGCAAATTGATACGCACTTGCAGCTTGTTGCGTCCCATATGCTGGGCCCGTCACCAAGATGCAGTACGTTAATGGATTAGCGTGACTCATTCACCACTCTTAAACTGACGAATGTACAAATAAACGGTGTGTTTTGAGATATTTAAGCGATCTGCAACTTGGTTAATCGCATCTTTGATATCGAAAATACCTTTTTCATACAAATTCAGAACCACTTGTTTGTTCTTCGCATTATTCGATACGTTACGGTCAGCGCCCACTTCTTCAATGGTGTATTCTAATGTTTGAGCAACTAAATCATCAACGGATGAAGCAAAGTTTACATCTGAAGTCACTTCTTGTTTTGTTTCTGGAACAAACGATTGAATAATTTCGGAGAAAGGCACATCTAAGTTCATATTGATGCACAACAAACCAATGACACGCTGCTTACGGTTGCGAATCGCAATCGTCACTGATTTCATTAAGTCGCCGCTTTTCGCTTTAGTAAAGTAAGCTTTAGAGACGCTAGATTCTTCATCTGCCATATCGTGCAGCATACGCAGCGCAAGGTCAGTAATTGGAGAGCCAATTTTACGCCCTGTGTGCTGGCCGTTAGCAATCCTCACCGCAGAACAATTCAGGTCTTCCAATGAGTGAAGAACGATTTCACAGTGCCCACCAATTAGCATTGCTAAGCCATCAACCGCCGCTTCATATGATTTTAAGATTTCGTGGTCGGTTTCAGCAAAAGGCTGGTTATCCAGTATATTAATATCGCTGAGGTCGTGTGACTGTAAAGAATCTGACATTTTCAACATCATCCTTCTAATGTAAACATTTCATCCAGTTGACTAATAAGGCATTCATTATTCGACTAATTTGCCTTTATTGCACCGCGTATAATCAACAATTGTGATGATAAATAATAAAATAGAGTCTTCTGAAGTTAAAACTCCAAGACGTCGCCGTCAAGCGAATGAATGCAAGACAGTCTGTTTTATCACAAGTTTTAAACAATTTGGGGATTTTTTTGCCGAAAATTCACCACGGTTAGACTTTGTTGCCACGCCAGGCAGTGACTTATCTAAAACTGGATCATAAGCCTTGATTCCGCATAATTTATAACGAAAAAAACAACTTACTTGCCGGTAAATATAAATTTACCATTCTCTTTAATGAGTTTTCATTAATAATACATTTAAATCGAAACCATAATTAAAACTATAAAATTATAATTCCTTACCATTTTATTTGGCCAGAATAGTATTAAGATATTATATTCAATTATTCAAACTTAATAATGATGTGATTCTATCCACATGCCAAATTAATTAATGAGGTTTATTTTGATTAAACGAAAAATCTACATGCTAATTATTTACTTCCTAATAGTTTCATTTAGTGAAATATACGACTTATTACTGCTCATCACTGGTGTTGTCACAATACATGTTGATAAGCTGACTATCTATTCAATCGTCTTTACCTTACTGATTATGGTAATGCGCTCACTGCTACTTACCTCTGTGCTAAATTATTCATTACATATTAAATCCATATTTAAACGTATTTTTGTGTTAGCCATTTCATTAACATTAATCGTTGATGTGATTAATCTTTTTGTTTTCTATTTATCAAATATTGATATCTCATATTTTACGCCTTTCCATATCATTAGAAATTCACCTAAAACGTTTATATTTTTAACCGTATTATCCACTGTATTTTCTTTATTTTTAAATAAGGAGCTTTCATGGCAGGAAACAAAGATATCTTAATTTTCGCTCAATTTGGCAAATGGTCTAATTGGTACCCGTTTCAATCTTACATTGGCAAATATAAATACACTGTCTCATATGATTTTAGAGATCCTTTAACAATGGGGCCTTTTGATGTGCAAATTAAGTTTATGAATGGCCCTAATACCTCCACAGTGCAAACACTAGGCCCAGGAAACCACACAATTGAAGGCGATGGCGCTGGGAGTGATTATATTCGGTTAAGAGGATATGCACCTCTTGGTTCAACGATTGTCGTAACTGTACCTAATTGATGAAGAATACATATAAACAAAAAAGCCCAAGACAAATGCCTCGGGCTTGATGACAACTAAAATCTATCTTATTTAGCCGCTGGTTTGATATCTAATAATTCAACATCAAAAACTAAAGTTGAGTTAGCTGGGATACCCGGAACGCCGTTTTCGCCATACGCTAAATCAGCTGGGATCACTAACTGCATTTTGCCGCCTTTTTTCAGGTTTACTAAACCTTCAGTCCAGCCTTTAATGACTGAGTTTAATGGGATAGTCAGTGGCTCGTTACGTGAGTAAGAGCTATCAAATTCAGTACCATCAATCAGAGAGCCTTTGTAATGAACGACAACGGTTTCATCTGCTTTAGGTTTAGCGCCTGTACCGTCTTTTTCAATTTTGTACAGTAAGCCTGATTTGGTTTTCACTACGCCTTTTTCTTTAGCGTATTTTTCACGGAATTCAGCGCCTTTTTTCTCATTACTGGCTGATTCGTCTTTCATTTTTTTATCGGCAGCTGCTTTAACTTGCCCTTCGAACTGACGCAGGGTTTCTTCAACTTCTGCATCGGTCATTTTGCTTTTACCATTGAATGCATCTTGAACACCCGCCAACAGTTGTGCGTTATCCAAGTTAATACCAATAGTTTTTTGTTCTTCTAATGAATTCTGCATGTAGCGACCTAAAGAAGCGCCCAGTGCATAAGCATTACGCTCTTCAGCATTTTTAAATGCGCTACTTTGTGCTTTGGCTTCCGCTGCCATAACTTGCGGAGCAGTGAAAGTAAGTGCCAACGTTGTTGCCAGAAGACTTGCCTTAAACAGTGATTTCATCCTAATCTCCGATGATTTTAATGCGAACCTATTTGAACAGTAAACCCAATGTTTATCGCTCATTTTATGATAATGCCCCTAGTGCTTTGGGTCTCATTATTTATTTGTGATAGAAACAGTATAATCATTTCTTCAGACAACATTAACAAAAAGAGGTTTCATCGCCTATATGTTTAACTAAAACTTATCTGTTGATTTGTAATGTTCGGTTATTATGATGGTTTGATTATGATGAAAACGCCTAAGGAGAGTCGAAAATGGACTCATCTCATTCATTCGAACAACGTTTAGAACTTTTAGAAAGCAAAGTGGCTTTCCAAGAATTAGCTATCGAACAGCTAAATCAAGTGATTACTGACCAGCAAATGCAGTTGACGCGGATGCAGGAACATTTACGCATCGTCACGGAAAGGCTGAAATCGTCGCAAGATTCCCATTTGGCGCGACCAGAAGAAGAAACACCGCCGCCACATTATTGATAGCGACAAAAAAGGAAGCTTTCGCTTCCTTTTTTTATTCTAAAACAAACACTAATACAGCGTATTAGTGGCAACCGCAGCCACCTTGTTTGTGACCATGGCCGTGGCCTTCGCCACCACCACAACAACCGCCTTCTGAACCGTGGCTATGACCGCCACCGCCACAGCAACCACCTTCGTGGTCGTGGTCATGGTCGTGACCATCTGCGCCATGAACGTGACCATGTGCGATTTCTTCTTCTGTTGCTTCACGGATGCCCATGACTTCAACATTAAATTTCAGGTTTTGACCTGCTAACATGTGGTTACCGTCAACGATAACTTCGTCGCCTTCAATCCCTGTGATTTCGACAGGAACTGGGCCCATGTCAGTGTCAGCTAAGAAACGCATGCCAACTTCCAGCTCATCAACACCCATAAAGACATCTTTAGGAACGCGTTGAACTAAGTTGTCATCGTATTGACCGTATGCATCGTCAGAAGCCACTTCAACATCGAAGTTTTCACCAACAGAACGGCCTTCTAACGCTTTTTCTAGACCAGAAATTAAAGAACCACGGCCGTGCAAATAGTCCAGTGGCGCGCTTGCCGGGGACTCATCAACTAAAACACCGTCTTCTGTTCTTACTTGATAAGCCAAGCTGACCACCAAGTCTTTTGCTACTTTCATGACATCTCCTACTACCCGTAAGGGGAAAATTTTTTGCCAATTGTACCGAAAAACAATGATGATGTATTGAGAATTGACAAATTTCTCTTATTCAGGTGTAAAAATACCAATCACCTGCTCTTTTTGCCTTACGTGCTCGGTGGCAACCTCCCCCGCTTGGCGTTGTTGGTCGCCACAGTTGACGCACTCCACCACATCAATTTTATCTTCACGCCACATCATCAACGTATCTTGTGATTGGCATTTCGGGCAGGTCGCGCCTGCAATAAAACGCTTACGTGTTGAAGCCATTTCTTACCCTTATTGTTCATTGTTCCAGCTATGTGGCTGCCGGTGTTCTCTTTGCATCTCTTTTTCAAATAGCTCATTGAGCTCACGACGCGCTTCTTTTACACGTGAAATTTGCCCGCTATCGCTATTTTCACTTTCGGGATAGACGTCCCGCAACATGCGCATATCTAAGCGACGGAAATGCTGTTTTGCCCGGTAGGCTTTGTGTGGATGCATACCGGTACTAATTAATGCCTTGCTACCGAGCTCCAAAGCACTAGAAAATGTTTCACGGCTAAAGTCGGTCACGCCACTGTGCAATAATTCATGTGCCTCCAGACGGCCTTTTGCTCGAGCAATAATATGCAAGTTAGGAAAGTTTTCTTGGCAAATTCGCACAATTTCCATCACTTCCTCAGGCACATCACTGGTGATCACAATGGCTTTGGCTTTATCAGCCCCCGCTGAACGCAGTAATTGCAGCTCTCGCGCATCACCGTAATACACGGTATAACCGTAGCGACGCATTGTGCCAATCGCAGTCACATCTTGTTCAAGTACCGTGATTTTGACTTTATTGGCCATTAATAAACGCCCAACCACTTGTCCCATACGGCCAAAGCCCACCAAAATAACATGTGGGTCGTTATCTTCCACAAATGGCTTTTCACTGGATGCAGGTTGCTGATTATATCGGTAGTTCAAATAAGCATCTATCAGCTGCATCACAAGTGGCGTTGTCATCATCGAAAGTGTGACCACCACCAGCAAAAGATCCATTTGGCGTTCATCAATGACACTTGCCCCAAAAGCCGTCGCATAAATAACGAAGGCAAATTCACCGCCTTGGCTTAAGACACCAGAAAATTGGGCTCGAGCGCCATTACGCAGCCGTGCAGCAAAACCAAGCAAATACAGCACCAACGCTTTTACTGCCACTAAGACCACCACGGCGATCAATACCTGAGGTAAATAAGTCCACAATACTTGTAAGTTAAGCGACATCCCTACAGAGATAAAAAACAGCCCCAGCAATAAGCCTTTAAATGGCTCAATGTTGATTTCCAATTCATGGCGGAATTCTGTTTCCGCTAACATGACTCCTGCCATAAAGGTACCTAACGCCATCGAAAAACCGAGGCTTTCCATAATCAACGCAGAACCTAATACCACTAAGAGTGCAGCGGCGGTAAAAATTTCATGCACACCCGATTTTGCAGCTAGCCTAAACATCGGACGTAATAAGTAGCGACCAACCACCCATAACCCAAAAAAAGCAACAACTTTTAAGCCAATTTTTTGCCAGTCGCTGGTTGCCGTATCCCCTGCCAATAAGGGGATCAATGCCATAATCGGGATCACCGCCATATCTTGGAATAGCAAAACAGAAAAACCAAGCTGACCGCTCTCTTTATTGGACATGCCCTTTTCGTTCATCAGTTGCAGTGCCATCGCTGTTGATGACATTGCCATCCCCAGCCCACCCACAATGGCGGCTTGCCATGAAAATTTGGCAAGAAACAGCAGTGATGCCATGATTGCTGCGGTGACCACAACTTGAACGGTGCCCACACCAAAAATCGAACGCCTCAGCTCCCATAACTTAGAGGGTTTTAACTCTAAGCCAATTAAGAACATTAAAAACACGACGCCCATTTCAGAGAAATGCAAAATATCATCAACATTATGGATAAAGCCAAGTACAAATGGCCCAATCATAATCCCTGCCAATAGATACCCAAGTACCGCGCCCAAACGAATTTTCTGGGCAATGGGTACCATGATGACACCTGCGCAGAGGAAAATGATAACAGATTCAAATAGCCCCATATCTGACATTAGGAAAGCCCTCCCGCACTCAGCGGTTGTTGTATCCATTGACGGTAGTCATCAATAAGCTGTTGAAAATGGGCTTTAGGCTGTCGACGTGCCGCATAAATAATAGTCGGCTCCAGCCATTGCATATCACACATTAATGCGGTCAATTCAAATGGACGAAGTATTTCTGTCAAAGGGTAACGGTTGTACCCATCGTGTTGGTAGGCATGGATAGGTTCCCCTGTTGTAATCACCGAGCGCCAATATTTGCCTTTTAATTTTTGATACCCCATATCGGTGGCGAAACGGCGAGTTAATACGCGGTCAAACCACTCTTTCAACAATGCGGGGCAACTATAAGTATAGAGCGGGTGCTGAAAAACAATCACATCATACAAGCACAACAGCTTTTGCTCCGCGGTCACATCAATAAAATAGTCGGGGTATGTCGCGTATAAATCATGTACCGTGACATGTTCAAAATCACGCACCGCATCAAGCAGTGCCTTGTTGGCGATAGATTCATCAGAGTCTGGATGGGCATAGACCACCAGCACTTTTGGTATATTTGACATCTTTCCCTCCTCAAAGGCGTGTCAGACGGAACATTTTCCGTTACCATGCAGCCTGCTATACTCGTCTTACTTCACGTTGCAGTGTTGTTGACTACGCGCATTCGCACTAGTCACCTACTTAAGTAGGCTCCTCGCGACTCATTTGCTTGTCGCCTAACTGCACTATGAATTATTTAGAGTATATACGTTGATAATTTAACATATTTTTAATAGACGGTTGCTATGATTGTTTTCTCTTCACTCCAAATTCGTCGAGGCGTTCGTGTTCTTTTGGACAATGCCACGGCAACGATTAACCCTGGCCAAAAAGTTGGTTTAGTGGGTAAAAATGGCTGCGGTAAATCGACGCTGCTTGCGCTATTGAAAGGCGAATTACAAGCTGAAGCAGGCTCTGCAACGTTTCCAAGCAACTGGTCTATGGCATGGGTCAACCAAGAAACCCCTGCATTAGATGTGCCCGCTCTCGAATATGTCATTGACGGTGACCGTGAGTTTCGCGCCCTTGAACAAAAACTTGCCCAAGCTAATGAAAAAAATGATGGTAATGCCATTGCTGTCGTCCATGGGCAATTAGATGCTATCGATGCGTGGACAATCCGTTCGCGTGCATCAAGTTTGCTTCATGGTTTAGGTTTCAGCCAAGCGCAATTAGACTCTCCCGTAAAATCATTTTCGGGTGGATGGCGGATGCGTTTGAACCTGGCGCAAGCGCTACTTTGCCGCTCTGATTTGTTGCTACTTGATGAACCAACTAACCACCTTGATTTAGATGCGGTGATTTGGCTGGAAAAATGGCTGAAAAGCTACCAAGGCACGTTAATCTTGATTTCCCATGATAGGGATTTCCTCGACCCAATTATTGATAAAGTGTTGCATATTGAACAAGAAACTATGTTCGAATACACGGGCAACTACTCTTCATTTGAACGCCAGCGCGCAACAAAACTGGCCCAACAACAAGCGCTGTATGAAAGTCAACAGGCTAAGGCCGCACACCTACAAAGCTATATCGACCGCTTTAGAGTGCAAGCAACCAAAGCAAAGCAAGCACAAAGCCGTATTAAGATGTTGGAAAGAATGGAAATGGTGGCACCTGCACACGTGGATAACCCATTCCATTTTTCATTCCGTAAACCTGAAAGTTTGCCAAATCCATTATTAAAGATGGAAAAAGTCAGCGCGGGCTACGGTGAAAAAATCGTTTTGCAATCAATTAAGCTGAACTTAGTGCCAGGTTCACGCATTGGGTTACTGGGGCGTAATGGCGCGGGTAAATCCACGTTAATTAAGATGCTAGCAGGTGATTTACCGCCATTACAGGGTGAAATTTCCCTCGCTAAAGGCATCAAACTAGGTTATTTCGCCCAGCACCAGTTGGAATACCTGCACCCTGAAGAATCTCCATTACAACACCTTGCACGCCTTGCCCCAGAGCAAACGGAGCAACAGCTGCGCGACTATTTAGGTGGCTTTGGTTTTAAAGGCGACCAAGTGACAGACCCTAGCGGCCGTTTCTCTGGTGGAGAGAAAGCACGTTTGGTGCTAGCACTCATCGTCTGGCAACGCCCAAATCTGTTGTTACTCGATGAGCCAACCAACCACTTGGATTTGGACATGCGCCAAGCCCTCACCGAAGCCTTGATGGCATTCGAAGGCGCATTAGTCGTGGTTTCCCATGATAGGCACTTGCTAAGAACCACCACTGATGAGCTGTATTTAGTTCACGGCGGTGCAGTAGAACAATTTGATGGTGATTTAGAAGATTACCAACAATGGCTTGCCGAGCAAAACAAGCTCGAATTGCAGCAAGTGCGTGACCAGCAAGAGAAAGACAAACCCGCCGCTGCGGCAACAGTCACCGCACAAGATAGGAAAGATCAAAAACGTCGTGAAGCGGAGTTCCGCCAGCTAACTCAACCAATCCGTAAAAAAATCACGGAGTTGGAAAAGCAGATGGAGAAATACTCTAGGTCACTGGGCGAGTTAGAATCGAAGCTTTCTGACGCAGCAATTTATGAGCAAGATAAAAAAGCAGAGCTGACTGAATGTTTGAAAAAACAAACGGAGCAAAAATCCGCCCTTGAAGCGGTTGAAATGGAATGGATGGAGCTACAAGAAAAACTGGAAGTGATGACCAGTGAGTTTGAGGCCAACTAGTTATTCTGCCATTAATTAACACGCAAAAAGGCGCCTGACTTATTAAAATCAAGCGCCTTTTTCGTTTTCTAGCTTGATGTCATTAGTGTTTCACACACATCACATAATACTGCCCATCGATAATTTCGGTTCCTTCGGTTTCATGTTCAAAGCCAGGGAACTCACTATCCCACGCCTGCAGGCTGTGTAAGTAACCGATATGTGGGCTGTTTTTATCCCCAAAACTTTCCCCTGATAGCAACATCGGGATACCTGGTGGATACGGAATAATCGAATTGGCAGCGATACGCCCGGCGAGTTTATCGAGCGGAACTGCTTCCACACGGTTAGCGACAATTTCTTGGTACGCATCTCGTGGGCTCATCACCACTTCAGGCAATTGTTCATACGCTTGATTCAGCTGCCCAGCAGGGTTATTTTTCTGTAGATAGATAAACATTTTATCGCCTAAGTCACGTAACCCCATGTGACCATATATTTCAGGGGCACTTTCCACCACTTCAGGTAACACCTTTTTCAAACTGGTGTTATTGTCATAGTGGCGTTTAAAGGAGAGTAGCGCATTAACTAAAGTCCCCCACTTCCCTTTAGTGATCCCCATGGAAAACAAGAACATAATCTGGAAATCCGTTGTCCGTGTTGGCACAATCCCATAATGGTTCAACCATGCAGTCACCAGTGCTGCGGGTACGCCAGTGTCTTGCAGTTTGCCATCGTCCCCCATTCCTGGTGATAAAATACTGACTTTAATAGGGTCAAGCATCGCCCAGTTTTCAGGGATATCTTTAAAACCGTGCCATTTATCCTCAGGGTTCATTACCCAGCAGCTCTGCTCTTTCATCAGCAACTCAACAGGGGCATCTTCAAAAGCATAGCGTTTCCCTGTCGCAGGGTCCTTCACCATTTCCTGATTCCATGGCTTAAAGAACCATTCGTCATCATTGAGAAACTCTTTATACAAATAACCCAATGATTGGCGGAAATCGATAGATTCACGAATAACTTCGTCGGTGAGTGAACGCCCGCTATTACCATCCATCATATCCGCCGCGATATCGTTTGAGGCACAAATGGCATACAGCGGCGAGGTGGTGGCGTGCATATGATAAGCCTGATTAAAGCGATTGAAATCAATCGAGTTACGACCATTTCGGATGTGAATGAATGATGCTTGGGATAACGCATTCAACAACTTATGTGTGGAGTGAGTGGCAAAAATCGTCGGCTCATCGCCATTTCTCGGCTCATCTCGCATAGCAAAGTGGTTATGATAAATCGGATTAAAACGTGCATACCCATACCATGCTTCATCGAAATGAATTCTATCCAATGATTTATCCAGTAAATCTTGAACTTTGCGTGCATGGTAGCAGACACCATCGTAGGTACAGTTAGTGACAACACTATAGGTAGGGCGTTTACCGATTTTGTCCAATGTTAATGGATTCTTAGCGATCTTTTCAGCAATGGCTTCGGGTGTCATCTCTTTCGGATAAATTGGACCGATAATACCATAGCGGTTACGGCTAGGTGTCATATACACAGGTTTAGCCCCTGTCAGGATCAACCCCTGCTCAATCGATTTATGACAATTTCGGTCGATGACGACGACATCATCATCAGTCATGCAAGCTTGCATAATCGTTCGATTGGAACCCGATGTCCCGACAACCACCGAATAAGATTGGTCAGCACCAAAGATACGCGCGGCATTTTTTTCACATTCACCAAATGCCCCTGTATGGTCTAGCAATGAGCCCACTGCAACTCGCTCGATCCCAATATCTGTGCGAAATAAATTCTCACCAAAAAAATCGTGATAAATACGCCCCGCAGGTGTTTTGGTAAAACCAACCCCACCTTGGTGCCCTGGGGCCGCCCACGAATATTCATGTATGTCACTGTATTTAATTAAGCTTTTCATTAATGGCGGCAACAATTGTGCACGATAGCGAATAATCGCCGCAAGTACACGCCCTGCAATAAAGTCGGCTGAATCTTCTAAAATCCAAGCAAATTCATCGACTTGCTCCATCATTTTTCGGTCAAAAGCGGTTAGCGCTTCTTCACGATCGCTCAGTAAAAAAACAGGGACATCTTCTTGTCGACGATGAAGCTGAGTAATTAATTGATGAGCTTGGGTTTGTTCTTGCTTATCTGACATATCGCGGCCGTATAGCAAGCAATCGATGCTCGTATTTGAACGGATGTAAGCCATCCCATCTTCAAAATCCCGAATAATCACGGTTTCAACATGTTCATCGTTCAATTCGCTTGCCAGTCTTGCTACTGCGTGGCTAATAACGGAATCTTCGTCAGTTAACTCAGTATAAACAATGAGTGCTCTCATCAATAATTCCCCTTTGAATATTTCAAATTTAAATACTTATAACTTTAGTCTTAACGCAAATAGGTATGTATTGCAAAGTTATCGATGAGTTATAAGACTAAAGGCTATTCATCTAAATTATTAATTGCCATTCTCGCATTCATAACTAAAGACTTGGCTTTAGCCTCACGTTTTTGTAGCAATGCCATAAAAATGAGGTCGGTTATAGTGTTTTGAGCTGTTCGAGATGAAATAGACGAACTACGCCACTCATCTTCTTCCGCAATACTTTCAATAACGTAATCAGAGAGTTGCGCCAGTGGTGAATGTCGGTCACGCGTTATCGCGATAACCGATGCTCCTTGCTTACGAGCGATATTCGCTGCACTCAGCATGTCTTTTCGCTTGCCCGTAAACGAGATAACAATCTGTACATCATTGGAATTTAACGTTAATGCCGCTGCAATTTGCACATGATGATCAAATTCGACCAAGGTAGTAATCCCAATTTTTTGCAGCTTATAACTTAAATCCTTTGCCGTGAGCCCTGAGCCGCCAATGCCGACTATCTGCACCCGCTGAGATTTATCGATTAACGCAACGACCTTTTCAAACTGCTTGAAATCAATATGCTTTGTTGTCTCTGTTATCGAATGGTTTTTCTCCATCGCAAGCTTTTGCGCCACCACCATCAAATTATCATTCGGTGCAATTCGATTATGCAATGCAGTATGAGCCGTCCCTTCATTAAGTTTCTGGCGCCCAATAATTTCACTTAGCGCCAATTTCAGCGCAGGGTACCCCTTAACGCCCACTTTTTGGCTAAACTTCACAATAGCGGACTGGCTGACATTTAGCTTCTCAGCCAGTTGAGATGAAGACAAACTCAATATATTTTCTGGATTTTCCAGGATAAATTGCGCAATTTTCCGCTGATTTTCTGCTAATCGCGGTAGTGAATACGTGATGACATCCAATAATGTCATAGTGAGCCCCCAAAAGGTGTAAATTTCAAGCCATCAAAAAAATAATAATAAATTATTCCAATAAAACTTAATCGATACGTTAAAAATAATCGAATAAATTCAATGAAAAGTGACTCTTTAATTTGAAATAAATGACAAAATATTCCTTTATATTCGCAAGTTAGAATAGATAACACCGTGATTTCAATCACACCAAAGGAATAAATAATTCCATAATATTGGCACAATATCTGATTTAGGAGCTATTTCATGACTATCGACTTAAGCAAAATGGTAACGGAAAGCCGCAATTCCGCAAGTACACATATCGACCAACTTCCTACCTTGCAAATGCTGCAAGTGATTAACAACGAAGACAAACAAGTCCCTTTAGCTGTCGAAAAAGTCTTGCCTGAAATTGCACAGTTAGTTGATAAAGTCGCAGACGCATTTCTAAACGGTGGTCGATTAGTTTACTCGGGCGCTGGTACCTCTGGGCGTTTAGGCATACTTGATGCCAGTGAGTGCCCACCAACTTATGGAACTCCTCATGAGCAAGTCATCGGCCTCATTGCAGGCGGTCACCAAGCCATTTTTCGTGCCGTCGAAAACGCAGAAGATAAACCTGAGTTAGGTGAACAAGACCTGAAAAATATCCAATTTAATGAAAAAGATGTACTCGTTGGTATCGCAGCAAGTGGACGTACTCCGTATGTGTTAGGCGCTTTAGCTTATGCAGGCTCTGTCGGCGCCACGACAGCAGCCATTAGCTGTAACCCAAATAGCCCCATCGCCAATGCAGCAGATATCGCAATTACCCCTATTGTTGGTCCAGAAGTGGTCACAGGTTCTTCACGAATGAAAGCGGGAACGGCCCAAAAATTAGTGCTGAATATGATCACCACGGGCGCGATGATCCGTATCGGTAAGGTATTTGGCAACTTGATGGTGGATGTTGAAGCCACGAATGCCAAGTTAATTGAAAGACAAACTAAAATTGTTATGGAGGCAACGGACTGTGACCGAACCACAGCTGAAAACGCACTTCAACAATGTGACAGGCACTGTAAGACGGCAATTTTGATGGTGTTATCAGGCTTGAATGCCGATGAGGCTCGTCAGCTGCTCACCAACAATAACGGTTTTATTCGTACAGCACTCAATATGGCATCTTCCGCCTAATATGCGGATTTTAATGAGAAAAATAGTATGGCTAAAATAACAATAGAAATGATGCAGCAGATCCTGCAACAAGTAGGGGGTCGTCGCAATATAAAACTAGCGGGTAACTGCATGACTCGCTTACGACTGACACTCAACAGTGACCAACTCGTCGATAAAGCCGCACTGAAACAAATCCCAGGCGTGCTTGGTGTTATCGAAAGTGACGAGCAGCTACAAATTGTCCTAGGCCCAGGTAAAGCCCAAACCGCCGCGGACTTAATGAACAAAATGCTAGAGGATGAAGAAGATGAGCACGATGAATCACCTCATCAAACTCAAGATCTGAACGAAATTGCCTCTGCCAATAAGCAGCAGTTGAAAAAGAAACAAACTAGCGCGGTACACCGCTTTCTATCAAAGTTTGCCACCATCTTTACTCCCCTAATTCCAGGGTTTATTGGTGCAGGTCTGTTGATGGGGATCGCATCATTACTTGGGTTATTAGTCACCAATGAAAACGTGTTCCCACCAGACTCCCAACAGCTGGCTTGGTTAAAAAGTGCCATTGCTTACCTAGCCATATTTGGTAAAGGTTTATTTACCTTTATGGGGTTATTAATTGGCTACAACGCCCAAAAAGCCTTTGGTGGAAGTGGCGTTAATGGCGCAATTATTGCCGCCTTATTTATTTTAGGTTACGACCCAGAAGCAACAAAAGGCTTCTATTCGGGGATGTCTAACTTCTTTGGTTGGCACATCGACCCCCGCGGCAACATTATTGGGATTTTAATTGCTTGTATCTTTGGTGCATGGGTTGAAAAACAAGTCCGCAAAATTATTCCATCCAGCCTTGATATTATTCTGACCTCAACTATTACTCTGTTAATTGTCGGTGCAGCAACCTTTATCTTTATCATGCCGATTGGTGTTTGGCTGTTCGATGGAATGTCTTGGTTATTTATGCACTTAAACGGTAACCCGATTGGTACCGCGGTCTTAGCTGGGTTGTTCTTAATTGCGGTCATGTTTGGGGTTCACCAAGGGTTTATCCCTGTTTATGTTGCCTTAGTGGATGCACAAGGGTTTAACTCGCTATTCCCAATACTGGCGATGGCGGGTGCAGGCCAAGTCGGTGCGGCGCTTGCCTTATACGTGAAAGCCAAAAAAGGCTCTGTAACCCGCGGACAAATTGGTGGGGCGCTATTCCCTGGGTTCTTAGGGATTGGCGAGCCGTTGATTTACGGTGTCACACTCCCTCGCGTCAAACCGTTTGTGACAGCATGTTTAGGTGGCGCAGCAGGAGGGTTCTTTATCGGTGCGGTAGCATGGATGGGTTTGCCCGTAGGTTTAAATACTGTGTTTGGCCCATCTGGATTAATCGCGATCCCCTTAATGACCTCAGGGCAAGGCGTACTCGCAGGGATGGCAGTGTATGCGGGCGGCATACTGGTTTCGTATGTCTGCGGTTTCCTCTTTACTTACCTATTTGGCAGTAAAGGCGTCGATTTAAGTTAATCACTCCCTAAGCAAAAGCTGCATGTAGGTGCGATGCGAGGGAAAACTTAGCCTAACCATCGAATTACTAACGGATCACGACCGTACTTTTCATATATAGAGATGCCAAGAAGCTAAATATGATTAGCTTCTTGGCTATAGGCATTACTCTAACCAAATCAATGGTACGCACAGTGCGGTCAGCAATCCCATTGTCCAGTTAAAGATAAACCATGCACGCCGGCTACGAAGAAACAGGCTAATTAACGAGCCAAACCCCATCCAAATAAGCCCTGCCGCCAAATTCACAACCACAAAAGCGATACTCATCATAATAATTGACTGAGTGAATAACTCACCAGGTAGACTAAACCCACCAACGGCACCTAAACCCATCATCCATGCTTTTGGGTTTAAAAATTGCAATAAACCGCCTTGATACCAAGTGACGCTTTTTGCCACTTCGCTATTTGCTTTAAGTGGTGCATAATTTGCCGTGGCGGTTTTCCATGCAAGCCACAATAAGTAAATACTGCCCGCAATTTTTAACACGATATGGATCGCAGGATATAGCAGTAAAAGCGCAGCAATCCCAAATGCAGAGAGGTAAAGTATGAGCTGCATACCTAGCATGATCCCAAGGCATAATGTGATAGTACGACGAAAACCATAGTTTGCTGCACTTGAGGTCAACAACATGTTGTTAGGGCCAGGTGTGACTGCGGCAATGAATAGAAATGTAAAAAGTGAAAAAATCAGCCCCAGTGTCATTTATACTTTAATCCTCAAACTCAAATTTGTTTACTTGCATCACAAAAAAATAACAGTATGTTATGTGACTCACAAGAGTCCCCATTAAATAAAATAAGGCTATGTCAGAAAACTTTCGTCCGATAAGTTGGGCTAAGAATCCACACCTCCAAACTTTGTTGCCAAGAATTTTTCGCAGGACACCGAAAATTAAACCTCTTTGGCAGAGACTTGAATTGCCTGATGGCGATTTTATCGATCTTGCTTGGAGCGAAAAACCTGAGCTCGCTGCACATAAGCCGCGTTTAGTTATTTTTCATGGGTTAGAAGGCAATTTTAAAAGCCCTTATGCCCACGGCATGCTAGAAAGCGCACAAAACCAAGGTTGGTTAGGTGTCATCATGCATTTTCGGGGTTGCAGCGGCGAACCGAATCGCCAGCAGCGTATCTATCATTCAGGTGAAACCAGTGATGCACGTTATTTTTTGCGTTGGCTAAAGCACACCTTTGGTGATGTGCCAACAGCAGCGGTGGGTTATTCCCTTGGTGGCAATATGTTAGCGTGTTATTTAGCCGAAAGTGGTCAAAATGCAGATGTGGATGCAGGTGTCGTGGTCTCTGCACCGCTCATGTTGGAAGCCTGTTCATTGCGGATGGAAAAAGGGATTTCCCAATTTTATCAACGCTATTTACTCAATGGCTTAAAACGCAATGCGACTCGCAAACTCGTTCGCTATCCAGGTTCATTACCATTAAATCTGTTACAGCTAAAGCAACTTAAACGGATCCGTGAATTTGATGATGTGATCACCGCTCGTATTCATGGCTTTGATGATGCGACGGATTACTATCAAAAATGTAGCGCGCTCCCTAAGCTTGCCTATATCACCAAACCAACGTTAATTATTCATGCCAAAGATGATCCGTTTATGGCGCCAGAAGTAGTTCCTGATCTATCACATTTACCTAAAAATGTGGAGTACCAGATGACGGAACACGGTGGTCATGTGGGCTTTGTGAGTGGCACATTAAGAAAGCCCAAAATGTGGCTAGAAACCCGCATTCCACAATGGCTAATCCCTTATCTAAATAAGGAAAAAAAATGATTATTCCTTGGCAAGAACTTACGCCTGAAACACTGGAAAATCTAATTGAAAGCTATGTGTTACGCGAAGGCACTGACTATGGTGCCCAAGAAAAAAGCCTGCAAGATAAAGTGAACGATGTGAAACGGCAGTTAGTTTCTGGCGAAATTGTGCTAGTCTGGTCAGAATTGCATGAATCCGTTAATTTCATGCCTAAAGCCCGCTAACCCGCTTCGTTCGCTGTTTCTGAAATAGTGGCCATAAGCGCAACACAGGGAGTCCGCTATGTCCAAAAAACACCCGATTATTGCCATCACTGGTTCAAGCGGTGCTGGCACAACGTCAACTAGCCAAGCCTTTCGTAAAATATTCCACCAATTAAATATCCAATCAGCCACACTAGAGGGGGACAGCTTCCACCGTTACACGCGCCCTGAAATGGATATGGCGATTCGCAAAGCCAGAGAGCAAGGCCGCCATATTAGTTATTTTGGTCCAGAAGCCAATGACTTTGCGCTACTTGAGCAAACACTGGTGGATTACGCCAAAACGGGCTGTGGGAAATCGCGTAAATACCTACATACCTATGATGAAGCAGTACCTTATGGCTTACAACCAGGTACGTTCACTCCTTGGGAATCGTTACCTGAAAAAACGGATGTGCTGTTTTATGAAGGCTTACACGGTGGGATTGTGACACCTGAGCACAATGTCGCGCAACATGTTGATTTACTGGTAGGTGTTGTGCCTATTGTGAACTTAGAGTGGATACAAAAACTCATCCGTGACACCACTGAACGTGGGCACTCTAGAGAAGCAGTCATGGATTCGGTGGTGCGTTCAATGGGGGATTATATTAACTACATCACACCACAATTTTCCCGTACCCATATTAACTTCCAACGCGTACCTACTGTAGATACCTCAAACCCATTTTCAGCGAAAGCTATTCCTTCACAAGATGAAAGTTTTATTGTTATTCGCTTTCGTGGACTTGAACAGATTGATTTTCCCTATCTACTGTCAATGATATCTGGCTCGTTTATCTCCGCGATGAATACGATTGTCGTGCCAGGGGGGAAATTAGGCTTAGCAATGGAATTAATTATGATGCCAATAGTCGAAAAGCTAATTACTCAGAAACATGACTAAATTGTTTTTTTGATTATTAAATAAGATGCTTACCATTAATTAGAATAAGCATCTTATTTTTAAAATATATCAATAACTATTAAATTTATTTTTAATTTTTAATTTTTAATTTTTAATTTCAAAGCTATGTGTCACTTCGACGGTCTTTTCTAACATCAACGCGACTGAACAATATTTTTCAGCAGAAAGCTGAACTGCACGTTCAACCGCTTTATCCGTTAATTCATTCCCTGTTACAATAAAATGCAAATGGATTTTAACGAAATAACGAGGCGCTTCTTCACGGCGCTGAGAGGTTAATTTCACTTCACAGTCGGTAATATCATTACGGCCTTTTTGTAAGATGGATACCACATCAATTGCACTGCAACCACCTGCAGCCATTAACACCATTTCCATTGGGCTTGGTGCTTTATCGCCTGCATTGCCGTCCATCATCACTTGGTGGCCTGACGCTGACTCACCTAAAAAAGAGAGCCCCTCCACCCATTTAACTCTTGCTTCCATTTTATTCCCCTTGAAATGAAATCGATTTAAAGGCTACATTGTTCCATAGATATAAAGAATGTTATATCAGCTTTATTCTGCTGAAGCGATACAGGGAAGACTTTCTGTATCGGATATGCTACAAACAATACTTAGTTGATAGGATTAAGATCAAAACTCAACGTTTTATTTGATTATATTATAGTGTTGATATCAATTTGTTTACCCTAACCATGAAAAGCGATTGATGCAATGTTGCTCTTCCTGTTATTTAGGGTATATAAGACAAATTAATATGCTAAGCTAGTGACTTTAAAGCCAGCCTTTCTGGTACGCTTTTTCCGGATGGCTGCAATAACATACAGAGGATAACGCTAATGGTTCTCGGCAAGCCACAAACAGACCCTACTCTTGAATGGTTTTTGTCACACTGCCATATTCATAAGTATCCATCCAAGAGCACACTGATCCATCAGGGTGAGAAAGCAGAAACCCTTTACTACATAGTTAAAGGTTCAGTGGCTGTTTTAATCAAAGATGAAGAAGGCAAAGAAATGATCCTCTCCTACCTGAATCAGGGGGATTTCATTGGTGAGCTTGGATTATTTGAAGAAGGGCAAGAACGTACTGCGTGGGTTAGAGCAAAAATCGCCTGCGAAGTTGCTGAAATTTCTTACAAAAAATTCCGTCAATTGATTCAGGTTAATCCTGATATCTTAATGCGCCTTTCCGCGCAAATGGCAAGCCGCCTGCAAACAACGTCAGAAAAAGTGGGCAACCTCGCCTTCTTAGACGTAACAGGCCGTATTGCACAAACGCTACTGAATTTAGCCAAACAACCTGATGCCATGACACATCCAGATGGGATGCAAATCAAAATCACCCGTCAGGAGATTGGCCAAATCGTTGGTTGTTCCCGTGAAACTGTCGGCCGTATTTTGAAAATGCTGGAAGATCAAAACTTAATCTCCGCGCATGGTAAAACCATTGTTGTTTACGGTACTCGATAACTAACCTTTCGCCTCACTCCCTTGGTGGGGCGCACACTTTGGAATAGCTTTATATTATTGGTATAAAGCTATTCACCCAAAATACAATTTTTATATATCATTTCTTAATGAGTGTCGTTTCTTTATATTTTCTCTATTTAGCTACCTATAAAATAATAATTATAATATTAAATAGGGAGTTATGTTCATGAAAGTTACACTGAGCAAGTTATCAGGTCATTCCGAAATTTTTAAAAATATTAGTAATTCCGATGATTTCATAAAAAAAATTTTCACCGTGACTACCACATCGAGAAAAGAACCATTTTCCGCTCATCGACAATTCAAACCATCACATACTTGTAGCCTAGAAAGTATTGATTCTGCTTATGAAAGTGATTCAGAAAATGTAAATGATACTAAATTATTAAGCGCTGACGAGTTTAAATATAAAGTTAATCAATTGAAAGGTAATTTATATAAATTTTACGCATCTACTTTTTATAATGAGCAAGATGCCGATTCGCTAATAAAAGAAAATCAGACTGTATTTGACGAATTTAACAATGCTGATAAAGAAATATATGGATATGCCAATTTTTTGTACCGATACGTTAAAATCCCAGGGATTAACATCAAAAATTCAGAAATAAAAGATGAAATCATAAGAAACTATCATCAGCCAAAGCAACTAGAAAATAAAAACGGCACTAAAATCCCTTTAATAATTAGAATAAACAAAAAAAATATCAATAATATTGACTTATCTTTAGAAGCAAGTAAGAAAAAAACAACGAATTTTTCTCAGAAAAAAATTATATATGTACACGATAAAGTTACTGACAACAGCCAATATAACTCTAAAGCCATCCCTTTACCTAAAAGCACTTTTGAGTTTAAGGGAAATATACTACAAACAAAAACCTCAGTATTAAGAACACAATATATCAAACAACATTACAAACTATCTAACAAACCTACGCCATTAGACTATAAAAAACAAAAAAATAGGAATATCAATTCAATTAAAACCTCTGACTTAATAAAAATAAGCAATAGTATTAAAAAAGAACAAAGACTAACAATGGAAATGGATGCACTTAAAGATAATATCATTAAAATACAAAATCAAATTAATATTAATGATAATTTATTGAAAGAACTGAAAAAATAAACCATTCAGTAAAACACCTTCTGCATTTATTTAACACCATCATTACATTAATAATTAATTACTTCTTAGCATTAATATAGGATATGACTATGAAAACTAACACCCTAAACAATACCATAACTAGCTCGCCATACAGAAAAATTTCATCAACTGGAGCAATGAGAGAATCCCCCAGTATTATACAAAAAATTAAAAATATGAAAGTAAATAATCCTTTCTCATTTTTTCGTTTTAACCCAAAAAATACGGAATCAACATTTCATATTAACTTAACCGTAGTTAGTTCAAAGGAAAGTAATTTAAATTTATTTAATAAATTAAACTCAAACAAAAAAACAATATTTTCCCTCGAAAATAAGCTAATAGAAAAATCATTTAATATCCCACAATTCATTAAGGATTTAAAAAATAAAATAGAAAACTCCATTGATAATTTATTAGATAAGAATAAATTTTTTAGCGAAAATACAGCTACAGATGAAATCATAGAAACACAAAATGAAACAATAGGCTATCTTAAACATTACCTAGATTTATTAGACGAAAATGAAAAATTGACAAATAAACACGAAGAGCTAAAAAATGAAATTGATGATCTGAAATCATCTATAAGATATGAATCAAAAACAAGAGGAATTTCACATTTAAAAAAAGAAAGTAAATACTTAGCATCATTAGAAAAAGAAATATCAATAGAAAATGATATAGAAGAAAAAAATGAAAAACTTGAAGAGTTAATTAAAATACAAAGCTCAGTAAGGACTTTATTGAGCAATGAGTTAAAAGATATAAAAAATAAAGTTCACAATATTACACTGGATAAAAATGCTCTAGGAAAAAATATTTTAGCCCTAAAAAAAACAATAATTAGTGAATCTTTAATTACTTATGATGAAGATAATACGCCTATATACCATAATGAATCTCACAACTTTGACTTTGACGATTTTTTTGAAAAGAAACCAGAAGTAGAGAACAAAAAAAATAATGAAAATATTGATAATTTAATATTTGAAAATGAGTCATTATATAATTTAATAGAAGAGTTAGGTAATGATAACCTTGATTATAGAGGTTTAGTCCAAGACTTAAGAATTAATAATAATAATAAAAATCATACAATTAGAGCGCTACAGGAGAAGCTTGCCAATAGAGCACCATCGATGTTCTCAATTAGTCTCACCTCGTTATCTTCTGGCTACCATTCTGATAATGAAGGTAATAACCTTACACCAGACACTAAGGTTAATGAGGAAAAAATAGCTCAAAAAGAAGAGACACTAAAAAATAAATATCCTTTAGCCAATAATAAAGGAATAAAAAAATACTCACATACACATAAAGTTCAATGCCTAGCTGCTGGAATACCAATTAATAGTTCAAAAGAGCAATTACAAGCACGGTTAGAGGCCCAAGCTAAGATGAAAAAAATACTATTGCCAGCTCAATAATCGTTATAAAAATAATATTTTCAATAAGTTGCAGAAATCATTCTGCAACTTATTTATCAGTTATTTCAGCAACTTCCCAATCGCCTTCTCTAATTTCTCCATACCACTGTTAATTTCTTCTTCCGAAATAATCAGCGAAGGCGTAAAGCGCAGTACGTTAGTGCCAGCGTTTAACATCATTAGCCCTTCTACTGCACTGGCTTGTAAGATATCTTTCGAACGGTTGAGTAACCTGCCGTCTAGCTCAGCACCGATTAATAACCCCATTCCTCTGATTTCAGAAAAAATGTTATATTTATCATTCAGCTTATTTAAATGTGCAACAAATAGCTCGCGACGTTTTTCAACACCACTTAGCACTTCTTCAGTATTAATAATATCAAACGCCGCATTGCCTACAGCACAAGCTAATGGATTACCACCATATGTGGTGCCATGTGACCCCACTTCCATCGTTTTAGCGATTTCTTCTGTAGTGATCATGGCGCTGATAGGGAAACCACCACCCAGTGCTTTTGCCGTGGTTAAAATATCAGGCGTCACATTGTAATGCATATAAGAAAATAGCTTACCAGTACGCCCCATTCCACTTTGTACTTCATCGAAAATTAATAAGGCGTTATTTTCATCACACAGCTTACGAACACCTTGCAGGAATTCTTTTGTTGCAGCAGTGACGCCGCCCTCACCTTGAACGGGCTCTAAAACAACCGCACAAGTGTTCTCATCGATCACCGCTTTAACTGCATCAAGGTCGTTAAAAGGTACATGGATAATGTCCGCAGGCTTTGGCCCAAAACCGTCTGCGTATTTAGCTTGCCCACCAACCGAAACGGTAAATAGTGTGCGGCCATGGAACCCCTGCTTGAATGCAATGATTTTGGTTTTATAAGGACTGTATTTTGTGATGGCATAACGACGCGCTAGCTTAAAAGCCGCTTCATTGGCTTCTGAACCTGAGTTCACAAAAAATGCGCGATCGGCAAATGTCGCTTGAGTGATCTTTTGCGCGAGTTTAAGTGCTTGTTCATTGGTAAAGATATTACTGACATGCCAGAGTTTTTCACTTTGCTCGCGGACTGCTGCGACTAAACTTGGATGGCAATGCCCTAACGCTAAAACGGCAATTCCGCCTGCAAAATCAATGTATTCTTTGCCCTGCTGATCCCAAACTCGGCTTCCTTCGCCTTTTACTGGAATAAACTCAGCGGGCGAAAATATAGGCAACATGACTTGGTCAAAAGTCTGCCGATTTACTGATTGTTGTTCTGTCATACCCCTCACCTGCTCTAACTGGATGCTTAAGTGAAAATATAAGCATCAAATATGAATAAAAAATCACAAAAGAGCAATAGGCAAGGGGGAAATATGCATAATTAATTTATTATTAGTAATATTGCCAGACTAATACTTTAAAAAGTTGTTCAATAACTCATGGCCTTGTTCACTCAAAATGCTTTCAGGGTGAAACTGAACGCCTTCGATTGGTAAGGTTTTGTGCCGTATTCCCATGATTTCATCTACATCACCGTTATTCAGTGACCATGCTGATACATCAAAAGAAACAGGAAGTGTCTCTGCTGCAATAACGAGAGAATGATAACGAGTGACCGTCAACGGGCGGTTCAAACCTTTAAACACACCTTGATGGTTATGATGAATTGCGGATGTTTTTCCGTGCATCACTTCACGGGCTTTGACGACTGATGCGCCAAAAGCTTGCCCTATGGCTTGGTGGCCAAGGCAAATCCCCAAAATAGGCAATTTCCCCGCAAAATACTTTATCGCCTCAAGGGAGATCCCAGCTTCATCTGGTGTACATGGCCCAGGTGAAATCACCAGATGCGTAGGCGAAAGCTGTTCAATTTCTTCGATGGTAATTTCGTCATTACGTTTTACAACAACCTCAGCACCTAACTCACAAAAGTACTGGTAAAGGTTGTAAGTAAATGAATCGTAATTATCAATAAGTAGAAGCATAGTAGCCTATCCGACTGATTTTTATCATTATATATTATATCCCATGCATATTTTTCGGATATTGACAATCAGAACGATGATTAAAACACCACGAAAAATAACAAAGGGCGGCTATCATAGCACAGCCTAAGCAAGAAAATAGCCTATTTAAGTCAAGGAATGCTTTTTATCCATAAAAATTTCCATATAAAAATCATGGAATTATATTTACACCCACATAACAATTTCATAATGAGATTAAGAATTACTTTAAATACAAGGGAGTAAAAGTATTGACTAAAACGATGAAATTCAGACAAACTTTTCGTGGATTTAATAGACAAAAATTAAATTAGAGCCAAAATTAGCACTAAAAATAGAGCTAAAAGCATATTTAAAAAAAATCCTGCAGCGGTGATGAAAGAACCGGCTTTCACTACAGCATAATTGCTATAAAATTAAGCTCAAGAATGATGCGTATCGTCTTGCTTATACAGTGAAAAGTGATAATTCCAGTGATATTAATGCCACCGTAACCGTTATTGCGGTAGATAGGCGTGATGAAATGTATAGCGAACTTAAAAAACGGCTTTTTGAGTAGTAAAAGTGGGTAAACTCATCCGCTTACCCACTAAACAGCATTAAGGCTTTTTAATCACTTCAGCTGAAATGATTGTAATTGGTTCTACGGGAACATTTTGGTATGGGCCGACATTCTCCGTTTTCACTTTAGAGATTTTATCTGCAACATCCATGCCTTTAACCACTTTACCAAACACGGCGTAACCAAAGTCACGTTGACCGTGGTCTAAAAATGCATTATCTGCAACATTAATAAAGAACTGGCTTGTTGCGCTGTCTTTATTTGCTGTACGGGCCATTGAAATGGTACCACGTAAGTTACGCAAGCCATTATCCGCTTCATTTTTGATAGGTGCGCGAGTTTGTTTTTGCTGTAAATCTTTATCGAAACCGCCACCTTGGATCATAAAACCAGGAATAACACGGTGGAAGGTTGTTCCGTTGTAATAACCTTCATTAACATATTGAACAAAGTTTTCTGTCGTCACTGGTGCTTTCTTACTGTTCAATTCTAGTTCAATATTACCCGCAGACGTGACTAACTTGATGTAAGTCTCACCCGCCGATAATGCAAAAGAGGAGGCGCTCATTGCGCAGACGGCCAAAAGTGGCACAAAAATTCGTTTTAACATGTAAGATCCCTTTCGTTATGACATATTACAACTGCAATTAGGCAATTCTAGAGCGAAGCCATCAAGATTGCTAAAGATTTACCTATATTTACTCCAAAAGCTTGAAAATCACTAATTGCGTTAGATTGTAGACCAATTTCGATAAAAAACGTCGAGAATTGTGATTATTTATCCATTGCCTACTTTTTCTACTCTTATCTAGTCATTCATTATAGGATTACCCAAGCGCGGGTAATATTTCGAGTTGTCGGAAGAGGCCAAGCAAAGCTATAATCCCCCCGCCTTTTGAGGCTAACTCAGGGAGAACGACAAATGGCAATTAAGAATCATAACTATCAGATGGCAAAATTTGTCATCAGTGCACCCGATATTCGTCATCTACCCAAAGATACGGGTATTGAAGTGGCTTTTGCTGGCCGCTCAAATGCAGGTAAATCCAGTGCGTTAAACGCATTAACACAGCAAAAAAGCTTAGCACGTACCAGTAAAACACCTGGAAGAACTCAGCTCATCAACCTATTTGAAGTTGAAGAAGGTGTACGTCTTGTTGATCTTCCAGGCTATGGTTATGCCGAAGTTCCCGAAGAAATGAAACGCAAATGGCAACAAGCACTTGGCGAATATCTGCAAAAAAGAGAGTGCATTAAAGGCCTCGTCGTTTTAATGGATATCCGTCATCCGCTAAAAGATCTCGATATGCAGATGATTGAATGGTCTGTCGCGATGAATGTGCCAGTCTTAGTCTTGCTGACAAAAGCCGATAAGCTGGCATCAGGCGCAAGAAAGAAACAGCTTACAGAAGTGCGTGAAGCGCTGGCACCATTAGAAGGGGATATTGAGGTTGAATATTTCTCTGCACTGAAAAAGATTGGTGTTGATAAACTGCGAATTAAGCTAGATAGCTGGTATAACACGCCAGCGTAACCGACCAAACAAGTGAGTCACTGATGGCTCACTAACCTGCCTCAAATCTAATTGCCTGAATTTTAGATAAAAAAATGCTCCAGTCAAAAACTTTGACTGGAGCAGCTAATATTCAGCTAAATCCGATTACGTGAAGTAAAAGGTCTGAAAGATAGAACATCTTACCTCTGTACCCTACGCCTATTAATGTACTTTATTTTTCGCTCGAAAAAAAGTCTTTTTGTAGTTTTTTTTCAAAGCTTACTACGATTCAGCTACCCATATATTCAAATCAAGATAAAAAATCGTATTTTTATTACATATTTATGAGAGCTACATCGCATAAATATGTCATTTATTTTTAATTTTTCAAGTTAAAATTCAGTGAATTATCGAGTAATTATGTTCAATTTGCAGTCAATAATACCAAACGCATAACTACCCGAAACGTATTCATAAAAAAAGCGCCTAATAAAATTTCATTAGGCGCTTCTCAACTTTAAGCTCATCAAAAACTAGTGGGCTTCATCCCAGTTATTCCCGATACCAACTTCCACTTTGAGCGGTACATCAAGCTTCAAGCTTTGCTCCATCAGGGCTTGTACCTGAGCTTGAACACGCTCTAACTCAGACTCTTTGACCTCAAAAACCAATTCATCGTGTACTTGCATTAACATATCTGCTTGTGGTTTTTCCGTTTGTAGCCAGTTATCGACAGCAATCATCGCTTTTTTGATGATGTCAGCTGCAGTGCCTTGCATTGGGGCATTGATCGCTTCACGCTCTGCGGCCTTACGACGCATACCGTTGCTGGATTTTATATCTGCTAAATATAATCGACGCCCTTCTAAGGTTTCAACATAACCCTGTTCAGATGCCTGTAAACGCGTATTTTCCATATAACGTAGAACACCTGGATAACGTTCAAAATATAAATCCATATAACGCTGAGCTTCACCCCGCGGGATGCCTAACTGACGCGCTAAACCAAAAGCACTCATACCATAAATCAAGCCAAAGTTAATTGCTTTTGCACTGCGACGTTGATCGCTAGTCACTTCATCAAGAGGAATACCAAACACCTCTGCTGCCGTTGCTTTATGAATATCTTTCCCTTCTGCGAACGCGGTAAGTAAGCCTTTATCCTGAGATAAATGCGCCATAATACGTAATTCGATTTGTGAATAGTCAGCCGCCATGACTTTATAACCATCACGCGCCACAAACGCTTGGCGAATTCGCCGCCCTTCTTCTGTTCTTACAGGAATATTTTGTAAGTTAGGATCTCGTGAAGATAAACGCCCTGTTGCCGTAACCGCTTGATGATAAGAAGTATGAACGCGGCCAGTACGCGGGTTAATCATGAGTGGCAGCTTATCTGTGTAGGTCGACTTCAGTTTGGCTAAGCTTCTGTGCTCCAAAAGCAATTTAGGCAACGCATGGTTAAGCGCTAGCTCTTCCAATACCTCTTCATTCGTTGATGCTGCACCACTTGGCGTTTTCTTAATCACGGGTAATTGCAGTTTTTCAAATAAAATAGTCTGCAACTGTTTTGGTGATGCAAGATTAAACTCTTCGCCCGCCAGTTCAAACGCTTCTTTTTCCAATTCAGCTAAACGCGCCGTGATCACTTTGGATTGTGCTGCCAGTGTCGCTGCATTAATTAATACCCCTTTGCGCTCCATGCGAACTAACACAGGCACCAGCGGCATTTCGATATTTTCAAAAATGTGCTTCAGTTTTGGCTTCGCTTCTACCTGCGGATAAAGTGCTTGATGCAGCAACAAGGTGACATCAGCGTCTTCAGCTGCATAATTCGCGGCTTCTTCTAGCGCAATCTGATTAAACGTCAGCTGCTTTTTACCTTTACCTGCAATCTCTTCAAAACTGACCGTTTTATGGTTAAGGTGGCGTTCTGCAAGGCTGTCCATATCATGACGTCCCATACCTGCCACACTATTTAATACATAGGATTCCAGCATGGTATCATAGCCAATACCTTTTAATTCAATGCCATAGTTTTCTAAAACTTCCGCGTCATATTTCAGGTTTTGACCAATTTTGAGAATTTTTTCGCTCTCAAGAATCGGTTTCATCGCTTGAAGGACTTCATCAAGCGGTAACTGAGCGGGTGCATCAAGGTAATCGTGGCCTAAAGGCAAATAGGCCGCATGACCCGCTTCAATCGCAAATGACATGCCGACCAAACGCGCTTCTTGCGTGTCTAAGCTGTCAGTTTCGGTATCAAAAGCAAATACAGACGCCGCACTCAGCTTTTCAACCCAGCTATCTAAATCGGCTTTTTCTAAAATAGTTTGGTAATTTTCAGCGCTGAGTGTTGGTGTTGCAGGGGCCGCGGCTTTTACTGGTGCCGTCGCAGGCGTTGGAGCCGCTTTATTACTGACACCTTTGCCATCCATCCAAGAGCCGTTTTCAACATCCGCTAACCAACGTTTAAATTCATAGCGGCTAAATAATTGATGAAGCTTATCTGCATCAATTTCAGTCACTTGTAATTCTTCACATTTTTTATCTAGCTCTACATCGGTTTTGATCGTCGCCAGTTGGTAAGATAAAAACGCAAGTTCACGGTTCTCCGCCATTTTAGGGGCTAAGGTTTTTGAACCTCTAAAACCTAATGGCGCGATAGCATCAAGGTCGTTGTAAATGGCGTCTAAGCTACCAATACCTTGTAACAGTGCTAATGCCGTTTTTTCGCCAACACCCGGTACACCCGGAATGTTATCTGACGAGTCACCCATCAATGCGAGGAAATCAATAATAAGCTCAGGAGGAACACCATACTTATCTTTGACTTCATCAGGGCCTAAGATGGTGTTGTTCATGGTATTGATCAGTGTGATATTTGGCTCAACCAATTGCGCCATATCTTTATCACCCGTACTAATCAAAACAGGTATACCTTTACGGCTCGCCTCACGGGCTAACGTCCCGATAACATCATCAGCCTCTACGCCTGAAACAACCAGCAACGGTAACCCCATCGCCTCAACCATTTCATGTAATGGCGCTATTTGTGCCCGCAAGTCATCAGGCATCGGTGGGCGGTGTGATTTATAACTTTCGAATAATTCATCACGAAACGTTTTTCCCTTCGCATCGAAGACAACCGCGACATGGCTAGGCTTATATTGCAGCATTAAACTGCGCAACATATTGAGCACACCATACATGGCACCTGTAGGCTCACCTGCGCTGTTTGTAAGCGGAGGGAATGCATGATAAGCACGGTATAGGTAGGAAGAACCATCAACCAAAATAAGGGGGTTTTCTGCAATCTGAGCCATAGTCTGTCATCATCTTGTTAATCGGGAATGAAGAGCCATAGGATGCCATAATGTGGCTTAGGATACATCCCAAGTTTTACATTACGCCAACCCTCTGCCGAAATTCTGTTGAAATCGCGACCAATTTCAAACAAATGATCGCTAATTCAAGCCAACGAAGTGATTATTCACCCCATGGCTAATCACACTACGTAATGGAATATCCTGTGGATAACCGTGTGTATATATTTATGTTATTGATTGAATTCAATAAGAAAGAGGTTGTTTGTATATAAAAACAAGAAATAAAAATCAATGGGTTAGCTAATACATGTTTTGATTTAACACAAGATGAAGGGAGTCGTCGAATTGTGGATATTGATTCAGCAGTGAGGGGAAATAGCTTGATGGTGGCATGATTTGCCACCATCAAGAAGGCTTACTTTTTATTCACTAAGAAATTCACCACATTGGAGAACTCTTTGCCATAGTCTTCCGCTTTATCAGCTGAAATACCGTTGTTGCGGACTTGATATTTACCATCAACAAATAATGCTGGCACACCACGCAGTTTTAAATCTTGGGCAGCATTTTGCTGTTTTGCCACCACAGATTTGACCACGAAGCTATTCAGTGCTGCATCATACTCATCACCAGAGATACCTGCTTTGATGAAAGCATTACGGATATCAGCTTTGCTGTTGATAGTTTGTGTTTTTTGGATGCCTTCAAACAGAATTGGCGTCACTTTATCTTCTGCTTTCAATACAATAGCAACTGCCCACGCTTGCGTTAAATCAGCGCCTAAAGGCCCTAAGAAATCAACGTGATAACGTTCCATTTTTACGCCTTCCGGTAAATTTGCTTCTACCGTTTGTGGCACTTTATACACACTTTCAAACTGGTAACAGTGTGGGCAGTAAAAAGAGAAAAACTCTAAAACTTGTGGCAGGTTTTGCACAGGTTTAACATCGGTATACTCTTTACCTTCCGTGTAATTTGCCGCTGCAGCACCAAAAGACATGGCAATACCAAGCAAAGCCAACATAATTTTTTTCATAGACTACATTCTCCAAAAACAAAGACTTAAATGTTAAAACTGCGGGGTTAATTGCAAAGGAGCATCCTGCAACCGTTCAATTTGCTGCGCAAACTCAATAGATTGCTTTTGCCAAAAATCATCAGCCTGTAGCCACGAAAACGCCCGAGGAAATGCAGGGTCTTGCCAACGGCGAATAATCCACCCGAGATAGTGAACCATACGCATCGCCCTAAGCGGCTCAATCAGCTTCAGCTGTTTTACATCAAAATCAGAAAACTCATTATAAGTTTCTAATAACGTATCTAATTGAATGAGTTGCTCTTGGCGTGAGCCATTGAGCAGCATCCATAAATCTTGAATCGCAGGGCCATTGCGCGCATCATCGAAATCCACCATCCAAGCCTCATCACGCCACAAGATATTGCCTGGATGGCAATCCCCTTGCAGCCTTAGGGTAGATAAGCTTGTTGGCCATTGCAGTTTGACCTGCGCAATCAGCTTATCCAACGATGTTACAAATGGCTCTTTATCGCGTTCTTTTAACAATGAACTTGAAACAATAATATCGCGCGGTTTATCAAGGTATTCATCCACGCCTATTGTCGGACGAAATGCAAAGTTTTTACGCTGACCAATTTGATGAATGCGCCCTAATAAATGCCCTACGCTTTCGAGCTGAAATAAGTTGTCTGTTTCATATTGCCGCCCACCGATACTCGGAAAAACAGCAAACATAAAGCCACCAAACTCCAGCACCGTTTGCCCAGCAAACTCAAGAGGGGCTGCAACAGGAAGTCCTTCATCATGTAATTCTAGCGTAAAATCATGTTCTTCTTGAATTTGCGACCGATTCCAACGTTCAGGCCGATAAAACTTCACCACATAACGTTGACGATTTTCATCTTGAAACTGAAAAACGCGGTTTTCATAGCTGTTTAATTCAGTCAGCCCTGATTCTAGGTAAATCCCCGCTTCCATTAGCGCGTCTAAAATCAAGTCAGGTGAAATCCCACTAAAATGGAAATTCGAAGGTTCTATCTCATTCATGATTTAGTCTTTTATGATCCCACGAGCACGCAAAATGGCCGTTTTAAAGTCATCTTCATAGTCTTTTTTTAGCCCAGGGATCACATCGTTACTGTCAGTGCCACGCATTTTCAGATGATAAATCAATACATCATCCGTTAATTCAGATAAGCTGCCTTTAAAGCCCGCTTCATCAGCAAGTTTCTGCAATAATTCAACAAGGTTTAAATCTGAGTTATCTTTCCAAACAGGGTGCAGAAGCTCAATAACTTCATTTAAGCGATGGCATTTCATGTTTATTCCTTTATCACGAATATTCGATACAAGTTATCAATAATCATACAAGAGAAAAAGCGAACTGTTGTCAATCTACGTAAAGTTTAGCGCCAATACGTACGAATATTCATTGATTTTATAGCAAAATAGAATAAATTTTAGCAATTACTATACGCGAAAGTGTTTGCAGGTAAGTTGAAACATTTTCTTGAAGATATTCAAGGATATTGAATATGTCATTTCGACAATCAATTACAGGGGTCATACTGGCAGGTGGCCGAGGAACACGTATGGGCGGGCAAGATAAAGGCTTAGTGCCTTTGTTAGGCAAGCCTTTGTACCAATATATCCTCGCACGCTTATCCCCCCAAGTTCACCAAGTGATGATTAATGCCAATCGCAATCAAGATGAATATCGTCAAAGCCAATTGACGGTTATTACGGATTTAAATGCGGATTTTTCAGGCCCTTTAGCAGGTATGCAAGCAGCTCTTCGTTGCGCCAAAACCGATTGGCTGCTATTTGTCCCTTGCGATGTTCCTTCTTTCCCATTGAATTTAGCGGAAAAAATGTTCATGGAAAAAGATCAGCATTTGGCCTGTTACGCTCAAGATACCGAGCGCGAACACCCCACTTTCGCCCTGTTACACCGCAGTCTCCAATCCCAACTCGATGATTATCTCGCCAGAGGTGATCGCAAATTGATGCTGTTTATGCAGAAAATCAATGCAAAAGGCATCACGTTCTCATCAGAATCTGGTTCATTCGCTAACTTGAATACGCCAGAAGATAGCCGTAACTGGGAGTTACAACAAAAATAGCCATGAAACAAAATACGCTACCTCTACTCGGAATTACCGCCTACAGCGGCACAGGTAAAACAACATTATTAAAAAAAGTCATTCCACTGCTTAGGCAACGTAACGTCCGTGTCGGTTTAATCAAGCACACCCATCATGATATGGAGGTGGATAAACCTGGTAAAGACAGCTTTGAATTACGCAAAGCAGGTGCTGACCAAACCCTTGTCGCCAGCGAAAAGCGCTGGGCGCTTATGACAGAAACCCCAGAATCCAAAGAAATGGATCTGTATTATTTAGCAAGCCGTTTTGATCCTGCGTCTTTAGACTTGATTCTCGTCGAAGGATTTAAACATGAGACGATCGATAAAATCGCTTTATTTCGATCTGAGGTTGGAAAACCACTGAATGGCCTGATCGATAACTATGTAGTCGCTGTCGCCAGTAATGAAATCATTGATACTCAAGTGCCACAGCTTGACATCAATAACCCAGAACAAGTGGCTGATTACATTGTGTCTTGGTGGCAAAAAAGCCGATAACTGCGCACATTGCGCCTATTAGTTGCATAAATAGGCGCAATACGTATTAAATGAAAATAAACAAGACTTATGACTCGTACTCAACGCTTGCTGACCTTATTACAAATCTTAAAAGAAAACCGTTATCCAATTACGGCAGAAGCCCTTGCCTCCCAGTTGGAAGTAAGTATTCGCTCAGTCTACCGCGATATAGAATCTCTCCGAAATCAAGGGGCTGAAATTACAGGGGAAGCAGGTATCGGTTACCAACTCAAAACAGGGTTGTTATTACCGCCATTAACCTTTGATGAAAATGAATTAGAAGCATTGATTTTAGGGTTGCGTTGGGTAAAAAGTAATGCAGATACTGAACTTAAAAATTCAGCCATACGTGCAATCAGTAAAATCAATGCGGTGGTCGCGGGGAATGCCCAAAAGATCCTCAATCAAAATACCTTATTTGCCCCTACAACCCATTATTATGACATCAATGATAAAATTGCTAAGGACTTACGCTTAAGTTTACGAAAAGAGTGCAAAGCCCGAATGACTTACCTTGATGGCCAAAACCAATCAACCGAACGCGTTATTTGGCCAATTGCCATTGGTTATATGAAAGAGTCCCAAGTCTTAGCAGCATGGTGTGAATTACGAGAAAGCTACCGTCACTTTCGCTTGGATCGTATTCAGTCGTATTTTGCACTTTCCGATAAACTACCGTATCCAAAGGAATATTTATTAGCACGATGGCAAAAAGACGTGTTGTGTGTCTCTCCTGACAATTTCTGACACTCCCCTCCCTTATAGTAAGTACTCAACTTCATATAAGGGAATAACCATGAGCGAACTCGTCCTTTTTACTAACTCAATGTCACGCGGCAATACCGTCGATTTATTATTAAAAATCCTAGATGTTCCTTACAAACGCATTGAGCTAGGCTATGGCGCAGACATGCACACCGCTGAATACCTCGCGATTAACCCGATGGCTAAAGTGCCTGCATTAGTTGATGGAGATGCTATCGTCACTGAAACTGCAGCGATTTGTAGTTATTTAGCAGATAAATTCATTGAAAAAGGCTTAGCACCTGCACTGGATGACCCAAAACGCGCTGCTTATTATCGTTGGTTTTTCTTTACCGCAGGGCCAATTGAATCAGCCTTTACGGTCAGTGACTTAGGTATTCAATTAAACGAAGAGCAGCAAAAATCGTCTGGCTTTGGCTCTGTTGAACGCACAATGGCCTGCTTAGAGGTGGGTTTAAACAGTGCTAACCCATTTATTTGTGGCGAACAATTTACCGCTGTCGATGTATATGTCGGGGCATTTGTGATGTTTTTAGTTAAATATACTCCCGTAGAGATAACGCCCGCTATGCAAAAATACCTTGATAGTTTAGCGACCATCCCTGCGATTGCTGAGCGTCTGGCAAAATAATATCAAAAAAGGCTAAGTTCATCTGAACTTAGCCTTTGATTTTAGACGAACAAATGCTTAACGCATCGTCACAAACTCTTCCGCTGCGGTTGGATGGATAGCCACGGTATTATCGAAATCTTTCTTGGTTGCGCCCATCTTTAATGCGACCGCAAAACCTTGAAGAATTTCATCCATACCGAAACCAATACCATGAATTCCGACAATCTTTTCATCTTCACCAACACAAACTAACTTCATGCGGCAAGGTTGGCGATGGGAAGTCACTGCGGTATACATCGCCGTAAACGATGATTTATAGCTTTTCACATTGTCTGCACCATATTTTTCAACGGCTTCTGGCTCGGTTAAACCGACAGTACCAATTGGCGGATGCGAGAATACAACAGTCGGGATATTACTGTAATCTAAGTGCTCATCTGGCTTGTTATTAAACAAGCGCTCAGATAAACGACGCCCTGCGGCTACCGCCACTGGTGTTAATTCCACTGCACCCGTGTTATCACCAACCGCATAAACACCTGCAACGTTAGTGTTTTGGTATTTATCGACCTTGATGTAGCCTTTTTCATTTAACGCGACACCTGTTGCTTCAATATTCAGGTTATCTGTCATTGGCTCACGACCAATAGCCCAAATTAATGCATCGACAGTCTGTTGATGGCCGTTTTCCAATTTCAACGTCAATGAACCATCGGCATTTTTCACCACTTCTTTTGGAATTGATTCAGTGTGCAGTTTTGGCCCTTCGGTGTTCATCACTTCCACCAGCGTTTCGACAATCAGTGGGTCAAATGAACGCAATGGCGCATGTTTACGGACAAATAAATGCGCTTCAGCCCCTAAACCATTTAATACACCCGCCAGTTCAACGGCAATATAACCCGCGCCAACAACCGCCACGCGTTTTGGTAAATCCGCCAGTTCGAAGAAACCATCGGAAGTCATGCCGTACTCTGCACCTGGGATCGCAGGGATCACAGGACGACCACCTGTTGCAATCAAAATATGATCGGCAGTATAGGTTTCACCATCCACTTCAACAGTATGCGCATCCACAAAACGCGCAAAACCGCTGATCACATCCACTTTATTATTCCCTAATACACGGTCATAGGATTGGTGAATACGATCAATATAAGCAGTACGACTCTCAATTAAGGTTTTCCAATCAAAACGGTTGATGGTAGTGTCGAAACCATAATCAGGACCATAGTTGCGAATGGCTTCTGAAATCTGCGCCGCATGCCACATCACTTTTTTCGGCACACAGCCGACGTTAACGCATGTTCCGCCTAATGCTTTCGCCTCAATTAAGGCACATTTTTGTCCATACATCGCCGCACGGTTCATCGATGCAATACCACCGCTTCCGCCACCAATTGCAATATAGTCGTAATGTTTGCTCATAATTTGGTTATTCCCATTTATTGAATGACTTATTAATTCATTTTCTCGCAGGTCGCTATTCATTGTCATGAGATAAATAGCGATTTACGATAGACCACACCTGTTATTTCAATTGGTATGGCCTATTAATTAGGTGAATTACTCAGGCACAATCCACTCAACTAAGGTATGCCCTGTTCCTTCTGGAACCAGTGTTTTGTGCAACCATGGCAGCACGTTTTTCATTTGCTGCTCGAGTTTCCAAGGTGGATTAATAACAATCATTCCTGATGCCGTCATACCGCGCTGGTCGCTATCAGGACGCACAGCTAACTCAATTTGTAGAATTTTACGAATGCCTGTCGCTTCTAATTGGTTGACCATGCGCTTAATTTGCTGGCGCAATACCACTGGGTACCAAATTGCATAAGTGCCTGTTGCGAAGCGTTTATACCCTTCCGCAACCGCTTTCACGACCGCTTCATAATCTGATTTCATCTCATAGGGCGGATCCATCAAAGCAAAACCACGGCGGCTGTGCGGAGGTAATTTTGATTTCAACTGTTGATAGCCATCTTCCCGTGAAACTTGCGCACGCCTATCTTTCAAAAACTCACCACGTAATAAAGGATAGTCGCTGGTGTGTAATTCAGTTAATACCAGTTTATCGTGTTCGCGTAATAAAAATTTGGCTAATAACGGCGAACCCGGATAATAACGTAAACGCCCACCATCGTTAAGCCGACGCACGATATTCATATACGGCAGTAATTCTTCAGGTAAATCCGGCTGCGCCCAAATACGTGCAATTCCCTCGAGGTATTCACCGGTTTTTTCTGCATGTTCACCCGTTAATTGATAACGACCCGCTCCTGAGTGCGTATCTAAATATAAAAACGGTTTTTCTTTCTCTTTCAAAGATTCGATGATCAAGCTCTGTACTGTGTGTTTTAACACATCAGCATGGTTGCCTGCGTGAAAGCTATGACGATAACTTAACATGTAACGTTTATTTCCTGAGGAAATTCAACACTAACCACCATTGTGGTTACTATTAAATAAATGCGTAAAAGAGCGCCTTTTTGAATAAAAAATAGGCCGTATTGATTCTTGTGCGCCATTATAGCGAAATTTGGTCATAATTGTCACAGTCATAAAATCAGTAAAATCCGCATGACCTAAATGCGATAAAACGCTATCCTAAACACAAATTTTGACACATTTAAGGGAAAAAAAATGAAAAAGTTACTCATCATCACCGCAATTTCTGCTGTTTTTTTTACTAGCACTTCAGCAATGGCGGCTAAAGGCCAAAATGGCTGTGAAATTAAAAAACAAAATATCGAAGAACAAATTAAATATGCCAAACAACATGGTAACCAATATCGTGTTAATGGTTTAGAACAGGCGTTAAACAATGTAAACCGTTATTGCACACCTGAATCTTTATACCGTGATAGTCAAAAAGATGTCGCAGAAAAAACCGAAAAAGTCCAAGAGCGCGAAGCGGAGTTACAAGAAGAAAAAATAAAGGGCAATGACCGCAGTAAAATCGAAAAACGTGAGCGCAAATTAGCTGAAGCACAAGAAGAATTAAAACAAGCACAAGCCGAATTACAAACCTACAAAGACGCACTTTAGTCTTTCTCATTTCATTATTAACCGCACTTCAATGCCTGTTTTCATTGAAAAATCGGCATTGGAGTAAAGTTATCCATAAATTTACGCTATAGTAATGGCAGGTTATCGTTAATAAACAGCAAATTGCTCGAAATACTGCACTAATTTAGCAGTAAAAATAAGAGGGACATCAATGTCAGATAGGCAGGAAGACGAACAAAAAGAAACCAATAAACTGAAAGCGACACTGACAAAAAGCCTCGATGGCAGTAAAAAAGCGCTCACTTTTTCTATGCGTGTGGTGAATTTTGTTACCGCAATCCCTTTTATTGCACATTTAATTCGTACCGCACAGCGTTTTACTGACCGCATGGGCAACCAGTTTGGCGCCGCAATCACCTACTTTTCTTTTCTCTCGTTAATTCCTGTATTGATGTTCTCCTTTGCTGCCGCAGGTTTTGTGTTAGCCAGTAATCCTGAACTCCTTGAAAAACTGGTTCGCAGCATCTCTGCCAATATTACTGACCCTACTCTCGCCAATACATTAGAAAGAACAATTGATACCGCAATTCGCCAGCGGACAACAGTTGGTTTAACAGGTTTGGCACTAGCCGTGTATTCAGGCGTTAACTGGGTGAATAACTTACGGTTAGCGATTTTGGCGCAATCAAGGCCTGTTTGGGAACGAAATGAAGATGAACAAGAAAATATCGTTTTCCGCTACATTCGTGATTTTTTTGCTTTAATTGGCCTATTAATTGCGCTGATTGTCACCATTACCCTGACATCCGTTGCAGGTTCAGCTCAAGCCACCATCGTCAGCACACTGGGCTTAGATGGTATTGAGTGGCTAAAACCAGCGTGGACGTTAATCGGTTTAGGAATATCCATCACAGCAAACTTCCTGTTGTTTTTATGGATATTTTGGATCCTACCACGCATGCAACACCGCCGCCGTTCCTTGTTCAAAGGCACACTATTAGCCGCGATTGGCTTTGAAATTATTAAATCAGTAATGACGTGGATTTTACCAAATTTGGCGTCATCACCTTCAGGTGCCGCATTTGGTTCTGTGCTGGGTCTAATGGCGTTCTTCTACTTCTTTGCTCGCTTAACCTTATTTTGTGCCGCATGGATTGCGACGGACGAACCCAAAGGCTCACAACAAGAAGCCACACTCTAATCATTTAATCAGGGGGAACTATCCCCCTGATTTGCCTAATCAAACGACGTTTGTAACTCTTTAGCCAGTATCTCGACTAATTCAGCGGCGGGCAATTCACGTACCTTCGCCACATTTTGGCCTGCCCAGTGAGCCGCAAATTCGTCACTCCCTGCTTTTGTCGCGGCAGCATTCAGCTGCTTACCCACATCATAGGCGATTGGGTAATCTGGCAATTTACTCGGTTCATATTTTTTTCCTGCTTCCATAAACGAATTTATAATTCCACGAGCTGGACGTCCAGAAATCGCCGATGTTAACGCGGTATTATCTGTTGTTTGCTGTTTTAATTTTGCACGATAGCCCGCATTCGTCGCAGACTCAGGACATAACAAAAATGCGGTGCCAAGCTGTGCGGCTGCCGCACCATTGCCTAATGCGGCTTTGATATCTTGGCCATTCATAATCCCACCCGTAGCGATAATTGGCAGATGGGTATGCTGTGACAATAATTTCACCAGCGCTTGCGTAGTAAGTTCATCATCAGGCGCTTTTACATCAAACATCCCACGATGACCACCTGCTTCAATCCCCTGTGCAACTATCGCATCAATACCTACTTTTTCAATCGCCTGAGCTTCTTGCAGATTGGTTGCCGCAGCCATGGTATAAATCCCCTGGGCTTTTAACTGACTAACAACCTCGGCTGATGGCACATTGAAGTGAAAACTGACTACTGGTGGCTTCATTTCAAGGAACAAAGCCAACATGTCGGGATTGTCGAGAAATGAGAGGTAAATTTCACCCAATTGTTCAGGCGGCTGCGCATTAAATTGCGAGAATTGTGGTGATAAATAATCAACCCATTCTTGTTCATTTGCTTGGCTGCGTTTGGGCGTTAGATGGCAAAATACATTCACATTAAACGCTTTGTCTGTTAGGGCTTTCGTTTGTGTAATCAATTGCCGAGCTTGTTCAACAGAACTGGCACCTAACGCTAATGACCCCAAACCACCTGCTTCTGAAACCGCAGCAGCCAATGCAGGTGTTGAAACAACCGCCATCGGTGCTTGAATGATGGGATAGCGTAAACCTAAGCGCTGTAGAAATGCATTTGAGTTATTCATTATCTTTCCTTTATCTCAATGTCAGGGTACACTTTATGTTCTTATTTAAAGAATAAACATAGCATAATATTCACATAAAAAGAAAATGAACTCTGAATCTCTAAAAATATTTTGCACTGTTGCCGTCGAGCTCAGCATTACGCGTGCGGCGACTCGGTTAGGCCGCGTGCCATCAAATATCACCACCCGAATCCAACAATTGGAAGCGGATTTGGGCGAGTCACTTTTTATCCGTCAAAATAAACGCCTTGAGCTTTCCGAAGCAGGTAGGCAATTTCTTGATTATGCGCAGCGCCTGCTCGCATTAGAAGAAGAAGCTCGCCATGTGATAAGCGGTGGCCAAGATGGTGGACAATTACGAATTGGGAGTATGGAAAGTACAGCGGCTTGTCGGTTACCTTTACCACTAGCGCAATTTCACCAACAAAACCCAACCACGCGATTATTATTACGCACGGGGTCTTCTCTATCGCTCCTTGAGCAAGTGCATACAGGAAAACTGGATTGTGCTTTTGTTGCCCTACCTTCTTCACTCTATGAGCCTAGTCAGTTTTCACAAATGGGTATTAAAACAGAGGCTATTTGGCAGGAAGAATTGCAATTGTTACTCCCTGAACACGACCACAGTGCTCGCCATAATGCTGATATTAAGACTCGTTCACTCGCCGCATTTACCCAAGGATGCAGTTATCGCAATATTGCCGAGCAGTGGTTGGGGATCCCCGCTAATTTAGACTGGAATATTCAGGAGATGAATTCTTACCACGCCATGATTGCTTGCGTCACTGCGGGAAGCTGTGTCGCACTATTGCCCAAACACCTTATCGAGTCGATGCCAATTTCGCCATTGCGATTAGGCCGTATTCCAATCACCACCTGTAACACTCTGTTGATTTATCGTGAGAATTACCACGTACCCGCATTTAGCGCATTTAAAGCGTGCATCACGTCTTCGCGTAATGGGTAATATGGGAAATTCCCAATTGACGGCCTGATAAGGACTTTTGATGACAAACGTAATCCCACAACTGGAAAACTTATCCTGCAGGGTAGCTCTCTACTACCATAACCAACTTAAAAAAAGCGTTGGTACATTTTGTGCCAGAGGTGCATCACTGGATAACGCCCCGCTTACCGTCGATACCCCATTACGCATAGCGAGTAATACGAAAACCTTTACCGCTGCGGCAATTTTACGTTTAGCTGAAATGGGAAAAATCAATATTGATGATGCTATTTCCAAGCTGATTGACCCACAATATGATTCATTACTGAGTACTCAATACAACACCCAACAAATCACCGTTCGCCATTTACTCAACCACAGTAGCGGGTTACTCGACCACGCTGATGCAGATTACCTTAAAGAGGTTATAAAGCGCCCAGATTACCAATGGAGCCGCCTTGAACAAGTTGAGATGTATGTACGTAAGCAGTTCCCCTTTATCGCCCCCTCAGAGTCTTTTATTTATTCAGATACTGGATACATTCTACTCGGCGATATTATCGAGCGAATAACAGGACAATCCCTTGGTCAAGCTGTTCGAGAATTACTCAAGTTTGATAAAATCGGCCTAGAAAGTGCTTACTGGGAATATTTAGAACAACCACCACAAAGTGCATCGCCAAGGGCAAAACAATACCTTGGTAAGTTTGAAGGGACGCATATTCATGCCTCTATGGATGTCTATGGCGGCGGCGGGTTGATTATGTCAGCCAAACAAATGGCCCAATTTTTAGAAGCCTTATTTGAAGGGCAAGTTTTTGCTTCACACGAAACGCTAAAAACTATGTTAAGTGTCGGTTCCCATAAAGATGCCGAAAGCTATCGCTTGGGTATTATGGCGAGTGAAGTTAACGGTATAACCCTTTATTCGCATTTAGGTTTTTGGGGGTCTGTGGCCTACTATTCACCAGCAACAAAAACCAGTGCTGCGGGCTTTGTGGATGACAAAGAATCAAGAGACACACTGATTAGCGTGATTGAAACATTATTAACTGAACAATAATTATTGGGAAGAAAGATAGCCTGTGTATTTGCGCAGGCTATATTTCAGACTGCTGACAAACCGATTAGGCTTGACTGCAGGTTGGATTGGTTTTGAAAATAAACGAGAAAAATCAATTCATTGATTTTTGGCTGATAACACAAAGCAGGAAAACCACGCTTTTATCCTGCTTTGTCAACAACCTCAAAGATAGCCTGTGTATTTACGCAGGCTATCTTTTTATCGATTATTGGGCAGCTGGAGTTGCTGGCGCAACTGGAGTTGGCTCTGGAGTTGTAGGAATTTTCGGCCAAAGGACTTTATTGAATTTCTGGCGAATTTGTTCTGCATCCATGGTTTGCTTATCTTTAGGCTGTGCTAAAACAAAAGCAGCCTCTTGGGACAGCAAACGTCTCGCTTCCATATTCACTTGCTCAAGGCTTTGTGCAGCTAAAAAAGCCTGCCTTAAGCGTTGATATTGCTCTGGTGCGATATCCACAACACCATTTTGCTGGGAAATCAAACGCTGGCTAATCAGAACATCCGTACTGGTGCGTGCATACGCAGCAAACAACTGAGACAACTGCACCTGTTTTTCTTTGATCATCTCATCGAACAACTCAGGTGAAATCCCGTTTTGATTAATTGCTGCCAGTTCACTCGCTACAAGGTCTGTTACTGCAGCCATTTTTTCTGGCGCTGCTGTAACGGTAAGCGTACAAGTCGCTTTTTGATATTGAACTCGGCAATCTAAACCAGGGACAACTTCATCTTGATTGAATTTTTGGTTAAATGATTTTTGTAACGTACGGTAAACTGCTTCACGCGCTAAATCACTCGCCCAATAACGCAATAAAATGTTTGAATCATTAATTGGTAACCAATCAATATCCCAAATTAAAGACAGGGTATCTTGTGCTGGTTGATCCTGCAGGATATCAATAGACTGCGGCTTAACGGTGGATAATACCGCCACAGAAACAGGTTCTGAACGTCTTCCTTGCAGCCCAGAGAAAGTTTGTGAGATTGTATCGGACAACATCCGTGAATCCACATGCCCCGCCACATAGAGTGTCATCACATCTGGCGTGTACCATTTTTGGTAAAAATCATTCACACCTGCGAGATCAACATTCCCACTAGGTTTCTGGCCTGGGTCATATCCCATCATGGCTGAACCCTTCAAACGCGCACGCCAAACGGGATCATTCGCATTTAATGGTAGCGTTGCGACAGGCACATTTTGAGCTTCTAGCCCATTGTGCAATGCTGCTTCTGTGTATGTTGCACCTGCTACTGATGTTGACAGCCAACTCAGCGCCTGTTTAATTAAATCAGGACGGTTGTTCGGTAAACTTAAGCTGTAAATCGTGTAGTCATAAGAAACCACGGCAGGAGGAATTGGCATATCTGGATCGGTCGCCTGTCGCCAAAACTCTTGTAAAGTCGCCGTCGGAAATGCTTCTGTTTGGTGAAGTAGCGCCATTTTAGGGATTAAATAGCTATAACCTTTTTCACTCGCTTTTTCTGATAATGAACCTGCTTTAATGGCTAACCTGAGCTGAATACGGTCATTCGGGCGCTGTGGTGTTTGTAATAATTGCCAGCTAAAGCCATTTTCTAGCTTTCCTTGCTGCCATGCTGGATCGGGTTGTAACGGTTCAGCCTGCGCAAATTGCGCAACTGACAGTAATACAACACTGATAATATACCGAACTTTCAAGCCCTGCATGTAAACCCCTATGTGTTTTATATCTTTATATTTAACCGCAAATTACAACGAACAAGTTAACGAAAAACGCGAACTTACTGGGTTAAACGATATCGTATGGCTTTATCCAATCTTTCATTGCCACCACTCTAACGATATTAGACCATAAAGCTGAAAGCATGTTCATGGCTTAGTCTGAATTTTGTTGTTTTCTTTGACGATTATAACCTTTTGCCAATAAACCAAGCTCATCATCGTGATGATAGCTAGATACGGTGACTTGATTTACCGATTCATTAGTTTGCAATTCAATCGCTATTTTACGTAATGGCCTAACAATCATACGACTAACACACCAGGTCATCGCAATTGCGATAATCAATACCAACAACAAATAAGTGGTCGTCATTAAAGCAAGCGTATTTAGTGCAAATCGATAAACTCGGTTCGAATCTACCTGTAAGGTCAAATAGCCTTGAGGCTTGGCTTGTAGCACAACATTGCCATAAGCATATAATGGCACTGTCATTTCCACAGGAATGCCCACAATATACTCTACCCATTCAGGTATCGGCTTTGGCGTCGCAAAACTTAAATTCATGACGGTAGCATCATCAACAGTAACTATCGCTTTTCCCATAATGCCAGAGGTTTTTAAGCTCACAAGCAACTTTTTCGCTTCGTTAAGATCTGAGCTTAGCAGAGAATCTGTTAATGGTTTTTGAATTTGCACAACAGCATTACTGAGCTGACCCAAGTAATCCTGCTTGCGCTGCTCTAGTAAGTAACTGAATTGAATAGCTAAAAAAAGCGCAAGTGAGAGTAATGTAATCGCAAAAAATGCAACCATACTTTTTAATGTTAGTGAGCGTTGGACTTGCGTATTCATTTGGCCACAACCTTCCTAATCAAGTCGCTTTTTAAAGAAGAACGAAAAACATCTGTCAGTATACTTGATTTTATCTGCAAAAGAGTAATTTAAAAAGAAAGATTGGATATTTAAGATAAGATACAGCTCGAAGAGAATTATGCACTAACTCCACAAATAAAATGGCAGAAAGAGGGACTTTCTGCCATTCAAAAATTTAACTTACAACAATCGTGTGTTTTTCGTCTTCATCGACAGCAAAACATGCGACAAGCTGCTGGTCATATTCTTTCAGTGTCGGTTGAAATTGTGTACATTGGCTAAATGCACGGCGGCAACGTGCAGCAAAAGCACAGCCAGGAGGTGGGTTCAACGGACTTGGCAATTCTCCCGTTAATTTAATGCGTTCACGACGTGAATCTGGGTTCAGCCTTGGGGTTGCCGAAAGTAATGCTTGTGTATAAGGGTGCAGAGGATTGTTAAAAATCTGCTCTTTCGTCCCTTTTTCCACACAACGCCCCAAATACATCACCATCACCTCATCGGCAATGTGTTCCACCACGGATAAATCATGGGAAATAAACACATAAGACAAGCCTAAATCCTGTTGAAGATCCATCATTAAATTTAACACTTGAGCACGTACAGACACATCTAGCGCAGAGACAGGCTCATCAGCCACCACAATATCAGGGTCAAGCATCAAACCGCGTGCAATTGCAATCCGTTGACGCTGACCACCTGAAAACATATGCGGATAACGGCTATAATGCTCTGTTTTCAAACCGACTTTAGCCATCATCGATAATACTTTTTCTTTCCGCTCTTCTTTCGAAAGCGATGTATTAATCACTAATGGCTCTTCCAATATTTGTCCCACTTTTTTACGTGGATTCAAAGACCCATACGGGTTTTGAAAGACGATTTGAATTTTTTGACGACGTAATTTTTCAGCTGATTTATCTTTAACTAACAGGTTTTGATCTTGGTAATACAACTCGCCATCTGAAGGTTGCTCAATCATCGTCAGCAAGCGGCCTAATGTGGATTTACCACAACCCGACTCACCTACAACGGCTAATGTTTTGCCCCTTTCGAGCTCAAATGAAACGCCATCCAGTGCTTTTAGCGTTTTTTCTGCACCAAACACACCTTTTTTAACGGAATAATACTTTTTCAAGTCCACGGCTTTTAGCAGTGGTGCTGCATGTTTGTCACTCATAGTGTTGGCCTCCCCATATCATCAAGCGGCATATGGCATTTAACTTGGCGATCACCAACGGTTTGTAACATTGGCTCTTCTTGGCGGCATTTCTCTGTGGCATACGGGCAACGCGGATTGAGCAAGCAACCCGTTGGCCTGTCATATTTACCAGGAACTACGCCTGGGAGTGAAGCTAAACGTGATTTATTCGTCGCAAATTCAGGGAGCGCACGTAATAGCGCCTGTGTATAAGGGTGACGAGGATGTTTAAAGATATCACTCGCTTTTGCTGACTCGACAACTTGCCCTGCATACATCACGATAATGTGGTGAGCGGCTTCAGCAACCAATGCAAGGTCGTGAGTAATCAGTACCAGAGCCATATTTTCTTGCTGTTGTAACTCCAACAATAATTCAATAATCTGTGCTTGAATCGTCACATCCAGTGCGGTTGTTGGCTCATCTGCAATCAATAACTTAGGACGACAGGCAATCGCCATCGCAATCATCACTCGTTGGCTCATCCCACCCGATAACTGGTGCGGATACACATCCAAGCGTGATTCAGGATCAGGGATCCCCACCATATCAAGTAGATCAATCGCTCGTTGCTTACGAGTACCTTTATTACCACCTTGATGAACTTTTAATGCTTCCATGATTTGATAACCCACTGTAAAGCACGGGTTCAAGCTGGTCATCGGATCTTGGAAAATCATCGCAACATCGGCACCGACAATTTGTCGGCGCTCTTTCTCAGGGATAGACAATAAATCACGGCCATCAAACTTTAATGAGTCCGCCATCACTTTTCCAGGATAGTCAATTAACCCCATAATGGCTAAAGAGCTAACCGATTTTCCTGAACCTGACTCGCCAACAATCCCGACGACTTGGCCTTTTTCAACGCTATAGCTGATCCGATCAACGGCGCGAAACGGAGCTTTGTCGTCGCCGAAATGTACCGAAAGTTGTTCTACATTTAACAGTGCCATTAAATTACCTCATCACTGCTTGAGTTTTGGATCAAATGCATCACGCAAACCATCGCCCATCAGGTTAAACGCTAATACAGTTAATAAAATTGCTAATCCTGGGAACGTCACGACCCACCATGCGCTCTGTGCAAACTGCAACACATCAGACAGCATTGTTCCCCACTCTGGCGTTGGAGGTTGAGCCCCCATACCAAGGAAACCCAAAGCAGCCATATCTAAAATAGCATTCGAAAACCCTAACGATGCCTGAACAATCAAGGGCGCGAGGCAGTTAGGTAAAATATTGACAAACATCTGACGAATAGCCCCTGCACCAGCAACACGTGAAGCGGTCACATAATCACGGTTTACTTCGACCAAAACGGCTGCACGCGTCAAACGGATATAGTGAGGCAATGCCACGAATGTCAATGCAATAGAAGCATTCACAATAGAAGGGCCAAAAATAGCCACTAGCACTAAGGCCAATAATAGGCTTGGCAACGCCAACATGATATCGACAACACGCATAATCAGCGCATCAACGACACCACCAAAGTAACCCGCAATCACACCAATTGTTACCCCCATGATCAGTGAAAGCACGACCACAAGGCAACCAACTAGCAGTGATAAACGGGCGCCATACATCAAGCGAGATAATAAATCGCGCCCAACGTCATCGGTGCCTAAAATAAATTGCCACGTTCCGCCCTCTTGCCAAACTGGTGGGGCAAGTAAAAAGTCACGGAATTGTTCATCTGGAGCATGAGGGGCGAGTACTCCTGCAAAAATCGCGATTAGCACCATCAGGATGATGTAAAACATCCCAACAACTGCCCCTTTGTTGCGTTTAAAATAGTGCCAAAATTCTTGTAACGGTGTCATCGGCTGTGGGGCGCTGACAACGGTTGGCTCAGTAGATTGAGACATTTAGCGCTCCTTATTTCTTATGACGAATTCTTGGGTTTACAATGCCGTACAGCACGTCGACCACTAAGTTAACGAAGATAATCAATGTGGCAACAAGCAACACACCACCTTGAACAACAGGGTAATCACGGCGTTGTAGCCCTTCGATTAACCAACGGCCTAGCCCTGGCCATGAGAAAATGGTTTCGGTCAAAATAGCCCCCGCTAGCATAACCCCAACCTGTAAGCCAATCACGGTGACCACTGGCAACAAAGCATTACGTAAAGCATGAATAAGGATAACCCTTGCACGGCCTAAGCCTTTCGCTCGTGCGGTACGGATGTAGTCTTCACCCAATACTTCCAACATGGAAGAACGTGTCATTCGCACAATAACGGCTAATGGGATCGTCCCCAATACAATGGATGGCAAGATAAGGTGTTCTAACGCATCAACAAAATCACCGCTTTCCCCCCAAATTAGGGTATCAATAAGCATAAAACCCGTGAGTGGTTGTGAATCATCAAGGAAAACTGTGTCACTTACCCGCCCTGCAACAGGCGTCAAGTCAAGCTGTACCGACACTAACATGATGAGCATGATCCCCCACCAGAAAATCGGCATTGAATAACCTGTTAAGGAAAGTCCAATCGCGGTGTGGTCAAAAATCGACCCGCGTTTAACTGCGGCTAATACCCCAACAGGGATGCCAACAGAAATCGCGAAAATCATGGCACAGGTGGCTAATTCGACAGTTGCTAAAAAGCGTGGAACAAATTCTTCCCATACGCCAATGCGACTTTTTAGGGAAATCCCTAAATCGCCATGAAATATGCCATTGATATAATGCAGGTATTGTTTCCAAAGTGGCTGATCGAGCCCTAATTCAGCCATTAGATAGGCGTGTCTTTCGGGGGATAACCCTCTTTCGCCCGCCATGATCATGACTGGATCCCCAGGGATCATATGGACAAAAGCAAATGTGAGTAATGTAATACCGATAAACGTGGGGATCACAAGCCCCAATCGTCGGAGGATAAATTGCAGCATATCCTGAATCTCTTTAATAATGCCGTTGACGGCTCTTAGTCCGTTTGGCTACTCAGAAAATCACTTTTCTGGGTGCTCACAAACAACTGAACTTCTCTGCTTCTTTTAAAGAAGAAAACGCCCTTCGTTCCAAACCAGCAACGAAGGGCATAGACAGATTAGATACGATTACTTCTCGATGTCGACGTTTTCGAAGTGGTGCTTACCTAGTGGATCAACCACATAGCCTTTCACTTCTTTACGCACTGGTTCAAACACAGTTGAGTGAGCAATGATCAGCGCTGGCGCTTGGTCATGCATGACGACTTGTGCTTGTTTGTACAGTTCAACACGTTTGTTATGATCTGCCGTCATACGAGCAGGCTGGATCAGGTTTTCAAAGCTTTCGTTACACCATTTGGAGTAGTTAGAGCCTTGTTTTTTCGCAGCACAGCTAAATAATGTGGCAAAGAAGTTGTCTGGATCCCCATTGTCACCCGTCCAACCCATCATGACCGTTTGTGGCTCACCGTCTTTAGCACGCTTGAGGTATTCACCCCACTCATAGCTAACAACTTTTGATTTCACGCCAACTTTCGCCCAGTCTGCTTGGATCATTTCGGCCATGCGGCGTGCATTTGGGTTATATGGGCGCTGAACTGGCATCGCCCACAAATCAATTTCAAACCCATTCGGGAAACCTGCTTCTGCTAACAGTGCTTTGGCTTTTTCTGGATTATATTCATAATCCTTCACGGCATCGTTATAGCTCCACATGGTTGGTGGGATCAGGTTTTTCGCTTTTTGGCCTGCACCTTGGTAAACCGCTTCGATGATCGCATCTTTATTCACTGCCATTGACAATGCTTGACGAACCTTTTGATTATCCAGTGGTTTTTTCTCTACGTTATAAGAGAGGTACCCCACGTTCAGACCTGGTTGCTCTAACAAGGTAATATCTTTGTCTTGTTTCATGCGCTCTAAGTCAGCTGGATTTGGATATGGCATAACTTGGCATTCATTTTTTTGCAGTTTCGCATAACGTACTGAAGCATCAGGCGTGATTGAAAACACTAAGCGATCAAGTTTTGGTTTTGTTCCCCAATATTGGTCATTCGCTTTATATAAAATGCGGGAGTCTTTTTGATACTGTTGTAAAACAAAAGGGCCCGTTCCGATAGGGTTTAAGTCAACTTTTTCAGGGGTTCCTGCTTTCAACATTTGGTCAGCATATTCCGCAGACAAAATGGAAGCGAAGTCCATTGCCATATCCGCTAAGAATGGTGCTTCAGGGCGAGTTAGTGTAATTTTTACTGTGTTATCATCGACTTTTTCAACTTTATCGATAATTTTATCCATATCCATTCCCATGAAATACTCATAGCTACCGCCAGAAACTTTATGATATGGGTGGTTTGCATCTTTTTGACGCATGAATGTATAGATAACATCATCCGCATTGAGGTCACGAGTTGGTTTGAATTCTTTGTTTGAGTGCCATTTCACGCCTTTGCGTAGGTGGAAGGTATACACTTTTCCATCATCACTCACTTCCCAGCTCTCTGCTAAGCCTGGCTCAATCTCTGTAGTACCTAATTTAAACTCAACTAAACGATTATACAGCGGAATTGAACTTGCATCGTATGTTGTACCAGACGTAAATAACTGAGGGTTAAAGCCTTCTGGCGAACCTTCTGAACAGTACACTAATGTTTTAGCTTGTACTGATGCCGACACTGCTAATGCTGCTAGTGTTAATCCTACTGAAAGTAGACCTGTTTTTTTAATAGAGCGCATCTGTATGCTCCTGTGGTGTTCATGTTGTTTTTGCTCGATGACTAACCCCGCCATTAAAATGACAGAAGTAGTATCTGTATTTTTTGTTATTCATTGAGCAATTAATCAACTGTCACTCACTTCGTCAATAGCTGCATTGACTCACCACACACAAAACTCGTAACATATTAGAAACAATTAGCATGCTAATTTAGGCTAAAATAGCAATAACGAAGCCAATAAGCAGGTATTATAACCATATTATTAGTAATGATTAGTGTTTTGTGTTGGGGTTATTTATTTTTATATTTGTGATTAAGTGCTGAATTACTGAACGAATATAGCGCTTTACCCAATAGCTGCTGAAATAAAACACTGAAGGAAATGAGGATTGAAATTATTTTAGCATGTTATTATTTAGTTTATTTTTTATCCATATTAAAAACATTCGCCTGTTCATGCTAAACATAATTTTAACCAATTGATAACTTAAAGAATAAAATAATTTTTATGCGTTCCTTTTAATCATTCAAGCTGTATACATAAAATTCTATGATATTGTTGATAAAAGCTACAATTGGCTAAGGCGCTCCCCTCCCTCTCATGCTGTTGTTAAATTATTGGCTAATAACGCATACTCGCTTGGATACCTGAATGGAGGCTATTAGCAACAACCTGATTAACTTGCCAAATAGGCGCTTCAAGGAAAACATGATAATTGATTGCCCCTATTGAACCCCTCACTCCAGCCTTGCAGCCTAATAAGGCATTTTTTCGCCAAAATGTTGTTCTATCATTTGCCGTTACCCCCATTCCAATAGAACTATACAACTGAGTTTGTTCCCTCGGTATATCCCAACTCACTTCATTGTGTAGCTTTAAGCTATTGTCCCCCAACTCAATACCATCTGTATTTGGAAAACCCTGCACGCCGTTTCTTCCAAAAAAAGCCTCTCGCTCTAATAATCCATCGAGTTTAGAGCGGCTCAATTGGATATCTAAACTATTCTGATAATAAATAGGTGTGCTTCCCCAAGCTGATGAAAATGATAGCTGGTAAATTTGAGGCCGTTCTAACCCTGTAATTTGTGTCGCATTGGCGCCAAACAAACGGTTCCCTTGTTTGTATTTCAGAGATACCGTCGCTTGGCCTCGTGAAAAAATGTGCTGGTAAATCAGTTCACCAGACAAATAGCTCGCTAGCCGCCTTTGCGTTACCAGGCGTTGCCCTGCTAAAAAGGTATCAATAGTTTGAATTTGCGAACTAACATTAAATAAAGTAACGCTATTTTCAGTGCGATTAAAAATATATTGTGCGGTCAGTAATAATGCCCGATTACGTTGCTGCATCTTCAATGCGATATCATTAATTGGTATCTTTGTTTGGCTATTTTGGTAATGACTATAAAGAGAAAACAACCAATAACGGTATGGTAGCGAATAACCAAGCGCGATAGCTTGTAGCTTATTTCCATTCGAAGAACCTAAAGAATGATTTGCATTTAAATACAGCGAATCATTTATCCGTAACGGATTAGCAAAAATAACATCATGAGAGATGACGGCTTTAGGCTGGCTATCAAAAGGACGATATTCAATAGACAATGTTCCTCTTTGAGCACGTTGATTCCCACCAACAACAATAATCTCAGTTGCCTGAGAATTCATCTCATCAGGCGCTAAATTAATATGGTAAGGAACTAAAGCTGCATTTTGTAGATTATACAAACCCTGTTCAATATGTCGTAAATTTAGAACATCGCCCGTTTCAAAAGGAAAAATATTGGCTCCCCCCTGATAATGAATATTCGAAATAGCCCCTGTAATAACCTCGGCCTGTAAAATGTCCAAAAACAAGGGTTGTTCAGGGTAAGACAGATAAGACGTTAAATAACCTGCTTTAATCAGCTCTGTATTTATATAATCCGCATAGGTAAGTAACTCAGACGGAGTCATACATCGACCTTCAATCATCCCACGCCAGATTTTTATCTGCTTAGGTTTAATCTTGGGTAACCGCTCCATACCCATTAAATTAAGAACGTTAATAATGATACAAGATAGGGGCGTAAGCTGGCTCACATCCGCATTTTGCCTATTTGGCGCTGCAAAACCTTTTGGTATCACCGCTATTAGGGCAACAAAGTAAAGGATAAGAAAAATAGAGGGGTTAACATGTTTGGTTTTCATTAACGAGTCCTTGTCATGAAAAATACCTTTATCAGCGCCATAAACAACTTGAGCTAATAAATAAGCTTTATTGTAGCCAGTACGTAATTCATGAGGAAAACTCAAACCGTAGGTGTGTATAACACCAAATACAGCAATAGGTTGCAATCAAAGTTAATCTGAAAAAATAATAATCGAAAGGTTTAAAATTGCGAGGAGCTAAAACGAGAAAACCCACCTCTATGAGGTGGGTTTTGGAATTTGGTCGGCGAGAGAGGATTCGAACCTCCGACCCACTGGTCCCAAACCAGTTGCGCTACCAAGCTGCGCTACTCGCCGAAAACGGTGTGAATAATACTGCCAAGAATGGGGGGCGTCAACCCATTTTTATCGAATCTCGTTCATTTGCTGATAAAACCACCAAAAAGGTAAGGTTTCTTTGTTCTTTTACCAAACTCACTACAAAAATAAGCGCTAAATACAATTTAGCGCTTATTTATCAAACAGATTAACTTTTATAAAAAGACACTCAGTTGCACATTAAATGTGCAATTTGGCCTTATTGTAGTAAAGAAATATCTGCCACCTTTAAAAATAGCTCACGTAACTGGCTTAAAAGTGTTAAACGGTTCACTCGAACAGCTTGATCTTCATCCATTACCATGACATTTTCAAAGAATTCATCAACGACATCACGTAAAGAAGCGAGCTCAGCAAGTGCATCTTGATAGTTTCTTTCTGCAAACATTGGTGCTAGCTTATCTTGCAGAACAACAACGTGTGTCGCCAGTTTCACTTCTTCTGGCGTTTTCAGCACGGATGCTAAAACAGTATCAGATAATTTCTCATCTGATTTACTCAGAATATTTGAAACTCGCTTATTTGCCGCCGCAAGGGCCTGTGCTTCTTCCAATGTACGGAAATGCGTAACTGCTTTCACGCGTGCATCAAAGTCAGCAGGCTGCGTTGGACGACGCGCTAATACCGCTTGAATGGTATCAATGCTATAACCTAGCTCTTGATACCAAGAACGGAAACGGCCAAGCATAAATTCAACCACATCATTGACTACATCTTTGTTGGTTAATTTATCACCGTATAAACGTGCAGCCTCTTCAGTCATTTCCACTAAATCAAGCTGGTAACCTTTTTCAACGATAATACGCAGAACACCTAATGCGGCACGACGCAAAGCAAATGGGTCTTTATCCCCTTTAGGGTGCTGGCCGATTCCGAAGATACCCGCTAATGTGTCCATCTTCTCTGCAAGTGCTAATGCAGCAGAAACATCAGTAGAAGGCAGCTCATCACCAGCAAAACGTGGTTGATACTGCTCTTTAAGTGCTAATGCAACGTCTTCTGATTCACCATCATGGCGTGCATAATGCATTCCCATGACACCTTGTGTATCAGTAAATTCGAAGACCATGTTGGTCATTAAATCACATTTCGCTAATAACCCTGCACGAGTTGCATGGTTAACATCCGCACCAATTTTACCTGCAATCCAACCCGCTAAAGCTTCTAAACGATCCGTTTTATCACGCAATGTCCCTAATTGTTTTTGGAACAAGACTGTTTCTAGGCGTGGTAAATTATCTTCTAAACGTTGCTTACGGTCAGTTTTAAAGAAAAACTCCGCATCGGCTAGACGAGGACGAACGACTTTTTCGTTACCAGAAATAATCTGCTGTGGATCGGAAGATTCAATATTCGCCACGAAAATGAAATTTGGCATTAAATTGCCGGCGTTATCATAAACAGGGAAATATTTTTGGTCGCCTTTCATAGTATAAACCAGCGCCTCTGAAGGAACTTCTAAGAATTTCTCTTCAAATTTAGCAGTTAATACCACTGGCCATTCAACCAATGAAGCAACTTCTTCTAATAAGCTTTCGGTTAAGTCTGCTTTTCCACCCAACGCTTGGGCCGCTTTTTCTGCGTCGGCTTTGATAACCGCTTTACGCTCTTCGTAATCCGCCATGACTTTACCGCGTTCGCGTAAAATAGCCGGATATTGCTCAGCATTATCAATCGTAAACTCAGGTTCGCCCATAAAGCGGTGACCACGAATCGTTCTCGCGCTCTTAATGCCTAAAATTTCACCGTCAATAACATCGCTACCCAGTAGCAGTGTAACAGTATGAACAGGACGCACAAATTGTGTGTCTTTATCTGCCCAACGCATCAATTTAGGGATAGGCAGTTTCGCTAATGAACGGCTGACCATATCCACCAGCAATTCGCTGACAGCTTGGCCTTTCATTTGCGCACGATACAGTAACCATTCGCCTTTATCTGTCGTCAAACGCTCTGCTTGATCAACAGTAATACCACAACCACGCGCCCAGCCTTCCGCCGCTTTAGTCGGCTGTCCGTCTGCACCAAATGCTTGGGCAATAGCAGGGCCACGTTTTTCAACTTCACGATCAGGTTGTGATGCCGCTAAATCGGCGATTTTAAGCGCTAAACGACGCGGAGCAGCAAACCAAGTTACTGCGCCGTGAGCAATGTCAGCTCCATCAAGCTCTGCGGTAAAGTTTACAGCGAATGATTCAGCTAATGAACGAAGAGCCTTCGGCGGTAACTCTTCGGTACCGATTTCCACAAGGAAAGTCTGTTGAGTCATGACAGCCTCTTAGTTCTTATGACACATAGGGAATCCAAGCGCTTCACGTGAAGCATAATACGCTTCTGCGACCCCTTTAGTGAGGGTACGAATTCGTAAAATATAGCGTTGGCGTTCAGTAACAGAAATGGCTTTACGCGCATCCAGTAAGTTGAAAGTATGAGCGGCTTTTAAGATGCGTTCATAAGCAGGCAATGGAAGAGGAGTTTCCAATGCTAACAAATGTTGTGCTTCTTTCTCATATTCTTCGAAGCATTTGAAGAGAAAATCAACATTTGCATATTCAAAGTTATAGGTGGATTGCTCAACTTCATTTTGGTGATAAATATCACCGTAAGTGGTTTTGCCTAACGGGCCATCACACCACACAAGGTCGTACACACTGTCGACACCTTGGATGTACATTGCCAAACGTTCTAAACCATAAGTGATTTCACCCGTTACAGGTTTACATTCAAGCCCACCAACTTGTTGGAAGTAGGTAAACTGAGTGACTTCCATCCCGTTTAACCACACTTCCCAACCTAGTCCCCAAGCACCTAGTGTTGGGTTTTCCCAGTTATCTTCAACAAAGCGGATATCATGAATAGTTGGGTCTACCCCTAGCTCTTTCAACGAGCCGAGGTACAGTTCTTGGATGTTGTCTGGTGATGGTTTGATGATCACCTGAAACTGATAATAATGTTGCAGACGGTTTGGGTTCTCACCATAGCGACCATCAGTTGGCCTACGAGAGGGTTGAACATAAGCCGCAGCAATAGGCTCAGGGCCTAATGCACGCAAACACGTCATTGGATGGGAGGTTCCTGCGCCGACTTCCATGTCCAGTGGTTGAACAATGGTACAGCCTTGACGCGCCCAATAATCCTGTAATGTCAGGATAAGACCTTGGAAGGTTTTGGTATCAAACTTTTGCATGTTAGATCCGCACGCGATACGTTAAATTTAATGAAAGTACGCCAGTATACCCTTTGACCGACAGATATACAGCATTGAATATGTCTGTATTTATTCTAAAAATAAAAAAATATCCTTTCATCCCTTTTAAACTGGTTATTTATACAGTATAAGTATTGTGTTTTTGAGGCAAGTTGATTGTGATTGGAAAAAGGATGAAAAATGGATACATCACCGACACGTTGTCATTGGGTCAATCAAGATCCTGAATATATTGCCTACCATGATGATGAATGGGGCAAACCAAACCATGATAATCAGCATTTATTTGAAATGCTTTGTTTAGAAGGGCAGCAAGCAGGGTTATCTTGGTACACAATTTTAAAAAAACGCAAAAACTATCGGGAATTGTTCCACCAATTTGATCCCCAACGTATTGCATTGATGAATGAAGACGATGTTAAGCGATTAATGCAAGACCCACGAATTATTCGTAACCGCTTAAAGATCAATGCGATAATTGCAAATGCAAACGCTTATTTAGCAATGCAAAAAAATGGAGAAGACTTCTCAACTTTTCTATGGGAATTTGTCGACGGACAGCCAATAATCAACCGCTGGGAAAGTTCGTCCCAAGTCCCCGCGGAAACAGAACTTTCCAAAAAACTCTCCAAAGCACTCAAAAAACGGGGATTTAAATTTGTTGGCTCAATCACCTGTTATGCCTTCATGCAAGCCACTGGCATGATAAATGACCACTTAATTAGCTGTTACCAATTTAAATGATTCAGAATTTATAGATGGACCACCCTGTTGGGAAAGAAAAATAAACTATCAAAACATCAACATCAAAAACTATATGTCTATTTATTTCTTTATTTGCAACATTTTAAATTGAAATTAAATAAAAATAAGCGGTTGAACTCTAGGATTGGGCAGAGTATGTTTTAAATTCCATTAACAACCTAATAGACATATGTGAATTAATGCAATGATATTTTCTAAATTTGGTAATAAGTTCGCTCAAAATTCAGGGATTTCATTATTAATGAAAGACTTGAATGAGGGCATCAGAACCCCTGGCTCCATCATGCTTGGTGGTGGTAATCCCGCCCATATCCCTGAGATGGATAAATACTTCCAAGAATTATTAACTGAAATGTGTGCAAATGGCCAATTGACGGACACTTTATGCAACTATGATGGTCCTCAAGGCAAAGATGCCATGTTGAAAGCGCTTGCAGCAACGCTAAAAGCAAAACTAGGCTGGAACATCAGTGCGAAAAATATCGCGCTAGCAAATGGCAGCCAAAGTGCTTTTTTCTACCTATTTAACCTGCTAGCCGGTCGCTTTGAAGATGGTATCACTCGTAAAGTCCTCTTTCCTCTTGCCCCAGAATATGTCGGGTATGCGGACTCAGGCCTTGATGACGACCTGTTTGTTGCGAACAAACCACAAATTGAATATTTACCTAATGGCCAATTTAAATATCGTGTTGACTTTAATACTTTAGAAGTCACTGATGATATTGGTGTTATCTGTGTATCTCGCCCTACAAATCCAACAGGGAACGTGATCACAGATGAAGAAGTTGAGCACTTAGATCAATTAGCAAAACAACACAACATCCCATTGCTGATAGATAATGCTTATGGTGTACCTTTTCCAGGTATTATTTTTAGTGAAGCTACACCATTTTGGAATGAAAATGTCATTCTTTGTATGAGCTTATCTAAGCTTGGTTTACCAGGTACTCGCTGCGGTATCATAATTGCCAATGAAGAAATCATTGAAGCCGTTAGTAATATGAACGGTATTATTAGCCTCGCCCCTGGTGGTGTAGGCCCTGCATTAGCACTGGAAATGCTGAAAAGGGATGATTTAATCTCATTATCTAAGAATGTTATTGGCCCTTTCTACCAGCAACGTGTTGAAGAAGCTATTAAGATCATTCGCCGTTATATACCCGAAGATAAATGCCTCATTCACAAACCAGAAGGCGCTATTTTCTTATGGCTGTGGTTTAAAGACTTACCAATTAATAGCTTAAAGTTATACCAACGTTTGAAAAAGCGTGGTGTCCTGATGGTACCTGGGCACTATTTCTTCCCTGGTATTGAACAAGACTGGCCACATGCACACCAATGCATGCGAATGAATTACGTTCCTGAGCCAGAAAAAATAGAGCAAGGGATCAAAATATTAGCGGAAGAGTTAGAAAAAGCATATCAGGAAGTGACTTGCTAGACGAGATAGAAATCTTGTTTTAACTGCGTCTGACTCGCTAATTTTAAGAAAAAAAAGCCCTTTCAAATTGAGAGGGCGAAAAATTAGCGAGAACTCCGTAATTGAAATCAAATAACTTTTTCAATACGAATATCATTCAAATCTATTAGAACACCTTTTTTGTTTGGTTATAGCTTGAACAAAAGCACTTTTAGCTGCTATATGTTCGGATACCTCATTTCACTGTCGTGCTCCCTACCTTACATCAGATTAACTATCCAATTGAAATATTAAATATTTTTAACCTTTCAATTGAAAAGACTCCGCATATCATCGTAAACATTAAAGAGTCCAAAATAGAATCGCAATTAATTGTGGAGAAATAATCCGCAAAAACATCGCTAATGGATATACCGTGGCGTAAGACAGCGCAGGTGCACCACTCGTTGGGTGAATGTTATTAGCAAATGCAAGCGCCGGAGGATCAGTCATTGAGCCCGCTAATACACCACATAAGCTCAAATAGTTCATTTTACCAAACACTCTGGCAACAATACCGGTAATAAATAAGGGAACAAACGTAATGAGTAACCCATAACCAATCCAGGTTAATCCATCGCCTCTGATCAGCGTTTCAATAAAATCACCACCTGAATTTAGCCCAACAACAGCAAGGAACATCACAATGCCAAGCTCTCTTAATGCAAGATTAGCACTTGGAGGCATAAACCAATACAGGCGTCCAATAGTACCAATTCGACCTAGAATCAGTGCAACAACTAGCGGTCCACCAGCGAGCCCCAATTTTAATGCGGCGGGGAAACCAGGCACAAAAACAGGAATTGAACCAAGAACCACACCAAGTCCTATACCTAGAAAGACAGGTAACATTTGCACCTGCTGTAATTTTTGTTTGGCATTTCCTAGCAACGCTGTGACAGCTTCAATGGACTCTGGCCGCCCAACAATATTTAAAATGTCGCCGAATTGCAGTACTGAATTATTATTCGCAACTAAATCAATCCCTGTTCGGTTTAATCGTGTGACAACAACATCATATTTTTGTTTTAAGTTCAGGTCTTTAAGCCTTTTACTCAATACAGCATCATTAGTAATCACCACGCGAACAGAATGCAAAATGGAACTTGATGTAGATAAAGAGGCATCAACTTCCTCTCCTAATATTAAGCGTACTTTGTTTAGGTCATCTTTTTGCCCAACAACATGCAGTAAATCACCTAAATGAATTTCTGTTGTTGGCTGGGGAACAACCAGCATATCGCCACGTTTTAGCCTTGAACACACAATCGCTTCACTACCGAGCAATGGAATATCTTGCATCATTAAGCCATCAAGGTTGGCATTACGGATCGCAATATTCATGGTTTGCAATGTATCGCGCTGTTGGATATTGGTACTATTAAAGGCAGAGTCTTCTTTATCGATTGAAATTCTGAAAATAATCCGCACTAGCCACATCACCAGTAATATTCCACAGATCCCCATGGGATAGGCCATTGCATAACCCATTCCCATTTGGCCTACAAGGTTTGGGTCTGATCCTAAATCTGTCAGAATTTGCTGGCCAGCCCCAAGAGATGGGGTGTTTGTCACTGCCCCTGAAAAAATACCCAGAATAATGGGGAGTGGAATATTGGCAACTTTGTAAATAATGGCTGTAACTATTGCGCCTAAAGCCACAATCATTAATGCAAAACCATTAAGCTTCAAACCTGAAACACGTAATGAAGAGAAAAAACCAGGGCCAACTTGAATACCGATAGTATAAACGAACAAGATTAAACCGAATTCTTGAATAAAGTGCAGCATGTCCTTATTAAGTTGTAGGCCATAGCTTTGGGCGAAGTGCCCGACAATGATCCCGCCAAAAAGGACACCACCAATTCCCAATCCAACATTACGGATTTTCCAGTTTCCTATCCATAACCCTAGAGCGGCAGCCAACGCCAACAAACTTACAGTAAGAGCTAGTTCACTCATAGACCGCATCCTTTTGACGACAAGTTACCCAGAAACCAAGCCTATATCGGCGATAAAACATACTACTGAATCGATTATGCCAAATAGAAAAAGAGTAAGATGTGTCATAGAGCACACTTTAGAATGAATTAAAATCTCTATGTCTTTGAATTTTCAGATTGATAACAAATATCAAAATAATCATTCTTTCTTTTTCTAAGTTCTTCACAATTCATAAAATAAATACAAAAAAGAAACAATCTTCATCAATAAGATATAATTAAATATTAATTAAGAAAATGTATGCCATTTAATTAAATAATAATACAACACTGCGATTGTGAATTTTTTGTTTTTCGATATGATGAATGAAAATCAGGAATAATCAGCAAAATATAGGTTAACCACCATATGCCGAGTTTACATGCAGCACGATTAATTGCTCTTATCACACCGCTGTTTTTAAGCGGCTGCTCAAGTATTATGACTCATGCAGGTCCCTCTGATGGTTACTACCCAGGCTCTAAAAATAGCATTAAAATGATGAACGATGATGAAACTGGCTGGGTAGTTAGGCCTCTACTTGCGATTGACCTCCCATTTTCTATTGTTATGGATACACTTCTAATCCCTTTAGACTATGCAAGATCAGGCGATGATGGAAAAGAGGACTCCCCTAAGAAGCGATTAGAAGGTCTGAATAATAAAGAAAATAAAGAATAATACTCATTCAGGTTGGAAATCTATCTTAATCCCTAATTAAAAATGGGATATATAGTGCGTTATTTTCTATTTATTAGTGACACCAATTTTTCTTGTTATATTTTCGAAAATGCAATATTTAACGACACTTATCTGAAATATTTTCGTGTTGAATATCCAACTTAAAAAATTACCTTATTAAAATATAAAATAATTAGAGCATAATTCAGAATAAAATAAAGTCATTTATGAATAAAAGAGCTTACTACTTCTCTTTTATTCATAATTATAGTGATCTACTGATATTATTCTAACAATGTAAACCCGTTTCTACGATATAAAGTTGTCTAAAACCTTCTATGTCTCGCATGAATGCGATAAGTTTATCATTCGGAGAAAAAACGACCGCATCAGCGCTAGGCGCTTGTTCAGTACGCTCAGTTAATCTAATTAACGTTTGTGTCGCAACATGGCAAATGGTCACACTGTTGTCGTACACGAAGCAAATATGCTCACCTTTACTATCCCAATTAAATGCAGATTGTATTGAAGAATCACCATGAGTGATTTGATTTAGCTCCCCCGTTACACTATTAACTAACCATAACTGCACGTTGCCAAAATCATCATGCATCAAACAAGCTATTGATTTACCATCTGGTGAAGTACGAAGCCAATGCCTCGGCTGTTTTGCTAAACCTGGATACTTACGCTGATGCGTATAAGTAAGCCGCTTTTGATGTACACCTTTTGGTGGTGCAGGCAGACTCAACTCCGTCCCCTGAAGTGGTTTTTCCCCTGCAACCATACAACATTGAGGCTGTGAAGGTAAATCCACAATGAAAATTTCAGGAATGACCTCACCATCCTGAGTATGTGTATCCCCAATAAAAACAAGTGCCCTTTCTTGCCATTGACCATCTTGTTTTTGGTAACCTCGTTGCCCAACCCAACCTTCTTCATAGGCACGGCTAATTTCATCACTATCAGGCTTAGGTTCTGCAATCGTCTGGCTCACAACACAACAAAAGTAGTCCCCATTATACTCACGTTTGTGTTTTTTCGGCTCAACATTAACAGCCCCTGCGGGTACAGCAATAGCCACATTCCGTTGATCCAACGTCACATCTAACTCATGCATCACATGGTCGTTATACGTAAAACTTAACCATTTACCATCAGGACTATACACATGGACATGAGTCCCCCCTCTCAGTGCACCTGCAATATAAGGCGGTGAAATACACATCGCATCTATAGGACAAGCCACATTCAGTTGAATGTCATGGACATATACACCACGGCGATGATGAAAGTCATAATACCATTGCTCATCAGGGTATTCTGGGCCATGAATGAATGCATATTGAGGGGGGTGTTGTGAACTTACTGTCACGACACCAACATGCGCCCCATAGTTAGCTCGATAAATTTCGACTTCTTCCAATGTATTTACATGAATTTTTTCTATCGATAAACCCGTAAATGAACTGCCATTTGGTCGAATGTCATAAGCTATCCACAAGCTATCAGGTGTCCATACATTAATGTTCGTAAGTTGGTGGCTCCGATTATCGTTTGTTAAACGTGTTTCTTTATAAGGCAATTTACTATTCAATCTGTTATCCTTTCACATCATTTAATATAGCTATCGGATTACTTTAACTAATCTAATTTGCATGGTACTAGAAAATCTCAGTCGAGAAATTTCAAAAGTAATATTACCCTTTAGCAATAACTTTAATATTGAATAAAACCATTATGTTATTAAGTGTGCTTTATATTATAGGTATCACCGCTGAAGCAATGACAGGCGCTCTGGCAGCTGGTAGACGTAAAATGGATGTCTTCGGTGTCATTATTATTGCCTCTGCAACCGCTATAGGCGGTGGTTCTGTGCGTGATATCTTACTTGGACACTACCCATTAGGCTGGGTCGCACACCCAGAATATATCCTAACTGTTGCTGGCGCAGCTGTTGTCACCATTTGGATAGCGCCAATGATGAAACACTTGCGCCGCCTATTTCTTATTTTGGATGCCATTGGGCTAATCGTTTTCTCTATTCTTGGTGCTCAAATTGCGCTCGATATGAATTATAGCCCTATTATTGCCGCAATTGCTGCCGTTATCACTGGTGTATTTGGTGGCGTTCTTAGGGATATGCTGTGTAATACCATTCCTTTGGTTTTCCAAAAAGAAGTCTATGCTGGGGTCTCTTTCGCAGCCGCATGGATTTATATCGGTTTGTTACAAACCCCACTCCCCCAAGATATCGTCGTTATTATTACCCTTGTTGTCGGGTTAAGTGCACGCTTAATCGCAATTCGCTACCGACTTGGATTACCGATATTTAACTACGAAAACCAAGATTAACCTCTATTCTATTGAGCCATTAATTTATTCAGTTAATGGCTCATTTGCTTTAAATTTCTGTATGGCTTGTAACGCAGATTGAACTTCAGGCTCAGCTAACCATTTTTCTAACTTTTCCTTTTGCTTTTGGGTTAGCTTTAAGCGTTCAATTTCAGAACTGTTATAAAGGCCCTCTAGCGCTATAATTTGCTCAATTTTCATTTTCGGTAAGGGGATACCTAAACCTTTTAGCCATAATGGGATTGATTGAAATTTAACTGATTGAAACTGTTCGATTGAAGAGGTATTTTTTTTGTTTTTCGGTAGCCCGTTTTGCCAATCTTGTCGTAGCCATGTCGTTAACTCAGTTAGCTGATGATTTTCAACCCAGTCACGCCATGTGGCCTCATTCACCCCTTTAATTTTTAAGCTTTTACCTAACCAAATTAAACGAGCAACAAACTGTTGTAAGCAAGCATTTGTATATGCTAAGCAACTAAGTGAATTAAAACTATCAAAAGTAGAAAGATCTGGATATGTACGCTTTTCAAGCCGCCAAATAACGTCTTCTATTTTAGGTGTTCCAAGACCCGAAAGAGTAACCAAGACTTTATCTCCTTCAAGTAAATCTTTTTTTCTCCAAGATGCCAATGAGCCAATACTGACTCTAGAGATAGTTTTTCCTTCAAGATTGATGGGGTTAATCGTCGCAACAACGCTCACTCGTCCTGTTCGGCCAACTTTGAATTGTAAATACTTGACCACTGAAGCCACTCTACGCAGTGGATATTTCCAAGCAACCGCCCAACTATTTTGATTTGGTTTCCACGCAAACGCATCTGGAAATGGATAACTTTTTAGTACGATACCATCCGTGGCAAAAGGAAGTTCATTTTGATAATAGTGCTCACGCCATTGCTTTACTTGTGTTTTATTTTCAATTTTGTGACTATATTTTTTTGCTAAGGGAAACCCTAATTGAGCAAGATCCTGAAGCTGTTTCATTGGTTCTGATTCACCGTTTGGCCAAGCCCAAATAAATATTCCGATATCAGGCTCAAGAACTTTTGGCTGTGCCTTACGCATTAACCAACCCGCTATTTTATTTCGGGCGTTTACTCCCCCACTTTTTGCTTGGATGTGCTGGTTCAACCGCCAGAAAAGTTCACCTTGTAAAATGACACTTTTATGTATATCAATCTGCTTTGGAATTGCAGGTATAAAGTCAGCTTTATCGCGCCATTCTAAGCCTTCAATGCCATTACCACGGCTGATCATAGAAACAAGATGACCATTTTGATAGACAAGGGTTACTGCCACGCCATCCACTTTCGGTTGTAACCAGATTTCACGGCGAGAATCAACCCATTTATATACCTCAGATTCGGCTAGCTTTTTCAATCCTGTATGGGGAATAGGATGTTTAATAAGTTGTACTTTTTTAGGTAGCACAACTTCGGGAAGTTCTTCAGAAAGTTGCTGGCAACGGCGTAAAGATTGCCATTGATGAAGTAATTGGTCATAAGCTTCATCACTAATTTGGCTATGACCAGATAACCGATAGGCCTGATTCCATTCCTGTAACTGAGCGCCTAACCGATGGCTTTCTCGCTCAATCTCACTCATGTTCCCTAATTCGCAATGCTCATTTAATTCAACATGACTGGAACCAAAGGCTAAACTACCAATTCCCCAAAAACCAACCATCAACATACCAATAATAAACGCTAAGTTACTCCTAAATTTATCCATAAAACATGCCATAACAATTCCTTTTAAATAATTAACTTCCCCTATACTCAATACGCTTTATCTTTTTAAGCATGAAAGTATTTTTCTTAACGCTCACGCTAAAATGTGTTTTTTTGCGAAAAGCTTCGCAAGACAGATGTGATTTTCAAGAATACTCAATTAATTTCTGGAAGCTGCTCGCAGATTACTCATAGATCAAATTTCTATTCTCTACTATTTATGTTTTATTGATATCGCTGCATGTTGATGGAAGTGTGTGTATACTATGTGGGGTTTATCTCCGTCTTTTATGTTTAACCCTCGACTATTCAAGAAATCATCATGATACAAGGTACGTTATATATTGTTTCTGCGCCTAGTGGTGCGGGTAAATCAAGCCTTATTCAGGCTCTATTGAAAACACAACCGTTGTATGACACGCAAGTTTCTGTTTCTCATACAACTCGAGCTGCACGCCCTGGTGAAGTTCATGGTGAGCACTATTTCTTTGTATCAGAAACTGATTTCTTACAAATGGTCGAAAATGGTGACTTTTTAGAGCACGCTTGTGTCTTTGGAAATTACTATGGAACGTCTAAACCTATTATTGAAGACGTTTTAAAAAGTGGAGTGGATGTTTTTCTTGATATAGATTGGCAGGGAGCGCAACAAATTAGGGCTAGAATGCCAGAAGCGCGCAGTATTTTTATTCTCCCACCATCCAAAGACGAACTTTATCGCAGGCTACGTGGCCGTGGCCAGGATAGTGATGAAGTCATTGAAAAACGAATGTCACAAGCAGTAGGTGAAATCGAACACTTCAACGAGTATGATTACCTTATCGTTAATGATGATTTCAATACCGCATTAGGCGATTTACAATCCATTATCCGCACTGAACGCTTAAAATTAGGGCGCCAAGTTCAGAGACATGATGCTTTAATCAGCAAATTACTAGCAGACTGAGAATAGTTTCAGTATCATATCAGGTCATTTTTTTATTTCTTTTGGAGTAGCACACTTATGGCACGCGTAACTGTTCAAGACGCAGTAGAGAAAATTGGTAACCGCTTTGACCTCGTATTGGTCGCAGCACGCAGAGCTCGCCAGTTACAAACTGGTGGAAAAGACCCTTTAGTTCCTGAAGAAAACGATAAATACACAGTTATCGCGCTACGTGAAGTAGAAGAAGGTTTAATTAACGGTCACATTTTGGATGTGCGTGAACGCCAAGAACAGCAAGAGCAAGAAGCGGCTGAAATGCAGGCAGTTTCGGCAATCGCTGAAGGTCGTCGCTAATTACTAAGGTGGGTCTGCCTTGTATCTGTTTGAAAGCCTTAATTTAGTTATTCAAAAATACCTCCCTAAGGAGCAAATTGAATTACTAAAACAAGCCTATGTTGTCGCACGGGATGCCCATGAAGGACAGACCCGTTCAAGTGGTGAGCCTTATATTACTCACCCTGTTGCTGTTGCTTGTATTCTTGCCCAAATGCGTCTGGATCATGAAACACTTATGGCTGCGCTACTTCATGATGTGATTGAGGATACTCCAGCAACATTTCAGGACATAGAAGAATTGTTTGGAACAACCGTCGCAGGTCTTGTTGAAGGTGTTTCCAAACTTGATAAGCTAAACTTTCGCGACAAAAAAGAAGCTCAAGCAGAAAACTTCCGCAAAATGATTATGGCGATGGTCAAAGACATTCGCGTCATTTTGATTAAACTGGCAGACCGCACTCACAACATGCGCACATTAGGCTCATTAAGGCCTGATAAACGTCGCCGTATTGCTCGTGAGACCCTAGAGATTTATAGCCCGCTAGCACATCGGCTGGGTATACACCATATAAAAACAGAGCTCGAAGAGCTTGGTTTTGAAGCACTCTATCCTAACCGTTACAGAGTTATCAAAGAAGTCGTTAAAGCGGCTCGTGGTAACCGAAAAGAGATGATCCAAAAAATTCTCTCTGAAATTGACGGTCGACTCACTGAAGCTGGTGTTCCTTGTCGTGTCAGTGGTCGAGAAAAACACTTATATTCTATCTACCGTAAGATGCACCAAAAAGAGCAACGTTTCCATTCCATCATGGATATCTATGCTTTTAGGGTCATCGTCAAAGATGTAGATACCTGCTACCGTGTTTTAGGTCAGATGCATAGCTTATACAAACCACGTCCAGGGCGTATTAAAGACTATATTGCTATCCCTAAAGCTAACGGCTATCAATCCCTGCACACCTCTTTAATTGGGCCACATGGCGTGCCAGTTGAAGTCCAAATTCGCACCGAGGATATGGACCAAATGGCAGAGATGGGCGTTGCTGCTCACTGGGCCTATAAAGAGCAAGGTGAACAAGGCACTACAGCGCAAGTCAGAGCACAGCGTTGGATGCAGAGCCTGCTTGAATTACAGCAAAGTGCAGGTAGCTCATTTGAATTTATCGAAAGCGTGAAATCAGACTTATTCCCTGATGAAATCTACGTTTTCACCCCCGAAGGTCGTATTGTTGAGTTACCAACAGGCGCAACCCCTGTTGATTTTGCTTATGCGGTGCATACAGATATTGGACACGCTTGTGTTGGTGCTCGTGTTGACCGACAACCATACCCGTTATCCCAGTCATTGAGTAGTGGTCAAACCGTTGAAATCATAACAGCGCCAGGTGCACGTCCAAATGCCGCTTGGCTTAATTTTGTTGTCAGCTCAAAAGCTCGCGCCAAAATTCGCCAGTTACTGAAAAATTTAAAACGCGAAGACTCAATTAATCTTGGTCGACGGTTACTTAATCATGCTTTAGGGGCAGGAAATAAACTCGCCGATATTCCTCAAAATCATATCGATGCTGAACTGGCCCGCATGAAGCTCAATTCTATTGATGATTTGCTTGCCGAAATAGGCTTAGGCAACGCTATGAGTGTTGTTGTCGCGCGTAACTTACAAAATAATCCACAGGGCACACTAGAAGATCAAGCTGTCATTGAAAGCCGTAATAAACTGTCTATCAAAGGTGCTGACGGTGTTTTAATCACCTTTGCAAAATGTTGCCGCCCAATTCCTGGTGACCCTATCGTGGCACATATTAGCCCTGGAAAAGGCCTAGTTATTCACCATGAATCTTGCCGTAATATCCGTGGCTACCAAAAAGAGCCCGATAAATTTATGGCCGTTGAATGGGATAACGAAACTGATACCGATTTCATCGCTGAAATCAAAGTAGACATGATTAACCATCAAGGTGCGCTTGCAAACCTCACGGCTGCAATTAATGATGCCAACTCAAGCATTCAGAGTATGAATACTGAGGAGAAAGATGGTCGTGTATACTGTGCCTTTATCCGCCTGACCACTAAAAACCGTGTTCAGCTGGCAAATGTTATGCGTAAGATACGTATCATGCCAGATGTTCTACGAGTAAGCCGAAACCGTAACTAACGAATATGAATGAACGCCGCTATCGCCGCATTTGCCAAATGATGGCGATGCGGCAGCCAGACCTCACGATTTGCCTTGAAGAAATTCATAAACCCCATAATGTTTCTGCGATAGTCCGCAGCGCTGATGCTGTGGGTATTCACCAAATTCATGCTATTTGGCCAGACCAACAGGTTAAATTATCCGTCTCTTCCGCCGCAGGTAGTAACAGTTGGGTAAAGGTTATCTCTCATCAATCAACTGAAGATGCTATTTCACAAATAAAATCGCAAAATATGCAGGTATTAGTGACAAACTTATCTGAGCACGCTGTTGATTTTCGCGAAATTGATTATACCCGCCCAACTTGTATTATGGTGGGACAAGAGAAAAAAGGTATTTCAAAGCAAGCGCTCGCACTGGCAGATAAGCACATCATTATTCCAATGGCGGGTATGGTGCAATCATTGAATGTTTCTGTCGCCTCTGCCTTAATACTCTATGAAGCGCAAAGGCAGCGGCAATTAGCCGGCATGTATGACCGCCAACACAGCACGCTGTCAGCGCAAGAGCAGCAAGAGTGGCTATTTGAAGGGGGTTATCCTGTACTTGCTGAAGTGGCTAAACGCAAAGGCTTGCCGCGTCCATATATCAATGAACAAGGGCAAATTGAAGCCACTGATGATTGGTGGGTGCAAATGCAACTAACCGAAAAAATGAAAAGACAACAATTTGGTTAAGGAAAAGGAAAGAACATGAATAGTGGGCTACTTGATACCATTTCACTGACTTCGCTGCATGGAATTGGTGCAAGCCAGTCAGAAAAAATGCGTAAAATCGGTTTGAACACCGTTCAAGACCTACTTCTTCATTTTCCACTTCGCTACGAAGACCATACCCGTTTGTACCAAATCAAAGACCTTTTACCTGGAACAACGGCGACTATCACAGGTGAAGTGATCCAAACAAAAGTGGTTTTTGGTCGAAAGCGAATGATGACCAGCCTCATTACTGATGGAACAGGCAACTTAACACTGCGCTTTTTTAATTTCTCTGCTGCGATGAAAAACAACTTAGCAGAAGGCCGACAAGTTACCGCCTATGGCGAAATTCGCAGAGGTAATACAGGCCCTGAGATTATTCACCCTGAATATAAAGTTTCTCAAGATACAGGCAGTATTACGCTGCAGGAAAATCTAACGCCTGTTTATCCCACTACAGAAGGGGTTCGCCAAGCCACATTACGCAAAGTCATGGATCAAGCTCTGGTCATGCTTGATAACAATAAAATTAAAGAGTTACTTCCTGAAGAACTGAGCCGTGGCATGATAAGCCTGCCAGATGCAATACGATTACTGCATAACCCGCCCCCCAATGTTGCACTCAGTGAATTAGAAAAAGGTCACCATCCTGCACAAAAACGTTTGATACTTGAAGAATTGTTAGCTCACCACTTAAGTATGTTAGCAATTCGAGCTGGTAACGAACGTTTGTATGCACAACGGTTAACCTCTAATGGCAAGCTAAAGGCACAACTGCTCGCACAGTTACCTTTTTCACCAACCAATGCACAAAACCGTGTTGTGGGTGAAATTGAAGCTGATCTCGCGAAAGACTCACCAATGATGCGTTTAATTCAAGGAGATGTGGGCTCAGGAAAAACCCTTGTTGCTGCATTAGCCGCTGTATGTGCTATCGAAAATGGTAAGCAAGTTGCCTTAATGGCACCGACTGAAATTTTAGCTGAACAACACGCAAATACTTTCAAACAATGGCTCGAACCATTGGGCATCAAGGTCGGTTGGCTTGCTGGTAAACAAAAAGGGAAAGCGAGGGAACAACAACAGGAAGCTATTGCAAGCGGTGAAGTTTCAATGGTAGTTGGAACGCATGCTATTTTCCAAGAGCAAGTGAAGTTTAATCGCTTAGGTTTAGTGATCATTGATGAGCAGCATCGTTTTGGCGTTCACCAGCGCCTCGCTCTGCGTGAAAAAGGAGAGCAGCAAGGGTTTCACCCTCATCAACTTATTATGACCGCTACACCAATTCCACGCACGCTAGCGATGACCGCCTATGCGGACTTAGATACTTCCGTTATTGATGAACTCCCTCCTGGGAGAACACCCGTGACTACCGTCGCCATCCCTGATACACGACGTAGTGATATTATCGAACGTGTACGCCAAGCTTGTATTGACGAAGGTCGCCAAGCCTATTGGGTATGTACACTCATCGAAGATTCTGAGCTATTAGAAGCCCAAGCAGCTGAAGTGACAAGTGAAGAACTGGCACTAGCACTCCCTGAACTCAAAGTGGGCCTCGTTCACGGACGAATGAAGCCAGCTGAAAAACAAAGCATTATGGCGGCATTCAAAAATAATGAAATTCAGCTACTTGTCGCGACAACTGTAATTGAGGTTGGTGTTGATGTCCCCAATGCCAGTTTAATGATTATTGATAATCCTGAGCGTTTAGGCCTTGCTCAACTGCATCAATTAAGAGGCCGTGTAGGTCGTGGGGCGATTGCTTCTCACTGTGTACTTTTATATAAAACGCCGCTCACCCATATCGCCAAGCAACGCCTACAAGTCTTACGTGATAGTAACGACGGTTTCGTCATCGCCCAAAAAGACTTAGAAATTCGCGGGCCAGGAGAATTATTAGGCACGAGGCAAACAGGCAATGCTGAATTTAAAGTGGCTGACTTACTCCGTGATCAATATATGTTGCCAGAAGTGCAGCGCATTGCTCGCCATATTCAACAACAATACCCTGAAAATGCACAACAAATTATTGAACGCTGGCTACCTGAGCGCGAGCAATATGGGCATGCATAATCCATAATCCACGTTCTAAATACACTTCTTTAAACGAAAATTGCCGTGAACTTCTTCACGGCAATACCTGTTTTACTATCGATAATTAGAATATTAATTATCCCGCAATAGTCGGGAAAACGGGTAACATCAGATACAATTTAATGACTATAGCATTCACAATATCAATAAAGAATGCACCAACCATTGGTACAACTAAGAATGCTAAGTGAGATGGTCCTAATCTATCTGTAACCGCTTGCATGTTTGCAATCGCTGTTGGTGTTGCACCAAGGCCAAAACCGCAGTGACCTGCCGCTAAAATAGCCGCATCGTAGTTTTTGCCCATCACACGGAAAGTAACAAAAATCGCGTATCCCGCCATTACACATGCTTGCACGGCAAGAATAACAATCATTGGAATAGCTAATGATGCCAACTCCCATAGTTTTAAGCTCATTAATGCCATCGCTAAGAACAATGATAAGCTAACGTTACCTAATACAGAAACCGCACGGTCAAACACCCGGTAAAAGCCCAGTATGGATAAGCCATTACTGAGGATCACACCGACAAAAAGAACACACACAAATTTCGGTAAAGCAAACACCGTTTCCGCTAATAAACCCGAAAGGTAGCTACCGACCAATAAGCAGATAGCGATTAAGGCAATGGTTTCAATCAGCACCATTGAACTTATCATACGGCCTGACTGTGGTTTTTCAAACGCTGTTGGAACGTCTTTATCGTCTTCTAGTGTACCTGGCGTCGGAATATTTCGCGTTAGGAATCGTGCAACAGGGCCTCCTATTAATCCCCCTAAGACCAACCCAAATGTTGCACATGCCATTGCAACTTCGGTTGCACTTTTAAAACCATAGCTTTCAGAGAATATTTTCCCCCATGCCGCGCCAGTACCATGACCGCCAGAAAGTGTGATTGAACCAGCAAGTAGCCCCATTAATGGGTCTAGTCCCAGTAGTTTTGCAAGGGCAATCCCCACAGTATTCTGGACAAGCAATAAACCGACAACCACAAAAATAAAGATAAACAACGCTTTACCACCTGCTTTTAAACTCGCTAGGTTGGCATTTAGACCAATGGTGGCGAAGAATGCCAACATCATCGGTTCTTGAAGTGATAAGTCGAAAGACAAGCTCCAATCAAACATTTGCTTCAGCAAAAGTAGACTAAAAGCGACTAACAATCCGCCTGCAACAGGCTCTGGAATCGTGTATTTTTCTAAAAAAGGAACGGTTTTAACGAGTTTCCGTCCAAGCAGTAATACTAATGTAGCTGCTACCAAAGTCCCGTAGACATCGAGATGATACATTTACGTACCTCGTCTGTTGTTAAAATTATTAAATATTAGTAAGACGTTAATTTCTTCCTTAAAACGCCAAAAACAGGTGAACAGATTAGAAAAAAAAACTGTTATAAATACAAGTCAAAAGATATAAAAATGTGATGAACTTAGTTTAACTATTTACAATATTTATTTTGCGCAAACGATTGCTTTTTAATTTAGTCGCTTTACAATGCGTTTTTTGTTGGTGGGAAATGAAGGCAATGAATACAGCAACGTCTGAAAAACAAAATACGGAATCAACGATAAACACCCAAAGTGAGCTCATCTATAAATTAGAAGATAGACCACCGCTTCCCCAAGCCCTATTCGCGGCTGGGCAGCACCTTCTCGCGATGTTTGTTGCTGTTATCACCCCCGCAATGCTGATCTGCCAAGCCCTCGGGTTACCTGCACATGATACCCAACGTATTATTAGCATGTCTCTATTTGCTTCTGGTATTGCCTCTTTAATTCAGATTAGAGCATGGGGGCCTATTGGTTCAGGGTTATTATCTATCCAAGGAACCAGTTTCAACTTTGTTGCACCTTTAATTATGGGAGGTGTTGCACTCAAGCAAGGTGGGGCAGATATTCCATCCATGATGGCGGCACTATTTGGTACGTTATTAGTTGCTGCGCTCACTGAAGTTATTTTGTCTCGCTTCTTACATTTAGCGCGTCGCGTCATTACGCCATTGGTCTCTGGTGTTGTTGTAATGATTATTGGACTATCACTGATCCAAGTCGGTCTCACCTCTATTGGGGGCGGCTATGGGGCAATTAGCGATAATACCTTTGGCTCCCCTGATTATTTAATTTTGGCAGGCATTGTTCTCGCAGTCATTATTCTGCTCAACCGCCAAAAAAATCCCTATCTACGAGTCGCCTCTTTAGTCATAGCAATGGCAGTAGGCTACCTTGCTGCTTGGTGGATGGATATGCTACCAAATGCGCAGCCAACTGAGCCAAATCAGTCTATTATCACTGTACCTGAACCTTTCTATTATGGTTTATCATTTGATTGGAACTTGTTGATCCCCCTGATCTTAATCTTTATGGTAACTTCTTTGGAAACCATTGGTGATATCACCGCAACCTCTGACGTTTCTGAACAACCCGTTCGAGGCCCACTTTACATGAAACGTATTAAGGGTGGCGTATTAGCAAACGGCTTAAATTCAATGGTTTCCGCCGTATTTAATACCTTCCCAAATTCCTGTTTTGGTCAGAACAACGGGGTTATTCAATTAACTGGTGTTGCTAGCCGCTATGTGGGTTATATCGTCGCATTGATGCTTGTTTTACTGGGGTTGTTCCCTGCTGTTGCGGGTTTTGTACAGCAAATCCCTGAACCCGTTCTTGGCGGTGCAACCATTGTGATGTTTGGGACGATTGCGGCATCTGGTGTGCGTATTGTTTCCCGCGAGCCACTTAATCGCCGAGCGATTATGATTATCGCGCTGTCACTCGCTGTTGGAATGGGAGTTTCACAGCAGCCGTTAATTCTGCAATTTGCCCCAGACTGGCTGAAAACCTTGTTTTCTTCTGGTATTGCCGCAGGCGGATTAACAGCAATTGTACTGAATTTAGTTTTCCCACTCGAAAAATAATCGTTCATCTAAACCGCTAGAGTTGAATATTCTGGCGGTTCTTCTGTATGCTATCCTTAAATTATCGCGATATTAAACGCATTCCCCCACAAATTTGAGGAGCAGCTAGCTGTGAAATGGTTAATTAAATTTGTTACCTATGCATTCTTGCTACTGCTGCTATTGTTTATCGCCGCCTACATTGGGTTACAAACGCGCTGGGGAGCATCCTATTCGAGTCAATTCCTTAGCAAATTTACTGACTACGATATTCATGTAGGGATTATGGGACATGAATTTTCCAACCCTGGCGAATTCATCTTCCAAGATGTACAATTAACCTCACAAAACAAAGACTTGTCCCTAGATGCACGTCAAATCGTGGTTGATGTAAATTGGCGCAATATTTTCAGTGGTACAGCGATCCGTCGCTTCATCATCACACAAGGTGAGCTTTCTACCACCCTATCCCCTGAATTAACACCACTGCCTATTTCGGCGGATATTCTGCAATTTGAAAATAGTCAGCTAACCCTTAAACAAGGTGATGACACCATTTTCGCTACAGGGTTTACTGGGGGGATCACGCCGTGGAGGCCGACAGTGAATCATCCGTTTGGCTATGGCGATTTTCGTTTCACCTCCAGCCAATTAAAAATCAATGAATTACCATTTAAAAATGTGGCACTGACTGGAAAGTTGCAAGAGCAAGTCACTGAAATCAACAAAGCGAGTGCATACCTAAATAACGGTTATATTGCAGGTGAAGGTAAAGTATTTACTGATGGTGCAATTACGATTGATTCATTAGCAATGAATAAGGTTGGCTGGGAAAACAGTATTGATTTCGATACGTTATTTGATGCAATTAGTAGTGATAGAACCATTCAAATCAAAAATCTTGAATTAACTAACATTGATATTCAAGGAAAAGACTGGGCGCTTTCAGGGCTGAGTACAGAAATCGATCAGCTAAGTTTGGTCAGAGGTAGCTGGACAAGCCCTAAAAGTAAAATTAGCTTTAATGTTGACCAATTAGTCATGAAAGATCAACAGCTAAGTACACTAATCGGTGACTTGAATATTGATGGAGACAACCTAAACATCAACAAGTTATCAGGCTACTATAACAAAGGCGTATTTAATTTAAGTGGTGCTTGGCAACGTAATGATCAAGTTCTTACCATTAATGAAGGTAAGCTAGGCGGCATTTTATATACCCTACCAGAAACTTGGCTCGCTTTTTTTGCTGAACCCGCACCCTCTTGGTTATCAGGCCTATCCATCAAAAAATTCACTGTCTCCCAATCGTTGCTGATGAATATCCAGCCAGAATTCCCGTTCGAATTCACAGCGTTAAGCGCCAACATTGAAGATGTTGACCTCATTAAGCTAAAACAGTGGGGAGTTTGGAGCGGTAAGGCGACATTCAATGCCGATAGCGGCACAATTAACCAAGTTTTAGTCCGTCGTCCGTTCTTAGAAGTACGTCAGAGTGGGAAATCCTCTGCCGCAGCGAGTTTAACAGTCAGTACGGAAAGAGGTATCAGCAAGATTGGTGTATTAGTGAAACAAGAACCGAAAAAAGTGCCATTTTTGTTGCGAGCTTCAGGGACTAACATTGATTTAATCGATTTAAATCAATGGGGATGGTCAGGTTTCCCAGCACAAGTTATTGGGGATTTTGATGCAACACTACAGGGAGATTTCCTCGCCCCTTCAGTTGCTAAAAGCGTAAATGGCGAGCTGATGGCGATGCCTCTTCAAGGTAAGCGCTTATATCGTACGGTCGTAAAAGGGGTTGTGACCTCTTCGGTGGAATCTGATGCTACTCAGCAACCTTCTGAAATGCCTCAGGAAGAGCCCTCCCCTGCTCTTATCACTCAATAATGAGTCCACGAGAGGCTGCTGAGTATGGTTTACCTTTTATTGGTCAAATTGAACAAGCGCCAGCGCCATGCTTTTGCACATAATGCTGATCTTTCTCATCCGCTAATTGAAACTCTGCGAATGTGACGATTACTGTGGCGACAGGTTTACCTTGATAATGCTGCTGCTCCAGTAATTTTTTCGATGCGATTGCCTGATTGGCTTGAGCAATTGAATGCGTAAACACCGCTGAACGGTATTTCTCACCGACATTATTACCTTGTTTATCAATAGATTGTGGGTTATGAATCTTCCAAAATAGCGATAAAAGTTCATCATAACTCGTTTGCAGAGGGTCAAAATCGACCTGTACCACTTCTATCCATGGAGAGGTTTCATCGGCAGAACGTGCATAACCTACACGGCTATTTAATACCCCATTTTGCATTTGAAACGCGGCTTCAGCTCCCCAGAAACAACCTGCGCCAAAAGTGGCTTGTTGTAGCGCTTCCTGACTCATAGTGACCTCGTCATCGATATCAATATTTACTTATTGACCCGCCAACCATTTATCAACGGTGGCTGAATTATTTTTAACCCAATTTTTAGCCGCAATAGCAGGTGGTACATTTTCCTTTTCAATTTGCAGAATAAGTTGATTTAACTCAGCAGGTTCGATTGCCACATTACGCAAGAAGGCAGCAATTTTTGAAGAACGTTTTTCTATACTCGCAGCAGACAGCACATAAACTTTTGCATCAGGATAAGCACATGTAATATGGCTTTTATTTAACCAATCAGAGTCGACTGTTGGGCTGATAAATTTCCAACATCCATCAGCCTTATAAGCTGGGTCATCTTTTTTGTTATCTTGCGCATAACCATCAAAAGTGGGCTCTTCTAGGCGGCGTAAGTCATAGGCTGCGAATATCCAATCAGGCGTATAGGCATAGAAAATCACGCCACGTTTAGCTTTATAAGCGGCTGCGAGTTTTGCATATGTAACAGAAGCTTCAGTTGACACTGGCGCAAATTTATCGCCAAAACCATAGTCTTTCGCTTTAATTTCGCCAATATAAGTTGACTCCCACCCCGCAGGGCCGACCAATAACTCAGGCTTTCCGCCACCTAAAGGTGAAAACAGTGCCGCAATTTCAGGTTTTTGTAAGTCATAAACTGATTTAATGTTGTATTTATCTTGTAAATACCCTGGGATGTAAAACCCTTGCTCACCAATATAAGGGTTTTTAGTTGGTATCAATGTTTTGCTGCCGGTGACGTATTTTGCCCATGCTGCCGATTGGTTTGGCAGCCAAACATCCGTCAGAACATCCACGGTTCCATCGTCTTTTCCTGCTGCAGCGAATAGCACGGGCAAATCCCCCGCAAGATAGGTTACATCGCCATCTAACCGACTTTTAATAACTTCGCCTAAAATATGTTGGATAGCGATGGCACCCGTCCAATTTTGCTCGCCAATAACAATTTTATCTTTTGCTAGTGTTGGAAATGAAAGGGCTGCAAATAATAAAGCAGCACCAACTTGCTGAAATACTGATTTTTTCATAATTTAGCCTTAAAACAGGTGGTTATTATTGTTGCTTGTGTAGTTTTGATTGAATGATACGGTCAGGAATGAGCGCACAAAGTACGATAGCTATCCCAGCAAGAACACCTTCCCCTCCTTTAATGTTACGTAATGCAGCCATAACGTCATAACCCAAGCCGCCTGCACCGATAAGGGCAGCAACAACAACCATAGAAAGACTCATCACGATGGTTTGGTTAATACCTAACAGGAGCGAATGTCTGGCTAAGGGCAGTTGGACTTTGGTTAAAACTTGCCAAGGGTTTGCACCATGGGCAATTGCAGCCTCGACAGATTCTTTTGGAACTTCTTGTAACCCTAAAGCCGTCAAACGGATCATTGGCGCAAGAGAAAAAACAACGGTGGCAATTACTGCAGGTGTTTTCCCGATAGAAAAAAAGGCCACGGCGGGGATTAAATACACAAAGGTTGGTAAGGTTTGCATTATATCGAGTATCGGCGTCAATATTTTGCGAGCTAGGGATTTTTTAGCGACTAAAATGCCAAGTGGAATACCCAGAATTAAAACAATAATGACCGAGGAACCGACGAGTGCGAGGGTCGAAATCGTTCTTTCCCAAAAACCAAATAAGCCAATATAAATAATGGATAAGGTGCTTAATAAGCTCAGACCAAAACCCGCAGCACGCCACGATAAGAAAATCAATGCCACTGCACTAACAGGCCAAGGTAGCCAGCCAAATATCGCTTCAATACTTTCAATAACGGTTCGGACTAATACGATAATGCCAACAAAAGCACTTTCAAATGTATTTTGTGACCAATCAATAATATTATCAATCTGTTGAGCTGTTTCAGAAAAAAGCAGTCGATCAACAGGAAAGGTAAAAAAAAGCGTTTCAATTTCAGAAGTCAACGCTCGCCAAATGACAAATATTTGGCTAAAAAGCAAAACTGATAATGGCAACTTCCAACCTGAATGCGGGTTTTGTCGAGAACGCCGAATCACAGATAAGGTGAAAAAACGGCTCGCAATGACTAAAAGTAAGCCTGATAACCATAAATCAATGTCCGATAATAAGCCTTGTACTATTAGGCTAATTGCCGCTAATTCAATCGCCATTGTTAGCCAAAACAACCCTCCTTTACCATATTCAGCTAGTGCAGCGGGGCCTAACAGTAATGTTTTCCAACGTGCAAGGGCATCGTGGGAGCCCGGTGAAGGAATATCCGTTACTGCAGGATCTGTGCTGGTGACTAAAGCAGCAATACGAACAGGAGAAGATGAATAGTCTTGAAAAAACTCGGCAATTTCTGCATCAGCAGGGGTAGCAAGAAGTTCATTTGGGCTTGCAACTTGCACGAGTTGACCATGACGCATTACGGCTATTCTGTCTGCTAGGCGTAGCGCTTCACTAGGATCGTGGGTGACAAATAAGGTAGTGATCCCACGTTCACGAACTAATTTTAGAAAATGATACTGTAAGCTACGGCGGATAGTCGGGTCGAGAGCACTAAACGGCTCATCCATTAATAAAATATCTGGTTGAGTGATTAATGCGCGAGCAAAACCCACTCGCTGTTGCATGCCACCAGAGAGCTCATGTGGATAATGGTTATCCCATCCTTCTAATCCTACGGCTTTCAGTTGCTCCCTAGCAGCAGCGAAGCGGGCAACTTCGGGCACCCCGTCCAATTCAAGCGGAAAAGCGACGTTTTCAATAACCGTTCGGTGAGGCAACAACCCAAAATGTTGAAAAACCATGCCAATACGCTTTGCACGTAATTCACGCAATAATTTCGGGTTTAGTTGACTGATATCTTGACCTTCAATAAAAACGTGACCACTACTTGAATCAATTAACCGGTTAACGTGACGTAACAATGTTGATTTTCCACTGCCGGATGTCCCCATCAAGCAAACAACTTCGCCGCGATAGACTTGTAAGTTAATGTGGTTTACAGCCAGTTTTTGCTCATTTTTCAACTTTGATGAGTAGGTTTTTGTGACATCACGAAACTCAACAACGATTTCATTAGCAGCATCGTTATCTAACGCTGCTGCGGCGTATTTCCCTAATGGTGATTGAATATTCACAGGTTAAGCTCTCAATAAAATTTTTATTCAAAACGGCCACTTCCACGCAATAATTAAGATTTATTATTAAACGCGTTATGTGACGTTAAATTAATTTTAAGTTTTATTTATATTGTTGATGATAACTTGCTAGTAGGGTAATGGATTTGGAGGAAATAAAAGAAGTATTAAATTTGAATAGATTAGAGCAGATAGTTATTACGGCTACAGGTTATATATTTCAACTAATTACTATTATGTTTGCTAAATTCTACGCATAAGCTAAATATGAAAGGATACAGTGCAAAAACCTGTTAATACCTCAGCAAAGGACGTTTTTGTAATGCACACACATTTAGCTATCCAATAGGCTAGCCAAATGTGTTATTTGCTATTCATATAATATTATTTATTCATCATCCAAATACCACTCCGATGTTTGTGTATTAATATCAAAAACTTGGCCCTGATATGGTGTGAGTGGTGTAAGGCCTTTATCTCGCATCATCGGGATACTCTCACGCACCGATTCATTCCATGGATGAAATGCCATCGCATAGGCGCCCCAGTGCACAGGAACAATGCGTTGTGGGTTGATATCGAACGCAGCTTGCGCGGTTAAACTTGGAAACATATGGTCGTCTGGCCAACGTTTGTCATATTGCCCATTTTCAATAAATGCAATATCGATATTAGGAAATTTTTTAGCAATTTCAGCGAAATGAGGGCCATAAGCAGTATCCCCACTGTAATACAGTGTTTCATTCATATCCTGAATAACATATCCTCCCCAAAAGCTTTTATTACTGTCAGTCAAGCTACGCCCAGAATTGTGCAACGCAGGGACTAAAGTGTAGCGGTTTTCACCAACCACAGCCGTTTGCCACCAATCCAGCTCTTCAATATTTTTTGCATCAATTCCGAGCGGTTTGAGATATTCACTTAAACCCAGAGGAACAATAAATCGTGCATTTTGTTGCCCAAGTTGCCGTAATGTCTCTTCTTCAAAATGGTCATAATGGTTATGGGAGATTAAAACAATATCGGTTTGTGGCCATTCATCAATGGAAGCCGCGGGTTCTTGAAAACGGCGCATATTAATAACCAACGGAGAAACCGATGGCCCAAGAACAGGGTCAACTGCGATAGTTTGTTGATTAACTCGCATTAATAATGTGGAATGACCGAACCAAATAAACCGATTAATCCCATCATCCTTTAGAAATAATGACCAATCTGGTTTTTGCATTGGGAATTTTATTTTAGGCTTATATTGGCTTTCACCCCCTAACATTTTAAATAACCCTGTTGCACCATCACTCAAAGTCACACTGCGTAATAGTTGAGGATTAACAAATGCTTTTTTTTCCTGACTATAGTTAGCGCTCGTTAGGTATTGGGGGAATGTACGCGAAAAAATAGCACACCCGATAACAAGCAAAATGAATAAACCTAAAAAGAATATGAGCATTATCTTTTTCTTCAATATCATATAGTTAAATTAAACTGTATTTATAAAATAGTTAAAATTAGCATAGTAATATGCATTAACATTATGTATGCTAATTTTATTGGCCTAGGGTAAAGTAATTAATCACCATATCATTTAATTATCAGTTACTAAATTTATATATCTGATATTAAAAGACGATAACCTATTACTGTTTAAATACAATATACATAATTTTCAGATAAGGGTTATATAAATTGAATGAGTATTAATTTTATCGAATCGGTAAAGATAATAACTCTTCTGTCATTTCCCATAAACGTATTGCATTATTTTTATCTAATGCCCAACCCGCTACAACGGAAAACTCCTTCATTCTATCGCCACAAGTGTGGGTTATCATTTCCGCTTCATTACAGTCAGCAAAATAACGGCCACCAATATTCTCAATAATAGGTGAAGTCGCGACAAATATTGATGTTGCTGCACCTTGTTGTGGTGTTTTCCAAAGGTGCTCAGGCACAGGTAATTCACCTGAGTAGCGTTGTAAATTAGATTTAATCGCCCCTGGCATAACCGCATTAGTCCATATTTTATCTTTTTCCCAACGGCGCGTAGCCTCTACCGCAAATAAAATAAGCGCCGTTTTAGATTGCCCATAAGCACTCCAAGGGTCATAAGGTCGGATATGATAATGAATATCATCAAACACAATGGGACTAAAATGATGAGCCGACGAACTAACAACCACGACTCTCGAGCCATTTGCTTTTTTTAGAGCCTCATATAACCCATTTGTGAGTAAAAAATGCCCTATATAATTAGTCGCAAATTGGGCTTCCCATCCTTCATTTGTTCGTGTTTCTGGCATTGCCATAACACCTGCATTATTAATAAGTATATGCAGCGGTTTTGACCATGTTGAGGTAAATTCACGAATTGAGCTTTTATTCGTTAGATCAAGGTAAGCAACATCAACCTGCTGATTGCCTGTCGATTTTATTATTTCTAATGCAGCTTGTTGGCCAGCCTCAATATTTCTGACCGCCAGAGTTACACTGGCGCCATTATTTGCAAGAGAGCGAGCTGTTTCAAACCCAATACCTGAAGCCGCCCCCGTTATAATGGCATTTTTACCCGTTAAATCTATACCGTTAATCACTTCGTCTGCGAGGCTATGGAAGCCAAACGATGTTTTGATTTTCATGATCCTATTCCTAATTTAAGACAAAAAAAGGGCGAGCAAAAGAATTGGCAATGATTCATTGCCAATTAAATTGCTATTCATTAATAAATATTAAATATAATGCTTATGCTGAAATCGCTTTCCACATTATTTCAAAACCAAGTTGTAATAATGCATCTTTACGTTCTGGTTGCTTTTCAATTTGTTCACTTGTTGCATCTGATATATTCTGAAAAATGTTATAAATAAAATCTTTTTCATCAGAAACTAAAAGATTATCTTTAATCGCTTGAGTAAACATTTGGTCGATTAAAACAAGAGGCTCAGGTGTTTTAGCAAGGGTTTCAGGCGTCAGTAGCTCAGAGACAGAAAGCAATCTAAGTACTCGTTTTCCATTAGGATTTTTTAATGCCCACTCAGTATACCCTGACCACACATGCTTTATTTGTGTATGCACATCAGCATTTTTAGGGTAACCAGTGACTAGGCGTTCAGCCATATCGCTTTTGAGTAGCAAATAAACATCATTAAATAATTGTTCTTTGGTTGGAAAATAGGTAAAAAGAGTGCCTACGGCTACTTTTGCACGTTTTGCAATATTTGCCGTCGTTGCTGATAAACCATTTTCAGCAAGAGTACTTATCGTTGCATTAATCAATGCAGTGTATTTTTGTGAGCTCAAGGGACGAGCCATAGAGTATCTCCAAATAAAATATTGCGTCTCTCATCAACTTTAATGACTGACTAATCACTCAATTATATTGATAGAGAGAAATAGATGCAATAAGTTTGAAGATAAATTTAAAAAAATGTGAGTCCATTTTCTCGTTCCATTAAAACCATGCCAAAACATCTCTAATGGAACGAGTCGTACTCAAAAATAGGGCAATGTGCGGTATAACTGGGAGCAATTACGCTTTCTCCGAGCTTGTATGCCCCCTTTATCATTTACGCCCAATAATCTATTTTACTGTGTTTTATCAACGGGTAACACCATGTACACACCACTAAAAACTGCACCAACTTGGTTATTTGGGTTACTTACTTCCACTTTCAGTTTAACTCGCGCTTTGCTGCCTCGCGCTAAGCGGTCAAGGTCACCACTCATATTCGCTAAATCCGCAATTGCCGTTGGCCTGCCACTCACTGGCTTGCCGTAGCGGATGTTGGCATCCACTAACACAATATCACCACCAAGTTGATGCTCTTGCATTAGCAGCCAAATAAGCCCCCAACCGGTTAATGTCGCGAGTGAAAATTGGCTACCTGCAAAAATAGTTTCATGGGGGTTTTGGTTGCCCGCTTCTGGCATTGTCGTAATAAAACGGGTCCCTGTATATTGTTCGATGCGAACACCCATTTTTTCACTTAACGGAATGTATTTATGCCATGCTTGCTGTAATTCACCACACCAATCAGGACGATGTAAGATTTGGTCTAGGGTTTCAATTGGCTTGATCATTAAATAATGACGCACAGGTGTTTTAAGCTGCCCTGCAACTTGCCCCCTATTTTCAAACCCCATCTTATTAAAGAAAGGAACGGCTTCTTCACGCACACTGGAAACAATACGTTTTACACCTTCTTGCCGTGCAACTGACTCCAGAGCCATAATAATCAACTTCCCCAGCCCTTTACCTTGCATGACGGGATTAACAGCGAGGAAGCGAATTGCACCTTCGTTATCGGCATTAATATATAGACGGCCAATCGCCAAAATACGGTTTTTATCATCCACCACCATTTGATGGTGAGCCGTTAAATCATAACCGTCTTTTTCAGAACCGAGGGGTTGATTGAAGGGTTTTCGCAACATTTCCCAACGAAAGTGGTAGTAAGTTGCAAATTCAATTTCATCTTTCGGTGTACGTAAATGGTACATCGTTTCCCCCTTTAAAAATGGAATCACACTTGCAGCCAAAAGGTCACAGGGCCGTCATTAGTTAAGCTCACTTGCATATCAGCAGCAAATTGCCCAGTTTCAGTCGTGACGCCATGCTGACGGCTTTGTTCCACAAAATACTGGTACAGTTTATCGGCTTTTTCAGGCTCTGCCCCCCCAGAAAAACTAGGTCTCATGCCTTTTTTGGTGTCTGCCGCTAACGTAAATTGTGAGACAACCAATAAGCTGCCTCCCGCTTGCTGAACATTCAGGTTCATTTTCCCTTGTTCATCACTAAAAATACGGTAGCCCAGCACCTTTTCACATAAGCGTTTTGCTTTTTGCTCGTCATCGTCTTTTTCAACGCCAAGCAGAACCAACAAACCTGAGTTTATTTGCCCAACCGTTTGTTCATCAACAACCACACTCGCATGAGTGACTCTCTGGATTAATGCAATCATGATTACTCTGCACAAAAAGATGGAGCAACGTTAGCCGTTGCTCCATCTTCAATATCAAATATTATTCAACTTCAGCACTAAAATCGTAAGTACGGAAATATTCAGGAACGGTATCTTTATCCACAACATGAATACTATGGATACCAAGAGCTTGCGCGGCTTTAACATTTTCCTCTACATCATCGAAGAAAACGGCATCTGCTGCTTCAAATTCTTCGGATTGCAGAACGTATTTGAAGATTTCAGGATCAGGCTTACGCATACCTAAATCTTGGGATAAATAGAGAAAATCGGAGGAAGCTGCAATCTCTGGGTAGTGTTCTGGCCAGTAGTCCAAATGTAGACGGTTAGTATTCGATAAGACGACAACACGGTGCCCTTGTTCACGCAGGCGCTCCATAATGTCAATCACTTCTGGTCTTAACGAAATAAAAATAGCGTGCCAGCCTTCAGCAAAGTCTTCAAAGCTCAGAGTGATCCCCATTTCTTCACAAAGTAGCTCTGCAAACTCTATATCTGAAATTTTTCCACACTCATGTAATTGAAAGATATTGCCAAAAGTAAACCGTGATTTGATTTCTTCACTTGGTGTGCCGCTCAGTTCAGACCATTTATCAAACACACGATTAAAGTCGATATCAATAATCACATTACCCATATCGAAGATATACAGCATAAATTTTCCTCTTTGTTATTCACTAAATTTACTTTAATCATTATTCGTCCAACTGAACAGCCCTAATTGGTGATAATTCACGTTATTTTGTCAATTCATCGGTTTAGCACTAAACCAGAAAATTGCTGCCGACCTAACCCTTTTTACTGCAGATACAATAACAGGGCTATTAATCACTTTTACGCTGGCTCTTTACTACGACAATAAATACGGAATAACCGAGCTAAATGTTCCCCTGCTGGCGTTAATGTTGCGTCCCGGCGCTGCACGAGAGCAAACGTGGCATAAGGTAGTTTTTCGATTAAATCCAATGCGATATACCGTTGTTCAAAGAGAGGCTCATCTATCGTGTCTATCGACACAATGGTTAAAAAATCACTTTGCGCGACTAAACTTAAACAACCAATTAAGGTTTCACAGGTCACACTGAAATCCATGGGGCGCTCCATCATGGAGAACACATCGGCGAGTTGCTTGTAATATGTGCCCTTTGGGGTTGGCATCGTCCAATCGCAGTCCACTAACTCAGTAAGCGATTTCGCATGCCGTAAGGGGTGATCTTTACGCATAATCACTTTGTATTCTTTTTGCATCAACCGCTCAAAAGTAAACTCCGCATCCAAGCTTCCTGGGTAATAAGTGTTAATCGTGAAGTCCAGTTCCCCTTGCCTCAATTGAGTTAGCATGGTTAATAATTGCCCTTCCATAATGCGCAATTTGATATTGGGATAATCGCGGTGAAATTGAGTGACGACTTTTGGCATTAATGAACGAGCAATACTACCTGCAACACCAATGTTCACCGTTCCACCAATCAATCCAATACGTTGTGAAATCTCTTCTTGCCCAACCCGTAATTCTTCAAGAATTAAACTTGCACGGCGTAAAAAACCCTCCCCACATTCCGTTAAATAAATCCCTTGGTTACTGCGAATAAACAATTTAGCCCCCAAGCTACTCTCTAATTCACGAATAGATTTCGTCAATGCAGGCTGAGAAAGCTGTAGAAAACGGCTGGCGGCTCGAATACTGCCATGCCGGCTAATTTCGACGAACGCCCTGAGCTGATTTAATTTTATGGGTGGTGCCATATCAATACCCCGATAACTTTTAGTTATATAGCTAAAGATAATTGTATCTTTTTTACTCTAATTTGATTGTGTACAGTCAGAAAATAGAGAAACAAAAAATTAACATTTAGCAAATTAAATAATTTTTTATAAATTAAAATAACCAAAGCAAATTAATATACTACTTTTTAAAATTAAACGAATTTTAATTTTAAAACCCATACACATCCCTATTTCAATATCCCTGTACTGATTTTTCTTGTGATAACTAAAAGAGATATAAAATGAATACTGACTTAGATAGCACCATCCAGCAGATGGCACAACAATTACAAGCATGGCGGCGTGATTTTCATCAGTATGCAGAATCAGGTTGGTTTGAATTTCGTACAGCAACGCTTGTTACCGAAGAACTGCATCAACTTGGTTACCAACTGCAACTGGGCAAAGAAGTCGTTAAAGCGGATGCTCGAATGGGCCTTCCTACCGAAGAAAAATTGGCAGAACAAGAAAAAAGAGCGATTGAACAAGGCGCTTTAACTCAATGGCTACCTCACTTTTCAGGGGGGTTCACTGGTATCGTTGCCACACTCGATACTGGCCGTCCAGGCCCAACACTTGCTTTTCGTGTCGATATGGATGCCCTTGATTTAAATGAAGAACATTCGTGCCAACACCGTCCACATAATGAAGGTTTTGCTTCCTGTAATTCGCACATGATGCACGCGTGCGGCCACGATGGGCACACCGCCATCGGCCTTGGGCTTGCTCGTATTCTCAAGCAATATGAAGCGAAGCTGTCTGGTCGCATCAAGGTTATCTTTCAACCTGCGGAAGAAGGCACCCGAGGTGCCAAATCCATGATGGAAGCAGGTGTGGTTGATGATGTCGATTTCTTTGTGGCTATCCATATCGGTACAGGTGTGCCAAAAGGCGAAGTCGTCTGCGGCAGTAAAAACTTTTTAGCTACTACAAAGTTTGATGTGACCTATCAAGGTGTTGCGGCACATTCAGGTGCAAAACCTGAAGATGGCAAAAATGCATTAATTGCCGCAGCCCATGCAACCCTAGGCCTATATGGTATCCCGCGTCACAGTGAAGGAAGCTCACGCATTAATGTTGGTGTATTGCAAGCAGGTATTGGCCGCAATGTCATTCCCGATACCGCACTGCTTAAAGTTGAAACGCGCGGGGAAACCAATGAAATCAACAAGTTTGTCTACGAAAAAGCAATGCACATTATTGAAGGCGCCGCCAAAATGCAAGATGTCGCCTTTGATATCAAACTGATGGGAGCCGCACAAAGTAGCCACCCAAGCAATCAGTGGGTTGATTTTATTTACGATTTAACAAAAAAACAGCTTCCTGAATTAACCTCTATCGTTAAAAACCGCTACCAAGCCGCAGGTTCGGAGGATGCAACCTATTTTATGGAACGCGTAAAAGAGCGTGGAGGCCAAGCCACTTACATGATTTTTGGTACAGATCTCAGTGCAGGTCACCACAATGAGCGCTTTGATTTTGATGAAAATGTGATGATAACAGCAGTAAAAACGCTGTCGACAATTGCCCTGCACCTCCCTGAATTCGGAGCGAAAAATGGATAAACAATTCACATCATTTATTGGTGATTATATTGAAAATCATCGCGCCCAGTTTACCGCGCTAAGCGACAATATTTGGGATCACCCTGAAACCCGCTTTGAAGAAACCTATTCTGCTAATTTACTGGCTGACGCATTAGAGCAAGAAGGCTTCCACGTTGAAAGAGGGGTTGGTGATATTGAAACGGCGTTTATCGCCAGCTATGGTGAGGGGTCACCTGTCATTGCATTATTGGGCGAATATGACGCTCTCGCAGGGTTAAGCCAACACTCTGCTTGCAGCGAGCCAAATCCCTTAGTGGAAAATGGTAATGGTCACGGGTGTGGGCATAACTTACTAGGCACCGCCGCGTTATCTGCCGCTTTTGCTGTCAAAGCCTGGCTGCATGACAATAATTTACTTGGTACTGTGCGGTTTTATGGCTGCCCTGGGGAAGAAGGCGGATCAGGTAAAACATTCATGGTCAGAGAGGGCTTATTCGATGATATTGATGCTGCCATTACATGGCACCCAGAATCATTTAGTGGTGTCTTTAATGTGCAATCCCTTGCTAACATTCAAACGGCTTTTCGCTTTAAAGGTATTGCTTCTCACGCAGCAAACTCCCCACACCTAGGCAGAAGTGCACTTGATGCCGTCACCTTGATGAATGTTGGCGTGCAATTTTTACGCGAGCACATTATTCAAGACGCTCGGATACACTATGCCGTCACCAACACGGGGGGCGCATCCCCAAATGTCGTGCAACCTGATGCAGAAGCCCTCTACCTTGTCCGCGCCCCGCAACTTGATGAAGCACAAGATATTTACCAGCGTGTGATTAATATTGCACAAGGAGCTGCCCTGATGACAGGGACGCAACTAGAAGTCCGTTTTGATAAAGCATGCTCAAACTATGTGCCTAATCGGACGCTAGAACACGCCATGTTTAACCACATTACTGAATTTGGCATCCCTGAATATACCGATAAAGAACGTCAATTCGCTGAGCAAATTCACAATACATTGACGAAAGATGATTTACGCAATGCCAAGCTAAATGCTGCCCGCAGTGGAGGAGAAGAAGGCGAACGTTGGTGTGAAAGGCAGGGCAATAAAGTACTCACGAATGAAGTACTGCCTTACGTTGAGTCCAAAGAGTTGATGTACGGCTCAACCGATGTTGGTGATGTCAGCTGGGTTGCCCCTACCGTTCAATGTTTTAGCCCATGCTTTGCCTTTGGTACCGCACTGCATACTTGGCAATTAGTAGCACAAGGGCGCACCTCTATTGCCCATAAAGGGATGCTGCTCGCAGGGAAAATCATGGCCTCTAGCGCCATTGAGTTGTTCTTGAAGCCCGATTTATTAGCACAAGCAAAAGCTGAATTTACGCAGAAAAGGCAAGTTACCCCTTATCAGTGCCCTATTCCCAAAGATATTAAGCCTTCAAAATTAAAATAAGTAGTTCCTTAATACTGGCGGGGTTTACCCGCCCATAAGTCATAACAATAACAATGAAGATAGACACAAGGAAACCCTATGAGCGACTCAACAACTGTGCACAAAAGCCCCGGGGCAATTTTTCGCTGGATAGAACGAGTGGGAAACAAAATCCCAAACCCATTCATTTTGTTCGTTTATTTAATTGCCGTGCTGATGATTGCGACGGCTGTATTATCTTGGTTTGATTTATCTGTTAAAAACCCCGCCAATGATGAGATGGTCAGCGTTAAAAATTTATTAAGCGTGGAAGGGTTACAGTGGATTTTACCTAATATCGTTAAGAATTTTAGCAGCTTTGCCCCCCTAGGCGCCATTCTCGCGTTAGTCATTGGGGCGGGTTTAGCTGAGAAAGTAGGCTTACTTCAAGCTTTAATGTACAAAATGGCATCGGGTATTAATAAGCGCTATGCCAGTTATATGGTACTGTTTATCGCCTTTTTCAGCCATATTTCTTCAGATGCGGCGTTAGTTGTCATGCCACCACTAGGTGCCTTGATCTTTATCGCGGTAGGTCGCCATCCTGTCGCTGGCCTATTAGCTGCAATTGCTGGGGTCGCTTCGGGTTTTACCGCAAACTTATTGATTGTCACCACCGATGTATTGTTATCGGGAATCAGTACAGAAGCAGCAATGATGATTGACCCAAATCTACATGTCAGCGTTATCGATAACTGGTACTTTATGGCCACATCGGTGATTGTGTTAACCATCGCAGGTGCACTACTGACAGACAAATTTATTGAACCCCGTCTACCCGTGTGGGAAGGTACGTCACATGACCGACTCGAAGAGTTAACGCCAATTCAAAACCGTGGTTTATTGATGAGTGGCTTGTCTGCACTAATCTTTATCGGTTTAGTTGCGCTCATGGTTGCCCCAGAAGGCGCACCACTGCGTGATCCAGTAACTGATACAGTGATCCCTTCGCCGTTTATCAAGGGTATCGTTCCTGTCATTATTATTTTCTTTTTCGTCGTTTCCATTACCTATGGTGTATCAACCAAACAAATCAAAAAGCCGAATGATATCCCAGACTTATTGGTTGACCCAATGAAAAGCATGGCAGGTTTCATTGTGATGGTTTTCCCACTTTCTCAGTTCGTTGCATTCTTTAACTGGAGCAATATGGGGAAATTCATGGCGATTGGTTTAACTGACTTGCTAGAAAACTTAGGGATGACGGGCGTGCCCGCGTTTATTGGGTTAATGTTTTTATCTGCGTTTCTGTGTATGTTTATCGCCAGTGGTTCTGCTATTTGGTCAATACTGGCACCGATATTTGTGCCGATGTTTGTGTTACTTGGCTTTCACCCTGCTTTCGCACAGATTGTGTTTCGTATCGCTGACTCCGCTGTGTTACCCCTTGCGCCGATGTCACCGTTCCTTCCGCTCTTTTTAGGCTTTTTACAACGCTACTATAAAAATGCGCAGCTAGGGACCTACTATACCTTAATATTGCCGTATCCAATTGTATTCTTTATTGTTTGGATGTTATTGCTAGTAGGCTGGTACTTTGCAGACTTACCTATCGGGCCCGGAGTTTACCCACAACTTACCCCATAAAAAAAGGCGCCTAAATGGCGCCTTTTTACTACTTATTTTAACTAAAAATTAGTCTTCTTTAGAACGGTTTGCACGACGGCGATCGTTCTCAGTCAGATGACGTTTACGCAGACGGATAGACTGCGGAGTCACTTCAACTAATTCGTCATCATCAATAAACTCAAGCGCTTGTTCCAAAGTCATTTTAATTGGTGGTGACAGAGTTGTTGCTTCATCGGTACCTGACGCACGCATGTTAGTCAGTTTTTTACCAGTTAAGCAGTTAACTGTTAAGTCATTAGAACGTGAGTGAATACCAATGATTTGGCCTTCATACACTTCAGCACCGTGACCTAAGAATAATTTACCGCGATCTTGCAGGCTGTACAGCGCGTAAGCAACCGCTTTACCTTGACCGTTAGAGATCAGCACGCCGTTTTGACGACCACCGATTTCACCTGGGCGAACATCATCGTAATGGCTGAATGTTGAGTACAGTAAGCCAGTACCTGAAGTCATTGTCATGAACTCGGTACGGAAGCCAATCAGGCCACGGCTTGGGATGATGTAGTCAAGACGCACACGGCCTTTACCATCTGGCATCATGTCACGCAGGTCGCCTTTACGCTCACCTAACGCTTTCATGACATCACCTTGGTTTTGTTCTTCAACGTCTAAAGTGACTTGTTCGAATGGTTCTTGTTTACGACCATCGATTTCGCGAATGATAACTTTTGGACGAGATACCGCTAACTCGAAGCCTTCACGACGCATGTTTTCGATCAGAACAGATAAATGCAGCTCACCACGACCAGATACACGGAATGCATCAGGGTCTTGAGTTTCTTCAACACGCAGTGCAACGTTGTGAACCAGTTCTTTATTCAGGCGGTCAAGGATCTGACGTGAAGTCACGAATTTACCTTCTTTACCGCAGAAAGGTGAGGTGTTAACACAGTAGAACATGCTAACTGTTGGCTCATCAACCGCTAACGCAGGCAGTGCTTCAACGCTACCCACTTGGCAGATAGTGTCAGAGATATTCAGTTCGCCTAAACCTGTCAGCGCAACGATATCGCCCGCTTCAGCTTGTTGTGAATCGATACGCTCTAAACCTAAGTGAGTCAGAACTTTACCAATTTTACCGTTGCGAGTGTTACCTTCGCTGTCGATAACAGTCACTTGTTGGTTAGGTTTAACCACACCACGTTTGATACGACCGATACCGATAACACCTAAGTAGCTGTTGTAATCCAACTGCGAAACTTGCATTTGGAAAGGACCATCGACATCGACTGCAGGTGGCGCAACATGCTCTACGATAGCTTCGTACAGCGGAGTCATGTCTTCAGCCATGTTTTCGTGCTCAAGACCAGCAATACCGTTTAATGCAGATGCGTAAACGATAGGGAAATCGAGTTGCTCATCCGTTGCACCTAAGTTCACGAATAAGTCGAATACTTGGTCAACAACCCAATCAGGACGTGCGCCTGGGCGGTCAACTTTATTGATAACAACAATAGGACGTAAACCGTGGTCGAACGCTTTTTGCGTTACAAAGCGAGTTTGTGGCATTGGGCCATCCATCGCATCAACAACCAGCAGCACACAGTCAACCATAGACATAACGCGCTCAACCTCACCACCGAAATCGGCGTGACCTGGGGTGTCTACGATATTGATATGATAACCATTCCATTGGATAGCGGTATTTTTAGCAAGGATAGTAATACCACGCTCTTTCTCCAAGTCATTGGAGTCCATAACACGCTCATCAACCGTTTCACGTTCACCGAACGTGCCTGATTGTTGCAATAATTTACCCACCAGTGTGGTCTTGCCATGGTCAACGTGAGCGATGATGGCGATGTTTCTTAAGTTTTGAATTGACAAGGATTTTTACCGTTTAATTGACAGGAAAGGAATATGCTTTTTGCGGTATTCTAATTACCCAAACATACTTTCTACGTTAATTTGCTGTTATTTTACACGTTTTTCCGCACAAGTGGAATAAATGTGAAACCCATCACTGTATAAAAAGTTTTTAACGAAAAAACATTCAGTTGCGTAACAGTACCAGATTCCCTCATAAAATAATGAGCATCATCTCTGCGAAACCACGAAGTGGCAGAATAATACGCTAAAAACTTAATATTAGCAGCCCAAAAAAAGAACAAAAAATAGACTTTCTTTCTTAATCGCTATTTTTAATGTCTTTTTGTGTTATTTAGATATATCTAAATTGACTAATTAGATATATCTAAATATAGTAAAGCCATAAAATGAATTCGATATATCTAAAGTTACAAACTAAGGAGTAACTATATGCTAATTAAATCTTGTCGTCATGTATATTATGCGCGCCATGACGAAAATCAGCGCGGCCACCACGATGGCTGTTGCCATGGCGAAGGTCGTCACGGGCACGGTGAAGGCCGTCATGGGCACGGACACGGCGAATGTTGCCACGGTGAAGGCCGTCATGGTCACAGTGATGAGCGCCAAAGAGGCCGCGGAAGAGGCAAAGGCCTGCGCCGTTTATTCGACCACGGTGATCTTCATATCATGGTGCTTTCATTAGTGGCGAAAAAACCGAGCTACGGTTATGAAATTATCAAAGATATTCAAGAAGCTTCGAACGGTCTTTATGTGCCAAGCCCAGGTGTTATTTATCCAACATTAACACTGTTAGAAGAACAAGGCTTTTTAGAGTCTCAAATTGTTGAGCGCAATCGCAAAAGTTTTACTATTACGCCAGAAGGCGCTGCGCACTTAGCACAGAATAAAGAAACAGAAGCGGTTATTGCTCGTAAGCTGGCGAAAGCACGTGATATGCAACAAGGCAGCAATTTAGCAGAAGACATTGAAATGGCAGTCAGCCGCTTTAAAGCCCTACTGCGCCACAAAATGGTTCTGAAACAATTGAATGAAGAACAAACGCGTCAAATTGCTTCCATTATCAATGATGCCGTAAAACAGATTGAAGAAGTGAATACCTTATTAACGAACAGTGATGATGAATAACACCTCCTCACTCATTAAATAATGTTTGCCAATTCAGCTTTGGGCTTATTATTAAGCACAAAGCTGGCTTTTTTCTCTACCCTTTTCTTTTTGCACCGAAACAGTGCAGCTCATCATCAAAAATGCACCAACTAAGTGCAAACTGTGACTATTTTTAACTCAATCGATTGACATTCTCTCGTAACAATCCGTATTTACTCTTCTTTTAAAAGTTGGCACGATTTTCGCTTATAGTATTTATAGTGAGCGAGCAACGTGCATTAATGTGATTAATCACCGCCGCCATGCCAGACAAACCAACAAACGCAAAATATGATGCGGTTTGTTGATTAGACCCGACCAGGAGAGCCGAGAATGTCCGCTGAACATGTTTTATCGTTAATTAAAGAGCACAATGTAAGATTTATTGATCTGCGTTTTACCGACACAAAAGGTAAAGAGCAACATATCACTATCCCTGCTCACCAAGTTGACGAAGACTTCTTTGAAGAAGGCCAGATGTTCGACGGTTCATCAATTGGTGGCTGGAAAGGCATCAACGAATCTGACATGGTACTGATGCCAGATGCATCTACTGCAATGTTAGACCCATTCTTTGCTGATGTGACCTTAATTATCCGTTGCGATATTTTAGAGCCGGGTACCATGCAAGGTTACGACAGAGACCCACGCTCCATTTCTAAACGTGCGGAAGATTTCCTGCGTTCAAGCGGTATCGCTGACATCGTGTTATTTGGTCCAGAACCTGAATTCTTCGTTTTTGACGATATTCGTTTCGGCAACAACATGCACGGCAGCTACTACCATATCGATGATATCGAAGCGGCATGGAACACTGGCACAAAATACGAAGGCGGCAATAAAGGCCACCGTCCAGCCGTTAAAGGTGGTTACTTCCCAGTACCACCTGTAGACTCATCACAAGACCTGCGTTCTGCAATGTGTACCACAATGGAAGAGATGGGCTTAGTTGTTGAAGCTCACCACCATGAAGTGGCAACTGCAGGCCAAAACGAAGTCGCCACCCGCTTTAATACGATGACCAAAAAAGCGGATGAAACTCAGATTTATAAATATGTTGTGCACAATGTTGCCCATGCATACGGCAAAACAGCTACCTTTATGCCTAAGCCATTAGTCGGTGATAACGGTTCAGGTATGCACTGCCACATGTCTTTATCAAAAGACGGCGTGAACCTGTTTGCGGGTGACAAATACGGCGGTTTATCTGAAATGGCGCTGTACTACATCGGCGGTATCATTAAACATGCTCGTGCGCTGAACGCATTTACAAACCCAACAACAAACTCATACAAACGTTTAGTTCCAGGCTTTGAAGCCCCTGTAATGCTAGCTTACTCTGCACGTAACCGTTCTGCATCTATCCGTATTCCTGTGGTTGCAAGTACCAAAGCACGTCGTATTGAAGTGCGTTTCCCAGACCCAGCAGCTAACCCATACTTAGCGTTTGCAGCGCAGTTAATGGCGGGTCTTGATGGCATTATCAATAAGATCCACCCAGGTGATGCAATGGATAAAAATCTGTATGACTTACCACCAGAAGAAGCAAAAGAAATCCCAACTGTTTCAGGTTCTTTAGATGAAGCACTAGCGGAACTGGATAAAGATCGCGAGTTCTTAACTCGTGGTGGTGTATTCACAAATGACGCTATCGATGCATATATTGAATTAACCCGTGCTGACATTCAACGTGTCCGTATGGCACCACACCCGCTCGAATTTGAAATGTACTACAGTGTGTAACACGCCGTTCCACTGATAGTCTTTGTTGCCGTGAAGCACTTGCCCCATCTTTTGATGGGGCCTTTTCTCTCTAAAACTGCACCAAAGAAACAAAAATCAAATATCGGTTGTTTGGTCTATCAGGTATAATGCACCAAAATAGTGCAGGAGTGACATGACATGAAAACCGAACATTTGCCAGCACCCGAACAAATCCTCGACTCCCTTATTAATAGCGTGCTTATTTTGGATTACGATTTGGTTATCCATTACGCCAATCATGCCGCATTGCAAATCCTAACCCAAAGTCAGCGCAAACTCTATGGGACTCCCCTTCCACTCTTATTTAGCTATTGCTCACTCAATGATGAATTAATGCTCAATAGTTTAAAAGAAGGCCACAGTTTTACTGAAAATGAGGTCACTTTGGTGTTTAATAACCATTCCCACGTAATGTCATTCAGCGCACAACCTTTTTCAGAACAATTTATTTTAGTTGAGCTGTCACAACTCGATAGCCAGCGACGCCTTAGCCAAGAATTGGCGCAAAATGCACAGCAACTTGCCGCGCGTGAACTGATCCGCGGTCTGGCTCACGAAATAAAAAACCCACTGGGTGGGTTGCGGGGGGCTGCGCAGTTGTTATCTAAGGCGCTGCCCTCCCCACAATTAAATGAATATACTCAAGTCATTATCGAACAAGCCGACCGCTTAAGAGCCTTGGTCGATAGATTGCTTGGGCCACAGTATCCAGGACCAAAAACTCAGCAAAGTATTCACCATATTATGGAAAACGTGGTGCGCTTAGTTTCCCTCGAAAAACCTGCTAATGTCACATTAACTCGCGACTATGATCCAAGTTTGCCCGATTTAGACTATTACCCCGATCAAATCGAACAAGTTTTACTGAACGTCACCCGCAACGCTCTACAAGCCGTCGCTGATACGGGCGGTCATATCACACTACGCACGCGCACTGCATTTCAAGTCATGCTACAAGGTGAGCGTTATCGGTTAGCTGCGAGGATTGATATCGAAGACAACGGCCCTGGCATTCCATTGGCCATCCAAGATACGCTTTTCTACCCAATGGTGAGTGGCCGACCTGATGGGACAGGGCTTGGGCTGTCAATTGCGCGAAGTTTAGTGGATCAACATGCAGGGAAAATCGAGTTTACCAGTTGGCCAGGGCACACTGAGTTTTCTATTTATCTACCCATCAAAAAATAGGGGATAACCATGTCGCAGGGAAAAATTTGGGTCGTGGATGACGACAGTTCCATTCGCTGGGTTTTAGAGCGAGCACTCAACAGTGCAGAATTTGTCTGCACCTGCTTTGACAGTGCTGATGCGGTACTTGCTGCATTGGAAAACGCACTCCCTGATGTTTTGTTATCCGATATTCGCATGCCTGGAACCAATGGTATTGAGCTACTCAATACCATTAAACAATCACACCCCCTTTTGCCGATCATCATTATGACAGCTCACTCAGACCTCGATGCTGCCGTTAATGCCTATCAATCTGGTGCCTTTGATTATCTGCCTAAACCGTTTGATATCGATGAAACTGTGGCATTGGTTGAACGTGCGTTAAATCATAGCCGTGAACAGAACCACACGGGGCGTGAAACAAAACAAAAAGCGCCGATTGTTTCATCCACCATGATCGGTGAAGCGCCTGCAATGCAGGAGGTGTACCGCATTATCGGCCGCTTATCGCGCTCATCAATTAGCGTACTGATTAACGGTGAGTCAGGGACAGGGAAAGAGCTTGTTGCCCACGCGTTGCACCAACATAGTCCACGAGTCAGTGAGCCATTTATTGCCCTGAATATGGCCGCTATTCCAAAAGATCTCATCGAGTCGGAGCTTTTTGGTCATGAAAAAGGCGCATTCACAGGAGCAACCCAAGTTCGTCAAGGGCGTTTTGAACAAGCCAACCGCGGTTCATTATTTTTAGATGAAATTGGGGATATGCCCCTTGATGTACAAACACGGTTATTACGTGTTCTTGCTGAAGGGCAATTTTACCGTATTGGTGGCTATACTCCTGTGAAAGTGGATGTGCGAATTATTGCCGCCACCCACCAAGATCTTGAAAAACGGGTTAAGGAAGGTTTATTCCGTGAAGATTTATTTCACCGATTAAATGTGATTCGAGTACAACTTCCTCCTTTGCGAGAACGAACGGAAGATATTCCACGCCTTGCACACTATTTTTTACAAAATACCGCAAAGGAGTTAGGTGTAGAAAGTAAAGTACTGCACCCTAACAGTGAAAAAATTCTGCAGCGCTATTATTGGTCAGGAAATGTTCGCCAATTGGAAAATGTCTGTCGCTGGCTGACCGTTATGGCGGCAAGCCAAGAAATTTTACCGCAAGATTTGCCAGATGATTTACTGGAAGAGCACTCAATACAAAACGCTGAAACCAATAAACCAAAGGCCAATGAACCTGCAAAGGCTCCTTTACCTGTGCATCAATTCACCTCAGATGCACAATGGTTTGAATTATTGGAAAAGTGGGCTGACCATGCGTTATCCGCTGGAAAAGATGATTTATTAGCACAAACAGTGCCACTATTAGAACGCACTCTACTTAACTGCGCACTGAAACACACCGATGGACATAAACAGGAAGCTGCTCGCTTATTAGGCTGGGGGCGCAATACCCTAACCCGTAAATTAAAAGAATTAGGCATTGAATAAACCACAATAAAATTAAATAACTTCATTTAATTTTGGCAATTATTCAAAAAGGAGTAGAGGAAAACTCTACTCCTTTATATTAATTATAAAATAGTTTTATTAACGTTTCATATTAAAACAAATAAGCACTCTCTATTTTAGACAAACTAACCCCTAGCCCACCCCTTATAATGACCATTAAAATACGACATTCTATTTAATGCAGTACATTAATGATTCTTTTTTAAGAAAATCACATATCTTATTTAGCCCAGTGAAATTATTAAACACCCTATGAACACATTATACGTGAAATATAAAATACAAATATTAATTTAAAGTTAGTTTAAATTAATATTATTTTATTACGACCTAAAAAATCAAAAAAACGACAGGAAACATGCCAATTGTGAAAGACAATATTTAAACCCACTCAGTAACATAAAATTTTCACTTTATGATTAAAACCTAAAAAATAACGACTAAAATAAACATCTTCTATATCGTAAATTTTTTATTCTATAACTGTAAGCATTTTTAGTAATAACGAAGATGTTTTTTATAAAAACAATGAAATTCGAGTATACTATTTTGAGCAACCTTTTCAGATATTACGATATCAATCATTGTTTTTCGTTATTTCGCTCTCTTTTCAAACAAAAATAAAATTTGACTTAAGATTAAAAACCCAAAAATCACATTATGCGAGAGGAATAAAATTTAAAAATCACGCTAAAATTATTACTAGGTTTTTATTTTTATTTAACTTTAGTGATTCATGAATAAAAAATGAAAATTCTTTTATTTTAAAACATAAGCCCATTCTCTAACACATAATGTGTTTTCTATTTTAAAACAACCAAAAATAAAATTAAATTATTATTTAATGCTATTTTTTAGTTGACTTGTTTATTTGAAAAAATAACCACAAAATACTCTCCAATTGAGTAAGCGAATATTTAGCTCGCTCTCAATACCATCAAATAAAATATCTTCCTTGGAGAGTCATAAATGAAAAAGAATATCATCGCAACGTTAATTGCGACGTCGTCTATTTTTGCTATTAATAATGCATTCGCTGCTGACGGGACTATCGATTTCACGGGTGAAATTACCGACCAAGCCTGTGAATTAGCGGCAGGCTCTGATGCATTAAAAGTGAACTTAGGGAAAGTTTCTAAAACCGCATTACCTAGCGCTGGAAGCACTGCCGCTGCCACTAAATTCACCATCAAATTAATTAACTGCCCTGCCACCGTCACCACGGCATCCGTAAAATTCGATGCTGACTCGTATTTAGGAGATGACACGGTTATCAAGCTAAAAGAAGAAGCGGGTGTGGCTACAGGTGTAGGGATCCAAATTACTGATGATATAAATACCGTTGTTCCGCTGTTTACGGCATCTAAAAACTACCCATTACAGCAAAATGTGGAAAATAACTTAGATTTTAGAGCGCGTTATATTGCGAAGTCTGACACGGTAACAACTGGTCCAGCTAACGGCACCGCAACGTTCACAATCAATTATAACTAATTGGACTTTAAGGTTTAAACGGACTTAAACCTTATTCCTGTATTACTAGGTGATAATATGAAACGCTTAATTTGTTTTTTTATATCTTTATTCTTATTTATGCAAACCGCCAATGCTGGCGTCATTATTGGCGGCACCCGCGTGATTTATAATGAAGTGAATAAAGATGTCAGTATCAGTGTCGAAAACCCCGATAAAATCCCTTACTTAATTCAATCGTGGATTGATGGCATCGACGAAAAAAAACAATCGGATTTTACTATTACACCACCATTATTCCGATTAAATGCCGATAAAACCAATGCACTGCGTATCTTTTTAACGGCGAACACCTTACCCAAAGATAAAGAATCGTTATTTTGGCTCAATATTAAAACCATTCCTGCCACCGAGCGCACGGAAAATTCGTTGCAAATTGCCTTTAAAACACAAATGAAATTGATTTACCGCCCTTCAGCGATTAAAGACGTGAACTTTGAAGAACAACAAAAAAAACTGACATGGTCGAAATCGGGTAATCAATTAACCGTAAAAAACCCGACACCCTATTTTATGAATTTCCAAAGCATTACCTTTAATGGCAAAAAAGTGAGTGATGTCTCCTATGCAGCACCCTTTTCTAGCGCCACCTTTGACGTCAATGACAACGCAGCCCACGGCACCGTGAAATGGGAAGTGATTAATGATTATGGCTCTGCCGCTGAGGCGTCTGAAGCAAAAATATAGCCCAATATCTTTGTAGGTTGTGAACATGAAAATAAATAAAATATGCCTTAGCCTATTCATTTATTTAGGCTATACGGCACCTTTATACGCCGAAAACCCGACCAACAATAATACGGCTGAGGGAAAAACGTATTTTGACCCTGACTTTTTAGAATTGCCAAATAAAGAAGCGGTGGACTTAAGCCAATTTGAAAATAACCAACAATTAGCTGGCAGCTATTATGTCGATATTTATGTGAATACCAATTTAATTGGCGCGAAAAGTTTAAAGTTTGATAAAAATAGTGATAATAAATTAGCACCATGTTTAACACTCGATGATTTAAAAAGCTTTGATATTAAAATTGCGGATTACCCTGAATTAAATAATAGCCAAAATAACTGTGTCAATTTGTCCGCTATTCCTGATGCCAAAAGTGACTTTGATTTTGATTCTCAACGTTTATATTTGAGCATTCCACAAATCGCACTGGCGAAAAACCCGCGGGGTTACGTGGACTTAGCGGATATCGATAATGGCATCACCGCCCTGCTGCTCAATTACAGCTACAGTGGGTCGAAAAATACTGACCGTAAAGGCGGCGAAGATACCACGTCAAACTACGTGAACCTGCGCCCAGGGATTAATATCGGGGCATGGCGCCTGCGTAACTACACCACATGGTCAAATAGCAGCGGGCAATCCAATAAATGGGATACCATTTACACCTATGCATCCCGTGGTATCAACAGCCTAAAAAGCCAGTTAATACTGGGAGATAGCACATCGCCATCTCAAGTGTTTGACAGCGTGCCGTTTCGTGGGGCGCAACTCGCTACCGATGACGATATGTACCCCGAAAGCTTACGCGGTTATGCCCCTGTGGTACGTGGAATAGCACGCAGCAATGCACAAATCACCATTCGCCAAAATGGCTATACCATTTACCAAACGGACGTGGCCGCAGGCCCGTTTGAGATCAGCGATCTTTACCCGACAGGGAGCAGCGGTGACTTACATGTGACGATAAAAGAGTCGAATGGCAGCGAACAAGTACAAATTGTGCCGTTTGCGTCACTCCCTGTATTACAACGCGAAGGGTATTTAGCCTATAGCGCCACTGCGGGTGAATATCGCTCTTACGATAGCAACGTAGATAAAACCAAATTTGGCCAGTTTACCTTGATTTATGGCTTACCCCATGGCGTGACCGCCTACGGTGGTAGCCAGTTAAGTGAAGATTATCAATCTTATTCAGTGGGTGCGGGGCAAAACTTAGGTCGATTTGGGGCGGTATCTATTGACGTCACCCAGTCCTACGCTAAGTTGCGTAGCGACATCAAAGAGCGCGGGCAATCCTACCGTTTTCGCTATAACAAAAACCTGAATGATATCGGCACCAATATCGCCTTAGCGGGTTATCGTTATTCCACAGAAGGATTTTACAGCTTATCGGAAGTGTTCGATACCTTCCGTGATACCAACTATGTGCCTGAAATTGAACGCCGCCGTAATCGCGGGGAAATTACCTTGAGTCAAAATCTGGGGGATACTTACGGTTCGATTTCAGCGGGTTACGTCAACGAAGATTATTGGAACAGCGACCGCAAAACACAGTCTGCTACGCTGGGTTATAACAATAGCTGGCAAGGGATCAGCTATGGGCTGAATTATACCTATAACAAGAACACCAGCAGCTATTCATACACTACGGGAACGAAAAACCAGAGTGATGAAGACCACTTATTCACGTTCTCGGTCAATATTCCGTTTAGCTTGTTTGATGACACGGCGTACATCAACTTTGTTAGCAACCATAGCAGCCGTGACTCCAGCACAGGTAGCATGGGGGTGTCTGCATCCCAGCTTAATAACCGTTTAAATTGGAGCATGCAACAAGGCTTTACCAATCAAGAAACGGGAACAACAGGTAACTTAAATGCCTCCTATAAAGGGCAATATGGTGAAGTGTCTGGTGGTTCGGGTTACAGCAAAGACAACTATAACCTCTATTACGGGGTGAACGGCAGCTTAGTCGCACACTCAAACGGGCTAGTGTTAGGGCAACAGTTGGGTGAGACCGCCGCCCTTGTGGAAATCCCGAATGCAGGGGATGTACCGATTATGAATCAAGCTGGCGTGGTAACCAATAACCAAGGTTATGCGTTAGTGCCGTACATGACGGCTTACCGTAAAAATACCGTGGATATCGATACTTCCGCGTTACCCGACAATACCGAAATGGAGTTAACCAGCCAAACCGTCGCACCAAGCCGTGGCGCCTTAGTGAAAGCCAGCTTTGCGGCAAACGTTGGTTACCGTGCGATTATGGCGCTGACCTTTGTTGACGGTAAACCAGTACCATTTGGGGCACAGGCCATCTTTAACGATAACAACCAATTAAATAGCCTTGTCGGTAATGACGGTGAAGTGTATTTATCCGGCTTAGCAGAAAGTGGGCAGTTTATTATTCAATATAACGAGAAACAACAATGCCAAGTAAATTATAACTTAGCAGGTATTTCGGATTATATGGGCTTATATAAAACCACTGCGGTTTGCCGATAATAAGGAAATAGAAAATGAGAAAATTAATTTTTCAATCAATATTAGCGGCTAGTTGTGTATATTTATATTCAGGATATGCGACTGCGGCTTGTACGCAAAATCCTAATCTCAATAATATAAGAGCGAATGTAGCCACACAAACTCCTATCAATGTCATGTTTGATAATTTGAGTACAAATGAAACCTTACGCACTATTACGATCCCCTTTTCTACTCCAGGAGTAAACACTTTTGCACCTAATGCTACTGGTTGTGGTACATCATACCTGAGAGGAACCTACCTTGCAGGCTGGTCTCCTAATGCTAATAAAATAGCGCCAACAAATATTGATGGTATTGGAATTAGAGTCGCAACCGTTGCCATTGGGGATTTAAATACTGTATTTGGCCCAACTACGACTGGTGGCTGGGCCCTTATGACAAACAATTGGTATATAAGCGTTGTGAAAACAAAGCAAGTTACCCAGTCGGGTTATATTAAATCAGGTAATGTTGCAAATCTAACTCAGACAAATACAGCACCAAGCAATAGTACATGGTATTTATCAACATTAGTTATACCTGCTAATTCCATTTATATAAACGTATTAAGCTGCTCATTAAAAAGCCCCGTACCAACGATTAATTTAGGTGATTGGTATGATACTCAATTCCCTTCAGTTGGTAGTACCAGTACAGAAGTCGATATCCCCATTACATTAACCTGTATGGCTGGCACCAATATTAAAGCAACCGTCACAGCAACCAGTGGCACTGTTAATGCAGCACAAGGCCAATTAGCCTTGTCAGGGGGAGCCGATAAAGCTACTGGGGTTGCGATACAAATTATTGATGCTAATAAAAACCATATCCCTTTAAACAGTAAACGAACCATAAAAGATAATGTCGCCGCAGGCGATTATATTTTCGGTTGGAAAGCGCGCTATATTAAAACTGCCGATAAAATTACCCCAGGCCCTGCAAATGGCACTGCCACTATTAATATTCGCTATGAGTAGGAATAATTGTATGAAAAAAATATTACTCGCTATTTTGTCGATAAATTTATTCGCTGTGCATTTATCCTCTTTTGCAGGTACAAATATTACTGTTAATTTCACCGGTAATATTAAAGCCGCCACCTGTAATATTTCTGGCGGTAATAATATCGATATTGATTTGAAACGTTTGCCAATTGATATTTTTAATGGCGCACAAACAGGTTCTACTTGGAATACGTTTAATATTAACTTAAATAACTGCTCGTCATTTGTGAACCAAATCAAATTGACCTTTACAGGTACCGCTGAAACAGGGGATACCACCAATAGCTTATATAAAAACTTAGGCACCGCAAAAAATGTCGCCGTGCAATTACAAAGTGATGACGGAGCTACTCCCCTAGGTAATTTAAAAGTCTTACAGGTGCCATTGAATGGACAGTCAGATATTGCCATTCCATTACGTACCCGTGCTTACAGTGCCGTGGGTAATGTGGTACCAGGGTCTATTTCTGCCAATATTACCGCCACCATTACCTATTTATAAGAAAAGGAATGAAATAATGAAAAAATTTGCACTTTCATTATTGCTGGTATCTGGCTCACTGTTTGCCGCCGACCAGCAAATTAATATCAATGTTCATGGCTATGTTACGGCTATGCCGTGTGAATTAGATACCACAAACTATGTGATTGACCTGAAAAAAATCAATATTTGGAATATTAAAGATACTCAAAAATCCCCTTGGGTGGATTTTTCAGTAAAATTGAAAAATTGCCCAGTGGCGACTCAAGAAGCCATTATGACCTTATCTGGTACACCTGATACCATCACTCCCGACTATTTTATTAATAACGGTACGGCAAAAAATGTCGCCTTAAATTTAGCGGATGGCACCAGCAAAACTACCCTTAAAAATGGTGCAAAAATCACTATTCCCGTGAACAGCCAAACACGCAGTGTGGAGTTTCCATTTTCTGCTCGCGTAGCCGGTTATGGCAGTGGTATGGAGCCAGGTTCATTTCGTAGCCATCTAGAATTCAATTTTGTTTATCATTAATAAATAGTGTCTTGTTCTATTTCTAATTAGAGGTGGTTAAATGCCTGAGTATTATCCAGTATCTAGAATTATTGGAAATAAAATAACTTATTATCGAAAAATGAAGGGCATGTCCCTTCATGAACTTGCAATTATCGTTGGTGTTAGCGAACAACAACAATCTCGATATGAGCGGGGGATCAATAGAATTAATTTAGACAGGTTAAATGAGTATGCTAATATATTTGGCGTTGAGCTAGCACATTTTTTTATTTTAAATGAAAAAGAGAATCAAGAAATTTTAAATAAGTTAAAATTAATCATAAAGGAAAATGAGTGAAGGTTTATCATTTATTTATTATTGGATTTTTATCATCCATTTCTGCTTATACAAATGCAGCTTGCTATCAAAACCCAAATTTTAATAATTTACAACGTACATTACAAAATCAAACTATCACACTACAATATGATGATATGCGAACCAATGTTGTGCTTGCAACAATCAATACCTCAATGTTTAGTGGGTGGCGTAGTTCGCACTCGGGGACAAATAGTGATTGTGGTGCATGGCAAGTTGGGCGTTTTTTAAACGGCTGGAGTTCAACCAATAATATTGCCCCAACTAATATCCCTGGGATTGGTGTTCGCGTGGGAATTAACAGCAGCAATATCTGGTTTCCCTTCCGAATTGCCTATACGGATCAGTCATGGGGATTTGAAAACCTAGGATGGAAAACTGAAATCGTGAAAACAGGTCGAATTACTACAAGTAATTATATCCGAGGGGGTCAGCTCGCCCAATTTTCACAAGAAAATACCAAGACAAATTCAACGTTTATTTTATCCACGCTCTATATGCCCACAAATGGTATCAGAATAAATGTTGTAAAGTGTACAGCAACTTCAGCTAACTATTCCGTACAGCTTGGAGATTGGTTTGATACTCAGTTTAAGAATATCGGTGATACCAGTGAGATGGTTAATATCCCCGTGATATTAACCTGTGATAAGGGCACCAATATTAAAGCTACTGTCACCAGCAGTGCTGGGTATGTTGATGAGACAACAGGAAAAATAAAACTAACGGGGGCAAATTCTGCGACAGGTATCGCAATCCAGTTACTGGACAAAAACAATACACCCATTAAGCTAAAGGTCAAAACCAGCCTACAAAATAATATCCAAACCAATGAATACCTGTTTAATTGGAAAGCTCGTTACGTTAAAACAGCCAATAACATCACAGCTGGCGCAGCAAATAGCACTGTCATAATAAATATTTCATATGAATAACAACAAATAATATTAACAATTTATATATTGTACATCAGTTTAGATATAATAGATTAGAAACAGTTCATTTAAATATCTTCATAATAAGAAGCTCATGTTTCAATATGAAATAAATTCAGTATTTATAATTTAACTTTCTTTAAAATTTTTTATTTTAATGATCAATATCTATTTTTATATTAATTACACTCTGCTAGAGTAGTCATTCAATATAAAAAACTAATTTTAATTTAAAATTCTTTTTTATGTCAAAGTAGTCATTTTTAAATAGTTGTTCCGATATAAAAGGAGTTTACTATGCAGAAAAATTATCCTGCATCAAAATTAGTCGGTCGTAAAATAACTTATTATCGAAAAATGAAAGGTATTCCATTATCTAAAATGGCTAATGATTTTGGAATTAGTGAGCAACAGCAATCAAGGTACGAACGAGGGATAAACCGTATTAATTTAGACCGTTTAGCCCAATATGTTAATTACTTTGAAGTTAACTTTTATGATTTATTATCGGATAAAGATATAAAAGAGTTAGCTAAATTAAAATAAATAACAACATCCGAAGTAATATTAATAAACATTCATTAAGGAATATTATGAACAAAAAAGTATCCATATCTGTTGGTGTGAAAATTAGGTCATTAAGAGAAAGCTACGGAATGAGTGGCAAGGAACTCAGTGCCTTGTTAGGAATTAGCCAACAACATCAATCTCGCTATGAAAATGGAGAGGTAAATATCCATGTTGATACGTTATTCCAACTTTGCCAAATATTCGATATCGACCCCGCCTATTTTTTCACCGACTATAATCCATTAAATCATGCAAATAACTTTATTCATGACAAAAAAAGTTTATATGAGGCCGAAACGCTTGTGTTTTAAAGCATGGCCCTCAGATAAACTGCAAATTAACGTTACCTAAGCCAGTCACATTGTTGTGCTGGCTTAACTTAATTGTGCCTCTTCTAATATCCACTGCTGAAAAATCATCATTGCCGATGTCATCGGCTTCGACTTTAAACGACTTAGCCAGTATCCCCCTAATGTCACACCAATATCGAAAGGCTGAACGAGTGCTCCAGCGCTAATTTCGTGCTCAAACATACAGCTTGGCACTAATGCAACACTATCCGTTAATATTGCGGCCTCAACCATTAAGCGAGAGGAGTCAAACACAGGCCCTTTCACTCGCCATGGCTCGACTTGTGCAGCAAAAAACCACTTTTCCCACTCATCTTTACGATAAGAGCGCAGTAAATTGTGATCTTTTAAATCCACTGGTGATATTAAATTAGCAGCGACTTTTTCTGTGCATAGCACTGTATGGGAAGTCGAAAATAAAGGTGTATTTTCCACTAATGGCCATAAGCCCTCCCCAAAGCGAATAGCAAAATCAACCCCTTCCGCCGCTAAATTGACCACGTTATTGTGGGTCATAATACGTAAATCAATATAGGGGTATAAATCAGAAAATTTGCTTAAACGCGGTAATAGCCAACCTACTGCAAAGGTTCCCACGACTGAGATACTTAACACTTCATGATAATGACCATCTTCAAATTGCAACAATAACGATTCGATTTGATCAAAAGAACGACTCAACACAGGTAACAGAGCCAAGCCTTCATCTGTTAATGCTAACCCTCTTGATAACCGAATGAATAATTCCAAGCCTAGCTGTTCTTCCAGCAACCGAACTTGCTGGCTTACTGCAGCCTGAGTGACATTCAATTCAAGCCCCGCTCGCGTAAAACTTAAATGCCGGGCAGATGCCTCAAATGCACGAAGTGCATTAAGTGGGAGGCGATGACGGTAATTTCCTGACATAAGATTTTCTTTTGGCTCATCGAATTTTATATCGTTTTAAAAAATAGCTTAAAACACGCATACTCTTGCTCAACGGCTACTTTAACCGAATAAATGCTATATTACGGCACTTATTTGTCGTACTGAAGTACTTTTCAAAATCAGCTATCAATAACTTAAACTTTTATTTAATTGGACAACTCTATGAGAAATCTTTTTCGTCAGGGGCGGATTTTTGTCGCTCTTAGTTTGGCTTTTACGACCCTTTCAGCCAACGCGTTAAGCCAACAGGATGTTGATAACATCATTAAACCGTTGATGAAAAAGCAAGGTATTCCAGGGATGTCTGTCGCCATTTCCATGGAAGGTAAACGCTATATTTACCACTATGGCGTGCAATCCAAACAAACCCAAGAGCCTGTCAATAACAATACGCTGTTTGAAATTGGATCGCTGTCTAAAACTTTCACAGCAACTTTGGCTGCCTATGCACAAGTGCAGGGAAAATTAGATTTTTCACAAACAGTGAGTCATTATCTGCCTGAATTAAAAGGTTCTGCCTTTGACCACATTAGCGTTATGAATCTTGCAACCCATACATCGGGCTTACCTTTGTTTGTACCTGAAACAATAACAAATTCAATGGAATTAACGCGTTATTACCAAAACTGGATCCCTGAAAAAGCGATTGGTCAGTTTCGTTCATACTCTAATTTAGGGGTGGGATTATTAGGTATTGTGGCAGCAAAACAGTTAAAAATGCCTTTTGAACAAGCCATGGAAAAATTGATGCTGCCTTCCCTTGGCCTCAAGCATACTTATATTCATGTGCCTAAGAATCAACAAAAAAATTATGCACAGGGCTACAATAAAAAAGACCAACCTGTACGAGTCACTCCGCAAATTCTAGATGCTGAGGCTTATGGTTTAAAATCGAACGCGAAAGATTTAATTCGTTTTCTTGAAATTAATATGCAAACGGTAAAAGTCGCAAAATCGTGGCAAGAAGCCGTTGAAGATACCCACACGGGGTTATATCTAACCGATTCATTTGTGCAAGATATGATGTGGGAAAGTTACCCGTGGCCAGTTTCTTTATCACAATTACAACAAGGTAACCGTGATGAAATGGCATTACAGCCACAAAAAGTCGAAGCAATTAAACCCGCAATGCCACCAGAAACCCGTGCATTTTATAATAAAACAGGGTCAACCAATGGCTTTGCCACTTATGCCGTGTTTCTTCCAGAAGAACAAGTCGCCGTGGTGATCCTTGCCAATAAATGGTATCCGATCCCCGACCGCATTAATGCCGCTTATCAGCTAATTGAAAAAATTGATAACTAGAATTGATATCACAATGTAATACTCAAAATAGTTCGTGCTAGAGCAAGGCGGCAAAATTCGGATATCACGGGGAGCATACAAAAGTATGTGACCCGAGTAGCCGAATAAAGCCAACGCCGCTATTGCGCGAAATATGACGAATATTCAATACTCAAAATAGTTCGTTCTGCCGCTAGGCAGCAAGGGAAGCTAAGCCCTAGGAGCATACATAAAGTATGTGACTAGGGTTAGCGAACGCAGCCAACAACGTGACAGGGCGAAATATGACAAATATTCAATACTCAAAATAGTTCGTTCTGCCGCTAGGCGGCAAGAGAAGCTAAGCCCTAGGAGCATACATAAAGTATGTGACTAGGGTTAGCGAACGCAGCCAACAACGCGACAGGGCGAAATATGACGAATATTCAATACTCAAAATAGTTCGTTCTGCCGCTAGGCGGCAAGAGAAGCTAAGCCCTAGGAGCATACATAAAGTATGTGACTAGGGTTAGCGAACGCAGCCAACAACGCGACAGGGCGAAATATGAAGAGTATTTAGATGACACGGGAAAACTGCCGTTGCCTCATCTGCCCCCGCAAATACACATCAAAACACATGCAAACATTGCGGATCAGCAAGCGCCCTTGCGGTGTCACCTTAATACCTGTTTCGGTTATTTCCACCAGCCCATCTTCTGCCATTGGCTTTAGCAATTCCAAATCTTCTTTAAAATAAGATTTAAAATCAATCGGGTACAGAGCTTCTATTTGTGCAAAATCTAGTTGGAAGTTACAAATTAACGTTTTAATCACATCACGGCGCAAGCAATCATCATCAGTTAGGACTAAACCTCGCCACAGGGCATGTCCCTGCTCTTCAACTTGTGCATAATAAGTTTTTAAGTCTTTCTGATTCTGCGCGTAGTTATCCCCTAACATACTGATCGCCGAAACGCCTAACCCTAAGAGATCGCAATCACCTTGGGTAGTATAGCCTTGGAAGTTACGGTGCAATATCCCCTCACGCTGCGCTACAGCAAGTTCATCTTCAGGGCGGGCAAAGTGATCCATCCCAATAAACTGATAGCCGCCTTTGGTTAACGTCGCAATCGTGTCTTGTAGAATATCGAGTTTTTGTTCTGCACTTGGTAAATCCGCATCCTTAATTTTGCGCTGCGCGGCAAATAAATTTGGCAAGTGAGCATAATTAAACACGCTTAAACGGTCGGGTGATAACTCAGCGACTTTTTTCAGTGTAAAAGCAAAGCTTTCTGGCGTCTGTTTTGGTAAACCATAAATTAGGTCAATACTGGTTGATGTAAAGCCTGTCTCTTTAGCGCGTTTAATCAAGGCAAAGATGAAGTCTTCGTCTTGTTCTCGATTTACCAACACCTGAACTTCTTTATTGAAGTCTTGTACCCCCATGCTTAGGCGATTAAATCCTTCATGGCGTAGGTGATCAATCATATCAAGCTCGATTTCACGCGGGTCAACTTCAATGGACATTTCCACATCATCTGCAAAATGAAAATGTTTTTTCAATAAACCGACCAAATGACTAACTTGGGCTTTATCAAGATAAGTTGGTGTACCTCCGCCCCAATGCATTTGTGTGACAGTGCGATTTTTTAGTAAAGATGCACGTTGAATAATTTCTTTTTCAATAACTTTTAAATATTCATCCGCCTTATGCTTTTGGCGTGTCACTAATTTATTGCAACCACAGAAGTAACACAGCTTATGGCAAAAAGGAATATGGACATAGAGTGATAACGGACGGTCTGGAAAACGCGTTGTCGCACTAATAAACGCTTTTTCATCATAGTCTTGATTAAATTCCAAAGCGGTGGGATACGACGTATAACGTGGCCCTGAATAATTGTATTTTTGAATGAGAGAAAGATCCCAAACAATATTTTGCTCTGACATAACATTCCTCAATTGACCAAAAGCTCAAACCATGACAACGGGTTGCACCTTATTTAATTTGTTATTCGGTGGTATAAAAATTTTATAGCATACATAACGTTATAGACTCTGAATATTTCAAGTTGCAGCTAGGCGGCAAGTGAATGAGTCGCTAGGAGTATACATAAGTATGAGACTCGTGCGAATGAACGTAGCCAACAACGCTGCAGCTTTAAATATGACGAGTATTATAAAGATGTTAGAAAAAAGAGACTTGATGCAACATCAAAGAAAAGTGTGTTTGTAGAAAAAACAGACGCATCCCCCGCTAGCGCGAGGGATGATTAAACGAAGTTATTTGCTTTTTAAGATGCGCATGATGTCATCGAGTTTATCTTCGTCTTCTTCCTCTTCTTCTTCGTCAGCATATTCAATGCCTAAAATACTCATTAGTTCATCAATACGGTCTAAACAAGTATTGATGTATTTTTGCTCTTCAGCGTTAACCGTTTCGCCATCTTCTAGGCGCGCAAGTAAGCTATCTAAGCGATCATCGCTTTCTAACAGTTCTAACTCTTTTTCAGGCGTCAGTTTTTCTTTAACGACTGGCTGTTTTTTCTCAACAACAGGTTTGGTAATGTGTTTTTCATCCACAATTAAAGGGACTGGTTTTTTGCTGCCTAAACGCGGGTCAGCAGAGGCGTTTTGCCCACCATTTTGCTTGTTGGATGCTTGTTCTTCATAACGGCTGCCAGCTTTATGACCACGATGTTTTTTCTCGCGTTTACGTTCACGGCCTTCCGCGTTCAATTCTTCTTTGGTTTTACGGTATTTTTTCTTTGGCTTAGCTGTCGGTTTTTTTGGTGCATTCATGGTCTGATACCTTGATAAAGTCAGTTTCTGCTGCGAAATCTAGCAGGATCCCATTAAGGGGGAAAGCACTAGTTTGCAATTTCAGCGGATTTTTTATTCCACCCTGCCTTCGCAATAGTACTTTATTGATTATACCTTAAATAATTTGTGTTGCATGTAGAGGGATTCGAATAGAAGAAAGAGAAATGATGAGCTCATTAAATAATGTTAAAAAATTTGTGCCACTAAACAAATTAGACTGAATAATATTCTAAACAATTCAAGTTGTGGCTAGGCGTCAATCGAGGTTATCTCGGGGAGCATACATAAGTATGTGACCCGAGTAACCGAGAAAAGACAACAACACCACAGCTTGAAGTATGACGAGTATTAGGCGTCGACTAAAACCATTTTAAGCAGAAACATAACCGCGACTAAAATCACACACAGACCCAAGTCACGCCAGCGCCCTGTCCCAATTTTCATCGCACAGTATGCGATAAACCCTAGCGCGATCCCTTCTGTGATCGAGAAGCTAAACGGCATCATAACTGCGGTAATAAACGCAGGTACTGATTCAGTTAAGTCATCCCATTTCACGCGAGTCAGACTTGAAGTCATCAACACACCCACGTAAATCAATGCACCTGCAGTTGCATAAGCAGGAACCATACCCGCAAGTGGAGAGATAAACATGGTTAATAGGAATAAGATACCCACAACAACTGCCGTTAACCCCGTACGCCCACCAACTGATACCCCTGAAGAACTTTCAATATACGCGGTGACTGATGAGGTTCCCATCGCCGAACCCGCTACAGAGCTTAAGCTATCAACATATAGGGCTTGCTTCATACGAGGGAAAGTCCCACGTTCATTGGTGATCCCCGCTTTGTCAGTCACACCAATCATGGTGCCCGATGAGTCAAACAAGTTGACTAACATGAAAGCAAAAATCACGCCAGATAACGCTAAATCTAATGAGCCAGCGAAGTCCACTTGCCCAACGACGCTGGTAACACTTGGTGGAATAGAGAAAATGCCCGTGTATTTTACATCGCCCAGCGCCAGACCAATTAAGGTGGTCACCGCAATCGACACTAACACCGCCGCATGAATATTACGCGCCGCTAAGATGGCGATAATAAAGAAGCCCAACGCCCCTAACCATACGTTATGATGTGTTAAGTTACCAATAGATACCAAAGTGTCTGGGTTTGCCACGATAATACCCGAGTTTTTCAGCCCCATCATCGCAATAAACAGACCGATACCGCTGGTGATCCCCACACGTAGACTCAGGGGAATATTGGCAATAATCCAATAACGAATGCGGAATAATGTCAGGATAAACAAGCCAACTGCGCCCCAGAAAACAGCACCCATTGCGACTTGCCATGAATATCCCATCGCGCCAACTACCACAAACGCAAAAAAGGCATTCAGCCCCATCGCTGGTGCGACCGCAATCGGTAAATTAGCCAATAAGCCCATCAAAATACTGCCTATAGCGGCAATCAAGCAGGTGGTAACAAACACGGCTTTAATATCCATGCCTGCAATTGATAAAATTTGTGGGTTAACAAAGACGATATACACCATCGTCAGGAAGGTCGTGAAGCCAGCAACAACTTCAGTTCGTGCAGTTGTGCCGTGTTCTTGTAATTTAAAAACACGCTGAAACAAGCTCTGCGATTGTGCCGAGCTAGAAGATTGATTACTCATTAGATATCGCGCCCAAAAAAAGTTTTTTTCGCCCTATACTACAATTAAAAATCGAAAAAGAAAACGATTGCGTAAAAATCAACAGGCAAAATGTCCTAACTAACTGATACAACGCGATGAATCAAGAAAAAGAATAAAAATAGAATTTGGAGAATGGCGGTATAAAAACCGCCATTAAAATTTAGGATAGCGCCAGTAATTTTTGTCTACGCCAAAACAATAAACTGCGTTTTACCACAGACTTGTGCGGGCCGTTTTGTGCACTGAGTTTTTTCGCCACCACATTGGCAACAATTTCTACCGTAAAACACATCACAAAATAGATAAATGCCACGAATAAGAAAACTTCCAACGGGTAAACCATTTCGCGGTTATTCACTTGAGTTGCTAAGAAAGATAGCTCAGCCACACCAACGACATAGGCTAATGAGGTATCTTTAATCAGCGCCACCCATTGGTTGATAAATGACGGCACCATCATTCGCAATGCTTGAGGTAAAACGATATTCCACAATACCTGCCAACGGTTAAAACCAAGGGACAACCCTGCCTGCCATTGCCCTGCACCTATCGCTAAGATCCCTGCTTTCACAGCATGTGCTAAATAAGCAGAAGTGATTAAGGCGAGTGCACAAACTACCGTGGTAATCCCAGGAATTTCCGTACCTAACAAAATGGGCAACAAGAAGTAAGTCCAAAATATTAACATGATGACTGGAATTGCACGGAAAAAGCCTAAAACTGCCGCGAATAAATTAACCCAAAAACCACGTAACATTGCCAAAGCAATACCACCTAGTGTCCCTAAGACAATCGATGCCGCCCCTGCTAGCAGGCTAATCACGAGTGTCAACGCTGCCCCTTCTAACGGGCCATCAGGGAAAGTACCAAACAGTAAATATTGCCAATTTTGCTCGATCACTGAAAAGTCCATATTATACCCCCTGAGCCAAGTTTCGTTGCAAGCGCCATTGTCCCCAACCTTCCATCAGGGCAATAATGGCGATATACAACACGGTGGCCACACCAAATGCGGTGAAGGTTTGTAACGTTTGGCTATCGACTTGACGAGACACATAAGAGAGCTCCGCGACGCCAATTGCCATGGTTAATGAGGAATTTTTCACGACATTCATATATTGCCCCAACAACGGCGGCATTGCGATTTTGACTGCTTGAGGCAAGACCACTAATTTCATTGCTTGCCATGAAGTGAGCCCCAGTGCGAACGCGGCATATTTTTGCCCTTGGCGTACCCCACGGATCCCTGCACGAATTTCTTCCGCAATAAAAGGGACGGTATATAACGTTAACCCAATAAAACCTGCTAAAAACTCAAAGGACGGCCAACCCACGGTAAGCCCAAATATGTTGATTTCATGGGGAGTATTTAGCCATTCCATTGCGGCTGAAGGCAGTATTTCCCCCGAGGCAAAATACCAAAAAAATAACTGCACCAACAAAGGCGTGTTTCTAAAAATAGAAATATAGATACTGACTGCCCAACGCAAAAGAGCAATCTGGCTATCCTTTGCTGATGCAACTAAAAAGCCTAAAAAGGTGGCGGCAATAATGGTGCAAATCGAAATCCAGACTGTTAAAACAAAGCCATAACCGAACCATTCAAGGTACTGAGGCGCTAGAAGATGTGCAGACCAAAAATCACCACTGACAAATTTCTCAAACATAGTTCACGACCTATTTCTTTCACACCCTGTGACGAAAAACCTCACCCCGTATAACCAAGAACCCCGCACACAGTGCAGGGTTTCAAATCACTCAGTACTTGCTATTGTCGATTACGACTGTGGTTGTTGCTCACTCAATGGGGCAAATTTGAAGTCACCGCGTGGTTGTGCCGCTTTCGTGTCTGGACCAAACCAACGGTTATAAATGACTTCAGCTTTACCGTCTTTTTCCAATTTCAGCAGCGTTTCATTCACGTTTTCCACTAAGCGCGTTTCGCCTTTGCTAGCTGCCAGAGCTTGATACTCTTTGGTTAAGCTAAAGGGGGAAATTTCAAAGTCCGCTTTGACTTTCTCAGGTAAGTTACCTAGTAATCCCACTAGTTTTGCATCATCCTGCGTGATAGCTTGCACGTTACCATTACGCAGCGCTGCGAATGCTTGCGGAGTATCATCATAAGAAATCACTTTAGTGTCAGGGAAACGTTCACGCAGCGTCACTTCCTGCACAGTTCCTTTATCTGCACCAATACGCAGTGGTTTGATATCATCAGGGGTTTTTAATACACCTTTACGGGCAATAAATTTTTGGCCCGTGGCGAAATCAGGGATTGAGAAATCAACCTGTTTTGCACGCTCATCGGTAATCGTAAAGTTCGCACCAATCAAGTCTACTTTACCCGATGTCAGCAGTGGAATGCGGTTTGCAGGGTTCGTTGGACGCAGTTCAAGTTTTACACCTAAACCATCTGCAATTTCTTGTGCGATATCAACGTCATAACCTGCTAATTTTTTTGTTTGTGGGTCAATAAAACCAAACGGTGGGTTGCTATCAAATACGGAAATACGGATCACACCCGCTTGTTTAATATCATCTAATTTATCTGCGCTAGCGACATTCGCTGTCAGCGCCAAACCTGTAAGTAAAACAGTCGTCAGAATACGAGCTTTCATTGAATACCCCTAGTGGTAAATTTATGTAAATCGACCATCACAAGCTATCAACTATCTCTTAGCACCTGAAATAATATTAAATAATATATTTATAACCAAATGGAATATAAAGCAGTACAAAAAAAAGGGCAAACTTTGTAACAAAGGCCCCCGAATATGGCTTACACCATCAATAGACTCTTATTGAGCAAGAAGAAAGTCTGTATAAAAACGTTTTAGTGTATTCATCGAAATAGATAGGCTATCGAATGCATTAACCTCATGCCTGCAATCGCCCATAACCAGCATCAATGCTCTAAATAGTTCGTGCTGTAGCAAGGCGGCAAACACAGTTCCCCCTAAAGTATGTGACCCGGGTAGCCGAGTACAGCCAACACCGCCACTACACAAAACATATCGAGTATTTAATTTTCTAAATCATTCGCGTTGTGGCTAGGCGGCAAGCGAGGATATCTCGGGGAGCATACACAAGTATGTGACCCAAGTAGCCGAATGAAGCCAACACCGCCACAGCACGAAGGGTGACGAAAATTAGGAGCATACACAAGTATGTGACCCGGGTAGCCGAGTACAGTCAACACCGCCACTACACAAAACATATCGAGTATTTAATTTTCTAAATCATTCGCGTTGTGGCTAGGCGGCAAGCGAGGATATCTCGGGGAGCATACACAAGTATGTGACCCGAGTAGCCGAGTACAGCCAACACCGCCACAGCACGAAGGATGACGAAAATTTATTTGGTGAGCATTTTTTCTAAATTATCACCACCTACATGCCGGAAATCTTGCCCCTTCACATAGTAGAAAATAAACTCACAGATATTTTGGCAGCGGTCACCGATACGCTCGATTGAGCGTGCGCAGAACAACGCCGTCAATACGCTTGGAATTGTTCTCGGGTCTTCCATCATATAGGTCATAAGCTGACGGACAATGCCTTCGTACTCTTGGTCAACTTTTTCATCTTCGCGGTAAATACGAATCGCCTCTTCGAGATCCATTCGCGCAAACGCATCTAGCACATCATGCAACATTTGCACTGTGTGGCGGCCTAGCGATTCTAAACTCACGAGAAGCGGCTGATGTTGCTGCGAAAATTTCTCCAATGCGGTTTGGCAGATTTTATCGGCAACGTCGCCGATCCTTTCCAACTCCGCAATCGTTTTTGAAATTGACATAATCAGTCGCAAGTCACTCGCCGTTGGCTGGCGCTTGGCAATAATTTTGACGCACTCTTCATCAATGGCCACTTCCATCATATTGACTTTGTGGTCATTTTCGATAACTTCGCGCGCTAGGGCTTCATCCTGGTTATGCATTGCCGTAATGGCTTTGGTGAGCTGTTCTTCGACCAGCCCTCCCATTGTCATTAATTCAGTATGGATATGTTCCAGTTCCGCATTGAACTGCCCAGATATATGTTTATTGTGATTCAGCGTATCCATCGTCGGCTCCATATCAACCGTAGCGGCCAGTAATATAATCTTCAGTTTGTTTCATTTCTGGGGTGGTGAACATCTTATCGGTATGATTAAACTCAATCAGTTCACCTAAATACATAAATGCTGTGTAATCAGAACAACGTGCCGCTTGTTGCATGTTGTGGGTAACAATCACGACCGTATACTCTGATTTTAACTCACTGATTAACTCTTCAATACGCCCTGTGGAAATAGGATCCAATGCTGAACAAGGCTCATCCAGCAATAACACTTCTGGGCGAATTGCAATACCTCGCGCAATACACAGACGTTGTTGCTGCCCACCCGACAAGCTGTAACCACTTTGGTGCAATTTGTCTTTGGTTTCATTCCACAGCGCTGCTTTGGTAAGTGCCCACTGCACGCGCTCATCCATTTCCACGCGAGATAGCTTTTCAAATAAACGCACACCAAATGCAATGTTGTCATAGATGGACATTGGGAATGGCGTTGGTTTCTGGAACACCATCCCCACTTTTGCACGTAATAATGCGATATCTTGTTTGTCCGTCAGGATATTTTGACCATCCAGTAAAATTTCACCTTCAGCGCGTTGTTCACCGTACAGTTCATACATTTTATTAAACGTACGCAATAACGTCGATTTACCACAACCTGATGGGCCGATAAACGCTGTTACTTTATTTTTTTCAATGTCTAAAGAGATATTTTTCAGTGCGTGAAACTTGCCATAAAAGAAGTTGAGGTCACGGACTTTAATTTTACTGTTTGCAATTTCATTTGCATTAATCATGGTTACTTTCTCTCTAAATCTTTATTTATCTGGGCGCTTAGTGTTTTTTCTGTGCAAACACAACGCGGGCAATGATGTTAATCAGCAGGACACACAGGGTAATTAACAGCACCCCAGCCCATGCGAGCTCTTGCCATTCGGAGAATGGGCTCATTGCGAATTTGAAAATCGTTACAGGTAAGTTAGCAATGGGTTCGCTCATATCTGTACTCCAGAACTGGTTCGACAGTGAAGTAAACAGGAGCGGTGCGGTTTCTCCCGCAATACGCGCAATTGCCAGTAAGATCCCTGTAATAATCCCAGATACAGATGCCTTTAATGTAATGGATAAAATCATTTTCCATTTCGGCGTTCCAAGAGCATAAGCCGCTTCACGCAAGCTATCTGGTACCAGTTTCAGCATGTTTTCAGTGGTACGAATAACAATAGGGATTTGCAGCAATGCCAGCGCAATCACCCCTGCCCATCCAGAGAAGTGCTGCATTTGCGCAACCACGATGGTATACACAAACAGACCAACAACAATAGATGGTGCTGATAACAGAATGTCATTAATAAAGCGGGTCACAGATGCTAGCCATGATTTACGACCGTATTCTGCCAAGTAAATCCCCGCTAAAATCCCTAAAGGTGTTCCAATCACGGTAGCCCACAGGATTAATAAACCACTTCCGACGATCGCATTCGCTAAACCACCACCTTCTGTATTTGGTGGTGGCGTCATCTCGGTAAACAGGTTAAGGGACATACCGTCAATCCCTTTGGTCACCGTCGAAAATAAAATCCACACTAACCAGAACAGCCCGAATGCCATGGTCAACATTGAGACAAGCAGTGCCATTCTGTTAACTTGGCGGCGCCATGCTTGACGGCGTGCGCGTTCTTTCTCATTGACGATAAAAGGTTGATATTCCGACATATTAACGCCCCTCATTCTTCGCAAGACGCATTACCATCAACTTGGAAATCGCCAACACAATAAACGTGATAACAAACAGGATAAGCCCAAGTTCCATCAGCGCTGAGGTATGTAAGCCACTTTCTGCTTCCGCAAATTCATTCGCTAGTGCGGAAGTAATACTGTTTCCTGGCATGAAGAGGGATGCACTATCGAGCTGGTAGGTATTACCAATCACGAAGGTTACCGCCATGGTTTCACCCAATGCACGGCCTAACCCTAACATCACCCCGCCTATTACCCCGTTACGGGTATACGGCAATACGATGTTCCAAATCACTTCCCAAGTGGTACAGCCAATCCCGTAGGCTGACTCTTTCATCATCACAGGGGTTTGTTCAAACACATCACGCATAACAGACGCAATGTATGGAATAATCATAATCGCGAGGATAATCCCCGCCGCTAAAATACCTATCCCGAATGCAGGGCCTGAAAATAATTCACCGACAATTGGAATACTCGACATCACGTTGCCAACTGGCTCTTGGAAATATTCTGCAAATAGTGGTGCGAAAACGAATAAGCCCCACATCCCGTAAACGATACTGGGAATGGCGGCAAGCAATTCAATAGCAATCCCTAATGGACGTTTTAGCCAGTTTGGCGCAAGCTCCGTTAAGAACAACGCGATACCGAAACTGACGGGGACGGCGATAATCAGGGCGATTAACGAGGTTACAATGGTGCCATAGATTGGCACAAGGGCACCGAACTGTTCTGCAGGCGCATCCCACTCTTTGGTCCATAAAAACGAAAACCCAAACTTCTGCATACTTGGCCAAGACGCAAAAATAAGGGAAATAATGATGCCACCTAGCATTAACAAAGTGATTAGCGCGGCAATCTTTACCAGTGCACCAAAAATTACATCACCTGATTTGCTGGGAGCTCTAAATGCCGTTGTTTTTTCGGCCATGCGCTTTGTTCTCTTTCCATTCCTACTTGTACTGTAGGATTGTGTTACAACAATGAGCGGGTAAGCCCTGTTCCTCAGTACTTACCCGCCATTTCCAACCCGAGGTGCATTAGAACAATGCTTTACCTTGGCTATCTTTAATTTCTGTTTTCCATGCTGCACGAACAGCTGTTACAACCTCTTGAGGTAAAACGGCGTAATCCAGCGCTTCTGCTTGTTTACCGCCTTTATCGTACGCCCAGTTGTAGAAGTCGAGAACGGCTTTGCCTTTTTCAGCATTGGCTTGTTCTTTGTGTACTAAGATGAACGTTGTTGACGTGATTGGCCATGCGTTTGCACCATCACGATTAGTCAGGTCTTGAGCAAACGACTTCGACCAGTCAACTTTTTTCGCTGCTGCGCTGAAACTTTCGCCTGTTGGTGATACCGCTTCGCCATCCGCAGAAACTAACTTAGTATACGCAAGATTATTTTGTTTTGCGTAAGCATATTCCACATAGCCGATAGAGCCTGGCAGACGTTGTACGAATGCGGCAACACCATCGTTACCTTTACCGCCTACGCTGTTTTTCGGCCAGTTAACGGTTGAGCCCGCACCAATTTCATCTTTCCAATTCGCACTTACTTTTGCTAAGTAGCTGGTGAAAACAAATGTAGTACCTGAACCATCAGAACGTCTAACCACCGCAATAGCTTGGTCTGGTAAGCTCACTTTCGGATTTAATTTTGCAATAGCTGGGTCATTCCATTTGGTGATTTTACCTAAATAGATATCACCTAATGTGTTGCCATCTAAAGTCAGTTGACCTGATTCGATGCCTTTTACGTTAACCGCCAACACCACACCACCAATAACGGTAGGGAATTGGAACAAACCATCTTCTTTTAGTTTTTCATCAGTCAATGGCGCATCAGACGCACCGAAATCAACTGTTTTTGCATTAATCTGTTTTACACCACCAGAAGAGCCAATCCCCTGATAGTTCACTTTATTACCTGTTTCTTTCTGATAAGAGTCTGCCCACTTCGCATAAACAGGAGCAGGGAAGGTCGCGCCAGCTCCGGTCAGGCTGGTAGCAGCAAAAGAAGACATTGCAGTCAGAGACAAAGTTGCTGCCATTACGCTTGCTAAGGTGGTACGCGTCATTTTCATAATCCCTCCGGGGATGTATAGAAACAATCAAGTATAAAATTGTTGGGTGTATGTCACGGTAGGAAAAATAGGACAATTTAGTTACGACAACATGTCGTTTTTATGACAGTTTTATGACAATTGACTGTATTCACACCTAGCTTAGGAAAAAAACAAAAAGGAATATATTTAATCTCAAATAAAATCAATAAGTAAGAAAAAAAGCATCCATAATAACGAAATGATGTATTGTCATAAAAAAGTCTTAAATTATTTTATCTATAAAAAAATAAACCCGCATTCGCGAGTTTATCGAAAGAAAAAACAAAATAACATTACGATAGCTTAATCCCTGTTTTACGTAGCATTGGATTAGCGACTCTAGCAATCAGCTCAGCTTTCATACTTTCTTTTTTTGCTTCTAGATCTTTTTTCGACTGTCTTTCATGTTCAATATATTTGTTAATAGCAGGAGAACAAGTTGATTCTAAAGAAGGTTTTTTAGGACTAATATCGTCTTCCATTTTCGCTTTTGCCTGTAATTTCCTAAATAGTGAACTTTCTTCAAGACTAGCAGCAGAAAAAACTCCTACTTTTTGATTCTTTTTAATAACTGAATTTTTCAATTTTAGCACTGCTGCTTCACTTTCAGTCAGTTCCTTTGCGGCATATTCTGGCTTATTGCATTCCTTTCCCGCATCCTTAAACCTTTGCAATTTTGCCATTTCTTCAAATAAACCTGAGGCGACTTTATCTGTCAACTGTCGATTTAATACCGTATGCTTTGCCTCTGTCCTAACTGACACTTCATGTTTAGGTAATTCAGTTGTTGGTAATCGTTGTACTGGAAGAGTATCAGGCATTGGTGGTGGTGGTGGTACTGGCTGAGATATCGACATTGGTAAAGCGGTGGATAGCTTTGGTTCAGCTTGTTTTTCTGATGGTTGTACAGCAACTTTTGTAATCGAGTTGCCAACTACCGGTTCCTTCAGTGTTATTTTCTTTTCCTTTTGTAAAACATTTGTAATATTCGTATTCATTACATTTTTCATCTGCCCCGAAACACTCCCTTTATTTTTATTAAACAAAAAATTTGAGCATGTTTTTAAGCTTTTGGATAAAGTATGAATGATTTTAGTTGCACTAATATGAACTGACATAATATTTACCATAATGATTTTATTTGCACTGATTATCCAAGCAAGGTACCTATTGCGTCTTTTATATAACGATTCTAGCATTGATAAATGAACAGATAAGAAGGAAATTTATTAAGCGGGTGGTATTAAGAATCCAGCACCGAGCAGCTGGACGCAACCGTGCAGATATGAAAATTCAGGGAAAGGCCCAAAACAATTTGAGCCCAATTAATGGCATTATTTTAGAAAGATAGATCTAAATAGTGCAAGTTGTAGGCATATCAGTCTTCTTTCTCTTTAAGAGGAAGTAAAGCCCGTATTGCAAACCCGCCGCGCTCACTTTTGTGGATCTCAATGCTCCCTTCATGGGCGTCCACTATACGGCGTATAATCGCTAGCCCCAAGCCTGTCCCTGTATTACTTCGTGCTTTTTCGCCTTGCACGAACGGTTGGAATAAGCGGTGGATATCTTCGTCTTTGATACCCGCGCCGTCATCTTCCACTTGGAACCAGACAAAATCTTCGTTTTTTCCACTGCTGACTTTGATCCAGCCATTTCCATAGCGGTACGCATTTACAATCATATTAGTGATTGCACGTTTGATGGCCAACGGGTTACCGTTCACAATCATGGATCCAGGTTCTAACGCTGTTTCGATTTCGCCAACCACACTGCTTTCTGAATTGACTGCTTCCATCAGAATCGCGTTGAGATCGCAGAATTCCATATCCATCTCTTGACCTGTTTTCAGGTAAGACATGAATTGACCAATAATCGCATCACACTCTTCAATATCTTTGTTGATAGACTCTGCCAGATAGCTGTCTTCTGGGCTCATCATTTCTGTCGCTAAGCGGATACGAGTTAATGGTGTTCTTAAGTCATGGCTAACCCCTGCCATCAAGACAGTTCGGTCATTTTCAAGGGTTTTAATCCCAGCAGCCATGTGGTTAAAAGACCGAATTGCTGCCCTAACTTCCGTTGCCCCCTTTTCTTGCATCGGGGGCAATACAAAGCCCTTTCCGACCTCCCCTGCATGGTACTCCAATTCAAGTAATGGCTTGTTTTGGTAGCGAATATACAGCCATACCCCTGCAAAGATCGTGAGGAAAATGGTTAAGGTATACCTGAAAACAAGGGAAAACTGGTTTTGACCAATTTCAGTCAGAGGTACTCGCACCCAAATATCTGGGGCGAGATAAGACGTTAACCACAAAATCGGATACTCACGGCCAAGCTCAAGATGAACATTTGCCTTACCGCCTAAGTATTGCGACATGTGTTCGCTCAGAAAATCATACTCTTTAGCCCAATTCAGCCCTTCCTCCATGGCAGCAGAATGGGCATAGAACGTAATACCTAATTCATTGTAGATTTTCTTACGCAAAGCGGGGGAAACCCGCACTGAGGTCCCATCTTGTAGAACCATTTTCTCGGTCATCAATGTTCTAACTTCGTACGCAAGGACTTTATTGAATTGTTGTAAGCTAGGCATCACAACAAAATTCAATACCACCATATAGCTGGTCACTAAGCTCGCGAACAGCAGCGCAACAAATAAAAACAACGAACGAGAAAATGTACTACGTCGTGAGAACCTCAGTCGCTTCATGCTTTACTTCCATCCGGAACAAACACATAGCCCAAGCCCCAAACCGTTTGAATATAGCGTGGGTGCGCCGGGTCTTCTTCAACCATGCGGCGCAGACGCGAAATTTGAACGTCAATTGAACGTTCCATCGCACTGTACTCGCGGCCTCTTGCTAGGCTCATGAGCTTGTCACGAGATAGCGGCTCCCTTGGATAAGAAACCAACACTTTTAATACCGCAAACTCGCCACTGGTCAGTGGCATATTTTCATCACCTTGGAACATTTCACGCGTTCCAAGATTTAGCTTAAATTTACCAAAGGTAATGACTGCGTCATCCTGAGATGGCGCACCTGGCAATTCATTTGCTTGGCGGCGTAATACGGCGCGAATACGAGCCAGCAGCTCACGTGGGTTGAACGGTTTAGGAATATAGTCATCCGCCCCGATTTCTAAACCAACAATACGGTCAACTTCTTCACCCTTTGCCGTAACCATAATGATCGGGATTGGGTTATTTTGGCTACGTAAACGACGGCAGATTGATAGGCCATCTTCACCTGGAAGCATTAAATCTAACACGATCAGATGAATAGATTCCCTCGTCAGGATCCTGTCCATTTGTTCGGCGTTTGCAGCACTCCTGACCTGAAAGCCTTGTTCAGTGAGGTAACGCTCCAGCAGTGCACGTAAACGCATATCATCATCGACGACAAGAACTTTATAACTTTCCTGCATTTTGTAGCCCTCAAGATGTGCATCTTTCAAATTATTGTTCTAAAAGTAAACAAAAACACGTTTAATGTTCACTAATTTACCATTAACCATAGATTTAATGAATCATTTTACACTTCAGGCGGTTAGTGGTTTATAGCTTATTTCTAAAACAAAATAGGTGACATCCCCACCAGGCGTGTTCACCGTAATTTCATCATCAACCTGCTTACCAATCAGAGCGCGTGCAACAGGAGAGTCAATTGAAATCCATTGTTTTGCAGGATTAAACTCATCCGCGCCAACTATGCGGAATATTCTGATATTTTCATTATCATCTTCAAGTTTAACCCATGCACCAAAAAAGACACGGCCTTCTTGGCGAGGATCTGGCTCGATAATCCTGAGTTGATCCAATCTTTTAGATAAAAAACGAATGCGTCGGTCTATCTCACGCAGCCTTTTTTTACCATAAATATATTCAGCGTTTTCTGAGCGATCGCCTTGTGCCGCAGCCTCTGAGACCGATTGGGTCACTCTAGGCCGTTCCTCTTTCCACAGATACTTAAGCTCTTTGTCGAGCGTATCCCAACCTTCACGCGTTATTAATAGACTTTTCGCCATAACCTTAGAATATTAGTCAATAAGTACAAAAATGATAATATTTTATAGAACATAATCTGAGACTTTCCTACCAATAGACCGAAATTCAGTCTGGAAATTCTCGCTACCACCAAGTATAACAGTGCAGTAAATTTTTTAACTGTTCTTTCAGTAGGTATTTAAACACGACATGAATGAAACTCTAAGCCAAATTATTGCAGCAGAACTGCAAGCCCAACCGAAACAGGTTTTTTCTGCCATCACATTGTTGGATGAAGGCAATACTGTCCCGTTTATCGCGCGTTACCGTAAAGAGGTTACCGGAGGGTTGGACGATACTCAGCTTCGCCAGCTAGAAAGCCGCTTAGGGTACTTACGCGAACTCAACGATCGTAAGCAAACCATTCTCAAGTCGATTGAAGAACAAGGGAAGTTATCCCCTGAACTCGCCGCTGCTATCAACAGCACGCTCAATAAAACCGAACTTGAAGACCTTTACTTACCCTACAAACCAAAACGTCGCACTCGTGGGCAAATCGCCATTGAAGCGGGACTTGAGCCATTAGCGGATACGCTGTGGACAGACCCAAGCCAATCCCCTGAAGCCCTTGCTCAAACTTATATCGACGCAGATAAAGGTGTGGCGGATGTGAAAGCAGCTTTAGATGGTGCTCGTTACATCCTGATGGAGCGTTTCGCCGAAGATGCAACTTTATTGGCGAAAGTTCGTGACTATATTTGGAAAAATGCGCACCTCGTTTCCGTCGTTGCAGAAGGCAAACAAGCAGAAGGCGTCAAATTTAGCGATTACTTCGAACACCAAGAACCCGTTTCCCAAGTGCCTTCACACCGCGCACTGGCAATGTTCCGAGGTCGCAACGAAGGCATTTTACAGCTTTCGTTAAATTGTGACCCTCAATTCGAGGAGCCACCCAAAGAAAGTTATTGCGAAGAGATTATTACTCGCCACTTAGATGTGCGTTTGAATAACGCCCCTGCCGACCAATGGCGTAAAGCGGTCATTAGCTGGACATGGCGTGTCAAAGTGCTTCTGCACTTAGAAACAGAAGTGATGAGCGCTTTACGTGAAAAAGCCGAAGAAGAAGCGATTAATGTTTTTGCCCGTAACCTCAGCGACTTACTGATGGCTGCGCCCGCAGGTATGCGTGCAACGATGGGCCTCGATCCTGGTCTACGTACTGGAGTGAAAGTTGCGGTTGTGGATGCGACAGGAAAACTGATCGCGACCGATACTATCTACCCGCACACTGGGCAAGCAGCGAAAGCAGCAACCATCGTGGCGGCATTGTGCCAGAAACATAACGTTGAATTAGTGGCGATTGGTAACGGTACCGCGTCTCGCGAAACTGAACGTTTCTTTGCGGAGGTGCAAAAACAATACCCTGAAGTCACTGCGCAAAAAGTGATTGTCAGTGAAGCGGGTGCATCAGTGTACTCCGCCTCTGAGCTAGCCGCGCTAGAATTCCCAACCTTGGATGTGTCTTTGCGTGGTGCCGTATCGATTGCTCGCCGTCTACAAGACCCGCTGGCTGAACTGGTTAAAATCGACCCGAAATCTATTGGCGTGGGTCAATATCAACATGATGTTAGCCAAACCCAACTCGCCCGTAAACTGGATGCCGTTGTCGAAGACTGCGTAAACTCCGTAGGTGTAGACTTAAATACCGCGTCAGTCGCTTTGCTTACCCGTGTTGCAGGCTTGAGCAAAATGATCGCGCAGAACGTGGTTGATTGGCGCGATGAAAATGGCCAATTCAATGACCGAAAACAGTTGTTGAAAGTAGCTCGCCTTGGGCCTAAAGCCTTTGAACAATGTGCAGGGTTCCTGCGTATCACCAATGGTGAGAACCCGCTGGATGCGTCAACAGTTCACCCTGAAGCTTACCCTATTGTTGAAAAAATTCTGCAAACCGTCCGCCAGCCATTGAAAGACATTATGGGTAATTCACAAGTGCTCAACACACTGAGTCCGCGTGATTTCACCACAGAACAATTTGGTGTACCCACCGTTACAGATATCATCAAAGAGTTAGAAAAACCAGGTCGTGACCCACGCCCTGAATTTAAAACCGCTACCTTTGCAGAAGGTGTGGAAACAATGAATGACCTCGTTTCTGGCATGATTTTAGAAGGTGCGGTGACCAACGTGACCAACTTTGGTGCGTTTGTGGATATCGGCGTACACCAAGACGGCTTAGTGCATATCTCTTCACTTTCCAATAGTTACGTCGAAGACCCACACAAAGTGGTGAAAGCGGGCGATATTGTGAAAGTGAAAGTGTTAGATGTGGATATTGCCCGCAAGCGTATTGCCCTCACCATGCGTTTGGACGAACAAGCAGGGGATTCTCATAGCGCACCTCGCAAAGCGGCACCAGCACAAGATAAAAACGCACGTAAAGCCCCTGCACCTCGTGGCAACTCACGCCAAAACGTGAATTCATCAGGTAACAGTGCTATGAGCGATGCACTTGCCGCTGCGTTTGGCAAAAAAAAGTAGTCTGATTAAGCTAAATACCCCAATAAATTCATTGGGGTATTTAGTATTTTCTAGAAATATCTTCACTACTAAATTAATAAACAAATCCAATATATTGTTCGAAAATCAACCCAGCCAATTCTTTTCGCCTTATTCCATCGCTATCTAAAAAACACCGCTAACTCCATGCTTCGTTGATCCACATCAAGTCAAATTGACGAAAAAAGAGGCTAAATATAACAAAAGGTGGATGATTATGATTCTCATTGTTAATTAGATTTATTTTTGTTTTACTCTGCGTTTTGCTTGTGGACACAAACTTTTCTAACAATAATTATCCGTATCATTATGAATTGAATCGTTAGGAAGATAATAGGAAGACACTATGGCTATACTTCCTCAATGCAGTTACAAAATTCTGGGCTTCTCCCCCGAAATAAGCCCTGCATACCGACAAAAATTATTGTCTCTCGGTTTATTACCGGGCTCCGTTTTTAAAGTGGTGCGTTTAGCGCCTTTTGGCGATCCTGTACAAATCGAAACTCACCGCGTTAGCTTAGTGCTACGCAAAAAGGACCTCGCCCTACTAAACCTTGATGAAGCGCCTACCGCTTAAGTCTTCTTTTTTGATTATTGGCAAACACTATGAAACGATTGACTATCGGCTTAATTGGTAACCCCAATGCAGGTAAAACAACCCTTTTTAACCAGCTAACAGGGTCAAGACAGCGCGTCGGTAACTGGGCTGGTGTCACCGTTGAGCGCAAGGTTGGCCGCTTTCACACGGATGACCACAAAATTGAGCTTGTCGACCTCCCTGGCACCTACTCGCTCACGACCATTTCGGAACAAACCTCCCTCGACGAACAAATCGCCTGCTACTTTATTTTAAGTGGCGAAGCTGACATGTTGATTAACGTCGTCGATGCGTCGAACCTAGAACGCAATCTCTATCTCACATTACAACTCGTTGAGTTAGGCGTCCCCTGTATTGTCGCCTTGAATATGTTGGACATCGCCCAAAGCCAACATATTGATATCGATATTGCTAAACTGGAAAAACAGCTGGGATGCCCTGTGATCCCAATGGTTTCAACCCGTGCAACAGGTATCGATAAACTGAAAAAAACCATTGATACTCATCCAAAAAATAACCAAAAAGCCCTTGTTGAATATCCACCACAGCTATTACAAGCTGTTGATTCATTGTCTGAACAAATTTCAGCTCAACAATTTAGCCACCAACAACGCCGCTGGTTAGCCCTGCAAATTCTAGAAGGGGATATTTATAGTCGCCAACGTGCTGAAATTTCAGAAACGCAATTACAAGCCACTCGCCAGCAACTCACTGAAACATTAAATGAAGAACCTGAACTTCTGATTGCTGATGCGCGTTATCAATCTATTGCGACCATTTGCCAAGCGGCGATCAACAATAGTGCCGCTGAACCTAACCGACTGACGCAATCACTGGATAAATTTATCCTCAACCGTTGGCTAGGCGTCCCCATTTTCTTGTTTGTGATGTACCTGATGTTCGTCCTTGCCATCAATATTGGTGGGGCACTTCAGCCGTTCTTTGAAGGGGCCTCTGAGGCGATATTTATCCATGGTATTCAGTGGGTTGGTGCCTACTTTAGTTTCCCTGATTGGCTCACTATCTTCTTGGCTCAAGGTGTTGGTGGCGGTATTAATACCGTTCTGCCATTGGTACCGCAAATCGGGATGATGTACCTGTTCCTTTCCATCCTTGAAGACTCAGGCTATATGGCACGAGCCGCTTTCGTGATGGACAGATTGATGCAGGCGCTGGGCCTACCGGGCAAATCGTTTGTTCCATTAATCGTCGGCTTTGGTTGCAACGTCCCATCGATTATGGGCGCTCGTACCCTTGATGCCCCACGTGAAAGGCTGATTACCGTTCTGATGGCGCCGTTTATGTCTTGCGGCGCAAGGCTGGCAATCTTCGCGGTATTTGCCGCAGCTTTCTTTGGTAAAAATGGCGCGAGTGTCGTGTTCTCCCTGTATATTTTAGGGATTGTGGTCGCTATCCTCACGGGGCTTTTACTCAAACATACCCTCATGCGTGGTGAAGCATCGCCATTCGTGATGGAACTACCCGTGTACCACGTGCCGCACGTCAAAACGTTGTTAATTCAAACGTGGCAGCGCTTAAAAGGCTTCGTGGTGCGTGCAGGTAAAGTCATTGTTGTGGCGAGTATCTTTATCGGCGCACTCAATAGTTTCTCGTTCTCAGGTAAACCTGTTGATAACATTAATGACTCAGCTCTAGCTTCAGTCAGTAAAGTGATCACCCCTGCATTGCAGCCAATCGGTGTTCACGCCGACAACTGGCAAGCAACCGTGGGCTTGATTACGGGAGCGATGGCAAAAGAAGTGGTCGTTGGGACGTTGAATACCCTCTACACCGCCGAAGCGATTACCTCGGAACCGTTCGATGCAGAGTCCTTCAACTTATGGAATGAGCTGGAAGATGCAGTATCTGAAACATGGGATAGCTTAAAAGAAACCTTTACCCTAAGCGCGTTATCGAACCCAATCGAAGCTAGCAAAGGGGATGGCGAAATGGAATCAGGCTCAATGGGCACTATGGCCGCGAAATTTGGCTCAGGTATCGCCGCCTATAGCTACCTGATTTTTGTCTTACTGTATGTGCCTTGTGTGTCGGTCATGGGGGCAATTGCTCGCGAAACGAACAAAAGCTGGATGAGCTTCTCCATCTTCTGGGGACTGAATGTGGCCTATAGCCTGTCAGCACTGTTTTACCAAACCGCAACTTTCAGTGAGCACCCACAAAGTAGCTTAATGACTATTGTGGCTGTTGTGGTGTTTAATATTGCCCTGTTCATGTTCCTACGTCGCATGCGTAGCCGCGTGACGTTGAATATTAAAAGCAAAACCGCACAGCAGTGCTCTGGCTGCTCTAGCAATACCTGCCACTAAGGACTAAACGATGATCAGCTTGCTACAAGTGAGAGATTTGATTGCTTTATACGGGCAAGCTGACATCGCGTTACTTAGCGAGCAACTCAACACCCCAACGCCAATGATAAAAGCGATGGTGGAAAAGTTGGAAAGCTTAGGAAAAATTGAGCAGGTGGATATAAGCGCCTGCTTAACGGGCTCCAGCTGCAAAGGCTGCCCAGAAAGCACCGACTGCGCCCATTTTGTTTATAAGATGAAATAAGCCACAACCTCAGCGGCTTACTCGCTTTACTCTTCCAATCGGCTTTGAAAATCCAGTAAATATTCACAAAACTCATCGGGGTGCGAAATAAACGGTGCATGGGCACTATTGCGCATAATCACGGATGGAGAGTTTGGATAAAGCGCATCCAACATAGGCACTATTTTTCGCGGCACTAAACCATCAAGGTAACCATAAATCCGTAAGAACGGCACAGGTAAACTCTTCAATTCTTCACGTAAATCTTCTGTTCGCAATGATTCAAGCCCCGCATTTAACGTTTCCACCGTTGGAATAGGTTGTTCAAGCACCACTGATTTTAAAGTGCGCGCATCGGTGCGGGCGCTTTCGGTACCTAAAGTTTGCAACGCTAAAAAGCGCTCAACGGTTCGATGAAAATCCGCGGCAAGTTGTTGTTCAAAGCCCAATAATACTTCAGGCCGAATACCCGCCCAATCCTCATTGGCTCTAAAGCAAGGGGAGGATGCAACGGTAATCAGCCCTTGAACTTCATGAGGGTGATCCAGTGCAATTCGACTGGCAACTAGTCCACCCAGCGACCACCCTAACCAAATGGCGTTTTTCGGGGCGTATTCCCACAAAATATCTGCCATGGATTGAATGTTCATTGGTGCAAAATCTTGGCTCCGCCCATAACCTGGCAAGTCAACGAGATGAACACGAAAATGCGGCGCGATTCGCACAATAATTGTTTGCCAAACTTGCGCATTCAACCCCCACCCGTGCAGCAACACAAGATCTTGTTTTCCTTCGCCGACGGTCTGCCAATATAGCTTTGCCATGGTTACACTCTCTTTATTCAATCAACATTTTTTAACGGAATATCATCATGCTATCAATGGAAGGGGCATGTTGGCTATGCCATCAATCACTCAATTTAAGCTGCCAAGGTATTTGCAGTTTTTGCCTGAAAAGCTTACCGACTATGCCGAAGTGCTGCCCACGCTGTGCACTGCCCAGTGAACTCGAAACACTGCAATGCGGTCGTTGCTTAAAACAGCCCCCTGCTTGGCAACGTTTAATTACCGCCGCACCCTATCAAGCTCCATTACGTAAGCTTATTCATCACTTTAAGTTTAATCAACAATCGCAGCTCGCTTTTGCTTTAGCGCGCATTTTTGTTTTATTTTGGCTACAGGGTTACCGCGAAAATACATGGCAAAAACCCGACCTCATTATGACCATTCCCTTGCATCGTCATCGATTATGGTGGCGAGGATTTGACCACATGGCATTAATAGGCGAAAATTTATCCAGATGGTTAAATATCCCCTATTCGCAAAATTCATTACTCCGTAGTCGTGATACACTGGCGCAGATTACATTAAAACGTGAACATCGCCGAAAAAACCTAAAGGGAGCATTTACCTTAGAAACTACGGTTTCTGGCCTACATGTCGCCATTCTCGATGATGTTATTACGACAGGTTCGACAATGAATACAGCCGCACAATTGTTGATTTGTGCGGGAGCGCGCACTGTTGATGCGTGGTCACTCTGTCGCACCTTGTAGGAAAGGGGTAAATGGGCGTATTATAACCAACTAAAGCAGTCAACTATTATTGAGCAAATGATTATGATTAATATTACTGAAGCAGCACAGGCTCATTTTGCCAAGTTGTTGGAAAATCAAGAGCCAGGAACCCAAATCCGTGTATTTGTCATCAACCCAGGTACACCAACAGCTGAGTGTGGCGTTTCATACTGCCCGCCAGGTGCCGTTGAAGCAACAGATAAGGAACTGAAGTTCGAAAAATTATCTGCTTATGTTGATGAAATTAGCGCGCCTTTCTTAGAAGAAGCCGAAATTGATTTCGTTACCGACCAACTGGGTTCACAACTGACGCTTAAAGCACCAAACGCAAAAATGCGCAAAGTCTCTGATGATGCACCATTAATCGAGCGCGTTGAGTACGTTTTACAGTCACAAATTAACCCACAATTAGCCAGCCACGGCGGCCGTGTTTCCCTAATGGAAATTACCGATGAAGGCTTTGCTATCCTGCAATTTGGTGGTGGTTGTAACGGTTGTTCTATGGTCGATGTCACCTTAAAAGAAGGTATCGAAAAAGAATTACTGAAAATGTTTGATGGTGAGTTAAAAGGCGTTAAAGACCTGACTGAACACCAACGTGGCGAGCACTCTTTCTACTAATTGCCACTGATATCTGGCACCTGTTTTTCTGCTTACAGGTGCCGTATTCGTTTTTTATGGGGTTTTCCCCGCTATATTCGGTATTTTATGGACCATTTTGAGACACTAACACCAGAGCAAGCTTATCAACATTGGTTGGAAAGCTCTGCCGTACTTGTTGATGTACGTGATCCACAAAGCTTCCGCGCAGGTCATGCTAGCGGTGCTTATCACCTCACCAATGAGTCGCTGAGTCAATTTTTAGAACAAACAGATTATGAACAACCCGTTATGGTAATGTGCTACCACGGGCACAGCAGCCAAGGTGCAGCACAATACCTGATAAACATCGGCTATGAATCTGTTTACAGCATTAATGGCGGGTTTGAAGCCTGGTTAAGGGAATATCCACAAGCCGTCACGGCGCTCTAGACGAGAAAACGCATTCATGATCCACATCACTTCCTTTGCTAACCCAAGAATGGCGCAAGCATTTGTTGACTATATGGCAGGGCAAAATATCCATTTAAGCCTTAAACCCTCCCAAGAACAAGCGCTGTATGAACTTTGGTTGGAAGATGACCAATTTCTTAATCAAGTCCGTCAAGAGCTTGATACTTTCCTGCAAAACCCAAATGACCCGCGCTACCTTGCTGCTAGCTGGCAAACAGGTAATACCGATGCGCAATTTCAATACCGCAATTTTCTCACTTGGGATTACCTGAAAGAACAATCAGGGCCACTCACAATTGCTGTTATTCTGCTATCGATTATTGTATATCTTTGGGTAGAAATGACCGATGCTCGTGAAGTATTACGTTACTTAGCGTGGCCAATTGGAGACCAACAATCAGAACTTTGGCGTTGGATAAGCCCCGCCTTTGTGCATTTTTCACTGTCACATATTGGGTTTAACCTTGCGCTATGGTGGTTTTTAGCTGGCCAAGTTGAACGCAAGCTGGGAACAGGAAAGCTCTTTACTATTTTATTAGTCTCCGCCCTGTTTAGTAACTGGGGACAATCGCTGTTTAGCGAAAACAACTTTGGGGGCTTATCGGGTGTCGTTTATGCCCTAGTTAGCTACGTTTGGCTAACAGGTGAGCGCAACCCAGAAAGCGGCGTGAATGTTCCCCGAGGGTTAATGATTTTCTCAATTATCTGGCTCTTTTTTGGTTACTTCGATATTTTAGGGATGCATATTGCGAATGCCGCACACACTTCAGGGTTAATTATCGGCTTATTGATGGGAGTGTGGGATAATAGGCACAGCTTTATTAAACACCAGAGTTCCAGATAATACATTTTAATAATTAGAGGCTAACGCTGTGAAACAAACCCAGAGACATGATGCAATCGTTGAACTTGTGCGTCTTCAGGGATATGTCAGTACTGAAGAACTTGTCGAGCATTTTGAGGTTAGCCCTCAAACCATCCGACGAGACCTCAATGACCTCGCTGAACAAAATAAAATTCAGCGGCACCACGGTGGCGCAGCACTGCCTTCAAGCTCCGTAAACGCGGCATATCATGACCGCAAAATCATGTGGTCAGATGAAAAAGCCCGTATTGCGCAGCATGTCGCGAGCCAAATTCCTGATGGTGCGACGCTATTTATTGATATCGGAACCACGCCTGAAGCTGTGGCCCATGCGTTGGTTAACCATAAAAACCTGCGTGTTGTTACCAATAACCTAAACGTCGCCACGTTACTCATGCCAAAAGAAGACTTCCGCTTAATTTTAGCGGGGGGTGAAGTACGCTCGCGTGATGGTGGTATTGTGGGTGAAGCGACCCTCGATTTTATCTCTCAATTCAGGTTAGATTACGGCATTTTGGGCATTAGCGGCATTGATATGGACGGCTCGCTACTGGAGTTCGATTATCATGAAGTGCGTACAAAACGCGCCATTATTGAAAATTCACGTTGCGTGATGTTAGTCACCGATCACTCTAAGTTCGGCCGTAATGCAATGGTCAATCTCGGTAATATGAACTTAATCGACTATTTATTTACCGACAAACAGCCGCCAGACAGCATTCTCAAAGTGATTGAGCAACATAACGTTCAATTAGAGCTTTGTTAATCAATACGTTATTCTCATGGTGGTAGTGCTAACTACCACCACTCTTAATGATATCCCTTTTCTACTTTAACTTTCTAACTGTTATTTCCTTTTTCTTTTTCGCTCAAAAATGTTTTTTCCTGCCTATATACCATTATTTTATTTGTGGTTATTGAAAAAAAATTGTTACCAATATCACGCAGTTGTTATTTTTCTTATTAATAATAGTTGGCATCACTATTCATTTTGACTACAATCAAATGAGCGAAAACGAACATTATTGAAAGTGTTTCGAACATCTCAGGGGGATGCATGGAAACTAAAGACTTGATTGTCATCGGCGGCGGGATCAACGGCGCTGGTATTGCAGCTGACGCTGCAGGTCGTGGATTATCGGTATTGCTGCTCGAAGCTCAAGACTTAGCGAGTGCAACCTCATCAGCGAGTTCAAAGCTGATCCATGGTGGCTTACGCTACCTAGAACATTATGAATTCAGATTAGTCAGTGAAGCACTGGCTGAGCGCGAAGTCTTATTACGACTGGCACCGCACATTGCGTTTCCAATGCGCTTTCGTTTACCTCACCAACCTCATTTACGCCCAGCGTGGATGATCCGTATCGGTCTGTTCCTTTATGACCATTTAGGTAAACGTGTGAGCCTACCAAGCAGTAAAAGCTTAAAATTCGGCCAAAACTCTGTGCTGAAACCTGAATTAACCAAAGGGTTTGAGTACTCAGATTGTTGGGTTGATGATGCGCGTTTGGTTGTTCTAAACGCTCAAGAAGTGGTACGTAAGCATGGTGAAGTTCGCACTCGCACAAAAGTGACTCGTGCTTATCGTGAAAATGGCTTATGGGTTGTTGAAGCACAAGACTTACGTACAGGCGAAACTCTCACTTGGAAAGCGAAAGGACTGGTGAATGCAACGGGTCCATGGGTGAAAGAATTCTTCGACGATGGCTTGAAATTAAAATCGCCATACGGCATTCGCTTAATTAAAGGTAGCCATATCGTTGTTCCACGCGCTCACGATGAACCACAAGCTTACATCCTGCAAAACGAGGATAACCGTATTGTCTTTGTTATTCCGTGGATGGATGAGTTCTCAATCATCGGTACAACAGATGTGGAATACAAAGGCGATCCAAAAGACGTCAAAATTGATGACAAAGAAGTCAGCTATTTACTCAAAGTGTACAACGATCACTTCAAAAAACAGTTAACCGTTGAAGACGTGGTATGGGATTACTCAGGCGTTCGCCCACTGTGTGATGATGAGTCTGACTCACCGCAAGCAATTACCCGTGACTACACATTAGATATTCACGATGAGCAAGGCCAAGCACCGTTACTGTCTGTATTCGGCGGTAAATTAACCACTTATCGTAAACTAGCTGAAGCTGCTGTGAATAAGCTCGCCACTTATTACCCGAACGCAGGTAGCCCGTGGACGAAAAATGGTCAATTACCAGGTGGTGATATCGAAGGTTGCGACCGTGATGGCTATGCTCGCGTATTACGCCAACATTATCAATGGCTTCCTGAAGGGATCGCGCTGCGTTATGCAAGAACTTACGGCAGTAACAGCAAGCTGATTTTGGATGGCGCAAACTCGCTCAGTGATCTCGGCGAATCATTCGGTGCCAACGTCTATGAAGCCGAACTACGTTACTTAGTGGAAAATGAGTGGGTAACAGAATTGGATGATGCTATCTGGCGTCGTACTAAATTGGGCATGTGGCTGAATGATTCAGAAAAACAGCGCATTGCACAATGGTTGTCAGAGCACACCTCTGCATAATCGTAAAAATCTCGTTGTTAGTACAAAGCCAGTCAACTTGAATTGACTGGCTTTTTTATATTTTAAGTCTATATGTTGCTTAAATTGATTTTCTTTGTCTATAATATGCACGGCTTTTATCCCATCACTTAACTTAGCAGGTACTCCCTACGATGAATTAAGCACTGCCAGAAAATATTTTCCAATACCACCTTGGTATTCATTTTTCTGTTCCTGGCAGGCAACGCTATTCATCGACGCTTCTTGATAAGTCAACGACGTTGTCTGCACTCTTTATTTTTGGAGGTGCCTATGACAATTGCGTGTCACTTTTCACAACTGAATATCGAATTTAACCAAACGGCCCTGTTCCCCCCTCTAAGCGGGACATTATCTTGTCAAAAAAATGCCTTAATTGGCCATAATGGTCGAGGTAAATCCGTACTCATGCAGTTACTGGCTCAAGTATTCGTGCCAACACAAGGTGATGTACATTGGAATATGCCTTTTATCCATGTTAATCAACTCACCCGCTTAACAGGAGAAACTCTCGTCGATGCCTTAGGTATTACCTCGCTCTATCATGCCTTTTCTCGTATTGAAGCGGGTAATGGAACTCAACCCGATTTTGAGTTAGTCGACGACAAATGGCATTTACCGTCTCAATGGCAAAATTTGCTAGATTCCGCACGGTTGCCCGTTTCGATGGAAACCCCTATCGCCCATCTCAGTGGTGGCGAGCGCACGCGCCTTGCTCTATGTCGAGCCTTTTTACAGCAAGATAGCTTTCTACTGCTTGATGAACCAGATAACCACTTAGACACCAGAAGCCGTCAATGGCTAAGCCAAAAACTGACTGAGCACAGAGCAGGTAGCCTTGTTATCTCTCATAACAGAGCATTGCTGGGTGAAATGGCAACGATTTTTGAACTCACCGAGAAAGGTTTACAAGAATATGGGGGAAATTATGCGTTATATGACACGCAGAAGAATTTCGAAATCGCGGCGATTGATGCCCAAGCTGCGCGTTTAGAAAAACGTATTAACCAAGAAAAAAAGCAACTACAAACCACGTTACAAAAAGCCGCTCAACGGAAAAAACAAGGAGAAAAAATCCGTTATGGTGGCTCTCAGTCCTTACTGCTACTCGATATGCAGAAAAACCGTGCGGAAAAAAGGCAGTCTAATGTTGCCGACCGCCATCAACGGGTGATGGATAATTTGCAAGGACAACAACAAGAAAACCAAGAGAAAATACACCATATCAAGCAGCAAAAAATGGTCATTGCCTACCAGTGTGAGGGGAAAAAAGTGACGGTTTTCGCTTCCGATCTTTGCTTGCCCTATGGCCATTTATCACCTCTATCATTCACCGTATACAGTGGGGAGCATTGGCATATTCAAGGTGATAATGGTTGTGGTAAATCCACCTTACTTAAAGTACTTGCAGGGCACCTGAAAGCCCAATCGGGCGAATCCCGCCTAAGTGGATGTTTTTGCTATTTAGACCAACACCTAAACTTACTCGATAAAACGCTACCCGTTGGCGAGGCACTCCACCAACACCAGCCCATATTTACGGTTGAACAATGGCGGACACAACTAGGCATGTTACGGATTCGAGGCGATAAATCCTTGCTACCACTACAACAACTGAGTGGGGGCGAACAGCTCAAAGCCACATTATTAGCGCTGACCCATAGCCCGAATCCACCTGCGATTTTGTTACTCGACGAGCCAGATAACCATCTGGATTTAGAATCGAAGCAATTACTGGAGGATGTATTAAACAATTACCAAGGTACATTGCTATTGGTTTCCCATGATAACGCCTTTATTGAGCGCTGCAATATTACCCATACATTGAATCTTTCTAACGAATAGAATAATTAACCACCTTCGAAAGAGGTGGTTAATTATTAGCGAATAAACGTGTTTTTAACGCGGTTAGAAACTAAAAAATACGGAATCCATAACACACAATAGAAGCTGCCATTAATCGCAGTGATAATGTTTGAGTAATTAATTTCCATACCGAATGTATAAGGGAATACAAAGCGAGCAACAAACACCATCAAGGTATATAGCAACATGGTTATGATAAACAACCACTTCGCACTTTTTTTCCATTTAACTGCTGCAATAAAAGTCCACAATAGTAATGCAATGATAACCCCATAACCCGTTTGCAATAGGTAATAACCCATTGAAAAACCTGGCACATAAAAGTCAGAGCCCACTTGTGTAGCAAGCGGCCAAACCGTTTTTACTTGAGAGACTTCTTGCATTAACATCATGACCATTTTATACAACATATAAAACAGCCCAATAACTGGCCAAATCAACCAACCACCGAGTCCTTCAAGCATTTTTTTCGGGGCCTGCGGGACGACTTGAGCGACAACCTGCTCTAATTGAACCGTGGATTGAGAATTCTCCATTTAACAAACCTTTGTATTCTGTATTTTTTCTTCAATGTATTTTTTGAGTACAGTCGCTTGATTATGTTCTGTATTTTTTGCGCTATACAATAATGTCACATGACCTTGCTCCGCCTGCTCAACTAACCTTTGCCAAGCCTCGGTGTTATTCAATTCTTCGCAATAGCGCTGCACAAATTGCTCGAATTGATCGGTATGTTGATGGAACCATTTTCGTAACTCATTAGAGGGAGCCACTTCTTTATTCCACTCATCACACTGTAAATCGATTTTTTTAATCCCTCGAGGCCATAGCCTATCGACTAAGACACGATAGCCATCATTCTTAGTCACAGGGTCATACACTCTTTTGCAATAAATCATCACTTCACCTCAATGACGGTATTTAATTCACAAAAGTATTTTTTACCCGCTTAGAAACCAAAAAATACGGTATCCAAATTGCGCAGCCAATCAGGGCACGAAAAATGTCGCGAATATCCGATGCTTCAACCTCTAAATCTAATAATGTTCCTGCCAATATAATATCTGAAATAGTCAGCACTAAAGCAAATAGCTGGAAGAAAATGTAAATTTTGATCGTGAGCTTTTTCTTCGTAAAAAAGACGTAACACAAGAAAAGCAATAAAGTATATAAAATCGCATTCCCTAAAAGCTCAAAATAGATAAGTTCTTTAAATAAGGGTATAAATGTATCGGATTGGGAGTTCGTTAACTCATCCCAATACTCAATAACCTGGATATTTTGCCCGTAAATTGCAAATGGAAGAATAATAACGGATAGCACGATCCCTAACATGGGTAAAATCAGCCAACCACCTATCCCTGTTAGTTCAGGCTTAGGAGAGGCTGGAGGGTTATGAGATGAACTGCGATCTTCAGTTTTCATTTCACTTCCTTATTCGCTGTAAACACCATGTCAGTGACGAAATAATCCATCTTACTAAGATAACATATTTGTTCACTAAAATATGAGTTACCTAATGCACCAATACACAATATATTTGGATTAAAGAAAAATCTTATCAGGTCATCATAATGCAAACATTCACTGTTAATTTACCTCTTCCACAACCTTATCGCTCTGCGGATTTTTTTGCCTTCCATTTAAGAGACCAACAAAATGTGGCAGAGATTGTTGTCGACAATTGTTTGCAAAAAGGCCTAATTTGGCAAAATCATCCCGCCAACATTCAGCTAGCCATTGAAAGCCAGCATGCAACAATTTCTTTAGATATTGATTCTTCGAATATTTCCCCAACTGAAACAGAACTCAGCACCCTTGGGAAACACTTATTGGGTTTACATCAACCCGTTAATGAATTTGAAATGCACTACCTAACAGACCCAGTGCTTGGTCAACTCATTGAAAAACAAAAGGGATTAAGAATTTATCAATCCTCTAATGCTTTCGAGGCTTTAGTATGGGCGATTATTGGGCAACAAATTAGTGTCCATGCCGCTATCGCTATCCGTCGGCGCTTTATACAAGCCGTGGGCACACAGCACTCATCAGGAATTTGGTGTTTTCCTGATATCCAACAAGTGGGTTTAGTCAGTGATGATACACTCAGACAAACAGGGTTTTCATTAGGGAAAATTGTTGCTCTTAGAGCGTTATGTGAAGCAATTAAAACCCAACAGATTGATTTATCTGTACAAGTGACCCATGACAATGCCGATGTGGTAACAGAACAACTGCTCAAAATTAAAGGAATTGGCCCTTGGACGGTCAGTTATGCACTCTTGCGGGGCTTTAATTATCTCAATGGCTCTTTGCATGGCGATGTCGCGGTAAGGCGTAATTTACAAACCTTATTAAACAGCCAAGAACAACCGACCGCGAAAGAGACAGAGAAATGGTTAGCGCAATATTCCCCATGGCGGGCACTTGTCGCTGCTCATTTGTGGCGTAGTCAATCTGCAGCAGGCTATTAATTTATGGTCGATAAAAAGAAAGCCCAATCAATTGATTAGGCTTCTTTATGAACGAACAACAGGTATTAACGTAGCCAGTTAGTTTTCACCAATTGCACCACTTCATCACCGCGCCCGCTCATAATGGCTTTTAGCATATATAAGCTAAAACCTTTGGCTTCCTGAGCAGCAATTTCTGGTGGCATTGAAAGCTCTTGTTTTGCAGTTAAGACATCCACCACCACAGGGCCATCATGGGCAAAAGCCTCTTTAAGTGCGCTATCGAGATCTTCACTTTTTTCCACACGAATACCTTTGATACCTGCAGCGTTCGCAATTGCAGCAAAATTCGGATTATGCAAATCTGTTCCTGCTGTTAAGAAACCCGCGACTTTCATTTCCATTGCTACAAAGCCCAATACCCCATTATTATGAATAATGATTTTTACTGGCAATTGCATTTGTGAAAGAGAAATAAAATCCCCCATTAACATGCTAAATCCACCATCACCACACATGGCAACCACTTGGCGTGTTTTATCAACAGCCTGCGCACCAATTGCTTGTGGCATCGCATTCGCCATAGAACCATGATTAAACGAGCCAATTAAACGGCGCTTACCATTCATTTTCAAATAGCGTGCTGCCCAGACCGTTGGCGTACCCACATCACAAGTAAAGATTGCATCATCATCGGCCAGTTCACTAATTTTAGTTGCCAAGTACTGTGGATGGATGAGCCCTTCATGCCCTGGTTTTGCGAGATCATCTAACCCTTTACGCGCTTCCTCATAATGCTTCAATGCGCTCTCAAGGTGTTTTTTATCTTGTTTAGTTTGTAGATGCGGCTGCAAGGCATCCAGAGTTGCTTTAATATCACCAATCAGCCCCATATCGATATGGCAATGAGAGCCTAAGCTCCCTGCATTAATATCAACTTGAATAATTTTTGCATCATTTGGGTAGAAAGGACGATATGGGAATTGCGTTCCGAGTAAAACAACCGTATCGGCGTTCATCATTGCATGGTAACCCGATGAAAAACCGATTAAACCTGTCATTCCCACGCTGTACGGGTTATCCCACTCAATATGTTCTTTACCGCGCAGTGCATGAACTACAGGTGCTTTTAGCGTTTCTGCCAGTTTGACCACTTCATCATGTGCCCCTGCACAACCATTACCACAAAATAATGTAACATTTTTGGCTTCATTTAAAGCTTGCGCTAATTGTTCGATTTCAGAGCGCTGTGGCATGATCAATGGGGCTTGAGGCTGATACCATGTTTCTTTGGCGGTCTCTGGTGCATCTTTTAATGCAATATCCCCTGGAATGACAACAACGGATACCCCTTTGTTCAGAATTGCTTTACGCATTGCAATGCCAAGCACTTGTGGGATTTGTTCTGGGTTAGAGACCATCTCACAATAGTGGCTACATTCACGAAATAGTTCTGTTGGGTGGGTTTCTTGGAAATAATTGCTGCCAATTTCACTTGATGGAATATGTGCTGCAATCGCCAATACAGGTACTCTGTTACGATGACAATCATATAGTCCATTGATAAGATGCATATTTCCAGGCCCACAAGAGCCTGCACAAACGGCTAGTTGCCCAGTAAGCTGGGCCTCTGAGCCCGCAGCAAATGCCGCCACTTCCTCGTGACGAGTGCCTAACCATTCAATTGCCCCTTGTCGGCGCAAACTGTCGGTTAAGCCATTCAATGAATCTCCAGTAACGCCCCAAATACGTTTAACACCTGCGTTATCAAGTACTTTTGCAATATAGGATGCAACACTCTGTTTTTTCATAATGGCACTCTTCTCAGTCGGAGGTCATACACGCTTGATAAAATACAGCGCGTATTCTTTTAGAGTTTGGTAAAATTCATTTTAAATCTTACTGTACTCTCTGATTATCAAACTTATTTAAAATCATTTATTTGATTGTAACCAAGTCAATTATTCATTCCTACTTATCAAATCCATTATAAAACAGAACGACACAATCCTCCGTTATTATCAAAAGAAGATGATGATAACGGAATAAATTAAGAGACTATTGTTAATATTAATCACTGCCATATAGATATCGTAAAATGATTAGCATAATTACCTAATCAATTTGAGAATGATTAAGTTATACTTTCCACAGTAAAACACCTGTTTGATACCCAGCACCAAATGACCAAAATACAATAATATCACCTTCATGAAGTAACCCTTTTTTCAAACGATGTGCATAGGCAACTAATGGGCTATTTCCGCCTGTATAACCATACTCATCACCAATATATTCAATCTGCTCCCAGGAAAGATTTAATGCATTTTTAATCATTCCAATATAATTTTTTGATAATTGAGAAAAGAAAAAACAAGAAACATCATTCAATTTTAAATGATGTTTTTCCAACTGGAATTGAATGGCTTCTATCGCAAAGGGCACACAGAGCTCTCCTGTAAAATTATCCCAGTGAAATTTCTCTTCTTGCATATTTTGGCTATGCGACAATCCATAGTGTGGAAATACAATCGTATCGGCATACTGACTATCAGTGTAATATTGACTATCGATGAGCCCAGCGCCTGAGTTGTCCTTTACTTTATCGAGTATCATTGCAACCGCCGCATCCCCAAATAAAGCCTCAGGGAAAAACTCATGTGGTTTTGCATATCGAGAAACTTGATCTGTAGAGATAATCAATGCTCTGCAATAGGACGCTTTTAATTTCAGCATCATGGCCGCTTGTTCAAGAACTGCCAGCATACTTAAACAATTTATATTCATATCGATACAAATACAATTGTGTTTAATATTGAACTTTCGATGAATAAATAATGCGTGAGTTGGCGATAAATACTCTACCGTCGTTGATGCGAAAATAATAATATCAATATTACTATCATCCACTATCGGCTCTGCTGATTTAAATGCCATCGTTAATACATTTTCACTTTCAAGGTCAGAAACATAACGCTGTCGCTTACCTAATGATTCAAATAGATTATTAATATTTTTAATATCGCCATGCTTTTTGATAAAATATTCATTCCCCCTAATTTTTGCAGGATGATAAACATTAATCGCTGATATTTTCACGGAATTGTTCATATTACCCCCTATATTCATGGAGTATTTAGCATAGTTCAAATCAGCAAAAATAAAATACAACATATTGATTGTTATAGTTTTTATTATATATAATCAACATTGTTAGCCTAATGCATTATTGATATAAGTAACATGTTGTTATAAACCTAACCCGCTAAAATAAAACGCTAAAAATTCTTCTTTTTCGGCATTAAAAGCCAAGTATTTTACATTCTAGCGATATTAATGTATTATTGGTAACTAGTTTGATTATTCTCAGGTGGTTATTTTGCTCTATTTACAAAAAAAAGTGCTCTCTATTTCTCTCTCTAACTCTACTGTATTACTCCATTATCTAGCTCAATTTTAAATTTTAAAAACTGAACAAAAATTCATACAGCGACTATTATAAATGATAGGACTTTACACGTTGTTTAAGTATGAAAACCCACACCTTAAATGTGATTTATCTCGTTGTTGAAATTCAAATAAGAGGATGGTTTCATGAAATTCAAGAAGAAAAAAGAAAAACCATTAAATATTAATGACATTACAATCATTGATGATGGTAAATTAAAAAAAGCAATTACCGCTGCTTCACTGGGTAATGCGATGGAATGGTTTGACTTTGGTGTATATGGCTTCTTAGCTTACGTATTAGGTCAAGTTTTCTTTCCAGACGCATCACCGAGCGTCCAGATGATTGCTGCACTAGCGACATTCTCCGTGCCCTTCTTAGTTAGGCCATTAGGGGGAGTGGTATTTGGTATCTTAGGTGATAAGTATGGTCGACAAAAAGTGTTGTCGATGACCATTATCATTATGGCGATAAGTACGTTCTGTATTGGTTTGATCCCATCATATGAAAGCATCGGTATTTGGGCACCAATCTTGTTATTAATTGCTAAATTAGCACAGGGCTTCTCTGTCGGTGGGGAATATTCAGGGGCTGCAATTTTTGTTGCCGAATATTCACCTGACCGTAAGCGTGGCTTTATGGGCAGTTGGTTAGACTTTGGTTCTATCGCAGGTTTCGTGCTAGGTGCAGGTGTAGTAGTGCTAATTTCCAGTATCGTTGGAGAGGCAAACTTCCATGATTGGGGCTGGAGAATTCCGTTCTTCTTAGCCTTACCTTTAGGGATCATTGGGTTATATCTTCGCCATTCCCTTGAAGAAACGCCCGCTTTCCAACAGCACGTTGAGTCACTGGAAAAACAAGACAAAGCCAATATTCAAAATCCACCCAAAGTTTCAGTACGCGAAGTGGCATCGAAGCATTGGAAAAGCTTATTAATTTGTGTTGGCTTAGTGATTGCAACTAATGTCACGTATTACATGTTGCTGACTTACATGCCAAGTTATTTATCACATAACCTAAATTATTCAACTGACCATGGTGTGCTAATAATTATCGCCATTATGATTGGTATGCTATTTGTTCAACCCGTGATTGGCTTAACCAGTGATAAAATTGGCCGTCGCCCATTTGTTATTATCGGTAGCGTAGGTTTAGTGCTATTGGCTTACCCTGCTTTTATGCTAATTAACAGCGGCTCAGTTGGGTTAATTTTTGTAGGATTACTGATCCTTGCGATATTGCTAAACTGTTTTACTGGAGTCATGGCATCAATTTTACCCGCGATTTTCCCAACGCATATTCGTTACAGTGCCTTAGCCATTGCCTTTAATATCTCAGTATTAATTGCAGGTGCTACCCCAACTGTTGCAGCTTGGTTAGTCGAATCAACCACAGATTTATACATGCCAGCCTATTACTTGATGGTGATTGCATTGATTGGCTTATACACAGGTATTCGCATGCCAGAAACAGCCAATAAACCGTTGCGGGGTGCAACACCAGCGGCGTCGGATAAAGCCGAGGCGAAAGAAATCTTGAGTGAACATTTTGACAATATTGAGCAAAAAGTTGAAGATATTGACCAACAAATTGCTGAACTTGAGAAAAAACGCCAGTCGTTAATTAACCAGCATCCTAAATTAGATTAACGCCTAGGAGGAAAGCGGTGGCAGCCAAGCATCTTATCTGGTTTCGTCATGATTTACGCGTCACAGATAATAAAGCCCTTTCCTCGGCCTGCGCTGACCCGCAGGCCAATGTCATCGCCCTCTATACCGCCACGCCCGAACAGTGGAAACAGCATGATGTCTCTGTACGGCAAATCGCCTTTATTCATCAAAACCTTGTCGAATTACAACATTCCCTTGCTGAGTTAGGTATCCCACTCATTTGCCATACTGTGGATAATTTTGTAGATGCCGCTAAATGGGTACTAAATTACGCCAAAGAACAGCAGGCGGATGCCTTGTTTTTCAATCGGCAGTATGAATGGAATGAAAAGAAACGTGATGAGTGGTTGATAGAACACGCATCACCAATGCATGTCCATACTTTTGATGATGCGCTGTTGCTCCCACCTGGCGCAGTAACAAATCAAAAAGGTGAGATGTACCAAGTTTATACCCCATTTCGCCGTGCTTTTCTAACCCAACTCACTGTCACAGACTACCGTTCCTTACGTGCCCCTGCTCAGCGCTCAAAGCCGTTAGAGATTAAAACAATCCTGCCGCTATTTCCTCATGAGGATCAAAACATCGCGCAATCTTTCCCTGCAGGTGAACAAGCTGCCTTAAAGCAGCTCAGGCAGTTTTGCGCTAAAAAAGTTACAGATTACCAACATGATAGAGATTTCCCCTCCATTAATGGCACTAGCCAGCTATCGCCATACCTCGCGATTGGAGTGTTATCCCCTCGCCAGTGCATCAATCGTTTGCAAGCTGAAAACCCACAATTTCTTGACTACCCTGATAGCGGCGCATTCACTTGGTTAAATGAATTAATTTGGCGTGAATTTTATACCCACCTTTTAGTGGCATTTCCTCGCCTGTGCCGCCACCAGCCCTTTATTCATTGGACACAATATATTCATTGGAATGATTCACCTACCGATTTTGAGGCATGGAAAATCGGACAAACGGGCTACCCAATTGTTGATGCAGCCATGCGGCAGCTGAATACCACAGGCTGGATGCATAATCGGTTACGAATGATTGTGGCGAGTTTCTTAGTCAAAGATTTACTCATTGATTGGCGGGAAGGGGAAAAATACTTTATGACCCAGCTGATTGATGGGAGTTTAGCGGCGAATAACGGCGGCTGGCAATGGTCAGCCTCTACAGGTGTGGATGCCTCCCCTTGGTTTCGTATTTTCAACCCGACCACACAAGGGAAAAAGTTTGATGCTCAGGGCACGTTTATCCGCTATTGGCTCCCTGAATTAAATGGCGTCCCTGATAAATATATCCATACCCCCCATGAATGGGCAGAAGAAAACAATATAGCCATTGATTATCCGAAACCTATCGTTGATCACAAACAGGCGCGTTTAAACACACTGGATGCGTTTGAAGCAGGTAAACGCAATAGTCTTAAATACGATAAATAGCAAAGTTATTATTTGTGTTAAGGGTTATTATGCAAGCCTAATGATAAGGAGATGCAATCGATGAGCGTAATTTTACAGGTAGACTTCCCATACCAAGGCCCATGGGGCGAAGAAATGACGGCGGCAATGAATGATTTAGCTAAGTCAATCAACCAAGAACCTGGTTTTATCTGGAAGATTTGGACTGAAAACCAACAAACTCAAATGGCAGGTGGAGTTTACATGTTTGCTTCTGAGCAAGAGGCAAACGCATATTTAACCAAACACAGTGCGCGTTTAAAAGCCTTTGGTGTGCCTGATGTCCGAGGGGAAATTTTTGCCGTGAACACCGCACTCAGCCAACTTAACCAAGCGCAGTTTATCGCAAAATAAGCACTTATTGGCGATGAAATTCAAATAGCATCACATCAGAGGTAAATGAGCCATCTGCTTGTAATGCAAAATGGTGTTTCACTTCATCACTGAGCGTGTTTTGAAATTGGCGAATTGCCTCAACTAAAGGTTGTGGCGTTCGCATCCGTTCAACCCAACTGGTAAATTCAAGGGGCAAACGGAAACTTTGAACACCACTAACAAATAGCCCTGCATTGTTGAACATCCCTGCCCATTCCCCTGCGGAATAATCGCGAATATGCGATGTATCCCTTAAAACTTCAACGGTTTGCAGATAAATGTCCAACAATGGGTGACCTGGTGAAACCACATCAATAAAAATGCCTTTTCCACCCACTTTTAATACACGGCGGACTTCACGCAGTGCTTTTTCAACATCATGCCAATGGTGTGCAGAATAGCGGCTAATCACCCGATCAAAATGATTATCTGCAAACGGCAGTTGTTCAGCTGTGCCTTTGCAGGTCGCGATATTGGTTAATTGGCGCTCTTGCGCGTTTTTCGCCACAACACTCAGCATCGAGTCGGACAGATCATATGCTGTGACAGATTTAACCCATGGCGCGGTATAAAAACTCGCATGCCCTGCACCACAGCCAAGGTCAAGGACATCCTCAGCTTGGCAACCCTGTAGCAACCTCTGCAAGGCGAGTAAATCTTCACCTTGCGCATGAACTTGACTGGTTAAATAGGCGTTGGCTTGCTCATCAAATTGCTGATAAACCGCTTGATGGTGCGTTTTCATTTCTGTTTCCTGACATTTTGTTAGCGATTTCCCATCACAACAGAAAATGATTGAAAAAGCACCTATTTGTTTGTAACCGTTTCATCACAATCATGGTTAATGAAAATCCCCATGACGGCGTTCCACCAGCGTCAAAATGCTATAAAGTGCCACGGCTGTATCGTCTTGGTTAAAGACTTGCACATCCCATTCAACAACACCATTTGGTTTATCTTCGGCTAATTTCTGTGGTTTTTTTATCTTTTTCTTGCACGTTAGACGAACTTGTATCGTATCGCCAATTTTTACGGGTTCGATAAAACGCAAATTTTCCATGCCATAATTTGCGATAACTGGCCCAACGCCTGCATCAACAAACAGACCTGCTGCGGCTGAAACCACAAAATACCCATGGGCAATACGTTCACCAAACAGTGATTGTGCCGCCCCGATTTTATCCACGTGCACATAGAAATTATCACCACTGAGGCAAGCAAAATTAGCAATATCGGCCTCCGTCACCGTACGCCTTGCTGTGAGCAACGTATCGCCTATCACTAAGTCTTCAAAATGTTTTCGAAATGGATGAACAACATCAGTTACCATCTCCGCACCACGGATCCACTGCTGGCTAATCGCGGTTAACATCGATGGGCTCCCCTGAATGGCTGTGCGCTGCATATAATGCTTCACCGCTCTCAATCCACCCAGTTCTTCACCGCCACCTGCACGCCCAGGCCCACCATGCACTAGTAGAGGTAGTGGTGAGCCGTGTCCTGTTGATTCTGCCGACGATGCCTCATTTAATACCAACATGCGTCCATGTGCGCGTGCACTTGCTCGGATCACTGATTGAGCGACCTGTGCATCCGCTGTCACTAATGTGCCCGCCAAGCTACCGCCCCCGAGAATGGCAAGTTGCACCGCTTGTTCAAGGCTTTCATAACTCATTAACGTCGCAACAGGGCCAAATGCTTCAGTTTCATGGACGGCCGAAGATTTAAATGGCTCTGCGCAGTACAATAATGTCGGTGGATAAAAGGCACCGTTTTGGCTATCAGCACCGATGACCGCTAATTGTTCAAACTGCCCACCACAGAGTACTTCACAGCCATTGTTTCGTAGATAATCCACTTTCGTCTGCACATCTTGGCGCTGTTCTAAATTAATCAACGCCCCCATGCGTACCCCATCAACTGCGGGGTCACCAACTGTCGTCGCCGATAACCGTTTAAGCAGTGCTTGTTTAACATTGTCTAACTGATTTTTCGGTACAATAATACGACGGATGGCCGTGCATTTTTGCCCTGCCTTTGCGGTCATTTCACCGGTCACTTCTTTAATAAACAATGCAAATTCAGGCTGTTCTGGCTGCACATCATTCCCTAAGATCGCACAGTTCAGTGAGTCGGCTTCCATGGTGAAAGGCACTGATTTTTCTATGATACGCGGATGGGATTTAAGTTTTTGCCCTGTGGAGGCTGACCCTGTGAACGTGACGACATCCTCAAAATCAAGGTGATCAAACATATCCCCGACGCCACCACAAATCAGCTGAATAGCCCCCGCAGGTACCAAACCACTGTCGACCATCAGCTTGACCATCGCTTGGGTGACTTGAGCCGATGCTGTCGCAGGCTTGATAATGGCAGGCATACCCGCTAGCCATGTAGGTGCCAGTTTCTCTAGCATTCCCCAACAAGGAAAATTAAAAGCATTGATATGCAGCGCCACGCCACGGCGAGAGGTCAAAATATGATGGCCAATAAATTGCCCCTGCTTAGACAAAGGAACCGTGTCACCTTCAGGCCAAATGGTGTCATCGGGGAGCTCTCTACTTGCCAAACCTGAATAGGCAAATAACGTCCCAATACCCCCTTCAATATCCACCCAGCTATCTGCTTTTGTTGCCCCTGTTTGCGCTGAAATCGCATAGAGTTCCGCCTTATGCTCCAACAAATACTTGGCCACCGCTTTAAGCATCTGCCCCCGTTGCTGGAATGACATAGCAGATAGCGCCTCCCCTCCAACTTCTCGCCCATAGGCCAGACTGTCAGATAAAGGAAGCCCCTCGGTTGTCACCGCGTATAAAGCCTGATTAGTAAGTGCATGATAGATCGCCCGCTCTTTACCATTACCCTGTACCCACTTCCCCATAATGTAACTTGTTAAATGCTGCATATCTCACTCCAGAAATAAAGGAAATAAACAAAACCAATATTTAAATATGTATCATAAAAATAATCATAGATGCTAATTTAAATTTAACAAATTAAAAACAAATTTGCATAAATCTAAGTTCACACTCAAATCCACACAAAAAGAAATGAATATATATTATTGATTTTATTATGTTTACAATAAAACCTTGTGAAGTGCCTCGCAGAATTAAGTTAATGAACATTGATCTTTATGTTAAATATTCCTAGCATCAATGTTAAATATAAATGATTCATTATTTTAAATTAAAAAATATTTTTCGAATCACTTAATGGAAAAATCAATGAACGAGAAAAATCAGGCTAACTTCGAGGCCAAAATCGAAGCGGATATTTCCATCGAGCCCAAAGACTGGATGCCCGATGCCTATCGGCAGAACCTTATTCGCCAGATCGGCCAACATGCCCACTCCGAAGTCGTGGGAATGCTCCCGGAAGCCAATTGGCTCACCCGCGCACCGACGCTGCGCCGTAAAGCTATTTTACTCGCCAAAATTCAAGATGAGGCTGGCCATGGCCTTTATCTATACAGCGCAGCAGAAACCCTTGGCTGTTCTCGCCAAGATATCTACCAAAAGCTGCTTGATGAAAAAATGAAGTATTCCTCGATATTTAATTACCCCACGTTGAGTTGGGCTGATGTAGGCGTAGTTGGCTGGTTAGTCGATGGAGCCGCGATTGTGAACCAAGTCGCGCTATGCCGTGCATCCTACGGCCCTTATGCACGTGCAATGGTGAAAATTTGTAAAGAAGAAAGTTTCCACCAACGCCAAGGTTATGAAGCCGTGATGGCCCTAGCAGAAGGCACTGAAGCACAAAAGGCGATGTTACAAGATGCAATAAATCGCTTCTGGTGGCCTGTTCTCACCATGTTTGGCCCGAATGACTCCGATTCTCCGCACAGTGCACAAAGTATGGCGTGGAAAATTAAACGCTTTAGTAATGACGAACTCCGTCAAAAATTTATCGATAACACTGTGCCACAAGTCGAAGCACTCGGTATGACCATTCCTGATCCTGATCTCATGTGGGATGACGAGCTGGGTCACTACCGCTTCGGGGAAATTGATTGGGCAGAGTTTTACCAAGTGATTAAAGGTAACGGCATTTGTAACCATGAGCGCCTGGGTGCAAAGCGTAAAGGCTGGGAAGACGGAGCATGGGTACGCGAAGGTGCCATGGCACATAGTCGCAAGCAAAAGTCCATAAAATCCGCAGCGTAGTTTACTGACCAATGCTCAGAAAAGGAAAATACCATGAATAACCAAGATTGGCCTTTATATGAAGTTTTTATTCGCAGTAAACAAGGTTTGGCTCACCGCCATGTCGGAAGCTTACATGCCGCAGACGACCAAATGGCGCTAGAAAACGCCCGTGATGCCTACACTAGACGCAGCGAAGGTTGCTCGATTTGGGTCGTCAAAGCTGCCCATTTAATTGCATCGCAGCCTGAAGATAAAAGCACATTCTTTGACCCTGCGGATACCAAGGTTTACCGCCATCCAACTTTTTACACCATCCCTGATGGCATTAAAAACATGTAAGGAGCACCTCATGAATCATCAAGAACAGCTCCATCATTACGCATTACGGCTCGGTGACTCGCCATTAATTCTTGCACAACGTCTGTGTGAGTGGTGTGGGCATGCACCTGAAATCGAAATTGATCTCGCACTCTCTAATATTGGCCTGGATTTACTGGGGCAAGCACGCAATTTTTTAAGCTACGCCGCCCAGCTAAAAGGCACCGATTATGATGAAGATAAGCTGGCCTTTTTACGTGATGAACGAGAATTCAGCAATCTATTACTCGCTGAACAGCCAAATAACGGCTTTGATGACACACTGGTACGCCAATTTTTTATGGACGCTTATCACGTTCCACTCTACCAAGCCCTGATCCATAGCCGCGATGAACAACTTTCGGCTATTGCAGAAAAATCCCTCAAAGAGGCAATTTACCACCTGCGCTTTAGCCGTAATTGGATGATCCGTTTAGGGGATGGTACAGAGGAAAGTCATCGACGAATGCAAGATTCTGTTAATGCATTATGGCGCTTTACTGGTGAACTTTTTCACGCAGATAACATTGAAATTGCCCTCAGCGAAGCGGGTTTTGCCGTTGATCCTCGTTCTTTGAAAGACACATGGTTAAACACCATCAATGAAACCTTTGATGAAGCCACGCTTAGCGTACCTGAGAAAGACGCTTATCGTTTAGGGGGTAAGCAAGGCAGCCATACTGAACATCTCGGCCTGCTGTTAACGCAATTGCAATTTATGCAACGCACTTACCCAAATAGCCAGTGGTGATGCTATGGAACAGAGACTGCAATTCAACGAGCTTCAATCACCCCAAGTTCATCAGATCTGGCAACAGCTGCACCAAATTTCCGATCCTGAGCTGCCTGCACTCTCTATTACTGATCTTGGCATGATCCGCAAAGTGCTTCCAGATAACCAGGGTTGGAAAGTCATTTTTACACCGACCTATTCGGGTTGCCCTGCAACCGAATTTTTAATCAATGAAATTAAAACGGTTTTGGGCAATGCGGGTTTTGAACAGGTTGATATTGAAGTCATGTTAGCTCCTGCTTGGACCACCGATTGGATGAGCCAAGATGCCAAAAGGCGCTTACGTGAATTTGGTATTGCGCCGCCACAAGGCACTTCTTGCGAGCACCCTGAGCACAAGGGAGCCATTCGTTGTCCACGCTGTGATAGCGAACAGACTGAAAAAATTAGCGAATTCGGTTCAACCGCATGCAAAGCATTGTATAAGTGCGCCGAATGCTTAGAGCCATTTGATTACTTTAAATGTATTTAGGGGCACTCATATGACTGTATTTCATCGTTTAAGTATTGCTGCCATTGAGCGCGACACCCCTGACGCCGTTGCGGTGACGTTCGATATTCCTGATGCCTTACGCGAACAATATCGTTACCGTCCAGGGCAGCATCTCACCTTAAAAGCCTTAATTAATGGTGAAAATTTGCGCCGCTGCTACTCCATTTGTAGTTCACCTGACGAAGAGACACTAAAAATTGGCGTAAAAGCCATTTATGAAGGACGCTTTTCTAATTTTATCAACCAACAACTGAATGTCGGCGATAGCCTCGATGTAATGATCCCACAAGGGCAGTTTGGCTACCAGCCTGAAACGCATACCCATGCACACTACCTTGCCGTTGCTGCGGGCTCTGGGATCACCCCACTGCTTTCAATCATTAAAGCCACATTGCAAACAGAGCTTAAAAGCCATTTTGTGTTGATTTATGGTAATCGTAATAGCCGTTCTGTGATGTTTAAAGAGAGTATTTCAGACTTAAAAAACCGCTTTGCTGAGCGTTTCCAAGTGCTTTATCTGTTTAGCCAAGAGCTTCAAGACAGTGAACTCCTTAGCGGGCGTATTAGCCAGCAACAGCTTTTGGCATTAGGTAACACACTATTAAATTTTAAACAATTTGACCACGCGTTTATCTGCGGCCCTGAAAGTATGATGGATGAGGTGCATGACACCCTCGTGAGTTACGGCATACCAAAAGAATTCGTACACACTGAGCGTTTCAACACATCAAGAGCAAAATTTAAACCCACTGCCGCCAAGTCCAATGAAACTCGCCAAGTCAGTATTCACCTTGATGGTCGCACTTTGAATATCAGCATGGACAGTCAAGATGACAGCATTTTGGATGCGGCATTACGCCAAGGCGCTGACCTGCCATATGCCTGTAAAGGGGGCGTGTGTGCAACCTGTAAATGCAAATTGCGTTCAGGAGAAGTGGAAATGGGCGTCAATTACAGTCTTGAACCAGACCAGATTGCCGATGGTTACATCCTGAGTTGCCAAGCCTGGCCAAAGGGTGATGGCGTTGTTTTAGACTTTGACGTATAGGAAGCGCAATGAAAAACCCCTGGATTTTATCTCAGCAAAATCAGCGTGTTCTTACTCTAACGTTGAATCGCCCCGAAGTGCGTAACGCGCTTAGCACCCAATGCCTTGAGTTGCTGGTACAACATCTTGAATCCGCTGATAACAATGAGGAAATCGGTGCGATAGTCATCGCTGGCAACCCGCGTTTCTTCGCTGCTGGCGCGGATCTTAAAGAGCTACAACAGCAAACTGTCGCTAACGCGATAACGGATAAACGCCCTCAAGTATGGCGTCGTTTATCCATGATATCAAAGCCAATTATCGCTGCCACCAATGGGTATGCACTCGGGGCAGGCTTCGAGCTACTACTCGCCAGTGACATGGTGATTGCAGGGGAATCCGCCCGTTTTGGGTTACCCGAAATTACCCTCGGTTTAATGCCTGGAGCGGGCGGTACACAGCGTTTGATCCGCGCTGTAGGCAAATCTTTAGCGATGCAAATGGTGCTGACAGGGGAACCGATTAGTGCCAAACACGCACTCCAAGTGGGCTTAATCAGTGAAATTTGCGTTGACGATTTAGTGGTCGAACGTGCTCAACGACTTGCACAACGCATTACAGAGCATGCGCCTTTAGCCGTGCGTGCGGCAAAGGCAGCCTTAGTCCACGCCCAAGATAACCACCTTACTGAGGGACTAAAACTAGAGCGCCAATATTTTGTGGCCTTAGCAGGCACGCAAGATCGGCAAGAAGGGATCGCAGCCTTCTTTGAAAAACGCCCACCTCAGTTTACAGGACAATAACCATGACAAACGAAGCGATGATCCTCACCGCACTGGAAAATGGGGTTCTTACGGTAACCTTAAACCGCCCTGATAGGCTCAATAGTTTCAATGATGAAATGCATCGTCAGTTGAGTGATGCCATCAAAATTGCAGAACGTGACGACACGGTGCGTTGCTTAGTGATCACAGGGGCTGGCCGTGGTTTTTGTGCAGGTCAAGATCTCAACGATCGTAATGTCAACGTCGGTAGCGAAGCGCCTGATCTCGGTTTTTCTGTAGAAACCTATTATAACCCACTGATCCGCCGTCTTACGGCCTTACCAAAACCCATTATTTGCGCAGTCAATGGTGTCGCGGCAGGTGCTGGTGCAGCTATCGCATTAGCTGGAGATATTGTTATCGCCGCCAAAAGTGCCAGTTTTATTCAGTCATTTTGCCGCCTGGGTTTAGTTCCCGATTCAGGGGGAAGCTGGTTTTTGCCCCAGCTAGCTGGGCACGCCAGAGCGATGGGCATGGCATTATTGGGGGACAAAATCAGCGCAGAGCAAGCATTGCAATGGGGAATGATTTGGCAAGTTACTGAAAATGAAGCACTCACAGACACTGTTCAGCAACTAGCTCAACACCTTGCGACACAACCTACCTACGGTCTCGGCCTAATCAAAAAAGCCATTTACTGCGCAGCAACCAATACCCTAGATGAACAACTAGACCTTGAGCGCGATTTGCAGCGTTTAGGTGGACGTAGCGAAGATTACCGCGAAGGGGTAAGTGCTTTTTTAAACAAACGCGAACCGCAGTTTAAGGGGCGATAACCATGACACTCCCTACAACTTCTACCATCACGACAATTGCGGTTATCGGCGCTGGCACTATGGGTATTGGTATTGCGCAGGTAGCTGCCACCGCAGGGCTTACCGTTTTACTGTTTGATATTAACCAAGATGTATTAACCCGTTCATTAGACACGATGAGGCAACGCTTACGTAAACGTGTGGAACAAGGAAAGGCTGAGTCAAAAACGATAGAAACGCTGATCACTAACATTCATGTCGCTCAACACTTGTCTGAGTTGTCTAGTGCCCAACTTGTCATAGAAGCTGTTGCAGAAAAATTAGCAATAAAACAGTCTATCTTCGGTGAACTTGAAGCCATTTGTCATAAATCAACAATATTTGCGAGTAACACATCGTCATTGTCGATTACAGCGATTGGTTGCCAATTGAAACACCCAGAACGGCTTGCTGGCTTACACTTTTTTAACCCAGCTCCCGTGATGAAATTGGTTGAGGTGATTCGTGGCCTAGAAACATCACCTGAAGTTATTGAACAATTGAAAGCATTGACTCTCTCATGGGGTAAGGTACCCGTTATTTGCCGCTCAACACCTGGGTTTATTGTCAATCGCGTAGCAAGGCCTTTTTATGCAGAGACCTTACGCGCCCTCGAAGAGCAAGTGGGCTCCCCAGCCACGTTAGATAGTGTGCTGCGGGATGCAGGAGGCTTTGCAATGGGGCCATTGCAACTCACTGATCTCATTGGCCATGACGTCAACTATGCCGTGACTGAATCCGTATTTCAGGCCTTCGGTTATGACCCACGCTTTCAAACCTCATTAATGCAATTGGAATTAGTGCAAGCAGGGCATTTTGGTCGAAAATCAAAACAAGGTTTCTATCATTATGATGATAATAAACCACAACCCACTGCGTCATTTGCCGCAAAAGTTCATCTTAACCACCCCCAAACTGTAAAAGTTCGTGGCGATTGGCAGATATTTCCTGAGTTTGCGCAGCTTTTATCTGAAAATGGGATCTCACTCGAAGGATTAGCACAACAGCCAAATCAATCTCCCACCCTCCTTGTTAATGACGTTATTATTATGTTAACAAATGGTGAATTGGCATCATTTCATGCACAGCGATCAGGGCAGGCGGTGGTTTTATTTGATTTATCGGCAAATTATCTTTCCGCAAGCGCCATCACGCTCACCTGCGCAACGCAAAACAATACGCAACAAAACCAACACGCGATCGCCTTTTTTCAGTCTCTTGGGAAAAACGTGATTGTACTACCTGATTACCCTGCGCTGTTAACGATGAGAACGGTTGCGATGTTATGTAATGAAGCACTCGATGTCGTGAATAAAGGGGTTGCTACTGTACAAGATACCGATAATGCCATGCGCTTTGGGGTGAATTATCCCAAAGGCCCATTAACTTGGGGAGCTCAACTCGGTTGGCCGCGTATGTTATCGGTACTTGAGCAACTTGCGCAGTTTTATGGGGATAGCCGTTATCGTCCCAACCCATTACTTAGGCAGTTAGCTGCAGGTTATCAGTCTTTATCTTTCAAGGAGTTGCTATGATTTCTGTGCCGAATATCACGACTGCTCAACAATCCGCTCATATTATGTATCGTGATGATGCATGTGCAAAGGCAATGGGTATGTCGATTGAGAAAGTCGAAGATGGCTTTGCGCAATTAAAAATGCCAATCACTGCAAATATGCTTAATGGCCATAAGACCTGCCATGGTGGGCAACTCTTTAGCCTTGCCGATACCGCATTTGCCTACGCCTGTAATAGCCAAGGGTATGCTGCTGTTGCGTCTATGTGTTCCATTGATTTCATCCGTCCAGGCTTTGAAGGGGATTTACTCACTGCCACCGCAAAAGTGAAATATCAAGGCAAACGTAACGGGCTCTATGACGTCGAAATAACTAACCAAGATGGCAAAACACTTGCCTTATTCCAAGGGCGCTCTCATCGTTTAGGGCACCGCTTAGAGGAGGCTTGCCATGATTGATGCGTATATTTGTGATGGTGTGCGTACTCCGATAGGCCGTTATGGTGGTGCTCTTTCTTCCCTGCGTCCTGACGATCTCGCGACTTTACCCTTAAAAGCGTTAATGGCAAGGAACCCGCAGTTAGATTGGTCACTGACTGATGACATTATTTTAGGTTGCGCAAACCAAGCGGGTGAAGACAACCGTAACGTGGCTCGCATGGCGGGTTTGCTGTCTGGCTTGCCCATTTCGGTTTCAGGCACAACTATTAACCGCTTATGCGGTTCTGGGCTAGATGCAATCGCGCTTGCCGCGAGAAGTATTAAAGCAGGTGAATCAGGGTTAATGATTGCAGGGGGCGTTGAGTCAATGAGCCGCGCACCGTTTGTTATGGGGAAACAAGAATCGGCTTTCTCACGCCAAGCCCAAGTCTTTGATACTACAATCGGTTGGCGGTTCATCAACCCATTAATGGAACAACAATGCGGTACTGATTCCATGCCTGAAACGGCTGAAAATGTGGCAGAAACCTACCAGATCAACCGTGCAGACCAAGATGCATTTGCACTACGCAGCCAGCAGCGCACTGAACGGGCTAAAGTTAACGGTATATTTGCGCAAGAAATTGTCCCTGTCACCATTAAACAGCGCAAAAATGAAATCGTGGTCACTGAAGATGAACATCCTCGTGCAGAAACCACCTTTGAGCAACTGCAAAAGCTGAAAACACCGTTTCGTGAAAATGGCACTGTCACTGCAGGAAACGCCTCTGGCGTAAATGATGGCGCCGCTGCGCTAATTATTGCATCCAAAACAATTGCGAAACAGCAAGGTTTAACCCCACGCGCCCGTATTGTTGCCACTGCTACTTGTGGTGTTGAGCCTCGATTGATGGGGATTGGCCCGCTCCCTGCCTCACAAAAAGTATTGAAAATGGCGGGTTTAACTATCGACCAAATGGATGTTATTGAGCTAAATGAAGCCTTTGCAGCACAAGCTCTCGCCGTATTGAGGGGGTTAGGTTTACCCGATGACGCTTCGCACGTAAACCCCAATGGTGGCGCGATTTCCTTAGGTCACCCATTAGGGATGAGCGGTGCAAGACTCGCCATTGCCGCGATGAATGAACTTCATCGCAAACAAGGTCGCTACGCCCTATGTACCATGTGCATTGGCGTAGGACAAGGCATCGCCATGATTATCGAACGAGTCTGAAAAAACGCATTCATATCAATAATAACCGCCTGAAATCCGACACCTGCTCAGGCGAAAACCAGCAACGTCATCAACGAAAACTGGTTAACATAATAATTATGAGGAATGGCAATTATGAGCATGATACAAAATAGCATCGACCCAATTGAATTTGCCTCACGTGATGAAATCGAGTCATTACAGTATTCTCGAATGAAGTGGACACTCACTCACGCCTATGAAAATGTACCAATGTACCGTAAAAAGTTTGATGACGCGGGTGTACACCCTGATGATTTTAAACAATTAAGTGATATCGAAAAATTCCCCTATACCACTAAGCAGGATTTACGGGAAAACTACCCATTCAGTACCTTCGCCGTCCCTATGGATCAAATCATTCGTATTCATGCCTCTTCAGGTACCACTGGGCGTCCAACCGTTGTCGGCTACACACAACGTGATATTGATAATTGGGCGGATTTGATTGCACGCAGTTTACGCTCTGCGGGGACAGTACGTGGCGATAAAGTCCATGTAGCTTATGGTTATGGCTTGTTTACTGGTGGCTTAGGGGCGCATTACGGTGCTGAGCGCCTTGGTGCCGCCGTTATTCCAATGTCAGGTGGGCAAACAGAAAAACAAGCACAATTAATTGCCGATTTTAAGCCTGATGTCATTATGGTGACGCCATCCTATTGCCTAAGTATTATTGATGAACTTGAGAAAATCATGGGTGGTGATGCTAGTAAGTGCTCACTTAGATTAGGCGTATTCGGTGCTGAGCCTTGGACAGAATCTCTACGCACTGAAATCGAAACTCGCCTTGGTATCAAAGCATTAGATATCTACGGATTATCAGAGGTGATGGGGCCTGGTGTTGCTATGGAGTGTGCTGACTCAGGTTCTAGCGGCCCAACTATCTGGGAAGACCACTTTTACCCTGAAATTATTTCCCCCGAAACCCTCAAAACATTAGGGGATGGTGAACATGGTGAGTTAGTGTTTACTACTCTGACAAAAGAGGCAATGCCTGTAATTCGTTATCGTACGCGGGATTTAACCCACCTAATGAAGGGCGTCAATCGCAACATGCGTCGAATTGGCAAAATCACGGGTCGTTCTGATGACATGATGATCATTCGCGGCGTGAATGTGTTCCCTTCTCAAATTGAAGAACAAATTATGCAGTTCAAAGAACTCTCACCGCACTATCAGCTCGAAATCGGTCGCCAAGGCAATATGGATAACTTATCAGTCCGCGTTGAGCTCAAACACCCAGAGCAACTCACTTACGATGAGCGCTGTAATATCTGCCATCATTTAAAACACCGTATCAAATCCATGGTTGGGATCAGCACGCGGATCAGTATCGTGAATTGCGGTGATATTCCACGTTCACAAGGTAAAGCCGAGCGGGTCATTGATACCCGAATTGCAATTTAATCAACGAATTAAGGCATATTAAGAATGGGTTACCTAATATGCCATCCTAATGCAACACGCTTTAATAAAAAACGATACGAGACAATATTCACTTTTATGTCTACTATTCAGGAAGAATTCTGATACAAAAAATTTATGGATGAAACATAAATGAATACCAAGCTCGACCAATTTATTCAACATGCTATCGCCAGTCAGCCCATTAGTGGTACGTCGCTCATTAGTTCCTTATACGGTGATGCACTACATCACCGAGGAGGCGAGGTTTGGTTAGGTAGCCTAACTAAATTATTAGAACCCATGGGGTTTACTGACCGCTTTGTGCGTACCTCTGTTTTCCGCTTACAAAAAGAGGGGTGGTTAGATGTCGAAAAAATTGGCCGACGCAGCTACTACCGAATCTCAGCCCGTGGGCAAAGTCGGTTTCGGCGGGCAGAGCAAAAAATTTACCTCGCAGAGCAACCTGATTGGGATGGAAAGTGGGACTTATTGTTATTAGAAGCGGCAGATAAAGAAGAAAAAATTCGATTAAAAAAAGAGCTTAGCTGGCTAGGATTCGGGCAGTTTAATACATCCTTAATGGCAGCACCAAGTTGTGCACAAAGTGATGTACCAGCGTTATTAAATGAGCTCAATGCGACTGAGCAAGCCATTTATTTTCATGCAGACTACCCCTATAGCCGCTCAGAAAAAAACCTGAAAGACCTCGTGTCTCAGGCATGGTCTTTGCAAGATATTTCAGAGCATTATCACCAATTTATTTCCTTATTCAGGCCATTGGCCTTGTTACTCAAGGATAATACGGGAACACACATCAGCCCTGAGCATTGTTTTCAGTTACGGCTGCTTTTAATTCACTTTTATCGTCGCGTCACGCTCAAAGACCCGCTATTGCCTGACGAACTTTTACCGCCTCAATGGGAAGGGCATATTGCGCGTCATTTGTGCACCAATATTTATCAACGTATCGACCAAGCTGCAACGCAATATGTTTCAGAAAATAGCGAAACGACAGTGGGTGAGCTTCCTCAACCTTCCAGTGCCTATTATCGGCGTTTTGGTGGGGTACTGAGGGAAATCGCCGCCTAAATTAACCGTTAAGGAGCCCTTATGCCTTTTTATCAAATCGATGGTATCACGCCTGTTGTTAGTCCAGATAGTTTTGTCCACCCCACTGCGGTCGTTATTGGTGATGTCGTAATTGGTAAAAATGTTTATATTGGCCCTAATGCCAGCTTACGGGGCGATTTTGGGCGGTTAATTATTAAAGATGGGGCTAACGTGCAAGATAATTGCGTGATGCATGGGTTCCCACAGTTCGACACCATTATTGAAGAAGATGGGCATATCGGACACGGGGCTATCTTGCATGGCTGCCATATCAAACGTAATGCTTTAGTTGGGATGAATAGCGTGATTATGGATGGTGCGGTGATTGGGGAAAATTCGATTGTTGGCGCATGTGCATTTGTTAAAGCGGAGGCCATATTTGCACAAAATAGCCTAATCGTGGGTACCCCAGCAAAAGTGTTACGAACACTATCAGAAAAGGAAATTGAGTGGAAAAGTAACGGTACCAAAGACTACCAGAACCTCGTTACTCGCTGTTTAAATACATTAAAAGAAATTGAGCCATTAACCGAAATAGAGGCCAACCGCCCTGTACTTCAGTTTGATAATATTATCCCAAAATCTCAGCTATAAAATGATTGGGAAGCCCCACAACAGCGCTTCCCAATCATTCACTATTACTTCGCATTATTACCAAATGGCGGTTTAGCAAACCAGACGGTAATGATCAGCACAATAAATACCCAACCACATAGCCAGAAAATTTCATTCGCCGCGATGATTAACCCTTGGCTAGTAATTTGCTGTGCAATAAAACCTGAAGTTTGCTCTGTGCTTAAGCCATGAGCAGCCATGCCTTGGTACATTGCTAAAGATTCAGGATTGTAATCCGTAATAAACTCAGTGAGTTGGCTATGATGCACAGACTCACGGTCGCTCCACATCGTGGTCGTGATTGATGTACCAATTGAGCCAGCGAGCGTTCGGAAAAAGTTTGCCAAACTAGAAGCCGATGCTAGTTTTTCAGGGGGAAGTCCCGATAAGGTCAATGTTGTCAATGGCATAAAGAAACAAGCAACCGCCATGCCCTGCACCAGTTGCGGCCAAACTACCGCGGAGAACCCCATGCTCGGCTCAAAGGTATACGCTCGCCAGAAGAAACAAATGGCATAAAAAACAAAACTAAAGGTCACTATCCAGCGGATATCCAAAAAGTCGGATAATTTTGCCACTGGCGCTGAAAATAAAACAGGTAACAAGCCAATCGGCGCAAGTGCAAGCCCCGCCCACGTTGCGGTATAACCATACACCTCTTGCAGCAATTGAGGTAATAACACTATCGCACCAAAATACGCCATATAGGCCAAACTGACCGAAATAGTGCCAATAGTAAAATTGCGCGATTTAAACAAAGACAGCTCGACAATCGGGTTTTTATCCGTTAGTTCCCAAATCACGAGGAACACTAAAGCGATAGCAGAAACAACGGCTAAAACCACAATCTCATTTGAAGCTAACCACCCCAGCTCTTTCCCTTTATCCAGTAGTACTTGTAAACAACCAACCCCCACGGATAATAACGCCAGGCCAATGACATTGAACGGCACTTTGACCACCGTCGATTCCATTCCTTTAAGGATAATCGAACCCACAATAATGACGAAAATGCCGAGAGGTACGTTCATAAAGAATATCCAACCCCAATGGAAGTTATCACTAATATAACCACCAAAAATGGGGCCAAATACAGGTGCTAAAATGATGGTCATCGACCAAAAAGCCAATGCCATATTCTGCATTTTCGGTGGGTAACACCGCATAATCAAACTTTGGGATAAAGGAATAACAGGCCCTGCAACAGCACCTTGTAAAACGCGATATAAAATCAACATTCCAAGGCTATCCGAGAAGCCACAAAGTAATGAAAATAAAGTAAAAAGTGCCGTCGCCCATAAGAAAACGCGAATTTCACCAAAACGCTTAGCAAGATACCCCGAAATAGCAATCGAAATGGCGTTCGACACCCCAAACGAGGTAATCACCCATGTCCCTTGCGAGACGGAAACACCAAGGTTACCCGCAATTGTCGGGATAGCGACGTTTGCGATGGTGGAGTCGAGCACTTGCATAAAAGTCGCAAGAGATAATGCAATGGTAGCCCAAACTAGCTTCGCACCTTTTAGGGGTTGGATATCTGCCACAATCACTCCTTACGAGCTAGTCCGCATTATCACTGATAATGCTATCGATAATGTGGTCGACATCTGCCAATTTTAGCACTAACACATCACTTTCAAACGCGGGCGTTGTACGCTGAACTTCGGCTAACACAGGGCCATTTTGGTCTTTAATATCAATGGTGACATTCATTGATAAGCCAATACGCAATGGGTGTTTTGCCACCTGCTCAGGGTCAAGCTCTACCCTTACAGGCAAGCGTTGAACCACTTTGATCCAGTTCCCCGTCGCATTTTGCGCGGGCAATAATGAAAATGCGCTTCCTGTTCCCATATCTAAGCCAACTACTGTGCCGTTATACACGATGTCATCACCATAAAAATCACTGTTAATGGTAACAGGCTGCCCAATGCGTACTTTTTCCAGCTGGGTTTCTTTGAAGTTAGCATCCACCCAAACAGGTTGAACAGGCACAATCGCCATTAAAGAGCTTTGTGGGCTGACTTGGGAACCCACTTGCACATTTCGGCGCGAAACGTAGCCTGTCATTGGGCTTTTAATTTCAGTACGTTGTAAATTGATCCACGCACTGCGCACACTATCAGCGGCTTGCTGAATGGCAGGCTGTTTTCTTAATGAGGTATTGCGCAATAACGCACGGTTTGCGTTGTATTGCTGAATGGAAATATCCAATGCCGCTTGTGCGAGTTGCACTGCTTCTTGGGAATGTTGCAAATCTTCTTTTGAAATTGTTCCGCTGCGCCCAAGTGCAGCACGGCGTTGGTAATCTTTCTGAGCTTGCGCAAGTGAGATACGGTTTTTCTGTATTTGCGCCTGATACTCATCACCGTTGATATAGAGCTCTTTGGTTTTGCGTACCGTGGTCGCTAAATCGTGCTTAGCTTGTTCGAATGCCAGTTGAGCGTTGGTTTTATCCAACACCACCAGAACATCCCCCGCTTTCACCAAATCAGTATTTTCAAAATTGACTTGGGTAACATTGCCTGTTGTTTGCGCAATAATGGGGATTTGCAAACCCGAGACATAAGCATCGTCGGTATATTCTTGAAAACGCAAAACTAAAAACCAATACACACCATAGGCTACAAATAATAAAAGAATAATTATTGTCGCAATGGTCATCCATATTGTTCGGCGTTTTTCATTTTTCGTTTTTTGATTATTTGTTTCTGAATGGGTTGATTGACTCATAATAACTCTCAGGGTCTAAAATCAATATTAATCCTCCCCCTATATTCAGGAAGTAAATACAATAAAGCAAGGGCTAATATTTTACAAATAAAACAATCACCATAAAAAATAAATAATTCATTGATAAATATCAAATAAATAAAAAAATAACAACTGATTATAATAGATTCATTTTATGATTAATTTAAATGAAATTAGTCATAATTAGATAACTTTCATTCAATTTGAACAAAATCAATATCAATTAAATATATTGAATACATTAGTTCGATAATAACCCTTCTTTTTTTGATGCATTTTAAATATGACTAAAATATTTAGCGCTCTATCATTCGATTAAATAATAATCTCATCATATCTTGACGTTGATGAATGATGGCATGGGATATCATCGTATTTTCGGCTATTTCATACGTATAGAGGATTGTATAGTTTTCTGGTGATAAGTATCCTCTATACCTTGAGACACCAATATCTTGAAGATATTCAGGTATTGAACAACACTCTGGAAATGGGGGTAAATGTTTCTCGTATTTATCAAGGAGTAAATTAGCCTGTTTTCTCCCGATACCTAATTCCTTTAACGAGCTAATAAACGTTTCTGTATACTTAAAATTAACTATCATCCAATCGTTCCAATCATGGTCGTTTAGAGCCTATCCAATAATTGGCCACGTGAATATAATTTATCTTCTTTACTATCTTTTTCTGAAATAGAAAGTAATTTAAGTAATGCAATTGCCTCATCCCTTTTTTTCTATCTCCATAAGATTCAATGACATATGCAGGAATGCCATTTTGAGTTACTAAAATAGGCTCTGATAATTCAAGCCCTGCAGCATGCTTTTTAATATAGCTAATAGCCTCTATTTTCATGGTCTACTCCTAATCAATACGACACTCAAGAACTAAATATAGGCCAGCGGCAATTTTCCAGCAATCGCAATGTTTAAAGCAATAACCGGCACATTGGCCGGCTTTTATTTACCACTGTTTAATATTGCGGTCTTCTTGCGTCACGGAGGTGAGTTTTGCCAGTTGCGGTAATAATTTATGTTTTAAATCATCCATCAAACTGTAAATCACCGGCACAAATAACAGACTCAAAATTGTCGAACTCAATAAGCCACCAATCACCGCAATCGCCATTGGTGCCCTAAACCCTGCATCCGCACCGCTGGTTAATACCAAGGGGATCATCCCTGCAATCATAGCAAATGTCGTCATGATAATTGGTCGAATACGCTCCTGACCTGCCTCTATGATTGCTGCTTCTTTTGGCATTCCCGAGCGCTGCTTTTCAAGAATAAACTCCACCAGCAAAATCGAGTTTTTGGTCACAATCCCCATCAGCATCAAAATACCGATAATCACAGGTAAATCGATCATCGCACCATATAAAACAAGGGCGATGATGGCACCGCCAATAGAAAACGGTAGCGCGACAAGTATGGTGATTGGCTGCATAAAGTCCTTAAACAACACAATTAAGATGGCAAAGACCAACAAAATACTCAATACCATTGTGGTACCAAAGCGCTCGAACATATCAATCATATATTCCATATCGCCATATTCCACTTGTGAAACGCTGTGGGGTAATTGTTGGTATTCAGGGAGTTGCACCACAATTTCCAATGCCTCACCAAGTGTTAGCCCTTCTAAATTGGCTTCTATCGACATTTGTCTTTGTCGATTAATCCGCTCGATTTGTGAAGGCCCATCACTGGAGTCGATTTTAGCAACCGATTTTAACGGTACAGCTTGCTCCCCTGTGCTATTCACATATAAATTATTCAGTACATCAATATTATTTTGTTGATGCTCAGGTAAAATAACCTGCACCGCCAATTGCCTATCGGGTAAATTAAATTTGGCACTACGTGAGTTAGCCTCCCCCATGGTCGCAATACGTAATGTATTGGCGATTTCCTCAACATTGACACCCGTTCGGCCAATATCCACTAAATTGGGCTTAACAATTAGCTCTTTACGTAATAGCGGTTTCATGACCTGAACATTTTTCAACCCTTCCACTTTGGCCATGGCATCACGCAGTTTTTGCATTGATGCTTCAAGCTCTTGAGGATCCGTCCCTGTAAACATTAAGGAGAACTCTTTGCCACCATTACTGTTGCTAAAGGTATAACGTGCATCTGTTTTTTCACTTAGCCACTTCCCTATTTCAAGCTCAAATTGCTTTTGTGATAATTCACGTTCACTTGGTTCAACCAAAGTGAGGATCATTTCGCCTTTGTGTTGAGCAACCCCTTCTGAGTCGTCCGCTATCCCTGCCACCGTATAAGTTGAAATAATTTCAGGTCTATCTTTTAACTGTTTTGTTATTTCATTCATTTTTTGCTGCGTTTGCTCAACCGGCGTACCTGGTGGCAGCTCAATATTGATTTGGCTGATACTGATATCACCATCTGGCATAAAACCGACAGGTAACAAGCTAGTCACTGCGACTGAACCAATTAAAAAGCCCCCCGCCAATGCAGATGCTAATTTTCGGTGTTTTAACGTGAGTAATAAAAACCGCGTATAACGCGCTATCCAATTTGGAATTTTTACGCCGTCGTGTGCGCCTTTTTGCGGTAGCAGCACATAAGCCGCCATTAACGGCGTCACCAATCTAGCCACTAACAATGAAGAGAGCACAGCCGCTGAAACTGTCACACCAAATGGCACAAAATATTGCCCAACAAACCCCCCAATAAAACTGACAGGCAAGAACACCGCCACAATGGTTAATGTGATTGCCACAATTGCAAAACCGATGGCATCAGATGCTTTTAGTGCCGCTAAATAGGGGCGTTCGCCACGTTCGATATATTTTTGGATATTTTCAATTTCAACAATGGCATCATCTACCAATATCCCAATAACCAATGTCAAAGCCAGCAACGTAATACTGTTCAAGCTGTAATCAAACAGAGCTAATACAAAGAAGGTCGGCAATATCGATAACGGCAATGCCACTGCCGCCACTAACGTTGCACGCCAGCTTTTCAAAAAGAAAAAGACGATAATGACGGTAAGAAAAGCCCCTTCTAATAAGGTCTGAATGGTTAAAAAGAAGCTCGATTCTGTATATTTAACCGTTGAGGAAATCAGGCGAATATCAATATCTGGATTCGCTTTTTGTAATTTTTCGACCGCTTCAGCGACGCCTTGCTCCACCTTGGTATCACTGGAGCCTTTGGCACGATAAACCGCAAAACCCACCACGTCCTGACCATTGAACTGCGAAATAGATTTCACATTCTTATAGCCATCATAAATATTGGCAATTTCGCCTAACCGTACCGATTGCTGGTTATCAACGGGTAACATGATGTTTTTAATCTCATCCGCGGTCGATTTTTCACCTAATACGCGGATGGTATGCTGCAACGAGTTATATTTTGAGTTACCACCCGCTGAGTTCTGGTGATTATTTTTCAGTAATTCATTAATACTGGCTATGGAGATTTGCATCGCAGCCAATTTATTTGCATCAGGCTCGATGCGGATCACGCGTTCGGTATCCCCTAAGCGACTGACTTTTTGCACCCCCGGCACTGTGATCAATTGCTTACTGACCGTGTCATCCACAAACCAAGACAAATCCGCGAGAGATTCAGTTTCAGACGAAACGGCGTAACGTAGAATCGCGCCCCCTTCAACATCGATGCGGTTAATCAGCGGTTCATCTATCGTTTGCGGTAGCTCACCACGGATTTGCCCCATCTTTTCGCGCACATCATTGGTAGCCACGTGGGCATCGACACTAAGATCGAATTCGATAGTCGTGGTCGATGCACCTTCACTAATGGAAGAGGTAATATGGCGAATGCCAGGTATTCCAGATACTGCGCGCTCAACCCGCTTTGTTACTGCATTTTCCAGCTCTGTTGGCGAAGAACCATCTTGTGTTACGGTGACAGTGACAATCGGAAACGTCACCACAGGGTTGGCAGTTACAGGTAATTGATTAAAGGAGAATAACCCTGCGATAGTTAATGCCAAAAACATCACTATTGTCGGAATCGGCCGAGTAATGGCCCAAGAAGATAGCTGTAATTTCATTGGCTATCCTTTACAGGCACAATAATGTCATCATCTGATAAAAAAGCTTGTGCATAAGCCACAACATCTAAACTCGGCGCTAATGGGGTTAACACTTCCACTCGCCCTTGCTGAATTTTGCCAATTTGTATTTTTTGTTTCGCCACTTTGCCGTCTGTCACAGTAAAAATATAACGTTCGCCATTGGGTTCTGTACGAATGGCACTATAAGGTAGCGATAGCTGTTCACGGGGTGAATTTCTGTACACCATGGTGCCCGTTTCACCTAGACGCACTTGTTTAGTCGGCTCTGTAAGCGCCACACGGATTTTTCCAAGTTGGGTTAATGCATCTATTTTTGGCGACAAATAACGTAATTTCCCCAATGTTGATTGGTTTTCATCAAGGTTAATCACCACGGGATTACTGCCCACAATGCGAGAAAGCTCGGAAGGGTGAGCTTGCGCTTCAAACTCTAATTCATTATTTTCAATCAACTTAAATAACAAGCTGTTATCTGATAGCGTACCATTCATGGCGTGACGTTCACTGATCACCCCCGAAACAGGGGCAATAATTTTCGATTTGTCTTCTTGGCTTTGTTCACGCATTAACTGGGCTTTGAGTTGGCGCAGCTCTGCACGGCTTGCTGTTAACAATGCGCTCTGTGCGGCTGCTTCTGATTTGGCTTTGCCAAATTCATTCGCCGAAATCACCCCTGTTTTTGCCAGCGGTGATAAGCGTTGCAGCTCTTGTTGAGATTGAGCGCTGAGTGCTTCTTGTTGTTTAATGTATGCCGCAGCTTTATCAATTTCTGCTTTTAATTGATTAACCCCTGCACTTTGGATCGGTGATTCCAACGTCGCGAGCAATTGCCCTTTTTCAACCCATTCCCCTTCTTCCACAAACACTGCGGTAACCATTTGCTGTTGCAATGGAGAACCAATCGAAATTTCGTTTTTTGCCACAAATTTGCCAGGAATGCTGACGACATCAACCGCCATCACATTTTTTGGGTTTGTGACGCTTAGGCGAATTTCCTCTGCCTGCATATTCAAGCAGATGAAAAATAATGAAATGGCTAAAAAAATGTGTTTCATAAGTCATAAAATTCCCGAGTAGACGCTCGCGCTACTGTAATTTCGCTTAACCCTAAACTCCATAAACCAAAGTTAAACCTTAATTTTTCGTTAAGCTTGGCAAAAATCATCAAGTGCATTTTTGCCATACGGGAAAATTATTAACTGAGATCAAATATCGACCATAAATTAGCTAGCCAATTATTTATTTCCGATATGTTTTAGTGATACTATTCGCAAACAATATAATTATCATTCTCATTTACATTTGCTAGGGATTACTATGACTAAGCAACATCACTACACACTTGTCGCCGCAGGTATTTGCGCGGCTTTGGCTTCATTTAGTACGACAGCAGCAGAAGATTCAGACAAACTTATCGTCACCGCATCAGGTTATTCACAACAATTACGCGATGCCCCTGCCAGTATTACGGTGATCACCGCCGAACAGTTACAAAACAAACCTGTGCGCGACCTTGCTGATGCGGTTAAAGACGTAGAAGGTGTCAGCATTGTGGGTTCAGCCAATAAACAAGATATTAATATCCGTGGCTTACCCGGTGAATACACCTTAATACTGGTTGATGGCCGTCGCCAAAACAGCCGTGAGTCACGCCCAAATGGCAGCGGTGGTTTTGAAGCGGGCTTTATGCCGCCCGTCGAAGCCATTGAGCGCATTGAAGTGATCCGTGGACCAATGTCTTCCCTGTATGGTTCTGATGCAATGGGTGGTGTTATCAATATCATCACCAAGAAAGTAACTAATGAATGGCACGGTAGCGTAACAACAGGCACGATTATCCAAGAAAACAGTGATAGCGGTAATTCCACCGACGGTAACTTCTATCTGTCAGGCCCACTCGTTAAAGATAAATTAGGCTTGCAGTTATACGGCGGTGGTGATTATCGACAAGAAGATAAAATTACAGATGGACACTACAAAAAAGACAACAAAAGTCTCACCGCTAAGCTAAGTTTTACACCAACTGAAAACCAAACCTTCCTTTTAGAAGCAGGTAGAACACTGCAAGAAAGAGAAGAAACCCCGGGCAAATCCCTTGCTGAATATGAAATGCGCGGACAATCAAAACAATATAATAAAAAAACCGAACTCTACAATAACCGAAACCACGCCGCGCTGACTTATAAAGGTGAATGGGATTCGTTTAATACAGAGTTAAGTGTCTATCAAGAAAGTACGAAGAAAAAAACCAAAACAGAAATTAAAGATGCCATCACTAAGCTGACTGAATACCGCTATGAAGACCGTGTACCTGAAATTACTAATACAGTGGTAGATGGTAAAGTTGTTGCGTTCTTACCTGACAACATCTTAACAGTCGGTGGTCAATACCAATACTCAAAACTCAAAGACAGCTCATTGGTTTCAAAAGGAAAATTTGAAAATAGCAGCATGAGTGTCGACCAATCTGCTTTATTCGTTGAAAACGAATTTACTGCAACTGATGACCTCATTCTAACGGGTGGATTACGTTTAGATCACCATGAAACTTACGGTAACCACTGGAACCCTCGCGGTTACGCGGTTTATTATCTAACTGACGAAATCACCATTAAAGGTGGCGTGTCATCTGCATTCCGTGCGCCAACACTACGTGAGGTCAGCAAAGGTTATGGCACTTCTACAGAAGGTGGAAATGGGATTATTTATGGTAATCCAGACCTGAAACCTGAAAAAAGTGTTAGTGAAGAAATCAGCATTGCCTATAACCATGAGTCGGGCTTTGATGCCAGCCTGACCCTATTTAATACTGACTTTAAAAACAAGTTAACCAGCTATAACACTGGCAATCCAGACCCGCTTTCAAACCTAAATCTCTATACTTATGACAATGTCGGTAAGGCAAATGTTAAAGGAGTTGAAATCGCAACAGGTATTCCAATTGCTAAAGACTGGAAATTCAGCGCCAACTACACCTACACTGATTCAGAGCGTAAAAGTGATGATGAAAAACTCGGTAATGGTATTTCACTTAAAGGCTATCCATTGGATAAAACACCAAAACATATGGCTAATGCGAAATTAGATTGGCAGTTTAACGAAGATCTCAATTTGTATACGCGTGCACAATATACTGGTGAACAAGTATGGGCAGCACAGCGCAACGGTTCAAAAGTTCCTCGTTACCGTAGCGGCTATACCACCATGGATGTGGGCGCAACTTATCAAGTATTAAAAAATACCAAGTTGAACTTTGCGGTGCTCAATATTGGTAATGAAAAAGGCCCTAAAATTGATAAAGTAGATGGAAACTGGGATGTGGAAGATGGACGCCGTTATTGGGCGAACATTAACGTCAGTTTCTAATTTTAATTTTTGTAGGCTACCTATTCGATACTCTAAATCATTCAAGTTGCATGTAGGCGACAAGAGAAGATATCCCGATGAGCATACAAAAGTATGTGATTCGGGTAGCCGAGCGTAGTCAACAACCATGCAGCTTGAAGGATGACGAGTATATGAACAAATTATTCACCGCTAGCTTATTGCTCTGTATCGCCAGTAATGCCATTGCTCGCCCTAGCCAAAGTATTCCGCCTTTGGATGATAACGTCGCACAATTTTACGATATTAAACAGACGGATATGGCTTATGGCGACCGAGCACTACGCATCTACAGTGCCGTGCCGTATAACGTCACGGCCAAGCGCCCTGTACTGTATATGCTTGATGGAAATGGGTTATATCCAAAAGTCGTCAACCGTGCCGTGGAAACACTCAATAAAGACTCACTACCCATTATTATCGGCATCGGTTACCCCGTTGATGAGGCCTTTCCAAAGGCTTTACGCACCTATGACTATACTCCGCCCGTGTCTGGGGAAGACTTTAGCCATGGTGGGGGAGCACCTGCATTGTACCAGTTTATAAGCCAAACACTGCGCCCTTGGGCTGAACAACAATTTCCTATTGATAAGCAAAAACAAACCTTATTCGGCCATTCATTTGGTGGGTTATTCACCTTAATGGCTTATCAACAAAAACCCGATGATTTTCAGTACTATGTTTCAGCAAGTCCGTCATTGTGGTGGGGGAAAGGTGAAATGGTGCAACTAGCGAAACTCACTGAAAAACAAGCCACAGCACCTATTTTTGTCACTTTGGGTGGCTTAGAAGAGACCCCTGATTTGTCCAAGTTAACGGCAGAACAAGTCCAAAACTACCAAAACCGCAAAAGTTGGATCAGTCCCCGCCAAGTGTGCACTGAAATTCAAACCCATCAGCGAGTATGTGAATTCACTTTATTTGAGGGTAAAAGCCACGGAAGCGTGATCCCCGATGCCATCAATAAAGCGTTGGCGGTTGCCACGCACTAGGGGTTGTTTATCTTTGATGGTCAATTTTCATTTGAATTAAAGCCATTTTAGGCAAGGCGAGAGGGTCGCCGCCTAGTCAACTAGGCAAGGGCCTCTCAACGTAGCATCAAATAAGTGAAACGAGCTTTAATCGAACCCGTAGGGCAGCCTTTAAACACAGTATTGAGCACAAATCTCGACTTACACATTCATCCATTTTTGGGATTGTTTTTTGACCTTTTAGTGGTGAAAATCCGTGGCAAAGATAAACACCCCCTACCTACCCACTAATAGGTTTTAGTAAGTCACTGTAAAGGTCAGCTAAAACCCCATTTTCCGTGAACGATTTGCGTATCCACTGAGTCACTTGCCCTGTTGCTGAATGCTGTGTGGCTAATAGCATATTAGAATCTTGCCGCGGGTTTTGAATATTTTTGACCACTAATCGGCCACTCTTAGCGTGCTCTTTCACCATATAGTCTGGCAAAAATCCGATCCCCTCGCCCAATATTTGGCACTGGCATTTGGTATTAAAGTCTGGCACCTGTATCGCTTCTTGCCCATGCAGTAACCATCCAACTCGTTTATTTATCGTATCTGCGGTGTCTTCCACCATGATATTGGGATAAAGACGCAACTGGCTTTCAGCAATCGGCTCTGGCATTAATGCGAGTGGGTGTGTTGCCGCAATGGCAAACTGCCAATGAATCGCGCCTATTTCCGTATAATCTATTCCACCGCCATCCATTAATGTCCCCGGTGCGCCAATCGCAATATCTGCATGGTTATTAATAATTGCATCCCATACACCGTTATACACCTCGGTAGTCACGGTAATTTGGCAAGTAGCAAATTGTTTCTTTAATATTTGCAGTAACTTAGCCGTATGGTAAGGGGTATATAAAAGTTGGTTAATACAGATGCGCACCCGCGCTTCAATACCTTGTTCAATAGAATAAATACTTTTTTGAATGGAATGAAAGTTATTCAGTAAGTCCGTTGCCTTACGATAAAAATAATAACCCGCTTCCGTTAATTCAATATTGCGAGTATCACGTATAAACAACGCGACATCCAAATAAGTTTCAATACGCTTAATAGTATAACTCACGGCCGATGTGGTAATACCTAATGCTTCTGCGGCTTTACTGAAGCTCGCAAATTTAGCTGCGGTAGTGTAGGTCAATAAATTTTCTTCAGTAAAAATTGAGTTCATACTCGCCTTCCCAAAGTGTTTTAATTTTAATCAAATTGGCTTTTTATGTGAATATTATTCAATAGATTGAAAACCAGGCTATTTTTCAACCGATTTATTGATAGCTTAACAGAATAATTGCCAAGAAGAAGTGTTTTAATCTCATTTGTCTTAAGCTGTCATTTTAACCACAAAAGCTGAGAGACTATTAATAATCAAAATACTTAATATTATTGAATTAAATACCCAAACCAAGTATTAACATTTACCCTGACCGCGATCAAATTAATCACAAATTTAACAATCATAAAACCTTCAATTTGATGTACGTCACAGAACAGAATAATGACGTCTCACCGTTCTCTATTAATTAAAAATAATCGATAAAAACGAGTGAAAAACAGGCAAAAAACGTCAAAAAAGGATGAAAAATAATGCGTACACGCACAAAAAAGGCTGATTATTGAATTTCATTCAACAATAGAGCCTCCCATTGATGAATTAAATTTAAATGGATTCTTTTTATTAATCGCAATTGGTATGCTCTAACCATCATAAATAATCTTTAAATTGTCTTTATCTATGTTGGCAATATCAATAAGCCAACCTAAGGGGAAAATAATGACCGCCAGCACACTTTCTCAAGAATTTTTAACCGCTGCTGAAAAAGGGCAATTAGATTTATTAAAAGGTTGCCTTGAAAAAGGTGTGGATATCAACACAACCAACCGCCAAGGCCGTACCGCTATTGTGAATGCAAGTCTCAATAAACATTATGAATGTGTTTCTTTTCTAATTAATGCAGGCGCAGACATCGATAAACAAGACCAAACATGTTTTAACCCATTTTTATTAAGCTGCTTGAATAACGACTTAACATTATTACGCCTAGTGTTACCGGCAAAACCAAATTTAGATTTATTAACACGTTTTGGTGGTGTGGGGATCACGCCAGCAAGTGAAAAAGGCCACGTTGAGATAGTCCGTGAACTGCTCGAAAAAACAGAAATTAACGTCAACCACACCAACTTTGTGGGCTGGACTCCGCTCCTTGAAGCTATCGTATTAAATGACGGTGGCGAGAAGCAACAGCAAATCGTTAAGCTGCTATTAGAACATGGTGCAAACCCGCATATGACGGATAAATATGGCAAAAAACCGTTAGAACTTGCACGTGAGAAAGGCTATCACGAAATTGCTGAACTACTGGTTGCCGCGGGCGCGTAACTAAACCATATACTCTAAATAATTCAAATTGCATGTAGGCGACAAGCGAAGATAGTTCGATGAGCATACATAAGTATATGATTCGGCTAGCTCAGTGCAGTCAACACCCATGCAACTTGAAGTATGACGAGTAGAGATAAGGAGGCATGTGAACGCATCCATATCCCATCGGCAAATATTATACGGGCTCACGGCTGATAACCATTTTCTCAACCTTTTACATCAGCCGCAGTCTTTAGGAAAAGTAGAGCAGGTATTCAATAAAGCGATTAATTTTACGGTAGAGAATACCCTTTATTCATTACTTTGCTCTTCGTTAGATAATGCACCAAATAGTTGCCGATTAATAAATACTGACTTTTCTCTTTTAAAATTAAAAGCAGGAGCCCCTATTTATCTCTCAAATAAAGAATGGAATATTGGTGAAAATTACACAATTTCGTTTTCTTTATGTAAACACTGGCAACCATTAAAAATTAATTTTGATTCTAAAAAATTAATTAACGAAAACTATTTGTTATATATAACAAACCAAATTAAAAGTTTAGATTTTATTTTACAGGATAACTCAAGCTCTCTATTTAATTATCAGGGAGATAACTTATTTTATCTAACCGTATCAAAACAATTGGTTCAATTACGTCTAAATCTAATTGAATCATTAATTAACAAAGACCAACAAAGTATTACCAAGGTTATTAAGCAATTTGTTGGGTTAGGTATTGGGCTTACGCCTTCTGGTGATGATTATTTAGTTGGGTTAATGGCATTTTTGTTATTAAAAGGTCACCCTGCTTGCACTTTATTCCCTGCTTTTTATCAAGGGATAACACAAAGCAAAAGCCAAACGACCCCCATTAGCGCCATCACGTTAGAAAAGGCCTTAAACCAAGAATATCGCGAAAACATGCAGCAATTAATTCAATCATTAGTTGATGCGCAAGAGACAAATATTTATCCACAATTTTTAGATATTTTAAATATCGGGTCGAGTTCAGGCAGCGACATGCTATTTGGCCTTCGCGACGCTTTGTATCTCACTCACTATTTCGGAGAAAGACATGTCGACTAAAGTTGTCATAAAGAAAAATACCTATTTTGATTCCGTGTCACTGATGTCTATTTCGACTAAAGCCAATCAGCTCGATAATGTTGAGCAAGCTTTTGTCGCGATGGCAACGGAGATGAATAAAGGTGTTCTGCGTAATTTAGGGTTATTAACTGCTGAGTTAGAAGAAGCCAAAAATGGCGATTTAATGATTGTGATTAAAGGGCCAAGTGATGAAGCCAACGATGCAACATTAATTGCTATCGAAGAATTATTTAATAAGAAAAACCAAGGTGGCGGATCCCATGAAGCAAAATACGCCACTATCAATTCCGCGAAAACACACATTCCAGATGCCAACTTAGCGGTGATTTCTGTCAATGGGCAATTTGCTGCTCGTGAAGCGCGTATTGCGTTAGAAAATGACCTTAACGTCATGTTGTTCTCAGATAACGTCTCCATTGAAGATGAATTGGCTCTGAAACAACTTGCCAGTAAAAAAGGCTTATTAATGATGGGCCCTGACTGCGGAACCGCGATTATCAATGGCACCGCACTGTGCTTTGGTAACAATGTACGCCGTGGCAGTATTGGGATTATTGGTGCGTCGGGTACAGGTAGCCAAGAGCTGAGCGTGCGTATCCATGAGTTCGGCGCTGGCGTCTCTCAATTAATCGGTACAGGCGGTCGCGATTTAAGTGAAAAAATTGGCGGTATCATGATGATTGATGCCCTGAAGATGCTTGATGCGGATGAAGAAACGAAAGTTATCGCGTTAATTTCTAAGCCACCAGCACCAGCGGTTGCAAAAAAAGTGCTGGAGCAAGCTGAAAAATGCCATAAACCCGTTGTTGTCTGTTTCTTAGGTAGCCAGCCACTACCAGAAGATAAACCAGGACTAACCTTTGCACAAGGCACCAAAGAGGCGGCACTGAAAGCGGTTCTGCTAACAGGAATTCGTAAAGAAGACTTAGACCTGCACCCACTGAACCTGCCATTAATCGATGAAGTGCGAGCTAAACTCAAACCTGAGCAAAAATACATTCGTGGCCTGTTCTGTGGCGGTACACTGTGTGATGAAGCCATGTTTGCGGCACTGGAAAAATATGACGATGTTTACAGTAATATCCAGCCAAACCCTGAATATCGCTTAAAAGATTTAAACAAAAGTATTGCCCACACGTTCCTCGACTTTGGTGATGATGACTTTACCAATGGTAAACCACACCCAATGATCGACCCAACAAACCGTATTGAGCGTTTACTGCAAGAAGCCCGCGACCCAGAAGTTGGCGTCATCATGATGGACTTTGTCCTTGGCTTTGGTTCTCACGAAGACCCTGTTGGCGTAATGATTGACGCTATCAAAGAAGCCAAAAATATCGCCAAGAAAGATGGCCGTGAATTAGAAATTTTAGGATATGTGCTAGGTACAGACCAAGACACACCAAATATGGATGCACAGGTCAAAATGCTGACTGATGCAGGCGTGATTTGGGCAAGCAGCAGCACCAATACTGGGTTATTAGGACGTGAGTTTGTGTGGAAAGGGGAGAATGCATAATGACGACATTATTTAAGCAACCATTAAGTGTCATCAATGTGGGTATTGAGATGTTCAGTGATGACCTGAAAAAACAACATGTTCCAGTGACACATTTAACATGGACACCACCTGGACAAGGCAACGTTGCGGTTATTCGCGCTCTCGACCAAATCGAAGGAAATGCCGCGCTGCAAGAAAAAATTGAAGCCGCTAACGCACAAGCTCTTGAACGTATTATTCAGTCCCAACCTGTATTAATCGGCTACGACCAAGCGATTAACGTTGTGCCAGGGATGACAAAAAACACCATTTTACACGCAGGCCCGCCAGTGGAATGGAAAGACATGTGCGGCGCAATGAAAGGTGCGGTAACAGGTGCTCTGGTCTTTGAAGGCCTTGCGAAAGATTTAGCGGATGCTGAGCGAGTTGCGGCATCAGGTGAGATTATTTTCTCTCCGTGCCATGAGCACGATTGTGTGGGCTCCATGGCTGGAGTGACGTCTGCATCGATGTTTATGCATATCGTTGAAAACAAGACTTATGGTAACCGCGCATTCACGAACCTGAGTGAGCAAATGGCCAAAATTCTGCGCATGGGTGCAAACGACCAAAGCGTGATTGACCGCTTAAATTGGATGCGTGATGTCTTGGGCCCAATGCTACGCGACGCCATGAAAATTGTTGGTGAAATTGACCTGCGTTTGATGTTAGCACAAGCGCTGCATATGGGGGATGAGTGCCATAACCGTAATAACGCGGGCACTACATTGCTCATTCAAGCGCTAACCACTGGGATTATCCAAACCGATTTCTCTGTCGCACAGCAAAAAGACGTGTTTGATTTCGTCGCAAGCAGTGATTATTTCTCAGGCCCAACATGGATGGCCATGTGTAAAGCGTCAATGGATGCGGCACACGGCATTGAGTACAGCACTGTGGTCACGACGATGGCGCGTAACGGTTATGAGTTTGGCTTGCGTATCAGTGGCTTACCAGGTCATTGGTTTACAGGCCCTTCACAGCAAGTTATCGGCCCAATGTTCGCAGGTTATAAACCTGAAGATTCGGGCTTAGATATTGGTGACTCAGCAATCACTGAAACCTATGGTATCGGCGGCTTCGCAATGGCAACGGCCCCCGCAATCGTCGCATTAGTCGGCGGTACAGTAGAAGAAGCGGTGGATTTCTCTCGTCAAATGCGCGAAATCACATTAGGCGAAAACCCAAATGTCACCATTCCATTATTGGGCTTTATGGGGATCCCAACCGCCATTGATATTACGAAAGTTTCAGCTAGCGGTATTTTACCTGTCATCAATACAGCAATTGCCCATAAAGATGCAGGTATCGGCATGATTGGCGCAGGTATCGTTCACCCGCCGTTTGATTGCTTTGAAAAAGCCATGTTGGCCTACGCACAGAAATACGCTTAGTTTCCAGTAATAAAAAATAACGCCCGACTAAAGTCGGGCAATAATAAAACATCAATACCCAAGTTATTAGCATACCAAAGTGAAATAAAACCAACTCAGTTGCGACTTAAAATAAGTAAGTTATTACCCAAAATAATTTAAGTTGCAACAAGGCAGCAAGCAAGGATATCTCAGGGAGCATACATCAGTATGTGACCTGAGTAGCCGAGAGCAGCCAACGCAGTTGCAGCTTAAAGTATGAAGGGTAATGACGGGTATACAGGGGAATACTTAAAATGAGTATACTTAACATCAAATGGAAACGTGGGGATTTAGCCGCCTATTTTGGCCTAATGACCAATAACTTAACCAACCTCCTCACCATGATGGGCTTATTAATTTTCGTCGTTGGGATCCCATCCGAAATTGTTTACGGCCGCATCGCTCCCGCTTTTGGCTTCGCCGTTTTACTCGCCAGCATCAGTTATGCCTACTTTGGTCAGCAAATGATCAAACAAACGGGTCGTAATGATGTGACCGCACTGCCTTCTGGCCCAAGTGCGCCGTCCATCTTCACCGTGACGTTCTTAGTTATTATGCCCGTGTACCAAACCACGCAGAATGCCGAGTTTGCCATTCAAATCGCCTTGGTTTGGTGTTTTGTAGAATCGATGATTTTAGTCGGTGGTTCATTCTTAGGTGAAACCATCCGTAAGATGATCCCACGTACCGTGCTGTTATCTTGTTTGTCTGGCTTAGGTTTACTGCTTCTGGCGATGAACCCAATGCTGCAAGCATTTGAAGCACCGACCGTTTCTTTTGTGGTTTTACTGTTAATCTTCATTAACTGGTTCGGTAAAAAGCCTATCTTTGCTCGCGTTCCAACAGGTTTGCTGCTGTTGATCGCAGGTACCGTATTGGCATGGGTTTCTGGCTTACAAAGTGCCGAAGCAATTAAAGATTCTATGGCGTCATTTGGTTTTAACCCTCCTGGTATCCACATTGATAGCTTCTTCCAAGGCTTACCACACGCGCTGCCATACTTAGCATCTGCGGTACCATTGGGCTTAGCAAACTATATCTTTGACCTTGAAAACATTGAAAGTGCGCACGCCGCAGGTGATGAATACAACACACGTAAAGTCATGTTAGCGAACGGTTTATCTTCCACAGTTGGTTGCTTTATGGGTAACCCATTCCCTGTCACTGTTTACGTGGGCCACGCAGGTTGGAAAGCAATGGGCGCAAGCGTGGGCTATACCTTAGCATCCGGTATCACCATGTTTATCGTGCCATTATTCGGTATTGGTGCATTTATGTTAGCTATCATCCCAATGACCGCTATCGTGCCAATTCTGGTGTTTATTGGGGTTGTTACTGCTAACCAGGTGGTGCGAGAAACGCCAAAAGTGGAAGTCCCTGTCATCTTTATCTGTTTGTTCCCATGGATTGCCAACTGGGCGCTTACCATGGTGAACAGTGTGATGGGAGCTGCAGGCACCTCTGCAAGTGCGATTGGTACTGAAGTTCTATTACATAAAGGCGTTTATTATCAAGGACTTGTTCATTTAGGTAACGGCGCACCATTAGCGAGTATGTTGTGGGGTTGTATTGCTATCTTCGCCATCCTCAATCAACCATTACGTGGTGCGATTGCCGCAGCTGCAGGTGCAATATTAGTATTCTTTGGAATTATTCACTCCCCAGCGGTAGGAATTGCAACGGGTTCAACCTTGATGTTTGTTTACGCTTACCTCATGATGGCGGCTTTATTTGTACTCAAGCATTTTTTAGATAGCCGTAAATCGGTTGAAGAACAACAAGCTGAAAAGTCTGAGAAGCTCAGCAAGTCAGTGTAATGCAGCCAACCTTGCCTAGTAGGTGTGCGCTGTACACCTACTATCCGAACTCTCTGTATCAGGAAATATTAACAATGAAAGAACTCGTGGTTGTTGCCATCGGGGGCAACAGTATTATCAAAGATAACAACAGCCAGTCTATCGAAGCTCAAGAAAAAGCCGTCCAAGAAGTCGCACACCATATTAGTGACATGCTTGAAGGTGACTACAACATTGTTTTGACTCATGGAAATGGACCTCAAGTTGGGCTGGATTTACGTCGTGCTGAAATCGCCCACGAAACCGAAGGCTTACCATTAACACCGCTCGCTAACTGCGTTGCAGACACACAAGGTGGGATCGGCTATTTAGTTCAGCAAGCGCTCACTAACGTCCTTGCAAAGCGCCATAATCGTCAAGCGATAACGGTTGTCACGCAAGTGGAAGTGGATAAAAACGACCCGAACTTTAGTGCACCAACAAAGCCAATCGGTGCATTCTTCACGCAAGAGCAAGCCAACGAACTGCAACAAACCAACCCAACGTGGCATTTTGTGGAAGACTCTGGCCGCGGTTACCGCCGTGTTGTTGCCTCTCCAGAACCAAAGCGAGTGATTGAATCAAAAGCCATACGCACCTTAACAGAGCACGATTATGTGGTCGTTGCTGCTGGCGGAGGGGGTATTCCTGTTATTGATAATGGAAATGGTGGATACAAAAGCGTTGATGCGGTAATTGATAAAGACTTATCAACCACATTGCTCGCCAAAGAACTGAATGCCGATATTTTGATTATCACCACAGGTGTCGAAAAGGTATGCATACACTTCGGTAAACCAGAGCAAAAAACCCTCGGAGAAACGTCCACCAGCGATATGCAACGCTATATGGAAGAAGGCCATTTCCCTGCAGGTAGTATGTTGCCAAAAATTGAAGCAAGCCTGTCGTTTATTGCCAACGGCGGCAAGCGTGTAATTATCACTACCCCTGAAAAATTACCTGAGGCCTTACGCGGCGAAACAGGTACCCACATCGTTAAAGGGTAAATGTTAGATTCGCAGATCTTCTTATCAAGATCCGCGAATGTCTTATCCGTCTCGCAGTTTAAAAATCTCCCAGATCGTTTGAACATGATCTGGGCGGTTAAGTGCCATCCCAAAAAGGAGTTTCTATGACAGCAGAAAGACCATCCGGCAGAAGAGAGTTCCTATCCACAGGTGCAAAAGTGGCTGCCGCTTGCACCTTATTTGGCGCGATGTCGAGTATCGCCAATGCACAAAACGAACCCGCTGGGCAATCCGCTATTTCAAGTATCACCGACAAGCACTACTATCTCGATGATGTGTTACTGGAAACAGGGTTTAACTTCCGTGATTCAACAGTAATCGGCACGAAAACAGCCTTACAAACCATTGAAATCGATCAGGGCAAAATTGTTGCGGTTTTACCGAATAAACAACATACCAATAGCACCTTAAATACCTATAGCGCACAAGGCAAACTAATGTTGCCTGCGTTTCGCGATATGCATATTCACCTCGATAAAACCTTCTACGGTGGCCCATGGCAAGCCCCTGCATCTCGTGAAGGTAAAACAATTATGGATATGATCGCACTTGAGCAAAAAATGTTGCCCGAGTTGCAACCTTTCACCGAAGAAAGAGCGCACGCGCTGATCAACTTGATCCAATCCCAAGGATCCACCATTGCACGCAGCCACTGCAATATCGAACCTGTTTCTGGATTGAAAAATTTAGAAGCGCTACAAAAAGTACTGGGCGAACATCAACAAGATTTGACCTGCGAAATTGTCGCGTTCCCGCAACATGGGTTATTACTCTCTAAATCAGTGCCATTAATGCGTGAAGCCATGCAAGCAGGCGCTCATTACGTCGGTGGCTTAGACCCAACCAATGTCGATGGCGCGATGGAAAAATCCCTTGATGCCATGTTCCAAATCGCCTTGGATTACAATAAAGGCGTGGATATTCATCTACATGAAACCAGCCCAGCAGGTTTTGCTGCTATCGAGTATATGATTAAAACTGTGGATGAAAACCGCAGCTTACGTGGAAAAGTCACCATCAGCCATGCCTTTGCACTGGCAACATTAAGCCCTGAACAAGCTGAAAAAACGGCAAAGCAGCTAGCAGAACAACAAATCACCATTGCCTCAACCGTACCGATTGGTACACTGCATATGCCACTGAAAACACTCAATAAAAATGGTGTATTTGTGATGACTGGAACAGATAGCGTGGTTGACCATTGGTCGCCATTTGGCCTTGGGGATATGCTGGAAAAAGCCAATTTATACGCACAGCTTTATACCCGCCCTGACGAACTTTCGTTATCACGTTCACTGGCAATCGCGACTGGCAATATTCTGCCGCTAGATGAAAAAGGAACGCAGGTATGGCCTGCAAAAGGGGATGATGCAAGTTTTGTGTTGGTTGATGCGTCTTGCTCCGCAGAAGCCGTTGCACGTATTTCACCAAGACATGCAAGCTTCCATAAAGGTAACCTTGCCCATGGTGTTATGCAAAAATCGGTTGCATAACACTCATGCAAAGTAGCGCCGATCGGCGCTATGAGGTTGTTGACAAAGCAGGATAAAAGCGTGGTTTTTCCTGCTTTGTGTTATCAGCCGAAAATCAATGAATTGATTTTCCTCGTCTATTTTCAAAACCAATTCAACCTGCAGTCAAACCTAATATCGGTTTGTCCGCAGTCTGATAGCGCCGATCGGCGCTATTTTTTTGTTGAATAATTTTTAATGGTTTGAAAGATTAACGCTAATAACTTTTGGTTATCAACTGATTGCAACACCTTGATGGGTTTTGTTTTTAACGCTGGGATCCCCACGCGTAGTCGCAACGGCTCAAGACGGTAGCTTTTCCCTCTTAATGCCCCTTGTAACTCAATATCCACTTGCTGCAACTCATAAGTTACTACGCTTTTATCCAATAACCATGCGATGGTTAATACATCGTGGATCCAACACCCTGCAAGCTGCCGCGTTGTTCGTGAATAATCGATCCATGGGCGCATTGTGCTCACCAAAAACTGACTCAACGGTGAAGTGAGCTCAGCAAACCTATCAAGGTCACTATGCACCATCTGAGTTTGTACCGTTACATCCATAGGAACTAACGTGATATTCGCGCCGCTGTTTAATACGGCATGAGCCGCTTCTGGGTCTAGGCCAAAGTTGGTGTCTTTCACATAACCTGGCACATTAAATACGGCCCCCATAATAACAATTTCAGCAACATTAGCCGCGAGCTCAGGGAATAATTGCATCGCCATCGCAATATTAGTGAGAGGACCAATAGCGATAACTGTGATTTGGTTCGGATTTTCACAAACCAATTTGCCAATGCGCAAAGCTGCTTCAGGAATCGATTCAGGTAACACTGGCACAGAAGGAAGGTTGTCCCATAGATGAGTAAGCTTGGCTCTTTGTGCACCATTGTCTAACTGCTCCCGCCATGGCGCGCTAGCTTCGATTAAAGCAGATGATGCGCCTCGATAAACGAGGATATTTTCGTTTAATGAGCGCACCAAATGGCTGGCAACATTATACCCCACATTGCTAGGCGTATTGCCAGAAACCGTGGTGATCATCTCTAACTGGATTTCAGGTGCCGCAATCGCAAGTGCGAGTGCGAGCCCATCATCAACATTCGCGCCAGCAACCCCGTTTCCTGGATCACAATCAATAATTACACGCATAATTTTCCCTGAAATATTAAATCGTTAGCACCCACAAGAGTGCCCAATCTGTAATTCAAACTCGACCTCACATACGGCTTCTTTATATGGCCAGTTTTGTAAGATTTGTATCGCTTTTTCGGCAATTTTATCAACGGGTTGGCGGACTGTTGTCAGCGTAGGAACCGTATATTCAGATTGAACAGTACCGTTAAAACAAACCAGTGCAATATCCTCTGGAACACGCACTTTTAGCTCCGCTAACGCCTTTAAGCAACCGAAAGCCTGTAATTCATTTGTTGCAAAAATGGCTTCTGGCAACCCAACCTGCTGCATTTGATAAATTGCCTGATAGCCCCAATCGCGCGTATATTTCCCCGCTAAAATCCATTTTTGCTGTACTTGAAGGTTTGCTGTTGCCAATGCCTCTTGCCAACCACTAAAGCGGTCTTGCGTATTAAGCATCTCATTTGGACCGCAAATAATGCCAATATTTTGATATCCATGCTCTATCAAATGGCGGGTGATTTTATAAGCGGCAAGTTTCTCATTCACTTGGATCGTACTCACACCTTCTGAAGCTTCCACCCTATCAAGCATCACACATGGTGTGCCTGACGACTGAATCAGGTCAATATAAGGATGCCTATCAACACTGGTGTAAATCAGCCCTTCAACTTGCCGTAACAACAAATTATTAATTAGCTCTTTTTCGCGAGCTCGCGAATCACCTGCATCCCCAAGTAATAAAACGTGGCCATGTTTAAAAGCTTCCCTTTGTAGTGCATGGGCTATCGAAGCCAGAAAAGGGTTTGAGATATCGGGGATCACTAGTCCATAAGTCTGCGTACTGCCTGATGCAAGTGCTTTTGCAATCCCATTGGGGCGATACCCCGTTTTCTTGATTGCTGCTAACACTTTTTGTTTTGTTGCTTCCGCAACGGGACGGGGACCGTTATTTATCACATAACTGACCACCGCAACCGATGTTCCCGCTTCGCGGGCAACATCTACCCGCGTCACTTTACGGCTATTTGCATCAGACACTCTGCATTCCTTATTCTGTTACCCTTACTTTCTCCAAAGAATAGCAGTCGTCTGGTCTTTTATATACCACTTATATGGCATCTTCAGGCAAGTTAAGGTCACGACCTCGTGTTTCTGGTGCAAAGAATGTTGTCACGAGGCCAATACACGCCATTCCTATGAAATAAATCGCAATTGGCCACCAATGCCCTGTCCAAGACAATAATGCCGCAGCGACCAGAGGCGCAGTACCACCAGATAAAATAGAACCGAGTTCTTTAGCGAAAGCCATTTTAGTATAGCGATTACGTACGCCAAATAACTCCACACCCCAAGCTGCTTGTACCCCGAAAATCCCCAGTGATGCTAACCCCATCCCAACCACAATCGTTGGGATAACAATCATTGGTTCACGGGAATCGAGCAACATAAAAGCAGGCACGGCATACAGCATCAACAAGAAGCAGAACCAACGGTAAACAATACGACGACCAAAGCGGTCAGATAACCAACCCGCGAATGGAATAATGGCAAACCCCAAAATTGATGCGATTAATACCGCCGTGGTGGGAACGGATTTATCCACCAGCAATATTTTTGTGACGTAGCCAATAATAAAACCTTGAGCAAGATAAGACGGGCCATTCTCGCCAATTCGCAAGCCAACCATCGTCCAAAATGCACGAGTTTTCTGCCAAAATGAGCGGTTATCAACAGCATGGATGATGGTGTCTGATTCCAATGCTTTACGGCGCTCTTCTGCGAGCAATTCTTTTTGGCGTTCAAATACGGGGGTTTCACGCATATGTTGGCGGATAATTAATGCGGCTAACGCAATTAAAATGCTACCGAGGAACGGAATACGCCAGCCCCAAGACATCAGGCTTTCCTTGTCCATTTGTAACACTATCAGCCAAATCATGGAGGCAAGTAATGTTCCACTGTTTGAGCCGAGCGCAATAATCGAGGAAACCAAACCTCGGCGTTTTACTGGTGCATACTCACCCAACATCACCGTACCACCAGATAACTCAGCCCCTGCACCTAACCCTTGAGCAAATCGCAAAATAACCAAACAGACTGGCGCCCAAACACCAATTTGTGCGTGGCTAGGTATCGCACCTATTAATGTGGTCGATAACCCCATTAATGCAATCGTGATCACCATGACCATTTTTCGGCCATGCTTATCACCTAACCAACCAAAAAATAATGCACCTATTGGGCGGGCGATAAACCCAACTGAATAGGCTGCAAAACTTGAGAGCAATGCCATAATCGGCGTCGCATCAGGGAAGAAAACATCACCAAAAATGATACCTGCCGCTAAACCATAAAGAGCAAAATCTGCGTACTCCATGGTTGTTCCTAACCAGCATGAGAAAATCGCTCGGCGGAAATCTTTCTTCCCTTCTGGAGTATTTAACCGCTCTTGTGCAGCTTGTTGATTAGTCTCAACATTTGATTGTGTGACCATAGTCATAAACCCTTGGTATTGGCGCAAAGCCGATTAATCAAGACAATATAGTTTGTGATTTTATTTACTTAAAGCATAGTCTACGCGCGTAGAATTAAGCAAACAAGGTGATCCTATTTTGTGAGCGTTATCACTTGATGATAGAAATATGAAATTTATATGACTGAAAATACAGGGGGAAATGACTGAAGGTAAAAACAGAAACCTCTCGAGCCCGCTAAGGCACAAGAGGTTGAGTCTCTAAAAATCGTTATTCTACCGCTCTATCTAAACGAATTTTCCGTTCTTCATAAATGGCCACAACGCCTAACATCACAATACCTACCGCTGTTGCAGCAAATAATAAATAGAAAGTATCTGACCAACCATGCAATGTGAGACCGCCCAGTGAAATGCCATCTCCTTTTGGGTCTGCAATACGGGAAACAAGAACTTTTGCCATCCCGTCGCCAAACAGGTAACCAAAGAAGCCAGGAATGGAGTTAACCACCGCTGTCGCACATTTCGGGGCAAAACCGATAATGGAGATACCAATTAAAATCACGGGGCCAAAAATAAAGAATCCTTCAAAAAACAGCGCAATATAGATTCCCCAGACACTGGTCATGTTCTGATAGGCTATCAATGGGAAAATCACTGAAATCATACACAACATGCCGAGCAACGCACGTCTTCCCCCCATTTTATCAGAGATATAACCCCATGTTAGTGAGCCTAAAAAGCCACCAAGTTCGAGCGCCGTGATTGTACCAATCGCAGAAATATCATCCCAGTTGAGCGCCATTTTAACATACGCCACACTCCAGTTGTCCACGCCAATCCGAATGGTGTACACACACAAGTTCGCAAAGCACAAAAACCAAACAGCTGGGTTTTTCAGCACATACTTAACAAAAATATCACGCTTAGTCATGCTTTCTGCCGCGGTATCTGCTTTAGACACAGGCTCATCAAAAATCTCTTCTGGCGTATTCCACCCTAACTCCGACGGGTCATCTTTCCCGAAAAACAGGCCAAAAGTTGCGATAACAGCGGCAAATAAAATAGGGAAAATAAACATCCCTGCCACATTACCGTTAAAGGCGTATTCCATTCCAAACAAAGCAATAGGACCAGCTAGGATTGCACCAATATTATGAGAAGCATTCCACCATGAAATATAACGACCTCGATTCTTTCTTGGCGTCCAGCGGTTAATGGTTGAATTCGAGCAAGGCCCACCGGGTGCTTGGAATAACCCAGTCAGCGCCCAGAGGAAAATAAATATCCCCAGCGAATGCCCTGAAGATAGCAAGAACATCCCTATGGCAAATGAAGAGGCGCAGGACAGCAATAACAAGAAACTGAGTATCTTCTTGGTATTCTTCCCGTCAATATAATAGGAAAGTAATACCCGCCCTAAGCTATAGGTGATCGAGAAACCGAACCCTACGGTGCCTAAATCACTTAACGTAAAATCCGTTTGTTCAATAATAAATGGTGTTGCTGCTTTGAAGTTATAACGTAAAAAGTAGATCCCTGTGTAGGCGAGGCACATCACCAAGAAGGGTTCCATAAATTTGCGTAGCCATAAATCACGTTGTACAGAGAGAGGGACCTTGCCAATCGGGAGTCTTTTAATATCAAAAAAGGAAAGTTTAGAACTCATTTTATTGCCCTTTTATCGTTCTTAATTATTTTAATTATTTTATTTTTTAACTACTTAAGGAACGCATCAAGTTGCTGATAAACATCAGGACTCGACGCTAAAACATAACCGCCTTTCATCAGAAAATCGGGATTCGAAGAATAATCATTGGTCGTGCCGCCTGCTTCTTGGATTAATAACAACCCAGCGAGGCAGTCCCAAGAGTTGAGGTGTGGTTCGAAGTAGCCAATCAGCCGACCTGCCGCAACGTAAGCTAACATCAATGCCGCCGAGCCATTGCGTACAAACATGCCGTTCGCATGGAGTAACTTATCTAGAAATGGAATAATAGTTTCAGGTGGCATTCTGGTTGAAATGCCCACACCTAATAAACCTTCATTTAGAGAATGGGCAGGGGTCGCGTGCACACGTGTTTGATTGCAATAACAGCCATAGTTTCGCATTGCATGAAATAGGTCATCATGAACGGCATCATAAACTGCCGCAATCACTGTATTTTTGTGCTCATCAAGCAATGCGATGGAAACACACCAAGACGCAAGGCCAAAAATAAAAGCGCTGGTACCATCAATTGGGTCAACCACCCAGGTATAGCCTGACTTTCCTTGAGAAAAACCGCCTTCTTCACCAAAAATGGCGTCATCAGGGAAATGATGGTTAATTTTTTCGCGAATAAAATTTTCTGTGTTTTTATCCGCAACTGTAACAAGATCTTGCCCATCACCTTGTTTCTTTTCAATATTTAATTGCCCACGTTGATGGTAATAAACAACTGCCAACTTCCCCGCGTCTATAGCAACTTTTTGAATGAACTGATACCTGCTCGAAATAGCGTCCATTTCAACCCCTTAAATTGAAATTATTATTTCGAACATTACATTTATTGAACTATTTATTTTGTGATCGATTTCAAGGCATGAAAAATTAATGTTAATTTTATTTTATAAAAAATAGTTAATTTCGATGTTAGCTTATTGATATAACGATGACTAATCTCAAATTTTATATTTAAGGAATCAATTATTAAATTTCTATTGATAAAAATTAGAAATAAATAATTCAAAATATCATCTTTTTATGATTACTCTAGCTAAAAGACTTAAGCGAATTAAAAGAGAAATGAAAAGCCCAAAAGCCACTTTTTAAATACCCAGTGGCTTTTGGTGTTATTTCACATTTGAAAGGTAATCGACGATATCGCGTAAATAACGCCACTTCATCCAGACTTCATCATTAATTCCCTGCCCAGTATATTGCTCAATAGCAGTGATTAACTCTAACATTTCCAGCGAATCAATATGTACGTCTACGATCAGTGCAGAGTCCATAGTGTAGCTATTCGTGATCCCTGAATAAGTCCGTATTTGCTGGATTTGCTCCACCAGCCATAACCAATGAATGTTATTTGGTTTAATATCCATTTAACCCCTCACTGGCCTGTGGTGTAAGCATCTTTTTTGCTTTGATCGCGCGTCAATGCGCCTCGTTCCGTTAATGTCACCGGAGTCTCACTATTCGGCAGATAAGACGCTGTATCTACGACCACTTTTGTTGCTTCACGTGTACCACGATAAATTTCTTTATCCGATTGACTACGTGTTAATGCGCCCTCCGTTGATAATGTGACTTTGGTGGGCACTTCGCCGTTTCTTAAGTAGCTCCCTAAAAGATGACCATTTTTAGGTAAAAACTGCTGTATGGCCTCTTGTTTGGCTGATTGACGTTCTGGCTTTACCTTTGCCTGTGTATCTTGGTTGCCACGCAGCGTACTGGCAACAAAGCCCTTGCTCTGGTAAATAGAGTTATCCACCTTTGGAAATTCGTAATCAACTTCTGGTTCTTTCGCAGGTGGTTGATTTCCGTGTAGCGTACTCGCAACAAAGTCCTTGCTCTGGTAAATAGAGTTATCCACCTTTGGAAATTCGTAATCAACTTCTGGCTCTTTCGCGGGTTGGCTTAATATCGTGTGCGACAGTTTCGCTATAAATTGATTTTTGACAGGTGCTAATACGGGAGCTTCGCTCTGTTTGGTCTGTTTAGACTCTTCGAGTGACGAGTGATCCACTTCGGGAGCTTCATGACTGATCTTCGTGATATTTTCACTGAGTGGAGAACTAAAGTAATAGTTATTTGTTGTGTTGTAACTACCTGATATATGACTGCTTGTCAAATCCGAGGATTGAGGCAACCCCCTTGCGCCATCAACTTCGTCCCCTAGTGGTGACGGTAACGGCTGGCTTTCTACTTTCGGTATTACGGCTCGCTCTTCCCAATTAACTTGCACTTTTAGTGTCTTAACAATTTCTAAGCTTTCTTCTAATACACTGAACATATTGTGCATATAATGAGCTTTATCAACAGATGGGCCATTTCCTGCGTTCTGATAAGCGCTATTTAAAACCGAGATTTCTGCTTGCTTATGTTTATTCTGCTCAGAGAGTAAACAATTATCCATTGAAAGCTGTTCTACCATTTCCACTGATAAGTGCGGTTTTAAAACATTTTTAAATTCTGGCCTAACATAAACCTCTTTAAACCTTTCTCCCATAGCAAGAAAATGATTGCCTTTAATACCAGACAAAGATTTCTGGATTTTTTTATCGAACTGTTCCAATGATTTTTGAAGGGTTGCTTTAAAATTATCATTCGTTGTTTGATTCAAACTCTGAACCATGTTTGCGGCGGACTCTAATAACCCATCCGCCATTTCATGAGGTTCCAGTAACGTTAAAATAATCAAACTACTTTCAGGGCGGTAATGCATAGCTTGTTGAGTTATATTTCCCATCCCACCAAAGTTTAATGCATTCATCACTATTTCCGCCGTGATATTATAACCACTTTTATTTAATAGCTCAGAAATAATAGAGGCCTGCTTGTGAACATTGAGATTATGCAAATCCTCTTTATTCATATTGGGTGTTTCGGTTTTTATATTACCTTCTCCGTTCAATGGTAATGCATTTGTTGAACTAGCAGGTAGAACAGAGGAAATATTATGTGCTATTGAATTACTGTTATTGACTAAATTCCTATTCATGTCCATGCTAGGAGTTACTGCATTTTTTAATATAGGAGAAATTGACATTATACAATACCCTCACAATAAATTATGATTTAATAATAAAAATTGTCGTACTTATAAATTAAAAATTAAAAATTAAAAATTAACTAAAGCACTATTATTTTGATTCAAGTCTCTAACTAGTTGAATGAGTAACTGAGTTAATGTCTCAAAATGGCTATTATCTTGCCGAAATGTTTCTAATAACCGGGAAACACTATTATTAACAGCATTTTTTTGGCTGTCTATTGCTGTTTGCATACTTTGAAATTGCTGAGACTGAACTTGTGCTCCATCTGTCCACCCATTAAGACCACGCACAGTATTAAATATTTCTACAATAGGTTTAAGATCTGGATATATTTTTACATGTGTTCCTGTTTTTTTAACTATAAAACCTTGACCCGATAATTTTTTTTCCCAAAATTCGAAAACGCCATTTTCTAATGGTAACTCTAGAAGGGGTGTCGCTTGGCTCTCATTAAGACTAAAGTTATTAAAATGGCCATTCAAGTGATTAGTATCATTTGGATTTCCTGTAAAAGGTCTCCCAGAATACTTTGCAGCGGCACTATTTAAATCTAAGATAAAACTTTTCGCATAGAATTCAATTTTACCATCGCTCCCCGCTTTCATATGATTACTTAGCTTACCAATCGCCGTATTAATATCTTGCATAAACTGAGTCGATGCTTTAATTAATTCACCATACTGTTTTTGATAGTTATCATGAATATTCTCAATCATTGTTTCTAACCCCTTAATATGAGGTCGACCATCAATTACAGTGTCTGATACACTTCGTTTTTCACGTTTTAATGCTTTATATGAGTCTGAGGAAATATTTGAAACTAGATTTGTATGGCTTATTTCCTTTTCAATATCGTTAAATGAGACTGATTTTCTATAAGAAGCTTCATTCAATTCCAAACCACCCAATTGTCTCGCTAGCACCATTCCTTGTTCATAAGGATCTGCGTCTAAGTCTATGGCAAATTCATTTCCATTCTGGTGGGTTATCGTTTCCTGTTTTCCAACAACAGCTGCATTCTTTACTTCTGGATACCCAATATAATTTCGTTGAAATAATACTTCCATGGTTAGCCCCTTACAACACTCTGAAATGTTCGCAAATTAGCCTCTCTAATTTCACGTAAATACTCACTCATTTGCTTCACAAGGTCTTTATCTTTATCTACTTGTTTATCTTTATCTGCTGAAATAGTACGTGCGATATCAGCCGTCGCCTGTTGCTTCATTTTATTTGCTTCTTCTTCTTTAACGCTAATTTGAGTCCCTGATGTCACCATTTGTCCTGCATTATCGGATAGGCGCCCGCCTTGTTCTGCTATGCTGCTGTATGTTCTCGATTTATTCACAATACGATCATGCTCTTGGCTTTCCGCCAGCCCTAACTTATTAGTCTTTTGTGCAGATTCTGCATTTCGTTGATTTACTAAGTTTTTCTGAGTTGAACTTGGGCTGTCCACCATATCTATTGAGCTGCCATCTTTACCTTTAAGGCTAATCGTATTATTTTTCGTCGAAGCCCCACTTTGACTTAATGCCTTCAAGTTATCAGTTAAAGCGCTATTTTGGTTCGCCTTCACCAAATTAGTATTTGTCGATTTAAGTTGTGTGTGCAGTGATTTAGCTTGAACCAACCCACTTCCCAAACTCACAGCAAAAGAAGTACAGAACCCTGCCAATGAACTATAAAATGCTTTTTCACCTTCTTTAATGGTAGAGTCTGCAGCGGCCTCTACCATTTTGGCATTTAATGATAAGAAATCGGCGCTAATTCGACGATCGGAGATATTCAGTTCAGATAATACTTTACGAACAATTGAGCTTAACGCTAATAATATATCACTGCTAATAATCCCAATGAATTGGTTTGATTTTAATTCTCCTGTCGACTTAATTTCATTCTCTTTAAGTTCTACATTGCTTTGGCTATTATTGAAAGCATCTTTAAGTAATGAACTTCCTAATATTACCTGTACAGCAAGCCCTATTTGCTTTATTTCTATTTCATCAGGTAATTGGGCTGTTTGGAAAGCTTGCTCGGAAATGTTTATCTCTTCTGCTAATACTTTAGCCACTAATTGCTGCATTTTTTCTGGTGTAATCGTAATAAATTGATGAACATCCCCCAGTAATGCCATTCTTTCTGAAGCACCTAATAAGGTTAATGCCTCTAATATGTGCTCCACATTAATATCTTTTATTGCGATCGCTTCTTTAAGTTCAATTTTTTCTGTACTGATTTGTTTCGCTAACAAATCGATTTCTTGTACCGTCACTACTTTTTTAGGTGTAATGCCTTCTAAACTCGAGTCATTTAATGCTGTCGATATAATCGAAGCATGGTTATTGGCTAATATATTTATAATGCTTTCTTTATTAGTATTAATTTCCATTTTTTCCTCTCAGTTTTTACCCAAAACGTGCCATTTTCAACATTTCAACTTTTTGGTTATTCGACTCCTGAAGAGAGCCCAAAATACCGTTGAACATTTCACTTAACTTCTCTGTTTCTTTTGACATTGCTTTGATAAGAGCATTAAGCAGCTCTGTTAATGCTTGAATTGACGCATCATTCAGCATCATACCCGCCAACATTGCTTTCATATCACGTATATTCGCGGCAGCATCTAAACGTAGTCCACCCGTTGCTGCCGTATTTGTAATACTCATAACAGCACCAGTGCCTTTCATTGCAACTTCAAGACGAGCCATGCCCACACTTTGTTTATTTACGCTATCAACGACATGCTTAGCACTTGAAGACACATCAGTAATATCATCAAATTTGTCTGACAATTTAGCGAATTTGGATAGATTTACCACGCTATCACCACTGTCCGCGACCGAGTCACCGACCTTCACCATTTGGCCACCAATGGACACAACGTCTGACGATTTATCCGCTTTATCTGCAATTTGGCTAATCGCTTTCGCAGTATGTTTTACTTCATCAAATTTATCCGACAATTTAGCGAGTTTAGAAAGCTTTGCCATACTATCAGCGCTATCTGCCACTTTAGTCGATATGTTACCGAGTGCATTGGTTAAACTTTTAGGCACTGATTTGATAATACCTTTTATCATTTTCGGTATGTTTTTTATCATGCTCGGAATACTTTTTATCGCAGAGCCCATTGAAAGCAGGGAAAGTGCCAAAAAAGCAATTGCTGCGACAATCATGCCAACAATGCTGCCAATTTGTTTAGCCTTCTCCTCTGGTACACCAAACTCAATCAGCATGTTCGTCACAACATAAGAAATTTGGTCAGCTAACATTTGCATTAGGCTGCTATGACCTGTTTCTTCTAATACAATATCTGTAACCGCTATCGCAATCCCTATAGCAGCAACGGCTAATGTAAGTGGCGTCGCTGCCCCAAGCGTTGCAACCGTGGCAATAACTGAAACAGCCAACAAAATATAACTAAAGATTTTACTCGTGCATGAAGCCGCTTTATTCGCTTCAGCCGCTTTACGTTCGGACGCCTCCGCTTCTTGCGCTTTTTTTTCCGAGTCTCTACGAGAAGCCTCATTGATTTTCATCATGACTTCTTCTTGTTCTTTCATGTTACGAACAGAGTCTTCGCTAATCGCTTTTTTGAGTTGAGCTGTCAACAAGGTCAACAATGCCAACGTGTTTTCCCATTTATCACCATCCAGCTCAACATTTCGGGGGGTAGTTTCTATAAATTGAGTTAGTTTGTTACGGTTATCGTCACAAATCTTAGTTAACTCGATAGATTTATCAGCTAACCCTTCAAAATCACGTTGTAACGTATCAATTTTTAAATTAAATTCATTTTTTTGATTAGTTAATAAAACAGATGAGGCTTCCAATGTTGCCTGTTCATTGGTTAATTGATTAAATTGTGTATTCAACTCTGCAATCTTTGCTTCAGCGGCAACTTCAACTTGATAGGCTTCTTCTGTTATCGGCTTTTCTAAAGCGTTTATCTGCGCTAATATTTTTTTATTTTCGGCTAATTCAAGTTTAATATTAGCCAAACGATCTTTATTATTCGTAATGGTTTGTTGAAGATTTTTTTGCTTATCTGTGATGTTGTTTAACTGCTCTTTCGCGAGATTTAAGTTTTTTTCAACCTCTAGGGTCTGAATAGTGTATCTCTCAGCTTCCTTTGCTGAATTTGCAAATGAATTAAGTAATTCACTACCTTGATTACGTAAAGCCTCTGATTCGGCATTGATTAATTCAAGTCTATTTTTTAATTCACCTAAGTTACCTTCATGTAATAATTGACGCAGTGTTGAAAATGTTTCAATAAGTAATGCGGTTCCATTAAAGCCTTTTTGTGATTTTGAGCCTGCTATTTGTGGACTCATTTTCATCATCATCATTTTTGGTTTTAATAATTTAGGAATATTTTCATTGCGCTGCTTTTTCATCTGCTCTGTAGATGTCAACTCCTCACAGGCTATTTCTAATGCTAATACTGATTTAACACTTTCATCTCCAGTCCCTAATGGGTTACTGTTTTGTAAAAAGGTATAAATGTTTTTTATTCGTTCATTATTACCAAGGTTTGTAATATCGACCATATCATTTCCTCGTTATATTCTAGAATCTGTTGAATCCGTTTTTTCTGGCGAGTCTTTCTTTAATGAATTTAAATAGGCTTTTGATTTTTTTTGTAAATCAGCATTTTCACTACTCGCTACAACGCTTTCAAAACAGTGCAATGCCGCACTACTTTTTTTCATCATCAAATTGCATTGCCCTGCATGGAACAACGGCCGATAATCATTTTTAGCCAGTACAAATGCCAAAGCGTATAACTCTGTAGCTTTATCATAACGTTTAGTCAACTGATAAACCGCAGCAAGCCCCATCACATAGTCAGTATTATAAAAATCATAAATACTTAGAAATCGGAAAAAAGTTTCTGCTTCTTTTAATTTACCTTGTTGATAAAACTCATAAGCATAAGAATAAATTCCATCCATTGTACATTGAGGAATACCGTGTATATCTTTATAAGTTGCACCATCCATTAGTGCTGTCGTAATATTTCCGAGTAATTCTTCCATATCAATATCTTGTTTTTCATCATGTTGAATATTATTCATATATTTACCTTATTTTTGAATATTTAATATATGATGCTGTTATCTTTTTGCATCATAATTAATCAATTTCTTCGTGGCTTTAAAAAAACGATTTAATCTATATATTGTTATTTTTCATTTAGAAAAATTTATAATTTAATGCCGCCATTTTCGGCTAATTTTCCTAATGCATCATCAACATCAATACCCATTTTGACTAATTCAACTCTAATTAGCCAGGATATGACTTGCATGATTTCTTCTAGCCCTGAGTCGTCAATAAAACTATCTTTTTTATATAACCGCCAAACCTTTCGAGCTAATGGGATATCACGGACAATAGGAATACCTTGCTGCTGTGCATATTTGATAATGGCCTTCGCATATATTCCTTTACTTTTAGAAAACAAAAAGGGTAATGGTGCAATATCCGAATCGTAATAAATTAACATTGCAATATGTGTGGGATTAGCCATCACAAATGTAGAATTACGCACATTTGATTTAACTTCTTCAGAAAGTAATTCTTGATGTAAACCTCGTCGCGCACTCTTAATCTGAGGGTCACCTTCATTGTCTTTGTGTTCTTTCTTTACCTCTTGTTTTTCCATTTTTAAGTTTTTAATAAATAAGAAAAATTCAGTAATCATATCAACGATAATAATTAGTAATGCTACGGCTAAAAATACAATGATAAAGGTCGTTGATAAATCTGCCCATTGCTGGATCATGCCTTCAATGGTAGTCCGATAAAGCATAAAAATGTCATGTCGCCAAAGATAGAAAAAAACCAATGCGGAGACAACAAAGACAAGCAAGTATAAAATAGCTTTAATAAGTTCTTTTAACGAGTTCAAAGAAAATATTTTTTTTAGCCCTGCAATAGGATTTAATTTTGTTAAATCCAGTTTTATTGCCTCTGTCGCTAGCCTAAAACGACTCTGTAATAATGAGACCAACGTTCCAGCTAAAAAACACGCCAATAAAACTGGTAATAAAATACCAATAAAAACAATAAAGAATTCCCAAAGTAATGTATCAATATTTATATTATTTGGAGACAGTAATATCTTTTTTGTTAATAGACCCAAGTCAGATAAACTTGTCATACCATCAAAGATAAAAGCACTAACGACTAATACAATCGCGGCAACTGAATCTTTGCTTTTATAGCTTTGTCCTTTCTTTGCTGAATCCTTTATTTTTTTATCAGTAGGCTTCTCTGTTTTTTCTGCCATAATAATTAAACTGTATACCGTTAATTAGAAAAAAAAATCGTATTCAATGGCGTTAATGAAATCATATTCATTAATATATCTGGCACTTCATTTTGGAAATAAAGTAAAAATACAATAAACGCAATAGTCGACTTTATTGCTAATGACAATGAAAATGCATTCAACTGTGGGCAAAAACGGGAATATAACCCAAGAGCTACCTCGGTAATAAATAAGGTTACAATTATTGGAGCAGCTAAAATCACACCTTTAAGAACCATACTATTTAACCATTCCCCTAATGCTAAGCTATTAAAAGAGGAAAAGCCTTGTCCCAGTGGTAGTAAATGGTAGCTCTGAGCAAATATAGTTGAAAGTTGGTACATTCCCCCTTGAGATAAAAATACCATGCACACAATATAGCTCAAGAATACAGCCAGCTCTGAAGCTTCAGTCCCACTTGCTGGGTCAATAATACTACTGATCGTTTCACCTCGCTGCGTGTCAATCAATTCACCGATCACATTAGCAATCATGAAAGGTAGGCCTAAAATAAAAGCCAATGTTAAACCAACAACGATTTCAAATAAAAAAACTTCAGCTAACCCTGCTTGCTCCCCTTGAAGATCTACTCCCATAAAAAAAGGCCACAACCCCAAGGCAATATAAATCACGACACAATTTTTAATAATCCCGCCATTTAGCAGTTTATTGCTAAAAAAAGGCAAAAAAAACATAACAGGTGCAATTCTTAACCAAGCTAATGCTAACTTAATTAGTCCTTGCTGGAACAAAAAAAATAAATAGGATGCTAGCGAAACTAACTCTTGGCTCATTACAGTAGCCCTACCGCAGGGATCGCCATACGGATCGCCTCCGTGGCATAATTCATCACTTTATCGGCTAACCACCCTGAAATCATAAATAGTGAACCAAATACCGCCAATAATTTAATACCAAAAGGGAGAGTTTGTTCTTGAAGCTGAGTTACCGTTTGTATTAATCCCACTAATAACCCTACTACTGTCGCAACAATAACTGGGATCGCAGATAAGATAACAATTAATAACATCGCCTTATTACTAACATACACGATTTCGTCCATATCAATATTCCACGTCAATGCTGAGCTAATTCAATATATTGCATCACCAATCCTTTAGAAATTAATGTCCATCCATCGATAGCAACGAATAAAATTAATTTTACAGGGATAGAAATCGTCACTGGACTCATCATCATCATACCGAGTGCAAGCAAAATACTGGAGATGACTAAATCAATCACCACAAAAGGCAGGTAAATATAAAAACCAATTTCAAATGCGGATTTAATCTCACTGAGTGCATATGCGGGTAATAAAGAAAATAAAGTTGGAGGCGTACCATCCTCATGAATTTCTTCTTCGCTACGTCCCTGCTGTATTGACTCAAAAAAATTAACTAGCTGTGGTTCTGAATATTTCTGTAAATAGCTCTTATAGCGCCCCAGTCCATCATCAACAAAGTGATCTATGGACTCCACATTGCTAAAATCAACACTTTCTTGACGCATATAATTGTTCACATCTTGCAATACCGGCATCATAACAAAAATGGATAATAATAAAGCTATCGCATTTAATACCATGGTTGATGGTACCTGTTGTACGCCTATCGCATTACGCACCATAACTAATACAATCGATATTTTTAAATAACACGTACCTGCTGCAATAATAAAGGGGAGTAGTGTTGAAAATGCAATAAGTGCTAATAAAGGTATTTCTTGTGGAACCGTTGGCATATTATACCCTTTTATCACCGAGACTAATTATGCGGGTAATTTCTAAGCCTAATTCACTCTCATCATCTAAATAAATCAGTTCTCCTTCTGCCACTAATTGCTTATTGGCGTATATCTTTACCTCTCGTTCTTTATTTTCACCAATGGAAAATACTGAACCAAGTTGTATATTACCAAGCTCTGTAACAGGAATATCACTGTGGCCAAGTACAAACGTTAATTTAATACTCATATCTGCCATATTAAATGGACGTTCAATTTCATCTTGATAATCGTCCACCAATTGAATATTTTCACCATCTTCTGGAGACAATATTTCTTCAATCATAAATAAACCTTCTTCTTGTTTTTGAAACCGTGCAAATACACGTTCGCCAACCAACATATGTAGTTGTAATTGTTGAATACAAAGCGCATCACCTAACGCTAAAGTACGCAAGAGTGACAAGCTAATATGGCTGTATCCTAAAACCCAATCTGCCGATACTGAGACATTAGTGATGCCATTATCGGCTTGCTCTCGCACCGCTAGGCCATCAAATGGAGTACACAGCAGTACCTCACCGAGACAGGTTTCTTTTGCTGATAATCTGAATCCTTGAATATCATTACCATCAATGATTTCTACCGAAGAACATGTAAACTGCCCCTCAAAAAAATGTTGATGCTTGTTTTCAAACATAAAAACATTGCACAGCGTATCAACACTCAAGTTACCCCACGCGTAATGAACAAGTTCTGGCCAACGATGCTGACACCATTTTTCAATCTGAACTAATACGTTTACTCGCTGCAATTTATTCTGTAAACACACTCTAAAATAACGTTGTCCTGAGTGAGTGAGAGAATTAACCACATCAACGTGATATTGCTGCTGCCAAATTTTTAGTTGCTTTTCTTGCTGACCAACTCGTCGAATTTTCAACATACTTAATCGTCTTCTTGCTGATGCTGTTCCTGTTGTTGCCTATGCTGCTGGCCACGTTCTTGGTCTTGTCTGAAATAAATATTTTTCTCACCACTGAGTAAATACTTATTTTCTTGTAAGCTATGTTGCACTTCACGGCTCTGTGTTGTGGCAATAAAATCTGTTTTTGTCGCCAATTCAAAAGTCACAGACGGTGTATTTTTCCATTGATGGAAGGTATAAGTTAACGTTCGCGGCAAAGTCTCTTTAATGTGAGAATCCGCAATTGCAGCGCTATGACCTGCCCATTTATCTATCTGAGATGCCACAGAAGATGACTCACGTGCTACTGATGTTTGAGCCTGAGGTTGTACCGTGGTTCCAAGTTCCGTAGGCCCTAGACTATTTCGAGATATGTTAATGACATCAATATTTTCATTCTCTTGTAAAACGGACTGGTTTTTCTCACTTTTCGTCAAATCTTGTATGACGCGCTCTTGCATTATTGCAGAGCTTAATTTAGCGGTAGTATCGGACTGCGGATCTTTAACTGTAATTTCGGGTTGCATATTCACGTGAGCTTCCTGAGCAACTGTTTTTGAGTGTTCAATGCCCTGTTTACTTTCTTGCATACCCATTGCTAATCGCTCTGTTGCTGGATTTCCTCCCACTTGATGGCCTTCATTCTCTAATACCATCGATGGTTTCTTCGCGAAAAAATCACCTTTCGATTCTCTTTTCAATAACAGTGGGTTAACTATTATTTGCTCATCAACATAATGAATATCAGGCAGTTCAGATGAATTCCCTTTCTCTTTTGCCAATGACATCAATAACTGGTTCGGCTTCTGAACAATATTGTTATTTGGCGCTAATGGGATGCCACTCATATTGAGTAAAGGAATTTCATCATCTAACAATTCATAATCCCTTGATGTTTCTTGTTGGTTGCAGAGCTCTGTTTCATCACCTAGCTCCAAAAGAGTTTCTGTTTGAATTTCAGGTTCAACTACGCCGTTAAATAAATGCATGTCACAAGAAATAGCTAACGGTCCCTCCTGTAATATCGGCACTCCCTGCCCCGTGAAAGATGAGAGCTTTGAGTCATTATTCCCCCCCACTAAACGACCTTTATCTTCTGATTTAGCACCTGTATTTTGTTCAAAAACACTAGCGGCCTTCATCGCTAGTTTTTGATAAGAAGGTATATTTCTATTCGCTGCTGTTGGCTGGCGATAACGTTGTCCTGACTGGTCGCTTCTTACTGGTAATTCAGCGGCACTACCTATTGTTTTTTCATTGTGAAAAGGTTTAATGACGGACATGAACAAATAGCTCCTCTATTTCATGTTGTTGCTGACGCTCTAATTTTAAGCACTGTTCAGCTCGCTTCTGTTTGAGATATTTTTGGAATTTTTCACACTTTCGATGTAATGCTAGTGATTGCGCTTTTATTCGTTCAGCTAACTGCTGATATTTTTCGATTTGCGTCAATATGCTATCGCTTTGATACTCATATTGCGCAATCTCGGCCAATACCGCCGCTTTCAAACGCTGTCGTTCCCAAAACTCAACGGGTTTTAATTCTTGGGACTTTTCATACAAAACAACCTGCGCCGCTAAAATTTGAGTACGCTCTTTTATACTCAGCAAATTTTGTTGTAATTCACAGATAGCTGTATTCAGCCTTCCTTGCTCTTGCCGAGTTTTATCTAAACGGCGCTCAACTAGCAGCAATAAATTCTTTACACTCATATTGTTAACTGATGGAGCTGATTGAACACACTTTCAAAGTCACTCGATTCACCCATGCCTTGCTTTAAAAACTTTTCAATTTCAACTTGTTTGCTTAGCGCTCTATCGTTATCACTGTTTTCACCTTCTTTGTATTCCCCTAAATCCAAGTACAGTTGTAATTGTTGTAATGTGCCGAGCATTTCACGTACTTCAACAGCTGCTTTCGCCTGTTCTGGGGATACTACCTTCGAGAAAACACGGCTAATACTTTGTAAGATATCAATTGCTGGATAATGCCCACGTCCCGCCAATTTATGGCTAAGATAGATGTGACCATCGAGGATCGAACGAATTTCATCGCCAATCGGGTCTGCCTCCTCTTCACTTTCCAACAAAACAGTATAAAAAGCGGTGATAGCTCCATGCTTCACACGTCCAGGACGCTCTAATAACATCGGTAATTGTTCAAAAACAGAAGCAGGATAGCCTCGTCTTGCTGGCAATTCCCCCGTTGCTAACGCCACATCCCTTAACGCCCTTGCATAACGCGTCATTGAATCGACGTATAACAAAACATTGCGCCCCAGATCCCGATAATACTCAGCAATTGTGGTAGCTAATAATGCGGCATTACAGCGTTCAACTGGAGGGCTATCCGATGTGGCATACACCAAAATAGTCTGGGCGGCATGAGGAGAGCTTTTTAACTCTTCGATAAACTCAATAACCTCTCGACCACGTTCACCAATTAAAGCCACTACATGAATGTCAGCATGAGCATGGTTGATAATCATGTTCATCAATGACGTTTTTCCGCTACCCGCGGCGGCAAAAATACCAATGCGTTGTCCTAAACCACATGTTAGTAGCCCATCAATAGCACGAACCCCCGTGGTTAAAGGCTCATTGATAGGCCGCCGTTGTGTGACACTAATTGGCGGGTTATCAATACGTTGTAAGCGACTATTGAGACCTGTTTCTTCCCTAGAACTTTCAGCCAATTGACCAACTTGCTCACCTGATGCATCAAAAATTTTTCCTGCCAAAGACTCACTTACTGGAAATACAAAGGGGTAACCGCTAGGACGGATTACGACTTCGCGTGTTAAACCTTGTATTCGGCCAATCAAGCTCAATACCGTTAAACCTTCTTTAAAGCCCACCACTTGTGCTTTCGCAATGATCTCTGGATGAGAAATTGAGTGTTCAATGAAACAGATTTCACCAATGAATACCCCTTGCAAAGGCGCCTCAATCAAACAGCCGTGAATGCGCGCAGGATGCGCGCAGATATCAAAAATTTTCATCATCTATCAAGATAATTTAGGCTGAAAGTTGAATGCGCAATTCATTCGCACGTTCAAAGAATTCATCAAAACTATCTGAGAATACTGAGTTTTCATTTAATGCAGACTCTTTTAATACCGCAGATAAAATAAAATTATCATCCACCAAGTTTAATGCAGGTTGCCCTGGTTGAAAATTACGTGGTGCATATTCAACTATCGACTTTAATAATAAACTGCTTACTGATTCTAAGCGGCTATAATTACATGGAGTTAAAGCGCACCAAATAATAATATCATCTGAAGAAAGATCGATATTAATAGCAGGTGAATCATTCATCTCTAATTGGATATTAGTATGGCAGTCTAACTCTGGGTTAATTAAGTCACTACGTCCCTCTGTAGATAAATATTTATTTAATGATTCTATAAATCGATATTTCATATTTTACTCCTTATTAATTAAATTGTTTTAATCACATTCACTTTCACGGTTTCAGAGACTTCGTTGAAAGAAAGCACTTCTAATTCAGGAAATCGCCCTTCCAAAATTTTTTTCACAAAACGACGGATATCTACGGGTACTAGCATGTTGACGTCTCTAATCGACAAATAACTATTTTCTAGGGCCAATTCCGCCGCTTGAATTAATTGATTACTGGTTTCTGGTTCAAGGTGTAAATACACCCCCCCAGAAGATTGGCGGATCCCTTGACGAATGGTGTCTTCAAAATCTGAATTGACCATCAGGACATTGAGCCGCCCATCAACCGCAAATCGAGAAGAAATGTAGCGAGCCATTCCACTACGAATATGCTCCACCAACATCAGGCTATCTTTTTCTTTTGGTATCCATTGCACTAAATTTTCAATAATCAACTTCATATTCCGCACGGATATTTTTTCCATTAATAAACGTTGGAAAACTTCAGTGACTTTCTGCACCGTGGCATGTCGATAGCATTCTTTTAACAGTTCAGGGTATTTCTTATCGAGATCATCCAGTAAATTTTTTGTTTCTTGAATACCAAAAAACTCATTAATATGGCGTAGCATCAAGGTACTAATGCAATCAATCATTTCTGTTACATCATCACGGCTAAATAGGCCAAGTTGCTCAATCTTTTCTTTATCTCGCTCAGCAAACCAAAAACTTGTCGTACCATATTCATCGGTATATTCGGTCAACTCTATACCAAGATGAACTAATTCTTCTGTTTGTGTTAATAAACGATGGCCATGGAAGCAAATACTGTATTCACCAGCTTTGACTTCATTGATTAAAATGACGATTTTGTTCTCAGGTACAATAGGTGAATAATTAATCGCAATATCGGGTATCCGATATCCATAGCGAATAAACACATCCTTCTTCATTCTTGCTAGAAAATTATGCTTTTCTAAATGCGGCTTGTACTCTTGATTAACAGAAATAATAATTGGCAATGTTTCAGGAATATATTCTTCTGCAAGTTCCTGATTAGCGCGCTGAGTTTCCCCTTCTGTCACATCTGAGTTAACACTTTCCGTTTCTTGTAGATCTTGTTGTGGCTTTTTCTTGTAGCTTTTATAGTAACGTACAGAAAACAACCCAAATAACAGCGCCGAAAGGAATAAAAATATACTGGTTGGGAAGCCTGGTAAGAACCCCATGAATAACACAATTAATGCCGTAATTAATATCGTAAAATCATTAGCAAATAACTCAGAAACGATGTTTTCCCCTAGGTTTTTATCATTACCACCCACCCGAGTCACAATGAAACCTGCACTTATCGAGATTAATAGAGCAGGGATTTGAGCAACTAAACCATCACCTATCGTCAATAAGGAAAACGTATTCAACGCCGTTGATATATCCATCCCTTGTTGAGCTGCACCAACAGAAATGCCACCAATTAAATTGACAAAAATAATCACGATCCCTGCGATGGCATCCCCTTTAATGAATTTCATCGCACCATCAAACGAACCAAATAACTGACTTTCTTTCTCTAGATCACTACGTTTTTCTTTAACTGTAGCTTCATCTATCACACCAGCACGTAAGTCTGCGTCAATACTCATTTGTTTACCTGGCATCGCATCAAGAGAAAAGCGGGCAGCAACTTCGGCAATACGTTCAGAACCTTTAGTGATCACGATAAATTGCACAATCGTGACAATGGCAAAGACCACCATACCAACCACAAGATTATCTTGAATAACAAAATCACCAAACGTGGCAATAATATCACCTGCATCCGCCTCTAATAGAATTAAGCGGCTTGTACTAATTGATAAAGCTAATCTAAATAATGTACTAATTAATAAAATGGATGGAAACGACTGAAAATTAAGTACTCGAGTAATATAAAAAGAACTCATAAAAACAAGTACTGAAATCATAATATTCAGGCCTATTAATAAATCGACCAACACCGTTGGTAATGGGATAATTAACATAGCGATAACCATCACCATAATCACCAATACCATTAATTCAGGTCGCTGTCGGATCTGTAATAAAAACCCTGTTATATTTTTCATAGAATGATAAATTTCCTATTTATTTTTTTTCTGTTGTTCTTTAGCCACAATATTGCTCATATATTTTTTTAAAGATTCCAATAATTGTTCTCTCTCTTCCAATGATGGAAAAACCGCTACAGGGATCATTGAAAAAGCCAATAGTAATAACTGCAAAAATTGAGCACGTATTTCGGTATGAGCAATACGAAGTTCTTTATTAATAAAAGAAACTACTTTTTCTTCAAATATTGTTTGCCCGCGGATCCCGCTGGTAAAAACTTGGCTAAGCGATTTTTCCAATATAGGCTTATTTATATCAATATTATTTTGAAAACATGCTGATAAAAAAAATTGCTGACTAAATATATGGTCAAGTGATTGTAGTTCTCTTAGCCGTCCCACCCGAATAAAAAAATTACCAAATTCACTGACATTGACATCTCCCAGTGGCAAGGCCTGCAAATCACATGCCAATGCTCTAGCGAGATAGCGCATCATATTTTCACGTTCTTGAAACTCTAATTCTTCAACCCACTGTTCATATAAATAAACCACAGGGCCATCATAATTAATAAACTCACGATAAACAGCCCTCAGGTTCCCAGCACTTTGTTTTAGTTTTTCAGCAAATGCTTTCGCTAATAGAGCTACATTTGCACCAGCTTGAGCACTACGCGCATTTTCATCATTCAGAAGAGACTCATTTAATGTCTCGAGGTTGTTAATTTGCTCCTGCTTTAACTTTCTTCGATGAATTAATGTTGCTAGCGCCATTAATAAATCGCTTGGATCTGGGAAAAACTGCAATAATAATGCACGCAATTGCTGCGGTGTCATAAGCTGCTTATTTAGCAACCCCTCGATTCTCATCACTTTTTCATCTGCATCATTATCTAAAATGCGTTCAGAAAAACGAGTCCATTCTTCATCAGGTGCCTTTCGAGAGTTTCCTCGACGCACATGGCTCGCAGCTAGCATAGCCATTGATGCGTATTCACTACTACTATCAATGACACCTAAACCACGAGCAACCTCGTCGCTATCATCACTATTGCTCTTTGATGATGCACGGCTTTTATCCTGAGTGTTGGATAAAAACCGATTGCTGTAATTCATCGGCGTTATTGCCATGATTCACTCATATATTGCTGTAAAAACTGTACCGTGCCGTGCAATTGACTATCACGTTGAGTGATACGTGTTTTTTCTGAAAATTGCCGACCATCCCACGCTTCATTTTCATCCAATAAACGAGGCTGAATAAGGAATAGGCGAACCATTTTCTGCTGGTTAACTGAGGAACTACTAAATAACCCGCCAATCCAAGGAATATCCCCTAATCCAGGGATTTTGCTTTCATTTTCAATATATTGCTCACGAGTGTAACCACCTATCAGTAAACTACTGTCCTGCGCAATCCGTGCAACGGTATTAATACTTGTGCGATTAATAGACGGCAGCCCTTCAACGCTGGAAGCCTTGCCATCACTGCCATGGCTTTGTGCACCATCTTCAATATTCACTTCCATTTCAACTTGCTGACCCGCTGAAATACGAGGCATGACACTGATCATGGTGCCGTATGTCACTTGCTCTAACGTCGCAATACGCTCACCTTGTAATTTGGCGTAAAAACTGGTGTTGTTATCAAATAATGCGGGGATATTTTCTTGGGTTAGTAAAACGGGGCGAGACACAATACGTCCATCTCCCTTTTTACTTAACGCATCTATCTGTAATAGAAAGTCTTGGCTATTGGATAATGTGCTGCGGTTAAAGGCTATCGCCCCTCGACCCGCTTTATATGATCCTACTTCCCAACTCACGCCTAAATTATCTAACTCAGAACGAGTGATATCGATAATCCATAATGAGAGTTCAACTTGGCGGCGACGTACATCTAGTGTACGAACAAGCTGTTTTACATAGTTAATTTGCTCTTGGCTGCCCTTAACAATTAAGCTATTACTATCTGGATGAGCCACCAATGAAAGCGCATTTTTACCCGAAGAGCGGTTAACAATAACCTGCTTTTTTTCCTGCCTTTCTTCCCCTATTGGCGCATCCATCAGTTCATCAATTGAATCCCCAGATACATTAAGTTTTACAGGCTGGATGTTAACGGTTTCATCTACCGTATTGCCACTATCTTTAAGCAACGTACTAATAACTGTCAGCATGCCAGGCACCGTCATACTCTGACCGCGGGATGAATATGTCCGGTCGGTGACAGAGGCATGTTTCAATGAAATAACAGCAACTTCACTGCTTGTTGACTCTTCTTGAGTTAGTTGTTTCTCAAGATACAATGTAGCCGCTTTAATAAGCTCAACATACAGAGGGGGCCCTGAAATAAAGAGCAAGTTATCAGCACCTTGGGAACGTACAGGAAAACGTTCATCATAAATTCCATTACGCTGAATATAATTAAGTACCTGCCCGCTGCTGACTTTATGGGTTGGCACAAGCACACTACGCATTTCACTATTATCGTAAACATAGATACTGGCGCCATCGTCATACCATACCAATGCAATACGACGAGTTAAGGCTTTGAACATTTCGTCAGCATTGGCAAGATTAAAATTACCCGTGACTTTTTTCTGTGCGGCTAATTTGCTTAAAATAATCGGCTTATTTAATTGCTCCGCGACAGCCTCAAAAACTTTACCGACGGCAATATTATTCGCCACGAACGTATCATTGCTCTTTTCTTGTGCCATCGGCTCTGCAATGAAGGTTTCAGATTGAGCCGAATGAACATTGACACTCAACAAAAGGAGTGCAATAAATATTGCTCCTTTTCTTTTACTGCTCATATAAATTTGCTCCAAGGCGCCTAATCTCTGAAGGAGTTAGTCCCAACTCTTTCTTAAGATCATTAGTGAAATGAGAGGCTGAGCAGTAGCCTGCTTCTAGTCCCACATCCAAAATTGAGCCTTCACTTTCAATTAATTGCAAAATCGCGTTTGCCATACGAACACTCATTATTTTTCGTTTCGCTGTTTTATTAAAGTTTTCTCTATAAAGTTGCCTAAAATAAGAAGCAGATACACCATAGCGAGCACAAAGCTGATTGATATTGGCATTTTTATCATTTTGCGCAGCAGAAAGAATAAAACGCATCATGCCGTAAGCTTCGTATTTACGTAATGTATTACACCAAATTTCAAACTCTGGTTGCTCTCGAATAACTAAATCGATAACAACATTTTTAATAGATATCTCTGTAAAAAACGCTTCATCTAATGGAATAAATTCTTGAGTTATTTCATCATTTAAATAAAGCTTATCTTTTTTTGAAAGAAAAGATTGCTTCATTGCAGTATCAATAACAGCAAGGATTTCAATTAGCTCAGACAATTCTATTGAATAAATTTCCCAGTCAGGATTCGCTGATTTATCCAACGCGTCATCATTAGCGATAAATATAGCGTTTTTTTCGAATTGAATATTTAATTTTGAATATGGAGATTTATAACTAAAAGCCGCTCCCTCTGCAAAATTAACTGCCAGAAATAATTTATCCTGTAAAGAAAAATAGAGATTTCCATTTTCTAATAATGCAGCAATATCTTTCTTTGACATTATATAAGCCCTATCTATTGGTTGATTTTAGAGCAGATTGCAGGACACCTTCCCAAAATACAAAGGAATAAAATGGAATACTTCATACCCTATTCACCCTACTATAGGTGCAAATGAGTAAGATTTATTCAGCTGACTGCTCGATATTTATTCTGTTTAATGCGCTTGACTTATTTTTATCGAGATAACATGCATGACAGATATGAACAATCGAACCTATATTATGAGAATCGCCAATGGGGAAATGCGCGATCAGGAAATAATAATAACGTTAGATGCTAACCTTATTATTATCGGTGAAGAAAATAATTATAGAACGAATATTTCTGATGAAGGATTTACCATTTATTCAATACCGAGTCATCAAGAACCTTTTACGTTTTCAATTATTTCCTATGAAGGCCAAATCGCCATTGACCTTCATACTCAAGATCAAAGCAAAATTATCCCTATTAATTTGCATGAAACGGTACTGGAAGATTTATTCCCTTTTGCAATTAAACATATTGATACTCCTTGGGCTATCTCACCTGTTGAAGGGTCATCCTCAGATATTGCTATTAAACCAGAAAAGCGAGCGAATAAATTTAAAAAATCGCCATACCATCCAAAAATGCTCGCGGGTATATCATTAATCATTATTATATTCATCAGTTGTCTATTTATTCCATACAATTCCGAGATGGCAAAGGATAAAAAAATACAATCAATTGAGGATGTTATTAGTGGCAACCACCACCCTGCAGTAATCACTGATGACGGTAAAAATGGGGTATTAATCTTAGTAAAAACACAGCGGGACTTTGACTGGAGCATGCAACGCTTATTAAAATCAAAGTATCGTAGACATTTTAAGATTGAAAAAATTCACAACCTTGAAATTGAAATAGAGAATAAGATCTCAGATATTATCCCTAAATTATTAAAAATAGATATAGATGACCCTTGTCACCCTATTATTAAAATAATAGAAAAAAACATTTCAAAAAAAGAAGAAGATATTATTGATAAAATATTTTTAAAATATTTCCAATGCTATCAAAAAAGTGAATTTAGAATAAAAAAACTAGACGAATTAATAAAAAATGCCGAACTAGGATTAACAGAAAGTAATGTTAAATGGAATAAAATCACCGAAAACAACAAAACTATTTTTGGTATAAATGGCAGTCTAAATGATAAGCAAATCATATCATTAATTAGTTTCGTAAATTCATTCTATCAGCAATGGGGGGAACAGCAAATTCAGTTCTCTATCTCATTAGAAAATGATGAGTTAGCAGGAAAATCTTTTATCAAAAACACCAATGGTTATATTTTATTAGGCAATAACCATTGGTTATTTAATTCAAAAACTCTTTAACATAAATCAATAAGGAAAATTATATGCCAGCTCCGGGTATAGGTGAACAAAAAGATACTAATGGTAATATGGTAAGTACAGGGGAATGGGTTAACTCTGACTTAGAGGTAGGAGATGCAGCAGATAGTAAATGGGGAATGATGTATCGCGCTTCTGCAGGTCTTAGTGCACGCACTAAGGAGATCGGAGATCAGCTAAAGAAGATGATTGATAACCCAAATGTTGAGGTCGATAACCCTTTAGTACTCGGTAAAATTACCGCATTAAGTGGTAACTATAATATGGCGAGACAATTACAAAGTAACGTCATGAAATCAATTAAAGACGCTGCTCAAGCGATTATTCGTAACGTTTAATTTTTGAATAAAAGCACCTATTACAATGGTGCTCTTATTTTTATAGGATATAATTTATGGTCACTCCAGTATCTCTTTCTAGCCCATCTAATATTACTGATGATGTTACTACACCAATATCTATTGGCTCATTTGAGGATAAAGTAAAAAATTTATTTGCCGAATATACTGCTGCGGTTGGTAATGAAAAAGCCAATCTAATAAACAAAGCCAATAATGTGGATGTCAGTAATCCCGCTCAGCTCATTGAAATACAGAATCAAGTTGGTAATTATAATTTAGCCATGAGTATGATTAGCACACTCACCCATAAAAGTGTCTCTGCTATTGATACAGTGTTAAAAGCGCAATAATCATGAATATTTTAAAAAAACTGTTATTAATTAGTTTTATCAGTTTATTACTGGGTTGTGACAATCAATTACTACTCAGTAACTTAAGTCAACGACAAAGTAATGAAGTTCTTGCTGTACTGCAAGAACATGGTATTGAAGCCAACCGTAAACATGATAATAAAAGTGGGGATTCTATCCGTGTTTCCCCAGAAAATTTTGTTCTAGCAGTCGACTTACTGCGCCAGTACAACTTACCGTCAAAAGACCCCGTTGAAATCATTCAAGCTTTTCCAGGGGATTCACTGGTTGCTTCACCACAGGCTGAACGGACTCGATTACTTTCCTTGATTGAGCAACGCCTTGAACAGTCATTGCTTTCTATTCCTAATGTCGTCAATGCAAGGGTTCATGTGAGCTATCCATTAAATGGTAATGGCGCTGTTAAACAAGTACAAAAAATATCTAGCTTGGTGACCTATTCAGGGAGTGAAGACCCGAAAATGATGATGAATAAAATCAAACTATTTTTAAATAATAGTTTTGCAGAAACGACGTACGATAACGTTTCTGTCGTCATTGTCAGCCGACCACCATTACAGTACCAAATAAAATCACCTTCAGAAGACGCTACTCATCCAATAATACTTAGCGCAATTATTAGTCTAGCTATTCTCTTATTTTGTGTATTGGCCTGTGTTTTGAAATACCGCAATAATAAAAAAACACCAGTAATGGAAATGGAGAATGCACTCAATGCAGATGCTAAGTAAATTACTCATTGAGCAAGGAGATATCTTTCTTGCTCCTGGTAACTATTTTCATCCCGAGTTTAATGGATTGATTTACATCCAATTAGCACCATTATTGCAAAAGCAGCATAACCAAAAGCTTATTGAACAATATGACTTACAGATGCCAAGCACTCAAACCCGCTTATTACCCAAAGCGTTATCAGTACATTGGAAGAAACTGCCGATTGTTGCTGTTCATTTAGGTGCTTTATTACAAGTTCAATCAGAGTTTTTTTTTGGAAAACCACCTAATAGCAAAATGTTACAGCACTATTTTCTTCAACCATTAAACCCAATTGAAGTGTTAAACAATAATACAGAAAGTAAATTAATTGCATCAGGTGCAGCACAAATTTTGCTGTGCCTAGCCCCTTTCGGCCACGCCTATGTTCAGCGTGCAAAATATATGTTTAGTCAGCAAGTTCAGCAAATGATCCCTAATTGTCACCAGGCAATATTACCTTGGAATATTATTGAAAAAACTTGCCATTATCTCAGTGAAAGTACAAAAAATGAAACAACTATCGCCAGTTAAAGACACAGCTCAAGAAAAAGTGCTGATCAAAAAGCGCCCATTGAATGCATCTAAATACCAAAAAACAGTCATTGAATACGCCCAAAAAAAGGCCAATGACCTCTATCAGCAGGCGGTAACAGAAAAAACAGAAATTTATCAAATTGCTTATCAGCAAGGGTATAACGACGGTATAAAACAATTATTAGCCGATTTTCTTATCTGTATAGATAAAAGTGAAGATGCCTTTCAGAACCAAGTTAAACAAAGTTCAGAGCGACTTGAAGCATTACTTGTAAATTTTTTTAGTGACATGCGAATCAAAGAAATTGTTGCACACTACTTTCTTTTGCAACAAGAAAAAACACGTCATCACCAGATACACTTGCCTGCAAATATGCAGCACATTTTTAGTGACCAATATCCAGAGCTTACAATTGAGAGTAATAGCTCTAGCGACACCATCGCACTAGAGTTCAATAATGAAATTTGTTATTTCTCGCCAAACATTGCAGCAAAGAACACATTGCCACAAATTTTTTCGGTCTCCAGCCGCTGCCAATTATTAAAAGAGCACAAGGCTAACTATCAAAAATTCATTGAATTACTCAGTACTCACCGAGGCAAACATGAACCTACCGATCAATAACCGACCATTATTTACATCAAGTGTGACTTTATCATCAACACAAACCATTCAACAAAAAATGGCATCCTCATCTCACACAATCAACGCTTCCACTTCGACAAAAAAACCGAGTGAGAATATTCAAATGTCTCCAGAGGAAAAAATAAAAATTGATACTTTCATTCGGCAATTAGAACAAAAAAACAGCGATAAAGATTTCTTCAGTTACGTTTTTAACACCATGATACATTTAAAAAAACAAGAAAAAGAAAGTTTCATAGCAGGTACGTTACAAGCGCTAAAACTACGAGCTGATGAAACGCCTTCTTCACTCTATGAACGATTCAATAAAACACTAAAACGTTATATGTCCATCAGCCTGATGAGTAGCCCGCTATCAACACAACTTAATCGTAATATTGGGCAGATAAAACTAGAATCTGATGATGACGATACTGATATTGACTATATTTAAATGTGGGAATACCCACTTTAGCTAAGTGGGTATTCCCATAATTATTAATAATTTTCAATCATGCGTTTTAATATATAGCCAAGCAATCATTATTACCTCTTAAAAAATAAAAAATACAAATTTATTTATGATATAAATTCACACCATAAATGATTTAAATTCACACCTTCATTACACTTTACCTCAATATAAAAAAACGACTTAATTTTTTTAATTTATTATCAATCATCGTTTCTTTATATTGATGCATATATTATCGCCAGTTAGGATAGATATCACTTATTACTAATTTATCATTTATGGGAAAACCTATGATTAACCTTAATGACAAGCAAATAGAGCAAACAGTCTTATTATCTGAACAAGTCGTTTATGACTCGCTAAAAAGAACCCTATCACGAGGGAAAACATTAACGAATCTTACGGAAAATGAATCCTGTTTATTGAAAATTTTACTTACTAAGACAAGTAACAAGAGAGAAGTTATGTATGAAATCTGGGAAAAAAGAGGAACTATTGTGACTGAAAGCAGCTATTACAAATTGGTTAGGCAACTACGTCAATCATTTAAAAAAGTTGAATTAGATGAAAATCTTATTATGACATTACCAAGAATTGGTATTTTATATACTGGCGAAAAATCAGAGATACCTGTTTTATCTAAGCATAAGCCACGAAATACATTATATGCATATATTAAATGCTTCTTTCAGAAAGTCTTTATCCGTTAATTTCAATAAGTTGAGTTATTATCATGTCAATCATTAGAACGCTAAAAAAAATATATAAACCTTTATTTTCTCTATTATTTATTAGCACATTACTCGGTTGTAGCTATTTTCCTAAAGTTCTTCAAATTTCTTCAAGCCATCAACTACAGGGTGTTATTTACTCACCATCAATCATTCCTGATAACTCTGAGATAACCATATCTATTAGCCCAATAGATACTTCACTATCACCAACAGAGAATTTATTAAACTATCAACTACGTTCTAAAGGTGCGAATAAAACCATCAATTTTGAAATTAACTTACCCGAAAAAGTTGCTAACAGCACGGCGAAGTTAGGTATTAGTATTCGAATTGAGAAAAACAGTGAACTCATCATGATGAATAATAAAATAACAAAGTTACCTGATGATTTATCAGAAAAAATCACACTGACAGTTACAAAAATAAAATAACCATATAAATTATAATGTAATTTTAATTTCTCGACGATTTCATAAAAAAACAAGGTTATTAATTAAATACTCTATCAAATGAAATAATAAATTAATCATCACTCTATTAATATTGCATTAGCGGAAAGGAATCCTTAGGCCTTTCCATTGAAATATACCTTAAGCATACTCTTTATTTATTCTATTCGGAGCTATTTAATGAAAACCGAGTCACGGGATTCTATTCCCAAAAACTATAAAATAATAACTTGGTTAAATATTATTACCCAAATTAGTTTTCCATTGATGTGCACCTTCACCCCCATTATGGAACTGGAAATCTAAAAACTCATTTAAAATTCGGTGATAAATCAGCAACAAACAAACTAGAGTTTCACTGGGAAGGGATGAACCGCGACCCATATAAACCCAGTATTTAAACAATAATTCGATTTAACCACTCAGCCAGTTGCTAAACCCAACTGGCTTTTTTTATATCATCTCACGTCATTTTCCCTTCACATATCAAAGGAAAATCCGTTACCGAACTTTCTACCGCCCTCTTTGCCAAGCTTTCTAAAGAGGCAAATAATTGCTGCGCTTCACCTTCAGATAAACCAGTAGCTAAGTAATCATTCCACTTATCTAATTTATCATTTAATTCACCCACAATAGTGTGACCACGCGGTGTCAGCGAGATGTGGTAAGCCCGTTTATCGGTTTGACTATGGGTTTTTACTATCCAATTTTTTGCCAAAAACTTACTCACCCCCCGAGTTGTCACTGACTTATCCACCACCATCGCCTTCGAAATTTGTTCGAGTGTCGAAGCATCATATTGATGAATATGCAAAATCATCAAACATTCAATAGCATTGAGCCCATAAGGCTCCCCCATCCATTTCATATAATGATGAGCCGCTCGGCTGATCACCCCAAACACCCTTGCCTGTTCTGTACGCATAAATCCCTCTTTAGTTGATTTTATCAACTAATTAGTCGATAATCACACTGCCTTTAGTTGATTTTATCAACTATTAAACCTTTTAACACGCCAAACTCACCGATAATCTATGCCACATAATACAAATCTACTGCTTCGCTTAGGGTTTAATCCAATACGCTTTCGTTTTGCCTTTATTACCGCTTGTGCTTCTATCGCTGCACTTTTTATTGCTCAATATTTGGGATTAGTTCATCCACAATGGGCAGCCATGACGGTCTGGGCTTCAGCACAACCTTGGCGGGAAAATTTACTCGAAAAAAGTTGGTGGCGTTTTGCGGGCACCGTCATTGGTGTACTAGCTGGGGTGATATTAATTCAACTGCATCTCATTAACCCGTTGTTATTTATTGTGGGATTAGCCATATGGTTAGGCGCGTGTAGTGGCATCGGTCAGCTACAAAAAGGCTTCGTCGCCTATGGCACCTTTTTGGCGGGTTACTCTGCGGTCATGGTCAGTATGTTGAGTGTCCATAGCACCGATGGGTTATTTATGGTTGCTTGGGACAGGTTATGGACAATTCTTGTCGGGGTACTTTCAGCGGTCGTATTCAATTTTTTGTTTACCCCAAAACGTGAACAAGAGCCCGTCATTGCCCTTAAAAATCAAGTCGATACGCAGTTTTATTCAATTTTGCATCAAGCTTTGGAACAAAAAAGCCCGATAAAGCAACAGGATATTGACCAACTTTGGCAAGCAATGACGAGCTATGAAGACATTTTAGAAGCGAACCGTATTGGCTGGCGCTACCACCGCAAACAAGTCGCCAAAGCTCGGCAGAAGCTTATTTTTCAAAGCCAGATATTGCTACATTTAGAACAATTCCAATCGATGCCACCTTTCTATTTTCCATCGCAAGAGCCTACGGATAGACAATGGAAACATCTTTTGTCTTTGTGCCCAACTGGCGTACTAAAAATGCTCTTAATCCCTCTTTATTATGCGGCTCTCGGAAAATCAACCAAACGCCCGAGTCAGCATGACAAGCTAAAACTCCATCAAAATAAAATTTCTGCTTGGCATGCTTTTACACGTTCTTTTATCGCCATTATAGCGGTTGGCTTTTTATGGTTATGGACACAATGGCAAGCCTTGGCCTACTTAACACTGGGGCTATCAGTCATGCTCGCCTTGTTTGCCTCCATTGATTACCCTGCAAGGTTTATGAAATACATCTTTACGGGGCAATTTTTTGGTGCGATTGCCGCATTAATTTGCACTTGGTATTTATGGCCTTTCGCCTCATCATCATGGCAAATGGCATTGTTGATCATTCCAGTCATCATTAGTGGCGTTGTGATTTATTCACACAATAAATTAGCCCTAATCGCATTTGACTACATTATGGTTTCACTGATATTGCTACAACCCAGCTATCCTTTTTCCCTTTCACTGGCGCAAAATGTGGGCAATGCCATTGCGGTAGTCTCTGGCCCATTAATTGCCATGGCGGCTTTTGCCTGGATTTTCCCCACCAATCCTAAAAAACGTTACCAGCAATTAATTTATCTTTCAGAACAGCAATTTAAGCAAGGAATCACCACACTAATTCAAGGGAACAAGCCGTCGAATACCCAGATGATGCACCGTTTATTGAGCGGCTTATTACTTGCAGGTAAAAATGGGCAACCTTATGAATCAACACTGGAGTTTTTTGCATCTCGACATGGTATTTGGATAAATCTGTTTATTTTACAGAAACAGTTTGCGCATCAAGAGTCGAAGATGAGAGTGCTTAAAGTGCTTGAAAAACGCATTCAACAAAGCAGATTAGAAGCAACAAAAATGGCTGCGATTTTTCGGTTTCTACAGCGTAATGAAATAAGACAACAAGCACTTTTTCAATTAAAAAAGCATTTGAAAAACAATTAGGCAAAAGAGGGATTAAACGGCATTTTTGCCTAACAAACACCCCGCTATTTTTCTAGCGATAATTTTTACCAAAGTCCTTCTGACTCTAAACCTAAAGGGACAATATCAAAAGCACCTGTCGCATATATATAAATCGCACTTTTATCTGTGATCCGCATTTTTAAGGCTGGGTAATAGAAAATCAACAGCTTTAGTAATAAAGCGATATTGTTTAGACATAAATGATTTTCACCTTTATTTAAGAGAGTAAAATTGTCATCCCTTAATTTTGAAACGCGCTATCTCATGTATAAATGAAAAAGGTGTTGAATGAAAAATTTATCAATTAATACAACCTTAAAAAATACAGTCAGCGATAGCTTCTTATTTTCTATCAAAAAAAGAGCCACCTAAATAGGTGGCTCTCAGACTGCTGACAAACCGATGAGGTTTGACTGCAGGTTGGATAGGTTTTGAATATTAATAAGGAAAATCAATTTATTGATTTTCGGCTGATAACACAAAGCAGGAAAAACCACGTTTTTATCCTGCTTTGTCAACAGCCTCAGAGCCACCTAAATAGGTGGCTCTGTCATTACCGTTAATCACTGTTACTTATAATTATGTTTAATTTCTTGTGAAATAACGAGGCCACGTTTCGCTTCTTTTTCTGCTATCTCAACAGACAAACCTATATAAGAACGTGGATCTAACATCGCTTTAATTTCATCATTGCTAAAAGCAGCGGATATCACACTGTTTTTGGTGAGGTTAGTATAGAAATCCTCGCCATCTGCTGCAGTCTTAATCGCTTCTTCGTATAGCAGCTCATGGGCTTTATCTTTCCCTAGTTTTTCTGCCATTTTCATCATTACGTATTCGGTGTTATCTAACCCTTTATTTCTCAATACGTTATGCAGCATTCTATCTTCATGAGGAACGAGAGTTCTTGAAAGCTCTTCGGTTCTTAATAAGATTTCTGTCGTTAACTCTAACGCTTCTTCAATTAAGCCATCGAATAACATATAAGAACTGCTGTCACCTTCATAAGGACGTACCGCTGAGTACATCCCTACACTTGGCAAAGAATACAGTTTCTGTGAATTTGCAATAATACCTTTTGCTAATTTCGGGTTAATCTTGTGTGGCATCGTACTACTGCCCACAGTACCCTTCGTAAATCCTTCAGAAACCTCAGCAATTTCCTCCAATGTGGTGCTGTAAACTTCTTCACCAATCTTATGGCAGATATTCGCCATCAGCGCTAAATTCGCCATATATTCTAGTTTATGGGTGCTTAGGTTTCTCGATGGCACTTCCATAGCATGCATACCTGTTAGCTCAGCGACGCGTTTTTGCACTTCTAAACCGATACCTGGCATCGAGTTAAAAGCACCAACCGCCCCCCCCATCATGATGGTGAATACACGCTTTTCGCACTCTTTCATGCGCTGATAACAATCAATAAAATCGCTTATCCACACCGACACTTTATAGCCATAAGTAATCGGGATCGCATGGCGTCCATGGGTTCTGCCTGGCATTACCATATGCTTAGTTCTTTCTGCCAAACCAGAAAGGTTTTCAATGATTTCACTCAGCAACAACATAAACTTATTGTGTACCGTTTTCATCATATACAGTTGGGAACTCTGCTGGATATTCTGTGTGGTAATACCGTAGTGGATATATTTTCCACTCTCTTCTGAACAAGCATTCACTAATACTTTCAGAAAAGGCACGAAGCCATGGCCGATTTTTTGATAAATACGGCTCATTTCTTCAAAATCAATATTTTCAATAATCGCCTTTTCTTTAATTTCATCAGCTGCGGATTGGGGAATAAACCCCTGCTCCGCTTGCGCTTGAGCCAACATAGATTCAAACATTAACCAAGTTGTATATTTTGCTTCATCAGATAAAAGCGCTTTAATACCTCGATCATCAATTGTTTTACTTTTAGAATCGTATAATGCTCTCATTTCGTATCCCTTCTTTATTTCTTCATTGCTTCATCAACAGCATTGCGAACGAATTCAACCTTCGGCCCATAAACGACATGGACATGGTTTGCCGATGGAAAGAAGAATGCGGTACATCCTGATTCCAACATTAAATCTTTATCAATTTGATTCACTTCGCCAACATCAATCCGCATACGAGTAATACAGTTATCTACATTACGAATATTTTGTTTTCCACCTAACGCTTGGATTAAAATTTCTGCAATTTCACCATAACGTTTTTCTTTAATTAAGGTATTTTTCAGGTTGCTGGATTCTTCACGGCCTGGCGTTTTAATATCAAATTTGATAATCGCCCAGTAGAAAATAAAGTAAGTGACCACGGCTAAACAGCTACCAATGATGACTAAGAATATCCAGTTTGTATGCTCGTATAACAATCCAAATATCGTGAAGTCGAATACCGTTCCACGAATATAACCAATAGCAACACCCGCGAAAGAAAGTAACACTGCACCGATACCCACGATAATCGCGTAAATGAGATACAACAGTGGTGCAATAAATACGAAGGTAAATTCGAGCGGTTCTGTCACGTTCCCCAGCATCGCGGTCAATACCATTGTCACCAACATCGACTTCACTTCTGCACGGTTTTCTTTCTTCGATGTTCTGTAAATTGCCAGCGCAATCGCAGGGAATAAGAACAGTGTTACTAACATTTGCTGTTGCGCCATAAAGCGAGTCAAACTTGGCATCATCGCCCAATATTCGCTGTTAGGACCTTGTTTGAATAACACTTCAGTTAACGCAGGGACAACACCCACAAAAGTTTGTCCATCAATAACATAGGTACCACCCGCTTCAGTGAAACGGAACAACACGTTCCAGACATGGTGTAAGCCAAACGGTATGAATAAACGTTCACCACCTGCCGTAAAGAATGGGCCGACAGGGCTCAAGAATACAGCAGATAACTTCATTAATCCTTGGACTAAGACTTCCCAGATAAACGGTAATAACGCACCAACCATGATCATTAAACCAATCATGATAATGGATACCGATTTTTTCCCCGAGAAGAAGGCAAACGCGGTAGGAAGCTCAAGGTTATAGAACTTGTCAGTCGCCCAAGAGGCAATTAAACCCGTAATGATCCCCCCTGCCGCACTGATATTCAGGGTTTGTATGCCAAGAACTTTAATCTGCCCCACTTGGCTCATAATCGCTGCATCAGCGAGCTTGCCGGTGAGCACCAACCAAATATTCATGGTAATGATCAAGGATAAGTAACCAACTACCGACGCAAAGACGGCAATCCCCTTATCTCTCTGGCTCATCCCATAAGCGACCCCCATCGCAAACAGCAATGGGATATTATCGAAAATCACCCCTGCAATAGAACGAATGCTAACTAATAGAGCGTTAACTGTTTCATTTCCGAGGAAAGGAAAGCGTGCAATCATATACGTTTGCACTAACGCACCACTGATACCCAATATCATACCGATAGGTGCAAGCACACCAATCGGAAGGAGTAATGTTCTCCCAAAGCGTTGGATAGATTCACCAAACTTTCTTCTGGCCATACTTTTTCCTTATGACTTCTATTATTAGAATTAAAGGCATACTAGCTTGGGGGTTTTATAAAAGAAATGATGTCCCGGTTTTAAAAATTATCTTAGGTCATAAATTATGACCTAAGTCATTTTGAAACGGCATTATTGTTAAAAATAACAATAAAAAGGCGGTAATATAGGAAGAGTAGGTTAAGAAATTCGCCTAAAGTAGGTTTTCTAACTCATTGATAAGTAAATCAACTAAAATAAAAAAACCAATACGGGACTTGGTATCATCCCTTTTAGTATCGTAACTGTCTGCAAAACAAAAAAGCGTGTTATCGGTATAACTGGTTAATTCATTCGTATTGAATGCTGTCATACTAATGATATTTGCGCCTTTCAATTGGACAATTTTGGCAGTCTCAATAATCTTTTTTGTTCCGCCAGAAAGTGAAATAAATATCACCGTATCATCTTTGCTGACGAGTCGAGTGAAAGAATCAGACAAATTGTAGTCATTAATAAAAAAACAGTGCAGACCTAATGCAAAGAGTAAGTGCTCAAGATAATACCCTACGGCCTTACTGGTACCCCTCGCAACAATAAAAATATTTCGCGATTTATGTAAAATATTCGCACAGTCATTAATTTGATCTTCATTAATCAGCGTAAAACTTTTATTAATGTTTTTCTCGAGTTGTTTTTTGTAGGACGCGGGCGTGACTTTTTCAGTTTTATTTTTGGACAGAATATAATTATTAATTTGAAATTTAAGCTCTTTAAAACCACTGAAGCCTAATTTCTGCGATAAGTTAATAATGACTGTTTTCGACACATAGGTTTTTGCGACTAACTCATTGATATTTAAGTAGGGTATATCGGCAATATTATCGTTCAGATATTTTAATACCTTTTTTTCACTGAGCGTTAAATTATCGTAATTTTTTAAAAATTCCAACATATCCCACCTGACCAATTTTGCCGAAAAATCCCATTGTACTGAAGGGGCCAACAACCTGATGACGATTAATAATGATGAAATAGCACAAAATAATCAATTTGCTGATTATACGCCAAATAGGGCCTTTATGTAGAACTCAGGGAGGTAAATTTGTGAGAAGGTGCAATGTAACCTGTTAGTCGTCATTATCTTTACGGCATTCAGTGGATTAGGTTTCTTTTTTTCCCTCATAAAACTGGTTTATGAATATTTTAGGGACGCCCACTGCATCCCTTTGTCGGTAGCCTCATGGCATTTTTATTTATCTTTATGTTTTTTAGATAGTTAAAATATAACTTTGTGGATAAGCAAGACCTTATTTGGGCTAAAAATATTCACAAGGTATTACGTAATGAGGAAGCTGGCGATATCGGCCATTATAACCTTGGCCAAAAAGGGATTTATTGGGTTCTCAGCCTGTGCCTTATCGTCTTAACGGTAAGTGGAATTATTATTTGGCGTCCTTATTTCGCTGATTATTTTTCAATTTCGATAATTCGAGCAGCATTACTGGCACACTCACTTTCTGCAATAGCCCTGATAATTACGGTTGTTGTTCATGCTTATGCTGCCTTTTGGGTAAAAGGCTCTATCCGTAGCATGGTTGAAGGCTGGGTGACGCGTGGATGGGCAAGGAAACACCATCCTCGTTGGTATCGCGAAGTATTAGAAGAAGAAAAAGAGAAGAAAGAATAATCGTAAATTAAAACCGCCAAGCAGCGTCATTTATGGTACTGCTTGGCAGATTCCTCCCCGTAGATGCCCTTTATATCCCCGCACCAACACAACAACATCCACCCATAAATCAATTTATTTCAGTGAGTGAGACCTGTTTTAGAAAAATAAATTTTATCCTTCAAGAATTCCATTCTTTCTGTTTTCTTACACTTTTTAACGCGGTGAGAGAGTATGAAAAGTCACCATGATTAATCACTCACATTTAGGTATCATCACGTGTACTTATGACATATTGTGTTTAATTTTAGAAAAATTAATTATTTTTAGTTAATTTATCATTGGTATATAGCGAAATGTAACGAGGTATAAATGAGATCATAATGACTAAACGCAAATTTATTACACGCACAGAAGTTAACGCTCTATTAAATGCAACCAAACAGGGGAGATATCCCAATCGCGACTATTGCTTGTTATTAATGAGCTTCCTACATGGTCTAAGGGTTAGCGAACTTACTCACATCACAATGGCAGATATTGATTTAGCACAAAAAATAATCTACATCAGACGGTTAAAAGGGGGTTTATCCACTGTTCAACCGATAATTCCTGAAGAGTTTACTGCAATAGAAAGGTGGTTGTTAGAGCGAAATTCTTGGAAAACGTCCAGCTCAGATTGCTTGTTTATCTCACAAAAAGGGAGCCAAATCTCTCGCTACCAGATCTACCGTTTATTTGAACAATACGGCAAAATCGCAGGGCTACCCGTCAAACTTCACCCGCACATGTTAAGACATGCATGTGGGTATGCATTAGCTGACCTCGGTAGAGATACCCGATTAATTCAAGACTATTTAGGGCATCGAAATATTGCCCATACAGTAATTTATACCGCAAGTAATGAAAAACGTTTTAGTGGCATTTGGTCTAATCAATAGACAATTTAATGACTTGTATCAACATGGAACTAAAGTTCAATATTATAAAATGAATTAAACACCAAGAATGCCTCAGTTATTTAACCAATTGGTTTTATAAAACTGAGGTATTCTTATGAATGTTTGATGTGATGATTAATTTGAATACCACTAAATAGAGCCATCAATACGTTATTTTTCAACCCGCCAAAATAAGGTTAGTTAATAATTTTATTTATTCTTCTTTTACCAACTATCATAATTTAAATACTCGAAATATGAGTAATTAGTCAACCGCATGAATTTAACAATATATTATCAATATATATACGTGTAAATTACATTTTAACTCGTATTTAGAGAATCATATAAAGATATTTAATAAATAAAAAAATTAAAATCAAATTGTTTTAGCTTTTAATTTCATAAATAACCTCTAAATCAGACAAATGTAAAAATAATATAAAATCATAACCAAACAACAAGAAATATAATAAAAAATATTTTGAATAATAAATAAAAATCAATGAATTAAATAAAAAATGATTTAAAATCAAATGGTAATGCAACATAATAAATCAAAATGTTTAAAATGCCTAATAAGTATAATTCTGAGACTAACCAAAATCAAACAGCATAAAACTCTGTTTGTATTATTTATTTTAGAGGTAACCAGTAAATTATGTAAAAAATTGTCATCTACAACAAAAAGTTACCACCTGTGATATTTTCGCCAACAAAACCCACTAGATAAATACTCCAGATTTACTAACAAACAATATAAATTAAAGATTTTAATTCTGACACTTCCAATATATTAAACAAATTAGCTAAAACTAATTTAACGCAACATTTTGATTTATTTTGTTGCGTTTCCTGAGCAAAAAGAAAGCAAATCGTTTACTTTGCAAGCGGGTCTGACTGTGTAACCAAATTACATAAAGCTTTATTGGTGAGATATGAAAAATAACAAGTTAAAAACCAGTATAGATAATTTTCAGAAAATACTAACTGAGCAAATTGGTTTGGAGTTATTCCACCTTAGAAAAGAAAAAGGGCTAAGCGGTAAAGATCTAGCTAAAAAATTAAAAATATCACAACAACAAATTTCTCGATATGAAAGAGGAATATGTAGCATTAACTGTGGGATGTTATTTTCAATCTTATTCTATCTAGATACTAACCCTAGTGCGTTTTTCGAAAGTATAACATTGAAAATAAATGAAGAACATCCTAATGCTAATTCATTTATTCATAACAATGAAAACCTCTTCGATGAGCAAGATAATTGCCATTATATTTTTAATCGGCAATCAGAAATTATTCTAAATTCTTTATACAGCAAATAGTTATTTAAAAAATATAAAATTTTAACTATGCCCACTTAATTGTTGGGTAATCATCACGTTGTTATATATAAATGAGGTTCAAATGAAAAAAGTATTTTTAGCAGCTCTTGTTTCTGCCGCTATCGCTTCTCCAGCACTCGCTGATCAAGGGCATGGTAAAGTTACATTTAAAGGTGAAATCATCGATGCACCTTGCTCAATTAGTTCCGACTCTATTGACCAAACTGTATGGTTAGGCCAAATCGCTAACTCTGTTTTAGCAAATGGCGGTACTTCTAGTGCTAAACAATTCAACATTGAATTAGAAGACTGTGTATTCCCTAAAGATGCAGATGACAAAGTCTATAATGACAAAGTCAGCATCACATTCTCTGGTTCTAGTGCTGCATTCAACTCTAAATTATTAGGTGTAACTGGCTTAGATGCAACCGATCCAACTATTGCGGGTAACGTCGGTATTCAATTAACTGATACAAACGGAGCAGCATTAGATATGGGTGTTGCAACAGCACAAGAACACCAATTACAAGCGGGTGATAACACTCTACGTTATAGCGCTTATGTACAAGGTGCAAACGTTGCAGTAGATAAAATTCCATTAGGTAAATTCGAAGGCGTAACTAACTTTACCTTAACTTATAACTAATTGATTAGTTAAAGAGGAATACTCCTGTATTCCTCTATTAGTCACCTAATTAAGTCAGAGGTTAAAGTGAAAGGATTTATCTATTCGCCAAGAAATGTATCGTCTCTATTGCTTCTTACATTATTTCTTTCGCCACAAATGGCGGCATCACCTCATGGATGGGGAAAAGTCACAATGAACGGCGAAATAGTCGATACTGCCTGTGCAATAGATATCGGGTCAAGGGATCAGACCATTAATATGGGGGTTCTTCCAACAAGCTATATTCGCGAAGTTGGGAAAGGCCCCATAAAAGAATTCAATATTAAGCTCGTTGATTGCCGTTGGGAAAAATATTCAAAAGATAATAACGAATGGAATTCACTCGAAGTCACTTTTGATGGTCCATCAGAAGGTGATTTTTTCACACTCTCGGGTGAAGCAAAAGGAGTGCAATTGGCACTGCATGATATCTCGGGATACTCCATTACACCAGGGAAGCCATTGCCTGCACAAGGAATTACCCCTGGCACAATGATACTGAAATATCAAATGCAATTAGTCACCAATTATCATCCTGTTAAAGCGGGTAATTACCAAACCTTATTAAGGTTCAAGGTCGATTATTATTAATTCTAAAAGTTATATTGGTGTTTTAGGGATGTTTTTTATGTTTTTTAAACAACACAAAATAAATATAATAACGACAACGATAATGTTCGCTTTTGGGTCATTATCTGCCCAGTTATATGCTGCTGATACTATACAATTTAATACAGCATTATTTGATTTAGAAGACAAAAAAAACATCGATATTAAGCAATTCTCACGTGCTGGCTATATTATGCCTGGCACTTACCCTCTAAAAATACAATTAAATAAAGAAACTCTGCCTGAACAACGATTTTCTTTTTATGCGCCTGAAAATGACCCTGAAGCAAGCCTTGTATGTATTACACAAGAACAAGTCCAACAATTAGGGCTAACAGCGGACTCATTGAAGAAAATTACGTGGTGGCATAATAATGAGTGTCTTGATTTACTCAGTTTACCTGGCTTTCAAGCTCAGGGAGATTTATCTGACGCAACATTATACCTAAGTATTCCTCAAGCCTATCTTGAATATAGAACCGCTAACTGGGATCCACCCTCTCTTTGGGATGAGGGGATTTCAGGAGCTATTTTAGACTACAACATTAATGCAAGAGCCAATAAACCTCATGATAACAATAGTAATTATAATGTGACGGCAAATGGTGTTGCGGGTGTTAACCTCGGTGCATGGCGCTTCAGGGGCGATTGGCAGGGACGTGCTCAACGAGAAACTGGCTCAAACAGTAAAAATGAGCATGATTTCCAATGGAGCCGACTTTATGCTTATAAAGCTTTAACTAGCATTAAAGCAAAACTGACTTTGGGTGAAGACTATTTTAATACGGATTTATTCGACAGTTTTCGATTCACTGGGATTAGCTTACGCTCAGATATCTTAATGCTTCCACCGAACTTACGTGGATATGCGCCAGAAATCACAGGTGTTGCAACCACCAATGCAACGGTCATTATTAGTCAACAAGGGCGAGTTATTTACCAAGAACAAGTTGCTGCTGGGCCTTTTCGTGTCCAAAACTTAAGCGATGCAACGACGGGTAAACTGGATGTTCGAATCGAAGAACAGGATGGTTCTGTTCAAGAATATCAAGTTGAAACGGCTAATATCCCTTATTTAACGCGCCCAGGTAGTATTCGATATAAATTAGCAATGGGTCGACCAACCGATATGGATCACCATGTTAACGGAGACACATTCGCAAGTGGTGAAATGTCATGGGGAGTCACCAATGGTTGGTCATTGCTCGCAGGCTCATTAAATAGCCAAGACTATAATGCATTCAACGTAGGTGTAGGTCGCGATCTATTAGCATTTGGTGCTTTGTCTTTCGATATTACGCATTCTATTGCAAATATTCCGAATGATAAAAAACTGACAGGTAACTCTTATCGGATAAACTATTCGAAGCGCTTTGATGACTATGATAGCCAAGTCCAATTCGCAGGTTACCGCTTCTCTGAGCGCAGTTTTATGACTGTGACTGATTTTTTAACGGCTAAAGATTCAGGCGAACGCCAAGGCAGTAATAAGGAAATGTATGTGATTTCTCTAAATAAAAATTTTAGAGAACCAAGGATCACTGCTTATTTAAATTATTCGCACCAAACCTATTGGGATAAGCCAGAAAGCAATCGCTACAATTTAATGGTAACAAAAACCTTAGATTGGGGAAGCCTGAAAAATATTAATATTTCATTATCGGCGTACCGCAATAAATATAACGAAACAAATGATGACGGTCTTTATATTTCAGCATCAATGCCTTGGGGAAATGGTGCCAATATCGGCTATTCATTACAAGCAACACGGGACGACACCGTTAACCGGGCAACTTATTATGACAAGCTGTCTGATAGAACCAATTACCAAGTCAGCGCAGGGTCAACCAATAAAGGTGGAACCGCAAGCACCTATATTACTCATTACGGCGATAATACGAAGTTAACCGCAAATGCCAGCTATATTCACAATAATTACACGTCATTTGGATTAGGGGCTCAAGGCGGATTCACTATGACGTTAAAAGGTGCGGATGCTCACCGAGTTTCAAATATTGGCGGCACTCGTTTACTCATAGACACTGACGGCGTAGCTAAAATCCCCGTATCAGACCGTGGTATCCCTATTGCATCGAATGCATTCGGTAAAGTGGTCGTGCCTGACTTAAATAGTTACTACCGCAGTAAAGTTAAAGTCGATTTAAATGCATTACCGAATAATGCCGAGGTGACTGATTCTATTGTCCAGGCCACATTAACAGAAGGCGCAATTGGCTACCGTAAATTTAATGTATTGTCTGGTGAAAAAATGATGCTTTCAATGCGTATGTCTGACGGCTCTGCGCCGCCATTTGGTGCTCAGATTACTAATTTGAAAGGAAAAGAAACAGGGATCGTCACTGATAATGGATATGCCTACGTCAGTGGTATCAATCCAAATGAAGTCATGATTATTCATTGGGGTGGCGCAGCTCAATGTGAAATTCATTTTCCTGAGAACTTAGAAACAATTAGCCAAGGATTATTCATTCCTTGTAAGCCACTATCAAATAAACGTAATGAAACAGATAATAATCTGTAACTGAGTGATTGCTATGAAAAAATTAACTAATTTATATATCAGTACTATTTTATTAAGCAGTTTAGTTAGCGGAAGCGCTTTCTCAGCAATTGCTTTAGATAGAACTCGCATTATTTTTAATGGCGATCAAAAAAGCGTTTCAATTACTATTACCAATAAAAATAACCAACTGCCTTATTTAGCCCAAGGCTGGGTAGAAAATATTCAAGGAGTGAAAGTTACCTCTCCTTTTGCAGTATTACCCCCAGTGCAAAGAGTTGAACCCGAAAAATCAAGCCAAGTTCGTGTTGAAGCGCTTCCTGAAATAAACCAGTTACCTCAAGATAGAGAAAGCGTTTATTACTTTAATTTAAGAGAGATACCACCTAAAAGTGATAAGCCGAATGTTTTACAATTAGCATTACAAAGCAAAATTAAATTATTTTACCGCCCGAAAAGTATCATGCTAAGTGAAACGGAAATGTTGAATAACCCTTGGCAGGAAAAAACACAGCTTATTAAACAAGGCGACCAATATATTATTAAAAATCCAACGCCTTTTTATATCACCATTATTGGCGCTGCGGAGCGTATCAACTCACCAGTAAATCAAAACTTTAAAGCCGTTATGGTCGCACCATTTAGCGAAGAAAATTTAGGTGTCCCAAGTTCCACCGTTGGTGCGAACCCAGTACTAACCTACATCAATGACTACGGTGGCCGTCCTAAATTGCAATTCAAATGCCAAGCCAGCACATGTCAGGTTGTTCCTGAAAATAAATAGAGAGGAAAAGATGATTAATCAAAAAAGTCTTACCTTACTTCTCGGGCTTTCTCTGATATTTCCACCGTCTGTCATATATGGGGCGTCCTCGAATGCCTTTCATGACGCCACAGGAAATTGGGATGTCGAAGGCGCCAATGGAAAAATTTTTGTTTACGGCTCCTTAACTGAGAGTGCTTGCCATTTATCGATGGACTCTGCATTTCAATCTGTTGATTTGGGGAATGTTGAAACTGCGTCATTAAAAGCAATTGGCGCACAAGGCCATAAAACCCCGATTAATATTGAATTGCTGGATTGTATCGACACACCAACCGCCCTAAGAAATGATAAATCGGGCAATGTCACATGGAGCACTTCCCAGCCAGGGATGAAAATTCGGTTTATTGCCCCTGTCATTCCGTTTCGCCCTAACATTGCCAGCGTAGAAGGTGTTACTGGATTGGGATTACAAATCACCAACCCAAAAGGAAAAGAAATCGCCTTTGGTGAGTACAGCGAACCACAACTTATTTCGTCTGGGCAAAATATTTTAACTTATTACGTAGCCCCCGTCAGAGTTGCAGAAAAATTACAGGCAGGCGCATACCGAAGCATTATTTCTTTCCAAATAACCTATGAATAAGCTAATTCAATTAGCGGATAGAGCATTGAAGGTCTTTATATGAATAACTTAAATTTCAATTTTTACAAATTTAAAAAAATAATACTCTTCATGCTATTCAGTTTGTTATTTTTTTCATTACCGAGCCATGCAAAAAATGGCCAAATCGGTGAAATTAAGATAAGAGGACAGCTTGTCGCTGAAGCTTGCACGGTAAGGCCTGGTGATGAAAATATCATTGTAGATTTTGGTACTATCGTCAATAAGTATCTCTATATTAACCAAAAAACACCACTGGAAAATTTTAATATTCACCTAGATGACTGTGATAATAGTATCTTTAAAACAGTGACAGTTAAGTTTACTGGAACCGAAAATAGCTATTTACCAGGCCTCCTTGCATTAGATTCTGGCAGCATGGCTTCGGGTATAGGAATTGAAATTTTAGAATACAATGGTAAAAAAATTCCCATTAATAGTACGACGCCCGCATACAATCTAGAGAATGGCACAAATATATTAAGTTTTAATGCGAATGTGCAAGGGGAACCCGATGCAATAAAAAATAAAAGTATTGCATTTGGCCATTTTACTGCAACCGCTATTTTTAGTTTAATTTATGATTAAGGTATCAGTAACAATGAAGATATTAATATTACTTCTCGCAACCTTATTATTCTCCCCGACCATATTTGCATTCCAATGTAAAACAAATGGGGGCCAAGAGGTTGGCGGCGGAACACAAAGCATACAAGATGTTCCTCTTGATAATGATATTTTTGCTGTACCTAATCGAATTAATGAATTCGCGGATGTGAGCGACTTTATGACCTGCCGCAATGAAGCGCCATCCGCCTATGTCGACTACCTGAATGTCACAGGCGCTGACTTAGGCCCTGCGTTTAAAAATAATCCTGAATTAAAAGCTGGTGTTGTTGTACGCGGTGCTTATTATTTAGCACCATTTAGTGGTCAAGAAATTCCAGTTTTCCGTTTAACCACCGCTTCTGAGCCCTTGCAAATTAAGTTATATTTGCAAGTAAATGTTAAGCCTACACCTTCAGTTTTAGTCAGAAAAGGAGATTTATTGATGACCCTTGATCTCCATAAATATGCAACATTTGTAGGCAGCAACCAACATATTGACCACGCTTATTTTAAATGGAATTTCTATGCTGGAAATGATGTGGTTGTAGGAACAGGGACATGTGATATCAATGATAACCAAATCATTATTGTTGATTTTGAAACGGTTAATGCATCAGGTATTTCAACAGTGGGTAGTGCGAGCCGTTTTCAGCGTAATGTTGAGATCACATATAGCTGTGAAGATAATAACCTAACAGCACCAATAAAAATGATTTTAAGTGGTGAAACATCAACCTTTTCAGGAGATGCGCTACTCGTCAGAACAGGTGATATCGGCAGTCAAGGCCCGATCATGCCAGGATTAGGCGTAGAGATTTATCATCAAGGACAACGTGTTTCCCCAATGAATGGGCATTTCAATTCAAAAATCGAAAATGGCCATGGCAGAGATACATTAATGTTTACGTTAGTAAAGAAGCCAAATTTATCGCCAAATGAGCTCATCGAAGGCCAGTTTAACTCTGCAGCAACAATTATTATGTCTACACCATAGTGTTATAAAGAGGCTTTTACTTATTAAAAGCCTCTTTTGCATTAATTATTCACAATTCCCGACCGAGTAATATTTATCGAAAATAACTATATATTTTCGGCTTTTCTTTTTTAAGCGTACATCGTTAAACTCTTGATTAGGCAACAAATAAAAGACGTAAGGCTCCGAGTCATCATCAGCATCACAGCTGTCATGTAATAACACCCTAAAATAAGTATTACCCGTATTTTTTAGTACCCCATCATTTGAATTAAGGTTGTATTTAAAGTCAGGTTTTTTAGGTCTCACGACAAAATAGGTTTCTAAGCTAACCGTTGGGTAAAATAATGGCTGCTTTTTTTTCCCGTCATCATTACGCATATCCAAAGGCGTTTCGCTAATAATAATCTTATAATAGCGCTCAGTTTCATCCGCTTGCCCTCGATAAAAAATCTTAAAAAACTCCTGCTCTCCTGGTAATAAAATTTTCTTCAGCGGAGTAAAGATAATTTCACCATTGAGTATCGGCTCACCCTGTTCTTGGCCACCTGGTCTATCAATTTTATAAGCGCTAAAATTATATAAATTCGTTTTTTTCGTATCATTAACGTATGGCTTAGAAAAAAACTCTTGGCCCGAATCCATCGAAGAAATATCTGAGTTGATATATAACGCAAATGCGTTGTTGTAAAACGAAAACAACACCATCAAAAATAGGATTTTAAGCAAAGAGAAGCGTTTCATAATAAAAATCCGCTATTAAATTGAAGGAAGAATTGGTACCAATAAAAAAGCTACTTGCGTCTTTACAAGTAGCCACAAAATAGCCATTAAAGTTATTGAATATCAGGTCCCGTCCAAATCGCCTTAACGGTAATCGTCCCACTTGCTGAAACTGTCCCTAACCAATCAATACCGTCTAATGTGAAAAACGAATTAGCGTCATTCATTGGGAATGATAAGTCTAAATCAGTACGATAAAAAGAACCGAGATCTTCATTTGGCCGGTCCCAGGGGGTCTCCGCCCATAATGCGTTTTTCAATGAAATTTCATTATTATCACAACTAGCACGGTATGACTCCTTCACCCCACTGCCATTTTTAAATGAAAGGTAGGCAGAAAAAGGGACATTAAATTTGTTATCACTTGAAGTGAATAAACAGTACGACTGACCTTTTAATGTTGTTTGGGGCCCCTCAACTTTTGCCGTAATAGAGTCTGCCTGTCTTGGGCCACTGGTCGTCACAATGTAATTAAATTCTATCGGCGGCTCTTCGCTACCGACCTTACCCGTTTTCGATTGATTTGGATTAAAGTCTGCAGGAATAATGCTAATTCCATAATCTCTCGGTTTAATTATTAAGTAGTTTGATGGCGTAAATTCATAAAAACCAGACTGTGGCAGTGGAGATTGAAAACCAAATGTATAAACACTGTCTGCCAATGTCACGGTTGAATTTGGCGAGGCATCAACAATCGATTTTAAATACGCATTGGAAAGAAAGACTTCAATATTCTGTGAGCCATTATTAAAAATTTCAGACATATTTGTTGTTGAAGACCAATTTGTCCAACGTGTACTGTTAGTTCCTTTATATTTAATAGATGCCGCAGCTGGCGCCCTCGCTAAACCTAGCTTTGCACTATCAATATACATACGGACAGTAAATGAGCCACTAATTGATGAACCTTTGGTTTCTAACTCCACTAATTTACAAATCACACCAGAAGCATTTGCCACAATCCCTGTGGAACAAAAATTAGAACCCAGCCCAATGGTTGGATTCCCATTGCTGTCCACAAACACCTCTTGCAAGGCGCCAGTGCCTTTCAAAATAATGTTCCCTTTTTTATTGGTTGGAATGTAGTGTTGCTGTGTACTTGTTCGCCCCCCGCTGGTCATACACGTTGTATTACTTAAATTATAATCATCACGACTTGTACATGTTCTTAAATCAAACGTGTATTCGGTTCCTGGCGGGATTTCCGCTAACCAACGATAAAATGCTTCCGAGAAAATAGGCCTTGAATAACCCGATTCACCTGGCGTACCTGTTTGCTGTATTTTATATGCGCCATTATCCCGTAATTGCTGAGCAGGCCAATAAGAGGTTGCAGGGCAATTTCGGTTGTTCGTCATACAACGGTTTCCAATAAAGGGTTGGTTAACAGGGGAATTTTCTAACCAAATATCGCCTATATTATACGTTGAGCTAAATGGTGTACCTGTATATCCCATATAGCCTAAACTTAATTGACTATTACGCTGATATTTTGTGAAAACATTGGAACCCGAAAAACGCGGATCAACCCTATTTGCCACAATAAAAAATTCATTATCAACTTGGTTTTCAACAATGACATATTCTTGCAGGGGTGCGGTTGCTGCAAAAGAATTCGGCGTTAAAACAGCGAATGAAAAAAAGAGTGCTGTTATCGATAATAATCGCATATTAAATTAGCCTTTAAAGAGATAATTAACGTTTAGCAAATGCTTCTTGAGGCTCACAAGTCACCTCGCCAACCCACAATGCACCGCGTGCACCTTGCAGGTTTAAGTCTGCTTCACAAATAGTCTGTTGGTCGTCCTGTAATAACGATATCACTGGGTATCGAACATCAACGTCCATGGAAAACTCACCATTTTGGTCGGTTTTTGTTCGACCGATATGGTTTCGAATGGAAGCATATTTTATATATTCGCCATTAGGCGATTTCAGACGACCAAATACGGTCACTAGTTGCCTAACTTCAGGTTGATAAAGGGCAATATTTCCTGGATATAATGTAACGGACTTGTTTCGACCAGAGACAATATCAAAACTGTCTTTTGATTTGCCGTCATTCATTAATTGGATGTCATAATCAGAATAAGGAGACAATGGAATAAACGTATTTTTTCCACTAATTGGGTAGTTTTGGCCATTCACTTTCGCGACCATACTGCCACTACCTTTAATATCTGAATTAATAATCACGCCAGATTTACCTTGCTGCCCGCTAGGCGTGATCATTCCGTCACTATAGGCTACTGAGCCACGCGAAGTTAAGTTACCATTGAGCCGGTTATTATCAGGCCTATTAATCGTCACAGTCCCTGAATTATATTTTGTGTCGTAAGACGCATAGCCCAACGTTGAAAAATCAGACTCGCCATTATCTTTATCACGAACTAATTTTGAAACTGAAACACCTGCATTGGTAATCACGGAATTTTCAAAATTCTTATTCGCATAAATATTGGCTTTTACGTTACCGTTTGTCGAAGAAACGCCAGTACTAAGCCATGTAGAGAGCGGCAAAGAGAAATCAAGATTCACGTATTTTTCGTTGGTACTGTTTTGATTATCATAATGATAACGCTGAACACCCGCTCTTAATCCTACCGTGCCATAACGACCCGAGAATAATGTGTTCGCGTACTCATAGTTGATTGAATCACTGCCGACACGGCGGTCTTTGGTGTTACTAATAGTAAACGAGCCTGTTCTATCAATGATTTTGTCAAAGTTAATCGTGCCGCCGTAAGAATAGCTATCCGCATCATAAAGCGGTAAATCGCCCGTCACGACGGTCTTTTCTTTAGATGCCCATAAAGAACCGTACCCTTCGGGGATATTGACCGAAACCGTCGCAATATTACGGTGACTACCATGATTTTCTAACATGCCCTGCCAAGCAACTGAAATATAGTTATTTAAAGTGGCATTAACGCTGGTTTCTTGTACAACAAACTTATCAAACCCATAGTTGGACATTTGGAAACGAATACCCGATAACACTGGGAAGTTATAAGCAAAAGAAACACCCGCTAAATAACTTTTTTCAGGGGTCTGACTAGGTGAGCCTTCACCTCTCACATAATGGCGCTTATCAAAATCAATATATCCACCGTAAATTTCCCAATTTAGCTTGTCGTAATTTCCCGTTATCGCACCAAAGGATTTATTAATTGTTTGGTGCTGTGTGGTGACAACTTTCCCATCAACAACCGTTTCGATAGTGACTTCGTAAATACCATAAGGCAATACGCTCGTATCAACCTCAAAATTACCCATCGGGAAATTTTGAATGTTCAATAATTTACCTTGACGGTAAATACGCACTTCCCCAGGACTATTTAAAAAAGCATAAATGGGTGTTAATGACTGTTGTTTATTCACCACCATACTGGATGAATTATTCCCGATGGAAGCGGCATAAATTTTACTGCTACTAAGGGCGGTTAAACTGGCAATCGATTGTAAATTCCATGTGCTCATTAAACCTAGCGCAAAGCGAAATCCATTAAAATCACGTTCATACATTGCACGGTAAAGTTCAACGTTCGAATTCGATTTTCCAATACTGTACGCTGAGGCGTTCACATTAAAATGGTGCTCTGCAGCAGCAAATAAGGTATCTAAATTAAAATAGCTACTTGATGAATCTTTCGCGTCTTTGACTCGGCTCTGAAATACACCTAAATCATAATTGGCGACGGCTGAAAATGAATTAACTGAAGAATTTCCTAAGACAGATTGTCTCGCATGCTCTTTTGCTGCAAATGCGGCTTTATCAACATCTAATGATAGGTTGAATGAAGAGATGTTTAATTGAAGAACGGCATTGTTATCAATAACAATCCCATTATTTTCATTAAAAATAGCATTTTGCTTACTTTCAAGCTTATCAACTAATAAATTATTGAGTTTCGCACCCTGATCATTCTCAATGAGATGAAGACTTGATAATTTAATTTTACCCTGATCAATGACAATAACTGCATCCGCAATTTTGCTTTCACTCTGACTTTTTTTAGCCTCATCATTCAGACGTAAAAAAACAGGCACAGACATTCCTTCCTCCAATGCACTCACAAATGCAGGAGGAATAATATATCCGCCAATCTTAATACTTTTCATTTCATCAGCATTAATCGAATTCGAAAATATAATACTCAATATTGATAAAGCAATAGCACTCTTACGCATGATTTAAGTCCATTCTTCATTATTTGACAACAATGAACTCTCCTTTGTGCCAAATACCTACGCTTGATTTTTTATTTGAGAGATCGACAAATTGCAATTTAACGGCTAAATGTGGCATAAGGTAATATCGCTCACGACAAACACCATCCACTGCATATTTTTGCTTTTCTGCTAAACACGGTCCTGAAGCCACAACACGAAAAGAACTATTACCCGTATTCGCAACTTGGGAATTAATATATTGGTAATTAAAATTTTCAATTCTTGGTGCGACAACTAAAATCGTGCTAATTGTTGCCGATGTCGTTGCTGATGCTGATTTTGAACTTTGTGTAACACCACTTTCACCAATAGGGTCATCTTTCCAATTCAATCTGTAATAGCGTTCTTTATCGTCCTTTGGCCCCTGATAAATAATTTTAAACACATCTTTTGCTTTACCTGGCAGAATTAAATTAGCTGGTGTTGACAATATTTCATTAGGATCATTGACAGGAATAACCTTTCCATTTTCAAGTGGAGAGTCAATTTTTTCGATTGTTAGATTTACCAGCCTTGCTGTATCAACTGTATTTTCAATTTCTTTCGCTATCGTGTCTTCATCGGATGGTATTATCTCAGTAATATTCCCCACATTAACAGCGAAGCTATTTTTTAATGGGAGCCATGATAATAAAATTAATGCTAATGTTATTTTTTTCATAATCATAAATTTCTAAGAAAGGAATAACGATAAAGATATTATTTCCCTATAGTATCTTTATCGTAGTATTCAATTATCCAATAAAGGGATAATTAAGGAGCTGGAGTAAAAGTACCGTCCCAAGTCGCGGTAAATTGAACTTTTACATCACCATCCCATGTACCATCGGTCAGTGCTTTAAAGTCTGTTGCTGCACCAGCAGCTTCTGCGCTTGCAATAACAAAGGTGAATTCACCGCGGTCTGTTGCACGCTCAGAACCGTTATAGATACCATCAGCAGCTAAGTTATCTAAACCAGAAGTTAAGCCTTTTGATGTATCAATTAAAACTAAATCTGTATTTTTATTAAGATCTTCACCATTCCATTTAACACCAACCGTTAATTTAGAATCGTCAGTTGTTCTTGCTAATGTGTTCGCAATAATTTTTGATGCTAATTTAAAGTCTGTAGCGCCTGCTTGCCCTTGAATTGCAATATCGAACGCACCATTTTGCTGGTTAAAGCTTTTTTGGCCTTCAGCATAATTAAACGTTAAACTTTTTAATGGAGTAACAACTAACATACTTGTTGTATCTTTAATTGCGGTTGCTTGCCAAGTTGCAGTCGCTTGAGCTGTACGTGTATCGGCATTAGCAACGGTTGCAAAAGACGCAGCAATAACTGTTGATAGCAAAACAGATGCCATTTTTTTATTTAACATATTATTCTCTCTAATTTAATTTATATCAAAAAATAATTACATAGTATAAAAAACACTTTTAACCGTGCTTTTTATAAAATATAATCAATAAAATAATCAGAAAACCTGATTATTTTATTCTGCCTGTTCTAATAATTAGAAATTATTAATGAAGCTTTTAGTAGAATAGCCTTTCCATGAAAGGTATTTATTTTTACTTTCGTTTTTATCTGTTTTTATTCCAATCACTGATTCATCTTCAAGAAATCGAAGTACGTCAATCCATCTTTTATCTAATATTCTCAAAAATTGTTCTAATTGATCTAACGTGATAGCTGTGGTCCCTATTTCATAACGTGAGATTTGCTGTTGACTAATATTCATTAATTTAGCCATCTGTTTTCCTGTCATGTTTCTTTCTTTACGGGCACGTCTTAAAAAAATACCGACATGACAACTAATTATATTAGATTTCATTAACCACACTCCAATATAAAATAATTAATTAAACATTTAACTTTTATTAATAATAAATACATTAAAATAAGAGTAAAAACGTTTATATCGATCGAATCGCTTTATTTGATAGGTGTAGACTATTAAATGATGAATATCGATCACTTTAACTGATTGATATACACATTTAACGTGTATTTAAGTTAAGGAATGGATAATTAACTATATGATAAATATATTAATTAAATATTATTAGTATATTATAATTTATGGAGTGTATTATTGAGAGTAATTCCGAACGATTAATTACTCTCATAAGGATTAAAACACATAAAGTTACATTGAATTACAAATTGACACAAAACACATTAATTTTAATTATAAAAACTCATAATATGAGTGAAACAATAAACTATAAATATGGATGATTTTAGTTTTACCCATAAAAAGTAATGGCCAAGCCAATATTTATCTCTAAAAAAATAAAAATTCAACTTAATAAACCAATGAAAAAGTAAGCCAAAATGCGACTATCAGCCTATTCTCGTGATGTATTTACCTTTACCAATATTACGAGTATGCGTAAATTAAATTTATCATCGATATTTAGGCGATTACGCGTTTAAACCCAAAAAAGAAGCCAGCCTCTTTAACACACTACATCGATATTAAGTGGATTTACCTAGAATAACAAACGATATTATAACAATGGGAATTTATTAACGTTATCTAGCTAAGAGCGCCATATAAAATAGCGCTCTGGTACTCATCAATTTTCTGCTCTATCCAAGGACTAATTCTTACATGAATTCAACCGTTTTACCGTTTCTTCAATATCGATTTCATCTTCTGAAAACGTCAATGTGGTGCCATGTAGCGTAGTGATAGCTAATTTTTTCAGTGAGCGCATATCACCAGGTTTAATTTCCGTTTTTGGACGAATGCTGCTCATCAGCGCACCTACCGATAACACGGTATTCGCTTTATCAATACCCGCATCTGCGGGAACTTCTTCACTGTATACAAGGAAAGATTTAATTGAAGTGATTTTCAAACGCTCGCCCGCAATAAAAATATACTTGCTTTCAGGGATCACTTTAACAGCAAAAGCAGACAAGCCTTTATTATTGGTTGTTGGTTCAAAGGTGATTTCTGCACCCTTTTTGATCAGTTCAGGGTTAGCAACCTTAATCACATGGAAATAACGGTTATCTCCGTTCTCATCTTTGATAAATCCAAAGCCTTTATCTTCAAACCACGTTGTGATTGTTCCTTTCATTGCATTACCACCTAATTAATCGTTTTAAACTCAGTTTCTCTGACGGCAGTATAAAGCACAATGTAGGCTCAGACCATGCCTTTGGTTTTTAGCTGGATGATAAATTTACAACACCCCAAGGCGACGGCAGATGATAAATTAGTTATTATTCTTTCCCCTTTTTTATTTAGAGAAGTCGATGTCTACGATTATTGATACCTTTATTGCCCCGCCTTGCTATGAGCAGGTTGATGTCCTCTATCAAGACGAACATTTACTGATTATCAATAAACCTTCGGGATTACTCAGCCTTTCAGGGAAAAACCCTCAGAATTTAGATTCTGTACATTATCGACTGGTGAAGTTATTTCCAGATTGTACCCTTGTCCATCGATTAGATTTTGGCACTTCAGGGCTGATGATCATTGCCCTTAATAAAGTCATCAATGCCGCACTTTGCCAACAGTTTAGCCAACGTACTGTTGCTAAAGTTTATCAAGCGCTACTGTGCGGGCACTTGAATGATAACGAAGGGATAATTGATGCGCCGATAGCAAAAGACCCAGCTTTATTTCCACGGATGTCTATTTGCAAAGTGAATGGAAAACCCGCACGTTCCCGTTATTTGGTACTGGAACGCTTTCAACAAGAAATAGTGGGTGGTACAACTGTCCCATTAACACGAGTGCAGCTCACCCCTGAAACGGGGCGCACCCACCAGCTACGTATTCATTGCCAATATTTGGGGTATCCCATTTTGGGGTGCGATTTATATGGCGGCGAGTGTTTACCAGGTACAGAACATGCACCAAGGCTGATGTTACACGCCAGCGAGCTACGTTTTACACATCCGATCAGCCACAAACCACTTCATTTTATTCATGATAGCCCGTTCTAATACTCTATATAGCCCAAACTTTAATACTTTAAATAATTCAAGTTGCAGCTAGGCGACAAGAGAATGAGACGCTAGGAGCATACATAAGTATGTGACTAGTGCGAATGAACGCGGTCAACAACGCTGCGGTTTGAAACGGTCATTTAATACTCTAAACTGCCTTTAATACTCTAAATAATTCAAGTTGCAGCTAGGCGACAAGAGAATGAGACGCTAGGAGCATACATAAGTATGTGACTAGTGCGAATGAACGCAGTCAACAACGCTGCGGTTTGAAACGGTCTTTTAATACTCTAAACTGCCTTTAATACTCTAAATAATTCAAGTTGCAGCTAGGCGACAAGAGAATGAGACGCTAGGAGCATACATAAGTATGTGACTAGTGCGAATGAACGCGGTCAACAACGCTGCGGTTTGAAACGGTCATTTAATACTCTAAACTGCCTTTAATACTCTAAATAATTCAAGTTGCAGCTAGGCGACAAGAGAATGAGACGCTAGGAGCATACATAAGTATGTGACTAGTGCGAATGAACGCAGTCAACAACGCTGCGGTTTGAAACGGTCTTTTAATACTCTAAACTGCCTTTAATACTCTAAATAATTCAAGTTGCAGCTAGGCGACAAGAGAATGAGACGCTAGGAGCATACATAAGTATGTGACTAGTGCGAATGAACGCGGTCAACAACGCTGCGGTTTGAAACGGTCATTTAATACTCTAAATAATTCAAGTTGCAGCTAGGCGACAAGAGAATAAGACGCTAGGAGCATACATAAGTATGTGACTAGTGCGAATGAACGCAGTCAACAACGCTGCAGCTTGAAGTATGACGAGTATTACCACATCAAATCATCAGGGATCTGGAACTCAGCGTACGGATCATCTTCATCCTGAGCTTCTTCACTCAACGCATTATTTAATACAATACTATCCACATCCCTTTGAGTAATTTTATCGGCCACAACCGCAGGAATAATCGCGTAGCCATTTACATCACTGTTATCAATGATTAAACGAGCAATCGCCAAGCGACCACTAATCAATTGTTTTTGTGTGGTTTTATCTACCATCACTTGTTTAATAACATTGTTGTCGGTGAAGTTAAAAGCGATATCGCCTTTCGCTATTTCAATTTTATTCATTTCGATCAGCTGCTTCACTTGCGCTTTGTATTCTTTTGACAGTGCAGCTTGTTTTTGTTGCTCACTCAGCTGTTTGTCACGCTCAAGCTGTGCTTTTTTGTTTTCTTCGACCGCTTCTCTGGCTTCCCGAGCTTGTACCCGTGATTTTTTCGCAGTTCGTTGAACTTTAGCCATTTTTTTACTGGTGACAAGCCCTGCCTGTAGCATCTGTTCTTGTAAAGTGAGTTTTGCCATTTCTATTTCCGCATCAATAAAATTGTCAGTGAGATAATGGGGGATTATACCTGTAATTTTTGAGTCTGTACGGAGTCAGCATATGAATGCAAATTAAAGGACAAAAGTTCATTAACTTGATGCCAACCACACTCTAACCAATAGTTTTCACCATCTCAAACAATACAAATGAATAACTAAATATACATAAGATAAGATAAATCAAAAGACACCTCACCATACCAATAGATAAAATGCACAGAATCAACTCAAAATAAGGCTTATCGAAAATTAAACACCGATCACATTAATATACATTTGATAATGTATACTTTACACATGTAAAGCAATGATGATAATAACAAGAGTAAGGGGATTTGTTATGTTGGACTCAATTCCAGCAGGCTACAAGCCGCTGACATGTGAAACACTGCCACTTTATCTAGCTTCTCAATTGACCGAGTCATCTGAATTGGGCGGAACGCCTGAACAATGGAAAGTCAGTGAAGTGGGTGATGGTAATCTGAACATGGTGTTCCTTGTAAAAGGAACGCTCAAAACAATCGTCGTTAAACAAGCTCTGCCTTGGGTTCGTGCAGGTGGGGAAAGTTGGCCATTATCGCTGACTCGAGCTGGTTTTGAATATAATATCTTATCGCAAGAAGCCCACTGTGCAGGTCACGAGCTCGTCCCTGAAGTCTATTTTTATGACCAAGAGATGGCTCTATTTGCGATGGAGTACCTTTCACCCCACATCATCCTTCGTAAAGAGGTGATGGCAGGGAAAAAGTTTCCAAATCTCGCTGAAGATATTGGAACCTTTATCGCCAAAACCCTTTTTTATACCTCTGATATCGGTATGCCAGCTGATCAGAAAAAAGCGCTGACAGCCAAATTTGCACTCAACCATGAGCTTTGCAAAATTACAGAAGACCTTATCTTTACTGAGCCATATTTCAACGCTGAACGTAACAACTGGCTATCTCCTGAGCTTGATCAAGCTGTCGAAAAGATGTGGCAAGATAAAGAAATGATCCAAGTTGCCATGCGTTATAAATACAAATTTATGACTGAAGCACAGGCATTATTACATGGCGATTTACACTTAGGGTCTGTCATGGTGACAGAGACTGATACAAAAGTCATTGACCCTGAGTTTGGGTTTATGGGGCCGATGGCTTTCGATATCGGAAACTACATGGGTAATCTACTCATGGCCTTCTTCTCGAGACCAGCCTGGGATGAAAACACATCAAACCGCGTCGAATATCAAAATTGGCTTCTCAACCAAGTTGAGACAACCTGGTCTGTGTTTGTGCAACGTTTCCGCCAACTGTGGAATAGCAAAATAGAAGGCGATGCATGGCCTTTAGCGCTCTATCAAAATGAGCTTGGCCATCAAGCCTTACAAGAAGCCCAAGATCAATTCTTCACCACTCTTCTCGAAGATACTTTAGTCAATGCAGGTATGGAAATGAACCGCCGAATCGTTGGATTTGCTGGCGTTGCGGAGTTCAAACAGATTAAAGACACAGCACTTCGCGCGGAATGCGAACAACGCGCACTCACCCTGGCTCGCGAGCTTATTGTCCATGCCTATCGCTATAAAGACATGGCTTCCGTTATTCAATTAGCCAAAAAACAGTAAGAGGAACGCATGAATATTGAAGGGAAACACTACCGTACCGTTTGGGTCTCCAAAGATGGAAAGGCCGTAGAAATTATCGACCAAACCAAACTACCGTTTAAGTTTGAATTGCTAACACTCAACTCCGCACAAAAAGTGGCTACCGCCATCCAAGAGATGTGGGTACGCGGTGCACCACTGATCGGCGTTGTTGCCGCCTACGGAATGGCACTTGGTATGCAACATGATCCGAGTGATAAAAACCTGCAATCGAGCTATGACCTTCTTATTAAAACTCGCCCAACGGCTATCAACCTAAAATGGGCTCTCGATAGAATGATGGCAAGTTTGAAAGATGCACCAGAACAAAAACGCCGTGATATCGCTTGGGAGCTTGCTGGAAAATTAGCAGATGAAGATGTCGAACTGTGTGAGCAAATTGGCCGTCATGGCGTTGAAATTATTCGAGAAATCGCACAGAAAAAACCTGCGGGTAGCGTCGTGAATATTCTCACTCACTGTAACGCAGGTTGGCTTGCAACAGTGGACTGGGGAACCGCGCTTTCGCCTATCTATAAAGCCCATGAAGAAGGCATTAAAGTGCACGTTTGGGTAGATGAAACTCGCCCACGTAATCAAGGGGGACTAACTGCATTTGAATTAGGCTCACACGGCGTACCACACACGCTGATTGCGGATAATGCTGGCGGTCACCTCATGCAACACGGAGAAGTTGACCTCTGCATCGTCGGAACTGACCGAACCACAACGCAAGGAGATGTCTGCAATAAAATTGGTACCTATCTTAAAGCCCTCGCTGCTTATGATAATCAAATTCCATTCTATGTGGCGCTTCCCTCACCAACAATTGACTGGACACTTAAGGATGGGAAAACAATTCCTATTGAACAACGTAATGGCACAGAGCAATCACATGTCTATGGGATCAACCCTCAAGGGGAACTAAGTTGGGTGAATACGGCTCCCGAAGGAACATCATGTGGGAATTATGCTTTTGATGTCACTCCCGCTAGATATATCACAGGCTTAATCACCGAACGGGGAGTGTGTGGCGCGAATGAGCCTGCACTCAGTAGCATGTTTGCTGATCTAAAAAATGCGGCTATTTAATTGAGCCCGCATGCATAAGATGCAGGTTTTTAAGGAACGAAGATGAAAAGACTCACGTTAGCAGCGGATATCATTACTACCTGTCTAGAGATGAATGCTTCAGGGCTCAATCAGGGGACATCAGGTAATGTTAGCGTCCGGTATCTTGATGGCATGCTCATCACACCAAGCGGCATACCTTACGCGAAAATGACACCAGATATGATTGTCTTTGTGGATGGTCAGGGCATTTCAGAACCTGGGAAAATACCGTCAAGCGAATGGTTATTTCATCTGTCTTGTTATCAGGCTAGGCCTGAGTTAAACGCTGTCATTCATACTCACGCGGTCAACTGTACTGCCGTCTCTATCATGAACCATGATATTCCAGCAATTCATTACATGATAGCTGTGACAGGAACAGATCATATTCCCTGTATTCCGTACCATACATTTGGCAGTGCTGAGCTCGCCAACAGCGTATTTGAAGGTATTAAATCCAGTAAGTCGCTTCTTATGCAACATCACGGGATGATAGCCATGGAAACCTCATTGGAAAAAACACTTTGGCTTGCAGGAGAAACTGAAACGCTAGCTGAGCTTTACATCAAAACAGGCGGACTACACAGCAAAGTCCCTACATTATCTAAAGAAGAAATGACAAAAGTCATCGGAAAATTTAAAACGTACGGCTTAAAAACCGACGATTAAATTCACCTATTTTCACATCGATGACAGCCATGGTCGAAAATGGCTGTCAACCTCTATCTATAACGATTAATAATAACTACCTCAAGGAGTTATGTATGTTTATCGTGGAATCATATCCTATAGCAATAATTATGTGTTTTATCACGATGATTTGTTGGGGGTCATGGGCTAACACAACAAAACTGGTCAGTAATAACAAATGGGAGTTTCCGCTATTTTATTGGGACTATTCCATCGGCGTTTTAGTCTGCTCATTGCTGTTCGCTTTCACTCTCGGTTCGATCGGAGAAGAAGGCCGAGACTTTGTTTCGGATATTCTGCAGGCGGATATCAATATTATCTTCCTTCCAATACTTGCAGGGATGATTTTTAACGTCTCAAACATCCTTCTTGTCGCGTCCATTAGTTTAGCGGGAATGGCCGTCGCATTCCCTGTTGGCGTAGGTTTAGCGTTGGTTCTTGGCGTGATCACCACCTATATAGGTAGTCCGCAAGGTGATCCAACCATTCTATTCTTAGGCGTTGGTTGTGTTGTTGCAGCTATCATCTTAACCGCGATTACATACAGCAGAGTCACTCAGTCATCAGATAAAAGTCGACGTAATAAAGGTCTGATAACCGCTATTTTTGCGGGTATCATCATGGGGTCATTTTTCCGCTTCTTAGCACAGTCCATCTCTGGCAATTTAAGTGAACCTGAAGCAGGGCTGATGACACCTTATACTGCACTTGTGCTATTTGCACTGGGTCTATTTTTATCCAACTTTGTGCTTAATACGCTCGTGATGAAAAAACCCATTGTTGGGGAGCCCGTTCAAGGGAAAATGTATTTCTCGGGTAGTTTACGTGACCATTTGTGTGGCTGGTTAGGCGGCATAATCTGGTGTATCGGCTTAGGGTTCAGCCTCATTGCCTCTGGCCAAGCAGGGTATGCAATATCTTATGGGTTAGGCCAAGGGGCGACGATGATTGCGGTTATCTGGGGCGTATTTGTTTGGCGTGAATTTGCCAACGCACCCGCTGGCACGAATAAATTGATCATGGCAATGTTCTTCCTGTATATCGCAGGCATTGTCCTCATCATCGCCGCGAATCAGTAAAATATTTCGCCCCATGATGTCTATCGTGGGGCAAATATCATGGCTTATCGTTGGGCAACTCACACGCTAATAAAAACTCAGCAGTTCCCTCATCAACAATTAAATCTGTCACATAGCCACCCAACAATGCACCTAACGTTGCGGCATAGCCATTCTCGCCACCTGCTAAAAATATTTTACGCTCAATTTGCCTTAGCTGAGCAAGACTGATCCCGAGAATACGTTGGTCAACATCACCAATAACAGGTACTCCGTCTTTATCATAAAAGCGCCCACAAATGACCCCAACCGCGCCTGCATCCCGATAACTTTGCATCTCCCTTTTGCTCAATACACCCACACGAATTAATGGATTTTCATCCAGCGCACTACCAACAACAAAGAACGCTTTTGTACAATGGGTTAATACCTCGAAATTCGCACGAATGATCGGCTCAGCCTGTAATTCCATCGCGAGTCTTGCACTAGAAACAACGGCGGGAACATGAAGTGAAGCAACTTTTCCTGAAAGTTTAAACGCTATCTGTGAGGAAGACTCAAGGATTGTCAGGTCTGGCTGAGAAGGCATAGAACCGAGCATCTGAATAACGGTGACATTTTTACATGAATTAGGTGTCATCGTTTTACTCATCTCATGGATAGTTCTTCCCCAAGCGACACCTAAAACATCATCATTCTCAATGACTTGGTTCAAATACATCCCACCAGCGCGAGAAAGACGAGAACGCATCAATTTGGAATCTGTTCGTTTTCCTGCATGTTCACCATCTGGCACGATGATAACTCTATGCAAACCAAATTTATCACGAATACGTAAAGCCGCATCAATGGAGCCGAAGACATTGGTATCTAGATTAATTTGTACTAAGCCATTTTCCCTAGCAGTTTGCAGGTATTTGACGACCGTTACACGAGAAACTCCCATTAGGGCAGCAACTTCAGTCTGGCTCTTACCTTCTTGGTAATATAACCATGTTGCGTGTAGTACAGGATCATCATTGAATAAGCTGCTGTTGGCTTGCTCTTTACTCATCATTGTCTCCTGACATAATTTGGAAAAGCCTAGTTTAAACGATCAGAATATTACAGCCAGTCTTTATCACCATGGCTGGTCTTTTTAGGGACTCAATCCGATTTTATTCTCACCTATCCATACAGATAAAACCTTGCTACCCACCAGACTTACATACCACATCATATGGCATTAAGTTTGGCTTTTCATTTTTTATCCATTCAACAATGACCTTCAATCCATTAGGGGAGTATGCCTCACGTCCAGACCAAAGAAAATACCCCTTCCGCCATGCGGGCCAATCACTTTCAAGCTGGTAATTAAACTCAGGTGAACGAAGTAACCCATGGCTTGCATTTGGCAATACTATGACGCTCGCTCGAGGATTAGTAGACAAAATAGACTTGTAACGGCACGCGTTGAATTGAGCATCCACATTCAGGTCATTAGTTCCCCAAACAGCCAGTACACGCCCATTCATATTAGAGAGATCGGAAGAAGAATCACTTAGGTAATTTTTGACAACAAAATCAAAGATCTTAACGCTCGATTAAAAAACGTTAGCTACACCCTAATATGGCGTGAGTACTTTTAATTCCAAAGACTATCCAGAGACCATAGTGATAGGCAGCCATATGGTTATTAAATAAGCTAAAATATCAGAGTTTACAATGAATGGTAAATAATGAAGGCGATAGGTGTGTACTACCCAAATTGTTTTTCATAAGCATCGAGGTGATGCTTAAAAAATTTCGCATATTCTTCGGCGGATTCAACTAAAACAGTGACCTCGATACATTGCTCGCCCAGTTCTGCGGAATAATCGTCAAACGAGATAGAGTTACAGGCAATTTCTTCATTGGTTTCGTCGGTATATAGGCTCAAATGTACTTTATCGATATCTGCGGTATAAAATACAGTTGGCTCCAGCATACCAAACACAAACCCCATCGGAGGATCTCCCCCTTCTAATGCAGTAATCCCAATCACCTTGTTTTTATATCGAATTTTATATTTCATAATCTGGCTCGCAATGGTGAATATTGATGGGTGGAGAATTAAACCCCACCAGTGATTTAACCAATAATTCAACCAGCATACTAATCATAAGTAAAAGTGACACCAATAATAGACTGCACTTTCCCTGCTGAAACTTGGCCTGAAGTACGTCCATATCGTGCACTTAAGCCAAGGCTAACAGCACCTGTGGTGACCCTACCTAAAGCCACTTTTTGATTAACAGCTATCGCATTCCCATTACTGACCAGTTGAATACCGACGCCTTTTGCCGCATTTGTTCCCGAAAATGTATTCGCAAAAATATTTGAACGAGTATCTGTGGTCCCTGAAAGATAATAATACAGGTTTTGCCCTGAGGCACAGTGGACCGAAAGCGGAACAGGTGCTGTGCCAGGGTATTCGGGTAGATTTACAATAACATTTCGTGAAGATACATCACATCCACCAATAGGAATGAGCACATCATTATTGGTGTAGAGGTTCCATGTAAAAGTAGCCGTATGTATGTTGCCACCTCCAATAATATCAGAGCCCACCTGATGCATAACAAGGGTGGCAAAATGTGTACCTTTTTTAATGGCAATCCCGCCCGCAGCATTAATAGGTGTTAGGAATAATTGGGTATTCCAAGGGGTATAATTCCCAGACGGAAAACTTTGTTGGTGCGTGGGTTGCACAAGTGGAAACGTATTGCTGATACCATAGTATTTTAGTGAACCATTAAAATTGGCAAGTGCCCCACCAAATGCAGACCCTCTGATCATACTCACCAAGTCCCGACGTGTTGTTGGCATATCATTTTTACACGAAATGGACTGTGATAAATCAACAACTAGATTTTGCCCAGGTTGCACACTTGGTTGCAGGTTCACATAGGCATTCGCGGTCTGTGTGACATTACTACTTTGTAATATATTACCCGTAGAATCTGTACAAGTGAAAGCATAGCTCAAAGAAATACCCACGGTATAAATCGTTAAACCTGCTGCAAATAACTGAACACATTTTTTTATATTCATAATATTAACTCATTGATAAGTATAGGTAACATCAATAACAGCCTGTATATTCCCTTGAGTAGCTTGGCCTTTAACGGAAAGCGCTCTGACTTGCAAAGGAAAACGGGTGGATAATGAAGAGTCGTTAACTTGCAGTTTTTTTTGCGCACCATTGTTTAAGTTATTACCCGCGGTATCTTGGAGTTGTAGCTGAATATTGCCTGCTGTTCCCTGATTTTTATAATAACCCGTCGTATCAGCAATACCGCTGAAAGTGGCGGTCACCGTGGACGTTCCTACAGGGCAATTGACTAAATCTAATGAAACGGGGTGCCATATTGAGGAAGAACCTGGCGTGATTAAATTAAAAGTGTATAAATCACCTAAATCAACATTGGCACTCGTCGTTGCAACAGTGCATGGCTTCGCAACAACACTCCCATTCACTGTAATCGTCACATCAGCGGCATATGAGGATGTGGCTAGTGAAAATAAAATCAGCCAGATAAACGGGGCTGCTCCCTTCCATTTAATGTTCATGATGACATCCTCTGCTTACTGGAACTCAAGCGTAAAAGTGGCGGTAGCTCGAACATGCCCCGCTGTGACTGGTAATTTAGACGCCATTAATCGAGCATAAAAATGCAGTGTATTATTCTTACCTGCCACTAAAGGGGTCCAAACCATGTTGTTACTGGTAGCATTGAGTGCGAGTGGTTTTCTGGCACCATCTAAAATTTGTATACCTGCGCCTGATGCATTGAGGCTTCCGGGGTCTAACGCCAATAAGGTCTGATTGTTGGTATCCGCAATTCCCACAAAACCCACTTTCACCGCAGTAACCGAGTTGCCACAAGGGGTGAGCTCAATATTAAATGGAATGACAGGGGTCACTTCCCCCACGGCATAAAGTTGCTTCACCGCGTTATTAAGTAAATCAACAACTTGGCTTTGCGACCCCGGTGCAACCGCACACGTGTTATCTCGCACATACCCTTTAATGTTGATCGTACTGTCTGCCGCATATGCACTTTGAGATAATGATAAAAGTGCAAACAGAGAGGCAGAAAAAATCATGAACTTATTCGGCATTATTGGCTCCTTAGCGGCACAGTGCGCGGTACTTACTGAGCATCTCGTGTTGGCTTTGCTCAGGTAATGTGTAGTTAATCTGGCACTGTGAGTCGGGACCTTCTCCCCAGCGGGCAATAAGATGACCAGAAAGTGATAACCCCGTTAAGTAAACTTGACCGTCATCAGCAACAATGCTGCTACCATTGTTATCGCTTGAAGAAACAATCGCGCCAAATGGCACGGGCTTTCCGTCACTTTTTAGTAATGTCATCAGTACTTTTACCCCAATTCGAGGGTGGAAATCAGCGCGAACAACTGCACCTCGAGTAGGAACGACACTGACAACGGGGTCTTCTAAATCGACATTATTGGCTAATGTGTTGGTATCCAGCGCAATACGGTTTTCTCGGTAATCGGTGGCATAAGGTAAGATGGCATAGCCACGCCAATCAGTATTAACCCCTGTCTGATTTTCAACTTTTACGTTTCCCGCCCCCGGTGCTTTCACGAGGACAACAGTGTCATTCATTGGCTGACTAAGCGTGATGCCATTAGCATGAGCTAACACACCACCACTCAGACCATAATACATTTGGCGTACGTTATCGGTATAACTGTAACCCGCGTTAGCATTGCCATATGTACCGCGGTAATTCAGCGCCGTGTAACCAGATGCCGAAGAGTTACCTTGGCCGCCCCCTGCGTAACCCGTTTGCACGTTATAACTTAAGTTATTATCTTCAAGTAATGTGCCATAAAGGCCTGCCATGTTAGTGATACGACCTTTTAGGTCATGGGAGACGTTATAACTGGCACTCGCATTACGCCAAATTGATTGGCTGTCAGATCGCATCCAATAGCTAAATGGGATATTCACATTCATCGCTAACATCTGGTCATTTGCTTCTTGCCAAGAGTTCTTAGACAGACTGTAATTGATCCCCCAGCTAATACCTTCAATCAGTGTATTGAAACCAACCTGTAAATGTTTATCGGACTTACTCGTGTTCCAATACGTTTCATGGCTTCCTGTCACATACAATGTTGATTGCTCACCTAATTGTTGGGTGAGGCTTAGCTGGATTTTTTCACGTTTGTTATAGGCTAAATTATAGTAATCCGAGAATGTTGGAGTGACTTGAATGACACCATCTTGTGTCGCAAGGCTATAACCATTCATGCGCTTATAAGTGGTATCCGCAAATGAATAATAGCCTTTGGTTGAATAACGATAGCCAGCCAATTGTATGGTTGTGCCCGTTTCATTCATCGACTTGTTATAAAGAAAACGAATAGATTGCCCTTGATGATTGCTATCGTCAGGCAGCTTCGCATTTGCCTGTGTAATATCGATAGACAGCGCACCAAATACACCAATGTTTTTCCCCATACCGATGTTGAAGGATTGATAGCGACTAGCGAGTTGCGAACCTCCATAAAGTGTCCACCCGTATGATAAACCTCTCATTAATGTCGCTTGCATAAAACTCGGTTTTTCTTGCTGGCCATTTCCTGCTCGGTAATCACCCGCAGTGACTGCATATTGGGTATGCCCTTCCCTTTGAAGTAATGGTACAGATGAGTAAGGCACCGTAAAACTTTGCACCGAACCATCCGCTTCAGTAATACTAACGTTGAGGTCACCACTGTTTCCTGCGGCATATAAATCATTAATAATGAAAGGCCCTGGCGGGAAAGTATTGCGGTAGATTTCATAGCCATTTTGTTTGATGGAGACATCAGCCGTACCACGAGCAATACCGCGAATAACTGGCGCAAACCCTTTTTGGCTTTCCGGTAGCATATTGTCATCAGAAGCTAGCTGAATTCCTCTAAAGTTAAAGCTATCAAAGATTTCACCGGGGGTATAACTGTCACCTATTGTTAAGCGGGAGCGTATCTGATTTATCCCACGCTCCAAATAGGTATTAATATGTTCCCAACGAGTTTCAGTCGTCGACGTTCCTGAGCTGTGACTCCACGTCGAGTTATCTCGTAAGCGCCATGCCCCAAGGTTTAGCCCGCTTTGCATATTTAGGTAGGTATAGCTACTGTGCTTACCATTTTGGTTACGTGCACTATTTCCCGTTAAACTATAATTTAAAATACCCGCCGTAATACCCGAGTCCCAATATTCCGGGGGAATAAAATCTCGAGCTCGATTAGCCATAAATATTTGTGGAACCGTAATGTAGAGCCGTTGCAAACCAACATCAAAGCGTGCTGTCGCGTCTTCAATAAGCATATTCAAAGGCTGGCAGTTATTTTGCTCTGGGGTATTTGTTCCTGAAATTGCGGGTGTATTAACACCCATTTTTGCTAATTCGCCGAGTGTGAAACAAGGCATAAGCTGGCGTTCATTTTTATTTGCGACGAAACGAACATCTTTGGTTGATAAATAGCCATCATTCAAATAAATATCAACACGATAGGTTCCTTCCGGTACTTCTTGGCCTTGCTCAAAAGCAGATAGGTCTGCAACAGCGGAAGGGTCATCTGCTAAAAATCGTGGATTAAAGTAGAGTTCTGCCTCAGCCCAAGCAGGATACAGGCAAGCACTAATTAATAGCGTCAATGGAATTAAGGGAAAATGGCGTTCGGATATATATCCAAAAAATGATTCTTTTCCCGAAATGAATTGCCTTTTTTCAGATGCCAGATATGACATATTCCCTCTCCCTGAACAACCATGTCGCCCAGTAAGTTATTTAAATCAAAGTAGTAGTGAGTAAAAAACGTTTTTACTGGATGTTTCCGGTCATTTTGGGAGTTAACGCACCATAGTCATTAATCGTTTGGAAAGTAATGCCACCATTCGCATTGGTTGGCGCAGAGACAGATGCCTCACCAAACGGAGGAACCAATACATTATCGAGTTTGGTTGAACCGATATTTAATGACGTTACTGTTGCGTAATAAGGTGTAGGATTAATAACGGTAACGCTGCCAGCTTGGCGCCTGAAACGTAATGATTCCGCAACAGTTTCAGGCGAAACAGATAAATTGGTCGGGCGATAATACAGTTTGATCCGGCTGATGATGGCCAATTGAAGCGTATTTTCATTCAGCTTGGATTTATCCATGGCAGGAATGGCTTTTACATTGAGCCAGAAAAGGCTTTCTCTATCTTGAGGTAATTGGTTATTAGTGGCGTCAATAATACGCAATGTATTTTCTTTTTTACCTTGCATGGTAAATAAGGGTGGCGTAACCGCAAATTGGCTATCTTTTTTCCCTGATGTATTCTCTACCCAAGATTGAATAAGAAAAACGCTTTTTTCATCATTATTTGTCACTGCAAGCTGAACTTGTTTTTGCCCAGCAGGGTAAATAACACGTGTCGCGCCTAATGCAACACCGGCATATGCCTGAGTATATATATTTGAACAGAGTAATATTAATAAGGCGCCAATTAGTTTGCGGATTGTTACGTTTTTCATTGTTACGTCTGTCCTTTTCTAACAAAAAATTAAATAGGTATATAAATTATTTACGGATGTTTTATTCATAGGTCAGCGAAAAAAGAGCCTGTGCGTTTGCCTTTCCACCCGTAATTTGATAACTCGTCGCGCGATATTTAGCGATAAAGTGCAACGTCATATCACCATTAATAACGCGTGCTATTTTCCGAGGTGTACTATTAATAGGAATTAAGGTGTTAGCGGAATCAAAAACAGCTAGCCCTACGCCACTGGCGCTATTCGGGCCATCACCAATAGCAAAAATATCTGGGTTGGTATTATCTGCGATCCCCGAGAAAGTGATGGAGACATACTCAGTCGCGGTTTTGCTGCATTCGCGTAAATGGATATCAAATAGAACAGGCGCGGTTTCTTGACCTGGGGCAGTCAGCATATTCGTTCGTAGTTGTCCCATATTTACAGTCAAATTTTTGTCTGAAGTTTCGACACTACACGCTTCTGCGATGAGTTCCCCATGGAAGTGCATTCCTCCGCCTGGTAACTGAACATTCCACTTGTTTCCAGCCTCAAGGAGTGGAGCGAATAAAAGTAGTAGCGCAAACATCACCTCTCTCATGAGACTTTACCTTTCTAATTTTATTGATAAATAAAGCCGTCCTTGGCTAACTAATTCGACATCCTAAATCTGCTTAAAAATTACTCGTACTGAACAGCAAATGTTGCATCTGCGTTTGCCACACCCGCGGTAGTTGCATCAAGTGCATAGTAGCGAGCTTGGAATGGCAGAATGTTAGTACCATCTTTCAATGTCATCGCGGTGCTAAATGTTGCACCATCAAGGCCTAGAGGAATGCTTTTAGAATCTAAAATTTGGATACCTACATTCGTTGCAGAACCAGCAGCAGAAGAGGCTACAGATAGAACTGTCGGGTTTGCTGCATTTGCAGACACACCGGTAAATGCAACTTTTGCAGATGTCGCAATAGTGGTATCACAGTCATTTAATTGAATGTTAAAACCAACAGGCGTACTCACATCACCTGTTTGTGCTAATTTAACAGTACGAACTTGACCAAGCTGCACAGTTTGTTCAACGGAACCCGCGTCAACAGCACATGCCGCATTCACTAGCTCACCTTTAAAATGAACTGTGCCACCATTTACTGTCGTTGTAGCAGCAGAAGCCACCATTGAAGATAAAGACAGCGCAGCAGCGATTGATAAAGAAATAACTTTAAATTTCATGAAATTTACCTTTTTATTAATATTTCCTAATGGACATGTGTACTACAAAAACTTTTATTAACGCGTGACGAATAGAATCATTAGATTTGAAACCTAATGATTGTTTTTATATTGATAAACACTTTTAAATTTTATTAATAAATATAATTTTAAAAAAAGAGAAATAACTATCTCTTTCTTACTGTTATAAATGAATTTTCATACGTTGGTTTTTCAGGCTCACTTTTATAAAATGTTAGGATATTTTCCATAAAATATTCTATATCACAGTTTTTAAGTCCTAGAGCAAATAAGAAATTCATTAACCCATCAATAGTTAATGTATTTGTTCCACACTCATAACGTGAAATTTGTTGCTGGCTTATGTTTAAGCGTGCACCAAGTTCAGCTCCCGTTATTCCCAACGATTTTCGGTAGCATCTTAATAATGAGCCTATATAAATGGAAATATTGTGAGATCGTGGTTTATCCAACATCCTTCCTCCGGTTTGTTTATAATAAGTGACGCTTTAAAACCGATGCTATTACTAATGGACTATAAAATTTCACTTAGTGTAAACAATGAAAATGATTATTGGCTAATCGTTTTGGTCGATCAAATACCCATCGATTGATAGAAATTAACAATCAATGTAATAATATTGATCGCCAAAACTTATCATAAGTCAGGTTATTAGAGGGTATATTTATTTTATATTGACAGATTTATTCACATATACACGCCATTGAGTGTATCTGTATTTTATACTTATCGTAAATTTCAAACCTTTTTCGAGTGTATATGGGGCATTTTTTAAGATAGAATTTAATAAAACTAAAATTATAAGATAAATCCTATTCGTTTATTTATTAAATAAAACTTTATTCTCACAAATATTTAACTATTTTTCACATCCAAATAAAATTTTTACGTCGCGGTTCCCTCCTATCCCTTTTCACCCTCCTTCTCAGAATAGTGTATACTCGCCGACAAGAAATTTATTCACGGTTAATTAATAATGAAAGAAATCGAAAAAACACAAATTAAACTGCTTAGCGACCGTTTAGACCTTATTCGTCACCAGATGGCAAGCATGCAACTGACGAGCGAAGCAGAAAAATACGCAGAGCTTGAGAAAGAAAAAGCGACGCTAGAAATTGAAATTACTCATCTGAAAGCGTTGCGTAACAAGAAGCTAAGCAAAGAAGCACAAAAATTGGTGAATATGCCATTCAAACGCGCCATCACTAAGAAAGAACAAGCTGATCTTGGCAAACTGAAGAAATCCGTACGCGGTTTAGTGATTGTCCACCCAATGACGGCCTTAGGTCGCGAAATGGAACTGGATGAAATGACGGGTTTTTCTAAGAGTGATTTCTAGTTAGAAAATCAGCCCCACGAAACCTGTGATAAGCCACGACAACTGAAAAGTTCGTAGTCCGCTACCATAGTGAAAATAGTTAATGGACGCGTCACTTGCTGGTGCGAATATTACGGATGCGTTCGGGCTTCTCATCAAAGTAATCAGGCACGGCTGACTGACCGATAGACGGGTTTTTTAGCCGCTCATCATCCATCACAAACCCTTTAATCAGATACTGTTCTAAAGTTTGTGTCGCCCACTGGCGAAACTGTGCACCACGGACAGAGCGGACACGGTAGCCAATAGCAAGAATGGCGGGTAAACTATAGTGATCTATCTCTCTGTAAACCTGACGATTTCCCTCTAATCGAACTATCCGGAATTTCCAGATGGTTGCGTTTTAAGCAAGTTCCCCTTCAGAGAAAATATTAACAATATGCTCATTAATTGTACGAACGTCTTTTCCATACAGTTCAGCAATTGATGATTGAAATAACTACAACGTATCAGACTCAAACCGGCATTCGACGTGAGTTTGCCCATCTTCACTACGAAACAAAACAAATTCACCCTGTGGTGCTTCAGGAAGATTTTCGCTCATCAAATTGCCTCCACTTTCTATACGTTATGCATAAACGATGAACAACAATAATTTATTGAAAAAAGAGGAGTTATTAAGATGATAAGAATACAGAGAATGTTTTCAGGATAGCCATTGAGTGGCGGAAGATCACAGGAGTCGAACCTGCCCGGGACTGCTGGCAGCCCCAACTGGATTTGAAATCCAGCCGCCTCACCGGAGACGACGATCTTCCTCTATAGATTGGAAAGTGATTATAGACTGAATTCATTATTTTCCAAAGCATTGAAACTACAACTATCCTCTTTATTGATAAAAGCCAACAAAAACCCCATTTATTGATAAGCACTGATAAGAAAAAACGTTATCTTGATATTGAGGTTTCCATATCCGCCCCCATATACTTTCTTATATTCATAATGGTGTGCTGGTTTTATCACCCGATAACATGAATTGTTTGGAGATAAGCTCGCCATTTAACTTTTATTGTCAACACTGTAAGCCTTGGCCTACGAGCACAAGCCTGCAATCACAGGATGTTTTTATGACAAATTCATTATTAGCCGATTCTGCATTACCCCGTTTTTCTAGCATTGAACCTGCTCACGTTTTTCCTGCTGTCAAACATGTGCTCACCGAGTACCGCCAAACAGTTGAAAACCTCCTGAATGCAACCACCCACTATACATGGGATAACCTGTGTCAGCCGTTAGAAGAAGCGAGTGATAAGCTGTCTCGCGTTTGGTCACCAGTGAGCCATCTGCATTCCGTGAAAAATAGCCCTGAACTGCGCGAAGCTTACGAGCAATGTTTACCACTATTGTCTGAATTCAGTACGTGGATGGGCCAGCATGAGCCCTTATACCAAGCGTATAAATCCTTAAAAGAAAGTGCTGAGTTTAATTCACTTAGCCAATCACAACGTAAATCTATCGAAAACACCTTACGTGATTTCGAATTATCAGGTATCGGCTTACCTGCTGAAAAACAGCAACGTTACGGTGAAATTGTTGCACGTTTGTCGGAAATCGCGTCTAAATTCGGCAATAATGTGCTTGATGCCACCATGGGGTGGACTAAACTCATTAAAGATGAAAAAGAATTAGCGGGTATGCCAGAAAGCGCCATTGCCGCCGCAAAAGCCATGGCGGAAGCCAAAGGCGAAGAAGGCTACCTCTTAACTCTCGACATGCCAAGCTACCTGCCTGTCATGACCTACGCGGATAACGCAGAACTGCGCCGTGAAATGAGCCATGCATACAGTACTCGCGCCTCAGACCAAGGACCAAATGCGGGCAAATGGGATAATAGCGAGCTTATCGATGAGTTAATGGCGTTACGCCACGAGCTTGCCCAACTGCTTGGCTTCAAAAATTACGCAGATAAATCCCTAGCAACAAAAATGGCAGAATCACCAGAGCAAGTTTTAGGCTTCCTCAATGACTTAGCCGATCGCGCCCACCAGCAAGGTAAAGACGAACTGGCTGAGCTCACCGCTTTTGCTAAAGAACATTATGGTATTGAGTCTTTAGAATCGTGGGATCTAGCGTATTACAGCGAGAAACAAAAACAGCATAAATTCTCATTAAGTGATGAGCAATTACGCCCTTATTTCCCTGAACAACGCGTTCTAAATGGTTTGTTCGAAGTTGTTCACCGAATCTATGGTTTAACCGCCAAAGAACGTAATGACGTCGAAACATGGCATAAAGATGTGCGTTTCTTCGAACTGTATGATGATACTAATACCCTGCGTGGTAGCTTCTACCTTGACCTCTATGCACGTGAACACAAACGTGGCGGAGCTTGGATGGACGATTGTGTTGGCCGTATGGTGCATAAAGATGGTTCACTGCAAAACCCAGTGGCTTACCTGACATGTAACTTTAACCAGCCATTAGGCGATAAACCCGCTCTCTTCACCCATGATGAAGTCATCACCCTGTTCCATGAATTTGGTCACGGCTTGCACCATATGTTGACGCAAATCGATGTCGCTGATGTTGCAGGGATCAATGGTGTGCCTTGGGATGCCGTCGAATTACCAAGTCAATTTATGGAAAACTGGTGTTGGGAGCCTGAAGCGCTGGAATTTATATCTGGCCACTATGAAACTGGCGAACCATTACCAGCCGAAATGTTAAGTAGCATGTTAGCCGCGAAAAATTACCAATCCGCAATGTTTGTCCTACGCCAATTAGAGTTTGGTCTGTTTGATTTCACCTTACACGCAGAGTATGACCCTGCAAAAGGTGCGCAAGTCATGCCGACGCTATATGCGATTAAAGATAAAGTCGCGGTGGTACCTTCACCGAAATGGGCTCGCTTCCCACATGCCTTTAGCCATATTTTTGCAGGCGGTTACGCAGCAGGTTACTACAGCTATTTATGGGCTGATGTACTCGCAGCAGATGCTTACTCACGCTTTAGTGAAGAAGGCATTTTTAACCGCCAAACAGGCCAATCGTTCCTCGACAATATTTTAAGTCGTGGCGGCTCTGAAGAGCCAATGGCGTTGTTTGAACGTTTCCGTGGCCGTAAACCAGAACTTGATGCGATGTTGAAGAGCTACGGTATTCATGGCTAATCACATTAAGATCCAGTTGATCTGTGAAGAGGGTGCCGATCAAGGCACCCTTTCTCAACTTTCTGAAAAATGGCAGCTTTCCCATACACCAGATGCCACTATGGCACTGGTGCTTACCCCCGAAAATTTGCAGCTCCGCAAACTTGATGAACCCAAACTCGGTGGTATTTTTGTCGATTTTGTTTCGGGAGCAATGGCTCATCGCCGAAAATTTGGCGGTGGACGTGGTGAAGCAGTCGCAAAAGCGGTTGGGATTAAAAAAGAGTATTTGCCTGATGTAATTGATGCCACCGCAGGGTTAGGCCGAGACGCCTTTGTGCTCGCCGCTCTTGGTTGTCACGTTCGGATGTTAGAGCGTCACCCTGTGGTTGCGGCATTGCTAGACGATGGCTTACAACGTGGTTATCAAGATGCCGAAATCGGCCCGTGGCTACAAGAACGTATGTCCTTGATCCACACATCAAGTATAACCGCATTGAGTGAAATCACTCCTGCACCAGATGTTATCTATCTTGACCCGATGTATCCACATCGGCAAAAAAGTGCGTTAGTTAAGAAAGAGATGCGGGTATTTCAGTCGTTGGTGGGAGCAGATGATGATGCAGATGCATTATTAGCGCCTGCAATTGCCTTGGCAAAACGCCGTGTAGTGGTCAAACGCCCTGACTATGCAGAGCCCCTTGCGGGACAAAAAGCACCGTCAGCGGTTACAACAAAAAGCCATCGATTCGATATCTATCCGTGCATTAAAAATAACGATTAAACGTAACGGCGAAGGGCGTATGTACAGGTGAATTATCAGTATGATACAACCGCCCTTTCGCGTACGTTTTTTTGTCAGAGGATTACAACACACCCTGCCCAAGCATTGCATCAGCGACTTTTACAAAGCCCGCGATGTTCGCACCTTGAACATAGTTGGTTTGTTTTCCTTCACCACCAAACTCAACACAGTGGTGATGGATATCCAACATGATGTGGTGTAAGCGCGCATCGACCTTCTCTGCTTTCCAGCCAAGACGAGCCGCATTCTGCGCCATTTCCAAACCTGATGTTGCCACACCGCCTGCGTTAGCAGCTTTACCTGGAGCAAACAACACGCCAGCTTCAAGGAACAGCTCTGTTGCAGGGATCGTCGTTGGCATGTTTGCGCCTTCTGCGACCGCTTTAACGCCATTTTTGATTAACACTTTCGCTGCTTCAACATCCAGCTCATTTTGTGTTGCACATGGCAATGCGATATCAACAGGGACATTCCATGGTTGCTGACCCGCTAAGTAAGTTAAACCAAACTCTTTCGCGTATTCTTCAACACGGCCATAATTGTTTTTGATTTCTTCTAAGCGTGCGAGTTTTTCTGCAGTGAAGCCAGCCTCATCAACTACCGTACCGCTAGAATCCGATGCAGTAACCACTTTCGCACCCAGTTCCATACATTTTTCAATGGTGTACTGTGCCACGTTACCTGAACCAGAGACCGCAACTCGCATACCATCAAAGCTTAAACCATGGCGCTGTAACATTGCATTAGTGAAGTACACTAAACCGTAACCCGTTGCTTCAGGGCGAATTAAGCTACCACCAAAAGACAAGCCTTTCCCTGTAAATACACAAGAGGTGTCGTTAGACAGCTTTTTCATCATACCCGTCATAAAGCCAACTTCACGCGCACCCACACCAATATCGCCTGCAGGTACGTCAGTGTTTGAACCAATATGGCGATACAGTTCCGTCATCAATGCTTGGCAGAAACGCATGACTTCACCCGTGCTTTTTCCTTTCGGATCAAAGTCTGAACCGCCTTTACCACCGCCCATTGGTAAGGTAGTTAGTGCGTTTTTCAGTGTTTGTTCGAAGCCTAAGAATTTCAGAATGGATAAATTAACAGATGGGTGGAAACGCATACCGCCTTTGAATGGACCGATGGCTGAGCTAAATTGCACACGCCATGCGCGGTTAACTTGGACCTTGCCTTGGTCATCCATCCAACATACGCGAAATTGGATAACCCTTTCAGGTTCAACAAAGCGCTCAAGCAGTGCTTGGTCACGGTACTTTGCATTTTGCTCAAGGAAAGGCCAAAGGGAAGTGAATACTTCACGCACAGCTTGTAAAAACTCTGGCTGTGAAGGGTCTCTTTTTTGGACAGACTCCAAGAATGAAGATAGTGATTGTGTCATCTATGTCTTCCTTTTTAACATGTGGTTGTTGTGATGTGCCTCACTCTTTCTTGTCATTATTTTTAGGAAATGTGAGGTTGATTTGTGTTTTGCCTATTGAATATATCATTAGTTTGTATTCTAAATTCAAGGTTTTTTTTCACTATAATGCAAAAAAAATTGCTTGACCTGCCAATATCTACCCTAAATGTCATATTTTGACACAAAAAAAACGCCTGCATAAGCAAGCGTTTTTAGTGAATAATATTTCAAACAAGAGAGAATAGATTACTCTTCATCGTCATTTAACGGAACAATCAACATATCCACATGAACTGTATTGATTAACTGACGTGCAGATGACATCAGTTTGCTCCAAAAGTCTTGGTGATGACCACAGACCACTAAGTCCATGTCGTATTTTTTAATGGCATCAACCAGTACTTGACCAAGATCGCCGCTACCACTCAGCGTTTCTTGAATATCATAACCCGCACCTGCAGATAAATCTTTCAGCGCATTACGCGTCTCATCAGTGATACGCTGCTGCATATCACCCAAATTGACATCAATAAGTCCGGTGTACAGGTCTGAATAGTTAACATCAACATGGATCATGGATACTTTGGCACCGTAAGGTTTTGCCATAGAGACAGCCTTATCCAGTAATACTTTACTTTCAGGTGATAAATCTACCGCAACAAGAATATGTTTGTAAGCCATAAGTAAACTCCTTCCGAATGCTGATTAATCCAGTGGTTATGCCTTCACCACATCTTAATAATACTATACCTGCTAACTGTGATAATTAAGTGTTGCACTGATCACATCTAAGCAGATTAACCTTAAAACCATAAGTGTATATAACATTTTATAAAACAATAACATCATTCCTTCAATATTAATATATTCACCTAAGTAATTCGAGTTATGGCTACACTTCCACAGACAAGAAACAACATAATTTCACACTAAAGTGTGATATCCAATGATAAGCAGCAATGAAGTATTTTTTTCAATATAAACAAAAAGTAATCAAAAATTTGCAGGGATTGCACTTTTTTTAAACAATAATTTATCCTACAATGAAATGACTGAGTATAAATAAAATATCTTGCTGTATTTCCTTTTTGACAAGTGCTGTGAGCTGGGTTTCTAAGGAGGGGATTATGTTCAGTATGATTGCTTTATTTTGGGCACTCTGCATTTTATGCATCTTGAATATGATGCGTTATTTTTCGTCCATTCGTGTTTTATTATCTATTTTGCGGGATTCCGATCCGTTACTCTACCAATCCGTTGATGGGAATGGTTTTTTCACCACCCATGGTCAACTGAACAAACAACTTCGGCTTGTCCGATATATCAATAGCAAACAGTATCTTGAGCACTATGACCCTGAAGTCATTGCGCGTTGTGAACGAATCCGTAAACAATTTATGACAATAAGCCGGCTCAGTATTCTTGTTGTCGTGAGCTTAGTTTATCTTTTAATGACGGGTTAACCCGCTTTCTTGACGTAAAAAAATAGTGATGACCTTACGATCATCACTATTTTGTATTCTTATATCACTGTGTTCATGTCACTTTCGACGGCTTCACAACAGTGAAGCCAAGTGAAGTGCTGTTAGATAAACAGCAGAGATAACCAGTACAACCCACCAGATAAAACAATCGAGACAGGTAAAGTCAGTAACCACGCTAACGCAATACTTTTGATTGTTTTAGTTTGTACACCGCCGCCATCAACAACCATGGTTCCCGCAACAGCGGAAGATAAAACTTGGGTTGTTGAAACAGGCATACCCGTATAACTCGCCACACCAATTGACACTGCCGCAGTCACCTGCGCAGAAACACCTTGTGCGTAGGTCATGCCTTTCTTACCAATCTTCTCACCAATCGTGACTGCAACACGCTGCCAACCAAACATGGTGCCTAAAGACAGGGCTAAAGCAACCGCAATGATGATCCACAGAGGTGCATACTCAACAGTATACAGTAGGTCATTACTGAGTTTTTTCAGTAAACTTGCATCTTTCGAGCTCGTCTCTGGTAATTTAGCTACCGCATTCGCTGTATCAGAGATACACATCAATAAACGGCGCGCATGGTTACGCTGGTCAGGCGTTAGCTCTTCGTAGCTCTGAATGCCGTTTAGCATCGTCTGAGCTTGATTTAAAATTGCACCTGTACGTGAACTATCGCAATGGAATTCGCCACCAGGCTCATTACTACTTTCAGCAACTGCAGGGGCATTTTCTATCGCGTGGTTTAACGCAGGTTTATGTGTTTCATAGTATTGTTGCAGGTGGACTACAGCATCATGAGTTCTCGCGATATCATAACCGTTCGAGTTCATATTCATGACGAAACCAGCTGGCGCAACACCAATCAGCACAAGCATGATAAGACCGATACCTTTCTGCCCATCGTTCGCACCGTGCGAGAAACTGACGCCAACCGCGGATAAAATCAGCGCGGTACGGGTCCAGAATGGCGGCTTACGCTTACCATCCTTTTTCTCACGTTCTGCAGGTGTTAAGTGAATACGGCGACGTTTCTTTGTTCCGCTCCAATAACGGCGTAAAAAGAAAATCATCAAACCGGCAATCACGAAACCAATCGCTGGAGAAAGAATTAACGACATGAAAATACTGATCATTTTCGGTATATTCAGAGCGTCAACCACTGATGAGTCTGTCACTATCGCATTGGTTAAACCTACCCCGATAATGGCACCAATCAGTGTGTGGGAACTGGATGCAGGGATACCGAGGTACCACGTTCCAAGGTTCCAAATAATTGCAGCCAGTAGCAATGAGAAAACCATTGCAAGGCCGTGAGCAGAGCTCACATTAAGCAAGAGGTCTGTTGGTAAGAGGTGGACAATCGCGTAGGCAACGCTCAACCCTCCCAGCAAGACACCAAAAAAGTTAAAAACCCCTGCCATGACAACTGCGAACTGTGCCCGCATTGCTCTGGTATAAATAACCGTTGCTACCGCGTTAGCGGTGTCATGGAAGCCATTTATAGCCTCATAGACCAGCACAAATAACAGTGCTAGAACTAATAATAGACCTGTATGAAATTCTAAACCTGTAAAAAGATGTAGCATAGACGTTAAGCCATTATATGTTGGACATGAACGCGGCGCATTATCAGTGACAAACGCTGGCGGTGGAAGCAAAATCTAACCTTTTTTTGATTTAACTACCCATCAAAAAAGTACCTCATAGCAATTACCCCATAAATATCAATGCATTAGCTAAAACAAACTTATTCTGAATTTTTGAAACTTTTTTAACGATTTTTCCCGAAAATAAAAGTTATTTGCTCTTTTTGCGCGAATTTTTCTAATTATAATACGTCTTACACACTTTTCATCCGATCTCGCTCGAACCTTTACATTACAACCACCGCAAGATGACGTAAAATACCCATACTCATAATTTAATTGTGCTAAAAATCAAATAGCTATAGAGAAAGCCATTGTGAAAAACATCGACGTTATTATTTTAGGTGCAGGTGCCGCGGGTCTATTTTGTGCCTCACTCGCAGGTAAACGCGGACTCAACATACTTGTCCTTGATAACGGCAAAAAATTAGGCAGAAAAATATTGATGTCCGGAGGCGGACGCTGCAATTTCACGAATATGTACGCTGAGCACAGCAACTATCTTTCCACGAACCCACATTTTTGTAAGTCAGCACTTGCTCGCTATACACAATGGGATTTTATCGGGTTAGTTGCCAAATATAATATTCCTTATCATGAAAAAACCTTAGGGCAGCTTTTTTGCGACAATAGTGCGCAAGATATTGTCGATATGCTGCAAAATGAGTGTAATTTACCGAATATTTCGATCAAACTTCGCAGTGAAGTCACCGAGGTCGAAAAAACGCCAGAGGGCTTTCTCGTCACCGTGAATGGAAGCCAAGTAAGTGCTCGCTCACTAGTTGTAGCAACGGGTGGGTTATCGATGCCAGGTCTTGGTGCCACACCATTCGGCTACCGCTTAGCAGAACAATTTGGCCACTCGATTATTCCAACCCGTGCAGGCCTTGTCCCATTTACACTGCACAAGCCCCTTTTAGAAGCGCTGCAAGTGCTATCAGGGATCTCTGTCGCGGCAACTGTGACAGCGGCTGACGGAACGCTATTTAAAGAAAATATCCTCTTTACTCATCGCGGCCTCTCTGGCCCTGCTATCTTGCAGATTTCTAACTATTGGAACCCTGGAGAGTATGTAAGTATTAACTTACTTCCGACCCTTTCGCTCAGCGATTTTTTAATGGAAGAAAAACAAGAGCACCCGAATCAATCTTTAAAAAACACCCTCGCAAAATTATTACCTAAGCGGTTAATCGAAATCATGCAAGCGCAAGGGCAAATCCCTGAATGCGCCCTAAAGCAATTGAACCACCCACAAGTTGAAGCGCTGCATAACACACTACATGCTTGGCAAGTTCAACCTAATGGGACTGAGGGCTACCGTACAGCTGAAGTCACTCTAGGTGGTGTTGATACCCATGAAATATCATCAAAAACAATGGGTTCACTGAAAACAGAAGGGTTGTATTTTATCGGTGAAGTTGTGGATGTGACAGGTTGGTTAGGCGGTTATAACTTCCAATGGGCATGGAGCTCTGCGGCAGCTTGTGCAGAAAGTCTGCCAGTTAACCATAAATAATTTAAGGTTAATAGTTATCCGCAATGTTTTGTTGTTAACATCTTTTTAGGAAAAATCCCTTAATCCATTGAAAAATAATGGTTAATATTTAACTTCATAGAAATCATATAATTGCAGTATTAATTATAAGATATATTATTTTGGTTAAAAATAATGCTTTACAAACGATAGTGATAAGCATTATCATTATCATCACTTCCTCGATAAGGTTACTTAGTCACTTATTGTTGGGAGTACGACATTGCTCACATTGCTTCCAGTGTTTACTTTAGCCAGCCTTGTGCTGGCTATTTTTTTATCTGCATCAATTGGTTAATTGACTAAAACTCCCCCCGTCCCTTTCTCCATCCATTTTCTTAACTTATCTCAAATACACTTATTCAAATTTTTTGGATCCTATGGTTAATGGCGGCTACTTTTCTCTCTTAGCGAAACGGTTAAACTGTTTGCAATTGATTTAGAGAGAAGTTCAACCACGGTTGGGTATCCAACTAGGAGATAACACAATGATCTATTTACGCAAAGCAAATGAACGAGGTCATGCTAACCATGGTTGGCTTGATAGCTGGCACACTTTCTCATTCTCTAGCTATTATGATGAAAAATTTATGGGTTTTTCAGCTCTGAGAGTGATTAACGAAGACTTTATTGCCGCAGGCCAAGGCTTTGGTACTCATCCCCATAAAGACATGGAGATTTTGACCTATGTGCTTAATGGTGCCGTCGAGCACAAAGATAGCATGGGCAATATGGAGCAAATTCCAGCGGGTGAATTCCAAATCATGAGTGCAGGTACGGGCATTCGCCACTCAGAATACAACCCGAACAGTGATAAAGAGCTGCATCTTTACCAAATTTGGATCATTCCTGAGAAAACAGGTATTGAGCCACGTTATGAACAAAAACGCTTTGATTCACTTGATGGTAAACAGTTGGTTCTGTCACCAGACGCCCGTGACGGTTCACTGAAAGTGTATCAAGACATGGAATTATGGCGCTGGGCATTGCCTGCAAACGACGTACAAACCCACGAGATCGCCGAAAAACGAGTGGTGTGGATCCAAGTCGTCAAAGGCACCGTTGAAATTAACGGCCAAAAAGCCTCTACCAGTGATGGTTTAGCGATTTGGGAAGAAGCTCGCTTAGCCATCAAGGCAGATGAAGACAGCGAAATTCTGTTATTCGACCTGCCTTCTGCTGAGTAATCACTAACAAAAAAGGCGCTACAACGTAGCGCCTTTCTCTATAACACAAAACGCATTCGCAAATTACAGTTTTGGACCTGCTTTTACTAAAGCAGCACCTGCTGGCGTGTCTGTGTATTTATCGAAGTTATTCACGAAACGGTTCGCTAAATCCTTCGCCTTCTCATCCCACTGCGCTTTATCTGCATAAGTATTACGTGGGTCGAGGATATTGGTATCCACGCCTGGTAATGCTGTAGGGACTTCTAAATCGAAGACTGGCAGCTTAATGGTATCGGCTTTTTCGATGTCGCCACTTAAGATTGCATCAATGATGGCACGGGTATCTTTAATCGAGATACGTTTACCTGTTCCGTTCCAACCTGTGTTCACTAAGTATGCTTTTGCACCCGCAGCTTCCATACGTTTAACTAATACTTCCGCGTATTGTGTTGGGTGCAGTGATAAGAATGCTGCGCCGAAACACGCTGAGAACGTAGGAGTTGGTTCAGTAACACCGCGTTCTGTACCTGCTAATTTCGCAGTAAAACCAGACAGGAAGTGATACTGTGTTTGCTCTGGGGTTAAACGAGAAACAGGTGGTAACACACCAAACGCATCTGCCGTCAGAAAGATAACTTTTGTTGCATGACCTGCTTTAGAAACAGGTTTTACAATGTTTTCAATGTGGTAAATCGGGTAAGAAACACGCGTGTTTTCCGTTTTAGAACCATCATTGAAATCAACGGTACCATCTGCCAATACCATCACGTTTTCAAGTAGTGCATCACGCTTGATTGCGCCGTAGATATCTGGCTCAGCTTCTTTAGACAGATTGATAGTTTTTGCGTAGCAACCGCCTTCAAAGTTGAATACGCCGTCATCGTCCCAACCGTGCTCATCATCACCGATTAACTTACGTTTAGGATCGGTAGACAGCGTGGTTTTACCAGTACCCGATAAACCGAAGAAAATCGCAACGTCGCCTTTTTCGCCTACGTTCGCTGAACAGTGCATTGATGCGATGCCTTTTAATGGCAGCAGGTAGTTCATCATTGAGAACATCCCTTTTTTCATTTCGCCGCCGTACCAAGAGCCACCAATTAACTGCATACGCTCAGTTAAGTTGAACGCCACAAAGTTTTCTGAATTCAAACCTTGTGCTTTCCAGTTCGGGTTCGTACATTTTGCACCGTTCATCACGATAAAATCAGGCTCAAAGCCAACTAACTCTTCATCTGATGGGCGGATGAACATGTTTTTAACGAAGTGCGCCTGCCATGCCACTTCCGTAATAAAACGGACTTTCAGACGTGTATCTGCGTTCGCTCCACAGAATGCATCAATGATAAACAAACGTTTGCCAGACAATTGCTCTGTTACAATGTGTTTTAAATCACTCCACACTTCTTGTGACATTGGCTTATTGTCGTTCTTACCTTTACCTTGGTCTGCCCACCATACAGTATCGCGAGTGACATCATCACGAACGATATATTTATCTTTTGGTGAACGACCCGTAAAGATACCTGTATCTACTGCAACCGCACCTAATGTGGTGACCGTGCCGCGTTCATAACCTTCAAGTCCTGGCTTAGTTTCTTCCGTGAATAATAGCTCGTAACTTGGGTTATAAACCACTTCAGCTACATCATGAATACCGTACTTTTCAAGTTCCTTCAGGGTAATGCTTTTAGCGCTCATTATATTGCTCCTGGTAAACATAACTAATCTGCAGATGATCATAATTCTTTACGACTAATTAACAGCGATAGTTATCAAAGAATTGAAAATGTATAATTTTTTTTAATTCATAATGAGACTTAGAGCACGTAATAATGCTTTAAAATTATAAAAAAAAGGTGCAGAATTGCACCCTTGTCACATAATTAGGTTGCTAAATCGTATCAGTGAAGTTGCTGATTTCGCTCATCATTTAACCCTTCAATATCGGATTCAATAAATACGTAGTGTGAGCCACAAAATTCACATTCCATATCAATTTTTCCATCTTTGTGCAAAATATCGATAACATCTTCCTTTGGCAAAGTTGCTAATGTGCTTTCACAACGTTCCCTTGAGCAGGTGCAACGAAACTCCACAGATTGCGGGTCATATAAAGTGACATCTTCTTCATGATAAAGGCGATGTAAAACCTCTTTGACGCCCAGAGTGCTCAGCTCTTGGCCTTTAATAGTTGCCGTCAGTTGTACGAGGTGATCAAAGAAATCGTGGCTGGTGTCATCAGCGGCAGGTAAAACTTGCAGCAACATCCCACCCGCACTCATTTTGCCATCCACTTCACCCACACGAATAAATAAACGCGTTGGCAGCTGCTCTGATTGGCGGAAGTACGCATCAATACTTTCTTCGATGGAGTTGCCTTCAATCGCTACAATCCCTTGGTAACGTTCACCTTGATTAGGCGTTATCGTGATCACCATAAAGCCATCGCCAATCATTTGGTTCAGTGTGCTACCCGCAACAACGGGGCCATCAACACGCGCAACACCTCGCATTTGTTGTAGGTTATTACCGTTAATAACAGCCATTTTAACTGGGCCATCACCTTGAATTTGAACGGTAATATCACCATCAAATTTCAGTGTTGCTGTTAATAAACTGGTAGCAACAAGCAGTTCGCCCAATAAGCCTTTTACTGCAACAGGGTAGTCATGATTTTCTAAAATCTGCTCGTAGGTCTCATCGACACTAATCATTTCTCCACGAACGGAATGCTGTTCAAACAGAAAACGGTGGAGTTGGTCTTGTTTTGACATAATTTCTCTCTATTGCTCGGGCAGTTGCTCAGGCCATCATTCAGATGACTCATGAGAATTCGTTTGTTTAAATTTTAGCAGAGTTCGTCGCTCTTTTTTATCTGGGCGGCGCTCTGGATGGGGCATGGTTAACGCATTCATTTTGCGCGCTAACGCTATTTTTTCACGATGTTCAATACTTTCGGCGGTTTCACGGTAAAGTAATTGTGCTTCGGGCGCACCTCTACGCTGGCTACTGATTTCAAGGATCTCAATCGTTCTCTCATCATTCCCCTGCCTCAGCTTCACTAAAGCATGGAGTTCAACGATTTTTCCAGGCTTAGTTCTTTGTCCATTATAATGAACTTTGCCCCCATCAATCATTTCACGCGCCATGGAACGTGTTTTATAAAAACGCGCAGCCCAAAGCCACTTATCGAGGCGAACAGGTTCTATAGACGATTGATTCATGGTGCCTCCTCACTATCAGTCTGAATCAAACTCAATGAGGCTCCCACCATTTCGGGATAATGCTAATGACGATTGGAAGGGTTATTAGCCTCAAAGCATTTATCGTAATATTGAGTGATATTACGTAATCGCTTCTTATTATTCAAAATACGGAACACAATTAGTGAGCCGTTTAGTAATACACAAAAGATAAGAAACAAGATAAAAAACGCACTACAAACATATTGAGAGACGATATCTTCATTCGGCTCTTCATGTAACACGATATGCAAAGTGCCATTAGCATCTGTCGATAATTTAGTCACAATGCCTTCCACACTAAAGGGAGTATTGCTTAACAAATTCGATAAACGGTGGAGCTCTTTCCAACGTTCCAACTGTGATAATTCATTAAAATTAAAAGATGGCCCTATCATTAAATCCACCAGAGGCTTGTTTTCATCACTCACAAACAATACGCCACCTGGGGAAGGACTATTAATTTTACGCACTTCTTTGTCTATTTCTTTTCTGATAAAGTCATATGTGGTGTCTTCAACGATGTTTTCCAAGGCCTCGGCACTTCCTGCTCGTAATAAAACATGCGCACCACTTAATTTCCCCGATGACGCCTTACTCACTAAGGTCGGCCAATCATCTGTACTACCAAGGTTTGTCAGCGCATTTTTGAGTTTTAGGCAAGCGTTCTCATCATGACACAACTTGTTCGTTTCTATAATAATGGCTGAAAAATCAAAGATAATGTTCATCCCTGATTTCATAATATCGCGCTGTAACCTTGGGTTCACGCCAATAGAATTTTTATCAGGATGTAATTGATTTCTAACTATATTGAGCAAAGATATCGATAGATCAGCAATCTCAGACTGCGGCTCTGTCGACACATTGATGTTATTCCAATAGATGCCAGAGCAATCAAATGGGACAAAATTCGCCTGGTTAGTGTCATCTAAATTCGGTGGACGATAGCACATCCCCTGCCCCTGTGCTGTTAGGGTATCCCCCACATTGAGCTTATGAGAAACAAGCTCCGTCACTTCCGTTACATTAATTTTTTGTGTTCCGCCAAACCAAGCAAAACCCAACTTAATGGGTAGACTCATAGATTGGTATGAAAACACCAACACAATCACCAATAACGCACCAATAAACATCAGGACATTTTTTTTGTAACGCTTGTAAGGGTAATAACGTTCTTCTTCATGTAAAGAGAGGTACTGCCCATGACGAACAACCTCCCCCGTAGGGTAAAAATCAATATTAACGGGTTTATCTGATTCGTATTTTAAATACTCCTCCCAATGCAGAGGGTAATGTAAATCTGTCCCGCTAACGGAAGCACTCGTGGAATATTTTTTATCTAATTCACCATACAATTCCCAACGCTTCGGCTGTCCATAAATACATTGAATATCTTGGTACTTACGAGGGAACATTTTTGAACGAAAGAGCACTAATGTACCAATAATAAAAATCAGTACTGCACTCGCTAACCCCCATCCTTGCAAAATCCGAATCGAAATTAACGTGAGATAACCCAATACAAAACTTAAACAAATCAACCCTGCGCCTAACCACCCCGTGGAGTTGTGTAGACGATGTTCCTCCGCTGTTTCTTGGCGGACACGTAATAATTCTACATTCTGTTGTCCACGCTCTCGAATAGCCGCTTCAGGTAAGGTCGTAGTCGATGCTGAGTTACCGAGCCATTCATTACTAAAATCTCGAAGTGAATGGCTATTCATTGAAATAATCAATGGCAGATGATCTGTCTCCACAATCTCCATCACATTTTGTCGCTGTAGATATGGCTCCAACTGTGATGGAAGCTGCACTTCAATCGTATCGATAAAATAACGCCAGCTATTCCCTTGCTCCTGGCGTAAATTAAAACGCGTTACCGAATGACAAACTGTACCAATTGTCGAATTTCGCTTAATTTGCCAAGGACTTTGTGAAGAGGAATTCGAAGCTGTAGCGCAATAATTTAAATACTGAGTGATTGTTTGGTAATCTGAATCAATCATTTTGCGAAAGGAAGGTGCGGCTACCGAAGGTATCTGATAGATGCCAGAATGCCGCCCCCGCCTGAAATACAGGAAGGAAGCCATTATAGTTAGGCTAATAACAATTATAGCCGTTATAATGACATGGTTTAACATTGTTTCCCCAACAGAAAATTAATAAGAAAAGCATAGCAATCCTACTGCCTTCTCAAAATAAGCCGATTCCTATTCTATTTATACTTTTTTCTTTAACTTACAATACGTTGTAAAAAAATCTTTATTTATTTATCTGTGCTACATTTGTGCACGAAGCAAGTTAACAATATTTTATCTACTCGATCATCTCTATCATTTTTTTTTGATATAGGTCATAGTGACATAATGATGCCAACATACTGGCAACGCAGAGTAAATTTACCACATAAATAAATGAAACATGCTTTTAGCAAGAGGTTCCACCCATCTTGTTTGGAAATCGTTATGACAGAGCTAAAAAAACCAAAAATCTTGAATATTCAAGATGTTGCTCAATCAAAATTATTCAGTATCCAGTCAGTTGATCTCGAATTTAGCAACGGTGAAAAACGAGTCTATGAAAGAATGCGCCCAGCAAAACGCGAAGCCGTTCTTATTATTCCTATTATTGATGACCACTTAATTCTGATACGCGAATATGCCGTTGGGATTGAAAACTACGAACTCGGTTTCCCTAAAGGGGCTATTGACCCAGGCGAAATTGCGCTAGAAGCAGCACAGCGCGAGCTCAAAGAAGAAGTTGGCTATGGCGCAAACAGCATCATTCAGCTCGCTAAACTGACTATGTCACCATCTTATTTTTCCAGTAAAATGAACATATTAGTAGCACAAGACCTTTATAGCGAAAAGCTTGAAGGCGATGAGCCTGAACCACTGCAACAAGTTAAGTGGCCAATTGCGCGTATGATGGAACTACTGGAACACCCAGACTTCAACGAAGCGAGAAATATTAGCGCACTTTTCTACTTAGAACGTTACTTAAAAAGTAGTAAGTAATACTACTTGTTTTTTGTATTTTATATAAGCCACGTTTTTTTTCTACGCCTATTCTTATCGTTATCAGCTATTTTACACTCATTTAGTGTTTTTGAGCATAAAAAAACACCCCATGTTTTAATAACAATGGGGTGCTTATCACGATATTACTAAACGTATTTTCTTAGAACAACTCTTGGCTCAAACCGCCTTCTGTTGAAATGGTTGTTCCCACTTCTTGTACAGAATACTCTTTAGGCTCAGTCCCTTCGATAAAATATTCACGGCGTGAAGAGCCTAATTTGCCCGTACGACTATCAATTGACACAGAGATAACCCCTTTCGGCGGTTTCATCATTTTTACTGGAACACCTGTCAGGATGGATTTCATAAAATCATCCCACATTGGCTGAGCACTTTTCGCACCTGCTTCACCTCGGCCGAGTGTCCGTCTATTATCATCAAACCCGATCCACGCTGATGCCACAACATCCGGACCATAACCCGAGAACCAAGCATCTTTTGAACTATTAGTCGTCCCTGTTTTACCACCAATATCTCGGCGTCCACCTAAATCTCTTGCTGCGCGCCAGCCCGTTCCAGACCAGCCTGGTTCACCATAAATATTCGTCATCATCGCATCTCGAATTAAGAACGCAAGCGGCGTACTAATCACATGAGGCGCGTATTGAGGCTCTGAACTCACATTTTCGTCACCCGAGGTTGCCACTTCCATTGTTGGCTCTTGATTCACAACATTATGGCCTGATTGAGTGACTTCTTCTGTAGATTCATCATCAATCCCTTTTATTTCGATGGTACGTTCTGTGTCACCGTAAATGACTGGAATATTAGTACAATCAGGACATGCTAGCTTAGGATTCGCTTCAAAAATCACTTCATCATTGTGATTTTCAATTTTCAAAATATAGTACGGATCAACAAGATACCCGCCATTGACCATAACCGCATAACCACGCACCATTTGCATTGGTGTAAATGATGGCGCACCCAAGGCTAACGCCTCTGTGCGGTTAATATTTTCACGCGGAAAACCAAAACGCATCAAATAATCAGCTGCGTAATCGACCCCCATTGCGCGCATTGCACGAACCATTACCACGTTTTTTGACTGCCCTAACCCTTGACGTAAACGGATTGGACCATCATAGCGTGGAGGCGAGTTCTTCGGCCGCCAGTCAGAGCCAGCTCCCGCATCCCAACGACTAATAGGCACGTCATTCAGCAAAGAAGATAGTGTAAGGCCTTTATCCATTGCCGCAGTATACAAAAAGGGTTTTATATTCGAGCCCACTTGGCGCAGTGATTGTGTCACGCGGTTAAATTCACTCATATTGAAATCAAAACCGCCGACTAATGCGATAATCGCACCATCATTAGGGTTAAGTGCAACAAAAGCAGCATTTACATCAGGAACTTGCCCCAGCCACCAATTATCTTTCACTTTACGAACCCAAATTTGCTCACCCACTTGAACAACCGCATTCACCGCTCTTGGGGATGCGCCTTGTTGTGTATCAGAAATAAATTTACGCGCCCAGCGTACACCGGTCATCGTAATATCAATTTTTGAGCCATCTGCTAACATAACATTCGCTTCAGAACCCGTTGCGGATAGCACGACCCCAGGCATAAGCGGCCCGTAAACAGGGGATTTCTTCAGCTTTTCAATAATTTTTTCAGCTGCCCATGCCATTTCAGTGGGCTTCCACAGCACTTCTGCTGGGCCACGGTAACCATGGCGAGTATCGTAATCGATCAAGTTATTGCGAACAGCATCAGTTGCAGCTTCCTGATCTTTGCGGATCACCGTGGTATACACTTTGTAACCGTCGGTATACGCATCTTCGCCGTATTTATCATACAGCGTTTGGCGAGCCATTTCGGCAAGATAAGGTGCAGAAAAATCAATCTTTGGCGCATGATAAGACGCCACAATTTTTTCGTTTCTCGCTTGCTCATACTGGTCTCTCGTAATGTACTTTTCTTCCAACATACGAGAAAGCACGACATTACGACGATTGACGGCACGATCATAAGAATATAATGGGTTAAATGTTGAGGGTGCTTTTGGTAGCCCTGCAATCATGGCCATTTCGCTCAATGTGAGCTCATCCACTGTTTTCCCGAAATAAACGTAAGCCGCAGCCCCAACGCCATAAGCACGGTTACCCAAATAAATTTTATTTAGGTACAGCTCCATAATCTCATCTTTCGAAAAAAGCTGTTCGATGCGAATCGCTAAGAATGCTTCTTTGGCTTTACGCATTAAGGTTTTTTCGGGGCTTAAATAGAAGTTTCTCGCCAGCTGCTGAGTAATAGTACTCGCACCTTGTGACGCATGACCAGATGACGCCATCACTGATACCGCACGGAAAATACCAATCGGGTCAATACCGTGATGTTCATAAAAACGGCTATCTTCTGTCGCGATAAACGCTTTCACCATTAATGGTGGAATTTCCGCTAATGGGAGTGGAATCCGACGTTTTTCACCGTATTGGGCAATCAACTCGTTATCAGCGCTGTATACCTGCATTGGAATTTGCAGACGAATGTCTTTCATCGTTGCAACATCAGGTAACTCACCTTCGACATATTTATACATGCCATAAATCGAGGCGGTTCCCAAAAAAATGCAACAGAAAACAAGAATAAAAAAATATTTTACGAACTTCACCGGAAAATTCCCATGCTCGGCTAACAAGAGGGTTTAGATATCACTAACGCATAGTATAAAGCTTATACAGCACAATAGAAAACGTAATTTAACCGTTAATGATAAGGAAATTAACTATGTACACATCAAAATGGAACATTGGGATCGATATCTATCAAAATAAAATTCAATTAGTTGCCACAAAACAACGCCGTAAATACTGGTCTTTATGTGAATGTTGGCAACAGCAACTCCCTTTCGAAATAACTGAGAGTTCAGATCCAGAACAACACCAAATTCTACTGAAAGTTTTAACGCAGTGGCGTCAGAAATTACCGAAAAACTGTACCGTTTCTATCGCCTTGCCCGCTGTTCGTACGTTAAAACAGCAACTGTCATTGCCGAACCAAGTCCATCTGCAACAGCCTGAACTAAGCTGGTATCTGCAATCTCAAGCTAAAAAATGCTTTCCAATGAATGTTCATGAACTCGCCATTGACTATCGCGTGATCAATCAACACGTTTACCTTAATGGGGCTCGAAAAGCTGATATCACCTTTTGGCAAAACTTATTAACACAAAGTGGATTTAATTTACTGGCCATTGATGTCGCCCCTGTCGCATTGCGTTATGTTGCTCGCCATTGCCAGTTACCTGATGATGCATGGTTAGTTCATTATAGGCAAGGTGAATGGTTATGGTCAGGGCCCATTAGCCTACCTACAAATTATAATCATGTTCTAGATAATGAAATCACCTCCCTTTCACAGCTTTTACCTCATCTGAACGCAGAAAGTCACGCCTCAACTTTGCCTGTTTACCTCATTACCGATCATCCAAATATAGACCAACCACTCGATATCACAAATCCACAAACCGACCATGACTGCCATGCTCAATGGCAATCATACAGATGGGAATTACGACAAGCCTTTCAACACCATAATCTAAAACTGCCACGCCAATTAGGGGACTTTGTGATCGCAGCTGGGCTGGCGCTACGCCATGGGGATATTTAAGACATGAAAAACACAAATCTATACCAAGTCAATTTTTTACCTTGGCGGCAACAAAAAATAATGAAAAAAAAACGTGAGTTTATTCTTTTCACTAGCGCACTGTGCTGCTCCACACTTACTGCTTGTTGTTTTTTATATATATTTCAACAGATTGATCTTAATAACAAACAAGTTTCACTATATAGCACACAAGAAAAAAGCCAGCAAATCCAGCAATTAAGCCTGAAGATAGCGCATCAACAGGCTCAATTAAACCAGCTAATGGAAAAACAAAACAAATATAAAGTCATCGAACAAAACAACCGTGCACTACTGGTTTTACTGCGTAGCTTACCAACGATAACGCCGTCAAAAAGCTGGCTGACCTCTTTTCAGCTAATTAATGATCAACTTAATATCAAAGCTAATAGCTATGACTTTCAAAATATGGCTCTTTTTAGCCAACAACTGGAAAACCAAAAAAATTTAAGTGAAATTCAATTAAAACAACTCAGCCGAAATCAGCAATTAAATAGTCTGCACATTTCAGCAAAACATCAAGGAGAGGCAAATGAATGAAACATTCCATGCCTTTTGGTATCGCTCTTTTTGGCGACAAACCTTACCCGTTGTTGTCTTTATTGGGTTGTTTCTATTTGCGGGCTATTTTATTTATTGGGAAAAGTCTTCAATACAACTTATTGAATTAGAAAATGAAATAACTCATTTATCTGACTACATTCAAAAGGAAGAACAACGAATTCAACAACTGCCTGCACTCTATCAGTTAGCACAACAAATTGAAAATATTGAAAAACACACTGTGTTTGATAACCGCCATCTAGCACTATTTTCGCATTTTAATGCACTCATGAGTCAGTCCGCCGTTACACTCAATAAGCTTCAACCTATAAATAACAACGAAGGTTATTTTATGGAAATACAAGGCAGCTTCACCGATATCTATCATTTTATTCAAAAGCTGATTTCCTCGCCCTCTCCCCATAAATGGCACTACTCAGAGGTCACCCTTAACCCGAAAAAAAATTTATTGGTTGCCTCAATGACACTGTCATCAATAATTCATTTAACCACTCTCAAGGATGAAAATGGCCATGAATAACACCTTAATCCCCGCTGTAAGGCTAATAACTGTTTTTTTGATATTCATGTTTAGCTCTGCTGTTGCAGAGCAAATTCGCGACCCTTTTGTCCCACTATTGCCAATTGAGGAAAATATTTCCCCTCAAGCCACCAAACATTCTTTACCTTTAGAGACCAATAACGAGGTTTTGATTGAGAAAATTTTCAAATTAGTCTCAATAAAAGCGCAAGAGGTTCACCAATTACTAAAACAGCCCGAGATAGCTTTATTGTCAAAAAACGCAACCATTCATCACGAAGCGACAACAAATAGCGTGATCATCAAAGATAGCCAAGAACGCCTCACACTCATTGAAGAATGGATAAAACAAAAAGATTTACCTCAACAACAAGTTCAGATCACCGCGCATATTATTAGCAGTAGTAAAACGGCACTACAGGAGTTAGGCCTTGAATGGGGATTACTTGCAGGCAATACAACACACAGCCGGCTTAATCGCTATAATCGCTACCACTTTGCACCTGGGCAATTTTCATTTAACGTCTTAAAACTAAGCGAAGGTTTACTTGAAATGAAGCTCAATGCGTTAGAAAAAGAAAATTTATTATCTATTATTGCCAGCCCACGTCTCATGGCTTCACACCAACAAGCCGCTAGCATCCAGCAAGGCACCGAAATCCCTTATGTCACCAGTAGTGAAAAGAAGACCCATGTACAATTTAAGGATGCTGTCTTAGGTATGGATGTAACACCCACGATTATCCGTGATGAAAAAGTAGAGTTGAACCTAAAAATTAGCCATAACTCGCCAGATACCGCGCTCACTAGCAGTCAAAATCACCATTTAGCGATAAACAAACAAGAAATCGCCACCTCAGTCACCATTAAAAATAATGAAACCCTAATATTGGGTGGAATTTTTCAGCAAAAACAAGAAACAACACAAACGGGTCTACCCTTCCTTTCTCATGTCCCTCTTTTAGGAGCATTGTTTACAAATAGCGCAGAACATATCGACAGACGGGTTCTTGTCGTTTTTATTACACCAAAACTTATCAATATTTAGTATGAGTAAAATAACATCTATACTTCAATTAGTTGAATAGACAATAAGTCAAAGTGCACAAAAAAAAACTTTTTTTATGCCATAAACCTACCGGATAAATTTGACGCTGACGTCGTTTTAGCATACAAGGTTATCCATTGAATGTTCTAACTATCCTTAGATTAAAGAACAAGCTGTCAGTCGCTTATAAAACAGCCACAATAATTTTGCTCTACAATTAACAGAAATTATATGCACCTAATGGTATTCTAAATCTGTTAAAGACCATGCTAAACAATGCATTAGGCAATAACGACGGCTCAAATATAGAAACCTGTAATTGAAAATGTGGCACTTTGTTCGCTTAGTGCCACATTTATATAGTTGCAATCCTAGTTGATGTGTTGAGATAATTTTCCTATCTGATCTCACATCATCACTAATGAGGTTTCAGTTTAGGTCCCGCTGCTAATTTTTTATTGGCGGGGCGGGTTCATTAACGAATAATCGTAGTAATACCAAAAAACATGGCAGAGAAACGCAATATCTTTCTGGTTGGACCGATGGGCGCTGGCAAAAGCACTATTGGCCGTCAGTTGGCACAACAGCTTAATATGGAGTTTTTCGACTCTGATCACGAGATAGAAAAACGCACCGGCGCGGATGTCGGCTGGGTATTCGACCTTGAAGGCGAAGAAGGCTTTCGTGATCGCGAAGAAAAAATCATCAATGAACTCACAGAGAAACAAGGCATTGTATTAGCGACAGGTGGCGGTTCTGTTAAGTCTAAAGAAACCCGTAACCGTTTATCCGCTCGCGGTGTCGTTGTCTATCTCGAAACCACAATTGAGAAGCAACTTTCTCGTACACAACGTGATAAAAAACGACCACTGCTACAGGTTGATGAACCTGCGCGTGAAGTACTCGAGAAATTGGCTGACGAACGCAACCCTATGTATGAAGAAATCGCAGATATTACTATTCATACGGATGAACAAAGCGCCAAAGTCGTTGCTAGCCAAATCATCGAAATGTTAGAAAAAAACTAATATATCATCGTGTTATTTTGTCAGTAATGAATTCAAGGTAGAACAAGATGGAAAAGGTCACCGTTACGCTGGACGAACGCAGTTATCCAATCAATATTGCCCCTGGGTTATATAACCAAACAGGTGCATTTTGGCCATTAGCTGCAGGTCAACGAGCAATGATAGTGACAAACGAAACACTGGCACCCATTTATCTTGAGAAGATAAAACGTGTTCTAGAGGCTTCTGGTGTCAAAGTGGATTCCATCACCCTACCCGATGGCGAACAGTATAAATCATTGTTTATTATGAATGATGTATTTACTGCATTACTGGAAAAACACCATAACCGCGATACTACCCTCATCGCTCTTGGTGGGGGCGTTATCGGTGATTTGACAGGTTTCGCTGCTGCAAGCTATCAACGTGGTGTTCGCTTTATTCAGGTTCCAACGACATTGCTATCTCAAGTAGATTCTTCTGTCGGCGGTAAAACCGCAGTCAATCATCCATTAGGGAAAAATATGATTGGGGCATTTTACCAGCCTGCCTCTGTTGTCATCGACCTCGATTGCTTAAAAACACTCCCACCAAGAGAGCTAGCTTCTGGCCTCGCTGAAGTCATTAAATATGGCATCATCCTTGATGGTGAATTTTTCACTTGGTTGGAAAACAATATTGATTCACTGGTTGCTCTGGATAACCAAGCAATGGCTTACTGTATCCGCCGTTGCTGTGAACTCAAAGCACAAGTTGTGGCTGCCGATGAAAAAGAAACCAGTGGCCTTAGAGCATTACTTAACCTAGGCCATACCTTCGGCCATGCTATCGAAGCACATATGGGGTACGGTGTCTGGTTACATGGTGAAGCCGTCGCTGCGGGAATGGTCATGGCGGCTAAAACCGCTGAATTGATTGGCCAATTAACGCCAGCACAAACACAACGCGTTATTACACTGTTAGAACGCGCCTCACTCCCAGTCAAAGGCCCTTCACAAATGAAGCCGGATGATTACCTACCGCATATGATGCGTGATAAAAAAGTGATGGGGGGAAAATTACACTTAATCCTACCAACCACTATCGGGCACTCAGAAATGCGTTCAGATCTTGATTCGCAAACGGTAATTGCCGCAATAACATCCTGTACACCATAAAATTATGACAAAATGGCCTTGTGCATCGCCAAAAACAAAGAAAATGCCTAATTTATACTGGTGTTTTAAAATGTTACTGGTAGATGCAGTTCAAAGTCGTTAAATTATACGGTATGCCTACGCCTCTACACGAACTTCAAAAAAGCATACAAAAAATACCATTCGGGTTAGTATGGTATCGTGAAAGAATCTATGCTTTAAAAGTGAGCAATAAAGCTCTATTTGGTCGTTATAGGTTGTACTGATAAGAGACATTTTATCTCTACTATGGGCAAATTTTATTCGGGAGAGGAAAATGGACGAATTTAAACCAGATAACCAGCCACAAGGTCAAAATGACCTTAGGCCAGATACATCAGATAGGCCAACAGGGCGTTCTCGTCAATCGACGGCTGTAAAACCAAAAATTGCCTTATCACGCCAGCACATCATGATTGGTGTCGGTGTACTTGTTTTATTACTACTGATTATTGCCATCAGTTCTGCATTAAAAGCCCCGACAGAACACGAACGTCAGCAAACAACCAGTAATAATAGTGGGCAAAACATTGATTTATCGGGTTCTTCCTCGTTGACTAATTCTCAAGGTCAAACCCAGCAAGGACAAGCCCAAGAAATTACGGGTTCACAAATCACACCAACCCCAACCCAAGGTGAGCGCCAAACGCAGCCAAATGGTTTAGGTGAGCGAATCGAAATTCCAGGTGATGTTGTTGACGCCTTAAACCAAGGCCAGGTCTCTACACCAGACACAACGCAGCCACAGAATGTGACACCACTGAACCCACCTGTTATGAAGCCTGTTGAGCAACAGCCAACGGTAAAACCTGTGGCACCTGAAAGAACACCGCCTAAAACGGTAGAGCCGAAACAACCCGCTCAACCGAAGCAACCTACAAAAGCCGCTGCAACGACCAATAATCAAAGCAGTAATGTTATGTCTGCACCTGCTGGAAGCTATACGCTTCAATTAAGTAGCGCCAGCCGTTCAGACACATTGGAAGCTTTTGCAAAAGAAAACAAACTTGCCAACTACAAAGTTTATAAAACTATTCGTAATGGGCAAACTTGGTATGTTCTTATTCATGGTAACTATAATTCAGTCACTGACGCAAAAAATGCAATAGGGACATTACCTGCTGCTGTTCAAGCGAAAAAACCGTGGGTGAGAAATATGAAACAAGTCAAACAGGATCAAAAATAACAACGTTTTCCCCCGGGCGCATTATGTTGTCCTGACAGAGTAGAAATGCAGTTACTCTAAACGATTGTAATAATAAGACGGCATGAAAAAAAAACGCGCTTTTTTAAAATGGGCTGGGGGTAAATACCCCCTAGTGGAAGAAATTAAAAAACACCTTCCACTAGGCGATTGCTTAATTGAGCCTTTTGTTGGTGCAGGGTCAGTGTTTTTGAATACCAGTTATAATTCATACATACTGGCAGACATCAACAGTGACCTCATCAATCTCTATAATACAGTTAAACACCGAACTGACTTTTTTATTGAAGAAGCCCAGCGCATCTTCACACCTGAATTTAATACCTCAGAACAGTATTATTTGATGCGCGAAGCGTTTAATAACTCCGATGATACGGAAAAGCGCAGCGTGCTTTTTTTATACTTAAATCGCCACTGTTATAATGGTTTATGCCGTTATAATTCAAAGGGTGAATTTAACGTGCCTTTTGGCCGCTATAAAAAACCCTACTTCCCCAAAGAAGAACTTTTGTGGTTTGCCGAAAAAGCGCAACAAGCCACCTTTATCACCCAGCACTATGGTGAAACCTTGTTAAATGCAAGGGAGGGCTCCGTCATATATTGCGATCCCCCTTATGCACCACTGTCTGAGACCGCTAATTTTACGGCTTACCACACCAATTCATTTAGTGCGCTAGAACAACAAAATTTGGCGATTTTGGCACATAAACTATCAACAGAAAGCAAAATCCCTGTGTTGATATCAAATCATGATACCCCCTCAACCAGAGAGTGGTATCATCAAGCTCAATTACATATTGTTAAAGTACGTCGCACCATTAGTAGAAATATATTAAACCGTAGTAAAGTCAATGAATTACTGGCTTTATATACGAATGAACTTAATAGCCTTTCTCCTAGAAAAACGAATAAGAAAAAAACGCAACAACCTGTACCTAGCGCTGAATGGCTCTCAGATAACGACTAATACTCGGAGACAATAATGAAAAACTTCCTCATTGCCCCATCTATTTTATCTGCTGACTTTGCCCGTTTAGGCGAAGATACCGCCAAGGTTCTCGCGGCAGGTGCAGATATCGTGCATTTTGATGTTATGGATAACCATTATGTTCCTAATCTGACTTTTGGTGCGCCGATTTGTAAGGCATTGCGTGATTACGGTATTACCGCACCAATTGATGTGCATTTGATGGTAAAACCTGTCGACAGAATCATTCCTGATTTCGCAAAAGCAGGAGCAACACACATTAGCTTTCACCCTGAAGCCAGCGATCACGTTGACCGTTCATTGCAATTAATCAGAGAAAGCGGCTGTACAGCGGGCCTGGTATTTAATCCAGCAACCCCTCTGAGCTACCTTGATTATGTAATGGACAAAGTAGACATGATTTTACTGATGTCGGTTAACCCGGGCTTTGGTGGCCAATCCTTTATCCCACAAACCCTCAATAAATTGCGCCAAGTCCGTAAATTAATTGATGAAAGTGGTTATGATATTCGTTTGGAAGTCGATGGCGGAGTGAAAGTGAATAATATCGCAGAGATTGCCGCAGCGGGTGCCGACACGTTTGTCGCAGGCTCGGCTATTTTCGATCAACCAGATTACAAAACCGTTATCGATGCAATGCGTGTTGAATTACAAAAGGTATCTCAATGACTCAAGTTGTATTAGAGAATATCAAAGCCGTTGCTTTTGATTTAGATGGAACCCTTGTTGACAGTGCGGGTGGCTTAGCAGAAGCCATCGACAACATGCTAAACGATTTTGGTTTCCCCCCTGCGGGCAAAGAACGCGTCTCAGTTTGGGTTGGTAATGGTGTCGATGTCTTAGTTGAACGGGCGCTCACTTGGGCTAATGCCACCATCACCCCTGATTTGCAAAAACAAGCTCGCCAAAGCTTTGATAAATATTATGCTGTGTCTGTCACAACAGGCAGCGAGTTGTTTCCTGAAGTCAGAGAAACGCTCGAACAGTTGGCAAAACATGGGCTACCAATGGGAATTGTGACAAACAAAGCAACTCCCTTCATTGCCCCACTGCTAAAAAAACTGAATATCGACCACTATTTCTCCCTTGTGCTAGGCAGCGATGATGTTAAAGCCTTAAAACCGCACCCTGCTCCCCTTTATTTAACAATGGGGATTTTCGGTTTACGCAAAGAAGAATTGCTTTTTGTCGGTGATTCCCGTAATGATATTATCGCAGCGCGAAACGCTGAATGCCCGTGTGTCGGTCTGACCTACGGTTATAACTATGGTGAATCTATTGCATTGACTGAACCTGACTGCGTGTTAACCCATTTTTCAGGCCTATTACCTGCAATCGGTTTATCTGAAATAAAATAAGCAAGGACATAATTTAAAATGAGCACTCCCACTGAAAAACTAAAGCAATCCCAGAAACCTATCGTATTCAGCGGCGCACAGCCTTCCGGTGAATTAACCATCGGTAACTACATGGGTGCATTACGTCAGTGGGTACAGATGCAAGATGATTTTGACTGCATTTACTGTATCGTTGACCAACACGCAATCACCGTTCGCCAAGACCCAGTCGAACTGCGTAAAAGAACCCTCGATACCCTTGCGCTCTATTTAGCCTGTGGCATTGACCCGAAAAAAAGTACTATTTTCGTGCAGTCCCATGTGCCACAACACGCACAGCTCAGCTGGGCACTGAATTGCTACACTTATTTCGGCGAATTAAGCCGTATGACGCAGTTCAAAGACAAATCAGCGCGCCATGCCGAAAACATCAACGCAGGTTTATTTGATTACCCCGTATTGATGGCGGCGGACATTTTGATTTACCAAACTAATCAAGTACCTGTTGGTATCGACCAGAAACAGCACCTCGAACTGAGCCGCGATATCGCACAGCGTTTCAATGCCATTTATGGTGATATTTTCACAGTTCCAGATCCGTTCATCCCAACAGGTGGCGGTGCACGTGTCATGGCACTGCAAGATCCCACCAAGAAAATGTCCAAGTCTGATGACAACCGCAATAACGTCATTGCACTACTTGAAGACCCAAAATCGGTTGTGAAGAAAATCAAACGTGCCATGACAGACTCTGAAGAGCCGCCTCGCATTCGTTATGATTTAGAAAACAAACCTGGTGTTTCCAACTTGCTAGATATCATGGCTGGTGTGACAGGTAAGAAAATTGCAGAATTAGAGGCAGAATTTGAAGGTCAAATGTACGGTCATCTTAAAGGTGCCGTTGCAGAAGCGGTATCTGAGATGCTGACAGGCTTACAGGCGCGTTACCATGAGTTCCGTGATAACGAAGCATTGCTGAACCAAATTATGGATGAAGGTGCCACCAAAGCCGCTGCTCGTGCACAGGAAACCTTGGACAAAGTGTACGAAGCGATTGGCTTTGTAAAACGTCCTCAGCTGTAGTATTCACCGTTTAAATCGGGATCAATGGGGGAAACTATTCCCCCATGTTTATAAGCGCATTAAATACATCATTAGATATTTATGAAATTAATGATGTGCTTATTACACAACTTCGACAGATTAAAGGTCGAATACAATTGCAAATAGCCCGCCTTTATCATTCATAAAGGCGGGCTGATTTAATTTTGTAAGCTAAATGTGGCGCACTAACGTTCTGAATCTAATTGTTCATTATTTTTCAAAACGTCCTGCGCTTTGCTGTAGCTTTCGATCAGCAATTGATAAGCAGGGAAAATTTGTGTGTACGCCATCGCCCATTCCGCCGCGTCTTCACGGTTCCAAGTTCCTTGCAACTCAGATGCAACTGCCGCCGTATCCATCGGTACTACACCTGCTTGAACCACGCGCGCTAACGTAATTTCTTGCGCCATTTTGCTGTAAGTGCCTGATGCATCAATCACAACAAAAACTTGATAGCCATCCATCACTGCACTAATAGCAGGGAAAGCCATACAAACACTGGTGATGGTGCCTGCAATTATCAGCTGTTTTTTGCCTGTCACTTTCACAGCTGCAACAAATTCAGGGTTGTCCCACGCATTGATTTCACCACGACGCGCAATATATTGGGCATGTGGTGCATTTTGGTGAATTTCAGGGATCAGAGGACCATTTGGGCCTTGTGGTACAGAAGCCGTAGTAATCACTGGAATTTTTGCCAGTGAAGCCATTTTGGCAAGAACCGCGGCGCGAGCACGCAATTCAGTCATCGGCATATCACCGACAGTTTGAAAAAGCCCGCTTTGGTGATCAATTAATAACATCACTGCATCATCTGGGTTAATAACAGGACGCTGACCATTAAAATTCGCTGGAATACTCATAATAAAGCCTCTCAATCGATGAAGTAAGAAATCTATTTAGAATGAAAAATAGAACGATACTCGCTCTTTTTTCGTGTTATTTAGATTAATTCATCGATTTTAGGCTGAGTAGTCCGAGTTTTGATAAACACTATTCTATAAATAGAACAATACTCCTAACCCTAATTGTTCCTTTATTAGAACAATGAAACCTATTTTTGCTACTACTCGACGTTTTACCACTGCTTTATGATTGGCTCATCAAAACAGAATTAGGAGTCTCACCATGAAAAAAATTATTGGCATCTATCAATCTCCACGGAGCCATTGGGTTGGTGATGGTTTCCCTGTTCGCTCAATGTTTAGCTACAGCAACCACGGGAAATACCTAAACCCTTTCTTACTACTCGATAGAGCAGGGCCATTTGCATTCCCAAGCTCAGATGCCGCGAATCGTGGCGTCGGTGAACACCCACACCGTGGGTTTGAAACGGTCACGATTGTCTATGATGGGGAAGTCGCTCACCACGATTCTACGGGGGAAGGTGGCGTCATTGGCCCAGGGGATGTTCAGTGGATGACGGCAGCATCGGGTATTTTGCACCAAGAATACCAGTCTGATGACTTTATGAAAAAAGGCGGTACCCTTGATATGGTGCAATTGTGGGTCAATTTGCCTGCAAAAGACAAATCTGCCGCACCTGGCTACCAGCTACTGGAAAGCCAAACGATGCCGAACGTCACGCTGCCCAATGACGCAGGCACACTGCGCGTTATCGCAGGGGATTACTTAGGTCATAAAGGGGCAGCAAAAACCTTTACCCCATTAGATGTCTGGGATTTACAGCTCAATAAAGGCAAAACAGTTGGTATTCAGACTAAATCTGGTCGTAATGTAGGATTAGTGATGCTACGTGGCTCGATATTTGTTGATGGGCGTTCTGCCTTAAATGAAGGCGAGCTGATGATCCTTGATGATACGCAGAGCAACATTGTGTTAGAAGCAACAGAAGACGCATTGGTGTTGCTATTAAGCGGCGACCCTATTGATGAACCTGTTGTTGGTTATGGCCCATTTGTTATGAATAGCATGGAAGAAATTAATGAAGCGGTAAATGACTTCAACAGTGGTAAATTTGGTCGTATTCCTGAAACGCAATAAATAACGCATTATCCCTCGGTAGCACTAGGCTATCGGGGGATTTTTATTTCACTAACGGTGAAATATTATCTGCTAAATAATTTAATAATAATTGGATTGATGGCAGTAACCCTTTACGTGACGGATAAACCGCATGAATAATATCTTCAGGGAAACGCCATTCAGGCAACACTTCCACCAGCTCCCCCGACGCAATTTCCTTTTCCACCACCCCATAAGGTAATCTCGCAATACCAACACCTTTCAACGCCGCACGGTACAAGGTCAACACGTCAGTTGTGGCCAATTTAGGGGTGAAATGCTGCGTAAAGCTGAGATCATCGCTATTTTTTAAGGTCAGTGTGTAATTCTGTGAATGTTCTGTATTCGCCAAAATAGGGTAATCCACCAGCTTTTCAGGCTCAACGGGTGCACCTTGCTCTGCAAATAATTGTGGACTAGCCACCAATATTCGCCGTGAATACCCCAATACTTTCATCATTAGTCCTGAATCATCTAACGGTAATGAACGCACGCGAAGGGCTAAATCCAGCCCTTCACTAATGACATCGACGGGGCGGTTAACGGCTAAAATCTGTATATCGATATCAGGGTATTGCACCATAAAATCAATAAGTAATTCGTTGAGATAAACTTGTAATAACGCAACTGGGCACGATAGCTTTATCGTGCCTTTAGGGTGTGACTGAACAGAACAAATCAATTCATGGGCAACTTCCGCTTCATCCACCACATTTTTACACTGTTGATAAAAAACTTGCCCCACTTCCGTGACATGAAACTGGCGAGTAGACCGGTAAATTAATGAAACATTGAGCTTTTGTTCTAAATCGGCAATACGTCGGCTCAGCTTGGATTTTGGGATCCCTAATGCTAAACCTGCTTGGGAAAAGCCGCCATGTTCGACCACTTTGACGTAGTAATAGAGGTCATTTAAATCATATTGCATCTTACTTTCCCCAATCCTCTTGCGATGTCATTTCGTTATCTTACTCAAAACACAGGAAACGTCACTCTTTTCTGCCCTGCAAACAAAACAAATAGTCTGGTCAGCAAAACAACTAAATCCCTTAAATAAAGCTAAATAAATTACAGTGATAGATTCGCTATGGAGGTTTGTATGTACCGCGCACTTTGGACATTGCTTCGTCCCTACCGCTCAATTTTACTGGTTGCTGTGATTTTACAAGCCATCGCAGGTCTTTGCTCTCTCATACCATGGGTAGCCATCAGCCAAATTGCCGTATCACCCGTTCATCAATATATCCACTGGGTCATTATCGCCTGCATTGGGGGAATAAGCTGGTTAATTTGCCAAACGCTCGCCATGTACCTCACTCACCAAACAGACAACCGTTTGTGCCACCAGCTTCAATTACAACTAATTGATAAAATAGGAAAATTACCCTTAAATCACTTCACCCAGCAAGGGAGAGAGGGTATTTCACAGGTGATTGACCGTGATATGCGCTATCTCCACCAATTAACGGCTCACGCGCCTGCCGATCTCACCAAACTGATGATCGTACCCGTTGTTGCCATACTCATTTTGCTCTGGCAAAACGTATTACTCACACTTTTTTGCCTTATCCCTTTAGTTGTCGCAGTTTTTTTGTTCCGCGCAATGCAAGCACCACGCTACCAACACTTATATACCGCTCGCAATGAAACCATAAGGCACCTCTATAGCCAATATGCTGAATTAGCCGATAACCCTTTACTCGCTAGGCAATACCCAAACCAAGGGATACAAAAACGAGCATCACTCGCACTGAAAGATTTTGAAACCGCTTTTATGCGTTGGATTGGTAAAATTGGTGCATTAAGTTCACTCACCCAAATCGGTATCAGTGCCACCTTACTGTCTTTCTGGGTTATTTTGGGGGCGATATTGCTTCCCAGCCCCATTTCACTCGCGCAAGTTATTCTATTTATTTTATTAATACAAAGCATAGCTACACCCGTTGCAGCTATGGGGCACGGTGCTGATGCATTAAACCTTGCGGTCAGTGCCTCACAACGTATTGAAAAATTATTGAATGAGCCTGAAATGCACTACGGCAAAAAAACGCTCGATACTATAGCTTGCCACCTCCAACTGACTCAAGTTAGCGTTGTACTTAGTGACAAAACCCTTTTATCTCAAGTTGATATCGATATTGCTAATGGTGAACTCATCACGATAGTCGGGCCTTCGGGTGCAGGAAAAAGTACATTATTACAGCTCATGGCTCGTTTTTTAGACCCTTCACAAGGTACTGTTTTATTTAACCAAATACCGTTACCTGAACTCTCGTTAACCGCGTTAAATCAACAAGTTGCCATTGTAATGCAAAACCCGCAGCCAATGCCCTGCTCACTAAGGGAAAACTTACAGCTTTTCGCCCCTCACGCCACAGAAAGTGACATGAACCACTACCTTGAAGCCCTCAATTTATTGCCGCTGGTGCAACAATCCCCTAAAGGCCTCGATAGTGTGATTGGAAAAGAGATGCTGTTATCGGGAGGAGAATCTCAGCGGCTCGCCATTGCCCGAGCTTTATTATCTCCTGCACCATTATTGCTGTTCGATGAACCCACCTCTGCATTAGACCCACAAAATGCTCAACGAGTATTGTCACTACTGCAATCTGACGCGAGAACTTGCGTATTAGTGACTCATCATCTAGGCAGCTTAAACCTCGCTAATCGAGTCTTGCTACTGAAAGAAGGCCAGCTAATTGCCCAAGGTACCCACGAAGACTTAGCAAATACATCAATGGATTATCAGCAATTACTGCGTGCTTTGGAGGAAAACCATGCTTAAATCCTTATTGTATACGGTGCGCAGCGCCATTTTTTGGATGGTATTTGCGGCTATTTTAGATGGGATCTGCGGGTTATTACTGGTATATGTTATTTTCAGTTGGTCATCAGACATCATAGTACCGACGACTTTACTGACGGTATGCAGTCTGATGTCCGTCATGATCACCTTTATTGCCACCCAAAAAGGCTATTTAGCGGGGGGATTAGTGATGCGCTACCTTGCTAACGCGTTAATTCGCCACTTACCCTTGTCATTACAGCCAATAAAAAATGTCAATCACCTAGTGGCTGGGCCTGTTTCACACATTATGTCAGTTCCCGCTCATTTATTGCACCCCATAATTAGCGGACTAATCACGCCATTTACTGTCGTATTAGGCGTATTTCTCTACCAACCTATTTTTGGATGCATACTTTTATTTGTTGGGTTGGTTTTATTATTTACCTTACGCCTTTGCGGACAAAAAATGGCTTTTTTTGAGCAACAAACCCATGCATCTGAACAAGATGTTATTCGCCAACTCGACCAATTTGCGCTCCACCAGCCGCTAATCCGGCGAGCTGGGGTAAGCCAGAGACAACACCAACAACTCACCTGTGCATTAACGTCACAGTACCAAACACAAAAACAATTACAGCGCCAAAGTTTGCCATTCCATTTACTATTTTCAGGCACTATACAAGTCATTTTTATCGCTTTATTTTATTTAGGTATTCAAGAAATGAACCAGGGTGACATGCCATTGAGCTTATGGTTAGCTGGGATGGTGTTATTAGCACGGTTTATTGAACCTCTTTGGCTTCTTTCGCATTTAAATCAATCAGTAAGACAAGCAAAACAATCGATTAAACAGGTCGAATCCGCATTGATTACCCCTGAATTAACGTTTCCCTATCGAGCCCCTGCACCTGAAAGTAACGATATCCGTTGCCACCAATTATCTTTCTATAATGATGAAAAGAAACGAATTTTAAATAATCTTACTGTCAATTTTGCTCATAATACTTTCACAGCCATCGTTGGCCCATCTGGCGCAGGGAAAAGCACACTCTTAAGCTTACTCGCTCGTCTGCAAGATCCGACTCAGGGTGCCGTCAGTTACGGTAATAAAAACCTGATGGAGTTATCCCAAGAAGCATTATGTTCAAAGCGGGGGGTTTTATTGCAAAACAGCGCGCTATTTCGCGGTAATGTACGCCAAAACCTAACATTAGAAGAGCCTAATATTGATGACCGAGAGGTTAACACTCTGCTTTCACGGTTAAATTTTGAGGATATTCCTGATTTTTTAAACCGAGACGTCGGCGCGAGTGGTATGGCACTTTCAGGTGGGCAAAAACAGCGCCTATGTATTGCACGGCTACTTCTTCGCCATCCAGACATCATTTTAATGGATGAACCAACAGCAAGCCTTGATAACATCAATACTGCGTCAGTGATTGAACTCATTACTCAGGCCACACAACAAACACGTATTGTCGTCACCCATCACCCTCACCTTGCGTGTTTAGCAGATAACATCGTGTATATGGAAGATGGAGAGATTATTGCTCAAGGCAGCCATACGGAACTTATGACTGGTACGCCTTGGTACCAGCAATTTATCGGTCACTCCTAACTCCGTTTACCAAATAAACGGTGGCTAAATTCTTCAATACGATGATTATCGAGGCGGTTTTGCATCGTTAGGCTCCAACTGGCAGATAACCCCGCTGCACTGAGGAGTCTATGATATAGCTGTTCATCATAAGGGGCGTGAAATGCAATCATTATCGCCTCTTGTACTGAAACCTCACTGTTGCGGCTCAATAGGGTTATTGGTGAATTAGCACTGACATTCCCCGTTTTAATTACGCGATATAACCACCCACAACGGCCGTTGTCTTGCATGATTTGAGCGAAGTTTTCCACACCAGTTAGGCCGTTGAGCTTATAGCAAGGAGAGCGGGGTTGAGTAACCTGAATTCGCGCATCTCCCCATGCATAGATATCGCCAATAAATACATTCTCTTCGGTCATTCCCATCGTGGATATATTTTCACCAAATGTTGATGCCATAAACAAATCGTCTTGTTCAGGATACGCATTTAGCCAAAATTCATAATGGTCACGAGGATAGTGGCAAAGCGCTCTATCAGGCCCGCCATGAAAACGTGTTTCTGCTTGCTCATCGCCCTCTAACCCAAGCTGTCCCAACGCCAATAACCCATCTACCGCATGTTTATGAATCGCACTTCGACCGCAAGATTGCGTTGCTTGGACTTTACCGATAAAGACTTGGGGTAAGAATGACATGGGCGGCGCTCTCCACATAAATTGGTGACGAAGCCCTTATCATAAAGAATGCCAATCGAGATAACAATCAAATGGACAGGAAATAAAAAAGGCGCAGCACCATCGATGCTACGCCCACTTGTGACTTAATTAAAAAGTCTAATTATTTAGCTTTTGCTGCAAAACGTGCCGCTGCTTCGTCCCAGTTAACCACTGACCAGAACGCTTTGATGTAATCAGGACGACGGTTTTGGAATTTCAGGTAATATGCATGTTCCCACACATCTAAACCAATGATTGGGTAGCCTGAAGCGCCAGAAATCGCTTCACCCATTAATGGGCTGTCTTGGTTAGCAGTTGATACAACGGCTAATTTACCATCATCTTTCAGAACCAGCCACGCCCAACCAGAACCAAAGCGAGTTGCTGCGGCTTTCTCAAATAGCTCTTTGAATGCATCAACGCTACCAAAATCACGCTCGATAGCCGCTTTCAGGTCGCCTTTTAATTCAGTGTTTAATTTCAAACCTTTCCAGAACATGCTGTGGTTTGAGTGGCCACCCGCATTGTTACGCACAAAAGTACGTTGATCAGCTGGAATTTGGTCTAATTTTTGAATGAGAACGTCAATATCAAGACCTGCTAATTCAGGTAATTTTTCTAACGCCGTGTTGGTGTTAGTCACATAGGTTTGATGGTGCTTAGTGTGGTGGATTTCCATGGTTTGCTTGTCAAAATGTGGTTCCAACGCATCATAAGCATAAGGTAAAGCTGGTAATGTATAACTCATTTTATTGTCTCCAGTGACGTAAATACCACTATGTTTCTCATTTTCACCACAAGGTTCATAGGGTATGGCACTTGCGTAGTTTCGCACCTTGTGAATTTCTTTCTATTATAGTTATTTTACTGTTAATGAAAATCATTATCAAACCCATGTTAAAATTGTGGTCTTTTGCATTCCCTATGAGAATTAGTTTATACAGTAACTAATACCAATATCTGCACGATTTATTTTTCTTTACATCCAACAATTTCAATATTTTTAGGTTAATATTTCAATATGGGATTTAGCATCAAATGATAATCCTGCAAATCTCATTACAATTAATACGTGATCTTCCGCGCAAAAGAAAAACAAATTTATATTTCGTGCTTTAGTTAACTATTTTTTGACATAGTATTAACATCTGCAAGGAGATAATAATATGACTCAAATAACTAAACATCCCGTTCCTGCTGAAATTGCAAAAAATGCCCTGATTACAGAACAACAGTATAACGATGAGTACCGACGTTCGATTCAAGACCCTGAAGGATTTTGGGGCGAAAAAGGAAAAATCGTTGATTGGATTAAACCATATACCCGTGTCAAAAATACCTCTTTTGACCCTGGTCATATTGATATCCGCTGGTTTGAAGATGGCACTTTAAATTTAAGTGCAAACTGCTTGGATCGCCACCTGGCTGAAAAAGGCGATCAAGTAGCGATTATTTGGGAAGGCGATGATCCTTCATCGTCAAAAAATGTCACTTACCGCGAACTGCATCATGATGTGAGCCAGTTTGCGAACGTCTTAAAGAAACAAGGCATCCGCAAAGGGGATGTCGTGGCGATTTACATGCCAATGGTCGTCGAAGCGGCGGTCGCCATGCTAGCGTGTGCACGTATTGGTGCTATCCATACAGTCATTTTTGCGGGCTTCTCTCCTGAGGCGGTCTCTGGTCGCGTTATTGACTGTAAAGCGAAGCTGATTATCACCGCAGATGAAGGCTTACGCGCAGGGCGTGCGATTCCATTGAAGAAAAATGTGGATGACGCACTAGCTAACCCGCAAGTCACTACTGTTGCGAATGTCATTGTCTACCAACGTACAGGCAATGTTCCAAGCTGGGTAGAAGGACGCGACTTATGGTGGCATGATGTCACTCAAGGCGTTAGCGCTGATTGCCCACCAGAGGAAATGAGCGCGGAAGATCCGTTGTTCATTCTGTATACCTCTGGCTCAACAGGCAAACCCAAAGGGGTTCTTCACACCACTGGCGGTTATCTGGTTTATGCCACACTCACATTTAAATATACCTTTGACTACCATCCAGGTGAAGTCTACTGGTGTACTGCGGATGTAGGCTGGGTAACGGGTCATAGCTACTTACTCTATGGGCCATTATCCAATGGCGCAAAAACCGTGATGTTTGAGGGTGTGCCAAATTACCCATCCGTTAATCGAATGAGTCAGGTCGTTGATAAGCACCAAGTCAATATTCTTTATACCGCACCAACCGCTATCCGTGCATTAATGGCGGAAGGCGACAAAGCGATTGAAGGTACCGACCGTAGTTCATTACGTATTCTTGGTTCTGTTGGCGAGCCAATTAACCCTGAAGCATGGGAATGGTTCTACAAGAAAATTGGTAACAGCCGTTGCCCTGTGGTCGATACATGGTGGCAAACCGAAACGGGTGGTTTTATGATCACGCCGCTGCCAGGCGCAACGATGTTAAAACCAGGTTCCGCTACATTACCTTTCTTTGGTGTCCGTCCTGCACTCGTGGATAACCTCGGTGAACCTATCGACGGGGCAACCGAAGGTAACTTAGTCATTGTCGATTCATGGCCAGGTCAAGCCCGTACTTTATTTGGCGATCACGAACGCTTCGAGCAAACCTATTTCTCTACCTTTAAAGGCATGTACTTTAGTGGGGATGGTGCTCGTCGTGATGAAGATGGTTATTACTGGATCACAGGCCGCGTTGACGATGTATTGAATATCTCAGGTCACCGTTTAGGAACCGCAGAGATTGAATCCGCCCTCGTCTCACATCCAAAAGTAGCAGAGGCCGCTGTGGTTGGTATCCCTCATAATATTAAAGGGCAGGCAATCTATGCCTATGTCACATTAATATCGGGAGTTGAACCCTCTCCTGAGCTGTACACCGAAGTTCGTAATTGGGTACGTAAAGAAATAGGCCCAATCGCAACGCCAGATGTTCTTCACTGGACGGATTCTTTGCCGAAAACCCGTTCTGGTAAAATCATGCGCCGTATCCTACGAAAAATTGCATCAGGGGACACCAGCAACTTTGGAGACACCTCCACGCTGGCAGATCCAGGTGTTGTCGAAAAACTACTCGAAGAAAAACAGTCTATGAGTATGTCATAACGCCAAAAGGCCAACTCATAGAGGCGGCCTTACATACATCCCAACAAGATGGTTTACTCTAAATAATTCGAGGTGCAGCTAGGCGACAAGCGAACAAATCACGAGGAGCATACATAAGTATGTGACTCGTGTGAGTGAGTGAAGTCAACAAAGCTGCAACTTGAAGTATGACGAGTATAACAGAGGAGAACTCTGATGAATGCTACTGCTTACGAAAAGGTAGAGGATAACCCTCGCTTCAAAGAACTGGTTAGAAAACGTAGTCGCTTTTCATGGTTGTTATCAGTAATAACGCTTGTCCTGTATGTTGGTTTTATTTTTCTTATCGCTTTTGACCCTAGCTGGTTAGGTACACCAATTGCGGAAGGTTCATATATCACTAGGGGGATCCCTGTGGGTGTTGGACTGATCGTCATTTCGTTTGTGTTAACTGGGCTATACGTTATCCGTGCTAATGGTGAATACGACCGTTTAACGACCGAAATTTTAAAAGAGGTAGAAAAATGAAATCTTTGCTCTCACTCATTCTCTTTTTTACCTCATCAATGGCATTTTCCGATGCATTGACAGGGGATGTTGAACGTCAGCCTGTCAATATTCAAGCTATTGTGATGTTCTTGTTGTTCGTCGGATTTACGTTATATATCACTTATTGGGCGTCGAAAAGAACGCGTTCTCGCTCTGATTACTATACAGCAGGTGGGAAAATTACAGGCTTCCAAAATGGGATGGCAATTGCTGGGGACTTTATGTCCGCCGCCTCCTTCTTAGGGATCTCTGCGCTGGTTTATACTTCTGGTTATGATGGGCTGATCTACTCAATTGGTTTCTTAATTGGCTGGCCGATCATTCTATTCTTAATTGCTGAGCGCTTACGTAATTTAGGTCGATACACTTTCGCAGACGTTGCATCCTATCGACTAAAACAAAGACCGATTCGAATTTTATCTGCAGTAGGCTCACTGGTCGTCGTCGCACTCTATCTCATTGCCCAAATGGTAGGTGCAGGTAAATTAATCGAATTATTATTCGGTCTAAATTACCATGTTGCTGTTGTGATTGTCGGTATATTGATGGTGCTATATGTCCTGTTTGGTGGAATGTTAGCGACCACATGGGTACAAATCATCAAAGCAATTTTATTATTAGCGGGTGCCACATTCATGGCAGTAATGGTCATGAAGCACGTCGGCTTTAACTTTAATACCTTATTTAAAGAAGCCGTTGCCGTTCATAAAAATGGCATTGCTATTATGAGCCCAGGAGGACTCGTTTCCGACCCAATATCTGCTTTATCACTCGGCTTAGCCTTGATGTTCGGTACGGCAGGTCTTCCTCATATTATTATGCGCTTCTTCACAGTTAGTGATGCAAAAGAAGCCCGTAAGAGCGTGTTCTATGCAACAGGATTTATCGGTTACTTCTACATATTAACCTTCATTATTGGTTTCGGTGCGATTGTCCTTGTCAGCTCAAACCCTGCATTTAAAGATGCAGCAGGCGCGCTGATTGGCGGTACCAATATGGCAGCAGTTCACCTTGCTGATGCCGTTGGTGGTAACTTCTTCCTTGGCTTTATTTCTGCAGTTGCTTTCGCCACTATCCTTGCGGTTGTTGCAGGTTTAACGCTTGCTGGTGCTTCAGCGGTATCTCATGACCTTTATGCGATGGCAATGAAGAATGGTAAAGCAGACGAAAAAGACGAATTACGCGTCTCAAAAATTACAGTCGTGATCTTAGGTTTTGTTGCAATTGGCCTAGGTATTTTGTTTGAAAAACAAAACATTGCCTTCATGGTTGGTTTGGCATTTTCCATTGCAGCCAGTTGTAACTTTCCGATTATTTTACTGTCCATGTACTGGCGCAAACTCACCACTCGCGGTGCATTAGCAGGCGGTTGGTTCGGGTTAATTACCGCGGTTGTCTTGATGATTTTAGGACCAACCATCTGGGTCAGTATCCTTCATCATGAAAAACCAATCTATCCTTATGAATACCCTGCTATTTTCTCCATGGCTGTTGCTTTCATTGCTTCATGGTTATTCTCTGTGACTGATAATTCAGAACAAGGAAAAATGGAAAGAGAACGCTTTAAAGAGCAGTTTATTCGCTCACAAATTGGTTTGGGTATCGAACAAGGTAAATCACACTAGCATCACCTAATTGCCACCCAAAACGGCTCAGAATATCGAGCCGTTTTTTTATTTAAGGCTTTAACCAGTTTAGTGGCTGTGTAAATACCATATTGTCTTTTCGCCGAAATTCAGACGGAAAGTGATTTTTAATAATATTCGCTCAAGAGCAGGTGAGATTTTACGAGACCTTTGTAAGTATAAAGGCGTTGAAATAATCGAAGGCCATCTGATGCCAGATCATGTTCATATGCTAGTCAGTATCCCCCTAAGCTAAGTGTTTCAAGCTTTATGGGGTATTTGAAGGGTAAAAGTTCATTGATGATCTTTGATAGACATGCGAATTTAAAATATCAATTTGGCAATAGGAAGTTTGGTCAGAAGGCTACTATGTAAGTACGGTAGGGCTAAATGAAGCAACAATTCAGAAGTATATCAAAGAGCAAGAAAAGCCAGATTTAATCTCAGATAAACTGAGTACGAAAGAGCATATAGACCCCTCAAGGGTAAGACAAAGTAACAAAGACACACAACTAGAAGCGTCATTTAGACGCTGTCGGTAACAAGCCTTTATAGGCCTAGAGCAAACTACCCTCTATGTAGGTGGTTATAATTTTGTCCTTACCTCTTTAAGTTTATAGCCTGAATAAAATCCATAGTAAGTTCACCAAAGCAAAAAAAATCCTTCTTTCTACATAGAGAAGAGAAGGATATTGATAATATTTAAGGACTTATTTTTGTTTTCGTTATTCGTTGTTATCTTGCGTAGTGTTGTCTTTCTACATCCGCCCAATTTTCTACAAGTGAATAAAACTCAGCCGAATTTGTTTTTCTCTCTTCTTGTAATTTTTTGAATTCTTGTTTATTTTTCGGCGTATAACGAGAAAGTAATTGGTCTAATACAACATGTTTATCTGCAAATAGGGAACCTAATTTTAGCATTTTAAACAATGCTACTGTGATAATCCCACTGATTGCTAACATACCCACAACGGACGCAAAACTATACTCAATTCCAAGGAAGCCTCTCGCAGCATTTAGCAGTAAAAAGGGTACAAAAAACATCACTAATAAAGAAAGAATCGTTGCACCATCTTGGCCATTGTTAAATTCTTTCTCTTTCTGATTATTCACAGAAAGGATTTGATCAAAAATTTTATGGTTAGCGCTTTTTGTTTTATTCATGTGATCCACCTTTGGTACAGAGGTTTTGTTTACAAGAAATACAACGCATAAGAAGGTATAACTTGCTTAGTCGGTCTATCTTTCGTATCAGAACGCGAGTTTCTTTCCTTTGAGAATTTCATTTATAAGCAAACTTCATCGATAACATGATAACTAGATACACCATTAACGACTTTGAATCAGTATAAATGCAAGTAAATGAAACATCAATTTAACAATTTTTATATAAAAAAATAAACAATTGCCTGCTTTTTTACTCAATATTCGCTCACAGAATAAGGTTTTATCATATGAGTAAAATTGATTAATATTCTTTTATTTATTGATTTTTATAGCTTTACCGTTTAAAAAATGGACATTTCTGACCTATTAATTAAAACCATAAAAACCATAAAATTGATAAATATTATATAACGGGATCAGAACAAACAAGCCAGATAATTACGTTAAGTCATTATTATTTTTAATAGATCATAATTTATCTATTACTAATGAGATAAAAAGTAGCCGTAAATGAAAGCCACCTATCTTTTAACCTACCTACTCCATAAATAGATTTATCGCTATAGCGACTATCTATGCATAGACGCAATCAATTGAATGGTAAAAAGCAGAATAAAAGCGTGGGAACAATAAGCAATGTGATAACCCCTGTTAATTGCTAAGCCGATTATTGATTAACGATGATAAAAAGAGTTATAGATAACAAATTAATTGCTAAGTGAACTACTGATTGGCTTATAACTAGCTGACGAGGGGCTTTGTCGCTTCATCTCCATACTTTACCAGCGTTGAAAAAGACAGAGCCAACAATAGGAATCCCCGCTAATCTTTATCGAATCCACTTACGCAGCACAGTATCATCAAAAAACACGTTAATTGCTGAGTGGATTATTGATTAACTTATGGCTTTTGAGTCTCTTCCTCTTTCAACCATAAAAATAGCGGGCAGAGTAAACAAAGCGAAGCATACCGAACGACTCAACCACCGTAAACTGCGTCATTTTTATTTCCCCAAACGCAAAAAAGCCACCCAATGGGTGGCTTTTTCACTAATTTAATGTCTGGCAGTTCCCTACTCTCACATGGGGAGACCCCACACTACCATCGGCGCTACGGCGTTTCACTGCTGAGTTCGGCATGGGGTCAGGTGGGACCACCGCGCTATTGCCGCCAGACAAATTCGGTTTGTTCGCGTTTAGCTCAACACACTTTCGGTATCTTGCTAAACCCAAACTTCAATCTTGAACAAGCTGCTGTGTCCTTCACCTTTCGGCTTCTCACTCACATTCGAAAACTATCTCGTCTCTCTAAAACACCTTCGGTGTTGTCAGGTTAAGCCTCACGGTTCATTAGTATTGGTTAGCTCAACGTATCGCTACGCTTACACACCCAACCTATCAACGTCTTAGTCTTAAACGTTCCTTTAGGACCCTTAAAGGGTCAGGGAAGACTCATCTCAAGGCAAGTTTCCCGCTTAGATGCTTTCAGCGGTTATCTTTTCCGCACTTAGCTACCGGGCAATGCCATTGGCATGACAACCCGAACACCAGTGGTGCGTCCACTCCGGTCCTCTCGTACTAGGAGCAGCCCCTTTCAATCTTCCAACGCCCACGGCAGATAGGGACCGAACTGTCTCACGACGTTCTAAACCCAGCTCGCGTACCACTTTAAACGGCGAACAGCCGTACCCTTGGGACCTACTTCAGCCCCAGGATGTGATGAGCCGACATCGAGGTGCCAAACACCGCCGTCGATATGAACTCTTGGGCGGTATCAGCCTGTTATCCCCGGAGTACCTTTTATCCGTTGAGCGATGGCCCTTCCATTCAGAACCACCGGATCACTAAGACCTACTTTCGTACCTGCTCGAGCCGTCACTCTCGCAGTCAAGCTGGCTTATGCCTTTGCACTAACCGCATGATGTCCGACCATGCTTAGCCAACCTTCGTGCTCCTCCGTTACTCTTTGGGAGGAGACCGCCCCAGTCAAACTACCCACCAGACACTGTCCGCACCCCGGATAACGGGGCAACGTTAGAACATCAAACATTAAAGGGTGGTATTTCAAGGTTGGCTCCACGCAGACTGGCGTCCACGCTTCAAAGCCTCCCACCTATCCTACACATCAAGGCTCAATGTTCAGTGTCAAGCTATAGTAAAGGTTCACGGGGTCTTTCCGTCTTGCCGCGGGTACACTGCATCTTCACAGCGAGTTCAATTTCACTGAGTCTCGGGTGGAGACAGCCTGGCCATCATTACGCCATTCGTGCAGGTCGGAACTTACCCGACAAGGAATTTCGCTACCTTAGGACCGTTATAGTTACGGCCGCCGTTTACTGGGGCTTCGATCAAGAGCTTCTCCTTACGGATAACCCCATCAATTAACCTTCCAGCACCGGGCAGGCGTCACACCGTATACGTCCACTTTCGTGTTTGCACAGTGCTGTGTTTTTAATAAACAGTTGCAGCCAGCTGGTATCTGCGACTGGCTTCAGCTCCATGGGTAAACCACTTCACCTAATGCCAGCGTGCCTTCTCCCGAAGTTACGGCACCATTTTGCCTAGTTCCTTCACCCGAGTTCTCTCAAGCGCCTGAGTATTCTCTACCTGACCACCTGTGTCGGTTTGGGGTACGATTAATGATAATCTAGAGCTTAGAGGCTTTTCCTGGAAGCGGGGTATGAGCTACTTCGCCACCGTAGTGACTCGTCATCAGACCTCAGCATATAGTGAACCGGATTTGCCTAATTCACCTGCCTACATCCTTAAACCGGGACAACCGTCGCCCGGCCAGCCTAACCTTCTCCGTCCCCCCATCGCAATTATCACCAGTACGGGAATATTAACCCGTTTCCCATCGACTACGCATTTCTGCCTCGCCTTAGGGGTCGACTCACCCTGCCCCGATTAACGTTGGACAGGAACCCTTGGTCTTCCGGCGTGCGGGTTTTTCACCCGCATTATCGTTACTTATGTCAGCATTCGCACTTCTGATACCTCCAGCATACCTCACAGTACACCTTCACAGGCTTACAGAACGCTCCCCTACCCAACAACATCTAAATGTCGCTGCCGCAGCTTCGGTGCATAGTTTAGCCCCGTTACATCTTCCGCGCAGGCCGACTCGACCAGTGAGCTATTACGCTTTCTTTAAATGATGGCTGCTTCTAAGCCAACATCCTGGCTGTCTGAGCCTTCCCACTTCGTTTCCCACTTAACTATGACTTTGGGACCTTAGCTGGCGGTCTGGGTTGTTTCCCTCTTCACGACGAACGTTAGCACCCGCCGTGTGTCTCCCGTGATAACATTCTTCGGTATTCGTAGTTTGCATCGAGTTGGTAAGTCGGGATGACCCCCTAGTCGAAACAGTGCTCTACCCCCGAAGATGAGTTCACGAGGCGCTACCTAAATAGCTTTCGGGGAGAACCAGCTATCTCCCGGTTTGATTGGCCTTTCACCCCCAGCCACAAGTCATCCGCTAATTTTTCAACATTAGTCGGTTCGGTCCTCCAGTTAGTGTTACCCAACCTTCAACCTGCCCATGGCTAGATCACCGGGTTTCGGGTCTATACCCTGCAACTCATTCGCCCAGTTAAGACTCGGTTTCCCTACGGCTCCCCTATACGGTTAACCTTGCTACAGAATATAAGTCGCTGACCCATTATACAAAAGGTACGCAGTCACACCCTAAAGGGTGCTCCCACTGCTTGTACGTACACGGTTTCAGGTTCTATTTCACTCCCCTCGCCGGGGTTCTTTTCGCCTTTCCCTCACGGTACTGGTTCACTATCGGTCAATCAGGAGTATTTAGCCTTGGAGGATGGTCCCCCCATATTCAGACAGGATAACACGTGTCCCGCCCTACTCGTCGAGTTCACAACACTAACACCTTCGGATACGGGGCTATCACCCTTTACTGCCAGCCTTTCCAGACTGTTCTCCTGATGCTAATGCTGATTAAGACTCTGGGCTGCTCCCCGTTCGCTCGCCGCTACTAGGGGAATCTCGGTTGATTTCTTTTCCTCGAGGTACTGAGATGTTTCAGTTCCCTCGGTTCGCCTCGTTTGACTATGTATTCATCAAACGATAGTGCAACGAATTGCACTGGGTTTCCCCATTCGGATATCGTCGGTTATAACGGTTCATATCACCTTACCGACGCTTTTCGCAGATTAGCACGTCCTTCATCGCCTCTGATTGCCTAGGCATCCACCGTGTACGCTTAGTCGCTTAACCTCACAACCCGAAGGTGTCTTCTGATAACGAGTGACTGTGCTTCATGATTTCGGCGTTAGTCCGTGCGCGCAATGCTCACGTACCTTAAGTACGCTGCGCTTGCTGTGCGCGGGCTGCCTTGAACTCATTTCGCTCGTCGACTCGATAGGTCAAAATACACTATTCAAGTTGAGATTTTTGAGAGACTCTCACATTGTTTAAGCGATAAACAATGTGCGTTGTTTTCAATTTTCAGCTTGTTCCAGATTGTTAAAGAGCATAATTGTTAAACCAACTATTTGCATAATTGGCTTAATCATTATTGGGGACATCGTCTTTCACTCGATATCGGCGCAATTGGCGTCCCCTAGGGGATTCGAACCCCTGTTACCGCCGTGAAAGGGCGGTGTCCTAGGCCTCTAGACGAAGGGGACACGAAAATCACAAAAACTTTTTGCGCTTTTCATGTAAGCCCTATTCTTGCGAATAAGTCTCCCACGTATAGCCTATTGCTCTACTTTCTATCAGACAATCTGTGTGAGCACTTCACAAAAACACTTCAATGGTAAGGAGGTGATCCAACCGCAGGTTCCCCTACGGTTACCTTGTTACGACTTCACCCCAGTCATGAATCACAAAGTGGTAAGCGCCCTCCCGAAGGTTAAGCTACCTACTTCTTTTGCAACCCACTCCCATGGTGTGACGGGCGGTGTGTACAAGGCCCGGGAACGTATTCACCGTAGCATTCTGATCTACGATTACTAGCGATTCCGACTTCATGGAGTCGAGTTGCAGACTCCAATCCGGACTACGACGTACTTTATGAGTTCCGCTTGCTCTCGCGAGGTCGCTTCTCTTTGTATACGCCATTGTAGCACGTGTGTAGCCCTACTCGTAAGGGCCATGATGACTTGACGTCATCCCCACCTTCCTCCGGTTTATCACCGGCAGTCTCCTTTGAGTTCCCGACCGAATCGCTGGCAACAAAGGATAAGGGTTGCGCTCGTTGCGGGACTTAACCCAACATTTCACAACACGAGCTGACGACAGCCATGCAGCACCTGTCTCAGAGTTCCCGAAGGCACCAAAGCATCTCTGCTAAATTCTCTGGATGTCAAGAGTAGGTAAGGTTCTTCGCGTTGCATCGAATTAAACCACATGCTCCACCGCTTGTGCGGGCCCCCGTCAATTCATTTGAGTTTTAACCTTGCGGCCGTACTCCCCAGGCGGTCGATTTAACGCGTTAGCTCCGAAAGCCACTCCTCAAGGGAACAACCTTCAAATCGACATCGTTTACAGCGTGGACTACCAGGGTATCTAATCCTGTTTGCTCCCCACGCTTTCGCACCTGAGCGTCAGTCTTTGTCCAGGGGGCCGCCTTCGCCACCGGTATTCCTCCACATCTCTACGCATTTCACCGCTACACATGGAATTCTACCCCCCTCTACAAGACTCTAGCTGACCAGTCTTAGATGCCATTCCCAGGTTAAGCCCGGGGATTTCACATCTAACTTAATCAACCGCCTGCGTGCGCTTTACGCCCAGTAATTCCGATTAACGCTTGCACCCTCCGTATTACCGCGGCTGCTGGCACGGAGTTAGCCGGTGCTTCTTCTGTCGGTAACGTCAATCGTTGATGATATTAGCATCAACGCCTTCCTCCCGACTGAAAGTACTTTACAACCCTAGGGCCTTCTTCATACACGCGGCATGGCTGCATCAGGCTTGCGCCCATTGTGCAATATTCCCCACTGCTGCCTCCCGTAGGAGTCTGGGCCGTGTCTCAGTCCCAGTGTGGCTGATCATCCTCTCAGACCAGCTAGGGATCGTCGCCTAGGTGAGCCATTACCTCACCTACTAGCTAATCCCATATGGGTTCATCCGATAGCGCAAGGACCGAAGTTCCCCTGCTTTGCTCCTTAGAGATTATGCGGTATTAGCTACCGTTTCCAGTAGTTATCCCCCTCTATCGGGCAGATCCCCATACATTACTCACCCGTCCGCCGCTCGTCAGCGGGAAGCAAGCTTCCCCTGTTACCGCTCGACTTGCATGTGTTAGGCCTGCCGCCAGCGTTCAATCTGAGCCATGATCAAACTCTTCAATTAAAAAGCTTGATGCTCAAAGAATGTTTACTGTCGTATGTCTTCTTACGAAAACATATTACCTATTAGTTCATATATATGAATTAACGTGTTAGTCACTCTTCAAGACTTAAAATCAAATATTTTTTTGATAGTGTCCTGTGAGTGCCCACACAGATTGTCTGATAAATTGTTAAAGAGCGTTGCAGCATTTCGTCGTGAAATTTGACCTTCTGGGTCGTTGCTGCGAGGAGGCGTATAATACGTTTTCCTCCGTGAGAGTCAAGCAATTTTTTGCTTTTTCTTTTCAGAATCTCTCGCTGCCGTTTCAGTGTTCACCGCGCTTTGCGTTGTCTTGTTCCCGGTCAGTGGATGCGCATTATAGGGAGTCAGAAAAATCTGGCAACCCCTTTTTTGCATTTTTTTTTCGTTCGCGTTTTTTTTAGCCAAAAAAGAAGTTATAAGCTAAATTGCACCCGATGATTGACTATTTCAGCAGCAATTTGTCCTTTACTCACGTAATATAGATATCCAAGAAATAAGATTTGAGATGAATTATGGAATTAAGTAAGCAACAAACGGCTTCGCAAAAAAATCGTTCTTATATTATTGCAGAAAATCTGGGCCAACAGATTTTAACAAGTGCCTATTTGCCCGATTCCATTTTACCAAGTGAATTAGAGTTATCAGAAAAGTACCAAGCCAGCCGAACTGCAATAAGAGAAGCCATCAAAATATTAGCTGCTAAAGGCATGGTATTAGCACGTCCTAAAATAGGAACTCGTGTTATGCCCTCATCAAATTGGAATTTTTTGGATCAAGATTTATTAACTTGGTGGGCAAATAGCGAAGAACAATCCGTTGTGATTAAACATTTCAAAATTGTTCGCCTCGCAATTGAACCCCAAGCTTGTTATCTTGCAGCTATACATGCAACACCCGAACAGAAGCAATCTTTACAGCTTTTAGCGAATGAAATGTTGTTACTCGCAAAAGAGTTCGATAGAGAACGTTGGGTAAAAGTGGATTACTATTTTCATTTAACAATTTATAAAGCCTGTGCAAACCCTTTTCTAATCTCTTTTGCTAATTTATTTCGTTCTATTTATCAACGTTATTTTGATGTCATTACTGACAATGAAGTTATCGAAGTTGATATCCACCAGCAATTAGCGAATGCCATTATCCAAGGTCAAAGTGCCAAAGCTCTCGATTTTTGCTATAAGCTATTAACAGTGAACGAAAAATAACCTAACAAGATAACTTATCCCAGCGGGCTTTAACTTTTTAGATAGGTACTCGATGTTCAAAACAGCCAAAAATATGTCTGGCCTTCCATGGATTGCGGCAATGGCCTTTTTCATGCAGGCGCTTGATGCCACTATTTTGAATACGGCTTTACCTGATATTGCGAAAAGCCTTCATCATTCACCCCTTGCAATGCAATCTGCCGTTGTTAGCTATACATTGACGGTTGCATTGCTAATTCCTATTAGTGGATGGTTTGCTGATCGGTTTGGTACTCGCCGTATCTTTATTTTAGCCGTTTCATTATTTTCTTTCGGTTCTTTACTTTGCGCCCTTTCCCCATCATTGAATTTTTTAGTGACTTCCCGAGTTATTCAAGGAATTGGTGGTGCAATGATGATGCCCGTTGCTCGATTAGCATTAATAAGGGCGTATCCACGTAGTGAGTTATTACCGATATTAAACTTTGTGACCATCCCAGGATTAGTCGGACCAATATTAGGTCCACTGTTAGGTGGTATATTGGTTACTTATGCCACATGGCATTGGATATTCATTATTAATATTCCTATTGGTGTTTTAGGTATTTTTTATGCTCTAAAACACATGCCTGATTTTAAAATGCCAAAACGAAAATTTGATACGCTCGGATTTTTATTATTTGGTTTTGGTTTAGTCATGCTTTCCGTTAGCTTGGATTTATTTGGCGATAAAGCGCTACCTGCATCTATTCCTGCAGCGATTACTGTTGGCGGTTTTCTTTTCTTATTATTGTATGTTTTCCATGCAAGACGTATTAAGCATGCAATCATCCCATTAAATTTATTTAAAACTCGAACATTTTCGATTGGTATCAGCGGTAATATTGCTACGCGTCTAGGTACAGGCAGTATTCCATTTTTAATGCCATTAATGCTACAAGTTGGATTTGGTTATGAAGCGGTTGTCGCTGGAATGATGATGGCACCATTGGCTTTTGGCTCAATAATAGCAAAATCAGGGGTCACAAAAATCCTCACTAAATATGGATACCGTAATACGTTATTTGTGATCACTGTAATTATTGGGTTAATGATTGCCCAGTTCTCATTGCAATCCCCGAGTATGTCTATTTATTTATTAGTTGTGCCATTATTCATATTAGGAATGGTCATGTCAGTTCAGTTTACTGCGATGAATACCATTTGCTTAGCAGATTTAACAGACAATAATGCAAGCGCAGGAAATAGTATGTTAGCCGTCACCCAACAACTATCCATTAGTTTTGGCATTGCCGTGAGTGCCGCGATATTGAATTTCTATGATGGCCAACCTAATAGTAATACCGTGGATAATTTCCACTATACCTTTATTACTATTGGTGTGGTTACACTGGTTTCCGCTTTTGTCTTCTTATTATTAAGTAAAACCGATGGTGATAACTTAATTAAAGGAAAAACCAAAAAAGCTAAGAATTCACCTTCTTAACAGACTGGCGCTCGATAAGCTCAGGGGTGAGTACTAACACACTGGTCTCTGCCTCTGGGTTATCCATTCGATAAATCAGTTGATTAACAGCTTGTTGCCCTAACTCATCTTTTGGTTGATGAATGGTTGTTAATGGTGGGATCATATAAGAAGAAAGATCGATATCATCATAACCGACAATCGAAATATCATCAGGCACTTTCATCCCCTTTTGGAATATTGCCTGATAAGCCCCAACTGCCATGGCATCATTACCCGCGAAAATAGCTTGAGGTGGGATAGGTAATTCAAGTAATGCATTCATTGACTCAAAACCACCAGCGAATTCAAAATCACTGAAAATCAGATAATCTTCATCAATTTTAATGCCGGCGTCATTCATAGCTTGAATAAAACCTTGGTGACGGGCTCTTGCTGGTGATTTATCTTGCGGCCCTGCAATGCAAGCAATACGAGTGAACCCTGCATTAATTAAGTAGCGAGTAGCCATTTCGCCCCCTAAAAATGAGTTATCTTGGATAACATCACCGCCAGATTCAAATGGCGACCAGTCCATCATTACCGTCGGTACCGCAGGATAACGAGCCAGTACCTCTTTTGATGGCCCTTGAACTTCAGTACACATGATCAATAACCCATCTACCCGCTTTTGTAATAGGGTCTCTAAACTATGATTCATCCGTTGAAGGTCACCTTCTGTGTTGCACAAAATCAAGCTATAACCACGCTCGTAGCAACTCCGTTCTACACCTCGCACCACTTCCGCATAAAATGGGTTGTTACTGGTTGTTAGCAACATTCCAATTGTATTCGTGCGATTCATTTTTAAGCTTCTCGCCAATGCCGAAGGGGCGTAATTTAGCTCTTCAATTGCATTTTTAACGCGCAGAGTAATACTCTCACTAACGTAGCGATTTTGATTGATAACGTGAGAGACGGTGGATGTCGACACCCCCGCAAGGCGTGCCACATCTTTCATTGTTGCCACAAGTTAATCCTATTGAGCTAAAAATTGGTCAATTTCTTTGCGCCATGGAACTGAAGGCTGAGCACCTGGGCGCGTTACTGCTATCGCCGCCGCCGCATGGGCAAAAATAATAGCATCTTCATCAGCCTTACCTTCTAGTAAAGCGGTAACGTATGCCCCATTGAATGTATCACCTGCCGCAATAGTATCCACTGCTTTTACGCGAAACCCCGCAATTATTTTACCTTGTACGCCTTTTTCACTATACCAAACCCCGCGAGCCCCTAAAGTAATCATCACTTTACTGATCCCTTTTTGGTGTAATACTTCTGCCGCTGCTTGGGCACCTTGGTCATCATTAACGGCAATCCCCGTTAAATGTTCCGCTTCCGTTTCATTCGGGGTGATAATATCCACCAGCGTTAGTAATGAGTCTGGTAATGATTGCGCTGGAGCTGGGTTTAAAATGACTTGAGTATTGTTTTTCTTTGCAATTTCAGCAGCCATCTGAACAGTTTCAATCGGTGATTCAAGCTGCATTAAGACGGCATCTGCCTCAATAATTTTTTGCTGATATTGTGCAAGTCTCTGCGTTGTTAGTTGCGCATTGGCACCCGCATTGATACCAATGATGTTTTCCCCTTGTTGATTGACATAAATCAGAGCAACACCTGTCGTTTCCTCTTTAATCGCATCAATGCATTCCGTTTTAATATTATCGAGATGAAGCTGTTTTTTTATACTTGCACCGATATCGTCATCACCCACACAGGCTATAAAGGTTATGTCAGCACCACTACGACCAGCAGCTACAGCTTGGTTTGCACCTTTTCCACCAAAGGCAACTTGGTAACTGTCGCCACGAACAGTTTCACCTGGCTGTGGGAATTGCTTAACATTCAAAATATGATCAGCATTAATACTACCTAGAACTACCAGTTTTGCTGTACCCATAACATTTATATCCTTTTTATTGTGACTTTATAACCACAAAACCAATAAACCGCCGCAAATGCTGTCGCGGCGGTTACTTTATCTTATTGTTTTACCACTAATTCCAATTCAACAGGAACAGTTGCTTCAACTTTTTCGCCTTTTAAGACTTTATCGGCAATCTGCACGCCGACAATACCAATTTGATCAGGACGCTGTGCGATTGTTGCGCCTAATTTACCGCCTTCTACGGCTTTAATGCCATCATTCGTGCCATCGAATCCTACAACTAAAACATCAGTACGACCCGCAGTTTGCAGTGCTCTTAATGCTCCCAGTGCCATTTCGTCATTTTGAGCAAAGACGGCTTGAACCGCTGGGTGTGCAGTAAGCAGGTTTTGCATGACGTTAAGGCCTTTGGTTCTGTCGAAGTCCGCAGGCTGACTCGCCAGTAAATTAAATTTGTGCTCTTTCGCACCCGTATTAAAGCCTTCACCACGTTCACGCGCGGCTGAAGTACCTGAAATTCCTTCTAGTTGAATAACTTTGGCTTCGCTACCTGTTTTTTGTGCAATATAATCCGCCGCCATTTTACCGCCCATACGGTTATCTGAAGCAACGTGACTGACTACCTCACCTTTATTCGCAGCTCTATCTAAGGTAATGACAGGGATTTTTGCTTTGTTTGCCATTAAGATAGAGTTACCCACTGCATCAGAATCTGTTGGGTTGATTAGCATCAATTTAGTTCCACGAACCGTTAAGTCCTGAACGTTTGCCAATTCTTTGGCAGGATTATCTTGTGAATCTAAGACAATCAGTTCATAGCCCAGTCTGTCCGCTTCTTTTTGTGCACTATCTTTCATCGTGACAAAGAAAGGGTTGTTCAATGTTGAAATCACTAACGCAATACTGTCTTTTGCCATCGCATTAACACTAACGGTTGCACTCAGTGCAACAGCTGATAACAATGTAGCTAATTTATTCAGTTTCATAATCGTTTTCCTGTAGGGTTATTTTTTATTATCAACAAGTACCGCAAGTAAGATGACGACCGCTTTGACAATCATCTGATAGTTAGACGAAATACCTAATAAGTTTAAGCCATTGTTTAAGAAACCTAGGATCAATGCACCAATCAACGTGCCGACAATACGCCCTTTTCCGCCTGCAAGGCTTGTACCACCGAGTACAACCGCTGCGATAGCATCCAATTCATACCCATTACCTGCCATGGGTTGAGCCGATGACAAACGTGCAACTTCAATCACACTTGCCAGTGCCGCCAGTAAACCACATAAGGCATACACAATAATTTTGATGCGATCGACGTTAATGCCTGATAAGCGAGTTGCTGCTTCATTGCCACCTAGCGCATAGATATAACGGCCTAATCGAGTGTGATGCAACATGTACCATGCCGCAGCAAAAACAATGATCATTAACCAAACTGGGGTAGGAATACCTAATGGACGACCAATACCAAACCAACCAAATAAATCTGCATTATCACTAAAACCTGTATTAATTGGGCTTCCATCGGTATACACACGAGTAACACCGCGCAATAAAAGCATCATCACTAATGTTGCAATAAAGGCTTGAACTTTCCCTTTCGCGACAATGACCCCAGTGCATGCACCAATAGCCGCGCCAAGTGCTAGAGCGCCAGCAACAGCAACTAAAGCATTAACTTCAGCGCCCACCATTGATGCGGCGACTGCGCCAGTCAGTGCAAGTAATGAGCCCACCGACAGGTCAATCCCTGACGTTAAGATAACCAACGTCATGCCTACCGCCATAATGGCGTTCACTGACGTTTGCTGCAAAATATTGAATAGGTTATTCACCGTAAAAAAATTAGGGCTTAATGTTGATACGATAGCAATTAAGACTAATAGCGCAATTAACGATTTTTGCTCCATTAGCCAAGCTTTGCTGAACCAGCGTTTTGATGATGCAGTTGTTGAACTCATACTGATAACTCCTGAACTGAGCCGTAATTTTTACCCACTGCGGCAGCCATTAAGGCTTCCTGAGTCGCGTCTTTGGCTGTGAACTCACCGCTGATATGACCTTCGTGCATCACCAATATGCGGTCACTCATTCCAATCACTTCAGGCATTTCTGAAGACACTAAAATGATGCTCAGCCCTTCTTTCTTAAATTGGTTAATTAGCTGATAAATTTCTTTTTTTGCCCCCACATCAACACCACGCGTTGGTTCATCAAGGATCAACACCTTTGGTCTAGTCATCAATCCTCGGGCGATAGCCACTTTTTGTTGATTTCCGCCAGAAAGGTTGCCAATGATTTGGTCCATTGATGGGGTTTTTATATTGAATAACCTAATGAAATCACTGACCGTTTGTTGCTCTTCACCATGTTTCAGGCTTCCACCTGCACGGCTGAAATATCGTAATGCCGTTAATGACATATTTTCCTTAACTGACATGCCTAGGACTAAACCGTCCCGTTTACGGTCTTCAGAAATATAAACAATGCCATTATTAAGGCCATCTTGCGGGGTTTTTAACGTGATAGGTTTACCATCAAGGCTGATAGTGCCTGCTTTCTTTGGTGCGGCGCCATAGATGATTTTCATTAATTCTGTACGACCTGCTCCCATCAAGCCTGAAACGCCTAAAATTTCACCACTTTTCAAAATAAAACTGGCGCTTGTTACTCCAGGGCCTGAAACACTTTCGAGCTGTAAACGAGTATCGCCTGCTTGAACATCTACGCGTGGGTATTGGTCTTCAAGTTTTCTTCCCACCATCATTTCAATCAGTTTTTCTTCTTCTAATTCGCTAACGGGTTTTTCGCCAATAAACTGGCCATCGCGAAAAACAGTCACATCATCGCAAATTTCAAAAATTTCTTTTAAACGGTGAGAGATATAAACAATACCGCAGCCTTGTGCTTTTAAGTCTTCAATAACGCGAAATAATGATTCAGTTTCCGTATCAGTGAGCGCATCTGTCGGCTCATCCATGATGATCACTTGGGATTGAAAGCTGAGAACCTTGGCAATTTCCACCATTTGTTGCTCACCAATAGAAAGCTCTGCAATGGTTTGGTGGCTATCATAATCAAGGTTAAGACGTTTTAGCAGTTTGTCCGATTCACTGAACATTTTTTTCCAGTCTATTTTGCCAAACGCACTGACAAACTCGCGTCCAAGGAAAATGTTTTCTGCAATAGTCAGCTCAGGGATCAGGTTTAATTCTTGGTGAATAATACCAATACCCGCTTCTTGGGAACTTTTAGGCCCATTAAACGCCACTTCTTTGCCAAGAAAGCGAATTTTACCTGCGTCTTTTTGATAGATCCCCGTAAGCACTTTCATCATGGTTGATTTGCCAGCCCCATTTTCCCCCACCAGCGCCATGACTTTTCCAGGATAGACATTTAATGTCGCACCACTGAGCGCTTTCACACCTGGAAATGATTTATCGATACCGATAAGTTCTAATAAAGGTTGCATAGTCACCTCAGAAAGTCACACCAGAACAAAGGATTATATTAGCAAATGGCGAACATTCCCCTGTTCTAATGACCGCTTTGCTGTCATGCGTCAGCTGTTTAAAGCGCTCATGACTACAATAGATAATTTCGATTTGATTGCCTTGCACAGTTTGTAGGTCATTCAAATGCGTTAAAATTGCCGTTTCCATGGTGGGATTCATCGCGCTAATTTCTTCAGCAATAATGGCTTTTTCTACCTGCATTTCTTGCGTAACGACCCGCAAAACAGCCATGAAATCGGGTAATCCTTGCGTTATTGCTAAATCAATCCGCTCAGGCCCTGTTGAAATGGGCAAACCTGCATCTGCCAGTGTGATTTGATCTGTATGACCTAATTTAGCAATCACTGAGGTAATATTGGCATTAAGCAGAACACCTTTTTTCATTTTTTCACCGCCATTCCTGATAAGCGAAACGTTTCGCTCACCTAATCATAGTTTAGATGAGTCACAACTCAATATTGATGATTGATATTTGTGATCGGTATCGAAACGTTTCGTTGGCGTTAAAGAAATAAAAAAGGATAACTAATTGAATAGTTTATAGCTGAATCGTTTCTATTGATTCATAAATAAACACACAAAAAAACATTCACAAACAATCAAAAACCCTTAAACACAATTATTGATAATAAATGCCATTGAATTTCATTTTCCCCCTAATTTATGTTGGTATATCAACTGTAATTTAAGATAAGTTGAATTATTTATCTTTAATAGTTGCAACAAGGAATAAAAAATGAATATGACATCGTCAATAAAATCAGTTAATCCAGCAACAAACAAAGTAGAAAAGATTTATGAAGAAATGAGTGCGGAGCAAGTCGATACAATTCTCACCAAAGCAGATACCGCCTACCTGACTTGGAAAAAAACCTCATTTACAGAGCGAGCGGCAATTTTACATAACATAGCAAAAGTTATGCGAGATAAAAAAGAACTTCTCGGAAAAATATGTACAACAGAAATGGGAAAGCTATTAAGTGAGTCAATAAGCGAAGTTGAATTATGCGCAAATATTTTTGACTACTATGCAAATGAAGGAAGCCGTTTATTAGCGGATAAAGAAATTGATGTTAAACACGGAAAAGCCTTCTTAACTTATGAACCAATCGGAGTACTCCTGACGGTTCAACCATGGAATTTCCCGTTTTATCAAATAACTCGAACAGCTGCCGCTAATTTAATGGCAGGAAATACCATTGTTTTAAAACATGCTTCAAATATTCCTCAATGTGCTGAAATGATGGAAAAAATATTTATTGAAGCAGGACTACCGGATGGGGTTTACAACAATTTATTCATTCCTGGCTCAAAAGTTTCTGCTCTTGTTTCAGATGAACGAGTCAAAGCCGTATCTTTAACAGGTAGTAAACCTGCAGGTTCCAATTTTGCCTCTGAAGCCAGTAAAGCAATAAAAAAATCAACCCTTGAGCTAGGAGGAAGTGATGCTTTTATTGTGCTAGCTGATGCAGATATTGATAGCGCGGTTGCATCAGCGACTGCTGGCCGTCTATGGAATGCAGGGCAGGTTTGTGTTTCACCAAAACGTATTATTGTATTAGAAAACGTTGCGAAAGAATTTATCGCAAAAGCAAAAGCAATCTATGAAAAAATTATTGTGGGTGATCCAATGGACCCAGCCACGCAACTTGCTCCATTAAGTAGTGAAAAAGCGGTGAATGAAGTTGTTCATCAAGTTGAAGTAGCCGTAAAAGAGGGAGCAACACTGGTATTTGGAGGTAAGCGATTAGATCGTGAAGGGGCATTTATGCAACCCACAATACTGACAGATATAAAACCGAATATGAAAGCGTATTATGAAGAAATATTTGGCCCAGTTCTTTGTATTTATGCTGTAAAAAATATAGATGAAGCCATTCAATTAGCTAACGCGACTGAATTTGGTTTAGGTGGAACTGTCTTTGGTAAAAATGAAGCTGAAGCGATAAAAGTGGCTCGCCAAATAGTTTCAGGGATGGTTTATATCAATCATCCGACAGGAATTGCCCCGGAACTCCCCTTCGGTGGAACTAAGCTTTCTGGTTATGGTCGAGAACAATCACTTGCGGGAATTCGTGAGTTTGTGAATGAAAAATTAATTCGGGTTACCACGCCAGATGCACCTTATTAATCATTTTTAATCTTCAGTTAGGGCTCATGTTTTTTATAGACATGAGCCCTAGCCTATTCAAATCAGCCTTATTCCTACTCAGATTTTCTCGCCTTAATACTGCTACACACGATTTAAATCAAATAACACAAAAGAAAAATGACAAAATTGATTGCGCTGTTTATAAAAGGGCAGATAACCTAAGAATTAAGCGTAACTTAAACATTATTGAATTTGTTATTCAATGAAAAGGAATATCGATGCAATTATCTGAACGAATAGCTCAATTAAGCAATTACCTTGAAAGTGGTTTATATGAACGCCAGCAAGCTATTCGTTTGTGCTTATTAGCCACACTCAGTGGTGAAAGCGTATTTCTATTAGGCCCTCCAGGGATTGCTAAAAGCTTAATTGCACGAAGAATGAAATATGCCTTCCGTCATGCCCATGCATTTGAGTATTTAATGACGCGCTTTTCGACGCCTGAAGAAATTTTTGGGCCGTTATCTATTCAAGCTTTAAAAGACGAAGGGCGCTATGAACGCCTAACCAAAGGTTATTTACCTGATGCTGAAGTGGTTTTCTTGGATGAAATCTGGAAAGCTGGTCCAGCTATTCTTAATACGCTATTAACGGCTATCAATGAACGTAAATTCCGTAATGGTGATGAAGAAAAAGCTATCCCCATGCGTTTGCTCGTCACGGCTTCGAACGAATTGCCTGATGCAGATAATAGTTTAGAAGCCCTTTTTGACCGCATGTTAGTGCGTATCTGGCTTGATAAAGTACAGGAAAAACAAAACTTTCGGGCATTATTAACAGGAAAATCATCATTAGAAGAATCTCAAATCCCTGAACATTTAAAAATCAGTGATGAAGAATACCAACAGTGGCAACAAGAAATCCCTAAAATTACGCTGCCCGATCACTGTTTTGAGCTGGTCTACCAGCTGCGCCAGCAATTGGACGCCACTGACAAGCAAGTTTATGTCTCGGATAGACGTTGGAAAAAAGCCATTTATTTATTACAAGCAAGTGCATTTTTTAATGGCCGTAGCAGTGTTTCTCCCCTTGATATTGTGCTTTTAAAAGATTGCCTGTGGCACGATATGCAATCTATGAATGCATTACCACAGTTAATTCAATCACTTTTACAAGAAGAGGGTTGGCAGCAGCGTAAATTCACCCGTGAAATTGAGCAAATTTACCAACAGTGGATGTCATCTACGCAAGATCAAAACAGTCAAGATGCCTTTAAAGTGAATAAAAACAATGCGATGTTTGCCCGCAAGGCCTCATATGTGCTGCCTGAGTATGTTCAGGAAGGACGGATCACGCTGTTTTTACATCGTCCATTGCAATTGCATAATATGAAAGTGACATTTGTTACCACAGACAAAAAAGCACTCACTTTATTTTTAAATAAAGGTACGACGTTATCCGCACATTTAAACGGTATTGGTTTTGCACAAGAAATTGCCGCTGAAGTGAATAATTTAAATCAGATACAGTTATTAGATATAAGCCATCAATCATCAACATTATATATCCAAGATAAAACAGTGACACAAACCTCCACATCAAATAACCAAGAATGGTTAGATAAGCTGGATAACATTCAATCTGATATTCAAGGCGCTCGCTATCAATTTGAAAAGCAGCAACCCAATCTTTTTATTGAACCCCATTGGTTGGCAGATATTGAGCAAAGTTTTCTACAACTTTCAGAAAAATTAACGCAATTACGTAATCAGATCACAGGGAAAGTGGCTGAATAATTATGATGAGTTTAGCCACTCTGGAGATGCTGCTTTCGGTTAATGAAAGCCAACTAATTGAAGAGATTATTATCTCGCTCCTTGCTACACCGCAATTAGCGGTATTTTTTGAAAAACACCCTCGTTTAAAAAAAGCATTGTTAAAAGACTTATCCAGTTGGAAAACAGACCTGAAACAGCGCTTACAAGATGCGTTAGTTCCCGCGCAACTTTCTGAAGAGTTTGAGTTGTATCGACAATCCCTTGGTATCTCAACGGATGCTTTTTTTACGCGGCTTCCTTCTGTAATAGAAAGGCTTAACCAAATCGACTCGCCGTTTTACCGAGAAGCAAATCAATTACAAAGTGGTAAAATTGAAAATCGCAGTGCAAGGCAAGCTTTGTTTGTACAAAAGTGGCGAGTCAGCTTAATTTTACAAGTCACCACCCTGCATAAAGAGTTATTAGAGCAAGAAAAAGAGCAATTACTGGCGGAATTGCAACGCAGGTTAGCCTTGAGTGGAAATTTAGAAGATATTTTGGGTGAAAATGAGCGGGCAGCAGGACGTTTGTGGGATTTAAGCAAAGGGGTGAATATGACCTCTACTTATAATGACCAGTTGTTAAATCGCTACAGTGAATTTTTACGTCAGCAGCCTGAACTCGAAAAAATAGCTCAATTATTAGGGCGCAGCCAAACAGCGCAAGCTATTCCTGATGATAGCGTGGTTTTAGAACCGATGACCATCATGGAGAAAGTACCAGAGACAGTGCCTGAACAAGTTAATGGCTTAAACCAAAGCGATGATATTTTGCGTTTATTACCCGCTGAACTTGCGATGTTGGGTATCGAAGAAATTGAATTTGAGTTTTATCGAAAATTACTGGAAAAGCAGCTATTAACTTATCGATTGCAAGGGGATAGCTGGCAAGAAAGAAAAGTACTACGCCCTATTACACATCACCATGATGAAGAGCAACCTAGAGGACCATTTGTGGTGTGTATTGATACATCAGGCTCAATGGGCGGGTTAAATGAGCGTTGTGCAAAGGCATTTTGCCTTGCGCTAATGAAAATTGCGTTAGCCGATAACCGCGCGTGCCATGTGATGCTGTTTTCTACGGATATTGTGCATTACGATTTATTATCTGCAGATGGGCTGGAACAATGCATTCGGTTTTTACATCAAACATTTAAAGGCGGAACAGACCTTGCAGCATGTTTGCAAGAGACAACCGTTAAACTAGAGTCTAAGCAATGGATGGATGCTGATGCTGTGGTCATTTCTGATTTTGTAGCTCAACGTTTGCCCGATGAACTCATTCAAAAAATAAAAACCATGCAGAAGAAAGGGAAATACCGCTTCCATGCGGTATCTGTGTCAAACTATGGGAAACCCGGCATCATGAAAATCTTCGACCATATTTGGCGCTTTGACACCGGGTTAAAAAGCAGGCTTTTACGCCGCTTTAGTCGCTAATTACAGCATACCTTCAACAGATTCTTGCATGTCTGGCGCCCAAACACCACATTGAACTTGGCCAATGTGCTGGCGTTGCAGAAGTAGCATCACTAAACGGGATTGGCCAATACCACCACCAATAGTTTGTGGCATTTCACCTTTTACTAGTGCTTGGTGCCATTCTAGTTCCATCCGTTTTTCATCTTGTGTCAGGCTTAATTGACGCGTTAAGCATTCAGGGCTAACACGGATCCCCATGGAAGACAGCTCAAATGCGTCTTGTAATACAGGGTTCCACACAAGGATGTCCCCGTTTAAACCACAAAAACCGTCTTCGTTTTCTGTTGTCCAGTCGTCATAGTCTGGAGCACGTACATCGTGAGATTCACCACTGGATAACTTACCACCGATACCAATAAGGAAAACAGCACCAAGTTCCTTCGCGATTGCTCGCTCACGGCCTTTAGCATCAAGGTCAGGGTAGCGTTGTAACAGCTCTTCACTGTGGATAAAGTGAATTTGGTCTGGCAGGAACGGTGCCAGTCCAAACTCTTTACTTACGGCAGCTTCTGTTTCTTTTATTGCCTTATAGATTTTACCCACTGTCTGTTTCAGATAAGGAAGTGTACGCTCCTCATCTGCCATCACTTTTTCCCAATCCCACTGATCGACATAGACGGAGTGGATTGGGGTTAAGCGATCTTCGTCCGGACGTAACGCTTTCATATGCGTATAGAGTCCTTGGCCTTCACTGAAACCAAAACGACCTAACGTTTTACGTTTCCATTTAGCCAATGAGTGCACCACTTCAAAGGTCGCACCTGGGATTGATTTCACTTTTACTTGAACCGCTTTTTCACTGCCTGATAAGTTATCTTGTGTACCATCACCAAGACGACTCAGGATAGGCCCTTGAACTTCAATTAGACCGAGTTCTTTTTCAAGTAAACGTGAGAAATAGGATTTTACAAAACTAATTTGTTGCTGATGTTCAATGAATGACTTGTCCATAATTTATTACCCATAATTTGTTTGCTGTATTAGCTGATGTATAGATTAAGCAACAAAATGAGGTATAAATTCAATATCCATCATTAAAAAAAGCCTTTCCTATTTATTTTAATTAAAAAAATAGGTATAAAAATGAATAATCGTTAAAATAGAGGTAAAATAATGCCAGAAAATTATCAAATCGATAATCTCGATCGTGACATACTTCACGAATTAATGAGAAATGCACGTACACCTTATGCAGAATTAGCCAAAAAATTTGCAGTAAGCCCAGGGACAATTCATGTCCGTGTCGAAAAAATGAAGCAAGCAGGGATCATTAAAGGCACCCGTATTGATATAAACCCAAAACAGTTAGGTTTTGATGTCTGCTGCTTTATTGGCATTATTTTAAAAAGTGCAAAGGATTACCCAACAGCATTAAAAAAATTGGATGCCTTAGAAGAAGTGGTCGAGGTGTATTACACAACTGGTCAATACAGCATTTTTATTAAGGTCATGTGCAAATCAATTGATGCCCTGCAAGACGTACTTATCAACAAAATTCAAACAATTGATGAGATTCAATCTACGGAAACCCTGATCTCCTTACAGAACCCGATCTTACGTACAATCAACCCTTAGAAAAAAAAATGATATAACCACATTATCCACAGGTAGATCCCAGCTCATTCACAGCGTACAATAGCGCCCTATTATTGTGAAAGAGAATCACCATGACAAAAGTAACCTTAATAAGTGGCAGTACAATGGGCAGTGCAGAGTATGTTGCTGAGCACATGGCTGAGATTTTAGAAGAACTTGGTTATGAAACAGATATTCAACATGGCCCAGAGCTTGATGATTTAACACTTGAAGGCATTTGGCTGGTGGTGAGTTCGACTCACGGAGCAGGTGATCTACCTGAAAGTATTCAACCGTTCTTTGATGCTATAGAAGAAAGCTCACCAGATCTCAGCCAAGTGATGTTTGGTGCTGTTGGGATCGGTAGCTCGGAATATGACACTTTTTGTGGTGCGATCCACAAACTAGATACCCTATTAAGCGAAAAAGGGGCTAAACGGATCGGTGAATGTTTTGAAATAGACATCCAAAAACACGAAATCCCAGAAGATCCCGCAGGGGAATGGGTTAAAATTTGGGCAAACGAACTATAATTTGGTCAAAATAGCATCAGTCAGCTGTGGATAACTCAGGGTAGATCCCTTTATTAACCCGTAGTTATCCAGAGTATAAGTTTTAGGGCCACCAAGGCCTGTGCATAAGTACCCATTTTGATCCCAGCTTATACGCAATTGGATCACGGATCATTCACAGTATATGATCCTTTACATTTTTATGATCTTTAAAGTGAAAATCCACTTATCCACAGAAACCGATGATCCTAATAAAAGATCTAATAAAGAGATCTTTAAATAAAAAGATCTTAATATTATATAGGGGAGAAACCTAAGCTTGGTCTCTTCCTCAAACTTGAGTAGAATTCTCTCCTCAAATGCACAGTCAGCATTTTCTAACGTTTAAGGTTCACACATGTTTTATCCAGAGCAATTTGACGTCATCGTAATTGGTGGTGGTCATGCCGGTACTGAAGCAGCAATGGCAGCTGCACGTATGGGGCGTCAAACCCTATTACTGACTCACAATATTGATACATTGGGCCAGATGTCTTGCAACCCAGCCATCGGTGGGATCGGTAAGGGGCATCTGGTCAGAGAAATTGATGCTCTTGGTGGTTTAATGGCCACAGCAACTGACAAAGCTGGCATTCAATTTAGAACATTAAATGCCAGCAAAGGCCCTGCTGTTCGAGCTACTCGAGCACAAGCGGACCGCGTTCTCTACCGCCAAGCGGTTAGAACAGCTTTAGAAAACCAACCTAATCTAATGATTTTCCAACAACCTGTTGAAGATTTGATTGTTGAAAACAATCAAGTCACAGGAGCGGTTACTCGCATGGGCTTAAAATTTAAAGCCAAAGCAGTCGTCCTAACTGTTGGGACTTTCCTGGATGGAAAAATTCATATTGGGTTAGAAAACTACAGCGGTGGTCGTGCAGGTGATCCACCATCAATTTCCCTTTCTCAGCGTTTAAGGGAATTACCATTACGTGTTAACCGTTTAAAAACGGGAACACCACCGCGTATTGATGCAAGAACTATTGATTTCAGTCAGTTAGCTCAACAGCTAGGTGACGACCCAATGCCCGTATTTTCATTCTTAGGTTCGCAAGATCAACATCCACAACAGATGCCTTGCCATATCACTTATACCAATGAAAAAACGCATGATGTGATCAGAAATAACCTTGATCGTAGCCCAATGTATGCAGGGATCATCGAAGGGATCGGCCCTCGCTATTGCCCATCGATCGAAGACAAAGTCATGCGCTTTGCAGACAAAGACTCACACCAAATTTTCTTAGAGCCAGAAGGTTTAACCAGTAACGAAATCTATCCGAACGGGATTTCCACCAGCTTGCCTTTTGATGTGCAAATGCAGATCGTGCACTCTATGAAAGGGATGGAAAATGCAAGGATCATTCGTCCTGGTTATGCAATAGAGTATGATTTCTTTGACCCACGCGATCTCAAACAAACTCTGGAAAGCAAATTTATTAATGGCTTGTTCTTCGCTGGTCAAATTAATGGGACTACAGGTTATGAAGAAGCGGGTGCACAAGGGTTACTTGCAGGCTTAAATGCTGCACAACATGCCTTTGGCTTAGAAGGCTGGTTCCCACGCCGTGACCAAGCATATATGGGGGTTCTGGTTGACGATCTTTGCACACTCGGCACTAAAGAACCATATCGTATGTTTACCTCACGTGCAGAATATCGTTTGATGTTACGTGAAGATAACGCAGATTTACGTTTAACAGAAAAAGGCCGCGAGTTAGGCTTAGTCGATGATATTCGTTGGGCTCATTTCAACAACAAAGTTGAACTGATTGAAAAAGAACGTCAACGTTTGAAAGACATTTGGGTTCATCCTAAATCGGATAACCATACAGAGATTGATGGCATCTTAACCGTTCCTTTATCCAAAGAAGCTAACGGTGAAGATTTATTACGTCGTCCTGAAATGACTTATCAAATGCTAACTACGCTAAACTTATTTGCGCCTGCAATTGATGATCCACAAGCCGCTGATCAAGTTGAGATTCAAGTTAAATACGAAGGTTATATTGCGCGTCAGAAAGAAGAGATCGAAAGACAGCTGCGCAATGAAAACACTTTGTTACCTGTTGATCTTGATTACAAACAAGTGAAAGGCTTATCTAACGAAGTTATGGCAAAGCTGAACGATCACAAACCAACATCGATCGGCCAAGCTTCGCGTATTTCGGGGATCACCCCTGCAGCAATCTCTATTTTGCTTGTATGGTTGAAAAAGCAAGGCATGCTACGCCGGAGCGCTTAACATGGATTTATTATCAAAACTCAATCAATTGCTTGCAAAAACAGATATCGATTTAACGGAAAAGCAAAAACAGCAGTTAGTTAATTACGTTGGGTTATTAGTTAAATGGAATAAAGCCTATAACTTGACCTCTGTGCGTGACCCACAACAAATGTTAATTCGTCATATCATGGATAGCATAGTGGTGAACGGTCAACTCAACGGGCAACGGTTTATTGATGTTGGAACGGGCCCTGGCTTACCAGGCGTTCCTTTGGCTATTGTTCGACCTGACGCCCATTTTGTTTTATTGGACAGTTTAGGGAAGCGTGTACGCTTTTTAAAACAGGTTCAACATGAGTTAGGACTAACTAACATTGAACCTGTTCAATCGCGAGTTGAAGAGTACCCTGTTGGAAATGGTTTTGATGGTGTCATTAGCCGCGCATTTGCATCACTGAACGATATGCTAAGCTGGTGCCACCATTTACCGTCATCGGATGGACGTTTTTACGCACTTAAAGGTATCATTCGTGATGATGAAATGGTTCTGCCAGAAGGGTTTGCTATTGAGTCTATCACTGAACTTCAAGTGCCAGAACTTGATGAACAACGCCATTTAGTTAAAATTTCGATGAAATAAAGTTGCTTTCTATCAAATTATTTTATCTTTTAGAGCGATAGCCGAATGTTGAAAAACGGACGGCTATTTTTCGTTTTGAGCAAATAACAAAAACTCAGATTTTACGCATTATTTACACGGCAATAACGAATAAGTTTCAAAAATAATACGTTGAATGGAAAAAGTGAATGTAAATGCCTATTTTAACTTAATCGATTTAGCTAATAAAATAGTTAACAGTGAAATATTTGATTTATAGATTCGTTATTTAGCTTAAAAAATGTATTTCTTAATTATTTGATTTACAGATTAAATCTAATTTTTTTTGTGAAGAAAGTTGAAGGAATAAATAAAGCGAATAAAGCTAAATGTGATTAATGTCACAATTAAGTGAATGAATGTAGCAATTCATTAACTATTTATTAATTATTATAGCGACAATTCTGCGCTGACTCGAAAAAATTAAATATTTATTCACCTTTTCGCTACTTACTGATTGAATTCATTTCGCCTGCCCGTATAATTTGCACGTTTTTGTCTCTTGACACATTTACGCAAAGGCAGTTTTATACAACACTTAGCGTTTCTGAGGCTGAGAAGAGCTGGGAGTATACAAAAAGTTATGTCTGTATCCCTTTATGACAACAAGCATGCTGTAAAGCAGTTGTCTGTTCAGTTTATAACTTTAGTGATCCTCAGTGGGGCTTTCTGTGCAAATAGTATAGAATGGGGGGCCTCTGCTCTTGCTGGTGGGTTAGCATGCTGGTTACCAAATATCGTATTTATGCTGCTAGCACAATTTCAGAAAGCAAAAGAAGAGGATGAACCTGTCCGCATTGCCTGGTTCTTAGCATTAGGAGCAGGGCTAAAGGTTGTTACAACTATCGTTGTTTTAGTTGTTGCTTTCGGTGTGTTCAAAGCGTCATTAACACCACTGGGTTTGACCTATTTAGCGGTGCTAATTGTTCAGATTGTTGCACCAGCCGTTTTTAAACGGTAAGTATTTTTAAACTACAAAAGGGTAAGAGGCATCATGTCTGCATCAGGAGAAGTGATGACTACAGAGGATTACATAGGCCACCATCTGAGAAACCTTCAGTTGGACCTGAGTACCTTTAAGTTGGTCGATCCCCACGCTAGTCCAACATTTTGGACGTTGAACATTGACTCGCTTTTTTTCTCAGTAGTTCTCGGGGCTCTGTTCCTGTGGCTATTTAGAAGAGTTGCAGCCAATGCGACTAGTGGCGTACCCGGTAAGTTACAGACTGCAATAGAACTGATCATTGGTTTCGTTGATAACTCAGTCCGTGATATGTATCACGGTAAGAGCAAAGTTATTGCTCCTTTAGCATTAACGGTGTTCGTCTGGGTATTCTTAATGAACCTGATGGATTTACTCCCAATTGATTTCCTTCCGTATATTGCTGAGCATTATCTCGGGTTACCTGCACTACGTGCAGTACCAACCGCAGATGTTAGTGTCACTCTATCGATGGCAATTGGTGTGTTTATCCTAATCCTCTTTTACAGCATCAAGATGAAAGGAATTGGCGGATTTACTAAAGAGCTCACAATGCAGCCTTTTAATCATCCTGTCTTTATTCCAGTCAACTTGATTCTTGAAGGGGTAAGCCTGCTGTCAAAACCTGTATCACTCGGTCTGCGACTGTTTGGTAACATGTATGCAGGTGAATTGATCTTTATTCTTATCGCGGCTCTGCTTCCGTGGTGGTCACAGTGGTTGTTAAGCCTACCTTGGGCTATCTTCCACATACTGATTATTACGCTACAAGCCTTTATTTTTATGGTTCTGACTGTTGTCTATCTGTCGATGGCATCTGAAGAGCACTAATTTTATTAATCAATAATTGTATTAACTGAAACAAACTGGAGACTGTCATGGAAAACCTGAGTATGGATCTGCTGTACATGGCTGCCGCTGTGATGATGGGCTTAGCGGCGATCGGTGCTGCGATCGGTATCGGCATCCTAGGTGGTAAATTTTTAGAAGGTGCTGCTCGTCAGCCAGATTTAATTCCTCTGCTGCGTACACAGTTCTTTATCGTAATGGGTCTGGTCGATGCTATTCCGATGATTGCTGTTGGTCTGGGCTTGTATGTAATGTTCGCTGTTGCCTAATTAACGTAGAACATTAATTCACTAATGAATAAGAGGTATTGTCTGTGAATCTAAATGCAACAATCCTCGGCCAGGCTATCGCGTTTGTCCTGTTTGTTTGGTTCTGTATGAAGTATGTATGGCCACCGATTATGGCGGCCATTGAAAAACGTCAAAAAGAAATTGCTGACGGCTTATCTTCTGCAGAACGTGCTAAAAAGAACCTGGAACTGGCGCAAACCGACGCAACCGACCGACTGAAAAAAGCGAAAGCTGAAGCTCAAGTCATCATTGAACAAGCGAACAAACAGCGTGTTCAAATGATTGATGAAGCAAAAGCAGAAGCAGAAGCAGAACGTGCAAAAATCGTCGCACAAGCGCAAGCTGAAATTGATGCTGAGCGTAAACGTGCACGTGAAGAGTTACGTAAACAGGTTGCGATGCTTGCTATCGCAGGTGCCGAGAAGATCATCGAACGTTCCGTGGATGAAGCTGCTAACAGCGACATCGTTGATAAACTAGTCGCTGAACTGTAAGGAGGGAGGGGCATGTCTGAAATCGCTACTGTAGCTCGCCCCTACGCCAAAGCAGCTTTTGACTTTGCTGTGGAAAACCAAGCTGTCGAAAAATGGCAGAATATGCTGGCCTTCACCTCACTGGTGACGCGCAATGAACAGGTTGGTGAGCTGCTTTCTGGTTCTATTGCACCAGAAACATTAGCTAAAACGTTTATCTCTGTTTGTGGAGATGAAATTGACGAGCATGTTCAGAATCTGATTCGTGTGATGGCAGACAACGGGCGTTTAACGACGCTACCAGAAGTATTAGCTCAATTTATTCAATTGCGCGATGCTTTGGAATCAACCATTGAGGTTGATGTCATCTCTGCTAACGAACTGAGCGAACAGCAGTCAGCTAAAATTTCTGCAGCGATGGAAAAACGTCTGTCACGCAAAGTTAAGCTGAATTGCAAAATTGATAAGTCTGTTATTGCTGGAGTGATCATTCGTGCTGGAGACCTCGTTATTGACGGGAGTATCCGCGGTCGCTTAGAGCGTTTAACTGACGTCTTGCAGTCTTAAGGGGACTGGAGCATATGCAACTGAATTCCACCGAAATCAGCGAACTGATCAAACAGCGTATTGCTCAGTTCGATGTTGTGAGTGAAGCTCACAATGAAGGTACGATTGTATCCGTTAACGACGGTATCATTCGTATTCACGGTTTAGCCGAAGTCATGCAGGGTGAGATGATCGCACTGCCTGGCAACCGTTACGCTATCGCATTGAACTTAGAGCGTGACTCTGTTGGTGCGGTTGTCATGGGTCCTTATGCCGACTTGGCAGAAGGCATGAAAGTTAAATGTACTGGTCGTATTCTTGAAGTTCCAGTAGGCCGTGGCCTGTTAGGACGTGTTGTGAATACACTGGGTCAACCAATTGATGGTAAAGGTCCTGTTGATAACGATGGCTTCTCACCTGTAGAAGTTATTGCACCAGGCGTTATCGATCGTCAATCCGTTGATCAACCTGTACAGACTGGTTATAAATCAGTCGATGCGATGATTCCAATTGGTCGTGGTCAGCGTGAGCTTGTCATCGGTGACCGTCAAACAGGTAAAACTGCTTTGGCAATCGATGCGATCATCAACCAACGCGACTCAGGTATCAAATGTGTGTACGTGGCTATCGGCCAGAAAGCGTCTACTGTTTCTAACGTAGTTCGTAAACTGGAAGAGCACGGCGCACTGCAAAACACTATCGTTGTTGTTGCTACAGCATCTGAATCAGCTGCTCTGCAATACTTAGCACCATATGCTGGTTGCGCGATGGGTGAATATTTCCGTGACCGCGGTGAAGACGCACTGATCGTATACGATGACCTGTCTAAACAGGCTGTTGCATACCGTCAAATTTCACTGTTGTTACGTCGTCCACCAGGACGTGAAGCTTACCCTGGTGACGTTTTCTATCTGCACTCACGTTTACTTGAGCGTGCTGCTCGCGTTAACGCTGAATACGTAGAAAACTTTACGAAAGGTGAAGTTAAAGGCCAAACAGGTTCACTGACGGCTCTGCCTATCATTGAAACCCAAGCTGGTGACGTTTCTGCATTCGTACCAACAAACGTAATTTCGATTACAGATGGTCAGATCTTCCTGGAATCTAACCTGTTTAACTCTGGTATTCGTCCAGCGGTTAACCCAGGTATTTCAGTATCTCGTGTTGGTGGTGCTGCTCAGACTAAAATCATTAAGAAACTGTCTGGTGGTATCCGTACTGCACTTGCTCAGTATCGTGAACTTGCAGCGTTTGCTCAGTTTGCTTCCGACCTCGATGACGCGACTCGTAAACAGTTAAGTCATGGTCAAAAAGTCACTGAACTGCTGAAACAGAAACAGTATGCACCGATGTCAGTAGCAGAGCAGGCACTGTCTCTGTTCGCGGCAGAACGTGGATTCTTGGATGATGTTGAGTTAGCGAAAATTGGTGCGTTTGAAGCTGCTTTAGTTTCTTTTGCACAGCGCGAGCATGCTGACCTTATGAACGAAATTGGCCCGGCTGGTAGCTATAACGATGATATCGAAGGCAAGTTGAAAAAACTGCTCGAATCATTTAAAGCAACTCAGTCCTGGTAATACTATTCGGCCCGAATTTTTAGGGCCGTCTGGTTAATAAGGAGAAGCAGAAATGGCCGGCGCAAAAGAGATACGTTCCAAGATCGGAAGTGTACAAAATACACAAAAGATCACTAAAGCGATGGAAATGGTCGCTGCGTCCAAAATGCGTAAAACGCAGGAACGCATGGCGGCCAGCCGTCCTTATGCAGAAACCATGCGCAGTGTGATTGGTCACCTAGCGTTAGGTAATCTGGAATATAAACACCCATATCTCGAAGAGCGTGAAGTTAAGCGTGTCGGGTATCTGGTTGTTTCAACAGACCGTGGTCTGTGTGGTGGCTTGAACATTAACTTGTTCAAAAAGCTACTAGCGGACATGAAGTCATGGTCTGAGAAAAACGTTCAGGTTGATTTGGCTTTAATCGGTTCTAAAGCGGTTTCATTCTTCGGTTCTGTGGGCGGTAACGTCGTAACACAAGTCACCGGAATGGGGGATAACCCAACGCTTTCGGATTTGATTGGTCCAGTTAACACTATGCTACAAGCCTATGATGAAGGGCGTTTGGATAAACTGTATGTGGTGACTAACAAGTTCATCAATACAATGTCTCAGGAGCCAACTATTCTTCAATTACTGCCATTGCCTGCAAGCAATGACGAAACATTGAAGAAGAAGTCTTGGGATTATATATACGAACCCGATCCTAAGGCGTTGCTGGATACCCTGCTACGTCGTTATATCGAGTCGCAGGTTTATCAGGGCGTCGTTGAAAACCTGGCTAGTGAGCAGGCCGCACGAATGGTAGCGATGAAAGCCGCTACTGATAATGGTGGAAACCTGATCAAAGAGTTGCAGTTGGTTTACAACAAAGCTCGTCAGGCCAGCATTACTCAGGAGCTTACCGAAATCGTTTCGGGTGCTTCCGCGGTTTAACAGCTAGGTTTACGAATTACGTAGAGGATTCAAGATGGCTACTGGAAAGATTATCCAGGTAATCGGCGCCGTTGTGGACGTCGAGTTCCCTCAAGATGACGTACCAAAAGTGTACGACGCTCTTGAGGTTGTTAACGGTAAAGAAAAACTGGTGTTGGAAGTTCAACAACAGTTAGGCGGTGGTGTTGTCCGTTGTATCGCAATGGGTACATCTGATGGCCTGAGCCGTGGTTTACAAGTAGTAAACTTAGAGCACCCAATCGAAGTACCAGTAGGTAAAGCAACTTTAGGACGTATCATGAACGTTCTGGGTCAGCCTATTGATATGAAAGGTGATATCGGCGAAGAAGAGCGCTGGTCAATTCACCGTGCAGCACCAAGCTACGAAGAGTTAGCTAACTCAACAGAACTGCTGGAAACCGGTATCAAAGTAATGGACTTAATCTGTCCATTCGCAAAAGGTGGTAAAGTTGGTCTGTTCGGTGGTGCGGGTGTTGGTAAAACAGTAAACATGATGGAACTGATCCGTAACATCGCGATTGAGCACTCAGGTTACTCAGTGTTCGCGGGTGTTGGTGAGCGTACTCGTGAAGGGAACGACTTCTATCATGAAATGACCGACTCAAACGTTCTGGATAAAGTATCACTGGTTTATGGCCAGATGAATGAGCCACCAGGAAACCGTCTGCGCGTTGCGTTGACTGGTCTGACTATGGCTGAGAAATTCCGTGACGAAGGTCGTGACGTACTGCTGTTCGTTGACAACATTTATCGTTACACCTTAGCAGGTACTGAAGTATCAGCACTGTTAGGTCGTATGCCATCAGCGGTAGGTTATCAGCCAACGCTGGCGGAAGAGATGGGTGTTCTGCAAGAACGTATTACCTCAACTCAAACGGGTTCTATCACTTCCGTACAAGCGGTTTACGTTCCTGCGGATGACTTGACTGACCCATCACCAGCAACAACCTTTGCTCACTTAGACGCAACGGTAGTTCTGAGCCGTCAAATCGCATCTCTGGGTATCTACCCAGCGGTTGACCCTCTGGATTCTACTAGCCGTCAGTTAGACCCACTCGTCGTTGGTCAAGAGCACTATGATGTTGCACGTGGCGTTCAGTCTATTCTGCAACGTTACCAAGAACTGAAAGATATCATTGCAATTCTGGGTATGGATGAACTGTCTGAAGAAGACAAACTGGTTGTTGCTCGTGCTCGTAAGATCCAGCGCTTCCTGTCTCAACCATTCTTCGTTGCTGAAGTATTTACCGGTTCACCAGGTAAGTTCGTTTCCCTGAAAGACACTATTCGTGGCTTCGGCGGTATCCTGAACGGTGATTACGACCACCTGCCAGAACAAGCGTTCTATATGGTTGGTACCATTGAAGAAGCTGTGGAAAAAGCGAAAAAGCTTTAATCCAGCTGACAGGAGGTTGATATGGTAGCTGCAATGACATACCACCTGACTGTAGTGAGTGCTGAAAAACAAATGTTTGAAGGCCTAGTACAGAAAATTCAGGTGACAGGTAGTGAAGGTGAGCTGGGGATTTATCCACAGCATACCCCGCTGCTGACTGCCATAAAACCGGGCATGGTACGTATTACCAAGCAGTTTGGTGAAGAAGAACTAATTTACCTCTCTGGCGGTATTTTAGAAGTTCAACCAAACGGTGTTATCGTACTCGCTGATACAGCGATCCGTGGTAAAGATTTAGACGAAGCTCGTGCAGTGGAGTCTAAACGCAAAGCGGAAGAACACGTCCGTAAAGCACACGGCGATGTTGATTATGCTCAGGCATCGGCAGAACTTGCAAAAGCAATAGCGAAACTTCGAGTCATCGAGTTAACTAAAAAGCTAATGTAATGATAGCGGTATAGTAAAAAAAGCCAGTTGGTTAATCCTAACTGGCTTTTTTATTTGAGCGAAATATGTAGTATTTTAGATAGGAAATAGGTTTACTTTCATCCCAAAGTTGGAGTTTCAGGAAAAATGACTGTGCAAAGAAAAAGTGTCGTAATTTTAGCTGCCGGTAAAGGCACACGGATGTATTCAGATTTGCCTAAAGTTTTGCATTTACTTGCGGGCAAACCAATGGTTCAGCACGTAATTGATACTGCAAAATCAATCGGTGCATCAGATATCCATCTGGTATACGGGCATGGCGGTGATTTACTGAAAGAAAAACTGGGTGAGCAGAATTTAAATTGGGTTCTGCAAGCAGAACAGCTCGGTACTGGGCATGCAATGCAACAGGCGGCACCAAGTTTCCAAGATGATGAAGATATCGTCATGTTATATGGCGATGTGCCTTTGATTGCGAAAGACACGTTAGATCGCCTGATTGAAGTTAAGCCCCAAGGCGGCATTGGCTTATTGACCGTGATTTTAGATAACCCAACAGGTTATGGCCGTATCATCCGTGAAAATAATGAAGTTGTCGGAATCATTGAGCAAAAAGATGCGACTGAAGAGCAACGTAAAATCCAAGAGATTAACACTGGGATCATGGTTGCAAGCGGTAAAGATTTCAAACGTTGGTTGGCTCAATTGAACAACGATAATGCGCAAGGCGAATACTACATAACGGATATTATTGCTCTTGCTCATAAAGAAGGTAATAAAGTAGCGACCGTTCACCCAAGCCGTTTAAGTGAAATGGAAGGGGTTAATAACCGTCTGCAACTAGCTGCACTTGAGCGTGTTTACCAGAAAGAACAAGCAGAAAAATTGTTACTTGCGGGGGTGATGCTAATCGACCCTGAGCGTTTTGATATACGCGGCACATTGACCCATGGGCGTGACATTATTATCGATACCAATGTCATTATCGAAGGGAATGTGACGCTTGGTAACAACGTACAAATTCAATCTGGTTGTATTTTAAGGAACTGCGTTATTGGTGATAACTCAGTGATTAGCCCGTATTCAGTCATAGAAAACTCTGAATTATCATCAGAATGTACGGTTGGTCCTTTTGCTCGTTTGCGTCCTGGTGCTAAATTAGCGGCTAAAGCGCATGTGGGTAATTTCGTTGAAATGAAAAATGCCACTTTAGGTTTAGGCTCAAAAGCGGGGCATTTAAGTTACCTTGGCGATGCGCAAATTGGTGATAACGTGAATATCGGCGCAGGAACCATCACATGCAACTATGATGGCGCGAATAAACATAAAACCATTATTGGTGATGATGTGTTTGTCGGCTCTGATACTCAATTAGTTGCCCCTGTTTCGGTAGCAAAAGGCGCCACCATTGGTGCTGGCACGACAGTCACTCGAGATGTTAACGAAGACGAATTAGTGGTCAGCCGCGTTAAGCAAATGCACATTAAAAACTGGCAGCGTCCAGTAAAGAAAAAATAAGTGAATTTTGATAAGGGGCCGATTGCCCCTTTGAATATAAAAAGTAGTAAATTATAAAATAGCTACCTAAGGTGGCATAAAAATATCTCCCCATTTTCTACAAGGCTGGGGAACAGCGAAAGCTGAAAAGCAATTAGGTTACGACAAATGAAGGTTTCTAAAGAAAGGAACCTTTTGTCTAGGAATAAATAAAATATGTGTGGAATTGTAGGTGCTGTTGCACAACGTGATATTGCAGAAATTCTGTTAGAAGGTCTTCGTCGTCTTGAATATCGTGGTTATGACTCAGCGGGTATGGCTGTTGTTGACCACGAAGGTCATTTACAACGCTTACGTGAAGTGGGCAAAGTGCAAATGCTGGCGGAAGAAGCAGAGAAAAACCCAGTATCTGGCGGAACGGGGATTGCACATACCCGTTGGGCGACACATGGTATTCCAAGTGAACGTAATGCGCATCCGCATACGTCTGGTTATATTGCTGTTGTTCACAACGGTATTATTGAAAACTATTTAGAACTCAAAGACGAACTGAAAAAACAGGGTTATGTCTTTAGTTCAGAAACTGACACTGAAGTGATTGCACACCTTGTTCATCATGAACAACAAAAAGGTGGCACGTTGGTGGAAGTGGTTCAACGTGTTATCCCTCAGTTACGCGGCGCTTACGGTACCGTGATTATGGATAGCCGTATTCCTGAATTATTAGTCGCTGCACGCTCTGGTAGCCCATTGGTTATCGGTCTGGGTGTCGGCGAAAACTTCTTAGCTTCTGACCAACTGGCGCTGTTACCCGTGACTCGCCGTTTCATCTACCTTGAAGAAGGGGATGTTGCTGAAGTCACTCGTCGTACTGTTCGTATCTTTGATAATAGCGGTGCGCCAGTTGAGCGCGAACAAATTGAATCGAACGTTCAATATGATGCAGGCGATAAAGGCGTGTATCGCCATTACATGCAGAAAGAAATTTATGAACAGCCGATGGCCATTAAAAACACCCTTGAAGGGCGTTTTGATAAAGACAACGGTATCGATTTAAGCGAGTTAGGCCCGAAAGCGAACGAAATTCTTTCCCAAGTTGAGCACATTCAAATTGTTGCTTGTGGAACTTCTTACAACGCAGGGATGGTTGCACGTTACTGGTTTGAATCCTTAGCGGGTATCCCATGTGATGTGGAGATTGCTTCAGAGTATCGTTACCGTAACCCAGCGCATCGCAAAAATAGCTTGATGATAACGTTGTCCCAATCAGGTGAAACTGCAGATACATTGGCTGCGCTGCGTTTATCAAAAGAGTTAGGCTACTTGACCTCGTTAGCTGTTTGTAACGTCGCGGGTTCTTCATTGGTGCGTGAGTCTGAATTTGCACTGATGACAAAAGCAGGGGCAGAAATTGGTGTGGCATCAACCAAAGCGTTCACTACCCAATTAACTGTTTTACTGATGTTAGTGGCGTACATGGGCCGTTTAAAAGGCGCAAACCCTGAGTTAGAAGAAAGTATTTCTCATGCATTACATGCGCTCCCTGCGCGTATAGAAAGCATGCTGTCACAAGATAAAGTCATTGAAGCGTTAGCCGAAGATTTCTCTGATAAACACCATGCCTTGTTTTTAGGTCGTGGCGATCAATTCCCTATCGCAGTTGAAGGGGCATTGAAATTAAAAGAGATTTCATACATCCACGCTGAAGCTTATGCCGCGGGTGAATTAAAACACGGCCCATTAGCGTTAATTGATGCAGATATGCCAGTTATCATCATCGCACCTAACAATGAATTATTGGAAAAACTGAAATCCAATATTGAAGAAGTACGTGCTCGTGGCGGTCTACTGTATGTGTTCGCTGACCAAGACGCTGGTTTTGTCGCAAGTGAAAACATGAAAATTGTTTCGCTGCCACATGTTGAAGAATTGATCGCACCGATTTTCTACACTGTTCCACTGCAACTGTTGTCTTACCATGTTGCATTAATCAAAGGAACAGACGTTGACCAACCACGTAACCTAGCGAAATCAGTGACGGTTGAATAATCAGCATCAACTCATTTAGATTGCAGCCGGTATAACTATAATTAATTAGGTTATATCGGCTTTTTATTAATATAAGTCGTAATTTTCAGGAAATATTTTTAGAAACGACGAGTTTTTCTCCACTCTAACGCATAAAAAAAACTTCATAAATTCGTCACTTGCTGTTGTTATTTCATTGGTCTGCATATTCTATTTTTGGTGGATTAAAAATAAAATTGAGTGCATATCAAATCATCTTTTTGAACAATAATAAAAACCAATAGAAGGCGACGTGGATGGCAGAGATAGAATGGCTGAGTGCGGTTGTTATCGCAATTACAATTGGGTTTTGGGCAACAGGGAAACTCCCTGAATACTTGGTAGCATTACTGTTTTTAGCCGCAGCAGCATGTTTACATTTAGCCCCGACCAATGTGATTTTTTCAGGGTTCACTTCAGAAGCTTTTTGGCTTGTGTTAAGTGGTTTTATCCTTGGCTTTGCGATTAATAAAGTTGGACTGGCAGAGCGTATTGCTCAACATATCTCAGGGCGTTTTACGAGTTCATGGTTAAAGCTGATCACAGGTGTGGTGCTCCTTGCTTATGGGTTGGCTTTTATCATGCCATCGAACATGGGGCGGATTGCACTATTGATGCCGATTGTGATGGCGATAGCCGATAAAGTCAGATTAGAAAGTGGTAGCCGAGGCCGTATAGGGTTAGCGTTAGCTGTCGGGTTTGGTACATTCCAACTTTCAGCCACGATACTACCTGCTAACGTACCGAATTTAGTGATGGCTGGTGCAATAGAAACCACCTATGGAATAAAGCTATCTTATCTAAACTACCTATTTCTCCATATGCCTATTTTGGGGCTAATCAAAGGTCTTTTAGTTGTTCTGAGTATCTATTTTCTATTTCCTGCCAAATTACAGCCGATGACTGAACAAAAAAAATTACCGCCGATGAGCCGTAATGAGAAAAAATTAGGCCTTCTTTTGGCAATAACCTTACTTTTCTGGATAACAGATACCACTCATGGTGTTTCTCCTGCATGGGTCGGTTTAGTGGCGGCATGTTTATGTTTGCTACCGAAAGTGGGGTTTGTGACCAATGATGAATTTGTTCAAGCGGTAAATATTCGCACCTGTATTTATGTAGCGGGGATTTTAAGCCTAGCAACCTTAGTGAGTTATTCAAATGTCGGAATGGTAGTAGGTACTTACCTTCAAAAATTATTGCCATTGGACCCTAATAGCCCATTTGTAGATTTTGGTAGCTTAGTTGGGTTGACCAGCGGGTTAAACTTTGTCGTAACGGCTAATGGTGTTCCTGCATTATATACACCGCTGGCTGAATCTCTCTCCACTGCAACTGAGTTACCCATGATTGCCGTACTGATGGTACAAGTTATTGGTTATTCAACGCCATTGTTGCCTTATCAGGCATCACCCATTGTTGTGGCTATGGGGATGGGCAAAGTACCATTAATGGATGGCGTTAGATTATGTATTATATTATTTATACTGACTTTCCTCTTGTTAGTTCCTCTGGATTATTTTTGGTTTAGATTGCTGGGAGTGATCCCTTCTTAGTTTTACCCAAAAAGGGGATTTTATTTGCAATTGTTGCCTTACCATATTGCGTTAGTCAAAGGTTCATTATTTTATCGTAATGGACCTTTTTTATTATCTAAAAATATAGCTTCTATTTTTTGTTTTTTTTAATATAAAATTAAAAAAATAAGGAAATAAAATATGGAAATTATATTTATTGATGTAATTGATAAAGAATATGAATCTTTTTGTCAGTTATATTGGCAAGTTAATGAAAATGGTCGTTTTTCATATTCAATGCTTAAATTAGAAGAAAAAACACAGTTAAAAACGAAAGAAATAAAAGCAATAGTTGCTAAAAGCTGTAAAGCCTATTGTTTAAAACTAAAATGTGTTTCCTGTGGCGAAATGGAACCACTAAAAGATAGAAGCCACTTTAGTCATTTAAGTCATTTAGAACATATATGCATTGATTGTATTCGTATTGAAAATGAAAAGGAACGACTCGAAAAGATAGAGTACATTGATATGATGATGCTTTGTAAAAAAGAAAAAGCAATAAGTATCAATGATATTTCATTTGAAAACTGTGTTTATTTGCTTGCGCTGATACGCCATAGTGCAGATGAAAACCTAATGTATTTAGAAAGTATTGAAAGTCAGAAGTGTAAAAAACTGACGCCGAGTTGTGAATTTGATAGGTATATTATTGAAAAACTCTATGCTGAAGGTGTACTGGCTATTAGCTCAGCAACGAATTTAAAACGGTTAACGGTGAGTGAAGATGATATTCACTTTAATAAAATATCAATGTGTTGGGAGGTTATTGTCGCGGAAACAGATAACTTATCAGTTATAATTGATTTATTGGAAGATAAATTATCAGATATTTATTTTATAAATATAAATAAAGAAATTTTAATCAATCTATGCAAAGAAAATAATTTATATGAGTGTTTTTTTTATCTTAATAATGAAATGTCTGAATACGGATTTACTTCTTTTCAAATTGGTGAAAAAACAACGAAAAACATAGTTAATTTACTAGAAAGTATATCTGTTGGGCAAGTTTTTCATATTATCACTAAGACGGTTACGGATGCCTTTATCTATCACCAAAAAAAATCGACTAAAATCAATAAGGGGCAAGCGGCTAATTCTGTTGTTGATGCAATGAAAAGAATGTATGAAAGGTACTCTGCAAATGGGTGGCAGATATATTCAAAATACCGGCCTAGAGATTATCCTCAATCAGTACTTTGTCAGATTTTATTTGTATTTATTTTGCATACGGATGATGGTGGAATTCATAAACCGTTGAATCAAATTATAATTGAGGATAAAAGAGGTATTTTTTCAGCGCCTTAAGTGGCACAAACAGCATCTTTTTAAATGGTGAGTCGGCTATGAGTTTCTATAACTGACTCACCCAAATAAAATGTTATTTCAACGTCAAGGAAAATACCCCAGTCGCGGGGATTGGCATAAATTGTTGGTACATTTCTTTGCGGGTAGCTTCAGGGTCAATATCGTTAAACAACTCTGGGTGCAACCATTTAGCTAATGATTGAAAGGCGATAATATTTTCAGGTGAATCATAGAAAATATGCCATAAGCCATGTACTCGCCCTTGTTCGACAGCCCGTAATTGCCCAATAGGCTTGCGCATCGAAATGGCTTTTAAACTCGATTGTGCAGCTTGTTCTGTGGCGGAATAGCCGACGGTGACTCCTGCTTTACCTTCAGGGAAAACGCCAGTTGCGACATATACATCGGGTTGGCTTGCCAAAATAAACTCTGGGTTGAGTTTACCAATTGCCCCAGGAATAATTTTTTCACCAATTGCGATACCACCAGCAAGGTTTATCATATCCGTCATGCTGCCTTTTCCTGGTGAGCCGCAACATTCTTGTAAGCCGGGAAGATAATCCACAAAAATCGTTGGCTTATTTTTTGTCTCTATATTGGTTGGAATGCGTGCAATAATTTCATCCATTTTTTGTTGGTAATAGGCATTAAACTGATTCGCTTGAGCTTCTTTTCCAATGGCTTGACCGAGTATTTTCATACTCAGCTGGGTGTGTTTGATAGGGTGCTGGCTAAAATCCACATGGATCACTGCAATCCCTGCGGATTCTAATAAACGGGCGGCTTCACTGCCAGCTCCGGGGCCATGTCCACCGGTTAGCGGTAAAATAACTAAATCAGGTTGCAGGGCTAAGGCTTTCTCGATACTGAATGTATCTTCTGAGCCACCGCCGACAGTCGGAATATCATCAATTTGTTTAAACACGGCCTTGTAAGCGGCATAACCTTGCACATCTAAATCGCGAAAATCCCCTTGCCACCCAATTATTCGTTGGAACGGTGCTTCTTTTTCTAAAATGGAAAGGGGGTAAATCATCCGTCCTTCCCCCAGCAAAATGCGCTGAACGTGATCAGGAACTTGCACTTGCCGGCCAGTAATATCAGTCACAGTTACTGCTTGGCTGTAGATTGAAAATGAAAAGAGACCGAATGAGAGTAAAGAAAGTAATAATTTCATTATGTTATCCTGTTAACCGATAGCGCAGAAGAGCGCCGTTTTTTCCACCAAATCACCACGCCACTGATATACAGAAAGGGCAATAAAAAGCCGGAAAAAAACACAATAAGCAGCCCAAAGAAACCCAGTCCAATTTCGCTATGGAGAGTTGAAACCAAACCTTTGATTTCTTGGGCTGAAATTAATGAAGTGAATAAATCGGGGCGGGCTAGAAGCATACCGCTGAAGGCAATAATAAAAAGTGGGAGAGTAAAATAGATAGCAAAGAAATAGTGCCATTGACGCCATTTTGCCCCATTTTTTAGGCCTTTTTTCCAATGCACTAACATGGAAAATACGTTTTTCCTTGGCCACCATAATAGGGCACCACTCACTATTGATACGATCAACACTACGCCACAAGTTAATACCAACCAGCTTCCTATGTCAGGAGGTAATAGCAGCAAACGGTGTAATGAAACCACTTTGGCAAAGAGTAAATCATCAAAAATAACAAACCCTTTTGCATCTGCATTGATTGGGTCAATAAAGGCGATACCCAGTTTATTCGATGGGGTAACAGAGCCAAACACCATCGCATTCGTTGCAGGAATAAAGCCACTGTTCGGTGGTGCAACTCCCATTACTTTATTGAGCTGTGGATAGCTATTTGTCGCTTGCTGTCGCCAAATGTCTGACGACAGCAATGCCCCTTGTGTATGCGGCGTGGCATACAACACATGTTGGCCAATTTCCCATTCTAAAATAGGCTTCTTCAGTAATAGTAGCGACCCAGAAATGCCTAAAATAGCAATGAAAAAACCGATCACTAAGCCGAGCCATAAATGGATTTTTAGCCAATATTGACGTGAAGATTGCTTAGCCATCACGATCACCAACGGTACCGTAATGAGGCAATCACGGTTCTATCAAAGCCAACAGAACATCCACCCATTGAACAACTGGTATAATATTGTTTATTGGTAATATTGTTGACGTTCACCCCCACTCGCCAGTTATTCAGGTTGGAATTGATCCCACCTAAATCATAATGTGCAGCGGCATCGAAGAGGGTATTTGATGGATTGGAAATGGTGTCATCGTTATTTACAGGGGATGAGCCAGTATAACGAACACCTGCACCGAAGCCCAGGCCTTGAAGTTGCCCACTCTGTAGGGTGTAATCGGCCCATGCAGAGGCAGTGTGTTCGGGTAAGCCTGTTGGGCGCTTACCTTTTTCTGCGGCATTATTGGTTTTGGTATTTTCTAATTGGTTATAAGTGTAAGCCGCGGTTAAATTTAGCCCATCAAATGGTGAGTAAACCCCCTGTAATTCAACGCCTCTGGAGCGAACTTCTCCAGTTTGTAAGCTATTTAAATTATTTTCAGGATCGGCGGTGAGCATGTTTTGTTGCTTCAGTTCAAACACCGCTAAAGTGAGGTTAGTGTTGCTGCCTTCTGGCTGATATTTCAGCCCTGCCTCCATTTGTTTAGCAGTAATCGGCTTATAGTTATTGCCATAAAAATTAACCCCAAGTTGTGGGTTAAATGAAGTGGAATAGCTTACATAAGGGGCTAACCCAAAGTCAGTGACATACATAGCGGCTGTACGGTAGGTAAATTTGCTATCCCGCTGCTCGGTAGATGCTTCACTTTTTCGATTGTGTGTTTTGCTATTCGACCAATCTTCTCTCCCGCTTAAGACCAAGATCACGCCGTTATCAAATTTCGCTTGCTGTTGTGCATAAATGCCCACTTGGTCGCTAGTTTGTAGTGTATTGGACATCATATTATTGACGGGGCCGTAATCACCGCCGTAGCTTGGGTTGTAAATATCGATTGAGCTCGCCTTTCCGGTCATCAAAATATAGTCTTCACGAGTATGACGATAATCCACACCAGTAAGTGAGGTCATTTCGATGTTATCTATCCACCAGTTAGCCTGTAAGTTGTTGTCTAAACTCAGAACATCGCCTTTAATGCGAAAATGGTAAGCCACACGGTTTAACGTTTTCATATCGGGGGAAAGATACATCCCCTGTGCGATATTGGTATTTAAATCGGTATGGCTAAAACGTGCGCCTGAGTGAGCCGAAAAGGTCTCGTTAAAATCAGTATCTAATTGATAGCCCAGAGATGCTTGTGTCCTATCATTTTTTAACCCAGGCTCATCGAGGAAAACATTGGGGTTCACCTTACCATTAGGATTAGGAAGCAGCGTGCCATTCAACGGTAAGAAAGGGCGCGGGGCACCAAACTTATCATGACTGTAATCGGCTAATACCGTGAATGTCGTATTGTCATTCGGTAACCAAGTAAAGGCTGGGGCGATATAGACTTTATCGTCTTTGATGTGTTTTATTTGCGTATCACTTTTACGTACAAGACCTGTTAGGCGATAAAAATATTTGTCGCTACCATCAATTGGCCCACTAAAGTCCCCTTGTAGCTGGCGGCGGTCAAAGTTGCCACCTTGTACTTCAATTTCATGAAGTGGCTGGTACAAAGGCCGCTTAGTGATTTGGTTAACAATCCCACCTGGCGAGTTTTGGCCATATAAAACGGACGAAGGGCCCCGAATCACATCAACTCGCTCTAAGCCATAAGGTTCTACTTTAGGCCATGCTTGCGCGGTGGTACTGCGTAAACCATCCCTTAACATCCCTGTGCTGGATGCATTAAAACCACGGATATTTAAACTATCGAAACGTGATGATGCCGCTCCGTTGGTTTGTAGTACACCTGAGGTATAACGTAACGCTTCACCCACTGATTGCGCGTTGTGAGCGCTCATTTCGTCGCGTGTGACAACACTGATGGCTTGCGGCGTTTCAATTAACGCAGTATTGGTTTTTGTTGCGCTGGTACTGCGTGTTGCCACATACCCCTCTACTTCCCCTGTTGGGGATTGTACTGGGGATGCGGTGACAACAATTTTCTCGTTTTTGGCTTGATTGTTTTCTTTTGAATAGGCAGCAGACGAAAAAATTAATGAAATAACAGTAAGATAAATAGGTGAATACAGATAATTTTTCATTGAGACGCAAACCCTAGCAAGAAAGATAAAACGAGAATGTATCTCATTTACACTTTTCTGGTATTCGCGTCGCTTTGGATATTCAGACTATTTATTTGTGAATATAAATATCCTATTGATTGGATTGATTAATAATCAACATAATGTTTTAGGTGAAAAACCAAATCGTTTACGAAAGGCTGTTGAAAGGTGTGCTGGGGAGTAACCGACTTTCCATGCAATAGTCGAAACTTGTTCTGCGCCAGTTGATAATAGGCGGTAAGCTAACTGGAGGCGTTGTTCTTGAATAAATGGCGCAATGGAAGAGCCAAACAGTTGTTTAAATCCAAAATTGAGTTTACGAATGTTGAGCCCTGAGAGTCGGCTAAGTTGGTATAAATTTGGCGGTTGCGCTAAATCGGATAAAATCAACGCCTTGGCTTCATTGAGTTTGCTTATGTCATGGCTGCTAAGTTTTGGATGATGAATAGATTGGTGGCTTTGTTGGATATGTTCAAATGAATGAGCACAAAGTTCGAGTATTTTGCCTGTTAAATACATGTCTCCAAGTGCGCCACTGAGAGGGCTGTTCAGTATTTGATTTCCTAACGCAGTGAGGACATTACCTGCGTGTTTAGAAAGTAATTGTGGCCCTTGATTTTTGGCAGCAAGTAGCAACTCGGGTTGTTTAATGTGAAAAGAATCGAGTAAGTGTTCAGATAAGCACACAGAGACATAACGCACGTCTTCCGCTTGTAAAAAGCGCTGTTGGCTTTCATGGTCGTGTTGATTGGCGATAATACATAATGAAGCGCCCGATAACGAAACTGTTTTTTTATTATCGGGCTGGCATTCAAGCTCACCATTCATCATTAAGACGAGTTTGACCCCTTTCCACAAAGGCTCACTGACCCATTTTCCCGCTTCTGGGGTCATTTTTCCCCGAAAAAAGAAAGAGTTGCTATTGGGAAGTAATGTTGTGACTTGGTTGTTTTGCATTCCACCAACCTTTGGGATATCGACGTCGTGAATAGTGATTCTAACTGATAATTATTATCATCACTACAAATAAACGTCTAATGTTTACTGATGGCATAGAGTGTTACCTATCGATATGAGTATTTTTTTGCCATTTTTTAATGTGACATCGTCTGTAAATCGGCTATCACAATTAGATAAGTTGACGTTTTTATTAGGAATTTTAATAATAAAATTATTGATTTTGCAAATGGAACCATCAGGTTCATTTTTTAATAAATCAAACATATTAATAAATATAGCATTTGTTGTGTTGATTCTATTTTCGTTATGATTATGGATGAGTGTTATTTTTTTTGAATTAGGTGAGCTATAAATTAAATAAAGGTTTTTATTTAATAAGTCTTTTTTGAATATATCGATATTTTCAATTGGTTTTTCTAGGGTTTTCTCTTTTTTAATTATGTTGTTTTTTGTTTGTAGATAATTTTTATTATCCTCATTGGATTTGATAATGTTTTCAAATTTATTTAGTAATGTAGCCGTGTTGTTTGTGTTAAAAGGTTTCTCTTTTATATTGTAGGCGAATGATTTGTATGAGTTAAAATTTCTATTGAATATATTATTTTGTATATATGAGTTTGGTTTTTTTTCTATCATTTTCTATAATCTCCATTATTATCTATTTTTATTAAGTTATTAAATAGAGATTATTTTTGATATCAAAAAAAGAGACTAAGGCTAACTTTTTAATAAATTTTCCATATCACTAAATATAGACTGCCATTCATTATCATCGATTTCCATTAACCCCATATAGCGCAACATAAAAGCCCCTTCCGTTGCCAGAAACACAATGCGAGCTAATTTACCTTTTTCTGTTGATGTGTCGAGGTTTTCAATGCGTTCCCGATACCAAATACGGGTGCTTTCGAGGTATTCAGGGGTTTGCAGTAGTGATGCCATCAATGAAGCGCCTTTTGCCATGGCGATTTTATCGTGCTGGTGGGTGGCTTGCATGTGTGCCAAAACTTGCCCTTCTGGGGAGTTATCTCGCTCTATCGCTTGATTAAAAATTTCATCATAAGACTGCCCCCATCGCTCAAACATGGCATCGATTAAAGCATCTTTGTTGCCAAAACAGTATTGAACGCCCCCTTTGGAGATGCCCATCGCTTTCGCAACCGCATCGATCGTCAGAGCCGCAGCACCTTGATGAATAACAATATCTTCAGCAGCATCAAGTAGCTTTTCTCTGTCGATAGTTCGTTGACGTCCCATTTAGGAAAACCTCTTTTCAATACGTACGTATGGATTTATATTATAGCACGATCACCAATAAATGATGATCAAATAAACTCATTGAGAGAATGTTATGTTAACCGATTATAAGCGCTGGATAGTGCTTCTATTAGTTTCAAGTGTGTTGTTTCTTATCGTTATTGATGTCACGGTGCTTTATACCGCATTACCTAAATTAACGCACGATTTAGGGGCGACATCATCTGAAAAGCTGTGGATTATGAATGCTTACCCGCTGGTAGTGGCTGGGTTATTGCCTGCTGCGGGGATGTTGAGTGACAAAGTCGGCCATAAGCGGATGTTTTTATTAGGGCTGCCACTATTTGGTATTGCCTCTTTGTGTGCGGCATTTTCACCCACAGCAACCAGCTTAATTTTATCGCGTGGTTTTCTTGCTGTTGGCGCAGCTGTCAGTATGCCTGCAACGCTTGCCATTGTTAGGCACGTCTTTATAGACCCAAAAGAAAGGGCATTGGCGATTGGCATATGGTCCGCTGTAGCATCAGGAGGTGCAGCGATAGGCCCTTTAATTGGCGGAATTTTACTTAACCACTTTTGGTGGGGGTCTGTTTTCCTGATTAATGTTCCCGTTGTGTTATTAGTTATCCCTTTTGCGTATTTCTTGATCCCGCAATGTGGTGGGCAAAGTAATAAAAAAATCGATATTTTAGGCTCTGTTTTAGTGCTGGTTGGCTTAATTAGTTCAATTTATGCATTAAAAGAGCTTGGTAAACCTTATATTGATTGGATGAATGTAGTGGTTGCAGGGGGGATCGGGGCTTTCTTTTTGGTGGTATTCAAACGCCGGCAGATGGTGTCAGAATCACCAATGATTGATTTTGCATTATTAAAACAACCGAAATTCAGCGCAGGCATCATGATGGCTATTTTATCCATCGTGGTTATTGTTGGGGTTGAATTATTACTTAGCCAGCGTTTACAGCTTGTTTTAGGTTATAGCCCATTTGTCGCCGCGTTGTATATCATTCCTATTCCACTGGCTTCTGTGATAGCGGCACCATTGGCGGGTATGTATCTGCATAAATTTGGTGAGGTAAAACTGACCCTTTTTGGTTTTATTTGTACATTAGTCGGTGTTGTTGGTTTAACGATGGTGTACCAAACCTCAGCAGGTGTTTTGTTACTTTCATTCCTCTTTTTGATAGGTTTTGGTTTAGGTGCTATTTTTACGACGGCTTCGACTACGGTGATGTTAAACGCGCCTGATGAAAAAGCAGGTATGGCAGCTTCAATTGAAGAGGTTGCTTACGAAATAGGTAGTGTACTTGGCGTGACATTTATGGGTGGGCTGATGAGCGCTATTTATACGTTAAAGCTCTCTCTACCAGAAGGTATAGCGGTTAGTGATAAAGTGTATGACAGCATTGATGAGGCATTATTAGTCGCAGAAAAATTACCACAAGATAAAGCTAGTCTATTGGTCAGTCAGGCAAATATTGCTTTTGACCATGCATTTTTAGCGGTGATGGTCGCAACAATATTTGTTTTGTTAATCAGTATTATCGTTTTGCCTGCATTCTTGAGGTCAAAAAAAACGTCATCAGCCTATTAATTAGTAAAGAGGGAGCAATAGGCTCCCTTCTTTTTTACTTCACTTTACGAATCAAAAAGATAGCTAAAAGAGGGCTAAGAGCGAATAACGCAAACAACCAAATTGATGCTTGTTGTGCACCCACAATTCCTCCAGGGTTCATTAAGCCACTATTATTCACAACCACACCAACCAAAGCAGCAGAAAGGGCAGTTGCATACAACTGGATTGTAATGATGGATGAAGAGGCTAAATTTTCCTCACCTTCTGGTGCGGCATTGAAAACGCGCAGAACTAGGTGAGGCCAACACACACCAATCCCGAGTCCCACACCCGCCATTGCGACTAAATACACAATAAATAGCGGTAGAGACTCAATAAGTTGCTGATTATGCGTTAAAACAGCTAACACAATCAGAGAGATAAATATGATGATTGGACCCGTTCTAATTATCTTCACAACAATTGGGCCTGTTTTATTGGCGCTAAATAACGCACCAATAGTCCAGCCTGCCGCCATGATTGCGGTTAAATATCCAGCTGACAAAGGTGAGAACTGATGGATAGTTTGTAGGAAATAAGGCACATAAATTTCAGTTGTCATACCGCCAACGAGTAAACACATGGTTAAGAAAATGACACCAAGTGGATTTTTCAGCGAATAAGCGCCTGTTGGTAACAACCGCTTTCCATTTTTACCGTCTAAACGTGCCATCGTGACTAGCAAGGCAATACCGATAGCTAAACCGATAAGGTTTATCAATAGTTTGTCAGACAGGCTACCTATGGAAATGGCGAGTACTGAAATGACTAATAATGAAATTGCCAAGAAGGGTATTTTATTATTTTGTGGTGTTTGAGTTTGTTTTTTAGGTAATTGATTAATAACGATAATAACAAGGAATACTGCAACAGGAAGTAACGCCCAAAATGCCCAGCGCCAGTGGCCACCTTGTGCGAAAATTCCGCCAATGGCAGGGCCGCATAATGTCGCAATCCCCCACATCCCAGAGACCACCCCCATGGCCCGAGACCATAAGTTTTCGGTAAAGACGATGCGGATTAAGGCATAACTGAGTGCAAATAAAATTCCCCCACCGAGCCCTTGCAATGCACGTCCTCCCAATAACACCAACATTGAGGGGGAGGCTGCACACCAAATGGAGCCCAGTGAAAAGAGGGTGAGGGCGATTAAATACGCCAACTTTGGCCCAAAGTGGTCGAGCACTTTGCTTGAAAGTGCGGATCCGACAATCGAGGTAGCTACAAATAACGTGGTATTCCATGCATAATATTCGAGGCCGCCGATATCATTAACGACACTGGGTAAGATTGTGGTGACGATATAAATATTGATAGCATGTAGTGCAACGCCCCCAGTAAGGGCAATAGTCAGTAATGCATTGGTGCCGCTGAGTAAATCAGCCCACTTAGCCTGTGGTAAGGTCGATGTTTCATTGCTCATAGAGAGACCCGCTAGACGGAATAGGGAAAAAAGAGGTATTATCCAAGTAATAGCTTGGATAATAGAGTCGCATAATGATTAATGCAAGTAATTACTTTGATAATTTAAATCTAACACAAGCCGTCGATAAAGTGCTTTTTTGTATTAAAACCAAAGGGCCGATTTCGACGTCAGTGATTGCTAACGATTTAAATATGACAGGGGAAGCCGCAAGGCAACATATTCAAAAACTGACTTCGATGGGGTTAGTTGAAGGGGCTCAGTGTTTATCACAAACAGGCGCTGGTCGACCACGGCAAAATTGGGTATTAACCGAATTGGGGCATCAGCGTTTTCCTGATACTCATGCACAGCTTGCGTTACAGCTGATTGATTCTGTTCGGACTATTTTTGGCGATGATGGCTTGGAAAAGCTTATTCACCAAAGAGAGATTGAAAGCCGTGAAAAATATATCGCCCGCTGCCAAAACTTACCGTTAGCAGAGCGCCTTGCAGCATTAGCTGAAGTACGCAGCGAAGAAGGCTATATGGCAAAAGTTGAGCAAGAGGGGGAAGATTGGCTCTTTATTGAGAACCATTGCCCTATTTGCGCCGCCGCAACGGCTTGCCAAAATTTTTGCCGCTCAGAGTTAGCGCTTTTTCAAGAAGTGATAGGCAACGAGGCAAGTATTGAACGTGAACAGTATTTGTTAGAGGGCGCTGGGCGCTGTGTTTACCGTATTTCAGCGCGCTAACGTTTTTTCTCGCTTTTGTTGATCAACCAAGCAAATAAAATACCCGATAACGCGCCAGCAATATGGGATTCTGTCGAAATATATTGATGAACGGGTAACAAGCCGCTCGCCATTGCACCAAAATAAAATAACACTAACAATGCGATGGCGATATCCGCGAATTTTCGGCGCAAAAAACCTTGGGCAATCAACAACCCCCACAACCCAAAAATCCAACCGCTCGCGCCAACATGTACGGCATTACGGCCTACTAGCCATACCATCAGCCCGCCAACAACAATAATAAATAGTGAAGCAACGAGATAAAACTTGATGGTGCGATGGAGTAATAGGGCACTGAGTATAATCAGCGGTGGAAGATTACTGAATAAGTGATCCCAACTTCCGTGAATAAAAGGGGCAAGCAAAATCCCTATCAAACCACTGAGAGTACGAGGGACAATACCAAAATGAATAAGCTCACCCGCTGTTAGGCTATTAATCAACTGAATGCCAACTAATATGGCAACTAAAGCGACTAATAGTGTCACGCGGGGGTATTTCATTCGGCTTTACCTAATGCTTGAACACTTTCGACTAAAGAGGCGAGTTGGACAACCACTCGGTCACCAATATCAGTATTATCACCACCAAGGGCTTTATTACGCATAAAGTCTTTCTTGATTTGTTGCCAGCGTGCGGCTTCTTTTTCGGTTAGTGTTCCTCGTAACTCTGCGAGTTTTAATAAATTTTCCTCTGCACCCGTTGTGAGCAATTGGGCTTCACCGAGGTAGTGGTCATCTAATAACCGCTCCAGCTCTTCATCATTCATAACAGAAGAGACTTTTTCACTGAGTTTATTCATATTTCGGTAACTGCCTTGCAAACGAAATGCAGGTTCAGTGCGGTATTTGTCCGATTGAGCTGCGCTGGCAATATATTGCTGATTGACCTTCAACACAATGTCGCGAAGTTTAACTAATTGTTTGATGACTAAAACTATTTCGTTTATTTCGGCGTCAGAGTAAGGGTAACTCAGTGTATTGGTTGAAACCGATTTCCCCATGGCTTTATCTACAAGGAGATATAAGTCATTGAGATCTCTGAGTGCCAGAGGGGCTAAAACGGGGTTCGAGGTTAAGCTATTTTCGATATAGCTTAATGCGAAAGCCTCATCCATCCCACCTAATACTTCCCCGAGGTTATAGATATCGGCACGGTTAGCTAACATATCTGGGATACGGAATACTTCGCCAGATTCGGTATAGGGGTTCCCTGCCATCACCACACAGAATTTTTTGCCGCGCATATCATAGGTTTTGGTTTTGTTTTTCCAAACCCCTTCAATACGCCGTGTTCCATCACACAGGGAAATGAATTTCTGTAAGAATTCAGGGTGTGTATGTTGGATGTCATCCACATACAGCATGACGTTATTTCCCATTTCAAGGGCTAAATTGAGTTTTTCTAGCTCTTGCCTCGCGGTAGCATTCGGTGCTTGTGCAGGGTCAAGTGAAAGCACATCATGACCAAGTGCAGGGCCATTGACTTTCATGAAAATCAGCCCCAAGCGATCAGCGGCGTATTCCATTAAAGTAGTTTTACCGTAACCAGGCGGCGAGATCATTAACAGTAGCCCCATTAAGTCGGTACGTTTTCCTTCACCGAGTGCGCCGATTTGCTTCGCCATGTTATCGCCAATAATGGGTAAGTAGACATCATTAATCAGTTTGTTACGTACGAAAGAGCTCAATGGCTTAGCTTTAAACTCATGCAATTTTAAGCGGCTACGTTCCTCTGTTACGATGCGTTGTCGCAAAGCTTGGTATTGGCGGAATTCAGGGATAAAGCGTTTTCGCTGCCCGCGCATCCGGCTAAAGTAATTATCTAAGCTGAGTGATAGCGTTTGGTTTTCAATGGTTGGGTGTTCCCCCAGTAAACCGCTGACTTTAAAGTAAAGGTCAGCTTCGCTGTAGCGGGCAGAAGCCACTTTATCTAAAATAATAATGGCAATTGCACCAGGTATATAAGGTACTAGATGTGCGAATTGAGGGGTTGAGCACAGCCCTTGCAGCCAATTTTGAATAAGTGACCAACGTTGGGCGTAGCGTGTACCTAAATTTTGTTGGGAACGATTGAAATCGAGCCACATATGGGCTTCTTCTAAGCGTTCTTGTAACGCTAGAACGAGTTCTTTTGCATATTTACTGTAGACCAGTTCGATAGGCGTTCGTGCTAATGCAAAGCTCAGATATTCCGCAGCTTGTGTTTGCTCATAACTTTGGCATTGAATAGGATTATCTTGTAAAAACAAACTGATATTGGCTTCAATTTCCGCTTGTAGGTCAAGTAAGGCATTATCATTATGGAACAGCTGATGAATGTTCATCGCTGTTCTAGCACGTTCAGGCCAAAGAGCGGGGAACTCTTCGTTTTGGGCTATTTCCCAGTAAATCGCTGCAATTGCACGCGCAGTCGGGTTATAACGCAGAAGATCGGCACTCTCCCCGACAGGAATTAATTTTTTTAAGATTGCAATGGCATCGTGGTCGTGAATCCCTTTTTCATAGCCTTCTTTGTAGCGTGGGCCTGCAAAATCGCGCACGATTTTTTCCAGCTTTTCAGGGGAAGTTAACGCGCGGGTTAACAACGCCATGTTGAGTTCGTCTTGGCGTTTAGCGGCAGAATAAATAATCGAATAAGCAAGGTACTCCGCGCGATAAACTGTCTCTGACTCAGATTCTAAAGTTGCCGTCCAATAAGGCTGTAACTGTGTGAGCTCTTCATTTTCAATCGGTTCCTGAAAATCCGTACCCGTGAGATATACCCAGAGTTGGTTATTTTTAGGCAAGATAGTGAGGTCTAGCTCTTGCGTGTTAACGCTAAACCGATGGCGACCCAATTTGATGATATTACCGCCATCTTCAAAAATATCGGTTTTATCGCGCAGAATGCGGATAGCTTGATCACGAGATGCTTTTAAGCGAGCATCGATATCATCGGCTTTAACGTTGTCGTTAATCTCTCTTAGTTTTTCGATGATTTCTCGCGTTTTTAACGCAAGGGGGTCTGAGGCAAAAAATGCATTTAGCTCATCTTGAGACTGCAGACGGGTGGTTCTGCGTTGCAAGCTATCGAGTAAGCGGTCAGCAGCAGTTAACAGGTTTTGTGCACGGCGTTGGCGGTCATCAATAAGAATTTGTTTATGAGATTCAAAGGTTTCAAGTAACTCTTCACGCTTGGCTAAGATATCATCAAGAAACTCATCGTGGCCACTAAACTGGCTTTCCAGTTCTTCTAATTGAACCAGTAATCTTGATAGCTGATCATCACAACGCTCAGGGTCTGTCGCAAGGGACAATGCGTTGGTGATACCTTGGCTAAATAAACGAAATTGTGCGCCAAACTGCGCCACGGTTTCAACGCTGGTTTGGGACTTTCGTTTCTGTTGTAAGCGAGCCCGTGACTGATTCAGCTGTGCATAAATTTGTGAGATAGAATCAATGATATGGGTTTGTTGTGTCACATCATTGAATGACAGTGAAGCCATTAAATTAGATAGCATATCCAAATCTGTTGACATTTTTTCCATGTCATTCATTGGGATATCTAATTGGGCGCTGTTTTGCGCTTTTTCGGTTTGTTCTTCAAAAACGGTTAATTGTGCTTTGAAAGGTTGTAGCGCTTTATCGCTAGCCAGAAAAACGGCGGTTTCTTGGGAGACATATTGTTGATTTTTTTCAATTTCGCCTTCCATTTCACTCAGTTTTTCTAAATCCATATAGCGAAATTCACGCAGCGAAATCAAGTGCCCGCGTTGTGCATTTAGGGCATTTAAACCATCAACAAATTGCTGAATATCATCCCAGCTGTCGGGTAATGTCAGCGATAATAGTGATTTCTGGCGGCTAATGGCTTCATTCATCGATTTAGCCGACTGCTGGCGGATGCTTTCTACCTTTTCATATTCATCAAGCACTAATTCACTGGTTTGCGTGATTTCTTTCAGTAACTTACCAATTTCTAAGCATTGCTCATCGCTGAACCAATAGTATAAATCCAATAAATTTTTAGGTTGCTGGCTGAGCTGCTCATAGCGGGCGATAGAAACATGATTACCTTCAATCTCTTTGGCAACATGCAATATTTCAGAAATACCACGGACTAAATCTGCGTTACCAATTCGGCCAAAAAAGCCCCCTCGAGTCGGTTGCTTATCCGCAAATTCATCAGAATAAAATGGTGTTTGCCACACTTGCATTGGATGGACGCGCGTGGCTTCTTCCCCTTCACCTTCGAACAGAACCATTTTGCCATCTTCAAGCATGGCATAACCATGCCCAATCAATGGAACGGACAGGGTACGTTCAATCAGGTTATAGTTGAAAAGTGCGATACGGCCTTGGTTCGGGGAATAAAAAACATATAAAACGTCTTCGCCATTGGGTGAACGACGTAAGCGGCGAAAACGCATGCCATCCATCGGTTGTTCAAAGGTTTTGTATTCACCATTTTGTAGGTAATACCCCCCTGGGAAAATAATACCGTGATCTTCAGGGAGTTGAACGCAAGCCTGCCCAATGGCGTCAATGCGCTGCACAGACTGGGTCAGTGTGTTGTAAACCAGATAGCGCCAGCTTTCTTCTCGGTAAGGCAAAATCTTTAAAATAATCAAACTGCCTGTTTGGGCATATTCAATTTGCGCATCATCGAGGGACTGATTTTTATCCAGCACTGCTTCACGATAAATCCCCAAACCATCTTCAGTGTTATTTTCACACTTGATTGTTAAGTCACCACCGATAGTTTCAACGAATACGGTGTCGAGGATATTAATGTGAGGGTAACGGCCATTTACAGTATCTTCGCGAGTGGTTTTTTGCCACTCAAAGTCATAAGCGGGGGGGAGGGCGATATCGCGTTCCCCTCGATTATCAATGTATTCAATACGTTGTTTATCGCTTGAAATCGACCAACGAAAAACGCGGACATCGGTAATGCGGTCGCCAATTTGGAAGCTGGCCAGTAGTTTGCCATCTCGTTCGACAAGTTGCAGTAATTGGGTATTTTTATAATAGGTATAGAGCTCAGTAAAATCCTGAACAAAGCGAGTATCATTTAAAAAGGTATCTTCATTATCGACGGCTTCAACATCAAATTCGCCTTCGTTTTCAATCAATCGATACAATGAAAACACATCATTGAGGTGCGTTTCTTTTTTTAATCCAAGGAAAACGTTATAGCCAAATAGCAACCATTCACCCACTCGAACAATATCTCGGGCTTGGCAGTTATTTTCAGTACGAATACGAATACGCCCAATAATATCCATTTGGCTTTGACCAAATTCTTCTAGGCGTTTTTCATTGAGCTGTATGGCTTTTTGGTGAAGTTGCTGGCCTTGTTCGGTCAGCCGCTTACGTAAAATGTCATATGCGCCCCCTTCTGCAACAGCGCTATCGAGTATTTCTTGCTCGCGATCCGTTTCCTGAAAATCTGACATGGTGCAGCGAATTCCCTTAAAGTGGATGAAAAAAAGGCAATAGGGGGCAAAAAAGCCCCCTCAGATTTTGATTAACTAAAGTTGGTCATCAGCGGGTGGAACGGGTTTTGCCGTTACGGTTTTTGCTAATTGTCCCGCCCCTTTTGCAGCCATAAAGCCATTGATTAGGTCTTGAACTTCAGGGTTTTTCAGTAAAGCGGCAATATCGATTTTTTTATCTTCTTTACTGCGGTTAATCAGCTTTTCCACATTTTCTTTGGCAAAACTACTTTTATCCATAAAGCCATCGACAGCCTTACCTAAGCTAAGTGCTTTAGAGAAGGTGTTGAAGAAGTTGCCATCGCCGCCCACAATTTCGATATTGGTTTTGCTAAGCGCTGCAGCCAAGACATCCGCTTGCTCACGAGCGATTTCTTTATTGGCATCGATAGAAGCCATAGCTTGTTCAAATTCTTTCTCAAGGCGCATACGGAATTCTTCATGGGAACGTGCGGTATCGCTGAGGTGATCCATTGATTTGAATTTGTCAGTTAAGCCGTCTGCTTCGGCTTTCAGGCGCTGGCGAATAACTTCCGCCTGTGCTGAACCTAATTGGCCTTCACCTCGAGCTTGTGCTGCCAGTTTCTCTTCAAGGACTTTTGCATCCGCTAAACCTAATTTTTCTTTTGCGTTAGCTTGTTGTTCTTCACCACGCGCTTGCGCTGCTAATTTCTCTTCGAGGATTTTGGCTTCAGCAAGCCCTTGTTGTTGCTCTGCTTTCGCTTTGGCTTCCATGACTTGTGCTTCGGTTAAACCTTTTTCTTTTAAGCCGCGCGCTTCTGCTAACAGTTTTTCGGCGGTGATATTGGCAAGCACTAAACCTTCTTTTTCTTCTGCTTCGGCAGTCGCTTGGCGAACGCGTGCTTCTGCTAAACCTAATGCAGCGTGTTCAGCTTCAATTCCTTCTGCTAAGCGTTTTTTCGCTTCTGCTTGTTTGGCTGAAGCTTCTAATTCGGCTTGTGCCATGGTGCTGATTTCTTCCGCTTTGTGTTTAGCGCTCGCTTCATCGGCTTCGGCTCTTTTCACTTGGCGAACCAATAACTCTTCAGCTTCAGCTTGTGCATTGATCACAGTCACTTGGCGCATACGATCAGCTTCGGATACTTCACGGACTTCTTTTATACGTTCCTCTTCCTGTGCGACAGTTTTTTCAACGGCAACACGTTCACGGATCACATTCGAGATGTTTTTGCGTTCTTCTTCTAATGCTTTTTCTTTTTCAATGCGTTGTAGCTCAACCTCACGCTCACGGGCAACGATTTCAAGCTCTCGTGCGCGACTAACGCGTTCTTCTTCAATGGCTACGGCACGGGTGCGGTTTTGTTGAGCAACTTCAACTTCACGCATTCGGTTTTCTTCACGAATCTCAATTTCTTGCTGAGTTTGTATACGTGCTTGTTCCGATTTTAAGCGTTCTTCTTCTTGAACACGCAAGGTTTCGGCTTGTTCGCGGGAACGAATATTATCAATTTCACGTTTTTGACGTGCTTCCGCATCCGCTTGTTGGCGTTCTAGCGCTAAACTGGCTTCGCGTGTTTCCACATTTTTCTTTTGAATCGCTAACTCTTGGTCACGTTCTTTTTGGTTCGTTTCAATATTATGGATAGCGGTAATTTCAGTGATTTTACGAATACCTTCAGAGTCAAAGATATTGTTTGGGTCAAGGGCAGATTTCGGTGTTTGCTCTAAGTAGTCAATGGCAACGTCTTCTAATGCATAACCATTAAGGTCTTTGCCAATCACATCAACGATGCGGTCACGGAAGTTTTGGCGATCTTCAAAAAGTTTCGCTAAATCAAACTGTTTACCGACTGTTTTTAGTGCTTCAGAGAATTTTGCACTAAATAAGGTGCTGACGGCTTGATGGTCAGAAGCGCGGTCAACCCCAATGGCTTTTGCTACTTTCAATACGTCTTCAGTGGTTTCATTTACGCGTAAGTAAAAAGCAACAGTGATATCCGCACGCAAGTTATCATGGCAAATTAAACCGTCTTTGCCACGGCGATCCACTTCTAATGTTAGAAGTGAAATGCGCATAAATTCTTTTTTGTAGATAACAGGATAGACCAGTGCACCTGTGAAATGCACTTTGGGCTGTGAAGACATGTCGTTCACAATCAGTGCTGTACCTTGTGGGACTTTGATATAGAAGGCTTTAAATAATCCAAAGAAGCCTAAAATAATGACGATGATCCCGCCAATAATGGTTAAAAAGGGCATTAATGCAGCCAAATCCATATTTCTTCTCCATAGGTTCCGACGAGGTCGTTATTTTAAATAGGCAAGCAAAGGTTTATTGTCTATATCGTGAAAACTAATGACGGAACTCATCTTCCGTCACGACTTGGTAACTGTGGGACTGCGCATCATAGCTAATAATGACGACGCGATCGCCTCGCTTTAAATTCTCGATTGATGGTGCGCGTATCTGTAAAATTAACCCTGCACCGCCATCTTCTAACATCGCTTCCCCATTTTGTTCACTCACAGAGCCTGAACGTACAGTTGCTAATTTGCCAATAAGCTGATGTACGGTTTTGGGTTTATTTAGGCTGACGAGTTTTTTACGGACGGGTTTTAAACATAAAGCAGTGAGATGAAGGGAAATAAACAGTGTGATGGCAAATACGGCAAAGCCAACAAGGTAGCGTAATAGGGTTGAATCAATAAAACGGATAAAGCCATAAACGCAAAAGTAACTGATAACCCAGCCAAATAGCGTAAATAAGGTTAGAATAATGGTAACTGGAATTCCTGCTAAGCCCAGTTTAGTGAGCCAGCCCGCAAAGCCCGTAGCGTCGAGTCCTGCATCAAATTCAGTATCGATATTAAAGACATCAATATCGAGTAAGCCAAATGCAGCACATAACCAGTAAAATAAAACAATAATGAGTAATCCACTAAAAACAATGGTGGGAAACATCAAACTATTCTGAAAAAACAATCCCATAAGGCTTTCTCTTTATTGTTGTTTAAGGGGTAACGGCGGATGTTTTTGTTTATTACCTTATTGTATGTAATGCAATAATAGCGTTTTTAGCCACAAGCTGTATCAGACAAGTCTTTATCGCCCAAATTTAATAATATCTTGCTGTTTTCTATTTATAATTTGCTGAAATTATTCTTAGAATGACAATGATAATAAAACCGATGGATCTTCGGTTATTTTAGCACCATTTGTAAATGGATGATAATGATTATCATCTGAAAATAAAGGTAAATGAACTCCTTGGCAGATAATTACCAAGGAGTATGAAAGGAAAGTTAGTCGATTAAGTTGAGGAACGCAGCACCGCGTGCCCCGCCAGAATCACCATAGCGGGCTTTTTCAATGGCAGGTAAAGTGGCAATTCCATACAGATATTGAGGTAGAACTTCAGGCAAACGCCGGTAAATTTCTTCAAATTGCGATAAACCGCCGCCAAAGACGACTAAATCGGGGTCGAATACGGTAATGACTTGCCCCATAAACATCGCCAATACAGACATGTAGCGTTCAACGTGTTCGATTGCTTCAGGGCTTTGCTGATGATATCGCTCAATAATTTCAATAGCAGAGCGTTTTTCCCCTGTAAATGCAGTATAAATACGTTCAAACCCAGGGCCTGAAAGGTAAGTCTCGAAACAAGCTGTTTGTCCGCAGCCACAGGTTACTTCAGGGACGGTATCCCCTAATAGTTTTGCTGCGCGAACACTGAGGTTCATGTGGCCAATTTCGCCTGCAATCCCATTTTTTCCTGACAACACTTTGCCATTAATGACAAAGCCACCCCCTACACCTGTACCCAAAATTAAGCCCAACACTGTTGGATAACGCTTAAATTCAGGATCCCAAGCTTCGGATAGTGCAAAGCAATTGGCATCGTTTTCCACTTTTACTGGGCGCTGTAACGCATTGGTTAAGTCATGAATCAGAGGCTTGTACTGCGCTGCGGGAACGTTAGTGGTAAATACGGTGCCCTCTGCATGATTAACAATACCAGGAACGCCAACGCCAATTTTCCCTTGGCAATTGAATTTTTCATCGGCTTCTTGGGTGAGTGCAAGAAAGGCATCCAGCAGTGCTTGGTAGTCATTTTTAGGTGTCGGAACACGTTTCTGCCAGACTTGATTGAGTTCATTATCAAAGACTGCAAGTTCAATTTTGGTTCCGCCCATGTCAAAGCCGTAATACATTTTCCTTTTCCCCAAATGGTATGTTTATCATCGATAATGACGTATCCATTTGATAAACAATTAAATGATTATGTGTGATGGCCTAATTATACAAAAGATTGTGGCTGGAGAAATTATCGTTTTGGTTTTTATTTCTGTTCAGTGAACTCAGAGTAGCAATGGTGAGCGTGATTATTTCTATCAGTGATTATTATTTTATTGATTCATGTCATTTACGGATGTTCATAAAAGGAGAATAAATAAACCTCAAAAAAACTTAAGTCAAATAAAGAGGTTTTATGGCTCGGGGATTCTTTTATATTACAGAAAAAAAACGCCGCCGTTATGGTGTTGCGTTCTTTGTTGGTATTATCAGTGGGATTGTTTCTGCCTTTGTGAAGTGGGGGGCAGAAGTGCCTTTACCACCACGTAGTCCAACCGATATGTTTAATGCCGCTTGTTCACCAGAAACACTGATCCGCGTTGCTGAGCAAGTGGACTGCTCACGTAATTTTCTCAATCCACCTTATGTATTTTTAAGGGATTGGTTAGGGATGGTAGACCCAAATGCGGCAGTGTATACATTCGCAGGACATATTTTTAATTGGGTCGGTGTGACGCATATCCTATTTTCACTGGTTTTTGCGATTGGTTACTGCATCGTGGCAGAGATTTTCCCAAAAATTAAATTATGGCAAGGTTTGTTAGCGGGGGCATTAGCACAGTTATTTGTTCATATGATTTCATTCCCTTTAATGGGCTTAACACCACCACTTTTAGACTTACCTTGGTATGAAAATGTTTCTGAAATCTTCGGGCATTTAATTTGGTTTTGGTCGATTGAGATTATCCGTCGCGATTTAAGAAACCGCATAACAGGTGAGCCAGACCCTGAAGTTCCTTTATCGCAAGGCTATCGTTAAGGTTTTTATTCTCACCCCAACTGACAGGCGTTATGGTAAAAATAACGCCTGTCTTCCTCTTTAGTTTGTTTTTGACAAATAAAATCATTGCGTCCCTTTTTGATAAAGTGTATTGTTATATTATAACATTACATTTAGGTGGTTATTATGAAACAAGGGATCCATCCTCAATATCGCACGGTTGTTTTCCATGACACTAGTGCGGATGCCTATTTCAAAGTGGGTTCAACGATTAAAACAGAAAAAACGATTGAATTTGAAGGCGAAACTTTTCCGTATGTTACGTTGGACGTCTCTTCTCAATCACATCCGTTCTACACGGGAAAACAAAAATTAATTTCCCAAGAAGGGAAAACAGCGCAATTCCAGAAACGTTTTGGGCGTTTTCTGCGAACAGAGGATAAGTAAACGTGAAAGTGTTGAGTTCATTAAAAACAGCAAAAACGCGCCACCCAGATTGCCAAGTGGTTCGCCGCCGTGGGCGCGTATATGTGATTTGTAAAGCCAATCCGCGTTTTAAAGCGGTGCAAGGTTGCAAGAAAAAACGTTAGTTCCTGCTTTTCCTTTAAAAATTTACCTGTATTGCCTCATTTTGTTTTTAGCTTAACCACGACAACACATACTCCTTGTCGTGGTTTTTTTGTTTTTTCTTTGCGTCCATTAGTTTTATTACTAATCATCCTGCTAATAGTGATGAAATTCACTTGCACACCGGTTCATATTTTGTCAGGTTTAATACATCCGAAAAATTTCGAGCTTCAACTTCCGTGAATGCCGAATGAATGATTAAAAAATGGCCGCATTGACGCCAATGGAGCTGGAACTGGAAATTTCTTGGTAAAAATTAAACAAACAGGGTGAATAAAAATGAAAAATGTAGGGTTTGTTGGCTGGCGAGGAATGGTCGGCTCAGTATTGATGCAGAGAATGGTCGAAGAACGTGATTTTGATGCGATTCATCCTGTTTTCTTTACGACCTCACAACATGGCGCTGAAGCACCGGTTTACGGTGGTCATCGTGGTGTTTTACAGGATGCCTTTGATATTGATGCTTTAAAAGCATTGGATATCATCATTAGCTGCCAAGGCGGTGATTATACTAATGAAGTTTACCCTAAACTTCGTGAGTCAGGCTGGAATGGCTACTGGATTGACGCAGCATCTTCATTACGTATGAAAGACGATGCGATTATCATCCTTGACCCAGTGAACAACCAACACATCCAAGATGGTTTAAATAAAGGCATTAAGACCTTTGTTGGTGGTAACTGTACAGTGAGTTTGATGTTGATGTCTCTGGGCGGCTTATTCACCAATAATTTGGTTGAATGGGCATCTGTTGCCACTTACCAAGCTGCATCGGGTGCGGGTGCTCGTAATATGCGTGAACTTTTAGCTCAAATGGGGTCATTACACACGCAAGTCGCAAAAGAGCTGCAAGACCCTGCATCCGCAATTTTAGATATCGAGAAAAAAGTCACCGACTTTACCCGTAGTGGCACAATGCCAACAGATGCCTTCGGTGTGCCATTAGCAGGCAGCTTGATCCCGTGGATTGATAAAGCGTTAGAAAATGGGCAAAGTCGCGAAGAATGGAAAGGCCAAGCAGAAACCAACAAAATTTTAGCAACGGGTAATAACATCATTCCAGTGGATGGTTTATGTGTTCGTATTGGTGCACTGCGTTGTCATAGCCAAGCTTTCACTTTAAAACTGAAAAAAGATATTCCATTAAACGAGGTTGAACAGCTGTTGGCTTCCCATAATGACTGGGTGAAAGTGGTGCCGAATGACCGTGAAATTACAATGCGTGAGCTAACACCCGCAGCAGTTACAGGCACACTAAGCACGCCAGTAGGGCGCCTGCGTAAACTGAATATGGGCCCAGAGTATTTATCTGCCTTTACTGTCGGTGACCAACTGTTATGGGGCGCCGCTGAACCGCTGCGCCGTATGTTGAGAATCTTACTGTAATGACAAACTAATACCGTGTTTTATCAAGCCTACACATGAACATTGTGTAGGCTTTTTCGTTAAAAGGGCTTGGTAATTTATTGTATTTTTTGGGGATGTTGTTGTGGCTGGTGTTCTAATTCTTTTGCTAAGAAATAGTTTAGGAACGTCCTGATCACGGCGATGATACCTAATTTGATCAGGCTATCTAAATCAGGGTCAACGGTGGTAGCTAAAATATCCGCTGCTAACTGAAACTCTAATGCGGTGGCTAACCAATCACCAAAGCAATAACGTGCGGTACGCGCTATTTTAACGCGAAACCATACAATTAATGTTTTGATTAAACCAATAATCACACAGATGACAGAAATGGTTTCTAACAGTAATTGAAGTACATGAACGCTAGAGCCTAATAACTCACGTAAAAAAGTTAATTCGAACATACAAGCCTCGATATTTAGATGAAACTCAATGCGCTAACTATGAGCAAAGATTGGCAAAATATCGAGTTTTATTGTGGGTCGACCGTTTCTGTTGGTAATTGATTAATGGATAATAAATTTCGGTTACCGTCAATTACCTGAATATTATCGCTTGGTTGGTAACATGTGCGCAGAGGTGATAAGCAAGCTTGAGACGCGCGCTGTTGTATACCAAGCCAATCACTGATTAGCCAATAATTATTTGCTGTGGAATAAGGGGCGTGTAAATGTGTTGTATTTACTGTTGGCTTACTAGCACTTTGGCTGTACCAAATTAATAAGGGAATTTCATAGGCCTCTTTTCTTGGGTTATTAACACCATGGTGGTAGTGAATAGTGTTATCACTGTCTAAGCGTTGTAATGCGTGATCTGAATAGTACATCAAAGTCGCAGGTTTACCTTCGAGTTGCTGCATAAGGTTTTCGATAAATTTATCGGTATAAGCAATTGAACTGTCGTAGCAATCGTCATCTTCTTGGCCACTAAATGTTTTTAGCTCGTCTTCAGGAAACCGGTTACAAGCAGGTTCATGGCTCCCATAGGTATGTAAAACGATGAGCTTTTGTTTATCGGTTGGGTCATTGAGAGCATCACGGAAATCATCTTGCAGTTCTTCATCATAGCCAACAAATTCGTTCCAAGCTTTCTGTTGTGACATCGAAGCAATTGCAGAAATGATACTGGTACGTTTGTTCGTTTTGCCCTGATTGCTGATCCAATACGTTTTAAAACCCGCGTGATTCGCTAATGAAATAATATTGTCTGCATAATGTGATTTGTCCTGCATCTGCTCAAAACGGATGTTAGACAATGAAATAGGAACCGACAAGATGGTGACAGGCGCGGGGGAATAGGCTTGTTGAAACGCTAAAATTTGGGGTTTCCGATTATTCAAATTAGGTGTTGTATCATACTGATAGCCGTAGAAACTCATATGGTCACGACGTAGCGATTCCCCAATGACAAGCACATAGATTTGGGTTTCAGAGTTTTTTTTCTGATAATTAAACGAAACTTTCTGGGACGATATTTTCTTGATCCCGCGGTTTTCATATAAATTTTTGACTAGCGCTGCGGCATTGTAGAACGGTGTATTCAGTAAGTATTTTTCAGTGATTAATAATGCGCTATCAGGCTTACTAAACAGTGATGCGTAATAGGCTGGGATGGCTAGTAGATAACCGCAAAGGAGTGCCAGGCTTATCGCGGCGGTACGGCGATTCATATATTTTGCACATAGATGAATACTTGATAAATATAAAGTAAAAACAAATAGATAGAAAATTACATAGCCAATATTGTAGGAAAGCATTCCCACCGTCTCACTGCTATTGGTATTGATAAAGGTTTCTGCGATAGAAGAAGAGAAGCGGATATCGTGTTTTTGATAAAAGAAGAATGAGACGGATAAATTGAGTGCCCACAAGAGCGAAACAAAAACAGTAAATACCTTGCCAAGAAGAAACCGATAGACGCCAGCGCATAGCAGTAGCATCAGGGTACCTGAAATAACAATCGCAATGTCTGCAATAAGGCTAACATCCCCACTGAAAAATATAGGAATGATAGATATCAATAACGCATAAATTGGAATAATAAGTTGGCGCATTAGGGTGCTCTTTTTATCTGTTTTTGGCCTTGCCTTAAGTTATGTGGATAAATTAAAAATCATAAGTTTATAAATTAACATTTAGTTAACTTTGGCTGTTATTCGTTTATAACATAAAAAAAGATAAGATAATCAAAATCATGGCGTAAAAAACTGTAAAATCTTGTGATGTTTAGTCATGGTGAGTGTCTGCCTTGGCAGTGTGGAATAACCCCCGCCATAAGCGGGGGAGAATAAACAGGGTTAAAAAGCGATCGCAACTTTGGCATCAATATTGTTATCGTGATAATGCCCAGATAAAAATTTATTGTAGTTAATTGATAGCTTAGTATTTTCTTTTATATTGATATTTGTACCGACTTTTAACGCGACGCCATGGCGTGCTGCTGGGGCACTATGTATCGTAAATGCGCTCGTCGTATCAGAAAAATTCAATTTGACCCCTCTATTCAAGTTGCCATATTGATATTGCCAGTTAAGTTCACCATGTAGACCGATATTTGACTCATTACCGACTTTCCACTGGTTATCAAGACGCAGCCCTATTGTCGATAAACGAGAGCCAATATACTGTTTACCTGCTTGCAAAGAGGTGTTGTTGATGTGCTCTTTGATAGCATGATTTGTTGTGTTGATATAAGTGAAGTTGGTGAATGGTTCAAGGTTCATCCAACGGGTGTTAATCGGATAGGCCATTTCAATAAACGCTTGGTGGGTGTTGGTATAATAATTCGCGGAGTGACTTGTGCCATCACTGATTGCGCGTTCAGTGTGAACGAGGTGTGAAGTATGGCTAAGCCCTGAACGAACGGCGATCGGTTGCCATACTGCACTACCATAAATAGCGGCATGGTAGTTATTACTGTGACCTTGGTCTAGGTGATTAGATAATGAACTTTGGCTAAAACCTGCGGCGATGCCGAATGTCATTTTATCATTAATAAAACGTCGGTTTGCACCGAGTAATAGACCATAGCTTGATGATTTATACCCTGTCGCATTGCTATCACCCGTGGTTTTATCCCAGTCGTATAACATGTTAACCCACACATTACCTTTGTCTTCGCTATTTAATGATTCAGATAAGCGAGCTTGTTGCAGTACGGCCTCTTTAATTTGACGGCTATCATTTAATTGGTTTGATAATACGTCAGCATATATTTGCCCAGTTACATCACTAAATAGGGTTTGAGCCTCCTGCTTTGAGCGACTTTTTAACGTTTGTTCATACAGAGGATGGCTTATCGGAAGCCTATCAATAGCGTTAGCGGCAGCTTTTTGATTTGGCGTGGTAGCCGCACTGGAAAATGGGGTATTATTACGCCCTATTTTAAGTGTGACCTCTTTCGGGGCGTAATTCAGCGTGGTTCCAATAAACTGATAATTAGGTAAAACGGTATCGAATTGGCCATTAACCCCTTTTTGAGCGCTAAGGATCGTATATTGAGTACCAAACAAGCGGTTAATATCGAGCTTAGAGAGAGGCTCGTTTTGGTTTTCAAGTGAGACGGTGACGATACCGCCTTTTAATGAAGAGCTGCCTTGGCTAATGATTTTATCGTTATTACCTTCAGGGGTGATTTCCACCAAATAGTGGCTATCAGGCGCAAAAGTTATTGAATCAACAATGTTAATTGTACCAATAGAATGACCTGGAGCAACTGTAGCGCCTTGGTTGGCGGTTAATTGTTGAATGCTACCGTTGCCCGTCAGTAAACCCTGATGATGAATATTAACTGGGGCTCTGACCTGCCCCCCTTCGAGATCCAAGGTTCCTTTATTAATATCAATTGCGGAGTCTAAGTTTTTTTTAAGGGTCACTTTGCCGCCATTAATATGGGATTTTTGCAAATATTTATTTTCGCCTGCTAACACTAAGTGGCCTTGATTGACGGTGAGACCTGCAAAAGTATTGTTGCCGGATAATACGAGGGTTCCATGGCCATTTTTAATTAATTTTCCAACGCCTTGAATATTATTTTTCCATTCATCTAACTCGCCAAAATTAGCGATATCCAAATCATTAGTTTCTTGATTAACAACCAAGTTTTCATATAAATAAGCGGGGCCTTGATAAGCAGCAGGTAAGTTAATTAACCCCCAATAAGTATTGGGATCATTTTCTTTGATATTCCACCCAGCAATTGAATGGCTTGGGTATGCCGTGCTGGCTAAAATATTATTCCATTGTTTATTATTTAGGTAAGGGAAACGTAATCGAAGTAAATAACTGGCAGTTTTAGGGATATTTTTAGGCTCGATATTAGCCGTATTTTGGGTGTTTTCTTTTCCATAATAGCCGATATGCTCATTGGTGATAGGGCTAGATACTGTTAAGCAGTTTTTTTGGTTATTTGGACATGATGACGAAATATCTTTACGGATATTTTTTGCGGATTCAACAATGAATTTGGTGTTTTTTTCATCAGACAGTAGTCGTGATAATAAATAATAATTACCGACACGAGAAGCGATAGTATCGGTGGCAAAGTGTGCGCCAACAATCACGCGGCTTTCACCATATTCAATTGCTCGGTTGAACATTTCGCTGCCTTTTTCGGGAAAAATCATCGCTAATACTGCGGCTTGTTTGAAACCATTCCACGTATGGCCACTTGGGTAAGATGAGCCCTGTATTTTCGAATATTCAGCAATATAATGACCATCGTCATCCAAGACTTGGTAAGGGCGACCGCGTTTAAAGTGGTCTTTAAGAATAAAATCAATCGACCGTGTACGTTGTTTTTTTTCGTCATAAGCACGGGTACTTGTATTATGTAATAAATTGATTTCTTGATATTGTTTATGGTCTCTTATATTAATATCATGTTCACCAAACAGTATGGTTTGATAACTGTTAAATAAATAACCCGAGTCTTGGGATTTATCTGCGAGCGCTAATTTCTTTCTTTCCCCAGTGATACTGGTGTATTCACGACTAATAAGCCTATCTTGCTCAGCAACTGCACTGCCTTCTTTAGGTGTGCTATTAATAACATTGTTTTTAATATCCTCAAGCCATGTACTTCTGATATCAATAATATTTTCCTCTAATTCTAAAACATGAGTTTTTGCTGTTAGAGTATTCGTGAATATGAATGGTAATAAAGTTAGTGACGCTGAAATAAAAAATTTTCTCATTGTAACCCCGCTAATGCTATTAGTGATTTTTCATTTGGCGGAGTTTATTGATAATATATTTATTTTTTATGACAGTTATTTGGAATAAAAAAGTCATACTAATTAAAGTGTTAAGTTTTATTTTTAATTATTTTCTTGTGAGTAAAATTGCTTCTTATTGATGGGAGTTGTTTTTTTATTCTTTTATTATAAATTTAATTAAATCGTGGAAATAAGATAATCGTTATAAAAATTTTTCATAAAAAATAACCCCAGACTTTCGTATGGGGTTATTGAGTTTTATTCAACCAACAGAATAATTAGATATCGATATTGGCTGCTTTTAAGGCGTTTTCTTCGATAAATGCACGACGTGGCTCTACGGCATCACCCATTAACGTGGTGAATAGTAGGTCAGTTGCGATTGCATCTTTCACCGTTACACGCATCATACGGCGGGTTTCTGGGTTCATGGTGGTTTCCCAAAGTTGTTCTGGGTTCATTTCACCAAGGCCTTTATAGCGCTGTACGTATAGGCCACGACGGGATTCACGAGTCAACCAAGCCAGTGCTTCTTCGAAATTACTGATATCTTGGCGGCGTTCGCCACGCTGGATATAAGCGCCTTCTTCAATTAAGCCACTGATTAAGTCACCTAAGTGCGTGATACGACGGTATTCGCTGCCGTGAACAAAATCGAAGTCTAAATTGTAGTCGGTATCAACACCATGGGTACGGATACGAATAGTGGGTTCGAATAGCTGGCGCTCACGATTTTCGGTAATTGTGTAGCTGTAGGTGCTACCAAATTGTTCGTTATCTTCTAAGCGTTTAACTAACGTAGCAGCCCATTCTTCGACTTTTGCGCTGTCTTTTAAGTCATCTTCGGTGAGTGTTGACTGATAGACCAAGCTGTTAAGCAGTGCTTGCGGGTAAAGGCGCTCAAGACGACGGATAATGCGGTGAGCTGCATTATATTCGACAACCAGTTTCTCAAGCTCTTCACCTTTCATGGCGGGTGCTTCAGCACTTAAATGCAGCTCAGCACCATCAAGAGCGATAGAAATTAGGTAATCGTCCATTGCATCGTCATCTTTAATGTACTGTTCTTGTTTACCACGTTTCACTTTATACAGTGGTGGTTGAGCAATAAAGATATGGCCGCGCTCAACAATTTCAGGCATTTGACGATAGAAGAAGGTCAACAGTAACGTACGAATGTGCGAACCATCGACGTCGGCATCTGTCATGATAATAATGCTGTGATAACGCAGTTTGTCTGGGTTATATTCATCGCGACCGATACCACAACCTAATGCGGTAATCAGGGTTGCAACTTCCTGAGAAGAAAGCATTTTATCAAAACGCGCTTTTTCAACGTTAAGAATTTTACCTTTCAGAGGTAGGATGGCCTGGTTTTTACGGTTACGCCCCTGTTTTGCAGAGCCGCCCGCAGAGTCCCCTTCCACAAGGTACAGTTCGGATAATGCAGGGTCGCGTTCTTGGCAGTCAGCCAGTTTACCCGGTAAGCCTGCTAAATCTAATGCGCCTTTACGACGAGTCATTTCACGAGCTTTACGTGCTGCTTCACGTGCACGTGCGGCATCAATAATTTTCCCAACGACAATTTTGGCGTCATTTGGGTTTTCCAGTAAATACTCAACCAGTTTCTCATTCATCATCGTTTCAACCGCAGTTTTCACTTCGGATGACACCAGTTTTTCTTTGGTTTGTGATGAGAATTTAGGATCAGGTACCTTCACAGAAATAACAGCAATCAGACCTTCACGGGCATCGTCACCTGTTGCGTTGACTTTGCTTTTCTTCTGATAACCTTCTTTTTCCATGTAGTTGTTCAGTGTACGCGTCATCGCGGCACGGAAACCTGCAAGGTGAGTACCACCATCGCGTTGTGGAATGTTATTGGTAAAGCAGTAAACGTTTTCTTGGAAACCATCATTCCACTGCATTGACACTTCAACACCAATACCGTCTTTTTCGGTTGAGAAATAAAAGACAGAAGGGTGGATAGGGGTTTTATTACGGCTTAAGTATTCAACAAAAGCTTTAATACCGCCTTCATAATGGAAGTGGTCTTCTTTGCCATCACGTTTATCAATGAGTCTGATAGAAACGCCCGAGTTTAAGAAGGATAACTCACGTAAACGCTTCGCTAATATATCATATTCGAACTCAGTGATGCCTTTAAAGGTATCCATGCTTGGCCAAAAGCGGACGCGTGTCCCTGTTTGGTCAGTTTCACCAACAACGGACAGAGGGCCTTGTGGCTCACCGTGTTTGTAGATTTGTTCGTGAACTTTGCCATCACGTTTGATAACTAATTCTAATTTTTCAGATAAGGCGTTAACAACCGATACCCCGACACCGTGCAATCCGCCGGAAACTTTATAGGAGTTATCATCGAATTTACCCCCTGCGTGCAGAACGGTCATGATGACTTCTGCGGCAGAGACACCTTCTTCTTCGTGGATACCCGTTGGGATACCACGTCCATCATCCTGTACGGAGATAGAGTTATCGGCATGGATAGTGATAACGATATCGTCACAAAAGCCTGCGAGGGCTTCGTCGATAGCATTGTCGACAACCTCGAAAACCATGTGATGAAGACCTGTTCCATCGTCTGTATCACCGATATACATGCCCGGGCGCTTACGCACCGCATCCAGTCCTTTTAATACCTTGATACTTGAGGAGTCATATGTATTCGACATCAACGTTTCCTGCTCTTTCTATTTCTGAGGTTGAACTTCTATTTTGCCATGTTCTACGCTAAACATCTTGCTATTTGCATCTATCATATCATTAACTTGCTCGGGTGTAATGGCACTGACAAACACCTGTGCTTGCGTAGCTTTGAGGCGAGCTGCCAATAATTGACGGCGGCCCGCATCGAGTTCGGAGGCAAAATCATCCAGCAGATACAGGCATTGCTGCCCGCTCTGACGGGTGAAAAACTCACCCTGCGCTAACCTAAGTGCACACATCAACAGCTTGAGCTGTCCCCGTGATAGCATATCTTCAACGGGTGTACCATTGGCTCTGATACGCAAGTCCGCTTTATGTGGCCCTGAAGCGGTATAGGTTAGTGCTCTATCACGCTCAAATTGGCGTTCTAGTTGTTCTGAATAATCAATTTCTTTATCCCAGCCGCGTTGGAAGGAAACGGATAATGAAAATTCGGGTAAAAACTGTTGGCAAGTCTGCTCTATATTTTCAGCGATGCCAGAAATATAGTCTTGGCGCCATTGGCTTATCTGCTCTGAAAGCGGCGCTAACTGAGCATCCCAATGGCGAATTTGCTCATAACGAGTGACTTGCCGTAAAGCGGCATTTCGCTGCTTTAATAACCGTTTTAAATCTGACCAAACAGAGAAAAACAGTGGGTCATTGTGAAAACAGCCCCAATCAATGAAAGCGCGTCGATATTTAGGGCCACCATTGAGTAAGGTAAAACCTTCAGGGGTAATTAACTGCATTGGCAATAATTTTGCTAATTCAGCTATTTTATGGCCATCTGTTCCGTCAATTCGGACTTTACTGTCACCTTCGCGGTTTTTGCTTAAGCCTAATGAAAGGTCGTTACGCGTTTCATCTAAGTGGCTAAGTTTACCATGAAGAATAAATTGTTCTTGCTCATGGCGTATAACGCGGTTCGCTTGAATGCTGCGAAATGCACGGCCATGGCCTAAGGTGTATATTGCTTCCAATATACTGGTTTTACCGCTCCCATTTGGGCCAATGAGAAAATTAAACCCATTGGCTAAGGAGAGATCCGCATTTTCTATATTTCGAAAATCGCGGATCAATAAACGCGAAAGGATCATAAATACCGATTACAAACGCATTGGCATGACGACATAAACAGCGGCTTTGCTGTCGGCATCTTCAATTTGTACGCTAGAAGTTGCATCAGTTAGCAGCAGCTGTACATTTTCACTTTTCAGTGCGTTAAGGACATCTAAAATGTAACTGACGTTAAAGCCGATTTCCATTTCAGTGCCTTGATAGCTCACGTCAACGATTTCTTCGGCTTCCTCTTGCTCTGGGTTATTCGCCGTGATGCGCAATTGGTTTTCGCTAAAATACAGACGGACACCGCGGAATTTTTCATTTGATAAAATTGCCGCGCGAGAAAACGCTTGTTTAAGTAAATCACAACGCGCTTCTAATGTTTTGTCTGGGTTTTTCGGTAATACGCGGCGGTAATCAGGGAAACGACCATCCACCAATTTAGAGGTGAAAATAAAATCGCCAACATGGGCTCGAATATTATTGCTGCCAATTTGCAATTGCAGAGGTGCATCGCCACCATCTAATAAACGCATTAACTCAATCACGCCTTTACGTGGAACAATGACAGAGTGGGATGGCAGTGATTGACCAATATCCATCGCGCAAACAGCCAAACGGTGGCCATCGGTTGAAACGGTTCTGAGCATTTGGTCTTCAGTTTCAAATAACATGCCGTTGAGGTAATAACGGACATCTTGGTGCGCCATTGAAAACTGAGTCGCTTCAATTAAACGTTTCAGTATTGATTGCGGAAGAGAAAACTCAACCTCGCTTTGCCAATCATCCAAGTTTGGAAAATCAGCCGCAGGCAGCGTCGATAATGAGAAGCGGCTACGACCAGAACGGACGAGCAGTCTGTCATCATTGAGCTCTACATGAATTTCAGAACCCTCAGGTAATCCACGCCAAATATCGAAAAATTTGCGTGCGGGCACCGTTGTTGCGCCAACTTCATGTTCCCCAGTTAGGGTGACATTGGCCATCATCTCCATTTCAAGGTCGGTTCCAGTGAGTTGGAGGGTGCCTTCTTTTACCTGTAATAAAAGGTTACCTAAAATAGGCAGAGTTGGACGCCCACCTAAAGGACCACTAACCTGTTGTAACGGTTTTAATAACTGCTCGCGTTCTATTATAAATTTCATAGCAATTAAGATGATAATGTTCTGATTAAATTAGAAAAATCTTCTTTGATGTCATGGCTTTCTTCTCGTAACTGTTCAATTTTACGACAAGCGTGTAACACCGTGGTATGGTCACGGCCGCCAAAGGCATCCCCGATTTCAGGTAAACTATGGTTAGTTAGCTCTTTCGCTAGTGCCATTGCCATCTGACGCGGACGTGCGACAGAACGAGAACGGCGTTTTGAAAGTAAATCTGCTACTTTAATTTTATAATACTCAGCAACTGTTTTCTGAATATTATCAATAGTTACCAGCTTTTCTTGTAGTGCTAATAGGTCACGCAGTGCTTCTCTGACAAAATCGATAGTAATCGCGCGGCCAGTAAAGTTTGCGTTGGCAATCACACGATTTAACGCGCCTTCCAATTCACGGACGTTCGAACGCAGACGTTTTGCGATGAAAAAGGCCACTTCACCTGGAAGTTGGATTTCATTTTCATCTGCTTTTTTCATTAAGATCGCTACACGCGTTTCCAGTTCAGGTGGTTCAATAGCGACGGTTAAGCCCCAACCAAAGCGTGATTTTAAGCGATCTTCCACCCCGTTGATTTCTTTCGGATAGCGGTCGGATGTTAAAATAATTTGCTGATTGCCTTCAAGTAATGCGTTAAACGTATGGAAAAATTCTTCCTGTGAGCGCTCTTTATTGGCAAAAAATTGAATATCATCAATTAATAATGCATCGACAGAACGGTAATAGCGCTTGAATTCTTCAATCGCGTTGTTCTGTAAAGCTTTGACCATATCTTGAACAAAACGTTCAGAGTGCATGTAAACGACACGTGCATTGGCCTTATGTTGCATGATGCTGTTACCTACAGCATGTAATAAGTGGGTTTTACCTAAACCTGTTCCACCATAAAGGAATAATGGATTATAGGCGCCACCTGGATTTTCAGCCACTTGCCTCGCTGCTGCGCGAGCCAATTGGTTCGATTTACCTTCAACAAAGTTATCAAATGTATGCTTAGGATTCACATTAGAACGATAAGCGACATCTGGTTGTACTTTGGCTGAGTTGTCCCAACTCGGTTTAACGGGGGCTGACGGTACGGCAAAAGCAGGCACTTCATGAATGGTGCGTGCTTGGGGGGCTGCCGGCGCGACGGTAATCGGTTTATTGCCTACTTCAAAGTGTAGTGCAGGTGCGTCAGAACCACAAAAATCATTCAATAATTCATTGATATTATTGATGTATTTATCCCTAACCCAGTCGAGAACGAAACGATTTGGGGCATAAAGTGCCAATGTATTATCGTTTAATTCAGCTTGAAGGGGGCGTATCCACATACTGAATTCTGTGGCAGGTAGTTCATCCTGCAATCGGGCAAGACATTGCTGCCAAAGCGAAAGTGACAC